>OZ244209.1:0-4800000 GCA_965216885.1 Pirellulaceae bacterium | reverse complement strand
CGCCAACCATGAGACGAAGGTCGAAGCCAGTCAGGTCGCAAGTACCACTATCGGTTGCGATTTGAAACGTTACGACTTGATTCGCCTTGTTCGGGAGCAATGGGAAACCGGATGTGGTAATGACAACATCGCCAAGAGCCAGCGTGGCGGAAAGGAGGGTCAACACGAAAATGATGGAATGGGCTGTTCTTAACATGAGTTGCCAATCTGGAGGTTTGGAGTAGTGTTTGAATTCGTGACGTGGAAGTGAGCGATTGCTTAGATGGACTTCTTCAACGCAGCTGCGATCAGCAGAAACTCGTTGAAAGAAACCGTTTCGTCGTTGGCCAGATCGCCAAGCTCGCCTGTGCCGAAATTGGTGGCGAGCGCCAGGAAATCGTCGAAGTCGAAACTGGGTTCTTCTGCTGTTGGTTTCGCAAATACGGTATCGACGGCGCTCGAACGTGCCGCCGCGGATGACGGCATCGAGAGATCAATCAGCTTGAGCCTGTTGAAGATATTGGACCCGTTTTCGCGAGAGACTAGAACGTCTGCCGTGTTCACGAAGGAGTCTCGATTGAAGTCGTAACGGTCGTCAATCTCGGCGCGATTGAAGATGTTGTGGGGGTTGGCTCTTGCGTCGAGCACATCGGATGTGTTCACGAACGCACTGGCTGCATCGTTCCCCGTTTCCCCGATCGCGTTACCCCAGTAGTGAACGTCGGGGGAGTCGAGTTCGGTGTTGTCGTTGGCCAGAATTGTGACTTCCAGCCATTGTTTTTCGATTTCATTGTTGGCCCAAATGATGGTCACGCGGTCGCTTTCGCCCACGCCTTCACCGGGGCGAACGACAATGTCGTCGGGAGACGGTGCAGTGATCCAATCCGACGGTGAATCGCTGTTGCCAACTTTGAACTCAAAGTCCTCTGCGGTAATCTCGGCGTCACCAGTGCGAGCCAGGTCGACCATGATGCCGTTGATACCCTTCGAGTAGCTGGTGTAGTGTGCGAAATTCGCAATCTCGCCGGGTTCCAATGCAAACTTGTCCGAGGCGATCGCTCCATCGTCAGCAGCTGTGGCGGCGGCATCGTTGTCGTCAAACCCGGATTCGTTGTAGAAGATGTGGCGACCGACGACTCCCGTGTCCTGGATGGTGAGATTTCCGAGAAGCAGTTGGGCATCGAAATCTGGGGCACCATTGGAATCGATCGAATAGAATCGGACCGATCCGATTTCTTCACCTTCCGGTGCCGCTATGCGCCAGTGGAATTCTGAGTTGTCGGGGTCGCTGTAGGCTTGTCCGCCGAAGAATGGTTCGACATCTAATTCGCCGCCATCGGGACCGAATACGGCCACGATAAATGGCCAATCGAACTTTCCATTGTCGTCTGTAAAACTGAATACGCCCGGGATTGCCGCAAACCCTCCAATGGCAGTTATCCCTTGGGCAAAGTCGAGTTCGATCCACGCCTCGTGGTCATTTGCGTTGGGGACATCCGGAACAGGTGTCGGAACGGTGACCCCATCGGCAACAATTATTTCGCCATCGTCATCCAAGATTATTACGTCGCCAAAATCGACCCAAATCGCATTACTTCCATCGGGCGCCAACGTGCCATCGTATCCATCCAGCTCCCCAAGTTCGCCGCCTTCCGGACTAATAGATACTTTGCCCTTTGGCTTTTTCCGAACGACGACGTCGACGCCCGGGATGTCTTGCGCCCTGAGCACGTATTCGCCGGTGTAACCTTCTCTGGGAACGAGTTCCACGTTGGGATCGGCGAAGTCGAACTGGATCGTTGTACCAGGCAGATCGTCGAAGAAGTCCGTATGGTCTTGCGCCTGGCTGAGCAATTCAGCTTGTTGTGCTGCCGCCGTGGACCAGATGATTTCGTCGACGATGATATCGCCCGTGGCATTCCAGATCGCCACTTTCGAAACGGGGGCATCCCGGAAGTGATACGCCAACTGACTCACAGCCGGATTGCCGTCGCCTTCATCGGGTCCAAAGATGAATGTGTCCTCCATCTCGCCGGAGGCACTGTAAACCCTGATCCAAAAGCCGTCGTCCGAGGCGGCCGTATCAACCGTGGCCACAAAGGCGCTGAGCGAATTGATCGGTTCGTCGAACTCGATCATGAATGGCTCGACGCCTTGGGGGACGTAGAGAACTTCGTCTCCTGCGGGCTGATACGTGCCGTCATAGCCAAGTAGGTTTGAGATGGCTGGCGATGGTTGCGTGTCGGCGTAGGCCGCGAACACACCGGCCGCCGGTCCCGCACCAAGTCCCGAAAGCGTGACACCATGACTTGCGAGAAACTGGTCACTGGCGAGCGGCCCAGATAGTCCATCGAACGTCAGTTCGTATTGGGGATCAATCGCCGGTTCCGAGGGCCTTGGGAACGTGTGTTGCACACAGGTGGTTCGCTCGATGTATTGCATATTCTCGAAATCGACACCTTGCAGCACCTGTCCGCTTGCAAGTGACACCGTCTGGGAGCCAGTAACCGGATCCACTGGCCGCCAAAACGCCTTCATGGATTCGGAGACTGTGTACGTGCCCGCGTCGAGGCCTTCTAACCAGTACAGACCGCGTTCGGTTTCAGGGTCGATGATCCCGTCATTGTCCAGATCCATTTCGTGAGTGACTTGCGAGACGGACGAGGTGCCGTCGTCTGCGGTAATCGTCCAGCCATTCAGGCCCTCTCTTGTCCGGTAGACGTAGCAAATTTCGATGTAGTCGACGATCGTGTCGTCCTGGACGATGACATCCATTCGACCGTGATTGTTGATGGCCTCGACTACAGGCGACCCGGAATTAAACGAATAGCGTTGAAGCTGACCGTTGGGGAAATCTGCGACATTCCACGCAGCGCCGCTGGATTGGTTGGGGGCGTATGCGTCCGTCCACGCGTTGCCGGCTCCGAGGTGAAATTGGGTCGCAAGGCTGCTACCTGTGGTGTTGTCGACTTCCCACATGCTATTGGGCCCCATGGCGCCAAAGGAGATCGTGTCGTCGTACGTCAGATCTGTGGTGTTGTCGGGTTTCGCGTGCACAACCACCGAAATTCGGGTGACATCGGAAGGCAAGTTCGTGAACGAGTCACCCCAGAACTTGTCTTCTCCTGGCTCGTCGTAGCCACGGGGCGTAAACGCGTTCAGGTAGTTCGACAGGTTGGGGCTCGGGGTTGTCGGTTCGGGCGCCGAATAGCTGAAGCTGTCGTTGTCACCGAGCAGACTTGTCTGTTCCTGCGTCGCGTAGTGGAATTTTTGTCCGTGAATTCCGGTGGGATAGTTGCCAAAGTTGACGCCGGGACGGCACGGTATTTCGATGTCGCCTTGCTCTGATTTGTCTCCCTGTTCAAAGATTTCACCGTCAAGGTCGACGAGGTAGCTGTTTGTGTAATTGCCACCAGTGGAAGGCAGGCCCTGGAATCCGTAGATCATTTGTGTTCCAGTGTTTCCGGGGTCTGGATTTGGATAGCCTCCCAGCGAGCCGCCTGGGCCCGTCCCTCGTTTCAGGGCATCGCCAGTCGCCCAAACTCGTCCTGCCGGACTATCTGCAGGTCCACCCGGGTGATGGTCGTAGTCCACGCCACCAGCCGCATTCAAAGCGGCATAGGAGCCGCCATTTGTTCCAATTCCAAATTCGTTTGTTTGGACCCATGAACTGACTTTGGATTCGAATTCAATGACTCGAGAAGAATGAGCCCCAGAGTTAAGCGGAAATGCATGGTTGGTTTCTGGGGATGTATCCATCGTTCGCTCGCCTACGAGCATTTTCCCGGATGGTCCGAAAGAAATATCCGATACGGGGTTGGTGTACGACGAGCCGGGAGCACAAGGTAGTGGCCCCGGGGACGGAGGCGACATTGGAAGCAAACCGGGAAGAACATCGACTTCAAATCGCGGTGTCCCAAAACCGTTCGCACCAATGTCAATCGAGAAAACGCCGTTTATCCCCGCGTCAGCGCAATACTGGGGCGTCGGCCAGACACGTTGGTTCTGCGACCACACCGAGTAATACAAGCGCCCTTGGTGCGTCGCCAAGCCCCACGTTAGCTCGCCAAGCGGGACGGCCTCACCGCTGGTATCCCCCGATTCGCTGATGTCGGTGGGATTCGGTACAGCAAAACTCGTTGTTGTGCTTGTGATGTGATCGTACGCTTCAAGAACGTTGCCGGCACGATCTAGTTGGTAGATCCGACCGTCCTCGAAGTTGCTAACGAAGAACGTCTCAGTATCTTTATCGAACGTAATGTTGCCGAGTGATGGTGTAGACAGTCCAGTGTCTGAATTCGGGAGAGAGGCGAAAAGTGACGGCAAGCCGGAACGGCGATCTATCTTGTAAACCGCACCTGCTGCGCTTGAGCCACCGACGACTCCGAAGTGCGGCTCAAACACATCCGAGCTAACACCTTGGTAACCATAAACGGAGGTGGCGGTTACGTAGATGTTGCCCAGATCGTCGAATGTGATTCCGTAGATGTCACCGAGTTGTTCACGTGACCAGGCATTGCCGGGCCCGGTGTATTTTCTGATCTGGCCAGAAGCTGAGCCATGCGGTGTGCTTTGACCGATATACGCAGGATCGAGATCGTCTAGATGGTAAAGCGCCATCACGGGAGACCCCGCAGCGTTGTACGCGACTTGTGGAACGTAGCAAGTCACGGCAGCGATTTGCCCGGAGAAGTCGGCGAATGCAGGATCGTCAAATAACGGCTTCCCTCCCGAGCAGTTACCGGAACTCGGATCTACGCCGCTCATTGCCTGGATGACATGGCCGTTCGCTCCGTGAGTAGCGTTCCAGCCATCCTGCATCAACTCGCGAACAACGTATTCGCCCGGGCCAAGATCAGTGAACTCGTAGTAGCCATTCGCATCCGTTACATCCAGGGGTTCGCCGTGCGCTAGCTGACCATCGTTGTTAAGGTCCAGATAGATCGTCCAGCCTTCAAGGCCGACTTCGCCTGCGTCCCACGCGCCATTCTGATTGCTGTCTTTAAACTTGGATCCCACGATGTCGATCAATTCAAAGTTGCCAAAGTCGACACCCGAAACCACTTGGTCGGTTGTCAGAGTAATCGGCGCCGGGTCGGTCGTAGTCTGAACCCAGCCAGCCTGCTGGACCTCTCGAACTGTCAAAGGAGTTCCGGTTGGAAGTGGTGGGAAGTCGTAGGAGCCATCCGTGTCCGTAACAACACTGAAGTCGCCCGCGGACAAAGTTCCGCTGCCGTCTTGATCGATGTAGATGGTCCAGCCGGCCAGACCAGGCTCCCAGGATTGCTGGATGCCATCCCCATTGATGTCGTCAAACTTCGTGCCCGTGATGGTGGGGTATCGCGCGGTCACCGTCATCATTGTGCCGGTCGTTCCGCCGCTTGATACCGTCGCGTTAGTTGAGCTTACTACGACGCCGGGGGGTGTCACGACAGTCACCACATATCCGCCCGGCACCACGGGGCCAAACGAAAACGTGCCCGTCTCGTCTTCCATCGTATCCGGGTTGTCACTTGAAGTTGTCGTGGTTTCGAAAACAGTGTTCCCAAGGCCGTCAACACCGGTGAGTTCAACGGGCCAATTCGCTACGCAAACGATTTCGTTGACGTCCTCGCACACTCTTCCTGTCAGTGATCCAAATTGATAGTTGCCAAAGTCGCGACCTGAATAGATGTCGCCATCCGTAATCGTGACTTGATACGGTTGCGCCGGAGCCGACTGTTGCCAGCCGTTTTGCTGGACTTCGCGAACGGTGTAAGAACCTGGGGGGACGTTGTTGAACTGATAGTGCCCCGGTTGCCCATTCACATCATGAGTAACGTCCGACGCCTGCACGCTGCCACTTGAGTTGACCAATTCGATTGTCCAGCCGTTTAGCCCCATTTCGTTCCCATCGAACATGCGGTCAGCATCGAGGTCGTGCCATTTGCGGCCTGTTATCTGGCCGGGGTCTGGCGGTGTTACCACAGAGCAATCACCTTCAAGACTGGCGGTACCGTCACCACAGACCTCGTAGGTTGGGCTGACACCGTAGAGCGAGAACTGAGACATTGGGTCCCCCGCCCATGATTCGATCCATTTAAACCCTGTGTCGCTCGACTCTCCGTATGCTGCTTGCTCCAGTCCACCGCCAGGGACGCCTCCGAACCCCCCGCCAGTCCATCCGCCGTTGTCGCCCAAGGTGCTTTGCGCGCCATTGGAGTCTGTCCCTGTCCACACGAACGTCTCCTTGGGCGTGCCATATTCGTCGTATGCAATTGGAGCATCCAAACCCATAAACACGCCGCCAAACAGTCCGGCGTAATCGTTGGCTACTCGATTGCCGTTGGTGTTGTAGATGGGAAAGTTGGTCGAGACACGCGAGAGTGCGTTTACGCCTTGCACGGAATCAGAAATGATCGCTTGGTACGTTCCGTTCATCGTCACCGTGCCTGGAGCAGCAGCTAACGCACTGACGAAAGCGTCTCCCGCCACAAGTCCATTGTCAGGGAAGACTTGCGTTCCAAAGTCGCCGGCGATTGGCTGAGATGAAACAAACGCAAGGTGATACTTGTCACCGGTCTGGAGGTCGGACGGTACGAGTACTGTCAGTAGCTCTCGCTTCTCCAAGCTCTCGCCGATCGCTCGAAGTGTCGCCGCCGGTTTTGACTTTCTTCCGTACGTTCGCATCAGTATCTCTCTGGCAGGATTGATCGATATTGCATATTTGCAACTGGAATGTGTGGCCACGTTGGCGTACAACGGGATGTGGGCACCGCAATGGAGGACGGTAAGTGACCGTATATGGGGTTGTCTGTGAGTAAGATGCTGTTATTGCATCTGGGCGCTCGGGAAAAATGTAGATATGTCAAGAAAGGTCGGAGCTATTTCCGGTTCGGGGCGATGACATGTGCGGAGATTTGCAAGAGATACTGGTCGAGCATCAGACGCGCCTGCTGCGGCGAATTGAGTCGCGAATCGGATTGAATCCGTTCGTGGATTTTTCCGCGGAAGATGTTCTGCAGGAAGCGTTTGCGGATGCTCATCGTGGGCTCGTAGACCTCCGCGCAACGCATGAGCACGCGGTTTCTGCGTGGCTCAATCGCATCGTAGATAACCGGATTTCTCAAATGATGAGGGATAGGAGTAGGGCAAAGCGAGGGGGGCGAATTCCGCATGTGGCGACCGCAGGAAGTTCCATGGGCCAGCTCGCTGGAGACCTTCAGGACAATCGAAACGAGACCGGTAGTGCCCGGTTGCTCCGCAAAGAGATTGAGGTAGCAATCGGAGAAGCCATAGGAAGATTGCCGAGTCACCAGCAGTCGGTCGTGCAGCAATATTATATTGAACAGCACAGTGTGGATGACATCGCCGATTCAAAGAGTATGTCAAAGTCGGCCGTGCGTAGCATTTTGTATCGGGCTAGAATTGCAATTAGAAACGTGTTGGGGAATTCGTCAAAATGGTTTAAGGATAGGTAGAAATGCTGGGCCTGACTTCGTTGGATGTTGGGTAGTTGCATCGCAAGTGGATATGGGGCCTCCTTTGCGAAGGCATAGGTTAGTTGTGCTCTGGATTGGTATATCGATCCATGACTGACGCTGAGCGGGGCGACGGTGATTATGGTCTGGACGCATCTAATGTTGGCTCCGGGAGAGAAGCAGATCCAGATGCGGATCAAGATTCGTCGCTTCGCGTGAACTGTCCAGCGTGTCACGAGTTTGTGTCGACCCGGCCGTCGAGCGATCTCCAGCGCATTCGATGCCACGCATGCGATACCGTATTCGATTTGGTCGCTGATTTTGTTTCGGCATCGAAAGTCAAGGCGGGGGAATATGTCGGGCGATTCAGGCTCGATCAATTGCTGGGGCGGGGCGGCTTTGGCACGGTATGGCGGGCGTATGACCCGCACCTTGATCGATTCGTTGCCCTGAAGATTCCTCGCTATTCTTCGCTGACAGCGGCGGAAGGAGAGGCCTTTCTGCGAGAGGCTCGTGCGGCAGGGCAGATTCGACATCCCAATGTGGTCGCTATTCATGAAGTGGGTCGCGACGGCAATCAGCTCTATCTGGTGGCCGACCTGATCGACGGCGAATCGTTGGAAAAGCGACTTGCGAATTCTGCACCTCCCATCGCACAAGTAGTTGTGTGGGCGGAGAAGCTCGCGCGGGCTCTGCATGCGGTGCATGAAGCGGGAATTGTCCATCGTGACCTCAAGCCGGCCAACGTATTGCTCGACAAATCCGATGAGCCTTTCCTGGTTGATTTCGGACTTGCTCTGCGGTACGAAAATGAATTGACCCTGACAACGGACGGGCACATTCTTGGCACCAGTTCGTACCTTTCGCCTGAGATCGTCAAAGGGAATGCTCATCAAGCGGACGCCTGTAGCGATCTGTTCTCGTTTGGCATCGTCCTCTACCAGATGCTCACGAATGAATTGCCATTTCGGGGCAATCACCATGCCGTGATTCAGGCGATCGTGGAGGACGTCCCTTCACCACCGAGACGGCTCAATCGATTGATACCACGTGATCTTGAAGTGGTATGTCTGAAATGCCTGGAGAAATCACCATCGCTACGATTCCGATCGGCGGAAGTACTGGCCGATGAATTGGGGCGAATTCGTCATGGGCAGCCCATTCTCACTCGTCCAGCCAGTTCTCTTCGAACGGCGGTTCATGTTGCTTTCCAGCGACCCTATCAGACGCTGCTTGCCGTACTGTTGTTTGTGTTGGCGATTGTTGGTCCGCTCCTGGCGATTCAACAACATCGCCTGATGAAAGAGTCGGCCGCGTCGAAGTTAGTCGCCGAGGAGAACGAAAGAGTTGCCCGAAAGAATGGGCATTTGGCGAGACGAAATGCATATGCGGCAGATCTGGGTAGCGTTCTGCGGCATCTTGATGAGCGAGAACCCAGTCGGGCCAGGATTCTGCTGGAACGGCACATTCCGGGGCCTGGCGAAGCGGAATTGCGAGGTTTTGAATGGCGATATCTCTGGAAGCGATGTCACGCGGGCCTGGTCAAGACGTTGGACGTCGGCCAACCGATTGATCGTTTCGTTATTTCGCCAGACGAGACGCGAATTGGACTGGCTCAATCGCAAACCACCGACGGAAGCATTGAACGATCGCTTTCCGTGCGATCGCTTGATTCCAATGAAGTCCTTTTTCGTCAATCCTGCGGAGAGTTGGTGGGGGACTTTTTCGATCGGCGAAACGGTGAGTTGTGTTTCGCGACTGTCGGCGGACACGTACTTCGCATCAAAACGGAGGACGCTCGGGTGGTTTCACTAGCGAATGCGTTTCCGAGGTATACACGTACGGCGGTGCCCATGAACGAACGTGATGCAATTCTGGCGTCGGGAGACTATGGCGAATTGCGAATTCATGAGCGAGGAGCGAAAACACCCAGTCGCGTAATCGCATTGCCGGAAAAGATGATCTGCAGAGGCTTGTCGCTGTCGCCCGATGATCGACGTTGCCTCGTCTACGGTGTGAGTAAGGGAGGGCTTCGCCTTTTGGGCGTGGACATAGCGACCGGGCGGGTAGAGTGGTCGAAGAAACTGGTGGCGTCGGTCCAGTCCGGACGACTTGGAGAATTCCTGACAGCGAATGAAGTCATCTCATTCGCGGGTCTTCAATCGCCGAAAATTATCCAGATCGATACGGGCAACGACACCGACTCATTTGAGAAGCCCAAAGCAACGAGGGGGGGCTGGTTGAGTCTGTCACCGGAACGCGGTTTTCTTGCTTCCGTCGACCCGTCTCTGGGAAGTGCGGTGATCTGGGACGTGCAGTCACGAAGTATCGTCGCGGTCGTGCCGCATGAAGACGCCACGTGGGGCCAGTGGTTGAACGAAGACGTGCTGGTAACGAGCGGGCTGGACGGTCGGCTTCGCTGGTGGAGCGTAGGGGAGGCTCGCGATGGCGCGAGACAGAAGTTGGTGGATCTGAAATTCTATAACTTCTGGAATGCAAAGAGCAGTTTGGATGGCCTCAGTATTCTGACAACGTCGGGTGCAGACAGGGTCGAGGAGTGGGACCTTACAGAGAAGAAAAGAATCTTTCGATTTCCATCGAAGGCCAAGCATGGGCAGGCGTTCGGTCCGCGCGGTTCGGTCATTGCGAAGCCGATAAAGAGGCGCACCGAGACCTGTAATCAACTTCGCCTTGCATATCGTGATGAAACGCAATCAAGCGTGGTATTCGAACAGACCAACCCCAACCTGAAAGTGGATGAGTTCGTTACTTCGCCCAGTCATGAATGGTTGTGCGTAGCCGCGTTGCCGTCCGACCCCCTCGTCGCAGGGCATGACCCGCGCGATGCTAACCGTGCAATCGGACTCGATTTCGTTAATTTGCTGACGGGTGAACATCGGAACGTGACGACCGATGGCATAACCACCTTGCGCATGCAGTTTTCTCGTGATAGCCAGCAAGTGTTCCGGGTAAATAGCGATAGGCAGCTTGAAGCAAGGCTTGTTGATACGGGCGAGGTGGCCTGGTCGCTACCCAATGTTTTTGGGTTTGAGTTCCTGGATACGACGGAGGTGAGCGACAACTTTCTGGCGTTGGGCGGCAGCGCCGGTACGATCCAAATCATCGACCTACATCGTCGTGAGGTTTTTAGGACACTCAAGGCCGCCGGTGTCGTGCGCGACATCCATTTCTTACCAAATGAGGAAACCATCGTGGCCGCATGTGGTGCCCTGGACGACTCGCCAGAAGCGCGCGGTGAGATTCGGTTCTTCGACCTCGAGTCGGGCCAGACCGTTCTGACGTTAGGGACGGATCTCAACACGTGTATTGGAATGGCCCTGACAGATGATGAACTGCAAATGACGACCGTCCATTTTGACGGCAAGATGATCGTCTGGTCGGGGGCGTCGGACGACGAAGTCGAACGCCAACGTTAGGCGTCGTTGATTCGTAGCGGTCGACGACCCTGTTCATGGCAGGTTTTGACAGTGAGTGCGACTCCAGGGTATGCGGCAGACGCCGTGTCATGGAATTGCTGCTGGACCCTCTCGTGTTTTCGCCATGTTCGACCAGTGTCGATCTTCGTTCGTGTTTTTGGCCGTTTATTCTTGAAGGTCGACTGAGTGCCTTGCTTGCGCAGGTTTGCTTGTCTGAAGACAGGTTGTCTTTTATGATGCCGATGGTCTTGGCGGATGCGCGAATCGCAGTATCGCGAAGGGCACGCGTGACTGGTTTGTCAGCGGGGCTCGTTCCGTGACTTCCTGCGATCATTTTATCCCCGGCTTCAATTGAAAGGGAACGAAACGATGCGAAGAATTCTCGTGGTGTTGGTTGGACTGGCCATTTCGAACGTGGGTTTGGGGCAATCGACGGAGCCGGACGAAAACAACGCGGCGGCTCGCAAGGCACGCCTGGAATTGATGACGAAGATGATGGACCAGACGTCGATTTTTGTCGGCGAGGACCGCAAGGAGGTGATGCGCATCAAGACGCCGCTGATGCGACACAACGACGCCAGCAGGAACTACAAGGATGGAACGTTGTGGGCGTTCGGTGAGCAGGGCAGGCCGAAAGTCATGATGATCCTGCAGCCGGATTCCAGTGTCACCGATCGCTGGTGGCATTCTGCGACGTCACTTTGCGAGCAGCCGGTTGAAGGCAAAGTGAGTGGGCGTCAGGTCTGGGCAACGGAGGAAGCAGGGCTGCAGTTTGAGGACCTGAAAGATGCAGCGCCCCCGAAAAAGTCTCGCGTTCTGCGGCTGGCACAGATGAGAAAAATCGCCAGTCGCTTTAAGGCTCATCAGTTCTGGGAGCCCGACAACCAGCGGTTTCAGTTACGCTTGCTCCGTCAGCCCGTTCATCGTTACGAAGACCCCAAGGCCGGTATCATTGACGGGGCGATCCTTGGCTTCATGGTCAACGTGCATCCCGAGTTGCTGCTGGTGCTGGAGGCGACCGGTGACGACAGGGCGTCGAAGTGGCGGTATGCATTCGTGAAGATTGGTAGTGCCGAATTTCACGGACTGCTGGACGGAAAGGAAGTCTATAAATCCGATCGGGCCATTGGAGTGTTGGGCCGCCCCAGTGATTCGTATCGGATGTTCGCTTCCTACGCGAGCAACTTCAGGTAGGTTGTCTCGCAGGCTGAGGCAATATCTGTCGTCGGCTCGAACCTGAGATAAAAACGTTCGAATCATGGAGGTTCTTATGGACGACGAGATAGCGGCTGCGGCTGGTGGAAGCACCGGGGCAGGGCGGGGTAGGCGGTTACGCTGGCGTCGTTATCTGCGTTTCAACACGCGACTCTTGTTCCTGTTGTTTGTCGTGATTGGCGGTATGTCGGCGATCTATCGACACCGGGAATTACAGCGCCGAGAGCTCGTTCGGACGATCGTCGATTCGGGCGGTCGAGTGGAAACCAGCGAGTCAATGGTCCCGTTCCTGAACGGATGGGTACGCAAAGTCGTCCTGCCGGGTACGGCGCTGGAACAGATTCCTGTGCAGGATCTGAAGAAGTTCACGTTCCTCAAAATTGTGTCCGTGGAAGACTACGTTTATTCCGGAGTGTCGGTAAGAGACCCCAACGCGGTGACGGGATCGTTTGAGTTGGAGGGGGGATTGCCGGGTAGTTGGGACGACGCTCACCAAATGATGCGACAGTTAATGCCGAAGCAGGGCGGTGCTAACCGAGGCACTTCCGCAGAGTCGATCTCAGAGGCAACCAGTTCACAGCAAAAGTAAACGGCTGGAGAGTTGCCACGATGTTCTTGGCAGCGTGGCTGTCGAGGTGAAGGCGGGATGGCCAACGTCACATTCTTCGGCCATCCCAATTGCTTGCGCACGTGCAGGCAAGTTCATCTCGATTCCTTACGGGACTATGACCAGCTCAGGTCATTGTCCGTCAGCGGCAGATTGCGAATTCGTTTGCCGGTCGCAGCGAAGATGGCGTTGCAGAGGGCTGGAGCACAGGAAGGTACGCCCGTTTCTCCGACGCCGGCCGGGGCTGCGGTGCTGGAAACAATGTCGACGTGAATCGCTTTGGGCGCATCCGCCATGGTCATCATTTCGTAGCCGTCGTAGTTTGTCTCTATGGCGCGTCCGTTTTGGAAGCTGATTTTTCCGAACTTGGCTTGCGTGCACGCCATGATGGCGGCGCCTTCGACTTGCGATCGGACACGGTCCGGACTGACGATTGTGCCAGCATCAATGGAAACCCAGATATTGGGAATCGTCAACGAGCCGTCTTTCGCGACTTCGACTTCCACGACGTGCCCGGTATAGCCCAGGAAGGAACGGCAGCATGCGATGCCAAGTCCCTTACCTTTGGGCATGTCCTTGGCGCGATCCCAGTTGGCCGCTTTTGCCGATCGGGTCAGTGCATTCTTGAGACGCCCAATGTCGTAGGGATATTCGGCTGGATCAGCACCGCGATTGGAGAGTTTGGCATTCTTGAGATCGAACAGTCGGTCTTCGCCAAGCAAGGAAGTCAGAAACTCGTAGGGGTCACGCCCTGCGGCGTGGGCCAGCTCGTCGCAGAAGCTGCTAACGGCAAAGTTCTGTTGAATGTGGCATACGCTTCGCAGCCAGCCGATCCGCGTGTGCGCCTTGGCCTTGCCGATTTCGAGGCTGATGTTCGGGACGTCGAAGGGCAGGTCGGTGTGTCCCATTTCCGCTTCCCATGCCGCCGGCGTATCCGAGTTGGCCGAGAAGGTCGAGCCAATGGAAGGGTAGGCCGAGCGTTGCACCCAGGCCGTGGGCATACCCTTGTCGTCGACGGAGGCTTCGCAGTGGATGGCCGAAATGGCGTGAAAGTAATCGTGCGACAGATCGTCTTCACGAGTCCATGTGACGTGGACCGGGCGTTTCATCATTCGTGAAAGCATGGCGGCTTCGACACAGTAGTCCGGTTTGCTCTTTCGGCCAAAGCCGGCACCGAGCAACGTGACGTTTACCAGGACGTCGTCATTGGGCATGCCCATTGCGGGCCCGACCGCTTGCTGAACGGCCTGTGGATTTTGCGTCGCGCAGAGGACGTGGCAGGAGGTGACCTTGCCGGCGGCGTCCGTCTTTACATCGGCGACGGCACATGGTGTTTCCATGGGAGCGTGGGAAAGGTGCGGCACCGCGTAGTCTGCCGAGACGACCTTTTCCGCCGAGGCCATTTCTCCCTTTGCATCGCCCACAGCACGTAGTACCTGGCCGGGCTTGTTAACCGTCGACTTGAGTTCGGTGGCGAATTTCTCTGTGTCGTAGTCGGCATTCGCACCGTGGTCCCATTCGATTTCGAGTGCGTCGCGACCCTGCCATGCAGCCCAGGTACTGTTCGCCAGGACGGCGATTCCGCCCAGCGGTTGGAATAACGGGGCACCCTGAAACATCGGGATTTCTTTTACATCGACAACGCCAGGGATCTGCTTTGCCGCAGCTGCGTCGAACGATTTGACTTTGCCGCCCACAACTGGTGGACGGGCAACAACGGCGAACAGTTGGCCTTCCATGCGGGCGTCGATTCCGTAGATCGCCTTCCCTGTAAGGATGTCGTCCATATCCGTGATGGGCGCATCCTTGCCGATGTAACGCCACTTGCTGCGAGGCTTCAGTTTCAGCTTGTCTTCCTGGGGGACGTCCAGCGTTCGCGCGATTTCGACCAGCTCGCCAAAGCCGGCGGACTTGTTGCTGCCTTTGTGTTTCACGACGTGATTGTCGGCATAGCATTCGCTGGCATTGACGCCCCACTTCCTGGCAGCAGCCTGTTCCAGCATGGTTCGAGCGGTAGCGCCGGCGACTCGCATGCGTTTGAAGAAGAAGCGAATACTGTTCGAGCCGTCCGTGTTCTGGTCACCGAGTCGTTTGTCGCCGACGGCCTGCTGGATGACCACGCGTTCCCAGTCTGCTTCCAGTTCGTCCGCAATTACGCGAGGCAGCCCGGTCCGAATTCCGGTACCCATTTCGGATCGATGAGCGAGACAGGTAACCGTTCCTTCGGGGGAAATCGCCACGAAGAAATCGGGCGCGAAGGCATCGTCTTCCGTTCGGCTGGCGTCGGTCAAGCCAGCGTTCTGGCCATGCGCCACCTTTCCCATGAGCACCAGCGAACCTGCCGAGACGCTGGCAAGGAAGCTACGCCGTGAGAATCCGGAATGGGCAACGTTGTGCGATTTTTCGTTCGATTCAGCGGAGTGTGCGACGCTCATCAGTTTGTACCTTGTTGTGTTGTGTGCGGATGTCGCCAGGTGTTGGCGAGGTGGAATTCCGAACGTTCGCTTGCGAGCGAATGCCATGGCGTCGCAAGCGAACGGCGTCGTTACTTGGCCATCTCTTTGGCAGCGGACTTGATCGCTTCGCGGATGCGGGGATACGTGCCGCAGCGACAGATGTTCCACATCTCGGTTTCGATATCGTCGTCCGAGGGATTCTGGTTGGACTTCAGCATCGCGGCAGCCATCATCATCTGCCCGACCTGGCAATAGCCACATTGCGGAACGTTGTGTTCTCGCCAGGCTTTCTGAACCGGGTGGTCGGCGTCTTCGGACAAGCCCTCGATGGTGACGACCTTCGAGTCGAACACTTCGCTGACTTCCGTCACGCAAGCTTGCATCGCTTCGCCGTCGACATGCACGGTGCAGGCGCCGCACTGGGAAATGCCGCACCCGTATTTGGTACCAGTAAGCCCAAGTGTATCGCGGAGAACCCACAACAAGGGAGTATCTTCCGGTACGTCTTTCAGATCGTGGTCTTTTCCATTGACATTGATTGTTGGCATGACCTGGTACCTGTAGCTTGAGTTGTGTCAGGGAGTGCGACCGATGCGCCGCGGTGCGCCACGGGGCTGCAGCATTATAAGGTCATTTTCGGACTACGAAATACGTCAGGCATTGAACGCCCGTATTCGCTGCAAGGTTACGCATTGTCGGGTGCCAGAAGCGGCATTTACGCGAGTTTCATTCGCGGCGACGTCGTGTTTGGTCCCTGCAGGCGTAGGGAGGCGTCGTTGCCGAAGGGTTTCCACGTCAGCCCCAGCTTTTCGGCGATATCGTCCGGCTCGAATGGTTTCTGAATCACGGCGTCCGGAGATACGTTGGCGATGCGGGCGATATCGCCAATGTCGTATGCACATCCGGTACAGATGAACGTAATGACGTCCGGATTCTGAATTCGGATTTCCCTCAGTACCTCACTGCCATTGGTGCCGGGCATCAGCCAGTCGAGCAGGATAAGATCGATATCCGATCGCTTGGCGAGAAACTCAACCGCCGACTGTCCGTCCTCTGCCGTATGGACGACCGCTCCCCGGGATCGGAGCATACTCGCTGACGTCGATCGAATCAGTTCTTCGTCATCGACGACCAGGATATTCCGATCGGTGAAGAAATCCGAGGGTACGGTTGTTGTTGGCTGATCTTCTTGCGTATCGTCGACGTTAGTTGGCAGGAAGACGCGAAACTCCGAGCCGGTACCCTCCTCGGAGTCGCACTCAATCCACCCACCGTGTTGCTGAACGATTCCTTCACACATCGCCAGGCCCAAACCCGTTCCCTCGCCATGTTTGGTTGTGAAGAACGGTTCAAAAATCTGGCTCAGGGTGGTTGGTGACATACCGACACCCGTATCACTGACGGAGATCACCACGAATTGCTCGTAGGGCCTTCCGTCTCTCGAGACGTCTGTTACGTAGGTCCCAATGTTCATTTCTCCGCCAAAGCGAATTGCGTCGACGGCATTCAGTAGCAGATTGAGGACGACCTGTTCCACTTGTGCTTCGTCAAGCTTCACCTTTGGCATCTTGTCGCCCAGTTCGAGTTGCCAAACGCCGTCGGGTAATTGATTGGGGCCGGCCAATTGCAGCATGCGTTGAACCAGGTCATTGATTGTGACGATGCCAAATTCGAGTCTCGTTTTGCGGGAGAAGCCCAGCAGCTTTGCAACCAGCGAGGCGGCCCGCTTGGAGGCGTTGGAAGCTGCGGAGAGGTTGTCCTTGAAGTCGCCAACGCATTTGTTGGGATCCAGCTGGACGACAAACAGGTTTCCCTGGATGCCTGTCAGCAGGTTGTTGAAGTCGTGTGCAAAGCCACTCACCAGGCGACCGATAGCTTCTTGCTTCTTTCAAAGCGAATTGCGTCGACGGCATTCAGTAGCAGATTGAGGACGACCTGTTCCACTTGTGCTTCGTCAAGCTTCACCTTTGGCATCTTGTCGCCCAGTTCGAGTTGCCAAACGCCGTCGGGTAATTGATTGGGGCCGGCCAATTGCAGCATGCGTTGAACCAGGTCATTGATTGTGACGATGCCAAATTCGAGTCTCGTTTTGCGGGAGAAGCCCAGCAGCTTTGCAACCAGCGAGGCGGCCCGCTTGGAGGCGTTGGAAGCTGCGGAGAGGTTGTCCTTGAAGTCGCCAACGCATTTGTTGGGATCCAGCTGGACGACAAACAGGTTTCCCTGGATGCCTGTCAGCAGGTTGTTGAAGTCGTGTGCAAAGCCACTCACCAGGCGACCGATAGCTTCTTGCTTCTTTGCAGTCAGTAACGACTCCTGAAGCTGTTCTTTTTCGGTAATGTCATGGAACGTCCATAACCTGGCCACGGTGTCGCCGCGTTTGTCGTTGACCGGTGATGAAAAAACCTCCAGCGAAGAAACGATTTCGTTTTCTTCCAGTGAAAGCCTCACCGTGGTTTCAAAGCGGTCGTTCGGTGTTGTGTTCAATCGATCCCATTCCGCCAGAAAGTCACCATTTGGTACTCGGCCGTCAATCTGGGATCGAACATCATCGGACGAGTCACCTGCTTCCACATTGATCCTTAGTTGCTCGCAGAACATCTGGTTTGCGAACAGAACGGTCTGATTTTGATCCACGATCAGGATGCCATCGCGGATGGATTCCAGCGACTGCTTGAGCGGCGCGGGAACGTCAGTTGTGTTGTGTTGCTCACCTCGACTCGACCGCAGTGACTTCGCACCTGTCACACCAGTGACCAGTAACGCCAGGGCGATCGACAGTACTGCCGCGAGATCGAGCAGCCGAAATTGTGCAGGTCTTCCGGTGATGATGACATTTTCCTCGTCGGCGACGAGGACTGAGAAGGAATCCTTGCGCGCTGGCTTCTTGCTAAACACACCAATCGCTTCAACATGGAAACCGACGTCGATGTTGTAGTTGGGTGGGGCGGACAAGATCATCGCCGCAAATTTCCCTAGTTTCGATTCAAGATGCAGCCTTAGGCCATTGCCAACTTTTTCGACGGATAGAACGGTTCCCCGAGCTGCTACGCGACGGTTGAGCGGATGTTCCAGGTTCAGATCCGGAATTTCTTCGACGTCGACGGGTGCCGGCAACTCGAGAAATCTCCGTATGTAGACCAGGGAAGCTACCGCCGGCCCTCTGCCGGGTTCTCGAGGCTGAGTGCCATGAATGTCCACAACGGTTCCTGGCACCAACGGGAGCTTATGACTGTTTAAGACGTAGCGCCCAGACTGTGTGGTCTGGATGAAGAACCCCTTTGGCGTGACCAATGTGATCTGACCTGTGGCGATGTATTCAACGCCCGATTTGGTTGGAGATCCACTGGCAGTGGCAGCCGTCTTTGTGCTGCCAGCGTTTGCTTCCGGGGATGTGGTTGCGGATTTGAGTACCTGAATTTGTTCCAGGGGACAAATAATTCGATTCTTCAATCGCTGGGCGTCTTCACCGCCGGAGCGAAGGTTGCCTGTAAGGCGAATCCGCGAGCCGATGAGATCCCTGGCGAACTTTTCATCGGGCAGGAAGGGGCAATAAACTAAAAATTTGGTAGATCCCTGTCGGCAGGCAAAAACGGCCGTCAGATCACGTGAAAGTTGGGCAGCCTTGACGACCGCGTCGGTCGTGACCCAACCGCAATCATGATGATCCAGTCGGACCTCATCGAAGTTAAGTTCCCGCGGACTAAAAAGGGATTTGGGGCTATCTGATTTCAGGAGTTGAACGGTTTCTGCCCGTATTGCGGTGTTGTACTGAAACGTTTGCCGCGTCACGCCGCGTACCCGAATGAGATCGCCGCGGTTTAGCAAACTCTGAACGCCCTTGATGCAGATTAGCTGATTCCCCTGTCCGATGATCGCAAAGCCGTTCTCGGGGTCGTGGAAGTAGACACGTCCATGTGTCTCGACTCGTCTTCTCATCAGCACTTCGCTGGCTGGCATCTCCAGGATGTCGGAGATTGGCATCAGGTCAAAAGGCGGTTCTTCTTCCACGCTCCGCGCCGATGACACGCCGGGAAAGGCCGCAAGTAGCAGCAAGCTTACGACGACGTAGCCCAAACGCGAGATTCCGTGTAGGTATTGTCGCATCGAATCCCCGCTCCCCCTTAGAGCACAAAAATGGAAAGGCTAAAAGCCACGAGCGATCGGCGGCTCGTAGAAATCTGAACTCTTGATCCGTACGAAGGTATCTATATTGAATCTCGTTCATTTGACGACTGCCTTATTTCCAGGAACCGCAGAGGGTGTCGTGAAGACAGACGGGGCTGCGTATGGCAGCTGATTTGAGAACGCAGAATCTTTGATCCGTACGAAGGTATCGGTGTTGATTCTTGTTCATTTGATGACCGCCTTATTTCCAGGAACCGCAGACGGTGCAGTGAAGACAGACGGGGCTGCGCATGGCAGCTGATTTGAGAACGCAGAATCTTTGATCCGTACGAAGGTATCGGTGTTGATTCTTGTTCATTTGATGACTGCCTTATTTCCAGGAACCGCAGATGGTGCAGTGAAGACAGGCCAAGCTGCGCATGGCAGCTGAAGTGAGAACGCAGAATCCTTGATCCGTACGAAGGTATCGGTGTTTATTCTTGTTCATTTGATGACCGCCTTATTTCCAGGAACCGCAGACGGTGCGGTGAAGACAGGCCGAGCTGCGCAGTGCAGCTGATCTGAGAACGCAGAATCTTTGATCCGTACGAAGGTATCGACATTGAATCTTGTTCATTTGATGACTGCCTTATTTCCAGGAACCGCAGACGGTGCAGTGAAGACAGGCCAAGCTGCGCATGGCAGCTGATTTGAGAACGCAGAACCTTTGATCCGTACGAAGGTATCGACATTGAATCTTGTTCATTTGATGACTGCCTTATTTCCAGGAACCGCAGACGGTGCAGTGAAGACAGGCCAAGCTGCGCATGGCAGCTGATTTGAGAACGCAGAACCTTTGATCCGTACGAAGGTATCGGTGTTGATTCTTGTTCATTTGATGACCGCCTTATTTCCAGGAACCGGAGACGGTGTCGTGAAGACAAACGCAGGCGAGCAGCGAAGAGACTCGCGCGAGCCCCCAAAAGCTCGAGACCGTACTGAGGTATCTTGATTCTCTTTCAGTCATTTGACTGTCACCTTACTTACCAGGAAATGGCAACGACGCGAAAGAGGGAGGCGAATGTTGTCGACTAGTTCGTGACTGCGTTTGCCACCATTGAGTGGGTCGCTCAGCCGTACGAAATTATCTAGAAAGTTGTGCGGTTCAGCAAGCGGAAAAATCTATTCCAGGAATAGTATGAGTTCGTTAAGTGAAAATCCTACGGTTGCTGCGTGCGTCGAATTTGATCGACATCGATCGTTCCTGATTGTGAGATCAATCGGACGATAACCTGCCATGGATCTCGGCTTCGATCTGACGGCACCGCGGCCGAAGGGGCGGTCACGTCAAACCGGTAATCTTTCCAGTCTTCCGTTACGCGCAGATCGATCTCTTTCGAGCTACCCGGTATCTCGTTCCGCCACTTCTGATCCCTGAATTCGAAACGTACGGATACACTACTGCCCGGCTCGTCACCACGCAGTTGCATGCGGTATGCGTAGTTCATCGACGGTATTGCAGGCGAGGGTTGATGAGCCTGTTTCCCCGGTGGAAGCCGAAGAAACCAGTCTCCATCCGGACTTTCATCGGGATCTCGGATGCGTTTGGCTCCGTCCCGAAAGTATCGCCAGCCGAATCCGCCGAATGGAGCGACGGCTTCGAAACTACCGTTGGCCACGTCGCCATTTCGCCCGAAACCATCCATGACGTCCAGTTGTTTTTGAGCCTTCCACCGCGGGTCGAGCTTTTCGAGGTGAATGAGTAGACACTTTGCCATACCTGCGTGGTCGTATTCGCAGCCGTGCCATTCGTTAAATAGCCATGGGAATACCAGGCAGCTGATGCGTTTGTCGCCCGTTATTCTGGAATAGTTTTCAACAACGCTATGCGTGTAGTTGGCCGGCTCGTTTCGCGCCCAACCGTAGCCGTTCATCACGACAAGGTGTGCCGCCGGGTGTGCGTTCCGGAGCGCTTTCAGGAGTGCCTGATAATCGCGTCGAATTTGCTCTTCTGACTTTCGCCCAATATCGTTTGCCCCGATGTTCAACACGCAAATGTCAATCGGGAATTTTGAAAAATCGACCTTGGGCGTCTCCCGGTAAAAATCCATGCGGTTATAGAAGGACACTACCGAGTTTTGGCGGTCGGCAATCCCAGCGCCTCCAACAGAGATGTTTTGGTATTCCGCATCCAGGGCGCGGGCCGTGATTCCCGCGAAGGTGTAGTGGCAGCCGTTTCTGGGGGCGTCGCCCTGGTTCTTTTCGCTTTCCAGTGACGTGCCCGCGAGGTTCGAGTCGCCATAGAACGCGAGACGTAGTTTCGGTTCGGAGGATTCCGACTTTACAATTCGGCCATCAGGAAGCTGGATTCCCTTCAGCGTCATGTGGCCTTTGCCGGCATACGTTTCCTTCACCAGCTCGAACGTGTGCCTTCCCGCAGGAAGGTCCTCTATCAATAGTACGGTCGTTTCGTTGGCTGCCACTTTTCGCTTTGTTTCCTCTGCGACACCATCCACGATAACTCGCACGTAATCGGCACGCTGAGCACCATCGAGGAGGACGTGAAGCTTTGTGCCCTCGAAAGTCAGGCGGATTGACGAGCCCTGCCATGCGCACCACGGAGCGTTCGCGACGCTGTGATCCCACCGGCCTGTGTATTGAACCAGCGGATGGCTGGGGCTGATATCCTCCGCTCGCAGCGGTGACGTCATTGAACCGATGCACACAACGACCGATGTCAGCAACAACCATAAAGGAAGGTCCTGGAGCGATTTTCGGCCGTTTCGTTTCGATCGATTGTGCATGGGATACTCGTAAACGTGCTACCTGGCGACAACGAAAGTCGCGATACACGCAACGATGTAAAACGAAAAGATAATCCACCAGGCACGTCGGACGCGAACGTCATCGGGGTCATGCACGGCAATGATGTAGGCGAAAACCATTGCGGTAATGCCCAGCGTGCCGGCAAACAATCGCGGTGCCAACAGTCGAACCAGCGCTAGCACCAATGCGACACCCGCCTGCATGAGCATGAGTTGGCGGATTGAAAACTGAAGCTCCGGTTCGGTGACTTCGTCCTCTTCGTAGACGACTCCGACCGGCAACAAGGATTCACGCGTGGGAATCCGCCGCCGTTCCGAGTCTGGATCGAGCGGCACGAGGGACATGTCTTCGTAGTTGTCCAAATCGACCTGTCCCCAAACCACGTCCTCGGTTGGACGTGGTGGTGACGGGCCATTGCTTGGATTTGGGCGCTGCGACATACGAATCATTGTCGCGACTATTGAGTCGCGATTCAATGCAATACGCATGACACTTTGTCAGCGAGTCGTGAGACTCATTTAGGTCGCAACGGGCGTTTCCGTTTTGTCTTCGTAGGTTCGGCCGCCGTCGGAATTTCCCGACTTTTCGAGCGCGATCTGATAAAGTCCCTGGCCGAATGGCGTAGGATATTCTCCCGTGATGCAAGCCTGACATAACTGACTGGCTGGCTTTCCGATGCAACGGCTAATTGCTTCGACGGGAAGATATCTCAGCGAATCCGCGCCAAGCCGCTTGGCCATGGCATCCTGGACTTCCGGCGTGAGCTTATGGTCGGGCATGAATTTCGGCGCGAACAATTCGTCAACGGTCGACATGTCGATGCCATAAAAGCACGGCGCCAGGATCGGTGGGCAGGCAACGCGAACGTGAATTTCTTTTGCGCCTCCGACTTCCCGGATTCGATCGAGCAAAACGGCCATCGTTGTCGAGCGAACAATCGAGTCCTCCACAAGGATGACTCGTTTGCCTTCAAGGACTTCGCGGAGCGGCGTGTACTTGGCCTCCACTGCCTGGCGTCTGGTCTGGCTTCCTTCGATGAACGTCCGGCCCGAGTAACGATTTCGGATGAGCCCTTCGCGGCTGGGGACGCCCAACTGAAAGGCCATCGAGTCGGCGGCCGCCTTGCTGGTGTCGGGCACGGGAACGACGATCGTTTCGCTGTCGATTTCGAAGAACTCCTCCTGCTTTTCCTGGTCCGCCAGCGCTTCTCCCAGTGCGGTTCTCGCCACGTAGACGCCGCGCCCGTCCAGTCGGCTGGCGACGTTGGCGAAGTAGACCCATTCGAAGAAGCAGTGCGCCTGCTGGGAGCTTTCCGAGAAACGTTCGATCGAGAACTGGCCGTCGCTGATCAGGATCGCTTCGCCCGGTGCCAGTGACTTGATGCTCTCTCGCTTGAAGCCCAGATTGTCCAGCGCGACTGACTCGCTGGCGGCGGCGAACAGCGGGCCCTCTTTGGCATAGGAGACCGGTTTGATCCCCATCGGATCCCGGGCAACAAGGAGGTCACCACACGCATTCATCAGCACCAGGCTGTAGGCTCCGTCGAATCGTTTACGGACGTGACGCATGACATCGATGAGATTGTCGTCGCGCTCCGAAAGCAGGCGACTGATCTCATGCATGATGATTTCCGTATCGGTCTCACGCGTGAGGTGATAGTCATCACTGCTCAGCAGTTCATCATGAAGTTGCTTGTAGTTCGCCAGTTGCCCGTTGAAAGCGAAACTGAACCACTTTTTCTTCTGGAGGTGGTGCCTTTCGAAAGGGTGAGCGTAGCTGCGGTCGTCTTTGCCGCAGGTTGCATAGCGTACGTGCCCGATCCCGGCGCGACCGGCGTACTCCGCCATCAGGCTTTCCCGTTTGCCCGAATGCGAGAGTCGAAAGACTTCGGCAACGGTGCCAATGTCCTTGTGCGTATCAATCAGCTGCTTGTTCTTGCGAACCGTTGAATACGTGGTGATACCCGCGGACAGTTGACCGCGATTTTGCATGTCCAGCAGCATGCGTGGCAACAGGCGCGAGGCCTGCTCCGCACCGGCAGGACAAAGTGGACTATCCGTGTCGCTGGGCAGGTGATAGACAGCAGCTACACCGCACTCGTCGTGAACTTCGTCGCTCATGATGTTCCAGGAGAATGGCCGACATGCGGCGAATTGATGGCAGAAAGGCTGAAGGAGCAGAGAAAGTCAGTCAGTTCTTTGTGGCATGACCCTTCGCTCCCCGCAGTTTGCATTCTAAGATTGACCACTCGATCGAACAACCAACCGTTTTACTGCGTGGATCCTGTCGAATTCGCCGATTGGGCACATTGACACGCATTAAGAACGATTTGTCACCGTTTTCAGCGTCGGAAGTCGCGATTTAAGTCACCATGCAAGATCTCGTGCGTCAGGAACTCGCTACATCGGCCAACCTGTTGGTCGTTAAAGTCGGCACACGCGTCCTGACTAAGGATGACGGAACGCTAGACACCGATCGTATCCGTAGTCTCGCCGAGCAGATTCACCAGTTGCGGTCATCCGGGCGACAGGTCGTTTTGATCAGCAGCGGAGCCGTCGGGGCGGGCATGAGCCAATTGGGCCTGACGCAACGTCCCACCGGGTTGGCTCGATTGCAGGCGGTTGCGGCCGTTGGGCAGACCAATCTCATCGAGACCTACGACTCGACGTTTCAACAGCATGGCACGCACGCGGCGCAGGTACTGCTGACGGCGGAGGACCTCAGCGACCGCGGACGCTACCTGAACGTGCGGAACACGCTGCTCGCGCTGCTGGAGCTCAATGCGGTTCCGATCGTAAATGAGAACGATACGGTGTCCGTCGACGAACTGATGGTTACCTTCGGCGACAACG
This sequence comes from Pirellulaceae bacterium, assembly GCA_965216885.1. GTDB lineage: Bacteria > Planctomycetota > Planctomycetia > Pirellulales > Pirellulaceae > CAYNJG01. The sequence goes on along the minus strand of OZ244209.1, from coordinate 4,775,064 downwards.
ATCGCCTGGCGGCATTGGTTACCAATGCGATTCGGGCCCCACTTCTGATTATCCTTTCGGATGTGGACGGACTCTATGATGGCCCGCCTGACGCTCCCGGTAGCACGGTGATTCCCACCGTGCGTCGTATTGACCGATCGATTGAGGCACTTGTCAGTGACAAAGCCAACTCGGTTTCCAAAGGGGGAATGCGTAGCAAGATCGAAGCGGCGCGGATGGCGACCAAGGCCGGCGAGAACATGATTATTGCTTCGGGACGCGAACCAGACGTGTTGCCGCGACTGCTGTCCGGCGAAGTGCTTGGGACTGCGTTCATCGCGGAAGGAAAGACCGTCAGTCCGCTAAAACGGTGGATTGGTTTTTCGGCGCAACCGAAGGGAACGCTGGTGTTGGACGACGGCGCCTGCGTCGCCATCACGGAGAAGGGACGCAGTCTGCTGCCGATCGGTATTGCCGACGTTCGCGGTGATTTTGAAAAGGGCGACGTCGTCCTGCTATGCGATCAGCACGGGATCGAGGCTGGGCGTGGGTTGTCGAACTATACGTCGGAGCAGGTGCGCAGGATCAAACAACTGCCGACAGGGCAGATCCATGATGCGCTGGGGCAATGCCCGTACGCCGCGGTCGTGCATCGTGACAACATGGCGATCACTCAAAAGTGATGCCGGGTGTGACGTCGTCTACATGACGAAGTCTTTGCCACATTCGCGACGAATGATCACCCACTGTCCGGCGTGCATCAGCCAATGGCTGGCCATCATGCTCAGTACCACTCCTACAGTCGGAGCAAATGACTGCATGGCCTCGGGGGTTGGCTTGTCGAGATCCGCTTCACTGAGCGTATCGAGTTTGGCCATCAGGGCATCGCGTTGTGTCTTGTGGACGGCGAGCAGTTCTTCTTTCGTTACGAAGGCGGTCGGGTCGTCGTTGCCGACCGTTTCTCTGGAGTATTTCTCGGCGAGTCCCTCGGGAAGGTCCGGCATGCCTTCGCCCAACCCCTGGGAGAACAGCGAATGGTCCGACACGACGAGGTGGCCGATCTGCCAGTTGATGTGATTGCACTTGGGATGCGGCCGCTTCATCAGGTCCGCGTCGGACAGGTCGCCAAGGTAGGAGCCGCAGATCATGTCGGCCATCTGGACGTTGCTTTTGATGACATCAATCGAATTCATGAATTGTTTCCGTTCGTTTGAGTGGAACTATCGAGTGGGTTCGGTGGTGGTTCTCTGGAGCCTACGTGTCGGAGCCTACGTGTCCGAGCCTTCCGTTGCCGGATCTTGTGGCGATGATTTCGATTTGGGTTTGACCAGGCAGTGGAATCCCACGCACGGCTCTTCTTCCTCGCGCTCCTGTTGGGCGCTGGTCAGAATCTTCTGCACCTGCGACATCATCTCCGGATTGAGCGCTGCGGAGACGACACGTTGTTGTCCGTCCTGCCCAACGACCACCGTTGTCAGGACGGCCACCGTGCCATCATGCTGGAGTGCCGAGATGATGTTTTCGCCAACTTGCGCCTCCGCCGTTTTAATCGTGGTGACGAAGTGTTGTAACTGACTTGGATCCACCTTGCTGGCAACGTTCAGGCCGGCGGGTTGCTGGCCTGGTTTTGGCTGGTTGGTTTTTCCGGGATGGTCGGCGGGGCCTTGCGACGCATTCATGGCTCTTGGTCTTTCTGAAACAGTTGATACCGATTCGCGCTGCCGTTCAGCACGCTTGCCGTTGGCCCGGGAGCTACAGAATGTCCGGCAGGTTGATTGTTCCCTCGTAGAGGGCACGTCCAATGATCGCTCCAGCCATGGGAATCTTGCCGAGTCGCTTTGCGTCGTCGGCTGTGGTGACTCCACCGGAAGCGACGACAGGTAGCGAGATGGACTCTTGCATTTCTTTCATGGCTTCAAGGTTGGGCCCTTCCATCATGCCGTCTTTGGCAATGTCCGTGTACACAATCCCGGCGATCGGCTCCTGTTCGAACTGTTTCGCCATGGCGATGGCGGAAGTCTCGCTGGTCTCCAACCAACCGTCCGTTGCCACCATGCCATTGCGGGCATCGATACCGAGCACCAGCGTGTCGGGATATTTCCCGGCCATCTCGCGAAACCAATCCGGATTCTTCAAAGCCTGCGTACCAATAACGAGACGATTGAGTCCCAGGTGCAGGAGGCGCTTGATGGCCGATTCATCACGGATGCCGCCACCCAATTGGAAGGTTACATCCACGCTGGTGACGATCGCCTCAATGACCTCGCCGTTGACCAGTTTTCCGTCACGAGCGCCGTCGAGATCGACAAGGTGGAGGCAATCGGCACCTTCGTCGACCCAGCGTTTTGCGATTCGTGCCGGATTGTCGTCGAACACCGTTTCCCGGTTGTAGTCGCCCTGCTTGAGTCGCACACATTTGCCTCCGCGCAGATCGATTGCGGGCCAGATTCGCATGGTTGTTCCTTCCGGGTAGATTTCAGTTCCGCGCAATCCCGGATTCTGACAGACGGTCATGCTGCGTACAAGGCAACGGTTTGTTGACAGGCGATCGCGGGGAATTCTCCGTCGCAGGAGAACACGCGGGCAAGAAGTTGCGTGGCAAGAAGTTGCGTGGCAGGAGATTGCGGTTATGTCCGCTGCCGCCAATCGGTCCGAGGATTTACAATGGCCGTTTGTCGCTCGCGAAAAACTGGTCTTCCGCATGTCTGTAGAACCGCAAAATTCTGGCCGCCCCGCATTTGACGACGTACGCATGCGCGGATTTCGCTCGCGGCGTTCGGTTGATGATGTAATTGATTGGCTTGATCGTTCGGCCAAACGACTGGAATCGGAATCCGCTCCGCTGCTCACGGTCGCCGGACGTGTGCTGGATGCCGATATCGCCAGCGAGGTCGACGTGCCGGCATTTCGTCGCGCCATGATGGACGGATACGCTCTGCAGGCAAAAGATTCACTGGGTGCGACGACCTATAACACGCTGAACCTAAGAATCATTGGCAGTGTGCTGCCGGGGAGTTCCTTCGGCGGCACCGTCGAAGCCGGGACTGCCGTGAGCGTGATGACGGGAGCACCGCTGCCCGCCGGAGCGAACGCGGTATTGCCAGCGGAGAAATTGTCGGCGGAAGGCGACGTCTTAACAGTATTCGACGAAGTCTCGCCCGAGAAACACGTCGGTCGTGTTGGCGAGGACATCACGCGAGGATCCGTGGTCCTCAAGCGGGGTCGCCGGATTCGGCCTCAGGACCTTGGCGTGCTCAGTTCGATTGGCCGAGCAAAAGTCCCCGTGGTGCGACAGCCACGAGTGCGACTGGTCATCACCGGAGACGAATTGAGCCCGGCCGGCACGCTCGCGGCGGAGCATCAGACCGTCGATGCGAACAGCCCGATGCTGTCGGCATTGATTGAGCGTGATGGCGGCATTCTTCGTTTTGACGGGATCACGCCGGACCGCCCCGATGCAATCCGCGCGGCGATGCTGGATGACCAAGCGGATGTGGTCGTCGTTTCCGGTGGTTCCAGTGTCGGGCTGGAGGACCACGCGCCGCGACTCCTTGCGGAAACCGGCGAGCTATCAATTCACGGTGTCGCCATGCGTCCCAGCAGCCCGACGGGGATGGGGCGAATTGGCGACCGGTTGGTATTTCTGTTGCCCGGCAATCCGGTGTCCTGTCTCTGTGCTTACGATTTTTTTGCCGGTCGCGCAATTCGCCTGCGAGCGGGACGCGCGCCGGACTGGCCGTACTCACGCATGCGGGGACAGTTGGTTCGCAAAATCAGTTCCGTTGTGGGCAGGCAGGATTACGCACGCGTCGCGGTGGATGGCGATAAAGTAGACCCGATTGCGATTGCCGGAGCCTCAGTACTGAGTTCCACTTCTCGCGCGGATGGTTTTATGGTGATTCCGGCGGACAGTGAAGGCTATCCGCCAGGATCGGACGTCGAGGTGTTTCTTTATGACTGAAACTTCCTCGGAGCAGCCTCCTGGTCGTAACTCACGTGAACAGCAGCAGTTCCTGAATGTTGTTGATCGCGACACGGCCGAACAGCGATGGCGCGCGGCGTTTCCGATTCCACCGGAAGGCTGTGGAGTTGAAGCGGTGCCCGTCGAACTGGCGCTTGGTCGCGTGTTGGCGGAGGACGTGGTTGCCACGGTCGATGTACCCTGCTTCGATCGTTCGAACCTCGACGGATTTGCCGTGCAGGCCCGCGATACGTACGGCGCGGACGAAGAACGGCCGGTGCGATTGCAACTGTTGGACGAAGTTATTGCGACGGCGGTCGTTCCGCAAAGCGTCGTTGCTACCGGTCAGGCCGTGGCCATTGCGACCGGCGGGATGTTGCCCCGCGGTGCGGACGCGATCGTGATGGTGGAACACACGGAAATCGAAGACGGCAATCTCCATGTGCTGAAAGCCGTCACACCGGGACGCGGACTTTCGTTCGCCGGTACCGATATCGCTCTGGGCGAGACGGTCTATCGACGCGGAGACATATTGACCAGCCGAGAGACCGGTGTGCTGGCTGCGATCGGAGTTTCGCATGTCAACGTTCGGCGTTTGCCGCGGGTGGGGATCGTCTCGACGGGCGACGAGATCATTGCACCGGGTAGTGAGATGCGTCCCGGCATGGTATTTGATTCCAATGCTCAGGTACTGGCCGACGCGGTTCGGGAGTTGGGTGGCGAGCCGGTGCGATTGGGGATCGTGTCTGACAATGCAGGCCAGCTTGGAGATGTCATTTCGCGTGCTCTGGAGTCTTGTGACGTCGTCCTGTTGTCGGGAGGGACCAGCAAAGGGGCTGGCGACATTTCGTACGAGGTTGTCAGCGAGTTTTCTGATCCGGGCATTGTGGCGCACGGAGTCGCTCTGAAACCGGGCAAGCCTATCTGTCTGGCGGCGACGCAGGGCAAGCCGATTGTCATCCTCCCGGGGTTTCCTACGTCGGCGATATTCACCTTTCATGAGTTTGTTGCCGACGTCATCCTGAAACTGGCCGGTAGGAATCAGGAAACGCCGCGTACGATTTCCGCCCGCATGGCGACCCGGATGAATTCGGAAATCGGTCGCAAGGAGTACCTCCTGGTGGGCGTCGTACGACAGCGTGAAGCGGGCACTGTTGATGCGGGGCTTGCGGCGTATCCGATGGGGAAGGGGAGCGGTTCCGTTACCACGTTCGCTCGCGCCGATGGCTTTGTCACGATTGACCGGCATCACGAGATCATTGAGGAGGGCGCGACGGTGTCGGTCACGCTGTTGGGACGTGATCTGGTCATGGCAGACTTCGTGGTGATTGGCAGTCACTGCATTGGGCTGGATTTTCTGTTGGGCGAAATGCAGCAGTTGGGGTTCCGCACAAAATTCATGGCGGTAGGTTCCACGGCAGGGTTACGTGCGGTGGAACGCGGCGAATGCGACGTTGCCGGCATTCACCTGTTGGATGCCGCGACCGACACTTACAACACGCCGTTTCTTTCGCCCGGCCTGCAGCTTGTTCGCGGCTACACGCGCAAGCAGGGGGTCGTGTTTCGACGGGATGACCAGCGTTTTCGTGAGAAAGAGATCGACGAAATCGTGCGCGACGTCATTGCACGCGATGACTGCGTCATGGTGAATCGCAATCAGGGTAGCGGCACGCGAATTCTGATCGACGGGCTGCTGAACGACCGGACGCCGAATGGCTATCCCGTTCAGGCTCGCAGTCATAATGCGGTGGCGGCGTCGGTTCGGCAGCATCGCAGCGATTGGGGAATTGCGATTGAGGTGGCGGCGACGCAGAATGATCTGGGTTTCCTGCCACTGCGAGATGAGCAGTTCGACTTTGTCTATGGTGGTCAGGAGACGTCGGCGATTGCCGCCTTTCGGGCGCTATTGCAGCGTTCCGATGTCGTGCAGCGGCTCCGAACGATCGGTCTTCAGCCGGCTTGAAGAACGGCTTGAAGAACGGCTTGAAGAACGGCTTGAAGAACGGCTTGACCGGGATCCGGTTGGTTAAACGGACGCGAGCTCTTGTTCGGGCTGCGCGTCGACCTTCTGCACCGTCGCAACGGGCCGATGGACTCGACGGACCTTCGAGTCATAGATGGATTCGATCAGGTTTTCGTAGCCCCGGACCATAACATCGACAGACCAGTTCGACTCGACCATGGCGCGACCGTTTCTGCCCATTTGCTCCGATTTTTCAGGGCTGTTCAGCAACTCACAGACTCGCGTGGCAAAGGCTTCCGCGTCATTGCGTTCCACGAGGTAGCCCGTTTCGTCGTCGATCACCGTTGTTGGGACACTACCGACGCGAGTCGCGACGACGGGAACTTCTGTGGCCAGAGACTCGAGGATCGAGACCGGGTTGGCTTCCATCTTGGAGGTCAACGTCATCACGTTTGTGGCAGCGAGGACGGCCGGGATGTCACTTCTGGTGCCAAGGAAGTGAACCGATTCACTCAGATCAAGCTGTTCCGTAAGCTCCTCGAGCCCACGACGTTCTTCGCCATCGCCGATGATGATGAAACGGGTATCGGGACATTTTTTTCGGATCGCCGCCGCGCCGTGCAGGAACATCGCGTGGTTCTTTTCCGGACGAAGCGCCGCAAGGATTCCGCAGACAGGGGCATCCAGGGGAATGTTCAGTTCCTGTCGAACGATGTTGCCAGCGGTCAGGTCCCGGCGGAAGCGGTTGGTATCAACACCGTTTGGGATTACGTGGACTTTTTCCGCCGGAAAGCCCTCCTGTTCGTTGAGATAGCGCCCGTGTTCGTCGGCCACGCCAATGAATGCATCGGTGATTGGGGTCAGAAGCCGGTTGAGTTTTCCGACGCCATCCGGCCATCCGGTGGAGTGCAGTGCGCACGCCACGACTGGCGTTCCGGCGAGTTTGGCGGCCAGTCTGCCCCAGAACATTTTGTCGCCGGCACCCACGGTAATGATCGCATCAATTTCATTCTTGCGAAGGTAACTTGCCAGTTTTGGCACCACGAGTAGGTCGAATTTCCCGTTGATGTATTGCGAGGTGACGGGGACTTCGTGCGACATAACCTCGCCCAGCTCATCGCGTTGCTTGAGGCAGGCGATTTCGGGTGCAAAGCGACTTCGGTCCATGCGGCGGACCAGATTGACCAACAGGGTCTCAGCGCCGCCGACGGGCATTGTGGTCAGTAGAAATAGGGGCTTAAGCGGGCGCGATGAGGCAGGGCACGCAGACTCGTGGGACGTAGAGTCGGGGCGAGGAGACTTGAGGACGTTGTTCATCTATCCGTTCGCAGTTGAAGGTCGAGTACGAATTCGTTTTCGTTGTCGCTGAAATGGGATGTACTCGTATTCCGGTCGGGCGTAGACCCAGCGTGGATCAAGTGACAGCCAGTTCTTGATTCGAGAGAGAATGGGGTCCCCGTGGAATCGCTTCAGATGGAACGATCCGTCGCCGGGGAAGTTGTAGCCGCCATAGGCCGAGCAGTAGCTACGGAAGCCTTCGTCATGCAGAAACTGTATGCTACGAGGGCTCATGTTCTGGTGCTTGCCGAACGGGAACGCGAAGTGTGCCGGTTCATAGCCGATCCATGATGCCAGATCCTGTCGGGCGCCTTTGATCTCGTGTTGCAGTTCCGTCAGTTGGCGGATGTGTCCAATATCCGCGTGCGTCCGTGTGTGGGCGCCGATTTCGACACCAGCTTCAGCCATCGCCTGAATTTCGGGGATTGAATTTGGCGAAAGCGGTTGACCAATCTTCAGGTCATGGGGGAACGGTTTGCCGTGCTTGACGTTGTAGGTTGTCACGTAGTAAGTGAACGGAATTTTGCGTCTCAACAACGAGGGAATGGCGTGAACGCAGTTGTCGGCGTAGCCATCGTCGAACGATAGGTTGACCGCTACCCGTTTGTTGTTGCCAACCTTCAGTCGCTGTTGCGCCTCATCCATGGAGACGAGATCGACGTTCTCTTCCAGCCAATCCAATAGCTCCTCGAACGTGTCGGCGGACATGCTCCAGCCATTGTCCAGGTGCTCCGTGGCGACCCGATGCAGAAAGAGGCCGGTCACCGGCATTTGACAAAGGCTCTGCAAACGCACTTTCGCATATGCCCGACACGGTAGGGTCAGCAAGCGATACGACTTGAGCAGTAGTTCTTGAGACTCTGGCATTTTGAGCGCAGGGAGGGAGCATAACGAGGCAATTATTCATCGAAGTTTGCGGTCAAATATGCGGTGCGGCAAACAAACCATTGCGGAGTCGGTGCGATTGGTGCCGAATTCATACAACCTTGCCGCTTGTGCCGCTAATAGCGATAGTACGGGCTGAGAGGCTTCAGTCACCAACCGTTGGAAGCGGGGAATCTTGAATACGCCGGCCCATATCGCAGCGAGTATCCTGACGTGGCAAGGCGAGCCGGGATGGCGGGGGGCGACCGCCGTCGTGCTGGGGGCGGCTATTCCCGACCTACCCATGTTCGGTTTCTATGCCTGGCAGAAGGCGATTGGGAGAACCGAGCAGGAAATATGGTCGACGATCTATTTTGATCCGTCGTGGCAACTCTTCTTCGATCTCTTCAATTCAATACCGCTGGCCCTGTCCGTGATTGCGGTCTGCCTCTGGTTAAGGCAGCCGCTGATCGTGATAATTGCCGCGAGTGCAGTCCTGCACATGTTGTGCGACCTGCCGCTGCACAATGACGACGCGCACCGGCATTTCTTGCCTTTGGGATTCCGATTTCAGAGCCCCATTTCCTACTGGGATCCGAAGCACTTCGGCATGATTGTGGCTCCGTTGGAGCTGTTGTTTGCGGTTGCGGCCAGTGCGTGGGTTTCCTTTCGTGCGCCGTACAAACCAATGCGCGTTGTGGCACGTATCAACCTCGGGCTGTATCTTCTGTTGCTTGCTATCGCACTGCTGGTCTGGGTTCGATTCGCCTTCCAGGTGTGATTCGTCTGCCTTAAACTCGTCCTCGAATTGGACAGGATGGGCTTCGCTTTTTTGAAAGTCTCCGAATCAGAGAAAGGATTTAGATATGACTCGAATGTTCGCCGTATTGCTGCCGTTGTTGCTGACTTCACAGGTTTGGGCTGTTGACGCAGCGGAGGGCACGGTTACTCACGTGGTCTTCTTCGATATCGAAATTGACGGTCAGAAGGCCGGCCGTATCAACATGGGATTGTTCGGCAAGGACGTTCCCAAGACCGCGGAGAATTTCCGGGCGCTGTGTACGGGAGAGAAGGGCAAAGGGAAATCCGGCAAGCCCCTGCACTACAAGGGAAGCATTTTCCACCGCGTCATTCCCAACTTCATGCTGCAGGGTGGTGACTTCACCCAAGGGAACGGGCGCGGAGGCGAGAGCATCTATGGCGAGAAATTCAAGGACGAGAATTTCAAATTCCGGCATGGAACCGTTGGTAGCCTCAGCATGGCCAATGCGGGGCGCGATACCAATGGTTCGCAATTCTTTATCACCACGGTGAAGACACCCTGGCTGGATGGAAAGCACGTTGTGTTTGGTCGTGTGCTGGACGCCGAAAGCTTGAAGCTGGTGAAGACCATCGAACGACTCGGATCCGGCTCCGGAAAACCTCGCAAAGAGGTCAAGATCGCCAATAGCGGTGAGCTCAAGCCGAAGGCCGAAAAGAAGCAGCCATCGCAAGGTACCGCACCGATTGGGGCTTAACTTGTCGGCTGATGGATGATCCTGATGGATGAACTACGGAAGACGCGTCCCATCCAGGACGCGTCTTCGTTCGGTTAATAGTTTGCTAAATTCGTTTCGAATTGGGGCTGAGGTGAACGACAAACCCATACGCTGTCGACGGTCTTACCATGGCCTCAATCCTGTCGTGGCGGTGATGTTGGCATTCGCAATGTGCCAGGCCCTCACGGGGTCGAGACTCCATGCCGCGGAACGCCCGAACGTCCTGTTCATCATGTCGGATGACCATGCCGCTCAGGCGATTAGTGCCTACGGTGGTTTGCTTTCCGAGGTCTGTCCAACGCCCAACATCGATCGCATCGCCGACGAGGGGCTGCGTTTTGACAACTGCTTCTGTACGAATTCGATCTGCACGCCCAGTCGATCGGTCATCTTCACGGGCAAGTACTCGCATCGAAACGGCGTCTACAAGTTCACGCCGCTGAATCAGAAGCGGCAGGACACGTTGCCCAAACTTCTGCAGAGCGCAGGCTACACCACGGGATTTGTCGGAAAGTGGCACCTCCATACCAATCCGGTCGGTCTCGATTTCTGGTCCGTCTTGCCGGGGCAGGGCCGATACCACCGTCCGCAATTTGTCGAACAGGGCGACGAGGCAGAATCGGGTCGCGTCCGCGACGGAAAGAAAACAACTTACGAGGGCCATTCGTCCGACGTGATCGCCGACAAGGCGCTCGCCTGGCTCGGTGATATAAAAGACTCGAAAAAGCCGTTCACGCTATTTTGTCACTTCAAGGCACCGCATGACACTTGGGAGTACGCGAAGCGGTATGAGTCTTTCCTGGCGGATGTTGAGATTCCCGAACCGACCAACCTGCTGGACAATTACGAAACGCGATCGGACGCCTTGAAAACGACGCTGCAGTTTATCGGCAGCGAATGGGGCAACCACACCAACTTCGTGGCCCAGACGAAAGATCTCCCTGAACCGCAACGCACGCGAAAGCAATATCAGCTCTATCTGAAAAAGTATCTACGTTGTGTACGTGGCGTCGACGACAACGTCGGTCGGATACTCAAGTTTCTCGATACCTCAGGGCTCGCGAAGAACACGATCGTTGTCTACACCGCGGACCAGGGGTTCTTCCTTGGCGAACACAAGCTCTACGACAAGCGGTTCATGTACGAAGAAGCGTTGCGGATGCCGCTGCTGGTGCGCTGGCCTGAAGTCATCCAGGCGGGTCGCTCCAACGATGAGATCGTATTGAATCTTGATTTTGCTCCCACGTTATTGGAGGCCGTCAACGCCGAACCGACGGCCGACATGCAGGGCGAGAGTTTCCTTGAGATGCTGCGTGGTGAATCGCCCGAGTCGTGGCGACAGGCCATGTACTACCGTTACTATCCGTCGCATTTCAAGACCGAGCGACATCGGGGTGTACGCACGGCAAAGCACAAGCTCATCCATTTTGATCGCATCAATCAGTGGGAGCTCTTTGACCTTCACGCCGATCCGCACGAGATGCGAAACCAGTACGGGCAACCCGAGTATGCCGACGTGACGGCACGGCTCAAGCTGGAACTGGACCGACTGGCCTCGAAATATGGCGACCGTATCGATGACATTGGTGACGAGCCATGGTAGCGTGACGTGCGACCGACGCGTGCTGGCTGTAGCGAACCTCGAGCGTCGTTTAACGCCACTCAAGCCCGAGGCGATACGATCCATCAGTGCTACGGGTTAAGTGTGCGATGGACGCTGCCCGGCGTTTGCCGTTGTAGTCCACTTGCACACGAGGGCCCAGTTCGAAGGAGATGTCCGGCACGCTGACACCAAGCCCATTGGCAGATTCGTCTGTCACAGTGACCGGTACTTTGCGATCGTCTTCCAGCCAGATGAAAGTTCCATCCGCGATTGGAGCCGTCCGCACACTCTTGCGACGGTCGAGTTGGAGGGTCGCTTGTTCGCTGCCGATTTCTTCCGTCGTTTCCCAGAGAATCATGCGTTCCGTTCCCAATCGATACTGTGGTCTGGTGTCCCGAAAACCCTAGCTTTTCGTCGACTATTGTGGCGGATCTAAACGCATCGAGTTTTCAAGTCTGGAGAAACTCCTCGTCGCCCAACGGAAAAATCGGGAAAATCCGTCGCAACACGGCGGGTCAGAGCTGTTTTCGAGGCTGCACCGGTGCCATTTTGCGGTCTAGCGACTGCCACCTCGCCACCATCTTGGAGGCCTTCTCGGTCATTTCCGATGACAGGTCGTCCGATTCATCCAGGTCGTGTTGCAAATTGAAGAGTTCCCATTTGCCGTTGGGAGAATTGGAATTGCGAACGATCTTCCAGTCGCCGAATCGCAGGGCCGCCTTGCGGTTCATTCGCCAGTAGAGCTCGCGCGGCGCGGGCGTGGACTTCCCTGTCACCAGTGGCAGCAGATTCTGACCATCGGCGTTCGCAGACGGCTTCGCGCCGGCGACGTGGAGTGACGTTGCCGTTACGTCCAGTGAAATGACGGGCGAATCGACTGTTTGTGCGGGAGCAATCTTGCCCGGCCACTGACAGAGAAACGGCACCCGCAAACCGCCTTCGTAGACCTGACCTTTGCCGCCTCGCAACGGGAGGTTGCTGGATGTCAGTTCTCGAGTTGGACCGCCATTGTCGCTGAAGAAAAAGACGATCGTGTTTTCCAGTTGGTCGTCTTCTTTCAGCTTCGCCAGTACCGTGCCGACGCTATCATCGAGATTGGAGAGCATTGCGGCGAAGATGCGCCGATGTGGATCCTCGATCGAAGCAAACTTCTCCATGTACGCGTCCGCTCCCTGCAACGGACTGTGGACGGCGTTGTAGGCAAGATACAGGAAGAACGGCCGCTCCTTGTGCCGGTCAATGAAGTCGACGGCCTCACGCGTGAGTGCATCGGTCAGATATTCGTGCTCCTCAACGGGCTGGCTCTGGCGGACAAGCGGATTGTTGGCATCGTAATCTGGTTCGCTGTTTCCCATATGCGAGGTCAGAATGAGTTTCCCGTCGGCGGAAATCCAGCGACTCCCTTCGGTCCCCGGCGGAAGCGTTCGTCGCCGCAGCATGGTCGTTACGCCCCGATACGGTGGCTGGACGAAATAGTGGCCCTCGTGTGTGAAGCCAAAGAATTCGTCAAACCCCCGTCGTAACGGATGGAACGGGGCGGTGCCGCCCAGGTGCCATTTGCCGATCAGCGCCGTTGCGTAGCCGACGCCGGACAAACGATCGGCTAGCGTTTTTTCGGATGTCGGCAGTCCCACTCCGGGAATTTCATTTCGTGCGCCGGTTGGATTGTGGTCGTATCCGAACCGTGCCTGGTAGCGACCCGTCATCAGGCCGGCTCGCGATGCGCTGCAGTAGGCGGACGTTACGTATCCGGATGTAAACCTCACGCCGGACTCGGCAATTCCGTCGATGTGTGGGGTGGGGATCTGGGAGTTCCCCTGGCACCCCAATTCTCCATAGCCAAGGTCATCCGCCAGCAAAATGACGATGTTCGGCGGTGCAGCGCTGGAATGGGCGACCCAACTGGCCACCCAGATACACGGTAACAGACACAGGATCAGGCTTCTTGCGAACATGAAATATCTCTGTCTCGGGCAGCGAATTGGTTTCCGTCAAGATCCGTGGCGGCGGCCATCGATTCGATCGGCGAAAGGCGTTCGGCGGCGGTTATCTGCAATGTATGGTTTGCTTGCCAGCGTTTGTGCAATAAAACTATCGTTTCGCGGTCGCCATTTCCAACCGAACATTTTGAGAGGATTCGATGTCACGCTCAATCCTGACGGGGCTCGTTCTGTTTGCATTGTGCCTTGTTGGTTGCACCAGCAAGACAACAACACCTGCCGGCGTCGACGGTACTGAGATTCCGGAGGTTTCCGTTGAATCCACCGAATCGCGGGGCGCAATCGGGTACTCGGCACTGACGCTGACCAATCCGTTCTTCAAAGTCATCGCCGATTCCATGGAAGCGGCTGCGGCAGAGCAGGGCTACGAGCTGATCGTGAATTCCGGCGAACGCGACGTCAAGAAACAGTCGGACCAGATTGATGACTTCATCGTGAAAGGCGTGGTAGCCATCGTCCTGAATCCCTGCGACAAATCATCGATCGGCCCCGCCATCAAAAAGGCCAACGAAGCGGGCATTCCTGTTTTCACGAACGACCTTGCCTATGTTGGAAATGACGCGACGGTCATCTGCCACGTGGCAACGGACAACCTGCAAGGCGGCCGACTGGCTGGAGACGCCATGGTTCAATTGCTAGGCGAGTCGGGTGGCAAGGTTGCGATCATCGACTTCCCGCAAGCGGAGTCCTGCCAGCTTCGCGTGCAGGGTTTCAAGGAAAAAGTCGACGCGCACAACGCCCAGGCGGGTGCAGCTCAGATATTGGTCGTTTCGCAGACGGACGGCGGTGGCATGCGGGATGAGGGATTCAAAGCGGCAAAAGATGCGTTGGAGGCTCATCCCGATCTGGCGGCCTTCTTTGCGATTAACGACCCGTCTGCTTTGGGCGCCTATTCGGCTTTGGAAAATGCTTCCAAGACCGATCAGGTGAAGATCATTGGATTCGATGGCGAAAAAGCCGGCAAGGAAGCCATTCGCGACGGCAAGATCATTTGCGATCCCATTCAGTATCCCGATCAAATCGGCGCCAAAACGATCGAGATGATGATGAAATATCTCGCCGGCGACGACATCGAAAGCGAAATGGACAACGGTCAGATTCTGATTCCGTCGAAACTCTACTACAAAGCCGACGCGGACGCTGACCCCGCTCTGCAGGAATAGATCGCGATGGGGCAAACCGCCGCCCCGAGCGGGGAGCAGTATTTGCTGGAAATGCGAGACATCAGGAAAACCTTTCCCGGTGTCCGTGCACTCGATGGCGTCGACCTGCGGCTGTTTCCCGGCGAAGTGCTCGCACTCTTGGGCGAGAATGGAGCGGGGAAGAGCACGCTCATCAAAATGTTGGGCGGAGCGCATTCGCCGGACTCCGGCACGATTCTGATTGACGGAGTGCCCGTTGATTTATCCAGCCCGCAAGCCGCCAATGCAGCGGGCGTTGGAGTCATCTTCCAGGAGTTCAATCTCGTCCCGGAGCTGACGGCGTGGGAGAACATCTTTTTGGGGCGTGAAAAGAGATTCGGCTTCGCGGCGAAGACGCACGAACGGCAACGGGCGCTTGAGCTGTTCCAGCGAATCGGCGTTGACGTGCCGGTGAACGCCCGCTGCGGCGAGCTTTCTGTTGCGCAGCAGCAGATCGTCGAAATCGCCAAGGCATTATCGCAGGACGTGCGACTGATCGTGATGGACGAACCGTCCGCGGCGCTCACACCGCAGGAAGTTAGTCGCCTGTTCGATATCATTCGGGACCTCAAGTCGTCTGGCATCGGTGTTGTTTACATCAGCCACCGCCTCGATGAGATTTTTGAGATTGCCGACCGCATTACCGTGCTGCGTGACGGTCAGCACGTTGGGGATGCTGCGGTGAGCGACATTTCGCGGCAGCAGATGATCGAAATGATGGTGGGCCGTGAGATCGAAAACGAGTTTCCCAAGGAGCCGAGCGAGGTCGGTGAACCCCGTCTGGTCGTCAATAGCCTGAATCGTGCTGACGCTGTGCGGGATGTCAGTTTCTCGGCCTGCCGTGGGGAAGTGCTTGGCTTTACGGGGCTGGTCGGAGCTGGGCGAACGGAAACCATGCGACTTGTTTTCGGTGCGGATCGGGCCGACTCGAGCTCCATGACGCTCGACGGTCGCACGCTCCATATCCGCCAACCGGCGGACGCAATCCGCGAGGGCATTTGTCTGTTGACGGAGGATCGCAAATCACAGGGGCTGGTACTGGGCCTGAGCGTCCGGGAAAATTTTGGCCTCCCCAATCTCAGCACGTTGTCCACGGCAGGGTTTGTTAACCAGACGCGAGAACGCAAACTATTTGACGAGTACGTCGACAAACTTCAGATCAAGACGCCGAATACGGAACAGTTGGCGAAGAATCTCTCCGGTGGGAATCAGCAGAAGGTGGTTTTGGCCAAATGGCTGCAACGCAATGCCGAAGTCATCATTTTTGACGAACCAACGCGCGGCATTGATGTTGGAGCCAAATACGAGATCTATATGCTGATGAATGAGCTTGCAAGGCAGGGCAAGGTGATCATCATGATCAGTTCCGAATTGCCGGAAGTGCTGGGGATGAGCGATCGCATCATCGTCATGCACGAAGGCAGGATCACCGGCGAGATTCGGGACGTTGAAAACGCGACACAACAACAGATTATGGAATTGGCAGTCGGGTGAATTCAGATTCAGATAGCGTGCAACCGAAGCTCACCACAGTCGGCGACTCGCGGCGACCGGGCGGTCAGTTCGTGGGTGACTATGGAATGATCTTCGTGCTGTTGCTGTTGTGTGGACTCTTCAGTCTGCTAACGCTGAAAGAGCAACATCCCACGGGTGCTGTGGCGGGTACACAGGTTGCCGAACTCATCTCCGCTCAAGTTAGCAATGCCAACGTACTGATCGTCGCACGAGACACGGCGGAAGACCGGCTGTTCTCCAAGGCGGCCGCTGCCGGGCTCTCTGCCGCTGGCGCGAATGTGTTGGCGACGGTCAATGGCCAGCCGGCCGATGTGCGGAAGGCAATCGAGCAGATTGAAGCGTCCGGTGGCGAGATTGACGCGGTGGCCGCCAACGACGTGACTGCCAGGTGGACCGTGTTCGATCGCTTTGAAACGGTCGGTCCCCGCATCGTCCCGCGGCCGTATCGCTGGCCCGATTTTTTGAAGCTCAGCAACATCCTTGGTGTCGCAAACCAGACTGCGATCTATGCGATCATTGCGATCGGGATGACGATGGTCATCATCACGGGCGGCATCGACCTTGGCGTGGGTTCGTTGGTGGCTCTGTCCGCCGTTACGTCGACACTGATCGTCAAGCTGTCAGGCGGTACCGACGCGGGCATGGGCACGGTCATCGTGGGGACGATGGCAGGTATCGTCGCCTGCGGATTGGTCGGCGCGGGAGTTGGTGGCACGATTACTGTTTTTCGCCTGCCGCCGTTTATCGTCACGTTGGCGGTCATGATGATGGCCAGCGGTCTCGCGTTTCGGCTGACGGAAGGACAGTCCATCCCCGATCTGCCGGATGCCTATTTCTGGTTGGGTGGCAGGCGTACGTTGGGCGTTCCCAACCCGGTTTGGCTGATGGCGGTGCTGTATCTGATCGCCCACGTGGTCATGTCGCAAACCGTCTTTGGGCGTTACGTGTATGCCATCGGCGGCAACGAAGAAGCCGCTCGTCTTTCCGGCGTGCCGGTGAAACGCATCCTGTTGGTGGTGTATACGATTTGCGGGGCGCTCGCAGGACTCGGCGGCGTTGTGTTGGCTTCGCAGTTGGCGGCGGGCGATCCCAAGTTTGGCGTGATGTACGAACTGGAGGTGATCGCCGCGGTCGTGGTGGGCGGGACGTCGCTGATGGGCGGTTCCGGGAAAATCTTTGGCACGCTGATTGGCGCGTTCATCATCGCCGTGATCAAGAACGGCATGAATCTGATGGGTGTCGAATCGTTCAACCAGAAGATTGTGCTGGGCGCAGTCCTGCTGGTTGCGGTTCTGCTGGATCATTTGAAACGCCGGCAGTAGTCGCGTCGAACGGCCGGTGCACACGCCCGCAGTCCCGGGATTTTTAAGCGGACACCTCTTACGCGGACACCTTTTCGTGGCTGGATTTCCAGCCCGCCGCTTCTTCGCCATCCAGTCGCAGCGTCAGGCATTTGGCACTTCCACCGGCCTTCACGAATTCGGACAACGGCGTTTCCACGGGATCGTAGCCCGCGTCGCGCAGTTTGGCGTGCAGCTTTGGGCAGCCCGTGTTGGTGACGATCGTCTTGCCAACGACGACCGCATTGGCCGCGAAGTTGGGGGCTTCGTCGGCGTCGATTTCGATCAGATGCTCGACGGCCGCCGAAAGGGCTCGTTGGCCGTAGTCATCGAACGCACCCGGATAGTACATGGCGACTCCCGGTGCGATTGGGCAGAAGCACGTGTCGAGGTGATAGTAGTAGGGGTCGATCAGTTCCAACGGAATCACGCGGCAATTCAGAAGCTCGCCCAGCAGTTGCTGCCCGCGGGCGTCGCTGCGCTGTCGATAGCCGGCAACCAGCGTGTTGCCGCAGAAGAGTGCGTCGCCGGCACCTTCAAAGAATGTATCGTCGGGCAGAGTGCGAACGGAAAAACCATTCGACTCGAACCAGACTTTGTTCAGCGGTTCTTCACCGCGCCTTGGCTCCGGACGAAATCGCGAAAGGATGACTTCCGTGTGATGAACGAGCCCTGCGTTGGCCGTGAACACCATGTCCGGTAGTCCGGCTGCGGGCGAGATGAGCGATGTTTTTGCTCCGGCATTTTCCAGCTTCTCGCGCAAGCCATGCCATTGCGTGACGGCCAGTTCGTGATCGACCTGGCGGTCCTTGCTCATCCACGCATTGATTTCGTATTCGATGCCGAAGTGATCCGGCGGGCACATCAGAATGTGAGCGAAATTGGACGCGGGTTTCATGATGCGTTCTCCAGTTTGTCCAGTTCGATCAACAACTGATTCATGAACGGAGCGACGTCCGTCACCAGTCCCACCGTCTGGAATGAGCCGCGATCACTGAGTTTGATGACCGTGGACGGATTGATGTCGACGCACACGACGCTCGTTGTTGCCGGCAGCAGATTGCCAACGGCGATGGAATGCAGTGTGGTCGCGATCATCAGGCAGAACGAGACGTCCTTGACCTTCGCTCGCATCTGTCGTTGGGCTTCGACGGCATCGGTGATAACATCCGGCAGCGGACCATCGTCGCGAATACTGCCAGCCAGCAGGTAGTCGACATTGTGACGGACGCACTCGTACATGACGCCGCTGTTGAGCACCCCGTTTTCGACCGCCTCGCGAATTCCTCCCGCGCGACGGATCCGGTTGATGGCACGCAGGTGATGTTCGTGACCGGCTTCGATGATGTCGCCTTCCTGCAGGTTGACACCCAGGCTGGTACCAAACAGATCGTGTTCGATATCGTGCGTGGCCAGCGCGTTTCCGGCGAAGAGCTTGTCGACATAGCCGCGTTGAATGAGAGCCCGGAGGTACTTGCTGCTGCCGGTGTGGATGATTGCGGGGCCACCGACGATGAGCGACTTGCCCTGACTCGCACGCGTCTCGAAGAGCTGCTCGGCGATCTTTCGAATCGCGACGCCCTTTGGTTTCTCCGTGGAGACGGCGCTATTCATGAATTCGAAGGATTGAGCGCTATCCTGCCTCTCCAGCGGAAAGACTCTCACGCCGGCATGACCGACGATAACATCGTCGCCCGGTTGAATATCCAACATGGGCACGCATCGGGCCGATTGACGGACGGGATCGATGACGATGCCGCAGTCCATTTCCTGGTCCGTCACTTCGACCCATTGTCCTGCGAGGCGAACTTCTGTTCGTTGATTCGTCGTGCTGTAGAAGCCTTCGGGAAATGCGCTGGCGATATCCGCTGACTTCGTGATGCAGTCGTTCTCGTTGATTCGAACGGCGCCGTGTGCGGATACGGCGGATAACAGCTCGCCAAGTTGCTGCTCGGATTCGGCCGTGATGCGAACCAGAGCATTGCTGGGATCGTTGCGAGCCTGTCCGATCGAGATATTCTTGATCTGAAAAGTACCGCCGCCTGCGGTGACGATATCGAGAATCTTGGGCAGGATCAGACTGTCGATAATGTGGCCGCGAATTTCGACATCTTCGGTGAAGCCGACTGCAGTCGTCGTCATGGGTGCCTCCGTTGGTTGGTGTCAGAAGAGACAGTACGCGTTCGCCTTGTGGGCTAACAGCATTGTATCGGTACCGCCTGTTGGCGGTGCCGGAGCCTGTCGAATCCGGATGGGACAACCGACGGGCTACCTGTTTTAAGGTAATCAGAAATTGCGATTTCGGCGCGGACAGTTTGCGCAAACAGGGGTTCTGCGTCCGGTCGCACAGGGTTTACTTGCCGGCTCGCAACGATGATTCGGATTATCGGTTTATCGACTCAGAGATGTTTCCAGTTGGAGAACGTGGCCGCCTGACCACGGTACTGGCCCGCTTCGTCGATCACATTCCATACGGTTGCGGCGGGAATGTGAAAGCGACGACCGGTGGATGAGATGCGCACGCCAGCGTAGTTCGCGATGTAGTTCTGTCGCGTAACGGCTTCCAGCAGACGCGCACGCTCCTCGCGATTTACGGGTTCGGCCGATTTGCGTGACGGCAACTCGATAAACGAATCCCAGTCGAACTCAAACAAGTCCAACGCCGCCTGATTGCCGTAGTTGAAGATCGGGTCCTCCTGGGTACCGTGTGAAGCGACGAAAAACGGGGCGTGGTACAGCCGATCGCCAAAATCCGGCAGGCTTGGGGCGGCGTCTTCCATGAGGTCGTGACCCACGAATTGGCGATAGGTCCGGGCCAGGAGGCAGGCATGTTCGTGGTGAAAACCGTTTTTGGCGGATGGCAGTTCGAGCATTTCGTGGTGTTTGCTAGAATGAGTCGAGTTTGCACGAAACAGTGTCAACAAATCCAGGGTGATCGAAAAGAGGTAGCGATGCTTCCCTTCCACGTTAGCGGCATGTTTGGGCTCAAGAGCAAGACGCACGGAATCGCCCTGGTGAATGAGCAGGGCATCAAGCTGGTGTTTCGGGACGCCGCGGAGTTGAAGGAAGATCCAGATGAAGATGCTGAATCGATGGTCATTGCCTGGGACAATCTGGCTTCCTGGAAAGCCGATCGGGGACTCATCGCGGACGGCATCAAGTTTCATGTGCGGGTCATGATTGGCGACGAACCCGACGGCAAGAACGACAATGTGATCGAGCTGGAAGTATCCCGGCTCAATCGCGAAAAGCTGGACCGTTTCGAAAAGCTTGTGAAGGACTACCAGTCCGGCCATCGCAAGGACGACGTCGACGACGTGCTGGATGACGTTCGTGACATGCTGGATCGCATGTAGGCAGTAGGCAGTAGGCAGTAGGCAGTTGTCAGTTGTCAGTTGCTCGCCTGCTCGTCCGCTCGTCCGCTCGTCCGCTCGTCCGCTCGCCTCTCTTCGTACTCCCATCGGTTCTCATCTTGCTCTAATCCTCGCCCGATAGAATGGCGACGGCAGGGCGGCGAACGGCTGCGAGACGCTGGACAATGTCGCGCGTCCACGGCGGAGTCCAAATCGCGTATAGAAAAAAGTGGCGCGTTGTGTCACGGCTCGGCGATAGATGGTTGGGTGAGATGCTTTACCTAAATCGCTCAGGTTTGCCTCATTCGGAGGGCGGGGTTGTCGCTTTCCCACCCGTGAATGGCGTTTGATGCTTCGTTAGTACTACAATCAGGATCCCTGAGGAAACTATTTCCTTGCAGTAAACGGCTGTCTTATGAGTGTTTCAGAAATCCTCGATTCGGCACCACCGCCGCTTCCTTCTTTCGATTCCATTTCGAAAGAGGTTGTTGAGGACACATCTGACGCTACGCTCGCTGACCGTTTTGGCTCGGTTTCAATTGTCGAGTCCATGCAACCCACGCGAACGTCGATGGTGGGGGCGCTCTCTTCGGCGGCGGTCCACATGATCCTGTTGATTGGGTTGGGCGTCATGTTCGCCACCGTGCAGCATCAGGGTGCGCTGGACATTGAGATGTCCGTGGCCAACACCAGTGCCCAAGAGTCGATCGAAACGTTCAGTGTCGAAACGGAAGAGCTGACCGAATTGCCAATGGAGACACCGGTCTCTGCGGTGACCGCGCCTCCGGAGATGGCATTCAAGGAGCCCGAGCTGGTTCTGGAAATGGCCGACCTCGCGACGGGGCTCGAGCTTGCGGATCCAATGGCGGTGCTCAGCGATTCCGTCGACAAGCCGGGTGACAGCGGGGCCAAGAGTGATTCGAACAAGAAGGGCTCGTTCTTTGGTGCCGATGCTTACGGTGACGAGTTCGTTTATGTCGTGGACCGCTCGACCAGCATGGGGCAGGAGAGCCAGTACGGCATGACGCGGTTCCACGTCGCCTGTCGCGAACTGCTACGTTCAATCAGTCAGCTTGAAGAAAACCAGAAGTTCTGCGTCTTCATGTTCAGTTATCGCACGCGGGTGATGTTTGACCAGTCGCCGCGCATGATTCGCGCGACGAAGGTTAACAAGCAACGCATTGCGATGTGGATCAACAACATGGGGCTGGGCGGCGGGACCGATCCGCGGTACGGCACCATGATGGCACTACAACTGAAGCCCGACGCCATCTTTTTGTTGTCCGACGGCGAGTTCAATGGGCAGGAAGTCAACTCGCACGGCATTCCCCGAAATCCAACGATCGAGCAGATCATTGTGCGGATGCGAAAGGACTCCGTGCCGATTCACACGATTGCTTTCGAGGATATGCGCAATCGCAGGCGCTTGCGCCGCATCGCCTCGGAAACGAATGGAACGCACCGGTTTGTCGGCAGCGTGAGTGGCGAGATGTTGATCATTAACGACCTGAGCAGCAACAACATGAGCGATGTCGCCTACGCGATGCAGTGTCTGATTGATGAGACGCATCGGCTGCATTCGGATGAGGCGATATTTCGCGCCGCGAATCTGATTCTGGGGGCGTTTCAGTCGAAGAACGTGAAACTGCGGCAGCGTGCCTACCATGCAATGTTGGCGCTCGCCGGCGGGGAAGATCTTGGTCCCGGCGATGACGATCCAACGAAAGAGGATTTCGAGACGGCTCGGATAGCCTGGGCAGATTTCTGGCGCGAGCATTTTCGTGGGCGACGCACGAACCGGCTTTGAACGACTCTTTGCCGGTGGGCTGGCTGAGGAGTTGGGACTAGCCGAGGTGTCCGGGGCAAGAACGGCCCATTGCCTATCCGTTATCGGCTATCTGCTACTCGTCTTCGAGATCATCGAAATAGCCTTCCGGAAACGGATTTTCAAACTCGTCTTCCTGGCTGCCGGCGTCGCGGGGACCCGAGTCGCGGGAACCGGCTGGTCGCTTTTTCTCGTCATCCAGTGAGATCGGCTCGTTCATCGTCCGGATGAAATCAGAGAGCTCGTCCGACGAGAGATCCGGGGTCTCGCGCGGGGCTGGATCTTTGTCGCGTTCGGCCAACTTGGGATTGGCATTTTGCTGGTGGTCAGGTGCCTCCGCCAATTCATTCTGATCCAGAATCGCTTCGATCCACGGGTCCGAATCGACCCAGATCGCACGACGACGGTTGGCGGCGATCTGCACGCGGTGGTCGCTGGATACCACGACCAGTTGTTTGGGCGTCGAGTGCTGGCTGATCATCAACGCGATTTGGTCGTCCGCTGAGTTTTGCTCGCGTGCGAAGAGGACTTCGATGTGTCGCCACGACATCTGATCCGGCAGGTGCCCCGGAGCGTTGGAGGAATCGAACACGACGGTGATTCTTCGGTACCGCGAGGATGGCAGGCACTTCGCCAGCATCGATAGCAAACCCTCGCGACAACGGCGCAGCTCGCCCTCGCTATTGCCGACGGGCTTGAATCGGGTCACATGCATCAGGTTGTAGCCGTCAATCAGCACCTCGCGGCCGCCCGAGCGCGCGACGTCGCTAGCGTGTCGTCGGTTGCTATTGTCGTTGCGTCGGCGATTCAAGACACTCTCCCGCCGGACGTTTTAGGCTCGGACGCCGTCGGCTGTTTCATTCTTTCCTTGTCACCAGATTCGGACAACGTGAATATTTCCCGTTTCAATGTGTCGCTGATCAGTTCGCTGCTTCTGATTGCATTGTTGGGGCAGTGCGGATGTCGATTGATCACGCGACGATACGCGGGGCCCGCCCAGGATGGTTCTGTCGTTGCGATGCCGAACCCAATGGTCGTGCCGGTGGCGGAGCCGGAATTTACCTGGAATCAGATCGTCGACATGGTAGACGATTACTTTGACATTGCCAGCGAGCAACAGGTGCGGGAGATCGGTGGTGTGCTGATGGAGGGTCGCATTGTGACGCAGCCCAAAGCAGGTGCAACGATTACCGAATTTCTGATGCGGGATTCGACGCCCGGTTACGAACGCATGCACGCGACACTGCAGTCGCTACGTCGATCAGCTCATCTGAGGGTGATTCCCGTCGCAGAAGGTTTTCAGGTGTTTGTCGAAGTCTTCAAGGAGCTGGAAGACGTCAGCCAGCCCGAGTATTCCACGGTGGGATCGAGTGTCCGCCGGCATGACGGTAGCCTGATTGCCTTTGACGACTACGATCGGCAGCTTGGTCCTGCAACACTGGGATGGATTCCGCTGGGACGCGATGAATCGCTGGAGCAGGCGATGCTGCGAAACTTGCACGCTCGGCTGTTTCAGGTGGCCGAGGTTCCGCAGTAACCGCCGCAATCTCGCCACGCGGTCTCTTACTCGCCGGTGTTTTCTTCGGTCTACTTCGTTACAGGCCGGCCTCAAGACTGGCCCAGCTCTTTTGACCTGTCGGTGGCAGACTTGACCGCGTCGATCAGGGTGCCACGTAGACCGCCCGCTTCCAGTGCGTGAAGTCCGGCGATCGTCGTGCCACCCGGACTGGCGACACGGTCTTTCAGTACGGCTGGATGTTCGTTGGTATCCAGAACCATTTTTGCCGACCCCAGTACCGTCTGAGCGGCCAGTTGGGTGGCGACATTCCGCGGCAAACCGGCTCGGACACCGCCGTCGCTGAGTGCTTCGATGATCTGGTAGACGAATGCGGGGCCCGAACCGGAGAGTCCCGTTACGGCGTCCAGCAGTGGTTCGGAGAGCTGGAACGCAACTCCAACGGCATTCAGTAATTCGCCCACCAGGTCGCCATCCGCACTGCTGGCGCCATCGCCAAGGCAGTAACCAGCGGCGCCCGCGCCGACGAGGCAGGGAGTATTGGGCATGACGCGAACGATACGCTCGGTCTTCAGGCCCGCGGTCAGCGTTGCCAGCGTAACACCGGCGGCGATGGAGACAAAGAGCCGATCATCGTTTGGCTGGATGCTATCGAAGACGCCCGTCATGTGTTGCGGTTTGACGGCGAGGAAGACGACTTCGCAGTCGGTGACACATTGTTGTGCATTGCTGGTGGTGGCAGCCCCAGCGACTTCTGCGGAAAAGGCCGCCAAGGCTTCGGCGGACGGGTCGCACGCAACAACGTTGGTGGCGTCGATTTTGCCAGCATCTACAAAGCCGCGTGCGAGAGCTCGAGCCATTTGGCCAGCTCCAATGAATCCAGTCTTCGTCATGATCGTTCTCGTTGGTTCGCGTGAACATTAAAGATAGCTGATAGCTTGAGCCCCGCGTACCTCGGCTTGGGGATCCGTCTGGACTCGTTTCCGGCAATCTGAAACACTCCCGCCCTCTTCGTTTTGGGCTGTTTCGCCTGTTACATTTCACGTTGAAGGAACCTCGCAGAAGGACCTCTCGCAATGACACGTCTGCTGGTATGCACTTTCGTTTGCTTACTTTTCGCCGCGCCCGCTCAGGCTCAGGACAACCCGTTGTCGGCAATGTGGCCGTTCGGCAAGAAGAAAGCGGCAACTCGCTCGTACGACAATGTGAATCCGTTTGCAAAAACGAAAAAGACCTCTGACAAGACATTCGGTTTGCCATCTCCGACGAAATTGATCGATCGTGCCGAGAAGAGCACAGGGTCGATGTTTCAGAAGACACGCGACTCGCTGAAGGGTGTGCAGGATTTTGGCAAGTCGCTGAATCCTTTCGCCAGCAAGGGAAAGTCCAAGCCGAAGAAATCGCTGCTGGATACGTTCTTTCCCAAGCAGCCCGTCGACTCGACACCCGCGACGATGAATGACTTCATGAACCTGAAGCGTCCAAAATATTGATCATTTCGGGCCGCGGTCACGGAAAACAGAAACCGGCTACAATGTTGCGAACTTCAGATTCGTTCGGAACAAGGTTCGCATGACGCAGGAAAACGCTCCCCCAAAACGTGAAAACATCTGGCTCAACCTGGGCCTGAATGTTTTGCTACCC
The DNA here is from genome assembly GCA_965216885.1 of Pirellulaceae bacterium. Taxonomy (GTDB): domain Bacteria; phylum Planctomycetota; class Planctomycetia; order Pirellulales; family Pirellulaceae; genus CAYNJG01. The sequence goes on along the minus strand of OZ244209.1, from coordinate 4,749,444 downwards.
TCGTTGATGATGTCCAAGGGGGAGGGCTGGTATCGCGGTTTTCAGAGTCGCGGAGGCACGGCACTTCCGGTTCCGGAGTCCGCCTCCGACATTGCTGAAGCGGCCATCATCAACTGGCACATCAAATCAGATGCGGCCGTCACGGCAGGCGATGCACTGTGTACCATTGGAAGCGAAGCGGCCACGGTTGACATTACTGCTCCTGCCGAAGGCTTCCTGGTTCAGTTGGCGACGATCGGCGATTCGGTTGGCGGGGGAGACAAGCTGGGGGCGATCGTGGACGGGTCGGTTCCCGCCTTCAATCCTGCTGCCCTGCTGGTTGTTGCGCTCGCCTTTCCCGTTTGCTACGGGATCTACGACTTTGTCACGCGCAGGAAGTACAACTTCTTTTCGGTGTTGGGTTTCGTCAGCATTCTGATTTCTGGCGGCGTCGGACTGCTGGAACTGGACAAGGACTGGATTGCCATCAAGGAAGCCGCCATACCCGCGCTGTTTGCGATCGCGGTGTTGGTGTCGTTGCGAACTCGATTTCCATTGATTCGCACCTTCCTCTACACGCCCGAACTGTTCAATGTCCCGAAAGTCGAAGCAGCGCTCAAGGAAAAGCAGAACGAATCGCTGTTCGAAAAACTGATGGCGCGGTGCACGCTGTACCTTGCGGGCTCGTTTGTATTGAGTGCGATTCTGAATTACGCGCTCGCCAAGTTCTTCATCCGCAGCGAAACGGGCTCGCCAGAATTCGTCAGGGAAATGGGCCAGATGACGTTGTGGAGCTGGCCGGTGATTACGCTGCCCAGCGTTGCGGTCATGATGTATGCACTGATGCAACTGGTGTCCGGCATCGAGAAATACACCGGATACGAAATGGAAGATGTGCTGCTGGTAGGGCAGCCGCCCAAGAGTGACGCGAAAAAGTCCGGGGCGGCAGCCGATACCGAGGATTCCGGCGATGTGGCGACCAGCGACGCCGAAGTGAACGCTAACGACGGTATGGCAACGTCAGACGTTGCGACGAAGTCAGACGTTGCGACGAAGTCAGACGACGTGGCGAAACCAGAAAGCTAGTTTCAAGGTTTCCGGGCGTCGCTACGGATTCACTTACGGTGCGACGTAACGAAACTCTTGCTCGTGTAGCTCGCTCTCGTAGTCCCATTCAGAAAAGCTTGCTGGCGGACCGGACTGTACCAGGGGAGCAATCCAGGTCATCGTCATGGGGGCGGTAAAAATAAACAGGCCCACTACGGTAAGGGCAAGCAATCCTCGGAATCCGCCAATAGGTGCGATCGTCATGATGTCTCCTTCGGTTGGATGAGTGACTCGCCAGACAGCCAGAATCTCTACGGAGTGGCACGGCCCACAAGTCGCCGTGACGGTTTGGGGGCTGTCGGCTGTTTGGTTAACGCAACGCTGACGACTTCTGACGCGAAATCTGCGTTTTTTGCCAGCATGGCATGAGTGCGAGACCGCAGCACGCTGGAATTGCGTTTTCCTCGCGGGGATTTCCCGTCCACATCGGGGCACGCCGAAAATTCAGATTTTTCGGCCAACTGCAAGTGAGCGTGGTTTTTTGTTAGCGCGGGGCCGTTCGGATTTCTGAGCCATTTGATCGGCTGAGGGCCATCGGCCTCGGCGAGGACGGAGACGCTGTTGGGCCCCAAAAACGCCTTGGCAGGTTCAACGAAACTTCGCGGCGGCCTCGACGGCGAGCTGGTCGCAACGTTCGTTTTCCTCGTGGCCGCTGTGACCGGCGACACGCGTATACTTGATACGATGGCGACTCATTTGTTCGTCTAGCAGTCGCCAAAGGTCTTCGTTCTTGACGGGCTTGAGCGATTTCCCTTCACGTCTTTTCCAGCCGTTGGACTTCCACTTCTTCATCCATTCGGTCATGCCCTTGCCGACATAAACGCTGTCCGTAAAGAGTTCGACGTAGCAGGGTCTCGAAAGAATCTTTAGCCCCTCGACAACCGCCGTCAGTTCCATGCGATTATTCGTGGATTCGGGTTCGCCGCCGGATTTCTCCATCTCCTTGCCTGTGCGCAAGTGCCGCAGGATGAAGCCCCAGCCGCCGGGCCCGGGGTTTCCGCTGCAGGCGCCATCGGTGAACAGGTGAACGTTGGGGTGATCCAGCTCAGTCATATTGTCTCACAGGATTGTCGAAAAGTTGATTAAGGGGCGGCGACCGTTCACAGGGCACAGTCGCGAGACCGGTCGATGGGTTGCCTGATGTTATTTTGCTGATGAAGGGTCCGCGGCCGTGGAACGATCCGTTTCCGCAGTACCGGGGCCTTCGTCGCCAACCCGTGTAAGAGTAGAAGAGAATTCGAGCGGTCGTGGTTTCGTGACTTCATCCAGACGCTGCTGAATGGAGTTGTCGACGCGTGGTTGGTCGGCCAGCGTCCAGGGGACACGAATGATGAATTTGCTGCCCTTTCCAAGTTCGCTTTCAAACGAGACTTCACCGCCCAGTAGTTTGCTGAGCTCCTTCACGATCGAAAGTCCCAGGCCGCTACCGGAAAACTCACGCGTCAGATGATCCGTTCCCACGGTACGTGTGCCCTGTCGGAATTTTTCGAAAATGACCCGTCGCTCTTCTTCGGCAATCCCAACGCCCGTATCCTGGACGGTTAGCACGAGGTGACGCATGGGGTCGCGTTCGGCCGTTACCGTGATACGGCCACCCTCGGGAGTAAACTTGATGGCGTTGGATAGCAGGTTGATCATGATCTGCTGTATTTTGCCCTGATCCTGATACAGCGGTGGCAGATCGGGTTGCACGATTGCAGTGAGATCGATGTTCTTTTCTTCCGACAGCGATCGCACCAGATCACATTGCGAATTCACGACCGGATCGATGTGGAATTCGGTCAGTCGAACTTCCATCTTGCCGCTCTCGGCCTTGGCGAGGTCCAGGATGTCGTTGATCATTTCCAGCAGCGCTCGGCCGGAATTGCCGATGTTGGCGGCGTAGCGTTTTTGCTTGTCGCTGAGGCTGTCGTTTTCCTTGAGCACGTCGGCGAAACCGATAATGCTGTTCAGCGGAGTTCGTAGCTCGTGGCTCATGCTGGCCAGAAAGTCGCTCTTTACACGGTTCATCTCGTGTAGTTGCATGTTCGCCTGAGCGAGCTGATCGACCTTGCCGTCGAGATCGTTGTTGACGGTCCGCAATTCGGCCTGCGTATCAACGAGGTGCCGCAGCATGCGATTGAAGGATGCCGCCAACTCCTCAAACTCGTCCCGTGTCTGGATGTTCGCTCGCAGGTCGTAGTTTCCGCGACCAATTTCGTCGCTGACCTCACGGAGGTGATTCAGAGGTTTCACGATCACGTAACGGACGACCGCGTAGAGTGCAATCATCGAAAAGAAGACTGTCGCAATCGCGATCGCAGCCAGTACGCTACGCGTGGCCATGATTTCGTTTGCAGTCTTGTCCGTCGGCATGACGACTTTCATGACTCGTAACGTGTCGGGCAGTGGCTGACCGTTGCCGTCTTTCTCCTTTAGCCAGTCTTCTGCGGTGTAGGTGTAGCAGCTGAGTCCCTGGCCATCGACACGCTGACGCGTACTCTGGTGGCAGTTGATGTTGCAGCCGGGCTTCCAGATGATGGGTTGATAGTAGAGGTAGTCGCCGTCCTCAGAATCGAGTTCATGGATGCGAGCGTTGAAGGGCGAGTTCTCGTCATCCACTGCCGCCAGCGCTGGGAGTGTTCCAGCCTCCGTGGGAAGTAGTTTATCCCGGCCGTAGGCATCGAAGGCAGCTTCGATCTCGTTGCGGATATTTTCCAGAATTGCCCGTTCCTTCGGAGCTTCCGGAACACGAAAACGTGGGTTGCCCTGCGACTCGGGACCAAGACCTCGCTTGTCGAGGACCAGGATTTCCCACTTCAGGTTTTCCGACCCCATGGCTTCAGCAAGGTCACTGTCCATTGCACTAAAGTCGTCGCTGGCACCGGCCTCGTTGTTGCCTTTCCAGGTGAGGTGGTGGTAGCTGACGATCTTCTCCGCGACGAACGAACGCCCCGTGCGAGTTGGTCCCTGTTTGACCAGTTCCTCGGCCGTCTTGCCTGCGTACCAGAATGCCGTGGCGATCAGCAACAACAGGCTGACTCCAAAGAGCATGCGGCATTTGCGTTCCAGGCTGGTTTCGCCCAGAACGCGTTTAAATGATCGGTACGACATAATCTGATTCTACGGATCGCCAAAAGGATAAGCCAGAGCGATGCGAACAGGTTGTCTCAGAGCATGTCCTGCGGTTCAACGTCCGCCAGCCATTGCACGTCGTCGGGTGCTTTTTTGGCGTTTTCCGCGAACCGCACGGCTGCTTGCATGATTTGTTTCTCGCCCTGCATGACAATGTGAAAGCGAAACATATTGCGAAGTTTCGCCAGTGGGGCAGGGCTGGGACCAAGGAACCGAACCTCGGCTTCTTTCGAGGCTATGTACTGTTGCATGGCAGCCGCCAATTCGTCCGCGAAAGCACGGGTCCTCGCCTCCGACTCACCACGCAGGATGATACGCACCATCGAGCCAAACGGTGGGTAGTTCATCACGCTGCGGATTTCCATTTCTTCTTCGGCGAACCGGTGGTAGTCGTGTCGCTTCGCACATTCGATCGCGTAGTGCTCCGGGCTGAATGTCTGTACCACAACGCGTCCGCCCTGCATGCCGCGACCGGTCCGTCCGGCGACCTGTGTCACCAATTGAAACGTGCGCTCGGCCGCTCGAAAGTCCGGCAGGTGTAGCCCCGAATCGGCGTTGATCACGCCCACCAGCGTCACGTTGGGAAAATCCAGCCCCTTGGCGATCATCTGCGTACCAAGCAGGATGTCGATGTCGCCCTTGCGAAACTGGCTCAACGCCTCTTCGTGGCTGCCATGCTTTCGCATCGTGTCCGAATCCATCCGGATACATGGAGAGTTGGGAAAGCGGGATTTCACTTCGGCTTCCAGGCGTTGCGTCCCCAAGCCGCCGTAGCGGATGCCCTCGAACCCGCATTCCGGGCATCTCGCCGGCGCGTTCGTTTGGTAGTCGCAGTAGTGACAGATGACCTTGTCGTTGTCGCGATGGTGGGTCAACGCGACGTCGCATTCGTTGCACTTCACGACACCACCGCAAGCCGGACACTGAATGTGCGTGGAGAATCCTCTTCGATTCAACAGCAGGATCACTTGCCCTTTGTTACTGAGCGCCTCGTTGATCGATTGCACCAGCGGGCGGCTGATGGCTCCCCGCGAAAAGCGGTTCTGGAATTCGATGCGGAGGTCGATCACCGAGACATCCGGCAAGGGCAAATCGAGCACACGATTGGGCATGGACAGCAGCGTCGCACGGTTGTCGCGGGTCGCCTGCCAGCTGGCCAGGGACGGGGTGGCGGAACCGAGAATGAGCGGGATGCTTTCCGTCTCCGCGCGACGCATGGCGACATCCCGAGTGTGATAGCGGGGGACGTTGTCCTGCTTGAAGGAGCCGTCGTGTTCTTCGTCCAACACAATCAGGCCCAGATTGGGCGTTGGAGCGAAGATGGCGCTACGGGCGCCGACGATGACCTGAACTTCTCCCCTGGCGATGCGTTGCCAGTGCCAGTTGCGCTCGGAGGGCGTCAGGTGACTGTGCAGCACGGCGACGCTGGCAAACCGGGAACGAAATCGTCGCACGGTTTGAGGCGTGAGGCTGATTTCCGGAACCAGCACGATCGCCTGGCGACCGTAGGTGATGACTTCGCGGATGATGCGAATGTAGACCTCCGTCTTGCCGCTGCCAGTGACCCCATGCAGCAGCACGTTCTCATGTCGCTGATCACGAAGAGCTTTGACGACATGATCGACGGCTTGCTGCTGGTCGGCGTTCATCTCGATGTCGCCGTCCTGAGCGGCCATCTCTTCGTCGTCTTCCATGCGGTAGACGCGTTTCCGGTCGACTTCAACGAGTCCCTTGGCGACGAGAGCTTTCACGGGCGCCGCCGTGCATCCAGCCGCCTTCAGCAGCGCGGCTTGTGTCATGGGAGCAGGAGCGGACGCGAGGCATTGAACGACGGCGAACTGTTTCGGTGGAAGCTTCAGTTGCGTTAGCCGTGCGGCGACTTTCGTGGAGACGCTGAAAAACTTGGCCACGTACGTTCCGGCCTGTCCTCGTACCGCTGCGGGAACGACCGTTTCAAGGACCTTGCCAAACGTGCACAGGTACTCGTCTGCAATCCAGCGAGTGAGACTCAACATTTTTCGCGTTAACAGCGCGTGTTGGTCCACGACACTCAGTACTGCCTTCAGTCTGCGCGTCACGGGGCGGGTTGCCAGTTCAATGCAGTAGCCAACTACCGCGCGGTTGCCACGACCAAGTGGGACACGGAGCCGTTTGCCGACGGCGACTTCTTCCTCGAGCTCCGCCGGTACGGTGTAATCGAATTCACCGGGTGCGCCTTCCGCGAAAACAACTGTTGCGATGAGTTGCGCCTGCGCATCGTCGATCTCCCACGGCTCAGGCTCAACATCAAAGAGAGCTTTCTGCTGCGACACGACGGAGATTCCTTGCGTTCGTGGAGCCCGTCGATCGCCAGCAAGTAGCTCGTTGCGGCGGGTACTCCATCTGAGTCCGGCAAACTACGATACCAGTGGAAACATGAATCAACGAGTCCCCAAACTGTGGTAATTCGATGCGTATCGGCATTTTTGGCGGATCCTTCGACCCGGTCCACTATGGACACCTGCTGTTGGCGGAGATGTGTCGCGAGCAGTGTGAGCTGGATGAAGTCCGCCTGGTTCCAGCGGCAATTCCGCCGCACAAGCAAGGCAAGGGCCGAGCGGCTGACGAGCACCGGCTGGAAATGCTAAATCTGGCTGTCGGTGGACATCAGTCGATCGTGGCCTGGGATGTCGAGTTGCAGCGCGGCGGCGTCAGCTACACCATCGACACTTTGCGAACCTTGCGAGCCGAACAGCCGGAGGATGAACTGTTCTTTCTGATGGGAGCGGACTCGCTCTTCGATCTACCGTCGTGGCGCGAGCCGAGGGAGATTTGTGAAATCGCGAGTATCGTGGTCGTGAACCGCCCCGGTAGTGCCGACGTGGACTTCAGTGTGCTCGATGACATTATTCCGGCGGAACGGCAGGCTGTACTTCAACGTCTTGTGGTGAACATGCCGCAGATGGGAATCAGCAGCACTGAGATTCGTGATCGCATCGCCACCGGCCGGTCGATCCGGTTTCAAACTCCGCGTGCCGTCGAGCAGTTTATCGAGGCGGCGAGCCTCTACACCGACAGCTAGGCTAGCGCGACAGCCAGTCACGCGGACATTCAGTCACGCGCCACGGCGAGGCGAGTCGACGTGCGCTCGATGTTCTTACGCCGCCGGCCACGCGACTACCACGCGCGATCGCTGAAGAGATCTCCATTCGTCTGATGGGGATTGCGCAATTCGTGCGCATGTTTTGCCCTCTACGCCGCGAAACCTCAGCTTCGGTAGTTCCGAATACCGGTGCTGTTTGGATTATGAGCCGTTGTATTTTTTCAACACAAGAAAAGTTGGGGAAACCCGTGGGCTGCGCGGCTGGGTCGAATTAGGGCATGACGTACAATTCCGAACGAGGGCAAATAAAATGGTCAAAACATCTGACGCACAACTCGCTGTCGACATTGTTCAGCTCGTCTTTGGTGACGAGCGTCCCGATACGATTCCGGGCCGCAGCGACCGCTACATCTGGAATGCCGAGCTTCAGGCACAACCGCTCGACGACGACATGCAACCCACCGGCCGTCCGATCACGTTGCAGACTCGAGATATTTCCGAAGGCGGCATCGGCTTCAACTATCGCCACAACCTTGCGGATGATTATCTGCTGGTGACGATTCCGACGTCGTCCGCAGACATGAACATCCCGATTGAGATTATCTGGGACGAAAAGTTGAGTACGGATGCGTTCTTCCGCTTTGGCGGCGGATTTATTTCCGACGATTCGTCGGACGCCTGGAAGAAATAGAATCGGACGTCATTTCCCATCGCACGCCGGTTCGTTCGTTGCCGGCGGCGCGGCATCAGACTGCCTGGATTTCACGCGTGCCCAGTAAAGCAGCCTCGACGGTTCAGTCGAACTGCTATCAGGCGGCGCGGCGCAGTGGGAAATACTCGGCCAGTTCTACTGGCATGCTGAACGTATGCAGAGTTGGGTCACGGCTGATCGCGACGACCAACTGATCAAGCTGCTCGACGGCATTCAACGCGATGTCGACGAAGACGCACTTCCGTCCGGCAACTTCGCAAGCTCCGCCACCAATGCCGCCCAGATTCTCTTCGCGGACCTGATAGCCCATGGTCTCTGCCAGCTCTTTGGCTCGCTCGTAAAGCTCGACGGTATGCATACTGTTTCTCCAACTAGCCACGCGAAATCCATTCTCGGATTAATATAACGCGTTCACGGTGCAGTGTTCGAGCCCGTTTCGACGATATAGGAGATGTCCCGAACTTTATCCCTCGAGTGATAGCAATGCTTCCAGGCTCGCCCGCAACTCCCACTAGCTCCACCCTCACCCCGGTGAGTATTGACGCCCCCTCCGAGACGGCTGAACTCAAGCGAAAGATCGAGTTACTGGAGTCAAAGCTTGAACAAGCGGGCAGGATGGCGACGTTGGGCGAACTGCTAAGCACGACAACGCACGAATTCAACAACGTGCTGATGTCGGTGATCAACTACACCCGCATGGCGATGCGAGCGAAAGACGAAGAGACTCGGCAGCGAAATCTCCAAAAAGTTCTCGATGCCGGCGACCGTGCCGCGAAAATCACCACCAACATTCTGGGCGCCGCCCGCAATCGCAGCGGCAAGTTCGAACGCGTGAGCCTGAAGCAGTTGATCGACGACACGCTCGTGCTGATCGAACGGGAGCTCAACAAATACCGCATCCACCTGACGCAGGAGATCGACGACGTCCCGCCGACTCTGGCACGCGGTAATGAAATTCAACAAGTACTGCTCAACCTGCTGATTAACGCTCGACAGGCATTGCCGGACGGTGGCGAAGTCGTCATTCGGCTCAAACATGATTCGGCGAACAATGTCAATGAACTGACCGTTCGCGACAACGGAACCGGGATTCCCGGCGACAAGCTACCTCGCATCTTCGATCCGTTCTTCTCAACAAAAGATGGCCCGGACGAGAGCGGCAAGGGCGGAACGGGACTTGGGCTCTCTGCCTGCCGCGACATCATCGAAGCTCACAACGGCCGTATTCGCGTCGCGAGTACAGAAGGCAAGGGCACGGCGTTCACGCTGAAGCTACCTGTGGCTGAATAAGTGTCGCCGAATAGCCATACGCCTTTGCAGTAGTTCACCGGGAGGGTGAGGCTCCCGCCGACCGCATGCAGTTTCAGTATCCCCCGGCAAGACGTCATTCACCGGGAGGGTGAGGCTCCCGCCGAACCGCAGCCCGCATGCAGTCTCGGTCCCCCGGCAAACGTCATTCACGGGAGGGTGAGGCTCCCGCCGAACCGCAGCACTTCAATTGGTTAGTCCACCAACGTGACCTAAGCCCGACCGTTAGTCCAGAAATCTTGGAAATCGTGGATTAGCGGTCCATCCGCCGTGACCAAAGCTCTCTGGCCGATATCGGTAAGCGGAAAGACTCGCCGGCGAACATCCGATCAAAGAACAGCCGAACCTAACCCGAGGCCAATACCCTGGGTGGCTCGGCGCACTCCTGCCGCGGTTCGGCAGGAGCCTCCAAAAAAAACGACCGCACTCTTTCGAATGCGGCCGCTTATTGTCGATCGAACGTCTGAATCAACTCACTAGAACGTGACCACGGCGTCGATTCCGAAGTAAGTCTCGTCGTAGTCCGCCGCGGGCGACCAGTCGACTCGGACTTCCGGGCGAATTACCAGGTTCGCATGCGGACGCACGTTGGCTCCGAAGGTGGCCGCGTAGTACGAGAGGCTGCCGTCGGTTGGTAGGACGGCTCCGTGAGGAGCATATCCTGTCAGTACGTCGCCCTTCCACCATTCCAGTCGAGCTCCCAGGCCAATGCAGTCGCTGACCGAGTACAGGAAGTACTGGTTCAGGCCGACGTTGTCTTCGCCCGTCGAAGCGACACGAACGAGGTCGCTCTGGATGACCCAATTCAGTTTGTCGGTCATCGTGAGGTCCAGCACAACGCTGTGCGAGTAGGCGTCGTCGCCTCTCCAACCAAAGTTCCCGGCGGTCGAAATGTAGGTCAGCGATGCGCTGTCGTTCATCGCGTAACTGGCTCCACCAAGCCACGAGCTGCCGTCATTGAGCTGGTCGAAGCCCGTGTCCCAGCCCAGCGTCCAGCCGCCGTAGACCGTCAGGCTGTCCGAGAGTGAGCCCGTTGCCAGGACGCCCGTGTGCGTGAACGGCTCGCTGTTGTACATCGTCATCGCGTGGCTGTAGAAGAAGTTGTCCGGAGCCGTCACGACCTCGTAGCCAATCAATGTATAGAAGTGACCTGCCTTGATGCTCCAGTCACCAAAAGCGTATTCACCATACAGCTGAGGAATCGCCCAACCGTAGTCGTCGTGGTCGAATCCATTGTCAAAGTCCCAGCTGCCGTTGGGGTTACCAAACGCCTGCGTATCGCCGGCATCAATGCCGTACATCGCGTCAACGCGGAAACCGAACGGGCTTTCGCACGCGTCGGCGACTTTCTCTGCGTAGAGCCAGACCTGATGGAAGGCGAGCTCGTCGGGCCGGCTGTTGAACAGATCGTTACCCCGAGTGTGGAAGCCAGCCGATGCCCAGCCACCCACGTCCACGCAGGGTGGGCAGTCGCCGTGCAGCAGTCCGCTGAGTGTGAACGCATCGCCAAGCTCGCAATCGCAAAGGCCCAACGAACATCCGCCTCCGCAGGCCGATCCGCAACTGGATGAGCATGTTGGTTCGCAACCGCATGCGTCGCTACAGCCCGCATCCGTACAACCCGGCGAGTCACAGCTGCCGTCGTCACAGCATACACCGCTGGCAGGAACCACACCCGTAATGGGCATCGTGTCGGTGACGTTGGCGATCACGGCCGGTGGCGAAGTCGACTCGGGTATGGTCGCTGAACTTACGACCGGCGCTGTGGTCGAATCAGAAGCCGGCGCCGGAGGCACGGGTTCGGGAGGCACTACCGGAGCGACCTGCCGAGGCGGAGCGACGGACGGGGACGCGGCAGGGGTTCCGCTGAATGGATCCCCAAACAACGCGTCGATGTCGCCGCGATCCTGGAACCCCACGGTACGCACGGTTCCGGTATCGGTCTTGGCGGACAACTGGTTGCCGTCTGTGGACTCCGAAAGGGCCAACGGCGTGAATGCCAATGTCCAGGCCAATGAGGTCCAGGCCAATGAGTTGACGAGTCTGTATTTCATCGTTCGATTTCCTTGCGGTTTCGCAACGCCCTCGATGCGGAATCTCCCTAGCCTTGGGAGCCATCCAGTGGGCGAACGAAGCGGATATTCCGTGAACGGCGCACAAGCGGCCGAAAAGGAATTCCCCTTACACTCCGAAGAACGTATCGACGCGCCAGAAGCTGCATTTCCAGGCAAAACCGGCGAATCGTTACAGCCGGAATCGCGTTCTGGCCCCTTACTGCGAAGCTATGACGGATGTGCTGATCGCACAGGGACCGCGAATGTCAAAGCTTGACGGATACAACGGTTGAAGCGATGGCTAATTGCCAGATTCGTTATCGAGAATCGCGTCGATCACGCCGTCGGTCGTGTATTCCACCGCTTCGGCCGCTGGTTCGTGACCGAGCTCGCGGAGCGTCTGGGAAGTGACGGGACTGATGCTGGCCAGTTTCACACCCGCCAGCCGATCGCCCCAGAGTTTGACGACAGATCGAGCAATCGCCGAACTGGTGACCGTAATCCAGTCGACGGTGGAATCCTCCCAGTGCTCTTCCAATTCAGCATTGGCAGCGACCACGTCGTCGCTGCGATAGACGACGATTTGCTCGACGACGCCGCCTGCGGCACCAATCTGTTCGGCCAGAACTTCTCGGCCGCGGCTGGCGCGGAGTAGCAGGAACCGTTTGCCGTTCACGTCTCGCTGGCCGTCGGTCAGTGCACTGGCGAGTGCTTCGGCACGGTAGGAGGTCGGCAACAGGTCGGCGTTCAGGCTGTATTGTTTGAGGGCGTCCGCGGTCCTTGGTCCAATCACGGCCAGCTTTGCCTGTCCGATCGCGCGAGCGTCCTTGCCCTGGGCCAGCAGTCGGCGCATGAAATAGTGCACGCCGTTGGCGCTGGAGAACACCAGGTAGTCGAAGTCGGCGAGCCGCCCAATCGCATCATCGACGGGCTGCCAGTCATCCGGATCCCGGATCGCGATCGCCGGGTGAATAATTGCGTTTGCGCCCAGTTCGCTCAGTCGACTCACCATGCCGCCGCTCTGGTGGGCAGGGCGCGTGACGACGACGGACTTGCCAAGCAGCGGAAGGTTGCAGAACCAGTCGAACTTCGGCTTCTCCCGCGCGACCTCGCCGATGACGACGACCACCGGTGGAGGAAACTTCTGGTAGGGCGTCAGCTGATCGGCGACTTCTCCCAATGTGCAAAAGATTTTCTGCTGGTCCGGCCAACTACAGCGACGAATCATCAGTACGGGAGTGTCGGCGGGCTTCCCGGCCGCCATCAAATCGCGAGTCCACTGTCCGGCGGTACGTACACCCATGTAGACGACCAGCGTCCCGGGGAAGTTGGCCAGCGATTCATAGTCCAGCGCCGAGTCCGGCTTGCCCAGCTGTTCGTGCCCGGTCACCAGGGCCAGAGCGGACGCGAAACGGCGGTCGGTTATGGGAATGCCGCTGTAGGCACTCGCGGCGCTGGCGGTGGTCACTCCGGGAACGATTTCAAAGGGGATTCCGGCGTCATTGAGCGTCGTGATTTCTTCGGTGGCACGTCCGAAAACCATTGGGTCGCCGCCCTTCAGCCGGACGACGATTTCGCCCTGACCGGCCCGGCGGACCATTTCGGCATTCACCGACTCCTGCGACCACACATCCGAGCGACGGTGGCGTCCGAGGCAGATGAGTTCCGCTTCCGGCTTTGCATGGCACAGCGTGCGGGCGTTGGCGAGGTAGTCATACAGCACGACATCGGCCTTGCGGAGGCACTCGACCCCCCGCAGTGTGATTAGTCCGGGGTGCCCGGGACCTGCGCCCACGAAATAGACAATTCCACCTTGCAATGAACTTCAACCTTCCCGATTCTGTATGCCGTAAATCCCGTATGTACGCATACGAAGGACAAGATTTACTTACATCGAACGCAGTTCCGCAGTTTACTGTGACCGCAAATGTTCCGTCGATGGGTAAACTGGTAGGTAGGCGTTTTCTGGCAAGGAAACCGCCTGATTGATACTGAATAATTCCCGGCATTAAATCATCTATGGCGAACGAACCTGCCACCAACGATTCGGCTGACGAAGCTCCTGTCGACATTATGTCGCCTGCGAAGCGTAAAAGATTGCAACAGTGCTTTGATCGAGCCAACGAATTGGCCGGCAAGGACAAACCGGATTTTGACTACGCGCATGACCTCTATGCGCAGGCGGTCGCGAATGATCCGGGGAACCTGGTCTACGTCGAGGCGCTGCTGACGAATCTTCAGAAGAAGTACAAAAACAACAAGAAGGGCAGCCGCTTCAGCTTCGGTGGTCGCAAGGCGTTCAAGGAAGCCGTCGCGGACGAGGACTGGAACGACATTTTCCGCGAGGGATTGGAGCTGCTCAAGAACAATCCCTGGGATGTACAGGCCCTCCGTGAGATGGCGCGGGCGTGCGCGTTCAATCGCTACAACGAAGTTGAACTCCGCTATCTGAAGAACGCGCTCGACGCCAAACCCAAGGACATTGAAGTCAATCGTCACTGCGCCCAGTCGCTGGCGCGTGTCGGGCAATTCGACATGGCAATTGTCTGCTGGAATCGCATCGCGGAGAAAACCAAGTCCGACGAAGCGGAAAAGATGATGTCCGAATTGACGTTGGCCAAGACCATGGGAATTCCGGCCAGTGTGGAAGCGATTGGGGCGGATGGAGATCGCCCGATGTCGCCGATGCCCATGACAGCTCCGGTCGACCCGGATGCCAAGGAACCTGACGGGAAACGACGGCGATCCGAAGACGATTCTGCCGACCAGCCGGTCAAGGCTGAAGAAGAGGAAGAAGCCGTCGCCGAGGACAGTCCGAAGATCAAACTGAACGAACGCCAGCGGCTGGAAAAGGCGATTCGCGATGATCCTTCGGAGGTTTCCAGCTATCTGCAACTGGCCGAAGTTCACGGCTCGGAACGTCGCTACTCGGATGCGGAACGCGTTTTGGCGGAAGCTATCACGGTCATTGGGCCATCCCTGAAGCTGGAGACGGCTCACGAGGACGCTCAGATCAAGTCATCCCGAGCCAAAGTGGCAATTGCCGAACAGCGTTCCGCGAGTGCCAGGACGGAAGAAGCCGAGGAACTGGTCAAGAAACTGCGAAGCGATCTGAACCGGCTGGAACTGGAGATTTATCAGAAACGCTGCCAGCGGTATCCCGATCGCCTGCGATTGCGGTATGACCTCGGCGTGCGTCTGCGGCGAGCTGGGAATTACCTGGAAGCGGTGAAAGCGTACGACGAAGCCCGTAAGGACGAGAGCTGCGAGGTGGCCGCAAGTCTGGAAATGGGCGAATGTTGGCAAAAACTCAAACAGTACTCCAAGGCCATGAAGTGCTACGAATTGGCGATCCAGCAGAGCACCGAGCTGGACGGCGATCGGCAGAAAATGTCGCTGTATCGCGGGGCAATTCTCGCTCAGGCCCTGAAAAACGTCGCCCAGGCCAAAGCGTGGCTGGAGGAACTGGTGGAGCTGGATCCGGCATTTCGGGACGCCGCCGCCCGGCTAGACAAGCTTGGTTAAATCCGGCAAACTATTGGATTACCAGTAGCCATTTGCCCCGAGCCTGTTCGTTTTAAAATGCCGAATACCGAAAGCGCCAAAAAACGCCTCCGTCAAAACGAATCCCTTCGACTACGTAACCGCTCGATCAAGTCGGCCGTACGTACTCAAATCAAGAAGGTCCGCGAAGCCGCCTCTGCTGGCGAAATCGAAAAAGCGGAAGCCGAATACAAAGTGGCCGCCAAGAAACTGGACCAGGCGGGTGCCAAGCGGATTTTTCATCCGAACACCAGTGCTCGTTACAAGTCGCGCTTGCAATTGGCGATCAAGACCGCCAAAGCGGCCAAGTAGTTCAGGGCAGCGCTGCGTGATGCCGGCCCCGCAGGCCGCCACGAGCCTGTCTTGTCGCAAAGTCCCGGCGAACTTGCCATCCAGCGAGCCATCTCATGAGTGCCGCAGAGACTGTTGCTCAAGTTCTGAAGACCCGCATCGTTGCTGTGGTGCGGGCCCCGTCCTCGGAAAAGGTCGTGGATATCTGCCGGGCGCTGGCTGATGGCGGAGTCGATGTTCTTGAGATCACCTTTACCGTTCCCGACGCGCTCGATCTGATCCGCACGGTTCGCGATGAGTTGGGCGATCGCATCACACTGGGCGCCGGCACGGTGCTCGATCCGGAAACCTGTCGGGCAGCAATTCTGGCCGGGGCAGAATTCATCGTGTCTCCGACACTGAACCTCGATCTCATTCGACTCTGTAAGCGTTACGACAAGGCCGTCATGCCGGGTGCGTTTACGCCGACGGAGATTCTTACCGCATGGGAAGCCGGGGCTGACATCGTCAAGGTCTTCCCGGCGGACGTTGGCGGGCCCGCCTACTTCAAGGCCATTCGTGGTCCTTTGCCGCAAGTACGGTTGATGCCGACCGGCGGCGTTAATCTCGAAACGGCTCGACCTTTTTTGGATGCTGGTGCTGTCGCACTCGGGGCGGGAAGCTCGCTGGTCTCGAAAGAGGCGGTCGCCAATGGTGACATGGCCAAAATCACCGAGCTTGCCAGGCAATTTGTCGCGGTTGCGAAGTGAGTTGGTGGCTGGCGAGAGGCTGACTTCAGACAGTATGTCTCGTCTTTGGCGAGCCCGATGAGTAAGATACTTCCGTACGCCAGATTTGTTCGGAGGTGATCATGTCGAATGCTGAATCTTCCCGCCGCAAGATACCGTTCACGTGTCCCCACTGCTCGCACTATACGGAAGTCGATGCCAAGTTCGGTGGTCAAACGGGGCCCTGTGTTAGCTGCAGCAATCCGGTCACCGTGCCGACGCTGGAGTCCATCACAACGGCGACGACGACTGCCGCGACCCCGGAATCGAAACCAATCTGGATTCAGGCGGGCATGGTTGTCGGCGGGCTGATTTGTGCCGGCGTGCTGGGGATCGTCGTCTGGTCACTTGTCGAGCCGGCATTTCGCGCCGCCCGCGACGCGGCCAAGTGCTCGGCGTGCGAACAGAACATGTTGGTGATCGCCGCTGCTCTGGAGGATTACTACCAGGAAAACGGCGAGTATCCGCCGGCGGTGCAGTACGGCGACAACGGCAAGGCAAAGCATAGCTGGCGTGTGCTAATCCTGCCGTACCTCGGTCCCGAGGGAAAACGTGTCGCGGATATGTACGACATGGAGGAGCCGTGGGATAGCAAGAAGAACATGGTACTCGTTCGCGATATGCCGACGGTGTTTCGATGTCCATCCGATGGGAAAGCGATTCAGGGCGAGACCAGCTATCTGGCCGTTGTCGGTCCGCGGACGCTTATCAATCGCGATACACCGGTCAAGCGGCGTGGCTCGGATGGGCCTTTGCTGACCGACAATGCGTCCGAAACGATGGTCATTATTGAAGCCGCTGGCTCGGCGGTGAACTGGATGGAGCCCAAGGATATTCCCGTGGCGGCTTTGCGAGCGGGACTGAATAGCAGCAATCCCGCGTCACCTGGAAGCGAACACCAGCAGGGCGTGAACGTGCTGATGGCCGACCAAAGCGTGATTCGTTTCCCGGATACGATCGCGGCGGACGATCTTCAGGCGATGTCCACGATCGACGGTGGCAACGAGTACATCGAAGCACTCGACGAGCTGGCGTACTGAGGCAGAACGGCTAGCTGCATGCGAGTCGTTCGGGGCGAGTAGTTCCGGGTGTCGCCATGATAGCCCGCCTCAAGCCGTTTACCGGGTTATGCCGATACCGAGTGTGAATCTATCTACTCGCTCCGAGCATGCTGTCATGGATGTGAATCGTACAATTGCTTCGCTGTGCCTGATTTCGGCTCCGTTCTTCGCCGGCATTGCCAGCGGTCAGGCTCGCGTGCCCACTCGGCTCACGCGGCAGCCGGACTTCGCGATTCCCTTTCATCTGTCGGACGCCGCCGGAGAGACGTCGGAAGTGCACCTCCATGTGTCTTCAGATCATGGCCGGCAGTGGACACTGTATGAACGCCAGCGTTCCGATGCGCGGGGATTTCAGTTTCGCGCCCGCGAAGATGGGGAATACTGGTTCGCCGTCCGCACGATCACCGGTCGCGATGATGCGATGTCACAGCAGCGCCTGCAGCCGGAATTGAAAGTCATCGTCGACACGCGACAGCCACGCTTGGACTTGCGAGTCTTCATTGACTCGACGGGTAAGGCAACTGCCAGCTGGACCGCCAGCGACAGCAACCTGGCAGCGAATTCATTCCGCATGCAGTACCAGGACGACAACGGTCAATGGCAGGATGTGCTGGCGGCTCAACGCGTTCCCGATGACCTCCGGACGGAATGGCAGGACCAATCCGAATGGTGGATTCGTACTCGAGCCAACGAAGCCCGGATTCGCGCCGAGATTCTTGACCGCGCGGGAAACGTGACGGTTGTGCAAAAAAGGGTCGCCATCGAGAACGTGGCCAGCCGGGGGAATCCGCCGCAGACGCGAGCGACTAACCAGCGACCGACAAATCAGCGACCGACAAATCAGCCGCCAACGAATGAGCGCTACGCACAGGACTTCCGCGGCGGCTATACACAGAGTCCGCAGGGTCGGTTTGACCTTGGCTCACAGGACCGGCTGGGACAGGGGCCGCAAGGGCAATTCACGCAAGACACACCGAACCGATTCGCGCAGAATCCTCGAGATCCCCGGCGTGACAACCGCGGTCCACTTCAGACTGGTGTGAACACGCCAGCTCAAGCCAGTAGTAACGCACGCACGAACTCGCAATTTCACCGTGCTTCCGCGGGCCTCAATCGCGACGCCAATCGTACTGACAGTCGGACAGCTAGTCGCGCAGATAACCGCTCAGACAATCGTTTTGCAATGAATCGCTCGGGGGTTGGGAATCGCGGGAATGTGAATCCCACCAATGCAAGCCGCAGCGATGCAAATCGCACCCAGTCCAGAGAGCCTGCCAGCGGGGGCGTTCGCTCGTGGGCAGACTTTCGCAGTGGAATCAACTCCCTGATTGGAGGCGTCCAGCATTCGCAAGACACGCACGGAGCAGCCTCTGTTCGCGAGATCAATAACCAAACCGGTTTCGGCACCGATGCACAGCGGCGGTTCGATCAAAGTCGCTTCGACACCCGCAGCTTCGCTCAAAATCGCAACACGGGTAGTCGCGCGAATCCGCCGCTGAACGCGAACACCGCAACCCGAGCGACCGCCAGCCGCAACACGTCGTCGGCATTTGATCGTTCGGCTGCGACGCCAAACTTCCCAAGTCCGACTTATGATAGTCCATCTGTTGCTGGTTCTGATCAGCAGCAGCCCGCGAGCAGCGACGTATTCGGTCCTGTCGCTCAGAACAGGGCAGGGCAGCCGGGCGTCGCTCGTCGAGCACCCCGTCGGCCGCGAATCATTTCGTCGCCCAACCTGACGCTTGATTACGAGACCTACGGCGTTGGTAGTCGCGGGCCACAACGCGTCGAATTGTGGTTCACTCGAGACGACGGCGAAAACTGGGAGTTGTACGGCGCAGATGCTGATAACCAGTCACCCTTCGAAGTGCGCCTGCGTGGCGAGGGACTGTACGGATTCCGGTTGGCCATTCAGGACTACAATCGTCCCGCACCGGCGACGCCTGTTCGCGGCGATGAAGCGGACATGTGGGTTGGTGTGGACTGGACGAAACCGACCGGCCGAATTACGTCGGCTCGCTTTGACGGAGGACGCAGCAGCGGCGAGATGACCATCGAGTGGATCGCCGAGGACGCCTTGCTTGCCGAGCAACCCATTTCGCTCAGTTATGCGGAATCGCCAGCCGGTCCGTGGATTCCCATTGCCTCCAATCTGAGGAACTCGGGCAGCTATCGGTGGCGGATTGATCCCAGAACGCCGCAGGGAGTTCATCTTCAGTTAGCCGTCAGTGACCTCGCGGGCAATGTAACCTCCGACGTCTTTGATACGTCAGCCGCAGGGGATGGGCGGAACCCGGGCGGTCGGATTACGGATGTTCAGCCGCTGCGTCGCACGACCAATCGCCCCTACACGTACCGCTAACTATTGGGGCGGAGCGTTTCTGCCGATTGGCGAACGGTCGTTGCAGTCGTACAATCCAGATCATGGAACATGTACTGCATGCATTCGATCTGCTCAAGGAAGACCAGCCCGCGATCGCGGGTGTTTGCGCACTCGTTGGTGACGACGGTTTTCTCAAACGATTGTCGCGGACGAAGATTCGCGACACGGTGTCGGCCGATGGCGAGGCCAATGAGTTCACCCAGAAAGCCGAATGGCGGGACGTCAACGACGAACTGTCAACGCTTTCCCTGTTTGGCGGTGGGCCACGATTGGTCTTCGTGCTGAACGCGGACGACTTCGTCAAAAATTACCGGTCGCAACTGGAAGCCTACGTCGCTCAGCCGGCGTCGTCCGGGTGCCTTGTACTGGAACTCAATGCGCTGGCGACGAACACGCGTCTCTACAAAACGTTGGCCGAGACGGGGCAAATCGTCGAGTGCCGGGCACCGCAGACGAAACGCGGTAAAGCCAGTTACGTTGACGAGACGAAGCTCTGCGACTGGCTGCGATCATGGGGCAAGTCGACCCACAACGTCGAGCTCAAACGCGGTGCCGACGAGGAGTTGTTGCAACTGGTTGGACCGGAGATGGGGCTGTTGGATCAGGGGCTCGCCAAGCTGGCGTTGTTCTGTGAGCCGGATGCGGAAGTTACCGTCGAACTGGTGCGAAAGGTCGTCGGTGGCTGGCGAACCAAAACCACCTGGGAGTTGCTGGATGCGGCGCTCGATGGGAACGCAGCCGAAGCACTATTGCAGCTCGAGCGATTGCTTCAGGCGGGCGAGGCACCGCAGGCCATTGCTGGAGCTTTGCTGTGGTCGTTGCGGCGTTTTGCGGACGCCGCGAATCTGATCATCGAAGCGGAACATGGGGGGCGAAAAATTTCGCTACCGATGGCGCTCGAACAGGCAGGCTTCAAGAAATGGCCCAAGGGAGCACTGCAAAGATCGGAAAAGCAGTTGCGACAGCTTGGTCGTCATCGAGCCGCCGCTTTATACGAGCAGTTGCTCAAGCTGGATCTGTCGATGAAGGGCAGCCACTCGGCACCCACCCGCGCACGCTGGGCATTGGAGCGATTTCTGATGTCGATGTCTCGCCAGGCGGCCTGACGGGTTGGCGAGAAGTCGTCGGTCAACTTATTCATGGGGCAAGAAGATGAAAGCCATCGTTTCGCGTTGCTGTCCGGCAAGCCATGCCAAACGGTGGAGCTGTATCGCATTCGCGGGATTCTTGATCGCCAAAGTCATCATTGCCGAAGTCTTCACTGCCGGACTCTTGATCGCTTGCGTGCCTTCCATCGTGATCGCGCAGCAAATGCAGGCACCGCAAAAACGCCCCAACGTAGTCATGATCGTCGCCGACGATATGAACTGGGACACGCCCGGTTGTTTCGGCGGCGCTGCTGACGGCGTCACGCCGAACATTGATCGCCTCGCCACGCAGGGTATGCGATTCTGGCACGCCTATGTCAACGTGTCGATTTGCACGCCATCCCGAAGTGTCCTGCTGAGCGGTTTGTATTCGTGCAACAACGGGGCTGAAGGTTTTCAGCGAATTCGCGCCGGAACCGAAACGTTACCGGCGGTGCTCAACAAGTCCGGCTATGTGTGTGGAATTGTCGGCAAGCCGCTCAGGCAGCAAGAGCTCTTTCGATGGTCGATGACCTATCGCTGGCAGGGCGTTGGCGATGAAGACCGCTGGGGCCGAGATCCAGAAACGTATCGGCGTTTTGCCCGCAGCCTGTTCGCGATGTCAAAGGCGTCGCAGCAGCCTTTCTTTCTGATGGCCAACTCGCACGACCCGCATCGTCCGTTTGCCGGCGGGAAAGCGACGCGTGATTTGGACGAGCGTGTTCCGGCGTCCCGGACGTTTTCCGCGGACGAGGTGAACGTGCCCGCGTTTCTGCCGGACCTGCCAGCCGTGCGGCGCGAGCTGGCTGAATACTGCACGTCGGTGCGTCGTCTGGACGACATGGTGGGAGCTGTCCTTGACGAGCTGAATGAGGCGGAGCTTGTTGAGAATACGATGGTGATCTTCCTCGCGGACCACGGCATGCCGTTTCCCGGTGCGAAGTTCAATTGCTATCCGGACAGCGTGCGAACGCCGCTGGTTGTACGCTGGCCGGGGCACGTCGAGGCCGGTTCGGTGGATCGACAGCACATGGTGTCTGGCGTGGATCTGATGCCCACGATCCTGGCTGCCGTGGGCCTCCCGGTGGGGAAGTCGGACGGACGCTCGTTCTTACCCGTCTTGCAAGGTGAAGCACAAGACGGCCGCGACCAGGTATTCGCGCAGTTCCATCACATTCATGGCAAGGACGCGTTGCCGATGCGATCCGTTCTGACAAAGGACGCGGCTTACGTCTTCAATCCATGGTCCAACGGGCAGCGTCGCTTTGGGCGGAACGGCGGTGACACTTTCCGTGCGATGCAACAAGCCGCCGTGGATGACGCGCGGATGGCGGCCCGCGTCAATCATCTCAGCTATCGAACGGTGGAAGAGTTTTACGATCTCCGAGTCGATCCGGGTTGTCTCAATAACTTGCTGGGTGATTCGCAGGCATTGGATGCGGAGCAGCGGAAGTTGCTCGAAGATTCCCGGCAACGGCTGCGTGACTGGATGGTCGGCGTGGAGGATGCCGCCTTGAATGCGTTCGATCGGCGTGATGACCGGCGAGCTACAGAAAAGTTTTTGCAGGATTATCGAGCCCGCGCAGCGCAGGAAGTTGAAGATTTGATACCGTACGAGCGTTCGCAGGGCTTTCGCTTCTAGGTCGCCAACGCGTGCGATTCGTGTCGTTGCGGGGTCTTGGACTTGGGGGCGGGATGCCTGATTCGGCTGTGTGAGGCGAAAGTGGCTCAAAACGGCGCCAGAATGTCACCCGCGTTAAATCCCTAAAACTCGCGAAAGTTTGGCGAAACTACCGAATCCGTTTCGCGGCCTCCATTTCTCCGCCTCGAGATGTGTTGGCTCCCCGTTTGACACCTGGCGGGCGTCGAATAAAATCAGGGTAGTAAACGAATGTTGCTCATTCTGAGCACCACAAGTCGGTTCTGGCGAGCTCAGACATTTTCTGAGGCTCCGCCCGCCTTCGCCGCTTGTCGTGATCCTAACTTTCAGTCGAGGTGAAGCCATGGGTTTTGCGGGCGGATACGAATTGGTCATTATCGCGGGAATCGCACTCTTGTTGTTCGGGCATCGCTTGCCCTCAGTCATGCGTTCCCTGGGACGCGGCGTCGTTGAATTCAAACGAGGCGTTGCTGGTGTCGAAGACGATCTGGATGATGGTCGTAAACCAGTCGCTCATGACGAAGACGCGAAATCGTAACGCAGATTTCACGTATCCGAATTCGGACGCAGGAGTGCTTTCATGTTCAGTCCCGGTCCAGGTGAACTGGCGGTAATTGGTGTGCTGGCGGTATTGCTGTTCGGCAAGAACTTGCCGGAGGTCGCCAAAAAGTTGGGAAAGACGTACAAGGAATTTCGTCGTGGCCTCAGTGATATGCAGGCCCAGATGAGTGTCGATGACGATGTTTCGACGTCGACGTCCTACTATTCCAACGACTACGACGATTTCGAGCCACCGACGGCTCCCAGTTTCGAGCCGCCTACCAGCGAGCCGACCACGGAGTCGGAAGAGGTTTAGTTTCTGGTTTTGTCATGGGAGGCGATGATGGATCCGGGAGACAACCCCTACTCAGCCTCCGATTCGGCGGCGGATAGCGAACATCCGCACGAACGGATCAGGCGAAAAATCTTCGCGGAGGGCCTCTCTGTCTTCGTGGGCATTCTGGCCCTGCTGACGATTGCGGTCGCCGGATACTTCTTCACCGGGTAGTACTGGCAGTGCGTGTGCCGTGCTGCGAATCTAACCCTTGATTGCGATTCTGGGCTATGCGTCAGTCGGCATTGCAATTTGACAGCCGACGATTACGGTTTGCGAGTGAGCAAAACTGAATCCAGCAACGATTCGCCACCGCCGCTGCGTGGACGGGCACTCGCGGCGACCATGCTTGTGGTGGCGCTGTGGGGCGGAAACTCCGTCGCCGTCAGCTTTAGCGTCGATTCGCTGCCTCCGGTGGCGGTGGCTGGAGTCCGTTTTGCCATGGGCACCATTGTGCTCTTCTTTTGGTGTCTCTGGCGACGCATTCCGTTTCGAGCCTCGGCCGATGAGCTGTGGACTTCTTTCGTGGCCGGTGTCCTGTTGTTCACGCAAATCTCCACATTCAACGTTGGCGTGCTGTGGACGAATTCGACACATGGCGCGATGCTGATCAATACGTTCCCGTTTTTTGTTGCGGGTATCGAGCACTGGATTACGCGAACGGACCGGCTCACGTCGCGGACGCTCATGGGGTTGGTCGTTGCTGCTGCGGGCGTCGCCTTCGTGATGGTCAGGCCGGGCGTTGCGGGTGGGGCTGGAACTTCATTTCTTGCGGGCGATCTCATTCTGATCGCGAGTTCGCTGTTGCTTGCCATTCGCGTCGTCTATGTGGGACGTGCGGTACAGCGGATACCGCCCGGCAAGCTAATGTTTTGGCACGACGTGTTCGGCGTCGCCATGTTTGCCGCGTGGAGTGCCGCAACCGAATCGTTCGAAGATGCAGCGTTGACCCAATCGGCTATGCTGGGGCTGCTTTACCAGGGCGTGATTGTCGCCGGATTCTGTTTCGTGGTACACGCGACGCTGCTGACGAAGCATTCGGCGTCGCAGATTTCGGTGTTTAGTTTCGCGACGCCAGTGTTCGGTGTGATCTTTTCGGTACTGCTACGGGGCGAACCTTTTGGTGCTTCGATTGCGATTGGCGTCGTGTGCGTGGCCTACGGTATTTGGACGGTAACAACGGCTTCGAAATCTTCTCGTCGCAACCAAAGGACAGACGGAAAATGAACAATGCACCCGGAACGATTGGCTGGATCGACCTGACCGTTGGCGATGGCACGGCGATCAAGGATTTCTACCGCGAAGTTGTCGGTTGGAAGGTCAGCGAGTTCGATCTTGGCGAGTACAGTGACTACTGCGTCGCTCCCGCGGATAGCGACCAGCCCGTTGCGGGGATCTGCCATCGTCGCGGCCCGAACGCGGATATGCCATCGCAATGGCTCATTTATGTCACGGTTGCGGATCTTGATCACAGTCTCGAGCGTGTGGTTGCTCTCGGTGGGCAAACGATTACCGAAAAACGTGACATGGGATCTTACGGAAACATGTGTGTCATCCGGGATCCGGCGGGCGCTGTCATGGCGCTCATTCAGCCGCCCGCAGGCGACTAGACGCTGGTTCGGGGTCGTTGGTGTCGGTTGTGCGGCGCCGTCGAGTGCGAGACAATGCGCTGAAATCACTCACAGAAAGAACTTCGATGTTTCGAAATCTCGTAATGCTTGTTGCCGTCATCTCGGCGGTTGTCGGTTGCTCCTCCAGGGAGAATCTCCTTGATGCGTATGCGGAAAAGGCGGCCAACAAGGACGCGGCCAACAAGGACGCGGCCGCAGACAGCGACTCGGGCCAACAGTTCGCTGCCGAGGTTGAAGTGACAAAGACTGCCGTGACGAAGCCTGCCGTCAGTAAGCCCGTCGTGAGTAAGCCCGTCGTGAGTGACGCGGCATTTCGTGATGCCGCCGGGGCCGGTAATGGTCCGCTGGTAATGCAAGCGATTGAGTCCGAGGTCGATGTGAATAGTCCGGACGAGAACGGCAATACCGCGTTGATGCTGGCTGCCTTCGAGGGAAAAACGGAGATTGTGAAAATCCTGCTGAAGCATGGAGCACAGGTGGATCGCCCCAACAGTAGCGGTCGCACGGCGTTGCTGGTGGCTTCCAGCGGCAAGAGTCCCGATACCGTTCAGACGCTGTTGGATGCCGGAGCGAAAGTCGACGTCGTGGATGACGACGAGAATTGGACAGCGCTGATGGTCGCCGCCGCAGAAGGCAATCTTGAAGTTGCAAAGCTACTGCTGGCGGCCGGTGCTGATCCCGAACGAGCGGATGTGGATGGCGAAACGTCCGTTCACTTCGCCGCCGCGAACGGGCACATGAAGGTTGTCGAACTGTTCAAGGCGGAAATCACAAAGCGGAAGCAGCCATAGCCGGAACTTCAGACTCCGATGTTTCATGTTGGAGTTATCCGAAAAACCAATTGTCGTAGTCGCTGGCGTTTCAAATCGCCCCGGTTCTTGCGGGCGTCGGTTGAATCATTCTGATTTCGGGCGAGATGCGATCTACTGCGCGTCTATAATCATGTGAAAGGAACCTACGATGGCAAATCATGATCAAAGTGACGTAAACGCTCCCGTGAAGCTGGCTTCCTTCGCATCCGAGATGGAAGCCAATATGCTGAAGCATGAACTTCGGCGACAGGGTATCGAAGCTCACACTCTGGGCGGATCCATTTCCGGATTCAAGGCGGAAGCTCCTTCGGAAGTTGTCGTTGTGGTGACCGCCGCCCAATTTGATCAGGCCGAACGCGTCCGGGATGAACTTTCCCGCGCAACGGAGATCGACTGGTCGAAGGTCGACGTCGGGGACCCAACGGACGACACCGGCGGCGATGTCATAAGCCCCGATTAGCACCGGTACACTGGTTTCAGGCTTGTACGTCGCCATAGCTGCAAATTTTTGCTTTCTGTGTAAGATCTCGTCAACACCAACGACACAGTTATCCTGTACGGAACTGTGCGCGTTTACGGAATCGCAAGAGAGCAAAATGATGACTCGGAAATCGGCCTTCTTCTCGGCCTCGATATTGTTGTGGCTCGTTGGGGCGTCGCTGTCACATGCTGACACGGCGACCTACGAATTGGTGTTTGAATCCACATGGAGTGCCGCCACGCACCCCACGGCGTTTCCCAATAACGCTCACTATTCGGGCGGTTATGGGGCAACCCACAACGAGAACTACACGCTCTGGGAACCCGGCGGCATGGCATCACCGGGTGTTCAACGTATTGCCGAGACTGGATCGAATAGTCTGGCCGTACCGGAAGTCACCTCCGCGATCGCGGACGAGACTGCGTTTAGTATTGTTTCTTTTACCGGGATCGGGACTCCGCGGACCACGACCAGCCGAGTCAGTGCCAGTTCGACGCACCCGTTGATCTCGTTCGTCACCATGATCGCCCCCAGTCCTGACTGGATCGTTGGCGCCCATGACGTGAATCTTATTGATGAAGTCGGAAACTGGGTTCCCGAAATTGTGATCGACGCAATCCCCTATGACGCCGGGACCGACAGTGGTGCCAACTTTACTTCGGGCAATCTGGCTACGACTCCGCACGAACCGATCTTTCGGATCACGGGCGCACCCTACGACGGAGAGAACTCGGATCCACTCGGCAGCTTCACGTTGCGGTTAACTTCTCTTCCGGGCGACTTCGACGGCTCAGGTGCGGTCGACGTTGGCGACATCAGCGTGCTCTGCTTTCGACTTGGAGAATCCCATCCGCACTTCGAACTGACAGGCGATGACACCATTGGTATGGACGACGTCAACGAGCTTGTCGAACGAGTCATCGGCACGCGTGTCGGTGATACGGACCTGAATGGAACGGTCGACTTCGACGATTTTCTGACGTTGTCGGGCAACTTCAACCAGGTCTCCGACTGGAGCGGTGGAGACTTCAACTGCGACCGGAATGTCGAGTTCGAAGATTTTCTGGCGCTCTCCGAGAATTTTGGCTTCGGCGTTTCCGACGGAGACGAGTTGGCTGCCGTGCCGGAACCCACGAGCCTGTGTCTTGGTCTTGGTGCGATGCTTGGCCTCGCCGCCATTCGGCGACGACGTTAGGACACGGTCGCGGGTCGCTTACTTGAAGGGCACGTCGGCCGGGATCTTAGGCCCGTAGAGATGTTCACCGCGCCGCGCCGCGTTGATGGCGGCGTTGGTGTCCTGGGCAATACCAGGGTCGCCCTGAGATATCATCCAGCTTCGCAGTTCGCGTTTGAGCCGCTCTTTCTCTTCCGCGAATTGCGGATCGTTGGCGAGGTTGGTGAGCTCATATGGGTCGGCGGACGTGTCGTACAACTGCTCCGCCGGGCGCCGGGTGTACCGTTTGACCAACTCGTAGGTGTGCTCGTTATTCCACGACTCAAACACCCATGTACTCCAATACGGATTGTTCAGCGCGCCGTCGCCCTTCGTGCCCATGAGATGTTTTTCGATGTAGATCTCTGCTGGCAACAGATTTCGGATGTAGCGATAGCGTCCGTCGCTGACGGTGCGAATCGGATAGGCGGGGCCTTCTGGAATGTTGTTGTGGCACCCGTAAACGAATTGGCGATGCGAGTCTTTCTCGCCGGTCAGCACGTTGGCGAAACTGGTTCCGTCATGTTGTGATTTGACGGAATTGTGTCCGGCGAGTTCCAGGAATGTTGGCAGTACGTCGGCGTACTGCACGAGCGCGTCGGTACGCTTTCCGGCCGGCACCTTCCCGGGCCATCGCGCGATTAGAGCGGTATGGACGCCGGTGTCCCAGTTTGTCCACTTGCAGCCGGGAAATTGCGAGCCCTGTTCTGAACTGAACAGCACCAGCGTATTGTCGGCTTTGCCGGAGGCTTCCAGGGCTGCCAGGATTACTCCGACCTGTCCGTCCATGTAAGTGATCTCGGCGAGGTACTTGCCGTAGTCGCTGCGAGTTCGTTTGGTGTCGGCGATGTTCGGCGGTAGTTCGATTTGGTCCGCTGGGTATTGGGAAGCATCGCCCATCACCCACGGGACGTGCGGTTCGACCAACGCGATTGTCAGACAGAAGGGCGTGTCGTCCTTTGTCATGAAGGACGCGGCGGCAGTCAGGTCATGTGGGCGCGTTGGATTGCGAACGCAGTTGGGGTCAAAACCGGCTACTGTCTCAAAGGGAAACGCTTTTTGTGGTTTGATGTGAACTTTGCCTGCCAGGCCGACGCGATAGCCGGCTTCACCCAGCAGGTGGGGCATCGTGCGGATCGACGGGCGACTGGCCGAGTGATTCCACGCGCAGCCATTGTTCATGGGGTACATGCCGGAAAACAGTTCGGCGCGACAGGGCTGGCACATCGCTTCGCTGAGATAGGCCTTGTTGAACACGAGGCCTTCCGTCGCCAGTCGATCGAGGTTGGGCGTCCTCGCATTCTTACCACCGTACGCTGGAAGATCGCTGTGAGTGCAATCGTCGGCCATGATGATCAGGAAGTTGGGTTGCTCGGCAGCTTGCACATCGGTGCAGAAACCACCGGACAGCAAAAAGACCAACAGTAGGGCGAGCACTGGCAGGACGCGTTGCATGGAAGGCTACTTTCGGAGGGAGTTGTACGGATGCTGCGAGTAGCGGCGGCACCCGTTTCAAGACAATGTCGCCAGTGCGAGTGAACCTGCCTACAGGCGTCGTGAGGTTGGCCATCAGGTTTTGGAAGTGCGTTTTGCTCGGCGCCTATTCGTCCGGTTATTGCTCGGTCGGTTCTTACTTGGTCGGCAACTTCACAGCTTCCTTGCGTCCCATTCTTACTTTGGCGAGCACGCATCTCAACCCGATGGCGTCGTCGCGAGTACTGTAAGACGCCAATGACCGGTAGCCGCACGCCAGTTTTTCGGCGGCATCTTTCCAGCTACCACCGCGTATGACGTGGGATTCTCGCCCCGGTTTCCCAAGGGCGGGATTTTCAGTCTCTGTTTTTGAGTCATTGCCCCAGGAGCTACCGTCGTCTGGCGCACCCTGGTAAGTCGCATGTCCGACATCGCTGCAAAATTCCCACAGGTAGCCGTGGATGTCGTAGAGGCCCCACGGATTTGGTTTCAGGACGCCAACGGCCGGATCGTTGCCGGCGGCATTTCGTGTGGACCACGCGTAGGCATCGATGTCGGCCTCGTCGTCACCGAAAGAGTATTTCGTTTTCGTACCAGCGCGAGCGAAGTACTCCCATTCGGCTTCGCTGGGAAGACGGATTTCTTCGTCCTTGCCGATGAGCTTGGCTGCTCGCATCAGGCCGGTGGCCCTTTCACAGAAGGCGACCGCTTCGGTGTATGACAGGTTTTCGACCGAGTTACGTTGGCCTTTCCAACGACTGGGGTTGCTGCCCATCACTGCCTGCCAAAGATTCTGGGGGACTTCGTATTTCGCAACGTGAAACGAATAATCAAACGTCACGCGATGCATGGGGCTGGCACCGGCAGACTTGCTACCCATCAAGAAGGAAGCCGGGAATTTACCCTTGCCCGGCGTGATGGCCACAAACTCCTCGCGAAACGTCTTCAGCCGCTGTAGCTGAGCGTCGTCGTTAATGGCCAGTGCCGTCGCCAGAATTAGCAGGATGCACATCGTTTTCGGTGTCCGTGGAAGGAGTGGCCGCGGCGCGCACTAGGGCAGGGGAGTCGTGCCGCGGACGTTGATACCAAGGTCGTACGTCAGGCTGCCGCCAGTCCCGCCAACAATGAAGATCCAGATCAATCCGACTGCTGCGAAAGCAAGATACCAATTACGGTCACCAAAGTCGTTGCCTTTCCGACGCGCTCGATAGCGCCAGATGGCGACGCCCAGCATTACGATGGTCCCGATGTTCGCCGGCAATCCATGCTGCTCGATCGTCATATGAACGGCCGATTCTTCGTAAGCCTCGTGCGCAATCAAACCCGTAATCGCGGCGGGCAGTGTCATGATGGCTCCCCAGCAAAACAGTAGCCACTCGGTCTGCCGCAGGGAACTCCAACGCCGTGCTGCGAAGACCAGCAGGAAGCTGGCGACCAGAAAGGCGATCGGAAAATGATTCAGGGCCGGATGAAGATCATCCACCAGGTGATTGAGAAACTGAAACACGTGATCGCTTTCGGTCAGGAGAGTTCGGCAAAGTTCTTCAGAATCCTCAAGCCATCGTCCTGACTCTTCTCTGGGTGGAACTGCGTTGCGAACATGTTCCTGTCGTCCCACACCATCGCGCAGAAGGGGTCGGGGTAGTTGGCTTCGATGGCGGTGACCGAGTTGTCCTTCGGCAGAGCGTAAAACGAGTGGACGAAGTAAAAGTGCGATCTGTTTTCGATGCCTTCAAGAATTGGCGCCGGCTTGCGGATTTCGGCTTCGTTCCAGCCCATATGAGGAACCTTGTATTCCCGAGGCACCTCAAACTTGACGACTTCGCCCGGGATGATGCCAATGCCCTCGTGATCACCGCCTTCGTAGCTGCGTTCGAACAACAGTTGCAGACCAAGGCAAATTCCCAGAAAAGGTTTACCGGCGGAGATGATCTCGCGGATGGGCTCGACAAGATTCCGTTGCTTCAGCTCATGCATCGCGTCCCCAAAGGCACCAACACCTGGTAGCACGACCTTGTCGGCCGCCATGACTTCTGCCGCCGAAGACGTAATTGTTGCCGAGTGTCCGACTTTCTCGAAGCCTTTTTGGACACTGCGGAGATTCCCCATCTGGTAGTCGATAATTGCGATCATGAATTCTGAGCAAGCACTCTTTTTGGTTGTTTGACGAAATGGGCGTACAGGGACGTAGACCCATCTTCGGATTTTGGGTTCATAGTTGGGCATGCAAATTGCGGTTGAAGCACGGTTCGCTTTGCCCAGGCTCATCTCGCATGTATAGTCGAAATAGGCCGTTCAACCGTTACCTGAAGGTTACGTAATGCGTCTCCTGATCGCAACACTCGCAGTTTTCGGCAGCATTCTATCGGTCGCCGATGCGGCCGTCTCGGACCGGTTCTTGCCGCAATGGCTGAAGCAACGCAGCCGGACGATGGAGGCGCAGTTCGGCCGCCAGCCTTTCGAGCGAATTGGTTGGGCGGAAGATCTGGAAACCGCCTATCAACTTGGGGCAAAGCACAATCGGCCTGTGTTTGTGTTCACGCACGACGGGCATATCAATTCTGGTCGCTGCTGAGGCGGCGCGGCCTCGATGAGAATGGGTCCATTCTCCAACAACCAGATTATCAAATACCTGAATTCGCACTTCGTTCCGGTTTACGTATCCAACGAAGAATACCGGGCGGGGCAATTCGGAAAGAAGAATCTCCAGCTACTGCAGGAGTTGTACGCCACGGCCGAAAAAAAGAAACTGCCGATGGGGACGGTCCACGTTTACCTGCTGACGCCGGAAGCGGATTTGGTCACGTCCATGCACGTCATGCACGCCATGAAACCCGAAGTCCTGGTGCGGCTGTTGACGTCGACGGCACGGGAACTGAAAACGCCCTACGGCGATACGCTGGTGGAGCCACGAAAACAGCTGCCAATCCCGGAAGTCGCCAGCGATGAACTACTGCTGCGAAATTCGTCTCAATACCTGGACCGCCAGGGCATCGTGGGCGAAGACATGATCGTCCTGTCGAAGGCTGACTGGCAACAGTTTACCGGGCCTCCGAAAAGCTCGCCCGATTTGAAAGGCTCGCCCGGTTCGCTTGATGGGCCTGACTCGCTCAGTTCGCCCAACGAGTGGAAGATCAGTGACGATTTGGCGAAGAAGATTCTGATCCACTTCTATCCGTACTCGCAGGACTGGGACGAAAGCCACGACCAGATTTCACGAGCGGATATGGAGGCCTACTACCTGCCGACGTCCGAAAAAGAAAATTACAAGCGAGAGATTGTCATCCGCGGTCAGTTGGAGATGACCCACAACAGTCAGCCTGGCCGAGATCCCTTGCGCGTATCGGCTGAAATCGTCGGGATGGTAAAGCTGCCGGCAAACGCAAAAAACAAGCCGGATATTACCCTGACCACGGGAATCGCCTTTTACGGTAGTCGAAGATTCGAATGCCTGATTCGCACGATCGATCCGTCGTTACCGACGAACGAAGCAGCGACCGTAGAAACGACAGTGGGGCCGGACGAGTCCGAAGACCCAGACGTGACCGGCGAAGTGGACCTTCGAACGCGTGCGACCGGCGTACCCGCGAAGTAGCTTCTCTTAGAGCGCCCGGATGGCATATCATGCAACGCACATGATTTCCTCCAAGGTCGCGTTCCATGTGCTCTCGCCAAACTTCTCTTCAACTTGCTCGCCATACGTCCCGCGCAACTCGGTTGTCTCGTCGTCGATTTTGTAGCGCCCTGACCCTGGGCGGTCTCGCGGGCATGACGGCGCCCGTGTTTGCCCAATCCCGGATCGAAATCGAAGCCCCGGTCGTCATTATCGGTGGTGGGCTGGGCGGATGTGCGGCGGCGCTGGCGGCATTGCGCAACGGCGTGAGAGTGGTCATGACCGAGGCCACGGACTGGATCGGCGGACAGCTCACCAGCCAGGGCGTACCGCCGGACGAGCATCGCTGGATTGAGACGGCCGGCGCCAATCGTTCCTATCGTGAGTTGCGATCGCGTATTCGCACGTACTACCGCGAGAATTATCCGCTCACGAAACAGGCGAGCGACGACCCGTACCTGAATCCGGGTAATGGCACCGTTTCTCGATTGTGTTCCGAACCACGCGTCTCGCTGGCCGTTCTGGAGCAGTGGTTGGCTGGTTATCGGCAATCCGGTCAACTGCGTGTTCTGCTGGAAACCGTCGCCGAATCCGCGGAGGTGGATGGCGATCGCGTTCGTGCCGTGAACGTACGGTCAGCGACTACGGGAATGCGCTCTATGTTGACCGGTCAGTATTTTATCGACGCAACCGAATTGGGTGATCTCTTGCCGATAACGAACACGGAATTCGTCACCGGTTCGGAAGCTCGATCGGAAACGGAAGAACTCCACGCGAACGACAGGGCTGATCCCAACAACCAGCAGGCCTTCACGCACTGTTTTGCCGTCGACCATTTGCCGGGCGAGAATCACGTGATCGATCGCCCACAGGAATACGCTTTTTGGCATGCGTTCGTGCCGCAACTGACGCCTCCATGGCCAGGCAGGCTGCTCGATCTGACCTACACGCACCCGCGTTCGGGGAAGCCGAAGAAATTGGGCTTCGATCCCGCTGGCGGCAACTACGTGGATGGCGGGTTGAACCTGTGGAGATATCGACGCATCATCGACCGCTCGCTGTTTGAACAGCAGCGATTTCCCGGTGATGTGAGTCTGATCAACTGGCCGCAGAACGACTACCTGCTGGGTAATCTTGTTGGTGTCCCGCCGCGCGAAGCTGAGACGCACATCGCCAGAGCGAAACAGTTGAGTCTCTCGTTGCTGTACTGGTTGCAAACGGAAGCACCGCGGGCAGACGGCGGCACGGGCTTTCCCGGATTGCGACTACGACGCGATCTGATGGGCACTGAAGACGGGCTGGCGAAGGCTCCCTACATTCGTGAGTCGCGCCGAATTCGGGCTCAGTTTACGGTTCTGGAAGAACACGTGGGACTGGAGCAGCGTGCCATGGAGGTGACCGGCTTAACCCGGGCTGCTGTGCAGCGAAAAATGGTTGCCGGCGATTTGAAAGACATTCGCGCCGCCAGCTTCTCGGATTCCGTCGGCGTCGGTAGCTATCCCATCGACTTGCATCCGACGACTGGTGGCGACAACTACGTCGATTTTGATTCGCTGCCCTTTGAAGTTCCGCTGCGTGCGTTGTTGCCCGTTCGCATGCAAAACCTGTTGCCCGCCTGCAAGAATATTGGTTCGACGCACGTTACCAGCGGCTGCTATCGATTGCATCCGGTCGAGTGGGGAATTGGGGAAGCGGTGGGCTGTCTCGCGAGTTTCGCGATGGAAAGGCAGGCAACTCCCACGGCGATCGCCACGGAGCCCAAATTGCTGGACGATTTTCAGAAACGCCTGGTCAAGCAGGGCGTTCAGTTGCACTGGGAGTGACGTGACTGGACGTGACTGGACATCACCGGACGTGACGTTCAGTCGGCCAGCGAACGTCGCTACCGCTGAAACGTTTCCGGGTAGACGACGATCTCAACGCGTTGATTGAGAGCTTGTCCCTGCACGGTACCGCCGGATACGAGCGGATGGTTTCCGCCGTGTGCGACGACGAACACCTGCTGCGGACTGATGTTTCTGGAGGTCAGTTGTTCGAGCACGGCCATGGATTGGGCGGCGGTCAGTTGGTGGTGGTTCCGCCACTGGGTACCGCCAATGGCTGTTGCACGCTGGTCCGTATGAGCCTCAATGGCGGCTCGCTGCTGTGGGTAATGTCGCAGCAAGATCTGGGCGACCTGATCCATGTAGGGCTGCGATCCCTGATGCAGGGACGCGGTGCCTTCCATGAATAGTCGTTCGGCCGGAATGGCGATCCTGACGAGGTCGCCGTCCTGTCGGATGTCCATGCCGGGAACATCCACGGCCGTTACCGGTCGTGTAATGCTGCTGTTGGCGCGGATGAGCGCGTTGCCGCGTTGTTTCGAAGCGGATGCCTGGTACGCCTGAAGACGTCGGCCCGTTTCATTGCTGACCTGCCGCGTTTTCGACAGTTGGTTGGTCGTGTCTTCCAGGCGTCGCTTTAGCAGATCGATCTCGTCGCGAAGGATCTCGCGTTCACGTTCGGTGCGAGCCAATTGGGCGTGCAGATCCCGGTTGTTCTCGTCCAGCGTCGAAGCCTTTCCACGTAGTTGGTCGGCTTGGCCCTGGTACTTCTTTTCGCGCTGGGCCAGCTGCTTTGCCTTGTCGTCGTACTCTTTGAGCAGCCTGGCCCGCTCTTGTTCTCGTTGTTGGGTGACGTACTGCCGTTCCTGGTCGTAGCGATCTTTTTGCTCAAGCTGAAGTCGCTCCAGCTCCTTGCGCTGCCGTTGGGCGAGCACCTCTTGCTGATCGGCTCGCTTCATGAGGTCGTTGAGAAATGACCAACGTGAATTGTTGCGCGATGCTGGCAACGGTGGTGTCGAAGCGGTTCCGTTTGTGTTTGGCGATGCCCAGGGATTCCCGCTGCCGTTCGGCGGAGCAGCCGGTACGTTGCGCGTCCAGGGAAGGGTAGGACGCATAACTCCGTTTGCATTCGGAGCACAACCGCCCGAGGCGATGAGACCCGCAATACATACGGCGATCGGCAATGCTGTCTGACGCGATAGGGGCACGTCCCTGGCTCCTGCTTGGCGGAAATTCGTCCTATTCGCGCGGAGAGTACTGACGCATCCGCCAGAGCTCAAGGCCAATTCAGATTCTTGAGTGAATTCTCAAGTCTATTCAATAGATTCCAAGCAGCCGCTTGATGACCTGGAGTACACCCAGCATGACGCCCATTAACAGGATGCCGACGCCGATTATGGCCGGAATCCACAGCCCCAACGAAAAGATCGTTCCCCAGCGTAGCCAGAGGCTGCCCCATTCCACCACGACGATAGCAGCGGCCGCACAAAGGAACGGCCCAAACGGAATGTCGCGTCTGCCCGTCATTATCCACTGCGAGAGCGCGATCACCAGGCTGGTAAACGGAGCGATAAAGAAGGTCATCAGGGCGGCCTGCCAACCCAGAAACGCGCCAATCATCGCCATGAGCGTGACGTCTCCAAAACCCATCGCCTCGACACCCAGCATGTAGCCGGAAACAACGCGGATAGCCCACACCAGTCCACCGCCAAACGCCAGGCCTACCAGCGCTGATAGCAGACCCTGCCAGCGAAGACCGCCGCCACTCCAGACGATCGCGATCACGACGGCACCGACGACACCCATCATGCCAATCCACTTCGTCCATGGGTGACGAAGAATGCTGGCAACCAGGAACTGCGTCCCTTTCACCAGGCCGCGGCGAAAATAAATCGTCTTGGGCAGCAAGCCGTAGCACCAACCGAACCAGCAGAAGAAGGCGAGGTTCAGTCCGCTTTGGGCGTCCATCCCCAGAGGCCACGCTTCTGGCGTCGACATCAATAT
Source organism: Pirellulaceae bacterium (assembly GCA_965216885.1). Taxonomy (GTDB): domain Bacteria; phylum Planctomycetota; class Planctomycetia; order Pirellulales; family Pirellulaceae; genus CAYNJG01. The sequence continues at coordinate 4,713,332 of OZ244209.1, read as the reverse complement.
GGGATCCACCAAGGGAGGCGAAGCGTTCGGCAGCAACGAACGGGTCGCAAACACAATCGCAAATACCAGAGCGACCAGGGTTCCCGGAATCGTAATGAAGTCCGGGATTGTCTTCTCGTCGATATCAATAAAGGTCGCAATGATCATCAACGCGAACAGAATCGCATGAGCCAGCCAGGTCTCCGGTAGCGTGCGGCCCTCCATGACCTCCCACCAATAAAGTGCCGGTAGGCCGATACCGCACAGCAGTTCGATCATCATCGGGCGAACCCAGAACGCCTTGCCGTGTATCGCCGATTCGCGTCGCATGGGCCACCACCCGACGACGGGGATGCAGTCAAACCACGTACGCTTTGCTGCCTCTTCCGGTGGCGTTGACCATGGGCTGATTTGTCGAACGTCCCATGCCCAACGGTAAATCGCCCGATTGAGTTGTCCTCCCAGAAGCAACCCAATGAGGCAGAGCAGAATGAGCATGAAGGACCAACGTCATGAGTTCAGATGAAGTTGCCGATGCATTCCATGTTTGCATCAACGCAAAGCGAATTGCAAACGTTTTTTCATTTCGAGTCAACCGTGTTCCCGCGCAGCGACGTAATCAGTCGATCCGCCGCATCCCAGCCCGAACGCACGCACTGGGGCACTCCGACGCCGCGAAACGCGTTGCCAGCGATTTCGAAGTTGGGAAGCTCGCTGACGTGACGTTCGATCGCAGCCACCCGTTCAAGGTGTCCAAGGTGATATTGCGGCGTTGTTTTGGGCCAACGCACAATCCTGGACGTAACGGGAGGTCCCTCGACTCCCAGAAGTGGTTGGATTTCGTCGGTGACGGTTTTCATCAGGGCATCGTCATCGAGCTCCGCCAGTTCGGACTGTAATGCGCCGCCCACGAACACGCGCAACAGCATGTGGTCCTCGGGAGCGCGTGTGGGGAATTTGCGATTCGTGAAACTGATGGCGAGGATCTTGCGATTCTCGATCGCTGGAATCACACATCCGAATGCATTGAGCGGATGAGCAATCTGCGAACGTCGGAAACCCATGCAAACGATTGCGGTCGAGACACACTTGATTTCTTCGGTCGTCTGACTCAGTTGCGTCGATGCCTGGGAGACGATTCCACCCAGCCGTGTGATGGGCGTGCTACAAAGGACTCCGTCGAATTCGTGCCGTTGTTGATCGTCCGTTGATACGATCCAGTGTCCGTCGCCACGCTCGATGGAGGACACCTTCGTGTTCGTCCGGATGTCCGTGCCAGAAATGTTTTCCTTCACCGCATCGATCAACGACTGCATGCCGTGAATTGGAGTTCGGAACAGGCCGTAACGAGCGCCGCGATCATCTTTCGGCGATTTGCTGGCGGCTGCCGCTCGTGCCAGCGTCCCATATCTCCGTTCCATGGCAGTGTACTGCGGCAGCGCTGCGGCGACGCTGAGCTGTGCGGGGTCCGCGGTATAGATCCCTCCGACCAGCGGCTGCACGATCCGTTCGAACATCTCCTTGCCGAAGCGACGCGTGGCAAACTGCTGTAGGCTCTCTTCCCGGCTGTGCGATACGCGAGGTACGAAACGTTCCATGGCGACCCGCAATTTGCCGCGCCAACCAAGTAACGGTGAACGCAATACCGACGACAGATCGCGAACGGTCATGAGCTGGAGCCCGGCGGGAATGGGATAAAATTGTCCATCACGCAGGATCAGGGCTCCGCGGTTCTCGCTGGAGGTTTCCGTCAGTTCGATGCCAACCTGTTCGCAGAGCCGTCCCGCCCAGGGAAGCTCGTCGGTGACGATGAAGCTGTCGGCGCTGTGTTCAAACAGGAAGCCATCCTGTTTCGAAGACTGAATGATTCCGCCAAGCCTTGGTGACGCTTCCATGAGCGTCAGTCGGAAGGGGGCAGCCCCGGACGCGGGCGTTGCGCCGGGCTCCGCCAATGCACCGGGCTCCGTCATCTCCCGGCACAGGCGTTGCGCTGCGGAGAGACCGCTGATTCCGCCGCCAATGATGGCGATTCGTTTTTCTGACAGGTTCACGTTCTATTGCGAGATTGGGTTAATCGACACGAGCTTGTATCATACACGGCAAATCAAGGAGCAAGTGCATGGCATCAACTGAAGAAGCGGAACCGTCGACCACTGGCGTTGGTGCGGACAAGCTGACGATCGGGCAGACGGCGATTGAGGATACCTTCGCCGAAGCCTTCGGCATGAAATACACTCGACTGATCGTAACCGCACATGATGAATTCTGGCTAAACGCGGCAGTCCGCGAGTTTACGGGATATAGCTCGTCGGTCATTGCGTGTGATCTGGAAGCTGGCCTCGATACGATGCTGGGGCCGGATGAAACGCCCGACGGTCGCCCCGGTGCGGCAATTCTTGCTTTTGGTTTTTCGGCCGACGCACTCGCATCCGCCGTCGCCAATCGTGTGGGACAGTGCGTCATGACCTGTGCTTCGACGGCCGTTTTCGATGGCCTGCCCGAGGTGGAGAAGCGAATTCCGCTGGGCAAACACATTCGTTTCTTCGGTGATGGATTTCAAAAGAGCAAATTGATCGGAGGGATCCGTTACTGGCGAATTCCCGTGATGGATGGGGAATTCCTCTGTCAGGAATCTCTGGGAGTTGCCAGCGGCGTCGCCGGCGGAAACATCATCCTGCAAACCGAACGCAGTGAACAGGCGCTCGATGCGGCACGTCGAGGCATCGAAGCCATCGATCAACTGCACGGCGTAATTACTCCCTTTCCCGCGGGTGTCGCGCGTAGCGGCAGCAAGGTGGGGTCCATCTACAAGGCGTTGAAGGCTTCCACCGCGGACGCCTACTGCCCGTCACTTCGCGGTCGAGTGGAAACAAAGCTTCACGACAACGTGGGGTGCGCACTGGAAATTGTGATCGACGGCGTCGATGAAGAAGCCGTGGGCCGCGCCATGTCGGCAGGGCTCAAAGCCGTTGCGTCCCCGGATGTGATTGCCATTGGGGCGGGCAATTATGGCGGCAAGCTGGGGAAGTTTCACTTCCATTTGCGTGAACTTGTTTAGAACCACAAAGTCTTGATTGCTCTTTGGTTCACTTTGCTGGCGGCGAATCCTACCTTGGGATTCGCTGGTCTATTTCGGCAGCTTCAACGACGGGATCAAACGCATCACGTTCTCGTGATAGATCTTCTTCAGCACGTCGTCCGGCAGTCCAACGCCGTAGATATTCCAGAATCCCTGCGGCGGGAAGTCTTTCTCGGAATACGGAAAGTATTCGTCGTACGTTTCGAAGAATCGCCAGTACTGCACAATGCGAGCTTCCGGCCATGGGCCGTCGGTTCCATAGAGTACGCGGTCGGCGTACTTGAGCAGAAACTTGCGTGCCGTGTAGGGCTGACGTCCAAGCTCGCCGATTCGCGATGCAAATTCGACGTAGAGGTTGGGATACTGATCGAGCCACTTTGCAACGGTCGCGAGGTCTTCGGGATTGTTGGCGCCGTGAGCGCCAATGAAGTTCGTGTTGGGGTGCCGGGCGATGATGCGGTTGCGGGCAGACAACAGCTCTTCACGCGACGGGAATTTTTCGGCCGGGAAGCTCCAGTCCGGGTGGCGGTGCAGTTCCTCCCAGCGTTCGTTCGTATTGTCGATGGGAAGAAAGAAGGCTGCCGGGTCTGCCGTGTGCATGATGATGGGAAAACCCAGTTCGCCGCACGCCTTCCAGATTGGATCCCATCGTTCGTCATCAATCCGGATCAACGAGCCATCGGGGTTGCGGTACGTCAGTCCAAAACGCTTGAACAGTTTCAACCCGCGAGCCCCCTGCTTCTTCGCGTCGATCAATTGCCTCGCGACGCGCCGAGCGAAATCGGGTCGATGGCAATCCCATGTCGCGGGGTCGGACTGTTTGCCGCCGCCAACCCAGTCGAGGTGAACGAAGATGGCGAAGCGATTTGGGTACTTCGTCCACAAGTACTTTTTGTGCTCGTCCAGCGTCGCACCCAGTCGCGCGTCGAGGCTGATGCACAGGGCGATGTTGTGCCGGTCCATCAGTTCAACGAAGTCGTCCAGTTGTTCCCTTGAGTTCTTCAGGCGGAATGAAAAATGGCTGTGCACATCAATGACGGGAAACTTCGCGCCCGTAATTTTCGTGCGATGGACTTTCAGCATCGACTTCGGTCGAAACGCGTCCAGCACCATGTTGCGTCCGTCGTTGCCGTCCAGAGGTGCGTCGGGTTCCTCGGCAAACGCTGGCGCCAGCATGAGCAAAATTGCGAAAAGCGCGGCGGTTTGGCAGAACGGATTCATGTTCCGGCTCGTACGAAAAGCAATGAAGTAACAGTCAATGGTAATGGAGTCACTTTGGCCTCTTCTGGCCCCGATAGCAATATGTTTAACATCACGGCGTACCGAAAAATGGATGGCGAATTCCGCCCGTTTCCCTATCGAAATCAAACAAATCCGGTTGCAAATCGAACCCATGTCGCACCGGGAGTGAATTGTTCAATGAAGCATGTCCCGCCGACGCAAAACCGGGTACGCTACGTACCAGGCAAGACATGGAAAGCGACCGCACACAGCACCAGGACGAACTAGAACAACACAGGTCGAAAGAGCTGAGTCGTCAGCGTTCGCGCCCACCGATTGAAGTTCCGGGCTACGACGCGCGACAGTTTCTGGGCACCGGTGCGTACGGAGAAGTCTGGGTCGCGATCGACAAGAACACCGGTCGCAAGGTTGCCATCAAATTCTATACGCAGAAGAGCGGCGTTGATTGGTCGCAACTATCTCGCGAAGTCGAAAAGCTGGTCTTCCTCTCGGCGGATCGATACGTCGTTCAGTTGCTGGATGTCGGTTGGGATTCCAAACCTCCTTTCTACGTGATGGAGTTTGTCGAAGGCGGCTCGCTTCAGCAACTGCTGGAAAAAGAAGGCCCACTGCCCGTTGGCGAGGCCGTCGAGATGTTCCGCGAGGTCACCACCGGATTGCTGCACGCGCATGGCAAGGGTGTCCTGCACTGCGATCTGAAGCCGGACAACATTTTGCTGGATCAGGATCGCAAGCCGCGATTGGCCGACTTTGGGCAGTCACGATTGTCGCACGAACAAACTCCGGCACTGGGAACGTTGTTCTACATGGCACCGGAACAGGCCGATCTGTCTTCCGTTCCCGACGCGCGTTGGGACGTCTACGCGTTGGGGGCGCTGCTCTACTGCATGCTTACCGGTTCGGCACCGCATCGTACTGATCGACTGTTGTCGGAGATTGATTCCTCTCCGTCACTGGCAGGCCGCCTGGAGACGTATCGCAATGAAATCACGACGGCACAGATTCCGTCGGAACACCGGATGATGCCGAATGTTGATCGTGAACTGGCAGACATCGTCGATCGCTGTCTGGCCGTATCACCGGATCAGCGATTCCCCAACGTCCAAAGCGTGCTGACCGCGCTCCGGGCGCGTGATGCTACCAAGGATCGCCAACCGCTCTTGTTGCTGGGCCTGCTGGGGCCACTCTTGTTCCTCGCGGTGCTGGGAACTTTTGGCTTCAGTGCGTATCGGAAATCGGTCCGCGAATCGGATCACATGGTTCGCACATGGGCTCATGAAAGTAGTCGGTTCGCGGCCAAATTTGTCGCGGAGGCCGTCGCGCGTCGCATCGATACCTACTACCGGCTGGTTGAAGCCGAAGCGTCCGATGAAGAATTCCAACAGCTGATCGTCGATGCGACCACGCAGTTTCGCGAGCCACTGGCCAAGCTGGTAGACGGTTCCCTCGACGAGGCGGATCGCATCGCTGCCCGCAGGGACTTTGTCGATCACCCGGCACGCAGCAAACTGGCGGAGCGCATGGAGCAGTTGATTAATCGTGAAGGCGAGAGCATTGCCAGTTGGTTTGTCACGGACGCCAAAGGCGTGCAGCTTGCTTCCAAAATTCAGAACGAAGCCGTCAGTAACTCCACCGTGGGTTTTGACTATTCACGACGCGCGTATTTTCATGGTGGTGAAACGGACTTCGGCAAGGGCCGGCATTACGACGTCGACCCGCTGCCGGCGACAAAGCTCTCGCCGGTGTTTCGAAGTGACGCCAGCGGTACATGGAAAGTCGCCGTTTCGACGCCGATCGAGAGAGACGGTATTACGATTGGCGTGGTGGCGTTGACCGTCGAGCTGGGGCATTTGGGAGAAGAGGAAGAGTTTGCCGCCACAAATCGCCGATTCGTGACACTGGTCGACGGACGCGAGGAGCACCGCGGGCAGATCCTGCAACATCCGCTGTTCAACGAGGTCCTCAAAGCCCAGGCTTTGGCGAATCCCGGACAGCCGATGCCGTTACCCGACTACAGTGAATATCGCGTTCCGCTGGATACGCTTCCCAAGGCGGACGACGAGGTTACCGAAATCTCGCTCTATGACGACCCGCTGGCCAAGGCGGAAGGCGGTGAAGCGTACGACGTACAGTGGCTGGCGGCTCAAGCGCCCGTGAAACTCAAGACGCTCGATACTGGCTTGATCGTGCTGGTGCAGGAAAACTATGACATTGCCGAGGCACCCGTCCGGACGCTGGGCGGTGGAGTGCTGCGCAACGGGCTGTTCGCCATGCTATTACTGCTGGCCGTCGTACTTTATCTCTGGTACCTCGCGACGCGTGCCTTGCGGGATCCCAACGAAGCCATGCGGCGGGCTGGCGGCATTTCGGTGCAGCCTTCGTCACTTCACAGCATGGAGACGCTGGAACTGCCGGAGAAATTGCGGGATCGATTGTAAAACAAGCTTCAAGACCCATTTGCCGATCCCGGTACGCTTGTCTTGAAGGCAGGATTTGGACTGTAAGGTTTTAGCTGTTGCGCCGTCATGTCCTGGTTGATCCTTCATCCCGGTATTCATTTCTGATCGAGGCGAACGCATGGACAGCAGGCAGCGGAAATTCCTTCTCTTCGGCGTGGCGATGATCGTCGCCGTCCCCTTTGTCCGATTTGTGTTGCTGGACGAAAGAGTCGCTGTGGCACAACGACGTTCCGTACTCATGCAACCTGCATTCGATCGCGATGAGTATCGGCCCATTCAGGTGATCAAACGCCCGTTTCCGGCTATCGTGAATCCCAATCACGTCACCGCCGAACGGGCCGTGGATCAGATTCAACCGAACGAGTTGGTGCTGGGGGTCGAGATCGACGGGCTTGCCCGTGCGTACCCGATTAACATGCTTACCGGACCTTCCCGGGAGATCTTCAATGACACGCTGGGCGAGCACGCGATTGCCGCTACTTGGTGACACCTGTGCCACAATGGCATCGTGTATGCCAGTGAACTCGATGGCAGGAAGCTGACCTTTGTTGTGTCGGGAAAACTGTGGGGCCGCAGTCTGGTGATGGCCGACAAGGAAACCGGCAGCGAATGGAGTCACATCCTTGGGCAGTCGATGGCGGGGCCCTTGAAAGGCAAGTCGCTGGAAATTATTCCTTCGGCGATGACCAATTGGGAGACGTGGAAGCTGCGACATCCCCAAACGTCCGTTGTCGTCATCGAACGAACCGCGCGGACCTTCAGCACGGAGATGTTGAACAAGCCACGAGAGTTTGGAATTGGCCTCGTCGAAAACGGCAAGTCTCGCTTCTGGCGATTCGACCAGCTTCAGACGCAACCGCTCGTTAACGATGAGTTGTCCGGGGTCCCTCTTGTGGTGCATTACGATATGGCCAGTAGGACTCCGCTTGTGTGGAAACGAAATATCGAAATCGACAAAGTGGGTGGCAAGAAATCGCGCGTCGACCTGACATTTGCCTCATCTGCCCAAGGTGTCCAGGATAGGCAGACGGAGTCGACGTGGGACCTGGAAAGCGGTGTTGCCATTGAAGGTGCCTTGATCGGAACGCAATTGGAAGCTGCCTCGGCCATTATGTCCTTCACCGCATCATGGAAGCGATTTCACCCTGATACCGCTTACTGGTTGGCTGAATCAGCCGAGTGAGACTGCGCGTACTTGCTGGCAGCGCGGACACGCCATTGGCACCCTTCCAATCGTGCGTCGTGCCAGCAAAAAAATCGTAACGATTATAGTTTCGCTGAAAACATAAGTATCGCTACACTTCCGGGGACACGTGCTCTGACTCTGAGCCTGAGTGGCACAGAATCGACTTTGCTGGGATAGCCGACGTCGGCCGCTTGGAGCCACGAATTTCTACTGACGACAAAGGGTTTTAAATGGATGCTGTTAAGCTTTTGGGAGCTTTGCTAGGTAACAACGCAACAGGCGGAAATCTGCTTGGTTCGATTTTGGGCGGTGGAGGTCAACAACAGTCGATGCCTCAGCAGGGTGGAGCGGCAGACTTACTGAAGGGTTTGCTGGGTGGCGGATCGCCGGGGCAACAACAAGGCGGCGCGGGCGGACTGTTGCAGGGACTCCTCGGCGGCGGAAGTGCTGGCAGCGGCGGTTCCAGCAACATGCTGGGCGGCTTGTTGAAAGCGGCTATTGCCAAGCAGATGGGCGGCGGCGGTGCGAGTGGCGGGCCAATGGGTTTGCTGGGCGGATTGCTTGGTGGCGGTGCCGATGAGCCGGAACCACAATTCGAAGCCCCACAACAGCAGGCTGCGAATGATCAAGCCACGATCCTGATTCGAGCCATGTGCAATTCCGCGAAGGCGGATGGCCAAGTCGATCAGACCGAGCAGCAGAATATCATCAGCCGTCTTGGCGAGCTGGACCAGCAGGAAATCGACTTCCTGCAACAGGAACTGAATGCTCCGTTGGACGTTGACGCGTTCGCCCGCTCGGTTCCGCGTGAGCTGGCACCGCAGGTGTACGCATTGAGTGTGATGACGGTGAAGGTCGACACGCGGCAGGAAGTCCAGTACCTCACGCAGCTCGCTCAGGGTTTGGGGCTGGATCAGCAGACACTGGATGCGATCCACCAACAAGCTGGAGTGGGTTAAGCCGCAGCTCGATTGCGTATCCACGAAGCTCACTGCATGTGACAGAAGACCGGAAAAAGCGAGCGTTCAACAGGACGCTCGCTTTTTTACGCTTGTCAGGCCAGTACGTCCTGGACGACCTCGCCGTGGACATCGGTCAAGCGGAAGTAGCGACCCTGATGACGGTACGTGAACTGTTCGTGGTTAATTCCCAGCAGGTGCATGATGGTCGCCTGGAAGTCATGCACGTGGACTCCATTCTCGGCCACGTTCATGCCAAGGTCATCCGACGCTCCGTACGTGATTCCGGGCTTCACGCCCGCTCCGGCCATCCATACCGTGAACGCATACGGATGGTGATCGCGCCCCCAACGCGGACGGTTGTTAAGATCGCCCTGAATGAACGGCGTGCGACCAAACTCACCACCCCAGATGATTAGGGTATCCTCCAGCAGACCGCGTTGTTTCAGATCGATCAGCAGCCCGGCGGAGGGTTGGTCGGTATCTCGACACTGTGTGTACAGTTCGGTCGTGATGCTGTTGTGCTGGTCCCAGCCTGCGTGCATCACCTGAATGAAACGTGTTCCCCGCTCGGCCAGCCGCCGGGCCATCAGGCAGTTGTAGGCGAACGTGCCACGCTCGGTGACTTGCGGACCGTACAGATCCAGAGTGGATTGCGATTCGTTGGAAATGTCGGTCAGCTCAGGCACGCTTGCCTGCATCTTGTACGCCATCTCGTACTGTGCGATACGTGTCAGGATTTCGGGATCACCGACGGCGTCGTACTGCGACTGGTTTAGTTTGGCGAGGTCATCCAGCATTCCCCGGCGCACCGAGCGGTCCATGCCTGGAGGGCTGGAAAGATAGAGCACCGGATCGCCGCCGGCCCGAAATTTGACTCCCTGATATCGGGAGGGCAGAAAGCCACTGCCCCAGTAAAAGTCATAAAAGATCTGACCGCAGGTGGTCCCTTTGCTGACGGATGTCATCACGACATAAGACGGCAGGTTGTCGGCCTCATTGCCCAGGCCATAGGAAAGCCACGCGCCCATGGCGGGGCGGCCCGGCATTTCGGATCCGGTCAACAGAAAGGAAATCGCAGGAGCGTGATTGACCGCTTCGGTGTGCATGCTCTTGATGAAGCACACATCGTCCGTGACTTGCGCGGTGTAGGGCATCAGGGCGCTCACCCACGCTCCGCTGTTACCGTGTTGGCGGAACGGTTCGACGGGAGCCAGCATTTTCTTGCCGCTGGGATTTCCCGTCATCGTGCTGAAACGCTTGCCCTTGAAATAGGAATCCGGCACGGGCTGGCCGTGGGTGCGAATCAGATCCGGCTTGTAATCGAAGAGGTCGCAGTGCGTCGGTGCGCCGTTTTGAAACAGGTAGATGACGCGTTTGGCTTTTGCCAGGGCATGCGGCAAACCATTTGGCAATCCCGCGAGTCCTCCTTGATCGTTGGCTGTGGCCGATTGGCTGACACCGTTTAGCATCGAGCTCAGTGCCATCGTGCCGAGTCCCGTTGCGGACCTTCCGAACAGTTGTCGCCGGGTCTGCATCGCATGCGGATCGATACTCATTTGTTCAAAGCCTCATCAAGATTGAGCATCAGGAGACACGTCGTGGTCCACGCGGCCAGTTCGCTGTGGTTTGTTTCGCGGCCGACCGCCATATCTCCAACCCCCACTAGCTGCTCGGCTGCTTCACGATTCGCAGCGTAGTGTGCTTTGACTTCCTGCAATCGCGAGCCAAGCAAATCCAGTTCGTCGTCGTCAGGCATGCGTGATGTCGCCAGTCGGAATGCGAGTGCCAGTCGGTCGGTGGGGGCGGAGGCTTGCCGGATCACGCGAGTTGCCATGATCCGGGCGGCCTCAACGTAGGTTGTGTCATTCAGGGTCACGAGTGCGTGGAGGGGTGTGTTTGTGGCGCCCTTGCGGACCGAACATGTCTGTCGTTTTGACATGTCGAAGAACATGGTCGGGCCCACGATCCGCCGCCAATACACGTAGAGGCTGCGACGATAGAGCTGTTCGCCCGTGTCGGGCTGGTATCTCTTCTTGCCAAAGGACGCTTCGGCCCAGATGCCCTCGGGTTGGTAGGGCTTCACCGACGCGCCGCCCATGCGACCGTGGAGGACACCGCTGGCCGACAACGCGTGGTCCCGAATCATCCATGCCGGCATGCGCCGCCGCGGTCCTCTGGCCAGTAGACGGTTTTCCGGATCGACGTCCAGCAGATTCTCGTTGACCGCTGCCGATTGCTGATACGTCGCACTGTTGGCGATCAGGCGAACGATGTGTTTTGTGTCCCATCCGCTTTCGATCAATTCGACGGCCAGCCAGTCCAGCAGAGCAGGGTGGGACGGCTTTTCGCCCTGGAGGCCAAAGTCATCGGATGTCTTGACCAGTCCCGTTCCAAAAAAGGATTGCCAGATGCGATTCACGGTCACTCGCGCGGTCAGCGGATGTTCCGGCGATACCAGCCACCGTGCGATTCCCAGTCGATTGGCTTCCTTGTACTGGGGTTTCGGCAGGAACATCGGCGTGCCCGCGGAGACTTCATCGAGCTTCTGGTTGTAGAGCCCCTTGTTCAGCATGAACGTCTTGCGACGTTTGTCCGCTGCCATGTCCTGCATGATCATGACTTTGGGGGCCGCGTTGCGGACGGATTTCAATTCCTTTTGCGTTTGCCGCCACGACTTGGCGACCTCCACGTAGGAGGGCCGATCCTCGGAGAAATGTTCGAGGATAGCTTTCCATTCTTCGTCCTTGCGATCGGCAATCGATTTGGCGAGTGCGGTCTTGGCGGCCTCCGGAGGATCGCAGGTTGCGATGTCCACTTCTGCCTGGTTCAGTTTGGACGCCGCCGTTTTCAGATCGACACTGAGCTGCTGGATGCGCATGTGCTGCTCAAGATCCGGCACCGACATGTTCGGGGCCATCTGTGGATCGCCGCCGCCCCCGTTGACGGGCGTCTGATTGAAGAACGCAAACAGTTTGTAGTATTCCGCCTGGGTGATGGGATCGAATTTGTGATCGTGGCAGCGACAGCACTGAACGGTCATGCCCATCCAGATCGTGCCCATGGTTTCGATCTGATCGAAGACGTATTCGACCCGGTTCTCCTCCGCGATCCGTCCGCCCTCGCCATTGATCATGTGGTTGCGGCAAAAACCGGTCGCCAGTTTCTGTTCGTCGGTCGCATTCGGCAGCAGGTCTCCGGCGAGTTGCCAGACGGTAAACTCATCGAACGGGACGTTGTCATTGAGGCTACGCACGACCCAGTCCCGCCATGGCCACATCGTCCGTTCGCGGTCGCCCTGATAACCGTTGGTGTCGGCATAGCGAGCTGCGTCCAGCCACTCCATGGCCATGCGTTCGCCGAATCGTGGAGAGGCGAGAAGACGTTCGACGACGTTGTGCCACGCTTGCGGCGAGCGGTCAGCGAGGAACTCATCGAGTTCGCGCAAGGTGGGCGGTAAGCCCGTGAGATCGAGCGTTAGCCGGCGCAGTCTTTTTTCGCGGCGGGCCGGTTTCGACAGCGCCAGGCCCTCGGATTGCAGGCGGCCGGAAATGAACAAGTCGATCGCGTTGATCGCTTCGGACGTATCCGCGTCACCAACTCCCGCATTCGAGATCGCGGGTGTCGCCGGTCGTTCCGGTCGCTCGTAGGCCCAGTGTCCTTCCCATTGGCCGCCGGCCTCGACCCATGCCGTCAGCAACGATCGCTGCGTTTCTGTAAGTTTGCGGTTCGAATGGGGCGGAGGCATCACCACATCGGCGTCATCGGAATGGATGCGTGCCAACAGTTCACTGTCGTTGACCGACTGCAGGTCGCCGATGGCGTTCTGAAGTCCCGCCTGCGTATCCAATCGCAAATCGGCTTCGCGAGACGCCTCATCGGGGCCGTGACACTGGTAACAGTTGTCACTGAGAATCGGCTGAATATCCCGGGCAAAACGAGGCGCATCCTCCGCGGCCACGAAACTTGTCGCGAATACCAGCAGCAAGGCCGTCAGGAGCCGGTTGGATGGGATGGCGAGTTCGAACAAATTCATCACTCCATTATGACTCATTGGGGAAACACTTTCAGCGTCGAGTGAGATATTCGGCGCGATACCGTGGTTCAATTTCTGCTGAGGGCGGCCGGGGCTGATGGCTCAAGAAACTCGCTCCAAATTGTCACGAAATGCGAGTTCTGAAACGCTCGTGCGTTAATCTCTTGACCGGCGAACAAATTGCCCGGTCGGATTGTTCCTGCGACAATATGTTACACCGCTACCCAAGTCACGATCACGAAGCGAATTGACGAAAGATGAAGCGTCGCCGCCCCCAACTCGAAGAATTGCCGTCGCGGGCGATGTTGTCCGCCGCGGGATTGGCATTCGCAGCAGATGCGGAACCGGCTGCGGCTGCGGTCCGGTCGGCATGCCAGCCGGATTCAGAATTGCGAGACGACATCCACTCGGGCGGGTTCGACGACGCCACCGTTTTGCACTTTGTCGGCGGTGTGGCCCGCATTTGTTCGAACATTGATCGCGATGCCGATTCGGATGGTTTTCAGCTTTTGTCCCGTGGTGGCCAGGTCCAAGTGGGCGTCCGCTCGGAGATTCCCATTGTTCTGTCTGTATTCAACGCGGACGGGAGTGTCATCGCTACGGCAGAAGGAGCCGGTTTGGAAGAGCCCGGCAATTCAGAGGAGCCCGGCGGGACGCAGGAACTCGAGCCGGTGCTTGTCGAGTTCGAAGCCGAGAGTGGCGAGAGCTACTTTGTTTCCGTGGGGTCGACGAAGGGGCGAGCGGGAAGGTACGAGGTGGTGGTCGAGTCGCGGGGGTTGTTTGCGGATCTTGATGGCAGTGGCACGGTGGATTTCGTCGACTTCCTGATTCTCTCGTCCAACTTCGGAAGAGACGCGGAGGTTGTTTTTGCCGACGGCGATGTGACCGGAGATGGCGTGGTCGACCTTGCCGACTTCCTTGCGCTTTCGGCTGACTTCGGAAGAAGCAACGACTGATCGCGGTGTTGATCCCGAGGATCGCGGGTGCGTACTGCTCTGTCAGGGCCGCTTCTTGCCTTCAAACAGACCGTGTCGTTTGAGCTTGTTGTAGATGCTCTTTTCGCTGATACCCAGTTGTCGTGCGGACATGGCCTTGTTGCCGTCAAAAGCCGCCAGCGTCTGAATGAGCGCCAGCTTCTCGATTTCTGCCATGGTCATCCCCGCGAGCTGGGTGCCGTGATTGCTGGCCGTATGCTGTGCGGGCGACGCGGCAAGATCGAGATCCTCCGCGGCGATTTCCGGGTTGCGTGGATTGAATGTCATGGCTCTCTCAAGCACGTTTTCCATTTCGCGGATGTTTCCTGGCCAGTTATAGACCCGCATTTTCTCGGCTGCCAATGCGGAGATGCCTGGTTGTTCACGTCCCATTTTTTTTGCCAGTCTGGCAACGATTTCCTGAGCCATCGAAACGATGTCGTCGATGCGTTCGCGGATGGGCGGTACGTGTAGACTCAGGGCACTCAGGCGATACTGCAGGTCCGGTCGGAAGTGCTGTGCCGCCGCCAATTGCGCAAGGTCCTGATTGGTGGCAGCGATCAGGCGAACATCGACGTACCGTTCGCGTTGCGAGCCGATGCGTTGGTACATGCGTTCCTGAAGGAACGTCAGTAGCTTCGGCTGCAGGTCCAGCGGAAGGCTGCCAATCTCATCCAGAAACAGCGTTCCACCGTCCGCGATTTCGACACGCCCGGGACGTGAGATTGGGGCGCCCGCGTAGGCGTCTTTGTCGTGGCCAAACAATTCCGCTTCGATGAGCTCCCGTGGCAGAGATGCGCAGTTCACGGAAATGAAGGGTCCCTTCGCTCGTGGTCCAAGTTGGTGAATCATGCGAGCGAGTGTGGACTTGCCCGTCCCGCTTTCACCGGTAATCAAGGTCGTTGATTCTGTCTGGGCCACACGTTGGGCCTGTTCCAGCACATGGTCGTAGGAGGCGGAGCGAGGCGACACGACGGAAGTCGGCAGCGTGTGCGATACGGCGTGGCGAAGTTCGCGATTGTCACGGGCGAGTTGCGATGACTGCACCGCATTGCGTACGTGCGTGATCAGCGAGTCGGCGGTCAACGGCTTCAGTACGTACTCGGAGGCGCCTGCCTTGATGGCCCTGACTGCGTCGGTCGTGTCATCTGACGAGGTGATCATGATGACGTGCGAGTCCGGGTAGCCCGAGTTGATCGTGCGGAGGCAGTCGAACCCGGACATGCCAGGCATGTTGATGTCCAGCAGCACAACGAACACGCCGTCGTGCATGCGGTCCACTGCCTCAACGCCATTGGATGCCTCGACGAATTCATAGCCTTCGCTGGTCAGGCATTCGCGTGCGACCCGTCTCGCGATGGGGTCATCGTCCGCGACGAGAACGACCGGTCGGGCGGTTTGTTCATCAGGAATAGAACCGCGATCAGCCGGTTCAGCCGGTTCTTCATTCTCATGTTGCATGGCGTATTTCATGTGAAAATGTACGCCAGTTCACGGGAAATTGCCGCGACGAAGCGGGGAAACCACCAATCGTCACGTATGCCCTGAACTTTGTTCTGCTGACTTTCGTGGTCAGGTCGACGTCACCTTTGGGGGAATTCCGGACGTCCGAAGGATAGTCAGTGCGTTGCTATTTGATTCCCGAGCTGCGCCGTTGGAGTGCTCCCTGAGCTCCCAGTATCCGCGGGTTACGTGCGACCTTGTCGACGGCAACGCGAGCGTCGTTGACAATCGGTCTAAGTTCCCGGCTGAGCTCCTCGATGTTCTGCGCGGCTCGATTGAGGTTGTGATAGAGTTCGGGGTTGCTGACCAACTGGCCGACGGTTCCCTCGCCGCTATTGAGCTTGTCGCCAAACGTCTGGAACTCCTCGAGCAGTTCATCCAGTCGACCCGCACTACTGTTCAGCTTGCCGACGATCGCTTCCCCCTGATCGCCCAGAGGTTCTGTGAGTCCGCGGATGTTGATCAGATTGGCTTCCGCCTGGTCGAGGACGCTTTGGACACTCTCCAGAATGTTGCCCGCGTTGGTAACAAGCTTGGGGACGCCGCTCAGCGCATCCTCCAGCGCGAATTGGAGGTCTTCGTCGCCCACGACCTGATTGACGGCCACCATTGCCGTATCGAAACGCCCCAGTGCCTGCTCGGTTCTCCCCAGGATTCGGGTGAACTGTTCCTGATTGTTGTTCACCAACAGGCTCATGGTTTCGGCGACTCCGCCAACTTCCTCGCCGGCGGCCCGAATCGAAAGCAACGCCTGGTGGAACTCCTCTTTCATGTCCACGACCACGCGCATGGCGTCCAGCGGGTTGCTGGCGACCTGCCCATTCATGTATTCGCCGTCCTGAATCTCACGCGCCGAGGCGCCACGCTGGCCGCTGGATACGAATTCCAGTACGGAGTCACCGAACAGATTGTCGCTGCCAATCCGACATACTTCGCTCTCCAGCAATTTCCAGCGTTGGTCAATGGCAAGTGTCAGCACGACGCCGTTGTCGACTGGCTGCATCTTGCGAACACGACCGACGAGGATCCCGTTCTTGCGGACGGGCGTTTCCTCGGTCACTCCGGTCACGTTGTCGAAGCGGACGAAGATCGTTTTCTGGCTGCCATTCGGAAATTCTCCAAAGAGATACACCATGAACAGGCACATCAATGCCGTCACCGCAATGACGACGAACAGCCCCAATCGAAAGTGAATTACACGATCATCCATGATCTGGTTCCTGAAGTGGAATCTCCACCGGCCGCGATCCGTCACTCCACGTCAGCGGAGTTTGACTTTTCCCCTAGGCCAGCGCCATCTGCTTCAATCGTTCTCCCGCTTCGCCACGTACGAACTGACTCACGCGTTGGTCTTCGCAGTCGATGATTTCGTCCGGCGTGCCGGAAAAAATGACTTGGGGGTCGGTTCGACCGAGTCGCGAAATGGGGTAGAGCATCACGATGCGATCCGCGATTTTCAAGGCGGAATTCATGTCGTGCGTGACCACAACGCTCGTCACTTCGCCACTACGTCCTGTTTGCAGGATCAGTTCGTTAATGACATCGCTCATGATGGGGTCCAGCCCCGTCGTCGGTTCGTCGTACAGCACAACTTCCGGATCGAGCACCAGGGCTCGAGCGAGTCCGACTCGTTTTCGCATGCCACCGCTCAATTCCGCAGGACGCTTCCGCAGGACGGACAGCGGCAGGCCCACTTCGGAGATTCGTCGCTCGACGGTTTCGCGTATTTTGGCACGACGCATGGAGCCGTGAAGCTTCAGTGGGTACTCGACGTTTTGCCCGATCGTCATGCTGTCGAACAATGCCGCTTGCTGAAATACAAAGCCGTATCGCGTACGCTGTGCCGTCAGTTCAGCATCGCTCAGTTCGGCAAGGTTGTGGCCGTCGAACAACACCTTGCCGGCGTTGGGCGTCACCAGGCCAATCATGTTCTTGAGCAGCACGGTCTTACCGCATCCGCTTTCGCCAATGACAACCAGCGTTTCACCGCGACGTACGGGGATCGAGATGTCCCGCAGTACGACCTGATTGCGAAATCGCACGTGAACGTGGCGAAATTCCAGGAACGCGTCAGGGGCCGACGAATGGTGGTGATGCGACTCAGACAAGCGACGCTCCATTCGGCCACAGGATGTAGAACAGCGAATCGAGCGATATGTTCAGCAGGAAGTCTTCGGCGAGGATCAGCACAAAGGAATGTACGAAAGCGGCCGTGGCGGCACTGCCGACACCTTCGGCGCCCGGCTTGCAGTTGAAGCCACGGTAGCAACTGACCATCGCAATGGTGGCACCGAAGAATACACTCTTGATGATGCCGCTGAAGAAATCCCAACTGCCAACAAAGGTTGCGGAGTTGTACCAGTAAAAGTGCCGGTCGATTCCAAAGCCAGCGACGCTGTAGAAAAAACCTCCCATGATGCCCATCAGGTCGGCCAGGATCGTCAGCGTTGGGATCAGGATGACACACGCCATGAACCGGGGCACGACCAGTTGTTGCATGGGGCTCGCGCCCATGCTGCTGATGGCGTCGATCTGTTCGGTGACGCGCATCGTGCCAAGCTGAGCGGCCATCGAACTGCCGACCCGTCCGGCTAACATGGTCGCTGCGAGGACGGGACCCAATTCGCGCACCAGCGTCATGTTGATGACTGCACCAAGCCGTGATTCAAGGCCCAGGGTGCGAAACTGGTAGTACGTCTGCACTGCCAGCACCATGCCGATGAAGGTCCCCGTGATGGCCACGACCGGCAGGCTGCGGATGCCAATATCGACAAACGTCGGCCACAACAGTTCTCCGCGAGGTACCCGGCGGAACATCCAGCCCAGCGTGCTGGTAATGAACAGGAAGAGACCGCCTACATAGGCGAAGCCATCAATCGTCAACTGCCCGAACGTGGACAGAACCCCAGGCGTCGGCTCTTGGATGGTGGCAGTCGTGGAAGACATGGTTGCAAGCTAGCAGTGGAGTTTGGGGCCGACATCAAAGGTCTTCATCTCCATCGGTTGGATAAAGCTTGTGGCTTGAGGGAACCGCAGCGAATGTGCGGAACGGTGGGTTTCGAGGGTCGCGAACCGGGGTGAAAGCGGGGCGGCGGACCGCGGGCGGAGACTGAGCGTACTTGAAGGCTGCAGGCAACCAAGCCAGCGAACTCTCGCCTGCCGCGACATGTGCGAGACGCGGCAGCCAGTAGTATCCGACGACGCACGGCACTATTCGCGGCACAAAAAAAGCCCGGCTCGAATAGAGCCGGGCTTTTGAGTTTTCAGGTTCCGTTGAACTGGGACTATTCGTTGTCGCCAGCACCCGCGGCGGCAGTTTCAGGCTCTTCCGAACCGGAATCTTCGACGGGAAGTCCCTTGAAGTGCAGCTGCTTGACCTTGTCGGACTCTTCGTCCTTCACGCCGGTAACGTCGATTCGTCCCATGCCCTTGAATTCGCCCTTGAGCAATTCTTCGGACAGCGGATCTTCGATGTAGTTCTCGATGGCGCGACGAAGTGGTCGAGCACCGTAATCAAGGTTCGAGCCCTTCTTGATGAGGAACTCTTTGGCTTCGTCGGTAAGGTTCAGTTCCAAACCACGCTCGAGGAGACGTTCTCGTACTTTCGCCAATTCCAAATCGATGACCTGCTTGAGGTCTTCGTTGGTGAGGTGGCGGAAGATGATCGTCTCATCAAGCCGGTTGAGGAATTCCGGACGGAAGACACGTTCGATCTGTTCCATGACGCGAGCCTTCATGTCCTTGTAGGACGCGTCCTTGGTTGGCTTGGTGAAACCAAAGCTCGATTCGTTCTTGATCGCCTCGGCACCGGCGTTTGTCGTCATGATCAGCAGCACGTTGCGGAAGTCGACGTTACGACCGAAGCTGTCGGTCAGTCGTCCTTCTTCCATTACTTGCAGCAGCATGTTGAAGACATCCGGGTGAGCCTTCTCGATCTCATCCAGCAGCACGACGGCGTACGGTCGACGGCGGATCTTCTCGGTGAGCTGTCCACCTTCTTCGAAGCCGACGTAGCCAGGAGGGGCACCAATCAGTCGACTGACGTTGTGCTTCTCCATGTACTCGGACATGTCGATCTGGATCAGGGCTTCCTCATCGCCAAACATGAATTCAGCGAGTGCCTTGGCGAGCAACGTCTTACCAACCCCGGTAGGGCCAGCGAACACGAAGCAACCGGTTGGACGCTTGGGGTCCTTCAGGCCACTACGGGTACGACGCACGGCTTTCGAGATTGCCTTGATCGCTTCTTCCTGACTGATGACCTTCTGGTGGAGAACGTTTTCCATTTCCATCAGGCGAGCGCTGTCTTCGGTACTGAGTCGAGTCAGCGGAATGCCCGTCATCTTGGAGACGACTTCAGCAATCACGTCTTCATCCACCGTACCGTCCGTCTCACGCGATTTCTCACGCCACTTCTCGGTCAGTTCGTCTTTCTTCTTGCGAAGCTTGTCAGCCTGATCGCGGAGGGAAGCGGCTTTTTCGAAGTCCTGGTTGGCGACCGCCTCTTCCTTGTCCTTGTTCAGCTGTTCGACTTCGCCGTCGATTTCCTTGAGATCGGGCGGACGCGTCATGGTACGCAGTCGCACGCGGGCACCGGCCTCATCGATCACGTCGATCGCCTTGTCAGGCAGGCATCGCCCGGTGATGTAGCGACTGGAGAGTTCGACGGCCGCTTCGATCGAATCATCGGTGAATTTCACGCGATGGTGTTCTTCGTAGCGGTCGCGAAGACCCTTGAGGATCTCGACAGCTTCCGTCTTCGTGGCCGGGTCGACCATGATGAGCTGGAATCGTCGGTCCAGTGCGCTGTCTTTCTCAATGTACTTGCGGTACTCGTCGAGCGTCGTGGCACCGATGCACTGAATCTCGCCTCGAGCGAGTGCGGGCTTCAGTACGTTGGCAGCGTCGATGGCACCTTCTGCACCACCGGCACCGACCAGCGTGTGCAGCTCGTCGATGAAGAGGATGGTGTTCTTGGCTCGGCGAACTTCGTTCATGACCGCCTTGATGCGTTCTTCGAACTGACCGCGGTACTTGGTACCGGCGACCATCATGGCAAGGTCGAGCACAACGATTCGCTTGTCGGCGAGAAGTTCGGGCACGTTGCCGCTGACAACCTGTTGGGCAAAGCCTTCGACGATGGCCGTTTTACCAACACCGGCTTCACCGAGCAGAACAGGATTGTTCTTCGTTCGACGACACAGGATCTGGATGGCACGTTCGATTTCTCGTTCGCGACCGATGACCGGATCGAGCTTCTTTTGTCGGGCGAGTTCCGTGAGGTCCCGGCCGAAGCTGTCGAGTGCCGGAGTCTTGCTCTTGCCGCCCTTGGAGGACGAGGCTTCCGAGGAGCCGCCTTCGCGTCCCCCATCGCGTCCGCCTTCGCCTTCCATGTCGTGGCCAAGCAGGTTGAGGACTTCCTCGCGGACTTCCTCAAGCTTGAGGCCAAGGTTCATCAGAACCTGAGCCGCAACGCCTTCCTGTTCACGCAGGAGGCCGAGAAGGATGTGTTCGGTACCAACGTAGTTGTGATTGAGGTTACGCGCCTCTTCCATCGAGTACTCGATGACCTTCTTGGCACGAGGCGTCTGCGGAAGCTTGCCCATCGTGACCATTTCGGGGCCACTCTGCACCAGCTTCTCTACTTCGAGGCGAATCTTGCGAAGATCCACGTCCAGGTTTTTGAGAACGTTGGCAGCAACACCGCTACCTTCTTTCACCAGGCCGAGCAAAATATGCTCGGTACCGATGTACTCATGGTTGAAACGCTGCGCTTCCTGGTTTGCCAGTTGCATAACCTTGCGAGCGCGGTCTGTGAATCTTTCGTACATGTTTTGTCTGTCCCCAACTCCAAATCGAAACCAGTTTCGATACGCCGTACGGATTGAATTACGGATGCTTCCTTCAAATAAGTTCAAACGCGAAATTGATCTTCAATCCCACGGCTCAGGCCGGTGTGTGTTGCCGGACCGAAGCCCACCGCCGATCCGACATCTATCGATGTGCATCGGTTTGGTAAGCCACAAGCAAATTCGTAGTTCGCTCACCGTAAGTATTCCTTGTTAGCAAGCGAGAACAAGTCCTGTCGTAGAATGATTCGGATTTGTGCCCGTCGTCTTTTTGCCACTTACAACCAGCACGATGCCGACAAGCCGGAAAACGAATCCCCAAATTGAGCATTCCGCAACAATCGGTCGCCCACAACTGCCTGCTTCGCCGCGAAGGAAGTTCAACCAGCCGATTTCTGCCAATTCCGTGACAACGGCGGGAAACTGCGCTCGTAGGCTGAAAAACATCCCCGGAAAGGCGATGAACGCGACAGATACAGAACGGCCACCAGAACGGCAGCATTTTCACGAATGCACAAACTCACCATCCTTGGTTTCGAGATTTTATACGTCCGCTACAACCCGAGCAAGACAACTAATTCACCCATGCCGGGCGCCGGGAAAAAATGGAATGCGTCGATGTAATTCGCGGTCGGTATGATTAACCCTGTTGTAGGATGCTCCGTGACTCGCCAGATCTGAACGCAGGCGGCTGACGGCTCGCAATACACTTCATTTGAATTGCTTATGATTGGCCCGGTAGGGGCCATCAGATCGTTTTGCTCCATGGCTACTTCGCACGAACCCGCCGATTCACAAGACGATCGCCATGTGGACTCGTCGCTAGAACGAACCGAATCGCCAGACAAATCGCCAGACAAATCGCCAGACGAGGCGACTGCGTGGCGTGTCATTGATGCCAATGGGAACCGGGCCACAGAAGGTCTGCGTGTTGTCGAGGACTACGTACGGTTCGTCCTGGAAGACGCGTTTCTCAGTCAGGCATGCAAGGCACTCCGTCACCGGGTGTCCAGGACACTTGCTGGCATGTCCGAGGTCTGTCGACTTGCGGCCCGTTCGACCGAGACAGATATCGGTACCGGGATATCGACGAAGTCGGAATATCAACGAGCGGCCACTGCCGAAATCGTCACCGCCAATGTGCGACGTGCTGCAGAAGCTTTACGGACACTCGAGGAATTCGCCAAGCTCGTCGTCGTCGAGGCTGCACGGGACTTCGAATCGCAACGATACGAGTTGTACACGTTGGAGAAATCCATTCTCCACCTGCGGCGAGGTCGTGCCAAACTACACGACGCGGTGCTGTACGTGCTGGTCGACCTGCACTACGGCACTGGCGACGAGTTGGACCGGCGCGTTGGCGAGATGCTTTCCGGTGGCGTGGACGTGGTTCAGTTGCGCGACAAGCAGTGTGCGGATCGCGAACTGCTTTCTGCGGCGCGGCGGCTGAGAGAACTGACCTCGCAGCACAACGCAACTTTCATTGTCAACGATCGACCGGACATCGCTCGGCTCGCCAATGCCGATGGAATTCACGTCGGGCAGGACGAGCTGACCGTGGCAGACACTCGCAAGATTCTGGCTCCGGACGTGCTGGTGGGGGTATCCACGCACTCGCTGGAGCAGGCGCGTCGCGCGGTAACCGACGGCGCCGACTACATTGGCGTCGGCCCCGTGTTTCCCTCGGCCACAAAGAGCTTCGAACACCATGTTGGTGTCGAACTGGTCGCCGAAGTGGCTGGCGAGGTGGGGCTCCCGGCCTTCGCAATTGGCGGAGTGTCCGCTAACAATATTGGTGAGATCATCGCCGCTGGCGGACAACGTGTCGCCGTCAGCAACGCTGTCTGGCGTGCCGAATCTCCTGGTGACGCGGCTGGCAGGATTCGCGAAGCGCTCACGGCCACGGCATCGGAAATGGTCTCATCGCAACCGCAGGTTCCCGAGGAATAGATGAACGATCGCCCAATCACCTGGTTCTCCTTGTCTTCGCTGCCGTGGGTTGGCCTGTCGCTTGTCACGCCCGCACTTACGCTCTGCATGTCGCTCTGCCTGCTGTGTTCCGGTGCTGCGATCGGCCAGGAATTGCCCGAATATGCAAAGCCCGTCGAACTTGCGCGGCTGGAAAACAAGAAGGTCAACGAGAGTAGCGGGCTCGCGGAGTCACTCTTGAATCCCGGTCTGTTCTGGACCCATAACGACTCGGGTGACAAGGCACGGTTGTACTGTTTTGACCGTCAGGGCAAGCACGCTGGCACGAGCAAGATCAAGAAAGCCGGCGCCGTCGACTGGGAAGACATGTGTTCGTTCATGTGGCAGAAGAAACCATGGTTGCTGGTTGCCGATACCGGTGACAACGCGTCGCGACGAAAATCGTGTCGGCTCTATCTTTTCAATGAGCCCAAGGACCCGAAAAAAGATGCTGAGGATGTGCACGCTATTCGGCTCACTTACTCAACCGGAGCGATGGACTGCGAGGCGATTGGCGTGGACGTAGAATCACGCAAGTTGCTGTTGGTGGAAAAGAAACGCTGGTTCACCTGCCGAGTATTCGAAGCCGATATGCCGACCACTGGAGTAGCCGATCTGGTGGCAAAACCGATTGCAAAAATCAATGTGCCGCTGGTTACCGCCTGTGATGTATCCGCGGATGGTCGGCGATTGATTGTACTGACGCTGGGGCAGGCGTTCGAGTTTGCTCGAGGCAAAGACGAGACCTGGAAGGAAGCGCTCGCCCGCGAACCGCGCACAATCAACATGCCTCCCCGGAAGCAGGGGGAAGCCATTTGCTATGGGATCAATGGAACTGACCTCTATCTGACCAGCGAGCTGACGCCGACGCCATTTTTTCTCGTGGCGGACAAGCGCAAGTCGAACGCGGGCGTTACGGCGGAGGCTGGCAACTAACATTCGCCGGATGGCTGGCAACTAATTCGCCGGATGCCTTGCAACTAATTCGCCGGATGGCTGGCAACCAGGCTTGGGGGAGGCGGTTCAGGCGAGTTCACAGCACTGCGGGGGTCAAAGACCCCGAATGTGTCTCTTAACGGGTACGCCGCATTCAATGCTGTTGCAGTGTGCCGGCTGCGCTTGGTGCTACCGACGTTGTTGTGATCTCGGCAATCCGCTAACCTCATAACCACGCTGCACGGCGTTTCTCCGTGCTTTTAACGCAGCCGCCGATTCCGGTCCTCTTATGGCAACTGTCACACCTCAAGTCGATGCATCTACCAGCTCCGGGCAGTCAATTGATCGCCCGGCGGACGTGAAGTCTGGCATCGTGTGGTCCTACCTCGTCGTTTTCGTGGTATTCCATCTGCTTCTGTTCACGCTGGCGATTCCGGCATTCTTCAGTTGGACGGGCGTGGCGTTGCTGGTTGTCAGCCATATGGTTTTTGACTGGCTGGGAATTGGACTCTGTTTCCATCGCACATTGACGCACGGCGGGTTGATTCTGCCCAAATGGCTCGAGCGGACATTCGCTTTGTTTGGTGTCTTCACGTTGATGGATACTCCGGCACGTTGGGTGGCCATCCACCGCCGGCACCACCAGCATTCCGATGAGCAAGAGGACCCACACAGTCCCCTGGTGAGTTTTTTCTGGGGGCACATGGAATGGCTGGTTCGTAAGAACGAAGGCATGACGAACTGGGATTTCTACGACAAGTACGCTCGCGACATCCTTCGAGACCCATTCTATTTTTGGCTCGAACGAAAGACGATGTGGTGGTGGGTGTACCTCGCCCACACATTGGTCTACTTCGCCATCGGGTACGTCGTTGGCTCCATGCGGGAAGGGCATGCCGAGGGGCTACGTTTTGGTACAAGCCTGTTCCTCTGGGGAGCGATTTACCGCACGGTGTTTACGTGGCACGTGACCTGGGCCGTCAATTCAGTCGCTCATTTGTGGGGCTACCGAAACTACGAAACCCGAGATCACAGCACGAACAGCTGGTGGGTCGCGTTGCTCACTGGCGGAGAGGGCTGGCACAACAACCATCATGCTCACCCGGTTTCCGCGGCTCATGGCCACCGTTGGTGGGAAGTTGATCCAACCTGGTGGGCCATTTGCGGACTGAAATGGATGGGGCTGGCTCGCGAGGTGAAGGCCTTCGGCGACGAGAGTCACGCTCAGTAGTCTGCGGGGGCTGGGGCCCAATAATAAGGCCTGCGACACGCAAAATACCGCCCCGAATGCTCCCGGCGACCTCATCGGGGGGCAACCACATGGCGGCGATATCCGGTCCGCGTCCGTTCCCTCGCAAAACGCCGTCGACCGTGAATCTCGCAACATTCTTTGTTTAGAATGCGTGCGGAAACTCGATTTGCCCGATTAAAGACGTTACCATATTTGGCAACAAATCAATCCCCGAGTCACTGTCCACAACTTTACCCAAAGGTGATGAAATGAAGTTTGGTTCATCCATGATTGCAATGGTCGTCGTCGCGCTCGTCGCGACTTCTTTCGTAGGTGCTGAAGAAGCCACCAAAGAAGCTTCGGCCAAGAAAGACAAGAAGGCCGCAATGGCCAAGATTATGAAGGAGTGCAAGTGCCCTCTTTCTGGCAAGGCAGTCAATCCTGAAAAAGTCGTCGCCTACAAGGATTCGAAAGTCTTTGTTTGCTGCGACGGATGTGTGAAGGGCTTTGCCGACAAGGTCAAGAAGGACGCCATGGTTGCGGCCAAGAGCAATCACCAACTGGTGATGACCATGCAGGCCAAGCAGGCCAAGTGTGCACTGAACGGCAAAGGCAAAATCAACAAAGACGCCAAGACCAAAGTCGTCGGCGTCGAGGTGAACACCTGCTGCAAGAATTGCCTGGCGAAGGTCAACGACATGGAAGAAAAAGCTCAGGTTGAGCTGATCTTCGGCAAGAACTTTGACAAGGCGTTCGTCGTCAAGGCGCAGAAGAAGAAGGAAAACGCTGCGAAGAAAAAGAAAGCGGCCTAGTTCGAGCCGACAGGATTTCTTCACGAGCTGCGACTTGTTCACGACAATTTGCAGCCTGAAATACCAGGGCCCCGAGTTTCTTGCTCGGGGCTCTTTTTTATTGCACATCTCCAAACGCTGTTGATTGCCTGGGGGATTTCGCGGCCGTCGGAAACCACGTCCATTCCCGCCGGCAGCTGTCGCCGGATTCATTGTGCTGCTGTGTGGGGGCTGACTATAATCACAGCCCTCCCTCATTTCCCTTCAAAGTTTCGAAACAGGTTCATTTGATGAGTGACAAACCTTCCACGAACAACTCGGATTCTCGACGAAATTTCCTGAAGACTGGTAGTGCCGCGGTCGCCGGTTCTGCTGTCGCCGCGAACCTGACCAGTCTCGTACAGCCCGTCCACGCACAGGGCAGCGGGTCGCTGAAGATCGGTATCGTTGGTGCTGGTGGCCGTGGTTCGGGAGCAGCCGTTCAGGCTTTGAAGGCGGATCCAAATACCGAACTGGTCGCGCTTGCTGAGGCGTTCGACGATCGCGCCGAACGCAGCCTGAAAAACCTGAAGAACAACGAGGAGATCAAGGATCGCGTGACGGTGACCGCCGATCACACCTTCATCGGACTGGATGCCTACAAGAAAGTGATCGAGATGAGCGACGTCGTCCTGTTGGCGACGCCCCCGGGTTTCCGGCCGATGCACTTCAAGGCGGCCGTCGAAGCCGGAAAACATGTCTTCACGGAAAAGCCGATGGCGACGGACTTTGCCGGAGTGAAGAGCGTGATTGAATCGGTGAAGCTTTCCAAGGAAAAGAACCTCGCCGTGCTGGCCGGTTTCTGTTGGCGTTATCACAATGCAAAACGAGCGTTGTTCGAACGCGTGCTGGATGGTGCGATTGGCGACGTCCGTGCAGTCTACGGTACCTATCTGACGGGCCCCGTGAAGCCAATGCCTCCGGCCAATACCCGCCCGGCTGGCATCTCGGATCTCGAGTGGCAGGTACGCAACTGGTACAACTTCACGTGGTTGTCCGGCGATGGTATTGCCGAGCAGGCCTGTCACACGGCGGACTGGATTGCCTGGGCGTTTGGTGATCAGGCACCCGTCAGTTGCACAGCGCTCGGTGGACGTCAGATTCCGTCCGAAGGCGGCGACATCTACGATCATGTTGAGATCAACTATGAATGGGGCAACGGCGCGCGAGGCTTCCTTGCACAACGGCAGATTCCTCGTTGCTACACGCAGAATAGCCTCTACATCATGGGCACCAAGGGGAATGCCAATCTCACTCGCGGCAGCAACATCACCGACCTCAATAACGAAGTCGTCTGGAAGTACGAAGGCGAAAGCAATGACATGTACCAGACGGAACACAATGAGTTCTTCGCTTCGATTCGCAACGGTAAGCACATCAATGACGGTGACCGCATGGTGAATAGCACGATGATGGCCATCATGGGTCGCGAGGCGGGTTACTCCGGTCAGCGACTGACGTGGGAGGAAGCGATGGAGTCAGAAGACAAGTTGGTTCCCGAGTTCACCGATGGCTGGAATAGCCCCGTCGAGTTCCGTCGCATTCCAAGGCCGGGCCAGAATCTCGTGTAGTCCAACGTTCCCGCAGGAAAGCGGTTAGCGGATCTTGCGGATATGGCGAAGGAAGTCGCGGTTCATTTCCTGAGGAAGTTGACCGAAGGACTTTCTGAAATCTTCAACTCGAGCCTCCGGTGTGTCTTCCACCAGAGGCTCTTTTGTTTGCAGTAGCTTCAGGTATTTTGCAAACTCTCGCGGTTGCGTGCGAATCAGGAAGTAACAGAACGCCCACGACTCGGCATAGGCATCCGATGCCAATCCTACGGTTTGAAATCGATCGTCCGTGCTGATCAGCGACAGCAGTGATTCCGGCGATCGTCGACTGGCGAACTTGCGAAACTGACCCAGCCGTAGCCGATTCACGTCGCCAATCGTCGTCCATCCACGTGAACTCTTCAGGTCGGGGGTCTCAAAGTAGATCGCGAGACCCTCACTCAGCCAGAGCGGAATGTCGGCGTAACGTTGTTGCAGCCCGCAGTTGAACGCCAGCTGATGGGTGGCTTCGTGGACGACGGTGGCGACGGTGCGTTCGCGTCGCATGAGGGCATTGATCTGCATTGCCGAACCGGAACGACGACCTTCCAGCATGTCGAACATGGCGATCCGGTTTGACTTGTAGCTGTAGTAACCGAGAATCGAATTGATCGCATCCCCCAGCTCGGCACGCCCGTATGCCTGGTACGACTTCTTGTCCCGAAATACCAGGGCCACCAGGGGCGGCGTGTCTTCAAGATCGAGCCCACGCTTTGACCAGTAGTTTGTAAACGCCCGGTGCAGTCGCTCGAAAAGCGCCCCACTCCATTCGGCGTACGCACGTGATGTGTTGTAGCAAACCAGATAGTGATTGGTCTTGTGTACTCGAAAGCCCGGCGGAAGGTCAGCGAGTACGGCTGCCGCCAGCTCTTTCTCGTCGAGCGGTTTGGGACGTTTTTCCAAAACCTGTCGCGACACAATCTCGTCTGGCTGGAGCGGCCAGATCATTTGGTCGCGGGTTTCGATCAGGATGCCTCCGTCTTCCGCTTCGACCAAAATGTTGCCCAGCACCATTTGCTGTTTGCCATTCTGTTTGAATTCGACCCGAGCGGATGGCGTCGCAGCATCCGGTGACTTGCCGGAGCATGGCTGTAGTGCCATCAGCAGAATGAGGCAGCCGAGCGCTAAATGGTGGCGAAGGCTAACTGACATGCGGGGATAGCCCGGTGTTGAGTGGTCGAAAACGTTCTTCATTATAATGTCGACTCGCGGCTTCTTATGCATCGTTGGTCGCGACAACGCACGCGAGCTGGCTGGTTGTCCGGTTATCCCGTTTGTGTCGTCAGTAGCCTGTTCAAAGCGGATTTGGTGAACAGGGTGATGACGACCATGACTCCCAGGCAGGCGAGGCAAAGTCCGGCTAGCGCGTCTTCTGCCCCGTAATGAATCAGACTGAAAATCTCGGTTGCCACCGTCGTCACGCCGGGTGGCATGACGAGCACACTGGCGCAAAGTTCGCCCACGGCTACCGCCAGCGTGACCAGAACGGCACACACGAGGTGCGGGCGAAGCAGCGGCAAATCTACATGCCAAAGTCGCGCAAGGCCCCTCGCACCATCGGCTTCGGCAGCCTCCAGCAGCGTTCGCGGAATGGACGACATGCCGTACCAAACGACCAGGTACGCAAACGGAAAACACTTGATGGTAATCGCCAGCCACGGGGCAAAAATCGTATCGCCATAGAGCCAGCCGGCCAGTGTTGCCGACGGCTGGTTTAGAACCTTGATGATCAGCAGTCCGATCAGAGTTCCGGGCGTGACAAAACACAGCATCGCCATGCTACCGGCCAGCAGTTGTCGCCAGCGTTTCCGCTGCGCCCACCAGCAAAGCAGGACGGAGCTCGCAATCGAAAAGACAATGGCCAATTGCGAGAGGATGGCAGTCCATGCGATCTCCGAGCGAAAGCGAATCGGACTGCCCAGCACAATCCTGACACACTTCGCCAGTGACCAGCTACGTACGCGGCCTACATCCACTTCGACCACCTCGACGCCAGCCTGGTAGACAAGATTGCCGGCGGGCAGGAACAGCAGGAACGAGACCATTGTGGCGACGAAGGCGAATGCCAGCCAGTTGGTACGTCGCACGCCGTTCTGTTCGGGAGCGCTAGAGGTGGCGTGTATGATTCGCGGCCAGACGACGCGGCACAGCGCGATGCCACCCACCAATACACCCATCATCAGCGCAATGATGGGACGGGCAGAGAGGGGCAGGGCGTCGAACCGGGAATTCAGCACGTACTCGTTGTAGAGGACCTCGGCGTAGCTGCGGTACTGATAGCGATCAGTGACGGTAATCTCCGTCGCGCAGATGATCAGCACGTACAGCACGCTGGCAAAGAACACGGGGGCGGCCAGCGGGGCGGTGACGTGGCGGAAGACTTGCCAGGGAGAAGCATCCATCTCGGCAGACTGTTCCCACGTTGCCGGAATGGAAGAGAATCCCATTCGCAGAATCCAGAAGAGCCATGGTACGGCGGCAATCGCGTGTACCCAGACGGCACCTCGAAAACCTTCCAGTGGCGGGTCGCTCAACTGGCCCTGAATCACGGTCGAGTACCAGCCGCCGCGGCCGAATCCCGCCTCCCATGCGGCCAGCTGGATGTACAGCGGCAAGAACAGCAGGACGAGCAAACAGGATTCCCAGAATGCGCGGAAGGGTACGTTGCATTTCGAGAGGCACCAAGCCAGTGCGACGGAAATTGGCATCGCAACCAGGAGTGAAGTGACGCCCAGTTTTGCGGTATTGTTCAGCAGCCCCGTTGTGTCGGCGGGAGAGAGTTGCCAACAGGCCAGCACCAGCAGAGCCGCCACCGCGAAGATGGCGTACTCGACCGGTCGAATTCTGTTAACGCTCGTTTGCCCCATGTTCCCAGTCTAGGCATGCGCTACCCGGTGGAACAAGCCAATGCGGTTTGCCGAGTGGCGTACCACTAACGAGACACGGTTTTTGCAGCCTTGTTCGCGGTGCTGGTGGCATCCAGCGTTTCCGTAAATCGAGCGAGATATTTCATGTTGCTCGAAGGGCCATTGAAGCCGATGACCGACTCGGTCCAATCCAGTTGTTTGGAGATCATGCGTCCGGCGTCCATGTCGAATTTGATCTCGCCATTGGACACCTGTTGAACCAACTGCGACTTCAGCGTGGCGTCGCTGATGGGCGTCAGAACTTCGGTGCGAACCGAGATCGTGGCGACGCCTGTCTTGACCTTTTCCAGGCGGTACTTCATCTGCGTCTTGACTTCCTTGGTGCGTCCGTCACGTTCCCGCAGACGTAACTTCTTGGGGACCGCCCACGTGTGTCCAATTTTGACTTCTCCGGGAGGCAATGGCAGTACGATGCTGCCGAAGCCAAGGTCCGGCGTGCGGGACTGGCTTTCCCTTGCGATCACCTGACCGGCGCGGTTGATCTTGATCGTTGCGTAGGGCTTGCCAATGGAGTCGGCGACGTGCTTGTATTCCGCAGGTGGATCGTCGTCGGTCGTACTGTCGAATTCGATGGCGTCTTTGGCGTCGTCCTTGCGCCACATCCGGACGTCTTCGATGGACTGTACGAACTTGAAGCTCTTGTCGTTGGCGGATTCGACCGTCCAGACTTTTGTCGATCGACTGCGCGATTTCGAGACCTGTTTGGTTCCCGAAATCTTGGTGTCGACGGTTGCGAGATGTTCGACCTTGTAGCGAACTACTTCGCCTGCCTGGAAGTTGTACTGCAGTCGATAGGTTGCCAGTTCTTCCGCCGCCTGCCGGACGGCGTCTTCAAGGCTTTCTTCCTTTGCATGGCCAAACGTGGCGGCCACGCTACACAGGAATGCGACGAGCAGGATCTGATTGCAGTTCATGACTTGCCTCCTTGCAAGATTGCCACGCGTCGGTGGCCTGTTCCGAACCGGTGCAATGGTTCGCACCTGGTTGTTATCTGACTTGACCTGTTGAATACCCAAAACAGTTTCAAAACGACGTGGCCCGCGTGAGCGAGCCTGCAATATTCAGTTCTTCTCACGCCGTTCGATCCGTCCGCCCCAACCAAGCTTGTCGCGCAGCGTACGGTAGTAACCGTGTCCGGAAACTTCCAGCATGCGGAAACTCTCGTTGGCCTGCTGAACAGTGACACGATCGTCCGTTCCCAGTGTCGCCACAATCGAACCGTCGACGACCACGGAGGTGGCCTCACCCGGGTTTCGAACACTGATTTCGAAGACCCGTTCGGCCGTGTCTACCACCGGTCGCATGGTTAGGGTGTGAGGGCTGATTGGCTGGATCAGAAACGCCCAAAGGTCCTTCCGCAGGATTGGTCCGCCCGCGGAAAGGCTGTGAGCGGTTGACCCGACCGGAGTACTGATGATCAGACCATCACAGCTATATGTTGTGACCAATTCTCCATCTACGTAAAGGTCAACTTCCATGATGCAGAAGGGCGGTCCGCCAAGAATAGCGGTTTCGTTCAGTCCCAACGTCGATGCTAGCTTGTCACCATCGCGGGAAACGCTGCATTCGAACATCAGGTGATCGATCACACGAGCTCGTCCGGCAACGATGTCTTCGAGTGCCGCGTCGATGCGGTCGATGGGGATGCCGGCAAGGAATCCAAGCCGCCCCAGATTCACGCCCAGGACCGGAACCGACCGCTCGGCCAGGCGGCGTGCCGAGCGGAGGATGGTGCCGTCGCCGCCCAGTGTGATTGCAAAGTCGGCGTCCACCTTTGAAAGGTCTTCCGCCAAGCCGGGATCAAAATCCGAGTAGACGATTTCGACATGGCGGTCGATCGACGCCAGCATCGCGTCGGCATGTTTCTTGACCCGCGGGCTATCGACGGCACCGAGTACGGCGACGCGCGGTTGGCCTTCAGGTTGACCCTTAAATAGCTGCGTTGGGTCCCGGTTCATACGTGTTCGCCCGTGATTGCGATTGGCGGCTGGTTGTCCCAACGAGTGGCAACGTGATCGTAAATCGAGTGCCTCGCGATGGCTGGCTGCTGACGGAAATGTTTCCGCGATGCGTGTCTACGATACGCCACGCCTTGCTCAAACCGAATCCCAATCCGCGACCGGCTTCCCGGCCAGAGAAAAACGGGTCGAACAGGTGGCGTTGAGCCGACTCCGTCAGGCCCGTCCCCGTGTCCTCAATGTTGATTTCGGCAAACCGCTTCCGGCCGGACAGTGATGTTTCAATGGTCAGTTGCCCGCCCTCCTGCATTGCCTCAAAGCCATTCACGCAGATTGCCCGAAGTGCCACGGACAATTGCACGGCGTCGACGTTGCAATCGATCGGAGCCTCTGACAATCGCAGGTTGATTTTCATGCCCTGAGCAACCGCCGCGTCCGATAGCTCAACGCACAGTTGGCGAATCAACTGGTTCAGGGAAACGTGGCGAAGTTCCAGCTGCGGCGGTTTCGCAAACAGCATCAAATCGGCAATCATCTCGTAGGCTCGAAATGCCTGATCGTTGATCGCGACGAGTTTCTTGCGACGCTCGTTGTCCATCTCGTTACTGGCTAAAGACTGCGCACGCGTCGAAATGTTCGCGAGCGGATTGTTGATTTCGTGGCTGGCACCGTACGCCAACTGCTTCATGGAAGCCAGTTTCTCGTGCTGAAGCGTGTCGGTGAAGTTTTCCTCCAGCGCTTGCAGACGCGTCAGTTTCTCCAGCATCAGCGGAAAGAGCTGACGAAACTCGGGATAGGGGCGAAACCACAGCTCGCGCTCCTCACTGGAAATCGTCTCTTCTGCGGCACTCGCAAGCGCACGACAAACGATGCCATTAAGTGAGCAACGGCGTTCGCCTGACGCCGCCGGTTCGTCAGCGCTCGCCGGCTTGTTGGAGTCCGCGTTTCTGTCTTCCGATTCCGAGCCAAGGATGTCCGATTCCAGTTTCTTCAGCCAGCGTGGCCAGGAAATTGCCACGCCATGGATGGGCGACTTGCCGTTGAGTTTTGAAAAGTGTTCCAACTGATTCTTTACGCTACATAGCATTGCCAACCAGAACGCATCCGCGGACACTTCGCCATCATCAAACGTTCCCGCAATACGCAGGGCCCGTCGACCAGCAGCAATGGCTCGCACTGAGATGCTGCGCCATGCTTCCCGCTCGCGAGCGGTCAAGGGTTTGTGGTCCGGCAAGGGAGTTGGACCTGGAAGTGACGTCAGGAAGGAGTTGGAAATCCAGCGTGTCGCGAGGCGTGAGGATTTCAGCTTGGCGCCGGATTGATCGGCAACACAGACGGCCCAGGCCGCAAGCAGCGGATCAATTTCAAGGGCGCCGTAGATCGTGTCATAACGATCGTCCAGATCCGTATGCAAAAGTCCCGTCAGCACAACGAACGCAGTATGTTCGTGCAGCGGCACGTTCGTCGCTGCGGCGTCCTTCAAGGGCAAACTGTACATGCGTGACCCCCAGATCCGGGACTGTGTTCCGTCAAAGTCTCATTGAGGCCTTCACGGAAGCCTCGGCCGTCCCGAGTGGCATCGTAACAGAATCACGATCGCAGACGGACACTTCATTTCAGGTTGCATAAAAAAAGCGTACCGTCGATGACAGTACGCTTGAATGGTTTGCCGGTGGATTGATGAGGCTACGCTCCGCTGGGAACGCTCTCCAGTGAGAGCAACTCACATGACTGGGCCAACAACTTATCCACAGTGAATGGCTTCTGCATGAAGTGATTTGCACCTGCGGTCTTCAGGTCAGCAACCTTGTCGGCTTCGACCATACCGGAGATGCAGATGATCTTCACGTCATCGAGGTTGGTGTCGCTGCGAACACGAACGCAAACTTCCTTACCGTTGATATCGGGGAGCATCACGTCCAGGATCACAAGGTCAGGACGGAATTCCTTCACCAGCATCCCGGCGCCGAAGCCGTTGTTCGCGGTGCGAATTTCGAAGCGGCCGTCCTGCTCGAAGACCTCTTTCATCATGACTACGAGATCCTCGTCGTCATCAACGATCAGCACTTTGCGCTTCCCGCTTTCAAGTGCCTCGGTGGGGATGCCATTGTCCTTCATAAAGGCGAACAGCTGATCCCGTGGAATTCGTCGGAACCGACTGCCCGGCACGCGAAATCCTTTGAGTTGGCCAGAGTCAAAACAGCGAATGATGGTCTGCTGGCTGACCTTGCAGATTTTGGCTGCTTCGCCTGTCGTAAATACCGTTTTCATGGTCGAACCCTTCCATAGCGACAACGAGCCCACAGAAATCCACTGTGGCATCTGCCTTCAGACGCTCTTAGCTCTTCTTTTTTGGCCGGCAATGCCGAAATCCAGTGCTGCGCCTAAACAGCACAACTACCTACAGTATTCCAGTCGGCAGTTCCGACCGGTTTTTTCAGGATTACCAAGCTTGCCTACGGCATTATATCGACCAATCTTACGGCGTCAAGATTGATAGTCATCCCGTAAGTCTTTGTATGGAAGTGTCTTACGTTGTTTTTGAGCCGTTTGCGTAAGTCATCTCGACCGGAAAAAAGATCCTATTTGCTCGGGCTACGGTCCAGATGGGCAGTTAGTAAAGCGAGATCGGCGGGGGTGATTCCGCTGATTCGGCTAGCTTGAGCGAGATTGTCCGGGCGAATTCGCCCAAGTTTTTCTTTCGCTTCCGTTCTCAAATGGGTGAGTGAATCGTAATCCAGCGTTTGCGGAATCTGCTTGTCCGCAAGTTTCTTTTGACGCTGAATTTGCACGTCCTGCCGTGCGATGTAGCCGGCGTACTTGAGGTCGCAGCAAGCCTGATCGGCAGCCTCGCGATTACAGTCCGCCAATGAAGAGTCCATTTCCACCAACTGCTCCCAACCGATTTCGGGACGCTTCAGCCATTCGCTGAGCTTGAAGTCGCCATGTCGAGTAGACTCCAGTTGCTTGGTGATTGCTTCAATGTGGGCGATTTTTTCGTGGAAAGCACGGTCCCGGGGTTCGTCCACCAGCCCAACTTCAATCGCGGTGGGTGTGAGCCGCCGATCGGCGTTGTCGTGCCTCAGTCGCAATCGATGTTCGGCGCGACTGGTGAACATGCGATACGGTTCGTCAACGCCGCACGTTACCAGGTCATCCACCAGCACTCCGATGTACGCCTGCTCGCGACCAAGCACCAGGGGCTCGTCGTGGCGAAGTTTCATTGCCGCGTTCGCACCGGCGATCAGTCCCTGGGCTCCCGCCTCTTCATATCCGGTGGTGCCATTAATCTGACCGGCGAGGAAAAGACCGTCGACCGATTTCGACTCCAGCGAAACCTTCAACTGGTTGGGCGGGCAGAAGTCGTATTCAACGGCGTAGCCGTATCGCATCACTTGCGCATTTTCGAGGCCCGGAATCCGTCGGAACATTTCGTCCTGAACGTCGCGCGGCAAGCTGGTGGAAATTCCATTGACGTAGATTTCCTGCGTCTCGTAGCCCTCCGGTTCCAGGAAGAGCTGGTGTTGGTTCCGCTCGGCGAATCGCACAACCTTGTCTTCGATGGAAGGGCAGTAACGCGGACCATTGGAATCAATCTGCCCGCTGTACATCGGGGCGCGAGTGAGGTTTTGCCGGATCAGATCGTGTACTTCTTCATTGGTGTAGGTGATCCAGCACGGCAGTTGTTCGACACTCAGTTCCTGCGTCATGAAGCTGAATGGCTGCGGGGGATCATCACCGGGCTGGATTTCACACTTGTCGTAGTCGATCGTACGACCGTTGATGCGTGGGGGCGTGCCCGTCTTGAACCGCTCGACTTCAAATCCAAGTCGATGGAGGGCGCCGCTGATTCCCGTCGTCGTTCCCTCGCCCGCGCGGCCGCCGGGAGTTTTGCTTTCGCCCGTGTGCATCAACGCCTTCAGGAATGTACCCGTCGTCAGAACGATGCACGGTGCGCGATAGACGGCGTCGCCGCGAACGGAAACGCCCGTGACCCTCTCGACGGTTCCACCAGGTTCGTTCGCTGTATCGACCGGTTCGGTCAGCAGGTCCTCGACGATCTCCTGTTTGAGCGCAAGGTTCGGCTGCTCTTCGACGTATCGCTTGATCAGAAGTTGGTAGCGTTTCTTGTCTGCCTGAGCCCGCGGGCTGTGCATCGCCGGACCCTTGCGTCGATTCAACAGGCGGAACTGAAGCCCCGCTTCGTCGATGGCTCGACCCATGATCCCGCCGAGCGCATCGATCTCGCGCACAATCTGGCCCTTGCCAACACCGCCGATGGCCGGATTGCAGCTCATCTGGCCAACGGTATCCAGGTTGGTCGTCAGGAGTACGGTCGAGGCTCCCATGCGGGCCGCGGCCATTGCCGCTTCGGTTCCGGCATGGCCCGCTCCAACGACGATTACGTCGTAGTCATAAGTTGTTGCGGGCATTCGATTTCTTGCTCGGGGTCAACGGACTTGAACGGGACTTGTGTACTGTCTGGATGACAATTGCCAGATTGCAGGCGGCTGAAAAAAACTGCCAAATCGGCCGGCATTCAGGCGCAACTCCACATCGTAGAAAAAGTCGAATATTTGGGACACCGCCCCGGGAAATATTTCAGTCACCCATCGGTCTCGGGTATACTCACCCCTGTTAGTGGGGTGGTCAAGATTGTGAACTCTCTGCGAGTGCGTACTCGACGAGATTCTCAAACGGCATTGGTCGTGCCTGGGCACTCCGATAGTTCGTCGACAGGGAGCTCGCAGTCGGGCGAGCGACGAGTGCGACGTCGGTTTATTTTGGAGGGTGGCCAAATGCCGCAAGGGACCATAAAGAAAATCGTTTCGGAAAAGGGTTTTGGGTTTATCGGTGGGGATAAAGGCGACGTCTTTTTCCACCACTCAGCCGTGGAGGAGGGTGACTTTGAGACGCTCCGAATCGGACAGGCCGTGACCTACGAGGAAGGTCAGGGACCCAAGGGGCCGCGAGCGGAAAACGTTCGGCCTAGTGATTAATTGGGTCGGCCTTCGCGGTCGCTCAACATCTTGTTTACCCAAGGAACCCCGGCAGGACGTCGGGGTTCTTTTTTTAGGCGACCGACCTTGGGCGAAGCTCGCGATAGCGGTGAACACTGGCGTGGCGTTGGCGTGGCGTTGGCGTGGCGTTGCCTGGCCTGGCCGGGACCAGGACTTCGGCAGATTTGGGATTGTTGGAAATGTAAGCAGATCCGAACCGTCCTGGTTTGGATGCGCTTGCATACGGAAGAACTCCGCATCAGTCACGAGAGAAGCTCGTGCGAAAGAGAAAAGGATGTCTTTTGCGACCGGACCGGCACCCGCGGTTCCTGTCATCATGAACAAGTCGCACGTGGATAAGTCGAGGTGGACCCGAATGATGGCACACCTGAGCTAGATCCACTCTAGATGTGCCAATCGGTTCGGGGTTCAAAGTCGCACATGTTATGGATTCCCCTGGTAGCGTTACCGTTGGGTCCCATGCGAGTCACTGCCTGACGGTCAGCGAGCTGCATTGGGAACAAAGGGAATCGTGTTGCTCGCCACTTCGTCCATCAATGCCACCGTTTGAGCGAGGACATTGTGTTTGGAACTGTTGTTGTCAGTATCCAGTTCAAAGGAAGTTGCGATGGGTTCCAATTCACCTCGCAGGATGCGGACGTGATCGGGGGCTTCGACGCCCAAGGTCACACGGTTACCCGACACCTTGGTGACCGTGATTCGCACGTTGTCACCGACGAGGATTTCCTGTCCAACTTTTCTACTGAGTACCAGCATTTTCAAACCTCCGTGAAAATGATCATCTTGATTACCTTGCGAGCCTGCCGTGTCGTCTCGCTCTGTTGTTAGTATTGGCAACTGTCATGCCACGTTTGGTCACGGCAACTGGAATAACGCTCGAAACTTGAGAAAAGTCCCCGAAAAAAGGGGCGAAATTTTCACTTGCGCTTTCGAGCTGGAAACCGGATGCAAGCAATGCAGTGTTGCGAATAACGGTACAGTTATCCCAAACTGGGATGACACTTTCCGAAATTTGAACACTTACACTCAACATTCGATCACCTATGCTCACGACGAAAAAAATCCGCCTTTGGTTCATCATATGCGTGAGTCTGATATTGACTTGGGCATTTTTGTTTCCGTCCGGGACGCTATCACCGCCAGCAATCGCCCAGGACAACGTGGGCTCCGGCGACGCAAAGCAGGCAATGCAATCATGGCGTGCTGCTGCCACCGCTGCCGCGCTGGGAGACTTCGGCAAGGCCGTTATCAATGCAGACGCCGCGATGTCGGCAGGCCTTACGGATTCCATGATTTTTTATCATCGCGGACGCTGGAACTTTCAGGACGGAAAAATCGCCGCTTCGTTACGCGACTTCAACGAATTC
The DNA here is from genome assembly GCA_965216885.1 of Pirellulaceae bacterium. Classification (GTDB taxonomy): domain Bacteria; phylum Planctomycetota; class Planctomycetia; order Pirellulales; family Pirellulaceae; genus CAYNJG01. Next base: position 4,674,239 of record OZ244209.1, on the reverse strand, counting down.
GTCCGCCTCGTGCCCCAGCGAGCCAACGCGCAGTGGGAACGAGGCATCACGTGCTACTACGCTGGTGAGTACAAGGCGGGAGCAAAACAGTTCGTCGACTATCAGACGTACCACAGCAACGATGTTGAAAACGCGGTCTGGCGATATCTGTGCCAGGTGCCTGTCGACGGCAAGGAAAAGGCACTGGCCGCGATCTTGCCGATTCGCAACGATCGCCGGGTTCCCATGATGGAGATCTACCGGCTCTTCAAGGGCGATTCGACGCCTGAACGTGTGCTGGAAGTTCTGGCCGCGTCCCCGGCGGAAGGTGCGCAGGCGAAACACCAGGCCTTTGATGCTCATCTTTATCTCGCGTTGTTTTACGATTCCGAAGACCAGCTGGGGAAGGCGACGAAGCACGTTGATCTGGCCGTGAAGCAATTCGAAAAAGGCGACTACATGTGGGCTGTTGCCGTCGAGCACCAAAAGCATCTGCGTCGCAAGGTGGCCGCGGCGACCAAAAAGAAACGTGCGGGCTCCGAGCCGTTGCCGCCGGAAACGGCTGAGGACACGAAATGATCGTGCGGGTTGCGCCATCCTTGTGCCGAATCGCACGCGCGGACCGTGACGTCTCGCCTAGCGACGCCGCAGACGCAGTCGATCCTCAAGCTGCTTTTTCAGCCATTTCGCGGCTGCTTTGCTGCACGGCACATCGAGCGACTCGCCCTTGATCATGTTGATCACGATGCCACTCTTCGACCGGTTGGAATCGATGCTATTGGTGGTGGCCACCGAACGGATTTGCAGTGTCTCGACCGTATGTTCCTCGCGGCCGATTCGTACGTGAAGTTTCCCCTTCGCCTGATCCAGTTCGACCGAGTTGGTCGAACACCGCGACCACGCATAGAGGGCAGTGGCGAACACGGCACACCAACTAAGGACTAACAGCGGCGCGAGGGGCAAGGCGAACTGGCCGAAACCGCAAACGAACGTACCAATGAAGCCTGCGATTCCAGCGCCAAACATCGCTGTAAGCACGGGATCGGCATCTCGTAACCGGACGTGATACGTCAAGCCATTGTCGTGTGCCCGGGTTCCCATCGGCGGTCGCTTTAGCCAGCCACGCAGCGTGGCGCCGATGAGTGCATACCAGCCGCCCAGCATGATCATGTTGAACGGAACGAGGAACAGAGGCATAAAGAAATCCATCGCGTTGAATCGGATTTCCAATGCCGAATGCGCCGGATGGTCCGGGTCGTAGTAGACCTGCCTTTCGGAACCGGTAGGATAGCGGCTCACAACGTCGCGCGCTTCCTCCATCGAATTTTGGAATGTGCCGAAGCTGATTTGGTCGCCCTGCAACTTTTCCTTGCCGACGAAGTATTCGTACTCGATCTTCGGTGAGGGACGACTGTCTGAATCGCCCGGGACGATTTCGCTGAGCGTAATACTGCCCGGTGCCGACGGATACGTTTGTGCCCTGTATTGGGCGATGAGTCCAGAAACGCAAGTGACGTTAAAGAGCATCACGATCGCCGTCCAGAAGGAAAGCCACAGTGCCAGAAAGGCACTGCAGCCCACGTGTAGACGCTCGTCCTGTTTCCCCATGTGAGAACACGCGCTCCGAGGTGGTGGCCCAATTGGAAGTTGCGAACTCCCGATGGGTATTCGGATTTGGCCGGCGGAAATTGCCGACGATCCGCCCGCGAACGGACATCACTGTTTGTGCGTCGCACGTGAAGGGATGTCCGTTCAGTTTCGCAGTCAATCCGTCAAGCGTTCAACGCGCGGCTGAACACACAGCTGAACGTACCGCTGGGCGTACTGCTACTCCGGGCGGTCGCCCCAGAAATCGAGCACGCGCACCTTATCAAGGACTGGCAACAAGACTTCCACAAACGCCATGTGGTCCGCGTGTGGCAGGTATTCCTGACGTCCTTCGTCTGAATCAAACGTGACCATAAAGCAATGCGTGAAGCCGTGGTCATGACTCTCGGGACTGTTGTTCTTGCCCCACTCGAATTGCTTGATGCTGCTGATCTTGGAGGGCAACGCGGCAAACGCCTGCTCCACCTGTTCAACCGCCGCCGGGTCAGCGTCGTCCTTGAACTTGAAGAATACGGCATGCTTCAATTCCTTCTCCATCGGCTCGTAGGGAGTTCCCCAGTAGTCGATGACGAAGACCTTATCCATGTGAGGTCGCAGCACGTCGGCAAATTCACCGGAGTGAGCTGGATGCGGAATGTATTCGGCTCGACCGGCCGCATCCTTGAACGTCAGCAGGAAGCAATGCGTGAAGCCATCGTCCTTGCCTTCGGGGCTGTTGTTGGTGCCGGACTGGAATTCGGTGATCGCGTCGATCTTCGCTGGTAGAGCACGAAAGGCATCGGTGACGCTTTGGACGTCGGCTTCGCTGGCGGATTCCTTGAACGAGAAGAAGACGGCATGTCGCAGGACTTTGCCCGGCGGGGTGGCTTCCAGTTCGACTTCGGGTTCGGTCATGGGTTCGTTGGATTCCGTTGGAGCTTCTGTGCCGGGCGTCGCAGCGGTTTCCAGAGTCGAGGTGGAACTCGAGCAGGAGCAAAGCGAAGCAATTCCGAATGCGACGGCGACGTACGTCAGTTTCTTGATAGTGAGTTTCGTTGACATGACCGACTCGTGGTTATGGTGGGAGGGATTGGGCTTGTAGACCAACATTAGAAGTACCTGCCGTATCGCCGACAAGTAGAGCCGGCGCGCCAGGACCAGACGGGATCCATATTCGCTGGTGTCTGCGAAACGGGGCCGTTATGATTTGGCGACCTTTAAACAAGTTGGGAAAGACCATGTATCGACGCACACTGCTTGCCTTGCTGATGCTGATTACCTGTCGAGGGTTGTTGTTCGCCGCAGAGCGTCCGAACATTCTCTTTGCGATTTCTGACGATCAGTCGTACCCGCATGCTTCGGCGTATGGCGGCAAGAGCGTGTTTACGCCCGCGTTCGACCGAGTTGCCCGGGAAGGTGTGCTGTTCACCAACGCCATCACGGCATCACCGGGGTGTAGTCCGTCGCGGGCCTCGATTTTGACCGGGCGTTATACGTGGCAGAACGAACACGCGGGAACGCACGCGAGTCTCTTTTCCAGCAAGTTTGCGACGTATCCACGCTTGTTCGCTGCGGCGGGCTATCACGTCGGCTACACCGGCAAGGGATGGGGCCCGGGCAACTTCAAGGACGGCGGCTTCACCGAAAATCCGGCCGGCCCCTCTTACTCGGTTACGTCGGCCCAGACGCCCGACGGTATTCGCTCGACCGATTACGCCGCTTCGTTTTCGAAATTCATGACGGAACGTGATGACGATCAGCCATTCTGTTTCTGGTACGGCTCGTCGGAGCCCCACCGTAGCTTTGGAAAAGGAATCGGACTTGCTCACGGCGGCCAGCTTGCGGATGTCGACGTGCCCAAATTTCTGCCGGACACCGAAGAGGTCCGCAGTGACTTGCTGGACTATGAGTACGAAGTCGAATGGTTCGACACGCACCTCGGTCGCATCCTCGCTGGAATCGAACGCGCCGGTGAACTCGACAATACGATCGTCGTCGTGACCAGCGACAACGGTATGTCCTTTCCTCGAGCGAAAGCGAACTGCTACGAATTTGGAATTCACATGCCGCTGGCGATTCGTTGGCCGGCCGAAGTTCCCGGTGGTCGAGTCGTGCATGACATGGTCAGTCTGACGGACCTGATGCCCACGTACCTGGAAGCGTGCGATATTGATCATCCCGGCGATTTTCCCATGGCGGGACGCTCGTTGATGCCCGTGCTGACGTCGGACAAGGACGGGCTGGTCGATGCGACACGTACGGCTGCCTACTCAGCACGAGAGCGTCACTCGTCGTCGCGGTGGAACAATCTGGCCTATCCGCAACGCTGCATTCGAACGCCCGAGTATCTGTACATTCGCAACTTTCGCCCCGAACGCTGGCCGGCGGGAACTCCCCGAAAAGTAGGCAGCAGCAACTATCCCGCGAAAGGTGACGAGGCACTGGGCCCGATGCATGCGGCATACCATGACATTGATGCTTGCCCGACGCTGACGCTGTTGACCAGTGGGGCCGACGATCCGGAGCTTGGGAAGTTTCTGCAATTGGCGGTTGCGCATCGCCCGGCCGAAGAACTGTTTGACGTCCGATCCGATCCCGATTGCATTCACAACCTTGCCGAGGCTAAGTCGCATGCGGCAATCAAGGCCGAGTTGTCGGCAAAGCTGGAAGCGTTTCTGCGGGAGACTGGTGATCCACGGATTCTGGACGGTGGTGACATATTTGAGTCGTACAGACGGTACAGTCGAATTCGTAAATTCCCTCAGCCGGAGTGGGCGAAGTAACGCACGCCGGGATTCGTGACAGCATCGCTGTCGGGCTAGCTGCGGTCATTCAGTCGCCGCGTTTTCAAAGTAGCCGGACCCGACATTGACGCCAGCCCCGCGAATGGCCTACGTTGCTCCGACGCTGGCACGAGGCCAGCTTTTTTGACTCCAACCGGGTCGCTTTGGCATGAGGCCGAAGCCTGCACGCATGGACGCTCCGCACAAACTCGATTGGTCGCCGGACCACATAGCCCGATTCTGGGACTATCGTTCGAAGCACGACCAACAGGATTCTTACTTCGCTCTCCAGGTCGGACTGGGCGTTGCCCAATTCTCCGAGCATGTACGCTCGCTGGATGGTCTGGACGTACTGGACTTTGGTTCGGGACCCGGTCATCTGATCCCGCACCTGCTGGATCGCGGCGCGCGAGTGTCGGCGGCCGACCATTCGCCCGGATCGGTAGAAGAAGTCAACAATCGCTTTGCGACGCATCGCAATTGGGGCACCGCGGACGTCTTCGACGGTCACCGCCTGCCATGGGCCGACGCTTCCTTTGATGCGGCGTTCTGCCTGGAAACGATCGAGCATTTGCATGATGATGACTGCTCGCTGATCTTTGATGAGCTCTTTCGTGTGCTCAGGCCGGGCGGATTCGTCGTCTACACAACGCCCAACGAAGAAGATCTCGAACAGCATTACGTTTACTGCCCAAGCTGCAACTGTGAGTTTCACCGTATGCAGCATTTGCGAAGTTGGTCGGCCGGTCAGTTGACCGACAAGCTGTCGACGCACGGCTACGAGGTTCCGTATTGCACCGGGCTGAACCTCTGGAACTTTCAGCCGCCCAAAGAGCGCCACTGGCGTTTTTCGACGATCCGCGAACGGGTAAAGAATGTCTCGCTGCAATGGTTGGATCGATTGTTTCCTCGATCGTTTCCCAATCAGCGAATGCTAAATCGCTCGGTTCGACCACGACATCGCCGCAATCTGGTGGCGGTCGCCATGCGTCCTGCGAGCGCCGTTGTTGCTGCCAACAAAGCTGCCTGACGGCTGTCGGGCCAAGCCGGATCAAGCCGGGCTGAACCAAACCCGCGGGAATCATGCCATGTGTGGAATCGCCGGAATCGTAGGGCAGGGCAGTCCCGAAGAGCGTGTTGCCGCAGTGGCGGATATGACGCGACGACTCGCACACCGTGGCCCGGATGGCGAAGGGCTCCACAATGCCGATTGCGTTTCGCTTGGTCATCGCCGGTTGGCCATTATTGATCCGCAGAGCGGAAAGCAGCCGCTCTGCAACGAAGACGGCAGCGTTTGGCTGACCTACAACGGCGAGATCTACAACTACAAAGAGCTACGCGCCGAACTCATCGCTCACGGCCACACGTTTCGGACCAACAGCGATTCGGAGGTCATCGTTCACGCGTGGGAGCAATGGGGCGCCGACTGCGTGCGACGCTTTCGCGGCATGTTCGCGTTTGCGATCGTCGACCAAAAGGCACGTCGTCTCCTACTCGCGCGAGATCAGTTGGGCATCAAGCCGCTGTTCTATCGGCAGCAGGGCGAGTGCATTTCCTTCGCCTCCGAGCTTGCCGCTTTGCTCGCAACCAGCGAGTCTACTCCGGCGGTCGACGTACAGGCGATCGAGTTTTTCCTGCGATATCGCTACATCCCGGCTCCGGACACCGGCTACGAATCGATCCGAAAACTGCCGCCGGCCACGTATCAGGTTTACGATTTCAGCGGCACACTGCTGTCGGAAGAAGAATACTGGAAGCTGGAGTTCCAACCGGACACCAGTCGCTCGGCAGATCAAATCGCCGAGCAGTTCGAAGAGACCTTGATGGAGTCCGTTAAGGCTCATCTTGTTGCCGACGTGCCGTTCGGAGCGTTCCTGTCCGGCGGTGTCGACTCGACTTTGGTCGTGATGTGCATGGCCCGCTTGATGGATCAAAAGGTTCGCGCGTACACAATCGATTTCGATGAAGAGACGTACTCGGAACGTAAATATGCCACGCAGGCGGCGGACCGTTTGGGCATCGAATTGCACCACGAAGTCGTCCGCCCGGACGTGGTGGGCACGCTGGAGCGGCTGTTTTCCAATTACGGGGAACCGTTCGCCGACACATCGGCCGTGCCGACGTGGTGGGTTTGTGAACTCGCGCGACGCGACGTGCCGATGGTACTCTCCGGCGACGGAGCCGATGAGGCTTTCGCGGGATACGGACGATACGGTCGATGGCTGGACGACAGTTTTCAGAACGACGCCGCGAATCTGCTGAAGTATCCGAAACGTATGTTCGGGCGCATCGCGGAAAGTATCGGCAACGGTTTTTCCATGAGCCGCTCGCACCGCTGGGAAAACCGGTTTGTGGGCATGTTCGATCGAAACACACGCCAGCAACTTTGGGCGTCAGACCGCCGCGAACTGACCGACGTCCCGTGCCCGGCGTTCGCAAAAGCGGCTCGAGAAGCCACTGCCGCCGACAAACTGACGTTTGCTCAATACACCGACATCAAGACTTACCTGCCCGGCGACATTCTCACGAAAGTGGATATCGCCAGTATGCAGCAGGGGCTGGAGGTGCGCACTCCATTTACCGACGTTCGCGTGATGGAGTTTGCCGCGACCTTGCCGTCAGCACAGCGGATCGATCGCCTTGATGCAAAGCGAAACTTGAAGGCGGTCCCGAAACGAATGCTGCGGGCGAAATTCCCCGCGAAGTTCGTGGATCGACCGAAGCAGGGTTTTGCGATTCCCGAATCTGGCTGGATGCAGAAGGGAAACCCGGTGCGAAGTTGCTTCGATGACCTCGTGGCGTCGGCGGGTTGCCCGCTGTTCGAGTTCTTTGATCGCTCGGCCATTCATGCGTTGCGTGACGATTTTGACGCACGCGGCAAGGGAGCGACGGAACTTTGGACGGTGTTTGCGTTGGGACTCTGGATGAACAATCGGTCTGCGTCGGATCTACGCCGAGCGGCCTGAGATGCTGATTCACAAAACTGCGATTCGGGGAAAACTCGATGCACATCACGTTTGTTTCGTATGACGCCTATCCGTTGTTGGACGCCGACGCTTCGGGTGGCATCGGTGGGGCGGAAGTTCGCGCCTGCACGTTCGCTCGGGGACTCCGGGAACGTGGTCGCAAGGAAATCGATTTTGTGATCGGTGACCGATCCGGTCTGAAGTCGAAGGCGGGCGGTTTCTCGGTCGTGCCCTACACAAAACACCGTCGACGTGGGTTGGCAAAGTTGGGCGAATCGCTGGCGAAACGTTTCACCAGCTTGCCGGCGATGGATCCCTTCTATCGCGATCTCGAGACAAACGTGTTGCTGTGTTTTGGCGTTCGCAACGATACCGCCAGCATCGTGCGTGCGGCGAAGGAATCCGGAAAACGAGCGATCGTGTTTTTGACCTCGGACCGGAATATCGAAGACGCCAATCGCTATGGTCGGCGGAATCGCGGAGCGTACGGGGAAATTGGCGAGCTGTGTCGTTACACGTTGTCGGAAGCGGACCGTGTCGTGGCCCAGACGCCCTACCAGTTGGAAATGCTGAAGCGGATGGAAGTGGATGCGGACCTGATTCGCAATCCGATCGAGTGTAGTCGTCGTTTCAAGGTTCAACCGCGACGACAACCACCCACGGCACTCTGGGTCGGAAGAGCCGATACGTTTTCGAAGCGTGCGGATCTGTGCGTTGAACTGGCACGCCGCAGCCCTCACGTTCAGTTTCAGATGATCATGAACAACCACGACGAGAAGACGTTTGACGCGATTCGGCGAACGGCTCCGGAGAACGTCAGGATCATCGAGCGAGTTCCCTTCGAACAGATTGAATCGTTCTTTGCGGCGGCGGCGGTGTTGGTGAATACGTCCGCGGCGGAAGGTTTTCCGAATTCGTTCCTGCAGGCTGCCAAGTACGGCAAGCCGGTTGTGTCGCTGCAGGTGGATCCGGGAAACATGCTCAGTGAGTACGGTTGCGGCGTCTGTGTCGAAGGCGATCTCGATCAGATGTCGACGGAAATCGACCGACTTTGTAATGGTCCGAAGCGTTCTGATATTGCAGATCGCGCCCGTCGCTATGTTATCGCCTATCACGATGTGGTCGAGCGAAGTGCGGAACTGGATCAATTGTTGGACGAAACATTCTCCACCGGAAAACTGGTGTACGCTGCCTGACCCTGGAGTTGAAAATGGCCGGTATCTGTTTTTTCCGATTGGGTGCGACCCCGCTGTTTGTGCCCGGGAGTACCCGGACGTTCGGCGGTGCGGAAGTTCGCGCACTAACGTTTGCCCGTGGGCTGGCCCGGCAACGCACGCATGACGTGACGTTTGCCGTGCGACCGGATGACGGAATTGCGTCCCCGACCGTCGAAGGCATTCACGTCGTGCCGATGCCCGGGAAGCAAGGGGGAATTACCAAACTCTGGAATTCCGTCCGTCGACGACTCACCGAAAACCCCATGCCGTATGCGGCTTTCACTCGACTCTCAGCCGATGTGGTGGCCTGCTTTGGCGTGCATGATCCCACGGCTAACGTCATTGCGGCGGCGCGGGCGCGTCGTGCGTCGTCGATGCTGTTTCTGACTTCCATCGAAGACGTTCGTCCCGTCGACGAGACGGCGACCGGCAGGTTGGCTCGAGCGGAAAAGTATCGCGACTACGCACTCCGCAATGCGAATACTGTGGTTGTGCAGACCGAAGAGCAACGAACCGATCTGCGTCGCGAATTTGGTCGCGATGGTTGGCTGATTCGCAATCCTGTGGATACGGCGATTGACCGCGAGCTGGCGGCGACGCCGAAGGAGCACGTGTTGTGGGTTGGCCGAGCTGACTGTGATGTCAAACGAGCGGACATTTGCCTTCATGTAGCCGCGGCGTGTCCGGACGTTCCGTTTTGCATGGTCATGAACGACTGCGATTCGCCGTTGGGTGCGCGGCTGCTCAAAGACGCTCCGTCCAATGTCCGAGTGATCGCGCACGTGCCATTTCATGAAATTGATCGACTGTACGCTTCGGCTTTCTTGTTGATCAACACGTCCGCCAGCGAAGGTTTCCCCAACGCGTTCCTGCAGGCCGCAAAGTTGTCGACGCCCATTGTGTCGCTGGACGTGAACCCGGACGAGATGTTGACTCGGCACGACTTCGGGGAAGTTGCCGGAACGCCCGAGGGCATGGCTGAAGCGATCCGTCGGTATCATGGCGATGCGGAGCTGGTGGCGCAAAAGGGAAAGAACGCGCGGAGCTACGTCCTGCGATTTCATGAATTGGATGCGCGCATTTCTGAACTCGCGGACGTAATCGCCGGCTCAGCGACGACGACGCACGCCGCATGACTTCGGTCGAGCCAGTGCGAATTCGTTCGTAGTTTGGTGGGTTGGACATTCCTGTCCGTCCCTGCGCACGGCGCCTGTTATGACGGACAAGAATGTCCATCCTGCGGGATGAATTCGGCCTACGTTGTCGCGGCTTCAACGCGCCGTTAACGCAAGCCATGCCATCCAGAACGTCAGCAAGCCGCGCAGGCTCCATGCGAACGTGCGAATCCAATTACCATTTACCAGTTGGCGATGCACGGCTGCGTCGAAGCCCAGCGATAGTTGGCCGTGTTGTGGTACTTGAAGGAAGAACGTTGAGGCCCAAATGATCAGCACCAGTACGATGCCCGTGATGACTGTCCAGTTGGGGATGGTGGCAGGGCGGTTGTAGTACAGCAGCACGGTTGTCAGGAGTTCCGCGAACATCAGCGGCAGGACGACAAACGTGATCAGACGCTGATGCCGGTCGGCGTATTCGCGGAAAGTCGTCGATCCGACAAGCTCGAACAATGGATAGTGGACGATCTGAATGAGCCAGATCAAACCCAGCATGGCCCATGTCGATGCCAGGTTGACCAGGAGGCATAGATTTCCATTCATGTTTCTGATTTCCTCGACTGGGATGTCACCGCTGGCAAGCGCCGTTTTGCGATATGAGTTTGCGGGCCATGTGTCGGTCGTAACATCGTGGTCACTTTTGACACCTCTCGCAGGCGTAAGCTTTTCGTCCTCCAAGGTCCCACCACATGATTTCGCCGTCACAGTTCGAGCAAACCTTGTGCTTGTAAACAAGGAGCCGTTCATCGCGATTCATGCGGCTGCGCGGTTTGCCGACGTCCTTGGGCGAGGCGATGATGATGCGATTGTATTTCACACCGATGTTCAGCAGTTCGACGAGGCGAAGCCAGAGACGATCGAATTCATCTCGCGTGACTTCTTTCCCGGGGCGTTCGGGGTGAATGCCCTGTAGGAAAAGGGCTTCGGCCCGATACACGTTGCCAACGCCCGCGATTACCGATTGATCCATCAGCAGTTTGCCGATCGCCTGGCGACTCCGTTGAACCCGGTCCCAGACGTTCTCGGGGTCGGCGTCATCGCGGAGTGGATCGGGACCAAGCCGATCCCGGATCTTCTGCCAGTCGTCGTTGGTGATGAGTTCGCAGCAATTGGGGCCATTGAGATCAAACGCCTTCGCCTTGCCAATGGCTCGCAGGCGAACGGCTCCGCGCGGTTCGGGCGGAGGGAGTTTGTGCGTGCGGAATTTGCCGTAGAGTCCAAGGTGAATGTGGAGGCGGCGACCGGCGGGGAACACGTAGCAGAGGTGCTTGCCGTGAGCTTCCACATGCTTGAGCTTTTTGCCGCTGAGCGTGGCGGCGTCTTCCGTGAACCGGCCCTGTGGCGAGCTGAGCTTCAGCTTGTGCCCGGCGTAGTCGCGATTGTGGTCGCGAGCGAGTCGATGAATAGTGTGGCCTTCTGGCATAGTTGGAACGTCAGATCGTTGATGAGAGTCCTGTAGTTTCCGCGTTTCGTTTCCGCATGAGTGAGTCCGTTGCCGAGGCCAGCTGGGCCAAAGCATTGAATTCGCGGTAAAGCCCATTTAATCCTGAGGGACATGTGGGCAACATCTTCCTCTGCAAATTCGCGTGTGATTGCCCGCGAACTTCACTAGCCCTACTGTATAGTCAGGCACATTGCCGGCGGACAGTGGCGGGGCGGGCCCTTCGACCCGGCCCCACGCGGGCGGTACAATCGGGACGAATTCTTCGGTTACTTCAGGACAGAAAACAAGGTGCAATTATGCGAACCGCGGTGTTACTGATAGTCGGTCTGCTGTCGCTCAGTGTGATGGCTCAGGAAAATAAAGACGATGCCCCGGGAATCAAGGTCGGTGCGAAGGCTCCCGATTTTGAGTTGAAGGATCAGCTCGATCGCAAAGTAAAGCTGTCGACGCTGCTGAAGAAGGGCCCGGTCGCGGTTGTCTTTCATCGTTCGGCCAGTTGGTGACCGCACTGTCAGAAGCAACTGGTGCAGTTGCAAAAGGACCTTGAGTTGGTGAAGGAAGCCGGAGTGCAGCTTGTGGCGATTAGCTACGACGACGTAGAGGTGCTCAACAAGTTCGGCAAGAGCCAGAAGATTCGTTACGGCCTGCTCTCGGACAAGGGAAGCAAGACGATCGACGAATGGGGAATCCGCAACAAGAAGGCCAAGGGATCGCGGATCGACGGCGTCCCGCTCCCTGGCACATTTCTGATCGATCGCGAAGGCATCGTGCGCGAAAAGCTGTTCTACGATGGCTACAAGCAGCGGCATCAGGCCGACGATATTGTGAAGGCGACCAAGAAGTTGCCCAAACCGAAGAAAACGTAGCGTTGTAACACGGATTGCGTAACCGATTGGCTCTCAGCAGCCGGCGGGCGTTCGCCTTGGATGTTTGCGAAGAATGCATCCGCGAGGAGAACGCTCGTCGGCTGTTTGTTTTTCAGATTCTGGTACGATGCGAAGCGGATGGTCGCTGGCGTCACGACCTGTAAATCGAACCGGCAATTGGTAGCTGCAGAATAGCGGCGGCAAAACAGCAGCGGATGTCTGAATTCCTGATTGTGGGCGGTGGTGTCATCGGCCTGTCGGTTGCGTGGGAGCTTGCGGGACGAGGCAAGCGGGTCACGATTGTCGATCGGCGACAACCCGGTCGCGCCACGTCCTGGGTGGGCGTAGGGATTCTGCCACCGCCGCTGGCCAAAGCAACTCACGATCCGCTGGAACAGCTTCGTACGGCGAGTCACGAACTTCACATAGAGTGGTCCGAGCGTCTGCTTGCCGAGACCGGAATCGACAACGAACTACGCGAATGTGGCGGAATTTACTTCGCTCGCAGCAAGGCGGAGGCAGCCTCCCTGCGTGTCGCTACACGGCAGGCGGAGTCCGAAGGAGTGCTGGCAAACGAGTTGTCGAGGGATGAACTCGTCAAGCTGGAGCCCGAGCTCGAATCGATCGCCGATCAGGTCTCCTTGGCCTACCACTTGCCGAAAGAAATGCAGTTGCGATCGCCGCGGCATTTGAAGGCATTGATCCGCGGTTGCGAGCAACGTGGTGTGCAGTTTCTGTCGAATGTGGATGTGCAACGTACGCTGGTTGAGAACGGCCGAGTGACCGGGCTGGCGTCGAGTGCGGGCGTGCTGACAGCAGACGAGTACATTTTTTGCGGCGGAACGTGGTCGGCGTCGTTGCTCGAGCCGTTGGGGATTTCGCTGCCGATCGAGCCGTGGCGTGGTCAGTTGCTGCTTTGGAAAACCGAGCGGCCGCTGTTCCGCAATGTCATCAATGAAGGTTTGCGGTACTTGGTGCCTCGGCTGGATGGCCATTTGATCGTGGGGGCGACGGTGGAAGACGTTGGGTTTGACGCGAGTACAACGGAGGAGGCCACTGCCGAGCTAATGGCCTATTCGCGTTCTGTGGTGCCCGAGTTGAGTGACGCCGAGATCGTGGATACGTGGGCGGGTCTGCGGCCGAAGACGCCCGATGGGCTGCCGTTCATGGGGCGCGTGCCAGGGCTCGACAACCTGACGGTCGCGGCGGGACATTTTCGTAGCGGTTTACATTTGGCTCCGGTGACTGCGGTGTTCATGACGCGGCTTTTGTTGGATGATGCCGCCAGTCTGGACACCGAGGCGTTTCGTATTCTGCGATGAGTCCGTGTGCGGGCCCGTGTGGATGGCGGAATCCATGCGGGAGTCTCCGCGAGAGCATTCCAAAACAACAAATTCGAATCATATAAGCAACGAGTTTAATGGCAGACGAAGAACCAATTGAGGACGATGCGAACAGCGAAGGTCTCGAGGATAGCGTGCAGGACGAGCTAGAAGACGAGCTAGAAGACGAGCGAATCCCACGTGTCGTCGTTTTGGGAGCTGGCCCGATTGGTTTGGAAGCGGCACTCTACGCACGATATCTGGGCTATGACGTGGCGGTGGTCGAGCAGCATACTGTCGCAGCGGCGGTGCAACGTTGGGGACACGTAAAAATGTTCAGCCCGTTCGGCATGAACAGCTCTTCGCTGGGCCGAGCGGCATTGCAGGCGCAGGTCGAGGATCTTGATCTGCCGGCGGATGACGCGTTGCTGACGGGAACCGAGTTCGCGAAAAGGTACTTGCTGCCGCTCGCGAAGTCCGACCTGCTTTCAAAATGCGTCCACGAAAAGGTCGAGGTGCTCTACGTTGGTCGCGACGGAATCCTGAAATCGGACGCGGGTGACCTGGATCGCAGTCAGTATCAGTTTCGCGTTCACGTTCGAACTCCCGGCGGCGACGATGTGATCGAAGCGGACGTGGTGATCGATACCACCGGCGTCACGGATCAACCAAATTTTCTGGGGCACGGAGGCATCCCGGCCCTTGGCGAACTGCAATGTCGCCAGCATTTCAGTGCTCCGCTGCCAGATATCCTCGGAGCGGATCGGGCGAAGTTCGAAAGCAAGCGTTCCTTGGTTGTGGGGTCGGGTTACTCGGCTGCGACGAACGTGGTGGCGTTGACCGAACTTGCAAAACAGGCTTCCGATACGCAAGTGACGTGGGTGACTCGTCGAGAGAAGGAGCATGACGATGGGCCCTTGCCGGTCAGCGACGACGACCGACTGGCCAGCCGACGTGAACTCGCACGGCTTGCGAATTCCAGCGCGGTCGAGCAATTCGACCAGACATCGGTGGTGGCAATTGGCTACGACGATTCGAAAAAGGAATTCACCGTAACCTTCGGCGGCAAGCTGGCGGGCGAGCGGCAGTTCGACCAGATTCTGGCGAACGTCGGTTTCCGACCGAACACCGGCATCTACTCGGAACTACAGGTCGAACAGTGCAGCTCCAGCGAGGCACCGGCGGGCACGGCTGGGTGGCTGCGGGAAGTCGGGCCGGTCGATGTCCTGGAACTTGATGCGGCAGGGCAGTGTACGTGGGAAACTTCCGAGCCGGGGTTCTATGTGCTGGGCAGCAAGTCGTTCGGACGTAACTCAAACTTCCTGTTGGCATTCGGGCTTTCACAGATCCGCGATGCATTCACGGTGATTGCCGGTCGCAGCGACCTCGATCTTTACGCGACGATGTCGAAGCTGGCGAGCGCTGGGTAGCTTCGTTCGCATCGCTACAAATCATCGTCATCCGTCGACCTCGAACCCGTTTGGAGCCAGCTATGACCCAACGCCGCCGATTCCTTGGTCTGCCAGACTGGATTGTTTTTCTGTTTGTGGGGCTCGCTTTCACCGGCGCGGGCTTCGCGTTCCTTGACGGATTGAACTACTCGAACCAGCAGTACAGTCCCGCAGCGACAAAAGGCATGGCGGCCTTTCAGTTTTGCATTGCGGCCATCAGTTTCCTCAATGCGGCGATCGCGTTTGCGCGGCGTCGCGGAGATGGCTAGTTCTGCGGTCGCGAAATGGACTCTGATTCGCCCGAATACGAGCCGTGTTGCTCGAATTCCGGGTGCAAATGCCCCTGTTCGAACACGAGTACGATCTGCTAAAAACTGCGGGCTGGAGGACATCGATGGATATCCGTCGACTGGCCCCAAGCATCCGGGTATCCATGGGGTGTCCCGATGCATTATTTTGCGAACAAGCACCACGATACGGCGTCCTCCTGGATGGCGCGTCACCCCGAATTAGGCGATGGAACCATGGCAAAGCAGAAGACGGCGATAACTCCGACACGCGAAGAAGACTACGCCGAATGGTATCAGGAAGTCATCAAAGGCGCGGACCTCGCCGAAAACGCGATTCAGGTGCGCGGCTGTATGGTCATCAAGCCATGGGGCTATGCGTTGTGGGAGAACATGCAACGCTCGCTGGATGCGATGTTCAAGGCGACCGGGGTGCAGAATGCCTACTTCCCGTTGCTGATCCCCATGAGCTTTCTTGAGAAAGAAGCCGAACATGTCGAAGGCTTCGCGAAGGAATGCGCCGTCGTAACCCACCATCGACTGGAACCGGATCCGGCCGGTGGACTGCGTCCGGCGGGGAAACTGGATGAGCCCTATATCATTCGCCCGACCAGTGAGACCATTATTGGGGCGTCTTACGCGAAGTGGATTCAGTCGTATCGCGACTTGCCGGTGCTGATCAATCAGTGGGCCAATGTGATGCGTTGGGAGATGCGCACGCGGCTCTTTCTGCGGACGGCCGAGTTCCTCTGGCAGGAAGGTCACACGGCGCATGCGACGGAAGAGGAAGCACGCGAAGAGACGCAGCAGATGCTGGACGTGTACGCTGACTTCGCCGAGAACTACATGGCCGTGCCCGTCATAAAAGGCGAGAAGTCTGCCGACGAACGCTTTCCCGGTGCTGTCATGACGCTCAGTATTGAAGCCATGATGCAGGACCGAAAGGCACTGCAGGCGGGTACGTCACACTTCCTGGGGCAGAACTTTGCCAAGGCGCAGGAAATCAAATACCAGGACCAGAATGGCCAGGAAGTCTATGCGTGGACGACGTCATGGGGTGTTTCCACGCGCCTGATTGGAGCTCTGATCATGACGCACTCGGATGATGATGGTCTGGTGTTACCGCCGAAGCTCGCTCCGGCACACGGCGTCATTTTGCCCATCTATCGCAAGGACGAAGAGCGAGCTCAGGTGCTGGAGTATTGTCACAACCTGAAAAAGGAACTCAGCGAGCAGCGGTACGGTGATCGTAACGTTGAGATCATCATTGACGATCGCGATCTGCGCGGCGGAGAAAAGACGTGGCAGCAAATCAAACGCGGCGTACCCTTGCGAATGGAAGTTGGACCTCGGGATGTCGCCAACGACAGCGTCTTTTTGGGACGACGTGACAAGTCACCCAAGGATAAGTCCGGTGTGCCACGAGCGGAGTTGGTTGCGAATGTGACTTCGATTCTGGATGAGATTCAGACCGGTCTCTACGAGCGGGCGCTTGCCTTCCGGACGGAACACACGCACGAGATCGACTCGTTGGATGAGTTTCGCAAGTTCTTCGCGTCGAAGAACGAAAAGAAGATTTCCGGTGGCTTCGCAGTCAGTCCCTGGTGTGAGGACGAAGAGGTTGTGAAAATGCTGAAGGAAATGAAGGTGACGACTCGGTGCATTCCTGAGAACCAGGAGCCCTTTGGAGGCACGTGCATCTTCACGGGCAAGCCGACAACGCGAAAAGCCGTGTTCTCGAAAGCGTACTAGGTTCAAATCGAAGGCCAAGGGGCGGAGTCCAACGCTCGATATTTCTATCAGCATCGCATCGTCGCGTTGCCCGTTGGCAAACGGAGGTAGTTCGCTCGATCTACCAAATCTTCGTGGAATTCTTCGATAAAACGCCAAACTATCTCGCTTCGCAATTCTGTCGTCCCCGCGGGCGACTCGGCAGCGTCCCCGGCGTATAGGAAGGATAGCCACGGAGAATCCTCCATTCGGCTGGGAACAGGTGCGGTTATTCAATCAGAAAGAACGAGACTCCGATCATGACCAGAAAAAAGACATTTCAGGGGAAGAAGACGCAACGATTGAAAGCAGAATCTCTGGAGTCACGCGTGCTGCTGACGGCGTCGGCAGCGATCGATGACGGCCACCTTGTCATTGAAGGCGATGCCGATGGCGAAGTTGTCGTTTCGTTGAATGAAGACAGCGAGCTGGTCGTTACGGATGATGGAATTGTGCTCGGCGAGTTCTCGGGCGTCGAATCGTTGAGTGTGAATCTCGACCGACCGGCCCGTCCGGAGGCCGATCCGGAAGAACCCGACAACGGACAGGACGATCCCGTTGACGAAGGCGATGGTGAAGAGGATCCCGTTGACGAAGGCGATGGAACTCCGGGCGATGGCAATGGGCCTGGCGGTGACGGACCGGGGAATGGACCGGGGAATGGACCGGGGAATGGACCGGGGAATGGACCGGACGGTGACGGACCGGGGAATGGGCCCGGCGGTGAGGACGGTGAAGGTGGTGGACCGGAAGCCCCTGAAGCACCGACCGGTGCAGACAATGTGCTAACGCTCGATCTGGGGGAAACAGAACTTGAAACGCTCCGTATTAGCCTCGGTAATGGCGACAACACGGTAAACATCAACAGCGGTGAAGTTGAAAATGGCATCTCCTACCGTGGTGGTGCCGGTGCTGATGCTGTGACGATCGCTGAAGACGTCGAGGTCGAAGGCAATGTGAATCTCCGACTTGGCGGTGGCGACAATTCGGTCGAAATGCACGGGGACGTTGACGGCAACTTTGTTGTTGAGGCCCGCGGCGGCAACGATTCGGTTTCGATTCACGAAGCCGCCAAAGTCGACGAAAACGTTTCGCTCTCGCTGGGGAACGGTGACAACTCGCTAACCGTCGCCGGCGAGGCCAGCAACAATCTCCGCTATCGCGGAGGCGAGGGTAACGATGCCGTAAGCATCAACGGTGAGGTCGAAGGCGACGCGACGCTGCGACTGGGGGGCGGAGACAACTCCGTGAGTCTGTCTGGTGAAGTCGATGGACGGATGACGGTCCAAAGTAGCAACGTGCGTGACGATGTCGACATCACGGACGACGCCGAGGTGGGAGAGCTGGCGATCCTGTTGGGAATCGAGCCTGAAGGTCCGGCGGACGGACGTCCCGATGGTGAACGACCTGACCGCCAACGTCCCGATGGCCCACGTGGTGAACGCCCAGATCGTGACCGACCTGACGGCGGGCGACCGGATGGACCAAATGGCGACGGACCAGGCGGCGACGGACCAGGCGGCGATCGGCCAGGCGGTGACGAGCCCGATGGTGATCGACCTGATCGAGATCGGCCTGATCGAGATCGGCCTAATGGTGGGCGACCGGACGGACCGAACGGTGACGAGCCCGATGATGATCGTCCAGATGGTGACGAGCCAGATGGTGACGAGCCAGATGGTGATGGTCCTAATCGAGACCGACCAAACCGAGATCGGCCCAATGATGGGCGAGGGGACGGTCCGAACGGTGATGGCCCCGGTGGTGATGGTCCGAACGGTGAAGAGCCCGATGGCGATCGTCCTGATCGAGACCGACCAAACCGAGATCGGCCCAATAATGGGCGAGGTGACGGTCCGAACGGTGATGGCCCCGGTGGAGATGGTCCCGGTGGTGATGGTCCCGGTGGAGATGGTCCCGGTGGAGATGGTCCCGGTGGAGATGGTCCCGGTGGAGATGGTCCCGGCGGTGATGGTCCCGGCGGTGATGGTCCCGGTGGTGATGGCCCCGGTGGCGACAACGGGGCTCAAGGTCCGCAGGGGGAGAGTGTCGCGCCGCGAGCTGACCTCGATGGCAACGGCGAAGTTGACTTTGGCGACTTCCTGATGATGTCCTCAGCATTCGGAGAGGAAGTTGATGCGGCCCTCGCCGAGATGGACTTCGACGGGAGCGGTGTCATCGACTTTGCAGATATACTTGCACTTTCAAGCGAATTCGGAACCTAGTCCCGGGTTCGTTGAATCTATGGACAGAAAGTGAACGAGTGGCTCTCTCGGGAGTCGCTCGTTTTTTGTGCCGTTTTCGGATGTTTGCAGGCCCTTTCGTTCGGCTTCACGGCGTTGCATTTAGGGGAATGAAGACGCCAAGACGCCAAGACGCCAAGACGCCAAGACGCCAAGACGCCAAGACGCAAGGACGCAAGGACGCAAGGACGCAAGGACGCAAGGACGCAAGGACGCAAGGACACTGTTACGCAAGAGCCGGACCCACGATCTTCGCGTTTCAAAATCGGTCTGATCTTCGCTTACGGAACTTCGCAAGTCGAGAATGAATACATTGGGCCGTCAAGACGCGACCTAGCTGAGACCGCGAATCAAATCATCGTATGCGTCGACGATCGCCCGGCTGGTTTCCGATTCGGTCGAAGCCATGTGCAGGCTAGCCTCGGTCACCGCCGCGGAGAAGTTGGCCTTCTCGTAGTCTTCGGCTTCTTGCAGCAGATCGCGAATTCGCTCGAAGCCGCTCTTGCCGAAGTCCGAGTCTTCCGCATACGTTGCCGCCTGTCGCATACAGAACGCCAACCATGCCGTAAACCTCGCGATGCTTGCCCACGACTCATCCGTGGAGAGTTCGGATTTACCCGGTGTTCCAACTTCGTCCACGATCGCCCTTAGCCAGCGTTCTTCGTTGCCGCAGGGTTCACCATGCGACAGTGTCGGATCGTCCATGAGTTGCTCAGCTGTCGTGATGAGGTCTGCGGACATGTTGGGCATCTCGGCCCAAACCGTCGAAACGGCTTTCGAACGTCCGCGTTCGTCGACCTGACTTTCGTCAGCATCCATGAGCAAACTGGTAGCCGTAACGTAGGCCCTCAATGTGGAATGCATAGCCTTTCCTTCCGTGTCTTCGTCGGCGGAACTCGATTAGTTCCTGTTGCCGTCCTTGTTTCGTTTCTTGGGGCGGCGATTCCACTGGTGCTCGTGGGCCGCCAATTCCGTCTTCTGGCCCTGGTCGCCCTGTGACGCCATCCACTGTAGTAGGCGTTCTCGCAATTCGGAACGCACCGCAGCAAGCTCGCTGTCATTGGCGAGATTGTGTTGGTTGTGCGGGTCCTTGTTTACATCGAACAGCTCTTCCGCAGGTCGGTGTTGATACGCGTTGACCATTTTTCTGGCGTGTTCATCGCCCGATTCGGCCAACGCGACCCATTCCTTCCACCAATTGGATCGGTTCACGGCGTTTGTGAACTTCGTTTCGGGGCTCAAGTTCAGAATGTAGCGATAATCCCGCGAACGGATGCTGCGGATACCGAAACTCTCCGAACCATTGATAATGCCGCGCGTTGTCTGCAGCCCAAAGGAGTACTCCTTGTGAGTGTCTGCCTGCCCGGTGAGTACTGGCATGAAGGATTTGCCGTCCAGTCCATAGGGTTCCGGTGCCATCGCGGCTGCCAGAAATGTTGGTACGACGTCGACGTATTCGACCATGGCATCGGTGGTGGATCCCGGGCTTACCTTGCCAGGCCAGCGTACCACCATTCCGCTCTGCAATCCCATGTCATAGCAGGTCCACTTTGCATGCGTAAAAGCGTTGCCTTGTTCGCTGACGACCATTACCAGCGTGTTGTCGGCGTGACCATGTTTCTCAAGCGAGGCCAACAGTTGCCCAACCTGATTGTCATAGTAGGTGATCTCGGCGAGGTACTTTGAATAGCCTTCGCGGGTTGCGGGTGTGTCGACGAAGAACTCGGGTAGTTTGAGCTTCTCTGGTGGGTACGCTGACGCATCGCCTTTGTTCCACGGCGTGTGGGGCTCGTTCGAGCAGGCGAACAGGCAAAACGGAATGTCGTGTGCGTGGCACTCGCCGAAGAGTTTGTTGACGGCGGCCATGTCCGGATTGTTCTTTTTTGCAGATAACTCGAACGGGAAAGAACTCTTTGGGTTGATGTGTTGCTTGCCTGACAGCGCCACACGATAACCTGCGCGCTGAAGGTAGTGGGCGATGCTCTTCGTCCCTTCTTTGACGAAGGTGTGGTTGGGGTAGGCTCCCGATTTCACGGGGTAGAGTCCGGAGTAGAGGCAGTGTCGAGTTGGCGAGCACATGGGGGCCGCCTGAAAACACTGCGTGAACTTCATTCCCTGTTCGCACAGTCGATTCAAATTCGGCGTCTTTGCCTGTCCGCCGTAACACTCCATATCCCAGTAGGTACAGTCGTCCGCGATCACGAACAGGAAGTTTGGTCGATCTTCGGCGTGGGAAAAGCCTGGCAGCATGAACGCCAGCCACAGTAAATGCAAAAGCGGATGGAAGCGTTTCATTGGTATGTCTTTCGAGATGGCCGATTGGATCGTGGCATTATATAGCGTGCTGACAGCGACGCGAACATCGGGAACTACCCACTGCCTACTGCCTACTGCCTACTGCCTACTGCTCCGGCGTCGTATTCGTTTCCTCATTCGCATGTTTGGGAACCATGTCATCAAAGGGGCCCGGACGATCATCCTGTTCCGTGGTGTGTGCTTGTCGACGTTCCAGCCACGTGCGCAGGTAGTCCGTAATCAGCCAGATGCCGCCGTTGATCGTCCCGACAAAGTAGCCAACGATGGGGGCCCAGATAATCGAACAGAGTGCCATGAGAATCGACTCCATGACATTGCCAATCAGGTATCCGGCCCACAGTACCAACATGAAGCCGCAAACCAGGCCAGCAATAATCGAGGCTTCGCGAGGTTTGTTGCCATTGAAAAGCATCGCCTGCGCGACCCCGACGGAAGTGAAGAAAATCGCGAACGAAGCAATCAGCAGCGGCGGAGCATCCAGGGCCCGCATGATCGAAAACAGCAACGCGAAGGCGACGGAAATCGAAAACATCGACGCCAGGTCAAATCGCCGCGGGACGGAATAGATGTCAGGCTCGACGTGGTCCCATCGGTAGCCGGGCGCCACCGTGCGGACGATCTCCTCCATGGTCAATTGTTTCGGCGGAGATCGATACGGGTTGGCTCCATGCGGACCGTTCGGTTCCCCGACGACCGCCGCAACGTAGGGCTGCTTTCGAGTACCCGAATTGCTCGAGTCAACGTGTACGGCGGACAGCTTCACGCTGCACGACAATTCCGTATCCAGTTCGAAGAATGACAAGGTCTTCTGGCGAATGGTTGCCCGAGCGGCCTCGTTGATCATCCAGTCGGGCAGTGTGGCTGAAATGACGCAGTCGTGCGTCCCTTCGCAGTTTGTCAGGATCATAAGCGAGCTCTGCCCGGCGAACTCGATGAATGCCCCGGAATCCGAACATGCCGTCACCTGGCCGGTCATCCCGAATAGCTCGAACTTCTCCCCCGGCTGCGATCGCATTTCATTTCCTCGACATGTTAGCGCAACTGCCAAACTGTTTTGCGGGGCCGCGACCCTTTTTGCAACGTTCTGCGTATGTTGTTCACGGAACGGACCGGGCAGGCTACCATATATGGGACAATTTGGCGGTTTCTTGGGGCAGACCGTCGGCGACGCAGGCGAGAATCGACGTGAATAATAAAGAAAAGTCATCTATCGGTTTACTTTGGCTCATTCCCGTCGTGGCGATTGGACTGGGTACGGCCGTCGGCGCTTCGTCGTCGTTCTCCGAATACCGCGAACCCGAGATGTATCTCGCCGGACATGAGCTCAGCGCCAGTCCAAAGGGTGCCCAGCGACCGGCGATCAAGGACGCCAAGCCGCGTGTCTATGTTGTGTCGGAAGTGGAATATGATTTCGGCGTCATGGCGCGAAATGAAAGCGAAACCCATTCGTTCAAGGTACAGAATATCGGTAGTGGCCCTCTGACCCTGAAGGTTCTCGATACGACCTGCAAATGTACCGTCGGCTCACTCGGCAAGGATTCAATCAAGCCCGGGGAAACGGCCGACGTCACGCTGACGTGGGAAGCCAAAAGCTACGACCGAGAGTTTCGCCAGAGTGCGACGATTGAGACCAACGACAAGAACCAACGAGAGATCATCTTTTCGGTGTACGGCAAAGTTCTACAGTTGGCCATGCCCGACCTGCCGATGGTCAAGTTCAGTCGTATCTCGCGCAGCGAGCCACAATCCTTTACGACGATCGTCTACGGCTACCGTGATACGGATCTTGTGATTACCGACCATCATTTCTCCAACGAGGAGACGGCGGACTTTTTTACATTGACGACGGAGCCCTTGCCGCGTGATAAATGGATGGATTCCAATGCGAAATCCGCGATCAAGGTTCGCGTTGATATCAAACCGGGCTTGCCGGTGGGCATCGTCCGTCAACTCATTTCACTCAAAACGAACAAGCTCGACGTACCGCCGATGGACGTCGCGGTGGATATCTCGGTCGTTAGCGATATCTCCGTGATTGGAAGTCGCGAAAGGTACAACGACGAAAAGAATACGCTCGTGCTAGGGCCGGTCTCTGCCGCGAAGGGACACGTCGAAAAGATGTTCCTGTTGGTGAAGGGCAAGCACAAGGATATCGTCGATATCACGTTGGCTTCGACCGATCCGTCCGACGCGCTGACCGCAGAAATTGGGACACCACGGGAGGTCAAGGACATCGACGACGACGGCAATGAGAAGGTTGTCGCGAGGAATTTTCCAATGTCGATCATCGTGAAACCCGGCAGCCCCATTGTCCAGCGGTTGGGATCCAAACAGGGAGCAATTGCACGCGTCGTATTTGATACGAAACACCCTGAAATCGAACAGTTTGCGATCAAAGTGCAGTTTTCCACTCACTGATTTTCCCGGCCAATTGCAGCCTCGAAAAATGCAGGACGGCAAGCTAGCTAGGTAGCATGGAAACGAGGCCACGGTTAAGCGAGGCCACGGTTAACCGTGACGTGGGTTGGCAGTTTGGATACAACCCCACGTGGGCCGCGATCAGACATGCTGCACGGTCCGACCGAAACTCAAATTCTCACGGATAGACGAATGAGGAATCACCTTCGAGCCGCTTCTTGTCTTCTTTGTCTTGCGGTACTTTGCCTGACCGCGCTTTCGATGTATGCCGTTAGTCAGGAACCCGCCAGTAGCAGTACGGCCAGCACCTCGGCGGAGGGCAGGAAGTACTGCGAGGACTGGACAAAGCCCGCATTCGCATTCTTCATTACCGGGCGACAACATGGCTACATTGAACCCTGCGGTTGCACGGGGCTCGCGAACCAGAAAGGCGGACTGGCGCGACGGCAAACGCTCTATCGCGAACTGCTGGCCCGGGGTTGGGACATGGTGCCGGTGGACGTTGGCAATCAGGTGCGACGATTCGGTCCCCAGGCCGCAATCAAATTCCAGACAACGATGACTTCGCTGAAGAAAATGGAGTACGAGGCCGTTGGGCTCGGGCCCGATGACCTGCGGCTGGACAGCGGCGAGTTGGCTGTCGAGATCGCCGGGGGCGAACCAACACCGCTCCTGTGTTCCAATGTCTCCATTCTTGGGTTTCCTGTCAGCGATGGTTACAAGATCGTGCAGGCCGGCAAGTACAAGGTTGGCATCGCGGCAGTTATAGGTGAATCCGAACAACGCGGGATTCGCAGCGACGATATTGAATTCACGAAGCCCGCGGCCGCGATCGTTGCCGCACATCGGAAGTTCGTGAAGGCCAAATGCGATGTGATGCTGCTCCTGGCCCATGCGTCGACAGAAGAAACAATCCGCATCGCAACATCCAGCGCTGAAGCGAAAGATTTTCGACTTGTCGTCACGGCCGGTGGTGCCGATGAACCCGCACTTGAACCGCAAAAAATCGAGGGCACAAGCTCATTCCTGATTCAAACCGGCAAGAAGGGGATGTATGTCGGAGTGTTGGGAATCTACCCGGGAACCGACAAGCCGATTCGTTACGAACGCATTCCGCTGGATAAGCGATTTGTCGATTCAAAAGAGATGCTCAAGTCGTTGGCGACCTACCAGGATCGGCTGAAAGACATGTACAAGGCGGATTGGACGCGACTGGTCCTACAGCCGGTCGCTCACCCTACCGCTCGTCAGTTCGTTGGGTCGGAGGCGTGCAAGGATTGCCACGAAACGGCGTTCGACATCTGGCAGAAGACGCCGCATCACGAAGCCACCCACAACATCGCGTTCCCCACCGAGCGTAGTTCGATACCTCGCCATTACGATCCGGAGTGCTTGAGTTGCCATGTCACGGGCTGGGATCCGCAGAACTATTTTCCGTACGTGTCCGGTTATCGTGACTTTGAAAAGTCCCGTCATTTGCATGGCAATGGTTGCGAGAACTGCCACGGTCCGGGGTCGGCTCATGTGGCCGCGGAGAACGGAGATGTGGATGCGACGGACGAGCAAATTGAGAGCCTACGAACGGCAATGCAACTGCCGCTGGATCGAGCTCAGGAGCGGTGTCTGAAGTGTCACGATCTGGACAACGATCCGGATTTCCAAAAAGAAGGGGCCTTCGAAGCGTACTGGGACAAGATCAAGCACTACGAGTAGTAGGGGCTGTGTCTGTGCGAGGGCCGTTGTGTACCTCTTGCTGGTCTGTTAATTGGCTTGCCACTTGTTTGCTTGTGGATGGGTGGCGGGCTCGAGGAGCGGGCGCTGCAGCTTTCTCCGAAATTTGTGAACCGGAACGTTTGGGAACGCGTCTATGCCAATAGAGCCACGTAGTTTCGTGGTGTATACTTGGGAAACAGTCCATTGACTGTACGACGTCGCCGTTTGCTGGTGTGGGTATCTTTTCAGGGTGCGTGCAGGGCAGGGCGATCGTCGGGGGCGAATTGGATTCGACCGGATGACTGGAAGTGAAGGTGGCGTGTCGTGGTTGATCAGTGGGCCACGTAAAAAGCTGATCACAATTTTAAGTGTCGAAGGCAACTTCGCGCTGGCCGCCTAGAAGTAGGTAGCCCCGGCTAAGGGGGTTCGTCGGAGACGCCCGGACGCTGGTAGCCAATTCCGAACCGCTCAGTGTCATGTCGGGCACGCACTGAGTTAAACAAGTTCTCGTCTAGTCTGATTCGGACCAGGTCGACAAGGGCCGCGTCAGGCGAAACGCCAAATAGCCGACTACACACGTAGAGGCCTTCATGGAAGCATTGCGGGACGCGGGTTCGATCCCCGCCGCCTCCACTGAGTTACAACCCCGTGCAGAAACATGCCCTTCTGTGCGGGGTTTTTGCTTGCCTGGTGGTCCCATGCAGCATCGTTCTTGCATGTGCTGCATTGGTTTTGCATCGTTTTGCCATACGGCTGCATAGACCTATGCAATTGCCCGGACTAGTCATAGGTGCGGCCAAGCGTTGCTCATGAGGCGACCAACTTTGACTTCGCCTAGGCAAATTCGCACGTTGTCGGCAGGGTTCAATGCTGCAGCCAACCGCAACCAGTGACGCACGGGTTTTTGGTCAACACGTCATTCAAATCGGAGCTGATCGTGAGGAAATCCAATCCAAACGGACTGGCCATGCTGTGCGAGAGAACTGCCCTGAGATCGTGGGGATTGCCGCGATTTTGAGCGGCACTCACGCTTGCTTTGTTGGATCGCCCAAGCAGAAACAAAGTCCGAGGAGTCGTTGCTAATCGGAAGAGCTGGCCAAGAAACGCTGGAGTTCTTCGCGAGAATAGATTACCCGCTTCCCGATTCTTACAGCGCGCACCTTGCCTTCCTTGCGAAGGGTGAACAGGGTTCGAGGGGAGATCCCTAAGAGTCCAGCTGCATCTTGCTCGCTGTAAGCCAGCTGCTGATCTGGCAATTCGCTGGTCACGTCGTACCCAAGGGCAGACAGAGTCGCAAGTAGAAAGAAGGGCAATCAAGGGACACCCAACGTTTAGGAAGGGCAATCAAGGGACACCCAACGTTTAGCGCAACCCGAAGCTCCTCCATTTCCTGATTCGCAAACTGTACGCCTGCGACGCGGCGTCAATTTGTCGGCAAATCCACCGAATCGACCGCGACAACATCACGATCATCAAAGATGGCGCAGCAGCGAACGCAATCGTTACTCACTGGCCGTTCGAAGAAGAGTGCTGAGCTACTCGGTACTCAACATCTGAGCGCCGGGGCCGTGTAGATAGCCGACACCACGGCGCGCCGCCTCCCGGGCGAGACTATCCGCTTTGCCGGCTGCCCGCTTGAAGAGCTTGCCGAACTTCTTCACAAGGTCACACCAGCCCTCTGAGTCCACTCCCAACCGCACCAGAATCGGAGCCAGATGCGAGGGAATCGCGCCGCGTTTGTCGCGTCGCAACTGACGACCGGTCCAGTCGAGCAAGTCCAGATACTCGACCAGCGACATCGAAAGAAAACCCTTCAGGCTTGCCCGACGGTTCACCGGGCTCACGTCCGCCCCCACGGCGTCCGTCCTTTCATCATTCTCCAACGGGCTGAGCCAGCCACTGCGCGATCTGCGTCGACTGCGTTCCCAGGCATGCGTCTTTCGCACCTTCGTTTGACGCTGGCCCAGATCGTCGATGCGGTCTTTTGCTCCCGTAAACTTCGAATCCTCCGGCGTTTTCGCCATCGCCGCCCGAATGGGATTCAGGTCCACATAGGCCGCACAAGCAAGCAACGAAGCCTCATCCAGAATCATCTGGGCCCGATATCGACCTTCCCAAAAGCGACCGGTACAGCGATCTTCGCGATTGCTGCGTCGAGCGATATTCTCGGCCGTGCACCGCATCCACCAGCTCACATCCGACAATCGCAGCCGGATTTCCGCCAGCCGTTTCTTGTCGCCGGTAATCATGGAGATCTCGAAATCCTCGGGATCGGCAGGCGAGCCATCCTTTTCCCGTCGCTTGGGAAACAACCTCAGCCAGCGTCTTGCGACCTGTTCGTCGGAAGGGCAATCAAGGGACACCCAACGTTTAGAGCAACCCGAAGCTCCTCCATTTCCTGATTCGCAAACTGTACGCCTGCGACGCGGCGTCAATTTGTCGGCAAATCCACCGAATCGACCTCGACAACATCACGATCATCAAAGATGGCGCAGCAGCGAACGCAATCGTTACTCACTGGCCGTTCGAAGAAGAGTGCTGAGCTACTCGGTACTCAACATCTGAGCGCCGGGGCCGTGTAGATAGCCGACACCACGGCGCGCCGCCTCCCGGGCGAGACTATCCGCTTTGCCGGCTGCCCGCTTGAAGAGCTTGCCGAACTTCTTCACAAGGTCACACCAGCCCTCTGAGTCCACTCCCAACCGCACCAGAATCGGAGCCAGATGCGAGGGAATCGCGCCGCGTTTGTCGCGTCGCAACTGACGACCGGTCCAGTCGAGCAATTCTAGATACTCGACCAGCGACATCGAAAGGAAACCCTTCAGGCTTGCCCGACGGTTCACCGGGCTCACGTCCGCCCCCACAGCGTCCGTCCGTTCATCGATCTCCAGCGGGCTGAGCCAGCCACTGCGCGATCTGCGTCGACTGCGTTCCCAGGCATGCGTCTTCCTCGCCTTCGTTTGACGCTGGCCCAGATCATCGATGCGGTCTTTCGCTCCCGTAAACTTCGAATCCTCCGGAGTCTTCGCCATCGCCGCTCGAATGGGATTCAGGTCCACATAGGCCGCACAAGCAAGTAAAGAAGCCTCATCCAGAATCATCTGGGCCCGATATCGACCTTCCCAAAAGCGACCGGTACAGCGATCTTCGCGATTACTGCGTCGAGCGATATTCTCGGCCGTGCACCGCATCCACCAGCTCACGTCCGACAATCGCAGCCGGATTTCCGCCAGCCGTTTCTTGTCGCCGGTAATCATGGAGATCTCGAAATCCTCGGGATCGGCAGGCGAGCCATCCTTTTCCCGTCGCTTGGGAAACAACCTCAGCCAGCGTCTTGCGACCTGTTCGTCAGACCATTCTTTGGCCACATCCGGTCGGCTGCGAAGGATCAGATGCAGGTGGTTGGACATAATGGTGTAGGTGAGGCAATCGATAGCAAAGACGCCGGCGAGAAACTCCAGACGTTGCCGAATCCATTCACGCCGATGCTCGAAAGACTGCCCACTCACAGGATCGTCGCCACAGAGATAGGCCCTGCGCACGCAGCGATTCACCAGATGCAGGATCTGCACTTCGTTTGGGTTGACGTATTCACCACGCGCCTGTCTGGGCATGCTTTATCTGCCTCCAACTGAAAGAACCGTCAGAATCTAACGGGCAAGCGACGGGGCCGTCAAGCTAACATTGGGTGTCCCTGTTCGACATCCTGTTCGACATTTCGAAAGACTGCCCACTCACAGGATCGTCGCCACAGAGATAGGCCCTGCGCACGCACCGATTCACCAGATGCAGGATCTGCACTTCGTTTGGGTTGACGTATTCACCACGCGCCTGTCTGGGCATGCTTTTCCTGCCTCCAGCTGAAAGAACCTTCAGAATCTAACCGGCAAGCGACGGGGCCGTCAAGCCAAACATTGGGTGTCCCTGTTCGATTCTACCTGTTCGATTCTGGACGCGATTTGGCGAACCGATAGAAGTTGTCAATGTCTTGTTCTGATGTGGCCATGAAATAACGTCTTTCGGTAAAGTTCCTCTTCAAGAATACCATCTGCGGTTAATGGGAGTCAAAAACGATCTGAATTGAGTCAGTTGGCTCTGGATCACTCGAACTTGAATTCAAACCGTACGGAAGTCGATCCGTGTCGATTGGCACCCATTGGTGTTCCCGCTTCCCGAACGTCGCGGTAAATCGATGCGAGTTGTGATCTGTCAAGAGCCATGGCCGAGAGACTGCGTCGCTATCGCCAAGAGGATTCGAATTGCGTTCATGCACGCGTAGGATATGCTCAACGCTGTTGTTGATCGTTGAATACAAGGTTGCGAAACCGAACTTACCAAGGACCAGGGGACGTGACCGAGTTGGATCGATTCGACGCAAGTCTTACTGCAGCCGTGCTGGAGGCGACGGACGCAGCCACGATATCAAGCACCGAGGTCGTCCAGAGTCTGTGGAGCGGCTATGGGCAAATCGTGAGGTGTCATCTCACGGGTGGCACGATACCAAGCGTTGTTCTGAAGCACGTGCGTTGGCCTGACGAGCAAACGCATAAGTACGGCTGGACGTCCGATCGATCGCATCTGCGAAAGCTCAAGTCGTATCAGGTCGAGACGGCCTGGTATGGACGCTATGCGGAGCGTTGCCTTGATGCCTGTCGGGTGCCCAACTGCTTTACCGTCGAGCATCGTGCTGATGGTGTGCTTCTTCTGCTGGAGGACCTGGACGCGGCAGGGTTCGCCGGTCGCCGCCGTAGCGTGACCGACGCCGAGGTCGATGCGTGCCTGTCATGGCTCGCCAACTTCCACGCCACATTCATGGGAGAACAGCCCGAGGAGTTGTGGGCCATCGGAACGTATTGGCACCTCGCCACTCGCCCCGATGAGCTGGATGCGCTCGACGACAGTTCGCTGAAAGCAGCAGCAGGCGAGCTCGATCGTCGACTGTCTGGTAGCCCGTTCCAAACGTTTGTTCATGGCGATGCCAAGCTCGCGAACTTCTGCTTTAGTCCGGACGGGAAGAACGCTGCCGCCGTTGATTTTCAGTACGTCGGTGGAGGTTGTGGTATGAAAGATGTTGCGTACTTCATTAGCAGCTGCTTCGACGAGAACGAGTGTGAGCGTCGAGAAGCTACTCTGCTGGATCATTATTTCGAGTTTCTCCACGCAGCGCTGGAACGGTCGGGGAAGGTAATCGACGGCAGCGCACTCGAAGCCAACTGGCGTGAGCTGTACCCCGTGGCGTGGACTGACTTCTTCCGCTTCCTTCAAGGCTGGAGCCCGGGGCACTGGAAGGCGCATGGCTACAGTAAACGGCTCGCAAGCGAGGTTCTGAATTCCTTATGAAACTATCTGGTGCCGAACTTACCGAACTCGCTGATCTTGCAATCGGCGCTGCCACTTCGGCGGGTGAGATGATCGCGCGTTCTCGTCCAAAGGACATCGAGTACAAGTCCACCGGCGGCAGCCTCGCGTCGCAGGTGGTTACCGAAGTTGACCGGCGCAGCGAAGCCATCATCCTCGAGAAGCTCGCCCCGACATTCAAGCGTTTCGAACTTGGACTGCTCACTGAAGAACAGCCAGACGACGGCGGTCGATTTACGGCTGACTACTTTTGGTGCATCGACCCGATCGATGGCACGCTGCCATTTATCGAGGGCACACCGGGATACGCGGTGTCGATCGCGCTTGTTCGTCGGGACGGTACTCCAACGATTGGTGTTGCTTACGACCCGGTTGGGGAGACGGTGATTCACGCAATCGCTGGCGCAGGAATGTTCCGGAACGGGCGCCGTTGGGTCCCGCCATCGTCGAACGGGACGGTGCTCTCGCTGTTTACCGACAAGAGTTTTCTCTCCAGTGAGGGACGCAGTCAGATTACCACTGCCCTGGAGGAAGTTGCCCGAGACATGGGGCTGACCGGTCTCCATGTCGATGCGAGCGCCGGAGCGGTGATGAACGCGTGCAAGGTGCTCGAGAATCCGCTGGCGTGTTATCTGAAGTTGCCGAAGCTAGACGGCGGCGGAAGCTTGTGGGACTACGCGGCGACGGCGTGCCTCTTCAGCGAGGTGGGTGCCGTTGCCACCGACATCGACGGCCAACGTTTCGAGCTCAACCGGGCTGACTCGACGCTCATGTGTCACCGAGGGATTCTCTTCGCCACCAACGAGCCGCTCGCGCTGCGGATACGAGCGCTGCTGGGCTCAAATCAGTAGAACCAATTCCAACACGAGTTTGCCAGCATGATCGAGCGTGCAACACGAGTGTATCGGGATTGGAAATCCGGGTTTTGAAACTCGTTTCAGGGAACGTCACGCGAACTTCTTGGGTACGGAGGAAAGCCTCCTCCCTTCACGATCGAGAAATACGGTCATACGAATGACGAGTTAGAAACGTTGGGTGCGCTATCGTTTCCTCGGAGCGGGAACGGGCGGCTTCCGCGGGCGGGCTTCCAGCGGGTCGAAGAAACGCATGTTCCTGCCAACGCGGTCGTAATCTCCCA
The DNA here is from genome assembly GCA_965216885.1 of Pirellulaceae bacterium. GTDB lineage: Bacteria > Planctomycetota > Planctomycetia > Pirellulales > Pirellulaceae > CAYNJG01. The sequence continues at coordinate 4,642,206 of OZ244209.1, read as the reverse complement.
GATCCTCACGCATTTGTTCTGCGAGTCCAAGCAGGCGATTGACTACCGCCGGATGTTGGTCGGCGACGTTGGTTGTTTCACCGATGTCTTCGTTCAGGTCCACAAGGAAAGGCTTTTCAAAACCGATGCGATCGGCTGGCGCGATATGAGGGTTTCGGCTGAAAGGAGCCGCACCGATGGGCTCTTTCTCTCTTGGCAGATGCAGTTTCCATTGGCCCTGCCGAACGGCTTGTAGATGGACGCGAAGGTAATAGTAGAACGCCTTGTCGGGGTCAGCCTTTTCAAAATCGCCGTGGAACAAATGAGTAATGTCGCTACCGTCGATCACCCGGTCGTCGGGAACGTCGGCGCCAGCTAATGCGGCGAGAGTAGGTAGGATATCAAGCGTACTGGCGATCTTGTCGCAGTGTGCACCCTGAGGGACTCGGCCCGGGCCCCACAGGATCGTTGGTACGCGCAGGCCGCCTTCGAAACTGGAGACTTTGCCGCTGCGTAGTGGTCCCGCGGAACCTCCATGGTCTTTGGGGAGATGCCCATCGGCGTGGTTCTTGTTCTTGGTCAGCCATGGTCCGTTGTCGCTGGTGAACAGGACGTAGGTTCTGTCTTCGATTCCGTGCTTTCGAATTGCATCCAGAATTCGCCCGACGTTGAAGTCAATTTCTTCAATCACGTCGCCATACAGTCCGCGTTTGCTCTTGCCCTTGAATTGTGGCGACGCGTCGAGCCTGGTGTGCGGCATCGTATGGGGGATGTAGAGGAAGAAGGGTTTGTCTTTGTGGCGAGACATGAAGTCGATTGCTTCATCGGTATACCGACGTGTCAGAGTCGACATGTCCGTCCTGGCGTCAATCAGCTCTTCGTTGCGGTAGAGATTCGCGATGCGGTCGTTGCTGGTGGGCGTGCCAAAGAAATAGTCGAAACCCTGCCGTGTCGGGAAGAGGTCCATGAAGAAGCCGGATTGGGCGTGCTTGGCCAGATCCCACTTCCCGATGCACGCGGTCGCGTAACCCCTTGGCTTCAGTACTTCCGCGACGGTTATTTCATCGCTGTGCAGAATTGGATGAACCTGCTTGGTATTTCCACGCTCTGCGACTCGCATCGGATAGCAGCCGGTCATCAGTGCCGCCCGTGAGGGGCCGCAAATCGGCTGAGCATAAAAGCTGGTGAACTTCATTCCCTCGGTGGCCATCGCATCAAGCTGCGGGGTTCGGATATCGGGCGAGCCGAAGCAGCCGACATCCTGGTAACCCTGGTCGTCCGTAAAGATCACGACGAAGTTGGGTTTCTCGACGGCATGTGCAACGCTAACCGCCATCCAGAAAAGGACCAATGCGACCGGAGTTCTTGTCACGATTGAGTGAAACATTAGAGGCCTTTGCTCTCTTGCGATTTGGGCGTTTGCCGTTTGGTTTGCGGTTTTCGGTTGTGCGGTGCCTGACGGCGATCTCGTTGAATCAGAGTGCGATCGAAGATTTCGCCAGGCCTGACTGGCTCATGGGCATCGTTCGCATCGTCAACAAGCTGCCCGAGTAGGTTGGCATGTTCGGCGGCGACGTTTCGTTTTTCTTCACTATCGTTCGACAGATCATAGAGTTCCCATTCCCCGTCTCCGGTTCGCAAAGCTTTCCAGTTTTGCCTGCGCACGGCGGTCTGGCTACGGTACTCCCAATAGAGATAGGAATGCGATTGTTGGCCCGGCTTGCCCAGCAACGTTGGCAGGAAGGAGAGCCCGTCCGTCTTGGGGTTGGTGGCCGACGTCGCTTCTGCCAGGGTTGGCATAACATCCTGGAAGCACAATAGGTGATCGGAGATCGTGCCGGGTTTGATCTTGCCCGGCCAGCGGACCAGAAAGGGAACCTTCAGGCCGCCCTCGTACAGTGACCCCTTGCCCGCTCGGAAACGTTCGCCGGTAGCCGGATTCAGATTCGGGGCGAAGAAACCGTGGGGTCGCTCTTTGGTTTTGAAGTAATCCTGCCCGCCATTGTCTCCGCATAGAAAGAAGATCGTGTTGTCGTCGATATTCAGCTCTTTAAGCAGCTCGAGTATCTGGCCGATCTGACGATCCATCATATGCATGAACGCGGCGTACACGCGCGCGTCACGATCGGTCCGCTGACCTGCTGTCCAGGGTTTGTCTTTGAACAGTCGCCAGGAGGGATCGTCTTCGTCGATGCCCCACAAACCGTGCGGAGGCGTCCACGGCAGGTAACAAAAAAATTGTTCATCCTTGTTCTGGCGAATGAAACGGATTGCTTCTTTGAAGATTTTCAGTTGTGCGTGCGTTTCTCCTTCGTAGAAGCTCTCACCCTTGTTGCCTGCGAGCGGAACTTCCCGGCTATTGCGAATCAGATATTGTGGATAGTACGTGTGAGCGTGCACCTGATCGTAGTAGCCAAAGAAGTCGTCGAAGCCATGCTGCTCCGGTACTCCCGACGTGCCACGACCTCCGATGCCCCATTTTCCAAATCCGCCTGTCGAGAAACCGGCCTGCTTGAGCATCGAGGCGATTGTTGGTTCGTCCGATCGGATCGGCGAGAAGCCATCATTGACTCGCATCGAAGTGTGACCGGAGTGCAATCCTGTCAGCAGGACGCATCGGGTTGGCCCGCAAACCGGCGCTCCGGCGTACGCATTTGTGAAACGCATTCCTTCGCGGGCGAAGCGATCGATATGAGGAGTGAGCAATTCGGGATGCCCCATGTGTCCCGATTCAAAATAGCCCCATTCGTCTAACATCAGGTAGATGATATTGGGCTTCTCCGCCGCCGATGACTCGAGTGGCAATGACCAGCAGAGAATCAGAAGGAGCAGACTGAAGCGTGGATGTGTGGCTCTCGTCAAGCGGCTTGTTGAATGCATGTCTGGGATGATCGTGGTCCTCGGTGTCTGTCAGCCTTCTTACGGTCTGCGGAGGCGCTCCCTCGATGTGAGGTGCTGGCCACTGAATTGTACAGCCCAGGCTCATGACGCGGGGGATGCCTCGTATTCATGTCTTCTTCCGACGAACCAACTTCATACTTGACGACATTAGTGGTTAGAATCTTGGCAAATCACGGAATCAAGCAGGAAGAGAAGAACATGAAATACTGGATCGTCTGCTTGCTTTTGGGTTTGCCGTCCGTGCTCTTCGCACAGACAACCGATGCTCCCGGGTCCACGGATGCGGCCAACACGGTTCAGTCGCAGCAAAAGATTCCCGTACCCGCGATCACCCACGAAAATGTTTCCTATGGAGATCACCCCAATCAGGTAATCGACTTCTGGAAAGCAGACGTATCCGGTCCGGCACCGTTGGTCGTCTTCATACACGGAGGTGGTTTTTCCGGTGGCTCGCATGACAAGGTTCAGGGCGAGCTAATCCAGCGATACCTCGATGCCGGGATTCACCATGCTTCGGTTGAGTACCGTTTCTTGAAACACGCCCGATTTCCTGCACCGCATGAAGACTGCGTTCGCGCGTTGCAATTCCTTCGCAACAAGTCGGAAGAGTGGAGCATCGACAAGAGTCGTGTCGCTGCATACGGCGGGTCGGCAGGTGCTCAACTGGTGGCGTACCTTGCCTGGGCAGATGATTTTGCTGACCCCAAAAGTGACGATCCGATCTCTCGCGAATCGTCGCGTCTGCTTGCTGTTGCGCCCAGGGGCGGGCAATCGACTTTGGACATGAGTTGGTGGGCCAGGAATATTCCCGGGTTTCAACGACAGGGTATGCGAGACCCGAAGGCAGACGATCTTACCGCAGTCGAGAAGCGGGCCATCCGTAATGAGATTTCGATCATCAATCACATCAGCTCGGATGATCCGCCGACGTTCATGAGCTATGGAATGAACCCAGATGACCCGATTCCCGTCGACAGACCAGGTCGTATCCGGGGTTGGGCCATTCACCATGTCAATTTCGGTATCGCGATGGAGAAGGAACTGCGACGCGAAGGTGTGGAGGTGTTCCTCAAGTACCCGGAAGCCAAAGTACCTTATAAAGACGATGTCGAGTTTCTGCTTCACCACTTGAAGAAGTAGACCGCAGCACGAGCCGTCACGGCTACGCATGGAGTGGGATGAAGGACGCTCGTTTCTGCTGCGATCAAGCGGCATGAATCAAGCGGCATAGATCAATTGGCTCTGATCAGTTCCACCACGGGTGGAAGTATCGACGAAGGGCGCTGTTCGATAACCCTCCGCGGAGCCGGTAGACGGTTCGTTCAATCCTGGTATTCGGTGATACGACGTGTGCTTTCACGAACGGAAACGCGGTCGTCAGGATGCGGTCGTCGACGACATCTTTCGAATAGCCAATGATGGGACCGGCGCTCAAGAAGTAGAGAAGGCACCATGAGCCAACCGCAAGGCTGACCTTCCACCATGCCGTCTTGCGTCCGCGTCGGTGGCGACACAACAACGTGGTGACGATGCAAAGCAATCCTACGAACGCCAGCATCGCGACCTGCTCTACAAGCTGGTACGCCGAGAACCAAACCGCCACCAGCAACAGGATGATCAGCAACTGAGCCATCGATAGCTGGCGTTGTGTTCCAGATTGTTCCGGGCGGCTAGACTCGTCCATCTACTGATTGCTCGTCCATCTTTGCCTGTCCATCCGTTTCGTCGCCGGCGCGTGCGTTGTTTAACGCTTCGTGAAATCTCGTACCGGCGGCGTCTGTGACAATGAAACGAGCCCATCACGAGAAATCTACCGCCGTCACCCCGACCTTGCACGAGAAGGCGAGGACCGAGGACCAAATCCTACGTCAGCAGTCAGCCAGAGATTCGATCGTGGGCGACCGGAGTGAGAATCAATGTGCACCACGATTAGCGATCTCCTTGAGCGTTTCGATTCGTTTGGAGGAATCGTCCAGTTCGCCGCCCAACACTTCAATTAGACGCATCGCTTTCTCGGCGTATTGCGATCGAGTTTCCCGGGTGAACCACGAACGTCGGTCGTTTGCCAGTTTCTCGTATCCTGCAATTCTCGCTTCGTTGATTCGTGACTGTCGTTCAGCCAATTCCTTCGACGCACTCTCAACGAGCTCCTGTTGTTGTTCAAAAGTCTGTGACTTTGTCTTCGCCAACGCCGCCGCTGGAGATTCCGGCCAGCGTGCTTCAATCCACTGCAGCAATCGGAGGGCCGTTCCGTATTCCTGTGCCGCCCACCGGGCATTGGCCTCTTCTACCAAAGCGTCCTGCCAGGCCGTGGCGTCATACTCACGCCCGGCAACGAGTCGAGTTGCTGGGTACTGTTGGGCTAGTAGTTGCCGTCCCTCCGATCCGTCCTCCAGCCACTTTATCGCCTGTTCAATGACAGCGGCGTCTGGCATGCGGTGTCCGCCGCGACGCGTAATGAAGGCACGGCAACGGAATCCCGCTGCACGCGCCACCGCGACATCCACATGTTCGACATCGGGGCCAACCACTTCGTTTCCACCACAAAGTGCGGCGATCTGGATTCGTTCGCCAGCGCGGTCAGGCAACGCAACCATTCGCGGCGAGTTGTTGGGCAGGATGACTCGTTGCCCGATACAAAGGAGTCCTCCAAAACATTCGGGTATGGCAAAAGCCAGGCGACTGGCGATAACTGCACCACCGGAGAATCCCGCGACGTAGGTTCGGTCTGGATCGACTCGGTAGCGACGCCGTACGTCGTCCAACACTTCCACAGCAGCGCGCACGCGTACCGACGCGTCCTGTCCATTCCCGGCGGCGCGGACTCCCGCGAACAGGATGCCGTGTTTTCGACAAGCAGGCGAGAAGTGTGTCCATTCCAGGGGCGCATTGCCGGGTGAGATGAAGAGAATCAACGGCAGCTCCCGCGCAGGCGCAACGCGCGGGCCAAACAGATCGTACGTCTGCCGACGCGGGTTGTACTTTTCTATTCGCGGCGTGGGATCGCCTCGATGTACCTGCTCCAGCACGTAGGGCCAGTCCAGCTGCGAAGGTCGTTGTACGCGGATCTTTTTGACGAAAAGACCTTGCGAGTATGCACAGGCCGGTACGCTGGTCGCCAACATCAGGGACAGCACCCATAGTCGCTGTTTCAGAATGCAAGAGGAGATCGAGCGATATTCGAACGCCACCATCCGCTATCTCCGTTCGTGCTGTGTTGTTCCAGGCTGGAGGGCTCCATCAGCATATCGGTTGGACTGTGACAGATTGCAAAAAACACGTTTCGATGAACGCGTACTGCCCGGTCACGCATCGCCTGCCTGTCGATACGGCGAGCCGGGAAGGCACGTTAACGCTGAGCGAAATGAGATTACGCCAAGCACCGGATTGCTGTCGGCGATCGCCCATCGCGGTCGCGGCGGTTCAAGTCGCCTTGCCTCTACTTGCTGCGCTGAGCTGAACCTGAACTGGTGTCACGGCGGAAGTTGATCGATTTGCGACGCTTGCCAACGGGTTGCAGCGACCGGCCCTTCAGGCGTTCGACGTCTTTTGCGATGCGGAACCATTCGGCCGCCATCCGGTCGACGCGTTGTGGCTCTTGTTCGGATAGGTCGTTGAGTTCCGTGCGGTCATGATCAACGTTGTACAGCTCCCACTTTCCCAGCTTGGCCGAGGCCAGCTTCCACGGGCCGTCTCGCAACGCGCGATCGGTTCCAAAGTGAAAGTACAGGTTCTCATGAGGCTGCCGCTCTTGTCCGGCGAAAATCGGCAAGAGTGATTTGCCTTGCAGCGGATCAATTTTTCGATCGCCGACCTGTGACGGATAATCTGCACCGGACAACTCGAGGAAGGTCGCCATAAAGTCAATCAGGTGCGCCGGCTGACGAGTGATCTCGCCTGGTTTGGTTTTCAGGCCAGCCGGCCAGTGGGCAATGAGCGGTGAAGAAATGCCGCCTTCATGCTGGTTCTGTTTGTAAAGTCGGAATGGTGTGTTGCCGACGTGCGCCCAACTGGCGTCGTACGTCCAGTAGGATTTTGGGTCCCATGGTTTCAGGTAACGTCCGCGTGTCCGTTCGAAGGGACACGCACCATTGTCCGAGCAGAAAAGGATGAGCGTGTTATCGAAGATGCCCTTGTCCTTCAATGCCGTGATGATGCGGCCGACGTTCTCGTCCAGCACATCTACCATGGCCGCGAAGACCTCCATGCGGTCGGCCTCCCATTGACGCTCCGTGTCGCTCAAGCTGTCCCAGGCGGGAATATGGTCCGGGCGAGGGCTCAGTTTCCACTTCGCCGGCATCAGGCCCGATTTCAATTGGCGTTGGTGGCGGTCGATACGCATCTCGTCCCAGCCGCGGTCGTATCGACCGTCGTATTTGCGTACGGCATCTTCGGGAGCCTGCAACGGATAGTGCGGCGCATTAAAGGCGCAGTAGAGCAGGAAAGGGGCGTCTTGTTGCGTGGCTTGTTGCGTGGCTTGTTGCGAGTCTTGTTGCAAGTCTTGTTGCGAGTCTTGTTGCGTGGCTTCGTCGAGAAAATCGAGCGCGAAGTCGGTGATCACGTTTGTGGTATAGAAGGGCCGTCCCTTGTGCGTGGGCGGAACTTTCCACTCGTTGCCGTTCAGGCGGAACGTGTTGTCGCCGGTGAAGAAGTTGGTCGCTCCCGAGAGGTGGCCCCAATACCGATCGAAGCCGAAGTCCGTGGGTTGCTTCTTCAGATGCCATTTTCCAACCATCGACGTGAAGTAACCCGACCTGGAAAGAACCTCTCCAATGGTGGCTCCACGAGACAGCGAGGCTCCGCCGGCCTGGTCGCAGTACAGCCCCGTTAGCAACGAGACGCGTGAGGAATGGCACTTGGCAGTATTGTAAAACTGCGTAAAGCGTAGTCCGTCCGCCGCGAGCTCATCCAGGTGTGGCGTCTCGATCTCCGACCCGTAGCAACCCAGGTCAGAAAAGCCCAGGTCGTCCGCCATGATAAGAACGATGTTGGGCCGTTCCGCTGCGATCGCCGGCAGGGTAGCAAGCAGAAACACCGACAAGATGAGATAACGAAGTACGTGCATGATCTGCGAGCCATATCTCGGTAGAATTGGTTTTGTTGCGGGAACGATTCCTGATCCTGGTGTGCTGATCTTAGCTTCGCGATCGACACTTTGCGAACGCGTCGCCCGCAATTCAGGTCGTTTCCAAACCCATCCGACTCCAATAGCTGACGGCTGAATCGCGCGCTACAAGTGCGGATTGGCCAATCACCGATATCGAACGAGAATCAACATGCAGAAGAAACAGTTCATCCAGGCAGTTTGGCTCTATGCGAGCGTCCTGTTCCTGAGCGGCATGGCGGCATTTGCGAACGGCGAATCGGTGGAACAAAGCCGCCCCAATATTTTGTGGGTCACCAGCGAGGACAATAGCCACCACTGGGTCGGCTGCTACGGAAACAAGGACGCAACCACTCCCAATATCGACCAACTCGCGGCCGAGGGTGTTCGTTATCGGTACGCCTACTCGAATGCAGCCGTTTGCGCGGTGGCTCGTAATACCTTGATCCTTGGACGTTACGCATGCGGTACGGGGACGCACAATATGCGTAGTCGCTACCCGGTCCCGGAAAGTTTTCGCACCTACCCGTCGTTCCTGCGCGAGGCCGGGTACTACTGCGTCAACCGCTCGAAGACTGACTACAACTTCAAGACCGATGACAAGAGCCACTGGGATGCGAGTAGTCCAAGGGCACATTGGAAGAACCGCGCCAAGGGACAGCCTTTCTTCGCCATCTTCAACTCGGGCATCAGCCATGAGAGCAGCCTGTTCAAAAGGAAAATCGACGGTGCGCGCAGGCAGGGCATGATCCCCAAGACACCCAGCCGCGATCCAGACTCCGTCCAGCTCCCGCCGCACTATCCTGACACGTCGGAGATTCGCCAGGATTGGGTGACTTATATGGATATCATGACTGCCATGGATCGTCAGATTGGTGAATGGCTGAAGGAGCTGGATGATGCGGGCGTTCGCGACAATACGATCGTCTTTTACTATGCGGATCATGGCGGCATCCTTCCACGAGCGAAACGCTACATCAACGACACGGGGACGCACGTGCCGCTGATCGTCAGTTTCCCAAAGAAGTGGCAGCATCTTGCACCGGCTAACTCCGGCACCGTGAACGATCGTCCGGTCGCTTTCATTGATCTTCCGCCGACCGTCTTCAGCCTTGCCGGAGTCGACATCCCGGAGCAATTCCAGGGTCGCGCGTTTGCTGGAAAGGCTGCCGAGGAGAACGAGCCCTTTGCCTTTCTGTACGGGCAGCGTTTCGATTCCCGCATGTTGCGTTTCGTCCGTGGAGTCACGGACGGAGAGTATCGCTACGTCCGTAATTTTCACCCGCACCGACATCGTGGCATCCGCGCCGGATACCCTCATGGCCAGGCCGGTTGGCAGTCGCTGTACAAGCTGAAGCAAGCCGGGGAACTCAACAAGGTTCAGTCGGCGTACTGGTCGACACCGCAACCGGTCGAGGAGCTGTATCACACGGCGGAGGATCCATGGGAGTTGAATAATCTGGCCGATGATCCAACGCACAAAGAACGTCTCGCCCGGATGCGAAATGCGACGCTGGACAAGATGCGCGAAATCGGCGACACGGGGATTGTGCCCGAGTCCATGTATGAAGGCATCTCCAAGGACAGCACGGTCTACGATTACGTACACAGCGAAGAATTCCCCTATGAGGAAGTGCTGCAAACGGCGTTGGCGGCAGGTGAAGGGGGCAGGGGAGTCATGAAGAAGATGAACGCAGCCATGCAGCACAGTCATCCGGTAATTCGGTACTGGGGCGCCACGGGGTGCACGATCCATGGTGCGTCTGCCGCATCCGCGGGAAGTCAACTGAAGAAACTTTTGGAAGATCCGTCGCCTTCCGTTCGCGTTGCCGCCGCGGAGGCTTTATACGTGGTCGGTGACAAGGAGAATGGTTTCGGTGGTCTTCTCGAAATTCTCAACGAGACAACCGATCCGGTAGTCTCCCTCGAAACGCTCAACGTTACTCAGGCATTGGGCGTGATGAAGGATGTGCCGAAGGAAGTTTGGGCCAAAGCGTGCAGCGTGGGCGGTTACAGCAAACGCATGGCGAAAGATCAGGACGATCCAAACCTGCGTTGATTTGACGCGGCTGGCTTGCCGGGTGCGCTGTAGCATCAATGCTCATGCGCTCCCCGGCTGAAGCAAGCTATTCGCAGCGTCGGGCGGCAATCACATCGGTCGCCGAGCACCAAAGTTGGCCGCGAATGCGAGGAATTCCGGGAACTCGACGATGCCGTTGTTGTCCGCGTCGCCAGCGAGTCCCGTGCTTTCGGCTGTGACATCGGTGGCCAGGGATGAGAGCAACCTAACTGCTGGTTGGGCGATCCAATGAATTCGGTTCTCCTCGCCGCCGAAGCCCAATGAATCGCTTGGTGGCACGGAGGCTGGATGTCTTGTTTGAGCTCATTCAAATCCTCGACGAGATGAACGATACGGTTGCCTCTTTCAAAGCGTTCAACGTCACACAGTCGGTTGTCATGGTTGGAGTGGCGATAGAAGCCTGCGCCAAACTGTGTACCTGGACGTTTTGAGCAACTTGTCGGACGTACTCCGGCATGCACACGTTGCCACTCCGTGGCGGTTTGGACTCGCTGATCTCTTCGACAGTGGTTCTTACTTACATCATCAGGTCGCTTCACTGCTCCTCCGCCAGGTGAGTGTGGCGAAAACGCAAGCCGACGTTGCAGTTTTTTCTCGACGAGTCGTTCGAGGAGAACCCGCGATGAAAGTGTTGGCCTGCGACGCCCCAGCGGAGTGGTTTGCGGAGTATTCTTAAGAGGGGGGAGGGGTGCTGGTTCCAACGGCCAGCGTCACTCCTGAGGGGTAGTAAGACTTCCAAATCAAAGGAATCGCATGCGACAATTCCGGCCTTCGGCTCTCATCGTCCTTCTGTTGTCTTTTAACTACTGTCATGGGGGCGGCCTCGATTTTGAGGATGCCGCGTCTTTTGGGGGCGACGACGCGTTGATTTCTCCGGACTACTTTGCTTCCAAGGGGTTTTCCATTTCGGTGATCGCTGGCTCATCGGAAAAGAAAGCGACGGAGGTTCCATTCGCTTTCGAATCAATCGGAATGGACGGTACGGACGTTTTTCAGAGTCGGCACACGTCGACGAAGGATACTGCATTGAGCGGTGAGCTTGGAAACTATTTTCTCAAGGCCGGGACGAATGACTTCGCCTACAAGAACGCCAAGTACTTCAAACTCAGCATCGATTACTCCAGCCTCTCGACGGCTGCCAGCGGTGAGATTTGGGACATTGACGGTCCCGAACAGTATCAGGTCGTCGCATATGATTCCAATGGAAACACACTGACAACACTTGAAAGTCCACGTGGAGGCCTTGACGGTGAGCCCTGGCGGTTTTCTGTCGATATCGATCCGAAAACGGGCAAGACGATCGATCGCATCGAAATTGAATCGATCGGGCAGGGCAACATCCGTGGTTTTGCTTTCGACAACTTCGATGGGTTTTCAACGGCCGCCTCTTCGGTCTCACCGGTGACCCACGCCACACCGCTTCCTACAAGTCTTCCGCTAATCGTCGCTGGAATGACAGCGTTTATGGTTCACCGTCGAACTCGGGCTGTCAGCCGGACCGAAACACATGAGGGCTAATATTTCGGCCGCTACGTGCGCAGACACGTGCAATTGGACGTACCGTTAGCAGGCCCGCGGGATTAGAATGCCGTACAGCTTGTCCAGCGGGTGTAAGGGCTCGCGCGAGTGTCGGCCAACCAACGCCCGAAGCTACAGTCGCGACGAATACAGCTTCCGCACGCCAGTTTGCGAAGAAGTGTGTCGACGATTTACGCATTAAGAAGTGAACTTGCTGGAGGAACGGATGGAACCACTTCTGGCTGAGTTTCGGGAGGCGGTCAAATCGAACGACCTGGATAGTGCGAAATCGTTGCTTGATCGGGAGCCGACGATTGCGAGTTCCGGGGAGTACCATCCGCTTTATGATGCGGCGGTCGAAGGCAATCTCGCGCTGGCGAGGTTGTTGCTGGATTACGGCGCGGATGTGGATATGCCTCCGCAGCGAAGTACGGGCGGGGCGATTCACGAGGCCGTCGTCCGGAAGCACTACGACATCGCCAACCTGCTGTACGATCACGGAGCAGCCGTCGATTCGACGCCGGATGCCTGTACACCGACCATCGACGAACTCTACTTTGCAGCGATGGAGGCAGGCGGATCTCCTGATTTGGTCCGGATTGGTTTCGAGGACCATCTTGGACCTGCGGGCATTCAGGAGCCCGGCGCTGACTCGCCAGAAGTCGTGAAGCTGTTTGCTCGTGCGCTACGGCTCGGTGGCAAGCCGACGCTGTCGTCGGTTGTGCGGCAGGAGAATCACGGGCTGTTGCGTGATTTGTTGGTGAATCGGCCGATGGATCCGGCGCAGCGATACGACTCTCCGCCGGGCACGGTGTTCCGGAAGATCGTCGACGCAGCGAGTTGGCTGGGATATCCGGAGATTCTCGAACTCTGTCGTGAGATGCAACCGGAACTTTACGATGCCGATGTCGCGCGGAGTTCGATTTGTCGTGCAATAGGCAGCCACAATCGTGACGGTTGCCATCGGGAATACTATCGGCTGATGGAGAATCAGTTGAGATTCCTGAAAGACCGCGCGGAACTCGACCATTCTAAAAAGGTCCCTTTGCACTGGTTGGCGGATAACTTTCTGCAAAGCCGAACCTACGGCTTTAAGTGCCAACAGCTACCAACGGCTGCGGATTTGATTGAGCTTGCGCAGCTCTTTCTGCGGTACGGATTTGATGTGAACTACCGCTGTCCGGAATCCAGTAAGACGCCACTGGCGGTTGCGGCGAGTGGAGGCCCCGTGGAGTACGTGCGGTTTTTGATCGAGCAGGGTGCCGACCTTGGTCGTGACGATCCCGACGAGACGAATCCGGTGGCAATAGCGAAACGAAAGGGGCGAGACGCTGTCGTCGCGTTGTTGGAACGCGGCAAGTGAGCCTTCGCTGTGCGGCCATGTATGAAATCGGAAACGAAAAGAGGCCACCGGTATTCGGTGGCCTCTTTGCAAAATCGTATCGGTCCGTTCCGCGTTAACGCGAACGTCGCAGTAACATCAGGCCCGCAAGTGCGGCAAGTTGCAGCAATGCGAACGAGGATGGTTCTGGAACAGCCGCAGCCGGTGCTGCCTGGCTGAGGAAGATCTCGCGGAACTCAACAAAGTCATAGAGGTCGACGCGACCGCTGAAGTTGAGGTCACCCTCGGAGAACAGCGAGCCCGTGCCGAAGTTGTTGGCCAGCGTCAGGAAGTCGGGGAATTCAACTTCTCCGTTGAGATCAAAGTCTCCCGGGAGGTAGTCAAGAACTTCCCAGCCAAGGACGTCATCGCCAAGAATCTCAAATCCGCTGGGGTCGTTGGATCCCACCAGGCCATCGAGAATCGCAACTTCGAAACTGTCGCCACCGCCTCGCTCGAAGAAAACGGCTTCGATCTGCGTTGTGAGCGGCTCGTCCAGCGTGAACTCGCCCATCGTCCAACCGTGACCACGCGTTCCGTTGAAGCGAACTTCGTGGTCGTCCGTACCGGTAGTCGCGTTGTAGCGTTCCGTGAATTCAACGCCGGGGATAATGACGGTTCCGCCGTCGTCGCTACCAAACCCAATCGACCATTCTCCAGCGGGAATGGTGATCAGCCCGGTCATCTGCTGCAGAAAGTCATCCTTGGACGTGTCGGCCGTGCCATTGAGATACGGCACGGTTTCGTCAAAGGAACCGCCGCCGCCACCAAGGTCAATCTTGGCGACCGGACCACGTACGTCTTCAACGATCGTTCGTGGTGCCGCGGTTCCCCGGAGGATACCGAGTGCTTCTGCGGTGTTGTTGATCTGATCGCCCGTAACGCGAACGTAACGGCCGTCAAAATCAGCGGCTGACAGCGAAGTGGCCGAAACGGCGACCGCACAGACAGCTGCCATCTTCACGCCCTTTCGCGAGCGACGAAGGAGCGTGGCCATCGCGCCGAACAGTGCCAGAACAAGCATGTTGCCGCTGGGCTCGGGAACACTTTCGAAGCCTGCAGGAGCAACGGCTTCTTTAAGGCCGGCGAAGTCATGGATGTTGACGCGACCGTCGAAGTTGAAATCACCTTCTTCGTAGGTCGTACCCGTCAGGAAGTTGTCGCGAAGAATCTGGTAGTCTTCGTCGTTGATGCCGCCATCGAAATTGAAGTCGCCCTGAAGGACTTCCTCAAAGCCGCTGACGGAAATCTCGTCGAGGATGTAACCCGAGTTTCGTCCGGTCGAGGTACTGGCCTCGTAGGTGAACTCCAATTGGGCCAAGTCTTCGGCAGTTCCGTTGTACGGCAGCAGACCCGATGTGTAGGCGTTCGCGTTGCCGCTGGTGCCTTCTTCCGGATAGGAGAAATCGATCGTGAAACCCTCGGGGCCCAGCAGGAGTCGCACGTTGGCGATCTCCGCACCGAAGCCTGGGCCATCCGTGAGATTGAAACCACCCGTGTTATCGATGTCCGCCGCACCGTCATTGCCGACAACGGTTGGCAGATCAAAGACGACCGTGTCGCCGCCATCGGCAACGTAGCCGAGGCGTTCGCCACCGTTGTTGTTGGTACCGATTCGCAAACGGAACGATTCTTCTCCGTTGCTGCCGCGGCCAACGACATCGTAGTCCTTCTCCTGGTTGCCGCCGGTACGTCGAGTACCAACCATGAAGGAAACCTCGGCACCAAGCAGTTCGACCGGTTCAGTAAACTCGGCAAAATACGAACCGATGAAGTCGTTCCCGTCGAGGTCACCACTTGGTCGGTCAAGAACCAACAGGTCGCCACCATAGGGGCTCGGTACGATCCCGACTGCATCGGGCAACTCCAGAATGTCGCCGATGCCCTCGGGGAATTCATCCCCGGACCATTCGCCGATCTGGTCGTCCGCACCATTCATGTCGGCCGGTTCAAAGATGATTGGGAAATCGTCGTATTCGAATCCCGTCGAAAATACGGTGTCTTGTGCTTGCAATGATTGGGTCATCGCGAGCAACATCACCACGATTAGTGAGATTTTGGTTTTCATGTTATCCACACGCTTATTGTATTAGTGATGAGCCAAATTGAAGTTACTTGGACCGTTGACGCTTACGGAGTGGCAGCAACGCGAGAGTTGCCAGCAAAGCCATAAGGTGCGTCGTGGGCTCAGGAACACTCGCGGCAGCGCCTTCGGTTGCACCGAAGTTGCCCGACAGTGCAAGGAAGTCAGGGAATCCGACCGTGCCATCGCAATCGATGTCACCGCCCTCGTATCCAACGTCCATCGCGTCGAAGTTGCCGGAAAGTGTCAGGAAGTCCGGGAAGTCAACCGTTCCGTCGCCGTTGAGGTCACCGGTCAGGCGTGATGCCGCGATGTCTTCACAGGTGAGAACGGGTGGGCCACCACCAAGATTAAGCACGTATTCGACCGTACCAAGAGCCGGCCCATCAAAGGTGCCGTACTCGAATTGCAGGTCCTGCGTGCCACCAAAAATGTTACCAAGCGAAACTGAGACGCCTTCTTCAAACAGTAGCGAACTACCTGTGTTGAGTTCGGCGAGCGATTCGCCACTTGCATTGGAAGGTACCCAGTTGTCGTCACCCTGGGCTCGCAGACTGCTCCAGTCGTCCAGCGACAGGGATCCACTTGCCGAGGTGACGGAATAGCCAATTACATCGAACGGTCCAGCAGCAGAAGACATATTCTGAATCTTCGCTTCACCGCTGAAGAGGTCGACTTGCAATACGAGATCGGGAATTGCCCCAACGAAGTCAACAACACCTTCGGCGATACCGCCATCGGGAGTTGAATACGTCAGCTGCAGGTCGCCACCGGTGTAGATATTTCCCAGCTCGAAAGCGGAACCCGCGAAAGGGAGTTCGCTGGTCAGCGTCAATTCGCTAATCAAATTGCTCAACGGGTTGGCCTCGATCCAGTTCTCCGTGCCCTGGTCGGTGAGTCCGTTGAAAGCTTCCGGATTCAGCGATCCACCAGGCGAGCTGATGCTGTAGGCCGTGATGGGGAAGTCGCCCGGATTGGAAAGGCTTACGGCACCCGAGCTTCGGTCGACACTGATCGTCGGCAGTTGCGAAGGCCCGGTGTAGTGGACGATCCCCTGGCCAACGATATTGCCAGGCATCGAGTAGCTGAATGCGACGTCTTCTTCGCTGGGAAGAATACTTCCGCCGCTATAAGGAGTTCCAAGTGAAACGGTCGTTCCGGCTTCCAGGGTACCGGCACCGGTCCAGTTCAGTTCCGAGATACCCGCATTGTCCGGGTTGGCTTCTTCCCACCCGGGAGCACCCTGATCGGAAAGACTCGACCAGTTGTCTGGATCGAATCGGCCTGCCGGCGAGGTGATTTCATAGCCGTCGATCTCCAGCGTTCCGTTGGACACAACGTCCACCGCCCCACTGTCGCGATCAACGACCAGGAATACAGATTGAGCATGTGCTAGTGATATCGGACAGAGCATGCCGGCGAAAATGGCCAGCATCGTCCACGAAGTTGTCTTGAATTTCATCGAGTTATTACTCCAACAGTTGTGCGTCTTTGATTGGGGGCTACCGTGCACGTTGACGATCAGATCGTCGACGGAACAGGGGAAGTCCGAGAAGGCTCAAAATGCCCAACAGTCCAGCCGTGGGCTCGGGAACGGCTGCCGCTCCCGCATTCGCCGCGTCAAACTGATTTCGCCAGATGACGAAATCGCTCATCCCCACGAACTCATCGAAGTCAACATCGCCTTCCGTTCCGGCCGTGTTGAAGTTCCCTGAGATCAACAGGAAGTCATCGAAGTCGACCGCCCCGTCACCGTTAAGGTCCGCACTGACTTCGTTGCCAAGGTGTACACCGATACGTCCGGCTGAAAGAGCTCGGTTGTATAGTGCGACGTCGTCGATCACGCCTTCGAAGAATCTCAATTCAAGGTCAACGTCAGTACCGACGCCGCCGTCTTCGAACAGAGTCTGCATGCCACCGCCGATGTGGGTGTCATCGGTGTGTGCGAACAAACGTCCCAGTCCCTCAACGGTACCCATCGATTCGCCGTTCAGATAACCGGTGAGAGTTCCTTCGAATCCGTCTTCGTCCCCGTCGTAGACCAACGCCAGATGATAGGGCGTATCCGCTTCGATCGGGGCCTTCACGAAAGCCAGCTCACGCTCGCCACCCGTGCCGCCGGGCCATGGTGTGGAGAGCCCGCCATCGTCATTGTTTGAGTTGTGCAGTCCGGCAACAACTTCGTTTTCGAACACATAGATCGAAATGCCGCGAGTCGATCCGCCCTGCTCGAAAATGATCTGTTGCGAATCGGGATCAGCGTTGTCGGCGCTAAACCAGAGCTCGACGGTTTTCTCACTCCAGGGACCACCCGAGTTCGTTAGGGCGTTATCGGCAATGTTGACTCGTCCGCCTGCGATCACACCCGTTTCATCAAACTGGTCAAGATCCAGGCCACCGAAACGCATGGCAGGATTGTCCGGGTCCGCAAGGCCCGGAGCTCCGGTCTCCAGGAAGTCGCCGCCTACTGCCGTCGCAGAAATCGCAGGGGCAGTTCCGATGTTCGAGATAGCTCCCTGGGCGCCGTCATCGAGTCGCCAGTAAGCAATAGGGTTGTCGGCCAGAACAAGATCCGCGTAGTCCTGAGCACTACACGTCGCAGCAAGCAACGCTGCAAAGAAAAGTGGAAGGCTCCCCCAACGGGGACGAAAAATTGACATTTAGCTCACTCCCTCAAAGTGGTTCACGACACATTCGCAACCTCCGATCCCCGCACTCCCAATAGATCTCACGATGTCTGTGCAACAATGATGATCGGTCCCAGCTGCGTGCGATTGAAACGTAACCATTACAGACCGTGAATTCAACAGAATTCCCCAATTGCCTTAAGTCGCAATAATTTTTTTTGGAAACCATGGTGTTATGCCCGTGCGCATTTGTAGCGATTCGCAAAGCTTATGGATGGGATTAGCGAATTGAATAGTCGGCGAGAGGTCGTGAGCGTCACGTCACGATTGAATGCTGTTGTCCAACGTCCTTGCGCGAGGAATCACCAACGTGGAAGTCAAACGATACCGTTTGTTAACACGTGGGAATGGATTTCGATCGAGTTCCTGGCTTTCTCAGGCATCGCCGAATTGCGTACTAAACCGCCTTGGCGGCCCATGTGTCGCCACACACGTTATGCCAGACATCGCTATTCCAGCTGCAAATGAAGGCTGCGACAAAAAGAGTTACATCTCTTGCCCGTGGTCGGGCAAGAGACGCATGGAAGAAACAGAGATCAACTCGTTAGAGGATCCAGTCTTCGTCGGCTTCGAAGACGAAATCGATGTTATCGATCTGCGAGTTTGGCTTTCCTCCGTCGTTGTCTTTTACGTTGACGGTTTCGTAGCCATCGATCTGGGTGTTCGTCTGCTGCCTCGTGACGACTGCTGCCTGTTGCTGTGCAGTGAGTTGGTCGGTAGCGACCAGTTCTCTGAGGTAGGCTTTGTCGTCACCGCCGTTTCTGGCTTCGGTCTTGGTGGACTCGAATCCTTTAACGACGTTGTAGACGTTCGGTGTTACGAGGGCGGAGTATTGTGCGAAGTCCCAGAACTGATCGTCGCCGGTGGTGTCGATGAGATTTGCGTTGTCGTCGCCGGCTCTTCCGTAGGCGTTGACCCTCTCGAATCCCTTGGTGATCTGTTTGTGATTTGGCCCTTCGATTACCTGGTGGGTATCGAATGTCCAGTAGGTGTCGTCTCCCAGAGTTCCGTAGAGGTGTGCGATGTCGTTTCCACCTCGACCGTATGCATCGACACGTTCGAATCCTCTGGCTCGATAGGTCGCTTCGTCGGAGGAGAGTGTGGAATCCTGTGGCAGTCCGGAGAGCGTGTCGTCGCCTGCGGCTGCTCCGTAGAGAACGGCTTTGTCATTTCCGAGTCCGCCTTCGACTTCGATGTCATCGAGTCCCGTTGCTTCGACGTTGTATTGGTCGCTGCTGAGATTGATGCTGCCATCGAGGATGCTGACGTTATCGTCGGCACTGGTGCCAGTCACGTGGATCCGGTTGGAGCCTTCCGCGGCGTCGATCTTGATGTGCTGGATCGCATCGGCGGGCATCTCGATTCGGTGGTTTCCGAGTTCGACGATGTGGACCTGGGTACCGAGTACTAGCAGGATGTCTCCATCGGGGTTTGAAGGTGCGATTTGAGCCGCATCACCATCGATGTTGATGGCAATCGGCCCATTGAAGGCTGTGCCGTCATCCGCAACGAAGTTGGAACCGTCGTTGCTGGTGTATCGGATGTCTTCAACGAAGAGTGTGACCTGTTCACCACTGTTGCTTCCGGGTGTGGTCGGTAGTGTTGGCTGATCGAGTTGCTCGAAATTCTTTGCGGTGACATTTCGAGTTTGCTCGAGGACGGTGGTGGTGTCATCGCTGGTTGTGACGCTGGTATCTTGCTCGAGGTCTCGAACGTGGAAGGTGTCATTCCCTCCGAACTTGGCCTCGGCCTGAACGTCTTCAAATCCTTTTGCGACGGCGTAGAGATGGTCGGAGACCATGACGGAGTAATCGCTGAAAGACCAGAAGTGATCATCTCCGGCGGAGTCGAAGAGATGGGCAGTATCGTCACCGGCCCTTGCGTAGGCGTTAACCCTTTCGAATCCCTTGGTGATCTGCTTGATGCTTTCACTCTGCATGACTTCGTAGTCATCGAAGGTGTAGAAGTGATCCTGCCCGAGCGTCCCGTAGAGTGAGGCGACGTCGTTTCCTCCACGACCGAATGCATTGACGCGTTGGAATCCGATCATCCTTGCTGAGGCTTCGGGCATGGTGATGGTAGAATCGAGCGGCAGGCTGTGCATGACATCGTCTCCGGTCGATCCGTAGATGTTTGCCATGTCGTCGCCTGTTTTTCCATCGAAGGTGACATCATCGAAGGAGTAGGTGTAGACGGTGTATTGGGAACTGGTGAAGGTTCCTTTGCTATCCAGGAGCGTCGCTACTTCGTCGAGGTGCGTTCCGTTGACGTGGATGCTGTCGTTTCCGGTCGCCGCCCCGACGTGGAAGGTGTCGATGACGTTTGCATCGAACTCGAACTGATACTCACCCATGACGAGCATGTGTGACTGGGTGCCGAGTATGAGTTCGATTTCATCATCGCCGGCGGTCCCGACGGCCACGACGACGTTGTCCTGGATATCGAGGTCCACGGGGAGGTTGGCATCGTCTCCGAAGGCGAGGTTGAAGTCGAAGTCGGCATCGTCTCCGGAGAGTCTGACGTAGTACTGCTGTCCCTCATGCATGACCCACGTTCCACCGTCTTCGGTGGTGCGTGCAGGATTGATGGGGTTCATGTCCTCGTCAAAGACATCCACGGCAATTGCTTCGCCATCGATAATGATGGCGTCGACGGCTCCGCCGGTTTGTGGCTGGACGGGAACCCACAGGCCAAGTACTCCGCTGGCGTCGAGTGCTTCCCAGTAGTCATCGGGAGTGGAAGCGAGCAGCAGCGCCTTGGATGCGAATTGGGGGAGGAGTCCTGTTTCTGTGAAGTTGTATCCAACGTAGTCATCGGCTCCCGATTCAACTTCGATTTCGAAGACGTCCTGGTTCGCTATGCCACCCTGGTTACCAAGTTCTTCGGGTCCGTCGCCGAACTGTGGCGGATGTGTCTCGGTAACGGTATAGGTACCGGGCAGCACATCTTCGAAGAGATAGTCACCATTGGCATCGGTGAGTACGGTGATATCGGCGCCGGTGGAGATATCGGTGAGCGTAATGGGAACTCCGATGATTCCCGTTTCACCCGGATCGTAGGATCCATTGTCATTGGCGTCGACGTAGACCTTGCCAGAAACATCGGAACCTACTGCAAGTGCGGTTGGGTCGTCAGGTTCTCCATCGCCTTCGTCGTCTGTGTTTGTGGGATCGGCGGGGTCATCGGAGAAGTCGGATAAGGCTGCCCCGGAGGTGAGGCTGAATGACGTAGCTGTTGCGCGGTTGACCAGAAGGCCGTCGGTGAAGATGGCGGTGGGGTTATCCGGATCCACCTCGGCGGTTAGCTGCAGGGTAACCGACTGTCCTGTTTCGAGGAGATTTGTATTACTCCCGGTGTTGTCAAAGACATCGGAATCGGACAGTCCTGCATCGAAGGCAGCATTGATTTCGGGTGCGTCCGCTGCGGTCGATGCCGTGATGGTGGGGACTCCGACGAGTCCTGCGAAGGCACCGCCCCACTGTGCTGCGATGTCCTCGGTGAGTGTGAGGCCAGTAAGTCGATCGTTACCGATATTGGTAATTTCAAACTCGAAGGTTGCCTCCAGGTGTCCCGGAGTTCCGCTTGTGGCGGGCACGGGGTCCCCGACGACGGACTTCATAATGTGGAAGTCTGCAATCAACAACTTGGTTGGGTCATCAGGCTCGCCGTCATCGTCATTGATGTCGCCTGGAGTTCCATCAACGTTAGTTAGGTCGCTTGGGTCGTCGGATAGATCTGAAACGAGCAAGGGTCCATCCGGATCAATACCGGTGACGGTCATCTGGTTTTCGAGAACGTCGGTTCCTCCATTGTGAATGGCGTCGTAAATGGCGGTTGCAGAATCGGGATCGACTTCAACGGCGAACTCGATGGTGACCGACTGTCCCGGTTGGAGTAGGGAAGGGCTGCCGTTAAAAATGGCGGCATCGGCCGTTCCGCCATCAAACGCGGGATTAACAGTTGGTGCGATCGTGGCCGTGCTGGCAACCACCGAGGGATTGCTGGCGATCGCGACGAAGGCTCCGCCAAAGTTTGTCACGATGTTGTCGGTCAGGGTCAGTTCGGTGAGCGGCTTGGAACCAATGTTGGTAACGGTTGCGGAGAAGGTCACATCGAAGTTTCCGGCAATTCCGCTGGCTGCCGTGGTTGGGCTTCCGACGGACTTTTCAACTTGGATGATGGTCCCCAAGCTTCTGTAATCCGCGTCCGACGGATCTGAATCCGCGTTCGTCAGGTCGCTGATGGGTGTGTTGATTGCGCCATCAGGATTCGCGTAACTTGTGTTAAGCCCGTCATCAATTCCATCCATGTTGACGTCCATGAAGGTTGCTGACCCAGCCCGCCCGCTTTCCAGGACGTCCGGTTTGGCATCCCCATCGCTATCAAGATCGAGGTAATCCGGTGTGCCATCATTGTCAGTGTCTTCTGGACTGACAAAGTTGTCATGGGTGCCACCAAACTCGTTTGCCGATCCAGCATTGGTATCGAATATATCCAACACGCCGTCACCGTCGGTGTCTACGTTATTGGCTCCAGCGTCATCGTGCCCGTCGTAGCTTGCTGTCGGACGAGCCTCAATCGTGTCAGCAATCAGATCGTTGTCGCTGTCGAGGTCCACGTAGTCGGGCGTTGCATCCGTATCGCTGTCAACGGGGACAGTTCCAACCGATGCCGCAGCACTGGTGTCGGTGATGTCGGCATCAAAGATGTCCATCAAACCATCGCCATCAGCGTCGGCATTGCCATTGAGAATTCCGTCGTTGGCGAGATCCGCTTCATCCAGCGAGATCGTCCCATCAGCGTTGGTATCCGCGGCAATAATGGCTGCACTTGCACCACTTTCATACAGATCGCTGATGCCGTCGTTGTCGCTATCCAAATCGCAGTGATCAGAATTCCCGTCCCTGTCGGTATTACGTTGCACGCCAAGGATTGACTCAACATTTGAAGTTGCACCGTAGTACTTACCAGTGGCCAGTTCGGTGCCGGCGACCAGAGTCGAGGGGATTTCACCGGCAATCGGATTGTCAGGGATATCGAGTTGATACAGACCGTAGCCCGAACTTCCATTGGCTACAGCGTACAGATCACCGTTCACATCCGCAGACAGCCCCCATGAATCCGAAGGCAGATCGCCAATTTGGACATCCGCAACCACATTGTTGAACGCATCCAGCGAAACTCGACGGAGTGTGTAACCTCCTTCATGCCAAGCGACGAAAACTTCACCCTCGAAGAATACGAAGTCACCCCCTGCAGTGCCAGAGCCGAAATCGTGCCACACTGTAGCACCGGCAGGGTTGGTGGGATCAAACTGGAAAACCTCTGGGCCGGAAGCGTGCCCGAGGTAGCCGGTTCCGGCGCTGTCAAACGAGAATGAGTTGACCGCATTCACACCCGGAATCGTTCCAATCAGACTCACGTTGGCTGTCGTTGTATCAATGGCATAAAGGTCTTCAGAAAAGAAGTCGACTCCGTAAAGTGTTCCGTCGGGAGCCTGGGCAATGTCACCGAATGTCCGGCCCATGTTGCCAATGTTGTTGATGACGGGAGTGCCGTTGGGGTCGGTAACCGAAATCAGATTTCCGTTGTTGTCGTTTACAAAAATGACCGTCTGATCATTCTCCAGCAGTGCTCGTTCGTGGCTATCGAGGATGCCATCATTGTCATCGTCGAGGTCGGCATAGTCAGAAACGCCATCGCCGTCTTTGTCGTTCAAGCTTCTGTAATCCGCGTCCGACGGATCTGAATCCGCGTTCGTCAGGTCGCTGATGGGTGTGTTGATTGCGCCATCAGGATTCGCGTAACTTGTGTTAAGCCCGTCATCAATTCCATCCATGTTGACGTCCATGAAGGTTGCTGACCCAGCCCGCCCGCTTTCCAGGACGTCCGGTTTGGCATCCCCATCGCTATCAAGATCGAGGTAATCCGGTGTGCCATCATTGTCAGTGTCTTCTGGACTGACAAAGTTGTCATGGGTGCCACCAAACTCGTTTGCCGATCCAGCATTGGTATCGAATATATCCAACACGCCGTCACCGTCGGTGTCTACGTTATTGGCTCCAGCGTCATCGTGCCCGTCGTAGCTTGCTGTCGGACGAGCCTCAATCGTGTCAGCAATCAGATCGTTGTCGCTGTCGAGGTCCACGTAGTCGGGCGTTGCATCCGTATCGCTGTCAACGGGGACAGTTCCAACCGATGCCGCAGCACTGGTGTCGGTGATGTCGGCATCAAAGATGTCCATCAAACCATCGCCATCAGCGTCGGCATTGCCATTGAGAATTCCGTCGTTGGCGAGATCCGCTTCATCCAGCGAGATCGTCCCATCAGCGTTGGTATCCGCGGCAATAATGGCTGCACTTGCACCACTTTCATACAGATCGCTGATGCCGTCGTTGTCGCTATCCAAATCGCAGTGATCAGAATTCCCGTCCCTGTCGGTATTACGTTGCACGCCAAGGATTGACTCAACATTTGAAGTTGCACCGTAGTACTTACCAGTGGCCAGTTCGGTGCCGGCGACCAGAGTCGAGGGGATTTCACCGGCAATCGGATTGTCAGGGATATCGAGTTGATACAGACCGTAGCCCGAACTTCCATTGGCTACAGCGTACAGATCACCGTTCACATCCGCAGACAGCCCCCATGAATCCGAAGGCAGATCGCCAATTTGGACATCCGCAACCACATTGTTGAACGCATCCAGCGAAACTCGACGGAGTGTGTAACCTCCTTCATGCCAAGCGACGAAAACTTCACCCTCGAAGAATACGAAGTCACCCCCTGCAGTGCCAGAGCCGAAATCGTGCCACACTGTAGCACCGGCAGGGTTGGTGGGATCAAACTGGAAAACCTCTGGGCCGGAAGCGTGCCCGAGGTAGCCGGTTCCGGCGCTGTCAAACGAGAATGAGTTGACCGCATTCACACCCGGAATCGTTCCAATCAGACTCACGTTGGCTGTCGTTGTATCAATGGCATAAAGGTCTTCAGAAAAGAAGTCGACTCCGTAAAGTGTTCCGTCGGGAGCCTGGGCAATGTCACCGAATGTCCGGCCCATGTTGCCAATGTTGTTGATGACGGGAGTGCCGTTGGGGTCGGTAACCGAAAGCAGATTTCCGTTGTTGTCGTTTACAAAAATGACCGTCTGATCATTCTCCAGCAGTGCTCGTTCGTGGCTATCGAGGATGCCATCATTGTCATCGTCGAGGTCGGCATAGTCAGAAACGCCATCGCCGTCTTTGTCGTTCAAGCTTCTGTAATCCGCGTCCGACGGATCTGAATCCGCGTTCGTCAGGTCGCTGATGGGTGTGTTGATTGCGCCATCAGGATTCGCGTAACTTGTGTTAAGCCCGTCATCAATTCCATCCATGTTGACGTCCATGAAGGTTGCTGACCCAGCCCGCCCGCTTTCCAGGACGTCCGGTTTGGCATCCCCATCGCTATCAAGATCGAGGTAATCCGGTGTGCCATCATTGTCAGTGTCTTCTGGACTGACAAAGTTGTCATGGGTGCCACCAAACTCGTTTGCCGATCCAGCATTGGTATCGAATATATCCAACACGCCGTCACCGTCGGTGTCTACGTTATTGGCTCCAGCGTCATCGTGCCCGTCGTAGCTTGCTGTCGGACGAGCCTCAATCGTGTCAGCAATCAGATCGTTGTCGCTGTCGAGGTCCACGTAGTCGGGCGTTGCATCCGTATCGCTGTCAACGGGGACAGTTCCAACCGATGCCGCAGCACTGGTGTCGGTGATGTCGGCATCAAAGATGTCCATCAAACCATCGCCATCAGCGTCGGCATTGCCATTGAGAATTCCGTCGTTGGCGAGATCCGCTTCATCCAGCGAGATCGTCCCATCAGCGTTGGTATCCGCGGCAATAATGGCTGCACTTGCACCACTTTCATACAGATCGCTGATGCCGTCGTTGTCGCTATCCAAATCGCAGTGATCAGAATTCCCGTCCCTGTCGGTATTACGTTGCACGCCAAGGATTGACTCAACATTTGAAGTTGCACCGTAGTACTTACCAGTGGCCAGTTCGGTGCCGGCGACCAGAGTCGAGGGGATTTCACCGGCAATCGGATTGTCAGGGATATCGAGTTGATACAGACCGTAGCCCGAACTTCCATTGGCTACAGCGTACAGATCACCGTTCACATCCGCAGACAGCCCCCATGAATCCGAAGGCAGATCGCCAATTTGGACATCCGCAACCACATTGTTGAACGCATCCAGCGAAACTCGACGGAGTGTGTAACCTCCTTCATGCCAAGCGACGAAAACTTCACCCTCGAAGAATACGAAGTCACCCCCTGCAGTGCCAGAGCCGAAATCGTGCCACACTGTAGCACCGGCAGGGTTGGTGGGATCAAACTGGAAAACCTCTGGGCCGGAAGCGTGCCCGAGGTAGCCGGTTCCGGCGCTGTCAAACGAGAATGAGTTGACCGCATTCACACCCGGAATCGTTCCAATCAGACTCACGTTGGCTGTCGTTGTATCAATGGCATAAAGGTCTTCAGAAAAGAAGTCGACTCCGTAAAGTGTTCCGTCGGGAGCCTGGGCAATGTCACCGAATGTCCGGCCCATGTTGCCAATGTTGTTGATGACGGGAGTGCCGTTGGGGTCGGTAACCGAAAGCAGATTTCCGTTGTTGTCGTTTACAAAAATGACCGTCTGATCATTCTCCAGCAGTGCTCGTTCGTGGCTATCGAGGATGCCATCATTGTCATCGTCGAGGTCGGCATAGTCAGAAACGCCATCGCCGTCTTTGTCGTTCAAGCTTCTGTAATCCGCGTCCGACGGATCTGAATCCGCGTTCGTCAGGTCGCTGATGGGTGTGTTGATTGCGCCATCAGGATTCGCGTAACTTGTGTTAAGCCCGTCATCAATTCCATCCATGTTGACGTCCATGAAGGTTGCTGACCCAGCCCGCCCGCTTTCCAGGACGTCCGGTTTGGCATCCCCATCGCTATCAAGATCGAGGTAATCCGGTGTGCCATCATTGTCAGTGTCTTCTGGACTGACAAAGTTGTCATGGGTGCCACCAAACTCGTTTGCCGATCCAGCATTGGTATCGAATATATCCAACACGCCGTCACCGTCGGTGTCTACGTTATTGGCTCCAGCGTCATCGTGCCCGTCGTAGCTTGCTGTCGGACGAGCCTCAATCGTGTCAGCAATCAGATCGTTGTCGCTGTCGAGGTCCACGTAGTCGGGCGTTGCATCCGTATCGCTGTCAACGGGGACAGTTCCAACCGATGCCGCAGCACTGGTGTCGGTGATGTCGGCATCAAAGATGTCCATCAAACCATCGCCATCAGCGTCGGCATTGCCATTGAGAATTCCGTCGTTGGCGAGATCCGCTTCATCCAGCGAGATCGTCCCATCAGCGTTGGTATCCGCGGCAATAATGGCTGCACTTGCACCACTTTCATACAGATCGCTGATGCCGTCGTTGTCGCTATCCAAATCGCAGTGATCAGAATTCCCGTCCCTGTCGGTATTACGTTGCACGCCAAGGATTGACTCAACATTTGAAGTTGCACCGTAGTACTCACCAGTGGCCAGTTCGGTGCCGGCGACCAGAGTCGAGGGGATTTCACCGGCAATCGGATTGTCAGGGATATCGAGTTGATACAGACCGTAGCCCGAACTTCCATTGGCTACAGCGTACAGATCACCGTTCACATCCGCAGACAGCCCCCATGAATCCGAAGGCAGATCGCCAATTTGGACATCCGCAACCACATTGTTGAACGCATCCAGCGAAACTCGACGGAGTGTGTAACCTCCTTCATGCCAAGCGACGAAAACTTCACCCTCGAAGAATACGAAGTCACCCCCTGCAGTGCCAGAGCCGAAATCGTGCCACACTGTAGCACCGGCAGGGTTGGTGGGATCAAACTGGAAAACCTCTGGGCCGGAAGCGTGCCCGAGGTAGCCGGTTCCGGCGCTGTCAAACGAGAATGAGTTGACCGCATTCACACCCGGAATCGTTCCAATCAGACTCACGTTGGCTGTCGTTGTATCAATGGCATAAAGGTCTTCAGAAAAGAAGTCGACTCCGTAAAGTGTTCCGTCGGGAGCCTGGGCAATGTCACCGAATGTCCGGCCCATGTTGCCAATGTTGTTGATGACGGGAGTGCCGTTGGGGTCGGTAACCGAAATCAGATTTCCGTTGTTGTCGTTTACAAAAATGACCGTCTGATCATTCTCCAGCAGTGTTCGTTCGTGGCTATCGAGGATGCCATCATTGTCATCGTCGAGGTCGACATTGTCCATGATGCTGTCGCCGTCCGTGTCGATGGCCAGCGTGCCGTTCCAGGCGCTGGCGGACAGCGTTGGAGTCGAGATGTCGCCAACCTTGAACTCCAGATCCCAGTCTGCTTTTGCGTCGACCTGCGATGTACCGGTCAGGTCATCCGACGCAGCAACGTCGGCTCCGGTGAGGCTGCCGATCGCTTCAACGAGTTGCTCACCGTGTGAGGTCGCAGCGAGTTCGCAGCCATAGAAGAACAAGTCTGCGTCTTCGGTCAATGCATTGGACCAGCTTGCCAGTTGGCTGGTGTGCTCGCCGAGGTTGTCAGTGGACAGGGCCACGTTTCCAAGGTTTACAACTCCATCATTGCCGTGCGAAATGATGTGGATCGCGCCGATTCCTTGCCTTCCCTGCAGCACATCGGTAATGCTCTGCAGTCCATTGGTCGCCTGCTGCAGATAGTGGATTTCCAGTTCCTGTCCGGACAGGGATGCTCGGATCCCAGCTACCAGCTGCTCGATATCCTCAAGTCCCTGATCGACGAAGGCGACATGGGTGCTATGTTGACTTGATTCGATGGCGGAAACGTCCATGTCGATCGCACTCGAGGGCAAACTGGCTGGACCGAAATCGACGGGTGCGTCGAATGTCACCGTGTCCGTCAGTTCGGCGAAGCCACCGGCATCCAGCAGTTGCTTCTGTTCAAGCAACTCGAGGACGGGTTTGAGTGTCTGGATGCGGCTTGGGGACTTCTGTGTACGTCGAGTCTTGCCCTTCAGGGATCTCTTTGCCGTTGACATCTATTCTCCTCAAGGGGATGGCTGCATTGATTCGTCCATGCCCATGGTTGGCCCAAAATATGGTTGTCAATTTGTCTCGCATGCGGCTGCTGGCCGAAATCGCAAACTACATTTCCGAGGTGTGGTTTAGGGATGTGCGTCGTTGGGTTTCTATGGTGACGGTGATCTGCCGGCTTAAGGTGAGGCTGCTGGTGGAGCAGACTTCAACGAACTGCTGTCTGGGAACGCGCGTTCCTTTCTCTTCAGTACCCAACTCCGATCGACGAGGGCAGCGGGGAAGAATGCGATTCAGTTGTTGTTGTTAGCGAACCGAATCACCGCCCAAGAGTCGATTGCTACGGCTTCGCTGTTGGCGCCATTGCGACTATTTACTCGGCAGCAACAGGTGCCGGTGAGTGGGCAACGCCCGGTCTTTTGGGGTTGTCTCCCGGGGCATTCGTCGAATTGCCATTTGGTGAAATCGATCTGGGCTGATTGGCTATTGGCCGATTATTCGGTAAAGAGGGTGCGCCGAACGTGGACTTCCATCGGCTTTGGTTTGTGACGGAGAATGCGAACGGCATTCACCAAACCGTCGGTTGCTCATCGATCGAGAGCGTCTGGCAGGCATCCAGTGCTTGGGTGGATGCCTGCCGACGGTGTAAGAAGAAAGAGAAGGTTCCGTTAGAGGATCCAGTCTTCGTCGGCTTCGAAGACGAAATCGATGTTATCGATCTGCGAGTTTGGCTTTCCTCCGTCGTTGTCTTTTACGTTGACGGTGTCGTAGCCTTCGATCTGGGTGCTCGTCTGCTGCCTCGTGACGACTGCTGCCTGTTGCTGTGCAGTGAGTTGGTCGGTAGCGACCAGTTCTCTGAGGTAGGCTTTGTCGTCACCGCCGTTTCTGGCTTCGGTCTTGGTGGACTCGAATCCTTTAACGACGTTGTAGACGTTCGGTGTTACGAGGGCGGAGTATTGTGCGAAGTCCCAGAACTGATCGTCGCCGGTGGTGTCGATGAGATTTGCGTTGTCGTCGCCGGCTCTTCCGTAGGCGTTGACCCTCTCGAATCCCTTGGTGATCTGTTTGTGATTTGGCCCTTCGATTACCTGGTGGGTATCGAATGTCCAGTAGGTGTCGTCTCCCAGAGTTCCGTAGAGGTGTGCGATGTCGTTTCCACCTCGACCGTATGCATCGACACGTTCGAATCCTCTGGCTCGATAGGTCGCTTCGTCGGAGGAGAGTGTGGAATCCTGTGGCAGTCCGGAGAGCGTGTCGTCGCCTGCGGCTGCTCCGTAGAGAACGGCTTTGTCATTTCCGAGTCCGCCTTCGACTTCGATGTCCTCGAATCCCGTTGCCTCGACGTTGTATTGGTCGCTGCTGAGATTGATGCTGCCATCGAGGATGCTGACGTTATCGTCGGCACTGGTGCCAGTCACGTGGATCCGGTTGGAGCCTTCCGCGGCGTCGATCTTGATGTGCTGGATCGCATCGGCGGGCATCTCGATTCGGTGGTTTCCGAGTTCGACGATGTGGACCTGGGTACCGAGTACTAGCAGGATGTCTCCATCGGGGTTTGAAGGTGCGATTTGAGCCGCATCACCATCGATGTTGATGGCAATCGGCCCATTGAAGGCTGTGCCGTCATCCGCAACGAAGTTGGAACCGTCGTTGCTGGTGTATCGGATGTCTTCAACGAAGAGTGTGACCTGTTCACCACTGTTGCTTCCGGGTGTGGTCGGTAGTGTTGGCTGATCGAGTTGCTCGAAATTCTTTGCGGTGACATTTCGAGTTTGCTCGAGGACGGTGGTGGTGTCATCGCTGGTTGTGACGCTGGTATCTTGCTCGAGGTCTCGAACGTGGAAGGTGTCATTCCCTCCGAACTTGGCCTCGGCCTGAACGTCTTCAAATCCTTTTGCGACGGCGTAGAGATGGTCGGAGACCATGACGGAGTAATCGCTGAAAGACCAGAAGTGATCATCTCCGGCGGAGTCGAAGAGATGGGCAGTATCGTCACCGGCCCTTGCGTAGGCGTTAACCCTTTCGAATCCCTTGGTGATCTGCTTGATGCTTTCACTCTGCATGACTTCGTAGTCATCGAAGGTGTAGAAGTGATCCTGCCCGAGCGTCCCGTAGAGTGAGGCGACGTCGTTTCCTCCACGACCGAATGCATTGACGCGTTGGAATCCGATCATCCTTGCTGAGGCTTCGGGCATGGTGATGGTAGAATCGAGCGGCAGGCTGTGCATGACATCGTCTCCGGTCGATCCGTAGATGTTTGCCATGTCGTCGCCTGTTTTTCCATCGAAGGTGACATCATCGAAGGAGTAGGTGTAGACGGTGTATTGGGAACTGGTGAAGGTTCCTTTGCTATCCAGGAGCGTCGCTACTTCGTCGAGGTGCGTTCCGTTGACGTGGATGCTGTCGTTTCCGGTCGCCGCCCCGACGTGGAAGGTGTCGATGACGTTTGCATCGAACTCGAACTGATACTCACCCATGACGAGCATGTGTGACTGGGTGCCGAGTATGAGTTCGATTTCATCATCGCCGGCGGTTCCGACGGCCACGACGACGTTGTCCTGGATATCGAGGTCCACGGGGAGGTTGGCATCGTCTCCGAAGGCGAGGTTGAAGTCGAAGTCGGCATCGTCTCCGGAGAGTCTGACGTAGTACTGTTGTCCCTCATGCATGACCCACGTTCCACCGTCTTCGGTGGTACGTGCAGGATTGATGGGGTTCATGTCCTCGTCGAAGACATCCACGGCAATCGCTTCGCCATCGATAATGATAGCGTCGACGGCTCCGCCGGTTTGTGGCTGGACGGGAACCCACAGGCCAAGTACTCCGCTGGCGTCGAGTGCTTCCCAGTAGTCATCGGGAGTGGACGCGAGCAGCAGCGCCTTGGATGCGAATTGGGGGAGGAGTCCTGATTCCGTGAAGTTGTATCCAACGTAGTCATCGGCTCCGGGTTCGACTTCGATTTCGAAGACGTCCTGGTTCGCTGCGCCACCCTGGTTACCAAGTTCTTCGGTCCCGTCGCCGAACTGTGGTGGATGTGTCTGGACAACGGTATAGGTACCGGGCAGCACATCTTCGAAGAGATAGTCACCATTGGCATCGGTGAGTACGGTGATGGGCGGAGTAGCCAGCGCGGTGACGGTACCGCTGGAGAGAGCGGCGACCTGCAAGGCGCTGGGGGAGATATCGGTGAGGGTAATGGGAACTCCAATGATTCCCGTTTCTCCTGGATCGTAGGACCCATTGGCATTGGCGTCCACAAAGACTTTCCCCGCGATGTCCGAGCCTATTGCAAGTTCGGTTGGGTCGTCAGGTTCTCCATCGCCCTCGTTGTCTGTGTCTGTGGGATCGGCAGGGTCATCGGAGATCTCGGATAAGGCTGCTCCAGAGGTGAGGCCGAATGACGTAGCTGTTGCGCGGTTGAGGAGAAGGCCGTCGGTGAAGATGGCGGTAGGGTTATCCGGATCCACCTCGGCGGTTAGCTGCAGGGTAACTGACTGGCCTGGTTCGAGGAGATTTGTATTACTTCCGGTGTTGT
Source organism: Pirellulaceae bacterium (assembly GCA_965216885.1). GTDB lineage: Bacteria > Planctomycetota > Planctomycetia > Pirellulales > Pirellulaceae > CAYNJG01. The sequence continues at coordinate 4,609,884 of OZ244209.1, read as the reverse complement.
CAAAGACATCGGAATCGGACAGTCCTGCATCGAAGGCAGCATTGATTTCGGGTGCGTCCGCTGCGGTCGATGCCGTGATGGTGGGGACTCCGACGAGTCCTACGAAGGCCCCGCCCCACTGTGCTGCGATGTCCTCGGTGAGTGTGAGGCCAGTAAGTCGATCGTTACCGATATTGGTAATTTCAAACTCGAAGGTTGCCTCCAGGTGTCCCGGAGTTCCGCTTGTGGCGGGCACGGGGTCCCCGACGACGGACTTCATAATGTCGAAGTCTGAAATCAACAATTTGGTTGGGTCATCAGGTTCGCCGTCGTCGTCGTTTGTGTCGGCGGGAGTTCCATCAACGTTGGTTATGTCGCTGGGGTCGTCCGATAGATCTGAAACGAGGATGGAACTATCCGAATCAATACCGGTGACGGTCATCTGGTTTTCGAGAAGGTCGGTTCCTCCATTGTGAATGGCGTCGTAAATGGCGGTTGCAGAATCGGGATCGACTTCGATGGTGAACTCGATGGTGACGGACTGGCCTTGCGCCAGTAGGGAAGGGCTGCTGTTGAAGATGGCGGCATCGGCCGTTCCGCCATCAAATGCGGGATTAAAAGTTGGTGCGACCGTTGCCGTACTGGCAACCACCGATGGATTGCCGGCGATCGCGACGAAGGCTCCGCCAAAGTTTGCTGCGATGTTGTCGGTCAGGGTCAGTTCGGTGAGCGGCTTGGAACCAATGTTGGTAACGGTTGCGGAGAAGGTCACATCGAAGTTTCCTGCATTTCCGCTGGCTGCCCGGATGGGACTGCCGACGGATTTTTCAACCTGGATGATTGGACCTCCGACGAGGCCGGTTGCGGAGGTGCTGTTTCCTGCAGGGTCGGTGCTTGTGACGGTAATCTGTTCTTCGCTATCTACGCCCACACCCGGCGCTGCGATGTCAGAGATGGTCCAGTTTCCGTCCGGATCGACGGTAGTGGTGACAGGGTTTCCGCTGGAGTCGAGGATCGGATTTCCGTCCGCGTCGGCCAGCGTGATGGTGGTTCCAGGTTCGCCCGTACCTTGCAATTCCGTTCCAAATTGATACCGGTCCAACGTTGGTGGATCAGGTGCGGTGGTGTCGCCGGTTCCTACGGCCACACCCTCAGTAGTGGAAGTACTGTTTCCTTCATCATCGGTGGAGGTCGCGGTGACTTCGTCTCCATCGGCCAGATCCGGATCGATGTCGCTGACGGTCCAGTTCCCATCGGGATCGACGGTCGCGGTGACAGGATTGCCGTCGGAGTCGAGGATCGGTTCACCGTCAGAATTCGTCAGGGTGATGGTGGTTCCAGGCTCGCCCGTTCCCGTGAGTGTATCTCCATCGGGCGTGTTGTTGAGCGTCGGTGGTAGCGGCGGATCAAAGTCACCGGTACCGACGGAGATGGTGTCGGTGCTGGAAGTGCTGTTTCCCTCGTCATCGGTGGAGGTCGCGGTGACTTCGTCTCCGTCGGCCAGGTCCGGATCGATGTCGCTGATGGTCCAGTTACCGTCGGGATCGACGGTGGCGGTGACGGGGTTCCCGCTGGAGTCGAGGATTGGGTTCCCGTCGGAATCGGTGAGGGTAATGGTGGTCCCGGGCTCGCCGGTACCTGTGAGGGTGTCTCCATCAGGCGTGTTGTTGAGGACCGGCGGCAGCGGTGCAGTGGTGTCGCCGGTTCCTACGGCCACACCCTCAGTAGTGGAAGTACTGTTTCCTTCATCATCGGTTGAGGTCGCCGTGACTTCGTCTCCGTCGGCCAGATCCGGATCGATGTCGCTGACGGTCCAGTTCCCGTCGGGATCGACGGTCGCGGTGACAGGATTGCCGTCGGAGTCGAGGATCGGTTCACCGTCGGAATTCGTCAGGGTGATGGTGGTTCCGGGCTCGCCCGTTCCCGTGAGTGTATCTCCATCGGGCGTGTTGTTGAGCGTCGGCGGGAGAGGTGGATCAAAGTCACCGGTACCGACGGAGATGGTGTCGGTGCTGGAAGTGCTGTTTCCCTCGTCATCGGTGGAGGTCGCGGTGACTTCGTCTCCGTCGGCCAGGTCCGGATCGATGTCGCTGATGGTCCAGTTACCGTCGGGATCGACGGTGGTGGTGACGGGGTTGCCGCTGGAGTCGAGGATTGGGTTCCCGTCGGAATCGGTGAGGGTAATGGTGGTCCCGGGCTCGCCGGTACCTGTGAGGGTGTCTCCATCAGGCGTGTTGTTGAGGACCGGCGGCAGCGGTGCAGTGGTGTCGCCGGTTCCTACGGCCACATTATCAGTCGTTGAGGTACTGTTTCCTTCATCATCGGTGGAGGTCGCCGTGACTTCGTCTCCATCGGCCAGATCAGGATCGATGTCGCTGACGGTCCAGTTCCCGTCGGGATCGACGGTCGCGGTGACAGGATTGCCATCGGAGTCGAGGATCGGTTCACCGTCAGAATTCGTCAGGGTGATGGTGGTCCCGGGTTCACCGGTGCCTGTGAGTGTATCTCCATCGGGCGTGTTGTTGAGCGTCGGTGGGAGAGGTGGATCAAAGTCACCGGTTCCGACGGAGATGGTGTCGGTGCTGGAAGTGCTGTTTCCCTCGTCATCGGTGGAGGTCGCGGTGACTTCGTCTCCATCGGCCAGGTCCGGATCGATATCGTTGATGGTCCAGTTACCGTCTGGATCGACGGTGGTGGTGACGGGGTTGCCGTCGGAGTCGAGGATTGGGTTCCCGTCGGAATCGGTGAGGGTGATGGTGGTCCCGGGTTCGCCGGTACCCGTGAGGGTGTCTCCATCAGGCGTGTTGTTGAGGACCGGCGGCAGCGGTGCAGTGGTGTCGCCGGTTCCTACGGCCACATTATCAGTCGTTGAGGTACTGTTTCCTTCATCATCGGTGGAGGTCGCCGTGACTTCGTCTCCATCGGCCAGATCAGGATCGATGTCGCTGACGGTCCAGTTCCCGTCGGGATCGACGGTCGCGGTGACAGGATTGCCATCGGAGTCGAGGATCGGTTCACCGTCAGAATTCGTCAGGGTGATGGTGGTCCCGGGTTCACCGGTGCCTGTGAGTGTATCTCCATCGGGCGTGTTGTTGAGCGTCGGTGGGAGAGGTGGATCAAAGTCACCGGTTCCGACGGAGATGGTGTCGGTGCTGGAAGTGCTGTTTCCCTCGTCATCGGTGGAGGTCGCGGTGACTTCGTCTCCATCGGCCAGGTCCGGATCGATATCGTTGATGGTCCAGTTACCGTCTGGATCGACGGTGGTGGTGACGGGGTTGCCGTCGGAGTCGAGGATTGGGTTCCCGTCGGAATCGGTGAGGGTGATGGTGGTCCCGGGTTCGCCGGTACCCGTGAGGGTGTCTCCATCAGGCGTGTTGTTGAGGACCGGCGGCAGCGGTGCAGTGGTGTCGCCGGTTCCTACGGCCACATTATCAGTCGTTGAGGTACTGTTTCCTTCATCATCGGTGGAGGTCGCCGTGACTTCGTCTCCATCGGCCAGATCAGGATCGATGTCGCTGACGGTCCAGTTCCCGTCGGGATCGACGGTCGCGGTGACAGGATTGCCATCGGAGTCGAGGATCGGTTCACCGTCAGAATTCGTCAGGGTGATGGTGGTCCCGGGTTCACCGGTGCCTGTGAGTGTATCTCCATCGGGCGTGTTGTTGAGCGTCGGTGGGAGAGGTGGATCAAAGTCACCGGTTCCGACGGAGATGGTGTCGGTGCTGGAAGTGCTGTTTCCCTCGTCATCGGTGGAGGTCGCGGTGACTTCGTCTCCATCGGCCAGGTCCGGATCGATATCGTTGATGGTCCAGTTACCGTCTGGATCGACGGTGGTGGTGACGGGGTTGCCGTCGGAGTCGAGGATTGGGTTCCCGTCGGAATCGGTGAGGGTGATGGTGGTCCCGGGTTCGCCGGTACCCGTGAGGGTGTCTCCATCAGGCGTGTTGTTGAGGACCGGCGGCAGCGGTGCAGTGGTGTCGCCGGTTCCTACGGCCACATTATCAGTCGTTGAGGTACTGTTTCCTTCATCATCGGTGGAGGTCGCCGTGACTTCGTCTCCATCGGCCAGATCAGGATCGATGTCGCTGACGGTCCAGTTCCCGTCGGGATCGACGGTTGCGGCGACGGGATTACCACTGGAGTCGAGGATTGGATTCCCGTCGGAATCGGTGAGGGTAATGGTGGTCCCTGGTTCACCGGTTCCGCTCAGTGTGTCGCCGTCGTCGGTGTTGTTGATCTCTGGCGGTAGTGGCGGGTCAAAGTCACCGGTACCGACGGACATGGTTTCCGTTACGGAGGTGCTGTTTCCGGCGGCGTCGGTGGAGGTCGCGGTTACATCCTGTCCATCTACGAGATCAGGATCGATATCGCTGACGGACCAGTTTCCGTCTGGATCGACGGTGGTTGTGATGGGGTTTCCGCTGGAATCGAGGATTGGGTTCCCGTCGGAATCGGTGAGCGTGATGGTGGTTCCGGGTTCGCCGGTACCTGTGAGGGTATCTCCATCAGGTGTGTTGTTGAGGACCGGTGGCTGCGGTGCGGTGGTGTCGCCCGTTGCCACGGAGATCGTCTCGGTCGTGGAGGAACTGTTGCCGGCGTCGTCGGTGGAGATCGCGGTGACGTCCTGTCCATCGACAAGGTCCGGATTGATATCACTGACGGACCAGTTTCCGTCTGGATCGACGGTTGCGGTGACGGGATTACCACTGGAGTCGAGGATCGGATTCCCATCGGAGTCGGTGAGGGTAATGGTGGTCCCGGGTTCACCGGTTCCGCTCAGTGTGTCGCCGTCGTCGGTGTTGTTGATCTCTGGCGGTAGTGGCGGATCAAAGTCCCCGGTTCCGACGGACATGGTTTCCGTTACGGAAGTGCTGTTGCCAGCCGCGTCGGTGGAGGTTGCGGTGACATCCTGTCCATCTACCAGATCGGGATCGATATCGCTGACGGACCAGTTTCCGTCTGGATCGACGGTCGCGGTGATGGGGTTCCCGCTGGAGTCGAGGATCGGGTTCCCATCGGCATCGGTGAGGGTGATGGTGGTCCCGGGTTCGCCGGTACCTGTGAGGGTATCTCCATCAGGCGTGTTGTTGAGTACCGGCGGCTGCGGTGCGGTGGTGTCGCCCGTTGCCACGGAGATCGTCTCGGTGGTGGAGGAACTGTTTCCGGCGTCATCGGTGGAGGTCGCGGTGATCTCGTCTCCGTCGGCCAGGTCCGGATCGATATCGCTGACGGACCAGTTTCCGTCGGGATCGACGGTTGCGGTGACGGGATTACCACTGGAGTCGAGGATGGGATTCCCATCGGAGTCGGTGAGGGTAATGGTGGTCCCGGGCTCACCGGTTCCGCTCAGTGTGTCGCCGTCGTCGGTGTTGTTGATCTCTGGCGGTAGTGGCGGATCAAAGTCACCGGTACCGACGGACATGGTTTCGGTAACAGAAGTGCTGTTGCCAGCCGCGTCGGTGGAGGTTGCGGTGACGTCCTGTCCGTCGACAAGGTCCGGATCGATATCGCTGACGGACCAGTTTCCGTCTGGATCGACGGTCGCGGTGATGGGGTTCCCGCTGGAGTCGAGGATCGGGTTCCCATCGGAATCGGTGAGCGTGATGGTAGTTCCGGGCTCGCCCGTTCCCGTGAGTGTGTCTCCATCGGGTGTGTTGTTGAGCGACGGCGGCTGCGGTGCGGTGGTGTCGCCCGTTGCCACGGAGATCGTCTCGGTCGTGGAGGAACTGTTGCCGGCGTCGTCGGTGGAGATCGCGGTGACGTCCTGTCCATCGACAAGGTCCGGATTGATATCACTGACGGACCAGTTTCCGTCTGGATCGACGGTTGCGGTGACGGGATTACCACTGGAGTCGAGGATCGGATTCCCATCGGAGTCGGTGAGGGTAATGGTGGTCCCGGGTTCACCGGTTCCGCTCAGTGTGTCGCCGTCGTCGGTGTTGTTGATCTCTGGCGGTAGTGGCGGATCAAAGTCCCCGGTTCCGACGGACATGGTTTCCGTTACGGAAGTGCTGTTGCCAGCCGCGTCGGTGGAGGTTGCGGTGACATCCTGTCCATCTACCAGATCGGGATCGATATCGCTGACGGACCAGTTTCCGTCTGGATCGACGGTCGCGGTGATGGGGTTCCCGCTGGAGTCGAGGATCGGGTTCCCATCGGCATCGGTGAGGGTGATGGTGGTCCCGGGTTCGCCGGTACCTGTGAGGGTATCTCCATCAGGCGTGTTGTTGAGTACCGGCGGCTGCGGTGCGGTGGTGTCGCCCGTTGCCACGGAGATCGTCTCGGTGGTGGAGGAACTGTTTCCGGCGTCATCGGTGGAGGTCGCGGTGATCTCGTCTCCGTCGGCCAGGTCCGGATCGATATCGCTGACGGACCAGTTTCCGTCGGGATCGACGGTTGCGGTGACGGGATTACCACTGGAGTCGAGGATCGGATTCCCATCGGAGTCGGTGAGGGTAATGGTGGTCCCGGGTTCACCGGTACCGCTCAGCGTGTCGCCATCGTCGGTGTTGTTGATCTCTGGCGGTAGTGGCGGATCAAAATCACCGGTTCCGACGGACATGGTTTCGGTAACAGAAGTACTGTTTCCGGCGGCGTCGGTGGAGGTCGCGGTGACGTCCTGTCCGTCGACAAGGTCCGGATCGATATCGCTGACGGACCAGTTTCCGTCTGGATCGACGGTCGCGGTGATGGGGTTCCCGCTGGAGTCGAGGATCGGGTTCCCATCGGCATCGGTGAGGGTGATGGTGGTCCCGGGCTCGCCCGTTCCCGTGAGTGTGTCTCCATCGGGTGTGTTGTTGAGGGCCGGTGGCTGCGGTGCGGTGGTGTCGCCCGTTGCCACGGAGATCGTCTCGGTCGTGGAGGAACTGTTGCCGGCGTCGTCGGTGGAGATCGCGGTGACGTCCTGTCCGTCGACAAGGTCCGGATCGATATCGCTGACGGTCCAGTTTCCATCGGGATCGACGGTTGCGGTGACGGGATTACCACTGGAGTCGAGGATTGGATTCCCGTCGGAATCGGTGAGGGTAATGGTGGTCCCTGGTTCACCGGTTCCGCTCAGTGTGTCGCCGTCGTCGGTGTTGTTGATCTCTGGCGGTAGAGGCGGATCAAAGTCCCCGGTTCCGACGGACATGGTTTCCGTTACGGAAGTGCTGTTTCCGGCGGCGTCGGTGGAGGTTGCGGTGACATCCTGTCCATCTACCAGATCGGGATCGATATCGCTGACGGACCAGTTTCCGTCTGGATCGACGGTCGCGGTAATGGGGTTCCCGCTGGAATCGAGGATCGGGTTCCCATCGGAATCGGTGAGCGTGATGGTGGTTCCGGGTTCGCCCGTTCCCGTGAGTGTGTCTCCATCGGGTGTGTTGTTGAGCGACGGCGGCTGCGGTGCGGTGGTGTCGCCCGTTGCCACGGAGATCGTCTCGGTCGTGGAGGAACTGTTTCCGGCGGCATCGGTGGAGGTTGCGGTGACGTCCTGTCCGTCGACAAGGTCCGGATCGATATCGCTGACGGACCAGTTCCCGTCGGGATCGACGGTTGCGGTGACGGGATTACCACTGGAATCGAGGATTGGATTCCCGTCGGAATCGGTGAGGGTAATGGTGGTCCCTGGTTCACCGGTTCCGCTCAGTGTGTCGCCGTCGTCGGTGTTGTTGATCTCTGGCGGTAGAGGCGGATCAAAGTCCCCGGTTCCGACGGACATGGTTTCCGTTACGGAAGTGCTGTTTCCGGCGGCGTCGGTGGAGGTTGCGGTGACATCCTGTCCATCTACCAGATCGGGATCGATATCGCTGACGGACCAGTTTCCGTCTGGATCGACGGTCGCGGTAATGGGGTTCCCGCTGGAATCGAGGATCGGGTTCCCATCGGAATCGGTGAGGGTAATGGTGGTTCCGGGTTCGCCGGTACCTGTGAGGGTATCTCCATCAGGTGTGTTGTTGAGCGACGGCGGCTGCGGTGCGGTGGTGTCGCCCGTTGCCACGGAGATCGTCTCGGTGGTGGAGGAACTGTTGCCGGCGGCGTCGGTAGAGGTTGCGGTGACATCCTGTCCGTCTACGAGATCGGGATCAATATCGCTGACGGACCAGTTTCCGTCGGGATCGACGGTTGCGGTGATTGGGTTCCCGCTGGAATCGAGGATTGGATTCCCGTCGGAGTCGGTGAGGGTAATGGTGGTCCCGGGTTCACCGGTTCCGCTCAGTGTGTCGCCGTCGTCGGTGTTGTTGATCTCTGGCGGTAGTGGCGGATCAAAGTCTCCGGTTCCGACGGACATGGTTTCGGTAACAGAAGTACTGTTGCCAGCCGCGTCGGTGGAGGTCGCGGTGACATCCTGTCCATCTACGAGATCGGGATCGATATCGCTGACGGACCAGTTTCCGTCTGGATCGACGGTCGCGGTGATGGGGTTCCCGCTGGAGTCGAGGATTGGGTTCCCGTCGGCATCGGTGAGGGTGATGGTGGTTCCTGGTTCACCCGTTCCCGTGAGTGTGTCTCCATCAGGAGTGTTGTTGAGTACCGGCGGCTGCGGTGCGGTGGTGTCGCCCGTTGCCACGGAGATCGTCTCGGTCGTGGAGGAACTGTTTCCGGCAGCGTCGGTGGAGATCGCGGTGACGTCCTGTCCGTCGACAAGGTCCGGATCGATATCACTGACGGACCAGTTTCCATCGGGATCGACGGTTGCGGTGATTGGGTTCCCGCTGGAGTCGAGGATGGGATTCCCATCGGAGTCGGTGAGGGTAATGGTGGTCCCGGGTTCACCGGTTCCGCTCAGTGTGTCGCCGTCGTCGGTGTTGTTGATCTCTGGCGGTAGTGGCGGATCAAAGTCCCCGGTACCGACGGACATGGTTTCGGTAACAGAAGTGCTGTTGCCAGCCGCGTCGGTGGAGGTTGCGGTGACATCCTGTCCATCTACCAGATCGGGATCGATATCGCTGACGGACCAGTTTCCGTCTGGATCGACGGTCGCGGTGATGGGGTTCCCGCTGGAGTCGAGGATCGGGTTCCCGTCGGAATCGGTGAGCGTGATGGTGGTCCCGGGCTCGCCCGTTCCCGTGAGTGTGTCTCCATCGGGTGTGTTGTTGAGTACCGGCGGCTGCGGTGCGGTGGTGTCGCCCGTTGCCACGGAGATCGTCTCGGTGGTGGAGGAACTGTTTCCGGCGGCGTCGGTGGAGGTCGCGGTAACTTCGTCTCCATCGGCCAGGTCCGGATCGATATCGCTGACGGACCAGTTTCCGTCGGGGTCCACGGTCGCGGTGACGGGATTTCCGCTGGAGTCGAGGATTGGATTCCCGTCGGAATCGGTGAGGGTAATGGTGGTCCCAGGTTCACCGGTACCGCTCAGCGTGTCGCCGTCGTCGGTGTTGTTGATCTCTGGCGGTAGTGGCGGATCAAAATCACCGGTACCGACGGACATGGTTTCCGTTACGGAGGTGCTGTTTCCAGCCGCGTCGGTGGAGGTCGCGGTGACATCCTGTCCGTCGACAAGGTCCGGATCGATATCGCTAACGGACCAGTTTCCGTCGGGATCGACGGTCGCGGTAATGGGGTTCCCGCTCGAATCGAGGATCGGGTTCCCGTCGGCATCGGTGAGGGTGATGGTGGTTCCTGGTTCACCCGTTCCCGTGAGTGTGTCTCCATCAGGAGTGTTGTTGAGTACCGGCGGCTGCGGTGCGGTGGTGTCGCCCGTTGCCACGGAGATCGTCTCGGTCGTGGAGGAACTGTTTCCGGCAGCGTCGGTGGAGATCGCGGTGACGTCCTGTCCGTCGACAAGGTCCGGATCGATATCACTGACGGACCAGTTTCCATCGGGATCGACGGTTGCGGTGATTGGGTTCCCGCTGGAATCGAGGATTGGATTCCCATCGGAATCGGTGAGGGTGATGGTGGTTCCTGGCTCACCGGTACCGCTCAGCGTGTCGCCGTCGTCGGTGTTGTTGATCTCTGGCGGTAGAGGCGGATCGGAATCGCCTGTTCCGACGGAGATCGTCTCTGTGGCGGCGATCTGGCTGCCTGAGGAGCCAAGGCTTGCAGCAGTGACGTCCTGTCCGTCGACGAGATCGGGGTCGATGTCGCTGACGGACCAGTTTCCATCGGGATCGACGGTGGTGGTGACAGGATTTCCGCTGGAGTCGACGATGGGGTTGCCCATATCATCGTACAGCGTGATGGTGGCTCCCGGTTCGCCCGTACCAGTCAGCGAGTCTCCGTCGCTGGTATTGTTGATGTTCAGATACGCAAGGACTTCTCGGAACGCGATTTCGCTGGTGTCGTCGATCTCGTTGCTCATGTCCGCGGAGGGACTGGCCACGGATCCATCGGGGTCGTTGTACGTGGCGTCAGTTGTAGCGGGTAATCCGGATTCGGCACTGTCGAGCATGCCGTCTCCATCGCTGTCGGTATCGAGGTAGTCAGGCTGGCCGTCGTGATTGGTATCAATCGCCCAATTGAGATTGGGGTGGGTTCCGCCGAAGGCACTGTTGGAGTCGAACATGTCCAGGATACCGTCGTTGTCGGTATCGACGTTGTCGCTGCCGTCATCCGCGTGATTGTCATAGGCTGCGGTTGGGCGTGCCTCAATGGTGTCAGCAATTCCGTCGTCGTCACTGTCCGGGTCCAGGAAGTCGAATGCACCGTCTGGACTGGCTTCGCTGTCGACGGGAATCGTTCCGATCGACGCAGCGTTGGAGCTGTCACTGGTGTTGGCATCGAATATATCCATGAGGCCATCTCCGTCGGCGTCGGCCACTCCACCATTGGCGGCGGCCGCTTCTGCCAGGGAAATGGTACCGTCAGCATTGGTATCGGCAGCGATGAGGGCGTCGCTTGCGCCACTTTCGTACAGGTCACTGAGCCCGTCGTTGTCACTGTCCAGGTCCACGGCGTGGAATAGGCCATTGGTCTCGTGGGACACTACGTTCGCAAAGATTCCAGCCCTGGCAAAAAAGGTTCGGGGGTCTACGTTGAACGTGGCGTGGTCCGCCGTTATGGCAGTGATTCCTCCCAGCTGTGCTGCGGCTTCCATGACGCTTGGATCGAGCACGAGCGATCCTTCTCCCTGACCGGCGAGTGTAGTCTTTGCGATATGGTGACCGCTGGCATTGGTCGTCTTGACCATGTTGGTAGCACCCGTCAGCGAGAAGTCGACGTTAGTAAAGACTGTCGAATCGGCTGTTGTGATGGAGATGTTTCCCAGCTCATTTTCTTCTACGTAACTGGCCACTGTGAGCACCACGTCGGTTATTGGACGGTCGGGTGTCCAGGTGAACGTGCCATTGCCCTTGTTTTCCTCGAAGTGCACTTCGGTTGCGTTGGAGCCACTAAATATAAAGTTTGTTGTCGTGATCGCAATCTCGACCGGTTCGCCATGCAGCGTGTTGAAAAATCCAGTGGCAGAGTTTGGTCCTGTGATGGAATCGATTTCCGGAGTTGTAGCCGTCGTCTCATTCACGTCAAGGATGCCATCGTTGTCGTCATCGATGTCGAAGAGGTTTGCCAGGGAGTCGCCATCGGTATCGTTGTCGATATGGATGTTGAACGAATCGGTAGCTTCTGCCATGTCATTGGTGGCGGAGAAGCCATCATCATCGATGGTCAGAACACGCACATCGACGATGTGGTGTCCAAGCATCCCCAACGGATCGTGATACGTCAGAAGTCCCAGGTTCCAGGTGGTTACATCAGCGTCTTGATTGCCGGCCGACGAGGCAAAGCTATTGGTTCCGTCGGAAAGAGTGTGGCCGATTGGCACGTTGCCCAGTTCGATCAGTGAAATGGTTTCTGAGCCATCGGTATCGACTAACGCCGCCGAAACTGCGGTCGAGATATCAATCACCTGGTCATCAAGGCCGTATTGATTGGCTGTGGTAATTGCGGCCTGGTCCGCAACACGAACTACGTTGATGGGAAGCGTGTTGAGCTTGCCGTTGTAATCCACTTCCGCAAGGGTATTGTCTCCGGATTCGTGCTGGACTGGAAGAAACCGGGCGGATTCGATCAGGCTCGCGCTAATTTCCCAAAGTCCAGTCGTTGGGTTGAGTCCTCCTTCGGAAAATTCGCCTGCTCCTGACTGGAATCCAATCTCAACAGGCAGACGCCCCGCCCATTGGGCCTGTACGACAACTTTAAAAGCTGCAGCAGCTCCAGGCGCGGTGTCGACTGTTTGAGTGCCACTCAGAGTCTTGCTGCCATCTGGGTTGGTCGCAACGTCAAATTGGAGCAAGGGCGCGTAATTGACCGCGAAATCATCCAGAGAGGCATGATTCGATGTGGTCAATCCACCAATGTGATCGATTAGGCGATCTCCGAATGGAACATTCGTCCAGGATAGCAGGTCGGGGTTTGATCCGCGTGCCGAGATGAAGCTGCCCGATGTCGTCTCGTTTACCACGTCCACAAATACTTGGCCCAGGCCGTAGTTTTCATTCTTCGTGTTGGTGCCTTCAATATTGGCCATGTTGAAGTTCAGGGCGCCCGTTTCTGCACTGGCTGGCAGATCAAGCTCCCAGACATTCTCAGTGCTGTCCATAAATAACTCTGCGGAAGACACCCCCAGCGAGACAGCCGACGATCCGGCAGTCTGGCGTTGATAATATTGGGCATTCAGCATCAGATTAAATGTAGTGGCGGGTGCGGCGGGCCGTTCTATGGTCAGCGTGCTGCCCGATACGGAGAGTGTGAAATCCTGTAGTACCGTGGGGTCCGTATTCGTGGCTGCGCTGTAGTCCCCAGTGAGGGTTGCTCCACCAAGCGGATCCAGGATGGACGCTCCGGAGGTTATGTCGTAGTCGGTAAAGGAATACGAGACGTTCCGTTCAACACCTGTTCCGGTGGTGACATGCAGCGTTCCGCTCACCAGACCGGTTTGTAAATCAACAATGAAACGCCCCAGCGCCTTGTCCTCGTCCGTCCCTGATCCCCCATTTCCGCCGTCGGCGAGGGTCAGGACGATGAAATCGGTATCCGCCGGTGCTGCGAAGGCGGTGCTGGTGTTCCCAATCAATTGCATCTCGCCCTTGGTACCCAAGAAGTCTGCGGATACTCCATCAGCACTCAGGAATTCCGCGATGTATGACTGATCGACAAGATTCTGCGTGTCGACAAGTGACAAAACGCCCCCTGATTCAGACACGGTAATGTCGATTGCTCCATTCGTGTCATTTCCCACCAGGTTCGCATCGGTTGTTAATGAGGAGCCGAGAGCTACATCACTAAAGGCAATGTTGTCGGTTCCGCTTTGTTCACTTTGTCCAACGTGGTGGAATACCTGCCCGGCGTAGGTTCGGTTGACAAGATCGACAATGATCGCGACCGACTGCAAATCCTCGTTACTGCCATCGAACAATCCGTTGTCGTTGCCGCCAAAGCCAGTAATTCGAACGGCGGTGGTGCCGGGGGGAACTGTGAAGTTGATCGGCGTCGATCCGTCAGCGGCATCGCGGAATCCGACAGCCGTGCCAATGACGTCCAGCTGGGCTCCACCGCTGGTCAAACTGGGATCAGCCACAATGTTCAGCGGGATCGCTGTGTCCTCGTCTCCCGAAATGGATGGCGGCAGCGACAACAGTGAACCCTGGCTGCGATCAAGGGTCACGGTGGCCTGAGTTGTTTCACCACCAGCTTCGATGAAATAGTCGAACGTTTCGACACCAAATCCAAGGGGAGTCGTCGTCACCAGCAGTGTGTTGTCCGCTTGGAGAGTGACCTTGGTTCCCGATTGCAGAGTCACCGTAGTACCGACAGAGATGGCGGCTGTGGTTCCAGAACGGTTGTCATAAATATTGGTAATGGTAATGGGATCCGCGTCGGCATCGCTATCGTTGTCCAGGACATCAATTGCCAGCGGACTGTTGCCCGTAATTGCGATGGGGCCGTCGTTGCCTGCTACGGGTGCGGCGAGAGTTCCTCGCCAAGCCGCTGCGGAGAGCGACCCTGCTTCGATCTTTCCGATGACCTTTTCGAGTTTCCAGTCTCCCCCTTGCTTGCTGTCGCCGGTCAGGTCATCCGACGCAGCAACGTCGGCTCCGGTGAGGCTGCCGATCGCTTCAACGAGTTGCTCACCGTGTGAGGTCGCAGCGAGTTCGCAGCCATAGAAGAACAAGTCTGCGTCTTCGGTCAATGCATTGGACCAGCTTGCCAGTTGGCTGGTGTGCTCGCCGAGGTTGTCAGTGGACAGGGCCACGTTTCCAAGGTTTACAACTCCATCATTGCCGTGCGAAATGATGTGGATCGCGCCGATTCCTTGCCTTCCCTGCAGCACATCGGTAATGCTCTGCAGTCCATTGGTCGCCTGCTGCAGATAGTGGATTTCCAGTTCCTGTCCGGACAGGGATGCTCGGATCCCAGCTACCAGCTGCTCGATATCCTCAAGTCCCTGATCGACGAAGGCGACATGGGTGCTATGTTGACTTGATTCGATGGCGGAAACGTCCATGTCGATCGCACTCGAGGGCAAACTGGCTGGACCGAAATCGACGGGTGCGTCGAATGTCACCGTGTCCGTCAGTTCGGCGAAGCCACCGGCATCCAGCAGTTGCTTCTGTTCAAGCAACTCGAGGACGGGTTTGAGTGTCTGGATGCGGCTTGGGGACTTCTGTGTACGTCGAGTCTTGCCCTTCAGGGATCTCTTTGCCTTTGACATCTATATTCTCCTTTAGGCTATCAATTCAATTTGAGTGTCCATGCCTAATCGCCCCAGGCATGGCAGTCAATTTGTCTCGCATACGGTTGCTGTCCGAAATCGCAAACCATATATCCGAGGTGTGGTTTAGGGATGTGCGTCGTTGGGTTTCTATGGTGACGGTGATCTGCCGGCTTAAGGTGAGGCTGCTGGTGGAGCAGACTTCAACAAACTGCTGTCTGGGAACGCGCGTTCATTTCTCTTCAACACCCAACTCCGGTCGACGAGGACGGTGCGGGAGAACGCGATGCATTTGTTGGTGTTAGTGTTGTTGTTGTTGTTGTTGTTGTTGTTGTTGTTGTTGTTGTTGTTGGTAGCGAACCGAATCACCGCCCAGGAGTCGATTGCTACGGTTTTCGCTGTTGGCTCTATTGCGACTATTTACTCGGCAGCAACAGGTGCCGGTGAGTGGTCAACATCCGGTCTTTTAGGGTTGTCCCCAGGTGTGATTCGCCGAATTGCCATTTGGCGAAACCGATCCGACCTGATTGGGACTCGGGTGATTCACCGGCAAGGGGGTGGGTAGTGCGCCGGCCATTGACTCCGGTAGGCAGCGGTTTGCGGCTGCACATCGATCGAGAGCGTCTGGCAGGCATCCAGTGCTTGGGTGGATGCCTGCCGACTTAGTACAAAGAAGGGGAAGGGGCCCTAGAGGATCCAGTCTTCGTCAGCTTCGAAGACGAAATCGACGTTTTCGATTTGTGAGGCTGGCTGTGCTCCGTCGTTGTCTTTTACGTTGACGGTGTCGTAGCCTTCGATCTGGGTGCTCGTCTGCTGCCTCGTGACGACTGCTGCCTGTTGCTGTGCAGTGAGTTGGTCGGTAGCGACCAGTTCTCTGAGGTAGGCTTTGTCGTCACCGCCGTTTCTGGCTTCGGTCTTGGTGGACTCGAATCCTTTAACGACGTTGTAGACGTTCGGTGTTACGAGGGCGGAGTATTGTGCGAAGTCCCAGAACTGATCGTCGCCGGTGGTGTCGATGAGATTTGCGTTGTCGTCGCCGGCTCTTCCGTAGGCGTTGACCCTCTCGAATCCCTTGGTGATCTGTTTGTGATTTGGCCCTTCGATTACCTGGTGGGTATCGAATGTCCAGTAGGTGTCGTCTCCCAGAGTTCCGTAGAGGTGTGCGATGTCGTTTCCACCTCGACCGTATGCATCGACACGTTCGAATCCTCTGGCTCGATAGGTCGCTTCGTCGGAGGAGAGTGTGGAATCCTGTGGCAGTCCGGAGAGCGTGTCGTCGCCTGCGGCTGCTCCGTAGAGAACGGCTTTGTCATTTCCGAGTCCGCCTTCGACTTCGATGTCATCGAGTCCCGTTGCTTCGACGTTGTATTGGTCGCTGCTGAGATTGATGCTGCCATCGAGGATGCTGACGTTATCGTCGGCACTGGTGCCAGTCACGTGGATCCGGTTGGAGCCTTCCGCGGCGTCGATCTTGATGTGCTGGATCGCATCGGCGGGCATCTCGATTCGGTGGTTTCCGAGTTCGACGATGTGGACCTGGGTACCGAGTACTAGCAGGATGTCTCCATCGGGGTTTGAAGGTGCGATTTGAGCCGCATCACCATCGATGTTGATGGCAATCGGCCCATTGAAGGCTGTGCCGTCATCCGCAACGAAGTTGGAACCGTCGTTGCTGGTGTATCGGATGTCTTCAACGAAGAGTGTGACCTGTTCACCACTGTTGCTTCCGGGTGTGGTCGGTAGTGTTGGCTGATCGAGTTGCTCGAAATTCTTTGCGGTGACATTTCGAGTTTGCTCGAGGACGGTGGTGGTGTCATCGCTGGTTGTGACGCTGGTATCTTGCTCGAGGTCTCGAACGTGGAAGGTGTCATTCCCTCCGAACTTGGCCTCGGCCTGAACGTCTTCAAATCCTTTTGCGACGGCGTAGAGATGGTCGGAGACCATGACGGAGTAATCGCTGAAAGACCAGAAGTGATCATCTCCGGCGGAGTCGAAGAGATGGGCAGTATCGTCACCGGCCCTTGCGTAGGCGTTAACCCTTTCGAATCCCTTGGTGATCTGCTTGATGCTTTCACTCTGCATGACTTCGTAGTCATCGAAGGTGTAGAAGTGATCCTGCCCGAGCGTCCCGTAGAGTGAGGCGACGTCGTTTCCTCCACGACCGAATGCATTGACGCGTTGGAATCCGATCATCCTTGCTGAGGCTTCGGGCATGGTGATGGTAGAATCGAGCGGCAGGCTGTGCATGACATCGTCTCCGGTCGATCCGTAGATGTTTGCCATGTCGTCGCCTGTTTTTCCATCGAAGGTGACATCATCGAAGGAGTAGGTGTAGACGGTGTATTGGGAACTGGTGAAGGTTCCTTTGCTATCCAGGAGCGTCGCTACTTCGTCGAGGTGCGTTCCGTTGACGTGGATGCTGTCGTTTCCGGTCGCCGCCCCGACGTGGAAGGTGTCGATGACGTTTGCATCGAACTCGAACTGATACTCACCCATGACGAGCATGTGTGACTGGGTGCCGAGTATGAGTTCGATTTCATCATCGCCGGCGGTTCCGACGGCCACGACGACGTTGTCCTGGATATCGAGGTCCACGGGGAGGTTGGCATCGTTTCCGAAGGCGAGGTTGAAGTCGAAGTCGGCATCGTCTCCGGAGAGTCTGACGTAGTACTGTTGTCCCTCATGCATGACCCATGTTCCACCGTCTTCGGTGGTGCGTGCAGGATTGATGGGGTTCATGTCCTCGTCAAAGACATCCACGGCAATTGCTTCGCCATCGATAATGATGGCGTCGACGGCTCCGCCGGTTTGTGGCTGGACGGGAACCCACAGGCCAAGTACTCCGCTGGCGTCGAGTGCTTCCCAGTAGTCATCGGGAGTGGAAGCGAGCAGCAGCGCCTTGGATGCGAATTGGGGGAGCAAGCCGAATTCGCCGAAGTCGAGATCCTGAACCTCGTCGATGTTGGCGGACAAGGTGAATTCATACCGGTCGTTGGAAACGGTTGGGCCAAGCAGGGCTCCACCTGCCTCTGCCCCGTCAACAAACTGTACGGGCTGCACCTCCCTGATCACATAGTCTCCCGGTAAGACGTCGTTGAAGAAGTACAGTCCATCGGAGTTCGTGAAGGCCGAAACGGCAGGCACACCTGAGATTCCTGAAGTAGACACCGTATTGGAGGCCGCGATACTGGAGGATTCAAGTATGATTTCCACCCCAAAGATGCCGGTTTCTCCGCTGTCCCGGATGCCGTTTGAATTGGAGTCGATAAACACGTATCCACTCAGGTCCGCACCGATGCGCAGCTCGGTCGCGTCATCTGGAACGCCGTCGCCATCATCGTCGGTGTCACTGTCGTTGGTGGGATCATCCGAGATTCTGGTGAGTGATGCTCCGGACGTGAGCCCCTGGGCAGTCGCGGTTGACTGGTTCACGAGTAGGCCGTCATGCAGAATTGCCGCAGCGTTGTCGGAATCAACCTCGACGACAAGTTCGACGGTGACACTTTCGCCTGGTTCTAACAGGCTCGTGTTGGTACCAGAGATTTCGAAAAGCTCAGGATCGTTTCCAGCGTCGAAACTTGCATTGAGATCAGGTGTGACAGTGGCGGTGGTTGCGGTGATGGTCGGCGTTCCAACGACGCCTACGAAGGCTCCGCCCCATTGCTGGGCAATGTTGTCGACGAGGGAAAGGTTCGTGAGCCGGTCGTTGCCGATGTTGGTAATAGCAAAACGAAGAGTTGCTTCTGCGTTGTCTGTGACCCCGCTGGAGGCCACGGTCGGCGTCTCGGAAACGAACTTGCTGACGAGGAAATCCAGTATCACGATCCCTGTAGGGTCGTCCGGGTCCCCATCGTTGTCATAGTTGTCCGTTGGGTTTCCATCACTGTTTGTCGCGTCATTCGGGTCGTCGGAAGTATCCGTTATAGGTGTGCCCTTGACGGCATCGGTTGCCGTACCAACGGCCTGACTCTCCAGTGTCCTGGTGCCGTTGCCTCGAATTGCGTCGTAAACCGAGGTTGGAGAATCAGGATCAATCTCGACGGTGAACTCAATTGATACTGTCTGCCCCGGCTCGAGGCTCGCGGGCGTTGTTGCGAAGACACTTGCGTTGGTCAGGCCGCCGTCGAAGAACGCGTTAATCGTGGGAGTGGCGGTGGCTGTGGAGCCAGTGATGGACGGTGGGTGGACGATAGATACGAATGCGCCTCCGAAGGAGGTGGCAAGGTCTTCTGTCAGCGTCAGATTGTTGAGTGGCGTTACACCGGTATTCGCTATCGTTATCAGGAAGCTGACGTCGAAGTTCCCCATAACGCCGCTGCTTGAACGTACGAGAGATGCGACAGACTTTTCGATACCAATAAGCGGCCCACCGACGACTTCGGTGGTCGACGCGGTGTTTCCCGCGTCATCTGTCGAAGTTACGGTGATCTCTTCACCGTCCCCAAGACCAATTGACGGGAAGATATCAGGGATCGTCCAGGTGCCGTCTGGGCCCACCGTGGTCGAAACGGGGACCCCGTCGCTATCAACGATTGGATTGCCGGCATCGTCGGTCAGCGTGATTGTCGTACCTGGCTCTCCGGTGCCCGATAGCTCTGATCCCGGGAGTGAAGTGTTAATGGTTGGTGGGATCGGTGGAGTCAGATCCAGACTGTAGGACTCGGAATCGTGCGCGACCGTTCCCTGGTTGCCGGCTACGTCCGTCGGTTGTAGCGACGCGTTGATTGCCAGTCCCGGATCGTTCGTCAGATCGAATCCGTTTACGTCGATACTAAAGGTACCGTCCGCAGCAACAGGGCCTACGTAAGTGTTGCCATTGACCGTTACGGTGACGCTGTCACCTGCCTGGAATTCTCCACTTGCCGTGCCTGCAATAACGACAACCCCGTCGGATTCGGCGATGTTGATCACGTCATCGGGTGTGATGTCGGCGTCTAGTGTGATAGAGGCAACCGGCGGTGTTGTGTCTACCAGGGAGATGTCGTTGGCGGAAGGACCGATGTTGCCCGCCGCATCCGTCACGTAGGCGACGGCATTAATGAGATTTCCGTCGCCGGGCGAGGTGAAGGTTGTGGAGACAGTTCCATTGGCGATGTCCGCAGCGGAAAGGACTACCACCTGGTTTGACCCGCCGACCGTTACTCTCAAGGTATCGCCAGCCGTAGCATTTGCCGGTAACGCAATGCTGATGTCAACGTCTCCATTGAGTTCCGTCGCATTTACGAAGCCATCGTCGTTGGTGTCCTCGTTGATTGTTACGGTTGGAATCGAAGGAGCCGAAGTGTCGACGGAGTAGTCTTGGGTATCGTTCGCGGTCAGTGTGTTGCCGGCCGCGTCACTTGCAGTGACCGAAGCATCGATAGTGGTATCGGTGTCCGCCACCAGGTCGCTACCTGCCACGTCGATGCTGAAGGCCCCGGCGCTGACGGTTCCGGTGTAGATGTTTCCGTTGACGGTCAGTGTGACCGTATCGCCATCGACGACATCTCCACCAACGCTACCGGTGATGGTCACGTTGCCGCCCGCTTCAGCGATGTTGATCACATCGTCGGGTGTGATGTTGGCGTCGAGCGTGATGGTTGCTGCAATGGCCGTGTCGACGGAGTAGGTTTCGGTGTCGGTGTCGGTCAACGAGTTACCGGCGGCGTCGCTCGCGGTGACGGAAGCATCGATAGTGGTGTCGCCGTCGGCCGCCAGATCGCTACCTGCGACGTCGATGCTAAAGGCCCCGGCACTGACGGTTCCGGTGTAGATGTTTCCGTTGACAGTCAGTGTGACCGTGTCGCCATCAACGACATCTCCGCCGACGGTTCCGGTGATGGTCACGTTGCCGCCCGCTTCAGCGATGTTGATGACATCGTCAGGTGTGATGTTGGCGTCGAGCGTGATGGTTGCCGTGATACCGGTGTCGACGGAGTAGGTTTCGGTGTCGGTGGCTGTCAGCGTGTTGCCGGCGGCGTCGCTCGCGGTGACGGAAGCATCGATAGTGGTGTCGCCGTCGGCCGCCAGATCGCTACCTGCGACGTCGATGCTGAATGCCCCGGCACTGACGGTTCCGGTGTAGTTGTTTCCGCTGACGGTGAGCGTTGCGGTGTCGCCGTCAACGACATCTCCGCCGACGCTACCGGTGATGGTCACGTTGCCGCCCGCTTCAGCGACGTTGATCACATCGTCGGGTGTGATGTTGGCGTCGAGCGTGATCGTCGCCGCGATACTGGTGTCGACGGAGTAGGTTTCGGTGTCGGTGGCTGTCAGTGTGTTGCCGGCGGCATCGCTTGCTGTTACTGACGCATCGATGGTGGTATCGGGGTCGGCCGCCAGATCGCTACCCGCGACGTCGATACTGAAGGCTCCGGCGTTAACAGTTCCTGTGTAGTTGTTTCCGTTGACGGTCAGTGTGACCGTGTCGCCATCAACGACATCTCCGCCGACGCTACCGGTGATGGTCACGTTGCCGCCCGCTTCAGCGATGTTGATGACATCGTCGGGTGTGATGTTGGCGTCGAGCGTGATGGTTGCCGCAATGGCCGTGTCGACGGAGTAGGTTTCGGTATCGGTGACTGTCAGTGTGTTACCGGCGGCATCGCTCGCGGTGACGGATGCATCGATGGTGGTGTCGCCGTCGGCCGCCAGGTCGCTACCTGCGACGTCGATGCTGAATGCCCCGGCACTGACGGTTCCGGTGTAGTTGTTTCCGTTGACAGTCAGTGTGACCGTGTCGCCATCAACGACATCTCCGCCGACGGTTCCGGTGATGGTCACGTTGCCGCCCGCTTCAGCGATGTTGATCACGTCATCGGGCGTGATGTTGGCGTCGAGGGCAATGGTTGCCGCAATGGCCGTGTCGACGGAGTAGGTTTCGGTATCGGTGACTGTCAGTGTGTTGCCGGCAGCATCGCTTGCGGTGACGGATGCGTCGATGGTGGTGTCGCCGTCGGCCGCCAGGTCGCTACCTGCGACGTCGATACTAAAGGCCCCGGCACTGACGGTTCCGGTGTAGTTGTTTCCGTTGACAGTCAGTGTGACCGTGTCGCCATCAACGACGTCTCCACCAACGCTACCGGTGATGGTCACGTTGCCGCCCGCTTCAGCGATGTTGATCACATCGTCGGGTGTGATGTTGGCGTCGAGCGTGATGGTTGCCGCAATGGCCGTGTCGACGGAGTAGGTTTCGGTGTCGTTTGCTGTCAGCGTGTTGCCTGCAGCATCGCTGGCGGTGACGGAAGCATCGATAGTGGTGTCGCCGTCGGCTGCCAGATCGCTACCCGCGACGTCGATGCTGAAGGCCCCGGCACTGACGGTTCCGGTGTAGTTGTTTCCGCTGACAGTCAGTGTGACCGTGTCGCCGTCAACGACATCTCCACCGACGCTACCGGTGATGGTCACGTTGCCGCCCGCTTCAGCGATATTGATCACATCGTCGGGCGTGATGTTGGCGTCGAGCGTGATGGTTGCCGTAATGGCCGTGTCGACGGAGTAGGTTTCGGTGTCGGTGGCTGTCAGCGTGTTACCGGCGGCGTCGCTCGCGGTGACGGAAGCATCGATGGTGGTGTCGGGGTCGGCCGCCAGGTCGCTACCTGCGACGTCGATGCTAAAAGCTCCCGCGCTGACAGTTCCGGTGTAGTTGTTTCCGTTGACGGTCAGTGTGACCGTGTCGCCGTCAACGACATCTCCACCGACGCTACCGGTGATGGTCACGTTGCCGCCCGCTTCGGCGATGTTGATGACGTCATCGGGCGTGATGTTGGCATCCAGCGTAATGGTTGCCGCAATGCTGGTGTCGACGGAATAGGATTCGGTGTCGTTGGCCGTCAGTGTGTTGCCTGCAGCATCGCTCGCGGTGACGGAAGCATCGATAGTGGTGTCGCCGTCGGCCGCCAGGTCGCTACCTGCGACGTCGATGCTAAAGGCCCCGGCACTGACGGTTCCGGTGTAGATGTTTCCGTTGACAGTCAGTGTGACCGTGTCGCCATCAACGACATCTCCGCCGACGGTTCCGGTGATGGTCACGTTGCCGCCCGCTTCAGCGATGTTGATCACGTCATCGGGCGTGATGTTGGCGTCGAGCGTGATGGTTGCCGTGATACCGGTGTCGACGGAGTAGGTTTCGGTGTCGGTGGCTGTCAGCGTGTTGCCGGCGGCGTCGCTTGCGGTGACGGATGCATCGATGGTGGTGTCGCCGTCGGCCGCCAGGTCGCTACCCGCGACGTCGATGCTAAAAGCTCCCGCGCTGACGGTTCCGGTGTAGTTGTTTCCGTTGACAGTCAGTGTGACCGTGTCGCCATCAACGACATCTCCACCGACGCTACCGGTGATGGTCACGTTGCCGCCCGCTTCAGCGATGTTGATCACATCGTCGGGTGTGATGTTGGCGTCGAGCGTGATGGTTGCCGCAATGGCCGTGTCGACGGAGTAGGTTTCGGTATCGGTGACTGTCAGTGTGTTACCGGCGGCATCGCTCGCGGTGACGGATGCATCGATGGTGGTGTCGCCGTCGGCCGCCAGGTCGCTACCTGCGACGTCGATGCTGAATGCCCCGGCACTGACGGTTCCGGTGTAGTTGTTTCCGCTGACAGTCAGTGTGACCGTGTCGCCATCAACGACGTCTCCACCAACGCTGCCCGTGATGGTCACGTTGCCGCCCGCTTCAGCGATGTTGATCACGTCATCGGGCGTGATGTTGGCGTCGAGGGCAATGGTTGCCGCAATGGCCGTGTCGACGGAGTAGGTTTCGGTATCGGTGACTGTCAGTGTGTTGCCGGCAGCATCGCTTGCGGTGACGGATGCGTCGATGGTGGTGTCGCCGTCGGCCGCCAGGTCGCTACCTGCGACGTCGATACTAAAGGCCCCGGCACTGACGGTTCCGGTGTAGTTGTTTCCGCTGACAGTCAGTGTGACCGTGTCGCCATCAACGACATCTCCGCCGACGGTTCCGGTGATCGTCACGTTGCCGCCCGCTTCAGCGATGTTGATCACGTCATCGGGCGTGATGTTGGCGTCGAGCGTGATGGTTGCCGTGATACCGGTATCGACGGAGTAGGTTTCGGTGTCGTTTGCTGTCAGCGTGTTGCCGGCGGCGTCGCTTGCGGTGACGGATGCATCGATGGTGGTGTCGCCGTCGGCCGCCAGGTCGCTACCCGCGACGTCGATGCTAAAAGCTCCCGCGCTGACGGTTCCGGTGTAGTTGTTTCCGTTGACAGTCAGTGTGACCGTGTCGCCATCAACGACGTCTCCACCAACGCTACCGGTGATGGTCACGTTGCCGCCCGCTTCAGCGATGTTGATCACATCGTCGGGTGTGATGTTGGCGTCGAGCGTGATGGTTGCCGCAATGGCCGTGTCGACGGAGTAGGTTTCGGTATCGGTGACTGTCAGTGTGTTGCCGGCGGCATCGCTCGCGGTGACCGAAGCGTCGATGGTGGTGTCGGGGTCGGCCGCCAGGTCGCTACCCGCGACGTCGATACTGAAGGCTCCGGCGTTAACAGTTCCTGTGTAGTTGTTTCCGTTGACGGTCAGTGTGACGGTGTCGCCATCAGCGACGTCTCCACCAACGCTGCCCGTGATGGCTACGTTGCCACCGGATTCGGCGATGTTGATGACATCATCGGGTGTGATGTTGGCGTCGAGCGTGATGGTTGCCGCAATGGCCGTGTCGACGGAGTAGGTTTCGGTGTCGTTTGCTGTCAGCGTGTTGCCGGCGGCATCGCTCGCGGTGACCGAAGCGTCGATGGTGGTGTCGGGGTCGGCCGCCAGGTCGCTACCTGCCACGTCGATGCTGAAGGCCCCGGCACTGACGGTTCCGGTGTAGTTGTTTCCGCTGACAGTCAGTGTGACCGTGTCGCCATCAGCGACATCTCCGCCGACGGTTCCGGTAATCGTCACGTTGCCGCCCGCTTCAGCGATATTGATCACGTCATCGGGTGTGATGTTGGCGTCGAGCGTGATGGTTGCCGCAATGGCCGTGTCGACGGAGTAGGTTTCGGTGTCGTTTGCTGTCAGCGTGTTGCCTGCAGCATCGCTGGCGGTGACGGAAGCATCGATAGTGGTGTCGCCGTCGGCTGCCAGATCGCTACCCGCGACGTCGATGCTGAAGGCCCCGGCACTGACGGTTCCGGTGTAGTTGTTTCCGCTGACAGTCAGTGTGACCGTGTCGCCATCAACGACGTCTCCACCAACGCTGCCCGTGATGGCCACGTTGCCGCCCGCTTCAGCGATGTTGATCACGTCATCGGGCGTGATGTTGGCGTCGAGGGTAATGGTTGCCGCAATGGCCGTGTCGACGGAGTAGGTTTCGGTATCGGTGACTGTCAGTGTGTTACCCGCAGCGTCGGTTGCGGTGACCGAAGCATCGATAGTGGTGTCGCCGTCCGCCGCCAGGTCGCTACCTGCGACGTCGATACTAAAAGCTCCCGCGCTGACAGTTCCGGTGTAGTTGTTTCCGTTGACGGTGAGCGTCACTGTGTCGCCATCGACGACATCTCCACCAACGCTACCGGTGATGGTCACGTTGCCGCCCGCTTCAGCGATGTTGATCACATCGTCGGGTGTGATGTTGGCGTCGAGCGTGATGGTTGCTGCAATGGCCGTGTCGACGGAGTAGGTTTCGGTGTCGGTGTCGGTCAACGAGTTACCGGCGGCGTCGCTCGCGGTGACGGAAGCATCGATAGTGGTGTCGCCGTCGGCCGCCAGATCGCTACCTGCGACGTCGATGCTAAAGGCCCCGGCACTGACGGTTCCGGTGTAGATGTTTCCGTTGACAGTCAGTGTGACCGTGTCGCCATCAACGACATCTCCGCCGACGGTTCCGGTGATGGTCACGTTGCCGCCCGCTTCAGCGATGTTGATGACATCGTCAGGTGTGATGTTGGCGTCGAGCGTGATGGTTGCCGTGATACCGGTGTCGACGGAGTAGGTTTCGGTGTCGGTGGCTGTCAGCGTGTTGCCGGCGGCGTCGCTCGCGGTGACGGAAGCATCGATAGTGGTGTCGCCGTCGGCCGCCAGATCGCTACCTGCGACGTCGATGCTGAATGCCCCGGCACTGACGGTTCCGGTGTAGTTGTTTCCGCTGACGGTGAGCGTTGCGGTGTCGCCGTCAACGACATCTCCGCCGACGCTACCGGTGATGGTCACGTTGCCGCCCGCTTCAGCGACGTTGATCACATCGTCGGGTGTGATGTTGGCGTCGAGCGTGATCGTCGCCGCGATACTGGTGTCGACGGAGTAGGTTTCGGTGTCGGTGGCTGTCAGTGTGTTGCCGGCGGCATCGCTTGCTGTTACTGACGCATCGATGGTGGTATCGGGGTCGGCCGCCAGATCGCTACCCGCGACGTCGATACTGAAGGCTCCGGCGTTAACAGTTCCTGTGTAGTTGTTTCCGTTGACGGTCAGTGTGACCGTGTCGCCATCAACGACATCTCCGCCGACGCTACCGGTGATGGTCACGTTGCCGCCCGCTTCAGCGATGTTGATGACATCGTCAGGTGTGATGTTGGCGTCGAGCGTGATGGTTGCCGTGATACCGGTGTCGACGGAGTAGGTTTCGGTGTCGGTGGCTGTCAGCGTGTTGCCGGCGGCGTCGCTGGCAGTGACGGAAGCATCGATGGTGGTGTCGCCGTCGGCCGCCAGGTCGCTACCTGCGACGTCGATGCTAAAGGCCCCGGCACTGACGGTTCCGGTGTAGATGTTTCCGTTGACAGTCAGTGTGACCGTGTCGCCATCAACGACATCTCCGCCGACGGTTCCGGTGATGGTCACGTTGCCGCCCGCTTCAGCGATGTTGATGACATCGTCAGGTGTGATGTTGGCGTCGAGCGTGATGGTTGCCGTGATACCGGTGTCGACGGAGTAGGTTTCGGTGTCGGTGGCTGTCAGCGTGTTGCCGGCGGCGTCGCTTGCGGTGACGGATGCATCGATGGTGGTGTCGGGGTCGGCCGCCAGGTCGCTACCCGCGACGTCGATGCTAAAAGCTCCCGCGCTGACGGTTCCGGTGTAGTTGTTTCCGTTGACAGTCAGTGTGACCGTGTCGCCATCAACGACATCTCCGCCGACGCTACCGGTGATGGTCACGTTGCCGCCCGCTTCAGCGATGTTGATGACATCGTCAGGTGTGATGTTGGCGTCGAGCGTGATGGTTGCCGTGATACCGGTGTCGACGGAGTAGGTTTCGGTGTCGGTGGCTGTCAGCGTGTTGCCGGCGGCGTCGCTGGCAGTGACGGAAGCATCGATGGTGGTGTCGCCGTCGGCCGCCAGGTCGCTACCTGCGACGTCGATGCTAAAGGCCCCGGCACTGACGGTTCCGGTGTAGATGTTTCCGTTGACAGTCAGTGTGACCGTGTCGCCATCAACGACGTCTCCACCAACGCTACCGGTGATGGTCACGTTGCCGCCCGCTTCAGCGATGTTGATCACATCGTCAGGTGTGATGTTGGCGTCGAGCGTGATGGTTGCCGTGATACCGGTGTCGACGGAGTAGGTTTCGGTGTCGGTGGCTGTCAGCGTGTTGCCGGCGGCGTCGCTTGCGGTGACGGATGCATCGATGGTGGTGTCGGGGTCGGCCGCCAGGTCGCTACCCGCGACGTCGATGCTAAAAGCTCCCGCGCTGACGGTTCCGGTGTAGTTGTTTCCGTTGACAGTCAGTGTGACCGTGTCGCCATCAACGACATCTCCGCCGACGCTACCGGTGATGGTCACGTTGCCGCCCGCTTCAGCGATGTTGATGACATCGTCAGGTGTGATGTTGGCGTCGAGCGTGATGGTTGCCGTGATACCGGTGTCGACGGAGTAGGTTTCGGTGTCGGTGGCTGTCAGCGTGTTGCCGGCGGCGTCGCTGGCAGTGACGGAAGCATCGATGGTGGTGTCGCCGTCGGCCGCCAGGTCGCTACCTGCGACGTCGATGCTAAAGGCCCCGGCACTGACGGTTCCGGTGTAGATGTTTCCGTTGACAGTCAGTGTGACCGTGTCGCCATCAACGACGTCTCCACCAACGCTACCGGTGATGGTCACGTTGCCGCCCGCTTCAGCGATGTTGATCACGTCATCGGGCGTGATGTTGGCGTCGAGCGTGATGGTTGCCGTGATACCGGTGTCGACGGAGTAGGTTTCGGTGTCGGTGGCTGTCAGCGTGTTGCCGGCGGCGTCGCTTGCGGTGACGGAAGCATCGATAGTGGTGTCGCCGTCGGCCGCCAGGTCGCTACCCGCGACGTCGATGCTAAAAGCTCCCGCGCTGACGGTTCCGGTGTAGTTGTTTCCGTTGACAGTCAGTGTGACCGTGTCGCCATCAACGACATCTCCGCCGACGGTTCCGGTGATGGTCACGTTGCCGCCCGCTTCAGCGATGTTGATGACATCGTCAGGTGTGATGTTGGCGTCGAGCGTGATGGTTGCCGTGATACCGGTGTCGACGGAGTAGGTTTCGGTGTCGGTGGCTGTCAGCGTGTTGCCGGCGGCGTCGCTGGCAGTGACGGAAGCATCGATGGTGGTGTCGCCGTCGGCCGCCAGGTCGCTACCTGCGACGTCGATGCTAAAGGCCCCGGCACTGACGGTTCCGGTGTAGATGTTTCCGTTGACAGTCAGTGTGACCGTGTCGCCATCAACGACATCTCCGCCGACGGTTCCGGTGATGGTCACGTTGCCGCCCGCTTCAGCGATGTTGATCACGTCATCGGGCGTGATGTTGGCGTCGAGCGTGATGGTTGCCGTGATACCGGTGTCGACGGAGTAGGTTTCGGTGTCGGTGGCTGTCAGCGTGTTGCCGGCGGCGTCGCTTGCGGTGACGGATGCATCGATGGTGGTGTCGGGGTCGGCCGCCAGGTCGCTACCCGCGACGTCGATGCTAAAAGCTCCCGCGCTGACGGTTCCGGTGTAGTTGTTTCCGTTGACAGTCAGTGTGACCGTGTCGCCATCAACGACATCTCCGCCGACGGTTCCGGTGATGGTCACGTTGCCGCCCGCTTCAGCGATGTTGATCACGTCATCGGGCGTGATGTTGGCGTCGAGCGTGATGGTTGCCGTGATACCGGTGTCGACGGAGTAGGTTTCGGTGTCGGTGGCTGTCAGCGTGTTGCCGGCGGCGTCGCTTGCGGTGACGGATGCATCGATGGTGGTGTCGGGGTCGGCCGCCAGGTCGCTACCCGCGACGTCGATGCTAAAAGCTCCCGCGCTGACGGTTCCGGTGTAGTTGTTTCCGTTGACAGTCAGTGTGACCGTGTCGCCATCAACGACATCTCCGCCGACGGTTCCGGTGATGGTCACGTTGCCGCCCGCTTCAGCGATGTTGATCACGTCATCGGGCGTGATGTTGGCGTCGAGGGCAATGGTTGCCGCAATGGCCGTGTCGACGGAGTAGGTTTCGGTATCGGTGACTGTCAGTGTGTTGCCGGCAGCATCGCTCGCGGTGACGGAAGCATCGATAGTGGTGTCGCCGTCGGCCGCCAGATCGCTACCTGCGACGTCGATGCTGAATGCCCCGGCGCTGACGGTTCCGGTGTAGTTGTTTCCGTTGACAGTCAGTGTGACCGTGTCGCCATCAACGACGTCTCCACCAACGCTGCCCGTGATGGCCACGTTGCCGCCCGCTTCAGCGATGTTGATCACGTCATCGGGCGTGATGTTGGCGTCGAGGGTAATGGTTGCCGCAATGGCCGTGTCGACGGAGTAGGTTTCGGTATCGGTGACTGTCAGTGTGTTACCCGCAGCGTCGGTTGCGGTGACCGAAGCATCGATAGTGGTGTCGCCGTCCGCCGCCAGGTCGCTACCTGCGACGTCGATGCTAAAGGCCCCGGCACTGACGGTTCCGGTGTAGATGTTTCCGTTGACAGTCAGTGTGACCGTGTCGCCATCAACGACGTCTCCACCAACGCTGCCCGTGATGGCCACGTTGCCGCCCGCTTCAGCGATGTTGATCACGTCATCGGGCGTGATGTTGGCGTCGAGGGTAATGGTTGCCGCAATGGCCGTGTCGACGGAGTAGGTTTCGGTATCGGTGACTGTCAGTGTGTTACCCGCAGCGTCGGTTGCGGTGACCGAAGCATCGATAGTGGTGTCGCCGTCCGCCGCCAGGTCGCTACCTGCGACGTCGATGCTAAAGGCCCCGGCACTGACGGTTCCGGTGTAGATGTTTCCGTTGACAGTCAGTGTGACCGTGTCGCCATCAACGACGTCTCCACCAACGCTGCCCGTGATCGTCACGTTGCCGCCTGCTTCAGCGATGTTGATGACATCATCGGGCGTGATGTTGGCAACGAGGGCAATGGTTGCCGTGATACCGGTATCGACGGAGTAGGATTCGGTGTCGTTTGCTGTCAGTGTGTTGCCTGCAGCATCGCTCGCGGTGACCGAAGCATCGATGGTGGTATCGGCGTCGGCTGCCAGGTCGCTACCTGCGACGTCGATGCTGAATGCCCCGGCGCTGACGGTTCCGGTGTAGTTGTTTCCGTTGACAGTCAGTGTGATCGTGTCGCCATCAACGACGTCTCCACCAACGCTGCCCGTAATCGTCACGTTGCCGCCCGCTTCAGCGATGTTGATCACGTCATCGGGCGTGATGTTGGCGTCGAGCGTGATGGTTGCCGCAATGGCGGTATCGACGGAGTAGTCTTCGGTATCGGTTGCAGTTCCTGGCGTTCCGTAGGGATCCGTTTCGATGGTGGTGACGGAAGCATCGATCGTGAAGTTCGAATCGGCGATCAGATCACTGCCCGCGACGTCGATACTAAAGGCCCCGGCGCTGACGGTTCCGGTGTAGATGTTTCCGTTAACTGTCAGCGTCACGGTGTCGCCATCAACGGCATCTCGCCCAACGCTACCGGTGATGGCTACATTGCCGCCGGATTCGGCGATGTTGATCACATCGTCGGGTGTAATGTTTGCGTCGAGCGTAATCGTCGCTTCAGGTACGGATCGGACATTGACATCAAACGTCGTTGACATGGAATCGGTTTCGGTGACCCCACCTCCAACATCCTGCCAGTCAACGTCCAGGTCGATGGTGAAGGTTCCGTACTCTTCGGGGTTGGCTCGATACAGGATGGCCGTTCTGTCCCATGCGGTAATATCAAGGGACCGATTTCCGGCAGAGGCGGTGAAGTTGTTGGCGCCATCGGAGATGGTGTGTCCAACGGGAATGTTGCTGATGACCATCGACGTAACGGTCTCACTTCCGTCGTCGTCGACCCAAATTGGATCAATGCTATTGGAGAAGTCGACGTCGTTGTCTTCATCGCCAACGGATGGAGTCGACGTAAACGAGATTGGGTCGATTACAGCCTGAATAATGATTGTCGTCGATTTGGAATCGTCGTTGATCGACATATCGAGCACAACGGGCGTTGCCGGCGACGAAAAATGTTCGCCCGGAACGAAACGGAGGCTGCCAAGCAGATCATCTAGGGATGCGTCCCACTCGCCCGTGGCGGGATCTAGCGAGCCGACGTCAAAGGTGCCACCAACCGGGAAGCCCGATATTGATAGTGGCGAAGTGCCGAAGAATTCGATCTGGGCGTTGGCGTAGTAGTCACGCCAGACTTCTGTCCCGGAATCGTTCAGAGATGAGAATTCGATCCTGGTACCGCCATCGACAAGGCTGAATGCGGCATTGGCGGACCATAGGTCGACGAAGGTGGATCGATCTGCGTGATTGCTAACGGTGCCGGGATGATCAAAAAAGATGTCTCCAAAGGGTACGTCCTTCCAGGAAACGAAGTCGACCGTGGCATTGGCGCGAATGGTGTAGTAGTTTCCGCTACTGGTCTCGTTTTGAAAGTCAATCACCGCATAGCCAAAGCCGATGTTTTCGTTGGTGCTGCTGCTTGCGGGGCCACCTTGGCTGAGATTGAAGATCCCGATACTTGAATTCTCCGGGATGTCGAATTCAAGGGTCTGTGTAACGGCCGTTCCCGGGGCGTCCGCTTCGAGACGTTGGTAGTCCGCTGAATCGCCGAGTTTTGCCGCGACGGACCCCGAATTGACTCGACTGAAGTAATTGATGTTGATCAGAGAAGAAAAAGCGTTTCCGAAGCCGCTATTAGCATCAATCACCAGGTCTCCACTGGCATCGATGTAGATTTGGTTGTCGTTCAGGACATCGGCATTGCTGGTGGTATCTCCGCTGGTCGTGGAAGCCGCCGAGAGGATCGAACCCAGTGCGGCGCTGGAAATATCGTAGTCTTCGAACGCATAGCCGATGACTCTTGCATCCGTTTCGCCTCGTTCGGCAGCGACGACTCCTGCTGCTGTCAGGTTGTTCAGGTCCAGGTAGATGCGGCTATTTCCCTTGTACTCAACATTAGAGTTTGGGTCGGCGGCCGCATCCGCGATGGAAAGCACCGCGAAATCAGCTCCGGCTGGGGTTGTAAATGTTTGATTGGAAAGGTCTCCTGCTTCGCGAACGGCGGAGTCACCTCCAATCGAAGTGGCACTTGACTCCGCACTCGTCAGGAATTCGACAAGGTAGCTTGTCTGCATGTGGTGGTCTTCGGTGATTTGCAGCACACCATCGACGATCGCAAAGGTGGGATCGACATTGCCCAGGGAAGAGCCCGTAAGGGACGCTCCACCGGTCAAGATCGATGATCCAAGTGGTGCCTCACTCCAACTGAACTGATTGTTTTGCCCCAACTGCCCTGTGATATTTGCCAGTACACCACCCGACGTGCCTGTCCTTAGGTTGACGGTGGTGTTGAGTACCTGGTAGTCATCATTGAGGTCGTCATCACTGCCAGTGTCCACGGGGAGTGTCGAATATCCGGTGATTTTGATGCCCGCGGTTCCGGCAGGAATTACGAAGTCCGTTGTCGAAGTTGCTCCAGCGGACCGGTAGCCCGTTGCGGTTCCGATGATATCTTGCAGCGGTGCGCCAGTAAGCAAGGCGGTGTCTAGCTGCAAATTGAGATCCACCGTGGTGTCCTCGTTCGTGACAGCGCTGGGGACAACGGTAAATAGATCCACACCGGTTTGGGTCGCCAGGCGGAAGAAATCACCATCGTTGAGATCCATTTCGTGGAAGTAGATGAGTCCATTTGCAGCGTCGTAGCCGCTGGCGCTCTTGACGGACAGATTGGCGATGGACAGATCAGCGACGTCGGAGGTGATAATGCCAAATTCGTTGGCGCTGGTGCCCGTGATTCCGGAAATCGCAGAGATATCCATCACGAAGGATGCCTCTCCTACGTCGGCGGTTTCGTTGTACTGCCACACTCGCTGCAGCATCTGACGCACCCGCAGCGGAACTCCCGTGGTGGTTACGGTTTCGGGGGCTCCATCGTTGGAAAGCGTGACGGTTCCTGCTCCGCTGTTGGCGGCATCCTGAACGGTGACAATCCCGTCGGTTGCCTCGACGGCCAGCGTGCCGACCCATTTTCTGGCGGACAACGTTGGAGTCGAGATATCCCCAACGTGGAATTCCAGGTCCCAGTCCGCGTTGGCGTCGACCTGCGAGGCTCCGGTCAGGTCGTCGGAGGCTGCGACATCGGCTCCCGTCATGCTGCCAATGGCTTCAACAAATCGTTTGCCTTGTGAGGTGTCGGCCAGGTTGCAGCCATAGAACAGCAGGTCGGCATTGTTTGCGAGCGCGCTGGACCATCCGGCAAGTTGCTCGTTGTACTGATTCAGAGTTACTGTGGAGAGCACCGCATTGCCGAGTTGAACCTCACCATCTGCGCCGTGGGCGAGAATGTGAACGGCATCAACGCCACGACGCCCTGCGAGGGCGTCGGAAATCTGTTGAAGACCGTCGGTGTCGATATCGAGGTAGTGCACCTCCAGGTTTTGCCCGACCACCTTTTCCTTTAGTTCTTCGGCAAGCCCTTCGGCGTCTTCTACACCTCTATCGATGAACGCGAGTTGCGTGGATGTTTCGTCTGTCTTCCCGGAAGACGTGGCTACGTCAAATTCAAGCGCTCGTTGGTTTCGGTCGATGGCGTCCGAAGCAACGAACTCCGCCAGGTTCGAACTGTCTGGCAAATGATAGAAGCCGGCCGCGTCCAGTAGCTGCTTCTGCTCCAGTATCTCGAGTGTGGGGGGCGACAACTTTCGAAGCGGACTGGGGGAGTAGTTCTGTCGCTTGTGCTTCTTGTGTTGTCTTCGGGGCATCCGGCACTACCTGGCTGCATTGCATCGGCGGAAACTGATCTCCTCGAAAAGTATCGCGTGATTCCTCCATCCAAAGGCCAAATGCCCAACCGTGGAAACGGTTGAGGGGCGACAGTCATCAGGTTGCGATGGTGTCGGAATGAGGATCGAATTCGGTGACCCTGTTGGCTACCGAGGTGTGTATGATTGCGTTGCCGTGTGCAGCCCAACTGGGTGTCCGGCGGATGCGAGATCGGGTAGTGCAGGGCCTTGGGGCCCCCCGTTTGAAAGATCGTTGGGCAAGCGAAAGTGACCGGTACGTGTTTCTTGAGTACACCAGTCACAACACGTTGACCGGGCTGACGCTGGCTGGCTCACAGCTGCGATTCGAACTGAACGAAGGTTCCACGCTGTGTTTTGAAGCACTCCGCTCGTCGCGAACGTTCGACTAGACGTTCGACTAGATAGTTGCTCGGAGGTCTACGAAAAGGGTGCCGACACCCGTTCGAGGGCCTCCGTGTATTGCTTCTGCGGAACTTCGAACTGGATCGAAACTCCGGCGATTTTCAGGAGTGGGTCGTGCGACCCGCGCGGGAACCTGAATTCAAGCAAGCACGTTAAGCCTCTCGTGATTCCGCGTTCAGTCGTTTGCTTCCTGCCGGGTGACGATGGGGACGTAGCCAACTTCGAGTCCCTTTGGAGGTGTCACGACAAGTTCCGGATCGATGTCGGCCAGCGAGCCGATTTCGGGCGGTGGCAGGTAGTCGCGATCTTTCTTCCACGTCGCGTGAAGTTTCTCGACTTTGGCCTGCAAAGCCTCGCGTTCGTCGTCGGACAGGTCTGCATTCAGTAACGCCGGCTGATCGGCAAAACGATACCAGTAGTACGTTACCTTGCTGCCGTCACCGGGGAAGGCATGAAATGGCCCCGCGACCGGACCGGGCGTTTTCCAACAACTGTCGGCGGCATCCGGAGTGACGTAGGGACCGGACGGGCTTTCGTCGGGTCGGGAAAACTCAACGTCGGCCAGCCCCGTTTCAGCGGGAACCTCATCCGCGCTAACGACGGTCCACTGAGTCTTGCCGGCGTCATCTTTCACCAGACGATAGTATTCGGGTAGAGCAACGAGTGGGCCATCGCTGGTGTCCTTCGCATGCACCATATCCGCATTCCATTTGAATCCGTACGTGTGCGGATCGAATGCCGTGGGAGTCGCAAAGGAGTTCCACGCCAGTCGGACGCGATCCTCGCGAGGCGCGCGGCGTTCATAGATCCTCCATGTAGCCCCACCGCGGCCGGGAAATTTATGTACGGCAGCGGCATTGGGGTCGATCAAGCCGTTGGCCGCTGCGCCACCCTTGAACCAGTTGTCGACAGCGTCCCATAGAGCCTGCCGGTTGTAGGAAGTGACGCGGTGAACTACGACGGAATTTCCTTCCGCTGATCTTGGAAATGAAGTTGGAGCGACACGTGCGTAAGTTTGCCCCTGCGCGTCTTCGCCACGTACCGCCGGAACGTATTGCGTTTCCATCTGCAGGGCCCGGTTTGGGTTTGACGGACGGACATCCAGAAATAGTCCGGCGACCTTGGGATCTTTCAGGGCCGGCCGAGTCCAGAAATGTGGAGTGAAGAATGCGACCGGACCTTTGAAGTTTCCAGAATTCAGGAACAGCGTCCAACACTGATTTCCGGTAGGGACATCCTTGCCGGCTGTCTTCTCCTTGGGCGACGTCAACGGCAGTGGAAGGTACCCGTAGCCGAACAGTTCGCCGCATGTGCCCTGCTTCAGATTGAGTCCATCCGGTGGCCAGAGGATCGACTGGCTCAATTGAGCGATACCGTATTTGCCCTGTGGCTTGTCCCAGTCACGTCCCTTGCCGGCGCCCGGGCCATTGGCCCACGCACTGAAACTGCGAGCCACCCCGCCCATGATGAATTTTGGCGTCTCGGTCGCAAATCGTGTGTCTCGCCACCACCCCAGTCCACCTTCGATGTCGGAGTACAGCTTTTCTTCCTTCGACCGAGGAGAATCATATTGAGCGTGCATCCATGTGCCGAACAATCCGGTCTGGAACCGCCGCCCGGGATATTCCTCCAGCAGCGGCCAGGCGGCCACGTACATGGAGAAT
Organism: Pirellulaceae bacterium; assembly: GCA_965216885.1. Lineage (GTDB taxonomy): Bacteria > Planctomycetota > Planctomycetia > Pirellulales > Pirellulaceae > CAYNJG01. The sequence continues at coordinate 4,574,076 of OZ244209.1, read as the reverse complement.
CCGGCGTTGAAAGTTTGCGGGACTCGATCGTTGGGCACCAACAGGTAACCGGCCATCTCGGATTTTCCGACAGGCTCGGCAGCTTGCAATGGATTCGCCGAGAGATAGACTGCCATCGTCAGACATGCCAGCCGGAACGCGAGCTTCTTGTGGATTGACATCCGGTACCTCGATCTTGTTGCCGTGAGTGCAGGGGTGTCCGATTATTGGATCGCTGGCGGTGACGATTCGCAATAGGCCTACAACTTCGGTCGGACGAATTGCGCGAGGCCGCTGTTGCCGTTGGTGCGGCCTAACTAATATGGATTCGCCTCGTCCTGAGTCGGCGGACCGCGACGACGTTGGATGTGTCGGCTGCAAAACGACGTTAAGATTCACGTCTCAGCTGGGGAAATTTCAACAACTTCTTGCGGTAGACGGGCAACGTGTAATGAAAAGACTGAATCGTCACGTGGTAGCTTTCGGAATCGTTTTGTTCCTGTCGGCAAGCTTCCGATCGACCGTAGCGCAGGCGCCGCGCACCATTCGACGAGCCGAATCGTTGCCCAGTTCGACGCCGTGGGATTTGGCCAGGTTGAGCGAACCACCTGAGTTTACATGGGCGAGTGGCGATGAAATTCGATCGCTTTATTATGCTGGCGAGGAGTACAGGGGCAAACCAACGCGTGTCTTCGCCTACTACGCGACGCCCGATACGTTGAAGTCGGGTGGGGAGTCCGGCGCGGCGACAGATCCAGAGGCCGCCGAAAAATCGTATTCAGCCATTGTGCTGGTGCATGGTGGGGGCGGGATGGCGTTTCCGAATTGGGTGAAGCTGTGGGCGAGCCGCGGTTACGCAGCCATCGCGATGGACCTTGCCGGCAACGGGCCAGGGAAAAAGCGACTGGCCGATGGCGGTCCGGGGCAGGGACACGACATGAAATTCGAGACCATTGGTCTGCCGGTAAACGAGCAGTGGACGTACCACGCCGTGGCAAATGTCATCCGCGCCCACTCGTTGATACAGTCATTCCCGGAAGTGGACTCCAGCCGCACCGCCGTGACAGGAATCAGTTGGGGAGGCTATCTGACTTGCATCGTGGCGGGGCTGGACAATCGGTTCAAGGCGGCAGTGCCCGTCTACGGATGTGGGTTTCTGCAGGAGAACAGTTGTTGGCTTGGTGACTTCGCAAAGATGACTGCCGGCCATCGCGAGAAATGGGTGAAGTTGTGGGATCCATCCAGGTATGTGGCGTCGGCATCGATGCCCATGTTGTTCGTGAACGGTGGCAAGGATTTTGCCTACCCGCCAGACAGCCACGCAAAGACGTTCTCACTCGTCCGTTCACCCAAGTATCTGCATTTTGTCCCTGACCTGCCGCACGGACACATCTTCGATCGCCCGCAAGTGATCGAGCAGTTCATTGATCATCGTTTGAAAGGTGCCCCCGCTGTCTCACGGATTTCGAGTGTGGAACGCAAGGATGGAGAAGTCGTCGCGATAGTCTCGACGGAACGCTCACTAAAAGAGGCGAGCGTCCACCACACGACGGAATCGCTTTCGGGCGATTCGCGGCAGCGGGTATGGGAAACTCAACCGGCAAGAATTGTTGGCAAGCAGGTGATTGCCGCGGCGCCGCCCATTTCATCGACGGCGTGGTTTGTGACCGTACGGGACGACAGTAACGTGCTCGTTTCCAGTCCCGTTTCGATTGGGGAGTGACGCCTGCGGCACGTATTGGTACTGGCGCTTTGCCGGATGGCAGGGTCATCACTGGTAGAAGATTTCGAGATTGTCCAGCAGATTTCCAGAACTCGGATTGCCGCCAGATGTGCTGACCGCTTCGAAACCGATTCTTACTGTGGTGACTCCCGTTGGGGCGGTGTAGGTGCCTGTGTAATTTACCCACCCGGCGGTTCCGGTCGACATGGTAGCCTGGACGGTTTGCATGCCAGACGGTCCGATGAGTACGTCCGCGACATCGACGCCACTACGTCCCCGGTGCCAGATGGACCACATGAAGGTCGTTCCTGGGAACACGTCAATTTCTCGATAGATCTGCGATGCCTGAGTCGCATTGAGTTCGACAAAGTAGTCCCCCGACTGAGAGTCCACGCCAAGGAATCCTGACTCCCAGACTTCGATCAGCCCGTCGGTTGCCGTCGTTTGCCAACCTGGAATGTCGTCCTCGTTGAATTGATACCCCGTGGGACTCCCACTCCTGAACCTTCTTACCGCCTCGGACGGATCCAACTGCTCGAAGCCGGGATTGAGCAAAATGTTAACACCAGGTTGTGTCTCATTAAATGGTGACAGATCGAAGACAATGCAGTTGTCGGCGGCACCAGGAGAATCTTCCGGCGAATCGCAGAAGTCGAGGCTATCGGAATAGTGGCTACCGGTCGTCGTCGCACTACCGATGCTGACTCCCCGGAAAGAGAACTGCTGATTAAAGTCCTGCATCGAACCCGAGACATCAGAGAACTCGGATATCACGCCGTCGCGAACAACGCCAAACCCCGCTACTAATCCCAACATGACAACTGCGGCAATCAGCATCAAGTCAATCGATTCCACGTTTCCACGCAGATCGAACACAAACGCCCAAAACCGCGGGCAACTTGACGATGTTTTTGCCGGACAGTTTGGATTCGAACGCTCCATGCCTGTACGCATCGTGGAATAGACTGCTTCGACTGCAGATCATCTTACCCATGCCTCCTTCATCTGTTCTCCAAGAGTCGATTGTTACAGTGAAAGCGGCAGAAGCAGGCCACCTTGTGAGGTTTCGGGCCCCAACCCGTTGTGTTTGCGGGAGTGACCCGGTTGATGCCGTCTTTGCGGAGTTCAAGTCTAAAAGAGCGAGTCAATCCGCGTTCCGTCACGGACGAGGGTAATCGGCCTTCCGACGTTGGATTGGAATTCGGTCTTGGGCGGAATGCCAATGTTGCTGAAGAATGAAGCGGCCAGGTCGTCCGGCGAGTAGCCCACAGAAGCCGGTTCGGCGGCGGTTGCGTCTGACTCACCAATCACCTGTCCGCCGCGAACGTCGCCGCCAGCCATCAGAGCGCACATCGCGCGGGCCCAGTGATCACGCCCGCCGTTCTTGTTGATCTTGGGCGTTCGACCAAATTCGCCAGCACAGAGAAGTGCGGTGGAATCGAGTAGCCCGCGTTCCTCAAGGCGATCAAGCAATGCTGCGAAACCCTGATCAAACGGGGGCAGCAACGTCCGAAGTCGTGGGAAGTTGTCCTGATGCGTATCAAAATCGAACTCCGCCGGCCGCAATCGCACAGTGACGAAGTGAACGCCCGATTCTACCAGTCTGGCCGCCAGTAATAGCGACTGGCCGAATTCGTGTTTACCGAAACGGTCGCTTTCCGATGCTTTTTCCAGTGACAGGTCGAAGGCTGCGCGGGTTTCCGGCGAGCTGATAATGTCGAACGCCTGTTCGGTGAAGCGATCCATTCCACGAACCTGGTCATCCAGATCTTCAAAACCGTGAAACGCGGTGTCCAGGTCATCGAGCAATTGCTTCTGCGACGCGTACTTCTCAATCGTCAATCCGTCCTCCAGCGTTACGCCACGGACCGTGTAGGGGAAACCGTGTCGCGGTTTGTCCGCCGTGAGTGGGCTGAATCGCGATCCCAAATAGCCGGGCCCCACGAAAGCTTCATCGATCGAAACGTAGGTGGGAAGGTTTGGCGCGGACGGGTACTCGTGACTGACGACGCTACCGTATTCTGGATAGCTCACGGTCTGCGACGCCTTGTTGCCGGTCAGCAAATACTTCTTCGCCAGACCGTGATCCGCCACGTTGTGCGTGACTCCACGCAGGATTGCGTACTTGTCTGCTCGTTTGGCAAGCAGCGGCAGGTGCTCGCAGATTTCAATGCCCGGCACGTTGGTAGAGATAGGTTTGAACTCGCCACGCACTTCGACCGGAGCCTTGGGTTTTAAATCAAAGGTGTCCTGATGGGACGGCGCACCCTCCATGAAAATGAAGATGGCCGAACGCTTTTCGCTTGCGGGTTCGGATGCGTGCAAACGAAGGTACTGGCTCAGCGACAGCCCCGCACCGAGTGCACCAACCTTGAGGAGCTGACGCCTTGAGAATGGATTGGTCATGTGCGTTTACCTGTTCTGGGGTCGCCAAGTTCAAGGCGGTGTGGAAGGGCAGGGGAGTGGCGAATATCGTCCCCGCTACCAGGTTCCCTGATTCCGGAGGTCGCTTGGTTCTGCGTCAGTGGTTCAACAAAAACTCTTTGGTGTTCAGCAAAGCCCACAGCAGATCACTCACCCCGGTCGCCCGCGACGGCACGGAATTGAGGTGCCTCGTGGCTCGCTGGATCTCGTCTTCGGTGGGTGGACGACCAACCGTTCGTAGCCATGCCTCTGTGATGTGCTGGGCGGCATCAGGAACTTCTTTAGCTTCTTCGGCGTCCTCAATTCCGATGATCCAGCCACTGTCGGCGAGTCGCATTCGCACCAGCGGATCATTCTGCACGAAGATCGCCTGCAGCAACGTCGGTTCGTTGACCCTTTCGCAATCGCAGGTGATCGAGCGGTCTGGCTTGCCAAATACCTTCATCGCGTGCGTTCCTGCCATTCGCATTGACAGGTGACCGGACGCCCGCCGTTGCAGATTGGTACGCACGGATTCCTGTTGGTCGCTGGCCACAGTTGCCTGCTTCATGGCATCGTAGACAACCTCGGCTGGAATTCGCCGCGGGATGGCGCGACTATAGTTGCGCCGGTCTTCACGATTGGTGGCATTGGGTTTCCAACTGCGTTGATACGTTTGACTGTTGGCGATCTGGCGGTGCAGCCATTTCATGTCGAAGCGATTCTCAATGAAGCCCCGCGTTAGCCATGCGAGCAATTGAGGGTTGCCGGGTGGATTCGCCGGAGTGAATTGATCGGGCGGATCGACGATGCCAACGTTGAAGTACGACGCCCAGACACGATTGACAAAAGCCTGTGCGAACCAGGGGTTATCGGGATTTCGCATCCAGTCCATGATCGGAACACGGGGGTCGTCGCCGGAAGCCAGTGATACGGATTGGCTGCGTAGCAGGCGCAGGTTCTGCTGCTCCTGAACGGTCGCCTGACGCTTGGTCGTCGTGACGGCATCGAAGAACTGGGAGAACTGGCTGAAGTCGGACTGCGTCCAGCGGTCGAATGGGTGTTTGTGGCATTCGGCACACTGTAGCTGGATGCCAAGGAAAGCGTGGGCCACCGACATTGCCGTATCTTTCGGTTCCTTCAGGCTCTGCCTTCGCCAGAAGTACGGCATGCTTCCATCGGATGAGTCCAATGGCGACAGCATGATGCCTTCGACCAGTTCGTCGTAGGGGACATTGCGATCGACGCGTTCGTAGATCCAGTCGTACCAATGAGAAGCACCGGCGTAACCTCGCTCGGTCGCGACCTCCAGCAGTCCATCGATCGACAGGGGATTACAGCCGGTGAAGTCGCACAGTTTGTTCGCCCACCATGCAGCATAGGCGGGCCGCTGGAGCAATTCGTCGATCTTCTTCGCCCGCTTGCGCTCGGATGGGTCAGCCAGAAAACTGGTGATCTCTGCGGGAGTCGGCAGTGTTCCGGTCATGTCGATGCTGACGCGACGCAGGAATTCGGCATCCGTACATTCGCCGGACGGCACGAGTCCCAGCTTGTCGAGCTTCGCCGTGACGAAGCGGTCAATGGGATGATCACTGCGTTGCGTGCGGGCAGTTTGCAAGTGTTGCCTGCCGTTTGCGTATCTTCGCAGCACGGGAATCGCAGCGACGCCGTTGTCGTAGAAAGCGACGATATGCGAATCGCCTTCACCGACAGACGTCGCGAGGCCATCCTTGTCTACACGCACGACCGCATCGTTGTTCGTCTGGAAACGGCTCAGGCAGGTAACGTCCTCCCGGATGCCGTTTTCCCATTCCGCGATGATGCGGATCTGCGTTGATTGATTCGTTTCCTGAAAGAGGATTTCTTCTGGTTCGTACCGCAAGCGGACCAGCACCTGACTGGTATCACCGGCGGCTGCGGCGTAGCGGTCCGGCCAAGGCGCGCCGAGTCGAACCCATGTCTCAAGATCCGCGATCTGCTGTGGTTTGAGCGTTCCGCTGGGCGGCATTTGAAGTGCTTCGTCCGTGTACCGGATGGCACGCACCAACAAGCTGGCGTCAGGGGCGTGAGGCACGATTGCTGCCCCAGAGTTTCCCCCCTCAAGGATCTGTGTACGCGTCGTCAGCTTGAAGCCCGCCTTGGGCATGTTGTAGCCGTGACATTCGTAACAGTGGCTCTCGAATAGCGGCTGAATGCGGTCCTGGAACAGTTGCAGCCCCTCATCACGATCCTTCGATTCTTTGGAGAGCAAGTTCGCTTGGCTGGAGTTCGCCGTGTCCGATGACGGTTCGTCCGTTCCCTTGACGAGCGCGCCCAACGCACCTGTTTCAATCCAGCGGGAAAGCAGGTGATGTTCCCACGAGCCCAACGGGAACCGTTCGCCACCTTCGTGATCGGTTTGTTCCGTTGGCTTCCGGAGGATGAGACTTTTTTCGGGCGATTGAATGTCGAGTCGCAAGCCGGATTCCGAGGCAGCCTCGGCGTGCATGGCGGCATGATCGGCTGCAAAATCGAAGCCGAAGAGGGACAGCCGAAAATCTCCTTGTCCCTGAAAGGAGCCGTGGCACTTGGCGGAATTGCAACCATTCCGGCCCAACAATGGTACGACGTGACGCTGGAAGTCGGGTACCGCCACGGTTTCCGGTGACGCAAACCGAACCGCCGCGGGCGCGATGATTTCCTGCGCACAGGCGTGCGACAGGTTGAAGGTAAGTGTCCCAACAACCATCGCAGCGATGCACTGGCTCCGCAATGAAGGCATCATTTCTTGATTACGTCTTGGGGTTTAATGTGTTCGAGTTCCTCGGTAGCCTGGAATTCGTCGTGCTTTGCGTCTCGGTGACGAACGCTCACGCGGATGTCGTCGCCGGCGTGCAGTTCATTGAAAGCGTCGGCGTGATCGTTGAAGAACCCGACGACGCGTACACGTTTGCCCGCGATGGACTTCGCGTCTTTCGCCTGACTGCGATCAGAGACGCTGACCACTTCATCAACGGAGAGTAGCAACTCGTAGCCGCCAAGGTCGACGATCTTGCCGGTCAGCACACCGTCAAAGCCACGGGATTCTTCCGGCGGGACGCCAAATTCATCGGCGTCAAACGGTGCCGTCTCTTCCAGAACGTGAAACTTGTGAGCGAACGTCAGCGTGTTCGTTTTAGCTTCGAATCCCCCGGAACGCACCTTCAGCGTCTTGCCACGCCGGATCGTCAGGAGCTTGTCGAGAAATGGTCCCGACACTCCCGTTACGGTGACGCGTTTGCCAATGATCTCATCCTTGACCCAGCGGTTGCCGTACATGGACGACACGTAGTCGACGTCCATCGTGAATTCGCCCAACTCGATATCTTTGGTTTTTAGGCGACCGATGACGATGGCATAGAAGTTGGTTCGACCGTTGCGGCCCTTCATCTTCCCGCCCACGTCACCCTTAACGATTCCATCACCTTTACCTCGGACCTTTGCCGCGCCCTTGTCTTTGGCGACACCCTTGCCGTCAACCATCTTGGCGACGGCCTGGTACTTGAGGATTGCCTGTTTGGGTGTGAGCTCTCCGTCCTTGACTGCCTGCTTGAGCTGTTCGCCGAGTTTCTCCAGATCGATCTTCGGTTTGGCCTCTTGAGGTTGTCTGTCAGCCTGCTCATCGACGGGCACGGCAATCCTGAAAAGTTCGATCGCCTCCGGTTTGGAAAGCTTGCCGGACTCAACGAGGTCGGCCAGTTTCTCACGCAATGCGACCTTGTCTGCGTACAGGGAAGTGCAGAAAGTCGCCACCAACAGAGAAACCAAAAGGGAGTACTTGTTCATCTCGGATTCCGTCGATCGGTTCTGGGGAATTGATTGGGGTATCGGTGTTTCAGTTCGCCTGCTTTGCGCAGCCGTGGTTTCGTTTACTCAGCCGCCGCCTTGTACAGCTCCATGGCCTCGCCACCGGTGAGCTTGCCGCTGGCGACTAACTCTTTGAGCCGCCGGCCGAACCGCTCGAGCCGTTCTTCGGCTGATTCGCCCTTGTTGCGGTTGTTACCTTGGTTGGCTTTGTTGCGTTTGCCGGCTTTCGCCCGAGCTATCTTTTCATCGCGTTCGTCCGGGTAGACGTCCGCCGCCACCTGTTCGGCCGTGCGCTGATGGCCCGCAGCGATGCTATAAACGTGGGTACGTGATCGCAGGATCAATGCGTCTCCGGCCACAGCGGGTGAAGCAATGAACTCGGCGTTTAGTTCGTTGGTGGCGAGGATTTCTGGCGAGTCTTCGGTCGCCGTGAGCACGGTGACCTCACCATCCTTGCTGGACAGGTACAGCTTGCCGTTGGCGTGTACGGGCGAGGCCCAGTGGTTGCCTCCGATTCGCTTCCGCCAAACTTCCTCGCCTGTCGTTGCGTTCAGGCAACGAACAATGCCACCCTTGTCTGTGACCATAAACAGCAGGTCGCCAACGATGACCGGGGATGGGATGTGCGGAGTGCTGCGTTCGGTGGACCAGGCGATATGCGAGTCGGTCACGTCACCGCTGCCGTCGACGCGAATGCCCATCAGGTAGCCGTTCAGCCCGCTCGTGAAGACGTAGGCCATTCCATGTGCGAACAATGGTCGAGCGGAAACGTTGAAGCCACCGGGATGCATGGCACGCCATAACTCGGATCCGGTCTCCGGGTTGTAGGCGATCGTTGCTTCGGCAGCCGGGGCGATCAATTGCCGCTGGCCGTTTGTCTCGATAAGCTTCGCCGTGGCGAAGGACTTCTTGTTGTCATTCGGCTTGGCCCCGGATTTCTTTGGTTGCAGGCCCCGGCTCTGAAGCGTCGCTGACCAGTCGGTGACCACGTTACGGTCGGTCTTCCAGCGTGTCTCGCCGGTTTCCTTGTCCAGCGCTACCATGAATTGCTGATCGGTTCCGTCGTAGGCGACGTACAGATTCGTTTCGTCCACGATGGGTGACGAACCCTGCCGCACCGGTTGATAGATTCTCAGATCTCGACGTTGCCAGCGGATCACGCCAGACGCTCGATCAAGGCACGCGATGCCCTGGGATCCAAAGCTGACAAAGACATGGTCCGCTTCGACGACGGGTGTTGGCGTCGCGGGACTGTTGAGGTGCGGCGAGTCGGCTTTGTAGGCCGGATCGACCTTGCGTTCGATCATGTCGAACACCTTGATGTTCTTGGTGATCTCGCCACTCTCGAGATCGAGACACAACGCGCGCAGTTCCCGCTTTTCGTCGCTTCCGGTGGTCAGCCAGACTTCGTTTTCCCAAACCACCGGCGATGACCAACCTTCATCCGGGATCGATGTTTTCCAGCGGACGTTTCGGGCTTCGTCAAACTCGGTCGGCAGGTTCAGTGCCGCGGACTTGCCGTCGCCGTTGGGTCCGCGAAACTGATTCCAGTGACCCTCGGCTAACAGGTCCGAGCCGAGCAGATCCGAGCCAGGACTGAGGCAGGCAGCAAGGACGAGTAATCGTATGAACATCTTCGTTCCGTTGTGGTTGAGGCGGGGCCCTTAATTATGGCAACCACCTTGCTACGAAAGAAGACGGGAAATCGATGTGTCAAATCGTCACCGGATGCATCGCCGCATTGTGCAGTGCGTTCGACCAAACCCGGTTGCCGACGTCTTGGGTAGTTACAAACCGTCACGTAACTACGAATTCGGCGGCCACACCGAGCAGCGAAGGCCGGTTACGGTAGCTCGTTAGAAGTACCAGCCCCAAGCGGCCGGTGGTAGACGCAGGATGTCGTCGAGTGATTCCAGCAAATCCGCAGGGCCATCGAGGTCGTCGCTAATGGTCAGTTGCGTCGCCGGCCGCACGCCCAGCCAAAGCCGTGAAAATGCATTGACGGAAGCTCGAAGTGTCGGCAATCCGGCGGTCGAGCCCGGTTCTACCGTCGAATCTTCGCCAAGACACATGGTGTACTCGCCGCCGACGCCACGCCAGTCGATGCCGGGCGGCAGATACTCGGCGACCGGGTCCGACAGGACAAGATTGAATTCGACTTCCGGACCGTAGAGATGCGTGTCGGCGATGCACTTCGGCAAGTCGACGATTCTCATCTGCCAGAAGGAGCTGGAGTGATGATGGTTTTCGGACGCAGTGCCTTTGCTGGTTCGCCGCGAGCGAAATGGGCGGCGTAGCAAGTCCTGCAGCTGCACGTGAGGTGGCTCGACCATCATGACGCAAGAAATCTGATCTCCCAGCGAGCGCAGCTGTGCCAGGAGTTCCAGCAACTGATCTCCGTTTTGATACGCCATCGCGGCAATTCGTAGTGGCCCGTCGGCGTCCTCGAGTCTGCCGAAATAGAAATGCGTAAGTTCGCCGTGGTCGTCGTAGTACCCCATGCCGAAGCCATGCTTCTCCCAGCCGGCTTCCGCTTTCACCAACTCGGGAGCCTGCAGCACGATGCCACCGTGCCCCAACCAGCGCGTCTGTAAGGCCGTCGTCATCGCACGCCAGTCGTCTTTCGACAGTCGTTGCGGAATGCGAAACGACCCGACATCCTTCAAGTCGGCCGGGTCGAATCCAAGGAGGTGCTCGTAGTTGGCGTGTCCAAATCCCAGCATTTCATAGTAGCCCGCGTCGAAGATTCCCAGTGCTGCCACCGCGGCTCCCGAAGCTGCGGCGTTTGCAAGGGCCGTCGCCGTACACGCTTTGCCAAGTCCCCGCCGACGCGCCACGTGGCTGGTGTTAACGGACTGAATGGCACTCAATGGCACATCGTCGTCCTGGTAACGCATCGTTCCCGCAGTCGACAGTACTGCACATTCAGGCACGTCATCCAGCGTGGCAACCAGTGACGGGCCGCTGGAGAAGAAGTCCTCGAGGTAGGTTTCGTCGGCGTCGCGATGCCAGCCACACTCGTGCCAGATTCGTTTGACGGCGTGCATGTCGCGAACTTGGTCAAAGTCGCGGATGACGAAATCACCGACGGTATGAGTCGTTCCTGACATCGTGAAACCTCGGCTGGAGCACGGAACTCGGGGCAGGGCAGTGGTCGAAAATCGTGTGACGATGGACCGCGTCACAATGTAGACCGATTCATGGTCCGTTGGTTCGCGGCCAGATGAAAAAAACGACGGCGGAACAGATTTTCATCGTGTTCCGCCGTCGAGCCAATCGCTCCCAGCATCAAAAGATGTTCGGAATTGCTTCCGACTGGAGCCTGATTCTTACGGCAGCAACGCGATTGCGGCGCCGAGTGCGAGACCTTCCCATTTGAATGCCCGTTGCGAGAACGGGAAGCCGGGCATCAGCCACGGAGCACAGTCTCCTGGTCGGTAGTGACCGAGCGGATAGACGCATTCGTTGGGTGGAGTGATTCCAGCGTGGTAAGGCATCATGACGATGTCGCCAAAGAAGTGCACGCCGGACAGCAGAGGTTGTACAATCGGGCCGGCCGAGTGACCTTCTCGTTCGACGCCAACCTGTTCGAAGTACAGCGGTTTGGAACAGGTCGCCGAAGCAACCCATGTGTAGGTCATCAAACGGTGGTCACGCATGACGAACTGCTCGCCTTCGAAGTTGCATTCTTCGGGCAGTTCCCACCACGCCGAAACGAAGCAGCGGTCCGCATCGGAAAGCGTATGGTGTGGAATGGCTCGTATCGTGCCGTTGACGGTGCGAACATAGACTTTGTTGTTACGGTAATCGTCAAAGTACCCGTCGGCGATTACGTTGCCCGATCGACTGGTCCACGTGCGGACGGGAGCTTTGCTCAGTTTTTCGATTCGGGTCTCCTCGACCCTCGCCATGTCGACTTCGGTTGGCTCGATCGACGGCGTGATATTCAGCGACATGGACGTGAGCTCTCGTCGCTTCAGCTTGGCGAAGTCTGCTGCACAAACGTCCGCATTGCAGTCGCGGCCATTGGTCTTCGCCAGTTCGCTGGGCGTCGGCTGAGTGTTGGTGTCTTTGCCTTCGTCGTCACCTTCCGCATCTTCGTCGTCCAGCGACAGCGGATTGCCGTCCGAGCCGGGTGATGGCAGCTGACCATCGACAGGGACGGGCGGCAGACCTTCCAGCTTCTCCAGTTGCCGTTGTACGGAGGACCGAATGTCTTCCTCGTTGTCCGGAGCGGACGCCCCGGCAGGTTCGTCGAAGCGGAAACCACCTTCCGAAGCGGGTTGGTCGCCGGGTGTTTGGGGCAGCGGTACGAACTCCTGTGGAGTGTTCGCAGCGGGTGCTGAAGGGGTGGTTGTGTTCGGGAATATCGAATCCGGTACGGAGTCTGCCGCCTGGCCAGTCGGCGAATTGGTCGCGGAATCGTCTTGTGGACGCACAAGGTCTTCGACGGGAACGTTGAAGATCGGTGTCTGTGTATTCTCGATCGGATTCGGTACCGCCAGTGGTTCGGCTGTCGGGTTCAGATCGAATCGCGAAGGTGCCTGGGCCAGGCGTTGACTCAGGCGATCAGAAATCGGAGGACGTGGCCGGTTGGCAGGAGTTTGGTCCTTGAATTGGTAGGGGTCGGTCGTGGAGATGAATCGGCGGTCCGAACTGAATACATCACCCGGTGCCGGGGCTGCCGGGGCAGCGGATGGCGTGTTTTCCGTGACGAGGTCGCCGTCCGTCAGATTCGCCAGGGGCAACTTCAGGTTGGGACGGACATATTGCACTTGTCGGACCTGCGGTTGCTTGCGTGGACGCGACTTGTAGTGAGTCGATTCCTTGCGACCGCCGGTGGTCAACATTGTCGCATCAGGCGTGGCCAGTTCAGGCGTGGCCAGTTCAGGCGTGGCCAGTTCAGGCGTGGCCGTCTCCTCAGGTGTTAGCTTCAGCAGTGACTTGCGTGTAACGACCGAAACCAGCGAGTGCGGGGATTTGGGGCGGTCCTTCAGGACGGGCATGCGGGACGCCTTCGCGGACTGTGATTCGCCATGCGATACGATCCGCGGCATTTCCTTCGCCCGTTCAGCGACAATCGCCGCGCTCTTGGGTTGCGACTGCTGGGAATTTCGACCGGTGATCGCCGGCGACTCCCGGCGCAAAACGGGCTGGTGGTGACGAGGCGTGTTCCGTGATAGCGACGGGCGTTTCCATTGCAGATGGGGTGAAGTATCAGCCATGCGGCCGGCGGTTTCCCAGTTTCCTTCGCCAGCAACCGTAACCGTGTGAGCGACTTGTTCTCTGGATGGCGAACGCTGCGGAAGCTGAACGGATGCGGACGCACGGTTCGTTGTTACGTCGCTGTGTAGGTCTGTCGCGTCACCAGGTAGGACTGTTGCGTCAGTACGCAGGACGGGCGGCCTGGTTGGACGCCACTCTTGCCGGTCGCCTTTGGCTGGCACAGCAAGTCCCAATAGCATCATCGCGATCGTAACGGCAATCGTTGAAGGTACCGCCGCCAACGACGATCGGTATCGTCGCTGCTCACGGCCGACCGGCGCAAATCGATGCTCGGTGGCCGACTTCCGGATGGCCGACACAGGTGCATCAATTGCCGTCGCTGTGAGGCTCGGTGCTATAGTTGGGGGCTTCTTGCGTGATCGCAATGTCATGGGGATGACTCTCTCTTACGCTTGCGGCCGAAACTCGAATGAATTGCGCATCCGTACGCAATTTCTCAATCGAAGGGGTTCCGCAATAACCCATACCAGCTCGGAGGCCCCCCACGAGCTGATAAACGTATGGACCCAGTTTCCCTTTGAAGGGAACGCGTCCTTCCACACCTTCTGGCACAAGTTTTCCGGGAGCAGCGTCTTCGCCGCTTTGGCGATAGCGTTCTGACGAACCCTTCACCATCGCTCCCATCGATCCCATGCCCCGATACCTTTTGAAGGCGCGGCCCTGATACAAAATTTGTTCGCCGGGGCTTTCCGCCAGCCCGGCAAACAGTCCACCAATCATGACAACATGTGCACCGGCTGCGATCGCTTTGGAAATGTCGCCCGAGTAGCGGACACCACCATCTGCAATCACGGGAACTTCCGTACCCGCCACAACCTGAGCTGCTTCGTAAATTGCCGTAATCTGAGGAACGCCAACACCTGAAATCACGCGAGTCGTACAAATCGAACCCGGCCCAATACCAATCTTGATGGCATCAGCGCCAGCATCCAGCAAATCCTTGACTCCCTGACGTGTTGCCACATTTCCAGCTACCACGTCGATATTCCAGCGTCGCTTCATCTCGGCAACTGTTTCCAACACATTTCGAGAGTGCCCGTGAGCACTGTCGACAATCAGTACGTCTACATCGTTACTGATGAGACTCTCGGCTCGCTCGTAATCGTGGACTCCGACGGCCGCTCCCACGCGTAGTCGCCCCTGGCTGTCTTTGCAGGCATTGGGGTAACGCTTGAGCATGTCGATGTCTTTGATCGTGATTAAGCCCGTTAGTTTGTATGAATCGTCAACCAGTAGAAGTTTCTCTACCTTTTTAGCCGTTAAAATTTTCTCAGCTTGCTCAAGCGTTACGGTCCCCGTGGCCGTTACAAGTTCCTCCCGTGTCATCACCTCTTCGACGAGCATTTCGAGCGACTCGAGAAAACGCATGTCCCGCCGAGTCAGAATGCCTTTGAGGGTGCCGTCCTTGCCGCAAATCGGTACGCCCGAGACGTTCGATTTTGCCATGACGTCCTTTGCCTGCGCCACCGTTGCTGTCGGTGGCAGCGTGACCGGATCCAGGATGATTCCGTTGGCGCTGCGTTTGACTTTGTCCACTTCTTCGGTCTGTAGCTCGACCGACATGTTCTTGTGGATCACGCCCAGCCCGCCTTCCTGAGCCAACGAGATCGCCATGGCACTCTCGGTGACCGTATCCATGGGGCTGGAGAGCAGCGGGATATTGAGGCGGATGTTTCGCGTCAGTTTGCTGGAGACGTCGGCCTCGGAGGGCAGGATTTCGCTCAACCCCGGCTGTAGCAGTACGTCATCAAATGTGATTCCGGTCAGCGCGATCTTGTCTTCCATCATGACGAATGCCCAGCGTTTCGTTGGCCAAAAAGGATTGTGAGCCCGGAGGCTGAATTGGTTCGGTTTCGAGAATCTTGCATTATCGCGTAGTCCGTTCGAAATGGAAGTGGTGCGTTTGAGACGCAAGTGGCAACTGCAGCCGGCGAATTCGAACAACCGTGATGGCGCAGGGCGACGTCGGCCAGTCGCTGTGGTTGTGAATTCGAACGGAGCGTTGTCACCGCGGCATACGACGCATGTGTTTGCCGTCAGTTACGGCGGGAGGACCCGCCCTGTGGCGCGTGGGTGCTACGGTTTCAATGGCGGCACAGTGGGACGACGACCTGGCATGACACTTTTCGCAGAGGGATTCTTCATATGGCAACCGCACCTATCGCTTCACATGAAATCACTTCTGAAGCATCGGGAACCACCGCGAAACCCATTGCGGCCAATACGTCCCCAACGGCTCAGGATGCCCTGAACCAGAACGTCCTGTTTGTGAAGGAGCAGGTCGGTATGTTCAAAGCCTCAAGCAACTTCGACATTTTTGATCCCGAGACCGGCGTGCAGTTGCTGCAGTGCCGGGAGCCGCATCTGGGCCCAATCACAAGGCTATTCCGCTTCTCGAAATACAAACACATGACGCCCTTCGACGTGCATGTGACGACGCCGGGTGGCGAACCACTGGTCCGAGTCAGTCGCGATATCTCGTTACTCGTCGCGACGGTTCGAGTGCACGACGAACACGGGCAGTTCATTGGCAGCTTCAAGCAAAAAGTGTTTTCAATTGCCCGCTTCATTGTTACGGATGAAAATGATCAACCCGTGTGCGAGCTAAAGGGTAAGTGGACGGGGTGGGACTTCAAGTTTCACGCCAACGGAGTCCAGCTGGCACGCGTCACGAAGAAGTGGGCTGGGATTGGCAAAGAGCTCTTCACGAGTGCCGACAACTACGTGCTGGAGATCGACGAGGCAGTGCCGGCGTCCAGCAAGATACGGAAGTTGATCCTGGCTGCCGTGATGACCATTGACCTGGTTCTCAAGGAATAGCTCGGTCGTCGGGCGCGATAACTCATGGGGGTTGCCGCCCGTCCGCTAATGCCCTCTGGCAATTCTGCTACGCATGCCAAAGATCGGATGGGAAGCGTGCGATGAAGCACAGCTTCGCCGTCGCGTGGTGTGTGTTTTTTTTGACAGCCTCTGGGGGAGGCCAAATAAACGCGTGTTTTGTTGGGCTCGGTGATGAACCGGCTGGGACTCTCACCGTATAGCAAAGGTGAAAAGTCGTCCCGGTGTTGGGCTGACCCTGGCTTCGCTGTGCCGCAAATGTGTAGAAACCAACCGTTTGCCCCGTATTAACGGTACAGATCTGTCTGGAACTGGCGTCTGAAAACTTCGATAATTGCACCTGTGAACACGAGCCAAGCCGCATTTCCCGACCTGCATGAACTGGTGCAGCTCTTCTATCCGGAAACGGAAACGCTGGCGGACTTCCGTGAAATGCCCTCGGGCAGTCTGCCATCGGTCTACGGTGCTCTGCTGGACCACAACCACCACATGACGGTGACCGTCGAATCGCATCACGGCTGCCCGGTCGACGTGCGAGTGCTTCGCTATGAGAAAAAAGGTACGACATACTGTCGTGAGATCCTGCTGGCGAGGCAGTCTGACCAACGCGTTGTGATGTACGGCATTGTCCGGCTCCACACCCGATACCTCGACGATACGGTACGTGAGGAAATCGAATCACAGCGGATTCCGTTGGGTCGAGTTCTTATTGAACACAACGTGCTTCGTCGGGTCGAGCTTGGTAAACTCTGGGAAGTTACCCCCAATGTTGATTTGCAGCGGCATTTCAACATGGACTCACCTGCGGTAACATTCGGTCGCACAGCTATCATCCATTGCGACGACGAACCGGCAATCGAGCTGGTTGAAATCGTCGCTCCGGAAGCTGGCGCTTAACCTACCTCACAAGCTCAACCCTCCGGGCAATCATGAGTAAAGACAATAAGTCTTCGGGATCGAAGATCATCATCGCTTTGGTGGTGGTGCTGCTGATACTCCATCAGGATAACTGGTTCTGGACGAACGACACGCTGCTGTTTGGCTTCCTGCCGATTGGGTTGTTCTGGCATGCGTGCATCTCCATTGGTGCTACCGTGACGTGGTACCTTGCGACGGTGATCGCCTGGCCATTCGATGACGTCTCCAATTCCGATGAAGGAGGCCAGTCATGATGGACCATCCCGGATTGCCTCAACTGATTATTATCTCGGTCTATCTTGGCCTGCTGTTGCTGCTGGGACTTTTCTCCAGTCGCCTCTTCAGCGGTACGAAAGAAGATTATCAACTTGCCAGTCACTCGATTGGTCCCTTCCTGCTCCTGATGAGCATGTTTGGCACGACGATGACGGCGTTCGCGCTGGTTGGCAGTAGCGGTGAAGCTTTCCGCGAAGGTATCGGCGTCTACGGCATGCTGGCCAGTAGTAGCGGTATCATTCACTCGTTGTGCTTCTTCCTGATCGGCGTCAAGGTTTGGACGCTCGCGAGGCAGCATGGCTACACAACGCAGATCGAGTTTTTCCGCGATCGCCTCGATAGCGATTTCATTGGCTTACTGCTTTTCCCGATTCTCGTTGGGTTGGTGATTCCCTACCTGTTGATTGGCGTGATCAGTGGCGGAGCGGTCGTTCAATCGCTGACGGCGGGGCTGGCTCCTGATTTGTTCCCGGCACTCAATCCAGCCAATGAACCCATCCGCGCATTGCATGGTGGGGTACCGCCGTGGCTTGGTTCACTGGTGATTTGCGTCGTTGTTCTGGTGTACGTCTTTTTCGGCGGCATGCGAGGCACGACGTGGGCGAATACTTTCCAGACGCTGGTCTTCATGGTGCTTGGTGTTGTGACGTTCTATGTCATCGCCACGAAACTGGGCAAACAGGACGGATTCCTTGAAAACCTCAAGGTGCTCGCGGAATCCGTACCGGAGGACAAGATCACACGTTCGGAAATGAGCAAGACGAAGTTCTTCACGTACCTGTTGATTCCGCTTTCGGTCGGTATGTTCCCGCACCTGTTTCAGCACTGGATGACGGCCAAGAGCGCAAACAGCTTCAAGCTGCCCGTCGTCTGTCATCCGATCTTCATCATGATCGTCTGGGTGCCATGCGTGTTGGTCGGAATTTGGGCCACTGGCTCGCTGATTCCCGCCGTACCACCGCTACCCAGCAATCCGAATACGATTTTGCCGTTCCTTGTGAAGACACAGACGGGCGCGGTGTTGGGTGGCTTCCTCGCCGCCGGCATTCTCGCGGCGATCATGTCCAGCCTGGACAGCCAGTTTATGTGTATCGGCACGATCTTCGCCAATGACGTCTTCACCCACTACAAAGGGAAAGAGAACGTGACCGACAAGCAACAGGTGCTTTATACGCGTCTGTTTATCATCGGTATCGTCGCCGTCACTTACATGCTGAGCCTCGGCAACGTTCGTAGCGTCTTTGCGATGGGCGTTTGGTGTTTCAGCGGATTCAGCTCGCTGTTTCCGATTGTCGTCGCCGCGTTGTACTGGCGTGGCCTGACGGCCGCCGGAGCCATCAGCGGTATCTTCGCTGCCATCATTAGTTGGAGCACGCTGTTCTGGCACGGTCTGCAGATTCCGCCAGAGCAGGGCGGTCTCAGCAAATTCGTACTCCGCCTGAGTCTGGGGGAAAGCGAATACGAGGTCATGCCGGTTGTGGTCATGCTATTGAGTTCGCTGATCACGATGGTGGTCGTATCGATGATCACGCCGAAGCCCAAACCGGAAACGCTGGCGAAGTTCTTCGCCGACTAGCGTGGTCGTTCGGGCGCACCCTGCCGCGGCGCACTTAGCCTCGGCACACTGGGGCAACGCCCTCGGGCGACCCGTGGTCTCGGCAATGGCCGACGTGGTCGCGAATTCCCCTAGGGCGATGCTTCTGCCGCCATTTCCAAAGCGTTGTCGATCAGGATGTCGGCCGTTCGCTCGCCCAGAGACACTCCGGAAATGTAGTCGTAGCGATCGAAACTGGCGAAGTCTTCCTTGGTCAGGATGTAGCCGAATGCATCATTGGTTAACCCAAACAGCAGGTTGTGTTCTCCGCCCAGCTTCCGCTTCAGGTAGAAACCGATGTTTGGCAGTGCTTCGCCCGGGATGCTGAGGATCTTCGCGTTGCCGAGCGTGACCAGATTCAACTGAGCGGTAATCGTGCGGTCTGAATTGTGCGGATACTTCAGTGGCGAGTACTTCACGACGGCCCACAAGTCATCGGAATCGACGGGGAAACGCGTGGGCCGTGTTTGGCAGGCCAGTGGTGGATCTTGTTGAGCTGGCGCGTCGGCGATAATTCGCAACGCTTCTTTCCCCAGTGTTGTGCCGATGCGGACGCATTCTTCCCACGTGCGACTATCGTTCCAGTATCCCCGTGTCGGGTCCTTCGGTTGATCCAGATTGCGATTGTCGGCCGTGATCATGCCGCCGAGCGCACCGTTGATGAACATTGCCGTTCCGCCGGCGGTGGCTTCAATGTGGGTGCGTAGTGGGCCAACGAGATCCGGGCTGCAGATTCCGACTCCGGCTCCCAGGACCTCGGGGTGTACTGCGTAGTTGACCAGCGTGACGATCGGCTTGTCGCTCGCCACATCCAGCGCCTGAATCACACTGGCTCGGCGATCGTAAAGATCCGGAGCGTAATAGTTGTAGGCGACTCGTCCCTGCACTTCGCCGGTTGCAATCCGCAAACTCGCAGGACGCACTTTTTCGTTGGCTTCATTGACGGCTTCGGCGATTTGATCGCACACGGTATCCATGTATGCCAGGTCGCCCGTGTGGCCGCCTTTGCCGTCGGGGAAGGCGTAGCAATCCGGAGCACTATGCGTGTGCGAGGCACTAATCAGAATGTTGGTTGGTTTGATGTTCCTGATCTTCGCTTTCGCGCGATCGCCCAAGACTGACGGGAACCCAAGCAGGTCAACACTGACGAAGGCAACTCGAGTATCACCGGACACGAGCACACAAGCTCGGGCGGACAATTCGCCACGGGTCTCCTTCGCCGGTGAGCTGGGCCCCATGCCACCGGATATCGGCAGTAACGGATCTGGCGTAATCGAGCGAACGGCGACACCTACCTGGAGTTCACCCAATGAGGTAAGCGGGAGGCAAAGCAGCAAGGCGATGCAGACGATCGATGACTTCATGGTTGGATCCCGTCGACGTGAGCGTGCAGCTTGAACGTGTAGGGGGTCAGTATCATGTTAGTGACCGGTGAACGCCACCACTGGGTGTCGGGGTGGATATTTCTGAAGCTGTGGGAGGTGCCGAGCCGACCGAATGAGAAAACACAGAGCCACAGAGGCGTACAGAGTCGCCTCTCGTACTTCTTCTCGGTGTGTGTTTTATTCACCGCCCTGTGCTGACCGACCAGCCTGGCGGAGAGATCTGCTGCTACCAGAATGGAGCGGCATGAAAGATCAGAAACGGCCCGAGCCTACCGAATAAGAATCCGCAGGGGTGCGGGGAAGCACTGAGTCGTCCTCTGTACTTCCCCTTACCCTCTGTGGTTCTCATTTCATTCAGTGCGTTCCAGGAAGTTCAACTCCCCGGAACGGACTTTGCGGAATCGACTAACTGCGTTTCCGGCGAACTCCTGCCAACAGTGCGATCGAGGACAGGAGAAGTACCGCCGCGGTCGGCTCGGGTACTGCCTGAGTTCGACCGACTGCTTTGCCGAAGTTGCCAGACAGTGCAAGGAAGTCTGGGAACTCAACGACACCATTGCAGTCGATGTCGCCCTCAAGGTGACTTTCGACCTCTTGGTTGAAATTCCCTGACAGGATCAGGAAGTCCGGGAACTCAACGATGCCGTTTCCATCGATGTCGCCTTGCGTGTTGGGATTACAGACAAGTCCACCACCAAAGTCGATCACGCCATCGTTGTACTCGACGGTTCCCGTGTGAGGTCCCGTCTCAACCAGATTGACGACGAACTCCAGATCGCTGGCACCCGCACCGATGATGGCTCCCAACGGAATCGGATCACTGCTTGCCGGCAACATCATGGTGCCTCCGACATTCAGTTCAGTGATGTGATTGGTGGCCGCGTTGGCCTCGGTCCAACCACTTTCGTTATCGGACAGGCTCGTCCAGTTGGTTGGGTCCAGCGAACCCTCACGTGACACAATGGCATAGCCGTTGATCGTCAGCGGAATGGTCGACTGATTCTGGATGTAGGCACCGTCTTCGGCGACTACAAGCACCACATCGTTATGCGGTCCCGAGAACTCGACCAATCCCTGAGCAACGTCACCGCCCTCAATGTGGTACTCGAAAGCTACATCTTCGTTGGACTCGCCAAGTGCGGCGGGCTCGAAGTTGTAGATACTACCCAACGTAGCATCCGCACCGGATTCGAATTCACGAGATCCGGAGAGGTTGATTTCGGCCACGTGCGTGGTACTGCCGTTGCCGGACCAGGCACCCGCCATCGGTTGCCAGTTTTCATCGTTCAGAAGTCCGCTCGCGGACACCACACCATATCCATTAATCGTGACCGATTCGGGGGCCAGATTCTGGATTTGGCTTTCCCCCGTTCGACGATTGATGGTGAGTTGCAAACGTGGGTCGACGGACAATTGCACCAGCGTGCCGTTGTCCCCTCCGTCGACCGTGTTCACGCTTAGGGCAAGGCCCGGACCAAGCTCGACGTTCGAGTTAATCTGGGAGAAGTTGCCGCTAATGGTGTCAGCGTCGATCAGGTCCCATGTCGAACCAACCGCAGGTGCGGCATCGAACTGAATGTCGAGCGGGCCGCTCAAAACTGCGGACGTGTTGACGTCGATCGCGGTAAAATTGGGTCCGGTGATTTCTGGAATCAGAGTTCCCGTAAGTGTCAACGAGTCCGCGGAGAAGTTTACATTCGGACCGATCCGAGTCTCGCGAGACAGCAAGGCCGTCCCGTTAACGTCCAGTCGCGCGGTGCCCGAACTGCCACCCCCCAGTACCAGCGAACTTCCGCCGCCGCCACCCATCCAGAGTGACTCGGCCGTCAGCTCGCCGCCTCGGTCGATGATGAGCGTTCCGGTCCCGCCCTGACCAACCGAAACTCGGCCGATGAGATCCAGGTCCTCGACAACTTCGAGTGAACCGCCGTCTTGAATACGAAGGGTTCCCGTTTGACCGATTGTTTCACCGAGGACAAGTCCACCAACCGCGGCGTCCGCGGCGGAGTCCAGGATAGCGGTTCCCCGGTTACTGATAATTCCAATTTCGCCAAAATCTGCGTCTGGCGGCCCAATACTGTCGAGCCAGTTGTCTGGGTCGTTCCAGTCACCTTCGGCAACGTCCCATGTTGGAGTCACCTGCCCAAAGGCGGGACACCCGAACGCTACGAAAATTAATGAGCAAAGTGCAATGCTGCGAATCATGTGTTCAGTCCCCTATGCTTGCTTTGCGCGTCGCGAGCGGACGCCCATCAACACGATAAGGAACGAAGCCAACATCCAGGACGTTGGTTCGGGGACAACGTTTGCAGCACCTGCCGCGGCAGGGAATACGCCGACGAAGTCGTGGAAGTCCGCCAAATCAATTCGGCCATCCCGATTCATATCGCCATTAGCAAAGCCAGTCACACCGTCGAGGTGTCCGTAGATGTTTGCCGCCAGAATCGTGAAGTCCGCCAGGTCAACCGTGCCGTCTTCGTTGAAATCGCCTGGATCAGCGGCCGCTCCGGAAACCTGATGCAGAGAAACGTGGTCGATGCCCATCCAGGCTCCGCCACCTTCGGCGCTGTAGGAAATTCCGCGTAGCTCGACGTAGTTGTCGAAGCCTTCACCGACTTCTCCATTCACGTCCTCGAGTGAGAACGGGGTTGTTTCGAAAATGGCCCCGATATCGGCCGGTCGTACAAGAACTTCTTCTTCAACAAGGTTACCGTTGAAGTAGACCTCGACACCCTGTCTTGGGTCGGGAACTTCAGCTCGCTGGTCGAAGTTGTTCACGTCAAACTGAACCACCAAAGGCAGCAGCGGTTCGAAGGAGTCGGGCAAGTTAAAGTGATAGCGAAGTGAGGTGTCACCCGAGGTCAACGCACGCTCAGCGCCGATTTCGTTTTCTTCCACCAGACCCACGGGATCATACGAGCCGCCGTCGAGGACGGTGCTATAGTCGCCCGCGAAATAGTAGTCATCGTCAGACTGCTGATCCGCAGCTGGACTCTCTGGATCTCCGGGGAGATCGTTGGAGCCGGCTTCCTGGACAAAGACGGTTTCTGGTCCGCCGCCGATTCCAAGGTCTTGTGGCCAGCCGTCACCGGGGAGGCCCACTGTCCAAACCAAGTCGACAGCGTTCGCACTCGCTGTCACAAGTGTTAATAGCAGGATGGAGAGAATCGTTGTTGGTTTCATTTGATTAGAACTTCTCGCTGGGTGAATACCGGTTACAGAATCCGGCAATCTAGCCGTTCCAAGTGTCCTTCGCAATAAATTAATTCACGAAAGAATCCGGGGTGCGTGGTGGTTTTCCCATGCGACGTGACAAGGAATTCGTCGTCGGTCCGCGCAACGTTACGCTCGTGATCTCCATCCCTTTGCCGAACGCAAAAAAACGTGAACGAGACGATCCCGATTTGGAGTTCTCAAGTTAGTGGCTATCTTGGATCTCATGAATCAAGCGCACGATCATGCATCCCAGGAGCAAGGATCTTCGACCCAGAAAATCCCATTGGGGGGGTGCGCCATTGCCTGGGGGCTAAATGTCGTATACGCCATGACGCCCGGTATTCGGCTGGTCGTTCTTATTGCGGCCTGCATTCTGGCCACGCTACTGCTGACTCTTCTGACGGTGAAGAAACCCCGGCTCCGGAATCTACCGTGGGTCCTCGTTCTGGGACTGATTGGGGCGTTGGCTTTTCCGGCCTCCAACGAAACTGGTCGTCGATCTGCTGCGGCTCGTGACGTGGCTGCAATCCGAGAAATTGTTTCTTCCGAGGAGGTCATTCTTGCGCTTTCGCCCAAGCTGAAGGAAGTCAACAAGGGCGTTTTGAACCTGCAACTGATCGCCGGCGAAACGTTCGCAGAATCCGTCATCGTCCATGATCTACAGAAGGACGGTGAGCGTAAGTGGAAGTCCGGTGACGTCGAAAATCGTTCGCAAGGTGCGGAGATCTGGTCGGCACTGACGAGAGAGGTTTCGTATTTCGACCACGCGAAGTTCAAGATTGTGCGAGGTGAATTTGCTGGAAACTCGCGGGCAACGTTTGAAACGGTCGTGAGCTTCGTGGCCCGAGCTCGGATGAAATCCAACGCATGGGCCGGCATGGATGGCAGGCTCACGATCACGTGGAAGCGAGAAAACCCGGCAGCAGATGATGCAGCCAGCGAATCAGACGATGCAGAGGCGGCGTGGCGAATTGCGGCATGGAAAACGGAATCGTTCGATTTGGAAACGAGCGACGAACTCTGGTTTCACGAATCGTTGGCTGAGGCACTGCCTCGTTCCGGTGACCTACAGAAGCTTCGTCGTTCGCAGCACCACGAAGAATCGATTCAGTTTTACAAAGAAGGTCGTAAGCGAATTCCTCATCGCTATTTCACGACAATATCGGCCAATCAGAAACCGGGTATCGCGGTTGCCGACATCGATAGCGACGGCGATGACGACATTTTCATCGCGGTGCGACGCGGCTACTGCAAGCTACTTCAAAACCAGGGCGATGGTACGTTCATCGAAAATGCCGAACAGCATGGTCTGAACGTCAGGAACCACTGCACATCGGCCCTGTTCGCAGACTTTGATAATGATGGCGATGCCGATCTGATGTTGGGGCGAAGTCTGCTGCCAACGATCTACTTCGTGAATGATGGCGGGCGTTTTCGGCCCACGAAGTCGTCCGTTTTACCGCGCCTGACGATTTCCATGTCGGCGGCGGACTACGACAACGACGGTCTGCTGGACGTGTATGCGTGTACGTATCGCCCCGCGGTGCTTGGCGGTTCCAGTCCCGCTGGCGGAGTGGCAGCGGATTCGCAGACCTGGCCGGATGAATTCTTTTCACCCGACATCGCCAAACAGTATTACGAGCGTCACGCTGAGTCGCGAGCGTCCGATCCGAACAACGCGTATCCGAATCTGCTAAACCAGCTTGGCCCGCCCAACGTGTTGCTGCGGAATCTTGGCAATGGGCAATTCGCACCGGTCGATTTGCCACCGGAGATTGACGTTTGGAAGAACTCGCTTCAGGCCACATGGTCCGACTACGACGAGGACGGAGATGCCGATCTCTATGTTGCGAACGACTGGGCGCCAGATCATCTGTTTCGCAACGACGGACCTAACGGTTTCACGGATGTATCGAAGCAGGCCGGTACGACGAAGTTTGGCTTTGCGATGGGGGCGTCGTGGGGAGACTACGACAACGACGGCGACCAGGACCTCTACGTGACAAACATGTTCAGCAAGGCCGGGATGCGAATCACGGCCCAGGTGAACGGGCTGGATTCGGACTATCACGAATCGGCTGCGGGCAACTATCTCTATCAACAGCAATCCGATGGCACCTTTGACCTGGTATCCGGACTAAAGCCGCCGAAGTTGTTGGTGGCGAAAGCCGGTTGGGCGTGGGGCGGGCAGTTCGCGGACTTCAACAACGACGGTTGGTTGGATATCTACTCGATCAACGGCTACTTCTCGGCGCCGAAGGAAGTCGCGACGCAGATGGACTTGTGAAGCAACCTCTGGCGTACGTTCGTGCGCACCGATGGCAACCAGGCTCGCAGCAGCTTTCGTTTTTCTGACGAGTGGAAGCGTGGTGAGGATGGTGCTGCGTTGAATCCGGAGATCGATCGTCGATTGACCGGGGGCCAACTGGAAAACGGCCGCTACGTCGTGCATTCGCTCAGCGGTCATGAACGGAACAAGCTGTTTATGAACTCGGCCGGAAGTTCGTTCTCGGACCATTCGGCGCTCTCGGGGCTGGACAATCCTGCGGATGGACGCGGATTCGCCTTGCTGGACTACAACCGCGACGGACGCCACGACATCGCTCTGGTGAACGCCAACGTTCCCGCTTTCAACCTGTACCGCAACGCGATTGGCCAGTCCGGAAACGTGATTGCGATTCGCTTTGAGGGAGGAAATCACAGTCCGTCGTCGGGCGAGGGCACCGTCCGCGATGGATACGGAGCACTGGCGACGGTCACTCTCCCCGACGGACAACTGCTGAAGCGAGAGCATCGTTGCGGAGATGGATTTGCAGCTCAAAACAGTGCGACCATGCTCGTTGGGATTGGCGAAGCCGCCAGTGCCTCGTTGCTGGTGAAATGGCCGGGCGGCAAGGAGTTCCGTTTGGAAAGCGTGTCGGCGGGCAGTCTCGTGGTAGCTCGCGAGAACGAAGAAGATCCGTTCTCCACGGAAAGCTATCTGCAAGAATCCGTCCCCGTCGAACGATCGTTGCCGACGCCACGATCTTCGTTGGGCTCGTTCGCGCTGGCGACCAATGATGCGGCGGCCAACACGCAGGCACCAATTCGCGTCTACACAACGATGGCGACATGGTGCCAGTCCTGCTTGCGACACTTGCCAGAAGTGAACGCGATGTGTGAAGTGTTGGCCGAGGAGCAGGTCGAGATCATCGCGTTGCCGATTGACGTTGACGACGACGAGCAAAAACTTACGGCCTATGTTGAACAGCTCAAGCCTCTCTATCGTCTGCGTAAGGAACTTTCGTCAGAGGATCGTCAGGCGTTAGCCACGTTCCTGAACCGACATCTGCAGACAACCGAACCGCCATTGCCATCGACGGTCGTAACGGATCATCTTGGGAATGCGTTGCAGGTCACAGCAGGGCTGCCGAGCGCTTCTGAGATCCGCAAATTGGTGTTGAGTCAGTCGGACAGCAAGTAGCGTCCCCGGCAACGTTGATAGGCGTGCGGTGAAGCTCAGAAGCCAGGAACCTTGCTGCCCGGCTCAATCACTTTTCCCTCCCAGCGAAATTCTCCGTCGTCGTACGTCAGAACTCGCCCCTTGCTGCCCGCGACCGGCGGCACGTTCTTCTCGGGAAGCCAGCTACGATGTTGCCGGACAACGTCAGCGAAGTCCTTGTTGTTCGCCAGGTTGTGCCATTCGTTGGGATCGGACTCCATGTCGTACAACTCCTCGGAACCGTCCGCGTACCGAATGTACCTCCAACGTTTCGATCGTACGGCGTGGTTATTCTGGTTTGCGGTTGTGATGGCCGGCCGCTGGCGAACCGCCGTCGCGTTGCGAAGTTGCTCCAACAGGCTGGTGCCTTCGATATCGACTTTCGCCGGTAAGCCACACACCTCAATCAACGTTGGATAAATGTCCAGGAGTTCGACCGGTTCGCGGCAGTCTCCGCGGGCGATACCCGGCCCGGCGAAGATCAGGGGAACTCGTGTTGATCGTTCCCACAACGTGTTCTTGCCCGTGATGAGTTTCTCACCGAGGTGCCAGCCGTGATCCGACCAGAGCACGATGATCGTGTTGTCCTGAAGTCCGTTTCGCTCTACTGCATCCAGCAGGCGACCGACCTGACTATCCAGAAAGCTGATGCACGCGAGGTAGGCTCGCACGAGGCTCCGCCACTCACCTACCGCTTCCAGTTCCGGCAAGCGTTGCTCGGGCAGATCCCAGTGAAGGTACCATGCGAAATCGGGCACGTCCGCGCGGTCGTCGCGAAGTACTGGCGGCAGGATGGTCGCTGACTCGGGGTACAGTTCAAACCACTTCTGCGTCGCGAATAGTGGTACGTGCGGCAAGCGAATTCCGACGGACAGAAAGAACGGCTTGTCGGTTGATCGCGATTCAAACTCATCGAGCCGTTCGACCGCCCACGTGGTCGTGCGCCAATCACCGCGAGCCTCGTCGCTGCCGGGGACGGCTCCCCAGTCGTTGTTCCAACTCGCTTTGCCCGGCAGCTTCGCCAGTCGCTGTGGTGGTCGCGGGCCGTCATCGTATCGCGGGCCGACGACATCGAACTCATCGTCTTTGTCTCGCAGTCCAAAGTGACCGTGAAAGACTTTGCCGGTAGCCAGAGCGTGATACCCCTGTTTCGCGAAGTAGCGGGGGAGTGGTACCAAGTGCGCGAGTTCCGGCGATTCTCGAAACCACGGTCTTAGTCCATATACTCCGGTCGTGGATGGCCTGAGACCGGTCATCACACTCGTTCGTGATGGGTTGCAAAGCGGTGCCTGGCAATGGGCGTTGGAGAATAGAGTGCCTCTCTCCGCCAGCCGGTCGATGCGGGGCGTTTTCACTTGTGGGTGCCCCCGCAAGCAACCGGCCCAGTCATTCATATCGTCGATCGCGATAAACAGCACGTTGGGTGACGCAGCGTCCAGCCGACCCTCGAAGACCGGAATGGCGAGTGCCGCGGAGAGCCAGAGTATCAACGCGTAGCTGTGCGGGATTTTCAAGTCGAACATGGCTCGATTCTAACAACGGAAGTGTAGATAATGCCGGACCAAGGGAGAGAAACATGAATTACATCAAACTGCTTTCGTTCGTTGTACTGGGTATCGTGTCGACGGGTATGACTCCATCGGTGCAGGCGCAGCCATCCGTCCGGCCGCGGATTATTGTGCTGACCGATATCACCAACGAACCGGATGATCAGGAATCGCTGGTTCGCTTTCTGGTTTACGCGAACGAGTTTGAGATTGAGGGGTTGGTCGCCACAACATCCACGTGGCTGAGGAATCGCACCAGTGTCAAGAATATTCGCGAGTGCGTTTCGGCGTACGGAAAGGTCCGCGACAACCTGGCCCAACACGCCAGCGGTTTCCCCACGCAGAAGCAGATCGAATCGGTGATCCGCGAAGGCTGGCCTGCGTTTGGCATGGCCGGCGTCGGGGATGACAAGGACACGACGGGCTCGAATCATATTATCGACGTAGTGGATCGCGATGATCCGCGACCGGTTTGGGTAACCGCCTGGGGTGGCTCGAACTGCCTTGCTCAGGCGTTGTGGCGAGTACGGAAGACGAGAACTCCGGCGGAAGTCGACAAGTTCGTGTCGAAGATTCGGGTCTATACGATCAGCGATCAGGATGATGCCGGCCCGTGGATGCGACGCGAGTTTCCCAAGCTCTTCTATGTCGTCAGTCCCAGCGGCGAACGTTCGGAAGAGTATCACGAGGCCACGTGGACGGGCATTTCCGGGGACGAGTACTATTTGAATGGTCCCGGCTTCGCGATTGACATGGTCAGCAACGACTGGCTGCTGGAGCATGTGCGCACGGACCACGGTCCGCTTGGCGAGCAGTATCCGAAGTGGGAATACATCATGGAGGGCGACACCCCTTCCTACATGAACCTGATCAACAACGGGCTCGGCAGTCATGTGAGTCCGGGGTACGGCGGTTGGGGAGGGCGTTACGCGTTCAAGCAGAAGTATTCGGACGCGGGCAAGATCTGGCAGAATACACGCGATGTCGTGACGACGCCGGACGGTCGAACGCACATCGGCAATACCGCCACGATATGGCGATGGCGCGACGCTTTTCAAAACGACTTTGCGGCGCGGATGGACTGGTGCGTGATGTCACCGGAAGAAGCCAATCACAATCCCGCGCTGACGTTGAACGGTGATGCCTCCAAATCCGTCATTCATTTGAACGTGAAGCCGGGGCAACAGGTGAAACTCAGTGCGAAGGGCAGTTCGGATCCGGACGGCGACGATCTGAGTTTCAAGTGGTTTCACTATGGTGAAGCGGAACGCGATCTTGCCAACGTTCGTGAGATTTGGCCGAAGGTTACGCTCACGGGAGCTCACTCGCGCGAAGTCAGTCTCACGGTGCCGGAGAAGTTCCCACGGGGCGCTGATTCGCTGCATATCATTCTGGATGTGACTGACAATGGCACTCCGCCACTGCATTCGTATCGACGCGCCGTCCTGCAGCTTGACGATTGACGAGTAACTGGCGGACTCAAAAGGTGTCCGCTCATGCCCGGGGCTGGCACGTTTCCGCGATTGGATTCCCAGTGGCTGCCGTTCAGGCGTCGTCTTCCTCCGCCAACAACAATGCGATGGCGAGGTCGACGGCACTCGCCGGGGCAGGGCGGGCGAATCCGAAATTCGCCGAGAGCAAGAGGAAGTCGCTGAAGTCGACAACTCCGTTTGCATCGAAGTCACCATCGGACCACGCTCGGTCGTTTTGACCGAAGTTCCCCGACAACGCAAGGAAGTCCGGGAAGTCGACGAATCCATCGATGTTCGTGTCTCCGGCTCGTGTTTCCAGCAGGTCGACGACAAGGAACTGCTGATCGTCGACATCGACGACGCCGTCCTGATTCAGGTCGAAGCGGGTGTCTTCGCTCATCGTCACAATCGCGTTTGCGAGGATGTCCACGTCGACAACGTCGACGCTGCCGTCGCCATTAAAGTCGCCTTGTGCCACGACGGTCGATCCGTCACTTCCGGGGGAGCCATCGATGTCAAGGCTCGCTCGCCATCCCGTTGCCACCGTCCAGTCGGCGGGGTGAGCGGACGCGTCGACGATTTCCAGGGATCGTCCTTCGCCGTCGGTGTCCGGGTACCAGTTGTCGTCGTACGCGAATCGCAAGACCGCGCCGTCAAAACTGCTGTCGTAAGGGCTGGGCAATCCCAGGATCAGACCCTCGCCGCCGTTGGAAAGCTTGCCATCGTAGGTCCCCACGATTCGCGGTTCGGCTCCATATTTCGAGCGGAATGCGTCCACGTCGGGTGTAAGAATCGCGTACTCGCCCGGCTGTAGTTCGACGGGACCAATCAGTGCATCCACGCCGCCGGAAATCGTCACGCCGCTAAGCTCGATCGGTTTATCAAGGACATTCGTCAGCTCGATGTACTCTTCGTCCGAATCATCGCTGGCCGGATTGTACATCAGCTCGGTGATACGCAGGCCGTTCATCAACGCGATTAACCGAGCGGACGTGTCGTCGGTGAACGTCGTTGCGGAGGTGATCTCGGCTCCGAAAATGGCGTCGTAACGATTGCTGCTCCGACTGAGTTGATGTAACTCGGCAGCGATTGTGTTTTCGCCTGCGACCAGGAGCGACGCCGGAATGACAAAGGGACCTTCCAGCGTTGCGGTAGAGACGCCACGGTTGGCCGTCGTTTCGAAATCGACTTCACCGTCGCGAAGCCCGCGGCGGAGGAATTCCGTCCCGTTGATATAGATGATCACGCCGTCGTCGACGAGCATGTTCAGTTCGAACTGCGAGCCGTTGTCCAGCAGGTCTGTCGAGACCTCAAATCCCGTACGGAAGTAGTGGGTAATGATCTGCGTCGCCAACGGAGTGCCGATCGGTTCGGGAAGTTCACCGTTGGCATTGCCGAACACGCCTGGACCAACCTGCCAGCCGGAGTCGTCGAAAGTGGCCTCACGCCACGTTGTGCCCAGATCGGTTCCCGAATCGTCGTACGACCAGGTGTCGTCAAATGCGAGCAGCGTGGTATTTGTGGTCGTGAACGTGGGGTTGGGGTTGCCGGGAGTCGCGAGCGCGGTTGCTCCAATCTGTCCGGACCCATCCGGCAGCCGGCCTTCACTGCGATCGAGGGTTTGGTCGAGAACAAACACCTGGTCAATCGTGCGTTGATTGGCATCCAGCAATGCAACGATCTCGCCGTCGGCGGAGATTCCAAATGGCAGTTCGTCTGCGCCGTTGGCCAGATTTCCGTTGGGATCGAAGACCTGGAAACTCTCGGCATCGATGAAACTAAGCGGCGGGATCGCGTGGCGCGTGGGATTCGCGATCGGGTCGTCGGTGAGGTAGAGTCCACCCAGCGGAACAGGAACACGATCGAGGTTGTAAAGTTCCAGGAAGTCGCCGTCGAAACGGATATCCGTGACCGCCATCCACTCGTTGATACGCAGCGACTGCGGGGCACCGGTTGAGATGGCGACGTTTGCGGCGCCGAAGGTTGGCTCGGTCAGTTGCCATGTGCGATCGTGGCGGACGATACCGATCGAAAGGTCCGTGAGCTGAATGCCGAATTCCACGGAATCGATCAGTTCGCCCTCGGCGTTGTGGATGAGCACACTCTCGCCGTCGGCAGCCAGTTTGAAACCGGTGCGAATACCGTCACCCGGGTCGTCCGTTGCCAACAAGACCACGTAGCCGCCAGCTTCGATGCTGGTTCCCTCGGCGAATACGAATTTCCCTGGCTGAGCGGGATCGTCGGTAATCGAGAATCCGGTCAGGTCGATGGGCGTATCCGAATCATTGTGGAGTTCGATCAAGTCGGGCGTCTCACCGAACTGGTTGACTGAATCGTTCGAAGCCAGAACCTCGCTAATGTAGAGATGCGTCTTCGTCGTATCGACGACCCACGTCTCAGAGGCGTAGGCTGCCGATGTCTGGCCGGCCACATCACGCGTGATGACTTCAACCTGGTAGCTGCCGTTCGTGAGATCCACTAGTTGAATGGGGGCGTCGACACTCACGAATTCGCCGAAGACGCCGCCGTTCAATCGATAGCTGTAGGAAATGATGTTGCTTCCGACGACCTGAATGGTTGCGTGCGTTCGTCCGGTGGAAGCTTGGGGCGTACCAATCAGGCTGACGGCTGGAACGGCTGCGCCGATATCTCGCTGGTCGGCGGCACGCCCCATCGCCGGTGATCCGGGACCGAGTGTGAAGTCGCCGTTGGCTGGATCGACCAATCGGGGATCGGCGACGAAATTACCTTCGCCCAGATCGACTGCATCCGCCGCAACGATCGAGTGAGAAACGCTCAGCTCCTGCGCCTGATCGGCGGAACCGAATGTGTTCGGAGTATTGGTAAAGATCGACGACGTTACATTCGCACCGCGTCCCGGTGAACGGTCGTCCAGATCGAAGAAGATGGGCGAGATTCCCACGGTGTCGACCGTGTTGTGGTCGAAGTACAGGAAGGCTTCGTCTTTGACCTGTACCGCATGATCGACGTTGTAGAAGGTGTTGCCACTGACGTAATACGTTCGCCCGTCACCGGCGGAAATGGCATTCGCATCGCCCGTTGAAGTGTTGTACTGATCCTTCACGACATCGAAAAATGCATTGCCGGCAATGTACGCATCCGCTTCCAGATCCAGGGCATCATCACCGGAGCCTGCAAACGTGTTGTTGACGATGACAGGAATTGCATTGGGCAACGCGGCTCCGTCGAAGTCGACCGAATCGTTGTGTCCGGTGGTGCGTCCAAAATGGTTGCCTGATAGCAGCAGCTGGCCACCTGCCAGGATTCCGCTACCTTTGATGTGTTCGCTGGCGTTGTCGGTGGCGGGAGGTTCGCCGGCTTCGAAGATGTCGGTGAAATGCGAGTCTCTCACGATGAGCGAGGAATCGACGGTGACGATGCGGAAGAAGTCGGCATGGTCGAACGTCGTGTTGTCGATCTCCAGTCGCGAACTCGTCAGGCCAACCAGTCCCGCTTCCGTGGTGGCGTGTTCCAGGATCGCGTGCGAAATTCGATTGTCAGCGGTCGAGTTGACGAACTGAATTCCGTTCCACGAACCGACAAGCTCCGGAGCACGAGTAAGGCGAATGGGCTCGTACTTGGTTCCCACGGCGTCCAACTTCCCACCCTGGAAGACGATTCCCGCGCCCGCTTCGAAGAAGACCGTCGTACCCGGCAGCACCGTGAGCGTCACGCCTTCGGGCACGTCAATCTGGCCCGTGACTCGGTAGGCAGGCCCACACGGCGCAAGCACCGTGTCTTCGGTCAGAGCTCCAGCCGTGATGACCGCCGGAGCAAGTACGCCGTGTTCGGTCGCGTCCTCGCACTGCTGCGGGTCCTGGACGATGGAGCCGTCATACCAGACATCGATGTGCCCGCTGTCGACGAGTTCGCCCTGACCATCGGGGCCATCGAAGGCTTCTACCAGAATCCGATTGACGCCCGGATTCAAACCCACGCCGCCGGTGACCGTACCCACGGTGGCTTCCAGCGCCAGATCAAATCGCAGGTCATCGTCGATGGCCGTGACCTGATGGATTTCCACTGCGACAACGTTGTTGCCATCCTGTAGCAGCGTTGGGTCGACGGCAAACGACAGTTGCTGACCCTCCAGTCCGCCACCGATCCACGAGGAAGCTACCGTCTGGAAATCAATATTGTCCTGCGGCATGTTGCTGCGTGCCACTTCGACGTCATTCACGTAGACGATGGCTCCGTCGTCCCGTTGCAGTCGCAGTGAAAGGTCAAGGATCTGCGACGCGTCGGCGACGTCGAATTCATGCCGGAAGTAGGTGGTGATGTTCCTGTCATTCGGATTGCCGCCGAAGCCGACCGTCGTACCGAGTCCGCTTTCGCCGTAGCCCAGCGGACCGGCGCCGAAACTCCAGCCCGAATCGTCGAAGGTGTCTCTCCGCCACGCGGTGTTAAGGTTGGCGCCGCTGTCGTCGTATCGCCAATCGGAACCTTCGGCGATCAGCGACTGTGCGGTGCCCGTGCCGGCGACGGATACGTTCCATTCCCGCGTAAACGGAGACCATTCGGCGAGCTGGCCATTCACCAGAACCGACTGGGTCTCAAGTGCATTCGCGGTGCCCACAAGCTCGGCGGAGGGTAGGGTAGTGCGGTGAAATCCGTCGACGAGGGGCAGTTCGCTGGTGACGACGAATTCGGTTGGCAACTGAGCTTTCACGCCAGCGATCCGATCGACGACGAATTGCTTCATGTCGTTGAGTTCCGTCTCCGTCACGTGCCCAATCAGTTGATCCATGATCGGGAACAGCGTCTCCGGGTTGTACAGTTCATTCATCAGATCCACGAACGCCTGGTAGTATCGCGGAACGAATTCTTCGTGCGTCAGAAAACGGCTCAGCCCGGCCGTTGCGGTGTAGGCAAAGATGCTGCGGTTCGGTTGGCCGACCCGACCGACGCCGAGAATGGTGTCCAGATCGTGCGGGATCATCCTGAAACGTGTGTCTTCGGTGCCGCGATAGAGCCAGTAGTTGTCACCGCGGCCGACGTTGAGTCCGGTCTCCAGATTGCCCAGCAGCGAATCGAGCGCGATGTAACGCAGCCACTGGTCGACGTCGACGACGCGACTGACGGCTTCGGCGAATTGAGCATCAGGCGTATTGTTCAGTGCATCGACCAGTTCGATCAGATCGGACCAGTCATCCTCTTCCTCGTTGGTGCGCTTCGAATACGTGTCCTGGTAGGCTTGAGGGTCCGTGCCTTCAAATCGCAGGTCGCCCGTCTCCGTTCCCGATTCGACGACGCGATACAGGTTCCCCTTGTCATCGTCCGGGTAGTATTGATCCGGAAAACTGCCCGTGATGACTTCCATTTCGACATAAGACCCAAACATGTTGGGGCCCTGCTGTTCGGCGAGGTCGATACCGTTAACCCGGACCTGCGCCGGGCGACCCTCTGCTGCCGCCATTCCGGCCGCGCGATAGATTGCACTGCCGATGATCTGAGCGTGCGTGAAGCGACTGTTGAAGTTCAACCGCGTCTGACTTTCGAAGCGATCATCATGGGCGAAATTGATGCGGTAGTTGTTGGGAGGTCCGATGCGACTGGAACCCCCGCGGTTGCGAATGCCAACGTTGTAACGAACGTCTTCCGCGTTGCCATCGACTCGAATGAATGTGGCATTCATCTGCGCGTTGCTGAGCGCTTCGATCAGCGGGCCGTCACCAATGTCACGTAAAATGTTACGTTCGGCATCGGTCATGATCAGATAGGTGATTGGCTGGTCGCCAGCCTGCCACGTCTGCACGGAAGCCGCGTCGTCCAGCACCTGATAGAGTCGATTGGCCGTTCGACCGGCAAGGTCGGATTCGAATTGTGGGACGATGCGTTCGTTGCCTGCTTCATCCGTCACCCGCACGGAGAATTCGACGACGGAGGTGTCGGCTTGCGCAGGAATTGTGGCGACGAAGGTGCTGTCGATACGCGTCATCGCGACTTCATTGGCACCCGGCTCGCCATCGACGCTCCAGTGCAGCGTGGCCGTCGCGGACGTTGGGATTTCATCGACAAGATCGAACGTGATCTGCACGTCCTGGGTTGAAGTGGGAATCGCGGGCGAGTGGGACAGATCGACGACGACCGGGGCCACATCGTTCGAATCGACCGAATTGACACGACCAGGTGTGCCACCCACGGAGACGCTCGCAGACCAGTTTCCACCATGGTCGTTGCTGAGTTCCGGATTGATCAGTTCCAGCGAATTGCCGTCGCCATCGTGCGGGGTCAGCCAGTTCCAGCCGCGTTGCCCGTTGTCGTCCTCATCAAGATACCGTCCCTCGGACCAGTCTCCCTCATCGGCATACCGCACGGTATCGATGATCGAACCCGACGCATCGACCAGCGTGATGCGTTCGCCGCGATTGGCCAGTCGTCCCGTCCACCCGCCAATCACGTTGTCGATATCGGGATAGGCTGCGGCGAAATCGTCCACGTTTGCTGCGACGACCAGATATTCGTGGGCGCCAATGGACGTCGCGGGGAATTCGAAGGCGACGCCCTGGTCAAAATGCCATGACTCGAGCTCCGCCGTCTCATCGCCGGCATTATGAAGTTCGATGAATTCCAGCCCGGTTTCATCGCTGGCCTGGTGATACATGATCTCGCTGATCACCACGTCCGCCGCCAGGAGGCACCGCTGTTCCAGCGTCTCCACGTGCGCGCGGGAGCGGCACGAAGATCTCCTTGACCGGAATGGTCCAGAGCATCGGGAATGCAACATTTGTAGCCTCAGTAGATTGAACTTACCTGCTACCGTGTTAACGCGAGTGCGTTTCGTAAAGGGCTGCCACAACCAAAACAAGAAAGGCGAATTGTGCGAGTGCCTCGCCTTTCCTTGATTGTATCTGGATTCGGGGTTTTCTCACGCTTTAATGAAGACGGTCGCGATCATTTGACCGGAATATGAACGAATGACAACGAAAGTGGACGTGCCTTTGCGCGATACCGAATTGAAGCGAGATCGGTTCGTCGCGAGGCTACGTCGAGAAGGGCGATTCTTCATCGTCGTCATCATCCGACTGCGATTCGAATACGCTCGCGGCGACGGCCACATTGGTGGCCAAGGTCCCGGAAGTTGACCCCAAAGCTGCTTCGGAAGTGACTGGGGCGACAAGCCCAAAGTTCGACGAGAGCATCAGGAAGTCCACGAATCCGACTTCGCCATCGCAGTCAAAGTCACCCTGTGCCCACGACGCATCGAGCGTGCCGAAGTTTCCGGAAAGCAACAGGAAATCGCCAAAGCCGACTTCGCCATCCAGATCCGCATCTCCAGCCCGTGTGCCAAGAATTGATTCGACGAGGAAATTGGTGTCTGCCATGTCGACGATTCCATCCTCGGTAAGGTCGAACGTCTCCAACTCGCTGGGGTCCTGCGTGCCATGCCGCTCGCAGAGCAAATCGATATCGGACACGTCGACACTTCCGTCGCCATTGAGGTCGCCCGCGATCTGACTTGGAGAGTGGTTGATGGCTACGGCAAATCCATCCGCGTGGATGATGACCGTATCGAGATCGCTATCGCCATCGATGTCGAGTACGCGAAATTCTTCCAGCCCAAAGAATTTGGCGATCCGGGTGGTGATGTCAAACGAGCCATCTTCCATGCCGCGTGCTTCGTTAAGCATCGTAAAGCTGAAAGACGAAGACAGCCCCAGTTCCGCGGAGAGGACGATGAAATCTCCGTTGTCGTCTCCGTCCATGTCACCGGTCAGCGGATCGCCGACGCTCTTGAGGGGATAGGTGACCGCTTCAAATTCCTCCGCGCTCCCAAGGAAAACGTCATTGACTACCACGATATCGTCAAAACCGTCGGCGTTGAGATCCGCAACACCGGGCAGCACAAAACTGTCAAGTGTGATGAGCTCTTCGGATGCCTGAAACGTGCCATCCCCAATCCCCAGCGCGACGCTCAATGTTACGTTAAAGAATCCGGCCTGCTGAAGCAGATCGACATTACCATCTCCGTTGAAATCTCCCAGGGCGGCGAAGCCTGCGGCGACCGGGGGCAGTGCCTCGAAGGTTCCGTCGTTGTTGCCCTGAAGAATGGAGGTACTGTTGTTCACGGAGTAGAGGATGTCAACGACGTCATCGCCGTTGGCGTCTGCAAGATGCGGCCGTACGAACGACGGGATGGAGCTGCCAGCCATCTCCGACCAGCTTCCGTCCCCGACCGCCACAAGGCTCGCGATTTCCAACTCGTCGTTTCGACTGACCACACCGATGATGTCGGACAGGCCATCAGAATTCAGGTCGGCAATCGCCAGCTCGGACCATGCTTCTGCTCCCAGGTCGACGTCCTCTGCACTCAGAAACGATTCTGCGCTGACCGGCAATGACCAGACGTGACTGTCACCAAAGTTATCTCTTCCAATCACGACCGCAGCGAGGCTGCCAACTTCATCGTTGCGAAATGAAGCGACGAACAAGCCATCGGCCGCCACCGGCAGATTCATTGTGTCCAGGACGGTGTAGTCGCCCAATTCATCGCGGGCCAGCAGCGAGATGGTCGACGTGCCCAATTCGCCCATGTTGAGCACAATTGCTTCTGGAGTGCCGTCGCCGTCCAGGTCCTCGAAGATAATCTCGTCGGCATCCAGTTGGTAGTCGAAGGCGCGATCCGACGTGAAGCCTGCATCGGATCGTCGGACGAGGCTCGCATCGCCTCCAGCCTGTGGAAAGGCAACGATGTCCAGCAAACCGTCTTTGTCAAAATCATTCAGCGCCGAGGCGCGGATGTCGTCGGTGATGACCCGGATAGCATCATAAAATCCGCCCGATTTATTGGCGGTCATCAATGACACACCGCCCGCACCATTGCGGTTAACTGGATGGTGAAACGTGCCTCCATGGCGAACTGACAGGTCTGTGCGGCCGTCCTGGTCAAAATCGGCCGTGTCTATTTCAAGCACGGGACCGAATATCTCGTACCCTGCCGGTGAGTCTGCAAAGGTGCCATCGCCGTTGCCCTTCCAAATCGACAGATTGTTGCCTTCCTGGATTGAGTGCCCGACGATGATATCCACGATGCCGTCGTTGTCGGTATCTGCCACCGTGACGGTCGAGAGCGGTTCGCCGACCGGGAAGCCATCATTGGCGGCTTCGAAGATTCCTTCTCCAACATTCATCAACACATGGATGGAGTTGGTCTCGGAGAATCCCGAAACGATGTCCAGCGCGCCATCGTTGTTCACGTCCGCGATCTGTACATGACGCTCGCCGACTCCCGAACCGTATGAAATTGGATCACCGACGGTACCGTCGCCATTGCCTGGATAGACTTCGACGGCCTCATGAGCTCCCACCACGACGTCGACGATGTCATCACCATTCAGGTCTCCTGTCGCTGTGGAAACTGCCGATCCGGAAATGAAGTCGCGGCCCGTCATGCCCTGCCAGATTTGCTGGTCATCCAATCCATCATTGATCAGGAGCGTCGCGCCCAATTCCGACGTGGCCAGCGCGTCGATGAGGCCATCGCCATCAAAGTCTGCGGCGGTGATGCTGGTGACCATGCCCGGGAAGGCGATCCATAGCGGCTCTTCGTTGACGGGAGTTCCGTCGGGGCCAAACAAGGTGACGAAGAAGCCAACGTCTGCATCGTTGGCGACGATGAAGTCGTCGGTACCGTTTCCGTCGACGTCTGCCACAACCGCCGTGACGACCTGCTTGCCCGGCGTGTCGTAGGTCACGACTTCAGCGGGACGCACTTCAAGCAGCGGAATCAGCGTCGAGTCGACGGTCAGCAGTCGACGCACCTCAAGCTGTTCGAGCTTAAATTTGCGCATCAAGACTCCGTTGTGCGATGAATTTATTGATTGAGCCGAAACTGGCTGTTGAGATGAGGTCGAACAATTTTCACAACCCGGACACGTCGGTGTCGCAGTCTCGTTCACGCTACCAACGTCGTTCTAAAAATGCTCATGATTCCATGGTATTTGAAGCCCGACCATTTGGTCAAACATTCTGTCAGTGCTCTCGCCTGCCCCAGACGATTGGTGAAGGGAACGAATCGCCCGATATGACTGGTTAAACTCCGTTGGCGGCACTGTTACGATGTCGGTTCCTCCTTGGAGAATCGATATGCGTTTCACGCTGATTTTCGTTTGTTGCTCACTGGCCACGTTGGCATCGGGCACCTCTGTACCGGCAGCCGAGTCGGCCATTGACTTGGCCATCGCCCCGGTCGAAACAGCTCCGGCCTGTAATCCGTACCGAGTCAACGTGGAGACGCCCCGGTTGGCGACGCCGCAGTGGGTCGGCGAACCAGACGTAGAAGCTGTCGTCATTCTGTCGATCGACGACATGCGGGAAGCCGGCAAATACGAATCGTTCTTGCGGCCAATACTGAATCGGCTGAAGCAGATTGACGGTCGCGCTCCGGTCAGCATCTTTACGAATTCGATCGAACAGGGAGATCCGCAACTGCAAACGTGGTTGAAAGAGGGGCTCAGTATCGAGGTCCATACCGTCGACCATCCCTGTCCGTTGCTGAAGGACGGCGATTTTACCAAAGCAAAGAGCACCTATGATCGTTGCGTGGATGCCATGTCCAACATCAAAGGCAATCGACCGGTCGCCTTTCGCATGCCATGCTGCGATTCGTTGAATACTCCCAGTCCGCGATTCTGGATGGAGATTTTCAACCGGAAGACACCCGACGCAAACTACCTGTCGATTGACAGCTCCGTCTTCAACATCTTTACCAGTGACGATGCCGATCTTCCTCGCGAACTGGTCGAGAAGGAGAACGGCCGACCCCGGTTCCGTGACTACGTGCCGTTTACATCGTTCGTCAACACCATCGAAAACTACCCCTATCCTTACATCATCGGCGACACTTGTTGGGAGTTCCCGTGTGTTGTTCCCAGCGACTGGGAAGCACAGCACGTCCAGCAGCCCAATAATCCCGATACGCTGAGAGATCTGAAACGGGCGTTGGATGCGACGGTCATCAAGCAGGGAGTCATGCCGATCGTTTTTCACCCACACGGCTGGATTCGAAATGATCAGTTGGTCGACTTCGTGGAGTACGCCCATGCCACCTATGGCAGGAAAGTCAAGTTCCTGAATTTTGCGGAAGCACTCAATCGGATCAACGACAATCTGCTGGATGGAGTTCCGCTGCGGACGGCGAACGGCAACGAGCATCACGTCCGACTTGTCGACGTTAATCACGATGGCTTCATGGACGTCCTTCGAAAGGACGAACGCGGCCTGTTGACTCGGGTTTGGCAGCCGGCCGAACGCACCTACTTGGTCGACCGATGCGGGGCTTCGTTTGATCAGCCTCAGTTTGGAATCGCAGGGGGAATTCGATTCTTCGTCGACCTCGATCTCAATGAAGGTATCCAGAAATTTGTGCGTCAGCAGGGCCAGTGGGGTAGGGCAGTGCCCGTCGCCGGTCAGCAGCAACCTGAGGGCGTCTCCAGCGACTGGATGGGTCACCGCGTTGTCGATATCGACGGCGACGGTTCCAGTGAGGTGCTGATATCCAACCAAACAGAGACGAGCGTTCTGGACGACACCTTGTCGCCACTGCCGTATTCTTTTCCCGCCGGTCAGCTCTTCGGAAAGCGTGGGCAGGACACAGGCATTCGGTTGGTGGACCTCAATGCCGACGGGCGACTCGACATCGTCAAATCCGACGGCGTTCAATATGGAGTTTGGGTTTTCGTCGACGACGTTGTCGGCTGGAAAGAGGTGAAGTCGGGGCGTGCCAGCGACCGTGATGCGCTTCCTGCGATCGTCCGTCGCGACGGCAGCGACAACGGAGCGTGGTTTCACTCGGCACATATGTGGGTGCAAAATGAATATACCGCTCGACTTCCGGATCTGGTGGATCGCGTCGCCTTCACCCAGTTGACCTTGCCAACGCAGGAATCCGGCGACGACGAACAGCATCCGTTGGGGAAGGCCAGGACGCTGGAGGAGAGCATTGAGACGTTCGATCTGGTGGACGGCGCCGAATTGAGCGTCGTTGCGTCCGAGCCGCAGATTCAGGACCCCGTCGCTTTTGACTGGGCGGCGGACGGCAAGCTTTGGGTTGTCGAAATGGGAGACTACCCCAACGGCAGGCAATGGCACGGTCCCGGAGATCCGAAAGGTGACAAAGGAGGAAGGCTCAAGCTACTGGAAGATCGCGACGGCGACGGCCATTTTGAGACCGCTCATCTAATGCTGGATGGGCTGGATGCACCGACCGGCGTCAAGGCCTGGCGCAAGGGAGCCATCATCAGTGTCGCCCCCGAAATCCTGTACGTGGAAGATTCCAACGGAGACAACAAGGTTGATGTCCGGCGCGTTTTGTTCACGGGGCTGCGTGTCGGGAATCAGCAGCACCGCGCCAACGGATTACGTTGGGGGCTCGATCATTGGCTGCACGTTGCCAACGGTGACAGTGGTGGTGTGGTTCGATCCAGCAACACGGGCGACGAGGTCAACATCCGTGGTCGTGATTTTCGCATCCAGCCGGATACCGGGCAGATTGAGCTGACGTCCGGGCCAACTCAGTTCGGTCGAAACCGCGACAGTGTGGGGAATTGGTTTGGTGGCGACAACAGCCATCCCGTCTGGCACTACGTGTTGGACGAGCGATACATGCGTCGCAACAAATTCTACAGCCCACCGCCGGCTCGTCGGGAGATTGCGGAAACACCCGGCGCCGCGCCGATATTTCCAACCAGTGAAACGTTGGAACGATTCAACGATTTTGATCGGGCCGATCGGTTCACGTCCGCGTGCAGCCCGGAAGTCTTTCGTGATGATCGTTTCCTCAAGGGCGACGCTCGCAAGTTTGTCTATGTCTGCGAACCGGTCCACAACCTCGTGCATCGATCGGAAATCTCGCAGACCGGAGTCACTTTCGCCAGCAGACGGGCGGCAGGGGAGGGGGGACGCGAATTCTTTTCCTCCAGCGATAACTGGTTCCGTCCCACGATGATTCGCACCAGCCCTGAATCGGACATGTGGATCGCCGACATGTATCGAATGGTGATTGAACATCCCGAGTGGATTCCCAAAAACTGGCAGGACCGTATCGATCACCTCGCGGGCAACGACAAGGGACGGATCTATCGCGTCCGCCTGCCGGGCCGGTCGGGTGAAGGCGCGTGGCGGAAAATTCGCACCGCCAACATGGAATCGCTCGTTGGCATGCTGGATACGTCCAACAGTGTGACGCGAGACATGGTGCAGCAGGAGATCTACGAACGTAACGACCGCTCGGCGGTGGCTCATCTGAAGCGACTGTTGTCCACTTCGAAATGGCCGCACGCTCGTATTCCCGTGTTGTATCTCATGGATCATTTCGATGCGCTGGATGAAGCGTTCTTCCGTCAGCAGTTTCTCGAGGGCACGTTCGACCGCCACGTACTTCGGCTGGCCGAGCCTTTGCTGAAGAAGTCGCCTGAGATTGCAGTGCCGCTTTTCGATCGGCTCGGTTCACCCGACCAGGCCGCGAAAATCACGGGGAGTCTCGCCTTACAGTTGGCGTGTACGCTGGGTGAATTCCAACATCCACGCAGCGGCGTTTCGCTGGCCAATCTGGCACTCGCGCACGTAGAGGACCGCTACGTGCGTGCCGCCGTGGCCAGCAGTGTCACGAAACACAACCTGCCGGGTGTTTTTGAAGCCGTTCTTGCTGCCGAGCAATCCAGTGACTCCTCCGCGATGAAAGGGCTTGTTGATGACATGATTTCGATCGCTGTCGGATTTGGGAACGGCGATGCGGTGG
Source organism: Pirellulaceae bacterium (assembly GCA_965216885.1). Classification (GTDB taxonomy): domain Bacteria; phylum Planctomycetota; class Planctomycetia; order Pirellulales; family Pirellulaceae; genus CAYNJG01. The sequence goes on along the minus strand of OZ244209.1, from coordinate 4,530,374 downwards.
CGCGATTGGCGGCGACTCTGAACGATGGAGAGAAGCGAGGACTTCGTCGCTTTGTTGCTCTTCTGGAAGCCTTGCGGCGGCATCGCCGAGACATCGAGGATGTGTTGGAGGCACCCGAGGAGCGTCAACGCGTTGTGCGGATGGTCGAAAAAGCGATACAGCTGGCGGCCGATACCGAATCCTCCGACTCGGATCGGATTTCGTCGTTGGGAGCCTTTGGACTTCGCCCTGAACTTGCACAGCAGGAACAGCGTGTGCTGGCCGGTTTACTCACACCGCAGAACTCGGGTGAAGTACAGTCCGCCGCGATCAGAACGATCCGTCGCACTGCCGGCGAGGAGGGACTGGAAGGCGTGTTCCGCAATTGGGCTGGCCTGACGCCGGCAATCCGCGATGTCGCACTGTCGCTCACGACCGACGGAGAAACTTCGTCGCACACGTTGCTACAGAGCATCGAACAGGGCAGTGTGCTGCCGGTACAGGTTGCCGTGCGACATCGTCAACAGTTGTTGAACCACCGCGCGGCTTCGGTGCGTGAGCGAGCTGCTGCGTTGTTTGCCGCGGTGGACAGCAATCGCACGTCCGTGATTGACCGATACGCCGTCGCCGGATCCCTGCAGGCTGACGCAGCGTCGGGAAAAGCGGCCTTCAAGAAGCACTGTTCGGCCTGCCATCAGTTGGATGGCGTTGGCAACGCGATTGGTCCGGATCTTTCGGCGATATCGGACAAGTCCATGCCGGCGATGTTGACGGCGATTCTTGATCCGAACCGCGCCGTCGAGGAGAAGTATCTCGACTACACGTTGATCACCGAAGACGGACGCACTCAGAACGGATTGCTTTTTCAGGAAACGGCGACGGCCATTACGTTGGCGGCTCCCAACGGTGATCGACACACGGTACTACGAAACCAGATTGACAGCCTCGTCGCGACCGGCAAATCACTGATGCCCGAGGGACTGGAGCAGACGCTGACGGAACAGAACGTTGCCGACATCGTGGCGTACGTTCAGTCCGTTTCCGTTCCGCCAAAGCGGTTTGCTGGCAACACGCCAAAGGTCGCTCCCGTGAGGGATGACGCATCCATTCGCCTGTTTGCGATGCATGCGGAAATCTACGGGCCCGACGTGGTCTTCGAATCAAAGTACCGCAATCTGGGTTTTTGGAAGAGCCCGCTGGATCGCGCCGTTTGGACGATCGACGCTCCGCAGGCCGGTCGCTATGAGTTGCTGTTGGATTATGCGTGTTCGCCGCAACCGGAGCCCGGTCGATTTCAAATTCGGGTTGCCGGACAGACCGTTGGGGGCGTGGTTGAGCCGACGAATTCGTGGGACCTGTACCGCACAAAGAAGATCGGCATGATCGACCTGCCGGACGAACCGGTACAACTGACAATCCAGTCAGACGGTCCGATTCGCGGATTTCTGTTCGATTTGCGCACTATCCTTCTTTATCCGGAAGAATAACAACGAACTAAAAGGCCGTTATCGGGAACGCTTCCTGCTGCGGTCATTGGAACTTTATCGTGAGACAATCTGGCATTCTTCTAGCGATGATGGTGTTGGCCACATCGTGCTTCGCTCAAACGATTTCGCTGGAAGCTTCTTCGGCGAAACCTGCAGCGTGCCGCCCGGACTGGGTGACGAACGAATCGACGTTTTCGCTGGCTGCGGACACTGCCGTATTCCTGACTCATTTTTCCACTCGATTGGACAGTCAGCGGCACACGGAAAAAACGTTGCACGGCCTGGTTGATCTGGCGAAGTCGAGCGAACTGCCGTTTGTCTATCTGCATGAGCCGCACCAGGACGATTCAACCTACTTCTACAACGACTGCCAGCCGACCGCGTGGATCGCGTCCAGCATCGGTCATTTTCAGTTTGATTCATCGCCGCTGAAGCACGCGATTGTTGCTGGCGGCTATTACGAGTTGTGTCTGAACAATACGGTGACCCAGTTGATTGGCAACTGGTACCGCAGTCAGCCGAGTCATGACCTGAAGCTGACTTATGTGCTGGGCGGCGTCTATGCGGTCGCTCAGGACCGAGATGTTGGTAGTTCGTCGGATTCGCTGATTCAGTCATGGCTGTCCGCTCAGCCGGACACGACCGTTCGGCTACTGGACGTGATGAACGTACTGAAGTCACGCAACGACGCCTGGGACTTTCTTTCGCGGCGTTGGTCCAAGGTACCTGCGGACGTTGGCCTGACGATCTATTTTCGCGGCGAGAAGACTGCCATCCGGTTTGCGCCGCCCGGCCGTCCGACATTGACGATCCAGTACATGACGCTGTCTGAATTGGCCGAAGGCCTTGAAAACCCTGGTGATAAGGGCATCGCGCCAGTGAAAATCCTGTCGTCCGACGAAGGGATCTCGACGGAGGAAGCAACCGAAGGCAACGTTACCGGGGCGGACGCATCGGCAGCGAAACAGGAAGCTCTTCGCGCCGGCGCGACCAACTCCTCAAAGTAGTTGAAGAGTCGACTGCGTTATTCCGTCACAGGAGCAGGTTCGTCGTAGAACCATTCCGGGAATGCACCCTGCGCGGACCGTTTCGGATTGCGGTAATAGAACTGACGTCCGCGGTCCTGCTTTAATGGCAGTGTCAGGCCGCCGGACTCACGTAGCATCTGGAACATTCGATTGTTCATCTTCTTCACGATCTCCTGGTGCTCCGGAGACTGAACGAGGTTGAAGCGTTCGTCGGGGTCTTTGTCCAGATCGTAGAGCTCATCCGTATCCCAGACGCCGTGCGCGCGAATGTATTTGTAACGCTGGTCACGGACGGCAAAGATCGTTGGGGTCATGGGATAGTTCCATTCCCAGTAGTACTCGTAGAGCAGGGCGTCGCGCCACGGAATGGATTTGCCCTGTGCCAGTTTCCAGAAGCTGGCGCCGTCCATCTGTTTCGGCGTTGGCAGACCGGCTGCTTCCAGCAGCGTGGGGCCGATGTCGATGTTGGCGACGACCTGGTCGACCTTGAAACCGGCTTTGAGTTTGGCTGGATACTGGATCAGCAAGGGGACTCGAATCGACGGATCGTACGCCACTCGCTTGTCGATGAGGCCGTGTTCACCAAAATGGAATCCGTTGTCGCCCATGTAGACAACGATGGTGTTGTCATAGATCCCCGCCGACTTGAGGTACTCCACAATACGGCCGACGTTGTCGTCGACTGCGGTGAGTGCTTCGCAGTAGCGTTTGTGGTAGGTCTCGACGTCAAAGTTATCGAGGTTGTAGCCGTAGTCGCTACCGTGCCGGCTGTTGCGTTGGTCAATCAGCCAACGCGGTTTGCCTTTCCGGTTTTCGGCCGTATTGGCGTAGGTCACCGGCGGCGTCCACTTCTTGTCATCGTATTTGCCTCGTTCACCGTCACGGCCAACGAAGTCTGAATGGACGGCTTTGTGGGAAATGTAGACGAAGAAGGGCTTGTCGCCGTCCTTACGTGTCTTCAGCCAGTCGATCGCATAGTCGGTCAGCTCGTCGGTGATGTATCCCTTCTGTGGGACGCGCTTGCCGTTGATGTTGAATCCATCGTAGCGCGTTTGAGGCACCACCCGGGTCGTGCCGTGACCATCGGGATAGTAGGTCCCCTGACCGCGGAAGACACACCAATGGTCAAAACCTCGCTGCGGATCGTCGAGGTCGCCCATGTGCCACTTGCCGATGAACGCCGTACTGTAGCCGGAGGCTTGTAGGTATTCGGGGAAGAACTTCAGCTTTGGGTCGACCGGGTTGTAGTTGTCGCCGACACCATGATTGTGTGGATAGAGTCCGGTCAGGATGGAAGCTCGGCTGGGCGAACAAAGCGAATTGGTCACGAACGCTTTGGAAAAATGCACTCCGTTCTTCGCCATTGCGTCCATGTGCGGCGTTTCCAGGAACGGATGGCCCATCATGCTCATGGCGTCGAAACGATGATCATCACACAGGATGTAGACGATATTAGGTCGATCCGCCGCACCTAGTGAGGCGGCGGGCAACAGGACACCGAGGCAAAAGAGCAGCGAAGGGAGGAGGCGTGGTTTCATGTTGGATGTCGAGCCTGATTGATGTGTCGTGCTGGATCGTTGTAGCGTGCTGGACGCGATCGCCCGGCGTCATCTCACCGCAGCGATCGTTTTTCGGCAGGCACAAACCGCCGCTTTAGCCGCCGATGCTGTAGAGCTTCGAATAGGTTCGCAAGTACATTGCTCCACCCGCGACAGCCGGAGTGCTTCGGCTGTCTTCGCCCAGCGACGTCTTGCCAAGCAGTTCGAATTCGTCGGTGGCCGCAATGACAACCACGGTGCCATCTTCCGCGATACAGTACACTTTGCCATCGACGCAGACCGGCGATCCCGAGTAGTTCCCGCCGATGCGCGTCGTCCAGTGTTGCTTGCCGGTTGAGGCGTCGATGCATGTAATGACGCCCTTGTCGTACCAGAGGAATACAAGCTCGCCGAAGGCTACGGGGGTTGGCACATAGGGTGCCTGTCGCTTCACTTCGTAGCGAACTTCGGCCTCATTCATGTCGATGGCCGCGACGTAGTTGCCACCGGCGCCCGATCCCGTCGAACCGAAAACGATGTCGCCCACCAACACGGGTGAGCTTACCGTTCGCATGGAGAATGCGTCCTGGACAGCCCAGTTTTCTTTGCCCGTCTTCAAGTCCAGACCAAACATGCCATGCGTCGTGCTGCACAGGACCAGCTCCTGATTTCCGCTACTGTTGGTCCGCAGGCACGGCACCGAGTACGACGCCTTGCCACTGGTGCGAGGTGTCGTCCAGACAATTTCTCCGTTGCGCTTGTTGAACGCCCACACGGCACTGGTCTCTTTGCCGAGTTGACGTGAGGGCATCTGCAGATTGGGAAGGATAATCAATTCCCCAGCAATCATTGGCGAGGATCCGAAGCCATGTTGGCTGGCGTAGGGCCCCAGGTCATCGCGAGCCCAAATTTGCTCACCATCATGCGTCCACGCGGAGAGATGAATTTCGTCGGGCGTCGCCCAGGCAAAGTAGACAGCATCCTTGTCGACGGTGGGTGTACAGGATGCCAGACTGTTGCGTGCGTGAATGTGGTATGGCTTTGACTTGATTTCTTTCTTCCAGATCGCCTTGCCGCTGGCCGTATCAAGGCAAAGCATGTATTGCGTGCCGTCGTCCGGGTCGGCACTTTGAATGAACAGACGCTTGCCCCAAATCACAGGCGACGAATGACCGATGCCTGGCAAATCCACGTGCCAGTTGTAATCATCCTGTGACCAAGTGGCCGGAATCCTGGCTTCGCTGTTCCCATTTCCGTTTGGGCCGCGAAAGCGAGTCCACTCCTGAGCCGACAATGGCGCCGCGATAAGAAGGGCGACAAGAAAAAACGGTGTTGAATACATGGTTAGACCTCGATGGCGATGACCGGATGCGGCCACATTGTAGCACACCGTTTTCGATCGTTTGACTAGCAGAGTGCCGGAGTTATATGCCCTATTGGACGTTTGTTATTGGACAGAAACGTACCTTTCCGTTTTTCCTCGAAGGTTGTGAAATCGCACGTTACCGTCGAGTAGATACGTTGAGCTACGACCCTTCCGGCGAAACAATCCATGTGTCACCGCTCGCTGCTGATTGGATTTCTGTCCGTTTTGGCGTGCGTCAACACTTCTTTAGGTGACGTGATTGTAATTGGAGATTCCACAGCAATTACGGGACCTTCCTACGTGGGCTGTTCGAGCGACACGCTCTATGGATGGGGCTCACTATTGGCCGGCAACGGACTCACCGATACGGTCGTAAACGAGTCGATTAGCGGTGCTTCCACGCGATCTTACTATCAGAATTCGCCGGGTGCACCCCTGAGTGTACCGCCGATGGACATGGGCGGCGGGGTGCCTCATTGGGACAGTGTGCTCAACGGCGACGGTATGGCGACATCCGGAATCCAGGCCGGCGATACAGTTGTCATCGCATTGGGAATCAACGACCAGGATTTTGTCGGAGCCGATCCCAACAAGTCGACCACGTTAGGAGCGATGGGGACGTATCAGGCCTTCCTGAATCTCTATGTCGATCAGATCCTCGCCAGCGGCGCGACTCCTGTACTGGTAACGCCAGCTCATAATTTCGGGTACTCCGGTGGAGTCTTCAACTTCGCGGGCGCGAATCGCGTGTTTGCAGATCCGTACTACCGAGCCGAGATCATCAGAAACGTGGTGGCGCCGGCCACGATGTCACGTCCGGCCATCGACGTTATCGACCTCGAGCAGCATACGTTCGACGTCTTCAGTGCCAACGCAATTGACGTGCCCGGTACGTACGGAGCTTGCGATGGCGACGTGGTCCACCTTAGCGAGTTTGGAGCCAACAATCAGGCTGCTTTCATCGCGTCGCGACTCAATACGATCGCCGTCCCCGAGCCGTCCGCGTTCCTTTGCCTCGCCACGAGCGCGCTGCTTGTGGGTGGGTCGCGCTGGCGCCGAGCGATGGGACGCCAGAACAGGTTTCGAAACCTTGGATTGCCATTCCCCGGAGGCTTCTAGTCGCCGGCCCGGGTGACCAGGCTTAAGTAAACTCTGGCGTCGATCGACTTGTTCAGTGTTTCAACGTGACCGTCCGCGTAGCCGTGAACAACACTGCCATTCTCGTGGGAGCTACTGATTCCCCAGTCCTGCGGGCCCGGCGGATATTTCTTGGCAAACCACGGCGCGGTCGAGTTCTTACTCGCCTGGCGATCACGACCGTAGTTGATTGCCGACACTAGCTTTATTCCCGGCTTCGGAAAACCTGGCAGAGTCTTACAAGTGACCAGGTCCGGCGGCAGAGCGACAGTTGCCGTGCTCCTGCCGGAAAACCAGTACGAGTAGAGTTCGGCCTTCGATTCAGCGAGGAGTATCGTTGACGACGAGCCGCCTGTAATGTCGCCACGCTTGAAGCCTTTGGGGGAAGCCGCCCTGGTTGTCAGGATTCCTCCATGGATGGAGTCGGCATAAGTCTGCCGCGGCCCTTGAACGCACCCAGCAGCCAGAGCAAGATAGTTACTGACCTGTCCACCGGATAAGCCCGGGTGCTTGCCCGCGATTGTGTGCTTTTCTGGTGGGAAGCTCGGACAAAGGAGCTGCTCAATCGGGCGAGCGTGCAGCCATTCACCACTCCGCTTCATGGTGTCGGAGTTCATCGGAAGTGAAAAGTCTTCAGATGCCACGGTCAGGTCGTTGTAAAGCTTCAATTCATCCTGCCCTGTCATAAAGGGAAGAATGGAGACGGTCCAGCTATAGCCGTCCTCCTGCGTAAACGGGACAGGGGACGCGTTGTTGATTTCGCGTTCAGCCGCACCTCCGTACATCGCGAGCGGAAACCGATTCGTTGCATCTACCCGGTCTAGTGTGGCCTGTACCAACAGGCGTGTCCTGTTTTTGCATGATTCAAACCGGCTTGCTTCGCGAGCGTGCTGAACTGCTGGCAGGAGAAGAGCGAGGAGCAGCCCGCAAACGACCGTGGCGAACAACGCATCAATTCGCGTAAATCCTTTACGTGATTGGATGCAGTGCATGATGTCTTGCCTGAGAACCATGTCTTGACTCAAAGAAATGTAGAACAAGTCTTAGGACCCGGATTCCCAAGCCAAGGCCGCTCGTATCGCGGACCCGCTCATGAATTGCAAAGTCGTTGTAAAACTGGATCTTCTTCGATTAGAAAAGAAGCCGTGTAGCTCCGTCAAGGAAAACAGGTTTCCACGGCGTCTCACCGCAGGATTCCGTTGACTCGCATGGTCTTGCAACGGGCTCTAGTGTGTCTCGCGTCGCTCTGGTCGAAATTATTGAGCTGACGCGGACCTTACTGAACGGGCCAGGTGAGCGGGCCAGGTGAGCGGACCTGGTGAGCGGACCTGGTGAGCCGCCCTAGCTCGCCGCGACGACCGGGTTTGACAGAACGCCCAGACCCTCGATTTCGACTTCGGCGACGTCGCCGGGCTTCATATAGATAGGTGGCTTTCTCGCTCCGCCAACACCGGGAGGCGTACCGGTGAAGATCAGATCGCCCGGTCGGAGTGTGCATACTTGTGACAGGTAAGCGATGAGCTGATTAACGTTGAAGATCAGCTGCTGGGTGGTGGAGTTCTGCATCTCCTGACCGTTCAGCCGCATGATGATCCGTAGATTGTGTGGATCGGGAATCTCGTCGGCCGTCACCATGACGGGACCGGTCGGAGCAAAGCTGTCAAAGGATTTGCCACACAACCACTGGCCGGCCGGTTTGTACTTCTGCCAGTCGCGCGCCGAAACATCATGCCCACACATGTAGCCGGCGACATATTGCAACGCGTCCGCTTCGCTGATGTTCTTGCCTTCCTTGCCGATGACCACAACCAGCTCAGCCTCGTAGTCCACCTTGTCACTTTGTGGTGGCAGTTCAATATTCTCGCCGTCGGCACGCAGCGCGGTGGGAAACTTGTTGAACACGACCGGTTCGCTGGGGATTTCAGCTCCCGACTCGGCGGCGTGGTCCGCATAGTTCAGGCCGATGCAGATGATCTTCTCTGGATCGGGAATCGGGGGTAGGGCGACAGGATCGGCAACCGGTTTCGCGTCTCCCGGAACGTTCAAACCGGGGAGTTCGGATACCCGCGGGAGCAGGCTTTTCATGTCGGTTGGCAGGGAAGCGTCCAGCTCGTCCAGGGCGTAGGTCTTCCCGTCGTGGAGCAGGCCGACTCGTGCCTGATTGTTTGAAAGGAATGAAACCAGTTTCACGATAGCTCCTTAAATAGAGGGTTGCCTGCGTGCATCGGACTGTACAGAACGGCCCGCCTCGTTACAACGGCCGCGCCCTCGTTTTGTTGCAATTCTGCCAACCGTTACAGGCGGTATAGCCGAAGCCCAATCATTCAGGTTTGTGTTTGACGCCTGTGTGGCAGAAAACTACTTTTCAACTGACCATCTAAATGATGACAGCACTTCGCCCGCTACGTGTCCCGCCTGATTGCTGAGTAAATGGATTTAAATACATCGATCCCATCACCTTCGACGGCATTCCCGACGGAAGGTAGCGCCTTTGAGGCTCCGATACCGCATGGCGCAAGCCCGAGTTTGGCTGCGTTGGTAGGACGGGAGGAATCCCAATCGGATGCGGAGCAGGATTGTCCATCGGTTGTGCTCTCCGGCCACCGGCTTGGTGTGGCGAGCAGCCTGTTTCGAGCAATGCGTCTGCGGCATCCTCCGACGGCCAAACACTGTTTGCGAGTTGCCCTCGGTTGTTCCGTGTTTTCCAGCGTTCTGAATCTGGATGCGCGTACTCGAGAACAGATTGAAATAGCAGCGCTACTCCACGACGTCGGAAAGTTGGGCGTACCGGATAGTATTCTCAACAAACCGGGGCCGCTGAATGCTGCCGAGTACGAAGCCATGCAGCCTCATCTCGAATACGCGGTCCATATGCTGGAACCGTTCTGCGATGACCAGGGGATTCTGGATATCGTGCGACTTTCGGGGAACTGGTTTGACGGTTCGCGACCGGTAGGTTCTCCCATCTGTGGTGACGATATTCCCTTGGGAGCGAGGATTCTCGCTATCCTGAACGCGTTCGATGCGATGACTTCCGACTTCGTCTACCGACGTGCCTTGCCACGGGAACAGGCGATTTCCGAGCTTTTTGCGAATTCACCCACGCAGTTTGACTCCCGGCTGGTATCTGCTTTCTGTGACGCCAACCGAAACAGTACAGCGCAGTTTCAGGCAGATGTTGTCCGGCGTTGGGTCGAGTTGTCCAGTGAAAGCGTTGATTCGCTCTGGTCCTTTGCCTCGCCAATCGGCAGCATGGGAGCGGATATTCAATCCATGTTCCAACAGCGACTGCTCGCATCGATGCACGACGGCGTCGTGTTTGTGGATGTTGCCGGTCGCGTCATGGTCTGGAACCGAGGGGCCGAAGAACTAACGGGACTGTCGAAGGGGAGTGTTCACCACAGGCAGTGGCAGCCGCAGATGGTTGACCTTCGGGATGTCGAAGGAAATGCCATCAAGGTCAAGAGCTGTCCGTTGCTATCGTGTCTGGCGAGCTTCGAAGAGTCCATGCATCGTATGACACTCACCAATTCGATTCGCAACGAACGAGTGGCGATCAATGTGCATGTGATGCCCGTGACCGACGTCGGCGGCGCCTGCCACGGGGCCATTGTCAACTTGCATGATGTTTCGCCCGAGCAATCGCTTGAGGAACGAGTTCAGAATCTGCACACCAAAGCGACCTCCGATGCGTTGACGGGAGTTGGCAATCGAGCTGAGTTCGATCGCCGGCTCAACGAACTGGTGGCTCACCACAGCACTTGCGACGAGCCGTTGGGATTGGTGATCTGCGACATCGACAAGTTCAAGTCGATCAACGACACCTACGGGCATCAGGCTGGGGACGCGGCACTCATTGAGTTTGCCAGTTTGATCGACCAACTCTCCCGAAACAACGACATCGTGGCAAGGTATGGCGGTGAGGAATTCGTGCTGCTGTGTCCCGGGTGTGACGGTGACCTCGCGCAGAAGAAAGCCGAGCAGGTTCGACGCGAACTCGCCGCCACGCCGCAGGCTGCGCTCCGCAATACAAAAATGACGGCCAGTTTTGGCGTGACGCAGATGCGACCGGGAGATACTCCGGAAAGCATGCTCAAGCGAGCGGACGAGTGCCTGTATGAGGCCAAACAGACTGGTCGAAATCGTGTCGTGCTGGACACCGTCGCGGACGAGTCGGCGCCGACGGACAAGAAGGCGTCATGGTTCAGTTGGGCATCGGGCAAAACGCAAGACAGCGAACTGCTGAGTCGCGAACTAAAGTGCAGCGTTCCGGTCAACGTCGTGACCGAGAAGTTTCGCGGATTCGTATCTGACAATAATGCCGAAGTCGTCTCGGCCAGTGACTCGACGGTCAAAGTCCTTATCGACGGTCGAAACTTTCCCACCATGCGACGGCATAGCGATCGTCCGTTTGTGCTCGTGCTAGGTGTGGAACTCAGTGACAATGCCAGCGACGGCGGCACCATCATTCAGGTAACCGTGTCGACACGCTCGGGCCGGGAACGTCGACAGGATGATGCCGTCGAGCGATCCGAACAGTTGGTACAGAGCCTCAAGGCCTATCTGATTGCCGAAGAGTGCTAACGCTGATTCCGTCAGCCCGCCAACCTGCGAAGCCTTGCAACAACCGGCGACTTTCTCATATTCCGCGCCATCTACTGTCGAACATCACGGCAGGCGGTAGACTGACCCAATGGCAGCAAATACCTATCTCGGAATTGAAATCGGTGGCACGAAGCTTCAACTCGGCGTCGGCACTGGTGATTCGACGGAATTGATCCAACTGGTTCGCCGTTCCGTCGACGTATCGCGAGGCGCCGAAGGAATTATCGAGACGATTGAAGAGCAGGGTAGGGCACTTTGTCGCGAGCATGGCGTCTCGAAAGTTGGTATTGGCTTTGGGGGCCCCGTCAACGTCGCAACCGGTGTCGTCACGAAGAGTCACCAGATCGATGGTTGGGACAACGTTCCCCTGGCCGGTCGAATCCAGGATGCATTTGGGATTCCAGTCTGCATCGATAACGATTGCAACGCTGCGGCGCTGGCGGAATCGCGACGGGGCGCCGGGCAAGGAAGTTCCCGTGTCTTCTACGTGACCGTCGGCACGGGAATCGGCGGCGGTTTTGTCATTGATGGGCGGCTGGACGGTAACTTGCGACCGGCCATTTCTGAAATTGGCCATCTACGCCCAGGGCCGGAAGCCGTGTCGGCTGAATCCACTGTCGAGTCGGTGGCGAGTGGCTGGGGTATCGCGAACTGGACTCGAATGATGTTGGCGCAATCGACAGGGCCTGCCGCGACCCAATTACTGGAATGTTGCGGCGGCGATGCGCAGGCGCTGACGACGAAGCAGATCGGTGACGTTGCAAAGCGAGGCAACGCGCTGGCCATCGATGCGATCGACCGAGCGACCAAAAACCTCGGTTGGGCGATTGCTCAGGTGGTTACCTTGTTGGCGCCGGAAGTCATCGTGGTTGGCGGCGGCGTGAGTTTGTTGGGCGACACATTTTTTGAACCGCTGCGGCGACATGCTGCAACGTATGCGTTTGGACCACTTTCGGGCAGCTACCAAATTGTGCCGGCTCAACTGGGCGAAGAAGTCGTCGTGCACGGCGCTATTCAATTGGCCCGGTGATCGAAGTACGAAGACATACAGAACGGCGGCCTGAGTTGCCGAATTGAGAGCAGGCCAACAAAGCGTGAGGAATCCGGCGTCATCCAACCAGACCGCCGGGATGCCGCCTACTTTCCGCTGTCGAGCTCGTCCAGCAAATCGCGTAACGAATCACGCTCGTTCTGATTCAACCCGGTGTCCCGAATCAAATGCGTCAGCAAAGGATTGAGCGAACCGCCGCAGAGCTTTTCGGCCGTCTTGCGAAGTCGGCGCCCAATGAGCTCCTCGCGAATGATGGCCGCGCAGAAAACATGGGGCCATACAGATCGATCTCGTTCGACGAAGCCTTTCGTCTTCAGGCGGTCCAGTAGCTTTTGAACTGTCGCGTGCTGCGAACCCTTCGTGTTTGGATACAGCCGGTCCGTAATGTTGCGGACGGTGACGGTACCTTCCTCCCAAAGCACCTCAAGAACTGCGAGTTCGGCGTCGGTTACGTCTTGTGCTGGTCTGGCCATATTCGGGAAACCTGAGTAAACCTGTTTTCCCAAAGTATAAAGACATTACGTCTTCAGGCAAGCGAATTACGCCAGCCGGCCTGCGAGTAACCGCAGCACCTCACGCCCTCATTTAACGTTTCCGGGGTGTGAACGCGTACGTTTGGCGGTATTTGCAACTTTTAAACCGCGAAATCCAACGGTGTCCGGCTGTATGCCAACACCCGTGTACACACGCTTGGCTGGTTGTCCGAAGAGCACTGTTGGGGCCGTTCGAACCAGACGCCGTTCCCGTTTTGAACTGGCATCACCACAGGGCGTTTCGGCTGTTGATCGTCCCGCTGTATTGATGTTCGCAGGCAAGGCCGTTTGCGGATCTCGGTTCTTTCGCTTCGATCCAGTTTTGGCTTCTCAACAACAATTTCGATTTTCAAATTTCCAAAATCCGCCGATGAATTTTTCCGTCGAAAAATCAAAATTCAAAAATGAAATTGGGGCGGGATTGAGATTTTCTCGATCGTGAAATTCAGTCTGATCGGTGTTCTGATTTCGTTCGTTTCTCGGCCGTCCGATTGAAAGCGGACAGGAAGGCTTCATCGACTTTCCCGAGTTGGAAAGACGGATCTACGGAGTGCCAGGAACGACGGTCAATGCGTCTCGGCGTGGATTGAACCAGATCGGCAATTGGAGCCAGTTTTTGGGACTGACGAGCGTGTGGGGTAGGGTGAGCGACTGGAAATGGAACCGATATTCAACGTCCGATAATGTTTCTTATGTTCGGTTCGACGTCGCTAAATCCCGGGAAATAGCCGATTTTGGCCATTTTTGAGGGATTATCCACGCCACTCCGATGGCGCGCCCTACGCAACTCTTTCAGCACTGATTCGCAACTCGGAGAAGAGACACATTCGTTACCGTCTGCACGCAACACGCCTCGCGAAAACGCAACGCGATCACGATTCAATCCACGGAGAGCCCCCAGAAAATCACGTCCGATATTCTTCAAAGAATCGGGACGATTTAACTCTTTTCGAGTTGATGGGCTACGAGATTTCTTGCAGAGTAACTGCACGACAAACACCTTCGTTAATAAGGTCGCTGTCCAGGCTCCGCATCGTGTTAGCGCACTTTGCGGGGCCGTCTTTTTGCGCGGCTTCTTACCGCACTCATCTGAGCGACATAGTAAACAGACCCTACCGGTACGTCAACACTTTTTATCGATTGGGAAGATTGTGCCAACGCTCGACACACGCCTGCCGTTCAGTCGGCGACATGTGATGAAACTCAATGTCGAACATCAGCCCCATAAACAGCTCCGCGAATTCGCTCTCAACCGCTGAACGAACCAGCGTTGCTCCCATCTCAGACCGCGTGCAACGACATCGGTTTGCCATCTCCGCCACACGACGACCAACCTTCCGCGACACCGTGATCGTGATCCGTTCTGTAGCGCGGATCTCGCCATTCATCATCTCATCTTCCATCCAAAAATCTCCTGTTCAGGTGCTGCGGTAAACGTGCCATGCGGCGGATTTTTCGCGTTCCGCCACCCAATGGCACAACTAGAAGACACCATCGGTTGGACCGAACTGGAGACTCTAAACCGAATATTGAAATCGTTTTTGGACGAATGGGGACTGCCACTCGGCGTTCCGCTACGGAAAATCCCGGCTTTTCGCCCGACTTTGGCCAATCCAGTGACGCCGCATCTTCACAATGCCTTCAAACGCACTGACGGCCTTGGAAACGAAAAGCCGGCTATTTTCCTCCGCTCCCACTTGCCGGGTACGCTGCAAGCTTCCGGGTTGCGGGCATGAAGTGCCCCCATTCGCCAAAAAAACGGCTTTGGGGGACAGGCTGGAGGGTGGTCGTAGTCGCTAAAGCTCCTGACTTCCGACCCACAAACGAAAAACGACGGCCACCGGACAAGGCAGCCGTCGTTCACCCAGTCGATGGTCAGGGCCTATTCAATCCTGTACAGCGCCTATGTCCACGTTGGTGTTTCCGGTTCGATTCAAATAGATGTCATTGTCCACTGAAACGGAATGGCTAAGCTCGACATAGTCCGTTGAATAGTCGATATCCAGGATCGTCGCCGTAGCACCTGTGCTCGTCTTTATCACGTCACCTACAACGAAATACGATGCATTATCGAAATAGACGTTCGTCCCGGAACCACTATCTACATTTGTAAGCGGCCCGGCGTTGCTTTCTGCGTCGTTTTGTGGCTCCAAATCCGGTGACGATACGATTGGACTCGACGACGAATCGTAGCTATCGTCTTCGTCAATTCCTCCAACGACTTGATAGCCCGTGAAATTCAGGTCGCTACCTCCCACGTGAAACTCGTCAACATGCCCTGATCCGCTGTAATACACGTTGTAATTTAAATCTCTGATCTCGGCCGTGTTATAGAACTGCATCACGTGCGACTCTACCAGTCCGTACGTTGCGCCGACGATGTTGTTTACAAAGGAAATGTTGGAATTTGATGCTGATGTGACCTCGTATTGGGTTGCCCCAAATCCGCCACGGTCTTCACCGTCCCCGTTCTGCTCGGGAGATACGTCCAGGGTTGTACCGTTTCCCCAAAACGTGTTGTGGCACATCGCGAGATCTTTGGCGCGATGATATGAGCCACCTCCTCCCCGACGGTCTCCTGCCAGATGCACGTCGTTATCGTAGATCTTGTTGAACCGAAAGACGACGTATTGTGAATACCCCACCGGACCAGTCGCATTGCCGCCGACCTTGAGCCCCAGCTGATTGTCGTAAATTTTGCAATCCTCAACCAGCACGTTCAGCGAGCAATCGACCCAGATTCCCGCCTCACCTCCCCGAGCTGGTGAATTGTTGCCATGCGCCGAGCAATTTGTAACTCTTGCGCCATCCACGAAGTTCTCAAGTTGAATGCCAGTCCACTTATTGTTGTACACATCACAATCGTTAATTGTCAGGTCGCTCAGGTTTGAGCATAATATGCCTTGATTGTCATTGTTGTAGACGTCGCAGTTATCGATTGTAATATCGTCTTGCGTGATCTGATTGCCCTTGGCGATAATCCCATGCCCATCGCCGTCCCTGACAATTGTGTCATGAATTTCGAGCCCATCGATTCTGTTGTTCACCGCGTGGATTCCGTTCGAATCTGAATTTATTACTTCACAGGACACAATCTCTGTTGATTTGCTAAATACCTCAATTCCGTATAGTCCGGCGTTTTCAACCGTCAGATTTTCAAGTTTATGGTCCTTGTTGCCCAGAATAGTGTCATTCGGGTCGCCGGTCCCTGTTACTATTCCTCTCGACGACTGACCCGAAAATCTGAAGTTTTCAATCGTGATCCCGGTACACGAATTAGTGATCGTGATTCCGTTCAATCCCCCTTCTATGTGCACCTTTGACGCCCCCAACTCTCCCGTAATCCTGATGTAGTTGATAGCGTTCAGGGTTATACCGCCGTAATGATTCGACCCGGGGGTTTCAACGAACACCGTATTTGGGTTACTCGCGGTGCCTTCAGGGCGCCCGGCCAAATAGTTGATTGCCTCCTGGATTGAACCGTAATCCGTTGGTACGTAAACCGTTTCTGCTCCGATTGCACACCCGCACAGCAACAACCCAACCAATGTGTGAGTTGCAATCGCTCGGAAGATTTTTGTCCAATCTACTACTGCGTCGTTTTTAGTTGTCATGATGACTCTCCTTGTTGTTATGAACTATTCAACGTCAATCCGTCTGTTCCTGATCGCTCCTATGCCGACGACTGCGCACAGCAATAAAGTTCCCGCTTGGGGTTCTGGTACTGTCGTCAGGACGGTTGATATAGCGTAGAAGTGATGCTCCGCGTCCACGAAATCGCTATCCGTACTGAACCTTGCAGCAGGGTCTGGGCCATTTCCCCATCCGGTACTGACGACCGATGACGCACCAAGCCCCCGAAGTTCGACATCAATGTCAATTGGTGCCTTCGTCCCGGCCTCATTCGTGCCCGTAAAGACGACGATGTTCGAAGCTTCTCTCGGATCTGGCATTATCTGGTGACCGAATTCATCCACGTCAAGCGGCACACTATGCGCTTGGTCAAATTGCTCGATTAACCAAAGGTCATGGTTGTCCTCATACGCTAATGCGCCGTCGACGCGGTAAATGGGAATCCCATCCTCGACCCGCCAATCCGTCCCAGTGTTCCCGACAGCATCCACCGTCGGGGTTGAGACAATGGCTCTCCACTCAAGTCCCCATGCCGCGACTTCTGGCGACGAATCCGCGACCGATTGGACAAAGTTGTTGTAGTCATCGATATTGGCCGACGTCGCATCCCGCTTTTGTGACGTTGTGAAAATTAGCCGATACTGATCTCCGGGTTCCAGCCCCTCCGGCTGCAGAACCAGTTGGGCATCGCATATCGAGGCGATTCCCAGAAGTAAACAAATGTAAACATATCGCATCCAAACAATCCTTTCGCACTTGGTGCAAAAACACGTTGCATTAAAGAAGTGGCGGAAATTCCGCCCAAATCTGGCGAGGCCAGATCTACGAACCGCAGAAAGGTTCAGCTTGCATTAGCGAAGAGAGCTTTCAGATCGAGAGTTGAATCCACATCCACTGTAAACCAAACGCCGTTCCATTCAAAGCAGCGACAACAGCCGCTATAGATAAAGACGGAAACGGCCCCGAAACGCGCACCGAATTTGGCGTTTTTTCGCCACAAATTTGGCTCGCTTGTGTCCTAACTGCCCATGGGGCCGCGACTTGCGTTCCCGCATATTTTTCGCGACCCCGGACGGTGTTAGTTATTACTGAGTGAATTTTCGTCGGATTATGAGCTTGCTGTTCTCATCTCTATCTCTGCGATCTGATCGTAGTCGCAGTTTTTGGCCTCTCCCCTTCCCTGCCCTGAACTGGGGGACGATCCAGCGATCGGCATTGTGTGCAATCTGTATCAGCTCGAGACCGCGTAGATCTATCTCGCCTCCGTGACCGGTCGACAGTTTCACGGGTACTCGACGCACTTCCCGGTACACAGGC
This sequence comes from Pirellulaceae bacterium, assembly GCA_965216885.1. Lineage (GTDB taxonomy): Bacteria > Planctomycetota > Planctomycetia > Pirellulales > Pirellulaceae > CAYNJG01. Next base: position 4,512,700 of record OZ244209.1, on the reverse strand, counting down.
CTACGTAGCTGCTGGATGGATTTGCGCGGCTGTATCCGGGCCACCCGCCCCCAGATCTGAATAACGCCCGCCTCCCCACTACGTTCTTCACCCAATGACAGGAATCCCGTGTTGGTGCCCATGCTGGCCCGTTCCTGTGGAACCGAACCCAGCAAATACACACCTCCGGATTCCACCACGATCGTGGATTCGAACCGTTCGTTCGACGTTCTGGGGGCCTCTTCGACGAACCCGACGATATCGGAATTGGAGACCAACAGCTCCAGCCGTGCCCGTGAACGATCAAACTCCCGTAACGTCGCACTGACTTCCAGTCCCGTCTGAATCGCATCAAACCCTTCCGTCGTGACGGTCCCAGCATCCGACGTTGTACGACGAGGAACCGGAATTGAATCACCGAGGGTAAACGATCCCGTGCCACCATCTTCGAGCACAAACATCGGTTGAGCGACGGCTTTCACATCGCCCGATTCATCCACTGCCCGGAGTACCGCCGACAGTCCCGCTTCGATGTTGGCCGATGCCTTGACGTCGTCCAAGCCGTCGATCGCATCTCCAACCGCACTGGCAATCGAACCCAATCCCGAAGACGCCGTGGCAAACGACGCGGCCACATCCAGAGCCGGGGCCACGTCCAAACCAAAATCATGCAGTGCCCTTGATGACATCGAGAGGACATGCAGCTGGATCACCCACATGCCCGGCCCTTCTGCCTCGATCCCGTCGAGCAACTCCCCTACCCTTGCGAGCACTTCCACACGATCGGCAACCACCGCCAAACCATCATCAAAGACTTCGACTTTCCCATGCTCCGACAGCACTGTCGTGACCGCCGAACGGATGTCATCGGCCTTCAGTCGTCTCACTTTCCGTGTAAGGGTGCCCACGTCTTCGGGCCTCAACGTTCCCACAAAGTACACCCCGCTATCCCGTGTGATCTGGGCACCACTACGGCGAGCCACTGCCGCGAGTACGCCACTGACTGGTTCGTCGACCACCTCCAAGGTCACCGGGTATTGGTCGAGGCTCGAGCTTACGACCACGGACACTCCCGCTTCCTCGGCTACCTGCCGGCAGAACTGGGACAAGGGCACGTCCTGAGCCGAAACCGTGACTGTCGGTTCCCGCTCCGTGACCTTCGTTTTCGTTTTGGGGAGTGTGCCCAACTCCTGGTAGATCTTCGGGAACACCGGTTGCCGGGGCATGTGCTGCAACTGTGACTCCACGCGTGGCATAGACCCGCAGCCGAAACTCATCACCAACCCCAAGACGAACGTTACCCGGCAGCCGTACGAACCGCTCCCGGGCGGATACTTCCTTGATCGCAAATCCCTCGAAATCTCCATCGGTAACCGTCTCCCCTTCCCTGTAGACCGTGCCGTCGGACAATAAAAAACGCTTGTTCATGATCATGCTGATCGTGGGACGCTTCACATCCTCCACCAGCACCGAAGGAAGTTGGGGAGGCCTCTCTGCCAACGATTCCACCGGACTACCGGTCACTCGGGATTCGACGGCCGCCAGTGCCGTGACCATCCCGTTGTCCGCAACGGGTTCAGGTACCGTTGATTCAACGCCCTTGAGTCCATTGGCTTTCACGGCCTGCTGCATGCCATGGAGCATCAGCCCCATCCCTTGCGAGGCACCGCCCATCATCAGATAGGCCACTCCGCCAACTACCGCGAAGCGTGAGCCCAACGCAAACACATGTCGACGCAGGAACCAGCCCCACGTCGGCAACACCCGCTTCCCGTTTTCATCACGAACGGTCGTGAGTCGGGGACGTTTTTCCCACTCGCGTTTGGAGACCGTGACCGATCCGGCAGCCGCCCCGCCTCCGGGCTTTGAAAATGACTGATAGAACTGGAAGTAGAACGGGTCGATGCCAAACACTTCCGAGTGTTCCGCCTTGCGACTCCACTTCCCCGCGACCTTGCGATACTCGGTTTTCCACGTCCGTGATTCGTAGCTGCCCGTAAAGGATGCTGCCAGTTCGTACCAGTCGCCCAGCGGAATCCGAAACCACGGATCGCGACGTGTGGCCGAGTTGGTCAGCTCGACACGGATCTCGGCGTGCATGGTGATCGGCTTGCCGACCTTGGCCTCATCCTGACTGATGAACAACATCGAGGCCCAGCCTTCGTGACGAACTTCGCCCAGCCATTCCTCCCACATCGGCATGCGTTTGGACTGCGACCGTTTGCAGAAGTTGTGGCACTCGTCGAGGATGAAATCCCAGCCACCCATCCCGGCATCACCGTTGCCCAGCTCCTGAACCAGTTCCCACGGTCCGCCGTTGCCCTGCTTCCAGCGTTTCAACCGTTCCGGTTCGAGAATAACGATTCGTTCTGCCACCTCGTCAGCCGTGCAGCCTTTCTTCTCGGCCACATGTTCCGCGATCGCATCCACATCCAGCGGAAGATTACAGAGGATCTTCGCTTCGGAATTCGGTAGCCGTTCGGTAACGAGATACCGGGCCATCGCGTAGGACTTCCCGGAACCGGGAGTTCCCGTCAGAAACGAAATCGTGAACGTGCCCTGATTGGCAGCGCTAATCAACATGTTGGTCGTCTCCGTCCAAGTCGGCACCGTCGAGGTAGAGGGCTTCCACCAGCCCTGCATCAAATCCGTGATCACAGCCGTCGGCATCAATCATTTCGTCGCCGGCCACGTCCTGTTCTGTTTCGCAGTCGGACATCTTCCCGGACTCCCATCAGCCAACCCCAGCCAAACCCAAACCCCACAAGGCAACAGACCACCAGACCCATTACCAACCCTTCCAGAATCGCTTGCGAGTTCATCCCATCACCCAATCGTTGGAATCAGCGCGATCACCACTCGCACCACCCACACGGTACCCGCGATCCCCAGATAAAGAACGGCCATCGTCAGACCAAAGGACACCGGTACCCATGTTTCTGCATACGCCATCCACTCCGTAATCGTGGACAGATCAATCAGTTGCTCTTCCGGCAACAATGCGGCCAGTTGGCCCGCCACCGGATCGGAGAGCTCGTAGCCCCGGCACATCACCCAGCCAAAGAACTGTTGCCATGCGTTCCAGAGCCACGTGGCGAACTGCGAAATCAGATTACCCATCGTTTCACCTACTTCACGAGGAACAGAACCTTGATCAACGCCCGTAACGTTCGCCAGCCAATCAGCACCTTGCACAAAGCCAGTACCGCCTGACGAAGGTTCTCCAGTGCCGTCCGGACTTCGGATTCCACGGCCATGTTTTCCGGCAGCAGATTCAGCTGATACGTTCGCTGGCCACCGTCTATCCACGGCACCGGAATCGACAACACCTGATCCGTCGCCGATACACTGGCCGCTGAAAGATTGAACAGCACCGTCACCTTTACCAGCAACGAGTCCCAGCCCGGCGTGTACGAACCGCAATCCGTCGTAAACAACGGCGGATTGAACAGGTTGTCAATTTCTTCCTGCGTACAGTCGCACTCGGTACCCGGTGACAATGGATAGGGATCGCATTCGTCCGGACAGTCGTCGCCATCGTCATTGGGATCGGAGTAGTCCGGATCTCCGTCGCCATCGGTGTCCGTGCATGCCACACTTGGGTCGGTCGGATCAGGATCGTATTCGTCCGGACAGTCGTCGTTGTCGTCGTCCGGATCCGCGTCGTCAGGGATACCGTCTCCGTCGGAGTCGCTTTCGTCACCACCTCCATCACAGCCCACTGCCGGATTCAGGGGCTCTGGATCATCCACGTCCGGACAGTCATCACCGTCATCGTCCGGGTCGGTCTCGTCCGGATCTCCATCCCCGTCGGTGTCCAGCGGTGCATCTTCCAGTATCGAGACCCAGTCAATGTGAGCACTGTCGTCACTGAAGTTGTTGTCGTTGTGGGCTTCGACTACGCAATGCACCCACCACACCGCCTGTGGGTCCGGATCCGCTGCCGGCAACGAAAACGACCCCGAGCCTTGGCCGTTTCCCGGGTACGTTCCTTCATCCGCACCGCCAACCCACGTGAACGAATCCAGTTCCTGTGACCCCGTGCCGTATGGAGACGTGCTCTGCGAAATGTAGAACCGCACCACGAATCGAATGTCTCGGTCGCCACCGTACCGGTGACTCGCGTTGGCGATGAAGGATGTGCCCCACTCGTCAAGTTCCACAAGACGATAGGAACGGTAGACGACATCAAAATCACCGCCGTCCACACTGAAGCCTGCGATCTCGCCACCGTACTGGGCATCCGCATGGGGAAACGAATTCAGGCCTGCCGTCCAGCCTGCTGCCGGGGGTCCCGCTTCACTCGCCTGCGTCCACTCCTGTGCCGCCGTGAAGTCAATCGCCGTCAGGAACAACAGCAGTCCCGCGAGCATCCTGAAGAACAGACGCACGTAATCGCCGTCGGCTGGTCGGAACCAATTCATTACCAGATGCTCCGTTGATTCTTGGCCAGTACAATCAACCGCCACGTGTAGCCACCCCAGATCAGCGCGAGGCAGGTGCCACAGGCCTGCAACAGAAAGTTGGCCGTGCCCAGTCGTTCCCAGATCGCGACCAACGCTTCCAGTTCCGTCGTTGGTTCACCGCCCCCGGATGTCGTAACGGCCGTCACGCCCATCGCGTCCACCCAGTGAAGTGAAGAACCCACCGCACTGATCTCACTGGTAGGTGTCAGGTCTGCCGTTCCCAGCAGAACCCAGCCTACCTCGCCACCGTTCGGACTCGTCAGGTTCTGCCCGTCCACCGAGACCGTCACCCCGTAGGAGTCCCAAATGAAATTGTGAAACCACCAGATCTCATGGGTGCCCGTCAAACCCGGCTGCAGGCGAGCGTAGCCCGTGGCCGGTGCACTGTTCAGAAACCGAAGATCTCCCTCGTGGTAGCTCGCATGACTCGTCGTGTTCGTGGGCATCTCGACCCACTCGGGAGCTTCGTCTTCGTAGATCGTCGCCGGCTGGGCGATCGCAAAACCACTCAACAGCAGCACCACCAGAATCGCACGCATGACACTCCCTCCATGGTGAAAAACGCCGAGAGGCAACGTGGGACGTAATCACGTCACCCCCCGGCACAGCCACTACACTAGCCGCCTGCTCGACCCGTCCAGCGGAGGGCCATCTTGATCACGCGGAACGCGAAAAATCCGCCGACGACCACCGCCACCACGGCTGCAAGCGCCGTGATCAAGGCCGTCACGTAACCCGCCACGTCAACGGCTCCCGTGACCTCGGTCGGCAACGTCACCTGAGCCGACGCGATCCCCTGCCCCAACAGCATCAGGCCAATCGCAAAGCAGGCGCTGAGGAAATTCCAACTCGAAGCAAGTTTCTTACCAATCATGGCAAACACCTTTCAAAAACAATTTGAGAAACGAAACAAAACAGCCTGCACGCTCATTCCGCTTCTGCGACCCTCACCGGTGACTTCTTTACCCGCCCGCTTTGCGAGCCCATCGCAAGCTCAGCTTGATCAACAGGAATGCGAAGTACGCTCCTACCACCACCACGACGGCGGGCAGAATCGCGGTGACCACCGCCTCCACAAAGCCCGTCGCATCCACTTCCGCGTCCGGCAACACTACTTCTGCCAACAACATCACTTCCCCTCCAGAAAACTGGTCCAGTTACCCGCGCGTGTCAGCCAGAACAGAAAGTGGAACATGAAGTGAATCAGAAACCCCTTCCATGCGGAGTCCACCACAAACGCAAACACCGAATCAAACGCGATCTCATTCATGGCCCTACCTCCGTCAGGATTCGCCGTTGACGCTGATGCTGGTTCAGGGCCAGCAGGGCCGACAACGAGTCGGCCACAATCAGAAATGGCTTCTCTTCGCCTTCCAGTCCGAACACGCTGGTGACTTCGTACCAGGTCAGATCCAGTGACCCGAGGTACTGAAACCCACCGTCCTCCTTGATCAGGCCAAAGACGACTTTGACCGTGCAACTCGCCACCAACTCCCGTGCCGATTTCGCTTCCCGCTCGGGTTCGTCTTCCTCTTCTTCTACCTCCACGACGTCTTCCACCTCCGTCGTTTCACGCCAGAACCCGTGGCTGGTCGCGTACCGCCGTATGCGACCCTTGTGATTCAGGACCCATTCCGGAAAGCCCGTCTTGGGTTCCTTGATGAGATACTTGGTCAGGTAACAGGCTGCGTGGTCCGCATCAGCGAATTCCGGCTTTGAGTAGAACACCGAACCCATGCCCACACGGCCGTATTCTTCGCGTGGTGACAACCGTCCCCAGATCTTTCGCACCCGACCGATCGGGACGAACTCGCTTTGCACCATCACGTGGTAGTGAGGCCAGCCGTTCTCCTGAAACTCAATCACGGCAAACCAGTCTGCACCTACATGCGATTCGTTACGCAGGTCTCGCATTGTTCGAGCCACACAACGATTCGTGCGAAGGTACTCAAACGCTTCCTGAGCATCTTCGAACAGCTCCTGATCCACGGTGAACGTGAGCATCACCCAATCGCCGGTGCCCTCCAGCCGTTCACGGAGCCTGCTACGCAGGGCAATCCCCTTCCCTACCGCACACTTCGAACAAAACCACGACTTGCAGCCCACCGGCATGAGCACGAAGTCACCTCCATCCATGCTCTTCACTCGCAGATCTTGCTGGTCACACATCGTCAAACAACCTCCGCTGGCTGCTGCGGTTGCGTTCCACCCACGCATCGTAGAAGTAACGCACCACGTTGGGCGTTATGGCGATGGCCGCGTAGCTCCAATCATCCCCGCTGACGCCGTTGCAACTCCGTAGGGCCGCACGCGTGCGGCAGCTCATCCGCGATGCGATCGAAAAACCATGCCGGTCGATCAACTCTTCGTTGCGATCGACCCACCGATAAACGGACAGCCAACGGTCACGACCCAATACGAACTTCGTCGGTGTTCGCGTTGGCTTCAGGTCACCCATGGTGACCTTCTGTACACGCCGTCGCTTTCTGGTTGTGGAGTTGCCCATCACACTATTTCTGGTCTTTTTAAAATAAAAAGACCGCACCTTTCATCGTGGTAATCGCGACCTGTCGTTGCTCCGTTCCTCGCTTCTGGACGCTGCGGTACTCGCACCGACAGACGCGGGACCATCGCGAAGCGCCTTCAACTTTTTCTTTGCCAATGCCGCATCACGTTTGCGTTGACGTTGCCAACGAAAGCCCTCGGCACGATCTGCCCTCCCGGGTGTGGTCTGGAACTGGGCGAACCGATCACACGATTCTTCCACCTCCTCGACCATGCGAACACGATCGGCCAACCATTCCGTCAGCCCGGCCACGAACTGCCGAGCCGTTTCGGCATCCCCGAACGCCAGGACCTCTTCGGACAATCGTTCCAGCACTTGCGGCATCGCCATCCGGCGTTTCTGTTGCTTCGCTTTGCGTCTTGCGTCACTCATTGCCCGCTCCTTCGAACAAAAGTACGTGGGTGAAGACGACGCCTCACCCACGTACCCAACGTCAACTGAACACCACCACGATCACCGCCAGAAGGCCCATGACCACGCCCATGAAAAACGCTCTGGCCAACTCGTCTGCAACAAACATGGCGATGCACTCCTATGGAAGAAAAAGGCTTCCTTGCCCCCCTTTGCGCTTCCTTGCCGGGCGTTTCCTTACGCCCCAGATGGCGCTGATGCCGTGCGTTTCAAGCCACTCGTTGGCTGAAATTCGACGTTGTGGAACTTCGAGATTCCCTTCTCGTCGATCGCAATCTTTCCACCCATCAGCACTTCGGTCCCGACGTCGGGACACTTCGCGAAGTCGTCCTTGTCGACGCGAAGCTTTTTCGCTCCCCCCCAGAACTCCACCGAGATGATGTAGATCTGCTCGCCGTCTTTACCGGCGAAATCCATCTTGTCCAGGATGTCTCCGATGCCCTGAAACTTGAGACCGTCTTTGATCGTGACTGCCATAGCGTTGCACGCTCCTACGAAAGGTTTCGCGGACCCAACCAAACAGGAAAAACCTCATCAACGACGCGAGCGGAAATCACGCCGTGATGAGGCCTCCACAGAATGGAGCGTGCTTCTTACCGGGGTCGCAAATCGACAAGGCACACCCAGATGGTGTGCGACAAGAAGGGTAAGCAAAAAGATTATGTTTCTTAGTAAGAGCACTCATTTGATGCTCTTTTTGTTGTGTATCATGCGCTGATTTGTGAGCATTACAAGGCGCATGACGTCCAACCATGTTTCTTATGTTCGGTTCGACGTCGCTAGATCCCGGGAAATAGCCGTTGGCGTTGGTTTGCCCTTTCACCGGTCATTGATCCTAATGGGCAGCAGGAACCAGGAACGCGGATGCAGCAGGCTGGGATGGAAACGCAGAGGCGCGGAGGACGCAGAGGACGAGAAAAGACAAAATTCCATTCACAAACTTCGGCCGAAATTCGTTTAGTTAAGCGGCCGGCGAAAAAGCGAGCGACTCGGGGACATTTAGCGCGACAACTCGTCTGCGCGAACACCACGCAACGGTGAACAGCCCGACACATAACGCGACGCCACCCGACGGCTCCGGCACCACTGTGATGACCTCCGACAAGGCGTAGAAGTGCCCGGGTTCTACTGCCTTCAGACTGGTCCAATTGATGCGAGCTCTGCCACTATTAACGTTCGGAGCTCCAATGTCGATTCTGTCCAGTCCTCCTAACCCAACAAACTCTGCGAATTCTTCTTCGATCGGTGTGGCACGTCCCAAGGCGCTCGTCGCTGTATATACCGGCACACCAGTAAACGGATCCGCTGAATCCAGCACGACCCCTGTCTCGCTAACTGCGTAAGTATCCGTCAACGGAGGGATGTTGTTACCGGACGGATTCCACAACCCAATGTTGCCGTCTGCCAACCGCACGCCGTCAATACGGTAAATTGGAACCCCTGCATCTGTCTCGAAGTCGGTGGCAGTATTATCGATCGCGTCTACATCCTTGGTCGACGCGACGACCCTCCACGTTAGTCCCCACGAACCAACCTCCGGAGCAGCATCGGCCACCGACTGAACGAAACTGTTGTAGTCCTCGATGTTGGTCGACGTTGCATCTCTGGTTGTTGATGTTGTGAACATCAAGCGATATTGGTCACCTGGTGCCAAATCCACCGGTTGACGAATGACTTGCGCCAGCGCCTGCGATTGCAGGCAAACGAAGAACAGTAGAACAAAGAATATGGTGCGCATAAGATGAGCCTCCTGACTTCCGCCCCCCACAATTCTACATGGTTTCCAACGCGCGACGCTTGCGTAAGCACGCCGCCACGGTGATGACACCTAAAGACATCGCCACACCGGTCTGCGGTTCAGGCACTGCGGTGATGACGTCAGACAGGGCGTAGAAGTGGTGCACGTTGTCCAACCTTGTTGTTGTAAGGTTGTACCGGTCTTGAGGGCCTCTTCCATATGCATTTCCAACTGCCGCAATAACGGCGCCCAAGCCGCGATCCTCCGGCGGTGCACCTATGGGCGACGCCATGCCCGCCGAATTAGTACCCGTGAACACCGAAAGTATTGCAGGGAAATCTGCATCTCCAGGTATCAATCTGCCACCTTCATCCAAATCCAGCAGCACGGTCCAAATCCTGTCGCCCGCCTCTGCGTTCCATAGGTCTTCGTTGTTCTCAGCTACCAACTCTCCATCGATCCGGTATATCGGCAACCCATCTGCAGTCCGCCAATCGGTCAGGGTGTTAGCAACCGCATCGACTGATGGTGTCGACACAATGGCTTTCCAGTCGATTCCCCACGAAGCGACCTCTGGCGACGAATCCGCCACCGATTGCACAAAGTTGTTGTAGTCTTCGATATTAGCCGACGTGGCATCCCGCTTTTGAGACGTCGTGAAGATCAGCCGGTACTGATCTCCGGGTTCCAGCCCTTCCGGCTGTGGAACCAGTTGGGCATCGCATATCGAGGCGATTCCCAGAAGTAAAAAAATGTAAACATATCGCATCCAAACATCCCTTTCGCACTCGCCGTCAAAGTTGTGTCGATTAACGTGCTATGTACTTCCCGCAGGCTATCGCCTGCCTCGTCGTGCTGCTCCAAATCCGAGGATCGCCAGCCAATGGAGGCCGCCAGCTTCTGGGACTGCAATTAGCAGTTCGGAGACTGCATACATGTGCCGATCTAGGTTCGTTAGGTTCGATTCCCATGCCCATGTGTCGATCGACGAGCTGTTCGCAATGCCCACGTTTGCTCGATCGCTACCCAAGATTCTCGACGATGCTGAGGGAGTGCCGTCAAACCCGGCACCTGTCCACGCCAGTATCTCATTGGTTCCATCAATGAGTGTCACACCAGATTCATCCACGTTTGGTGCGACTTGAATAAAGCTGTTGTCGCGACGCCAGAACGTTTCGTAATTGATCGCCATGAGTACTCCATCCAGCCGAAACACCGGTATGTCCTCGTCCGACATTCCAGGGATAACTCTCGTGTTAGATCGTGCGTCTACTTCCATGGTCGCTGCAACCGCTTTCCACTCAAGTCCCCACATCGCGGCCTCCGGCGACGACTCTGCGACGGACTGCACGAAGTTGTTGTAGTCTTCGATATTGGACGACGTCGCATCTCGCTTTTGAGACGTCGTGAAGATCAGCCGGTATTGATCTCCGGGTTCCAGCCCTTCCGGCTGGAGGATCACTTGGGCATGGCACGTGGACGCGACTCCCAGCAGCAAGCATATGTAGGCACATCGCATCGAGGAATTCCTTTCACACCGCACCGGCTGTGTTTGTGCCGCAGCTAGGTTGAAGCAATTGTTCACAGAAGGCAGACCGCGATCTCCGCTCGTCTCGGCTTCGACCCATCCGAAAAAAAACGATCCCGGCTAATGCAAGTGTTTGCAAGTCGAAATAACCTGGTTCGGGGACCGCGACTATCAGTTCTGATACGGCGTACATATGCAGCTGCAACTCAGGAAATGTCGATTTCCAAGACCAGGTATCTATGGACGAGCTATTGGCCAGTCCGATATGAACGCGTGTGTTCCCCAATGTTGATTCAGGGTCGAATGTTGTTCCGTCAAAGCTGGTTCCAGTCCATGCCAGCAGTTCACCATTTTCGTCGGAGATCAATTCTCCGAATTCATTTATGTTCGGCGTCACTTGATTGAAGCTGTTATCTCGTCGCCAAAACAGATCATAGCTAAGCGCCATCAAGACCCCGTCTACGCGGTACACCGGTATGTCCTCGTCCGACATTCCAGGGATGACTCCCGTGTTAGATCGTGCGTCTACTTCCATGGTCGCTGCAACCGCTTTCCACTCAAGTCCCCACATCGCGGCCTCCGGCGACGACTCTGCGACGGACTGCACGAAGTTGTTGTAGTCTTCGATATTGGACGACGTCGCATCTCGCTTTTGAGACGTCGTGAAGATCAGCCGGTATTGATCTCCGGGTTCCAGCCCTTCCGGCTGGAGGATCACTTGGGCATGGCACGTGGACGCGACTCCCAGCAGCAAGCATATGTAGGCACATCGCATCGAGGAATTCCTTTCACACCGCACCGGCTGTGTTTGTGCCGCAGCTAGGTTGAAGCAATTGTTCACAGACGGCAGACTGCGATCTCCGCTCGTCTCGGCTTCGACCCATCCGAAAAAAAACGATCCCGGCTAATGCAAGTGTTTGCAAGTCGAAATAGCCTGGCTCGGGGACAATCGTAATTAACTCTGATACTGCGTACATAGGCCGTTGCACCGTGGCGATTCGTGCACTCCATGACCATGTATCCGATGACGAGCTGTTCGCGATTCCCACGAACGCCTGTGCTTGCCCCAGGGTGTGAGTTGGACGGATGACCTTGCCGTCGGAGCCGGTGCCTGTCCAGGCGAGAACGTTGTCATCCTGGTCTGTGAAATCACTGTCGACCACCACCTCGCCAAGCTCGTCGACGTTCGGCGCAACGCTTAGGAAATTGTTCTCGAGCCTCCAGAACAGAGCGTAGTTATCCGCCATTCTCATTCCGTCAATTCGATACACCGGAATTTCGCTACTCTCATCGACGACCAATCCAGTGTTTGTGCGAGCGTCTACTTCCGTGGTCGCTGCAACGGCTTTCCACTCAAGTCCCCACGAAGCGACTTCCGGTGACGAGTCTGCGACGGACTGCACGAAGTTGTTGTAGTCTTCGATATTGGACGACGTCGCATCTCGCTTTTGAGACGTCGTGAAGATCAACCGATACTGATCTCCGGGTTCCAGGCCTTCCGGCTGGAGGATCACTTGGGCATGACATACGGATGTCGTCCAAGCCAGTAGTGCTATGAGCACGTATCGCATGTCGTGGTCCTTTCGGCCGACTTGTCATGGCTCTGTGCAAACCCGGTGGCTTCGACACGGCCTCGCCGACGGCGTCGTGTTAAACAGGAGATTGTGCCGATGATCGTGGCGAGTGCGGTGGGGTGTGGAGTGGGTTCGGGCACCGCCACAACGGTGTCCGAGATCGCGTAAAAATGATTTTCCGAACCGGACGGTGCACTGTCGGTGCCGAATCGCGTGCTCGGTCCATTTCCATTTGCAAAACCGATTGTGCCGAACGCTGTGCCGCCGAGGCCACGTAGTTCCACTGGAATGTCAATTGGTGCACGAAGCCCCGCTCCGTTAGTTCCAGTGAACACAGCTACAAGCCCGACCTCCCCCGGAATGTCTCCTGGAACTACGTCTCCAAATTCGTCAATTTCCAACGGCACTAGGTGCGCACTATCGAATGGCTCTCCCACCCACAAGTCGTCGTTGTCCACGTACGCTAGTGCTCCGTCGACACGGTAAATGGGCACGCCATCGTCGACCCGCCAGTCTGTCTCGGTATTGGTGACAGCGTCTACGGTTGGCGTCGAAGCAATAGCTTTCCACTCAAGTCCCCACGAAGCGACTTCAGGCGACGAATCCGCGACGGACTGCACAAAGTTGTTGTAGTCTTCGATGTTGCTGGACGTGGCATCCCGCTTGGCGGAAGTCGTGAAGATCAACCGATACTGATCTCCGGGTTCCAGGCCTTCCGGCTGGAGGATCACTTGGGCATGGCACAGGGATGTCGTCCAAGCCAGTAGTGCTATGAGCACGTATCGCATGTCGTGGTCCTTTCGGCCGACTTGTCATGGCTCTGCGCAAACGCGATGGCTTCGACCCGGCCTCGCCGACGGTGTCGTGTTAAACATGAGATTGTGCCGATGATCGTTGCGAGTGCGGTGGGGTGTGGAGTGGGTTCGGGCACCGCCACGAGCGATTGAGAAATGGCATAAAAATGATTTGGCAAACCCGCAGCTACGGCGTCGATACCAAATCGGGTACCAGGCGATGTCGAACGGGCCCATCCGATATTTCCGACATGCGAGCCGCCCAATCCGCGTTGGTCAATCGGGAGACCGGCGGGCGCTGCTACCCCAGTTGAGGCTGTCCCGGTGAATACAATAACCTTGCCGTTCTCTGGGGGACCGTTCTCTGGGGAAATCGTCCGTCCCAATTCATCGAGATCAAGAAACACCGTATGAGGGAGCTGACCTGGCCCGTTGACCCAAAGGTCGTGGTTGTCCTCGTATGCTAATACTCCGTCAACACGGTAAATGGGCACGCCGTCCTCGACCCGCCAGTCTGTCTCGGTATTGGTGACAGCGTCTACGGTTGGCGTCGAAGCAATCGCTTTCCACTCAAGTCCCCATGCCGCGACTTCTGGCGACGAATCCGCCACGGACTGCACGAAGTTGTTGTAGTCTTCGATGTTGCTGGACGTGGCATCCCGCTTGACGGAAGTCGTGAAGATCAGCCGGTACTGATCTCCGGGTTCCAGCCCTTCCGGCTGGAGGACCACCTGGGCATGACATACGGATGTCGTCCAAGCCAGTAGTGCTATGAGCACGTATCGCATTTATTGATCCTTCCCATCATGTTGGGCCCGACAGTCGGTGTGCTGGTGCGCGGGTATTCTTGCACAAGTGGTTACGGTGGCCGCTGGTAAACCTGACGCAATTATCTGACGGGTCGGTTTCGACTGGCGTGCAGCGGTAGCCGGCGAGCATTGATTTCACCTGTAGATTACCGAATTCCTTCATGCGATCGTAATGTGGGCGTCTAGAATCAGGGCATTCTCGCCCTACCCTGTCTCCCGTGGAATATCACCGTGTCGCAACCGAACTCGATCTTTCACGAATTCTGGGCCACTCGGTTTTATGCCTTTCGATGGCCGGGCCATGAAGATCACGCCCCCCGGCTTGTCGAGCATCTGTATTCGCTGCGGGATCAGCAAAAGGCGAACGTCGAAAGTGGTATCGCCAAATCCGCGAAGTCGGGAGAGGGGATTTTTGAAGGCGACTTCGATTTGCTGGAGCAGCAGCACGACAGCATCCAGGCGTTGCGAGCGTTTATCACGAAGTCATTACAGTACGCGGTCGCCGACGTGAATGGCCGGGAAGTCAAGCCGGACCGGATTGACGTCGAGTATCGGGATAGCTGGTATCACATCACTAACGATGGCGGGTTCCATGATGCCCATGTTCATGGAGGGTGCTCGTGGTGCGGGATTTACTATGTCCAAATCGGAGATTCCGGACAGAAGGTCGGCGATGGCGCTCCAAATGGCGCCAATCGTTTCTATTCGCCGCATTGGTCTGGCGGTTCGCACAACGACTACGGCAACAAGTATCTGAGCAGTGTGTATGTGGACCCGCCCATTCAGGATGGAATGTTATTGCTCTTCCCGTCATTCCTGAAGCACAGTGCCCTGCCCTACCGCGGCGAAAAAGATCGCATCATTGTTTCCTTCAATAGCCGGTCGCGGCTGAAGGCGGAGTAGGCGATTTGTTGGAAGGCAGGGACGTGGGGTTGATGCCCGGTGTGCCACAGTCCGGATGTCGTTTCCGTACCGTGAGCGGCATGGCGCTAGCCACTATTGGGTTGTAAGTGTGAACCGACGGCTAGCGCCTTGTCGCTCACAAGAAGGCAGCAGTGGCACACGCAATGGCACCCGTGTTCGCCTAACTGCGATCGGGAGCCGAGCGGTTGGAACGCGTTTCTGGCGATGCGACTTTGTTGTCGGCGGCGTCGAAACGAATTTCGGCGGCGGCCTGATCTGCGTCCGGTCCTTCCCAGAAAACACCCAACTGACGGAAGCGGTCGTAGCGGTGCTCGAGTAACTGCTCGGCCGACATGCTGGACAATTCACGCAACGAATGCACCAGAAACATTTTCATGCGAGCGGCCATCTGATGATGATTGCGATGGGCGCCACCGAGCGGTTCCTCAATAACTTCGTCAACGACGCCAAAACGTTTGAGATTGTCTGACGTGAATCGCAATGCTTCGGCGGCCTTTTCGGCATACTTGTGGCTCTTCCAGAGAATGCCGGCACAACCCTCCGGACTGATCACCGAGTAGTAGGCGTACTGCAGCATGGCCACTCGGTCACCCACGCCGATACCCAGTGCACCACCGCTGCCGCCTTCGCCAATCACAATGCAGATGATGGGCACGCCCAGACGAGACATTTCGAACATGTTCTCGGCAATCGCCTGAGCCTGTCCGCGTTCCTCCGCGCCAACTCCCGGGTACGCACCTGGAGTGTCGATGAACGTGATGATGGGCACTCCGTACTTGGCTGCCATTTTCATTTTCAGCAGCGCTTTGCGGTACCCTTCCGGATGAGCACAACCAAACGAACAGGCCGTGCGTTCCTTCGTCGTGCGGCCTTTTTGGTGGCCGACGACCATTACCTTGAAGCTGTCGAGTTTGGCGAATCCCGTGAGCAGCGCGGGGTCATCGCCAAAGTGGCGGTCGCCGTGGAGTTCCACGAATTCATCGAAGACCATACCGGGACGCAGGTAGTCTGCCGTTTGGGGGCGATCCTTGTGACGGGCGACCTGGACGGTTTGCCACGGAGTCATGTTGTCGTAGGCAACGCGGGTCGCATCGTGCAGTGCCGTGCGTGCTTCGCGGATTGCGTTTTCGTCGCGATGATCTCCATCGAGGGCCGTCAGGCTGTCGAGTTGCGCCTGTAGCTCGTGGATTGGTTTTTCGAATGCAAGTCCCGGATTGTCCATAGCTTCCTTCAGCGGATTGGGCCACTCGTCGTGACACTGGTTTTTTCACCGGCTACTTTAGCCTGTACGCCCGAATGGTAGGCGGATTTTCTTGAAACTGTGCAGAAAGTCCTCGATCGAATCCGGGCGATCGTCACGTTTCTTGGCCATCATTTGCTCCACAAGCTTACACAATGCCGGGTTGGCATCTTCGCTAAAGGCCATTAACGATGGCACGGGAGATTTGAGATGGCGTTGTAGCAGGTCGTCACTAGACGAACCCGTGTACGGCAGTTTACCGCTGACGATCTCAAAAACCAGACAGCCAAAACTGTAGATGTCCGATCGGGCGTCCAGCGGCTCGTTGCGAATCTGTTCCGGCGACATGTAGCTTCGGGTGCCCGCGACTTTGCCGCGACCGCCCAGCAGCCTGCCAAAGCCCTTCTTGGCCTTTTCGGCGATCGCAAAGTCAATCAGCTTTACTTCGCCCTCGTCATTCACCAGCAAGTTGTCCGGCTTCAGATCGCGATGGATCCAGCCATGCTTGTGAAGGTGAATGATGCCCTTGGCCGATTGTTCGATAATTCCCGGCAGCCATTCGCGTTTGGCACCAGGCTCGCGGATCCACTGCTTCAGGTTCAGCGAACGGTAGTACTCAATGGCGACGAACGGGATGCCCCGTGCGACGTCGTACTCGTAGACTTCGATACAGTTCTCATGATCCAGAACCGATCCGACGACATACTCGTGCTTGAGCATCGCGAGTTCGTTCTTGTCCTTGCGGAATTCATCGCGCAAAACTTTCAGAACGCACCGCTTGTTATTGGCACTCATCGTTTCCCAGATTTGGCAGGTCTTGCCCTGCCGCATCATTTTTAGGCGACGATAAGTCCCAATGTAGTTTCCTGTTTGTGCCACAATCTGTTACCTGAATCCGATCCGTCCACCGCGCTTCCATGTCGGCTACCAGCAATCGTAGGAGTCCCCTGCCTCCCTCAAGTTTATCCTGACGTTGAAAATCGAGAAAGATCGGGGTGTTCAGGCAATGTGACGACCCCGGATTCCGCCCAGTGAGGCAAAGCGGAACGCGTTTGGGAATACGTGTCAAATTTTAGGGCTGCGGTGGACAGTCCAGCGTGGCAAGGCCTGTTGCCCGGAGTTCCTACTTGCCGAGCGACGCGGCCAGACGTTGGGCTCGCATCAGGTTTCCGGCATGTTGGGGGGATTCCGGCAAAGATTCATAGAGCTCGATTGCTTCCTGAATTTTTGCTTCGTCGCCCTCGGCCAGTCCTTGTGCCTCCAGCGATCGTGCCAGCCCGTAGACTGCACCCTGTCGCCAGGCACTGTCCTCGTCGTCGGCATTGAGCTTCAGGAAGTCTCCGGCGACGCGGTACTCGTGGCGATCAAGTGCGAGTAGGCCAAGCCAGTAGGTTGCGCGATCTTTGCCGGCCACGGCCATGGCTCGAGCCACCTGGACGCGAAGTCGGAACATGGCGGCCCGTTCGACCGGATCCTGGGGAAGGTTCTGCAGCATGGGCGAATCAGGCGGCACCTGCTCGATTGGAATGTTGAATCGCTCGAGTTCCTGTTTCGACATGCGGGCCTGCATGTACATCTTGGTAGCGCCCGCTTTTTCGTGATCGCCACGGTAGTAGCCGCGCAGGTGCAGCAATCGTCCACGCAGCAGCGGGCCCCGGTTTTCGAATGTGGAGCTTTCCTGATTGAGCACATTCAACAGTTGCAGCGCCTGTTGCGGGTCTTGCTGGATTTTGGAGAGAAACTGATAGCCTCGATATGGAAACGTCCAGATTTCAACACTGGAAATGCCCATCGAACGTAGCTGCACGGCAATCGGGCTGGGAGCGACGGTTAGCGCCAGTTTGCGATCGCCGGACAAGCGGGATTCGATCTGCTTCATGCGTTGCGAAAGCGCCGCGGGAGTCGCATCGATGCAGGCGACCATGCGTTTGAGGTCTGACGCGACGATGCGGTAACGGCCGGTTTCATTCAATGGTTCCAGCAGCTCGGGCGCGTCCTTGTAGTCGGACAGCCGGCCAAAGGGAGACTCATCCTTGCCGGGTAGCGGAAGACCGAGCTTCCCGTCGAACAAGTAGAGTTCCTCGCCGATCATGGCGGCGTTGCACCAGGGTTGCGCGGGCTCGTCTCCGCGGTCGGCCTGCAGGATCACGACGTTGATGCCAAACTGCCGTGCCAGCAGCGTGAAGACACGGCTTCGTTCCAGCCAGTCACCGTGCCCGTAGAGAATATTTTCCCAGGGGTAGTACTGGTGTCGCAACGTGTTGCGGTCGCGGCGTTCCTTGTCGCGTTCATCGCCCAGGATGTCCATTTCCTGCTCTTCGGGATCCAGCTGGATGTTGCGGACGGTCCAGTCGAACAGGCGACAAGCCAGCGCAAGGTCTTCGGCATCGTCGGAAGACAGTTTGCCATCGGCAACGGCCTGCTCCAGCCATTCACGCTGGTTCGGATCGGCCAGCGGTTGTAACGCGACGGCTTTTGCGATGTCACGCAACCAGACCGACTGTTGGAGTTCCAGGGCGTCGTGGGGCTGAAAGACTTTCGTCGCCAGACCATCTGCGGAGAACATCTCCTTCAGGTCGGACGGCAGTCGGCGAAACATGGGGTCCGCAAACCATTCGACCGGCGCCTCTTCCATCCGCGACCACTCGCGGAGGTTCTGCAGGATCTGCATTTTCACCTGCGCCGGTTGGTACTCGTCGAGGTTGTTCAGGAACTCCATCGCCACGTCAAACGGGCTGGTCTCCTTCACCGTTGTCGCCAGCTTCACCTGCGGCGGTTTGACGACCGCGCGTTGTCGACAGCCGGCCAGCATCGCGATCAGGCAAGCGGTGCCCAGCAGGAGGCGGAAGGTCGTCTGTTTCTGATTCATGTTCATGTCCGCAACTTTCAAAATCATTTCACCCCGGTGACGCGAGAGCCCTGCCCATGTGCTCGTCGCAAACTAACCTTCGGTATGTGTCGATGTTCGTTCGATCGCCTCGCGCACGGCGACCACCTGCTCCAGCACTTTTCCCAGTTCTGCCAGAGGTATCATATTCGGTCCGTCGCTGGGCGATTTGTCCGGATCGGGATGCGTTTCAAGAAATAGACCATCGATTCCCACCGCCGCCGCTGCGCAGGCAAGGTGCGGCACAAACTCGCGTTTGCCGCCGGTCGTACTCCCCTGCCCTCCCGGTTCCTGAACGCTGTGCGTTGCATCGAAGACGACCGGAGCGAGCGTGCGCATCTCCACCAGGCCGCGCATGTCGTTGACCAACCGACCGTATCCAAAGAACGTTCCGCGTTCGCAAAGCAGAATGTCCTTCGCTCCCGAATCTCGCAGTTTGCCGACAACATGCCGCATGTCCAGCGGAGCCATGAACTGGCCTTTCTTAACGTTCACCGCTTTTCCCGTCTTCGCCGCGGCAACAATCAGATCCGTCTGGCGTGCGAGGAATGCCGGGATCTGCAGGATGTCGCACACTTCGGCTGCCGGGGCGGCCTGTGAAGGATCGTGAATGTCGGTCGTCACCGGCACGCTCACCTTGTCTCGCACCGATTGCAGGATTCGCAGCCCATCGTCAATGCCCGGCCCCCGATACGAATCAATGGAAGTGCGGTTGGCTTTGTCAAAGGATGCTTTGAATACGAAATTGACCGCAAATTGTTCGGCCAGTTCGGCCACCTTTCCCGCGATGTCGGCGGCCAGTTGTTCACTTTCCAGCACGCAGGGACCAGCGATCAGCATCAAGGGCTGTCCGTTGCCACATTTGAATTTGGATATCGTCGCTTCGTTCATAAACCTGTCGTTTCAACGAGCCGCATCACCGGGGTTCATTCGCCATTGTGGAGCCTGCGGGACGATTCAACAATCCAACGCACCCGCCAGAAAGTTCCGCGGCGAATCCCCTTCCACTAGCCGTCCACGATCAGCGTCAAATGCTGCGGCAGAACTTCAATCTCCACCGGCAGCGAGCCGCCCGGATCGCCATCAATCTGAAATGCTACGTCATCCTGCGTCGACGATATTCGAATCCGGCGACTGCGGTGCAACTGGAACGCGGACATATCAAAGTGACGCCCCATCGCGACGGCTGCAAATTGCCACAGTCCATGCCAAAGCGAGCCGCCCGTGAACGTAGCCACCTCAAACTGACCGTCGGCCGGATCTCCTTCGGGGACGATTTTCAACCCTGCAGCGTACCGTGGTGCGTTGAAGATAAATGCCCAGTGGCAATCCTGCGACTGCCAGCCGTCATCGGAGTCCCACTCGATCTTCAGTTGGGGATAGTCAAACTGCAGCATCGATTTGATGATTGGCTTTGCATAGGCAAGATGCGTAATGTTGCCCTTCCGTTCGGCATGCACTCGGCGAACCACGTCCGCATCAAAACCACAACTCAACACCACCAGAAACAGCTTGCCATTCACGCGTCCGACGTCCATGCGCTGCGTCCTGCCCAGTGAGACCATCTCTACCAGGCGTTGTGGATCGGGTGTGATCTGCAGGTATTTTGCCAGCAGATTTTCGGTTCCCAATGGAAATACGGCGATCGGAACGCCGGCGTCCACGTTGTTAACGACCACCTCGATCGTGCCGTCTCCGCCTGCCGAGATCACGCAGTGTACCTGGCCTCGCATCGCGGCGGCCTGTTTCCGCAATTCGTCGATGTCGACGATCAAATGGACGTCATAGCCGCACGCCTCCAATCGCTGAGCGACCTCGTCGACAAGAACGCGACCGGCTCCGGTCCCGGCTTTGCGATTTACGAACAGGATGACTTGGCGTGCTTCCATACTTTCGGTCTCAATTTGAGACTGCATGAGCCGGTTGGAGGCTCATAAAGCGTTTACCTGAAACAGCTTGTGGCGATGCGGCTCGATTTGAGACGCCAACATGTTTGTACCATTTTGCGTTGTATCGTGATGAGACAACGTGCGATTTGGGATGCCCGATTTTTAGCAGTCCTGATTTGAGAATCCCGTATCTGTTACGTAAGTTGCTTTTCTAATTGAGTTTACGTCGTTGGATGGTGTCTCCGGCACGCTGGCTGCTTTTAAGGAGAGGCAGTTACGAGGCGGTGCGTTACCGCTTCATAGCTGGCCCGCGGGGTCTTTGACGAAAATTCGGCAGAATGGTTGCCTTGCCCCTGACCGTTCAGCTTTGCCAAGCGGATTGGCACGTCGGAGACCCCTTTTTCATGCGCGGTCAGGTAATTTCGCAAGCCAGTTTCTCAGGCTTGTGAGGGCTTCCGCCGGTCTTCGCCATAAGGATCAGGCACTTCGCCGGCGTATCGCCAGCGCCATCACAACGGCCATCAGGCCCAGCACGTTCCCCGCCGGAGCCGGTACGCTCGCCGCCGCCGGTCCGCTCAGCAGAGGCTGTGCGCTCGCCTGGATTGGCGAGGTCGTGCCAAAGCTGCCCGACAGGATCAGGAAGTCGGGGAAGTCGATCATGCCGTTTCCGTCCATGTCGCCATTCGTCCAGTCCCCTGCCCCGCCGAATGCCGCTGACAGTGCAAGGAAGTCGGAAAAGTCAACTTCGCCATTGCCGTCCGTGTCGCCGGAGATTGCCTGCGACGTCGTCAGGTCCATGGCGTTTGCCGCGACCAGCACGTTCGCGAAGAGGCCGTCGCCAACATGCCCCGTGAAATTGGTGCCCAGTTCGGTGACCGCGGCATCGGAAAGCTCGGTATCGTTAAGCCACACACTTCCAGCATCCATCAACAGTCCGGAAACGTTCACTTCTGCGAAGGTCGCGAGTTGCGAAGTGGAGCCCGGTTCGGACGCGTCGAGGATCTGAAGTTGGCTGGCGATTCCAAAGGAAAGCTGCGACTCGATTTCCAGCGTTGCGTCCGAGGCAAGCTGAAGTGTACCCAGCTGATCGACACGCAGGCTGGCGACCTTGCCGTCTCCCGCGAGTGTTGCGCCCGCGACGGTCAGGTTCGCGTCGACTTCGCCATTCACGACCAGCGTGCCGCCGCCGGATGTACTGAGCGATTCTGGTGAGTCGGTTACACCAAGCATTGCGTCATCCTCGACCGTGAGCGTGGCTCCGGCTGCGATGTTGAGGCCCACTTCCAGGTCGAGCTTACCATCCGACAGGCGCACATCACCCAGCACCTGAGCCCTTGTTGCCGGACGTGTTGTTCCACCAAGATTGACGGCACTCGAGCCGGCCGAACCATCGAACGTGATAGAATCGATCGCGGTGGGGATGGAACCGGTATCCGCAACATCACCGCGCATCCAGTTTTGCTCGCCGGAATACAGCCCCGATCCGTTCCACACGTAATTTGCGGGAGGCACGCTGCCCACGGCGTCTACGATGCCATCGACCTCGACAAGAATATTGACGGTGAGGAATCCGACTTCAAACGGAACAGCCACCTCCGCCAGAATTCCTGTTGAGAGAGACACCGAGCTTCGATCGAGATCGATTTCAATTTCGGGGAAGTCGACCAGCGTCGGGTCCTGTGTGGACAGATCAATCGGTTCGGGTTCGACCGACGTAGTGATGACGCCGCCGATTCCCAGCAGGTTCTCAAATTGTTCGAATGTTCCCGCCATGATTTCGCTGGCGGGACCGGGCTCCAGCATGTTGACCGAGAGATCCCCGGCACCGGCTTCTACCGTTACGCTTGGCAGGAAGCCACCACCGACGTTGAAATCAACGGCGTTGTCGAGCACCGCATCCAGCGCCACGATGCGAGCGGTCGTTGGATTAACGGCCGACGGCAGCAGTTCCAACGTGAGCTCGCCAGAGATCGGTGAATTAACTTCGTCGTCCCCCAGCAGCGATGCGTCCACGAATACCGAAACCGAGGAAGCGTCCGGGAAAGTCGCGGGGGTGATCGCCAGCGAAACGAGTTCGGCGGCGCAACTGGATGTTAGCAGTACGACGACGGCGAGTGCGCGGAAAACGGGAGATGATTTCATGAGATGTTCAAGCCTGAGTGAGTAACTTACAGGCTAACTGAAAACATCCGTCGCGGACAGGAATTTCATCGGTCCGCAGCGGTTTTACGGACGGGCGTGCCAACCGGGTGATCGAGGAGGATGTGAAGCGATTGGCACGCGAGCGACGGAATTCCGTCTCGATTAGAATTCGTGTTTGCGATTTCGAATCGCGTCGCGAAGGCGGGCAGCTTTCTCGTATTCTTCCTGCGCCACGGCCTCGGCCAGTTGTTCGTCGAGTGTTTTTCCTACGGAGAACTTCTCGCGTAGCGTCTCTCGAAACTCCACGAGTCGTTCGACCAGCTCATTCTCATCGAACGCATGGTCCACGCCGTGAGCCTCGAAGATCGCTTGCATCCGGTCCAGGCCCTTGTTGACGGCTGCGACGGCGGATTCCGGGCCGTCCTGATCGAGCTCGGCCAGTGCCTCTGCCTGAATTCGATGGAACATCACAAACGGTCGGTACTGTTCGTGGGAAACCGTCCACTCCTCGTCCGGAGATCGGTCACGGCAGAGGTCCATCAGATTGAGCGTATGGTCCGCATCGAGAACCGCTTTGCGGAACTCGCGCATTGCCAACCAGCAGATGCGGCGGTGGTAGTACATCACAAACTCGCGGTCACACTCGGCGCATTCATCGGGAGTGAACGGGTCGTCGGCATCCTTCGTCTGATAGTGCTCGCGGAGGTAATCCAGATAGGACGTGGCACCTTCCGGGCGTTCCCCGTCGGGGCGTCCGGAAGTTTCCAGTTGCAATAGCCCCATTTCAATACGCATCTGGATCAGTTCGCGGCCATCCGTTCCCTCAACGAGGCGAACACTGACTGCGTCGGGATCGTAAGGCCAATCTTTCAGCACCGAATCGATATGTTGTTCGTCTGCCTTCTTTTTACGCATCGCCATGAAGAAACTGCTGGTCCACCGAAAACAACGAAGTGAGCGTGACTCGCGCGGGCCACAATGTCAGAACTCATTATATAGAAGAAGGCATTTAGCTTCTATCGCACGGTAACCCGGGCGTGGATGTCGCCGCTATTCCGGGTTGAGTAGATTCGAGCGTCGGTCGACGTGAGGTGCAACGCGACGCAACGAGACATGGATGGGACACGAGTTTTTACAGGACACTTTCGATGTAAGTGACGCTGCAGCCAGTAGTAAATGCGTGTCGCGGGTTTCGAAAAGGCAAGTGTTACCGACTAACTACGGGAATGCTGATTGTTGTGAGACGAGGGATGGGCGATCCCCAGGGCCACCAGGAGCATGTAGGCTTTTTTCGCTATTCCATTTTGGGTGGCTTACGCATCTGCTTCTTTTGTGAGTTCGCCTCTTTGCCTTTCCGTCGGCGACGTTGGCTGCCCTTGGTGGGTTTGGTGGCTTTCCGTTTGATGGGCTCGTCTGCCACGTCAGCAATCAGTTTACGCAATTTCTCCAGGCAGTCCGCAACATTTCTGCCGCGATCCCGAAACCGCTGGCTGGTGAGTAGCAAGTCGCCTTCGGACGTGATTCGGTGACGATAGCGGTCCGCGAATCTGGCTCGCACGGCAAAGGGTAGCGTGCGATTGCTGGAAATGGACCATCGCAACGTGGCTTTTGTGTTGACCTTGTTGACGTTTTGTCCGCCGGGGCCCTGGCTGCGCGAGTAGGTGAATTTCAATTCCTTTAGCGGAACGTGCAGGCGATCTGTTACCTCAAGCACCTTGCATCACCTCACGGACCATTGACTCGACAGGATCGTAAACTGGTATCATCATCTCATGCGGGTCGACGATACTATCAGGGGACAGCCTACCATGCGGAAGCACGCGGTTTTTCGTTCGCGTACGAGATTTTTGATGTCGACGGTGGGGCTGTTTATGTGCATCGTCGTCGCGTTTCGGGCGGACAACGCACTCGCAGAATTACCGACCAATCTGGCGACCATAAAGTTCGGGCAGGATTGGCCAAAATTTCTCGGGCCTGATGGCGATAGCAAATCGAACGAAACGGGCATCGTCAAAGACTGGAGCGGCGACGGGCTGAAAGTTGTCTGGCAACTCCCACTTCAGCAGAGCTACGGCGCGCCTTCCGTCAGTCGCGGACGGCTGTTTCAATTTGACAGTGAGCCGGTCGGCCGGGGCAAGAATGTCGGCAAGCTGATCTGTCTACATGCCGAAACGGGCAAGGCGTTGTGGACCTACAAATACGACTACGAGTACCGCGATCAGTACGGCTACAACAATGGGCCGCGCTGTTCGCCGCTTGTGGATGGCGAACGGGTTTACCTCTATGGCGTTGACGGTCGCCTGATCTGCCTGAACGTCAGCGACGGCAGCGAAGTTTGGGCGGTGGAAGCCAGCAGCAAGTACAACGTTGTCCAAAACTTCTTTGGTGTGGGCAGCAACCCCGTCATCTATGGCGACCTGATCATCGCGATGGTGGGCGGTAGTCCCCACGGCACACGACGACTGGATCTTGCCCGCGGCGACGGTACCGGTATCGTTGCCTTCAACAAGCTCACCGGCGCCGAGGTGTATCGCCTGTCGGATGAATTGGCCAGCTATGCTTCGTTGCGCTTGATTAAAGGTAAACGCGATTGGTGTTTTGCGTTTCTGCGCGGCGGGCTTGTCGCGTTCAACCCGAAGGACGGGAAGCAGGACTTTGCGTTTCCCTGGCGAGCACCGATTCTGGAGAGCGTCAATGCGAGTGTGCCGGTTGTAATCGACGACCATGTTTTTATTTCTGAAACGTATGGTCCCGGCAGTGCGATGTTGAACTTTGCAGCTCATGAACCCGGCGAGGATGGGCCCGAAGTCGTGTGGCAGGATCGCCGGCGTTCGCGCGACAAGTCGATGCAGACGCACTGGAACACGGCCATCCATCACAAAGGCTATTTGTACGGAAGCAGTGGCCGGCACGAATACAATGCCGAACTGCGGTGCATCGATGCGTCAACGGGCAAAGTCATGTGGACGGAACCCGGTTTGTCGCGCAGTTCGCTGCTCTACGTGGACGACCATTTCGTCTGCCTCAGTGAGACCGGCGAGCTACTACTGATTGAGGCCACGCCCAGGGAATTCAGAAAAGTCACCAGCACCATTCCGCGAGCCGGCGGTGCAAATGGCAAGGCACTGTTGAAGCCTCCCGCATGGGCAGCCCCGGTTCTGTCGCACGGGCTGCTGTATGTGCGCGGAGATGATCGGCTCGTTTGTCTACAACTTATTTCGCGAAAGTGAATGATTCGGCGGGAGTGATTCCCGAGCGATTGGGAAGCGGTTTGGTCGGCGTCAACCGCCCTTCGGGCGAATCGCAACGAAGTTTCCGGAGATTGAAATCTCGCGATTGCAATTCTCGCATGTCGGCGTAGGCTAGTCGGCAATGAGTGTAGGCACTGGAATTCGGATTGGAGTGCATGGATGTTGCGAGTGTCAATGAACGAACTGACCACGTTGCGATGGTCGTTCGAGGAAGACGTGCGCAACTATGCAGAAGCCGGATTCGACGGTATCGGAATTTGGCGTCAGAAATTGTCCGACGTCGGCGACGAACAGGGTGCCGCGTTGCTACGCCAGGCCGGCATTTCGTGCTCAAATTTACTGTGGGCCGGCGGATTCACCGGTAGCGACGGGTTTTCGTTTCGTGACAGCCTCTGCGATGCCGTTGCAGCAATCCGCACTGCGGCGGCGATTTCCGCAGACAATTTGGTGATCTACACCGGACCATGGGGAGGGCATACTCGCACTCACGCCCGTCGTCTTGTCGAGAATGCCATCGAAGAACTGCTGCCCTTCGCAGAAGAGTTCGCCGTCAGTCTTGCCTTCGAGCCCATGCATCCCGGTTGCTGTTCCGAATGGACCTTTCTTCGGTCGATCGACGAAGCGTTAGAGCTGATCGATCCGTTTGAGAATCCATTTCTTAAACTGGCGGTCGACACCTACCACCTTGGCATCGATGGGCACGACCTGAAGCAGCTTGCCGAGGTCGCTCATCGAGTCGCCATCGTGCATCTCGGCGACGGACAGCAGAGCCCTGATGGCGAACAGGACCGCTGCCCACTGGGCGAAGGTCGCGTCCAGAATCTGGAAATCATTGAATGCCTGTCGAAGGCGGGCTACGACGGCTATGTCGATGTCGAGTTGATTGGCGAATCTCTTGAGCCGCACGATTATCCCACGATCGTGAAAATGTCCCGTCAATACGCGGGAAATCTGGTTACCAGCTCCAGCTAATCGCTGGCTGGAAATGCTCTCGCGACCGTGCCCACTTCGCTGGACTTTGCGTGGCGGTTCAGTAAGCTGGTCGGTTTGGGTTATGAACGGAGATCATCAAAATGAGCGACGAAAAATGGCCGCTGGGCGTCTTCGCCAGCATTGACGCAGGACTGGGCGTAAAGCTTGAGGTTGCTCACGACCTGGGTGTGCCCACAATTCAGTTGCACGCTCCGGCCGCCGAGACGCGAACTCCGGAAAATGCCGAAGCATTCCTGAAGAAGCTCGCCGACCTGAACATCCAGCTCACATGCGTGTTCTGCGGTTTCGAAGGTGAGAGCTATGCCGACATTCCAACCGTGAAGGAAACGGTTGGCCTGGTGCCGAAAGCCCAGCGAGCTGCCCGCACGCAGGAAACCAAAGAGATCTCCGACTTCGCCAAACTGCTGGGCGTCGACTGCATTGGATTGCACATTGGATTTGTGCCTCACGACGTCAACGATCCGGATTACGCGGAAGTCGTGTCGGTGACTCGTGAAATCTGCGAACACGCGAAAGCCAACGGACAGCGGGTCCACCTGGAAACCGGTCAGGAGCCGGCGGATGTGCTGTTGCGATTTATCGAAGACACGGGCGTCGACAACCTGTTCATTAACTTCGACCCGGCCAACATGATCCTGTACGGTTCAGGCGAGCCGTTGCCGGCGTTGCGTCAGGTCGGCAAATACGTGCGTAGCATTCACTGCAAAGACGGAACTTGGTCCGATAAGCCCGGCGAGACGTGGGGTGCTGAAGTACCCTTGGGCGCTGGCGACGTGGGAATGGCCGACTACCTGAAGACGCTGCAGGAGATTGGTTACGACGGACCACTGACCATCGAACGCGAGATTCCCGAAGAGCCGGAACGTCAGAAGGCAGAGATCGGCGGGGCACTGGATTTGCTTCGTGGCATCAAGTCGGATCTCGGCATCTAATTTCACGTCGATATTCAGACTGGCAGATGTAGATGGGCGCGGGGCATCAAACCGCCCGTGCCGCCTGCTCAATGATCTTCAAGCCGGATTCGACCACTTGCCTCCGCCACTGTGGATCGCGGGGGCAAAAGCACTCCAGCAATTCGTGTTTGACGGCCCGGAAACTGGCATCCGCCGAGTCTCCGTAGTGATGGGCGCGGTTCTCGGATCGAATCGATGCAAGGACACGCACGACATCGTAGGTGCCGAATTCGGCCGTCACGAATCGCGCGTTGGCGACTCCCGATTGAGCCTGCATCCATTCAACAAAGGACCCCGAGATGGCGTACGCCGTACGATCGCCCGACGTTCGCGGACGCTCGATGGCATCGTCGCCGAATGCGTTGCCGTACCATGCGACGGCATCCTCGGATTCACGTTCACCGATCAGCAGCCGATAGTCACCGAACGGTCCCAATCCCGTGTGCAGATCGACATGGATTGACTGCGAACTGTTTCGAAACCACTCGGCACAGTGCTGCCGCAAGATCTCCATCGTCCGGGACGGACCGTGGCCGCCAAAGAAGATTCCCGCCGGATATTCGTATTGGCCACCGGCGATTGCCTGCTTCAGCGTTTGCATGCCGTTACGGAAGATGTACCAGGCCGCCTTGAGGCGAAATGGTTCCATCGCCGAAGGCGGTGACTTTGGGTTGAGGAATCCGTCCAGTGCTGCATAACCCGGAGGCGAACCAGAATGTACTTGATCGCCCAACAGAAAGTTGCGGTTCAGGTCGATGTTGTCCTCATTGAATCTTCGACAGCAGGCGAACCCGAATGGATTCACTGCGTGTACCAGCACAAATCGGACGTCGTGTTGCCGTGTCGCATCCTTGAGTTGCTGCAACAGGGCAAGTTGAATGGCCGAACCGGCGAAGCCTTCGACACCGTGCACGCCCGAAGAGACGACGACCACTCGGTCGGATTCTGCGCCAATCGTAACCACATCGATCGCCATTTCCTGTTCGCATTCCGCGACGGTCAGTTCGTGCGACCGGATTTCGCCGCCGACCGAGTTGGCCGCTTCAAGAAATCGCTTCCGAGCGACCGCGTAGCTATCGGAGAAGTGCGAGTCACTCAATTGATTGGTTCGCAGTCGAGGCCGCGGGCTGGCTGTTGGATTTGCTGTCGGGCTGGCTAAACCGCAGTTTCCCGGCGTGTCCGGTTAGCTGCGAGATCCGTTGGCTGTATTCGAAGTCGTCGGCGTCCGCTTCGATGTGAATATCTCGCCCCGTGCACGCCATCGCTAACGCCTGGGGCATGTCAAAGTAACGTCGCACGTTCAGCAGGATCGGACCGTCGCGGTGTGTTGCCGGCAGATTCCGTAGCTTCAATCCATCAACCGTAGGTTCGAAGAGTGCGGCATAGACAGCGATGCCGGCCATGACGCCTTCGCCCGTGATGTGGAGCGACGGACTGCGCGAACCGTTGAGTTCCCTCAGGGCGGCGAGCGCCCGGCGAACGTCATAAACCTGCATCCCGTCCAGTGTTTGTCCAAGCAGGTAGAAGCGTCGGCGAATCTGCGTTTGCTTCTTCTGGTTGGGATTCCACGCGTCGGCCCCGATCCCTCGTGGAGAGAACCACGCAATCGCGGTACGGTCACTTGCCTGACGCGCGTTCAGATCGGCGGTCTCCCCTTCCCCGACCAATCGCAACTCGATCGTGTCTGCCGAGTCCATGTTGCCGACCAACTGGATGTTCAGCCGTACGTTCGGTTGGCTGTCAAATTCCAGCGTCTGCGCGTTGCTGCCATGCGGCTCCGTTGTCGACAGGTTGAGCGGTGATGATTCGGTGGGCCATCCGCGAAACGATTTTTCACGTAGCACCTGGAGCCATTTGCTGCGCTGTGCTGCCCACTCGGCGCCGGACGTTGGCGCGCCGGGTTCCGCGGCGGCGACGAAGTCTTCGTGGATGCGTGTGTTTGTCTGGTCGGATGGCATCGACTTGAGCACTTGCAGTTCGGCGGGCTCAAAGAACTTTTTCGCAGGAAGTACCGGCGATTCGCTGTCGCCCTTGAGGTGTTGATTGAACCAGCGGAACGCATGCACGCGCAGCTCCTGCGTGTCCTTGTGCGGTCCGGCCGTGATATGAAACGCCACGTTGTTCTTTTGTCCCAGTTTTGAATACAGCCGTTTCACTTTCTGGTGTGTGCGATAAACGCCATCCAAGGGGAAGATCCCGTCCGAATCCGTATTACTGATCAGCAGCGGCCGTGGGGCGACCATGGCCGCCAACATCGGGTAGTCCCAGCGATACGTGTTGACCATGAACATGCAGTCGCAGTGTCCTTCGACGCAGCCGTCCACGACGTGATTTTCAAGGTCCGTGATTCCCGCGACCGGCACGGCACACTTGATTCGTTCGTCGATGGCAGATACCCACCAACTGTAGGCGCCGCCTCCGCTGCGACCGGTGACACCAATGCGTTCCCCGTCGACCTCGGGCAAGCTCTGTAGAAGATCGATGGCCCGCACGCAGTTCCACGCTTCAACACCGGCCGGTGTGTAGCCGCGATTCAGCCACCACCACATGCCTTCCCGATGTGTGCCGTGATGCAGTCCCTCGATTTCTCCGAGTTGCAACGTGTCGATCGTCAGGCAAACATACCCGTTCCGGGCAAACCAGGCGGGATGATGTTGGTAGTGAACTTTGTTGCCGTAACTGACTCCGTCAATCTTTACGCGGCCGTGCCCGCATACGTACAGAATGGCGGGCAGCGGCTCTTCCACGACGCGCGGCACATAGAGGTTCGCCGTGACGTACAGCCCGGGCCGCGACTGAAAATGAAGCTTGCGTACGGTGAACTCGTCCTGTTCGGTAATGCCCGTCACTTCGACGTGGAGTTTCGTCTTTTCCGGAAGCGGCTGGAGGCCCAGCATCTCCAGTAACTGTCGTTTGTATTCAGGGCGTTTCGCCTGCCAGTGGTCGAGGATCGAATCGTCCGTCAGGCATTGCTCGGAGAGCTTCGTCGTTTCGGCGGAGAAGTACGCGGCCAGCCGAGCGTCACTGGCGGTCGTGTCGGGCTGAGCGCTGTGCTCCTGGCCAAACGCCGCCGTGGCGACCAAACATACAAGTACTATTGATCGCCACATGTTTCGACTCCGTGCGCACGTTTACTGGGGGTTCGGGAATTGTACCGTTACGTCCATGGGCTTGCCGCCGCGAAGGATGTGCAACGGCAATTCACTGCCCGGGCGATAGCAATTGAGACGCACGTACGAATGGAAATCCTGCTCGGATTGCCGTGCATCCTGACCTGCGAATCGCAAAATGATGTCGTCTTTCTTCAGGCCGTGTTGGCGGACTTCTTTGCCAAACACACCCCGAATCAGTAACGCCAGTTTGCCGTCGGCAACCTTGGCTTTTGCGCGTCCGGCGTCATCCAGTTCCTGGACCCACAGCCCAAGCCGCGGAGGCATTCCATACATGGAAGCTCGCCAGCCGATGTCGCTCTTCCGCCAGCCGGCAGCAAGCTTCAGCGAATGCGACTGTTCCTGCCCGGAGGCACTCGAAGTTTCGATCGTCACCTCGCCAGGATCGGAAGTGTGGTGCAACGCAAACTGAATGTCAGCGAGCGTATGCACGTTTTGTCCATTCATTCGCACAATCGAAGTATCGGGTTTCATGCCCGCTGCCGCAGCCGGTGAATCGGGCGAGACGCTGGCGATGGCGGTTCGCTCCACGATGTCCACGCCGATGTTCGTTGGCATCGGATACTTGTACCGCGTGGCGGGGTCGTAGTCGCCACTGGCGATCGAATAGTCTCGTCGAGCATCGTAGATGTTGTGGCAATGAACGCAGTTTTGACGAGCGTTCTGTTTGCGTGCCTCAATCTTGCGGATCGTGTCCGAGGGAATCTCTTCCGGTGTCGCATGTTGGACCGTCGGGCCGCGTTTGGCCGCGTAGAGCTCCTGTAGTTTCGGTTGCCAGTTTCCTTCAACGTCCAGCACCGTCCGCATGGCATCCTTGAAGCCTGCCAGCGAGTTGTACTTCATGCCATCACTGGCAGCGCGTGTGCCATAACGAGCGAGCACGGTACCGTCATGCCGGAAGAACATGACCGCCCACGTCTGATCGTAGTCGAATTGAAATTGATTGAGGTCCAAGCCATTCATCCGCACAATGCGAACGCACTCGAACTGATCAAGCAAGCCGCCGATTTCCGAATCCTGACGGACAACCTGCCCGTCGAAGCCTTCACAGGCATGTCAGGGCACTCAGCGAAACAACGCCAGGATTGGCTTCTTCGATTTCGCCGCGGCAGCCTTGGCCGCATCCCAGTCGTTGTAAGACCAGCGTGCACCGACCTTTTCGTCTTCCAGGGTCGCCTTGAGGGAGAGCTTGGCCGGCGTTTGCGCCTGTGGCACGGTGGACGTTGTGCAGGAAATCGCCAGAGCTATTCCCAAAACGTAGAGCCATCGATCGAAAGTTCGGTGAAGCATGGTCGTTCTCCGTTGACAGTTTCGATTGCCGCGACGTGCGTGTCGGCGATGGCGGTATTGTAGACCGGTTGCGGATGGGAAGCGAGGAGCAAGGAGCAAGGAGCGACGAGCGGCGAGCGACGAGCATCGAGGATCTAGGCGCTCGCCGCTCTTTTGCTTGCCGCTCTACCCTCGCTACTACCTTTCCAGCTCCCGCGCGACGGCGTCGACGAACTTATCGACATCGGCTGGCGTGTTGTAGGCCTGTAGTGATACCCGCAGAAACTGACGTTCACCTAAATGAGTGACGGGGACTTCGACGAGATGACGCTCATACAGTCGTTGTCGGAATTCAAAGGGCTCGACGCGTTGGTGTAATTCCAGCAGCGCCATTTGTTGGAAATATTGGTTGCTGTGCACGCGGGTGAGCTGTGGGATGCGTGAGGTTGCTGCCTCGATCACGTCGATGGCCAATTGGTGGCAGCGATTCCGAACGGAGTGCCAGTCGTGTTGGCGTTGGAATGCAATCGCCGCGGGTACGGAGAGGTAGGCCGAAGGGTCGTGCGTGCCCAGCCATTCGTGATAGTCAAGGAAGTTTGAACCGCTGTCGAAGAGCCGTCGCTCGCTGCCCCAACCCCAACCGACTATGAGTGGCTCGATCTTGTGTTGTACGTCTTGCCGGGCATACATGAAGGCGCTGCCTTTCGGTGCGCAGAGCCATTTGTGGCACGTCGCCACGTAGAAATCCGGTTGCATGTGCTGCAGGTCCAGCTCCATTTGCCCGGGCGCATGGGCACCGTCGATGACGGTCAGGATGCCACGTTCGCGTGCGCGGTGACAGATCTCCGCGACGGGCAGCGTCAGGGCCGTGGGCGACGTGATATGACTGAGGAAAATGACCTTCGTTTGAACGGTGACTCGCTGCCAGAATCGTTCGATAAACGCTTCGTCTGAGTAAGGCAGTGGGATATCCTGCTCGATGACTTCGAAGCCGCGAGCGGCTGCCATGTAATCCCACGCGTTGCGACAAGCTCCGTATTCGTGATTGGAAGTCAGGACCTCGTCGCCGGGGTTCAGGTCCAACGAGCGGACGATCTCGTTGACGGCGTACGTTGGATTGGAAACGAATACGACTTCGGTATCCGAGGCACCGATGAACTCCGCAAGCGCCGCGCGTGCCTGGGCGATGAGGTTGGGGTACTCCCGTTGGAGAAAGCGGACGGGTTGCCGTTCCAGCTGTCGTTGTAGTCGCTGGTATTCGTCGTGGACTTCGCAGGGGCAGGCACCAAAAGAGCCGTGGTTGAGAAAAACGACGTCGTCCTCAAGCAGAAATTCGCTGCGCATCTTTGGGGGCTCCGGCGAGCTTACTTGCTTGTGACGAGTGCGGCCGCGCCGGCCATTCCGTCATTTGACTTTGTTGTCCGTACCCAGCAGTACATTCAGATTGCGGTTCGCCACTCGCGTGATGTACTTGTTGGGTTGGCCCGTCAGGCAGGCCTGCATTTCTGGAATAAGGGGGCGAGCCTGTTCGCCGGCCTCACCCAGCACAATGGCGGCGCGAAGTCGGCCCCACTGATGCTCGCTGGCCAGTTCTTTCTTGAGGACATCGAGGGCGGCATCAGGTTCGTTCATTCTTAGCAGGGCTCGCGCGGCGGCGATGCGAACACAGGGCGCCTCGTCCTTGAGTGCGGCCTGCATGGTGGGTTTCAGTTGTTGCGTTTCGGACGCCATGTTGCCGATTCCGATCGCAGCCCAGTAACGCACGACCGCGTCGACATCGGCGGTCGCCGCCAGCAGTCCGCGGATACCTTCGGGGCCGCCGCAGGCAAGGTTGGCGACGTTCCGGATTCGGGCGA
Source organism: Pirellulaceae bacterium (assembly GCA_965216885.1). Taxonomy (GTDB): domain Bacteria; phylum Planctomycetota; class Planctomycetia; order Pirellulales; family Pirellulaceae; genus CAYNJG01. The sequence goes on along the minus strand of OZ244209.1, from coordinate 4,478,261 downwards.
TGAGGTCGTTGTCCGCATTGAGCAGGATGTTGTAGCGGGCGGCCGTCTTTTGTTCGCGGCGTTCAATTTCCGATTCGGGAATCAGTCCGATGTCGCGCGTGTCGGCGACCCATTGAAGGTGAACCTGACGCATGCGCTGGAGGACGGCAGCATAGTTCGGGTCGCTGGCGAGATTGTTGACTTCGTGTGGATCTCGAGTCAGATCGTAGAGTTCCTCGGCGGGTTTGCTGTCGGCCATGAACAGGGTTGCTTCAGGCGGCAAGTTGCCTTCTTGATGAACGCGACGTAGCTCCTTCATCGTCTCGCCTTTTTCCGGCGTGTTCATGTACTGGTAGTACGCCTTGAAAGGTTCGTAGTTGCGGATGTAGCGGAAACGCTTGTCACGGACGGCACGAATGATGTCGTAGCGCTCGTCCATGCGATCCCTCGCACCGTAGACGTAGTCTCGCGGCGGCGTGAGTTTGCGTCCCAGAAACGCTCGTCCCTGCATGTGTTCCGGAATATCGAGTCCCAACAGGTTCAGGACCGTTGGGGCGAAGTCGAGGCTACTGACCAATTCGTCATCGATGGCGTTGGGACTGCCCTGCCCCGCTTCACGCAAGGCTTTCGGGATGCGGACGACCAACGGAATATGGGTGCCGGAATCGTACAGCCAACGCTTGGCACGAGGCAGTCCGACGCCATGATCGGACCAGTAGAAGATGATCGTGTTTTCGTAGAGTCCGTCATCCTTGAGCTGTTGAATCAGGTCGCCTGCCCATGCGTCCATCGCCGTGATCAGTTCGTAGTTGCGTTTCCAGTCTTCGCGAACGACGGGCGTGTCGGGATAGTACGGCGGGAGCGTCAGTTGGTCGGGGTCCTGTCGTTGATCGGGCGTCAGATTCTCGGTGACCGATCGGTACTTTGCTGGGTTGGCGATACCGCTTTCGTGACAGCCACCGAAGTTGAAGACCGAGAAGAAAGGTTTTGACTTGTCTTTGCGATTTCGCCAATGACCTTTTCCGCTGGAGTCATCCCATACATCGCTGGGCGTTTTGAACTGGTAATCTTCCTTACTGTTGTTCGAGCAGTAGTAGCCACTCTCGCGCAGGTAAGTGGGAAACGGTTTTACGAAGTCAGGCAACTTCGCCTTGCACCGCATGTGGTGGGTACCCAGCGTTGATTGGTAGACGCCCGTGATGATGGCGGAACGGCAGGGAGCACAAACGCCAGCGGTGGTGAAGGTATTCGTGAAGCGAACGCCTTCGGTGGCCAGCTGGTCGATGTGGGGCGTGATGGCTTTTTCATCGCCAAAGCAGCCAAGATGCGGGCTGATATCCTCACACGAAAGCCAGACGATATTGGGGCGACTCTCCGCCGCATTGGCAAAGACGGAGCCGGACAAAACGAACAACAATGCGAAAAAGATTCTTGGCATAATGTCGCTGCTTTCGTCGGTGTGCGAAGTTTCAGTCGATGCGGTATAGTAATGGCCGCTGGCTTTCCGGAGCCCGTCCCGCCTTTTCGTTTGAATTCAAGTTATGAGCCAAAAGATGTCGCAACTCAACCGTCGTGATTTTGTAAAGTCCGCATCCGTCGCCTCGGCTGCCGCCTCCACGGGAGTCTTCACGAGTTCTGCTCGAGCCCAATCGAAGTCATCCCTTGAAAAACTGAACGTGGCCTGTGTCGGCACTGCCAACCGCGCCGCCGAAGACGTCAAGGGTGTCGCCGGCGAGCATGTCGTGGCGCTGTGTGACGTTGATCGAAACTACCTCAATCGCCAGGCAAAGAATTTTCCGACCGCTCGGTTGTACGCGGACTATCGCGAGATGATCGAAGCAGAGGCGTCGAAGATTGATGCCGTGGTCGTTGGTGCTGCTGATCACCACCACGCACCTGCCAGTATTCGCGCGATTCGTGCGGGGCTGCATTGCTATTGCGAAAAGCCGCTGACCCACACGGTTGAAGAAGCTCGTATCGTGGCAGAGGCTGCCGCCGAAAAGGGCGTTGCCACTCAGTTGGGAACCCAGATTCATGCCGGCGACAACTATCGACGCGTTGTGGAAGTCATTCAGTCGGGTGCGATTGGTGATGTCACGGACGTTCACGTTTGGGTTGGTAAAGGCTGGGGCGGCGGTAGTCGTCCGGCTGGCGCAAAAGAGCCGCCAGCGCACCTGGACTGGGACCTCTGGATTGGACCGGCACCGTATCGACCGTACTGGCCGGGCCGATACCATCCCGCACAGTGGCGTCGTTGGTGGGACTTTGGTGGCGGTACACTGGGTGACATGGCCTGTCACTATATGGACTTGCCTTTCTGGGCGTTGAAGTTGCGTCATCCCACCACGTGCGAAGCCGAAGGGCCACCGGTTCATGAGGAGACTTGCCCGCTGGGACTGAAGGTCAAGTTCGACTATCCAGCTCGCGGTGACATGCCAGCTCTGAAATTGACCTGGTACGACGGCAATATGATCCCCAAAAAGGTTGATGGCGAGCAGGTGCCGGGTGCGGGCGTCATGTTCATCGGTACGGAAGGCAAGATGTTCGCCGACTATGGCAGCTACAAGCTGTTTCCGACCGACAAGTATGAGAGCTTCACTCCTCCGCCCCAGTCGATTCCAAAATCGATCGGCCATCATGCTGAATGGATCAAGGCATGTAAGGAAGGAACTCCGACGACGTGCAACTTCGATTACTCGGGCGCTCTGACGGAGTCCGTGTTGTTGGGGAATGTTGCCTATCGCGTTGGCAAGAAACTGGAGTGGGACGCCAAGACACTCACGGCGACCAATGCCCCCGAAGCCGACGCGTTGATCCGTAAAGACTATCGCGAGGGTTGGGAAGTTCGACCGGAAGCGGCTGCTGTTGGCTAAGCCTTCGCCGACTTTTAGAGATTCAACCGAAAGCCGTGGCCGCTGTCGCCACGGCTTTTCTTTTTAGTAGCAGGCAGCGGGCTTTTGCCCCACAGTCGGTTGCCAATCTACGGTAAGATTCCTTCCAGCATCCGTACGCTCGACCGAGAGGCTTCACGTGACACACATTCGCCCATGGCTATCTGTGATTCTGATTTTCTGCGGCTTCTGCACGCTGATGCAACCCGCGGCCTCCGCGGATGAGGCGGTTCCGGCGTCTCCCTCGCTGCGTTGGTGGCGGGGAAACATTCATACGCACTCGCTGTGGAGTGACGGTGATGACTTTCCGGAAATGATTGCCGAGTGGTATCGCACGCACGGTTACAACTTCCTCGCGTTGTCGGACCACAACGTGCTGAGTCAGGGGCAGCGTTGGATGAAGGTCAGCTCGGTGCGATCCCGTGGTGGCGCGTCGGTCATGGACAAGTATCAGGCCCGGTTTGGTGGCGGTTGGGTGGAAACGCGAGGCGACGCCAATTCAGAAGATTATGAGGTTCGTCTGAAGCCGTTCGACGAGTTCCGTTCGTTGGTGGAGGAACGCGGCAAGTTCATCATGATGCCGTCGGAAGAGGTCAGTGACCGATCCGAAGGTGGCCCTGTACACATGAACGCGACCAATCTGTTGGATATCATCGAACCTGCCGGCGGCAAGACCGTGCGGGAAGCCATGAGCAACAATCTGCGTGCGGTGGATGCGCAGGCAAAACGGTTGGGACGCGAGATTCTGATGCACCTGAATCATCCTAACTTTGGCTACGCCGTGACGGCGGAGGACATGGCTGCCGTCGTCGAAGAGCGGTTCTTTGAAGTCTTTAACGGACATCCGGCGGTCGGGCATCGAGGTGACGATACGCATCCGTCGGTTGAGCAGTTGTGGGATATTGCCAATACGATCCGGATTGGACAACTCAATGCGGCACCGCTCTTTGGCGTGGCGACCGACGACAGCCACAACTATCACGGCAAACCAGGTGGCGCCACGACAGGACGTGGTTGGGTGATGGTTCAGGCTGCTTATCTGACCCCCGAGCACGTGTTGCGAGCGATGAAACGCGGTGACTTCTACGCCTCCAGTGGCGTCTCATTGCAGAGCGTGAAATTTGATTCGGCGGCCGGAAGGCTTTCGATTGCCATCGAACCGGTGGCGGGCGAGACGTATCAGACGCAGTTCATTGGTACTCGAAAGGACTGGGACACGACGACGCAACCGGGAGCCGGCCCGCGCGTGACACGGAAGTACTCCGATGACGTGGGCGAAGTCTTTGCGGAAGTTTCCGGTAACCAGTCGAGCTACAAGCTCGACGGCTCCGAGCTCTACGTCCGCGCGGTGATTACATCATCGGCAGGTCACTCGGATGCTCCGATCGAAGGGCTCCGCAAACAGGCGTGGACCCAGCCTGTCGTTCCGCGAAAAACTGCGGAACGTTAGGACCGGTTTGTGTTACCGGTTTGTGTTACCGGTTGGTGCTACCGGTTGAAATCGGGCCTTAGACTTTCGCCAATCGACACGACCGACGGGTGATGTCCGATTCCCGTCACGTGTGCAAACCGTTTTCCCGAATCAGACGCCATTGGTGTCGATTTGTACGCAACCGCTATCGCTGAATTCACACCCCCTTGTGGAGTGGTATTCAAGTCGGGCGACTGGGAAAGCTTTCCTATTATGACTGCCGTTGGGTGCAGATTGCGGACAATTCACGCCCATTGTGCTGCGGTCGTGTTGAATGCACGCCGATAGCATCAAGGTGCAACCGTCGCACACCCTACCTTACCAGCCTTTGCCGCACTCGCCCGCTACCGCCGTCACTTCGATTCGATCGTCGAATTTTGGTTGATGGTGTAGACCCGCCAGCGACAGGTCCATCTAGATGAATACATCCGTGTCTCCCTGCGTGCTTCCGAAGTTTCGAGTAGCGCTCGCATTCGCTCTCAGCATTTTTTTTGGTGTGTTGTCGACGAGACTGGCGACCGGAGAACGTCCAACCGTCGTGGCTCCGGCGGAGGAAGTTGCTGACGTTCTTGCGGACGTGATTGGTGAGATTTCGATCGCATCGCCAGTCAAGATTGCGGATCGTCCGATCCTCGGTTCGCTGGATGTTGGTTTGCTGGCGGGATCGTCCGCCACGGAGCGGGATCGTATCGACGTATTGACGATTGACGAGCGTTTTTCGGGCACCGACCTTGCTGGCATGGCAACGGCGTTTACCGGCGATCGTGACGCAATGGCTGCTACTCCACCGACTGCTGCGTCGCTGACGGCTACGTCGCTGCTGCAAGCCGACGTATCGCTTGAATCTCTCACCATGGCGGATGCCGTTGGTGCCAGTACCACACTTTCGAACACCATCGCGAGGACGACGACGTTCGGCTTTCTGACAGCCGCCCCGGTCGCGCCCCCTGTGCGTGCTACGTCGAAAGGTGATGAGGCGAGCGTGGATCGAGAGGCGTCGGTGCCGGCCACGACTCGGGTGGCAAGCAAGAAACCAGCTGCCAAAAAGGAAGCCGCCAAAAAGGAAGCCGCCAAAAAGGGAGCGGTCGAAAAGGAGGCGGTCGAAAAGGAGGCCGTCGAAAAAGAAGCGGTCGCCAAAGCAGACTCGAACAGACCGGTCACAACGAGTGAGACATTCAAGGAGAAGCCGTCGTCTGAACAGAATCCTGACGGCCGCGAGTCACTCGCAGATCGGACTGGCCTGAGCAAGAACGCGTCGCTCGAGCCGTCAAAGTCGGAGGGAACACTCACGCCGGAGATGCTCGCCAAGGAAACGATTGCTCCCGCCGTGAGTTCACAGCGGTCTTCGGCAAAAGCCGAATCGGAGCCACTCAAGTTGGAAACGCCAATCACACCCGATGACGTCGTCGCGGCCCCCGCGAAATCGTCGGATGTGGAAGACGAGTCGCCTGCTGGGGCACGTCCTCCGGCACCAAGCCAGACCTACGTTCAACCTGAACCCCGCGTCGTGATTACGCGTTCCATGTCGCATCTGCGACCGCGGCTGGCGAAGACGCTACAGTTTTACCGCGGCAAGCCACTGAACACGCGCGACGATAGTGCCTGGTCCGTGATGCACTCGATTCTGGGCTACGGCGTCAATGCACCGGTTGCCATCAACAGTCCGAAAGGGCGTCGCACGAATGCCGTCAACTGGATGTGTCGCAATTATCCTCTGCTGAATCGTCGGCTGCTGTACCTCGACAAGGGGTACATCAAGGGCGTCGAGGGGCCCGGCTATCAGGGCCATCCATGTCAGTTTCTGGCCATGCTGGCTCAGATTAATCTGCAGCGTGACTATCCTCTGCAGATTAATGGTCAGACGTTCTCCTTGGAGGACCTGATCAACTCCGAGATGTACACCTGTGCCGCGAATCGGGAGCTGACGTTCAAATTGATCGCGCTGTCACACTATTTGCCCTCGGATGCAAGGTGGAAGAATCAGTCAGGCGAGGTTTGGGATATCCCACGCATCCTTGAGGCTGAGCTTTCCCAGCCAGTCAACGGAGCGGCTTGCGGAGGAACGCATCGTGTGATGGCGATTTCCTTCGCCGTACGTACTCGGGAACTGCGTGGCGAGCCGATTGAAGGCGTCTACCTGCGGGCAAAGAACTACGTGCGTTCGTACCAGCGGTATACCATGTCGCTTCGAAATCGCGACGGCAGCTTTAGTACGGAGTGGTTCAAGAAGCGTTCATCCGCGGGAGACAAGGATCGCCAGCTACAGACGAGCGGTCATCTGCTGGAATGGATGGTTTATTCGCTGCCCCGGAATGAACTGTCCGATCCGCGAATCGTACAGTCCGTTGAATTCCTGAACCAACTCATGACGCGACATCGATTTCACGATTGGGAAGTCGGTCCACGCGGGCATGCACTAAGAGCCCTTTCGCTCTACAACCAACGTGTCTTTCAGCAGCAGCGTGTGGGCACGCCCGTGGTGGCTGCCGTACCGGATGGTGGCTTCACGCGTTAGGCGTGTTCGGCGCCACGGTCACCTTGTTGAAAGGCTGGCAACTGACTACGATTCGGGAGTCTTTGCACGGCAATGCGGGTGGCGTCGGGGCGGTTACTTCGACATCGCTTCATATCGTGTAAGACTCGTGGGGTATCCTCGAAAACAGCATAACGAAGCATGAGCCCGGCGCAGCTTAACGAACAACTCGCAACGTTCATTGGTCTTGCCGCCAATTCGTACAAGAAGAACGAGGCGGACGCTCTGCTTATCATGCTGGAGGCGCCAACGGACTGGAAAGCCCTCAAAAAGAAGACTTCCCGGCTGAACGTCGTGTTGGCGGCGGACCACGAGGACCATCTCGCGGGTGCTGAAGAGGCGGAATTCGGCACCGTCGTGGTGAATCTTAATTCGGCCACAGTTTACGAGAAGCTGAATCAGGCCATTCTCGATGCCATCGCCAATGATCTGTTGTCGCCCGGCTCGGACGTCGTCGCAATTTACAGTGCTTTCGGCGAGGACAGCGACGAGATCGACTCGCTGAGCTTCATTTGCCTGGACGAGCGACTGGGCCGACTATCGGCTCGAGATCTACGTAAGCTGGAGACCAAGGTTCCCCTGGAGACGTTGCGACTGGTCGTCGACCTGGCCGTGGCGATTGGTCGTGAAGGCCGCGAGGGTAAGCCCGTTGGCACGATGATTGTCGTGGGAGACCACCGCAAGGTATTGGAGAACAGCCGGCCAATCGGATTCGATCCGGTGAAGGGCTACAAGGTCGAGGAGCGGGATCTTCACGATGCGGCGGTGCGGGAAGCGATCAAGGAGGTCGCGCCGCTGGATGGTGCGTTCATCGTGTCTTCCAAGGGCATTGTGCTCGCGTCGTGTCAGTTGCTGGAGACCGGTGGAACAGGCAGTATCACGCTTTCCAAAGGGCTGGGGACCCGGCACTGGGCCGGCGCCGCAATTTCCCGGAAGACGGACAGCATCGCCGTGGTGGTCAGCGAATCCAACGGCACGGTGCGAATCTTCCAGAATGGCGAGGTCATGCTCCGTATCGAACCCAGTCCTGGACGTGGAGCGATGACGTGGAAGGAACTGGATCCGACGGACGACGAAAAGCCCGAGCCCAAGGCTGCCGAGAAAAAGAAAGCCGATGCGAAGAAGTCTGATCCGAAAAAGTCGGACCAGAAGAAGTCGGACCAGAAGAAGGCTGATTCGTAATCGCCTAAGTCGCCTGACTCTCGTCAATGGCTCGTTCGACCAGATTCCACGGCAAGCCAATATCAAGGCAGTGAATTTCGCCAAGGTAGTCGCCGGCCGAAGCTACCTGCATGCACGGTTTGCGGGCGACGAAGGTGCACGTGTGGTCGGCACGGAAAGTCGGATCTCCGGCCGCTCCCGTATCGCAGTCCAGTCCGCTGGGAATGTCGATCGCCAGTCGCCGTGCTGTGGATGCATTCATCAGCCGGATCACGTCGTCCAGGGGTGGTCGTGGGTTGCCGGTTGCCCCGGTTCCCAACAGGGCGTCGACCAGCCAGTCTGCCGAGGCAAAAGCGGTCGCAAGTTCCTCGTTCGTCGCGTTGGCGATGGACAATTCTGGTACGTCACACCGCTGTAGCCATTCGTAGTTGCAGGCGGCGTCTCCAGGTAGTTGCCCCGGCTCGCAGCACAGGATGATCTGTGGCTCTTGACCTCGAAGCTTCAGGTGTCGGGCCAGAACAAAGCCGTCGCCGCCGTTGTTGCCCTTGCCGCAGACTATCACGACGCGTCCGCGAATTCCCAATTTGCACAGTACGTCCGCCACTCCGCGCCCCGCGTTTTCCATCAGGATAACGCCCGGGATTCCCCAGCTGTTTATCGCGAACTCGTCTACGGCGCGAACCTGCTGTCGCGTCAGAACTCGTTGGGCTGGATTGGAGCCTTTCAACCGCGTGGCCTCCATGAGCGGCGGCGAAGTAGCGTTGCGGTGGCCAGCAGCGACAGGGCCAGCATGCCACCCGCGGCAGGTTCGGGGGTTGCCGTGAGCGACATCGGTTCGCCAAAGTTTCCGGAGAGCGTTAGAAAGTCGATGAATTCGATTTCTCGATTGCCGTTCGTGTCTCCCGACTCCCAGCTGCCGGTTGCCCCGAACTGATCCGAGAGCACGAGGAAATCCGTGAACTCGACTTTGCCATTGAGGTCGAAGTCGCCTTCCATCGTCCCGGTATCGAAGAGCCATTGATGGCGGTCCTGCAAATCAACCAGGCCGTCACCGTTGAGATCGTATTGCTCGTCGGAATAGCCGTGCCGCAAGGCATCATCCAACGCGTCGATATCGTGTTGGTCGATGACCGCGTCGTTGGTGACATCACCGGGAACCTGAGAACGCAAACGCAGGTTGTCGAGAAAGACACTGCCGGACCAGTCGTTGTCGGTTCCCAATTCCAGTTCGTAGAACAGCGACTCCGACGATAGTTCCTCGAATTCATTCAGCGGTGTCGTGACCCGCACGGTTTGGGGCTGGTCGCCGTCTTCGATGCGAGCGGTGACTTCCGTCACGATGGCGTCGTTTTCGTCATCTTCCAGCGAGATCAGAATCTGCGATCTTCGGCCGTTGGATTCAGCAGGATCGATCGTGACATCCAGCTCAAGGACATACAGTTCGGGTGATTCGAAAGCCAACTGGAACAGGGCGTAGGCTTCACTGCCTTCGTGGGTCCAGATCCTCGACACATCGAACGACGGGCTGGCGGTCGAATCCACGGTCAGGCTGGTCGCGCCTTCCGTTGCCCCGACTTGGCTCAATTGAAGCCCTTCAACATTCGTCGGGGGCTCCTCGGGAACGTGCCACCCGTCGAAACCGTCTTCCCAGGACGCCAGCAGAGAGGGCCGCAGCACGAAATTGGCGGTGCCTCCAAATTCCTCGGCCAGCACCTCCTCGGCCGGTTTGCGCTGTGGCGTCAGACCACCGTCCCCAGCTCCACCGGCATGTGGGTCCGTACTCCAGCCATTCCAGAAGCCGCCTTCCCACCAGTCCTGATCCTGAAATGCATCGAGGATCGCGGAATAGGCATGGGCCTGTTCTTCCAGGTCGACGCTGGTCTCGGACGTCTCATCGACTCGGAGTGTGGCGCCGCCGTCAACCGATCGATAGCCGATGTCAGTGAAGATCACTGGAGCATCCTGGTGTTCGTCTTCCAGCCAGTCATCCAGGTCCTCGGCCCATTCGTGCGCCGTTTCCAGGAGGTCCTCTTCAATCGCGTTGAAGTCAAACGTCAACGGCAGGTTGGCGTCGATTCCAATAACGTCCAGAGATGACCAGAAAGGGACTTCTTCGAATCCACCGCCGTAGTCAATGTCGAAGCGGGCCGCCGCTCCATAGGTCAGCCCGCCGCTGTATCGGTGGCGAACGTCGTCGATGAGATCTTCCCAATGCTCGGTAAATTCATCCGACTCCAGCGAGTTGAGTCGCGAACCGACGCTGAGCATCGCGACTTCATGTTGCTCGGCATAGGAAGCGACTTGCTTGATGATCTGCCCATATTCATCAAACCACTGGTCGGGGTTCGATGGCGAAATGGCCGCCGGTTGGCCGGCATCGTTGGACGCCAGCACGACATTGGATCTCAGGAAAACTTCCAGGCCCCGGGCACGCGCGGTTTCGACGATCGGGTTCACCGCCGCGAGTTGCCGTTCGACCATCTGACGATCGAAAGTCGACGAACGCAAATTTCGTTGCGTCCAGTTCAGGTCCAGAGCCACGGCGTTGGCACCAATTTGCACAATGTTGAGGACCGATTCGTCCAGCAGTTCGAATGCTTCTGTCGGGTCTGGATGGACGGGAGCCGGCCGGAGTCCGATGCCCTGGTAGCCGGGATCGGCAAGCAGCGAGGGCACACTGGAAAGAAGGAGCACGAGGGCTGTCAGCACACCGACTGGCCCGACGTTTGATGGGCGGGCGAATGAGCTGGCGAATAGGCGGACGAGCGGCCTTCCGTGTCGCTGGCGTCGATCGCCGTTTCGGAGTGCCTCAAACTCGAACATGCAACGTGCTTTGTGAGGATTACGGATCGGTGCCCATGTGTCGAATTACTCGCCCGGGTCGACGATTGAATCCAGGTTGCCGACCTGATCGTACCGTCAATCAGCTTTGACGGTCGAGTTAATGCAGACACTCCGACCATTCTAGGTGAAGGAGCGACGGTGACACATCATTTTGCCGATCGGCGGAGAAGGTTCCGCGAATTCCGGCATCCTACCGTTATGTATAGCGAACACCCTGGTGTTCAGGTTCGAAGAACGCGGGCAACAGCGCGTCGGTGTGCAGGAATCCTTTCCGAGTGAGCTGGATCCTGTCACCGTCGATTTCCAGCATTCCGTCTTCCCGGTAGGACTGCCAGGCGTTCTTCCATTCTTCAAGGATTTCAACGCCATGCTTCTCGCGGAAGTAGGCCACATCAAGGAAGCCCTTCTTCAACAACAGGATCATTTCGCGAATGAGGGCCTGGTGAGGTGTGGGCGTCAGTCCTCGCGTAACGGGCAGCTTGCCGTCCTCCAGCAGCGAATTCACATAGCCAGCCCATTCGGGGTGATTCTGGTAGTGAACACCGGAGATGTGGCCAAAGCTGGCGACACCCGTGGCGAGCAGGTCGGAGCCTTTCCACAGATTGTCGCGATAGCTGAAGTTCACTTTGGACGGGTCTTTGACCATCGTGTAGGCGCTGGAGATCGAATAGCCCGCGGCCAGCATTTCATCGTAGGCGTAGTTCAGCCACTCTCGTTTTGTTGGCCAATCCGCAACGGGAGTTTCAATTTCGTTGCCCAGGATGTCTTTGGAGTAGACCGTGTTGTACGGCAATTCCATCTGGTAGATCGTGACGCTTTCCGGGGACAGTTCCAACGTCTTCTTGATGCAGTCTTTCCAGTTGTCCCACGACTCGCCGACCATTCCAGAGATCAGGTCGATGTTAACGTTGGCGAAGTCGGCCGCCTTGATCCAGTCCCAGCACTTGTACACTTCGCCGGAGAGGTGAGCGCGGCCGTTCTCCTTGAGGATTTCGTCACTGAAGTTTTCGATGCCCAGGCTGAGTCGCGTGATGCCCAGTTCCTTGAGCGTGTGGATCTTGGTCTCGGAGAGTGTTCCGGGCTCGCACTCAAAAGTGACTTCTTCTGCGTCGTCCCAGTTGACATTCTCGCGCAGTCGATCGACCAGTCGCGTGAGTTGCTTGCCACTCAGGTAGGAAGGCGTGCCACCGCCGAAGTAGACAAAGCGAAAGGGGCGATCGCCCATGCAGGGCTGCTTGCTAACCAGTTCGATCTCTTTGGCGAGCGCCGACAGGTAGACCTCAATGTCGTTGGCCGCTTTGTCGGTGTAGACGCGGAAGTAGCAGAACTTGCAACGTTTACGGCAGAAGGGAATGTGCAGATACAGCCCCAACGGCACATCGCGTGGAGCGGTGGCCATGGCGGCTTCGACTTCCGGAACAGCATCCGCATTCCACTGTGAGAAAGGTGGATAATTGGAAATGAAGTAGCTGCCGACTTCAGTCTTGGTGGAATCAGTTGCCATAAATCTGTTTACCCGGCGTTCTTTTCTTTACCAAAACAATAAACCACGCCGTCATTGCTCGCAATGATCAGCTTCCCGTCGACCATTGCGGGCGACCCGGAAAAGCTGTCTCCGGTTTCTTTTTTCCACAGCTCGTCGCCCGTCATCAGATCCAGAAGGTAAACGCGGCCATCGGTGGAGGCGACGAAAACACGATCGCCCGTGATCAGCGGCGACGAATCAACGCCGCGTTTGCACGTAAACTTCCATACTTCCTCGCCCGTTTCGGGATCAATTCCGTAGACATTCTTGCTCCGCGAGCCAACGACCAGCATCTTGTCCGTCACGGCGGCGGAGCTGCGGATTTCGCGTCGTCGCTTCTCCGTGAAACGCCAGGTGATCTCTGCCTTCTTCCAGTCGATCTTGAAAACGTCGCCGGCCTCGGTGCCAAAGAACACGTGGTCGTCCACGACGGCAGGTGTGCAGCCTGTCGGCGATTCGATTTCAACCGCCGCCACTTCCTCGCCCTTCTTCAGGTCAATGATGTGTAGTCGCCCGTCGCAGCCTGCCACAAACGAGCGGTCCTCGACGACCGTGGGCGAACAGCGGATCTGGTCCTGGACTTCGATCTTCCATTCCAGCTTGCCGGTTTCTTCGTTGACGCAGTAGAGCGTTGCGTCCTGCGAGCCAAACAGCACCTTGCCGTCATAAAAGCTGGCGCTGGAATTGATTTCCGCTTTGGATTCAAACTTCCACTGTTGATTGCCTTCAAGGTCGAAGCAGTAGAAGTAGCCGTCAATGTCGCCGACGAAGAGCTTGCCGTTGCGGTAGGCCGGCGAGGCGGCGAATGCAAAGGCTTCGGACTTCTTCTTCCATTTGACCTTGCCATTGGTCACGTCCAGCGCGTGCCAGAATCCGTCCAGGTCCGGGAGGTAGCAGATCCCGTCAACAATCACGGGCGTCGACTCGAAGGCTCCGTTCTTGACTTCGTACTTCCAAAGTAGCTCAAGGTCCTCGGGAAGCGCCGTTCTTACGGCGCCCGTTGCCAGGGGATCGCCACGGAAGTGGGTCCATGTTTCGGTAATGACTCTGTCTGCGGTCGCGGCGAACGCGCCCATCGACAGCACTCCGGTCACAACCAGAATTTGGAGGTAATTGAAATTACGTTTGGCTTTTGCTTTGGTGGGGGCAACCATTGGTCGGCTCGCTGTAAGGCAATGTGAACCTGTCACAGTGACGTATTCTAGTTGAATACCTGCGGTGGGGCGAAGTGGTCCGCGGAAAGCTGTTTGGCTGGCTGGAAAGCTGTTTGTTTGGCCGGAAAGCCAATTGTCTGGCATGAAAGCCTGACTGAGCAGTTCCGTCACGCTTCAGGAGACCCGTTCAGCGCCAGTACGCGGCTCACCGGTGAAGAGTTCGTTCGCAAGCCAAGGTGGCGATTGGGGGGGCTTTCGACCTCACAGGCAACGTCCGCCACATGTGGCCATGTATGGCTGGGCGATACTCCGTCCACATTGACGGAGCACTACGCCGGCGCATGCCGAGGTGCACGCCGGTCGAGATTAGATCATCTCGCGAACTGAATCAGGCGGCTCGGCGAATGACTGAGAGCATAGGCTGGCTGGGTTTGCGAGTCAGGATGGCCGGCAGCTCGCTAAAGGAAGCAAATCGCATGCGGCCCTTTCGTTGCTGATCGGTGGCTATTTCGAAGAGGGCTCGAATGGCAGATTTCTCTTCCTCCCAACTCTCGCGATTGTTGCCAATATCCACGTTGAGGTGGAACAGCTTGCTGTTGGCGGCCGCATGGCACAGATGGCGTTGGCAGATTCCAAAAAGCGAGCGTACAGATTTGCGGGAACCCCCAACGAACTGGCAGGTCATGGGAATGACCCACAAACCTCCGCGTACGATCCGGGGATTGATGTCGCTGGTCACACCTGCTGTCCGCGGCCGTGTGATACCACACCCCTGACGGACAAGGGCGTCCCAGTGGAGTCGGGCTTCGTGAGGGTCGAGGACGACAGAAGTCAGGAATCCCGAATTTCGCAACATGGCGGCTGACGTGCGACGCAGATACTGAATGAGTTCGCTACGGTTAAGGCCCTTCGGCACTTCGGCCGTTGACTCGGACTTCGCGGGCAACTCCGTCGAACCAACGTCGTGCAGCGTCCAGTTGCTCGGTACGTCGTATTGCTCAACCAGTTGAATCAGTTCACGACGGCGATGTACGGTTTCGACTGACAGGGTGCCAGCGTCGTGACTGTCGACTGAAAAACAGAAAATACCGGGTGAATTGTTCACTGCGCTAGGTCTCCTTGCATGCATGCGCCGACAATGCGTTCGCGTTCAATGGGAATCGGCATCCTGAATCGGAGACAATGAGCATCGAACCTGCGGTACGCGAAAATTTGAACAGGTCAACTGTTCCGGCCAAGCAAAATGATTCGCCGGGGTAAGTCGGCGAATCGCTAGCGGACGAGTTTTTCCCGCGAATCACGTTTTGTTTGACGAAAACCGATGTGTGCTACAATCGTGGTGCTCAGGAGTAAACGCATGAAATCGTCGAAGCCAAACCGAATCTCTAGAAGGTCTGCTATCGGGCGGTTGGCGGGCGTTGCGTCCAGCGCATCCGTGTTGGGTGTTGCCGACGACGTGCTTGCCCAGGTGAAGGCAGACCGTCAGCGCCGCACTGCTGTCATCGAAAAGGGACTGCAGTGGGTTGCTCGCACGCAATCGAAAATTGGCCGGTGGACGGCGGGCAACTACCCCACCGCGATGACCGCCCTGGCCGGCACTGCCCTGCTCTGCTCGGGATCGACGACAACGCAGGGACCGTATGCGAAGAACATCCGTCGCGCCGTGGACTACCTTTCGGCGCAGGCACGCGACAATGGCCTGATCGGCGATCCCGTCCTCGACAATCGCTACACCTACGGCCACGGCTTCTCGATGTTGTTTCTCTCGCAGGTGCTTGGTGAGGAAGAGGATAGCGATCGGCGAACCGAGCTCATTCGTTTACTTTCCAAGGCCGCAGAGTTCAGTGGTCGTGCCCAAACCAAGTCGGGCGGCTGGGGCTACGTCAGCGCGAAGGATGGGAATAACTTCGACGAAGGATCAACGACCATCACGCAGGTGCAGGGTTTGCGTGGGTGTCGTAACGCGGGCATCCCGGTTTCTGCCGACATCATCGATCGAGCCAAAAAGTACATCTATAGCTGCAAGAACGAGGACGGCGGGATCAGCTACAGCTACAGCAATCGTGGCTCATCACGACCCGCTATCACCGCGGCGGCACTGGCTGCGTTGTTCAATGCCGGTGCCTATGACAGCAAGCATGTGCCGGACATGATGACCTACTGCAAAGACAAGCTCTATCGCATTGGCGGCGCGCAGAGTTTCGGGCACTGGCACTACACCTACCTTTATTACTCTCAGGTGGTGTACCGCGAGGGCGGCGAAACGTGGCGTACGTTCCGCGACAATCTTTACAACCGGGTGATGAACGAGCAGACGGCGGATGGCTCGTGGACTGGTAACATTGGGCCTATCTATGTAACGGCCATCAATCTCACCGTTTTGCAGCTCGAGAACGGCTACCTGCCTATCTATCAACGTTGATGGCTGTGTTGCTTGCTGTGTGGGCGGATTGTTGATGCTGTAGCGAGTTGGCCTGTTGATTGATCTGTGGCGTTGCTTTCACACGACTGCTGGCGCCTAAGCCACACGATTACCGAATCGTTGCGACCGTGAAAGTCACTCAAGTTTCTGCGCAATGGCCGACGATAGTTCGAACACTGGGTCTGGCTTCGTGCGCCACGGTTTGAACTCGACAGGAGTCCACCGGTCTCTCGAAATGGGAGGGGCATGACATAGTCAGTCCTGCGAACTTTTCCGGGAAGCTACATCCTCGCAACTGTCACGCGGTGTCGTCATGTCACGAAATCCAGGCAATGCTCAGCCAGGCAACGCTCAGCCAGGTCGGTTGTACGTCTTTGTTGTACTTTCCCTTGCAGCCTTTCTGTGTCTGTTCATGATGTTTCGCAACAGGTCGCAGATCTTCGAAACCTCCGTCGTATTTCGTCCGGTTTCGATGAATGGTGTCGAGATTGCGGCGGACCAGTTGGAAGTTGCTCGAAGCGATGCGCAGGTTCGTCTGATCACGGCCGAATTTGTACTCGCTTCACTCCAGGACGCGGGTGTTGTTTCCGGAGACGCGTCTCCTCAGCTGCTGGAAATCTCCGGGGAGATCGCCAGTCGCATGCGAATGCGAGCGACCACGTCTGGCAAGAATGTCTTCCTTGAGTTGTCGCTGATTACGGAACGTCCCGCAGCCGGAATCCGGTTGCTGGACAGCATGATGGCACGGTACGAGAGTGCCGCTGGCGATACGGATAGTCCCGCTGGGATTCAGGCGAGTCCCGCTGGGATTCGGGCGAGTCCCGCGGCGGTTTCGCGGCAGCAGGCTCGGGCGATTACTCGCGACAACCTGGCGAAAATCTCGCTTGCGTCACTGGCATGCGGTTGGATGGGGTTGCTGCTTCGGCGACGTTCCCTGTCCGGAAGTCGGTTGGTCACCAAAGTGGACGTAGTGGAAACTGCTGGTGTACCGGTTGTGGGTGATTTCGTCGAACGATTTCAGCTTCCAGAACGTGACCGCGTCATGGTCCGTCGGCGAACTCTCCGAGCCGGCTTGCACTTTGCCGAGCTGGTGGTGGCGGCCGTCTTTCTGCTGATGATGTTTCAGCTGGCAACACGAGAAGCACTGCTGTCGCAGTTTGTGGACAATCCTTTGTCCGCCTATGGTGAAGTACTGACGCGATTCATCGGCTAGCCGCAATCCGTGTGCGTTGTCTCTCTGCTTTGTGAATGCGTTCGTGCATTTGCAAGTCGTATTCCGATCGTGCGTGTCTGCCACCGGCGAGCGGAAATCCGAGCAAACCGCCCTGCCCTGAATCCTCCGTTGGCAACGCGATCCCTTCACTGATAGCGGCTCGACGGGATGACTTTCAAAAGGGTACGCCTTTAGTTGCTGACAATATGTGCCGATTATTCCGACTGAGGCAACTAGTTCCCGTCTGCTATCAGGTTCCGCATGTACCAACAGCACTTTCATCTCAATGATCGCCCGTTCGCATCGGCTCCGAATCCGGAGCACTACTTTCCGGCATCGTCGATCGAGCAGGCGCGCGAAGTCGTCTCCCTGAACATCGAAAGGTCGTCGGGCGTGTCGCTGGTTACCGGCGGAGTAGGCTCGGGAAAGACGCTCTTCTGCCAGCTACTTGCCAATCAGTTTTCCAGCTCGCTGCCGGTATGCATGATTTCCGGTGGCCGGTTGCGGTCGCGGGAGGCATTGTTGCAAACACTGCTGCACGGGCTTGGGTTGCCGTATCGCGGAGAAACTGAAGGCGAAATGCGGCTGACGTTGACGGATCATATATCCGGGCAGAGTTGTATGAACGGCATCCTGCTGATCATCGACGAAGCCGACCGGCTTCCTTTGGCGCCGCTGGATGAAGTACGCGTGTTGTCGAATCTCGTCCGCGACGGTCAGCCACGAGTGCGGCTGGTGCTCGCTGGTGCGCATCGACTGGAAGAGCGTGTCGGACATCCGAAACTTGAATCGTTGAACCAGCGTGTTGTTGGGCGACTCTATCTGGAAGACTTCACCAACGAGGAGACCAGCGACTATATCCGGGCTCGCATCAACGCCTGCGGTGGCGACTCCAGCGCCATCTTTGCTGACGACGCCTGGGACGTTGTGTTTCGGGCGACAAACGGCGTGCCGCGACTGGTCAATCAGGTCTGTGATCATGCAATGTTGATGGCGGCTGTGTCCCGAGCTGACCAGTTGACCGGAATGTCGGTTGAGGAAGCATGGGCCGACTTGCAGCAATTGCCGATGCCAACGACTTCCGAAATTGACGTCAATGATGACGAGCAAACGGTTGTGGAATTTGGATCGTTGGAAGAGGACGACGCCGGGCGGGACGAACGCCCGCAGGACACCGTTGGTGGTATTGCGGTTTCGACCGACGGAACGCTGGTTGCATTTGAGAACGATTTTGAACCAGCACCGGCAGGCGATTCCTCCGAGGTCCCGGCTTCGGATGTGGAAGCCTCCCAGGGCGAGTCGTTCGAAGCCGAAACACGCGAGAGCGATTTGGTTGAAGGCGAGACTTTCGAGTCGACTGGCATGGAAACGGACGACGCGGAGTTGCCAAAGGATGATTTCGAAGTGCAAGTGGAAGGCCAGCCATTTGAACTGCACATTCACGAATCCGAAGTTCTAGCTGGTGAAACGGAAGTCGTCGTCGCCTTTGATATCGAAGAGGACTTCGCGGACAGCCAGACGAGGAGTTTCGGCGACAGTCACCTGGCAACCGTTACGATGGAACCGGTTGAGCAACCCGGTTCCGAAGCGGAAGAGATCTTCGCGACCGACAGTACGGACGTCGAATTTGCCCATCAGACACTTGCGGCAGGGACGGATGAATCGCAGCCCGTCGATGCTGATGCTGATGCTGATGCCGAACAGCTAGATACAGTGTCGGGAGAGACTGATGGTGACCAGCCTGTCGACGAAGACGCCTCCGTTGACGTCGTGCATTCGGCTACGGACGAATCCGAATTCCTGTCTGCGGAAGCACTGACGCATGACGATCAGAGCTACCAGTTTGAGTCCACGACAACAGGCTCGATGACGGCGGCAGACTACGACGCTGCGGATGGCGAATCCTACGAGACCGGGCCTACGCTGGCCGATGAGGACGAATACCGGATTGCTCCAGTTGACTCATGGGAACAGCGTAGTTCGCCTTTTGCGGACGAGCCGGAAGTGTTCGCCGAAACACTGGAATCAAGTGGCCATGAGGTGGAAGAAGAAGTCACCAACTCCGTGGGCACCGATGGAGCCGAGGGCACCGATGGAGCCGTGGGCACCGATGGAGCCGAGGGCACCGATGGAGCCGAGGGCACCGACTTCGTAGCGGAAGGCATAGAGGATGACACCGTCGTTACGTCGGTCGATGTGGTGACGGATGACTTCACGGAAGAGCTGAATAGCTACGAACCGCACGACGCCAACAACGAATCTACAGCGACCGAATTGCCTCTGGAGCTCACCATGGATCAGGCATCAAACCCGTTCGGCGACGATTTCGAGGAGGAAGAGATCGTCATTCAGCAGTTCACTTCCCCTAGCCTGATTGCACGAGGCGACTACGAAAATGTCACTTCGGCGTACAGCCGACATCTGTCAGCGCAACTGTCCGCCGCACATCCCGGTTTGCGTATGCATGAGGCGGAGCTGATCGGGGAGTCTGATTCTGGGGGTGGCGTGGCGATTGCTGACCGTGAGTCGGACAGTCCGCAACCGTCGGCCGGGTTCCAGCCACTGTCGGCCTACTATGACGATGAGAACGAGCCGCAGTTGACGGACGAGCAAACGACGGATGATGGCGAAACGCTTGAATCCCGTCCAGAAACGAGCGGTGCCGAAAATCTCTACGAAGCCTCGGTGGAAACGGACGACTCGGCAGATTACCCGTCGAGCGAATATTGCTCCTCGCCAGAGGACGGCCTCGCCAGCGAGGAGGCGGCGACAGCGGACCAGTTGGTCGATGCCGTCACCGATATTGCCTCTTCGGTGCGTGAAGAAGTGGCGCTGGGTGAAGGTGCCAGAATCGATGATCGCGCTGAGAAGCCGAAACGCAAGAAGCGGTTTCGATCACTGTTCTCCGGAATGCGACGGACCAAGTGAACCATTCGTCGCTCTGATGCGACCCCGTTGGCGCCGTCGAGTTTGACTTCTGCGAGCGCTGGCCAACAACCAGTTTCAAGAGGATAACGAGATGGGACGCTTTGACGCAGCTTTGCAAACGCTTGCTGAGCGTGGATTGTTTGAAACCCCAAAAGCAAAGCCCCGTGTCGACGTCGAACGCGAATCTGCCTCACCGATTCCTGTAGATACCGAGCCGGTTTCAGAGTCCGCGTGCGAGGTGCCGGAACGCAACGAGCAGGAGTGCAGCCCGTCCTCGCTTGAGCCAATGGAGGCGACGGGTAGTCTCGATGGGCTTGAATTGGAGGATGCCCCCGCGCAAGATCAAGCAGTGTGCGCGGATGCGGAAGATGCGACTGACTTCGCGGAGCATGTTGAAGAGGCAGTCGCGGATTCGCGTCCGGCGCGGTTCGATGTGGTTGGCGACGCGGACGCTCCTGCCGAATCCTACGCTTCGTCACCGCGCGTGCTCCTCGAACAAGAATCGCCGGGACCAGATTTTGGCGGCGCGTATCTGACTTCTGCCGCGGGCAGTGAGTCGCATTTAGCCGGGCAGGCGTTCGACGCGGACGTCGCCGAAGATTCACTTCCAACGACTGACGAATACCGATTCGTAGCGGATGCTCCTGGACATTCCACTGCGGACTCGCTGACCGAGCTGGCGGAATGCATGCAATTGTCACTCGTCACGGACACGCCATCGGAGGAGCCGGGGGCGGGCACCGGTTCGGGGGATCAGGCTGCGACGGGAGAACTCGATGTAGACGGCGGCATGTCGCATACGAGTAACATCAACGAGGCGGCGCGGCAGCCCGAGGCTGATCTACCAGCGGAGGATGCTGAGTCCGAGCCGGACACGGATGTCGAATTACATTTGGGGGCCGAAGTCGAACTGGAAGCAGACGACCAACTGTTTGAGAGTGTGCCATCTGTCGATCAGAGTATGACCGAAACCACGATGGACTCAGAAGAAGCCTCGTTGGAAAAGTATCGGCGAATGTTCGAGGCTGATCAGGCCCGGATGCATGAAATTCGTGCTGAGGAAGGAATCCAGCCGGACGTCGAACACGATACCCGGGAAACGAATCCGTCGTTGTCCAGCGATGGCGAGGCTGCTACGCCGGAACCCGAGATCGTTGCAATGTCGCCCCCCACGGGACCGATAGACGCAGTTAACGAACATGAGGATGCCGAGGACGTTTTGAGATTCGTCGAGGATATGTTGGGAATCTCGATGGAGCCCGAAGAGGCATCCTGGGATGATGGGGCCGACGATGTCGATGAGTTCAGCGGTCTCGCGAGTGAGGCGGAAGCCCCATCGTCCGATTCTGGCAACGGCACGGAGGAAGGGACGCCACCGTCCGACTCGACAGCAAGCGACTCCTCTGTAACGTCCTCGACATCTGATGTGGACGTTGCCTTGCCCGCGTCCGCTGGTCTGGGGCAAGCTCTGCCGCGAGAAACAGTATCGCCCGATTCGGCGGCGCCGGTCGCAACTCCCGCCGCGTACAACCCCGTGTTGAAAACGTGGGCCAGCATTCCCATTGTGAATAAAGACGAGCAGCCGGAATCGGACTCCGAAGGGATGGGGATTTTTGCGGAAGCGATTCCGCCGGTTTCGCCAAAGTCCACGGAAGTACCACGTTCGAATTCGGTTCACCCGAACATCCTGTTGGAACCCGAGATAGAAGACTCCGATGCGGGGGACGCGCAACCTGGCGGAGGCACAACGGGAAGCAGCGGATTGGGCACCGCTTCATCAGGTGACGATTCATCGAATGGTCCGCTTTCCTATTCGGATTTTATTCCGGTTGCCGACACACCCTACGTGCCACCCACCGTCGAGGAGCACCAGGTTGAGGAGCACCAGGTTGAGGAGCACCAGGTTGAGAGTCAGGATACAGAACCAATTCTGAACGCCGACACCGAATTGACACCCGAGCCGGTTATCGAGACGGAAACGCGGCTCGAGCCGGCGGAGGAACCGGACGACACGAATGATTCTTCTGCCGATGTGAAAGATTTCAGCGCCGGTGTCGAGGATGCGACGACGTCCGAAGCGTCTCCTTCTGGAGAGCAACCACCAGCCGAGATCATAGAGCCCCAGGTTGAGCAGTCCCAGGTTGAGCAGTCCCAGGTTGAGCAGTCCCAGGTTGAGCAGTCCCAGGTTGAGCAGTCCCAGGTTGAGCTGTCCCAGGTTGAGCAGTCCCAGGTTGAGCTGTCGGAGGCACTTGAACCCGCAGTGTCGAGAGAAGCGGTCAGCAGGGAATCGCGGGGAGCAACGGACTACGAAGTATCGCTCGCCGGGCGTCTCCTCCATTCTGAGTTTGGGGTGCGCATGGGGCAACTCAGCTCGCATCTGGACGTTCAATTGCCGGGTGATGGTCCGCACACCGTCTTGCTATTGGGGCTCGATGACGATCCGCAACAGACTGACGTGATTGCCGGACTCGGCATGTTCGTCTGCGGGAAACGGAATGACACGACGCTGTTGGTTGACGCGGACACGGAGCGTCGGGCCATGAGTCAGAACTTCCAGAAGACAGGCCGTGGAGTGTTGGAGTCCATGAACGGCACCGCCGGTTGGCAGGATTCGGTACAGCAGACTTCCTGCGAAAAGCTGAGCTTGTTGCCGTGTGGTTCTGAACATTCCGCGCTGGAGCGGTCCGAATCCGATCGGGTACAGTGGGCCGCTACGACCAACGCTCAATGGAAGCAAGAGTTTGGATTGATTCTCGTTGACGGAGGTCTCGCCACTTCATCGGCGGCCGAAGCGATCGCCGCCGTCGCGGACGCCACCTTCATTTGTGTTCGCCTTGGGGAATCCCAGCGAGACGAGTTGTTGGCCGCGAAAGAGCGGTTGGCGGAGATTGGCGCCCAGCTCAAGGGCTGCATTACGCTGGGGCCCGTGACATAATATGCCCTTTGCTGGATCGAGGGCTCGCGGGTTGAATCACACATCGTCCATTCAGGAAATTATCGCCCGGCAACGCGAGGCGTATTGCACGGCGCCGACGGCTCCGCAGAAATGCATTCTTTCCGGTTCGTTCAACCCGCTACATCGAGCTCATCGAAGGATGGCCGATCTGGCTGCGAGTCTCGTCGAACTCCCAGTCGAATTCGAAATCTCGATCGCCAACGTGGACAAGCCGTCGCTCACGGCGAACGAGGTGGAACGCCGGCTTCTGCAATTCCCGGACGATCCGGTATGGGTTACCAATGCACCGACGTTCGCCGACAAGGCACGCCTGTTCCCGGGCTGTCGCTTCGTAATTGGGGCTGACACCGCGCTGCGATTGTTCGACGAAAAGTACTATGAGGATGCTTCCGCGCGGGACGCAGCGATAGCGTTGCTCGCAGATTGCGATTGTCGATTCATCGTGTTCGGCCGCCACGTGAAGAATCAGTTCGTAGGCGCTGAAGCAATTGAGATTCCGGAATTCGCCGTCAACCTGTTCACGATCGTCCCCGAATCCCGGTTTCGAGACGACATCTCCAGCACAGATTTACGGCGTAATTCCCACAGTGGTTAGCCGACAATTGTCGATATCTCCAACTGGTCGTATACTCCTGCCGGGATGGACGCCCAATTCAATCAGGGAAAACATCCAAGAGCAACCATGTCGGACCGAACTGAACTCATCTCATACAAGCAAGCGACGGCTCCTTTCTTTCTCGGGATCGATGTCGGCGGAACGGGCATCAAGTTTGGCATCGTTGACGATCACGGTCGCACGATTGCCCGTACCAGCGTGCCCACTCATCAGGAGAAGGGACCCGAAGACGCCTGTCGCCGGATGCGTGAAGTGAGCCACCAACTGGTTACGGATGCTGGTCTGGATATGCGCTCGATCGTGCACGTCGGGTTGGCAACGCCTGGGACGATGGACATCGCCGCAGGGATGTTGTTGCAGCCGCACAATCTTCGCGCGTGGTGGAATTTTCCAATTCGTGACGAACTGCGAAACGTGATTGAGAAACCGGTCGCATTTCAGAATGATGCGAACGCCGCGGCCTACGGTGAGTTCTGGATTGGCAGCGGTGAAGACTTCAGGAGTCTGGTGCTCTTTACGCTTGGGACGGGGGTCGGCGGCGGAATTATCGTCGACGGAATGCTCATCAGCGGCGAACACAGTCATGGCAGCGAATGCGGTCACACCTATATCGCCACCGATTCCGAAGCACGGATGTGCGGCTGTGGTCGCGCCGGGCACCTGGAGGCCTATGCCAGCGCCACGGCAGTTGTCAAACGAACGGAAGAGGCTCTGGCGGAGGGTCGCGCCAGTACGCTCTCGCAACGTATCGCCAACGGCGAAACGCTGACTGCCCTGATGGTCTCCGAAGAAGCTGAAAAAGACGACGAACTAGCGCTCGAAATCGTCATGAAGACGGCCGAATACCTCAGTTACGGTGCTGTGAATCTGATTCACATTATCGACCCGGAGGCGGTGATCTTTGGCGGCGCCATGGACTTCGGTGGCAACGCCACGGACCTTGGCCGGCGTTTTCTCGAACGCATTCGCACGGAAACGCACAACCGCGCCTTCGAGTCGCTCGAGCGTCGCACGCACATCGACTTTGCTTCGCTCGGAGGCTACGCCGGGTACATCGGAGCGGCTGGTGTTGCTCGTGCGAGTTACATGAACGAATGATTGTCGCCGGGGCTGCGTCTCACGCGCCGGCCGCCGACGGTTAGTTCCGATACCCGCCAAACGCCGCAAAACGAGTGTTGAAGTGCAGCACATCCACGGCAGAGAAACCCACTCGCGATAACAGTTCCAGCTGAAACGTAAGCGGTCGGGGCGTGTCCTCTTTCTCGATGTAGGCGAACACGTGGTCGCGGTAGGCTGCGTCGCGCAGCTCCGTCAGGTATTCGCCGTAGCGTTCGTCCTGCAGATTGCTGACGGCGGGATTACTGCTGGCTACCATGTCAAAGATCCAGAATCCACCACCGGGTTTCACCATCTGGAAGATTCGAGCGAACACCTGTTCCCATTCTTCCTCATGGCGCAGGTGATGCAGCACCGCGCCGGCGACGACTATATCGAATTTCTGGTTTGGTAATTCAAGCTCGCGGATGTCGATCTGCCGGGTTTCGATTTGGATATCGTGCTTTTCGGTGATCCGCTGCACGGCGCGATCCAGCATGTTGCTGCTAAGGTCCACCAGCGTGACGGCGTCGAAGTGTCCTTCGGCCAGTGTTCTTAAAGAGAAGTTTCCGGCACCGCAGCCAATGTCGAGGAGTCGTTTTGCATGCGGTGTCGTGGCAACCGCAGCTCGGGCAACCAGGTCCAGGGCGATCGTCGCGTCGATGGTGGCAGATTGCCCGGTTTCAAGGTTCGAGAAGCGTTCGACATCGTTGTCGAATCGCGTGCGAATTTCGTCGACGCCGGACTTGTGCTGCATATCGTCCATGCCATTCCTCTCGGAGGTTTGTTTTGGTTGCGGGATTAGGCGAGAATGTGTTCGGTTGTTACATCACGGGAGCACATCATGTGCAGAATCATTTCACTTTGCCTACTGTGTCTGTCGGTCGCTCGACTGGAAGCGGATGTCGTTCTGGAGGTGCACGCCGGCGGGCACGCTCGCGAAAACTGTCCTGTCACCTTTCCATTGCCGGACACGCTCAGCGACACAAAATGGTTCAAACTGGTTCGCGAGGATGACGGCTCGCAGATTCCTGTGCAACGATTTGGTGGTAAGTCGCCGAAAGTGATCTGGATGATTCATGATCGGATGGAGCCGGGGAGTCGGCGAAGTTACAGGTTGGTTCCCAGCCCCACGCGAATTCGCCCCGACAAGCACGTCACCTGCAAAGACGATGGTCGTCGAATTACGGTTTCCGTAGACGACGCACCCGTGATGAAGTTCAATCATGGCGTGATGGAAGCTCCTGAAGGTATCGATTCCATCTATCGACGCAGCGGTTACATCCATCCTGTTTATACGCCCCAGGGCAATGTGGTGACGGGTGACTTCGAGAAGGATCATCCGCATCAGCACGGTGTGTTCAATGCCTGGGTCAATGCGCACTTTCGCGATGCCCCGGTGGACTTCTGGAATCAGGCCAAAGGCAAAGGAGATGTCGAATTCAAAGCGATGCAACATCGCATGACGAGTGGACCTGTGTTTGCACAATTCACGGTGCAGCTGACGCACGTTGCCGTTCGCGAAGGTAAGCGTGTTCCAGCGATTGACGAGACATGGCAGGTTCGCGTTTACAATTCGAAAAGCCCCTTTCTGTTCGAAATTTTCTCGCGGCAGTCGACCGCGACGGAAGACCCCGTGATCGTCAACGAGTACCACTACGGTGGATTCGGCATGCGAGGGCCCGCCGAGTGGCTGACGACCGGAAAGCAATCAGACAACCGTGGTGACGCAGGTAGCGATGCGCCCGCCACGGGAGGCTTTCTCACCAGTGAAGGCCGCACGCGGGCCGACGGCAATCACACTCGAGCTCGCTGGGTAGACATGCACGGCCCCATTGGCAGTCAGCACGCCGGACTGGTGGTGATGGGAGCGATGCGAAACTTTCGCGCACCGCAGACCGTGAGGTTGCATCCGAACAAGCCGTACTTTTGCTTCGCCCCGATGGCGTTGGGGGAATTCAAGCTCGAATCCGACACGCCGTACTCCTCACGATTTCGCTTCGCTTCGCACGATGGACCGGCGGACGCCACCGCATCGGAACGACTGTGGCAGGATTTCGCGCATCCTCCGAAAGTCATTGTCAAATAACCAACCCTGCGGGACAAACAGATGACGTACCCAGCCAGCCTTGCTGCATTGTTCGTGTTGTTTGTCGCGATGCTCTGCCCCGCTGCCGACAAGCCGAACGTGCTCTTCATCGCGATCGATGATCTGAATGACTGGATCGGAGCACTTGGTGGCCATCCACAATCGAGCACGCCCAATCTCGACCGGCTCGCAGCACGGGGTACGCTGTTTACCAATGGTCACTGTGCCGCACCGGCGTGTAATCCATCACGCGCCGCCCTGATGACGGGAATACGCCCGTCCACTTCTGGTGTCTATCACAATCCGCAGCCGTGGCGAAAGGCAATGCCCAATGCGGTGACGCTTTCGCAACACTTCATGCAGCATGGCTACACGGCGATGGGGGCGGGGAAAATCTATCACGGTCGATATCCCGATCCGGCTTCCTGGGACGTCTATTTCCCATCAAAGGAGAAGCCGCGACCTGCGGATCCCGGACCGGCTGGAAAACCGCTGAACGGTATTGAACGTACTGGTCATTTCGACTGGGGCCCCCTCCAGGTTGCCGATGATCAGATGAGCGATCACAAGGTGGTCGAGTGGGTGACGGATCAGCTTCAGCAAGATCGCGACAAGCCGTTCTTCCTCGCCTGTGGGATCTTTCGGCCGCATCTGCCATGGTATGTCCCGCAGAAATACTTCGACCAGTTTCCGCTGGAGGGCATTCAGCTTCCGAAGGTGTTGGAGACGGATCTCGATGACGTACCGGCGGCAGGGCGGAAAGTTGCCAAGCCGGACAAAGATCACTCCAGGGTACTGGCTCACAATCAATGGAAGCATGCTGTGCAGGGTTATCTCGCCTCCATCGCATTTACCGATGCGCAAGTTGGGCGGCTGCTGGATGCTCTCGACACCAGCCCCGATAAGGACAACACAATCGTCGTGCTGTGGACCGACCACGGCTGGCATCTTGGAGAGAAGCAGCATTGGCGCAAGTTCGCGTTGTGGGAAAGAGCCACCCGGACGCCCATGATGTTTGTTGTGCCGGGCCTTACGCAACCGGGGCAGCGCTGTGACCGCCCAGTGAATCTGCTGGACATCTACCCAACGCTCGTTGACATCTGCGATCTGCCAGCACGCGGCGAATTGGAGGGCGTTAGTCTGAAAGCTTTGCTCGCTAACGCAAATGCCGAGTGGGATCGCCCATCTCTCACGACGCACGGACGGAACAATCACGCGCTACGCTCCGAACGGTATCGATACATTCGCTACGCCGATGGCAGCGAGGAACTGTACGATCACACAGCCGATCCAAATGAATGGAACAATCTGGCCAGTGAGGCTTCACTCTCGAATGTGAAAGCGGAACTGGCGAAGTGGTTTCCTGCCGTCAATGCGGAAGACGCCGAACGCGACAACTAGTTTGTGCTTGCGGCGACCGGCGCCGTGGCGGCTACTCGGTGAAGTCGACCGGTGGTGCTTCTTCGAGTGATTGTGGTTCGGTCTCGGCCGTGAAATCCACCGGCTCGATGGAGGGATCGGAGCGACTCTGGTTGAGTTCGTCGCCTGCTGGTTCCAACGGACGTGCGTGAACGATGCGATCCACGGACACTCCGCCAACGACAAAGGCAAACTCAATTTCGCCCGCTTTGATTTCCGTATCAGGCGTGACGATATCTGACGACTTAATGCGGAATACACCGTCTTCGTAGCTCAGTCCGTCGCCTCGCAACATACTCTGGCTGGCGACAACCGAAACGTTTCCCTGGCAGGTCAGTTTGAAATTGCCGTCGACGCTGGTCACTTCAACATCTTCTGCAAAAATGCGAAGCTCCGGCACGCCATGTGGATCGGACATGTCCGTGACGGGAACCTGTTTGCCGCCGTACATCCGATTCTGCATGATGGCTTGCGTCAACTCGCCTTCTTGCTTGCGGGTGACTCGCAGCAAATAGGCCATGCCATCCATCAGATTCACCGGGTCGGCCAGGTGTTCGGGAGGAAGGATTGGTTGCGGCTCGTTCAGAAACGGTTCCGGCGGCGCATCAAAACGATCCGTTGGCTGCGAAAAAGTGGCTGGTTGCCTGACAGGATTGCCGTATGCTTGCGGTGCGGATCGGAAGCGGTTTGGGGCATGGCTCGGAATCGCATTGTGAGGCGGAGCATCACTTGCGCGAGGCGCGCCGAACTCAGGTGCAGCTGGCGTGTCGAAATCCGGCACGCTGAATCTTGGCTGCTGAGGATTGAACGTATCCGATACCAACGTCACGTGGGGTTCGTCCGGTAGGGCGGTTGGATGCTGTACGACGGGCGGGGCTTGCGCGAACTCCGGCGGGTATACCGGCGACGAAGGAATCGGTTGATCTTCCGCGTTGAGCAACGCGTAGCTGTCGTGGATGAATACATCGTTTGAACGCATCAATTGCATCCACGCGATGCCGCCGACACCACCAATCAAGAGCGTGAGTCCCAGCAGCCCGAACCTGAACAGCAAACGCTTCATCGCTCGTCTCCCTACGAAATGACAACATCATCCGACCCCCATTTATGGTTGGTTTGGCACCGACTGGTCAAGGCGGATCAGCGGCTGCATGCTTTCGCCAAAGGTTTTCGAGGAAGTTTCGAGCTTCAGCTTTGTGAAAGGCAGCGTCGCATGTAGGTCGATTGCCTGGGGAGGTCGTTCACGGTGCGTCGAATTGAAAATGATTGTTCCGCGCAGCGGCGGAAAGTTCCAGGATGCGGCCAAGTCGACCGTCGGTGTTTTGTAGCCGGGCAATTTCCACGAGTAGAGTCTCGTTTTCACGGAGTGCGTCTTCGGCGGACCCAACGAATACGTTTGTGGGTAATGAGACCTGGCCGCCGATCGCTGTCACGACCGAATAGACGCCACCTCCCTGGACCGTGTGTCGACCTCGTAGCACACCGTCTTCCTGCTGAAGCCGCAGTTTGGCGGTACCCGGTCCGGGACCGACAATCGAGCACGTGACGGGTGTTTCGAGCTGTTGTGGCGTTGGAATCGAGACAACGAGGTCTCTGCCGTGCAACGCTGTTTCAAATTCGATGGATGTCGTTGGCGTCCGGCTGGCCCACGAAATCGTGTTGGAAAGCAATTGTTGCCAGCCAGTTTGTACGTCCTTGATAGTTCTGTTGTTGTCCAGCAAGACAGAGTCATACTGCGCCAATCGGGACCATTGCTCAAAGGCATCCGTGGACACGGTGACCGTCTTTGCGGAGCCGTACTGGCCGGCGACCAGCGACGGAATCGAGTACGTCTCCAATGATGTTTCGACTTCGACGCGAGCCAATTCGGTGGCGCGAGTGTCGTCTGCGATATGCAAACGCGAAGCATCACTAACCGGTAGCAGTTGGTGGATGTCTTGCAGAATGGGATGAGTGGCATCAGCGATCGTGGGAGTCAAATGTTGCCGGGTGAAACGTGTCGGAACGGGCTCAGCGAGTTCCCTTACAACCTGTCCGCGTTTCGCCCGTAGGTCAAAGTGTCGTCCACCAATGCGTTCAATTTCGGACTTTGTCGATCGATGTTTCTCAACCGCAATGACTTCAACTCCCGGAGCCTGCAACGGCGACGCGATTCCTTTGCGTAGTGAACCGCGAACGCCGCCAATCAAAAGGATGCGTTTCCGGTCCGCCCTGACCCTGGTCAGTTCCTTTGCTGCAAGTTGGAAGGCTGTCTTCACTTCGCTTCGTGTGGGATCGTATCGTCGGGTGCCTGCCTCATTTAGAGCGTGCCCGAGCGCCGACTGGAACGGTGACCGGTTGTTTCCGGCCTTGTGCATGCCAGGTAGCCCCAGCCATTTGCCGCTTCGAAGGAAGCCGATCTGATGTTCCGGCTTCGCTGATTTTACAAATTGCCGGGCGGCGACGATGGGAGCGACATCGTCTTTCTTCTCGCTGCCCAGCAAGATTACCGCGGTGGCGAGTGTGGGTGGCGTCGCGAATCGAACCGCCAATGCGTCTTCGAGATCACTGCCGCCCCAGCTCTCAAACCCGTTTCGGCCTCCCATCATCACCAGTCCCACGCCGAAACTTTCTGCGGCCGTCACCAGTAGTCGTTCCTGATGCTGGTTGATGTCCGAACCTCGCGTCAGATCGACAAGCACGATGGCGTCATAATGCTGTAGTTGGGAAAGCCGATTCATTCGCCACTGAGAAACGTCGCGCAGATCGAATGTTCGCGGTGCAGTGAGTGGCGAACGTGCTGAGATATTGCTGATTCGCTCGTGGTGCTCGTGACGAACGAGTACGAGGACGCTTTGAGGAGATTTCAGGCCGACCGGGATCGCTGCCGTGCTATTCCAGGGAACGTCATCCCGGGAGGTTGCCGCCGGGAGGAAGGTTGCTTCGACTTCGCCGACGTCCTCGATACCGTCGAATCGGTGCTGGAGGCTGAACGTCTGCAAATCCGTCGTCAGCGACACCGGTCGTCGGTCGATTGTTTTGACGCCATGGGCTGAGTGAACGTCGACGCGAAGCACTCCCTCCCCGGGCGACAGGTCGCTGGTGGATTGCGCGGCGATGTTGATTTCGAACGCTTCGCCGATCGAGACGGTCGCCGGCGATACAGCGGCCTGAACAACCGCGTCGTGCTTTTCAAAGCGAATCGGAATGAGGTCGATGTCAATTCCCTTTTCGACGGCTTGCGCGGCTGCCGCGAGAGCGTCTCCCCTGGTTTCATTACCGTCGGTGATGAGGACAATGCGGCGGTGACCGTGAGAGTCGAGCATGGATATTGCTCGTTCGATACCACTGCCAATGTCCGAAGCGGTGGTCGTTACCGGGTTCTCGAAGCGATCAGGAATTCGGAACTGTTCGGGAATCAGGAACACTTCGGTGTTCGCTGCGTTGCCGAATGTCACGACGCCGACTCGGTCGCCCTGCCCTCGCTGTTTGCTACAGCGATTTACGTAGGCGATGACTTCGCCGCGTCGCTCCGACGGGATGCTGTCCGACGCATCAATGACAAAGACGACACTGCTAGTTGCTGGAGCGACACGTATCCGACAGCCCGTTGACGCGAGGGTTGCACACAGAAAACTCAGGGCGAGCAGTACGCGAATCATCACAACGACGTCTCCCGGTAATCGGTAACAACTCGCAGCTATTCGTTTCGGGCACTCACATCTTGATTGGTTTTGCGTGGTCGGGCGATATTCGCACGATTCAGATCGCGTCGACCTCGCCATCGACGTCGCGCTGGCTCTCGCCA
Organism: Pirellulaceae bacterium; assembly: GCA_965216885.1. Lineage (GTDB taxonomy): Bacteria > Planctomycetota > Planctomycetia > Pirellulales > Pirellulaceae > CAYNJG01. The sequence goes on along the minus strand of OZ244209.1, from coordinate 4,446,178 downwards.
ACTCTTTCCCGTAATTCCTGAAGGTCGGATTTCAGATGTTTGGCCACCAGCACAATGTCCGCGCTGTGGATCAACATATTCGCGCCCAACTCGATAAATCGTTGCTGCTGCTCCACTTCGCCCATGAAATGGATGCCGGCGCCCACGCCATGTGACCGAGCGGTCTTGAAAATGGTTTCGCAGGCGGCAAGAAATTCCGGGTGCTCGTATTGCTCGGGAATTCCAAGGCTACAAGACAGATCGTGCGGGCCAATCAGTACCGAATCAACACCCTTCACCGCCAGGATCTCATCGAGCCGTTGTATTGCGGGAACACTCTCGATGTTCAGCACCAGCAGGTTGGGATCGTTGCGATTGGCGATGTAAGACTCCAGCTCGGGTTCGAACTCTTTGCCGTCCAGTCGTTCCTGTAGGCGTTGTCCCTTGAGCGGACGGTAGCGAATGGCTCCTACGAGCGCTGTCGCCTGTTCGGGCGTTTCTACGTAGGGGGCGATCACACCGGCGGCACCAATGTCGATCATCTTTGCCGCGGCGGTGGCGTCCGGCGACGGGATGCGCACGATGGGCGGTAACCCAACACCTCGATACGACTGACACATGTCGGCAACCTGACTGATGGTCAACGCGATGTGTTCCGTATCAATAAAGACGAAGTCGAGACCGACGGTCGCGATCGCTCGTGGCCAGAGTGGCGACTCGGAAACGACCAGTGTTCCGAAAGCTCGCCGTCCGTTGTGTAGTGCCTGACGTAGTTCTATGGATTTCATCGCCGTATGATAACCGAGACGAAAGCCCGTTGTGAGCCCCATCGGCGTCGAGGAGTCCGGCTACACACGGCGAACGACACTCGGCGAATGTTGCTCGCGTCAGACCTGACGCACTACGCCGGATACGACTCCCAGAATTTTTGCGTCTTTGACGTAAATCGGTTTCATCTTTGAATTCGCAGGTTGCAGGCGAATTCGCTTGCGCGACTTTTCCGGGAACCAGTATTTCAGAGTTGCCTCACCGTCCTCGGTTTGGGCAACCACCATTTGGCCCGGTTGTGCCGTCCGCTGTTTTGTTACGATCACATAGTCGCCGTCCGCGATGTGTGCTTCGATCATCGAGTCGCCCGTGACTTCCAGTACAAACTGGCTCTTCCTTGCGAACATGGCGCCAAAATCGATACGCTCGTTCTGTTCGATTGCTTCGTGGAGGACACCAGCGGCGACCTGCCCGCACATCGGAAGTCCTGCCTCGGACTCAAGAAACTCGCTGGAGATCTGAATTGCCCGCGACCGGTTGGGCTCGCGCGTGATCAGCCCTTTCTTTTCGAGCGCCCGTAAATGGCACATCACGCCATTGGGAGAACCGATACCAAACTTGTCGCCGATCTCGCGAACCGTCGGGCCGTAGCCGCGGTTCTCAATCTTCTCCCTGATGAACTGAAAGACTGCTTTCTGTTTCTTGGTGAGCAGTTTTAGCATCATTCCCTCTACTGTTTATTCAACCATCGTCGTCCGTGGATCATCGAGTATACAACTGTACACAGTCAATGAAACTATGGTTGTCATGAGAAGAATTGCGGCAATCCCCAAGTCCGTATGGCCGCCGACATTTTCGAAGAAGTGTCGGCGGCCTTCAAGTGACAACGGAAACCGACGTTTTAAAACACCTATTGGGCGAAAACAGACACGAATTCAAACTGGTTGACGTCGAATAACCCTCGGTCCGTGAGCTTTAGTTTGGGGATTACAGGTAACGCAAGAAAGCTCAGTGTCATGAAGGGGGCACGCAGCTGGCAGCCCAACCCCCGTGCGGCCGTTCCAAGCTTTTCATAGTGGTTCGCCACGGTTTCGCAATCCTGGTCGCTCATGAGTCCCGCAATGGGTAGAGGTAGAAGATCGTGACGATCCGGGCTGGCGACGGCGAGCCCGCCCCTGGACGCAATGACAGAATTGATCGCGTTGACGATATCTTCATCGTCAACGCCGACGGCAATTACATTGTGAGAATCGTGGGCCACCGACGAGGCAAACGCGCCCCGCTCGAGACCGAATCCCTGCACGAAGGCAACGGCCGGAGGAGCATCGGCATAACGGTTGACGACGACCAGTTTCAACACGTCGTTGGATACGTTGGAGATGGCGAGGTCGCGTCGAACCTGGACTGGCAATTCGCACTGTCCTGTGACGAGTTGTCCATCCTCCACCGTGATGACGCGGGCTCGTAGGGACTCGGCAGGCAATGCAATCGAATCGGACGAAATGGGGTGAGCAACAAAGTGATTCAGGGGCCTGGAGTGTTTCGTGGGCAAGTGATCCGTGGCGTCGCCGTACACACAAACTCCGTCAATCCACGTTTGTTGCACCTCCAGTTCTTCCAGATTCCGCACCAGGATGAAGTCAGTGGGATCGCCGACCTGCAACAGGCCGACATCGAGGTTGTAGTGTTGAACAGGATTTCGCGTTGCGGCGCGGAATACATTCATCGCATCACAGCCGTTGCGAATCGCACGTGAGACTAGCTGGTTAATGTGGCCATCTAGCAAGTCGTCCGGGTGCTTGTCATCGCTGCAAAACATGCATTCATCAGGGAATCGATCGATCAACGGCCAGAGTGCGTTGAAGTTTCTGGCCGCGGACCCTTCCCGAATGGCGATCCGGCAGCCTAAGGCAATCTTCTGCTCGGCTTCCGCGAGCGTTACACATTCATGATCGGTTGAAATTCCCGCCGCAAAGTAACGAACGGCCATTTCGCCCTGTAGACCCGGAGCGTGACCGTCCACGGGCAGGTTGAGTGCCCTCGCAATTTCAATTTTTCTGTGAACTTCATCGTCGCCGGAAATCACCCCCGGGAAATTCATCATTTCGCTGAGATGATTGATGCCTGGTGTCTTCAGTACGCGTTCCACCGCAGACGCGTCGAGGTTCGCTCCGGCGGTTTCAAAGTTGGTCGCCGGTACGCATGAGGGCGCACCGAAATGAAACTTGAATGGAGAAGTGCTCGCGTTCTCGAGCATCAAGTCGATCCCGTCGAGGCCGCAAACGTTTGCAATTTCATGTGGATCGGAGACGGTTGCAACTGAACCGTGTCGCACGGCAACTCGCGCGAATTCGGCGGGGAGCAACATGGAACTTTCGATGTGGACGTGAGAATCGACGAAGCCTGGCAACAGGAAACCCTGCGCAGCGTCAACGCTCTCGATTGCTGCGATACGTCCATCGACAACGGAAACACGTGCCGGTTGAATCACGCCGGAAATGACATCGACGAGATTTGCCGTGATTTGAAAACTTCCCTGCATTCATTGAGGATACTGCGCTTACGCCAGATTCGGAAAGATTGGTTCTTTTCGGTGGCGACGTCGCTTTGATCTTCAGCCAGCGTGATAGGAGATCAGCTTGCTGGCTGACGTCGTTTGCGGACCGTGAAGCCCAGCAGGAGTCCGCCCAGCAGCATCAGCATGCCGTGTGGTTCGGGCACCGTTTCGGCATTGGATGACACACCAAAGACGGATGAAAGTTCCAGGAAGTCGGCGAATTCGACATTCCCGTCACAGTTGAGATCCCCGTCCAGGTAGTCGCCCTGCGTTCCAAAGTTCCCGCTCATGATGAGAAAGTCAAGAAATTCGACCGAGCCGTCGAGGTTGAGGTCGCCGATCTCCAGATTGAGAGTTGCCAGCAGGCTATTCAACGACGTTGGGGTCTCGCAGATGCAGGACAGGTCACCCTCGTCGACGACTCCGTCGCCGTTGCAATCGAGGCTAAGTGCGGTCCCCGTAATAGTGAACCGTCGGGAAATGGTATCCGCTCCGCCCCATGACGCGATGATTTCCGTTGCGGGGTCGTCGCCCACGTAGCCGATGTCTGTCGCGACATCGCCGTCGATCGTCGTGGTGAAACCAACGTTGCCCAGAACAACCTGGCTGGATGAGTTTTCAATTGCAAACTGAAAGGGCACGGCACTGTCGTTTGGCGCTGGTACGAGGAGACCTGACGGCGAGACAAGTTCCAGCCCCAGCAGTTCCTGTCCGTTGCCGCTGAGGACGATTTTTCCATCCGCGTTGACGTATCCCGAAAACGGAATCGGTTCGGGATTCAGGACGGTGAACTCGACGCTTTCGGACGCCTCGTTGCCCCAGTTTGCCTTGAGCTCGGTCTCGGGGGTTTCGCCCGTGTAGCCAACTGGGGTTACCAATTCGCCATCAACGGTGACGGTCGAACCAACAGAGCCAAGTACGACCTGATGGGGTGTGTTCGCCAATAGTACCTGCCACGGAGCCGGGTTGGCGGTGTTGTCTCCCGGAGGAATCGGAACAAGCAATCCTGCTTCGGAATTGAACTCAAGTCCACGAACGAGATGGCCGTCTCCCCGCAAGACGATTTTTCCATCCGGGTTAACCGCTCCGATCAGGTTGCCCAGCGGCGGCGCAGGCGGTTCCGCGCCATTCGCGACGCTTAGATTGTCGAGGTAAAAACCGGATTGCCGGTCAGGTCCCAGCTCACTGCCGCGGTAAAACAAGGCTATGCGATCCAGCTCATTCGCTGTGCCGTTAAAGGGCAATAGGCTGGAGGTGTAGGCTTTGGATTGGTTGAGGTTTGCGTAGTCAATGACGAAACCATCATCCCCAATTGTCAGCGTCACGTTGGCCAGATTATCGGCCACTCCCAACGGGACGGTCGCTGGTGCGAAGTCGTTTCCGCTGTCGGCGCCGGACGCGGTCGGTAGGTCAAAGACGGGTGCTCCGTCCGACACATAGCCCAGTCGCTGACCGGCGGCGTCCGCACTGAGTCGAACTCGGAATGATTCATTGCCGTCTGCATCAAGCCCAAACAGGTCGATGTCTGCGGCGCCGTTGAGCCCCGTTTTCGCCAAACCAGCTGTGAAGGAGAATGCCACGCCTGAAGTGGGGATGGTTTCGGTGAGATTCATGAATTGAATCGTGTGGTCCAGCGGTCTGTCCACGTACAGCAGTCGGCCACCGTGCGGATTGTCGACGAACCCGGCGCTGTCCCCACCTATGAATCCGCCGGAAAAGAAGCCCTCCGCAGCGGCCTCGGGAAAGTCATCGCCATTCCACATGCCGATTTGGCCCGTGGCCCCGTTGAGTTCCACCGCTTCCAGCAGTCCCTCGGGCTCAATCGCGTATTCGAATCCCGTTGAGAAGAAGGTGCTTTGAGCCGCTGCATTTCCAGCTGCAAACGCGACAAATACGCTCAGAATGCCGAACCATCGAAAGTTAAACATGCTGTCTCCAACCACCGCTTGTATTGGTACACCCCTGAAAGAACGCATGGAAGACTCTGTTGGCTCCACCGTTTGGCCAAATTACAAAAAAAAGAGCCACGGGATTCCGGTGGCTCTTCAGTCTACAGTGAAGGTCGTTTAACTTGCCGGCGACTACGACTGTCGTCGGCGACGGCTCAGCAAGCCGAAGATTACGCCCATTCCCAGCAGCGCGACACCGGCTGGTTCCGGGACGCTTGCAGCGGGAGCCGCATTGGCTGCCTGGTAAGCGTCAAAGAATCCAGCCCAGTCTGCCAGGTCGACTTTGCCGTTGAAGTCAAAGTCGCCGTCGGTGCTGAACGTGCCATAGTTGTTGGCCAGCGTCATGAAGTCGTCGAGATCGACGTCACCATCAAAGTTGAAGTCGCCAAGCAGGAGGTCTTCAAACCCGGTCACCAAAACATCGTCAACGACGAATCCGACTTGTGAACCGGTGGCGGTTGCGACGCCACTATACGAAAGGCCAATCTGAGCCAGGTTCGTACCATCGCCGTTAAACGGCAGCGTGTCGGTAACGTACGAATTCGTCCCATTCAGGTTTTCGTAGGCGACGGTGTAACCCGAGGCACCAAGGCGAACGTTGAGGACAACGATGTCATCATTGATTCCGAACGGTGGACCGCCCGTATTCGCGATGTCATCGGGCATGTCTTCACCTTCGACGGTGGGCAGATCTTTCACGACGGTGTTGCCACCATCGGTAACGTAGCCCAGCCGTTCGGTGGATCCGTCGGCGAGAATCTTGATTCGGAATGACTCATTGCCGTCCGAATCAAGGCCGAAGAAATCGTACGATTTTGGCTCATTCGCGCCACCGCCGGTTCGACGCGTCCCCACCGTCACGGAAAACTCCGCACCGGGAAGGTCAATCGTTTCGGTCAGGTTCATGTAGTGCGTGGCTGCTTCGCGCGGTCGATCGATGAAGAGCATCGACTCGTTGTCGTCAAAGGGGCTTTGGACGATTCCCGAGCTAAAGCACTCTTCCGTGCAACTGCCGCCATCCAGGTTAGCGAAGTAACTGGATAGGTCGTCGCCCGCGAACGGGAAGTCATCGCCGGACCATTCACCGGTGAGATCTCCCTCGGCATTTAGTTCAGCCATGCTCTCGATAGCAAAGCCAAGCTCATCCACGCCGCCGAAATCGAAGTCGTACGAGAAGAACGTATCCTGTGCCAGCAGAGGGCTTGCGGCAAACACCGCAAGGACCGCCAACATTCTTAGAGTCTTGATTATCATTTTGTTTGTTCCTTTCGGAGCTGTTTTGAACCTAGCGACGTCGTCGTCGAGCGAAGAAACCGACCAACCCGAGTACCAGGAGAGAGATGCTCCCGGGCTCAGGAACCGATGCCGCCGCCGCGCCTTGTGCTGCGAAAGCCGTTTTGAGCTGGGCAAAGTCACCGAGGTCGACGACTCCGTTGAAGTCGTAGTCGCCGTCCGGTCCGTTGCCCCCAAGGTTGCTGACAAGAATCAGGTAATCCTCGAAGTCGAGTTCACCGTTGGTGTTGAAGTCACCCTGCAGGATTTCCTCAAAACCGCTGACAACGATGTTGTCGAGGAACCAGCCTGAGTTCTGTCCGGTATTTGCCGAACCGCTGTAACCGAATTCGACGAGTGCCAGGTCCATTGCCGGGCCGTTGTAAGGAATGATGTCCGAAACATACGAGTTGGCGTCGGCGCTGGTGTTCAACTCGTCGTGAGCAAGACTCACGACGTAGCCGTCCTGGCTCAGCGCGATGCTGATGTCGGGGAATTCGGCGTTCACTCCCGGGCCACCCGAGTCATCGGCAAATGGTCCTGCAAGGCCAGCGTTGTAGCCGGTATTGTTCAGGTCCGCTGCGCGATCCCCGTCACCGGGAAGATCAAATACGACATCGGCGCCGTCGTTGGTCACATAACCCAGCCGCTCGGCACCGTTGTTGTTGGTACCAACACGCAGGCGGAATGACTCTTCGCCGTCACTGCCGCGACCGACAATGTCAAAGTCCTTGTTGTGGTTACCGCCGGTTCGACGGACACCCAGCTGAAACGAAATCTCCGCCCCAAGAAGCAGGACGGGGTCGGTCAGTTCAGCGTCGATGGAGCCCTTGAATTGGGTTCCGTCCTCGATGCTGCCGCCTGGGCGGTCAACAACGAGTAGGCGTCCACCATCGTACGGATTGTTCTTGAAACCCACGGCGTCGGGGAGCTCAATGATGTTGCCACCGGCACCCTCGGGGATTTCATCTCCAACCCATTCGCCAATCTGATCCTCGGCACCATTGAGGTCCGCAGGCTCAAATACCACGGGTTCGTCGCCGAGCGACCCATACTCGAAGCTCGTCTGGAACTTCGTTTCGCGTTGTGCGAACACCGTACTCGAAACGAGCATGAGTGTCGCAGCTATAAAGAAGATTCTCTTTTTCATGATTTATCTCACTCAAGTTTTCCTTCCCGGAGGAAGGAACTGTTTCGGTTCGGTTAACGCTTTCGTCGGAAGGAGAGGCCAAGCAGCATTGCGATGGAAAGCAATGCCGATGTCGTCGGCTCAGGCACAGAAGCGACGGCTCCATTGGCCATGGCTCCAAAGTTGCCCGATAGCGAAAGGAAGTCGGGGAATCCAACTTGTCCGCTACAGTCGATATCTCCACCTTCGTAGCCAACGCCTTCTGCGTTGAAGTTGCCCGAAAGCGTCAGGAAGTCCGGGAAGTCGACAGCGCCGTCACCGTTGAGGTCACCAATCACGCCAAGAGCAGCACGTGCGGCCGCAATGTCGTTACAGGTTGGCTCGGTGGTGCTTGCGCCGAAGACGTATTGAACAGATCCGAGTGCCTTGTCAGTCGTTGACGTTGAGTACTCGAATACGAGATCTCGCGCGCTACCGGCGAAGATGTTGCCAAGGCCAAGTGAAGTGCCGTTGGAAACAGTCGTTGCGCCGTCAAATCGAGCTTCGGCGATTGCGTCCGCTCGAGGGTCAAGTGCTGTGAAGTCTCCGCCCAGTTGTGTCCAGGCGTCGGTACTGAGCCCCTCGCTTGCCGACAGAATCGAGTAACCCGTCAGTTCCAACGCGCCAACGTTCGGCGTCATGTGTTGGATTGTGGCCTGTCCCGTTGACTCGTCGACAACAAGTGTCAGGTCATTCACGGCACCGGTGTACTCGACGGCACCCGAGAAAGATTCCGTCATTCCAGGACGCGTGTAGCTGAAAACGAGATCTTCTGCTGTCAGTGCCACGCCGCCGGCAGGGTTAAACACATTTCCCAGTGAGTAATCGTTGGGAAAACTGATCGAACCTTCCCAGTTCGTCGAAAACAGGAGGTTGTTCGTACCTGGGGAATTGGCAAATCCATCCAGTTCCGCGAGTCCTTCGGGAAGGAGCAGGCCGTTGCCGGACTGAATCGAGAAGCCGTCGACGTCATAACCGCCGCTGTTAGAAAGCGTGATGCCGCCTGTTCCCCGATCCACGGTGATCGTCGGGATCGGCGATGCGCCGGTGTAGATGACGTAACCGTCGATAATCGAGCTGGAGGTGCCGTCGGTCGAAGCCACCTGAAATCCGATGTCCTCCGAAGCAGGCAAAATTCCCGCGTTGACCGGAGCGCCGATCGGCACTCGGGCGGCTGGCGAAAGTCCGCCGGGCGTCAGTGTGATTTCAGCCAGTTCTGCGGTGTTAGGGTTAACTTCGGTCCATCCTTCGCCTCCCTGTGCCGTAAGACTGTTCCAGCCTTCCACGTTCAGGTTTTCGGATGGTGAGGTGATCGAGTAGCCATGTACGGCAAGGTCCGTGGAAGAGGTGGCTTCCGCCTCTCCGGTCGCTCGATCTACGATCAAATAGGCGCGTTGTCCGAATGCCGAGCCAGAAAAGCACAGCAGGACACACGCCAAGGTCTTAAACCAGGGTGTAGTGTCTATTAGTTTCACGGGTGTATCTCCCAGTATCTTTCTTGATTGTTTAACGAGCACGTCGTCGAAGAAGCATTGGCAAAGCAAGAGCAGCAAGGCAAACCATCAGGTGCGATGCTGGCTCGGGTACCGACGCAGCAGGGACTGCGTTCGCATTTGCAAGTGCTTGACGGAAGATGGAAAAGTCCTGCAGATCAACGTGACCGTTGAAGCTGATGTCCCCTTCCGAGTACAGGCCGGGCTTGTTGAAATGCTCGGCGAATACCAGGAAGTCGGTCATGTCGACCATTCCATCGTCGTTGAAATCACCGGGAAGGTAATTCACGGCGTCGTAGTGTGCTGCGACGCGATCTGCCGACAACGCAGTGTTGTACAGAGCCACGTCGTCAATCACGCCCGAGAAGAAGTAGGGAGCATTGTCCGTAGGAGCGTCGCCGTTGAGGCCGGAGTCGTTACCAAACGGGGTCGCCCCCGAGTATTCAGGGTCAAAGTGCGTCTGAGCCGCCGGGCCGCCAATTCGGATAGCGTCCGTATGAGCATATAACGCTCCGATGCCGTCAATCTCACCAAACTGCTCTCCATTGAGGTAGCCGGTGATCGTGCCATCGAATCCGTCGTCGTCACCGTCCATCACCAGTACGAGGTGATAGTCCGTGTTGCTTTCAATTTCGGTACTGACATAGGCCAGTTCGCTTTCGCCCGCGCCAACGAGACCCGCGGGCCACGGAGTCGCCACGGCGCCGCCATCGCCAGCCGAGTTGTGAGCTCCAACGAAGACTTCACCGTCGCGAATGTACATCGACATCGCTCGCGTCGATCCACCCTGCTCGTAAAGAACCTGTTCCGTGTCGGAGTTGGCGTCGTCTGCGTTGAACCATAGCTCGATCGTTTTTTCGATCCATGGACCACCGGCGTTGCTCAACGAGCTGTTGCCAACGTCCAGGTAACCGGCACCGTTCACCTCGTCCGTTGCACCGTCGGCAAAACCGAGGAAGCGAACTGCCGAACTATTGGGGTCCGCGATACCGGGAACACCAAATTCAATTTGAGGATTGTCTGGATAACTGGCAGATTCGCCGGTGTTTGAACCCGCGTTGCTGGCAGCGCCAGGGCCTGTTTCGTTGAGCGTCCAGTAGGCGAAAGCCCCATCCTGAACAACTTCCTGAGCAACCTGAGCGAGACACAGGTTTGTGAAGCCAAAAATGGCAAAAAAAGTCGCGAGCAGCGACAGAGAGATTTTCCCCTGTGGGGGACGTAGAATTTTCATGAGCATTTCCCTTAAACGGCAGTAGCGTTCTCCCAGAAGCAATTGTCGATTTGAAACCCAGCCGTCTAGACTACATGAAGGTACAATCAGCATAAAGAGTTTTTTTCGCTTAAATGTCAGAAATAGCCTAGTCAATACGAGCCGCATGACCGGTACAAGTTCTCATTTGTGGCGATTTGGCCTGGCCGGCGTGGCGACGCTGCTCGCTCTCGTGTGCTGTGAAATTGGTATTCGCACTTTTGGCTTTGCTCCGGAAATCAAAGTCATCGAAACGGACGGTGAGCAGTGCGTCTATCAACGCTCGAGAAACCCACTGCTTGGCTTCGAGCTGCGGAAGAACTATCGCAACGACGCTCCCAATTTCATCGACAGCTACGAGCGCACCAACGCCCATGGTCTACGTGACGCTGACCGAGAAATTGTGAAGCCGGACGGCACGCGTCGAATCATCCTGCTTGGTGATTCCGTGGTGGAGGGGTTTGGGCTACCCGAGGGGCAAGGCGTTGCGGTTCAACTTCAGGCTCTCTTGCCCGAACAGACGGAGGTTCTGAACTTCGGCATCAGTGCCTATTGCACGCTCGCGGAAATTGAGTTGTTGGAAACTCGTGGCGTGCAGTTCTCGCCCGATGAAGTCGTGCTCGTTTTTGTCGAGAATGATTTTGACAACTTCAATCGCGAAGCGTTCCCGCTCGGAGGCCCCGTCGACCGCCCACTGGCTGCGAAATGGGCATTCCGGAATTCTCATCTGTTTCGTCTCGCGGCGGTTCAGGCAAACCTGTTTCACTTTCGCGCCGACGCCGACCCTGTTCAATGGAATCGCGAAGCGATCGGCGACAACAATGTGGATGCGGGATTGAAACGATTCAGGGCGCTGGCGGAGACCCACGGTTTTCGTCCGCTCGTCGCGATCTGGCCGCACTTCGGTGAGCGAGAGATAACCGATGTGCATTACATGCCCGATGGAGACGAACTCATCGTGGAGGCGATTGCCTCAAAGTACGGCATTCCGACCTACCGGCTTTCCACCTGGTTTCGCGAGCACATGAGGTCCGCAAAAGTTACCTCGCCGCGACTGCAGTATTCCCAGGGCGACCAGTTGCACCCATCGCCGGACGGGGCCCGGATTGCCGCCGGTGCAATCCAGGAGATACTCGACAGGAAACCGGAAACGAGTGAAACGCCCGGACATTCAATCGACGAATTGCAATTGTCGGTAGCCATGGAGTCACTGTCCGACGACGGTCCCAACTACGCTCGCGTGTACAACCGACAGGGCAACGAACTGTTGAAACGGGAACGCTTTGAAGCGGCGATCGAAATGTACCGGCGCGCTCTTGCGGAAGATTCCGAAAACGCCGTAACGCACAACAACATGGCGATTGCGTTGGAGCGATCCGGGCAGACCGGGGCTGCTGGCGAACACTATCGCAAGGCGGTCGCAAGCCAGCCGGATTTTGCCGAGGCACTCTTGAATCTTGGTACCCACCTCGAAAACCAAAGTCCCGGAAATGCGGAAGCCCAGGCGTATTTCGTACGAGCGATTCAGCAGAACCCCGTCTTCACGAGAGCTCACTATCGCCTCTCCCAATCCTTGCTGGCCGCCAACAAACGTCGCGCCGCGGCGGCGGGTTTTCAGCAGGTTCTGAAGCTCGATGCCGACCACGTCGGCGCGCTGGAAGCATTGGGTTCCGAGCTCGCTCGACAGCGGCGTTTTGCCGAAGCGCGCGAGTATCTTGTCCGTCTCGTACAGTTGAGTCCGCAGCATGCTGAGGCGCTGAACAACCTGGGCGTGATCGCTTCTGCGTTTGGGGATCAGGCCGCGGCAATCGAGTGGTTTGACAAGGCGATCGCAGCCGACCCTACCCACCCGAGGGCGGCCGCGAATCGAAGAAAACTGACAGAGCCCGCAAAAGACGGCGGTTAACGCTCAATCTTCCGCCACAATTGGCCTTCTGATTGTGACTTTTGATGTAGTTTGGTTTATGTTGGTGCCGGCGGCGTTCGGGCTGGCCGCGGTCTCTAACACAAAGGGTAGTCGAATGAATCGATCTCGATCTGCGTTTACGCTCGTGGAACTGTTAGTCGTAATTGCCATTATTGCGATGCTGGTGACCTTGCTGCTGCCGGCCGTTCAGTCAGCGCGTGAGGCCGCTCGCCGCACCCAGTGCACCAACAACATTCGCAACCTGGTGCTTGGCTTGCACAATTACCATTCGGCCAACAACGTCTTTCCTCCAGGCTTTGTGAGCCAATCGAACAAGATGGAAGCGTGGGGTTGGTCGACGTACGTTCTGCCGTTTGTCGAAGAGACCGGCATCTACGACGCGTTGGGAGTTCGCCAACAACGTCTCGCTGACTTCTTCCAGGAAAATCGGCCTGGTACGCCGAACTTTGCCGCCGCGGTGACGCCATTGCCACTGTTCCGTTGTACCTCCGACGTCACGCCCGAGTTGCTGCCGGGCAAATCCGGTGGTGACCGTCACTTCCGTGGCAGGAACACTCCACCGGGATACGAACCACCGACATCGAACTACATGGGGTCGAAGGGCTTCTATGACAACCGCTGTCCCGTCGGGGATTCGATCGGTTGCAAGAACACGGGGATCTTCTACGGCGACAGCAAGATTACGATTGGCAAGATTACCGACGGTACCAGCAAGACATTCATGCTGGGCGAACGCGACTTCCGCTGTAAGGCGGGAACGTGGATCGGTGCACGGAATCCACCGGGCGGAGGTATGTTCGGTTCCTATATGTTGATCGCGCGGACCAATCTGCGATTCAATTTTCCTCTATCGGGTGCCCACAACACGTGCACGGAAGGTTTCAGTAGCGCCCACGAGGGCGGCGGTAACTTTGCCTACGCCGATGGTTCCGTGCATTTTCTTAGCGACGACATTGATTTCAATAACGGTCGCGGTGGCTTCCCCAACCAGTTGATGGGCGTTTACCAGCGTCTCGGTTCCCGCAACGACGGACTTCCTGTCGGCAGCGATGGCTAGTTGGAAGTCCAACTGAATTTTGTCATCGGGATCTGACGTTGCGTCGGGTCCCGAGTCTTTCTTTCCGTGCGTCACCGTTTGTGAAGGGCTTCCAATGCTGTCGTTGCGAACAAGTTCTGTTTGGTCCATTGGCGTCGTATTTGCCATTTGTTGTACAGGGTGCGAGCAGGGACCGGCAGTTGCTCCGGTGACGGGTACCGTCACGCAGGATGGCGAACCGCTAAATGGAGCGATGGTTGAGTTCCAGCCGGACAAGGGAGCACCGTCATACGGTTACACCGATGAGAATGGCCGCTATGAAATTCAGTACCAGGTGGATCGCATGGGAGCTCTGCTGGGCCATCACTGGATCAGCGTTCGCACCGAGGGCGAGGTCACCGATCCCAAGACGGACATGACCGTCAATCGGCCCGAGACGATTCCGCAAGAGTACAACGACGAAACGACGCTGGAGCATGAAGTGGTCAAAGGCGAAAACGTCTTTGACATTGCGATCGAAGGCAAGCGGAAACGTCGCCGCCGTGGTGGTTAGACGTTGCCGCTGATCAGTCGCGGAGCGACGGCATGCGATAGCCCGGGACTTCAGTCCCAGGAGTAGAATCAAGCACCATCCCGAGAGTCGCGGAGCGACGGCATCCGACAGCTTGGGACTTCAGTCCCAGGGGCAGAATCAAACCCCATCCCGAGAGTCGCGGAGCGACGGCATCCGACAGCGTGGGCCTTCAGTCCCAGGAATAGAATCAAACCCCATTCCGAGAGTCGCGGAGCGACGACATGCGACAGCCTGGGACTTCAGTCCCAGGAATAGAATCAAGCACCATCCCGAGAGTCGCGGAGCGACGACATGCGATAGCCTGGTACTTCAGTCCCAGGAGTAGAATCAAACACCATCCCGAGAGTCGCGGAGCGACGGCATCCGACAGCCTGGGACTTCAGTCCCAGGAGTAGAGTCAAACACCATCCGGAGAGTCGCGGAGCGACGGCATCCGACAGCCTGGGACTTCAGTCCCAGGAGTAGAATCAAACACCATCCCGAAAGTGAGTGCCACTAGCGTCTAGGCGGCGCGGTCGGCTTCGGATCGCCCCAGCAGCGAATTCACGGCCGAGTGTACTCGTTCTGGCGTAAGATCTGTCATGCAGCGGTGATGCTTGAGCGGGCAGACGCGCTTGCCACATGGTGCACATTCCAGCTTGTCAAACATGTCGATCGCGGCAGTCGCGTAGTTGTAGCTCCAGGCCGGATCGATGGGGCCGAATAGGGTCACGGTCGGAGTGTCGAATGCGGCTGCAATGTGGCGTGGTCCGCTATCGGTGGAAACCAGCAGTTGGCTGCGCCGTAGGCACGCCTTGCTCGCTTCCAGGCTGAGGTCCTGGTCCGCCATGCTCTTCACCTGCGGGTGTCGGGCGAGGTCTTCGATTTCTCGTGCCGCGTCGACTTCGTTGGGGCCGCACATGATCAACACGCGATGGCCATCGTTGGCCAGCCGTAGTGCGAGTTGCGCCGAATGTTGGTTGGGCCAGTGCTTTGCTGCCCCATAGGCACCGCCGGTGTTCAGGGCGATGACGGAGTTGTAAGGTTCCCAGCCAAAGTTCGACCAGACCTTGTCAGCCGCCAGCTCGCCATTCGCGGTGGTGTACAGTTCGGGTTGTCGTGACTGAATTTCGACGCCGGAAATTGCCGCCAGTTCCAGGTAGTAGTCCACGGCGGAAACCGGTTCGAATCGACCGAGGTGTCGACGTGGATGGATACCGCTGGTCAACAGGAAACTGCGGCCATTCCGAAAGTAGCCGACGCGCTCTTTCGCGCCCGATCGCCACGCAACCCAGGCGGAGCGAATCGAGTTCGTCAGCAGGATGGCCTCGTCGATGCCGATGTCTCGCAGTTGCCGAATGACCCCGCCAACTCGCATCGACGCGTCCTTGGCTCGCGGGTTGTACCAGACCATGTCGTCAATCCACGAATTGCCGGTCAGTACCTCGCGAATGTAGGGCTTCGAGACGCCGATAATCTGAGTGTTGGGCCCGACGTGGTGACGCAGGTTTCGTAGCATGGGGGTGGCCATGACCACGTCCCCAATCCAGTTCGGCAGGAATACGGCGATTGTTCGAGACACACGAAGACCCTGGCAGCGGAAAACGAAGATTCGAATAGCGTCTATACGGGGTTTCGACGAATTTAGAAATCCCAGTTGCCTGCGTTGGCTCAGGTCGGGTAGCTTCGCATGCACGGGGCGGCAGCGCGAGTGGGTGAATCCGCGGTTTCTTTCCAGCTAGCATTGGATATTGACTTGCAAGATCGAATCAACACTTCTGAGTCTTTGCGGATTGCACTGGTTTCTACCCAGGCGAAGTGGCACGGCGGCGAAAAGCAGGCTGCCCTGTTGGCGCAGGGGCTGCGAGATCGAGGACACGCATGCTCGATTCTGGCAAGGGCGGGAGGCGAGTTCGCACGCCGCATGGCGGATGATGGATTCGACGTGAGTACTTTTCCCGGCAGCGGTCGTTCGCCGAAAGCCGTGATGGCCATTCGAGAGGCACTACGCAGTGTCGCGCCGGATGTCGTTCACGCGAATGATTCTCACGCACTCACCGGTGGAGCGTTGGGAGCCATGGGGCTGTCGATTCCGCTTCGCGTTGCCGCTCGACGTGTCGACTTTCCCGTTCGTTCACGACTTCGTTACCGCTATCTGTCGCATGGCCTGCTGTGTGTTTCCTCGGCAGTTGCCGAGGTCTGCGCGTCGGCTGGATTGCCGGCATCCATGCTGTACGTCGTCCATGATGGCGTCGATCCAGCGTTTGCTGCCAGTGGCGCACGAGTGGTTGGGCGGCAAAGTCTGCAACTCGCAGCGGAGCAGCCCTTGTTGTTGACCGTCGCGAAACTGACCGATCATAAGGGGCACCGGTACCTGTTGGATGCCATGCCCGCCATTTTGAAAGCTCACCCGAACGTCGTTCTGGCGCTTGCCGGGGACGGGGAGCTTCGAGAGGAGCTGGAGCGTCAGGTGACCGAACTGGGCATCGGCGAAAGCGTGCGTTTCCTGGGCTTTCGCAACGACGTCGCGAATCTGTTGGCGGCTGCCGACATCGTCGTACAGCCTTCGCATTTGGAAGGACTCTGCAGTTCGCTTATCGATGCCATGCTTGCTTCACGGCCGATTGTTGCTTCGGCGGCCGGCGGCATTCCCGATCTGCTGTCGACGGCTACTGGCGAACCACAGGTCGCGTGGTTGACGCCAACAAAGTCTTCGCAGCACCTTTCCGATGCCATTTGCGATTCGTTGGCGGACAGGCCAGCCGCGTTGGTGCGGGGGCAACGAGCGAACGAGAGGGCCATGCAGTTGTTCACGGCCGAGCGAATGGTCGGTGCAACGATTGCTGCTTACGCGGACATTGCGACGCGTGTCTATGGCACTCAGGCTGCGGAGCGACTTCCGGCGTTGTTTCCATCATCGGCAAACACGCGTCGAGCGGCCTGAGTTGGATGGCGGTCGACGAATTCCGCATCGAACTCTGCAATCGAGCGGCCGTAGCATTTCTGCCAGAACAGAAACTGCTTCAGGAACGAGTAGTAGGCCGTCAGTGACGCCATCAGGAAGCCGATCATGCCGTCGCGAAATCCACCATTGAGCAGGTAGCTGCGCAGGAATCGCATCGGCGCGTTGAGTGCGAGGTGTCGAAGCTTGGGCTTCTTGCCGGTGTCGTGCCAGAGGCTGGCCTGTTGCTCGGCGTAGTGCTGCATCTTCGCAAGGTACGGGGCGAGCTGCCATGCGGTGTAGTGATTCATGCGTTCGTGAAGCGTTCCGAGGCGATCTTCCGGCACTTCAATTTCGGAATGGTCGGTGTACAGCCGGTAGCGGCACTCGTCTCGCAGGAAGAGGCGGGTCACTTTGTCTCGCGACCAGTCGCCATGGTCGATTGGGTAGCCCAGAAAGAAGTTGCGTCGTGCAATTTCGTATGCCTGCTGGTCGCCCGTAGCCGCGAGCACCTGACGGATTTCGGTAGCCAGATTTTTGGTGATTCGCTCATCCGCGTCGAGAATCAGAACCCACTGGTGGCGGGCCTGCGGAATGGCCCAGTTCTTGAAATCACCGGAATCGATGTAGTCACGTTCGATAACGCGGTCGGCGTGTTTCTTTGCAAGTTCCAGTGTGCCGTCGGTAGAGCCGGAGTCTGCGACGAGCACTTCGTTGCCGATCAATCGAGCGGACGCGATGCAGGCCGATATGTTCTCCAGCTCGTTCTTGCAAGGAATCAGGACGGTGATTGGTTGAGACATGGCTCGTATCTGTAGGTCTGTAGGTGCGGTGTGACAGCGGTGACTTATAGAAACTGAGCCGTCATCGCAAAAGGCGAATACGTCCCTATTGGCATTGCGTCATTCCGAAAATGTCACGCGTTGCGCCATCGCATTGATTGGTTCGAGCGCTGCCAGCAGTGCTGCCTCGCCTGTCAGCACGCGCATTTCCACCAGCATTGCTCGTAGCGGCACGTTGGCAATTCGGTCGACGTCGATCTTTACGAGATCCTTGTGCGTACAGATGAGGAAGTCCGGCTGGGATTGCTCCACCCACTTGCGGAGCCCCTCAATGTCCTCGCGCGTGTAGTGGTGATGGTCTGGGAACTCGCGGAAATCGATTAGGTCGAAATCGCCCTCTTCCAGCGTCTGACGAAAACCTGCCGGATTGCCAAGCCCGCAAAAGCCGAGCACCCGCTTGCCGGATAGTTGTTGAAGTTCTTCGGGCTGACGGCGGCCGAGTAGTGCCGTCGGATGGTGAGCCACTTCGACCCATTTCAGATGAGGAGCGATGCCCAGCACTCGGTCGCGAACAAGCGCCCTGGTCGCCGGTGTCACCAGATCCGCTCGCGTCATGACCGCGACGTGAGCTCGGGCCAGACCGGCCAATGGTTCACGCAACATGCCACGAGGAAAAACATGATTGAATCCAAATGGTTCCAGAGCGTCCAAGAGGACAATATCCAGATCTCGATGCAGTCGGCGATGTTGAAACCCGTCGTCCAGCAGGATCAGCTGCATGTCCAGTTCATCAACGGCCAGCGTGGCCGCGGCAACCCGATCGGAGTTTTGCACATGGGGCACGTCCGGAAGTTTCTCGCTGAGCTCCTTCGCTTCGTCGTTTCGCTCACCCGAATTCGCGCGGTAGCCACGGCTTACGATGCCAACGCGCACGTTTCGCTCCCGAAACCATCTGGCAAGAAACTGGACCATCGGAGTCTTGCCCGTTCCTCCCATGGTCAGGTTGCCGACGCAAATTACCGGGACATCAACGTGATGAATCTCTGACTGTCCTCGGTCGTAGCGACGGTTTCGCAAGCCGACCACATATCGATAGGGAACTTCCGCGACAGCGAGTCCGACCCGCAGCAGCGCAGCCATCACGCCGCGGCGTTCCCCGCTCACCAGTCGTCGGAATTCACTCGGCGAGAGCAATCCAGTTTCCTTTCAAGGGTGAACTCACGAGAGAACGACGAACTTATCGATACCATCGGTCCGGCGAAATCGCCCTGTCTGTTCCGTTCTGTCATGCCAACCCGTGGCAACGTCACCGCTTCGCTAACGGCTCATGTCCCCGTAGTTGGCAGGACACGATGGACTACAAAAACAAACCTGGCAAAACCTGATGAACGGTTGGCCTCACACGCTGCGAGCACCGAATAAGAAACAATCGGAAACTGCTGGTTTGGAAACGAGCGTTTTAACACAAGGCATGGAGGGCTGACACACCACAAATAGCAGGAGACGCGATGTCGTTTCGCACTCGCATGGCCGCACTGGTCATTCTGTTCATGCTCGGCTGTGTTCTTGTCGCCCCGTACTATCGATCCGGTCTGTCCAATTCGGCAGGTGACGCTGGGAGCGATACATCTCTACCAACACTTCAGATTCAGCAGCCAAAGACTGCGGACTCGGTAGAGGTCACGGACGTTAAGTCACATATTCCCGTTGGGCAGGTCGCACCAACATTCCCCGCCGTGAGTTCGAAGCGGGACGTACCTCGCTTGGCGCAGGTTCCCAAAATCGGCCCTCCGGACGCACCTTTTCCCGGCCTGAAGATGCCCCCGCCGTTGGAGTCCGGTAAATCGGAATTGGTACCGATCACCGTAAAGGGCACAGGATCGACAATCTCCGGCGCAGCGCGACTCAAACCGGTCAGCCTGATTGGAACCGACATTGGGACGGATGCGACATGGGTGACCAGCGGGACACCGCGGCGTGGCCGGTTCTCCTCGACGAACGCCACCGAACCGCCACGTCCGTCGCGTTTTGACAGCGATCCGCTTTCGCAATCACAGGACGCAGCCGCGGGTAGGCAAACGGGCTTGCAACCTGATTCGCAACCCGGTTCGCAACCCGGCTCGCGATTTGCCACTCAACAGGAAATGCAACGAGTCCCCATTGCATCGGGACCACCGTCCCGCCACGATGCCTCGGCATTCGATCGGGCGCCCCAAGCCGATCGCCGGGCAACGGGCAATCGTTGGGATTCAGCGCCGGCATCCACCGTCGCCATGCGTGCCACGCCGGGGGCTGGAGAGAACCGCGGAGATACCGCGAGCAAGGGCCGATACCACCGCATCATCAATGGTGACACGCTGCGGGACATTTCCGTGCAGTACTACGGAACGCCCGAGTTCCATCAGTTGCTCTTTGAGGTCAATCGAAGAGCCCTCAACAGTCCCGAGATTCTGCCGATCGGCCGAGAGTTGGCGATACCAACGGAAAGCGAAATTCGGGCGGCCCACTCGCAACGCCGCCCTGCCCCACGGCAGCAGTTGACGCCCGTCGGTAACGACTGGGGGCCATCGCCCGTCCGAGTGCCGTTGCGTGTTTCGTCGCAGCATTCCGACGCGGTACAGCCCGCTGGCCCGCAAGCTCGTCAGCAGACGGGCTATCAACCATTCGGAACGGTCGAGCCACCAGCACCGACGTCGCGTGCAGTTGATGATGGTTGGCGAGCCGCCGGACCTGCCACCGGCCTGTTCAACCCACGAAACGATTGACCGGGTGTTGGTTCAATTGTTTTTTGCAAATTTCACGCAACAGCCCGCAACAAGGAGCGACAACAGGGGATAGCGACCGGTATCGAGCGATGGAGGATGGGTGCTTTTTGCCGTGCGTAGCGAGCATAACCGCTGAAAGGAGTGGTCTCGAATCTCCCGTGCGTGCTAAGATGAGTACTCTCTGATCGCTTGCCGCGTTACATATCTGGAATACCAATCCTGGCAGATGCGCATCGCCAATTTCACGGTGGTTTCGGTCACCGTGTTTTTTTAGGCCGCGGCTGCTGGATTATTTGGAATAGCGGGTTTGCGAGTGACCGGAACTCGCGTCAAGGGGCGACCATATGTTCAGTCAACTGCTTGCGTCGATGCGCGACTGGCGTAGTGTTGACCTGTCATCACCGGGCAACTTTCCGGCGTGGTTGACCAGTTTGACGCTGCATATTTTCCTGCTGGTCGTGATCAGCTTGCTTACGTATACCGTCCCGGGGCGATTCGATCTCACGCTGACGATTCCCGATGAGGCGGAGCTCGAACTGGTTCCCGAAGAGTTCCATTTCGACGATTCCGCATCCGAAGTCATCGGCGCGCTCAGCAACGATGGCATGAGCACCGCGATGGCGTCGGCTCCGACGATTGCCGATCTGGCCGAAGTCGAGACCGAGCCGGACGTGGACATCTACGAGACGGGCGACATCGAGCTTGTCGAGGAATGGGAAACCGTCACCACGCCGCTCGATACGACGACTCGGTTGGTGAAGGGCGTCGCGGGCGTTGGAGTAACGGGGGCCAACGGCGCCATCGATCGGATTACGCATGAGATTCTGCTCTCACTGGAAGATCGCGATACGCTGGTCGTCTGGTTGTTTGATCAGTCCGGTAGTCTGAACCGCCAACGCGAAGAGATTAACGAAAGACTGAAACGCATCTACGGCGAGTTGGGACTGATCCGCGACGACATTTCGGATCCCCACAGCAACCGCGAGCCACTGCTGACTGCGGCACTAGGATTCGGCAAGGGCACGAATTGGGTGCTCCGCAAACCCACTGCGGACATGAATGAAATTCGCACTGCCGTTGGCTCGCTCAAAACGGATGACTCAGGCGTCGAAAACGTCTTCACGGCAATCTACGACGCTGCGACAGAGTTTGAGAAATGGCGTCGAAATCGCAACGTAATGCTCATCGCCGTCACGGACGAAGTGGGGGATGACCATCGTGCGATGCTGGAAAAATGCGTGTTGACGTGCCGGAAAAACGCGATGCCGGTGTACGTCATTGGAGTACCCGCCGCATTCGGTCAGTCCGAAACGCTACTCAAATGGGTTGATCCAGATTCGCGTTATGACCAGACGCCCAAATGGGGCCGCGTCAGTCAGGGGCCAGAGACGTTGCGGTCGCAGCGACTGCACCTTCCCTTCTCCAACGGGCCGAGTGAAACGATTGATTCGGGGTTTGGTCCCTTTGCACTGACACGTCTTTGCTACCAGACGGGCGGTATCTACTTCGCAATTCATCCGAACCGAGATGTTGGCCGTCGCGTTGGGCGTCGTGAGACGGAAGAGTTCAGCTCGCACTTTGCACACTTCTTTGATTCGCAGCGAATGCGAGCTTACCAGCCGGAATATGTCTCCATCGAAGAGCACGATCGAACTGCGCGGGCGAATCCGATGCGGAAGGCGCTCATTCGTGGTGCGGAGATCGATTTTGCCAAAGCCGGCCGACTGGAGACTCGCTTCGTCAAACGGGATGAAGCCGACTTTTCAAATCGGCTTACGGAGTCGCAGAAGGTCGCGGCGAAGTTGGAACCGCGGCTCAATTCGCTCTTTGCAACTCTGAAGCAGGGTGAGGCCGGACGACCCGGGGAAGAAAGTTTGCGATGGCAGGCCGCCTATGACCTCGCGTACGGTCAGACGCTCGCGGTGTTGGTTCGCATCCGGGGCTACAACGAAATGTTGGCGAAGGCGAAACGGGGTCTCAAGCCAACCGAGGAACGCAACAATACGTGGACGCTACAGCCGGATAAGGAACTCTCCACCAGCAGTCGGCTTGAGCGTTACGCGGAAACCGCCAAGGAGCACCTTGAACGCGTCGTCGAAGATCATGACGGCACTCCTTGGGCCTTGATCGCCAAGCGTGAACTTGGCCAACCGATGGGTTGGAAGTGGCAGGAATCGTTTACGCCCGCTCAACCCGCAAATCGGGTGGCTGCCGGCAATGGCAACCAGCGAACTCCTCGCGATGATCAAAGGCGTATGTTGCCCAAGGGACCGGCCAAACGGCCAATACCGAAGCTGTAGTCGGAATTGCGTCAATCGGCGTGAACGGAACTACGTATCTCTGATGTTTGCCGTGATGCGCGGCGAAGCCTGCTAGGGAGTTGGGCACACGTGCTGGCACTCCCCGTCGCCCCTAAATGTCCAGTAACCCGCAAGTCCTTTGTGTGCAGTGACTTGTGTTGATTCTCGGTCTGGGTGCAGAGGGCTGGTGAATTAGTGGCACGTCCGTTGCTTTCACCACACATGCAAGCGCATGAACAGGCGGATTCTATCCAGGTTCGGCGTGAGCATCGTGAGCTGATGAAGCAGCTCTTTTGAAATTCCTTCTGTATCTGGAAAAGATTCCCATGAAACTTCTTACACGCAGCGGGGGACGAAATATCCTCAGCTTGGGGCTACTGCTCCTGGCTAGTGCATCGCCGGCACTCGCTCAAGAAGGCGCTTCCGAGGTCGGATACGCGTTTGACAACGGCATGTTGTTCATCTGCGCCGTACTCGTCCTGTTCATGCAGGCAGGCTTCGCGATGGTTGAGGCCGGTCTCAACTCCGCCAAGAACACCGTCAACATCCTGTTCAAGAACGCGATGGACCTTTCGGTCGGTGCTCTGCTGTTCTTCATCATCGGCTTCGGATTGATGTACCCCGGTAGCTACGTTGATGATGCAGACGCACTCAATCAGTACTTTGCCTTCGGCGGAGTTGGTATCTACGGTGACGACCCCATGGGTCAGGGCACGACCGAGGGTTTCAGTCCTCAGGTTGACTGGTTCTTCCAGGCCGTATTTGCTGCGACCGCTGCCACGATCGTTTCCGGAGCGGTTGCCGGTCGTATGCAGTTCGTCGGCTACCTCGTTTACAGTGCCATCCTGACGGGGCTTATCTACCCGGTTAGTGGCTACTGGAAGTGGGGCGGCGGATGGCTTGCTGACATGGGCTTCCAGGACTTTGCCGGATCCGCAGTCGTCCACGCCGTGGGTGGTTTCGCGGGACTTGCCGGTGCCATTCTGCTCGGACCCCGTCTCGGACGTTACGTAAACGGAAAATCAATGCCAATGCCCGGCCACAACATGGCCTACGCAACACTGGGTGTATTCATCCTTTGGGTAGGGTGGTACGGATTTAACCCTGGTAGCCAATTGGCCTTCCAGTCGGCTGGCGACATCAACGCCACAGTATTCATCGCGGTCAATACAACTCTTGCTGCTGCAGCCGGAGCCGTCGTTGCCACGATCATGAGCTGGATTCTCTTCGGTAAACCTGATCTCTCGATGGGCCTTAATGGTGCTCTCGGTGGTCTTGTTGGTATCACGGCTTGCTGTGACTGTTTCACGAACATGTGGGCAATCGCCATCGGAGCTATCGCCGGTGCAATCGTCGTCGCGGGTGTGCTTCTGCTGGACAAGCTGAAGATTGATGACCCCGTCGGTGCTTTCCCTGTCCACGGTCTGTGTGGTGTATGGGGTTGCATGGCGATCGGCATCTTCCCGAACGCTCACAACACGGGTGACGAGCCCGCAACCAACTTTGTTACTCAGCTGATCGGTACAGCTTCGATCTGCGTCTGGGCATTCGTCACGATGCTAATCGTGTTCGGTGTGCTGAAGGCCGCAGGCTTGCTGCGTGTCTCCGCTGAGGAAGAAACTTCCGGACTTGATGTTAGCGAGCACGGCATGCGAGCCTACTCGCAAGATGGTTCTACCGTCGCTGTCTAGTCTGTGAATTGATTGTCGAATAGACCGTTTCCGCACTCAACATGCGGAAACGGTTTCCTCTTTCTTCTTGGCTCTTGCCTGGGGCCAGAAGGATACCCCAATGGCCCGGGATAGTGTCCGCCTCGCTGTCTCGGGCCGGGGTGCTCCTTCACTCTCACTCAACGGCTAACTTGCGACTCCCGTCAGGACGTCGCGTCTCTTATAGCCGGTCGATCGGATTGATCCTTCTGCTTGCAGCGTTTTGCACTGCAAAAACCGTCTGGAATCTAACTCCAGCACCGGATTTCCGTTTAACCATCATGTCCTCCGCGTTAAGATCGGTCCAATCGAAAACACGCGAGAGAGCGGATTCATGATGTCAACAACGCAACGTCCTCCGGAGCACCGAAGCAATTGGCCTGGAATTGTTAGCGCGTTCGCCGCCAATATAGCGGCTGCCTATTTGCTATTCGGTTGCTGTTTTGGAAATGCAGTGGCGGACGAGTCCATTTCCTTTAACCGCGACGTGCGGCCGATCCTCTCGAAGAACTGCTTCGCGTGCCACGGACAGGCCGAGGACACGCGTGAGGCCGATCTGCGGCTCGATGTGGCCAGCGTTGGGGCCAACGATGGGGCCAACGATGATGTGCTCGTGCCTGAGAAGCCGGACGACAGCGAACTGTGGCGACGCATCGTCTCAGACGATCCAGACGAAGTCATGCCACCGCCGGATTCCGGGAAGACGATCACCGCGGCGCAAAGAGAAATTATCCGCCGTTGGATTCAGCAGGGAGCCAAGTACGAGCGGCACTGGTCGTTTGTAACGCCCGAAAAACCCGCGGTGCCAGACCGGCCAAACGGCGTGGGCAAACTGGGCTTCGACAATCCAATCGACGCTTTCCTGCAACGTCGACTTCACGAAGAAGGTCTGGCGCCGGCACCCGTTGCGAGCAAAGAGTCCCTGATTCGTCGAGTGACGTTGGACCTGACAGGGCTTCCACCGACGCCCAAGGAAGTCGATGAATTCCTGGCGGATGATTCCGCAGCCGCCTATGAACGACTCGTCGATCGTTTGCAGCAGCGCGTGACCTACGGAGAGCACATGGCGCGCTACTGGCTGGACCTCGCCCGCTATGCGGATACGCATGGATTACACCTCGACAACGAACGTTCGATGTGGCCCTATCGAGACTGGGTGGTCCGGGCGATCAACCAAAATCTGCCGTTCGACGAGTTCACGCGTTGGCAACTGGCGGGAGACTTGCTGGACAGTCCAACACGCGAACAGCAAATTGCGTCGGGATTTAATCGCTGCAATGTGACCACCGGCGAAGGCGGAAGTATCAAGGAAGAGTGGATCTATCGCTACGCGGTCGAACGTACTTCGACGACGTCGGAAGTTTGGATGGGGCTTACCGCTGGCTGCGCTGTCTGTCACGACCACAAGTTTGATCCGCTGTCGACGAAGGAGTACTACTCGATGTACGCCTTCTTTCACAGTGCGGCCGATCCAGCCATGGACGGAAACAAACGGGATACCCCGCCCATTCTTAAGTTACCGACGCAGGACGACGAACAGCGACTCGCCGAGCTGAAAACGAAGATTGCTGATGCGGAGGCCGTCCTCCAAAAACGCATCAACGAAATCGCCTTCGAGGAACCGGCCGGGGAAGACGCTCAATCGCCCGATCATTCATGGGTGGCGTGGAAGAAACAGGATGAAAAGCAGCGCAACGCCATCTTCCCCGGTGATCTCAAAAAGAAGTTGAAGGGGCGAAGCCCGTCGGAATGGACGCAAGACGAATCCCAACAGGCCTTGCGAACATGGTTGCGAGCAAAGCACGTCGGCACGGTAGAGGCGCTCAAACCGCTCGAAGAGCAGAAGAAAACGCTCGTCAAAGAAAAGACGGATCGCGAGGGCGCCATTCCGCTGACCTTCGTGATGGCCGACCTCAAACAACCTCGCAAGAGTTTCGTCATGCTGAGAGGTGCCTACGACAAGCCGGGCGAACCGGTGACACGTAGTACTCCGGCTTTCCTTCCGCCGCTGCCAGACTCAGGCTCCGGTGATGACTACAACCGCCTCGACCTTGCCAACTGGTTGCTCAGTGAAGAACATCCGCTGACGACCCGAGTCACGGTGAATCGGTTTTGGCAGCAGTTCTTTGGCACAGGGCTCGTCGAGACCAGCGAAGACTTTGGCACGCAGGGGCAGCCACCAAGTCACCCGGCGTTGCTGGATTGGCTGGCGACGCAGTTTCGTGAGGATGGTTGGGACATGAAGCTGTTGGTAAAGCGGATCGTTACCAGCCACGCCTATCGTCAGAGTTCCAAGGCGTCCCCCGAACTGTTGAAGCGTGATCCAGCGAATCGGTTGTTGGCACGTGGTCCGCGACTGCGGCTGGATGCTGAAGTGCTCCGCGATCAGGCGCTGTTTGTGAGTGGACTGCTCGTTTCAAGGGTGGGTGGCAAAGGCGTGAATCCCTATCAACCGCCCAACATCTGGGAGCCGGTAGGCTTTGGGAGTAGCAACACGCGGTATTACAAACAGGGCAAGGGCGACGATCTCTATCGTCGCAGCATCTATACCTTCCTGAAGCGAACAGCGCCGGCTCCTTTCATGTCGACCTTCGACGCGCCCAACCGCGAACAGAGCTGCTCGCGGCGAGGTCGCAGCAACACGCCGATGCAAGCGCTGCAACTGATGAATGATATCCAGCATGTCGAAGCCGCTCGCAATTTCGCTCAACGAATCATTGGCATGTCGGAGGACGACGATCAGCGTATCGTGTTCGCATGGCGGAGCGTAACTGCCCGCCGACCGGATACGGAAGAACTCGCTTTGGTGCGAGAAACGTTGAAGGTGCACCGCGACCGTTATCAGCGGGATACGGACGCGGCGGCGACGTTGACGGGATACGGTGAATCCACAGTCGACCAGGCCATTCCGTCGCACGAGTTGGCCGCGTGGACGATGATCGGCAATTTGTTATTGAATCTCGATGAAACTATTTGCAAGAACTAGAACCATGAATCCAGCATACGAATACTATCGCTCGCAATCCCGGCGACAATTCTTCGAAGGCGCGGGACTCAAGGTTGGCGGTCTTACGCTCGCGGGACTGATGGGAAAAGAATTGTCCGCGGCTCGTCCCACCACTCAGATTCATCCGCCGTTACCCGGTTTCCCGCACTTCCCGGCAAAGGCCAAACGGCTCATCTACCTACACACCAACGGGGCACCTTCCCAGTTGGACCTGTTTGATTACAAACCCGGGTTGAAGGACTACTTCGACAAGGAGTTGCCGGACTCCGTGCGCAATGGTCAACGCATCACGACCATGACCAGCGGCCAGAAGCGATTCCCGGTCGCTCCCAGCAAGTTCAAATTCAAACGTTGCGGTCAGAGTGGGATTCTGATGAGCGAAATGGTTCCGCACATGCAGCAGATTGCCGACGAGATCACCATGATCAAGTCGGTCAACACGGATGCCATCAATCATGATCCGGCCTGCACGTTTGTGATGACCGGTAGTGAAGTGCCCGGCAAGCCCAGTCTTGGATCGTGGTTGAGCTACGGCCTGGGCAGCGAAAGCAACAATCTTCCGGCGTTCGTCGTGTTCACGCCGACGTTTCCCAAGGCCAGTCAGGCGCAGGCATTGTTCACGCGCATGTGGAGTAGCGGCTTCCTGCCTTCCAAATACGACGGCGTGGCCCTGCGCGGAGTGGGTGACCCGGTGCTCTACGTCAAGAATCCTCCGGGCGTCACGCGGGATGATCGCCGCACGATGTTGGATGCGTTGAATCGATTGAACCAAAAGAATCACGAGCGCGTCGGTGATCCGGAAACGCTAACTCGAATCGCGCAGTATGAAATGGCGTTTCGAATGCAGGCCAGCGTCCCCGAGCTGACCGATCTCTCGGATGAGAGCCAGGCCACGTTGGACATGTACGGACCGGAAGTGAAGAAACCGGGCACCTTCGCCTCCAGTGCGATTCTCGCTCGGCGATTGGTGGAACGTGGTGTTCGCGTCGTGCAGGTTTTGCATCGTGGTTGGGATCAGCATGGCAACCTTCCCAAGCTGATCAAGGGCCAGTGTATGGACGTGGACCAGCCGACCGCCGCGTTGATCATGGACCTCAAGCGTCGCGGGATGTTGGAAGATACACTGGTCGTTTTTGGCGGTGAGTTTGGCCGTACGGTGTACTCGCAAGGCACGTTGACGCATGAGAACTACGGTCGCGATCACCACCCACGAAATTTCTGCATGTGGGTTGCCGGTGGCGGCATGAAGGCTGGTATGACCTACGGCGAGACGGATGATTTCAGCTACAACGTGACCGAAAACCCGGTTCATCTGAATGATCTGAACGCCACCATTTTGCACTGCATGGGCATCGACGATCGCCGCTTCTCGCATCCTTTCCAGGGGCTGGAGCAGCGGCTGACGGGCGTCGAGCCAACGCGTGTCGTGAAAGAAATCCTCAGCTAGACGCCGTGACGCCAAGCGGATTTGCCTACTTGTTCCGTCGGCGTTTCTGTCCCCAGGGCCACGGCTTGGCGAGCGCCGTTAGTGCCCACTCTTCCCATTGACGCGCCATTTCTTCGGCACGCTCGGGATGCGTCGCGGCGAGGTCGTTGGTTTCCGTGCGGTCGGCGTCGATGTCATAGAGCTCCCAGGGGCCGCTGTGTCCCCGTGCGACGAGCTTCCATTTTCCGTCTCGCAGGGCGCGGTTGCCTTCGTGCTCGAAGAAGATGGGTTTGCCTCGTTCGAGTGGCTGGCCGGCGAACGCGGGACGCAGGCTGGTGCCTTGCATTGGCGTGATGGCGATTCCCTCGGCGACTTCCGGGTACTCGGCGTCGGCAACGTCGACACACGTCGCCATGAAATCGATGAGGTGAGCGGGCTCGTTGTAGAAGCGGTTGTTCTGGCTGCCGTCCACACCATCGGGCCAGTGTACGATCAACGGCGACGAGATACCGCCTTCGTGCACCCAGTGTTTGTAGCGCCGGAACGGCGTGTTAGAGGCATTGGCCCACGGCAGTCCATAGGCGACGTAGGTGTCTGCGGGCCCGGGCATGACTCCCCTGCCCTGCCGAACCTTGCGGCCCTCGCGGCTGAATTGCGGCACCATCCTCGTCTGATGTTCGCCGGGTTTCATCGGGCTGGTGATCGGATGGGGTTTCAGGTCTTCCGGCTTCGCGGCGCGTCCGCTGCCATTTTCTTCGGCACAGCCACCGTTGTCCGCGCAGAACATGATGAGCGTGTTGTCGAGGTAGTCCATCTCCTTCAGTTTGCCGACGATTTTGGCAATGTTCTGATCCATCGAATCGACCATCGCGGCATACACTTCCATGCGACGTTCGTGCCAGTCCTTCATCTCGGCATCGTCCCAAGCGGGGGCTCGGGGATCGCGATCGGTCAGTTTCCACTCCGGCTTGATCAGGCCCATGTCTCGCATGCGGGCCAGCCGTTCTTCGCGGAGCTTGTCCCAACCTCCCGAGTAGCGGCCTTTGTATTTGGCGATGTCCTTTTCGCGAGCGTGCATGGGCCAGTGCGGACAGGTGAATGCCACGTACATGAAGAACGGAGTGCTGGAGTTGTGTTCGGTGATGAACTGCACTGCGTTCTCTGCGATGGCATCGGTGTAGTAGAAGTCGTCGTGAGGTGCGATCAACTGCAGACCGCGTGTCAGCGAATTCGGATCCCAGAAACTCCCCGCGCCGTGGATGGTTCCGAAGAACTTGTCAAAGCCGCGATTGACTGGCCAGTTGTACTTGGCGCCTGGCTTCAGGTCCGGGCCCCTTTCGGGAGTCACGTGCCACTTGCCGGACATGTAGGTCGCGTAGCCGGCGGAACGCATGACTTCGGCAATCGTTTGGGTGTTGGGGCCGATACGGCCGCGGTAGCCGGGCAGCTTGCGATCTTCCATCATGTGCCCGACGCCCGCTTGATGCGGATAGAGGCCCGTTAACAATGCCGCTCGCGTTGGGCAGCAGCGACTGGTGTTGTAGAACTGCGTGAAACGCAATCCGTTCGCGGCGAGGCTGTCGAGCGTTGGCGTTTCGATTTCGCTGCCGTAGCAGCCGATATCGGAATATCCCATGTCGTCCGCCATCATGATAATGACGTTCGGGCGATCGGCAGCATCGACGCACGGCGTCAGTAGAGCGAGAGCCCAGAGCATCGAAAGGGCGAACAGGCGAGGGAATTTCATGACGGATCCTTACATGAAACGGCGGGAGTAACGCGGGGCAAGACTTGCTGGACCGAGATCATACTTTTTCTTGCGGCCGGCTTCCAGGTGTTTCGCTTACTGTGCAAATCGATACGCGTTACGGCATTCGGGGTACACCCGGGCGAACCATTTCGTGGCCAGGCCGTCTATAAGCATGTGACCGAGCGTGTTAGCATCTGCCCACCGGCACGCTCGCCGTCTTCCTGAACCAGTATTGCATGTCAGACAACTCCTCCATCACCAGGACACTCAACGGGTTTCATCCCTCATCGCTGCCACTGATGGCGCGCCTGAGTTACCAGCGCGAGTTGTTGAGTTGGGGTTTCGTCCCGCTGATGCTGAGCGGTTTGCAGGGCGGTACGATCGCGGTATTCATGAAAAAGACCTTCTCCGGTGTAGAGGGTATCAGCACCGACCAGCTTGATCTGGCCGTTGGTATTGTGGCCGCTTCGAAAGCGATCGGCCATCTCGTCAGCTTCCTGTGGGCCGGCGTTAGTCGCGGCCAGCGAAAGATTCAGTTCATCTTCTGGTTGCAGATATTTACGGCTTTTGTCATCGCCGCGTTTGCGTTCGCCCCGCGGACCGCGGGTGGGCTGTGGTTGGTCACGGGACTCTCGATTGTCGCCTGGACCATCTGGTGTGGAGTCACGACACTCCGTGCGGGAGTTTGGCGAGCGAACTATGCTCGCAGCTATCGGCCTCGGATTGCTGGACGCATCATGACGGTGGATGCGTTGCTGGTCGCCGCCGCCGGGCTTTTGATTGGCTATAGTCTCGACGTCAATCCCATGACCTATCGGCTGCTGTTCCCCGTGCTTGCAGTAATGGGGCTCGTTGGCGCCCTGCTATACCGTCGAGTTCCTTTTCGACGTGAGACGCAGCACGTCGCGGAGGAGAAAAAGGCGGACCGAAAGAAACGCCCTTCCTTCA
This sequence comes from Pirellulaceae bacterium, assembly GCA_965216885.1. Classification (GTDB taxonomy): domain Bacteria; phylum Planctomycetota; class Planctomycetia; order Pirellulales; family Pirellulaceae; genus CAYNJG01. The sequence goes on along the minus strand of OZ244209.1, from coordinate 4,414,599 downwards.
GTCCCGTCGCCATTGCACGCGTGTTGCAGGAAGATCGCTGGTACCGCGGTTACATGGCATGCATGTTCACGATGGGATTCGGCAATCTGATGCTGCATCCTATTCTGGCGATCGCGCTGACGGACCAGTTTGACGTTGGATACCAGACAGGAATTGTCATCACGACGGTGATTCCACTGGTTTGTCTGACGCTTGCGATTCCGTTCTGGGGACGCCGACTGGAACGACTGCATGTAATCCAGTTTCGGGCGGTTCACGTCTGGTCGTTCGTTTGCGTCTCGGTGTTGGTGTTATTGGGCGTTGGCCTGAATCAGATCGCCTTTCTGTATCTCGCCGCGGTGGCGACGGGCATTGGTTGGGGCGGCGGAGCGTTGGCGTGGAACCTGGGACATCAGCATTTTGCACCTCCCAATCGTGACGCGGAATATATGGCCGTGCATGTGACGCTAACGGGCATCCGCGGCGTGGTTGGCCCAATTCTTGGCGTTCAGATTTACACGATTCTGTCGAACTATGGCTGGAGAACGAGTGCCCTGTTGATCTGCTTCACCATCTGTCTGGTCATGAATGTCCTGGGGGCCTGCGGATTCGTGTGGTTGGCCAGGCAACTGAGACGGAGCCAGGAGCAGTCTGAGTCTGATTCGAGGGCATCCAACCGGGACGAAATGGCACACGCCAGCGTCTAGGGGTGGGGGCGAGGCCCGGAAAATGTGGCTGGCAACTGGCTGCAAGATGCCTGGCCGCACGATGGACTCGCTCGTGATGGGGGACTCCGCCCCTTTTTCTGAATCCGATCATGAAAATATCAAGGTTTCGCGAAGAAAAGGTCGATTTCTGACCGATCCGTCGTTGCTGCCCGAGGGTTCCATTTTGGGCCGCCCCGGTCCGTCGCATTGTCAGGTCTCGGCGGATTCTTTATGCTTCAGGATTCTTCGCCATCGATTGTGGCCGAGCCTGACGGCCAACCAAGAATAAGGAATCAGAAAACATGGCTTACGAACTGCCAGCACTGCCATTTGCCCACGATGCCCTTGAGCCGCACATTGACAAGACCACGATGGAAATCCATCACGGCAAGCATCATCAGGGCTACGTCACCAAAGTAAACGCGGCTCTCGAAGGAACGGGGCTGGAAGGCAAGTCCATCGAAGAAGTTGTCAGCGATCTTTCGGCTGTGCCGGAAGACAAGCGTGGCGCCGTTCGCAACAACGGTGGCGGACACGCCAACCACTCGTTGTTCTGGACGATCCTCAGCCCATCCGGTGGTGCCCCCAGTGGTGATCTGGCGGCAGCGATCGACAGCGAGCTGGGTGGATTCGACAAATTCAAAGCCGATTTCTCAGCGGCTGCCGCCACTCGATTCGGCAGCGGTTGGGCTTGGTTGAGCGTTGACGGAGGCAAGCTTGTTGTCGAGAGCACGCCAAACCAGGATTCGCCACTCATGGAAGGCCGTACGCCGATTCTTGGACTGGATGTCTGGGAGCACGCGTACTACCTGAACTACCAAAACCGTCGTCCTGACTACGTTTCCGCATTCTTTAATGTGATCAACTGGGACGAAGTGGCGAAGCGATACGCTGCCGCCAAGTAATTTCGAAACACCCATTCCAAGCGAGAATATCCATGGCCAAGCCACACCGAAAAGTCAAGAAAGCCAATCACGGCAAGCGTCCCGCCAATGCGAAGGCGCGGAAGCAGAAGCGGGCCAAAGTAAAGACCTAGACTTCGGTTTGCCGAATCGATTAGAGAAGGGAACGTAGCGTTACGTTCCCTTCTTTCGTAAACCGGGCACCCGGCCCGATGAGTTCATTCACTCGGAAAAAGACATGGCTGCGGGCAAAGAACTAATCGTCGACCTCAAGTCCATCGACCTCACACAGGTCTATGCTGGCAAGGAAGACATTCGAAAATACAATCCGCAGCGACACGAGATGGAGCAGCTCGATGCGATCATCATGGTCGATGAAGAGCAACACATCTGTCTCGGGTACAAGGACGTCACCGAAGACGAATTCTGGGTGCGTGGGCACATGCCCGAGATGCCGCTCATGCCCGGCGTGGTGATGTGCGAGGCGGCTGCGCAGATTTCCAGCTACTACACCCAGCGTTTCGATTTGCTGGGTGCCGACATGGTTGGTTTTGGTGGGATGGACGACGTTCGCTTCCGCGACATGGTGAAGCCTGGCGATCGCTTCTACGTCTGCTGCAAGCTCATCAAAGCGCGACGCGGCCGCATGATCGTCGCGAACTTTCAGGGGTTTGTGGAGGACCGTCTGGTGGTCGGCGGGCAGATTAAGGGCATTCCCCTGAACTCGCCCACGTAAGTTTGGCACTCAGCCGTCTTCTTTGAATCGCGCGGCTGTTGGTTGTGCGGCTGTGAACCGTGCGTCGCGTATTGCTGTTCCTCGCTATTCAAACATCGCCAACACGGCGGGCTTCTGCACTTTGCCCATCGCATTGCGTGGTAGACGATCCGTGATCAACAGTTGTTTCGGGATCTTGTACTTCGACAAGCGGTCCTTGCACCAGGTGCGCAGCTCCTCAAGGTTCAGTTGTGCGTCTTCCTGCAAGACAACGGCAACCGCAACGGCCTCGCCCCACGTTTCGTCGGGAACGCCCACGACGGCACATTCGCGAATGACGGCATGATCAAGCAGTGACGCTTCGATTTCCAATGCGGACAGTTTGTAGCCGCCGCTCTTGATGATGTCGACGGATTGCCGGCCCATGATCCGGTAGTAGCCCGTTTCCAGCACGGCCATGTCGCCGGTGCGAAACCAGCCGTCGTCGTAGGAGTCGACCGTCACGTCCGGCTTGTTCCAGTATTCGAGGAATACGGCGGGGCCGCGTATCTGGATTTCGCCGGGCGTGTCTTCGGAGGTCACGATCTCGCCCTGATCGGACTTCAGTCGCAGTTCGACTCCCGGCAGCGGTTGCCCCACGGCACCTGGGCGGCGTTCCCCGTCATAGGGATTGGAAAGTCCCATGCCAATCTCCGTCATGCCATAGCGTTCCAGGAGCTTCTGTCCCGTGAGTTCCGTCCACTTCTCATGGACACTGGCTGGCAGTGCAGCGGAGCCACTGATCATCAGTCGCATCGCGCCGAAGGCAGATGTGGTTGGCTGACGTTCTTCGGCGGTCAGTGACTCGATATGTTGGATCAGCTTCACATAAACAGTGGGGACTGCCATGAAGACGGTGTAGGCTCCTGCCCTCACGCGATCGAGGATGACGCCGAGTTCAAACTTGGGAAAAGGCTCGATCACGGCTCCCGCCCAGATCGCACACGACATGACGTTGATGATGCCGTGGATGTGATGCAGCGGCAGGAATAGCGGAATGCGGTCGTCCGCCTGCCACGCCCACGCCTTCACCAGAGCTTCGATTTGTGCCTGAATGTTGGCGTGCGTCGACACGACTCCCTTGGGTTTGCTGGTGGTTCCGCTGGTGTAGAGAATCATTGCTCGCCGGTCGGCTTGCAGGTTGGGTAGCGATGATTGCGAATTCGGCACGTCTTCTTCGACAACCACGCGTAGGCCCAACTTTTCGCAAAGTCCATCGATCCATGTCGAGTGTTCGCGAGGCACGACGACCTGGGAGACTTGCGAGTCGGTCAGGGTGTATTCGAGTTCCGGTTCGGTCGCCGACAGGGAAAGAGGGACGGCAATTCCGCCGGCCCGCCAGATTCCCCATTGCGTGCTGGTGTATTGAAAGCCCGCCGGGATCAGGTAGGCGATGCGGGCCTCCTGAAGATCATCGTTGTCTCCGAGCAAGCCGCCGGCGATCGATTCGGACCGCTCGAGCAGTTGACGGTACGTGTGCTCTTCGGTGACGTTCCGGAAAACGCAGCGGTCGGCATGCGCTCGGGCACGTGAGATGAGTGGCAGTTCCTGCATTGTTGCTCCGTGGAGGATTGAGGGCGCGTTGCGACGTCCGGTCTTGGTGGCTCAGACGAACTGTTGGACAATCACGTACATCAGTGAGGGGCCCAGTAGGCAGCCGATTCCCGTGTAGAACGTGGCCGTCATCGCGCCATAAGGAACCAGCTTTTCGTCCGTGGCCGCCAGTCCACCCGCGACGCCGCTGGTAGTTCCCATCAGGCCACCGAAAATTAATGCTGATCGGGGATTATTGAGCCCGATCCAGGGCGCGACAAAGGGTGTCACGGTCATTACGAGTATCGATTTGATGAGCCCGACGGCAAGGCTCAGCGTTTTTACGGTGTCATCGGCCCCCAACGCGTCACCGGTTACCGGACCGACGATATAGGTTGCAGCACCGCCGCCAATCGTCGTCATATCCACCGCATTTCGGTAGCCAAAACACCATGCGACGATGGCACCGATCAGGAACGAGACAAACACGCCCGCGAACAGCGACACGATTCCCGCGAGCCCCGTTTTTCTGAATTCGTCCAGTCGCACTCCGAAAGCGGTGGCTACGATGGCAAGGTCTCGCAGCATGGCGCCTCCCATCACGCTGACGCCGGCGAGCACCTGGACGTTGGCGATGCTGACGTCCGCCAGTCCCTTCTTGCCCTCGCCATTGGCCGCGACGCCACCGACATACGCCAGCAGCAGCCCAAGAATGATTGCAATCGCAGAACCGTGCAGGCGGCCCTTCGTCAGTCGGTCGGAGATTTGCCAGGAGATCCAGACGATCGCGCCCACCAATGCGAAGGCGACGACGAGCGAGTATTTTGCGAGGACGGGGGCGACCAATTCAAGCATCGGAATGGTCTCCGTCGGTTTCAGTGATTGTGTTGGCTTTGGCATCATCGGCACCGATGATTGTGTTGGCTTCGGCATCATCGGCACCGATGATTGCATTCGCTCTTCCATCATCGGCACCGATGATTGCATTCGCTCTTCCATCATCGGCACCGATGCGACTCAGGAGCGGCACCATAGCAAAGCACACCACAACCGATACGACTCCGCCGACGACCGCGAGCCAGCCGCCATTGATGGCCGCATAGACGTTTTGGCTGGCGGCCATTGCCACGACGATGGGGATATAGATGGAACTCCAGAACAAGATGCCTCGTTCGCTGGGCGGTGTCAGGCGACCGGCACGATGCAGCCAGTCGCAGGCAAGGATCAACAGCAGCATGGCGATGCCAACTCCGCCAAGGTTCTTGTCCACGCCCAGCAGCCAACCGAGCGACTGCCCCAAAATCGCTCCGACGACCAGACAAATCGCCAGGAGCGCTGTTCCGTAGATGGCCAAAATGAACTTTCTGATCGAGCTGGTGCGAAGTGCTGCTCGGCGATTGCGAACTGCTTCGCATTAATGCGAACTATAAATATTACCGCAGTGTGCTTCGAGTATCGTTGACTTGACGTGCAGATACCAGCCGAGCGACTTCTCTTGTTCCCGGCCAATCCCGGGTTTATGCTGCGAACGTCGAATCGAATGACGGTAGATCCTTCCCGCATGTTACGACGCGGATTCGTCCATTTGGTCAGCTTCACGGGAGGCACCCCGGGCACGTTCGTCTCGACGATAGCTAAGCAACACCGATGTGGTTGACGCATCGGAAAAAATATACGCCGAAGCTGATCCCGTTCGCGGCTCGAGATGCCGTGGCAACAGGCGGATCGATATCGGGACAGAGGCGAGGCATGGGGGAACAACCATGTCTGCGGTTCAGGAGTATGTGGCGAACGTCTTTCGTTTGCCACGGGGAAACTACGAAGGCGGCGGGAAAGGATCTTTTTCGCTCCGTCGTGAATATGCACGAGCGATCTGGTCGGTATTGCGCCGGGCGGCCCGCCATGATGTAGGCGGCGATCTGACTCTGGTTCGTCAGCTGATGTTGCGTTGTCTGACGCAGACGGAGTTGCTGCACTGGTTGACGTCGCCGTTTCTTGCCGAGTCGTTGCATGCGTTGGCGGCGGGAAATCCCGAACTCAGGAAATGGCACCGGTGCGTTGCGACGCCCAGTGTCAACGATGTGGTGACCCCGGATCCGGACGATGCCGGCTACCTGGGAGTCTGGATTGTGGCGTTGTCGCTGCGAGCCAATTCTCGCCAGTGCGGGCGATTTGCGATTCGCTCCGACATGCTGGGCCGCATTCGTTTTCCTGGAACAACGTGGAGGATTCACGTTTGCGATGCTCAAACCGGGGAAGCCCTGTCGCGCGAGTTGATCATGCTGACGCTCGACCACGAGAGGGTCGAATTCCACCAGCCCGACTGCGAGGCACCCTTCCTGACGCTTCCTCGTTCTTCGTTCCTGCGATTGCTGGCGAACTTGCAGGACCATTTGGACTACGATCTTGCGACCACAGAGAGCATGAACGCTGAAGTCAAACGACTGTGCAAATTCGGTTCGTCGCAGGTCCGTTATGCACCCGCTCACTTTCCGGCTACCCCCGATCACGCCGAGGACGTCCGCCATCTGATTGAGCAGATTCTGATGGCGATGCAAGACTTTTCGCCGGAGATGTATGAGGAATTCTGTCAGTACATCCGTTCGGTGCGCGGGTTTGAAATCGAGCAATTCGAAGGCAAGGTCATTGGCTCGTTCTCCGATCCGACTCAGCCCGGTGTCATGAACATGAATGTGACATTCCTGGACGATGCTCCGCTGTTGGACCCATTCTGCTTCACCTGGTTTGGGCATGAGTTGGCGCACACGAGGAACTATATGATTGACACGGTGACCTACGATCGCGGTGAAGCGTTCGTGTTGAACCGGGCCGACATGACGCCAAAGATTCATCGCTATGGTCGTCGACTGCCCGTCCGCACGCTCGTTCAGATTCCGTACGTGCATCTTTACGAATGGGAACTGCTGATGGATGCCTACGAGATGGGGTTGCAGCAGTTACCGTGGGTGAACCAGCAGGATCCGGTTGCCGTTGTAGAGGAAATTAGGGCGGAGATAGCCGATGGCTTTCAGTTGATCGACCAACATGCCAATCTGACGCCGCTAGGGAAAGTTGCGATTGAACATCAGGAGAATCTCTATCGGCAGAGCAAGAGACGCTGGAGCCAACTCCGGCGGGCGGCAAATGACGTCACCTGGGTTTGAGATTCGCTTTGTTTTGAACTTGGATGTGGCCTTCAGAGCCGCCGGGGCCGTAAGTCGGCGTGAATCGGGCCTCACAAAAAAGCTGCCGTGTGGCCCGATTGAGACAATTCGCCAAAGTAATCACAATGATGGATTGCGAAATAGTCTCCATTCACGTGAAAGACCAACTTGGGCCGGCGATCACTACCACGCGTTGACAAGAACATCGACCTCAGCGATTACCTGATTGAGCTGTCGAAGAAGCCGGAAGACTGGTCGATGTTGGACCTGTTTCCCGATTCCACCGCTCTCGAGTTGGAGGTTGGCTCCGGAAAAGGGCTGTTTATGCAAACGGCCGCGACCGACCATCCTGACCGGGATTTTGTCGGCATCGAAATCGCCGGCAAGTACGCTCGTTTTGCGGCGGCCAAACTGGCGCGACGTGTACTCACGAATGCCAAAATGTTTCACGGGGACGCGATGCGGCTGATTCAGCAGCATATCCCTGACGGCTCGTTGGCGGCCGTGCACGTCTATTTTCCCGATCCGTGGTGGAAGAAGCGGCATTTCAAACGTCGCATCATGAACGACACATTCCTGAAGAACGTGCAGCGTGTCCTGCGGCCAGAAGGCGAGCTGCATTTCTGGACGGACGTCGAAGAGTACTTCGACAGCGCGCTGGAGCAGGTTGCCGAAAGCACGACTCTGGTGGGACCTCAGAAAGTCGACGAAAAGCCGGCCGCCCATGATCTCGACTATCGAACGCACTTCGAACGGCGGATGCGAAAACACGGAGAGGCCGTGTATCGATCGCTGTATGTGAAGCCGGCATGAGTCGCACGCTCGCAACGCTGACCTTGTTGTGTGTGTCAGCGATGGCATGGGCTCAATCGACTCCCGGTGGTCTCCGTAAAGAATCGGCGATCCAATCGGTGACCGTCCAATCCGAATACCAGGCTGGAACAACGCAACTCCGTTTCTTGCTGCCGAGTAGATATCGCTCGCAGGATACCGGGCACAGCGGCGAGTCGGTTTCCGGGAATGCGGATTTGCTGTTCGTACTGCCTGTCGAGGCCGGTGTGTCTGAACGATGGGGCGATGGGCTGCGTGAGATCGAGCGGTTGGGGCTGCACGACAGGCACAATTTGATCTGTGTGCAGCCGACGTTTTCTCATCTTCCGTGGTACGGTGATCACGCAACGGATAAAACGATTCGGCAGGAATCTCACCTGGTGAAGGTTTGCATGCCGCTGGTCGACCGAAAGTTTCGTCAGGCCAAGACGCAACGACGACTGCTGTTGGGCTTTAGCAAATCGGGTTGGGGAGCGATGTCACTGTTGCTGCGACATCCGAACCTGTTTGCCAAAGCCGCCGCATGGGACGCTCCGTTCACGAAGAAGAAGCCGGACCAGTTTGGTATGGGGCCGATTTTTGGAACCCAGTCCAACTTCGAACGTTACTGCCTGCTGAACCTGATTGAGTCGCGACCGCAGCCGTTTGCTGAAAGCACGCGAATCGGGATCTTTGGCTACGACAATTTTCGCGAGCATCATTTGGCGTTTCACCAACGGCTGCAAGAACTCGTTTTGGCACATGTTCACGTTGATGGTCCAAAACGAAAGCACCGCTGGGATTCGGGGTGGATACCGGAAGCCGTTGAGTTTCTGGTGGAACCGACCGACGCAAAAATCGCTACAGCATCTGACGCACGTACTGATGAAACTCCCGCATGTCCTGGGGAGCGTCCGGGCCAATAATCATCGCTCCATCGTCCGGCTCGTTGGGCAAGCCGTGGCTGCCTCGCACGAGTTCCGGTTGCAGCGGAACGACGTCCATGCGGTAGCGGAAACCGAGCTTCTTCTGCAGCAACCGCCCCGCCGCACGTAGCTTGGAGGTCATAAACAGTTCGCACGGATCGTATCCCGGTTTGCGATGGATATCGACCGAGGTCGCAAAGTCGGGGGCTCGAGCATTGTCCAGCCAGTAATAGTACGCGAACCAGGCGTCCGGTTCGGAAAGTGCAATCAACTCGCCTGATCGGGAATGGTGCAGGTCCAGTTCCTCGGGCGCGACGACCCGCGCAACGCCGGGCATGGCCTCCAGCCGTGATTTCACATCCGCCAGCGGAATATCTCGCACGTACACGTGGGCGACCTGGTGATCGGCGACTGCGAAGGCACGCGAGTCCACCGGCATCAGCATCTCGCCGAAAGGGCCATCGCGTACGGTCAGCCAGCCGGCGCGACGGAGTTCCTGATTGATCATGACCGGTTTGGAGACCGGGACCAGTCCATACTCGGAGACCACGATCACCTGCGCGCCAATCGCGTCCGCTGCATCGATGACTTCGCCGGCGCATCGATCCACTTCGGCGACGCGTTCGGGAGACTGTTCCGGGAAACGCTGGTAGTCGTAGTCCAGGTGCGGAAGATAAACCAGCGTCAGTTCGGGTTTCTGCTGTTGCATGACGATCGCGGTTGATTTGGCGATCCACTCGGAGGACGCCAGTCCGGCCATCGGTCCCCAGAAGGCGTGAAACGGAAACGGTCCCAGTTTGCTGACGAGGTCGCAACCGGTCGCGTCGATGACGTCAAACTCCTTCGAGCCGTCGCTGCCGTAATGCGGTTTGGGCGTCACGGAGAGTTCGCAGCCAGAACCCTGATTGAACCACCAGAACATTTTGGCAGTGCGGACGCCGTCGTAGAATTTGGGGCCTTGCACGAGCGTATTGGCTTGTTGCCAAAAACGGATTTCACAAGTGTCGCGATAGTACCAGCCGTTGGCGACGATTCCATGTTGTGATGGTGCCAGGCCGGTCAGCAACGTCGCCTGCGACGTCATCGTAACGGCGGGCACGGGGGCTCGTAGTGGCTTGGCCGTACCCAACTGGGAAATGCGGGGGGCGTGCCGAAGCAGATTTGGCGTCAGACCCACGACATTGATAATGCAGAGCTTCGTCATTCTTTTCAACCGCGACGGCGGATTCCTTCCGTTAGGGGCTGCCAGTTTAACTCGCGGGCAACCTGCCGTATGATTCGGACATGGATGATGCGGGATTTCAGCAACGACGGCAATTCGAATCGCTCCAGCGGGATGAGCTGGACGCCTACCAATTGCAGGCGCTGAACCGGCAGTTCGAGCTCATTTTGCCTGACAATCGCTTCTATGCCGAAAAACTGGTGGGCGTGAACCTGCCATTGGAATCGCTCGAGCAGTTTCGTGAACTTCCCTTCACCGTTAAGGACGAGTTACAGCAAGCGGACGATTTTGCGGCCAATCGAACATGGCCGTTGGAACGCTATACCCGCTTCCACCGCACGTCGGGAACCCACGGACGCCCGATGATCGTGGTCGATACGCCGGAAGACTGGAGTACCTGGACGGGCATCTGGCAATACGTGCTCGACGCAGCTCACGTGACGACCAGCGACCGCGCGTTGATGGCATTCTCCTTTGGGCCATTCATTGGTTTCTGGAGCGCCAACGATGCTCTGGCGGCGCGCGGCACGATGGTGATTCCGGCCGGCGGACTGGGGACTCTGGCTCGTCTGGAAATGCTCAAGAGCAGCAAGGCCACGTTAATCTGCTGCACTCCCAGTTACGCGCTGAGGATGGCCGAGGTTGCCGCGGAGAACGGCATCGACATTATTTCCTCCTCGGTGTCGCGGATTATCGTCGCCGGCGAGCCGGGCGGTTCGATACCGTCGATTCGTCGTCGCATCGAACGGGCGTGGGATGCACGCGTTGTCGACCACAGCGGAGCCTCGGAAATTGGCCCCTGGGGCTATGCCGATCCGGACGACCGCGGACTCCATATTACCGAGACGCATTTCATTCCGGAATTCATCTCGATTGAAACGGGCCAGCCAGCCGTAGAAGGCGAATTGTCCGAGCTGATACTTACGACGCTCACACGATATGGCAGCCCCGTCATCCGCTACCGCACCGGCGATCTCGTGCGACCCAGTTGGGAACGTCGACGCGGCAATGCGAGCAGTGATGAAAACGGATTCGTGTTCCTGGATGGCGGTGTACTTGGACGTGCCGACGACATGCTGGTAATTCGTGGTGTCAACATTTTCCCCGGCGCCGTGGAGCAAATCGTCTGCGAGTTTCCGGAGGTTGCCGAATATCGAATCACGGCGACGAAGTGTGGCGAGATGGATGCGCTGTCGGTTGAGGTTGAAGATGCGACCCATGATCCATCCCGCATCGCGAAGGCGTTGAACGTGCGTTTGGGATTGAACGTGGAAGTGAAGTCCATTCCACTGGGGTCGTTACCGCGATTTGAAGGCAAGGCCCGGCGGTTTGTGGATCGTCGAGGAACCGAATGAAGAAAACGTTACAGGAAACGCTGCGTCAGTATCGAGGATACACGCGACAACTTCTGGAGACTACCGATCCCGAATGGGTCACATGGGCTCCGCCGGGAACGTCAAACCATATGCTCTGGCACGCCGGGCATGCCGTTTGGGTGCTCGATCGGTTGTGCGTGATTCCGCTGACCGGTTCAAGCGAACTGCCGGAAGATTGGAGCCGCGTGTTTGGCATGGATTGCGAACCCGTCGCCACGCAAGAGAACTGGCCTACGCTGGATATCGTGAAGCAGAAGTTGGCCGAGCAGCAGGACCGACTTCACGACTTATTCGAAAACATGCCCGTCGATCAGCTTGTTGTGGAAGTTGGCCCCGAACCAGATTTGGTCGGAGGCATGATTCACGCGTTGCACGACGAGGCCAAACACCACGGCGAAATGTACCTGTTAACCAAACTACGTGCTGCTTTGACGGAAAGCCCGGCATCATGAACGAAAAGCCACAGCAACTCTCTTTGAATAGTGACGGCGATCTGGTGATCGACTGGAGCGACCAGAAGCAGCGACTCTATCGGGTCGCCGTGCTACGTGATAACTGCCCGTGTGCAACCTGTCGCGAAAAACGCAAAGCCGAATCGAGCGGTCCGTCCAATATGCTTCCCGTGCTGTCGATGGAAGAGACGCAGGCACTGAAGATCACCGAGATGAAACCGGTCGGCAGTTACGCCTACGGCATCACGTTCACCGATGGACACGACAGCGGCATCTTTACGCTTGATCATCTCTATCAGCTGGGCGTCGTGGTCGAGAGCTGAACACGCAGCGATTTCCGCGTTGCAAATGCGAACCGAATCGTCGAATCAGATGCGTGAGTGCGTCACGACATCGGCCGCGACGTCATCGTTGATATCGAACGAGTAGAAGTTTCTCGCGATACGTCCGGCGACGGCGTCGAGGAACATTTTGCGGAATTCTCGTTCCGATGTTGATGTCGCGGGGACCCCGGTGGACGTTGGGAATTCGATCTGGGGTGGCGAACTGGAGAATAGTTCCTGCCCTGTGTTCATGTCGTAGACGACGAGGTGAATGTTCGTGCGTCCTTTGAACATGGTGGCACCATCGTGCAGGCTGAGGGAATCAATATCGATCGCAACGACGCGGTCCGCGCCGACACCGCGGCCGATGCTCACGAAGTCGGTCATGTCCCAGTCGTTCTGGTCAATCCAGTCATCAAGCCGTTGCGGCGAGATGATTTCGATGTCTTTGACTTTTCGGGTCAGCAGACGATTAACACGAACGCTTAGTTCGGTCGAAGTCGACGTGGGTCCGAAAAGCTCGGAGTTGGAAACGCAAATCACGGCGACTTTCTGATCTTCCAAACCGGAGAATGCCGGCGGCATCAAGCCCGCGCCCATCACATTCAGGAAGTTGGCGAACATCCCGACGCATCCGACCATCGGTGACAGGCAAATCGTCAGCAGGAGCAGAAAAGTCAGTTTCCTTACCAGAGTATTTGCGATTGTCATCGAACGCTCCCGGACAAGATTTCGTAAAGGCGACCACCTGGACAGATGAGGGCGTCGCTTTTAGCGGGTCGCGAGACGGGCGCACAGATCAAATCAGAATAGTTTCGTTGCCCAGTCGATCAGAGTGATAGCGACGACGGCAATCACGATGGCGAATCCAACCTTGCGATGCAGCAGAGCCCAGTAGCGACCTCGCGCCGCGATGGACCATGACCACGCGGCTGCCACCAATGACATGATGGCAAGGCAGAATCCACCCGGGTTTGCCGCCCAGGAAGCTCGCCATTCACCACGCATGAAGTGCGACCATGAAGTCGTCATGCCACACGTTGGACAGGGAATTCCAAGGATGGCGACCGTCGTGCACGGCGGCAGTCCAAGCTGGCGATGAGTGCCCATCCCGGCTGGATTCGGCTTGAGTAGCCCCGCCACTACCAGGAGTCCGAGCAAAGCCGCACCCAAGAGCAAGGCGGAAGTTCGTTGTTTCTGATTGAGTACGGACAGTATCGGCTGGTCCGCGCGTTCGTCGCCGCTGAGGGCTGTCTTGGAGGCCGTCACATCGTGAGCCGTCGACTCTGCAGGGAATGGCCTGGAATTCATGGTCGCTTGCGATTTCCCTTTGCTCGTTCAATCCACGCGTCGCACACCACTTTTTCCGAACTGCCAAACACCGACTCGAAGGCAATATCGAACTTCGTCCCGGCAGCCATTTGCGTATGTAGCTTCAAAGCACGGCGAGGATTCGACAGCAGGTAATCGGCGAACGCGAACGTTGCCACATCGGCATTGGCGGCGGGAACGCGGCCGCGGAAAAAGTCTTCGGATCTCAATGTACGCATGACCTGCAATTGCCGGCGCTGCCAGTCGCGAACCAGGGGACTGCGTTTTTCCAGACGAAGCAGCATATGCTGGCCGGCGCCTTCCGCGTACCACGCTGGAGCTCCCCATCGGCTGGTTAGTAGTGAGGAGATCAGTCGCGACATCGAAGCGGGCTGAATGTACTCGCGAGCCTTCTTCGACTTCGCCGGCGGCCCGAGCACAACGTAGCCGGCAGCACCGTCGTTGCGCCAGTGGTGTTGCAGCGACCGAGCGGAAGCTTCTCGCTTTTCCGCCATTTGTATGAATTCGGATAGATCGTACTGCTTTGGCAGAATGTAAATCGTAATTGGAGCGGCACGTTTAGGCTTCGATTGCACCAGCAGCTTGAACGATGTTTGCAACGAATCTTCGGCGATGTCCGCGATCGCTGCGGTGTCCTTGAAGTTGGGGCGTGCGACAATCAGGAAATTGCCGACCTCTTTGACGTTGACTTCCTGTCCCGGAAAAGCGAGCTCCCAATTGGTCCTCGCGGTCTCCACCGCCGTCGCCCGAAGTTCGTCCGCGGACATGCGGCTGCGCCTTGCGTTGGTCACGACCTGGTCGAGCGCAAGGTTTTCATCGCTGCCATCGAAACGGGCACCCTCGTTGATCCACTTTTCGAACCGAGCGATGAATTCGGGAGTCAGTGCGTCGCCGTTGGGAGGCATGCGGTCGCCCTCTTCGGCTTCGCCTTTCATCTTGGCAACGATCAGGCTGTCGGCTGCATCGCGGCGGCTGATGACGGTGCCCGAATCGCTGCCGATCATGAGATACGAGTAGCTGGTGAGACGGAGTCCGCGTCGAGGTCGATTGTCGTTGCCGCCGTGACAGGTCGAGCAACGCGCACTGAGTGTCTCGGCAAGCTCGAGGGAGAAGCTGACGCCCTTGTCTTTTGGAGGGCCACTGTTGTCGTCCCTGGAGGCCGTTTCCTTCCGTCGCTGCTCCACCAGGCCGCGGGCCTTCTCCAGCGATCGACGCAGGGGGCGAACTGCTTCCTGTACTGCCGCCCGTCGCGGCAGGGTACGGAGCTCGTCGGCGGCGGCATCCAGCGCCACTTCTGCTTTGTCGATTTCGCCGGCACGATAGCGGATACCGGCGTCCTTTAGATGGCCGCGTATTGCAGTTACGACCGATTTCTGTTCGTCGTCAAGCTGAGCGAGGGCCGGTGATGGAATCGCTATCGTGATGCAAAGAGTGCAAATTGCGATGGCGAGCGTATTGAGAAGTCGCTGCAATTTGCCCTCCTTCGGCTGACCGTGGCGATCCGTCGACCGCGATTCCAAACGTGACGAGTGTCGCTCGCGAGCCTTGTTGGCCTAATCAGCGTGGTGACGCCGTCGTACCTTCTTGCGTCGGGCGACTTTGCGTTGACTCTTCTTGTAGCCGTGTTCAATCGCAAACCACTCGGCGTATCGTTCGCGGTCAGTGTAGCTGGTGTTTCGGTTGTCCAGCAGGTGTCCCAGTTCGTGGATCAAAATGTTGTTCAGGTAGAAGTCCTTGATGGCCGCTTCCGTCCACACAAGCTGCCACTCCGTACCATCCTGAACCCACTTGCCGCCAAACTGCTTCGCCTCGTTGTACTGAGCCGGGCGGGGGGCGCTGGGGAAATACTCGATCAGCGATTCTTCAATCGGGTACAGGTACAGCGTTGGTCCCCACTGCATGCCGTAACAGGGGAAGCTTTGCTTCTTGCGAGTCATCCGGCTCAACTGCACGACTTCCAGCGGCACCAGCGTGTGTTCGGGCAGTTCGGCAAGTCGATTACGAATTTCGTCAGGGGTAAGCACGTGACGATATCCGTTGCCAGGCTCCTGCGCAATGATTTCGTAATCCGTCGTGCCAGACTCGGAGGGTTCGTACCAATCTTCCGGCGGAGCGAACTGAGTGCATTCGCTCTTTTCGGTCCCTTTGCTGCGCTGACTGAGCGTGGCGTGATTAAGACGACGACGCGATGAGACGGCGCGTGTGGCCATGCTCTTCTTTGCGTTCGTTTGTCGTCGTCCCGGTTTCATTGCCATTCACCAATTGAGGGTCGTTCGCGTCTGTTGATATGCTAGTTGCCAGGCGATCCAAGATTCAAGAGTGCTTGTGTAAGTTGTTTTGTAGTAATGGTTTGCGTGTTTTTGGTCGTGTCCGGCCAGCTCGGCGGACCGGACGTTTTGGTCATTTCGGAGGGGTGGCTTCCGAGTTCGGTTGGGTTCTGCGGCGAAAAACCAGCTGTTTTATCTATTTTAACGACTGTGAGGCCTGTAAGCTGAGCCGATGCCGGGTGAAAAGCTCGTTTGGCAACGATCAAGAAACCTTATCGGAGACCGTCGAAATGACTGAAAATGACCAGCAAAACTTGCCAGCGGAGAGCGGTGAGGCGACGGAAGTTCAGGCCGCCGCGGAGGCTCCTCTTCCACCAACCCAGGCTCAGCTCTACGACGACTTGCGTCGGATTGGTCAGTTGGAGGATCAGAAGTTGGCCATCCAGCAGGAGATCGACGAGCGAACGGAGCGTTTGACGCAGGCACTTCCCAATCTGGATCCCAACAGTTTGCTTTATCGGATGCTGTCGACATCCCTGGTCCCGCCAAAGAAAGCCAGTGCTCGGCCGGCCACACGCAGTGCGAAGAAGAAGCCAGCGCGTAAAGCGAGTCGCAAGAAGTAGAGCTGGCTTGCGAAACTGGATTTACCAAGCCTGGACTTACCAAGCCTGATTTACCAAGCCAGTTGCGTTCATCGATCGTTCGCGTTGGCAATGTCGTTTTCGTAGCTGACGTCAGGCTACTTTGACCTGACAACAGCGTTTCAAGGCATCGCAGGCCAATGCGATCTGTTCAAGGGAAACGTCCAGATGCGTGACCATGCGAATAGCCATAGGTGCGATGGCGAAGGTGTGGACGTCGTGCTTCTTGAGCTCTTCGACGACCTGGTCTCCCGTTGGGCCGCCTTCTTCAAGTTGGAAGATGACGATGTTGGTGTCGACAGAGTCACCGGCCAGGCTCATGCCATCGGCATCTCGGACGGCCGCGGCCAGCATTTGAGCCTTCTGGTGATCTTCGGCCAATCGTTCGACGTTGTGTTGTAGCGCGTAAAGGGCGCCCGCGGCGATGATTCCGGCTTGGCGCATGCCACCGCCAAACGCTTTTCGATGTCTTCGTGCTTCCAGGATATCGGCTTCGGATCCTGCGAGTGCCGAGCCAACGGGGGCTCCCAAGCCTTTGCTGAAGCAGACACTGACGGTATCGAAGTGGCTCGCCCATGTCGCCGCATCGATTTCGGACGCGACCGCGGCGTTCATTAGCCGGGCGCCGTCGAGGTGCGTCTTCAGTCCGTTTTCGTGAGCCCATTGGCAAACTTCGGCTAACTTGTCGTAGGGCTGGATTCGACCAGCGCCACGGTTGTGCGTATTCTCCAGCGTGATCATTTTCGTGCGGGCGAGATGTTCGTTTTCAGCGCGAATCTTGCCGTGTAGCTGCTCGACGCTGATTACGCCATCGACGCCTTGTACGGTTCGCGTGGCGACGCCACTGAGCTGAGCGAACGCGGCTTGTTCGTAGTTGTAGATGTGGCAACCTTCGTCGCAGATAAATTCGTCGCCCGGCTTGCAATGAATCCGCACGGCAATCTGATTGGTCATCGAACCGGACGGCATGAAAATCGCCCGTTCCTTACCCAGCAGTTTCGCGGTTGCCTTCTCCAGCGCATCCACGGTTGGATCGATATCGATGACGTCATCGCCCAACGGCGCGTTGGCGATCGCTTCTCGCATGGCCGGCGAGGGCTGGGTGACGGTATCGCTGCGTAGATCAATCATGGATGACTCCTGGTGACTCCTGCGAAGGCCCACTCCTGAAGAAGGCCCTGAATAGTATTGTCAATCAAACGTATCAACCGGCAGTCGTGTGGTGGGCAGATTCCCGCCAGCAATTGGGGCGGTGGCCCACTGGCCCGCACACGATGAACCTCCTAACCTAGATGGTGTCTCCACAAGCGGTTGAGAAAGATGCCAGAAGCCCTCAATATTACACGAATCGATACCCGTCAGGACGACGTGCGCGCGGCGCTCGATGAATTGGCGGAACGACTGAGTCCTCGCGGTGATGTCGTCAGCGAAGCCGGGCGTCAGCGAACGATGGATGTGTTTGGCGAGCCCCTGTCGCCTCAGCAGGTTGTCGAGCGGATTTGCGAGGACGTGCGTACGGGGGGAATGTCCCAGCTTTTGAGGTATTCCAAGGCATTGGATAACGCCGATCTGACGGCCGAAACCATTCGCGTCACGGCGGATGAGCTGGCGGCCGCTCACGCTCGGGCAACACCCGAATTTCTGGCAACGGTTCGCCGGATTCGCGAGAACATTCATGAGTTTCAGTCGGCGATTTTGCATTCCGACGTGTCTTTGTCGCGTGACGTGGGAGTGCAGCTTTCCCAACGTTACTTACCGCTCGAGCGAGTTGGCATTTGCGTGCCTGGTGGGGCTGCGGCCTATCCGTCGACGGTGTTGATGACGGCGGTACCGGCTCAGGCGGCGGGAGTCCGGGAATTGGCGGTTGTGGCTCCACCGACGCCCTTTGGCTCGTACAACGACGATATTCTGGCCACGTGTCACGAACTGGGCATTAGTGAAGTCTATCGGATGGGAGGTGCCCAGGCCGTCGCCACGCTGGCTTACGGCGTCGAAGGTATTCCGTCGGTCGACATGATTGTTGGGCCGGGCAATATGTTCGTGGCGCTCGCCAAGAAGCTGGTTTATGGCGAAGTCGATATCGATTCGATCGCGGGGCCCAGCGAAGTGGTCGTGATTGCCGACGACAAGACGCGGGCGGACTTCACGGCGGCGGACATGTTGGCTCAATCGGAACACGCGCCGGGATCGAGCATTTTGATTACGTGGTCGGATGATCAGATCGAGCAAACGGTGATTGAGCTTGAGCGGCAGTTGCAGACGCTCAGTCGAGCGGACTTGACGGTTCACAGCCTTAACGAATTCGGGGCTCTCATTCGTGTCCGTGATGAGGCCGAGGCCATCGAGATCACCAATTCGCTGGCGCCGGAACACCTGCATATCGCGACGGAAAATTCCCGGCAACTGCTGGAGCAGATTCGACACTACGGTGCTGCGTTTCTCGGTAACTTTACGCCCGTTGCCCTTGGCGACTATTTCGCCGGTCCCTCGCACGTGCTGCCGACGGGTGCCACGGCACGTTGGGCAAACGGCCTGTGTTCCAACTCGTTCCTGCGCTCGAGTAGCGTTATTGAGTTCGACCAGAATGCGCTGCGAGACGCAGCAGACGATGTGGGCCTGTTGGCGGACGCCGAACAGTTGACCGCTCACCGGGCCAGTGTCGACATTCGTAAATGACGGAAGAGAACCTATGAGTTTCGTGCGGCCCAATGTCGAATCCATGCGGGGTTACGTCCCGGGCGAGCAACCGCAGGGTGGAAAATTCATCAAGCTGAATACGAATGAGAATCCGTATCCGGCGTCGGAATCGGTCGCTCGGGCGATCCAGGCCGTGCTGGAGAAGGGCCTCATTCGTTACCCGGATGCTTCTGCAACGGCGTTTCGCATCAAGGCCGCGGAAGTGTTGGGCGTCGATCCGGACTGGATCATCTGTGGCAACGGCAGCGACGACATCCTGACAATCATCACTCGAGCGATGGTGGGGGAAGGCGAATTGCTGCGACTGCCAACGCCCAGCTACGTGCTTTACAACACGCTGGCGAAAATTCAGGGAGCCAGCAGCGAAGAGATTCCGTTTGGCGATGACTGGCAGTTGACCGCTGAGTTTGCCCAGAGCGTTCCGGGGCTGAAGGTCGTCTTCCTGCCGAATCCTAACAGCCCCTCGGGCACGGTTGTTTCGCGCGAGGACATATCGCGGCTGGCGGACGCCCTGCCCTGCCCCTTGCTGATTGACGAAGCTTACGCCGATTTCGCCGAATTCAATTGCGTCGATCTGGTGAAGCAGCATGCCAACGTGATGGTCTCGCGGACGCTCAGCAAGGGCTACGGGCTGGCTGGCTTACGGTTTGGCTTCCTGATCGCGCAGCCTCAGGTCATCAACGAATTGCACAAGGTACGTGACTCGTACAATTGCGATGCATTGGCGATTGCCGGTGCCACGGCAGCGATTGCCGACCAGACCTGGCTGACGGAAAACCGGGCTCGCGTGATTGCGACTCGCGAGCGTCTTTCCAGTGGAATGCGAGAGCTGGGGTTTGACGTGACGACTTCCCACGCGAATTTCGTTTGGTCGACGCACACCTCGCAACCCCTACAACCGCTCTACGAGGGTTTGAAAACGAACCGGATTCTTGTGCGTTACATGAACTACGACCGGTGGGGCGACGGGTTGCGCATTAGTGTTGGTACGGACGACCAGATCGATGCATGCTTGAGCGTACTCGGCAGCCTCATGTAGGATGCAGCGATTCGAAACTTCTGAAGACCTGCCATGACACGCACAGCCACGATCGATCGCAAGACCAACGAAACACAGATCAAGCTTTCGCTGAATCTTGACGGAACGGGAAAATCGGACATCGCTACCGGTGTCGGTTTTCTGGATCACATGCTGGAGCTGTTTGCCCGGCACGGCGTGTTCGACCTGACGGTGCAGGCCAACGGTGACTTGCATGTGGATCAGCATCACACGGTTGAAGACACGGGGATCTGCCTTGGCATGGCTTTCCGTGAAGCTTTGGGAGACAAAGCTGGAATTCGCCGCTACGGCCATTTCACCCTTCCGATGGAAGAGACGCTGGTCACGACGGCAGTGGACCTGAGCGGTCGCTACTACATGGTTTTCGGTGCGGAATTTCCGTCACAAAAAATCGGGGATTTCGATTCCGAGCTGGTTGAAGACTTCTGGCAGGCGTTTGCGGCAAATACTTTGTGCAACCTGCATGTGGTGCTGCATTACGGGCGAAACTCGCACCACATTAGCGAGGCGGTATTCAAAGGGCTCGCAAGATCCCTGAGAATTGCCACTGAATCGGACCCGCGGATGGATGGTGTTCCCAGCACCAAAGGCGTGATTTAGTCAGCCCTCGAGGCACATCTTTTGGCCGATCGGACGGTAACCCTCCGAAGAATGGCTCTCTCGGGGTATGCAGCAAACGTCCATAACGTTAGGCTCGTGGGCTGAGATTACGGGCGGTGCGCTTGGGACTCGGTTGCCGTGTTTCATTTCTCCCTCCCATTAGCAATTAGATTTTGATTTTTAGGAGAGTGTCATGCCACAGGGTGTGATCAAGAAGCTGGTTTCCGACAAGGGTTTTGGATTTATTGCTGGCGACGATAACAAGGACCTTTTCTTTCATCACTCCGCTGTCGAAGGCGGTGCATTTGAAAGTTTGCAAGAAGGCCAAAGCGTGGAATTTTCGGTAGGCAGCGGTCCAAAAGGACCACGGGCTGAAGACGTACGCCCCGTCTAAAAGCCGCGCTGCGGAAAAACCATGTCCGGCATATGATTTGTCGGGCACTCACGCACCTGAACCGTACTGCATCGACACTGAAGCGTCGTGCGTCAAGGATGCGCGATCGATCTGTATTCGTACTTCAACTGAAAACGGAGCTTCAATGTTTCGATGCTATTTCTGTCAGCAAGTTACCCCGCCTAAGACTACCCGTCACAGCGTGGTGATTGCGATTCGTGAGAAGGATTACCCAACTCGCCGCAAGGAGTCAAAGCGACCCGGTGGACGTTTTCGTAGCCGCGAAGACGCCGTTCAGGATCGTGGTGGGAAGGGAAACGAAATCGCGAAAGAAGTCTATGCCTGCCCCACTTGCGCGGAAAAGCAGCACGAGACGGAAACGATTGCGGCTCCAGAACCGGTAGTCGCTGCGACAGAAGGTACAACCGAAGAGTCGTCCAGCAGCGAATCCTGATTCACTGCGTCGACGTTATCGAACACAGAAGCCGCGTATGCCGTCACTTGGCTACGCGGTTTTTTTATTGGTCAGTTGGCCTTCTGATTGGCATCCCGAGCTGAGTCGGGCCATCCTCAAGCGCGTACGGCTAAAGAACTGGTCGCGTCTGAAACGACTAGCGTCTCCTGTCAGGTCGGCTCAGGATTGTCGCATCGGTGACAAACCGCTCTGCCGTTTCACGTGTGATGGCGCCGGACTGAGCGAGACGCCGGAGTGATTCATCCAGCGAGACCATGCCATCTGCTCGACCGGTCACGATTCCGGTATCGATGCTCTCCAGCTTGCCCATCCGGATGGCGCTCGCGATTGGGTTGTTGTTGATCATGATCTCCAGCGCCAACTGTCGCTTACCGGCACTCGTTCCAGGTAGCAGGTGCTGGCTGACGACCGCACGTAACGCCATCGCCAACTGCGCGCGAACTTCGGGTTGCGTTGCGGGGCGGAACAGATCCGTAAACCGGGAAACGGCTCCCTTTGCATCGCGCGTGTGCAGCGTCGAGAACACAAGGTGCCCGGTCTCTGCGGCGCTGAGCGCCATTTGCGCCGTTTCCTGGTCGCGAATCTCGCCTACCAGGATGACGTCCGGATCCTGTCTCAACCCGTATTTCAGGCCGTCGGCGAACGATTGGATGTCCTGTCCGACTTCGCGTTGGGTCACGATTGAGTTCGGGTGTTTGGGAAAGACGTATTCAATGGGGTCCTCGGCCGTAATGATCCGATAGCCACCTTCCCGGTTGAGCATGTTGATGATCATCGCCAACGTTGTTGTCTTGCCGGCGCCGGTGACCCCGGTGATCAGAACCAGGCCATTTCGGAAATGAGCCAGCCTTTCGGCAACGTCCCATGGGAAGCCGGACCACTCAAATTCAGGGATCTGTTCGGGGATAACACGAAAACAGGCGCCGATACTCGGGCCGGTGACGAAGTAGTTCGCTCGAAACCGCCGACGTTCGTTCTTGTGCATCCTTTGAAGGGCGAAGTCGATATTTCGGTCCCGTTCGAAGAGTTCGAACTTCTCGGGATCACATAAACGCGTCAGTCCTGCTTTGACAAATTCGGCCGTACAGACATCGGCGGAGATTTCGGATAGCTCGCCATGCAGACGGAGCGTTGGTTTGTGGCCGGCGACGATATGTAAGTCCGATGCGCCAAGTTCAACGGCCTTGTCCAGCCACGCCTCCATCGTTTCCGCTTCCGTCATCACTGCTCCTCCGGGTTTTTTGCTGCCATGTTCAGGTGCCGCGAGTCAGTGGTTGCCACGCCCGGTAGCTCAGGCATCGCCAGAGCCACTCCAGCGGACCGAAGCGAAATCGGCTCAACCACCACGAACTCAATATCAGTTGTACAAGCCAGATCGCAACCACGACGCCAAACTGTAAGGTTCGTGATGTGGCGCCGTACATTCCCAATCCATGTCCGTAGAAGATGAAGCTACAGAGTAGTGACTGGCATATGTAGTTGGTGAGCGCCATCCGGCCCACGTTCGCCAGCCACTTTAGTGGCGTGGCCATGAGGCGGCTATTGCTCAGCAGTCCAACCAAGCCAATGTACCCGCCTGCAACAGACAGACTTCCCCAGTAGTTGAATTGACTGCCTGTAAAAAACGAATATCGAATGTCCCAATCCACAGCAAAGTTCCGGTGGATGCCCCACGAAATGACCGGCAGCCCAATTCCCAGGCCCAGTATTGCCAGTGTGGCATACGTTCCTGGAGATCGTTTTCCTGTCAGCACCTCGAGTCGATACAGGGCCATGCCCAGCAGCATGCATCCGCCCGACCGCCAGAACGTGAAGACGGCGAACAGGAATGTTTGCATCGTGAATGCCGCTCGCGCCCGATAGGGGAGCTGTCCCGTCCACGGTCCGTCTTGCCAAACGGCGATTCGCGTCTCGATCTGGTCGGGGGTGAGGATCCATTCTGTACTGAGTTCCTGGATGTCCTGCTCGGACCAGTATGGCATGCTCAGGCCGACCAGCAGGTACAGGGCGGAAGCGACACCGACCATTGCCAGCCCCACCACCGATTGTGTCCGTGGCGTCCACTTCCGCGCGGGGAACAAAGCGATTCCGCAGATCGAGTAGGCAACCAGCACATCGCCCTGCCAAATCAGGTAGGCGTGTGCGAGGCCGATCAGAAACAGCCAGCCCATCCGGCGGCGATGAAGGGGCCACGCCGCGATTCCCTTGGATTCCTGTCGATCTGCGAACAGGACGATTCCGGCGCCGAACAGAATCGAAAAGAGCGATATGAATTTCGTGTCGGCAAGGAGATGGCTAAGGTGCCAGACGAGGTAGTTCGTACCCTCAAAATCGCCGAATGCCGTTGGGTTGAGATAGGCGGGCCCAACCATCGCGAACGACTGGATGTTCATCAGCAGAATACCCAGCAAGGCGAATCCCCGCAGCACGTCCAAAGTTGCGATCCGCAATGAAGTGGCGGTTGGACGCGCGTGGTCGGGGAGTTCGTTCATGTACTGCTGCCTGAAGCCTGTTTCTTGTTGTCGCGAGGCTTCGCTGTCCTGGAGCGCGACGCGGTCGATTTCTCAGTGGATTCGGCGACGCCGCTGTCGGGGCCTCGACTGGCTTTAATCATGGCGATTGCCATCGCCTTTTTGGTGTGCTTCAACAGATTGTTGTTCGTATGGTGACGCAATCTCCTGGCAATCGGCATGGAATCGGACTTGGGGTCAAACAGGGTGCGCAACTGCGGCCATGCCGCCTGAGGAACCAGGCTTTCCGCGACGAGTCGCTCTTTACGGCCGGACAGGCTACGAGCCAGACATGCAGAGTTGTCGAGAACGGCTTTTCCCAGCTCACCGACTTCGCCGTACTCGGTCAGGAAACGCATGACCGTGGGGCCTTCGTGCGAGTCCAGGTGGAAGATGCAGCCATAATCATGACAGCGAATGTCGTAGCGTTTCTTCTTGTGGATGGGACGGCCCTTGTCGTTCAGCCGGATCAAATAGTTCCGCATGGCGACGTCCAGGTCCACGATGCGATTCTTCCACATCCTGCGAATCAATTGCGCCAGTTGCTCGGCGACACGGCGTCGCTCTTCACCATTCTCTGCGAGAAATTCGGATAGCGTGATTCCGCGTTCCTGGGTGTAAATTTCGACGCGTTCCCGAATATGCTGATCTGCGACGAAACGCTCCTCGCCCTTCACGACGGCTTGATCCACCAGCTTGCTGCCAAATCGCATGCGAATGCGAGAAATCCGCAGGAGCATCAGAAACTTGGTGGGCACGGCAACGTTCAGGTCCCGTAGCGTTCGATACATTTGCCATTCGGATGCGTTCGTGTGCCGGGGCCCCAGGCGACCGACATAGCGAGACATGGCTTCGTCTCCTCGCTTGATCAGAATGACTTCGCCAGGCAGATTCCGGTGAACAACAACGTGCGTGAACGCGCCGGGCATCAGGTATTCGGCGTTTCCATCGGTCAGGCAGCGTCGAACTTTCCAGGCGTAGAGACTGAACTCCACATAGCGAACCGACAGCAGACCAAGCGGCGGTGTGGCGACGACCCCAAGCAGCGTTGTCGTCATGGCCATCCACGACGGCATGTCCAGAAATGCCGCAGCGAGAAGCAGTCCCAGGCCAATTGCAAAACCGAGATAGCACGCAACCACGGCGATTGTCAGCGGTTGGTAGAACGGCCGCCAGTGAATGAACTTGTGAACTGCCGCAGAAATCCGTGAAACCATTTGAGTGAGACTCTGTTTGCAACCCCTGGTGTGGGCGTCGTGTGCCCCATTCAACTACTGATTGTAACCGGCGAATTCCGGATCGGCGATGGTTGGCATGCGGTTGAACTGCCAAGCCTTCAATCAGTACACTCGGGGGCTTCCCACGGATCCTCGTACTACGGCTTTTATGGCACTTATCACAATCAGCGACGTTAGCATCCGCTATCGCGGCCCTGCCCTCCTCGACGATGTTTCCTGCCAGATCGAGGCCGGCCAACGGATTGGTCTGCTGGGGCGGAACGGCGCCGGTAAGACGACGTTGATGAAAATGATCTGCGGCCATGTCCAGCCGGACAACGGCAAGATCAGCTTTGCTGACGGCACGAAGTCCGCTCTATTGCGTCAGGACGTACCTCAGGACCTGACGGGGCGGACTCGGGACATTGTCGCCTCAGCGGTCGAAGACACGTCCGATTCCCACCGTGGTACTGTTCGCGTCGACCAGATTCTTTCCAGAATGAAGCTCGATGAGAATCAAGCATTCGAAACATTGTCTTCGGGCATGAAACGCCGCGTGCTGCTGGCGCAGGCTTTGGTGAACGAGCCAGACGTGCTCTTGTTGGACGAGCCGACGAACCACCTTGATCTGGATGCGATTCAGTGGCTGGAGCAATTTCTCCTGAAGTGGCGGGCCACGTTGATCTTCGTCACGCACGACCGAATGTTCCTCCGCAAGCTGGCCACTCGCATTCTGGAAATTGATCGCGGTCGGCTGTTCGACTGGTCCTGCGACTACGACACGTTCCTGAAACGCAAGGAAGAGATGCTGGCCGCGGAGGAAAAACAGAACGCCCTCTTCGACAAGAAACTGGCTCAGGAAGAAGCGTGGATTCGTCAGGGGATCAAGGCACGTCGGACTCGTAATGAAGGCCGGGTTCGTGCACTCAAAAAGCTGCGCGTTGAACACAGTGAACGACGTAAGGAAGTTGGCAAGGTGAACCTGCGGATTCAGGAGGGCCAGCGCAGTGGCAATCTTGTCGCCGAGGTCAAGAACGTCTCGTTCGCCTACGAAGACCGGTCCATCGTCAGCGACTTTTCCACCAGCATTTTTCGGGGGGACAAGGTTGGCATCATTGGTCCCAATGGCGTGGGGAAGACGACGTTGCTGCGAATCCTGCTCGGCAAGCTAAAGCCACAGGCCGGATCGGTGCGGACGGGAACGAATCTCGAGATCGCCTACTTCGACCAGCTACGAGAGCAACTGGATGAGGAGCAGACGGTTCAGGAGAACGTCGGCGACGGCTACGACAACGTCGAAGTGAACGGGAAACCTCAGCACGTCATTGGGTACTTGCAGAATTTTCTGTTTTCACCGGAACGAGTTCGGACGCAGGTCAAATTCCTCAGCGGCGGTGAACGCAACAGGATTCTGCTGGCGAAGCTGTTCGCCAAGACTGCCAATACGATCGTGCTGGACGAACCGACAAACGATTTGGACTCGGAGACGTTGGAGCTGTTGGAGTCGCGACTGGTAGACTTCAACGGCACCGTCCTGGTGGTGAGCCATGACCGCGAATTTCTTAACAACGTCGTCACCAGTTCGATTGTGTTTGAACCGGCTGGTGTGCGCGAATACGTCGGCGGCTATGACGATTGGGTGCGACAGCGTCCACAACCAGCGGCGGAAGAAAAAACAAAGGCGAAGAAATCCAGGTCCACGCCAGCCAGGTCCACGCCAGCCAGGTCCGCTGAAAGCAGTGGCAAGAAGAAGCTCAGCTACAAGGACCAACGTGAACTCGATGGGCTACCGGCGAAGATCGAAAAGCTGGAAACGGAGATCGCCGCGCTTCATGAACTGATGGGCCAACCAGACTTCTATCAAAAGCCAAAAGAAGAGTTGGCCGCAACCGGATCGCAGCTCAAGCAGCTGGAGAGCGATCTCGAGCATGCTTTCGAGCGTTGGCAGGAGCTGGAGTAGTCGTCCGTTTGCGGGGCGACGATTGGCTTAAGGGAAGCTGACGATGAAGGTCTGGCCCGTCTGGTCGACCGTCGGTAGCCCCGTTTCGGGCTTCGCGTAGATCGAGTACGTATCGTCGCGGTAGACGCGGCTCCAGGCACTATCCGGCTCGGCCGAGAGCTTCGCCAGTTCGGGTTCCACTTCCGCGTCGTTCATGACCAGTACTGCGTCCGTGTCGTACTTTTCCAGCGTACTCTTCCAGCCTTTCATGGCCTTGTAGAACTGCGTGGTTTCCGCGAGTGCGCCGTGTGGATACGCCGCTTCGTATCGACCGTCCATGCTCACCTTCACGGCGGGATACAGCTTCCAGGAAATGTAAGCTCCCGCATGAAACTGGGTCATCAGGTTGCCTTCAAATTGGGCATTCTCCAGGTAGTCGACCGCTCCCGCGGCCAGCGGCGTCGTGTTGTCGGGCGTTGTGCACAGGTTGGGCTGCCACACTCGGAAGTATGCCATGACGACGACCGACAGGACGATGCCAGTGGTAGCAACGCGGTACAGGAATGTGCGGTTTTCTCGCACCCAGTTTTCAATGCTGCGTCCAAACGGAGTCTGTTGCAGGTGGGCGGGCACAAGCCCCAGCCAAAGCACGGCGTAGAGCGAACCATGACGCAGGTGTTTCATCGCCATGTACGCGGCGAGCAAGACCAGCAAACACGAAAAGGCTCGTCGCACTCCCAGGCACTTGATGGAATACAACGTCAGCCCAACCGAAAATGCCCAGGCGGCCAGTGCTGGAATCGGCTGGAAGGTATGCCAAAGCGGTCGCCACTCGACGATCAAGGGTCGCTCCATGCGAAGACCTTCCCAGAGGTATTCGATGTACAGCGTGCCGTAGGGATTCACCCAGGTGCAGAGCGTCAGGATGACGAGTCCCAGCGGAAGATGGTAGTTACGCTGGACGGCAACTTTGAGCCCATGGTCGGCCCATTCGTTCCATAGCGTTTCCAGGCAGTGAAAGCCGTACACGACCAGACCGACAACAAAGCCTGCGTGAACGTTGAGCCACACGCAGTGCAATGGAATCCATGCAAGGAGCCACCAGCGGTCACCTTTTCGGTCTCGTTCGAGCAGTACGAGCAAGATCGAGATGAAAGCGAGCGTAAACAGCTGCGCGCGGATTGTTGAGCAGCCTACCCAAACCAGCGGAAACATCAGTGGAGCAAGAATGGCAAATACGGACCACGAAGCTCCGTCTCGCTGGCTGCGAGCGTAACAGCAACCCATGACGCATCCGACTAGGGCATACTTCATCGCCATTAGCCCTGCACCGCCCGTTCCCAGCCATTCGGCAACGCCGTAAAGGATCGCGCCAAATCCCCATTCGTGATGCACGCTCGGTGAGACCGTTGGCGTGTAAGCGAAGACATCTTCGAACGGAACCCACCCCGACGTCAACGTTTCACGAAACAGCGCCAGAGCGTGGAACATGTCGTGGCTAACGGTTGTCATCCGACTGATGTAGGCCACGAACAACAGTGCCAACGAAACCAACACCATCCGGCGTAACTTCGCTTCCGGCAAATCGCATTGTATTGACGGTGAGGTCGGGTTCTTGTGTGTTTCGACTGGGGGATGTTCGAGCGTCGTCGAGGAGGACATGAGTCTTTCCGAGGTCTGCAGCTGCGGGTAGGACGGAATGAAATCCTACGTCGAGCTGCAGCATACGGAAGCCATTTCAATAGCCGGCTTAATCCGTACAATTTGTGCGATCCGTTCGACCGTAACTTGCTCTCGCTACATATCCTCAACTAGCCCCGCAAGCGACGTCCAACCGGAGTTCGTGGTCGTCGTCCACCGGTCGTCGGTTCTTCAGGTTGCTCGAACACTGCGTCCACGGCGGGGGGAGTTGGGACAGAGTCCTCAGGCGGTTGTCCAAAGTTTTCGGACAGCACGAGGAAGTCTGCAAAATCCACGATGCCATCACAAGTAAGATCGCTCTCAAGCACTTCGTCTTCTCCCGGAACGCTGCCAAACTGCGAAGACAGCCGTAAGAAGTCCTGGAAACCGATCGAACCGTCTCCATCAATGTCGCCGAGTTTTGGCGAGCATTCTGGCAGATCGTCGACGACCACGCCTACATAACGGGTCAGGTCGAAAGCTTCTGTCGACATGCCGCCTTGCGTGGAGGCTCTTGCCGTTCCGCGGTTTGTGTGTTGCCCAACGGCCGCCATACCCGTGGCCGCGAACTCCCAAGTCTCGCCCGGAGACAGCAGTCCGTCGTCGTTGACGTCGGAAGTACTGTCGAGTGTTGGTGTCATCTCACCGTCGTGTTCTACAACGACATCAGAAAAGGTCATGTTGCCCGTGTTGGCAACTTCGTAGGTCCACGTGACCATCGATCCTGCGGAAATTTCCACGCCGGACAAGTCGTCTGTGCTCATGCCGTTCGTGAGATTCTCGACGCTTATTTCAGCAACTTGTGCGATCGACCATGTGAACGTGTCCGACGCCGTAACGGTCGCGTCCACTCCCACGCCAGATGCCGTTGCTGTGTTTTCGATTTCGCCGCGATCGATGTCCGCTTGCGTTACGTGATAGGTCCCCATGAACATTACTGTTCGGTCGGGTGCGAGTGTCCCGTCAAAGCCAACGAGCCTTGATGCGTGCCATGTGAAGGCGAGATTCTGACCGGCCGTGAATGTGTCTGTCGCGAGCTCGCCATCGGCGGGCACACCATGGCTTGAATAAAATCCGTCAGCCTTAGCCGTTGATGAGCCCTGGTTCCAATGCCACGTTGCGGCGACTTCCGGGGTGGGGAAGGTTTGAAGTGCCGTGATTGAAAGCCAGTAATTGCCCGCTTCCACCAGAGTGAACGGCAGCATGGCATGGTACTCATATGTCGGCCCCGTGATGTCTGACCCAGCCGTCAGTTCGATCGTGGCGACGTTCGCATCGTCGACACCTGCCAGTCCTCCCTTGGTGTGAAAGGCATGCAGCGGAGCGTTCGAGGGGCTCCCTGCGTTATCCGTGAAAATCTCAATGAGAAAGTCTGTCTCGGGAGCGATTGCACCAGCGAGGCTACTGGAGTACCCGCCGGTCCAGGTCAATGCATCGATCACCGTCACTTCGGCAAACGTGAAGTTGTCCCATGCCTGTGCTGCGTCCGGATCGCTTTCAAGCCGGCGATTGGTTGAGGCAAAGGGGCCCGCGGTCTCCGGTATTGCAGCGGGCTGGCTGTAGGCGATGTACGGTTCAGCAACCTCCTCATCAATTTCGATGCCGGGCAAAGGATCTGATACGAACACGTTGGAGAGCGTCGTTTCGCCCGTATTGGTCACGTTGAAGGAATAGATCATTTCGTCGCCGACCGCCAGGTTATCGTGCAAGTCTGGCAGCCCGTTGATGTCCCAGAGGAACTTGTCGATCTCGATGGAGCTCTGGGGAAGAAGCGTATTGTCCGTATTGAGTGCTCCGGGTGAGGCTGTGATGGGGCCGCTCCAGACACTGTCGGCCGTATTGCTGAATCGTTGAAGCGACTGGCCCTCTTCACCGGGTTCGAGGACATTTACGTCGACGCTGGTCATTCCGCTGGCGGGTCCGTCGGTTGCCGTGAAGGCTCCTTCGTAGCTGATGAATTCCAGTACCGAGCCATCGGTGTTGACGAGTGCGATGGCGTCCGGTCCGTTCTGGATTCCACTGACTTCGAAGGCGAGTGCTCCGGCGCCGGCCGCTTCGTTGTCGATGACACCACTGAGTTCGATCGTCTGATAGGCAGCCCCGTTGCTGCCGTTGTAGAGCACGATGGTGGCACCCGCGACGTCAGTCCCGGCGGCTCCCGCAACTTCGATGAACTCGCCAACGTCAGTACCGACGTTGTCGTAGTGGAATTCGTTCAGCCAGATGTTGATCGGAACGGCCGGCTGGGAATCGTCGTTGAGGATAGTGGCGTTGGCTTCAGCGGCAGAGATGGTCCCGTTGCCGCTGGCGTTGCTGAGTGTAACGGTGAATGCTTCGTCCGGTTCGACGGTCGTATCGCCAGCGACGTTGATGGTAAGCGTAACGCTTGCTTCGTTGGCGGCGAAGTTGATCGTTCCGGCTGGTAATGCACCTCCGAAATCTTCCCCGTCGGCGTCGGAGCTGCTGACGGCGAAGTCGATGGACTCGGTGAGTGACGTGTCGCCGCTGCGAGCGACTTCGAAGGTAAACGCGGTCGAGCCACTGTCGCCTTCGGACTTTTCTGCATCGAGGGCCGCGATGGTGAAGTCGGGCACGAGTGCATCGTCGTTGAGGATGATTCCATTCGCTTCGGCGGTTGTGATCGTGGCATCGCCGGTTGGATTGCTGAGCGTAACGGTGAACGGTTCGTCCGCTTCGACATCGAGTTCGCCGGTGACGTCGATGGTCAGCGTTTGCGTTGCTTCCCCGGCCGCGAAGGACAGCGTGCCGGACGGCAGAGTTCCACCAAAGTCTGCCGCGTTGGCTGCGGTGCTGCTGACGGTGTAGTTGACCGAGTTGGCTGCGGTGGTGTTGTTGGCTCGGGTGATTTCGAAGGTGAAGGCGGTGGTGCCGCTATCTCCTTCCGCTTTTTCGGCGTCGACGGCTGCGATGCTGAACGTTGGAGCGGGCGTTGTATTGAGTGCTCCGGGTGAAGCCGTGACGGGGCCGCTCCAGACACTGTCGGCCGTATTGCTGAATCGTTGAAGTGACTGGCCTTCTTCGCCGGGTTCGAGGACATTTACGTCGACGCTGGTCATTCCGCTGGCGGGGCCGTCGGTCGCGGTGAAGGCTCCTTCGTAGCTGATGAATTCCAACACCGAGCCATCGGTGTTGACGAGCGCGATGGCATCGGGTCCGTTCTGGATTCCACTGACTTCGAAGGCGAGTGCTCCGGAGCCGGCCGCTTCGTTGTCGATGACTCCACTGAGTTCGATCGTCTGATAGGGCGCTCCGTTGCTGCCGTTGTAGAGCACGATGGTGGCTCCGGCGACGTCGGTCCCGGCGTCACCAGCGACTTCGATGAACTCGCCAACGTCGGTGCCGAAATTGTCGTAGTGGAATTCGTTCAGCCAGATGTTGATGGGAACGGCAGGCTGGGAATCGTCGTTGAGGATGGTGGCGCTGGCTTCAGCGGCAGAGATGGTCCCGTTACCGCTGGCGTTGCTGAGTGTAACGGTGAATGCTTCGTCGGCTTCGACGGTCGTATCGCCGGCGACGTTGATGGTAAGCGTAAGGCTTGCTTCGTTGGCAGCGAAGTTGATCGTTCCGGCTGGTAATGCACCTCCGAAATCTTCCCCGTCGGCGTCGGAGCTGCTGACGGCGAAGTCAACGGACTCGGCGAGTGACGTGTCGCCGCTGCGAGCGACTTCGAAGGTAAACGCTGTCGATCCGCTGTCGCCTTCGGACTTTTCTGCATCGAGGGCCGCGATGGTGAAGTCGGGCACGAGTGCATCGTCGTTGAGGATGATTCCATTCGCTTCGGCGGTTGTGATCGTGGCATCGCCGGTTGGATTGCTGAGCGTGACGGTGAACGGTTCGTCCGCTTCGACATCGAGTTCACCGGTGACGTCGATGGTCAGCGTTTGGGCTGTTTCCCCGGCCGCGAAGGACAGCGTGCCGGACGGAAGAGAACCACCAAAGTCTGCCGCGTTGGCTGCGGTGCTGCTGACGGTGTAGTTGACCGAGTTGGCTGCGGTGTTGTTGTTGGCTCGGGTGATTTCGAAGGTGAATGCGGTGGTTCCGCTATCTCCTTCGGCTTTTTCCGCGTCGACGGCCGCGATGCTGAACGCTGGAGCGGGCGTTGTATTGAGGGCTCCGGGTGAGGCCGTGACGGGGCCGCTCCAGACACTGTCGGCCGTATTGCTAAATCGCTGAAGTGACTGGCCCTCTTCACCGGGTTCGAGCACGTTTGTGTCGACGCTGGTCATTCCGCTGGCGGGTCCGTCGGTTGCCGTGAAGGCTCCTTCGTAGCTGATGAATTCCAACACCGAGCCATCGGTGTTGACGAGTGCGATGGCGTCCGGTCCGTTCTGGATTCCACTGACTTCGAAGGCGAGTGCCCCGGCGCCGGCCGCTTCGTTGTCGATGACACCACTGAGTTCGATCGTCTGATAGGCAGCCCCGTTGCTGCCGTTGTAGAGCACGATGGTGGCTCCGGCGACGTCGGTCCCGGCGTCACCAGCCACTTCGATGAACTCGCCAACGTCAGTACCGAAATTGTCGTAGTGGAATTCGTTCAGCCAGATGTTGATGGGAACGGCCGGCTGGGAATCGTCGTTGAGGATGGTGGCGCTGGCTTCAGCGTCAGAGATGGTTCCGTTGCCGCTGGCGTTGCTGAGTGAGACGGTGAATGCTTCGTCCGGTTCGACGGTCGTATCGCCGGCGACGTTGATGGTAAGCGTGACGCTTGCTTCGTTGGCGGCGAAGCTGATCGTTCCGTTCGGCAATGTGCCTCCGAAATCTTCCCCGTCGGCGTCGGAGCTGCTGACGGCGAAGTCAACGGACTCGGTGAGTGACGTGTCGCCGCTGCGAGCGACTTCGAAGGTAAACGCAGTCGATCCGCTGTCGCCTTCGGACTTTTCTGCATCGAGGGCCGCGATGGTGAAGTCGGGCACGAGTGCATCGTCGTTGAGGATGATTCCATTCGCTTCGGCGGTTGTGATCGTGGCATCGCCGGTTGGATTGCTGAGCGTGACGGTGAACGGTTCGTCCGCTTCGACATCGAGTTCACCGGTGACGTCGATGGTCAGCGTTTGGGCTGTTTCCCCGGCCGCGAAGGACAGCGTGCCGGACGGAAGAGAACCACCAAAGTCTGCCGCGTTGGCTGCGGTGCTGCTGACGGTGTAGTTGACCGAGTTGGCTGCGGTGTTGTTGTTGGCTCGGGTGATTTCGAAGGTGAAGGCGGTGGTTCCGCTATCTCCTTCGGCTTTTTCGGCGTCGACGGCTGCGATGATGAACGTTGGAGCGGGCGTTGTATTGAGTGCTCCGGGTGAAGCCGTGACGGGGCCGCTCCAGACACTGTCGGCCGTATTGCTAAATCGCTGAAGTGACTGGCCCTCTTCACCGGGTTCGAGCACGTTTGTGTCGACGCTGGTCATTCCGCTGGCGGGTCCGTCGGTTGCCGTGAAGGCTCCTTCGTAGCTGATGAATTCCAACACCGAGCCATCGGTGTTGACGAGTGCGATGGCGTCCGGTCCGTTCTGGATTCCACTGACTTCGAAGGCGAGTGCCCCGGCGCCGGCCGCTTCGTTGTCGATGACACCACTGAGTTCGATCGTCTGATAGGCAGCCCCGTTGCTGCCGTTGTAGAGCACGATGGTGGCTCCGGCGACGTCGGTCCCGGCGTCACCAGCCACTTCGATGAACTCGCCAACGTCAGTACCGAAATTGTCGTAGTGGAATTCGTTCAGCCAGATCGTAACTGGGGTCGTTGGCGGAGCGTCGTCGTCCTGGATAGTTCCCGTAGCATCACCATCCGCGATCGTAGCTCCCACGGCATTTGAGAGGAGTACTTGAAATGACTCGTCCATTTCATTCGTCGCGTCGTCGGTGATCGGCACGCTGATCGATTTACTGGTTTCGCCAGCGTTGAAGGTGACGCTCGACGACGTGGCCGCGTAGTCGTCGGGAGACATGGCGGTGCCGTCCGATGTGGCGACGTCGACGGTGACGGCGGTTGCGGCGGCGGGGGAAAGTGTCAGGGTAAACGTGGCGACGCCGTCACCCTCGAGCACACTCGTGTCTGAAATTCGAATGCGACTGGAGGGGCTGGGGGCGTCCGAAGTCGTGAACGAAGCGATGGGAAATGGCACGGCTGCGGAACCGTTCGTCGATTCGCCGTCGAGTGCGTTAACTCCGCTGATTGTCCAGTTGCTGATTTCAAAAACGGGGCCATCTGGTCCGGTGTCGCTGTTGCGATAGGCCCAGCCGTCCAGGTGTTCCCAGGGCTGTCCGGTTCCGTCCGTGTTGATGTCGCCAAAAACATCGGACACGACATCACCGTTTTCCGGATCAATGACACCGTCATCATTGAAGTCAAAGAACAGCTCGACTGCATCGTCGCCGTTAATGTTGGCGGCGCTGTCCGTGAAGTCGGGTGAAAAGCCGAAGAAGTTTGCGAACTGTGTTGATTCACTGGCGACGTAGAGAAACTGTCCCGCCGCTGCCGACCCGGACAGGACCAGCTCCGGCCCATCGCTACCGCCACCGTTGTTGGCTGACCCGATCGCATAACGACTGAGGTCCCCAATTTCACTGGTCGCGTACAGTTCCACTGCCTTCGGGGTTCCACCGGCGAGCGGACCGTCAATGACGCCCGTGATCAGCAGATCGCCGGTCAGTAGGTGGCGGTGTTCCAGTGCTTCGAAACTCGGCCGATTGTGAAGTTTCGGTTTGGTCGAACCGGATCGTTGGAAATTTGAGTTCAGAATTTTCCGTTTTTCTCGTCGCAAGTTCATCGCAGCTCCACAGTCGATTCGGTCTGGACTATCCGGTCGTCCAAATGCAAAGAGCGGTATTAGTTGCGGAGATGTGAAATCCGTCAATTCCCTAACTGGTTTGCAGGTAGGGATTTCGGCGTACTTTCATATCTTTTTAGGAAATGTACGTATGTATATGGAGGTGGTGCCCATGCGTACTTCTTTGGTGGGTCGCTCGATGGTGGTAGAATTGAGGAGCGGGAATCGATCGATTTTCGCGTGCTAGGATTTGGCAGCGGTTGGCGTTCATCCAATTGGTGGATGACGCTAAGATCGCCAATTCGAGTCGGGGCGGAAAACAAGTCGGCCCAGAGTAGGAGCAGAGTCGTGCAAGATACATTCGAACGCACAGAAGAAGAAACAACGGAAATCGAACGTCACAAGTACTTTCTGAGTGAGAAGGTTGGCTACGACGTTGGTTGGGAACATGCAGTGCAGGATTGGGACGCGAACCATCGCGACAATTTTCGTGCTGACAGCTGCCACGGAGCTCCCAGCGGGAACGGCATCAGCATGCTGTTCAAGCGACTGTTTTCGCGTTCGTAAGACGCGACGAGTTGCTGAAGAAGTCCGCCAGGCTTCATGATTCCAGCGAACGGTTGGTCCGTCCTTGCCCGAGACGCGTAGGCACCGCGGAGTGCGGTCATCGGTCGGTGCGTTGGTTTAGGGGCGGACCTGTTCCACGCGAGCAAAGAGTTGTGGAATCTGGTTTTGCTTGATGCGAAAAGCCGATCCGTGGTTGCGGACGCTACCGCCCGGTTTCATGTGCATGCGTAGCTCGAGGACCACCTCGCCGGCTTCGATGAGGTTGACGAATTCGGAGACGTCGGGGTCCTGGCACCAGGTGACGGAATAATACTGAAATTCCTCGCTGCGTCCCTTTCCGCGCGCGTGGGCGGCGACGAATACGACCTCGGAATGCTTTTCGCGAAGACGTTTCGCCAGGACATCGAAAGTCCAGTAGGCGATTCCTTGCCCGCCGTTCTGCAAGTACACACGCTCGCGCTGACGATCGGAAACGAGTTGGAAACCGTGCGAGTTGGTTCTTGACTTGACCGTTGAGTACATCGCCAGTCGCCCGTTGGGATCCTGGTAACCATAACGCCGGATGCGATCTGCGTGCCGCAGATTGTCGGTCCACGTGGGCTCTTTGAGAAACAGATTCATCTTTTCCGAATCGTTCAGGCCCACGTCGTCGTCGCGGTATGCCTTGAGTTCCATCCCCATGAAGTCACCCAACGGCGAGTTGTTTTCGGCGATGTCCAGCATCGTTTCCAACGTGTAGCCGACGCCTGTCGATCCGGCCCGCAGCGTGGGCACCCAGCCTTGAGCTGCGATGTCGTCGAACCCCGCGAGGAACGCGCGAAGCGCCGGGCTGGAGGGCAACTCGTCGACACTTGAGGCGGCCTCGTCCTGTATTTCCGCGTTGGAGACTCCAGACGCCGCCGTGTCCACCATGTCACGCGACACTGCAGGTGCAGGGGGCGCGGGAGTGTCCACGGCGGTTGGATTGCAACCGGGAAATAGCAGCGCAACGGCAGATACCGCCGTCAGCAAACGGTGTCGTGTCAGCCTCGCCATGTCAGATAATGAGGCGAACACCACCGAGTTCAGCCAGTCCGTAGGGAAGCTTTCCTCCCGGCGAACCGATGAACATCAGGTTGGTGGGCACATTCCATTCGGACGACAGCTCATGAATCAGTTCCGGTCCGAACTTGCCATAACGCTTCACATACTCGATGTCGATCTGCGGGTACGCTTCGTCAAGGAACTTGAGATCATCGGCCAGCTTCGGCGGAATTTCGCTCTCGTCGCGGACGACGGTCACCACCTTGATGCGGTTGGTGTCTTCGTTCTCCATCACGTACTGCATTGCGTTATTCAGATTGGAGACATTGTCGCCGCGAGTGAAGAACACGACCTGCTGCGAGTTGATTTCATCGATCTTGTTGCGCACCGCTCTCGCCGACTTGCGTAGTGGTTTTATCAATGCAGCCGACGTTGCCTGAACGGCACCAAGGCACAACTTCAGGAATGGAATGCGGTACAGCATGACGCCGACGACCGTCATCGCCGGGATGAAGTAGAACAGGAACATCTGCAGGTAGCGGGGATTCCTGGCGGCGTTGCCGACAAGTCCAATCAGAACCGCGGTGATGGCGATGATGACCGAGATCCACGGCGCCCGGACGGGGCGTGGCAACTTGTCGCGTTTGATTTTCAGCAGGATATTACCGACCGCAAACAGCGCCATGACGGTCAGGAACGAGATCGTGTAAACGCCGGCCAGTGCATTGACATCGCCTTTGGTAATCCAGTTGACCGAAACACAGAGCAGGAAGAAAGCAATCAAGATGCGGTGTGTGGTCCCGCGTGAGTTGGTCTTCAGCAGGAATTGTGGCAAACATCGATCGAGTGTCATGCGACGAACCAGACCGTTCACGCCGACGAAACTCGTCAAGACAGCACCACTCAATACCAGTACCGCGTCGATGGAAATGAGGAATGCGAGGGCGCTACCCAGGTAGCTCTTGGGACCGCCGCCGGCAACTTGCCCCATCTTCGCAAGCAACTGTAGTTGGTACTCCGGGTTGGTCTGTACGGTATCGATTGGAATCAGCGCCAGTGCAAGGATGGCCATTGCCGGGTTGAAGATGAACACGCAGATCCACATGTTCCGCAGCGTTTTGGGGAAGACGCCTTCCTTCTGTTCCTCGACAAAGTTCGCCGAACTTTCAAAGCCGGAGATGCCCAGCAAGGCCACCGCGAAGCCAAAGAACAGGGCGGTCGCCATGTTGATCGTCTTGCGGACATAAGTCTTGGGAGCACCGTGCGCCCCGTGACCGGCCGCATGCTCTTCTTCGCCAGCTTCATGACCGGCTTCACCGGCATCCGTGGCCGCGTGCTGTGCGTCGGCGACGTGATCGGTTTCAGCTTCACCGGTAGTTGGCGGCGTCGTCGCAGTTGCGGCAGCGTTTTCGTCGCCGTCGTCTGTCGCCGCGTGGGCATCGTCGTCCGTGGAGTGCGCCGCTTCGACGTCCGGAGGCGTTTCCTCCTCGACGTGAATGTAGAGTTCGCCGTTGAGGTTGTCGCGAAACGTCTGCGTGCCGGTGTCGCTGAGGAAGATGTAGCCCAGGCCAACGATAATCAGCAGAGTCAGCGTTACCAGGTGAGTCACAAAGATGCCGATCGCGACGGAGGCTGATTCGGAGATCCCCATGATCGTCAGACCGGTAAACAGGCCCAGCAAAGCAATCGTCGCCCACCACGTGCCAGGCAAGCCCAGCACATCGTAGTGCAGGAACGTCAGCAGGATCGCCCCATAGTGCATGGCTTCGCCGGCGGAAATGACGGCGGTTGCCATGTACGACAGGATGGTCAGGCACGCCGCCACCGACGCGCGAGACTTGCTGGTCGTGTTGAGCAAGGCGTTGTAGGCACCACCATTGAGCGGCAGGGCACCGACGACTTCTGCATAAATCTTGCGAAACAGATAGAGCATCACGGCGACGATGATCAGGCCGATCGGCGCCAGCTTTCCAGCGGCACCAATTGCAATTGCCGACACGTAGAGGCACGAAGAGGTAATATCGTTACCGCAAATCGCTGTGGAGGCGAACTCGCCCAGCTTTTCGTGTTTCTCGTGCGCAGGCCCGGACGGTTCCGTGGGGCCGGAATTGGCAGGAGATTTCGTCGTAGCTTCCATCTTGGCTTTCTGAAGAGGTGTCCCGGTCGGATTCGACGCCCCGAAGCGGGTCAATTTCGCCCTAATCTATAACGAATCGATAGGATTCACGCGACGGTAAAGCGGCTGCTGCCGGGGCGGGTTACATCGGGAAGCTCTCAAATGCCGCTTGGAATCGCGAAAAAATCGGCTGTTCTACGTTCGTGGGAATGGATGCTATGGTATTCGTTCCCGAAACTACGCAAATTTGGAAAAATCGCCCCATCGCCGGCAAAGCGGTCGCAACCACCAAACCGCTAACCGGAAAGCATGTTGACTACCGACATGAGGGCCATGCGTAGAATAGGTAAGTCAAACACGACCCCAGACTTCACAAGAGTTGAGAGTTCACGATGAGCGTGCATGTGCACATGTTCAAATCGAAGATCCACCGGGCAACCGTAACCCATGCGGATCTTAACTATGAAGGCAGCGTCACGATCAGCGGTGATCTGATGGATGCAGCCGAAATTCTGGAGCACGAGCAGGTTCATATCTGGAACGTGACCCAGGGCACCCGGTTGGTGACGTATGCGTTGCGTGGGGACAACGACAGCGGTGTTATCTGTATCAACGGAGCTGCCGCTCACCTCGCCAGTCCCGGAGACAAAGTCATTATTTCCACGTTTGCAGAAGTTCCTCGGGAGGAAGCTGCGAAGTGGAAGCCGCGGGTCATCCTGGTCGACGAAAACAATCGCGTCGCCGACCTTGAGTATGCCGAGACGGCCGGTCCGCAGCGAATGTAGTTCACGCGTAGCCACTGATGCTGCGTAGCAACGCTCGGGGCACGTGGTCTGACGACAATTTTTCGCCGAATCCGTAATCGCCATCGAGTGCATGTGCGATTATTCGGCAGATTCCGGATGAAACGAGTCAATCCGGACAATACGAATCAATCCGGGTGGTAAGCTTTCAAAGCCATCTCGGAACATCATAGAAACGACAAGTAGGGGCAACACCATGCAAACAGCAAACGTATATGGCGGGCAGACTTATTCGATTGCCGCCGCCGCACAGGCCGACGAGCGAGCTTCGTTCATTGCCAAGACCTACGTCCATCTTGCGGGCGCGATTGGGCTACTTGTCATTCTTGAAGCCCTGTTGCTGCAGTTGCCTATCGGGCAGCAGATAGCGCAGATGATGACCGGGGGCGGCAGCTGGTTGATTGTGCTCGGTGCTTTCATGGCCGTCAGTTGGGTCGCCAACAGTTGGGCGATGAATACGACGTCGGTCCCCAAACAGTACATGGGCCTTGGGCTGTACGTCGTTGCGGAAGCCTTCATCCTGCTGCCGATTTTGTCGCGTGCCCGCTATCTGGACGCGATGCGTGAAGACACGCTTCTAAGCGGCGTGATTGGAACAGCCGGGCTGGCAACGATTGGGCTGTTCGCGGCGTTGACGGCGATCGTCTTCCTGACACGCAAGGACTTTTCTTTCATGCGATCGATCCTCATGTTCGGAGGCATCGCAGCCATGGGATTGATCGTGGTCTCGATCCTGTTCAACTTCCAGTTGGGGGCGATTTTTACCTATCTGATGATTGCCTTTGCATGTGGGCACATCCTTTATGACACCTCAAACGTGATGCACAACTACCGCATTGGCCAGCATGTGGCCGCGTCGCTGTCACTGTTTGCGTCGATCGCACTGTTGTTCTGGTACATCCTGCGACTGGTCATGTCGATGAACCGCGACTAGATGTCCCGCGACTAACGGACGTCGCGTCGTTGTGGAATGAGACGCCGCTCGGGATCTTGCCGTCGGCGTCCAGCGGGCGCGAACCGATTCCTTATCGGGCCACTCGCAGTGCCGGCAAAGCGCATTGCGATTGCGGCGGGA
This sequence comes from Pirellulaceae bacterium, assembly GCA_965216885.1. Classification (GTDB taxonomy): domain Bacteria; phylum Planctomycetota; class Planctomycetia; order Pirellulales; family Pirellulaceae; genus CAYNJG01. The sequence goes on along the minus strand of OZ244209.1, from coordinate 4,373,279 downwards.
AGTGGAAGCAGCCACTATTACGGCACGTTCTGGGCGTAGACCAGCGGCGAGGCATTCCTGGCTATAATGGATGCTCCTTGGTTCCTCCCCGCCCTCCGATTTGCCCCGCCGCCATGTGGAATCGCCTTCCTTCGCAACCGTTCCTCCGGTTTCTGTCAGTCGTGTGCGTTTTCGCCGCGAGCTTGTTCGCCACCGGCCCTTTCGCCACCAGCCTGGCATTCGCCGAAGAGCCGGAACTGGCTCGGCCGACGCCAGAGCAGTTGGTGTTCTTCGAAAACGAGGTTCGGCCGCTGCTGGCGAAACACTGCTACGAATGCCACAGCGCGAATTCAAAGAAGCTGCAGGCTGGCTTACGGCTCGATTCGCCCCGAGCGATTCACGCCGGCGGTGATTCCGGTTCCGCTGTCGAGCCGGGCGACCCCGACGCGAGTCTGCTGATTTCGGCGGTGCGTTACGAAGACTTTGAAATGCCGCCTACCGGCAAATTGGCCGCCGACGAAATTGCGGCGTTGGAGAAGTGGGTTGCGATGGGCGCACCATGGCCGGAAGAGCCCGAACCGCAGGCCGGCGACGCCCCGAAAGAATTCGATTGGCGGCAGCGGAAGGACGCTCACTGGTGTTGGCAACCAATCACCTCGCCCCAGCCCCCGGAAGTTTCCAGCCGCGAGTGGCCAACGAACGCCATCGATAACTTCATTCTCGCGAAACTGAACGCCGCCGAGATGACGCCCGCAGCACCGGCCGATCGCCGTACGTTGCTACGCCGTGTTTACTACGATCTGGTTGGTCTGCCGCCGACAAAAACGCAGCTTGATGCGTTCCTGGCGGACCCTTCCGAAGATGCCTACGAGCAGGTCGTCGACGAGCTGTTGCAGTCACCACAGTACGGCGAAAAGTGGACGCGCCACTGGCTGGACCTCGTTCGCTATGGTGAAACACTCGGCCACGAATTCGACTATCCGCTGCACCAGGCGTGGCGATACCGCGACTACGTGATTCGCGCGATCAATGCAGACGTACCTTACGACCAGTTCGTGCATGAACATGTCGCCGGGGATTTGTTGGATCGACCGCGAATGCATCCGACGGAAGCCTTCAACGAGTCGATCATTGGCACGGGGTTCTGGTATCTCGGCGAAGCCTGTCACGCTCCGACGGACGTCCGGCAGGACGAAGCGGATCGTGTGGACAACCAGATCGATGTTTTCTCGAAGACATTCCTCGGGCTCACCGTTGCCTGCGCGCGGTGTCACGATCACAAGTTCGACCCGATTCCCACGAGAGACTACTACGCGCTGTATGGCTACATTCAGAGCTCGCGGCGGCAACGAGCGATGTTGGACCCGCACGGGAAAATTCGTGCGGCCAGCAAGACGTTGCGTGAAATCAACGCGCGCCGTCGGGGCGGCTGGCGATCCACGCTGGCCAGGACCACGATGGATGCGGCCACTCTCAAGGCGGCGATTCTGAAGTTCGTTGGCTCGGAAGACAAGTCAATCGTCGAGGCGCTGAAGCAACCCACGCATCCTCTGTTCGCCGTGTCGCAGTTGAAAGACGCGGAAGACTTTGGCTCGGCGGCAGCGAAACTGCAAGCGGAAGTTGTCAAAAAGAAAGTCGCCGCGGAGACGGCCACGGCAGCGACCGAGCCGTTCATGGACTTCTCCAAAGATGACGCGGGCGACTGGTACTTCACGGGCGAGGCATTCTCCCAGCAAGCGACGAAGGTCGGCGATGTGCGTCATGCAGATTCGCAGACGCCGTTGGCAAGGGCGGGTGCGATTGATAGTGGACTCTACGGTACAAAGCTGGAGGGTGCGTTGCGATCGCCGACATTTGTCCTGCCAGCCAAACGCCTGCACTACCTTCTGAATGCCAATAAAGCGAGAATTCGGCTGATCGTGGACGGTTATACGATGGACGAGTTCAATGCGTTGCTGTTCAACGACGCGCAGAAAAAGAACGTCAATACGCAGGGCCAAACGAAGTGGATAACGCAAGGTAACGACCTCTATCACTACGTCGGCCATCGGGCTCACATTGAAATTCTGGACGAGGGCGATGGCTTTGCGTCGCTGGAAGAGATTCGTTATTCCGACGAGGGCGCCCCTGCCCTGCCCCCGCATCCCATGAATGCAGCGGTTCTGGAACGCTCGCCGGACAACCTCGAAAAACTGCTCGACGCGTACGTGGATGCGATGCAGGCATCGGTCATGGCGGTCGCGTCCAAAACGGCGTCCAATGCAGACATTGACGTCGTCAACTGGCTGGTGGAACACAACGTGGTGGCAAAGCCGAAGAGCGAAGTTGAATTGGCGAGCAAAGCGTCCGAAGTAAACCGCGAGACGCCAACGCCCATGCACGTGATCGCCCTCGAGGATGGAGACGCGGAAGAAGAGTACGTCTTCATTCGCGGCAATCACCGCAATCAGGGCGAGGAAGCCCCGCGACGTCTGCTGGTAGCGATTGGCGGTGAAGATCAGCAGCCCGACCCCAAACACAGCGGCCGGCTGGATCTGGCAACGAAACTGACCGCGGCTGACAATCCGCTCACTTCACGAGTCGCCGTTAATCGAATCTGGCACCATTTGTTCGGCCGTGGAATTGTGCCAAGCGTCGACGATTTTGGACAAATGGGCCAGCCGCCCTCGCACCCGGAACTGTTGGACTGGTTGGCGAATGACTTCGTGCATGACAAGCAATGGTCCATCAAGCGAACCATCAAACAGATTGTGATGTCCAGCACGTATCGCATGTCGGCGGTCCCGACGGTCGCCTCGGAGAAGTCCGACGTGGTCGATCCCGAGAACGTCTTGCTCTATCGGGCTCCCGTGCGGCGGCTGACGGGGGAAGCCATTCGCGACACCCTGTTACAGCTTTCCGGTCGACTGGATGCAACGATGTTCGGTCCCAGTGTGAAGCTCCACCTGACACCTTTCATGGAAGGGCGTGGGCGACCGGGTTCCAGCGGCCCGCGGGACGGCGCCGGGCGACGCAGTCTCTACATCGAAGTCCGCCGCAATTTCCTTTGGCCGATGATGATGACGTTCGATCGCCCGAGTCCATTTAGCACGATGGGCCGTCGCAGCAACTCGAACGTGCCGGCCCAGTCGTTGATGCTGATGAACGATCCGTTTGTTGTCGAACAGGCGGTGAAGTGGGCGGAGCGGATCACGGCGGCGGAGTCGGAGACCGACGCCCGCATTCAACTGGCATTTGAGATGGCGTTCTCGCGACCTCCCTCACGGGCGCAGTTGCAACAGTGTCGTGACTTTGTCGAAGAGTCTGGCAGCCGTGATGCCTGGAGCGACCTATGCCACATGCTGATCAACCTGAAGCCCTTCATCTACGTGAACTAGCGGTTCGGTGACTTGCCGTAACTGCCGGTCAACCAGCACCCAACGCCCGCCGCAATCGGTTTGCGGCGGGGGAACGGCGGGTTGGCGGCGAATGGTCGCCAAAGGATTGGCTCTGAGGTCAGCTCGGATCGTAGCCCTCGCCAAACGGGCTCTCCCGCTTTGGAAGATACTTGCACAGCAAGATTCCCAGGAAGTACAGAATCGTCAGCGGCACGGCCAGCAGCAACATGCTTTGTGGGTCCGCTGGGGTCAGCAGCATCGCGGCACAAAAGATCAGCAACACGGCGACTCGCCATTGCTTGATGTAGGCCTCGACGCTCATTACGCCAATGCGATTCAGGAAGAGCATCACCAACGGCAGCTGGAACCCAATGCCAAAGCCCAAAGGCAGCAGCAAAAAGAAGCTCAGCCATTCGCTAATTCGTGGCACGGGCTCGCTGTTCATCGTTTCATTGAACGAGAACAGGAACCCCAGCACGGGTTCGAACACAAAGAAGAACGCGATGCCGGCGCCCAGGAAGAAGAGCCCCAGACTGAACGGCATGTAGATGTAGACGTATTTCTTTTCTGTAGGATACAGTCCCTCCGCGACGAACACCCACAGTTGAAAGAAGATCCAGGGTGCAGCGATAGTGAGGCCGGAAATGATGCCAACCTTCATCCAGGACAGGAAGCTTTCGGTGGTGGAAATGGCCTGAATCTTGTAACCACGAGATCGCCAAATTCGCGTTCTGACCAGGTCCACGTTGGGGACACCGGGGCCTTCGTTGGTAGCGGCAGGCCGTGCGGCGGTAGTTGTGGCGGCCGGAGTTGCGTCTGAGGCTGCGTCTGAGGTTGCTTCGGGATCGGTCCCATCAGGCGGGTTCGAGTCAGGCAGGTTCGAGTCAGGCAGGTTCGAGTCAGGCGGGGCAGTACTTCCTGCGGGCAGCGTCGGTGTCTCGGAGACTATCCCAAACAGTCGCTTGAGTTCGTTGCGTTCGAAGTAGACATCCTCAAAGACTCGGCCGTCGTTCTCGATCGACTCTTTCAGTAGGGCCAGATCCTCGGCTTCCAGCTCTGCCCCGTATTGCTCGGTCGTTTTGTGGACCGCCATGTCGGTGTAGTACTTGTCCAGCGCGGCCAGCAGGGGCGTCTCGACGAAGTCGATGACGTTGTCCGCGAAAACGAATCCAAAAACGACACCAACGGCCAGACCCATCATGGATTTGACCAGAGCAGCCCGAAGTTCTTCGAGGTGCTCGCCGAACGTCATTTTGGATCCTTCGAATAGATCTTCGTTTGGCAATCGTGACATGATCGATGACTCTGTCCAAATCGGAGTTAGGAAGTGGTCCACATCATTCGGCTCTGCGAAGGACGTGTACCAACATCGCAGGGCGGCCGAGGTTCGCTGTTTGTGTCAAAGTCAATCAACGGCCTAGGATGATTGCACGTTCGACGGAATTGGGATGACCCACCCAAAGGGGATCTCGCCTCGCGGGGAATCGTGCCTCGCGCGGCGACGGTGAGCGGCGAAGACCGAACACGGCCTACTCTCGGCTTACGAGTGCCACATCAACATTCTATCAAATCCGTTTTGGCTGTGACACTGTCTCTGGCGGCCCATTTTTTCGTTCAAAACACACCGTTCCCGATTATCCGGGAAAATTGGCGAATCTGTGTCGCATTCACGGCGTCGTTTCCCATTGAGAAGTAGAACACGACCAAATTGCTGAGCCATTCAGCCCAAAAACGGGGAGCTATTCATGTCTGCTACGACCAAAACAAACACGACCGCGACCCTGAAGATCATGTTTCTTGTCGCCGCGTCAACCACACTTGCTGCAACGGCCGACGCGCGTGAATGGGCGGTTGGCAACGGAGGCCAGAAAATCGAGGCCCGCGTCCTTCGCATGGCCGGTCAGAATCTTGTGCTTCGCACACGGCATCGTGAACTGGTGGTGAAGATTGACGATCTGACGGATTCGGATCGCAAATACGTGCACCAGCTTGTCCTGCTTCGTCAGAGCCGGAACGCCCTGATGCGGCAGCAGAACCTCGCTCTCAATGCGTTCTACGAAGGCTGGCACGTTGTTGTGATCGCTCCTGGCGGAGCCCGATTGCATCGAGTCTATTCAACGCGAAACAGCTTGCAGGCCCGGTTCGCAGCGACGCGAGATTTCCCGGGCTTCATGATTGGTCCTGTCCAGCGAGTGCAACGCAGGAACTTTCATATCTGACGATCACCATCCTGACGAGTTCGGCTGAATGTGTAGCTCCCTTTCAGCCGGGCTCCAAAGGATGGCGGCTTTTCCGGGACGACTTTGCGTGAATCAAGGCACTCGAAATGAGGTCGCCTGCCACGACGCTCCCAGTGAGGCCATGACGGCCTCTTTCTTATGCGCTGTAGCGCCGCCGCTCACCTGATATGTACAAAATTACAGAGATAACATTAGACTTCAGGGAGAGGCAAGAAAGGTTGTGCCTGCGGGCACGTTGAAGGAATATCAGATGACGACTCTCTATCCGTTGCGATTTCGGCCCATTCTACAACGCTACATCTGGGGAGGTCGCAACCTCGAATCGGTGTTGGGCAAACAACTACCGACCGACGACACGGACTACGCGGAGAGTTGGGAGATCGTTGATCACGCGGACGGCCAGTCCGTCGTCGACAATGGCGAATTGCAGGGACTGACGTTGTCGCAGTTGGTCCACGAACACGGCGAGGCACTTTTCGGGCAACATCATCCTCAGGAAAAGTTCCCGTTGCTCTTCAAGTTTCTGGATTGCCAACGGAATCTTTCCGTTCAGGTGCATCCGAACGATCAGCAGGGCGCGGGGCTTGATCCGCCCGATCTCGGGAAAACCGAGGCGTGGGTCATCATGTCTGCCGCGCCCGGTAGTCGTCTGTACGCGGGGTTGAATGCTGACGTCGACCGCCAGTCCTTTGCGAAGGCGATTGCGGCCGGCACGGCGGAGAGTTGTCTGCATGTGGTCGAACCGAACGTCGGCGATTGCATCTTTATTCCAGCCGGGACGGTGCATGCCCTGGCGGAGGGCCTGGTTGTCGCGGAGATTCAACAGTCCAGCAACACCACCTTCCGTTTGTACGACTGGAACCGGGTGGACGCAGAAGGCAAATCACGACCACTACATATTGAACAGGGTCTGGCCGTTACCGACTTTGAACGCGGCCCCGTTCAGCCCCAGATCGGACAGCAGGTTGATGGTGTCGAGCGTTTGGTGGAGTGCGAGAAGTTTGTGCTCGATCGAATCGTCGTTGCGGAGAACTCGACGATTGGCGGCGACAACGCTTGTCATCTTGTCGCTGTGCTGCAGGGGACGGTTTCGATTGGCACCGAGTCATTCGCAATGGGCCAGACGGCGATGGTACCCGCTTCGTGTGGCAAGGTAAGCCTGCTCGCGGACGAGGATGCGGTCGTCCTTGATATGTACTTGCCCTAATATGTACTTGCCCTTCGTAAGCAATTGCTTTGGGCGCATAAAAAACGCCGCCCTAATCCGGCGGCGTTCGGTTTTCATTCCACGTGTTGGATCAATTGGTGACAACTGCTCCTTCGTGTTGTTTTGGGCTACGGCACTGCGTTCACTGAAACGCGGCCCTCCAACGGCCCTTTGGCAACTAGCTCTTGGCCGGCGGTGCAGCTCCAGCTCCTCCGGTGACCGAAGGCTGAAGTCGCTTCTGCACATCCGTTTCCAGGATGCCGAACGCTTGCTCGTGACGCTGCACGGACATGTGCAATGCTGCCAGCAGTCGCTTCGCGGTGAAGAAGTTCACGATGATGCGCTGCTTGATGCCGATTGGCTCGGTCGGGACACCCATGGGCTGGCTGTTAAGGCCAAAATCGATGATCAGTTCTTCGGGTGATCCGGTGACTCGGCAGAAGTTTGCGTACGAGCAAACCGCGTCGGACTCGTCGACCTTTACTTGCTGTTGCGGTGGTGCGGGAGCCGCTGCCTTGGGTGCGTCCTGTTCTTCTTTCGCCATGTTCCTCTCCGATAAATTCGATGACCGCCACAGCTGGCGTAACGGTTGTAATTTGACAGTCGTAGGTCTGGCCCCTTGACGGGTGCCATCCGCCTGTAGCTTACCGCGCCCCTTCAACACGACAAATAAATCGACAACATTCACCGGGATTTCGTTAGCGAAGTTCTTGCTTGCGCCACCTGGGCAAAAGGAAATGCATAGGCAAGGCCCGATCGCGTTCGCCGAAAGTCTCCTGCGAACGTGAATGGTAGGTGAAAATGTCTGCATTAGGCTGTTTTGCCCGGGAAGTTGAGGGTACGGGCCCATGTGGATTGGGGCCCAATCGGTTATGTTTTGAGGCTGTTCTGGCTTCGGATAGGTTGCGGACGCGAGTCGGTCTGCGGCCCCAGAATAAAGTCGGGGACCTCGATTCTCTTGCGAAAAACACGGAACACACCATGAAGTCTGCAATTACCGTCAGTCTCGTCGAAGAAGCTCGTGGCGGACCTTTTGTCTTTTGGGATGGCCTCGCCGATTGCTGCGAACGAGCGTCCGCATTGGGGTTTGACGCCATCGAAATCTTCCCGCCATCCACGGATGCGGTGGATGCTGGCGAGTTGAATCCGCTGCTGGAAAAATTCAATTTGAAACTTGCAGCGCTCGGGACGGGGGCCGGCATGGTGAAGCACGGTCTTTCCCTGACCAACGCCGACGCCGACCATCGCGCGAAGGCGCGTGCGTTTGTAAAGCAGATCGTCGACAAGGCTGCCGAATTCGGAGCCAGTGCGATCATCGGTTCGATGCAAGGCAAGTGGGGCAACGGAACCGACAAGGCGACGGCCCTCGGCTACCTTGGCGAGGCACTTAACGAATGCGGTGACCATGCTGCAACGCACGGAGTACCTCTGATCTACGAACCGCTAAACCGCTACGAGACCAATCTCTGCAATACCGTGGCCGACGGCGTGAATCTGCTGGAATCCACGGCGTGCAAAAATGTGGTTCTGCTGGCGGATCTCTTCCACATGAATATCGAAGAAGAAAACATCGCCGACGCTCTGCGGCAGGGTGGCAAGCACATTGGACATGTGCACTTCGTCGACTCAAACCGGCGACCAACGGGATTGGGGCACATGGACTACGCTCCGATTGCTGCTGCTTTGAAGGAGATCGGTTACGAAGGTTATGCCTGTGCCGAAGCATTCCCGTATCCCGATTCCCAGTCGGCCGCGGAATCGACCATGGATGCCTTCAAAAAGTACCTGGCATAGGTCACGGCAAGAGCAGAAAAGGCAGCACAGAAAAGACAGGACTGATAAGAAAGAAAAATCGATGCTACTACATCAACTCATTCACCCGAAGATCAACGAAGTCATCGGTCGAGCTGGCCATCACGGCAAGATCCTGATCGCGGACGGAAACTACCCGGCATCCTCCACGTTGGGGCCGAACGCAGAACTGGTCAGCCTGAATCTGTCGCCGGGGTTGGTGACGTGTGACCAGGTGTTGCGTGCTCTCGTGACGGCGATTCCGATCGAAGAAGCCAACACGATGAACTATGAAACCGAAGGTCCCTACGCACTCAGTGAAGACCCGCCGGTTTGGGATCAATATCGTGCGACTTTCAAAGACGCGAAACTCGACCTCGACCTGAAGCCAATCGAGAAGTGGGACTTCTACGAGGCCGTGAACACACGTGATCATGTGCTCACGATTCAGACGGCGGATCAGCAACGATTTGCGAATCTGTTGCTATCGATCGGCGTCCGCATGTAGACGTCGGGAAGGGGCCTGATCTGTCGCGCACCGTCGACGTTTCCATCAGCGTTACTGCCAACGTTTCAGCCTACGAGGGACACCATGGAAAAAAGAAAACTTGGTAACACGGACCTGGAGCTCACTTCGCTCAGTTTTGGCGCCTCTTCACTGGGGGCCGAGTTTCGCAGTGTCGACACGGACGAAGCACTCAAGTCCGTTCGAGTGGCCCTGGACTGCGGCATGAACTTTATTGACACCTCGCCCTTCTATGGTCGAGGAATGTCGGAGGTTCTGTTGGGCATCGCGCTCAAGGGCGTGCCTCGCGACAGCTACTATCTGGGGACGAAGCTGGGGCGTTACGATCTGGAGCACTTTGATTTTTCGGCGAAACGTGTCGCCGAAAGCGTCGACGTCAGTCTACACCGATTGGGGACGGACCACCTCGATATCATCTTGTGTCACGATATCGAATTCATCAGTCCGATGGACCAGATCGTCGAAGAGACGCTGCCGGCGCTGCGGAAGATTCAGGAGCAGGGCAAGGTCCGCTACATTGGGATCTCCGGTTACCCCATGAAGATCTTCAAGTTCGTGCTCGATCAGGCTCCGCTTGACTGCGTCCTCTCGTACAACCACTACTGCCTTCAGAATACGATGTTCAACGACCTCGTTCCCTACCTGAAGGAAAAGGGCTGCGGGATCATGAACGCCGCACCGTTCTGTGCTCGCCTGCTGACGAATGCTCCGCTACCGGAGTGGCATCGGGCGACGCCGGAAGTACGTCAAACGGTTCGCAAGGCAGCGGATGCGTGTACGGCCAAAGGTGTCGATATCGCTCAACTGGCATTGCAGTTTTCGATTGCGAATCCGGATATGACGACCTGCGTCTCCGGCTCCGCCAATCCAAAACGTATCGCTCAATGGGCGGAATGGGCCGAGCAACCCATGGACATGGAATTGCTGGCGGAGGTGCAGGAAATCCTGAAGCCGGCGCACAACTGGCATCACATTGAAGGGTGCCCCGAAAACAACGACGGACAATAGACGGCGGACAATAAACGATGGTCATCGACGCACATCAACACTTTTGGGAACTCGGTCGATTCAACTACGACTGGCTGAACGACGATCCGTTGGAACCGATTCGTCGCACGTACCTGCCGGCGGACTTGAAGCAACATTTGGACGCCACGGGTGTCGACCAGTCGATCTTCGTGCAGACGCAGCACAATGTGGAAGAAAACCGCTGGGTGCTACAGTTCTGCGAAGAAAACGAATTCCTTGCCGGTATGGTTGGTTGGGTCGATCTGGCCAGCTCCGATTGCGAATCGCAACTCGAGGAGTTCCGGGATAATCCGCATTTCGTCGGCATCCGCCACGTCACGCACGATGAGCCGGACGACGACTTCATCGTGCGGGATGACGTGATGAACGGCCTCCGTGTCCTGGAAAAATACAGCATGCCGTTCGACCTGTTGTTCTTCGTCAAGCATCTCAAGCATGCTCAGGCGCTGGGCAAGGCACTTCCAAATTTGCCCATGGTGATCGACCATCTGGCGAAACCGGAAATCAAAGCTGGCCGGACGGACAACTGGGAAGCCAACTTCCGAGCAGCCGCGGCGTTTCCCAATATGTACTGCAAGATTTCCGGGATGGTCACCGAAGCGGATTGGCAAAACTGGAAGGCCGACGATCTGCGTCCCTACGTGGAGATTGCGCTGGAAGTCTTTGGCCCCGAACGTTGCATGTACGGTTCGGACTGGCCGGTCTGCGAATTGGCGGGTACCTACGAGCAGGTTGTTGGTGCCGCACGCGATGTGCTGGGCAGCCTGTCAGAGACCGAGCAGGCTTTGGTGTTTGGCGGCACGGCGAAGAAGTTCTACGGTCTGGCCTAGGATTGCGTCCTTCTTGCTTTGCGTGCGTATTTGATGCGCCGGAAGGATTGAAACACAGAGAGCACAGAGGCTCACAGAGCTTTGTTCGAAAGTCTGACCTGTGTCCCTCCGAGCTCCCTGTGGTTTACTTTTCTGTCACCCGATTTAAGTCAGCCGATTGATTCAGTCACTCGGGCTGACCGCCCATATTGGCCATCCATTCTGCACCACGCTTCTCAATCTCCTCCGCGGACAGAATCTCCGTCTGAGTAGACAGGCTCCAGTGAAATCCGAACGGGCACTCAACTTTTCCCATCCGTTCGCCCCAGAAACAGTCCATCATCGGAGCCACTTCCTTGCAGCCACTTTCGATGGCCTTTTGGAATGCCGCATCCGCATCGGCGACGTAAATGTGAAGTGACGCCGGCGAACCGCCCAATTCCTTCGGCGATTTCGTGCCCCACGCCTCGTTGGCTTCGGAGATCATCAACAGCGAGTTGCCCAACTTGATTGCGCCGTGCATCAGACTGCCGTCGGGAGCTTCCATGGTGTCGCGCACTTCGCCGTCAAACGCCTTCGCGTAAAACTCGAGTGCCGCTTTGCCATCGTCCACAAACAGATAGGCGTTGACCGTGTTGCAATGCTCGGGGGTGTACGGGACGTCTGCCATGTCATCCTCCAGGAGTGTCTTGAGAACCGTGGGATACGCAAGACGGCAGTGTACCGAAATTTGGTTCGGCGCAGCGACGATCTCAGCCGTCGCCAGGCTCAAAAAAACGCCGCAGTCATTCTTGCGCGGCTTGCAGCTGCTGCAGAACGACCTGAAGATTTCTGCGAGGATTATCGTAGGTCGGATCAATCTCGATGGATCGTCGAAACTGATCGGCGGCGTCTTTCAACTTCTGCTGTTGGTACAGACTGATGCCCAGATTGTTGAAGGCTGCGGCGAAATCTGCATCGCAGCGGGCTGCATTTCGAAAACTCTGCTCCGCTTCCGCAAAGCGTTGTTGGCTCATCAGGACCGTGCCGAGATTGAAGTGAGCCAGCGCGTAGTTGGGGGACTCTTTTGCCGCCGTCTGAAAATGCTTCACGGCCGCCACCGCGTCGCCCCGGCGGAGTTCCGCCTCGCCAAGATTCACACGAGCTTCCGGAAAGTTCGGCCAGATTTGCAGAGCCTTTTCCAGTTTCGTGATTGCCTCGTCCACCCTCCCCGTCCGCATCAGGGTCGCTCCCCAGTCGTTATGCGCAAGGGCGTTTTCGGGGTTGAGCTGAATGGCGAGTCTGAAGTGTCGCTCGGCCAGTTTGTCGTCGCCGATGGCGGCCAACGTTGCCGCAAGGTTGTTGTGTGCCGTTGAATCGCGCGGAGTCACGTCGACGACGCGGCGATAGTGCTGTAGCGCCCGAACATGGTCGCCGCGCGACTCATAAAGGTTGCCAAGGTTCTGGTTTGCGATTGTATGTTGTGGCAACGCGAGGAGTTTTTGCTTCCACCGCGACTCGTCCAGCTTCTCCTGATCCGCGGCATTCTGGCACAGCACCTGAACGAGCAGGCTACCCATTTCGTCCGTCGATCGATTACCAAGCTCGACTCGACGCGGGGGCGAATTGGGGTTTCGCACGTTGTCCGCCGAGTTGTCGTAGGCCCACGTCATTTCCAGTATCGTCTTCGGAGGCAGTCGATGAGCGGCCGCCAGTTTGTACTCGTCCTGCCAGTTGAAGTCCCAGTCGTCGATGTTCAGTAGCACCATCGATTTGCCACCGGGAAGCGTGGCCGTCAGACGCACGCTCTTGCCAAGGTAATGTGCATGAGGATAAAGACTGAGCAACTGCACTTCGACCGGAAGTTCAAATCGATCGGTGACCGTCGTGGCGCCGCCGGCGGGGATGTCAATGTTCGCCGCTTCCAACATGATCGAAACGGGATGACCGGTTGGTGGTTGGGGAGCGAAGTGGAAGCCGATTTCCGGGTGAACGGTTTCTTTTTTGCCGGTGGGAAACAGGTGCATTTGCAGGATGATGTCGGTCTGCGAATCGACGTCCCACGAAATGCCGGTCGTCGCCATCGCTGGTTCTTTGCCGGGACTCCAAAGCATCGAGGGAGACGCCGGTATTTCCGCGGCGCCAAATTCCATGCCTTCGAAACCGCCGTTTTTCAGCTCACGACGTCGCGATGATCCCGTGCGATCCACAAAGCCAACGATGTGGTGGACGGCTCGATAGTTGCCCGGCAAAATCTCGATCGCCTCGACATATTTGAGCGTCTCAATGGAGACGGGCAGCACGAAATTCCAGAAGACTTCCGCGCCGTCTTCGTGTAGCTCGTACGGTTCTCGCGGTTTCAGAATCAGGTCTGGCTCGCCAAGCTTCCACCTCGCGGATTCAATCGTCGGCGTGGCGGGTCTTTGATGGGCCGCCGCTTCGGTCGGTTGGCCCTCGGGCGTACCGTTGCGAACCCAACTCGATATCATCGAGACTTCCGCTGGCTTCAAGCTACGATCATGTTTGAATCGCACGTCTGAATTCGATGGAAGCCATGGTGGCATGTAACGGCTTTGCGTCACTTCAACGATTTGCTCCGCTCGTTTTCGAACCTGTTCGTAAGTTGAAAGTGAGAAGGGAGCCGATCGCTTGACGCTGTTATGGCAGTCCCCGCACGTCCGGTTCATCAGTGGCTGAACGTGGGCGTGCCACGTTATCGCCTGGCTGTCTTCGGGCTCTGCGGCCCCGGATTCAATGGGGATGGAGCCGAGGAATTGCAGCGGAGCGATGGCCATCAAGAGCAGGCCGGGACGGAGCACACTCGCTGCGAAACGTTTCATGGAGGACGTCTTGCCAAAAAGATGATTGTGAGGAATCCTGGCTGTCAGCGAAAATGCTGCGTGGATCTCTCCGAATATACGTCGGGCGGTTTGTTTCGCGGCGCGAATTGGGCCACGTTTTGGGCGGGATTTGGTGTGTTTTGGCCTATATTTCCGGTATTGCCACGTTGTGTCGTGACACCGCAAATGAAAAAACGATCGAAAATTACCGCCCTCGTATTTGCGGCATGTCTTGCAGCATGCTCGACAGCCGGCCTGAGCGCGGAAGGTTTGCGAATCGACTCGCGTCAACAAAGTGACTGGGCGCGAAACGAAATCGATCGTCGGATTATGCTTCGGCAGCAAGCAGCCGGATTTCAACCGGCCCCGCTCGCGGCGCGACGAACGCTGATTCGGCGGCTGTCGTTCGACCTGCTGGGCCTTCCACCGTCGCCGGCGGAGGTGGGAGCTTTTGTCCGTGACCGTCGTCCGGATGCAACGGAGCAACTGATTGAGCGATTGCTTGCGTCACCGCACTTCGGTGAACGGATGGCACAGTTCTGGCTGGATCTCGCTCGCTACGCCGACTCCGATGGCTACCACGACGACACGAATCGCTCGATGTGGCTCTATCGTGATTACGTCATTCGGGCATTCAACTCCAACAGGCCCTTTGACGAATTCACCATCGAACAGCTGGCCGGCGACCTGTTGCCCAATGCCACGCGGGAACAGATCGTGGCCACGGCGTTTCATCGAAACGGGCCAACGAGTTCCGAAGATGGTGCGAATCCGGATGAATATCGCTCGCGGTATGCGGTTGATCGAGTGAACACGACGGCGCAGATCTGGATGGGACTGACGGTGCAGTGTGCCGAGTGCCACGATCACAAGTACGACCCCATCTCCATGAAGGAGTACTACCAGCTCTATGCGTATTTCAATCAGACGCCCGAACGACCGCTATTTCGTGGACCACACGCGCCGCCTTCGATAGGCGTTCCGTCGGAAGAGCAACAACGGAAGCTCGCGAATGTTGATGCGCGTCTTGCGAATTTGAGGCAGGCGAGCGCTCAACTCACGCAACGTCCCGCTTTCGAACGGTCGTTTCCGCGCTGGCGTGACATCGTAATACAACAAGCGGAACTGAACCGTTCGTTGATCGCGCGCTCGGACGTGATTTGCGAATTGCTGTTTGACGGGCAGGACAAAAATCAATTGAAAAACACGGGGGCTCGTCGTCGCCCGGCTACTGTTCGTGCGTCGACGGATGGCGCAACTCTCGAATCGTGTGAGGGTTTCGTCGGAGAAGCGTTTCGTTTCCGAGGAGGCGGAGCGGCTCTGGATCTGGGGCAAATCGTTGAATTCCGGCAACTTCTGCCGTTCACTTTTGAAGCGTGGGTGCGACCCGCTACCGGAGGCGTTGTCGTCGGCAAGGTTGATCCGACGAACGCTTCGCGCGGACTTGATATCCGCCTTGTTGACGGTCGCCTTTCCGTGCGGTTGATTGACTGGTGGCCCACCGCAGCGATCGAGGTGACGACGGTCTCCCATGTTCGATCGCAGCAGTGGCATCACATTTCGGTTACGTGGGACGGGCGTCCGGTGCCTGATGCGTTTCACGTGTACATCAACGGGCAGGCCCAGGACCTGTCCGTCACGGCGAATGGTGCGGTCGAGCGGATTCGAAATCGTGCGCCGCTGATCATTGGTGGAAGCAACACCCCGGACAAGTCGTTCGATGGTGAGCTGGACGCGGTTCGCTTTTACAAATGGCCGCTCAGCGCCGCACTTCTGGAGCAACTTCTTTTCAATGCGATCGATCCCAAACTTGACGAACATCGCGAATGGATGCGGCAGCACTATGTGGACTATGTTGATCCCGCGGGGAAAGAACTTAGCGAGAAACGAGCGGCGCTTCGACGGCAATGGCAGGAGCTGACGAACGCCATCCCGCGACTTCGGGTGATGCAGGAGATTCCTGAACGTCGTCCCACGTTCGTCTTGCGACGCGGTGATTTCCGATCGCCGGGGGAAGCGGTTGAGCCGGGTACGTTATCGATGCTGGCCCCTATGCGTGAAAACCGTGGCGACACTCGCTTGGCACTGGCGCGGTGGCTGACTGAAGAAAACGACCGCCATACGGCACGCGTATTTGCAAATCGGCTGTGGGCCATGTTGTTTGGTCGCGGATTGGTCACGACGCTGGACGATTTTGGTATACGTGGCGAACTGGCGACACACCCGGAATTGTTGGACTGGCTGGGCGACGAATTTATTCGCAGCGGCTGGGACGTGAAAGCCATGATTCGCCTCATCGTCTCTTCGGCGACGTATCAGCAGAGTTCCGATGTGGCCGCTGAGTCGCCCGCGTCGGCGGAGGGGGATCGATCCCAAAGCGAGCGAGATCAGCTTGCGGAGAACCTCTACGTTCGCAACCGTCGCCTGCGATTGCCGGCCGAATTCCTACGGGACAATGCGTTGAAGATTTCCGGTTTGCTGAGCCACCGTGTGGGCGGTCCCAGCGTACGGCCTTACCAGCCAGAAGGGCTCTGGCGAGAAATGTCGAAAGGGGACGAACCGGGAAAGGCATACCAGCAGAGCCATGGGGCATCCCTGTATCGACGCGGTGTGTACACGTTTTGGAAGCGGTCGATTCACTATCCGGCGTTTGCCGTAATGGATGCTCCCAGTCGTGAAGTTTGCACTTCCCGTCGACCCGTGACGAACACTCCCGTTCAGGCGCTCGCGATGCTCAATGATCCGACGTTCGTCGAGGCGGCGCGCGTGTTTGCGCAGCACGTTGTTGCCTCCCGTGGCGAAGACGTGGAGCGGCTTGAATGGGCTTTTCTTCAGGCTCTTGGGCGAAAGCCCCTGCCGCGTGAAGTCGAAACCCTGCAATCAATTCTGAAACAGACGAAAGACGCTTTTCGATTGGCGGCGCAATCCACGACGGAATTGCTGGCAGTTGGCGAAGCTCCGCTGCCTACCGGAATCGATAAGGCGCAGCTTGCCGCCTGGACGGCAATTACACAGATCCTGCTGACGTTGGATGAAACAATTACCCGAGAGTGATGCGCACAGCGCAGCGAAAAAGTGAACCCGTTTTCAACAGCTCTAGCGACGACCCGACGTCATTTCCTCGGCCAACAGGCTGCCGGGATTGGATCGCTCGCGCTTTCTACGTTGCTGAATGAGAACTCGGTAGCGCAGACGTCAGCAACTTCAAAGGCAACTGCCAAGCGGGTCATCTTCCTCTTTCAGTCCGGGGGGCCCTCCCAGTTCGAAACCCTGGACTTCAAACCGAAACTCAATGAACTCGATGGGCAACCCATGCCTTCGCGGCTGACCGATGGCCAGCGTCTTGCGCAGATTCGGGGTGATGAGTTGAAGATCGTCGGTTCGCGTTTTGCGTTTGCGAAGTACGGCGAATGCGGTGCTGAGTTATCCGAACTTTTGCCTCATACGGCCGGCATCGTCGATGACCTCACGATCATCCGCTCGATGCAAACGGAGGCCATCAACCATGATCCGGCGGTCACCTTCATGCAAACCGGGAATTCACAGCCCGGTCGGCCGACCTTTGGTGCGTGGATGTCATATGGGCTTGGTTCGGAAAATGCAGAACTGCCGGCGTATGTCGTGTTGCCTTCGGGCATGAATCAGGGGCAGCCACTGCACGCTCGATATTGGTCCAACGGGTTCCTGCCTGGCAAACACCAGGGGACGCTCTTTCGGGCCGGCGCGGATCCGGTGCTTTACCTTTCGAATCCGCCGGGAATTTCGGCCGCCATTCGACGCAGGCAGTTGGACGGATTGGCGGCCCTGAATCGGATGCGGCTGGAAACTTCCGGGGATTCTGAAATCGAAACCCGCATTGCTGCTTTCGAATTGGCGTATCGAATGCAGATGTCGGTGCCGCAGCTGACAGACATTTCCGACGAAAGTGAATCGACGCTGAACGCGTACGGAGCCGATGTTCGTCAGCCGGGAAGCTTCGCTGCGAACTGCCTGATGGCCCGTCGGCTGGCCGAGCGAGGTGTGCGGTTCATCCAGTTGTATCACCGCGGTTGGGATCAGCACACCAATTTACCGGAAGACATTCAGCACCAGTGCAAATCGACCGATCAGGCGTCGGCGGCATTGATACGGGACCTGAAACAGCGTGGCCTGCTGAAGGATACGCTGGTCATCTGGGCGGGCGAGTTTGGCCGCTCGCCGATGTTACAGGCGACGCCGAATGTTGCTTCCTATGGCCGCGACCATCACATGAAGTGTTTCAGTATCTGGGCCGCTGGCGGTGGACTTGCCGCCGGGAAGACCATTGGCAAGTCCGACGAGCTGGGCTATGACGCCGTCGAAAGTCCCATCCATGTTCACGATCTCCACGCGACGCTGCTACATTGCCTTGGAGTGGATCACGAGGCGCTGACCTACCAACACCAGGGGCGCGACTTCCGGCTCACGGATGTCGCCGGAGAAGTGAAAAACGAGCTATTGGCCTAGCGGCTGTTTTGCGGTTGGCCTGGTTACGGGCTCGGCTACTGGTCCCGTTCTTCCTGGTCTCGGGATCACGCTGGCGATGCAGCTGCGCGTCACGCAAACAGTTGGTGCTTCACTTCTCCATGAACGTCCGTCAGGCGGAACGGCCGACCGTCGTGCATGAACGTCAGCTCCTCGTGATTGAGGCCCAGCAGGTGCAGGATCGTAGCGTGCAGATCGTGCATGTGCGTCTTGTCCTGAATGGCGTGATGCCCATATTCGTCCGTTTCGCCGAAGCTGAAACCACGTTTCACGCCGCCCCCGGCGAGGAAGACGGAGAATCCGTCCGGGTTGTGATCGCGACCGGTGCCATTGTCCTGAGCATAAGGAGTGCGTCCAAATTCACCGCCCCACCAGACCAGCGTGTCTTCCAGCATGCCCCGCTGCTTGAGATCGGCCAGCAGCCCGGCGACGGGCTTGTCGGTATTGAAGGCGTGTTCCTCGTGTTTGGGGAGATTCGAATGTTGATCCCAGCGAGGGTTGTTCGTGTTGTCCCCGTAGTTCACCTGAATGTAGCGAACGCCGGATTCCGCCAGTCGACGTGCCATCAGGCACTGCTGCCCGTAACCGTCGGTGCCCTTTTCGCCAATGCCGTACATCTTTTTGATGTGTTCCGGCTCGCGCGAGATGTCCATCGTGTCGGGCGCGTGATTCTGCATTCGCCACGCCAGCTCATACGAATTGATGACGGCTTCCAGTTCGGAGTCGCCTGTGCGTCCCCGCAACTGTTCTTCATTCAGGGCCCGTAGCAGTTCGAATTGCTTTCTTCGATCTGGTGTTGAGATCAGATCGTTGGTGAGGTTTTCGATCCTTGCATCTTTCGCCTGCCCACCGGCTCGCCCGACGGCCGTGCCCTGGTAGACCGCCGGCAGAAAAGCATTGCTGTAGTTGCGTGGGCCGCCGTTACCCATCGCCGGTTGGATCGAAATGAAGCCGGGCAAGTTGTTGTTCTCGCTGCCAAGTCCATACAGAATCCACGATCCCATCGAGGGGCGAATCAGATTGATCGAACCGGTGTGCAGGAACAGGGTCGAAGGACCATGAGCGACGCCCTCGGTGTGCATGCCTTTGACAAGGCAGATGTCGTCCACGTGCTGGGCAATGTGGGGAAACAGCTCGCTGACATGCTGCCCGCATTCGCCGTACCGGCGGAATTTCCACGGCGACTGAAAGACGCGTTGTTCCTTGATCTGCTTCGTTTTGGCCAGCACTCGAGCGTCATCGAACTTCCGCATCTGCCCGTCTTCGGACGCCAGTCGCGGTTTGTAATCAAACGAGTCGACGTGGCTGGGTCCACCCTGCATGAACAGGAAGATGACACGTTTGGCACGCGGTGGAAAGTGTGGTTTCCTGGCGAGCAGCGGATTGGCAATGGCGGCGGTCGCTTCGTGATTCGCCAGCCCTGCGGCGGCGAGGTAGGCGAAACCACAACCGGTCGCCTGCAACACCTGGCGGCGGGTTATCGGTTGATATTGCATGTCGGGCACCGCTTCGGGAAAAACGTAACGGATGGATGGCTTCAGCGGACGTAGCGAAAATCGAGGCTCTGGAACAACGTCTGGTATAGCAGACTCCAGCGTCCCGCGTCGTCGACCGGGCCGAGGAAGTCTTCCGCCAGGTAACGTTCGCGGTCTGTTGGTTTGCGACCCAGCACCTGAAGGTAGGCATGGTCGATTCGCATTTCCGGTGAAATGTCATTATCGGCAAGCAGCCGGGCGGCCGCCTGCCTTGTTTGCTGGACGACGTCACGATTGTTCATCAGCAGTAGCGCCTGTGGAGCGATCGTACTGGTCGTGCGTTTTCCGCCTTGAATGTTCGGGTCGGCGAAGTCAAAGGTCGCAAAGATCTCTGGCAGTGTGTTGCGAAAGACCGGAAGGTAGACGCTGCGGCGTGTTGAATCGAACACGTAGTCATATTCGATTTTGGTGCCGTCCTTGATGTTCGCACCACCCATCGTCCGATCCAGTGAACCGGCGACCTGCAACAGCGAGTCTCGCACGCTCTCGGCATCCAGCCTGCGACGATGCATTCGCCACAGCAGTCGATTGGACGAGTCGACGTCGGCACAATGCAGGTCGGTGTCGGAACTCAAACGATAGACGTGCGAAAGGACGATGCGGCGAACGAGCCGTTTGATGGACCAGCCGTCGTTCATGAATTCGAGTGCCAGATGATCGAGGAGTTCCGGGTGCGAAGGAAGGCTACCCATCGAGCCAAAATTGTCGACCGACCGGACGAGACCCTCGCCGAACAACCAGTACCAGACCCGGTTCACGATCATGCGGGCCGTGAGTGGATTGTTGCGGTTGGCAATCCAGTCACTCAGTTCAAGGCGTCCGCTGGATGCGTCTGAGATCGTAGGTTGAGGCTGCGACAAAGCAACTTGCAGCACACCTCGCGGCACGAGCGGCCCCTTGTTGTGGACCACGCCGCGGATTGCGAGGTGGATATCCCCCGGGTTGTCTTCCTCGACGGGGGCCATTGCAACCGGACGAGTTGGTCCGTTCTTTTCCAGATCGCGGATCTGTTTTTCGAGTTGTTTTATTCTGGATTGCGTGAGTTGTTCTTGCGGATCGACTTCGGGCTTTGGGTTGTCCCCGGGATCTTGGTTACCCGGTGTGTTGGATTTGAGAGCCTGTGTTGAAACGAGCTGTACGGCATCCGCGATAACGACACCCGACGCTGCGTCCTGATTGGTAACCACAACATCCGCAACGTCGTCGAACTGGAATCTGCCGACGTTCGTGAAAGCCCCGTCGTCAGGCTTCTTTTTCTGATTGACGTACTTCTTCGCGATGCCGCCCGCATGGACGACGGTGACGGGGACGGCCGTGGACCGGTTTCCGCCGGGAGTATACGCCAGCCGCACGAGGTACTCGCCCGGCGTCGGCAACGTCGCGCGGAACGTTGCGGACGCGACATTTTCTCGCTTGCCATCGTCATGGATGTAGCCGTCGCCTACGTAATTGGCGACGACGCTGGACGACACCCAAGAACCCGTTTTGACGGCGTCGGTATCGTCGACGACAACACCTTGCAGCGATTTGATGGTTACCGATTGTTTCGCGGGTTTGCTTTCTTTTGCCTGCTTGAGTTGTTTCTTCAGGGACGCGAGTTTGTTCTCGCTCGCCGCCAACTGGGACTCCAGTTCTTCTGCGACGGGCAACTGCACCGTGTTCCACGCGGAGACGTTCGAATGAATCACCGACCGGGTGCTCTTGAAGATGCCGGCCATGGCGTAGTAGTCCGTCATCGGGATGGGATCAAACTTGTGGTCGTGGCACCGTGCGCAGCCGACGGTCATGCCAAGAAATGCCTTCCCGATGGTGTCGATCTGCTCGTCGACGATATCCATTTCAAGGATGTCTTTGTCCTGCAATTCGTAGTTCGTCGGTCCCAACAGCAGGAACGTCGTCGCGGTTAATTGCCGTCGTCTTGTTTGCCAGTCGTCATGCGGCAACAGGTCGCCGGCAATTTGTTCGCGGAGAAACTGGTCGTAGGGCATGTCGGCATTGAAGGCATCAATCACATAGTCGCGATACCGCCACGCGTTCGGAAACAGGAGCGTGCGGCCGCCACCGCTGGATTCCGCGAACCGGACAACATCCAACCAGTGTCTGCCCCATCGCTCGCCGTAGTGTTTCGATTCCAGCAGGCGATCTACCAATCGTGAAAACGCTGCGGAAGTCGGTCGCGGGTCGTCGATGAATGCCTGGATTTCCTGTGGCGTCGGGGGCAAGCCAACCAGTGCCAGAGACACACGTCGAATAAGTGTCGGTCGGTCAGCATCCGCAACGGGGGACAGGCCCGCGGCTTCCAGCTTGTGCAGCAGGAACGCGTCGATGGCGGACTCGGGCCACTCCCGCATTTCCACTTCCGGTAAAGGATGCTGCTCGACTGGTCGAAAGCACCAGAACTCTTTTCCGGCTTCGATATCAATTTGCGTCGCTTCGATCTTCGTTTCCGCTTCGCGCGGGTCGACCGCTCCGTCGTGAATCCATTTTTCAAAGTCGGCGATCACTCGTTCCGGCAGCTTTCCGGACGGAGGCATTTCGAAAGACTCGTAGCGAATGGCGTCCAGAACCAGGCTCTCCTCGGGATTCCCGGGGACGACTCCGGCCCCTGATTCGCCGCCGGCGCGAATGGCGGATCGTGAATCCAGCAGGAGACCGCCACGGACTTTCTTCGCATCGGCCGCATGGCAATCGTAGCAATGCTCGACGAGGACTGGACGAATCTTCTTTTCGAAGAACTCCTGATCGGCGGTGCGGTCGGCGTCCTGAGCGAGCGACGTTGTGGTGCAGAGCAGTGTCAGTGCCAACGCACCTAAACTCATCGCCTGGCGAGTTGCTGGGTGGTTGGTGAGGGACATGGAGACCTCAATAGAATGAAGCGGGCGAGGGGCTTCATTTTAACGGCGCGCAACGGGTTTTGCGACTTCAGAAAAGCCCGTCTTTCCGCATGGCAGAGTCGCAGCGAGGAGTGTTACTCGTCACGACCGGACGATTTTCGCGTCATATAGCGATGGTCGGCCAGTTTGGCCAACGTCAGCTTCTGGATACGCCGCACTTCGGACTGTTTTGCATATCGCAGGCCATGCGAAGTAACCTGGTCGTATTCGAGGTGGTCGTGATCGGCCTGTTGTTCGGCAACCCGTATGACTTTCCTGATGTTTGCGAGCAGCGCCTGTTCAGATTGTTGTTGTGAGTTTCCGGTTGCCGTGACGTCGCCACCACCCTTCAGCACCTTGTCGAACGCGCCCTGAATCCTTCGCGCCGTGATTTCAGCGATGTCGAAATGGCCCTGTTCATGATCGAGCAAGTCTGGATTGTTACCGGTCGTCCACCATGACTCTTTGGGTAGAAAGACGGCATAGGTTTGCAGACGTGTTAACGTTGTTGCAAAGGTTCCGTCACGTTGGGAGTTCGTTTGAAACTTGTATTCGAACATGACTCGAGTCATGGTCATGGCCTGTCGGCCGGTGTACCGTTTTGCACGACCGGTGAATTCGCGAACCTGCAAAGGGCCTTGAGCGTACCTTCTGGGACTGTCCGCAATTTTCTGCGTGGCGGATTGTGTTGCCGGCTCCGCAGAATTTGTCGGCCTCGTGGGCCGTGTTTGGGCACTGACGTCGCTCGATAACGTCAGAAAAATTGCCGCTCCACAAACAAAAAGTTTGGGCAGATTCATGTCGGTTCCGATGTCCGTCGAATAGACGATAAGATGGGGCCTCTTCAATCGTCATTCTCGTCCATCCCCTTACCGAACGTCAATCGAATCTCATGCAATCCAGTTTTAACGGCAAAGTGGCTCTGGTTACCGGGGCCAGTCTTGGGATCGGACGCGCAACGGCACTCGCACTTGGCAAAGCCGGCGCACGCGTTTGCGTTAACTACCGTTCCAGTAGTTCGCAGGCGCAGGAGGTGGTGTCTGAAATTGAGGCTCTGGGTGGGCAGGCGTTCGCCCACAAGGCCGACGTTTCAGATCATGACGCCGTCGCCGAAATGGTGGGCCGTTGCTCGACGGAATTCGGGCAACTGGATATCGCCATTAGCAACGCCGCTTATAGCGACCGCGAACGTTTCTACGAGGCGGACCTTGAAGGGTTTCGACGGACGGTCGATGTGACGATGTGGGGAGCGTTTCACGTGCTCCACGCTGCGTCGCAACAAATGATTCGTCAGGAGACCGGTGGAGTTATCGTGCTCGTTAGTTCGCCACACGCCTTCATCGCTGTGCCTCGTGCGATGGCCTACAATATGTCCAAAGCGGCGATCGAACATATGGCGAAGACGGCGGCGATCGAATTGGCCGAACACCGAATCCGTGTCAACATGATTCAACCGGGTTGGACGGATACGCCGGGCGAACGGAAATTCGCCAGCGAACAGACGCTCGAAAAAGCCGGCGCGGGAATTCCGTTGGGGCGGCTGGGAACACCTGATGAGATGGCAAACTCAATCCTGTTTCTCAGCGATCCAGCCAACGAATATATGACCGGCGCTACATTGTTGGTGGACGGGGGCATCAGCCTTCCCTGGTGGGCAAACCGTGGTTCGGCGGCCCCCGAGTAGATGAGGCGAGGGACTTCTTCAGTTGGATGCGAGGTATCGGACAATTGTGAGCAGCATGTCGAAACATATCGGATTCTGTGCCCGTGCACTGTGCTGCCTCGTGCTGAGTATCGCCGCGCCGTGTGAGGCGGAGGAAGAATACGGCTGGCCGGTCGCGTCCGATTTCTTGCAGAGCTACTGCATTGAATGTCATCAGGGAGAGGACTCGGAAGCGGATCTGGATCTGGACGAGTTCAGTTCACTCGAATCGCTTGAGTCGCAACCGCGAAGTTGGCGAAAACTGCTTCTTCGTGTTCGCGAGCA
Organism: Pirellulaceae bacterium; assembly: GCA_965216885.1. Classification (GTDB taxonomy): domain Bacteria; phylum Planctomycetota; class Planctomycetia; order Pirellulales; family Pirellulaceae; genus CAYNJG01. The sequence goes on along the minus strand of OZ244209.1, from coordinate 4,348,604 downwards.
TGAGATGCCACCCAAGGAAAGCACGCAGCCGGACGCCGCTGAACGAGCCGGGTTTTCGTCGTGGCTGGAATTGACCTTGCGGCAGGCTGCATGCGGATCCGACGTGAAACCCGCGCCGGCCGTAACGCGGCGACTGAATCGTGACGAGTACGGAAACACCGTTCGCGACTTGCTGGATATTCATGTCAACGTTGCGCTGACGTTGCCCGCGGATGGAGCCGGCGGCGAAGGTTTCGACAACGCGGCGGAGACGTTGTTCATCTCGCCAATCCACGCCGAGAAATATCTTGATGCGGCGCAGTCGGCACTCGAACATGCCTTTCGCGAAGAGGGTGCTCGCAACAAGCTCTTGCCGACGATTCCCGGCGACGCTGGCGACTCAGGCGACGCTGGCGACCCGAAGGCAATCCTACAGGCTGCCCAGGAGGCACTGGCGAAGTTCCTGCCGCGAGCATTTCGTCGCCCGGTGACGGAGGATGAAATACAGGGTTATCTGGCGATATTCGCCGACTCTTTTGAGGGTAGTTCATCGTTCGTCGAAGCGATGAAGGTGACGATGACTTCCGCCATGCTTTCGCCGAAGTTCCTGTTTCGTGTCGAGAGACCGGGGACCACCGAGCAGCCGGAGCCGCTTTCGGATCATGAACTGGCGAGCCGGCTTTCCTACTTTCTGTGGGCGAGCATGCCGGATGAGGAGTTGTTGGCGGCGGCGGACGCTGGGTTGCTGAGTGACGAGGCCGAGTTGCGCAAGCAGGTTGACCGGATGCTCGGGGGCGGGAAGGTGGGCCGCTCCTCCAACCGCGTCAGTGGTTTCGCGACGAGTTTCGTCGAGCAGTGGCTGGGTACGCGGGCTTTGGGTCGCGAGTTCAAGCCGGATCCCAAGGTCGCCCGACGATACAACTCGGAACTGGAAGGGGCGATGAAATACGAGCCGGTGTTGGTGTTTGAAGAAATCCTGATCAAGGATCATTCGATTCTCCGTTGCATCGACGCGGACTTCACGTATGCCAACAAGAGTCTGGCGAGGCACTATGGCATCAAGGGCGAGTTTCGTGAGCAGCCGCGTCGCGTCGAATTGAAGGAGAAAGACCGGCGCGGCGGGTTCGTCACGATGGCTTCGGTGTTGGCGATTTCTTCGTACCCGCATCGCACGAGTCCGGTCCTTCGTGGCAAGTGGATTTTGGAAACACTGCTGGGAGCACCGCCGGCGCCGCCACCGCCCGATGTTCCGGAGCTCGACGAGACCGTGAGTGTCGAGCAACCCAAGTCCTTGCGCGATCGACTGGAGGCCCATCGTGAACGCGCAGAATGTGCGGTGTGCCATGACCGCATCGATCCTCTCGGCTTCGGATTGGCCAACTATGATGTGCTGGGGCGGTACCGTCGGATTGATTCCGGTAAGTTCATCAATAGCCGCGGCAGGTTGCCCGACGGCACGGAATTCGAGGGTGCCGATGGGCTCAAGCAGGCATTGCTGGCGCGGAAGGATCAGTTTGCCGAACACCTGACCGCAAAAATGCTGGGGTTCGCACTTGGGCGTAGTCTGCGTGATGAAGACTGGTGTACGATCGGGCAAATCGTCGAAGAGTTGAAAGCGAACGACTACTCATCCCACGCACTGGTTTGGGGCATCGTTCGCAGCGTCCCGTTTCGCTACAAGGCGAAAGATTGAATATGAAATGTCTACAGATTTCCCGGCGTACCGTTCTGCGAGGTGTTGGCGCAACGTTGGCCTTGCCGTGGCTGGAAGCCATGACGCCAACTGCGCGAGGTGCGGAAACACCCACGGGCCCGAAGCGTTTTGCGTGCCTGTTCATGCCCAACGGAACGCACGAAGACATGTGGACTCCGGAAGGCACCGGCCGCGACTACAAGCTTTCACCGACGCTTGAACCGCTTCGTGATTTCACCGATCAGTCGTTGATCCTAACCAACCTGTGGAATGCCGGCAGCGACGTGGGTGACGGCCACTACGTGAAGACGTCCGGTTTCTTGACGTGTACGACAATCCAGAAGTCATTGGGCATCGACGTTAACTGCCACGGCACGTCGCTCGATCAGGTCATTGCGAAGCAAGTCGGACGCCAGACGCCGATTCCGTCACTGGAACTTGCCATTCAGCCAACCAGCATCGGAGTGGATGGCAACGTCGGCTACACGCGAGTGTATGGATCGCACATTGCGTGGCGCGGTCCAACGCAACCGTTGGCGAGGGAAATCAATCCACAGTTTGTTTTCGAACGTCTGTTTCGGGCCACGCATCCCCGTCCGGAAGATGCCAATCGGGATTTGCGTCTGCTGGACCGAGTGGTCGCGGATTCCAGAGAATTGCGAGTACAGTTGGGGCAGGCGGACCGGCAGCGGATGGATGAATATCTTGATTCGGTCCGTGCACTGGAACTTCGCTTGCAGCAGGCTCGACAGGGAAATCGCGACTGGAAACCTCGCGCGGAATTTGATGAGACGATCCGGCCGGCCGGCATCCCGGAAGCTCATGCCGAACACGTGCGGCTGATGTTGGACATGATCGCCCTGGCGTTTCAGTCCGACGCAACTCGCATCTGCACGTTCATGTTCGGAAATGCCGTCAGCAATACGAGCTTTTCATTCCTTGATGGTGTGGACGGAGGGCATCACAGCCTCTCGCATCACATGGACAAGGAGGAAAACCTGCGACAGTACCAACTGATCGGTCATTGGCACGTTCAGCAATACGCCTACCTGCTGAAGCGGCTTGCTCAGATGCAGGAGGGCGAGGGTACGGTACTGGACAATTCCATGATCCTGTTTGGTTCCGGGTTGCGAGATGGCAACAGCCATCACCCGCACAACCTTCCCATCGTCGTTGCCGGTCGCGCTGGCGGAAGGCTGGAAACGGGACAGCACCTCTCGTATTCCAGGGACACGCCGCTTTCGAATCTCTACCTCGCGATGCTCGACGCGATGGACTGCCCTGCCCCGCGATTTGCGGACAGCACGCAGCCTCTTCCCGGCATCCTGCGAGGCTGAAGAGCCCGTTGTCGCTCGATCATGAACTACCGGTTTAAGGCACTGGCGGATGCGAATGTACGGCTCGCCTATTCGCGATCGAATCGATAGATGCATTGCCCATTGGGTGCGGCGATCATGTAGTAGACTTCGCCCTGGCTGTCTTCACCGAATGCCGTAACGGTGATACCGCCTTCGGAAATCTCCAGGTTCTGACGAAGCTTTCCAGTGTCGCGATCGTAGTCCAGCGCCCAAACGCGACCGGTGACGTAGTCCGCGTAGAGATACTTGCCGGTGAGCTCCGGAACCCGCGTCGAATTGTAGATGCGACCGCCGGTGATGGACCGGCCGATGCGATGGTCGTATTGCCAAACGGGATCAATGGCGGTCGCTTTCTCACCGGCGATGTTGTTGAACGGATTTTCCCCCTCGCGAATGCTCCAGCCGTAGTTGCCACCGCGGCGGACGAGGTTGACTTCCTCCCACAGGTCCTGCCCGACGTCTGCGGCCCAGAGATCGCCGGACTTGCTGTCAAAAGCCAGTCGCCAGATGTTGCGGAAGCCAAAGGCGAAGATCTCCGGCCGGGCGTTCGGCGTATTGATGAATGGATTGTCTGCGGGGATCGCGTAGTTCCTGTCATCTTGCGAGTTGTCGACGTCAATTCGCAGAATCGAACCCATCAGTGTCGAGAGGTTTTGACCATTACTGAGGGGGTCGTTTCTGTCGCCGCCGTCGCCAAGCCCCACGTACAACAGGCCATCGGGGCCGAATGCAATCGAGCCGCCATTGTGATTGTAGAACGGTTGTTTGATCTCCATGATGACCGTTTCGGATTCGGGATCGGCACGTTGGGGATCGTTCGCCAGCACGTTAAACCGGGAGATACGTGAAGTGCGGTCTGGTGTGCGAGTCGAATAGTAGACGAAGAACTGACCGTTCGTTTTGAACTGCGGGTGGAAGGCGAGTCCCAGCAGCCCTTCTTCGTTGTGCGTTCGCCATGGAGCCACTCTTTCGCTGATGTCGAGGAAGAGTGTCGATTCCGTGACGTTGGGATCGTTCTTGAAGGAGAAGATCATGCCTTTCTGCGCGGCGGCGAACAGGCGGTCGTCGCCAACGTGCGTTAGTTCCATGAATCGCAATGGTTGGTTGCGTCCGTTCTCGTCGACGGGTTCCCATCCGTCCCATTCGAGGTCGGGAAAGGCGACTTTGCCGGCGACCGATAGTTTCCCGTCGATCGGCTGTTGTTTGACGCCTCCGTCCGGCGTCAGCTCGCGGACTTTGATGTTGCGGAAGGCAATCTCGTTGCCGTGTTCCTGCAGGCAGATGGCCCCGGTTTTGGCTTTGCCGAACTGGGGGAACTTCGCAAACTTGGTCTTGGCCAGAAGTTTGTTCCAGTCGGCGTCGCCTTTGCGGAATCGATAGTAGCTGACGCCGTTCATGGCGACCTCGCTCTGTGCTTCACAGACACGCAGGTAGACCTGGTTCCATTCGCCGACGGGACGTGTGGCGTCAATATTCTGCGGTGCCGCAACGCCGGCGGCAGCTCGTGCTCGCAGCGACCAGCCCGGTACGACGGGTTTGTAAAAGCCGTACAGCCAACCGGATTTGTGCGGGGCCTTGCTGTTTCCCACGTTGTCCAGAAGCTGGATTTCCGGACCGCTGTGCCATGGCTTCACGCCGTCTTCGGTGACGTGAAACAGGATGCCGCTGTTACCTCGCTCGGAGATCTTGTACTCAATCGACAATTCGAAGTTGTCGTAGTTGTCGGCTGTGATGAGGCTTCCGGCGCCTTTGCTGCAAGTCAGTTCGCCGTTCTCGATCTTCCAGCCATCGGACACGTCATCCTTTTGGTAGTTCCGCCAACCGTTGACGGTGGTCCCGTCGAACAGCAACTTCCATCCACTGCGCTGCTCGTAGTCACTGAGTTGATTGTGTGCCGACTCTGCGAAAGCGGTCGACGTGAACAGAAGGATCGCAAGTGCGACAAAACCATGTAGACGGAAGACACTCGCCATCGAATGGATGCTCCGAAACGTAGAGTGAGGGATGATCGTTGTGCTCGACGAATTCGCCCAACGTCGCCTTTATTTTGCTTGTCGCTGCGAATCGCACTGGGATATTGTAGCGCATTCAGCGGCAACTTTCCCCGGTTAATCGATCGCAACGTGCCCTTTTGTTTACGGCGCCAGACGAAGTACAATGCGGGCAGACTTCTGTTGGAACAGAGTCTCCACCCTGCCCTGCCAAATGATTCCCACCGAGGCTGGTACGTTGAAAGCTCAACCGTTTCGCTGCGCGCTCGCGCTCTTTCTGCTCGTTTTCGCAGCCAGCACCCTGATCGCCGAACCGGTGATTCCTGCTTACGCGCGATTGAAGAACAAGCGTCGCGTCAAGAACTGGCATGCGGGACGACTGCTCGTCGAAGAGTTGAATTGTGTGGCCTGCCACGATGCGGGCGACACCGAATTCGACGCAAAACAGGCGCCCGTCCTGTCGGAGGTATCCGGTCGCGTTCGAGCTTCGCATTTACGGAAATTTATTGCGAATCCACAGGAAGCCAAACCCGGCACGACCATGCCGGGGCTCTTTGACGGGACATCACCCGCCGACAGGGACGCGCAGGTCGAGGCCCTGGTGCACTTCCTGTATTCGATCGGTCCGGGCGAACCGGCTCAGGCATACGCGAGGTTTGGTGCTGTTCGGCGTGGCAAAGAGTTGTTTCACACCGTGGGCTGTGTTGGCTGTCACAATCCGGAAGGCAAAGAGATACCGGGGTCGTACCCACATGGCGACATCCCCGGAAAGTATACGCTGGCATCGTTGGCGGAGTTTCTGCAGAATCCACAACACGTTCGGCCGTCCGGTCGCATGCCCAGTCTTAATCTGACGGCGAACGAGGCATCCGACATTGCTTCTTACCTGATTCCTGACGTGCCCGAAAAAGCGGGTATCGAATACGAGCTGTTTCCGATTTCGACGGATAAGGTACCGGACTTCGACAAGTTGAAAGCCAGCAAGTCGGGGCTGGCGACAGAATTCAACGTCGCCGAGCATGGCACTGGCGATAACTTTGCCATCCGCTACTCGGGGCAGCTGGTCGTTGGGGAGGCGGGGCGTTATCGATTCAATCTGGGGTCGGATGATGGATCGCGACTCTGGATCGACGGTAAGGTTGTCGTCGACAACGATGGCGTGCATGGCATGCAGCGGAAACGCGGCAACGTCGAACTAAGTGAAGGTCGCCACACGGTGACGCTTGGGTACTTCGAAAAGAGTGGCGGTGAAGAGCTGGAGTTGACGTGGTCCGGTCCGGGTTTTCGCAACGAACGCGTCGACCTTTCCATGGTCGCATCCGCCCCGGAAACTCCGCTGGAGGATCTGTCTTTCGAGGTCGACGACACGCTGGCCGCGAAAGGCAAACAACTTTTTGGGACGCTGGGTTGCGCAGCGTGCCACCAGATCGAACCGAAGATCGCGTCGGGCCTGACGGCGCCAGCGATGGCGAGCCTGGACGGAACCAAAGGCTGTCTGTCCGAGGACTCGACGGCCGGAGCAAAGTATGACTTGAGTGCTCGACAGCGAGAGGATTTGCGGAAGGTTCTGGTGGATGGTGTTCGCGAGCTACCGCCGAACCGGTTGGTGCAGCACGCGATGTTGCGATTCAACTGCGTGGCCTGTCACGAAAGAGAAAAACTGGGTGGCGTCGATACGAAGCGAACCGAGTATTTCACGACGACGCAGCAGGAGATGGGAATGGAGGGAGCGATTCCTCCGCATCTGGACGGCGCGGGCGGCAAGCTGACTCGTGCCTGGTTGGAGAAGATACTCGCCAACGGAGCCAAGGATCGGCCCTACATGAAAACACGGATGCCTAAATTTGGCGTCGCGAATGTCGGGCACCTGGCGGATCACCTTGAAAAGCTCGATGCTCTGGAGCCCCTGGCTGATTTGAACATTGATGCCCGCGAAGCAAAGAAGGCCGGTCACAAGATGGTCGGCGCCAAAGGCTTTAGCTGCATCAAGTGTCATACCTTTGGTCGTTACAAGGCGACGGGCGTGCAATCGATCGACATGACCATCATGACACAACGGCTGAGGGAAGACTGGTTCAGAACGTACGTCAAAAACCCACAGGTCTACCGGCGTGGTACGCGAATGCCATCGGCATGGCCACCGACGGGGCCAAGCCTGCTACCTGATTTGCTGGATGCGAATAGCGATCAGCAGATCGCGGCCGTTTGGCGATATCTGCAGGACGGTATTCGAGCGAAGACACCGTTTGGGCTGTCGTCAAACAGCAAGGAGCTGATCCCGATTGAGGAAGCGATTATCTATCGTAACTTCATCCAGGGTGCCGGTTCGCGAGCGATCGGCGTTGGCTATCCCGAGGGAGTTCATCTTGCGTTCGATGCGAACGAGCTGCGACTGGCGCTGATTTGGCAGGGACAGTTTATCGACGCGTCGAGACACTGGATCGGTCGTGGTCAGGGTTATCAACCGCCGGCTGGTGACAAAGTAAAGTCGCTCGTGGCCGGCATCCCGGTGGCGACGCTGAGTTCCGGCGATGCTGCCTGGCCGGAAGAGAGTGCTCGCGATTTGCCCGGTTACCAATTTAAAGGTTACCGCCTGACAAGCGAGCAACGTCCGACGTTCCTGTATGAAGTCGATGGGCTGACGATCGAGGATTTCCCGAATCCAGTCGAATCGGCAACGGACGTGAGCCTCGTGCGTCGTTTTATGATTGGCGGGCAAGCTTCTGACAATACATTCCTGCGGGTTGCTGCCGGAAAAATTCGTCGTGAAGGCGACACGTTTGCTCTTGATGATGGCCTGACGATCACGGTTCGCGAGGCGGAAAAAGTACTTCCGTCGGTCCGCGAGGTGAATGGTTCGAACGAGTTGCTGATTCCATTGGGGGGCAGCGATTCGCGCGCAATCGTCATTGAGTACAAGTGGTAGGTGTTTAGCTGTTGGGATTCGTCCCGTTCAAACGAGAGACAGACAAAATGAAGAGACTCGCCATCCTGCTGCTGCTGGCGGCAACGTGTTGTTGTGTCGCCCAGGATCTTCCGACGGAAGATGACTACTACAAGATTAGCGAACTCCCGATTCCGGAAAACGTTTATCTGGAAGTCGGTGCTTTGGAGATGCTCGATGGCAAGCTGTACACCAGCTCGCGCCGGGGCGACATCTACACGGTGGACGGCGCATTGGCAGATGATCTCTCTGCCGCTCAGTTCACAAAGTTCGCCGGCGGACTGCACGAGGTCCTGGGGCTGTCTGCGCTCGATGGCAAGATTTACGCGACGCAGCGTTGCGAAATTACCAGGCTGAGCGATGCCGATAACGATGGCCGAGCTGACCTCCTGGAGACGGTTTCGGACGCATGGGGCATCAACGGCGACTATCACGAATATGCCTTTGGCAGCAAGTTTGATCCCGAAGGCGACATGTGGGTCGTGCTGTGTCTGACCGGTTCCGGTGGCGCGGCGGACGAGAGTCCGTTTCGTGGATGGTGTGTTCGCGTCAAAGAGGATGGTACCTCGCGCATGACGTGCAGTGGGATACGCAGTCCCGGCGGCATCGGCATGAATGCAAAAGGCGACGTTTTCTATACCGACAATCAGGGGCCATGGAACGGGACGTGTGGATTGAAGTGGCTGCGTCCGGGATCGTTTCAGGGCAATCCCACGGGCAACAAGTACTTCAGTCTGACCGACGACATTGGCGAACGTCCGCCGGAACCTCGCAGCGGCAGTCGCATCATGGACGAAGCGAAGACGCTGTTGGAGCTGGAACCGACGGCAATCATGTTTCCTTACAAAAAGATGGGGCAGTCTGCCAGCGGTATCGAGTGCGATACAACCGGCGGTGGGTTCGGGCCTTTTGAAGGGCAGCTTTTCGTCGGCGACCAAACGCAGAGCACGGTGATGCGGGTCTATCTGGAACAGGTGAAGGGGCACTACCAAGGGGCCTGCTTCCCGTTCAGGAAAGGGTTTGGGAGTGGATCGCTGGCACTGAAATTCAGTGAAGATGGCAAGCTGTTCGTTGGCGGAACGAACCGCGGTTGGGGTTCCACCGGTCGAAAGCCTTACGCGCTCGAGCGACTGGACTGGACGGGCAAGGTCCCCTTCGAGATTCACGAGATGCACGCCAGGCCGGACGGGTTTGAACTGACGTTTACGGAACCGGTCGATGTCGAATCGGCGAAAGATCCCGGCTCGTACAAGATGGAAACGTACACGTACATCTACCAATCCAGTTATGGGAGTCCGGAAGTCGATCACTCGAAGCCGACGATTACCGACATTCGCGTCGGAGCGGACGGGAAGTCCGTGCGGCTAATTGTGGACGGCTTACAGATCGGGCACGTTCACGAGTTGCACACGGAAGGTGTTCGCTCGGCAAAGCAGAAGCTGCCGGTCCTACATCCCGTCGCGTACTACACTTTGAATTACCTGCCGGAGTAGCAGGCTGACGAACGGGGGCAGCGTGGGAGTCGCCAGTGTGCCAATCGCCAGGTGTCCCTGTGAAGCGATGGTTCCTCGCCGGTGCTATCTAGCCGACGCTATTGAGCTCTGTCTGCGAGTCGCCGGAAGCCTGTTCGGCCGATGGTGCCTCGCCAGATCCTGTCGAAGATTCCATGGACGACTTGTAGGCCCGCAACTCCTTGAGTTCGTCGGAGACAGCGTTCAGTTCTCTCGATAGCTCATTCCAGAAATCGTTTTGTCGGAACGAACCAACCTGCACATCTTCGCCGTTGGCGAGTTGTTTCAGGGTCGAACGAAATTTGACCATCGGGCCTACAAAGCGATTGCTCAGCTTAACGGTGTCATAGATAAACACAGGGGAAATCACGAGCAGCACGACGGCCAAGATCCCGTACTGGCTCCCAAGGTGCAGTAGGTTGTCCTTGAAGGAAAGGGTGAATCCATTCCCGAATGCCTGGAGGCTGAACAGGTAGAGGAACATCAAAAATCCCATCAACGCCCAGTGGATGATCAACTGGCGTATGAGCGACCCTTGAACCTGTGCATCCACAAAAAGTCGTGATCGCTTGTATGGTTTTTTTGAATTGGGCATGTGGCTGATTGGCTCCTCAACTGGCAACACCCAACTAACGTGGGCGTATCTCTTTTGCCGAAGCATAGGCCACATACTTCAGCGACTAGCCAGGCCACTAGAAAGGTTGGTCTGGTTCTGCCCTCAGAAGTTGCGACCGTTGTGAAGCATTTGACGACAGAGCGAGTGGACATCTGACGTGTCGGAAGGGTCATGCAGATTAGGCAGTCGCTTTGGAGTTGCCCGGACGTCTCAGGGGCAAGGGAAGTCCGTCAGCGCCAATCTGAGACGGCCCCGTGACTTGAGTGTGACCCAAGACCCTTGTTGCCGACGCGAGACTTGCAGTCTCGTTCACGATGGGCTCGGCGTTTGGAAACCTATGCTCGATGGACGGCGTCACGTTCGTTCGTCGTACCGCCTTTCAGGCGGAAGAATCTGTTTGGCGCGCGTTGCCCTGGCATTCTGCAAAGAAAGCGGTACTACGAACACGTTCCACGAAAATCGCTGGCACCAACCTGACGTTGTTCACCTAGGAATTGTCTTTCAGATACTGAACCCGCTTTCGAATATCTGTGTTGACGCTGTGATAGCGCCGGAAAAGATTCCCGGCATCGAAGCGCGTGTCACGAATCTGTTCGACATCGTCGTAACCAATTGCATTCGTAAAAATCGGCAACAGGTATTCGGCGCCCAGCGGCGAAATGGTCATCCGGTTTTCGTTGTAGAAGGATGGGTGCAGGTTCCGGGCATGGATGAGTCCCCATTGGTCGCGGAACGAGTTGCCCTCGACGCTGTCGAGGTAGAAGCCCTTGTCCTGGCTCCATTGCAGGATCGACACACAGTTGTTCTGGCCGTCGACCAGCATCTCGACCGCCTTGCCACCAAGCTGTGCGGCGTGAAAACGGTCGAACGCCAACGGTCGTCCGCCACGCTGTGTGTGACCAACCTTCCTCGTGAAGATCGCCGAACTGGCCGAGTCGTTACGGTTCTTGCGGCGGAAGAATTCGTCACCGATTGCGTCGATAAGAATGCGCCGCAGCGCCTCGCCCGCCCCGCTGAGGAGTAGGTTTCCGGCCGGGTCGGTGGAGGATTCGGAGGCTCCCAGTTCATGACCTGCGTGGTCGACGATGCCTTCGCCGCAGACGATGACCACGTTGCGCTGCAGGTCATAGATTTCTTTGACTCGTTCGACCAGCAAATCGACGTTGACGGCAAACTCCGGTACAAGAATCAGATCCGGTTGGCCAAAGGCACTGCCAAGGGCAATGTAGCCCGAGTGTCGCCCCATGACTTCGATGATGGCGACACGTCGGTGACTCTCCGCGGTTGTCCGGACTCGTTCGACACCGCCGGTGGAAACAAAAACAGCGGTCGCATAACCCGGCGTCACGTAGTTGACCATCTGTTGGAGCTGGAACTCACTGGGGCCAGAAATGACGGAGGATTCGTTCACGCGATACTTGAAGCGGTCCGGTCGTTCGGGGTCCGGCTCACGTACCCACTTGTCGGCTTCGTTGGGGAAATTGAGCCCTAGGTCGTTGTCGATCGTCTTGGGGGCGAGGACGGTGGGGATGCGTTCGCACAGCGGTTGCAGTCCATTGAGCGTACCGTCGCCGCCGATACAGATCAGTCCCTCGATACCAAGGTTGCGCAGTCGCGAGCAGATTTTGTCGAGCGTATCGTGATCGTCTGCGTCCACGTACGTACGGGAGGAACCCAAAATCGTGCCGCCCTTGGTTGGATCCAGCTCGGGGATCTCTCCAAACAATGGGTTAAGGCGAACGTGCGGCACATTGGGGTCGAAGAGACTGTTGAAACCACGTAGCAGGCCAATGAGTTCAATCTTGAGCTGATTGGCTCGAATGGCAGCGCCGTGAATCGTTGCGTTAAGGGCAGGAGTGTCACCGCCGGCGGTGAGAATAGCAATACGCTTCATCGTGAGCTCAATCGTAGGGCGAAGTAACAGAATCGTTGACGAACCGCCACAGATTCGAGCGGTTCAGTTCGAGAGGGAGCCCAGAATGTACAGGCCAAGGGCAAATCAGGGCAATAGTCGATGTTCTGGGAACGGAGTTGTCGCGGAAAAACGACCGCTCCCGTCGCAATTGCCTCAACTATTAAGAATCAGCGCAGCGGCGCGGAACTCTTGAGAGCGGGCCCTGAGGGAGTCGTCGCGATGCGCAGATTGCGCAATTCCGCCGGTCCGAATTTCAATTCGGGCAATGCTACCAGGGCCGAATCGCCGTTCCAGTGCGTAGTCGACCCGTCGGACCCGATGAGGTACCAGGGGCGTAGCTCGGCGTTCGCCGCATTGGGTGCCGGAATTGCGGCGACGCATCTTTCTGTGCCAATCGCATCAAGCGACAGGCGGCCTGAGATCTTGCCGCTGTCCAGGTCCCACACTTCGCAAAATTGTGCGTTGCGACGTTGCCAGAGCACTGCGACAAAACGCCCGTCGCGAGAGAATCGGACGCTGTTTACCTTGGAGCCGGTACGACGCATCGACAGAATTGTGGCTCCGCTGTTGTTGAGATCCAGAAGCGAACAAAGGCCATCGCGAGTGCCGGTCGCCAGGGTTTCACCATCGGGTGAAATGCAGACGGAGCCCACTGCCGAGTGACTGATTTCGTATCGCGCCCGGGTTTTGGCCGATTCGCAGTCGATGACTTCAACCTGTCCAGACATTGTGCCGACCACCAGCACCGAACCATCTGCGGCGAAGCGGGACGACGACACGTAGCCAACGGGAAAGTCGCGGCGGTTCCCCGTTTCCGAATTGTGGAAACTGGCTCGCTGCGATGCATCGACTGACAGCGTTGGTCGAACCTGTCGCTGTGGCGTGGCGGGTTCTCCCGGAGGCGATTTGACCAATGGCGACAGCGCGGCGATCGCGGGTCGATTTACGAGTGGATTCGCTATCGTGTTGGGTTGCCAGAATTCGGGACACGGTACCAGGAACAGGACGGACAGCACGATGACGCCGGGATAGGACTCCGGAAGGAGCGAACGTCGTCCTCGCTGCCGTTCACCCATGATTGCCATCAGCCGCTGTCGCAGAAATCCCGAATGGCTGACACCGCTGGCGACCGGTGGCAATGACAGCGAAACAAAGTCCACCGCGGAGAGTAGTGCCTCGGCATAGGTTCGTGGACAACCGTTGGTAACGCGAACGGCCCATGCATCGCAGCACTTTTCTTCGTTGCGTTCGATTTCCTGTCGTGCCCACCAAAGTACCGGGTGCCACCAGAACAAAGCCGTGGCGACCAGTTCGACAAGACGCACCCATTGGTCACCGCGACGGTAGTGAGCCAGTTCGTGTGCAAGGAGAGTGTTTTGGCCGACGGTGCCCAGATTCTCCAGCAGCTTTTCAGGGAACAGGATGCGAGTTCCGGATCCAAAGCCCCACAACATCGGCGAGATGTTGGCTCGCATCAAATACAATTCCGGACACGAAGAGAATCCCATTCGCAGCGCGACCTTCTCGACTCGCTTCTGCCAGATTCGTGACTTGTAGGCGGAACGGCGAACCGACCGACTGAACAGCCATGCCGACCGCAGCTGAATTCCCATGCACACCAATGTGCCAACGCACCAGATGGGAAGCAAAATCGATTGGCCCCACGAGAGCAACCACGTCATGCAGACCGCGCTGCGTCGATAGATGGTTTGTCCGGCTGATAGCAACGTGACGCCGCCGTCGGCTACGGTGGTCGCGTCCTCGGAGGTCTGCGGCACCAGTTCACGAATGGGCAATACCGTCGGCTCGTTCAGCGCGCGTTTCAGCGCAGCCAGCGTCTCGGATCTCTGGACGGCCCGATACACAATCTGCGTCTGGTTCTCGGAAGCCTGCTGCGCGATGCGATCCATCCAGCCATGTGCTCCGGTCATATCCACCAGCAGCACCGGAGGAAATACAAGCCGCAACAGAACCAGAACCCAAAGAAGATGCAGTACCGCGGGACTCTTCACCCACTTACCGGTGCACCACGCCAGTAACGCCAGCATCGAAGCCATGAAGCAGTTGGCGAGCGCAAATAGTAAGAGGTAAACCAACATGATCCTCGTGCGAAACGAGCCAAGGGCATACCGCAGCGGCTACTGACGGTTGGCAGGCGTTCTCCGCCTAGTTATTCCCGAGACGCCCCCCTTGTGTCAAGCAAATCCGCCAAAAGCTGGCGAAAACAGACGCGCGCAAATGCAAAACTGAAAGTTTTACCCCGTAAAAAATAGATAATCCGGGCGTTCTTTGCGACTTGTACCGATTTTCTTGGAAATCCGGAACATGCACGTCGATTAAGAAGCTACAGATCCTGCACCAGGTACGGACTTAGCGAGTCTTGGCGATGAAAACGAAAACAGTATTTTACACGCTTGCGTTTGCAGTACTCACGCTGTCTTCAGCGAGGTCACAGCAAGCGGGGCCGAACACCTTCGCGCCTCCTAACTTCGCGCCTGCGGGCTATGCCGCTGGCTATGTCGACCCAAGCGGACAGGCGATTCCCTACAGCGAAGGCTATCCGCAGTCGTATCTTGCTCAGGCAGGATACGAAGCGTGCGATGACCCCGGGCTTGCCGGTGGTGATCCCTGTTCGGGAGCATGCGGAGGACAGTGCGAGGGCGGTTGCGGCGGCGGAGGCATGTTCAGCAATTTGCTGGGCCAATGTGGCATCGGCGGCGCGAACGGCTGCGGCTTTGGCTATGGCGGCTGGGGTGAGGTTGAATACCTGCTGTGGTGGAGCAAAGAACGTTACGTTCCCGTGCTCGCTACGACGAGTCCAACTGGAACGGCCGAGACGCTGGCGGGACACATTGGACTTCCAACGACGTCGGTACTCTTTGGCGACGACCTGATTGGTGGTGATCCGGGATCGGGCTTCCGTGTTAACGGCGGCACATGGTTGAATTCCGAGAAGTCCGTGGGGGTTGGAGGTCGGTTCTTCTACGTTACCAACGAAGAAGACTACTCGATCACTTCATCAGCCGGCGGCGAGCCAATCCTTGCACGACCATTCTTCAATACAACGACCGCCTCGGCGGATGCTTTGCTGGTGGCGTTTCCTGCGATCAGCCACGGCAGTATCAACATCAATGCGGAGAACGAAGCTCGCGGATTCGATGTCTACTTCCGCAAGCTGCTGTTGTCCGGTTACTGCAATCGCCTGGACGTCATCGGCGGTTTCCAGAACACGTCGGTCACGGACTCGGTTGACGTCTTCAACTCGTTGATCTCCGATGACGCGACACGGATTCCGCTGGGAGCCCAGATTGATACTCGCGACCTCTTCGAAGTCGAAAACGAATTCAACGGTGGCTTTGTCGGCTTGATGGGGTCCGCAGAAGACGGCCGGCTGAGCTGGAATTTTCTGGCGAAGGTCGCCTTCGGTAACATGAATCAGGAAGCCACGATTAGTGGTACGACGACCTCCAGCGTTCCCGGTGTAGGTTCAGCGACGAACGACGTCGGATTGCTGGCCCTGCCGACCAACATCGGCACCTTCGACCAGGATGAGTTTGCAGTCGTGCCGGAACTTGCCGTGTCGGTGGGCTACGACTTTACGGACAACTTCTCCCTGACGCTGGGATACTCGTTCATCTACTGGTCGGAAGTGGCTCTCGCCGGTGACATGATCGATACGACTTTGAACACCAGTCAACTGACAGGACCACTGGTTGGCGACGCCCGACCGGCTGCCAGCCTGTCCAGCGACGGGTTCTTCTACACCGGTCTGACCGTCGGCGGAGCCCTGCGATTCTAGGGTCGCCGCGCTGCAGAGTGTTCAGCAAGCTGGACGCCAACTGCACACCAATCTGAACTCGGAAGGGGCACTAGTCAGTGCCCTTTTTTTATGCGCCGGCTGCTGACCGCTGCGCTGCGTCAACGGTGAATGAATCCGGATTTGTACGATTTGCTACGGCCATCTAACGATCCGTTCGCGGGACTGTGCGGTGAGATACACCCGGATACGATTGGTCCAAAATTTGACTCGCCGAAATCACGCCCATAAACTCGTCGCCCGTGTGGTTAATCACTTTGAATACGTCAACATGGGGGTACGGAAATGCAAAGATTGAGGAGACTCGCAACTCTGACGACGGCAGTTGCATTGGTGGTGATGATGGGGAGTGCAGCACGAGCCGAAGTTTGGGCTCACTTTCCACTGAATGACGGAGAGGGATTTGAGGCACAGAACCTTGCCGAGGGTGGCGAACCCGGTTACATCTTCGACTACGACATTGGCGGCCTGGCCGACGATGGCAGTGTTTGGGTTGACGACCCGGAGCGTGGCACGGTCCTTGGCCTGAACGGGACAACCGCATGGGTCGAAGCTGGATTCATTCCGGTCATGGACCTCGAAAACGATTTCAGTTGGTCGTTCTGGGCGAGGCAACCTCCCGAGCAGAATGCTCCGGCGAACGACATCATCATCGGGAATCGATGGGGCGAGAACGGTTCGGATACGACACCGCGTGAATTCATCAAATTCACGCCGAACCGGTTCGAGATTCACTACAACAGCGAATTCGAAAACGACTTTCCGTACGCCGATAGTGACATCCCCAGTAACAACCGCTGGATCTACAACTCGGTTGTGAAGGACGGCGATGAGCTTTCGTACTACCGCAACGGTCTGCTGCGCAACTCGCGTGAGATTCCCGACAACCAGGTCGGCGAGGACAACTTGCCGCTGTTCTTCGGCGGCGGATTTGGTGGCAGCCTTGGTTGGCGCGGTCAACTGAGTGACATGCAGTTGTACACGAGTGCTCTAACGCCAGAACAATTGCAGGTCACCATGGGTGGCGACCTGGCTCCGGGAGCGGACCTCTATGCCCACTACCCAATGAACGACGGTGCAGGCGATCTTTTGTTGGGATCTGGCCCGGGCTATGTGGAGGATGGCGCGTTCATCGAAAACTCGGACGGTGGTGAAAGTGGCGGATCAGGCCCCGGACGCAGTGTCTGGCGTGAAGATGAGGAGCGTGGAACGGTCCTTTCGCTGCGTGGTGCTTACGTCGACGCTGGCGAGTTGCCAGTCATGGATCTGGAAAACGACTTTACCTGGACGTTCTGGTCGCAGTCGAATCCAAGTCAGGCCGCACCGAACGGAAACATCATTGTTGGCAACGACGCCGGTTTTGGTGGCGAGCAAACGTACTTCCGCATTACGGCTGATCAGGTCGAGTACCAGATCAGCGAGGAAGGCAACGCCGACATGCAGTACGGTCCTGTCGAGGCTGAGGACATTATTATACCCAACAACGACGAGTGGATTCATCACGTGGCCGTCAAGGATGGCGACCAGATGGCCTACTATCGTAACGGTTTGGCAACGAACTCCACGACGCTCGTTAGTGGTCAGCGAACGACCGAACCCCTGCCCTTCGCGCTTGGCGGACAGGCGGCTCCGGACGAGGCTGGTCGTGAGACATGGATCGGCTACCTCAGCGAAGTCATCCTCTTCGATCATGCTTTGAGTGCCGGGGAAGTTGCGGAACTGGCCGGGATCGAAATTGAAGTTCCGGGAGATTGCAACGGTGACGGCGTGCTTGATAACGGCGACCTCGATTGCATGACGGCCGACACGCGAGACGACACGCTGGCGGCGCTTGGTTTGCCGCTGGGTGACCTCAATGGCGACGGTATCGTCGACTTCCCTGACTTCCTGACGCTTTCAGGAAACTTCAACACGATGGGTGGCTACACGGCGGGCGATCTTGACCTCAGTGGCACGATTGACTTCCCCGACTTCCTCGCATTGTCCGGTAACTTTGGTGCCGGCGAGGCATTGGCGTCGGTGCCCGAGCCAACCGCGGCTTTGTTGCTGTCGTTTGGTGTCTGCGGACTTGGAATGCTGCGTCGTCGACGTCGCTAACCAACTCGCAAGGAATCTCGCATGGATGCAGTAACAGGAAAGGCGGACTCTCTGGGAGAGTCCGCCTTTCTCTTGCGCGAATCGGCTTACTCGGCAGGTTGCCGAAGCCAAAGTGGATGCATTACTACTTCTTGAACATGTCGCTGCCCGAATCACCCCGCGACAGGAGGTAGGCCAGCAGGTCGAGCACTTCGTCGCGATTAAGCTGATCGAGTAGCTTCTCGGGCATGATCGAAACGGTCGAATCCTGCTGCTCTTCAATGTCCGCTCGAAGGACATCGGTGACTTTGGTGCTGTCTTCCGGATCAGTGAGTATCGTAATCTGCTTTTCGTTGCCCGAAACGATGCGACCGGTGATTTGCCTGCCGTCCGTGGTCAGCACGGTGCTCGCTTTGTACTGGTCACTGATCACCTTGCTTGGTTGCATGATGGCTTCGGTCAATGCGTCGATGTTGAATCGACTCGCCAGTTGCGTTAGGTCGGGACCCGTCGCACCACCGTCTCCGGCGAACCGATGACAGAGAACGCAGCGTGTCGCCGCAAACATCTTTTTGCCATTTTCGAAATCGCGATCCTGCAGATTCGTCTTTGCGAGTTCACGAACTTCCTCAAGCTTCCATGCCTTGCCGGGACCGGTCGGCGTGGGTAGCTCGGGCATGCGGAACGGTGTTCTCGCTCCGACGGCCTCCAACATGACACGTTCGTTTTCGGTCGTGGTCTCAAAGGCTTCGTTTTCAATGTTCTGCAGGAACTTGCGGTAGCTGTTGCCGCCGGACCATTTTTGAGCCTTCGCGAACCAGCGGAAGTAGTCCGCACGCGTTTCCGGAGTCCAACCGGTCTTCGCAGCTCGCAGGCAGAATGCCAGCCAGATCTGCAGTTTGTCCGGCTGGTTCGCAATCATCGCATTGATCGTGCGACCATAGCCGGCGTTGCGAGCAAGCAGGTCCTGCATTTCAATGGATTCACGCTGCGGATCACGATTTATGATCGCGACCGCTTTGCCAACGACCTGATCGGAACCGAGATAGACCAGTACCTGACACAGCTCCCGATCGAGGTCGTTGTCGCCCGATGGAAAATCCACATCCAGCGTTTCGGTCAGTTTCGCTCGTGAAGCCGTATCCAGAATCTCACCGCGCCGAATCATGCATAGTGAAACTGCGCGGAGGAAGTCCAGCTTTCCATCGCGATCCAGTTGGGCATAGCTGATGGACGCCAGTGTCTCCTGAGCCGCGCTGGCGATCCTGTTCTCCAGTCGACTCTTCCCCGCAGCCCGTCGGGCGAGCGAGGCCAGGTAGCTGATTCGAGCCCGGTCGGATTTGAGCTCGGTCGCATCGATCATGAAAGAAGCGAGTTTGCTGGAACCGTTCATGCCTGCGTAGCGAACGAAGCGGTCGTCGCTGTTGAGTGCTGCGACGATTTCCTGTTTGTCCTGTTCCGTCTTCTTCGGCAGACGCATTTCAGCCTTGCGACGCGTGCGACGCTGCTTTGCGAATTCCCGGTCTTGCGTCTGGGCTGGTGAAGTGGACTCGTTTCCCTTGTAGGTGACACGGTACAGTTCCGACTGAGTCCCGCGTCCGCCAACGGTGAAGTACATCGCTCCATCGGTACCGGCTACGACATCGGTAAGTGGAAGCGCGTTCCTCGCGACGAATTCTTCCTTGACGGCGGAGTAGGTGCTGCCGTCGGGTGTCAGGTGAATGGCGTACATGGTGCCGAACGTCCAGTCGCAGATGTACAACGCCCGTTGGTACTTTGCCGGGAATCGCAACCCGTAACCGAAATCAACGCCGACCGGCGATCCCGGACCGATGTCCACGGCCGGTGGCAAACTGTCCAGATAATGCGTTGGCCATTTGCCCGTGCCGCTGCGCCAGCCAAATTCGCTGCCCCGCGTCGCATGGACAACTCGAGTTGGCCGGTACCAGGGCGACCCGACGTCCCATTCCATGTCCGCATCGTAGGCGAAGAGTTCTCCATCCGCGTTGAAGGCCATGTCATAGGGATTCCGGTAGCCAATGGACCACATCTGCCACGACTTGCCGTCCGGATCCGTGCTGGCGATCCAGCCTCCCGGCGCCAATTTTCCGCGGGCGTGCCCGTTCGCGTCCCACATCCTTGGCAGCAACAGGTCTTCACTCCAGTTCGTGGGCATAGTCGATCGATAGAGCTTGTTGCCTTTTGCTTCGCCCGGCTTGAATGGCGGGTCGGTGTGATTGCCGGCGATGACAAAGATGCGTTTGCCGTTGGGCGACAACCGCAGCGAGTGGGGCCCGTGCTCTCCGCCGCCCTGAAACGCGCGGAGCTTGATGCACTCGTCGAACTGGTCGTCGCCGTTGGTATCCCGTGCGCGATAGAGTCCGCTGCCGGGGCCGCCATTGATGGAGAAATACAGCGAGTCAAACGCAAACAACATGCCCTGCGCGCCACTGGGTTGAACTTCGCATTTGGAAAAATCGAGATGCTCGACCGTTGTTTCCACGGGCTCATCACCACTGGAAATCGGCGGCAGCGTGATGCGGCAGATTCCCTTGTTGCCCTGATCGCTGGCGAGCAACCGGCCCTTGTTGTCCATCGCGATGCACACCCAGGAACCTAACTGTTCACGCGGGACGGTGAACAGCTTTTCGACCACGAATCCCGGTTGGACTTCAAACGTATTCGCGGGTACGCGGCCCTCGTAAGTTGGGCTGTCGAAGATGCGACCCCACGGGCCGGCACCATAGCCACCGTGACTGGTGACATTGCCCGCAGCACCGGAAATGGCGGTCGCTGTCTTGTCGGCAACTCTCCACGCGTCGTCGGTGACGACATGCTTGATCTCGCCAGCCTTGTTTCGCATCGTCAGTTTGAGCACAAAGCCGGCCACGCCGCCTTGATTGGCAATCGACACGCGAAGTGTATTTTCTCCGTCCACCAGATGGCTGGTAACGTCCACTTTCATGGGCGTTTGCCAGTTGCCACTGGAGGCGACTTTCTTGCCGTTCAGATAAACGGTGCCCTCATTGTCGCACGAAGCCATCAACAGGCTGCTGTCGATGTCCGCCGCGCGGAATTTCCGGACCAGCGTATAGCTCTTTTGTTGATCGGGACCCCAGATCCAGCTCGGTTGCGGATTGGAACTGAATTGCTGTGGCGTGATATCGTCGGTTGGTGTGGCGGCCTTTGGTTTCAGCGGGACGCCACGCTCGGATACGTCCTGTAATTCGGACGCTTGTTGGAAAATTTCGGCGTGGACGAAGTGACAGAAAATCACCACAAACAGACAGCTGAGAGCGCGGATCATCGGGGCAACCCTGGAGGGAAAATGCAGAGGAAGGACGATGCGAAAAGGTGTAACACAACGAGGCGACGCATTCAAACCCGACCGCAATCGACGGAGCTATCCGGAATTGGTCGCATTGACGTCCTGTCCATCCGTATCTTCACGTATCGGTTTGGGTGCCGTTTCATGCAGGACGATCCGCGAGATCAATTCGCTGGCATCGTTGGCGTGCTTGAGAAACGCCGACAACATATCCGCTCCCTCCAGCTCGCCGTTACGATATCGTTCAATCAGTTCGCTCTTGATATCGCCCAATTCGTTTTGCATCTTTTCAAGGTCGTCGACGGACATTGCCACTTCCTGTTCGAACCGCAAAGCTCTCGTTTCGATTTCGACAACACGTTGCACGCAACCCACAAACTCGCGGTCACGGCGTCGTTCGCGGGTGCGTTTCAGCCATTGCCAGACAAACAGCATGGCTCCTATTGCCGCCCCGAGGATACCGACCAGTTGCTCGGTGAGTTCGATCACGCGTCCGCTGGAAACCGGTTGTTGTCGATCGAGGTAACGTCGAGTGCCTTCATGCAGCACGAAGGACGACTTTTCCTTCAGTAGTTCGGGCGTCACGCGTTTCCCAAAAATGTTTCCGAAATCGGAATCGTAGATCGCAAGGCAAAGTCGGTTCGCCACATCCTGCGAAACACTGGCATTGCCGACCAGTTCGAGTCGCGTGCCGAAGGTTTCGATCGCCTGTTCCGGACGCGGCGGGTCTGCCATGTAGCAGAAGGGCGGGATCTGTGTGGCGCTGACCTGTTGCCGATTGACGTCGCTGCTGCCCGAGCTTTCGAACCAGTGCAATTGAAACGACTCCGCGAACGGCAGCGCCACCAGCCGATACCCGCGCTCTTCAATCAGGTACTGTGCCACCGGCGAGGGCAGCGACGATACGGTAAAGATTGCGTCGGGCAGTTCTTCCAGGTCGGGATCGGTCAATTCCTGGTAGCTCAGATGCGTTGCCGTGTATTCATCCGCGGACAAGTGCAGGAACGCCAATAACTCCGTCGCCAGCTCGCTGGTACCACTGGACGCCGAACTGAGGTTGATCCGCTTGCCTCGCAGGTTCATCAGATGCGCGGCGACGGTGTTGTAGGCGTTCTTGCGAACGAGCAAATGCAGGGGTTCGACGTGAAGTGTGGCGATGCGTCGAACGTTGGGGTAGTCCGTGGCTCGCAGGCCACCTTGCACCAGCGCAAGTTGGATTTCACCGTCGTTGACTCGCTGAAGCCCCTCGCGCGAGCCGCCGGTCGAAGTGGACTGTAATTCCAGCCCGTGAGGCAAGGCTGCCTCCGCCAGCAAGGATGCGACACGGGTTCGCATGCCCTTTGAATTGCCGGCGGTGATCTCCAGTGTTTTTCGGGCCGCCGTCGATGGCCAGGCGATGGAGACGCCAAGGGCAACAAGGATGACGGCAGCACTCAGCCCCAACCACGGCAAGCTGCGGTTGCGAAAACGGGCCCACCAGCTCGAGCGGCGTGCAGCACTCATGCGATTCATTCTCCGGAACGTCCTGTTTCAGAATTTTAGCTCATGGATCAACCGGCGCCGTTGGGTCGAATTGAAACGAATAGGGCTGGCTGCGCTGACCCGCGACTTTATGTCTGGTCATTTGGCGCTCGTGATGTTCCTGGCAATCGGCTGGCGACAGCGGCGAGAAGATCTTCATCTTGCGGCTGCGGCAATCGGGGAAGTCCGGTGCCGATCAGGAGAACAGCATCCCTGCATAGCCGACGACTCGGTTGGAATCGCCAGTGACATCGGCGCTTGTGCCGTAGCGGACGCGGTCGCATCGAGTGAGTGGGCTCAATTCGTGAAGTGCTGCCAGCGTAACGACCGCCGGCAAGAGTCCGCACATGCTGATCTCATTTTCGCGGACCGTGTTAAACAGTTTGACGGGATCAAGCGTCTCGAGTGCCTGTATGGCGATCTCGTCGAGCCGTCGCGTCTCCGCATCGCTGGCGAAGTGATTCATGTCGCTGGAGATCAGCAGCAACACGTCGTCCTGCATAGGCTGAATGGCTGTTGCGAGACCCTGCGCAAACTCTCGGCAAGCCTGAAGGCTACCTCCGCCCATCACGATGCCAACCAGCTCTGAATTTGGAGCATAGTGTTGCAGGAATGGCAACTCGACTTCGATCGAATGTTCGGCGTGATGTGCGGCCGAATCCAGTTCGAGGTGAGGAACGGTGTTGGCCAGTCGCTGGGCGAGTTCGACGTTGTTGGGTATCTGGATTCCCGGAGCGGCCCACGTTTGCTGTGGGGCGACGGCCCAATCCACGCCATGACGAGTGTGCTTCGGGCCGATCGCGATCACGGTGCCGGGAAACTCAAGACGCGACATTACTTCGGCTGCGATCCGGCCGCTGAAACGCAAGCCAGCGTGGGGAACCATGGCCGCTCGCCAACGTGCGGGTTTGGTGGTCGAGTCCGTTTGCACGGGCAACATGCTCCGGACCATCGATGCCAGAGCGCCGGCGGTGGTTGGATAGAACTTGCCCGCGACGGCCGGCGGGCGAATGTCCGGACCTTGTTGTGGCCGCACCCGGCTAACGATGGAGAGATTCTGGGAAGCGGCGGCGTGCATGCTAAACAGGCTGGCGTTCTGGTCGCTCCGCAAAGCAAGAGATGCCTGTAGTTGGGCGAATCGCTCTTCTGTTGCCGTCGTGTTGTCGTATTGCACGGCCCACGTCTGTCCCGGTCCGAGGGTGAAGAGACAACGTTGGCCGTCGATGCCACGTAGATCTGGAGCTTGCGTAGTTCCATGCATGGCCGGATCATCCAGGATAGCAACGTCGACGGTCAGCGAATGAGGATCGAGCTGCTGACGCTGGACGCTTTTGACCAGATCTTCGCACAGGCCAAAGAGCGTGGATTGCAGTGGCATCGCCGGACGAAGCGAAATTTTCGACGCGTTCAGTTGAAGTCCGGACGTGTCGCGAGCGGTGAGGATGATCCCATTGACCATGCCATCATCGACCTGTTGAGCGTAGTAGTTCGGTAGCGCTCCGGCGCACAGCAGGCGCACGTTCTCGCGACAGAATTCCGCCAGCGCCTGAATGGCAGCCGGAGTGATCAAGGGCGCATGCGGTGGCACGGGATGCATGGGAAACTTGCCATCGGCGCACTGCCCTTCGAATCGCCAGAGCTGCGTATCCGGTTCTCGCCAGGCGGTTGGAGGCAGTTTTGCCTTCACGCAGATCTGGCGGAGAAACTTTTCTGCATCCCAATTGTTGTCCGTGGCGACACCTGGCAGCAGCAGGCCGCGGTTTTCGCCACGCTGTATCAACAGGCCATCACGGCCAATGACGATTTCCTGTTCGCGTGCGGGGCCGGTGGCCTGAACGGGAATCGTGCCGCCCAGAATCCAGACCTCCGAATCGAGAAACGGTAGTTCGCAGGCAGAGACCGGGGGCATCCGCGGGTCCGCCAGTGCCGTACGCTGCGCCGAATGCTGCAGTCCTGCCATGAGTGTTGTCGCCGAACCGGTAAAGCCACAACAGCCTCGCAACCGACCTTTGCGTTTGAGACTGACGTACACGCCATTCACGGGATGCCGGGCCGCACCGCCGAGCGTGGGATCCGAGAGTTGAGCGGAGCTGCGTGTGACGGCAGCGGTGACAAGTTCATGGGCGGCGGTCAGCACTGCCGCTTTCTGTTCTGCCGAAAGCATCGCCGAACTGTCGGGCGGGTTGGTGTTTGAGTTCATTTCAGATTTCCTGTTCGCCCCGGGAGCTGTCGTGTCCCTGCGTGGCGACTCGATCGTGTGTAACTGCGGTGAATGTGAGGACCGGGCTGCGAACTGGCTGATTTGAACCGGCTGACGATTGCGGCCCCAGTCGCCGGGAACGCCGGAAAAATGTCCCGGCAATACGTGCTGGCAACGTTTGCATCGGTTGTCCACAAGTTCGTATCGTCCAAGTTGATACCAATCTCTTTCAATGAGTAGATCACCGCACGCGGAACACCACGTGCTCTGGTTTTTCGCATCGTGGACGTTGCCCAGATAGACGTGCTTCAGCCCACAGGCTTTGGCAATTCGATGAGCTTCCAGTTGTGTTTCGTGCGAAGTCCGCGGACGATCAAGCATCCGGAAGTCGGGGTGAAACGCAGAGAAGTGAATGGGCACTTCGTCGCCAACGTGTTTCAGCACCCAATCGCACAGCTGCCGGAGTTCGTTGGGGGAATCGTTCGCGTCGGGGATAATCAGATTGGTGATTTCCAGCCACACATCTGTTTCCCGTTTGAGCCATTCGAGCGTATCGAGTACCGGTTGCAGATGCGACAACGTCACGTGTTCGTAGAACTCTTCGCTGAATGCCTTGAGGTCGACGTTGGCGGCGTCAAAGTATTCGAAGAAGGGCGCTCTCGCCTGTGGAGTGATATAGCCGGCCGTTACTGCCACGGATTTCACGCCAACGTCGCGGCATGCTTTCGCCGTGTCGATGGCGTATTCGGCCCAGACGATCGGGTCGTTGTAGGTGTAGGCGACGCTGCGGCAACCGAGTTCCACGGCGGCCTGCGCGATGGCTTCCGGCGTTGCGTTTTCGCTGAGTTTTTCGACCTTGCGAGCTTTGGAGATGTCATGGTTCTGGCAGAACTTGCACCCCAGATTGCAACCCGCCGTGCCGAATGAGAGCACGCTGGTGCCCGGATAGAAATGATTGAGCGGTTTCTTTTCAATGGGGTCGATGCAAAATCCGGTGCTCTTGCCGTAAGTGGAAAGCACCATCTCGCCGTCGCGGTTCTCACGCACAAAACAGAATCCGCGGTCACCGGGCTTCAGGTTGCAGGCCCGCGGGCAGAGGTCGCAGATCATGCGGCCATCGTCAGTATCGTGCCACCAACCGCCAGGCAACGCGCCGTCCGCGAGCGGTTGAGTTGACGGTGGCAGGTTAACGGTTCGAAGGGATCGCATGTGGCTTCCGCGGTCGGGATTCTTTCGTGCACAATCTAGCGAGGTCGTTGTCGCGGTGTACACAGCAGTGAGGTTTCCCGGGTTCGGCCCGGAAGTCGTGCGTCTCCCGTGATGGAGGATTCCAGCTATGATAGAGGCATGATTCGAGCCCTCCTTCTACTGACCGTCATTACCAGCGCGACGCTGGCGGCCGACGATCGAGCGACCTTTTTCGAGAATCGCATTCGTCCTGTCCTGGTCGCCCACTGCCTGGATTGCCACTCGGCCGATGGCGATGAGTCAGGCGGGTTGCTGCTCGATAGCGGCCCAGGGTGGCAAAGGGGCGGCGACTCGGGGGCGGCGATTGTGGCCGGCCAGCCGGAAGCAAGCCGCGTGCTGGAAGCCATCAGCTATGAGAATCATGATCTGCAGATGCCGCCGGACAATCGCCTACCGCCCAATGTAGTTGCGGATTTTCGCAAGTGGATTCGCGATGGCGCTTTCGATCCGCGTCAGGAAGAGAAAGCGTCTCGACGAGAAGCTTTTGACCTGGAGAAACGGCGACGCGAACATTGGGCGTGGCAACCGCAACAGCACATTGAAGCCGGCCGGACCATCGATTCGTTTATTCGTGACGAGCTGGAACGCCGGTCGCTGCAACCGTCTCCGGCGGCCCCGGCGAAGGTGTTGGCAAGACGTCTGTACTTCGATCTGATCGGCTTGCCACCGACAACGGAGCAGCTGTCCGAATTCGACGCTCAGTATTCCGTGGATGCCGATCACGCCATCGTACGTCTCGTGGACCAGCTGCTGGAGAGTCCACGATTCGGAGAGAAATGGGCCAGCCACTGGTTCGACGTTGTCGACTACTCGGAAACCAAGGGGCACGTCACGGATCAGGAACGCCCCTTCGCATGGAAGTATCGCGACTATGTCATCGACGCTCTAAATGATGACGTGCCTTATGACCGTTTTGTCATTGAGCACATTGCCGGTGATCTGTTGCCAGAAGAAATGCAACGTCCCGGTCGAAACGGCGAGACCAACATCTCACCGACGGCCACGGGCGTTCTATATATGCACGAGATGCATTTCATGGCCGTGAATCCCGTGCAGCAGCGTTGGGACGAAATTGACGCCCAGATTGATATGGTTGGCAAAGCCTTTCTGGGGCTGACGCTCGAGTGCGCCCGGTGTCACGATCACAAGTTCGACGCCATTAGCCAGGCGGATTACTACGCGTTGGCGGGCTTCTTTTACAGTACGGAACAGGGCAAGCAGCGTACGGCCCCACGCACGCAAGTCGTCTCGGCCAGGGCCGAGGAACTGGCGAAACGTGAATCGGAGTATGAGGCATACCTCGAGCAAAAAAAACAGTCGCGACTCAAGGCATTGACGCCCAAAAACAAGGGTGGGCAGTATTTTCCGATCAGCGAGGAGCTGGGGCTGCAGACCAAGGCCGACACGGCCAACGTGCTGCAAAAGATGCGGGCGATCGAGGCGGTGGATCCCTCGTGGTCGCACTGGGTTCGCGCGGCGCAGGATGTCGATGGTCAGGACACGCCGCTCTTGATACGGGGCGAGGTTTCCAATTCGGGCGACATTGTCCCGCGACGGTTCCTGACGGCCCTTGGATCGCCGATCCCTGAGAATCTGCCGGGCAGTGGGCGGATGTGGCTGGCCGAGCAAATCGTAGGCAGCCAGAATTCGATCACGCCTCGCGTACACGGGAATCGCATTTGGCACCATCTGTTCGGACGCGGTATTGTGGCGACGCCGAATGACTTTGGAAAACTCGGTAGTCCCCCGTCGCATCCGCGGCTGTTGGACTATCTGGCGCATCGATTGACGACGCAGAACTGGTCGACAAAGTCCGTCATTCGCGAAGTTGTACTTTCGAAGACGTATCAGCAATCCAGCCAGTTGCGTGACGACCTTACCGAAGTCGATCCCGAGAACACGCTCTTCGCCCGGCAGAACCGACGACGGTTGACGGCCGAACAACTACGGGATGCCATGTTGCTGGTTTCAGGTTCCTTGAACGACGCCATGTATGGGCCGGGCGTGCCGCCGTTTGTGCCACCGTATACGACCGCTAACAAGACGGTACATATTCCCAAGTCGGGGCCGCTGGACGGAGACAACCGTCGCAGTGTGTATATCAAGGCTCGCCGTAACTTCTTCGATCCCTTCTTGCGAACGTTCGACTTTCCCGACCGCGGCAAACCCGTGGGGCGACGCGACGTGACGATCGTGCCCAACCAGGCGCTGGCGATGCTGAACAGCCCGCTTGTCCACGAATTGGCGGGCGACTGGGCCAGCGTTATTTCGCTGTCAGGCGATCGTGACGATGAGAAGCTGAACGTAGCGTGGACCGCCGCACTTGGGCGAGCTGCCACCGAAGCCGAGTTGGAGACGGCTCGGACATTGATGTCTGAGCTACGGGCGGAGACATCGTACGAAGCGACATCCACGACAGGTGACTCCACGGAAGTGTGGAAGCACGTGGCTCATCTGTTATTCAATCACGCTGACTTCGTGTGGGTGGAATGATGAACGACAAGCAATTCCCCTTCCCCTTCCCCTTCCCCGCCTCGCGACGCGATTTCCTGCGGACGAACATGGGCGGCTTCGGAGCCCTCGCGCTGGCGGGACTGGCCGATTCGCAAGCCCAGTCGGCCAATCCGGTGCCGTTGGCGAAGCCATGCGCCAAATCGGTCATTTACCTCTATATGGAAGGCGGTCCCAGCCACGTCGACATGTTCGACTATAAACCGTCGTTGAAGGAGTGGGCCAACAAGCCACTGCCTTTCGAAACGCCGTCGACAGTCTTCAACAGTTCGAACAACGTGATGCCCTCGCCGTTTTCGTTTCGGCAGTTCGGCGAATCGGGTTCATGGGTGAGCAGCCTGCTGCCGAATCTTGCGACTTGTGTTGACGATCTGACATTCGTCCATTCCATGCATCACGAGTCGTCCAATCATTCGGCGGCCTGCTACTTCAGTCACTCGGGTTCGCCCAACGCGGGCCGTCCGAGCATGGGGTCGTGGATCAGCTACGGTCTGGGGACGGAGAACGAAGACCTTCCGGCATTTACGGTGCTGGACTGCGGGCAGGGCCCGAGCGGCGGATCGCCCACATGGAGTTCCGGTTTTCTGCCGGCCAGCCACTCGGGCGTGAAATTTCTGCGGGGTGAAACGCCGGTCGCACATCTCAATTCGCTGGATGGGTCCAGCACGATCTCCGCGGCCAAACTGAACGCCATCCTGCAACTCAATCGGCAGCGACAGCAAACGCTGCACGATCCGCGGCTGGAATCGTTGATCGCCAGCTATGAGAAAGCGGCGAAAATGCAGACGGCGGTCCCCGAGTTGATGGACGTTAGCGATGAGTCTGAATCGACGCAGGCGTTGTACGGGATGGATGATCCCAAAACGGAAGTGTTCGGTTCACGGTGCCTGATTGCACGTCGCCTGGTGGAACGCGGCGTGCGATTCATCGAGTTGTTTTCGCCGCGAGTGAAGGCGGATCGCTGGGACCAGCACGGCAACCTGAAACAGGGTATCACGAACAACTGCAACGCTGTCGACAAGCCGATCGCCGGATTGCTCAAGGACTTGAAAGCGCGCGGACTACTGGACGAAACGATCGTCCTGTGGGGCGGCGAGTTTGGGCGGACGCCGTCGAGTCAGGGCAAGAACGGCCGCGACCACAATCCGTTTGGGTATACCGTTTTTCTTGCCGGTGGCGGGTTCAAAGCCGGTCATCATCACGGCGCGACCGACGAGTTCGGTTACTTTGCCGAGCAGGACAAGGTTCACGTACACGATCTGCACGCCACGATTCTGCATCAGTTGGGCGTCGATCACGAGCAACTCACGTATCGCTTTGGCGGTCGTGATTACCGGCTGACGGACGTGTTTGGTCGCGTCGTCAGTGAACTGATTGGCTAGAGGCTAGAGGCTACTTCGACGCGCAAGCGAACGGGCTACCGGGAACAAGGTTCAGGTCGATCGCACTTCCGGCTGTTTCGACACTCTTCATGCGGCAAGATGGTACGAGCGCTTCCACACTTGCTGTTTGTTCGGGTGTGATTGTGGGGACAAGAGACTTCTTGCGGATCTGGATCTGCTCGAGCTTCTGTAGGTTCGCCACGTCCTGTTGCTCGAGCGACACTTGCTCGACGACATCCACCCGGTACGTAATTTTGCTGACGCGATCGAAGATCGGTAGCTTGAAGAATTTCACCAGACCTTCGATGGGTTGGGGACCGTGGTAGTCGACCACTACCGAAAGGAAGTTGGCCTGTCACATCATCGTCATGCCCGTTACGGCAGTGCTGCCGTCCGCTTTGGTAACCTCAATGAGCTCATTGGGTGTTCGTCGCGATTTGAGTTCGCTGATGACGTTCTGTTCCAGACGGTAGTCGTGCCAGGCAATCGAGAGCCATGCGACGCTGCCACCAATCACCATCCAGGCGATGAGAAAGGTTCGCAGGCTGAAGCGAGGTCGCCATCGATTCACACGTGCGGTCATGATAACTCCCGGCTGATTTGTTTGACGGTAAGGACGGCCAGTTTGGAAGGATGTGCTGTGCTACGTGGGCAGCCCTGTAGCGGTTCGGGAAAACCTTTCCGGCGTCGGCGAGCCTCCCGGTGTGCTGTCGATCGCCGCGCCCGGGTTACCCGCCAGCTCGTGGCGACTTGGGTCGCTGACGTACGGATTTTGTCGGCCAAACAAAAAACGGAGCACAGCCGGCCGTCCCGCAGAAGACGGCATTGGCTGTACTCCGGCGCCAGACCGGGCAAGGAAGGAAGATGGGGGCGAGCGTCCCCATGTAAGACGCTCGCTTACGGGCGGAAAAGTGCCCGCATGGTTCGTTACGCTGGTCTCTTGTTGTGAAGTGCGAGCAACATGCCAGGCTCGATATTGCCGGCGACGTCGTTTCGCACCGTTGTCTAGGACATCAGCCGGTCATCAATACTGTTTTCGACAACACGCCCAAAATCGTTCTGCCCTTTACGTTGCCCGACGGAGTGCCATGCGTTGACGGACTCCAGTTCGGGCATCACTTCAACGAGCTGCCGTTTCAGCATCTCTACCAGCCGTTGAGGTCGAGTGTCTTCGGTCTGTTCAAAAAGGGCCGCGACGGTCTTCATAATTTGCACCAGTTTGGCACGCACGAAGACTGACGAGGAAAGTTCGCCGTCGGGGTCTTCCAGCAGGTGCGCCAGTGGCACATTGAGCACCTTTTGCCATTGCATCAATTCGGTGATGCTCAGGTCTCGCGTCTCGTCTTCACGAAGGCGTGCTTCCCGCGTGCGGCAGTTGAGCTTCCGGGCGGCGGCTCGCAGGGTTATTTCCTGTTCGCGACGGACGGTTGCAACCCGATGCAGCTTTTTCTGGCTACGTTTGGCCACCGGCTTCGAGGGACGGATTTTCTCCGTCGCGGTCTTTGCTGCTGGCAGCGTAATATGGGGGCCTCGCGTGTCGTGCGGACCATGGAAAAAATGAACTTTTGTACTCACAGCTTTACCCTGCTAACCACATGGAATCGTTGTCTTCTCAACATGGGACTCGACGCCGCCCGTGCGACTTCCTGGTTGGGGATTCCCAACTGGTTCGCACAGAACCGACATTTTTCCCCGACCTTTAAGGAATAGACGTCGTGCTGCCAGCCACATGACTGACACACCGCGGTCTCTCCGTAAACTTCGTACCAGTTTGCTCCCTGCATTCGTCTGCCCCTGAAAGCGGTAGAATGTGTTCATCAACAGAAGTCACTTCACGGCTCGCAACCCGACACGAATATTCCGAGTTTGCTGAAAAATTAGGGACGGCAAAGAAGTGGTTACGTCACGCTCTGGTTGCGGGTGACGCAATAAAAATTGCAAGGTAAATCGGGGATGCCGATCTAGAGTCCGATACTAGATGCCGATCTAGATGTCGATCTATCTGTCCGATGCCCGAGAGGGCTTCCCGGAATCGGGAATCTGGAAGCGTCCCGCCGCTCTGATGAGCTGCTTTACTTCGCTGCGTGATGTCAGCACTCGCAAGGCAGCATCTCGCGAAACGAGATTGGCGTAGGCCGGACGGCGAGAAATGGACTCGAGGAGATGCGTCTCCGCCCGATCCAGGTCATCTGGATGTTGCTTTGCGGTGTGCGCAAGGATTCTTGCCATCTGAAAATGATGCGAAGCCGAATCCTCGTGTTCCAGCACGCTTTCGCCATCCGCGATCGCTTCGTCCCGATGGCCAGTTCGTGCGTGCAGAATCGCTCGGCCGGACAGCGACAGCAGGCTATTGGGTTGAATCTCCAGCAGTCTTGTCAGGGTTTCAATGGCCTCCTCGTCGCGTTGCAATTGTGAAAGGAGCGCCGCCTTGTTCTGAAGTGCCTTTCGGGAGTGCGGAGTGACCATCAGCGCGTGGTTGTAGGCATCGAGTGCGGCTCTCTTGTCGCTTTCGCGGAGAGCTGCGGCTCGTTTCAGCCAGCCCTCAAGGCTTTGCGGGTGCATGGCCAGCGCACCGCTCATATCGCGATTGAATTCGTCTTCGCGTCGAAGCTCCCGGTACGCCTCGGCCCGCAGCATACGAACCAGCGGCCGATCCAGCCCACCGTCGATGGCCACGGTGTAGTCATTGACCGCTTCCTGCAGCATTTCCAGCCCCGCGTAGGCCTGCCCGCGGTGCAATCGCGCCTCAAGGATATTCGGTTGCATCGACAACGCGATTGTCAGGTCGTCGATCGCTTCGGCATTACGTCCCGCGATGCGACGCACCATGCCGCGGTAGTAGACCGGAATGT
This sequence comes from Pirellulaceae bacterium, assembly GCA_965216885.1. Taxonomy (GTDB): domain Bacteria; phylum Planctomycetota; class Planctomycetia; order Pirellulales; family Pirellulaceae; genus CAYNJG01. The sequence continues at coordinate 4,315,662 of OZ244209.1, read as the reverse complement.
AGCTGTCCGGCCAAAGTGCAATACAGGCGGTGAAGTGAGCTTCGGCATCAACGGGACGGTCCATCAGAATCTGACAGCGACCGCGGAGAAAGTGAATGTACGCGTCCGTTGGGTTCTGGGTTGCCAACGCCTTCAGGATGGCATCCGCCGCTTCCAACCTGCCTTCCCGCATGCGACCTAGCGCGGCGAGTACATCGACTTCTTCTTCGGCCTGTGTGGTGATACCGGTATCCGTTGGCGCATCGATTTGCGAGACGGGATGGCTGGCCGTCGTAGGCATGTCCGATTCAATGTCGCGTCGCTGCAGTGCAATGGCTGCGGAGACGTGGTTGGCTCGGTCGCTCTGCTGACTCAGGGCATTGAACTTGATGGCGGAACGCAACCATTCCGCTCGTCGTTCGGGGTCGTCCGTGTTCATTGCCAGGCGATGCATGGCGCCGGCGCTGAGATACTGCATGCGGCGCACGCTTTCCCGGATCACTTTTTGGCTGTCTCCGTCATACGCCCGGAAAACTTCCGAATCCTGCCAGCCGGCTTCGACGGCGCCGTACGTTTCCAGTACCGCGTGAGCAGATTCCAGTCCACGTTCCAGCGTCATGGTGTCGGTGACCAGTGGACTCAGGGGGGCGCTTGCGGCACGCTCGTTTTGCAGGAATTCCGCCAACGTTTGTTGGGCCTCCAATTGATCTATTCTTCCGCGACTCGCCACAAAGAGTCCGGCCAGAACCAACAGCAAGACGGACGCGATCGTAGCAACGGCGTAGGAGGAACTGAGTGCCGGATGACGACGGGACCACTTGACCATGCGTTCTCGCACGGAGCGATTTGGCGCGTGTTGCAGCGGCAAATGGCGGAGGTGCCGTTCGAGATCGTGCTGTAGTTCGCGAGCCGTTTGGTAGCGTTCCGCGGGGTTGGCGGCGAGGCACTTGAGCACGATGGCTTCGACATCCAGGGTCAGCCCGGCCTTGACTCGGGTGACTTCCGGACGAGTGTCGTAACGTTCGTTCAAATGGTAACTGAGCGAACTGATGGTCGATCCGGACTGTGTCTGAAACGGCAACTCGCCGGTCAACAACTGATAGAAAATCACGCCCAGAGAATAGATATCGCTGCGCGCGTCGACTTCGCCTTCTGCGATGACCGCCAGCAAATGTTCGGGGGCCATGAAGGATAGCGTGCCGCCGATCAGCAACGATGATCGGCCGCCGGACACGACATCATCCGACAGGTTGAAGTCCAAAATCATGGGACGCAAATCGTCCGAAACAAGGATGTTCTGGGGCTTCAGGTCACGGTGCAGAATGCCGCGTTCGTGCGCGTGGGAAAGGCCCGCCGCAATGCGTGACATCATCCACGTGCAAAGCTGTTCCAGCGAGAGACTGGTCAGCCACTGAAGGTGTTCACCGGGCACGGCATCGGGGTGTTCGGTTTCTTCCAGCCAGCGGTCGACGACGTCGTTGGCGTCCGAGGGTTGGTGCCCATTGCTGGCTGTGGCGGTCAGGGCAATCAGGGAGTCCAAAGTGTTGCGACCGAAGAACGGCATGCAGACGGCCTGCAGACCTTCCTGATGGTGAACCGAGTAGATGGGCACGATGTTGGAATGCTGCAGACGTGCCAGCCGTTCGGATTCTGCCCACAGATTTGTGGTGACCTTGATGACGACAAAACGATCTGAAAGGTCGTTCTGCCTCGCGAGGAAGACACTGCCAAATTTGCATTGCCCAAGCTGCTCGACCAGCTCAAAGGAAAGAAACGTGTCGCCGGTTTTGGGCAACGGTTGCGTCACGCTGGCGATGCGGTTCATTTCGTCGGCAACGCCATCGGCCATCGCATTTCGGGCCAACGCGGAAGAAGCGGGACCTGTGGTTCGAGTGTCGCCCACACGTTCGCCATTGGGACGCGGCCAGTGTGACGTCGAGATGCCAAACTGCTGTTGATATTGCTCCGGGCTAACAGCGTCGCCCTGCTTGCCACGCAGACGGTATTCTTCGAAGGCCAGTCGCTGGATTGTTGACTCGCTGCGCAACAATTCCGGGAAGTTACGTCGGTATTCTTCCAGCGGCATAGGGCTGCCGCTACGGAATCGCCGTTCCAGATCAACACACAGCAGCTCGCCCGTCAGCTCTTCATATTCCGGATGGTTGCCGGGCGGGAGAAAGTCCTCCAGCGCCGGGGTGCCGCAGTTCCACGCATCCTCGAAGGCTTCGATGACGTCATCGAGGCTTTCGAATTCCGGGAATGGATCGCTAGTTGAGGTTGCCTGTTCCGACATCCAATTCTTCACTCAGTTTCTGACGAAAGCCCTGCAATACTCTTTCGACCGTGCGACTGGATCGTCCCGTCTGGTCGGCGATGTCGTCCGTCTTGTGTCCTTCAATTCGCAGTTCGATGATTTCCTGCTGCGTCTCGTTCATGTTCTTGAAGAGATCTTCCATCACGAACTGCAGTATCTGCAGCGAGGTCTCGTCGGTCGACTGATTTCGGTAGCGAGCAACGTCCAGCACGTCTGACCCCTGCGTTTTGCCGATGTCGCGCTTCTGGGCGCGGTGGAAGTTTGCCAGTTTGCGAATTTTGTTCAATGCAATCACCAACAATAGTTGCCACAACTCTTCCCCGGGAGGGACGTCGTAGAGCCCCTCGGACACGCGCCGGAAGAGCGTCCGAAACACGGACTGCACCACGTCCTCTTCGTCGAACCGCGATGTGTACGCGGTTGACGTTTTGGACGATGCCCACGACTGCAGCCGCGCGCCGTATCGCAGATACAGCTGAGTGGCTGCGTCCTGCTCTCCCCCGCGAAATCGCTGGATCAACGAATGATCGGTAATCACCTGTCTGGCTTCTTCGGTTCCGTGTTCGGCCTTGCGCATCGTTGCCTGTCACATTCAGTTGGTTTTGGGAACGATTCCCGCCATGAATTCAAAAAGAAATTTGGCTGACCGGCAATCGTGGTCCGAGTTGCCGTCGGAGTCCGATGACGGTCCGTCATCAATACCCACGGTTCGAGCCCACGTTTCCAAACGTTCGACCAGGTGGAATGACGGTAGAGGTCATTCTAGGGAATTCACGGAACGAAAGGCCAAAGTCGTTGGCGGTCCAACACAAGAAGCGTGTTGGCAAAGAGAAACAATCTCGCTCGCGGCTACTGGGTAGTTCGGGCAAGATTTGCGGAAAAGTGAATTACGAGTCCACGTGTTGGCTTCGCGGTCAGCACCACGGGGCAGCGCCGCAGATCGAGTTTCGTGGCCGGGTTGCCGCGATATTTGTGCGAATGATCCGCGCTCGACTGACGGCCGCGTCTCCTGTCGCTCAGGAAACTTGACAGCGAACCGTCAGCAGAGTGGCGCGATCAGATCCCTCCTGGATCAGTGAAACAAGTCAGGAAAATAAGTCGCAATCGATGCGCCTCAACCAAAGTTGGAGGCCAGCAGCAGGAAGTCATTGAATCCCACTTCACCGTCGCCGTCGAAGTCACCGTCGGCCCAGGTCGCATCCTGCATGCCGAAGTTCTGGCTGAAGTTCAGGAAGTCATCGAACTCGACCTGACCATCGTCGTTCATATCGCCGGGCAGGCAAAATTCAGAATCAACACCGGGGCAGCCAAACACAGGATCAACTTCGTCGTCGAATGGCACAACCGGCAACGGTTCGACGGTCGGGTCAACCGCGTCGGGATCGTTGGCGGCCTCCTGCAGTTCTTTGTTGATCAAGTCGAGGAATTCATCTGATAAAGCTCCTCCATATTCTGCCGAATCCGGGTCGGCGGAATCGGGTTCATCGGGCAATTCAAAATCGGACGCCAGTGTCAACATGCGTCGCGATTCAAGCGACTCGACACGGAGAAGATGACTTGGAATAGCGGTCGCGGCCGCAGAAGGGCCGGGCCAGTTGAGACGCATGAAGTCCCCCTTTCCCACCACATGGAATCATGTGGGGCTGAATTTGCAGTGGAATAGCAGGCGTACCGAAGCACGCCAAACGGGTGGCCATCTAAAACGTAGCTCAGCTTTTGGGGGGAGGCAAAATTTTTAAATCGGAATTCGATTCCGGGCTTTCACGTTGGGTTAATTGAGAGGTTGGCTTGCTGAGTGGTTGGCCTGCTGAGTGGTTGTCACTATGGGCGAGCCAACGAAAACAGGCACGCTGCATGGCAACGTGCCTGTTGGGTTTCGAGGTGTTTCCTCGGCAGTCGTCTGGCTTGTGGCCGAGTGCCGACTAGCCGACTTTGTCTTCGTTGGGAGTGAGCCCAAGAATGATGTCGAAGTTGGCGCGCAGCTCACCGGTCTTCGAACGCTTCATCGGTTTGAAATCGACCAGCAGGGTTTCCTTTGCCTGCTTGGTCTTTGCCTGATTGAAGAGGCCATCTTTTGCATTGGCTTCGTGGCCGCGGATGTACAGCTGTGTCGTCAGGACACGCTTGCCATTCTTTTCGACGGCAACGTGAATGTGTGGCGGACGCCCCGTGTAGATGACAGGCTTGATGCAGCGGAAGTAATACTGTCCGCGGAGGTCGGTAGAGAACTGACCAAAGCCCTGGAAGTTGCGGTCGATTTTCTCACGGCTGCCGCCCTTGCTGTGAATGTAGACGCCGGCAGAGTCCGCTTGCCAGATCTTTACCAGGGCGTTGCGAACCGGTTTACCTTTTACATCGGTTACCTTCCCGGTCAGGTGCGTGATCTCGCCGATGGCGGGAGTGATCGCGTCGTTGATGACGATCAAATCGTTGTCCGTATCTAGCGGCAGCTTGTCCGGATAGAAGGGGCCTTCACCCTGTGCGGCGGTCTTGATGAGTTCCTCGGCGTAGGCTCCCGGAACGGTGAAGAAAGCTGCCGAACCCAGCGTTGCCTGGAGCAGGAATTTTCGTCGCGCGCAGATCGAACAGTTTTTCATGAAAGCGTTCCTTATGAAGAGTTTTCGCATCCCGGCCCCGCAAGTTCGCTGCTTCGCCCGGCAAGCCCAGTTTTCAACCATATTGTTTCGGAGAATCGACTCCGGCACCAACAGGAAAACGTGAATTTGGCGGTAAGTTCTACGGTTGGGCCGACCGATGGAAAAATAGAGGTCGAATTCTGCGGGATTGAGCATCTCCACGCGGCTTTTGCCTGCTCCCAGGCCCGGTCAAAACGGTGGGAAGCGACTCCCGTTCCCTGCGTCGCATGGTGGTCATCGCATCCCGCAAAGCAACCAGTAGCGCCGCTGGTAAGGGCCGGGCGGACCGCGATTGGACTCACGCACATTTGCTGGATTGAGGTATCGTACCGGCGGCATCTTGCACCCGGTGCGTCCGTTTCTGGCATGCAGCCGCCAACCAACTCGTTTAACACTCCACCGTGTTCGAAATGCATTCACGCGATCTGTCAGAATGAACTTCGCATCGGGCATCAACCTCACGCATCAACCTTTCGACGATTCACATGAACAAGAACGCACAACTCGTCATCATTGATGGACTCCGCACTCCTTTCTGCAAGATGAGCACGGACCTTGCGGGTATCGACGCGGTCGAACTGGGGCGACAGGCGATGGCTGCGGTGTTGACCAAAACGGGAATCGATCCAGCCACGATCGATGAAGTGATCGTCGGCAATGTTTCCCAGCCGGCGGACGCCGCCAATATCGCTCGCGTGATTTCGTTGCGTGCCGGGATTCCCAAAACCGTGCCCGCGTTTTCCGTGCATCGAAACTGTGCTTCGGGAATGGAAGCGTTGACGACGGCCGCCGCGAAAGCCGCCGCGGGGCATGGCGAGCTGTTTCTGGTTGGCGGTGTCGAGTGCATGTCGCGCACTCCCCTGCTCTTCCGGCATTCCACCGCAAAGAAGTTTGCCAGTTTGGCTCGAGCAAAAAAGTTTGGAGCCAAACTGGGGGCGATGGCCTCCTTTCGACTGAAGGATTTTTCGCCCGTGATTGGATTGCAGCTTGGCCTGACCGATCCGGTGGCAGGTCTGAACATGGGCGAGACCGCCGAGGTATTGGCGAGGGAATTCGACATCAGCCGCGACCAGCAGGACGAGTACGCTTTGGCTTCGCATCAAAAGGCAACCGCCAGCCGGGAAAAACTTGCCGAGGAAATTACGCCCGCCTATGCGGATTCGGCGAAAGGTGGTTTCGCGACAATCGATAACGGCGTGCGTGAGGAGCAGAACATGAAGGCGCTCGCCAAACTGCGACCTGTCTTTGAAAAAAAGACCGGCACCGTGACGGCGGGCAACTCGTCGCAGATTACGGATGGCGCAGTCGCGTTGCTGGTCGCTACCGAGGACAAGGCCGAGCAGCTTGGTATTGAGCCACTGGGGCGTCTCGTTGACTTCCACTACAGCGGATGCGATCCCGAGCGAATGGGCATCGGTCCGGCACATGCGATGGCTGCCGTTGCCCGCCGGCAGAATTTCCGACCGGATCAGGCGGACTTGATCGAAATCAACGAGGCATTTGCGGCTCAGGTGATCGCCGTTCAGCGACTCTTCGAATCCAAAGCGTTCTGCGAAGCGGAAGGGGGCGAATCGTTGGGTGCGATTCCCGATGAGCTGTTGAACCCAAACGGCGGTGCGATTGCTCTGGGCCATCCGGTTGGAGCGACGGGAGCCCGCCTGGTGCTGACGGCGCTGAAGGAATTGAAACGCCGCGGTGGCAAACGAGCTTATGCGTCGCTGTGCATCGGCGGCGGCCAGGGCGGCGCCGTATTACTGGAAAGCCTCTAGACCCGGCGGCAATGAGGCTTTCTGCGGGGCGACCTGCGACGAGACATTCTTTTTGAAATCAAACGGACAAACCAGATTCATGGCAGAATTCATCAACACACGATTCCAGCTCTCGACGTTGCCGGGTTGGGGAGAGATCGTCTTCGATCGGCCGGAGAGCAGTGCCAACGTCTTTGATGCTCAGACGCTGGAGGAACTCGATCGCCACATCGCGTATGTCGAACAGCATAAATCCGAATTCAAGGGAATCGCGATTACATCGGACAAGGATGGCATCTTCATCGCCGGTGCTGACATCAATACGTTGAAGACCGCGTCGCCGGACGAAGTCGTCGAGTTCATCGAGCAGGGCCAGAAAGTCTTTGATCGCCTTGCGGCCCTATCGGTGCCAACGGTGGCATTCATTCATGGCACGGCGCTTGGCGGAGGGCTGGAGATTGCGCTGGCCTGCGACCTGCGGATTGCCAGTACGGATCGCGCGACGAAAATGGGCCTTCCCGAAACGCAACTTGGCATTCTGCCGGCATGGGGTGGCTCGACGCGACTGGCGAAACTGGTCGGACTACCGGCCGCGCTGGATATGATTCTCAAAGGAAGTTCCATCAACACGGGCAAGGCGAAGAAGCTGGGGCTGATCGATGGTGTGGCCCCCCGTGAACGACTTCATGTACTCGCAGAGAAACTGGTTTCCGGCAAGCAACCGAAACGCAAGAGTCATTGGCTGACGAACAACCCGCTGGCCGTTCCGATTATTCGCAAGAAAGTAAGCGACGACGTCAGCAAGAAAACGGGCGGTCACTATCCCGCGCCGCTGGCGGCGATCAACGTGGTTTGCGATTCGATTGGTGACTCGCATGCAGTCTCGCTGGCGAACGAGCGGAAAGCGGCCCTCGAGTTAGGCCAGAGCGACGTGACGCGAAATCTGATGCGGATTTTTGGGCTCACGGAATCCTCGAAACGCGTGCAGTCCGGTGACGCCGAGCCGAAAAAGATCAAGAGCGTCTGCGTTGTGGGCGCCGGCGTGATGGGCGCCGGGATTGCACATTGGTTGTCCACTCGCGGCATTAAGGTACTGCTGCAGGATATCTCCGCCGAAGCGATTGGCCGCGGAATGCAGAGTATGGAAAAACTCCGCGGAGCGATGGTCAAACGACGGTTGATGTCAAAATCCGAAGCCGCCAGGTGTCGCGACCGCATTCACACCACCTGTTCGCCCGTGCCGCTGCACAGCTACGACATGGTCGTCGAAGCCGCGGTTGAAAATCTGGAGATCAAGAAGAAGATTTTTGCGGATCTCGTTTCACGCACGCGACCGGAAACGATTCTCGCGACGAATACTTCGGCGCTGCCGATTACGGAGCTGGCCGCACATGACGGGCTGACTCATCCGGAACGCGTCGTGGGGCTGCACTTCTTCAATCCGGTGCATCGCATGAAACTGGTGGAGGTGGTGGTCGCTCCCCAAACCAGCGACGAAGTTACCAATACGTGTCTGAGCCTGGTGCAGAAGATTGGCAAGCTGCCCGTGTTGGTGCGGGACAGTCCCGGGTTCGTCGTGAATCGCATTTTGATGCCCTATCTGATCGACGCCGGCGAACTGTTCGAACGCGGTATCGAGCCGGAGGAACTGGACAAGGCGATGCTTGAGTTTGGCATGCCCATGGGCCCAATTCGATTGCTGGATGAAGTGGGACTGGACGTTGGCAGGCACGTTGCGGAGACCATGTCGACAGCTTTCCCCGAACGATTTTCCGTGCCGCCGGTCTTGGACAAAATGATCGAGTCCGGGCAGGTGGGACGCAAATCTGGAGCAGGCTTTTATGTACACAAGGGCAAGAAGACGTCGCCCAATCCCGCTGCCATCCGAGCTCGTCCTTCCGGCGCGCCGATCTCCATGCAGAGGTCGGATATCGCGGACCGGCTGTCGCTACTGATGGTGAACGAAGCCTACCGTTGTCTGGAAGAGGGTGTGTCGGACGATCCGGACGCGATCGATTTTGCCATGATCATGGGAGCCGGCTTCGCGCCGTTTCGCGGAGGCCCAATTCACTATTCGAAAGCTCGTGGGCTGAAAGAGATCGTCGAAAAGCTGACCAAGCTCGATGCGAAAGCACAAGGCGACCGTTTCAAACCGTCCGATCGCCTTGTGGAAGGTTCGCAGCAGAGCTGACGCATCGTTGGCGAATCAGGATCGATAGGCCGGATTCGGGAAATCGCTGCGGCAACCGGCGTCCCAACTGGCGCGTTGGTTTCCATGCGCGGGAATGCCACCAGCGTCCTTGATCATGCGAGCCATGTGCATCAGATTCCACGTCATGAACGTCGTGTTCCGGTTGGTGAAATCGTTTTCTGGTCCGCCCGAGCCCGGGTCGAGATACGAAGGTCCCGGCCCTGCTTCTCCCAGCCACGCGGCGTCGGCTTGTGGTGGAATAACGTAGCCCAGGTGTTGTAGCGAATAGAGCAGATTCATCGCGCAGTGTTTGGCACCGTCCTCGTTGCCCGTCACCAGGCAACCGCCGACGCGACCGTAGTACGCGTACTGCCCATGCTCATTTAGTTCGCCGCTGGACGAATAGAGTCGTTCGATTGTCTGTGTGGCGACGGACGTCTTTTCGCCCAGCCAGATGGAAGTGCCGATGACGAGGATTTCGGCCTCCATCACACGTTTGGAAATCGCGGGCCAGTCGTCCTTGTCCGCACCCTGCTTGGTCATGTCTGGCCAGACGCCGTACGCGATGTCAAAGTCGACCGGCCGCAGTTCGTCGACGGTGACGCCGTTCTTTTCCATGATCGCTTTCGAGATGTCGATCAAACCTTGCGTATGGGATTTCTCCGGTGACTTCTTCAGCGTGCAGTTCAGAAAGATGGCCTTCAGGTCCGAGAAGTCCGATTTGTTTTCCGAACAGAGGGCTTCCTGTTTTTCGTTCAACATCGATTTGTTTCCGTGGAAGGATGGCGTAGTCTGGCGTCGGCCAGAATATGAATGAAACCGTGTGTGTCGACGCAGCCGTGTGCAGCACCTTACTGGAGAAACACGCCACAAAAAAACGGATGCCTCTCGGGGGAAGCATCCGCTGTGGTTGGAGGTCGTTTTCGCGGGAAAAATGTCGGCTGGTAGCTTACGCAAGATCGAACAACAGGATCTCGGCGTCCTCATGAGCCTCCATTTTCAATTCCGATTCATCGCTCACGGCCAATCCGTCACTGGCCTGCAGCGTTTTGCCACCGGCCGTCAGGGAGCCTCGCAGGACCTGCAGCCATGCGTGCCGCCCCGGCGCAATTTCATGTGCCAGCTGGTTTCCCGCTTCCAGCGTCGACAGGTAGATCCGCGCGTCCTGATGAATCCGTAGCGAACCATCCGTCGCCTCGCGCGATGCAACCAGTCGCAATCGGTTGAGGCGTTCCTGATCTCCGAATCTCTTTTGCTCGTAGCTGGGCACAATTCCTTCGCGTTCCGGCTGCAACCAGATTTGGTAAAGGTGTACCGGTTCGGTCGCCGACGGATTGAATTCACTGTGTGTGATTCCCGTTCCTGCCGACATCCGCTGGAACTCGCCGGGATACAGGACTTCCCCGTTACCCATCGAATCGCGATGCTCCAGCGCACCTTCCAGCACGTAAGTCACGATCTCCATATTGTTATGAGGATGCGTGCCAAACCCTTTCCCGGGAGCGACGAAATCTTCGTTCATCACTCGCAGCGATCGGAAGCCCATGAAATCGGGGTCCCGGTAGCCGGCAAACGAGAACGTATGATTCGCCTTCAGCCAGCCATGATCGGCATGGCCGCGATCGGCAGCTTTTCTGACGTTGAACATGGGATCCTCCGCGTGGTTTCGTGGAATCGAACCGACCTGCAACTGTGACGCTGGTTACGTCCAGTTCTTACCTGGTCGGTTTTCGAGCACGATTTCTGGCGGAGAAGCGGCCGACGTGGGTTTAGAAGAGCGTGTAGATAAACGGGGCAGCGCCCGAAGCACCCAGCACGACCAGTAGTCCAACCAGACCCAGCACCAGGATGATGGGGGTCAGCCACCACTTCTTGTTAGTGCCCAAAAAGTAGATGAACTCACTGACGATGGACTCGCGTGATTCCTGTCCGGCGCGTTCGAATTCGCTGGATTCGTTCTTCATCTTGGTCTACTTGTCCTGGAAAAAACGGAGGGAAGCTCTCAATTTACTGTCAGGGCCCGCATCGCCCAAGCTTCGATTTTACGATTGGCGGTAATAACTGGCGACCCCTTGCGGTTGTGCCTTTCTTTGCCAGTAGGTTGGCAAATCGCGTTGTATCGATCGATGCAGGGCGTCACGTTTGATCAGGCGAAAGAGTAAAGCCATCGGAACGAAAGTGACGGAAAACACGAGGAACATGACCACTTCGCCAAGCACGAATCCAATCGGGAATGTTACCAGGCTGGCTCCGATGAAGAGCCATTTCAGCCATTCCGGTCGAGCCATGGCAAGGACGCCCATCAGCAGTCCGCACACGGCAAAGCCCGTCAGAAATTGCAGGTTGGCGGTCTCCAGCGTCGCGGGCGTTGGTTTGCCGGATAGCATCCAGCCAATCGCGGGCAACGCGAATAGTCCGATCAGCCCAAACTGGCCGAGCTGTCGTTTTGATGGATTCAGATTCAGGTCAATTGCTGCCATGACATTAGTCCAGTTGGAATTGGGCGAGGTGTTCTTCCTTCATTGAATTCGACAGGTCTTCCTGATCTGGTTTGACGAGTACGTGGTTTCCCAGCACGAGCACATCCATTTCCGTCACCAGAAAACAGCGGTAGGCATCTTCCGGAGTACACACGATCGGTTCGCCGCGGACATTGAAGCTGGTATTGATGAGTACAGGACAGCCGGTCTTTGCATGGAACTGTTCCATGAGCTGCCGAAACTCGGGATTGCGAGTTTTGTCGACGGTTTGAACGCGGGCGGAATAATCGACGTGCGTAATGGCCGGAACCGTGGAACGCACCTGGTGGAGTTTGGCAAAGCCCGATCGTGTTTCGGCCTGAGCGACCCGTTGCTCTTGCCTCACGGGAGCGACCATCAGCATGTAGGGACTCTCCTGCCCTTCCTCCATTTCGAAGTATTCGTGGGCATGTTCTTTCAGCACGACGGGAGCGAATGGACGGAACGATTCGCGAAACTTGATCTTCAGATTCATCGTCGACTGCATCCTGGAGCTACGACTGTCGCCAATAATGCTGCGAGCTCCAAGTGCTCGTGGTCCAAATTCCATCCGGCCGTTGAACCAGCCGACGACCTTTTCGTTGATCAGGTGATCCGAAACGATATCCGTCAGTTCTGCGGTGTCGGCGGCTCGTGTCCACACAGCACCCTGATCGGTGAGGAAGCTCTCGATCTGGTCGTCGGAAAAGACGGGCCCCAGGAGAGAGCCCTTCTGTGAGTCCGGTTTTTGCGTGATGCGCGGCTTGTCGAGCAGTTGGTGCCACGTGAACAGTGCCGCTCCCAACGCACCTCCAGCATCCCCGGCGGCGGGTTGGACCCAGACGTTGTCGAAGTTCGACTCGCGCTGAATACGTCCGTTGCCCACGCAGTTTAGAGCAACTCCGCCCGCCATCACGAGGTTGGTCAGTCCCGTTTCGGCCTGCACGTGGTTCGCCGTTCGCAGCATGATTTCTTCCGCGACCGCCTGAACGGAAGCTGCCAGATCCATTTCACGTTGCGTAATGGGCGACTCGGGCTTTCTGGGTTCGCCACCGAGCAACTTGTGGAATCGCGTGTTGGTCATTGTCAGTCCCTGACAATAGTTAAAGTAGCTCATGTCCATCCGGTACGAGCCGTCCTCTTTCAGGTCGACCAGCTTTTCGAGGATCAGGTCGCGGTAGATTGGCTCGCCGTAGGGTGCAAGGCCCATCACCTTGTACTCGCCGCTGTTGACTCGAAAACCGGTGTAGTAGGTGAACGCCGAATACAGCAAACCCAATGAATGTGGGAATCGAATTTCGTGGCTCAATTCAATTCGGTTGCCGCGACCGGTCCCATAACAGGTCGTGGACCACTCGCCGACGCCGTCGAACGTGATGATGGCGGCTTCTTCATACGGCGAAGGAAAGAAGGCACTCGCGGCATGCGACTCGTGATGATCGGTGAATACGTATCGACCGCGGTATTTGAAGTTCAGACCCTGGTCCATGGCGCTGGGGAGATACAGCTTCTCCTTCAACCACAGGGGCATCGCTTTGCGGAATGAGCGGAAGCCCAGCGGTGCGTAGGCAAGGTAGGTTTCCAGTAGCCGTTCGAATTTGCGAATCGGCTTGTCGTAGAAGGTGACGAAGTCAACATCGCCGGCGTCCAGTCCAGCCTCCTCAAGGCAATAGTCGATCGCATGCTGAGGAAAGCGATGGTCGTGTTTCTTGCGACTGAACCGTTCTTCCTGTGCGGCGGCAATGATCTCTCCGTCGACGATGATGGCGGCAGCCGAGTCATGATAGAAAGCGGATATTCCGAGTATGGATGTCACTGGCGGTCTCCCTGTGTTCTCTTGGGGCGGTAGTCGAATTTGCCGAATCGCTGACTCCCGAGTTGAGAGTCGACGCAGTCCCTGTTTCGTTTGGTAGCTTCTGTTTTGTGGATCTCACGCGACCAGCAGTTCGCAGCTCACGCCGAGTTCGGTCAATTGCTGTTCGACTTCGCTCCGGTAGATCTGGTTCGTGAGGATGACGTGGTCGGGTTTGTTGTTTGATAGGCTTTCGGGCGGAACGATGAGATGCCCGGACCCAGGCATGTACTTGCCCTGTCGATCCGGATTGATGTCGACGACGGCTCGGACGATGTCGGCATCCTGCAGTGTCGTCAGGAAATTGACGCCTTTCGCGCCCGATCCCCACAGCACGACATTCCTGTTGTTCGCTTTCCAATCAGCCAGTCGTTGTTGCCACTTTGTCACCGTGCGGTTGTGCAGTTGCGAAAACTCGCGAATACACGGCGGGATCTCGGTGACCGGCGGTCGCGTGGCGGGCGAGTCGGACTCGGGGAGGGCCTCGACATAGAGGTATTGGTCCTGTGCATAGCAGTAGTCGGCGTCCAGAATCCGATAGCCAGCCACGCGGAAGACGTTCTGCAACGCCTCGAGGCTAAAGTAGCTGCAGGCCTCGAAGTGAATGCTCCACGTTTCCTGCTGTTCAAAGGCACGGAATCCATTGAACACCTCGCAGTAGAAGGGAACGGGTTTCGCGACGAGCCGGCGACGCAGTTCGGTCAGGAATTGCAATGGCTGCTTGAAGTCTTCGAACACCGACTGGGAGGTGATGAAGTCGACCGGTGATCCTGCGTAGCGTGGCGACCAAAAGTCCCGAATGAGGTTCATGGATCCCGCTCCACAATCAACATGCCCAACTCGGGGAACCGTCGGGTCAACACCTGTTCCACGGTTACCGCCCAACGTGCACATCGTTTCAAGGAAGTAGCCGGCGCCACAACCGATGTCGAGGATATCTTTGTCGTGCAGGTCGTACCGTTCGAGCAACCGACTTGCGACTCCCTGGATGAAATCGCGAAACGTTGGCGAGTGGTGAAGGGCCACTTCGTAGCCTGGTTCGAAACTGACCCTGGATGGATCAAACGCCACGTTGTGGACGAGTCCACAGCAGTGGCAGTAGCACAGCTCGATATCGCCGAGCATGACGCTGCGAGCTTCTTCCGGGGAATCAACCACGCGTCCCACATTGACCGGTACGTTCTTCAATTCGTAGAAACTGTACATGCCCGGAGCGTTGCAGCCGGGGCACGACGTTTCTCGGTCGCGTTCCGCCTGCGATCCGTTTCGGTGCGTATTGGAATTCATACGTGTCTCCCTCGCTCTCCCACTCGCTCTTTCGTTCTGTTGGCAACGACGCCGGCATCTTTTCTCAGCTGGCGAACACCTTCGCCGCCAACACCGCGTCCGGTCATGGAGCCAACGATGACCTTGCGCCACTTGTGAAATTGCAGCAGGTAGCGTGCCACAACCAGCAGGCAGCGAGCTCGCTCCGCGCCCGATATCGTGGCGCCGCGAATGGCACCAAGGTGTCCCAACAGGAGTGCGAGTCGGGTGGGTGCAAACGCTCTTTTCTGTTGGTCACCGACGGCGAAGCTGGCCTGAAATCGCGATGACCGAATGTTCCCGGATGCCTCGTCGTGAATCCGTTGGGCGAAGAGCTGGTCGGGTATGTGAAAGTAGCGGCCACGTAGTGCCAGTTCGCCGATCAACACTTTTTCTGCTCCGTAACACGGTAGCAACATACGTGTTGCTCGCAGTTCGTCCGCACGCACCAGGCCGTAGGAATCGGCGGCCCAGGTTCCTCCCAGCAATACCCCGGCGAACCGTTGGCTGGGTGAACTGGACGCGTGGTCTTTTCGTGGTAGGCCAACCCAACGCCGACGACCGTCTACAAGCTCGATTGAATCTGATTTATCTGGATCCAGTCGTTCCAGCCACGATTTGCCGTCCTGGTCGATCTGGTCCGACTCGCAGTGACACCACACCACATCGCGATGTCGATCCAGCACGTCGACGCAACTCTGCAGGAAGGTTGGATGGCAGACATCGTCGTGCGCGGCCCACTTGAAATACTCGCCGTTTGCTTCGTGAAAGACGGCATTGAAGTTTCCGATGGCTCCCAGGTTTCGCGACTGTCGCACCAGCCGAATCCGGCTGTCGTGTTGTTGGCGCTCCGCCACGATCCCTGCCGTGTTGTCGGTGGAGCAATTGTCGGAAACGATGATTTCAAAATCGTGAAAAGACTGGCCAAGGAGCGAATCCAACGCCTCGCGCAGGTAACGCTCGCCGTTGTAAACGGGTAGCCCGATGCTAACGCGAGGATGGGGATTCGCCGAATTCATCGCGCCACCGGAGTTTGTGATTTCTGGAAGCCGATGTCGTTCCGTTTGCGATAAACGCTCTGTGTGGTGGGACCGATCAGGTGATGGTGGTATCCGTCCCGAATCGCCCGAGCGTACACGCCCAACGCTCCGTCGAAAGCCTCGATGGTCTTCTGAACATCGTCGTCCGTGTGGGCGGCGCTGATGACCAGAGACGTTCCCAGAACTCCGCGAGCGATTAGTTCCTGCATCAGTAGTGTGCGGAAACCCTGTGACGGTTTGAGTTCCGTGTCGCGAGTCACGAATACCAGGTTGCACGGTCGACCAATAATCTCGACGTAGTCGCCGAGTTGGTGGCGACGAATGGCCGCGTCCAGTCCGAGTTTCAGTTTGTCACCTTGCCGGTACATGAGCTCGACGATGGGTTCCTGACGGTAGATTTGCATCACTTCCATACCGGCCGCCAACGAATGGGTTTCGGCGCCATGCGTTGTCGAGAGCAGGAAAACACGTTCGCGGTCGTGATAGAGCCCACCGACCTCCATGAGTTCACGGTCACCCATGAGAGCCGACAGTGAGAAGCCGTTGGCGAGTGCCTTGCCGAACGTGGAGAGGTGCGGCTTCACGTCGTATTCGGCCTGTGCGCCGCCGTTGTGCCATCGAAACCCGGTGATCATTTCGTCGAGCACAAAGATCGCTCCGCGTCGTTCGCAGATTTCTTTGACGCGATGGAGGAAGTTGTCCTCCGGTTCGGAATACTTGGCCGCTTCCAAAATCACACAGGCGATTCTTTCGGGGTGCTGGCGAAAAGCGTGCTCGAGGCTCTCCGGGTCGTTGTATCGAAAGGTGGTTGTCAGATCGGACGTCGACTGTGGAATGCCTCCGTTCATGGCGGTCGAGCCGATGAACCAGTCATGGACGGCAAAGAAGGGATGGTCTCCACAGATCGCGATCATGTCGCGACCCGTATAGGCTCGGGCAAGTTTCAACGCCGCGGTTGTCGTGGAAGAGCCGTCTTTGGCAAACTTGACCATCTCGGCGTTCGGAATCATGCCGAGTAGCTCTTCGGCGCACTCGAGTTCCAGGATGGACGGTCGGCCGAAGTTTGCTCCGTTGTGCAGCTCGCGAGTTACCGCTTCGACGACCCGAGGATGAGCATGCCCAAGCGTCACGGCGCGACATCCCATTCCGTATTCAATGAATTCGTTGCCGTCGACGTCCCAGACATGGCAACCTTTACCCCGCGCAATGAGACCGGGGCTGTTGAATGGAAACTGATCGTCGCCTTTCGCATAGGTGTGACATCCGCCGGGGATCAGCTCGTGAATGCGACGCTGGAGGATGCGGGATTTGGTGAAATCCGTTACACGCTCGTTCGGTGTGTCGTTATTGTTCTGATTCATGGCTTCAATTGCTCCGCAACGAAACTGGCCAGAATCGCGTTGCCCTTGCTGTTGAGGTGACCGTCCGTCATGCAAACCCATAGGGAACGCAGGCGAATGCCACGAAAAGCGGGCGTTGCGTCGTGAACCGTGATGCCGATGGATTCGCAGTATTGAGCGACTTTCGTGTGGATGTCTGCCAGCGGATAGTCGTCGCTGGTTCCAACAGGTACCGGTATGAGCACAACTCTCAGATCAAAGTCGTGTTCTTCCGAAAGCGTCTTCATGCGTCGCAGAGACGCCTGGCATCGCTTCCACGTTGGTGAGTCGTCCGCGAAGTTGCTTCGCCATCTCGATACCATCGAGGGAACGGGAATTCCGATCTGTCTGGCGACGACGGCCGCGTAGGGCTTCAGCACTCGTAGCACAAACGAGTGCTTGATCAGCTTGTTGACGACGCCGTTGGTGGGATGACCGACGGGGAGGATCGCGTCCGCGTCGTTGGGGAAAAAGCCCAGCACGACGATGTCCGGTTGCAGGGCGATACCCTTCTCCTCGAAGAAGAGCTGTTGCTGTTCGGTGTTGTAGCCCCACACGCCAAAGTTCAAAACTTCATGGCGAGATTCCGGCGAGTTGGCATTGAGTTGCTTTTCCAGTCGGGCAGGATAGGTGTTCTCCAGGGGAACGCCGGGAGACATCGTCATGGAGTCTCCCAGGGCAATCACACGAACGGTATCGGGCTGGCGGGCAACGTCGAAGTCTTCACCACGGATGCCAAACTGATTGACGGTAATCGGGTAGCCAAGTAGCTCGCCGGTGGAGCCTGGGCGGAGTCGATAGCAGAGTGGCGATGGGATGGAGGCATCGATGAATTCGAACTTCGAATCGCGAGGTTCCAGCATGCGAAGCGAGATTTCCCCAGCGACGAACATCACCACCAGTGGCAGGATGACCGCGAGCGTCCGCATCAACCACTGTCTGCGGCCAGCGCGACGGGCAGTAGGTTGCGTCGGTAGCGGCGGCAAGGGCTCGGTGGATGGTTGCTGGGTTGATGGCATCGATTACGTCAGCTTGCTTCGCGGGCCATCAGGTTGGCCGTCATGGTGGACGTCGTGGGCACGTTGTCAGGGTCTGTTGTCACTCCACAAATAGTCATGGATTCAGAGATTGCAACAGCGCAGAAGCCTGCTGCGAAAAAGTTCCGGATGGACATAAACGCCGGAAAAATTGGCGCAAAAATGTCCGGAATACCTGTCTCGTTGCGAAGTACGTTGCCGGACTACTCGGGTGAGGGAGGTATTGCCTGAGAGGTACCTGGTTGTAAATCAACCTCGGCCTATGGCGCTCGCTCGTAACGGTTCACGTGATCTTCCGGGTAGAGTTCTCGACCCCGTCGCGTTTCCGGATTTGGCCCATTCAACGCATCTGTCTTTGGAACGATCGCCAACGGCATCGTATGGATTGCAAAGTGAGTAACATTCTCTTTGACAACAAGTCTGACGAAACCAGCCGGCGAGCGAGCCTCTACGACGGCGACGTATTCGTCTTTTCGCCAACGCCTGGCAGTACACTGCTGTGTGAACTGGCGCGTTCGATGGCAGAGGAAGCATTCGCGCCGTTGGATCCGCCGACGGCGCAGCACGAGTTGCCCGTCGAACGTTACGTGGAAATTCTCAAGAAGCTGAAACCCAAATTCATTCATCATCCCAAGTGCAAGGAGCTCATTCCACAGATTCTGCAAGAGTGCGGTAGCAATCTAAAGGAAACGTATTTCGACGTGCCGCGTCTGCGTACTGCGTGTGCCGGTGACTACCTGAATACCGGGCTGGCCTACGCATTCAAACCGCATCGTGACACCTGGTATTCGCCACCGATGTGCCAGTTGAACTGGTGGATGCCGGTTTATGAAAACGACGCGGACAACGGGATGGCATTTCACCCGGCCTACTGGAACAAGGCGGTGAAAAACAGCTCGTCACGGTTCAACTACCAGGACTGGAACGTGCGTGGACGCGTGCAGGCCAGTCAGCAATCCACCAAACGGGACAGCCGGTTCCAGTCCGCGGCGCTGGAGGAGCTGCAATTGCAGCCGGACATACGGATCGTTTGTCCGCCGGGTGGAATCATTCTGTTCTCCGCCGCCCATCTGCATTCGACGGTACCGAACACCACGGAAGTCACCCGTTTTAGCATCGATTTTCGCACCGTCGACGCACGCGACATTGCCGTCAACCGCGGAGCCCCTAACGTCGACAGCGAATCGCGTGGGACGACGATGATGGACTACCTGCGTGGAACGGACCTTCAGCACTTTTCGGATGAGACCATTCAGCGTTATGCGGAGCTCATTCCAGAAGCTGAGAGCCCCACGCCCGACGCGATGATCGATGCTGCCCTGGCAGTGGGCGCTGACGAGTAGATTCCGCCCATGAATACCAATCTCGCGGCGGCAGCGATGCGGACAAACGGTGTAGGCGATCCCGAACCCGTAGTGGACGCCGCGGCAGATCCCGGGCTTTCTCCACCTGTTCGGGAGTTTGGGATTTCAGTTGTCTGCTACTGCGTGATTGCTCTGATGGCGTGGATGGTCAGTCCGCCGGAAGACTACAACGTTCGTCTACACGGGACGCCTTCGCTGCTGCCGGCAAAAATTATTTCGGCGGGAAAGATGGCCAGCCGAGCGTTCGTGCTCGCGTCCGTTGGCGTGTTTCTGTTTCGGGCCCGAGGTAGTCAGCGACTTTTTCGCGTGCTGCGAATTGCTTCGCCGTTGCTGTTGTTTTGCGCGTGGAGCATCGCTTCGACGGCCTGGTCCAGCGATCCGCGAACTTCCTTCATCCAGTCGTGTACGTTTACGTTGCTCTTGCTGATGGCGGTGGTGACGGGATGCTGTTGCCGGAATGCCAGCGACCTCAGTCGACTGTTTCAGTATCTCACCATCTCGTGCGTGGTTTCCGGTGTCGGTCTGCTATTGCTGCGACTGGGGGCGTCGAAGTACGGCGCACTAACTCGGAAGTCGTCGGGCATTTTGCACTCCACGACCGCCGGCTCGATGGCGTCGGTTGGCATGGTGGCTTTGATCGCCTGCTACCTGATGTGGGGCTGGCCGTGGACGCGACGCTGGCTGATACCCGGCGTGCTGACATTTGCCGGAGTGATGGTGGCGGGCGGCAATCGTCATTCGATGGCGATCGCGTTTCTATTGAGCTTTGTTGTCTGCTGTATGTACGGATCACGCATTGCGGTCGTCGGATTTTCGCTTTTGGGCAGCACACTGACGGCCCTCTACCTCACGCTCGATTCGCGACTGACGTTGTTACGGGGAGCTTCGTCGGAGCTGGGAGATCTGATTCGTCAGGGCCAGACGACAAGGACGCTGCAAACGTTTTCGGGAAGATCCGAAATGTGGCGGAAGATGTGGGACTCGTATCTGGAAGCCCCGATCCGAGGTCATGGATACTTCGTTACGTCGGCCAAGGGCCGCATCCTTGTGTGGGGCGAGTGGGGAAACTGGACGGCGCACAATAACCTCCTACAGATTCTGGTGACCACCGGACTTGTCGGCGCCAGTCTCTTGTTGGGCGGACTCCTGGTGCTGCTGCTTCGCGTTTATGCGAGGCGAAGCGTCGATTCGCGAGCAGGCACCTTCATTGCCCTGATGGTTACCTGGTATTTGATTTGGGGATTATTGAACAGTTCGTTCATCGGACCCATGATGCCCGAATCGCTCTATTTTTCCGTCCTTGTTGGCATGTGTCTCGGCATTGTGGCGACGCCCCCACCGAGTTCGAACTTGATGGGGAGGTCGCGCGCATGAGAGTGCTACTCTGCCATAATTCGTATCGCTTTCGTGGCGGCGAAGATCACGTGTTCGAAGACGAAAAGTGGATGTTGGAAAACGGCGGGCATGAGGTGGCCACATTCCAACGTTGCAATTCTGTGTTGGAAAAAACGTCGTACGTGAAGGCGGCTGTCGATACGGTCTGGAATCGCCAGACGTACCGCGAGATGGATGACAAGATTCGTCGGTTCAGGCCGGATGTCGTGCATTTTCACAACACGTTCCCCGTACTCTCACCTTCGGCCTACTACGCGGCGCGTCGCCATGACGTGCCGGTCGTTCAGACACTGCACAACTATCGCATTATCTGTCCCGGTTCGACGATGTTTCGG
Source organism: Pirellulaceae bacterium (assembly GCA_965216885.1). Classification (GTDB taxonomy): domain Bacteria; phylum Planctomycetota; class Planctomycetia; order Pirellulales; family Pirellulaceae; genus CAYNJG01. The sequence goes on along the minus strand of OZ244209.1, from coordinate 4,294,589 downwards.
GACGGATCGCCGTGCATGTCGTGTGTCGGGAACGCAATGCCATGGCGAGCGATACGCCATCAGTGTTATCGCGGACTCGGGCCCAGCGTTGCCTCGGCAACCATGCTCGCCGCGCACCGGGCGATGGGCACGTGGCGGAAGACGGTGAACACGTACATCGCGCTGACGGATTTTTCTCGCAACAGTTTTGTCGCGGGCGGAATTCCGGCCGGCAGGATTCGTGTCAAACCGAACTTCGTACGGCCAGATCCCGGAATTGGGAATGGTGACGGAGGCTACATGGTGTTTGTTGGGCGGTTGGTTGAAGAGAAAGGATTGCGAGTGCTTTTGGAGGCATGGAAAAGTTCGACCGATTTGCCGCTGCTGAAGATCATTGGCGAGGGACCGATGCAGGAGGCGGTGACGATGGCGCAGAACTCCGGTGCGCCGATTGCATCGTTGGGACAGCTTCCGCACGATGAAGTACAGATGCAGATCGCCGGCGCGACGGGGCTGGTGTTTCCTTCGATCTGGCACGAGACGTTTGGACGCAGCATCATCGAGGCCTACTCGAGTGGGACGCCCGTGATTGCGAGTGATCTTCCACCCATGAATCAACTGGTCCACGACCAGGAAACGGGGCTGTTGTTTGCTCCGGACGATCCATGTTCGTTGGCGAATTGTGTGCGGAGGTTGCAGGAGGACGAGGAGCTGCGACTACAACTGCGGCGTGCCGCTCGAGCGGAATTCGTGGAGAAATACACGGCCAAACGCAATCTTGAGTTGCTGCTGGCCATCTACGAGGGAGCTGCCGCGTGAATTCGAAAACGTCCGAATCGGAAGTTGCCTGCGAAACGGAGAGCCCGGCGCGCTGGCCGGCTGTAGCTGTCGGTCTTGGTTCGCTTCTGATGGCGGTGCTGTTGTGTCCGTCTGTCTTGCGGCGTTTCTTGACGACCGAATGGCAGATCGGTGATGTGTCGTTCGTCGCGGCAGCCTTGTCGCTGGGATTTGCGCTACTGGCGGTAGGCTGCGCCGGGTTTCCGATGGCCGTGAATCGTTGGTTTGACCAGATGCTCCCACGCGGCCGCAGGCTGATGTTTGCGGTCGCCGCGATGACGATGTCGTTAGTGCTGGTTCTTACCGCGACGGAAGTTGCACTGAGGGTCACGCGATTCCCGTTCTCTGGGAGTTGGGTGCCATCGGAAAACGCGTTGGCTCAATTCGACGATCGATTGGGGTGGTCGTACATTCCCAACCAAACGGTCTCGCAGACATTCGGTGACGACTCCCGAAAAATCAAAATGCACTTTGACGAGAACGGAATCCGAGTTGCCGATCGCACGATTCCGCTGGATCGCACGCGGCCGTCGGCGCTGTTTGTGGGCGGATCTTTCACGATGGGGCATGGCCTGAGTTTCGAAGAGACCTTCTCCGGCCGCCTGGCGTCGCGAGCTGGCTTTGATCTGCAGGTCGTCAATTTGGGTGTGCAGGGTTTCGGCACCGATCAGGCGCTGTTGCAACTGGAGCGTCACATTGAGCGGTTCAACACGAAGCTGGTGGTATACACGTTCATGTCGGACCATCATCGCCGCAATGCGAATTACGATCGGAGGCTGATCTTTCCCTCCGGAAGTTTCCTGGGAACGAAACCATGGTACCGATTGTCTCGTGATGGGAAGCCCGTCCTGACCCTGCGCCCACGTCGATATGAGGACATGGCTTTTGTGCATTTGTGGGGCGTCGCCCAGGGAGCATGGACGCACTGGGGACCGGTTCCGTCGACGGATCTGACGCGTTCGTTGATCATGGAAATGCACCGCCTCGCGACGGATCACGGTGCGGAGTTCGTCGTTGTCGACTGGAAGCAGGGCGAGCTGCAACCGTGTGATACGGGGACTGTTTCCGAGCTGAGTTCCTTGCCGGTCCAACAGATCAACACGGCTGCTGACGCGCCGGACGGTTGGGATTCGTGGATAATTCCCGGCGAGTTTCATCCCGACGCTCAGTCGAACGGCCGGGTTGCCGAGCTGCTATATGAGAAGTTGCGAGCAATGGGCGTTGTCGCGGACGAGTAACGTCGTTGCCTTGTTTGCACGTCAGTTTGGGGCGTTAGTTTTCGACGTCCTGCAGCGAGTACTCGACGTATAGCTGCGGAGCTGCGTCGATGTCACGGTCGCTGGAAACAGCACAACGACAGCCAGCTCCGGTGATGGAGAAGGCGACCGCGTTTCCGGTTTTCCATGAATCTTGCTGGATCAGTTCATGGAGAATCACGGACAGGTCAGGCGTCTGTTGATCTTCGCCCGCATCGCCGTATTTCCATGGTTGCGGCGCCCATGCGACGGACGAGACGGTCAGTGGTCGCGAAGACAGGTCGTAGTCGCGGTCAGTGAAGTTTCGCGGGTTCGGTTGACGGATTCCGCGGAGGACGAGGTTGGTGGTGCCGATATCGGCTTCCGCGCATTGGAACTGAATATAGGTCTTCGTGATCCTGGCGTTCGGTGGGACTTTCAGGTCTTCGAAGCGAAGCCCGACGATTTGGTCTTCCTCATCCCAGACCAGCTCCAGGTCCGAACTGGAACAGTACATGGTGCCCTGGCCATACTCCTCGACGTCGTCGTAGCTGTTGGTGATGGTGATCACCTGTTGTCCGAGTTTGGTATCGGGATCGAACTGCCAGTGAGTGACCGGGCTATGCTGTTCGACTTTGTCCGGCACTGCGACTGAGGCAACGCCAAAGTTACGCCCCAGCAGGAAAGCTGCAACAAAGAAGATGATGGCGGCGGGAATGAGCCAGTATTGCTTTTGTGTGCTGGACGCCGCGTGTCTGTTGACGCCCGCGCAGACGAATTCGAAGAGCTGTTGTTCCAGGTCGGCGGCGGTGGCGGGGCGTTTGCGGATCCGCTCGTTGCAGGCGCGGTCGAGAATGCTCTTCAGAGCGTTGTAGCGGGCATCGGTGGTGGAGCTTCGATCGATTCGGTCCAACAACTCTCTTAACGTCAGTCCCAGGCTGTAGATGTCACTCTGTTCGGTCGCTTTACCCTGTCTGTGTTCGGGGGCCATGTATTTGAGCGTACCAACGACGAAGCCGGAGCGGGTGGCGGGCGCGTCGGGCGACTCGTGCTTGGCACAACCGAAATCCGTCAGCCAAATCGTTCCGTCGAAATCCACGATCAGATTCGCAGGCTTGATGTCACGATGCAGTACCCCTTCTTCATGCGCGTAGCTCAATGCAGACGCTGCGTCAGCGCCGAGCATGGCCAATGAATCGAGGTCGTTGAGGATCGGGACCTCCAGCGTTGCGTCCGTCCCGTTCAGAATTTCGTTCAGGCTGACTCCCTGGATCAGTTTCATGACCAGGAAGGAAACGCCCTGCTCTTCACCAAAATCAAGCACTGGGACGATATTGGGATGCTCCAATCGCGACATGACCGCCGCTTCGGTTGCGTGACGTTCGGCGAGCATGGAGCCGTGGGCGTGAAAGACTTTGACGGCCACTGCGTTGCCGGTCGAGAGGTCCACGGCTTCGTAGACACTGCCGGCGCCTCCACAGCCGATTTCCCGGCGGATTTCGTAGCCGCTGATTTTTCTCTGATCGGCCGGACAGGGTGACACGGATCGGTCCATCGTTTCCATGAGGGCAATGGCAGGAAAGACCGACCGGATTTCGTCCGACCATTGTGGATAGAGTTCGATCCAGTCTTCGATGGTACGGTCGTCGCCAGAACGCAACGCAGTCTTGTACTGCGACTTCAGTCGCTCGAATTCGTCGGCTGGTTGCGAAGGCGAGCCGGCCGGCACGTTGGGCGACGGCGAGTCGCCTTGCGCATTGACCGACGCGTCGACGTGCGCGCGAACGGTATCGGTTGGCTGTTTGTCGGGCTCGGCGAAATCTTGCGTTTTCTGGACCATCACCTAGTTGTCTCTCAATGCTGCGTCAGTAAGGGCGATGCGACGTAGTCGTTCGAGCGCTCGCGAATGTCGCTTGCTTGCTGCCAGCGGTGTAATCTCAAGGTATTCCGCGGCTTCGATATTCGACATTTCGTCAATGTCACGGAGCGTGATGATTTGTTGGTCGGCGAGGCTCAGTCGCCTCAACAGGTCGTGCAATCGGTCGGACGATTCCCGCTCGGCGACCTGGTCGACCGGCGTCTTGGACGAGATTGCCATCCGGTCTCGCATGACGGCGCTTCGCGCATCGTTGCTTTCCCGATTGACGGTGCGTTTCTTGCTGCGCAGGTGATTGCGATGTGCGGCAATGACCAGTTGGTCGCCAAGCAGACGAATCCAGTTGCGGAAGGGCATCGGGCGGACTTTCAGGAACGCGCTCAACCTTGACCGGGCGAGGATGAAGGTTTCCTGGACAATGTCCGAAGGGTCGACACGGGACAGAATGCGGTGGTCGAGCTGTGTGCGGCTGCGGCGACGCAGGAAGGCACGTAGCTTCGCAAATTCGCCGACGAAACCCCGCGAACTGCGCAAGCGTTGAATCAGCGAAGACGTGTCGCGATCTTGCCGCGAGACGCTGACTTTCTTTGCGTTTGCGTTACCAGTCCTGGCGTTCATAGACGTGCACGTTCGGGGCCTGACGTCCCCGCGATGACACCATAAACCGCGGCCCGAGGCGGAAAATGCAGATCATCACGAGGAAATCCGAGAAAACTCAATTATGGGTGTCAGCTCGACATAGCGGTTGTCGGACTCAGTAGTAGAGAGGGGTCTGAAGTAGCTCTCCTACCTCGAACTTAGCTTCAAATTTGTCGCGGCAATCAAATTGGTGGAATGTCTGTAGCCAATGACCCCCAACTCCTCGCAAGCCCTACCTTCCGCCACGAATTCCGCCCAAAGTGGAACAGAATGGCCCGCGCGATTTGACATCTTCGGAGTGAACGTTTCCGCAACGAACTACCGGACGTTGACAGAACGCATCATCACCGCGGCACGGCGTCGGGAGCCGGCGGTCGTCACGTGCCACGCAGTTCATGCGTTGGTGGAGAGCTGTTCGGATCCGAAGCTTCGCGAAGCGGCCAACCGGTTCGAGGTGGTCGCTCCGGACGGGCAACCGGTACGCTGGTCGTTGAAGTGGCTACATGGGATCAGCCTGGCGGATCGCGTTTACGGCCCGCAGCTGACATTGGAAGTCTGTCGTCGCGCGGCGGAAGAGGCCGTGCCGATCTATCTGTACGGCGGCAGTGAAAAAGCCGTCAGTCTGATGGCGACGAACCTCGAAGATCGCTTTCCTGGCCTGGACGTCGTCGGAATTGAATCACCTCCGTTTCGCAAGTTGACTGCGGACGAAGATGCGGAAGTCGTTCGTCGCATCAACGACAGCGGCGCGGGCATCGTTTTCATTGGGCTGGGGTTTCCCAAGCAGGACCAATTTGCGGCCGCTCATCAGAGCCGGATCACTCCAGTGCAGATCTGCGTCGGGGCGGCGTTCGACTTTCATGCGGGGCTGAAGGCGACGGCTCCCGAGTGGATGCAGCGGCGGGGACTCGAGTGGCTCTTCCGTCTTTCGCAGGAACCGGGTCGCCTCTGGAAACGCTACTTCGTCACCAACTCTCTGTTTCTTCTCTACCTTTTTCAGGCGATGTGCTTCCGGTCGAGACGGACACCGCGAACGCCTGAGATGGAGTCAAAGCTTCATGCATGATGTCGTTGTTGTTGCTGGTGCCGGTGGATTCATCGGCGGTCACCTGGTCCGCTCGCTGATCGAGCAAGGTCACGAGAATGTTCGCGCGGTGGACATCAAGGACACCGGCGAGTGGTATCAGGTCTTCGATGAAGCCGAGAACGTCGTAGCTGATCTTCAGGATATGGAGAATTGTCGCCGTGTCTGTGGCAATGCCGTGCGGATCTATAATCTCGCTGCGGACATGGGAGGCATGGGGTTCATCGAGAACAACAAAGCACTCTGCATGCTTTCGGTGCTGATTAATACGCACCTGCTGATGGCGGCCCGCGAGCTCGGAGTGGAACGATTTTTCTATGCCAGTTCCGCCTGCGTCTACAACGCCGAAAAGCAGATTTCTGAAGACGTGATCCCGCTCAAGGAAGCGGATGCCTATCCGGCGATGCCTGAAGATGGCTATGGGTGGGAAAAGCTGTTCTCCGAACGGATGTGTCGTCACTTCCGGGAGGACTTTGGAGTTCAGACTCGCGTCGCGCGCTTTCACAATGTCTACGGCCCACACGGAACGTGGGATGGAGGTCGCGAAAAAGCTCCTGCCGCGATTTGCCGCAAGGTCATCGACGCGCAGCAGCAGAGTCTCGATTCGATCGAAGTTTGGGGTGACGGAAAACAGACTCGCAGCTTCATGTATATCGACGACTGCATTAAAGGCATCCACAAGATCACGAACAGTGATGTCATCGAACCGATCAATCTTGGTTCCGACGAGTTGGTGACGATCAATAGACTTGTCGACATCGTGCAGGGTATCGCCGGAACGGATCTTCCCCGCCACCATCGACTGGACGCTCCCAAGGGAGTCAATGGTCGCAATAGCGACAACACGATGATTCTGAATCAGTTGGGTTGGGCACCGTCGACTTCGCTGCGAGACGGCATGGCACTGACCTATGAGTGGATACTCCGTGAGTATCTTGCCCGACAGGCCCACGTTCATTCGTCGTGATTCCTTTTCCGTTACCTACGAATTAGCCAAACCATGTCGCAGGAATTCACACTGGACGACGTTTTTCATGGCCTTTGGTCAAGGAAGACGCTGGCGCTGGCGACGCTGTGCACCACGATCACGATCGTCGGTGTGGCGACGGTGGTTTGTCCGAAATCTTACACGTCGGAAGCCAAGCTGTTCGTTCGGCTTGGCCGCGAAAACGTAGTGCTCGACCCGACCGCGACGCTGGGACAAACCGGCATCGCGACGGCTCCGCTGACTCGCGATGCCGAGATGAATTCGATCGCCGAGATGATCTCCAGCCGTCAGATTCTGGGCCAGGTCGTGGACCGGGTGGGCGTGATGCGGCTACTGAAGAAAGCCAAGGCGAGCGATGACGCGGGCGATGACGCGGGCGATGCCGGGCTGGATCTCGCCACAGATGTTGAATCTGCCACAGATATTGATTCCGCCACGGAATCGGATCCCGTTGGCGATGCGATCGCGTGGCTCAAGTCGGTCGGTGTGCTGAACGACCTACCGCCACGAGAATCGGCGATCAACAAGCTGGGCAAGACCATGGTGGTGGAAGTGGTGGAAGAGTCCAACGTGGTTCGCGTCAGCTACGAAACGCACACTCCCGAGGTCGCCCAGGAAGTCGTCGCTGCGCTCACGGATCTCTATTTGCAGGAGCACCGGCGGCTCAATCGAACGGAGGGAGCGCTTGAGCTTTTAACGGAGCAAACGCATCGCCTGCGGACCAACCTGGAAAAATCGGAACAGGAACTTCGCGACCTGAAAGACCAAACGGGCATCCTTTCTGTCTCTGAAGACCGCTTCGTGTTGCTGGAACGGCTGGGGAAGTTGCGTGACAACCTGTTGAAGTCGCGCGCTACGGACGTGGCGTTGGACGCGAAGATCGCCAGCCTGAAACGCGAGCTGCAGGAAATGCCGGCAACGATGGTCATTGAATCACGGACCGGTGCTGGCAATCAGGGAGCGGATGGTATGCGCCAGCAACTCTTCGAACTGGAGATGCAAAGCAAGGCACTCGCGGCCAGTCTGACGGAGGACCATCCCCAGCTGCAACGCGTTCGTGACGAAGTGACGGCCGTTTCAAAGATGCTGGAAGAGGCCGAGGCGGGACGTGTCGAACAGGTGCTGGGCCCCAATGCGGTATTCGAAAAGGCGAAGACCGAACTCGTGCTCGAAGAGACCCGGGCGGTCGCCATCAAGAGCGAAATTGCGGCACTCGAACAGCAGATCAAGCAGGTGCAGAAAGAAATCGCCGACTTCACCCGCAACGAAGTTCTATTTTCAAAGCTGCAACGGCAAGTGTCGGTGATGGAAGAAGACTACCGCAAATCGGCTCAGAGCCAGTTGCAGGTGGAGATTGACGAGAGCCTTCAGCGACAGGAAGTATCCAACATTTCTATCGCGCAGGCCGCAACTCTCAATCCCAAACCTTCGTTTCCCAACAAGCTGCTGAATCTTGTTTTTGCCATGGCGCTCGGTTGCGTCAACGCCGTTGGGCTGACGGCACTGCTCGAGTATCGCAATCCCGCACTCTCGCCGGAGCGATTGTCCGACGAGTTTGATGGGATCCCCGTTATTTCTGAACGCAGACTGCTGGTTGGAACTCCGGCGATGCGAGTGAGGAGCAACGATGGGATCTGAAATGAAGCGACAGGGAGAGTACGTTTCCGACGACGACCTCGCGGCAGAGGACGAAGTAGCGGCATCGCGTGAAATGCTCGCCCGATTTGGTTGGTCGGACGAGGGACTGGAGGGTATCTCGAGCATTGCACTCACGGCCAGCCGGCAGAACATCGACATCGGCGGCACGGCGCTGACGCTTGGGACTTCAGCCCTGCGTATGGGCCGCCGCGTGCTGCTGGCGGATATTGATAGCCACCGGCCCCGCTTGCATCGTACGTTGCGCATCCCGTCCCAGCCGGGAATTGCCGACGTCCTGGCGGAACGCGAGGAATTGCCGAACGCGATTCGATCGTTGGGCAACCCCGACATCGATGTCTTGCCCTTTGGGCGTCGTCAGTCCAGACGATTCCTGATCGATGCTGATCGCCGTTTTGCCGAATTGCTCCTGGATCTTCGCGATGCCTATGACTTCATCATTGTCACGGCGTCCTCGGCACAGATCTCCACTCCGACATTGCCCTGGATCTCGTACGTGCAATCGGTCGTACTTGTTGCCGATCATCGCACGAGACGATCCCACGCCCGACAGGTACGAAACCGACTCTTTCGCAGCGGCATTGGAATTTCCGGCGCTGTTTTGAAGGACGACGGAGTCCGCTAGACGATTTTCCCGTGAGTATTCGCTGAATTCAACGACATCCTGATTTGCCAACTTACAGACACCGCTTCGCTGCAGAGACCCGCTTATGCGAGACAACATCCACGAACGAGAAGCCACGGCTGCTCCCTTTGTAGCGCTCGCTGGCAAACGTGTTCTTGTGACTGGCAATACCGGCTTCAAGGGATCCTGGTTGTCGCTGTGGCTGGCCCGACTGGGGGCCGAGGTCCACGGGTATGCGCTCGCGGCTCCCACGCAGCCGTCGAATTTCGAGGTGTCGCGTATTCAGGAGTGCCTGACTTCGCAGTGCTTCGCGGATGTACGCCAACTCGGCGAGCTCAAGGCGGCAATGGAACGCGTGCAGCCTGACCTTGTCATGCACCTCGCTGCGCAGTCGGTTGTGCGGGAGAGTTATCATTCCCCCCGCGAGACATTTGAGACGAACGTGATGGGTACGGTAAACGTTCTGGAAGCGGTGCGTGAAATGGCCCGGCCGGTCGCCGTGCTCTGTGTGACCAGTGATAAGTGCTATGAAAACACGGAACGCACATGGGGCTATCGCGAGTGTGATGCGATGGGCGAGCATGATCCCTACGGCGGCAGCAAAGGCGCAGCGGAACTGGCGATTCGTTCGTATCGGCATTCCTTCTTTCCGGTTGCCAAGCTCGATCAACATGGTGTTCGTCTTGCCAGCGCCCGCGCCGGCAATGTGATTGGCGGCGGCGACTGGACCCGGGACGCGCTGATCGTCGACATCTTCCGCTCGCTGTCCGAAGGGATGCCCGTCGCGATCCGCAGCCCGAATGCCTACCGCCCGTGGCAACACGTTTTGCAGTGCCTCAGTGGTTACCTCACGCTCGCAGAACGCTTGTTGACGGCGGACCAACCGGAGCAATTCTGCAGCGGCTGGAACATTGGTCCGACTCCCGGGAACGAGATCCCCGTGCGACAGATTGTCGACGTGTTCCTGAAGAACTGGGGAAGCGGTGAATGGGTTGATCACAGCGATCCGAATCAGCCGCTCGAGGCCAACGTGCTGCGACTGGCAATTGACAAGGCCATCTGGAAGCTCGACTGGCGTCCTGCGTGGACGACCTGGGAAGCGATCGAAAAGACGGCCGACTGGTACCGCGAGTACCTTGCAACCGGACACGACATGCAGCAGTTTTCGCTGGATCAGATTGCTGAGTATGAGTTTGCGATGCAGTCCGCATCTGAGAGTCGCCATTCGACAAATGAAAAATCCACTTCACAGCCAGGTATCGTCGCAAAGTAGGCATCGTCGCAAAGTAGGCATCGTCGCAAAGTAGGCATCGTTTCAAGCCAGGCATCATTTCCCGTTAGACGTCATTTTCACCCATCCACCACTGCCCTTTTCCTGATCCCTTCTCCTCTGACTTGAAATAGAAATGAGCAATCACGTCACCTCCCCTCCCGACATTTTACAACTCACGAGTTCCTCGGAAGCCAGCGTCGCGAAAACCGAATGCCGACTGTGTGGCAAGCACCTCGAGCACATTGCCGTTGACCTTGGCCTCTCGCCACTTTGTGAAAACATCGTGGAACAAAAAGATCTGAATCGTGGAGAAGTCTTTTATCCGCTGCGGGCATTCGTCTGCGATGACTGCTGGCTGATTCAGGTTCCCGAGTTCGTTAGTGGCGAAGAAATCTACAGTCACTACGCCTACTTTTCCTCGTACTCGGACTCCTGGCTTCGCCATGCGGCCAACTATTGCGAAATGATAACGCAGCGATTGCCGCTGAATTCAGAAAGTCTTGTCGTGGAGATCGCCAGCAACGACGGTTACCTGCTGCAGGAGTTCAAAAAACGCGAGATTCCGTGTCTGGGCATCGAGCCTGCCGCGAACGTGGCGGAAGTTGCCATGGACAAGGGCATCGAATGCGTTGTGCAGTTCTTCGGAAACGAGACAGCAGCGGAAGTCGCTCGCAAACGCGGACAGGCCGACCTGATCATTGCCAACAATGTCATCGGTCACGTACCCGACCTCAATGACTTCGTGGCGGGCTTCAAGACATTGCTGGCTCCCGGCGGAACGGCAACGATCGAGATTCCGCATGCGTTGCATCTGGTGGAAGAAAACCAGTTCGACACGATCTACCAGGAGCACTACTCTTACTTCCTGCTGACGGCGATGCGAAAAATTCTGGCTCGGCATGGCCTGACGCTATTCGACATCGACGAGATTCCCACGCACGGCGGCTCACTGCGCTACTACGCACGACACGACGACGACAGTTCACGTCCCGTCGCGGCGGCTGTCGACGCCATGGAAGCTCGCGAGGTGCAAGCTGGTTTGACCGACCTCGCCACGTACCGCGATTTTGCCGAGCGGGTGAAGGAGACGAAGTGGAAACTGGTCGAATTCCTGGTGGACTGCCAGCGACGGGGCAAGCAGGTCGTCGGCTATGGAGCACCGGGCAAAGCCGCCACGCTGCTCAATTACTGCGGGATTCGTGAAGACCTGCTGACGTATACCGTCGACCGCAACGTGATGAAGCAGGGAACGTTTCTGGTGGGAACCAACATACCGATTTACGGCCCGGAAATGATTGCTGAAACCAAACCCGATTACATCCTGATTCTGCCCTGGAATCTCAAGGACGAAATTGGCCGGCAGCTTGCCTATACGCAGGAATGGGGTGCCGAACTGGTCGTCCCAATTCCGGAGGTCACCGTGTTGTCGGGGGATTCGGATCAAAGTGAAGCGTGCGCGTGAGCATCATCTCGGCTCACGGGTAGGGAGACTGCTGGGGGCGAGTGCCTATGGGTGCTCGTCTTCCGGTAGTTTCACGGCGAATAAAACATTCAACATAAGGTAAGACACCATGAAAGTCGTTCTGTTTTGCGGCGGATTGGGCATGCGCATCCGGGGCTACTCGGAATCCATGCCCAAGCCCATGGTGCCCATTGGCTACCGCCCAATCCTGTGGCACGTCATGAAGTACTACGCGCACTTTGGCCATCGCGATTTCGTGCTGTGTCTCGGCTGGCAGGCGAATGTCATCAAGGACTATTTTCTCAACTATGACGAATGTATTTCCAACGACTTCGTCCTTTCGCAGGGCGGCAAACAGGTCGAACTCCTGCGGAGTGATATTGATGATTGGAATATCACCTTCGTCGATACAGGGCACAGTACATCGATCGGTGGCCGATTGAAGGCGGTCGAACGTCATGTCGGCAGCGACGAGACTTTTCTTGCCAACTATACGGACGGCCTTAGCGATCTGGCGTTGCCCAAACTGATTGACTTTCACGAGGAGCAGCAGGCCGTCGCGACCTTCGTTTCGGTGCGACCATCACGCACTTTTCATGTGACGGACTGCGATGAGTTTGGCCGCGTTTGCTCACTGACCGACGTTCGCGAAACGGATACGTGGATGAATGGTGGCTTCTTTGTCCTTTCTTCAGAGATCTTCCGGTACCTGAAGGGCGATGCGGAACTGGTGGGGCCGGTGTTCGAAAACGTCGCCAACGATGGGCGACTGTACACGATGAAACATGATGGCTACTGGAGTTGCATGGATACGTACAAGGAAAAACAGTCCATGGATGAGATGTACCAACGCGGCGAAATGCCCTGGATGATCTGGCGGGATGAGAACGGGATCGCTGGTGATCGCATGAACGCGGCGTCGACTTTACATGGAGTTCGGGCGAAATGAATTTAGCGGGCCTTCAGGACGTTCGTCGCATCCTGTGCATTGGCGCTCATGCAGACGATATCGAGATCGGCTGTGGCGGTACGATACTCCGTTTGCTGGCCGATTCGACTCGTGAAGTTCGCTGGGTTGTGTTCAGTGGAAACGAGCAACGTCAGGAGGAAGCACGCGCCTCCGCGGATGGATTCATGAAGTCCGCTGGTTCCTCAACGTTCGAACAACACGCGTTTGAGGATGGGTACTTTCCCGCTCAATGGCGTGAGATCAAATCGCAGATGGCTGAACTGGCGAGAGTGTATGCTCCCGACCTGGTATTCACGCATCGTCTCGAAGACCGCCACCAGGATCACCAACTGTTGGCACAATTGACGTGGAATCATTTTCGGTCGCCGATGATTTGGGAATACGAGATTCCCAAGTACGAAGCCGACCTGGGGAGCCCCAATCTGTACGTGCGACTCGATGAGCCAGTCTGCCAGCGCAAGATCGACCTGCTGACGGAGAGTTTTCCTTCGCAGCGGGACAAGCCATGGTTCGACGAGGAGACTTTCTGGTCGCTGCTTCGACTTCGCGGTACGGAGACCGATTGTCGACGTGGTTACGCGGAAGCATTTACGGTTCGAAAAATGGCCATCTAACCTCCGGTACTTCATTTCCGACATCGCGAACTCGCACGCCCATTTCAGCACACCCATTCAGCAACGAGGAGTCCTGATCCATGAACGAAAAGCAATCGCACCAGCTCGATCGGGAGCAACTGACCGCGCAGGTCACCCGCTTCATTGTGGCCACATTTCCGGCGGCCAGTGACAACCTTGCCCTCGATGAATCATTGCTGGATTCCGGCATTGTGGATTCGATGGGCGTGTTGGAGATCGTGACGTTTCTGGAGACGGAGATGAACTGTTCGGTCTCGGACGAGGACATGATTGCCGACAATTTTGAATCGGTTGGCAAGATCGTCGACTTCATCGCGGCACGGTAGTGACAATGCTTTTTCTGACTCATCATCTGCAGACACTCAGTGCGAAACGCAACGGCGCGGCCGAAGCGATTGTGTTCGGCGACACTTCGTGGTCGTATGAGGAACTGGATCGTCGTTCCACGATGCTCGCGAAGAAGCTGGTGGAACAGGGGGTGACCGGTGGCGAGCGAGTGGCGATTTTTTTGCCGCCAGGACTCGAATTGGTCCAGTCGATTCTTGCCGTTTCCAAGGCCGGCGGAGTATTCGTGCCCGTCCATCACAATCTGCTCGATCGGCAGGTGAGCCACATCGTCGGCGACTGTGGCGTGCGGGTGTTGGTAACGTCGTCCGAACAGGCGCTGAAGATTCCCTCGGTGTTTGAGCAGCGTTTGCTGCAATGCGTAGTCTGCACGGACGGCCCCCTGTCCGGTGTCAGCTTGCCGCAAGTGACGTTTGCCGAACTGGCTGAAGATCGGGCAGGCAGTTCGACCGAAGAAACAAAACTCAGAGACGACGACCGCAGCGAATGCGACCTCGCGGCGATTCTCTACACCTCGGGGTCGACGGGGCCGGCAAAAGGGGTGATGCTCAGTCATCGCAATGTCATCGCCGGTGCCGAGATCGTCGCCGACTATTTGAGCATCACGTCCGATGACCGCATTCTCGCTGCCCTACCCTTCAGTTTTGACGCCGGGTTGAATCAACTGACATCCAGTTTGCTCAAGGGCGGCACGTTGGTGTTGTCGCGATTCAAGTTTGGTAAGGACATCGTCGACCAGCTCATCCGACACGAAATTACAGGACTTGCCGGAGTGCCCACGCTGTGGTGCCTGTTGACGCATCCGCGTTCCACGCTGGCGGCTCGCTGTCCGGAGAAGCTCCGCTACATCACCAACACCGGCGGCGTCATGCCGCGACACGTGTTGTCCCAGCTTCGCGAATCGATGCCGCATACCGACGTGTTCCTGATGTACGGGCTGACCGAAGCGTTTCGGTCGACCTATCTGCCGCCCGCGGAAATCGATCGTCGCCCGGGATCGATGGGAAAAGCGATTCCCAATACGGAAATTCTGGTGGTCAACGAGAAGGGCGAGTCCTGCAAGGCGGGTGAGACTGGTGAGCTTGTGCATCACGGTCCGACGGTGGCGATGGGATACTGGGGACAGCCGGAGCTGACCGAACGGGTCTTTCGGGACCATCCTCAGCTTGAAAGCGGCACATGCTCAAGTCGCGTTGTCTACTCGGGCGACCTGGTGCGCCGAGATGAAGACGGTTTTCTGTACTTTGTCAGCCGCCGTGACAACATGATCAAGACCAGCGGATATCGCGTCAGTCCCAGCGAGGTCGAAGAAGGGTTGTGTGCCACGGATCTGGTGTCAAACGTTGCTGTCGTGGGCGTTCCCGATGAAGTGTTGGGGCAGCACATTGTGGCATACGTTGAGGTGAAGCAGGACGCAGAAATTGACACCGCCCGACTGCGTCACGTCGCGTCCGAGTATCTTCCGGCTCACATGATTCCCAAACGCATTGAAGTCATGGACTCGCTTCCGAAGAACTCCAGCGGGAAAGTTAACTACGCGTGGCTTCGTCAACATGCGAGCGGAGAGGTAGGGGCATGAGCGAATCCAGGGATGAGGCGCACGCCGGCGGGCTTTGGCAGCAAACTGAGGCTGGCTTGGTGTTGGGCGGACACCACGTCGAGGATATCGTCCAGCAATATGGCTCGCCGCTCTACATCTACGACGAAGCGATCTTGCAGCAGCAGGTCGCGATGGTGAAGGATGCGTTCGCCGGTTTCGACGTGCACTACTCGGTCAAAGCCAATCCTGATCCGCGTGTGATTGGGCATTTCCAACGGCAATTGGCGGGCCTGGAGGTCGCTTCGTCGGGCGAACTCGATCTCGCGCTGGCGGCTGGCTGTCCTGCGGGTAACGTGCTATTTGCCGGACCCGGGAAAACGGACGCCGCGCTGAGAAAAGCCGTGCTGGCGGGAATTCGCGAGATTCATATCGAATCGGTTGGGGAAGCGCAACGGCTGGACGCGATCGCAAATTCGCTGGACACAATCGTCCGGATTTGCATCCGAGTTAATCCCGAACCGGAAATGCAATTGGGTGCGATGCGGATGGGCGGCCGGGCGGCGCAGTTTGGCGTGGACGAAGAAGTGCTTCCTCGGGCCGTTGAACAGATCGAAGCGATGCCGAATCTACATCTGGATGGGCTGCATCTGTTTGTCGGAACCCAGATTCTGGACGCGGAGCTACTGTTGGCGTTCTACGAACACATCGTGGAGATTTCGTGGCGAGTCGGTCGTCAGACGCTGCGGCCGGTCGGTTCGATTGACTTCGGCGGCGGATTGGGAATTCCGTATTTTGGCCACGAGAAACAACTGGACCTTGTTTCGCTACGTGCTGGTCTGGAAAAACTTGTCGGCAGAATTCGCGACAACCATCTGACACGAGAGTCGCGGCTGTTGATCGAGCCCGGCCGTTTCCTCGCGGCACCGGCTGGTATCTATGTCGCTCGCGTGATCGACGTGAAGAATTCCCGTGGGAAGACGTTTGTCGTGCTCGATGGCGGCATGAATCACCACCTGGCTGCATCGGGCAACCTTGGGCAAACGATCAAGCGGAATTATCCGATCCGCCTCGTGGGACGACGCCGTGGCGAACGCCATGTCTCGCCGGTCGAGATCGTCGGGCCACTGTGTACGCCGCTGGATACGCTGGGCCGATCCGTCGGACTGGAATCGCCACAGATCGGCGACCTCATTGGCATCTTCATGTCGGGTGCCTATGGGCGCAGTGCAAGTCCGCTAGGCTTTCTCAGTCACGATTCGCCCGGTGAAGTTTACGTGGATCGCGATGGCGGGATGACGTGCAGAAGGGTAACCTCGGTGTCGTCACCGATTCTGGAAACCTGAAATGAAAGCCGCGGATCTACAGCACTCTCTGTTGCAGGCGTGGCAAACGGCGATTGAAGCAGGTAAGTTCGCCAACGAATTTGTCGCCCCGTTCGACGATCCGCAGCAACGCTGGCAGGCCGGGGACAGGATTGTGTTTGGTCTGCGCATGGGGGCGGACGTTGAGTTCTATGCGACGAACCGAGAGCCAGTCGGGCCAACCGGCTCGCTGTCTGATCCGCTATCGGGCCAACCGATTTCGCTGCAGTTCGAAGAACGTGTGCTCGCGTCTTCCGGTATTCACTGCTCGTTCTGCGAACATCGACTCTTCAAGCCCGGCGCTTCCCGGCCGTCCCCAGGGCGTCAGCCGGAGATATCACCGGACGAGCAGTACTGTCGTTTCTTTTGCCGGGAAGCCGACCATCCGCTGAGCCTCCGGAGCCGGGCGCCGCTGGCTACGATTTCACTGAGGTATTTCCAGTGGAACGCCTACCACAACGCCGTGCCGCTCGAGCCACGCGGTCACTTCCTGTTCGTGCCGCTACGAGCGCATGGTGCGTCCGAACGGCTGCCTCATCTGCCTCAACGACTCTCGTCATCGTTGCTGGCGGATCTACTGGAGCTATCGTCGAGGCTTCCCGATCTGGTTTTGCTATTCAATTCGCTCGGAGCGGGGGCTTCGGTCAACCATATCCATGCGCAAGCGGTTTACCGGGCGTCTCCGCTGGCAATTGAGCGGGCCGCAACACGCCGCTATCGAGGTTACTCGATCGTCGAAGACTACCCGGCAAAGGCCGTTTGCTTCACGCGCGAAGACGATGAGGTGATCGACCGTGTTGTTTCCATGCTGCAGGAAGAGTCGCGTCCTTATAACATTGTCATTTGCGATGGACGTGTGTTTGTGATTCCTCGCAATGCGGATCACGAAATTGTGGCCGAGTTGCCCGGGGACGCGATGGCGGGAATCGACTTCGCCGGACGTCTATCCGTGTTGGATCGAGATACTTTCGACAGGCTGGACGAAGAATGCGTGGCACGGGCATTCGGCAAGACGATCGCCTCGGTAACCGAGCTGGTTGAACGGCTCGCATGAGCCCCAATCACGCGTGCCCACTTCAATCTGCGTCGAACGAACGCAGGACATGCTGTACGCTGGGAATGGAGAGGCTGTTGCCGACCAGTTTCCATTTTTGCCGGCGCGAAAGTGCAGCCGGCAGCGTGAAGGACTTCGGAAATCCCAACAGTCGCAGGATCTCGTCCGGAGAAAATCGTCGCAATCGACTACCGTCTTCGATCCATGATCCACTACGAATCGGCGACTTCCCGTAGGCGGACGTAAAGCAAGCGCTAATGTCGCAACTCTCCAAACGCACGGTATGCAATGCCTCGCGGTAGTGCTCCAAATCGTGAGCTTCAATGAACAGGGACGGGTCGGGTGTGTCGTCGGTGAATTCCCGAAGCGGACGCAGACGAGTTACATTGCGACTTGCAATTTTCGGCGCGACAACGCGACTGGCGGCGATGTAGAAACGCCGGCGGCGATTGGGTAAGCCGAATTCGGTCGAACACAAATCGAACTCCAGCCATTGATAGCCGGTCGACCGCAACACGTCACGTAGCGATTCCGCGGCGACGGATTCCACGAACTGCGGGACATTTTCGAGCGCGAGATGTGGAGGCCGCACGGACCGGATGAGTTCAACTACATGCAGGAACGACTCTGTACGTGAGTCGGCGGTGTCACGCTGAGGCCCGCGCCGGGTGAAGGGCTGGCAAGGTGGTGACATCCACCAGAGATCGGCCTGCAGTTCTTCGACGTCCAGGCGCGGGAGGCTCTCGATCGTACGAACGGACGGAGCGTGGCCGAAATTGTGGCTATAGACACTCGCGGCGAGTTCGTTGATGTCGATCGCCTCAACAACATTCCAGCCGTTGGCAGTGGCGGCGACCGCGAAGCCGCCGATTCCGCTGTACAACTCCAGACAACGCATGGCTCACGGCTTGTCGGACTCTGTGATGAACTGTTCGTCCTTCAGCCACGCCACAAAGCTCGATGGCCACATGGCAGTCGACACGCCCCGCCCGGCGGCGAGATCAAAGCCGTGCCCGCCCTGGTTGTAGAAATGCAGTTCCGTCTTCACATTGGCCTTTAGCAGATGTGCGTACATCTTCAGGCATTTGGCCGCCGGGGTGACGTTGTCGTCGACGGCATTCATGATGAACAGCGGCGGAATGTTCTTTCCGTTCTCACGAATCGTCTGTTCATAGTCGCCATCCCGCAGCCATGGGTAGAACAGGCCAGCGAAATTGGGGGCACCATTTTCGGCGCCAGCTTTGGGTGGAAATAGCGACGCGAGGATCGCCAGGTTGCCGCCGGCGGAGAAACCGCACACGCCAACTTTCTTCGGATCGACATTCAGTTCGTCGGCCTTGTCACGCAGCACGCTGATCGCACGTCGGGCGTCCGATTCAACGGCGGGGAGGTACTTTTCCCAGGCGTGAGCCCGTTCGCCGTCTTGTTGTGAATTCGTGCGGTACTTCAGAACCAGCGAGGTAATGCCGTGCTTCTGCAGCACAATCGCGAGGTCGTGTCCCTCTCGATCCAGCCAGACATCGGTGTAGCCTCCGCCGGGACAGATGACGAGCCCAACGCCGTTCGCCTGCTTTGGGTCGGCCTGGTGGATAACGTACGTCGGCGTCGAAACGTAGCTGAAGACACGATTCCCCTGCGACGGCGAGGCAGCGCTGGCGCGATTGTCACGCACGGCTTCGTCACGATCGTAGGCGACGTCGTTCTTGAAGCTGTCGGGCCACAAAGGTTGCTCTGGAGGCAATTCGGCCGCGACCGATAACGGCAGGAGTGCGAACAACGACAGAGCGACAAACTTGATCAAGGACTTGATCACAAACTCACGCGGCATGATTTCACCTCGGCTGAACAGATTACAGGCGAGGTGATTGTAGCCGCTTTTGTCGCGACCTGTTCGGCTACTCCAGTAGCTCGATGACTTCCGCCTGGGAAAGCGGTGAATCGGCGGTCTTGTTGGTTTTGAAGATCTTTCCGCCCCGGAGCGTCTTGGGGTCGGAGATCATGTTGAACAGCCCCTGTAGTCCGGCTTCCCGCCCCTTCAATTGCTGTCGGTAGATCGCGTCGATGTCGATCTTGCTGGGGTCATCACCAATCTTCTGTCGTGCCTTTTCGAGATCGGCCTCCGTGATGCCTAACATTTTGACGATCCGATTCAGGTCTGCTTTCCCGCCCGGGCCCAATTCCGCGAGCGCACGTTGCTGAGCCGGCGTGAGGTCCTGGGAACCGGTCGAAACGTTGCGTCGCCAAAGTGCATCTTCCTGTTGCTTTGTCACCTTGGGCGCATCCGAAATGCCCCAAATCCGATTCCAGATGCCCGTTAGCGAAAACGAAGTTTCGCCCGCGTGCACATTCGAAGACATGACCGCGATCAGAAGAAGACACGCTGTAGCTCGAGCGAATCGCATGACAGATATTCCTTGAGGCTAAATCGGTGTTACTAAACAACCGTAGCTCAGAAATCTGCCGACCAGCCAAAATACCTGGACGCCCGCGAGTCGTTGCCTTGGTGCTGGCGAAGCCTTGCGTGGGGCGTTGCGCGAGTCGCTCGCGATTTTCAGGTCGAGTACACCCACTTGCCGAGAAAAATGGTTGGAATCAACAACGCCACCACGGCGACTGCATGGAATGGGCCACACGTTGCCAGGACGACCGCCGCGTCCAGAACGACCAACGAGAAAATACTGTGCTTCACCGCGTTCTGTACGTTCGCCGGAGTTGGGTTGGAAATCGCCATGACGCAACGTCGCACGACGCTGATCATCAACAGCACCAGGAGCGTGGGCCAAATCATTTCTGTCCGTAGCAACAGTCGCCTCTCCGTGAACCACGGAAGTAGCCCCAGCAAACTGATGCCCACTGCCATGACGACCAGGCCAAGCGTCAACAGGTTTCGATTGCTGTCCTTGGCTTCGCAGCGGGCAAACCATGTAATGCCGGCGACGTAAGTGCCCAGGCCGCCCGCGACCAGGAGTTGATCGGGTTGCAGGAATGGTGCCGCGCAGCTCATGCCCAGCAGTACGTTAAAGAAGCGGCAACTGCCCATGACCACGGGAGCGATGGGAGTTTTCTTGGCCACGCCGTCGTAAACGTAGATCACTACCGCCAACACGATCGCGACGACGCCGGACGTGACTCCCGCCAGAAAAGCCGAAGCGATGCCTGCGGCAAGTAGCCCGAAACCCACGTTGCGAGCCAGGCTGACGCTGATCTTTCCGGACGGCAGGGGTCGTTGGGGGCGTTCTTCCCGATCCACTTCGACGTCAAAGACATCGTTGAGAACCATGCCGGCCGAGTAGAGGCAGCACGTGGAAACGATGAGCGGAATGAGCCACTGCACCGGTTGGTAGCCAAGGTTGATAAACAGGAAACCCATCAGCACGTCGGCAATGGCCGTGAAGACATTGGGAAGCCGAAACAGTTGAAGCCACGGGAGGATCTTTTGCATGGTGTCGAATGTCGCTTTTCGGGAGGCTGTCTGACTAGCTGCTGGCGCTACGGTAACTGCGAAGTGCCAGTTGAAAGACCTGCCGTGAGCCAAGGAGGCTGAAGATGGTTGCGAAGATCGCGAATGATGGCAGCATCCAGTCATTGGTGAGCGGCATCGCCATCATGCGGGCCGGAACATTCACGACGATCAGAATGGGAATCAGGAACGTGAAGAACCACTGTAGCGGGTAGAAAGACTGGTAGATCTCCATCGGATATCGCGAAAAATTCGTGATGTAAAACCAGAAGTTGTAGAGCGTCTGGTTTCTGCCCAGCCAGATACTGGTCGCCGCAAGGCAGATCATCAGGCTGTACAAAATGGCGACGCCACACAGCAGATAGAACGGGTATAGCACCAGCACGATCGGGGCGATCACCAGCGGTTCGTCCGGTCGCGTTGTCAGCTTCCATAGGCTGAACCCAAGTAAACCCAATCCCACGGCGAAGTTGGCCAACGCCGACCATTCGATTCGTCGCAGCGAAATCAGGAACTGCGTATCGATCGGCTTCAGCAGTGCAAAGTCGAGATTTCCGGTCCGAATCAGTTCGCTGAATTCCTGCGCGTTGGGCATGAAGAACGCCTGGACGGTGCTGTTGACCAACATCGTCGTTGCCAGAAAAACAAAGAACTCATACTGCCCCCATCCCGTTCCCTGCACCAGCACCGGGACGTGCCGGAACACCAGCAGGTAGAAGCCAATGTTCATCACAATCCATGATACCGACGAGACGCACTCGATCAGGAAGTTGGCTCGAAAGGACATCGCCCGAACGAGATTGTTGCGAACGAAGATCCAGAACACGCGAAGGTAATCAGGATGGTCGACCGACTGCATGTTAACCTCCAAACCCGCTGTACCGCCGAATTCCGCGTTTCAGCATGATGCGTGAGAGCACGATGAAGAACGCCACCCAGCCGGCTTCGACCAGCAGGCCTCGCACCAGATCCGCCCCCTCGATTTTTCCCAGCCAGACGGCAGACGGAAAATACGCGAGATACCGGAACGGCAGGAACTCAACAATTTCGCTCCACGGTTGTGGCAGGAAGTCCAGCGGAAACATGTGGCCGGACAGGAAAAAACTGAGCAACATGTAGACGAATAGCAGCGACGTGACTTCCAGAAACCAGAAGCTGAACAGGCCGATCGACGCTTCCAGGAAGAAACCCATCATGAAGCCCATGATCAGCGCCGCCACATAGGCAAAAAACGTCGTCCAACCCGGCCATGGCGGAAAGTAGTCTCCGCACAGCCAGAACACAAAGCCGAACGGCAGGATGGCCACCGAGTAATAAGCCAGTTTGTGTGCGACGCGACTGAGGAGCAGAAAGGTCAGCAGATCAATGGGTTGCACGAGGAACTTTTTGATCTCGCCGTCACGAACCTGAGCAGCGATGCCGCTGGCCAAAGCCGGCATGCTGGAAAACGCGCGGCTGAGCATGGTGAGCAAGTAGTACGCGACCATGTCCTGGTAGGAGTAGCCGACGATATTCGGCGTGCGGTTGTCGGCTTTGACGGCTTCAAAGATGGCATACCACAGGAAGATTTGCGTGATGATCGGTAGGAAACGCATCAGCGTGCCGAGCGCAAAGTCGCCTCGATAAACGAGCCGCTCTTCCAGCGAGATGCGCAGGATCGTCCACCACATCTTTGCCCGTGCGATCAGCGGCGGATTGTCGTAAGCCAGTTCGCTCATCACTCACCGTCCGGTCGGGTTTGCAGGAACAGCGCACGTTTCTGGTTGGGCAGGGAGTAGTCAAAACCGGCGTTTCGAAACAGGTTGTCCGAAGCCGTAATGGCCATCAACTCCAGGATGCCCTCCGCTTTTGCTCGGCCAATGCAACGCTTGACCAGTTCCGATCCGACGCCCTTGCCCTGCATCGTTGCGGATACGGCCAATGCCTGAATTTCGGACAATTTGCGCGAGTAGATTTCCAGGGCCGCGAATCCGACGATTTCGCTGCCGGATTCGGCGACAAAGCCATGTCGAATCAGGACGCCCAAGTCTTCATCGCTGCGAGGCAGGATTTGTTTGGCGGTGACGAATGGCTCGAGGAAACGTTGTAGTTTCGGGATGTCATCGAGTGCGGCATTGCGATACTCGATCGATGGGGGCGATGTCACGTGCACCACCTTCGGAGAAATTTCTCAAAGAGGTCGGTCCCGCGAACAAGTTGGTCCAGTTCGATGAATTCGCTGGACGTGTGGGCCTGCATGATGCTGCCGGGACCACATACGATTTTGTCATGGAGTTCGGTGAGTGCCCCGGCGTCCGTTCCGTACGACACGGTCAGGGGGCGTTCGTGGCCCGCGACGGTCACGGCTTCGGTAACAAAGTCGCTGTCGGCGGGTGTATAGACGGCCCCGCATCGGGCGTGGACTTCGAACTGCAGGCCCTGACGCTCGGCCGCCCGCCGGATGCGATCCATGAGTGGTTGGTCGTCGACGCCCGGAAGTGGCCGATAGAAAATCGTACACGTGCTACGCGCGGGTTTGACGTTGAGTGCTCGCGTGTGATCATTGATGCCAATATTGAGGCTCATGGTCGGTGGATCAAATTCAGCGTTCGTCCACGATTCGCTGGATTCCGTTTCGTCGTAGATCTGCTTCAGTTCGTGCAGAAAGGGAATCATCGCGAGGTTGGCGTTCAGGCCGTCACGGGTGCTGGAATGGGCCGATTCGCCTTCGGAAACGACATAGAGTTCGCAGATGCCCTTGTGGGCGTAGACGACTTCCAGTTGGGTTGGCTCGCCGATGATCGCTCGCGGTTGTTGGCCAACCATTTCGCGATAGAGAGGGCTGTTGGCGACCAGGTGGTGTGCGCCGAGGTAGCTGATTTCTTCGTCGGCCGTGCAGACGAAATACAGTGGTGCGGTGAGCGGCGTGTCGGACAGTCGGCTGATTGCGGAGACCATGCTGGCCACCGAACCCTTCATGTCGCAACTACCTCGACCATAGAGTTTGCCGCCGTATTCCGTCGGGCTAAACGCCCCTCCAGGGCCCGTCCATGATTCGGCTGGAACGACGTCGGAATGGCAGAAGTAGGCAAGTCCGCGATTCGACGATGCGCTGGCGGCACTGGTTTGACTGGAGGCGGTGGCCGGCTTGTGAGCGAGGACGTTGACCTTTTCCACACCGGTGTCGGATTCGTAGGTATCCAGTTCGATCGTGAACCCCAGCGATTCCAGCCGCTCGGCGAGGAAGTGGCTGACGTCGCGATTGGACGTGTGACTGGGCGATTCGAACGCGACCAGTTCGCGAGTCAACTGCAAAGCATCCATTACTTCGCTCCCGTCGCTTCGGGGCGTGCCGCTCTTGAATTCTCGTCGACCTGGGAAAACAGCTCCGCGATCACTTCTTCCAGTGGTGGGTCTTCAACACTGACATCCTCGACGTCACAGCGATCCAGCACGGCGGCCAACATCGCGGCCACCTTCTGTCGTTCGACACGCAGTTTGACTCGCGGGACCTGCGTTTCGATGATCTCGCCATAGCGAGCCAGGTCGTCGGGCATGTCGTCATCGGCAAATTGCAGCGTGATGATTTTCGAGCCACTGAAGCGATCGACGATACCGCTGAGTGAACCGTCATAGCGGATCAGTCCATTGGCGATGATGACGACGCGTTGGCAGAGTGCGGCCACGTCCTTCATGTAGTGGCTGGTTAGCAGGATCGTGGTTTCACGTTGTTCCTGGTACTCCTTAAGGAATTCCTGGATGGCATGTTGGGCGACTACGTCCAGGCCAATGGTTGGTTCGTCCAGGAACAACACCTGCGGCGAATGGAGTAGTGCCGCCGTCAGTTCCATCTTCATCCGTTCGCCCAGCGACAACTCGCGGACCGGTTGCGACAACAAGCGTTCGACCCCCAGCAATTCGGTGATGTGTTTGGTGGTGCGGTCGAATTCGGTGGGGTCGACGTTGTAGATTTGTTGGTGGAGGCGGAACGATTCCTGTGCCGGCAGGTCCCACCACAACTGATTCTTCTGCCCCATCACGAGGGCGAATTTGCGGCGATACGCGTTGGCGCGCTGCCAGGGAACGTGCCCCATCACGGTCGCCTCGCCCGAGGTCGGGCTGATCACGCCCGAAAGCAATTTAAGTGTGGTGGTTTTTCCGGCGCCGTTGGGGCCCAGAAAAGCGACAAATTCGCCCTTCTGCACTTCCAGGTCGATGCCGCGAACCGCCTCGACTTCCTTGTACTCGCGTTTGAAGAGACCGCGCAGTGACGCGCCGAGCCCTTCCTTTTTCTGGTAGACGCGGTACGACTTGCGAAGATCTTTGATTTCAATCAGGGGCATTGGATGAGTATAAGAGCGTCGCACCACACCGGGAAGGGAACGCTCTTTCACATTGTGGCAAACACCGGATTCCTCGGTGATTGGGCGTGGCGGAGTTAACATTGTTGCCGTGCCCGGCGAGGTATACATTGGTCCAAAACCAACCAGTGGAGAGGCTCCTTTGGCATTTCGCATCGGAATAGGTCACGACACACACCGATTGGGTTCGGGAGGTCCGCTGATTTTGGGCGGGCTGGAAATCGATCACGATCACCACGCCATCGGTCACAGCGACGCAGATGCGCTGCTGCACGCCATTACTGATGCCATTCTTGGTGCGGCGTCGCTGGGCGACATCGGTGAGATGTTTCCGGATACGGACCCCGCTAACGAAGGCAAAGATTCAGCCGAAATGCTGCAAGCAGCGGTAGCGGCGACGCGGCCGAGATTTAAAATTGTCAATCTTGATTGCATCGTGTTTGCCCAGCGTCCAAAGCTATCACCGCATAAACACGCCATTCGGAACCGAATTGGCGAAATTCTGGACATCAAACCGGATCTTGTCGGCGTAAAAGCGAAAACTGGCGAAAGCGTTGGGCCGATAGGAAGAGAAGAGGCGATCTCCGCGCAGTGCGTTGTGCTGTTGGAGGAAGTCCCCCGCAGGTAGCAGCAAGGAATGCTGTATGACCCAACTCAGGATGGAGCGATGACCACGATGCCCGCAACCATGACGTCCCAAGAGTCCCCGAAGACGACCGAAAAGACGATGACACCAATCCGCATTTACAACACGCTCACGCAACAGAAAGAAGATTTCACTCCGGTCGTGTCCGGGAAGGTCGGAATCTATCTGTGCGGGCCAACGGTCTATAAGGAAGCTCATATCGGCCACCTTGTTGGGCCCATCATTTTTGACACGGTCAAACGCTTCCTGACCCATTGCGGTTACGAAGTGAATTGGGTCGTCAATCTGACGGATGTCGATGACAAACTGATCGAGCAATCGCGACTGCGCGGCATCACCATGTCGCAGGTCGCCACCGAAATGACGATGGACTACTGCGCCAACCTGTTGGCCGTCGGCGTCGACCAGATTACGTCACTCCCGCGAGCGACCGATCACATGGGCGACATCATCTCGATGATCGAGGAGCTGACGGAGAAAGACTTTGCCTATGCGGTCGACGGCGATGTTTTCTTTGATGTCATGAAGGACAAAGAATACGGCAAACTCAATAATCGCTCGGCTGCCGATCAAGTTGGCGAAGGTGGTGGAGCGGCTGCGAAGAAGCGTTCAGCCGCTGACTTCGCACTCTGGAAATCTGCGAAACCCGGCGAGCCCTCCTGGGAGTCACCGTGGGGCGCCGGTCGTCCCGGGTGGCACATTGAATGTTCTGCCATGGGGAAACGATTGCTGGGCGAGACCTTCGACATTCATGGCGGCGGGCTGGATCTGAAGTTCCCGCACCATGAAAACGAAATCGCGCAGAGCGAATGCTGCCATGGAAAACCGATGGCGAAGTACTGGATGCACAACGGATTGCTTCGCGCCGGTGCGGCCGGCAAGGTTGGTGGCAAGTCTGATCGCGACGCTGGTGCGGACGAGGCCGAGCAAACTCCAGAACAGGCCGAGGCCGGCAAAATGAGCCGTTCGAAGGGTGCTGGTGGATTGCGTGGTTTGATCGGCAGACAGGGTGGCGAACGCCTGCGGTTCTTCCTGTTGAGGACGCATTACCGAAGCACGGTCGTCTTCAGCGAAGAGGCCGTGGCCGAAGAAGCAAAGTCGCTGGACAAGTTTTATCAGTTCTTCGAACGCTACGAACGGATCACGGAGCAGTCGTTCTATCGTCAGGAAGACGACGCCCGATCGCTTGAGCTGGATAAAGCCGCTGCCGACGTGTCAAAGTCACGCGCGGCCTTCATCGAGAAGATGGCGGACGACTTCAATACGGGCGCTGCGATGGCCGAACTGTTCCAGTTGCTGACGTGGCTGAACAAGGCCGCCGACGAGGGGAATCTGGAAAATGCGAAGGCTCGCAAGCAGGAAGCGCTTGACGAATTCCTGAACGCGACGGAAGTGCTTCGCGAGCTGGCCGGCATTTTGGGGCTGTTCTTCAAGGCACCGCCAAAATCCGGCGGCGGCGATGACGATCTGCCCGATACGCTGATGCAGCTCATTATCAAGCTCCGTGCGGACGCTCGAGCGAACAAGGATTTCGCGACGGCGGATTTGATTCGTGACGCCATTACCGAGGCCGGCGTGGTGCTGGAAGATCGCGACGGCGGCACGAGTTGGAAACGTTCATGATGGCCGATTGAAAGTGACTCAGTAGGATGACCTGGCCGAGCGAGGACGCTTGGCCGGTGAGCAAGACGGCTCGCGGGGAAAGACGCATGGACGAACGCATTCTCGGTATCGACCCCGGCCTGAATATCACGGGCTATGGTGTGCTTCGTCGTACCCCGCGAGGCCCCAAGCTGGAGGAGGCCGGCGTCGTGCGTGGCGGATCGGGCGGACCCATCGCCCCGCGCTTGCACAAGATCCACCGCGGTTTGGAAGAAGTTATCGAAACCTGTCGCCCGCAGGCCGTCGCCATCGAGCAGCTTTATTCGCACTACCAACGTCCGCGCACGTCCATTCTGATGGGACACGCTCGCGGGGTTATCTGTCTGGTGGCGGCGCAGCATGAGATTCCCGTTCATGACTATGCGGCCACGAAGGTCAAAAAGATCCTCACGGGCAACGGTCGGGCTCCCAAGATTCAGATGCAACAGGCGATCCAACGCGAGCTTTCGCTACCACAACTGCCCGAGCCCGCGGACGTTGCGGACGCCCTGGCGATTGCACTCTGTCATTTCTATCTGGCCGACCGCGCGATTGCGATCAACTAGCTGGTGATCGACTAGGCGGCGTTGAGCACGCGAACCCGTTGGGTTTGCGCAGTAGCCGAAAGCCTGAAAGGTACACGGCCCCAATGAGGACAGCGAGTGTGGCCCAGTGCTGCGAATGCACGACCGCCAACCTGCCAATCTTGTAGGTTCGCAATTCTCTGGCGTGTCTCGACGCGTCCCACCCGAACCAGACGGCAATCATCAGGAATGCGATGATCAGGAATCGACGCGGTTGCATGCTGAAGGCCAGTGTCACAACCGCGATGCCGTAGACGCAGTACAACAGGAATTCGTCGATGTTGGTCATCCGAATTTCAAATAGCGTCGTATCCATATCGAATACATCGGGAATCAGCACCAACACCACGCAGAATATCCCCGTGATGGCAAGCAGTTCCTGAAGACTGGCCGTGCGATCGGATGAGGCGGGAACATTTAGCTTCCACCGGAACGCCCGTAACAAAAACCACAGGCCACCGCTCAACACGTACACGAATAGGACGTCCGCCGTGTTCAGATAGAAGTGTGTGTTTACCGCCAAACTCAGACGCTCATTCACACGATAGCCAAGTAGAGGTATGAACATGATGAGGATGGGCGAATACACCCACCACATCGCCCGAGTCAGATAACGAAAGGGGAAGAAAACACCGAAGAAACTTGCCACGCATGTTGCGAGCGTCACGTCGTAACTGCCCAGCTCAAAGCTGCGGGAAGTACTGAATGAAAAGTAGCCACGGGCAAACAATGCCGCTGCAACCAACAACAACGCCATGTCCGTGCCGCGAGATGCCTGGGTGAGTCGGTTTTCTGCCACTCGGAATTCCTTCGTCGGTTCACTATCGAAATCGTAGTGAATTGGGATTCGCCGAATCAAATCAAAATTTGATCACCGCCAGCACGATTGCCGCCGGCACGATTCCGCCCATTTCCGACCGCGGACAACTCCGCGATTGAATCCAGCGGCCCGAATCGGTTAAGTTGCCGGTCACCACCAATCACGGACGGACAACATGATCACGAAAATTACTGGCATTCTGCAGGTGCTCGATACGGAATCGGCGACGATTTCCAAGGACGGTTTTGAGTTCGAAGTGTTCGTTCCCGAATTCACTCGGAGACAGTTGCAGGGTCGCGTTACCGACAAGATTGCCCTGCACACGATTCTCTACCTCGACGGGAATCCCCAGCAGGGACGGCTGACGCCACGCATGGTGGGCTTTCTGAATCCCATTGAACGCCAGTTCTTCCAGCTCTTTTGTTCGGTCGATGGGGTGGGTTCGAAGAAGGCCCTGCGAGCCATGATTCGCCCGGTCCCTGAAGTCGCCGGACTGATCGAAGAACAGGACGCCAAGGGCCTGTCAGGTCTGCCGGGAATTGGCCCTGCCACCGCGGAACGGATCATTGCCAAACTGCGGCGCAAAATGTCGCGATTTGCACTGCTGGTCGACGAACAGCCGGTTGGCAAATCGGCTGCCGTGAAATCCGACATCGTACGCGAGGCGTATGACGTGCTACGACAGCTTGGTCACACCGAAGCCGATGCGCACAAGCTGGTGGATACAGCCCTCGCGAAGAAGACCAAATACAAGGACGTCGACGCTTTGATCCACGCGATCTACGAACAGAACGCGAAGTAATGGGCCGTGTTCCTGTCGAAGGCCAGTTTGTCCGTTTCGACCGGTACGTTTCCGTCTACGCGTAGCGTCCTTCGCCATTGATGCGGGCAAAGACGTCGTTCAGCACCCAGTGAAAGACGCAAAGGTGGATGCTCTCCACCATGCCCATGTCATCGAGTGCGACGTGGATGCCGTCGTCCTGGATTTCTTTTAGTTTGCCACCGCCGTAGCCGCTGATGCCGAACGTCTTCAGCCCATGGCGTTTCGCCCACTCGACGGCATTGATGATGTTGGGGCTGTTTCCGGACCCGCTAATCGCCAGCACCAGGTCACCTTCGGATCCGTAGTTCATGAGCTGCTGTTGGAAGATCTGGTCGTAACCGACGTCGTTGCCCACGGCCATGATCCAGCCGAGATTGTCGGTCAGGCTCATGATCTTGAGGCGTTTTTTGGACTCGTCCATCAAGTCGTCCGGTCGCAGCGAGCTCTTGCCCAGGTCCTCGGAAAAGTGCGTCGCGTTAGTGCCAGAACCGCCGTTGCCAAAGACAAAGACGAATTTCTCGTTTTCCCATGCCTCGTAGACAAGGTTGGACCAGCGTTCGATAGCGGCCTGGTCCAGTCGATCGATTTCGTCCTTGAGACGTTGCAGATAGTTTGAGGTGTCGAGCGTTGCGCCTAGCATTTTATGTCCCGGTAGGTTCTGCCTGTTGAGTCTGGCGATAATCCATGATCTTCTTGAGCTGGATCGCGCCGTAGATGGTGCCAATTATTGCCATTGCCGCGCAAATCAGGAAGATCCTGTTGGCGGGCATTCCCAGCGGATTTTTTGCGACCCAAAAAACGACCGGTCCCAGAGAACTGAAGCAGAAGGAAATGGCTCCGGAAGTGCCAATGATTCGACCACGTTCGTCGTCCGGCGACAGAATCTGAATCAGAGCCTGCAGCGGTACGATGTAGAAGCCGGCGAAGAAACCGGCCATGAAAATCAGTCCCGCCACGGAGGCGTACGATGGTTCGACGATTCCCAATAGCAGGAAGGCGACACACATTCCCGCTGCCCCAAAGGGAATCAGCCACGGCCGGATTTCTTTCCCGGAGATGAAACCGGTGACGACACTGCCGATTGCAATCGCGATGCCCAGAATGCCCAGCAGGTAGCTGGTTTCGGTGAACTCGATAAGCAAGATCTGTTGGTATTCGGGCAGGATCAACAAGGCGATCATGGCAATCATGTAGAACGCCGCCCACGCGAGCACCACCGCAAGCAGCGGACCTTTGGCCATCATGGCGATCGAATCGAAATACGTGCGGAACGGGTTGTAGTCGAATTTCAATCCCGGATTGGCGGCCTTCAGCTTGGGGAACTTCAGGATCGAGAGGTAACCAAGAACGGCAACCAGCACCATCGCGACGCCGGGCGCCCAAGGCGTGGGTTCAGCTGCCAAATCGTAGTAGCCGGCAGCGGTGGCGAATTGGTAGTCACCACTACTCTGAATGGTTAACGTGCCAATCGTGTCGTTGTCGGCAGAAGTGATCACCTGGGGTTGGCCGAGCGTGAGGGGCTCGTTTTCGCCGTCGCCGTTCCAGTCTCCAGTGAACGAGGCGAGCGTCACTGCTCCATCGATGCCTGTCTCAGCGAAGATGTTTCCATTCGACGGAGCATCGCCTTGCACGACAATACTCCCGGGGTTCGCCTTGGGCTGCTGATCGGGTTTTGCGACGACAAAACGCAGCGGGACGGAACTGTCGGATTCGGTCAGGGTGTAACGCACCAGTGGTACCGGCGGCGGTTGCGGATAGAACAAATCGCAAAGCGGACCGGCCATCAGCGAGCCGGCGATCACGGCAACGTTGGTCAACATGTTGATCACGCCGTTGGCCATACTCAGTTGATCGTCGTGGACAATCTCGGGAATGACGCCGTACTTGGCCGGCCCAAAGAAGGAGCTCTGCACGGAAAGCATCAGCATCGCGGCCAGCGAGAGCCACAGGTTATGGGTAAAAAAGCCAATCATGGCGATGGTGGCGATCGGGATTTCGGCCACCTTCACCCAGTACATGACCTTGCGTTTGCTGTACTTGTCGGAGATCTGGCCGGCGTAACCGGAGAGCAGGATGAAGGGCAGCGTAAGGAACAGAGCCGGCACGACCTGCCCACCGTCGCCCAGGCCATTGCGACCCAGTGGCCCGGACCAAATGCCGGTGGCCACCATGAACGTGAGGCATTGCTTGAGGATGTTGTCGTTTGCGGCGCCGAAGAACTGGGTAGCGAGCAGCGAAAGGTAGCTCGCGCTGGTCAGCTTGTGTGAGACCGCCGATTCGGGGGAATTCGACGTTGGCCCGCTAACGGATTCTGCCATCGGGATCCTTCCACGATAAATGGGTTCGACAAGGAGAAGCACGATTATCGCGTGACTCCAGGCGAGTAGATAGCCTGCTGCCGCAACATTCCGGCGAATTCACTGTCTTGTTGTTGAGCGAGCAAGGGGATGGAAGCAACGGAGTGACGCACGAGCCGATCGATTCACCGATCGTGCAGCCAATCTACGAACCGCCGTGAGGCCGCCCCGGTTTGGGTTTTCGGCTCTTGTCGATGGTCGACAGCATTTTGCGGAGCCGTCGGATTCGATGCGTCTCGGTTTCCTCCATCGATACCAGATCACGGAGTGCCCGATCGACGTAGGGCCGCGCCAGGTAGATTTGCTCCAGCTCTTCGGCCGCCCGATACAATTCACGGATCAGCACAAACCGATGGTGAACAAAGGAATGTTCCGATTCTGCTTCGACATCGTGCAGCATGTTTTTCATGAATTGCACGATACGTGGCAAGGAATTCTCTTCGCGGAAAATGGCAATCGCTTCCTCCGCGTACGGCATGGCATCCGACTTGGCACCTAGTCGAGCCACGCATCGGGCTCGCAGCGCAAGGGCTACGGCTCGCCGGGCGCAGTCCATGTCCAGCGATTTGGCCAGCGACCCTTCCGCCTCCTGGAACAGATCCAGCCGGAATAGTGCATGGCCAAGGACAAGGTGAGCGTTGGCGTATTCAGGTGCCAGCTCAATGGCTTTTCGTGCCGCATCGGCGGCTTTGGCGGGCTGGTGGGTTTTCAGAAGACACTGCGCCAGCAGCGTTGATGTGTGGGCACTCGGAAGTTGTTCGTCAACGAGCTGAAGATTTGGCAGTGCCTTTTCCGGGTCGCCGTCGCGATGATGCTGCAAGCCGACCGCCATATTGATCCACGGGTCATCGGGATACACGTTGTAAGCGGACATAAGAAAGTCTGCCGCCGCGATCTTGTCGATCTGGTTGAGGTACAGGCTCCAGATGATGGCCAGTCGCGGGTCGGAATGCCGTGCCTGGTATTGTCTGGGCAGCACGGCCAATCGAACGTCGTCGACTTCCAGTAGCGTTTTTCTGAGTGGGCTGTGTTCGGCATGTTCGGCCTCCAGAATCGCTCGCAGCCACGGGGCCGGCACATCCTCGGTTTCTCGTGTGATGCAAACGAGCCATGCTTCGAGTCCAATCAGCAACTCGTGGCGACTGGCGGCACTTTGTGCGTCCAGGAAGTCGCCGACGGAACGGACCGAGCTGGATTCAGGTGTGATGCCCTTCTCTGCGAAAATCGCTGCGTATTCGGACGAAATGTCGGGAAGCTTCGTCGTTCCCGTTCGCTCCCGGAATTGCCGCTGGAAAACGGCGTTCAGGCGATTGCGCAGGGTTTGGGCCGCCACGTCATCGCGGGTGGATGTAGGTGGTGGCGGAGTCGTTGCGGTCGAGCCATCCGGGGAACTTTCGGGCAAGGCGTCCGGCGGCGTAGTGGAGTTGGTTGGCCAGATCGACTGGACACCAAACACGATGAATCCTGTGGCGATGATGGGGGCAAGGAAAACCAACACGCGATTTCGGGGAGCCGGTGACGACGCGACCCGGTCGCCTGCCAACCAGGCATCGAGGTCCGCAACCAGCTCGCTTGCGGTTTGATATCGGTCGTCCGGTTCCTTGGCGATCGCTTTCAGACAGATCGACTCGATTCCCGCATCCAGTTCGGTGCGATACTGCCTCGGGCTGGGCGGCTCTTTCCAGCAAATGTCGCGCAGCAGTGTGAGCGGAGAGCCGCTGAAAGGACGTTGCCCGGAAACCATTTCGTAGAGCACGATTCCCAACGAGTAAATGTCGGCACGAGGCCCCAGAGCGGGGTCGGCATTGATTTGCTCGGGCGACATGTAGGCCGGGCTACCGATGATCTGACCGTCCAGAGTGAGTTCCACTTCGTCCGGCAAGTTTCGCATCGCCAACCCAAAATCCGTGATGGCCGGTTCGAAATTACGGTCGACGATGATGTTGCCGGGTTTGATATCGCGGTGCACAACGCCGGCCTCGTGAGCGACCTGCAATGCCGATGCGACCTTGCGGATCATCTCGACGGCCACGCGCGGCTCCCACGGCGTCGTCAACAGCTCGGAAAGATCGTCGCCATCAATGTAGGCCATCGTCATGAACGGACGGCCGACCGCGGAGAGCAGGCTGGGATCGTCGATGTCTTCCGCTTCTATCTCGCCAACGTCATACACCGGGCAGATGTTTGGGTGCGTGACGGTGGCCATCGCGCGGGCTTCCCGATAAAACCGCTCGGCGGATTGAATGTGGCGAATCCGCGGAATCTTGAAGGCAACGGTGCGATCCAGCTCCAGATCGCGTGCCAGGTAGACGGCCCCCATACTTCCGCGGCCCAGCAATCGTTCCAGCAGATATCGGTTGATTCCCGTTGGCATCGATTCCGGATGAACGGGGATATCACGCTCATCGTCGGTTCGCGTGGATTGCGTGCTCGCCGGTAGCAGCATCGGGAGATAGCGATTGATTTCGGAGGAGTTCTCCGCGTACCGGGCCGAGTACTCCTCGACGCAGGGAGATTCACCTTTGCGCACGCGATCGAGGAACTCCTCGGCGATCTCCAGAAGTCGCTCTGATGGTGCGAAAAGATGTGTTTCTTTGGCCATTCCGCGAACCAGAAGGTTGTGCGCACGTTCTCTTGCCTGTTGCCATCTTTATACCGACATTTGGCAGGTACCGAAAACAACCGGTGAGATGCATGGAATTCTTTGCAGAACGCCAAGCTGGCAACTCAGCGTGCCGGCCGGTTTGGAGGGATTGGGGGAGCACGGTCGGAATAAGCGTTGACCGGTTGAAATTTCCCTGACTTTGACGATAGTCGATGTTTAACGCGGTAGTGTAGAAAGATCCATCGAGACCAGAATGTCCGAGCAATCCAAGAACCCGGCCACAGACGACCTACGTATTCGTGCCATCAAGAAATTGATGACGCCCCAGTCGCTGATGGAGGAGATTCCTGTCGAAGCAAGCGTTGCCCAGACGGTGGCTACCGCTCGCGACGGCATTCATGAAGTGCTGCACGAAAAAGACGATCGACTGGTCGCTGTCGTCGGTCCCTGCTCGATTCACGACCCGGAAGCCGCAATGGAATACGCCGGCCGGTTGGTCGAAATGCAGCAGAAGTTTAAGGACCAGTTGCTGGTCGTGATGCGGGTCTATTTTGAAAAGCCGCGGACAACCGTAGGCTGGAAGGGCCTGATCAACGACCCCGGTCTGGACGGCAGTTTCGAAATCAATCGTGGCGTACGAACGGCGCGAGGGCTGTTGCGAGACATCAACGCCCTGGGCCTGCCAACGGGTTCCGAGTTCCTGGATCTCATCAGTCCTCAGTACCTCGCAGATCTCGTTGGCTGGGGAGCCATAGGTGCCCGGACGACAGAAAGCCAGGGCCATCGCGAGTTGGCATCAGGGCTGTCCTGTCCGGTTGGATTCAAGAATGGTACCGGCGGAAGTGTGCAAATCGCGGTCGATGCGATTGGTGCTGCCAAGAATCCGCACCATTTCCTTTCCGTCACGAAAGAGGGCACTTCCGCCATCTTCGCGACCGAAGGCAACAACGACTGCCACATCATCCTGCGTGGTGGACCATACACGAACTATGACGCCGCCAGCATCGATTCGGCCTCCGAACTGTTGCAGAAGGCCGGCTTGCCGACCCGCATCATGGTTGACTGCAGCCATGCCAACAGCCGCAAAAAGCACAAGCGGCAGCACTACGTTTGCCGCGACATCTGCGCTCAACTGGGGTATGGCGACGACCGCATCATGGGCGTCATGATTGAAAGCAATCTGGAAGAGGGCAACCAGAAGCTGGGGGCCAGCGACCTGGTTCGCGGAAAGAGCATCACGGACGCGTGCATTGGTTGGGAAGAAACAACCGTCCTGCTGTCGGATCTGAATGACGCGGTACTGGCCCGACGTGCTGTGAAATAGGCCTTAAGCCAGTGTCAGGCACGCAGGAATTTCTGCACGCCCGCTACGTAGACGGCGTCTGCGCGGCCAATCAGTTCGTGGCCTTCCAGTGGCGTATTGCGGCTCTTGGAACGGAACAGTTTTGGGTTCACTTTCCACGTCGTCGACGGGTCGATGATCGTGACGTCCGCGTCCGCTCCCGGGGCCAGAGTCCCTTTGTTGTCCAGCCCCAGAATTCGCGCGGGGTTGGTGGACAGCTTTTCGATCGCCTTCAGCCAGGTGAGATGCCCGGGCTCGATGAGATGTTTGACCACCAGCCCAATGGTCGTTTCCAGTGAGTTGATTCCAAACGGCGCCCGATCCAGTTCGTGGATTTTTTTCTCGTGAGCGCGGGGCGAGTGACCGCTGCAGATGACCTCTAGCGTGTCGTCCGCCAGACCCGCCACACACTGCTCGACATGTTTCGTGGATCGCAGCGGCGGATTGACTTTGCAATTCGAATCGAAGGTTCGTAGCAGTTCGTCTGTCAGCGAAAAATGGTGCGCTGCGATGCCCGCGGTGATCTCGACGCCGCGGTGTTTGGCGCGTCGCAGAAGCTCGACACTGCCACCACTGGAGATGTTGATTAGGTGTAGCTTGCCACGCGTCGCTTCGGCAAGGCGGATGTCGCGGCCGGTCATCACATCTTCCGCTTCGGAAGGCATCGTGCGCAGGCCAAGGATCGTGGACATCAGGCCCTCGTGCATCACGCCTTCCTGATTCAGTTCCAGGACCTCGGGGTGATTGAGCACGGGGCGGTCGAACATCTTGGCGTATTCGAGCGCGCGTCGCAGCAGGTCCGCGTTGTGAATGGGCCGCCCGGCGTCGGTGAAGCCAACGGCACCGGCAGCATGGAGCGTACCCAGTTCCGCCAGTTCCTGCCCGTCGCGATTCTTGCTGACACAAGCGAGCACAAACACGTTGCAGTTTTCGGCGATTGCTGCCTGATGGCGGACAAATTCGACGCTGGCCTGAGTGTCAATGGCGGGATCGGTGTTCGGTCCGCAGGCGATCGAAGAAAACCCGCCGGCAAGCGCCGCGGCCGTTCCGGTTTCGATCGTTTCGTCTTCCTCCCAGCCGGGTTCCTGAAGCTGGGTATTGATATCGATCAGGCCGGGCACCACCAGTTTGCCGCCCGCGTCGAAGACCTCGCAGTCCGGTGATGAGGGAACGTCGATGCCCTGGATGATGCCATCCTGGAGGACCAGGTTGGCGACGCGATCGATGCGTTGCGATGGATCGATAATTCGACCGTTAGTGATCAACGTTTCAGCCACGAGGAGCCCCACAAATCAGAAACAGAACCGCCATGCGTATTGCCAACCCGTTAGTCACTTGCTCAAGGATCACGCTCTGGGAACCGTCTGCGACGTCCGAGGTAATCTCCACGCCGCGGTTGATGGGACCGGGAGCCATAATCAGGATGTCTTTTTTGGCTCGCAACATCCGCTCATGGTTCATGGCGTACAACAACGCGTACTCCCGAACGGACGGAAACGGACGCGTGTACTGGCGCTCAAACTGCACTCGTAACAGATTCAGGACGTCGCAGCGTGGCAGGATTTCATCGAGGTTATGGGCCACTTCAACGCCCAGTTCTTCCCACCGGCGTGATACGAGCGTGGCTGGTCCGCACACGATCACGTGCGCACCAAGTTTCTTGAGACCCCAGATGTTGGATCGGGCGGTTCGGCTGTGGGCGATGTCGCCGACCAGGGCCACCGTCAGTCCATCGAGCTGCTGGCGATGTTGGCGAATGGTCAGGATGTCTAGCAGGCCCTGGGTGGGATGTTCGTGAGGGCCGTCTCCCGCGTTCACCACACAGCAATCGAGATGACGCGCGAGAAGATGGGGAGTGCCTGGTGTGCTGTGCCGAATCACGGCCACGTCGATGTTCATCGCTTCGATCGTTTTTGCCGTGTCGATGAACGATTCGCCCTTGGAGAGGCTACTGCCGGAAGCGGAGAACTCGATCGTGTCAGCGCCCAGCCGACGCGCGGCCAGCGAAAAGCTGTTGCGAGTACGTGTCGAATTCTCGAAGAACATGTTGGCGCAGGTGTTGCCCTTCAGCACGTCCACCTTGTTCTTGCAGATGCCCGTTGCGAGGCGAAACTGGTCGGCAACATTCAGGATCGTTTCGATCTCCTCCGCAGCCAGGCTTTCGAGATCGACCAAATGACGTCGCGTCCACGAATCCGGGTGAACGGGCAACGGGGCTTCTGTCATCGCGTCTCCGGCCATTGTTGGTTGAGAATCTCGGTTGTTCATACGTGCATGATCGGAGTGGGCAAATTTCGTCAAATGGTAGTCGCAGTCTCAGCTAGCGGCAACAGCTCAATATTCGCGGAAAATCTGGCAGTTTCGGCAAATCGGCATTTTGACTTCAGGAATTACGTGCTAATTACCGATTTGGCGAACATTGCGGGTCACGAAGTTCAGGTAAACCCCGCCCTGCACACGTTCCGCCCAGTAAAGGACTCAGCTATGGATCGTAACGCGACGGACCGCGTCCCGAAGACTCTTCGACTTGTTGCTCCCCTTGTAGCCGCGGCGATGCTCGCCTGCCTGTCCGGGTGCCAAACGCTTGTGACGATGCCTGGAGCGGACGACATTAACAAGTCGTTCGAGAGCGCCTCCGACAAGATTACTGTTCAGATTCGACCGGCAAATCGCAAGGCCATCAATACCGAGGTGGCGTTGAAACCGGACATGCGACTGCAGGACCTGATCGACAATTCGAAGGCTAAATTCCGGCACAAGAAGGCGTACATCGTGCGCAGGAGTCCGAGTTCCGGCGAGCGTCACAAGTTGGAGGCCACTTTTGGTCCGAATCGACGCATTTCGATGGAAACCGACTACGCGATCCAACCGGGCGACCGAGTGGTCATTTCCGAGGACACAACCAGTTCCTTCGATCGCGTCATTCAGGCGATGCTGGGGCGGTCGTAAGCCGCAACAATGTTCGCGCGTTGAATCAAATTACGTCAAAACGACGTAGTCAGCTTGCAAGAGATGGTGAAACAGGCCATTCTCAACGGCTGCATCGGGGTTTGAACTTCTACGCGAACTGAACTGGAACCGACCATGTTTGCTGGTCTTGTGGAGCACCTTGGTAAGGTTGTGGGTACCACGGCGATGGGGCCCGGCCTGCGGTTGATTGTGGACGCTGGTCCACTGGCCGGCGATGCGGAGATCGGCGACAGCATTGCCAATAATGGTTGTTGCCTGACGGTGGTCGAAATTGACGGCTCGAATCTTCTGTTTGATGCCGGTCCCGAGACGCTGAAACGCACGAATCTGGGTGATTTCCAGGCCGGTTCGGCCGTCAATCTGGAACGCTCGCTGAAGATGGGCGATCGGCTGGGCGGGCATTTTGTCACGGGGCATGTCGACGCTATTGGGCATCTGGACGAGCGGTTGGACGATGAGGACTGGTCGACTTTCTGGTTTCGCATGCCGGAGACGCTCAGTCGGCAAATGGCCAGCAAAGGCTCGGTGGCCGTGGACGGCGTCAGTCTGACGCTGGTGGACGTCGAAAGCGAACGATTCAGCGTCGCGTTGATACCGCACACGTTGAATGTGACGACGCTGGGTCGACTAGAGGTGGGTGATCCGGTTAATCTGGAGACTGATCTGTTGGCCAAATACGTGCAACAACAGATCGCAGGAGCCTGACCGTACCTCGGTCGGCTCACGAACGGCCTCCCCTACCCTCACTCATTATCCGGACTCTTCATGCCGCCGGCACGACAAACGATCAGTTATCTCCGAGCCCGCATGCGCGAGGTGGGGCTTCAGCCGGACAAGCGGCACGGACAGAACTTTCTGGTGGATCTCAACCTGATCGAGCTAATAGCGAGGTCGGCGGAGCTTTCGAAAGATGACGTGGTTCTGGAGGTTGGGACGGGCATGGGATCCCTGTCGGGATTGATCGCGCCGGAAGTTGGTCATCTGGTGACCGTTGAAATCGACGCCGGGTTGGCTCAGATCGCCTCGGAGGAGCTGGAGAATTTCGACAACGTCACGCTGTTGCAGCAGGATGCGCTACGCAACAAGAACAACATTCACGATACCGTGATCGAAACGGTGCTCGCCCGAATCGCGGACGAGCCCGGTAGGCAGCTGAAACTGGTTGCCAACCTGCCGTACAACATTGCGACGCCGCTGATCTCCAATCTCTTGCATTGGGACGAACTGCCGGCGCTCATGTCGGTGACGATTCAAAAGGAATTGGCCGATCGCATCATGGCGGTCCCATCGACCAAGGATTACAGCGCACTGAGTATCTGGGTGCAGAGCATGGCTGATGTCGAGCTGGTACGCGAGTTACCGCCTTCGGTCTTCTGGCCACCTCCCAAGGTTACATCCGCCATCATCTGTATTCGGCCGCGAAAGGAAAAACGCGAGCGAATTCCGGATTTGAGCTTCTACCACAAGTTTGTCCGGGCGCTCTTCTTCCACCGCCGTAAGTATCTGCGGAGCGTGCTCAACAGTGCGTTCAAGTACGAGCTGGAGAAGTCCGACGTCGACGAAGTGCTCGCAGGGAGCCCATTCAACGCGGAGATGCGTGCCGAGCAGCTTCACGTTGAGGAAATTCAGGAGTTGAGCGAGCTTTTCCGGCGTAAACTGGCCGAAAAATCAAACGCTTCCTCGTGAAAAAATGTCGATCTGAAATTAGAATAAGCTTGGTACAAACGCGGGATCGAGACCAAATCCATGTTCATCGAAATGACCGGCAAGACGCTTTCCGAAATGTTGGAAGAAGACGAGTTGGGCGTTGTTAACCTCGCTGATGTGGGCGTTACGGACGAAACCGTCGTTCGCGTCAACAAGCAGGGAGACATCGAAGTGCGGAAACCCAATGGTTGGGATATTCTGGGCGGACTGATTGGCGAGTTTGAGAATCGCGTCAAGAAGGCCACCGGGCTTGAATGGGCTTAGTTGCCGACAGCTCAACGATGTGCCGGCACGTGTGCAACCGGCTGACTAGCTTGCGTTCGCAACGGCGAAACACGAACGCTGGAATGGGCAACGCTGCAGGAACGTGCGGCGTTGATGCAGCAGCACTCAGCCGGTAGGTGGCTGCTTCGCCTGGCACAAGCAGCCGGTATTGCCATCGCCATCGATGCGAGACTGCCTACTTGCTACTTGCTACTGGCTACCTGCTACTGCCTACTCGTGACGCGGATCCCGGAATCGATAACCCACTCCGCGAACCGTTTCGACCGCGTCCGCGAACGAACCGAGTTTCTGCCGGAGCGCCCGGATATGGACGTCGATGGTTCGCTCCAGGACGATCGTGTCATTGCCCAACGCCGCATCGATCAGTTCGGCTCGCGAAAACGCCCGGCCCGGTTGGCGAATAAGCACGTCAAGCAGGCTGAATTCACTGGGCGTAAGATCAAGCAAGACTTCGCCCGCGGTCACACGATGAGCTCGTCGGTCGACCACTACCCCCCGGCTGGACACGACGTCGTGATCCGTTCCGCTGCCCTCACGGCGTCGCAGTAGTGCCTTGAGTCGTTCCAGTAGCACGCGGATGCTGAAGGGCTTGCTGACATAGTCGTCGGCCCCAAGTGAAAATCCTACAACCTGATCTGACTCTTCCGACTTCGCCGTCAGCATGACAATCAGCATGTCACGAGTCACGGCGTTGGCTCTCAGGCGGCGGCAAACGGTGAGACCGTCCATCTCCGGCAGCATCAAGTCGAGCAAGACAAGGTCGGGGACTTTCACCTCGGCCTGTTGAAGACCATCCTTCCCATCGCGAGCAACGGAAACTTCAAAGCCGGCCTGCGAAAGGTTGTAGGACAGGACGTCAGCCAATGACTTGTCGTCTTCGACCACCAGAATATGAGACTTCGACATCTTGCGTTCTTCCGAGTCCTCTGAGGTGTACGGCCGATCTTGCAAGGGTGTTGACGTGTAAGACATGCTTGTTTCCCGAGGTGCCCTTCCCTTGTGGTGCTCGATCTCGTTTTGCTTCGGACGAAGCTTGGGGCAGATTATGGGAGCCTGGTGAATCCCCTATGAAACAAGGGTGAAGATTGGGTTAAGGCAGTTATCGGCCGTCGTTAAAGCGATAACCAACACCGCGAACGGTCTCGACGAGCTCGCCTTGCTGCCCCATTTTCTGCCGCAAAGCGCGAATGTGGACGTCGACCGTTCGCTCCAGAACGAGCGCGTCCTTCCCCAGGGCGGCATCGATCAACTCGGCCCTTGAGAAGGCTCGACCGGGTTGGCGGATCATCACGTCCAGCAGCCCGAATTCACTGGGCGTCAGGTCCATGATCGTTTCGCCCAACGAAGCCCGAAAACTACGGCGGTCGACCGTGACACCCTGACTGGAAATGATATCGTGATCGGCGGAAGAAGTGTCTCGGCGTCGTATGAGCGACTTGATCCGTTCCATGAGAATTCGAATGCTGAACGGCTTGCCAACATAATCATCAGCACCGACCGAAAGGCCAACGACTTCGTCAAATTCCTCGGACTTGGCAGTGAGCATGATGATCAGCACCTCGCGGGTGATCGCATTGCCCCGGAGTCGACGGCACACTTCCAGGCCATCGAGCACAGGCAGCATCAGGTCGAGCACGATCAGGTCCGGTTGTTTGGTTTCAGCCTGATTCAGGGCGTCCTGTCCATCACGCGCGATGGACACCTTGTATCCGGCTTGTTCAAGGTTGTAAGTGAGCACATCAGAAAGCGCCCGGTCGTCTTCAACTACAAGAATGTGCGTGGACATCTTTTATCCGGTGGATTGGTGGAGCGGCCTGCTTGTGGCCGTTTCTCAATAGTAGACCGCATCTAGGTCCTGGGAAACTTCACGATGAAGCGAGTGCCGCCTGCGGGATTATTTGCCACCGCGACGCCGCCGCCGAAGCTTTGGGCAAGGTGTTTCACGATGGCCAAACCGAGTCCGGTTCCGCCCAGTTCTCGAGACCTTGCCTTGTCGACGCGGAAGAACCGTTCGAAAACTCGTTCTTTCATGTCGTCGGGAATTCCGATACCGGTGTCCGAGATGGTGAGCGTTG
This sequence comes from Pirellulaceae bacterium, assembly GCA_965216885.1. Classification (GTDB taxonomy): domain Bacteria; phylum Planctomycetota; class Planctomycetia; order Pirellulales; family Pirellulaceae; genus CAYNJG01. Next base: position 4,251,375 of record OZ244209.1, on the reverse strand, counting down.
TTTCGGTAGCTTCCTGATTCCAGCCGACCGACACTTTGCCGCGGTCCGGCGTGTACTTGATTGCATTGTCGATCAGGTTGACAAGAATCTGCCGCAGGCCATCTTCGTCAACGTTCACGCAGACCGCATCATCACTGGACTCGATGACCAGCTCAATGTTCTTTTGCAAGGCTGCCCGCTGTTGTTCCTTGACGCACAGCTTGACGACCTGAGCGATCGGGATCTGCTGGATTTCTAGTAGCTGATTGCCCTGTTCGATACGTGCAAGACTGAGCAGATCGGAAATCAGTTGGTGTAGTCGATCGGCCTGTTCCTCAATCTGCGCCACGAATCGACTGCGGTTGGCTTCATCATTGATGGCTCCGGCACTGAGCGTTTCCGCATAGGCCTTGATGGAACTCAGCGGAGTTTTCAGCTCATGCGAGACGTTCGCCACGAAATCCCGACGCATCGCATCGAGACGGCGGACTTCGCTGAGGTTGTAGATCATCAGCACGATCGAAACGTTCATGCCGTTGTCGGATGCGTCGGGGTTGGCACTGGTGGCATGGACCAGCAGGTTGCGGAGGTTGTCGTCGCCCCATTTGATTTCGATCTCTTCCTGTCGCTGGGAGGCGCGTAGGCGAACGACCAGCTCCTGCAGCTTGTTGTTGCGGACTGCCTCCAGCAACGGACGGCCATGCGCCTCTTCAGGGTTGAATCCCAATAGCTGTCCTGCCGCTGCGTTGGCAAACTGGATTCGCTGGGCATCATCCAACGCAATCACACCGTCGGTCATGGCGGCGAGAACCCGCGTCAGTCGGGTCATTTCTTCCGTGCGGTCTGACATCTCGCTGCGAATGGTATTCAGCTGCGATGCCAGTTTCCGGAAATCTCCTCGGACGCCAAAGTAAACCGGTTCGGTAAAGTTACCGGCGACGATTTGCCTTGTCGCGTTCTCCAGTGTGTCCAGCGGACCGATCGTACGTTTCACCAGCCACCAGCAGGCGAACGAGGCGGCGACGAAGAATCCAACGCCGTAAGGGATGAAGTCAACGAGTGACGCGTGCGCTCGGTGAGCAAGCCATGCGGTGCCAAGAATGGCTATCGCGTTAACGGCAACGCTTGGAAGGAAAAACTTCCAGAAGAGCTTGGTCGACATGCACAGCCTAAGTGTAACGAAGGGAAACGAACGTCTACCGACCATCATTGTCGACGTTTCGGTTCAGCTCAACCTGACCACCGCCGGTTCCAGAATTTCGCCCTGCTATTGATGACGAATGTCGTCGCCCTTGACCATGTAAACGACTTCTTCACAAATATTGGTAGCCTGGTCACCAACCCGTTCCAGCGAGCGACTAAGCAGGATCTGCGCCATCGTTCCGGCCATGTCCAGCGGTTCTTCGATGCCTCGGCGGACGACGTCGTCATTGAGGAGTTCTTCCATGACCTGGTCGTTCAACGCGTCAACCAGGTCGTCGCACGAGATGGTCGCCCGAGCCTTGCGGCTGTCGTTTTTCACGAAAGCATCCATCGCATTTTGCACCATCTCGCAAACTTCTTCGGCCATTTTTCTGACTTGAGGAATGGCCGTTGCGATGCCCTTGGTACGCATCAATTCGAGATTGCCGCAAATGTTCTTTGCTTGATCGCCAATGCGTTCCAGTTCGGCGGAAACCCGAGTCACCGAGAGCACAAAGCGCAGGTCGGATGCCACGGGGGCGTAGACCGTCAGAATGCGGACCGCTTCCCGGTCGACATCCAGTTGCATGTTATCCAGCTGTTCCTCGTGCCGGATGACTTCGTCGTAGATGTCGCCCTGCCCGACTCCCCGGATTTCGTCGGCAACGCGAAAGACCATCTTCTCGGTCAGGGATCCCATTTGGGAAACCATCGTCCGAAGGTCCTCCAGCTCGTTCTCAAGCCTTTTCATGCTGGTGGCTTTACTGGTTGGGGAGTCGACATGCCGTGGATAATCGCTGTAGTTCTGGTTTTTGACCAACTACTCACTCTATCCGTATCGCCCCTCAATGTACATCTCGGTTTCCTTGTGTTGAGGATTCAGGAAGAGGTCGGAGGTTTTGCCATGCTCAATAATCTTACCCAACAACATGTAAATGCATTCGTCCGATGCGCGTCGTGCTTGTGCCATATTGTGTGTGACAATGACGACCGTGTATCGATCTCGAAGGCTGGTAAGCAACTCTTCGATGCGTTCGGTTCCCTCGGCATCAAGTGCCGAGCAGGGCTCATCCATGAGGATGACACGTGGTTTCAAAGGCAACAGTCGGGCAATGCACAGCTTCTGTTGTTGCTCGAGCGTGAGGTTGGTCGCCTTACGTCGCAAATTGTCCTTAACGGCATCCCAGAGCTGAACTTCGCGAAGTGACGTTTCGACCAGTTCGTCACGCTGGATGCGTCCCGCTTTTCCGCGCGGTGTGTGAATGCGCCATCCGAAGGCCACATTGTCGTAGATCGAAATCGGCAGCGGGTTGGGGCGTTGGAACACCATCCCGACCGACTTTCTGAGTTCGCTGAGCGATACATCCTCGTCGTAGATGTTCTTGTCGAGGATCTTGATTTCGCCCTTCGTGGTCACATTGCCATAACGTTCGTTGATGCGGTTGAAACTGCGCAACAGGGTCGTCTTGCCACAACCAGAAGGTCCAATCAGGCCCGTGATGATGCCCTGACGAATGTTGACCGTAACGTCGAAGAGTGCCTGGAAATCGCCGTACCAGAGACTCACGTCCCGCGTTGTAATGCTGTACCTCGCGTCTTCCGATGACGCTTGTGCGGTACTGTCATGCTGTGTGTCTACTGACGGTTCCACTAGCCGAATCCCCCGGTCACGTATTCGTACGTCAGCTTGTTGTCCGGTTCGGAGAACATCTTTTCGGTATCTCCGATTTCAACCAGTTCCGACTTGTTAATAAAGGCCGTTTGGTCCGCCAGTCGGTGAGCCTGCTGGACCAGATTGGTCACAAGGACGATCGTCATTTCATTTTTCAGTTCCAGCAGCACATCTTCGATTTTCATTGTCGTGACCGGATCAATGGCAATCGAGAATTCGTCGAGGCACAGGATCTGCGGGCGGTGCGAGAGTGCACGCGCCATTGTCAGGCGTTGCTGTTGGCCGCCGGACAGTTTGGTCCCTAGAGTGTTCAGGCGATCTTTGACCTCGTCCCACAACATGGCTTGCTTCAGGCATTTTTCGACGAGGCCATCGAGTTCCTGGCGGTCATTGAGTCCCGCGCGACGGGGTGCGTACGCAACGTTTTCGTAAATCGAAAGCGGTAAGCCAACCGGTAGCGGAAAGACCATGCCAACCCGGCGGCGAAGATCGTAGACGTTGCGAATCTGACGGACGTCCGCCCCTTCCACTGCCACTCGGCCGGTCACTTGTGCCGAATCCGTGAAGTCGATCGTGCGGTTGATGCACTTCAGTAATGTCGTTTTGCCGGAATTGGCTGGTCCAATGATGCCGACGATTGAGTTTTGCGGCACGTCGAACGTAATGTTTTGCAACGCAACGTGATTGCCATATTTCACGGTCACGTCATCGAACTCGATGATCGGCGGCTGTGTCGTACCACCCTGCTCGTTGGCTTGGGACTTCTCAAGTGTCATATCGTTGCCTGTGGCCATATGCGTAACGCCTCTGATTACCATTTCTTGCGCGATCGCAGATAGGCACGGATGCCAATCGAAACGCTGTTCACGGCCAGGACGAGGGCAATCAGCACAACGGCCGTTCCGTATTCCATATGAGCCGGTGCGTTCTGAATCTGTGTCCGCAGCGTGTAGAGGTGCATGGAAAGTGCCATGACTTTGTCACCCAGTCCGTAAGGCAGGTAGTAGCCAATTCCTTCATCCGGAACGGCCATGAAGAACGTGGCGCCGGTGAACAGGATTGGTGCCGTTTCACCGGCAGCTCGCGAGACCTGCAGAATGACCCCCGTGAGGATTCCGCTGACGGAGTTGGGAAGCACGATCGTACGGATCGTCTGCCATTTCGATGCTCCCATATTCCAGCACGCTTCTCGAAACGACATGGGGACGGACGCCAACGCTTCCCGCGTACTGGTGATAATGACGGGCAGCGTCATGACGGCCAGCGTACAGGCGGCGGCAATCAGTGATTCGCCAAATTTCGCAAACAGCACGAAAGCTCCAACGCCAAACAGGGCATGCACGATACTTGGCACGCCGGCGAGATTCACAACCGCGAGGTTGATCAAGCGGGTGAACCAGTTGTCCGAGGCGTACTCGTTCAGATAGACCCCGGCCAGCACGCCAATCGGAGCGGAGACCAGCAGCGAGACAAAGACGAGGAAAAAGGTACCCACCAGCGGAGCCCAGATGCCGCCCTCGGTCATGCCGTTCTTGGGGTTCTGAACGATGAAATCCACGTTCAGCGCGGGCCACGCCATGTATGTCAGGTAGCCGAGAATGGCGAAGACTGGCAACACCAGCACGATCGCCATCATCATGAAGGTGTAGTGTGCGATCGACTCGCTCAGCTTCTTTCGTTTTTCCATTGCTGTCGCGGTGAAAGTTTCGCGACGCTTGATAGAAACGCTCTGCCCGGCGGCGGGGCTGAATCGGCCGGCAGCCTGCAATTCCTTCAGTTCGCCGAGCGCAGTCGGGATGGAAGACCATGGTGACAGGTCGGAGCCGTCACCGTCCTCGCCGATTCGATGGCGGTCGAAGTAGTATTGGTATCGCGGCGGGTCGGCGGGAGGCTGCTGAAGGTTGTCCGGGCTGTCGGCAAACGTGATGACGACTTCCTGGAGGTCATCCGTGAGTCCGGCCGAGATGGCAACGGTAGCCTCGTCGAGTGTTGCGAAAATGTCATTCGCCTGGCTGCTGTCGTTCACCTGGCTGCTGTCGTTCACCTGGCTGCTGTCGTTCGCCGAGGCGTCTTTCGCGGGTGCGCCGGGGTAGACGTGGCAGTGGTGGATCTCGCGTCCGTTAGCCATCGCTTTGCCCTCCAACGCCTTTGACGACGACATCCGCGACGAGGTTCACGATGAACGTCAGCACGAAGAGGACGACTCCAATCAGGAACAACAGTTGATAGTGGCGTCCGCCGTCGACGGCTTCGCCAAGTTCCGCGGCGATGGTCGCCGTCATGGTCCTCACTGGATCCACGACGCTGGTGGGGATGCGAACCGAGTGACCCGTGCACAGTAGCACGGCCATGGTTTCGCCAATCGCGCGACCGATGCCCAACAGCACGGCAGCCAATAGGCCGTTCTTCGCGGCCGGAAACAGGACTTTGTAGACGACTTCCCAGCGACTGGCACCCAGCGACAAGGCGGCTTCGCGAAACGAGTCCGGTACGGCTTTCAGTGCGTCCTCGCCGACGGAGACAATCACCGGAACGCTCATCAGGGCAAGGATGATACTTCCGTTGAGAATGTTGACACCGACCAGTGCCTTGGGAAACAGGTGGTAGGCGTTCAGCCACGCCGTGACGTCGACGATGATTGGCTGCAGGATCACCACTCCAATGAAGCCCCAAACGATTGAGGGAATCGCCGCGAGAAGCTCGATAATGACCTTCAGAGTTTCTCGTACGCGTGTCGAGCAGAATTCCGAAAGGTAGACGGCGGCACCGAGACCAAGTGGCACGGATAGCAACGTCGAGCCCACCGTTACGCATGCGGTGCCGATAATGAGAGCCCGAATCCCGTATCGGGCTCCGTCGCCTTCTTCTTCCGGTCGCCAGATATCCGTGGTGAAAAACTCGCCAAGGTCCAGCCAGGACAGCGCCGGAAACGCTTCCTTGAAGACGAACGCGAAGATCGCCAGCACGAAAAGGATTGCACTCCAGCCGCACATGTAGATCGCGACTTCAATGACCGGCTCGATGGCGTCGAGCAACGATCGAGAGCCGCCACGACTGGCCGAGGCAGCCGCAGCCGAGGCGCCGTCACTACCTGTTGCTCCGCCGATGTCTGAGGCAGATTCGGCGTTCTGGTCGCCGGATTCCGGTGTTGTCTCTGTCACCTAAAGCTTATTCCCGACTGCGTGTTCCTGAAATTGGTCGACTCCACAAACGCTTCGCAAGGTTCGTGCGGAGATGACCTGTCGTTCGCCGGTGTGTGGTACCAATTTGGCACCCCACCGACGAAAGGCTCGCGCGACGCGTTAGTGCGAATCCGAGCCTGCTGCTGGGGCGGCCGTTGCGGCTTCCCAGTTTGAGACTTGTTCCCAGTTCGTCGTTTCGCCACCTTCACCGTAGATACCCTTCAGATCCGCGAGCGAGATCTCGTCCAGTGGGTTTTCGGGGTGAACGTAGACGGCCAAAGCATCCAGGGCGACGACATACTGGGACACTTCCTTGCCGAACTTGTCCTTGATGGCGTCGATTTCCTTCTGCTTGATATCGCGACTGGCATTGGCGAGCTGCGTGGTGCCTTTTTGAAGGCCAGCAAGCCCGACGCCCGATCCGCCACCGGAGACTTCCAGTTTCACGTCCTTATACTTGCCCATGTAGACCTCAGCCCATTTTTGAGCGAGATTGACCATGGTGTCCGAGCCGGCAATCTTGATTGACGCCGCTGGAGGATCGCCCTCCGGTGGAGCACCTCCGCCGTTAGGAGCTGGTACATAACCAATCTCCTCGACGATCTGTTGCCCTTCGCTGGACATGATCCATGCCAGATAGTGCTTCAGGGCACCGTCTGCTTCCCCAATGATGTAGATGTTCAGGCCTCGAGCCAACGGGTAGGTGCCTTTGGACGCATTTTCGCTGGTCGGAGGCACGGCTTCCCCGCCATCCTTTGAAACGGAGAGCATTTTGACGTGCTCGTTGGCGTAACCCATTCCGCTGTAACCAATTGCGTTCGGCGTGGTGCTCACCTGTTCGACTACGTCTTTCGAACCGCTGAGGTCGATCGAGCCTTGCTTGAAGTAGCCTTCTTTGCCGATCACGACTTCTTTGAAGTAGGCGTATGTGCCGGAGTTGTTCTGACGGCTGATCCTGACGACCTCACCGCCGACAGTTGCGCTTCCGCCCGCTGTGCCGCCCCCGCCAGTGCCGCTTCCGCCGCAGCCCTGAGTAACAGCAAACAACGCGAGCCCCGCCAAGGTAAGTGTTGTCCCCAGGGTGATGTGTTTTCCCGATTGAGAAGCCATTAAATGGTCCCTTTTACCTGATCCAGCGAATGTTCAAAATTTCGTTGCACGACCCGACTGCTTTGGATAACAAGGTGAAATGAAGAACCGATGAAGTTGATGGTGATTTTTCCATTCGAAGCAGAAACTGCAAGCGGGCTAAGCCAGCCGCGTTGACTTTTCTGCCACGCGGGGGACCGCGACCATCGTTAGTTCGAATCTACCGGGGCCGTAAGAAGAACTCGCGAAGGTTCTTGGGGCTGCGGAACGAATGGTGGGAATTCTCGAAAACCGTGCGTTGTACTCGTTTGTTCGCGGCTAACGAGGCTATCGCGGTCTGCTGCCGCGATCGATACATCCACAAAAAAAACACGGGCACTCCACCTAGGGAATGCCCGCGTTTGAGGGGGTGTCGGATTGTATCGGCCGGATTGTTTCGGCCGGATTGTTTCGCCCGGATTGTTTCGCCCGGATCTAGTTGCGACGCGGAGCAGCAGTCCGCGCCACGGCGCTGACCTGACGCAGGATGGAGTCCGAGATGTCGAGGCCTTTTTCGAAGATCACAGGTCGGTTGATGACCTTGAGCGTCTCCTTGGGGTCAACCACCTGATTGCCGGGAGCCGATTTGCGGTCGTATCGCAAGACCAGGTCGATGTTCTTCTGGTTGGCGAATGCGGCTACTGCAGCGGCAACCTGCTTATAGGTTGCCATGTAAATCTGGGCTTCCTTTTCCATGATCGACTTACGCTTCAGCTGCATCTGAACCTTCAGGTCCGCGATCTGCTTGGTCGTGGTTTCTTCCAGTCGCTTGTACTCAGGCGAGCCGGGCTTGTAGCTGGAGATCTGGCGGCTGGCGGCCTGGATCTGCTCCTGCTGTTGTTTCATGGTTTGCTCGAAGGACTGCACCTCGGCCTTCATGGCGTCCATTTGGGTCTTGAAGCCAGGATGGTTCTCGAAAATGTAACCCACATCAAGCAGAGCTACATTCATTCCCTGGCCCCACGCCGTTGAGCTGGCCAGCAGTACGACTGAGGCAATCAATGTTACTCGTTGAAAGGTTTTCACTTCCTTGCTCCTTCAAGCTGATTTTGGGGACGCAAACGGCTGGGCTTCGTGCCCCACGCACTAGGTTTGCGATATGGTGTCGATGTACGTCATTGCACGTTGTGTGCCAACCGCCGCGCAACGGGTTCGCAGTTGGTTTGGTCGTGCATGTGAAGCTTGTAGCAGCGTTGCCGCGTTGATGCGAGGTTGATGCGGCACGAAATTCTTACCGGGACGCTCGCAATCTTTACAACGCGACGACGGACGATAGGTAGAAGCACTGCATCGATGTCGATGCTGGCGAGAATGTCGCCATCGCTCGTTTCGCTGAGATGGAGGTTGTTAGCGCGGGCACATGGCGTGGTAGTCGGCAACGGTCATTCGGGATGAAATGTGGCTAGCGGTGCATCATCATCCGCGGGCGATGAAACTCACTTCTCACGCTATCTCGTTCGTTCCGATTGCAAAGGTTGACCTTGTAACCTACGTCGTGCGGGAAGAACGGAGCCAAACAGTTGAGTGGTCAAAGAGCTCTTTTGGTGGTTTGTTGTCAATTGGCGGCATGCATTGGCTTGATGTCGATTCCCTGCGCCGTCGCAGCGGATGAATGGGAACGGGAAGTCGCATGGTTGCAGGATCAGGTGAGCGGATCATCGACGTCGACGATCGATCGCATGCAAGCGGAGTTAGCTGCGCAGGCGGCGGAAATCGAGCGGCTGAAAGAGGGCTTTGGAAAGTACGACGCGATTTTTGGAGAGTCGGGTGGCACTGAACCAACATGTGGTTGCGAGCCGAAAACAGAGCTGCTGCCGGTCGTCGTCGAAAAGAGTATCGAGCCCAGTTGTGGCGCCGAAGCCGGTACCGCCGAGGACTTTCATAAACTCGATTTTTATCCGACGTACGATCGTGGCTTCGTGATCCGTTCCGTCGACAAGGCCCGACTGCCCTACGAACTGGTGATTCCGGGCTGGATTCAATTCCGCCACCACGGGTTCGCACGCGACGTCGACTCGTGGACGGACAACGGTGGAGTCACCCGTACGGTTCGCAATCGAAATGCTTTCGATATCGAAAGAGCGCGGCTCTATTTTCTGGGCTGGGTGCACGACGAACGTTTGCGGTTCTTCTTTCATCTCGATGGTGACTCCGACGGTCGCCATGCGGTGGACTTCTTTGACTATTGGTGGTCCTGGGACTTTTCGGACAACTTCCGTCTGCAACTCGGCAAACGGAAAGTACCCGCAAGTCGTCAGTGGTTGCTGGGCGCCCGGCGCACCCGACTCGTGGACCGCCCCATGGCGAATGACTTCTTTCGCCCTGATCGAACCATTGGGATCTACGGCATCGGGAAGACCGGTGACTCGGGGCACTATGAGGTCATGGTCGGTAACGGGTATCGGACGGCCAACATCCCCAACTCATCGACCGACGATCGCCTGACCTTCGCGGGGACGCAGTACTTTGACCCGCTGGGAAAATATGGGAGTCAGCTGACCGACTTCGACCATTCTTGCGATCCGTTGGTGCGGTTTGGGCATTCATTTGTCTACTCGCCACAGACCTCCGAAACGCTCGGCAATCCGCTGCCAGAAACGGACTTCCTGCGACTGTCCGACGGCACACGATTGAACCAGACGGGCGCGCTGGCTCCCGGAGCGACGGTATCCGGGTTCGATCTGTGGTTCTACGGGTTGGACTTTGCCATGAAGTATCGAGGTTGGAGCCTCAACGCGGAGGCTTTCTTCCGCTGGATCGAAGAGTTGGAAGCGGACGCGGCTTTGCCGGTGGAGGAAATTTACCAGCGAGGTTGGTATGTCGAAGGCGGCAAATTCCTGATCCCGGAAAAACTGGATGTGAACGCCAGATATTCGGAAGTGCGTGGTCCGTACGGTGGCGGCAGCGAGTACGCGGCAGGCATCAACTGGTATCCGCTGGACACGTTCAAGTTCAAAATTTCGATGGACGTTACGGTGCTTGATGGTAGCCCGCTTCAGAACACGGCTACCGACATTCTGGTCGGCGACGACGGCGTGCTCTTCCGTACCCAATTCCAGGCGGAATTCTAAACGGGGGTTGCCAACCTTTTTGCCTCGAATGGCTTTGGGTAAGCATCCGCGTCGTCGACAACCTATAATAAAGGTCCGGCTGAGTTACTGAAGTTTCTTCCAAAGTACACTTTCGAAGTACACCGTACGAATTTCGTTGTCGCTGTAGTTGGCACTGTCGAAAGCATACTGCCCGAATTTTCCCACGAGCATCGAATCACCGATTTGTTCGTCATCGCTATTCCACGTGCCGAAGCCGAAGTTAATACCTTTTTCGTTCAGAACCACGTCGCCGTTCAGTTTGACCTTCACCGATCCGTTGTAGCTGTTAGATGCCGTAAAAATGATGTTGACGGTGTGTGGAACGCTGCGTTCGATGTTCGCGTCCAGCAAGACGTTCATGGGGGCGCCGCAATGCCCGCGATAGCGGAGCAGCAACTGGTTGTTTTGGATGATTACCATGGCCGCCCAGGACCCGCAGTGGCCTCTTTGGAATATCTGTGCGATCGCGGCTTCCTTGTTGTTCGGGTAGCGGGGATAACCGTTCCGTCCGTTCCCAACTGGAGGTAGGGCGTAAGTGAATTTAAAACGCCCCTTCTTTGTAATGGGGAGATCGGCACAAGCTTCGGCACCGCTGGTCATTCTTGTGCCATTGTCTCTGGATTCGTGCCAGACGCACTTGAGCCTACTGTTGAAGGCAGCCAGCGTATTCGGCGCAATGGTCGTGCAGATTTCGAAAGGGTCGATGTTGTTGTCATTGAAATTGTCCTGCATGGTCGTGGAATTGTTGATTTCCGATCTTGCAGGGCTGACGAAAGTTCCAAGCAGGATCGCACCGAGTAGTAAGCGATTCGTGGTTGCGAGTAGGTTAGTCATAGAGGGCCCTTTTGAACTGGTACTGAAGTCTTCTGGTCAACCTTAGAGACGGGACCTGCGAGACTGAACCCACATTCGATGGGGTGTTCATGTGCCCATTCGAGGGTGTGGTTGGGCAGGGTAGATTTCGAACTACCCGTCTGGGCGGCGGACGCCAAGACTCTTGAGCAAGTTAGCCACGCTGTTGAGTCGTTCTTTTGGCGACGGTCTTGGGGCGGCCAGTCGTCAGAGCAAATGAACTTTGGCAGATGCGACTCCTGGCGGATCAGGCGGCAGGTTTCAACGAAAGTCCAACTGGCGATTTTGGTTGCCTGCAATCACTCCGTCTTCGCTGAAGAGGTCTATCCATCCGAATTGACTCATTCGCTCGCGTTCGGCGTCTTACTTTTCCGCCATCTCGGCAGCATGGTTACGCTGGCGAGCACCAAGCTCCCGGGCGATGTTCACTCCCGGGCGATTGAACTGCCGGGCGTGAACATCGTGTCGTGATCCATCAAGGCTCGGATTCGGCTTTCGTTTTCGCCGGGCGGCAAAACCGGTCACTCGCCTACGTTCAGGCATTCCCGGTTCGTCCAGCAGAATCGCTTCGCTCCGGCGCTGGTTATGAAGTAACCGTACACCAGGCGGAAACGCCCGGCGACGACTTCTGAACTGGGCGCGTAGTAGGCAACGACCGCCTCTTCAATGTTGTCGTCCATCCAGAACGTCTCGCCGATCGGGGCCTGATCGCACGACACACCGAATCGCTGTTTGCCGGTTTCAGGGATGTTGATGAGTCCATCCAGTACACCATCACGCGTGTAGTAGTACTTGGCTTTTCCGGCGGTGTAGGAAGAATCTCGACCGGGGTCAACGTAGTACTCCGCATGCTCGAAAGGCAACGTGTTGTCGTTGACGATCATTTTCGTGTAGCTCCGCCCGTCGTTGGTCGGATAGAGACTGCGCATTCTTGCGATGACTTGCTGCTGCAGTTGCAGGATTCGTTTTGCTCCGGAAAGTTCCCAGTGGATGACGTAGCCGGATTGTGAGCCACCGCCTACCGTCGGAGCCGCCGCAATGAAGGTGACAACGCGATCCTTACCATCGATTTTGACTTTCGTTGTCGCCCCCGCGTTGATTCCGCCGTAGCGTCGGCGACCGTAGTAGCCGATCAATCCCGCTTTGGCGATGCCCAGCACATTGCCCTGGTTGTCGTACAGTTGCGTCCTGTTGATTCGCTGCTTACCCGTAGGCCGTTGCAGTTTGTTGTAGTTGGCGGTTCCTGTCCTGCCGGCCCCTGGGTAATCCGGGTTGTATTTGACCGGCGGCACATTCCAGTGAGTCGCCGGATCTTTACCGTGAGCTGTCGAGGCGGCGCCGTAGGCAATCGCGGTCAGGGCAACGACGATCACAACGTGATTGTTTTTCAGCGCGAACTGGCGAAGATTGGTCACGAAATTGAGTTCCTTTATCGGCCAGGGTCGATTGTGCCGGCCAGAGGCGTAGGTCGCCCATTCGGCAAGCATTGGCAGGACGGTTGTTGGCGAGCGTCGTCGAATCTGCCTGATTGAGTTGCAACCTTGAAAGATACGTCCCGGCGCGGGGAAGCGTTGGGCGTGTCGGTGAATGACTGATAACCCTTGATTCGTAGAACGCGACATTCCCCAGTGCGGGGAACGCACTGGCAATGTGAGATGAAGTACGGCAGACCGGTTTCGCAGGAGGGCCGTATCCTCACGCTGGCAAAACCATGGCGGTCTGCGTCGCGTCTTACAGGAAGGTTGCTGCGTGTGGCAACTGAACAACGAAACGCAAACCATCGGTGCCGAACAAAACAGCCATGTGCAGCGTGAAAAGAATCGGTGTAGAATAGGCGTATCGAGCCAACGCGTTTTCAAGATGATGGCGCGCGTGTCACATGAACCGTGCGTCTGGCGAGTGCTCGATTGCGTCAAGATTTGCCGAGGGGGCGAAGCCTACCGTCATGTACGAGCTTTCTGTTCACAGATGCCAAGTACTTCGCTTGACCAATTCAGCCGGAAGTGCCTGCTTGCCTGGTGGCGGCCGCGGATTTCAAATGCGAATTTCACCGCAGTGTCAGAAACGCGTTTAAGCCTGCTTTTTCAGCGGTTTCAGGCTCATTTCGCCTACCCGATACACCCCCAATAAAACCCATGGAAATCCACGGAGAAGGTGTATACACCCGGCCTTCTGGCCCCAAAGTGTTCACCGCAAAACGTCAGCCGTCAGGCACCTCACCCAGCTCCATCGCCAACTGATGCACACCGTTCGCGACGTGCCCGAAGTTTGGAACTTTCAGCCAGACGGGCCGGATCACGACCGAGTTTGCGAGCGATTAGGTCCAGGTCGCGGAAGTTACATGTCGGCTTGGGAATGAAGAATTCGGATTACGCCTTCATCACCATTCACCTCGACGAGCTGCCCGTCTTTCAGGCGTGAGACTGCCCGGTCGACGCCCGAAACACACGGCTTTCCGAATTCCCTCGCCACGACTGCTCCATGCTGCAATATACCGCCGATTTCGAGAACTATAGCCGAGGCATTTACAAACAGAGGAGTCCAACCTGGGTCCGTCGTATACGCAACCAAGACATCCCCCTTGCAAATTGGTTGGTCATGAGGGTTTCGCAGGATTTTAACCGGGCCGCGGACGACTCCTGGAGATACGGCCAACCCAGAAAGTTGTCCCGGCTTCTCATCCGTCGGTGGAGGACGAAGAATCCGCCCTCGTGAGTCAATCACTTGGGGAAATTCCGAAACGTGGCTCACCAGCCCTCGGGAAAAGTCAGTTCGGTCGTTGCCGCGTTGTCGAAGGTCCAACGAAGGGTCGACGTCAGCCGCATCGACGTCAGCTGCAGTAAGGTTGAAAATGTCGTTCTCCGAATCGAGACGACCTTCTTGTACAAGCCGTTCGCCTTCCATCAAGGCTTTTCGGCGAACCGCGTATCCAAACAAAACCATCTGGTGTTTTGGCATGTCTCTTGAGCCTCCGAACAGCTCAATGACTACCGTTGTACGATTCAGAAGGCTCTTTCGTAGCCAACCAAACCGTGCCATCAATGTTTTGCCGGCACGCTGTCGTTCAGCGACCAGCTGTTTGTGAGCTTTCTCGGGTTTGAATCCAGCTTCACCACAGTCCATCATTGACATCTGTCGAAGTGCCAACTGCGGGCGGTCCGCATAACGAGGACTTGCAACATCCATCTCCAAAGGGCCACGCCACCCATAGGTGGAGTTGAAATCATCCCACGCAGAGAGGAACTCGCTCGGCATTTCACGGTCTTGGATTCTTTCAGCCAACAAATCGACATCCAGAAAATCCGATGCGTTCAACTGGTGGGCCAGCCGATTCATCGCGATTCCCATTTGGACAACGACATTGTCGGACGAACCGACTTCAAACGCTTGTGCTAGTTCCTTGTTCTCATGTTTTTTACCTGCCAAAAGCTTTGCCATCGCAATTGCCATGAGCGACGCCCCGAGTGCGGGCATCGAATGCATGAATCCTCGTCGCCACATTAGCGTACCGTAGGTCTCTCGAAAGGCTGACAAAGTGAGGCCAAAGTCTGCATTGTCTCGCAGTTCAAGTTCGTACTCTGCGGCATTGCGTCGATAGCTTCGGTGAGCTTTATGCGGAGCAACGAATATCCACAGTACGTTCCAAAACGGCCGATTCAGCCACCAAAGCAATTTAACAATACACCAAAGCATGCGAAGGCTTATCCAGCCTGGTCGTCGAGCAGCGCGATACTTTGTCGCGTCGACTCCTTCGAGGATTCTCGCCATGACTGGGTCGTTGGGTTCCGTTGCCTTCGCCATCTTCGCTGGAGAACTGAACCAGAACAGATTCGAAAAATTCATGTAGAGCCTGTTGCCCGCGTAAAACACAAGTCCGTCCTTGGGGGTCGGCTCAATCCCGCAAGAATCTCTCATTACGGAGCCAAGGAAGGCGGTTCCCCAGTCGCACTCCAGCGGGGATATGGGGGCATTGGTAGTCATCCCCTTGGATAGGGCTGCATCACCATAGAGTCTTCTTCGTTCTCCGGCTTTGGTCAACATGCTCGACGCCAAAGGCACGTATCGCGTAATGGGACGAGCCTGCAGGATGAAGTACTGGCCCTCTGCGAATGCCCACTCGACGTCCATCGGCTTCCCGTACAGTAACTCGACTCGGCTAATCAATCCCGTGAGTCCTCGAAGCTGCAGTGCACTGAGCGTCCACTCAGCCGAACGACAATCGGTTTGCGTTCTAGTTCCGCCACCGGCTGCCAACCATATAGAAGTCGCCTTTCCACCGAGCCGCTTTTCAACGACCTCGTGGCTGATTTTGTTTACTACAAAATGGTCGGGTGCGACACTCCCACTAACAACAGATACTCCCAATCCCCAGTTTGCATCTATCGCAATTTCATCGTAGTCATTGGTGATTGGGTTCAGTGAGAATCCAACGCCAGCGATTTCGCTATTCACTTGTTGCTGCACGATGACGGCAATCGCTGGCGAAAGAAAGTCCATGCCGTTTGTCTTTTTGTATGTGAGCACGCGTTCGGCGAGACTCGAGACAAAACACCGCCTAACCGCGTCGTCTAACTCGTCGATGCTGACACCTAAGACTGACTCGTATAGACCAGCGAACGATGCGGACGCCAAGTCTTCATCTGGAGACGATGAACGCACCGCTACCGTCGAATACGGGTCCAGATTGTTCAGTGCCTGACGCAGCTCAATCAGGGCGGAACGTTGCAAATCCGAAAACGGCAACGTGACTCCGTGTTTCTGAAGAACTTCGCAGAGTTCAGGCCAGCGTTCTGTCTTTGCCTGGGCTAGTGCTTCCCAGGTAGGCAATCTTCGGACTTTGTCGAACCACGGCTCAAAGAAGTTCGCAGTGAGGACCGCTCCATGTGGAACGGGGAAGCCCGCGTTTACCATTGCAAAGAGAGAATGAGCTTTTTCGCCCACGATGTCTGCCGAAAAGTCGATACAACTTGGAAACTGAACGACTAGTTGGCTTCGTTTCATCGTTGACATACCCACGTGTTTTTACGGGATTCGGTTGGGTATTCGTCCAGCACGTGAGATTCTTGTCCGCTTTACGATGTACAGCCAATCCCAAAGGTTAGCCGCGCAACTTGCATCGGTGTGCGTGTTCATAGCACACCGATGCGAGTTTGAATTCGCTGTTCGACACATCGGGTTGACAACCCGATGTGTCGCAGCTTTACCCCGAATCTGCAGAAGAGTACACAACTTCTCCAATTCGCTGCTCTCGGAATCACATTTTTCAGAACCAGCCAAACCATATACAACATCTTCAAGCTGCGACCGCCAGCTAGTGCAAGATCACTAACTCGACATACTTGTTAGCAACCAAGGCACAGCAAACAGTATCCAAATCCAAGAGGCAATAAAGAGGATGGCAGCGTTGCGAAACCTTCTTTTTCGAACGCTCCGTGCTGTCAGGATGAACAAGCTCCCCGCCGACAAGAGCAATACACCACCACACGCACCATATTGCACATCTTCCCTTTCCAAGTGTTGCAGGGACACCAACGCATACAAAATGATTGAGACAGCAGTTCCCCCTAGTAGGAGAAAC
This sequence comes from Pirellulaceae bacterium, assembly GCA_965216885.1. GTDB lineage: Bacteria > Planctomycetota > Planctomycetia > Pirellulales > Pirellulaceae > CAYNJG01. Next base: position 4,234,710 of record OZ244209.1, on the reverse strand, counting down.
AGCCATCCAAGGAACAGGGACGCGAGCCTTACGCACTTCGGTATTACCCCCAATTCAATTTGGGGAGTCTCGTCAAGTACTGATGGCTTATACGGGTTCGACTGACTGGACATGCGGGGGATTGTAGTAGCATTCCCACACCGTGTAATCCCTTCGTCGTAGGAAGGAATCGTTTTTTAGTTTCGGGTAAACCGACCACAGAGGATAGAGTCCCGAGCTACGAGCTGGTGGTCCGACAGCCCGATTTTTCGTAGCTATACCCCGAATCTGCAGAAGAGTACATAGCTTCGGGCTGCTGCGCATTTTCGCAAGCTCGGCGGTGTTGGCATCCTCTGCAGTTAGTGGAAGTTGCTACGAGTCAGAGGTTTGACACGCTTCTGTCTCGGACGATTTCACCAGAAAAACAGCGGTCTACCATACCGCAGAGGTTGGCGTCGCCGAGCTAAGCTCGGCGGTTGATGTGGCCGCTGTCTCGTGTGAATTTGCCGAATTGCGGTCGGTGCCATCTGCGGTCGGACACCTCTGAGCCTAACTTGCACGCTGCTTCGGACGAAAAATCCTAATGGCATTCGCCAACGAACTGCGGATTCGGTTGGCTGTGCCGACCACTCGACTTGCTCGCCAACTTCACCTATGCGTTAGAATTGTCCAGCTGCCATGTTCGTAGGCCGCGAGATGAAGCATCCGCTGGAAGACTCTGGACCAATATGAACCTACCAACCGTCTATGATGACGACTTTTTCAACACCGAACGAGGCGAATACCCGGATGGCACGCCGGTGAAGACAGTTGTCTATTCGATTGTCTATCCGCCGGTTGGATTCTTCCCCTTTGCAGGCACGGGAAACGGGGACTATCACGGTTTCTACTGGCCAATCGGGCGTGAAGAAATGCCACCAATAGTTGCGTACAGCAGTCATGATGCGTACGCATTGATACCGGAGCATGGCGACTTGACGGCCGCCGGGCGATGCCAACTTGCACGGGACGAAGAACGGAAGCTGACGTACGAGTTTGAATCCGCGTTCGCTGCAGCAAGTATCCCGGTGCCGACGGTTGACGTTCCCGATGTTGTTGCCGTCGATGACCATCAGCAACTGCTAAGCCTTGACCCTAATTCAGCGTTTCGCAACTGTGCGGTTGCAGACCAATACATCGTTCAGGATGAGCTCCTTGCTGCAGAAAAGCATTATCGCCGGGCCATTGAACTGCTTCCCGAATACGGTGCCGCACACTTCGGCCTCGGCTACTTGCTCCGGCGAACAAGACGCCAATCGGATGCCTCCATTCACCTACGCAGGTCGTTGATTTGCCCGCTGGCTTTCGGCGGCGGTTGCTTCTGGGCGGACCATATTCTGCCAGGCTCGTTTAGAAACGACTGGACTCGCAAGGCTCTTCTTTGGCTTCAGAAGACCAAGGAACCCGATGAGTCACTCCACCGCGACCCGTTCATGCAGAATGTCCAACAGCTAACAATGGACACAGGCGTTAAGGAGAGCACCGACATCGAGTTGCTAACAGCGGTGGTCGAAGAGTATTGTCAGCGTGGGCAGTTCCTGGACGCTATCTATATCTGGATTTCTGTTGGCGACCGTGCTGCGATGGAGACGACAGCCTTCCGAGAGCGGTACGGGATGACCGCACTTACTTTCGGTAGCCGCCTTGCAGAGTTACTCCGTGGTGGTGGTCTTGAAGGGCGTGCACAGCTCGTTGACCACATGATTTCTGCGATGGAGAAGCCTCAAGGCCTTTACTTGTAAAGTGCTCCATGAGTCGAATTATGTTCGCATGAACGCAAGTTATAAGCTGCGTCGGTGAAAAAGACCTCGGAACTTAGCCGTCTGCTTTAGCTGCAGTCGGTTTGACACGCTTCTGTCTCGGACGATTTCACCAGAAAAACAGCGGTCTACCATACCGCAGAGGTTGGCGTCGCCGAGCTAAGCTCGGCGGTTGATGTGCCTTCGGCGAGTTCGAGATTCGGCTAAGTTGCAGCGGTGTCACCCGCTCGCTTACACCGCCGAGTTTGGACTACGATGATGACTCCATCGCGACCAAGGACATAGAATCGTGCCGCAAGCCATCTCAGTTTATTGGATGGATGCCCTTAGGTTGTCGCCGACAAGCTTTTGGAGCGGTTCCAATACGGTGTCGGTACTGCCTTCCCGCGTTAAGTAGCTTCTTACCGAGAGAAAGCCTTCCATTCTTGCCGCGTCGTCGCCCACTAGGTACTTTTCGCAGGATTGGTCTGGCACCAGGACTATTTCGTCTTCGATTTCAAACAACACGGCCCATTTAAAGTCCGCGGATGGGCTCCATCCACGAGGGCGATGACGATATCGAAGATTAACGACGCGACCACTAACCGAATAGCTGCCGTTGCCCGTCAACAGAAATTGACCACCCTCGTCTTGCGTTGCGACGAATGTCCCGTCCTTGTTCAACGTCAACTTCGTGTTCCATCTTCCTGAGGGATGGATTCGCCAGACGTAGTCTCCGGTTATGTCGGCGGACAGTTTGCCTGCGTTTATGGAGGCGAAACTTTCCGCTCGGTAACGTAGCGAATTTCGTCGTGCCATGCCGATTCCAGCGAAGAGCACTGCAAGTACCAGAACAACCAGGCACAGAGATTTCAGGGAGATTCTAATTCTCAATTGGTAGCCCCAGTCGGAATCGGCGATAAGCAATCAAATATTCTTGGAGAACAGCGTTTCGTCCCCGATTCAATTCTTACTCAATGGCGAATCGCAATCAAGACAATGCGTCTTTCCGGGCGGCTGACGGTCGATTTTCTCCAGGTTCTTAAGTCGCGTCGGTGGCGATGACCGCGGAGCATAGAGATAGTTGCTGCGAGACAGCGGTTTGACACGCCGACGCGTCTTGGCGTTTTCTCGAATCTGCGGCGGTTGCATCACCTTCAGCAGATTTGGGCTGCCCCGAATCTGCAGCGGGGAAAAAGACCTCGGAGGATACGCCGATTAGCTTCGGAACATCGGATGATGCAGCCTCTGTCTCGTAGGAATCTGGTAAACAAGCAGCGGTGTCGTCGCGAACGGGACACCTCAGCGACTTGGCGAGGAGCGTAACCTGCCGAAGTTGTCCTCACCGAAGCAGTTACGATGCATCATTTGCATCTTCGGAGTCGAAATCCAAATACCACAACGACGGCAATGATTATTGAGAGACTGCTCGGCTCTGGCACTGCCGCGATGCCTCCAGGCTTTTTGCCGAAGTTGCCAGACAAAATCAAGAAGTCGTCGAAATTGATTCCGTTCACCAAGTCGACGTTGCCATTCGCGTAGCTAGTCGAATCCACCCCGAAATTCGCTGACAACCTGAGGAAATCGTCGAAGTCGACATCGCCATTGCCATCTAGGTCACCAGCGAGTGTTCCTAACGCAGCTAGAACCCGATCGCGTTCTCGGATCGTTGAAACGCATGGCAAGTCGTCGGTATCGAGCTTGCCATCTCGGTTGCAGTCGGGTGCTACGATCGTTAGCGTATTGCCGTCGACGGCGGCGAATGCTTCGAGTTCCGCGGTATAAATCCCATGCAGCTCTTGTCCGATGGTGACGTTCTTCAACGTCTCGATTCCGAGAAGAGCACTGAGATCCGCGGGGTCTTCGTCTGTGAACGTCAAACCAGCGAGCGACACGTCCGTAATTGATGTCGTCGTGCTGACGATCGCGTTGAACGAACCATGGTTCATGGCAGCGTCGTTCAATATCAGGCTGACAACTGTTTGGCTGTCGATACAGAATCCGAAGAAACCTTCGCAAGAAGAGAGCGAACCAAACCCGGCCTCGGTTAAGTTCAGCTCCGTGATCTGATTATCTCTCAAGTCAAGATTCTCCAAGCTCGCTAAACCTTTGAATGTTCCATCTTCAATACTCTTGATCACATTCTGTTCTAGTCCGAGCGATTCAAGGCCAGAGAGGCCCTCGAAAGTTCCAGATGCGAGAGTCGCTATTTCATTTCTAGATACCCATAAAGATCTCAGACTACTAAGGTCCTCGAAGCTTCTAGGCTCAAGTTGGGCTATGGTATTGGAATTCAAGCTGAGTGACTGGAGACTAGCCAGCTCATCAAAAGCTCCAGCTTGGATGTTTGTTAGGCGATTAGATAAAAGCTCGAGTACTTCAAGTTCGGCCAGCCCCTTAAAGGCACCACACTCGATGCTGGTGATCTGATTATACTCAAGCCCTAAATGTTGTAGGTTGCTGAGACCAGCCAAGTCACCATTGTCGATTCGCGTGAGCTGGCTTCGGTCGATAAAAAGAGCTTCAAGGTTGGCTAATCCTTCGAAGGCTCCGTTCTCGATGCTCGCGATCTGGCTTGGAGGTGCTATCGCGATCCCGAGGTATAGAGTCTTCAGATTATCCAGGCCCTGAAGCATGCCACGCTCTATCACAGGGAACCTGTTGCCGACTAGGTCCAATGTCTCCAGACTGCTAAGCCCCGCGAAAGATCCCGTCTCGATGCTCGTGATCTCATTTACCGCAAGCCGGAGATGTTGGAGGTTGGTAAGGCCATCGAAGTCTCCGCGTTCGATATTCATGATCTGATTGCCGCTGAGCCTAAGCTCCTCAAGGCTTGTCAGGCCGTCAAATTCACCGTCGTCAATTACCGTCAACTTATTGCCGTTGAGATTTATCTGTGAAGCCTTCGTCAATTGGCTAACACCGTCCAGATCCTCTATTCCCTTGTCGTTGAGATTTGCAGAGTCGCTTGCATCCGGGTCGAATCCGTCCACATCCAGAACGTCGAGAAGACCGTCACCATCTGTGTCAGTCTGGGCGACAGCCGTTGCTGCAGTAGCTAGGACAGTAATAAACGCACTTACATACAACAGCTTCATGACGCTCCCGCATCGGCTTTCTGTGTCGCTCGCTTGCACCCCGGAGCGTAGTAATTGATAAGCGAACGTGCCAATAATTCTGATTAAATACGCGGCGTGGTTCATGAGGAATTCGTGGTGTAGAAAGTACGGGGATTAGTGCGCTCACTAGGTATGGATAGCAATCGCAGACTACATGCGTACCACGACAAGTTCAAGAACATTTCAGTCCGGCTAAATTCAGCGGTGTACATGACTTCGGGCTGCTGCGCACTTTCGCAAGCTCAGCGGTGTTGGCATCCTCTGTACTTAGCGGCAGGCTCTTCGTGCAGGCCGTTTGACACACTTCCGGCAAGTATTGGTGACAAGGCAAAAACTACGGCGTATCGAACGTATCCAGCGTGATGACCCCGGCAGCCGCCGAACTCACCGCGATGAACTGGAGATCCCCCGCTGAGCCACCTGTGAAGTGCGTGGTCTCATTGGCCGGGATGTAGTAGGAAGCCGTGTGTGCGTGCTGTACTCCGTGCCAACCCATCAGTCGCGCTTACAGGCGCCAGCGAGCACAAGCACAATGCACATGACCATCGCAATCGCAGAGGGTTCCGGCACGGCGACCGCCGTATCGGTATTGAAGTCGAACCCCAAACCAAAGTTGCCGGCCAGAATCAGGTAGTCGGTAAAGCCAACCTCCGAATCAAGGTCAAAGTCTCCGTCGGTGTAGACTGCGGGTGACATCCCAAAGTTACCTGACAGCCTCAGAAAGTCATTAAAGTCGACGCCATCGATTCCATCTGTGTCTCCGCGATACGTATCGGCAGCTTCAAAAAACCGATCCAGCTTGCGGCTTGACGTGCAATTTGCGTCGGCAATGCTGACGACGTCATTTCCGTCGCAATCGGGAGAGGCGACCGTCAGTGTGTTTCCTTCGATGGCGGCGAAGTCGTCGAATACGGAATCGAAGTCGGCGTAGAGATACGGATCGACGGTCACGTTGTCGAGTGTTTCGGTGTGGAGGAGTGACCGAAGATTGCTTCGCAGTAACGATAGTGATCGCTCGCTGGGGAACGTCAGCCCATCCATCGAAATGTCGGTAATCGACGCCGTCGCGTTACCAATTACGGTGAAGGAGTTGAGGCTTAATTGTGCGTCGTCCAAAACAACGGTTTTGACACGATCACTATCGATACAGAAACCAATAAGAAAGAACGGTTGGTGGCATACCCTAAGAGAATCGAAAGTGGCTTGGGAGAGGTTTAATTCTGTCAGCCCAGGGTTCCCATGCAACAACACATGCTGCAGGTTAGTGAGCCCGTCGAAGGCACCACTTTCAAGGCCCGAGATCTGGTTGTCGTTCAGCCAGAGCCCCTGCAGGTTGGTGAGTCCTTCGAAATCCCCGCGTTCAATGCTCGTGATCTGGTTGTCGTTCAGCCAGAGCTCCTGCAGGTTGGTGAGTCCTTCGAAATCCCCGCGTTCAATGCTCGTGATCTGGTTGCCGCTCAGCCAGAGCCCCTGCAGGTTGGTGAGTCCTTCGAAATCCCCGCGTTCAATGCTCGTGATCTGGTTGTCGTTCAGCCAGAGCTCCTGCAGGTTGGTGAGTCCTTCGAAATCCCCGCGTTCAATGCTCGTGATCTGGTTGCCGCTCAGCCAGAGCCCCTGCAGGTTGGTGAGTCCTTCGAAATCCCCGCTTTCAATACTCGAGATCTGGTTGCCGCCCAGCCAGAGTTCCTGCAAGTTGGTGAGTCCTTCGAAATCCCCGCGTCCAATGCTCGTGATCTGGTTGCCGCTCAGCGAAAGCCCCTGCAGGTTGGTGAGTCCTTCGAAATCCCCGCTTTCAATACTCGAGATCTGGTTGCCGCCCAGCCAGAGTTCCTGCAAGTTGGTAAGTAGGCTAGAGCCATCCAAGTCTTCGATCGAGAGGCCACTGAAAACACCAACCGAATGGGCATCGGATCGGAATCGGTCAAACCTATCTACGTCAATCAGGTCCAACAGCCCATCACCGTCGGTGTCCAGTTCCTGCCCCGGGGAGTATGACGTAAAGCCTAGACACACCAAAATTATCATTGAACGCAGGCATGGGTGGCTCATTATTTCGACTCCGAATATTGGATGTGTGAATCACTATCCCCCATCGAATCACAGCGCTCAACTAACCGGCATACAAAATTCGGTAGTCCGTAGCCATGAGGCAGAAATGCCTCCGGCTACCCACCATCGAACGTATCCAGCGTGATGACCCCGGTACCCGCCAAACTCACCGCGATGAACTGGAGCTCGCCCGCTGAGCCACCAGTGAAGTGCGTGGTCTCGTTGGCCGGGATGTAGTAGGAAGCTGGGTGCGAGTGCTGTACTCCGTGCCAACCCATCAGTCGCGCTTACAGGCGCCAGCGAGCACAAGCACAATGCACATGACCATCGCAATCGCAGAGGGTTCCGGCACGGCGACCGCCGTATCGGTATTGAAGTCGAACCCCAAACCAAAGTTGCCGGCCAGAATCAGGTAGTCGGTAAAGCCAACCTCCGAATCAAGGTCAAAGTCTCCGTCGATGTAGACTGCGGGTGACATCCCAAAGTTACCTGATAATGTCAGGAAGTCGCTGAATTCAATTTCGCCATTGCCGTCGAGGTCACCGGGTAAGGAATTCAAGATATCAAGGACGGCGTCACGTTCAGCCATCGTCCACACACATGCAAGGTCTTCAGCATTCAGTTGCTCATCGGCGTTGCAGTCTCCCACTGCTACGATGAGCAAGTCTTCCCTCCCAGCAAACGTATCGAAATCGTCTGCATACTGCTCGTAGAGTTCCTGATCAACGATGACAAAGGAGAGTGTCTCGATATCGAGGAGAGAGCCTAGTGTTTCGGGCCTTGAATCGTCTGAGAACCTTAATCCGTTCAGTGAAGCTTCGGAGATCGAAGCGACTTGGCCGGCGATGGCCTCGAAAGCCGTACTACTTAAGTGTGCGTTATTTAGTACCAATCCCTCAAGAGAGCGAGAGTTTAGACAAAACCCGAAATCGACCTCTAACAAAAAAGGGTCGCCAGGAACACATGCTCCAAGAGCTTCGAACGTGGCCCCGGTCAAGTTTAGATCATCATGTAGTTCGCCGATAAGTCTGCCCGGCAGTCCCAGAGTCTGCAGATTCCTGAGCCCCTCGAAGGCACCATTTTGAATCTCTGTTGCTGAGTCCGTCACTCGCCGCAGGTCAAGCGTCTGCAGATTTGACAGCCCTTCGAAGTCAGCACGCTTAATTGTCGCAAGTTGATTGCCGCTTAGGTCTAGCGTCTGCAGGTTGACCAGTCCTTCAAAGTCAGCACGCTCGATGCTCGTAAGTTGATTATCACTTAGATTTAGCGTCCGCAGATTTGACGGCCCGTCGAAAGCCATATTCTCGATACTGCTGATCTGATTTCCCCGCAGGTCGAGCGTCTGAAGATTGGACAGCCCTGCGAGATCACCACGCTCGATGCTCGCGATTCTATTCCTCGACAGGAAAATATGCGCCGCATTCGTTAGTTGCGACATGCCGTCAAGGTCTTCAATCATCGATGCCTGAAACCGCACTTCACCTGCGAGACTGGCGTCGAATCCATTTACGTCGATCAGATCCAATAAGCCATCGCCGTCTGTGTCTTGTGCAGGCGCGGTTTGAGCAAGATTCATTGCCAATATCAAGCACAAAACCAATCTCATGGTTGTAAACCCCGCCGCGTCAACCAAAGCGTCATCGCCATCCTATCAGAAACCGCCACCCCAGACACGTGTGCAAATCTTCGATGCAGAACAAGTCGCGTAGGTGGCGACAACCTCAGTAGTTTCGAGCAGGCTGCCATCCTCGGCGGTTGGACAAACACCAGCAAGTTAGCCAATCGCGCAACTCGCGTCGGTCTCTTCTCGAATTAGAGACCGCTGTTTCTTAGCCCAAACTCAATCTGAAGTCGGATGATGCAACCGCCGCGGAGTCGAGAAAACGCCAAGACGCGTCGGCGTGTCAAACCGACGCAAATTGGAATTCGCTCGAAATTACTGAGGTCGTCGCCACCTACGCGACTTAGATTCCTGGTTCAACATTCCCTAAGCCAACAAACAGGACTGAGAGTCCATTAGTCCGTCTATCCGCATCCCTACAAGAAAGCACGTGACCGACGTACACTGAAGGTTTTTGGCCAAGTGCTAGGAACGACATGCCTTCTCGATATCGAATTCAATTCCCACCTGAGCAAGAGCATGACCTCGCCCAGGATGAGGCGTATTTCAACCTCATAGAAGAGGGAACGGCACGCAAAATCCTCTTCCATGAATACGACCGAATCTTCTCCAAGCCTGGACTCTACGAGCAACTATTCTATGAGCGGCTTAAATGCACTTCACCGAAAAAGGTATCGGAATTGCTGCAGCATAGCCTCACATCTGAATGGACCAGCCCCACTGAACTGCGAGTACTCGACCTGGGAGCAGGCAACGGCATGATGGGCGAACGCCTGCGGAACTTGGGCGTGGCCAGGGTTGTGGGAGCCGATATTCTCCCTGAAGCTCGTGACGCCGCATATCGCGACCGACCAATGGCATACGATGACTACGTAGTCGCCGACTTCACGAACTTGACTGACAGCCGCCGGGAAGAGCTGGAAGATTGGCGGTTCGACTGCCTCACTTGCGTAGCGGCTCTCGGCTTCGGAGATATTCCACCCAAAGCATTTTTCACTGCAGTAAAATTTCTTCGCACTGATGGCTGGGTTGCCTTCAACATTAAAGAAACATTCCTCGACCATTCGGACGACGCGGGCTTTTCTCGCTTTATCCGCGAACTAATCTTCTCCGAATACTTGGATGTCTACCAGTTGGAGCGTTACACGCACCGACTGTCGATGGAAGGCGTGCCGCTGAAGTATTTTGCTCTGGTCGGGAAGTTGACGGCGTCTATCCCTCTCGACTTCTTAGACTCAATCGGAGTCGTCGATTGAGGATGGATAGCCGAAATGAGAGCACGCGGCAACTAAGTTTCCGTCGCATCGTCACACTACTGACGTTGATTGTCGCAGGCGAATCAATTTTCTTTCTGCCATTCGTCCTACCACGCGTTTTTCGACCGACGATCCTGGAGGTCTTCGGTCTGACGAACGTCGAGCTTGGGGCTGCATTTGCTGCTTATGGCGTCGTAGCGATGGTGGCCTACGCTCTCGGGGGTCCGCTGGCAGACCTATTTGGCCCCCGCAAATTGCTCGCAATCGCATTGGTCACCACTTCGCTTGGTGGCATTGTCCTTTGGCAGGTTCCTACACTCGCCACACTCAAAACTCTCTACGCGTATTGGGGATTCACGACTGTCGCCCTATTCTGGGCAGCACTCATTCGTGCAACCCGTGAATGGGGTGGAGAACTGGCTCAGGGCTCCGCTTTCGGCTTACTTGATGGTGGCCGTGGACTACTCACGGCGGTGACTGGTTCGTGTGTCGTGGCACTCTACGCGTCGTTGTTGCCGTCGGACGTCGAATCGGCATCGCTGGAAGTTCGTGCACGTGCTTTGCAGCAAGTAATTCTCATACTCGCGAGCATTCCATGCATTGCTGCACTACTTGTTTGGCTCCTGTTGCCAAAACGTGACGCTGCGAAACAGGGAGACACGTCTACCTGGTCATTGCGTGGTATCTGGCAAGTAGCCTCAATGCCAGTGGTTTGGTTGCAGGCGTTCATCATTATCTGTGCCTATGTCGGCTTTAAGGCGACCGATGATTTCTCGCTTTACGCCAAAGAGGTGTTGCAGGTGAATGAGGTCGAGGCGGCACGAGTGGGAACGTATTCATTGTGGATTCGGCCTTTTGCAGCGGTTGCCGCCGGTTTCTTGGCAGACCGATTTGGCTCAGGGAAGATGACAGTTGTCAGCTTTTTCCTGCTGGGGGCAGGCAGTGCGGCCCTGGGGGCGAATATTCTGACTCCTTCATCGTATGTCCCCTACATCGCCACGATTGTTTGTGCCAGCCTGGGCATCTTTGCTTTGCGGGGCCTCTACTACGCCATCATGGAAGAGGGGCAAGTTCCATTGGCTTACACAGGTAGTGCAGTTGGAATTGTTTCTGTAGTTGGTTACACGCCAGACGTATTCATGGGGCCGTTGATGGGACACTTGTTGGATAGTGCACCCGGAGCGACAGGTCATTGTCACGTCTTTCTCGTGGTCATGGCCTTCTCGGTTGCTGGCCTGGTGGCAAGTCTTTTATTCATCCGACTGTCGACTCCCGCCGGAGGGCTTGCGGGCAACGATGGAACGTTGCGAGCGTGAGATACGCTTCGGGCCAAGACTGAATCTTGTTCCTCCGCGAGAATGGTCGATTCCACTATGGCAGGTGCAGACAGATTCATCCCGAACGTTGGCTGGTCGTCCGCACTTAAACTCAGCGTTGTGACGATTCCGTCGCTACCGCCTGCAATTAGGCTTTCCTCCAACTCGCCGAAGTCACATCAACCGCCGAGCTTAGCTCGGCGACGCCAACCTCGGCGGTATGGTAGACCGCTGTTTTTCTGGTGAAATCGTCCGAGACAGAAGCGTGTCAATCCGACGCGACCTGGAGCGAACCGACAACCTCAGCGGTCGTTTGCCCCGCTGCTGTTTACCCACACCTCGCCTAGGCTACTGCTCCAAGGCTGGTGCGGAACACCGAAGTTTCCATGGTAAAAGTCTAGTTTGGGGGAATTGCGGGTGCGCAACGCAACTTGGTGCGTCTTCTATTGCGTATGGCGACACAAAGGGAGCTGAGGTTGAACTCATCGAGCGAACAAATACTCGAACTACTGGAAGAGTGTGGACCGGAGCTGCATCGGTTGCTGGTTCGTATCACCCATTCTCAGCACGCCGCTGAAGACTTGCTGCAAGACCTTTTTCTCAAATTGCATGGTGGGAATTGTCGCACTGGCGAGAACGCAAGAGCTTACTTACGCAAGGCTGCCATTAATGCAGCGTTCGACTGGCGACGTCGCCAAAGCATTCGGAGACATGATTCCATTTCGGGTGTAACGCTAAGTGAACCGGGAAATGTTGAGCGAGAAATCGAGAGGCAAGATGAAGTGGAGCGAGTCCTAGTCGCACTGGAACGGCTTCCTAGGTTGCAACGCGATGTCATCGTCCTGCGGTACTTCCAAAGTGAGGACTTCGAACGGATTGGCTCGCTACTTGGAAAGACCACTCACCATGTTCGCTCGATTCTTCACAAAGGCCTGAAGAAACTTCGCCGTTCATTGAACCAGCAATCGGGGACACCTTGAAATGGAAGAGAAACTTAATGACTTCGTTGTTGACAAGATTAGGGAGGCGGCCGATTGGCACGTTCCGGCCAAGTCAACGGCAAGAGCCATCGAAAAAACGCGCAAAGTTCTGTTGAGCAAAGGGGCTCAGCACAGTCCATCTCGATTCCCCAAGGAGTTGCTTATTATGACATCACGCACCGCCGCAGTTCTGGTTCCGATGGCTGCAGTTTTAGTCTGCCTGTATTCATCGACTTTTGATTCCCTCGCAATGGCCGATGTGAAGTCTGAGGTTGCCAGCACGAAGTCTGTATCGTTTAAGACTAAGATTGAACGAGGTGAAAGCACTATTGTTACCACGACAATGTTGCTCGGCCATCACAAGGAACGAAAGGTTTTGGCGAATGGTGAGATTGCCATCCGAGACCTCGCAAAGGGCGAGAGCATCAAGTTAAACCCGGAGAAGCAAGCCGCTATTCGGACGAAGTTCAAACCAGCAAAGAACGTTAGCCTCTACGACCGCGTAAGGGCATTTGACGAGGCCAAAGCCAAGCGTCTGCCAAAGAAGAAAATTGGAATGCAGCTAGTTGCGGGTTTCCAAATCGCTGAAGAACAAGAGTTCGTCAACATAGAAACGTCTGTATGGGCAGACCCCAAGACAAAACTGCCCGTACAAATTGAACGCAACTGGATAGCGATGGATGGCAAGCGAGTGGCGAAAGAAACGTTGACCAATTTTCAGTTCGATAGAGAACTAGACTCGGAACTTTTCTCGCTCGCTTTGCCGGAAGGTTACACCGTGAGCGACGGCAAGCCTCAGTTAATTGGCACTCCGCTGAACAAGTAATTCAGGTCGTAAATTGCTGGCGGTGACATTCACCGCCAGCAATTGCGAATCTAGTCAACTCGCCGAAGGCACATCAACCTACGAGCCTAGTTCATTCAGGTGGGAAAGTAAGGTGGCCCACATTTCAATACCGTCATCGCCGGAGTGACAATCGCTCCAAAGTGTGACGCTGTAGCCGCAACGCCGAGCTGACGGAGACGAGTGTCCATTTTTGGTGTGATATTCAACTGGCTCACCCGCCTTCTCGCAATGGAAACGAGCAAGCATCCGACAATAAAGATGGTCACGTAACCGGAGATTGCCCAATCCGTTACGGACGCCAAAGCAAACCCGTATTCGCCCCAGAATTCCTTTCCTGCGAATCGGGTGGACTCCACGACGACCAAAGCGACAAACAGAATGATCGGCGTTGAAATGCTCTTACTCTGCAAGAGTGTGGTGAATCCGTCGATAAGCAGCAACATGCAGATACCGAAGCAAGCTAGGCTCGACACTTCCAAGAACGTTGCCGCTGCCGGGCTAATAATCGATGAAGGCGGCATCGAGTCAGCAAGACTCATGAAGGCAATCGATACGGTAAGCCCAAACGCGATTGCAAACAGTCGCGACAAAGCAAGGTGGGGCTTACCATCAGATGTTACGCTCACGCTCAGCTCCACAGGTGCTTAAATACCAGTCTAGGCCGATTGTAACAAACACCTATAGGCTAGGCGTACACTTTACGCGGTGGATTCATCGTACGTAGCAAACCTGCCCCATCCTCATCGGTGTCTGTGCCAAGTTGATACCGCTTGCAGCTCAGCGTTTTTCAAACTCGCGTCGGCCACATCAACCGACTTCAGTTTGTCGCCGCAGATCGAGCCGCTATCACCGTGTTTCGTCGTGTGAATTCGTTTAGACTGAGGATCTCAAATCCCAGACGACGGACTAAGCATGAAAACACGCTGGCAGGTTTCGCTTCGAACGCTCGCTACCTTCATTCTGTTGTCCTCCTTTGGTTTGTCCATGCTCGCTTCGTGGATTCATCAGGCCTCAGCAACTCGCCGTTCTGTGGTGACTCTTGAGAAACTTGGAAGTGATGTGCTCTGGGATGTCGATTGTCACCCCAAGGACAAATCGCAATTGACCCAATGGCTAGTGAGGACGTTTGGAAAAGAGTATTTTGGAAGTGTGATCTCGGTTGAAATGGTCAATGCATCCGATGCACACTTTGGACACTTGCGACACTTGCCCAGCCTGACCCATCTCACGGTCGATGCAGTGGACGTAGGACCGGAAGCAATTTCAGAATTGTCACATTCGCAACATCTCAAATCGTTGATACTCCGGGGAGCTGGCGTAGTAGATAAAACCCTCTCATCACTGCCTGCTCTTCCTCAACTTGAGCATCTAGGGTTTTACGACACCGGAGTTCAAGGTGAAGGGTTTAGGCATTTGGAAAGTCAGCCACGCCTTCGTGCACTCGTCATACACGACCATGATATTGACGACGAATCCATAATGCACTTGCAGACAACCCGTCAATTGAATTCGGTTTCGTTTGGCGGAACACGAGTTACGAAGGACGGTGCAGGGCAACTGTTCACTGCCTTGAAGGAATGTGATGTCATTGTTGGGCCACGGAGAGAGCTCGCGACCTTCTTCAGCTTCGACGCGGAATCTGGATTCCAATCGGGAAATGCGGAACTCGAAGGGAATTCATTCGGCGGAGCTCTCTGAAGCCATGGGGTTAGGCGGCATTGCAAAGCGCAGGATCTTGCTCTCGTGGCGGTGTCCCGTACATGACCGTAGCTTATGTCGGTAGCTAGACACACTCGGAACCCGCAACAATTGAGTCGCGTGGTCGGCTTACCGTGCATCACGTCAGCATTGGGCTCAATACCCTCGCTTCGTCGTCGGCGTTTTGCCTCAGAGGTGTCCGACCGCAATCGACACCGCCTGCAATTGGGCCGATTCCTAAGCAACAGCGGACACATCACCCGCCGAGCTTAGCTCAGATTCGCCAAGCTCATCGGTCTTGTTGACCCCTGTTTGGCTGGAGAAATCTTCCGAGGCGTCGGCGTGTCAATCCGCTGCTTCGTAGTCTTTGCGCGGAACTACAGCGGGTCTTTCCACCTCTGAGCCTACAGCAGACGCCTGCGCACAAGATTCACTCTTCGACGACCCCGCTATTAGCGCGCAATGACCGCCGCTAACGATATGGCCACGACGTCCGGTGTCTTCAACCGGAGCTGCCGTTCCTGTGGGCAGATTCTCGACACGCGGTCGATACAGTGGTGCTGCGCGGGCAGAGCTTGGTGTAGGCCGTACAGTTCCGGGTCGGTAAGACCACGACCACGCTAGGGAGGGCAAAAGATGAGCCGACTCAACTATGCGCTGCGCCGCTTCTTCCACTGCCATCCCGCGACGGCAATGCCGGCGAGGCCGAGGAATAAGAAACCGGAGGGTTCGGGGACTGCAGCCCATGCTCCGCGGTTGTCAATGACGAGGCTACTACCCGCGCCGGAGGAGTTTGTGGAATTTGGAAAGCCATCGTCTATTGTGATCCCGTCGATCACTAAGGAAATCAGCGCACCGCCCCCTGAGGTTGTTATGTCTTCGGGGGCTCCTCCTCCCTCGAGGTTCGCCTCAGCATTGAAAAACCATGCTTCCGGCAGAAGTGACGGGCCAATTCTGAAATCTCCTCGAAAGAAGCTGGCAGTAGCATCTGTGATTGTCCGCCCTGGGCCGGCGGAAATACTAAATGCGTTCAAGTTGGCATCTGTCAGCATTGCCCCATTAGTCAGTGGCACGTTGAAATCAAACGTGCCGCTAACGCTACCTGGGCCTACTGTCGTAGTGGTGAAGGGATTCCCTGTATACGTGACCATGTCGGCGCTGCCGTATGAACCAGTCAAAAGCAGCAAAATAGAAACCAGAAGGGGCGTTCGGATCATAGTGTGTCTTTCTGAGATGAAGTGTTGCATAGCTTACAGGGAATCCCGCCCAATACAAATGACGCGCTAAGGGCCTTAAACACACCCAATTACAGACACGGGGCAGTAAGTAGGAAACCAATCGAAAGGATGAAACGATGTCGCGACAACTCACATCTCACAAAGTCAACGGTCTCAATGAGGCGTTACTGATCAATGTTCTCGATGAGCCCGGGCAGGGTAATGCGTGCCATGCCTATCAGATCCGAAAGTGGGTCAAAGACCAAGAAGACGTTGAGCTGGCCGGAATTGAATTCCAAAACGGCCCGATTCAAGAAGCGGGAGTTAACGGCATCAGCAATGAAGCTTTGCTCGCCATCGTGCAGGACAGGCTCGAAGGGTTTCAGTCAGGTGAGTATGCGTGCCGTGAGAACGCCTTGGCTCTAACAAAACTTCAAGAGGCGGCGATGATGTGGCTTCATAAGCGAACGAATGACCGAATGGCTCGTGGCGTGGAAGGTACTCACGCAGTTTGAGCCTCATTACAGTAGCTGGACCGTCAGAAAGATTTAGTAAGAAAGAGCGACAATGCGTAGATACAAACTAGACCGAGACGACTTGTCGCACTTGGTCCGAGGAGGCTAGACGATGGATTGGAGATCGCAATCGAAGACATCGACCACCGGACGGTCCGAGCTATGGCAAGACGCGCGTAACTGATGTAGTCTTTCCGAAGAACTGTGATAGCTCGTTGGATTCGAACCTAAGCTCAGACAATCTGCTGGGACCGGGGACACCTCTGCTTTGTAGCCCACTTTCTTCGAGACAGAGGCCACATCAACCGACGAGGATTGGCTTGGACTTGCCAAGCTCCGAAGTTTGTCAATCCTCAGCAACTTAGTTGTTCGGCGAAGCTGCTGAGGATGTCGCCACCTACGCGACTTAACCTCCTTCGAAGTCTCACTCCGAGGTCACGAAGCCAATGTCCGTAAGTGCAGCAACGGTCAACTAACCTGCAAGTTGAGTTCCAGAGTGAACGGAAATCTGATGGAATTTCTGCCCCGCCCAAATTAGCATGCTGTGATCCTTTCACGATACGCAAGACATCGAAAGTCATGCCATGCGGAATCACAACACGCTAAACGCAGCTGCTTTCTTCCTGCTCATACTTGCAGGCGTAACACACGGGCAAGATCTGGGGGAAAAAGAGTCACCGAGTGTTTCACAGACTTCAGACGAGTTTTCTCAAGTTGCGCGAAGACCACTTGTGCAACAGCGTGGACGACGTGGGGGCAGGTGGGAGAGACATGTAGCCCAAGCTGTACTCGCACTTCTCAGCCTGTTGGCCTATTGGTGCAACAGAAACCCCAAAAGTGATGATGCCACCAATGAGATGTTCTACGCTTTGCGGCGGTCTGATGATTGGAAATGGAGGGGAAGACTCTCAGCGGACGAATTGCTAAAGAAAATTTCGACTGAAAACATGCATGGAGATTGGCTCGTCATTCCGTTCGCTTCAGGTGAGCCTCCCGTAACAGCACCAGAATTCGCGGAAAATCCTGACGTCTTCGTAGAACGCCATAGGGAGCGACTTAGGAAGCGAAAAACGGAACAAGATAAGATTGCCGACCAAAGGGACCGAAGGCGTCGGTAAGTTATCCGATATGCTCACCTACGCTACTCCCAAAGCCAAAACTTCAAAAGCATCTTGGGGGAAGCCGAATAGCACGGTCAACCTGCACCGGTCCAATTGTCCCGTGCAGATGGCAAATCGCTTCGACGGAGGTTGGTTCCAAACTCGGAGGTGTCTGCACAAAGATGACACCGCTGCGTGCTTGCCGATCTCCTACGTTACAGAGGCCACATCATCCTCAGCAGATTCGCGAATGCTCGAACTGAAGTCGGTTGGACAAGCCTCGGAGGTTGAGCCACCTAGCTAACTCACAGCGGGGAAAAGACCTCTGAGTTTGTGAGCATCGGCTACGAACTGTCGGTTGAGGTGGTTGCGCCAAGAAGCTTGGGATAGGGGTGGAGTGTTCCCCTAAATATGATGCGCGCATCATGAAGTGTATCGGGCCACATGGCCAAAGGAGACTTTCGATGACGAAGAAGCGAAAACGACGGAAGCCGGAGCAGATTGTGAAGCTGCTTCAGGAAGGTGAGTCTAGCGTCGTGGTAGGCAACGATCTCGGCGAAGCGTAGGCAGTGAGTCCGAAAGCGATGCTATTGAGCGCCGAAAGACCTGTCGTGGGAGCCTTTGCTGTCCACATACCAAGGGCCACGCAGCTGCACTGTGTGGTCTGGTACAAACAGTTCCGCCGGCGTCGATTTGGAACATCGCAAACGGATGCAGAGTCCCCTGGAACTTGGGAGATCCTGTCATATCCTTGGCTACCCCGGATGGAGACACCGGTTACCAACTCCCGGACTCGGCAGTGCGCTCGTCTGCTGAGGAGCGAATGATCGAGCGGCACAAAGGTGCCGACAAGCGAAGGCGTCGAGGTTCGACGAGGTCGTCTGGTATGAAAACTCAGATGGACAAGGCCGTATCTATCACTGCGTCGCCACCGATGGCCCTGAACGAAGTCGTAACGGCTGACATAAATTCCGACAATCGGACCTGGTGATCGCGATACCTTAAGGGGTTGAGTGGTCCATGCGCAACCTCCCTCCGGCAGAATCCAGAACCGGCATGGGTCTCCGCCGCTCCCACGATCGGGTCACAAAAAGTCCATTTCTCGTGACAGCCCGGGAATTGAGATGAACCATATGAATGCGAATCGTTGGCTGTTCCTGTTGGTCGCCGATGGCGTCTTGGCGGTTGTTGTTCAAGGTGACCGGCACCGACCTACGCGATACCGCCACATCGCTGATGGGTTGTGAGGCTCCATTTGCGGGCCTTCGGCCGTCAGACTTTCGAGTCCTCAGCGAACAAAACGCTCGGTGCCTATCGTTTTCCACGGGTCGCGAGCCCCGCTACGTGAATCCGGTCTTTACCAGATTCTATCCCCAAACGAAAGAACGTGTTGGCTTTATCGATTCCCTTCAGGGCGGGCATCTGTCGCCAGGGTGTCGGCGGAGGACCCCAAAGGCCGCCCGCCCCCGCTGCTCGTTGTCACGGGAACTCTTTGTATTTCCCAGCCACCGCGAAGTCTTGGAACCGGCCGTCAGTGAAGCTGAGCTTGGTTGAGCCGATCGGTCCATTCCGAAACTTCGCTACGATGTACTCGCGCTGATTGGGTTCGTTTTCGTCACGGTGCAGAAACCAAACGTTGTCCCCATTTTGCTCGATATCACCGCTCTCACGGAGTGAGCTCAATACTGGGCGATCCTCGCTGCGGGCCAACTGGCATTGAGCAATGACTGGAATCTTCAATTCCTTCGCGATTGCCTTGAAACACTTTGTAAATCTGCCGAGCTGTTGATACCGCGGCATCGCACTGTCTGTGTCTCGCACCAACTGGGTGTGGTCGACGATTAGCAAATCCAGTCCACCGCATGCGTGCTCGTATCGAGCTCGGGCCTCAATGTCTCGGTGGGTGGCGCGAGGCGGAGCCCAAAGCAGGAATGGCGTCTCTGCTTCTTGCATATCGGTCGCTAGTTGAGCGATTGCCGCACGTTCTTCCGGCGGGCAGTCACCATCGCGAAGTAGCCGCGGATCGATGCCGGTCTCGAGGCATGCGAGCCGCTTGGCGAACTGAAGTTCTCCCATTTCGAGGCTCACATATAACACTCTCCGCCCCATACTTGCGTTGTGGTGAGCGACCTGAATAGAGAACGTTGTCTTCCCTCCGCCTGGTCTCGCACCGACGATTGTTAATTCTGATCCCTGCATGCGGCCGAATTTCGAGTCGATCGATGGAAACCCCGTCGGCACCCCTCCGCCGCACGCAGGTTGATCAAACTCGGCAACGACGTCGCTCATTACGTCGCCGATTGGACGGGCCGTGTCTTTCGTGCTCTGGCGTTCAAGCACGTCGAGGTACTCGCGGGCGTGGCTGGCAATGTCGGTAAGTTGCGACGTTGGGTCGTTGGCTCGCCGCAGCAACACAGTGCTCAATTCAATCACGCGGCGCCGTGTTGCGAGCTCTCGGATGGTGGCGGCGTAGTGCTTTGCGTTGTTCGCCGTTGGGACGGAACTGGCAATCCGGCCCATGTATGCCGTATCCCATCCGATGCCCATTGCGATGACTTTGCCCCTCACGGCCAGTAGATCTCCGACGGGCTCATTGGCCTCATACATGACGAGCAGCGCGGTATACAGCCTACGGTGGTAGTCATTCGCAAACTCGTTCGCCTTTAAGTCCCCCGCGATCATCGGGATGATATCGGGCTTGAGAATCAAGCAACCCAGCAAAGCCATTTCGGTTTCTTCGTCGCGGTGCTTCGTCATGCTGCTGTCTCCTTGTCGGCAAGGCGTTTGATGGGTGGTGGCTCGGGCATCGGTGAAGAAGATTGCGAGGACGCACCGTGGTTACCATCCGGTGACCAGTCGTACTTGCCTTCCAACACTTTGCTGACGGTATCAGGACGCAAGATCCAGTCGGCGTCAGGCTTGAAACCGCCCGGCTTCTGAAAACACCGCAAGGGAAACTTGGAGAGGGCGCTCATGAAGTCGCCGTACCAACCTGGAGTGCTCAAGCGATTTCGAAGTGCTCGTTGGCGAGTCGCCGACAATTCCCCATTTCTGACTTGTGCAACTCCTGAGGTTGCATTCCATCGCTCGACGAAATCACGGACCGCGGCTGAGCCAGTTTCAACTTCACCTTTACCTTTACCTTTACCTTTACAGGGCCCCAAGCTAGGGGCTTCTTTGGGGCTAGTTAGCCCCTTGGTAGATCTGGGTGAATTTTCGATAGAATATCCATGCCCCACGGGGTTCACACCGTGCTTCTGAAAGCAACGAACAATCGACACGTGGTGATTGTTCTTCTGATTCAAGACGGTGGTTTTCTGCTGGAATTCAGCGAAACGAACCACCCATAGCTTTCCGCTGGCGAGTTTCGTGACACGGTCGCCGCACTCGTGCAAGAACCGCTCCCAGTCCACCTCGTAGCCGATCTGGAAATCCGCCAAACCGGCGTTCAAGTCGATGAAACCACCCGCGTCGCAGTTGTCGACGAGGTACAGCCAAGCCAGCTTGAACTCGGGTCGAAGCGGTTGAAACCACTTGTCGTGCCACTTCTCGGTGGCCGTGAATCTGTTCGGCATTAGTTGCGCCTCCATTTGTCGTAATCGGGGCGCCTCCGCGCGTGAGGTATGTTCTTCTCACGCGCCCGCTGCCAGCGAGATTCTTTGTCCCCTGTTGAATCGTCTGCCAGGTAGGAAAACAGGCTGTTGACTTGTTGAGCTAACGTACCTGGCTGATGTCTTGTGGGCCTGCAGTGGCCTTCGGTCTTGCTCATTGCTATGATGACTCTGTTTTGTGTGTGTTTGCCCGGTTGCAGCCGGGTGTTAGGAATTTGAGCCGTCGTCATTCAATTTGGATGGCGACGGTTTTCGCTGTTGGTGGTTCTTGGCATCAAAAGAAAGAGGCTACCCATGCGTCAAATTCCGCGAGCAACTTTGGGTATTCTTGGTCTTGGTGAATGTTGGCGGCACGATTGGGGGCCATGCCTTTCACGCTAACTAGCCTGCCCATGAACGTAATCCGAAACGACTCGAACGCAGTCTCATGCTTCTCCCACGCGTTCGCCTTTTCTGCGGTTTCGTAGAACTTTGAGGCGTATTTCTCAATCGCTGACCGGGGGTGAACTCGATTGCTGAGTTCTTGGAGCATTTGCCCGGTGTGTCTTTGGTGTTTTTGCGACATATCAGACGAACTCCTCGACCTTTGGAAGATCGTTCTTGGGGATCGACGTTGAGCGGCGCTGTTGGAACGCCGTTACAGCAGCCTCGGGAATCCGATACTGCCTCCGTGCCGATTCTGGATTACTGATGTCGACAGCCTCAAGGTCGCCGTCATCGATCCAGCGCTGCACCTTTCGTTTGCCGATTTTGAAGAGTTTTGCGAGCGATTCGACGGTGTACATTTGTTATCTCCATGGGTTTTGAAACGCGATGCCATGGAGTGTCGCAAATCGCCGAAAAATCTAAACGCTATATCTAGCGGTTCTGGGCGGAAGGGATGTTTTGCGGGCGGCCGAAGTCTTTGCTCGGGCGGTTAGCGAGCTTTTCCTCCCGACGCAAACAACCACGCATGAACGTGGTCCGTAATGGCTTCGAGCCTCGCGTCGGGAAATCCATGTGTGTAGTGTTCCGAGAGCATGGAATCGTCGACATGACCCAGGATGACCTTCAATGCTTCGTCATCGCGCACTTCCCGGGCGACGGTCGAAAGCGTGTGTCGCATTGAATAGACAGACTTTCCCTCGGTGTAGCAGCCGACAATTCTGAGGGCTCGAGAGAAGTTCCGGGTGTACTTGCTGTTCGATTCCGTGAATGGCGCCCCGTCGTGTCGCACGAAAAACAACCGCCCTGCCCCTCTCGCCGGCTTTGGTCGCCATCGCTGCGACAAATCAAGGGCTTCGATCGTCTCGTCCCAGAGCGGGCATTTGCGATCGACGCCTGTTTTCGTTCGAGGGAACTCAATCCATCCTCGCTCGAGGTCGACGGCCGACTTTGTGAGCTTCATACAGTCAGTAGGGCCAAATCCGCAGTTGATGCCCAGCATTGCCATGGCTCGATAGTGAGTACCGAGCTCGCTGATCACTGCCAATATCGTACTGGCATCGAGGGTCTTATCTTCGTCCTGCTGGTGCCGATACTTGCGGATGGCTCGCCGACTCGCACGCCGGAAATCAGGGCCGTAGTCCGGCTGCGCGGGTATCTTCTTTGCCCTTTCCAGCCAGATAAAGACGGAGCGGGCACGAGTGATCTCATTGGAGATCGTGTTTATGTTCTTTCGGAGTGCAAGCTCGGCTTTGTAGCGCGAAAAGTGTGATGGCTTCAGTCCTGCTATCGCCACATTGCGGCCCAAGAAGTCGACCATCTTCTTACAGGTCGAAATTGCATCCTTGAACGTTCGTTCGCTAATCTCACCCGTCGTGCATCGGGTTTCCTGTGACTTCAGATACAGATTACACCCGTTCGCCAGGGTGAGGCGTTTCGGAGCTCTTTCGCTCTTGCGAGGGTCGATACCCTGGCGAAAGTCGGCTTCGTACCGCCCCCACGTGGTCCGCGCTTCAGCAAGCGTCTTGCCCAAGTAGTACTGCTTGCCGTTGACCTTCTTGACGTACTGACCAGATGCCTTGTGACGTGTGAAGTTAGTCCGTGTAGAATGACTCGCAGTCATGCGTCATTGCCTCCATACCGATGACGTTTGATGGGTCGCCGGTGTTACCGCACCGACGACCCAATGTTATACACCCGCTCGACATTGAGGAACAATGACGACTGGGTGTAAACTGCAAGTCATACACCTTTCGTAAGGTGTAAGGTTTCGGGAAGCACTGCTTTTCAAGCCGGAAGTGCCTGCTTGCCTGGTGGCGGCCGCGGATTTCAAATCCGTTGGAACCTGCGTAAACCGTAGGTTCGGTGGGTTCGATTCCCATGCACTTCCGCTTCTGTTCGGCCATCCGCGTCAAAAATCAGGCGCTTGATTCGGCTTTGGAACATCGAGTTGCGCGGTTAACCGCATCGCAAGGCCGTTTTGGGGCTAAGGAGGTGCGGTTTGATCCGAAGATTCAGGCATGTTAGGCTATCGACGCATTTGGGGGCAAAATCATGTCTCTCGGCCGATACTCTTCGTGGTGAGGTTGGTTTTTAGTTTAGGTTGCCTCCAACCTGTCAGCGAAATCCTCCGGGTCCCCCTACTCGGCACGCCTGACCTGCATACAAAGAAGTAGAATCCACGACTGGTGTCGATGTGACCACGGGCCCAACAATCAAACAACTACTTAGTCCATTCGTGCCGCCGCGGGACCAGACAATCGCCGAACGGCTTTTGTACTGGGCCGAGCAAACCCCGGACGAACTGGCCTATGCCTATATGGACGACGGCGAAAACGCCGATCGCCGCTTGACGTTTGCGGAATTGCACAAGCGGGCTCAGGCGATTGCGGCTGACCTGATTGGTCGCGGATTGCAGGGAAAGCGCGTATTGCTGCTTTATCCGCCCTGCCTTGATTTTGTCGAAGCGTTTTACGGTTGCCTCTACGCTGGTGTCGTCGCGATACCGGGCTACCCGCCGCGTCGGAATCGCAGCATGGACCGCATTGACGCGATCGCCAAAGACGCGGACGCCGCGGCTGCCTTGAGCGTTTCGTATACGATCGAACGCACGGTTGCGATCGTCGAACCGGACTCGAAAATGGCGAAGTTGGCATGGGTTGCCACCGACGCGATCGCGGATGATGTCTCACTCTCGCTTTCACCGGTTCGCAGCAAACCTGCGATGCTGCAGTACACGTCAGGTTCGACCGGGTCGCCGAAAGGCGTGATGTTGACGCATGACAACATCATGCACAACTGCTCGTTGATCACACATGCGTTTCGGGCAGACCGTGAAGTTGTCGGCTGTTCATGGTTGCCTACCTATCATGACATGGGCCTGATCGGTGGCTTGCTGAATCCGATGTACATCGGGCGCGGTGCCTATCTGATGTCGCCGATGATGTTCCTGCAGCGGCCCATCCGTTGGCTGAAGGCGATTTCGCGTTACGGCGTCTCGATCACTGGCGGGCCAAACTTCGCCTACGATCTTTGCGTGCAGAAGATAACGGACGAAGAGATTGCCGACCTCGACCTCAGCACATGGAAGCTTGCTTTCAATGGTGCCGAACCGGTTCGCAAGCAGACGTTGGACAACTTTGCCGAGCGATTTGGGCCGGCTGGCTTCCGCAAGGACGCCTTCTACCCGTGCTACGGCATGGCCGAGACGACACTGATCGTGACCGGCGGAACGCCTCAGACACCTGTCGAAGTTCGTTGCTTCGACGGCAGTGCGCTCGATGAAAAACGAGTCATTGCTGCAGCACCGCACGGTGACAAGGGGCGATTCGTAGTTGGTTGTGGTCAGCGTCTTCCGGACGAAGTTATCAAAATCGTTGATCCGGACACGCGAACCGAACTTCCCGTCAACCGCGTTGGCGAAATCTGGATTTCCAGTCCCAGCGTTGCCGCCGGCTATTGGGGCAAGGAAGACATATCGGAAGAGACTTTTCGCGCCACGCTTGCCGAAGACGATGGCCTTACCTATTTGCGTTCCGGGGATCTGGGTTTCTTCCACAAGGATGAATTGTTCATTACGGGCCGTCTGAAGGACATGATCATTGTCCGCGGCGTCAATCGCTATCCGCAGGACGTCGAGATGACGGTCGAGCGATCGGATCGTCGCCTGCGAAGTGGAGCTGCTGCTGCGTTCGCAGTTGACATTGATGGTCGCGAGCGACTGGTGGTGGTCAGCGAAGTCGAACGTGGCGTCGATGATGACTGGAATGAAGTCATCAACGCGATTCGCCGCAATGTGACAACGCAACACGAATTGCCGCCCGATGGCGTCGTGCTGGTCCGAACGGGTTCGATTCCCAAGACATCCAGCGGCAAGATTCAGCGGCACGCCTGCCGCGAGAGTTTTCAGGAAGGGACCCTGAAGACGGTCGTCGGTTGGTACCGTTGGCTGGAAGAACAGGGAAATCCCACGGATGGTTCGAATGGGCGGCATCCCGGAAGCGGCACAAATGGTCGAAGTGGATCCGGAAACGGTCGTGCTCCCGGTGGCGGCAGGAGTTCCGGGAGTCACGATGCGCCGAAAGACGGCAGCTCGTCGGAAGGTGGCAATCTTGAGATTTCCAATGTCATCGAAACCGTCAAGCGGCACGTCAAGAAAATCGCCCGCGAACGAGCTGAACAGCTGACGCCGAAGACGAATATTGTTGAGCTGGGTTTGGATTCGCTCGAGCGAATGGAGATCATCTCGGCGCTGGAGAACGAGTTCGGTGGCCAGTTTCCCGAGGAGATTTTGCTGGATATTGAGACGGTCCAGCAAGTCAGCGACGCGATCATTGAGTACATGCCAGCCGGGAAATCGCGTTCGACGGAAGTGCCCGAAGAGTACTACCGTTTTGATCGCATGATTGAGTACGTGCAGCTGCAGAGAAACAAGCAGCTGCTGGAATCAACCGGGGTTCCCAATCCGTACTTCATGCCTCACGAAGGAGTCACTCGGGACAAGGCCATTATCAATGGTCGGGAACTGATTAGTTTCGCGACTTACAACTACATCGGAATGTCGGGTGATCCGGATGTTGCCGCCGCGGCGAAGCGTGCGATTGACAAGTTTGGTACCAGCGTCTCGGCCAGCCGGCTGGTTTCCGGACACAAGACGCTGCACGTCGAACTGGAAAAGAAGATTGCGGGTTTCGTCGGTGTCGATGATGCTCTGGTTTTCGTTGGAGGCCACTCGACAAACGAGACGACCGTCGGCCATTTGCTGGGAGCGGGGGACCTGATCCTCCATGATGCTCTGGCACACAACAGCATCATTCAGGGATCGATCCTTTCTGGTGCTCGTCGCCGCCCGTTTCCGCACAACGACTGGCAGGCGCTGGATCAGCTGCTGACGCAACTAAGGAAAGACTATCGTCGCGTTCTGGTTGCTGTCGAAGGCACGTACAGCATGGACGGCGATTTCCCCAACCTGCCCGAATTCATTCGCGTCAAGAACAAACACAAGGTGTTCCTGATGGTCGACGAGGCTCACTCGATCGGCACGCTGGGAGCCACTGGCCGCGGAATTAGCGAGCACTATTCGATCAATCCCCGGGATGTCGATATCTGGATGGGGACGCTCAGCAAGTCGTTTGGCAGTTGCGGCGGTTACATCGCAGGAGACAAGGCACTCGTCGAGTACCTCAAGTACACGGCACCCGGTTTCGTGTACAGCGTGGGGCTTTCTCCGCCGAACGCCGCGGCATCACTGGCGGCCATTGAACTCCTGGAGAAGGAACCGTGGCGGGCTGCGGCATGCCGTGATCGAGCCAAGGAATTCATTGACTTTGCAGCAAAGCACAACCTGAACACCGGAGCGAGCGGTGGTACGCCTGTCGTTCCCGTGATTGTCGGCAGCTCCGTGGTGGCACTACGTTTGTCCAGGAAGCTGTTCGAGCGTGGTATCAACGTCCAACCCATTTTGTACCCGGCGGTAGAAGAAAGCGCGGCGCGGTTGCGATTCTTCATTACTTCCGCTCATACGCCTGAGCAAATCGCCTACACGGTTGAGGTTGTGGCTGCTGAATTGAAAGGAATCTTGTCTGAGGGTAGTGATTCTTCGCACACACCCGCAATCAAGTCCGCTTCCCCGTCGGTGGAAGCAGTTCCGACTCGCTAGTGCATTTCCCGTGACGTACGAGAATTTGTCGCGTGCATCGGGAATGTATCTTCTGTCTCGTTCGCTTGGCTGTCTACGTCGGCAATTCGACGAACCCGTGCGGTTATCCGCCAAGTGGTGTTGCGTTGGCAACGTCGACATTTAGAATGGAAGCATTGTCCTATGCCTTTTGTAGGGGTTAATGCCTTGCTTACTGAAGCCGAAGTCCAAAAGAATTTTCGCAAACTGTTTACTAGCTCCGACGTAACACCTGAATCACTTGAGAAGGCGGAAACGCTCATTGATCAGTTGCGTTTCGAGAGTCCCCTTCGACACCGGCTTTCCGAGGAACTCGACGAGATTCGAAAACTGGTCGTTAGCAAGTAGTTAACAGACCCCCAACGAAACAAAAAAAGAGCCGCTTCAATCGAAGCGGCTCTTTTCGTTGGACAATGTGTTCGGACGCTTGTTGGTTCTTGCTGAACTAGCGGTTCAGTGTGAAACCAAGGGTGAAACCTGTCATTACAAGGCTGTCATCGACACCTTCCAGTCCGCGGCCAATGCCGTCGGCGAAGGCGAGGATTTCGCCACCAAAGGTGACGGCGAAGCCCTGCGTCAGCTCGAAGGCTGCTTGCAGGTTCAGTTCACCACCGTAGACGAACGTGTTGTTCGACTCGGTCGTGAATTGCTGATTGAAGTCCTGAACAACCGGGGCACCAGCAACCTGGCCAAAACCCGTCAGGTTTCCTACCGCATCATACGTTGCGGCGAAGGGTTCCTGTTGCGTCTCGTTGTCGATACGACTTTCTCGCTGCTGGTGATTCCAGAAAGCAAGTCCACGAACGTCACTGGTGATCTGCCAGCGCCCACGACGCCAGCGTGATCGCATGCCGAACTGGCCACCAAACAGGTCGTTGTCTGTCGACGTGACGGCTTGCTGGTAGTTGAAGTCAAGCATCCGCAGCGTGGTCGCGTTCGGTGCGTTCGTCAGCGGGAACCTCAGGTTCTCCTGAATGTTGGAGAAGACGTCGGTTCGATCCGAATGATCACGCAACTTGATGTAGCGAGGTCCTACGAAGGGCTCAATGACCGTGCCACGTGGCGTTGGAGCCAGTCGCCAGATCTTGTTGAGCTCGAAGCCCCACATACGAAGACCGTTGACCGTCGCGAACGATGGTCCCCATGGTTCGTTGTCCAATCGCAGCCCGTCATCGAGGTTGAGGTCGATGTTGTCGAACGTGATACGTTCGTCAGGACTGTCCATTTTACGGGCAACAAACCAGATTCCGGTTCCTTCTTCGGATTGCCATCCAAAGTCGAAACGATTGCCCCATGCCCAGTCACCCTGGTAGTCGCTGCCTTCCGACTGTCCCTGGTAGATTGAGGTGAGCGGTGTGACGCCTCCGATCGGTGTGTACACCGGATTCGAAGTGTCTCGCGGTCGGCTTACCCGAAGGTTGACACGCGAATATTCGAAAAACCATCCGGAGTTGAGCGGGCGTTCAGGGCAATCGCACTGAATGGGCTCAAACCAGTTGGTGTCCAGGTCACAGAAAGGATCATACAGACTACCAAAGTCTGAATTGTCGTCGCCTTTCCCAAAGAAGCCTGGCTCTTGAGCCCATGAGGGCCCATGCACCGCGAGGGTGCAAAATGAAACGACTACCAAAACGAGCGTTCGATGTAGCGACATGATCCGAATTCCAAATCAGTGGCTCTATGCTTTGCGATCACATCACAACAGGATCGCGTCCGTGCCGGTAGTATCGGTACTGCCCATGCTGGAAGTTGAGAAAGACTGTTAAGCAATACCGAAAACCCGGATTCTTCAGATTGCTCCAGCCAATCTGGCACGGGAAAAGCCGTCAAACCGGACAGTTCACGATTCAACGGGTATGATTGCAGGAGCCTATTCGCCCCAAACTCCCATTCGTGGTGCCAAACATGAAGTTCGTCCCGTTCGCTGTCGTTGCATTCGTTTCTCTGCAGGCGGCTGCGCTGGGTCAGGCGATCGCCACTCCCGACGCGCCAGCGGCCAAAAAAACAGCTGTCCAGGGCAAAAAGGAGGACAGCAGTTACTTGCGAATCCTCCGCAATGATGACGACGACCCGATCGCCATGCAGACCTCGGTCCTCACCTTCCGCTATCCGACCGATGGTAAGAAAACGAATAGCAAGGCGGGCGTTACGGTGGATCTGATCGGTGCGGTTCACGTCGCCGACAAGGGCTACTTCAAGCGGCTGAACGGGCTGTTCACCAAATACGATGCCCTGCTCTACGAGTTGGTCGCGCCCGAAGACAACAACGTCCCATCGGGCGGCAAGTCGCGGCATGCGGTGGGGCAGATGCAGCAGGGAATGAAGTCCATGCTGGAACTGTCGTACCAGTTGGAGGAGATTGATTACACGAAACGCAATTTCGTCCACGCCGATATGTCACCGGAAGAGTTTGCCCGGGTGATGGGTGAACGCAACGAGACGTGGCTGACCATGATGCTGAAGATGATGGGCTCGGCGATGGCGTTGCAGAAGGCTGATGGTCGCGGCAGCGATGCAGATATTCTGTTTGCGTTTTTCGCCAACGATCGGGCACTGCGACTGAAACGCGTCATGTCGACACAGTTCGGGAATCTCGAAGGGACGATGAGCGTCCTTGAGGGCGAGAATGGATCGACGATCATCGGCGAACGCAATAACAAGGCGCTCGCGGTGTTGCGTCGCGAATTGAAGTCCGGCAAGAAACGCATCGGCATCTTTTACGGAGCCGGTCACTTCCCCGACATGGAAAAGAAGCTGACGGAGAAGTTTGGGCTCTATCCGGACAAGAAGTCAATCAAGTGGCTGACCGCCTGGGACATGAAGTAACCTGCCGCGAAGAGAAGGCTACTTTTCAATCCTCAGTGCCCACTCGATGCCAGATTTCAGCAGCTGCTGGAAACTCTCGTTGGCGAAGTCGTCGGGGTGTCCCATCGAGGTGTAGAAGGAGCGTCCGCCGCCCTTGTGGATGTAGGTCCATGAAACCGGCTCGTGGGGCTGGCGATCTCCAACGCGTCCGGACATGAGCACGCGTGTGCCTGGTCGCAACGGCGACGTCTTGTAAAGCCATGAAGTTGTGCGGGTCTCGTCGGTCTTGAGCATCGGCCAGCGATCCATGACTCCCTCTTCTTTCGCACCCCAGACGAACGTTGCCTCGTCACTGTCTTTCTTGTTGCCGTGGTGTCCCTGATAGTTTCCGCCCAGAACGTCCGCGTCGAATTCCGGCCATGCGCCGTGTCCCGCCGGCGGTTCACCGTTACGCAGGGAAAAAGCGTGGCTGGCCGTTCGAATACCGACCACCGCGCCGCCGCGTGCAACAAAATCACGGATTACCTGCAACTGTGCTTTGGGGGGCGTCCGCCGGCGAACGCTGACCAGCAGTACGTCTGCGTCGTTCACAACTTCGATTCCGGGGAAGTGGTGGATGTCCTCATCGTCGGCGACGACATACGAGACCTTCATGTCCCGATAGAGATGCTTGCGGGCGAAATTTGGCAACGAGGTTGCGGTCTGGTACTCCTGTTCGCCAATTAACATGACGACGTGAGGTCGTCTGTCATTGCGAAATCGAAATTCGTCATCGCCCATTAACTGATTGGACGAAATGGTGGGACAGACATTCTCTTCGATATGTTTGACGATCAAATCGGTGCCGCTGAAGTGACTGACGTAGGGGCTCATTCGCGGGTTGTACATGGTGTCTGTCAGGTCACGAACCAGAACCACGTTCTTGCCGTTTTTTGAAAGTTGACGCAGTCCAAAGGGACGGCCCAGCACGCACATGTTCGTGTGTACTCCCACCAGCATCACATTGTCGATGCCGCGGTTTTCAAGAATGCTCCAGTTTTCAACTCCGTCGTCGGTGATGAAGTCGTCATCCTCGATTTCGATCGTGGCAACCTGTCGTTTCCAGGGCGATCCGGGATTGCGGCCCATGGCTTCCAGTTGACTGGCCCAGCGAGCGTGCTCCTCAAGGTCGTCGTCTTCGCCGCCGTCCGAGTGATCGATGGGGTAGCCCAGATTCTCTTCGTGTGGATTCTTCCAGTGGCACCAGGATTCAATGTCGACCGGTGGATTTCTTGACTTGGGCACGGTGGCCACATGCTTCCTGGCCGGATGGTTCTCATAGAAGCCGACACAGGAGGACGGAGCGTGAATAATCGTGGCACCGCGGGCACGAGCCTGTTTGAGGAAGTCGTTCATTCGCGGAGCAAGCTCGCCCACTCGCCGGACGGCGTTCAGGCAATGGTGAAGGTCCCACATGTCACAGACGATCACGGCCGTCTTCTTCGCGTCCCATTTTTCCTCGCGGTGTTTGACCGACAAACGCCCACTGTCGTCTTTCGCGCGGGTTCGGAGCGACACATCGAATGCAGCATCCTCTGCCCACAGTGCGTTG
The DNA here is from genome assembly GCA_965216885.1 of Pirellulaceae bacterium. Lineage (GTDB taxonomy): Bacteria > Planctomycetota > Planctomycetia > Pirellulales > Pirellulaceae > CAYNJG01. The sequence goes on along the minus strand of OZ244209.1, from coordinate 4,203,128 downwards.
CCGACGGCGAAACTGAGCAAAAGCGAAAAGCAAACTGAGAAATTTCGGAAGCGGTGCACCGTGATGTCTCCTTGCGAGAATTGTGGGATCACGCGAGTGGTGGCACGTGCGAGGTTCGTGTCACTCCTTCGAGCCCACATTCTATTGCGAGTGACTGGGCGTCGCGACCTTCCTGATTTTGATTTTTGGAAAACGCCGCCAAGATCTTTGCTCAAGCGGCGAAGTGGGGCTATTGAATGGAATCATGTCTGCATGGACGCAAAAAGAGCCGGTCACTGGATGACCGGCTCTTTTTCCTCTTGGGTTTCTGCAGATGGTTTCGAATGACTATTCCGCCGGGTCTGGACCATTTGCCATCTTGAATACCAATGCGGCCACGATGCCGCCGCCAAAGTTGGCGACCATATAAATCCAGATGTTCGCGGCTGCGGTGAGTTTCATCATCGTGATACCAACCGCGACGGCGGGATTGAATGCCCCGCCTGAAATTCCCCCTACTGCAAAAGCTCCGGTCAGCACTGTGAAGCCGATCGCCAGACCGTAAAAGGAATTGCCGGCGGTGCCATGCGACGTCGCCGAGTTGAGAATGACCCAAACCAGCGCAAAGGTGAAGAGGAACTCGGCCAACAGGGCCTGTGGAACCGTGGCGCTGCCTTCGGCTCCAATCACAAGGGCTTCGCCGGGATTCATGCCATAGAGAAATCCAACCGCGAGCGCCGCGACCGCCGCGCCAGCTACTTGCGACACGATGTACGGCACGACATCGACCGCGGCACACTTGCCTCGCAGGAATACGCCCAACGTGACGGCTGGATTGTAATGTCCGCCGGAGATGTGTCCGCCAGCGAAAATCATCACCATCAACGCACTGCCGATGGCAACAGGAGCCATGTGCCCGATGGCCTCGCCACCGCCAATAACCACACATCCGATAGTTAGTACAAGGAAAAACGTTCCGATAAACTCGACGACATATTTTCTAACATCCATCGTGATACCTTTCATATGGACAAGACATGCCCCGCCAGGGAAAGACCCCCTGAGCGGATTCTAGAGTCCATACCTACATCTAGCCATATGGGCCCACGCCGGTCCGCCTTTGCCCGGTCTTGTTGGGCCAAGAGCAATAACCCGCGCAGTCGTCGAGCATCATCTTCGACTTGCCGTTCTGGCATCCGTGGGCCGACCAGGCAATAATCTTGGCTCGCAACGCTTGTCTATCTTTGTCCAACGTCGTTTCCCACCAGGACCGCAATCGTGATCACGAATCGAGCTCCAATTCTGTTACTTTCCCTGTCCCTGCTGCTGGCTTCAGCGACGTCGCTACTGGCGCAGGAGAACAACAAAGCTCCCGAGGGCTATACGGCGATCTTCAATGGAGAGGATCTCAGTGGCTGGTATGGGATGAACTTCAGTCCCGTCAAGCTGGCGGAGATGAGTGAAGAAGACCGCAAGGCGAAACTTGCCAAGCAAACCGCCGACATGCGTGAGCATTGGTCCGTCGAAAACGGCGAGCTGGTCAACGACGGAAAGGGTGCCTATCTCACGACAGAGAAGGACTACGGCGATTACGATTTCTGGATTGACTACAAGACGGTCGCGGATGCCGATAGCGGGATTTATCTCCGCGCGACTCCACAGGTTCAGATCTGGGACTACACCGAAGCCGGCGGCAAGTGGAACATCGGCGCGGACAAGGGTTCAGGTGGACTATGGAACAACAGCAAGGGAGCTCCCGGCAAGGATCCCGCAGTGCTTGCCGACAAACCGTTTGGCGAGTGGAACCGTTTGCGAATCAGACAGGTGGGAGCTCGGACAAGTGTCTGGCTCAATGGAAAACTGGTCGTCGATCACGCGACCATGGAGAACTATTGGGCACGCGATCGGGCTCTCTTTCGCACCGGGCCAATTCAGTTGCAGACACACGGTGGCGAAATTCGCTGGCGCAACGTTTTCATCCGCGAGATCGGATCTGACGAAGCGAATGAGTTGTTGAAATCGAAGGGCGACGATGGCTTCGTCTCCATCTTCAATGGCAAGGACTTCACCGGCTGGAAGGGCCCCACCGACAACTATGAAATCAACGACGGCGTCCTCAAGTGTAAGGAGCACAAGGGAGGCACGATCTTTACCGAAAAAGAATACAGCGATTTCGTGGCACGGATGGAATTCAAACTTCCGCCGGGCGGCAACAATGGTCTGGCAATTCGGTATCCGGGTAAGGGCGACACAGCCTACGGCGGCATGTGCGAGCTTCAGGTGCTCGATTCAGAACACCCCAAGTACGCAAAACTGGACAAACGCCAGTACCACGGTTCAGCCTACGGCATGATCCCGGCCACGCGAGGCTACCTGCGACCGACGGGCGATTGGAACTTTCAGGAAGTTACTGTGAAGGGATCGACGATCAAGGTCGAACTGAACGGCAGCGTGATTCTTGATGGCGACGTCAGTAAGGTCACTGAATTCATGGCCAATTCGCCACATCCGGGGAAGGACCTGTTGAAAGGCCACTTCGGATTTGCCGGCCACAACGACCCCGTCGAATACCGTAATGTTTCGATTAAGGAGCTCAAGAGCGACGTTGCCAAAGTAGAGGCTGCCAAACTTGGCGCGACGGTCAATGTCCATCGCGTCGGGAATATTTTCCTCGCTGGTCAACCCAAGCCTGACGATCTTCAGACACTCAAGGGAGCCGGTATCAAACACGTGCTGAACCTGCGAAATCCAAAGGAACTTCGTTGGGATGAACCGAGCGAGATGAAGAAGGCCGGTTTCGACTACACAAGCCTTGCATTTGCCGCTCCCAACACGCTCACGGATTCGGTGTTTGACACTGCAAGAGAAACGTTCCGTTCGGCATCGGCGGACGGCAAGGTGATGTGCCACTGTGGAAGTGCCAACCGCGTTGGGGGTGTTTGGTTGGCGTACCGCGTGTTGGACGATGGCGTCGATTGGGACGTCGCCCTTGAGGAGGCCAAGACGGTTGGATTGCGGACGCCGGCGTATGTGGATCGTGCCAGAGACTACATCAAGAAGCACTCCGCAAACTGAACTGTCAGGATGGCATTTTCTTCAAATGCCACGTGACTGACCTGTTTGATGTCGAAACGCAACGGCTGGGCCGTTGCGTTTTTTCGTATTGCGTGAGGGTACCACCGACATCCACTATTCACCCTACAATCATTTCGGGTTCTATCAATCGCAGCGTTGGCTGACGATTCGCCGACACCTCCGCCATCAAAGTGATATAGGGTTTCAATAGACCGCCATTCGAGCGGTGAATTCCCACGCCATCACTGGATGTCTGCGATGCGAACACGGCAAAGCAAAGGCTCAGCTACGGCCGAATTGGCGGTTTGCCTTCCACTCCTGATCGTCCTGATTCTGGGCGGAATGGAGGCAGCCAACGGGATATTCCTGAAGCAGGCGCTTACCGTCGCGGCCTACGAAACAGCAAAGATGGCGACGACCGTGGGGTACACCGCCGCCGAAGCCGAGGCACGCGGACTGGAGATCCTGACCGCTCGTGGGTTTGTTGCCGCGGATATCGTGCTTGTTCCACCCAACACAGAAGACATGGCCCCTGGCGAACTGGTAACCGTGACGGTTTCTGCGCCCGCCACGACAAACGCGATCACTCCGCTCGTTTTCCATGCTGCCGGCATGAATGTTACGGCCGTCGTTGCCATGAATCGAAACTGAAACTGAAAACGAAACAGAGACTGTTATAGGTGAACAAGCCTGTCGTACTGCGAATTTACTGTTGTTGAACATCCCTGGAGGTAGCACGCGATGACTCTGAAACCAAATTCAAAGCGGCGCGGCGTTGTCTTGCCGTTGATCGCCGTGCTCACCATTTTCATCATGGCGATGGTCGTCTTCTTCGTCGACATCGCATTCATGCAACTGTCGCGGACGCAGCTGCAGGCTGCCACCGATGCGGCTGCGAAAGCCGCCTGTGAAGCTCTGGACGCAGGACTCACTCCCGATGAAGTTAGGCAGGTCGCGATCGATGTCGCCGCTGCGAATCAGGTTGCCGGGCAGCCGTTGACGCTGGAGCTGGAAGACATTGAACTGGGGCAGTCGGTGGAGCAGTCCGATGGTAGTTGGGAGTTTCAGGCTGGAGTGACGCCCTTTACGGCGGCTCGCGTTACCGGCATCAAGAGTGACGACAAGCCATCGGGATCGGTACCACTGTTCTTCGCCGGCACAATGGGCGTCGATTCGTTTTCGCCAGTTCAAACTGCCGAAGCGAGCCAGTTCGAGCACGAGGTCATGCTGTGCGTCGACCGTTCTCACTCGATGTGTTTTGATTTTACCGGAGACGACTGGTCCTATCCCGGACCCGCGGGTGACCCGGGGATCGATGAAGAAGGCAGCACCTACTGTCGTCGGCCTCATAAGGTCAGTAGTCGTTGGGCTGCTCTCTACAACGGCGTTAGTTCGTTCCTTGAGATTGCCGAATCCAACGGAGCGAGCATGCAGCAGACGGTGGGGCTTGTGACGTGGGCGTCTGATTACACCTCGCCCTGCGATGCATCGATGGATTTCCCCGCCGCGCGATTGGAATCAACATTGGGGTATGGCTATTCGTCAATGGATGGAATCCTGGCGACGTTGGGCAACCAGACCATGAACGGCGGAACCAACATGTCTGCCGGGTTGGACATGGCCATCATGGAATTGACCGGCGTCAACGCGAACCCGGCGGCGAAGAAGACGTTGATTCTGTTCACGGACGGTCAATGGAATACGGGCGACGACCCTGCCACGCGAATTCCCGCCGCGCAGGCCGCCAATATCACGATTCATGTTATTTCGCTGTTGGACAATCTGGATCCGGCCGAGATGGATGCGATTGCTGGAGCGACGGGCGGTGTCCACTACCGTGCCTCCACCGCTCAGGAGCTGCTCGATGCGTTTCAGGGGTTGGCCCGCAGCCTGCCCGTTGTCCTCACGAAATAGCGTAGCAAGAACGAAGTCCCATGAACCATTTACGCTCCAAACGCCTCGGGTCGACGACCGTTGAGACGGCGCTTGCACTACCGATCCTGTTTTTCGTGATCTTCTCCGGGTGGGAGTTTTCCCGTATCAACGTCATCCGCAACACGATGGACAACGCCGCCTACGAGGCAGCTCGGGAGTCCATGTTGCCCGGGACATCCGAAACGAAGATCAAGGCCAAGGGGCAGGTCGTACTTGATTCGGTGGGAATCTCCGGGGCCACGATCACGGTTGATCCGACGACAATCACCACGTCGACTTCCGAAGTGACGGTTGACATTTCAGTTCCGTTTTCCTCGAATAGCCTTGGCGTTGCGAAGTTCTTCACGACGGGCAACATGACAACTTCGATGACACTGTCACGGGAACTGCAGCCCGGGTCCTTCTAGCCCGGTTGCTACTTGCGTTGGCCGTCTCGTGGGTCATTGCCTTCGCGACGGTCCTGACGGTGTTCTTCGCGAGAGTCTTTGGGTGGTTTCTGACTGGCGGAAAGTCCGCTGGCGCGACGAAGGGCATGCGTACCAAATCGATCTCTGATCGCATCGGTGGCAACGTCCGCGCGACGATTGGTCTCATGGGATTCTTCATCGAACAGTGTCTTCTGTCGAACGCCTTCGCTGGTGATGTGCGACACGCCGACTCCCACCAGGCGAACTCCGTCATCCTGCCTGGCGATGCGTTGATCGTAGAGCTCCTCGGCGGCGTCGTAGATTTCCCGTGAAACGCAGGTTGGATTCGAGAGGGTCATGGACCGGGTTACGGTTCGGAAATCGTGAAAGCGAATTTTCAGATGAACCGTGCGGCCCTGTAGCTTGTGTCGCCGAAGTCGTCGCCCGACCTGATCCGCAAGTTCCAACAGACGCGTGCGGATAACGTCGTCGTCCCGTAGGTCGACTGCCAGCGTCGTTTCATGGGAAATCGATTTGGCATTTCGGTCCGGGACAACCGGGCGATCGTCGGTTCCGTGAGCGAGCCGATGTACGTGTTCGGCGTGGTCACCGAATACGGGCTTCAGGTGTTCCAGCGGGCGTTTCCGCAACTGTCCGATCGTGCGAATCCCCATGCGGAGAAACGTTGGCATCGTGGCTTTGCCAATACCCCAAAGACGACTCACCGGGAGTGGATCCAGAAACTCGTGGACTCCATCGGGTGGAACGACGACGAAGCCGTCCGGTTTGTCCTGATCGCTGGCGATCTTCGCGAGGAACTTGTTGGGACCAATGCCAACAGAAGCCACCAACCGTAGCTCTTGCAGGATGTCCCGTTTGATCTGTCGCCCAATCTCTTCGGGCGAACCAAACAGCCGCACACTACCGGTTGCGTCGAGGAATGCCTCGTCCAGCGAGAGTGGTTCGACAAGTGGCGTATAACGGAAAAAGATCTCTCGAATGTGCCGTGAGATTTCGGCGTAGTGCGACATTCGTGGCGATAGAAATACCGCGTGCGGACACAACCGCCGAGCACGCATCGCAGGCATGGCGCTGTGAACGCCGTATTCCCTCGCTTCATAGCTGGCCGCACAAACCACGCCACGCCCGTCCGCCGCTCCGCCAACGATGACCGGCTTGTGTCGCAATTGCGCATCGTCACGTTGCTCAATCGCAGCGTAGTAGGCGTCCATGTCGACGTGAATAATCATCAGTCAGGCTGCACTTTCGAAAGTGATGAACGTGCCATCTGACCCTAGGCAGACGGAGGGGGAAACGTGAGGTAGGTTTGCCTACACATTGTCTGTTAACCCTCGTACAAAACGGCTTTGGCCTGCTGATGATCCGCACCCGAGACGACGCGATAGATGGACTTCGGGCTTTTGCCGTTATTGCGGTCGTACTGTGTCACCTGTCCAAGCTGTGTGTGCATTGCCGGCTGCTGAATTCCGATTTTTGGCAAGGCGCGTGTGGAGCTCATTTGCTGTTGGTCATCAGTGGGTTTTCCATGGCCGCGGTACTCAGCCGCACTCAGGAAATCCAGTCGTTCCTGTTGGACCGTGTCCTTAAAATCTACCCGATCTATGCGATGGGGATAGTACTCAGCGCGTTGATGATTGTGGTCTTTCAACCGCCCGAGTACACAATTACGCTCCCGCAGTTCCTCGCGAGCATGACGATGTGTCAGTCGTGGATGGGGCAACCGGAAATTGACGGGGCCTACTGGTTGGTCGGCGTGCTGCTGAAGTTTTATCTGCTGATTGGCGCGGCGATCCTGGTTGGCATGCATGGAAAACGCGTCGAACTGTTTGCCGTGGCCTACCTCGTCGGTGCAGCGCTATGGCGAGTCAATGCGGAGTACGGGGTGGAATTGCCGGGCATCCTCGGCCGGCTTGCGAACGTTCAACATGCGCACCTCATGGTTGCCGGGATGATCATTTGGGCCAATCGCGAATATGGCTACAACGTGACACGCTGTGGGGCATTCGTGTGCTGCATTGGGTTAGAGGCGGCCGGTACCGAGATGCCGGCTGGATCGGCCGTCATTATTGGACTGATGCTGGTCTGTTTTGCTCGAGAGTATATTCCAGTCATTGCCAGCCCGGCCGCGACCATGCTGGGCAACAGCGCCAACGCGACGTACATGATTCACGGAGTGCTCGCCTACACGGTGATGAAATATGTCGGGCATGCCGTACCCGTCGAGGTGGCCATTGCAATCAGCCTTGGGTGCGCTCTTGTCGCTGGCGAGTTGCTAACGCTGGCCGTGACACCGGGTAGAAGGACAGCGCCCGCGGCGGTTCCCGAATTGATGCCCGCCCGCAACCAGTTCGAGCTGGATCCTGAAACGGTGGTCGCGACGCAGGTAATGGAATTGATGGACGAGGTGGATCAATTCAAGTCGAACTCGGAAGACAACTCGCGGACCGACAAGAAGACTGCCTTGTCGCAAATGGTTGGCACGCCGGACGGCTAGTCCTTCTACTGCTGCAACAAGCCCGGAGGTAATTGCGAGTTGTCCAGGGCATCAAGTGGGAAGGTGGCTGCCGCCGGATTGACTTCTGACCGTAGTTGATCCGCGTGGATGAGGACGTCGCCCATACTCACGTTGGCTTTGGGAGCCAGATCAAACTCCACCACGCGTTCGTCACGGAGTTCTCGTACGACGAGGTTCTCGGACACAAAGTCAAACGGCGGAATCTGGTACCACGGCGCGCGGAAGGGCTGGTTCACGGAAATCGTCTCGAAACCATCTTTGACCAATCGGAAATTGCGCGTGCCGTAATAGGTAAACGGTGTGGCTACGGGCGTCCGCCCAATTTCCTGCCCGTCGATGAAGACTAGTGCACCGGGAGGATTGCTTCGCACGGTTAGCCGCCGGCGCACACATCCGACGCTGATGCAGATCATCAGCAGCAGGAATACGAAGAGCTGTCGTTGTTTGGGAACCAAAATAGTAAGCCTTCAGGTCGAGTACACAGCGGCGGGATTCTAGAAGCCCCCCGGTTTGCCGAACAGATGAATTCGCGTCGAATTGGAATTGGGAGTTTTTACGTATGACAGCGAGTAATGGCTCGTCGTACGCCTCGCTGCCGAGCAATCTGCAGGTCTTGTGAGCAATCATTGGCGCTCTTGAGCGACTATCTCTCTGTAACCTGTCCCGATAGAATGCAAAGCTATCGTTAGTCCCAGGCATGCGTGCAGAATTCGGAGCCAGCGTCAGGAAGCGATGTCGCACAGATCGTACTCCAACGAACAGATCAGCTATGCTGCCCGCAGCGATGTGGGGATGAAGCGTCCCATGAATCAGGACGCGTACGACGCGACGATCGCGGAAGCTGGCGAATGGGAAAGCCTCGGTCACCGTTTTGTGGTGGCGGACGGAATGGGGGCTCACGCCGCGGGAGAGCTGGCCAGCCAGCTGGCGGTTGAAGAATTCGAGCGTAATTATGTGTCTTGTGACGCGTCGCCTCGAGAATCCCTGATTTCCGCCATTCAGGCCACCAATTCCACGATTCATCGTCGCGGTCAGGAAGATCGCCAGCTCTACAATATGGGCACGACGTGCAGCGCGTTGCTGCTGTTGCCGGAAGGCGCGATGATTGCACACGTCGGTGATAGCAGGGTCTACCGGGTCCGCGACAGTTCTATTCAACAGCTGACGTTCGATCACAGTCTGGTCTGGGAAATGCGTGCCGCCGGTCAGGTTCGGGGCAATTCCGAGACGTCGATTCCTCGCAATGTCATTACGAGGTGTCTGGGGCCGCATCCCGATGTCGACGTCGACATTGAAGGTGCTTTCAACGTCAGCAAGGGAGACGCATTCCTGCTGTGCAGCGATGGTCTGACCGGGAAGATCTCGGATGCGGAAATTGGAACGATCGTCCGCAACCTTGAACCGGAGGCGGCGGCGGACTTTCTGATCCATTTGGCAAATCTGCGCGGTGGGTCCGACAACATTACGGTCATCGTGGTTCGCGTCGAAGGCGATCAGCTCGTAGCAGCCGGGAATATCAAGGAAAAGTCGTCGGCGGGAATGGGAACTCATCCGGCGTGGTGGTTTGCAGCCGGAGGTGGCGTGGTGATGGCAATCGTGTGCTATCAACTTGCCCAGTTTGGTTTGGCGGCAGCCGGAGTGGCCATCTCGATTATGGCGACGGCCGGTGCAGTCAACCAATGGTTGCAGAATCAGCAACGAGAAGGATCCGGTTTACCCAACCATTCGCCGCCCTACGCGACGTCACCCACCGAGATGAATTCGGAATTTGTCGCCGGGATTTGCGATACGTTCCGCGCTGTACCCGAATACTTCGGTGACGAGCGTGAGGACGGTCCGGAAATTATCGCGGCCATCGACGCGGCGGAAGAAGAGTTTTTACCAGAGCGAGCGGCAGAAATCTGCGAGCGGCTGGCGAACCTTTCGGCGCGACTTCGCGAACAACATTAGTCGCGACTCGCACCGGTCTCACTCCCCGAGTCTCGTTTCGGGCATTCCGTGACAGGGCAGCACCTCGCCGCGTTAACACGTGACACGATGCTGACGCGGCAACCGGAATTCTGTGCGGATTGCTATTGCAGCTAGCTGTCTGCATCGCGGACGATACGCCACTCACGTCTCCATACGGCACACGTTCCATGTCGAGAATATCGCGCTACGTATTGCTTCAGTTGTTGTCGACGTTCGGCGTTGCGCTGCTGGGCATGACGTTGGTGCTGGTCTTTGGCATCATGGCTCAGGTGGGGCTGAGTATGGGATTGGGCCTGGACGCTTTTTTCCGGTTGCTACCCTACGCTTTACCAAGGGCGTTGCGATTTGCCGTGCCGGCCAGCATCCTGCTGTCGACTTGCAGCGTGTTTGGCCGGATGTCCGCAGACAACGAGGTTATTGCCGCCAAGTCTTTGGGGATCTCTCCCCGAATCGTGCTCTATCCGGCATTCGGGCTTGCGCTGCTAATTAGTTGCGGCATGATCTGGGTCAACGACGTGGCGATCACCTGGGGAGCTTCTGGCATTCAGTCCGTCATCTATGACTCGGTGGAGGAGGTCGTCTTCCGCAAGCTCCGCACCGAACGCATGTTTCGCAACGAGCACTTTTCGATCAACGTCAAGAAAGTCGTTGGCCGCAAGCTGATTGGTCCGCGGCTGGAGATGGGCGGCGATGATCGCATCGTGGTCGAAGCCCGTGATGCTGAAATCAAGGCCGACGTTGTCGATGAAACGCTGCACATTCGTCTGACGGATTCCACGATGGAAAGTAATGGAACTTTCTACGCCAATCCGGGAACGCACGAACAGGAAATTCCGCTCTCGCAAGCCACGGTCAAAGACCGAAGCTCCCCGCGGATTTCAGAGTTGGGCTTGAGCCACATTTCCAATGAAGCCGTTGCGCAGCGGGCATCAATGGAGGAGCTCGATCAGCGTCTGGCAGCGCGGGCCGCGTTGCAGATGGTGATGGGGGAGATTCATCAGTTGGGGGAAACTTCAAAACACCCGGACGGAGCAACGTGGTCGCTCCTGCACCGCCGGCGAAGCGATGGTGAAACGCGGCTCAACAGGCTTCACCTGGAACCATGGCGACGTTGTGCCGAAGGATTCAGTTGCCTGTTCGTCGTGATGGTCGGAGCGCCGCTATCGGTTCGGATGCGAACGACGAACTTCTTTACCACGTTTGCCTTGTGCTTCTTCCCGGTTCTGGTGATCTACTACCCTGCCCTGCAATGGGCCGTTACTCAGGCAAAGGACGGCGTTGTGCCGCCCTACACCGTCTGGATCGGCAACGGAATTCTGATGCTGGTGGGCATTGCGCTGACGCGGCGAATCATTCGCTACTAGAGCCGCGTTTCATCGATTCTTATGGTGAGACCTCGCGGATCCACGTTTCGTGCAACCCTCGCAGGCGCCGCACAACGTCGGGGTGGTCGGCGGCAAGATTCTTCATCTCGCTGACGTCCTCGTCGAGATTGACCAGAAAGAGGTTGTCTTCGTCGCCAAGTTCTCCCTTGCCGCTGGTGTCGCGCGGATTGCCGATGAGTTTCCAGGCACCGTCTCGCACGGCCCATTGTCGGCCGCCTCTTCCACGTCCGGATTGCCAGTGAAACGTCTGGTGCGGACTCTTCGCATCAGCCGATCGAATGACATCGACGATGCTGTGCCCGTCCCGTTTACGATCGGGCGGTTCGATTTCACAGAGCTCGGCGATGGTGGGCATCCAGTCACACGCCGTCGCCATCTGGCTTCGCACCTGCCCTTCCGGCAGTTTCCCGGGCCATGAAACGATGGCAGGCACCCGGATACCGCCTTCAAAGAGGCTGAATTTCGCCCCTCGGTACGGCCCGGCGCTGCCTCCGCCGAGGAACGTTCTTTCCTCGTGGGAATGACCATGATCGGATTGGAAGATCACGATCGTGTCGTCGCGTAGCTTGAGTTCCTCCAGTTTGGTCAGCAAATCGCCAATGGCTTCGTCCATCGACGACATGAATTCGGCGTACATTCGCCTGGGCGCGGGCAGGTGAGCATAGACGTCGTGCCATTTGGCTTTGCCCTGCAGTGGATAGTGCGGCAGGTTGATTGCCCAGTACATGAAGAACGGGCGATCACGATTCGCTTCGATGAAGTCATGTCCCTGCTGGACCATCAAGTCCGGGAAGTACTGGCCGTCACGCCAGATTTCTTTTCCGTTCTTCCAAAGGTCGTGTCGGTTGGGGCCGTTCCAGTAAAAGAAGTGGGAATAGTTGTCGATACATCCACCCATGTGCCCGAACGAGTGGTCGAAGCCCTGGCCGTTAGGCATCGTTTCTGGTGTGTAGCCGAGGTGCCATTTGCCAACGTGTCCGGTGGCGTATCCGGCGCGTTTCATCATCTCGGCAATCGTCACCTGTTCGGTGGGCATGCCAGATTTGCCTTGCGAGGACGAAACATTGCCAGGCACTCCGGCGCGTTGAGGGACTCGGCCGGTCAACACAGCGGCTCGGGACGGCGAGCACACGGGGGCCGCGGCGTAGAACTGCGTGAATCGGGTTCCCCGCGCGGCGAGAGCGTCCATGTTGGGAGTGACGAGATCCGTCGCCCCGTAGCAGTTCATGTCGATCGAGCCTTGGTCGTCGGTGTAAATCAGGATGACGTTGGGTTTGTCGGCCGCGTATGCCTTGACCGCGAAAAGAGAGAGCAATGCGAACAGAACAACGGATCGGGGCATCTTGAATTCCCTACACAGCAGAATGAAATGAATATGCGAGCGTTGAAGTCGTGGGCGAAGAGCCGGGTGACAGTGGGGCCAGGTCGGACGCCATGTCAATAAGGATTCGATGCAAGGTTGGGGCGAACGGCACGTTCCCCCAGCAGTTTGCTCACCGCGCTGACCATGGCGTGCGTGGTAAACGGTTTATCCAGCGAGCAGCAGCGTTCGTCATTGTGCACGATGCCACTGATAGAGCCGGAGGTTGCAAAGCCACTCATAAAACAAACCGGCAGGAGCTCAAATCGCTTGCGAATTTCCTGGTACGTTTCCAAGCCCGTCATGCCTGGCATTTGCTGATCCAGCAGGACGACATCACACTCGGCAAGGCGGTCAATCTCGGCGATCGCCACATCACCACTGGGAAACAGTGCGACGGAAAAGTGGTGGAATTTCAGCAACCTTGCTAACGAAACTCGCACCGACTCGTCATCGTCGATGATGGCCACGCGTTTCAGCTCGCTGGCGCCGGTACCGACATTGCCGTCTTGCTCGTCCTTGTGGGCGGTCGATGCGGGCAGGTACACCGTAAAAGTGGAGCCGTTTCCGGGTTGTGATTCAACGGCGATACCGCCCCTATGTCGACGTACCACACCGAAGACCGTGGCGAGTCCAAAACCTCGTCCCTCCGGCTTGGTGGAAAAGAATGGATCGAAGATTTTCGTTTCCGTACCGACGTCCAGGCCTTTTCCGTCATCGTTGACGCGAAGAAAAATGTGCTCGCCCGCTTCGACCTGATCGGCGTAGATGAGCGAGGTCAGGTCATCCGCGTCCAGCTGGCAACTGCCGGTGGAAATGGAAACCGTTCCGTTGCCCTCAATTGCTTCGGAGGCGTTGGTCACCAGATTCAGGATGAGCTGCGACAGCATGCCGGCGTCTCCAAGCGTGGCGGGCAGGTCGTTGGCACACTGGGTATCAAACTGAATTCGTAGAGGCGATCCCGACTGGACGAACTGTACAATCTCGCCCGCAAGATCACTGATGTTGACCGGCTTTAGTTCGAAGGGAGATTCACCGGCGTAGGTGAGCATTTTGCGGCAGAGGTCGGCGGCGACACCGGATGCGCTGCGGATTTGATCGGCCGCGTCCTGTACTTCGTCGTTGGTATCCAGCGAAATGAACTCGGCGTTTGCGAGCACCACCGTCAGCAGATTGTTGAAGTCATGCGCCACACCGCCGGCGAGCTTGCCAAGACTTTCCAGTCGGTCCCGGGTGTGCACCTGAGCCTCGAAGGCGACCTTCTGTTTTTTCTGGCGGTCCGCCTGGATGAGCAGTCCGATTGTCTGCGCGAGTCGCTCGAGGTGAATGACTTCGGATTCGGTCGGCTCTCGTGGTGTGAGGGTGAAAATGCACGTCGTGGCGAGGATCTCGTCACCCACGGGGACCGGCATGGACCAGCAACCCTTGACTCCCAGTGTTTCGTAGAACGGCAGCGATACATCGAATTCGCCGGGTGCATTCTCGAAGTCCGGGATGTACGAGAACGCCCGGCGCTCGACGGCCAGCCCACAAACCGTTGGCAGGCTGCCGAGCTTGAAGCCTTCCACGGTTTCGTGATACGTCGAATGAAGTGTCGGTGCTGCCCCCACGTAGAGTGTCGCAGTCTGTGGATCGTGCAAGTTAATGGCGCATTTGACCTGATCCCAGACGGATTCGATTCCGCTTGCCAGACTGTTCAGCGATTCGTGTAGATCCGGGTCGGCTGCCAGATTCGAAAGCACTTCTCGCTCAAGCTTCAGAAGTTGCTGTGCTCGCACCTCGGTATCGATATCCCGCGTTGTGCCGATGGCGCGTCGCGGAGTTCCATTGTCGTCGTACTCGGTCACTTCACCACGACAGATGAACCAGCGATACGTGTCGTTACCGCAACGCATTTGATGTGTGCGCTCATAGCGGCTGCTTTTGCCAGTGCACAGGTCATCGACACACCGGATCGTTTCGCTTCGGTCGCTGTCCGTGAAAAGAGTCTCGAAGATGTTCGGTAGGTCGTTGAGCTGACCACGTGGGTAGAACAACATGTCGTGAAACTGGTCATCCAAATGCAGGGTCATCTGACCGTCTTCGACGACGATTTCCCAAATGCCAAGCCCGGTGGCATCGATCGCGATCTGCTGCCGATTGCGAATATGGTCGAGTTGATATTGCAGTTGGACGTGTTCGGTGATGTCCACGATCGTCGTGGTTGCGTGAGCGCCCGTTTCCGTTTCCGTGAATCGCGAAAGCATGTTGACGTGGACCGGCGGTGGCCCGGTGATCGTCAGGCTCCGTTCCGTTTCCGGGTTTTCCGCTATGCCTTCCACGATGGCATGGTAATACCGTTGCATGGCCACGAGGGGGTCGCCGAATGCGTCGCGGTGGTTGCGAGAAAGCTCGTCCAGGTTCGCTGCCCTGAAAAGCGACAGGGCTGCATCGTTGGCATCCGTAAACCGTGGTTGCAGTTCCCCGTTGGCGAAGGCTTCGCACAGACGGGCTGTGATCACCGTGTTCGAGAGTCCCTCGCTGCGAAGTTGAGACACCCGTTGCTGGATGGGAGTGAGGTCCTCGATCAGGATCGGCGGACCAATGTGACTCGTTGTTAGTGCCATCATTTGCTTATGGGTAAATCTTGTGGGTCGGACGTGCACCACTCCGGCTCACGAATCCGCATAGCACCGTGAATGTCGGGACATCAATCTAACAGTGTTGATGTCGAATGTCTAAAATCTCACACAACTCGAGCGAACTCCGAGATCCCACATTGTAGCGCTCCCCTGAATTTGACGAGAGTGAGACGTCATGTCTGAAGCTGCCTGCGCGGTGCCGAGCGAGTGCTACAGAAAGAAGTCGGGCATCAGCTTCGCGTTTGGGTCGACCGCATAGCCGGTAAAGTCGTCGACGCCTTCCTCTTTCAGCAAAGCTTCGTCGACAAAGAAGTTGCCCGTACATGTGCGGCTTTCACGCGTCAGGACGACGTGGGCCGCATCGGACATAATGTCAGGTTTACGGCAACACCGTATCGCATCGTCACCGCCCAGCAGATTCTTCACGGCGGCTGTCGCAATCGCCGTCTGTGGCCAGAGTGCGTTAACTCCGATGCCGGCTTCCCGAAACTCCTCGGCCATCCCCAACACACATTGGCTCATGCCATATTTGGCCATCGTGTAGGCCACGTGTCCGCTAAACCATTTGGGTTCGAGGTTCAGCGGTGGTGAGATATTGAGGATGTGTGGATTGGCTGACTTGAGAAGATGAGGGATACATTGTTGGGAAGCCATGTACGTCGCGCGGACATTGACACTGTGCATCAGGTCAAATCGCTTCATCGGCGTTTGCACGGTGCCGGCCAGAAAGATCGCACTGGCGTTGTTGACCAGAATGTCGATTCCGCCGAAATGCTCGACCGTTTTATCGACGGCGTTCAGCAACTGATCTTCGAAGCGGATATCCGCAACGCAGGGGATCGCTTTGCCGCCCGCGGCTTCAATGTCTTCGACGGCAGAATAGACCGTTCCCGGTAGTTGCGGGTGAGCCTCGACCGTTTTGGCGACAACGGCAATGTTGGCACCGTCCGCTGCCGCTCGCATCGCAATCGCTTTGCCAATGCCGCGACTGGAGCCTGTAATTAATAGCGTCTTGCCTTTTAACGTCATCCAATTGGTGCCTTCACCGAATAGTGGCTTAGCCGAAGAGCGGCTTGATGGGGGTACCCGCGTAAAGCTGGTGTGGCCGTTGCAACTCGTCATGCAGAATCTGATTGGCGGGAATTCCGAGCGCGTGGTACACCGTCGCCATCATGTCATGGGGAGAGACGGCGTCAGCCATTGGGTACGCGGCGTGTTTGTCACTCTCGCCGAACAATGCTCCGCCACGAATTCCACCTCCGGCGAACAAACCACTGTAGCAATACGGCCAATGTTCGCGCCCGGCATTCTTTGGATTGATCTGTGGATTGCGGCCGAACTCCCCCACCCAGACGACCAGCGTATCGTCCAGCATGTTACGGTCTTCCAGGTCCGTCAGCAGCGCCGTCAAAGCCATGTCCGCCGGCGGAATCAGGTCCCGCTTGAGGCGATTGAAGTTGTTGCCGTGCGTGTCCCAGAAGTTGCGACGATCCTGATGCCAGTTGACATTCACAATGGGGACGCCATGCTCCAGCAGGCGTCGGCCTAGCAGCACGCATTGCCCGTGAATGTTTCGGCCGTAACGATCGCGAACAGCGGCCGGCTCGCGATCCAGGTCAAACGCCTCGCGTACTTTCCCGGATGACAGCAATTCGAACGCGCGACGCTCCAGATGATTTGCCTGATCGACCAGTGGCGAATCAAGCTGCCTTCGTGCGCTGTCCAGTGACGTCAGTAGTTCGCGACGAGACTCAAGGCGTTCGAGTGATATGTCATCGGACAAGCCCAGCGAAGGAGCTTGCCAGTCGGCTTTGCTGGGATCACCTTCCACGACGAACGGATTGTATTGTCGACCCAGCCAGCCGCCATGCTGTCCCGGTGCAACTCCACCCGGGGCGGCTGGGTGCAGGACCTTCCATGGCAACATGACGCATGATGGTAGGGCCTGTTCTGCCGGACGCAGATGCGACATCACCGCACCGAAGTGAGGCGTATCGTTCTCACTGGGCGGTTCTGCGTCGCTCTTGTTGACCGGTGGCAATTGGCCGGTCACCGTCGTGTGGCCGCTGGAAAGATGAGCCGGATCGTCGTGCGTGAACGAACGGACGATCGCCACCTTGTCCGTCATGTTGGCCAGCCGATGAAAATGCTCGCACATCAACAGGCCTGGCGTCCTTGTTGATATCGGTTTGAAGTCGCCGCGAATCTCGGCAGGCGCGTCCGGCTTCATGTCGAACGTATCGAGCTGGCTGGGGCCGCCCCACATGAAGAGAAAAATGCAACGCTTGGCCTTACCGAATCCTGATCCCGAAATCACACTGGCAGCATTGGCCTCGCCCTTCCAGAGCTGCGGCAAACTCAGGCCACCAAAGGCACCTATCTGCAGAGCAGCCCGGCGACTAACGGCACGAGTCTGCTGAAAGTTGGCACATGCTTTTGAGGTGGGATGCGACATGATCGTCAATCCGTTAGGCGGGAACGCTGTATCATACCGTCTTTCTCGCGTATTTTGAAATCGGGATCTTTCGGCTGAGTTGTTCGTGAATCGATTTGATCAAATTATTATTGGCCAGGGAATTGCTGGTTCGGCGCTAGCGTGGCAACTTCGTTGGCTGGGGCAATCCGTCCTGATTGTCGACCGTGACGAAGCCGTAACGTCGTCCAAAATTGCTTCGGGGCTGATTTCGCCAATTTCCGGCAAACGTAGTGCGGTTTCATGGCGATTCGATGAGTTATGGCCGGTCGCCGGTGACTTCTATCGGCGCGTCGAAGAGGAAACCGGTCAATCTCTGTTGCATTGTCGTCCCATGTTAAAGGTCGATCATCACGCGGAACTGACCAGGCGTGGCGACCTGCAGGATTTCGTGGGGAAGCAATCAGAACTTCCCGCGCCGTTCGTTCCCGGGACGCGGGTTACGGAACTGCAACCAGCTGGGCGATTGGACGTGCCGGCGTTCCTGCGAGCGACTCGCAAAGCATTCGGCCCCGACGGCCATAGGATTGCTGATATCGATCCGTCACGTGATCTGGAGATCGCCGCCGACGGAATCGTGATTCGCCGACTGGGCGTTGAAGCGTCTCGTCTGGTTTTCTGTCAGGGCATTGCTGCTGACGGGAACGTCTGGTTTCCTCACGCCATCTTTGAACCAACCAAAGGTGAGATTCTGACTCTGAAGATCCCCGGGCTCGCCATGAAAAGTGTAGTTAGCCATGACGTGTGGCTGGCTCCCATTGGCGATGAGGATTTCCTCGCGGGCGCAACGTATGAACGGGAGTTTCTTGATACTCAGCCGACGTCGGGGGGACGCGAGGAAATCCTGGAAAAGGTGTCAGTCTTTGCGCCGGCTGAAATCGAGGTAGTAGCCCATCACGCTGCACTCCGTCCGTCCATGCGAGGGCGACTTCCTCAGGTTGGTTTTTCCGCCGAAGATCGTCGAATCGCGTTCTTCAATGGGCTGGGTTCAAAGGGCGCACTACGGGCGCCGCGGGTTGCCCGGCAGCTTGCGCGGTGTTTGGTGGAACGAACCGACATGGATGCGGAGATTCAGTTTCGGCCGCCACAGAAAAAGAACGCACGTCCACTTCGTCTGACGGAACTCGCGCATAAGAATGTCTCGGAAGTACTCCGTCCAGGCGAAGTCGCCGTGGATGCGACGTCCGGGAACGGCTACGACACCAGCTTCCTTGCCAAAGCTGTGGGCCCGACCGGCCGAGTGTTTGGTTTTGATATTCAAGCTGCTGCGATCGAACGCACGCAAAAGCGACTTGACGCTGACAACCTGGAAAACGTGCGGCTGCTGCAAGTGTCACACGCGGAACTGCAGCCTGAGCTACAGAAGGCGGGTGTGCCATCCGTCAGCGTCGTGATGTTTAACCTTGGGTATCTCCCGCGCGGAGACAAGAGCCAGACCACGACATCCAGTTCGACGCTGTCGGCACTTGAGCAGGCCGTCACGCTACTACGACCGGGCGGTCTCGTTTCGGTGCTCGCGTACACCGGGCATCCCGGCGGGCTCGAAGAGGCCGAGGCTGTGCAGCAGTATTGCGAGGCACTGCCAGCGCAACAGTTCGAGTTCCGTCACCATGCCGGCGAGGCCACTGCAAATTCGCCTCGGCTGTATGTTGTGCGGCGAGTTGGCCATACACATTTGCAAGCGAGCGAGTTGTGAGCACGAGCGGCCAGGCGAGAACCGCGCGGCTCGACTGACAGTCCGTTCAGATACGTCGCCGTTTAGCTAGTCGCCACTCGGTTTGGTTGCTTTGCACTCAGCACCAGCAGCATCGAAAGCAACGGGATGATCGCATAGGCAACCAGCACCGGGCCGTAGGTACCCAGTCTGTCGTTGCACATCGCCAACGGCAGCGGGCCGACGGCTGCGGCGAGAATCATGGCGGACATCGCCGCACCGCGAATGACTCCCTGGTTCTGTCGGCCATAGTAGTTCACCCACACGACCGTGCCCGCCGTGCGTTGAATGGCGCCATTGAGTCCGTTGAGGATCGCGAAGATGAAAACGAACGACCAGTGGGGCAGGAAGTAGACGATGCCGATCGAGACGGCAAACATCAGCATCGCCAAGGCGAGGAGTTTCTCGGCTGGATAGCGGTCCGTGAGCGAGCCTGCCCAGAACGCAGCGACGGTTCCGATTGCGGCCTGGATGGAAATGAGCCACATGGCGAGGTCTTTCGAAATCCCGTGCGCGGCGAAGATCGTCTCCTGGTGAAATACCAACCCCGTGCCGATCATGCCGGCGCAAACTCCGACGCTGAGCAGCTTCCAGAAGGTTGCATCCACCAGGACTTCCTTCAATGTCCACGATTCCTCGGTTGGCTGGTTGGCGACTGGCGTTGGGATG
The DNA here is from genome assembly GCA_965216885.1 of Pirellulaceae bacterium. Lineage (GTDB taxonomy): Bacteria > Planctomycetota > Planctomycetia > Pirellulales > Pirellulaceae > CAYNJG01. The sequence goes on along the minus strand of OZ244209.1, from coordinate 4,183,003 downwards.
ACCGGTTCGGTTCCCTCGGACGAATCACTTTCCGGTTCACCGTCCGAGGCGGGAGCAATTCCGTCGGGATGCAGTCCTATGTCCTCGGGCCGATTACGCAGGAACAAAACAGCCGGCACGACAACAGTGATGGCCACAATGGCGCCCAGAATCTGCCACGTGGACTGCCAGCCAAACTGCTTGATCAGATAGAGATTGAGTACCGGGAAGAGCATGACCGAAAGGCTGCTGCCCAGACCCGAAACCGCGGTGGCCAGTCCGCGTTTACGCAGAAACCACTCGCCGACAATCCACGTTCCCACCAGCCACATGGCTCCCTGTCCAAGGCAACGGATGAGTGTGAAACCAACGTAGAGGAGCGGCACGTTGGTGACGAAGGACATCACAACGCACGAAAGCCCCAGCAATCCCGCGGCGATTGGCAGCACCACTCGCGCGCCGAAGCGGTCGATCATGCGGCCCGTCCATGGCAGAACCAGGCCGCTGACAATCGTGGCCACGGAGTAAGCGAAGGAGACGTTGGTTTCGGAAATCCCCAGCGTATCCTGCATGGGTTTCTTGAAGGCCGAAACCGAGTAGGACTGCCCGGGTGCCGACATGAATTGGGCGGCGGCGGAAAAGCCAATCATGATCCAGCCGGGAAAGAATTTCCGGCGTGGTGTTTCCCTGGCGGGATGTACTTCTTCAGAGGTGGATTGCACGGAGTCGGTTTCGGCGATTTTGAAAAGGCAGCATCCTAGCTGCCGGCCTCTTTCAGTTCAATCTCGCCGTTCCCGTCATTTGCAACCTGTGAAGAAGGCCTGGCAGTTATTCTTCCGATTTGCCGGCCATCAGGTCAGCGCCCGAAATGACCTCCGCAAACCGGAAACCCTCCCGCCATTTGGGCCGGGAGAGCTCGGCTTCTCCCGCGGCGTCTTTGCCTCCGAGTATCAGGGACGGAGAGTCATGAATCTTGCCGTCGGCATCCCGGTAGGCACGCACGAGGTACCGACCGCCTTTTTTCAGTTCGGGGATTTCGCCGCGATCATTACCGAGCAGGAAGAGTGCACCGTTGACCATCCTTCGCGGCGTCACCATGCCCTGCGTGAACGCGATTGGTTCGGGGTTCCAGGCGTCGTCGGATTCGCTTCGATCGAACACGAACAGTTGCACGATGTCCATGGGCTTCCATGCTTCTGGCGCGGCCTTCACACGCACGACCAGTTTCGAAGGGTGCCAGTTGTCCGCGGGCAATTCGTCGACGCTCTGGTATTTCCCGTCAACAACATTGGCGTAATCCTGAATCCACATGACGACCGACTTGTATGATTGGTCGTTCTTGTGGAGTTTCAGCCCGCCCAGGTGTGACAAGTCCGGCAAGACGTAAGTCGGATCTTCGAAGGTGCCGTCTTCCCGCTTCTTCGGCAACTTTGACATGGGCTTGAGGACCAACAGGCTGTTCGTTGGATCTTGCAGGTCCAGCATCGGGAGGCGATCGGTCGGCGTGGACTGACTGGATTTGATGAGGTACGACAGCGTCTCTTCGGGAGTCTCGCGGAAGATCTCAAGGCGACTGAGCATCTCCTCGCCGTAGGTTTCCCGAAACTTGTTCCTTGTCTTGATGGCCGCCTGGTGTTTTGGGTTGTCTTCGTCGATTTCGTGCGGCGTGTGGCAGGGGAAGCATCGCATCCGCTGGGACCAGACGTTTCGGACAAAGGAATCGACCACGCGGCTCTTCCTTGCGTGGCGGATGACTTCATCGGCGACGGGTGGTCGAGCGAGTTCCGTCGAGGCGGGCAAGGATCGCAGGCGCGAATCGGCACAGCAGGCCTCGATCCATGCGCTAAACGCTTCTAGCTCGGCGACCCGCGTCTTCTCGTGAATCAGTCGGGCCCCCTCGTCGAGGTCTCGGTCCCCCATACGAATCAAGGTGAGGACTTTCGACTTCTCAGGATTGTTCAGATCAATCAGACCCTGGTCACGCAGGGAAACGAAGGTCGCGTCGGACGAAGGGAGAATGTAATTCTTCAGGTCAACCGAAGACAGGTGACACTGCACGCAGCTGGATGGATTGGGTGATCGGAAGATGGGGCGAATCCGTTGGTCAAACAGATCGAGCGGACTTTCGGCAACCGCCAACCCGGCTGACAGGCAGACCAACGCGATGGCCCAGGAGACCGTTCGAACGATTCGCAATTCGACTTTCACAACAGACATCGGCCCAACCCCCAGGAGAAAGTGACGTTGTCAGTATAGCGTTTCGACGACCGTGCCTGAGTGCTGGCTATGGTCGAATGTCGACGGCGGTGGGTTGCTGTTTCCGCGTCACTTTTGCAAGTGTCTTTCCAAATTTATCGTGACCGTAGCGGCGATTTTCCGCGAAGATTTCGCCGGAGCAACTTGAATTTCGTGCGTTACCGCCCTTAATTTAGGCGTCGCGGGGCAAACGGGCCACAACAACAGCGAGCGGAAACGCGCAGGGAAAAGATTTTGAATTTGGAAACGGCACTGCCATCGGCAGTTCAGGGTGCACTGGAGTCGGAGGGACTGGATCTTCAACGCGTTTGGCTGACGGTGGACACGGACGTACAGCTGTCCGGCTCACTGGAAACGAGCTGGCTGGTTGCAGGGCGATCCGAACTGGCGATTGTGGATGCGACGAGTTGCGATGTGATCCAGGTGGTGGATCGGGAGGACATCGAGTCGGCTCGGACCGTATCCGGCGTTGGTTCCGGTTTATTGCAGATCCGGGTTGGCAATGAGTGGCGCGATCTGCTGCGTTTTTCTAACGCATTGGCCAGCCGATTTCACAAGGTTGCGCGGCGATTGGAGTTGTGGGCCGAGGCGGAATCGGCGGAAGACGAATCGGCCTACGTATCGGCGGATGAGGAAGCGAGCCTGGATCCACCGTCGTGTCCAACATGCAATCTGCGTCTTGATGCAAAAGACAGCTCCTGCCCGAGGTGTCTCCAGCGGGGGCAGATTCTGAATCGTGTGTGGCAGGTTCTGCAGCCTCACTGGAAAGGCGGTGCCGTCGTTGCGCTGCTGACGATGCTTGGCGTGGGAGCTGAACTCGTTCCGCCGTTTCTACAAGTACAGTTGGTCGACGGGATTCTGAAGCAGGCCGACAGTCCCAACTTTGACCCGGATTCAGCCGGCGATATGAAGACCACGTTGCTGGTGTTGGTGCTCGCGCTGGCGGCGTCGCGAATCATGCTCTCCATCGTTGGCGTGATCAAAGGGCGACTGTCTTCCGTGATTGGCGCCGGGATAACGTGTAACCTGCGTCTGGAAATGGTCGGCAAGTTGCAGAAGCTGGCGGTGTCCTACTACGACAAGCATCACGTCGGTTCGATGATCAGTCGCGTGGCGCACGATAGTGAAGTCCTGCATGGTTTGATGCATCAGATCACGGGCGGCTTCCTGTTGCAGATTGTGAAGCTGATTGGTGTCGGTGCGGCACTGTTCTATCTGAATCCGCGGCTGGCGTGCTTCACGCTGATTCCCGTGCCGCTGGTCATCTACGGTACGTGGTTTTTCTGGCAGAAAGTTTATCCGCGCTACTACCGACTGTGGGACGCGTCGTCGAAGCAGATGTCGGCGCTCAGCGGTATGTTGCATGGCATTCGCGTGGTAAAAGCTTTCTCCCAGGAGGAACGCGAATTCAATCGATTTGAGAATGCGGCGACGCATCTGCGTGACTGGAAGATTTGGGTCGAATACGCCAACTCTCGATATTCGGCCGTGATGCAGGTAGTGTTTGGGCTGGGTGGATTGATCGTGTGGTACGTCGGCGGCATCGACATGATTGGTGGCGGAGGCATGACGCTCGGCGAACTGGTCGGCTTCCTGTCGCTACTGTCGATGTTTTACGCTCCGCTTGGAGCGCTCTCAAACTTCACGACATGGTTGACCAGTTTTCTGTCCGGTAGCAAACGTGTCATGGAGTTGCTGGACACTCCGCTGGATATTGACGACGTGGAACATCCGACAGAATGGAAAGACAAACGCGGCGAGATTGCCTTTGACAACGTCACGTTCGGCTATGACCGGAATACGCCCGTCCTGCACAATATTACGTTTGACGTATCGGCGGGAGAGATGATTGGAATTGTCGGTCGCAGTGGATCCGGCAAATCGACTCTGGTGAACTTGCTGGGGCGATTCTACGACCCTCAGGAAGGTGCGATCCGCATCGATGGAATTGACGTTCGGGATCTGTCCGTTGCCGACCTGCGTGAGCATCTGGGAATCGTGTTTCAGGATTCGTTCCTGTTTCGGGGGACGGTGTGGCGAAATCTGTCCTACGGTCGGCCGGACGTAACTCGGGAACAGGGGCTCGCAGCGGCTAAGGCAGCGGGAGCCCATGACTACATTTGCCGCAAACAACTGGGTTACGAGTCGTACTTGGGCGAACGCGGTTCGGGGCTTTCCGGAGGAGAAAAGCAGCGACTCTCCATTGCTCGTACGTTGTTGTACGATCCCAAAATTCTGGTGCTGGACGAGGCGACCAGCAATATCGACGCCGAATCGGAAAAGAGCATCCAGGACGCGCTGGAGGTCCTCACGCAGGGTCGAACGACCATCGCCATTGCTCACCGGCTGTCGACGCTGCGAAATGCCGATCGTATTCTGGTGTTCGATCGAGGCAGACTTGTCGAGCAAGGTTCTCACGCTCAGCTTCTGTCGATGGACGATGGCGTCTATGCCCGACTGGTCCGAATCCAGACGCAGGTATCCAAAGATCCCAATGTCGATAACCTCGTCTTTCACGCGGAGTCCGGCGAAACAACGGCAGCGGCAAGTGCCGGAGGGGATGCGACCGATTCCGGCGAAACGGCGACTGCTGTGCTGGAAGCGCCCCGCCCTCATGCTTCCTCCGGAAGCGAGGTTGAGGACGAAGAACCGGGCACGACACGCCCCGAGTTGAACTGGCTGGAACCCAATGCGGATGTGTTCCGCTTTGAGGACGATCACTTGTGCCTACAGCTTCGCGACGGTGACGAACTGCGCCGCGTGTTCCTGGTGCTTGCTTTCCCCGCGACGCACCCTCGCGAGTACATCAGCGTGCGAGCGTGGAATGACGGCGGTGATGACGACGAACTGGGGATCGTTCGGAAGCTGGAGGATTGGCCCCAGCACACGCAAGAGTTGATTGCTGATGCTCTGCGCCGACGCTATCTGTTGCGAAGGATTACTTCGATCCACAGCCTGAAGCTCGACTTTGGGTTTCTCGAATTTGACGTTGAGACGGACCTGGGGCGACAGCAGTTCACCAGCCGATGGACGCAAAGTAAGGCTATCGCGTTTGGCGACAACGGCAAATTGCTGATCGACACGGATGATAATCGATACGTCGTACCGGATGTCAACGAGCTGTCGCCCGACGATAGAGAAGCCTTCCTGCAGTACATCTACTGGTAGGCAGCGGCTGAACCGGAGCTCGGGGCGGCATAGTCGCGATGGTTGCGTTGCGTACCTTGCACCTTGCACCTTGCACCTTGCTTCGAGCTGCGAGCTTCGAGCTTCGAGCTTCGAGCTTCGATGTAGCCGAAGCCGAAGCCGAAGCCGAAGCCGATAGCGTGGAACAAAAAGGCTCGCGTGTTTAACCACGGCAACACAGTAGGCGGTATTCAGCCGGAAACTGGTTGGCACGCAATTCGCGTTTTCTTGACGGTGAACCCCTGCCAGTTCGCCCCCGGAAAACGAACATGCCGCGAAATTCATTTGCTAGGTCACGAAATCTGAGGACGCATCTCGAGCCGCTGGAGAGCCGCCTGTTACTGACAGGAGCGAATTGTCCGCCCAACGTGACGCAGGTGGGATCGACGGTGACGATCGTGGGGCAGCCGATCGATGACGTGGTCGAATTGCAAATGGGCACCAACTTTCACACGGTCGACTTTTCCGGATTCACCTACCAATTCAATGCGAACGACGTAACAAACATTCAGATTGCCGGAGGTCTGGGGAACAACACGATCCGCATCACGGGGACCGGACAAGCCGACAATGGCAGCGTGATCGATCACTATGGCACCTTGAGCTCCAGCTCGTACATCGCGCAGTCATATTCGTTTCAGGACACAACGCTTGTCGGCGGTGGAGGCAACGATAACGCCCAATTGTACGGTTCGAGTAATGCGGACCGTTTGCAGTCTTTCGCAGCACGGACTTCTTTGTCGACGCCGAATCGGGAAATGGCCGCGGAAGGCTTTGACCGGGTCGATTCGTTCGGACGTGGCGGGAATGACGTGGCGCATCTTTATGGCGTCCAGCAGGCGGATGAATTCTACGCCAGTGACCGTCATGCCGTGATGATCGGCGGCGGCGTTACCAATCTGGCCAGAGGCTTCGAACGCGTCGATGCGTTCGGCCGAGGCGGAAATGACGTGGCCACGCTTGTCGATTCCGGTGGGAATGATGATTTCGTCAGTGCGCCGCGAATCGCTTACGTGGATACTGGCCGGCGTCTTAGCTACACGAAGGACTTTGAATTCGTGACCGCAAGGTCCATTGGCGGTTTTGATAAAGCTACCTTTATCGGGGATGCAACGTTGGCGGAAACGTTCGTTTCGGCACCGGGGGAGACTTCGATGTTCAGTTCCCGATATTCGAACACGGTCATCGGATTTGATCGTCATGAGGCATACGGTAATGGAGACGGCAACGGCGATGTGGCGGTGCTGAATGGCTGGACGGCCGGCGACGTAATAAGTGACAACGGCAACACCACGACGGTGACCGGGGCAAGGCGGGATGAGCTTGTGAGCAGCTTTTCGACGGTGACGATTCCCGGTCGTCCTACCAATTCGCTGGCTGAATTCGATGTCTTTCTGGACCAATTGGCTGAGTACCTGCCAGTCTCGACAGTCGCGGGAATTGCTCGGCGTTTGGATACGAACCGCAATGTCATTAGCGGTACTGGCAACGCGGAAGAACTGGTGGGTACCAACGGTGCCAACGAGATCAACGCGGGCGCGGCCAATGATGTCGTCTTTGGACTTGGTGGGCAGGACCTTGTTCGTGGTGGCGGGGGGAATGATGCCATCGATGCCATGGACGATGCGGACGTGGTGTTTGGTGGTTTGGGGAACGACGAACTAAGAGGCGGCAATGGTGGCGACGTGCTTTTGGGTGGATCCGGCAACGACATCGTCGATGGCGAAGGCGCAACGGACTATGTTTCCGGTGGGGCGGGCAATGATCTGTATCGCCTGATTTCACTCGACGGAACCGTGATCGTTTCGGACTACAGCGTGGTTGAGGACCGGATCGAACTCATCAACATCGATCCGCTGGACATCGTGCTCGGTTCCCGGTTCGGTTCCCTCACGATCAGCCATCCGGAAGGAATGAATCTCGTACTGTTGGGAGTTTCTCCGGCACTGGCGATCGATGATCTGGACCTGTCGTTTGTGACCAGCGCGACGCAAACGCTGTTCAATCCGAATTCGTGATTCTTCGGTTTACCTGAGATCAGTCCGGCAGAGATCAGTCGGGCCAAAAGGCAACGTTTCATTGGATGCGTTGCCTTTTTTCGTCAGCTGTTCTCGCTGGTCGCCACACCTCCGGGGAGGGAAGGAGCTACGGTTTACTGCGTACCCGGCACAGAACAGTAACTGGAGCTCACCATGAAGTTGGCTTGCACGCTGATTTTCCTGCTACTTGCGTTGTCACAGCCATCATCGGCCAAAGACTGGGCTGCTCTCATCGCAAAGCTGGAACGCCAGCCGCAAACTCCGGAAACGGTACAGCAAATCGCGGTCTGTTCCAACAATCTTGCTTTGGAGTACGAACGCAAGAAAGACTGGAACAACGCCGAACGGTGGATGAAGAAAGCCTACAATCTCGATCGATCGGAAAAGCTCTATCAGAAACATCTCGGCGACATCTACGCGGCGCAGGCATATGAACTTTACAGCACGCGCGAATCCCGTGCTCGCGGTGGATCGATGCATGGCCGAGCCAAGTTACTGGCTCAACGTGCCTTGTCGTACAACCGCTCGAAGACGTTGGCGCATATCGTGGTGGGACGTATTGAATACGACAATCACAAAATGCTGGCTGCACGTCGAGCGTTCCGTAACGCCCTGAAGATCGATCCGGACTATCCGGGACTCGCCGAACTACTGGAAAAGGTCGAGCGTGAATTGAAGGTTGAAAAGAAGTTTGGGAAAACGGCAAACTCCTTTTTCGATATTCGCTTCGCGACTAGTGTCGATGCCAGGACGGCCGGCGGACTGCGATATGCGATGGAGACGGCACGTGACGTCGTAGGTCGCGATTACAATTTTCGACCGAAACACAAGACCGTCCTGTTGGTCTACTCGACCAAAGAGTTCACGAACCTGAAGCTGGGCCCACACTGGGCCGGTGGTGTCTACGACGGCAAGATTCGTTTGCCACTGGATGGTGAACACAATCTGAAGTACGCCGTGTCGACTTTGTTTCACGAGTACGCACACGCGTTGCACGACGATCTTGCTCGCAGCCAATGCCCTCGCTGGCTTGATGAGGGGCTGGCCGAAATACAGGGTCAGAAGATCGTTCCCGGTACGGCACACGTCCTCAACGCAGCGGCAAAGAATGGGCAGCTGGTACCACTGGATCTGCTCAGCGTCGCCTTTCGCAGCGAAGATACCATTGTCGTCAGTCTGGCTTACGAGCAGTCCCATTCACTCGCGAAATATATGGTCAAGAAATACGGATACCGCCGTATCCGGAAACTCATGAATGAGCTGGGGAACGAATTGCCGCTGGAGTTGGCCATGCGTAAGACTTTCAACGTTTCCATGGAGAAATTTGAGTCCCAGTGGAAGGCATCGCTGGCGGTGAGCAAGAGTAGCTAGACACAGACTGTTTTCCGCTGTCGCAGTCGCCCCCGACGACTTGCTGCGGACAGGGCAAGGCGGGCTTGCATTGGAGTGGTTAATCATTGGAGAATTGCGGCCACGATTCAAAATGACATGGCCACTGCGGACGTAGACAAATTCACGTATGAGCGATCTATCTTTGCCGGCGGATGATGAAGGGGCGGAGACCGGATCCAGCGGTGAATCCCTGATCCGAAGTGTTTCACTGGTCGTTCGCACACAGCAGCGCATTCGGTCGCTTGCGGGCTTTCAGAAGAAATTTTCCGAGCCCGATGAGATCAACGCCCGGACTCAGGCGTTCGTCGAGAAGACCGCATCGGCGGACGTGCAAAGCGATCTGGATTCAATCTTTGATCGTATGCGTCGCGCGTTTCGTTTTAAGAGGACGCAACTGACGGCCAGCGAATTCGGTGCGGGGGGAGGCACGATCGAGTGTCCGTCGTTCAGTTACGTCAGCTATTTCGAACAGGATCCGAACTCTGCCGCTGACGCGATTTGGCATCGGCTGATTACGAGAATCTCCAGTCCCGAACAGTTGCTGACGCCTGAATTTGCCACGGTGTTTGACGGCATGTTCGATACCGTCGAGCTTGTACCGCCTTCGGAGATTGATCTCGAATTGCTCATTGACCGAATTGAAGAAGTCGACAACGACGAGGTGACGTTGGATTACGATCGCAATGTGACGCGATGTGGAATCCAGATCGAGGGCAATGATGCAAGGATCGACGTCACCACGCGGGCACTAAGCATCGTCCATCCGGAACCGGCGTCCACGCGGCAACTGGTGACTTCGCTATTTGAGGTGCAAAAGTCGCTCGTTGATTTCTCAGGGTTGGCGGGCTGACGGGCTGACGGGCTGAAGCTGCGGAACCTGGTCGGCTGCGACACGGAGGTCGTCAAAGGCGATCTTGCCCGTCGCCCCGAAGAGTCCCAGCTGGATCATGGCCAGTCGCGCGTTGTCGGGGACTTCCACGGTAGCCGATTGCCTCTGCCAGTCGAATGTTCCCTTTTGAACCCTCACGTAGAAATCTCCGCATAGCTTGCGATTCTCGTCGTAGAATTCAATCACCAATTGTGAGTTCTGGACGGCGATGACTTCTGTTTGAACGCCCTGCCCTTTCGACCAGAACTGGACGGCCAGTTTCCTGACGAGAGATCCATCGACGCCCACAGGCTGAATGGCGCGCCCGGATTCACCTAATGAGCGCGTGATTTCGAGGTGCTTTGTGCCCGCTGGTGATTTCGGGTCCTGCAGCACACGACCGTTTCGAATGTAATACCAGCCGGCGGGCGCGCCTTCGAAGTCGCGGTCCTCAAAGCTACCATTGACGATGGTTGGCTTGCCGTCTTGCCCCTTTGTCTTGCGTTCGGATTCCGCCTTCCCGGTCATCGGCACAAAGTAGGTGGCTTCGATTCGCTGCCGCACAAGTTTCCCGTCGGTCTTGGTGAACCGGCAAAGTGCCTGTTGAAATCGTTCGCCCACCGGAATCACGAGATGGCCGCCTTCCGCGAGTTGATCGACGAGCGGTTGGGGAATGTCTTCCGGCGAACACGTGACGATGATCTTGTCGAATGGCGCGTGCTCTTCCCAGCCTCGATAGCCGTCGCCGATGCGAACTTCGACATTGTTATAGTCGAGCCTCGCAAGTGTCTTCGTCGCCTGTTGGCCCAGACCGGGCACAATCTCAATGGAATAGACTTCCTTCACCAGGGGGCTCAGGATGGCGGCCTGGTAACCACTGCCGGTGCCGACTTCAAGGATGCGGTCCGACGGTTTGGGTTCAATCTGCTCCGTCATCCTCGCCACGATATACGGAGAAGAAATCGTCTGCCCAAAGCCAATCGGTAATGCCATGTCGCGATAGGCAAGACCCCGCACGGCCTCGGGAACAAACTCATGACGCGGAGTTTTCCGCATCACGTCAATGACACGTTGATCCTTGACACCGGCCGCCACGATTTCGTTCTGTACAAGTCGTTGGCGGAGTTGCTCGAGTCGGTCGTCCGCCTGGACGCTGAGCGACATCAGTAACAGGACAACGATGGCTTCCATTCGCCGCATGGGAATCATTCCGGGAGCTTGAGGAACTGTCTGGATATCCGGTCAGGCAGATGCGGGTACTTCCGCATCAAGTTCATAGCCCTTTCGCTGAGGTCGCCCCAACCAACCGTTCGCATCGTCGTCGCCGACAATCTGTTGTGTATCCGCGTCCCAGTTGAGTTTGCGATTCAGGCGAATAGCAATGTTCGCCAGATGGCAGGTGGTCAGAACGCGATGGTGCGTGAAGACATCGGATACCGGCAAAGATCGGTCGCGAGTGCAGGAGATGAAGTTCTCCATGTGGCTGCCGAGCGGCTTGCCCTTACGCAGTTTGATCAGCGCGTCTTCGGGCAACGGGTTGCTTTCCAGCTCTTCAACCGGCTTGCCAGTGATGCGTCCCCGGCTGCAGAAGATCCGTCCCTTGGTACCCTCAATCAGCACGCCATTGTCCGTGTCGTGCCGAATCACCAGTTCCACGTCGCCTGGGAATTTGCAGCTGACGTTGAAGGCGGTCGCCGTGTTGTAATCATTGTCGGCCGTCGGATAGCCATTTTCGAAGGGCACCGGGTGCGTCTGCGAAACGGGATCCACCGACAACGGCCCGGATTCATCCATGCCAATGGCCCACTGTGCGATGTCAACATGATGTGCTCCCCAGTCGGTCATCTTGCCGCCGGAGTATTCGTACCACCAGCGAAAGTTGCCGTGCGTGCGCTGCGGGATGTAGTCGGTCATGGGAGCTTGCCCCAGCCACATGTCCCAATCGAATCCGGCAGGAGGAGTTCTTTTTTCGAACGGGCCGCCCTTGGGAGTTCCACCGATGGCTGCCGATACGCGTTTTATTTTTCCCAGTCGCCCGGAATGAGCCAACGCCACGGCCAGCAGAAACCGGTTGCCCATTTCGCTGCGTTGTTGGGTTCCCACCTGGAAGACACGCCCGGATTTCTTGACGGCGGCACAGATCATTTTGCCTTCATCAATGGTCAGTGTCATGGGCTTTTCGCAGTAGACATCCTTACCGGCGGCGAGCGCTTCCAATGCAATCTTGGTGTGCCAATGGTCCGGGGTGCCGATCGTGACCAGATCTATGTCTTTTCTTTCCAGTAGCTTGCGATAGTCTCCATACATGGTCGCCTTGCCATCGGACAGGCGATCGCGTCCCCGAGCTGCATGTCGCTCATCGACGTCACAAACTGCCACGATGTCGCCGTAGCGCCGAGCGTTATTGGCGATGCCGGTACCGCGTCCGCCGAGCCCAATGGAACCCACAATGGGGCGATCATTTTTCGATTCGGTTTCGTCTGCGAGCGTGCGAGCTGTGGAGAACCAGTAAGGCGTGAGCGCTCCGGCTGCGAGCCCCGTTGTCTTCAGGAATTGGCGACGTTGATTGTTGGCCATTTTTTTGGCTCCAGCGAACGTGAGGAAGGACCTTGAGTCTAGCAACGATTCAGGGGCCGGACGAGAGCGACTGCTTGCGACCGTAGCTTCCGCAACCGTCTAGCGATTTTGAGCCCACGGAAGGATGGCCTTCGTCCACGCCGCATAGCCCTCCGCCGTCATGTGTAGTCCGTCCTTGACAAAAAATTCCGGTTTCGGCTTGCCGTCGTCACCCAGCATGGGCGTGGCAATGTCCAGGAACGTGACGCGGTCGTGTTCCCGCGCGTAGTTGGCGACCATCTGGTTGGCGGCGTTCATGGTCGGCCACATTTCCCAACGTCGGATGCTTGGCTTGATTGCGATAAAGCCAATTCGCGTTTCCGGGTTGGTCGCGTGAATGGTTTCGACCAACATCCTGAAGTCATGAAAAACGCGTTCAGCAGATTTTCCCTGCCCGACATCATTGTCCCCCGCGTAGACGGCAACTGCTGTCGGCTGATAGGGACGCACGATGCGATGGGCGTACACGATGCTGTCGATGAGTTGCGATCCTCCAAACCCGCGACGCAGAACCGGTAGCCCAGGGAAATCTTCGGTCAGTGTTTTCCAGCCACGAATGCTGGAGCTGCCAATGAATACGATCTTGCCGGGAGCACTGGCTGCGTTCGCGTCGCTTTCTTCAAAGGCGACGATCGATTTTTCCCACTGCGAGTAATCCGATGAATGATAGGCTTCGACCTTCCATTCGCCGTTGCGCTGGACCCAGGTCGTCATGCGGCGACGAGGTTTGATTTTCTTGCCAGCTTCCACATCAAGGGTCGCACCGAGTAGCTCCGTGACGATGGCCACATTGTCGTTAACGCGGATCACGCGTTCGACCACGCGAACTGGTTCATAGGGGCCCGTCGCTTTCTTCCTGTCAGCACGGTTTTTGGTTGCGTCGAGGATCGAGCCAAAGTTCCGGCCCGATTCGTACATGAAAACGGCGCCGGGCCACGCGAGTTCCTGCATTTGCGGAACGTCCGCGTGCAGCCGAGCCAATTCGAAGGCTTTGCACTTTGCTTCCAGCTGTACGAGGTCGTTCGTCTGTGCGAACGCATGGGCAGAAAGCAACGCGACAAGGATTACAGAAAACCGGCGACTACGCATTGTCTTCCTCGGGAGGTGAGCCTGGTTGGTGCCCTTCGCATCGTACGACGGGCTGGGGTGGGTATTTGGGGAAGCGGGTATCGCTGCGAGCAAGTTCGCAACGCAGAAACCTGGAACCTTTCCCGCTGATGACGATTCGTCGTTGCACACAGGTTTCACAAATACTGACATTCAAAGCGGAAACTCTCTGCGGTGTCGAAGACCACGAAGGCGTGCGCACGTGACTGGGTGATCTTCGGTCGAAGAGTCGAACCGGATTGTCTCAATGCGTGAGGGGAAATGCAAATCGGAGTGAGCGACAAGCTCGATAAAGTGCCTCGCCCGCGAGATGGCCAGGCCCGGATCAGAATCTCGCCCGCGAGATGGCTAGGCCCGGATTAGAATCTCGCCCCGGCCACCCTCAAGCTGATCGCCGTGATACAGGACGAAATCATTCGACAGTAGTTCCGCTTGCCCGAATCCCTGCTCGGCCAGTTCCCGTTTTAGCATCGACATAACCAGCGGCTGCTGTTTGCCGCCAAAGGTGAAGGTCGGCAACATTTCCGGACGTTCCTCCGACAGGAAGATCAACGTGCCGCGATGCATGCCAGCGCCGTGCCGAATGCCGGACTCGCCGCCGACGAGAACGGTACCTGCCAGCATGTTGAAGCCAACGAGGTCGCCAATATCACCGCCAATTGCGATCATGCCGCGACGCATGCTGTGGCCAACTTCGTTACCCGCCTTGCCATCGACAAGAATTGTGCCGCCTCGCATGCCGGATGGGCTGCCGCGATAGGCAGCGCCAACCAGGTGGCCGGCTCGACCACGAACGTGGATAATGCCATCCTTCATTTCGGCGCCGACCCAGTCGGATGCGTCGCCCATGACGTCGATGCGGCCGCCGGACATTTCGCTGCCAATGTGACGACCACCATTGCCTTCAATGATGATGTGGCCCGACGACATTTGGGTTCCGATCCAGTGCACGCCGGAGACATCGCCCTGAAAACGGATTTCCTCATCGTCCGGAGATCCGGATACGGTGAAAAAATCGCCGACCGTGGCTTTGTTGTTGCCCTCGAAAACCTCCAGCTTTTCGACTTCCGCCGTGCTAAGTTCACGAATGGCGTTCGGTGTGATGCCCTCGACCTCCAGCGGAATCGTGGTCGATACGTTAAGCTCCAGTGTCAGCGCCATAAGTTTGTTGTTCGTGGTTCGGCATGCGTCGTGGGGCGAAAAAAAATTCTCAGTGGCGAGTATAGGCACACCGAAACGCTTCGCAAATGGATACTTTGATTGAATGTCGGGCCGGAGTCGTGCTTTGCGGTGGGAAAAGCCAACGTATGGGACGCGCCAAGGCTGATTTGCCTTTTGGTAATGAAACGTTGCTACAACGTGTTGTGCGGATCATGTCCGGCAGCGTCTCGGCGATCGTCGTGGTCGCCGCGAAGCAGCAGCGGCTGCCAGAAATGCCGCCCAATGTGATCATCGCGAATGATGAAATGGAATTCGCCGGGCCGCTGGCGGGAATCGGTATTGGCCTCCGGACGCTGCAGGGTCGCGTGCCTGATGCGATGGCTGCTTACGTGACCAGTTGCGACGTTCCCTGGCTGACAAATGAGGTGATTGACGACCTTTTTGCGCGACTGGGTAATCATGACGTCGTCGTTCCCCGCGACGATCGCTTTCTACATCCGCTGGCCGCCATCTATCGCACGAACGTGGCTGCATGCGTCGATGAGCTGATTGCAAAGGGCGTTCGCCGTCCCCGCGAATTATTTGATGTCGTGGGAACCTTGCGAGTTGATACCAAATCGTTAGAACACGTGGATTCCGGTCTGAAGTTTCTGGAAAATCTGAACACGCCGGCGGAGTATTTGGCGGCACTCCGAGACGCAGGTTTTCCGGAACCGGACTGGCTGCACGATGCACCGACTTCGCAGGATAACACGGAAGAAAACAAATAATGACTGTCGCCATTGTTCTGTCGAACAGTAAGGACTGCAAGCTCGTTCATTGGGCGTCACGGATCGCCCGGGGACGACAGCAAGGCCTGGTGCTCCTCTGGGCGCGGCAACGTCGCGGGTCCACCAAACGCGAGACCTCCAGCGTATGTGGTGAGATTCCCGAAGGACTCACTGACGTCAGCAGCCAGTTGGAAGCCGATGGGTTCCGAATCTTGCAGCAAGGGCCCGTCGCCAATGAACGTGATGCGGCGGACGAGCAGCCACGGTTACCGCTGGAGATCGTTTCGCTGACATCGCCGGAAGTACACGTTCAGGTCGACAAGGAGGTGGATACGCTTGGAATCACCAGCCTCATCGTGCCTCGTAGTGCCGAGCAGAAGAGTGGCACGGAAGACGCGAAGTTGCATGACTACCTGCTGGAGCATGTCCCCTGCGAGATTGTGGTCCTCACGCCGGGATCCGAAAATCAGGGCCGTTGCCGACGCATCGTCACGCCGGTGGGTGAAGGGCCGCACAGTGCATCCTGCCTGCAAATGGCCAACGATATCGTCCATGTGGAAGACGACGCACGAGTGGTGGCCTTGCACGTTGAGCCGGCAGTCGACGACGTCGCCGAACAGGCCGCGGAGAGCATTCTGGCGCGGACGGTGGATCGAGCGTTAGGGCTTTCGCAGAGTCGTATCGACAAACGTGTCGTGCTGTCGGACAACGTGATCGACGGGATTCGACAAACGGTGGACGAGTCAACGGACTTGATCATTCTTGGCATGAAGCGGGTGGGCGTCGTCCGCCGCTTTAGCTCGCAGGGGATTGCGGATCGGCTTGTGAACGCGAATCCCGGGCCGGCGATTGCTGTCGTACAGTCTGCGATCCCATTGAGTAGTCGCATCGGCAAGGGGCTGGAGCGGTTTCTGCATCAGACGGTTCCGCAACTGCCCCGAGAACAGCGGATTTCGCTGGTAGAACGCATTCAGAGTAGCTCGCAGTGGGACTTTGATTTTGTGTTGCTGATTTGCATGTCGACGTTGATCGCTGCCGGCGGTCTGATCATGGATTCCGGGGCCGTCGTCATTGGAGCGATGTTGGTCGCGCCGCTGATGACGCCGCTGTTGGGCACGGGGTTATCCATTACACAGGGGAACCTCGTGCAGTTTCAGCACACGCTGATGACGGTGTTGAAAGGATTTCTGCTGGCGTTTGTGATCGGCATCGTCGTCGGGGCCGTCTTCGGCGGCAACGATCCTACTCCGCAAATGTTGTCGCGGGGCCAGGTCGGAACGCTGGACATTCTGGTGGGCATGGTGGGAGGTATCGCCGCGGCCTACGCTTCTGGGCGACCGAACCTGCTGTCCGCCTTGCCGGGTGTTGCCATTGCTGCGGCGTTGGTTCCGCCGATCGCGACGTCGGGGATCGCGTTCTGGATGGGCGAGTGGCCGCTGGCCAGTCGAGCTGCGTTGTTGTTCTTCACCAACATTGTGGCCATCATTCTGGGAACGTGGATCGCCTTTCGGGCGACGGGCATTCGCAGCGCTCACGAACACGGTGACTACGATCGATGGACATTGGGTGCCACCGCGGTCCTGCTGGGACTGGTCATCGTGCTGGGGATTTATGAGTCGAATTTTCCACTGACCGGCCGCGCCGAATCGCTCATGTTGACTCGCATGGAGAAACTGGCTGACAAAGACGAATGGGCGTGTACGAAAGTTGAATACGGCCGTATCCAGGGAGAAGACGTCGCCACCGTTCACCTGCGTGCCCCGCATCCGTTTCCTGCGGAGCGACTGGAGATGATTCGTCGGGAATTTCGAGCGGCGCACGAGAATCCGCCACGTCTGATTCTCGTTACGGTCACGGAGTAGCCGGCGGCGGTTTCACGCCGCGTCGGGCTCGGGGCTATCGGTTAGCCGCGTTGTTCGTATTCAGTCAGATAGCCCATGAAGTCGCGACGATGTTCTTCCTCGTCCGAAAGGGCCGCAATGCACATGTCCTGTGTGACGTAGTCCACACCGTCGCAAAGCTTGATGATCTTGTTGTACTGTTGAATCGCGGCGTTCTCGGCGGCGATGACTCCTCGAATCACGGCGGCGACATCGGTGTTGTCCGCGGGCGGTTGGAGGTCATCCTGGCTGGCGACGAACTCTTTCGTGCCGGGCACCTTCCCGCCGAGCGTCTTGATGCGTCGTCCCAGCGTCTGGGCGTGCAGCAATTCTTCCGTCACATCGGCGGCGAGCGCCTTCTTGATTTCTTCCGCTCGAACTCCATCCAGGTTGGTGGAGTTTGCGATGTAACTCATCACCGTTTCCAGTTCCATCCAGTACGCGACTTTGAGTTCGGCAATGATTTGTTCGTGAATATCTGACATGAGATTTCTCTTCTGTGGCGTTTTGGCATCCGTGAGAGCGCAGCGAGCCCCTATCTGATTTCTAGGACCTTTCACGCCAAAGTCCAGCGCGATTTGCCGACAGAGAGCGGAGAACCAGCAGCGCGGGGCTACTAGCGTTCCGGATTGGAGATATCGATATCGAGAACCGTGTCGCTATCGATATTGCGAATGATTTTCGATTTGCCAAGGCGGAACTTGCCTTTGAGCAAATCTTTCTGAGGATACGGTTCCCACTGTCGCACGGTGATCACGTATTCGCCGGGTTCGATGCCCTGCGGAATCTCGAAGTTGCCTTCGAGATCGACCAGCGACGTGGTTGCCGCCGTCGTGTCGACTTCGCCTTCCACGACCGGGTGAAACTCGAGAACAATCATGCCCGTCGCATTTTCGATACCTTCGACGACCAACGGAACGCCCGCGTCGGTCAGTGTGCCTTTCATGGCCACGGCATTTTGCATGCTGAACTTTTCGTCGGTGCAGCCGCATAGCAAAAGCAGGAAGAGACAGCAGCCAGCAAGCGTTCGTGACGTTGGCATCGTATCGAATCCGTTTGGTGTCGCGCGAGGATCCGGCTGCCTGGAGTTCGATTCAGGCGTGGCCCCGCGTGCAGGTGGAAGTCTTATTGTTCAAGCACGCTGAGGCCGTCGTTGCGAACACCGATCGCCTTGAAGATCTCCGGATCCAACTCATAGGAGAGGAAACGGACCGAGCCATCTGCGTAGCAGGCGTTGTGACCGGCGGTATGCGACGAGCCAAATCGGTCGTCGCCGGGATCGAAGTCATGATTGAAGTCCGGCAGCGGTCGACGCGAGACGTAGCGCATCGTGTCGTGATTCCAGCCGGTCGTGTAGCCTTCGTTGTCGTTGGCTTGCATGGTGCCCAGTCGATTGACGTTCATGCGTTTCTCGCCGATCAACAGCGTCTTGGAAGTACCGTCGGCAATCTTTGCGATCGAAGTCGGTTTAATGGATTCGTTTGGTGAAACCCACGATCGTGTAACAGCGCCGACACCCTGGTCCTTGCTGATACGGGGACCGCCATCGCGGAACGTTACCGAAGTATCGTGAGCACCTGCGGCGTAGTCGTTTTTGGCATGAGGCATTTCACGACCCGAAGATCGAGGGTTGCGCAGCCAGTCCGTTGCCATCACGGCTTCCGGCTCGCGACGGGTTGGGCAAAACATCCAGCTCATTTTTACGCCACGGGCAAAGACGGACTTGTCAATGTTCTCGCGGGCACCGCCGCCTTCCCACGTGGCAGTCTCTTCGGTGTACGGCAGAATCTGAAAGCCCCAGCCGCCGTGTTGCTTTTCACCGACGATAGGATTGCCGGCATCGTTGTAGGACATCTGCCATGTCCAATCCGGGCCACCGCAACTGGGAAAGAACTCCAGCGCACTGTGGTGGTTGTGAAAGGCCAGTCCAATTTGTTTGAGATGATTAACGCATTGCGTGCGACGAGCGGCTTCCCGGGCAGACTGCACAGCTGGAAGCAGCAATGTGACCAACATGGCGATGATTGCGATCACCACCAGCAGCTCTACGAGCGTAAAAGCGCGACTTCGATTGCGTCGGTTCAGCATTGTTTTCTCCCGTGAATTGCGGCCCCAGTCCACACAGGATACAGCATAGTCATTGCCGCGGGAAATACTTGGCCGCAGCCGGCGCAATGGCTACGAAGGTTTGTGGTTTGAGCGTAACCACCCTTCTCGCCTGTGGTCGCCAATACCCGCGAATATCCCGGCGTCTCAGGGCCTGTACGAGCTAACGTATTGAATCGATCGAGTTGAGACTCTCAGGACAGGCTATCTGGGGGGATTGTCGCCCGGGCGGACGGCGACTCCAGTTCTGGGTTCGATCCCCATAGCCCGGATGAACGCATCGGTGCGATCGGCGACACCGATGTTCGTCGGTTGGGTGTAGTTGAACTGGGTTGGATCCAGGCTGTCATCGATCGCAACATGGAAGAACTCCGTCGTCACGGCAGGTTTCAGCACGTACTTCCCATCCGCCGCGTGATAGCGAAGGTAGGTCACCCGGTACGGAAACAGATTCTGTTGGCCAATGACCAGTTCGACCTGATGCGGCAAATGGACGGGCAGCTTGTCATAGACGATCTTGCTGCCATCAACCGCACCCGGAGCCGCCTTCGCCAACCGCTCGCCTTTCCAGACACCGTTGACAAACCAGACGGGAATTTCTTCGATGCGACCGGACTTCACTTCGATTCGACCAAAGTCAAAGTTGTCACCAATCTGGGCGAGCATCTTGGGAAGGCCACCACTGGCAAGACTGGACGAAGCTCCTACCGCCGAACCGGCCGGGGCTTTGGTGACGGCATCGTTGACAGCATCAAGATCAACATGATTGAGTCGCTCGGTCTTGCCGATTCGCCAGTGCTCCCACAGGTCTCGCCCATCGCTGATCTGTTTCACGCTGGTTGCCTGTTGCCCAGCTTGAATTGCCAGTTCCATTCTTAGCAGCAGTCCTGCGGAAGATCGCAACTGTGCGTACTCGCCGGACCCAACGAGCGGTTGGCCCATCAGATCGGTGCGAACTCGCAATCGCGATGAGATCGTCATGTGCTGGGCGATTTTCTGCACGGCGTTCTTCACCACGGTCGCTCCCGAGGTGGCGTTGCCGCTTGCCGCCGGTGGTTGGCCGGCAACCGGGTTTGCCGTTTTCACGGCGTTCGGAGAGGTCGCCGATGTTCCGCCGGGTTGCTGTGCTACCGAGTGCGAAACGGCGAAAACGACCAGTGACACTGCCGTCAGTACTGGGGCTGCCAGCATTGGGAGACTGGATAATCTGATGTTCATGTTCGGGATTTACCGGTTTTGCCAAAGAATCTGTTCTTGCCAGTCCGAAAATTACCTCTGACGTTCTCGGCTTGAACGAGGGTCCGCGCTATTGCTCACGGATGAGCGATTGCTGGCAACGTTGGTTCACGGACGAACCTCGCGTTGCGAGCGGCGGATTCTAGACGGAACGACGCATTCGGGTCTATTGCGACTGTGAAACGAACTTCGCAAAACCCGGGGACCAACAGTCGACTTGCATGGCAGCAATGAATGCTGGTGCAGAGAGGCTGGCGTCGTTCAAGTGTCGGGAGCGGCTAAACAACCGTTTTTTTGGGGGGAAACCAATGAAGTTACGTCTAGTCTTCGGCTGCTGTATGGCTGCATTTGCAGTTGCGATGGCCGGCTGTGGAGCAACTGCTGGCGGGTACAACCTGCCTCCCGCAAGCCGCCTGATGGAACCTGGACCTGGGGTCGGTGGCCCTGGACCCGGAGTCATAAACATGCCTACGCCGGGTGTTGCACCCGCTTCGTACGCACCGGTAATGGGAGGAGCTCCCGTCGGTGGCGGCGTTGTTGGCGGCGGCATGGTAGGAGGAGCCTCGCCTGAAGTTCAGGTTCTGTTTGCTCGTCCACAGGCCATGCAGGTATCGTTTGATGCTGGTGGTTCCTACGGTTCGACGCCGATCATTACGCCCGGTCGTCAGAACTTCGAGCAAGGCGGAATCTACCGTCTGAAGATCACCGGCATTGCTGGTCGTGAAGGCACCGAGCTGTACCCAACGCTGGAAGTCGGCCCGCCGACTCGCCAGACCGCAGCTTACCTCGCGCACAATGCCATTCCCGTCCAGTTCACCGAAGAGGACTTCGACCAGGTTCTCACCGGGAACTTTGTGACGAAAGTTATCTACCTGCCCGAGCCCGACTTCCAGGAGTTGGCACTCGCAGGTGTTGAGACGCTCGTAAGTACTCGCCTTGATCCGGGCCTCGACCCAGTTGTCGAAGCGGACCGCCGTGGTGCGATCCTCGCTGTGATCCGGGTTGGTAACAAAGATATGGAAATCCCAACGGGCTCTTCCGTCACGCCATCCTATGGTGCGGCTGGTGCTCCCGGTGGAGTTGTTCCTGCAAGCTACGCAGCAGGTGCCGGCGTTTCGCCGATCCCGGTTGCATCGCCTCAAGGTGCCATCGCTCCTGCGAGCCACGGATGTGACTCGTGTGGTGGCGGCAGTTGCCCATCGGGCGGTTGCCTTGCCGGTGGCGGGCAGTACTACGGTCCCAACTCGTCGCCACGTGGCGGCTATGGTCCCGGCGGACTGCCTCCCGGACTTGCTGGTGGTGGACAGTACGGCATGCCTGTTACGGGCACTCCGATTGGTCTTCCCGGTCCTCCCCACATTCCGTTGGGAGTTCCTGCTGGCCTCAAGAAGCACACGATGCGTAACTGGACGCACCGTTCGATTCCTGATCCCGTCAGTCACCTGAAGATCAACGTCAAGCAACGACCGGGGCTGAGCTATCCTCAGCCACCGAACCGTGCGTGGGTTGTCGAAGACACGATTCACTCGGCACCACACTTCAGCAACAAGAACTTTGGTCTTCCTGCTGCTGGTGCCGGTGATTGTCCGGACGGTTCATGTGCACCTGCCGGCGGAAGCGGCGGCGGATTGCTGGGCAGTCTTCGTGGCATGCTTGGACACTAGAGAAAGTATCAAAACGGTTGTTTAAAGTTGCCCCGGTCCTGCTCTCAATCGGGACCGGGGTTTTCACAACAACCGTGAACGGAAACGCGATTCGATCTGACACGTGCACTTGTCGAGCCCCGATGGTTTGACGAGTTCGTTGGGACAGTTTGGCGAGGAAAACATGAACGCGACCGGCAAGCTCCTACGTACAAGCCTTGCAGTTTTGTTGACGGCCCTCGCGGCCGGCGAAGCGATGGGCCAGCACAGCTTTTTCAATGCGAGCCTGCCGGCTGGAGAGATTGGCCGCACTCAGGTCGCACGACGACCCGATTTGGCCGGCGTAGCGCAACCGGTGCTACTGAGAGTGCCCGATGGGGCGACGGTCGCGGTCGCTGAAGGTGCCGGTTTTGGCGCCATCAACCAGGACGCCGCACTCGTAAGTCTGACCGTTGGCGAAACCTATCGCCTGAAGGTGAGCAACATTCCTTTCGAGTATGGTGATGTATATCCGACGGTCGAACTGATCGACCGGATGCACGCACCGCCCGGTAAGGAAACCCGCTATCCAATTCCGGTCGAACTCACGACCGAAGAACTGAAGATGGCTCTGTCCGGCAAGTTTGTCGTAAGGGTGATCTACGTTGAAGATCCACGCCGGGCACTTGGAGTTCAGGAGCCGCCCGAGCAACGCTACTTCGAAGTGATGGCACACGAGGATCCGTTCAAGGTGGCCGTAAATCTCGGTCGACCCGTCGCGATCCTGCGAATGGGGTCCGTGGCACCCAACCCGACCACCGGGCCAACAAGTCAGTTCCTGTTCGGTTCACCGCCGGTTCAGCATCATGTGCTGCAGCCGCGAGTTCCGGCATACGTACCGCGGGAACTGAAACCTGAAGATCTGCCGGCGCAAGCGAGGGAGCAAGCGACTCAACCGAGTGCTCCCGATCAACTGGACGGTGTTGCAGAAGAGACACCGATCGTGCCGCAGGATCTGCCTGAAAAGAAAATCGTGGAAGAACAGCCCGGTCAGATCGGCGAAGACGACCCATCGCCGGTCGACAACCTTGACGTCAACGATGATCCGTTTGGGGATGAAAATCCCTTCGGAGATGGTGCGAGCGACGCACTGGAAGACGATCCCTTTGGCGACGAAATCTAGTCGGCCTAAGAAATCAGGTCGGCCCAGGAAATCTGGTTTGCTGGCGAAGACTGGCAGTACGTTTGACGGAGCAACAACACATGCAAATTCCCAACTGGTTTCGCTGGCTGATCATTGTTGTCGCCACGCTGATTTTGTGTGCCTGCCGGTCACCGCTGCAGGATGCCGCCAAACCCGGTCCAGATGCGACCTACTCGTCGCCAACCGAAAAGAAACTCATTGAGCACCTGTTGACGCTCGAGCAGATGCGGAACGCCGGCACGTTGGCGGAAAAAGCTGCGGTCATGGCCGCACGTCCAACCCGTCAGGTCCAAAAGTCGCCTGTGACACCGCGTACTGGCGTTCCTGCAGGCCGAATCGCCCCCACAGGCCGAATCGCCGCCCCTGCAGGCGGACAGGATCTGCAAAAAATCGTCGGTCTGCTTGTCGAGCCAACCGAGTTGAAGCCGGCGTCGGTTTCGTCTTCCGCGATTCGACATGCTCGCAAAAAGAATTCAGCCGCTGTTTATATGACGCTGAGTGACCTCGATCGTACTCAGGCAACTTCAACGACCGCTCGTGCGATGACAACTCCGGTAGCCAAAGCTCCGGTAGCCAAAGCTCCAGTAGTAAAAGCTCCAGTAGTAAAAGCTCCAGTAGTAAAAGCTCCCGTGGCGAAGGTTGCGAAGACCATCCAGCCCGCACCGACGCTTCCGGCCGCCGTCACTCGATCGGCCGCGGCTCCGTCGCGCCAGAATCAACTAGCCGAAGTTCAGGTAGACGATTCGCAACTTGCCAAAGTTGAGGCTGCGAAAGTTCCAGTCAAGCAGGACTCGCTTGTCGCTGCCGCGGAACACGTCGCCGCCAGGCCGCAGGACACGAACATCAAACCGGCCAACGCGCAGTTGCCGCTAACGCTGGGACATGCCTCCGCTACCGCGACCATGATGACCAACGCCTTGCTGCAGGTCGAAGCTCCGCCGATTCCGGATATGCCGTCCGTGGTGGCGTCGCCCGCCAGTGCTCCGCAGGTAAGTGTGCCTGTCGAGCCGACGGTCAATCATTTGGCCAACCCAGTGGCAGCACCCGCGGCCAGTTCGACGACCGACGTTTGGCCCGAAATCGTTACGGGGCAACCTTCCGGTCAACCGGCCTCGCAATACGCTTCCGATCCGGTGGTCATGGCACCAATCGTGTCACAACCGACCACCGTCGTTCCAATGACGTCCGATTCAATGGGCGTACCGGTGGCTCAACCGATGACGATTACCACTCCGGCGGAAACGGTGCTGGCTTGCGATGACACCGGCATGCTGGACGCTTGCGAAACCTCGGGCATCTGCCCCGATTCGCCGTATGGAGATTTCCTACCGGTCGAGCAGGTTCCGGATTGCTACGCACCACAGCTTTGGGCGGTCGATCCCAACACGATGCCGCCCATGAAGGAGCTGTCGCAACTCTATCCGGACGAATACATTTGCGACGGTGGCGACCGCGACCGGAAAGTTCTGGTTCGCAACGACTGGTCGCTACGTGATCTGGATCCCGAGGACACCATCGGGCACTTCGATACGCTTGATAACGAAGTCGTTGTCGCCGCCAGCAATCGGGTTTGCGTGTATGCTCCGCGATTCGTGGCCGCTCGCAAGGTGATGTCGCCCTTCCAGAGCCTCAAGCAGGATCAACTACTGACCGCCGGCAATACATTGCGAATCATTACGGATGAAGGACGGCAAGGTTCCGATCAATACAGTCAGACGGTCGCGGCTGCCCGGCATATCGTTTCGCAGCCGCCGTCCTCGCTGAAAGCCCGTCAACTGGGAATCGAAGGCTTGCATCGACAGGCCGTCAATATCGCGATCCTCGATCTCTCGGCACATGAAGACTTTCGCGTCATGAAGCTGGGCATTCACAAACAATCCGAGAAAGCTCAACTGGCTGAATTCGCCGCCAACGCGGTCACTTGGACGCACGACAAGGCCGTCCAGGTGGTGATTGACGAAGAGACGACGCAGACCACCGTGTCACGGCGTGGCGTGGATACACTCCACGTCATTGGCGACAATGGCCCGGCCAAGCTTCGCGTGATCAAGACGGCTTCGCGATCGGATGCGTTGCCGGGCGAAGAGATTGAATTCACACTGCGGTTCGACAACCTTGGCTACCAGCCGATGGGGAACGTGACGATCATCGACAACCTGACGACGCGGTTGGAGTTTGTCGACGAGTCTGATCTGTGCAGTGCCGACTGCGAATTCTTCGCGGACGAAAATGATGCCGAGTCGCTGACGTTGCGTTGGGAGATTACGGATCCAATTGAACCGGGCGAAGGTGGGCTGATTCGTTTTCGCTGTCGGGTTCGGTAGGCGAGAGTTGCCGAGAGTTGCCGAGAGTTGCCGAGAGTTGGCGAGAGTTGGCGAGTTAGCCGTCGCGGCAGTGATTCTTCGTCATTGTGTTGCCGGGCGCGTGGTGGCCCGGCGAACACTCGTCCAGTTACCGATTGCCCAGCTAGTGCTTGTTGATCAGCAGGTGAGTTCCGCTCTTGCCTGCCACGGCGATGTCGTTCCAGCCGTCGCCGTCGAAGTCCTCGACCACGATCTGGAGGCCCGTTCCAACGCTGCCCTCTTCGACGGTGTGTCGTCTGAATTTCAGCGTCGACTGATCCAGCGTGTAGTAGTACATCCTTGGCAGCGATTCGCCACCGGGGTCGCCGCCATTGTGAGCGTAATAGCGTTTGCCTGTGATCAGTTCCGGCTGGCCATCGCCGGTGACGTCCGCCCAGGCTAACGAATGCGGTTGGCTGTACTCGCGGTCAATCAGATGCTCGCGAAATTTGATCTCGCCCTTTTCGTCCGCACCCTGGTTTTCCCACCAGAACAGTCCGAAGTCGTGTCCGTAGCCAAACACGATGTCGTTTCGGTCGTCGCCATTGACGTCGATCAGAAGCATCGGCAGGCTGGCGTGGAGGTCCCACACCTTGTGGAATTTCCAGGTCTGACTCCAGGGATCCGAGGCGGGCTGCTCGTACCAGCCCTGCCCTACCAGAATGTCCTTGCGACCGTCGCCGTTCAGATCGCCGATGCCGCAGCCGTGGCCGTTGCCCTTTTCGCCAATCTTGTGCGGTACCAATTTGAAGGCGGCTGTATCGACCGGCTGTTTGTTCTTGCGCTGGTTCTTGTTGGCCTGGTCGTCCTGTGTTTGCGCCGGGTCACGCGGCAGCAAGCGGTTGACGAGCATGGGGACATCTTTGGCCCAGCTATTGGCGACCCATTCGGGAGTACCGTCGCCGTCGAGGTCTTCGAACAGGATACCCTCGTTGCGATTTTGGCCGGTGTCGGCGAGCAGAAATTTGTTCCAGAGTTGGCCCAGTCGCAGGCCTCGCTCGCCCGGGTTTTCGAACCAGTAGACTTCGCTGGGAACGAACGATCCGGCAAGCACGTCCATGCGACCGTCCTTGTTGACGTCGAAGACGTAGTCGCCGTTGCTTTGGATGTAGCCGTTCCAGTCATCGATGTTGCGTAGCGGACGAGCAGCCCAGTCGGGATTCTGGTACCAGAACCTGCCCGCGACAATGTCTGGCTTGCCGTCACCATTGACGTCGGCCGCGGCGATGCCCTCGTTGGCGTCGACGGCTAGTTTGCGTACTTCAAAGGACACGGATTCCTCGGCCGTGGCGACCGACACGATCAATGGCAGTGTGGCGAGACACAACAACGTGCGCAACATTTCATACGCTCCCAGACGCGGTGAATTGAACTCCGGGAGATTGTATCACGCATTGCGGCCGGGACGGACGCGGCAACCGGATTCGCCGGCAATCGGGTTTCGGCAAACTGACGCCGGCAAACTTGTTTCGGCAATCTGGCGTTCTAACGTAGGAAGCCGAATGCAGGCAGGCGATGCCAGGCCGTGCGACGTGATTCGGGACGAATCGGCTCGCGGACGGCGTTTCGCGTGTCGTAGACGTCGGAAGCACTGCGCCCCATCAGATTGATGCCCTGCATGTCATTCGGGTTGGCGAGGTCACGATACTGGTGACCATCCAGCTGCGGCATGGCCCAACGTAGCTCGGGATCGGCGACTGGTTGATTGAGTGTATAGCTGTCGACTTCGAAATTGAACGCCAGCCCAGCCGGTGGCAGTTTGATTTGAATCGATCGAGGCAGCGTGACGCCTTGCAGCGCGTCATGGTTGAAGTTCGAAAGGTCCGCGACCGCCAGTAAGCGACCGCTCGAATCATAGATTTGCTGTTGAACGATCAACGCGCGGCTTTCGTCGATTTCAAGCAGACGAGTCAAATTGCCGTTGGGTGTGGGGACTTGCGATCGAATCTGGAACAGGCCGGGCGTACCGTATTGCGACTGAAACGGCCCTTCGTGAACACCGCCGGGGTCGAGCGTAACCACGCCCAAGGCTTCCACAATCCAGCTTGGTGGCATGGGCAGAATCTGCTGCGCTGCACTCCGATGATACCGGGAATGCTCGCCCCAAAAAACGGTTGGAGGTTTGTTCTGTTTGACCCACATCCAATAACGATTGTCGTTGCTACCGAGATCGAGCTGACGAGAGCCCAGAGCTTCGCCCGACAGTCGGAATCGGCCCGGTGTCAGATGCGGAGTTGGCGATTTCTCGTAGGTCATGGTGGCGTTGAGTCCGCCGATCTGCCCCGGGATCGAGAGTCGCACATTGTCGCTGTGCAGTTGTTGCACGCGTTCGCTATTTGAATTGATGGCGTCAATGACCTGCGGCAACGCCGGAGGAGTATTGAACGCGACGGGAATGGCACTCGCCCCGGCTCCGCTGAGCGTGCACCCGGGTGCACTGAGCAGGATGCCTGCCAGTAGCAGCGCCGAAGTTAGTACTCTCAACATCATGCTTCCTTGCTCCCAGCATCTCTGCTCCCGGTTGGTGTGCCGCCGGCATCAACCAACAGGTTGGACAGGATGTCCTGGACGTTTTTTGCTCGTTCCGCAGTGACGCCCACAACGGGAACCTCGTATTCCGACTCGTTGCGGGTGCAGTAAACGTGTAGTACTTCTGTTCCGTCGTCGCGATTTTCCGATTCTTCCAGTCTGAAGATTCTGCGGCGAATCATCAGCAAAGTCAGAATGAATCGAACATCCGCCTGATCCGGTTTGTCTTCGGTTTCGCCGAAGTAGTGCAGCATCACGTCGTGGGGTGCCCAGTTCAGTTTTTTCGATTTGGGATCGGGGACTTCCGATTTCCACCATCCAAGGCAGTCTTCCGGCGGGCCCTTCCACGCATCGATGGACACATCGCGACGCACCGTCTCGCTGCCGTCCCTAATCAGATACGAATAGAAGCGGTCACCGGGTTTGAATTCGCGGTCGGTTTCCGCGCAAACGCGGGAGAAATTTTTGACTTCGAAATCAAGCACGTAAACGATCGCTCAAGAGGTTGGGCAGGCCGGGATGCAATGGGAAAAGCCGGCGAATAGTAGGCGAATAGCCGACATGAGAAAAGACGAAGCTCCGCATCACCGTCCCTTGACAGTGCAAGCAAGGTAATCCACGCTGCTAGCATGAAAGATGATTCACCCACTCACCGTCTTGCGCAAAGTTTGCTGGACGGCGACATTGATTCCCGGCAGTTCCTGCTCGACGTCGCAAAACTGACACTGGCATCCACCGATGACGCAAATGTCGACCTCGATCGGCAGCGACGGGCCGGCTATCCCGAAGTGGTGTTTGCCGAGGGAAAGTCGATCGAGGCTTTGCAGCAAATCGTGTCGCAACTCAAACTGGCCGGGCAGAGCGTGCTGGCAACGCGGGTCAGTGAAGCACAGGGAGTGGCGGTGACTTCCGAACATGCCGACATCGAGTACAACCCGGTCGCGAGGACCTTGCGAGGCGTCTCCGAACCTGTCGAACATGGAATGGTCACGGTGGTGACTGCTGGCACAAGCGACCTACCCGTCGCGGAAGAAGCCATCGAAACTTTGAAGTGGATGGGTTGTCGGGTGGATCACGTACGCGACGTGGGAGTGGCCGGACCCCATCGGCTGCCAGCGCACCTGGATCGACTGCAGTCGGCGGATTGCGTGGTGGTTGTCGCCGGGATGGAGGGTGCTCTACCCAGCGTGGTGGCGGGATTTCTTGCGATACCGATCATCGCGGTACCCACCAGCGTTGGTTACGGGGCGAACTTTGGCGGCGTCGCCGCGTTACTCAGTATGCTGAACAGTTGCGCCGCGAACGTGGCCGTTGTGAATATTGACGCGGGCTTCAAGGGTGGCTATCTCGCCGGAATGATCGCTCAAAGAACCTCCTCCGATCGTTGATGAACAGCGTGCAGATCACAATATGAAGCTCTACTCCAGTCTTGACGAAGTGCCGGACGGGTTTTCCGCCGGGGCACTGGCGATCGGGAACTTTGACGGCGTCCATCGTGGCCATGCGATCTTGATCGAGCGGCTGACCGAACGAGCTGCGGAATTTGGAGGGCCTTCGGTCGTCTTCACCTTTGAGCCGCATCCTGTGCGATTGCTGCGACCCGAGATGGCTCCCGCGCCTTTGACGTGGGTGGCGCGGAAGGCGGAGTTGCTGGCGAGGTTGTCGGTTGATGTGGTGATCGCCTATCCGACGTCGCGTGAATTCCTTTCGCTCACGCCGGAGGAGTACTTTCATTCGCTCATTTGTGACAAGCTGCAGGCGAAAGCGATCGTCGAAGGGCCGAACTTCTTCTTTGGAAAGAATCGTGCCGGTAACATCGAAGTGCTGGGGCAGTTGTGCGAAAAGAACTCCATCTCGCTGGATATCGTCGAGCCCGTTCGGGACGGAGCGGAATTCGTGTCCAGTAGTCGGGTTCGAGAGGCACTCTCCGGCGGGGATGTTGATTCCGCAAATGCGATGCTGACGCAGCCCTATCGCATCCGTGGCATGGTGACGCACGGTGCCGGACGAGGTGCAACCATCGGATTTCCGACGGCCAACATTTCTGCAATCGATACCTTGTTGCCGGGACCGGGAGTCTACGCGGGGCTTGCTCACGTTGGCGAGGCCACATGGAAAGCGGCGATCAACATCGGTCCGAATCCTACGTTCGGGGATGATCAACTGAAGGTGGAGGCGCATCTGATTGACTTCAACGGTTCGATCTACGGGGAACCGCTGGAGGTTGACTTCGTGCGACGGTTGCGAGACATTCACCGGTTCAGCGACAAGGATGCCTTGATTTCGCAATTAAAGCAGGATGTCGAAGACGCCCGGCGGCTTTGACGGTCAGACAGAAAGATGAATATGGCACTCGACTGGACTGCCCTCGCTCGGTTGCTGGCGTCCGGTCAGCGTTTCCTGCTCACCAGTCATGTCCGCCCGGATTGCGATGCACTGGGCAGCGAACTGGGACTGGCCGGAATTCTCGACGCATTGGGTAAGGAAACGCATATCATCAATGCGGATCCGGTTCCCGCGAATATCGCCTTCATTGATCCCGACAAACGCATCAAGACTCTTGGTGTGGATGTGACGCTGGATACGCTTCCGGAACATGATGTCTTTATCGTTCTTGATACCAGCGCCTGGGTGCAGCTTGGTGGAATGGCAGATGCCCTCAAGGCGACTTCCGCGACAAAGTGTGTCATTGATCATCACGTCAGTTCGGATGACCTGGGGGCCGTCGAATTCAAGGATACGCAGTGTGAAGCCACCGGGAGACTGATTGCGGATTTGGCGATTCACCTTGGGGTAGACCTGACGCCCCAGATCGCCACGCCACTTTTTGCTGCCATGGTGACCGACACCGGCTGGCTGCGGTTTGCATCGGTGACGGCCGAGTCCTATGAGGCTGCGTCGCGCCTCGTCGCTGGTGGCGCGCAACCAACCTGGATTTACGGGCAGCTTTACGAGCAGGATACACTCGAGCGGTATCGTCTCAAGGGCCGCATGTTCTCGCGTATGACAACCCTCCACAAAGGTCGTCTTGTCTATACATGGGTGCTCAATAGCGACTTCGAAGAGACGGGCGCACAACGCACCGATACCGAGGACGCAGTGAATCAGGGACTCCGTATCAAAGGAACGGAAGCTGGCTTCATTATGGTCGAGCAACCGGATGGGCGATTTAAAGTCAGTTTCCGTAGTCGCAAGATCGACGTCAGCGAAGTCGCGGCGCAATTCGGCGGCGGTGGTCATAAGGCTGCCGCCGGTGCGTTCGCAGCGGGACCCCTGGAAGCTGCTCGCGAATCGTTGCTCAAGGCGATGGGCGAGGCGATGGAATAGCAATTCGCGGAGCTGCGAGTTCCGCTTTGTCGCGTGGCGCTTGCGTTCTCAGGCTTTGCTGGTGAGAGATCTGTTCGTTAGGTCGCTCTGACGACGCGCCGATACGAGTTGTCCCGAATATCTCGGGCGGATGGTTCGCGCCGGTTGTCACACCGTTCTTGACGGTAAACCCTCATTGGCAGCCTGTTGGATTCATCAGTAATACGACGGTCCAAGCCGTCCTCTCTTCGCCTGTTGGTACAGGCAGTCTGACGTGCACGTCTTTCGCGATTGGTGTCTTTGGGCTTTGCGCCGCAATAAGCGTCGAGTTTTGGATGCACGAAAGATCCATGCTTTCATGGCCGATGTGTGAATCAGTCAACCGTTCAGATCGTTCTCTGGACACTGAAATCGCCCCGGGGATGCGCAATGGACTGTGCACGCCACACAGGCATCAAACTTGATCAACCAGACCGCACTATGCCGGCGGACCGGGCTCGCGGTACGCGAATTCATGCCGGTTTCGCGATGCGTCAGTTGTTGTTGATCTCGATCTTTTGGCTGGCGGGATCAACTGCCGCGCATGCCGTCCCGCCGATCATTTCGGAACCGCATCCCTATGATCCGGATTGGCCCACCGTCCACTGGGTAATGACCACCAAGTGCCGGGGCTGCCACGAATCGGATCCGGAACGTACGGATTTTTCGACGTACGACTCGTTGATGAGCGCCCTCTACGAGGACGATGAAGATTCCCCAATCGTCGTACCTGGTGACGCTGAGGAGTCTTACTTCTGGCAATACGTCAGCTGGAATGCGCTCTCGGACCCGGATTCCGACATGGCCGACTGCCCCGAGATGCCGCCGGACAAACACGAGTGGCTGACGCACGGTCAACAGCAGGCAGTCTACCGCTGGATCAACAACGGTGCGCATCAGTTCAAATCGCCGGACTCCTGCTCGAAGCTCACGGAGATGGATTATCCGTCCGCCAAAGTCTGTGCGACCTGCCATCCGAAGCAGTTTTCGGAATGGGCGCGATCGATGCACGCGTACGCGCAGCACAGTCCTATCTTCGAAGCCTTCAATCTGACGCTCGTCGAGAGGACCGGCGGAACGCTTGGTACCTTCTGCACGCGATGCCACACTCAGATCGGCACGGCATTGGGCGAGAACGAATCACTACGTAGTGTTAATCGCAGTCGAATTTCGATGGAAGGTATCACGTGCATCGTATGCCACCGTCGTTCGAAAGCGCACTTTCGAAGTAGCGGACGATTCACGATCGAATCGGGGACTTCGACGTGCATGTATGGGCCGTTCGAGTCGGACGTGTCCCGAAAAGCTGGCTCGCACGAATCGAAGCATGCCCCGTATATGAAGTCGTCGAGCTTTTGCGGTGAGTGTCACGATGTTGTTGGCCCGGCCGGCCTCACGAATGAAGAGGCCTATTCCGAGTGGCGGCAGAGTCCGTCGGCCGAACAGGGCGTCACGTGCCAGGCGTGTCACATGGGGCCCATCCAGGGTGTGGCGATCGCGGATTGTGACCGCCCCATGGGCTACGCTGCCGTGATCCAGGGCAAGGCGGCGTCGCAACTGAAGAAGCGTCCCTTGTCTGACCACACCTTCGCCGGACCGGACTATTCGGTACTGCCTGACACCGAGTTCCCGTTCAAGCTGGATTGGATGTATGAAGTCGACTATCGCGATGAGGCAAATCTGACACCGTATCAGCAGGCGACACTGCGGGACCTCAGGCGGCGAAACCGGGAAAGCCTGGAGATCGCACGTCAGAAGCGATTCGAAGTGTTGTCGCACGCCGCACGATTGCATGTGCGACATCCGGATTCGGCAAGTTGCGGATCAAAAATCAACGTACGCGCCGACGTTCAAAGCCTGATCGCGGGGCACAACTTCCCGACGGGGTTCATGGAAGAACGCCAGGTCTGGTTGGCCGTCACGGTGAAGGATCCCATGGGGCGACTCATCTTTGCCTCCGGGGATCTCGACCACAACCAGGATCTGCGAGATGAACACAGCCACGAAGTACTTACCGGTAAGATCTCGCATGACCGGTTTCTCTTCAATCTACAGAGTCCCTTTACCAGCCTGACGCACAAAGGAACCGAGCGTACGGTGATTCTGGCGGTGAACCGGCATCAGTCACCGGTGAACGTGTTGCGTCCGGCTGTCGAACCGGCGATGGCGTCGGGGCGACCTTCCACGTTGCGAATCGCCAAGGGAAGCCTTCCCCCTTTAAAGACCATGGGGCAAAACTATCCGGTCCGCCTGCCAAATCAGGCCGGTGTCTATACCGTCGATGTCCGCCTGAACTATCGAAATCTGCCCCCAACGCTGTTGGATCACATTGGAGTGCCGCATCTCAAGAAGCGACTGGAGATTGTCGAGTTGGGACGGTACCGTGGCACGATCAACGTGAGCGGGAATGGAGCACTGTTGTCACCTTCGAGGTTCCTTGAGAACTGGGGGCGGCCGCGTGCGAAGTGAGTCGGTTTCGGTGAACGAGGGCTCCGCTGGTTCGCGGAGTGCAAAGACGATGCGTCGGAAGACGCACTCCGCTCGCTACTGCGCATGGGGATTGATCGTTTCTTTGCTGTTCGTCTCACCTCCCGGCAATTTGGTGTGGTCTGGCAGCCCAGATCGCAGCCCGGTGGAACTGTCGGAACAAACGCTTGCAGAACCGCACGGTCGACGTGTGGAATACAGGTTGTCTCGACTTCCGAAGGTCCCCGGTACCGGCACCGCGATGAAACTCATCGCTTCGGAGCCCATTGCTATTCGATTGCCGAGGGTGGAAAGGGAAGACGGACGTGACACAGACAGTGGACTGGACGTCAAGGCCGCCACTCAGGATCGTCACGATGCCAGTGCTCAATACAAGATTGTAAAATTGTTGGAAATCCCCTATGACGATCGGCCTCGTCTCGACCGATTGGCAAGAGCCGGTGGCAAAGGGGGCCTGGGCGAGAGTGAGTCTACGTCCATGCCGGGAAGCGACGAGTCTGATTTGGTCGCAGGGCTCACAGAGGAGATCGAGACGCCGCCTTTTATAGAGGCCGGTGGCAAGGAAGTTGCCGATAATCTTCTCCCTGAGCCGCTTGATAGCTCCAGCGATGCCAATGTCGATGCCGAAGGACGGGGCGTTGAAGACTACTCTGTTGAAGATGTCGATGTTGAAGATGTCGATGTTGAAGATGTCGACGGGGCAGACGTCGGGCTGGAAGATGATGCCGATGACCAGGATGTGACGCTTGAAACCGACGAGGAGTTGGAAAGTGCCACGGAAGAGGATTCAGAAGAGTGGGTTGATGCCGATTCTGAATCGAGCGACAACGAGGAATACCTTTCCGACGATGGCAGTTTCCCGGCTCTTCCTCCGGATCCCAATGACGAGGACAAGGAAACGCTCCCCGATCTGGATCTGGAATTGTGGAGTCACGGCGGTTCGTATCTCTACAATCCCGAGGGCGATCGCCTCGGTTTGCCTTCGAAAGAGGAGTCCCACTACGACTACCTGCGATTACCGGAGGACTGGTGTGCTCCCGAGCCGGTGACAGCTTTCACCGGGTTTCAGGCGGCATCCGGGGTTCGCAGGAGCCGCTTGGGCTGGTTGGGGCCGGGGGAATACACATGGGAGCCGCGATTTGTTGGCTATGGTTCTTACCAACTGTTTGGTTTTGCGTTCGAGCAGGCTGGGCATCGCAGCGACGCGATTGGGCACCAACTACTGATCGACCTTGATTTGAGATTGACGGGAACGGAGCGATTTCACGTTCAGTTCAGGCCCGTTGGCGAGCGCAACACAGGCGGCTCGTTCTACGAATTTAGTGATTCACAATTCGTCGATAATTCCACTGCCACGCCGGATCGCTACTGGTTTGAGGGGGACATTCACAGCATCCTTGGATGGGGCAACGACGTTCACGCGTCGCGCTACCTCAACTTCCTGGCAGGGAAATTTCCGTTCCAACTTCACAAGTCGCTGCTGCTGAATGACGACATTCTTGGCGTCGTACTCAGTCGGAACAACTTGCGGTTTCGCAATGCCAGTAACGTGAACCTGCAATTGTTCGCCGGCTTCCATGACGTCGACACGTTTCCTCACATCGATACCAATATCTACGGCGTTCATGCGTCGGTCGACTACAAGCGGCAGTTCTACGAGGCCACCTACGCATTTGCAAATTCAGCCTTTGATCGTGAAGCACACTACGCCGGCTTCAGTGGAACAAGGTTCTTTGGACCTCGCACCATTGCGGCGAGGGCGCTGTTCAAGTTTGGCGACGAATCAGGGACGGGATCCGGTCAGCTATTCACGCTTGAGACGAATCGTACGCGAGTGTTCGAACATGAACCATTTGGCATCCATCATGGCGTCTTCTTTTGCAATGCGTTCTGGGCGTCCGAAGGTTGGAATTCGATGGGCGGCGGAAATCTGAACCGCCTACGAACGGCTTTCGAAGTCAATCCACTTGTACGTTTGGCGGCGGGGCCGGCTCAGCAGGATACCTATGGCGTGGCGCTCGGAGTACAGTTGTTTCGCCATCACGAGGATGAATCATTGATACCTGAATTTGCCTGGGAATCACCAGGTGGAGAATCCGTATACGGTGTCGGACTGCGGTATCTGAAGAAAACCAGTGCACGTTCATCGCTTGAAATATTTAGCGTGAAGAACTGGTCTGACGCCATTTCGTTTAAGCGGGAAGGCGTATTTGTTTCGCACAGTTGGATATTCTGAAAATAGTCGACTGATCAACTAGTATGGATAGCACCGGCAAAAAAGCCATTGGCGTAACTTTTCTTGACGCAGCACCTGATCATGAACCGCTCTTCAAATATCGTGAAATGGATGACCGTCGGCGGCTGTCTGTTGCTGTTGATGCTCCAGGCGAATGACGCAGTCTGCCAAACCGCTGGCGAGCAAGATGAACCCACCGCGGGTAAGGCAATCGTGCTTCACGCGGGCGGAGCCGTTCGTCTCGAGATCCCGGAGGACTGGGACGTCGCCGAGATACCCGTCAACCGGCAGATCCGTCTGACGCTCACGCCGGAAGAGAGTGAGGGTGCAGCCGTTGAGGACGAAAAAGACGCTGATGAGACGAATCGAGGGCGGCGCGCTGGTCGGCTCGTGACGGACGTGGAAGACGGCGACGATCAGCCGAAAAGCGTTATCAATGGCATTTGGTTGTCACTGACATATCACCGTAAGGACCAGCCGCTGATGTCCGACGTCGACTTGTTGGACTTTGCGATAGATCGACTGGACAGACTGAGCTTTGGAAAGGCTACGGTGTCCAACACAGCAACGCTTTCCGACAGGTCCGGCCGCTGGATCGCGATCGCATTGGAGATGCCGTCGTTCTCGCATTTTTCGACGGATTCATTTCGTCGACGCGAACAGGAGAAGGAATCGGGACTCTATCTTGTCCAGCAGCTCGACTGGGCCGAGCTTGAAGTCTTCGTTAGTTGGTCCGGTAATTCCGCAACGACGGTAAACGAGCAAGTCGGTGAGATTGTTGGATCGATTCGGCTTGTACGTCCCAAAGACAAGCGGGGCAGGATCAAGCGTTCGGTGAAGGATGCCACTCGTATTCTCGGATCATGGAAGTCCAGTCGTAGCAGAATGCAACTCCAAAGAGATGGCGTCATCAGAATTGTGACCGACGACCCATTTGAAGTGGAGGTTGTGGGGGCGGCCGACGCCAAAACAAGAAAGGCCAAATCAAGCTCAGCCGAACTCGCCGCCGGGAACGACGAGAGCACGCGACGAGAGGAAGGCGAACCACTGTTGGCGGACACCATCGAGGGAACCTTCAAAGCCCAGGACGACCTGCTGTTTACCGTCTGGCAGGACGGCAGCAAACTGAACTACCGTTGGCGATTGCACAACGGGGCGTTGCTGCTGACGGACAGTGAGGGTCGAACGTCCAAATTGCTGCCAATCGCAGACTGACATATCTCATGCCGACGTCCTCGCGACGCTGTGGCACCTCAGGATGATGCTTTGATTCGACGCAGATCGCGTGAACAGGCGTTTTTCCGCGTGTAAAGGAATTGGTACGACAGGTGCAGTAATGGTGAATCAGTTGTCACCAGCTACTTCACCGGGAATGCCAGAATGTCGAAAGCCACCACACGCACGCTTCAACTCGTTACCCTGACTTTCATCCTTGCGATTGGCAGCAACGCGACTGCGGCGAAGCCGGTTGCTTCGACTCAACTGCACGCTCAGCGTATCGGCACGACGGTTGTCCTTCGTCGTACGGCAAAGCCAAAGGTTCAGAAGAAGATGGTGAAAGTCGACAGCACGGTGAAGGTGAAGAACTTCGGCTCGACGGCGGCCTTCGTCAAGCACATCCTGGGATCGTAGTCGCACGGCGACCCAAATCGCGGCGACCGACCGAAGACGGATGCAAAAAGGAAACATCAGGCTGAGAACAACGGGTATCGACCCGCTTTCACGCTTCGCGAACTGCGGATGAAGGAGAACGCTGGCAAAGGGATACCTCCGCGGACGGTGGTGCTGAGGCTTAATGACCGCGGCGAAAGCCGTCATGAATCGTTGGTTATGACGATTACTCTTGCGATGCTGTTTCACAGCTGGTGAACATTGGAATGGCATCTCTGAGTAAACGTCCGTGCCAATTGATTCTTGAGGCCCGTGGAACACGAGATGATGCTTTGATTCGACGCAGATCGCGTGAACAGGCGTTTTTCCGCGTGTAAAGGAATTGGTACGACAGGTGCAGTAATGGTGAATCAGTTGTCACCAGCTACTTCACCGGGAATGCCAGAATGTCGAAAGCTACCACACGCACGCTTCAACTCGTTGCCCTGACTTTCATCCTTGCGATTGGCAGCAACGCGACTGCGGCGAAGCCGGTTGCTTCGACTCAACTGCACGCTCAGCGTATCGGCACGACGGTTGTCCTTCGTCGTACGGCTAAGCCAAAGGTTCAGAAGAAGATGGTGAAAGTCGACAGCACGGTGAAGATCAAGAACTTCGGCTCGACGGCGGCCTTCGTCAAGCACATCCTGGGATCGTAGTCGCACGGCGACCCAAATCGCTGCGACCGAGGCCAAAAGTAAGTATTGCTCAAACCTGTCGCCGGCTAACTAGCTCCGTTGGCAAGCTTCAACACCGGCCGACTACCTTAGCTTGATCGTAACGATCAGCCCTTCCACTGGTCGCCCGCTCTCCTGGCGAATGGTCGCCCTCGTGCCGGCCAGTATCTCAACTGCCAGTTCGTCGAGGCACTCCCGCACGTACTGCTCTGAGTGGCAGTACCTGCCTTGCGGTTGCAGGATGAACGCTTCGGTTTCATTGGTCGGCATCACCTCGACGGTGAATATTAACACTCCATCCGGCTTAAGCCCGCTCACGGCAGCAGCCAGAACTTCACGCAACTCGCCGAAATAGCAAAGCGTGTCGCAGGAGACGATCAGATCAAACTGCCCGGGCCGTTCCAGCATGTACGCCGTGATTTCAGCGGCGAGTAATTCGTCATAGTCGTTTCGCTTCCGTGCATGTTCCAGCATCGGTTGCGAAAGGTCCACGCCGACCAGATTGTGAGAGAGAGGGCGAAGGATTGGCGCACAAAGTCCGGTTCCACAACCGGCGTCGAGTACGCTGAGGTCGGTGCGATTAGGCAAGGCCTGCAGCGCCTCGTCGACGAGTTGTGGACTCTGGTATCCAAGCCTGGAAAGCTGGCTATCGAAAGAGTTGGCAAAGTCTTCGTTGAATTCCTGGCGAATGTAGTCGTCGGTGCAACGATCTGGCGCGTTCTCCCCGGTCACGGCTGCCAACATGTGTTGGGGGTAGGCGTGGTCCGGTTCCTGCTCAATCCATTCCTGCCAGACTTCCATGGCTTTCTCGGGCTGGTTGGTATCAACGTACGAGCGACCGAGGTTTTCGCGAGCGGCCGAATTCTCTGGGTCCAGCTCAATCGCCTTGCGGAAGTGCTCACATGCTTCGTCGTAACTCGACTGTTCCTGGAGCACGTTGGCGAGGTTGTAGTGCGATTCACTGGAGTCTGGGAATCGTTCTAGCAACTCGCAGAAGCACTCCGCGGCCTCGGTCGCTCGGTCCATTTCCAGCAACAGCGAACCGAGGTTGCTGCGTGCCTCCAGGAAGTCGTCTTTTCTGGCGATGGCGTTCCGATAACTTTCGATGGCGGCTTCATTGTTGCCAAGCATGCGTTGAGCAAGTGCAAGGTTATACGGATAGGTGGCTCGAGTCTGATCGAGCTCGGTCGCTTTCTCAAAGCACTCGAGCGCATCTTCAATCGAGCCTTCCTGTGCATGAGAGACGCCACTCAAATGCCACGCTTCCGCTGCCTGCGACGCATCGTTAAGTATCTCGCGACACAACTGACGTGTCTTCTCAAAGGCCTGCTCGGATAGAGCTGCTTTCGCTTCCGCAAGTTTCGACATCGCCGGTACCCGTTGTGGTTGAGGTTTGCTGATGCAAAGGACGCCTCGCTGGAGGAATGCACATCGAGACGTTCTCGGCGAGTTTCTCCAGCAATGAGACCGTTATCGTCGAAGAAGTCCCGGCGTTGCGTGCAAAATTCCGGAGTTGCGGAAATTGCCAGGCTCAGGCTATCGACCAGCCGCCTGCCTCAGCCGATTCTTACTTTGTGGGCTTTCGGGAAAAAGCCATGGAAGCCTGAATGGGATAGGCACAGGTGCAGCCCGAGCTGCCCTCCGGGATCAGCAACATGTTCGCTGCCGGGATCATGTTAATCCAACATCCCGTGCGGCTGACGGTGGTCACGTGGTCGATTTTGTTGCTGGACAATGAGTACCGAGCAGGCGTTCCGCTTCGAAAGAACAGAGTGTCCAGGGAAGCCGATATCGTGCCGCATCCGTAGCCGCGTTTGCCAAGATCGAATTCGGACAGCTGGTGTCCTGTTTCCAGATCGTATGCGTAAGGCTCCACGACCAGCCTTGTACCCGTTAGCAGTGGGTGTTTGTCCTGTTCGCCGTGGTCGCCACCGGGGGATCGCAGGTTATCCTGGGTTTTCGTCCAGAGCTTCTCGCCCGTGTTCGTTGCGAAGACGTGTACGTCGTAGTGCACGGTCTTGTCGTTCCTTGAATTCACGACGGAAACGTGTGTGTCGTTGCAAAGGACATAGGCGTTTTGAGCTCCCTTGATCGCGGAGATAGGTATCCGCCAACGTTGCTGACCGGTTCGTACGTCCAACGCCACCAGGCTTGCACCCGCTTCGAGGAACTGCGTTAGCGGTATGCGACCGATCGTATCGGAGAGGGGCGATTGGCATTCCAGGAAGAAGATGCTTTTTCCGTT
Source organism: Pirellulaceae bacterium (assembly GCA_965216885.1). Lineage (GTDB taxonomy): Bacteria > Planctomycetota > Planctomycetia > Pirellulales > Pirellulaceae > CAYNJG01. The sequence continues at coordinate 4,142,070 of OZ244209.1, read as the reverse complement.
GGCGGCAATGGACGGATTGAGGATCGCGCCCTTGCTGGAATATTTCCAGATCGGAGTTGTTGTGCGCGCATTTGCGTCTGTGTCGCTTCCGACTAATTGGGAAACGGGAGTCTCCAACGTGAACGCAAACATACCGTCGCTGCAAACGACCGGGCGATTGTCTGAATACGCGCCCTCCAGGATGGCACCGCGATTGACGGTTCGCCGTGACGCTCCTTGCAACGTACTGCTGCCGACGACGACTTGATCGACGTTCGCCAGGTAGCCCCATTCCCGGTTGGCAAATGGAACTTGCATCCGAACGGATGTATTTACATTTCCAGTGTCCGCTGAGTACACCTCGCACCGATTTCCGTGGGCCAGCAGCAAGCCCTGCGTACTTGCCACCATCCACCCACAATCCTTGAGGATTCCAATCCGAGTGGACCCCGGAACAGTACGTTCCCATAGAGTTGCGCCGGACCACGCGTCGACGGCGATTACTCGGTCGTGCCCTGGTAAAAACATTACGCCGTCGCGTACGAGTGGCGGCATGGTTCGCATGTGGCGGTCGACCATTTTTCGGGGCCCCGGGCCACCAAACCACTGCAATTGGAGTTCGCCACCCAGTTCGGCGTTCGTCGATGTGGTATTGCCGGCATCACCGTAGGTGTGTGTCCAGTTGTCCCGAGCGGTTGTCGAAGCGATCGTCACTTCATCACGGGAGAAGGTCCCGTCGTCGCATTCGGCAATACCGTCGAGCGGTCGAAGGTGTCGTTCCACGTCCTTACGACTACCGCCGATAATCTGTCGGAATAGGTCGTTGCCGTACGGCAACTGCTGAACGTCTGCAACATGGTGCACGACGACCTTGCCGTACAGGTTGGCTTTGGCAAGCTGGTTTCGCAACGCCGCGACACGTTCTGCTTCATCGAGCGCGACGACGGTTTGCAATGAAGAGGAACTGGCTCGCTGGACGAGTTCGGAGAAATCCGGATTGATGTACAACGCGTAGCCGTGGCGTTCCTGGGCAACTTCGCGAGCGGGAGTTTTCGATGAATTTGACGCAGCCAGTTCGCTCGCCGAATCGATCGGCCCTATTCCAAAACAATGAATCCAGCCCGCGTCGGTGCTGACGAAAAGTTGTCCGCCAGAAATTGCCATCGCATAAACTCGTCCGCGGACACTTGCTTTCCAGACTTCGCGTCCCGTCCGGGTTGTGGCGACCACTTGATCGTCGCGACCGAGATAGATGTGCTCACGGTCGGCGATTTGGGCGTACGTGTTTCGGGGAAGGTTGGCTCGTTGGCCGGGTTTTCCGGCGGACTTGCCCTCACTCAGAATGGCTCCCTTGGGGTCTCGCCCCGTGGGCGCGAAAACGCGTCCTGCCCGGATCTCCAGATAGCCCTGAACCGACTTCTCGATTCGTGAATGGTCCAGCAGGCTTCCGTCTTTGACGTCGATAGAGAAAAAGTAGGCACCCTGATTCGGAAAGATCCCCGCGGCGAAATAGCCCGTGCCATCCTTCGTGACCATCACGCCACTGCGGATTGGGCGTTCGCTGATAATGCGTCCGTTGCCGGGAATGCGACGCGTACCAACTTCCGGTGGTCGCGTTTTCCACTGTAAATCGCCGGATTGCAAATCGACGCCGTACACGTAGCCATCGTCGCAACCGAACACGACCAGGTCATTCCAGATGGTCGGCGCAAGTCGAACCGGGCCTTCGGTCGTGAAGTTCCACAGTGGTTCGCCCGTGGCCGTGTTGTACGCCCGAACCTGATCGTCCGACGACGAGCCAACGATCAGCCGCTTGTTGGCGACGACAATTCCGTTCGCTCGATCGTGTACCACGCGAGGTTGCAGGTTGGTCTTGCGATTCCAGTAGTCCTGCTTTGCGGGCAGCGGCCATGCGGGCGCTGGTTTTGCGGGCCTTCGAACCCATACTTCCTGCAGTGGCAACTGCAGCAACTCCGATGTTGCGCCGGAACGCTGGTTGTCGTAGAGATGCGTCGACCAGTCCTCGCCCAGCGCGGGGTGGCCGATCCACATCAGGACTGTGCTCCACGCCAGGAGGACGATCGCGGTGCGATTGCAATTCATGACGCTACAACACTTTCAATTGGCTGAGTGATTGTTCCGCGCCATCGCGTGATTGCCGGATGAATAGGAGGCGTCACTACTCTCCGATGCAGTACAGGCTGCGATCGCTGCGGATGAAGATCTCTTCGCCTGCGAGTGCCGGAGTCGCATCGACCGGCTCGTCCAATACATTGGTGGCGAGTACTTCGAACTTCTTGCCTTTGTTGAGCACCAGCGTCGAGCCATCCCGACCGACATAGTACACCCGGTCGCTGGCACCGACCGGCGAGGCGTACACACCCCGCAAGCCCGGCATCCGCGTCCGCTCGATCAGTACATCACCTTCCTTCGCGTCGACACACGTGAGGATCGGATTGTTCGATGCATTGAAGTACAGAAAATCGTCGTACAGAATCGGCGAAGGGACATAGGGAGTTCCGCGATCCCCACGCCACGCGATCTGATCGGAATCGCTAATGTCGCCCTTTGCGTCCAGCGGCAACGCCATCACAGAAGAACCGCGATAGCCACTCATGCAGTACACCAGTCCGTTGCTTGCAACCGGCGATGGCGTCACGTTGGAAACCTGCCCGCCGCATTCCCACAGCAAGTCGCCATTTTCAAGGTTGTAGCTACGAACCCGATTGTGACCGTTGGTGATGAGCTGTTCGACACCATCGTGTTCAACGACGATCGGTGTAGCCCAGCAACTGGGCTCATCCCGATCCTCGCGCCAGAGAGTATCGCCGGTCGCGGCGTCCATAACGACAACGTACGACTGGCCCTCCTGGTCACGATTGAGGATGACTTTGCCTTCGTGAACGACGGGCGAACTGGCCTCACCGAAACTCAGGCGGGTCTCTGCGGTCCCAAGGTCACGATTCCACAGCTGCTTTCCGTCCAGTGAGTAGCAATAAAATCCGGCCGAGCCGAACCAGACGTAGAGACGCTCTCCATCGGTTGTTGGCGAAGACGAAGCAAAATCGTTGTCGCGATGATGACCCTCCACCGGGACGCGCGTCGCGGCAACTTCCCGCCAGAGTACTTTGCCGTTGGAGCGATCGAGGCAAAGTACCACGTACTCGTGAAACGTATTGGGATACTTGATGCCAAATGGATTCTTGTGCGTCTGCTCTTCGGGTGCGACTTTATCGGGATCGACTCGTCCCGTGTCGATGGCTGTCAGGAGGAATACCTTGTCCTGCCAGATGATGGGTGACGAACCGCCCTGCCCTTCGACGGCTACCTTCCAGCGGATGTTTTTGGTTTCGCTCCATTCCAGTGGCGGAGAGGCCTTTCGCGAAACTCCAGAACCATCAGGGCCCCGCCACTGATGCCAGTTGGCAGCGAAGTCGTCGCCGGCGGAAATGCCCGCAAGAAGCGAAAGGACGATCAGCGTGCGAAGAGCTTTCATACTAGTTTGCCTCGATGCGATATAGGTGACTGTCTGATCGAATCAGGAGTGCTCCATCCAGAGCGACCGGGCTTGCCATTAGCTGCCCATCGAGCTCACTCTCGGCAAGCTCTTCATACTTGTTGGCGTTGGGGCGGACGACAGTGGTCTTCCCCTCCTGACTACAAAAGTACATTCGCCCTTCAGCAATCAGGGGCGATGCGGAATAGTTGCCACCCAGTCGCTTCGTCCAGTTGATGTCACCCGAATTGATATCAATGCAACTCAGGACTCCCTTGTCGCTGATCAGGTAGATCTCACTGCCCACCAACGCGGGCGATGATTTTTTTGGGATCTGTTTGTCCTGTTCCCAAAGCACCTGATTCGAACTTAGTTCGCCGCGTTCGTTAACAGGCATGGCCCACAATTCGGGCTTCATGAATCCAGTGATCAGATACGAAATTCCATCAGCAAAGACGGGCGCCGCAACGTTGGAGAAACCTTTTCCATGATTGATGTGCCACAGCATCTTGCCGCTAGTTGGTTCGTAAGAAACGAACCACTGTGCACCCGGGATCAGTAACTGTGGCTGGTTGTTCCACTCGACGGCCAGTGGCGTACAGAACGCCTTGTGGTAGTCGCCATCGTTGCCCTCCATCGGCGGGCGATCTGTCTTCCACGCGACGTCGCCCGTTGCCTTGTCGACGGCCATCACGTATTGCTGCTCCATCCCGTCGCAGACAAGGACCAGCAGATTTTCCCAGACAATGGGTGAGCTGCCGGGACCGACCGCATGCTTGAGGGGAAACTTCCGCTCCCAAACCTTGTCGCCCGTCGAGGTATTAATGCACGTCGTACCAAACGTTCCAAAGTGGCAGTACAGACGATCCTGCTCGATGACCGGAGTCGGCGAGGCGTAACTGTTCAATAAGTGAATCGCGTCGGGGTTTTCGACGTTAAACAATTCGACATTGTGCTTTTGTTTTCCGGAGTCGCGTTCAATGCAGATTGCGCGAAGCGAGATCGTGCGGGCGACTTGTCTCTGGCCGGCCTGCTTCTCATCTTTCAGAAGTTCGGCCTTTTCCTCTTCCGTCGGCGTGCGTTCAATCGCCGTCGTCATCCAGATGTCGTTTCCCCAGACCACCGGAGAAGACCAACCGCGGCCGGGTATTGGCGTTTTCCACGCGACGTTCTCGCCTTCTCCCCATTGTAGCGGCAGTCCGGTTTCGCGCGTCGTGCCCTGCCCAGTCGGGCCGCGAAAGGCAGGCCAGTTTGGTTCGGCGTTGGCAATTCCGAAGCCCAGGAGAAGAAGTAGAACTGAAGGAAAAAACTTGCACATAAAACCGTCCCCGGCGGAGTGGTAGTCAGATTTAGAACGACAATCTAACATAGGCACACTAACCAGTGAAATCGGCCGAAACGGTTGATTCCACGCAGATATTCATCCTTGTTTCAGCTTGTTGTAACGGCCCGGACGCAGCAGATCCGGTAACGAACGATGATTCGCACCAGTGTGCTTTGTTTTGCTTTGGTTGCATCTGTCGCAATGTCGACGATGGCGGTTGAACCGTCCACTGGGCGGCCATCAACGGATGCCCTCGTCGCAAAGGGGCCCGTCGAACACGGTTTGATGCTGCAATCCAAACCGGCGCTTGAATTGGCCAGTGCCGCGGGGTTTGTTGGTACACCAGACGAATCGCCTGATTCGCTCAAACCGGTTTCTATTCCGAAGCCCTCAGGCTTTCTCGTCTCTATGGTCGTCATCTTCACGTTGCTGGGTAGCTGGCAACTGCGAAAACGGAATTGACCCGCCATCGCGTTTTCGCGGTACGGTCGCCAACCGCCAGGGAAACAAAAAACGCTACCGCCCGAGAGTCGAGCTGTAGCGTTTCTGTTTTAGGGAGTAGCAACGAGTCGGAAATCCGGTTGAGGTCCTAGCGACCGCCGCGAATGTTCATTCGCTTCTGCATCAGATCACTCGAACGTGAGCTGCTGGAGGACCTCGATGGCGACGAACTCCTGGCCGACGAGCTCCTTGCCGACGAGCTTCTTGCCGACGAGCTTCTCGCTGGTGATGGCCGAGCGATCTGTGGTCGCGATGGCTGCGGTCGAGGTGCTGGCCTTGAGACTCGAGCTGGCTGCGAAACCCGAGGCTGCGGGCTTGAGCGACGAGTTGGCTGCGACACTCTGGGTTGCGGGCTCGGTCGACGGGTTGGCTGCGAAACTCGCGGTGCAGGTCGTGAAATCGACGGCTGCGATAGTCGCTGTTGCCGGACATTCGGCGGTCCCGTGAAGGTCCGATTCGAACTGGAAGGCGTGCTCAATCGTGAGACCGACGGCGTGCGGTTGGGACGCGAAGTTTGGCTTGGCCGCGGTGTCGGGGTTGGCCGCGTCTGGTTACGAACGGTTTGGCCTGGCCGCGGCGATTGGTTCCCCCTCTGACTTGGCTGCGTCTGATTTGGCCTTGTCTGGTTGCGCGACGTTTGGCTTGGTCTCGTCTGGTTAGGCCGCGTCTGATTTCGCGCCGTCTGACTTGGTCTCGTCTGATTTTGCCGCGTCTGGCTGGGCGGCGTGTTGTTCGTCAGCCTCTGGCGCACGTTTGGCGGTCGTCCATTCTGTTGGTTCTGACGTTGCTGCGACAGTCGAGACTGGTCAGGCGTCTGGCGTCGAGCTGGCGGGCCGCCATCATCGCGATCCCGCGGGCGATCGTTCTTCGCCGTTTGGGGTTGGATTTTGGGCCAGGCACGTTCCTCACGCTCACGCTTTCGCGCTTCATCTCGTTCACGATTGAGTTCCCGTTGCGAACTGGTACGGTTCCCTTTCGAGTCATACCGCCCGCCGAGGCCCATTTCACCTCGAGTGCCCTTGCCGACCTGATCGCTGTAGAGTGCCTGCCCGTTTGCATAGCCAATCAATCGTCTCGGTTCCGGCTTCGGTTGTCGCTTGATTTTGGTATAGCCGTATCCACGATAGCCCGCTCCGTATCCATACAGGTAGTCACGGCGGTAGCCATCCCGATTGCGATAGCGGTCGTTGTAGTTGCCGTACCCCAGGCGTCCGTAAAGGTTGCGAACATCGCCGTACAGCGAGTTGTAACCTCGCGAGCGTCCGTACCAGTCGTTGAATCGATAGTGCGAAACGCTCGGTCGGAATGCAGCGTTGTTCCGGTAGTAGCCGTGCAACCCATCGAGGTAGCCGTACAACCCGATTCCATAGATCGAAGGGAATCGCCAGCGGTAGTAAGAGTAGAACGGGTCATAGCAGTTGCGGTTCGAACCGTAGTAGCTGTACCACGGTTGGTAGCTCTGCGTCGCCTGCCCATAGTAGTCGCCGAAGTAGTAGTGCCCGTATTGCGGACCAACCCACAGGTTCACCAACCACTGGCGGGTGTCTATCACTCGCGAGGGGCGATAACGGACGGTGCGATTCACGTTGCCATTAAACGTGCAAGGAGCGTATAGCGTGCCGCGACGTTCCCAAGGGTAATCCCAGTAGCCAGGCACGTAACAACAACCGTCCGGTGACCAGGTGTAGTGATCCGGAACCCAGACCCAGTTCGTGTGTGACTGCGACCAGAACCCGGCACGCCATGCGTACTCGTTGGTTTCACTGTACTTCCATGTTCCCGGAATCCAGAAATGATCCTCGGAAGGAGCGGGACTTGTCGGGCCTTCTTCCAGGGAAGGCGGTGGGGCTGGTTGCACCTTTCGAGCAACCGTTCCGTCGTTGTTGGACTTCAACCATGCACCGGCGATCCATTGATGCCCGTTGTCGACTTGTTGCCAGCGACCGGCAACCCACGATCGGCCGGTGGGGGCCTTTCGCCAAACTCCACTCACCCAAATGTAGTCATCGCGCTGTTCGTCCCACGCCCAGTAGCCAGAAATCCATTCCATGTTCTTGCCGTCGGGTTTCGTATCCGGCGCGATCTCAGAAATTGGCTCGGGCGGCGCTTGCTTCAAGACCTTCGTTGGCTTGGGAGTTAGCTCCAGGGGCTCCGCGAACGCCTCGTGAATTGGACCGCGACTGAGAGGATCGCCCTGCACTTCGCGAACCGGTTCGTCCGCGGCGGGCTCGTCTTGCGCGTTTGCATCGGGTGCCGCAGGTTCCGCTTCTGCCGCGTCCAGTGAGATAAGCGGTTGCGGGGCGACCGGCGGATCGACTTCATCAGTGAGAGCCTCCGCGGCTACCTCCTCAACGGCCGTTTTCGGCGCAGGTAGCTCGTCGACCGGATTTAATTCCAGGATCTGACCGTGGCTTGTAGAGTAAAGGAACAGCCAACCAGCCAGCCAAACGCAAGTCTTGATTCGGACCATTCGGATCCCTCGAGTCATTCTGAGTATCGAAATGCCGCGTGAACGTCGCCGCGACATATCCCTCTGTCCGACGTACCTAATCTAGCAATCCAAGGGCCGGTGCATGCTTGCCTGCTGACGTAGATTCCCGAAGACGCTACGCTATCACGACTTACGCAAACCAATATGGCGGTGAAGTAGACTGAGACACCTCGTGTGGCTGTTGTCATAATGATGTCACCCGATGTCCATTCGGCATCTCAACCGATCCGCAAAGTCAAAAATCATGAACCGATGGAAATTCTGGATCGACGTGGGCGGGACCTTCACGGACTGCATCGCGGTCTCGCCGAACGGTGCTTGGCATCAGCACAAGACGCTGAGTTCCGGGGCGGTGAAAGGCGTTGCGGATTCTCGCTCGTCAGGGCGAACCGTCTTGGATCCCCGGCGGGAGCGTGACCCGGATGGGATTTGGAATGGCTATTCGTTTCGGCTTCCCTTGGGGGACGATGTTGCCTCCGCGTCTTCTCCTGGTTTCGGTCTGGTTGCCGAATCCATTGAATTGACCGTCGAGCGATTTGAGGATGGTGTGTTGCATCTTTCCTCGGATGTCGGAGACGCGCTTTCGGGCATGTCTTACGAACTGGTAAGTCCCGATCCGGCGCCTTTGGTTGCGATTCGCTACGTGTTGGGGTGCCCGACGGGGGAACCGTTGCCGCCGCTGGATGTTCGGCTGGGGACGACACGCGGCACGAATGCCTTGATCACGCGTTCCGGGGCTGCCACGGCGTTGGTCACCACGCGAAACTTTCGTGATGTGCTGCGGATCGGTTACCAGGCAAGGCCGGACTTGTTTGCCGTGAACATTACGAAGCCCGACGAGCTGTACGATACGGTTATTGAGCTTGATGAAAGAACCGACACTGAAGGTCAGGTACTGCGTCCGTTGAATCGCGAGCAGCTTCGCGAGCAACTCGCCACGCTATCCAGTCAGGGTATTGACTCGTTGGCGGTCGTCTTGCTTCACGCTTGTGCGAATCCAACGCACGAAAAAATCGTTGGTGAAGTTGCCGCGGAACTGGGGTTCTCCAACGTCAGCCTTTCGCATTCGCTCTCGTCCTTGCGAAAGTTCGTCCCCCGCGGTGACACGACGGTGATGGACGCGTACCTGAATCCCGTCCTGCAACAATACGTCCAGCAGATCCGTTCCGCAATTTCGCCGGACAGTCGGCTCGAACTAATGATGTCGTCGGGAGGGCTCACGCCGGCAGAATCGTTTCGCGGCAAGGACAGCATTCTTTCGGGGCCGGCCGGTGGTGTCGTGGGCGTGGCACGAGCGGCAAAGACGGCCGGTTATGCGTCGGCGATCGGCTTTGATATGGGCGGCACGTCGACGGACGTGTCTCGATGGGACGGGCAGTTTCAGCTTGAATTTGAAACAGAAAAGGCGGGGCAGCGAATTGCGACGCCGATGATGGCGATTGAAACCGTGGCCGCCGGGGGCGGTTCGATTTGCCACTTTGACGGTGTGAAGCTTTGCGTTGGGCCGGACAGTGCGGGAGCCTCGCCCGGGCCTGCCTGCTACGGCAATGGCGGTCCGCTCGCCATCACCGACGTCAATTTTTACCTCGGCAAGATTCCGCCGGAAGCATTTCCGTTTGCGCTCGATCGGGAAGCTGTCGAACGGAGGCTTGTGGAAGTTGGACAGTCGCTTGAAGCGGCCACCGGCACCCGTTATTCCAACGCTCAGCTTGCCGAAGGTTTCTTGTGGATTGCCAACACTCATATGGCCGAAGCCATTCGCTGCGTCAGCGTTGATTGCGGCGTCGATCCGCGGAACGATGTCCTGGTGGCGTTTGGCGGTGCTGCTGCACAACACGCATGTGCCGTCGCCGACGAGTTGGGGATGCGCGAAATCCTGCTGCATCCGTGCGCCGGGATCATGAGTGCGTTGGGCATCGGATTGGCGGATCACACAGTTCATCGCGAAACGGGTTTTTATCGGTTGTTGGACGAGCTGGATGACGATTTGCTGGAACGCACATTTGAGCAGCTTGCGGAAGACGGTGCGCGCGAGTTGCTCGCGGACGGTGCGGCGCAGGACGCGATTCAGGTCTCGCGTTTTCTCGACCTGAGATTCGCGGGACTGGACGAATCAATTCGCATCGGGCAACCTTCGGCTCGCGGTTCTCACGCGGAGTTTCAGTCTGCGTATGAAACTGAATTCAAACGGAGGTGTGGCTATCTGCCGAACAATCGCGCTCTTGAGGTTGTCACGGCTCGGGTGCAGTGTGTGGTTTCGTCGACGGCGGAATCAGGGGTTTCACATCGACTGCCGAGCAAATTGCGGCCGCAACCGGCCGAGCACCAAAGCGTACACTTCGGCGACGGCGCGGTTTCGACGGCGGTCCTGAAACGGACTGAGTTGAAACCTGGCAGCGTGCTGATTGGTCCCGCGATCATTACGGAATCGATCTCGACGATTGTTGTCGATCCTGGCTGGAGTGCCGAAGTTCTTTCGGGTGGCGAAATCCTGTTACTGCGTGAGGAAGCGGAGATCGATAAGGCTGGGCCGACGGGCGAAAAAGTAGAAACTTTGGTAACCGCTGCGGCGGACCCTGTTCTCCTTGAGGTATTCAACAAGCGATTCGCGGCAATCGCCGCACAGATGGGATCGACGCTGCGGAGGAGCGCACGCAGTGTCAACGTCAAGGAGCGACTGGACTACAGCTGCGCAATCTTCACTGCCGCCGGTGAGTTGGTCGTGAACGCACCCCACATCCCCGTTCATCTTGGTGCCATGGGCGCGACAGTTCGTCACGTGTTGGAGGCCATGACGCTCGCCGCTGGCGATGTGGTGATCACCAATGATCCGTATCACGGTGGTTCGCACCTGCCGGACGTGACGGTGATTACTCCGCATCACGACGAGGCTGGTCAATTGCGTTTCGTCGTCGCCAGCCGGGCTCACCATGCGGAAATTGGCGGCATGACGCCAGGCTCGATGCCACCGTTTTCAACCAACCTTGCGGAAGAGGGCGTGTTGATCCGGGCGATGAAGGTTATCGACGGTGGCGAGTCGCGACTGGATGATTTGGCCAATCACCTTCATTCCGCAAAATGGCCGTCACGCGATGTCGAAACCAATGTCGCGGATATCATTGCTCAGATCGCCGCGAATCGCCACGGTGTCGAAAGCCTCCGTGATTTCGTGGCCGAGTATTCATGGCCGGTCGTTGCGCGATACATGAACTTTATTCAGGAAGCCGCAGCCATCAAGACGCGTCGGGCAATCGCTTCAATGCCGGATGGCGAGCGTGAGTTCACCGACTACCTCGACGATGGCAGTCCGATTCGAGTTCGCCTGACCGTCGAGGGCGATACGGCCGTCTTGAACTTTGACGGGACGGCCGGCGTGCTCGCCGGGAATCTGAATGCGAACCGGGCGATCGTGACGGCGGCGACACTCTATTGCCTGCGGCTGTTGATTGACGAGGACATTCCACTGAACGAAGGCGTTTTGGAGCCGGTGCAGATTGAGCTGCCCGAGTGCCTACTGAATCCGGCGCATGCCGAAAACGCCGAAGACTGTCCGGCAATCGTCGGCGGTAACGTGGAGACATCCCAGCGAATCGTGGATTGTTTGTTGGGAGCCTTCGGAATTGCGGCGGCCAGCCAGGGGACGATGAACAATTTCCTGTTTGGCGATTCGACATTCGGTTACTACGAAACAATCTGCGGAGGCTCCGGTGCCACTCGGTCCGCACCCGGCGCGGATGCCGTTCACAGCCACATGACGAATACGCGTCTGACGGATCCCGAGGTCATGGAATCCCGCTTGCCGGTGCGGTTGAAAGGCTTTGCGATTCGCGCCAATTCCGGAGGAGCGGGCGAGCATCGTGGTGGCCATGGCGTCGTGCGCGAAGTCGAATTTCTGAAGGCGCTCCGCGTGTCGCTGTTGACGCAGCGACGCGATAAATTCAAGCCATGGGGCATTGAAGGCGGCGACCCGGGCGCGGCTGGCGTGAATACGCTGGTCCGCGCGAATGGCGAAATCGTGCCGCTGAAAGGAATCGCGTCGCTGGACGTGGAAGTCGGCGACGTGATAAGAATCGAGACGCCCGGCGGCGGCGGATATGGACCCGCCATTTCTCGCGTTGATGACGGATAGATCTTTCTACTCGTAAGGCCAGCTAACTGCGCCCGCGGTCGCTATTCGAGGCTGCTAGTTCTCGACGGTCAGCCCGCTACCTACGCACGAAGTCGATCTCGGATTCCCAGAGTCCCGAATCCGTGTAGGTCTTGACCTTGAACTCTCCGTCGGTCGATTCATAGAAAAGATCCTTCTCGCCTTCACGACCGGAGGAGAAAGAAATCGGACGCTCAAAATCGTCCGGCAATGTCAGCTGCAACGGCGCGCCGGTGATGCGTGACCAACTACGACTCTGCCGACAACCGCGAAACGCCAGTGTGAACGAGATCGCGCCCATAACAAAGACCGCGACAAACATTGGCACCGCTGCGCGGGTAGATTTCCCCTTACGAATTCTTCTCATTTTGCCCCCCAACGATAGAACCAGTTTCAAAACCAGGTCGCCAGCGTGAGTGCGACTGCACGGCAGACGTGCCGGGAATGGGAAGTCGGATAATGAAACTTCTTGTTACCGTTCCCGCTAATGTATTCGTCTCTTGAGTGCGAATCTTGCGATCAATCCAGTGTGCGACGTCGGGAAAGCATTCCCGGTGTTGCCGGGATGCGGGAGCGGTTCGGTTGCAACCTGCTCTACTGACCTTCGATGTATTTGAGCTGTATCGCGGTCTTCGTTAGCGATTTTTGTAGTTCGGCGACACCTTCCTCGGTGACTCCGGTTCGCGTCACTTTCAGATCGTCCAGCGACGTTAGTGTCTGCAGGTGATGAAGTCCGTCATCCGTGATGGCGGTCGAACCAAGATGCAGAAATTTCAGGCTTTGCATGTCTTTGAGATAGACGAGCCCTTCGTCGCTAAGGTAGGCGACATTGTCGAGGTTCAACCAGGTCAGGTTGCTCAGTCCTGCAAGATGCTTCACACCTTCGTCGGTGATCTGCACTCGCCACAGATTTAACTTTTTCAGCTGCTTCATGCTGGCGAGGTGGACAAGTCCATCGTCAAAGATCTGACTGTTCTCGCTGAGATCCAACTCTTCCAGTGAAGACATGTTGGCAATCTGACGGAGGCCCTCGTTGGAGACCTGGCTGGCAGCGGCTCGCAGTTTCTTCAGCTTGGGGAAACGAGCGACAATCACTTGCAGCGATTCGTCATTGACCAGCGTATTGCCGATGTATAACTCGGACATTTCAGGTTGGTTGACCAGCTTGTCCAGTCCCTCGGAGCCGCCGGCGAATTTCAGAAAGTCGAGCGCGAGCACTTTGAGCTTGGGTAGTTTTGCGATCGTTTCCATGGCATCGTCGGTAACGTCCGTCTTGCCGTTCTTACCCGAAAGTCGCAACGCCTTGAGATTGGACAGTCCTCCGAGTTCGGCGATGCCCTTGTTGGTGACTTCGCAGCCGCGAAGATCCAGATTGGTGAGCGAGGCCAGCTTTCCGACAACCGCCATATGTTCGTCCGTCACGTTCGTTTCGCTCAGCAGTAGCGAGCTGAGGGTGGGAAGACCGGCGAGGCCCGCGAGGGCATCTGCGCTGACGGTCGTGCCGCGAAAATCGACGGTCGTAATGCTACCGTTTCCATTCTTCGTGGCCTTGGCGCCAGCTTCCGCGACAGCCTGAACGCTGGCCGCGTCATCAGCTTGAACTGTTTTCGCGGCTGGTTTTACCGCCGGGGCCGCAACTGGTGTGCGGGAGCAGCCTTGGGCGAACAGCAGCCAGCCAGCCAGCAGATAAAGGGGCAGACGGGTTAAGAATACGCGAGCGTGATCGGTTGTTGTGGTGTTCATGTCAGCAATATAACGCCGTTTGAATCCCCAGGGGATGGGAGAGGCAAGTGGGCTGGATTTCTGGGATCCAACGCCTAGCATGACGGACTATTCAACATCCGATTGACCGGAGCTGGTTCCTTGTCACGAATTTTTATGTCTCTTTCACTACTGCCCGTCCTGCTGGTCATCGTCACGATGAGCGTGGGATGGTGGATTGGGGACTACAACGGCGTTTATGCGGAGATTGCCCAATCCCAGTCGTCACCGGATTTTGCAGACGAAGAAAAACTTGCAGCCGACCTCGCGAAACTGGAAGAGCCGCAGCGGCGCTTCAAGATGCACTTCCAGTTGGGGCTGGCCAGTTCGTTGGCCGTCGTGCTGATCAACAGCCTCTCGGTGACCTACCTGATTGGCACCAGCCGTTGGGTGAAAGAAGTTTGCGAAGCCTATGAATTGGAACCGGCTTATATCCAGAAGAGCAACAAGCTGAAACGATCAACTTTTCCCTGGTCGATTTTTGGCGTGTTTGCGATTCTCACGATCATCGCCTTTGGCGCTGCATCGGATCCGGGGACGTTGAATCCGAATACCGGCAAATGGGTGACGACGCACCTCATCGTGGCGATGGTGGGATCTGGCATCATTGTGTTCGCGATCATCGTGCAGGCAATGAACCTTCATCAGAATGCGGCGATCATCGAAGAGGTCGTCGAAGAAGTGAAACGCGAGCGAGTGGCTCGCGGATTACCGGTGGAGTGACCATGCGAGCTGTCGTGCAACGCGTCACGTCTTCCAGCGTGACGGTCGAAGAGGAAGTCACCGGCAAGATTTCGTTGGGCCTGATGGTGCTGCTGGGCGTCGCCGAAGGAGATACGGACAAGGACGCAAAATACCTCGCGGAGAAAATCGCGGGGCTGCGTATCTTTGAGGACGAAGACGGAAAGATGAATCTCTCCGTTGCGGATGTCGGTGGCGGAATGCTGGTCGTCAGCCAGTTCACGCTATTGGGAGATTGTCGGAAAGGGCGTCGGCCCGGATTCGCGGCGGCGGCCGGACCGGAGGAAGCCGAGCGACTCTATGAGCAGTTTGTGGCGATCGTTCGACAGCAAGGCATCACGGTCGAGTGTGGCCGTTTCAGGACCCACATGGAAGTCTCGCTCGTCAACGATGGCCCCGTGACCATGTTGCTGGACAGCGGCAAACACTTCTAGAACGGTTCCCCGAGGCTCCCGCTGTCTGCCTGCTAACGGTGTAGCGTGTGGCCGACGTCGTGGCTGTGGAGGAATTCGCTGCCAAAATGCTGATGCGGGATCTGCGGAGCAAAGTGCTGCATCAATTCGGGATCGTTGTACGCCAAGGCGCCAACGGCAAGTAGGGCCCCGTACGTGATGATGTTGGGGAGCCATCTGCCGCCGAACAATTTGAGGGCTGTGCCAAACGAGTTCTTGAATCGTAGGCGTCCGCGATACCATTCGATGGCCCACAGTTCATCCAGCAGCAGGTGAATCACGTAGCCCAGGACGACGGCGGCGACTTTGAAGAAGCGTAGTGAAGAGTCGTCGCAAGAACACACCAGCGAAGTGATCAGACCTGCGATGATGGCGGCCGGAATGCTATGGAACATCCCCCGGTGCACGGTGTACCGTCGCAGCAATTCCCCGAAACCAAACCGGACAATGATGTAGACGCATCCGGCGGCGACGGCCATCTGTTCATGGGACAGTTGGAATTCGGCAAAACGATGCAACATCAACATGGGCATCACGGCCGCCGTGAACGTCATGATCTCGCGTTGCGTATGGCCAGAGTCGCTGTCCATATCCGGCAGCATTCCGGACAGGCCACATAGTGTCCCGCCCACAATGCAGGTTGCAGGGTCAATGGCCCAGTGCATATAACCTGCTGCGCCGTAGACGACGCCTACGGAAGAGCTGGTCATGATGTGTGTGCGGAAATCAGCCATGCTGCCAGTTCGCGGAGAAAATGGGACGTGGAACTGTAGAATGCTCGCTGAAGGACGCCAAGGTCAGTGCCGGGTGGCGTAGCGTAGTTCCGGGAAGTGGTGGCAATGCTGGCGTGGCGGGAATCGTCTTTCACTGCAAACACGATCTCCGATATTATTTTTTCACAAACACAACCAGAGAAATCTTGCCGACGTATTGTCGAATAGAACTACCGGGGCACATTGAAAAGCGGATTTATCCTATGCAAGGTTACGATCTGGTCATGATCGGCGTGATGGCATTCGCCATCTTTCGAGGCTACAGCAAAGGTCTGGCGTGGCAGATTTCTTCCATCGCGTCGATCGCAGCCAGCTACTTTGTGGCCTACCGGTTCAAAGACACGGTGACTCCCATGATCGACATGCCCGATCCATGGCGTGGTCTGATCGCCATGATGGCGCTTTTCATAGGCACCTCGCTCGTCATCTGGTTGCTTTTTCAGAGCATACGTGGGGCTATAGAAAAAGCGAAGTTGAAAGAGTTCGATCAACAGTTGGGTGCCATTTTCGGCGGCGTCAAAGGTGCTGCCTGGTGTACCGTGATCACGCTGGTTGCTTTGTCATTCATGAGCCAGGACATGTCGCAGCAGATCGTCAATTCGCAATCCGGTGGCTACATCGCGCGGTTGTTGGCCAGTTCCAAACGCATCGTCCCTGCGGAAGTTCAGCAAGTCGTCCAGCCGTACATTCAGCACGCGGAAGACAAACTGCAGAATCGCAGTGATGACGTGACGCCGATCGTCGGTGAACAACCCAACGGGCAGACGGGTTTTCCGCCACAATCGCCTCAGGGTCAGCAGCCTGTCCAGCCGTACTGGTACAACGAAGCCAATAGCAATAACAACGATCCGCTCAAAGAATTCTCGACGACCAACGATCGTTGGAAGTGATGCCACGCGGGATAGTTGGCATCGCTCCAACGGGATCGACACGAGGAGGCGTTGACCGACGGCCAACGCTCCCCGTCTGACTCGCATTTTGGAAGAGCTTACGATCGCGGCATCGGTACGCGGCCAAAATGCTTCGACAGCAGTAGGAAGTCAGCAAATTCGACAACGCCGTCTCCGTTGAAATCGCCGTCCGCCCAGACCATGTCGGTACGATTGAAGTTGGAGCTCAGCTTGAGGAAGTCGTCGAAGTCCACGTTCACGTCGCGATCGGCATCGCCGGGCCACGTCACCGGGAACTCAAGCTCGTCGTAGTCACCTCCGCCACGACCATCGGAATCGCCATCCAGAGGATTGCCA
The DNA here is from genome assembly GCA_965216885.1 of Pirellulaceae bacterium. GTDB lineage: Bacteria > Planctomycetota > Planctomycetia > Pirellulales > Pirellulaceae > CAYNJG01. Next base: position 4,125,158 of record OZ244209.1, on the reverse strand, counting down.
CCCGCATCGGTAATGCCTTCGGAGACCAGCACAATCTTGTATAACCCTTCATTGAGCCCCTCGACTCCACTGAGGTCAAGCGTGGCTCCCAGGGTAGCCGGATTCCATACGAACTCCGCATCGCTCTCGAAGATTTCTCCCGTGCTGCTGTTGATCAGGCGATAGTCGTCAGTGCCCAGACTGTCGGAGACGTCTTCGGAGAAGACGAAGTCGACGATGCCGGCCCGGTTTGGCTGTGCACCATCACGGGTCGAGCCGGTCACTGTCGGAGGTACAGCATCGAAGATTTCCAGTGTTGCAGAGGTCGACACGGTTAATGCGTCATTGTCGCGGTCGGCGTCGGCGTCGGTCGCCGTGACGGTGATCCGATAGGTGCCGGTACCGTAACCTGCTACAGACGTTGTACCGGACGCCGAACGCTGCGACGGATTGATATCAATCGCGGTCTGTTCGAGGACTTCGAAACCCTCCTCGGTGACCAGTTCGACTAGCACGGATCCATTGGCCAGTCCGGCTCCCTCATCGGTCACGGTCCAGGTGAACTCGTTGGGCAGCGTGTTCGGTTGGCTGGTACCATCGGCCGGGGCAATCGAAATTGCGGGCGCGGACGTATCGTCATCAACGATGACAAAGTCGGCCGACGACGTGACACGCTGGTTGTCGCCAGCCCAGTCGTTATCCGCATCTTCTGCCGAAACCGTGACGCGGTATTCTCCCAGTCCAATGTCGTTCAGGTCGAAGGAACTGATCGCATTGCCATCGCCGCTGAGTATGACCGCGCCGTCCTTGATTACTTCAACAAAGACCCCGCCGACGCCCGATGCATCGCTCACGTTCCACGTTACCTGATTGTTGGCTCCGTCCAGTGCGCTACCGCCATCGATTTCGATCAGCGGGTCGGTCGTGTCGTCGTCGGAAATCACAAATTCCCGGACGGTCGTGGCGGACAGCTGGTCGTCAGCCCAGTCGTTATCCGCGTCCAAGGCAAATACCGACACGCGATAGTTTCCAACTCCCAAAGAGTTCAGGTCCACCGAACCGGACGGTTCAACGTTGCTGCCATCCGTGAGTAACACGCCGTCTCGAGTGACATCAACGCGAACTTCCGCGAGGCCGGACGCGTCGGCGACTGTCCACGAGACGACGTTGTTTTCGTTGTCAAATTCGCCGCCGCCGGAAATGGTGATTTCAGGGGCAGTCGTGTCGTCATCTGATATGACGAACTGTGCGTTTTCGATCGAGGAGAGTGAATCGCCGGACCAGTCGCTGTCAGAATCCTCTGCCAACACGGTAACGACGTAGGAGCCTGGGCCAAACGCATTCAAGTCAAATGAATCGGTTGGCCCCACGGGACCATCAATGATCTGAACATCGTTACGATAAACCTGCGCCGTGACTCGTTCGATTCCAGACAGGTCCGTTGCATTCCAGGCAACACGATTGTCGCTCCCGTCGGTGGACTCGGCACCGGAAGTGATCGTCAGATTGGGAGCCGCGGTGTCGTCGTCCACAATGGAAAATTCGGCAGTCGCCTCGGCGGAGAGGTCGTCTCCGACCCAGTCGTTGTCGGCGTCGGTGGCGGTTACCACAATTCGGTAGTCGCCTACACCGAATGAATTCAGGTCGAGCGAATCCACTGCGGCTGTGGGGCCACTGAAGATGGGGTCGCCATTTCGCAGGATCGTTGCTGTCAAAGCGGACAGGCCCGAGGAGTCGGTCACCGTCCAGCCGATGCGGTTGTCCGCGCCGTCGGATTCCCCCGGCACGGTAAACGAGATCGATGGCGGTACCGTGTCGTCATCGACAATGGAGAAAGTGGACGAAGCGGTTTGTGTCAGCTCGTCGCCCACCCAGTCGTTGTCGCGGTCGATCGTGGTTACCGTGATCTCATAGTCGGCGGGTCCCAGGCTGTTGAGGTTGAACAAACCAGAACTGTCGACGCCGCTGTTAAAGATGGGCACGCCATTTCTGCGGATCACCACGTTGACGTCCGCAAACCCCGATTCGTCGGTCACCTGCCAGGTGACAAAGTTATCCGATCGATCGCGGTCGGCGGGAGTTGAGATCGTGATTTCCGGCGCCGCCACGTCGTCGTCCACGATCGCAAATTCGCTGCTCATGGTTCGCTGCATGCGGTCTCCGAGCCAGTCGTTGTCGGCGTCGGTTGCCGAGATCGACAGACGGAAGTTTCCGGTGCCAAATGAGTTCAGGTCGAACTCGCCCGTCGCGTTAACGTCGCTGTCGAAGATGAGCTGCTCGTCCTGGAAAATCTGTGCGGCAACCGACGTCAGTCCGGACTCGTCGGAAACTTCCCACGAAATAATGTTGTTCGCTCCATCGTCCTGGTTGGGAGCACTCACGACGATGGCGGGGCCTTCGGTGTCGTCGTCCACGATCGTGAATTCGGTCACGGCGGAAGCCGAAGTCAGGCTGTCTTCGTTCCAGTCGTCGTCGCCATCGATTGCCTCGACAAGAATCTGATAGGTTCCCGGGCCAAACGAATTCATGTCCAACCCGGACGAGGCATCCACTTCGCTGTCATAGATGGTCGTGTCGCCGTTGAATACCTGAACGCTGACGACACTCAGTCCCGAGGCGTCGGTGACGTCCCACGAGACGCGATTGTTCTGACCGTCGGACTCATTGGGTAAGCCAATCGCAATGATCGGCGGAGAGGTGTCGTCGTCCAGAATGCTGAATTGCATTGTCTGTGTGGAAGTCAGCTCGTCTCCCGGAGAGTCGTTGTCGGCATCGGTTGCCGTCACCGTGATTTCGTATTCGCCCGGGCCCTCGGCATTCAGGTCCCATGAATCAACCGGAGGCACATTGCCATCAAACAGCGTCTCGCCGTCTTTGGTCAGTACGACGGAAACGATTTCAAATCCCGAGGCGTCTGCGACAGACCACGAAACCTTGTTGTCGTCGCCGTCCGATTCGCGAGCGGCCGTAATCCGGATTTCTGGCGGATCGGGATCGTCGTCCGCGATGTCGAACAACACCGAATGGACGTGCGTCAACTGATCGCCCGTCCAATCGTCGTCAGCATCGGTGGCCGTGATGGTGATGCGATAGGTGCCTTCACCGAATGAATCCAGATCAAACGTACCATCAAGCGGTGCCGAAGAATTCGGACGAATGATCATTTCATTCCGCCAGATCTGGGCCGTCGCCGAGCTGATGCCGGACGCGTCGGAAATGTTCCACGAAACAACGTTCGTGTTGCCGTCGTTCAGGCCGGGAGTCGCCACGACGATGTCGGGGCGGGCGGAATCATCGTCTCGAGTGCTGACCGTCAGGACATACTGGCCGGTTTCCGCTGCGGACGCGGCAGAAACCTCGATGTAGTAGGTTCCCGTTTCGGGGACCGAGAAGTTGACGATCGCCGGGTCGACGCCGTTGCTGGCAATCGAATCGCCCGGCGCGAATTGCACGTCGTTGGTTTCCAGCAGCAATGGATCGGCGGAGTTGTCTGCACGATCGAAGAGTCGTAGAGAAAGGTTGGCGTTACTCTCCGTGCCTCCGGACTCGGGGTCCATCAGGAAGTCGCCATTATCCAACCGCGCCGCGTCGATGTCGAAGGTCACGAAGTCTCCGGCACGAAGATCGACGCGATAGAAATCGACCTCGTTGGGATTCTGAACCTCGGCTCCGTCCCACTGGCCTATTCGGGCTTCGACTTGAACCGTTTCACCAACGGCAAACAGTCCCGAACCCAGCAAGCCAAGATCTTCGGCGTTGGAAATGGATTCGTTCGGTTCGAACGCAGCGTTCACGTCACCGGCCAGGACAGCCAGCAAAGCTCGTTCTTCAAGAGGCTCGGTTCGGAGAGTACGTAGGAAGGAAGGAGTGAGGGAGTTCTTTGGGCGCAGCATGATTTTCCTGGTTAGTGTGACTTTTCGACTGTTGCCCCGCACAGAAGAGTCGCAAGCATAACGGCGTCTACAGAAAACGAAACAATCCGGATGAGGGGATCGGCGGACACCCGGTGGTCATTGGGGGTGGAAGTCATCCACTATTCGGGAGGGAGGCGGGAGGGAGTCGAGGCCTCGGTACGCCGCACGCGCGGTTAGCGCAGCAGTGAATAGACCAGCAAGGCAATGCATAAGACGGTGGCCACACCAAGAAAGATCCAAACACCGACTGCGTTTTTGACACCTGCGTGACTCTGCCGCGTCTTGCGTTTATTGGTCAGCGATTTCGCCTGCGCAAACGCTTGCGGAGTCTCCGTGGGCTCCGTGGGTGCAACGGGAAGTGAAACGAAGAGCTGTTCGCTAACGGCGGTGTAAGTGGTGGACGTCACGTCGAACCCCGTGGTGACCAGCCAGCGAGAAAGTCTTGCCGCAATCTGGTTTCCGTTTTCGGGTCGGTCGTCGGGCTGTTTGGCCAGCATCGTCATACACACGTCGGCGATTGCGTGTGGACAGTCCTCCCGAATTGCCCTTACGTCGGTGGGGCGTTGGTTTTGGTGCATCAAAATCCGCTGGGCCATCGTGCCTTCGGTGAACGGCACCTGGCCGGTCAACAGATAGTAGAACGTGCAGCCCAAGCTGTAGAGGTCCGCTCGATGATCCACGGTGTGCGCGTTGAGTGCCTGTTCGGGTGCCAGATAGTCCGCCGTGCCCATCATCGATTCGGAATTCGCACTGGTGATGGAAGCCAGCTCGTCGTCATTGACACGGGCGAGTCCCAGGTCGAGTATTTTCACAAGGTCCATCTGATTCACCACGATATTGGCCGCCTTGATGTCGCGATGAACCAATCCACGCTGGTGCGCGTGATGCAATCCGGTGGCGGCCTGGGCGATGTAGTGTGTCGCTCTGGTCAGTGGCAACGCTCCGGTTTCCTTGACGATGGCCTGCAGGTCTTTGCCGTCAACGTATTCCATCACCATAAAATGCGTGTCATCGTGGGTGTCGATGTCAAACACGCGAATGATATTCGGATGGCTCAATTTCGCTGTCGCCTGGGCTTCTCGATCGAAGCGATCCAGAAAGAATTGCATTTCCGTCTTTGAATGCGGCAGAACCTTGATGGCGACCTCGCGGTCGATCTGTCCGTGACGAGCGAGAAACACGCTGCTCATGCCGCCGGTACCAATGTGTCGCAGCAGTCGATAGTCGCCGAGGAAGAAGCCGCGGGTCTTGCCCAGCAGCAGGTTTTTGGCTTGCCATTCCGTCAGCAGTTCCTCGTCCACCAGCAGCTTCGCAACGGAATGGGCAGTCTGGATTTTCGATCCCGCCGCAATGCGTTGGGCCAACAGATCTTTGTCGATCAATCGGCTACGATGTACAAGTTCGACGAACGCTTCGACGCTCAGTTTGGTCATGGCTCGGTCGAGACTGGAAGATAGCAACTAAAATTTCTTGCACTATCATGCGCGATCGCAAAGTAATTCTCTACACCCGTCAAAACTGTTGTCTCTGTGACGAAGCAAAGCAGACGTTGGAAAGCTATGGGCTTGAGCCCGAGCTGGTCGATATCGACCAACATCCTGACAAGCTTGCCAGCTACAACGAGTGCGTGCCCGTGGTGGAAATCGACGGTAAAGTCCATTTTCGTGGCAAGGTAAACGAAGTCCTGTTACGCCGGATTTTGCTCTGATGGGACACAATCAGAACTCAGCCATCAAGTTTGGCGTCTTTGCGAAGTACTGGGAGCCGGGGAAAGTCAAAACGCGGCTCGCCGGTTCCATTGGGGACGAACACGCAGCGAACGTTTATTTGCAGTTTCTGAAGACACTCATTCGTCGACTCACCAGGTTGGCTGGACCGCATGTCGCGCTGACATTGGTTTACGCTCCGGCGGATCGCGAACCGGAATTCCGCGAGCTACTGGAGCAGCTCGGTTGTGGCGACGACTGGACGTTAGAGTCGCAGGGAGAAGGTGATCTGGGGGATCGCATGAGTGCGTTCTTTGAACGTGCGTTCTTTGAACGTGCGTCTTCGGATCGCGACACTGAATATCGCGACACTGGCGAGCGCGTTAACTCCATCAGCAAACGCTCAGGTAAATTCACTCGAGCGCAAATCATCGGTACGGATAGTCCGACGTTGCCGGCCGCGATGCTGGCCCAGCCGTCTCGCTTGCTGGACATCAACGACGTGGTGTTGGGGCCGACTGAAGATGGTGGTTACTATCTGGTTGCTGCGAAAGATGGCGTGCCGCCGATCTTCGCCGATATTTCATGGAGTACGGATAGAGTGTGGCGGCAAACAATCGCTGCGATGCAACAGCATGGTACCCGGTTCGGCGTCCTGCCAACCTGGTATGATGTCGACAATGGTGATGATCTGGATCGATTGCGTCATGAGCTGCAGCAATCTGTAAATTCAGACGCAGCAGGCGTTGACGATATCAAAGAACTTCAGGCAGCCCTGAATGAGATTCTTGGGGGAGTGAACGAATGAGCTACTATCGTGCCACACCGGATGACAAAGCAACATTTGACCGCGAAGGTTATGTCCTTGTGCGAGGTTTGTTGAATTCCGATGAAGCCCAACGCCTGGGCGAACTCGCTCGTGAAGACGCTCGCACATGGAAAGATGCAACCGAACGTGCCGATGCCAGTGGCAATCGCACCGTGCTCGCCGTACGCAATGATCTGGGCGACGACGTCTACAGTTCGTTGGTGCGGAGCCGACGGATTGCTGAATCCATGGCGACGCTGTTGGGGGAAGAGGTTTATCACTACCATCACAAACTGATGTTGAAGGAACCTCGGATTGGCGGAGCCTGGGAGTGGCACCAGGATTATGGCTATTGGTACAACTACGGTTGTCTCTTCCCGAATATGGCCAGTTGCTACATTGCCATCGATCCGGCCGTGAAAGCGAACGGTTGTCTGCAAGTGATGCCCAAATCTCACTTGCTGGGCCGGATGAAGCACGGCGAAGTGGGCGGCCAAACTGGCGCCGATCCGGAACGCATGGCTGCGATCAAGGAACGTTTCGATGTTCAGTATGTTGAGATGGAGCCCGGTGACGGCCTGTTCTTTCACTCGAATTTATTACACCGCTCGGACCAGAACACCAGCGACGATCCGCGTTGGTCACTGATCTGCTGCTACAACGCACGCAGCAACAGTCCCTATGAAGTGAAGCGGCATAATGGATATCAACCACTGGACCTGCTCGATGACGAGTCGGTGTTCACTTCGAGCACGCCATAACGCGACGATGCCGTTGGTGCAGAACTAGCCTTCCCAGCCGCGCTCATCCTCGGGTGGGCCGCTGTGCCAGCTCTCAAGGGCGCTCAACACGTCGTCTCGCTCTTCACGAGTACCAAACAGCGATTCGTCCGCCTCCAGCCGAATCTCATAGCGGCCCTCGACGTCGCAAGTTTCGCTGCCGCAGAAATGCGGCGTGTCGGATATCCAAAGCACTCGGTACAACGGCACGTGCTTGTCGTCGATCTTGGCAAAAATGTCACGCACCGATTCGGGCTCCGGAGAAGGTTGCTCCCATTCTAGTTCTTCCCGTGTTTCTTCGACCAGTGGCTATCGGCCCTCGAGCTGCCGACGGGCAACGCGCACGTCACCAAGCTATATCCAGAGGCGTATCCGCTACCCGGTTGCGTTGTCTGACGGCAGCCAATCTCTCGGCCAGCCTTGCATGTCACCGGAATCCGTCGATAATTCAGAAAAAATCTGCCAAGTCGTGCATCGGGAGCCTATATGTCGCTGTTTGAAAACGACGAATACCAGTGGCGAGAAACGTATTTCGTCCTCTTCGACAAGGAAAAAAGGCCCACTGCGGAACAGATCGACGACTTGATGTCGGGGCTGAACAAGGGCTATGTCGTCAGCGATGTGCGTGCCAACGACGAAGGTGCTTTTGAGTCATTGACGCTGATCTCGAAGGATGATTATGCGGCAATGGACCTGACCTGCGCGGCGAATGAGGAGATTCTGGAGCAAATTCGCGAACTCGGCGATGAACTCAAGGAAACCGCCGGGCCGGACGAAATCGAGCGTGTAAAACGCATCCCCGAGTGTACGGCACGCCTGGAAGTGTATCACTTTGAACAGATGGTCTATGTCGGTTCCAGCGGTCCGGAAGATGAACCGGATGACTTTATGGATCCGGGAACGCTACTGGTGGTACTCGATCGAATCGCGGAACTTTGCGATGGAATCGTGGTCGACCCGCAGTCAAACTCGTTGATGTAGTCGTCCGAGGCGGCGGGTAGCCAATCGGCTGGAGGTCAAACACGGTCTCAGCGGCCGGCATTTGCCAATTTCTGATTTATTCTACGAAATCCGCATCCACGGAAAACGCGTGCCCGTACTCTCCTTGGATCCCAGTTCATGACGAGCACCGCCAGTGAGTTTCATCAGTCTGCACAAGCTGCTTCCGATGCCAGATTTTGGCGACTGCCGGCCAGGCTCGTCTTGCCCGGCTGCCTGGTAGCCGCATTTCGGAAGTCATCTTGCAGCCATTCAGACGTTTCTCTTGAAGCCGCCCAATGTCTTCGCACCGGACTTTCCAAGTGGAAGCTGCGCGGCTCATTCGTATTAGGTAACTGACAACACGACGAGACCAAATTTATGAAAATCAATCGACACCTTACGGCTCTGGCACTCACCATCTGCTTTGTGGCGGTCGCTCAGGGCGAAGTCTTCAATATCTCTGCAATCGTGAACACGGCGCAGGAAATCCCGGCTCCCAGCGGAGCGGCGGATAGCGCGGCGGGATTCGCCGCTCTGCAATACGACGATGTAACCAAAGAGCTGTCGTGGGACATCGCATGGCAGGACCTGACTGGGCCCGCCGTGGGCATGCACTTCCACTCCCCTGCCCTTGCCGGTAGCACCGCCGGAGTTGCCGTTAACGTGGGTGGCATAAGCGGCCTGTCCAGCCCATCGGTTGGTTCGGCGGTGATTACGGACGACTTCGCCAGCAGTTTGCTCGCGGGGCAGTCGTACCTCAATATCCACACAGCGGCGAACGGACCCGGTGAAATTCGTGGTCAGGTGAATCCGTCGAACATTAACCTCATGGCGATGTTGGACACAGCTCAGGAAATTCCGGCTCCATCGGGCGTATCCGCGGACGCTGGGGGTGTTGCACACATCGCCTTTGATCCCGTGACCAATCTGCTGGGATGGAACATCTCGTGGGAGAATCTGACCGGCCCTGCAATTGGCATGCACTTCCATGGTGCGGCTGGGTTTGGCGAAACAGCGGGCGTGCAACTGAATGTTGGCGAGATCAGCGGACTCTCCAGCCCCTCGATCGGTTCGGCGGTGATCAGCGACGAATTCGAAGGCCAGTTGTTGGCTGGACAGTGGTACCTGAACATCCACACGGCGGCCAACGGGCCCGGTGAAATTCGTGGGCAGGTGGTGCCGGAGCCATCCTCGGCCATGCTGGCGATGCTCTCCGTCCTTGGGCTAATGGGCGTCGCGCGTCGACGTCGCTGAGCTGCTTTGCTGGCTACTGTCAGACTGGCTCACCAGCAACGAACGATATTGTGGCCGCACCGCCGTCCATGGCGTGCGGCCTTTTTTCGTGCGGAGTATCTCGTGCCGATTGACTTACTCTCTGGCGGCCAGACCCGACTGCACGAGGCGATCAAAGAACTTCTGGACGCGTTTTCGATTAACGCCCATATCCGAATACCCGACGCGTGATGCGGAACGGGCGTGGATGAGGCCGCCCTCCTTGTCGATCCAGATTTCCAGATCGTCCACATATCGACAGATCAGGCTGACACATTCAATATGACAATAGTCGGGCTCTTGCGTCACGAACTTCCAACGCGGGGTCTTCAGGATGACATTTCTGGCGACCAACGTCAGCTTTTCGATATCGTCGGTGACGATTCGTAGCGGTTCGATAAACTGGCTCTCCCGCTGGGCCTGCGTCGAAACGCAATTGGGGCTTTCGGGGCAAACGGCCAGTTTTCCATCTGAAACGCCAAGATTTTTTGGTCGTACGCGACCAATCATGAACAGTGCCCCCATCCCAAGCATCGTGAGAATCGACAGTCGAAACAGCCACGGAGAACGGCGGCGTTTGGTGGGCTCGGTATGGGCATTGACTGACGATTCCATGGTGCCTAACTTAGATTCTGTTGAGCGTATTCACCGGGACAGGTAACCACAGCGTTTGGGATCTGAATCCGGTTTTGGCGTCGCGGTTACTGTTGATGACAGTTTAGACCGCAGTGCCCCGTTCGACGACAGCGATCGCATCGATCAATTGCCTCAGTGGCGGAATTGGCAGACGCGCTAGATTCAAAATCTGGTGGCCGCAAGGTCGTGGGGGTTCGATTCCCTCCTGAGGCACCTCCGTTCTACAGAAGGACTTACGACGATTCGTGAGTCCTTCTTTTTTGCGCCCTCAAAACCGACTGTGACCAAAACTGTGACCAACCTTGTGGGGGGTAGGGTGTCCTTGGCCACTCACTTGACCTCTCGTGAGGCGATGCCTACATTTCGGGCATGCAGACGAATCCAAAACCTATCGCCGACCGACAAATGGCCGCGATAGGTACGTCCGCACTCGAAGGCGATATCGCAGCCTTTAATTGCGAAACAGGCGAGGCACTTGCCGTAAAACGTGCCGCTGAAAATGAGATGTCACTCTGGACTTCCATTTCATCAGCGGGACAAAACGGTGGACCAATCAAAAACTAGCAGACTCAAGAAGTCTGACTATTTAAAACGCCATCCTGACTGACGCCTGATTTTGGTCTTTCCCAAAACAAAATCAGGATCAAATCATGTCAATCTATCTCCCAGCAGCCCGCATTGCGCTGCTAATCGGACATCGTCAACTCGCAGCAATTCTCGTGCGAACTTGGCTCGAAACGGCCCTGAGTAATCACGCTCAAGAGTCCCCCGAGCCGTACTGGCAAACGGCACATCGCCTCATGCTTGACGGCACCATCGACCGCAGATCTCGCAACGAAATCAAGCGAGTCTATCGAGTCTGCAGTCGGTCTCTGCATGGCGGCAATACGAAATCCGAAACTCTCAGGAGGTCCGTCAACAAGGCACAGGATCTCAAGAACAAACTCAGAAGAAAGGTATCCAGATGAGTCATGAACATCGTGTCAACAAGGCATTCGACGCCGTCAAGCTGGCGGCAGAAAACAAACAGTTAACCTTGGATCTCAAGATCGTGCTGCGTGATCTGCAGTCAGACGAGCAGCTCGCGACGTTACCACCGGCAAAGTCACAGCAGCATCTGCTCGACCTTGCGCGTGAAGTAGCCCTGCAAGAGTTGGAAACATGCGCTGCTACGCCGTGGAACGTGTCGCCCTCAGATGTCGTCGAAATCGTTGAATCTTTTAGCCGACGTTACACCCTTGTTGCGTCGGAAACAGAAGACCTTACCGCTTTGGAAATCTCTGGAGAAATGAAATGAACGAGCTATACCACAAACTCAGAAAACTACGTGATCTTCAATCCGAGATCAAGCAACTAACGGCAGTCGCTTCGCGCGATGCCACAACCGACATGGACGATGCGGCTCGGAAGAAATTCAACCCGGCTATCGAAATCGTCGAAACAGGATGGAGCGATTGGCAAGTCGAGAATTGCGTCGACGACCTGAATGCAATGATCATTTCTGCGGCGACCATGGCGCGGAATGCGAATATCGCCATCGCCAAAGTTGGACCGTCAATCATCGACGATCCTAAGGCGTGGCTGCAGCCGTTCGAGTTTGCAACGGCGCAACCTGTACTAGTGAAAGGAAAAGTCCACTGGTTTAAGTGAATCTTTGGGCTGCGATTAAACGCCTGACATCGCGATGGGGCTGCGAGTAAATGCTCCTTTTTTTATTCACCTTCTAGCCAGGCCACTCAACCGTCGTGAACAAGATGTTCCCTTCTCTAGGTAAACCGTCAAGGCAGCAATGGCCGCAGTCTGCCGGCCAAATTGAACCGCACAGCAACGAAAGAATGGATCACCCTTAATAAGACTCTTCATGTAGGACTCTTGCCTATTACTGTAAGCCGCCGCAATGAATTCGTGAATCATTAAACAGTTCTCAGAATCATCCCTTGCATAACCTGTCTTCCTAGACTATCCATCTAGCCATGCAGCACGCCCCACCTTTAGTGGGGTCGACCCCTTCGGCTTGGCGCTAATGAAGTTAACTAACTCTACAGTTTCGTGAACTTGCCGTTACGTACGGCCAAAGCTTTATCGCGATTTCGTTGACTTTCCGCCGCCGACTTGCAACCATTGAAGATGTCAACAAACATCCTCTAACGAGTTCTAGCTTCGCCAATGATCTGACCCTCGACTTGGGCTCAATTTCATTCTTTAACTGGCGTTGTTCGATGTTTGAATTCTTCTTTCGTTTACTCGGTGTGCGGGCGTCGTGGTCGCGACTCCACCTAATGTATTACACCTGAGGATCAAACAATGAAGAAACAACTTCTAATTATGTCGTTGCTGTTTGCTGCAGCACTCAACTGTCAAGCCTTGGCGGCAATCCCGGTGCTAAACAGCCTACCCGGTGCCCCCATGAACATCGTCCTCGATTTTCATGGGGACAGTAGTTTGACATCTTGGAGAATGAGAAGGTCAAGTAGTTTTTACGCCACGTTCAAACAGACAGGGGGCGTTCCTGAGTTCAGTCACACCCACTCGCTGTACTCGAAGTTTCTGTCGTCTGAGGCAAAACGGAATGCGTTAATAAACGACGTTTGGACATGCGTGGCGGATCGTTTCTCGATGTATAACGTGAATGTAACAACCGACAAGAATTTGCGTAACTTACCGGGGCAATCGGTGCGAGTAGTGTTCGACGACAATGGGGACGATTGGAGGCGAGATACTCCGACAAGCAACATTCGGCTAGACTTTACTACAAGTCAGAACTGCATCCAAGGTGGAGTCGCTGGTTATAACACCATCGAGGGCGGGGCGACTCAGCCAGGGTCAACATCGTATTTTGAATTTCGCACAGCAGAAATTGCCGCAGGCAACACACCGCCGGACAATATTTGCATGGTATTCGCTCGTGGTGATATGTGGTTAGAGGATTCGTGGGGGTCGGTCTGCAGTTCGCCATCCGGCTCATGGCCCCAGATTGCAAGATATTTGGCTCACACTGCGTGTCATGAACTCACCCATATGTTGGGTTGGAACCCTGACAACGGGGCTGCGACTTCAGTTTTGCACCCACATACAGAAGGTCCCTCGCCAGGTATGAGATCTGGATGGAGTTCTCCGTCAGCAGTATTACCAGCTTTCATCACTTTTATCCCAATGACGATAGCAGAGAAGAATCTATACAGTTTCCAAGAGAATATGGGACTTCGGTCTGGAGAGGAAGGCAATGCAATTGCTTCCGCTGTGAATATGGGATACTTCAACAGTTCCCAGTTCGACAGTCGCCATGGAATCATTCACACGCAGGTGGACGACGATTGGTTTAGGATTCAGCTGTCAGATCCAGATACGAAGCTGCGTTTCCACGTACGCCCACGGCTGCTATTTAGTCCCCTACCGGTAAGCGGAATCCGATGGCACGCAGTTGATGTGAAGATCGGTTTGTACAACAAGAATGGAGCATTGATTCAGCAAGTGAATCCTTCCGGGGAAACTTTGGCTGGGTGGCAACCAGAGATTACTTACGATACGAAGCAGAGTCCGGAACTCCCTGACGACCTGTACTACTTCAAAATAGAGCCAGCAGAAAACGATGGTGTTCGTGGTCACGGCGACCTCGGGCAATACGTCATTACCGTGGAAACTACTCCATCACCTTAGAAAGAGAGAAAGCCATGCGAAGATTGAACTTTTCCTTGTGTCTACTGCTGTTCTCATTTGCTTTCGCTGGACAAACTCTTGCGGAAGATGCCTATGTCGCGGATGACGGTGAAATCGTCATCCGCTATTTCGAACCGACGTTCGTGAACAACATTCGCTTCGATTCAGTAGGGGAGTACCTCGTGCCTGTTCCACCAGGCGACAACACGGCGAGCCTGCCCAATTGGCCGATAAATCTCAGCAACACGCCAAGGTCAATCTCGTTCCTTAATGTGCCGCTGACTGGTCCTACTCTTGAGGGTATCGTACCGACAGGAGTATTTTACGATCCGCCAGCTGGAGTATTTGATTTACAGGTATGGGCTTCGTTCACGTCGGACATCGGCACAAGATCTCCGACACTGGTTTGTAGCGACGGACCTTGCCCAATTCCGGAACCAGCTTCGGCACTAATGCTATTCGCAGGTATGGGTTTTCTTTCTCTACTCCGGCGAAGACGATAGTACTCCAGGAGAAGCCGGCGAGCGAAAGTTCGCCGGCTTTCCTGTTGCTCGTACATCGCCTGCAAGCCCCAAAAAGCATTGGAAAGTGCTTCTAATGGGGCGGCATCGTCGACATTTGGATGCATGCGGATCCGGCCCAGAAGTGCCGTAGTTCCTGGTGTTCCGGAGAATCTCAGGAAACCACCGCGTACCGCCTCGTCAGTGGGTCGCATTATTTGCCACATCTCATTATCACGGCTGCGAAACGCTGTAATCCCAAGATCACGGTCTTTGGTGGTACCCGACTTCTGAGTTTCTCAAATTAATCAGAGAATTCCCAAAACGGCATGGGGCCATAAAACGTGACTCTAGGTTAGGTTCGATGGAGTATTAACCAATTTCACTAACGCAGAGTAATTTATGTTCACCATTTCTGAGCAAGACGCAGCCGAGAGCCTAGGCATGCAGGAGTCCACTTTGGCCCAGATGCGGCGTGACGGTAAAGTGCCGCACATTCGCATCAGCGAGAAAATCATCAGATACTCTAATGACAATCTAACGGAAATCGTCAAGCAATTTGCCGTGCCGGCCAAGAATACCAGCGGTAAACGAAGGCCGAAAGCCAAGTGATTGACAGCGAAATATAGCTGTTTTACGACGAAATCCACGAATTAGAGAAAGACAAACGTTGGCCCCGCTGTTGCGAGGAGGGGCGCCGGGTCGGTTTGAACACCGACATGATTGCGACAGAGACAAAGAGACAACTTAGAAAACGATGGAGCGGTATGCTTCATCGAGTAATCGATCCGAACAAGAACTACAAGAAGCGAGGAATCAAAGTCTGTGAAGAATGGCAGAGTTTCGATGCGTTCCTTAAGTGGGCTGTTGAATCAGGGTTCCGTCCGGAATTACAAATCGACAGGATTGACAACGACGGAAACTACGAGCCTGAGAACTGCCGATGGGTCACTCACGCAGAGCAGCAGCAAAACACCAGTAGGACACGCTGGATTAAGGCGTGGGGCGAGACAAAGTGTTTATCAGAGTGGGGACGGGATGATCGCTGCATGGTTACACGCTGGGGCATTGCTTATCGACTCAGGCGGGGTTGGACTCCGGAGAAGGCGATTAGCGGTTGAGTTTTCCTTGGGGCCCGTAAGTGGTTGAATCACCTCAACCGCTTACGGGCTTTTTCATTGGACTGCCAGCCTGGACATTCATATGATTGTGTCGACACATCTATTAACACTGGAGACTAACACTTGAGACTCAAATTCCGAGCTGAGCATCAACGCGACGTTATCGACTTCCTTCTACGGGCACGCAAATACTGTGAGCATTGCCCAGGAAGCGAAATCCCGCAGCACGAGATTGAGGCCATGCAGCTGCAGTCCGGCAACGATCAAGCCAGGTTCAGGCGTCTTTGCGCAGAAAGGCGTGCAAGCTTACCGCCTCGGCTGTATGTAGCTCTAGTGACTTGGGATGCCAGCTTCTTGCCGGGACACGATGCTTTGGTTGTCATTGACACCAATGTTTCGCTGGACATGACCCGAGAGATTATGCGACGTGTCTCCGATGGTCACGTCATGGCTGAGACTGTGGCGCCCATTGAAGAGTATACGGGAGATAGGACGTACGAAGAATATGTAGAAGAGTTCAACCCGCTGTTGGACAACGACGACTTTGACGACGAAGGCCTGATTTACGCTTGCCCGGCGTGTCTCGACATCTAGTCACTTTGGAGAAGAATCACGGCTGGAACGCAGTTGACACTGTAAGTTTTACAGTCCTTCATTAGCTCTGCTTATGGAGGCACTAGGAAACCTGATACAGGTTGGTGAAAACCTTGAAAAACCCGAGTATTATTGACTTTTTCCAGAGAATACTAGATTGGAAGCCAGCCAGAAAACGGCACCTTCCAATATAATGCGACTTATGAAGTTGAGAGATCCACAACAGCGACGTAGCACACAAGCCTGTAGGGCAAGTATGATTATAGCTGCCGACCTTCACACGTGGAGATATAGGACGGAATTAGCACAATGTCAGGAAGCGACATGGCAAATAAAGAAAACGATCAGAGTGATCTAAGCTGTAGAAAGCTGGAGAATCCCGAGTGGGCATTTGGTTTGCCCGCCCTGCTGCAAACAGGTAACGGGCTTATCCAAACAACACATGAATTATACCAGCTCAACCGTTTCTGAGAACCCCTACGAGTCAGAAACTCCTGAATTAACGCCACCTGCGTTGATTCACGCAACACAGTCCACCAGCCTCGAACGTCTCGAAGCAGCGAACCAGGCCAAGACGAAGGCCAGACCCGAGTTCCTGCATCTTTGCGAGGTCTCCAAAAAGCTGTACACCGAAGACCTGGACACCTTCCGCCCCAACCTGAAGCCGGAAACACGCAGCAAGATCTTGCTTCTGATGGACGATCTGGTGCATCGGATCCTTACCAGCTCAAGTCGTGGCGCCAGGGTCAGCTCCGAGTTGCTCGATAGTGCCTTTAGTAGTCATGTTCGGAGAATTCTCAAGCACGTATTGGATAACGGTCGAGCTTTCCGAGTGCTGAGCAATGCCACGACTCCGGGACAGGTCGACGGTAAACAGGCTGATACGTACGTCTGCCGTACATCCGGAGAGGTCAATCACTGCCCAGGAGGCCGATCCAAGGAGTACACCCTCACTACTCCTATGATTTCGATCAACGCCACGGACACCACTGACTTCCCAAATGTGACCAAAACACGGGGAAAAACCGCAGTGCTGCATCAGCGCCAACATGTATGCGAAGCGAATGGTATTGAAGGGGTTGAAAGTGGTAGGCAGCGGTGGACCACGAATAGTTACCGATTAGGGATGGTGGATTCGTGGACTTGGGAGCAATATCAAGAGAAATTGGACCTTGGACGCCGTCTTCTCGGTTGGACTGTGATTCAGGACCAGATCAGCACTAACCTTGGACGTTTAGAGTTCTCTTTTGACTCCACCTCTGAGCGTGACGCTGCCTTTGAGCGTGAGATACAACGCTGTGTAGCTGAACGCATGCTTGAGTTTGAGGCTGAGGCTGCTACTGCACTTGCTGAGAAGAAGAGCAAGGGTCAACGCGGTTGCCTGAAACGTCTCACTGAGGCCATCATAAAGCGTTACGTATCAAGCATTTGGGACAGTCTGACACCGCTAATTCAGTGCATTGATGGTGATGGGAACCCAACAGTATTCCGTAAGCTTGGACGCATTTACGGGCCACATACCTCAGCGCCACGATGGGTTCGAAATACCTGAGGATTAAGCACAAGGGTGGAGAGCTTGAGCCTCTTGTCGAGGTTGACTTGGGCTCCTGTTATTGGGCTATTCTTGCCAGTTATACGAAAGAAAAGGCTCTTCAGACAGCTGTTTCTAACGGCCTGGTTTACAAGAAACTCTTTGAAACTGCCAAGATAATGGGCTTTGAGGGCTCAGAATCTGATGTGAAAGCTCTATGTAATAAGCATTGTCTGTTCAACCATGGCAAGGCTGGTTTTGGCACGTCTTTGTTATGGCAGGCGTTTCGAGCGACCTTTCCCAAGACTGCCAGATTCGTCTGGAACATCAGGAAAGGGCACGCTTTTGGGCCTTTCGTTCTGTACCGGCTCTTAACTGAAGGTGAGTGCGCAATCGTCCTCGACAGGCTCATTCCGGCACTAAATGAGCTTGGAATACCTGTGCTGAACCTACATGACGGTGTTCTCGTTCCGGAGAGCGAAAAGCTGCGTGTTAAGCACATATTCCGCTTCATTGCGACTCGATACCTGGGCTTTCCTGCACGTGTCAGCTGCAAATAGCTATGTTTTGCTCGCTAACGGTTAGCTGAGCTTTTAACGACGGATCTGGAGACGAATTGATTGAAGAAAGACGCTTAAAATGTCTACGAAAGAGTACATCCACCCAAAGCTTTATGACTTGGTTACACAGCCCAAACTGGCCGGTACAGCAGGCGAAATAGAGCATGAATGTCGACGTTGTCAGTGTCAAACAATGCACGTAGTTATCGATGAATTTGCTGAGTGTCTCGAATGCATGGAGACTGCAGAATGATCAAGAAAGCAATGCAGATCCTGGAGAGAGAAGCGGACTGGCACCGCGAAGAGATCGCGATCCTTCTCGAACAATTGCGGCTACTTCAAAAAATGAACAGCATCGGCATGGCTACTGACGAAGCCTGTTCAGCTATTACAAGAGTACGAGAGACGATAGTCTTGCACGAAGAGTCCATTCGTCTGGCACAAAACACGGGTGAATGCCTGACAAAAGCCAAGCTTACCTCGAAAGTGCTCGGGATTATGTGTAGATACCAGCGGCAACTCAACAACAAGTGCAGGCGTGGCACTGCGATCTGACAGTTGAGATTCGCATTAATTGTGTATCTAACTCTCCACGTGGATAGTGGAGACCCGCAGTATATCAGGCATTAGGCAACGTCTAGCCGCATTGACCGAAGCTGACGGTCCAATCCTGCCGTTAATCTCGTCTGATCGAAGGCTGGCAAGATCACCCCTCTTCTGGCTGATCCAGTGGTTTTGACCCAGAATCGTCCCCAAACTGTACTGCCAGCTGACGGTTTGACCACGGTTTCCCGTTCTTCCCTGTCAATTCGTACGTCAAACGTGCGAGTTTAATGTCAGATTCCCTGTGTAATTAGACGTTGAGAAATGGTGTTAAATCACTGGGAATGTAACAGGTTTTAGGCCTCTAATGTTGCTCGAATTGCCTCAAAACAGCGTGTTTCTACACGTTTAGATG
Organism: Pirellulaceae bacterium; assembly: GCA_965216885.1. Classification (GTDB taxonomy): domain Bacteria; phylum Planctomycetota; class Planctomycetia; order Pirellulales; family Pirellulaceae; genus CAYNJG01. The sequence continues at coordinate 4,106,162 of OZ244209.1, read as the reverse complement.
CTGATATGGGTGTTGATTTGAGGGTTTGAGGGGCTTGGACAGAGAGGGATTTGAGGACGAATAAGGGGAGGAATCTACCCGCATTCTCGACACAAGATCTGAATTCAATGCACAGAAAAAACCCCAATTACTGGTCCAATTCCAACGCAAATGGCAGTACGGAATTCAACACAGTTTCTGACCCCGTATTTGGCCTCTGATTCTCGATTAGGGCATGAAAAAAGGCCAACCACAGGAATGATTTGCAAGGGGATCCTGTGACTGGCCTGTGCGGGTCGAACAACCTCCTGCCAACCCACTATCGTCGCTGAATTGGAACAGCGACGAATTGCTACGGTGTAATCGGTCGCGAGCCTATTCCGCCACCAGGATTGCCAGTAATGGCTGGGAAAGTGAAGACGCTAGTGTCGGACTTATTCACCGGGCCACCATTTTCGTCGCCAAGGAGTCCAGCTGGAGTTAGGTCGGAGCAATTTGCCAGGCCGCTCTCAAGGACGGGGCCGATTGCTTCGAGGCTCCAATTAAGAAGTTGCGGATCATCAGTGGTGTTGTCCCACACTTTCGCGGGATAGTTCAGGCGTGCGACAAACTCGCAGAACTCGCCACTCGGCTGGGTGCCAGTCTTGTCGCTGTAGAGTCGGACGTATACCACATCGCCTTCGTCGCCAAAACAACGAGGATGCGAGTCCTCGCAGTATTGACTTACGATTTCATAGGTGCGTGTGCGATTAGTTGATGCGCAACTTGGTAAGACGAACGAGCCGCCTGTATTGCTGGTTCTTCGTTCGGTTGCATTACTGTCTGCAATTGTCTCTGTGATGCTCTCTACGCCGGGGATTTCTCCCCAAACGACCATGCCGGTCGGATTTCCGTCCATGACTTGGTCGCAACCAATCCAGGCGTTTGCTTGTGTGATGCAGTTGTCGCAGGGTTGTGTTGAGCCGTCTACTACAGCCATTTTTCTTTTCTTTCGTGTCTATGCCTTTCACTTTTTAGGTTAAGTGGTGAGAGTGTTTTCTGGCTCCGGTGCGGCCAAGAAAAGCGGTGTCAATCTATAAATAAGGTAGACATTTTTAACCACGTACGAAAAGAGACAGACATGACGGAAAATGAAAGAGAGGCTGCAATGGAACAAGAATCCATTGCAGTCAAAAGTGAGACGCCCAATCCCAAAAAGGCTCAGACGGTTTTCAATCCCGACGATCCCTTTGCAAATGATTCACCCATGGATCCAACACAGATTCAAATGGGATCGCTTATGATTCTTGAGCTGTCCTCGGACGGTGGAAAGACATGGAATCAATTTGGTGTGAGCAAGCTTCACAAGTTTCCTGGTGCATTGGAGGCTGACATGCCTCGGTATCAGCCCATGACAATCCATCCAGACCTGGTAGTGCTGGCACGGATAATCATCAATGGAAATAAGTATGCCCAAGTCTGGGAAGGAAAGACCATGCAAACAATGGTCACTGACGACCTGTTGAGATTTCGAATCTACAGCTCGACAGGCAACTAAGCATGCGTGGTTGATCGGGTCAATAAATTCCTCGCAATTGGCCCGGTCTTTTCTTGCCACTATTCTCCGCAATCATCTCAATTTGCGGCTAGCCGATCTCTTTCGGCTTTCTCTTAAATAGTTACGTTCAGCTCTCGAAGTACCGTGTGACTGCTATATAGTTACGCAAACATCGGAAATGAGTACTATTCGGAGAGACACGTGAAGAAGCGACCAATTGAGGTGTTGACGGCTGAAGAGGCAAGACAATTGATCGACTCATGCAGCCGAAGAGCGCCGACAGGAGTTCGGAACGCAGCAATGCTTGCCGTGCTTTATCGCAGTGGCTTGAGGATCAGCGAAGCGTTGGCTTTGAAACCAAAGGACATCGATATCAAAGCGAAGACGATCCGCGTGCTTCATGGGAAGGGTGACAAAGCGAGAACAGTTGCGATTGATGACGTTGCTCTGCGTTACTTGGAACGTTGGCTGGATCGAAGGAAACAGTTGAAACTGAACGGTCGGCATCCGGTCTTCTGTACGATTTCCTCGAACAGTCTTGGCGTCGAAATGTCACAAGCATACGTGCGATCTTTTCTGCGTCGATTGAAGAAGAAGACAGGCATTAGCAAACGTGTTCATGCTCATGGATTCCGTCATACGCATGCTGCAGAGTTAGCAAATGAAGGTGTTCCTGTGCATGTCATTCAGCAGCAGCTGGGTCACTCGAACGTGTCAGTTACGTCGACTTACATCAATCATCTTTCACCGCAACAAGTGATCAAAGCGATTCAAAGCCGGCCAGTTCCGACCGAGTTCGAGGTGGGCTGAAAAGGGGTGCCCCCTGTAGCGCGACGGTGTAGGGTCTGGCACGGAGGGTGCGTCAATCCCCAAACAAACTGAGCCCGAAACCCACTTCACAACCACCCCCCGCCCTTTCCATACAGCAAAACGCCCTGGCCCGAAAATACAAAAGGCCAAAATCCGTTGCACACCAGAGATCAAGCCCAAGGATCCTCCTGACTTGTATCGAGCATCTTGAAGTCGCATCGCCTTTTAAACTCGCCGATCTGCTTGCGGGTGAGACAGTAGAGTTGTTGCGATAGTTCAGTCTTGCCTCTTCGCTCGTGTGTGAAAACACGCAGCTTCTTCTTTACGTAATCGGTGTCTCGGAAGAAGCCTTCGAACTGAGAGTGATCAGACGTTCCGAGCGAGTGGCCGTAAATTACAGTGCGGCGGCAGACTTTCATTAGATCACTGACCCAGCGGTTTACGGTGTCAAAGTCAAGCATCTTTTTGCTTTGGACGGACTTACACAGGAATGCATGTTGTTCCTCGATTTCAGCGGAATCCTCAACACCAAAAACGGTGTTACCGTCTTTCGCCTTGCCGTGTATGTGAATTACTTTTGGGTCTTCTATTCTTTCCGAGACGGTTGTGGTTTTCCTGAAGTGGCGGATCAAACTCCGAACAGTCGACGTGTAATTGAAGTTGACGACCAACAGCCTTTCTGACTGCTGCCATATATTGAGAAACGTTTTTGCCGTGTGGCTGTCAAGTTGAAGGTCAGCTAGCTCGGCATTGACGATGTAGTTCGCCAGCGCTGAATTGAGTTGTCGGTACTGCTCGTCAAATTCAGTGTTTTCAAGATCTGTGTCCCGCGAAAACTCGGGAAACGCAGCCTCAATGTCGGACCAGTTTGCGTCCTGGTCCCTTTTTTCCTGCAGGTAGTGAAACAGACTTTTCACGCGCCACGCAAAGTAGCCCGAATCTCTTAGTTCTATTTCCCGGTCACCCGGTATTAGGAGCGATTTGAAGTCGTCTGAATCCATGAAAGCGTTGTACGACGTTAATAGGCCCAAGCCGACATCGAAACCATTTCCGATGACCAACAGGTCGGGTTGCTTCTGGTCGAATTGCGCTTTGACCAAGTCGGAGAACTCTTGGACGAGTTTTGTATTTTTATCCATACCTGCGATTCTGACGCTAAGAACACAGTGACACAACCTGCCTTTTGATTTCTGACAGAATCGCCTGATTTATCGATAGACAATCACTTCTATCAGCTTTGCGGGCCTGCCAAAAACAAGCACATCATTGCCGGGCCTGAGGTCACGAAGACGGATGCCGATTGGTGACCAGATATTCGGCTTCGGGTCACGCCACGCAACGATTTCTCCGTCGCTTCCATCTTCGTAGGTGAAGCGAAACATCATTGCGTGGCAGGTTTTCAGGGTGACACTTGGCACACAATCTTGATGCCGTGTCACGCCTTCAGGCAGTTCGTTCGTTCAACCAGGAGGAGGCTGAGTCTGGAATTCGAGCGTTTAAAGAGGCAAGACTTGCCCTATACAAATCAAGCGATCCCGAGTCTGCGTGCCAAGGCCTGCGTACGAATTGCGACTTCGATTCTGGCGTTTTGTTTCCGCTCTAATTAGGGAAATCCCTCTCTGTGTCTTGCAGAGGATTCTCACGGTCACGAGCTACATTTGCTGAAATCCGTCAACTTGCAGCACTTGCCGTGACCAACGAAATGAATGCCCAATCAAACAAGCTTGCCCGATGGTTGAGTGAATACTCCATTCCATTGATCTGCGGCGTCACTGCCGCGATGCTAATGGCAAATGCGGCTCCCTCGCTCTATTTGCATCTCGTCGAATCGCCACTTAACCAGCTCTTTGGGGAAGGCGTACACGCGGACCATCATGGACACGCAGATCCATGGTCTCACTACACTTCGTTGCACTTCATCGTAAATGACATATTCATGGTGCTGTTCTTCGGCGTCGCGGCGAAAGAGATAACGGAAGCCTGTTTGCCGGGCGGCGCATTGAATCCACCCTCCAAAGCAATCAATCCCCTGTGTGGGACGATTGGCGGTGTCCTTGGCCCAGTAGGCGTTTTTCTCGGACTCAACGCCATGCTCGGAAAGGCCGAATGGACCAATGGCTGGGGAATACCGACAGCGACGGACATTGCTTTGGCTTGGTTGGTTGCCAAGCTGATTTTTGGGAAGGGGCACCCGGCAATCAGTTTCCTTCTCCTGCTCGCGGTTGCTGACGACGCAATCGGCCTTGGCATTATTGCGTTTGCCTATCCCGATCCAGCTCATCCGACCGAGTGGTTCAACGCTCTCTGGATCGTCCCCGGCATGTTGACCGCTTTCTCCTTGCGTTACTTCAAAGTGTCGTCGTGGATTCCTTACGTAGCAGTAGGTGGCGTTTTCTGCTGGTGGGGGCTGTTCTCTGCCCATCTTCATCCGGCCTTGGCACTTGTTTTCGTCGTGCCCTTCATTCCTGGTCCCAACGTCGACCTCGGGTTGTATCGGGAGTACAAGTCGAACGAAGATAGAAAGAAACACAACAACAGCCCGTTGGAACAGTTTGAACACTCGACACGGGGAGTCGTTGACTACGGCCTGTTCTTCTTCGCATTTGCGAATGCCGGTGTTTCGATGGGAGGCGTGTCAGGCCTGACTTGGATTATCCTAGCATCGCTAATCGCTGGCAAAGCCTTGGGCATCACCTTGTGCTCGCTTGTGGCAGACAAACTAGGGTTCAAGTTGCCGGAGGGAATGAACGTCCGGCATCTACTAGTGACGAGTGTAATTGCTGGCCTTGGTCTCACGGTTGCGTTGTTCGTTTCGGGACAAGCGTTTACCGAACTAGGCACACAGGGCGCTGCGAAGATGGGAGCCCTTCTTTCTGTCTTGGCTGCACCAATCGCACTTGCCGTGGCGATGGCATTGGGAGTCTCCAAGATTCGAATGCGAACAGTTAATGCGACTAAGCCGCTAACATCGTCCAACTCAACGATGGCCTCAACGTAGGCTCTGCTGCTTCACATTGCTCACTAAACAAAGAGAAACAAGAGAATGGTAACCGACACACATCCGCTTGAGTCATTGCCTACGATAGCAGAAATCGATCTGCTGGAGAAAATCGGGAACCACGGATACGGTCTGCCAACAATTGCTGCCCGAGCGTTGAGCGTGGCCAATGAACCCAATTGCAATGTCGACCGACTGGCATCGATTGTCGTCAAAGATCAGGTCCTTGCGACTGATTTCTTGAGGGTCGCCAACTCTGCACGTTTTCGTTCTGAGCATCCGGTGAAAAGTATGAAGTCTGCTGTTACCTGGATAGGACAGGAGTATGCTCGCCACATTATCATCTCTCATGCGATGGCAGCAATCGTTGGGGAAATCTCGGGCCCCAAACGGGCTGCGGCAAATCGTCTTCGCAAGAGTGCCGTCATGAATGGCGTAATCTGCCAATACATCAATGCATCTTGGAGCTTGGGCTTCGAAGGTGAAGAGTATTCCGCAGGCCTCTTACATGACATCGGACTTGTATTGGCAATGGCCTGCAGTGACTCGTTGGATTCGTCGTATTCCTTGGAAATTGACGAAAGGCTGGCGGAGTCGGGGACGGACCACACTAGAATTGGCTACTTGTATGCAGTCAACAACGAAATCCCCGCTGAAGTCTGCAACTGCATTCTCAATCACCACTCTCCAGAATCCATTGCTTCGGATCCGCTGGTTGCCCTTGTCGCCACAGCCGAACATATGGCGAACTATGTCATATCTGGTGGTGACCCAGAAGAATATGACGTGACGGAAAACGACTCGATGGCATCACTTTCACGTCTTACCGGAGAGCCGATTCAACGAGATCTTGAAGTCGGGATCATCGACAACACGGCGGGTATTCTTGAAGTTGCCGATGAACTAAGCCGGGAGATGTAACGTTCTTGCAGGCCTAGGATGACAGTCAGGTCGTTGAACTCGGCTTCGGTATAAAGTTGAGTTCCTCGATTGTGCAGCGAGGTTTCACTTGTTTCGTTTAGGTTGTCGTGATGAACATTTGTAACAGATGCAAATTACGAACCAGTCATTGGTCTGGCCGCTGCCAAAAGTGCCGAGCTATCGAACGACAGCCGGGCAAGACGCTTCGAAGTCTGAGTCACTCAGGAAGCCGTCGATTAAACGGAATCGCCTCACAAAAAAGCCAGTGTTTGCACCGGGTCCAGGTGTCCCAAAGTTGAATGCCATTTCTTGTTCCATGTGATACATTCCCAACAGGTTTGGTGGTGAGATCGCAGCTGGAAAGTCGGAGTCGTCTGGCTGGTAAAAGCCTCTTGCAAACGGGTCATTGGGGTCAGTGATCCACCAGTCATCGCAAGACAAGGAGAATCGTTTCTCCTGATCGTCAGCACCAACTCGTGCTGAATTCTGTTGCCAGTACGTTTCGCATGACTGATCAAACGTTCCATCGTGCGTTATGCGAACAACTTTATCGATTCGGTGCTCACACGGATCAACTCGAAGCATGTAGCAGACACAGCATTGATTTAGTCCATGATCGGCGCCGATTCGAGGCGTAATGAGCCCCTGTTCGTTGATGTCACACAGGTTCGACATGTCTTCGCTAAACTGCATGTTCGCACCGGGCACGTCACCCAAAATCGTTGAGCTGGTTCGTTGTCCACAGTCCAAACCGTCACCGAAGCTAGGCCCACTACTTGCATTCCAAGCCAGCTCTCCTGCTGATGCCGAGACGCCTTCCCACATGATTGTCCACGGATAGTGACGGTTGAAATGCGGTGGATGAGGGTGAGCGTTTCCAGCTGCAGAAAGTTGCGGCCTCAACTGCAACGGGCCACCGGTAGACGTTGCGTTTTGATCGAACCAGACTGAATTTGGACATGGCGGATCAAAGTCTTTTGCTCCGACAATCCATTCAGGGTCGTTGCCGCCGAAACCCCAGGTAATCCCCAAACTGTCGACAACAGTGTCTGTTTCTGCGATGTCTCCGTTGTCGTCAGTGAAGTCATCGAAGTCGATCTCGAATGACTGCGTAGGAAGGTGATCTTCGCACCAAAGTGGACAGCGAGAGTGATAGATTCTCTCGATTCCGTTGTCTCTTTCGCACGGCATGTAGAACATGTTGGCCATTTAGATCACTGTCTCTCTAGGCTCGATGCAGAACGATGCCCCGGTAAAGTCATACCCGTCGATATCGTTCCCCACTCCCAAGTAGCTGAAACACCGACTTGCAAGACAATCAACTGGACCTGGAATCGCAGCGAAATCCAAAGACACGCCCCCTGGTGCAACAGCTGTCATCAGCCATTCATCGTTATTCGAGTCCCACATCATCGACACTGTCAGCTGCACGGGAGTGTCTGAAACGGGATCATCACCAGGAAGGAAGTATTCGATTGTGCCCGTGAATCCGCAGCGAGACTGACGGCTAAAAAGCTTCTCTGATCCTGGCTGAATGTCGAAAGAATTGACAGGTGCAGGGTTGCTATTAGAGAGCGAAACACCGTTCACGCCCAGGAGGTAAAACGTTGGAGTGTTGCCAGTACAACCAGTGCAAGGAGGCGTTGCATCTCGGCCACATTCAACAACTTCGACAATGCTGCAAGCTCCGTCAGATCCGTAAACAGGGACGTAATTGATTGGTGGATTCGTTGGCGTGTTTGGAACGTCGTGGATTGAATGAAGTAGTGAGCACGTGATGTCTTCAGTTGTTCCGCCACCACCGCCACACGTTAGGATCCACCATTGGCAGCAGGCTGTGTCTTGCAATGCGAAGACGAAATTCGGTGACTCAGATTGCCCCTGCAGCGTTAATTCAAAGATGGCATTCGTGCTTGTAACGTCGACATCACCATCGAGGGTCAGACACTCATCGATGTCGTCGCCTTCCATTAGCTCCACCGAGTTCGCACCGCTTGTGATCGTGACTGACCCGGCGCCGGTGATAGTGCCAGTGATGCAAACTTCAGTGCATTCATTGTCGAACGTTAGAGTCTCTGTGCCCGTGGTAATCATTGATTCGCCGCAAGCCGCTGATGACATTGCAGGAATGACTTCGGAACACATGTTGTTGACAGGAACGGTATAGCTTTTCTCAATCTTCTGAATGTTCTCGCCACTGCAGTAGACAAAGTTCACTTCGCCTTGACCTGGTGTGAGACACTCATTATCGGCGTCCCACATTGCCCCAGGAATGTCAGCAGTTGGAACCGCGAGCCATTGTTCGTTGTGCAAACCGCGTTCTGGCAACACAACTTCGTCTGGCAAATCCTCAAGCCTTGCAGCGTCTCGATTCAGCTTCTGCAGTAGCTCGTTGAACTCTCGAATCTGATTGATGTCAGGAATCTGGAGATCTGAAAGGTCGATGTCGAATTCGAAGTTTTGGTCCATTTAGAGGATCTCCACAGCTGGCGTATCGTAAAGCAAAGCGTTCGCACCAAAGCCGCCAGCGAAGCTGATCGCACAGCATCTGTATTGAAGAAAAGTCTGCTGTGTTTGATCGGTCATAGGAGACCCGTCACGATCTAACCAAACCTTTGTAGGCTGTCCGTTTTTGTCTTTGGCGTCCAGAATATCGCCTTCATTGAACTTGCTGTCTGTCAGGTCGGTTGGAAAAAGGGTGTCACCAAGATTGCCGTTTCCACCGGGACAAACCTTGTAGTTCGAATCGAAATTAGGGACGAAAGTATCGTGCCCCGTTTGATCGTAGTCGAAGACAATCTTGCCTTTGAGATACGTCGATCTGAAACCATTACAGACATAAGGCACAATAGAATGAGTTGCCGAATACAGCCTCAGAGTTCGTGCCGGAAACGTGTACCTGACGTTGGCGCAGGGAATGCGAATCTGTATTTGTGCCACATTGCACTTGCCAACTTGACTGAATGGATAGTCGAGATCCACAGGATTGAAATTGTCCAATGGATTGTAAACGTCTAGCGTCAATCGACCGGTGACTACCTCTTGCGAGAAGTTGTTGATCGGGATACCGGCGCTGGTTTGAGGCAGCAAGCATTCGCCGGGCATCACTCTATTCATTCCATTGCATTCGGTCAGAGATAAACCGCCAGTTAGCGTATTTGGCTGGCAACAGTTGGCCGTTACCTGGGTCGTGTAGAAGCCTCCAAACTCTGCTTTGGTCACAGCCTTTCTTGTTCGCACTTCGGACCAAACCGGGTAGCTGCACCAGTCGAGTGGATTGCAACTTGTCTCGTTTGGCGGTGTCGCGTTAGCTGGTTGTTGAGCCTCAGGAATTCCCCACGTCACGGTGATGTCGCGATAGCTGCACTGGACTGATTTACCATAGATTGCTGCGTCACTCTCAAGAGCATCGACGCCAGTGACAAGACCACCAACAGACACGTTGGTCACTTCCATTGCGGGCCTGTCAATGTCATCAACTGGATGCTCGCCTGTGAATTCGTAGACCAGAATGCCGTTGTTCTGACATTGCAAAGGATTGCCAAAGGCATCTTCAATTTCAAAGTTTCCCATGTCGTCGACATAACCGCATCGTGTACAGTTTGGGTCGTTTGGATCGGTGCAAGGGTCGGTTCCGTTGTATCCGTACACTGGCGAAAACGGCCTGGAATAGGGGTCACCTTTCTGAGGCAAATCAGGATGTGATGCCATAGCTGCAGGACTGAATCGGATCGTGTCGTTGATTCCGTCGTCCAAGTCAGGGCAGTCATCCGGACAGCAACAAGCCGTGATTCTGAATACACCAGTTGCTGTTTCGTTGCCACTTTCGTTGCATTCGTAGACTAGAGATTCGAGTGACACATCCATCGAATCGAATTGTTCAGTCGTTAGCATTTAGTTCACTCTGATCGTCTGTGGGCCAGTGATTTTGAATTGAAAGTTCTGCGTGCCCTGGTTGGTTTTGCTGATTTCGTTGGCAACGTTATCGAGCTTGTCGCCTAGGTTGGCATCTAGCGTATTGAGTCCGTTGACTACGTTTTCTTGGTCGACGTTTACTTCGACGTTTTGATCCTGGTTGCCCCGAAGTTCGTTGACGAGAGCTTGAAGATCAGATTCCAGAGCGTTAGTCGAGTCGACTTGAAGTCTGGCTACCGCCTGATTATTGATCTCGTTTTGCAGTTCAACGCTGCCGAATTCGAGCAGCGACGGAGCTTCCAGCCTGGTTTTGATTTCCTCAGCTGCAAGCATGTCGTCGATAACCTTCTGCAAGGCTCGATCTTGGACTTCAATACTCAAGTTGCCTGAGTTGGCGGCAAGATCAAAGATTTCCTGGACATCGGCTTCGAACTGTTCTAATGGCGTTCGGGTTTCTCGCTCCAGTCGCTCAACATCGGCAATGAATGGGTCGGCAATCGAAGCTCGCTCTTCGTTGATCTCGTTGATTTCATTGTTGAATTGACGGATAGTAATCTGTCCGTTTCGCAACAGATCACGCAGAATGTCTTGACGTTCACTTAATTCATTAAGCTCATCTCGGCCCGTCACTTCGGCCAAGACACTGTCACGTGCCAGCGCTCTGACTTGCTCTTGATACTCACGGAAGTCTTCACTCAGTTCGGAGACAACACGAGAATCCAGGCCGGCAAACTGAGAGAATAGTTTCTCTTGTTCGATACGCAGTTCAATCTCTGCTTCCGATAGTCCTTCCGCTGCCAGTTCAACAGCTCTTAAGTCGTCAGACAGATCACCAATGCCAGCCGTGACCCTGATGGCTTGGTTAAACTGGTCGAATGCTGACTGAGGAAGCTCTCTTCCAGCTAGGGCAGCTGCCTCTCGGACAGCGTCGAAGGATGCAACCAAGGATTGAAGCTGACGTGTCGTTGCCGTGCCAGAATCGTTGATTTGGAATAGGTCATCCAGTGCAACGGTAAGCCCGAAAGAGTCGACGGAATCGACTAGCTCGTTGAAGAAGGGATCAATAGCTTTTCGTGCTTCTTCTTGTGCGTCGTCGATGAAGAATGTCTGCTTGACGATCAGCTCTTGTGCCGCAGCATTCCTTAATCGTTGTTGCAGATCGAGGTTGTTCTCTAGCTCTGCATTGACTCGCTCCAGTGATGTCTGGTAAGTGAAGAAGCCTGTTTGAGTCGGATCGATTGTGCGTGAGGCAGCGTCAAAAAGAACCTGGAAAACCTGGCTTGTATCGTCCAGTCTTTCAAGCTCTTGGCGACTCGCTTTGATGGCTTCCGTGAGTTTGTCACTCTCGTCAGTGAAGCCTTCAATAGCGCTGGAGTCCTCCCTGTTGATGGCCTCGATCAGATCTTCTGCAGACTGAATAGCTGATTCGAAATCGGTGTCAGCAATCTGGGCAAGTCTGAATGCAAAGTTGTCCAGGACTCCCGATGCACCGTCTCCGATGTCACCGAAGACTCGTTCAATGCCAGTGCTTTTGATCAATATCTCAGTCAAAGATTCACTGATCGAATCGAACGATCTGTCCGCTCGTTCGGCGTCATTGATAAAAGCTGCTAGGCTGATCGTTGCCGGAATCGCAGCGATGGAACCGAGTGCTAGAGCTACTGGTGTCAGTGGGCCAAGTGCGGTTGAAGCTGCGACACCGAGTTCTCTTAAGGGCGTGCTGTTTATCGCTGCTGCGTTGGCAGACAGTTGGCCGAAACCTTGCGCCAATACGGGGATGTTGTTGGCGATCCCCTGTAGTCCGAATTGAGCGTCCTGAGCGAAGAATGCAAGCTGAAAGAGGAAGTTTCCTGCTCCCGTGTTGGTGATTCCGTTTAGCGAGTTGGCTGTGGCGTCGGCGCTAGCTCTTGCAGTGTTTAGTGCCGCTTGGGTTCGATTGATGTCTCGTGTAAATGCAGGAGCTGCATCGCCTGCATTGGCAATCGCGCCTTGCAGCTTTTCGAGTCTAGTTTCCAGTTGTGTGATTGCATCGGAGCGACTGACTTGAGCAATAAACTCTTTTAGTTCACGTTCAGCCGGATCAGTATTGATAGAATCTAGTTCGGCCTGCAGCTGTTCGATTCTGGCAGTTCCACCAGCGATTGCTTCGGGAGACAGTTCGATTCGAGTGTCAGCAAGAGCCGTTTGAATTTGTGTGATCTCACGCTGCACTTTGTCGGCGACATTGAAGCCCAAGAAGCGGTTCTCAAGCTTTGCTGCTTCTGCCTCTAACTTCGCGAATTCGCTCGTTGCACCAGACGCTTCGATGCGTTCAAGCACATCAACTGCAGCACTTGCACCAGCAGCAAACTGACTCTGACTGATCGATCCATCGGCCAACGCTGCGTCCAGTTGACTGATGCGAGTGTTGTATTCGATTACTGCGTTACTTGCACCGCTGAGTGACTCATTCTGACGGTCAATCGAAGCGATGAAACTGTCGATAAAAGACGTATCACCACTGACAGTTGGTGTCTCAATGTTGTCGAACTGGTCGCCGATTTGGGTGTCAAGATTCAGGCCGACGTTGATGGAACCAAGTTGCTCTGCTCTGGCTTCCAGCCTATCGAATTCGTTGAATACGTCTTCGATACCTTGGGCACCGATCTCGACAAAGGCCTCTAATATTTGGAACATATTTAAATAATGGACGCGACCCGCACCAACAAGAAAGTTTCAACAATATGCCGGGCCGCGTCCGTAGTCTCCTAGCAATTTCCTGAGGTGCCGACAGTTGGATTGGCAATCAGTGTTGCCGTGTCGGTTAGATTGAGTGAGCCTGTCGTTGATATCATCGCAACGCTGTCTATCGAGTAACGCAAATCAATTTCATATTGAGCTGTACAGCTGCCAGTGAACACGATTGACTCGGTTAAATTGCCGCTAGAATCGCAAACCTCAATCAATCCTGACGGTCCTGGATGTGTCCAACTCCAGGTAACTTTTAATGTGTGGTTGTCTTGTGCTGGGAACGTTTCTTCGATGACAAGTTCGCAGGGGGTGACACTGAATTCGGGCTCGATTTCTTGTAACCAGGAGAACATCGCAAGCAGTCTTTGCTCGTGAATTGTCGTTGCACCGTTGACTAGGTTGTCCGAGAAGTCCATCGAAATCTCAGGAGCACCAAGACCGCAGTCGTAGTCGAAGGACATGTCTAGATTAGGACAAGCAACCTTCCAGGTCTCGCAGTCAGTCGTCTCAGGCGCGCAAACAATCTGCGTCACAATCCTGGCTTCGCATCCACTCGGATCAGTGAATAACACTGTGACCTCCACGTCAGTGTCGGTCGGATCCGGTGCGTAAGACCAAGCACCGTTTGTTGGGTCATTGATCGTCACCACACCATTGCCAGTGCTCGATTCAACAACCATCGTCACCGTTGCCGGATCCCAGTTGCTTCCGCCCGCACCTGTCCCCGTGGCGCCGTTGATGTTGCTGACAATGACAGGATTAACGCCATCGCAATCAGCCATTTGAGGTGACAGATAGCCGAAGTTGGAACACGGATTAACACCCTGACAAGCCGTTCCAACGGGAGAGATCTCGGCGATCCGAATCCAGCTTGGCGTCATGGCAGTTGCCGAGCCCTGCAGAATCCGGAAGCCTTTAATCGAAGAGCCGATTGTGATTGGAACATCGATAGTGATGCCGGTAGCCCCACTAGATGCTGGAGCGGAGTCGAAGTCAGCCGTTACATCAATCGTTTGAGTAACGTTGCCAGCGTTGTCGATCAGCTCGATGATTACGAGTTGTGTGCTGTTTGAGTCGTTCTTCCACACTCCGTCAAACTGCAATGAAGTGATGTCAGCGGGGAAGATTTCTTGCGTGAATTGGAACTCATGACCACGCGGAGTCATCGGGAAAGTGTCAAATCCTGGGTAAGATCTCCAATACGCTGTGCCACCTAAAGGAGCTGCAACTAAGTTGTCGTCGTAAATCAAATCCTGTGCCTGAACTGCCTCAGCGTTCGATGCACCTGTCGCAACATCTGGGTTGATATTGCCGTTATCAATCAGGCCAAAGTGTTCGAACTCGCATGGCTCGCATGGAGAAACATAGCTGACAATGAAAGTGTCAGTGCAGCATTCAGATTCGATTCGAATCGTTGCCGTTGCGTCTTCGCATTGGTCGACAAAATCGAATGTGATGTCACCAGTTACCGAATCGGCGGTCCAAGTGCCAGTTCCGGTTTGCGACACAACCGTTAACGTGTCGCCGGCAGCGTATCCAGTTACGGCAGTGTCAGAATAGATGTTTGCAGTGATCATTACGCTCTTTCCGCGAACCATGGTGCAGCGACATTGCGAGCCAGACCTGCAACAACCAAGTTGGAGCCAAAGAACTTTCGGGCAGAAACCTCTTTTAGTTCCTCTTCACTTGGTCGAGTGAATGGCCGGTGCTCAGCGCTGCCAGATCGTTTGATCCGATAGAGAGGATAGACACCGGCTTCATCGGTTTGGACGTTCTTAACTCGACCGGGAAGATGAAACGGTGTATTGATTGGCAATGGAAACTTGCGATGGTGGATCAGTCTTCCGGCTTCTCGAAAAGACATTCTCCACAAGCCGGAGTAGATCAAGCCCTCACAAGCAAGGTGACCGATTAGTCCGTCTGGAGTCGCTTGCCAGTAGATTCTTTCAGCCCTTTTAGGCTCGGGTTCGAAGCTAGGACGTTGCATGTTAGATGTGTACCTCTCTCGCAATAAAGTCTGGTTTGATTCTGGCATGGAAAAGTGATCGGCCAATTTCGTACTCGTCCCATGCATCGGGCACAATCTTGAATCGTCGGCCCGTTAACTCGAACTGAAAGACCGGAAAAGCTGAGTCGATCTCACCTGGAAATCGGGGCCGTCCCTGTCTCGCAGTAATGCGATCTAGAACAGCGAACTCATCACCCGGACGAACTGGAGACCGACCTTCTCGGATGACGAGATTTGCCGTTTCGTTGCTGACTTCCGCGATTAACAGTGAGACAATATGCCCATCTGTCGTTGCGACGTGAGCGATTAAACTGTCGTCGGCGGCAAGCCAAACACGTCGTGCTGTGAGCAGCATCAGACAGGCTTCCTCCTGTATCCTAAGTATTTGCTTACGCTTTTTTGCGGGTCAAATTCTGGAGGGAGGCTCGACTTTTTGGACAAGCCAGAAAACCTTGAAGACGACTCAAACTCAGGCGGCGGCGCAGACTCTTTAATGCGATCCTGCTGTCGACGCTGATAATCAGCCAACCATTTGTCGTCATCGTCTTCGAGTTCGGGCTCTCGAACAGGCTGACTGGAGACTCCGAATAAGCTACGGAAAACACCAGCATCTTCTTTCGATGGTGAGTGATTCTCGACGATACCTTGGCCTACGATCTTGTCGGTGCTGAATGGCGAATCGAAGACGCTGGAGAACTTACGAGAGCTTTCGAAATCAGGAATGTTACTTGTCATCTTTAGGGGTTTCTTTCGTTGGTTTTTCTCGCCTTGATTCGGGGATCCACTCAATGGTTAAGCGCGGATCGCAGACAATCTTCTTTGGTTCGTTGTCACTCATTTGTGCTCTATCTTTCGTTGGTTAACTTCGCCTTCAATTACAACCGGATCACTCACGCTGAATCCAATAGCTTCCATGACCTCACGGGCGCGAAGTAGTTTCTCGGCCTCAGGTTTGTCCGGGTTCAGAACGGCTTGATTGTTATTAATTGTAATTTGATGCTTTGGCTCGCCGGTCCAACCTAGTAGACCTTTCGATACCTCTTTCATCGCTGTCGTATTGCCTCGCATGAATTCGCCAACGACTTCTGCCGAGTATTCTGCGTACAAAATCTCTTCGACTTCTCGCATTAATTCGACAAACTTTGGGTCGTTCTGCCGCCAGTGTCGAATTGTCCTCGGGCTTTTCCCTATCTGTCTCGCAGCAGAAGTCACGTGGCCACCGTTGGCGTGTAGAGATCGCAAGAATCTGCGTTTTGCTTTCACGGTTCTTCGCTGATCGTCGCCTGCTTTTATGTCTTTACAAATCTCGTTGAGTTGCTTGCGATAATCCGGCACAATGTCATCGTCATGACTGTCCGTGTTGACTTGCTCCGGCTCCGGCTCCGGCTGGTCAGCGGGCGGCATGTCGGTGTCTTCGATAATTGCCAGAAACGCATCTGCGAATATCTTGCATTCTCTTTGCCAGTTGTACGGCGTGCGTCGGGAGATTCCCGCCGCTTTGGCTGCCTTGCTGAGCACACCTTTATTAGACGCAAGAGCCCGCAGGAATTTTGCTCTCCTACCCCGCGTCTTATCGTCACCGCGTTGAGAGTCGCATAGCTTTTTGAGCTGGTCGCCAGTCATTTGACCATCTCGTGGATTAAATCAACTACCGTCCTTTTGTCTTCTTTATGTTCCGCAACCAGTCGGCGTAGTTCGGCCCGGTCGTTGCGAGACATATCTTGCAGCGTGCGAAACGCAGCAGCAATCATGGCTTCGACTAGGTCGGAAAGTCTATTCTTCTGTAGGTCTTGTGTTTCGGTGAAAGCAGCGGCAAAGATCGGATCAGCCTGCCAGGACCGATATTCATTAAGGTCTGTTCCGGTTGCCTTCGCCGCGCTCATCGAGTCACCAAGGACGAACATTGATCTCAGAAAATGACGCTGTCTGTCGGGCAGACTTTCTGTGATGACTTGCAGTCTCGTTTCTAGTTCTCGTGTCAATTTCATCATGCCTCCACCTCTAACCGGTCAAGGCCGATTCTTTTCATTTCCGTGCGAACTTGGTCGAGCAATTGAGGCAGTATGAAATCATCAGCAGTCGCCATCGCTTCGATTACCTGCACTGACTTCTTGAATTCAGGATCATGCGACATCCATCGCAACACTTCTTCGATTCGAACGCCAGCTGCAGCAGCGGCGTTGTTCCTGCTGTGCGTGACGGTCAGTCTTGAAAGGAACCGTGTCTTGTTTGGATCAGTGAATGTCGTGAGTAGTTCGGCTTCGGTCATCGTTTAGCGTCCCCGTGCTGTACCTGCGACAACTCGCTCGATGTCACTGGCGGAAAGTGTCGTGAGTTTCTGACCATGCTTCTGTGCGGGTAGATGCTGGCCCGCGTAGCCCAGGTGCTGCCATCGTTTAATGGCTGATTCTGTGAGCTTCAGCCCAAAGACTTTTCGGACATACTTTGCCGCTTCATAGTTGGTCAATTTCTTATTCATAGAACTGACCTTAACGGGTGCTTCCGTTACATGGCGCCCAGCCGAGGTGACGGAAATCCTCAGATTCTCAGGTTTTTCTGAGATTTCTTTGGCAGGCACTCAGACGCAGTGAATCCAGGTGTCCAGCTCGGAGAAACGCAGTTGAACGTCAGTTGAACGGCAGGAAACACGCAGAAAACTGATCAAAGCGCCGTACCGCATCCGCAAACTGATCGAATAAGCTTTTTGTTGAATCGCTAGCCGTTCGTCGGAAGAATCTCACGCACGGAGAGATGCATGATTTTTCGCAAGGTCGTAGAAGAGAGAGTTAAACAAATGGTGATTACTAGATGGACGCAGGATTCATTGACCCTGAGAAACTATACCTAGTAACGGAACTGGCTGAGGCCGTTGGCATTGGGAAGAAGGCGCTAAGAGAAGCCAGGAAAAAAGGGCTGGAAGTTACTTATTGGGGCAATCGAAGTTATGTTCAAGGCCGCGATTTGATTGCCCACATCGTGAAGCACGGTCGACGTGAACGCTAAAGGCCAAGTTTACGAAGGCGCTCGTTTGCTTCGCCTGCGTTTTTACTCGTGTAGTACTTGAGCGTTGTCGTAATAGACGAATGCCGCATGATGAATTGCAAGTCCTTCGAATTGCATCCGTTGTCAGCCAGCCGTTGTGCAAAGCCGCGTCTCAGAGAGTGAGCCCCGGCGTAACTTCCGGAATCGTTGACAACTATATTGGCCTCCTCACCGATATATCGGCACCATCGCCCCACGGTCTCGGCGCTTGGTCGACCTTCCCTTTCGTTCTGTTTGACGGGCCGGAAGATGAATCCGTCAGAGTACGGAAGTGAGTCAACCAGCTTGGCGAACTCTGGAATTGTTGGGATTTCAACTCTCTTCCGCTTCTTGTGCTTCGAAGCCGGGAAGACAATTACGTAGCCGCTCGTCAGCTTCTTTAAATG
Organism: Pirellulaceae bacterium; assembly: GCA_965216885.1. Taxonomy (GTDB): domain Bacteria; phylum Planctomycetota; class Planctomycetia; order Pirellulales; family Pirellulaceae; genus CAYNJG01. The sequence continues at coordinate 4,087,836 of OZ244209.1, read as the reverse complement.
GATCGACGTTCGGTCATTGAAGGTCAACAGCATTGCTTCCTTGAGTCGCAGCCCGCTAGCGAACACACCGCGAATCAATGTCTCGTAGGATTTCGGATCGACAGGACAACGCACATAAGCCGCCTGGACCATTAGCTCAACTTCGTCTTCAGTCACCGGTCGACCCTTTGCTTCCCCTTCGTCGTCGTCGGCTTTGATTTCTTTAATGACGGGCTTCGACTTTAGCCAGCCCATATCGACATAAGCCCAATTCAACATCGACTTCAGAAGTCGCAGGTTATTGTTGACCGTGGACACTGTGCGACGTTTCTTTTTCTGACTGCCCTCCCCTGCTAATAGTCGGTCAATCGTGTCCGAGATATTCTCTTTGCTCGCAACCTGTCCAATCGTCCGTCGTCCAAACAGTCGAGTGAAAACATCGATTGTCGGTTCTTCAGCGAGCTGTGTTGATTCGGCCTTCAGTGAAAGCTTCTTCTCTTTGTATATGTCAGCAAATGTCTGCCAAGGTGTCGCGCTCCCCTTTGTCGTTAGCGCCTTTTTCTTCTTGTCACGTTGCGTTAGAACGGGTTGATCAAGTAGCAACTTCGCTTCCAGTTCTTTGACCTTCTTTAGCACCTCAGACTTCTTGCTGGAGCCGGCGCTAATCTTTCGCATTCGACCGTCTTCATCGCGATAACGAAGTTGTGCATGACGACCTTTTGGATAGACGACAGAAATCTTGTGCATGCAAACTGTGACCGAAAGTGTGACCAGAAATAGAGTGTGACCACCGAGTGTGACCAACTTTCATCCATAATACGCAGGACGAGAGAAACAATCTAGAATGAAAAAAAGCACTTGTTTTGTAGTGTGAAACGTGTTTTCTCTGACGCAGTTGATAATCAGTTGGTAGTCAGATGAACACCAGTTGTCAGATTCAAAATCTGGTGGCCGCAAGGTCGTGGGGGTTCGATTCCCTCCTGAGGCACCTCCGTTCTACAGAAGGACTTACGAAAATTCGTGAGTCCTTTTTTTGCGCTCAAGAAACCAACTGTGACCAGAACTGCGACCGGGCTTATGAGGGGCGGGGTGTCCTTGGTCCGTTCGCTCGACTCTGAGTGAGGCGATGCCTACATTTCGGGCGTGCGAACGAATTCAAAACCTATCGCCGACTCTCTAATCGTCGCCGAAGGTACGTCCGCAATCACAGGCGATATCGCAGCCCGTATGGCGCTGCTAATCGGACATCGCCAACTCGCAGCATGATTCACCGACTAGCCTCTTCAGCAGCTCGCAAACACTCGAGCAATCGCTTTTGATCGTGGGCGACGGCTGAGTCGCTCGCGAATATCGGGTCGATTATGACCTTTGCCCGATTGCGAATCAACTTTCGAGCCATTTCTGTGCTTATGAGGATTTGTTGGTCGTACTCAAAGTGCTTATATGGACTTGTCGACAGAGTGACGTGTGCATCTAACGGTTCGTTACCACGTGCAATCCATAGATCATAGTGGAAGATGTATCGGAGGCCACACAGCTCGTGTACGCTGGGTGCAGGACTGCTCCAGTGATCATCGATGAAGTCAACTGGCGCCCCGGGAAGTTTCAGGAGTCGTTTCCAGTCGTGTTGCTGACCATTCAGCGTCGTATCGGCAAACACTCCGTCTTCGATGTTCATCAGTCGAATGAGTTTGGGACTAAAGAACTCGTCGAAACCATTTCGGGCTGCAGAAATCTTTCGCTTCGTAAGCGGCCTGGAAAAGTTAACAACAGCGTCATCTTTGACCAGCCCCCCACACCTATTCATCTCGTGATAGATGTCCGATGACGAGTCTCGACCGCCGTGATTAGGGAATGGCTGAAATACTGCTCCAAGAACGCTTTCGTCGTCGATCCAGTAGTAATCCTTTCCTGTCATGCGCCGTCTTTGATCAAAGAAAAGGCCGTGCTTTGCTGAAAACACCCTTCGGCTGCGAAACGTTGAAACAGCTCCAGGTGGCGATCCTCATACAAGCCGTAAATTGACAGTGTCTTAGAAGAGGGGTTGGAGGGGCAGAATAGGCAGAATGGGGGCACCCAGACTCTAGATCGAGGCTTCCCACGCCGGGCCTTTAGACTTTGACAGCTCTTTCGTCGGGAGGTAACGGGGCCCCCGCGATTAGCAGGCCAATCCACGGCCCTGCGAACATTGGATGTCCCTCTCCCTTCGCCCCCATAGCACATAAAAGCTTCCTGTCCGCCGGTTCGTACACGGTCTACGACGATCAACGCTACGTTTAGCAGGAGTGCGATCAGCGGGACGATGTAGACTCGCCAACCTCCGTCCGGCAATCCACCCCAGAATTTCCTTGGACCATGTTGACCGCTGCCAACGGGGGCGCCGCCATCGAAATTCTCCATGTATAGATTTCTCCTGTAGCGTTCGAGGAATCCGGTTTCAGAAATAGGTAGGGCGTCGAAATTGCGATGCCGAGACGGCGTTCAATTCATGATTTCAATCGGCCCCCTACCTCGTGATCAACAAGCTTTGAATGGTAACGTACGCGAAGAAAATCGCACCGATTAGAACGAAGGCCATCGCCCAGGACTCTGGTGAGCGACTATTCGTAGGTGAGTTCTGCCAAGGATGTGTGGAGTTGTAGAAGACGGTGCTTCCGCTCCATTCGCCTGCGGTTGTCCCCGCGTATTCTTTCCCGTTAACTACGTACCAGTACCTCGTATGGATGCTCGGATTGTCGTCGATGATTCTGCGTTTCGATTCTCGCCGAGTGACTTTGGTGGAACTCCAGTTTGGTTTTCCTTGGGCGCGTACATGTTGATAGAAGGCCATTACCATGAGTGCAACTGTCGCGCACGGGGCAAACAGCAAGCCCGCCCGTTGGAAGTCTCGTCGCTTCAGGCCTCCCTGCCTTCGGAATGGGAGCCACCGGATGTCGGTGTTTTTAACGAAGCGTTTCGACGCATCGTCGCGGCAGGCGGTGAATAGGTAGCATCTGCGAGTGCAGTTGTGAGAAACGTTGCGCTCTCTGGGATTGCCAAAGAGCGCTTTTATATCTGGGCGACTGGAATAGAACAGCGCCGTCGCCGGCTGAAGCCGGTACTACGAGCTTCCTTGCGGTTCTTTGCGAGTTAGTAGTCTTCGCGGTTCATCGTGCAACGACCTACCAGCTCGTTGGTACCGCGGAAGTAGATGGGCGCCAGCCAGCCATTGCCGGAGACCGGTACGAACACATTCACCGTGATCTGGTCGGTTTCCTGGAGAATTGGATCGGGCGCGACGGTGACTCGGACGTTCTGTGCGCCGATGGACGCCATGTTGGCGAGTGCTTCCTGGCGCACCGCGGCGGCGGTTGCACCCGGGACGATGCCGCGCCGAGCTCCTTCGTAGGCCGCGTTGTCAACGGTGTGACGGAGGTTGTTCATGCCGCAAAACTCTAGTGATGCAAAGAGCACCAGGAACAGTATCGGCGCGGTAATGGCCATTTCTACAGAAACGGCACCGGTTCGTGGGGTGTTGGTTTTCATCAGTCGGTCCTGTCTCACTGTCTCGGTCACTCGGCCATTACAACGGGAAGCATGTAGGCGATTTCGCGGAAGATCTCTTCCAAACGAGCCGTCGTGGGGGCGTGGAAATGGCTTCCGCCGCCGACTCGTGCAACTTCCTGCATCGTTGTTTCATTGGCGGCGTCACTGAACGTGATCGTGTGAATGACCATGTCAGGTTCGATCACTTTGGCTTCCATCGCCGCACGCACGGCACCTCGCGGTGAAGCCGGTGCGGAAGTCCCAAGATTGACGACACCGACCGGCCGGTTTTCCTGCCCATCGGTTAATACGACGAGTGTCTTTTCGGCGAAAATTCGTGTCCGTGTTGGGTCGGTCAGAATGTCGACACCCTCATCGATTCCCGCGGCAATGTTCGTCCAACCGGAAACGCCTGACGAGTTATAGCGGTCCATGGCCGCTTCGATCTGGCTGTAGTCGTTGGAGAGGCGGGCTTCGATACTGGCTTCTGCGAAACGCACTCCGCAGCTTGACGTGTGTGCACTTGAGTAGCTGGCGAGCCCCACGAACTCATCGAGGTCCGTTTGGTTCAGAATGCCGAGGAAGAGTGTCATCGCGCGATCCAGTCCCGCCCAGCGACTGAGGCTGGGGTGTGGGCCGTTGCAGCGATTCCAGTTGCTTGGATTGTTGTTGGACGACACCAGCCAGTTCATCGAGCCGGAGCGGTCGATCACCAGGCAGATGTCACGGTCGAGGTTGACCGTACGGGCTGTCTGGCGTGGCACGAAGGTTTGGCGACCAAGGATACCGCCGAACATCAATCCAACGGACCCGTTGGGCGAATCGTCCGTGCGGCGGCCGGTCACGAGTACCGAATTGAATGGCGACGTGCCTTGCTGGAAGTCGAATTCTCCCGTGTTTTGTGCATCGGCGTGTCCGAACACGATGTCCGTGTCAGCCAGTTGTAGCGGCGTGCCGGCGACCGGATTGAGCGACGCGGCATTGCGGGCGGCGGCAATCGCGGAGGTGACGCTCTGCTCTCGCGAGAGTGCTTCGGTTGCAGCTCGAGCGGCGGCGTCGGTGCTGGTTCGCAGTTGAGTTCGCGTGAGCTGCATGAAGGCGACGTCCACGGAGAACGCGACGGCAATCAGCAGGAGGATCACGGTCACCGCGACAAGAACCAACATGGCTCCTTTGCGTGCGGTACGGCGCTGACATGCCGGGCCGCGAGCGGCGGTTGTCGACGATTGATTTGGATTAATGTTCATGAGATGGCTGTTCATATTCATTCCTTGATCATCACCGCAGTGGCGGAGATGTCTCCCGTAAAGAATCGCAGGGGCAACGCCGCGTTTGTCGTCGAGGGGGCGGAGACCTGAACCGTGATTGGGTTTCCACGCGGTTCGAATTCCGACTGTGCCGGCGTGATCGCGATGGCTGCGTCCGCGATGTTACGATCGTCAATGACCTGTTGGGCCCGTTGCATTGCATCCGCTGCGCTGCCGTCATCGCTGATTGCCACGCGAATGCCCTCGTAGGCTGCAATGTGCAGCGATTGTCGAAGGTAGATCATCGTGCAGCATTCGAGTGCTCCCATGGCAAGCAGCAACATCGCCGGCAGGCACACGGCCAGTTCGGCGACGGCGGCACCTTTTCGGCGTCCCGAGGAAAGTCTTTTGCGTCGGTGTCTATTCATGGTTCCGTCTTGAGAATACAGGCTTGAGGTCGCTTGCTTGAGTCTTCCGGCTTTGCTGGGCGGTTCGAATGGGAATTCGAGCCGTAGGACTAGCTGGTCGACAGCTCTTCGTCTGACTTCTCGTGGGCTGCCTTGAAGGCGCGTAGCTCTTTGAGTTCGTTGGAAACCGCGTTCAGCTCTTTCGAGAGGTCTTTCCAGAAATCATTCTGTCGGAAGCGGATGGTACTTGTGTCTTCGCCGTTGGCCAGCTTCTTCAATGCGGCCCGAAAGGTGACCATGGGACCGACGATTCGATTGCTGAGTTTGATCGAGTCGTAAATGAATACGGGAGAGATCACCAGCAACACGATCCCCAGAAGCCCGTACTTGTTGGAGAGCTGGACCAGGTTTCCCTGGAACGATGTCGACATGCCGCTACCAAACGCCTGGAGAGCGAACAGGTAGAGGAACATCAGGAAGCACGCCAGAAACCAATGGATAATTAGCTGGCGGATGAGGGAACCCTGAACCTTCGCGTCAACGAATAACCGTGAGCGTTTGTATGATTTCTTTTTCTTCGTCATATTACTGTCCGCATATCGACTGGGGATTGTTCCACCCTGGCGGGTGGGAGGCCGTGTGTTTATGAACCATAGAACACAGGTGGGGGTGGTCGGCCACAAATCGATATCCGCGAGACGGCCCGTGCAACTCCCGGTTGGGTGGATTGTGCAGATATAGGGCGAGCAACGATGTTCGGGGTTGTAGGGAGTGACGACGACTGAATTACCAGTCGCCCACTGCGCGCAAAAAGAAACACCGACTTTTTAGCCGGTGTTTCTTGTCGTTGCTAGTTGTTGGGACTGGCGAGTGGGATCGCCGTTGGACTAGCGTCGTCGTCGCATCATGCCAAGGCCGATGAAGGCCATGAAGCCCATCAGGCCGGCTGCTGGTTCAGGAACGATGGTTCCACTCAGCGAGAACGCGAGGTCCTTGCCGGCCGACTCTACAAGTGGTGCCATGGGGCCGTCGAGGGCGTAGTCGATGTGCTGGAAGCCGTCGCCAGGACCGTCGCCGAGGTGCCATTGCCACTCTGGGTCAATGATCGGATCAGCGTTGTCGAAGAGCTGGTCCGCGACGATCGAGATCCAGTAGTCGCCTGCTGCCAGCGAAGTTCCGGCAAAGGTCGCTTCGTAGTCAAAGCCTGGACCACCACCAACGGTTGTGGCCGTCGATGGAGAAACGTCACCGTTCGCGGTAACGGTCAGATCAGCTCCGCCTGTGCCGGCGACAGGTCCGCCTTCGAACAACCAGGTTAATACTGGGCCCGTTGCGAGGTCGGGTGCGTCACTGGAGTCACCGTAAATTTCAACGTAGAAGTCGGTGTCGGAAATGGCACCAGGGAAAGCTTCTGCGTAGATTCCGCTCCAGGAAATGCCTGTCAGGATGTACTCGGCGGCCAGACTGAAGTTGTCAAAGCCGGCTGCACGATAAGGGTCTGTGCTATCGACGGGGGCATCTCCCGTCTGCTCTTGAACCGAATAGACTCCGTGGTCAACATCGGCGGGAAGAGGCTCGAGTCTTGGTTGGTCAGGAAGGACTGCCATCGCCTGCGAGGCAGTACACATCAGAAGTGCTGCGATTAGAAGGGTAAGTTTGTTACCGATACGGCTCATTGGATTCGCTCTGAGATGAAGTAACTGAAGGAGGGTAGGAAATGCTGATGCCCCAGCCTTATGCATCCGGTGTGCCGAGAATTCGGTCGTGTCGAGGGCGAACCCCAACAACCCTTGTAAACCAACCGCCAGGCCATTATTTCGCGTGCGCACGGGCCCCTTCCCGGCCTGTTTTTTGGGCCGAAGGAGAAGCTGGCGGCCGTTCGCAGTCATCTACCTTCGGCCTCGTGTTGACTGTTGGCGACACGATGTTGATTTCCAACAACGCAAATAGCTGCTCATGATCCGCAGGGATGCTGCATCGCTCGAGAGGCATGCCAACGAACATCGAGGAAACACGTGTTTGACGAACGGCATGGATTGAACTCACCGTAGTTCGAACGGCGGGGCGTTCGCCCCAATTGACGCGTGTTGAGTTCTCGCCACACGGAACGGCTGCGCCGGTCGAACGCAAACCGGGAACGGGCACGCTTGGAGTCAACGGGTTTCAGATCCTGAACGCCAACTACTCGCTTGCCGAACGTTCATTCATGGGAGTGTTGAATCGGCCCTGCCAATGGGGCCTTTGTGACGTTGTCCGATTCATGACGTACGGCCTGTCATGTACACTGGAAAATTCGCATTCACCATCATCGACCCTGATAGTCGCACCCTGAAAGTCGCACCATGCTGAGCCAACTTGTTCAGGACAAGATCAACGAACAAATCAATAACGAACTGTTTTCGTCATACAGCTACCTCGCGATGTCGGCTTGGTGCTCGCACGAGCAATTCAATGGCTGTGCCCAATGGCTACGAATTCAGAGTCAGGAAGAATATGCACACGCCATGCGGCTGTACGATTTTTTGGTGATGCGAGGCGGTAAGGTTCACCTGGCGAAGATTGAATCGCCCAAGCGAAAGTTCAAGTCGATCGTCGATGTGTTCAAGAGTGTTTTGAAGCAGGAGCAAACGGTCACGGCACAAATCGATTCCCTGTTTGAACTGGCCTTCAACGAGAAAGCCTTCGCGGCCTTGATCGAGCTTGAGTGGTTCGTCCAGGAGCAGGTCGAAGAGGAAAAGAACGCCCGCGACGTGCTGCACAAATTCAAATTGGTGAAAGACGATCCTTCATCGCTGCTGGATCTGGATCGCGAGCTGGGTGAACGCCCGCCAGAAGAAGCCGCTCAATAGACTTGGCCGCTGAACCTAGCCGCTCGACGAAGCCGCTTGGCAACGGCGCTCATCGGGCCGCTCTTGAATGCGACCCGATGCGTTGTTCCTGATGAACGACGCGCACCAAACGAGTCCGCATGGCGCGTCCCCCGATGCCGGTCTTTCGTTCCCACCAGAGGTGTGACGAAGAAGCCGTTTGCATCGATTGCCCGGAGTGTCCGTTGCAGGATGGCAGCACAAACGCCTGGGATACCCGGTTTTGGGGCAATCATTCTTGAACCCGACACTTCGATCGTAAGAATTGGGCGTGGGCTACACTTGTGGGGTCGACGTTCCTTTATTTCGAGGGTTATATGAGAATTCAATTTGGTCTCGCAGTCGTGTTCGTGTTGGCAGCTTCCGTGGGCGCATTCGCTCAGCTAGATGGTTCAGCACTCGAATCAGGCGCCAAGGCACTCGTCGACAGGCTGTCTGAGCCGCTGTCTGAATCGGCGACTCAGTCCGCGGCGGCGACTCCGCTGGAAGCTCCATCGGCGACGCTACCCGAACCTGGTGCGAGCACAGCAGTGGAAGAAGTCCCTCCGCCAATTCCCGAACCGCAAGTCGCTCCGGAAATGGCGTCACCGGAGCCGGCCGCGATGCCCGCCGCGGGTTCCTATCCGCCGGCCAATGGGCAGGAAATGCGAGCTTGGGATTTCGGTGTGTCCTACGTGTCGACCGGTGCTGGTCTGAAGGTCAAAGGCGTGATCGTCGGGAGTCCTGCGGCGGCGATGGGCGTGAAGCCCAATGACGTGATCGTGTCCGTCAACGACGCGATGATTACCAGTGGCAACGCGTTGGATGCAGCTCAGATCAACAGTGTATCGGTCGTGAGAAACGGACAGGCAATGAATCTGACTCCGGGCTCGCACAGCGTTCAGCGACCAGCTGCCGTTGCTGCGCCTCAGCAGGCCACGTATTCCGTACCGCGAACGACGTACAGCGCGCCTCAGCGTTATCGGTACGCACCTTCGTACAACTATCAGCGCGCACCCGCGGTCACGTATCGCACGGCACCACGTACGACGTACTACCGCTCGCCCGGCTATTCTGCCTATCGGTACTCGGCAGGGCCACGCATTTCCGTGGGCTTTGGAGTTAGCAACGGGATTGGCTACGGCCGCGGATATCCTGGGCGCTACGGCGGATTTGGACCTGGGTACGGATATGGGCGCGGAATCGGACCCGGCTTTGGTCCGGGCTTTGGACCCAGTTTCGGCCGCAGCGGCGTTGGTATCAGCATCGGCGGGATTGGCATTCGTTTCTAGGCGATAGCCGCAGTTCGAACGTCTCTCCGCGAGGAGTGACGACTGTCTGACGATTCAGAAACAAAAGCCACGCGTGACTGACACGCGTGGCTTTTTCTGGTTGTTGGCGTTGCGCTTCCGGTCGACGGGGCGCTCGGTGACCTCACAAGCCACGACTAGCGGTGTTCTCGCCCTGCCGTGACTCCTTTCCAGTCATCGGTACGAAAAGGCGTCAGTGGCAATCCTTCGCGGTTCTGCACGTTACAGATCGGGTTGTTGGCCCACGCATACCGTACGGCCGCCGGCGAGCTCACTTCTTCGCTGTGAACGCGAATCTGGGTGATGCCACCGCCCTTTCCGACGAACTCGGCTGTCGCGTGTTGGAACACTTTGTCTTCGCCGGCGATCGTGAAACCAATGAGTTCACGAACGTCGAACGTGTCCAGTCCTCCGCCAACGTGATCAAAGGTCAACACGATCGCGTCGCCGTCCTTCTCCATCGACTTGTAAATCGGGCTGCGATAGACAAGGTTGTCGAAGCCGTAGTCCTTGGCCAGGGCCCAGCGAGCGAGTCGCTTGGCGACGTCCTGTTTGTTCTTGGGGTGGATGTCGGCTGCTTCACCCAGTTCGATGATGACCGCTTCACCGGTATTTGGGAGTTCTGACATGGTTGCTGTCTGGGCCTCACGAAGTTCCGCCCAGTCGCTGTCGCCCGGTTCTGTGGTTTCGGGACGGAAATCGGCGAGCTGGACCCAGTAAAACGGGAAGTCGCCCTGCTGCCATTCTTCCCGCCACGTTTTGATCATGAACGGGAAGAGCTCGCGATACTGGTAAGCTCGCGAAGCGTTCGATTCGCCCTGATACCAGATGGCACCCTTGATGCCGTATCCGATCGTGGGCTTCAACACACCGTTGTAGATATTGGAGGGGCGTTGATTGCCCGTCATCATCCGATTGTCGGCAGGCGTCTTGGCTTCGAACTCTCGCCAGTATTCCAGCAGCTTTTCAAAGCGTGGATTCTCCTTCAAGGCGTCGCGATTGATCCACGCCTCACAAGCCGATCCGCCCCAAGCGTCGTCAATCAGGCCGATTGGGACATCCAGCGTCTGGTGCAAACGGCGACCGAAGAAGTATCCAACGGCCGAGAATTCTTTCACCGTCTGGGGTGTGCACACCTGCCATTCGCCGTCGAAGTCTTTTTGGGGTTCCTGAGTTCCCACCCGAGGAACGGTGATCAGCCGGATGTTCGGATAGTTGGCCGTCAGGCTCTCGAGATCTGGGTCGTTGGCCTGGCCCACGGACCACTGCATGTTGGATTGCCCCGAGCAGAGCCAGACTTCGCCAATCATGACGTTGTCAAAGGTGATCTTGTTGTGCCCTGATACTTCCAGACGGTGTGGGCCGCCGGCCGGCATGGGGTCCAGGCTCACTTGCCACTTGCCGTCATCGCCGACGGTCGTCTGTTGTTTTTGGTCGGCAATCGTGACGGTGATCTTGTCGCCCGCGTCACCCCAGCCCCAGACGCGATTGGCCTGCTTCTGCTGGAGGACCATGTTGGACCCAAAGATTGACGGAAGCCCGGTATGGCCGCTGGCCGACTGAACCAGAGCCAGTAGCAGGGTAAACGAGAGGAAGGCAGGAAGATGACTGCGCATGGTCCGCTTTCATGTGTGAGGCACAGGATGAAGCGGATGAGCGTATCGCGCACGGAGGCCAGTGTAAAGTTTTGGTCTATGCACGCGGTCAGATGACAGCGAAGCGTTGCAGACGAAAAAAGAGTCCTGACGCCCGGCCTTGCTAGTGCAAGCCGGGATCAGGAAGTGTGCCGTATCGCGATTGTCGTAAGCCGTGGCCTAAGCCATGTCGTACACAGCATCCATTCCGAGACGCATTCGCAGCTCTTCGAATTCGCTGGCGTACTTGTCGCTGGAAGAGTGCACGTGTTCGGCTTCCGTGATGAACTTCAGTTCTTCGTCGACGCCCACTTTGTAGGAGTCGAGGATCTTCTCGTAGGCACTCAGTTCGGTACCGTAAACGATGAGTAGCTTGTGCTCGTCAAACTGAACTTCCTGCGGAAGGTTCGGGTTGAGCACCGCGATGCCCGTGCAGCCATCATTGGTTAGTAAGTCTTCATAGTCCCAGAGGGTACTAATCAGAACGGGAACATCCATATGCTCGCGATACAGGTCACTATGTCCGCGGTTGTCACGCGAGTGACTTGTTTCCAGAACAACGTCCACAACGTTGCCCAGCGGTTCGATCAGTTCGATGAAGAGTTCGAAAAGTCGCTCCTTCGATGCCGAGCACATTAGTACTGGCATGTTGGCATCGTTCTCTTCGTCGCGGTAAACGTCGTGTCGATACCCTTCACGAGGTGTAACCTTCAGGTCGTACGACGGGCGAACCGCATCGGTCAACGTGAAGTCGTTGTACTTCACAACGGAAAGGTGCTGCTCAAGCTGCTCTTGCGAGAGCTGTTCGAAGCTGCTCGGCTGCGCTTGTGCGTTCGCCTCTTCCTGAAGCACGTTGGTGAAGAAGTTTTTGAGAAAGCCCATCGGTTGCTGCCTTTTTCACAGTTTTCAGGGTGGTGTCGACCACGACCTGTTACTCAACCCTAGGACACGTAACTGACATAAGTTGTAAGGCTTCCCTGTTGTTTGTCGCGAAACCGACGCGATAGTCGGGACAACCTGTACGCATCGCCTGATCCCAGCTCATTGCTCATTTTGGTTTTTCCGTTTTTCCGTCAGGGCCAAGTGTAACTGGTAAAACCCCAAGCTGCCTGAATGTAACGATTATGGGAATTGTTACGTCAAAAATAATTTGCCACGGCGAGCCTTATGGCTGTCTTTGTCTCTGCAGCAAAGGGCTGGGACTAACGCATTACCACGATGGAAGGAAATGCAAATGGGTGGGGACAACAATCCTTACGGTTATAACGATCGTCACGATTTGGTGAAGACCCTGTTACCCCTCAATTGGATTGGAATTTTGCGAGGACGTGATGGTCAGGAGATTTAGGCAAAAACCGGTAGGGATGGCCTTCGTGGAAGCCATCAATGCACACGATTTTGGAGGGCTAACTAATCATCCCTCCAATGCATCGGCCATGGCGGGTTTGCAGATCCCGCTACAGCTGAGCGAGCCCTGTAAGCAATTCTGAACCGGTCTGACGGGAATGTGGTGCCCACCGCAAACGGGAGTTGCGGCAATCCGAATCGTTTGGCGATCCGAATTGGGACGTGGGATCCAGCGTTGGTCCGAGTCGGACGGGGCGGGACGCGACGCGACGGGCGCGTCGGTCAGATTGGTCGGTCAGATTGGTCGGTCAGATTCAAACGGGACATTCGCACCAGCGGCGATTTTATTTTTCGCCACTTCGGTGTTAATGCGAACCAGCCGCGCCCGCGTTGGCTGGGGCTGACTGGTTTACTTATGCGTTGGCTTTGGTCGTTGGCTTGGGTCTGTGTTGGCTTGGGTCTGTGTTGGCTTGGGGCCGCGTTGGCGGCGCGAGTTTCTTACTCGGCCAGGAATTCATCCAGCGACGCCAGCAGTGGGTCGATCGTTTGCTTCTGGATTTCGTGTGGCGGCTGCCAGTCTACCCAGCGGTACCCTTGATGCTCGGTGGGCACGATGTCGACGTCCTTTTGAAGGCGCCCAAGAAATACGACCAACGTCTTCAGGCATTCTTCGCCATCAAACTTTCGTGGCCAGACGGAGTACTCGTGCGTGAACCGGAAATTTGGATCGAGTTCGATATCGTCGGCAGTGATGCCTGTTTCTTCGACCAGTTCGCGTAAAGCGCATTCGAGTTCGGTTTCACCAGGGTCAACATGTCCCTTTGGCAAATCCAGCCGATCGGCGTGCTCCATCAGCAGGAATTGTTTGACAGGATTACCCTCGACGACGAGGACTCCGCAGGACATGATTTTTCGCATAGGATGTGACTCACGAGGGCGACTGGCAAAAAGGAGTGGCGATGAAGATTTATACGAAATCAGGCGACGATGGAAAAACGGGATTGTTCCATGGACCTCGCGTCTCCAAGGACGATGCCCGGATCGAGGCCTACGGAACGGTTGACGAACTTTGTTCCGTTATCGGTCTGGCTCGATCGAATGGCGTTCCGGCCGAACTCGATCCGGTGCTCGAACGGATTCAGCATCAGCTCTTTTCGTTGGGGGCCGAACTCGCCACGCCGGATCCTTCTGAACACGGCACGGCGTTGATCGGTGCGGCGGAGACCGACTGGATTGAGGAGTGCATCGACCGTTTTGACAGCCAGCTCGCCCAGTTGAAAACGTTCGTATTGCCTGGCGGTACCCCCGCAGCGGCCGCCTTGCATCACGGTCGAGTCGTGTGTCGACGTGCGGAACGCCGTGTGGTGACACTGTCGCGCTCGACGGAACTGTCCACCGAATCGCTCGTGTATTTAAACCGGGTTGGTGATTTGCTTTTTGTGCTGGCCCGATTCGCCAATTTCTCGGCAGGAACGGAAGATGTTGCATGGCAAAGGCCGGAGACGGAGTGAAGTTGCCTTTTCTCGTCCATTCGGACCACTACGGCTGTCTGCGAATATGCAACAATTAGGCTAGGACGGGAAATGCAGGCGGTTCTGTCTCGCGGGGAATTCCCAAGCAGGATACACTTAGGCGAGATCCGGGGGGCAGGCGGCACTCCGGGAATCGTCGCATGCTAATCAAGACACGAGAAATAAACATTCAAAAATACCAGTTGAAGCGAGGGAGACGGTACTGATGAAGAAAATCGAAGCAATCATTCGCCACTTCAAACTTGAAGAGGTCAAGAACGCTTTGTCCGAGCAGAACGTTCATGGCATGACGATCACGGAAGTGCGAGGCTTCGGGCGTCAAAAGGGACACAAGGAAACGTACCGCGGAACGGAATACACGGTCGATTTCGTGCCAAAAGTGAAGCTGGAAGTTATCGTCTCCGACAGTCAGTTGCAGATGACCGTGGACACGATCATGCGTGCGGCTCAGACCGGACAGATCGGCGATGGAAAGATCTTCGTCACCGACCTCGCGAACTCGATTCGAATCCGAACGGGCGAACAGGGCGAAGACGCCCTCTAAACGCTTCGGTCGGATTTCACGCGAGAACCGATCCAAACAATGCCCGCTGCACGCGGGCATTGTTTTTGCGCAGAAGACGCGTTAGCCCGGCGTGCTTTCGGCACCACCGCTTCCCTTATTCGAGCAGACTATGAACACGGCTGGACTTCGACTTGAACCTCAGGTTCTTGCCGCTCGAAAAATTTTGGCGGAAGGCCGTGAGAAACTGCAACTGCAGTACGATGCCGGGTCTCCCGGTATTCAACTGGGATTCTTCCTGACGGATGTGTTCGACGAGGTTGTGCTGGGGATTTTCGACGCCGCCGTCGCCGCCCACCCCTATCGCGAACGGCTGAGCGACGGAATTGCGATTGTCGCCCACAGTGGCTACGGGCGTCGCGATAACGCTCCGCATTCCGACCTCGATCTGATGTTGTTGCATTCGCCGGGCGTGGCGTCCTTGATTCCGGAACTCGCCGGGAGGCTGGTTCAGGATTTGTCGGACGTTGGTGTCGAGTTGGGATTTAGCGTCCGTACGCCGCGGCAGGCATGCCAATTGGCGGCGACCGATCCGATTATCAGCACGGCCATGATGGAATGCCGTTTTCTGAAGGGCAATGAATCACTGTTTCAGAAGTTCTTCGAAAAGTTCCGACGCAAATTTTCAGGCAGCGCTTTCAACTCGCAGATCAAGGCCATCGAAGCATCTCGTCGCGAGGAGCGTCGCAAGTACGGGGACACCGTCTACTTGCTGGAGCCCAACATCAAACGTTCTCGCGGAGGGCTGCGGGACATTCATCTCTTGCGTTGGGTTGGTTTCGCTGCCTACGGTGAGTCCCTGCCTCGCAAACTCAAGCAGATGGGGAAGCTCACGGCGTCGGATCACGCCAAGCTTCGGGACGCGCGAGATTTTCTGCTGATCCTGAGACATGGACTGCACCTCCACGCCGGTAGTGCACAGGATCTGCTGACCAAGAGCGAGCAATTGAGAATCGCCGAACGGGGTGGCTACGAGGGTGACGAAGGTGTGCTCCCGGTCGAACGTTTCATGCAGGAGTATTTCCGTCACACTACGGAAGTTCGACACATTGTCAGTAACTTCGTGGCGGCCGCGAAATGGAATTCACCTTTCCGAATGGCGGTCCACAACATGTTTGGGCGAACCGTCGACAAGGACTACATCGTCGGTCCCCGATACATCTCTGCCGGGCCCGACGGGCACGATCGCGTGCGTGATAATCTGGTCGAATCGCTGAGGCTGATGGATCTTTCCAATCGCCATGCCAAGCGGATCGATCATGATCTCTGGCAGGTGATTCGCGATTCCATGTTGAATAACGAGATCGACGAAGTCACTCCCAAAGCGGCGGGCTTCTTTCTCTCACTGCTTTCCAGAACCGGCAGATTGGGGCAATTGTTGCGTCGCCTTCATGAGCTGCACGTGCTGGACAAGCTTGTGCCGGGGTGGGGCCACGCTCGATCGTTGCTGCAATTCAATGACTATCACAAGTACACCGTCGATGAACACTCACTGAGGGCGGTCGAAGAAGCCACCGAATTTCTGAATCATGACGGCGAATTGGGACGCGTCTATCGCAAGCTTGAACCCAAGACTACGCTGCACCTGGCCTTGCTGATTCACGATATTGGCAAAGGATTTGTCGAGGACCACAGCGAAGTTGGTAAGCGGATTGCTGCCAAGGTCGCCAAACACCTGAACCTTGCGGATCGCGAAGCACGACGCCTGGAATTCCTGGTTCATCGACACTTGATGCTCAATCACCTGGCCTTTCGGCGAGACAACAGCGATCAGGCGATCCTCGCGGAAGCCGCCACGGAAATTGGCACGACGACAAACCTTCGCATGCTGTTTGTACTTTCATGTGCGGATCTGGCTGCTGTTGGGCCTGGCGTGCTCAACAACTGGAAGCTGGAGGTGTTGACCGACCTCTATCTGCGACTGATGGAAACGCTCAGTGGTGGCGAAGAATCTGATCCACGCATGAGTCCCGTTCGCGAGCGACTGAAACTGGCCGCCGAACGCGAGGCGGATCCCGCCTGGTTCAAACGTCATATCGATGTGTTGCCAACCGCCTATCTGCGTGGAGCGGAAGAAGATCACGTCTTGCCCGACCTCGAGCGGTTACGCGGACTTGGATCCAATGAAGCCGTCGCATGGGGCAGTTATCTGCCAACTCGGGATGTCGCACAGTATTCTGTTGGCGCCCGAGTCGATATTGCCGACGGCATCTTTTTCCGCCTCGCCGGAGCGCTCGCGAGTCAGGGGCTGGAGATCCTGTCGGCGGAGATTCACTCGTTGGCCGATTCGATGTTCCTGGACAAGTTCATCGTGCACGACCCGGATCACAGTGGTGAGCCACCTGAAGGTCGCTTCGAGGACGTATCGCGTCGACTTGTGGAATCCCTGCACGCGGACGAACATCAGCCTCCGACGTTCCGCCGGATTTTTTGTCAGCGCGAAAGCGGCCCATCGCTCAAGCCAAAGCCAACGCAGATTCGTATCGACAATTCCATCTCGGATCGATTTACGGTCCTCGACGTGTTTGCTCACGATCAGCCGGGTTTGCTGTATACGATTGCTCGAGCGATCCACGAACTGGGGCTTTCCGTACAGGTTGCCAAGATTGGGACCTATCTCGATCAGGTCGTTGACGTTTTCTACGTGACCGACGCCGAGGGAAAAAAGGTCAGCGACGAATTGCATTTGGATGAGATTCGATCGCGGCTGTACTATTCGATCGAGTCGTGGAAGCCGGAGAACAACAGCACCACTCAAGAGGCTTAGTGACATGGAATCATCGGACGCGCGTTCCTTTGGAATCGGCATCGCGGGGGCCCTCGTTGGAGCTGTCGGCGGTCATTTGTTGTTCAAGTTCCTGCTCTCTTACGGCGTCTACGCTGCCGCCCTGCCCGGCGCCGCGGTTGGCTTCGCAGCCGGAAATTTCCTCCCAAGGAGGAACATTGTCATTGGCTGGATTGCAGGCATTGTGGCCCTGGTGGTTGGCGTCTATTCCGAGCTGACCGCGTTTCAGTTTGGGGATGGCAGTTTGCAGTATTTTCTCACCCATCCGCAACCCGTAACGTGGTTGATGTTGGGTCTTGGCACGATGTTGGGATTCTGGATGGGCGCCGGTCGCAATCGTGGTTTCTGAATCGGCGGCAGCGCGTCGCCCATGCGTAAGCGTGGGGACTCGAACCGATCATGCTCCGCCATCGTTCAGCCGCGAATCGGCGGCAGCACGTCGCCCCATGCGTAAGCGTGGGGACTCGACTCGGTCATTCCCCGCCATCATTCAGCCGCGAAGCGGCGGCAGCACGTAGCCCCATGCGTAAGCGTGGGGACTCGACCCGATCATGCCCCGCCATCGTTCAGCCGCGAAGCGGCGGCAGCACGTCGCCCCATGCGTAAGCGTGGGGTCTTCGACCCGGTCATTTCGCCCCGGTCATGCCCCGCCATCGTTCAGCCGCGAAGCGGCGGCAGCACGTAGCCCCATGCGTAAGCGTGGGGTCTCGACCCGGTCATGCCCCGCCATCGTTCAGCCGCGAAGCGGCGGCAGCACGTCGCCCGATACGTAAGCGTGGGTACTCGAACCGGTCATGCTCCGCCATCGTTCAGCCGCGAAGCGGCGGCAGCACGTCGCCCCATGCGTAAGCGTGGGGACTCGAACGGTCATGCTCCGCCATCGTTCAGCCGCGAAGCGGCGGCAGCACGTCGCCCCATGCGTAAGCGTGGGGACTCGAACGGTCATGCTCCGCCATCGTTCAGCCGCGAAGCGGCGGCAGCACGTCGCCCCATGCGTAAGCGTGGGGTCTCCGACCCGGTCATTTCGAACCGATCATGCTCCGCCATCATTCAGCCGCGAAGCGGCGGCAGCACGTAGCCCCATGCGTAAGCGTGGGTACTCGAACGGTCATGCTCCGCCATCGTTCAGCCGCGAAGCGGCGGCAGCACGTAGCCCCATGCGTAAGCGTGGGGTATTCGAATCAAAATTTCATCGCTACGCGATCGAGAAAGGCGAACCCACACGCTTGGCGACACGCAACGTGGCTTCTGATTTGTTCAGCACGTAGAAGTGCAGTCCGGCGACTCCGTTGCTGATCAGGTCCTGTACCTGTTCGGTTGCGAAGTCGATGCCGACGTTGGTTTGCCATTCTGCATCGTCGCTCTTGCCCAACTCGTCGACGAACTGTTGCGGCAGGTCCGATCCGCACATCGACGTGATGCGTTTGATTTGCGACAGGCTGGTGACGGGCATCAAGCCGGGAATAATAGGCACGTTGATACCCATGGCCACGCAACGGTCGCGGAAGCGGAAAAAATCGTCGTTGCGGTAGAACAACTGGGTGACGACCGAGTCGGCTCCGGCGTCCACCTTGCGTTTCAGGTTCTCAAGATCCACGTCCATGTCGGGCGCTTCAAGGTGCTTTTCAGGGTAGCCCGCGACGGCGATGCCAAAGTCATCACCGAAGTCGCTGCGAATGAGTTCGACCAGCTCGTTGGCGTACGAGAGTCCGTTTTCGACCGGCTTGAAGGTTGTCTCGCCTTTCGGCGGGTCACCTCGCAGGGCCACGATGTAGTCGACGCCCTGTTGTTTGGCGGTTTGCAGGTATTCCCGCAATTCGTCGCGAGTGGCTCCCACGCATGTCAGGTGCGAGGCGACGGGCAGGCCAAATTTCTGCTTGACGTTGGCGATGATCTCCAGCGTCTTGGTTTGAGTTGAACCACCGGCTCCGTAGGTGCACGTGATGAAGTGCGGGCCCAGCTCGACGAGCTTTTCGACGTGGTTGTAGAGTGCCCGCTCGCCGGCTTCGGTCTTGGGGGGAAACAATTCAAAGGACAGCCCAAATTTGCCGTCCGAATAGATATCAGCAAGTTTCATGTGTTCGTTCCAGTTGGTGTCGATCCAGGCGGATCAGCTACAAGTCACTTTACAGCGACAGTGGATGATTGGCTAGTTTGCGTTTGGGGGCTTCAATGCGGTACATGGTGTCGATCAGATCGAGATGCCTTTGCTCCTGTTCGAGACCTCGTCGGGAAAAGCAACGTTTTTGCGTTACCTTCATGACATCCGCAGGTTGCTCGGTGGTTTCACCGAAACTTCGCGCGTAGTTCGAAAAGCTGGGGACATTTGTCGTCACGGTGCCGTAAACGTTGCTGCATACGCCCACAATTTTACCGGTATAGATGCTCGTGTTGATGGCCGTCTTGGTGTAGTCACCAATGACACAGCCAAGGAACTGCAATCCCGTATCGACCTTTCCCGATTCGTACGAGACGCGAATCGTTCCGTAGGTGTTCTTGAGGTTACTGTTGCAGGTTCCAGCTCCAAGGTTCACCCAACTTCCCAGCCAGGAGGCTCCGAGATAGCCGTAGTGGACTTTGTTGGAGTACGGTTCGATCACCGAGCTGCCAACTTCTCCGCCGATTTTTGTCGTGTGACCCACGGTGATCGGGCCCTTCAGCAACGCATGGGGCGAAATCTTCGCACCGCGGCCAATTGATACCGGGCCCTTGATGACGCTGAACGGGCCCAGTTCGACATCGACATCGATCACGATGGGGCCACTTGTCGTATCCAGTACGACGTTCGCCGGCAACTCGCGTCCGCCGGCGACGAAGACACCGTCCTGCAGCTGCTGGTAGTCCCCATTCGTGGCCAAAAATTCGATGTTGCTGGCGGCGAGTCGCTTGTGATCGGCGATTACGTTGTGCGGGTAGTCAAAAAGCGACAGTTCAAGGTCGCTGTGGGGAAGATTGAGTTCGCTCAATGCGACCGGGATGTCCGAAACCGTCAGGCTTTCGGCACGAACGGCCCCTGCCTCGGTCATGGCTGCCGAGATCGATTCGCCGGACATGGCGATAAAGGCCGAGGCGTTTCCCATTAGCTTTTTCAGCGAACCCAGGATGGCGGCGTCGGGAGCGAGCCGAGCGTTCAGCCAGAGTGTTGGCTGCGATGCGTCTAAATCGCGGACCGGAAAATAATCGCCAACGAAGGCGGACAGGAAGTCCCGGACAACACCGTGCCGTGTTCCGTCGAGGTGCGCCACGAGATCACACAGTCGCAGCGATCCACACGTGATCGACCACGCCGGGCGGGCGAGTGTGATCGGAGACAGCCGATCGACCATCTCGTCTTCAAAAAGAACGATGTTCATCCGTTCGGAAACCGCTCAGGCTTGTACCGCGACTGCCAGTCAGTCGCCCGTAAAAACGTAGCAAACAGAGAGGAATGTTTCGAAACATTCGCGCATGGAAGCGGGCCGACTGATTCAAATGGAGCAAAATCGGGCGATTCTGACGATTGTGCCGGTTACCAGACCAGATAGTAGAACAGGAAGCTGATAGGGATGCACGACAGCGAAGTCAGCGTCAGTTTGCGATTGCCGCTGAACAGGCCAATTCCCATCCCCATCTGAGCGAAGAAATGCACGGTGATAAACGCGGGAATGAACCATTCTCCGGGCGACGACGGGAAGAAACTACCGGTCCCCAGCCAATTGTTGTACGTGAATGAGATGAGTCCCACGCCAAGCGCGAGCATCATCCCAAAGCAGGCGACACCGATTGCGCGAGTCTGAAACTTGCTTTCGGTGCCCTCCTGAACCTCTAGCGTCGCCTCGTACGGATTCTGCATTTCGATCGCGTCCATTGCATTGGTCCTGAAACGGGGCTTTGCGACGACGGAAGTGGCAGCCGTCGGCAGGCGATGAGCGAAGGTTATGGAAAAAGCCCCGAACGGTTTGCTCGGGGCCGCACTGCTCACTTTAGGCGTGTGCGAGATTTCGCACAGTGCCTTGTTCCAGCCTTGGGCGATGCCAGCTTTTCCAGCCTAGTGCAATTCCTTGATGCGAAGGTTCTTCCACATCACCTGGAACGGCCCGGAATTCTTGCCAATGCCGTGAACCTGGAGGCCGATAAAGCCTTTCGGGTGCGTCTTGTAAATTTCAGGGTCGTTCAGGTCTTCGATTTTCTGTCCGTTGATGAACGTCTGAATTCGCGGTCCCTTGGCGACGATCCGATACTTGTTCCATTCGCCATCCTTGAAGTGCTTGTGCGGAACCAGTCGTTCGGGCGGAGTTCGCCAGCCACCGGCGGCTTCGCCATAAACGTAACCACCTTCAGCGCCCTTTTCGCCGCTGGCTTCGATCTCGACCTGGGGACCGTTCACGCGACCGGTGTTGTAGATCGTTTTGCCCTGTTCCTTTTTGGTCTGTGAGCGGATTTGGACGCCCGAGTTCAACTCGTTGGAGACCTTGACCTCAAATTCCAGTTCGAAGTCACCATATTCGGTCACGGAACAAAGGAACGAGTTGGGACTGCCTTCCGAGGTCGTGCCGAGGATCGCTCCGTCGACGACCTGGTAGGTGGCCGTGCCGTTTTTCTGAGTCCAACCAGCCAGGGTTTTGCCATTGAACATGTTGACCCAACCTTCGTGGTGGTCGGCGTTCGCGGCGGATTGGGTGAACAGGAGAAGTGTTGACGCGATTGCGACGGGGAGTGCTCGTTTCATTGCATTCTCGAACAGGGGAGGGACAAACATTGGGGCAGTATTGCGGCACGAATGGAATTCATGACGTGAGGTTATGATCACCGCTCGATGCCATACTCGTCAAGCTTGCGATAGAGCGTAGCGCGGCCGATTCCCAACAGTTTTGCGGCTTCCGGCACTTTGCCTTTTGTGCGATTGAGTGCTTCACGAATCAATTTGGCTTCCCAGTGATCGATACGCAGCGAATCCGGCATCTCGACTCCGCCGGCATCCTGAAGCCCCAGTTGGGCCGAAGTAATGACGTCGCCCTCTGCCATCACGACAGCGCTGTCGATCACGTTTCTTAGCTGACGCACATTTCCCGGCCACGGATAGAGCAGCAATTTTTGTCGCGCGTCGTCATCCAGGGTTAGCTCTGGTCGACCGTGATGGTTCCGGAAGCGATCCAGGAAATGATCGACCAGCAATTCGATGTCGCCATTACGCTGTCGCAATGGTGGGACTTCGATCTCGAAAACCGTGAGTCGATAGAATAGGTCTTCGCGGAATTTCTTTTCGTTTACAAGGTGACGCAGGTCGCGATTGGTCGCTGCGATCACACGCACGTCAACGCACGATTCCTGTGTCGCACCAACGGGCAGGAACGGGTGTCCTTCAAGGATTCGCAGCAGCTTCGCCTGGGCGATCAGCGGCAGCTCGCCCACCTCGTCAAGAAACAGCGTGCCCGAATCCGCCTGTTGAAACCAACCATGATGGTCTGATTCCGCTCCGGTGAATGCGCCTTTCACGTGGCCGAAGAGCTGACTCTCAATCAGGTTGGGCGGAATTGCAGCACAGTTGACCGACAGCATGGGGCGGTCGGCTCGAGCGCTACTGCGATGGACGGCTCGCGCCACCAGTTCCTTGCCGGCGCCACTCTCGCCGCGCACCAGAACACATCCCGTCGCGCTGGCGACGCGTTTTGTATTTGCCTTCAGTTCGGACATCACATCGCTCTCGCCAATCAGTTCGTCCCAACTTGCGGAGCTGTCGACGAGGCGTTTGTGATCCGCCACGAGTGTTGCCTGTTCACGGGCTCGCACGAGGGCGACGAC
Organism: Pirellulaceae bacterium; assembly: GCA_965216885.1. Classification (GTDB taxonomy): domain Bacteria; phylum Planctomycetota; class Planctomycetia; order Pirellulales; family Pirellulaceae; genus CAYNJG01. The sequence goes on along the minus strand of OZ244209.1, from coordinate 4,064,881 downwards.
CAGCAGGCCGGCGAGCGAAATGGAAAAGTCGAAATCCTTCTGGTTGAAGCTTCCGTCCTCACGATAAAGATGGAACGCACCCAGCGTTGAACGCTGGTAAATCAGCGGTACACAAATCGCATCGGAGAACCGCGACGGCGTCTGCGGTGTGGGCTGATTGGCTACCCAGATCGCGCGAGATTTGCGACAAACCATATCCGTCAGGAGCTGGCTGAGCGGTACTCGGCCGTCTGCCTCCGGGGGAATGACCATCTTGGGCGTTAGTTGTTCGTCGTCATTCACCCACAGGAATCCGACGACGTCCGCATCCGTCCGCTCGCGGAGTCGTTGCAGGGCCGATCGCACGACGCCGTCCGGGTCGCGAGTGCCCAGCAGCTTCAGGCTGAGTTGGTAGAGGACCATCAGCTCGTCGGGATGATTTTCGACGCGCAATGAAGACGTCAGCAAGTTGGTTTCATTGCTGTCGAACGTCTGTTGCCGGACGATGCGTTCGGTGGAAACCGCATCCGTATTCATGGTCGGCGGTTGATCCGACCAGTTGAACAGGAATTCCGTCGAGCCCACCTTGAAGAGGCCGCCTACATTCAGACGGCCACGTTCAATGCGTTGGCCGTTGAGGAAGGTGCCGTTTCGGCTGCCGGCGTCGCGAAGCCACCAGCCGTCCTCTTCCCGCTGAAGCTCGGCATGAACACGTGAGCATAGGGGATCGACAAGGATGATATCGCAGTCCGTGCCGCGTCCAACGCGAGTTACGTCGGTGGGGTCCAGCAGGAAGCTGACGCCTTTGCGCGGTCCCGCCGTCATGGTCAGAAATGAATAGCCGCTTTTTGTCACGTTTGCGTCAGTCCGACGAATAGTGGATTCCGGTGTCCGTGCCCCGCCCGCCGGAAATTCTAGCAGACCTGTTTTGTCCGCGGCAGTCTTTCACTGGGTGGGAATCTCGGACGCAACGGAGACTCCATGAATCACGGTAACCGTGGGGGCCGCATTTGCGGAAGGCCAGCTACTGGGGCCAGCCAGACTTTACCCAACCGCTGTCGATGCCATGATCAATCCGCAGCTTCAGGCTTAGTTGGGCCGCATGATGGTGGATGTGCCGGATGTTATACACATGCTGTTCGGCGCGGGAAAAATCGAGCCACGGGAAATCGCAGTCCGCCTGCAGGGATGACTCCGTTTCGGAATTGACGATCGTGCCGGCAAGGTCGCGACAATGATGAAGGTACTTGACGATCGCAGGCCGCGTCGCCGTGGACTGGCCTGAATCCATCCTCAGTTCCTGGTAGCCGTCAAAGAATTCGGCGTTGTCCGAGTGGAATGGTTGGGCCCGGAATTTTTCCTCGTTACCGCAAAGATACAGGTCGGTAAAAAACAGCGCGTGGAAACAGACGTGTCGAAAGCTGAAATCGCAAACTGGTCCGCTCCAGCTATCCTCGGGGCACTTTTCGATGCACTGGCCCAGCATGGCGAGCGCCGCCTCATACTGGCAAAGCGTCAGTTGCTTCATCGTTTCGAGCATGAAATCGCCTTTGCGTTTGCGTGACTGTTACTCGGCTTTGGACTCGGATCCTACGCGGGGAAGCCCAACGGCCAGAGCCAAAGGAATTAGCAACACGATGGCACTTCCGTAGTAGGGCCACTGGCTGCCGAACCGCCAATAGATCATCGCGGCCAGGATCGGCGCGAAGGCTCGCCCCAGTGATCCCAGCGAACGGAAAATGCCCAGTGTTTCGCCTTGCCGGTCGTCGGGCGTATAGAGGCTGACCAGGGCCGTCAGGCAGGGAGTCACCAGCGACGAACCCGCCGCCAGCAGGAACAATCCCGAATACAGCATGCCCTGCCCTTTCGCGAGTCCCACCAGTAACAGGCCCGGAAGAATCATAATCAAGCCGATGACGACGAGGTTACGCTCGCCATACTTTGGAGCCATACGACGGACGACGCCGCCTTGCACGAGGGCGATAATCAAACCAATGAACAGAAACAGGTACCCGTTTTGGGCGGCCGTGTAGCCGAAGCGATCCTTCGCGAGGAATGTCAGCGTAAATTCCATACCGGCGAAGGCGGCGATAAACACGAAGTACAACAGGTTCGTGCGATTGACGCCGGGGAAGCTGCTGGGGCGAAGCAAACCGAGCGGGTTGATGGGCCGTTTGGCGTGCGTTGGATCGGACTCGCCGCTGGTCAGCGTTTCCGGGAATCGCTTTAGCACGAACACAAAATTGGCAATCGCCAGTACGAAAGCTACGATCGCCGGTCCGGAAAAAGGATTGATGCCAGGCACCCATGGCAACGTGGACGGCGCATCCCAGAGGCTCAAAAGGGCCCCCATCGCCGGTCCAAAAATAAAACCAATGCCAAATGCCGCGCCAATCATGCCCATACCTTTTGAGCGATTTGATGCGTCGGTCACATCCGCGACGGCAGCGGTCGCGACCGAAAGATTGCCGGCCATGATGCCGCCCAGAAATCGGGACGCGACCAGCAGCCAGAACGAATCCGCCATGATCCACAGCAAGTAACTGATGGCCGTACCGCCAATCGTGATCACCAGGATGTTCCGGCGACCGCGGCGATCCGACATGGCTCCCCAAATGGGCGCGGCCACAAACTGGAGGATCGAATACAGCGAACCCAGCAGACCACCAAACAGCACCGTTGCGGCAATCCGGGCTTTTTCACCCGTCATTCCACTTAACTGTTCCAGCTGAGTAATCAGCGAATGCAGACTGCCACCTGGGGCTTCTTTGCCAAGGTAGTACTCCAGCATGTCCGGAAACAGCGGAAAGATGATCGAAAAACCGACCAGATCAAGGAATACCGTTAGCAGAATGACGCCGAGGACCCGACGATTCGCCTTTTCATCCGACACGTTCTGTTCTCGCAGGGCAACTCGTTACCGACTACCGCGGGCGGTCGCCCGGCGGCAAAGAGACTCATCATATTGTTTTTGCGATTCAAGAGTAGTGCGCGACCCCCGATCAGGTGCATGACGGAGATTGGCCCCTTCCGCTATAGTCGAAACTTGTGGGGGCTTGAGGGGCGAGTTTGAATCGATCGCATTGATCGATTCACGGAAGAACAGGGTGAGGATGTCAAATCTGGTCGCGAGCAGTCCGCAAGCCCGTATGGGGCGACTGCTGAAGCAATATCGTCAACCAAACAATACCAGCAACCTGTGGCACGTCTCGCGCGATGTGGGATCCCTGGTGCTCCTGATCGGTGCGACGATCTGGCTGTGCGAGAGCCGCGAAGCTGCCGGTTTGTCGCTTCTGGTGGTCGCTCCGGTCGTGGCGATTGCGGTTGTTCTGATCGGAGCACTCCAGCATCGCATGGCGGGATTGGGCCACGAGGGCTCGCACCATGTGCTGTTCCGTAATCGCTGGGTCAATGAGCTGGCGGCCGACTGGATTTGCATGTTTCCGTTGTTCACGTCCACCGATCACTACCGATCCCTGCACCTTGGACATCATCGTTGGGTTAACGACGATGAACTGGATCCCGAATTCCATAACCTTGGTCGGGCCCGGAAACTGCACACGTTCCCCATGAATCGCATGCAGTTCATCACGCACTTTGTGTCTCGCATCCTTTGGCCCGTGTCGTTGCTACGCTACTCGTGGGACAACATGCTGCACGGAACGATTGGGGTCACGCAACGCGGTGAAAAAGACTGGCCCGTCGTGCGTCCGATGTTTCTTGCCGGGCTTGCGCATTTCTTCGCGGCCACTTTCAGTATTCGGCACTTCGCTGGACAGGGATCTCAGACGGCGGTCGTCGCCGCAATGATTGGCTGGATTGCCGTCGCGGGAATCGCCATCGCCCTGATTCCGGCCGTTCGCTTCTATCGATCCGGCTACCCGGGAGCCTACGGCCCCAAACTTCGCAGCTTCATGCGACTGACGTTTTTCGTCCTCTTACAGGGAACGTTGGCGATTGGTTCGCTGGCTACCGGTGCAGATTGGGTTTGGTATTTTCGCCTGCTGTGGCTGCTTCCGTTGATCACGGGCTTTCCGTACTTCATGTTGCTCCGCGATGCGTACCAGCACGCGAACACGGACGAGGGCCGCTACACGAACAGCCGGGTGATGTTTCCCGATCCGTTCTCGCGTTGGGCAATTTTCATGTACGGATCGGACATTCATCTGACCCATCATTTGCATCCCGGCGTACCGCACTACAAGTTGCGAAGGCTGCACGAGGCACTGAAACGTCGCGATGAACGCTATGCGGACCAAGTCGTCGAGACCTACGGCACGTTCACTCGGACGCGTTCGGACTACCCGTGTCTGATCGAAACGATTGAGGGTGCTGCCGGGTGACCCGGGGTTGCGAATTGGCCGTGATTAGGCGCCGGGGCGTCCGCAGCTAGTCGGCCGATTCCGACTGTTCTTCTTTGCCCACCGCTTCGAAGCCGGCCAGAACGGCGGAGTCCTGTTTGGGAAAGACGCTGCGCATGTCGATCCAGACGCGGTCCTGCTGAACACGGGGAAAGATGGAGGGCTCGCCTGTTCGCAGTGCCTTGGCCATCGCATCGACGCTAATGCCTGTGGGCTTGATGGCGATGCACCATGATTCCAGTCGCTGGGTGGGCACACTGCCGCCGCCCAGGAATGCCTCGCCGGCGACGACTTCCGCGGAATCGACATGGGCGGTTGCCTGCAACTGCGGAGCCAGTCGTTCTGCGCGGTTCTTCAGATTGTCCGCGGATGCCGACAGCAAGGCCAGCAACGGCACGTTGGCTTCGACCGTCTCTTCGTCGCGGTACAGCTTCAGCGTTGCCGCCAAAGCCGCCAGCGTGATTTTGTCGACTCGCATCGCCCGCATCATGGGATGCTTTGTAATCATGTCGATGTATTTCTTCTTGCCGACGATGATGCCGCACTGTGGGCCTCCGAGCAGCTTGTCGCCACTGAAGAGGACGACATCCGAGCCGGCCGCCACGCTGTCGCGAGCCATCGGTTCGTCCTGAATTCCATACTTGGAAAAGTCGACAAGGGCTCCGCTGCCGATATCGTCGATCACCGGTATGTTGCGTTCCCTGCCCAACGAAACGAGTTCCGCAAGACTGGCTTCCTGCGTGAAGCCTTTAATGACATAGTTGCTGGTGTGGACTCGCATCAGAGCGGCGGTCTCTTCGGCGATCGCATTTTCGTAATCAGCGATCCGCGTCTTGTTGGTCGTCCCCACTTCGCGCAAAATCGCGCCGCTGACGGTCATCACGTCTGGCAGGCGATAGCTGCCGCCGATCTCCACCAGATGCCCGCGTGAAACGATGATCTCCCGACCGGCACCCAGCGCCGCAAGGCATAGCATCGTGGCCCCGGCATTGTTATTGGCAATCGCGGCCGCCTCGGCACCGGTGGCTTCGCACAGTAGCTTGGTGACGGACTGGACTCGCTGCGATCGATTGCCGGATTCCAGATCAACTTCAACACTGGCATAGCCCGTCGCGACGTTTACCAATTCGGCGACCGCCGCTTCCGGAAGCGGAGCTCGACCCAATCCCGTATGCAGCAGGATTCCCGTGGCGTTGACGACCGGGCGCAGTTTGGGTTGCTGATCGGTGACGATCCACTGCGCGATCTTTTCGGCCAGATCGCCGGCGGCCGGCAGTTTGACTTCGCTGGTGGCGTCGCGAATATCGTCCCGGAGGTTATCCAGGAACGAACGGACTTCGGTAACGACAACGTTGTGACTGACATTGTCGACCAGTCGCTTGAGCGGTTCGCTTTCCAGCAGCTCGTGAACCGATGGGATGTTTTTCAGCGGGTTGGTTGGCATTCCTGGGCGTCCCTATTCAGCAGCTGTCGGCCGGGGTATTTCGGCTGTGTATGGTGCCGTGGTATGGCGGCCGCGGCGTCGTCGAAAAAATGTAGCGTGCGTGGCAAATCCGCCGTCACACGCCGGTTCCGGTTCAATGTACGTCATGGAGTGGTGGCGAGCAGCCTCAGATCACCGTCACGACGCGTAAATCCGATCTTGTCCAGATATTCGCAAATGGGGACGGCATATTTCCGGGTTGTCGACAGCAGTTCGCGGATCTGACTGAGCGTCAGGCCGCCGGATTCTTGCAGTTCGGTGGTCAGGGTCGTGCGCATCTGCTGCTCGATGTCGCGATGCAGATAAAAGTCCTGCGACACCTGAATGAGATCGCCCTCGGTCGCTGCGAGCGCGATGAGGGAGGCCACGGACGCCTTGTTCTTCGTTGCCGCCGCCTCGCATTCCTTGACCGTTGGTGGTTGAAAGCCGGCGTCTCTGAACTGTTCGATCAGCGTGGCCAGTAGCTGGGTCTCGGCCTTCGACAGTTTCGGTCCGCGACCGGCCAACCCGACGCCACGGTCGGTCAGTCGCACGCGTTTGGCTTTGGCCAGCCGCCGGAGAACATGGTCCATCGCCGCGTTATCAAGACAATAACTCAGTTGGCTGGCGAGTCGGGCTCGATCGACCGTACTTCGCAGCGGTTCGCGGTCGTGCATTTTTCCCAGCGATGTTTCGATGCGTTGGAACATTTCTTCCAGCACCTGCCGATGCCAATACAGGGTTCGCTGTGCGGAGAGCTTCAGTTCAACAACATCACCAGTTTCCAACAGCTCGGCCAGCACCGCTTGCGTGTCGCCGACGCCCGAGAGTCGCGACAGGTCGGCGTAGGTCCACGGTTGCGTTCCCGCGAAATAGATCGCCGCGGCGGCGCGTTCGAGGTCGCTGCCCTGTTGCAGTTTGTCGAGGCTTTCAAGCGCCGTCTCACCCGCTCGTTTCAGCTTGTCGGCGGCCGGTACGAGCACTCGGCCGCCACCAATCGTGACCACGGGCGATTCGCTGCGAACCACGAAAGCCTGATTCCACGAACTTACGACGCTCTCGGAAAGAAACAGTTGTGCGGGACCGCTCTCGCCGGGGCGAATTTCTTTTGATTTCAATAGCGAGACGTTCGCCATCGCTTCGGTGGTGCCCAGATGGACCCGAATTCGCGAACGGTGCTTCAGCGGGCGAGGCGACGTGGGCAAGACTTCCAGTTGAACTGTGAGCAACTGGCTGGGATTCAGAAATCCGGCTACCGCCAGCTCCTGCCCACGTTCGACTTCGTCGTGCCGCACACCCACGAGGTTGATGGCCGCTCGTTGGCCGGAGGATACGTTATCCGCTTTGCGATCGTGATTCTGGATTCCGCGGACGCGAACTTCGATTTCCCCGGGTTCGATCACCAGTTGATCGCCGACCGCTGCCGTCCCGCTGGAGACGCTGCCGGTAACGACCGTGCCGTGCCCCGCGATGGTGAAGGTGCGATCGATGGCCATGCGAAACGGAGCTTCATGGCGATCGCCGCCGCGAGCGTTCGCGGCAATCCGAGCCGCCTCCTTGAGTGCGTCTTTCAGTTCTTCGATACCGTCGCCGGTGTGAGAACTGGTGCGGATGATCGGAGCGTCGGCAAGGAACGAATCACGCACCAGGTCGCGAATCTCTTCTTCCACCAGGTCAATCCAGTCCTCGTCCGAGGCATCGCACTTGGTGAGCGCAATGACACCCGCAGGCAAGTCCAGTAGCTTTAGGACTTCGAAGTGTTCGCGGGTTTGCTGTTTTACCGAATCGTCGGCGGCGACGACCAGTACCGCGAGGTCAATGCTGGTGGCGCCAGCGAGCATCTGACGCACGAATTTCTCGTGTCCGGGGACGTCGACGATGCCCAGTCGGAAATCGTCGAGGTCCAATTCGGCGAAACCCAGTTCGATCGTGATCCCGCGTTTCTTTTCTTCGGGCAGCCGATCTGTGTTGGTCCCGGTGAGCGCACCCACCAACGACGTCTTGCCGTGATCAATATGTCCTGCCGTGCCCAAAATAAGATGCGTCGTCATGCACCCATCTTAGGCCACCGACGGGCGTCTGCGTACGCCCCCTGGCGGGCTGCTCCGGGTGGAAGTTGCCGCACAATGCTGGTTGTAGCGAACGTCGTGTAGATTCCGATTTGCTACTGTCCAGGGCCAGCTCGCGTCGCCGCCGCGTCACGGGGAGTCATCGACGGCCTGTCGAGGGTTATCGACGAGGATGGCGAAGTCGGTTCCAATACCTTTCCGATTCCGTCGATAGAGATTGGCTGTTCGCTGGATTCCTCGGCCGATTCTACGACCCCACGATCACGGACGGCATTATGGCACCAAATTCCTCGACACCGTTGACTTCGCTTTCGGCGACGGAAATGGCCGGCGCGATTCGGGACGGCGAGCTGTCGTCCGTTGATCTCGTTGCTGCTCACATCCAGCGTATCGAAGACGTCAACGAGCGAATCAATGCGTTGGTGGTTCCGCTTTTCGATGAAGCCATGGCGGCGGCGGAGAAGGCGGACCAGGCCAGAAAAGCCGGCGCCGAACTCGGGCCTCTGCATGGAGTCCCGGTATCCATCAAGGAGTTCTTTGATGTCCGGGGGACTCGGACGACGGCGGGCATCGAGACCAACGATCCACCAGCTGACGACGATTCGCCGCTGGTCGCGCGACTTCGCGCAGCCGGGGCGGTCGTGCTTGGTAAGACCAACGTTCCGCAGGTTGGAATCGCCATCGAATCAGAGAATCCCGTCTATGGTCGTACATGCAACCCGTGGGATCTGGAACGCTCCAGTGGTGGATCCAGCGGCGGCGAAGGTGCGTTGATCGCCGCGGGCGGCTCGCCGCTTGGGCTGGGCAGCGATGGCGGAGGTAGTATTCGGATTCCTTCGCATTTCAATGGATTGTGTGGCTTGAAGCCGACGACGGGGCGACTGACGATGCGTGGGCATTGGCAGTTCCCGGCTTTTCCGGCTGGCTGGTCGGTGCCGGGACCATTGGCTCGAACGGTCGATGACCTGGAACTTGCGATGAACTGTCTCGTCGCCGCGGAAGGCGAACCGCTCGATCCCACGATCGCACCCGGGCGAATCAGCGCGTCGCGGGATGTGGACGTTTCCGGACTGACGATCGGTTACTACGACGACGATCGGTGGATGCGTCCATCGCCCGCCATTCGTCGAGCCTGTGAGGCGTCGCTGGAGGTGCTCCGCGATGCCGGTGCAACGGTCGTTCCCTTTGAACCGGCCAGCGGTCTGGATTCGTGGGAGCTTCAGATGGGGCAGTTTGGTGCCGACGGCGGTCGTTGGCTGCGACGGGCATTGGGGAAGTCGACCGTCGATCCAAGAATCAAAAAGGCATTGCTGGTTTCGCGGCTACCGACGGCCGTCCGCCGAGCGCTTCCAGCGCTGCTGGACACGATGGGACAGGAGTCGCTGTCGGCAATTATTCGACGTGCCCGGTCGCATCATCTGTCGGCTTTCGGTTTTCAGGTGATGCTGGGCCGGCAGCAAGCGTTTCGCGAGGAGTTCCTGCGTCGGCTGAACGAACAGAAAATTGACGTGCTGATTTGCCCACCGTTTGCCAGTGTTGCCATGAAGCACCTCTCAACGGATATCGTGTTGGCGATCTCCTACACGCAGGTTTTCAATCTGCTGGGAATGCCTGCGGGAGTTGTGCCCGTCACGACGGTTCAGGCCGGGGAAGAGTCCGATCGGGCAATTGCGAAAGATGATGTCGTTCGCGACCTGCTGCGAGCCGAAGAAGGTAGCGTGGGCATGCCCGTTGGCGTTCAGGTTGTCGCCCGTCACTGGCGGGAAGATGTGGCGTTGTCCGTGATGCGGACGTTGCACCAGGCGTTCGTCGAGCGGAGTACCTTTCCGTCGACGCCGGTCCACGAAGTTTAGTTGTCGCCGGTTGATGCTCGCGTTCAAGATCAGAAATTGAGGAATCAGACAGATGTCAGACAAGCGTTGGAAAATCGCCGGAGTCAACTTTGATCACTTCCACATGGGCGACAATCTGCAGATGGCGTTCGACCATCCGGCGGCGGAGATCGTTGGCATTTGTGACGAGCAGCCCGCGCGCATGGCGGATTGCGTTTCCCGTTTTGGGCTCGTTGATGACCAGGTCTTCACGGACTGGCAGAAGTGCATGGAGTCGACGTCGCCGGACATTGTGCTGCTTTGCCCGTCGGCCGCCGAGCATGGATTGTGGACGAAACGTGTCGCTCCGTATGGGGCTCATGTCATCGTCGAAAAACCGTTTGCCGCCACGCTGGCGGAAGCGGACAGCATGGTCGCGGCGATGGCAGCCGGTGGCGGGCAACTGGCCATCAATTGGCCAATGGCATGGTATCCGACGAACCTCACCGCCTACCGCCTGATTCAGGAAGGGCAAATCGGCGAGGTCATTGAAGTGCATTACTACGACGGCAATCGCGGGCCGCTGTGGCACACGGCCGGAAAAGCGGAACGGACCACCGAGCAGGTCGCAGCCGAAAAGCCAGGCAGTTGGTTTTACTCACGCGAACACGGCGGCGGTGCGCTGTTGGATTACCTCGGTTATGGAACCACGCTGGCGACGTGGTTCAACGGCGGCAAGATTCCGCTGGAGGTCATGTGCATGGTCGACGAGCCGGCCGGACTGGAAGTCGACGAACACTCCGTCACGGTTGCTCGCTATGCGACGGGGCTCAGCAAGTTTGAAACACGGTGGGGAACTTACACCGACCCGTGGACGCATCAGCCTCAGCCGAAGTGTGGTTTTGTCATTGTCGGTACCGAAGGCACGATCAGCAGCTTCGACTACGACAGCACCGTAAGAATGCAGTCGTCGGCAAACCCGCAGGGCATCGACATTCCGGTCGATCCTTCGGCGGCACCCAACCAGAATCCTGTTCAGCATCTAATTGATTGCCTGAATCATGGACGCCAACTGGCTGGTCCGATTTCGGCGGAAACATCGCGAATTGGGCAGCAGATCGTAGACGCTGCTGTCGCGAGCACGCAATCAAAGCAGGCAGTCGCTCTGTAGGAATCTGTGGCTTTTTGCGGCAGTTTGCGGTACAGCGTAACTCTGACCGGTAGACGGCTCAATCATCGGGACGTTGGCAGCCGATGGTTTTTATTGGCTAACCTCCTCGACGTCGAACTTCGGCATCGAACGTCGGTATTGCTAGCGTTAGCTCCCTTCCTCGCCGTCCATCCGTCTCGTCAAGGTCGTTCAGATTATGCGTTTGCACCTGCCCCCGTTCGCCGTCCTGCTCGTTTCATTTGCAACGCAATTGGGCGTCGCACAAGTGACGGAGCTGGAGTTTCTGAAAGAGCCAATCGTGCTGCCAACGCAGCCGACGGAAGCGGACTTCGCGTTCGATCGGGCTGATGCGGAATTGGATGTCCAATCAGAATCCGACGTCACGACGGAAACGCCGTTGACCGAAATCACATTTCCCGAGAGCAAACCGCCTGCGAAAGAGGAGTCGGTTACCAAACTGACGACGGTGGAAGCGGGACCGCGGGAGAGTGAATCGGAAGATACCTCCGCGCAAGCACCCAACGCGGGGATCGAGACCAACCCGCCGGTCGCCGACAACGCCGAAAAGAATCCTGCGTCGATGGACTTCAAGTTCAGCTTGCAGCCAGTTGAACTTCAGCTCAGTGACGAATTGAGCGACGCCAGCGAACTTTACCGTCAGGGCAAGTGGCGCGAGGCGGTTGTGGCTCTGGATGAGTATGCCAGCAATAACCCGTCCAGCCCGCGACTGACGGATGCCTTGTTCCTGATGGCCGAATCGACCATGCAGCTTCAGGAACACGATTCTGCCCGGCAACTTTTTCGCCGCTTGTTGCAGCGAAAGCCCAACGCATCGCAGACGGCTCACGCGAGGTTCCGCATCGCCGAATCGACAATGCTCCTGAACGAACGTTCGCAGGCTCGGGAAATGCTCGAGCAGTTTCAAACGGACTATCCAGATCACGAACTCAACGCGTACGCCATTCCCTACCTCGCAGAAACCGTTGGTTTGACGGGCGATTCCGCCAGGGCTCGCGAACTCTACGAGGCTGGACTTGCGGCGTACCCGGATGGTCCGCTGAATCGGGAATCGCGATTCCGGTTGGGCATGCTGGCCTACACCGACAATGATTTCGCGAAAGCGGCTCAGTTTTTCGCCGATACGATCGCAAGGCAACCGCAGCAAAATAAGCGACTCTGGACCGCAAAATTCTGGAAGGCGATGGCCGAGTCCCGGACTGGCGATTCGCAACGGGCACTCGCAGGATTTCTTCAGCTCGTCGATTCCAACCCGGAGCACGAACTGTCCGAGTCCGCCCTGTTTTATGCCGCCAGGATTCTGGATCAGCTTGGCAGGCACGACCGCGCGGCGAGTGCATACCGCCGCCTGCGAACCGAATGGCCCGACGGCGAATTCGCCGAGCAGACGCGATTGTTGGAGTTGCGAGCATTGGCCAGCGCCGGCGACCACGACGCGATGATCACCGCCTACGAACGGATTCGCCAACGCACGGACGACCAACGTCAGCGCGATGCGGCGACAAGAATCGTTGTGGAGTCGATGATTGCCAAGGAGCAATACGACGAAGCGGCCGAGCTGATAGGGCCGCTGGCATTGAAACGCCGGTCCTTGCTGTCGAAGCAGGCCCGCGAAGATCACTACACGAATCTGTTCCTGCTGGCTCTTGCGGAACGGGGACTGGGGAATTCGGGACGGGCCGGACAACTGTTGCGTCGAATTCGACTTGCCGAACTTTCGCCGGAAGTTGCTCAGCGAGTGCAACTTGCCCGTATCGAATCTTTCAACGCCGGCGGCGAATACGCAGCTGCGATTCAGGTCGGCTTTGACTACGAAAACCAGTTTCCCCAAGGGGAGACGCGGGATGCCGTGCGAACGGAAATGATTCGTGGCCTGCTGAAATCGAATCGCTTCGATGAAGCAAGCATCAAATTTCGTCAGTTGCAGTCCGACGACGGATTGTCCAAAGAAATTGCTCGTGCAGCCCGGCTAATCGCAGAAGCGGCCTACGCGGCTGGCGACTACGGGCCGGCCGCCGATGCATTCATCCTGCTGGAGAGTTCCAGTCAGGATCCGTCCGATCAGGCACAGGCGTCTTCGGGGCTTGCGTGGATCGCCCTGAAGCGGGGCCAGCGGTCCGAAGGGGAACGTCGCTTCCGTGACCTGGTTGCACGCTTTCCAGAACACCAACGGAGCGGTGAGTTTCGCCTTGCATTGGGACAACTGCTGGCAGGCGCCGGCAAATTCCGGGAAGCCATTGAGGTCTATTCGTTCTACGAGCATGAGGAAGTTGCCAACTCGTCACGTGCCCGAGCGTTGTACCAACTTGCTGATCTGCTGAAGAAGGCTCCCGCGAACGAGGGCGGCTCGCCAGAAAAAGCGAATGACATTGCGGATCGGCTGATTGCAGAGTATCCGAAATTTGAAGCACGCGATGCCGCGTTGTACCTGTCGGGACTCGTAAAAAGAACGCTCGATGATCCGGCTGCGAAGGAACGATTCGATGCCGTCGTCAACCAACATCGAACCAGCAAGTTCTGGTCGGATTCGCTCTACCGACTGGCGGAACTCGCATCCCGGTCCGAAGAACGTGATGAAGCAAAAGCCTACCTGACGCGGCTGATTTCCGTGGGACGGGACCGCAAAGTCGTTCCCCATGCGATCTATCTTAAGGGCCGACTGGAAACGTCTGAACGAAACTGGGACGGCGCACGTGAGACATTGCGTGACATCCTGCGGAAGTATCCTGACAGCGAACTGGTGCCTGTCGCTCGATACGGAGTCGCGGAATCGTTCTACCAGCAGAAATTCCATGACCGAGCGCTGGAGCTCTTCAACATCCTCGACGCGAACGCACGGTTCTCTGGTTCGGACTCGTGGGGAGCCATGATTCAGTTGCGTCGAGCTCAATTATTGGTGGCCAAGAAACGGTCGGTAGAAGCAATCGAGGTGGCTCAGCAAATCGAATCCGATTTTCCGGGCTTTTCTCTGCAGGGCGAAGTCGACTATCTTCTGGCCCGCGCGCATGCGACACGCGGTGAATTTACGAAAGCGCGGGAATATTACGGGAAAGTCATCGAATCCAGTTCCAATCGGGACAAGGAAATTGTTGCGATGGCTGGTTGGATGACGGGCGAGACCTACTTTCACCAGAAGAAATACATCCTTGCGATTAAGTCCTACGAGGTTCTGATTGCAGATACGCAATATGCGAAATGGCAGGCGGCCAGCTATCTGCAAATCGGGAAATGCTACGAAAAACTGGGAAATACCGAGATGGCCAGGAAGGCCTACTCACGCGTCGTGAAACGCTTTGGCGACAGTGACTCGGCGGACGAAGCGAAATACAGGCTGAGTGTCGTCGATGAATCGTAAACCATCCGTCAGCAAGGAAGCAGTGCTGTGACAGGTTTGAAATCAGGCATGCGAGCGGTCGCGTTGTGCGTTGTGTTCGCACTGGTGATGACAGCAATCGCATTCGGACAGAACCGGTTCGATGGCGGCGGCGATGGAAACTCCAACGCAGCTCCGGTGTTTCAGCAACCCGGTTTCAGCGACGGCGGCGCTGCTGCCGATGCTGGCAGTGCGGCGGTCGGGAATTCGGCAGCCACCACTTCCACGCTCATCGATTCCAATGAAGCGTCGACCGCTGGTGATGAAGAAACTGCCGCGGGCGGTTCGGACGCTGCCGTTGCGCCAGCCGGCGAAGCAGCCGGAACGTCGGGCGTATCGGGCTTTCTGTCCGCCGTCATGAGCGCCGGGCCAATGATGATTCCGATCGTCGGGTGTTCGCTGCTGCTGGTCATGTTCGTACTGGAACGAGCCATTGCGCTTCGTCGAAGTCGCGTGATTCCCAAGCACTTCGTGAAACTGTTTCTCACCGAAATTGGCGAAGGACAGCTCAAGCCGGGGGAAGCTCTGGAATCATGCGAGGAGAACCATAGTCCGATCGCCGAAGTCTTCGCGGCGGCCGTCAAGAAATGGAGCCGCCCTTCCGTGGAAGTCGAGCAGGCCGTGATTGATGCCGGCGAACGTGTCGCGAATGGCCTGCGTCGCTACCTGCGATTGTTCAACGGGATCGCCACCATCAGTCCACTGTTGGGGCTGTTGGGAACGGTGTTGGGCATGATTCGGGCGTTCAACGCCATCGCCTCTTCGGACGCGATGGGCCGCCCCGAGCTCCTTGCTGAAGGCATCAGCCAGGCTTTGCTGACGACGGCCGGTGGCCTGTCCGTCGCGATCCCCGCGTTCATCGCCTACATGTACTTTACCAGTCGAGTCGACCGTCTGATCATCGAGATCGACGGCCTTGGGCAGGAAGTCGTCGGTGCGATTGCGTCGGACGCATGGAAGCCCGGCGCCAAGAAGAAGACCAGTTCGCGAGCTGCCTGACCCACATCATGGCTCCATTTGCTGTCACGCCATTCGTTGATGGATAGACGAAGATGCCGATCAAAACCTACCAGGATCCCGAGCCCACGCTGAACCTGACGCCCATGATCGACATCGTGTTTCTGTTGATCATCTTTTTCATGGTGGGCACAAAATTTACCGAGATGGAACGTCAGATTGAACTCGAGTTGCCCTCGGTAAGCAAGTTCGGCGCCCTGACGTCGCCGCCCCGTGAACGTGTCGTCAACGTCTACCGCGACAACACCATCATGATGGACCGCAAGTCGTGGTCGTTGGACGAACTGCTGACGGAACTGAAGCGGGCGCACGAGGAGTACAACGAAATGTCGGTCCTGATTCGCGGTGATGGCGACGGTCGATATGGGAACGTCACCAACGTACTGGCTGCTTGTAAGGACGCGGGATTCGAGCGGCTGGGCATTGCCGTTCGCACGGACACAACTCGGCGCTGACTACTTGACGCTGACTAATTTACGTTGACTAATTGGCATAAACCGTCCGGCAGCAGCAGCCAGACAAAAAACACAAACCCCAACCGGAAATCGAGACCAGCTCGGAGAACTCCCTGCCCTTCAATCACATGCACAGCACGCTGACAGCCGTCGCCTGGTTCACCCGGTCCAATTTGATCTGGTCCGCCGTAATCTTTGCGCTGTTACTGCTGACCGGTGGGATCGTGTATCTGGTGAGGAAGAAGTGGCCCGGCGCTCTGGCGGCACTCGCCCGACATCCCTTTGCCAAATACGTCGTGCTGTCGGTTGTCGCTCATCTGGCCATCGCCATCTGGCTTTGTTTTTCCCAACTGTTCAACGTGCCTGATCCCGGGCCCGGTCCACAGGCGGTTGTGGTGCAGCTGGGAGATTTTGACGGCCAGGACCGGGACAACGCAACTCCGCCGGTCGAGCAAAAACCGTGGGACGCGCCGCCCGTCGATGCCGTCAAGCCTCCGGCGCCCGAGCTGCCTGCGAAGGTGGTCGAGGCCGATCCTGTCGAACGACCGGACATGCAGCCACCTCAAGACTTTCGCAACGACGTACCCGTCGAAGCATTCAGCGGAGCTGATTTCAATGCTACGCTGCCGGAAACGCCCGTCGATCAGCCCGCGCCGGAACGATTTCTTCCGGCGGATTCCGTCCCGCCTGCCAGCGTCTCGAATGCGTTGGCTAACCGGGACGACGTGGCCAATGTGACGGAAAGCCCGGCTAAAATCCCGCCTCCCGTTGAAACGGCGAATTCGAGATCCAACGACCAGGGCTTCGTGCAATCGAACGAACCCACGGAAACGAAACCGGCCGAAGTCGCAAACGAACCGCTGTTGGACGAATCCGATGACCGAGAAGCGTCTGTCGCGGCGACGGAGATTCCGAAGCCGTTCGTGCCGGAACCCGTTTTGAACACCCAGTCCGAACCTGTCTCTGTTCCGATTCCCAAGCCCGTCGCGACCAAACTGATCGAGACGCCCGAGGCAGCTCCTGCGATCACGCAGCGGCAGGTTTCCGCGACGCCGGTTTCCGTCTCCAATCCGGATCGAACGCCACAGGCACAGAGTATCGCGAATCGGGACGCGACCTCCGACGCAACGCTAAACCCGGCTGCCAGTTCGCGGACGAATTCCTCCAGCCAGCGGCACAATCGCGGCGCGGTACCACCGATTTATCGCGATCGCTGGGCTTCCGACCGCGTGGCCATTGCCCGAGCGAGAGGCGGTAGCGAAGATGCGGAACGAGCTGTCCGCGCGGCGCTTCAGTGGCTCGCCTCCGCACAGAGTGAAGATGGTCGCTGGGATGCCAGCCGGTTTGGTAGCGGCCGTCCGACCAACGACGGCGGACATAATCGGATGGGAGCCGGCATGCACGCCGACGCTGGTATCACCGGGCTCGCGTTGCTGGCCTTCCTGGGGTCCGGCCACACTCACCTCGATGGCCCTTACGCGGACAACGTTCGTGCCGGGATCGATTTTCTGCTGGCAACCCAGCGTACGCGGCGGGATGGAGCGATCGTCGGCAATGCGACCAGTTTCGCCGCAATGTACTGCCACGGGATTTCGACGTTGGCAATCAGCGAAGCATGGTCGCTGACGGGCGACGAACGGTTGGAACAGCCGGTCAAGCTCGCCATACAGTTCACGCTGCGATCGCAGAATCCCACGACCGGCGGCTGGCGATACGAACCCGGACAGTTGGGTGATACCAGTCAGTTGGGCTGGCAGTTAATGGCGCTCACCAGTGCCCACTATGCCAATGTTGCGATTCCGTATGAGACATGGACTCGAGCGGGCCTGTTCCTGAACAGCGTCGCTCGCGGGAGTCGTGGCGGGTTGGCTGCCTACCGCCCGGGGCAACCGCGGCCCTCGACGGCGATGACGGCCGAGTCCCTGCTGTGTCGCCTGTTTTTGCAGACACCCGTAGATCATCCGCTCGTCCGCGAGGCGTCCGGATATCTGATGAACGACCTGCCTGGCCAGGGGCGAGTGAACTACTACTACTGGTACTATGGCACGCTTGCCCTCTATCATCTTCAGGATCACAACTGGCAACGTTGGAATTCGGCCGTCAAACGCACTTTGTTGCGAAGACAATCCAATGACGGCAGTTGGGACGCGAATTCCGTGTGGGGCCCCAGTGGTGGCAAGGTCTACACGACGTCGCTGGCTGCACTGACCCTGGAAGTCTACTACCGTTATCGACCCTTGTCCGAGCCACGTCGCCGCGAAAACACCGCGCGGAATCCATAGATCTCGGTCGGACGAGTAGCGCGTTGGGGTCGTACCGCCGGACGATTTGAATACGATTGTAAGCCAGACCTGATTCAGAACGACCTTGCCGGTCGTTCGTTCGCAGGCGAAACTTCGCAGACTGAATACACACCTATATGCCACAATTGCTTGAGAACTTTCAGAGGGCTGCAGGCGATATCGTCTTCATTCCGGTCATGATCGCCTTCGCGCTGTTTCTCAGTTTGAAGCTGATACCCCTGACCACCGACATGATGGTCAATTCCGCGGCAGGGCTGGCAGGCAAGTACCTCGGTCGCCAGTATCGAACGCTGGTGATCAACTGCAGTACCAACAATCCCGAAGTGGCGACGATGTTGATTTCGCTGTTTCTGGTGGGAGGTGTCCGGCGGTTCGGTGGCATCGGGACTCCGCTGGGTTCGAATCTGGCCAACATTTATCTGATTTTCCTGGTGGCGCTCGGGTGGGTGCTGGCGAAAAAATGGCTGCAGGATCGCACCGGGTACCGGCGTTTGGTTCGCCTGTTGCTGGCCGAACGCAAGCTCCTGGCGTGGCACTTTCTTATGTCGTTTTCGATGTTCGTGATGGCCTGTTTTGCATTCCGCCTGCTCACGGGCCAGTTTCCAATCGGCATTGGCGAGACGGCCGTTTCGATCCAACCGCCCAGTTGGGGAAACCTGCTGATGGCGTTTGTGCTGTGCCTTGCGGGGGTCGCGCTGTTCCTCTGGCGGGATCAGATACTGCGCACCGGTCGCCCGGAGCTTTTTGAAGATATCGACGAAGAGCGGCATGTCGCCAGTTGGAAAGAGTTCTTCATCGGGACGCTGGGCCTGATCATCGGGTGCTATCTGATTAACGTGATGTTTCTGGTTTCCACCGACCTGTATCGCGGGACGCTGGAGCAGTATCTGGGGCCCGCGGTGTTTGCCGTGCTGCACTATTTTCTGGGGGCACTGGTCACGTCGCTACCGGAAATGAATGTTGCCATCAGCAACTACCGCCGCGTGGAGACTGCGGATCTGAACACCGCATTGTCCTCGGCGTCCGCGTCCAACATGAGCAACCTTGCGATTGCGGCGGCGGGCTGCCTCTTTGCGGTCGCCCTGGTACCACGCTCGACACCGACCGACGGACAGGACGCCATCTACCGAACCGGAAAAGCCACGAACTCGGTCGCCAGCCGACCTTCGGAAACGTCCCAGATCCGAATGCGTCCTGACATGTCACCGGTCGCGACGAGTTTTTCGTCAGGCGAAATCGCGATGGCCGTGACCCACGCCGAATGAGTGCCCAGCGTCTTTAGCTTTGACTCGTTGTTCACCAGAGCAATCTCCGGCGCGGTGGAAGTGACCCACGTGCCCTCGGACACGGGCAGTAGCCGAAAAGCGCGTTCGCCGCCGGAATTAATCTTGGTGGCCTTGGGTTCGTCGACCGGCTTCCAGTGATGAACTTTGCCCGTCGCATCGCAGGACGTGATTTTTCCCTCCTGGCTGAGGCTAAATGCGACGTCGAACACGTCTTGCTGGTGTCCGGAATAATTGGCGATCGGTCTTCCGGTTTGGACGTCGAAGACCTTGGCTGTCTTGTCACGACTGGCGGACACAAACCGATCGCCCTGCGGATTCCAGGCAATCGCGCGGACCCAGTCGGAATGGGAAGTGATGGTTTGGACGACGCGATTCTCTGCCACGTCAATCAAGTGGATGCGGTTGTCGGCTCCACAGGTCGCTAGTGTCTTTCCGTCCGGGGACAGCGCGACGTCGAACAGCACGTCGCTGGTTTGCACCGGGACGCCTATTAGTTCGCTGCCCTGCCCCACTCGATCGAGATCAAGAATCCGGACCTCGCCCAACTTGCCGGGCGTACCGCACGCGACGGCAATCCGGCCATTGTCGACCAGCGGTTCGATGTGATGAACTCGCTGCCCGATCTGCCCGATTCTTGCGACGATTTTCGGTGCACCAACGTCCCACAGTAAGACCTCGTGATAGCCGCCGACCAGCAACTGGTCGCCATGAAACGCGATCGCCGTAACGGGAATAGGCCGAGCGTAAACATTCGGCGCACTGGGGTGTGTGGCGATGGGAAGAAGTGATGACAGCGGCGCGGATGTGTCTTTCGCGTCATAATTTGCGCCCTGAGAAATCCAGTCGCGAATTAGCGCGACGCTGTGCGCCGGAAGTGCATCGCTTTCGGCGGGCATCCTCTCGTCCTCGTCGGAAGTGACCAGCCGTCGCAGAAGTTCGCTGCCTTCCGCCGAGCCTGCCGTAACGATCGTTTCGCCGCTGTCGCCGGTTTTCAGCATCTTCGCGAACGTGGATAAGTCATAGCCACCCTCACGAGACTCCGCGTCGTGGCAGCCAAGGCAATTCGCCAACAGGATCGGCGCAACGTCTTTGCTGAAGCTGACTTCGTCGGCAACCCCTGGGCTACTCGCCGCAAGCGTGAGGCATGCGATGACCGTGGTAAGCAATCGACTGGACTGTGAATTTCGCGTGATACTGCTGCTCATCCCTCCAGTTTAACACTCCAATCTGCCGTACGCTGGCAGCGGGCGCGGTGAGCAAGGCAATTCGGTTGCCGCTGGGTAGAGATAACGCCATTGCGAGAATTATGGGTACATACTGCGACACGGTGGCCACGGGATTATGTTGCAATCGGTTAATTTAATTGCTTATAGTTGCGTTTGTGGTTGAACACGCCAAACAGTGATAGCCAATGTTGAAAACATCTGCCGCCGTGAGTTCGTCGTAGGGCGACTCGTTCTTGTTGCGGCCTGCTGCTGAGTCCCTCAGCACGTTTACTTCACCAATCTCAATACGTCGCGTCGTTGCGCGCTGGCGTGTTGTTCCCAAAGGAGGCGTATCGATGTGTGTTTTCAGTCGCGTTGTTCTACTGTTGTTGTGTGTTCCCACGTTGCTACTGGCGGACTTTGAAGTCTCGCTCAATGATGATGACCGGTTTGTCCTTCACGCCGTCGATCAGCCCTTGCAATCGCTGAGTTTTCTTTCGCCGTCGAACAATCTCACTCCCGCGACCAGCGCTGCGCCCTTTCAATCGCTCATTAGTAATCGCCCTGGCAACATCGAATACTTTAATCGTCAGCCGGTGACGCTGGATGGCAGTATCACGTTGACCTCTGGTGTGAAGGATCGTTCGGCCCCGGTCAATATTAACTACGCGGGCGCGGGGATTACTGTGTTTCCGTTGAGGTTATCGCCGCCGTGTACGCCTGACTGTCCGAATCCCCTGATGGAAGTCACCCTGAATGATGATTCGCGTTTTGTCCTCCATGGTGACAATCACGTGATCGCTTCGCTCGATTTTCATTCCAACGGCAGTCTGCTACCGGCAGCGGACGCGGGGCCGTTTTCCAGTCTGTCCTCCAATACGCCGCAGCACATTGGATTCAATGGCGGTGCGGCTGGTGTCACCATTGATGGAGCGGTAACCCTTTCTGCCGGATGGGACGCGAACGGCACGATCGGCGACGTTCGCTACGAATATACGGAAGCGGGCGGGCAACGAACGGGAACGCTGGTCGTGCCGGACGACGTGTACCCGCACGGGCATCTGGACGCGAACATCAATGACTTCAACCAGGTCGTGCTGACGGGAAGGAACCAGAAAGTCTCCAGTCTGGAGTTCAGTTCACGCTCGGGATCGCTCGTGCCTGGAACCTCGTCGGCTCCGTTTGACACGATGACGGCATCCAACGAATCGGCCGTGTTTTCGCAATCAGAAGGCAACCTGACGCTCGATGGCGAAGTGACGTTGGATCTGGAATGGAATCCCGAAGGACGCCAGGATGTGCAGTTCCGGTTCGAGGGCGCAGGCAACGCCCCCAACGGCGGCTACTTCCTGTCGCGAGGAAACTATCCGGCGGCGACCGGAGAGCGTCCGAGTCTATGGCTTTCGCTGGATGAGGACTTCGAGATCATTCTGCACGCTCAGGAACCGATTTTCATCGGCCTTGATATACACTCGGCCGATGGTGCGCTGATACCGGCCGATTCTCCCTCTCCGTTTCAGTTGTTCCTTGCCAACCATCCCCGGAACGTGGCGGTGGCCAACCTGGGAGGTGCTGTGGACGTGGATGGTAGCGTCAAAACGGAAATTGGATTCAATCCCTTGTTGGGTGCCAGCGAACTGACGGTCAACTACGGCACCGACGCTCGGATCAGGTCATTCGAAGTCCTGCCCTCGGACCTCGCGTTGTGTCCCGGGTGTGAGAATCCCACGATCGGTATCGACTCGAGTGGCCAGTTTGAGATCGCCGGCTTCGAAACCGAACTGACGCGTGTCACGATGACCTCCGCCAGCGGAGCCCTCACGGCGCTTAACACGGAAGAAGGGCCATGGGCCCTGGTCGAGTCATCCGAAGAAGAGATTCTGTTGACGGTGCGGGACGCGGAGGTTGACGCCTTCAGCGCACTGGACTTGCCGATTGCCTGGAGTTCCTTCGGCACTCAGGACGTGTTCGTCACCTTCACGACCATTTCCGGAGCACAGATCGGCCCATTCCCGCTGCCAGAGGCGAGCTATACTCCGGCCGTCCCCGAACCACAATCGGTAGTGATCCTTGGGTTGGGATTGGCATTGCTGGCATCACTGCGATCACGCCGGTCTGTCTTTGGCGGCTGTCGTCGTTGATTCATATTTGGGGCCTCACTTCTGTTCGGTACTCGCGCGAACGTGCCGCGAGCCCTGCAGTTGATGAGGAACACGAATCGACACTGATCTTCACACCCAGCATTCGCTTGGGTGGCACTGGCTTTGGCTGTGTCGAAGTCTGCCCAGCCCGGCACACTAGAAGGACAGGAAAGACGTCCGGGGCCAAATTGAAATATGGGCAACGCTGGGCGTCGTTTGCCTATTCTGACGTAGCTCGTGACATTGTTGCGTCTCGGACTTCTGGCTCCCTAAATTCGAAACGGCTCCCGACGCTTTTGTGTTCTTCAGTGAGAACGTTGATTGGCACATCGCCACCCCGTCTGCAGGTTGTTTTGCATGTACCCCCGCAGAGGGCAATTGGGTTTCTTTTTCTGATTCGTGTCAGGTTTCGACGTCTTTTCCGTTACACCGTTGTTGTCTGAAGGATGCTTTGTGCTTACCGTGAGGTCTTGTGCGGCCTCCTTTGGGATGCGGCTGATTTGTGTATCGACGCAAGTGGTTAGTCGAGTTGTTGTCCCAAAGAGAGAAGATGAAAGTTGTTTTCCCTGTGTTGCTAAATACAGGCTTTTCGTCATCTGCGTTCGCAGACTTCCGGACTATTAAGTGTGTGCCGATATCGCTCAGGAATGTAGCGGCGTCGCCGGATACGGAACGGGCCAGCGGGCACGAACGGTTGCATCAAACGGCTTTTGGCAGCCGTGAAGTCTCGCCACTTCCCGGTGATACCCATGCATGGTTCGAGAGTCGTGAAACTGCCAAATGCATAAATATAAGTACGCGGGAACGAGCCGGCTCGCGTTTATGTAGCGAGGGTTCCCGATTATCGCAGCATGGTACTGCTGACCTTGCCACTCTACTTCCTGCGAGGACTGGTGAAGTATGAAGTTTGAACACCTGGAAGATCGTCGACTTCTTGCATTTGGCGGAGAGCTGTATGCAACCCTTGACGGCGGCGATATCGTGTTTCACGCATCAGAGCATATCCCGGCAGAGTCGATAGACAAGATTTCTTTCGACGATGACTTAAACGACTTTGTCTATGTGCGGGCGGACGCTGCCACTGACCTTCCACTATCTAGCTACGACGGGCACGAGCCGTTAATCGTCATGATAGACGTGGAGCAATCATCAGGCATCGATGCTTCGACTCGAACAAATGTAGCCTGGTCCGCATCGGTTCTGAATTTGGAAATAACGGCCACAATCGACGGCGAAGACTTCAATGTGCGTGTGGTTGACACGGACACACCATTCTACGACGCACTCGTCGGTTTCGATTCCGCAGTACCGGTCGAAGATGTAAGTGGGGATGGCGTGGATGATATCTGGGTCGCAGACGATGGCGACGGCGGAGCGGTGGTCGGACTTAACGGCTTCCGTCAGGCCGGCGATCTGGGTGGGTACAGCCCGGTTGGTGATACAGGTTTTGACTTTAACGGTGACGGCGTTGTCGATGGCCTTATCCAAGTCGACGACGATGGACGGGAGTTATTCGGGGTAAGGTTTGGTTCCGAGTGTAGCGTTCCCATTGATAGATATGGAGGAACATTGAGAAACGTCGGTGGTGACGCGACTGGGGATGGAAGATCTGATGTCCTACAGGGACGCAATCTTGTGTCCTGGGCCGGCGGACAACTTGTGTCCGAATTTCTGGATCCCCCAGTACGTCTCGATGAAATCGAAGCGCTGTACCCGTACGAAGACATCGACGGTGACGGGATTGTTGATTTCATATTTCACGAACAGCACACGTTGGGTTCGAGATATATTTATTCGCACGCAGTCGATGCGACTGCTCCCTTGTACGGAGTAGCGGATGCCGTTCGCGTAGGTAACATTACTTCGTACTCCTTTCAGGACGATACGGGGAGTCGCGGCAATCCCCATCACGTGTTTGATTTTAATGGGGATGGATTGGCGGATTCGTTCTGTGATGACATACCGGGTGTCAATCTCGGTTCCGCGCCAATCGTGCCGCCAGTGATCCAAGGCGACCACGAGTTTCGTATTTCAGAAACTGGCGAAATCGTCTTGTCGAGTTCGGTATCCTTGCCGATTGCCCAAGGCGAGAGTGCTCTTCGAGTCTATACAACCACGGGAGACCCGCGGTTTACCTACAACTTCGAACCGTCGGACATTGCTCCCAGTTACGTTCGAACTTACGAAACGGCTGCTTATCTGGGCGCAACGGCGGGAAACGAATTCATGCAAGAGATCGATCAGCAAGTGCGTACCGGCATATTTGTTTCGGGTAGCCCGGAGGAGCTGGTGGTCGTAGTGGACACCGGTGCTACGCTAGTAAAGTATGAACTCGCTGAGCCTACTCAATCGGCAGAGCCTTTCACTGGAGAGCTCGTAGCGACTATAGATCGCTTCAACTATGTCGTCTTTCAGGCGTCGGAAACCGTCGAGCCAGATCGAGTTTCTTCGTTCGTGTACACCGCTGCGGCCGGGGCGCTGTCCGTAAACGAGGGTTTTAATACGCCCTTGCCATTCATTTCTGCCCAGAGCACGGTGGCTGATGATGTAATCCGGACAGTTATCGACGTTGCGAACTCGTCTGGCCTTGATGCCTTCAGCCGTAGCAACGTTCAGTTTGACGGCTTGCTGGGTGACTTGACTATCACTGCCACGATTGGCGGCGAAACATTCGACGTTCCCGTCGTCGATACACAGTTCCCCTTCTACGACGTCTTCGTCGGCTTTGATTTTGCCGTCCCAATCGAAGATGTAAACGGAGACGGCGCCCACGAGGTTTGGGTCGCGGATACTGGCAGTGGTCCGGCAGCAGTCGGCACCGATGAATTCGAACAGTCGAGCGATCTCGACATGTTTATTGTCCTCGGTGATGACGTTCAGTTTGACTACAACGGTGACGGTTTCGAAGACTCCATTGTACAAATTGAGAACGACGGGCGAGAGTTGTACGGGGTCAAATTTGGCGATACACCGGTAGATCCCGTCGAGATCGGTGAGTTATCCGGGACGTTGAGACGCGACGGTTCGATTGTGATATCGGGGGCCGCGGATGTTCTGGGCGTATCGGTCGAAGCCAGTACCGGTGTCCTCCAGCTTGCAGCCGACATTTCTCCGTTCGGTCAAGCGTTGCCCACTGAGACTTCTATATCGCTCGGTAACCTCGCCGCGCCAATCGAACTCGATGGCGAGTTGACATTGCCAGTTACGTACACCGGCGATGGTTCAGATCTCGTGGTTGAGTGGGGAGACGTGAACGCGAATATCCATTTGATTCAGATTGAGATCGAAACGTGCGGGACCGTCAGCGGGGTCGAAGGCGATATCAACGGTGATGGGGAAGTTAGCTTCCTGGTCTTTCTTGAGATGGCACGAAACTTCGGCAAGGCTGCCGACGCGGTTTATGCGGAAGGGGATCTCAACTGCGACGGTGCGATTGGATTTCCCGACTTTCTGATACTTGCTCGAACCTGGGGCGCGACCGAATAAGGCATCTGGTTAAGAATTGGTGGCACGGCGAGATAGCGTTTCCATGTCTCCTGAAGACCACCCGGCGGCGCGTCCAAACGCACCAATAGCTCAAAAAGAACGAAACTATGTTGGCGTCGCACTAGATTTTTGGTCCGTGGTTCGCATCCTCATGGGCCTTGCTGCGACATCGTAGGGAAAGCCAACGCCACCCGGTTGAATTGACTCGTTCTCAGGGGCGCAATTGGTGTCGGTTAGTTACGATTAGGTGTTCCCGCTCCCGCTCGTGCTTGCCGCGAGACATGCGGTCTTGCCGGCACTCGAATCGGCAATGCTCTTCTCGATTACTTCGCCTGCTCCAAGTGGCCACCGGCGGCGAACCGGGGTGGAGTTTGCTGTGATCACTGCGATCACGGCGTCGACATTGCTGATTGTGCCGCTGCGCGAAGCTGGGCGCACATTGACGGCTGCGGGGCTGCGAGGGCGTGGCCCACAGATGACCTGCATTGCTGGCAAAGTTTGCCCAGCGTTCCGGAGCTGCCAGAAATCCGCGCAGAACCGCATTTGCACCCATTGAATTTCGTGCCTCTGCTGCGAAGAATTGCGGGATTCGCAGATAGCGCCGGTTAAGCGACGTCGTGTCGGACTCGGGTGCCCGTTGCGGATATGCAGATGGATGCTTGGGCGGCGTTGAGTCAATATTTCGCGATTATGTGGCTCACATTCTGTTTGCTGGATGCTACGTTTTCTCGGAGATTTGTAGCATCACGACAATCGCCACGCTTCGCCCGTATTGCCTCCTCAAGCTCGCACCCACAACCCCGACAATCACAACATGCGATTTTCTCGAACATCCGGAATTCTGCTACACATCACCAGCCTGCCCGGCCAGTTTGGCGTTGGTGATCTTGGCGACGAAGCGACTCGCTTTGTCGATTTTCTGAAGTCCTCGGGCCAGTCGATCTGGCAGGTACTTCCGCTCAGTCCACCCGCTTTTGGCGAGTCGCCGTACAGCAGCTATTCGGCGTTCGCCGGAAACGAGTTGCTCATCAGCCCCCACGTCATGGTTCGCGACGGACTGATTGCAGCCGACGACATTGCCGATGGCGGCCATCACGGCGGACACGCGGCTGACTTCGAATACGCACGTCAGGTCAAACTGCCTCTGCTGCGAAAAGCGTTTGAGAATTTTCAGAATCGCAGCACTCCGGAACAGCAGAATGAGTTTCGTCAGTTCTGCGACCACAATCAGGTATGGCTCAATGACTTCGCTCGCTTCGTCGCTCTGAAGCAGCACTTTGGACATTCCAACTGGAGCGAATGGGATCGTCCGTTGGTGGACCGCGAAGCAGCTACCCTGGCCCACTGGGATCAGGAGCTGGCGGGCGAAATCGAGTACACCAAGTTCGTGCAGTTCGTTTTCGACAGTCAGTGGAAACGACTGAAGACCTACGCCAACGCCAATGGCATTCAGATCTTTGGCGACATGCCAATCTTCGTCGCCTACGAAAGCGCCGACGTCTGGGCGAATCAGGACCTGTTCTTCCTTGATGAACAAGGCAAGCAAACGGTCGTCGCCGGCGTGCCGCCAGACTACTTTAGCGAGACTGGTCAGCGTTGGGGCAACCCACTGTATCGCTGGGATCGAATCGCTGACACCAACTATCAGTGGTGGACGAACCGATTCCGTTGTGCGTTCGAGAACTTTGATCTGGTTCGCATCGATCACTTCCGTGGTTTCGAATCGTACTGGGAAGTTCAGGCCGATTGCGACACGGCAATTGATGGCAAGTGGCAACCTGGTCCGGGAGCAGCTCCGTTTCTTGCGGCGCAGGAAGAGCTGGGCGAGCTGCCGATCATCGCTGAAGACCTTGGCATGATTACCGACGACGTACACGATCTGCGAGACGACCTTGGTTTCCCGGGGATGCGCGTCTTCCAGTTTGGTTTCGACAACGAGAACGATCCATACCATCGCCCGGAAGCGTATCCGAAGAACTCGGCGGCCTACACCGGCACGCACGACAACGACACGATCATGGGTTGGTACGATCAGCGAAAATCGGACCGCGATGAAGATCCACTACTGGATGCTGTCGTTCCACCAACGGACGCTCCACACTGGTCGATGATTCGGGCGGTGCTGGGTTCCGAAGCCGACCTTGCGCTGGTTCCCATGCAGGACGTACTCGGGCTGGGTACGGAATTCCGTATGAACACGCCCGGCGAAGCCTCGGGGAACTGGGGCTGGCGTTGCTCGGCGGATGCCTTCTACGATGGCTTGTCAGCCGAGTTGCACGAAGTCACCGAAGCGACCCATCGCGTCGCGAACCACGCGGCTGAAGTAGCGGCGTACTAACGCACGGTTCAGCTACAGCTCTGTTGATCATTGGTTGACCGATGGTTGGCGGTAATTGTTCAAACAACAGGCTCCGATCGAGTTTTCGGTCGGGGCCTGTTTTATTGTGGCGCCCGCGAATTCGAACGTGACGGGTCGACTTGCGCTGGTCGCTGATCGAGAATACCGGAAACACTTTCCGATCAGGGAGAATTCTGGCATGCTTCGACGACTCCGTTTTATCCTGTCCGCCTTGTTTCCGTCGTTGTTGCTGGTGTTGGGCATGCTGGCAAACGTCACCGCCGCGCCGCCGAACGTTGTACTGATACTCGTCGACGACATGGGGTGGATGGATCTCTCCTGCCAGGGCAGCGACTACTTCAAGACGCCTCGCATCGATCAACTGGCCAGCGAAGGCATGCGATTCACGGATGCGTACGCAGCGTGTGCCGTCTGCAGTCCGACTCGAGCTGCCGTGATGACGGGGCGCTGGCCAGCTCGGTTGGGAGTGACCGACTGGATTCGAGCTCGTTTTCAGCGCGGTGGAATTGGCACTCCGGAAGCGAATCCGACGCAATTCGTCGGGGGCCCGAAACGCAAGCTGCTGTGTCCGCCCAATCCGTATTGGCTGGAACACAGCGAAGTGACGGTTGCCGAGCTGCTGAAGCCCAAGGGTTACGCATCGTGCCATGTTGGCAAGTGGCACCTTGGTGATCCCGCCTGGTATCCGCGGGGGCAAGGGTTTGATTTGAACGTGGCGGGTTGTGACATCGGTCAGCCGCCGTCGTACTTCGATCCCTACACGCATCCTCGTTACAGCTTTGATGACCAGATGCAGCCGCGTAAGGCTGGCGAATTCTTGTCGCATCGCGAGGCGGACGAATGCCGGGACTTCATTGTGGCGAATCGCGAACAGCCGTTCTTCCTCTACTACTGTCCTTATGCCGTTCACACGCCGATTCAGGCGATTCCCGAAGTTGCCGCGAAGTACGCTCGCGATGACAAGAAGCCCGTGAATGCGAAGTACGCCGCCATGGTGGAGAGCGTGGACGACGCGGTGGGCACCATTCTTGATACGCTGAAGAGGCAGGGGCTGGAAGAAAACACGCTGGTGATTTTTACTTCCGACAATGGCGGATTGAAGGGCCCGACGGACAACACGCCGCTACGTTCCGGGAAGGGATACGCCTACGAGGGAGGCGTGCGTGTGCCGTTGATTGTGCGTTGGCCGGGAGAGGTGGCCGCCGGAACGGTCAGTCATGAACCGGTCACCAGCGTTGACTATTGGCCCACGATTGCCGAAGCAACCGGCAATCCCATTCCGCCTTCGGTGGACGGAGTTTCGCTGGTTTCGCATTTGCGATCCGAGGGCAAAGCGTCGCTGGACCGCGAGTTTATCCATTGGCATTTTCCTCACTACCGCCACTCGCCGGGGCCCTATTCGATCATTCGGTCGGGTGATTGGAAGCTCATTAAGTGGTACGAGGGCGGCAGCGAACTCTACAACCTGAAAGATGATTTGGGGGAGACAACCGATCTCGCGGCAACGCAGGCCGATCGGGCCGCAGAGTTGGAGGCCACGCTGATGGCGGAGCTGAAACGCGTGGGGGCGAAGATTCCGCGTGAAAATCCGGCATTCAAAAAATAGTTGTGAGCTGCCGCTAGTTGCCGCTTACGGTTCACGCAGTTGCATGACGGCGGATCGCGCCCGAGTGAGGAACGACTTTTTTCGTTCGCCGGGATCCAGCCAGATGGGCGGTCCGAAGGTGATGCAGCTCAGCAGCGGAACCGGCAGGAACTCGCCTCGCGGGAGCACTCGATTCAGATTGTCGATGTAGACCGGAATCAGCTCGATATCCGGTCTTTTCTTGCCAAGGTGGTAGATGCCGCTCTTGAATTCGTTGATTTCCCCGGAAGTATTTCGCCCGCCCTCGGGGAAAACGATGATGGAATGCGTATT
Source organism: Pirellulaceae bacterium (assembly GCA_965216885.1). Classification (GTDB taxonomy): domain Bacteria; phylum Planctomycetota; class Planctomycetia; order Pirellulales; family Pirellulaceae; genus CAYNJG01. The sequence continues at coordinate 4,034,467 of OZ244209.1, read as the reverse complement.
TCCGACTTCACGTAGGAGGAAGTCCACGGGGCTGTTGTGGACCTTGATCTTGGTGCGATCAATCAGCAGAGCGTTAAAACAACCGGATAAGTAACGCCTGGTTGGTCCGCGATCCCAGTAATCTTTGGCGGCGACCGGACGGGTCAATTGCCGCACATCACCGGGCAAAGAGGCCCAAACCACCAGGGCATCCAGGTGGCTGGTATGATTCGCAAAATATATTCGTTGGCACGTGTCCGGCTGGCAGCCCACCCAACGTGCGGTGGCTCCACTGAGAACCTTCGCGAATAGTGCCAACGCGGGCGCTGTTAACTTCATTGCACGTCAGATGAGAACGATCTAGCCAATGGAATCGTACGGGAAATGGTGGATAGGGGCAAACCGTCGACGATCCCCGCTGACCGTCAGCACAATCTACTGGTTGTGAATTCCGTTTGGAACTCGACTTTTTATTATCAAGTGGTCTGGACGCCCAGCCAAAGCGACTTCTAATGGGGGCTCGCAAGGGCAACGCGACGCTGGCGGGCGGACCGAACGGAATCATCTCTCAATGCTGGGCTTTTATCTAAACGACGCGGTCGACCGACCTCCCATGTCCACGGCTACAACCGTGTTGATGGTGATCGTACTGGCATCGCTGCTGATCGCTCAGGTCGTGGGATACTTTCTCAGGCGGCAGCCGGATACGACCTGGAACCCGGCCGTCATCCGGGCCTTCAATCTACGTTTGCGTTCCTACTGGATGATGTGCGCGATCCTGACCGCGGCCATCCTGTTTCGGACGCCGACACCGACGGTGGTGCTGTTTTTTCTTGTCTCGTTCTGGGCATTGCGCGAATTCATCACGCTGACGCCAACGCGGATGGGCGATCATCGCGCCCTGTTTTGGGTGTTCTTCATTTTCGCACCGCTGCAGTACTACTTTGTTTCCCGTCTGGGCGTTGGCATTGGCGAGTACTTCAACTGGTACGAGGTTTTCTTCATCGCGGTGCCCGTGTTCGGGTTCTTGTTTATTCCGACCCGCATCGCGTTGGCGGGGGATTCCAAGCGATTCCTTGAGCGTGCTGCCAAGACACAGGCAGCGCTGCTGATTTGTGTGTACGCGCTCAGTTACGCCCCTGCCCTGCTCTACCTGCCATTGGCGAGATCCGATGGAACGATGTGGGACGGAGACCATTCAGGCGTCCTGTTTTTCTTTATCGTCCTTGTGCAGGTCGGTGACCTGTTGCAGTACGCATGGGGAAAATTCATTGGCAAGCACGTGATTGCTCCGGAGATCAACGCCAATCGAACCTGGGAAGGATTCATCGGTGGCGTGATTTCGACGACGATGGTGGGCACGGTGCTGTTTTGGGTCACCCCGTTTGATCCCGGCGAAGCGGCACTCATGTCGCTCGTTGTCGCCGTGATGGGATTTGCCGGCACGATGACGATGAGTGCCATCAAACGCGACCGTGGCGTCAAGGACTATGGGACGCTGGTCCGAGGTCACGCGGGCGTGCTGGACCGGATTGACTCGCTATGCTTCGCCGCGCCCGTGTTCTTTCATCTGACACGGGCGTTCTTCACGCAATAGCCGGCTTGGCTAACTCGATTGCCAGCCAGCCAGCCAGCCTGGCCAACGAAGCGAACGACTCTAGCGAACGACTTGCCATGCCGCTTTGTTTTCAGCCAACGTCGGGGCAAGGATCGGCGACGGTTGTCCCCATTCCAGCAGTACCTCTCGTTTCACGGCCGCTTGATCGGGTCGCGATGCGATGAGTTTTCGGGGCCGCGGTGCTGGTTGACTGCGGGGGGAAGACGCCGGGGATTTCGTGCGTTCGCCGGATGCACGCCGTTGTTGGGCGTACCAGCTATTGGAACGAGTGTTGATGACGGACGGGCCATGCTGGCCTGCGGTGCGAATGGGTTGTGGATCGGTGAACTGTCGAGCAGCGACCGGTCGTGCGAGCGATCGACCGTTCGAGCCACTGACTCCGGCGTTGCTGGCGAGCAGTTGCGGCGAAGCGTCGCCCGTGCGGCCCCGGTTGTGTCCTCCAAACTGTGCGACGTCCTGGGGACTGCCGTTGCGAACCCAATCGAGCCAGGTGACTTGCAGATCTGACAGCGATTCGTAGCCATAGTGGCTTTGAGTGCTACTGGTCCAGTCGTTCGTTTCCAGCCCGTCGCCGATGTATTCGACGAACTTCCGTTTGCCACCCTGCGAAATCAGGAATCGTGCCAGCGAAAAACCCTGCGAGTACAGCGGCAGGATATCGGCGGGATATTCTGTCATGGAAAACATGCGATTAAATGCGATGCCTCGATCGGTCTTCAGGTACTGATAGAGGTTCTGATGTTGTTTGGCTTTTTCGCTGTGATGTTCGACCGTCGTGCAGGCTCCTTCATCGGCCCAACGGGGCAATGGACGTCCGAAGTGGGACGCGAAAATCGTGTGCGTCACTTCGTGCGGTAACACGGAATCGAGGATGCGTTGACGTGAGCCTTCGACGGTCATTTCCCATCCGAAGGGCCGTCCTGCGGGTTTGGATTGAAAGAGCCCGTCGCCGGTCGGGCGGTGGCTGGCGCGAGCGTACGTTGGTTCCGACGTTTCGAAGACGAAGCTCGTTGCGCCGCCGGCTCCTTTCCGTGGATCGACGTTGGCCTGGATTGGGCAGGGCTGACTCCACCGAGGCAACGTATGCCCCAGCCATTCGATGGCCAGTTCAGCGCGATACCGTTCGGCGGCTTCACCGATCTCGATCGCCAGAGCGCGGTTGCGTGCGTTGACGATGAAGTTTTCGGTGCGGTGGGATGCGGCGGTGGCGAAGAACGGTGTCGCCAGAACCAGACAGAGTGCAGACGCGCAAACGCGGACGACTAGAGCTTCCATGCTCCGGACTCCTTCCTTGGATTCGATCGCCTCTTGCAAAGCGACCCGGGGCCTTTTTGTTTTGACTGACTTGCTTATTGCAAACGCCGAGCCAAATGTTGCAATTCAATTTGCAACGCGAGAAACATCCTGTTTCCCCAGTCACCGGGCCTTATCCTTCAAACGGCCGATTCGTGCGCGGGAGCAAAAATGACCGAACCCTGTAACTTTGACTAAAGGTAACCCATGACGGGCAATCTCCCCATGCGGATTTCTTTTCGTGCTAGCGGATCGCGTTAGCCGCTGTCGCGATGGATCGCAGGCGCACGCGGCTGGCAAAGCAGGAGCGTGAAAACAGGAGCGTGAAAACAGGAGCGTGAAAACAGGAGCGTGAAAACAGGAGCGTGAAAACAGGAGCGTGAAAACAGGAGCACAGTCTGAACAGTGTTCCAGTCGGCACACGGCGTGACAGCACTGGCCGCAAGAGAAACTTAGTGAGCAATCCGTGGCATTTTGACTTTGCTCTGGTCACGCGAAATTGGCTGTGCCGGTACCCCGCCGACGATGGTGCGAGAGGCTACGTCGCGATTTACCAGGGACGCGGCACCGACGACCGCGTCAGGACCGATTCGTGTTCCATCAAGAATTGTGGCGTTGGCACCAATCCAGCAGTTGGAGAGGATTTCGACGCCGCCTTTTTGCGTGCGTGGTTGATCGACGAAGTTGACGCCGTTGAACTCGATGCCATGGTTACCGCCGGCGATGATGTAGCAGTGTCCGCCGAGTAGAGTGCTATCGCCAATCGCAACAAAGGTCTCGGAAATGATGGTGCAGTTGAGGCTGATGTTGGCGCGTGTGGCGACCTCGATGCGACCACCCTTGCACACAAGGCTGGAATTGCGCCCGACGATGACTTTGTCGCCGATCGAAATCGTCGTGTCCGCTTCGCCCTTGCCATCGAGCACGACGTTTTCGTCAAGGATGACGCCATCGCCGATGCGAATGCGGTGTGGATGGCGAATGGTGATGTTACGGCCGAATACCACGCCGCGGCCGCACTCCTTGAACAGGCTGCGGTAGAATTTCTGTCTGAGAAAAATTCCCAACGCCCCACGCATGCCGGCGAGAAAGAACATGACCGTTTCGAAGTAGGCCAGCTGCAGGAGTGACGTCTTGCCCGTGGTGAGCCACATGTATTTTTGCAGGCTGCTGGTCTGGCGATCCTTCAGCAGTTTTCGGACTTCCGAGTCCGGCTCGACAAGCTGGATCTGATCCGTGCTTTCCTGCGGTGGGCCGGAAGCGACGGGTCTGTCACTCTGCTTAAATTCCTTCGGCACGATCGCCCCCACGACGGTATATTCCTTCAGATCAGCCGGGAGTTTACCGCGCTATCTGGGAAATTGCGAGCAGCCCGTAGAACGGTGGTGTGTGCCGAATCACTCGGGGGAAATCACTCGGGCAGGATCAGGCCCAGCTCGAGCAGGATCCGGGACACGTCTTCCAAATCCGCCATCAGGGCGTCCGGCTTGTGCGCCGCCAGTTCGTCGACCGAGTGCTGCCCGGTCGCGACTCCCATGACACGAATTTCTTCCGCTTGTGCGCAATGGATGTCGTTGGGCGTGTCGCCGATTGTCCAGGTGCGATTGCGATCAATCGTCACGTTAGAAGTCTGCGCCGAATCGACTGCATCGCGAGCCACCTCACTGCGGTGTAGAGTTGCGTCGCCGTAGCCTCCGAAGTCGAAGTATTCCCAGAGCTCAAAGTGATTGAGTTTGATTTTGGCGGCGTCTTTCATGTTGCCGGTCAGCAGGCCCAAGCTGCAAGCCGGGTGCTGCTTCAATTCGTCCAGCAGTTTGCGAACCCCCGGTAGCACGACACCCTCTCGTTTTGTGAGCGCGACTTGTAGCTCTGCGAGGTAGGCGTCGTAGAACGCGCTGACGTTGTCGGGCGTCGCCGGGATGCCAAATTTCGCAAAAAGATCGTGGGTAATCGCGAGGTCGGTTCGCCCAGAGAATGAGATGCCGTCGGTGTGGCCGGCTACGTCAAACTGCTCTGAGAGGGCACTCGCCATAGCAACCGAACCGGCCCCACCGGATCGAATCAGCGTTCCATCGATGTCGAAAAGCAGCGTAATCATGGCTCGGAATTGTAAATGCTGTTGAGGAATGCGTGTTGGCGACATCCCGCGTCGTTTGCGGTATGCTCTAAAGCAGGTTTCAAGATCCGGTTCAGCGGCTCAACCGACGCTTGGGTTCGCGCTGAAGCTCGCGTTCGCGGCTTGGCCGAGGTTGTCTGCAGCGTCGATTTGAAACTGGCTTGAAACCAGTTTCCGATTTTGGAACTTGTTCTAGACACTATAGGCATGGATCGGGCAAGTTCATCTTTGCATTCAGATTCCTCGATGTCAGCATTCCGCCCCATATTTCGAGTTGCATTTGTCCTGACGATCGGGGCGATCTGCGTCTTCAACTCAAGCCACGCGTTGGCGGATCCGGCAAAGGAGGGCGATGGCCCACCGGCAGGAGTCCCTTCGGCAATTCAGGGGGACTACGTTGGTTCGTTGAATGGCAAGAAAACGGCCGCGCATGTCGTCGCGGTGATCGGCAGGAAATTTCGCGTCATTCTTATGGAAGGTGGCTTTCCTGGTTCGCAATCCAAATCTCCCGCTCGTAAATATATCTCCGCCGAATGGGAGCAGGATCGAGTCGTCATTAAAGGGGCTCATTTGGAAGGTGTCGCCGACGGCAATTTGATGACGCTCCGAAGTGTGACGGGCGAGGAGGTGGGGCGATTCAAGAAGGTCGTTCGCAAGAGTCCAACACAGGGGCTCGCGCCACCTGCCGGGGCTGTGGTTCTCTTCTCGGGGAAGGACTCAAAACAAAATTGGGTCAAGCCGCGGATCTCTGCCGACGGTCACTTGCTGGCTTCTAATTGTTCGACGCGAAAGAAGTTGGGCGACCATCGGCTGCATATCGAATTTCGGATTCCGTTTCGGCCTAATCTGCGAGGCCAGCGTCGCGGCAACAGTGGCGTATACATGCAAAGCAGGTACGAAATTCAGATTTTGGATTCGTTTGGTCAGTTACCTGGCCTTGCGAGTTGCGGGAGCTTGTATCGGATAAGAGCCCCAAAAGTGAATATGTGCTTCCCCCCGCTGGTTTGGCAGACGTACGACGTGGACTTCACGGCGGCAGTGTGGGAAGGCGACACCAAGGTACAGAACGCTCGAATTACCGTGAAACACAATGGCGTCACGATCTATGAGGACCTCGAACTGGAGGAGCACACTCCGGGGGCGCTTCGCGAGCAGCCTGGCCCTGCGCCGCTGTTGTTGCAGGCTCGAGGCAGTAAGGTGGTTTTTCAGAACATTTGGGCGATCGAAAAGTAGGCGGAATATTCCGGTGGAGACAAGCCCTCGCCATTATTCAAACAATCCTTATCAACAATTACGAGTTTAAGAGTAGACAATGGCGCGTTGGCCCAAGAAAACCCGGACTACGATTTTTACCTACGGCACGATCTTCATATTCTTTCCGCTGCTTTGTTACCTGGCCTATCTTTGGGTTAATGGAAAATTTTTCTAAACTTATGATTCGAAATGCCTGGAACAAATCATGTCGGACCTGACCATGCAAAAAGAAGTCCCCGCAAAACAAAACCACCTGCTTGCTTTTTGGGATGAGCTGACCGCCGAACAGCAGTCGAGTCTGTCGCAGCAGATTGACGAGGTTGACTTCGAATTGATGGATCAACTGTTCGCTGGTGAGGACAAGACGGTCGACTGGAGTGACCTCGCCAGTCGCGCCAGTGCGCCGGCCGCGTTCCGGCTCAATGACAGTGCCAATCGATTCTCTCCCGAACAAGCCAAAGAGGCGGGCAGCAAGGCGCTGGCCAACGGTGAGGTCGGCGTCATTCTGGTGGCAGGTGGTCAGGGCAGCCGGCTTGGCTTTGATCTTCCCAAGAGTATGTACAAGATCGGTCCCCTGTCGGATCGCACGCTACTGCAGATTCACGTAGAGAAAATCCGTGCAATTGCAAACCGGCACGGCGTTTCGATTCCGCTCTATCTGATGACCAGTCCCGCGACGCATGACGCGACGGTGCGGTTCGTGGAAGAGAACAACCGGTTTGGTATGGCCGAATCGGACTTGCAGATTTTCTGCCAGGGAATGATGCCGGCGGTAGACTCAACGACCGGCGAATTGTTGTTGGCCGGGAAGGACCGCCTGTTCAAGAGTCCCGATGGGCACGGTGGTACGCTGCCGGCCCTGGAGAAATCCGGTTCGATTGAAGACATCAAGCGACGGGGCATCAAGCATCTGTTCTACTTCCAGGTTGACAATCCCCTGGTGGAAATCTGCGAAGCGGAACTGATTGGCTACCACGTGCTTTCCAATTCGGAACTCACAACGCAAGTGATTGCCAAGCGGGATCCAATGGAAAAGGTAGGGAATGTCGCCACCGTCGACGATCAGATGATGATCATCGAATACAGCGATCTGCCCGAGAGTCAGGCGGACCGACGCGACGAAAATGGCGCGCCGGTATTCTGGGCCGGCAACATTGCCGTGCACGTTTTCGCAACGCCGTTTGTCGAGCGGACTGCCGGGGATGGTAAATCGCTTCCGTATCACCGCGCTTCCAAGAAAGTGCCGTTCATCAATGCCGACGGTGAACTCGTGACGCCGGACACTCCGAATGCGACCAAGTTTGAAAAATTCATCTTCGACCTGATGCCACTGGCCAAGAATCCAATCGTCGTCGAAGCAGAAGAGCAATGGGTCTTTGCTCCGCTGAAGAATGCCAGCGGTGCTCCCAAGGACACACCCGAGTACGTTCGCGATGCGATTGTTGCGAAGCATACCCGGATGCTGGAAGCCGCCGGTGCAACGGTGAAGCCGGGAGTGCGAGTGGAGATTAACCCGCTGTTTGCAATTGACAGCGAGGAGCTGAAGGACAAGATCACGGATTCGCTGTTCATCAGCGAGGACCAGTACTTCGAAATCTGAACGATGTGATGGACTGGGGCGTTGGCAAAGCGAACGTCCCGGTGAGTCATCAGACATCGCTTCGGGCAACTGCATCTACAGAAAAGGATTACGGGATGCTACACGCAGTCATTATGGCGGGCGGATCAGGGACACGCTTCTGGCCGGCCAGTCGGGCGATGAGGCCCAAGCAGCTTTTGAATCTGGCTGGCGAACAGTCCATGATTCAGGCCACGATCTCCCGATTGGGGGCCTCGGTTGCCAACGACCGCGTGCTGATTGTCACCAACCAGCGCTTGGTAGATCCGATTCGCGCGCAGTTGCCACAACTGCCAGCCGAAAGTGTGCTGGGCGAACCCTGCAAACGCGACACCGCACCGTGCGTTGGGTTGGCGGCCGCGTGGGTTTGTCAGAACGATCCCGATGCGATCATGGCCGTGATGCCGGCCGATCACGTCATTTCGCCGGACGAAGTTTTTCAGGGCGCCATTCAGCAGGCAGTGCAGCTTGTCGAAGAGAACTCGTCGCGACTGGTTACCTTTGGAATCAAACCCAGCTACCCGGCGGAATCGTTTGGGTACATCGAACGCGACGAGTCCATTGGCGGCGAGGGGCAGTATCGCGTCCGCCAGTTTCGGGAAAAGCCAAAAGCCGATGTGGCCGCTCAGTATCTGGAAGCGGGTACGTTCTACTGGAATTCCGGCATCTTTGTCTGGCGTGCCCAGACGATTCTCGATCTGCTGGAAAAATATGAACCCGCGATGTTTGGCCACATTGCGGCCATTCGCGACGCAATGGGAACACCGCGGTTCTACGAGGTTCTGCAGTCGGAGTTCGAGCAGATCAAAGGTACATCGATCGACTATGCCGTGATGGAACGCGCCGACGAAGTGGCCGTGATCGAGGCACCCTATCAATGGGATGATGTCGGCAGTTGGACTTCCCTTGAGCGGCTACGTGGCACGGATGACGACGGTAACACGCTGGTGGGCGATTGTCGGGCGATTGAGACCTCCAACTCGATTCTTCGCACGGAAGGCAAGCATCTCATTGCGACCGTGGGCGTGAAAGATCTGATCGTGGTGCACACCGAGAACGCGACGTTGGTTGCAAATCGACATGACGAAGAGTCCGTTCGGAAAATCGTCAAACTGTTGGAAGAGGAAGGTCTGAACGACTACCTCTAAACGATTTTGTCCGGTTGAAGGCTAATACGTTCACGGACGACTTTCGCAGGACGGCCAGCCACGGGTTGGCTGTCGGCGAATGCTCGCAAACCGACGAGACGTTGCTACGCTCGAGGCCGCTCCAGATACGAACGCAGAATGATCTGGGCCGCCATCATGTCCAGTCGTTTCTTGCGTCGCTTCCGCGTCAGGTTGGCGGAGATCATCTGATCCTCCGCATCCGCTGAGGTGTATCGCTCGTCCTGGTAGGCGACGGGGAGCCCGGTGTGCTTCGCCAGCCAACTTCCAAAGACGCGTGCCTCCGCGGATTTCGGGCTCTCGTCTCCACTGGGATAGATTGGCAGGCCGACGATGAACCCAGCGATGGCCTCTTCTGCGACCAGTTCGCGAAAGTGCTGCGCGTCACGCGGCTCGTCCTGCCGGGTGTAGTTTTCCAGCGGGCTGGCGAGAATCTGACCGGGGTCGCTCACGGCGATACCGATGCGAACGGTGCCGAAGTCGATGCCGGCGAGTCGTCCTTCGCGCGGGATAGCGAGTGATCCGGCTTCCGTTGCTGAGTTCGCTTCGCCTTCCGGTGTTGAGTCCGGTGCTGATTCCCGTTCCGGGTCGCTCAATTGGGCACTTTCAGAACGTTGTGAGGAATTACTCGTGCTTCACCGGCTCCGACGTCGACGGTGACGGGCGTATCCGTTCGGCGGGACTGAAGGATTTCGAGTGCGCGTTTGACCTCTGCCGCGGGCAGGAGATAACTGCTTGTACGAGCTGCTCGGGCGATGTTGATGCCTACGAATTGGCCGTGGATATCGACCACGGGGCCGCCGCAGTGCAAGGGACGAATCGCCGTGTCATGTTGCAGGACGCGATTGAAACCCGTGCGTCGTTCGCTCAGTTGTCCGCCGATGAAGTCCTCGAAATCTGCCAGCGCCTCGTCGAACTGTGAATAGCGAAGGAGTTCGACGGCGTATTCCAACAGGTCGCCATTTCGATCGATCGTCAGTTGCAGGATGTCGCCCGGGAATCCGCCCCGGACGATGTCGATCAATTCCTTACCGGTCTGGATGGGTTTGCTGTTGACGGCTTTGACGAGATCATTGACCTGGATGCCGGCAGTATCTGCGCCACTGCCCGTGATCAGTCCCGTCACGCGCGGTAGGTCGCCTTTCATTTGAATCCCCAGTTTCCCTTCGCTAGGAATCGCGGTTGGATTGCAACTGACGACGCCGATGGCGAGTGGCCAGACGTTCAGGCCTGAGCTGGCGATAAGCGAGCCGGGCTCTGGTGGTGCGGTGGATCGCATCATGACCTTGGGGAGGGTGCGGCGGCACTTCAGCAAGGCAAGATCGAACTCCCTGAGTTCGCTGACCAATTCGACGGGGAACGATCGTGTGTTTCGATACTGGCAACGAAGGTTCTCGCCACGGAGTTGGCTCGCCTTGGTCAGAATCAGGTGGTCATCAACGATCGTGCCGAAGGCAACCACCGTACCCGAGGCGATCACTTGAACCGTCGACTGGCTCGCCTTGGCAAGGACGTCATGAAAAGACTCTTTCACCTGGTCGGCGTTTTTTCCAATCCCGGCGATCGCCATACCGTTGCCGCCGTTGCGCCGACCAATTTGCTGCAGCCAGTCGCGGAGCAATTCGGCATCGTCGCGTGTCTGCGAATCGGCCTGCGAACGCTTCTTGCCGATTTCGACAACGGACTCGTACAGCGAGTCGTTGCGTCGGTACTGGATGGCGACCTCTGCGCCGGGCGTTTGGCGGGCGACAATGCGTTTTAGTTCGCTGAAGGATTTGATCGATTTGCCATCGAACCGGATGACCGTATCACCGGCCTTGATGCCGGCCATTGCGGCGGGGCTGTTCGAGCGGACGCCTCGAATACGTGCCTCGTCAAAGGATTCGTCGTGGTCAACGCCGATCCATGGGCGTGTGGTGAGCATCAGCCCCCACACGTCCTTGCGGGCGAGACGCGACCAGTTTTCGGCGAAGCGATCAATGGGGACGTGAAGGTTGGTCGTCAGGTCCGCGCCGATGCGACTGTGGATTCCAATCAGATTGCCATCGATGTCAACGAGCGGTCCGCCGGAGTCACCGCCCACGAGCGTGCAGTCGGTGAGGAAGACCTTGTGAGTGGGTTTCAGGATTCGTCCCAATCGGGCGACGGCCGGTGCGCTCTGATCAAAGCCTCCCGGATGTCCGGTGGCGATGACCCAGTCGCCGGCCTTCACCTCGGAGGATCGCGAACGTTTCAGGAAGGGCCATGGACCGGAGCCGTCGGTAATTTTCATGAGGCCCATATCGAGGTCCTTGTGCAGACCCAGCGTAATGCCACGGGCAGATCGTCCGTCGGCGAATCGAAAGATGACGACTTCGTTGGGACGGCTGGAAACGTGTGCGGCCGTGAGGACGTATCCATCCTTGCTGACCAGGACACCGCTGCCAAAGGCAAACCCGCCGCCCTTCCCTCGGCCGACCTGAACGGACACCGTTGCGTCAACGGCTTTGCGTGTGGCGATACGAGCGCGGGATTCGAGCTCTTCGAGGTCGCTGTGGACTCGCACGCGAACCGAAGTTGGCTGAGTCGCCAGCGAGAGAGTTTGCGTTGGTTCGGTCGCGAACAGAACGGAAGCGGAGAAACAGAGTATCAGCACGGCACGAGCTGCAAGTCGCCGGATCGCAAACGTTTCGTCACGCATATTGGCTTTGTCCCTACGCAAAAAATCCTGAGATGACATCCCTCATATTAACAAAACCGAATCGGGTTTTCGCGGAACCTTGCCTCACGTTTGGGGTACCGACCTCAGCATAGCCGATTATTGCGACCATCGTATCGATTTTGCGGGTGCGCAACATTCTGCGTGCAAACGACGGTGACGCTATAATCGTTGCGGATCCGGAACAGTGAAGGACCCTGAGCGTACTCGATCGAACAAAATGGAATCGTGGCAAAACTGATTGTTGGCTGTGGATATGTCGGGAGAAGACTGGCCCGTTACTGGATTGAACGAGACGAGGTGGTCTTCGCCTCCACTCGCAGCGAAGAACGCGCTGACCGTTTTCGCGCCGAGGGAATCGAACCGATTGTGTTCGATGTGACCGCGCCGCTGCGTGAGCCGTTACCGGAAGTCGACACGGTCGTGTTTGCGGTCGGCTTTGACCGGACATCCGGCGACAAGATTCACGACGTCTATGTAGACGGTCTTCGCCGGATCGTAGAAGCGTGTCCAGGCGACGTTTCGCGATTCATCTACGTTTCTTCGACGGGCGTATACGGTCAAACGGATGGAGGCTGGGTGGATGAGGAGTCCGCCTGCAAACCCAATCGGGACGGCGGCAAAGCGTGTCTTGCTGCCGAGCAACTGTTGCTGGCTCATCCAACGTTGGCTGCGAAAACCGTGATTCTGCGTTTGGCGGGCATCTATGGTCCAGCTCGATTGCCACAGGTTGAACTGTTGCGTCGGGGCGAGCCGTTATCGGTTGCGGCCGACGCGTGGCTGAACCTGATACACGTCGACGACGTGGTCCGCATTATTGCGGCGGTGGATCGGTCGCTGGAACCACCCGCAACGTTTTGTGTGTCCGATGGTCATCCGGTTCAGCGTGGAGATTTCTATCGGTTGCTGGCTGAATTGCTGGAACTGGAGGAGCCCGCGTTTGTACCGCCGCCGGCGGGCAGTGGGCGAGCCGAACGAGCTCGAGGTAGCAAACGGATTCGCAACGACCGCCTGGTGAGTGCTGTGAACCCCGATTTTCAGTTTCCTTCCTGGCGAGAAGGCCTCGCGGGAATCGTGAGCGATCTTCAGGATCGTTAGCGTCGATTCCAGGGCGGTGGTTGGATTTCGTGTTGCGGACTAGAATTTTGGAGAATTCGAGACCTTGCCAGCCAGCTCGACGAGCGAGCCAACTTGGTCCCAATCAGGACGCTGAGATGCAGAAAAGAAAACCGATATTTCCTAACGTTATTGAAATCAATATGCAGGCCGGCCAATTGTTGGGCTGCAACGTCTACCTCGTGTTCGACGAAGGCGAGTGGATTCTGATCGACATCGGGTTTGAGGAAACCGTCGACGAAATCATCGAACTCATTCGGCAGCTTGATTTTCCTCTGTCCAATTGCAGTACGCTCGTTGCCACGCATGCCGATGCGGACCACATTCAGGGGTTGGCCAAGGCCAAGCAACTGCTGAAGACGACCGTCACCGGACACAAACTTGCGGCGCAACCGCTGGAGGAAGGCGACAAAATCAAGACCTACGCAGAGATTGCAGCACAGGGCATCCATCTTGATATGCCACCCGTGAAAGTCGACACGTTGGTGGACGAAGGCGACAAATTGAAGGTTGGTAATCTTGAGCTGGAAGTTTGGCATACGCCCGGTCACACGGACAGTCAGCTTTCATTCCGCATGGGCGACCTGCTGTTTAGCGGAGACAATATTTACCGCGATGGCTGCGTGGGAGTCATCGACGCCCACCACGGCAGCAACATTCCGGACTTTATCAAGTCGCTGAAACGGATTCGCGAGTGCGACGCGAAATGGCTGCTGCCCAGCCACGGTCCTATCTTCAAGAAGGACGACGCGCTGCTGGACGCGACGATCGAACGGCTGATTGGCTATCAGTCGATGGCTGACTTCGGCACGTGCGCCGTGGACTGGCCGCTGATGGATACGTGGGAAGATGAGATCCTGGCCGGAAAGATGCCCGAGTAGCCTCGGCGGTGTTTAGGCTGCTTGCAAGTTGCGGCTCGCTTGCGTTTTGCGGTTGGCATGTGCGTCGCGGCTGGTTTTATGCGTGCTTGCATCGCCCTGCGAGGACGACTCCTGGCGGTCGGGTTCACCTAATCGGAATCTCTTCCCACTTTCCCAACTTTACGGATCTTGCCGGATAATCTTTCAATGCCGGCGGCAGGGATTGCCGATCATCTTTGCGGACACATGGTGACGTGTATCCCTGTTGGAAACTCAGGGATTCCACATCCCGCGATTTTGTTGCCATGTGTTGGCTACCCAAAACCAGAAGCAGCCCGAGTGGACCAACTCGGTCGTTGGAATCGAAGGGGGAAATTCGATGATTCGTCAGCTATTGTTGGCAGCGGTTTGTGCCGTACTGCTAGGCTTTGTTTCAACCGAGGACGCGAGTGCCCAGCAGGCATTCGGGCAGTCGTGGGGAGCAAAGAGCGCCCAGAGTTGGGACCGTTTCTATCACTATCCGTACGTCTACTACCCGCACAACTACGCGGGCAAAGACGCATACCGAAGCGCCGACAACTTGTACTACCGGTACACGCAACAGATGCGAATTCCGGTCTACAATCGCAAGTGGCACAACTACTATCCCAGCCCGCGACCTTACCACCGCGGACATCAGTTCGTGCTTGACGTGTTTTAAATCGATGACCCGGCGGAAGCTCGTCGGCCATCCTGAACACGTTCCGTCCTATGAGAGTCATTTGGCGGTACGAGCGGTCTTATAATCAGACGCACCAAGAAGCAGCCCTCTTCCATGGAGGGCTGCTTTTTTCGTGAATCGATCGCAGGCGGACGAGCGTCTCTTCCGCCCGCGGCTCTTCCGCCAACTTTCGTTGCGCCCATGGACTGGCTCGCCGCGGTCGGCCCTGTAAGGCGTCCGAATTCTGTTTTGCACCGTGAAAGCCATTCTTTGCGATAGATGCATCACGTCAGGCGATACGCTAAATTGCTGGGCATCAGGCTGACGTTCCATGGTGTGGATGCAGCCCAGCTGAATTTTTTCCGGGTAACTGACAAGCTTGTTGCGGCCTCATCTGAGTCATCGGGGCCCGTACATTGAGGCGATCATGAATTATCGACGACCGCTCTGTTTACTGTTCTTGCTTCTGATTGCTTTGCCGGCCGCAGCGCGGCAACCGAATTTCATCGTGATCTTCTGCGATGATTTGGGCTACGCCGACATTGGTGCTTTTGGTTCGGAGAATCATCGCACACCCAACATTGATGAAATGGCCAGCCAGGGTGTTCGGCTGACGAATTTCTACTCGACTTGCAGCGTCTGCACACCGTCGCGTTCTTCGTTGATGACCGGCTGCTATCCAAAACGGATCGGTATGCACGAGAACGAAAAGGGGCAATGGGTCCTGTTCCCGGGCAACGCGCGTGGCATCAATTCCGACGAGACGACGATGGCCGAAGCCCTGCGGGACCGCGGCTATGCGACCGCCATTGTGGGCAAGTGGCACCTTGGCGATCAGCCCGCCTACCTGCCGACGCGACACGGTTTTGGCTCGTACTTTGGGATTCCGTTTTCGAACGACATGGGCAAGATGGACCGCCCGGTGAAGGGCTATCCGGCAACGCCCTTGTTGAGAGATGAAAAGGTGATCGAAATGGAGCCCGATCAACGCTACATCACCAAACGATACACCGAAGAAGCAATCGAGTTCATCGAGACGAATCAGTCGAAGCCGTTCTTCCTTTACTTGCCGCACTCCATGCCGCACTGGCCGCAGTATGCAACATCCGGTTTCGCGGACAAATCAGCGAACAAGGCTTGGGGGGATGCTGTCGAGGAGATTGACTGGTCGACGGGAGAGATCCTCGACAAGCTGAAAGAGCTGAACCTGGAAGAAGACACGCTGGTGATTTTCACTTCTGACAACGGCGGTGCGACGCACCATGGAGCCGTAAACAAGCCATTGCGAGGTGGCAAAGGGACGACGTGGGAAGGTGGTCAACGTGTTTGTTTTGCGGCTCGGTGGCCGGGAACGATTCCGGCGGATTCAGAGAGTGATGCGTTGACGGTCAGCTTTGACCTGTTGCCAACGTTCTGCAAGCTCAGCGGCGACGCCTATCAGCCGGACCGGAAGATTGACGGTAGAGACATCAGTTCGATTCTGATGGGGAAATCGACCGACTCTCCTCATGATGCTTTCTACTACTATTTTCGCGGCAATCTGAATGCCGTCCGCGCCGGGGACTGGAAGTACTTTGAGAAGCATCGACCGCAGGGTAACAAGCCCGTCGTGCTGGAGGTTCCCGAACTCTACAACCTCGCAGATGACATTGGCGAAACGAAGAATGTGGCCGCGGAACATCCGGCCGTCGTTGCCCGGATGAAGAAGCTGCTGGATCGCATGCGAGCGGACTTGGGCGATGACGGTACGAAGGTCGCCGGTACGGGAACTCGGCCTGCGGGCCATGTCGACAACCCGACGACGCTGACCAAGGATCCGCCCAATGAATTGAGGAAGGGCGACGTGTTCGTCTCAGGGCAGGCTGGCTATCACACTTACCGGATTCCGGCGCTGCTAACGACTCGGGAGGGATCCATGTTGGCGATTTGCGAAGGCCGAAAGACGGGGCGCGGCGATCACGGCGACCTCGATTTGGTCATGAAGCGGAGCGACGACCTGGGAGAGACGTGGAGCGACCTGCAGCTGATCTATGAGGAGGGTGGAACGGCGAAGGTCACGATCGGCAATCCGTGTCCGGTTCAGGATCAGGACACAGGAACCATCTGGCTGCCTTTCTGTCGCAATAACGACGACGTCCTGATGACCTACAGCAACGACAATGGGAAAACCTGGGCAAAGCCGTACGACATCACGGCTGACACCAAGGAGAAGGACTGGGGCTGGTATGCGACCGGTCCCGGCGTTGGCATTCAGTTGACTCGTGGCAAATATCGAGGGCGGATGGTGATCCCCTGCGACCACCGCGAGAAACGTGATGGCAAATGGATCAAGCTATCGCACGTTTTCTACAGTGACGATCACGGGAAGTCATGGCAGCTTGGTGGTTCGGTTGCCGACCACACGGACGAATGTCAGGTTGTGGAATTACACGACGGCCGACTGATGATCAACATGCGTAACTACTGGGATCGCGACGGCGGGCAAAAGGAGCTTGGTGGGAAGCGGGCGATCGCCATCAGCGAAGATGGCGGTGAGACCTGGAATCCGCATACGTTTGATGAGACGCTGATCGAACCGATTTGCCAGGCAAGTTTCGTGAAGCACAGTCACGACACCTTCCGCCGCCCTCCCCTGTTCTTCTCGAATCCGGCATCAACGACCAATCGTCGGCAGATGACGGTGCGGATGAGTAACGACGACGGGGAGACTTGGCCGGTTTCTCGCGTGATTGAAGAAGGATCGGCCGCCTATTCGTGCTTGACCGTGTTGCCGGACCGTTCGCTGGCGTGCCTCTATGAAATTGCGGGCTCGAAGAAGATCGTTCTGGCGAGGTTCACAATTCCCTGGCTACAGCAGAAGAACGCAAAGTAAGCTTGGCTAGGCTTTGGAGCGGGGCGAGCACGAGTAAACGGGGCTGAATTGCGATGACTGCGAAACGAGACCTGTCGTATCTATCGGCGGATGCACACCCGGTGAACAAACTGGTTGTAGCGTTGCTGCTGTTGTTGACACTGGCGGTCGGATTTCTGTTGTCTGAACGATTGAATCGTCGCAGGGTTTGGGCTCAGGCCGCGGTACGCCCGGTCACTCCGCGTGGGGATCTCGCCGAAGATGAAAAGTCGACGATCGAGCTGTTTCAGAAGTGCTCGCAGTCCGTTGTGCACATCACGACGCTTCTTTCTGGTCGCGGCACGATTTCGGCGGAGCGAGCTACGACGGGAGGAACGGGGTCTGGCTTCGTGTGGGATCATCAGGGCCACATCGTGACCAACTACCACGTTATTGAAGATGCCGCAAAGGTGTTGGTGACGTTTGCCAGTCAGAGGACGGTGGAGGCAGAGCTCGTTGGGGTTGCTCCTCACAAGGACCTTGCGATTTTACGCGTCGTTGTCGACGACGGGCAGTTGGTGCCGTTGGCGGTTGGCGAGTCGACCAATCTGCAGGTTGGTCAGAAGGTCTTTGCGATTGGAAATCCGTTCGGGCTGGATCAGACACTGACGACAGGCCTGATCAGTGGGTTGGGCCGCGAGATCCGTTCGACGACCGAACGGCCGATCTCGGACGTCATCCAGACCGATGCCGCGATAAACCCAGGCAACTCGGGAGGACCCTTACTTGATAGTGCCGGTCGACTGATTGGTGTGAACACGGCCATTGCCAGTTCGACCGGTTCCAGTGATGGCGTCGGATTTGCGATTCCTGTCGACACCGTGCGTCGCGTGGTGCCGCAACTGGTCGAGCATCGTCGCCTGATTACGCCCGCTCTCGGCATTGTGCCAGTCAATCCTGCGCTGACTCGACGAGCTGGACTCAATGGCGTGCTGGTGAAATTCCTGTCCCGGAATGGACCCGCGGCGAGGGCCGGCATTCTTCCATTTCGCTACGACGAGTCCGGGCACCTTATCTATGGTGATCTGATCGTTGCGATCGACGATACGCCAATCAATGAAATCGATGATCTCTATCAGAAGCTGGAAACCCTGGACGTCGGGGACACGGCAACGGTTCAGCTAATCCGTTTCGCCAACACTTCAATGGAACAGCGGATGGCGGTGCTGGTGGAGTTGGGCCGCAGCGAATAGCGGTTTTCAGGCGGTATTCTTCCTGTTCTTGCCGGGGACGTCTTGCTGGACTGCCTCCTGATTCGCTGGCTGCTTCCCGGGATTTCTCGAGACTAGACGCTCGCGCCTCGTCGCTCGAAGCTGGGCCCTGTAACCGGCGCAATCGGTAGCATCGACCGGGGCACGTTTGTTTCTCTCAACGTTAACGTCGACTTTCCTAACCATGTTTAACCAGCGTGTATGTTTTCTGTAACTGGCGCTGTTTAACAGTATCGCCTCGCCAGGCAATGAGCCGTGCAACGTGTCGGCTCATGTATAGAAGACTGATTGATTCCCGGGAGAGACTCAACGTGGCCAAAGCGAAAACGACCAAGGCAAAACCAGCAAGCAAGGCAGCAAAAACGACAACGAAGTCCAAGTCAGCAAAAGCCAAGCCCGCCCGTTCGACCAAGGCGAAGCCAAAGGCAAAGGCAAAGAAAAAGACTCCGGCCAGGAAGGCTGGCGACGAGGAAGTCGTCATGGATCGCCGTCGACCGAAGCCGGCCGCGGAAGAGACGGATCAGCGTGAGGACCTGGCATTGGCTGAAGAGGGTACGGCCGAGGACGCTCCCGAGCGTCGCCAAAAGGTTAACCGCCGTCGACAGATCGACCCGACGACCTGCGAACGTGACTACAACAACGAAGAAATCGAGTTCATGCACGCTCTGGACGCTTACAAGCGAGCGGCGGGACGGATGTTCCCGACGTGCAGTGAGATCCTCGAGGTTGTTCGTGATTTGGGCTATCGCCGCTTGAGCCCGGAAGAGGTCGCATTGTTGGCTCCTCCCGTCGAAGAGTCACTTGAAATTGAGACACCCGCGGAATCACTCGTCGCCGTAGGAGCTGAAGGCGAAGAGCTATCGGGCACGGATGTTCCCCGACGTGAAGAATATGTCCCCAGCGAGTTTGATGACGACTCGATGGAAGACTTCTAAGCAGAAATGTGCTTTCTCCCGGACCTCGGTTGGCATCACGGCCAGCCGGGGTTTTTTTGTGCGCTGTGCGAAGCGTCGAGCGTCGAGCGTCGAGTGTCGAGTGTCGAGTGGCGAGTGGCGAGTGGCGAGTGTCGAGTGGCGAGTGGCGAGTGGCGAGTGTCGAGTGGCGAGTGTCGAGTGTCGAGTGTCGAGTGTCGAGTGTCGAGTGTCGAGTGGCGAGTGGCGAGTGGCGAGTGGCACTCACTATAGCTTGGAGGCTGATCTTTTCCTCAGTCGCGGAGCGACGACATCCGATAGCCTGGGACTTCAGTCCCAGGAATAGAATCAAATACCATCCCGATAGTCGCGGAGCGACGGCACCCGACTTGTGCCCCCAGCCAATGCCGTCGCTCCGCGACTCGTATTGAATTGGTTACGGTATTTACCCGGGACTGAAGTCCCAGGCTATCGGATTCCGTCGCTCCGCGACTCATATCGAATTGGTTGCGGTATTTACCTGGGACGGAAGCCCCAGGCTATCGGATTCCGTCGCTCCGCGACTGGGTAGATTACAAGAACAAACCTTCAAAAGCCTGCGATTCCG
The DNA here is from genome assembly GCA_965216885.1 of Pirellulaceae bacterium. Taxonomy (GTDB): domain Bacteria; phylum Planctomycetota; class Planctomycetia; order Pirellulales; family Pirellulaceae; genus CAYNJG01. The sequence goes on along the minus strand of OZ244209.1, from coordinate 4,014,430 downwards.
CTCGATCCTTTAAACCGTGACCGCTGAATGCGGAATCATAAAGTGAGTGCCATTGGGCTCGTGGCTCGAACTGCCGTGCTAGCGTTGTTGCCGTGACTGAACTTGCACCAGATCTCGGCTGTCGGTATTCTCCCGCCCCGTCTTTAGGTTTTTTCCACGTCTGCAAAGGATTGCAACGGTGTTCAACCCACTGCGTTTGCGAATCGCACTGCTCGTCCTCGCTGCGACCTTTGTGTGCGGCTGCCAAACCGCGAATTCGTTGAACGGACGCGGCGTTCAGGAATTTCAGCAGGGACAGTATCAATCGGCCGTTGAGCAGTTTCAGCAGGCGATTGCCGCGAACCCGGACCGGCCCGACGGTTACTATAATCTGGCCGCAACGCTTCATGATTGGGGACGCCGGACGGGAGATGACAAGCTCCTTGAGCAGTCCGAGAGTCTCTATCATCGCTGTCTTGACCTGAGTGCCGACCATGTGGATTGTCACCGGGCGCTGGCCGTTTTGCTGGCAGATACGAATCGAAAGGAAAGCGCCTTCAAGCTCCTTGAAAGATGGGCACAACGCAGCCCTCGACTTGCCGAGCCGTACGTGGAGTTGGCTCGATTGCAGGAAGAATACGGCAACTCGGACTCCGCCGTGCAGTACCTCGCGCAGGCACTCGATGTCGATTCCACGAACTCGCGAGCCTGGGCGGCGCTTGGACGACTACGCGAGGACGAAGGTCGATTGGCGCAGGCACTGACGAATTATCAGCATGCCTACAATCTGAATCGCTATCATCCCGGCGTCACGCAACGCATCGCGTCCTTGCAGCAACGCATCGCGATGGCTCCGCCTTCTCCGGGGCGACTGGCCAACAATCCCAGAGTGACGCGGGGAACCACGAATTGGCAGACACGCTAGTTTTGTCGGTGGAATCTGCCGCCGTGGCGTGTTGGTGGGGCTTTGGCGAGCGAGCATTTGAATGTCGCGTTTGAGACGCGGTATTCAAAGGCCAGTCACCGCGTTTCGCGGGAAAAATGGCAACCCTTGGGTCCTGTTCAGACTGCGGGCCCCAACCTAAAATCTAGGGCTTTTCACAATTGTCGGGCGTGGTGCATAACAATGGCAACCCTCACTGGTCAGCGAGTCTTCAGTTTCTCGGCAGGTCCGGCTGTCCTGCCGGTTCCCGTTCTCGAGCAGGTACAGAATGAACTACTTTGCTACGGCGACGCGGGTGCTTCCGTGCTGGAGATCAGTCACCGCAGCCCGCAGTTCGCCGCCATTCTTGAGGACGCGAAGGCGCGGCTGCAGCGACTGCTGAGTGTGCCGGACACGCACGAGATCCTGTTCATGCAGGGCGGATCGCGACTGCAGTTTTCCATGATTCCGATGAACCTGCTGCGAGGCCAGAACTCGGCGGCGGCGTACATTCTGACCGGGTCGTGGGGAAAGAAGGCCATCGACGAAGCCAGGAAGGAAGGCAAAGTCGACACGGTCTTTGACTCGGGTGAAACGAACTACGACCGGCTGCCAACGACGGGTGAGCTCAACATTGCGTCGGATGCGGCCTATGCCTACTACACTTCCAACGAAACCATTCAGGGCGTTCAGTTCCTCAGCGAGCCCGAGGTCGGGGATGTCCCGTTGATCTGTGACGCGTCCTCGGACTTCATGTGTCGCCCGCTGCCGATTGAAAAATATGGCATGGTCTACGCGTGTGCTCAGAAGAACGCTGGTCCATCCGGTGTTACCGTGGTGATCGTGCGGAAAGACTTGCTGGATCGCGGCGCGGACGATCTGCCTGGCTACTGTAACTACAAGTCGCACGCCGACAATGGCTCGATGTTCAACACGCCTCCCACTTTCGGGATCTACGTTGTTGGTCTGGTTGCGAAATGGCTGGAGGACCAGGGCGGCCTGACAGCGATGGAAAAACAGAATCGCGAGAAGGCGGATTTGCTGTACTCGGTCATCGATGCGGATGACTTTTACACCGGACACGCCCAGCCGGACAGTCGGTCGTTGATGAACGTGACGTTCCGACTACCCAGCGACGAGCTGCAGGACCGTTTTATTTCCGGTGCGGCCGAGCATCGATTGCAAAGCCTGAAGGGACACCGCAGCGTTGGCGGTATTCGGGCGTCAATCTATAACGCGATGCCAGTTGAAGGCGTCACGGCACTTCGCGACTACATGGTTGAATTCAGAAACCAGAACGGCTGATCAACTTTCCCTCAAACGCGTGACCGGGTCTCCGTGAATCTGTCGCAGAGACGTCTGCCACCCAAACCTCCATACCATCGAGACTCAAATGGCACGCATCATTGTGCTGGACGATATTGCCGCTGAAGGCCTGAAGATGCTGGACGAAGCGCCCGGCATTGAATACGACATCAAACTCAAGCTGTCCGGCGATGAGCTCAAGTCAACGCTCGCGGAATATGACGGCGCAATCTGTCGTAGTGGCGTCAAGATTACGCCCGAGTCCCTGGAAGGAAACACACGGCTGAAGGCGATCGTTCGGGCTGGTGTTGGCACGGACAATATCGACAAGCCGGCGGCCACCCGACAGGGAATTGTCGTCATGAATACGCCTACCGGCAACACGCTGAGTACGGCTGAACATGCGTTCGCGATGATGCTGGCGTTGTCCCGGAACATCGCCCCGGCGAATCAGAGCCTTGTTGAGGGACGTTGGGATCGAAAGCTCTATATGGGAGCTCAGCTGGCGGACAAGACGATTGGTATCGTCGGGCTGGGACGCATCGGTCTTGAGGTTGCCAGTCGCGCGATTGCGTTTGGCATGCGAGTGATTGGCTTCGATCCGTTCATGACCGCGGAACGTGCGAAAGAGCTGAACATTGAACTGGTAGAAAAAGTTCACGACATGCTGCCGCGCATTGATTACATGTCAGTTCACACGCCGCTGAATGATTCAACCCGCAACATGATCGACGAAAGTGCGATCGAGATCCTGAAGCCGGGGGCTCGGTTGGTCAACTGTGCGCGAGGTGGCATCTACAACGAGGAGGCGCTGGTAAAGGGCCTCGAGAGCGGCAAAATCGGCGGCGTGGCACTGGATGTCTATGAGAACGAGCCTTGCAAGGAGAGTCCGCTGTTCGGCATGAAGAACGTCGTGTGTACTCCACACCTCGGGGCGAGTACCGAAGAAGCTCAGACGAATGTCGCCGTTGAGGCGTGTGAGTTGTGCATCAATTTCCTGACCACCGGTGAGATTCGTCACTCGGTCAATGTCGCGGCGATTGATCCGAAGACGCTCGATTCGATGCGAGGCTATCTCAACGTTGCCTACCGATTGGGCGTACTGCTCGCACAATGGAACGAAGGAGCCATCAAGTCTTGCAAGCTGACCTTCCGCGGCGAAATTGCCGGTAAGGATACGAAGCTGCTGTGTTCGGCATTCTGCGTCGGCTTGTTGGAAAACGCCTTCGACGAGTCACTGAACATCATCAACGCCGAAGTGATGTTGCGCGAGCGAGGCATCGAACTGGTTAGCGAAGCGACGTCAGGCCCGGGAGCATTTTCATCGTCGGTAACGGCCACCGTTACGGGCGAGACGCAATCCAACACGGCCGCAGGCACGCTATTCGGAAGTGACATGCCGCGTCTGATTCGTCTGAACGAGTATCGCATGGAAGCCTATCTGGATGGCGAGCTGGTGATTTTCGAACATGCCGATGTGCCTGGAATCATCGGTACCATCGGGACGGCCTTCGCCAGCCACGGAGTGAATATCGCCCAGATGTCCGTGGGCCGGGCAACGTCCGAAGCCGGTGGCAACGCATTGGGCGTTCTCAACGTCGACAGTGCCGCGCCCCAGCCAGCGATCGATGAAATCGTCGCGAATGAGAAGATCGAGTGTGCGAAGGGCGTTACGTTGCCGTCCGCTGGTGAGCTACCGGGTTGGTTGCAGAACTAGTCCGGGTTGCTGGCTGCTTGAACGCGAGACGTCGCGAATCTGGACGCATGGCGACGCTTGCGTAGGTCAGCTTCCTGCGGCTTTATGAGCTCGATTTCGAACCTCGTCATGTCGGCATTGCGTCCGGTTGTAGGTGTTGATCGGGATACATGAGCAAAAGGGCCGGCGCTTAGGCCCAAATCGATCACGGTCCGCCCGACCGCATGGGGTTGCCGCACCGCGTGATTAGGATGGAATCATCGCTACTGTGATGTTTCTGTTTCCCGTGGCAAAGCGCCCATGCAATTCTGCATCGTTCTGGCCGTTCTTTCCAGCTTCATCGTCGCGTCTGTCGTGACGGCCGGTGGAACGACGACCGATGGAACGACGAACGACGTTTCGTTGATGGTGCCGAAGCTGATCGCCGTTGTTCTGTGTCAATGGTTGGTTGTCATGACCGCTCGTGCAATCTCCTGGCAGACGCGAGCGGACTGTAGTAGCGGCCTGATGTCGTCGGCCACGGCGATCCGTCGGCTGGAATCGCGGTATCGCCTGCACACGTGCGTTTGGATCATCGTCGTTGTTGCAACTCTGGTCTGTTTTGACTGGATTCGTTTGGTCGAATTCATGTGGACATCGTTTGCGTCGACCATACACCTTCCCGTCCTTGCGCGAGTACCGCTGGTGATACCGCTGGCTGGCTTGGTTCCGATCATCGGTTCCCTGGTGCTATCGTGGGCATGTTTTTACGATGCCGAAATTGTCGTTGATCGTAACGCTCAGCGACAATCGCGGATGCAGTTTGTCACGAAGCTGGTTCGCTTACAGCTGGTACCTCCCGTTGTCCCGGTCGCTCTGATCGTCGGCTGGTGCCAGAGCGTCGAATTGCTCTTCCCTGCGGCGATGGAATTCACATGGGCCAGCTTCGTGCATATTGTTCCCCTGTTTTCCGTGGCGGCGGCGTTTCCCGTCCTGCTGAATCGGACGTGGGGGACGCGGCGATTGGTAGCGGGCAAGCTCCGTGAGAAACTGGAACACCGCTTGGAATCTCGGGGAATCGACGTACGCGACGTTCTGATCTGGGAGACAGGCGGCACTGCGTTGAATGCGGCGATGACCGGATTTGTGCCCCAATTTCGTTATCTGCTTCTGACGGATGGTCTGGTGGATCGCTTGCGGTTTGGCGAGTTGGAGATGGTGTTGGAGCACGAGTTATCGCATGCCAGTCGTCGTCACAGCCTGAAGTTGTTGGCGGCCATCGGCTTGTTGATGGCGAGCGGTTCTGCCCTGATCATGACGTTGCAGTACGCTGCAGCCGAACGCGGGGGCGACTTCGTTGCCTTGAATCAGTTTGGCGTCCTGTCCGCGACTCTGGCGGCGACTTTGACTTGTGGCGGAGTGCTGGTGGGCAAACTGGCAAGGTTGTTTGAGCTCCAAGCCGACCTCGACGCGTGCTTCCATTGTGGGTGCTTTGCGACTGCCCCGAACGATGGTATCGCCGGATGTGACGATTATCTGCTCGTCATTGGCAAGCTCGCGGGGGGGCCGGGCGCTCGCGCAACGTGGCTTCATCCCTCGCACCAGCAGCGATGTGAATTTCTGTCAAAGGGGCTTGAGGCAGCGACTGCCTCGCTCCGATACCGACAACGAGTCGTGTGGCTGAATATTGCCGGCTGGGCACTCGTCGCTGGTGGCGTTGCCATGGTTTGGTAGCTGTTGATAGCACCTTCCATACAACCCGTCGATTTTGGGGCACATGGGGTCGATTTTTGTCATCAATTTTCGTTTCCGCGCTCACTTGGACGCTTTTTTTCACCGATATTTTCACAGATGGATTTCGACGGGCGCTCATGGATCGGGCAAAAGTTTGAAGCAACGCGCCTGACAGGGAAATAGGGAATATGCAAAATACCATCATTTGTTTGGAAGACCGGGTGCAGGACGCCATTGATCACAATCCGTACCTCGCCAAGAAGAACTTGCGGTGCGAAGCGAAAGAGGGACATGTCGTTCTTCGCGGTACGGTTCGCAGCTACTTCCACAAGCAGATGGCGCAGGAAAGCGTGCGCAAGGTCGACGGCATCACGTCGATTGAAAACTGTCTCGAAGTCGAAGGAAACTAGTTCGCTCTTCGATCGATTTCAGCAACTCATTCCGAGTGCGACGTTGTACGCGTCGCACTCCTTCATTGTCGCATTCTGCTTGTTCTTGAAGAAGCGTGTGGCTTGGCATCGGAGATGCGAATGCCTCTTGCCACAATAAGTCAGCGACCGTTGCCGGGCTGGCGACTGATCGAGGTCACACTCTTGTGGCTCTTCCTCGCTGCTCCGGTGATCGCCCAGTTTGAAGGCGATAGTCTGCCGGTTGCCCCGCCGCCACCTCCGCCTTCCCTGCAGGAAGAAACTTCCGAGCCGGACGATGACGGTGCGAGACAGACAGCCGTTTCAAGGCTGGAGAAGCTGCAGGATGGAATAAGGCGGCTTCGGGCGTCCGACCCGCAATCGGCGAAACGTCTGTCATTGCAGTTGGACGCGATCCTCGATCGTTTCGAGGCAGATCTGCAGCAGCAGATGCCGGCACCGGATGAAGAGACAGCGAGTTCAAGTCGTTCGAAGTTCCTGTCGCCACGTCCGGCGTTTGAGTCGGCTCGACAAGTAATCCAGTGGCTGCGGGATGATGGTGATCGCGATGTTTCAAGAGCGCTGACGGAGCGACTGCAGGACTTTGAGGAAGCGTTGCAGACGGGGAACTTCGACTTCCCGAGCGACGAGGACCCTGAAATCCACCACGTGGAACTCGCTCGCGGATCCACCTTGCCGCCGAACCTCAGGACCGAGCAGAATCAGTTCTCGACGGGCTATGCGGAAGTTCGGGTGACATATACAAGCCGGCCCGTAATCCTGTGTTTGTCGGCCAATGAGCCCGTCCTGTGGAAAGTTGATTTGGACGACGGGGTGGTTGTTCAGGCTGTGATTCTCGATTCGGTGCGGGAGCAATCCGTCATCGGGCTGGATGGTCAACTCGTTCTGAACACGCGTGACGCAGCGACCAGCGGAGTGTTGCGGCAACCCCGTGGGCGTTCGGCTATTGGGCGTTTTGGGGCGTTGTACGGGCTGGCTGGTGGCGAACCGCTGACACATTTCAAGTCGAACGTATGGGACGGGGCACCAATCTTGATAGGCCCCGGCAATCGCGACTGGCTATCGGCCCGGTTGGTTTGTGAAGTCGAGAGGGCGACGGAAGAGGCACAGAGAGAGATTCAACGGCGGCAGGCGGATCGTCTGACGGGGCTTCGATTTTCATCGACGTTTCGGAACACGCTGTTGGAAACGAGCCCCATTACCTGTGTCGGCGAATTCAATGTGTTGGGGCCGATCGCAGATACGCTGACTCCGCTTCCGCATCGCCAGCTTCGGCAGACGTTGCTGGCAGGAAACGAAGGTGCCCGCCGAGAATTTGGCCTCACGACGGACGCGCGACTGGTGACCGTCAAACGACAGGCAGATCGGGTGGACATCACGCCAGTTCCATTGCCGCATCAGCTATTTCGTGGGTCTACGGCCGTTCAGGCGTTTGCCTATGACGCCGTTCGCAATCGTTTGTTGTTGGCGGCGCGGTTTGATTCCGACACGTGGCTCTATGCGTTGAGTGTATCGAACGGCGAGTGGACAAAGGTGCGATCTCTTGCGGGCTCGGTGGTGGCGATGACCTGGGTACCGGATGACGATCGTTTGTGGGCGGTATTGAGTTCAGCGGGTGAGAAAGGTCGCACAGAATCGATTCGTCTCGCCATGGTTGATGCGGATGGAAACACGGTCAACGACGTGGAAGTGGTTCCCGCGTTGACGACAAACCTGGGATCTGCCGGCGGCCGGTTGCGGTGGAGCAACTCGCTGTCGCAGCTTACGGCCGCGGAAGGACATGCTGTCCTGGTAGGCCAGCCCTTGTCGAGCAACGGTGAAGCCAATGCTGGGGGCAGAATCTTTGTGATCGACCCCAAGACTGGGCGACGCCTCTATGCCGGAGATCTGACGGTGAATGATGGGGCCGATCCGCCGGTTTCGTTGAATCAGAATCGTCGCGATCGCGGTGGGCAGTACCGCAGTGCTTTTGCAAAGGTGAATGAAAAGCTGGCTCTGTTGCGTTCCTGCCTGGCCGACGCTGAACCGGCGAGTGACGCGGGGCGAGACCTGTCGCGGCAACTGCAATTTGCGACGAACACGTTGCGGGGACGGAAACTGCCCGACTCAGAGAAGCAGAGCCAACCGACGGCCGCTTCGGAAAAGCGAATGTACGTCGTTGGTCGCTACAGTTCCGCGGCGCCTATGCGAGTTCGTGTCACGGATGCGAGCGTCCCCGTTGTTCTCGTTGTTTGCGGACAAAGAAAGATTGAGTGGAAAGTGGAGGCGGCACCTGGTGTGACGATTGATTCGATCATTGCCGCGGGAAGTTTGCCACAAGTCGTGTCTGCCAAACCAGACGGTGTGCCGGTGAGATCGTTTTCCGGCGCCGATGGATTTGCCCTGTACGACGCGAGAAACGTGGATGCTGTCGAGCGGGTTTCGCGAAAGTTGAGCGAACTGACCGGTGGCCTGAACGTCACGGCAATCAACGCCGTGCATCGGTCCGAGGGGCTTCAGCGGGTTGGGCCGGATGTGGGAGTACAACGAGTGCAACTCGTACTGCGTCACCTCGAAGCCGCGCTGGAAGGCAGCTCGGAACAGGGCGAAGTCTTCGCGAAGATTGAAGAACAGCGATTCTTCGCGCTCCATCATGGTGTGCTGCCCCGGATGCCGGAAGCTCCAAACGGTGACGGCAGGTACTGGAATGAGTTTTCGGTGAATGGACCGCTGATTGGTCGCAGCAAAGAAGTGCCGCGAACGACACAATTCGTCCAGCATGACACCGCGACGGATCGGCTTTATCTCATTGCTGACAGAACGCTTTCGGTTCAGGAGTTGGCTACCAATGCGAGTCGAGTGATCCAACTTACGGCTCAAGTGCCGTCGTTGGGTCGCGTGACGGGCATGGCGTTGGACGCCGAAAATCGCAGGCTGTTCATCGATACGACGCGGCAGTTGTTGTCGCTGGATCTGACGAACGAGAAGCTAACGGTATTGCGAAGCAGAAACCAGTCTCAGCAACATGGACTGGCGTGGTCATCGCGGAAAAAGGTGTTGTACTCGGCGCAGGTGGACCGGAGTGGTCGCGGCGAAATTAGTCGGCTGCAGAGATTTACAGCGCGCGGTGTTCCGCTGTCGCCCATCGATCTGTCTCGTTCGATACCGCACAACCTGTCGTATGGCCCATCCGGCAAATTGCAGCTCGTGGATCTCGGCGATCAATTGATGCTGATCGACTATCCCACGGGCCGCAACGTAAGGCTGATGAATGGCCGTCGTGTGAACCATGCCGCGCCCGGACGTGCGTATGTCATTGACGTGTCGACGGGAGAAGTGCTGGCGGAATCAGTTATGAAGCCCAGGCTCGAGCGACAGAGTATTTCAGAGTCCGAGTTGGCGGCGATCTGGGAAGAGCTGGGAGCGGTCACGTTGCCGGACGATGGGCTGCTTTGGAAGATGGCCGCGGGTGGCGAGGCGACACTGGATTTTCTGGAGCACAAATACAGCCGTAAGCCGTCTGCACTGTCTGCGATCGACGTTGCGATCCTGATTCGGAAGCTCGACGACAATCGCTTCTCCGTGAGAACAAAGGCTTTCGAAGAGTTGCAGGCCTCCGGGAATTCTGTCGAATCCATTTTGCGAGAGACGCTGGCATCTGCCGAGTTGTCCTCCGAAGTACGCGAGCGACTGCAGTCGCTCATCGCGCGTTGGCAGACGGGAGTGCCACAGACACCCGACGAACATAGGCTGGTGCGTGGTCTTGAAGTGATGTCACGTATCGGTAGTGACTCTGCGAATCGGCTGCTTCAGAAATTGCGAGGTGAGGGCTACGAAGGACTCGTGCGTCGGCACGCTCGACAGGCCCTGAACCAGGAAGAAGTCAGCCCCGTGGACTTGAATCCTGCGCTGCAGTTTCAGCGTAAGCTCTGGGTTCCAATCCAGAAGTAACGCGAACCGGCGATTCTTCCAATCTGGGGATGCTCCCCTGCATACGGTTGTCCGCGGCTGCATGTCGTATGCATGATTTCGATGTGGCGTAATTTCGGTAGAATTCAGCCTTCACCAGTTCCCTGGAGGCGAATTCATGTCACGTCAATTTCTGGTTGGAATGTTGCTTTCGTTTTTCTGCTGCAGCTTCGGACAGGCTGCGGACGTTGCCGGGAGTCGCCCCAACATCCTGTTCATGCTGTCGGATGACATGGGCTACGCTCAGCCCGGTTTTAACGGAGGCATGAAAGAGCTGACGCCGCACATTGACGAACTGGCGGCGGAAGGCATGCGGTTGACGCAGTTCTATTCTCATTCCGTATGCGCCCCGACCCGTGCGGCGATTCTGACGGGCAAGTATGCATTTCGCACCTGGAGCGACTGGCGATCGGAAGATTTTGGCAAACCAACCTATCTGGCTCGCGTCGGGTTAACGCTGGCGAAGAACGAGCGGGGCGAGCCGACTCGTCGGATTCATGCGCTCGACACGAAGGAGGTGACAGTCGCCGAATCGCTCAAGGCGGCGGGCTATTCGACGGCCATCATTGGCAAGTGGCACTGCGGCGAGTGGCTCAAGGAGCACCTTCCTATGGCTCAGGGGTTCATGCACCAATACGGCCACTATGCCTGGGGCATCGACTACCACTCGTTTCTGATTCCGCACAATGCTCCCGTACCGTTTCATGTGTACGACTGGCACCGTAACGAGCAGCCGTTGCAGGAGGAAGGCTATGCGACGGATCTGATCGCCAACGAAACCGTCCGTGTTCTGGCGGATCAGTTTCCGGACCGGCCCTTCTTCATTTATGTTCCCTTCAATGCGGTACATGGGCCGATCAACGAAGTGCCTCGCTATGTGGACAAGTACGGTGCCCGTAACGCCGCGTTGAAGTGCCTCGATGATGCGGTGGGCAAGATCCTTCAGGCGTTGAAGGACAATGGCCAGGCGGAGAACACGCTGGTGGTTTTTGCCAACGACAATGGCGGTCTTACGGAGGAAAGCAATCGACCGTTTCGCGGCACGAAGAACACAACTTTCGAAGGCGGCGTGCGTGTTCCGTGTGTCATGCGTTGGCCGGGTCGCACGAAAGCCGGGAGTGCCAACGATGGCATGATGCACGTGACCGACTTCTTTCCGACGTTTGCAAGACTGGCTGAAGCCGAGGTGTCAGAGAAAATCGATGGGCTGGACATGTCCGATGCGCTGTTTGGAGACGCAGACAGCCCGCGGGACGAGATCATTTTCGAGGTTACCGGTAGCGTGCGAGTGCCAACGATCCGGAAAGCCGACTTCAAATTAATGGGCGACCTGCTCTTCGATATCCGCAACGATCCGGCGGAAACCACCAACGTGGCCGATCGTCATCCTCGCATCGTTCAAGAGCTCGCTCAGCGTCTGGAGAAGGTTGGCGGTGAGCGTCCGCCGCTTGGTGATAAACCATTACTGATGGAGCCGCCGCTGCCGTGGGTCTACGGGGAGGACGAAAATCGAAACCCGCCTGAATGGTTGAAGAAGTCCGTTACGAAAGCCAGAGCACGACAGCCGCAGGAATGGCCGCCGGGAGAGACTCCGTGGCCCCAGGCTCCAAAGTTGCCCGAGTAGGCTGGACTGGCGCTGGCTTCTACTGCGTTGAATTGGAAGACGCCGGGAAGCCAGCTCGAAGGGTTGCGACCTTCTGCAGCAGTCCCCGCACGACATCTTCAATTTGGTGTTTCTCTTCGGTCGTGAAGAGCCACGTTGTGAAAGCCGTGACGCCGATGAGGACGAGTAGTGCAGCAGCTGTCGTCGCAGCGCCAAGCGGCAAGGCGAACGGGAAACTCAGTACCCAGAGCGTGCCGGCACACATTCGGTACCCATTGCGAACACTGAAGAAGTGAACTGTCGCGCAATTGATGCCACAACCGGCTGCGGTGGCGATGGCGGCTCCCAATAATCCGATCCGCGGAAGCAGAACGGCATTCAGGACAATGTTGACGGTCAATCCCAGTATCAGCGAGCAGCACATGAGACGTGTTCGCTCGACGCAGTAAAGGAAGTTGTAAATGGATGTGGAGATGGCTTTCCAGTAGCAGAATGCGATCGTCAGCGGGAGCACGGCAAGGCCTGCGTTGTATTTGCCGCCGAACACGACGTCGAACATCCAGGGTGCGATTATCATGATGACGGTGGAACCCAACGCCAACATGATTCCAATCATTTTTGTGCAAAGGTTCACCCGGTCCGAGACCTCTTCGAACCGACCGGCCTCCCAGTCTTCGGAAAGGTACGGCATGACGCGATGCGTAAGCGTGGTGCTCAGCCCTACCAGCAAGATTGGTACGGCCATGCTACTGAAATATTGTCCGACCATCCCCTGAGCTTCAGTCGCCGGGAAGCCCGAAAAGTGGACGATCATATATCGGTCCACCATGTCGAACAGGTTCGTCGCGATATTGACCAGCCAAAGTCCGATCGCGAAGGGGGCGACACGTTGCCAGAGGCTGAGGTGCGTAAAGGATGTGCCCGAGTCAGGAAGCGTCGCCCATTGGCACTTCATCAAATAGAATCCGTAGGCGGCACCCACAAGGTTCCCGGTGGCGAAGCCCAGAATCACTCCATAGCTGCCGAGGTCCGTGCATGCCAACAGGGCGATGCTGACGACGGCGAAAGTCCAGCTGCTGATCAATTCCATGATCGAGCCGTCCTTGATGCGACGCAGTGCAATCAGGACTTCTGCGAAGTAGTAATTAACGATCGTTGTGGCAAGCGTCAGCAACGCCGGGAGGAGCAGATTGCTGTGTTCTGTACTTCCAAACAGAAGCCATGAAACCTGATCCTGAAAACAGAGCATCATGGTCAGCGTAAAGCACATCAGTCCGAACACGACGACGCCGGTTCGCTGGAAGAATGCCTTCACATGGCCGAGTTTGAGGTAGTGCTCGACGTAGCGGCCGAACGAACCCGTGATGCCCAGTAGTGACATCGGGGCACACAGCATCACGAAGCTGAAGACCAGAGACCACTGCCCAAGTTCGTGTTCCGGCAACAGCCGACAAAACAGAGCCGTCCGAAGAAAACCGACACCCCGCTGGGCGATGGTCATTCCCAACATGATCGCGACGCCGGTCGACAACGAGTCACTCTTGGACCCGGTCTCGATTTCCTGGCAGGTTGCGCTGTTGGATGGTTCGGGGGTATTCACGGTCGTCTGGATTCCTTGGCGATAATCGCCCGATTCGTGGGTCTCATAACTCTTGGTCAAACCTCCGGGCATTAACAAGGAAAACTGCTTCTTGGCTGCCTGCCGTCACTTGAAAAGCCGGTCATCAACAGTCGATTGGGTTGGATGAGTTGTAACGGTCGATCCGCTAGACTGTATTTCGACATTTCACGGTTCCCATGAGCACATTGAGTGTACGACCCATGCGCAACGCCATCCTCGCTGTCCTCCTGTTTGCAATCGCAGGTAGTGTCCTTGCCGAAGTCCGTCCGCCGAACGTAGTGCTGCTTGTGGCAGATGACCTCGGTTATGCCGAACTGGGCTGTTACGGACAGAAGTGGATCAAGACGCCCAACATTGATCGGCTCGCTGCGGAAGGAATGCGCTTCACCGATTTCTATTCGGGCAATGCCGTCTGTGCTCCGTCACGCTGTTGCCTGATGACCGGCAAACATCCCGGTCGCGCCTATATTCGTGACAACGGTGACCCCAAGGATCTGCAGCATCTGAAGGCGAAGTTTGGATGGGAGTTTCCCGGTCAGAATCCAATCCCGGACTCCGAGGTGACCATTGCGGAAGTGCTCAAGCAAAAAGGGTATGCCACCGCGGCGATCGGCAAATGGGGACTCGGGCACTTTGGCACCAGCGGCGATCCAAACCGCCAGGGTTTCGATTTGTTTTATGGCTTCAATTGCCAGCGTCACGCGCACAACCACTATCCGAAGTTTCTTTGGCGAAACGACAGGAAAGAGATTCTGCCAGGCAACGATCGCACGCTCTACGGCGAAACCTACTCGCAGGACCGCTTCACCGATGTGGCCCTCGAGTTCATCGACGAAAATCGCGACCGCCCTTTCCTGTTGTATCTTCCATTTGCAATTCCACACCTTTCCATTCAAGTGACGGAAGAATCGCTGCAGGAATACAAGGGAAAGATCCCGGAAGCCGAATACACGCATCGCGGTTACCTGCCGCATCCCACACCTCGGGCCGGCTATGCGGCGATGATTTCGCACCTTGATCGCGATATCGGCAAGATCATGGAGCGACTCGACAAGCTTGGTCTGGATGAAAATACGCTGGTCATTTTCACTTCGGACAATGGTCCCACCTACGATCGACTGGGCGGCTCGGATTCGGATTTCTTTGCGTCCGCCGCCGGATTTCGTGGTCTGAAAGGGAGCCTTTATGAAGGTGGAATCCGCGTTCCCATGATCGCGCGTTGGCCAGGGAAAATCGCGGGCAATTCCGTCTCCGGACGACTGGGAGCGTTTTGGGACTTCATGCCCACCATCGCGGAGGTTGCCGACGCTACTCCGCCGGAACACACGGGCAAGAGTCTGCTGCCGGACCTGCTAGGGAAGCCGGCCGGTGATCCCGACTACCTGTACTGGGAATTCCCCGCCTATGGTGGGCAGCAAGCGTTACGGCAAGGCAAGTGGAAGGCAATTCGACAGAATCTTCGTCGCGCGAAACCAGGTGAGCCGCTCAAGACGGAACTGTACGACCTCGTTGCCGATCCGGGCGAGACCACGGACCTTGCGGGCGAACAACCAGAGGTGCTGTCTCGACTCACGGGACTGATGGCCTCGGCTCGTGTTCCGGGAACGCGATTTCGGTTTGCAGCGCTGGATCGGGATGCAGTACCGAATAGCGTGAAACCGGGAATTAACGCCAACTTCCTCGACTCGGATTTGAAGATCGACGAATGGCTGGGACGATTTGAAGTTGAAAGCCGCGAAATCTATTCGGCGAGAGAAGCCGTCGTCGACGCGATCGGCCTCCAGCCCGGCCAGGTGGTGGCCGACATCGGTGCGGGTACCGGAATCTTCACGCGAGCGTTCAGCGGCAAGGTCGGCGACGACGGACACGTCCTGGCTGTGGACATCTCGCCGGTATTCCTGAAGCATTTGAATGAACGCATCAAGCAGGATGGCCTGAAGAATGTGTCTGTGATTCGCGGTCGCGCCGATTCGACAACGCTATCGCCGGCGTCGGTAGATGTTGCTTTCATCTGCGACACCTATCACCACTTTGAATTTCCGGCACAGACAATGGCGTCCATCAGGTCAGCGCTGCGCCCTGGTGGGCAACTGATTCTGATTGACTTTGAACGAATTCCGGGGGTCTCACGGGACTGGACACTGGGACATGTTCGCGCGGGAAAGCAGGTTTTTCGGAAGGAAATCGAAGCTACCGGATTCCGCTTTGAGGGCGAGCAAAACATCGGTGGGTTTGAGGAGAACTATTTCCTGCGTTTCATCGCTCGATAGCATTATTCGAGTCGGGTTCTGACGATGGTTACGGCTGTGAGTGGACCGCGTGTCCGTCGCGATTTTTGGTTAGTCCCCCACTTGAGACCACCACTCTTGGGTGAGGTACGGTAGATATACGGGGGGATTGATCGTTGAAGTCCAAACAATACCGGCAGGCACAGTCTTGTCTGGCTATTCGGAGGTCGGCTTCAGATCGGGTCCGCCCAGGCCCATCCCATTCCCAGCGGTGAACCTGTGTCGCAGAACGTTATTGAATCTATTGGCGAAACGGACAATTCCTCACTCCAGAGTCATCTTGGGAACCGGGCGGATCGCTCGCCGGTCATGCCCGCGGAAGTGGAGTCCAAGCCCGAGACATGCCCCAAGTGCCACACCACGACTCCCTGGCGAGCATCTTCATGGTGCCCCGAATGCGGATACTATCCGGGAATCTCAGAAGGGATTTCCGAGGTTATCGAGGAAGAGGAAGTCGTCGAAGTCAGCACCGAGCGGCCACCGTTGGTGCAACAATGGGTGATTCGTAGCATCGCGGGACCTTCGTTGCTGTTTGCCTTTGGTATCGGGGCCAATTACTACTTCACCTATTGGGGCGGCGACCGCGGACTGGTGTCGTTGATCCTGCTTTTGGTCGGTGCTCTGACATTCATGACCGCGCACTTCAAGGCGTTTGTGGCGTTGCTGAATGACGAACCGACGGCGACGCCTTTCGACATGGTGGCTAAGCCGATTGAAACCTGGCGTTCGACGATTCGCGGACTTCCGGGCACTGGAAATCGTATCGCGATTGCCTGTACGGGAATTGCCGCAGTTGCGGTGGCTTTGTTCGTGATTGGTGGCATCGATCTGAATTCGCTCTTCGAGAAAGAGAAGGTCGAGGAGGAAGAGACGGGAATCGTCAAGCGAATGATGACGGGCATGGTTCAGCATGCTCCGCAGCCGGTCGACGAGGATCCGCCGGAAACCATGGAGGAGGCTCTCAACAATCTCGCACCGATTGTCGAGGAGTTGGAGGCCGCGTCACTGGCCTTGCTTCCACCTGCCGATCAACCACTGACATGTGTCGTCTACGGTTTTCTGAGGGATGGCGACGATGACGCGAGGCTTCTGCTGGCGTCTGACGTCATGGGTGCCCGTGTTCATGTAGGAACGATGAAGATGAGTGAGTTGCCGACGCATGTCCAGGAGAATCTGGCATCCCGGCTTGGACAGTTGATCACGGATGAGCGAGCTGTCGAATCGAAATATCACGGCACGTGGGTGCGGCCAGCGGTGGGTTTCAAGGTCGATTTCGAGAGCTGGTCCATGAATGGTGAGCTGACGAAGCCGACGATCGCCAAGCCAAAAGAGAAAAAGAAGCGTCCCGCCCTTCCGGTCAACCAGGCCCGTTGATTGGGCCCGTTGATTGGGCCCGGTTGATAAGGCCCGGTTGATAAGGCCGGGCGGTTGTGGGGCGTGGTCGCTTCGGAATGAGCCTTTCTGCAGATCCGCCCGTGTGGGCTGGGCTGGCTGAGTGCATTTGCCCGGGACTTACTTGGGGCCGTGATCCAGCTGGGATACGCACTGCTGGATTGCCCTCGTACGCCCGGAATCGAATTGAGACAGGAGCCAATGGAGGCTGCTGCTTTCGTCTGAGCGATATATCCGCAGCTAAATTGGTCGTTGGTCTGGTCGTCCCCTTGTTGACCAATACCGTCACCGGGATACTATCTCGCCGGGTGGCAAAACTTGACGTTGCCACCGACAAACAGGTTTATTTCCGGAGAAAACGATGGCTCAGATTACCCTTAAGGGAAACCCAATCAACACTTGTGGCGACCTGCCCGCAGTTGGCTCGAAGGCTCCTGACTTCAGCTTGACCAAGTCGGACCTCAGCGATGTTTCGCTCAAGGACTTCGCCGGCAAGAAGAAGATTCTGAACATTGTTCCCAGCCTCGATACGCCCGTCTGCCAGACGTCGATGCGTCAGTTCAATGAAAAGGCTGCCAGCGCTGGCGACAACGCCATCATTACGATCTCGCGCGACTTGCCATTCGCACAGAAGCGATTCTGTGAGACAGAAGGCATCGACAAAGTGATTGCAGCTGCCGAACTGCGAAACCGCGACTTTGGCAGCGCTTACGGCGTTGAAATCACCGACGGCCCTCTGGCCGGTGTGCTCGCTCGAGCCATTGTTGTCATCGACGAAAGTGACAACGTGACCTACTGCGAACTGGTTCCCGAAATCGCTCAAGAGCCCAACTACGACGCGGCTTTGGCTGCATTGGCGGGTTAGGCTTTGTTTCCCAACATCGATCGTGTTTCCATCTGCACCAACCGAATCTCACTTCGGTTGGTGTGTTGTTTGTTGCTGCTCGGGCTGAGCCTTTCTTCTGTGGCGAGTGCCCAGGCCCCGATTCGCTCTGATGAAGGACTGTCGCAAGTCACCTGGCAGGAAGCGGACAAGGTGGTGGGCTCCATCGCCGTCGTCAGTGGCAAGATCGTGAATGTTGGGCAGACTTCCGACGGTCGCGTCAACTTCCTTAATTTTGATGCGACGCGTCGCGATGTCTTCAAGGTTGTCGTCTTCGACGTCGACGTGAAGAATTTTACGCGACCGCTCAAGGATCTTTACGACCAGAAGCTGGTTTCTATTCGTGGCGAAGTCACGCTCTACCGTGACGTACCTCAAATCCGGGTACGGACGATGGAGCAAATCTCGATCGTCGATCGACTGCCACCAACCAAACTTCGGCAACAACCACGACGGACTGTCGGAAACGAAATTCGCGTGGCGACGTTCAACGTCCGCAATCTGTTCGACAACGAAGACGATCCGTACCACATGGACGAAACCACCAATGCCAAACCGCGTAGCGAGTTGGACAGGCTGGCCATGACGATTCGCAAAATCGATGCGGATGTGTTGGCTTTGCAGGAGGTCGAGAGCCGTGGATACCTGGAACGGTTTGATGACGTTTTTCTCAACGAGCTGGGTTACGAAGTCGTTCATTACTCGGGAAATGACCGTCGTGGCAGTGGACTTGCCATGTTGACCCGCGTTCCCGTTGGACGAGTGGTTTCCAACCGCCACCGTAGTTTTCCTATCGCGACGGGTGGCACGACGCGGTTCAGTCGTGATTTGCTGCAGATTGAATTATTGCCGAAATCAGGAAAGCCCTTCGAAGTCTGGGTAACGCACCTGAAGAGTAAACGCGGCGGTCCGGAAGTAACCGAGCCCAAGCGGATGGCGGAGACTGGAGAAATCCGGCGCCTTGCCGAGCAACGCCTGGCGAAGGATCCCACGGCCCGGATTCTGGTAGTCGGAGACTTCAATGACACCGCTTCCAGTAACCCGATTCGCAATCTCACTGGGGAAGGTGAGAATGCTTTGCTGGGCAGATGGGATTCGCTGCCGGACGGAACGGTGACCTACAACCAGAGTCCTTACCGGGCGATGATTGACTTCATCTTTTGCTCGCCGGCGGCGGCGGAGAAAATGGTTGACGGCAGCTACCGTGTCGAAAGCCAGACTTTGCAGCAAAGCGGATCGGATCATAACCCTGTGATCGCCGACTTTCGCTTCTAGTTTGCCACCACTGGTTTGCCGCTTCTAGTTTGCCGCTTCTGGTCTTCCGGCTGCTGCAATTGGGTTTCGTCGCGGCGTTGCGATTCGATATTCGCTGATACTAGATGACAAATACCATCCCGAAGACGACACTTCGCTGGATGACATCACGGTCGCTCACCGTGGTGATGTTGATCAACGGAGCGAAGCCACTGCTCTCGACGTATTCCAGCGTGAGCAAGATATTGCGGTTCACCTCGGCAGCCGCGCCAATAACAAGCTGCCGGTTGAATTCGAATTCGCTGCCCTTCTCGCCCTGAATACCTTCGCTCCAGCTGGCGGATAGCCAACCGGGATACTGCCCGAATTGCATGTCCCACGCGCCCTCGACTTTGTAGGCCGTGACTTTCGTGCCTGTCACCGGCCACGCCTTGAGCGTCTGGATGAATTCACCCGATACGGCAAGGCGATTGAATTTGAAGGTCGCATTGACGTCCCATGCCCCGTTTCGTGGGCCCGTGACCGTTGCGTCAAGGTGCTCTGCCGTCGCACCGTCGTAGATCGTGCCATGCAGGTACCCAGCTCCAATTCGCATCCCGGAGTTTTCGGTGGATCGTTCGTAGCTCGCGTTAACGGCGAAGTTGTTCAAGTGGCCCTTGCGTTCCGAATCCACCAGTCGGATGCCGCGGCTGCCGTTGAGGGCCGTGCCAATAATGTGTAATCCATCGTTGTAGTATCCAACCCCCGCGCCCTCCGCCAACGGTGCAAAGTAGTGCCAGGGAACCGCCTGCGTGAACGGACTCAAGGTGCCCATGTCGCCGAAGGAGACGTTCTTCTTGCCGATATAGGCGTAGAGTGGCGTCACATTCGTGTTGCCGATAACCGCGTACGCCTGGCGAACCTGAAAACTACCCTGTTTGAAATCACCAAAGCTGAACACGTCAGAAAACAGAATGTCCGCGTAGCCTGTAATCCATGGGTTGAAGTTGAAGACAGCGTCGAAGTTGGCCTGCAGCAAACGCGCGTCGCTGGCGGTCGTGCCTGTGAAGTCGGTAGGGAATCGCCCGAGGTAGGAAAACTTGTCGGCTGTGTTGGTGGACCCAAACAGCAACGAACCCCGGAATTGCGAACCGAGCAACATTTCAGGGCACTCGTAATCGGCGTTCTGGTCGAGCAGCATCAACTGCTTGTCGCCCTGCCGATTCTGAAAATCCATCAACGGAGCGAGCGTGTCTGTCTCGAGGCGAATTGGTAGCGACTGGGCGATGCCCGAACCGGCGAATATCGAAACGATGACAAGAGTTGTCACGAGCAGTCGAGCAGGCCTGAACATTATTTGCTCCGCAAAACAGTAAGGACACGTCTGCTATCGCCAGGTAGTGGCGGTGCAGTCATGTCATCGTCATGCTGCCATTGCTTCGTTAGCTGCCGTACTGTCGGGAATCAGATTCGGGAATATCCTCACGTTGTGTGCTAGCGAGCGGCCGCGCCGAAGCACGGGAAAGAGGCTTACTCAAGCTTACCGGACTTCGCTGCCAGCAATGCTGGCGCTGGCGTTGAAGATGGCCAGATCGACATCGAATGTGGAGTAGCGCCCCGATCCATCGCAGTTGATGATGTTCATGCCACCTACGTGATTGCTAAACCAGCCCGCCATACAGGGACGACTGCCACCGGTTCCCCGCTCGGCGGTGCACGCATTGAAGTCGTCCATAAAAATTCGACTCTGGTCCGTTGCCTGGGAAAGAATGTAGTTGCCGAATGTGTGGGCCCAGAAAGTACGTCGGGCTTGCACCAGATTGGTTTGTTCTCCCAGCAGCATCGTCTTGCTGAGTCCGTCGGTCATACGCTGCACACGCTCTTCGCTGAGGACGCGATCAAACAGTTCCTCGGTGCCGTCCACAGGTACGTAGTGCAGCGGTCCACGCCAGCCACGCGGAACCTGTCCAATGTCTTCGGCCAAATACCACGTTGCGCTCCCATTGGATCTGCCGGCGTTACCGCGGTACGAGCTCATCATCCAGACGCGATTCCTGTCACTGCCCCAGCCTGCTTCCGGACCACTTTGTGGTTGCATGAGCACGATCTGGGCATCCGACGGACACGTGTATTCGGGGACTTCCATTTCGCGAAATGTCTTTGCTTCCGGGCTACCGACGGAGATCGTCGGGTCGTAGAGATTCTTGAGCTGGACGTTTTCCATGAACGGCAGGATCTCAACCGTCCAGCCCGAGTAGGTCTTCAGGTTTCTGCAGCACGGGGCATCGATATAGCTGCCAGCCGGAAACATGCGCCGCGCGGATTCATAGTTGAGAATTGCCAGCCCTCCCTGCCGCATATTATTCAGGCACTGAGTCCGCCGGGCAGCTTCCCGTGCCGACTGAACCGCGGGCAGCAGCAGAGTGACCAACATCGCGATAATGGCGATTACGACCAACAGTTCAACAAGCGTGAACCCGTGACGGCGGTCTTTCCCTGAAAATACGCGATAGGCTGAGGTGGGCATTCTGTTCTGTCAGCAATTCGAGGAGAGGCATCTGGCGGGGCGCCGGGATCCCGGGGGATCTCCAATGCTTGTAACGCAGTGTAACATAACTGACAGGCTTCGCTCAAAATTGGATTGCTTCACTCCGCCGCAACCGCGTCTAATCGAATGAGGGAAACATCGTGTCTGAATGTGGAAGGAAATAGATGGCTGAAGAATGGTTCGTAAAGCTTGAGAACGGTGAGGTTACCGGTCCGTTTACCGAGCGCGAAATTGCTACGGATCTGCTTTCGCAGCAAATCGATGATCGCCAGCAAGTTCGCCAGGGGAAGGACGGTGCCTGGTGTGAATCGGCAAGAGCTCGTACCGTTTTCCAGCAGCTGGCGAATGCAGGATGGTATGTCCGTTCTGGCGAGGAGATTTTCGGCCCCTTTACGGAGGCCAAACTGCTCGATCTCCATCGTTCCAATGATCTTGCGCCGGGGTCCGAAGTCCGCCAGGGGCTGACGGGGGACTGGAAATCGGCCGACGCCGTGTTGGCTCTTTCCCAGAATCAGAAGGCCCCCGTAGAGAATTCGTCGTCATGGAGGTCGGAAGACAACGCGCAGGTTTCGATGGCATCCCGCAACTGGTCGGTCGAACCAATCCGTCACGTCCTGATGGCTTTGGAGCTGGGCTCGCCGGGAACTACCGAGCTATGTGCACCTTTCGAACGTCTGCAACTCTCCCTTCCGGACACGCCGCATGATGGTTGCCGCTTGACTGTTCAACGGATGAACGGCGACGAAGTAGGAACGTTGGGCGAGCAAAATTCGCGGCAGATTGTGGCCAACTCCGAACGTGGGCTAACGCATGTGACCCTGTTTCACTCCAGTACCGGCCCCGGGGCGGTTGAGATTGCTTTGGTCCTCTGCCCTCCCGGTATTGATGCATCGGTCTGCCGGGATTACGTCGCGAACAACGTGTACCCGAAGTAGCGGCGGAGCAGCGCGAGGGAATCAGGGATTGATTGGGCTACGCTCCGTTGGCACGGAGGTCGCGGCACTAGCTCATGAGGCGGAGCCTCGATGCAGTGCGTTCCAGGGCGGAGCCCGGGAACGAGGGGCGACTGTCCGGCGCCCCGGTCCTACCAGCCGCGAAGCGGCGACAGGATGTAGCCCCATGCGTGAGCATGGGGTACCGTCCGGCGCCCCGGTCCTACCAGCCGCGAAGCGGCGACAGGATGGCGTTTTTGCTTTGGGCTACGCTCCGTTGGCAGAGAGGTCGCGGCATGAGCTCATGAGGCGGAGCCTCGATGCAGTGCGTTCCAGGGCGGAGCCCGGGAACAAGGGGCGACTGTCCGGCGCCCCGGTCCTACCAGCCGCGAAGCGGCGACAGCAGGGCGTTTTTGCTTTGGGCTACGCTCCGTTGGCACGGAGGTCGCGGCATGAGTTCATGAGGCGGAGCCTCGATGCAGTGCGTTCCAGGGCGGAGCCCGGGAACGAGGGGACGGGTTGCGATTTCAGGTCACCGATGCCAGCCTGCATGGGCCGTCGATGATAAAGCGGTCAATTTGCTCGCCGGAAGAGTAGCTCACTCGCTGCGGCTGCACTCGACATCGAACGACTTCGCCCTTTCGAAAGACGCCCTCGTATACGACCGAATAATCGACCAGTTCGTTACCTCGATCATCACGATACGTGGACGGGAAATACAGAGACTCAAGATCATCGTCAATTCGAAACTCAATCTCGATCGGATCCGTTGGGCCGCCTTCGATCGGCTCCTCGCTCGGTTGCGTGGCGAACTCCTGCAGGTCCGGCATGACTCGCAGGCTGAACAAACGTCCTCGCCACTGTCCCATGTGTTGCTTTCGATCCAGTAGCCACGGCCATTCCGGAATCTGCATGCCGTACGGTTCGGTCATGACGTGAGGGTCGGGACGTTGGAAATCGACTGTGTAATAAAGGCGTTTCGCTCGTGCTACGAGGCGAGCGGCATTTTCGCGGCCAACGACAACGAGATCGATGTCGGACTTCGCATGACCATCACCCCACAGCAGTGAGTCGGTGACGCCAAACTCGGAATCGAATTCGGTGCTGCTTGTCGGCGGGATATCCAATACGTGTCGAATGCAACGTCCCAGCTCCCGCGCCTCCTGGTGTAAGTCGCTGTTTGCGACACCCCTTTCGATTTCCAGCCAACGTGCTTGCGGATGAAATACGTCCGTGATTTCGGTCGTCGGCACACGGATGTATTCGTCTGTGAATTGCGGGTAAGAGCCTGCGAGGAATTGCCGGGCGGCGGCGTAACCTTGTGTCCACTTGTCGCCGTTCACGTACTTCAGGCTTGCATAGACAAAGCCATCCGGATGACGATTTCCCGTCACGTTGAACAGCAGTTCCTCGCCGTTGGCCTGCCTCGTCAGCACGTAAGTCTTGTCGCGGTACATCGACCTACCCTTGTCCGGGTTTGCGGTTCCACGCGTCCAGCGCTTCCCGGGCTGAATTGACCGGTTCGGAAAATCCCAGTAGCGGTGAAATCTGCCGAAAGAGCTCGTCCGATGAATTGTTGTTGCGCATTTCCCGAAGACTTGAAGCGCCAAGGGACTTGGACAGCTTTTCGCCGCTGGCGTCCTGCATGAGTTCGTGATGCAAGAACTGGCTCTGTTCAAACGTTGGTTCCTCTAGCCACTGCGAAAGCCAGATCTGCGCTGCCGTGGACTCCACAAGATCGATGCCACGGACGATCGTTGTGACACCATAGTGCAGGTCATCAACGAGCGAAGCGACCTGGTAGGCGGGAATCCCGTCTCGACGGCGTACCACGAAGTCTCTCATGGCGGCGTCCAGATCAATACGGTGAGCCTGCTCGTCGCGGTCTCGCCATTCGATCGTTGATGCCAGACTGCTCGTCCCGGCGGTGGAGACTCGCCACGCGACTCCTGCCTCGTCTGCGCTCTGCCACGCGTCGCGACACGCTTGTGGGTGTGTTCCATTGGAGCTCTGCTGGCGAATCGACCGGCGAGTACATGCACACCCAAAGACGGCTCCGGCGTTCCTCAGCCGTGCCAATGCTTCTGAGTACAACTCAATGCGGAGGCTTTGAGACCAATTTTGCTCAAAATCATCGACTCCCGCTGGCCCGTGGTCGTAGTCAATGCCCAGCCACTCGAGCGATCGAAAAACATCCTCAACGTATTCGGGGCGTTTTCTGGCGGAATCGAGGTCGTCAATGCGGAGCAGGATTTCAGCCTGCTGCTGTCTTGCTATCAGCCAGGTGAGCACAAAAGAAAAGGCGTTGCCGATATGCAACAGCCCACTGGGAGTGGGCGAGATTCGCGTGAGATGAGTGGAGCCGAACACGGCACAACGCGAGAAAAAAGAATGTCACAGTAAGCGACGCTGACGGGACTCGAACCCGCAACTTCCAGCGTGACAGGCTGGTGCTCTAACCAATTGAACTACAGCGCCTTCGTTTGATCAACGAATTCCGAATTATACGGCCGAACCGCGACCCCGCAAGGGTACGCTCGCTCGATAAATCTAGTCTGTTATCGTCCCAGTACTTTGTCAACTTGATCTGATAACGAATCCTCAAGTCGGGCACCATAGACCTGCACGACCAGCGACGCGACATAATTCCCCCAACGCGCAGCTTCCGCATAATCCAGCCCATTGGTCAGCCCGTACAGCACACCGCCAGCAAAGGCGTCACCAGCCCCCACGGTGTCTACGGCTTTCGCGGAGAAGCCTTCGACGTGCGTTGTCTCGCCATTGCGGACCAGGTGGCAGCCATTGGGGCCGTCGGTCACAAAAGCCGTCTCAACCATCTGACCGAGTTCGGCGGTGCACTCCTCAAGCGACTCGTGCCCAAGGAAGTGTCGGATTTCATCGGCATTGCAGAAGATGATATCGCACAGGTCTTTGGTGATTTGTCGGAAGTCATCTCCGAACAGCTCGACCAGAAACATATCCGAGTAGGTGAAAGACACCGGGATGCCACGAGACTTCGCATTTTCCATCACGAATTTGCAAACTTCCCGCGTGTCGTCGCCCGACCAAAGATAACCCTCGATGTAGGTCAGCTTGCTCTTGGCGAGCTGGTCAAGTTCAACGTCGTCTTTGGAAAGCTCGGGCGAGACTCCAAGGTTGGTGCACATGGTGCGTTCGGCATCGGGAGTTGTCAGGATGAGTGACGTTCCCGTGGGACCTCCTGTTGCCGATGGATTGACGTCGAAGTCGACGCCCGCTTCCATCAGGTCCTGCTTGTAGAATTCGCCGTGCGAGTCCTTCGCGACCTTGCCGGTGTAAAAACCGCTGCCGCCGCTTTGCGAGATGGCGATCATTGTATTGGCCGCCGATCCACCAGACCGCAGTTTCAGACTCTGGCCTTCCAGGTCGTTGAGTAACGCACCCTGACGCTCTGCATCAACCAGCGTCATGGAGCCCTTGGCGAGTTCCTGCTTTGCGACAAAGTCGTCATCCACCAACGCGAGGATATCTACCAACGCGTTCCCAAGCCCAAAGACATCGTACGAATCAGCCATGCTGCCCTTTCTGCGAAAAATACGGGCGTCATGGTACTGAACTGTCGAAGCTGGCAACAGACCGGCTTGAGAGAGTCTGTTGCCTGCGTGTCGACGATTGGCCGGTCACCGCATGTTCGGTGACGATTCGCCTATTCCTTGTGCCCCACCAGGGGCGTTTTGCCCGTCTTTCCGACAGCGGGGATGGTGTACTTGATCTGTCCCCGGACGGCGTCGTCGGTCACTTTCCCGTCGAACTCAAGGAACATACCCGATTGAGCGACCAGGAAGGTGAGGTTGTCTCCGTCGATCACGGCATCCTCAATCTTCTGGCGTTTGCCTCGCATCTCGTACTCGCCGGTGAGCACGTCATCCGTGAGTTTCAGCATCAGCTTGCCTGGTGCGAATCCCTTCCACGAATAGGTTCCGCTCGGATCCAGACCCGGCTTGCTCTTCTTGACGTCGGTTTCCGGTGGCAGCGTGTCGAAGAAGCCGATCATCATTTCTTCGTTGCTCTGATCTCCCCAGGAGACCCATTCGTCCGGAGCCGGATTGGCCGGATTATTCTCGGAGTTGTCGTAGGTCGCCGTGCAGGTGACGTACGTACCCTTGGGCAACAGCTTGGGCTCTTGCAGGATGTACTTCAGTTGCCAGTTAAAGTCATAGTTTGGCACGTCCAACAACACTTCCTCTTTGCCGTCAGGAAACTCTGCCACGTACTTGAATGACTTGCCACGCAAGTGCATGTGAGGCGTCATGGACACCAGCAGCATGTCGCGTCGCACAGGGTAGTTGGCGGTAACGACAACGTTTTCCTTATTGGGCGGAATGTTCAGGTTCTGCTGAATTGCGATGCGGCCGCTAATCAGTTTCTTGACGTCTTTCTTGTCCATGAACTTCACGCCGGCGTAGCTGCGATCCTGCTCCTTGTAGCCATTCGGCGTATAGTGCATTTCGAACAGCAACTTGCTGTTGGCGGGAACTCTCATCCCTACGCCCTCAGGCAGTTTGACCGGAACACTTCCGGGGGCGTATCCTACCAATACGTGCTCCAACCCATTTCGACGGTCCGCACCAGGGGTAATCACGTAAACCAGAATGTGGTGCACAACGGATTTGTTGTCCGGACGAGCTTCCGCAGCGGTGATGTACTTGTCTTCTTTCCAACCCGGGTCAACCACGAAACGCTGGTAGTCGATCGTGCCCTGCGGCTGGACGTTGAACGGTTTTTCGTCCATGTAGAAGACCTGATCCGGTTTGGCGATCCGCCAGCCTTTATCGAAGTGGGGTGGTTCCGGTAGATCGGCCGGGTCGCCTTCCGGCATGCCGTTTTCAACCCATCGGAAGATCGTGTCCTTTTCTTCGTCGCTGAGCCGGCAGTCGTTCTTGAATTCGCCATGCTCAGGATTGGCGAACCACGGCGGCATGCGGTTTTCGTCGATGACTTCGAGGATCGTATCCTCCCAACCAATGATGTCTTCGTAGCTGGTCAGCGTGAACGGTGCCAGCTCGCCGTCGCGATGACACTCGACGCAACTGGCGTTGAAGATGGCTGCAATGTGTTTGGTGTAGGTGATGTCGCCAGTTGGAGTGGCTTTCTTGACGCGGCCAATGTGGCAGCCAACGGCTTTCGTTTCCGCGACCGAGACGTCCTTACCGGCCAGCAACTCTTCGATCGCGACTTTCAGGTCTTCACGCTCGGCTTTCTCGCGGACGATGCCGACACTGTACTGGTCGTCGATGCGACCGTGGTAGCGAACCTTGCGGTCTGCATCCAATAGGAACACTTCCGGGGTACGTTCGGCCTTGAACTGATCGGCGACCTTGTTGCCGGTATCCTTCAGCATTGGAAACCGTACCGAGTGGCGTTGGGCATACGCGGTCATCTCGGTCAGGCTGTCTTGGGTGTTGGAGTTGATACCAATCACCGCCACCTTGTCGCCGTACTGGTCGTTGAGCTTCTGCAGCTTCGGACCGTACAGCTTTACCAGCGGACATTCGGTTCCAAGAAACGCGACAACGACCAGCTCCTTCTCCTTAAAGTCGGCATCCGACCACTCGCGGCCTTCATGGCTGCGAAGTTTGAAGTTGAGCGGTGTTTCCGCAACCAGCTGGCTTCCTGCGATGAGGAGTGTCAGCACTGCCAAAATCAGTTTTTGCGTCGTCTTCATGCTCTTCCTGTCGTCGCCGTTACGAAGATAAAGTTGCGGCCTGTTCCAACCGTATGTTAGCCCAAACGTCTCATTTAACGATAGACATTACCCGCCCTACGGCGACCGTGTTTCACAAATCTTTGCGTTACAGTTGGTTACGGTGCCTGCGTCTTTTTAAGGGCAGTTTGAGGCCATTTATGCAGCCAGCAGGTCGCCGATCGCGGGCCACCAGGCGGCCTACCATGAATACGCACAAGGGCGAGTTTTGTTACAGGTCGCAACGAGATTTTTATTGCGAACGTTGTTCAGCCACCATGACGGCTTCGTGGCGATCTTCCTCCAGCCAGCCTTCCTCGTAGTGGATAATCTCTAGCGGGCCGGCCAAAGTTCGTAGCTCACCTTCCTCCAGCAGGAAGGGGCGTGGGGGGCGGTTGTGTCTCTCCAAATTCCTGAACGTCGGCTGAATCACCGCCAGTCGCCCGCCTGCGGTCAATGCGTTGGCGAACTCGGGGAATAGATCGCGATGCAGGAAGTGATGGCTGAAGATGACGTCCCACGGCCCTGCCGGGAACGGCTCTTCCTCAAGGTCCACGGCCAGTGTGTTCAGACGAACGCCGGAACGATTTGCCTGCGCCCGAGCCATGTCGATCCCAACATCGGAGATGTCTGCGAGCGTGACGTCCAGCCCGTGCCTTGCCAGCCAGATTGAATGCCGGCCAATGCCGCCGGCAACGTCGATGGCCCGGCCGCTGGTCGGCAGGAATCTTCCAATGCGTTCTGCAACGCGCGACGGCGTCGTCCACCGCGTCGTGTCTTCGCTGAATTTGCGATTCCATTTGTCACGATCGAATTGCGGCATGCGAGACTCCCTGTCAGGCCGTACGGCGTTTACGGTAGTCATCCAGCACGCTCGCCAGCTGTTCGATGCTGTCGGCCCGGTCAATGGCAGCCAACACCATTTGCTGTTGCGTCGTTGGCGCGTTGCCGGCGTTGGGGGGATCCCAATCCAGATTCGTTGGGAAGGAATAGCCGTCCGCGACGATGGCGACCACGTCCTCGACAAGCTGCCGCTGGTCGCCCCTTGCGTTTCGCTGCAGCAATTCCGGGTAGACTGCGCGGATCATTGCATCGTGGTCGATCGATTCCATCGTCCGCCCAAACGCAGATGAAATTTGCAGCAGATTGGCGACGCGGTCATGAGTAGTGGTATTCGCTCCACCGGCGTGAAAGACGGCTGGACTGAAGAAAATCATGTCGCCCTTCTCCAGCGGAAGCTGAACGCAGTTCGCCCTAAAGTACTCCGCAAAGTCGATGCGATGGTACGCCTGGTAGCCGGCCGGATAGAGCTGCGACCAGGGCAACACCATCGTCGGGCCCATCTCGATCGACATGTCGCAGTGTGCGATGGCTCCCTGAAGTGTCAGGAATTGGGACATGACTTGCGTGTGCGCCGGGAATGCGGCCACCGCTGCGGCCGACTGAAAACCGAGATGGTAGTCGCGATGAGGCGACTGCGGCTGGCCACCGGGCCGGATGTTATTGATCTGCGCCGTGACGCGATACGCAGGCCCCAGCCAGGCTTCGCTGAGCACGCGAATTACGGGATTGCCGTAGTACTCTACGAATAGCGATGGATTCGCGAGGCAGGCCTTCTGCAGCGAGTTCCACACCCGTTCGTTGTCGCCGAAGTGATCGCCCTGCCCCATGTCGGCCGTTCGCTCGTGAGCGGCGACTTGCGACAGGACTTCCGTGCTACGGTCGATGATCGACGTGTCCGCATAAGCTTGTCGTACGACCAGGACGCCGGGACCATCTTTGAGGCACCGTGCAAGTTCCGATTTGACGTTTCGGTCGACTTCCGAATTCGGCGTCAGCGTACGTAGGAACGCACCCTCATAGACCAGCACGTTTTTTTCGATTGCGATGGCCGCCGGGAACTCAGCCGCGTCCGTCGTGCGACGACACAGGCGATCGAACTCGGCCAGATCGAGGTTATCGGAGTCGAAGTAGTTGGAGTCAACGTGGGAGTTCGACATCGCAGCACTTTGATTTTGACCGATCCTGCTAACGATCGGTTTCAGGACTTCTTTTTCTTGATTTTGCCCCAGGTATCCTTCAGCGTGACCGTGCGGTTGAAGACGGGTTTGTCGGCCGTCGAGTCCTTGTCTTTGGTGAAGTAACCCTGCCGCTCGAACTGCAACTGAACTCCCACTTCTGCATCGCGAATGGCCGGCTCGACCAGCGCATCGGACAGCGTAACGAGCGATTCCGGATTGATCGTGTCCTTCCAGTCCGTGCCCTCTTCGACTTTGTCGGGCCGTTCGGGCGTGAACAGATGGCTATACATCCGCACTTCGGCCGGCAGTGCATGCTCGGCCGAAACCCAATGGATGGTGCCTTTCACTTTGCGTTTGGAGCCTTCCATCCCCGATCGGGAGTCCGGATCGAACGTGCAGTGGATTTCGGTGATCTCTCCGTTTTCGTCCTTGATGACGTTTTCACATTTAATGATGCACGCGTATCGCAGTCGAACTTCCTTGTCCGGGGCCAGGCGGAAGTACTTCTTTGGCGGATCTTCCATGAAGTCATCCCGCTCAATGTAGAGCTCACGACCGAACTGCAGCTTTCGCTTGCCCGCCGATTCGTCTTCCGGATTGTTGGTGGCCTGAAACTCTTCGGTTTCGCCCTCCGGGTAGTTCGTGATGATCAGCTTGACCGGATTGAGGACTGCCATCACGCGGTTTGCGGTCTTGTTCAGGTCGTCGCGAATGCTGTTCTCCAGAACGTTCAGATTGATGGTACTGATCGTTTTCGAAACGCCGATCTCCTGGCAGAAATTTCGAATCGACGCCGGCGTGTAACCACGACGTCGCAGGCCACTGATCGTGGGCATGCGAGGGTCGTCCCAGCCCGATACCAGTTTCTCCTGAACGAGCTGCAGCAGTTTGCGTTTGCTCATCACCGTATGAGTAATATTCAGTCTTGCGAACTCGATTTGCTGCGGATGGAAGATGCCCAGTTTCTCTACAAACCAGTCGTACAGCGGACGATGGTCCTCGAACTCCAGCGTGCAGATTGAGTGGGTGATTTTCTCCAGCGAATCGCTCTGCCCATGAGCGAAGTCGTACATCGGGTAAAGGCACCACTTGTCGCCGGTGCGGTGGTGATGAGCATGCAGAATGCGATACATCACGGGGTCGCGCATGTTCAGGTTGGGCGAAGCCATGTCAATTTTGGCTCGCAGCGTTCGTGTACCGTCGGGGAATTCGCCGGCCTTCATTTTCTGGAAGAGCTCCAGGTTCTCTTCCACCGAACGATCGCGAAACGGACTGTTCTTACCCGGCTCGGTCGGCGTTCCGCGATACTCGCGCGTATCGTCGGCATTGAGGTCGCAGACGTAGGCGTCGCCCTGCTTGATCAGTTGCACGGCCCAATCGTAAATCTGATCGAAGTACTCCGACGCGAAGAACATGTTGTCCCATTCGAAGCCCAGCCATTTCACGTCTTCCTTGATGGATTCGACGTACTCGTCATCTTCCTTCGTGGGATTCGTGTCGTCGAAACGCAGGTTCGTCTTGCCGCCGTACTGCTGAGCGAGGCCAAAGTTGAGGCAGATCGATTTGGCATGTCCAATATGAAGGTAGCCATTGGGCTCGGGCGGGAATCGCGTGTGCACTCGACCGTCATGCTTCCCGGAAGCATTGTCGGCTTCGATGATTTCCTGCACAAAGTTGAGCGAAGGTGTCTCGGGTGATTCGGGCTTCTTGTCTGATGCGTTCATGTCGTTAGATCTGGTCGTCCAAAACGGTTCGAAGATAGGGCGTTTGGCGCAGTGGTATCTCGCGTGCAACTGCCCGCAACGGACAGCCTCGCTGGCACTGGGAGGGACTGTAATCAGGATTGCAGTTGCTGCAGCGCCCGGTCAATACGAATCAGGCAGCGTTCCTTGCCCAGCGTTTCCAGCGTTTCGAACATGCCAAATCCAACCGCTTTTCCTGTCACCGCAACACGTAGCGCATGAATAATCTGGCCAATTTGAGCGTCACGCTCTTCTAACCATGACTTCAGATGCGTCTCCAGGTTCGCGGCCTCGAAGGGATCCGCCTCGGGCAGGACCTCCCGGTACGCTCGCAGCAACTCGACGGACTGGGGAGCCTTGACCATGCGTTTGTTCCACGCTTTTTCATCGTAGGTCAGTTGGTCGTCAGCGGTAAAGAAGTCATCAAAAGCCAGAATGTCACCGGCAATCGCGATTCGATCTCCGGCCCCTTCGACGATCGGCTTCAACGCGTCGGACGTTGCACACGGCGGCGGAGTTTCGACAAGGTCCGCCTGTTGCAGGAACGGTAGTACCTTGGCGACCTTCTGCTTGATTGGCAGTTCGTTCATGTAATGTTGCTGGAAGGCGATCAGTTTCTGCGGGTCGAAACTGGCCGCTCCCTTGTTCACCCGCTCCAGCGAGAACGACTCGATCAGTTGCTCGCGAGTGAAAAATTCGGTCTCACCATCCAGGGACCAACCGAGTAGCACGAGATAATTGATGATCGCGTCGGGTTGGAAGCCGACCTGTTCATAGAAGTCGACGATGACGGGATTGAAGGTCTCGGCGGAGATTTCCAGCCCCAGGCGGTCCGCGATGTCCGTACCCAACTTGTTGAGTTTTGCGAAGTCGCGATTCTTGAGGTACTTGTCGAGTTTGCGTTTGCTCAGTTTGTTCTTGCTGCCGGGCTCGGCGACAAACGGAACGTGTGCGAACTGCGGTGGTTCGATGCCCAGTCCGTCGGCGATAAAGATCTGCCGCGGCGTATTGGAAAGATGCTCTTCGGCACGAATGACGTGCGTGATCTTGAAGTCGGAATCGTCGACGACCGTTGCGAGGTGATAGAGGCAGGTTCCGTCCGCTCGCTGGATGACATGATCCTGCTCGCGAGCCCAGTCGAATTTGACTTCGCCCCGGACAAGGTCGTTGATGACCAGCGTGCCTTCACGCGGCATCTTCAGGCGTACGATTGCCTTTCGGCCTTCGGCTTCGAATGTGGCCCGCTGCTCCTCGGTTTCGGCCATCCATTTCCGGGAGTAGACGAATGCCTCTTTGGCTTTTTCGGCCGCTTCTCGCTCTTGCTGGACTTCTTCGGAAGTGGCGTAGTCGTAATATGCCTTGCCGGCGTCGAGCAACTTCTGCACGGCTGCGGAATATTGCTCGGATCGCTGCGATTGAAAGTAGGGCTCGTAGGGACCGCCCACTTTTGGACCTTCGTCCCAGTCAATACCCAGCCATTCGAACCCGTGCAGGATTGGTTCGAGCGCTTCCTCGACGTTGCGTTGTTGGTCCGTATCGTCAATTCGCAGGATAAATTGCCCGCCGTGTTTGCGAGCGAAAAGCCAATTGAAGAGAGCCGTTCGGACGCCTCCAATATGAAGGTATCCGGTGGGGCTGGGGGCAAAACGTGTGCGAACCATCGATCTTTCCATTTACACGGCACGAGCAAGCTCGTTGTCTAATCCGGTAACTGTACCGGTGTGACTGTCGTGCTGGAAGACTGGGTTGCCAATTCGTCGCTGGCGGAGGTTGCTAGGGTCGAGCGGGAAGGTGAATCCGCGTTTCAAAGCGGACATCGCCGGATGGTTGATCCGGGGGAAGCGATGGAGGGTCGGCGGATTCGACCGTCACGCGGGCGTCCAGTGTTGCCTTGAACTCGGTGAGCCGTACGACCGTCGATCCCATGTTGCCCTCGTGGCTGTTGACCTGAGAAGTTCCGATAACCTCGTCGCCGTACATCAACCACAGTCGATTGTGTTTCCCGGCGGGGAGCGGCGAGAGTCCCTTGGCGTAAAAGTGGACTTCCATCGCGTCGGCATCGAAGACGATCCACGCATTGGTGCTGGGTTTGTCATTGTCTCGCAGGGCCACATAAACGAGTTCGGGCTGGCCAAACTGTTCGTTCAGTTTCTCCAGCAGGACGATCTGATTCTGGATGTCGCGTGCCTTTTGTGTGGCAGCGAGATTGGGGCGATAGCGGACCATGTAAATGCCCGTCGTCGCCAGCAGCAGCGCGGCGGCGGCCACCAGGTAGGGCAACCACCCCTGACTTTCGTTAGCCGATTCCAGATTGGGCGTGATGCTTTCTGCATCCAGTCTCGCCATGACGCGTGCTTCCAGTCGCTCGGGCAGAGCCACGGTGGGCGCCGAGTCTGCCATGAGTGGCCAGGCTTCTGCGAGTTCACTGAATCGATTCGTGCAATCCGCGCACTCGGCCAGATGAGCTTCGATTTCGTCGATTGGCTGGGCCCCGCTGTCCTGCGCGGACGAATCGTAAATCGCCAGCACATATTCATCGAGTAGTTCGGTGCATTGGTGGCACTTCATCGTTCGTCCTCCCGGATGTCTCGCAGCAGGTGCTGCAATCGGGCGAGTCCTTTTCTAATGTGCGATTTGACGGTCCCCAGCGGCAGCGCCAGCGATTCTGCGATTTCGCGATGACTGAGCCCTTCGAAGTACGCCAATTCAAGAGTACTCCTCTGGATGCCCGAAAGTTCGTTAAGTGCCGTACATACCAGCTCTTTTCGTTCCATGGCGTACAGCTGTTGAGTAGGCTCGCTGTCGACCGCGTCGGCGGTGGAGTTCGCCAGGTCGCTGGCAACCTCGGGTTTCAGGTTTCGGCTTCGCAATCGGTCAATCGCTCGACTCCGAGACAACATTCCAATGTAGGTTCGTGGCGTCGAACGACCAGCGTCGTATCGGTCGATTCGATTCCACACTTCCCAGAAGACATCCGCCGTCACATCCTCGGCTTCGGCAGCGTCATGCAAAATGCGGACGCAGTTGGAATAGACGGTCTTTGCATATCGATGAAAGAGTTCGCGATACGCGTCCCGATCTCCGCCGCGAATTTGCTCCAGCAGTTCAGCGTCGGAGGGAGTCGGTTGCGGCAGAGTCATGCGGCGTTCGCTGGTGGTGGCTCGAGCTGACGGCATGCTCAGATGACTTTGTCCGGATCGGCTGTTTGGGTTTCCAGCTGAAATTCGGGAATGGCCACACGCATGACACTCTCCGTCATCCAGCAGTCGACAAAGGGTTCCTGAGTCTGCATCCCCAGCACCCAAACAAAAGCATGCGGCTGTGAATTGCTGTCGACGACCGTCACGAAGACTCGGGATACGTTGTCGATCATTTGACTCTTACCGACGAGCACGCTGGTGGATTCCTGAAAGACATTGAATCGCGGTGATTGCAGCATCGTACCGAATCGTGCCAGCGGGCCGGTGATCATTCGGTTTTGCGGAGATGCGAAGCACATACATTGCATCACGTTGACGGGGTCGTGCGGATCCGCCATCGCCCGAATCTGAATCTGCACGACGTCTTCCGGACTCAGTTCTGGGGCGGGACCGGTGAGCTGCCCGAGCTGTTGTTCCAGCGGTATAACCTCCTCGGGAGTGACAAGTCCGCTGAGCAATTCGCTGACACCGACGGCAATGCAAAGTCCCACGAGTGCAATCAGGGTTGGGCGGAAAAACCGATACCATCTCTTTGTCGAAGTGTTCATCAATGAGCTCAAATTGGGTTCAAATCCGTTTTGACGAGTTGGCGAGGGGGTTTCGGAGCCTGTCCTTCTCAATATACGAGCGGAGATGTCGGCTGGATGCGGCATTCTGGCGGAATCTGTGGCTCAGTTTCCTTTGCGTGTTTCAGCGCCCGCTCGTACCTCGGCTGGTGGCGGGGGCAATACGTCCGGTTTCCACCAGCCGCGAAGCGGCGACAGCACGTAGCCCCATGCGTAAGCATGGGGTTCGTTGAGGCGGCCCGGTTCCCACCAGCCGCGAAGCGGCGGCAGCACGTAGCCCCATGCGTAAGCGTGGGGGACGTTGAGGCGGCCCGGTTCCCGCCAGCCGCGAAGCGGCGACAGCACGTAGCCCCATGCGTAAGGGGGACGTTGAGGCGGCCCGGTTCCCACCAGCCGCGAAGCGGCGGCAGCACGTAGCCCCATGCGTAAGCATGGGGGACGTTGAGGCGGCCCGGTTCCCGCCAGCCGCGAAGCGGCGGCAGCACGTAGCCCCATGCGTAAGCATGGGGTTCGTTGAGGCGGCCCGGTTCCCACCAGCTGCGAAGCGGCGGCAGGATGTAGCCCCATGCGTAAGCATGGGGGACGTTGAGGCGCCCCGGTTCCCACCAGCCGCGAAGCGGCGACAGCACGTAGCCCCATGCGTAAGCATGGGGTACCGCGCGGCGCCTCCGATTCGGCACCGAGGTCGCGGAATGAGTTCAGGAGGCGGAGCCTCCCAGGCAGTGCGTTCCAGGGCGGAGCCCGGGAACGAGGGGTGTGTGAGCGTGGGGAACCATCCGATACGCCCGGTTCCTGGCAGCCGCGAAGCGGCGGCAGCACGTAGCCCCATGCGTAAGCATGGGGTACCGCGCGGCGCCTCCGATTCGGCACCGAGGTCGCGGGATGAGTTCAGGAGGCGGAGCCTCCCAGGCAGTGCGTTCCAGGGCGGAGCCCGGGAACGAGGGGACGCACTTTCAGGCTGCTTTCTTGTGCGGCACGGCGTCTCGACGGTTCTCTCGTTTGGGGCGAAGGCCGGTTGTGAACTCGATGACTCGTTCCAGGCGACGCCAGAAGTTCATCCGTTCCAGAATCGGATTCAGTTGCGACGTCATCGGGCAATAGTACTGGGCATAGGGTGGCTTGTGATGCAACGAATGTTGCTTCTGCATTTGCACCAACCCTGTCTCTTTCAACAACGAGACGACCGGTCCCGTCCGGGCCATGTGATTCCAGCGATGCACCTCGTTTCCAAACGATGCAAACAGCAGCGTTAAAAACGTGTAGATGTTTCCAAGCCCAACCGCCCAGAGGGACAGGAACAGGGCGCCGCAGATGACCCACTGCAAAATATTGCGTGAGAAGAACGTGCCGTTGCGCACCATGTCCAGAGGATCGATGTGATGCTCGATGTTCGGCCCGCAAATGAACTTGCCAATGAGAGGCATGTGCTCAAGGCAGTAGGTGTCCTCCAACCAATGCGTCATGCCGGTCAGGAAATCCGCCATCCACATACACACGAAAAACGCGCCAATCGCTTTGACCATTTTGGAGTTCCCTTTGCTCGGTGTTAACCTTCTGGCACTATCATTTTGAGGTGCCCGCAGGTTGCTAACGCAAGCGAGATGCCAAAAGGCAACGCGGGGTGGACTTGTGCTTTTTCACAGAGTTTTTTGGCGATTCAGTGAGAGCGGCTGACGCCGTATGTACCGTGGCTGTGATGGGGTGGACATTGGATGTGCAGTGCGTTCCGGGGCTCCGCTCTGGAACGAGTGGGTGTGTGAGCTGGGGGACCGTCCGATACGCCCGGTTCCTATCAGCCGCGAAGCGGCGACAGCACGTAGCCCCATGCGTGAGCATGGGGTACCGCGCGGCGCCCCGGTTCCCACCAGCCGCGAAGCGGCGACAGCACGTAGCCCCATGCGTAAGCGTGGGGTACCTCGCGGCGGCCCGGTTCCCGCCAGCCGCGAAGCGGCGACAGGATGTAGCCCCATGCGTAAGCATGGGGTTTGTTGAGGCGGCCCGGTTCCCGCCAGCCGCGAAGCGGCGGCAGCACGTATCCGTATGCGTGAGCTGGGGGACCGTCCGATACGCCCGGTTCCTATCAGCCGCGAAGCGGCGACAGGATGTAGCCCCATGCGTAAGCATGGGGGACGTTTAGACGCCCCGGTTTCCACCAGCCGCGAAGCGGCGACAGGATGTAGCCCCATGCGTGAGCATGGGGGACGTTGAGGCGCCCCGGTTCCCACCAGCCGCGAAGCGGCGACAGGATGTAGCCCCATGCGTGAGCATGGGGGACGTTGAGGCGCCCCGGTTCCCACCAGCCGCGAAGCGGCGACAGCACGTAGCCCCATGCGTAAGCATGGGGTACCGCGCGGCGCACGATTCGGCACCGAGGTCGAGAGATGGGTTCAGGAGGCGGAGCCTCCCAGGCATTGCGTTCCAGGGCGGAGCCCGGGAACGAGGGGGGAGCGTGGGGGACCGTCCGATACGCCCGGTTTCCACCAGCCGCGAAGCGGCGACAGGATGTAGCCCGATGCGTAAGCATGGGGTACCGCGCGGCACGCGGTTCGGCACCGAGGTCGAGGGATGAGTTCAGGAGGCGGAGCCTCCCAGGCAGTGCGTTCCAGGGCGGAGCCCGGGAACGAGGGGGGAGGGTTTACGAAGCGTCGGCGGACGTTCGCTTGAAGATGACCATCAGCCACCACAATGCCGGAAACAGCAGGACCGATCCGCCCAGAATGCAGATCGACATGGCCCATAAGACGAAGTCCGGCGACTTGCTGGCCTCGATCGTGATGTCCGGCCGGATGAACATCGGATACTGAGCCAATCCCCAACCGTAGATGACCGATCCCACGGCGCTCGCAGCCATCAGGTTTGCGAATCGGTAGCGTTCGGCTCGCAACGCGAACAACGATCCCGCACCCGTAATCAGGCTAACGAGGATCACGGGCCACGCGTGCGTCATCAGGCGTGCCCATAACTCTTTTGCATCCAGCCACGTCATGATTAGTCCCAGCCAAGCCAGAATGCCAATCCAGATCCCCGTCGAAAGCGCACGGCCACGCCAAACAAGCAACATCGACCGGTCGTGCACGCTGGCTTCCCGAGTCAGATAAACGGCGGCGAGATAGGCACACATGCCGACGGCCATGACGCCTGTGTACAGTGACAGAGGCCCCAGCCAGCCGGTTGCATAATCACCCAGGAACTTGCCGTCATCAGCGAAACGCAAGTCACCCGCGGAGATCGCTCCGACGGAGGCTCCCAAAAAAAACGGCGTTGCCGTCGATGCCAGCGCGAATAGGGCTCCGGCAAGGTCCTGGAGGGATTGCGAGCCCACAGCGTAGGCGCGAAAGACAAAACCGCTGCCACGGAAAACAATGCCAAGGAGTGCCAGGAGCATCGGCACGGTGAGCGATCGACTGAGTGCCCCGAATGCCAGCGGGAAGCCATTGAGCAAAATGATCAGGACAAAAATCAGCCAGACATGATTGGCTTCCCAGACCGGCCCGATCGCTCGCTGGATGAGTTTTCGATCTCGGGGATCAGATTGCATGCAAGTGGTGAACTCCCAGACGCCCGCACCAAAATCAGCACCGCCCAGCACCGCATATAACGCCAGCGAAGAAGCCAGGATTCCCAGAACGATATGCTCAGGTCCCATGCGATACCTCCTCATCCGAGGCGTCTGCGACAGGAGTCTCGCTCACAGCCCCGTCCGGATTCTTCGGTAGTGGAACGTTGGCTAATAGGCGCAGGACGATCACCGCAGACAATCCCAGCAGGACGTAGATGGCAAGCGTCGCGAAGAAGACGAACCAGATTCCCGGCGCGTCGGTGACCGCCTCGCTGGTACGCATGTAGCCTTGAACGATCCACGGTTGTCGTCCAACTTCCGTCACGATCCAGCCAGCCTCCAAGGCAATCACGCTGCCGGGACCGGAAGCGGCAACGGACCACAGGAACCAGCGTGACGTAGGAAGTTGCCGAGTCCTCAACCAGGCGATGCCGGCCCAAACGACGATCAGCATGCACCCGGTTCCAATGCCGACCATGGCTTGAAAGGCAAAGTGGACAACGGGCGTCGGTGGTCGATCCTCGCGAGGCCACTCTTTCAGGCCCTTCACTTCCGCTGCCGTGTCGCCGTAGGAAATCCACGACAACATTCCGGGGATGGCGATGGAGTACTTTGTTTCCTCGGTCGCGTCGTTGGGGATACCGCCAATCCGTAACGGCGCGTGCGTCTCGGTTTCGTAGTGAGCTTCCATCGCGGCGAGTTTTAGCGGCTGCGTCCTTGCGACCATTTTTGCCGAGAAGTCGCCTGCGGCCATCTGTAGCGGAGTCACCGTCACGCACAGGACCATCGCAGTCGCGAAAGCTCGACGAACGTACAGCGTGTCGTTGCCTCGCAGCAGGGAGACGGCGTAAAAACCGGCGACGCAGAAACCCGTCACCATGTACGCCGCCAAGACCATGTGGATGACTTGCGAAAGACTGGCCTCGTTCAGCATGGCGGCCAGCGGATCGATGTCGACCGCCCTGCCCTGCTCCATTCGAAATCCCGTTGGGGCGTTCATGAAGGCGTTGGCCGTCACCACGAACACGGCTGACATCATGCCCGACACCGCCACCGGGACTCCCGTCCACCAATGTACGCGAGGCGGAAGTTTGTCCCAGCTATACAGGTAGATGCCGACGAAGATAGCTTCCAGGAAGAAGGCGAATCCTTCCATCGTGAATGGCAAGCCAATCACCGCGCCAAACGTTTCGGAAAATTTGGGCCAGAGTACGCCCAGCTCAAACGAGAGCACCGTTCCTGAGACCGCGCCGATGGCGAATAGCACCGCGAACGCCTTGGACCAGCGTTTTGCGAGGGCCTTCCAGCCGCCATCCTTCGTCGCGAGATATCGCCACTCGGCCGCCAGCATCAGAATGGGAAGTCCAACGCCAAAGCATGCAAGGATGATGTGAAAGCCCAGCGTGAATGCCATTTGCCAGCGAGCAGCCAGCAAGTTTGGCCAGTCGGACTGAGCCAGCAGAGTCATCATTCGGGAGACCTCCCGTGGTCTCATCTCAAGTGTGTTGTTTCCATTCAACTAACCATAGTTGATTTGGTGCTTGTATAGTAGTCTTTCGGGTTGTACTGTGGGACTGCCACCCCAGTTTCCACCCCAGCTGAAACAATTCGATGCCCAAAAAGCGACCCCCAAAGCCGTACCCTGAATTCCCCCTCAACGCCCACAAGAGCGGCCAATGGGTGAAAACAATACGTGGCAAAAAACACTACTTCGGAGTGTGGGCAGACCCTGACGGAGCACTCGACAAATACCTTCGGCAAAAGGATGACCTATATGCTGGCCGAGTACCGCAGGAAGAGCAAGGCGGGTGCACGGTCGCTGAGGTCGCTAACGAGAAGCTGCATCACCTGCGGAAGATGATCGAGAGGGGAGAGCGACAGGAGCGGACCTACGGACGCAACCGGCAAACCGCCAAGCTTCTCGTTAAGTCGCTCGGGCGAGACACTTTGGTTGAGTCGTTGAGGCCAACCGACTTCGAGAGGTTGCGGGCGGATCTGGGGCGTACAGTGAAAGGGGCCGAGAGAGCACCGTCGTCGATCGCGACGGAGATGACGAACGTGGTGTCGTTTTTCAAGCATGCGCTGCGGATGGAGCTAATAGACAGGCTACCGTCGTATGGGGCCTCGTTCGACAAGCCAAGCTCGAAGGTGCTGCGAAAAGCCCGAAAGGAGAAAGGCGAGAAGTATTTCAGCCTCGACGACGTGCAGTTGATTCTGAATGCATGTAACTCCGCGCTGAGACCAGTTGTGCTATTCGCGATGAACACCGGTGTTGGCGATGCAGAGATCTGCACTCGCACCAAAGGTCACATCAAAGGCGAATGGTTCGCCGACGATCGAGTCAAGACGCTAGGAAGCAGACGAGTCTGGCTGTGGCCTGAGACCATGGCAGCTCTCGATGACTATCATCGCGAGCGAACCGAGCAACCCCAGTACAGAGATATGCTCTTCCTCAACACGCACGGTCGTGCTTGGAACGCGTCCCGCCGAGTCTGTCCGGTGACCTCAGCCTTTACTCGCGTCCTGAAGCGAATAGGCATCTACCAGAAGCAACACAGTCTGGGCGTCTTCAGGTCTATGTTCCAGACCATCGCGGACGAGCTGGAGATGCCAATCGCAACTCGCATGAGCATGGGCCACACGGACAGCTCTATGGCTGGAGTGTATCGACAGAGGGTCTCCGACGAACGATTGCGAGAAGTATCCGAGCATGTCCGACGGTGGTATTTCCCATTGAAGACTATCACACAGCATCATTCAGGCGGTAGACGGGGAGTGACGGCTACTGGACCGGCATCGGCCGACGAGATCGAACAGAATAGCTCTCCGGTTGCCATTAGACGAATGCACTCGCCTACTAGCTCGTGATCATGAAGGCCCAGAGCGGCTTCGTCAGCAATGATGTTCCAGACGTCTGCCATATTCATCGCTGGCCGATAGACGCGAGCACTCAACAGAGCGTCTA
Organism: Pirellulaceae bacterium; assembly: GCA_965216885.1. Lineage (GTDB taxonomy): Bacteria > Planctomycetota > Planctomycetia > Pirellulales > Pirellulaceae > CAYNJG01. Next base: position 3,972,164 of record OZ244209.1, on the reverse strand, counting down.
CCACGTCGACTAGGCATGTCACTTGGAGGCCTACGGGAATCGCATTTCCGCGAAGTCCGTCGGGATAGCCGGATCCGTTCAATCGTTCGTGGTGACCGCGGATTAACTGCGACGAGAGCTTCGGAAGATTCAAGGTTTCGCACAGCCTATGTCCGACAACGCAGTGCTGCTGAATCGTAGATCGTTCCTCGCTTGTCAGTCGGCCAGGCTTGTTTAGGAGTGCGTCTGCTGTTCCGATTTTTCCCACGTCATGAAGCTGAGCGCCAATTGCGATGTCACGGAGGGTCTCCCTTTTAAGGCCGATGGCTCTAGCCAAGTTCACGGAGTAGATTGCGACGTGCTCGTTGTGCCCGGCCGTGTACGGATCCTTTGATTCTACAGCGCGTTTAATCGCGGTGAGCACGTCATGTAGCGGTACGTGGACGGACATATCAGTACCGTCGTACCATGTAAGAGGTGGCGAAATCCAAGATGTGCTCCCACGCCTGCTGAACGCCTTCATTCCATTCGCAGTCGAACGCTGCTGCAGTCTGTATGACCGAAGTTCGCCACGTGTCGTAAAACACCGGACAGATGTTTAGATGTTCGCGATCGTGTGTCTCTGCCCTGTCTTTTAGTTCCCTCAATCCATCTGGATCGCCATCCGTGGCCGCCGCCACGAGGTACAAAGAACGCAGCAGCATTCGTTTTTGATTCTCAAACGACGTGCTATGAAACTCGGCACGAATCTCATCCGAAACCGCGAGAAAGCGACGGTAGAACTTGGGGATGAAGTCATCCGACGCTGTGCAACGTTCTAGGCTCTCATGGAACACCTGTCTTGGAGATACGGCTGTGCTCATCGCATTTGTCCGGTGGTGCAAGGGATCTCGTCGAAGCAACCGTACTACGTAGGGAAATTACCACTTCGCAGCTTTGATGGTGTATTTTACGCGTGTGCGAATGGGCACGCAGATTCCTTCGGGCGATAGGCCACAACAGCCGCCGGGCCTTCACAACGATCGCAATCGGTATTGCCGGTGCATTATTCCACAACAAGCACTTGATGAGACTGGTTGCCGCCACGATCAACAACGTGAATACGTCAGCTTCTTGCGCGCAATTGGTCTGAATGTACACCGTTGCACGAGATCACGACGCCAATTGATGTAAGAAACAGGAAGCGAGGCAACCCTCAATTGAGTCGTCGAGACACTCGAAGACAGCAACGGAGCCATACTGCCACTGCGGCGAAAAACGGCAGAAAAAGACAGCCTCAAATGGCGAAAGAAATCGGTCTGTCTCGAAGCCTTTTTGCCGGCCTATCAACTCTCGACAATCCTCAATGAAACGTGGCGCATTTGAAGACAAGTTCGCTCGTGAAATTTAGGGTGGTGTGTCCCAACAGGCGACGAGGAGACACGCCAAGACGTGAATGACATTGACGGACGAAATAGCGCAAAAGGCGGCTGTCGCGAACTTTCGTCCGGCAGAAAAAAACTGGGGATCTCCCAAGAACGCGGGAGTATCCTCGCCGCGGTTTCCATCGATGCTGCAGGCAATCGAATCGTGACCGGCTCAGCCACCGTCCCCATGCGGCTACGGTCATCTTAGCCGAAACTGATAGTACGTACAAATGTACTTACTCGCGGGAACGAGTGAATCTACTTTGGTGTTTTGCAGCTACGCATGGGATCGGGAGCAGCGGCGAGATAGCTGGCATAGGACCCGAAAGGCCCTTTCTAGCGAGTCCTTCATTCTGGGCTTATGGCCGTTGGTCGAGCCGTGCCCAAAGTGTTGCGAATGTCCCTTTCCTCGACAACAGAGAGGGCTAGAGTCAGATTGGGTGTGGGCACGTCCCCCTCATCGCTCCGGGGGCGTTCGAGGGTTCTCGCCTGCCCGGCTACTTCTTACCCCGAAAACATGATTCGACCATGGAATTTATGCCTTCGCTAAACGCTCCTAGCGTTACTTGCCGATGCCGGCCACTAGGGCCGCCTCCATCGAGCCACTATATGCAAGCAGCCACTCGGTCCGGGGGCCGGGTTATGGCTTTACGCGAAACGGCTTTGGGCCGCCATCAAGCCGGGAAATCGGTTTGAGCCCATAGGAATTATGCGGGTCACTCGAAGCCCCTACTCATAAACAGCTTACGGCGAGGTTTTGGTCGGCGTCGATTTTCGCCCAGAACTCCACAATCAGGCCAGCAGACCAGCACCTGAAAACCTCGAATTTCAACCAACTCTATACAAATAGTCTGGAACCGATATCAAAGGTGAGTTCCCCCCATCGACGAAAATGGCCCAGACCTGCATGAGCCTGTCACAACGGGGTGCCTGCACTGGTGGTTTTGCTGGGGTGCTGGTCTGCATGTGGTGTCGGCGGTGAGTAAAACAAAAAGCAATCATCATAAAACTGCATCGAGCCCCCATAGGTAGTGCAGAATGCCCCATAAGGGGCGTTTTTTTGTCTCAACTCTTTTTCCCCCATGCACCACCACCACAATCAGACCAGCAGGCCAGCACTTTAAAATTGGATTTTCCAAACCCCTGTAAAAACAGTCTAAAACCGGCGTCGAAGGTGCGGGTAACCGCTGCTGGTGTGGGGTGCTGGTCTTACCCTTCAAAAACCTCGTCTAACCAGCACCGGCCTAAAAATTTTGGGATACACTCTGTAACAAAAGCGTTTTCTAGTGGGAATTCGGGCCCTGTGTTTCAATTTCTGAACCATCTTGGCTGCGGGTAACCCCTAAAACAGAGACCAGCACCCCTATTTAGGCCAATTTTGGCCGATTTGCAGGTATGCAAAAACATAGACCAGCACCCCAATTTAGGCCAAAAATCGGGGTGTTTTTTGGGTGCGGGTAACCCCCGTCGAAACACCGTTTTTGGTGCCGTATTGGTCTAAAAGCATGCGGCAAGCCGCATCTGGCCGCGCATAGAAAAAGCCGTTCTCGTCAGGACGGCTTTTTCGAAGATCCTAGTCTAATCCAGCCAGAATTGAAGCGTGCCGTCCCGCGTCGTATCGCTCTGCAGCTTCACATCGGTTAAGAAATCCTCGTCCCACTCATCGGCCAGTAGGCTGATCTCGATGTCGGCACCAACCCACTGCTGCAAGGTCTCCGAGAGCATCTTTGCCTTGGCCTTTGGGCCGCACCCTTCGTGATTGCGGAGCTGGCAGAATAGATTGAGCGAGCCGCACTCGTCGAGTATCTCCGCCGCGGTCAGTCGCGGATGCGTCAACCCCCGTCCACGCCCCGTAAGGACCTCATTGGCCACCGTCTGGACGTCGTACTCGCCGTCTACCGGCTCGAGCCAGAACTGACGTGTGCCGGTGCGATCAACCCGCGATCGGAACACCGCGTCGAACGGCTTATTGTCGGTCGTCACTTGGACCGACTGGCCAACGAATTTGGACAGCGTCTCGGTGAGGCGTCTCGCCTTTATCGGCGTGCTCACATCCTGCTGTTCGATTTTTGCAAACATCCCGCCCCGCCCCCCACACCGGTCGAGGATGCATCTGGCGGTCATCGTCGGGAACCCTCGGTCGAAATGCGAATAGAGGATTGTATTACACATCTCCGCGAAATCGATGGCGTCCCGACCTTCCGATTTTGCCTCGGTGAAGTTACTCATGAACCCACTGTGCCCGTTTGCCTCCAGGATGCCACATATTGTCTCCGTGAACGGCCCGAACCGCCCCACGGCTTTGCCTCGTGGCGCTCCTTTTTCTCGCCATCTATTGATCATGCCGATCAGCTCGGCCAGGATCGCCTCTCGATTTCGTTCAGCGTAGATTACCGGGTCACCAATCTTGAAACCGGTCCGTTCATCTGCCTCGCCGCCCTGGTAGTGTAGATCGATCGTGCAGCACCGTTTTGCCAGCTCGCCGTCGACTTCGACGTCGGAGTTGAGTGTGGCGATCCAGCTGATCGAGTTTTCTGCGCGGACAGAGACCGACGATCCCAGCACACGACCACCGTACGTAGGTGCCGTCAAAGCCTCGTCGAGGGCGGCCGATTTCAACTCTCTCCTAACATTATCCCAAAGGACGTAACACCGTCCCTCCCGAGCCAGCGTCGTGATGACTTTGGCTACCTCCTCTTCGCGCGATGGGAAACCTGTAGTATCGACTTTGTTTGCGGTGCGCAGACGGGCCAGGATGAGTCCCAGCTTGGTCTTGCCGGAACCGGCCTGGTTGGCGCGGAGCAAGGCCATAGGCTTCGCACCCTGGAAGCGATTAGCCAGCAGGGCGGACAGCATCATGCCCAGATAATTCACGCGATCGACATCGCTTGCCCAGCAGAAGTCCTGAAGCATTGCATCGATGTGCTCCGCGCCCTTACGCGGTCGCACCGCCCGCCCAGCATAATAAATACCTGAACCCTTGTTATAGCCGGGCTTTGCTAGGTTCCACCTCTCGTCGTAGACAGGAGATTCGGTATAGCATGATATTTCGGGCAGTGATTTGTTCCGCCGTTTCAGCCAGCTTTTGGCGGCCTCGTGGGGCAGTCGGGCGACCTTGCCAAATCCCTCTTTGCCCTCGGCCATCACGGTGATCCCAAAATCTGACATGGCGCCCCATACCTCATCGTATCGCGATAGCGCGTACGTCCCGGTGCCGGATTCCGGGTCTTGTATCACGGTGACAGAGTTGTTGCGGTCGTATATTTTCCCGGTCGCAGCAAAAGCCGTGGAGACCGACTGTGCGATCTCAGAGTCCGTGTAATTACGCCCGATCATGACTGTTTGCTCCCTGTCGAAACCGTACCCAGCTTCGGCCAGTGCCTTCGTCGCCAGCTTGAAAGCTTCTTTCTTATCCGATTCGTAGAGTTCCGGATCGCGAAGCGCTGCGTACGCGGCAAATTTCGTGAACGATGCATGACCGTCGACAATATCGATCGAAAATGGCCAGGCGTTGGTCGAGTAGACGTCCAGCAGTTCATTGTTTTCCGACGACATGCGACCGACCGTACCGGCGTGTCCCTCGTCCTTGCCTTTGCCCGGGCGATACACATATCTCGCCTGGTTCCCGCACCCGTCAATCTGCCAGCCCGCGGGCTCCAGGATCTCGTCCCAGCTCGTCCGTGCGGCGTAGTCGTTGCCTGGTGAACTGGGGTCGGCGCAAGGGGTGAAATCAACCTTGGTCCGCTCCACTTCCTTGACCTCAGTCAACGCTCGAGCCGCATCCAGGAGCCTGTTGGTTTCCTCGTCGGTGATCCGCACAAGATCGCGAATAGACCCCTGCTCATACTCGTAGTGGCGCCGGAGTCGATGAGTGTTGACCGAACTGCCAGGGATGATGCCATACGGGCGGGTCTCGATGAGGGTTTTTCGCTTCGTGGCAGGCGTGGCATCTTTCTTTAGTCGCGGGTTGCCGTCGACATCGTAGTCCGGCACGTTGCGTTGCGCCAGTCTTTCAATCCCTACGGTGAGGTCAGTCTTGCACAGGTACTGGCGGCCGCCGCCCTCGCGCGGCGTTTTTACGATTACCATTTTGGCAATCAGGTCAGCCCCAACAGCCTCTTCATAGGCTTCGCGCAAGTCGGGTTCGTCCAGGTCGATCGTGAGGTAGCCATCAGAGATCGGGCCGGTCAGGATTCCGATCCCAAACTCCCGGTTGAATCGCGATCGGATCGCGGCCTCCGACGGTCTGCCGACAGGCTCACCCTCGTCGTTTTCCATGCGTCGCAGATCGCGCCACCTATCTAGCGGCGCTTTGCTACCGCCGACGTGGATGCGTATCGGCATGAGGCCCTGTTTGTACGCCTCGACGGCGGTCGCCCGGATCTTCGCGATGGCGGCTTTTTCGGCATCAAGTTTCGCCTGAATCGCCTTGGCTCGCTCGTTTGTTAGTTTTTTGTCTTTAGACATCTGGTGGGTTTCCTTTCAGGGGAAATGTTTGAAAAAACCCATCCCGACCCCGCCAAGCACCGCAATCCGGAAGAATCTAGGCTTGCCCCTCCAGCGACAAGCCTGATATAATAGCAGTAAGTGATTCATGGGCCGTCCAACAAAGTAGTATCCTGTTGGGCGGCCTCTCTTTAAGCGCGTCCGCACTGTCCGAAAGAGCCGCCAAAGACGGGTGCCGGCGGGACCTTTCCCACGCGACGGGTGCATTTTCCCAGATTTTTGGGCACCTCCACAAGTTTAATCCTCGCATCTTTCCGCCAACTACATATGTCGTAATATCCGCAACACCCGCGTCTGTCAGTGGTTAGCCGATCTGGCGGCCCCCCGAAAAAACCCGCAAAAAAGAGGGATTGGGGTTGCGTTAGCAGGTTTTTCTAGAGGGAAGTTCGACGGCAAGTGTCGATGGATTGCCTGCTCGACCAGCACTGTCGCAGCCCGACGACACCTTGCCAGCGGCCCGGAATCACATTGCGTGATTTGTTTGGAGGTTCGAAAATGGGAATGTCTGAGGGGGCTCCAGCGCGCGGAAGCTGGCGCCGTTTCAATCAGGCGGTCCAGAGTTGGTACATTCTCGGCGGCCTGCCTGACGCCACGTTTTGGTATAATGAGGGCATCTCTTTTAAGGTTCGTGTTGCCGTCCGGGACGCAACTACCTAAACGCGAACGAAGTTGGCGTAACGGCCGCAGCCGTCCCGGAACCAGAGCTTGGACTGGTGTCGTCTGTCCTCTTGTTGGTGGTAGTCAGCTGATTTGAAGACGTCGCATCTAACATCAGGGCGTGACTAGCGCACGCCCTTAGAGTGTGAGCGTAACAGCGAGCAGCTAACCTCGTGTTGTAAGCCGGGAATTTCGCCCGTCCCAAACCCGAACCGGATGTGCGACCTTAATCGCATCCGGTTCACAAGACTGCCTTGATCGGTACACTGCTTCAGCACACCGTGGCACACCGTTACAGTCGTCTCGGTTGGCAATACAACCGTGATGTTGAGGCGATTTTGGCCATTGTCGAGCGTTCAGTGGGCCGTTTTGCTCACTCGGCTGGCAAATACGGCCGTTAGAAGTTACTGATTGCAGGTTGGTGATATGAAATCTCCTATTGGCAATCCTCTGTTTGGGTTCAGCGGTCGTGTCCTTCGTGGTCGTGTCCTTCGTGATCGTGTCCTTCGTGATCGTGTCCTTCGTGATCGTGCGAGATGGTGCCGCGATAGGATTTGCCGTTGATGGTCAGCACCAGACGCGGTTCTGCTCCCTCTTCATCAAGGTGATGAGCGAGGTCTTCGTCGTTGGACACAAATCGTGAAGATTTGCCTTGATGGTCGCCCGCGTCCGGCGAAGCCGCCAGCGTGAACTGCTCAGGCTTGCCATCGTGCTTGGCATTGATTGTGACCTCGGTTGACTCAATCGGAACCTGCTCAGTGGCAGCTCCATTAAGCACATAGATCGTGACTGTCCCTGCATCTTCGTCACGCAGAATCTCGGCGTGATACTCTTCATTGCCCATCTCAATCAGATCGCCATGATGCGGACCCTCTGTCGGATGGGCATGAACGGCGTGGTCATCGTGAGAGTCCATCGTGTTGGGTGGACCGGCTGTTTCCGGACTAGTGGAAGCGTCGTTAGAGCAGCCAACGACAATCATGGCCATCAGCGCCAACGACAGCGTGAGGGACGTGGAAACGGTTTTCATTGCATTCTCCGGTTTGCGTTTGATGGAAAGAGAAGAGATTGCAGCGTTCCAAAATGGACGATCTGCAATCTCCAATCGTTAAAGTTTTAGTGTTCGTGCCGTGTTTCAAACTCGTTCTTTCGCAGCCAGTTTTGCCAGCCTGCGGCGGCTTGATGAGATGCGACCTCAATGTGTTTCGACTTCGGACAACGAACGCTGACATCCTTGTGCTCTCCGTGGTCGTCGGTTCGCACTTCACACCCGAGCCCCTTCATCAAGGCGACCAGTTCAGACGTCTCAGCGGCGTCTCGAGAGTGAATCGTTTTCCAGTTCGGCAACACGCAGGAAACCTCTTCAGACTTGCCGGGGCCGTGATCATGCCCTTCGTGGCTGTGTCCAGCGTGGTCGTGACCGGAGTGATCGTGACCATCGTGCCCATCGTGAGCGTCGTGCGCTGTACCGTGATTGGCAGCGTGGCCATGGACGGTCTCGAAACCGGCTTTTTTCATCCAGTCTTCCCATTGGTGAGCCAGCTTGTCGTTGGCGACTTCCATGACCTGCCATTTCGCAGAGCGATAGAGTACATCTGTGTGGCCGCCGTGTGAGTCCAGACGCGCTTCGCAACCTAGCTTTTTGACAGCCGCCAAATGCTGCTCGGCCTTGCGTCCATCCTCGAAGTGCATTTCCTTTGTCTTACTCAGGCGGTAGGTGATTGCCTCACTTGCGTCTGACACACTCGACAGGGACTCGACTGCCAGACAGCAGACGGCGGTTTTCGTTAGGTTCAACATCATTCTTTCCTTCAAGAGATTCACCGACTGTTCCCCGTCATTGGGCAGCAGGAGCGGCAACAGGTTCAGTGGTCTCCGTCGTCCCGGACGAAGTGGGTTTATCATGGGCGAAGTGTTCCTCGTCAGCTTCTTCAACGAGGTCAATCTCGGTTTGTGATTCGTTAACCACACGATCGGCTTCCTTCAGACCGATCAACCAGAAAAGCGCCGGTCGCACAAAGAAGTCGAGAAGAGCCGAGCTTATTAATCCGCCTAAGCTCACCGTTGCCACTGGATAGAGGATTTCCTTGCCTGGCTCACCTGCAGCAAGGACGAGTGGAATCAGAGCAATGCCCGAAGTCAGTGCTGTCATCAATACAGGTGCCAGGCGTTCCAGTCCGGCGCGAACAATCATTTCTCTGGTCCAGCCCTCGCCTTCGTACTTGACCAAGTGCAGATAGTGATTGATCAGCAAGATGCCGTTGCGCGATGCGATGCCGGCCAATGAGATAAAGCCCACCATAGCCGCCACTGTCAGCGTTTGGCCCGTGATGACTAAAGCGACCACCGATCCGATGAAAGCCATCGGTAACGCAACCATCACCTGCAAAGAAAGATTGATGGAGCGGAACATTGTAAATAGCACCAGGAAGATGCCGATCATCGACATCACGAACAATACAGCGATGGCACGCGAAGCAGATTGCTGGCTTTCAAACTGACCGCTGTACTCAACGAAGTAGCCCGGCGGAAGCGATTCCACGACCGGACGCACTCGTTTCTGGATGTCGTGGACGACATCGACAACGCCGCGATCCGAAACGTTGCATTGCAACACAATTCGACGACGAACGTTCTCGCGGTTGACGGTATTCGGTCCGCCCGACTCGTAGATTTTGGCGACCGCTTCGAGTGGCAGCTTGCCTCCATCCTTCATTTCAATAGTCAGCCGCCTGAGCGCTTGCAGGTTCTCGCGGTAGTTCTCGTCCAGCCGAATCAGCAGATCGAACGTCCGTTGACCAATCAACACTTCGGACACCACCTGCCCGTTCATCGCGGTTTCGATGAATTCATTGACCTCGACCGGCGTGAGTCCATATTGCAAAAGCTGATCGCGGTCGAGTTCGATCCGAAGCTGTGGGATCGTCACTTGAGGTTCTACCAGCAAGTCAGTAACACCGGGCACCGACTCCATCGCCGCCTTCATTTCGTCTGCCTTGCGGCGAAGCGTGTCGAGGTCATCGCCATAAATCTTGATGCCGATTTGCGCTTTCACGCCCGAGAGCATGTGTGAAATCAAGTGAGCAATGGGTTGCTCCACGGCAGTGACAATGCCCGGTATGTCCGCCATCGCTTCACGGATTTCTTCGAGTTGTTCTTCACGTGATCGGGGCGACTCGGGATCGAGTTCAAGGATGAGCTCGCTCATGTTTACGCCCTCAGCGTGTTCGTCGAGTTCGGCCCTGCCAGTTCGCCGAACAAACTTCACGATGTCGTCGATCTTCTTCAGCCGTTCTTCGACTCCGCCACCAATTTCATTCGACGTTGCCAGAGACGTACCGGGCGGAAGAACAACGTTCAGTTGCACAGAGCCCTCGTTGAAGGGTGGAAGGAAGTCGCGTTCCAATTGGATGAGGAAAAGTGCTGCGACAACGACCAAGAATGCGGGCACGGCTAGGTTGAGTTTTGGAAATCGCAAGCTAAACCGAATGATTTTGCCTCCAAACCATTTAACGGTTCGCAAAACGAATCCGTCTTTTTCGCGTTCGATCAGCTTCCCACCGCCCAGCAGCCAATATGACAAAACTGGTGTCACGGTCAGCGACACCAGCGTTGAAGAAAGGAGGGAGACGATATACGCCACACCGAGCGGAGCAAACAACCGGCCTTCCATGCCTGACAGTGCAAGCAAAGGGACGAATGCCAAGATGACGATCACGGTTCCAAACACGATCGAGTTTCGCACCTCGATACTCGCCTGAAACACGACGAGCAACGCGTTCTTTGGGTTGGTTCGCCTGCGGTTTTGCTTGAGTCGCCGGAAGATGTTCTCAACGTCAACAATCGCGTCATCAACCAATTCTCCGACCGCAACAGCCAGGCCCCCCAGCGTCATCGTGTTGATCGAGAGACCAAAGAATGCAAACACGATCGCCGTCATCAGCAGTGACAAAGGTATTGCCGTCAGCGTGATGAATGTCGTGCGAAAATTCATCAGGAACAGAAAAAGAATGATAACCACAAGGATGCCACCATCTCGTAGTGCTTCAGCGACGTTCTCAATCGCTCGATCAATGAAAGACTTCTGCGTGTAGAGTGGTTCAATCCGTAGATCGCTCGGCAACGATGGTCGTAAATCGTCAATTGCGGCCATGACATTATCCGTCACACGCCGCGTGTCGGCTCCCGGCTGTTTGTTGATGGTGAGGATGACAGCCGGACCACCGGAGAAACTACCTTCATCACTGCGAATGAACGCGGAACTGTCACCGCGTTTGACTTGTGGCCCTTCCACGACCCGAGCAATTTGAGCCAACGCAATCGGTCGGCCTTCCCGCATCGTGACGACCACCTTTTGCAGGTCTTCAATCGACTGCACACGGCCTAATGCCCGTACCAGCAGTTCGTTCGGTCCCTGTTCGTCGAGATAGCCACCAGTCGCGTTTTCGTTACTGTTCTGAACGGCTTGCTTAACTTCATGGAGCGTCACTCCGTATCGCAGCATGGCATCGGGATCGACCAGCACTTGAAACTGCTTGCGACCGCCGCCCATCGTAAAGACCTGCGACACACCGGGGATCGTTAGCAATCGCTGCCGCACTACCCAGTCACCAAGTGTTCTCAGTTCCAGCGGTTCCGTCCCGTCATTGTCGCTCCACATGCCAAGCATCAGAATCTGCCCCATGATGGACGAGATGGGAGCTAGCGTTGGCTTGACGCCTTCCGGCATACGTTCCTGAACGAGTTGCAGACGTTCGTTCACAATCTGGCGGTCGTTGTAAATGTCGGTGCCCCAATCAAACTCGACGTAGACAACTGAGATGCCGACGCCCGACGAACTCCGCACGGCCTGCACGCCATTGGCACCGTTCATCGTCGTTTCAATCGGAAAGGTAATCAATGTTTCGACTTCTTCCGGAGCTAGCCCCGGTGCTTCGGTCATGATGACCACACGCGGACGGTTGAGATCGGGGAAGACATCAATCTGCGAATGTGTTGCCTGCCACATGCCGTATCCAACAACGAACAGGGCGGCAGCAATGACAAGCAGGCGTTGTCTCAGTGCGAATCGAATAATTGCATTTAGCATGGTATGGCCTCCTAGTGGTTATGCCCGGCATGCGGGTCAACACCGCCGCCAGCCTTGTTCTTGAGAGCCATTTGCATCTGATGAGCACCACGCATTGCGACCACATCACCGGGAAACAGCGATCCATCGTTCTCGATTACTGCGGAATACTGATCTTTGTATTTGACATGCACGGGTACGCGATCGAAGTGATCCCCGTTTTGCTGGAAAATGAAATACTCAGCACCCTCGCGGGCTACGGCATTCACAGGCAACACGATCTGTTCCGGCCATTGCTCGACAGGGACTCGCAAGCGGAGTCGTTGACCAGGGAGGTATCGCCACTCGACGAAACGGTTGCCATAGGCCCGCCGATCTTTCGTAACTTCATTTGGCAGTCGAACGTAGAAACGGAGCGTCCTGGAATCGGTGTCGACTTGGTTGGCCAGATAGGCAATTCCCAAGCCTTCAACAATGCGTGAACCAGCGCCGGGCTGTTCAAATATCGCGTCGACCTTCCAGCTCTGCTCGGATGCCTGACGTAGTTGAGAGATGTCCTGCTCGAAGGCCAGTCCCTCAATAAACAACTCGTCGTAGTCCACCAGTATGCAGAGCGTTGCTCCTGCCATCACTGCCTGGCCTTTATGAACGTCAAGCTGCTGGAGAATAAGTGGACTTGAATGCTGTTCTTTTGCTTGCTGTCCGTTGGCTTGCGGGGAGTAAGAAACGGGCCGAGTTGGAACCCGTGACAGTTTCAGCTCTTCGTCACCATGGTCGTCGATGGACGGCGCGACAATTTGCAACTCTCTAAGTAGACGCCGCTCTCGTGCAATCTGATTGACTTGTTCATCTGATAGTCCATGCAGCCGAAGTGCTTCACGTTGAGCACGTAGCAACGCCGTTAATTTGTCTCGGGCATACTGTCGTGTAAGCAGCACCTTACCGGCGACCGCACCGGTGCTGGTAATACTGGTGAGCCGAGTGATCTCTTTCTCCTCGACATCCAATTCACCGAGTGTCTTTACGAAATCAGTTTGGGCTTGCACTAAGTCCTCGTGCGTTAGCCGGATTTTGAACAGCAGTGTTCCCGGCTCGACGGCTTCGCCTTGAACGGCATGGACGTGAGTTATGACGCCCGTCATCGGTGTCGCAACTTGTACGCGAGTTCGTCCCGGTCTTTCCACGACCAAGGCCGGAACGGTAATTGATTTGCGAAACGTTTCTAACTTGATCGGACGAATCTGATCCGCCGTGAGCCCAACGTTGCGGAGGGCCTGCTGAGATAATTCGAGAGACGTGGCTTCGTCGTGACCTGCATGGCTCCCGTGGTCGTGACCTGCGTGTGGGTCCTCTTCGTTCTGTGCGGCTTCACCTTCGATCGACTGACTACCGGACCTGAAGGTGGTAATCGTCTGGTTTACCCAATTCGAGGTGGCTGGAAACCATCGGTTCCAAGTAAATACGCCAGCAAGCACAACGACGGTAGCGATGGTCACCCAAACCCATTTCGCTGGTATTTTGGGAATTCTTACCTTCATGGATAGCATCCAGTACTAAGGACGATCAACGGTCGGATGTTTGCGCACTCCGCGAGCGCAAGGTTCGGCGCAGGGTAACGCGAGGAATTAAGCGATGGTCACACAAGAGGAATCATGCAGGAACGAAGACTGCGCAATGAGGGGCGCAGCAACGCACGCTTAGCGTGATTCCATGGTGGACTTTCGAGCGAAAGCCGTTAGATCAGCCACACTTGCTTAAGCGCATGCAGGGGCTCAGTAGCAGCAGAAGACTGATCGATACAGACATCTGCGCCACTCGTTTTCTGGGCCAACGCGAGTAGATTCGCGAAATTGTCTGAGTCCGGGGCCGGCAGCCAAAACGACAACGTCAAAGACAGCTCAGTACTGAAATCGTTTGGCGAGTAGAAATTGCAGGACGTTCCGTCGCAACAATCGCTGTCATGGTTGTGGTGGCCGTCGTGAGACTCCCCGTCCGACGAATGCGAATGATCGTGATACGGGCAAGATTCGACTGACGCTTCCGCCGTCATCACGCCCGTTTCGCACTGATGACCATGATGCCAGCAGCAACCAAGCAGCACGTGTAAGCTCACGGCAGCGAGAGTTACGGTGGTAAGGATTTGCTTGGACATCATGGAATCATACGTTGTCAAAGGAGATTGGGTTCTTCGCACCCATCGGCTTTATATCGGGCATTTTTTATGCCGACAACAAGTTTTTTCTGTCCGAGCAATCAAATCGACAGCGGACTTGCGTGTTGATGTCGCCAATAGTCGCGACTGTTGTGCCATGGGGCACTTCGTCGGTCCACGATCGCCGCACCATGTCAATCTGACGACAGCGGCGGCGGTCGGCTACCGTCATCGGCCGCTGCGCGGCGATTCATGGAGTTGCCGGAAGTCTGGCTGCGAGCTTTCCGCCGAGCCGCAATTCTACCGCGAATTCAATGAAATCGATTGCTACGCGAATGAGGTTGTTCGCTCGTATTGCCCTGAATCTTCCGTCCACAGCTATTCGGATAATCTTCTAGGTCGCTACTAGAGAAAATCGACCGGCAGTTGAATGAGTCGAGGGCCCGCATGGTTGCGGTAGCGATAAAGAGGGGCGTTAGGGTTTAGCGCCAAGCAGTTCCGTAAGCTCCTCCGCGAACAATTTCGCATCCTGAAAATCAACTAGGCGTTTCTTTTCGAGGCCGTCGGGCGACAAGAAGCGAACGTCGGGTACCCCGCTGACCCCATACTTCGAAATCAAGGCGGCGTGCTCATCTGCGTCTATCTTTACCAGAACGCAATGTGCTAATAGCGATGTTACTCGTGAGTCTGTCAGCGTTTCTTTTTCCATGCGTTGACACGGAACGCACCACTTTGCTCCGAAGTCTAGCACGACAGGTTTCTGCTCTTTTTTTGCACGTCCAAGCGCGTCGACATAGAAGCGGGGCAAATGCGCATCGTTGTTCTCGCGCGTGTCAGATGCGTCTGGCGGATTATCTACAACCGCCGCCGGGTAACCGCTTTCCTCGCATGCCTTAAGAAGTCCCGCGATCGTTACTTTGGATGCATCGTAATTCACGATGAAATGATCGTGTTCGAGTTCCATTCGAACATCTTTCACAGCGTCAAACCCTAACAGGGCTTGTTTGACCGCGTTCGGTCAGTCCATTCACGTCGCACCGCTTTTGCTCTTCATAAATCCTTCGAGATGAAGTCGAACCGATTCAACCGGCGTGTGCGATGCTTTCGGAGGTGATACCGGGGCTCTCCCGCAACCGAAGGCAATCAAGAAACCGAACCAAAGAACGGCGGCTGGATTCGTTTTTCTCATATTGTCCTCAACGACGCGATCGATCAAATGGATAATCCTGGAGATTCTACACCTTGAACCCAGGTTTAAGGTCAAGTGCTAGTTTCGTCCCCGCATCATTTAGCTATTCAGATGCAACTCGTTGACCTATTCGAAGCCGATTGCCGTCCGGGTCTTCCAGCCAAACTTCACGCGTTCCCCATGGCTGGTCTTTTACCTCCATGTCGAACTCCTTTCCATTGGCATCAATGTCATCAACATAGAGGTATGCCAATGAGTTAGGAGTCGCGTCGCCCTTATGCTCCGAAAGGTGCAGGCAAACGTCGCCCCGCTTCAGGAAGGCGTAAAGCGGCATGTTTGGAGCAAAGCGATGCTCGCTTTCTAACTCGAATCCTAATCTCGCGTACCATTTTGCTGTCGCCGCCGCATCGTTTGCTTTGAAAATTGGCACTAATTGCTCCGCCATGTCTTCTCCTCTGTTGAATTCTTGCCGTTTCACAACACCACGTCGGCCCGTCCGCGGGAAAACAACCGTCCAAGACGAGACCCAAGATGTCGCGATAAAATGCGATGGTCTGCTGAATGTCGTTCGCTCTAAGCATCAGAGCAAGTTCATTCATTTGTGTCATTCGAGTTCTCCGTTGTTTCGATTCGACTCCGGCGCTTTCGCCGCCACCAAACGACAGACATGGAAAGACAGATCAAGACTGGAGCCACATAAGCTAGGCCTCGTAACGCCAACGTGCGAATCTCGATCGATGTCAGTTCGCCAATACGACTCGCATCTCGCCACTGTTCGTCGCGAAGTACGGTGGCCAGTTCTTCCCCGGATAGGGCAACGGGGCTTCGGTACTCAGCTTCAAGAACGCTCGCGACCGCATTAGTTACCGCCGTCAGTTTGACGTTTGGTGACGGAGTGATCCGTAGAAGTGTGCCCGTGTGATTCGAGAAACTTCGCTCGACGTCGGCAAGTTCGTCTAGACGCACCAACACGGGTGCGATGGATTGGCCTCAGCCAAGCTCCTTTACAACGCCTCAGGTAAGGCCCTCAACACGGAATACAATCTGCGGGTCTGCCACACTTGCCATCTGAGCCATTACTTTGCTCGGCGCAAGCATACATTCCGCTAGGCACGCCACGAGCACGCCGAGCATCGCGACTGTTTTCGTCATTGAATAACTCGCTTTCCAGTCATTTGTCGTTTTATTGTCGTGCCTTGCCAACGGCTTTTGCGTTCAAATCTTCGATGAGCTGACAGTATCCGGGGCGCGACGTCTGCTGGCACTTTTTGAGGAATCCCTTGAGCACTCGTTCAACGAGCCGCATTTCAGCCATTCGCTGTTTGACCTCATCGAGCCGTTGTTCCATTAGCAGCTGCACGTCCTCGCAGTTCTTCTTCGGTGCAACTCGTAGAGTTAGCAGCGTTTCCACATCATCGAGCGCGAATCCAGTTGTCTGTGCCGCACGGATGAAGCGAAGCCGCTCCTGAGCGTCATCCCCATAAAGCCGATAGTTGCCCACGCTCCGATTGCTCGGTTGCAGCAGCCCACGGCGTTCGTAGTATCGAATAGTAGACGCTGGGACATCTACGGCTTTGGCAAGTTGTCCGATAGTGAGTTCGTTGGGCATTTGGTCAATCTAACACACCTTAAAGCTGAGTTTAAGGTTCAACTTCGCTGGACCGGCAAGAAGCAAGATGTCGCGTGTTCGACCTGAGCGACCTTTTGTTGATGCGATCGCACGCCGACTTACTGACCGCTCAACGCGGCACCACGTAGTTCATCCGTACCGTCGTAGCTGACTGCTTGGTCGAGACCGCCAGTAAGGAGCAATCCGTCAATCCTCGTGTTCGCCTGAGCCAAGTCCGCCAACGCAGCGACGTATTTTAGGTTCGCATCAAAGTACGCTCGCCTCGCCGTAAGCACTCGAAGGAAGTTAAATTCACCTGCTTCCTGCGCTTGCTGCATCAAATCCAGCGTCTCGCCGACCTTGGGGAGAATCGAGGCTTCGTATTGTGCGACAGTGGCCTGCGCAACTTGGTAGGCACGCATCGCTCTGGCCAGGTCGCGGCGCATTTGCATTTTGAGACGGTTCACATTCTGCGTCGCCGCACAATACTCAGCGTGGGCTGCACGAATATTTCCTTGATTCTTGTTGTGAACGGGAATCGGGAGACTTAGCTGGACGTTCGCAAACTCGTCTCCCGTACCGTCGTCGTAGCCCGCTCCGACTTGGGCATTCAAGTTTGGAATTGGCTGCACTCGCTGCCGCTGAAGATTCGCCCGAGCACGGCGTACCTTGGCGCATGCGGCCGCCAACAATGGACTCTCTGCGACCATTTGGGCGTATGCCGCTTCGATGTCACGGTCAACCGTTGGTGTTTCCAAGTAGCCTATTAGGGTTGTCGGGGCCAACTCCGGCGAACCGGCGATCGCAACGAGTTCATTCCAGGCAGCCGTGAAGTCGTACTCAGCTTGTTGGATTGCCAGCTCCACCTCGCTGAGCTGCACTTCAGATTGCAAAACATCGGGACGAGCTCCCTCCTGGACGCGAACCAGTTCTTCAGAAATCTCAACACCCTTCTCAGCTACCTCACGAAACTGTCGAGCGATCTCAAGTCGTTTTTGTGCACCAAGTGCCTCATAGAACTGAGTGCGAATGTCATTTCGAATTCGGAACCGCTGGACTTCAGCCTGCCAGCGAGTGAATTGGACGTCGTGCCCAATAACGGTGCGATTCCAGGCCAACTTTTCTCCGCGAACGAATGTTTGCGAAATAAACGCTCCGTGAAGACCAGCGGTGCTGTCGTTACCGATCTCCTCTCCGAAGTAACCGATACTCGGATTCGGTTTGAGGCCGACTTGCGTTCTGATTCCGGCAGCCCTGCTAGCGGCTGCACTTGCCTGCCGAATAGAAGGATTGTTCTGAAGCGCCAGTTGTTCGAGCGACTCCAATGTCAGACCATCGTCGATCGATTCGCCGATGAAACTAGGAAGTTCAGGCGTTCCGTATTCAGGTGCTCCTTGTAGTTCAACGTCATCCTCCGGTTGATATGCGACTGGCATGATCGGCGATCGGGCTGCGGGCTCTTCGTCTTCATTGGCGATGACCGATGTCGTTGCCGGAGAAGGAGCATCACCGTCCCTTGAAAGCGTAGACGATTCGAGTGACGGATGGTGCGGCCGGTCGCCGGTGGATACGCAGCCGGTGGATATGGCAAATAGTAGGAACAACCCGACATTTATGAGGTTGGTGGCGGTCTTCATGGCTGCGCCTTACGCAAGAGAGTGACGTTCTTCTAAGCTGACTGCTGGATAACAACGAAGACTAAATCAGCAGACGCATTCCGAATTCACTGGGTCGCAAGTGCAGCGTTTTCCCGTTACAGCATGGATGGTTCCCGCAAGAATGCCCTGAATCGCCAATCACATTGAATTGGACCGGTAACGCTTCGGAAGGGGAACCAACTTGCAACATGGTTTGCGATGTGTCAGCAACCGCGCCCAGACAGAACGGACATGACGACTCTTCGGAGTCGCGATCCGTCGGCATTGAAGAATGATTGCTTGTTGACGTTGGGCACTGGCTACATGCACAACACATCGCTTGACCACTCGTAAGACCATTCGATGTCGACGCAATAACGCAAAGACCGCACGGAATCACCGACTGTAGCAACAGTGGTAAAAGCAAGGCAATCAAGATGGGTCGGCGAAAGGACACGACACGTGTTCCGATTAGGTTTCCACAAGCAATTTCACGCTCTGCTCTCAATGAGCCGTTACTTCTCAATCATCGGGATTGCACGGTGACAACGTTGGTTTGGATAGTTCCGCCGCATTAAGTCGTGCAATCCGCACAATCGTTCGTGTCTGGCTTGCATCCGTGAACCGCGTGCCAATCACCGTCGTACAAAGCCTTGCGGGTCCCAATAATCAGCGGAAAAGACATCACAAAAGACTTATCTTGACTGCCATGCTCCACCGACAGACAATTTAGGAGGCTGGGACCTAGGACTAAGTAATGAACCATTTGCGGATTGCACACCTCATAATCGCCGTCGTGCTGGCATGCCCGTACTTCTGTATGGGCCATGTGTCGGGCTCCACGTCTGCGATTTGCGAAACCGGTTGTGGGTGTTCCCACAGTCAGTCGCAAGATGGTGAACCCGCTGATCATGCTCCTGACTGTCTATGCCAAGGCGCTGTTGTAGACGGCGAGGTACGCTCAGTTGATTTTGAATCTGCCGCACCGCTGTCGGTCAATTGGCTCATTACTGATATTGCCCTATTGGGGCCAAGCTGCTCGGTGCATTCATGCATCGCCTTCGAGTCACCACACAGCTTCCCGCCGTTTTCTACTGGCAGAGACGTGTGCGCGCTTACGTGCACTTTTCTCATCTAAGCCGGACTTCTAGCCGCGTTGGTCGGCGTTTTCGAATCCGAGCTGTAAAGACGTAATGCTCGACGTTGGTTTTCAGCGCCAACTCACATTGCGTCGCCTCACGTGCAATTCGCCAGTCCATTCTGAGTCCACCATCGTGTTGTTCTTGCCTGCAAATGCGGGCGCCGAGGCAGTCAAATGAGTACGAATATTGAAAAATCCCCAGCCAACCAAGTCCGTGAGCAAGCTCCTTCCGGCGATACGGATCAGTTGGAAACCAATGCGAACGTTGCTGCTCGACGACGTGGAACTTCGATTTTGCATCGAACGAAACACGCGATACCGACCTTCGTCGTGATGGGATTGCTAGCGGCTGTTGGGTACTTCGGTCATCACTATGGATGGAAGGTGCCCAAGTTCTCAGAGCTGACTGGCCAACAAACCGAATCTGGTGTCTTGTGGTGCGAAGAGCATGGTGTTCCGGAGGCGGATTGCATCGCCTGCAACGCTGATCTGATGCCGAAAGGAGAGTTGTTTGGGTGGTGCAAAGAGCATGGCATTCACGAGTGTGTCCTCCATCATCCGGCGACCGCGCAGCTCGATGAGATTCCAGAAATCACGCTGGCGGATTACGACCGCGCAGCGCGAGCAATCGCACTTCGGCCACGCACGAAGAATGACCCTGGCTGCAAGATGCATTTGCGGCGCATCCAGTTTCCTTCTACGGAAGCAGTCGACAAAGCAGGGATCGACATCAATCTTGTTGATCGCGGGCGAATAGTCGAATCGGTGTCGGCCACGGGCGAGATCGTGTACGACCCGACCCGTGTTGCTCGACTTGCCGCTCGCTCACCGGGAACCGTTTGGCAAGTTCGAAACAAAGTCGGCGATCACGTGCAACGAGGTGATGTACTGGCACTTGTTGACGCGGCCGAAGTCGGGCGTATCAAAGCGGACCTGCTGCAAGCAGCGGCACAGCTTCGACTGCACGACAAAACGGTTAAGCGTCTCGACGGACTTGAAAATGTTGTAGCTGGAAAACGGCTTTTAGAAGCCGAAGCCGCTCGCGCCAAAGCGGAGGCGGCCGTGCGCAAAACCGTGCAATCACTACAAAACCTGGGGCTGCCGCTTTATTTGGAAGAGGTGTTTCACAGGAATGATGCTGAGCTGTCTCAACACCTCCGTTTTCTTGGTCTGCCTCAGACCATTGTAAAGGACCTCGATGCAGGCAGAACGACAGCCAACCTAGTGCCCGTAGTTGCACCGCGCGACGGTGTCGTTGTAATTCGCGACGTTGTAGCCGGTGAAGTTGCCACCACCAATCGAATGCTCTTTACGATCGCCGACACAAGCGTCATGTGGCTAGTGCTGAGCGTGCCACTCGAAGAAGCCAGGCGTGTTGCTGTCGGCCAAGAAATCGCATTTCGCCCCGACGGAGACAACCATGTTCACACAGGAAAGCTTACATGGATTAGCACGGACGTGGATGCAAACACACGAACCATCAAAGTTCGCGGAGAACTATCCAATCAAGACGGTCACTTGCGTAATGAGACTTTCGGGTCCGGTGAAATTGTTTTGCGAGTCGAGGATAGCGCGATCATCGTTCCAAGTACGGCGGTTCATTGGGAAGGCTGTTGTCACGTTGTCTTCGTGCGAGACAAGGACTATTTCACAAGTCCATACAAGGTGTTTCACACAAGGTCAGTGCGGCCAGGCGTCAGTATTGGTGACACCACGGAAATGATCGCAGGACTGCTGCCCGGCGAAGTCATAGTCACCAAAGGAAGCGGCGTACTACGAGCGGAATTGCTCAAAGGCAATCTCGGCGCCGGCTGACTGTGCGAACAGTAGGGTCCGGTCGGACCTCAGCCAAACGCTTCACGTCAATGAGACTGTAAGGACATACGGATGCTCAACTGGATAATTGATTTTTCATTGCGAAACCGAGCCGTCGTGCTCATCGCCATGCTGGGCGTCATCGTTGCCGGTGGATGGTCCCTGCAATATCTCGACATCGACGCCTTTCCCGATACGACGCCGGTGATGGTGCAAATCAACACTACGGCACCGTCACTCGCCCCCGAGGAAGTCGAGCGTCAGATCACTTTCCCGATTGAACAGGTGATCAGCGGCTTGCCAGGCTTGGAGAAGCTCCGATCGATTTCCAAGTTCGGACTGTCGCAAGTCGTCGTTGTGTTCGAAGACAGTACGGACATCTATTTCGCTAGGCAGTTGATCAACGAACGCCTCACGACCGTTGAGCTGCCAACCGGCATCGAACGCCCCAAGATGGGACCTGTTTCAACCGGCTTGGGTGAGGTCTTCCACTACATCGTGCGACTGGAAGGCGTGGACATTTCCGCGTTACCGCGTGAACGCCAAGTTGAAAAGTTGACAGAACTCCGCACAGTTCACGACTGGATCATTAAGCCACAGCTTCGCACCGTGAGCGGCACCGCAGAGGTCAATAGCTGGGGTGGATACGAAAAACAATATCAAGTGCGGATTGACCCCGACCGCCTAATCAAGCACGGGTTGCTCTTCGACCAAGTCGTAGCCGCCGTAAAGGAGAACAATCGCAACGTAGGCGGCGGCAACATCACGCAAAATAGCCAGATGTTATTGGTCCACGGGCTCGGCCGAACAGTCAATATCGAGCAGATCGAGAACATCGTCATCACAGCCAGCGACGGCGTACCAATCCGCGTGGGAGATGTCGCCAGTATTGAAATCGGGCATGAGATACGTCGTGGAGCTGTAACTGCTGATGGCCAAGGCGAAGTCGTTTATGGCCTCGGCTTCATGCTCATGGGGGAAAACAGCCACGAAGTTACCAATAAACTCAAGACGAAGATGGAGGAAATCAAATCCACGCTTCCTCCTGGCGTCGAGATTGAAACCGTTTACGACCGTACGGAATTGGTCGACTATGTCATCGAAACGGTTCAAAAAAACCTATTCGAAGGTGGTTTGCTGGTCATCGCGATCCTGTTCTTGTTTCTCGGAAACCTAAGAGCTGGCCTTATTGTTGCTTTGGCGATTCCGTTGTCGATGTTGTTCGCCTTTTCCGGCATGCTTCGCTTCAGCATTGCTGCCAGCTTGTTGAGTCTTGGATCGATCGATTTTGGTCTGGTCGTCGATAGCTCAGTCGTCATGGTTGAGAATTGCGTGCGCAAAATGTCGCACGGCATCCCAAACGGCAAAACGAAGCTAGACGTTATTCGAGACGCAGCGATCGAAGTTCGAAAGCCAACCATGTTCGGTGAGCTGATCATCATGATCGTCTACTTACCGATTCTGACCCTTACGGGTGTTGAAGGAAAACTATTTCGCCCGATGGCGCTCACGGTGATTTTCGCCTTGGGAGGCTCGATGATCATGTCGCTAACCCTGATGCCGGTGTTGGCTAGCTATTTCTTGCCAAAGCGAATCCAAGAACGAGAGCCATGGCTTATTCGTTTGGCAAAGAAAATCTATCAACCAATCCTGCATTTCACGATGCACCAAAAAACAGCCGTAATCGGATTTGCTCTTTGCGTATTGGTCGTCGCATTCGGCCTGATTGCGCCGAATCTCGGTTCAGAGTTCGTACCCAAGTTGTCCGAAGGCGCGTTGGCTATCAATGTCGTGCGACTGGCAGGAACCGATTTGGACGAGTCGATTCGGTACAACTCGCAGATGGAGAAGGCAATTCTGTCTGAGTTTCCAGATGAGGTGGAGCATGTCTGGAGCCGCATTGGTAGCGCCGAGGTTGCTACGGACCCCATGGGCATCGAACTCACGGACCTATTCGTTACGCTCACACCGCGCACCACTTGGACAAAGGCGAAAACGCAGTCGGAGTTGACACGAAAAGTGCAGGAGACGCTTCGGGAAATGCCCGGACAACGAATCGCCATGACGCAGCCCATCGAGATGCGACTGAACGAAATGATCAGCGGCGTTCGGTCCGACGTAGCGGTGAAACTGTTCGGTGACGATTTCGATGTACTGGTGGAGAAAGCTGAAGACATCGAGCGCGTGCTGCGATCCATCGATGGAAATGCTGATGTGGCCGTCGAACAAATCACCGGACAGCCGGTATTGCAGATCAAAGTCAAACAAGATGAAATCGCTCGATATGGAGTCTCGTCAAAGCAAGTGCTCGACCTCGTTGAATCGTTGGGGAGTTTTGATCTCGGTGACGTATTCGAGGGTCAGCTTCGATTTCCACTAGTGGTCCGGCTGCCGGAAAAGATGCGGTCAAGCCCGCGGGCGATTGGTGCAATTCAACTCACTACCGCTTCCGGTCAACGCATTCCCTTATCTAGGCTTGCCGATATCACCGTCATCGAAGGACCGTCCACAATTGCCCGTGAATGGGGCTATCGTCGAATCAACATCTCCAGCAACGTTCGCGGGCGAGACCTGGGCAGTTTCGTCGCCGAGGCACAGCGTCGAATCGAAGAAGAGGTGAAACTGCCTGCGGGCAGATATCACCTCGAATGGGGCGGTCAGTTCGAGAACTTGATCAGCGCTCGGCATCGTCTGATGGTTGTAGTGCCTATCGCCCTCGTGTTGATTTTCGTCCTTCTCTACATGACGTACAACAACATCGTTGATTCGGTCCGCGTGTTCACGGGCGTCCCATTCGCTTGGACTGGAGGAATTATCGCCCTCTGGATACGAGACATGCCATTCTCGATTTCGGCGGCAATCGGATTCATCGCACTTTCCGGCGTGGCGGTACTAGACGATATGCTGTTGGTATCGACGATCGGTCGCCTTCGACGACAGGGCATGGGACTTGAAGACGCAGTCGAAACTGCTGCCCTCACACGATTACGGCCAGTCCTGATGACGACTCTAGTAGCCGCCGTCGGGTTTCTTCCGATGGCCCTCAACACAGGCATGGGCGCTGAAGTTCAGCGACCACTCGCTACTGTCGTAATTGGTGGCGTGATCAGCGCGACAATCATGTCGCTGCTTGTACTACGAGTCCTCTATATGGTTTTCGCGGGGCCACTCGGCAGAAAGGAGAAGCCCGATGCAGTAATCGCAGAAAGCAATACGACACAAAGCGTGGTCAATGGCCACGACGAAACGATTTCCAAAGAAACAATCAGTTGAACAATTTCTCACGGAGAAAACTCATGCGTACAACATCATTTTACGGCATCTTACTGACGAGCTTTCTGGCTTCCTCAGTGCTACTCGCGATCGGATGCGGTCAACAGCCCAGCGATGCCACGTCAACAGAAGGATCGACTGAAGTCTCGGAAAACGCTCACAATCATGGCGGCTGGTGGTGCACCGAGCACGGCATTCCAGAGGAAGAATGCAGTATGTGCAGCACGAAAGCCGCTGACGACCTCAAGGCAAAAGGCGATTGGTGCGAAGAACACAATCGAGCCGAGTCGCAGTGCTTCCAATGCGACCCGACACGGGCCGAAAAATTCGCCAAGCTCTATGAGGCGAAATTTGGACACGCACCGCCTGAGCCTACAGAGTGACCGCTAGCCGGTCGTACAACCTCGTCGTGCGAGTTGTGATGAACGCTCAACCGTCTTAGTCGCAAGTGGGGCGCCACAGCTTCCGGTTAGCTGGCGACCCTTGCTTGCCAAGCAATTGTCCTATAAACGGAAAGCCACTGATGAGCCAAGTCTCAGAACGGTTTCAATACCGAATCCACGGAATGGATTGCGCGGAAGAAGTGACACTCTTGCAGCGCGAACTTCTCCCTTTGGTTCATGACGAGGATAGGCTCGGATTTGATTTGCTCAATGGCAAACTCACGGTGAATGCTTCAACATTGGATGTCACGCAGATCGACGTGTTAGCAGCAATCGAGCGCACGGGACTGCAAGCGGAGCTATGGCAAGACGTAGACCAAACGCGCGAAGGCCAGTCATTTTGGCAGCGTAATCAACGCTCCATTCTGACGGCAGCGAGTGGCGTGTTTGGGCTGGTTGGATTGCTGCTGCAACTCGCCATTAGCGTAGGTCACTCCGTCGCGCTGGTGGCCATCGTCTTTTATGCCATCGGTATCCTCGCAGGACTTTGTATGGTCCTCCCAAAGGCATGGCGGTCACTAACTTCGCTTCGACCGGACATGAACTTGCTAATGTCGATTGCTGTTGTCGGTGCCGTACTGATCGGTGAGTGGTTCGAAGGTGCAACGGTCGCGTTTCTGTTTTCGTTCTCCTTGTTGCTTGAGTCGTGGAGCATCCGCCGAGCACGACGAGCGATCGCCACCTTGATGGACCTTTCGCCTCCGACAGCGCACCTTCAGTATGCAGCTGGTGAACTGAAGGATGTGCCGCCGGCCGAGGTGCCCTTAGGTTCAACAGTCATTGTTCGACCTAGTGAGAAGATACCGCTGGATGGGCGAGTCCTCAGCGGCCTCAGTGGTGTGAATCAAGCACCGATCACCGGAGAAAGCGTTCCAGTGGAAAAGGAACCGGGCGATGAAGTGTTCGCGGGGACAATCAACGGCGACGGACTACTAGAAGTCAAGACAACCAAAGCGGCGAACGATACGACCCTAGCTCGCATCATCAAGATGGTGGGCGATGCCGGTTCCAAACGTGCGCCATCGGAAAAGTGGGTCGAGAAATTTGCGGCAATCTATACGCCTGCTGTGATGATCGTCGCTCTCTTGATGCTTGTGATTCCACCACTGGCATTAGGAGGTGAATGGTCAGTATGGCTTTACCGTTCCCTTGTGTTGTTAGTCATTGCGTGCCCATGTGCCCTCGTTATCTCAACACCAGTCAGCGTAGTTGCTGCTCTGGCTGCTGCTGCTCGAAACGGCGTTCTCATCAAGGGCGGCGTATTCATCGAGTTGCCTGCTCAACTGAAAGCGATCGCGATGGACAAGACAGGCACGCTCACTCAAGGAGCGCCCGCCGTGGTTGATGTTGTGCCAATGAACGGCCACGACGAATACGAATTGTTGATGCGAGCCGGTGCGTTGGAACTCAACAGCAATCATCCACTCGCCCGTGCCATAGTCGAAGAGGCGAAGCGCCGGAATCTTGAGCTTGTCTCCGCTGGCGATTTTGAATCGATCCAAGGCAAGGGAGCGTCAGGCGTCATCAATGGTAAACCATTCTGGCTCGGTTCTCATCGCTACCTGGAACAACGAGATCAGGAAACGCCTGAGGTTCACGAACAGCTTGAGTCGATGCAGCAAGCAGGACGAACCGTTGTTGTGGTTGGCAACGATGAACACGTCTGTGGTTTCATCACTTTGGCGGATGCCATTCGAGAAGAAACTCGCGACGCGGTTCGTCAGCTCCACGAAGCGGGTGTCGAACAATTAGTAATGTTGACCGGTGACAACGAAGGCACGGCCAGAGCGATCGCGAAAGAAGCGGGCATCGACGAAGTTCACGCCGAACTGTTGCCTGAAGACAAAGTGGCAGCCGTCGAACGGTTGGTCAAACAGTATGAACACGTGGCAATGATCGGCGACGGCGTCAACGACGCTCCGGCACTGGCTCGTGCGTCGCTAGGGCTTGCAATGGGAGCCGCAGGCAGCGACGCGGCCATCGAGACCGCTGACATTGCGCTCATGTCAGACGACCTCTCGAAACTACCGTGGTTGATTCACCATTCTCGACGAACGCTCAGCATCATTCGCCAGAACATCGCGTTCTCGTTGGCGGTGAAAGTGCTGTTCGTGATCCTGACGTTTGCAGGCTCTGCATCTCTATGGGCCGCGATCGCTGCTGACATGGGAGCATCGTTGTTGGTTGTTGCAAACGGTTTGAGATTGCTATCGGCCTCAAGTTACGCAACGTGATAAGAGATTGAACGTCGCCCGATAGAGTAATCAGTTCGTACCATTCGGTTCCTCATTGAGTCTCGACACCTGGGACATTTCGCGCAACTGCGAGCGCTGTTTTAAACCGCTCAAGTTGGGCCATCAGATCGATGACGAACGTTCCTGACGATGGAAACCCGAATCCGATGAGCCTGAACCGCGTAATGTGGGCGTGACCATTGCAGAATACTGGGGCGCATTTCCAATACGCATGGATGCGATGTGTCAGCGTCAGTTCCGGAATCAGTCTCCCTTGGCGTTATGCCGAATGTTGGCAATTCGTTGCTTCGCTTCCCTTAATTACGCTCGCTGAAGCGTTCACATCGAGCGGCGCGAACAATGGTCGCATCAACCAGCCAGACGTCGTTGCGCAACAAGCCCACATCTACGTGCGAAGACATCAGACGGGAGAGAAATTTCTGCCAGCGTTCCATCGCGATTCCAGCGATCAAACGCATCCCAAACCGAAGACAATTTGCCGATCTCCTCAGGCACATCCCGCCACGGAGCACCCGTGCGAAGAATCCAACGAATACCATCCATCATGTCCCGTGGATCGTTCGGGGGACGACCGACTCCTGTCGGAGCTGGATACGGGTCTGAAATGAGATGCCACTCATCGTCCGAAAGACGATGACGTACCAATTTGCTACTTCGGCAAAGTTGAATCCTAAACATCCATGCTAATCCTACGAATGCTGGCACGAAAACGGTTCTCGGCCAAAGCCTCGTTTCACAACTCTTCCTGCTATGGCTGCGCCTCGCATACAGAACACTGGGCAAATCATCACGACTCGCTCGCTTAGAGTGGTTCAGGCATTGTGGAGCAATTTGTCATCGCTCAAATTGCAATCTCAAATTCTCGCTCTATCCTGTCCCAGTCCTTCGTGGGCAGTCGTATTTTGTCGCTGGCCTGCAAATCTGGCATCGATCTGAGTTCAAGACAGGGACGCAGCCTCAGCGCGGCGTGTGACTTCGCCGCTTCTTCTACGTTTATTTGAGGCGATTCGCAGAACGCCTCGTAACTGAGACGCAAAATGTTGTGAGTGGTTTGGATTTTCGACAACTGATTTTCTAAGCGGCGAATTCCGAACGCAACTTGCTCACACACGCTTCTGATTGGATTGGATTCGCCTTGACTGTGATTTGAGAATAGGCCCCAACCCTTCGAATCCGCGCCTTGAACGAACTTCCTGGCTAAGAGCAGAGATTGAACCGTCATTCTCGGGTCTCGGTCTACCACCACGAAGACCGCATTCGGGAGAATCTCGGCTAACAGTTCGATTCCATCCACGTTGCGATTGTTCTTGTTTAGCAACGGCTTTCCGAACACTCCGTTCCAAGTAGCAAAGAATGTCTGCATTTCTTCTACTTCGTCGTCACTAGGCCCGTGCTCAATGGCATATCGGTTTGCCCCGAACCAGCGATTCCAGATATGAAACCCGTCATTGATTCCGAGATGTCCGGCGGTCGACCCGAAAAAATTTCTAGTGGTTTTTGGAGCGGTGGAAAAGTCACCAGCGAAACGCTGCGTTGCCCAGATCGGGGCGGACGGAAACATCGCCGACACATTTGGGAAGTACGATACGTCGAGATACTGAGCAAAGACCTGGCTTATCATTGTTGTTCCAGTTCTTGGCAGCCCAAGAACCAAGACTTGCGGAATGTCGTAGTCGCGGTCTTGGAAGGATTCCCAGCGGGACGCAAAGTGGTTGAGCGGCTTTGCCGCAACCTCGCATCCCATCTGAATGAGCGGACCGATTGATTCTCGGGGTGCTTGCGTGAGCATACGATAAGCCAAACCTGACGGGTCCTGGAAGTTCGAATAGTTGGACTCGATGTTAGTCACGGTCTCTTGCCAATCTTTGACACGTTCGGGGTTTGTTGCAAAAAAGCGACTCAGGCGCGTTATGTAAGACTGCATGGCTACGTACCAAGAAGCCGGTTCGTGGCTCCAAAAAGAGAGCGAGTTTTCTCATGTCGTCTGCTGATTTAGGTGGCGAATTATTCTTAGAGCATCAACGGCAGACACAAACTCATCGCCACTAACGTCAAAATACCAATCGGGTTCGGATGCCGCGTCAATCGGTCCCGCCCCTTGGGTATTGATGTGATTGATCACGGTCAATGCATCTCGCGGAGTGACGAGACCGTCACCGGTGGTGTCCAACGGCTCGTCATAGTTTTGCCAGGCCCACGACTCCCTCGCGTAGACAACAAGAAGATCATCCTGGTCGTGAGGAATGTATTT
This sequence comes from Pirellulaceae bacterium, assembly GCA_965216885.1. Taxonomy (GTDB): domain Bacteria; phylum Planctomycetota; class Planctomycetia; order Pirellulales; family Pirellulaceae; genus CAYNJG01. Next base: position 3,942,783 of record OZ244209.1, on the reverse strand, counting down.
CTCAAACTCAGTTTTCTCAACGCCATTCACATACATCGTGAGGCTATGGTGTCGGTCGACTTGTTTTCCGAGAATTTGATCACTGGCAAATAAGGCGTCTGTGTTGGTCTCCACAGTGCCTTCGCCTTCCCTCCAGACGTCAAAAAAATCCTCGAGTGTGACGTATCTGAATTCGTCACTCAGACCTGCAGGTCCTCCCTCTCCAATATGGATAATGCCGCCAGAATCGATACTCTCATCAGCAGTATGACCGGCGTCTGGATCGCGCGTTATCGAGTGTGTGTGGGGATTGTAGTGCCTTTGCCCAAGTCCGATATTTGCTGGGATTTGAACTGCGTCATCGTCAATCATGATCGTCAGCCGAGAGTGGATGTGATCGACAATGCCGTGGCTTAATGCCACCCGAGTTTCAAGACGTTCAAAATTGAGCTGCATGACAGTAACCCAGGGGGTGGGGTGTTTAGGCTAATTAACAATGCGATGCACGAAGTAGTGGTGAGACAGAAGGCTTAAGTAATTCCTCTAAGGGAATAACTCTGGAGCAACTACGCTTCCGATTACGTACGCTGCAGCAAGTGCGATCACACCCCAGAGCACCATGGCGAGAGCAAAGGGAATCTGATAGCCAAAGCCGAAAGTCGTCCCGATCTGCACTTTGCAGTCTGGGCAGCCCTTGCCAAGCTGTTCACGTAGTGTGGCGCCACAATTTGGACATGACTTACGCAATCTTGTTTCCATATGCTCAATCTTTAATCGACTTCAAATCGGGCACGTCAAATGGCTCCACCCTGACGAAAAGTCAGCGGTATAAGTTCATGCTTTGGGCACCGACTTGCTCCAGGTCTTCTTTCGATGAGTAGTGTGAGCGGTCAGCTGCAAATCAGCTGAAACTGAACATGGAACCGTGCAGCAGGCCGATTCCGCTGACCGCTCAGCGACCTTCGTATCGGCCTAGTGGTCCGCGTGGTCTCCGTGTCCGCTGGCATCAGCATCTTCTAGGTGGGAGTCTCTTTCTTCACCGGAGAGGTCCTGCCACATGTCGATACATTTAGGGCAACAGAAGCCAATAGTGTTGTCATTCCATCTAGCCCGTCCACCATTGTCCCTGACTGGGTTTCCCATGATGGGACAGTTTGCACTGTCAGCAGGCACCACTTCGATTGGTGGTGCATCCTTCCCTGTCGTAGCTGATAGTGACGTGCAGCCCGCGAAGAGTGGTAGGCCAACAAGAACGACAAGTTGTGCCATAGTACGTCGGGGGAACATGGATGTGTCTCTCAAGTTCGTTTGGAAGTGGTTCTCGCATGGACGAGCACCAACCATTGAAATTATGCGGTAGAAATCGACGCTTGCGCGCGAGTCCGCTTACGTTTGCCAAACGCCAAAGAGAATCTGTTGAAACTTGACAGAAACCAAGTCAGAGGTGTCGTTGTACGTAGGTCGTTTCGTAACTCGGGGAATCTCGGCGCGTCCTGACATCAGTGGCAGGGCACTGGCTACAACTTCCGCAGAACAGCGATTTTCATCAGTGGGAGCTGGCTTTTCGGCGGACTTTGAGTCACAGCATCCGCATCCACATTCAGTCCTCTCGACACCGCAGCGGTATCCGCAACGACAGTCGTCCGAATCAGCAGCTGAGCAGCAAGATGAGCCGCCCTGAACTCCTCCAGAACATCCACAAACTCTCGGTATCACTCCATACATCTGCGCGGACAGTACGAATACTGTGAGCAAAATTGCAATCACGTTGTGGCTAGTTGATTTCATAGAGATTAAGCCGAAGGAACGCCGTCCCTTAATATTCTCGCTGGGGTATTGTAGGACCGCAAGGGCAAAATGAACCGAATCCAGGATGAATGGAAATGCTGCAAAAGTAGGTTGGCTTCATTGGTTCAATTCTGAGTTATTTGTTGCATTCCGGGTTACCATTCTTCCCTGAATTCGACGGGTACTGCGGAAAAGAACCTGTATGCGATAGCCCATCTCTGGCGGACACGGCGAGATTCGAGAGAGTTATCTAGGAGGCCGTCATTGGCAAAAGCACGAATGGAACGCCGAAACGAACCTCGGCGCATGTTTACGGAAAATTTCAAGCGAGATGCAGTGAATCTCGTGGTTGTGGAAGGTTACTCATTTCAGTGCGAGATATTCGGGAGTGGTATTAAAAGTTTGGTCCGCCGCCAGTGGCGAGCGTCGACAACCCCACGATTCAGCAGCTCTAGGCAGAAAACAAGCAGTTACGTAAAAGGTTCTGCAGCAGGCCGAGCTGGAGGGGGCGATACTAGAAAGGCGACGGCGAACTTCGCAAAGGAGTCCCAGCGAATTACTGCTGATCAAAGCTCATCGTGACGACTACCCGTCAAAGCGATGTGCAAGGTGATCAGGGGATCACGCCGCGGACTTTACAAAGCACTGCATGAACAACCCAGCAATCGAACGCTTTGCAGTCATCGTACTCGAGAGCAAGTGAAGCGATTGCACGAACTTGAAAGTGCGTGTCGCCAGTCGGTTGCCAAAGCGATGTGGGAAATGGGTTTTGAAATGCAGGGTTCGCTAGACGCTTAAACCCAAAACAACGGAAGTCGATCTAACCAAGAAGCCCGCGAAGATCTTGCTCGATCAAGTGTTCACCGCGCCAGCTCCGAATCAGAAATGGGGCACGGACATCACGTACCTGACGACCTCCGGTGGCTGGGTCTACTTGGCGTGCGAACTCGATCTGTTTGGTCGAAAGATCGTCGCCCGGTCGATAAGCAACAGCTTGGAAACACCGGTGGTCACGAAGACGTTGCAGAACGCCATTCAGTCACGGCGGCCAGACACAATCCAATTGCTGCACCACAGCGATCGAGGCTGTCAGTACACCAGCGACGAATATCGAGGCATGCTCAAGAAGTTGGGCATCACTGTATCGATGGGGCACGTTGGTTACTGCTATGACAACGCCGTGATGGAACGGTTCTTCTGCTTTTACAACACCGAGCGTATTCACCAGACTCTGGACTACGTCTCACCCTGTCAGTTCGAAGAAAACTACCACCAAACTTTCGCCGCCTAACACCCTCGCCGTATCCGCCAGAGATGGGATATCGCATGATTTCTCACTCGGGGCTCGCGCGTACCCGTGCGTGCCCACACTAGCACACACGGTTCCTCTAATCCTACGGCGTCCCTTGTGATGTTAGCACCTCCGTTTCGTGAAGCTTCGGAATATTCACCTCGAGACCGTACTTCTTTCCTCGTAACATGATTGCCCTCCTGTTTGTGATGCCACCCAGAATCTTCCATTCCAGGTGGACGCGTTAAAGGGGGCCGGATTAACGCCAACCTTCAGTGACATCTGAGCATGTGACGAAACAGCTGGGGCAAAGTGGGTGCTCTTCGCCGCTGTGTGAATTTCATCGTCGCTCGTCATGAGTTTTACAGGTTTCGTTACGTTTCTGTCACTACTGACTCGCTATTGAATCTCGCTCGGTTCGGCTGCCTGGAAACGCGCATCTCTGATTCCCAGCTTGAGTTTCCACTCCATCATGCTGCAGTACAGCACGGGAACGATGAACATCGACATCATCGCGATCAGCATTCCTCCGAAGCTGGGTATTGCCATCGGTACCATGACGTCCGAACCGCGACCGGTTGACGTGAGTACCGGAACCAGGGAAAGCATGGTCGTTGCGGTCGTCATTAAGCATGGTCGGATACGTCTCATGCCAGCCACGACAGTCGCTTCGCGGGCATTTGCGGCATTTATGATGTGAGCCTTGCGGAAAGACTGTTCCAAATAGGTTGTCATCACGACGCCATCGTCATCCGCAATGCCGAACAGGGCGAGAAAGCCCACCCAGACGGCGACGCTCAGGTTGATCGGATGCACTTGGAAGAGCGTCCGCATGTTCGTGTCGAATAGATCGAAATCAAGGAACCACGATTGCCCGTAGAGCCAAACCATCATGAATCCACCGGCCCACGCGACGATCACGCCGCTAAAGACCAATGATGTCGTGAGCACCGACCGGAATTGGAAGTAGAGATTCAGGAAAATCGCGAATAGCGCCAGTGGCATCACGATCATCAGCGTTTTTTGTGAGCGGACTTGGTTTTCGTAGTTCCCCGCGAAGGAATAGCTAACTCCAGGCGGTAAGACAAGTTCGCCGCTATTGATCTTTCCGCTCAGGTACGCCTGACAGTCTTCGACGACATCGACTTCTGCATTGCCCTCTTTCATGTCGAACAAAACATAGCCGACCAGAAACGTGTCTTCGCTCTTGATGACTTGAGGTCCGCGTAGGTAGCGAACCTCAGCCAGCTGCTCCAGCGGAATCTGAACTCCCGTGGCTGTCGGCACGAGTATCCGGCCCAACGTTTCCATTTCATCACGCAGTTCACGAGCGTAGCGCACGCGCACCGGGTAACGTTCTCGCCCCTCGACCGTGGTCGTGATTTGACGGCCACCGATCGCGACTTCGATCACGTCCTGCACGGCGCGAATGTGCAACCCGTACCGTTTGATAGCTTCGCGATCGATGTCGATTTCCAAGTACGGTTTACCCACAATGCGATCGGCGATCACTGCCGATGCTTCGACCGAAGGTACTTCTTTCAGCAACCCTTCGATCTCGAGCGCAACGCGTTCAATCGTTTCGAGGTCTGGCCCCTTGATCTTCATGCCCATCGGTGCCCGCATGCCGCTTTGCAACATCACGATGCGGGCGGCGATGGGTTGCAGCTTCGGCGCGGAGGTCGTACCTGGAATCTCCGCGGCAGTTACGATCTCTTTCCAGATGTCTTCCGGTTTTCGAATGTGATCCCGCCACTGACGATAGGGATGTCCGTCCAAATCCGCGATGAGGTCACCCTTCTCGTCCCGCACGAACTCGTCCATCGTCTCGTCAAACTTGAACTTCATCCGATGACCGGCTTTGTCCGTGATATATTCGGGTTTGTAGCTAATCACCGTTTCGATCATCGAAATCGGAGCCGGATCAAGCGGACTATCGACTCGACCGAGCTTACCCACAACCGATTCGACTTCGGGAATCGAAATTAGCAGCTTGTCCTGCAACTGGAGTACGTCTAACGCTTCGCCGATCGACGCGTGCGGCATCGTCGTCGGCATATAGAGGAAGGAGCCTTCGTCCAACGGCGGCATGAACTCTTTGCCCAGCCCCGGAAAGGTCTCGGATAGTTGGGTCCAAATCTTGGAGTCACGGATGAAGTTGCCGTCGTTCGCATCTTGGGACGAAGTTGACGCGACCGTGGCGTTCTTGCCTGAGATCGCATCAACCGCACTGGGAACGAATCCGAATACGCTATCAAAACCAAGCCAAATGCATCCACCCAACATGAGTACCACGAACGGTACGCTGAGGAAAAGCATCTTGTGGGCAAGACACCAGCGCAACATAGGTTGGTACGCGTACGTTTGGAACATCTGGAAGAAGCCAAGCACTCCAGCAATAAAACCACCGACGAAAACAACGTTCAGTAGTAAGCCTTTGTCTGGACCGAGCGGCATCCAATGTTCCGTCACAAGCAACCCGACAATCGCCACAGGCACTGCGCTTACGAACCACGGCCCCACCTTCTGCACTGCAGTCGGCAACGACGCCTCAAACAGTTTGTATGCGGCCAATCCAGCTACGATGACGCCAATCGCCATCGGTAATTCGATTCCGCCGATGGGATAGATCGAGAGAAAGACTAGTCCCAAGCCCAGGGCCATCATCGCCAAGTAAAGCCCACGCTTGACCCACTCTTTGCCGATCTTCGTTGCAAATAGCACGTGAGCAGCCGGCGGAATGATGATGATCGCAACAATCGCCGACGCAATCAGGGCGAATGTCTTGGTAAACGCCAGCGGCCGGAAGAGTTTTCCCTCGGCACCGATCATCGTGAATACGGGCAGGAAGCTGATGATCGTCGTCGAAACGGCGGCGAGCAACGCGCCCGCGACTTCGCGTGAACCACGAAAGATCACCTGCAATCGATCTTCTTCCGGCGGAGCTTCATCCAAGTGTTTGATAATGTTCTCGCACAGAATGATCCCCATATCGACCATCGTCCCGATCGCGATTGCAATTCCCGATAAGGCGACGATATTCGCGTCGACCTTGAAGACTTTCATCGCGATGAAACAGATCAGCACGGCCAGCGGCAGCAACGCACTAATCAACAGCGAGCTGCGGAAGTTCCGTAACAGGACCAGTATCACGATCACAGTGATCAAGATTTCTTCGGTTAATGCGGAGTTCAACGTGCCGAGCGTTTCGTAGATCAATCCGGTTCGATCATAAAAGGGCACCACGGTGACTTGGCTCGTATTGGTCCAGACTGGCCATTGCTCTCGCGGCTTGGCCAGCAGATGTTTTACCCAAGCGTCGTCGTTCGCTTTTGTGCCAACATAGGCATCGAAGTTATTACGATCGGCGTAGTCGCTTACTTCATCCCGCGACACTTTCGAATAGTCAATCAGTACCTTCGTAGGCAAACCCGGCGCGATCTCCTCGATCTTCGCCTTTACGTTCTTGATCGCGTCCAGCGGGTTGAATCCGTAGCGAACAACGCAGACTCCGCCGACCGACTCCGCACCTTCCTTGTCGAGTGCTCCGCGACGCAACGCTGGACCGAGCGATACGTTGGCGATGTCCTCGACCGTGATCGGCACGTCGTCCGCTACCTTCACGACCGTCTGCTCGATATCGCTGATCTTTTCGATGAATCCGAGACCGCGAATTACGTACTCGGCTTTGTTCAGCTCGATCGTGCGCGCACCCACGTCAACGTTCGACATCCGCACGGCCTGAAAGACTGTAGACAGGGTAACTCCATGAGCCCGCATGGCATCCGGGTCGACGTCGATCTGGTACTCCTGCACAAAACCGCCGATTGAACCGACTTCGCTAATTCCTTCGGCCGACGTCAGACCGTAGCGGACATACCAGTCTTGAACAGAACGCAATTCGTGTAGATCCCAACCGCCCGCGACATTGCCGTCGGGATCGCGACCTTCCAGCGTGTACCAGAAAACTTGACCGAGTGCCGTTGCGTCAGGGCCCAACGCAGGTTGGACTCCATCCGGCAAAGTGCCAGTCGGAAGACTGTTGAGCTTTTCGAGTACCCGCGTTCGCGACCAGTAGAAATCAGCCTTCTCGTTGAAGATCACATAGACAGACGAGAATCCGAAGAAAGAGTAACTGCGAATCGTCTTTACTTCGGGGATGCCGAGCAAAGCGACCGTCAGCGGATAGGTGATTTGATCCTCGACGTCTTGCGGCGACCGCCCCATCCACGGTGTGAAGATGATTTGTTGGTTCTCGCCGATGTCGGGAATCGCATCGACAGGCACCGGATCGCGCGGCAGGCCGCCGAGATTCCAGTCGAAGGGAGCGACGAGGACTCCCCAGCCCACGATCCCCATGACGACCATCACCACGACCAGTTTGTTCGTCATGCAAAAGTAGATCAGCTTGTCGAGCATCGAAAGCTGTGTCGGCAAGCCGTCATTCCCATCACTGCTCATGTTGGTGGCCTCCATGAGCAGAATCCTCACCGGGCTCCGCCCTCGGTTTGGAAATCAAGTCAACTCGATCCGCACATTTCAACATCGTCGTCCCGAAATACGGATTCTTCGTAGCGTCATCGGCCTGGAGCCATATCGCCCCTCGACCGTTGAAAGCCATGGGGCAATGATGTTCGTAGACTGAATTTCCGGGTCCAAATCCAAAAGTCTTAACCAAGGCGGAGACTTCATCGGACAGCATGGCAAAGGCTGAGCGAAATTCGCTGATATCTTTTGCTTTTTGCAGCCCAACAAGAATCTCCGAAAGGTTTTCGGCTTCCGTTTTCCAAGCCTCGCCTGCCGCTGCATCGAGCACGCTCGCGTTGATCTGCTGCGAAGCCTGCGTCAGAGATGACAAACCCTCGATGGCGTTCTGTAGATTGTCAGCCGCCAACGCTTGCTTCACGGGTAAATACGTTTGCCACAACGCTGCGAGTTGCTGCTGGAATTCTGGCGGAGTCTGCAACATGGACATCTCATGCTGCTCATGTCCGTCGTGCACGACGCCGAATTGTTCTCGCATACGTTGGATGTGCCGTTTTGTGAGTAGGAACACGCGATCCGCTTCCGCGAGTCCGCCGACTTCGCTGCCCTCCACTGCGTCGTTTGAAAGCAACATGGAATACTCGTCCCAGAGCACCGACGCATGACCGCCGACGAGACTGCTGCCGCTTTGTTGGATTGTTTCTCCGAGCAGGCGAAATGAAGTCCGAATGTCATCCAGCCGAGATGCCTTCACGACGACGGCCAAGTCATCGAACGCAGCGACGACCTGGTCGAGCTTCGTTCGAAACTCTCCAGGCAATGTCATCGTGGCACCAGCTACCTCGCCGCCCTTCGTCTTCTTGTCACCGCCACCACCGCCGCCGTGATCATGCCCGCCTCCGCCACCACCTTCGGGAGTCATCATCGTGGGCTTGGCTTGAATTTGCAGAGCACTGTCGAGCTTGAAATTGCCGTTCGTGACGACAAGCTCTCCTTCGCTCAGACCGTGCTTGACCAAATAAAAGTCGCCAGCCCTTGGGCCCAGCACTATTTCGCGTCCGTCGAACGTTGGCTCTTCGGCTGTTGGTTGTTCCACATAGACAATGGCACGCGTGCCAGTTACCAATGCGGCAGAGGCTGGAATAACGAGCGGCCGTGCATTTTCATCAGTCTGAGCTGCGACGTAGCCAAGCGTTTCGGAGCGGACGAGAGGCATGCCGCAAATCGTGCAGTTGCCGGGTTTGTCGCTGACGATCTCTGGATGCATGGGGCTAATCCACTTTCCAGCCAGACCGGCGCTTAACACCTTTCCTCCGGCCGCGACATCGGATTTGACCGTTGCTCGAACAAACATTTCGGGCTTTAGCTTGCCGTCATGATTGGGCACGTTGACTCGGACTTTGACGGTGCGAGTCTGTTTGTTTAGCACTGGATCGATGAAGGCGATCCGTCCGGTGAATTCTTCGCCCGGATATGCCTCCGTCGAAAAAGTGACTTCTTGACCGTACCGAAGCCAAACGAGATCGGATTCGTAAGCGTCTAGCTTTACCCAAACTTGGTTGAGGTCGGCGACCGTATAGATTCGGTCTCCTGTGCGAACACGATCGCCCTCCTGCTTGAGCTTCTCTATCACGATTCCACCAATCGGCGATTGAATCGTAATGTGATCTGTTGGTTTGTCTCGCTGCTCGATTTCCTTGACTTGCGAGTCGGTCAGCCCCAGCAGGCGAAGCTTTTCTCGCGCAGACTCAACAAGGTTGATCTCGGTCCGATTCGGTGATCGACTTGGTCCGCGTTGACGTTGAAACTCAAGTGCTCGAATCAGTTCGTCTTGAACTGCGTAAAGCTCTTCGCTGTAGATATAGACCATGTGGTCACCCGGTTTGACTTGCACTCCGGTATAGTCGACAAACAGTCGATCCAAGCGCCCGGAGACCCATGCCGTGATGTGCGAGAGCTTCGTTTCGTCGTACTCGACTTTGCCGACCATGCGGACTTGGGCTGCAACGTATCGCCGCTCGACGGGACTGGTCTGAATCTTCATCAGCTCGCGAGCAGCCGGACTGATGTTGACCGTTCGCATTCCTCCGCCAGCTGATTTGGTCACCGGTACAAGCTTCATGCCGCAAAGTGGGCATTTTCCCGGTTTGGGCTGGCGAATTTGAGGGTGCATCGAACACGTCCACAGAGTCGGCGCGGCCTCGACGTGACCGGCATGCGGATCGCTGGGGGTAGAATCACTAGGCGCGGAGCCACCGACGAGTGTGGCGACGTAGTACCCCACTGCAAACACAATCAACGCCTGAACAGCGAGCAGCTTGCCCCAATGTTTACGCAGCAGGCCCTGTAGCTTCTCTGATCGAAACATTTCTTGCATCCTATCGTTTAGTCTTAAACGAGCCGCGTTGCTTTTGCACGTAATCCTATGATGTTTCCACGGATGGACGTACAACTAAGTTCGATAAGTGACGACAATTTCGTTCTTGATTTCATGGACTTGCTCGATGACCTTCACCACGGTCTGTGCAACTTGCTTCATATGGAAACTTGAAACCCGCCCCCGCAAGACGAGCACCCGATCGTGGCACTGGTATTCACAGGTCAGTCGCGTTAGCTCGTAGTAGCCGCAATCGCGTAACACACCATATGCCAAACGCGCGACTCTCTCCTCTTTGTCTTCGAGCGGTTGGCCGACATGTCGGTCTGATGCAATCCAATGCTTCCGGTCCACCATTTGTCTGGCTACGTTGCGCCGGTTGGTCTTGAGTGTGTACGCCACGATCTGATCTACATCTAAGACTCGAACGGATCTATCGCCCGCCATTTTTCATTTTGATGCATACTCGCGTCCGCTTCTTCGCGCCGATCTCGGATTTCTTCTTAATCGGGCGGTGCAACGATATGAGCAAAAGGACCGGTGTTTGCTAGGTTAGCCGAGTGGCACAATTTGCAGATTCCCACGAGCAGCATACTGTCCATGCCTCTTGCCGTGCGAATTCGCACAACCTGACGTTTTCGCGACTCGCTGTGAAGATTGGTGCCATTCTAGGCATCCAATACGACATCGCCCACAACACGCCCAATCTGGGTTTACGGCACTATGCGCCTTGTTAGACACATGTTTTCGACATTGCGAGTCCCTCAGTTGGCAACGGCGAAGTGACAAAAACGACAATCCGCTTTCAGATTCTTCTGGCACTCAACTCGTTACTGGGCATCTTTGTTGTTTCGTTTCTTGTCGTTGACTATCGTCGAGAACTTAACGAGCGCTTCGAAGAGAAACACATTGCGCTCGAAGAGGAAGCGAAGACGCTCCTTCCTGCCGCCGTTCGTCTCAGCAGTGACGGAGAGCAAGCTGTGCAGACATATGTCGATGAAGTGTGTCACCACATGCGTGATGTACAGTCGCCAGGACATCACATCGCGATTCGACTGGGCGAGTCGACACTCCAAGCAACTGCCGACAATCGCGAGTCCGACGACATGCTCAATGCTATGAATGTTGCTGCAGAATCTAGCAACTACTATTTCAACAAAGACGGATTCGAAATCGTCGTTGGAAAACATGAACAAGGCGAAGTAACCGTATACATTTCAGAAGACGTGGCAGAACTGCGCAGCAGCGTTTTCCACGATGAATTGCGGCGTTTCACGGTCCTGCTTTTTTTGCCGTGCTAGCTGCATTGCTAGTCAACCTTGTCCTCCTGCGCATTGTTGCTCGCCCACTGGACCGTTTGGGCTCCACTGTTCGCACGATCGGCCGCGGAGATTTTAAGGTAGAGGCGGGAGCTTTTCGGAGTGCCGAATTCAGTTTTCTGGCTGGAGAGATTGATGCGATGAGCGCGTCGCTTGCGTCAGCCGAGCAAGCTCGTGCCATCGAGATGGCGAAAGCGAGGCAGATTCAGCAGAACCTGCTTCCCTCAGACAGCAATGTGCCAGGGGTGAATCTGAGCCTATGAGCCCGCAACCGACGTTGCTGGTGACTACTTTGACATCTTGGATATGGGGCCGAATGGTTGGTTGTTTTGCATCGCCGACGTGACTGGTCATGGGGTTCCAGCTGCAATGAGTGCGGCGATGCTCAAGACACTTCTAGCGCAAGCCATTAAGGTATCTTCAAGGCCCAGTACGATACTTGAATTCATCAACGACAACTTTGTGGACGTAACACTCGATGAAGATTTCGCCACCATGCTACTGGTTCGTGTTGACTTGAACGACATGTGCCTCGAATTCTCCAGCGCGGGGCACGAGTCGGGCTGGTTACTTGCGGCCACTGGCGAAATGCGTGAACTGAGTTCGACTGGAATCATGTTGGGAGTTAACGAGGGCATGAAATGGAAAAACACAACGCTGACAATCCACGCTGGCGAAAGGTTGTTTTCCTACACAGATGGTCTGCCGGAGACATTCAATGCGGAGGGACAGTACCTAGGTCGCGATGTGCTTCCCGATCTTTTCCGCAAGACGTGTAACCAGTCGGTCGCTGAGGCTTGCAATCAGCTAAAAAGAGTTAGTGACGAACATCGAAACGGCGTCCCGTATCAGGACGACCTCACATTTGTGGTTGCAGAGTTCGCGAAAGAAGCACAACCGAATCTGTAGTGTGCAGATCCGCACATCAAGAAGAACCACGGAATCATCGAGGCGATATTCTCTTGCCAACCGTGATGCGACGGAGCTTCATGCGCATCGAAACATCTTAGGAGGCGACTCCAAGCCCGAAAGATGTCATGCGAATGCCAAATTTCGAAGTCCTCTGTCTAATTTTTGTCTCGTGGCTGGCGATGCAATTGCTCAATCGGAAGCAAAGTCCGAATCCCAACCAACGCTGAAATGAAACTGACGAGTAACCGCGGCTCGTGCAAAGTGAACTATCGTGCGAATCTCGCCTAGCCGGGCGCCGAAGCAGCAAAATGCTCAATTAGAGCAGCAGCTTCCTCAACATCTTTGGCTCCGACAGCGGTGAGATGCCGTGAGCCTTGTTTCCACGAAACAGCGACGTTTCCGTCCAATTGGGTTAATGTGCATGGTTCACCACCGCACTCGGTTTGAACTGACGGACGATCACCGAACCAGATGGGCTGTTCGTCATTATGTTCGAAGATAGCAAGTGTGCCGCCGTCACTGTGTTTGCAGACTGTCTTGATACATTTGCAACATGGCATCTCCATCACGAATGAACTCTGTACGGTGTACCCATCGGGTAGTCCGGCGACGAGTGTCGGTTTGTAACCAAGTTCAGTGTGCGCCTGATCAAGTTGCACCGTCTTGCCTGGATACTTGTTAACGAGCACCAAGTGAGCATCACTCGGATTGTCCTGGAAAACATCCAGGTACTCGGAAAAGTCTGCTGCCAGTTCATCGTGGCCAGCGTGGTGCCAATTCTCGTTGCCAAAGTACGCCAAGCTCAATGCTACAAGCAGCAGAGCTGCGATGGAGAGCCAACGGGACGAAGCAAAGCGATGAAGATTAGTTTCCTCTCGGACAGTAGACATTGTATTTTCAACGTTAAGCTGGGCCTCCACGTTTTGCCAAATCTGATCAGGGGGCATTGGATGCTCGAGGTTAGCTGCCTGCTTCGAAAGACTCTCGAAGGAAGCGAGCTCCTCAGTGCACGTCGGACACGAACCCAAATGTTTCGACACTGACGATCGAGAGTCGGAAGATAGTTCGCCGTCGAAATAGGCCGAAATCAGATTCCGTGCCTCCTCACAATTCATCTCGCGCTCCAAATAAAATGGTGCAGAAGTCCTGACGTTGAGATGCGAACGTGCATCGACTTCTTCTTCAGTTTCCCAGTTTTTTGCGTTGAAGGCCATCTCAATTCAGCATAAACCTCTGTTGCCAGGGTAGTTACGCTCACTCACAGCAAACGCCCTCAGAAACCGTTCGCGGCTTTCCCAGGCAAAATAAATGCTTGAGATCGAGAAGAATCCTCGGCACGGTGCATCCAAACCGTAGTGAACTTGCTTCTCGCTACTTGAATTTTTTGGAGCCAAACGATGCGTCGATCACACTTATTCTTCGCGGCCGCACTAACGATTGCACTCTTGGGAATCTACGGATGTACATCATCGCATCCAACATCGTCTGCACCTGCACAAGGCTCCGACACTCGTAAAGACGATACGAACCATGACGCCCACGCGGGACACGTTCATGACGGCGAGGTCGGCTCATCCGACATGGACAAGATGAAGGCAGAGATAGCCAAGCTTCCAGAAGCAGACCGGCTAACAGCCGAAAAACAACACATGTGTCCGGTAAGCGGAGAGATGCTGGGTACGATGGGAGCACCTCTCAAAGTTGATGTTGTAGGCCAAGACGTCTGGATCTGTTGTGAAGGCTGTAAGGATAAGTTGCTGGCGAGCCCGGATGAGTACTTGGCGAAAATTGCCAAGTAAGAGATGGGAAAGTCAGGTCTTCCGAGACTTCCAAAACGAAGTGGTTGGGCGGTATCGCCGCTCCGGGCCAGCCCAACTGGAATCGCTAAATCTCCTTGGAGGCTGCTGTGGCAATCGACCCAATCTGCCAAATGGAGGTGAACGGAGAGACGGCGCTGAGCACAAATCGAGACGGCGCTGCTTTCTTTTTCTGCAGTGAGCATTGTCAGCGTAAGTTTATCGCGGATGGAAAGCCGCACTTGGACGAAGGCGGCAATCCAGCTCCGGCTTCTCCGCAGACATCTATTGCTTCAATCTACACATGTCCGATGCAGGTTGCCGAAACGCGTTTTGCTTTTGCGTGCAGGGTAACCACCAATGGAACGGCGCGGCCCATAAACCACATACTCCTGCGGCGACCACCGATGTTGCAAAATACAAAAATGCAACGGCATAAACCAAACCATAGAGTAGTCTCGACTGCTCAACCGCACGCAAGCCCATTCGGTTAAGCTTTGACTCCCATTGTATTCTCGTGGCCAAAGAGATTGGCGTTCGCGGCAGCGGCAGACAATACGATTGCCACGAAAAGGAGTTGACGGAGAATGGGAACGATTGGTTCCGATAGAGAACGAACTGCTGCAAGTCTCGTCATACGCATGCTCTGGTGAGAGATGGAATCTGCTTCGCCCGTGCCGTAACCTCGTGAACGACGCCCTCCTTACCATCCGCAATTTGTCGCTGGATGCCGTTACTCACGACTGGGTGGGTGAGCGGGAACGGACGCCAAATAAAGCTCACAATGCGAATAGACCGGAAAACGGGATCCCCGATCCCTCGGCAACACTGCGGAGCATTAGATGGGGCTCTAGCAGATTTCTTCGCGAGATTTACGAATTGTCACGAATTTTTTTTGACGCAGTTTTGCAGGCGATAAGTTTATCTCAAATTAGAATTGAGGTATTGAGACTCTCGCCGCAAGATGGTGGGTTATTGTGCCCACCGTGATCTGAATTTGTGGGAAGGATGTATCCCTCCACACAACCAGAGGTCCAGATCGCCACGAATATGTGCAACTGTCATCTGCCGGACAATTCAAACAAATGAATCGAAAGAAACGTCCCAGGATCCTTCGAAGATCCCAGCTGGAGCAACTTGAATCCCGAATCGTGTTACACGGTGGAGGTATCGCCTCCGGATTCGTTTACCTTGATGTCGACGACAGCAACACGAAAGATTCGGCAGAGTTGGGCGTCCCCGGAATTGTTGTCAACTTGCAGGGAACTGACGTCGAAGGTTCGTCGGTAGAACGATCGACACTCACCGACGACGATGGGCAATACACTTTCGACGAGTTGGAACCCGGAACGTATAGTATTTCGAAACGTCAGTCTTCGGCACTACAAGACGGGCAAGACGCGACGCCAGTGGTTGGCTCCTCAGTCAACAATAGTCAGTTCGAAGACGTCGTGCTAAACGACGATGACGAACTAACCGACAACAACTTTGGCGAACTCGGGTTGCAACCGGAATTCATCAACATTCTGTGGCTGCTGTCATCCACACCGCCTGCCACGGAAATGCTACGAAAAACCGTCGCGTTGGCGGAGGACATCAATGGTGACTCGGCCTTGGCTCAAACGATTCGCGAAAGCGGCTCTGACGTTCCCGATGTTTTGAACTTGGCCCCGGTGGCGAGTCGCGACACTTTCCGAGTCACTCAGGGAGAGACGCTTTCTCTCCTCGCCAGTCAAGGTGTGCTCGCCAATGATCTTGACAACGAAGGCGATGCTTTGATCGCGACGATCGTTCGACAGCCTGTGAACGGCACGTTGACGCTCAACGAAGATGGTTCATTTAGCTACACTCCGAACTCAGCCTTTACGGGCAACGACTCGTTTACCTACACAGCAGGTGACGGTGAGTTAACTTCCAATATTGCCGAAGTAACAATCGAAGTCGCTGCCACCGAAGTGACGAATCAACCCTTTGGTTCCGTTACGCCGGGAAACTTCCGGGATGAAGGGCTTGCGGGAACGCGCACCGATCTTTTACCGAGTGCTCCTCCTCTTAACGCGGATCACGTAACCGAGGCAGTCGATTACAGTGCCTACAGTAATCCGCCAACCTACGGCCCGCACCACGGCTTCCTGCTGGATGCTGAAGGCAATGCGATCACGCCTCGTCCAACCGGTGTCTATGAGACCGAACAGCCAGATGAAGACATGGTCCATGGCCTCGAGCATGGACATGTTTGGATTAGCTACAACCGAACGGTCATCAGTAACGCCGACTTGGAGGCTCTTCGACAATTCGTGATTGATGGTGGTGAGAATACGGGAGTTATCATGACTCCTCGCGCGGCAAATGATTCGGCCATCGCGGTGGCGTCTTGGGGACGGTTGTTGACGCTTGACTCATTCGACGATGCACAGATTCGCAACTTCGTAGAATTGAATCGTGGCAAGTCAGATGGCGAGGGATACATTCCTTCTGGACAAAAAGCAGACGGGCCAGCGAGTGAAAATCTGAGTGATGGTCTGCCACACACGCCACCGGTCGAAGTCGCAAATACTGCACCGACCGCGAACAATGATTCATTCCAGACTGATCAGGGAAGCTCGTTGAACGTTGCAGCAAATCAGGGTGTTCTCATCAATGACTCGGACGACGAAAACGATTCGCTCTTCGCGGCCGTTGAGTCGAATCCATCCGGCGGTTCGTTAACCTTGAGCGACGACGGTTCATTCACGTACGTACCGGACGCGGGATTTACAGGCGAGGATACGTTCACGTACACCGCCAACGATGGCGAACTGAGTTCCAATAGTGCCACCGTTTCGATTGACGTCCTGTCAACAAATGTGGGCCCCGTGGCATCAGCCGACAGCTATTCCATCAATGAAAACGAAACATTGACCGTTAGCACTTCGAACGGAGTGCTCGATAACGATAGCGACCCCGACGGGGATGCGTTGACAGCGATTTTGGATAGCAGCGTTAGTGACGGCCAACTCCTTCTTAGTGCGGACGGATCGTTCACCTACACGCCAAACGTCGATTTCATTGGAACAGACAGCTTCACCTACACAGTCAGCGACGGATCTTTGACCTCGAGCCCCGCCACGGCCTCGATCACCGTCCTTGAAACAGTGGTTCAAAACCAACCATTCGGAACCGTGACTCAAGGCTCATTTCAAGAAGAGGGGCTAGCGGGCGTGCGAACGGATCTGCTGCCGGGCGCGCTACCGCTCAACGCCGATCATGTCACAAGCGATGTAGATTATAGCGGATACAGTAATCCACCGACCTACGGTCCGCACCACCCGTTCCGCCTCGACGCGCAACGCAATGCGATTACTCCTCGACCAACCGGAGTCTACCAATCCGAGCAGCCCGACGAAGACATGGTTCACGGTCTAGAGCACGGACATGTTTGGATCAGTTACAACCCCAGCCTCATTAGCAGTCAGGACTTGTCCGACTTAAGGCAATTCGTGATTGACGGCGGGACCAACACGGGAGTCATCATGACCCCTCGTGCTGCCAATGATGATGCCATTGCCGTAGCTTCGTGGGCTCGGCTGCTTACACTCGACAACTTTGACGCCGGTGCGATCCGTACCTTCATTGAGTCAAATCGCGGGAAGTCCGATGGCGAAGGATTCATTCCATCCGGGCAAAAAGCCGACGATGCCGGCAGCGAGAACTTGGACGACGGGCTGCCCCATTAAGAGTTAGACAAGGGCTAGAGCTTGCACCTCTATTGCGACAGCTAGAAAGCCGCTTCGAGTCCAACGCTGATCCCTTGGGCCCAAAACGAAGTCGTGTCCAGCCTCGGCGAAGGTCGAGCCTCGCCTGACAGAGTACCCGGTGGGATTTGCGTTGTGTTTATCTCCAAGTCAAGCTGATCGCCAGCGCGGGCTACTTCGCTCCAGTACATGAATGTGTATCCGAAAGTCCCGACGACTCGCGGAGTGAATCTACGTCGGAGTTTGAAACCCAATTCTGCAATTGCGCTAAACGATTGCTTTTCCCTTTGGCCAATGTTCGACGCCTGAGCCAACAGGCCTCCCGGAGCTAGGTTCGATGAGCCGCCTACGGTTGACGTTGTTTCCCCCGATACCTCGACATTCGATTGCGTGCTTCCCAAAGCAACCTTGGCAACGAGCTCACTGAAAACACAAGGAGCTGATTGCCATTGCTTGACGAATCCGAATTCGCCACCATGAAATTCGTTTGCAGTGTCGAATTGGTCAAACAAGGAGATCGTTGCTCCTTGTGCGACGGGCGACAGTAAAAGTGTGGACTCACTCATTCGCAAGCCGTCATTCAGTTCTGCGTATCGATATCCCCAAAGGTATTCCAAACTGCTAACCGGCCCACGCTCAAGCTTTCGTCTAAACAGCATCTCAAGTGTCTGGAATTCGGTGCTCAGTGTGATATCTAACGAGCCAGAAACAACGTCGGGAAACGCCACAAGGTGCGACTCTTCGGCATTGTTCTGTGTATTGAAAAACGGCCGCGTTAGGATTGGAAAAGAGCTTTCGGAGCCCGAAAAGGATTCACTTTCATCGCCCAGTCTTGTGTAGGTAATGTCCAACGCCGAAGAGCAACACGGGTCTAGCCAGAAACCCAGCGAGAATCTCCCGCCAGATCGTGATGCCGTCGCGAGGTCAGATTCCCCAAACAATACCTGAGTCGATGGCAATCCGAGTACACCTGCATCGGCCTGCGCGGTACCGTTGGGGCTGGTAGTAGCAAGTGCCGGCATGTCGGTTCCCCTCGTCCACCAGAGCAAGTATTCCGCTCTCGCCCAAGCTACGGGCTGGGGTGCCTGCTGGCATTGCTGACAACACTCCGGATACTCGAATGCGGCCGGTTCAGCTGCGGGTTGCCGCAGCTCTGCGTCGTAGGAGATGTGGTTGTTCTGAGCAGCGGAAGATTGATCTGCTGGCAGAATTGGGTATTGTTGCGCCGGTAAGTGTGTTTGGCGGCGAATCGTTCTACCCACACGAGTCGTCGCTCGGCTGCCCACAATTGTCGCATCTGGACCTGACCCCATCGAATTGGTCGAGAACAAGCAGAGTGCGACTATCGCCAGCTTTACTGAGCGGCTCAACATGTTGTGTTACCTCTCCTTCGGTGGATTACCTCATTCGACATATCGTCATTATTCGCGCATTCGGTAAACCCTTCCTGGCCACAAAAGCTTAACGAATTGGTTTGCGGCCTAGCGAAGGCTCGCTAGAGATGCGAATGCCAGTCCTGTTTCCGATAAGAATACAACGTCAGCCATGTCAGATAGGCAGCGAAGCACGCGGCCGTGAATTCGAGGGCGGATCGCGACCAGAGCTAATGCATTGCGATTAGGGGATCCGTTAAGGCTCAAGTCCTCGTCCTCTCAGGTTTTCCATCACCCTTTGGTGGTCACGTTTTGATAACGAGACAGTAGTCGACGCCTGCAACGCAGGAAAACTGCCCCTGCTTGATCTCATAGAAACGCAAGGAACGAAATCCGCAATGCCAGCCACGACAGATTCCGGCGAGGAACATAGTTCCTCGTAACTGACTTCAATGTAACGGCCGCGTTCTGCCTTACTCAGCTGGTCTTTCATGCAATGTTGGCCGATAGCTACCTGCTGGCACGTGCTGTCGATTGCGTCGCTCCCAGCGTCACATCGGTCCGAATAAAGCCCCCAGCCAATGGAATCGGCTCCCTGAACGAACTTACGCGCCGCCAAAAGCGATTGGACGGTAAGGACCAAGTCCCTTTGAACGACCACGAAAAATGAGTTTGGCAAGAGCTGCGACAAAAGTTCAATGCCATCGACGTTTCTGTTGTTTTTGTTCAATAGAGGTCGCTTAAACGTGGCGCCCCAGCACGCAAAGAATGCTGCCAACTCAATCGCTTCTTCTTCATTTGGAATGTGATCGATGCAATATCGGTTGTCACCGAGCCAGCGATTCCAAATATGAAATCCGTCGTTGATTCCACCTAGGCCTACAGTGTTCCCGTAGAAGCTTTTGTTCGAGCGTGGCGGCCGTTCAAACTGTCCGAGATAGCGTTGCGTCGCCCAAATCGGCGCATCTGGAAACATCGCAGAAACGTTCGGAAAGTAAGAAACGTCGAGGTACTGGGCTAGAAGTTGGCTCACCAGCGTCGTGCCAGATCGAGGAAGGCCCACCACGAGTAATTGTGAATTCGATTCCTGACCCTCAACCTTGATGTTCTCCCATTGAGAGGCAATGTGGTTGAGCGGTTTTGCGGCGAGAGTTCCAGCGGCCTGGACTAACGGCCAAATCGATTGGACATTTGCTCGCTGGACCATGCGGAGAGCAAGACGAATGGGATAACGGAAATTCCGATAGATTGATTGCTTGGGGGTGGGCATATCTTACGTGCGAAAATTCTTGGATGCTACGTTGGGTCAAGCCGTTCCAAAGCCGCTTTGAGTTCTCGTCGGGCTCGGTTGAGCCGAGAGGCGACAGTACCAGCAGGCACTTCCAAAACCTCGGCGAGAGTGTCGTAGGGAAGCTGTTCTACCTCACGCAGCAGGAAAATCTCGCGAAGCTCAGGTTCTATCGCCGCCAACGCGAACTCCAATGACTCTCTTGCCTCGAGAGCTTCACCGCCTTTTTTTCGGCTTGGCACATCAAAGAGTAGGGGTTGCGTCACGGGACGATTCTGTTGCCGCCGCCGATACTGAAGTGCTTCGTTTACCGCCACGCGATAGAGCCACGTGCCAAATTTGGAGTTGCCGGCGAACTGATGCATCTTGCGATAGACTTGTAGGAACACTTGCTGAGTCAAATCAACTGCTTCTTGACTCCCAACCATCCGTACCATGAGCCGAATGACCTTCGGCCCATACAATTCATATAACTGCCTGTGCGCATCTCGATCCCCACGCTGGCCACGAGTCACTAAGCATGCTTCACTGTCCGTTTCGGAATCATTGGTGCCGCAATTGAGTTGTGGTTCTGAAGCGGTCATCGAATCATCCAAACGTAGGTTGTGGCGAAACCTCCGTCGCGCACACGATTCGGCCATCATGTGCGCGACGAATGTCAAACGGGATCGCCTTTCTCACAAATACTGTCATCGTAGGACTGCTGGTGCGTTAGCCTTTGGTTGCTTCAAAGCAGCCATGTAGTAGGAATCAACTTTCGCCAAAAATTTGGCTGGTTCTTTTTCAATCTTCTTCGTGCATGGCGGACAGCAAACGAATACGATCTGCCCATCGATGACGGTCGACTTGGCGTTGGCAGGCAATTCCTTTTCCATCACGGGGCAAATTCCTTGAGCCTTTGCGATATTTCCGCGAATTGAGGCCCAGTGTTGGTTGTTGACTTTGCCTTCCTTGCAACCTTTGCAGCAAAGGAACAAATCCATGCCCCCGGCTTTGACTTTCTGTGGCGTTCCCATGCTTCCCAAGGGATTCCCAGAAACAGGGCATATCTTTTGAACCGCGATCTTCATTTGATCGCGATTTGAAATACCTGCGGTCGCATCGCTGTGTGCATGGCCGTCAACGACACCCTGTTGAGCCGGCTTTCCCTTTAACGCCCCTTGGTAGTACCCAGCGACCTTCGTCAAGAACTTTTTCGGGTCCGCTTGGATCTTCTTCGTGCATGGTGGGCAGCACACATAGACTGTTTGGCCGTTTACAACGGTCGATTTTGGGTTCGCCGGCAGTGCTTTCTCCATCACCGGACAAATTCCTTGAGCCGCGGCAAAGTTCTTATGGATTGTGACCCAGTGCTGCTTGTTGATCTGGCCTTTGGTGCACCCTTTACAGCACAAGAAGATTTGTTCTTCGCCTATCTTCACTTTTAGTGGGTCCCCCATGCTGCCAAGCGGCTTGCCAGTAACGGGGCAAATCTTTTGTACGGCCACTTTTAGCTGGTCGTACTTTGAGAGCGAGGACGCCTGAGCAAAAGCTGTTTGTGATAACAGCACGGCGGTGGCGAGTGTCAGTGTGATTAGAGCTAGTCGTTTCATATTTCAGTCCTTTGTAAAGGTGTCAGACGGAGTGAATTCAGGCCGCCGCGGATTCCGTTTCCTTCAGCAGCCTAGGCGGAAGAACTTCCAAGCGAGAGTTGATTTGGAATTCCCTCCATGCACAGTACAGGGTTGGTACGACAAATGAAGTGATGGGTTCGACGAGCATTCCGCCGAACACCGGTAATGCCATCGCGCGTGCGACATCGGCCCCGCGACCGCTGGACATCAGTACCGGGAGCAACGCGACGAGCGTCGTGATCGTGGTCATCAAGCAAGGTCGGACGCGTTTGAGTCCGGCTTCGTAGATTAGGTCGCGCAGCTCATTGATGCTTCGAATCTCTCGACGATCTAGTAGCTGCTTGATGTACGTTGCGATCACCAACCCATCGTCGGCAGCGATACCAAACAGTGCTATGAATCCGATCCACATGGCCGTATTCATTTCGACACCCATCACCGCGACGGCGACCATGCCACCGGACGCTGCGAACGGGATCCCAGAGAAAACTACGAGCGAGAGCGGGAAATTGCGAAAGTGCAAATAGTGCAAGAACAAGTTGATGAAGATGACCGCCGGAATGATCCACATCAAACGCCGGTTAGCTTCGATCTGATTCTGGAATGAACCTACGGCTTCCAACTCGAAGTTACCGTCCGGGAACTCAAGCTCACCGCTCTCTCTCGCTTGGCGAAGCGACTCGGTAACGACGTTCACCGTTTCGAGATCACCCGCAGCCCCGGCTGGAGAAAAGGAAACGTGGGCCACTAATCGGGCGTCTTCGCTGTTGATGGCACCGGGCCCCCAAGTCGTGGTCATGCTAGCCAGCTGACCAAGTGGAACAATCTCCTTTGTGTGTGTTACCACCGGAATGGATTCCAAGTTGTCCGAGTCCTCGCGGACACCGCGTTCATAGCGGACTTGAATCGGATATCGCTCACGACCTTCGACTGTTTCGGTCACGTCAACTCCGCCCAGACCAGCGGCCACGATTTGATTAACCATCATCGTGTTCATGCCGTAGCGAGCCGATTCTTTTCTGTCGACTTCGAATTCGATGTACGGCTTGCCCAAGACAATGTCCGGGTTCACGGTGCCAGCATTCACGTAATGATGCTGTTTCAGATGTTCGGCCACCGCCATCGACGCCTTCGACAATCCGACGAGATCATCGCCGTAGATACGAATTGCCATCGAAGCCTTGATACCGCTCTGCAACATCACGACTCGACCCTCGATCGGTTGCAACGCCGATGCGGGTGTGATCCCCGTGATGGTGGCGACCGAGTTTATTTCGTCCCAAATCTTGCGTTCCGTCATCCCGTCCCGCCATTCCGCTCGCGGCTTTAGCATGATGTACGTTTCCACCATCGCGGCAGGAGCGGGATCGAGTGCAGACTCGACTCGCCCGATTTTGCCGAGCACATCCGAGACTTCGGGAATCTGTTTGATCATCGCGTCCTGTGCCTGCAGGACCTCCATTGCCTGATTGAAACTCGCGGCTGGATAGAGGCTTGGCATGTAGAACCAACTGCCTTCGTCCAGCGCAATCCAGTCGTCCGATTTCAGGCCCGTGAAGATATGTTTGGCGTCGACGTAGCCCGGAACTTCATTCAAATCTGCACCAACCATCTCGGCGACCTTTTCTAACGGTCGCAAGACAGTCGGCATGCCGATCCAGGCTCCCAACCCAATCACGAAGATCAATGTCGGAAACGAAAGTGCGATTGCTTTATGCTCCAGTGCAAAACGCAACCTTCCGCCATACAGCCATCGCACGAACCGGCTGACGGGATTCTGTTCAATCGGGCGAACTCTCTCTGCTGACATCCACCAGCCAGCAGTAGCTCCCAATAATGCACTTCCGACCAGCAATACTTGTTGCGAAACGCCAATGTGCTCGGCGATGTGATGGCCCCAGACATAGCCCACAAGAGCAGTCGCAATAGCACCGAGCCCCAGCGTTGCGAACAAACGTGTCGCGATTTTAGGCCGTGAACTACGGAGTAAGACTTGGCACAGCATCGGCACCACCACGACCGCCACGATGAGACTGGAAGCCAATGCATAGGTCTTTGTCCATGCGAGTGGTGTGAACAGCCGATGATCGCGACCGGTTAACAAAAAGACTGGCAAGAAGCTCACAATGGTTGTGGTGACCGCTGTAATTACGGCAGGAATTACTTCTAGCGCGGAGTCGCGTATTACGGTCAGTCTTTGGTCCGCGCCACCGGGAGAGCCTTCGGACTCCCATTCCGAAAGCGAATCGTAGACGTTTTCGAGTACGATAATTCCCATGTCGACCATGGTCCCGATCGCGATCGCGATTCCAGCGAGCGACATGATGTTCGCATCCACGCCGAAAACGTGCATGGCAATGAACGACATCAGGACGGCCATTGGCAGAGTGACGGCAATGATAATGCTGGCTCGAAGATGCAGCAGGAACAACAGCATGACGACAATCGTGACCAACGTTTCTTCTGACAGAGCTGTCGTTAACGTCGCAATGGTTTCGCCAATGAGCTGCGTGCGATCGTAGACGCCGATGATCTTGATCCCCCCCAGTTCCGACTCCAGCGACGTGATCTTGGCTTTAACGCGATCGATGACCTCCCTTGGATTCTCGCCGTATCGCATAACCACGACGCCACCCACTGCTTCACTGCCATTGAAGTCCAGGGCACCGCGTCGAAAGGCTGGTCCGATTTGGACCTTGGCAAGCTCGCCAACGGTAATGGGAACACCATTGCGAGTCAGTACCACGGTGTCTTCGATCTGTTCGATCGTTTCGGATTCCGTCTTGCCGGACCCAATGAACCCGCGCCCGCGAACAATGAATTCCATTCCGCTCTTTTCGACGGTTTTGGCACCCACGTCGATGTTCGACGCCTTCACCGCACTAATCACGGAACTAAGCGGAATCTTGTGGTATCGCAATTCGTCCGGATCAACTTCGATCTGGTATTGCTTTACATAGCCACCGATCGACGCAACTTCCGCAACTCCGTCCACCGACTGTAAGGCGTACTTGATGAAGAAATCCTGTTTGGAACGTAGTTCCGCCAAGTCCATGTCCGCCGGAGGTTCGAGCACGTAGTAATAGATTTGACCGAGCGCCGTCGCATCCGGAGCCAGCGTCGGCGTGACCTCATCCGGCAACGAACCTCCAACGGTAGTCAGCTGTTCAGCAACGCGAGACCGCGCCCAATAGAAATCGACGTCGTCATCAAAAGTGACTTGGACAAAGCTAAAGCCAAACATGCTCTTGCCGCGAACGCTCTTTGAGCCCGGAACGGCTTGCAGAGCGATCGACAGCGGATACGTGATTTGATCTTCGATGTCCTTTGGCGATCGGCCCATCCATTCGGTCAGCACGATGACCTGATTCTCGCCAACATTCGGAATCGCATCGACTGGCACATGTTTGGTCGCGTAGATGCCGAATGCAACCGTGCCGATGGAGAGAATCGCAATCAGGAGTCGCTCGCGAATGCAGAAATCAATCAACCACTTCATTGATTCGATCCTCCCGCTTCTTCAATTGAAAAATCGAATTCAGGCACTTCGATTTCAATTTCATCTACGGTTTCGATCAACTCGATGGAGGGCACTCCCGCACCATCGTCCATGGGTACCAATTCGCCAATTTCGGGAACTTCAAAATCGTCCGCCGAAGTCCCACTGGACAAGCCGCCGCTTGCTTGAAAGGATTGCAATCTTGCAAGGTGGATGTCCGGTTTTTCGAGCAAATCTTCTCGGCATCCTTCGCAGCAAATAAACACTGGTTCGCCATTTACAATGACCTTGGGCGGAACGCCCATTGAACCCAGCTTGTAGTCCGTAACGGGGCATATCACCTGAGCGAGCGCTATCGGTTTATCTTCGTCGGGCAATTGGTCGATCTCGGCGAGTTCTTTCGCGCCAAAACCTGCCACCATTTCTAGTGGCGGAGCGGCGCGAGTGGGGTCGATCAACGACGGATTTCCTGCCAACTGCATTTGCGAGTCGAGTAGGAAATTGCCGGACGTCGCTACTTTCTCTCCGTCAGCCAATCCCTTAATGATCACAATGTCATCGCCGGACGTTGCGCCTGTCACGACGCGGCGAATCTCAAACCTTCCAGTTTCCGTTTCGACATAGACAATGCTTTCGTCGGCTGCATTGAGAACAGAACTGCGAGGTACGACGATGGCGGTTTGCTGGGCTTGCGGTTGATCTGTGAAGCCAAGATCAGCAGCTGGTTTCAAATCGACTCCGCAAAGCCGGCATACTCCCGGCGTGTCGCTGACGATGTGCGGATGTCGCGGGCTAATCCACTTGTTGGCGAGTTCTGGATCGTAAATCATTTGACCCTTGCCCGCCCCAATTGGGATCGTTATTCTCGCTTTCGCGTAATCACCGATTCGAATGAGCCCATCGGCATTATCGAGTACGACTCGCACACTCACCGTGCGGGATTGCTTGTTGACTTCCGGATCGATGAACGCAATCCGTCCCGAGAACGTCTTGTCCGGAAGCGATTTGAGAGTTGCATCAACAGATTGCCCATAACGAACGGCAGTCGCGTCTTCGGGAAACAATTCCAGCATAAGCCAGACCGTCGTCAGATCAGCGAGCCGAAACATAGGCTGCCCTTTTTTGACGTATTCCCCTTCGACGGCCAACTTTTCAATCACGGTTCCGTGCATCGGAGCGACAATGTCGAGGCGGCTGCGTGCTTTTCCATCACGCGCCAATTGCTCGATTTGGGCTTCAGACATCCCGAACTCGATGAGACGCTGCCGAGAACTAGTTTGGAGACGTCGATTCGTCCTGTTGATACTCGAGCGAGTGGCCGCCTTTTCCGTGGAAAGAGCTTGACTGGCTTCCAAGTACTCGACTTGCGACGAATAGAGTTCCGGCGAGTAGAAAGAAGCAAGTCGATCGCCTTCACAGACGACGGCACCCGTGTAGTCAACATAGAGCTGATCAAATCGGCCATCCGTATATGCAGAAATTGTCCTGAGATTGCCTTCGTCGTAGCTGAGTTCACCAACGGCACGAATCGTTCGCGTCAGCGGTACACGATTAACACTTTGTGTCTTGATGTTGGCAACGCGCCGAGTCGCCGGGTCTACAACAACCGACCGCTCGTCCCCCCCAGAACTGCCTCCACTGGCCGGTACTAACTCCATCGCGCACACGGGGCAGCGACCAGGTTCCTTTTGAGGCGGAGTACACATCATCGGACAGATGTAGTCCACATCGGGGGCAGCAGCACCCGATGAGCCTCCCCCGTTGCCTGAGCCGCTCGCGGATATCCAACCAGCCCGCTGCGTTACGCCGAGCGCTGCGAGAACAATCAGTCCGGCCGCGACGATCATTAACGGCTGCGATACCAACTTGAACGAGTACAAAACACGCTTCCGTATGGATGTCTTGGGAACACTCGACGAGTCTTTCTCATGCTGCGCCGATGGCGCTCGGTCGGGCGCGTCTTGCTGATCGTCGGGAAGCGGATTTGTGGAACTCATGCTCGCACTCCATCTGCGCGGCATTGAACCACGCTTGATTAGGCAGTAGGTAGGTCCGATGCGCAATGGCAATCACATCGGAAGGATGTTTGCTCGTGGCCGAAGTCAATAGCTTCGAGCGCACGTAACGACCTGACACACTTTCATGCGATTTCGGTCAAACCGGTGAGTAGAATCACACCGGTAGCGTGCCTATATCACCCAACAGCAATAGAGAGGTTGGGTAGAGACTCCGTCGTAGAAGAAGCGAGATTGCGGAGCTGGACTGAACGTAGGCGTCTCGGAAATCGAAGCGATCGATTCAGATGACGATGCTTCGGAAAGCAATCGAACCAATTCGTCAAAGGATGAGTTCGATTGGGCTGGGGCGGGATGCGAAGTGTCCTCGCAGCCACACTGACAAAGCATCGAGCAACTGTCCGCTTCCTGTGCGCTTCCGCGTTCACTGTCGCAACAGCTGGCAACCTTCGTCTCTGCGCAACACGAATTGGATTCGCTGGTAGATTCCCCGCAGCAGCAACAATTACCGCCAAATTTAAGCTCTACTGAACACTGACATCCGTGATCAGCCCAACTCATCGTCTGCAGCGCAATGCTACCAGATAGCTGCGATGCAACGATGGCGGAGAGCAGGATGTATGTGGAGAGTTGATACATAAAATCGGTTGGCCGAGTACGTCTACGAGTCTTATCGGAAATGCTGCAAGTTGACTCAATGGCAACTGAGATTTTTAAGGCTCTGTCCGCCTTAGCTATCACTAGCAGCAAGGCGCAATCGAGTTGTCGATTTTGGCATCTAACCAGGAAGGCAACTTGAAGCCTTGCCCGAGGTTACGCAGAAATGCGCGCAGAACTAGACTTGCCAGACGCACAGCAGGACCTGTGCAGACATCAAGCTGATTGAGTGAGGATTGAGGGCCTGAACAAACGCATTGCCCGCAGGCTTGGTGTGAAACGCCAGCGAGCTGATCGCGTGGAAATCGCAGTCCTCGCCATTGTGTATTCGATCCCGACCGTCGGTCGGGACTTGCTCCTCTTGGGAATCCGAGGTGCAGCCACAGGTGCCACTAGCATGTTCGCCACTGACTTGGCAGCAGCTCGCTTGCGCCATTGTGTCAGTCTCACAGCACTTGGCTACGCAGCAGGAATGTTCCTGCGAAGAAGCTTCAGACTTGGCACACCCGCAGAGAGTCGGAAAACACGCGATCAGCGGGCTGCACAGCAATGCGGCCGCCAACATCGAGGTGATCATGCGTCTGAGTTCGAGTGGAAACATAACAAGTCGTACGCGATAGGCAGTTCGAAAGTTCTCTAAGTATTGCTCGTCGTCCGCGTCCGGACAAGTAAACACTGGCTATCTACCATGGAATTCCGCAAAAACGGGCCTTTAAAACGAGAGACAATTCCCTCGGATTTATTCTGATACGCCACCAGGGACCGGAGCTTCGGTGGGAATCAAAGAAGATTCAGGAGCTTCAAGGAACTCAGCATTCGGCTGGGGCGACCAAGCGTAACTCCTTGCGATCGGTGTTGGGCAGAAGGAGTCGAACGTGGAGTACGGCAACGGTGCTCGCCGGCAATAGTCGTATGGTGTACATCCGCATTCGTAGCAGTTGTACCCCGGAGCACAACCGACCGACGCAACGACAGCCACAGTCGCAAGAAGGCGTTTCATGTTCCGATACATATAGTGGCTCCAATTGACCTTTGGTCTTGACGTTCAAACTTCAAATATTTGCGGTGTTCAGTTGGCCGGAGCACCGACTTCGGCATCTTGGCTTTCCACCAAGTTAGTCGAGAATTCGTTACTCTCTGTTTCCACGACCGATGTGAATCCTTCTGGTAGTTGATATCCACCGACAACTCGGGCGAGCGACGCCACACTTTGACGCAACTGAGCTTCGAGTTGTTTCTCGCCAACATGGAAACGCAATAGCTGACGCCAGTTGTCAATCATCTGGAGGAAATCAACTTCACCGACTTGATAAGACTGAATTGATTGCTCAAGAGTTTGCTGAGCCTTTGGGATGATGTCATTCCTAAACAGATGCAGCAGTTCTTGTTGGCTTGTGGCTTGCGAGAAGAGATCCTTCACTTCCTGCATCGCTTGATCTTTCAGCGAGTCGTACTCACGTGCTCCCGCGACGGCAGCAGCTTCCGATTCCCTCACTGCGGCCGAAAGTCGTTTCTTATAGATGGGAAGATTGACGCCCGCGGATAACAAGAATGCATCCCGCCCGTTTGTGACTGGGCTGATTCCCGCGTTTGCAGTGTCGATCCATGTAAGGCCGAACGTAACATCAGGAAAGTAGTCTAGTCTGGCTCGATCCGCAGCGGTTCGATCCTTAGCGATCAGTGCTAACTTTGTTTGCAGTTCCGGGCGAGCTGTAATTGCCTGTTGGTACAACAGCTCGATGTCTTGCGGAATCTGTTCGGGTGGCAACGTGTCGACCGCCCGCAATTCTGTTTCTGGCGAAACGTGCAGGAGCTGGGCCAATGACGCTTGACTGCTATCCAGCTGCTGCCGCAACCTGACCAAATCCGTCTCTAGCCGTGAGATTTCCACTTCAAGCCGTAATACATCTTGCTGACTCACTTTCCGCTCGACCGTATAACGCCGATCAACGATGCGAGCGATCAGCCTCAGTTGCTCCTGATCTTGCTCCGTAATTGCGATTGCTTGCTCGATGAAGTAGAGCTGGTAGTAAGCTCGTTTGATCTTTTCGATGACGTCCAATTCCGCAACATGTAGCTTAGCGCGAGTAGCATCTAGCCCTCGCTCCGCCACGGCAGCTGACGTTTGCAGTTTGCCAAACCAAGGAACCTTCTGACTTGCGGCCAATGCAAGCTCCTGTTGTCCTGCGGCGGTTTGAACTTGCTCCGCCTGAACGGTCACTCCAAACATTGGATCCTGCAAACTGGCCGCCTGAGGAATTTTGGCGGCCGCCGATTCGACCCGCATCCGCGCAGCCTGAATCTTTGGATTCTGCATCAAGCCAAACTGGATATACTCTTCGACCGAATGCGGTCCGGCCAGTTCATACGCCACCGGAGCGGCCGCCTGTTCGACGGGCGCCGGGTGATTCCAGCTTTGCGATATTGAATGTGAGAGCTGATGGTATTCGGGCTGACGCACTTGATTTGCAGAGCGACAACCAGACACGGCCATAGCGGTTGCGCAAAACGTAACGAAAAGCGCACGAGCATTGATAGCAGGCATGCGAGAGAATCCTTTCTCTCGAATATGGTGGGGGCAATAAAGGCGGGAGGACAAATCGATCTACTAGTCCCTGTTATTCATCGGCCCGGACCACTCCAAGAATTCACATGAGTGGCAAAATACTTTAATTCACGAGAATCACGCATCTCCACTTGCCAGATTAGATGTTCGTTCGCATCCATTTCTTCACGGCAGAGTCAAATTTCTTCGTTGGACGCCGAATAGATACCAGCGAGGATGTCAAACTCCACAAGCAGTAAGACTGAGGTTTGCTTCGGGCTTGAGTAGCCAACAGTCACGAAGTATCGGTAAATAGGCGATGTTGCCAAAGACACCGGCCAGGAGGTAAAGCGTCGAAGGTAGACCCCCTGATATCTAACGCAGGCTATGTCCCAAAGTTGGCAGCCGCCGTCCATAATCTAGTCGTCGGCAAGAAGACCCATATAAATCGCCAGCCACAGGCAACTCAGCTACAGACCAATGAGATCTGGTTTTTGATTCGACTTTCGTCGTTGCGAGCTGGGGCGCGAGGGTGCGTGCCGCACGAGCTGCGACTCCAAGTATTGATCAACCTGAGCCTGAGAGGACCGGTAGATGGGCTTCTTGGCCGAACCAATATTGGAGGCTTGAAGGTCGCCGCTGACTATGCGGCGTTTTACGGTGTCGACCGAGACCTGTAGGTACTCGGCCAGATCCGCAGTCGAGAGTAACTTTTGCACGATGGAGGGAGCGCGAGGGACCGGTATCGGCACATCGCCCCTAAGGCATCATCATGATCGCGGCTGAGCCGCATGGTGTCGTGTCATCAGCACGCTCCGAGACCCATCTTGAGTCGACGGCTTTGACGTGCCCCACAGTTAAAGCAAATTATATCGATGGAGCGAGAGCCGTCAAATTGTTTTTGACAGCACGTCGAGGCTCCACTGGTACTACGCCCGCACACCGGCAAAGGTTACACCGGGTTTGAAGAATCCCAAGCGCGGGTGGCCACCCCAGTTTGCAGCTCTTTTTACCCGGGTTGTGCCCCGTGCTGCACGCTGTTTTAGCGGGGAAACGCCCCGTTTTTGCCCAAAAATTGTTTCCATTCAACTAACCGCATCGGGCGGATCCCAATAACCTGCGGCCGACCGATTGTAGCCGATTACGACGTGATAGAGAGACTGGCATCGACGGTAGCTCAATATCTGTGTTGCCAGCGATGACTACTATGAAGTTTCGATTCCTCGCTTCAGCTCCTTCAAAGCTCGCAGCCACAACATCCGTACCGCGGCGGGAGTACGCCCCAACTGTTGCGCAATTTGCTCGTGCGACTGTAGCTCAAGGTTTCGCAAGATGATGACCTCACGATAGTCGGCGGGCAATCGTTCGATGGCGTCGGCCAATTGCCGTTCCCGTTCGCGTTGCTGCACGATCTGACTGGGACTCGCCTGGTTGGCGGGGACGATCGAACCGATCGCCGCAGAAGACTCCACCATCGAATTCTCCAGCGACTGTTCCAGCGAACGTTCGCGGGAAAGATCACGCTTTTGAGTGCCTCGATAGCGGCGCATTTCATGACCAAGCACATTGGCCAGTATCTGACGCAACCACGCCATGCGCTCGCGTTCACTCTGTCCCCGGAAATTGGACTGAGACCGCCACGCTTCGATCATCGTCTGTTGGGCGATGTCCGATTCGTCAAACTTACCTCGGAAGTGAGCGTCGATCTGCAGTCTCGCGTGCAATCGCAACCACGACTGGTAGTCTGCCCATTGCGAATCCCGCACGGACGACAGTACGGCTTCCTCTGTCGCTGGCTGGTCCGATACCGGCTTTTCGTCGCCGGAGGATGGACTACTGCGGGGCGGGTCTTGCATTGCGCACCAGAATCCATTGGGTCATTGAATACAGTTTTTTCGACAGGTACACCAGGATGATAATCGCCCCGGTCATGCCGGCCCCGTAAAAGAGCATCGACGCGAACGAGCTCAGCGTCCAGCGTAACTGAACGGGTTCGGCTTCGGAAAAGTATCGCGTCATCCACAGCATCCAGAGCGACATGAGCACCGCAATGCAGAGCGTCAGGGTGATCAGTCTGCCCACTCGCCACCAGTCCCGGCCAAGACACAGCCGAGTCATCACGTACAGATAGACGATTGCGGGAAAGCAGTAGGCCGCGAGAAGCAGGTTCAAGAACAGCGGATGCCACGGTGGACCTCCGCCAAGGTCGATCGACAAGCGAGACGCCTGCAACCAGATCGCGACCAGCACGGGAGCCACTAACAGAGTCCGCAATGACCATTGGCCTCGGGCCAGTCGACTAACGTAGAACAGCGGCAGCCCCAGCATGGTGAGCGACATCGTCATCGCAATTAGCACGTCCGGGACGAAGCTGGCGTTCACGTTCCACGGTGGCGACTTCACCAGCCGCGGGTCGGCTCGATCAAAAACGGGATGAGCGGCATTCGCGTTGAACGTTGTGGAGTCGTCGGATTTGACGGAGGTCTTTTGGACATCGAAGCACGTCGTGTAACCACGGAGGTTGGTGTACATGACCCGAGGCGTCCGGGTTTCGACACTTGAATGGAGCACGCTGGACGTCAACGAATCCTCCGCCGGTAATTCGGCCGTCCAAAGTCGCCTGCCGTGTTCATCGACGGCGTCCATCCTGTTCAACTGCGAATAGTTCTTGCCGCTGGCAACAATGAATTCGATGCCGCCATCGTCCCGGTGATGAACCGAGCTGATGCGATGAACCAGGCCGGGTACGTCAACGGTCCAGATCGTTTCGCCAGACACTGTCTTCGCAACCAGGCTGTCTGGCGTCGCATACACCAGCTCGTCGACGCCATCCGAATCAAGGTCGATTGGGTGAACGGTGACCGAACGCAGATAACCGCCCCAGTAGCGATCTTCCTTGAATTGCCTCGATTTGGCCAGCGTTAGCTGCGAATCAATCTCGGCCGAGTCCTCCTTTTCGTTTAGCAAGGAGAAGACGACGTCCATGTCCGCGTTGGTATGCCACAAGCCGAGTCGCTCACCACTGCGAGTGAGCACCCGCACGGGCGTGGTGGAACCGTACGCCGATGTGTCGTTGGGCTGGCTACCATTCCAGCAGCCACCGCCGGTTTGCAGGGACCACGCCCAACGAGTATCTCCGGTGGCGACGTCCAGGCAGAAGATGTCCAGCGTTTTCTTTTTCGCCCGCAGGGTGACGAGTTCCGTTCGATCGGGATGTGTGATGATCTCGAAAGGCATGTAATCGCTGAACTCACGCGCCGTGATTTCCTGTCCAAATCGCGAGGGCAGCGTTTGCCAGATCGTGGAGCCGTCCACACCATTGACCGCCCGGAAGCCGACGCCGCCATTTTCATTCAGGCCGTAGCAAACGACGTCCTCCACACCGTCCCTGTTGGCGTCGCAGATCGAAAAACGAAATCGTCGAATCAACCATTGAGCGTAGCGGTCGCGAGGGAATAACTCGGAAGTCCATTTTGTCTTTCCCGTTTTGGCATCCACTCGGTAGATTTGCACGGGTTCGTCAAACCCGCCGGCCGGCCGCCCCGGCGTGAGGTCCGACTGAGCAAGAAATAGCATCTCCTGCCGGTCGTCGCCGTCGATATCGCTGACGTCGAGTACCCGCGGGTTTCGCCACGAGCCGGCTCGAGGCAGTTGGAATTGCCAGATCGATTTGCCGGTGCGACCGGACCGGACTTCCATAGGCGAGGTGGAAGCCTTTTGCGTGCGGTTCTGAGCGACGATGAAGTCCGGCGCTCCGTCGTCGTCGATGTCATCCTGCATCGCGATAATGTCAAACGCCCGCATGGATCTGGACCCGACATCGCACGACCACAGGTATTCGCCCGTGTCGCCAGAGACCATGTTGATATGCCGGGCAGTGGAATCGCGGTACAGCCGCAATGCGTCGTCCACGCCGTCGTCGTTCACGTCACCAATCCGTTGAAACACCTGGTCGGCAAACTGCCATGAGGGCGTCTTGCGTCCGCTGGTGTCGAGCCGACCGATGTGAAAGGCCAGCAGGTCACCACCACTGGTGGGGCGATTGCGATAGTTGGGACGCCATGCCACCAGGTCCGTTTGGCTGTCGCCGTTGATGTCGGCGAACTTTGGGCGTGCCATTTCGTCGCCTACAAATACCACTTCGCGATCAACGAGGGAAAAGCAGACGTTTCGACCACACTCTCCGGATTGGTAGCCTCTGGAATCCAGGTCGACCAATAGCATGTCGCCGAAGTGCGAGTACTCTCGAATGAGAGGAATGCTGCCGACGCGACTACCGAAACCCGACATCTGCGGAGACTGCATGAAGTAGAGGCGTTTTCCGTTCGCGCCGGAGAAGACATCGACATAGACGGCCACCAGTCGATCTCGAATGAGGCTGCCGCTGGATGGATGAGCGTAAAAACTTACGGCCGCGATATCGCGAACTCCATCGTCGTTCTGATCGCGGACCACAACGAACCGATTGAGTTGAAATTCGGCGTTGATGGCGGTATCAGGATCGGTCCATTTTCGCTCGCCCGTGCGGCTATCAAGGACCTGAAGTCCGCCGGCCGGCATGATTTCAAAATGAGCTTCGCCCATCGTGCTGCCCTCCGGCAGGATGACCTCAACGATTCCGTCGCCGTCCAGATCTTCCAGCAGCGGCCAATCGTGCGGCGAGGCAGTATCCGGCGCACAGTGTCGCCAGTTGGCTTCGACGGTCTGCGACCAGTGGAGCTTGCGTGTCGCGAGGTCGCGAACGCTCACTCGCAGCTGAGGGTCAGCGCCTTTGTTGGGGAGTTGCTCGCACAACATCAGGTTTGGCTTGCCCGAGTCGCTGGCAAAAATGATGGGCGGTCGCGAAGGCAGAAAGCCCAGCTGCTCTCGTCGGACTTCTTTTCCGGTCTGTGGATCGACGCCGATGTATTCGTGATCAACCACGAAGATCAATTCGTCGCGCCCGTCGATGCTCACCATTTCCGCCGCATAGGGCACCAGTTCGCCGGTCGCTGCGCTTGTGCCGTTGTCATCACGTGTGATGATATCTCCCCAGCGTTCATGCCAGCTTCGCGAGAGATCTTCGGGGCCGTACGTGTACCATTGCGCCGCGAAGGGATGATTGGTGCCCTGGACCTTCTGATTGGGCACGGCGACGTCGAATTCCCAGAGACGGCTGCCGTCCGCACCGGAGATTGCCGTCAGGCAGACCGCGAGGTCCCCGTTGTCGTCGAGTACCGCCGCCATGGCGATCAGATCGGTCACCGCATCTCCGTTCGCGTCACGAAGCAACGGTTGATGCAGGATCGCTCCGGCGTCCGGGAACGGAACCCTCTGGTCCTCGGTCTGTTCTGACACGATCGTATCGTTGGCAATCGGCAGCGGACGGACGGTCGAACTCCACAGCAGTTCGCCATCGGTTCCGGACAGGGCCAAGACCGTGGGGAAATAGTGCAACGCCAACAGCAAGTCGTCTACACCATCTGCATTCACGTCCACCGATTTTCCGGCGGGGTCCAGACAGAGTTGTGCCTGCCCGTATCGGGAGTTGTGCGAAATGTGCGGAACCCACGCCCAGTTGAATTGGGCAGCCCGCAATTGGTCATGCAGGAGTTGGTTGGACTCCAGTTCGACACGCCAGATTTCGTCGGACGTTTCGCCGTCGAGCAGAGAAACGCCTTCGCCATCGAAGGCGACAATGTCTTCGCCGCCAGGACGGTTCCATAGCCGCCATATTCCGTTGGCCGGCACCTTGTCCCACGCTTGATGGTTGTGCTTGTGAATTTTCAGGCTGTGATTTCCCGGCTCGGGATAGACAGAGAAATCAAACGATTCGGACAGATCACCGCTGGAACGAAGCAGCAATTTGTAATCGCCACGTGGGATTTCGACGGGCTGCTGCGAGGGGACGGTGAATCGTGGCACGGCGGCTTTGCCGTTGGTGTCCAGGATTTCCGCGACGACCGGCGCGTCGCCCTGCGACGTCAGCGAAAATTGAATTCGGCCGAGCTGCGACCAGCGATAGTGCTGGATTCCGTAACTGCCAGCCAACACCGCAATCATCGATACCACCGCTGCGGTCGCCGCGACGTGCACCGCAAGCTGGTTCTTCCGGAACCAACGTTGTGCCAACTGTAATGCGGTCGGCCGTCGTGCCTTGATGGGACGACCGTCAAGAAACGCGCGGAGGTCGAATACAAGGTCGGTGGCGTTGGTGTAGCGGTCGCTGGCCTGCTTGGAAATGCAACGAGTGATGATGGTTTCAAGGTCTCGCGGCAGCGTGGGGCGAATTGTTCGTGGGGCAACGGGATCATCCGAAATGATTTGTCCCAGCGCGCGGTGGGGTGTGTCGGCATCAAACAGAGGCTTGCCGGTCGCCAACTCGTAGAGCGTCGCACCAAGGCTGTAGATGTCCGTGCGATGGTCGACCGGTCGTCGCATCGACGAAGCCTGTTCCGGGCTCATGTAGCGAGGCGTTCCCAGAATCGCACCGGTCATGCTCAGCTGCACGTCGTCCAGACGCTTCGCCAAACCAAAGTCCGTGAGCCAGACTTTTCCCTGTTCGTCACGAATCAGATTGGACGGTTTGACGTCGCGATGAATGATGTCGCGTTCGTGGGAATACGCCAGCGCCTCGGCGGTTTGCAGTCCCCAATCGGCGATGTCCATCGGGTCGAGCGGCGTTTCAGCTTTCGTTTGCAGGTCGGCGAGGCTCTGCCCTTCGATGAATTGCATGGCAAAGTAGTGCTGCCCGTCCTGCTCGCCGACGGCGAAGATTGGCACGATGTTGGAATGCTGTAGATTGGCGACGGTTTCCGCTTCGCGTTGGAACCGTTGCATGGCATCGCGGTCGGCGATTGCATGTCGCAGGATCTTCAAGGCCACCCGGCGGTTGAGCGAGATTTGTTGGGCCTCGTACACGACGCCCATGCCGCCGCGTCCGACTTCGCGCAGGATACGAAAGTCGCCAATTTCCTGTAACTCGCACGCCTGCGAGGTCGATTCGCCCGATGGGTGCATGAGCTGCAACGCGTCCAGGCAATCGCGGAGTTCATCGGCGAGGTCCGGGTGTTGCGAGATGAGCTCATCGGCGTTGGGATGCTCACCTCGCTGCAGGGCTTCGAAGAACCCATCCACGAGCTCGGCGACGCGGCTGTCTTCGGCATGTTCCCCATGCGGACGCGGCGTTATTCGCGTCGTGGGAAGTGGTTGCGGCAGGTCGTTACTGTCGTCGCTCATGTTGGCCTCAGTTTAAGCTGGAATGGCATGAGATACCGTTAGAGACCTAGTGCCCGGAAAACATCGGGCGCAACGCTGAAACAAAAAAGTTTTGGAAAGTTCGCGGCGAGAAGCCTACGTGCAAAACCGCAGCGGCTATTTGAAACGGCGGAAATCTTCCGGCGTATCGGCGTCGAGTAGACGTTCGTTCGCAGGAAAGGAAATCCACGAAACGGGCTGCGAGTCCATCAGCCATTTCAGGCCTGCGGATTCCGGAATGGCGAAGACGTCCTCCGCCATGCTCCACGGCAGCAGAATCGGATGTCCGGGGTGATCGCCAAACATGGGTGCGACGATATTCGCAGTCTGCCGGCTCTCGGCGATCAGGCGATCGATCAGCGGCGCGCCGATATGCGGCAGGTCTGCGGGCGCGGTCAGCCATGTATCGGTCGGCGCCGGCGAAAAAGTGTCGCGGATGTATCGCAAGCCAGCCTGAATGGAAGCTTTCATGTCGACGGGATCTTCTTTCGGCCGCAGGACGTCGACGGGCCATTTTGAACAGGCATCGTGCAGTTCATTGTCACCGCTGCGCACGACGATGACCGTGCGTTCAACAGAACTGGCGACCCACGCGTTGAGCACAGCGTCAATCAGCCTCGCGTCTCGAAACGGAAGCAGCAGTTTCGGCTGCCCCATGCGACGACTGTGACCGGCCGCCGGAAGGATCGCGAAGGTGCGAGTTGGCATTTTCATCCTGCCGGGCAAGCAAGGTACTGAATGAGTGAGTGATCCTGAGTGATCCTGAGTGATCGAGCTCGGTCGTGTTTAGTCCGCGGTCAGTACACGGTCCGGGCGTCCGGGGACGTGGCCGTTGCAATTGCGATGTGAAACCAGTTCGGCGGCAATGCTGACTGCGATTTCTGCGACGGTCTGCGAGCCGATATCGATACCGACAGGAGCATGGACCTGATCCAGCAATTCCGACGATACGCCGTCGGCCAGCAACTCGTCAAAGATCAGACGGATTTTGCGGCGGCTGCCGATCATCCCGACGTAGCGTGCACCTCGATTGATCAGTAGCTGCAGCGCTTCCTGATCGTGATTGTGGCCTCGCGTGACGACCAGACAGTACGTGTCGCTGGTGATGTCAATCGATGGCAGGACTTCCCGGCACGGCCCGGCGATCCGTTCGGCGACGTGTGGAAAGCGGTCATCGCTAACGTAGCTCTCCCGGTCGTCGGTCACGCAAACTTCAAATTCAAGGTCGACCGCGAGACTGGCGACGGCCTGGCCGATGTGTCCGCCGCCCACGATCACCAATCGATTTCTGGGCAGCAATGGCAGGTAGGCGACGCCCTCGTGGGCATACGGACGAGGTCTCTGTGCGATGGGACGCAGATTCGCGGCGACAGTTTCCGCGGCGGCCGGATCCGCGTTCAAGGCGGCAAGTGGTTGATCTGCGGCGTCGAACAGCAAACTGGATGGAACGGAGAGTTTGGATCGCTCCGCGTCATAGACGATGGCTTCGGTGAAGCCCGCGCCCGATTCGCCGAGACTCATTAGCGCATCGAAGTAGTCGAGACAACCACTGTCGGTGAGGGGCTGGATCAGAATGGTCATGCGTCCGCCGCAAATCAGACCGTCATCCCAACCGTAGTCGTGATCGAGCTGAAACGTCTGGACCGACGCGTTACTTTCCCGCATAACGGTGATGGCGTGACGTTTTACTTCCGCCTCGACACAGCCACCGCCCAGCGTTCCGGCTTGTTGGCCATCCTCGAAGACCAGCATCGTTGCACCGGCCTTTTGCGGCGAGGAACCCCGCGTTTCAACAAGACGGCACCATGCAACCGGCCGACCTTCGGCGCACGCGAGACGTAGTTGTTTGATGATTTCTAGCACGACACGATTCTGATGCGGACGTGCCACGCTGTCAAACGGCCGCCACACAGGCAGCTAATCGGCGACAGGCCACGACTCGGCGGCTAGATCCACGCCGAGGTAGCTCTACCGCTCAACGGTTAGGCCGCCTTGCGTTGCTGGCGTTTTTGCTCTTTCCGCAGGCGTCGACGTTCAGCCTTCGATAGCTTTGGCTGGTCCTCGTCGTCGTAATCGGTGTCGTAGTCTTCGTCGTGAACGGTCAACCTGGGCTTTGCACCTTTGGAGGGGCGGCGTTGCGTCGTTGGCCGCTCTTCTTCGGGCGGCGAGACGGTGCGTAGTTTCACGGCACGGTCCGCGTCCACGTTGTCGCGTGCTTCGTCGGACGACTCCTGTCGCGTCTTTTTGGTCGACTTGGCGGCGGCCTTGGTGGTCGATTTCGTCGACGTGGTTTCTGCTTTGGGTGCGGCTTTTACTTGAGACTTGGTTGCCGATTTGGAAGCGTTGGCTTTCGCCGTCTGATTCGCCGACGTCGTCTGTTTCTTCGCTCGTTTCGCTTCTCGCGCCGCCAGCGTTTTTGCTCGGCGGACGACCGGGGACTCCATGAGCCCCATCGCTTCCAGCACGACCTCGCGGGCATAATTCACCAGCGAGAACAGGAAGAAGTGATGTCCCAGCAGGACGGCTGCGAGCTCGGAAGTGCGAGCTACATGGGGCGACTGGATTGGCAGCAAATCGAGCTCGCCGAGTCCGGCCCATGCATAACACGCTGCGGCACCAAATGCCCAGCCGACTGCCAGTCGCGATGATGACATTTCCAGGACAAGACGTACCAGCATCGCCCCAAGCACAATCGCCCAGGTTCCAACCCACCAGATGGAGCCATCGCCCCAGAGCGTTGAGTGTGTGAGCGTTTCGCACAAACCCTGAAAGATGTGGCGCAGACCCACGGTCGCATCGATGCTGACGAACGCCGCCGCGGCGATCGCCCAACGCCAGACCGTGAAGCGGCCTCGATAGTCGTCGCGTCGAAAACGCCGTACGCTGTAGGTTCCCAGCATGACAGCGATGGCGAAACCAAACGTCACGCTGGAAAGCCACGCCATCAGGTTGCCGCTGGCGTTCAGGTCGAACGCGCGTGCCGCCTTAGTGCCGACGATGCCAGCAATGCCCGGCAGCAGTTCATTGAGCAGGAGCAGTCCCATGATGGGAATCAGTCCTGTGAGAAACCAGACCAGCAACGTGTAGGGGCGGAGTGGAATGTATCGCGATATCGGCGCATTGATCGCCTGTAACGCGGCAAAGTTATAGCGCGGGAGCGGGCCCTCGGAGTCGCCACGATAGATACGTGGTCTCGCGGGAGCGGCTTCATTGCGGGAATCGTCGACAAGAACGCGCCGACGACGATCCACGCTCTGTGATCGTCTGGGTGACATAACTGCCTTGTGTAGCAAGAACTTGCTAATGAAGAAAAGTGATATTTTCTTCTTCGGCAGGCACTGCTGTCAGCGATTACACATCTTTCGGTGACCACTCTGACACTGCTACCCGGCAGAATGCGTACGATTGGAATTGTGCCAAGCTGATCGTCGTTGGCGTCAAACGGGCGGTTGTTAGCGTATTTCGTACGATAGCAACTCGCCGATGGGTGCAAGAAATGCCACGAGAGTCCTTCCCCGGGAACGAATCACGCAGCTAGTGCGTCCAATCGCCAATCGGGTGTGATGCAGCGGAAGCAACATGTGCGTCGAGTTGCACCAGGCTGGCTTACACTGCGAATGATGCATTCACTGAGTTCTGGTTTCTGGCCTCCAAAATGATCGGATCGACCCATGAAAATCGACCTGCGAATCCTTGCGCTGCTCGGCTGCCTGCAAATTGCGACTCCGTCCATCGCCATGATGACTTCCGTGAAAGGCAACAAGGACCTTGCGGACAACTACAAGGAGTGGCCCGGTCTCCTGAATGTCGTCAACGACAAGCACCGCGTGTTGCAGGTGTGGGTAAACGGAAATGAGAACATGTACTACAAGGGCGACGAGACGGCGATCAGCCTTTCGATTCAGAAGTTCGTCGAGGCCAAGCTGGAGAAATACCAGGTCGTGCTACTGCCGATCACCTCGAAGGATCCGTTGTTCGATGGGGCAAAAGAGCAGGATTCTAACTGGCGGCTCCACGTCGTCGGGGGGATCGCGGCCGCGATGTTCAAACGCAACGAGAGCAAGGTCGATATCTTTGACGAGCATCCCACAATCTACGTCTACATCGAGCCGTCAACCGACATGAGCAAACTGAAGATTCCTCCGAACGTGGAATTGTTGGGGTTGCAGGACATGCGGGCACGCTACGTCGCGGGGCTGAAGGAAGAGTCGACGACGCGCGGCTACGCAGCCATGAACCTTGCGGGGCTCGATAGCGATAATCCCGCCAGCGTCGAGCTGATCCTGCCACTGCTGCGGTCCGAGGATAAATGGTTCAACGCGATGGCGGTCTCGTGCCTCAATACCTTTGGAGCCACCGCGCAGTTTGCGTTGCCGGAGCTGGAGGCGTTCCGGTCGAAAGAAGATCATGCCGAAAAACGCCGCCTGGAAGTGATCGAGAAGATCAAGGCTGCCAAGCCGCCAACCGAAGAATGGTTGCGGACCAAAAAACAGCTGCTTCGCAAGATCGACCAGTTCATCGCCGCACATCGTGAACAGGCGAAGAAGCGGTGACGAAAGCTGATCAGGGCGACGGAGCGATTGCGGACTCAAAAGCTGAGGCACGAGCTGAGGCACGAGCTGAGACGCAGGCCAGATCGCCAACGGTCGCGGGGATCGTGCTTGCGGCCGGGGAATCGCGGCGGTTGGGGCGACCCAAACAACTCGTGCGGTACGGCGATCAGCCGCTAGTATGCCGCGCCGTGCAAAAAGCAATTCAGGTTGGCTGTCGTCCGGTCGTCGTCGTCGTGGGCGCCAACGCCGCGGAAGTGGGTGCGGTTCTGGACGAGCAAGATTGCGTGATTGTCAAAAACCAAAACTGGGCCGACGGAGTTGGAACCAGTATCGCGGCGGGGGTGAACGTCGTGCGGCGACATCAGGTCGACCGCATTTTGATGCAGGTCTGTGATCAGCCGCTGGTGCCCATGGAGCATCTACAACGTTTGCTGGCGGCACTGGACGATGGACACTACGCAGCTTCCGCGACGGAGATGGCCGATGGTTCGCCGGGAGTTCCAGCCTGTTTTGATGGCACGCTCTTTTCGCAGCTTGAAGGGCTCTCGGGCAACTCGGGTGCGAAGCGGATTCTCCAGCAGGCGCTAACGCATTTGCTGCCATGTCCGGAAGCAGCGCTGGACGTCGACACACCAGAAGATCTCGACAGGCTGTAGCGGCGGACTTCAGCGGAACGCCAGCTATATATTGACTTCTATAGCAAGATTGATATAGTTCGGGCATGAGCCTTGAATGTGTCCTCCTCGGTATGTTGCGCAACGCCTGCAGCGGTTACGACTTGCGGCATGAGTTCGAGATGGGCGCGAAGCATTTCTGGTCGGCGGAACTGAGCCAGATTTACCCAACGCTGAAGCGGATGGAGAAACGCGGCTGGCTGGAGAGTCGATTGGAGCCTTCTCCGAAGGGGCCCGATCGCCGCGTTTATGAACGCACGAAGGCAGGTGCCGAAGTATTGCACGAGTGGCTGCGTTCCGGGCCCGCGATTGGGAATGAGCGATTCGCCTACATCGGGCAGATTATCTACATGGGCGAGCTGAACGACCTCGATGCCACACTGGAATTCCTGCAACAACTTCGCGAGGAGTTCGCGGCGGTACTGGGAATTCTGCGCGGTGCGTGCGAGGAAGTGGAAGCGGACAGCAAGCAACGCAAACTCTCGATTGTCGAATTCCACGAGATGCTGAGCCTGGGCATGGGTGTCAAATCGTTGCAGGCAAAGGTCGATTGGTGCGATGAATCGATGGACATCGTCAAGAACAGAATCAAACAGGACAAGCGAAAAAAGCGGGGATCATCATGAATTATGAGATGCTGTATTTACTGCTCAGGCGTTCGCATATTGCCGTCGGCCTGTTGGGCGTCGTCGCGTTCTGGATTCCGGTGTTCGCGAAGAAAGGCGGTCGGGCTCACGTGATCGCCGGCCGTATTTTCGAATGGAGTTTGTACTACGTGGCATCAACGGCTTTGTTTACGTGTGCCCGTTACCTGCTGACACCGCACGATTTTGCCTTCATGGATCGGCCGGGAATTTCGGCGGAGGAGTTGGCGAGAATTCAGTTCGTGCAGTTCTTTCTGTTGATGTTGGCGTTCCTGGCGTGGATCGTTCTGGGTGAAATGCGAACGGGGATGCGTGTGGTTCGAACGCGCCACCAATCGGCGGAAGTTTATCGCAACTGGGAGATGAGTTTCTGGTTGTACTCGCTGCCCCTGGCCGCGGTCGCATTGATTGCCTACGGCGGATTTCGGTTGGCTGGCGGAGGTGGCTCGTACCACTGGCTGGCGGTCGGCGTGCCGCTGATTCCGGTCATGGAGATGAAGCAGCGGCGTCAGTTTCACCTGAATCCGCGCGAGCTAACGATGTCGTGGTGGTACAAGCACATGGAGTGCATGTTGGGCTGCGGGATCGCCTTTCATACCGCCGGGATGGTGTTCACATCACGTTGGCTGGGCGAGAACCTTGGCTTTCAGTTGTCGGGCGCTTACCAATTGATCCCCTGGATTTTGCCAACGGCAATTGGAGTTCCTGCCACCCATCTGTGGATTCGCCACTACAAGCTGAAATTCGGCGACGCGACGGGCGTATCCAGGAAGAATGTTGCGATGGGCGACGCATCGATATCACCCGCGCCGCAGGCTGCAGCGATAGAAGAGGCTCCGTAACTGCCAACTGCCAACTGCCAACTGCCAACTTGCGACTTGCGACTTGCGACTTGCGACTTGCGACTTGCGACTTGCGACTTGCGACTTTGCTTCGATCGACCGATCGAACTACCCAACCGTTCAGCAGCCGCCGGGCTTTTTCTTGACCTGGTTCCATGGCATCAGGGCCAGAACACGAGCCATACCGCAGGTGTTGGTGACGCCAGAAAAGACCAGTCCGCCGCCGACGAAAGCGGCCAGTCCAAGTCCGAACCAGGCTGGTTGCATGGCCATCGCGAGGATTGCTCC
Source organism: Pirellulaceae bacterium (assembly GCA_965216885.1). Lineage (GTDB taxonomy): Bacteria > Planctomycetota > Planctomycetia > Pirellulales > Pirellulaceae > CAYNJG01. The sequence goes on along the minus strand of OZ244209.1, from coordinate 3,897,875 downwards.
CAGCAGCACCATCGAACCCGCTGCGATGCGAACCTGGCGGTCCATGGCCATGATCTGCTTCTCACCTTTGACGACTGGTAGTCCCTGTTGTTCCCACAACATGGTTCCACCTTCGACGTTGACGACGTTTTGGTGTCCGCTGGCCACGAACTGCTCACAGGCTTTCATGCTGCGTCCGCCCATCTGACAGATCATGTACAGCGGTTGGTCTGCGGAGCTATGTCGCGTCGCAATGATGGCGGACGGATTGAGTTGATCCAGCGGATGGTTCACGGCACCTTCCGCGTGTAGTCCCTGGTATTCCGCGGGGCTGCGCACGTCGATAAGGTCGATCTGGTTCTCGCTGCGGAGTTTGGCGAGTTCGTTTGGTTGTATCGTGGCGATCATGGCTAATCCGAATCGATGTCCTTTATTCCCACTCGATGGTAGCGGGCGGTTTGCTGCTGATGTCGTAGGCGACGCGATTGACGCCCTTTACTTCGTTAATAATACGCGTGGAGATCTTACCGAGCAGCTCGTACGGCAGGTGGCTCCAGTCGGCGGTCATAAAATCATCGGAATCGACGCAGCGAATGACAACCGCATTTTCGTACGTGCGGGCATCCCCCATCACTCCGACACTTTGCACAGGCAGCAAAACCGCGAACGCTTGTGCTGTTGAGCGATAGAGATCGGCATCCTTGATTTCCTGGACTGTGATCAGATCGGCCGGACGTAGGACATCGAGTTTTTCTTTGGTGACTTCCCCCAGACAGCGAACGGCAAGTCCCGGACCGGGGAATGGGTGTCGCCATACGAGATCCTCGGGGAGCCCCAGCTCGGTGCCCAGACGTCGCACTTCGTCCTTGAAGAGGTCGCGCAGTGGTTCGATGAGTTCAAAACCCAGCTCTTCGGGCAAGCCACCAACGTTGTGATGTAACTTGATGGTTGCAGCGGGGCCATCGGGAGCCGCACCACTTTCGATCACATCCGGGTACAGCGTTCCCTGTGCGAGGAAGTGGGCGTCCTTGATCTTGTTGGCCTCTTCTTTGAAACATTCGATAAATGCGTGGCCGATGCGACGCCGCTTTTCCTGCGGTTCGCTGATGCCTGCCAGTGTGGACAGGAAGCGTTCTTCGCCGTCGACAACGTGCAGATCCGTCTTGAAGTGGTCCCCAAACTGCTCGACGACCCAATCACGTTCGCCGGATCGCAGCAGGCCGTTGTCCACGAGGATGCATGACAGTTGATCGCCGATCGCCTTGAACAGGAGCGCCGCAGTCACGGACGAATCGACACCGCCTGAGAGTCCGCAGATGACACGACGGTCACCAACCTGGTCGCGAATTGATTCGATTGCTTCGCGCGCGAAGTCGGCCATGCTCCAGAGTCCACGGCAGCCACAGACGGTCTGCACGAAGTTCTTGAGCACGGTCTTGCCGGCGGTTGTGTGCGTGACTTCGGGGTGAAACTGAAGTCCGTAAAACGGCAGCGATTTATGCTTCACCGCGGCGAAGGGGCACGTGGCGGTTTGCGCCAGCGGTTCAAAGTCATCCGCGAGATTGGCCACCTGATCGCCATGGCTCATCCAGACCTGTGATGAGGCCGGGACGCTTGAGAACAGGTCCGTGTCGTCCCGGACCGTGCACTCGGCACGACCGTACTCCCGGGTCTCCGTGCCGGCGACCTGCCCGCCCAGAATCTCACAAGCGAGCTGCATGCCGTAGCAAATGCCCAGCACGGGGATGCCCATTTCGAAGATACCGGTGTCGCATTTTGGCGCACCTTCTTCGTAGACGCTGGAGGGGCCACCGGACAGAATCAGTCCCGCGGGCTTGTGATTTCTGATCTGTTCGACCGTGATATCGTGGCGAACGATCTCGCAGTAGACGTTCTGTTCGCGAACACGGCGAGCAATAAGCTGGGCGTATTGCGATCCAAAATCGAGAACAAGTACACGTTCGTCCGTAACGCTCTTCGTTGGCTCTGTAAGCGATGCACTCATAGGGGTATCCGGTTCAGATGAGTGAAAGCCCATCATTGTAACGTGGAATATTGCGGCACGGATAGATGGGCAACGGGCCGGCTGCGCGAGCTGAATCCATCGAGCTCCGCCGCAAATCTGCGAACGGGTTGCGGATTGGGTGCGGGCTGGTCGTTATGGTGGCGACAAATTTTGCCCGACGGAATTTGGTGAAAGAAACGCCGTCGAAATAAGTAGACCTTATTTGGTCGGTGCTCTACCTGGCGGTTGCACCGGGCTGGTTGGTTCGGCCGTTGCCGGTAGGATTGGTTGCATGAATATTCTGCTGACCAACGACGACGGCTTTCACGCACCCGGCATTTGCGCACTTCACAAGGAGCTGGAGAAGCTCGGTAACGTTCTGCGAATTGCGCCGGCGACCGAACAGAGTGGCGTGGGGCACTCGATCACGTTCCTGACCCCGCTGATCGCCCATCGCTTCGTGCATGATGACACGCTGGATGGTTGGATCGTCGAAGGTAGCCCGGCGGACTGTGTGAAACTTGGCGTATCCGAGCTTTGCCCGTGGCGGCCTGACATCGTTGTGAGTGGCATCAACGGCGGGCTGAATGCTGGAATCAACGTGCTGTATTCCGGAACTGTCGCCGGCGCGATTGAGGGAGCCTTCTTTGGGCTCACCAGCGTTGCGGTGTCGCTGGAATTTGATGAGGCGGCCAATTTCTCCCGCGCGGCGGAACTGGCGGTTGGCGTGATCGCTCAGATCCTGGAAAAGAAATCGGACCAGCCGCAGCTCTACAACCTCAATATTCCCACGGCGGCCACATCGCAGCCTTCCGAGCTACGTGTCGTCCCGATGGGTACCAGTCGTTACGGCGAGCACTACGTCAAACGCAGCGATCCCAAGGGCCGCAACTACTATTGGGCGACCAACGACCCGCCGCCGGAACCGACGGACCATGAAACCGATTTGACGGCGCTTGCGGATGGAAATATGACGCTAACTTCGCTCGACTATGATATGACGAAGGCGGGGCATCTTCGTGAGATGCTCGAATGGGAATTGAAATCGCCTGGGGCGGAGTGACCACCAACAGGCTCAAACGGAACGAAACGGAGGCCTACGATGCGGCGACTAACACTTATTGGCTGGCTGGTGGCGACGGTGATACTCGTATCGGGATGCGATGACCTCGCCCTGCCACCGGCCGAGACGGCAGCTCCCGCGTCGAAGTCGTCGGGCAACAATGGATCCACCGCACAGCAGGACGCCGACGAGTATGCGGCGGATGAGTACGACGCCGAGGGCGATAACGACGCCGATTCCGAGGGCGAATACGAGCGCGAGGTTGCTCAGGCCGGCGTCGGAAAGAAGGGACGCAACTACGGCGGTGGCGTGATTACGGAGCCGGTAAAACAGTATTTTCAGGTGAGCCAGCGCATTCACTTCATGAACATGCAGAAAGCCATGAGTCTCTACAAAGGCGAGCACGGCTATCTGCCCAAGACGCATGAAGAGTTCATGGACAAGATCATCAAGGTGAATGCAATCGAGCTTCCTGAACTGCCGGACGGCCAACGCTATGTGTACGACCCCAAGCGTGGCGAGTTGATGGTCGAGAAGCCCAAACGTTAGCGAGTAAGTTTCCCGTGCGTCGTTTGGCTTTGTTCCTGTCCGTGTCCGTCGCGGTGCTCCTGTTGGCGGAGGCTCCGCGCCCGGTCAAGTTGGCAGCGGATGGGGCGGCCGATGCTTCGCAGAAAGGCAGATCGGCCACTGTATTGCCCGGCGTCGACTGGAATCGCGCGGACCGTCTGACGCTAGTGCGAGTTCAGTACGACAGCACGGGCGGTTACGGTCAATCGTGGTACAGCTATGAAGGGCGTGACTGGCAGCGCTGGGAGACCGATTTCCCGCGGGCCGAAAAGAACTTTCTGCTAAGACTGACACAGTTGACGTCGCTCCGTGTTAATCCGGACCCCATCTCATTGAAGCTGACGGATGCTTCGTTGCCGAACTATCCGTTCATCTACATGAGCGACATCGGTTGGCAAAAACTGAGTACGCCGGAAAAGTCGGCGCTGACGCTTTATCTGGCGAACGGCGGCTTCCTTTGGATCGATGATTTCTGGGGCGACGCCGAACTGCGAAGTCTCTACCGGAATATGGACAAGCTGCAACCTGGTTGGGAGTGGAAGGAAATTCCCGCGTCGCACCCGATTCTGTCTGTGGTGTACGAACTGGAAAAGTGCCCGCAGATTCCTGCGAGGATCTTTTACCAGCAGTCCGGATTGACGTATGACCCACCGGGCGTACACCGCTTTCCAACGGGCGGTTGGCGGGGCGTTCAGACGGTCAACTTCCTGGGGCTGTTTGATGCGGACGAGCGGCTGATGGCGATCGCGACGCACAATACCGACGTCGCGGACGGCTGGGAGCGGGAAGGCGAATCGCGTGACTTTTTCGAGCGTTTTTCGATCGATTCGTATGCGTTTTCCATCAACGTGTTTGTCTACGCGATGACCCACTGATTGCCGGGTCGCGAGACGAGCCACCAATGCTATCCACCGATGCTATCCACCGATGCCTGCGCGCGGGTCATCCCGCTCGTAGTCTCTGACTCGCCACTTACCATCTTCTTTGCGAAATCGCACGACAAAGAATTGCGGGTAGGGTCGCGTGCCATAGTCCTCAGATCTTTTCACCGTGGCCCGAATTACGGCATTGAACCGAGCTTCCGCGTATTGGATGCCGCGTTCTTCGTAGAGCTGGACCTTGAGATTCTTCTTAATGTTGACGTCCTCGATCTCGATCAGCTTTAGCACCCGTTCGGCTTCGCGTCGTAGCTCTTCGCGATCTTTGGAGACATGGTCGACGACGGCCATTACGTCATTTCGCTCGAGATCCCCCGCAATGACGTGCAATGTTGCTTTCACGTGTTCTCGGGGAGTCACCGTTGCGCGTTCGAGTGCGAGTAGGCCCACGGTGAGTAGCAGTACGGCAATCGACGCGTAGAGCAAAGGCTTCTTGCCGGTTTGAATCAGCGAGCCAACGAGGACGGTGACGATGGTCAAGCCAACGAAACCGATCAGAAGTGGTTGTTCCATGAGGGCCATCGTGAATCGCTCCGCTTAACGAGTTGGTGGATCCGAATTCGCGGGCGGACCGGTGGCTGTCGGTTGTTCTCCCGGGATGTTGGCCGGCCGCTCGCTAGTTCCATTTTGTGTTCGACCGTCGAATCGTGTCCACCAAAAGCGACTCCATGCCACCAGCAGTAGTGTTCCGCAGATGAGAAACAGCGGACCTAGCCGCAGAATCAGGTTGTCGGGCATTGGCGGTTCGATGGATTGTCCGTCGGAACCCTTGATCGTCTGCCCACCCTCCTGCCGAGCCAGAAACTGCCGCTCGAGCTGCGTTTGGCGGGAGTAGTACTTGGGCGAAGCCATGGCCAACGCGACCAACGCAGCGGCGGAAAAGATGTACGCCCAAAACCACGGTGAATCAGCCAGCGGCGGCTTCTCCGGACGCTTCACGGCTGATTCGGCTGGCGGTTGGCCCGGGCCCGGCTCCGACGGTTCGTGTCGGGCTAAGGGATCGGGCGAATCGGGCGAGTCAGGATTCTTGCCACTACCAGCCGGATTGTTCGATGGAGACGTCATGATGAGATGCCACTAATTGGGACACCTCATCCTAGCAAACCCTCGCGAGATGGAGACCTGGCCGATGCCGGCAATCTGACGCCTGTTATTTGAGGCTTCAAAACTCCGAAGCGGGCAGTCGTTGAGCACAAATTGAAGCGAACGGGCATGTCCGAAGATGGCTGGGCGGTAAGACCCGTCCAGCAAGATGGAGCTGGACCAATAAAAAAGCCGTGGTCGTTGGGGGCCGACCACGGCTTATCGGTAGGAAGGAGGTTGCGATTCAGGTGTGATCGGCGGGGCAAGCAAGGACCAATGCTTGATGACCACGACCCTCACGCGGTGGGACACAATCTCTCAGTTGTGTACCCCTAGCATCGACAGAGGTATCACGAAGCGAACAAGATTTTCCCTAGCTGTCGTACAGGAGGATCATCCGGCACGAGCGGACTAAGCGTTAGAGTTTCCCGTGTTCGGAAAGTTGGTCCGCGTTAGAGAACGTGTACCGGTTATGCTGCCAAGCCAACGGCAGTAATTCGCCGGTTCGGGGGACGGAAACCATGTGGTTCAGGGGCCATAGATGTCTGGCGCCGCGGTAATTCAAGAGAATCGTTACTCATCGGATCGGAGAGTCGGTCTGTTAGAAAGGCCAACGCGTATCGCGAAAGCCTCGAGCTCTGACGGATTCGGAGGCAGGACGCTGGAATTCACGCGGGCGACCACCAACGATTTCCGGTGCCCCGTCGACATCGGCGTAGGGGTCCCACTGAGAGGCCTCGAGTTGCTGTTGGCCGACGGGTCGAGGTTGCTGGTATTGCCGGTTAGGCAGAGTGCAGCCAGCAAACGTCAAGCTACTGATACAGACGATCAGGGCCAGTTTCACGTTGATTGCTGGTGAAGGGTTTCGGTACAGCGTGCAGTACGGCGAGCAATTCATCGTGATTTCGTTCCGGTCGAGTGTGGATGAGTAGCGAATTACCTCCGTCTGCGGCGTCGGTGTGGAAGCTAGTAACCGCTCGTTGACGTCGGACGCAAGACGGATCTGCTGCTGCCGGTGCCAGCACGCGGGGCTGTTAGCTGCTTTCGAGGAAATTTGGGACGAGATTCCAGGTTGGATTTGCGGGGAAGTTTCGCGTCGACACGACCGCCCCTCCTCGGCTGAAACGTGGGCGGCGACTATGATGTCGGATCGGTGACGCACGGTACGGCGAATTTTTCAGGCAAGCGTTCCCCGTGAGCTTGCAAGCTACCGCGGCGTCGACTGGGCCAGGCACTCGGCTTTGAATCGACCGCGATCACCGTGCTCCGCCCCCGTATACGCTCACAGCACACCGCCGACTACACCATGCCCACGACGACTCCGGATTCTCAAAACCCACGCCTGCAAAAGGTGCTCGCCAGCGCGGGGTTCGGTAGCCGTCGCGAGTGCGAACAGTTGATCACCGAAGGTCGAGTCGATGTGGATCGCGAGATCGTCACCGAACTCGGCACACGCGTCGATCCCGCTTCGCAGGCAATCCGCGTCGATGGTGTTCCGCTCAAGCAAAAACGTCGAAGCTACTTTGCGGTTCATAAACCGAACGGTGTCGTTTCGACTTCAAGAGATCAGTGGCGCAGAACCCGAGTGATCGATCTCGTTGATGCTCGCGATCGTGTTTTCACGATTGGACGTCTGGACAAGGAGAGCTCCGGGTTGATTCTTGTCACCAATGACGGTGAGCTGGCGAATCGCCTGACACATCCGCGCTACGAGGTAGCCAAGGTGTATCACGTGACGATCGTGGGGACGCCGCCGACCGAGGTGCTACACAAACTGCGACGTGGAACGGTACTGGCCGAAGGGCCCGTGAAACCCGATTCGGTGACGATCAAAAAGCGGCTCAAGCAATCCACCATGTTGGAGATCGTGCTCAAGGAAGGCAAGAACCGCGAGATTCGTCGCATGCTTGCCCGCGTTGGACACAAGGTTGTAAAGCTGCATCGTGTGGCGATGGGGCCGATCAAGCTGGGCCAACTTCCCAAGGGCGCCCACCGCGAACTCTCTCGCGAGGAAGTTCGCAAGCTGCAGAGCATGTTGAAGGACAATGCTCCAGCACGTTCGTCGAAGCCGAAGAAGAAGAGGAAGTCGCCACGTCGTGTAACCGGGGCGACGACTACGAAGAAGAAGGCACGACGAAAGCCGACGACGACGTTCAGCGATGTGCCGCGCATGGGAGCTGTGCTTGGCGGGAACGCGGCGGAGCCTACCGAGAAGAAGAAAAAGACCGTCAAGAAATCGGCGTCTGGATCGAAGGCGGGCGGTAAGAAAGCGACCCGAAAGAAGAGTGGTGGCGGACGTTCGGCGACGTCCAGGCCCGGGAAGCAAGGCGGCCCCAGGAAAAAGACCGCAAAGCGACGTGGCAGATAGACCGCGGCAAACAGATGGCAGCAGACAGACTAGTCGGCAGGTTGCTACGAGCGATTGAAAGGATTGGTGTTTAGGGATGAGCGAAAATCCACTGCACGCAAAATGGTATGCCGACCGGGCGATGAAGTGCATCGCTGCGGTCAGCGAGCGACGCGAACTGGCCGAGGAGACGTGGCTTGTGCGCGTTGATTGTCCCGAAATGGCAGCCCAAATGCGTCCCGGTCAGTTTTTGATGGTTCGGCAGTCGGTCGGCACGGACCCGTTACTCGGTCGCGCATTCGCGGTGTATGACGTTGTTCTGGATGACAATGGGCCTCGCTATCTCGACATTGTGTTTCACACCGTGGGCAAGATGACGGACTATCTGTCCCGCGTTTCCCCCGGCGACGAGCTGGTGCTTTGGGGCCCGCTTGGGAACGGCTTTCAGCCGGCCGAAACTGAGCACCTGGTGATGGTGGCTGGCGGGATTGGGCAGACTCCGTTTCTGACGGTGGCCAAAGAAACGTTGGGCTTGCAGCGGTATGCCGGACAGAGTCCCGCGACTTCGCAACGCGTGACACTATGCTATGGGGCGCGCTCCGCACGATATCACGCAGGCGTCGACGAGTTTCGCTCAGCGGGAGTTGACGTGCGATTGGCGACCGATGATGGTTCCGCCGGGCATCACGGTCTGGTCACGGATCTCCTGAAGCAGTTGATTGCTGAGCAGGTCGAAGACCACGGTGCCGCGACGCCGGAGTCGTCGATGCGCGTGCTGTGTTGCGGACCCGAGCCGATGATGGAAGCGGTTTCCGGCATTTGTGAGGCGAGCGGCATTCACTGTTGGGTCTCGCTGGAGACGCCAATGGCTTGCGGACTGGGGATCTGTTTCAGTTGCGTAGCCCGCGTCAAGCAGCCGGATGGTTCGTGGGATTTCAAGCGGACGTGTGTCGACGGACCCGTTTTTGAGTCGGATTGCCTCGTTTGGTAGCCACGATTGCGGGAGCGACCGCAAAGATGGACCATTTGCTTGACGCATTCCCGATTGCGGATTCTACTGTTGTTCGCGGTTGGCAAAACCTCTGGAAACGCTAGTGAATCGAAATCTTGATTTCTTTCAAGTGTTCGTGACCTCACCGTCACGTTGCCGGATTTCCGGCTCATATTCGATTCACCAAGACGCCATCCTTCAGAGGCTTAACAACTATGTGTTTGCACCAAAGATTCAGCAGCGTGCTCAGGCTGGCTTTCGGCTGTTCCCTCGCTCTGCTCTCCACTGATGTCTGTTTCGGGCAGAATACCAGCAACGCCCAATACCGGGTTTCCCAGCCGGCATTCGAATCGCTCGTTTCTGAGCGTAGCCGTAATCTGGTCCGGGATACCCCCGGGGCTGTTTCTGGAATTGTAGGCAGCGTCAATCCGGAAGGGATGATCGTAATTTCCGGTTCCGGCGTCGACGTTCGTGGACTGGAGTTTCAGTCGGGCGAACGGCTTCTGGTACCCGTCCCTTCAATTGACAACGAAGCGCCGTCCGCCGCACCGTTTCAGGCATTGATTTCCAACACACAATCCCGAGTCACCTACGGGAACCTTGGGTTTGATGTCCGGATTGACGGTGCCGTCACGCTTGGAGTTGGTTACAGCGGCCGCAATCCCGGGCAGGATCTTTCTGCAGTATGGGGTCGTGGGACGGAAGCACTTCCGTTTCCAATCAGCGTTTCCGGGACGCCGGCATACAGTCCATTCAATCTGCAGGAAGACGGATCGGCACTCGTTTATACGGAAGCGGTGTTCGGAGCTACGATCGAAGCGGGTAGTGCGACAGGGACTCCGCCAGATTTTCCCTCCGCGCGTGTTGATCCGAACGACGCCACCGCAAGATTTCCGGGCGTCGGCAGTTTCGAAGTCGTCCATCCGACGCTGGGCACATTCATCTGCAGTGGTTCCGTGCTGACCGACACTCATATTCTCACGGCCGGTCACTGCTTCGACCAGGACAACGATGGCTTGCCGGATCCCGGTATCACCACCAGTTCGGTCTTCAATCTGAACGACGGCAGTGATCTGTCGGCGACGAGATCGATCGCCACCGTCGACATTCATCCGGACTTTGGCGGCTTCGTTGGATCCGGTGCCAATGACGATATTGCTGTTGTGACGTTGGGTGCTTCGGTTCCTGTTGGAACGACGAAATACAGCCTGCGAGCCTCAGGCATGACGACTGGCGAGATCATTGAGATGGTGGGCTACGGAGTTTCCGGGCACGGTGACGTCGGTGGAGTCGAAGTGTTGCCCGATTACTCGGTGAAACGATCGGGAATCAATGCAGCCGAGTTGTTCGTCCTCGATGATGAGGGTTCGGGCGAGGAGGAGCTGTTCTTTTACGACTTCGACGGTCCGACAGGCACGGGCTTCCTCGGTGGTCCGACACTGGGCAACGACCTTGAGACGGTCGTTCGTGGTGGCGACTCGGGCGGACCTGCGTTTGTCGACGTGGCAGGTGAAAATGTCATTGCCGGTATCAATACTTTCGAATTTGTTCTACCGCCCACGACGCCGCCTACGGGTGAGTTCGGCGTGCTTGGTGGTGGTGTCATTCTTGACGTGCCGCAAGTCGCATGGATTGCCGGCGTTGCCTCGGACGTGAGAGTGCTACCCGAACCGAGTGGTTTGACGCTTACTTTGCCGTTTGTTGCCTTGCTTGGTTTACTTCGACGCCGCCGATCCAGCTAGCGCGTCGTCGCGACAAATTTTCGCAAAACAGGCCATGTATGAATGAGATGCGTGGCCTGTTTTACGTAACATGTTCACTCTGTTAGGGGGTGCTGTGTGTGAATTTTCAAGGACAGCCTTTTGGGGCACGTAGTCGTTCCGGTACAATTTGCAATCAGCGAGGTAGTTAATAGGAGGACACGACTGTGATTCGACGCCCATCATTCTTCATTGCGGTGCTCATTGCTTTGACGTGTTTCTTTAGCACTTCGATGGCTGGTGACTTCGTTCCGATTCGCGAATACCAGGAATTGTCGGACAGTCCGTTTCCTGACTTTGGGATCGGCGACAATTTGATCGTTGAAACCTTCGAGGCCGACCAGGTCAGCGGTGTTTCGTATTCCGCTTCGGGGACACTTCGCGTTGGTTCCGGGTTCTCCGTTTCCGCGGATGGCTCGAGTGGGAATGCGCTTGAGATTTTTCCAACTGGTTGCACGGTCTCCTTCCCCCAGCAGTGCCCGGCGACATTGTCGATCAATTTCGACCAGGAGTCATTTGGGCAATTGCCAAACTATTTCGGGTTTGTCTGGACGGATGCCGTGCGAGCCAGTGCAGACGACGTGCATCCATGGGCACGCGTCAACGTGACTGATTCCGAGGGTGTCGTGACCGGTAACCTCATCAACGAGCTGCCCATTGAGGGCACGTTGGCCGATGCATTTGCCGACGACACATTGATTGGATTCGTGAACGATCGCGGCATTCAGCAGGTGGACATTACGATTGTGACCAATGGCAGGCCGGGCGGAGGTCACTTTGCAATCGACCATTTGCAATTTGGCGTGGCGGCTCTTGCTGGCGACGTTGACAAGGATGGCGACGTTGATTTTGCCGACTTCGTCGTACTCTCACGTGAGTTCGGGAATGAGGATACGGAATGGCGCACCGGCGACTTCAACTTCGATCAGAAGACCGAGTTCGGTGACTTTCTGGATCTCTCGAACAACTTCGGCAAGAAGCATGAGTTAGGTGTCCCAGCCGGTGGTATCTCGAGTGTTCCAGAACCATCGAGTGGCGTGATTGTCGCCATGCTAGGTCTCTGTGTTGGTGGCTTTCTGCGTCGACAACAGCGTCGCCGTGGTTGATTTGCGAGTCTGGATCGTCCGTGTTGGTGGCGGAAGTCTGTCTATTGCGGCGTCCGCCAGGATCCCTGGTGGTCGAGATCTGCACGGAAAATGATTCTCTTGCGGATCGATTCTGGACGGCATACGGGACTTCGGGCCATAATATGTCTGTAGCGGGGCTTGGCCGGTTAGATGACTGGCGGTCACAATCGGAGTAACTCCGCAAGTCGAGGAATCGAGAGCGTCGAACGATGCAGGAAGTTTTGCAGACCCCTACTGGTCAGCTGGTGATCGGCCTTGCGGGGCTGCTGATATTGACGGTCATTGGGGTGTACTTTGCGCTAAAATTTAGGGATGGCAGTGACAGCATCGATAGCTCGGCCGACCTCCTGACGAAGTTTCGCGAATTGCGACAGGAAGGTCATATTGATGAGGAAGAGTACCGAACTATAAGAACTGACCTTGAAGGGAAGCTGTCAGTGCAGTCGTCGGCGGAGCCCGGCGACGCGGATCGTATGATTCGTCGGGACAAGACGTAGAGGCTGGATTGCCTGTTGTTTTGTCCTGATAGCTGATCCAAAAGGTTACTACTGCGTATGGAGTGCAGTAGCTGTAAGAAACGTGCTTTTTCGCGGCTCGAAGATACGTGCGGACAGGGATGCCCCGCGGTCGGATGTGATTGATGTCCTGACGACCGGTCGAGCGACACCTTGGATTTACCTTGGTCATTCATCGAATGTCCATTTGAGGAGTAAACATGCCCGCAGGTAAGGATGGAGATTCGGCTCGTCGTGGAAGCACGACGAAGAAAAATGCGTTCTGCTCGTTCTGTCGAAAGAGCTACCGTGATGTTGGGCCCTTGGTCGAAGGACCGGGCGACGTATACATCTGCGGCGAATGCATTGACCTTTGCCACAATATTCTGGATCAGGAACAACGTCGAAGAGGTGATACGAAGCACCTCTTCAACAAGATTCCGACGCCCCGAGAACTGGTTGCCGATCTCGACGAATACGTGATCGGTCAGGCGGCTGCCAAGCGTGTCCTCTCCGTTGCGGTACACAACCACTACAAGCGGTTGTCGCTGGACTGGGAAGGTTCCGACGTCGAAATCGAAAAGTCGAACATCCTGCTTGCGGGACCAACTGGATCCGGTAAGACGCTGCTGGCCCGCACGCTGGCCCGTACGCTGAACGTGCCGTTCGCGATTGGGGATGCGACAACTTTGACGGAAGCCGGTTACGTTGGTGAGGATGTCGAAAACCTCCTCCTCAAGCTCCTCCACGCAGCGGACTTCGATCTGGAAGCTGCCCAGCGTGGCGTGCTCTACATCGACGAGATCGACAAGATTGGGAAAACCAGCCAGAACGTATCTATCACTCGCGACGTGTCTGGGGAAGGCGTTCAGCAAGCTCTGTTGAAGATGCTGGAAGGCACGACGGCCAACGTTCCGCCTCAGGGAGGCCGCAAGCATCCTGAGCAGCAGTTCATCCAGATGGACACGACAAATATTCTGTTCATCTGCGGAGGCACGTTCGTCGGCATCGAAGATATCGTCCGCAAGCGACTTGGACAGGCTTCGATCGGCTTTACCGATTCGGGTGAGGCAACAGAGGGCGATGACGCTTCACGAGCAGAGCTGCTTGGCCAGGTCACCAGCGACGACATTCTCGAGTACGGCCTGATTCCTGAGCTGGTTGGACGTCTTCCTGTCACCTGTTCGCTGACTCCGCTGGATGTGGACGGAATGGTCAAAGTTCTGACCGAGCCGCGAAATGCACTCATCAAGCAATACCAGGAGCTGTTCGGAATGGAGAACAGCGAACTGGAGTTCACGGATTCCGCCTTGCGTGCGATCTCCAAAAAGGCGCTCAGCAAGAACACCGGGGCACGTGGACTGCGGTCCATCATCGAAGAAGTCATGCTGGACATCATGTACGAGCTGCCGGATCAGAAGGCCGGCGGTCGCTACGTGATCACCGAGGACATCGTTGAAGGTCGCGATCATCTCTTCCGAGTGGCCGATCACGTGCCAAAGACGAAGAGTGCCTGACGAATGAGGCCCGGACCCTGACGTCCGGGATGCCGCGAGTATCGACTCGCTGGCCAGACAAACGAGATTGAGCCCTGTCGGATTTGACAGGGCTCATTTTGATTCACGGTAGCAACCGGGAGTTCATGGCGGCTGTTTCGACGGGCATTCCGTCAGCTGGCCAATTTCCTGAGGATCTCGATTCCACGATCAATCATTTCATCGGACGCAGCGTAGGAGATGCGAAAGTGCGTATCGTGCTGACTGAAAATATTGCCGGGGATGATCAACAGGTTGTTTTCAATCGCCCGGGTGACGAACTCTGATCCGCTACCCCCGGGGGCTTTCGGGAATGCGTAGAAGGCTCCACCGGGACGAGTCACTTCGTAGAGACCTCCAATTCCGTCCATCAAACGATCCCGCTTGGCACGGTAGGTGGCGGCGTAGCCGCTGATGTCCACGTCCATAGCGCGAAGGCAGGCCCACTGTGCGGGCTGAGGAGCACAGACGAACGTGTACTGCTGCAGTTTGATCATCGCATCGATGAGCTCTGCGGGACCATGAACGTAACCTACCCGCCAGCCGGTCAGCGCGTGGCTTTTGGAGAACCCGTCGATGACAAGCGTCCGATCGTTGAATTCGGCCGGCGAAGTTAGTTTGTCGTCGTAGTTGAATTGACTGTAGATCTCATCCGACAGTAGCAGGATGTCTTTGTCTGCGCACAGTTGCGCAAGCTGCCTGACGGCCTCGGCGCCAATCGTGACGCCCGTGGGGTTCCCCGGAGAGTTGAGCAGGATCATCTTGGTCCTGGGGGTGATCGCAGCTTCGACAGCCGCAATGTCGATTTGAAACGTGGGGTTCGTATCGACCAGCACTGGTACACCACCGACCAGTTGTACCAGTGGTTGATACATCACGAAGTACGGATCGAAAATGATGACTTCATCGCCAGGATTGACGAAACACTGCATGGTCAGAACGAGACCACCGCTGGTACCCGAACTCACGAAGACCTTGCGATCGGCATGGCCGTACTGCGCGTCGATACGCTCCTGTAGCTTTGCCCGCAGGTCTGGAATACCCTGGGTCAGCGAATAGCCGTTTCGATTATCCAGCACCGCGTCGTTGCATGCTTTTTTGACCTCGTCCGGGACTGCGAAATCGGGTTGGCCGATGGAAAGGTTGACGGGGTCTTTCAGCTTTGCGGCAAGATCAAACACCTTGCGAATTCCGCTACTGTCGAACGCCTTGGTGCGTTCTGCAATCCAGCTACTCATTTCATGATCCTGATTGGGGTATACTCGGCAGCGTTAGATCCTACGAAAAAAAAGGGCATCAGATGAAGTCTCCCTCGCTTTCATTCTGCGGATTGTTGTGCTTTTGTCTGTTTGCGGCTGACCTGTCAGCGGCCGAACTGAATTTTGATCGTCAGACAATCGATGGAAACATTCAAATCGGCTACGGGCTGGCTCTTGGACGTGTCGACTCGGACGACCTTGTCGACATCCTGCTGGCCGACAAGAAAGAAGTCGTTTGGTATCAAAACCCGGGTGAAGCGGGCCCGGCCTGGAAAAAGCATGTCATCGCACGCAATCTGACGGCACGGGACAACGTGTGCATTGCGGCTCGTGACATCGACGGAGATGGTCTCGTTGAGATTGCTGTGGGAGCAAACTGGAATCCCGGCAACACAACCGATGCGAAGATTAGTGGTACGTCGTTCTATCTTCAGCGGCCGCAGGATCCGACGAAGCCGTGGGCCCCCGTGCCGCTTGAGCCGCATGAACCCACAACCCATCGTATGCGATGGCTAAGGAACGATGCCGGCGAAATGCGACTGGCCGTACTGCCTCTACATGGTGTCGGGAACAAGGCGAACAAGGGCGAGAACGTTGGGATCAGTATCTTCCGGATCGACGACAACAAGCCGGTGTTGGAACGCAAGATTGATATTGGCATGCATGCAACGCATAACCTGGGGATCGCAAAGGACCCTGCGTTTGGTGATCAGGAATTCATGCTCGTCGCCGGGGCTGAAGGCTACGTTGCCGCCGTGGCCTCGGGGGAGACGATGCCGATCGTCGAAAACCCGCTCAGTCGTGGAGCTGGAGAGGTCAGGCGTTATCCGGTGGCCGAACGCGTGTTCGTGGGCATTGAACCGATGCACGGGACGGACGTCGTGCTCTACGCGGAGTCGGACGGCAATTGGTCGAAGGAGGTCCTTGACACCTCGTTGAGCCAGGGGCATGCCGTTGGGGCAGC
The DNA here is from genome assembly GCA_965216885.1 of Pirellulaceae bacterium. Taxonomy (GTDB): domain Bacteria; phylum Planctomycetota; class Planctomycetia; order Pirellulales; family Pirellulaceae; genus CAYNJG01. Next base: position 3,881,763 of record OZ244209.1, on the reverse strand, counting down.
GAACCTGTTGGGCGATGAGACTCCGGAAATTGTTGCTGGCTGGAGAGGTGCGGATGCGAACAAGAAGTTTGGAATCAAGCTCTACTCCAAAGATGGTGGCAAGTGGACATCACAGATGCTCGATGACAATGGGATTGCCTGCGAGGATCTCAAGGTCGCTGACTTGAATGGTGACGGGAAGATCGACGTGATTGGGGCCGGCAGGTCCACAAAGAATGTGGTCGTCTACTGGAATCGATCCGAGTAGTCCCGCTTACATGTAGGCGTTGCTAGAACGGGCGGTCTGAGACGTTCGTCAGGAATCGGACGCCTATCAGGAAGTAGGCTCCGCATGGCGTGCTGTGCTCGACCTTGGCGACGCAGCAAAAGCTTTCGAGTGATACAGGCGAGCTGAATTGCAGCCGCACGTATTCGCTTTTTACGCCGGCCGTGTGAAAGATGCCGGCGCCGCTGATCGACATGTCTCGCGTCACCATATGGAACGGCTCTCCAATTGGCTTCAGGCTTTTGTCGAGTTCGACGGCTTCGACGGGGATCGCGACAGGTTCCCGAGCGTCCGATCGTCGAAACTGTTTCTTGTAGCTCTCGTATTCGACGATAATTTCCTGAAGATGAGCTGCCAGAACGTCAGCCGATACGACTCCCGCAATCGCTGCATTACTCATAAAGTGACCTCCAGGCGCGTTACCCTTAAGTGCATATTGGATACACCCTATTTGGTATACGTCACACAGGAGGCAGGGGGCGTGGTAGTTCCCGGGGAATGCGTGGATTTCCCGGTACGAATGGTGAAGCGTTGTTAAACTGCCTCGGGGCCACGTTCCCCGGTGCGAATTCGTACACATTCGTCCATGGGAAGAACGAAAATCTTCCCATCTCCGATTTCGCCGCTCTCGCCTGATCGTCCGCCTTTAATGATGGCGCTGACGGTAGGTTCGACGAATTCGTCGTTGACGGCGATCTGGAGTTGGACCTTGCGAGTCAGATTTACAGAAAACTCGCGTCCCCGATAGAGTTCCGATTTGCCTTTTTGGCGTCCGAATCCCTGGCAATCCATGACGGTGAGTCGAAACACCTCCACTTCCGTGAGGGCGGCTTTCACTTCTTCCAACTTGCCGGGTTGTATGATCGCGATGACTAGCTTCATACCAAGATGTTAATTGTCTGTTGAGCTTGTCACAAGGTAACGTGCCTGGCGATGGCATTCCCGATGCCCCCCGGAATGCCAGCACCCTGGCGACAGGACTACCGAGGAGCTTATTTGGGACCGCGTCGATTTGATTACGGAATCGCGACAGGCGTCTACGCGACATCCGGTGGAGTGAAATTGAAATTGCCGCTTTGGCCGAAGAATTCCAGCGGATTGTCGTAAACGATTTTCCGGATGAGGCTGTCAGGATGCCCGCGGCGTCGCATTTCGAGGATGAAGTCGGGGACGGCAGTTGGCTTGGAAGGGCCCCAGTCACCCGCAGAATTGACCATCAAACGTTCTGTCCCGTACATCTCGACCATATCGGCGGCGCGTGCCGGCGTGCACTTGCTGACTGGATACAGCGTCATGCCAGCCCAGAAGCCTGCCTCCAGAACGGGACGGATCGTGTGTTCTTCCACGTGATCGACCAGCACACGGTGGTGGTCCAGACGGCGGTCGTCGCAGAGCATATCCAGAATCATACTGGTGCCGCGAAATTTGTCTTCCAGGTGCGGCGTGTGGATCAGGATCTGCTGCTGATGGGTGGCCGCCAGTTCCAGATGCTCAAGGAAAATAATGGATTCGTTCTTGGTGTTCTTGTTCAGGCCGATTTCGCCAATGCCCAGTACGCCCGGTAGGTCGAGGAACTCGGGGATCATGGCGATGACTTCCCGCGAGAGTTTTACGTTTTCGGCTTCCTTGGCATTGATGCACAGCCATGTGAAGTGTTGAACGCGGAACTGCCCTGCCCTGCCCGGTTCAAACTCGGTGAGTTGTCGGAAGTAGTCTCGAAAGCTTTCGACACTCCCACGGTCGTAGCCGGCCCAGAAAGCCGGCTCGCTCATTCCAACGCACCCCATCTTGGCCAGGGTTTCGTAGTCGTCCGTCGTCCGGGAAACCATGTGAATGTGCGGATCGAAGTAGTACATATCCGGGCCTCTGGTTTCTGGCTTTCCTTTTTCTTCCCTGCCGGGACGGCTGCGTTCTTAACGAGTCAGATGTCGAACTGTCGCCGCCATTCGCGTTCGTAGGGTTGCGAAAACAGCAGCTGTACGCGTTCAGCCCGACCGTCCTGGGTCTCCTGAAGAATGCGGATGCCGCTCTTGATGAGGGCAATTCGCTCGTCGTCCTGCACGGTGCCCTCGCCGCGTTCAAGGCGATCGAGAGAGGCAGCGACTTCCAGGATCTTTGCGCGGATTTCTAGAAACTCGCGGTCAAGCACTTCGTTGGCGGGCATCGCTTTGGGCATGCGAAACTCCGAATCGAATACTGGAAGTGGAGGTAGGTTCAGGCAGCAGCCTTACTCTCCAGCTTAGCCGATTAGCTGCTGCGATTCATTGGGGCATGTGCGATTTTGAATGCGAATGTCTACGAGACGAACTCGGGTAACGATTTCGAATAACGCCCGTCGTGTATCGCTTTCAGGTCTCGTGATAAATCTCGCCGGTTGGTTTGAACGCGGCGAGTTTGCGGCTGATATGTCTTTGGGCTTACCGCAGCCGGAAGCCGGGAGACATTTGGGTCCGCTAGTACGTTCGTGCTGGACGATCGCGTCGCGGCGTTGGTGTTCGCTTGCGGAACGAGGTGGTGGAGCCCGGTGAGGAGCTAACCACGCCGTTTTTGGCTTGCGGTGCAAAGTCGCCAGCTTTGGGGGCTCCTCCGTAGACAACGCTGCGAGCGCGGCCAGGAGGACTGATCAGATCCAGCAATTCGGAGACCGACATACGCTCGATCGTTAGCGACTTGGCTTCGTTGAGCATGTCGTTGGCGACTCCCCTCAGCTCGCCGTCTCCGACAATGATGTACCGTGTGTTGACCGTCATTTTGCCGGTCATCACATTGTCTTCACTGCCGCCTGGATCCTTGACGTCTTCCGCGTCGACTCGGCCGCCGTTTCGGGCGATCAGGTTGCGGATATAGTCGCGATCATCCCGTCCATCCTTGTCGAAGTCCATTTCGCCGACCAGAGCAACGCCAAGCAGTGTGCCGGGCGACCAGATTGGCGAGTAGATATAGTCGTCGTTGACGATGGGGTGAATGAAATCCGTCTCGGTGATTCGGGCTTCACTGGTGTGATCGCCGAGGACGCGGGTGACTTCGACGCTGGCCTTTTTCTTCGCTGTTCGCACGTTGCTGTCATCAGCATCGTAAACGCCAAAAGTTGTTTTGGGCCGGATTCCGTCGGCTCGACCAACGTTCAGTAGTACCGTTCTGGTTGCGGCGACCGCGCCAATAACCCGGCCATCGTATTTGTCCGGCGTGTCTTTCTTGATGACGTTGAGCTCATCCTGCTTGAGGTTGGCCAGGCGGATTGCACCATCCCGTTCGGCTTGCGCCTCAGCAAGTTGTTTCTGGGTGTCGGACCGTGTCTGTGCCAGTTCGGACTGCATCCGATTTCGCTCGTCAACGAGTGCCTGGTTTCGGGCGTCGTTTTCGGTGATGTAGCTGGTCTTGTCTTGCAGCGCTGTCTGGAAGTCTGCGTGTGCTTTTTGCTCGAGGCTTTTGGCGTCTTCCAGTTGCTTCTGAGCCGTGGCACGGGAGGTGGCGAGATCGCCGCGCAGGTCCTGAATCTGCTTGTTGGCGCGGGCCAGTTCCTGTGAGAGTTCTGTGACGCGAGTGTTTCGGTCGTCGATGATACCAATCAGTGTCTGGCTGACCGGTGGTTGGCCTTTGCCGTAGTCCTCGGTGACAAGCTGCTCAATCTGACTGAGTGCGGCCTGGTCGTCCATTCCCGGATCGACTCCGATGAACGTCTTCAGGTTGGTGGAAGCCGCGACGACCGTATCTCGTTGCCCGGAGGCACTTGAAAGGTCGGACTTGGCTTTATCCAGCTCACCTTGCAAGGTCGTCGTACTGCTGTAGCCGAAGTACGTCGTAACCATAAAGAGCAAGGTGGTCAGAATGAACACGATCATCGCGATCTGAATTCCCTGGTTATCGCGTCGCGCCATAATCGTGTGGCTCCTGAATACGTATCGATATCTGAGTGTCGAAAGGGAAAGCCAAAGCTGGCCGTGGCGGTGGTTGGCCTGCCTGGGGTGACAGGGCTAAATACGTACCGGTGAGTATCGCTTTGACTGTAAGAACTTAGGTTCATCGTAGTCAGGGTAAATTGGGGTGTCAAACCTTCGTGTGTGGGGAGTTTGACCCAAGTTGTGCTTTCAGGGAATCCGCTCGTAATAGGCAGGTTTCTGCCGCCACATGGGGCTTGATCGCCGTTTGCGGTAAGCGAGCAAATATGGCTCTTGTTGTTAGTTTCGTGGCATGAGTCAACGGAGCGTGACATGCCGGACGGTTGTGGGCCGAGTGTGCACGCCCTAAACAGAGCGTTAGCGATGAGCGGCGGAAACGGAAGCTCGCCCCCTCTGTTTTGCATCGCGAAGCCGCCACTCAACGTGATGACGCGGGCATCCTCAGACGTGGTGGTATCCCGCAACGGAAACATCTATGATTACGGTTGAACGAGTCAACATTCGTTGTCATGTTCGATTGACTCCCGTCCCTCGCAGATCTTTTCTTCTCTAATTTCCCGTCTCGCTTCGGTGGCGAATGCGTCTAAATGGACGCGGTGTGTTGCCAATTGTCAGCCTCACGCCTTGTGCTCGGCCAGAACGCCATTCTCCCACCGGACAAGCCCGCATAAAAATGATTACGATCGGACTCGTTGGCGGAGTGGCTAGTGGAAAAAGCCTCGTCGCCCAGGACTTTCAGAAGCTTGGCGCGTTCGTCATTGACGGCGACCGTATTGGTCATGAGGTTCTGGGGCTCGAGCACGTCATCGTGAAGTTGGTAGAGCGTTGGGGGCAGCGTATCCTCGACGAGGATGGCAAGCTGCAGCGAGGCGAGATTGCCAGGATCGTATTTGGCAACAGCAAGAAGGCGAAGTCAGAGCTTGTGTTCCTCGAGTCGCTGACGCATCCGGAAATCCGCAGCCGCATTGCCGGGCGAATCGCTCAGGTGACCAACAACGGTCGCCATTCCGGAGTGGTGATTGACGCTGCCGTGATGTTCAAGGCAGGATGGAACGACCTGTGCGACTACGTTGTCTTTGTTGACGCTCCGCAAGAGCTGCGTTTGCGGCGTGCCGTCGTTCGCGGTTTGACAGAGGATCAGTTTACGGCTCGCGAGGCTGCGCAGTTGCCGGTGGAAGAGAAGAAAAATCTGTCGGATATGATCATTGATAACTCTGGGCCGCCCCAAAAAACCTTTCAGGAGGTCGAAAAGGTGTGGCATTCGTTGTTCGAAATCGCTTAGAACTAAGGCCTAGCCTTTTCCTTCCTCGTCGGACCCATCCGAAGGTCCGCAAGAGAATTCTCTCTCGAAAGGAATTTGTCATGTCCGATCCTAAAGGACAAACGCGCAAAGACTCGCGCTCGGGTTCCAACCGCCGTCGAAACGACGACGAGTTTGGCAAGAATATTGAATTGCCCGGTGAGCCGGCTCACGATTCGGCGGACGCCAGCGTGGAGTCTGAACCGCTATCGCTGGCGGAAGAGATCGCCGAGGAGGCGGAGGCATCGCCGCGGAAGAAAAAGCCCGCCGGCGGCGCGGCCGATGTCCACATGACCGAGCTTCAGCAGATGTCGATGGGCGAACTCATTGAAGAGGCGCGTCGTCAGAAAGTCGAAGACGTCGCGGGTATGAAAAAACAGGATCTGATTTTTCAGATTCTCAAAGAACGGGTCAAAATGAACGGCCTGATGTTCGGCGAAGGGACGCTTGAGATCCTGCCGGACGGCTTTGGTTTTCTGCGTAGTCCCGATTACCACTACCTGTCGTGTCCGGACGACATCTACGTATCGCCAAGCCAGATTCGGCGATTTGGGCTCAAGACGGGATCGACAGTGGCAGGTCAGATTCGCCCACCGAAGGAAAGCGAGAGATACTTCGCGTTGCTGCGGGTCGAGGCGATCAACTACCAGGACCCCAACAAGATGTCGAAGGTCGTCGATTTTGATGACCTGACACCTCTGCATCCCAAGGAACGCATCGTCATGGAAACCGATGCGGAGGAGGTCGATACGAGAGTGATCGATCTGGTCGTTCCAATCGGATTCGGGCAGCGTGGGCTGATCGTCAGCCCTCCGCGTGCGGGGAAGACGATCCTGATGCAGAAGATGGCCAAGTCCGTGCTCAAGAACTATCCGGAGGCGTACGTGATCATGCTCTTGATCGATGAACGCCCTGAAGAAGTGACGGATATGGAGCGAGAGGTGAAGGGCAAGAACTGCGAAGTCGTGAGTTCTACCTTTGACGAACCTGCTTCACGTCACGTTCAGGTATCCGAGATGGTGTTGGAAAAAGCCAAACGCATGGTCGAGTACGGCTTTGATGTGGTGATCTTCCTGGACAGCATTACGCGTTTGGCTCGGGCGTGGAATTCAGAGTGTCCGCAGTCCGGTAAGGTGCTCTCCGGCGGCCTGGACGCCAACGCGATGCAGCGACCGAAGCGATTCTTTGGGTCGGCACGCAAGGTGGAAGAAGGAGGATCACTGACGATTCTCGCCACCGCCCTGATTGATACCGGCAGCCGTATGGACGATGTCATCTTTGAGGAATTCAAAGGCACGGGCAACCTCGAGATCGTCCTTGAGCGGTCCCTCGTTGAACGTCGAATCTACCCGGCGATTGACATCAACCGCAGCGGCACGCGTCGCGAGGAAATGCTGATGGATCCCCAGGAACACAAGCTGGTTTCCCAAATGCGACGTGTCCTTGCCGAAATGAATGCCACCGACGCGATGGAGTTGCTTACGAATCGCCTCGGGAAGACCCGCACCAATGCCGAATTCCTGATGGGAATGAATCTCAACTGATTCCTCTCAGTCCTCCGAACCCTTGTGCCGTGCGGTCGAGATGCGGCGACAACAGGTCACTTTCATGCCAAAAATATTTAGCGGTCAGCCCACCAACGTGGGCGATTCGAAGTTTGGAATTGTCGTGTCACGGTACAACGACTCCATCACGACCAAGTTGCTGGACGGGGCGGTCGAAACCCTTGTTGCCGCCGGTGTTTCGGACGATCACATCGAAGTGGCGATGGTGCCGGGCGCGTGGGAAATCCCGTTGGTCGCGGAACGGCTGTGCGCCACAAAACGCTTTTCCGCCGTGTTGGGTATGGGGGCCGTGATTCGCGGCGAAACCACGCACGACCAGCACATCAATCGGCAGGTGAGTCTCTCGCTGGGCGAAATGTCCTTGCGACATGGAATACCGGTCTTGTTTGGACTGCTGACGTGTGAGTCGATGGAGCAGGCGATTCATCGCAGCGGCGGGAACGTCGGGAACAAGGGCCAGGAGTGTGCTGAGGCCGCACTGGAGATGGTTACGCTGTTGGCGACGTTGGGTTGAATGTATCGATGCCTCCCAGGGCAGAGTGCCCCGGATGGGAAAAATATCCGTCAACCGGCTTCTTCACTGCCCACAACGCGATCAAGTTTCTATAATTCGCGCGGAGCTCGGCGTGCGTCGGGTCCACATTCGTTTGTCAACTTCAACGGTACAGTGGAACTTCATGACGTTGCGTCGTAGTCGAGCCAGGGAAGTAGTGCTACAGCTGCTTTATCAGGATGACCTGAATCCACAACGTGAAGTTGCCCCGGACGTCAATTTCATCAGTCAGCGACTGCATCGCAACCAGCAATTGGTGGAGTTTGCCACTTCCTTATTGAATGGCGTGCGACGCAATCGAGGCGAATTGGACGAGCTGCTGGAAAAGCAGACCACCAACTGGACCCTGACGAGAATGGCGGCCACCGACAGGAACGTCCTGCGTCTGGGGGCATTTGAGATTCTCTATTCGGACACGCCTGGCCCGGTCGCCATCAATGAGGCCGTCCAGCTGGCAAAGCGTTTCGGGGCCAAGCAGTCATCGCAATTCGTGAACGGGATTCTCGATGGCCTACTTCCTGGAGACTCCGGGGAGACGGACGCCTTGAACGTTCCCACTTTGGGTGATGCAGACGGTACTTCGCCGGAGGTCGCCGAGCCCGAGCCCGAACCCAGTGCTGGCGACGCTGCGACCGACGCTGCGACCGACGAGGCTGCGGGCGGGACAACCGAAGAGTCGTCGTCCTGAAATGGAAGATTAGCTGAGTATCGAGTCCTGGGAGTGACCTAAACGTGGGTATCTTTGATCGTTTCAAGAAGAAGCCGGAAGCTCCGAAGGAGCCGCAGGACGCCGGTCCCGCTGTGGGTGGTGATGAAGTTGCTGCAAATACTGACGCTGAGGTGGAAAGCAAAGATGCCGTCGTTGCTGCGACGACTGCCGTAGAGCCCGTCGAGGCCAAGCCCGAAAAGAAGGGAATGTTCTCGCGGTTTCGGCAGGGGCTGAAGAAGACCACGCAGATTCTGAATACGGACATACGTGACCTTTTCAAGCAGGAAGGTCAGTTGGTGGACGAGGCGTTTCTTGACCGCCTGTTCGAGATTCTGGTTCGCACGGACATGGGGGCGGGGCCCGCGAACGCAATTCGCGAAGAGGTCCAAACCGAATTCCGCGGTCGCGTCGTTCATATGAATGACGTCCTGGAACGCGTGAAGTTAAAGATTCTCGACCTCACTGATCAGGAAGAAAAACCAATCATTTTGCAGTCGACAGGTCCTACGATCGTACTTGTCGTTGGCGTCAACGGATCCGGCAAAACAACATCGATCGCCAAGCTCACAAAGCACTTCCGTGACCAGGGGAAGAGCGTCATCCTTGGAGCTGGTGATACCTTCAGGGCGGCCGCTGTCGAGCAATTGACGATTTGGTCCGAACGACTTGGCGCAGAGATCGTAAAGGGAAAGCAGGGAGCGGATCCGGCCAGCGTGGCTCATCGGACGGTGGCGACCGCGCTGGAAACGGGCGCGGACGTTTGCATTCTCGATACGGCCGGGCGATTACAAACGCAGACTAACCTGATGGATCAGCTAACCAAAATTCGTCGTGTGATTACAAAACAGGTCCCCGAAGCGCCGCACGAAGTGGTGCTGGTGTTGGATGCGACGGCAGGTCAGAACGCAATTAGTCAGGCCAAAGGCTTTTCTGAGGCGGCTGAATGTACTGGAATCGTACTTGCGAAGCTGGATGGAACGGCGAAAGGTGGTGTCGTCATTCCTATTCGCCAGCAATTCAACATCCCCGTCCGTTACATCGGTGTTGGGGAGCAGGCGGAGGATCTGGCGCTATTCAATCCCCAGGACTTCGCGGACGCTCTGTTCGCTGACTCTGACGGGTAGTCGCGAGTGGATTCCGGTTGGCGGGTGGGGCGACTGCTAGCGAGTTTGGGATCGTTCGATCGATACACGTGGCAAACCTTATCTTCCCTCGTGGTGGAAGTACGGATTGCGCCAGAAATCGTGCTCTTTGTGATGAAGCCTGTTTGAACAGTTCACCGATAGGCTCTTTCAGGCAGACGTACTACACACGGGTCAGAAGGAATTGACCAATCGTGTGCCCACCCCGGTTTCGACCGACACTGCCCAAATTTGCCCTCCTTTATACGGCGCAGGATTCTGCGTCGCTTACCTTTGTCACGCGGAATGGGAGTCCCGTTCAAATGAAGATGTCCACACTTGCCTGGGCTGGAGTGCTCTCTTGCACCCTGTTTGCCTGTGCTGTTTCAGGTCAACAACTGAAGCAGCCGCTTTCAGTCCAGCCCATCGGCTTTAATTACAATAATGTAGAACAGACCGCAGTCGTCGGCGAAGCCGCCAACTCGGTCGCGGATCCAGTCGGTTCGTCAGTTGCAGCTACGCCTGCACCTGTCGTTGCGACAGTGGCTCCACCGGTTGCTTCATCCTGTGGCGCCGGATGTGCACCTTTGACACCGGCTCCATCCTGTGGAGCTCCTGCATGCGGTCCTTTGGTTCCCGCCTGCGGATGTGATGTTTCTGCACCCGTTTGCGGTCCATCGTGCGGTTCTTGCAGCAGCGGATGCGATGGCGGATGTGCCCTCGGTCTCTGCGACTGCAACCTCGGTGACGCCTGGACGCTCAGCGGAGCGATCCATGGTGACTGCGAGCCAACCGTCAATATTGGCGGATGGTTCCAGGCTGGTTACCACTCGGAGAGCACCGGACTGTTCAACAGCCGTCCGGATGAGCTTTCACTACACCAGGCATGGTTGTACGCCGAAAAGGCTGCGACCTGCGACAGCCCCTTCGGCTTCCGTGCTGACCTCATGTACGGTATCGACGCCAACGATACCCAGGCGTTCGGTAACAATCCGGGCGAATGGGACTATCAGAATGGCTTCGACCACGGTGCATACGGCTGGGCGATTCCTCAGCTGTACGGTGAAGTTGCTCTTAATGAAAACTGGTCGGTCAAGGCTGGTCACTTCTACACCCTCGTTGGTTACGAAGTGGTTACCGCTCCCGACAACTTCTTCTACAGCCACGCCATCACGATGTACAACAGTGAGCCGTTTACGCACACTGGCTTCGTGGCGACGGGCAACATCAGCGACAACCTCACGGTTTACGCCGGTTGGACGCTTGGTTGGGACACCGGTTTCGACCAGCTTGGCGACGGCAGCTCATGGTTGGGTGGTTTCAGCTACTCGCTGAGCGACAACGCATCGCTGACCTACATCTCGACAGCCGGTGACTTCGGCTGGCGTGGTGACGAGGCTTACTCGCACAGTCTTGTCCTTGACATGACCGTTACTGACAACCTGAACTGGGTTGTTCAGAGCGACCTTGTTGACGTCGGATCGACTGGCGAAGAAAACATTGGCATCAACCAGTACTTCATCTACTCGGTCACCGACTGTCTGGGTCTTGGAGCACGTGCTGAATGGTGGAAAGCTGACGGTACTTCGTTCTACGAAGCAACCTTCGGTGCGAACATTCGCCCACACGCAAACGTTGTCGTGCGACCAGAAGTTCGCTTCGACTGGTCTCCCGCGGGTGACTTCGACCAGAGCCTCTTCGGTATTGACGCGATCTTCACCTTCTAGAGTTCGCGGTTGAAGTGATTGCCAAAGATGCGAGTTGGACATCGGGGAGGGTTCGAAAGAGCCCTCCCCTATTTCCGTTTGATGACGGGCGAAGCCAACGAATACAAGCCAAACGGCAAGCCAACCGAAATCGATGCGGCAGCCTTACGAGCGCCCCGTCAGATCAGGTCCAGTGGACGTTTGCGACGTCGTTTCTTTGAGCACTCCTCGCATGTGCCGCTGATGATCAGCCGATGCGACGAAACGCGGAAGTTGTGTTGGGCGGCGACGGCCTCACGAAGCTTTTTGAGCTCATCGCTCTGGAATTCGATGAGCTTGTCGCACTTCTCGCAGTGCAGATGGTCGTGCTGCGGATAGCCATAGTCATGCTCGTAGACAGCCCGGCCGTTCAGGTGCATGCGTTTCAGCAGGCCGGCTTCAACAAGTTCCTTTAGCGTGCGATAGACCGTAGCGGGACTGGCTTTGACACTGTCGGTCTTGTTTTGCCTCAGTTCCTCGACGAGCGCATCGGCATCAAAGTGCTCATGCTGCCGAAAGATTAGCTCAATCAGGGCGCGCCGTTGCTGCGTAAGTCGCATACCACGACTTTGCAGAAACTCCGCGAATCGCTCACTGGGTGAGAGCGAGACTTCGATAGACCCAAGATTAAACTCTGCCATTTACAGGTTCGGCTTTCGCGAATTGTGACCAGTACCCCATCATTCTAGACGGGGTGACGTCGATCACAAGTCAGCCGAGCCTGCTGTGCAAATGCCCACTTCGCCGCCACGCGTGCTTTTCTGCGGCAAGTGGAAGTTGAATTCCACCGATTGACGAGATCTGTAACACTCGAGCTATGATGCGGATGCGTGTGGACACCCCAGCGGGGGGCGGGTTTGACATTGGCTTGATAACGGTTGCAAGTTCGCACCCGTCAAGCGGATACGGGCGCTCTTGCAACTAGATTTGCGGAAGCGGAGGACTCAGGAATCAAAACGTTCCCAAGCCTAGACTGAACGCGGCTCAATTCACAACCGTGCGGTCAATTCACAACCGTGCGGTCAATTCACAACCGTGCGGTCAAATTGAGTCATGTTCCGTATCCCGCCAATTGAATCGGACTAGCCAATTTCGTCCAGCAATCGGCCAAGCGCCACGTCCAGCTTCTCGTCCGTTTCGTAGATACCGGCATCGAGTTGAGCACGAATGTCGGCGACGCGATCGGCGCGGACATCGGGAAGGTCGTGGACCTGACTAACGAAGTCCGCTTCGGCGGATATATCCAGTTGATCGACGGGCATGTTGTTGTCGATTGTCTGTTCGGTCTGAACGGACTTCAACTGCTGCGTTGGTTTGATTGACTGAGCGCCTTGAACCTGACCTGGGCCGTAGATTTCCATTTGCCATTTCTCCTGTAGCAAGCGGCTTTGTGTCTGCACGATGCAAACGAAGGAAAGCCTGTTGGACGGCGTTTCCGTTTTCAAACGGAAGAACGCTTCCCACTAACATCAATTACCTGAAAAGCGGATGGTCGCAAATCCGTGTCGTGGGAGCTTTCCTTGCTACAGAGATGACTTTGCTAGCGACGCAAACGCATCCTCCGTATCGTCCTGCCCCACGTCGGGCTTCAACCGAATTCTTTAAAAGACTCCCTGTAGCGGTCAGCTGTACACAGCAGTTTATGCCGCCTGTCTGCCTTGGGACGAACACGTGAAGTTTCGTGTTGTGCAATTGACGCCAATTGCCGTGTCGCGTTTCCGTACCAGTTATCAGATCCGTTTTCTCGCCCTGGTTGGTGAGAATTCACCACATGTCAGAACGACTAGTACCCATACGAGACATGCCCAAGGACGGTTCTCAATCATATTTTTGGCGGTTCGCACCTAGGCGATTTCCACCGCTTGGAGTCTAACCAAAGCACTCGATAGCAACAATGTGAATCGTGCTCGCCGGCGTCGTGCGCTGCCAGCAACATGTGAGGCACGACGTGGCACCGCTTTTGCTTCGCTGTTTCTACAGGTTTCCGGTAGAATCAGCTTGTGCAGGCAGTGCAGTCGCACAATCGATTCAGAAGTCATTTTCCCGAACCTGGAACCAATCGGCATTGTCTGCGTATTAAGACCTAAGAACGCACGAGCGTTGGAACCCGGCTTCAAGAAGCAGCCGGATCAAGACTGCCAGGACGGCATGGAACGGCAGAAGGTAGATCCATGGCTGAACAGACGACGAGCACCAATCTTAAGCTGATGTTGGGTGAAGATGATTTCGGCGGTCAGATGACCGTTCATCTGGATTCGTTCCTGCTATTCGACAATGCGTTGACGCATGAGCTGGATGCGTTGGAGCGACGCCACGCGGATTGGGCGACGCCCGCTTCGCTGCGACGCGAGCTGTGGGAAGAAGTCGAACGCTAATCGGTTCGTCGGCCGTCAGGCACAACGCCACTCAATCTGCTCCCCCAAACCGTGAGCGGATGAGTGGCGAATTCTCCATCGCCTACGCTGGGAAAACTCAAATCGCCTAGCGTTCAATCAGCGATTCAAGTTGCTCGAACTCGTCGTGCAGCGACTTTACATCGGCGTCCAGATGATCGACGGCATCCTGCCCGGATTTACGCACGATTTCGCGTGTCTTTTGCTCGGCCGTGGTGATCTCATGATCCAGTTTCTGAATCTCCCGCAGCCAGATCACGAATGCTGTCAGGCCATAGACCAGCAACACGCCAACGATGGTCCCCATGATGAACGTCGGGCTGAGCGTGTCGAAGATCGAGCCAAGAATGCCGCGTTCGCCATCCAGTAGATCGTAGATCTTGCCCCAAAGAGCGAGGGACAGTGTGCCGATTGCCGGGACATGAGCCAGCCAGCGTCGTCCGAGCGGCACATGTTTGCGCTCCTGCTGTACGGCTTTCTGTAGGTCAGCGGAAATTTGCGAAGGCGAGACCCGCACGATGTCGGTCGATTCCGGTTGGTTGATCGACAGCTTGATTTTGGTGCTGGCAAATTCGGATTGAAACCGCGCTCGCACGTTCTTGATGGCGTCGAAGAAGCTGCTGTAGTGATGGAGGATTCGCTGGCCCAGCTCGGATGGTTCAACGGCCGTTGCGCTGCGGCGTCGGATCTCTCCCAGCAACGTAAAGAACAGTGAAAAAGGCAGCCCCCAGCTGGGGCCAGAGAGTCGCAGCCTCGCACCACGCACGGCACTTCGTTCGGAATCGCCAAGGATTTCGACGGGGACGCTTCGGATTGCCTTATCGAGTTCCCCACGCCAGTTTTGTACCAGCATCCTGGCTTCGGCCAGGACGGCCTCGTTTTCCTCGCCGAGCGCGGAGTTCACCAGGGCGGTCGTCAGCTCACGTTTCCGCGAGTCAATGTTGCGTTCTTTTGCTGCGCGGCGGTGTTTGTCTTCCTGAAAGCCCTCGAGCATGGACTCGACTTTCAAGAACCGCTCCGACGCGGGCGTTTGCTCCTGTCGGGTGCGTGCCTGGTAGACGGCGAGCGCTGCGACGGGAAACATCTGATCCTCGGCCAGGTCGAGGCCGCTATTTTTCTTGAGTTTGTCATCGAGATCGGCAACCAGTTCGGAGATCACCCGCTCGGTATCATCACCATAACGATTCGCCAACCGATCAATCTTGTTGAGGATCACGAAGACATTGCGTGGGTCGTGGTCGAGCGTTGACAGCAATTCGTAAAGCCGACGGTCGGCGTACTTCACGTCGTCCACGACGACCAACAGCACATCCAGAAACGGCAGGTACTTGCGAATGATGTGCGTGTGTGCGTCTTCGGCAGAATCGAAATCCGGAAAGTCGAACAGCACAACTTTTTGCATCTTGTCGTTGTCGTGCAGCACCTCAGGCTGAGCGAAGTCTTCGGCTGGAACCTCGCCCGGCATATCCGTGCTCACATGACGATAGACGATGACGCGGTCGGTCGTTGGTCGTCGATCACTGCTGCGGGAAACTTCCTGTCCTGCCAGCGCGTTGATGAACGTTGATTTTCCCACGCCCGTTCCGCCCACCAGGCCAATCAGAATTGCGTCTTCCAGGCTTTCTACCTGACGGGTAATGTCACTCCATGTGCCGAGGAACGCCGACTGCTGTTTGGCTTCGAGAAGTTGGACGTTCTTCTGTTCGAGGTAAGTACCAATGCCCTGCCAGTCACGTGGCTGGGCGTCTGTATGGCTCATGGCCGTTGAAGAAGGCGAGGTCATTCGTCCACCTCCGTTGCTGGAGACTGCGCGGGCTTGCCGCTGGCGCGAAACCGTTCCACCACCGGTGAAATAATGGAGCGAGAGGCGCTGATTTCGTTGAGGTTCTGTTCCAGTTCGTCGAGCCCCTCCGTCGCGTGATCCAGGAACGTTTCGAATCGTTGCCTTCCCAGATCGAGCAACTCGGCAAGGGAACGCTGGTGCTCGGCGTGGGCCTGTTCCTCAAACGCTTTCACTTTCTCGCTGCCGATGGCCATGGAAATTCCTTTTGCCACCATGGGGCTGATCACGCCTGTTGCCCCGAGATCGAGAAACGAAAACGCGCCGCCGATGGCGACCTGCGAGGAGATGAGGACGGTGTTGAACAGGACTTGCGAGAGTACGAATTTCGCCTTGTTTTCACCTGTAATCTGCGACGCGGTGGCCTCCGCCTGGTCGGCCACCCACTGGGAAAATCGGTCGTGGTGATCGATGTACATCTTCTGCAATTCGTCGTGGTCGAACCGCAGTTCCCGAAACTTCTTGCGGTCGATCAGGTTCTCCAGCCCCTGGCGTTCCGAGATGTCGTTGCGTGTCTGATCCGCGAACGCAATCAGTTCTGATTCCAGCAGGTGAAATGTTTCGGAGCTGATTGGATCGGCAAAGGCCGGTTCCGTGTTGACGGGTTCTTCCGGCTCGCCAGAGAACCAGCCGCCGACGAGCGAGCGAATGCCATTGATGGGCATGGCCATCAATTTCCGGGGATAACTGAGAACGTCAATTTTCTCGAGGCGTTTGAGGACGTCCTGGTAGACGTCGTCGCGAACGGCCGGTTCGAGTCCGGACGACAGGCGAAAGTCCAGCCGTCGTTTGGCTGCCTGGGCGCGTTCCTGCAGAGCCTGGCGGGCTTCTTCGATTTGCGTGCGACGCCCCGTGACCCGTGAACGCAAGTCATCGGACCAGGTGCAGAACGATTCACACTCGCGCTGCAGCAATACAGCGCTGGCTTCCTGACGCGAATCACCATCATCAATCATGGTCCTTGCTGTTTCGCGCAGGTGGACCATGGATTCGTGGTTGGCGTCGATGAGTGTCGTGTCATCGATGCGAAACTCCGGCACGACCACTTCTTCGTAGTTTGGCGTCTGTCCTTCCTTGCAGAGCGTTCGCTCGAATCGTTCCCGGAAGCCCTCGGAGACAGTGGGCGAGTTAACCTTATTGAGGACGACGGCAAACTTCTTGCCTGACTTGTGGATCTTCGCCAGATACTCCCATGTTGACGCGTCGGCGTATTTGAGCGCATCGGTGACGAACAGGAATCCGTCACTTTCCAGGAACACCCGTTCGGCTTCGTCCCGATTCTCGGTCTCCACGCTGTCGAAATCCGGCGTGTCGACGAGGATGGTTTTGTGCCAATCCGGGTTCTCGTGCAACGAGACTTCCCCTTCGAGGGCGGCGACCAGCGGCTTCCAGTCATAGTGGACGTAGTAGAATGAATTTCGTGTGAAGGGGCGTTTAAATCCCGAACCACTAAAATTGTCGCCGATCAGGGAGCCAAACAGCTTGCTCTTGCCGGCGCCCGTGGGGCCAAAAAAAGCAACACGTAGGGGCGCGTCAGGGCCGTCTCGCATTCGTCTGCGGATGTTTCCAAGACGCTGCCGCAGCTCGCCGAGGGCGGCATCTTCGCGGATTGCGTCCGGCGGCTGGAAGACGTCCAGGAATTTTTGCCACCTTGGCAAGTTCGAATGGAAGCGTTGAATATCGTCGCTCATACAATCTTCTCGGTCCGGCCGAAGCGTAGGATTGCCCTCGGGACATGCTGAATTGTTACAGTAATCCGATAGGAGGAAAATCCGGCCTGTCACTCGTATTCGCCAAGGATGCGCGCATACGTCGAAAAAACCTAGCTCAGAATTTGATACGTCTCAAATGGCCTCCTGCCAGAACGGGCCCCTGGCTGGTAGACTCTGCGGTTATCCCGCTTGGATCGGGTGATTCAGGCACTGAAGTAGACGGGCCGCGCCTAGCGGCAAAATCCCTTTTTTCTCCGCCGCCCTGCTCGGTTTGAGCGTGTTTGGGCACAGCACCAGGTAACCTCGCACTTCGTCAGGCAGGAGGCGTGCGGTTCAATCAAGACGAATGAAGAAGAATCAGACAGACGCTATTGGGTTCGAAGATGGTCGCGCTGTAATGGCGTCGGCTGCAGAAGAAAATCGACTTCGCGAGTTTGTGAATCTCAAGCTGGCTTCCCGCGGCTACCCTATTGTAGGTAGCGAGGGCGACTATCCGTTTCTGGATCTTGGTCGATCGCTGATCGCAAAATTCCAGGAACAGTCGCGACTCCTGGCGGAGCACCTGTGTCCCGCCGACGCAGCCATCAACTCGTTTCTTCGCGATTACCTGGGAGTCATCGCGGATGACGAATTTGGCAACGGCAATCTCGTACCGCGAGATGCGCTCGTCCTTGAACGACACGGAATTGGCCGGATGTTGTCCCTGCCGGCGAATGAGGACCGTTTCGAGTCTTCCATTCTTTCGTCGTACCGGGTTGATCAGGGCGTTTGCCACAATCCGCTGCATGACCGACGTACGACCAAGGGCGTCTTTCATGTGACCGAAGGCGGCTTGCCCATTCCCGCGGACAAAAAGAGCGTGCCCAAACGCGTCTTTGCCCGCCTGTTGGCCCACGCGCTGAATCCGCCGAAGGATTTGATGAAGCTGCCCTTCACGGCGAATAGCGAAGAACCGGCTCATGTGTTCGTGTCGCTGCTGTTGCGTCCCGTGATCTGCCCTGAGGTACCGGGCTTCACGGAAGAGAAGTCGATGGAAGTGCGATTCTTCGCGCCCGGAAATCTTGTCAGCAACCTGGATTTCGTGGAAAGCATCTTTGGCAACGCAGGCGATCCGTACCTGCCGGAGAATGACTCGCGGCTGGACATCGAGCACTGGTCGGGCCATACGGGCTGCGTGATACTGGCTCCGCACCTGATTCATCTCACGAAAAAAGAGCTTGGCTTGCCTGCCCGCACGGACGCAACCGAGCGACAGATTCGCGATGGAATGTTCTGGGACAACGAAGACGAAAAGTACAACGACGGCACGGCATTCAAGCTTACCGTGCGAGACAAACGCGGCGTCGTGGTGACGCTGATTGCGGACAGCTACTTCGGCTACTGCAAGAAAGAGGTCAAAACGCAAATCAGTTATGCGTGTAACCTTGCCGGCAAGAGCGAGGAAGAGCACGCCGGTGGCGCAATTGCGTTTCCTTCGTTTGACCTCGGGCAGGAATTTGCGCTCAGTGATTTCCGTCCTGATGTCGACCACCGCTTTGAAGATGTCGTCGAGAACTATGGCAAGTTGATGACGCTCGACGATCGCGGGTTTGGCATCGATCGTGAATACGAAGACATCTATTACGTACCAGAAAACGTCAAAATCAACCTGCGTGATCAGCGTCTGTCCTGGGACACCGACGATGGACAACAGACGTTAGGGCTACAGCCGGGCATTACGTATGTGCTGCCATCGGGCTACAAGGTTGAAATGGCCAAACTCTCCTCAGGGGAACGTTGGCGATTGATTGGCACAACGGCCGAAGGAACTTTTTGCCACAAGCCGTGTACGGTTTCCGGCGGTGGTAAGTCGGAGATTTCGAAGTCGCTGCAGGATGCGATGATCGCTGGCCCGGTCTACGTCCAGGATCTGAAGTCTGATCTGGATCACGCCTGGCAGATCATCAGTCGTGATTTTGGCGATCGCTACCGTGAACCGCACGATCCGAACAAGCCAAGTCGCCCTGTTCTCAGCGCCGAGCGATCATTGGGTTCGGTCGTCAAGCTACTGACGCCCAACTCCGAATATCGTGACGAATACAACGCTTTCCTCAATTCGATTCCTGAAAGCGTGCGTGACCTGGTCCTGCTCATCAAGCGTTTTCACGATTCGACGTGGGGCGATGACTGGCAGGATCGTTTCACTGTGGACTGGATTGACGGCAAGCCGGGCAATGAGTTGATCTACCGTCGAAATCGCCTCGTCACCCAATATCTGCGTGTTGGTTACGGTGAAGACGGTACCTGGCGAACATTTTCGCTGCGAAACGATTTTGCTCCGGCGAGGAAGATTCAGACCGAGGACGATATCTCCGTTAGTGTTGTCGTGCCATCGTCCGTGGTCCGTCACCTGTTTGCGAACGTGTCGAAGCCATGTCTGAAGTTCGTGAAGAACTGCGAGTATCGACTTTTCCAGCGACCGGACGATGCGATCATCCGCGGCTACGACAAGAAGACAGAACGCGACTTCAGTCAGAGCGGTTTGTTCTTCTCCAATTATGAACCGCTCGATCGCCCGACGGTTCGCGAGATGGTCAAGGACACGATCGGATTCGAAGAGTTTACCGAACCAATGAAGGAGCGTTTGGGCAACTTTGCCGAAGCCGAAAGTCCGGACTATGTGATCAGCACGCACCAGCCACGTCTGATTGATGGTGCGGCGACCAAGAATCCACGCTACCTGCAGAACCGTCCGGACCTTGAAGATCCCCGTAGCGTTTACCTCGGGAACATCGGTGCTCGGCTGTACCGCCGCATTCCGTTGGATCACTTCGTGCCGTTTCCTGTGAACTCTGTCCTGCCGGGACGCCGCAACAATCCGCCCGATCCGGAGGCCGGGATTCGTGCGCTGGCAGTCTACAGTCCGATTCACTACCAGGAACTGCCCGAGCTCTTCATGGACTTCATTGCCAGTCTCACGGGTAAGAGTCCGTCGACGACTGGTGCCGGCAGCGAAGGCGCGCTCACCAAGGGGCCCTTCAATGCACTGTTGCCAATCCACGATCTGAACGCGGCTCTGGTGAGCTACATCCTGACTGAAGATCACGGGTTCTCGACCGCGGCCGGCTACATCGGACGCAAGTTCGAGGTCGCCCACGATATTTCGCTGCTGATGCCCGAAGTATGGGCGAGGATGTTCATCAAGGAACGCGATCCGTCCTACCTTATCAGACAAGGCTATTTGCAGAAGGTGGAGGACTTCAAGCACGGTGAGCGCAAGGTGCTGGCTTCACGATTGGGGTATCGCATCACGCGAGACTTCGTGGCCACTTTCTTTGGGCGCGTCTTTAGTTCACCAGATCGGGTCTTCACGGATGAAATGCTCGAACCGGAGCGTCAGTCGATGGAAGACTTTGTCGATGGCATTGAGAACATCGTCGAGACGCAGAAACGTGTCGCCTCCTTGTACTTCGATGATGGCAGTGTCGAATATGCGTGTCCGCCGCTGAAAGCACTGTTGCATGTGATGGTGCACGGCGAGTACGAGGGCATGACGATCGACGCGCCGGAATTGCGTGGTCTCTTCGACCGCGATGCGATGCTCAAGAGTGACTGGTACCAGGCTCGCCTCGAAGCGGCTTCCCGTGTCCGCACATCACTCTGGGAACGGCACGTCGCATATCTCGAGGCGTTCCTCGAGAAGCCCATGTATAAGGGCGAGTTCGAACGATTGGACGTGCAAGCCAAGTTAGAAGAGTCCAAGGCCAAGTTAGCCGCCGTCAAGGGCCAACCTGTGCTCGAGGGAACGTTGGGTGTCGATCCAACGCTCGTTGACTGATCTGGTGGACTGCACGCTGGTTTGCCGAGTGCCTGGTTTGACGGTTGAGTTGTGCTCTCGTCGCAATCGACGGGAGCCTGATTTTCGTTAGTTCCCGTCTGGTGTACACGGGAGCTAACTGTCACATTGTGTCGCTGGAACAACTTACCCAACTGGGGCGTTCACGGAACGCACACTGATGAATCCGCTAAATCGCAACTCAGCCTATTCCGGCCCCAATGGACCGGTAGTTCTGGTCATCATGGACGGCGTTGGAATTGGGCACGGTGACAGGGGCGACATGGTCGCCAAGGCATCCACACCGACGCTTGACTGGCTCAAGGAGAACTCGCTCTACACCCAATTGAAAGCGCATGGTCACGCCGTCGGTATGCCGACCGACGACGACATGGGCAACAGCGAGGTGGGGCACAACGCAATTGGGGCCGGTCGAGTCTTCGATCAGGGCGCACTACTGGTAAAGAACGCCGTTGAATCCGGGGCGATGTTCGAAGGCGAGGTCTGGAAAGAACTGGTCACGCAGGCAACTTCGGATGACGGTACGCTGCATTTCATGGGGCTGTTGTCCGATGGAAACGTGCATTCGCATATCGACATTCTGCTGGCGATGGTGCGTCGCGCGGCGGCAGAGAACGTAAAACGCGTCAGGGTGCATGCGTTGCTGGACGGTCGTGACGTACCGCCCACCTCGGCGCTGGAGTACGTTGCGCAACTGGAAGGTGTGCTCGCGGAAATCAATGGTTCCGGCGACTTCGACTATCGGATCGCTTCCGGTGGTGGTCGCCTGTATATCACGATGGATCGCTACGATGCTGACTGGCCCATGATTGAGCGAGGGTGGAATACCCACGTCAAAGGCGAAGGCCGGCAATTTGAATCGGCGAAGGAAGCCATCGAAACCCTGCGAGCGGACAATCCGGGTGTCATCGACCAGGATCTGAAGGAGTTTGTCATTGTCGAAGACGGCAAGCCCGTCGGTCCGATCGTGGACGGCGACGCAGTCATTCTCTTTAATTTCCGGGGCGATCGAGCTCTGGAGATTTCGCGTGCCTTTGATGATCCGAATCTCGATACGTTCAATCGAGGGCCGATTCCGGATGTCAGGTTCGCCGGCATCATGGAATATGATGCGGACCAGAAGATCCCGCAAAGGTTTCTCGTTTCGCCGCCCGTGATCGATCGGCCGATGGGCGAATATCTCGCGGCGAGCGGTGTTTCCACGCTGGCGGTTAGCGAGACGCAAAAATACGGCCACGTGACCTACTTCTTCAACGGCAATCGCAGTAGCAAGTTTTCTGACACGCTGGAGGAGTACGTTGAAGTAACGTCGGACCTGTTGCCTTTCGAACAACGGCCGTGGATGAAGGGCGGCGAAATCACCGACATTATTCTGGATTCCATCCATGGGAAGAAGCATGACTTCATTCGGGTCAACTATCCCAATGGAGATATGGTCGGTCACACGGGCGACCTGTTGGCGGTTGAAATTTCGGTCGAGACCGTAGACCTTTGCCTCGCTCGTCTCATCGAAGCGATTGATGCTGTGGGCGGAGTGCTGATTGTCACCGCTGATCACGGCAACGCCGATGAAATGTTTGAAGTGGGCAAGGATGGGAAACTGAAGTTGGGTAAGGACGGACAGCCCAAGAGCAAGACAAGCCACACGCTGAATCCTGTTCCCTGTTTCGTTTATGACCCGTCCGGTAAGGCGAAGCTGAAACTCACCGGTCGCGATGACCTCGGTGTGAGTTCGCTCGCTGCGACTTCGATTGTCTGTCTTGGATTCGAACCGCCCGAAGACTACGACGCGTCGGTCGTCGAAGTGGGCGCCTAGGAGAACTGTTATGTCACTCATTCGTTACGACCTTGCCGGCAGCTTCGCCGCTTCCAATGGCATCACCGCCGCCGACATGGCGGACGCGGAAGCCATGCTCACGGCCGCAAGGGAAGAAGTTCTGACGACGGATCTCCAGCTACTTGCCGGTGACCCGTCCGCAGTACCTGCCGAGAAGCAGCCACTGGATGCAGCGTTCTTTGAGATGCCCGAAAAGATCCTTGCCGAGTACGCAGACACGCGAGGCGAAAGCGAGTTGGGACGCATCCTTGCAACGGCTGGTCGACTCCGCGAGACGGTTGATCGCGTTGTTGTTCTGGGTATCGGCGGATCCTACATGGGTGCACGAGCACTGATGGAAGGCTGTTGCCACCCCTATCACAACGAATTGTCTCGCGGTGACCGTGGCTCACGTCCGCGGATGTATTTTGAAGGTAACAATGTCGACAACGATGCCAGTCAGGGGCTGATTGACCTGCTGGATGCCTCTTCTGGCGAGGACTGGGCGATTGTTGTGATCAGCAAGAGCGGCGGCACGCTGGAAACAGCGGCCGCGTTCCGGCAGTTCATGCGTGTACTTACGGACTGTTGTGGCAAGGATCGACTGGGTGAGTTGATCGTGCCGGTCACGGGGAAATCGGGCAAGCTGTTTGATCTGGCCAGTGCGATTGGCTGTCAGGATGTTTTCCAGGTGCCCGATGGAGTTGGTGGACGATTCTCAATTCTGTCACCGGTAGGACTGTTGCCTGCGTCGGTGCTGGGGCTGGATATCGTGCGGTTGCTTGAGGGTGCCGCGTCCATGAACGAGCATTTTCGGACGGCCAGCTACCAGGATAATGTGGTTCAGCAATTCGTGGCCTCGAACTATCTGATGTATGAGAAGTATGGCTACAACCTGCGGATCATGTCGGCTTGGGCAAAGAGCCTCGAGGCGACCGGGCTTTGGTACGACCAGTTGATGGCCGAGAGTCTTGGCAAGCACGAGCGTGGGGCGACACCGTTGACCGTTGTGAACACGCGCGATTTGCACTCGCGAGCGCAGCAGCACCAGGAAGGTACCCGCGACAAGTTCGTCCTGAATCTGATCACGGAATCGTGGCGTCGCGATGCACTGGCCGTGGGTACCCAGGAATGGAATCAGGACGAGTTGAACGTACTCGCCGATCGTACGTTGCCGGACATTATGACGGCCGCGATCAAAGGGACCAACAAAGCCTACCTCGATGACAATCGTCCCACGGCTGACATCGTCTTGCCGGCCATCGACGAGTTCCATCTTGGCCAGCTATTTCAGATGCTAATGATCGCTACCGTGGTAGAAGGTCGCGTGATGAAACTGAATCCATATGGTCAGCCAGGTGTTGAAGGCTACAAGGTCAACATGAAGGCTGAGCTGGGGCTCTGACCCGGCCGACGGTAGTGTTGCATGGACCGGAGTTGATCGGGAGAGAAGCGATGAGTTTTGAGTTGACCTGGTTGGGGCATGGCAGTTGGGCGATGCAGATCGGTGAATCGAAAGTTCTGCTCGATCCTTTTCTGGATGACAATCCATCGGCGCCCTGTAAGGCTGCGGATTTGGATGCCGATTTTGTGCTTGTCTCGCACGGCCACTTTGACCACGTCGCGGACGTCGCATCGATCGCCAACCGGACGGGGGCGACTGTGGTGGCGATGTACGAAGTGGCCGAATGGTTTGGGAAAACGCAGAACGTACAGAACTCGATTGGTATGAATCTGGGCGGTGGTGTCGACTTGCCGTTTGGTCGAGTTGAAATGACGATTGCTTTTCACAGTTCCCAGATGCCCGACGGCGCCCCGGGGGGAACAGCGGCTGGTTTTCTCGTGGAAGCGGCTGGAAAACGAGTTTATTTCGCCTGCGATACTGCCCTGTTCAGCGATATGAAACTCATTGGTAACGGCGGATTGGACTTGGCCGTTTTGCCAATCGGTGACCTGTTTACGATGGGGCCCCGGCATTCGGTGGAGGCAACGAAGTTGTTGAATCCGAAGCGTGTGTTACCGGCTCACTACAACACATGGCCACCCATCGAACAGGATGCCAACGCATGGGCCGATGCCATTCGGTCGAAGACAAGTGCGGAACCGATCGTGTTGCAGCCAGGTGACGTTGTCTCTGTCCACGCTGATTGACGGCTACTGAGCTTCGAATGTTAAGCCGCGGTGATTGAAACCTACCAATCGATTTGCGGTAACTACGCACCAGCAACTATACTGACCGTGCATGAAGGGGCTGGTATTTGCGTCGCGGAATCCGCGACATTCAGGAGTTGCATCAATGATGAGTTTGCAAGGTCGCTTCGCCACCCTTCTTGGCAGCGTGCTCCTCGCTGCTGCTGTTTCCAGCCCGTGCTCCGCTCAACTCACGGCGGAGATAAGCGTTGATGTCACGTCCGACGGCGGACTGTACATCTACGATTACACGATCGCGACATCACTTTTCAGTACTGTCGGAGTCGACTGGTTTCGACTGAACGTGGCCAATGGTCCGGGAGTCATCGAAGGCGAAGATCTGGGCTTTTCGCTTCGCGATATTGACCCACCGGAAAACTGGGTGGGGGAGTATTCGCCATACCGGGTGGTCTACAACGCTGACTTCACCGAGATCATTGACGTACAAAGGGAGCCCGTGTCGGGGCGGCCGATTGCCAATGACATGGAGGTCACGTACCTCGCTGGTGATGGTCTGATTTGTGACCATCCATCCGGGGGCGTTACTCCAGGAACGACTCAGACGTTCACCCTTGTAAGCCGGTACGCCCCAGAAGAAGGAAATTACGAGATTGGCAAGACGGACCAATTCTGTGAAGACTTCCTTGGGTTTGAAACCGGCGAGATCCTCGCTCCATTTGTTCCACCGGTATCCGACGGACCCGCGTGTGACTTTGATGGCGACGGTGATTGCGATCTCGCTGACATTGACAGTTTGGGAGCGGCGATTGCCACTTCAACCGACATTTCGACGTACGACATGAACGGTGATGACATCCTGAACAGGGCCGATTTGCAGTTCTTCCTTGATCACGAACTGGTTCGCAAAGTAAACGGCGATGCGAATTTCGACGGTGAGGTTTCGTTCCCGGACTTCCTGACGATGTCGGGCAACTTCAATCAGTCTGGCGCGACATGGTCGCAGGGTGACTTTGTTCCAAATGGCGTGGTCGAATTTCCCGACTTCCTGGAGTTGTCGGCCAACTTTGGACGATTTCCGGCCGGTGCAACCGCCTCGTCCGTTCCTGAACCGGCCGGAGTCACCGGACTACTCCTGTCGATGGCGGCTCTCTTTGGGGTGGCACGCAGGCGGCGTTAAACGTCACTCGGCATCACGGTTGGCGCAATAACTGTTCATATGGGGAGCCTTTGCGGCTCCCCTTTCTTTTGCGCGGTCGTCAGCTGCAGTGCAGACCGCATATTCTGCAACCAAACGGGGCGAATCAATGGACCTGTAGATTCCCTATTTGGCTCGCACCAATCGCGGCACGATGAAAGCTGATATGTGCAAATAGACACTACAGCTTTGGCAGTCCAATGGTCAAAAAAATTCTGATTGATTGTGATCCGGGGATCGATGACGCGGTCGCCATTTGTCTGGCGCTTTTCGATCCGCGTATCGAAGTTGTGGCGATTACGGCGACCGCGGGCAACGTGGACGGTCATCAGGCAACCAGCAATGTCCTGACGATACTGGATCAGTTGGATCCTCCGAAATGGCCTCGCGTTGGAGCGGCAATTGTCAGTGACAGTGTGCCGGCTGCCGATGCACGCCACATTCACGGCGAAGACGGTCTGGGTGATGCGGGACTGCCGGGGGCGGAGTTGCACAATCAACGTCCCGCGGAAAAGGTGATCTCGGACGTTGTTCACGAATTCCCGGGCGAGGTCACCATTGTTGCGCTTGGTCCGCTATCCAACATCGCGCGGGCGATTCAGCGTGAACAGGAACTGACATCAATGATTGGTCAGATCATCATGATCGGTGGTTCGATTGAGAGCATTGGCAACATTTCGGCGGCCGCGGAATTCAACATGTTTTGCGACCCCGAGGCGGCTCGTGTCGTGTTTGCCTCGCCTACGACGAAGACGCTCATCCCGCTCGATGTAACCCAGCGAGTGATGATGACATACGATCTGGTCAGTGAACTTCCCGATGCGGAGACGCGTGCCGGCAGTCTGATGCACAAGATCGTGCCCCACCTGTTCCGCTCCTGTCGTCGGGAGCTGGGGCAGGAAGGCGTTTACCTTCATGATGCACTGGGCGTTTTGTATGTCGTCCACCCCGAGCTTTTTGCGACCCGTGAAATGGCCGGGGATGTGGAGACTCGCGGTGAGATTACGCGTGGCGCTACGGTCTTTGACCGCCGCAGTCGGCCCACCTGGCGCAACAACATGGATGTGGCGACGGCAGTGGATCATGCAGCCATTTCAGACTGCATCATTCGGGGCTTGCGATACGCAGGGCAGAACACGTAGAGGCTTGCCGGATCACGGTTACTGCACCGAACTTTTCGCCGACCAATCTCGTTTGGCCGGCTATCTTTCGGCTGAAACGCGGTACTACGAGCGAACCAGCGCCGTCCCGCTAGTTTCGTCGTGCCTGCTTCGTTGATTCAAAATCGCGGCGTCGTCCAACACGAACATGCACAAGGTACTCGCGTTTCTGACGCACGATATTCAGGGCAACAATGTCATTGAGTGGTGTGAGGCTGACAAGGTTGATGAGATGATCGTCGTCTTCCACTTTTGCACCATTGAATTCTACGATGACATCACCGGGCTGGATCTGGGCGTCGTAGGCGGGCGAACCGGGCGTGACGGATTTGACAAAAGCACCTCGAGCTTTGGACAATCCCAACCGACTGACGAGCGTTACGTTCTGGCGCAATTTGTTGGCGAATGAGTCATCGAGCCGGACTCCGAGGTAGGCGGTGGAAACCATACCTTCACTGACAAGCTGTCGGGCAACGTTGAAGGCCAGATTGATCGGGATCGAGAACCCGATACCTTCATTGCCGCCTGAATTGCTGGCGATGGCGGTGTTGATACCTACTACTTCGCCGCGAAGATTGAGCAGCGGCCCTCCGCTATTGCCCGGGTTGATGGCGGCATCGGTCTGCAGGAAATCCTGAAACCGGATGGCTCCATCGCCTTCGCCAAGGGCGAGGTCCCATCGTCCTTTGGCACTGATGATGCCTTGCGTCGCGGAATGGCTGAGGCCAAATGGGCTGCCGACGGCGATGACGAAGTCGCCAATTTCTACGTCGTTGCTGTTGCCAATTTTGGCGGGCAGTAGATCGTTCGTCTCCAGTTGGATGACGGCAACGTCGGTTGCGGGGTCCGACCAGAGTTCCCTGGGTTTCAGGAGTTCGCCTTCATCGGTGCGAATCTTGACATTGGACAATTCGATGGTGTCAACGACATGTCGATTTGTCAGGACATACTTGTTGCCGCCAATGTCGATGATGACGCCCGATCCGGCTTCGTCGGCGGCCGCATCGGTGTTACCCGTGGCGTAGGCGTCGATATGTACGATGGTCGGGCGAACCAGTCGTATGACGCGTTTCACGATTCCAAACTGTTGTTGGAAACGATCCGCATCGACGGCGAGTTCTTCGAAGAGTGCATCCCGCAATGAAATGGTGGGGATGTCATCCACATCTTCTTCCGGTTCTGCCGCATTGATTGCGGCCCCGGAGAGAAGCATCAGGGCCAGAGCACACGCAAGTACGCTCCAGGTTTTCGAATAAGGGTACGAATTGCTCGTGCAGTCATCCATGAATGCCACGCGCTCCCTCCTTTTTTGAACTCGAGTACCGCCGCGATTCCGTTGCGGCGGTTGAAAGACTGACTTTCTCGACGACAGCTACGACACGTCCATTCCGAAATCCCCGATGACGTGATCCGTTTCGGGGAGATCGAGTATCTGGCTCCAGTCGGCCACATTCTGCGACACATCGATGCCTTGCTTTTCTGCTTCACGCTGGCAGTCGATGCAAAGCACCGCATAGGGAAGTGCCTGCAGTCGCATCAGGGGGATGTTGGCATTGCATGCCTCGCATTGACCGTAGCTGCCGGCCTTCATGCGTTCGAGAGCTTTGTCGATGCTGGAAAGTTCGCGACTCTCCACCTCTGCAAGTTGCGAGCTGATTTCGTCCTGCGCTGAGTCCAGAGCGAAGTCGACAACGTCGCCGCCGGATTGCTCACGCAAATCCTTCAACATGCTCAAGTCGCCCGCGAGGGCTTTACGTAGTGCCTCACGCCGAGTGAGCAGGATTTCCCGCATCTCGGCCATTGCTTCTGTTCGTGCCATTAGTTGTCACCTCAAAGTTCCCGGTCGAGTCATGAAGGTGTACCCCCCTTCAACCACGATTTGGAAACACGAATGCCTCAGTTGATCTGTTCCAGTTGAATGCCTCGATGAGTAGCGCGTGGCCTTGAGGCAACCAAAATATACTGCGCACTTTACGGTCGTGACTTTGGGAAAAATTTCACAGTTCCGGTAACGCTGTAGACGTGCTGTAAACTCCTGCTATGTACGGGTTTGCGTGTGTGTGCGGGGCTGCTGGTCTGGTCTTCAGGGAGGTTTGCGGACACTTCGAAATTGCAATTGGGAGACCCTGTCTCCCGCGCGAATCGCTCCCATCGGTATTCGTTCATCGTCAATTCCTGCATCCGGGTGAACCGATTCTGTCCGCAAAAACGGAAAAATGGTCCGGTACTTATCGGCGAACTTTGACTTGCGGTAGTTGGCAACCTACATGCTGTGTAGAGATTCCGTGACATGGGTTCGGGATGATAGCCTGCCTCATTAGTAATAGAAACGACAATGACCCGCGACAACCTAACAGCAACGGCCACGCCAGAGTTTAGCTCTTTGAATGCGGAAATCGACGCACTCCGCTTTCGGTTTCATGGAGGGCCTCGCAACGGGCAAACGGTTCGAATTACTGCGGATCGATGTACGATCGGATCGTCTGACGAGGCGACGTTTCGTATTGTCCGGCAGGGCGTGGAGCCGGTTCACTGCCAGGTGCTCCGCGGTGAAGGCGGAGTTGTCATTCGGCGACTCTCGGAAAACACGTTTTTGAATGGTGAGCTGTTCGAGACGGCATCGTTGGAGCCGGGCGACATCCTTACGATTGGCCCAATTGACTTCGAAGTCCTCTCGAATTCGCCTCAGTCAGAGGTCGTTCGGCCGGAGGGCGTATCGCGCATTGCCGAGCAGGGCGAGCAATACGCCGAACCCGTTGACGAAACGGCACGAGTCGCCGAAATCGAAGCGGCTGCCACGGCGATGGCAGCGACACGCGTTGCGCTTGTTGAGACAGAACTTGAATCGGCTCGCGGACGCGAACTCGAGTTGACCGAACAATGGGAAACCGAACGTTCAGATTTGCGTGGGCAGCTTGAGACTGCGCAAGCGGAAATCGACAACCTGACCTCGCAGGTCGAACAGGCGAATCAGCGGGAGCAGCAGAATAGCGAAGCGTTGGACTCGCTGCAGCAACGCATGCAGGAATTCGAAGAAGCTCGACAGCGCGAACAAGAGGAGATGGAGAGCTTGCGTTCGGAGCTAAATTCGAAAGAGCAGGAGCTGCAGCTCGCGAGCGATGAATCGGAGCGCAAGATTGCCGAATTGATCGCCGGCCATGAAGAGCAGATTTCGGAATTGACCGTGGCTGTCGAACAGGCAGGTCGGGCGGGCATTGAGTCCAAGCAGGAATCAGACGTGGACGCCGAGTACCAGCAGGATTGCGAGGCACAGGGGAACGTAGAGCCCCAGCAGTACACCGCTGAGGACCAGTACACCGCTGACGAGCAAATGGTGGCGGCGGAATCTCCGCTGACGACACCATCCGGCTACGAGGAGCCGTTGTCCGATGATGCCTCGAGCGAATTCATTGAGGATCACGAACCCGCACCCCCGATCGACCACAATCGAGCCATGGATATGTTGGCTCGGATTCGTAGCGAAGCGAACGGGGAAGACAAAGCGAGCGGTCTCCTCGACGCCGCAAATTCAACTTCGATGGAAACTCCTCAAGAGTACCAGGAACCGGTTGACGCCGCAGCCAATGCTCAATTCGACGAACAGGCTGGCTACGAAGAAGCCGCACACGAACAGGCTGGCTACGTAGAAACCGCTCACGAACAGGCTGGCTACGAGGAGTCGGCTGAGGTGCAATACGCTGGTGAGGAACCGGAGCAAGTCGCTGCCGAGGTTCCATCGCCTTTTGCGGAGCCCGCGATGAGTGAAGAAGAACTACAGTTCTCGGAACCTGTCGATCAGGCTCCCGTCGACACTGCCTCCATCCTTGCGAAGTTTGGGCAATCGATGGATTTTGAGGAAGAGCCGGTTGCCGAGGAACCCGCTGGACTCGAAGTGCCGCTCCCCGAGCCTGCACAGGCCGAGGTTCCCTCGCCGGCGCCCGAGGACGACTCGATACAGGATTACATGGCTCAGCTGATGCGTCGAGTTGGTGGCGATGGTGCTGCTTCAACGGCGGGAACGCCCAGCCCCACCCAGGATGCACCCGTCAAGGAGGCGCCGGTTCAGCAGCCGGAACCAGTAAAGGTTGAAAACACCGAGCCGCTTGCTCCATCGGAATTCATTCCGCGTGCTGTCGCTCCCGAGGCCTCGTCCAATTTGCAGACGCTGCGTGCGGTTGCGAATACGTCAACACGCACCGCAATCGATCGTCACCAGCGTCGTTCGTTTGATCGCCAGTCTGCGATTTGCTGGTTCATCGCCATCGCGGCCGCGGTTGTTTGTCTGGTGATGGCGGTCTTTGCGGAACAAGTGTTCTCTCTGCCGACACTGATTTCGCTTTCGTGCTGTGTGATCTCGGTCTTTGCATCGCTGAAGGCGCTTTCGTTCTCAGCGAAGGCGAAAACTGAGGACAAGTAGGCACCCGGTGCCTGAGAGCAGAGCATGGCCTGTTGAAGAGGGGAGCGATTCCTTCGCTCCTCGCATGGCCTGTGCGAGTTAATGCGGCTGGGAACTTTCATTTCGTTCCAGCCAACGAGCGTTCCAGTCAGACAGGCGTTTGACTGGAACAGCTTCAGTTTGGCAAGGCTGTTCTGAATCGAGTTCCAAGTTGGGCAGTTAGAGCCGGGTCGAGAGGACGCGTCGGCATTGACTGATTCAGACGCTGTTCCGGTCGAGTGACGGTCGTCGAGGAACCGAAGTCGCGGTTGTCACTTCTGGACGATGGCGGCGAAAACGAGCGATTCACTGGTCGTAATTCCGTGTACGGTGCGCTCGTTGTCGTGGGACGCAGCCGAGGTCGAAAGTCGGCGGGGTCGCCTGGGCGAGCATCCGTTCGGTAGTCCCGTTCGCGATCAAACTGCCGTTGACGGGACTCGTGCGGTGTCTCATATCGCTCTCGCTCCCAGGGCGACTGATCGCCGAAGCGGTTGTCGCCGCGATCGATGGCCCGGCAGCGA
Organism: Pirellulaceae bacterium; assembly: GCA_965216885.1. Taxonomy (GTDB): domain Bacteria; phylum Planctomycetota; class Planctomycetia; order Pirellulales; family Pirellulaceae; genus CAYNJG01. The sequence goes on along the minus strand of OZ244209.1, from coordinate 3,849,548 downwards.
GCACCATCGCCGGCATAGCCCCGACTGTAGGATGGGCGTTCTTCAAGGCCCAAACTCTGATCGAAGGTGCCTTCGTTGACCGACAAACTTCGTCGGGGCTGGGGAGCAAGCACGTTATTGACGAACTCCGCGGACCCGTAGCGCCGTTGGTAACGTAGTGCTTCGCGACGGTAGTTTTCCCACGCCGTCAACATACGTTGATAGTCACTGTCCAATACCGGTCGGCCCGCGTTGTACGGTAAGCTGCGCGGGGCTTCATCACGCCCAATTGACTGGGCGTACTGATCGGCGACGCGAGGGCGTTGCCAGTTGGGTGCGCCCCAGTTGGGTGCGGTCGCCGGTTGTTTCGTGTAGCTCGGGCGACCTGTTCGAAACAGGTTTTGCCCGTTTGCGTTTCCGGATAGACCGGCGACGGCAAATAATAGGGCCAACGTGCCCGAAGCGAAGCGTAGCAAGGGATGAGTCTTCATTCCATTCTCCATTTTCCAATTGAGTGTCCGTGACAGACGTGTCTTGCATCTGTACGCAATCGAAATGCCATTTGGTCATGCCGCGAAAGTCATGCGGATGATTCAATGCAAGCGGCAATTTTTACCGGCGGCAGATCGCCAGAGAGCGACCGGCGTGTGCAAGCGTGACACCTGAATGAGGTCACGAGTAATCGAAGTGATCACGTCCACGAGATCGAGAGGGACACTTGCGTGTGGAACGTCGTCGCTGATCAGGAGTCACTGCGACTGGCAACCATGGCGTGCGTTGACTTGCCAATGGGAAACAGTAGCAACACGGCCGGTTCACCGGTCGATGCCGATGATATCTCTCGCAGCAAAGCGTCCGGGGCCAGGTCCACATCGCGTTTCTTCACTTCCGTCACCTGTACATTCAGGCTCTTCAACCATTTCTTCAGTTGCTTGCGACGAAACGGTCGGACGTCAATTGCTTTGAAACGGTTGAACAGAGTCGAACTCTGCTCCTGAGTCGATGCGAAGAGTGAAACTCCGGGTGCGAGTTGCATCAGGGAGAATCGATGGGCCAGAGAGGGCTCCAGTTGCGCCGCTCTTACTGACGGGCGGGGTTCGTATACGAACGTCGGCAAGTTTTCATAGGGATCACAGATCTGGGCTGCGCGAGACTCCCCTTCCACGAGCTTCGCAGGAACCGGGTTGTGTGCATCGCCCGTCAGCCATGTCGCCGTTCGCCGACCAGGTGATTCCGCCAGCGAACCGAACCAGGCAACGAGTTGTTGGCATTCGCGATAGCTGCCAATCCATTCGAGTTCGACGTCCTGTTCGAGAAGCTCGCTAACATCGGCGGCCGGGGACAACTTGACGGCTCCGTTCAGTTTCCCGCCCGAGTCGCGTACGTGTCGCAGGAATTCATCCAACGGTGGATCGCAGGATTCTGCATGGCTACGGCGTTGGCCGTCGGCCCGTCGATCTGGGTCGATATGCCAGGTCGAGTAATTCGAAAACGGCACGTCACGCACATCCGCGATACGCGTTTCGGGCTGGTCGATGCCGTGAACTCGCAGGTTGGCTTTGGTCAACTCGAGGACGGTTTCCGATCGGTCCACGATCGTCAGTTGGGATGCCCGGCGCCCCAAGGCGATTGCATCTCCCCCGATGCCGCAACACAGGTCGACAATCGGTTGGTTCTCGGGAAAGCGAGTTGCCTTGTAGTTGGCGACGATTTCCGACGTTGACTGTTCGTAGCCAACGCGACTGAAGAACATGCTCGAAGCGTCTGAAAACTTTGCGGAGCCGCGCTGTCGGAGTTCATGCAACTCACCGAGTAGTCGGCTGCGGGCGGCGCTGTGTCGTTTACGGAAGTGGCTGGCCAGCTTGAGGGGGTCAGATGGCAGCGGCGGCGCCAATTCAGCGTCAGCGGACGCAATCAGCCAGCGAATCTCGTCGAGATCAGTCTTGGGTGGAGAATCGGTCAAGCCATACCTCGAAGTTTACCCTTGCCAGATGTTGCCCGGGGTGGTGTGATGGTTGGATGTCAGACTCGGCCAACAGTTCGTATCGACTTGGTGTATACCTGCATCTTTCGCAGGCCAGTCTGCGGCGTCGACGGCCACTCGTGCGGGACCGAATGTTGGTTCTGGCTGGAGTGGAAGCGGCCAATCTTGGCTTGAGGCGACTGGAAGACCATTGTCGTATTGAAATCCTGAATAACAACCCGCGGCATCTGATTGGAAAGTGGGAGACTGTCGGCGAAGCGCTGCTCGATGATGAGTTCCTCGCGTTCCTCAAGAACCTGCGACGCAAGTATCCTGTCGAGCGAGCCGAGCGGTTGCTCGATTCGCTGGGCATCGAAATCGGCAATGAACGCGACGCTTACTTCACCGACAACGAATACGCGGCTGCGATTCTTGGGCTGGAGGTCAACGCCCTGACGGATGAAGAATCGCAGGATGAACACTAGCGGGAGCCCGAGCTTTTGCATCGCCAGTCGCGATCACTTCCGTGCCTGACGAATTCCGTGCCTGACGAATTCCGTGCCTGACAAATTCAGGGCGTTGGAAGAGTTTTCCGTTTACTCGGTTCGTAGCGAACGCCCGCCAGAACATATCGCGGCTCAAGGTCTGCTAGCGGTGTGTCGATGAATCAGGAAGAGGTCGACGGCTGTTTCGATTCGATCGAACTTGCGTGACGTTACATTTGGGTGTTGGGGCCATGTACGGACGAGCTCTCTTCTTTGTCGTGCTGATTGTTGTCGGCGCGGTGCTTCCCTATTTGTTGGCCGATGAAAATTGGTTGGCCGATGTCGAACGCTGGTTCTCGCGGCAGCCAGCGGTTGCGGCGAATGAGCCGAAGCCTGCCGAAAAGGTCGAGAAGCTGGAGACGGTGTCGTCTGCAGACCCCATCGCCACGCGTTACACGAGCGTCCCGCAAGTGCCGGCCGAAGACTCCGGAATTGTCGCGGCGAACCGCGAGCTTCTGAAAAAAATATCGGGCAGAAAACCTGCCGGTGAAGTTGGGCAGTTTGCGCCCGGCTTACCAGGCAGGGCGCTCGAACTTCCGAATGCGGTGGGGCCACCGGGCATACCGATGGAGCACCTCTTGAGCTTTGAAGTTACACCAAACTGGGTAGGCGATAACTGGTCTCGCGTAACCACTCGCCTGGCAGAGCTTGAGTTGCAGGGTTGGAGGGTTCCAATCGCACGCGACGACGATTTCGAAATAGTCGGTTCAATTACGTATTACTTCGATCAGCAGCGATTGGTGCAACGCATACTGCTGCACGGCTACACGAACGATGCGACACCCTTCGTCCGTATGGCCATGGAACGCTATGGAATGCGTCGTGTGCCAAGTTCAGGCGATCTGTTCGCTGCCAACGTAGATGGGCAAACGATAGGGGCTTTGCAATGCGAGTACGCCGCGATCATGACGCGTGGCATGAATGACCGTTGCGAACTGACAATGGAGCTCAACCGACGCGCCAGCAAGTATGGGTTAAGCCAGGAATTCCGTAAGTCGTTTGCAGAAGCGAAACGGCAGCAGCAGGTCTTTTCGCCCGTAGTGCCAACAGGGGAATAGCGAAACGCGTTTTTCGTGTTTTGATTTTCAGGACTTGCGCCGATCAAGCACGGCGATTCACGGTTGCAAAATTATTTCGCCAATCCGCAAGTCGAGAATGTTTCTTTCGCGGTTCCAATCTCGTGAACGCTTGATTCTTCGAGTGAAGCGTGGACCGCTCGCTGGACCTGAAACAGGTTATCCACGCTACACTCTCGACAACGTTGCGACCCATGAATTTGGCGACGCGGATTAATCCTCACTTATCACCGTATTTCACTTGGGTTGTTGTCTCGCGTCGCTCCATGCACAAAAGTTTCTCTCTCCCCGTTTGACAGCGCTGCTAGCAGGCGTAAAATCTGCGGAACGTAAATGAAACCTTCACCGGTTGGTAACGTTTTGCTCATGGCCTGAGTTGTCGCCAATCGTTTTCTTCTGACAGATGCGTTGCTGATTTTCCCCGAGGACTTTTGCGCAGAACTTATGCGCACAGCCGGGGTCGGCACGACAGGATGCCTGGGAAGTAGAAATGGATTTCGCCACCAAAATCACCTCCGCGCTCGCAAAGCAGATTGGTCAGGATCGCTCCGACCTCTGGTTTGACGGCGTGCGATTTGAGTGTGACGAAAAACGGATCTGCGTGGTCTGCCCGACGATCTTTCTGCTTGAGCGCTTGAAGCGAGATTTTCAGGCGACGATCCTTAGCTGCGTTGTCGAACTTGGCTACCCAAACCATTTCATCGATTTTGTCGTGGCAGACGCAAGTATGAATTCGGACGCAGGTCCCGCTGCCTCCACGGATTCAACTGCCCAGCCCGAGCCAAGCTCGAACAGAGACGCCAGCGACGCACCGGCTAGTTCTGTAGACCTTGGGGGCAACGATTCACCCAAGGTCTCAACTCCGCGTCGATTGTTGGCTCCGTCCGCAAAGGCGAAGAAATCAAGATTCAGAAAGTTCGACACGTTCGTCGAGGGCGAATGCAATCGTCTGGCTCGAAAGTCGGCCGAAATGGTGGTGACGCAACCGGGCGAAATCAGTCCGCTCGTGATCCATGGCCCAACTGGCGTCGGTAAGACGCACCTGATGGAATCGATCTGGTGCCTCGCCCGGGCCGAGCGACGTCGAGCCCGAGTGGTCTATCTGTCTGCCGAACAATTCACGACTTATTTTGTGGATGCACTTCGTGGCAACGGCCTACCCAACTTCCGCAGGAAGTATCGACAGGCCGACTTGTTGATCATTGACGATATCCAGTTCTTTGCCGGTAAACAGGCGACACTGGTCGAATTGGCTTACACCATCGACGAACTATCTCGGGACAATCGCCAGCTCGTGCTCTCTGCGGACCGTCCGCCTTCGCAATTGGCCGGCGTACTGGGACGTGACATCGCGAACCGACTTTGTGGCGGATTGGTTTGTGCCATGAAGCCCATCGAACAGGAAACGATGCAATCGATTTCCACGAAATGGGCCAGCGAACGGGCAATTCAGATGGACCCGGAATTGCATTCGGTCATTGCCAGCCGAATGCAGGGAGATGCGAGACAGCTTTCTGGCGTGCTCAATCGCCTTCGTGCAGCCAGCGTGGCGCTCAAAGAGAAAATTACGCTGCGGATGGCCAATGAAGTCATGTACGAACTGGTGCCCGCACAGACTCGCATCGTTCGTATGCAGGACATTCGCAAGATCGTTTGCGATGTCTTTGGGCTGGAACCGGATAGCCTGCAACAGAAAACTCGCAGCCGCGCGATCGCTCAACCTCGCATGGTAGCCATGTACATGTCACGACGGCTGACGGCGGCGGGCTTGCACGAGATCAGTCAGTTCTTCGGGCGTAGCAGCCACAGCAGTGCCGTTTCGGCCAGCACCAAAGTCGAGAAGATGATCTCGAATGGCGATACCGTTAATGTTAGCGGTCAGGCTTGCGACATACGTGACGTCATCAGCCAGATTGAATCGCGTTTAAAGGCTGGCTAATTCGCCGGCCGCTCAAGGCTTCTTCTCAATCACCCGAGGGCGTGTTGTTGGCAGTTGCCGCGGCGACCCGCATCGCCTCGCGATTCGGCTTGATGCCGCTCTGAAGATCCGCCGGCCACGCAAGATACTCGTCTGGAATCTCAAAGCTGCGTAGCCTCTTACTCAGTTCGGTATTCCACACGTCGGTCAGCCGCAGGTCTCCCTGCACGAACGCGATCGGCCGTTGTCCGAATTCGTCATCCGCTCGAGGAACCACAATTGCCTGTTCAACGCCATCGAGTTCATGCAGTGCCTTCTCGATGGTTTCCGGATAGATGTTCTCGCCGCCGGAGATGAACATGTTATCGCGTCGCCCTGTTACTGTGAGTCGGCCGTCCGCGTCGATCGAGCCAAGGTCTCCGGTGTGTAGCCAACCTTGCTGGTCGACGACGGATCGAATGCCGTCCTCTTGCCAGTAGCCCATACAAAGCGTCTCGCCGCGGACGAGGATTTCCCCGTCTTCGATCTTAATTTCTCGCCGCGGAAGAACGCGGCCGCTTGTCGTCGGCGGACATTCAACGGTCGAGGTGGTCACCTGCGACGCGGTCTCTGTCATGCCGTAGGTGGTGCAGGCTGGAACGCCTCGTCGTCGAGCCAGTTCAACGAGCGATGGAGGCACGGTACTACCTCCGACAAGCACGGCCTTCAGGTTCGCGTGCGGGAAGTCGCTGTCCTGCAAGAGTCGACGAAGTTGAGTCGACACAAGCGACAGGTGCGTAATGTTGAGTTTGCCGATTTCTGCTGAGGTCAGCGGGCCTTGTGCGGCAACCAGGGTTGCTCCTGCCGTTGCGCAGCGGACCAAGATCGATAGCCCACTCACATGGTAGACCGGCAATGACCACAGCCAGCGGTCGCCCGCCTCCAACGGCATATTCTTCGCAGCTCCGCTTGCGCTGGCAACGTGAGCCGACAGGGAATGCACGATTGCCTTGGGGATGCCTGTGCTGCCCGAGCTGAGGATGATCGTGGCGGGCGCGTCGGCAGCAAACTCGCACGACTGGCTTCCCCTGCCCTGCCAGATCTTCCCGGGGCGATGCGGGTTGCATTCCAGCCGATCCGAAATCTCTTTGCTCTGTTGCGAGCTGTATCGGCCGCTCATTGGACAGGCGACGGCACCGAGCCACCAGATGGCCCACATGTTCACCAGCGTCTGATAGTCGTTGACACCGGCAAGAGCCACGTGGTCGCTACGCTCGATCTTGCATCGAGCGATATCGTGTGCCTGTCGTTCGACATCTTCAACAAGCTGCCCGTACGTCGCACTTTGATCGGGGCCAACGTACGCCAACGCGTCGGGATGAGATTCACTGGCGGCAAGGATCGGAAGCATCACAATGCTAGTTCCTCCAGCAATTGGAATTGCACGTCCAGCGTCGCGGGGATTTCGAGCCGCCATTGATTCGTGCTGAGTCGCTCGCCCAACACGTCGTCGCGAAGCCATGAATAAGTATCGAGCCCGGCGGGAGTCTGCGGGGCGAATTCGTGTGCGAGCTGAGCGACTCGTGCGATACCGATTCCCGATTCGTAACTGGCACTGAACACCAACGTCTTTCCACTGGACGCCAGTTCCTCGATCCGTTCGCGACCTCCGAGGATGGTGGGTTTTACGACCAACGCTGCGGCATTGGGGAAGTCGTCCAGCGAAACGCCCTCCCCCAAGGGCTTCAGAAACGTCTCCACAAGGGTCTCGTCGAGCGCATACCGTACACCCACCGCTGCGTGAAGCTCCTCCAGTCGGCTTGGGTCCTGCAGCGGTTCTTCGATGTATTCGATGTTCGCAGTGCGGGTGCATTCCGCGAAGTGTGCGGCCTCTTCGAACGACCAGCACCGATTGGCGTCGGTCCGAATCCTCGTGTCAGGGCCAAGCAGACAACGCAGCTCGTGAATGAGTTCACTGTCGTCGCTGGCGTGTCTGACTTTAACCTTCACCGCCGGACAATTCGTCGTGTCTAACTGCTTTGCCTTTTCGAGTATCTCGGACTTGCTGCCTTGCAACAAAGCGTTGATCGGGACGGATACCGCGCGATGGGGAGTTGCCAGCGAACTGATTCCAAACCGGAGTGCCGCAGAAAGCTGGTCGCCGCCGAGTACATTGTGCGCAATCCCATTGCGGAGTTGCGTAACGACGTCGTCCATTGACTCACGGCTGAAACCCGGCAACGGTGACGCTTCTGCCCAGCGATTTTCCTTGTGAAGCAGAATGCCTTCTCGATGCGAGACTAATTTGCCACCCAGCATGACCGGGGTCGTCAGCGGCAATTCGAACCGGAAAGCCCGCAAGCTCATAGGCTGAGTCCCACACAGAACAGGATGGTGTAGAGCATGAGCAGTCCCGCTGTCATGCCCAGACAAGGCCGCAGTGCGATTCCATTTTGCTTCCACACTTTGCCCGCGACAATCAGGCCCGGTATCAGCACCAGGGACGCCAATAGCGTACGGGCACTCATGCCGTGTTTCCAAAGCAGCACCGGAACGAGCGCCGTACCGAGGATACAAAGGGTGTACTGTACTCGGCTGAAAGTCACACCGAAGCGAACCGCAAGCGTCCGCTTCCTGGCGACGCGGTCTTCGTCGACGTCGCGGAGATTGTTCACGACCAACAGTCCAACCGCCAACAAGCCCGGTGCGAAACCCGCGAGTATCACCGGCCAGCTCATGTCGAGCGCCTGCACGTAATAGGTTCCCGCCACGGCGACCGGCCCGAAGAACACCAGCACAAACGGGTCGCCCAGGCCCAGATAGGCCAGCGAATACCGGCCGGCGGTATACAGCACACCGAACAGGATGCTCAGCGCGCCGATTAGCAAGAAGGGCCAACCGGCTCGCAGGTAGAGGTAGGTCGTCACGACCACGGTGATCGCGAACATCAGCGTCGTGGCGGCCAACATGGCGTTAGGCGAAATCAGTCCGGCCTGCACCGCGCGGGTTGGACCCTTGCGGTCCTCGGTGTCGGCTCCCTGGAAATAGTCAAAGTAGTCGTTGCAGAAGTTCGTGCCGATCTGAATCGTCATCGCACCGACCAACGCGGCGGCCATCGCGAGGAAATGAAACTTCCCATCGTGAATGGCCAACACGGTGCCAATCGCGACCGGAGACAGACTGGCGAGCAGCGTCTTCGGTCGAGCGGCGAGAAACCATGCGGAGAGATTCATTTCGCCCTCACGGCGGAGTGGACGTAATGGCGACCTGTAACTTCGACTCGCTTTGATCCAACTAGCTTTGATCCAGCTAGCTTCGGTCCAGCTAGCTTCGCTTGGGGAACTTGCCAAAGTCCGGCGGACGCTTTTCGACGAACGCGTTGCGTCCCTCCTGCCCTTCTTCGGTCATGTAGAACAACATCGTCGCATTGCCGGCGAGCTCCTGCAGTCCGGTCTGCCCATCGCAATCAGCGTTGAGGGCCGCCTTGAGGCAACGAATGGCGATTGGCGACTTGGTGAGAATCTCGCGACACCATTTGATCGTTTCGGTTTCCATTTCCGCATACGGTACAACCGTGTTGACGAGGCCCATGTCCAGGGCCTCCTGTGCCGAGTACTGTCGACAGAGGAACCAGATTTCCCGAGCTTTCTTTTGGCCAATGATTCGAGCCATATAGCTGGCACCGAAACCGCCGTCGAAGCTACCGACCTTTGGACCGGTTTGTCCGAAGATGGCATTGTCCGCCGCAATGGTCAGGTCGCAAACCATGTGCAGTACGTGTCCGCCGCCGACGGCATAACCGGCGACCATCGCGATCACGGGCTTCGGGCATGTACGGATCTCGCGTTGAAAGTCGAGCACATTCAGGTGTTCGGTTCCTTCGGCGTCCTTGTAGCCTGCCTCGCCGCGAATCTTCTGGTCGCCACCGGCGCAAAATGCTTTCTCGCCTTCGCCCGTGATGATGATGACGCCAATCTGATTGTCCATGCGGGCATGCTGGAATGCCTCTCGCATCTGATTCACGGTCTGCGGACGAAAGGCGTTGCGAACCTCGGGGCGATTGATCGTGATCTTCGCGATGCCCTCGAAGTGCTCGTAGCGAATGTCGCTGTACTCTTTGGCGGATGTCCAGTTAGCTGCCATCGTTTCGTTGGTTCCTTCGCAGGTCAGTCACTCAAAAATTGTTTCAACAGTTTCAGGAAAGTGTGCGGCTGCTCGCGATGCACAATATGGCCGCAGGATTCGACCAGCCGGACATCAATGTTCGGCTCATTTCCCATTCGTTCGATGATATGCTGGTATTTGCGATCGTGCACCCCGGCAATCGCCCTGGTTGGCATCGAAAGTTCACCCAGCCGCGGCCAATAGTCGGGCTGTTTGGCCACCGAGTAGGTTCGCAGGATCGCCCCCCAGTCGTCACTATCTCGTTGGCTCTTACGGTCGATTTCGTCTTGGCGAACTTCTGACGTCAGCGATTCAAACACCGGAGCGGTGTACCAGTAGTTCAGGAATTCCCGCCGCGGCTCGCTGGCGATGCGGTCTGCAATCCCGCAATCATGTTTGTATCGTCGCTCGCGAGCCTTCTCGTCCTCCAGTCCCGGGTTTCCAGAGACAAAGAACAGTCGTTCGCACATGTCTGGTTTTCGCAACGCAATGGCCAGCGAAAGGCGAGCGCCCATCGAATAGCCCACTATCACGGACCGCGACGGCAGTTCCGCGATTAACTGCAAGACGCCCGCATTCCAGTCCTCGGCCGGCCGGATCAGCGGAGCCACCGTGTCATAATCGGATAGTTCCGATCGAACCCAGTCCCAGTCGGATGGATCGCCCATGAAGCCATGCAGGAAGGAGATTGTCTTCGGCATTTGCTGTGCGTCGAATTCTACGGTCGTTTGGCAAGGGCTTCAGCAATTTGCTGTCGAACCAGCATGTTGTATTGGCGATCGGTTCTGGCCTCAAGGACGATGGTCCGGTCCGAGTGCTGCGCAGCATCCAGCCCGGCAGCCAGCTGCGCCAGATTCGTGGCGGTGAGGTACTCGATGCCAAACATCCCGGCGGCCTGCTCGAACTGTAGCGAATGGGGCGTCGCGAAGTAGCGTTCGAAATGCGAAGACGACTTCGCCACCGGCAGCAGATCGAAAATGTGGCCGGCCTGGTTGTTGATGATCACGACCGTCATGGGCACCTTTGAGTTGGCGACCAAAGCCAGCGAATTCAAATCGTGCAGTGCCGACAGGTCGCCCAAGACCAATGTCGTTCGTCGCTGAAGTCCGTTGGCAAAACCAACGGCCGTCGCAATCAGTCCGTCGATACCGCTCGCCCCGCGATTCGCGGCCACGACGATGTCCCTTTCGTTGGGCCAACTCGCGTACCAGTCAAAATCACGAATGGGAGTGCTGTTGCCAAGGAACAGGCCGTGTTGGTCCGGCAGGCTACCGGCCAACATGAATGCGAGTGCCGGTTCGCTGAGCTTCTTTTCGGCCTTGAGTACGCGTTCGATGACGCTTCGCCGTTGCTGATCGGCTTGTTGCCAGAGCTTGAGGAATTCGGCTGAAGACGGCTCTGTGGTCGTGACACGTTTTGCCAAATCTTTCAGCGGACCCACTATGCGTTCGACGCCCAGATTGTTTGGGTCGATGCGGATATCCTTCGAAGTCAGATGCAAGTGCCGCGTTGTCTCGATCGGCAGGTCGGCGGCATAGCGAAGCCACGCTTTCGAAACGATCCGGCCGCCCATGTGAAGGATCGTCGTGGGTTTCGACGACGTGATGTTCGGCGCGATTTCTGGTGAGATACCACGCAGTTGGCTGGTGATGTCGGTGACCAGTGGCGAATTCAGCCGGTCGGCGAGTTGTTCGGCGATACGAGCTTCCGCCGGAGTGCATCCGCCCAATGCAATGATGGTGTCGCCAGAGATATTGATGGGCTCGAGCCGCAACTGGGTTGCGCGAGTCGTGGCCACTTCGCCGTGGTTGGTAACCGCGGCAACGGGACCATCCTCCAGCGTAAAGGGTTCGCGGAACATCCAGTTCAGATGCGACGGGCCCGTCTGCGAGTGCTCGATGGCCGTTTCGATCTGAGATCGCACAAACAGATCCGTATCGTTTTCAATGCCGTCGTAGGGGCACGGCATGTCAAAGAAATGACGGACGTAGTTGCCAAAGATTCTCTGTTGGTCGATCGTCTGGTTGGCACCAGTGCCCCGCAGCTCTGGCGGTCGGTCCGCGGTGAACAGCAACATCGGTACGCCTTCCTGGGCAGCTTCAATGACGGCCGGAAAGGCGTTTGCGACCGCTGTGCCGGAAGTGCAAATGAAGACTCCCGGTTTACCCGTCGCGCGGGCATAGCCCAATGCTGCGAATGCCAGGCCCCGCTCGTCAAAATGCTGGGTCACGACGGCGTTGTCGTGATGAGCGACCGCCAGTGTGAGTGGTGTGCAGCGGGAACCCGGCGCGACGAAGAAATGATCGACGCCGCGAAGGATGCATTCGTTAACGGCGATGGATGACCAGCGACGATCGGACATGACGCATGTTTCTTCCCGATCACGAGATCCGCTTCAGAATCCGAGGCAGTGTTCCGTAGGCCCAACCTTGGGGCGGAATAAAACGGCAGCGGATCCGGTTAAAGCCGGTACTACTATCTAACAGTTAGCAGTTCAGGAACTGGCTCTAACCAAGTATCTGCACGAAATCCCGGATCTTGTTTTCGACCTCGTCCCATTCCTGATCTGGATCCGAGCCCTTTACGATCCCCGCTCCCGAGTATAGCGAAAGCGTATCGCCATCGACTAATCCGGATCGGATCCCGACGACAAATTCGGCGTCGTTTTGGCCGATCCAGCCAATGGGGGCCGCGTACCAACCGCGATTGAACGGTTCGAGTCGTGCGATCTCCGGAAGTGCGTTTTCCGTTGGGTAGCCGCCGACGGCAGGCGTTGGATGCAGTCGCTTCAGCAACGCGCCTTCCTCGACGTCGTTCTTCAGCGTCCCTTGCACGCCCGAACATAGATGCTGCTTCTGTGCCAGGCGTAGCACGGAGGCATGCGAGTCGACGTCGAGGTGATCGACGAACTTGTGCAGCTTTTGGCGGATGCTCTTGCGAACGATGTCGTGTTCCAGTTGGTCCTTGTCGCTGGTCAGCAATTCATAGGCAAGACGCTGGTCTTCGCCGGATGTCTTGCCCCGTGGTCGCGTGCCGGCCACCACTTCACTCTGCAGTTGATCGTGCGTGCGACGGAAGAGGCGTTCCGGCGTCGCGCCTACAAATGCGGAACCTTCGGCGAACTGGAAACAGAACACGAAGCAGTCATGCGTTGCTTCAGCAATGCGCGCAGTGAGCGAAATCGGGTTCAGACGCTCGTCGAAAGACATGGTGGTCTTGCGAGCGAGCACGACTTTTTCCAGCACTTCGCTGCGGATGAACGTGAGTGCCTCGTCGATGTTCGATTGCCAGCCGTCTTTCGTCGGCGAATGCGTCGTACTGGTTGCCGATGGCAAGTTGGTGGAGAAATTGGTGTCGAAGTTGAGCTGCCCGAGTTCCGCAAGTGCCGCATCGCGATCACTGGCCTGCATGACGTGGACGTGCAGCTGGCCGTTCTGCAGCAGAAAGCGTGGCACGATGAACCGACCCGCACCGAACGATTTCCATTCGTCGTTTCCATCAAAGGAAAGCCCGCCGTAAAAGCGAATGGCTTCGTTGCCTTGCATCAGTTCTCGGCAGCGTTGAATGACCGAATCGGCCTCGTCACCCGGAGCCGCCGTGACACGGGCCGCGACACCGGCGCCCGCGACAATCTCGGCACTGTCCCGTTCCGACCAGGCGAATTTGGTCTCGGTCGGTTGAGCATCCAGCCACGCGAGCGGTTCGATGTCACAGGACACCGAGGCGATGGCCGGAAAAGTCGTAGCGGACCTTAGCTGTTTTTCGAGCGTTTCGACGACGTCGGTCGTGGTGCGGTCATCAATGGTTTCAGTGGATCTCAACACGTTTACTTGACCCCCATGTACAACGTGGCAACTCCCAGCGTCATTGGGAACATCTGGATATCACGCAAGCCGGCGGCGGTCATCAGATCGGCGAATGCCTGACCACTGGGAAACTGGCTAACGCTGGAAGGCAGATACTCGTACGCTGACTTGTCGTTCTTCGCCATCATTTGACCGACTCGCGGCAGGACGTGGCGGAAGTAGAAGTTGTAAATGCTGCTAAGTGGCCAAACGTTGGGCCGCGAAAACTCCAGGATCGCCACCCGTCCGCCCGGCTGGCAGACTCGATAGATCTCGCTGAGTCCCTGTTCGGTCTCTTCGACGTTGCGAATCCCAAACGCGACAGAGACCACCTGAAATTTTTCGTCTTCGAATGGCAGTTGCATGGCACTGGCTTCGACAAAATCGATGCCCGTCACGCTGCGTTTGGTTTGCTTTTGCCGCGCGACATCCAGCATCTCATTGCAGAAGTCGGCGCCGATGATGGGAACGTTTGGCCATTTTCGGCGAAACTCAAATGCCAGGTCCCCGGTCCCCGTGCAGAGATCGAGGATGGGCGTCGTTCCCTCTACGGGGATCCGTTTTACCGTCGCGGATCGCCAATAGGTGTCGATGTTTAGCGACAGCAGGTGATTCATCAGGTCGTACTTGCCGGCGATCTGAGCGAACATGTCGCGCACACGATCACTGGACTTGTCGACCGGTCGAGTTGTGCTCACGGAGGCTTGGCTCGGGCTCACGGTTATGTCTTGGGTTTGAGTTGATTTGTTGGGAGTCGGTCTGGCTGGTAGGTGTTCCCCGGTGGAACCTTGCGTCACGAGCCCAGTCGACTCTCCCCGTAGTCAAACCGAACATTGGAAGATAACTTAACTCGCTTCAACAGGTTAGGTGTCTTCACCCATGAATCGGATTCTGAACGTCCATTTGCTGCCAGAATTGGCCGATCCTCACGATCTGGCGGGACACACGTCCATCGTCATCGATGTCCTCCGCGCCAGCACAACCATTACGACCGCATTGGCTTCCGGGGCTGAGAAGCTCATCCCCTGCCTCACTGTAGAGGAAGCACGCCAATTGGCGAGGGATCGCCCCGGTGCACTGCTGGGTGGCGAACGTGGTGGCGAGCGGCTACCGGGGTTTGATTTCGGGAATTCCCCTGCCGAGTATCACTCTGAAACCGTGTCGGGGAAAACAGTCGTCTTCACGACAACCAATGGCACGCGGGCAATGACTCGCTGCATGGGGTCCGGCCGGATTCTGGTTGGAGCGATCGTGAATCGCGAAGCTCTTTGCCGGCAAGTCTCGGGCGACGAACGTATCGACATTATCTGCGCTGGGACCAACGGGGCTTTCTCGTTGGACGACGCTTTGGGAGCAGGAGCCATCGTCGATCGGTTGACGATGGACTCGACGGATTGGCGGCTGGACGACGGGGCGGAAATCTGCCGTAGCCTGTGGTGTCGCGAAGCTGGTTCATCAGGCGATCCCGAGCAGATTCTGGGGGCTCTGAAACGCTCAATTGGCGGTAAGAATCTGCTGGGACTGGGAATGGAGTCGGACCTCGGCCTCGCCGCTCAGCTTGACTCCTTTGACTGCGTTCCCGTGCTCGACAAGTCGACGTGGGAGTTGCGGTCTGCGTGACGGAAATGAACGGCGACGTTAGATTGAATAGAAGCAGAAGTTGGCTGCCTTTACCGGTTACTGATTTTCCCCAGTTTATGCTTGTTAGCTTTGCTGGTGTTAAGAGTTCGGCAATTCACGGCCAGAAGTGTGGGCGGCACTGCAAATCAGCTTGCATTCACCCCGGAATCCAGTAACAGTACGAACTGGTAGGTACGTCAACTCGTAACGCCGTCATGCAACTGAAACGCTCCATTTCGATAGTCCTTACCCTCTCGCTACTCCTCGTAGCGTTGTTCGGGAGTGCTCTGCACGAAATTGCTGGAGTGCATCGGCACTGCGATGCTGGTGCGTCGCATGGCCACTCGCATGGCCACTCGCACGTTCATTTGCATGGACACGGGGCGACTGACGAGTCCACCGACGAGGACGATTGTCGGATGACGACGTCCCGTGACACGGACCGCTCGTGTGAAGTTGCTGAGACCTGTGCAGAAGATGGCGGAAATTCGCCAGCCGTGCCGGGCGGGTGCGACGATGATTGTGCCCTGTGCCTCGTACTTGGCCAGTCATTGCATCCGGTGACTCCCGGAGTTGAGCTTGCGTCGTCGCAGGTTTGGGAATGGGTTTCGTCACTTTCGCCTGTCTTTGACGTCCCCGCATCGCTACGGTTAGCCTCGCCTCGAGGGCCACCTGTCGTCTGATTACACAACGAGTTTTCTCGCGAGCGGCTTCCTTGGCGCGACGCGAAACCATAAATCAGATTACAGGACCTGAATCAAATGTCATTCCCTTGTCAGGGACGTAACGCGCCTGCATGTGTTGTACGGCGTTCCGGCTTCACGCTTGTGGAACTGTTGGTTGTGATTGCGATCATTGCCATGTTGGTCGTGTTGCTATTGCCCGCGGTGCAGTCCGCACGTGCGTCCGCTCGACGCATTCAGTGTGTGAATAACCTGAAACAAATTGGGTTGGCGATGCAGAATCATCATTCAGCCGTTGGCCATTTTCCCGTTTCCCAACTCGGCAGTACCGCGGGCAGCAGCTCCAAAGTTGGTGCGACGCGGAGTGCGGTAAAGTCCCGCGGCGGTGGCGGTTTTTACAGTTGGCATGCGAGGATTCTGCCGTACATCGAAGAGCAGCCTCTCTACGATTCCATTGATTTCTCCGTGTCGATGTCGGCAACGGCGAATCGAGGGGTGGACGGTTCGCTTTCGCCAAGCCACCCCAATGCAGTGGCGGCGACGACAGAAGTACCCGCTTACCTGTGTCCTTCCGATCGGGGCAGCAACAATGAAGCGGTCATGGGGCTGGCCACTGCATCGGACAACTACACAGCGAACGCGGGCTGGCCGTCCGTTGCCACTGGTTATGGCGACGAGCGAGCGATGCCGGGCCGCTACAACGGTCTGATCTCCTTGGAGAATCCAACGGGTGAGAACGAGTCGTTGGCTCGCCAACCCGTGAGAATCAAGAACGTCACGGACGGCTTGAGCCACACGGCGGCGGTGGCCGAGCGACTGATTCAATTCGCGCAGTCCGTCGACGATGTGCTCGCTGGCCCGAAGGTCTTGCAGTCGTTCCACGTAATTGCTGCTCCTCGTTCTTTGGAGCGAATGGCAGATCGATGTGATTCTTCGCAGACGCATGCGGACGCTGTCAATTCGGCATTTCTTGGCCGAGCGTGGATATCGGGCTGGTCTCCGACGGGAGCCACCTATCAGCATCTAAAGCGTCCCAACACCAACCACTGCCACTTCAGCAGCGACCATTCGACCGGCCAATTCGCCGTCACGCCGACCAGTCACCATCAGGGCGGTGTCAACGTCGTAATGGCCGACGGGCACGTTGAATTTGTCGCCGATGACGTCGACGACCATGTCTGGTGGGCGATGGGAAGCCGAAATGCCGGCGACTTCGTAACGCACGACCACTAGGACACGCCGTTCGGCTCGGCTCGCCACTCACCACCTCGTTCCGGGGCTCCGCCCCGGAACGCACTGCCTCGGAGGCTTTGCCTCCTTCTCTCCCGCTTGCCGCCTCCCTCCGCCCACCTCGTTCCGGGGCTCCGCCCTGGAACGCACTGCCTCGGAGGCTCCGCCTCCTTCTCTCCCTGCTGCCGCCTCCCTCCGCGCCCACCTCGTTCCGGGGCTCCGCCCTGGAACGCACTGCCTCGGAGGCTTTGCCTCCTCCTCTCCCGCTTGCCGCCTCCCTCCGCGCCCACCTCGTTCCGGGGCTCCGCCCTGGAACGCACTGCCTCGGAGGCTCTGCCTCCTTCTCTCCCGCTCCCTCCCCCTGCCCGTCCTCTCAACCCCGAACCCAGCCCCGGAACCTGTCTCTCTACCCTGACCAACAAAAACTGCGCACCGAAGCCAGCAAAACCCGCCTCGGGCATCGGTTTCTGAACAACCAAGAGCCGAGACTTGCCTCCGCTACCACATCATGAGCCAATTTCAGGACTTTCCACCACCGAACGGATTGGTTTGCCCGTGACTTCCCCTTGTCTCATTACCCACGTCGCGAGTGTAATACGGCTCCTCTGAAATCAGAATTAGAAAGAACGAACCATGCAAATGGAAAAACTCGTGTCGTTGTGCAAGCGACGCGGCTTTATGTTTCAGTCGAGCGAGATTTATGGCGGCCTGAATGGTTTCTGGGACTACGGTCCGCTGGGCGTCGAGCTGAAACGCAACGTCAAGGACGCGTGGTGGCGAGATATGGTCTCCGGCCACGATGATCTGTCGATTCAATCGGGTGCTCCCACAACCTACGAGATGACGGGCCTCGATTGCACGATCATCATGCACCCGCAGGTCTGGAAGTGCTCGGGTCACTATGACCTGTTCCACGACTTCATGGTCGATTGCAAGGAATCCAAGCGACGGTACCGTCACGACCAGGTTCGTGGTCGGTGGTGTGAAGCCAAGGGGCAGAAGATTTTCGTCACCACCATGGCGGAAGCCGAAAAGGAAGAAGAAGACACGCAGGCGCGAGCTCAGAAGTTCTTCAAAATCCGGGCGAAGGATGCCGACTCGATCAAGTGGGATGGCGGTTTTCAGTGCCTCACCGAAATCGAAGACATGGCCGAGGTGTTGGCGCCGGATGCCAAATCGCTGGACACGCTGACGGCGCCACGCGAATTCAATTTGATGTTCAAGACCTACGTCGGCGCACTGTCGGGCGAGGAAGGCGCGGCGTTCCTGCGGCCGGAGACGGCTCAGGGCATCTTCGTGAACTTCAAGAATGTCGTGGACAGCACACGCGTTCGTTTGCCGTTTGGTATCGCCCAGATCGGCAAGAGCTTCCGGAACGAAATCACGCCGCGAAACTTTACGTTCCGTTCACGCGAATTCGAACAGATGGAAATCGAGTTCTTTTGCCATCCGGATTCGTCGCAGGACTGGTATCGCTATTGGCGAGATCGCCGCATGCAGTGGTACAAGGACTTTGGCCTTGCCGATGAGCGGTTGATTCTCCGCGAGCACCACAAGGAAGAGCTTTCGCATTACTCGACGGGCACGGCCGATGTCGAGTACGCGTTCCCGTTCCTCCCCGAAGGCGAGTATGGCGAGCTGGAAGGCATCGCACATCGTGGCAACTTTGACCTTCGCAGCCACATGGAAGGCAAGCTGGACGAGAAGAGCGATCCGCTTGAGGTTCAATTGAATGAAGACGGCAAGCCCAAGTGGCGTGGCAGTGGCAAGGATCTGACTTACCGCGACGAGCTGTCCGGCGAGAAATACATTCCGCATGTTATCGAGCCGTCCGCTGGTGCCGATCGAGCGACTCTGGCCTTCCTTTGCGAAGCGTACAGCGAAGATGAGGCTCCCGATGAGAAGGGCAAGATGCAGACGCGGACGGTAATGAAGTTCCACCCGCGGCTGGCTCCCGTGAAAGCGGCCGTCTTTCCGCTGGTCAAAAAAGACGAAGCTCAAACCGGCGTCGCCAAGGATCTCTATCGGGCCCTGAAGTCGAAGTTCAACGTGTTCTACGACGAGAAAGGCGCGGTCGGTCGACGCTACCGTCGGCAGGACGAAGTCGGTACGCCGTACTGCATTACGGTCGACAATCAGACGGCGGAAGATCAAACGGTCACGATTCGCGATCGCGATTCGCTGGACCAGGATCGGATCAAAGTCGACGATGTGGTCGCCGAGATCGAAAAACGGCTGCGTTGAGATTCGTGGCGTGTCGCCGCGGGCACACTGCGGGCGCGATTGTTGAACGGAGTCCAACATGCAAAGAGAAGTTCGTCGACTTTCCGTCGAGTCCCTGGAAGGTCGGCAGCTTCTGACCCAGTTCACGCCCACGCTGCTGGCCGACTTCTCGCCGGGAGATGCGTCGTCGACGTTCTCCAACTTTATTCCGACCGACGACCGGCTGTACTTCAACGTCAATGATTGCGAGTTCTGGTCTACGGATGGGACGCCCGCAGGGACGGTCTATCTTGCGGACGTTCGCGTCAATGCTCTGCAAACCCAGACGAACGGTGAGGAGTTGGAACCGACGACGTTGCCGGACGGAAGCCTCCTGTTCGAGGCCGATGGGATCTGGCGGACAGATGGGACGGCGGCCGGTACGCAGCGACTGATTGCGGAAGGCGAGATCAAACACGATCTGATTCACGGCGACGGGTTTTCGATTGCACAGCTCTGGGTCGATTCGGGTCGCGAAATCTGGCGGATCGAACATGGGGGTGGTGGCCAGGCGGTACTGATTGGCTCGCAACCGAGTTATTTCCAGCCCCGCCCCGAGATACTGGTTGCCGGCGACGACGTATTCATCGCGCACCTTGGTACGGAGGGTTCGCTCATTCGATCCCGTGGCGCAAACGCAGAAATCACATTGCTCAATGATGGCGTGGAGCAGGCGCCAGTTCTGAGCGGCGGAGGCGTTTTCTTTGTCGCCACGCGAGACGAGCAAACACAGCTCTTCCGGATTGCGCCCGGCGCCGATGGGGCCACGCCCGTCGTTGCATTCACGGAGTCCGTGCATGGTTTACGGGGTTTCGAGGATCGTGTCGCTTTTTTTGTGGAGCTACCCGACCAGGAGATTGCTCCGGAACCGCAGCTTGAAATGTGGTTCTCTGATGGGACGGAAGTCGGGACGGTCGCGGTTCCTGACTTGCTGACCTACCATCCATACTGGCTGCCGGACCTCAACGGTGTTGCCTTGTTCATGCCAGGTCCGTCGCATTTGAGCGGCTTGTATCGCTCGGACGGTACGGTGGAAGGTAGCTATCAGCTTACCGCTGGCGCCTGGCTCGGGGCGTTGGAAGGGCGAGTCTACACGGAAGCACTCTCGGCGTTCACAGACGGTACATCCGTGTTCACGGCGCTGCCAGAGACGATTCCCACGGACGGACAGCCGCCACCCAGGGCAGCGTTCTACAGGTTTGGTGACGGCTACGTGCGGACGGCCAATCCGTGGAACCATGGTTTTGACCCGGCCAATTTCTTCGTGCCCAATGAGGACGGCGTTCTGCGATCGAGCGGCTCGTTCTGGGAGCACGAACTGCAAACGGCTCGGGTCGAGGAACACGTCTTTGTGATCGGCCATGCAGATGTGTCGGGGACGCCTCGAGTGCTGGCCGATCTGGAGGTGCCCACCGTCCATTTGATTTCCCTCGTCCTCAACAACCGCGGAGACGCGCGAGAGCTTTCCTTCCTGAATACGGAAAAACCGACCGCCGCGCCGCAGTACTTTGAATTTGGCCGCCCAGGCGCAACGACGATCTGGTCGATCACGAAAGACGGAAACGTCGAAGAAATCGGACCATTCGAAGCGTGGTCAGAACGACAGACGGATACCGATTTCTTTTTCACGCGGCAGACACAGGCGTCGGGGAACGAACTTTGGGTTTCCAACGGCACAACGGAAGGGACGGTCGAAGTCGATCTCTGGCCCGGGAGTGGCTCCTCCAGTCCGACGTTGGTGGATTGGTCGCGTGCCCGAATTGTCTCGGCGGCATCGCCCGATACCGGGAACGAACTGTGGGTGGTTGATGGCTCGTTTGCCGCGACGCCCTACGAAGGGATGGAGGCGACGGTAGGCCGATTTGTGACGTCGCCCGGTGAAGCGTTCGAGCTTTCCGCCGAAGTTGATGCGCCCATCGATCTGGGCGAGCTTCAGTTCTCCTGGGATTTGAATGACGACGGCGTCTTTGGAGACTTCGATGGCCCGTCTGGTACCGTCGCGTGGGCTCAGATCCTGTCGCTTGATCCACCCCTGACCCCGAATCAGGATACTCCTGTCCGTGTTCGGATCACGGGCGACGGTGTGGATCATCTCGAATCGGGAGTTCTGCGAGTCAGTGATCGGGGAGACGTCAGACCGCCAACGGTGACGGACGTACGCATAGGCGTCGACGAGGGCCGGCTGGCATCGCTGGAGGTCGATTTCAGCGAGCCGGTGACGATGCGAGAAGTTGAGATTCGGGTGCGGGGATCGAGGGATCTTCGGACGACCGACGTTGACTGGAACGAAGAGCGAACGACATTTCATCTGGAAGTCACTCGGACGGAAATCGGCGTTGGAGACCATTCGTTCTTGCTGTGGGATGTCATTGACGACGGCGGCAACCCCATAGACGGCAACGTAGAGGGCTACTTTTTCGATCGCATTCTGGTCACTCGGCCGGGAGATCTGAATCAGGATTTCAGCGTCGACTTTTCTGACTTTCTCGTTTTCGCCAGGAATTTCGGGCGACGTGACGCCGGACAGTTGGACGGTGATCTGAACCTTGATGGCGTCGTTGACTTCAGCGACTTCCTTATTCTTTCCCGCGACTTTGGCAAGAGTTGAAGTAGAAACAAATATGGTTCCCACGATCAGTCAAATCTGTTCGCTCAACTCGCCTTTTGAAAAGGATATCGAGGAATACTCCGCTGGCGGTTGTACGTCGATCGAGATCTGGTTGGGCAAACTGGAAACATGGTTGAAATCACATTCGCGCGAGGAGTATTCAACGCTCTTACAGCAGCATCAGGTTTCGGCGACGGTCGCCAGTTTTCAGGGCGGGATACTCGCCAGCCAGGGGGAAAAGCGGGCACAAGCGTGGGAGCTATTCGAAAGTCGCCTTGAGTTGTGCGCAAGCCTTGAAATTGAAACGCTGGTTGTCGCCTGTGACGTGATGCCGCCGCTGTCTCAGGAGGATGTGGAACGCGTCCAGGTGTCTCTGCGGCAGGCGGCGACTGCGGCGGAACGGTCCGGTGTGCGGTTGGCGCTGGAGTTTCAGAGTCGGTCTGCGTTTGGGAACAATCTGCAGACGGCGGTCGCGATGGTGAATGAGGTTGCCAGCGGGCAGCTTGGGATCTGCCTGGACCTGTTTCACTTTTGGGCCGGTCCGAGCAAGCTCAGCGATCTCGAGTTAGTGACTGTCGACAGTTTGTTTCATGTGCAGCTTTCGGATGTAGCGGACGTGCCTCGGGAGTTTGCCGCCGACACGCACCGCATCATGCCTGGCGAAGGGGACGCTCCAACTGCGGAACTGCTTGCGCATTTGAGATCGATTGACTATCGCGGATGCGTATCGATCGAGACGATGAACCCGCAGATATGGCAAGTCCCGGCGTTACAGTTCGGCGAAGTCGCCATGCAGTCGCTCAATCGGCTGCTTTAGACGCCAAGCTAGTCGCGCTAGTCTGCTCGCGGCAACTCGGTCGCGCTAATCTGCTCGCGGCAACTCAGTCACGGTAACGTCAGACCAGTCGTGGAACTCGCGGCAGCAGTCGCTCGACCTGTTCCGGCGCGACGTGTCCCGCCTCCAGCAACAACCGCGCGTACTTCTCGAAGGAGAAGAAGCTGTCGTCGGTCATGTTAGCGGCGATCTGCGCTCGTGTGCCGCCGGTCTCAATCAGTTCGCTCATTGCCTGGGAGACAGAGAGGATTTCAAACATCGCGATTCGCCCGGACTCGCCACCCGCTGGTCCGTCCTCGGTCTCTCGACCGCGACGGAGTTTCGACAGGCTGGATTCATCGAGGATGCCTCGCTCGATAAGCCGTCGCGCAACCGGATCATCTTCGGAAACGGGCACACTACTGGGGCCGTGAATTCTGGGCAGCAGTTTCTGGCTGACGATCCCCTTCACCGCGTCCGCCAGAAGATAGGGCGGAATATCGAGATTGCGAAGTCGCGTGATGGTCTCAAGTGCCGAATGCGTGTGCAGCGTGGATAGTACGAGGTGACCGGTGGTGGCTGCCTCGACGGCGATGGCGGCCGATTCGCGATCGCGAATCTCACCGATCAACATGACGTCCGGATCCTGCCGCAGGATGGAACGCAACATCTTGTCGAAGCCCAGACTATTGTGCTCGTCGACCTGGGATTGCGTCGCAAAGTCCAACGCGTATTCCACCGGGTCCTCGACGGTGACAACGTTGGCCGCGGAATTCTCACGGTGGATCATCTTTAACGCCGCGTAAAGTGATGTCGTCTTGCCACTGCCGGTTGGCCCGGTAACAAGAACGAGACCACTTGGCTGAGCAAAAATGTCGCGGGCAAAATGTGACACGGCGTCGGAAACGAACAGCCCGTCGAAGGACACATAGTTGCCCTGGTCACTCATGCGGAGCACCAGTTTTTCGCCGCCGTCGCATGGCATGATGGAGACCCGGAAGTCGATGGTTCGACCGTCGGCAACCACTTTGAATCGGCCGTCCTGGGGACGTCGCGTATTGGTGATGTCCAGCCCTGCCGCGACTTTCAACGCGCTGATCATGTGCTTCAACGAGTTGGTGGAAGTCAGCTCGCCGAAGGGCATCATTTTGCCGTCCAGGCGAATGCGAATCCGTCCGCCTTTTTCGGCCGGTTCCAGGTGGATGTCGCTCGCGCCGGTGCGAATCGAATGCGTCAGCGCGCGGGACAGGTCGTCGCCGGCATTGTCGCGTACCGGGCTGAGTTGGCCGGAGGCATTCACGAAGGAAAACTCTTCGAACTTCTGATCTGCGACGACATCCGAATGCTGTACCAGTCGCTTCTGTGCATATCGTTCGAAATCATCGGCACTGATGGCGACGAACTCGACGGTGAACTCATTCAGGATGTCACCGATGAAGTCACAGGCCCGCCGATTGCTGGGATTGACGATCGCCACCACCACTCGATCATCAAGGTGCTCGACCGCCACGGCCTGGAGGTGGCGTGAAATTCGCGACGGCAGCATCCGGGCTGTCGTTTCCAGGTTGGGAAAGTCCTCAAGACGCTTGAAGGGAACCGTCGGGACGCGAATGATGTTCTCACTGAGGTAGCTCGCCAGCGAGCGACACACGGCGTGGGCGAAGGTGGGTGAATCGGCAAAGAGGCGTTCGATCGTCTCACGCGTGATGACGATTGCCTTCGAGTCGACGACCGTGCGAACCGTTGTTGGGGAAAGGTCGCGAGTCAGAATGTGGGTCATGCCAAAGTAGCTGCCAGGATAGAATCGCTTCAATTCGCGTTCGAATTGCACGTTGTTCTCACTGACGTACGCCGCCGCTTCACCCATCAACATGATGAACATTTCGTTGCCAACCTCGCCCCGCGTGAGCAGGACCTCGCCGGTCGGAATGTTGCGAACCTCCAACTCGTTCGCCAGTCTCTGAACGTGGTCGTCCTCGAGCGAGTGGAAGACAGGAACCGTCTTGATGAAGTTGGCCAATTGCTCAGCCTGCGGATCAGCAGTTGTTGATGGCATGCAATGATTCCTGTTTACCTGGTGTCGGGGAGACGATAATCCTATCGTGCCCGCACCCGAATTAAAACGGTTTACCTGGAACGTCGATCATTTGAGTTCGGTCGCTCGACGCACGATCCGGTTGTTCCTTACGTAATTCTCTACTGTAGGCGCCTCGGCGGGTCTGACGAATTGCACAATCGTGGCGAGGGTTAACGAATGAGCCGATTACAACTCCTTCAGCAGGAGCGATTTCCAAGGTCGTCACGGTATGACCCCGAGTGGCAGATTGATGGTGCCTACGGCGGAAATTCGATGTGGTTGGCCGAATGGCTCTGCGAGGATGCCGGACTAAAACCGGGCATGAAGGTGCTGGACTTGGGCTGCGGGCGGGCCAAGTCATCGATTTTCATGGCCCGTGAATACGACGTCGAAGTATGGGCGGCCGACTTCTGGTTGCCCGCCGAAGAGAATCAACAACGCGTTGATCGAAGTGGTCTGACCGGCAAGGTGCATTGCGTCAACGCGGAAGCTCGGGACCTGCCGTTCGACCGTGGCCAGTTCGACGCCATCGTTGCGTTTGACTCGATTCAGTACTACGGCACCGACGCCATGTTTCTGCCGTACGTAGCCCAGTTCCTCGTACCCAAAGGTATCCTTGGATTCGCCTCGGCGGCAATGATGTGCGAACTCCGTTATCCGGTTCCCACACACCTTCAACGGTTCTGGATGCCGGACTGTTGGTCGTTGCGAACGGCCGCGTGGTGGCACGAGCACTGGAGTCGGACGGGCATGGTCGACGTTCAATTTGCCGAAATAATGGCGGATGGCTGGAAAGTGTGGCTCGATTGGGCGAAAGCGATTGGATGCAGCGAATGGTATCTGGATACGATCGAGACGGATGCGGGACAGTACCTGGGGTATATCCGCGTGTTGGCGAACCGGTCGGAGAACTCGCCCGACATGCCTTTTAACATTCGGACCGGCGAGTGGTTGAGTTAGACGACGACCTGCGACGCTTTGGCATCAGGCGATCTGCGTCGACAACAACTGGCCAATCAACATGAAGTGCAACAACAGTCCGAATGCCATCCAGAATGATTGTCGGAACGGTTCGCGAACCCACGAGTCCCTTCTGCGATTGCGAATCGATCGATGCGGAACTTTCCCCGATAACACCATCAGTTCTGCAAGGTACCAGCGGGCATGTAGTAACCAGTGCCCCAGCAGAAACACGATTCCAAGAATCGCAAGACCAACCACCAGGCCCACGACTCCTCGAGCGTCTCGTTGGATGGTGATTCGCGCCTGGTCGGTCGCCTGGTCCATCCACTCATGACCGCCTTCCGAAGGACTGCGAGTTTCAATTTCCGCCGGAGCATTCTGAATGAGTGTCTGGTGCTGCAGAGTCGGCATCAATCGGAGCCAGATTCCGATCAGCACGACGTAGCAGATGTACGCGATCAGAAATCCCAACGAGAGGCGTGCCGTCAGGTTCTCGACGCCCAGGTGCTCGAGAGAAATGGACGCCTGGTATGCACAGGATGCTGCGACGCCGTAACTACCTAACACGACGAGTCGCGGCCACGAGTTCCTCGCCAGCCAGTCGCCCGTTCTCCCGGTTAGGGCGCGGCGCATCCGTTCCACATAGACCATCAAATTGCTCCGGCGAATCAATAAGAGTAATTCGCGTTATGCAAACGGATCTTTGACGCATTCGGCTGCGCCGCTGCTGGAAAATCGCTACATCGACGTACCAGCAATCCAGGCCGTTGTCCATGCGTTCTGAAAGTTAAAGCCGCCGGTGACACCGTCGATATCCAGAATCTCGCCCGCGAAGAACAGGCCGGGGCAAAGTCGGCTCTCCATCGATCGGAAATCGACTTCCTTTAGCTCGATGCCGCCGCAGGTCACAAATTCCTCTTTGAAGACACCTTTCCCGTTCACGCGGTAGGCACCGCCGGTGAGCTCGTTGACGAGTTTCTGGCTGGCCTTTTTCGGAAGCTCGGCCCAGCGCAGCACGTTGCCACCCGTTGCGTAGTCGGTCAATGATTTCCAGAGTCGCTTCGGGAACGGCCATGGGGCGGCCGAATCGACCGTCTTGCGAGGATTGTCGTTTCTGAATTGAGCCAGCGTTTGACGAACGGCGTCGGCCTTCTCGCCGCCCAGCCAGTTAACAGTCAGCGTGGCGTCGTAGTTGGCGTCATGTAGCTCTCGAGCAGCCCATGCGGACAGTTTCAACACCGCCGGTCCGCTCATGCCCCAGTGTGTAATCAGCAGCGGGCCGGACTGTTTGAACTTCTTGCCATCGGCCACCAACTGGCATTCGGCATGTTCGACGGCCACGCCTTGCAAATCATGAATTCGAGGGTCGCTGATCTTGAACGTGAACAGCGAGGGGACCGGCGGTACGATCGAATGTCCCAGCGATCGCGCGAGTTCAAATCCCGCGCGCGTTCCTCCGGTCGCGAGCAGGATGCGATCGGCAACGAGGATCTCGCCATTCTTCAGCGCGGCGTGAAACTGGCCGTCGACCGTTTTGATCTGCGTTACGTTCGAACGCGTCAGCGTCTTCACTCCCAGTTCCGATGCCGTGCGCGTAAGGCAGTGGACGATGGTGGCTGAGTCGTCCGTGGTGGGAAACATGCGGCCGTCGTCTTCGGTCTTGAGTGCGACGCCACGCGACTCGAACCACGCGACCGTGTCCTGCGGTTGGAAGCGGGAAAAAGGACCACGCAGAGCCTTCCCGCCGCGAGGGTATCGCTTGACCAGCTCCGCGGGTTCAAAGCAATGATGCGTGACGTTGCAGCGGCCTCCACCGGAGATCCTGACTTTCGCGAGCACCGATTCGGCGGCTTCCAGAATCGTTACTGAATGCCCCTGTTCGGCCGACGTGATGGCGCCGAAGTATCCCGCCGCTCCACCACCAATCACCAGTACATTCAAGTAAGTTCTGCTTTCTCGACGCGCTAGTCGCCGCCGCCGGGACTAGCTGTGCATCCGGGGAAGCGGATCCCCTTCGGCGATGATGCGTGCTTCGTCATCGGCCAGTTCCGCAAGGCGTCGGTTGATGGTGTCTTCGTCGGCAAAGAGCTTGGCCAGCCGAACGTACGTGGTGTGATGACGGGCTTCGGATTCAAAGAGGCTGCCGTAGAATTCTGCCAGTTCGGCATCGCGGGTCGCAATGTGGTCGCGCAACAGACTGAAGCGTTCACACGATCTCGCTTCGATCAGACTTGCTACCAGCAATCGGTCGATGGCTCGATCGGGCTTTCCTTTCCGCATGACGTCGTGCAGTTTCTTGCCGTAGCTGGCTGGAATCAGGTTTCGAAATTTGATGCCTCGCGCCGGCAGCAGGTCGAGCACCATGTTGAAGTGCTCCAGCTCTTCTCGCACGATTTCGGTCATTTCGCGAGCCAACTCTTCGTATTCGACGTAGGCAAAAAGCAAATTCATGGCCGTGCCGGCAGCCTTTTTCTCGCAGTGTGCGTGGTCGATGAGGATCTCTTCGAGATGGTCGTCAACCTGCGCCAGCCAGCGTTGCGACGTATCCGAGTGCAGGCTTAGCATTGCGTTCCTTCGATCCGGTTCCTGTATCGTTGTTGTGCGGAATCACGTTTTAGGACGCACCTTGATGGCCTAAGACGGATTCATTTCTTGAAGCTGGGATCAGGAATCAGACCGTGATCTCGTAGCCCTTGCGTTGCTCTCGAGCGAGGAACGTGTTGGCCTGGTCATCACCGACAAACGTGTCCGTCGCCGGATCAAAGACGAGCTTGCGA
Source organism: Pirellulaceae bacterium (assembly GCA_965216885.1). Taxonomy (GTDB): domain Bacteria; phylum Planctomycetota; class Planctomycetia; order Pirellulales; family Pirellulaceae; genus CAYNJG01. The sequence goes on along the minus strand of OZ244209.1, from coordinate 3,821,045 downwards.
TTCAGACGCATGGCGATGTTGATCGCATGGCAGACGGCCAGCATGCGATGGTGTGATTCCGCGTCAGAGATCGGTTTCTTGCGCGTCTTGATGCAGTCCGCGAAATGCTGCATGTGGCTTTCGGGTGCCGGTTGACCGTAGAGCTTGTCCAACGCATCCGGTGGCAACGGGTTGTCACGGAGTTGTTCGACCGGTCTGCCAACCAGCTTGCCGCGATTCACGAGGAAGCGGCCTTTCGAGCCTTCGAACATGATGCCGTTTTCGAAGCCCAGCGTTTTTTCCGCCGAGTCGACGACGTGCATTTCGATGCCATCGGCGAATCGAACGACAACGTTGAATTTCGTGGCCGCATTGAACTTGTCGTCTTCCTGCGGCATGCCGTCCTTGAAAGGTACCGGGTGTTCGACCATGACCGGATCGATTTCGATGTTGCCCACGTCCTTGCCAAGTTTGTCCAGCGACCACATCGCAATGTCAACGTGGTGAGCGCCCCAGTCGGTGAGCTTGCCTCCCGAGTACTCGTACCACCAGCGATAGTAGCGATGGCCGCGACCGAACTTGAAGCCAGCTCCCCAACCGGTTACGTCCACGAAGTCGCCTTCGCGATAGGGCACGACGGGACATTGGCCCAGCCACTTTTCCCAGTTGAGATGTTTGGGTGGGTCGACAACAGGCAGCGATGGCGATATCCGCGAACCGCCGATGGCGACGGTCAGCTTCTTCACTTTGCCGACACGATTGTCTCGCATCATGGCAGCGGCGGTTGCAAAGCGACGACCGAATTCTGTGCGCTGCTGCGTGCCGACCTGGACGACGCGCTTGGTCTCGTTCATCACCTGCAGAATCTGGTGACCTTCCTTGATTGTCAGCGTCAGCGGCTTTTCGCAGTAGACGTCCTTGCCGGCTTTCATGGCATCGATCACCTGTTTCGTGTGCCAGTGATCCGGCGTTGCGATCAGGACGGCGTCGATGTCCTTGTTATCAAGTACGTGCCGATAGTCTTCGTGCGTTGCGACGACCAGCGGACGATTGTGTTTCATGTGCTGGTCGAAGATGACCTGCTTCGCACGCCCCGCCTGCACGGAGTCGACATCGGCGATGGCCGCACATGCGCCAACGTGGTCCGTTGCCTGGCGTCCCAAGGCGGTGTGAAATCGAATTCCCGTGCCGATGTAGCCGACAACGGGTTGCTCGTTGGGGCTGGTGGAGGCGGCGTTGAGAACGGACGAAGACGTGAAGTAAAGTCCTGCTCCGGCGGCCGCGACGGCGGAAGACTGAATGAACGAGCGACGTGAATGACTGTGTGGCATGACCTTAACCCTGACTTCGTAAAACGACGTCAGAATTGTAGCAAACCGACGACCTCCTTCGAAGCACGCCGGCTCGATCAGGGGCCCGTTAGGCTGCGCGTTTCAGCGTTTCGTCGGCGGCATTCAGCTTGTTGTAAAGCGTCTTGACGCTGATTCCGAGTTCTTCAGCGGCCTTCTGCTTGTTGCCGTGTCGATCGAGGGCCGAGTTGATGGCGATCATTTCCAGTTCACGAAGCGACATCGGGCCGATTGTCTTGACGGCAGGGCCGCGGAGTTTACGTGAGTCAAATCGTGACGGAAGATGCTCGGGGAGAAACGGTGGTTCGTCACAGAGGATCGTGGCGTGTTCCATGACGTTGGCCAGCTCGCGGACGTTGCCGGGCCAAACATGGGACTCAAGAAGTTCGACGGTTGCGTCCGCGAGTAGTTTGCCGGGCGAACCCATGCCGGGTCGGAATCGCTGCAACAGGTGTTCGGCAAGCTGTTGGATATCGCCCTTTCGCTCGCGGAGTGACGGCAGGCTGATTTCAAACGTGTTGATGCGGAACATCAGGTCTTCGCGAAACAGGTCTTCCTGTACCATTTCTTCCAGCGGACGGTGGGTGGCGCAGATGACGCGGACGTCAGTTACGAAGGACTCGTTGTCGCCGACGCGACGTACCTCACCGCTCTCCAGCACACGCAATAATTTGCTCTGCATCGACAAAGGCAGTTCGCCAATCTCATCCAGGAAGATGGTGCCACCGTGAGCAACTTCGAAGAGCCCTACCCTGCCCTCGTCGGCTCCGGTGAAGGCGCCTTTTCGATGGCCGAACAATTCGCTCTCAATCAGATTCTCCGGCAGTGCGCCACAGTTGACGGCGACGAAGGGCATTTCGGCGCGAAGGCTTTGATCGTGCAACGCGCGGGCGACAAGTTCCTTGCCAGTTCCCGTTTCACCAAGAATCAGAACCGTTGAGTTGGTAGGTGCCACTTTGGAGATGCGAGATTTCACATCGGCCATCGAATCGCTGTTTCCAATCAGTTTGGATTCGCCTTCGATGCGTTCGAGTTGCCGTTTTACCGCGATGAACTTGTTCATCATCTCACGCTTTTCCGCGACGCGTGACAGTAGCCGTTGGAGTTCGGCCAGTTTGGCGGGTTTGGTGATGTAGTCAAACGCGCCGTGACGTAGTGCCATGATGGCGGATTCCAGCGACGACTTTCCTGTCATGACGATCGCATCAGTATCCAGGCCCATGTCGCGGGCTTTGCCAATGACTTCGACGCCTGACAGCCCCGGCATGTCCAGGTCCAGCAGCATGCAGTCGAATTTGTTTTTCTCGAGTGCCGCAACCGCCGTCAGTCCATCGGGGCAAACCGTGACGTCGTAACCCATGCGTGGCAGTTCAAGCCGCATGAGATTCTGTAGGGACGACTCGTCGTCCGCAAACAGAATGTGCATCCGGGCATTCTTAGGCTGCTTGTCGCGCGATTTTTTGTTCATCTTTCATTCCTCCCTGAAAATCCGAAATGGTCGTTGGCAGTGACACCGAGATCGTCGATCCCTTCCCGATGCCAGCGCTCTCCGCCTGTATGGTGCCGCCGTGATCGTTCACGATGCGGTAGGTGATTGACATTCCCAGTCCCGTGCCCTGTCCATCGCGACGACGGGTAAAAAACGGTTCGAAAAGGTGTTTGCGAACTTCGTCTGTCATGCCGCAACCTTCGTCGCGAACGGCCAGAATCGCTGTGCCTTGCCGGGATTCCAGTGAGACGTGAACCTTGCCACCGGGATCGAGGCTGTCGAGTGCATTCGTCAGCAGGTTCAGCACGACCTGCTTCATCTCCTGTGAGTTGACCGGTGCGTACACCGTCTCGTCCGGTTGGAAATCAATGTCCTTGGCTTTGTATTTGCCAATGTGCTTTACCATGTCGATGACGGTTCGCACCAGATCAGTGAGGTCGGTGTCCTGTTTTTCGACGTCCCCAAGGCGTGAGAAATCGAGCAGTCTTTCGGTGATTTCCTTACACCGGAAGGCTTCGTCCTGAATCATCTTCAGGTAGTCCTTGAGCACATTGATTTCATCGCCGTACTCTCCGGCCCCTTCCGGTACGAGGTCGGCGACTCGCTCTTCGAGAGACTCGGCACAGAAGGCGATCGAAGCCAGGGGATTGTTGATCTCATGGGCCACGCCCGCTGCAAGAAAGCCGACGCTGGCCAGCTGCTCGCTACGAACCACTTCCTGAGTCCGCTGCTGTACCTGTTGATCCAGGTCGTCGCGAATTTCGCGGAAGCGATCGGTCATGTTGTTCATGTCGTTGGCAAGCTCTGCCATCTCGTCTTCGGAATCCAGCTGGATGCGATGCTGGAAATCACCGGCAGCGACGCGCCGGGAACCGTGTACGAGCACTCGCAAGGGGCGGAAAATCCAGACGTAGAAGAGCCGCAGCAATGCACACAGCAGCACCACGGAGACGATCGCCATGGCCCAGCTGAGTACGATCCAGGCGCGGTATTGCCCACGGACTTCGTTGGCAAAGTTGGCCATTTGCGAATGGAGATACTTCGGCAGGGCTTCCGAGAGTTCGGTCAACTGGGCCAACTCTTCGGTCATCCTGTGATGTTCAAAGATCGCGAGGTCGTCGCGTCGTAGTACGACCGAATTAAGCGTCGCCTGAAACTGGGCGATCGTGGCTTCTTCATCCGCATGGACACGAATGCGGTTGTAGTCGTCAAGCTGCCGGTTATCGTCCAGCAGCTTGCGGTAGTTGTGGAACGAGTTGATGACGATGTCCAGTTCCATCTGAAACTGCTGCCGCAGAATTTCGTCGACGCTGAAGAACGAGTGGTCTGGTTGCACGGTCGAATCGACGAACATCTTGTGCGTCAGGTTCAGACGACTGACGTCCCGGGCTAGTTGGGAAGATCGGTCCAGTTCCGGCGCCCGTAAACGCATGCTCTTGGCGAGACCGCGAAACGCGTACACACCGATGAAGCTGGTCACGGAGAGTCCGCCCACCGTACACATCAAAAGGGCGATGCCCAAAACCAGCTTCTTGCGTATTGGCAAACGTGAAAGCATGACGCAACCGATCCTTCGGAGTGACGTTCGAATGGGCACTTGAAAAAGGCTGCGGAGTCTATCAAGCCAGACGACATCACCCTAGAGCTATCCATGCCACGTGTGGTGCCTGCTTGCAGCTTGCAGTTGCAGCTCCGATGCGACCTGGTTCGCGGTTTCAACAACCGGGAACGAAGTGATCTCGCCACGACACAGCCTTTGAGATTGGTACGCATCAGACTCGAAGTTGGCTCGTAGGATTTATGCGTCAATCAATCCGGATTCGAACTGCTCATGCACGTCGGTCCGAGCGGTCGATGTACATAGGCATTGCGCCCATTCCACAACACTCGCGCGCTATTGTCTTTACCGATTGCAAGGGCTAGGATGATCTAAAGTGTTTATTCTAGGTAACTTGCGTTGAGTTCGCGTGGTCACGTTTATCAGGAACAGAATTTATGGTCGGAAGCAGCTCGAGGTCGTGGCAAAGAGGATGGCTGATTCTCGTGACAGCGTGGCTGTCTCTGGCGGTACTGCTTTCGCCCGCGGCGGCGGAACTCTCGCCGAATAAAAGCCGGGCGCGCGACGGCTACATCGCACGGACGGTCAATCAGCTTCTCCAGCTGCAACACCTACTTCGACATCCGTTGGACGATTCGATTTCGACACGAACGTTCAATTCGTTTCTGAAGCAACTCGATCCGATGAAGGTCTACTTCTACCAGTCGGACATCGACGAATTTCGCAAGAGCGAACAGCTGCTGGATGACCAGATCCAAAAGGGCGACATGAAGTTCGCCTACACGGTTTTCAACCGTTTTTTGCAGCGGCTCAACGAGCGTGTGGCGCTCGTACCGGCACTGCTTGAAGTCGAGCATGATTTCACGGTCGACGAGAACCTGGTAACCGACCCCGACGTTGCCACCTATGCGAAGACTCCGGTCGAGGCGGAAGATCGTTGGCGGAAACGCATCAAATACGACATGCTGAATATGAAGGATGACGACGTCGAGAAAGCGGAAGCGATCGACCGACTGAACCGTCGTTACCGAAGCTATGCGAAACGCATGCAACAATACAAAGCCGATGATCTACTGGAAATCTACCTCACGGCGATGACGACCAGCTTTGATCCGCACACGACCTACATGTCACCGACGACGCTCGAGAACTTCAACATTCAGATGAAACTGAATCTTGATGGGATCGGAGCCGCACTCTCGCTTACCGATGGTTACACGATTGTCAGTCGAATCATCCCCGGTGGAGCGGCGGACAAACAAGGCGAGCTGCAACCCGAAGACAGGATCACAAGTGTCGGCCAGGGCGAGGACGGCGAATTCGTGGATGTCGTCGACATGCGTTTGAACGACGTTGTGCAGTTGATCCGTGGAAAAAAGGGATCGACGGTACGGCTCTCTGTAAAGACGGCCGATGGCGAGTCCAAAGTGGTCAAGATTGTTCGCGATCGCATCGAGCTCAAGGACAGTGAAGCTCGGGGCGACATCATCGACAGCGCCGAATTTGGTGGTGCGAAGAAGTCGAACGGTGCCCCGTTCCGGCTGGGCGTTATCAAACTGCCAAGCTTCTACATGGATATGCAGGGTGCACGTCAGGGCAAAGCGAACTTCAAGAGTACGACGCGTGATGTGCAGCGTCTGATTATCAACTTCAAGCGACAGGGTGTTGATGCGATTGTCTTGGACCTTCGCTTCAACGGCGGCGGTAGTCTTACCGAAGCCATCAACCTGACGGGGCTGTTCATCGACACCGGACCAGTTGTCCAGGTGAAGGACCCGTTGAACAACGTTCAAAAGTACGATGACGTACAGGCCGGAACCTCGTGGGACGGACCGTTGGTCGTCGTCACGAACAAGTTCAGCGCCAGTGCCAGCGAGATCCTCGCCGGGGCCGTTCAGGACTACAAACGAGGCATCGTCATTGGCGACCGTACGACTCACGGTAAAGGCACCGTTCAAAGTCTGCTGGACCTCAGCGAAAAGCTGTACCCGCAAATGCCCAATGCCCCGAACCTGGGTGCACTGAAAATCACCATGCAGCAGTTCTACCGCCCGAATGGCGATAGTACGCAGAAGCGTGGTGTGGTAGCCGATGTGCCTTTGCCTTCGACGACCAGTGAAATGGACATTGGTGAGGCTGATCTGGATTTCGCCGTCAACTTTGACACCGTTCCACTTGCTCCTCACACGGTTTACACACAGGTCCGACCCGACATCATCCAGCAATTGAAGTCGCGCGTTGATCAGCGTGTCGCCGCATCGGAAGAGTTCTCCAAAGAACTCAAGCGTATCGAACGCTACAAGGAACAAAAGGAACGCGACTTCGTCTCGTTGAACGAAGAGAAATTCTTCGCGCGGCGTAAGGAGTTGAACGCGGAGAAAGAGGACGAGGAGAAGTACAAGAAGATCGACGCCGGTGAAGAGGAAGTCATTGATCTCGAAGATTTCTACGACAAGGAGATCCTCGATATCACCGTCGACTACATCAATCTTCTCAACAATAACTCCGTCGCCGCCGGTAGGTAGCGCGGGGCTGACTGGCTGGAACTTGTCGGCGCGTTGGCAACAGGCAAAGACCTGCAAGTCAACCGTGGGTGTTGGCAAGTTCCAGGCTCGTTCATCAACAACGCATCTAAATCTAACCAGCCATGCATCCGCAAACGAAGCGTGGGCTTGAGCATCACCAACGCGGTAACCTCAACGCGGCCGTAAAGTGCTACGGCCGCGCTTTGAAGGTTCGACGTGATGCGACAACATTTCACCTGCTTGGCCGGGCCGTCTTCGAGTTAGGCGATCTTCATGCGGCGATTCAGCACTTACGGGCTGCTGCGGAGATGCAGCCGGAAAACGCTGCCGTGCTGTTGGATCTCTCCAATTTGCTCCACGAGGCAGGCGAGCTTTCTGAAGCCACCGAGTGCCTCCGTCAGGCCGTTGCGATCGATCCCGAAAACGCGACCACGCACAACAACCTCGGTACGGTGTTGAAGGCAGATGGTCAGTACGGCGAGGCCGTGGCGTGCTTTCGCACGTCGATCAAGCTGGATTCAAAGTCCGTTGGCACGCAGCTCAATCTTGGCCGGACTCTTCAGTTACAACGTGACTGGAATGCGTCCGCGATCGCCTTCCGCGAAGCACTGAAGTTGGAGGAACACAACGAGGAAGCCCTGCGGGGTTTGACGTCGGTCCTGAAGGCTGCTGGCCATCGCGAGGAGGCAGTCGCCACGTTGGAGGCATGGTTGGCGGTGGATGAGAAAAATGCCGTCGCCCAGCACATGCTTTCGGCTCTGAAGGGTGAAACGCCATCACGGGCTTCGGACGGGTATGTGAAGGCGGTCTTTGATCAGGCCGCCGAAACGTTTGAGCTACATCTGGGCGAGCTGCAATATGCCGGGCCACAATATGTGATGGAGTTGGTGCAGGGAATCCAGCCTGTCGCCGCCGGGGACTGGCATGTGCTTGACGCCGGTTGTGGCACCGGTTTGTGTGGACCGCTTATTCGACCCTACGCCGCGAAGCTCGTTGGCGTGGATCTGTCGGGCGAGATGTTGCGGCTTGCGGAGCGAACCGAGAGCTATGACGAACTGGTTGAGAGCGAATTGACGCAGTTTCTGATCGACCGACCGGATGAGTTCGACTTGTTGATTGCGGCGGACACTTTCAACTATTTTGGCGACCTCGCGCCGCTGCTGTCGGCCGTTGCCGGCTCCCTGAAGCCGCAGGCACATTGTGTTTTCACGCTTGAGGAGCGAGCCGAATCGAGTGGTGACGCGGGTTTCGTCCTTAACGCGAACGGGCGATTTATGCACGATGTGAACTGGGTGCGCCAGCAGCTCAGCGACGCCGGTCTTGATGTTGTGGCAATCGAGTCGCGGACGCTGCGTCTTGAGGCGGAAGAGCCGGTACCAGGCTCGATCGTGCATGCACGCAAGATTGCGTAGGAGTCCCGTCGATCACGCTCGATCAGAGTCGATCGAACCGCAGCGGATGATCGCTGAGCGGATTTTCGATGCGAATCGCGACTTTGCCCTTCAGCAGGTCTTGAAGCGAGTTACCGATGACTTCGGCTCGCCAACCCTTCGCCAGTCGTGGCGGCGGATCGCCTTCGGGATGGTAACCCAATTCAAAGGCGACCAGATCTCTGACGTCCTGCGCGGTGCCAACGATGCTCGGTGCCAGCTTCTCAGCGCGGCAGATGCTGGTGAGCGCCGTCGTCAGGAATTGCCCTAGTACCGTTACTTGATTGGGTACCGATCGTTTAGGCATGCGAGGCCATTGCTCCGACGGCAATTCGAGCGCCTTCGCTACCGCGGCGGCGATGTCCTCAAGGTGTCGCTTCGCGCCAGACCGTTCAATGCCGCGAATAGCCTTAATCTGTCGTAGGTCGGATTTGCCTCGACGTGCCAGTTCGACGATCAGGTCGTCCCGTAGCACGCGGCGTGGCGGTCGGTTAGTCGACTCCGACTCTTTTTCTCGCCACCGCCAGAGTTCTCGTACGATCACCAGTGCGCGATTGGACAATCCGGAGATGCCCGAAACCCGTCGCCATTTTTCGCGTGATTCGGCTTCGATCAGATCGCTTTGCCATGTATCGATTTCGCTTTGGAACCATTCCAGCCGGCCGCGTTTTTCCAGCTCGGCGGTTATCTTGTCACGCAGTGCCGGCAGGTAATCGACATCCAGCAACGCGTATTCGATCTGTTTGTCGGTGAGCGGTCGTTGTCGCCAGTTGGTGCGCGTCTCACCCTTGGGGAGTCGGTCGCCCAGTAGTTTTGCGATCAGTTTCCCGTACGACGCTGGATACTCAAGCCCAATCAGGCCGGCCGCTATTTGGACGTCGAAGAGGTTGGTGGGTTGCGATGACGTGGCAAACCAGCAAAAACGAAACTCTTCGCGACCAGCATGGACGACCGTCTGGTGATCGCCGGAAGTGATCAGTTGCCAGAATGGATTTACGTCGCCGACGGTGTACGGATCGATGACCGCGATTCGCCCTTTTGCGGCCACCTGAACGAGGCAAAGCTCGGGGCGGTACGTATCTTCCGAAACGAATTCCGTATCGTAAAAGATGCTGGGAGCATCGCGGATATCGTCACAGAAGTCACGGAGTTCGGATCCGGATGAAATATAGTCGTAATCCACGCGACTTAACTGACGATCGGCAAGAGCTTGATGTGGGTAAGAAGTACTGAGAAATCTTACCGTAGTACGGCCCAATCAGCCAGAGTGATGCCGATAGCAGCCAGCCAGCAGCAAAAAGGTCACCTGTCTGCCGGCCATGTCGGCCTTGATGACAATTGAAGTTGGAGTACGATTGTGAGTTCGGGAGGATAAGCGAATGGCTAGCAGGCACACTGGAACTGTGTTGCCGGGTTTCCCGGTTGTGGGTTCGAGTCCCATGTCCTCCGCTGAAAACGTCAAAATAGTCGCCGCTTGATGGCTGCAACTTTCGATATCAGTTCCCGGGTACAGCGAGAATTCCGCTTTCCCGGTTTTTTGTGCGCTCCATCGGATCACACAGCTTCCGTTCTTTTTGGCGGGTAGTCCGTCCCCGTTCTGCCGTCTCTTGAGCTGGGGATGTTGTACGGCCGTACCATCACAGTTCAGGTGGCTCAATCGCTCCGACGAGAACTTCCCCGCCCGCGCCTGATGTTCGGGGATAGTCGTGGTCCGCTATGTTCGGGGATCTCGGTACAACACACACGACTGCCGTCCCAAATCGCATTGAACGGAAGTCAACTTCGTCGCGGCATCCGACAGGAACAACAAGCGAACAACACGCCATGCACACTTCCCGCCGCCTCGTGGCGTCAATCGTCTTCGTTGCAGTTGCCGCCACTGCGAAAGCTGCTGAGCAAGATCGTGCGACCGAACTCAGCTATGTCCATCCCCGTGCCGGGAAACTTACCAAACTTGATTTCGTCAGTCCGCTGCCTGCTTCATTTGTTGTCGCGTATCCCAGAAGAGCAGAAATGGGAGATCAGTATCTGGATTTCATGGGCGCAATCGCCATCGTCGGCGAAACCGAACGGCAACGAACCGACATGCGTCGAATCGCTCATGCGTTGATGGGGCTGATCGACAACGACCAGGACGGCCTGCCGGACGATGGGCAGCTATGGAAGAAGCTGAAAGAGAAAACCAACGGCAGGAATCGTCTGGTGTTGTATGTGACGCAGCACAAGTCGAAGTACAAGTCTTTCGATTCCGCACATCCCAGCATCTACCATCAGGGTTGGAGCTCGCTGCGTGATGGTGAAAACTTGCATCTCAGCAACATTCAGGAAGAGTTGTTTCACTTCCTGCAAAGGCATCTCTGGGAAATGGAATACCCGGACGCCTTCGGCCTTGACCGAAATACTCGCAGTGTTGCCCATCATGCAGCGGAGAAAGCTGTCAGAAACCGACACTACGTCTACGACCAGAATTGCGTTTCAGAAAGTGGTTGTCTGGTCCCTGAATTCTTCTTTTGCGTCATGACGGATCTTATGAAGGGCTGGCAGGGTGAGGGTTTCGGTGCGCCGGGAAAAAATGAATGGCGTTTGAAGGGGGAGCATGATGCGATTAGGACGAACTACCCCCACATGATGGAAATGGTGTTAACGATGCAAAAGCAAGGGAAGCTGCCCCGCAAGTGGCCCAGCTTCTTTCTCACCAATGCCCGCGAAGCCAAAAAGTCTGCGGCAGGTGGCAACTAGAATCCGCGCATTGGTGGCCTTGGCACGGCTCAGATGTGTTCTGGCCGGGTACGTATCGTAGACACATAAAGTGAGCGGCTGCGCGGCGGTCGGGCATCGGTCTTCAACATCTTCGCCGCTTCGGTCAGTACATCGCGTCGGCTGATCTGACCCACCAGTTCCGTGCCAGCGAGTACCGGAAGTCGCCGGTACGGTGTCGAACGGAATTTCTCGACGATGGACAGCAGGTCCGACGAAGGGCAGATCGTCCTTTCCTGTTCTGTGTTCATGAATAGCTTGACGGTGTTGGACGGAAGCGCGTCGTAGGTCATGCGGACCAGGAAATCCATCGACGTCTTTTCGGAGAAGACACCGAGGTACTGGTTGTGTCGGTCCACGACCGGTGCCCCGGAAATGCGATGTTTCAACAACAATCGAAGTGCCACCAACGCATCCATGTCGGGATCAAGTGTCACAAGTCGATTCAGCGGGATCATAATGTCTTCCGCGACGGCGTAGCGAATGTCTTCTTTGCCTTGAATCATTTTTGCTCTCCTGGAAATAGTGTGGCCAAATTTGGTCGTGCAATCCTTTAGGTCGAATTGAAACGGACAGCGTTACACCGCATCGAAATCGTTTTCGCGTGTGCGTGGCTGGCGTCCCCTTTGTCGCTCTATTTGATTTTCCTTTTGTGGGCTGCTTCTGTCGGTTCCTTATCTGGGATCAGCCGCCGGTTCGTGTGAATCCGGGGTCAGTCGCAGTGTGCCCCCGGGATTGATACGCGGGAATCGGGCAAGTCGGAAAAATGCTGCCATGCAGGATCCGATCGGCCCTCGGAGATTCCCCCACCTTGTGGTCGGCAGGGACGTTTTCGGCCACTTCCGCAGCGTCTGCGAAACGTGGTGAAAAAGCCTCGTGGTGTTGGTTGGCGTCAACGGGTCCACGGGCGTTCGGCTGTTCGCTGGACGGTTCTCGGGGATCTCGATTGGGCACAGTTTTCAGGCAAAAGCCAGCCAAAAAATCGTGCTGCATCGAGCGGAGACACGCTCGTCTCTCCCGTCATCACAACGCCCTGGTACGCAGTTCGCATCAGTCTCTTTACATCAGCGAAATGAGATCGCACCTAGCCGATTCTCATGCCTCAAATCGCGATGCCGGATCGGGGAACAGTAACCGGTTGTTGATTTGAGGCAACCAACGAGCGACGTCTCAACGAGTGACGTCTTTCGGGGCGCTGATATCGAGTTTCACACCATGACGCGCAACCGGGGGAATCATGAACTACACCACGAACGAAATCGCCAGGCGAACGTTAGCTCTTGTCGCCGTGATCAGTGCGGTGATGTCGGGCAATGCAACGGCCCAACTGCCGGAAGTTACCGGCACGATCTACTATGACGCTAACCTGGATGGAGCGATGAGCGGCGGAGAGCAACTCTCCGGCGTGACGGTTCAGCTCTTTCAGGATGATGGCGACAACATCTTCAATCCAGACGTGGATGCGATCATCACCAGCTCCGTAACGAATTCGAATGGAGTCTATTCGTTTGGCGGACTTGATGTTGACGCAAACTACTTTGTCTTCCAAAGTGCTCAGGCCGTGGGTGGCATGGTTGTCGACCAGGCTGTCACCGACCTGTTGAACAACAGCACCATGAACCTGTTGATCGATGATTTTGCAGATCAGCAGCGGGTCGAAGGCAATCCGGTTCAGGTCACCAATGCGACGAACCTGACCAGCACCGGAGTCATTGGCGGCCAACGTGACTTGCATGTTGAGTATCTGTCCGGACCCGCCGAAGCCGTGCTTTACGCGAATCCGTTTGGGATGTCGGAAGTGCTCGAGTTCAATCAATCAGCAAATGTGCAGGCGGTGGCCACGGTTACGTGGGACGGCATCGACGGCGATATGACGACAACCCCCAACGCTGGCGGGCTCGGTGGGTTGGACCTGACTGTGAATGGTAGCGAAGCATTTGTGTTCGATTTGGGCATCGACGCTGCGGGAGCCGGTGATAGCCTGACGTTCCGGATCTTCACGGGCACGGAAGTCTCGACCGCGACCATCGAATTTCCACAAACCAACGGAACGGCGACAGTGACCCAGGTCGTGCCGTTCGCAGACTTTATTGGCGGAGCTGACTTCGAGTCGGTGGACGCGATTCAACTGGAACTGGGGGGAGACAGTCCTTCCATTGACGCTCAGCTTGGAGCGATCGGTGTCATTGGCCCTGCCGTGGCAAACATCGCGGTTTCCATTCCCGAGCCGTCTTCGGCCCTGATGATGACCTTTGCCGCAGTTTGGCTGGTCGGGGCCCGTCGCAAAAAGCGACGAGTACGATAGTGCATTCCCCGTGCGTGTGTGTGACGAAAAAAGCCCCGCTCGACTTCGAGCGGGGCTTTTTCTATTTCTCTTTGCCTTCGACTTTTGAAGAGAGACGCGAGTGTGTGTCTCTTCAGCCGGGTTGGCGAGGTGACCTATTCGGCATTAACCATTCTTGTTTTGGTTGGCGTGACAAATGGATTGAGGACTTCCACCTGACGAATGGTCAGGTCGAGGCCTTTGGGTGCAACTTTCTTCTTCACGGGAGTAGTCACGTGAGGATTGTTGATGACCTTGGCGGCCACGGGAGCTTCGGGAGTCTTGACCGTTCCGGGATAAGCAAACGGGCTGTATCCATAGGTGCGAGCGACCGGCTGGCTGTAGTACACAGGCGGGTGCAGCGCAAAGTAAGGAGGAGTGGGAACTCGGCCGGACGCGTATGGCGAACCGAGGTAACCAAGTCCAAGTCCGAAGCTGTTGCTGGTGCCGCCAAGGTACTGGGCCTGAGCTGGTTCGACGTCGGCGACCAACAGGAAAGCAAAGGCCAGAACGGCCAATCCAAGAAGATTTTTCATTAAGAGTGCCCTCTTTTCTGCGTCAGCTATGATGAGCTGAGATGGGGTGACGGGTAGGCGCGCGGTCGTGAATAAAGGCCCTTGTGAAGCACTTCGACCTGCGGTGAGTATGGATCTCTTTATCCAAATTAATCGCAAAACGGTCTGCCGCAAGGATTCTCCGCGACGCGCCAATCGGGCTTGCCATTGTGTCAACAACTTCGGATATGCTGGGGCCAGATTGTAACGCAGACGTCATGGCTCAATAAGTTATATCAAGAATCTTGGACAAGTTTACGCTGACGACGAAACTCAAGGAGGCAGCCAGGGGGCTTGGCTTCGAGCTTGCTGGAGCCTGTCCGGCCATTTCGCCAGCCGGCTACCATCAGTTTCTTGAGTGGTTGGAACTTGGCTACGCCGGCGAGATGAACTATCTGCCTGACCGCTCGGATGCCTACGCACATCCCGACAGCGTACTGCAGGGCGTCACCAGCATTTTGATGTTGGGGATGAACTATCAGACGCAGGATCGCCGTTCGCCGGCCATTGGCGAAGGCAGTGTCGCTCGATATGCGTGGGGCGAAACCGACTATCACGATCTGATTCACGGTCGGCTGAAGCAGTTGAAAGCGGCGCTGGGTGAATTGGCACCGCAGGCTTCAACCCGGGGAGTCGTCGATACGGCACCGCTGCTTGAACGCGAGTTCGGGCAACTCGCAGGTCTCGGTTGGGCTGGCAAGAATACGCTGCTGCTGAACCGGGAATACGGTAGCTACTTCTTTCTCGCCGCACTGCTAACGGACATCGAACTTGAGTACGACGAACCCTTCGAAGCCAATCACTGCGGGACTTGTACGGCATGCCTTGATGCTTGTCCCACCGACGCCTTTCCTCGACCGTTCGTGCTCGACGCGCGTCGATGTATCAGCTATCTGACGATCGAACACCGCGGTGAGATTGCCGAGGACCTGCGAGGACAGTGGGGAGACTGGCTGTTCGGTTGTGACATTTGCCAGGAAGTTTGCCCGTGGAACCGTCGAGTTCCCCTGAGTCGTGAACCGGATTTCTCGCCTCGCAATGACGAGAACCCCGTAAGCTTGATGCAGCTCTTTGAACTAACGGACGAACAGTTTCGTGCCCGCTTTCGAAAGACACCGCTGTGGCGATCGCGACGGCGCGGCGTGTTGAGAAATGCCGCAATGCTGCTTGGGGCGCAGGGAGATCCGGCTGCCCTCCCGGTGCTGAATATCGGTTTACGGGATGACGACGAACTCATTCGAGAGTCCTGCCGTTGGGCGATAAGCCGGATTGGTAATGGCGGTTCGCCCGACCATGCAGCCGTCCGGTGAAGTAGGCAGTCTGTACGGCGGGTGTGCGGCCCTTAAGCGAACGGACGCCTCCGGCGGGCGAGATTGCCATTCACCCCGCAGAGACGCTAGAATAAGGCGTCCCACCAACCCCGCCGCCGCGGTATTCAGCATGCTCACCATTCGCGGAAAGTCATCGAAACTGTGTGACGGTATTAGCCGCCGTCGTTTTATCGAAGTCGGTGGACTTTCAATGTTCGGGCTGACGTTGGCCGATCTCCTCCGCAGTGAAGCCTCAGCAGCGTCCAGCAACTACCATCGTCGCAAACGCTCGGTGATTCTGGTTTGGCAACACGGAGGCCCCAGCCAACTCGACACATTCGACATGAAGCCGAATGCGCCTTCAGAATATCGGGGGCCCTACACTTCAATCCGCAGTAACCTGGACGGTTATCCCATCTCGGAGTTGTTGCCGTATCACGCGAAGATACTCGACAAGACCACCATCTTTCGCGCCTTCACCCATCGTAACGGTGACCATTGGGCCGCCGCTCACTGGATGCTTACCGGTTATCTGGGAGCGACCGGATCGGATCGTCCCGCCCGGAATCCCTCGATGGGTTCAATTGCTTCCAAACTGTTGGGGCCGAAGCTGCCGGGTGTTCCCAGCGGCGTGAACATCAACGATGGTGGGTTTGGGTATCACGGCGCGTCCCACCTGGGGCTGGCACACAACCCGTTCCGAACGGGCGAGTTCAGTTACGGGAACGAAGCCGGTCGACTGCCAACCGGTAGCGATCGAAGTTTTACGTTGGTGGACGGTCTAAGCAAGGATCGCGTCATGGACCGGGTATCCCTGTTAGGGCAGCTCGATCATCTGCGACGCGACGTGGACACCTCGAACACGTTTGACAGCCTCGATGAGATGAATCGTCAGGCGCAGGAGATTGTGCTTTCCGGTCGAGCAAGAGAAGCGTTTGACCTTTCGAAAGAAGACAAGAAAACTCGTGAGTGGTACGGTCTGGGCTGGGGCGAGCAGGCACTGTTGTCGCGGCGACTGGTCGAAGCTGGCGTGCGTTTTGTATCGCTGAATACCGGCTATTGGGATGACCACGGCAACTTCAAGCGTGCGCTCGATAACAAGATGCCACGACACGACAGAGCGGTTGGTGTGCTGATTCAGGATCTGGCGAATCGCGGGATGCTGGAGGATACGCTGGTGGTAACCGCGGGAGAATTTGGGCGGACTCCACGAATCAACAAGGACGCCGGTCGCGATCACTGGCCCCAGGCACAAAGCATCATGATCGCGGGCGGAGGCTATCGGCATGGCCAGGTTGTTGGCAGCACGGATGCCAAAGCTGAATACCCCACGTCACGGCCAATCGAACCCGCAGACTTCAACGCCATTATCTATAACTCGTTGGGATTGCGGAACGACGACACGATTCCGGACCGAAATGGTCGCCCCGTACATCTCTTGCCCAAAGGCGAAGTGCCCAGGGAGTTGCTTTGATTCGCATTTCGGTTGGCCTGACGGTGTTGCTGTTCTTTGGCGGTTGCGGCAGGCCACCGCTGGAACGCGAAACTCTTTCCGGTACCGAGGGCAGTGTTACGATCCTCGGCGATGTCTGGGCGGACAACTGGTTCTCGCTCTACGTCGGAGAGACTCTGCTGATTGAGGATTCCGTCAGCATCACCACCGAGCGGTCATTCAACGCGGAAAGTTTCTCTTTCCGTGCAGACTATCCCATCGTTTTGAATTTCGTTGTGAAGGATTTCAAACAGGACGATTCGGGGCTTGAGTACATCGGCTCCAAAAAACAACAGTTAGGGGATGGCGGGTTCATCGCCCAGTTTGTTGATTCGGAATCCGGTCAGCTCCTGGCGGCCACCAATGCCGACTGGCAATGTATGGTGCTGCATCATGGTCCGGTGGAGGAGTCGTGCGCGTCCGAGTCGAATCCGGTGGCAGGCGAAGGTCCGTGTGCGTTTGAAACGTACGACGAACCGGAGGGGTGGAAAAAAGTGACCTACGTGCCGGTAGGGTGGTCGTCGTCGACGCAGCATTCGGTGGCGGACGTGCGTCCCAAGGACGGCTATTCTCAGGTCGACTGGCGTCCGGAGGCAAATTTGATTTGGAGCGAAGACCTGAAGAAGGACAATACGATTCTGTTTCGGATCGTCATTCCAGGGCCAGACGGATAGTCCAGTCACGCGATGGGCGGCTGATCTCGAATCCAATGAGTTGCAAATGAAGGTTTTACGGCAATTCGGTCTCGTGGGAATGTTTCAGCTACTGCTGTTCATTTCCGTGCTCCTGGCAACACTCACTCCGCTGTTTCGATTCCTGCTGCGCGTTTCGTCCGTCGGCTTTTGGGAGGCGGCGACGTTCATTGGACTTCAGTTGATCATGCTGGCCTGCATGATTGGCGGCACGTTGCATCACCGCTGGCAGATTGCCAGAAAGTATGGGAGTCGACGTTTTCACGCATCCGGGGCTGTCAGGTCATGGAGTGGCGCGATGTTGATTCATCTTGCCCGCGCGTTGTTGGCGTGTGGCTACGCGGGGGTCATTGTATTTGCGGCATTCACCGTCAGCCCGTGGAAGTTCATGCTGCATCCTCTGGTATTCGGGCTGCAGGTTCTGATGACTTACGAGTTGGCGAGGACCGTGCTTTGGCTACTGATGGGCATCGATCGCGATGAGATCGAAGTTTTCGACAATGGATTCACGATTGGCTCGTTCCGTCAATGGAGTTGGCGTGACGTGGATACCATTCGAGTCAATCGCATCGCTCCGGCAAGATTGGAGGTCGCATGGGCGGATGACCGCGGCAACCGCTCGAGCCATGCAACGACGGTGATTCGCATGGATGCCGATATCGCCGAGAAGCTACGATGTTCGATGAACGGGGCGCTTGACGAGTGGCGTAAACTGCAGCCCCATGACGAATTCCCATCTCGGTCCCCGTCGACGGCCTGTGCATTCCAATGACGATTGATGCGAGTCTTCCTGAGAAACGAAAGCCGGCGGCAGCTCGGCGGATTATCGTGGGGCTGGCGATTCTGTTGGTGGTGTTTTGCGGGATTGGGACCTATACGATGCGGGCAATCTGGCTGCAGCGTTGTGCCGGGTCCCCGCTGGTTGGAACATGGCAGAGTGAGCATGGCGTTTACTGCATTCGACCGGACGGCGTGGCCGCCTATCGCCGAGACGGTGAGACCAAAGTTGAATGGATGAAATGGAGCCACGCGGAAAACGAGTTTTGCTTCACGCAATTCTCGTCGCGCGACGTCATGGATAGTGCGCGGGGCAGATTTGCGAGTGCACTGAATGAGTTCCTGGATCAGCCCACCGAGAGATGCCAGATCGTCGAGCTATCGGAAGATCATTTCCAGTTGCGAATGGACTACGTTGACGGCAAGACGCAACAGCCAGCCGTTAGTATTATCGATTTCGACCGAACCGAAGACGAGCAGTTAGAGTCCCTTCGCTAGCGGCGAGTGGGCGATTGCATTTTGCCCGTTTATGATTCCATCGGATTGCTGGCAGGTCGTGAAAATGAATGAGAGTGATTTGCTGGCTCGTTTGGAGTTTGTCTGCAACGCGGAGAAGTTGAAGGACACGTTGCGAAGTGCCCATACGACGTGCGGACGAGTTGAAAGCGTTGCCGAGCACTCGTGGCGGCTGGCGCTGCTGGCAATGTCGCTGGCGGATTATTGGCCAGAGGCGGATTTGCTGAAACTGCTGAAGCTGTGCGTGCTTCACGATTTAGGGGAAGCGATCCATGGCGACATCCCGGCGCCCCAGCAATCAGCCACCATTGCGAAAGCACATGATGAGCGTCGCGACCTGATTTCCATTCTCAGTCCGCTGCCGACGGAGTTGCAGGACGAGTTCCTTGGGCTCTGGGATGAGTACGAAAATGCCACGTCACTGGAAGCAAAGATAGCGAAGGCGCTGGACAAGATCGAAACGATCCTGCAGCACAACCAGGGCAGGAATCCTGCTGATTTTGACTATCAATTCAATCTTGGGTACGGGCGAAAGCAGACGGATGAGCTGCCGCTGACGGCTCGAATACGGAGCGTCCTCGATGAGTCGACGCGCAAAAACATACGAGATCACGGCGAATCCTGAACTCTGAATTGTGACCCCTGCAACGCTGTCGCAGCATCGGGGCTCGACATCTTTTCAAGATCTCCGGGCGAGATCTCCGGTAGCGGATTTAACACGTCTTCCTCTCTTATTGCGTTTTGGATACTATCCGCCGCCCGGCGTCAGTTCGACGTCCGGAAATGCATGGCTATGGCGTGCATTCGCACGTGAACAATCCCGTTCAGCCAAAAACAAAACGAGGTGATGCATGGTAGTCCACATGGTTCGCTGGCTGCGACTGGCAGTCGTTTCAATGGCAAGCCTGGGGATGATTTCAGCCCCGGTTGTCGCTCAGACGCCCATTCCTGCGAGTGGTCGGGACGTTCCCGGGCGTCCCACGAAACCCATGATGTTGGACGTGGCACTGGATGCAGGCGGTTCGCTACGCGGTGAAGTTCGCAATGAACAAGGTCAGGTGAAGCCCGATGCTGACGTTGTGCTGTGGAAAGGCATGGACGTCTTGCAGCGCGTGAGAACCGATGCTCGCGGTCGCTTTCAGTTTGATCGCCTGAGAGGTGGCCAATACCGAATCGCCACGGCGGATGTCACGATTGCTTGCAGGGCGTGGACCGCCGGGCTTGCTCCGCCAGCAGCGCGTCAAAGTTTGCTGGTTGTAGCGAATATGTATTCTGCGCGGGGGCAACAGCCGATAAACGAAGTGTTTTGTTTTAACCCATTTCTGATGGGAACCATTATCGCTGCGGCGATAGCAATTCCAATCGCGGTTCATGATTCGGGCGATGGTCAGCTTCCTGATGGAAGCTAGGTGCTCGGGCTGACGTGCGGTCGGATGGGTTCCGGTCGTACTCCAGGCGATGAATAGACGTGGTCAGAAAAGACGAATTCGTGAACTCGCACAGCTACTCGTTTCTCGTTCCCTGTGGTCGACGGCTTCTGGTTGGTTGTCTGCTGATGGTGGCGTTCGCGATGACTGGATGTCAGTCGACGGGCAGCGGTGAGCTGAACGTGGTGAACGCCGTCGACTTGCCACTGGCGTATCGGGCCGTTGATCGATCTGCGGCACCACCGGTCGATTTGTCGGTTTTGGCGCGACGCTCGCTGGATAGTGATCTGATTTACGCCGGTGACGTTCTGGACGTAACGATGGTCACCGGAGCCGAAACGGAAACGCCGGAGCCGCTGACGTTCACGGTATCGCCGCGTGGCACGATCGAGCTTCCGCTGATTGGCGATGTACCGGTCGTTGGCAAGACGCTGACTGGTGCGCAGCAGGAGATTCGGCAGGCCGCGATTGAGCGGCGAGTCTATCGCAGCCCAATTGTCTCGGTGTTATTGAATACACGCAAATCGGACCAGGTACGAGTGGTCGGCGCAGTGAAGGAACCTGGTGTCAAGGATTTGCCTCGAGCCGGCAGTGATGTGTTGGCGGCACTGACGGCAGCCGGAGGGTTGACCGAGGAGGCCGGCTACGTGATTGAAGTTCGCCATCCTAACCGCGGTTCCGATGGGAGGGTGCTCGCGGCCAGCTTTGATGGTGACCTCCCGGAGGATGGCCCCAACTCTGTTCGCATCGACCTTGTCGAAGCCATGAAGGGAGCGGCGGGTGACCTTTCGCTCCACGATGGTAGTGTCGTGATGGTCAAGAAGTACATTCCGGAAACGGTCTATATCCACGGTCTTGTCAAGCAGGCCGGTGAGTACGAGCTTCCCAAAGACAAGCCATTGAGAGTAACGCAGGCAGTGGCGCTGGCTTCGGGACGCGAAATTGAATTTGCCGACAAGGTACACGTCACCCGGTTTGTTGAGAATCAGCGAGAGCCGATCGTAATCGAGGTGTCGATGGACGAAGCCAAATCAAACAGTGCCGCGAATGTTGTTCTGATGGCCGGCGACGTCGTTAGCGTTGAGGAAACGCCGACGACGTTCACGGTCGACTTTCTGCGTAACTTCTTCCGAATCGGCTTCTCGAGTGCCATTCCCGGTTTTTAGGCTGAGCTAACACGCATGACTGACAATCAACCGACGGCTGTACATACCGTTTCGACGACGCACATCGTCTATTCTGTATTGCGATTCCTGCGGGTCGTGAGCCGAAGGAAGGCGGTCGTGGGACTTGCGCTCATTGTGACGGGCGTGCTGGGAGCGATTTACTACGCCACGGCCGAGCGGATCTATGCCGCCAAGGCGAAGCTTTTCGTGCAGAGCAAAACCGCCGACATGTGGAATGAGTCTCACGGTGTAAATGGCGACCGGCTAGGCATGTTGCCAACCTACGAAGAGCTGTTCTCCAGTGCGAAGGTTTTGGATCGGGCGATCGAGACACTGGAGACGCTTCCGCAGGAGTCGAGGATTGATCTTGTGTCGTTTCCTCGCGAGGAGTGGTTGGAAGAGCTGCAGGACCGATTGCGAGCGAATGCGGTACGCTCGACGAAGATTATTGAGCTGAGTTATCGGTCGAAGAATCCACGGACGGCGGAGACGGTGGTCAACGCCGTCGTCGATTCGTACAAGAAGTTTATTGACGAGAGTCATCGCTCGGTCACGACCGAACTCGGCGAGTTGCTGGAAAAAAATATCGGCCGGATCGGCGAGGAGCTGGATCGCAAGACGCAGCAGCTCATCCTCGCGAAGCAGGCCGTCCAGGACCTTGGCATCGAAGAGCAATCCGAAGTGGTGCATCCTGTCGTCCATCGCGTGGATCAGACGAACAAGCAGTTGGTGGAGGTTCAGCAGGACAGGATTCGGCTTCAGGCATCGCTGGCGGCGCTGAATAATGCCGTCGAAACCGGCGGCAACCTGCAGCAGCATGTGCTGGCGCTCGAGCCCGCGGTTGGGCGCGAAATTGTCCTTGGAGCTTTGGGCCTGTCCACGAAGGACGGCGAAGTTCTGGCACACCTTGAGCGTATGCTTTTCGAAGAGCGTGCCCGGCTGGATCAGTTGTCATCCTACTACCTCGAAAATCATCCGGAGATCCAGCGGCTCAATTCGAGTGTTGTGGAGCTCCGGCAGAAGATCGCCAATTACAGTCAGCGGCAGTCCGAAATTGCCAGTGAGACATACAATCGGCAGCTGGGGGGGATGTTGCTGACGATGCTCAACCAGGAACTGCAGCAGAAGTGGTTACACGAGCAGGCTTTGCAGCAGGAAGTCCTCGTCGCACAGCAGGATGCGATGCAGCTTGCCAGCCAGTGGGAGCAAATTCGCATTCTTGAAAAAGACGAACAGCGTCTCCGCGAGTTCGACTCTTCGCTGCAGACACGATTGGACAACATCTTCATCAAGACGAACCAGGCAGACGTTCAGGTTGCGGTTGTCAGTGACGCGATTGCCGATAACCGCCCCGTGTCGCCTCGGTTGTTGTGGGTGATGTTTGTCAGTGCTTCCATGGGAACGGCGATTGGAGTTGGAGTCATCTACGTGCTTGATGTGCTCGATGACCGTTTCCGGTCTCCGGAGGAACTGCGTGACCAGCTCGGTGCTCCCGTTCTGGCAATTATTCGCCAGCTTCCTGAAACGGATGCGACGGCCGCGGAAGCTCTGCATGTTCATACGGCGCCCGATAGTATTGAAAGCGAGGCGTTTCGGACGCTACGCACTACCCTTGCCTTCTCTGGCGAAGACCAGGACTGCCTGGCCGTCAGTAGTTCGGAGCCGAGTGACGGCAAAACAACCGTGCTGTCGAACCTTGGTGTCGCGTCGGCCCAGACGGGGTGCCGTACGCTACTGATTGACGCGGACATGCGTCGGCCCGGGCTTTCGAAGTTGTTCGACGTGCGGGCATCCGGCGGATTGGGCAATATCCTGCGAGGCACGGAGGATGTGGCAGGGTTGGTTGAATCACTGGTAATGCCGACGGGAGTTCAGAACCTGGACATGATCCCGGCCGGTATTCGACCGGTCGATCCCACCGGAATGCTCAGCGGAAATCGGTTCGCCGATGTGATTGCATGGGCTCGCGGGAAATACGACCAGATCTACATCGATACGCCGCCGATTCTCGCCGCCAGTGACGCTACCATCATCGGTCGCCTGGTTGACGGCCTGATGCTTGTCGTCCAGCCCGAAAAGAACAACCGACGTCTCGTTCACCGCGCCGCGGAAGAGATTCACGGCTCGTCGTTGAACTTTGTCGGCATCGTCGCGAATCGTGTGGGGACGGATTCTGATTCCTATGGCGGCGGCTACGGTTACGGCTATGGATACGGTTACGGCTATGGATACGGCAGCGACGAACCGGATCTCGCGGCAAGTGAAGCAAGCGACGGCTTGGGGGGTGGTTTGCTGGCCGACGATAAGGTCGCATCAGCTACGGAGTCACCGCATTTGATGTCGGATGTGGAAGGTGGCCTACCGGCTGACCATCAGGCATACGCCGGCATTTCTGAGAGTGCTGAGCTGCCCACGGCTGAACTGCCCACGGCTGAACTGCCCACGGCTGAACTGCCCACGGCTGAACTGCCCACGGCTGAACTGCCCACGGCTGAACTGCCCACGGCTGAACTGCCCACGGCTGAACTGCCCACGGCTGAGCTGCCCACGGCTGAGCTGCCCACGGCTGAGCTGCCCACGGCTGAGCTGCCCACGGCTGAGCTGCCCACGGCTGAGCTGCCCAATCAGGAATCCGTACAAACGGGCAATCATTTGCTACCGCTGCATTTCTCGGCAGCCACCCCGGCCGACCAGATTGACGACGTTTCGACATCGGCGGATGACGTTGAGCCCACGAAAATCGTTCCTCGCAGGACGAAGGCTGTTAAGTCAGTCGTTCGGCCAAGGCGAGCCGCCTAAAGGTTGAATATGAATCGACTCAACACCTCGATCAGCGCCGAAACCGTAGCAACGATCAGTGGACGCATCACTGAATTTTGCCTGGCTGCAATTTTGTTCGTTGCTCCGCTGGCACTGGCCGGACGTTTTGCGCCCGGTCGATTGTTACTGGCGATACTGGTTGCCGTCACCACGTTAGCCTGGTTTGTCTCACGGGCCCTTACGCCTCGCGAGAGGGTCTCGTGGCTTTGGACGGGTGCCGAATGGGTCGCATGTTGCGCCATCCTGTTGACCGTGCTTCAGATCGTTCCGTTATCGGCGTCGACTCGTGACTGGGTCACACCAGCAATGACTCAGTTGCTGCCGCTCCATCGTGTCGATGGTCTCGCGCCGAATGCGATTGATGCCGGTGACGAGAGTGCGGCTGCGGTTGACCCGGCGGCCGAAGTGAGCCTGACATCCGGTTATCGTTTTCCCGAATGGAGTACCGCCAGCCTCGCTCCCCACGCCACACGCGGTGGCGTCGCGATGACGATCCTCTACGTGGCGATCTTTTTCGTCGTCTTGCAACGAGCACGTCGTCGAAGCGACGTGGAGACATTGCTCAAGGCCGTTGCGATCGCGGGCGTCAGTATGGCGGTATTGGGCCTCTTGCAGAAGTTGTTCGGGAACGGAAGATTTCTCTGGTTCATGGCACATCCCTCGCGGGATACGCTTGTTGCTGTGAAGGGCACATTTGTTAACGAGAACCACTTCGCACACTACCTCGCGTTGTCGATCGGACCGTTGCTGTGGTGGTTGGTGAAAATTCAGGAAGAGACGGGGACGCAGAAAGTTGCCTTCGGTGCTGCGCCACGCCACGCCATGTCGATGCGACAGGTCGGTATCTGCGCCGGGCTTGGGGCTGTGCTTTTAGCCGGGCTGTTGACGTACAGTCGTGGTGGTCTGGCAATGATGATGTTGGCGACCGTGGTAACAACCGGCTTTTTCGTCTACCAAAAACGTGTTGGTCGAAACGCGATTATCGCCGTCACGCTGGCGTCCGCCGTTGCCGTTCTGGCATTGTGGATACACGGCCAGGAGATTCTGTCTCGCGAGATTGCTTCGCTTCAGGACATCAGTGTGGAGGCACTGGACAAGGATGCGGGCCGCAGGAAGATCTGGACAGCGGTTTTGAAGGCGGTGCCGGATTTCGCAATGCTGGGAAGCGGCGTCGGCTCGCATCGCTACGTCTATCCCACCTTTTTCGAAGGGCATTCAAAGGTCCAATACACGCACGCTGAAAGTGGCTTCCTCAACGTCCTGTTGGAAACGGGAGGACCCGGACTTGGGGTGCTTCTGGTGGGCATCGGCTTTTTCGCCAGGTGGCTCTTCCGCCCGTTCTTTAGTGAAGACAAACCGGAGCTTGCGTTTCTTGCGGTGCCCCTGGTGAGCGGCTTTTGCGTCAGCATTGTGCATGGAATATTCGATTTCAATTGGTACATCCCGGCCAACATGACCATGACCCTGGTACTCGCGGCACTCGCGGCGCGACTGTGGGATCTGTCACGCGGTGGCCACGACGTTCAGCTGTCCAAGTTGGCCTGGTCTACCGTTGGCGGTGTTGCGGTGGCATCGACGGCGTTTGCGGCCATGCATTTCGTGGCACCCGCTCGGGCACAGGGTCCGTGGCACGAATATCTGGCCTGGTCGCTGGCGACCAATCGGTTTCAGGAAAAGTCAATCGGACCTGGACGGCAGAAGGACCTTGGATTCGTCGATGGATCCGATCCTGGCAATGTCGACTATATGATTGATCTGCTGGATGAGGCGCTCGAGCTGGATCCTCGCAATGGACGGGCCCACGTTCGTATGGCGTCGATGTGCATGCGACAGTTTGAATTGAAACAGGCGGATTCGGACAACGCGATGAATCTTGCTCAGATTCGCGACGCGGCGTTGGCTTCGGAATTTCCTTCGCACCAGGCAATGAGTGACTGGGTGACAAAAGTCGTTGGTGAAAATCGACAGTATCTCGACCGCGTACTCTGGCATTCGCAACAGGGAATTCGCTCGACGCCGACGGAAGGTCGCGGTTACATGCTGCTTGGTGAAGTCGCGTTCCTTGATCCGGAACTGACGGGGAGTGAATACGAATTGTTGCGGCAGGCCTATGCCGTTCGCCCCTATGATTCCGGCGTGCAGTTCGTCTATGGCCGGCAAAAAATGTTGGCAGGCGAATCCGAAGAGGCGATGCAGCTTTGGAAGGAAGCGTTCTCGAGGGGGCATCGCGTTCGCAAGCGAATCATTGATGCCGTTGGATTTCAGGCTCCACCGGAAGAAATCCTCGGCGTGTTTCAGCCAGATGTTGACGGCTTGCGAGACCTGTTCGAATACTATCGTCGTCGCGAGTTCGTCGCCCAGATGACTTACGTGGGCGAACGATATGTCGCCGAGCTGGAACGACAGGCAAAACTGATTTCCGGTGCGACTGCGGGTAAGCTCTGGTTCGACGCGCAGTTTGTCCACGCAACGCTGGGCAACGTTGAGGCGGCCGTTATTGCTGCGGAAAGTGCCATCCGGGATCAGCCCGCCGAGTTCCGAAATCACGAAGCATGTGCGTTGCGAATGCGCGACGCAGGACGGTTCAAAGACGCCATTCGGCAATTCGAGTGGTGCGAAGCGCGCCAGCCGAATGAAGAGAAGTGGCCGAAGGCCATTTTGCAGATGCGGCGTCAGATGAGGCAGTCGCAGACGAGAACAGCACGACAGACAACGCCGGGGGATGTACGACAAGACGTTCGGTATGGCGGTAGGGGAAATCTATGACGGATCAAAAATTCAAGCCTCACGGTAGCGTCGCGACGATGGTGAAGCACCAGCTCAA
Source organism: Pirellulaceae bacterium (assembly GCA_965216885.1). Taxonomy (GTDB): domain Bacteria; phylum Planctomycetota; class Planctomycetia; order Pirellulales; family Pirellulaceae; genus CAYNJG01. The sequence goes on along the minus strand of OZ244209.1, from coordinate 3,794,057 downwards.
CGAGTTGGTGAGAGCCGTCAGTTGCCCACGCGCCATGATGATTGCGGCGTCCTTCTTGCCGGTATTTGCCGTCATTCATTTTGTGTCGTACTGGTTGCGATTCGACGGTGTGTTTTCGGAGAACCGCTGGTACCAACTGACCTACACGCTACTTGCCGTGCTGTGCATAAAGACGTGTGTTTTTACCTACTACAACATCTACCAGGGCTGGAGTCGCTACGCGACGTTCTATGATTTGGTCGCGCTCGCACAGGCGGCCACGGTTAGCGCGATATGCCTTGGAGTATTTGACTACCTGTTTCTCGCGTCGCTGCACATTTCGCGAGCGGTGTTTTTCATGGACTGGGGCGCCACGATCGTCGTCGTTGGCGGCCTTCGTTCGGCGCGTCGCTGGCTAACCGAAGTGTTTCGGCTGCTGGAATCTCATAAGGGAGTACCGACGCTGATTGTCGGTGCAGATGACTACGGAGAAGCCATCCTTCGAGCAGTTCGCCGGGGCGAAGGTGTGAACTACAACGTGCTGGGGTTTGTTGCCGCCAAACGAGCTGACCGCCGGGAGTTTATCGGCGGCGTTCCCGTGGTGGGCGAAATCTCGGAAACCATGGAGCTTGCGATTCATCATCAGGTTCGGGAACTGTTGATCGCTTCCAGTGGACTCAACGGTAAGCAGGTGCGAGACATTGTGCGAGCATCTGCGGATAAAGGCATCCATGTGAAGGTGCTCCCCGGATACAACCAACTGCTGGACGGCCAGGTGGACTTGAAACCGCGCACGGTTCTGATTAGCGACTTGCTGCGACGTGATCCCGTGCAACTGGATACCGAATATCTCGATCAGTGGCTGCGAGGTAAAACTCTGCTGGTGACCGGAGCATCGGGCAGTATTGGATCGGAGATCTGTCGGCAACTGCTACGGTTCAAACCGGGCAAGCTTGTCGTGCTCGATCGTTCGGAGAACGGACAGTTCTTCCTTGAAAAAGAGCTGCGAAAGAGCTTTCCGGACGCCAACATCGATGTATGCATCGGTGATATTGCCGATAAATCGCGGATGGCCGACCTGTTTCGAACGCATCAACCCAATGTTGTCTTCCACGCGGCAGCGTACAAGCACGTTCCGTTAATGGAGATCAACTGCAGCGAAGCGATCAAGAATATCCCGATAGCGACTCGGAACCTGGCAGACCTTGCAGACCAGTACGGGGTGAGTAGCTTCGTGATGATCTCGACGGACAAAGCCGTTAATCCGACCAGCGTCATGGGATGTGCGAAACGCGTCGCCGAGATCTATGTGCAGGCGTTGGCAGCGAAATCCAGTTGTCGGTTTGTGACGGTGCGATTCGGAAATGTACTTGGCTCCAACGGTAGCGTCGTGCCTGTGTTCTCGGACCAGATCGCCAGCGGCGGTCCGGTGACAGTCACGCATCCGGACATGCAACGTTACTTCATGATGATTCCCGAAGCATCCCAGCTGGTGATTCAGGCAGGTGCAATGGGGAAAGGCGGCGAGATCTTTGTGCTCGATATGGGCGAACCGGTGAAGATCGTTGACCTCGCCAAAGACATGATCCGCCTGTCGGGGTTACGCGTTGGGGAAGACATTGAGATTCAGTTCAGTGGCGTGCGTCCTGGTGAAAAGCTCTTTGAAGAGTTGCACATTCACGGTGAGGAACATGTGGCGACGAATCACCCGAAGATTATGGTCGCCAGGTGTCAGGAGACGACCCTGGATGAGATCTCCGACAAGTTGAACAAGCTTCATCTTGCGACTCGAAGAAGTGACGAGGAGATAGTCGTGGAATTGGCCGACATCGTGCCGGAATTCAAGCCAACCCGATTCGGCCAGCCAACCGAATTGCCAACCGAACGGCCGCGTCGCAAGGCAGCGTAGTCGTGCATCAATTGCGGGCGTATCTGAGGACATCAGGTACGCAGGCTATCCGGCAATCTCGACCAAAGCGTTGACGGCGGCTTCGATATCTTCTTGTGTTGTCATGGGGCCGACGCTAATGCGTACGACTCCCTCCGGCGCTGTCCCAATTGCCTTATGCGCCAACGGAGCGCACTGCATGCCGCCGGCCACGACGATTTGCCTTTCGCGAAATTGGCTTGCACATTGAATCGACTCGATACCGTCCACCGAGAAGGCAACCGTGGGCATGCGAAACTGCATATCGTCAACGCCATAAAGCCGGACTTTGGAGAGTTCGGAGGCGGCGACGTAGAACTGTTGCGATAGCGACCGGGCGTACGTGAGGCGGTTGCCTCGAGCCGGTTGCCCGAGCCATTCGAAACCCGCAGCCAGACCGGCCAGTGCCAGGCGATCAACAGAGCCGACATCGCAATATCCCGGTCCCGAGGGTGGAGGCTTGGGCTTGCCGGTGCTTTTGTCATACGTGATTTCACAGACAGCCGCGGGGCTGTTCATCATCAGGCCTTCGGCGACGTAAAGTCCACCAATTCCCCACGGCCCTTGAGGTCCCTTGTGGCCCGCGAACGTTACAAGGTCCGCTCCCAGGGACGGCAAATCAAGGTCGAACCAGCCGGCGACCTGCGCGGCGTCCAACAACACTTTCGATTCGTAACGATGGGCGAGGTCGATCACATCGTGATAGGGAGTCAGCTCGCCGGTCACATTGCTGGCGGCGGTAATGGCAACCAGCTTTACCCCGCCCTTTTTCAATTCATCCTCCAGCGCCTCCAGGATGATTGGCTCGTGGTCGAGATGTGGAAGCACGTCGACCTCGACACCCTGGTCGGTGAGTTTTGCCACCGGACGATGAAGGGCATGATGTTCGAACGCACTGATCAGTACCCGATCGCCCGAATTCCAGTAGTGGTCATTCACGGCGACCGACAGCGCGGTCGTACATGAGGGCGTCAGCAGCAGTTCTGCGGGCTTGCGAATACCCAGGGCATTGGCAATCCGAAGGTGATCGGCGACAAACTGATCTGCCCAGTCGATCGGATCCAGATTCCAGATAGACTGAACGGCAGCACGCACTGGAGCCGGTTTCGGCCAGCTCGTTCCGGCGTGATTGAGGTACACGCTGTGCAAGGGTTCAGTCCTGGAACTCTTCCTGCAGTTCAACCCATCGGTTTTCTGCGGTCTCCAGGTCCTTGGTGATTTCCTGGACCTGTTCGTGAAGTTTCATGGCTTCCTCGGCGTCGCTGGTTGCGAGGAGCTTCTGGTTGAGTTCTTTTTTCTGATCGTCCATCCGGGCGATCTTCTTTTCAAGGTTGCCAATTTCCTTGCGAAGTTTACGCTCGTCACGTTGGCTGGTTTTGGTGGATCCCGACGGCACGCGATCCCGGGCTTTGCCTTTGCCCTTCCCTGCGTTTCGCGCGCGTTCGCCGTCGTCGATCTCCTTGTTGACCGAGTACAGGTACGCTTCATAGCCGTCGCTGTAATTTCGCACGCGTCCGTCGCGAACCTCGATGACGGACGTGGCAATGCGTCGCATGAAATAGCGATCGTGGCTGGTGAACAGCACGGTACCGCGATAGTCAATCAACGCCTGCGATAAGGCTTCGATCGTTTCAACGTCGAGGTGGTTGCCTGGTTCGTCGAGTACAAGAATGTTGTAGTCGCCCAGCAGGATGGAAGCCATGCAAAGCCGTGCGCGTTCGCCACCGGAGAGGACCTTGATCTTCTTCTTCACATGGGAGTCGCGGAACAATAGCGAGCCAGCCACCTTGAGGATTTCCTGATCCGGTGTCCCGGGCAGGGCTTCGTATTCGAGGTACTCCAGCACCGTCTTGTTCTCCGGCAGGCTGGTGTAGACGTGTTGCGCGTAGGTGCCGATCTTGCAGTTGTGTCCCCAGCGTACCGAGCCGGAAATTGTCGGTAGAGAATCGACCAGCGTTCGCAGTAGCGTGGTCTTGCCCTGTCCGTTGTCACCCACGATCGCCGCTCGTTCGCCGTGTTCGATTTCCAGTGCAATGTCCGTGGCGACGGTGTGATCGGGATAGCCAATCGACAGATCAAGGCAGCGAACCGCCGGCCCTTTCTTTGGGTCGACGATCGGAGCGCGGATGTGGACAGAAGCCTCTTCCAATTCGATTTCCGTCAGTCGCAGGCGTTCTAACTGTTTCGATTTGGACTTCGCCTGACTGGCGGTACTCGCATTCGCACGGTTCTTGGCGATGAACCTTTCCAGTTGCTTTTGTTTTGACATGACCGTCGCATTGACGCGTCGATCATGTTCGCGTCTTTCTTCGCGGTTTTGAAGAAAGGCATCAATCTTGCCGGGATACATTGTCAGCTTGCCGCGTGCGAGTTCCAGCGTATGGCTACACGTTTGGCGTAGAAAGCCACGGTCGTGCGAGACAATCAGGGCCGCCCCGCGAAAACCTCGCAGGAAATGTTCCAGCAGGATTTGCGTGCGCAGATCCAGGAAGTTGGTCGGCTCATCCAGGACCAGCAGGTTGGGCTCGTGCAACAGGAGTGCCGCCAGTTTGACACGCGTCTGCCAGCCGCCGGACAGCTCCTTGACCGGGCCGTTGAGATAGAGCCCTTTCAGTTCGAACTCGGCGGCAACTTCACCGCATTTCCAGTCCGGTTGGCCACTGTCCCGCATCAGAAATTCCAGTGCGGACTCGCCGTCGTTGAACGGGTCGTGTTGACGAAGGTAGCCGACGCGAAGTTTCTTGCTGCGGACGACTTCACCACCGTCCAGTTCTTCATCGCCCAGCATCACGCGCAGCAACGTCGATTTGCCGGCGCCGTTTCGCCCAATAAATCCAAGTTTGACGTCATCAACGAGCGTGACCTCGGCGTCGTCCAGCAGGATTTGATCACCGTAGCTCTTGTGAGCGTTTCGTATTTGAAGCAGCGTCGCCATCGTGTTCCTGTTTCCTGCATGCGATGGTACGAAGATAGCGGAAACAGGTAAACCCTCGTGTATCGTTTGGGATCGGTTTGTTGCGACGGCACCCGGTGCCGGCAATAATCTGCGGATCGTTTTGCGCGGCCGTGCGTCGCATCAGTATTCGTACCAGGAGTTTGTCGATGAGCAGTCGAGCAGTCGCGGGTGTCCCGAGTTTCGGGCTAGTTTGGAAAATTGGAGTCATCGTTGCCGTCACGGCCGGAATGGCGAATGCAGCCGAGTATCTCAACGGGATCAAATGGCAGGAGCCGCCCGTCATCGCGCCCGGTGTGAAGAACTCGGATCCGCCGTCGGATGCGACTGTCCTGTTCGGTGGTGAAGATCTCTCGCAATGGAAGAACGGCGAGAACTGGCCGGTAAAGAACGGTCTGGCCTATTCCGGAAAGGGGCAGATCGTCTCGAAAGAAGAATTTGGCGATTGCCAACTGCACGTCGAATGGTCGGCTCCAACGCCGATCAAGGGGAAAGGCCAGGGGCGTGGCAACAGTGGGATCTTCCTGATGGGGAAATACGAAATCCAGGTGCTGGACTCGTACGGCAACGATACCTATCACGACGGCCAGGCCGGCGCGATCTACAAGCAGACACCACCAGCCGTGAACGCGATGCGTCCACCGGGACAATGGAACACCTACGACATCTTCTGGACCGGACCACGATTCAATGACGATGGTAGCCTCAAATCGCCCGCGTACATCACCGCGGTACACAATGGCGTGCTGATTCTGAACCACTTTGAACTGAAAGGCCGCACTCCCTTCAACGAACCGCCATCCTACGAGGCACACGGAACCGAGGGGCCGATCGCCATTCAGGATCACGGAAATCCGGTTCGCTTCCGAAATATCTGGATTCGCGAATTCTCGCCGGCCAAGGGAGAACAGGTCCGCGCCCCGTTCATTCGCGATGGCGACAAAGAAACGCCCATCGAAACCGAGTCCAGCGAAGAAGCGGCTGCCGAATAGTCGCACCTACGACGTTGCCTCGAAAGCGACGGATCACTTCACTTGAAGCACGGGCGGGACTCTGTTTGTCCAATCGCCCGTGCTTCTTTTTCTTGGTTGGTTCGCGCAGGTTACCAACCGCCGGTCGCAACGTTTCCGCACGATTGTGTTGGGATTGCCCGGATTGCGAGGCTTTTTCGCGTTATCCATCGTGGAAACCCTCAACCCTCTCGCACCGAACCCGGTTGGGGCGTGCGTCTTCGACCTAGGGTTTCGAGATCTACCAGCATCGAGGCGGCACTCGAGAATCCCGGCAACTTGCTGTTCGGGAGTTTGCGTGCCCGCGATGGGCCGTCACATAAAACAGGCTCTTTCGCTACAATGCTGCGATTCGAAAACGGCCAGGACCTTCGGTGACCCAGGATCACAAGGTTTGTCGGTGCCGGAAACTTTTTCGCATACTCTTTGAAGCCGAACATTGTCATGAGCAAAAGCTACATTTTTTCATCGGAGTCCGTTACGGAAGGCCACCCGGACAAGACTTGCGACACCATTTCCGACGCCGTGCTTGACGCATGTCTCGCACAGGATCCCAAATCTCGTGTTGCCTGCGAAACGATGGTCAAGGACAACGCCGTCATCCTTGGCGGTGAGATTACCACCAAGGCGGAATTCGACTATCGCGAAGTCGTCAAGAAGACGCTGATCGATATCAACTACGATTCGAAGTACGCCGAAGGTACGGACTACAGCTACGACTGCAAGTTCGACGCTCAGAACTTCTTCTTCTCGAATTTCCTTGGCCAGCAATCGCCCGACATCGCTCAGGGTGTGGACGCGGCAGCAGCTGCCGACAAGGAAACCGCCGAACAGGGCGCTGGCGACCAGGGCATCATGTTTGGATTTGCCTGCGACGATACGCCTGAACTGATGCCGGCTGCGATCGCCTATTCGCACCAACTGGGCGAAGCAATCACGAATCTGCGAAAGAATCGTACACACACATGGTTGCGACCTGACTCCAAAACGCAGGTTTCGGTCGAGTATGTCGACGGCAAGCCCAACCGGATTACGGCGGTTGTCGTTTCGACGATGCACGCAGCCGAAATTTCGACCGCGGAGATTCGCGAACAGTTGAAGCGTGATCTGATCGAAAAAGTACTGCCAGGAAATCTCCTGACGCCAGAAACGAAGTTTCACATCAACCCCACCGGCCTGTTCATCATCGGTGGACCGGAAGGTGACTGTGGTTTGACGGGCCGAAAGATTATCGTCGACACCTATGGCGGCATGGGCCGTCACGGTGGTGGTGCGTTCTCCGGCAAGGATCCTTCGAAAGTGGATCGCTCGGCGGCCTACATGTGCCGTTGGGTTGCCAAGAATATCGTGGCTGCGGGACTGGCAACCAAGTGTGAGCTGCAGACCGCCTACGCCATTGGCTTCCCCGATCCCGTTTCGCTGACGGTCGACACCTTCGGTACCAACACGGTTGCTGAAGAAAAGATCGAAGCGGCTGTGAAGGAAGTCTTCTCATTCAAGCCAGCCGACATCGTCGCACAATTGAACTTGCTGCGACCTATCTACGGCAAGTCGACCAACTACGGTCACTTCGGTCGCGAGATCGAAGAGTTGACCTGGGAGAAGACGGACAAGGTGGACGCCCTGAAGTCCATGGTCGGTTAACTTCGACTCCATATCGCTCAAGAAGAAACGCCGCGATCCGGTTGGTGACGCGGCGTTTTTTTTGTGCGCCGGAATGGTGGCGTTGGTGAGGCTGCGACGCGTACCGAGACGGCCCATCGGTTCTTCAGCAGCGGGTCTTCTCTAGGCTCGTTTACGTGTGGCTGTCGTTGCAGCCAACGCCTTGGGGTGATTGTCGAATTGCCGGGAGTCGACCTTGAGTGTCCCTGGCAGCAAATCCGTCAGCAACTCGACGGTTCGATCCGCAGCGCCGCGGTGCTGGGCTACGAGTTCGGCTGCTCGCGATCCGAGGCCGTGCGAGAATTCCGCATCGGCCAGGCAGGTTCGCACGAACGTCTCCAGCTGTTGTTCATCACAAACCACCTCCGCCGCGCCGGCCGCGGTGAGCAATTGCACGACGTCCCGGAAGTTGCGGGTGTTTGGTCCAAAGCACGTTGCGACTCCATAGGCCGCGGGCTCGATCATGTTTTGACCACCACGAGCCCCCATGCTCCCGCCCACGAAACCAATGTCGGCAAGGCCCCACCAACCGCCCAACTCCCCTACGGTGTCAACAAGGATGACCGGGGCGTTTGCGACGTTGTTCTCGCTGAGTTCGCTGCGAGCGGCCCACTGCACACCGGCGCTGTCGAGAAGCTGTCTCACTTCGTTGTAGCGTTCCGGATGACGTGGGACGACGATCAGGCGTAGATTTGGATGCTGGGCGACCAACCTTTGCCAAACCGAAATTGCCATCGCCTCTTCCGGTGCCTGCGTGCTGCCAACGAGAATCACCTTTTCGTGATCTTGAACGTTCGCGAGTTTGCGAAAGAGTTTCGTTCCCGGATTGTTGCGGTCCGATTCCGCTCCGTCAAATTTGATGGATCCGGTCGTGTGGACGTTGTGCTCAGTCACGCCGAGTTGTCGGAATCGGGCCGCACACGTGTCGCTTTGTGCTGCGACGACGGACACGTTGGACATCCAGTTCCGCATCAGCGAGCCGAGACGCAGATAACCCTTTGAACTCTTGTCGCTGAGTCGACCATTCACGATTGCGACCGGCACCGCCCTGGGTCCGGCTGCCGACAACAGGTTGGGCCAGAGCTCCAGTTCGGCGAGGACCAGCATGTCGGGGCGAATTCGATCGAAGGCGTTGGAGACGGCCCATGAAAAATCGAGCGGGCAATAGAAGATCGCTTTCGAGCCGTACTTTCGTTTCGCGAGTGCAAAGCCCGTTTTGGTTGTTGTGGAAATGACAATGTCGACGCCTGGCAGCCGTGATTCCAGTCGTTGCAGGATGGGCGACAGCAGGTTTACCTCGCCAACACTGACTGCATGGAACCAGATCCGTTGACGGTCAGTTTCCATGCGAGGGACCAACCCCAGAAGCTTCTCACTCAGGCCATCCCGATACTTGCCGTGGCGAAGGGCGGCAAAGAGTAGCCACGGAGACGCCAGAGTGATCAGCAGCACGTAGATGAAGTTCAACAGGTATCGCATCGAGCATCCATGCCAGATTCGTATGTTGGGTTTATCAGCAGCAGGGTTGCGAGCGACGATGAGGCTCGTTCGTTTCGCACGCTGTCTGCCCGCGTGTGCTAGACGGTTGTCTTCCTCATGCAACAGCTCTTGTACTTTCGACCACTTCCGCATGGACACGGATCGTTTCGACCCACTTTTTCACCAACGTTGCGGATCGTTTCAACGGCTGCTTCGTCCCCACTACCTTTATTGGCGGCTTCGTTTTGCTTTTCGGCGAGGTCGGTGGCGGTCGGGCCTTCTTCGTGTACCGCACGCGTTTCCTTGAAGGTCGAGCCGACAAAGCCTTCGTCCAACAACTCCATGCGGAAGATCAGATCCGTCGTTCGCTGACTGATGGATTCCCACATGGTTTCGAAAAGCTTCATGCCCTCACGCTTGTATTCGACCTTGGGGTCAACCTGAGCGTAACCAACCAGGCTCACGGAACTACGCAAGTGGTCCATCGCCAACAGGTGATCTTTCCACGAGCTGTCGACGATATGCAAAACCAGCGACCGCTCCATCTTGCGCATCTCGGGGCGATAATGATCGTCCACGGCACCGAGCAGTTTGCGTTCGAGTTGTACCTTGTCGAGATCCTGCAGGTCTTCGTGCTGGTACTGAACCTGCAGTGTTTCTTCGAGCCACTGAGACAGGTTTGAGATAGCACCGTTGGTACCAACGACCTGACCCAGTGTCTTGTCGGTCGCGTCGCCGAAGATCGATTCGACCTTGTCGAGAACTTCCTTCTCGCGGGCTTCCGCTTGGTCGCGATGATTCTTGCTGTGATTGACCAGCAATTCCTGAATCTCATCACGCTGCTTGTTCTTGACGTCCTCGATCGATACCTCGGTTTCGAATCGCGACTGTGCCCAGTCAATGAGCTCCTCGCGATTTACACGTTGCCCACCGGCACCAAATCGAGTCATGCCTGCTAGTACCGCGAATTCGGATTCCTTTTCCTCGTACTTGGAAACGGCTTGTTCGCGTACCGTGGAAACAAAGTCATTCAGGTCCGCTTCCAACATGGACGTTGGATCGATGTCGAAACCAAATTTGTGCTTCACCCATGCACAGGCGGTCTTCACGCGGAAGTCGGAATCCAGGAAGCGTGCTCCCTCCTGCAAGTCGGACTTCTGGATGGATTCACGCGCTTTTTCGACCAGCAATTCATCAACCATGTCGCGGCCGACTTTCTTGAGATCACGGTCACGCAGCGATGTGCTGTATCGCGTATTGGCGAATGTGGCGAGTGCTCCCCAGTTCCATTCGCTGGCCTCTTCGTCGCTGGGGAGTGTCTCGTCGATTGCATCAAGGATCTGGGCTTCCGCCTGACGCTCGGCTTCGTCGCGGACGTACGACGCTGCCGCCTCAAAATCCATCCCGCGAAGGTCGCGAGCTTCGAAGTCGCACGACATTGCATTGCCCGCCCACGCCGCGAAGGACGCCTGACCATAGTCCTTGTCGAGAATGGTCTGCAGGTTCGTCTCGACGACGTCGTCGATCATCTCGAGGATGAGGTCCTTGCAGGGCTGACCGTCGAGCACCGCCTGGCGGTACTTGTAAACACGCTTACGCTGCTCGTCCATGACTTCGTCGTATTCGAGCAGGTTCTTGCGAATGTCAAAGTTGCGTTCTTCGACCTTCTTTTGGGCGGCTTCGATGCGTCGGGTGACCATACCGCTTTCGATTGGCTCACCTTCCGGCATACCCAGCGAATCGAGAATCTTTTCGACCCACGGGCCCGCGAAGATACGCATCAGGTCGTCGTTGAGTGAAAGATAGAAACGGCTTTCTCCCGGATCACCCTGTCGACCGCAACGACCGCGTAGCTGAAGGTCAATACGACGAGCTTCGTGACGCTCCGTTCCGATCACGTGCAGTCCACCGATCTCCTTGACGGTTTCGCCCATCACGGACATGCCTTCGCGTTTGTCGATCTCGTCAACGAGTTGATCCCATTCTTCCTGTGGGACGTCCAGTCGCGTCTCGTACTTGTCCTGTAGGACGGCCCAAGCCATCGTTTCCGGGTTGCCGCCAAGGATGATGTCCGTACCGCGACCGGCCATATTCGTGGCGATCGTAACCGCACCAATGCGACCTGCCTGCGCGACGATTTCCGCTTCGCGTTTGTGTTGCTTCGCGTTGAGGACTTCGTGTTTGATACCGCGACGATCAAGCAGCTTCGACAGCTTCTCGCTCTTTTCGATCGACGTTGTACCGACCAGCACGGGGCGGCCCTTGCGATCGATGCTGACCAGGCCATTCTTGCTGACCGTCTGCTTCTCGCGTCCCTGTTGCGGCTGGAAAACAACTTCGTCGTCGCTCTCGCTGTTGATCGTGCCCCATTCTTCTTCGTCCTTGCGGACCAGCACGTCCCACTTGTGGATACGCTCGATCTCCTGAGCGATGGCTTCGTACTTTTCCTGTTCGGTCTTGTAGATGCGGTCCGGATGGGCGATCCGTTGCAGGACGCGGTTCGTGGGAATGGCAACGACGTCCAGCTTGTAGATCTTCCAGAACTCGTTCGCCTCGGTCATGGCGGTACCCGTCATACCACCCAGCTTGTCGTAGAGCTTGAAGAAGTTCTGTAGCGTGACGGTCGCCAGCGTTTGGGTTTCTTCCTTGATGCGAACGCCTTCTTTGGCTTCGACGGCCTGATGCAATCCGTCGCTCCACTGTCGGCCTTCCATCAGTCGACCGGTGAATTCGTCAACGATGACGATGCCGCCTTCCTTGATGACGTAATTCACGTCTTTCTTGTAGAGGAAGTGAGCCTTCAGGGAGTTGTCGATGAGGTGCGGCCATTCCATATTGCCGGCCGTGTAGAAACTCTCGACACCCGCGATCTTTTCTGCCGCACGCACACCGGCGTCGGTCAGATTGACGGAGTGGTCTTTTTCGTTGACTTCGAAATGTTCGTTCTTGGTGAGTTGTCGTGCGACGCGATCGGCATCGGCGTACTTGCGAAGATTGTCGTGCGCGGGGCCGGAGATGATCAGCGGCGTACGAGCTTCGTCGATCAGGATGTTGTCAACCTCGTCAATGATGGCGTAGTTGAGCGGTCCCTGCGATTGTTGCATCTCTTTGGGGTAGGCTTCGTCGCCACGAGCCGCCGGGCGCATGTTGTCGCGCAGGTAATCGAAACCAAATTCATTGTTGGTTCCGTATGTGATGTCGCAGGCATAGGCAGCCTGTCGTCGACGAGTTCCATCGCTCCCCTGCATGTCGCTCTGAATAGCAGCAACGGTCAGGCCAAGGCCCATGTAAAGCGGGGCCATCCATTCCATGTCACGACGTGCGAGATAGTCGTTCACGGTAATGACGTGAACTCCCTTCCCTTCGATGGCATTCAGGTAAGCCGGCAGCGTCGCGACCAGCGTCTTACCTTCCCCGGTTACCATCTCGGCGATCGCACCGCTGTGCAGCACCATCCCGCCGATCAACTGAACGTCATAATGCCGCATGCTGAGGAAACGCTTGCCGCCTTCACGGCAGACAGCGAAGGCTTCGACCAGAATGTCGTCGAGCGTTTCACCCTTGCGCAGGCGCTCGCGAAACTTGACAGTCTGTTCGCGCAACTCCTCGTCGGTCATGGCCTCGTATTTGGGTTCGAGCGCCGTGATGGCATCAACCTGCGTCTGCAGTTTCTTGATGTATCGAGCGTTTGATGACCCGAACAACGATGTCATCGTTCGTTCAAACGAGCCCAGAATGCCCCCGAAGAAGGCCTGCAGCAATTCCCAGATACGTTCCAACAGATCCATTTTGTAACCAGCTCTGAGCCGCGATCTGCAGCTCTTCGAGATATAAAACAGGCCACAACGTCTCAATCGCAACAAGCGATGACGGGGCCATTTGCATTAACCGACAGCATTTCGGCGGAAACTCGCCGACCTTCACCAAAAGCAGAGCAGTTAGTCTCCCCAGTTTGACAATCTGGTAGCACCAATCGCTCTAACTACTTCGCGCAACGTAATTTATTGCCGCAGCCAACCCCGGTCAATGCGATTCGAGACCCCAGAAGCCCGACTTTCGCAGTTGAAATGCGGCGAAAACAGGGAAGATTCCTCCGCATTGATCGTCTGCTTCGTTTTTCGGCTCCTTGGTGAAGGTGGAAGCCGGAAAAGTGGTGGTCTGGGCAGTTTGCCTTGGGGCGAAGATGTTTGCCGAGGAGATTTGCGAAGACGAGGTGATGCAGCGTGGGGGCGGTTGCTCTCGGATCTTGCAATCGGTCCTCCGTCGAAGATAAGGAACCAGCCTTCTAGCCCTTCACCTTGGCGACGATCTCTTTCAATGTCGCTTCGAAACTCTGGTCCGCTTTGAATTCGGACCCCGAGATGACCAGCGGCGCGCCAAATACCACGCTGTCCGCTCCCATTTCCAGTGTTTGCAGTGCCTGTTCCACCGTCAGGCCGCCGACCGCCTGAACCGGAATGGAGACGGCATCAAGAATCGATTGAAGGTCATCGAGCGGGCTGAGCCCGGGGATCATGTTGCGCTCGTCGAAGCCGGTGTGCACGATGATGTAGTCCACACCCAGTTCTTCCGCGCGTTTTGCGCGGCCGACCTTGTCGTCGCACAGCATCACGTCGCACATCACGCGAGCGTCGAATTGCTTTGCCATTTTGACCTGTTCGATAATGCTCGCGTCATGGGCCTGTCCCATCACGACGGTGAAGGTGGCTCCAGCCTTGAACATCATTTCGCCTTCGAGGCCAGCGCCGTCCATGGTCTTGAGGTCGGCAATGATGGGCGTTTCCGGAAACTCCTCACGCAATGCCCGAACGCAGTGCAGTCCCTCGGCAAGAATCAGGGGTGTGCCCGCTTCCAGCCAGTCGACACCGGCTCGCATCGCGGCGTGGGCCATCTCCATCGCTTCGTCAATGGTTGTGACGTCCATCGAAACCTGAATCGTAGGCATCGCGTTTCTTCCTGGTTGAATTTACTGCTCAGTCAGCCAATCAGCCAATTTGTAGCACGGATTTGACGCAGTCGCCGGCTTCCATGTCGACAAAGCCTTCTCGCCAGTTCGGCAGTGAGTAGACGCCGCCGATGACCGGGTCGAGATTGATTTGACCGGTTGAGAGCAAACGCAATGCGCGTTCCCACATGCCGAAGGTGTGGCTGAAAGATCCTTGTAGCGTGACGGCTTTTTGCACGAGCGGGTCGAGGTTGAAATCGAGGTCCTCTGAACCCCAGCCGATTTTTGTAATTCGCCCGGACGGTCGCACCATCTCCAGTGCCTGCTTCAACGCAATGCTGACGCCTGTGCAATCCACGACGACATCGGCACCGTAGCCGTCGCCCAGCGAGCGGATCAGTTCCATCGGGTCTTCTTCCTCGACGTTGAGCACGTGAGTCGCACCGAGTTGCTTCGCAACAGCCAAGCGCTTCGTATCCGCAGACGTGCCCAACACGATGATTTCGCTGGCACCACGCAGTTGAAGTAGTTGCTGGCTGAGGATACCAATCGGTCCCGGTCCCTGAATGACGACGATGTCGCCCGGTTCGACCAGCGTCTTTTCGACAACCGCACTGTAGGCGACGCAGATCGGTTCGGTGAGCGCGGCATGGGTGGACGGTACATTGTCGGGAACGTGGTGCAGGATCTCCGGTCGCGCGAGTACGGTCGTGGTGAATGCTCCATCGATAGTTGCACCGTAACCCAGTCGATGGGGGCAAAGGTTGTACTTACCGCCAAGGCAGTACACACATCGCCCGCAAACTTCTGCCGCCGTCTCGCAGGCGACGCGCTGTCCCGTTTGGAAGCCCTTTACGTCATCGCCGACGTCTTCAATGACGGCGCAGAATTCGTGCCCCAGAACCAGCGGCATCTTGATTTGCCAGCTGTGATGGTGTCGCCACATGTGCAGGTCGCTACCGCAGATACCGGCCGCATCGACACGCAGGAGCACTCGGTCCGCTCGCATCTCGGGAGTCTGGACTTCGCGCAGTTCCACGGCATCATCGGTCGTATCAAACTTCACAAGCGCTGGTTGCATGTGTCGCCTCTATTGTGGTGCGTAATATTGCTGTCGGTCGTGTTCGGCAACTTGGTGAGTCGCATGAACTCAATCGGCCGTGCTGTTCGTGAAATACCTGTCACGCATCGTGCCAAGGAAAACGGCCGACGCGTGCATTTCGTCCATGCCATTCATGCCGTCCTCGATGCTGACCCAACCGTCGTAGCCCGCACCGGACAGGATCGAGAAGATCGTGTCGTAGTCGTTCAGTCCCCTGCCAATGACGCCATGTTTCAGGTTCGGCGAGTATCCCAGTGTCCCGTCGGCCTGCCGGAGTTCCTCAAGCGTTGTTCCGTCGGCGAGATAGCGATCACTGGCATGCATGGTGACCACGCGGTCGACGACTTCACGGAGCAGCTCGATCGGGTCGTCACCGGCGACGATTGCGTTGGAGGGGTCGTATTGCACGCCGAAGTATTCTCGTTCTGGAATGGCTGCCAGAACCCGCATGAAGACATCTTGCTTCTGAGCGAATTCCGGGTACTTCCAGTGTCCATCCTTGTAGTGATTCTCAAGACACAGAACGATGTTCAGCTCTTTCGCAACAGGCAGTACGCCTTCGATGCACTGTTTCGCAAAGTCGACGCCCTGTTCGATCGACACCTCGGGGTAACGCTGTCCGGTCAACACGCGGCAAAAGT
The DNA here is from genome assembly GCA_965216885.1 of Pirellulaceae bacterium. Taxonomy (GTDB): domain Bacteria; phylum Planctomycetota; class Planctomycetia; order Pirellulales; family Pirellulaceae; genus CAYNJG01. The sequence continues at coordinate 3,778,359 of OZ244209.1, read as the reverse complement.
GACCGCCGAGTTGGCTGGTGGCTTCGACCATTTTGATCTGATGTTCCACCGCGCGATCCCGATCGGCTTTTTGTGGTGCCGTGAAATCGGGCGAGCAGCAAAGCATCGGCATTTCGAAGTTCGCGTCCGAAATTGCGGCCCCAACGGAATCGAGGTAGCCGGCATCGAGGCTGGTAAAGAAGCCCTCGTACATTTCCAGTCCATCAACCGGTAAATCCTGTGCCATGGCGATCCATTCAAAGACCGTCATGGACCGGTCATGGGAAATCGCGTCGAGGTAACACTTGGGGAAAGCGGCGATCTTCATGGCGAGCGACTTGGGGGCGAGGTTGCCTTGGGGGGCAACTCGGCATATCCTGCCGAGTCTCTATCGTTTTTGAAATCACTCGCGAACATAGCAGTTTAGCGTAGCGTTGGCCACTCAACCGATCAGCACCGACATCAAGGGCGAATTGATTTTGCTGGGAACAGGGACGTCCGTGGGCGTTCCTGCCATCGGTTGCGGTTGTGACGTCTGTCGCAGCGAAAACCCCAAGAACAATCGCACGCGCTGTAGCGCCATTCTTGGACTTCCGGAAGGCAATCTGTTGATTGATACCGGCCCGGATATGCGTACGCAACTTCTGCGAGAGGACATTGGCCTCGTCCATGCGGTGGCATACACGCACGAGCATTCCGATCATGTACTGGGGCTCGATGATCTTCGGTTGATGCAATTCTATCTGGGCGACTCGTTGCCACTTTATTGTGAGCCGATTGTTGAAGAACGCATTCGTACGACGTTTGATTACGCTTTCACGGACCGACCCGCGACGCACGTTGGTGCGGCACCGCGATTGCATTTCAAGACGATTGGGTTGAACCCATTCGATGTGCTGGGTGCCAAAATTACACCCTTGCGTCTGCATCACGGCCCGCGTTTCGACGTGCTGGGGTTTCGTGTCGGCAACGTCGCCTATTGCACCGACACCAACCGCATTCCGCCGGAGTCGATGGAGCGGCTTCAGGGACTTGATGTCTTGATCCTTGATGCTTTGCGAGACAAGCCGCACGTCACGCATCTCAGTCTCACGGAAGCCATTGAGGTTGCCGAGCAGTTGCAACCCAAACGGGTTTGCTTCACGCATATGTCTCACAATCTGGACCACGAAGAGACGAATGCGAAACTGCCAGCCGGCATGGAGCTTGCTTTCGACGGGATGCGGATTCCTCTGACCTAACGGTGCGAATCGCCGAGCTCCCTGAGGGGCTGAGTTGCAAGATCGCCCGCCTCCGGGACGAACGGATTCGCAGTCTGCCGAACGGATTCGCAGCTTACGGTCACCGAGGCTTCTATCCGCGCACAGACAAAGGCGCCGGAAAACCCGACGCCTTTGCTGCACTCGACCGTATTTCAGTTGAACTACTTGAGTTGCGACGATGGGCTGGTGCCCTGATTGGCCTGCTGCACGCGAGGTCCGCTCAGGTCCGACTTGCCGTCTTCGCGATGGAAGACCGTCCACTCTTCGACCGCCAGTTTCGTCTGTGGGTCTTTCGAATCAAGTTCTGTTCGGAAGACGTGGTTGCCGGGGCGGCTGGCCTGGGCCAGAACCTTGACGACCATTTCCTGCCCGGGGTTGATGCGTGGAATCGTTTCCAGAATCACCTGGCCAACTTCCACATCGGCACGCCAACCCTGGACAGCAACCGGTTCGATTCCTTCCGAGAAGTAGCCGACGATGTTGACGTTGTTGGCAGCTTTGGTGCCGCGGTTCACAACGTGTACTTCGTAGATCATTTCTTCGCCCAGAGGAACGACGCCCGCGGGGTCCATGACGGTCATGCGAAGGTCAGCGAGGGCTTCGACTTCTGTCACGACGCTGCCAGATGCCGTCAGTTGTTCAGCTCCCGCCGAACGAACATCGAGCCGATTGGAACCGGAGCCCGTCAGGACAGCAGTGGCTTCGACGATCTGGAATGCTCCAGGTCGCAGGGAACCAACGGTCCAACGGACACGTCCACGTTCCTTGTCGTACGATCCCGCGTTGCTGCTTTTGACATATTCGGATGCCATCGGCAGTGCCGCGACAACGACCACGTTCTGAGCCGTTGCGTCGCCATTGTTGGTCACCTTGATACGGTAACGAGCTGGTGTTCCCGCGTATTTTTTGGCGGGGCCAACTGCTTCGACGATCAGGTTCGGTCGACGAACCAGTACGTCCTGTTTGGCATCGGCTTGCAAGCCGCCGTCGCCGGTGACCGATGCCTTCACGGCAAGTTCCCCGGCCTGTCGGGCGGTCAGTTCGACCTCGATCGTGCGGCGAGCACCTGCTTTGATGGTGCCAATTTCACGGGTACCGGCTGTTCCGGTGCCTTCATGAATGGGCAACAGGGTGAGTACCACATTCTCGGCATCGCCCGTGCCCGGGTTCGACGCCGTAATCGTGTAGAGTTTGGTTTCGCCGTAACGAATGTCCGCGGGGCCAGAAACCGAAAGTTGCAGTTTGGCTTCCTGGACTTCGATTTGTGCCAGTGCCGATACGGATTTGAAGTTCCAGGTCACACCGAGTTCGATGGGACGACTGGCGCGTGGGATGAGGTCAATCTTGAGGCGTTGCTTGTTCTGAGCCTTGAGGTCACGAATCGACCACTTCAGTACGTTGTCGCCGGTCGAACTGGGTTCGATTCGAACCATACCCGAAGACGCGTGGTTGCCAGTGAGTTCGGCCCAGTTAGGCACTTTGACGCTGACCAGTACATCCTCGGCAGCAAGGTCGCCAAGGTTCGCTGCTGTGACGTAGTAGTGTGCCACTCGGCCAACCCGAATTGTCGGCTGTCCGTGAGTCTTCACAACCAATACCGGGCTACGGTTAGAAAGCAGGACGGTGTCTTCGTCATTCTTTTCCGCCGTGCTAATTTCGGGTTTGCTTACTGGCGGCTTTGCTTTGGCTGGTGGCGATTGGGGTCGCAACGGCGAAGTTGCAACTCTCGGTGTTGTCGTTGTCGATGGTGAAGCGGTGAACGTGTCGCCCGCTGGTTTGGACGCGGGTTTTGGGTTGATGTTGCCCAGTGGTGCATTCGGTGACAACCCCGTCGGACCGGTTGAGAAGCCTGGGGCCGCGGGACGCGAGGCGACGTGTTCTGCCGGACGTGGCTTTGCGGTGGCTGGCGGACTGGAATTGTCAACTGGTGCCAACGTCAGCGGAGCCGGTTTGGTACTCAGCGTCAGCGGAGCCTGCGTCGTCGTGCTGGGCGCCTCGGTTGGTGTCACGGTCGTCTTTACGGGAGTGTCAGCCAGGGTTGGCTCCCCCGAATTGCGTTTTGCGATCACGGAAGGCAACGTCACCTTTTGTGCTGGTGGCGTTTGCGTGGTAGCCGTCTTTGGGATGATCTTGGGTGCAGGCTCTTTGGCCGTTTTTTGCGTGCGACGCGACGAGTTGTTCAACAGCCCACCAACTGCTTCAGTAGCCTGGTCCTTCGCTGTATTGAACGTCCGACGAGCGGACTGAACGGTCGACTTGACCGCACCGCTGGCCTGTTCCGATAGGTCCGCCGCCTTCGTCGTTTGAGGTGGCAGGAAGATGCTATCGCGAACGGAACGGAGTCGATTTACGGCTCCGTTTGTTGCGGTTCCACCGTACGTGCTGTCAACGCCATTGGAATTGACGTGGACGGCTGGCACGAGCTCGGACTTGGTGTCGACGTTGCCCAGTTTCCTGTTACCGGTCGGGGAGTCTGGCTTGGGCCCACTCCAGTTTTCGGGCAGCTCCACGGCCTGGGCTGCTGGAACCGGCAAGGGCTCCTTGGAAATTTTCTTGGCCTCTTCGTCCGCGAGGACACTCGTCCAGAGCATGACGACGGCGATGCACGTAGTGAAAGCTGTTTGGAACATAGCTACACCTGATAGGTGAAAGTTATAAACTGGTGGCGCGGTAGTTTTTATCGGTTGCGATGGTCACGGAGATTAATCCGATCCGATAGAGAACCAAAGGTAATCTGCTGCTCCGTAAACCAGAGTGATAGCTGAATTGGAACCATAGGTATGAATCGAATCGAGAAGATCCGGCAGATGTTGGAGGACGATCCTCAAGACACCTTCCTTAGATATAGTTTGGCGATGGAGCAAGAGAAGATAGGAGAGCATGCCGAGAGTGAAGACGGTCTGCGGGGACTGATGGCGGACTCGACGCCCTACGTTCCGGCATTTTTCATGCTGGCACAGCATCTGGCCCGGCGGGATAAGGTCAACGATTCGCGGACGGTTTTGCGAGTGGGAATAGAGCGAGCCCGTGAGCAGGGCAACGACCACGCCGCAGGAGAGATGAGCGAATTTCTGGCGTCACTGGGAGATGCGGGAGAATAGCACTTCGAAATCGATTGGCCACCCGTGGTCCGATTGGCACCCGGCAAGAGTCACCGGGACGCTGCTTTCACTGCAATCGGTCCCGCTTGCTGTCAGTTGCTGGCTGCTGGGAATCGATATTACGAGTTTGCCAATGCGGTCCAGGCGTACGTCGAACTGGCCCGTGTACAGGGGCTGTGACGTAACCCTCTCCCGACCGCGTGGTGGAGTCATCACTGTCTGCCGGTCGCTGCCTGTGCGTGGCGAATCCAGAGGCGAGCTCCAGTAGTTCGGACATGCGGAACGGTTTCCGCAGGAATGCTGTCGTGCTGGCGTCAAAGTCGGTGGGTTGTTGCGTCGGCATTCCCGTAATGAAGATCACTGGGAAGCCTGAGGCATGCTGGCGAATTTCGGCTACCGCGGCGATACCGGATTTGTGGGGCATGTCGATGTCGGCGACGATCAACGAGATCTCTGACAGGTGCGCAAGTGCCGTTTCAACGAGTGCCTGTCCGTCCGCGACGGCGCTTACGTTTGCTCCGGCCGATTGCAACATTCCGGAGAGAGCCTCGCGCACCCGGTTTTCGTCATCCGCCACAAGTATGCGCAATCCATCGAGAGATGGCGTGGAGGTGGGTTCGACGATTCTGGTCTCTTGCCTTGTGGGAGTGCACGTGGGCAGATGAATCTCGAAGGCGGTGCCGTATCCGACATTGGAGTCCACCGAGATTTTTCCGTGATGGCTGGTCACGATGGAGTGTGCGATGGAGAGCCCGAGTCCTGTTCCCTCGCCGCGAGCTTTGGTCGTGTAGAACGGTTCGAAGGCGCGTGCAAGCGATACCGGATCCATGCCGATGCCGTCATCGGAGATACGTATGATGGCCACATGCGCGGATGGATCGGCGGCCAGTTTCGGCTGTTCGGGCTGAGTTGCCTTGCGCAGCGAGATGAAAACGTTACCGCCCCCTTCAAGGGCATCGCGTGCGTTCATGAGCAGATTGATGAGCACCTGATTCATCTGGCCCGCATCCAGATTACACCAGACCGGATCGTCGGTGAGATCCAGATGAACTTGTACGGCGGCAGGAAGTGCGCCTCGCACCATGTCCAGGCTGCTTCGCAGCAGGCGTTGCATATTAACGGGGTTGGTTTCGGTGTTGGTCTTCCCGGCAAATGTCAGCAAGGACTTGGTAAGACCGGCAGCCTGCTCGCTGGCAGACATCACCGCGTTCAGTGAGTGACGCACATTTTCCGGCTGATTGATTCGCAGCAGGGCCACTTCGGCGTTACTGACAATGGCGGACAGTGTGTTGTTGAAATCGTGTGCCAGGCCAGCGGCCATGGTGCCCAGCGATTCCATTTTTTGGGCGTGCATTAGCTCGTCGCGGAGCTGTGTCTTTTCCTTCTGAACCTGAAGGTTCTCTGCCGTTCGTTCCCGAACTCGTATTTCCAGTTCACGATTGTCCCGCATCATCTTGATCGTGTAGAGCAATCCGAAGAGGATGCAGGCCGCGCAGGATGCGATTGTCAACCAGGTTCTTGCAAGTCGGCCGTACGGGATCGTGACTTTGAAGGGGATGGTCAGCAGTTCCGATTCGTTGAGATCGCGGTCGTAGGCGTAAATCTGCAATTCGTATTCGCCGATTGGTGGAGTCGATAGCTCAACGAACCGGTCGGGGGTCGTGGTCCATTCGTCCGAAAAACCTGCGAGGCGCCAGCGATAACGGAACTCGGCCTGGTCGGTGGTGGGGCTGACGGCGCGGTAGCTGAAAGTAATGCTGTCGACATCCGTATTGGTGACAATCTCTTCGTCGCGACGGATTGTCCTGTCGGTTACCGTGTCTCCGTATTGCAGACCAGGACGGGTCAATGTGTTGGTACAACGCGTTAATCTTATGGTGGAACCAATCCACGTGTCATGTTGACCGAAGCCAACCGTCAGAAATTGTTCGGGAGGCGACGCACTCGTCGGTTCCACGATTGCCTGATGCATCTCGGTTTGGGGGTCCAGCTTCGCAACGCCCATCGCTGTGGAGATCCACAGGATGCCGTGTGCATCTTCCCGAATTCCGTCGATTTTGGAATTCAGAAGGCCACGTGAGCGTCCGATGTAAGTCAGCGTCGTATCGCGGTAACAGTACAGTCCATCGTGCGTGCCGATCCAAACGGAGCCATCGCGGCTCGCTTCGACGCAGGTGGCCTGATTGTCCGGCAGGCCATCGGCCGTATCTATTTTTCCGATCACAGTTCCGGTATCCGGATCGAGGAACAGCACGCCTGTGAGGGTGGCGCAGGCGATACGTCCATCGGCGCATTCCGCGAATCCGTCGATTCGTGCGGTCTCCTTGAGCCCCGAGTGTGAGTTGTAGAAAGCGTGGACGCGGTCATCGCGGATAACGTAGATGCCTTCCGGTGTTGCACACCAAAGGTCCTGATTCGTGGATCTTTCCAGGAGACTCAGGACGAAAGTGCTATCCGGCCACGGGATGTGATTCGCATCTTCCACCGTGTCGGAGTCTTGCTGATCCGGATAGACGAATGCCTTGCCATCGAACAGTTGCAATCCGTGTTGATTTGTGCCAACCCACACGCGATCCGCATGGCGGGCGTGCTTCAACAGTGTGTTAATGCGGCCGTCGGCTTCAAACTTTCGACGCTTAAACGTGCCGCCTTCCTTCTTGATGCTGCTCAGGAACCAGTCATCGCCGTCCCAGGTCGCGGCCCAAACTGTTTCTGGGTGGCCGTCCGATTCTGGTGCAATCGATAACGACTTGATGTGCCCTTCTGCGATAGTGGTTCGTTTCAGGTCCAATTGCGATACGAAGCCACTGCCGGACAGCCAGATGTTGTCATATGCGTCACGAGTTACGTTGTACGCCGGTACCGGGAAAATGTGAGTCATGGGATCGAACATCGATTGGGCAAATGCCATCACGCCAGGTTCGCCATTGTCCAGTCGTGTCGTTGCCCACATGATGCCCGATGGACCTTGCGTGATGCTGCTGCAATGCTTGTAGGTTTCGTGGGCAGTGGTTCGAAGTGTGTGATAGTTTTTGCGGTCGAATACGAATATCGAGCGGTTGGCTCCAAACCACATGCGACCATTCCGATCCGAGGCGATCGACCAGATACGATTGTCAGGCAGGCTGCTCGCTGGCGTTTCGTAGTTTGTAAATCGCGAACCATCAAACCGGCATAGCCCGTCGTCGGTACCAATCCAGGTGAAATTCCCCAACGGATCCGAAAAGCAGGAGAGCGTACGCGTCTCCCAAAGGCCATCGGGCTTCCCGTAAGGAACCACGACGTCGCCATCGACGGCAAATAGTCCGTTTGCGGTACAGACGCCCACTCGACCGTCATGGAGACGGTTTAGCTCGAAGATCATTTGTCCCTCGAGTTCGTCGACAATCGTTAGCATTCGTGTTGAAAGCGTGAGGTATGCCAGGCCTCCGTGACCGCCGATCCAGAGTCGATCCTTTCCCAGCAGCAATGTGGACAACTTACTTGTCGGTAGCCCGTCGCGCTTGTCGTACGTTGTGGTTTGACCGCCGCTGATTTCCACCAGCCCCATCCCGTTTGCCGTCCAGATACGTCCCTGTTCGTCGACGACAAGATCCCAGTTAACACCGGATGGAAGCCCATTGGCCACTGTGTACTGCGACGTGCGATAGGTGGCCGTATCATTGTTCAGGTCCTCCAGTCGCTCGTGTCTCGGCAGTTTCAGCGGACGCATGGATCCGGGGCCGAGGGGAATGTTAGTGTCGCGCGACGGTGGCGTCATAAACTGGTCAATGACACGAATGCCTTCCACGGTGACAATCTCGGACTCAAATCCGCTGGCGTCGCGTACCGTTCTACGGTACCTGCCATGCGGCAATTGCACGCTGAAATAACCTTGTGAATCCGTCATCACGTCCGCAACGAGATTGGGATTCGAAATGTTGCTGTAACGCACCACCTGCGCGCCGAACGAACTTCCGTCCGGCCGCGGCAAAATGTGGCCGTCCAGGATGGCCAGTTGTGAGGTGTCCACATTCAACAGCAGATCACCGGCACGACTGCTGGCCTGTGTCTTCCATGCATGCGGCGACCAGTATCGAATGCTGATGGATCCGTCCTCGTCCATGTCGGTCGCATGGACGCAGAACGCAATGGTGTAGGGCTGCTCGACATCGACTTTCTCGAGATAGGGCTGAAGGTCGATGCCCCACTCATACGTGTGAACGTTTCCCTGATGCTTGTGTCGCGCCTCAAGATGCTCGGCACGCGGAGCGTCGGCGCCCTGAAAAGCCATGGCGTCATAGACCGGTTTGCCATCGTGGCCATGGTTGACTGCGATGTGTATTCCCGCCCCATCCCGCGAGTTCCAGTGCTCGGCTGCATCCGGAGTATCGAGCACCAATGAATCGTCACGGATCTGGACGACCACCAACAGTCGGTGTGCCTCGAGGTCGTAGCCCACTTTGAAGAAAGCCGAAAGGTCGCCGTCGCGGTTGGGAGCGTCGCCGTAATGGTTGCGTCGGATTTCGTGGCGCGGTATCGAGTTCGGCCAGTCCGAAATGTCGCCGTCAATGGAGATGCCGGAAACCGGCGGAGCCACTGCCACATTTCCGCTATTCGCCAACGCAGTCGTCGAAAGCAGAATGCTCACGGACAGGGAAAGCACGAAAACCGCAAAACGGTCAGCGAGTTTTCTGATTCCCATATGGCTTCGTCCGGCGTTGCAATCGTACTACTTTATCCAGAAACTTCCTTGCGGGCCAACCCGATTTCGCGCCATTTAACGACAATCGGTCAAATCCCGATTGCGAATGAGCACAGCTGAAAAGTTCACTCGTCAACAAGCTGAGGCGAACGTACCGGTCAGGGAGTCTGCGGTGAGTATCCATCCCGCGCTGCGAACATGGTGGTACACCGGTTATCAGGCTCGCGGTTCCCTCGCGTGTGGAGGAAGTGGGTTGCGCACCTGCTAGTTCATGCGCGGGTCTTGCGGGGCGTGACGCAAATCGACTCCGGCAAGAATTCCGGTACTGATGCGTCGCGCCGCAATGTCCCACATCTCATCGGGATGCGAGAACACGATGTCGCTGGTAGCCGGCAGCGACATCCAGCCGCCCACTTCCATCTCGACTTCCAGTTGCCCGGGACCCCAGCCCGAATAGCCGACAAGTGGAATCAGATCCGCCGCGGGGCGAGAGAGCAAATTGCCAACGCTCATTTGTGTCGACGAAAGGTACACTTCATCTACGATTTCGGTGTCCGCGCATTCCGGTTGGTCATGTAAAACCATAAGCGGGCCTTCGAGTGGTCCGCCGGTTCGGACCTTTTCGGATCGCGTACGAACTTCGGCAGTCATTTCCTGCCAGACCTTGTGAACCGAATCGAATCCCGGCCGGTTCAGCAACAGGCCGAAAGCATGTGCGTCGTCGTGACTGACAACCAGGACAACCGAGCGGAGAAAGTTTCGGTCGGCGAGATAAGGAGAGGCGACCAGTAGTTTGCCACTAAAACTCATTCATTGCCTCATCTGCCCGGTGCGTCGAATTTTCAATGTCGCAATGATAGCAGCAAAGCGACCGAGCGCCAGCTTGCAAAAATGGCAAATTGGCAACACGCAAATCAGTTTGATGATCTACTCGAACACATACGGCGACCGTTAACGAATTGATTCAGACCATGTCAAAACGAACCATCGCGATTGGAGACATTCACGGCTGCGACGCAGCACTTGAAACGCTGTTGCAGGCCATTGATATCAAGCCGGGAGACACGCTTGTGACGCTTGGCGACTATATCGATCGAGGACCTGACAGTCGTTCTGTTGTTCAAAGGTTGTTGGAATTGCGTAACGGTTGTGAACTGGTTTCGCTGATGGGCAACCACGAAATGATGCTGCTTGGAGCTCTTGAAAGCGAGGATGACGCTGCATTTTGGCTGGAGTGCGGGGGAGCAGCCACGTTGGCCAGTTATGGCGACGATCTGCAGAACATTCCGCAGGATCACATCGACTTTTTCGAACAATGTGCCCTCGCGTATGAGACGGATAGCCACATTTTTGTGCACGCGTGCTACTATCCCGGTGTTCCCATTAATGAGCAGGACGATTTCGTACTGCTCTGGCAACACCTGCCCGCCAAACTTCCCGCACCCCATGTCTCCGGAAAGACGGTTGTTGTAGGACATTCGCCGCAAACCAGCGGCGACGTGCTCGATGTTGGGCACCTCGTGTGCATCGATACATGGTGCTTCGGCGACGGTTGGCTGACGGCATTTGACGTGGAAAGCCGCAACATCTGGCAGGCGTCCAATGCCGGAGAATTACGAGTAGCCAACAGCAGGGACACGTGAATGCCTGTCTTCGACTTTCAGTTTAACGTGAATGCTTCGCTCGATGCAGTTCGTGACTTTCATCATGACACCAGCGCGTTGAAGGTGCTGACTCCGCCGCCCACCATCGTCCAACTTCATGAACTACAACCGCTCGCGGAGGGTTCTGTCTCGCGATTCACGCTGTGGGTCGGCCTCCTGCCTCTGCATTGGACGGCCGTCCATAAAGACGTTGGTGATTCAGGTTTTACCGACGTGCAAGCGGAAGGCCCCGCCAGGAAATGGGAGCACACTCACACCTTTGTGCCCCTATCCGAAACGGTAACGCAGGTTCGTGAACACATTGAGTACGAACACAAAACTGGTTTTTGGGGCGTCGTAACGCGTGTGCTCTTCGCCAAGCCGAATCTGTACTTCATGTTCACGTATCGAATGCTCGCGACGCGATTCTGCCTTCGAAGATCATCGCGTGGTGACGCGAAGTCTGACTGATGCGTGATGCACTTCCGTCGATCAGGTTGCGGAGTTCGAAAAGCTAAAGCAGCATCTCGTACAGCACCTTCCGCAGCGACTGCGGCATCCGCTATGAAAGGATCTCTTGGATTACATGCCCATGCACGTCCGTGAGTCGCATGTCTCGACCACTGAAGCGGAACGTGCTTTGCGTATGCTCGATGCCAAGCAGATGTAACATGGTGGCGTGGAGGTCATGGATTTCCTGTTTGCCCTGCACCGCCTTGTAGCCAAACTCGTCCGTTTCGCCATGGATTGCGCCGGGTTTGATTCCCGCGCCGCCCAGCCATAGCGTGAACCCGAAGGGATTGTGGTCACGGCCATTGCGGCCCTGAGCGAAGGGAGTTCGCCCAAACTCACCGGTCCAGACCACGAGCGTCGAATCCCACAGCCCGCGTGCTTTCAGGTCAGCGAGCAGTGCCGCAATCGGCTGGTCAACGGTCTGGCAATTGCGAGTATGCCCGGTTTTGAGTCCGCCGTGCTGATCCCAGCGGTCACCGTTGCCGCCGGGGCACGTCAATTCAATGAATCGCACTCCCCGTTCAACGAGCCGCCGAGCCGTCAGGCACTGTCGGGCGAAAGTTTGCGTTCCCTTCCAGGGGTGTTCCATGCCGTACATGCGTTGTGTGGATTCCGTCTCATCCGAAAGGTCCATCAGTTCGGGGACGGACATTTGCATGCGATACGCCGTTTCGTAGTTTGCGATGGCGGCTTCGACCTGCGCGTCGTGGTTCGTCCACGGTAACGCCTCGGTGTCGAGTCGACGGAGCAGATCGAGCTTGCGACGTTGTAGCTCCGCGCTTTTCTCGCTGCGTTTGATGTTGGCCACGGGATTGTCCGTGGGTTTGAAAATCGAACCCTGGTAGCTGGCCGGGAGGAAGCCCGAATTGAAGTTGTCCAGTCCGCCCGGTGGAATCAGGCCGCCATTGAGTACGATGAAGCCGGGTAGATTCTGGTTCTCCGTGCCCAGTCCATATCCCACCCACGCGCCCATGCTGGGGCGGCCCTGCAAACCGTTTCCTGTGTGCAGGAAGTAGTTCGCGGAAGTGTGCTCGGAGAATTTGGATGTCATTCCCTGCAGGAATGCGAGGTCGTCAACGTGTTTCGCGATGTGCGGGAACAGGTCACTCACCCAACGTCCGCTCTCGCCGTGACGCTTGAAGTTCCACGGCGACTTCATGACCTTGCCGATGTTGTTGAATTGCGTTGGCTCGAGTTTGCCCATCGCCTTGCGCGGGTCCTGCCCGTCCACCTTTTCCAGCAACGGCTTGTAGTCGAACGTGTCGACGTGCGAGGGTCCGCCATCCATATAGAGGAAGATGACGCTTTTGGCTTTGGCCGGGAAGTGTGGCGTCTTGGGCGCAAGTCGTGAGTTGGATGCATCGGCCCAGTCGGCCGCCAGGGACGAGAGTGCCACCGCACCAAAACCGCACGACGTATCACGTAGCATCTGACGGCGATCAAACGACTGAGGTCGAAAACGTTGGCAGTGCATTGAATTGCTCCGAGATGCAACTTGCGGCGGGGATGTGGGGCGGACTTTCCTGTCCGGCGCGAGGCGCCTCGTGGTGACGGACAGGAATGAATATCCATCCTACTTGGGAGCCTCTGGCTGGACCAGCCAGGAAGTGTCTCGGTTGGCGGTATCTTCAGACAGGCATCGGTCGGTGGACGATTCCACTCGAGTGGTTCACCGGCGGTTCGTTACGCGGCGGTTCGTTACGCGGCGCGTCGCACCGAAGGCTGCCCGGCTGTCCCTGGAACGGGGAGCGGCAACCCTTCTCGTCGTAGGAGGTGATGATAATACTTGCAAAAATCCGCCCACAGATCCGGCGGGTTGAATCCGCGACGGACTCGATCCTGTCCCGCGCGACCGTGTTGTCGACGCAGCTCCGGATTGGCAAGGTAGGTTCGCAGAGCAGCTTCCAGAGCACGCGGGTCGCGAGGAGGAACCACCGTTCCGGTCACTCCATCCACGACGGCATCCACACAACCGACGACGTTGGTGGCGATCACCGGCAGTCCCATTGCGGCCGCTTCCATCGGTGCGTTGGGAAAGCCTTCCGTGCCGTGGGACGGGTACACGAAAATGTCGAGTCCCTTGTAGTAGGTCGCGACGTCGTCTCGCATGCCCGTCATGATCACACGAGGATCATCGAGCAGCGTCTCGTAACTGTTTCGGGAAATTCCGTCTTCCAGTTCGTGAGGTCCCACAAGCAACATGCGAGCTTCCGGGAAATCTGCTCGCAGGGCCTGCCAGGCAATGCAGAGGTCTTCGGTGCCCTTGTCGTGCGCGACGCGACCAATGAATCCGATGACCGGGCCAGAAGCGGAGATGTGCGTATCGCGTAGTCCGTTATGGACTCGCATGTTGCTGTTCTGTCGTTCGACTTCTGGCGTTTCACGGTGGTCGCGCCAGACGTGTCCCCATTTTCCAAAGTCGACCGCCTCAACCTTGGCGTGGTCGAATCTCTCAAGGTCGACTCCATTGGATGTCCCCTGCCCGGCCACATAACCGGACCGCAGGATACCGGTTCGCGTTGCATATTCCAGCAGCGAAGGAGCGTTCACCAGGTTGGCATTGCATAACCGGCCCGTCAGCCGCTCGAGCGTCCGGAAGATGGTGGCTCGCAGTCCGGTTTGGCCTTCCGAGGAAAGACCTCGCACGTGATAGATGCGAATCGGGACCCCAGCAGCGGCTGAGGCGAGTGCTCCAAGCAGTGCCGCTTTCGGCGTACTGAGCTGCACGATTTCGGGTTTCAGTTTGCGGAACAATCGCCACAGCTGAAAAAGGGCGCGTAGGTCTCTCGCGGGGGTAATCGCACGCGTCAGCGGGACCTCGTGAGTCGTAATTGGCTCGCGTTCCTTCAGCCGTTGCATGAACGGGCCATTGGACGTTAGTGCGTAGACGTCGAATCCCTGTTCGGTCATGAAGTGATTTTGACCTCGCAGGAAGAACCATTGCGTCATGGGAATGGTGGTGACGTGTACCAGTCGGGGCCGTCGTTTGGCAGCCGGTTCGCGGACGGGCGACTCGCCTGGGAATTGGCGCTCGTCCAGCGTTTGCTGCCAGATCGTTTCGTAGTTCTTCGCGATGACGCCAATTTCAAATTCGTTGATGATTCGCTGCCGAGCGGCCGTCGTGGCGTCGTCGTGTTGATGGGGATTCTGCTGTAGCGTGAAGTCAATCGCCTCGGCCAAGGCATTCGCATCGCCGGGCGGGACGACGGTTCCGTGTTCTCCCATCAGGAATCGGGCATCGCCAACGTCCGTGGCCACGACTGCCGTCCCACACGCCATCGCCTCGCCAACCACATTGGGCATGCCCTCGGTCAACGACGGCAGGACGAAAACGTCCATGGCATTCAGCAATTGGGGGATGTCGCTACGGCTGCCCAGGAGATGGCACCTTCCGGCCAACTTCGCTTCATCGAGCCACGTTTGCAGTTCTTCATTGGATTCGTCGCACCGATTGCCGGCCAACAGAAAATGCGCTCGCGGCCATTTGCGGGCGAGTTGCTCTGCCGCCTGAACGAACTGAGCCTGCCCCTTGTGACGATGGAAGCGGCCGCACATGCCGACAACCTGCGCGTTGGTTGGAATACCCAATGCTCTGCGAATGGCCTGGCCGGCATCCGGCTGCGGCTGGAACTTTTCGACATCGAAGCCATTGGGAAGGACCATCATCTTTGATTGGTCGTAACCCTCCGCAACATGAACCGGCATTGCGGCGTGTGCGTTTAGCAGAATGCGGTCGGGCACCCAGCGTGACAGCCGTGCGCAGAGCCTTGCGGATCGGAGCGTGTTTCGCGAATCCAGCTTGCGATCAAGCGTTGCGTGCCTGACGTTCCACAGGATGGCAGCACGCGTCATCGTTTTGGCAGCCACGCCACCGACGAGATCAGCGTGATATCCCCAGGTTTGCACGACATCGGGTTTGAGGCTGCGCAGTGTGGTCCCCAGTGAGATCAGCCGCTGCGGACGTGGGCGTCGATTCTCGGCACAACGCAGAGCATGGACGGGTACGCCCAATTCTCGGATACGCTCGCCAATTTCGCCGCAACGCATCAGCGAAATAACGTGCATGTCGTGGCGCGCCGAAAGTTCGCGTACGACCTTGTAAAGCATCGTCTCCGTACCACCGAACTCGGTGTTGTGAATGATGTGGCAGATTTTGAGGCGATTCATGTTGTGCTCCAAAACGGAGTCCAATACAGCGGCGCGCGAGTGGTGTCAGGCCTCGCCCAGGTTCGCGGCGGGACCATTGTTTCGCGTCGCCGCCACCGTTCGTTTGCGTTCCGCGTCGACAATCACGGTGTAGACCGTAAGTAGCATCATTGCGATGACGAACATCAGGCCCCATACGAGCACCCAGTTCTTGAAGAGCGATGCGGCATCACTACGGAACAGCCGAGTGATCATCAGCATTGCGATGATGTAGGCCATGCCGCGTGGTCGACGATCCAGGAAGTTGGCGACGGCTCCCCAGAAGATACCCAGCAGGACTGGACCGATGTAGCTAAAGTTGAGCCATGCTTCAGCGATCGCCGAGAACGCCATCGCTCCGCCGCGTTGAGCCATCTGGGTGTGGTAGTTCCAGACGTACTCTTCGGCCAGCGTGGATACATGGCTGCCGCCCAGAAATCTCGGCCACGTCAGCATCAATGGAGTATGCACGTAGGACTTGCCCAGCCACCAGGGTGATTCCTCGCCGGTGTAGAAAATCGCAATGGAGTAGGAAGCACCAGCATCCAGCCCGGATAGCGACAGATGCAGGTAGTCAAAGACCATCGCCGCATCGATGCGCGTACCCTGCCACCACGTGATGCCAACCATATAGATCGTCTTGAAAGCAAACACGACCAGCAGGGAACTACCGACGATACCGGCCAGTTTCCAGCCACGCAGTGCCGGACGCCAGCGGAAAGCTGCGACCAGAAAAAAGACAATCACGTAGCTGCGATTCCCCGTCAGCAACGCAAGCAACAACGCAAGGCTGATCGTCGTGAGCGCTTTCCTGTTTTCCGCCGACAGAATCACGATGATGTCCATGGCCAACGTTAGTGGGACGACCAGCGTTGCGAACTTGTACGACACGTGCATTTGGGCCATCGAGATCCGCGCCATCCGGTCCATGCCAAGGAACCACTCGGAGTACACCCACGCCGCGACGCAGTGGAGCAGAATCAGGCCCCATTCAGGCGGTAGCCGCAAGTCGTACTTCAGCGGAATGGGGGTGATCCTGTCACTGCCCTGCATCACCGCGTACGTGATCAGGAAGGCGACTCCACAGAGCACATAGCACCACATCACGAACGCCACCGCGGGCCAGTTCGACGGATCCATCATGTACGCTTCGCCGGCAAGGTACGGGATTTCGACGCCCGTTATCAGGTCGATGCCAACGGAGAATCCATAGTAGAACCACACGGCCAGAAACAGATTCCGCAGTGAATAGAGATTGGTGTGCTGCGTTGCTGCGATCGTCCACAGAAAGACAACCGTCGCGAACAGCGTCATGGCGGTGATCAGGAAGAACGGCACGTTTGGGTTCCTTCAGTTCGTTCGGTTGTTGGTGACCATGTGGTCGCGTCGCTACGCGGCACGGTCCGTGGTTTGCGATTTATTTCCGGTGACAGTTTGCGGCGATCGACTTGCCAGCGTTGCGAACATGGGATCGGCGGCCGGTTGCTTCAGATGGCTTGCCAGTCCAAACAGCATCCAGACTTCGTGAGCAAGATGTCCCCGTCCGGCGTAGAAACCATCCTGAACCTGACGCGCTGTCTTCGTATTGAGCCAGCCGGATTCGCGGACCACCTGTTGTCGCAGTGTGTCTTCCACCAGCGGACGCATTTGCCCCTGCAGCCAACGTCCCAGTGGCACGCTGAAGCCTTGCTTGGGTCGGTCGAGCACGGCAGGGGAAACGCGGCGGCGTAGCAGGTTTTTGAGTACGGTTTTCAGGCCATCGCGATACTTATGTGTCGTCGTGAGGGCAGCGCCTGCGTTGGCCATCCGGTAGTCGAGCAGCGGGCAGCGAACTTCCAGAGCGACCTGCATGGACGCTCGGTCGAGCTTCACCTGAAGGTCGTCCGGGATGTAGTAGGTGGCGTCGAAACAGGCCGCTCCTGCCAACGGGTCCGCGTTCACTTGCTCAAAAACGTCGCGCACAAAATCGACCGGTCGATATCGGTTCGCGGCATCTCCGGCGATGACTTCACTGATCTCGGTTGCATTCCAGTTGCGAATGATCTGTGTGTACAGTTCGGCCGGGTCGCGGGCGGTCAGCCATCTCGCCAGCCGCTTGCCGCGTTTCTGGTCAAGATGAGACACGCCAAACGCCGCCAGCTTGCGAGCCACACCCGGCACTTGCTGCGCGGTGAGTGCCTTGCGGAACCAGCTGTATCGTGCATAGCCGCCGAAGAATTCGTCTCCACCGTCACCGGAAAGGGCAACGGTCACGTGTTGCTTCACTTCGCGGCAAAGCAGCATGGTGACCAGGCCGGACGGGTCGGCGTAGGGTTGTTCGTAGCAGTCGAAAAAATCGGCGAACAGTTCCGTCAGATTCTGTTCCTGAATTTCGATGACGTGATGCGGCAACGACAATTCACTGGCCGTCTCTGCCGCATGTTGTGATTCATCGAGTCCCCGATCGCGGAACGAGACCGTAAACGTGGGTATCGCTTCGCCCGACTGATTGCTGACGTGCGATGCCACCAACGCCGAATCCACGCCTCCACTGAGGAACGATCCCACCGCGACGTCACTCAGTAATCGCAGTCCAACGGAGTCGTGCAGAACTTCCTCGATCGATTCCAACGGAGTGATTTGATGCGACCACTCGGCGTCGCCAAAGCGATGATAACGCTGACGCTTGGTGATTTCGCCACCTCGCACGGTAATCGTCTCACCGGGACAGACTTGCGTGGTGTGCTGGAAGAAGGTGAACGGTGAGAAGCAGTATCCGAAGTGAAAGAAGAGTTCGGCCATCTCGGGATCGACTTGCAGACCGAAGGGTTTGAGCGTCCGCAATTCGGAGCCAAAGGCAAGCAGACCATCCTGCTGATAGACGTACAACGGCTTCATGCCCATCCGGTCGCGGATCAGCGTTGTCTCGCCGCTTTGCAGGTCCACGACGGCAATGGCGAACATACCGTTCAGCTCGGGGACGATGTCCAGCCCGTGGCGTTCAATGGTCTCCAGCACGACTTCCGTATCGCCGGACGTTCGCAACTGCATTCCGGGCAGGTAACGCTCCGCCAGCTCGGCGGTATTGTAGACTTCGCCATTGAAGACAATCGCCGTTTTTCCACTGGCCGAAGTCATCGGCTGATTGGCGCGGGGATTCAGGTCGCGAATGGCAAGACGGCGGAAGCCAATATGAGCCAGTCCATTCGCGGACGCGGCGTAACCACCGGAGTCTGGCCCGCGATGCCGAATGCGTTCCGCCATCGAATCGACAACCGGCTGGGCATTTGGGTGACTGGCTCGTAGGGAGAGGCCGACGATTCCGCACATGTTTACGACGAATCCTTTCGCGTTGGCTTGTACTTCCGAGTTGAAGTCAGGCGGCTCGCATCTGTTGGTCTTTTCGATTGGTGGATTGGTTAACGTGAGATCCTGCGGAACTGGTCGGCTGCGGATCGTCCAAATAGCGGCGTAGCAGCAGGATGCCCATGATCATGAACGGGAACCGGCACGCTGACACAGCAATCACGGCTCCGTACAGCCCGTATTGCGGAATCAGGGCATAGCTGAGCCCCAAACAGGTTGCCGCCGTGATGCAATGAATCGGCACCTGGATTGGGATAACACGAGCGGCAATGAGCGAAGATTCAATCATGCCAGCAATCTGTGCGATCGCCGCCGCCAAAGTCATCGCTGCCAGCACTCCGCCCAGCGTCGCGAATTGCGGCGTAAACATCAGACTCAGAAGCTGGCCGCCAACCAGCAGGCTCAGGGTGGCTGCGATCAGGCCGATGGACATAAAGGCGCCACAAAGCGATACCAACATTTTCCAGAAACGTTTTCGGTCGCGTTGCACGAGGGCCGCTGCCAGTCGGGGAAGTGCCGGTTGTTCGACGGCACGAAAGACAAGGTTGCCGGCTTGCAGCACGATGCCGACGGACGCAAAAAGGCCCAGCATCTCTTCGTCAAAAATGACCGGTATTACATAGCGGGGAATATTGGTCGTCAGTGACAACAGTGTCGCTGTAATTCCCAGTGGGGCGGCCGAGACAAGCAGCGCGATCTGACGACTTCGACGCTCGGCAGGCGTAACGACTTCTGTTGCATCGTCGCTGACAAAGACCGGTTGCCTGGAGGCATCGCGTGCCAGTGGAATATCGTAGGCGAGCAATACTGCCAGTCGGCCGAACAACAGGCCCGTGGCAGCCCACAGTAGATTGCCGTTCAGGTAGTAGATCGTGGCGAAGGAACCGATCATCGCCGCTCCGTTGGCAACCAGCGAAATCGCAATTCGATCCATACGCTCGATGCGTTGTTGGACCCCGCGGCACAGATCGGTAATCGCTTCGGCTGTTTTCGTCAGCGCCACCACGGCCAGCAGCGGCGCGATCCCAACGGCTCCGCGGACGATCAAAGTGACGAATACCGCCACCACCGCCAACGCCAGCAGGATAAAACGCAGGGTGAAGTAATCACGCAGGCGCACGGTAGCCCGCATGTCGCTGGCGAGCACTGTTCCAAACCGCAAATTGGCGAAAAGGAAGATGGGGCCCGTGATGGCGAGTGCAAGGCTATAACGGCCGACTTCGGACGTACTGCCAAGCTTGTTGAGCACGACCAGTAGCAGCAAATTGCAAACGCCGTAGACAGCGTTGGCCGGCAGCGTCCAGGAAACCTGACGGCCGAGCGTTTTTTCTGGTGTAGTCGAAGCTGTCGTCAACAGGTGCGTCCTTGCACAATGGAGCTGGCCGTTACGGTGGTGCGAACCGCGTCTTGTTTAGTCACGAACGTGATTGTGACAGCATGCTGTCGGTCGTTCGAAGAGCATCAACCGTTCATTTAGCGGATTGTCCGGCCGCGTAACAGGGCAGTGATGGAGAGGCCCGCCGCTGCATGTCTGGACGTGTGAAAGTAGCGTGATTTGCGGGACTACTGGCGTCGCCTTGCTGCGATTGGTTGCGAATGGCTGCTAGCGTTTGAAGCCGCGGGCGACCAGTTCGAGGTCGTCATCCATCACCAGCCAGTTGTTGTCGCCGTCCAGCTTGGTGGTGGAGAGCGATTCCACGATCAGTCGATCCAGATGGTTCGAAGATTCGGCGATCACTTTGGCGAAGTCCTGGGCGATCGTCGTCAGGCCCTGCGACTTCATCCAGACTCCCTTGTCGGTTGCGTACAGCATGTCGGCGTTTTGACTGTCCACCAGTTCTGCCGTATCCGTGCCGTAACGGGCAAACGCATGCACGCGAGCCATCCCGGTCACTTCGTATTGGAACCACGAGCCCCGCAATGCGCTGGTGGTGGGGCCGAGTTGGAACACGTCGTTGTTGACCGAATCGTAAATCCGCGCGACGTCGCTACCGCCGCCACCGTCCAAAACGACTGAATCAAAACCCCGCACGTAGCTTAGTGAATTCCCGTGTGTCATCCAGCTATGCGTCGGCTTGGCGGTGAATGCCTCGTCTGCTTCGGTACCCGTGACGATCGCGACGTCGTTGCCGTTGCCAGCGAACACTTCAAGCGTCGGGATATTCGTTAGCCGGGTCGTCGAGGTGGATGTCTCCAACGTCAGTTCGTTGATGCCAAGCTGCACGGTGTCGTCGCCGGCGCTGTCGTTGACTCGAGCGGAGTCGGCTCCGCCGTTGCCGTCGACACTCACCAGGCTGAACCCGCGGGCGTAGACGAAGCGGTTTGTTGCCTGTAGCGAAACGTCCTCGGGGCGAACTCGCACGATGTCACTGCCTGTGGTCCCCGCGATCTCCGCGCGATCGGTTCCACCTGCGTCCGATCGAACGACCGTCTGCGGGAATCCAATGGCAAAGTTGCGATAGCCTTCGCCGGACATCGACGTGGACTCCGATCGCGACACCAGCACATCGTCGCCCGGGCCGTCGTATAGCGTGACCAGGTCGTCGGCGTCATTGGCCCACGCAATCACCCGTTCTGCGCCCCGTACGTAGCTCAGCGAGTCGCCGTTTTCCATCCAGGCGTGGGTGGGCTTGATGTACGTGCTGTCCGAACCGGCGGTGCCGATTAGCTGTGAGGTGACGTTGTCGGCGTGGACCAGCACGCGGATGTCTTCAATCGAGTTGGCTTCGATGGCCTGAGTGGCGTGGCGAATCTGAACTTCATCGGCGCGAAACGAGATGCGGCTGTTGTCCACACGGTTCTCAACGCGAAGGCGGTCGTGCCCTGCTCCTCCGTCGATCAGGATCTCGTCAACGTCGCCCGGCGAAAACGAGTAGGCGGTGCCGTTAACGGTCACTTGGCCACCTTGATCGACGCGGATCTCGTCGGCGTCGTCGGTTCCGTGGACCAGCAGTGTGCTGCCGACGTATTCGACGCTGGAAGCTTCCGCGGGCAGGATTGATTCGATGGCAGCGCCGACGTTTAGGTGCGAATACCATTGGCCTGTGGCCGAATCGAACGTGCGAGTTGCCGTGCTGTGCAGGACCGCACGAATGTCTTCGACGCGAATGTCCTGGACCCGAACGCTGCCGGAGCTCGCCCGCTGCAGCGCCTCCCGCACGAGGACGCTGGCGCCGGCGACGTACGGTGCGGCCATGCTCGTTCCGGTCGCCGAATAGAAGTCATCCGTTTTGCCGTTGAAGTCCTCGATGTAATCCGGCACGGTGCTGGTAATGTTCTCGCCAGGAGCCGCAATGGCCAGCGGGTTTCGCTGTGAGAACGAACTGAGCTGGCCACCGGCGGAATGGCTGGCAACGGGCGTCACGTATTCGCTGACGGCCGGATAGTTGAGGCCGGAATTCGTGGCGTCGAAACTGTTGCCCGCGGCGACGGAAACGAAGACGCCTCTGGATTCCAGTTCACGGAGTTCGTCGTTGAGTTTGTCGTAGTGCGGTAGCGTGACGTCATTCCAGTCCGTGCCCAACGACATGTTCACGGTGGTGACCGGATGTTCGAAGGAATCCAGATTGTCGATGACCCAGTCCAGGGAAGACTCGATCCAGTCCATGCGACTTCGACCGTAGTCATTGAAGACGCGTAACGCCACGATGTCGACGTTCGGTGCGACTCCGGTGTGGGTGGCGTCGTCGCTGGCAATGATGCCGGCAACGTGGGTGCCGTGAAAGCCAGCGGGTCCGTCGTCGTACGGGTTCGCGTCGTTTTCTTCGGTGAAGTCCCAGCCGCCAACGACGCGATAGTCGGTACCAAGTCCGCCGCCAAGGGCTTCATGGTCCCATGCGATTCCGCTGTCGATGACGACAACGGTTTGGCCAGCACCAGAGAGTCCATGTCGCGAATGGGCGAACGATACGCCGGTGGCCTCGTGAATCTGACTGAGTGTGAGCGGCGAATCTGCGGGGGACAGTTGGGCGGGGTGCCCGACTCCAGGCTGGCCATCGTCGGAATCATCGAGCAGCTCGACGGTCGCTGCCGTCATCAGGCAGCGGTCCTCCAGCGACTCATGAACCGACGCCAGCATGCCGCCATGTGCGAATGGGCGGCGCTTTCTGGGAGCGCGTGCCATCGGAGTTGTCCAGGGTGCAATTCAGGGTGTCCGGATCGCTACAGAAAAGCGGCGTGTCAGCCGAGCGACCGTTGAATCCACCAGACACGAATGGTCTGTATTGGATGGATCAACAGGAAAATGTAGGTCACCGATTACCCAATCAGGCTGCCTCAGGAAGACTCGTTCAGGCTGAGGTGAGAACGATGCGTTGAGAAGACGTTCCTCGCTTCATGACTATTTTTGGCATCCTTGCCCGGTACCGCAAACTCGGCAATGCATCATTTCCTCAGGCGGTGTGGCAAAACGTAACGGCGATGCGACGAATTGTGAATTGTTGACCAGACGTGTCCGATACCGAGTGACGCATATCTCTTCTGCGTTCTCATCTCATCTAATCAATCGTGTGATTGCCATGGCAGCCGCTAGCACCTGGAATGCCTTCGTCTGGAACTATCTGTCCAGCCCCGCTCACGAGCGAGGTTTGTATCAGCGCGTCAAACGCGCTCGTCCAACGAGGATCGTTGAGGTGGGACTTGGTGATCTCACCCGCGCGTCACGCGTGATTGCCCTGGCACAACGCTACAGTGATGAACCGATCCAGTATTGTGGAATCGACCCGTTCGACGCGCGGGACGACCAGCCACTACGACTGAAGGAAGTGCACAAGAGGCTCTCGCAGGCCGGTGCGAAGGTTAGGCTGGTGCCTGGGGATTTCGCGTCCGGCGTCGCGAGGACCGCAAATCTACTGTCCGGGACGGATCTGTTGATCATCGATTCCGCGGTCAGTCGCGATGATCTCGAGAGCATGTTTCCGTTTTTTCCGCGGTTGCTGGTTGAAAACACGTCCATTGCCAGAATCTCCCGAAAGGGTAAATCGGGTGCGGTTAAATGGATGAAGCCCGATTCTTTCGTGGGACGGCAAGTAAAGGCCGCCTGATATCCGCGTCCACGCCATTTGCGGCGACTCCCATTCGGCAGAATTGGGGCAGCTTGGTCTGCGACGAATTGACACCCGGGATTCACACCATAACAATGCACGCTTGGTTCCGGGGGCCGATCGATCATTGGGTCATCAAGTGGCAAGAAATCTCACCGCATTCGCATTCGTTTTCACGTCAATTCTGTTGACGGGCTGTCCAGGCGGAAACTCGAGCGTTGTGGCGCCGACCGTCGATCCTGTCGCTGCCGCGGCCGCCGCCATCGCTGAATACGATACGGATTCGGATGGTAGTATCAGTAAGGACGAAGCGAAAGCTTCGGCGATGGATCCCAAAGCGGGCTGGGATGCCGATGAGGATGGCGCAATTAGCGAATCCGAAATCGTCGAACGCCTGGAAATGTACGAGGCCATGAAGCCCGGCATTCAGTCGCTCACCTGCACGGTCGTCTACCGTGGTCGCCCATTGCGCGATGCAGAGGTGGTCTTCGAACCAGAAGCTTTCCTTGGCGGGGCAATCGAGGTAGCAACCGGGACGACGGACGGCAACGGTATCGCCGAATTGGTGATCGAAGAAGTCTTGAAAGAAGATCCCATGCTACGGGGAATTCGGGCCGCGTTGTACAAAGTGCGGGTGACGCACCCCGAAGTTGAGATCGGTGCAAAGTACAACGATGAGACGACGCTCTTCTTTGAGCTCAGTCCCATGGACATGATTGACCCGCCGGTCTTCAAGGTCGGCAAGAAGTAGTCTCTCGAAATAGAGAGTCTCTCGCTTCATTTTGGGATTGCTCCTTTGCGCCCGGGTTTTCGCTAGACCTCCTGCTGGGGATGCACTTCCCAGTCGTTGGCAACGGCCTGTTGATCGCAACGCCTTGTTGGTTGTTGATCTCTCTCTCGAATTCGGCCCTCCGCCCCATCGAACCCTCCATCAATTCTCCACAGGCTCCGTACCGTTCCAGTTCCGGTACGTCGAATGCTGTATCTAGCCGAGCGAACCGGTAGCTTCCTCGATTACTGCCAAAAAGTGGGCAGGTTGCCGACTCTGTTTCGAAATTTCGACAGGAGCAGCATCTGATGTGTGTCCGAAACACCACGTCCAACGACAAATCGAACTCCACGAAATGCACGAACTGCGGCAATTGTCCGCTGGCCGAAAAGAAGGCTCAGCAAGTTGTTCAGTTGGATAGCCGCTCCAAATAGATTCCTGCCTTCCCGGGTCCTGTCTTCCAGGGTCCCGCTTTCGTGGTTCCCGCTTCATCTCGCCCCCTCTGGGCGCGAACCTTTTCAACCGGATTCTGCACCTTCCCCTAAGTGGTTAATGCCGCTGAACTTTGGGCCTTGCGCCGCTGCCGTGCACAGCTGTCGGAGCAATTGGGAACGACCTCGGAGGGCAAACGTTTGCTCGAATGGCGGGACCTTTTCGCTTCCTTTCGCGATCCAGAGAGGCGATCCGTGCCTCATTCCGCCGCCAGACGGACATTCCTGTCAGTCCGGCCGCGGGCACGCGGTTCGTAGTTCGGCGCCCTTGATGACCGAGGCGTTAACCAACCATTTCGCGCTCGACTAGCCGGTCGAGGAGATTGGCGGCGCTTGCTATACTGTCGTTTTCGTCAACTCATAAGCGGGTATTGGAGCGGGTTCTATGATCGCCAGCACTCCCAGAAACATGTTTCAGAAGGTCTGGGACCAGCACGTTGTGCATTCCGAGTCGGGTCAGCAGACCATGCTCTACATCGACCTTCACCTTGTTCATGAGGTCACCAGCCCTCAGGCATTTGAGGGTTTGCGGATCGCAAATCGCAAGGTGCGTCGCCCCGGATTCACGGTGGCCACTCCGGATCACAATGTTCCCACCACCGACCGTCTGCTGCCAATTGCCGACCCCATTTCAAAGCAGCAGGTCGACACGCTACGAAACAACTGCAAGGAATTTGGTATCCGGCTGTACGATCTGAACGACGCCAAACAGGGTGTTGTTCACATCATTGGACCGGAACTTGGTTTGACGCAACCGGGAATGACCATTGTCTGTGGCGACAGCCACACGGCAACACATGGCGCTTTCGGAGCTCTCGCATTTGGGATCGGTACCAGTGAAGTCGAACATGTGCTCGCCAGCCAGACGCTGCTGCAGAGCGCACCGAAGACTTGTGAACTGCGAGTCGACGGAGCTCTTTCGCGGGGTGTGACGGCCAAGGACCTGATCCTCTACCTGATCGGCCAACTGACGACCGCCGGCGGAACCGGTTATGTACTGGAATATTCCGGGGAAGTCATTCGCGGTCTCAGCATGGAAGAACGGATGACCGTCTGTAACATGTCGATCGAAGCCGGCGCGCGAGCGGGGATGATCGCTCCAGATGCGACCACCTTCGACTACATCAAAGGGCGAGAATTTGCTCCGCAGGGTGCCGACTTTGAAAAGAAAGTGGCGGAGTGGGAAAAACTTCCGACCGACGAGGGCGCGACCTTCGACCGAGTCGAAAAGTATGACGGTGCTGATATCCGTCCGCAGGTGACTTGGGGAACCAACCCCGGTCAGGTCATTTCCGTCGACAACGCCGTACCCACGCCGGGCGACTTCACGGACGAAACCGAACAGAAAACGACCGCTCGCGCACTTGAGTACATGGGCCTGAAAGGCGGCGAAAAGCTCACCGATGTCGGTGTCGATCGTGTCTTCATTGGCTCGTGTACCAACGCTCGAATCGAAGACCTGCGAGCTGCAGCGGCGACGGTTCAGGGGCATACGGTCGCCTCGACCGTGAACGCAATGGTTGTGCCCGGAAGCGGACAGGTGAAGCAGCAGGCCGAAGCCGAGGGGCTGGACAAGGTATTCACCGCCGCCGGATTCGAATGGCGTGAGGCGGGCTGCAGCATGTGCCTCGCGATGAACCCCGACAAGCTCTCGCCGGGCGAACGCTGTGCGTCCACAAGCAATCGGAACTTTGAAGGGCGTCAGGGCAAGGGCGGCCGCACGCACCTTGTTTCACCAGCAATGGCCGCCGCAGCTGCCGTCAGCGGGCACTTTGTTGATATCAGAAACTGGGAATACAAGTAGTAAATCTGTCGCCGCACGCGACCTGAAGGCAAATCAAAATGGAACCATTTACAACACACACCGGCAAAGCCGTGTCGATGGACCGGGCGAACGTCGATACCGACCAGATCATTCCCAAGCAATTCCTGAAGCGGATTGAACGCACGGGGTTTGGGCAATTCCTGTTCTTTGATTGGCGTTTCAACGAAGACAACACCGACAATCCCGAGTTCGAACTAAACCGACCTGAGGCGGCGGGCGCCACGGTGCTGCTGGCTCGGCGCAATTTCGGTTCCGGTTCCAGTCGTGAGCATGCGGTTTGGGCACTCGCCGACTATGGATTCAAGTCGGTCATCGCGCCCAGCTTCGCCGATATTTTCTACAACAACTGTTTCAAGAACGGCGTGCTGCCCGTCAAGCTCTCCGAAGAACAGGTTCAGCAACTGTTCGAGAAGACGGCGGCGGACCCGGACTACAAATTCACGGTCGACCTGAAGTCAAAAACCGTGACCGACGAACAGGGGCTGAGCTTCGCATTTGAAGTCGACGACGCGCGTCGGGAGCGAATGCTTGAGGGGCTCGATGATATCGCCGTGACGCTCTCGCACTCCGACAAAATTGCTGCCTACGAGAAAGCTCACGGGATTGCAGACTAGCGAGTGAACGTAACGACATTTTGCGCTCTCGAGACTGCGCAATTACGCACTGAACGAGGCACGGCATGGATGGGATTCGTTTTGCTGCTGCGAGGAGACTGCTGGTCGCCATTACGGTGTGCCTTGCACTGCCAGTCATGTCCGCGACACTACGAGCGCAGGATGAGGGCGAATCGGTCGAGTTGAAGGATCCGGTGGCGATTGCCGTCGATCCTGACAATGGCCATGCGTTCATTGTGCAGGAATCAAAGTTGGTGCGTTGGACGGAAGGTGGCATCGACGTGCTCGTCGAGGACCTGAATACCACGTCGATTCCGCTGGATTCCATTTCTCGGATGACGTTTCGCGACAGAGATCGGCTGACTCTGTTGGGGGAACGGAACGGAAAGCCGGCCTTCGCGACGTGGGCGATTGACCTTGTCGAACCTCCCAAAGTCGAGGCCGGATTGTCGCCCAATTTAGGGCTCCCGGAATCGGAGGCGGTCACCGGGATGGCCTCCACGGATCTGGCCATCTACCTGAGTTCGGTTGCATCGAGCGTTGACGCGACTACTGGATCCGTATGGCGAATTGGTGCTGGCCGCGCGACGCTGGGAAAGCCGAAAAAGATCTTCTCCACAGGCGATGCGTCGGCGACTGCGTTGGCGGTTTCTCCGCAGGGCCATCTGCTAGTCGCTTATTGTGGTGCCGACGCCAAATGCGTGCTGCGGTTTCACCATGCAGAGACAGGCATTCAGATTTTGCAGTTGCCCATCGAAGTGACGGACATTACGGCGATGGACTATGGGAAAGCGGGGCTCTTGTATGCCACATGCCGCAAGGGCAAGACGCACGGCGTCTTCCGTCTTGAAGCCCGTTATCGCGACGGACAGCAGTCGGTGCACGCGGTCGAGCTCAAGCAGCTACCGCCCGATTCACCATTCGCATGCAGCGACGCGAACGATGCGATCGCACTATTTGGCGGCCCGGACGGCAAAGCACTGCGGTTCAAGCTGCGATAACGGAAGATGTCACGCTTCGACGGAACGTTGAGCACGAGGCTTGCTTACGCGACGCCTTCGACGGTCTGCGTGACTTCGAATCCCATCTCTTCGATCATCTTGTAGTCCGCCACCGGTTCCTGGCCCTGAGTGGTCAGGTAGTCGCCGACGAAGATCGAGTTGGCTGCGTAGAGTCCAAGTGCCTGCATGTTTCCAAGGTGGATTTCGCGTCCGCCTGCGATGCGGATCTCGCGATTGGGATTCACCATCCGGAACATGGCGAGGACCTTCAGGCAGTAGCGAGGATTCAGTCGGTCCGACTTTTCCAGCGGCGTGCCCTCAATGGAGTTGAGGAAGTTAACTGGAATGGATTCGACGTTGAGGTCCCGTAGTTCTGTGGCCATCTGGACAACGTCTTCGTCCGATTCGCCCATGCCCACGATACCACCGCTGCAGAGTTCCATGCCCGCGTTTCGTACCGCTTTCAGCGTTTCAATGCGATCTTCGTAGGAGTGGGTGGTGCAGATCTTCTCGTAGAACTCGGGACTTGTATTCACATTGTGATTGACCCGGTCGACTCCGCATTCTTTCAGCTGCATTGCCTGATCCGGTGTCAGCAAACCCAGGCATGCGCAGATGTCCAGGTCGTACTTCTCCTTGATCTGCGGCACGATCGTCGTGACCGCCCGCATTTCGGATTCACTGGGACCGCGTGCCGAAATGACCATGCAGTACGTCTTCGATCCACGCTCTTTGGCGACGCGTGCACCGTCCAGCAATCGATCGGCCGTGAGGATGTTGTATTTGGGGACGTCGGAAGTGGCGACCTTCGACTGGCTGCAGTAGGAACAGTCTTCCGGGCAAAGTCCGCTTTTGGCATTCATCAGCAGATATAGCTGAACGGACTTGCCGAAGTGTTGCCTGCGTACGCGAAACGCGGCCGACAGGACATCCAGTAGTTCGTCGTCACTGGACTGAAGGATGCTGAGTGCTTCGCTGTCGCTAATCTTTTCGCCACGCAGCACGCGTGAAGCCATCTCTTGCCAGACGTTCGAAGTTGTTGTTTCCGCAAGCATTTCCGTTCTTTCCACAAACCAGCCAGATCTTCGGGACGCCCGTGCATCCCACTACCGCTTGGCAGAGTTTAAGCCATCCGGGACAATGTCTGTAGGCCCGGGGAGTGCCTCAAGTCGATGTGAACGGTTTTCTGGCCTCCCCTGCCCTTCAATTTCCATAAACTGGAAAGGCTTGCGTGCGAGAATACCTGGTCCGAATCGGCGTTGCGGGGCACGTGCATCGAAGTACGGCGGTGGAAATTCAGCCACTGAACCGGCGTGATGCCGTCATTTGCCGGACGGAACGCGGACTGGAATTCGGTTCCGTGCTGAATCAGTTCCAGGGTGGGAATTCCGGCCTTACGGCGACCGCCCGGATTCTGCGGCTCGCGACGCCCGAAGACCATTTGCTGTGGGCACGAATCGAAAAAAATCGCCATTCCGCGATGGCCGAATGCCAGCGTCTGTTGGACGAGCAACAATCCCCGGCGGTCTTGATGGACGTGGAGTTGCTGTTTGACGGCAGGACGATCCTGTTCCATTTTCTTGGCGAAGTTTCGCCGGAAGTCGAGCGGCTGACATCCGGGTTGGCGGAAGCCTACGAAGCGGAAGTTCAGCTGGGGAAATTCGCCGAGACACTAATCGCCGGCTGCGGCCCGGACTGTGGGACCGGTGAGAGCGATTGTGGGTCCGGATCCGGAGGGTGTAGTACGTGCTCGGTTGCCAGTAGCTGCGGCGTCGGGTCCAGCAAGGTTCGCTCGACTGAGTAAACTCGGCCGGAACCCAGTTGTCCAGTTGTCTTGGGGGAAACTGGCGAATCGCGTCGTCCACGTTGGCATAGCGCCGACAGGCTTTCGCATCTACATTCGTCCCTCGTCCCTCGTCCCTCGTCCCTCGTCCCTCGTCCCTCGTCCCTCGTCCCTCGTCTAACCGTTTCGCCACATGCAGCCGGCCCATGACCAGCCGACACCAAAACCAACGAGCATATTGTCCTTGGTTTCATCCAGTTGCCCGCTCTGGCGAAGATCATCGATGAGAATTGGAATCGTCGAGCTGACCGTATTGCCGCAGCGTTCCAGCATGATGGGCAACCGGTCACTATCGAGGTCGAGTCGCGTTTGCAATTGCTCGAGCATCTTTCTGGTTGCCTGGTGAAACAGGAAGAGGCCAATGTCTTCTCGGGTCGCCTTTGCTTCGGCAATGATGTTTTCAACCAGCCCGGGAATTTTGCCCACGGTGAAAGACATCAGGCTGGGGCCATCCATATAGAGGTCGCTCTTCCATCGCTTTCGGTGACGCGGTTTGTGCGCGTCTTCGGCTGGTCGGGCGCCACCGCTGGTCGCCAGCAACGTGTCCGCACCGGTACCGTCTGTTCCAAACTGGAATGCGCGAAGCGTTGGCGTATCGCTTGCTTCGATCAGCGTCGCCGCGGCGCCGTCTCCAAAGATCGTCCGCAGGCTTCGGTCCTCGGCGTCGATGTAACGCGAATACGTTTCGGCCGTAATTAGCAGAATACGTTTGGTGGCTCCCGTCCGGATCAAGCCATCTGCCATGGCGAGCCCATAGACGAAACCGGAGCAGCCCAGGTTAAAGTCCAACGCACCGCAGTGGGTCGGCAGCCCCAGGCGTTCCTGCATCAGGCAGGCGGTGGTGGGAAGAGGATAGTCGGGGGTTTGCGTGCAGAGCATCAAGAAGTCGATCGATGTTGGATCAACGTCGTGTTCTGCGAACAGTTTTTGCGCCGCCTTGACCCCCAGGTCAGATGCACATTCCTCCGGCGCGGCGATGTGTCGCTGGGCGATGCCGGTCTTGGAATAGATCACTTCCATATTCCAGGAAGGGAACTGACGAGCGAGATCTTCGTTGGTCTCTATCCTCTGCGGCAGATGCACCGCGATGGGGCCAATGGACGCGTACGGCACAGAAGTCTCCGAAGCAGGGTTTGCTAGCTCGTGGCGGCTGCCCACGAGTTGAATTCGATTTTGTAACGCACGCGGTCATGGAGGGCAAAGACGGTGAAGCCAGCAGGCCGTTCGGGTAACACCCGTTTGGCGGATGCAGTTTGCCTTGACGCTTTGAGTTTCCCAGCGTTACACTCCGCCACCCTTCCCAGACAACATTACAGTCAAACGCGAAATTATGGGCAAGAGGGTCCAGTAATTTCGCGGTCTGGCACGCATTCGTTTCGTAGAAGCAGAGAACCAAGGCATGACAACGGGTTCTACCGCACCCATGGTTGACATTCACTGTCATATGATTCCCGGCATTGACGATGGCTCGCCGGATTTGCAAACGTCGATCGAAATGGCGCAGATGGCAGTTAGGGACGGAATAGGGACCGTCATTGTCACGCCGCACCAACTGGGAAGCTTCGGTCGCAATACGGGGGATCGGATTCGAGCTGCTACCGCTGCCTTCAATGCAACGTTGAAGCAGCAAAAGATACCGCTCAACGTTTTGCCCGGCGGCGACGTACGCATCGAAAAGGGAATGCGAGCGAAGTTGCAGACGGGCGAAGTCATGTCGCTGGCTGATCGGCGCAAGTCCGTTTTGCTGGAGTTGCCGCACGAGTTGTACTTTCCTCTGGAGCCCGTGCTTCAGCAACTAAAGTCTGCTGGCATGCAGGGCATCTTGTCTCATCCGGAACGGAATCAGGGCATCCTGCGTCACCGCGAAGTGCTACCGGGACTTGTGGATGCGGGGTGTCTGATGCAGTTGACCGCCGGAAGTATAGTGGGATCCATGGGGCCGCTCTGCCAGCAATTTTCGCAGTGGATGCTGGAGCAGGGGCTGGTGCATTTTGTCGCCACCGACGCGCACGGAATCAAGGCACGCCGGCCACGACTCACGCCCGCCCGTCGCGTCGTCGAAGAACGTTGCGGTGCCAAAGTGGCGGAGGAATTGTTTGTTACGAACCCAACATTGATTGCGCTGGGGAAGACCGTCCCCGAAGGTCGCCGGACGATCGCGAAGAGTTCCGGTGGCAAGCGTGGTTGGTTCGGCTTTGGGAGAGTCGCCTGACAATGTGGAACGCGGCTGTGCCAGAACTTTCGGTGTGTGAACGGCGATGCGTTTCGACGCGGCGTTCATTGGCACTTGTTATTGGTGCGGTCTTGCTGTCGTTGGCCACTTCGCAATCGGTCTTGGGACAGCGCTGGCCCGACGAACACCTCGCACTACCGTTTGCCTACCATGCGGATTTTCAACTTCGTCCGTTTTACCCATTGCTGAAGACGGTCTCCGGACTGCAACACGAAATTCCCCAGGAACTGGGACTGGGCAAAGTCGAAGAGCCCATTCATATCTTTCTCTTCCAGAAACCTTCGACATACACAAAGTACGTTCGAAAGTACTTTCCGACGGCTCCAACGCGACCGGCCCTGTTTATAAAGCAACGCGGTCCCGGGATGGTATTTGCACGCCTGGGGCCGGAGCTGGCGGTTGATTTGCGGCACGAAACGACGCACGCCGTGCTGCACAGCCTGTTGCCGATGGTGCCGCTCTGGCTGGATGAAGGGCTTGGCGAGTATTTTGAAGTGCCGCCGTCATCACGGCGAACAGGAAATCCGCATCTGCCTGCTGTGGCTTCGCACATGCGCTGGGGACGCACGATCCGGATTGAACCACTCGAGGCGCTCGGCGACATTTCCGAAATGAGCTCCGTGCATTACCGCGATTCGTGGGCGTGGGTGCACTTCATGTTGCACGGCCCGGAGGGAGCCCGCGCGACGCTACGCGACTATCTGCGTGATATTGAAGCGCACGTGCCGCCCGGTGATCTCAGTCGACGCTTGCAGCGAAACGTTCCGCAGTTGGAAAAGCAGTTTGCGGCCCACTTTCGAGCCTACCGCCGTCACAAGTAGTGCTGTCATTTCGGAATTTGCTGCAGTCGTGCACCAAGCTGTCCGATAACCCCTACACGTTGCCTCCCCGGCAAAGTCAACGCAAGGGGCAGAGTCAATGACAGCTACCACTCAGGGGAATCCCATGCAGATCACGATTGCACGCAGACAGATGTCTATCGTCGTGACCATTTTCGTGACGGTCTTTGCGATCAACACCGCGCATGCGCAGGTTGCAAATGTAGCCCCCGCCGCGTCTTCAGGGATTGTCCTGTCCGGTCGTTCGGACGCGAATGTTGCTACGAAACGTGTCGTGAATACTGTTGAAGACAGCAAACGCAGGATTCTTGGGGGGCAGGCCACCGACCTGGCACTCGCCGACGGAAACGTTCTGAATGGGCGGATGGTGACGGCTGAGGGCAAGCCCGTGCCAAACGCAAAGATCCGTCTGCTGGGCGCTTTCAACGTTGTTGCGGAAACACGCTCGGATGCCAACGGTGCGTTTCGATTCGACAGCTTGCGCACCGGTGCGTTTGCCATGGATGTGAATGGTGTATCGGTCCAGTCCGTGAGGCTCTGGAGTCCGGGAGCAGCTCCCCCAAAAGCTCGCCCGGCCTTGCTCCTCGTACAGGGCAGCGTGACACGTGCCCAGGCCTGTTCGGCGGGAGCTGCGTGCGACGGATGTGACTCGTGCGCTGGTATCGGCCCGCAACATACGGGACTTTTTGACGGCTTCTTTCAGGGGCTGCTCCACAATCCCTGGTTGATTGGTGCGGGAACGGCCGCGGCGATCGCGGTACCGCTGGCAACCAATGACGACGACGAAAGCGGTTCGGGTACCGAAACGACAGTGGTTGATGCTTCCGACGCTAGCTAGGTGTCCGGTTGCTTTGGATGTTGGTGTTTGACCGTTAAGCTACTCTCCTTCTGCCAGTATGACGGCTGATAGCGTTGCTGTCCTGTGAGGGCTTGCCTCCAGCCAGCAGCGTTTTTCTGAAGGCGCCGGATTGCCTCGCCGATAACGGCTGTATCCCACCGGATCTCCGACGGAGATTCAATTCCTACCAGTCAAGCGCAGCCAATCCTGCCGGTTGCCGGAGAGAGTCCAAAATGTTGCAACGAAAGTTGTTTGCTCGCGCACTGTCGGTGCTGCTGAGCACCGCTATGTGCGTACCCTTGGTGGCCGCCGAGAGCGCCGTCTCGAAAATCAAGTCAAACCAGCGCACCGCGTTGGAACTACAGTTGGGCAACAAAGGCTCAATCACAGGTAAGCTCGTTGACCGTCAGGGAAAAACACTCCCCAACGTCGATGTGCTGCTCACCGGCAAGCAAGGTCGCGCTACAGTAAAGACGGATGCTCAAGGCATCTTTCAGATTACCGGACTGACGGTCGGCGAATATGGCGTTCGCGTTGGTGACCAGACGCAGGTTGTCCGAATGTGGAATCCACAAACTGCGCCACCCAAGACTGCTCAAGCTGGGCTTTTCGTCATGGGCGATACGCTTCGAGGGCAATGTAGTGGTGGTGCCTGGTGCGATGGATGCGATAGCTGTAACGCTGCACCAGCACCAACATGCGGACCGAGCTGCGGAGGATGTGATTCGTGCGGCGGTGCCCACGGAACAGTGTTCGGTGGCCACGGCAACGGTCTACTGTCGAAGCCATGGCTTCTTGGAGCTGGTGTTGCAGCGGCGATCGCTATTCCTATCGCTCTGGATGACGACGACGCAAGCTAGTTGGATTCCGCGGAGTTCCGAGTTGTTCCCGTGGGAAATGTAGGTCACAGGCTTTCCTCTGGCAGTAGTTGCTGTTGAGCCGGAGGAAAGCGGCGGTGTGCGTGTCTCGTCTCCCTCGATCCTAATGAACGAGCCGTCCTGAGGTGATCCGCCGAGGTGATCCGCCCTGCCGGCAGTGACACTGTCATTCTCACGTGCAGGAATCTATTTCTTCCCACGCTGTTGCCCCACGCTGATGCTCGGCTCAGCTCGGTCGGCCGGCACATCTTTCCTGTCCGCTATTGCCGGCCTGATTCGGCTTCTCCGGACGGGTTTCCTGGTTGATTCATTGCGAACGTGATTCTCGCAGATCCACGGATCCCCCCATGTTGCGTGCATGCAGTGCAGTCGTTGCTGACGATGCAGGTGAGTGTGGTAGTGCGTGGTTTTCCAAGCTCACCACAAGATGTTGGCCCTGCATTTGAGTCCGCCAGTGCAGCGAGTTCTTCCGTTTGGGGCAAGAAGGATAGATCAACTGCAGACGCCAGAGACGGCTGTCTGAACCGAGAACTATAAAGGAACTAATGATGAAACTGATTCGAAAGGTGTCTGTCAGCATGTCGTTGATGGCTTGCCTCGGAATGGTGATTCCTCAGGCAGCTGTTGCTGAAGCAGTCCAGTCAACTCAACGCAAGACGAGTGCTCTGGACGTCTCGCTTCATGGTCACGGGGCACTCGTAGGGCAAGTCGTCGATGCTCAGGGGAAAGCCCGGTCCGGCGTCAGCGTTGTCGTGCTGAAGCAGGGAAAGGAATTGCAGCGAGTAAAGTCTGACGCCAAAGGGAGATTTGTGGCGAGCGGACTAAAAGGCGGCTTCTACCAGCTGGCGACCTCCAATGGCCAGATCCCCGTACGTGTCTGGTCCAAAGAGATGGCTCCGCCAAGCGCCTCCGAAGGGGCGTTACTCGTAGACGGAGCCGTGGTGCGTGGGCAGTGCAACTGTGGCCCAACGGCCGGCGGCGCAGTGGGGCACTATGATGGAGTGGCATCCTTCAACCAAGGCGGCAGCCAGCCCGTTGCAACTTCCTACCAAGGTTCTGTGGCAATGTTTAACCAGCCCTCTTCGGCGGGAGCGGCTTGCCAGAGCGGAGCTTGTGCCACAGGGCACGCCGTGGGCGGCCATGCTCATGGTGGCGGAGGACTGCTTGGCTTTGGGCTCCTCGGCGGCGGCGGAGCAGGGTTTGGTAGCGGCGCTGGCGTATTCGGCATGAGCCCGCTTGTCGTTGGCGGAGCCGTTGCCGCGGCGGTCGCAATCCCGGTTGCGATCGCAGCGGACGATGACGATGACGATGCGAGCTAGACGATAGCTGCGATCTGACCGCTAGATGGGGGCTGTGTGGCGCGGTTTCGATTCGGCACCAATAGCAACGTAAAACAGGGCGTGTTCCAACCGGAGCACGCCTTTTTTACGCGCGGATGCAAAGCATGCGTGTGTCCTGGATTGGCTTTGCTAACGCCATTTGGGGGGATGTGGGGCATGTGGCGGTTGTGATTAATCCGAAAGATTCTCCAGAAGTTGTGGTTGTGCGGTCGAATTCAAAGGAGGACAGGCTACGTCCAAATCAATTCCAGGGGGGGAATATCGAATGTATGCCTTAAATCGCTGTGCGCGCTTTCTTGCGTGCCTTGCAGTAGTCGGGATGATTACGGCACCTGTTTGCGCTGCGGCGCCAAGGACAAAGAAGCCGAATCAGCCCAAAGTCTTTGATGTGAAACTGACCGGACGTGAAGTCCTTGGTCAGGTCGTCAACTCGGCAGGTAAGCCCGCTGGCGACTCCGACGTTATTTTCGTATCGGGGCGCAAAACAGTTGGCCTCGTAAAAACGGACGGTGCCGGTCGCTTCCGACTACCGTTGGAGAAACCCGGCGTCTATCGCGTTGCGGTTGCCGATCGCGCCGTCACGATTCGCGCCTGGCGGGCAGAAGTTGCACCGCCGG
Organism: Pirellulaceae bacterium; assembly: GCA_965216885.1. GTDB lineage: Bacteria > Planctomycetota > Planctomycetia > Pirellulales > Pirellulaceae > CAYNJG01. The sequence continues at coordinate 3,741,317 of OZ244209.1, read as the reverse complement.
CGGCGAAGGATAGTTTGCTGTGCGTTATTCAGGACACGGTTCGCGGCCAGTGCGGCGGCTGCGGTTCCGTCGATGCATGTGGATGTGGACCAGCAGCCTGTGCACCCGCTGCGTGCGGTCCGTGTGGCGGTGGCTTTGCGGGATTCGGCGGCGGTGGAACCGGTTTGATGTCCGTCCTTTCCAACCCGGCCGTGATTGGGCTTGGTGTCGCCGCGGCAATCGCGCTTCCGATTGCATTGGATGACGACGATGACGACGACGCGGGATCCGGCGGTGCCGGCGAACCTACCAGCTAGGTAGATCTCGATCGAAGTGAATTGCAACGGACGGCCAAATGGTCGTCCGTTTTGCGTTTGGCAAGCGTGGCTGGCCGGCTAGTCACGATCGGCATCGAAGCCGAACGCTGCCGCCAGCATCAGGAAGTCGTTGAACGCAACTTCGCGATCTCCGTCGACATCGCCGCTTTGCCAGCCGACATCCGCTCGGCCGAAGTTTGCAGCGAGATGGAGGAAGTCCGAGAAATCAACTCTCCGGTTGAGATCGAAGTCGCCGTAGTCGGTGCCCAGAATGTCCCGAACAAGAATATCGACGTCGTTCTGATCGACGGCGCCGTCTTCATTCAGGTCTGCCACGGAGTCGACGTCACTTTCGCCGACGGCGGCTGCGGTTCCAATCAGGGCATACAGCGCGTCGATATCCTGGGCATCGAGTTGGTTGTCGGCGTTGATGTCACCGCGAATGCCGTCGGCTAACGACCGGATACTCCCGGTGATCTTGTAATAGCCAAGGCTACCGTAGTCCGAATAGCCCTCGTCGTTTTCGGTTGCCGATTTGCCAACGCCATCGATCGTCAGGTAGTAAGTGCCCTGCGGTAGTTCTCGTTCAAACGATGACGACAGTTTCAAGCGAGGATTTACTTCGGGGTCACTGGCGCCAAACTGGCTGGACGCGGGGCCCCAGAGCGCGAGGCCGATGTCGAGGTTGGGGCTTTCGTGCCACGGCGTGGCGTCGATGCGCACAACACTATCCGGCTCGGTGACTTCGAATGTGAACCGATCTGCATCGGCCTGTTCGTGAATCATGCCTTCCTGAAAAAACGAGCCGTCCTCAAGCTGATCAAGTGGCGTTATTCCGGGGAAGTCATCAGCCCGGAATCCAAGGGCCTGAGCAAGAATGCCCACGTCCTTCTCGTCATTGGTTGCATTTTCGTAGCTTCCATCACTCCACTGGGAGAACACACCCGGTAGACCCATGAGGGGCGACCACCTTGTCTCACCGAATCCATGTCCCGACCGATATTCAATGTGACGCTCGCCATCATCCTCTCCATCGTGTTCCAGGCCGAATGCATGGCCCAGTTCGTGAGATCCAATGTTGCCGGAATAGCCATGCGTCGCGAAAACCCAAATCGGATTGTCGTTGTCACGAAACCAGGAATCGAGTGCGGCGACACCTGCTAACTGGTTCGTCGTTACCCATTGTTCACCGGTGCCACCGGGGCCGGAGTCAAACTTGCTGCTGAAGATGATACGTTGGGCGACGCCGGGGCGACTAAATATATCCGGGTCATCGATGGATGGATCGACGGTAGTGACGTTAATGTTAAAAGGTCTGAAGTCCTCTGTCATTTGACCCCAGATTCGCTCGATACGATTCAGCTCTTCTTCGTTGAAGCTATTGGGATCGCCGTCGATATCAAAGGCCGGGGCGTGAATCGTGGAGAGTCGCGAATTCCAACTGGAACCCGTTACGTTTTGCCCGTCAAAATCGAGGTACGCGACGTGGTCGGCTTCCGGGAAACTGCTGAATTCAGGCACATCCACCGTAAGGAGGATCCGGGGTTCCAGCCCATCGACGACCGGCTTTCTTGTTGAACGCATTGCCATACTTTCAGTCTAGTCGACGGTCCCCGAATGCGGAAAAGATGAGTGCGTAGGATTCGCGTCAATGTTTGGTGACGCACGGAAGGATGTTGAACGTTGCGGTCAACAAAAAAACGGGCGTTGGAAGATCCAACGCCCGTTTGGGTTTTCAGTTTATTGCTTTCGCAATTCGCGGCTTAGCGACGACGACGTCGTGCAAGTCCGATGAATGCGAATGCAGCAGCCAGAAGGCCAGCCGTTGCAGGCTCAGGTACAGCAGCAGCTGCTGCAGCACCAGATCCGAAGTTACCCGACAGAGTCAGGAAGTCGGGGAACTCAACGATGCCGCTACAGTCAACGTCACCACCGGTGTATCCGACGTCTGCAGCATTGAAGTTACCCGACAGCGTAAGGAAGTCGGGGAATTCAACAACGCCATTTCCGTCAAGGTCACCAGCAACGGTTCCAAGAGCTTCAAGAAGCTCATTGACGTTTCCAGCTCCACAAGCACCTGCGAGGTCACCACCGTCAACAACACCGTCTCCGTTGTTGTCGAGCGGGTCGTTCGTAATGCCACCGGTGTACTTGATACGGTGTGCACCTTCGCCATCATTCGAAAGGCCACTGAAGTCCCACATGGTAGGATCATCAACAACCCAAGTGATGGTCTCTTCACCGATCAACTCGTCAGCACCAAACAGTACCCACTCGTCGCCAGCAACCAGATCACCTTGAGCTTCGATAGCGATCGTTGCGCCGGTAACGTCAAGCTGAGTAACAACAGCTCCGCCTGGATCACGAACGATGATGTGATCCGAGTCAAGCAGGTCGCTGCTTACGTTCATGACGTAGTTGACAGCACCTTCTTCGGTACCAGTTTGCAGAGTTGCCTTCGCAGTACCCGACGTGATGTCGCCAGGAACAGTTGCACGAAGATTCTCTGGTGGAATGAGGTACATGTCACGCTGCGAAGCGTCGAGAGCTCCGGCTGCGTCCCACTGGTCAAGATTCAGATCGTCGTCGTCCTCATTGGCCATGTAGAAGATACCAGCGTCACCGCCGCCACCTTCAGACATCCAAATCTCGATTTCACGCCACGAACCACCGTTGTCGATGTCTTCGAACTCAGCGATACCGAAAGGACCGTTAGGTCCGTCGTTGCTACCACCGTTCCAGTTGGCCCAGTCATCATCATGGATGATCAGGTCACCGATAGGTGCATCGTCGTTCGCAAGTGGAAGGTCATCTTCGTTCAGTCCGTCACCTTCGAGGTCCATAGCGAGCATCGTGTAATCATCGATACCGTCACGGAGAAGGTAAACGCCATCTTCTGGAATGAAGATTTCACCGAACAGACGAACACCGTAGTTTTCGTTGTTGGCGTTGTCGAAGCGATCACCAGCCAGCTCAGGCGATGGGTAACGATCCAGAGCGATGCCCGAGATCGTGCGGTTTCCGTTACCACCCCACCAAGTGTTGGGGGTAGTGAAAGGAGCGCCCGATGGGTTCGTCAGGTCCGTTGTGTCGCCTTCGCGAGCAGCGTTGAAGAAGTCCTGGTTGTTACGCTTGTTACCATTGTACCACCATTGTGCCAGACCCTGAACTTGCTTGTCAGGACCACGCTCAACGTCGAGTACGGGGGTAAGAAGAGTTTCGCCCAGGTCGTCGTCAGCAACGCCTTGGAGAAGAGTTGGCAGCTCGTTGCCTTCGCCACGGCTGTCGGTTGGAGAAATCGACCAACCCAGAACGCCGTCTTCCAGCAGCTCCCAATCGTCGACGAGCAGGTTGTTGCCTTCAACGACATCAGCTACATCACCAGCTGAGTTGTCGAAGATTGCAAGTTCCCAACTGTCGCCACCACCAGCTTCGTGGAACGAAGCGTCGATGACCGTCTCAAGTCCGCCAGCGCCGACCGAGAAGCTCGCACCAGTCCAGTTGTGACCGCGGTTGCCGTCAAACCAAACTTCCGAACCACCAGCGCGGATCGAAGGCGAGTTACCGAATCCACCGGTGAACTCAACACCAGGGATCGAGATACGGCAACCGTCGTCAGAACCACAAGCGAGGCTGTAGTCACCTTCTGGGATCGTAACAGTCGCAAGAGCACGAACAAGAGTCTGCTCTACTGCGGTGTCACCACTTGGATAAGGGTTGGCACCTGGAAAACTACCACCACCACCCATGTCGATGGTGTCAGCTTCTCCGGTGTCGACGAGCTCAGCGCCACCGACTCCGTAGACCACTTCCTCGAAACGAGGTGAGTGACCGCCACCTGCGGACGTGTTGTACTGGAACAGACTAAACTGTCCAAATGCAACACTGCTTGCGAGCGCTACGCCCACGAGCGAATGTAGAAAAAATTTAACCTTCATATGACCTCCCACGACCAAAAAAATTAAACCCCAGAACCGACAGTTCCTGCCGATTCTCGAAAAACAGAATGTTCCCTACAAATAGAACGACTTGGAAGCCGAGGCTAATTGGGGATTTCAGAATTCGCAAGTGTCCAATTTGAGGAATTCATTAAGTTTGCGGTTGATGACGATAACGTCCTGGTCAAAATCAAAGCGAACTCGCAGCAGCCAGTCATCAAGAGGCGAATTTAACAATGCGCGCAATCACTAAGATGTGTTTCATTCTCTTGACGTTTTGCTCAGGTGTGTTAGCCACTGAACCTGAAGAGAAGCCCATCAACACCGTTGCTGACCTATTGAAGGTCCGGCAATTCCACGATGCCACGACGTGGTCCAAGGAAGTACTGGCCCAGAAGTACGAAACCGTGTTTGTCCAGCTTTGGGACAACCTGCTGCGTCAACGCGACAAGCTGCAGGTGTTGCGAGATTTCAAGTTCAAAGAGTTGGTCCTGCATGCGGATGCGAAGGACACGGAACTTGATTGGGGAATCATTCGACGAAAGTTCGCAGGCAAGCAACAGACGCTGACGCATGCCCAGGTCGTCGATCTGATTGATTCACTGGAAGCGTCCGGTTATCGGTTGGTGGAATCCGAGTGGCATCATTCGTCATTCGTGGCCGCAACGCAAACCAGTCGCGCGTCATCGACGGTTTCGATTCTGTTGCACGCCTTGAACGAACAACAAAATGAACGTGTGATCGCTCGTGGCAATCTGAAGATCACATGGGCCGCCGGTGGTCCCATTATTGCAAGTATAGATGCAACCGATATCACGTTGCTCGTACGTGTTGGCGAACCGGCGTTCAAACGGAAGGATGTCAAATCGTTTGTCCTGGACAAGTCCGGTTTAAAGAACACGTCACTCCACCCGGTCATGGTGCACGATCTGAATCACGATGGATTATCGGAGGTCATCATCGGCGGGTTCAACGAAGTCTACGTCAACAATGGCAATTGGGACTTCGAGAAGAAGCCTTTGTGTGTTCACCCCGTGTCACACATTCGGGCTGCCGCCATTGCTGATCTGACAGGCGATGGCATTGATGACTATCTGGCTTTTCCTGCCAAGCGGGCTCCGGTCCTCTATCGCGGGGATGCTACCGAAGGATTTCCCGATAAACCTGTTGGTATCGGAATCGTACAGAAGTTTGAGAAGCCGTCGTGCGTCACAGTGGGGGACGTGGATGGCGATGGCGACCTGGATGTGTTCATTGGTCAGCAGAAAGGAAGCTATCAAAGCGGATTTATTCCTACGCCCTACTACGACGCAAACGACGGCTATCCGTTCTGTCTGATGTTGAACGACGGACAGGGGCGATTCACGGACGTTACGGAAAGTGCGGGACTGGGCAGTCGACGCAATCGCCATGTGTTCAGCAGCACGTTTGTCGATTTCGATTCCGATGGCGATCAGGATCTGTTACTCACCAACGATTTTTGCGGCTGCGATTATTACATCAACGACGGCAAGGGTAACTTCGTCAACGCCACCGATACGCTGAAGCCGACGGCGCATGCGTTTGGAATGTCGCATTCGTTTGGCGACTACAATCTGGACGGTCGACTGGACTTCATCACGATTGGAATGAGCAGCACAACGGCCCGTCGTCTTGAGGACATGGGACTGAAACGCAAGGGCTTTGAGGAATACGACGCGAAACGCCCGGAGATGGGTTACGGGAACCGACTATTCCTGAACCGGGGCGACCATTTCGAACAAGCTCCGTTCAACAGCTCTTGCGCACGAACCGGCTGGTCATGGGGCAGCACGACGTTGGACTTCGATAGCGACGGCGATCAGGACATTTACGTCGTCAACGGACAGACCAGCGGTGCTACGACGCGGGATTACTGCACGCGATTCTGGTGTCATGATCTTTACTACAAGCCTGGCGAACGCCCTGACGGACCTGTCAGCGAGTTCTTCGGCAAGTTTGCTCCCAAGCTGTTTTCGGGGAATTCCATTTCCTGGAATGGTTATGAACACAATGCACTGCTGATGAATATTGGCGGGCAGGATGGCTTTGTGAATGTCGGCTACCTGATGGGAGCCGCCTATGAGTTCGATTCACGGGTTGCGCTTCACAACGATTTCGATTTGAACGGCAAAGTCGATTTGCTGGTCGAGCACAAAGATGTTCGCAACCAACGGCGTCACCTCTACCTGCTGCAGAACAACTGGCAATCCGACAACCATTGGGTTGGTGTTCACTTACGTGGCAATGACAAGGAGCCGACCCACGGTGCGAAGCTGACGCTGACGTTGTCCAATGGCAGGAAGTTGGTTCAGCATCGTCTTACGGGCCATTCGGTGTGGTCGCAACATGCCGACACGATTCACTTCGGAACCGGCGAGGCGACACCAACGAAACTTACGGTCGAGTGGCCGAACGGTTCCGTGTCTAACGTGTCACCCAAAGCCGATAGCTACCAGGTCGTCTCACCGACCGGCAGTTAGTGCGGATGCCGGGTGTACAAGCTGGTCGGCGGCGAATTTCGGGAGCCTACTTTCGGGCTCCCGGACGGCTCAGCTTTTGTTTGAATTCATTCAGCGTCTTGTCCTGAGGCGATACTCGCAAGCCGCGCTCCACGTGCAGCATCGCTTCGCCGAACTCGCCCTGCAACGCTAACGCTCGTGCCATCAATCGCAGTGTGGGCACGTCAAATTCGTGCAGCTCAAGCGCTCGCGTGAGATAGGGGATCGCGGCCTTATAATTTTTTCTCAGCATTTCGGCATGCCCGAGATCGCAGTAGGCGGCGAGATATTTGCTATCCAGCGAGAGGCATTTGTTGAGTTGCGTGATGCCCGACGTTGTATTGCCCATCCGCAAGTAAGTCGTTCCAAGATAGTAGGGGCCTGGTCGGTAAAGTACAGCCCAACCGAGGCGGAGAAGTCCTCGGGCTTCCCGGTGCATTGCATGTGTACCTGCAACACCAGATCCGTACCCGGTAGGAGTTGCCACGCCATGTCTTCCGGCGTTGCCTGCGGAAGTCGACCTGGTTGCCAACCGATAAAGTGTCCGTTGGGGCTAATGGCTGACTTGGTGTCCATGCCGTCGAAGCCCGGCTGGCCATCCTCGCCGTCGAGTCTACGGAGGGCTCGCGTCGGATCGATCATCATGAACGCATGGTGGACCACGCGGTGATTGGATGGTCGGAACTGGAGAGCTCGAACGTATCGAAAATCCTCGGTTGGAATCGGGATGACAAAGTTTCGGTAGATATCCGGGCCGGATGCCGGGACACGAAACGGTTTTGGCATCGTGACGACGAGATCGGGCTTCCCCAAATGCCAACCGGCGGCCCATTCCGGTTTCGCAGGCAAGTCACCCGTTGCTCCGCGTGGGGTTCCCGATTCGATCCAGGCGGTCAGCAGCTTTTTCTGGTCGTCGCTGAGTCGAGCGTCGTTCTCAAACGGAAAGTCGGACTCAGCGGGCAACCACGGTGGCATGTAGCCTGATGCGATGACTTCGCCAATCTGTACGGCATGATCGCGCACGTCTTCGAAATTGAGCAGCGAGAAAGGAGCGGCCTCGCCCTCGCGATGACAATGCCCGCATTTTTCCCAGACGATCGGTGCAATGTCGTTGAATGTCCGGGTTTTTAGCCGCGATTCAGCGACCTCCGGCGTAGGCTTCTGTGCGTGGGCGACGCTCGGAAGCACGACAAGCAGACCAAGCCAGCTGAAGCCGAGCAAAACGATTGGTGTCAGTTTTACGCCCATGGGCTGAATTGACTCGAGTGCGACGAAGAAGTGAGAATGGCCGTCCAGCGTCCGAGTGGTCGGGCATTTCTCCTGTTCAAACGTAGCTCATCGCTACCGTCCTTTCCACATGGAAAGCTGGGCGGATATTGATCAGAATTGACCGTCTCGGGCAGTTTTCATTTGCTTTTCTCTCACTTGGCGATGCAATGCGCGGCCGCTGGTTAACAACTTCGCTGATTGTGACGTCGTTGGTGGTTGTGGGTGCCGTCGTGGCCGGCTGGTACGTTTGGCCCCCGATGCAGGAAAGCTCGAGCGTTGCCGGCAGTGACACGGTGGCAGATGTGACTGGGGCGAATGAGACTGTGCCAGATGACACTGTCATGGAAGCCAAAAGCGATGTTGGCGAAGGCTCGTCATCGGTCGCCAATCGCATCGGAGCCCAGCTTCAGCCGATCATGGCGTCGCTGTCGTTGCCCGCCGGAAGGTTGCCGCAGCAAAATTCCTCGAAGGGGTTCGTGTCGTCGGATGCTTGCCGGGAGTGTCATGCCGAACAGTACGATTCATGGCACGATTCGTATCACCGTAGCATGACGCAACTGGCAACGCCGGAAGCCGTGATTGGTGACTTTTCGGTTGGCACAGTGAGCGCCTACGGACGGGATTTTGTCTTGTCGCGCCGAGGTGACGAATTCTGGGTCAACATGCACGACCCGGAAACGCAGGTGACAGAAAACGCGGAACGCATCGATCGCCGAATTATCATGACGACCGGCTCGCACTTGATGCAAATGTACTGGTACGCCGGTACGGACGGACGTGAACTGGGGCAGCTTCCCATCGCCTGGCTTTGCGAAACGGAAGAGTGGGTGCCGCGAGATGCACTGTTCATTAGCCCTCCCCCGCAGCCGCTGCGTCCCACGATGGGGCGATGGAATGCCGTGTGTATTAAGTGTCACACGACCCACGGCCAGCCACGCGTGGATCCGGAGGGCGAGCAACCCGCGGATTCGCATGTCGGCGAGCTGGGCATTTCCTGCGAGGCCTGCCACGGCCCGGGGGATGAACATGTTCGCTGGCATCGCAGTACAGAAGCAGATTCCAACGGCAACGATCAACAGCCGGACGCGTTGCGCGACGTGGTGCATCCCCTGAAGACGGATCATCGCGTTTCATCTCAGGTGTGCGGACAGTGCCACGGCATTTGGGTCGAAAATTCAGAACAGCGTCATCACGAGTTCCTGACCAACGGCCGAGCGTTCATCGCGGGTGATCAGATTAGCCAGCATGGACATGTCTTCGGCACCGATCAGCCCGTCACGCCCTACGTCACGAACTTTCTCAAGCAGAATCCACACTTCGCTGAAGACCGCTTTTGGTCGGACGGAATGGCGCGCGTTTCCGGAAGCGACTTTTCGGGGATGATGCGGTCGCCGTGCTACGAACGCGGGACGCTCGCCTGCACCTCCTGCCATCAGATGCATCACGACTCCAGTGAAGATCGGAGTCGAAGCGATTGGGCGACGGACCAGTTGAAACCGGAAGCACTCGGTCGAGAATCCTGCTTACAGTGCCACGAGCAATATCGTGACGACGACGTGTTGGTGAAACACACGCACCACTCCACGAAGTCCAGCGGCAGTGATTGCTACAACTGCCACATGCCCCACACCACGTATGGACTGGTGAAAGCCATTCGGTCGCACGAAATCACCAGCCCCGACGCGAACGTGACCGTTGACGTGGGGCGACCGAACGCCTGCAACCTGTGCCATCTCGACAAAACGTTGGCTTGGACGGCCGACCATTTGAATGAGTGGTATGAAATTGAGCCGCCCGCAAATCTGTCCCATGATCAACAGCACGTCGCTGACTCGATAATCTGGAGTTTATCGGGAGATGCAGGTCAGCGGGCGCTCGCAGCGGCTTCCCTTGGTTGGCAGCCCGCGAAAGAAGCGTCACGCATTGACTGGGTGACTCCGGTGTTGGGGCAATTGATGATCGATCCCTACGACGCGGTTCGCCTGGTAGCCTTCCGGTCTCTGCGGTCCTATGCGGAGTTCGCGGATCTGGAATTTCACTACACCGGAGACGTGGCGGAACGAAAGCGTGTGGTTGGAAATCTGATCGCAGCGTGGAGTGCGGCGGCAAGTGAACGAGCGGCATCGCCCGAAGCGTCGGTGTTGATCTCGGAAAACGGCGGCATCGATCGCGTCAATTACGTGCGGCTTCTGAAGTCGCGCGATAATCGCGAAGTCCTGCTGGCGGAGTAAGGCCGGTGAGAAAGCCCGGCGGCTCCGACGTACCAATCGCTCACGTCGGCTGCGATCGGCTGACGTGCATCTTCCGCTTGCTTCAACATTCACTGACGCCGGCGTGAATCTCGCGCGGAGGATACTGCCCCGGCTCATCCGAGTCGTACCAGCGATCGATGACCGCTTGCAGTTCATCCATGACGCTGACTTTCACAAAAGCGTCTCGCGCTTCTTTTCCACGCGGGTGCAGGGCGGAATACTTGATTCCGAATTTTCGCATCTGTCGACCGCATTTGTCGCCGTAGACTTCCTGCGCCAGCCGATAGTGCTCCTGAATCAGTTCGCCCTGCTCGCGGACCGATGGCGGCGGAGGCAGAGGTTCGCCGGCCGCGAGGGACCTCGCTTGCTGGAAGATCCAGGGGTTACCGATGGCTCCACGAGCGACCGTCACACCGTCGACACCGGTCTCAGCGATCATTTGCAGGCAATCTTCGGCACTAAACAAATCTCCGCTGCCGAGAATGACGTGATCCCCAACGTGCTCTTTGACCTCTTTCAGGAATGACCATTTGCTCGGTCCGACGTAGCGCTGCCTGACGGTGCGTCCGTGGACCGTGATACCCGCGATACCTGTCGAAAAGGCTCCGTCGAGGATCTCGAAGAACTGATCGCGACTCTGTTGCGTATCGTCGATGCCACGTCGCATCTTGACCGTCACGGGGATTTCGGGCGGCACGACGTCGCGAGTCCGGCGAATGATTTCCAGGGCAACGTCGGGTTGGCCAAGGTGAAATCCACCTCGGCACCGGCCCAGCACTTTCTTGACGGGGCAGCCAAAGTTGATGTCGATCACATCAAATCCCGCTTCCACCAGTTTTACTGCGCCCTGCGAAAACTGTTCCGGCTCGGCACCCATCAGCTGCCCGCCGACCGGATGTTCCTCGTCGGCGATGTGCAGGAAGTGGCTGGTGCGTTTACGCTCTTTCATCGCGACCAGAAAATGGTCCAGCATGACTTCACAAACGGTGTACGACGCACCAAGACGCCGCGCGAGGACTCGCATGGGCGAATCGCTGTATCCGGACAGCGCTGCCTGGACTACAGGAAAGCCAATTCGGATATTGCCAAGATGCAAGTCCGGCAGGCCGGTGACGGCCGGGCGAAACATGTTCGGGTTGGATTTGGAGTCTGCGGATGTCGACATGATTTTGGTAAAGTAGCCTGACGCTACTCCATTTTGAGCGTATCTGATTCGACGGACATTGCCGTCATCATTACGCCAATCACCAACAAGAGACCGCCAATCGGAACCAGCAGGATACCCAACCCCGGGTCTCCATGGAACGTGTAGGCCCCGCCAGCAAGAAAACCGGCAGGCAACAGGATTCCGGCCAGCGTCAGGCACCGCGAGCTGGTCTTCGTCGAGGTGAACCCGATGGCCCGAACGGACAAGGCAAAGCCGATGTGAACCAGCGCCAGCAGGGTCCCGTGGGCGTGTGCGAGCGTAAACATCAGACGGCGCGTCGCATTGTCCGCACCGACATACCACTGCAACTTGAAGCCGTGCATGGCCTCGAGGATGAGTCCCAAAGACAGGAAGAATAGCAGCGACCACCACCCGATACGCATGTGCTTGCGGAACGTACCGTGCGGAGACGCGGTAGGCTTGGACTCTGACTTTGTGCGTTTTTTCTTGTCCATGGTATTCCTATTCGAGCAAGTCCATCAAACGATTGTCGCGTTGTCGGAGGATTTCCTGCAAGGCCGACTTTTGAACGCCACCGTTTGAGTCGAGCAGGCAGTTCGGCCTGACATTGATCGTTGGGGGCCATAGCGTGCTGGCCTCAGTCGCCTTTGCTTCGACGCTCGCAACGTCCGAGTAGTCGTAGGCAAAGTCTTCGTATCCGGGCAGCTTCCGTAACGAGCGGCCTGCAATGGAACGAACGACTGGGTACGGGTCCTGTAGCAGTTCGGAGACAAAGGGTGCCTGCCAGTCGTTGCCAGAGATATCGAGGGCCGGCTGCCAACCGAAATGCCACGCCGCCAATGCACGCTGTCCTGCGTCTCCCTTTAGCAACCACAGCAGAGCCGCGGATACGGACTGTTGTTGTTCATTCAGTTCGGCGGGTTCGTGACCGTACCAGTCGGTGAGCTGCTGTGAAGTCCATTCCAGTGTCTTGTCGAGATGACACGCGTTGCACGCGTTGGGACGGCCCGTATCGACACTCGATTGTGCGCTGGGCGAGTCGATCGTGTGGCTGCGGATCGCCTTGACCAGTCCGTACGTGGTATGGGGCATGTGGCAGTTGTAGCACGAGCTGCCGCTTGAGTCGGCGGCATGGTGCGTGTGCGCCGAAATGTCGTCGCCCATTTCCGAGTGACATTGCAGGCAAGCCGAATTGCCATGCGCGTCGTGGCTCAATTGGTCTTCGGGATCACTGTCGTGCATCGAGTGACATGAAAGACACGATAGCTCGCCGTTCTTGTAGCACGGCGTTTCCACCAGCCCGTTGAATTCTCGACCCGAAACACGAACCATGCCGTCGTTCCAGAAATACTGGTCGAAGAACTCGGCCGGGATCTCTTTGTTTTCGGGTGCCATGTCGTTCTTCGGATGCCTGGCGAGGACTCGCGAATCGAGCAGTTCCTGTCCCGGGCGGAAGGTGAAGCCGCAGTTATTCCACTCATCATTGTCGCGAGGCCGTGTGATCCCGTGGCACTGGCCGCAGACCTGTGACGACTTGTGTGAATCCAGTTTTGCCGGATTCATGATTCGCGGATCGTCGGCACCCTGCACGTGATCGACGTAACGCGTGAGTGGATTGCTGTATTTCTGGATGTGTTCGTCGGCGGGACCGTGGCAGGCTTCGCAGGCGATCCCCAACTCGCCGACGGTCGTCGACACCTGAGCGGACTTCACATCCATTTTGGGTTGCCCGTGCGTGGAATGGCACTTGATGCACGAGTTGTTCCAGACTCGCGTCCCTTCGGGCTGATTGAAACCGGAATGCAGGAAGACGTCGTTGCGCCGGACCCATTTCTTGTCGTCCAGCAGATAGACGAAGGGGAAATTGGTTAGCGCTCCGTCATTGTTGATCCAGTACATCTGATAGTGATGCGATCCGGTTGTCTGCACGACGCGAGCACGTCCGCGCTTCTCGCCGATGTAAAATCCGTCACCTTCGCGGTGCAAGTTGAACGTCTTCCCGAAGTACGGAAGGGAGACATTGAAATCGCCCAACACCGTTTCCGGCGTGGCGACCTGTGTCATCGTGCGATGAAAGGAATCGTGCCAGCTCTGGTGTTCGCCCGGATGACAGGCCATGCAGCGATCCGACGAGACGTAGCCGTACTCATTCGAAGCAGACGGCGTAGCGGCGTACAGTTCTGAATTCTGAACACGGCGATGCTCGCTGTCCTTCGCTCGCATCCATACCGATGCCGCAGTAGCGACCATCAACAAAGCAACGATCACACGGGCGTATCGCTGGAGATTGCCGGGTTTCATGCGTCGCTGCCGAATGAGGGACCGGGCCAGGGGGCCGCGGAGAGTTGCAGAACTACGGTTTTACGTGGAAAAACGGACCTTTTCAGTATACCTCACCGCTTGGCAACGGCCACACTGTGCGAGAACGCTATTGGACATGATTGCGCGTTTCGATACGGTTGATCGCCCAGCGGAAGGGCGTCGAGTGACGGATTCAGACGGGCAGCCTGATTGGTAGCGGGACTGCCCAGCAATTTGGTCGGTACTCGCCGCGACGGCGGTGACGCAGAAGGACCAAATGCCCCACGGCAGGGCCCAGCAACATGGAATGGATTCAGCAAAACTGGTACTTCGTGATCCCGTTTGTGGGCATCCTGTGGTACCTGTTCATCGGAGTCGGCCGCGGAGACCGCGACTATCCGTATGAAAAACGCGATGCGATCATGTCTCGTAACGAGCAGGAATTCTATCGCGCCCTGCTGCGAGCGGCCGGCGACGAGTACGACATCTTTGGCATGGTGCGTATGGCCGACCTGATTGCTGTTCAAAGCGGAGTTGCGAAACGGCAGAGCTGGCAAAGCCGCATCAACTGCAAGCATATTGATTTTGTCTTGTGCGACATGGAAACCCAGGAGGCCGTCCTCGCCATCGAAGTCGACGATCGATCTCACGAGCGACGCGATCGTCAGGATCGAGACTACTTCGTCGACCGGGCGTTCGACGCTGCTGAGTTGCCGCTCTTGCGAATTCAGGCGACTCGCAACTATTCCCCGAAGGAACTGAAGCCGGCGATCGCCGAAGCGCTCAAGGGCGTCCGCAGCCGGAAGCTGCCGTCGGAACGTCGAGTGCGAGTCGGCTGAGCCCGAGCGCGCCGGATCCAACGGCTGACTCTAACTCCCACCGAGCAGTCATCGCTCGTACCCATCGTCTCCGCATGCCTACCGCATCAAACGTTGCGCTAATGCAGCACGGGGCAAACGTCGAACCAGGCTTCGCCGTGATCGCTCATCCACTTGCCGCATTCGTCCGGTCCCCAAAAACCGGGTTCGTAGGTCAGCATGGGCGGCGCTGCGGGGCTGGCCCACGCTTCATGGATTGGGTCAATGACGCCCCATGCCAATTCCACTTCGTCACTTCGTGCAAACAGGCTGGCGTCTCCGGCCGCGACATCCTGAAGCAGGCGTTGGTAGGCCTGAGGCGGAGGCGACGTAAACTCGCGACGGAAATCGAAATCGAGCTCCGTCATCCGCAAATTCATGCCGGCGTCGGGAACTTTGGTCTGAAAGTGTAGCTGGATGCCTTCGGCCGGTTGAATTTGAATAACCAGACGATTGCCCTCGAAGCCAGTGGCATTTTTTCCAAAGAGCATCTGCGGTGGTCGGCGGAACTGAACCACAATTTGCGTCGTGCGACACGACATGCCCTTTCCACTTCGCAGGTAGAACGGTACGCCCTGCCAGCGCCAGTTGTCTACCATCAGTTTCAGTGCGGCGAACGTTGCCGTTTGGCTGTCCGACGGAACGCCTTCCTCATCGCGATACCCTGTGTACTGGGCTCGCAAGGTATTCGTGGCAAAGTCGGCGCCACGCAATGGGCGAGTCGCCTCGAGCACCTTGACCTTCTCGTTGCGTACCGCGTCGGCTTCGTACTGCGAAGGGGCCTCCATCGCAGTGATGGTCATCAACTGCAGGAGATGATTCTGGAACATGTCTCGCAGGATGCCAGCTTTGTCGTAGTACGGCCCCCGCGAGCCAACGATGACCTCTTCGGCGACTGTGATCTGAACATGGTCGATGAAGTTGCGATTCCAGACGGGTTCGAAAATCGAATTCGCGAAGCGAAGTACCAGCAGGTTCTGAACGGTTTCCTTGCCGAGGTAGTGATCGATGCGGTAAACCTGGTGCTCGTCAAACACCTTGTGGACGGACTCGTTCAGGCGAATTGCCGAAGCCCGATCGGTACCAAACGGCTTTTCGATGACGACGCGTCGGGCGTTACCATCGGACTCGGCAGACAGTCCCGCGGAGCCCAGGTTTTCGAGCGCTACTTCGTAGAGCGAAGGCATTGTCGCAAGGTAAAAGATCCGCGTGCCTTCGTTGTCATCGAGTCCATCGAGGAACTCGCGCAACGTGTCAAAGTCGTCGGGCTTCGTGATGTCGCCTGGCAGATAGTGGATGCCTTCGGCAAAGCTGGCCCACGAGTCGGCGTCGAAGTCAGCGGCCGCGAACTCCTTCGTCGATTCTGTTAGGCGCTCACGATAGCTCCTGTCATCAAGGGCGCTGCGGGACACGCCGATGATGCGAGTGTCCGCCGGAAGTCGCTTCTGAAGTACCGCGCGATACAGTGCCGGTACCAGCTTGCGACGTGTGAGATCACCGGAAGCTCCGAATATAATGAACGAGGTGGACAAGGTCGTCTCCTTCTTCACTGTGCGTGCTTAGGACTCTGGGTGCATGTCATTCCCCGCCTGGTCCTCATTGGACCCGAAAGACGATGCGACGCCAACGGTACAGTCGTTCGGTTGGCGGTTCCATGTGTGAATCGTGAACGTCGACGGTGTCGCGGACGAGCAATCCTGTAAATTTCAGGACATGCACATCGAACAGGATTCCGTTGGTCGATGCACGCAATCGCGGCGGTCGCCGTGACGTTGTGGCTAGATTGTGACGGATGAAAATCCGCCGTCCACAACGATGTTTTGACCGGTCACGAATGATGAAGCACTGTGAGCTGCCAGCCACACGACGGCGCCGGCCAGTTCTTCGGCTTTGCCAAAACGGTCCATCGGAGTGTGATCGATGATCTGTTGGCCTCGTTCGGTGTAGGTGCCGTCGTCGTTGTAGAGCAGCTTCATATTCTGCTCCGCCGGGAAGAAACCGGGACTGATTGCATTCACGCGGACGCCGGTCGTTGCCCACTCGCGGGCAAGGAACTTCGTCAGGTTGATGACGGCCGACTTCGCCGCCGAATAGCCAACAACGCGTGACAGCGGAATGATGCCCGCCATGGACGCGATGTTGATGATGCTACCCTTCCCTGCCGCAACCATCGGCTGTCCGAACACCTGGCTGGGCAGCAGTGCTCCGCCCACGAGGTTCAGGTTGAAGACGCCTTCAAAGGCTTCCGCAGAGAGTTCGCAAAAATCGGCACCCGGCGCAAGTGTTGCGTCCGGTCGGTTGCCGCCGGCCGCGTTCACCAGAATCGATGGTGTACCGGCCTTTTCGATGATCGCCTCTCGGGCGGCGACCAGAGAATCGCGGGACAATGCGTCGCCCTGTTGGAAAATCGCGTTCCCACCCTGCTCTGCGATTTCGGCAGCACGCTGGTTGCCACGTTCCGCATTGCGGCCCATGACAACGACGTTGGCGCCGGCGGCAGCGAGTGCCTCGGCCATCGAACCGCCAAGGACGCCGGTGCCGCCAATGACGACGGCGGTCTCACCGGTCAACGAGAAAATACCAGATGGTGCAGCCATGGATCTGTGACTCGGTAGGTGTGTCGCTGGCGGTGCCAGTGCTGTGGATTACGGCCGTTTGGCGGCACTGGCCATTCCAGTGACACACGCTAGTGCGGGCAACTATGCCGGCGGCTTGCGTTCGCTGAGCCAATCGGTGTGGAATGTGCCTTCCATATCGAGACGCTGATATGTGTGGGCACCAAAGTAGTCTCGCTGTGCCTGCAGCAGGTTCGCCGGCAATCGTTCGCGACGATATCCGTCGTAGTAGGCGAGTGCTCCGGTGAAGGCCGGAGCGGGAATTCCAAGCTGGATGGCAGTTGCGACAACCTTACGCCATGACGCCTGGGCGTTGTGGATCGCTTCGGTGAAGTACGGCACCAACAACAGGTTCTCGCAGTTGGGGTCGGCGTCGAAGGCTTCCTTGATGCGATCGAGGAAGCGGGCGCGAATGATACATCCACCACGCCACAAGAGTGCACAGTCGCCGAAGTTGAGCGGCCAGTCGTGTTCTTTGGCAGCAGCCTGCAACTGGACGAATCCCTGAGCGTAGCTGCAGATTTTCGATGCGTAGAGTGCCTGACGGATGTCTTCGATGAATTGCTGCTTGTCGCCAACGAGGGACGCAGCGTCCACGCCTTGCGGGCCCTGTAGCGTTTTGCTGGCGAGCACACGCGATTCTTTCATCGAGGACAGGCCTCGAGCGTAAACCGCGGCGGTGACCAGCGTACTGGGTACGCCAAGGTCCAGTGCGAGTTGGCTCATCCACTTGCCAGTGCCCTTGGCACCAGCACGGTCCATGATCTTGTCGACAAGATGCCCGTCGCCCTTGTCGTCCATGACACTGAAAATGTCACGCGAAATTTCAATCAGGTAACTGTCGAGATCACCACGGTTCCATTCGGCGAACACGTCGTACAGCTCATCGTTGGTCAGGCCCAGCGCTTCTTTCATCAGGAAGTACGCTTCGCAGATCATCTGCATGTCACCGTACTCGATGCCGTTGTGCACCATTTTTACGTAGTGCCCGGCGCCACGCGGTCCGACCCATTCACAGCATGGAATGTCTTCGTTGGGGCCAACCTTCGCGGCAATCGCCTGGAAGATTTCCTTGATGTGCGGCCATGCTTCCTTGGATCCGCCCGGCATCATACTGGGGCCCTTGAGGGCTCCTTCTTCGCCGCCGGATACACCGGTACCGACGAACAGCAGACCGGCTTCTTCGACTTTCTTTGTACGACGTTCTGTGTCGGCAAAGTGCGTGTTACCGCCGTCGATAATAATGTCGCCCTTGTCGAGCAGCGGGATCAACTGATCAATGATGGCATCGACGGCCGGTCCGGCCTTCACGAGCATCATGACGCGACGTGGCGGCTTCAGTGCGGCAACCAGGTCTTCGAGCGAGTGGCAGCCGACGAAGTTCTTGCCCTTTGCCCGGCCATTGATGAGGTTGTCGACCTTGTCCGTGGACCGGTTGTTGACGGCAATGTGGTAGCCGCGGCTTTCGACGTTCAGTGCCAGGTTTTCGCCCATTACGGCGAGGCCAATCAGGCCGAAGTCACAGTTTGCTGACATGATCTTGTGCGTAGTTAGGAGTTAGATTCTGGTTTGGGACGCACAGCCAACCGTTCGCGAACGAGTCTTGGGTGGTGTGCTTAACGTGCTGCGTCGGTTTGCATCTATCGCAGCCGGCGACTTGTGAGTCAGGCTTCGTGTTACCAACTTGGGTTTTCAGGAAGGTACGACTCGAACTTTTCAATGAGCTGCTGCTGGTATTCACCGGCAAATTGACCGCTGAGGAATTTGTCGATGCCTTCGTCGAAAAAGACTTTCCAGCTGGCTTCCTCTTCGCCCGGATTGATGGGGAAGAAGAGGCAGTCGTTGGCTTCGGCTGCTTTGCGATCGCCGGGGGCATCGCCAATCATCAGCGAATGGTTGGGTTTGAATTTCGCCGCATTGGTCAGTGTCTCTTTCTTGTTGCCCGATTCCTGACCGCAGATCTCGGTGACGTATTTGTCGATGCCGTGCTCGCCCCATTCCTGCTTGAGGGCAGCGTTGGGCGTCGCCGAAACGACCAGCATGTCGGCCTTGTCCGAAAGCTTTTCAAGGCAGTCCTGGACCAGCGGGAAAGGAGCCACGCCGTGCACCATGTCGGCCACGGTTTCGTTGACGGCTAGCGACCAGTCAAGGGCTTTCTTCAGCTCGGGGTCGTTGGATTCCTTGACTTTGACTTCTAGCGCCGGGTTGCCCAGCTTCGTTTCGTTGTTGATCCATTCAACCAGTGACGCGGGAATGTCCAGCTTCACTCCACGAGCGGCGACTTCCGGGCGTTTGTTCAGCCACTCCATCGCTTCGACAAGTGCGGGGAAGCGGTTGATGCCACGGCTCTTGGAATAGAGATTGACGAACTCGGCAGCCTCCCGAGCGTACTTGCTGATGCCCTGCATACCGTAATGCTTGATGATGTTGGGAATGAAGCATTCTTTGTGCTTCAGTTCCATCGTGTCAAAGGCGCAGCCATCGGAATCGATGCCGACAAAGAAGTCTTTGGTGGGTTGTAGTTCGTACATGAGATTCTTTGGGAATTACTGTGCGACGCTTGCGGCCGCTTTCGTTCTTGCGGTGTAAAAGGTGATGGCTCTGGCGTTAGCCGCGGTCGGCCTGGGGCACGTATTCGGGCAATTTCTTGTCCGCGTAGAGCGGTTCGAATCGCGTTAAACGCTGACGACCGTCGATCATCGGCAGGCTGACCATGCCCTCTCCGACCAAAGGCTTGCAGTAGCGGATAAAGTCGTCCGTGACATCGAAACCACTCGGGGCGATCCAGTCAGCCGGGAAGAAACGTTCGCTATTGGCGACTTTCGAAAGTGGCGCTTTGTCGAATCGAACGCTGTAAACGTCGCCCGGATTTCGGAGAATGGTGGCCATGTTGCCGCCATCGCCGGCTGCCGCCAGTTGGGCACACATTTGACCAGCGTGGTACGACTCTTCCAGGTCGACCGTCGATGCGTAGGCCATGGAGTGTCGCTGGTCGGTACCGGGGACATTACACCGAGCCTTGCCTTTGACGGCCAGTTTGCCCTCGTTGAGATTGTTCGTCAGCAGTTGGGCGACGGTGATCTTGCTGCTGGAGAAGGTTGGGTGCCCGAACGAATCCCGCACGATCATCTCTTCCGGAATTTCGAGGTCTTCAATCTCAAGGCCCTCGCTGACGACCACAATGCAGCGGCCATGTTGCTTGAGATACGAGTTCACGTTCTCGCGGATTTCTTCGATATTGACCTTCTTTTCGGCCATGTAGATCTGAAGCGGCATTTCGCGATGTGGATCCGCGAGACGCGACGCGGCGGGGATGTAGCCAATCCGGCGACCCATCGCTTGGAGAACCATGACCGGGTCGGCTGGGCACGAACCCTTGTTTTCTTCGTTGGCGTTCTGAATGGCGTGCATCCAGTACTTGGCCGTCGAACCATATCCAGGCGTATGGTCGATCAGCTTGAATTCGCTGTCACCGACGTCATTGTCGATCGTCTTGGGACCGCCGAGCCCGATCATATCGAGGCCCTTTTCCTGAGCCATGATGGCGATCTTGTTGGCGGTGTCCATCGAGTCGTTTCCGCCGATGTACACGAAGTAGCCCACGTTGTGAGCTTTGAAGACGTCAAGGCAACGTGCGAAATCCTCGTCCTGATGCTCTTTCAGCTTGTAACGGCAAGTTCCAATCGATCCCGCAGCCGGCGTGTATCGCAGCAGCGAGACCTCTTCGGGCGACTGAGACGTCACATCGAGCAGCTCTTCTTTGAGAACGCCTTCGATGCCGTGCCGGGCG
Source organism: Pirellulaceae bacterium (assembly GCA_965216885.1). Taxonomy (GTDB): domain Bacteria; phylum Planctomycetota; class Planctomycetia; order Pirellulales; family Pirellulaceae; genus CAYNJG01. Next base: position 3,720,312 of record OZ244209.1, on the reverse strand, counting down.
GCATAGACCGTGTCGATTCCGTCGAGATCGCGTGCGGCTTCGACGATGCCGCGTAGCGTGTTGTTGATGACAGGGCTGGGACCACCACTCTGGGCAACTACCAGATTCTTTCCGCTCATAAAATCGTTCGCGAAGGATGCTTAGGAGGACGACGAGACGCAAACCAAGCCCCGGATTGTACCGGTGGCGTGGTTTGCCATCAATTGGGTGCTATCGCCAGCCGGGAATGGCGTTGGAAGTCGCGAAATAACGCAATTTGGCCCGACATCGAATCTTCACACGTCCGCGCACTCGGGCCGGGGCTGGCAACCGAGTCCGACATCGTATGGGTCACTCGGGCACCGGCGGGATTGGCAACTGGCGACCGGCAACTGGCAACTGCCCCAGCTGCGTAATCCACGTCCTGATAACGCCGCATGACCAGAGGAAGTCTCCGGCCAGCGACATGGCGTGCGTACTCGACGAGCCGTTTCTTAGGCTGCCCGGCGAATTTCCGTCGGATGTTGCACAGCAATCGCTGACATCATGCGTCGTACAATGACGTTGGAAGTGCTGCGAATGACGCGATCTGCAAGTGACTCGCCACCGTCGACGACGTTTTGCGTCATCAAATGGGCTTCGCGGTGGATAATCTCCGCCGCGCGAGCTCGGATGTAGCCACGAGCCTGAGCGGGATCGAGCTGCGGGGCGGTTTTCTCGATGCGAGCCCAAACGGCCGGTTCGCAGCGTGCGGCGATCTTTCTAGTGAGGTCTTCGACCATGCGTTGCTGCCCTGTAAAACTTTCGATCCATTTCGAGATCAGCATAAGATTCCTTCCCTTACGGGATACCGGTCGCATCTTCTTCGAGGCGTCGGTTTTTACTTCACGCCTTGTATACAGGTACGGGATCGAGCTCCGGACCCTCTTTCCTTCAGTATTCCAGGGATGTTACCGGTGAGGTGATCGTCGCAAACTTTACCGGTCAGGTGGAGATTGACGTGGCGGTCAGAAAGGGCGATCATCAACGACACTGAAAGGCAGAAGCTATCGCGAGGGTTTACCGATCGCGATGCCGTCGATTTTGTCTTCGATCGCAGCCCAATTGCTGCCGAAGTTGGTTTGGGGACGAGTCCGGAAATATTTCGCGGGCATCCGTCTTGACCCCTTAATCGGCATTTTCTACTTTCTCGCTCCATGGCGCCGTCGCCAAGTTGGCTAAGGCATCGGATTGCAAATCCGACATTCGCCGGTTCGAATCCGGCCGGCGCCTCTTCTTTTACCTTCTCACCAGGCGGCATTTACGAATCTGTTCCGCATCGAGCGTGACTCGCAATGCGTTGAGTACGCGTCGTGGATTGGCAGCACCAGCGTGTGTAATCGGACTGACTCCACGTTGACGAAACGGAAGACGCGTAGGCAGGACTCATATTCAATCTTCCGGTTTGAGCGATGTCGCTCCTTGTGTTATGTCGATATTAGCTTTGTCGTCTACCTGCGATTCAGGCTATTATGTCGGCAAGCTCGAGTTCGTTATCTGGCGAACAACATGAGTGATGGGGGCGTCCGCTAATCGGCTTATGCAAATGAATCACGAAGCGATCTCGCGCGTCACCCCGGAAGCCACTTCACTGGAGCACACGCCCGCGGTGGATGGTCGCAGTGTCCTGCCCGGCATGGCTAGTCTCGTTGTTGACGCGACTTCCCTGGATTTCTTTTCGGCAGGCTGGAGTCAGTTGATCGGGGCCTCCGGCGAGCCTGCGTCGCTGACGGAATGGGTGCAGAGTATTCACGTCGGTGATCGGCAGCGAATTCAGCAGGTATTGGACAACTCGTGTTCGTCGCTCAATCCGCACACCTTCGATCTTGAATGCCGAACGGAGGTTGGCTCGCGTACGATTCGCTTGCGAGGACAACTGACTTCAACCGTCCCGGCCGACCGGCGACTTCTCATCGTTGCCTATGATCTTGCGCTACTCGGCGGCCCGCCATTGGTGAATACGCCGGGGCACGTTGACGGGAACTCGCTGGCGGATATCGCGCCCACGATGATGTGGTCGACTGATTCAACAGGCCGCAGCGAATGGTTCAATCGACGATGGCTTGAGTTCACGGGGCAATCGCTGCAGCAGGCTTTGGTGGGAGGTCGTAACGGTGCAATTCATCCCGAAGACCGCACATCGGTAATGTCCGCGTTCAAGGCCGCTTTTCAGCAGCGCGACGCCATCGAGCTCGAGTACCGAATGCACGCTCACAACATCGGCTGGCGTTGGATTTCCGAGCGGTCAACTCCACGATTCTCTGCGAACGGAGAATTGTTGGGGTATGTCGGAGTGTGCTCGGATGTCACACAGGAATACCACTATCGCCGTCGACTGTATGACCGCGAATCGGTCCTGCAACAGCTAAATGACATCGGCGAACGTGAACGCACGTATCTCTCTTGTGCAATTCACGACGGAATACTGCAAGACATCATCGGCGCCGACATGCTGATGCAGAATTCAGAAAAACTGGATGAGGAGGCGCTGGCGAAGCGATTGCAGCGTACCCGTGAAACTCTGAATTCCGCAATCAGCCATGGCAGAAAACTGATCAGCGAACTGCGCCCGATGATCCTGGATGAGCAGGGCATCGTCAGTGCTATCGAATTCTACGCCGCGGAAATTGAGAATCGCAGTCCGTTGAAATTCAAGGTCGCTTGCGAGGAGTGCCCCGATATCGCATCGACGTTCTGGGGATGCAACGTGTTTCGCATCGTCCAGGAAGCCATGAACAACGTCGAGGCACACAGTGGCGTGGAGTCCGCCAGCGTTCATCTTTCGGTATCCGACCGGCAATTCCGGGCTGTCATCCGGGATGAAGGTGACGGATTCGATGTCTCCAGCCAGACGGATTCCTTCGGTCTGAAGTGCATGCGTGAACGTGCCGAAATTTTTTCTGGCGCCTTGGAGATCAATTCGCAGCCCGGCGAAGGGTGTTGCATCACCCTTCAAGTGCCAATTCCCGCAAGCGTGTCCTGATTGACCTGTTCTGATAGCGGATGATTTTCTAAAAGTCCGGTTGATGTTACTGCAAGCAGATTCAACCCGGGCAAATTGTGTACTCGCTGCGTTTCCCACCGACAGGTTCTTCAGCCTCCCTGCAATGCTCGCTGGCGCATGCGCGAATGCTGGTGTGTGCCCTTGGTGTGACGCTGTTAGTGACACTGTTGTCGGGCTGCGGCACGATTCGAGAAAAGCGTGCGACGGATCAGTTGCTGCTTTCGGATGCCGTCGACCGCGCCGTGGCCAACGTTGACTTCGGTCCGCTGGCGAACGAGGACGTCTATCTGGATACGCGTTTCCTGCAATTCAAAAACGACAGCGCCATCTCGACGAACTACATCATCAGTTCTGTGCGACAGCAAATGGTCGTCGCCGGATGTCTGCTACAGGATCGGATCGAAGACGCCGACTACGTGGTCGAGGCCAGGGTCGGGGCCATGGGTTCCGATGGACACGATATCAACTATGGCGTTCCGGCCAGCAGCAGCGTGAATGCGGCCGCGTCGCTGGTCGCGGGTTCGACGCCCCTGCCGGTGTTGCCAGAAATCTCCCTGGCCCGACGCACGGAAGACATGGCGGCGGTGAAGATCGCCGTGTTCGCCTACGCTCGTGAAACACGCATGCCGGTATGGCAGTCAGGCACCTCGTTGGCCAAGAGCGAAGCGACGGGGACATGGGTCCTGGGCGCTGGCCCTTTCAAGCGAGGTTCGATTTACGAGGGAACCGAGTTCTCGGGGTCGCTCAACGTGGCACGCCGAGCGGACGACAATTCACTGATGGCAGCCGACTACACCTACCGGGGATCGGCCACATGGGATCCCAAGCTGAGGGAAAAGGTGGAGACGGGCTCTCACCTTCGCCTGCCTGATATCAATACCGAAGCGCTGGAACTGGAAGTCGCCAACAATCCGAACACGGCGGAAGAAGATGCCCAAGGGGACATTCGCCAGTAAGCGGAAAGCCCGAAGCGGTGGATTCCCGAGTTCCGTCGTGTTAGAAACCCGTCGAGAAAACGGACTGGGAACCAGGCAAGCCGTCGGTCGTCGATAGCGAGGAACATTCATGGCACAACCGGCTCGTACGACGGACTACGTAGCTCGTCACACGACTTTTGGATGGTGGGCGATATTCGGTTTCATCATTTTGGGTTTGGTGCTCGACTACTTCCATGCCTTTCGAGTGGGTTGGTATTTGGATGCCGACAACGAAACGCGTCGTCTGATGGGCACGCTGGCTCACGCACACGGCACGTTGCTGGGCGTCCTGAATGTCGTCTACGCCTTTACGTACCACATGCGCAGCGAGCTCCTTTTGAAGTCGAGCCGGATTGCGTCGCCATGTTTGTTGTCCTCTTCGATTCTCATCCCCTTTGGTTTTCTGGCGGGCGGTCTATTCACGTTGGGCAGCGAACCCGGCATTGCCATCTTCCTGGTCCCGGTTGGCGGCGCTCTCTTACTGACCGGCGTCGGCGTCACGGCCCTTGCATTGCGCGGCGCAAAAGCCTGAGACGAGGCCAGTACTGAGACTGAGCCTGACACAAGACCGTTACCACGCGTATCGAAGCCGGTCCCAGTCGCCGTTGAACTAACGCAATTCACCATTGCCAAGCCGCCCGGCCCTCGCTTCCGTCCAGCGTCTTCACGTCTTCACGTCTTCACGTCTTCGCGTCTTCGCGTGGAGCGACCGCAGCAAATAAAGAATTACAACAATTCAACCGACGTCAGCTTACGGGCAGTCTTCGCGGGGTGTTCGTATACCTCACTGTGTCTGTGTTCAAAAGATACCAGGATACTCGTTCGTGTTTTGAACGCGAAGACTTAACTGTATACACGTCCCCCGAGTCGTCCGGTCTACGACAACTTCAAACATTTTCGGGTCAGCTTTATCAGCGCAGGTCGTAGTCGTGTTAGTCCAGGAAGAATCGCGCAAGAGCGTTCCCCGCTGCGGCAGGGCAGAAAGAAATTGGGTTGGTCGTTACGTTGGACCAATCTTGTCGGACCCAGATGCAGAATGGCATCCGACCCGGACGGAGTCCCGTTGAACGTTAAGTCGGAAGCAAAACGAAGATGCCCTTTTACGCCCATTCACTCGATGGCGAACCAAAGTCCCAATGGGAAACCATGTCCGAGCACGAAGCGCGTGTGGCTGAACGTTGCAGCGAGTTTCTGGCGAGGATTCATCCAGAGCTTGAGGCATGGGGCGACCTGCTGGGGCGCTGGCACGATCTGGGGAAATACTCGGATGAGTTTCAAGCGTACATTTCAAATGCGAATATCTCTATTGATGACGACGTCCACGAAGGTGAATTGCAGGGACGGGTTGATCATTCAACAGCGGCCGCCCAATGGGTGGCACAACGCTGCCAAGGGGTGGGCAGACTGTTTTCGTATGTGTTCGCGGGACATCATGCAGGGCTCGCCGATTGGGACAACGGGGAATCTCATTCAGGATTGCGGCATCGACTGAAAAAGGCTGTGTGTGACTGGAGCGAGAACGCCCCGAAGGACCTGGTTGACCTGCCGATTCCGGTCTTTCCACGTTTGGCGGATTTTGGTTCGCATCGACCACTTGATCCATATCAAGCCGCTTTTCGCGTTCAGTTTCTCTGCCGCATGATTTTCTCATGCCTCGTCGATGGTGACTTCCTGGCCACTGAACGGTTTATGTCGAAGGAGCGCGCGGAGCAACGGCCGCTTAACGAATTCCCAATATCCGCCATTGTAGTCGCCGTTGGCGACTATCTGGACGAACTATCAGCAGGAAGAACCTCGAGCGTGGATTTGATTCGACGCGAAGTGCGGGACCATTGCAGATTGGCCGCACAGGCAGCCCCCGGGTTCTTTTCATTCAATGTTCCAACAGGTGGCGGAAAAACACTCAGCTCGTTGGAATTTGCGACACGCCACGCCGAACTACACAATCTTGACCGCGTGATCGTTGCGGTTCCCTTTACGAGCATCATAGAACAGAACGTAGATGTTTATCGCGATGTCTTTCGACGCCTCTCAGACGAGATCGTGATTGAGCATCATAGCAACCTTGATCCGGACAACGAGACGACCGTAAATCGACTACAGGCTGAAAATTGGGATGCGCCAATCGTCGTCACAACGAACGTCCAGCTCTTTGAGTCATTGTTTGCAACAAGAACTAGCCGCTGCAGAAAGCTGCATCGCGTCGCTCGTAGCGTAATTGTGCTTGATGAAGCTCAAACGCTACCGGTCGAACTTCTACAGCCGACGTTGATGGCACTTAAAGAGCTGGTGGAAGTTTATGGTTGTACTGTCGTTCTTTGCACGGCGACCCAACCAGCACTGAACCGAAGGGAGGGCTTCAGGATCGGCCTTGAGGGGGTGCGCCCAATTGTTCCCAATGCCATGGATTTGCACGATCGACTACGACGCACCAAGGTCATTGTTCGAGGTGTTATCCCTATGGAGCAATTGGGCGATGAGCTGATGCGAAGCGAGCAAGTTCTTTGCGTGGTTAACACGCGAGCAGAAGCTGCTGAATTGTACGAGTTACTAGACGATTCTGACGGCAACTTTCATTTGAGTACACGCATGTGCGGTGAGCACCGATCGCGCAAGATCAATGTTATACGTCGGCGGTTGGCATTGGGGATGTCTTGCCGCGTGGTCAGTACGCAATTGATAGAAGCGGGCGTTGATGTCGACTTTCCAGTCGTCTTTCGCGCCATCTGCGGTCTCGATTCTCTCGCGCAGGCTGCCGGGCGATGTAACCGCGAAGGACGCTTGGAACGTGGCATTGTCTATTTGTTCGAAACGGAGAGTCCACCACCAGCAGGGTTCTTGCGGCAAACGGCCGATACCACGCGCGAACTGATACCAGACTTTGTCGACCTCATTTCTCCCATGGCAACGGATCGTTACTTCGAACAGCTCTATTGGCGCAAGTCGGACGCTTGGGACCGTCATCAGGTGTTAGAGGCATTCGGTCACAATCCGAACAAGATGCAATTCAACTTCCGCGAGGCTGGTCAGCGATATCGGTTCATCCGCGACATTACCGAACCTGTGCTAGTCCCGTGGGTGGGGAAGGACGGCGCTGCTCGCGGCGAAGAACTGTGTAACCAGTTGGATCGCGGGTACGGCCTGAATCTCTCATTTTGGCGTAAGGCGCAACGCTACACGATCAACGTACGTCAGCACGAGCGAATTGGGCTCTGCGTAGCGGATGCCATCGTCAAGTCCAACGAGCACTGGGTACTAGTCCAAAAACATCTCTATGACGAAGAGCTCGGGCTGCGATTACCGATCGCAGACGGCGTGCTGCCCAGTGATGACCTAATCATTTAGCTGAAACTGATCCATCAATTCGAAAGGGAAAAATGAACCTGGAAAAAAATCGAGTCGCAATTCGCGTGTGGGGCAACTTTGCATGCTTCACGCGCCCGGAAATGAAGGTTGAACGTGTCAGCTATGACGTCATAACGCCGTCCGCTGCACGTGGCATCCTGGAGGCGATCTACTGGAAACCGGAAATTTGTTGGGGTATTGATCGGATTCGGACGCTTAATCCAATCCAATTTACGAATATTCGTCGTAACGAACTGGGCAGCGTCGGACCATCGGAACGGACGCTTAAGGGGTACGTGGAAGGGGCAAGTTCCGGAACCCTATGTCAGGTCATCGAAGAAGACCGCCAGCAGCGGGCGGCGACTTTGTTGCAGGATGTTGCGTACATCATCGAGGCACACTACGTCGTCATTGGTGGTAACGACCCGCCACAGAAACACTATGAAATCTTCCGGCGACGTGCAAGTAAAGGACAGTGTTTCCACCGCCCGTACCTGGGATGCCGTGAATTTGCTTGCGATTTCGAGTGGCAAGAAGGCGACTCACCGACGCCACATGAATCGTTGAGGGGGACGCGTGACCTTGGTTACATGCTGCACGATATCGACTTCGCAAACAACATGACACCGAAGTTCTTTCGTGCCGAAATGACCGACGGAGTCATTGACGTGCCTCCGTTCCGAGACAAGGAGTTGAGGCAATGATCCTGCAGAGACTTTGCGACTACTATGACCGCCTGGCGGCTGATCCTGATACTCCGATTTCCGAAGAAGGGTTCGCACCGCAAAAGGTTACGTTTGAGCTGGTGATTGAGTCGGATGGGCGGCTTCATGCAATACAGGATGTACGTGACACATCTGGAAAGAAACCCAAGCCACGGTTGATGCAGCTGCCGTACGGTGGAAAGCGAGCGGCGGGAATCAAGGCGATGTTCCTTTGGGACAAGGCTGACTACCTGCTCGGCTGGGTGCCCCCGGACATAGCAAGCGAGCCGGGCAACGAGTCGGAGAGCGACCGAAAAAAGAGACTGAAGAAAATCGACCGCGTCGGTGACTGCCATGATGCTTGTATAAAACTGCACCTCGAGATGTGCCCGGCGACTTCCGTCGCCGAATATGACTCACTCAGGAAATTCTTCGAAACGTGGTTGCCCTCACATCTGTCCGTAGAGCAGGACGAATTGCTGAGAGAGATCGGTTCTGGGTTTGGGGTATTTCGAGTTCGAGGCGCCCAACAGCAAATCCACGAGATTCCGGCGATTCGAGATGTCTGGGTGAAGGGCAATGAGTCGGCAGAACGTGAGGACGGAGTTGCAGCTACGTGTCTTGTCACTGGCGAGTCCGCAACACTTGCCCGACTTCACCCGGCAATCAAGGGTGTATCCGGGGCTCAGACAGCCGGTGCATCGATCGTTTCCTTCAACCTTGCTGCCTTCACAAGCTATGGCAAGACGCAGAGCTATAACGCGCCGGTCGGCGAATCCTCGGCGTTTCGGTATACGACGGCGCTAAACATGCTGCTTCAACGAGACTTTGGCCGGAAGGTTCAAATTGGCGATACGTCGTGCGTTTTCTGGGCGGACAAAGCGACTCATTCTGAAGACCTCTTTGGCTTCGGGCTTGACGTCCAACATGCAGAAGACGAAACGCTGGCTGCTGAAACTGGAAGGATGCTCAAACGCATCGCAAATGGCGAAGCCGACGTACCGGAATCGGACACGGGATTCCATGTGCTTGGCCTGGCTCCCAACGCATCGAGGCTATCGGTCCGATTTTGGATTTCCGGAACGGCTGGAGAACTGATACGTCGGGTTGCCGACCACCAAAAGCGGCTCGAAATCTCAAAAGGGAAGAAAGACCGGGAAGTCATACCGCTCTGGATGATACTGGCCCAGACAGCTCGGGAGACCAAGGAGATTCCACCGCTGCTTGGCGGAGCCCTGCTGCGAGCAGTCCTCACCGGCGGACGCTACCCGGATTCCTTACACGCTGCGATCGTACGGCGAATCCGTGCTGATCGCGAAATAAACCATGTGCGTGCAGCAACGATCAAAGCCATTCTCAACCACAACCACCAACTGGAGATTCCCGTCATGCTTGATATTGAACGCCAAGAAACCTCGTACCAGCTGGGCCGTCTGTTTGCGTCGCTGGAACGGGCGCAAGAGGACGCGTTACCTGGCTTGAACGCCACGATCAAGGATCGTTATTTCGGTGCCGCTTCGGCAACGCCGGGGGCAGTTTTTCCCCGATTGATTCGCATGAGCCAGCATCATGTTGGAAAACTCGACGGTGGCAAGAAAGTCGTTGCAGACAAACGCATTCAGCAAATCATGGGGCACGTCGACATATTTCCGCCTCACATGAACCTGACGGATCAAGGCCTTTTCGCGCTCGGTTACTACCACCAGCGACAGGATTTTTTCACCAAGAAGACGATGCCCGATGAATCGTAGTCCGATCGTCGGGCGTTACACATCCACTACCTTGCACTAGCTTTTGAAAGGCCCATTAATGGACCACCGATATGATTTTGTTCTGTTGTTTGACGTTGCCGACGGAAATCCGAATGGAGACCCCGATGCAGGTAACCTTCCTCGTGTCGATCCTGAAACCGGGCATGGATTGGTGACCGACGTTTGTCTGAAACGTAAGATTCGAAACTTTGTAGGAACGATGAAGGAGGAACAGCCGCCCTACGAAATATACGTCAAGGAGCGTGCCGTTCTTAACAGGCAGCACTCTCGCGCTTATGAGGCACTGGATCTGGATTCCACGAAAGCCAAGCAACCGGAGGTTGAAAAGTGTCGGGAATGGATGTGCCGGAACTTTTACGACGTACGAGCCTTCGGCGCCGTGATGAGCACGAAGGTAAATTGCGGGCAGGTGCGTGGGCCAATTCAGTTGGCTTTCTCCCGCAGCATCGATCCGATTGTCTCGCTTGAACACGCAATAACTCGCTGTGCTGTGGCAACTGAAAAGGAAGCTGAAAAGCAGGACGGAGATAATCGCACGATGGGTCGAAAGTTCACCGTGCCCTACGGTCTCTATCGTTGCCACGGTTTCGTGAATCCATTCTTTGCGAGACAGACGGGTTTTGGCATCGAAGATCTTGAGCTGTTCTGGACAGCTCTCAGGCAGATGTTCGAACTCGATAGATCAGCCAGTCGTGGTCAAATGGCTCCTCAGGCTCTGGTCGTTTTTGAACACGAAGCCGCATTGGGGAATGCGCCTTCCCACCTGCTGCAGAAACGAGTGAGGGTCTTGTCCGGCAACTCCGAAACGCCTCCGCGTCGATTTGAAGACTACGCCGTCGAGGTTGACGACACGGACCTGCCAGAGGGCGTCACAATTCACAGAATGATATGACGGATTTTTCCGACGACGATCTTCTTCCGATCTCGGCTCTCCAGCACCTGATTTTTTGTGAACGGCAGTGTGCACTGATTCACGTCGAGCGACTGTGGGCCGAGAATCGGCTCACGGTCGAAGGGCGGCAACTGCATGATCGGGCGCATGAGGGACCGGACGAATATCGTGCAAACGTGACGGTCGCGCGCGGCCTGCAGTTGCGATCGTCGCGTCTCGGCTTGTTCGGCGTTGCCGATGTAGTTGAGTTGCATCATGGTCGAGGCGCGTCGTCGAGAGATTCGTTGGGGGCCTACCAGCGCATCCTCCCTATCGAATACAAGCGAGGTAAACCCAAGGAAGATGATAGTGATCGCGTGCAGCTCTGCGCACAGGCAATGTGCCTGGAAGAGATGCTGCAACACGATATTTCATGCGGCTATCTCTTTTACGGGAAACGCAAGCGTAGGACCGAGGTGAAATTCGACGGTCGTCTGCGATCGCGAACGAGAGATGCGTCACTTCGTCTGCACGAAATGATTGCCAATCGGGAAACGCCGAGGGCCAGGAGGGAACCCAAATGCAACAGTTGCTCGCTGGTCGAGCTCTGCCTGCCGGACGGGACAGGGCCTGGGGTTAATGTTGGCTCCCGGTTTCAACGGCATCTCGATGCCGCCGTCGCCAGCGACGATGGCCCAAAGCTTGATACCGAATTTGATCTCTTCTGACCACGAAAATGCCGTGGGGCAGAAAAGACTGCATGGAGGTGTTCACCAGAACTGGGATGTCTGAGCAGAGGCAAAGGAACGCAACCATGAAACGTCACCTCAATACGCTCTTCGTAATGACCGAGGGAGCCTACCTGCGCAAGGACGGTCAGGCGGTCGTTGTTCGAATTGAAAAAGAAAATCGGCTCCGTGTTCCACTTCACAATCTGGATGGCATCGTTTGCTTCGGCAAAATCAGTTGTAGTCCGTATCTGATGGCGGCGTGCGCCGAATCCGGGGTGACGATCTCAATTCTGAGTCAGTACGGTGGTTTCCGCGCCGCGGTGGTTGGGTTCACGCCAGGTAATGTCTTACTTCGAAGAGCCCAGTATCGAATCGCTGACGATGAGTTGGCGAGTTGTCGGTTTGCTCGTAACGCAATTGCTGCCAAAGTCGCCAATTCGAGGTCGGTATTGCTTCGCGGAGCCAGGGATAGCAAGGACGCCGAGCGAGCCGAGCGATTGCGTCGCTCTGGTCGACGGTTGGCTCACTTCATTGGTGAGATTGAAAAAGTCGAGTCGCTGGATCGTTTGCGTGGTCTGGAGGGAGAATCGGCCAGCACGTACTTCTCGAATTTCAACGATCTGATTCGCGTTACGGAGTCGGCGTTTGAATTTCGTGGCAGGAGCCGCAGGCCACCCGCGGACAACGTGAATGCACTCATGTCCTTCTTGTACAGCATGCTCACTCACGATCTTCGATCGGCCTGCGAGGCGGCTGGATTGGATGCAGCGGTGGGATGCCTCCACCGCGACCGGCCAGGGCGTCCAGGAATGGCCCTCGATTTAGTCGAAGAGTTTCGGGCGTTCATCGCCGATCGGCTGGTGTTTTCCTTGATCAATCGTCGGCAGATTGGTGCCGGGGATTTCGTGTCTGGTCCAGTTGGCGCAGTGACCCTGACGGAGAAAGGGCGAAAGACGGTGTTATCCGCATATCAAAAACGAAAACAGGACGTCATCGTGCATCCCTACCTTCAGGAAAAGACGACGGTCGGACTCTTAACTCATTTGCAGGCTCGACTTTGTGCCCGATTTATTCGCGGCGATATAGACGAGTACCCCGCCTTCGTCTGGAAATAGATCGGTGCTTCTTTGTTGCCTCGGAGCTGAAAATGTACATGCTGGTCACGTACGATGTGAGTACTCAGGACAAAAAGGGCCAGCGTCGGCTGAGAAAAGTCGCAAAATGCTGCCTCGATTATGGGCAGCGAGTACAGCAATCCGTCTTTGAGTTAAACGTGAATCCCGCACAATGGGCAGAATGCAAACGCCGGCTTGAATCCACGGTGGATCCAGCTTTGGACAGCCTTCGTTACTATTACCTGGGGAACGACTGGCACCGGCGTATCGAACAATTCGGAGTCGTAACAAGCTTTGACATTGACGGACCCCTCTTTGCCTAGTTGCGAACCCCGAGTGGTAGCGGATTTGCAGGGAGGTTCGCGATTCAGCTAACTCGAACTGGCACTTGGTCTTATGTTGCATCTCGTCTTGGGATTCCATTTTTCTCATACGTCGCCGTGGCGGTTCGCGGAGCAGCGCCTTTGCCCCCTACCCCACAACAAGTTACGATCAGGGAGTCGTCGCTCTCTTCGGGGAGCGACGTGGATTGAAACGAGCATGGCGCTATCCTGCAGCGTATTTTAGGCAGTCGTCGCTCTCTTCGGGGAGCGACGTGGATTGAAACATCGACATGGCTGGTTAAGCTCCGTTGTGGTTGGGTCGTCGCTCTCTTCGGGGAGCGACGTGGATTGAAACCGAACTGGACAGCCATCAGGCTTCGATCCGAGTTGTCGTCGCTCTCTTCGGGGAGCGACGTGGATTGAAACAAAAATCAGCTAATCAATTCGGCCGGCATCGCCCCTGTCGTCGCTCTCTTCGGGGAGCGACGTGGATTGAAACACGAGGCCATCAACCGTTGCGCCCTCCACCCATGCGTCGTCGCTCTCTTCGGGGAGCGACGTGGATTGAAACCATCGTGATAACTCCGTGGTTGGTTGGTGGCTGTTGTGTCGTCGCTCTCTTCGGGGAGCGACGTGGATTGAAACTATGGGGTGAGGTTGAGAGCCTCTCTCTCCGGATGTCGTCGCTCTCTTCGGGGAGCGACGTGGATTGAAACACCAAAACCATCCAGTGTTCACCAGCGCCCGCAGTCGTCGCTCTCTTCGGGGAGCGACGTGGATTGAAACAAACTCCTTTGTGTCTGCTGATACCCATACAATACGTCGTCGCTCTCTTCGGGGAGCGACGTGGATTGAAACATAGCCTGAAACGCGGAATTGAGGTTCGCCTTTACGTCGTCGCTCTCTTCGGGGAGCGACGTGGATTGAAACTACGTCAGGGGATTGGCCCAGCCCGTCGAGTCTACGTCGTCGCTCTCTTCGGGGAGCGACGTGGATTGAAACGTCTTGTAGGCAGTAAGAGATAACCAACCACCAAAAGTCGTCGCTCTCTTCGGGGAGCGACGTGGATTGAAACAATCAGGACCGCAGTGTCTGTGTCAACGACCACCAGTCGTCGCTCTCTTCGGGGAGCGACGTGGATTGAAACTGTTGTTGTACGCCATATCAATCATTTCGTCAAAGCCGCGTCGTCGCTCTCTTCGGGGAGCGACGTGGATTGAAACTTGGCAACCATATCAACTACTTCAAACTCGTCCCCGTCGTCGCTCTCTTCGGGGAGCGACGTGGATTGAAACCCAAACTGGATCGGACCAAAACAGCGCACAATCAGTCGTCGCTCTCTTCGGGGAGCGACGTGGATTGAAACAAACTTGGCCCGGTCCGGCAGCTCGACCAGTGCGTCGTCGTCGCTCTCTTCGGGGAGCGACGTGGATTGAAACGATCGAAGCGTGATGGGCTGTCCAGTTCGTGGAGATGTCGTCGCTCTCTTCGGGGAGCGACGTGGATTGAAACGCGCTGCTGGTCCTGCCTCGGCAAAATCCGATTACTGGTCGTCGCTCTCTTCGGGGAGCGACGTGGATTGAAACATGAAATTGATTGCCGAACGTGAAGATCTGAACGTAGTCGTCGCTCTCTTCGGGGAGCGACGTGGATTGAAACATGCAGGATGGTGTCCATGATTTCTTCATCGCTAACGTCGTCGTCGCTCTCTTCGGGGAGCGACGTGGATTGAAACACCTCCTCAAGGGCAAGCGGCTGGGTGACGAGATGGTCGTCGCTCTCTTCGGGGAGCGACGTGGATTGAAACGCCGATGCGCGAAAACCCGAGTAGACGACCCCCGTGTCGTCGCTCTCTTCGGGGAGCGACGTGGATTGAAACTCGGATCACTACTGGCTCCTCTGCGACGAGCTCGGGTCGTCGCTCTCTTCGGGGAGCGACGTGGATTGAAACAGACTGGGCGGCGTACCTCACTGATCAGCATGACAGTCGTCGCTCTCTTCGGGGAGCGACGTGGATTGAAACTGCTGCTGCGTACATGAATGGCTCCTCATAAAAAGTCGTCGCTCTCTTCGGGGAGCGACGTGGATTGAAACCCGAGTCGCCTCGTTGAGTAGTCCATCCTCGTCGACGTCGTCGCTCTCTTCGGGGAGCGACGTGGATTGAAACCGCAATGAAGTCTTGCGGGTTGGCATGCATCACATGTCGTCGCTCTCTTCGGGGAGCGACGTGGATTGAAACCCGGTAGGTGTTGCGAATCCAAACGACATAGTAATGTCGTCGCTCTCTTCGGGGAGCGACGTGGATTGAAACTCTAATGTAGCTCCAGCATTACTTTAACCTTTGCCGTCGTCGCTCTCTTCGGGGAGCGACGTGGATTGAAACGGGGTTCGTGCTTCGGCGTTCGTGCTTCGGGTGTGTCGTCGCTCTCTTCGGGGAGCGACGTGGATTGAAACTACTAGGTGACTATCGTTGCCCGACATACAACTATGTCGTCGCTCTCTTCGGGGGGCGACGTGGATTGAAACCATAAAGCACAATCGTCTGGGTCTCGGTCTCTAGGTCGTCGCTCTCTTCGGGGAGCGACGTGGATTGAAACAAGGAGGACGTGAACCATGACTGCAGAGCCCCGCCCGTCGTCGCTCTCTTCGGGGAGCGACGTGGATTGAAACAACGCAATGGCTACTATCGCCGGTCATGCAACTGCGTCGTCGCTCTCTTCGGGGAGCGACGTGGATTGAAACGATCGACCTGCCCAGCTGGGAAGAGATCTCCACAAGTCGTCGCTCTCTTCGGGGAGCGACGTGGATTGAAACTGTGCCCTCACTGGACGCATGGCGAATCGATCCGTCGTCGTCGCTCTCTTCGGGGAGCGACGTGGATTGAAACAAAACGTCGGCGCGCATCGACTATCGGCCGTTATCTAGTCGTCGCTCTCTTCGGGGAGCGACGTGGATTGAAACATACACGCGCGATCCTCCACCCGACCCGCCTTCGGGTGTCGTCGCTCTCTTCGGGGAGCGACGTGGATTGAAACGATGGAAGTGCTCAGCAGCCCAGAGATCGAACTGCGTCGTCGCTCTCTTCGGGGAGCGACGTGGATTGAAACCGTCTACTTGATGGCCTGGAATTCACGACTTCGAGTCGTCGCTCTCTTCGGGGAGCGACGTGGATTGAAACAGTCTACGAAAGTCGTCTGCTATTCGTTCCCGATCAGTCGTCGCTCTCTTCCGGGAGCGACGTGGATTGAAACCACACGTGCCATTTAGTATGCGATCACCACCCGTCGTCGTCGCTCTCTTCGGGGAGCGACGTGGATTGAAACTGCGCGATGACGCTGATATATACGACGCAATCCAGGTCGTCGCTCTCTTCGGGGAGCGACGTGGATTGAAACGCCCCTTCGCCCTTCGCCCCTTCGCCCGATCGAAGTCGTCGCTCTCTTCGGGGAGCGACGTGGATTGAAACACCTTCCCGCAGATGCAGACCCACTGCAATGGATAGTCGTCGCTCTCTTCGGGGAGCGACGTGGATTGAAACTCTGACAGCCCCTTCCCGAGCTCCCGCGGGGCTGAGTCGTCGCTCTCTTCGGGGAGCGACGTGGATTGAAACAGCACCGACTCGATTGTGGCGGGCGAATAGCTGCCGCGTCGTCGCTCTCTTCGGGGAGCGACGTGGATTGAAACGCGTTTACTGCCAGGAAAAAGACAAAAAATAACATGTCGTCGCTCTCTTCGGGGAGCGACGTGGATTGAAACTAGGGGTGAATTTGTCGGTGTTGAAATCGACAATACGTCGTCGCTCTCTTCGGGGAGCGACGTGGATTGAAACTACGATATCGCGATATATCTAGATATCTCATACGATGTCGTCGCTCTCTTCGGGGAGCGACGTGGATTGAAACGACAACGTCGGAAGAAGAGTACCGTACAACGAAGTCGTCGCTCTCTTCGGGGAGCGACGTGGATTGAAACCCATGGACGGGGACTAAGTTGAACGAATCGATGCAGTCGTCGCTCTCTTCGGGGAGCGACGTGGATTGAAACGAAATGCATCGCTGAAAGCATTGAAGTAACGCAATGTCGTCGCTCTCTTCGGGGAGCGACGTGGATTGAAACCGGTGCCGCACGACCATCCAGCTCTGCGTCTATTACGTCGTCGCTCTCTTCGGGGAGCGACGTGGATTGAAACACAAACATCCGAAAACTCCGTAGCAAAAGAGTAATGTCGTCGCTCTCTTCGGGGAGCGACGTGGATTGAAACTCAAGTGCGCCCACCGACTGCGGCGATGTCCTCGCATCGTCGTCGCTCTCTTCGGGGAGCGACGTGGATTGAAACTCGCGAGAATATAGAGAATGCATTCTCACCGGCGGTCGTCGCTCTCTTCGGGGAGCGACGTGGATTGAAACGCGCATAAAAAAAAGCCTAGTCGCAATTGACTAGGCTGTCGTCGCTCTCTTCGGGGAGCGACGTGGATTGAAACAGGTGTCGCGGCTCACGTGTCGCGGCTCAGGTGTCGTCGTCGCTCTCTTCGGGGAGCGACGTGGATTGAAACCTCGGGCCCAGTCAACGTCGACTGGGCCCTCACCGTCGTCGCTCTCTTCGGGGAGCGACGTGGATTGAAACGCAAAAGAGGGCAACACGAAGCTTCCGTTTGCGTCGTCGTCGCTCTCTTCGGGGAGCGACGTGGATTGAAACTATTTTCGCCGCAAAACTGCCAGATGTGGCATTTCATGTCGTCGCTCTCTTCGGGGAGCGACGTGTGAGTTGGGGTTTGTGGGTTTTATTTCAGGGAGAGTCGTCGCTCTCTTCGGGGAGCGACGTGGATTGAAACAGTGTGAGGGCGCTTAGCTCAGTTGGCTAGAGCACCTGTCGTCGCCCTCTTTGAGGGAGCGACGTGATATGCAGGCGACTCCGGCGGAGTATTTTGAGTTCAGCCTTTGGTGGGAAGCTGGTCGTAGCTTGCTTGAATCGCGAATAGCGCGGATAGATGTGTTAGAATTCAGTTCGAAAAGCGAAGTCCAGAATGTTTGAACTGATGAGTTTAGGTGATGGGTAAGGAAACAAAGCAGCCTGTGTATGCGGTTCTGACCGGTGACTTGATTGATTCCACGGAGTTGGATTCGGAACGCCGCGAAAACGCAAGGAATCTCGTGCTTGGCTCCGTTGGCAAGCTGGATGACTGGTCCAGAAAGAAAGTTGTTCGCGGAAAGCCCGAGGTTTTTCGGGGCGACCAATGGCAAGCCCTCCTTTCCCAGCCGAAGTTTGCTTTTCGCGCCGCGTTGTACGTGCGAGCAAGGCTAATTGCTACTGGATGCGATACACGCATTTCGATTGCGATTGGTGCTGTTGACCGGATTTCTCGAACGAGCATTTCAAGGTCAGATGGCGACGCTTTCGTTCGGTCAGGTCATGGCCTGGATGAAATGAAAACGGACTCTGAGCTTGCCATTTCGCTTCCCGGCAACATGCAAGATTCAGGCCGATGGCTGTCGGCAGTTGCAGAGCTTAGCGGGGCGATTTTGATTGGCTGGAGGAAGAAGAGGCGACAAGCCGAGGTCGTGTCCTTGGCAATTGACCCGGGGGACCTCAATCAACAGGAGATCGGCAAGAGACTCGGGACGTCGCACCAGTCGGTATCCAAAACGCTGAAGGCTGCCAGATGGAATGCTTTGGAAGCCGCCATCAAGGCATTCGAGGGGTTCGACTGGAAGAATATTGACCTGGGCGGACATCAAGAAAGGCGATCATCATGATCGCGAAACGCGCCGTGATGCCGATCGAGCGGTTCAGCCGTTTTTGGTTGAATTTTGGTATTCAACCGTTTTTGGTTGCGTTCTGTTTTGGGGTGCGGAATGCCGTTTGCTGAAACTGTTGCGGGTCTGCTGACTGCCCACTTATTAGGGGATTTCGTATTCCAACCAGACTGGCTCTTGAAAGCCAAGGGCAGCACCTGGTGGGGCTTGATACTTCATGTGGCCATCGTTTTGGCCATTTCGGTTCTGCTTCTGGGGAATTTCAGCTGGCAGATGCTTGCCGTCATAGGCGCATCGCATCTGATCCTTGATGCGGTCAAGGTGTTCACGCTTCCCAAAGTGATGGACCAACCAGACGGGCCATGGCCGTTCGTAATCGACCAGTTAATCCACTTTGCATTCATTGTGCTCGTCAGCGCGATCTGGCCGAGCCTCTTTGTGGATGGGGTGTGGGACAAGTATCTCCCAGTCACAACCGACCATGACACTTCAAATTGGTACGCGGGCGCGTTGGTGTTGCTCTCCGGGCTTATCCTTTGCGTGCCTGTTGGTGGAATTCTCATCGCCAAGGTCACTCATGGGCTGATCGACGATGAAGACGATGATCGAGTCGAGGAAAAAGATGATGACAGAGAGGGCGATGAAACAGAGAATAGTGTCGTCGCTGATCATGCTGCCGATGTCGAGGTGGACGCGACAGCGAGCGCCATAAGAAAAGCCGCGAGCGCAATAGAAACCGCCGCCGCCGCCTACACAAATTCTCTGTATGTGCCCTCGTCGACAACCACCGCGGATGAGTCTCTATCCGAAAAAGACGAAGCCAGCATTGAGACTATTCTCCGGGGCCTCCCGGACGGCGGCCGATACATCGGATGGCTCGAACGAACTCTCGTCATGCTGTTTGTGCTCAGTGGGTACCCTCAGGGGATTGGGTTTCTCATTGCCACAAAGTCAATTCTACGGTTCGGCGACATCAAGAACTGGCACCAGCGAGCGGCAACTGAGTACGTCATTATCGGAACGTTTCTCAGTTTCGCATGGGCTATGGTCATCGCCGGATTGACACATCAAACACTCCAGGTCTGGTTCCCTCCGACACAATCTACTCCAGCTGTTATCGAGTTGACATTGGATGGCGGGGCACCCACCCCCGGCGGCTCCACTCGTGCCGCTGCTCTGATCGAGGCCACACCTGCCGGCGTTGCCCCTAGCGCCACAGCTCCTGCTGACAACAGCAAGAACGACAACAGCAAGAACGACAACAGCAAGAACGACAACGGCAAGAACGACAACAGCAAGAACGACAACGGTAACGTCGGCAATACTAACAAGCAGCCGTAAGCAGACATGCCCGACACCTCGGTCGCCCCGCGACTGAGGGAAAGAGCACCCTCCAAGCTAAAGTGGTTACCATTCGGCGCTAGCCGTCGGTTCGCTGCGCAGGACTACGGCCGCGGCGATTACGGTTCGACCGGCGGCGGTTCTGTCACTCTTTTCCACTGGACGGCGTCGATTACCACGTAGCCGTTCGAATCCTTGTTGGTGATGACAACCGTGGCGGGTTGGTTCGCGGAAAAATCGTGCACGCCCAGTGAGTGTAATTGGCCCTTTTTTCCGGGCTGACGACGTTGATCGATTGTCGCCGCCGTTGTGGTTTCCCCGCTGACGATTTCTACTGCGACTTTGGACGAGCGGTTGGGGTTGGCTGGCCACGAGAGGAAAACTTCGTACTGCCCGGCTTCCGGAAGCGTCGTCGTGAAACTCGCCGTCGCCTGGCCGTCTTTGGCCGCACCGTCGTGACGATAGCCGCTACCGAAGAAATTGTTGGAGGATGAACTGATCGTCCATGTGCCCGTCAGTTGCGCCGCATTGTCGTCGACCGCGATGCCGTCCAGCTGCTTGGGGTCGCGGTATCGCTGGCCGGCCTCTTCCTGACGTCGAGGTGGTGATGCGTATTCCAGCACTTGACCGTCCTTCACCAGTTGTTCGCTCAATTGTGAATAGGGAACGTCCTGGACGGCAATGTTCTGGTCGAGGGCCATCACGGCGCCAGTGGCCGCACTTTGGCCAAGGATCATGAATACCGGCTCCATGCGGATGCTGCCGAATGCGATGTGCGAACTGCTCACGCAGACGCTGACCATCAGATTCTGACACTGGGATTTCTTTGGCACCAGCGAGCCGTATGAGATCGTGTAGGGAGAGATTCGCAAGCCAATATCGCCCTCATTGTCGACATAGCCTTCCGCTGTGATGTACCGCTGGACGTTGTGCGAGTCGATCGAGTAGCTACCCATACCCACGGGGTCGGGAGTTGGCGTGAGCTTGGTCAGTTCGTTCTCGGTCATCACAAACTTGCCGACCATCCGCCGTGCTTCTCGCACATAGATCTGATGTGGCCAGTTGCCATTGTCGGTGAATTCGTCCTTCGCCAGGCCCCACTTCTGCATGGCGGTTTGCACGTCCGCCGGGATGCGTGGATCGTTGGCAACGAAATACAGCAAGCCCTGTTGATACTGGCGATGGGCAGCGAGAATCTCGCGGCGCCGCTCGTAGGTGGCCTCCGGATAGTCGTCGCTCATTCCCAGGTAGTCGGTACTGAACGGACCGTGGTTGTTGGTGTCCGTCTTGTGATTGGGGATCGGGTCGAACTTGCGAAAGGTTTCCCGCCAGCCCGACGCGTAGATGCGGAGCAACAGCTCGTATTGCGATGGGTCGTAACCGTCCGGCTTCATGAACGGAACGCGATTCTCGGGATGGTTCGTCGCGCAATAGCGGTAACAGTACGCTTGCACTCGATCGTCACCGGTTCCCCGTTCGCCACGCGGTGCGGTGCTGATGTTCGGCAGCATGCCCGATGTTGGATCACCGGGGACGACATAGGGGCTGATTTTCTGCTCCAGCACGCCGAAGTGATGTCGATGGTGTAGTGCGCCGGGTTGGCTGGGATCGAGGACACCATTCGATCGCTCGTTGTAGACGCTGTTGGCTTCACGTCCGACGTGGTATTCGATTCCCGCCGTTGCCATCAGGTCGCCTTCGTAGGTTGCGTCGATGAACTGCTTGCCTGCGAAGGTTTTGCCGGAGAGCATCGAAATGCTGACGATGCGGTCTTCGGCCATTTGGACGCCGTCGGAACGATCGAGCCATTCATCGCGATAGACGGGAATCTGGAATTCCCTGACGTAGTCTTCGAACACTTCTTCGGCGACGTGTGGTTCAAAGATCCACATCGTGCGACTCTTGCCATCAATCGCCGGAGTCCCCTGCCCTCGGTTTCCGTATTCGGACCGCTGCTGCCAATTCCATGCTTCGGGCGACTGATACTTTTCCCAGATGCGATGGTAGAAGTCGCGGGATAGTCCGCCGATGACGTTCTTGTTGCCCGTGTCCGTGTAGCCAAGCCCGCCGCTGGTGAGTCCGCCGAGGTGCTTGTCTGGCCCCACGATGACCACCGATTTGCCCATCCGCGTGGCTTGAACGGCGGCAATGACGCCCGACGAAGTTGCACCGTAAATGACGATGTCGGCGCTGATGTCTTGCTGTTGTGCATTCGCCCGTTGGGCCGGAACGCAGGTCGTCAGCAGAACTGCGATCAGAAGGCAAGTTGGGAGCGGAGTGAGGAAGCGGTGCATATTATCGCCGTTCATGGGGAAGGTGCCGACGCGTAGTAGTCGATGCGTAGAAGGTAGCTGCGAAGAAATCGATGCGACAACGAGTTGATTCGTGAACCAGTCGTCAAGCTACATTCTTGGCTGAGGCACGGCAACCTTGCCAGCGGAACGCCTATTCGCTGAGCAGGATGGGCGTGTTATCACGTCGTTTCAGCAGGGTCGAGAGCCGAGCGCGATCGAGGGTCGCGTTGGGTGCGATGAGCGTTTCTGGTCGTTCAGCGGACTTGGCATCCCAGTCTTTCCATGCAGAAAGCACGGACTCGAAGCTGGCCGAGGACGCCGGCGCCGTGAAGTCGAAATCCAGTTCGCCCGGGAAGTCTGCAAAGGCGGCCTGTTCCTTGAGTGCATGCCATGCGATGTATCGCACGGCGTCATACGAATCGGACATCAGCAGGCCAAGGTAAGGCGGAATCCAGTCTTCACCCGCAGCTTTGATGGCAGGTGACCAGCCCATGTGCCAGGCGACGAGTGCCCTTGTGCCGGCATCGGCTTCGGTCGCCCACAGGACGCTGGCCGCGATATTCTGTTCGTCATCGGTTAGGTCCGGGGACTCAGTGCCGTACCAGTCTTGCAGATGAGTTGCCGTCCATTGCAGCGACTCATCAAGATGGCACAGGTTGCACGCATTGGGACGCCCGTGGTCCTTGCTCTCCGCAACGCTAGGCGTGGAGACCGTGTGGCTGCGAATGCCCTTCAGCAGTCCATACGTGGTGTGCGGCATGTGGCAGTTGTAGCATTCGCTGCCGACGGAATCCGCGGCGTGGTGCGTGTGCTCGGCGAGGGCGTCGTTGGTGGAGAATTCGGCATGACACTGGAGGCACGCGTGGTTGTCGCGCATGTTCGGCCCCAGTTGATCGTCTGCCCATGCGGCGGTCGTCTCGCGGGACTGCAGTAGGTTCTCGTCTGGATGGAGCTGATGACATGACGTGCACTGCATTCGCTTTTCCGCATCGTCATGTTGGTAACACGGCGAACGAACGAGTCCGTTGAACTCCCGACCGGAGACACGCACCATCCCGTCCGGCCAGAAGTAGGCTCGGAGGTATCGCGGGTCGCGGCGCATCGATTCGGCGACCATTGGACTGGTGGAATCGTTCTCCACAAGGATTCTGTCGGATTCCGTTGCGAACATGTCATCGCCAGCACGAAACTGAAATCCGTCGGTCAATACCTTGGCCATTTGTTGCATGTCTTTGGGAAATCCAATGCCATGGCACTGCCCGCAGACCTGCGACTGTCGTCCCGAATCCAGAGTGTCGGGATGCACGATTTGATTGTCGGTCTCTCCGCCCAGCAAGGTCAGGTAACGATCGATGGCGTTCCGGTGTTTTGCGACGTGTTGTTCTGCCGGTCCATGGCAGGCTTCGCAGGAAATTCCCAGTTCGGCGACATGCGTATCGGCGGCGGACTGTTTTCCATTGGTGTAGGTCAGCTTTGGCTGGGCACCGGTCGTGTGGCAGTTGACGCAATTGTGATTCCATTGGCCATCGCCGTGTTGAGCCAGTTCACCGGGCGGTCGCAGGAACGTGGATTCGGCCGGCACCCATCGCTGTTCGCTGAAGAGAAACACAAACGGCAGTTTGCCAAGCTGCCGGCTGTCGCCCCGCGCGAACCAGTAGAACTGCATATGGTGCGAACCGGTCGTGAGTGCAATCTCGTACTTGTCGAAACTCGGTGAACCGGGGCTCTTCTGAACACTGACGTGATAGCGCCCGTCGCTTCTGGACAGTCGATAGGCGATGCCGCCATGCATGAGTTCGACATCGTCAAAGTCGCCGACGACCGATTGGGAGTTTGCGACCTGCGTCATCGTACGATGCCAGGAGGCGTGCCATGTGGCATATTCGCCCGGATGACACTGTTTGCAGGTGTCGGAGGATACGAAGCCGCGATCGGAAACTTCGATCGGGCGATGTGATTCGGATTCGATCGCCGCCGCACGGGTCTCGCCCCGCCGGTCACTGAGCGCTGCGAAGGCGGCAATCGCCAGCAGCACGGCGATGATGCACGTGACCCTCCCCAGCAATTTCTGAAAAGGAATCGTCGCGAGCAGGACGACTATAAGTATTAGCAACAGTTCGACGTTCATGGCACCGCAATGTTAGCGAGTGACCAATCATAACATCGCCTGCGCGCATGCGAGTCGGGTTGCGGAAAGCCGCGAGGGTTGCGGCGGTCGCTGTTGGTTTCAGCGAACCGTGTGACGGGGCGGCACCTGGCGTTGCGGATAAAGCCGCCAGTTCACGCGCGAGAGTTGGAATCGCCAGTTAGGTCGCGAGAGTCAGGCGCCTTTGCGAGCCTGGCGTCGGCGATCGGGTTCCTTCAACAGGATCTTGCGCAGGCGGATCTGCGTTGGGGTGACTTCCACCAGTTCGTCATCCTCGATGTATTCCAGTGCCGCTTCCAAAGACATGTCGCGTGGCGGCTTGAGCAGGATGTTGTCATCACTGCCGGCAGCGCGGATGTTGGTGAGCTTCTTTTCTTTCGAGGGATTCACGGTCATGTCGCTGGAACGGGCATTCTCGCCGACGATCATACCTTCGTAGATTTCATCGCCCGGTTTGACGAACAGGTCGGATCGATCCTGAAGACCATCCAGAGCAAACCCCACGGCCTTGCCGGTGACCATCGAAATGAGCACCCCGTTGGCACGTTTGGGCACGTCGCCCTCGAGCGATTTGTAGCATTCAAAGCGATGGTTGATGATGGCCGTGCCCTGCGTGGCGTTCAGCAATCTCGTTCGCAGCCCGATCAGACCTCGTGACGGAATGATGAAGTTGACCTGGGTGTAATCGCCTTGCGGTTCCATGTGTTCCAGTTCGCCGCGACGCTCGCCGACCAGTTCCATAACCGGGCCGAGCTTCTCCGAAGGGACTTCGACGACCAGTGTTTCGAACGGCTCTTCTTTCTTGCCGTTATTCTCACGCACGATCACTTGCGGCTTGCCGACGGAGAGTTCGAATCCCTCGCGTCGCATGGTTTCAATCAGCACGGAAAGGTGCAGGACTCCCCTGCCTGCGACGCGAAAACTGTCCGCACCCTGGATTTCCACCCGGAGGGCGACGTTGCGTTCCAGTTCCTGCATCAGTCGTTCGCGGATCTGGCGGGTCGTGACGTATTTCCCGTCCCGCCCGGCGAATGGTGAACTATTGATCGTAAAGACCATTTCGAGCGTTGGCTTGTCGACTTCCAGCCGCGGCAACGGGTCGATGTGATCCGGTGCGCAAAGCGTGTCGCCGATTTCGACACCTTCGATACCGACGACGGCGACGACATCTCCTGTCGTGGCTTCTTCGACTTCCCGGCGTCCAAGATTTTCGAAGACATGGACCGATGCTGCCCGGCATGGCTTGACCTGGTCTTCAGCCTGGCACAGCGAAATGGCTTGCCCCTTCTTGATCTTGCCGGCGCGTAGTCGTCCAATCGCGATGCGTCCCACGTAACGCGACCAGTCGATGGTCGTGACCAGCATTTGCGTTGGCGCGTCTTCCTCGACATCCGGGCCGGGAATGTGTTTGACGATCATGTCCAGGAGCGACTCCATCGAGTCGGTGCGGACGTTGGGATCGCTGGTTGAGTAGCCTTCCTTCGCGCTGGTGAACATGTACGGGAAGTCCATGGTCTCTTCGTCGGCACCCAGCTCCAGCAGGAGGTCGAAGGCTTCGTCGATCACGGCATTGCTACGCGCGTCGCCGCGGTCGATCTTGTTGACGACGATGATTGGCTTCAATCCGCACTCCAGCGCCTTGCCCAGAACGAACCGCGTTTGCGGCATGGGGCCCTCGGCGGCGTCCATCAGCACGACGGCACCGTCGGCCATCCGCAGTACGCGTTCGACTTCGCCACCGAAGTCGGCGTGGCCAGGTGTATCGATAATATTGATTTTGATGCCCTTGTACGGCAGGGCGATATTCTTTGCGAGAATCGTGATTCCCCGTTCTCGCTCGAGATCGTTGCTGTCGAGAATCAGGTCGCCATCGAGCTGCCCGTCCCGGAACTGGCCGCTCTGTCGCAGCAGGCAGTCGACGAGGGAGGTTTTACCGTGATCCACATGGGCAATGATCACGATGTTGCGAATGTCTTCACGTCTTGGCATGGAACTGGTGGATCCGGAATTGATGCAGCGAAAGCGGCTAAGGGAGATTATCTTGGAGTAGGGCGTCGGTTTCGCGTTAAGGGCAATCGCGTAGTGTCCGCAAAGTGCTTCGTGGCGTCTACCCTGGTCGTTGGCCGCCGGAATTTGTCACAATTGAGGCAGCCGTTCGTCCTTTGGCTTTGCAGAAAAGTTACTAACCGATGAAGATCAGCACGATTCCGCAGATTTACCGCAACGTGAATCGCCTGACGGAGATTCTCACGGTCCTCAGCCGGTACGGTCTGGCTGACTGGCTGAGTGGTATTCAGCTCGATTTTGCGAAAGACTTTCTGAAAAATCGCGACGGAGAAGCCCTCGCCCGCCATACGCGTGAGGCGAGATTGCGTCTGGCACTCGCGGAACTTGGCCCCACATTCATCAAGTTGGGACAGCTGCTGAGCACCCGTCCTGACCTGGTCGGTCGCGAGTTGGCGGACGAGCTGGCGAAGTTGCAGCAGAACTCGCCGGCCGACAGTCCGGAGGCGATTCGGGCGATCGTGGAGGCAGAATTGGGGCAGCCGGTCGCGGAGCTATTTGACGACTTCGTTGACGAACCGCTGGCATCGGCGTCGATTGGACAAGTGCATCGGGCGACATTGAAGTCCGGCGAGCAGGTGGTCGTGAAGGTGCAACACGACAACATTCAGGAGACCGTCCATAAGGACCTTGATGTGCTATCCGGGCTGGCTCAGTTAGTAGAGCGGTTGCCGGAATTCGCGCCCTATCGACCCACCGCCACGGTGGCCGAGTTTTCGCGTTCGCTGCGTCGGGAACTGGACTTTGGTCGCGAAGAGCGGAATCTGTTGCACTTTCACGGGCGCTACGATGGCGACCCGCACGTGCGAATTCCTCAGCCCTTCAGCGATTTCTGTACGCCTCGCGTGCTGACGATGGAATGGATTGACGGCGTGAAGTTGCGAAACGACGAACGCATCAATGCCATGGGCTTCGATCGCGAAGAGATCGCGCGGAAGGGGGCCGAGTTCTATCTGGATTCAATGTTTGGTGATGGCTACTACCATGCTGATCCGCATCCGGGAAATATCATGTTGCTGCCCGGCAATGTGATCGCTCTGCTGGACTTTGGCATGGTCGGCCGGTTGGATGAACAGCTCCGCGAGCAGATCGAAGACATGTTGATGGCCATTGCCAACAAGGATTCGATTGAGCTTACCGATATTCTGATGCGACTGGGCAAGTGCCCCTCGGATCTCGACGAGGCGGCGCTGCGAGCGGACGTTACCGATTTCGTCACGCTGTATGGAGCGCAGTCGATGGACAGGCTGCAGATCGGTCGCCTGCTTACGGATATGTCGGAAATGATCTTTCGCTACCGCATCATGTTGCCTTCGCAGGTGGCGATGTTGCTAAAGGTGCTGGTGACGCTGGAAGGTACCGGGAAGCGTCTGAATCCGAGTTTCAGTTTGATCGAGATCATGGCGCCGTTTCAGCGGAAGGCCATGTTGCGGCGGCTGTCACCGGCGCGTCGATTGAAGAAGATGCGACGCATCTATTCCGAGGTCGAACACCTGGTGGAGATCCTGCCGCGGCGGATCATGGATATCCTCGAACAGGTGCAGCAAGGACGCGTCGAAGTTCATCTGGATCACGGTGGGCTGGGGCCGTCCGTCAATCGATTGGTGTTGGGGATGATGGCAAGCGCCCTGTTTTTGGGCTCGACGCTGCTGTTGAGCCGGGAAGTGACGCCACTCCTGTTTGCCGAGACGACCGTGCTGGGCATGCACCGCATATCGCTGCTCGGGTTGAGCGGCTGTGCCATGAGTGTGCTGATCGGCTTGCGATTGATTCGCGCGATTGGGAAGTCGGGCCACCTCGACCGCGATTAGAACGCTTGTGTCGCAGGCTCGAACTTACTGGCAGAGTCAGGCGTTTCGAAACGGGTTCCAGAGCCTGCTTCACGCCGACGGCGAATCGGGTGTCGGCCTTTTTTCTTTCGGGAACCAGGTCTCGACGACATCGTAGAATTCCTTCGCCGTACACACGTGGGCGACGTGCGTGCGAAACTTGCGAGCGCCATGCAGGCCCGTCGCGTAGCAGCACGAGAACTTGCGCATCAGCACGGTGCCCTTCTCTTCCCCGAATCGATCAACCACCAGTCGATAGTGTTTGAGCATACATTCACGTTGCTCTTCGAGTGACGGATCCGGTGGGACGGGTTCGCCTCGCAACGCCGCGCTGGCCTGTGCGAAAATCCATGGGCGGCCGAGGCAGGCTCGGGCGATCATGACACCGTCAATGTCGTAACGATCGAAAGCTTCGACAACGGCTTGGGCGGAATCCAGGTCACCGTTTCCGATCAACGGGATGTTCTTGAGGTAAGGCTTGATGGCCGATATCCGATCCCAATCGGCCGTGCCTTTGAACATGTCCTGCGCGGTTCGCCCGTGCACGGTCAGTGCCGCCGCACCGGCGCCTTCGACGACTTGAGCTATCTCGTTGGCATTGATTTTGTCACGCGTGCAGCCGAGTCGGATCTTGGCCGTGACGGGTGTCGGAGCACACGCTTTGACGACCTGTTCGATAATCTGTCCCATGCGGTCCGGTGTGCTGAGCAGATACGAGCCACTCTTGGCTTTCTGCGTCACCTGCCGGACGGGACAGCCAAAATTGATGTCGACGACACTGACACGGTATTCTTCGACCAGTCGGGCACCCACTCGCGCCATGACTTCCGCGTCGTTATCCCAAATCTGGACGGCCAGCGGGCGAGGTTCATCGGCAACGCCCCAGAGGCGGTCGGGATGTTCGGCTTCTTCGGCATCCATCCACGCGAAGCCGCGAGCGCTGATCATTTCGGTCGCCTGAAGTCCCGTGCCGCCATAGTCGCGCACCATTTGGCGAAACGCATAATTGGTGAACCCTGCCATCGGCGCTTGCAAGATGGGGGGATCTACGACCAGATCGCCAATCCGGATTGCCGACGGATTGGTGCGGGGTTTGTCAACAATAGACACGGCTGCGAATGCGGTTTGGTTTTGCTATCGAGTTAGAAAGGCGGCGAAATGGCGTACGTGCGCCGAGTGGCCTGTCCCTACTATAGCTATCGTCGCAGTTCGTCGGGAGACTGCCAATTCGTGGAAGCACTGGCCTGTCGCACGCCATAGTTCTGAATGTCAGCCAGTTCCTGTGGCACGACGAGCCGACGATTGCCGTGACTCGAGGGGAAACTGCGAATACGTGGCGGTGCCGAGACGATTGGAGAGACGTTTTGAGGAGTCGGCATAGCGCGGGGCGATGCGTAGGACGGCGACGTATAGGTCGCGTAACTCGCGCCCGTGCCCACGACCGGTTCGGCTGCAAATTCGCGGTATGACGGAACTGGGGCTGCAAGCGTGTTGTTGTTGCCCGGGTCCCGCCAGCTCAGGCGATCGTTTGGGCGTAGGGCCGGAGGGTTGGACGCGGCGGGTGGTTGGGTGCTGGCGAGGGAGCGAGCGTCGACAGCATCCCGTTGAAGCCGATTCTGGCGTGCTGCGTCGATCGCGGGATCGGCCGCCGTTTCCCAGTATCGCCCTGGTCCGTAGGAAGCGTCAGGCGCGAGATAGGCACCGGCGTTGGCTGGCGGCGGTGCCGGAGTTGGGAAGCGAATGTTCTGTGAATTGCCAACCGCACCGGTCGGTGGCGGCGGTACACGGGTTTGTCGCCCGATCGAAAAGGGCGTGAAATCGTAAGTTTGGGTCTGGCAGCCGACCTGAGCAAGGCAGGCGACGACAAGCAGGACGAGCCGATCCATGGCTGTCTCCGTAATGACTCAAAGAGATCTCTCTCAACTATTTGGAGCCGGATGGTATTCGTTTTCGCAGCTCGCACCAATAGAGATTAACCGGCAGTGGTCGGCTAGCTTTGCTTGCTGGCCTGCAGGAGTTTTCGCCCGATAAGCCAGCCGAAATTCGTAAGCTCGAACTTGCCGCGGTTTTCCGTTTCACGCATGAAGAGCATGTGTTCGAGTTGATTCAGGCTTTCAATGTAGCGACGTGCTACCTCACGGTCATTTTCGTCGAAGAACTTGCGCTTCTTTGTGCGCAACGCCTTGCCTCGGGTGTCGGCCCGGTTTGCCACCTCGATACGGCCACGGTCCTGCATGGCCGCCGTGATGATTTCCTGTTGTTCGGTTGTCAGATCCGCCGGGTCGCTAATTGAAGAAGCCATCTTCGGTTACCGCATAGAAGAAATGTGGGACCATGAAATATCGGTGCGAGTATGCAGCCGCGACGCGAGCTCAATAGCATCGGGTCTCTTCTGCAACAGTTGCATGACGACGTTGTCCAGCGGTACGCGTTCCACTTCCATACAGGTGACCAGGCTGCCGAGCGTGGCAGGGATCACTGTTGGGCGTTGTTCCATTTCAACGGCTAGTTTCTGGCTCAGTCTCGCATTGGCGCGAGCCCTTGCCGGTACGGCGTGCATCCATCGGACTGCCCCTCCGCACTCCGTCAAAGGGGCCATGGATTCGGATACGATCGTCCTGGCAAAGTCTTGCATATCCTCGTCGGTTGCGAACATTTCTTCAGGACGGACTTCCTTCAGGTGTTCGATGATGGTCGCACGGGTCGCTTCGCCGAATACTTCATGGAGGGTCTCCCGCAGCTCTGGATTCGCGAGAACGTTTGTGAGTCCACCGTGCCGGTCCCATGAAAGCAGTTGCAGGTATTGCTCGACGCGGTCCACCAATTGAGGCAGGCGTTGCTGGAGACACTGCAGCATGCGCAACGAAGGATGTCGGGGGCCACTGGCGTTGTGGAGTTCGGTTTCCTGGTCGGCCGAGTCATGGTCCAGGGCACCTGGCTCATTCAGCAACGGGGCGTGTTCGAAACCGTCCGACGCTTCGTCGCCGTAGGCTTGCGTGAGGTCGTCAGTCAGGACGTTCAGGAACTTGCGAATGCCGGTGGTCGCCGGAATCAGGGCCTCGGTGAGTTTCGCAATGGTTTCCAGCGTGAACTTCTGGAACAGGAGTTTCGCGAGTTCCTCCGAATAGACCTCGCCCTCTTCGGCGGTAGGGCCCGTGGGCGATAGCAGGAAACTGTATTTTTCCTCGATGTAGGTCTGCGTCGATTCGATGTATTCGTTAACTCGTTGCGACTGTTCTTCCAGGAGCTTCCGGACCTCGTCGCTGACCATGC
Organism: Pirellulaceae bacterium; assembly: GCA_965216885.1. Classification (GTDB taxonomy): domain Bacteria; phylum Planctomycetota; class Planctomycetia; order Pirellulales; family Pirellulaceae; genus CAYNJG01. The sequence goes on along the minus strand of OZ244209.1, from coordinate 3,688,751 downwards.
CGGCTCCCGCCATGCGTCGACCCGGCTTGTCGACAATTGTCAGAATTGCATCCGACAGTCTTGGATTGATTTCTCCCGGGAATTGCTGGATCAGTTCGTCGATGACGTTGGTGATCTCGGATTGTTCGTCACCGGTGTCGCTTCCGAACGTCGCTGCCGCGACCTGTCGTAGTTTCTGGCAACTTGCCTCGCGGTTCGACACGTCATAGTGCTGCACGAAGTTGGAGGCGATCTGTTGCACGGGAGCGGGGAACACCAGGTCCAGCGTACTGTGTACGCGGTTTGCCAGCATTTCTATCGTTATGTCGCTCTGTTCCATGAGATCGACCGCAATTTCGGTCGCGTCAAATTCTTCGTCGGCTTCGTCAGTAGTCCATCGGCGAATTACCGCATGCCCAAGCGTACGCGCCATAGCGTCCACGGTAGTTCCCGGTTGGGTGCGAGCGATTCCCATCGTGCGGAGGGGAAGGCCATCGCTATCGCCTTCATTCTGGCGACACTTGTCGAAGTACAGGGCGCAACGTGTTGCGGTTCCGAGGTACGCGTATTCGGCAATGGCATCCAGTTTTAACATCCATTCGTCATGCGCCAGGTCATCCTCCAGTTGCAGCAGGTAGGTGCTGGCGAAGGTGGTGGTGCCATCGGTCGAACCCGGGATACCGCAGGTCTCGTCGCCAGGATATTCCTCGACGCAACTGAAATGGTACAGCTCGCTGAGGAACGCAAGGCAGTTGGCGATCGATAGCTCTCGTCGCTGTAGGTTGGCGTTCGTCGAATGGGTGAAGATACCTACCACATCCTCCTCGACGATATTCAGTTGTCGCAGGATGGAGCGAATAATGTAAGCGAGATCGATTCCCATTCCGCTGCAGGTACCACCACTGATGGAGCCCAGGAGTACGACGCGCGGCTGCCGTGATGGATCCAGTTCGAGCGTCTCTGCAGTTACGGAGAGCAGTTCAGACTGTGTCAGTTCTGAGAGGAGCTGTCGCAGTCGGATTGTGAGTTTCTCGATGTGCGTGGCCATTGCGAGTCGGCCAAGCGGGCGTACTCCCTCGGTGCGGAGGGACTTGGGTACGTTGTAGATCCAGCGTCGGCTGAGCCACGTGAGGTGCATTTTCGCATCTCCGCGATACTCCTCCGGGCGTCGCAACGGCAGGGAAAGTTTCTCGTCACGGCTCAACTGGCAACCTTCGTCACCCCAGTCGTCATCCCCCGGGTCGGCATCAATGGAGAGGAACCGGATGGCAGGTGTCTTGTCGGCATCCCCGACGCGTTCCCGGACCCGCTTTGCGATGCGATTCAAAATCTGTGTGCCCGTATTTCCCACGCCGATGAACAGCGTGGGGCGGCAGGTCGCGGAGTTGTGGTTGTAGTCGAGCGTTGGCAGTTTCGTCGTTTCCGTCGCGCTCAACTGAAACGGCTGTGTCCCTTCGGACTGCATCGACGTTGCGCCGTTCGTATTCCGTCTCTGTCGTTTACCGCTACGTAGCTTGGACTTGGCTCTTGGGCTGGGAACCGACTGTCGAGCCTGTTCCGTCGAGAGAGCTTCGATCAATGCCGAGCAGCTCGGGAAACGGAGCTCCGGGTTCTTCGAGAGTGCCCGTGAAATGGTCGTCTGGTCTTCACGTGGAAGACTGCGAAGATTGGGCCGCTCCTTGATGTGCTGTGATGCCAGTTGCGCGGCGGTTGCACCGTCGAACGGCCGCTTTCCCGTCAGCATTTCCTGGAACAGAATGGCGAGGCTGTACTGGTCGCTGAATTTGCTTGGGCGACCGTCAAACAATTCCGGCGGAGCGTACGCCGGGGTCAGCCCGGACATCAGCGACTGGGTACCATCGTGAATGTCCTTGACCAGGCCAAAGTCTGCCACCTTGATCCGGCCACTTACGAGCAGCAGGTTCTCCGGCTTGATGTCCAGATGCTGCAGCTTGAATTCGGAAGCGATAAAGTCGAGCGCATCGGCTGCATCCCGCATGTAGCTCAAGAGTTCCACGCGGGGGATTCCGTTCAGACCTGAATCCACACACTCGTGAAATCTTGTCTTCAGGCACATGTCGGCCAGCTCGGTGATGACGATCATCTGGCCGTTGACAATGTCAATGCGCTCGAGCGAAAGCAGGAATGGATGGCGAACTTCGCGTATCCGGTTCAACGACTTGAGCTCGCCCTGTGCGCGTTTTTCTTCGTGGAAGCCGAAGATGAACTTTACCGCTTTGGGCAGGCCACCCGGTGCTTCGGCTGCCCATACCTCTCCGTAGCCTCCCGCACCGATGCGTTGTTTGAGATGGTAGCCCAGCACGGGCTTCGTCGGGTCAATTGCTGTAAGGGGCACCGTTGTTCCTCGTTCGTCAGTAGCAGTCTGTCAGGTGACCGCGCGACATCGTGTAGTTTTCGGATTTGTCAGATTCGAGTTGTGGATGGCTGAAGTCAGGGCTACTTCGGCCGTTGCGTTAGGGGGATGGCGTTGGTGATTGTGATTGACCCGGTAGGTCGGTGTTGCCTGCCACGTCGGGTGCCCCGTGGTTGTGCTGCGGCTTGGCCCCCTGCTGCGGCGACCGGTCTGGTTCTGGCCTGGGCTGTTGTGGCTTTGCTTGTTGTGGCTTTGCTTTTGCCGGCATGATGGACGCCGGCGAATTGGGTTGTGCCGCAGCACTCCCAGGCTTCGGGCGGGCGGCAGGCTGTTGCGATGCCATCGCAAGTTGTGGCGCTTGTGGAACCGAAATTGTGTTGAACGACGTCGCTTGGGGGGGCAGATGTTGCGATTGATTCGGTGCCGGTTTCACCGCTTCATTGGGGGCTTGTTGATTGGATGTCTGCTGGTTGTCGACGATGACCGAGAAGTAGCTCTTCACGACGCGATCGAAGTACTCGTCGCACATATCCATCGGAAGCTCGTTGTAAACGCAGAAGTTTCTGATCTGCTGTAGCAAGTCTCGCGGGTGGCATCGTCGCATCGCTCGACCGGCACCGATGTAGTGGCGATCAATTAACACATCGACGACGTCCGGCCGATACGGACAGTCGAATGCCTCTGCGTAGATCTCGAAGAGTTCGTGGAATTCGTCTGCGTCCGGATCGCCGATTTCAATCTTGTAGGGAATGCGGCGCAGGAAGGCTTCGTCGACCAGTTCGTTGGGTTCGAGATTGGTCGAGAAGATGATCAGTTGTTCGAACGGTACCTGAATCTTTTTGCCGGTCGACAGTGTGAGAAAGTCATATCGGCTTTCCAGTGGGACAATCCAGCGGTTCAGAAGTTCCACAGGGTCGATGCGCTGGCGGCCAAAGTCGTCAATCAGCAGGCAACCGCAGTTACTCTTCATCTGTAGTGAGGCTTCGCTGACGTTGCTGTTTGGGTCGTAGCGGATCTCCAGCCCTTCGATTGTGAGTTCGCCGCCGACAATGACCGTTGGGCGTTGGATCTTGATCCAGCGTCGGTCAAAGGCAGCGGATTTCAGAATGCCGGATTCTTCCTGCCGTGATGGCTCGTGGAAGGCTGCGTCGTAGAGCTTGATGAGCTGGCCGTCTTCGATGATGACTTTTGGAATCCAGACATCCTGCCCAAAGCATTGTGTGATTCGTTTGGCCAGCGTTGACTTGCCATTTCCGGGCTCGCCGTACAGAAAGAGGCCAGCGCCGCTGTTGATGGCGGGCCCCAGGCTTTCGAAGAGTTCTTCGTCGACGGTGATTTCCTGAAACGCTTCCCGCAGGTCTTCGCGTTTGGGCGATTCGGCGCGAATGGATTGAGCTTCCGTACCCAGGACGTAGTCCATTAATGGCACGGGGGCGGGCCCGACATAGCTGCACGCTTCCATGGCCGTTCGAGCCCGTTCGGTGCCCAGTTCGGTAAGCGAGTAGTTGTAGTCGTTGAGCGGGGCGGAGCTGCGGTGCACGATTATCTGACGCGCACGCAGGTTTTGCAGAACGGGGTCCAGAATGCGAAATGGCAGGCAAATGTATTCTGCCAGTTTGCGACCGCTGGATGTCCCGACCATGCTTAAACGTTTAAGTAGCAGGGACTCAACCAGCGAGACGGAAAGTCCCGCGTCCCTCAGGTTCTCCGGTTCAGCAGGGCGATAGCTCTCTTCGGAGAGGATCGTCGCCAGCAAGCCGTCACCGGTTGGTCGTTGATGCGTTGTCATTTTGCTACGGCTCCTTGCACGGTCGGTATCGACAGACCCAATCCGAACAGGGAAGAATAGGTTGCTCTTTTGAAGAGCGTCTGTACCTACGCGATTTATCCGGATGTAACGGTGGAGAGGGTTGGGAATTGCTGGTTTGCCCCGGATTTCAATGGTTGCGGCCGTGATTTGAGCTATTCATTGCATGGCCACAAATTTTTCGCAGTTGGCCAAGGCAACATTCATAGAGACTTCCCATGCCCGTCAAGACGAAAACCGAAACGAATGGCCTCAGCTTGAGGGCCTCAGCATGGTTCTTTGCCGGTCAGGTGGACGGCTCAGAACCGGCGCGGCATGTCCCGATCCACAATACGCCTTTCAAGATTGGTCGGCGATCAAACTTGCCGCTGACCCTGCCCTGTGAGTCCGTTTCGAAGGAACATGCCGAGATCGATCAAAGAGACGGCATTCTGTACTTGCAGGATTTGGGGAGTACAAACGGGACGTACATCAATGGCGAACGTGTGACGGGCGAGCACGCCATTCGGGAAGGGGACATCATTCAGTTTGCAACAGTCGTCTTCCGTCTTGGCCGCGAAACCTCTGACACCGAGTCAGGAACCGTCGCTCAGGATACGGGCGATCGCGCGCTGGCAATGATGCAATTTGATCGGCTCATTCATGAAGATGCCGTTGTGCCGTTCTTCCAGCCCATCGTTACGATGGAAGACGATCACAAGGTTATCGGATTTGAGGGCCTCGGCCGCAGTCGCCTTTTTGGATTGCAGACGCCGGCCGAAATGTTCATGACCGCAAGCCAACTAAACCTTGAAGCGGAACTGAGCCGCGTCCTGCGACGACGCGGACTGGAAATCGCCGAGGCTTTTCCTCAGGACATGAACCTGTTCGTCAACACGCATCCTGCGGAGTTGGCGGAAGCGGGGCTGACCGAATCTCTCGAGGAGATTCGTGCACTGCATCCCGATCGGAAAATCACGCTGGAGATTCACGAGGGGGCTATCACCAGCCCCAACATGATTCGCCAAATACGCACCGTGCTGACCGACCTCGACATGAAGCTCGCGTTCGATGACTTCGGTGCCGGTCAGGCTCGCTTGGTCGAATTGGGCGAAGTTCGCCCAGACTACCTGAAGTTCGACATGAAGCTCGTCCAGGGGATCGATCGGGCTGCTCCCAGTCGGCAGCAGGTCGTTGCCGCACTGGTGCAGACGGTGAACGATCTCGGGACGATCCCGCTTGCGGAGGGGGTTGAGTTGCCCGGTACGCACGAGACGCTATGTCAGATGGGATTCCAGCTGGGACAGGGCTATCTCTACGGTCGCCCGGCGTCGATCTCCAAGTGTCTTGCACAGCTTGACGAAACATCTGCCAAGTAATTCTCCACGCTGCCAGCGTTCATGCTCAAGACGAACGCAGGCACGAGATTCCAACTTCTCACCGCCCTCTTGCGTCGCGTGATCCCGTCGGCAAGTCAGTCCAGGCAAGCACGACGCCGGCTTTGTGGCAGCAAATTCTTGCGAAACGCGCGCTGACATAGTGTCGAATTGCTGTTTTACGCTATAGTCGTCAACGAATTGACTTCGGTTCTAGTGAGTGAAACAGATGAATATCGTCGTACTCGATGGGTATACGCTCAATCCTGGCGACAATCCATGGACGCCTGTAGAGGCATTAGGGGACGTCACCGTTTTTGATCGAACGGAACCTGCCGAAGTGACCGTTCGCGGCAAAGAGGCGGAAGTTCTCGTTATCAACAAGGTGCGAATTTCCAAGGAGCACCTACAGCGCCTGCCTAACCTTCGCCTGCTCGCCGTGACGGCGACAGGGTATGACTGCGTTGATACTAATGCGGCACGGAAGAAGTCCGTTACGGTTTGCAACGTACCCGTTTATGGTACGGATTCCGTAGCGCAGTTTGTGATTGCGCAACTGCTGCAGTTGACCCATCAGATCTCGCAACACGATGCGGCCGTTCGCGAGGGCGAGTGGAAGAAGAGCGGCAATTTCAGCTTCTCACTGACACCGCAAACCGAGCTCGCGGGGTTGACGATGGGGGTCGTTGGGTTCGGGCGAATCGGGCGACGGGTTGGTGAGCTCGCTCGAGCATTCGGTATGCGCGTGATCGCTCATACCCGTACGGAACAGGATCCTCCCGCATGGGACGACTTCTCATATGTGTCACTTCTCAAGTTGGCAGCAGAATCAGATGTGATCAGTTTGAATTGTCCGCTGACTCATCAGACCAACGGTATGATTAACAGCAGTTTCCTGGCGCGGTGCAAACCAAACGCAATATTACTCAATGCCAGCCGGGGCGCCCTCGTCAATGAGATGGATCTCGCGGATGCGCTGAATTCCGGGAAACTGGCGGGTGCGGCTCTCGACGTCGTTTCGAAAGAACCAATTGGTGATGACAATCCACTATTGGCTGCTCCCAATTGCATCATTACGCCACACATGGCTTGGGCCAGCCTGGCTTCACGTCAGCGATTGATGAGCATTACGGCTGAGAACATTGCGGCCTTCCAGGCGGGAACGCCACAAAACGTCATCGAGTCCTGATCGGTAGCTGACGTGTCTGCATGCGTTGCCTGCTTGGGGTCAGTGAGCGATCTCGCCGCGTTTGGTTGCTGATTTGCACCCGTTTCTGGGCCCCTTTTGAGGCCACACGGGAGTCGCCCTAGCGTTCGTTGACGCGATTAGTATAGGCTTCCACCAAATGCAGTCATTCACTGCATCTCGCCCATCTGGATTCAATCGGAGATGGTCATGGACGATCACCTACGTGCGGGCGGCGGCGACGCTGTCGCCAAACCCGAGAGTGTCGCAGAAACGAAAATCGAGCTGGAGCGACAGTTCACTGCGTTCGCGCTCCTTTGGGCCGTTGCGTCGATCATGACGGCTTGGGCACGGCTTGAACTGGCTGTGTCAGATCCCTTGGTAGGCGCCACGCACTGTCTGATGGGGATGCTGGCGTTTGCAGTCCTGATTCGGCCGCATGCGGTCAGTCCTGTTGTGGGACTTTCATTCCTGCACGTGCTGCACGGAACTCTGCAGATGCCGCACGTTACGGCAACTGATGTGCTGTGGATGTTTCTTGGCGCGGCAATCTGCGTTTCGTTTCTCACCGGTTGGATTACCAAACGCTCGTATAGTGTGGGGCGGGTTGGACTCTACCGTAGTTTTGCGCCGTGCCTGCGCATCATGTTCGTACTCAGTCTGCTCGCCATTCCGGTGGCACGCCTCAACTGGACCTTCCTGCAGTTGGACATCAGCCCTGTCGTCGAAAGTCTGGCAGCATTTCGCGGCGACGCGACACAACCTCCTCGGTGGATTTCCTACTTCACGATCTCGATGTTGATTGTCGTCGATGCTTTTGTTGCGATTGCCTTGCTGCTACCTCGACTGCGTCGCTTCGCCGTCGGATTTGGCATCTGTTACTTTGCCTGGCAGGCCGCGATGGGACTTGGGGAGGCGAGGTTCTTGTTACCGGTTATGATCGTGGGGCTCTACCTGTTCACGTCGTCGGAGCTGATTGGTCGTGTACACGCCACGCTGGTCCGCATCGTTCCGTTTGCTTCGCTGAGGGCTTCCGGGTTGATGGTTTTTGTCGGCAGTATGGCTATCCTGATTGTGGCATTATTGGTAGCGGGTGAAGGCTATCGCCATAGTGCGTATGTCGTGGCTCAGTGGTGCTACGTTGTTTTGGTTGTCGGCTGGTTGGGTCTCATTTTGACGTCGCTTGTTGAGCTTCGTCCGAAGTTGACTTGGGTTTCCCTGATGATGCGAAACCCCTTGCATTACCTGTTGATCGCGGCATTCATCGTCGTAGTCACGTCGCCTTATCTTGGCTTCGGTTCGAAAGGGAAGTTTGTCGGGGGGAGCGGCTTGTCCACTGGCGGGGGGGTGAGCAACCATCTGATTATTCCACAAGGTAATATCGTCAATCACGAGAAAGACGTGGTAGAAATTGTGGAATCAAACGACCCTTGGCTACAGAAAATTGCCGATGAAGCATTACTAATTACCTGGTTCGAATTGGTGAATCATGTTGGCAGCCGGCCGGAGACGTCGTTGGTGTTCGTGCGGGCAAACGAGCTATACGAGGTGAGTAGGACCGGAGATGTTCCGGAGTTGTCGCAGGAGAATTCGTGGATTCTGCGTAAGCTTTTGGCCTACAAGCTGACTACAAAGAAGTCGTTCGACAAGAATTTGACGGGCGAAAAAGTGACGGCGGAGACGTCCGAGCCGACGCTCAATGAAATGTTTTGACACCCCGCCGATTTGGGTCAGCGAACGTTGAGTACTGCGTGCCGTTCGGGATTAGCAGGTTGAACCCGCATTGTGTGGGTGATATGATTAGCACAACTTCACAGATTCTACTGTGGAGTACTTTTGGGAGTGGATTTTGACCATCAGAGTACTAATCGCTGACGACCATGAGGTGGTTCGCACCGGAATCAAGAGTATTCTGGCGTCAGATCCGGACATTGAAGTCACCGGTGAAGCAACAACCGGACAAGAAGTAATTGCGATGGCCCTCGACCTGCAGCCCGATGTGGTGCTGCTTGATATTCGGATGCCGGGCAATGATGGCTTGAATGCGCTGGGACGCATCAAGCTGGACTGTCCGCGAATGCCAATCGTCGTGCTGTCGACCTACGATAATCCAACCTATGTTGCCCGAGCGGTCGCATTGGGGGCGAACGGTTACCTAATGAAGACCGCGTCGCACGTTGATGTCATCGACGCGGTAAAGCGAGTATCTTCCGGTGACAACATCTGGACTCGCGAAGAACTGCGACGCGTCACGGGTGCTCTGGCAACGCCGCGTCTATCCGACGACATCGAAGTTCCGTTGACGCGACGCGAAAGTGAAGTGCTTCGCCAGTTGGCGCACGGATTGACGAACAAGGAAATTGCCCAAGCTTTGGGAATCAGTTACGAAACGGTAAAAGAGCACGTGCAACACATCCTTCGTAAGGTTGGCGTTGCCGACCGGACGCAAGCTGCCGTGTGGGCCGTTCGAAAGGGTTTGGTCTGACTCACCAACCTCGACGAGACGAGCCCTCATTTTTACAGATTTGGGGGCAACGACTTGTCTCGTTACATCAAAGCCATTCTCGCGTTTTTGTTGGGCGCGACCTTCTTGCTATCGTGCCCGCATGAAGTGCTGGCACTTCCCGGTACGAAAACGATCGCGGTGCGAATCTTCGTCGATGAAGAAGAACCTCGTCGCGACGAATTCTGGAAAGAAACTCTAGGGCGGCGGCTGGACAGGGCCTCGACAATTTTGGGCCAATACGGAAGCATCCGTTTCTCTGTAACCAAATTCGGCTTCTGGGACTCGGATGACGGGATCCACGACTTCCCCAGCTCGCTCAAGGAGTTTGAAGCGGAATCGGATCCTCGCCCAGCCGAACTGGCGATTGGCTTCACCAGTCAGTATCGACTCAAACGCGGCATTTCGAATCTCGGCGGCACGCGGGGGCCCATGCGGCGACACGTGCTGATTCGCGAAGGCTCGCCAAATGTACAGGAGATCGAACGTCTGGAAGTTCTGGTCCACGAACTTGCGCACTACCTGGGCGCGGCTCACTGTGGTCGATCGGATTCCGTCATGCGACCTTTGTTGGGCGACGGGCAAAGTCGAGCGAAGGCGTTTCGCATCCAGTTGGATCCGGCAAACGCAACGATCGTTCGGTTCGTCTCGGCAGAGATGGCGGGCCGCAATGTAACCAACATGCATCAACTGACGCTGCAGACGAAAGTCGCGATACGTACCGAGTACGCCCGGTTGGCAAAGGATTTTCCACAGGACGAAGTGGCGACTCGCTACGTCCTGATTATGGACAAGTCGATTCGCTATTCCGTCGCCGCGCGGCAGCGAAAGATTCAGGCGCAGAAGAAGGCTCGAGCGGCCGTCGCCAGCCCCAAGCCGGCGGGCCGTTCCAATTCGGCGGTCCGTTCCAATTCGGTGCCGCAATCCAGTTCGAGCGCTTCGCCAACGAAATCTACTCCGGTCGAGTCTGCTCCCGTGAAGTCTGCTCCCGTGAAGTCTGCCGGCAGCTAGTTGCAAGCGGCGAGAGAATGTGCCGGCAACGGTGGTTCAAGCCTGCGCACCAACGCGACTGCCCACCTCGCATTACAGCCAGTCGAGCCCGACGTCAAAGTTGACTGCTGAATGTGTCAATGCGCCGATGCTAATGCGATCGACACCGGTTTCCGCAATCGCTTTCACGGTCGTTATGTTCACGCCACCTGATGCTTCCAGTTCGACATCGGGGGCGTGCTCGTTTCGCCATGTGACGCATTGCGCAAGTTGCTCGCAGGACATGTTATCGAGCAGCACGATGTCCGGTTGGGCTGGCAGAACGTCCTTGAGCTGTTCCATGGTGTCGACTTCGACCTCAATGATCATGTCCTTGAGTTCTGGACTTTCTGCACTGGCCGACTCCACGAAGTCCCGGGCCTTGCGGATGGCAATGGCGGGCGTCATCCCATGGTCTTCGCTCATTGCCAGATGATTGTCCTTGATCATCACCGCTGCGAAGAGTCCCACACGATGATTCGTGCCACCGCCATGATGGACGGCGTGTTTTTCAAGCCGCCGCCAGCCTGGCGTGGTTTTCCGTGTGTCGTAGACGCGAGCCTTCGTGTGAGCGACTTTCGTCGCATACTGACTGGTCAGCGTCGCAATTCCAGAAAGGCGGCCAATAAAGTTCAGCAGTATTCGTTCCGTCGTCAGTAAGTCACGGGCAGAGCCTTGCAAAGTTGCCACCGTTTGGCCGACGGCGACTGAATCCCCGTCCTGACACTTTGCTTCGATGGAAATATTGGCCTGCATTTCGTCCACCGCCACCTCGGCGACTCGCAAACCGGATATGATTCCGGCTTCACGAGTGACGATATTGGCCATCGCTTCGGCTTCCGCGGGGACAATGCTGACGGTTGTCCAGTCGCAAAAGCGATCCAGATCTTCGCGAACGGCGAGACGGACGAGTTGTCGACAATCGTCCTCCAGTTGCTCATTCCACAACACTTGCGCAAAATCTTGACTCATTGTTCCTGTTCGCTCTGAGACGATAACTCGGGCATCCATCCACGCAATCGCTGAAGAGTCACTCGCAAATGACCCAGACACTGCTGCGAAGCAATCTTCGAATCGGCATCGCCGCCGTCGTGCTCGTCACGGTTCTGGCGGGATTGTCGTTAGGCTGTGTGCTGATGTCTTCGGCGGTGGCCGTTCGTGCGGTGGGTGGATCGTTGTTCGTGGCGTTGTTGCCGCTTGCGTTTGCAAGTCTGTTGTACTGTTGCCGCCCGAGAATTGCTATCGATGAACGCCAGCTCTTTGTCTATGTCGCCTTGTTTCGAGGGCCGGTCCGGATACCTCTCGATGTGGTGGAGGTGTTCTTTATCGGGCAAGGACCGGTTAGCGGAGACGAGCCGGGGCATCCCATCGGCTACCAGGGGGCCGTCGCGGCGAACGTTATCGTGCGACTGGCCGAACAGGCGCCGCAGTGGCATGATCGCAAAATCAATCAGCGCATGGGAGTCTGGACTGAAGGTTACATTACCGTCCGTGGGATGTGGTGTGAGGATATCGACCAGGATCGTCTGAAGGAGATGAATCGGGCGCTTATCAACGCGAAACGGAACTTGCGGGACACGGCGAGCACGGGAGCGCAATCTTGACGCAACTACTCGTCAGCGTGAGGGACGCCGGGGAAGCTCGCGATGCGATTGCTGGTGGCGCCGACGTTATCGACGCAAAAGAGCCGCTCGATGGTTCCTTGGGGGCATGTACCGACAAGGCCGTGAGTGAGATCCTCGCCGTTGTCGGAGCGTACCGACCGGTTAGCGTTGCGAGAGGCGAATTGATTGATCAACTCGATGGACACTCGGCACCGCCACACGGAGTCGGAATTGCCAAGGTTGGACTCGCTGGTTGCGGAAGTCGCGATAGTTGGCGTGACGAACTCGTTTCACTCTGGCAACATTGGCAACGTGAGTCGCCGGCTGTGGAAGCGGTCGCCGTTGCCTACGCCGACTGGCGTGAAGCGAACTCGCCTGAACCTGCCGAGGTCATTTCCGTCGGGGCGCAATTTGGGTGTCGCTATTTTCTGCTAGACACGAAGACAAAACAGCGGGCATTGCTCGATCGGGTGGGTTTCGCCGAACTGAACGGGTGGCTCGGTGATGCGGCCAACAATGGCATGCAGACGGTTCTTGCTGGTTCGTTGCAGGGTGCGCAGCTGCCGGTGGTGCTCAAGCAGTATCGACCGTCGATTGTTGCCGTTCGCGGAGCGGCATGTGAAGGGGACCGGACGGGGCGGATTTGCAAAGCCAAAGTCGAGGCACTTGTCAAACGCATTAGGGAAATTGATGCGATGGTTCCCTCGCACTGAACGCCTTTCTCAATACGAAGACGAATCGTCTTCCGGAATTCCCGATACAATCTGCAAAGTTGCTTGACATCATTTTCCGGCACCTTGATACTCTACGCGGACAAGGAAAAAACTTGTCCGTTACTGCACCGTTCAACTTCGATATTGTTCCGTGTTTTTGGATGTGTCGACATGCATCGTCGACGCACAACTCACGGTCGCACACCTTTTGATTGTGGAGTATTCTCGTGACGCGTCAGTCAGTTCTCGAAGCGATAAAGTCAGGTGACTGGAACTACGAACCCGATGACAATCCATCTCAGGGCGATGATTTTGACGCCACCTCGGCCTTGCCTGGCAGTGGCCAAAAGCTGGAGGTGCTCGCAGAACGAATTCGTTCCGGGCTTCCGTTGTGGCACCCTGAAGATCGGCTCACCTACAGCATAAACAAGGACGAGGAAGAATAAACTCGACACCCTCGATCGCTCTCCGATGTGATCACGGCAATTCTCCGGCCCGATCCCTCCGGGCCGCAAATTCATTTTGCGGTCAACTTACTTCGATTCGTGAAATGTCACTGTTGTGCCGCTAACCTTGAAGCCTAGTTTGGCTGCGTTGGCGATGGCGGCAAGCAACTGTTCCTGCGTCGCCTCCTCTACATCGAACGAAATTCTTCGACTACGAGCGGACGCGGACAACTCGCCAAGTTGACACTCGATGTTCAATTGTCGACAGAGACTGTTGACCAACGGAGCAAACGGTTTTGCCTCGACGGACAGGGTGTAGCGAAGTTGAGCCTTTGGCGCGGCGTCGGATTTCGTTTCCTCTGTGGCGGATGCGATGGCGGACTTGATGGCTTCGTTGTCTCGCCATGTTCCGGTTAGCACATTGCCTTTCATGGATGCGCTTTCACGCTGGCCTAGCACCGTCTGGACCGCGTTGTGACGGGAGGTGGGGATGCGAACATTCCAGCTTGCCTTGGGTGTTCTCGGCATTGGTATGACATTGATTCCTCCGTCGTCCTTGAGTTGGAATGACAGGTCAAAGCCAGCAAGTAGCAGTTCCAGCTGCTCGAGAGTGCGGATACGTGGCAGCGTACGTTCGGGCCACAGATCGTGGACAACCCTGCCCTTCCCCGTAACAGTGACTCCCAGTCGCTGCTCCAGGGCATCGATCAACTGGCGAGGCGTCGTGAGCCTGGGCCATTGAACGTTCGTCATTCGCAGCAATTTTGATCGCTGCGCTGCGTTGAGTTTCCTCAGTTGTTCCGTGTGCAACTGGTTGATTGTCGCTAACCGATTTGCCGCGTCGTGAGGTCCGACGTAGACCACGTTGCCAATCCATGCCACGTCGATCATCTCTGTTTCATCTGACAGTTGCAGCAGGCATTCACGTAAGGTGGTCGTGTTGCCTGAAAACGAAATGGGCGTAGTTGGATCCAGTCGTCGGTCCAGCCAGTAGGCTACGTTACGCGTTTCGGTCAGGCTCTCGAGGGCTTTCTTCAGCGGGACCTGGGACCAGATGATGTTGGCTGGCAAGTTGAGTTGACGTTCAAATTTCCGTTTGGCGGTGACGTGGGATTGAGCGACGACGGCATTGGCAATTCCCAGGCAAAGGAGCGTTGACAGCATTGCTGCTAGGTTCATCTGGCTTTTCCTTCGCGGTTGGTTGAGTCGTGTCTTGTGGGTTGAGCCAGCAAAGTCCCTGGCACCTTCGGCTTTTGCCCAGTCGTTACGAATTGCGGAGAGCGTTGGGTTTACATCAGTTGGGCTGTCAACTCGTACTATCGAATGAGGAACTCGTTGTCGGGTCCGTTGACCGTAGCTAAACTGGAAGTTGAATTAAAAAGCGTCATCGTCTGATTCGCCGTTACTTTTTATCGTACTCAATCAGATGATCATTTCGCGTTTTCCCTGGCCCGGGCGTGGGCGAGCGACGTTTTGACCCGAGATCTACATCATGCCAGACCAACGCTGTGACAAGACATCTCAACTGGTGCTTTGGTACCGTGACTTCCTTGAAAAAGGCAAGTCGGCGGCCTTTGTGTCGTGTGTTGCTACCCGCTATTCCGTGATGACACTGGAACGAATGGCGACCAGCACCAATCATGAGGTCCGACGCGCCGCGGTGCTCGCACTCGGGATGATTGGCTCTTCGAGGACTTCCTTGCCGGTCGTATCTCGTTGCCTTCAGGATAATGATCGGTGTGTGCGGCTGTTGGCGGAAATTGCCTTCGCGGATCTTGCGAGGCGTCAAATGGGTACGTCGGGTGCTCAGATTCTCGATGCGATTCGACGACACATTGACGGACATCGTTATCGGCACGCTGCCTCCATGCTGGAGGAGGTGACGCAGACCTGGCCGCAATTCGCCGACGCCTGGTATCTGCGAGGACTGGTTAGTTACTGTCTTGGGCAATATGCCCGATCAACGGGATTCACCCGCCGCGCTGCGGAGATCAACCGACATCATTTTCCCGCGTACACTTTGGAGGCACGTTGTTGGATGGAGCTGGACCGGAACGAGGTGGCCCTGCGCTGCTTTGAGAAGTCATTCTGGATCAATCCGTCACAACTTGTCGTCAAAGGCTACATCGACACACTACGCCGTCAGTTGCGCATGAATGATTCAGCCTGATATTGCTGCCTGGCCTGTTGCTCCGCACTATTTCCGGAGTCGCAGTTGAAGCCAAAAAAGAAAACGCACGCGGATTGTCGCGTGCGTTTTTTATTTTTCGTCCGCCGGCACAGACTTGGTCAGCACAGACTTGGTCAGCACTTCACATGGCGAGCGTCATTGTTGGTGAACCGGGGCCCCTGGGACTAGCGAAGAAGTTGTTCCAGGCTTCCTGATTGCTGGGCAGCCATGACCGGACGTAGGTACTTGCCTGGCTCGGCTTCAAAACGATTTCGCGAATCGACCGAATCAAAGAGGTAGATGCGGCTTTCGCGTGGCCCGCTGCCATCGTCGTCAAACAGAACTCCGTAGCGACGTGTGCCTTCCACAATGCGACCGTTGGCTGCCAGTCGAACGACATCCATGCCGGCAAGTACGGGGCTGTAGTTGTCTGGATTGGCGAGGAACCTTTGCTGTTCTTCCGGACCGGCGAAGAGGTACGTCTTTCCGCGGTGTACGGCACCCCATCGCTTGTCACCGGGCTTCCACTTGTTCTTGACGACCAGTGTTACCGGGCAGCGACCTTCAAGTCCAATTGGTGCCGAGCCACTCTGAATTGGCGTGACGGGCTGGCGTTGCGGTTGTTGGCCGAGAGCTGTTTGAGCTGGAGCTTGCGCGATCGCATTCGGAGGAGTCACCGGCTGCTTGTTCTGTAGTCCCGGCGTAGGCTGGTCGAAACGCGACGCGAACGCAGGTTGACTTGTTGGCTGCTGGAATTGCGGCTGTTGGCTCGGTGGCTGTTGAAACTTCGGCTGCTGGAATTGCGGCTGCTGGAATTGCGGTGCCTGTTGCATTGCGACCGATGGCTGCGTGGGTGCCGGCTGTGGTCCGGGACTTGAAGCGACACGCGGCTGGTTTTGCAAGGTAGACGGCGAATTCTTGAAATACGGATTGTTGATAGCGTTCGATGCGACTGCGTTGGCTGGAGCCGCTGACGGCAATTTCGTCCCAGATGAATTGGGTGGTGTCATTTGATTCGCCGACGAAAACCGATTGGAGATTTCGGCTGGCTTGGCTTGAGGGACGACGTTGGCTGGCCCTGTCTTTGCCAGGTTGTCGTATCGCGATGGAGCCTGCCCGTTGGCAACGTTTGGCAACTGTCCGTAGCTGGTGCTTCCCAACTGGGAGTTGCCTTTGGGCGTTTGCATATGTGTTCCGGAACCGGGACGCATGGCCGGATCCACTCCGGGACGGCGTGCCATGATATTGCTTGACGATATTTGGGGAGACTGGATGTTTCCGGCCCATTTCGTTTGTGGATTCGGTTGTTGCTGCGGAAACGAAGCCTGTACGTTCTGGGATTGGCTCGATGGCGACGGCCCGGCTTGCGACAGCGAGTTGTGCGTTGGTGGTTGCAATTGTGAACCGGCCTGAGCAAGCACGGTGGACTGTGGTCCTTCGACCCTGGATGCGGGCGAGTGCTGGCTGGCGACTTGCATCAGTTTACTGACATAGCGTGATGGGTCCTGCGGTGTAACCATTCGATGCAAGGCTTTGCCGTCGACGGTTGCGACGATGTCCGTTGGCCATTGGCGAACACCAAAGTGATTACGCAATTCGGCGTTCTGGTACGCGTTGACCTTCAGCGGAATGTAATGCTGGTTGACGGCCTGCGCGACAATTGGCGTCGGAAAGACCTTCTTGTCGACGACCTTGCAGGGGCCGCAATCAGGGGTCCAGAAATGGATGAGCAACAGTTTGTTCTGCTGCGAGGCTGCTAGTCGAGCCCGGTCCAGGTCTTCCGCCCACTGGATGTCATCCAGTGCCAGTGCAGAACCAGACGTGACGAGTGACACGAGTGCGACTGTGAAAGTTAGGGCAAATTGCCTCATCTTCAGCTACCTTCCATCCTTGAGCGTGGGGCGCGTACGAAAACTGCCTCATTGCGAGATATCGGATTGTGGAGCTTGGTGGTTTGAGACAAAGTTAGGGAATGTTCCGGAATTAACGTCGGTGATTCATGTAAGAATCGAATGTGAGAGATTGTTTACCATTTGCAACGTTGGTTTGATGATAGCTTGACACATGTCGCGAAAAGAGTAATATCTGACGTAGCTGCAGCCAAAGAGGTTGTGGCGAATTTGGCGTAGACCTCTCTAGGTCAGCTTTTCAATTTGAAGAGCTCGCTCCGGACTCCTTCGATCGTTGTCCGACCCACGTGTTGCAAGGCAAACCTGCCCAGAATACACGTTTTGGTATCATTGCAGTTGGTCCCACCCTGATCCGCTGCTTTGCGTTCTTGAACGATGATATCGTCGCTGCAACGTTCACACCGCGGACGAGCCTTCTTGGGAATCTGTTGGTACATTTGGACGGCAACTGCCGCTGTGTAAGGTTCGTTCCGCTTTGTAGGCATCCTCTCGCTGCTATCCTTGATGGCGCAAGCTGGGTTGCTTCTACATGACCGGATGAAAAGCGCGACTTGTGTCAGGCTACTGCTGCTACTGGGGTCCGTATGAGGCGGCCATTGTTTTAAAGACGGCACCGACGCAGGTGAAGGATTCATAGCTTGCTACCTTCTTTGTTGAACCGTGCCGCTATCGTCCAAAGACGTTTTTGGTGGAAGAATGGGTAAGAAAAGGAATCGTCCAAAGTCCGGCGGCTCGGGCGGCGGTGGTGGTGGTCGCGGCGGAGGCGGCGGCGGCAACCGAGGTACACGAACTCGACGTCGACGCAACGGTAACCGAGGCGGAGGCGGCGGAGACGGTGTTCGCCCCGCACCCTACGAAGAGCCAGCCGAAGGTGCAAATGGTGAACCAGCTCCACTGACACCCGGTAAGGGATTGTTGGAGATGCACCCCAATGGATACGGATTCCTGAGGAGTCCGGACAACCATTACGCACGTGTTCGCTCTGATCCATTCGTCCCTGGCACGATGATCGAGAAATTCGGGCTTCGCGAAGGCCTGATGATCAGCGGCAATGTCCAGCGAGCTCGCAACAAACAGGGTCCGCGTTTGCGAGAAATCACCGATGTGGACGGCATGAAGCCCGAAGAATTCGCAGAGGTGAAATCTTTCGACAGTCTGACGCCGATCAACCCTGAGTCATGGCTGCCATTGGAAACCGGACCAGAACCGCTCACGACGAGGGTGATGGATCTGCTCACGCCTCTGGGCAAAGGGCAGCGTGCACTCGTTGTTGCTCCGCCGCGTTCGGGAAAGACCATCCTGCTGCAGCACATCGCTCACGGTATTTCCACCAACGCGCCAGACGTGAAGCTCATCGTACTGCTAATCGATGAACGTCCCGAAGAAGTGACGGACATGCGTCGTAACATTAACGGTGAGGTGATCGCCAGCAGTCTGGATATGGACGTGGAGAGTCACGTTCGTTTATCCCAGCTGGTCGTCGAGCGGTGTCGCCGATTGGCAGAAATGGGACAGGACGTCTTCCTGCTCATGGACTCCATTACGCGGCTCGCCCGAGCGTTCAACAAGTGGGTCGGCAACACGGGACGAACCATGTCCGGCGGTGTCGACATCAAGGCGATGGACATTCCCAAGAAGCTCTTTGCAACCGCACGGGTCTTCGAAGAAGGTGGATCGCTGACGATTGTTGGAACGGCGCTTATTGAGACCGGCAGTCGTATGGACGACCTGATTTTTCAGGAGTTCAAAGGCACCGGTAACATGGAGCTTGTGCTGGACCGGACACTCGCGGATCGCAGGATCTGGCCGGCGATTGACGTCAACCAGTCGGGGACGCGTCGCGAGGAGCTGCTCCATCACCCGGATGCACTCCACGCGGTGACAATGTTGCGGCGAACGCTGTCGACCATGAATCCCACTGATGCGATGGAGCAACTGACGCGTCAGCTGGGCAAGTACAAGACGAATGCCGAATTCCTGCATCTGATTGCCAGTGCAAAATCGGAATAGGTCGTTGCGTCTCTAAGGGAGGCGTAGTCGCGAGCGGTTTCGATGGCAGGCGAGTCTTGAGCAACCTTGGGGTGGGATGTGGCATTCGTGTCTACATTCCGCCCGCGTGATATGTGATATCAGCCGAAGAAGATGTCAGCCAAAGAAGACGCCAATCGTGATGTCGTTAGTGGGCTGATGCCCCGGCAAGTACTTGGGGCGCGTCATCAGATGGCAGCCGGTGCAATTGTGGGCGTTTGCGTCCTGACGCTGGCAGGCTCGCTGTTTCTCAAGATGCAACAGCGTCAACGCTCGGTTGATATCGAACGTCCCTTCGTCGCACCAGATGTCCAGCTGCTTATCGATATCAATCTGGCGTCATGGCCAGAACTGACATTGCTGCCCGAGGTCAGTGAAACGATGGCGCGTCGAATTGTTGCCCATCGGAAATTACACGGCGACTTCCAGAGTGTCGAGGAAGTGATGAATGTGAGGGGCATTGGCCCGCGGACGTTCGAACTCGTGGAGCCGTTCCTGTTCGCGGTCTCACCGGGCTCTTCACCGGTTGAACCACGCGATTAGCCCAATTCGATCCCGGTTTCCTTTAAGATAGGGTTCGCAGCTCGCCGCAGTTTGGTAGGCCGGTGGTACTCCGTTTTAGTGAGTGTCGCCCTGCTCGGGGCCCGCTGCGAAGATTTGTTACCGTTCACGAAAGGTAAGCAGCATTGTTTCAGCTAGTAAGTCCCTTTGAGCCGGCGGGCGATCAACCCGATGCAATTGCTTCCCTGACCGACGGTCTGAATTCCGGCCGCAAGCAGCAGGTGCTGAAGGGCGTTACCGGATCGGGCAAGACATTCACGATGGCGAATGTCATTCAGAATCTCGGCCGGCCCACCATGGTGATCTCGCACAACAAGACTCTGGCTGCGCAGTTGTATGCCGAGTTTCGGGATTTCTTTCCGCATAACGCGGTCCACTATTTTGTCAGCTACTACGACTACTACCAGCCTGAAGCGTACATTCCCCAGCGCGACATCTACATCGAAAAAGATGCCTCGATCAACGAAGAAATTGATCGTCTGCGCCTCGCCTCGACCAGTTCTCTGGTGAGTCGCCGCGATGTCATTATCGTGGCCAGCGTTTCGTGCATTTACGGTCTCGGCTCGCCCAGTGACTACAAGCAAATGATGGTGTCACTGCAGGTCGGAGAAACCATCGACCGCGACGATACACTGCGGAAACTGATCGACATCCAGTATGAACGCAACGACGTCGGGTTCGAACGCAGCAAGTTTCGTGTTCGAGGCGATTGTGTTGAGGTGTGGCCGGCATACGAGGAGTTCGCGTATCGCATTGAGCTATGGGGTGACGAGATCGAGCAGCTCTCGCTGATCAATCCAACCAGCGGCGAAGTGCTCAGCCATGAAAAGCAACTTTTCGTCTACCCGGCCAAGCACTTTGTGATGCCCGAGGACCGTATTGCCAATGCCGTTGAGGAGATCAAGAAGGAGCTGGAAGAACAGCTTGAGAAGTTCAAGGGCGAAGGCAAAATGCTGGAGGCTCAACGGCTGAATGCACGCACGCGTTATGACATCGAGATGCTGCAGGAAGTCGGCTACTGCCCGGGGATCGAGAACTACAGTCGGCCTTTGTCCGGCCGCGAGCCGGGGACGACGCCCGATACGCTCTACAATTTCTTCCCCGAGGATTTCCTGCTGTTCATAGATGAATCCCATGTGACGGTCCCGCAGGTCCGGGCGATGTACGCCGGCGACCGCAGTCGGAAGACCACGCTGGTTGACCACGGGTTTCGCCTGCCGTGCGCGCTCGATAATCGGCCACTGAAGTTTGAAGAATGGGAGCAACGAATCAATCAGGTTGTCTACGTTTCGGCGACCCCCAACGACTACGAGCTGGATCAGACCGGTGGCGAAATCGTTGAGCAGATCATTCGACCGACGGGTTTGCTTGATCCGGTCATTGAGATCTCGCCGGCGCGGGGGCAGGTCGCTCATCTCCTGGAGCAGGTGCGCGAGCGAGTGAACATGGGTGACCGGATTCTGGTGACCGCCTTGACGAAGCGACTGGCGGAGGACCTGTCGGGATATCTGAATGAACAAAACGTGCGTTGCCGATGGCTGCATAGCGAACTCGATGCGTTCGAACGCGTCGAGCTCTTGAAGGATCTGCGTGAGGGCCTGTTCGATTGCCTTGTTGGTGTTAACTTGCTGCGGGAGGGCCTGGACCTGCCTGAGGTTTCGCTCGTGGCAATCCTTGATGCAGACAAGGAAGGGTTCCTGCGGAGTGAGACGTCGCTCATTCAGACGATCGGGCGATCAGCGCGTAACGATCGAGCAAAGGTGATTCTCTACGCGGACAAGATCACCGAGTCCATGCGGAAGGCCATCGAAGAAACCGAACGACGGCGGGCAGCGCAACAGGCTTACAACGACGAGCACGGGATTACGCCCCGGACCGTCAAACGCACTATCAAGAGCGGTATTGAAGCAGACGCCCAGGCTCGCCAATCCGTCGCCGAAGCTGCCGTCAACTCCGGGGACGGCGGAGTGGACCTTGAGTACATCGAGGAACTCCGCGGCGAGATGCTGGCTGCGGCGGAGAATATGGAATTCGAACGGGCCGCCGCGATTCGCGATCGACTTTCCCAGCTGGAAGAAGGCGACGAGCCAACGGGTAAGAAGAAGGCTCGCTCCGGGGCGGGTAACCAGCGACGCGGTCGCAAAAAGGGACGTCGTGGGACGGCTTCCCGGATTCCAAAACCCAAGAAGCGATGAGGGTCCTTGGGTCGATTCCGGTTGCCGTTACTCAGGTGGCCATCCCGTCGTAGTCGGTGATTTCGGCTCTCTGGCAGGCCGTTTTGCCGGAAGCTTGTTCAAAAGAAGCGTATTCGTACTATTCGGGAATAAATCCGTGCTCGATTGGATCTACCAGACATGCCAATGGCTCAAGATGCCTACGGCGGTGGCTGGCGAACGCAGCGCTCCAGCGAGTTTGCCTCCGGCCAGGAAGTTGTCGCGTGAATCGCAAGACTGATAACAATCCGAAACTGACCATTGAGCAGCTGATTGGCGAGCACTACGAATCGTTGTATCGCTATGCGTTTCGGCTCTCCGGGCAGGCGGGTGACGCCGAGGACCTGACGCAGCAGACATTCCTCACGGCACACCGAAAGCTCTCGCAGCTTCGCGAACCCGCCGCAGCACGGGGGTGGTTGTTTCAGGTATTGCGGACGACATTCCTCAAGTCATGTCGGAAGCGACGCCCGATGGTGGCAACGGATGTGGAGTTACCGCTGACGGATGTCGCCATCGATCCGGCGCATGATAGCCAGCATGACGGCGAGCGTTTGCAGCAAAAACTGCTCGAGTTGCCGGAAGTGTATCGGGTTGCCCTGTTGATGTTTTACTTCGAAGAGAAAAGCTACCGGGACATCGCGACGGAATTGGGCATCGCTCCGGGGACGGTTATGAGCCGCCTGTACCGGGCAAAATCGCAATTGAAGTCTCGCATGTTGAACTCAAGGGTGAATGATCATGTCGACGTATGATTCGGAAAAGTCAGAGCATCGCGATGCGAAGCTGGCGTCGGCGCTACGTGATGTGAAGATTCCTGAGGGGTTGGAGCAACGGTTGCTTGCTGCAGTTTCCGAAGACGCAGGCGAAGTAGATTGCGAAAGCGAACGTTTGGCCTCCGTGGGAGCTGCCACCAACGATGGACGCGAAGGGACGGTCCCTGCGGGAGTTTCGCGACGGCGCGTGCTGGAAGTTGGCCTGGCTGCGGGAGTCTCTGGCCTGCTTGCAGGGACTGGAACTTACTTGTGGAGGACTCGCCCCATTGCCCGCAATCGTGTCTTTGACGAAGTGGCAGCGTCGGTGCTTGCGAAGAACTGGTTCCGCTGGGGACCGATGAATTCGTTTACCGGCGGTGGAATCCCCGTGCAGTTGCGTCGTCCGGGTGGCTGGCAAGCTCGTGAGCTTTCGTTTGCCAGTTCCGCGACTGCGTTTGAAATGACGACTCCGGGTGGGCCGCCTGCTATTCTGTTCGTCCTGCAGACCAGCCGTTCGTTGCCGACCAGTGAATTCCCGCTTCAGCCTCCAGCCAAGCCCCAGCGTATGGCGTCAAAGCAGTGGAGTCAGTTTGCTGCCTGGCAGGGTGGAGATGGGCATCACCTTTATGTGCTGGCAATGGGTGGTGGAACTCGCGATTATCAGCGTCTGTTCCCAAGTGGTAGCACGCCCGTAGTTGCCTAACCGGAACGCTCGCATGCAAGGGTTCCATTACCGTCAAACCTTGCCATGCTGAAGTGCCGGTCGCAGCGATTGTGGCTCATCAACATCGCGGAATCCGTCCGATCCCTACTTTCGTTCGCACGAGAGCAATCAATCGTGGGTGATGAATCATCCGGTCTCGTGCTATTGGTCGCTTGCCAATTTCACGGAGGATCCCGTCCATGCGTCTGCTCTCGACAACATTGATTCTAATCGCTCTGGCAGCCGGGTCCGCCGCTGCTCAGCAGGGCACTTTCCGCTACGCTGCCGAGCCGTTTGTAGCTCAGCAGGTTGGATCGGCCGATGTCGAAACGGTGGCCAGTGAGGGGCAGGATGCCGGCGAGTCTTACGACACGTTCGACAGCACGTCGACACAGAGCCTGTTGCTGAAAAAGGCCATGCACAAAGCCGGGCAGCGTCAGCAGCGAATTGACTCACGCAAGTGGTTCGGTTACTCGCAGTCGCGACCTACCGTCAACGCGAACCCCTACATGAGCTACACGCCGTTTTGGGTTGGCCGTACGTGGCGACAATCGCACACGTGGAGCGGTCGAGTCTGGTACTAACCAGACGACACGGCAGCATTCATCGGCCGCACAGAAGGCGGCCGGAACACGAGTCAATGAAGAACGTCGAGCCTAAGTGACGGCTCGGCGCGATCGACGCTCGGCGCGCAATCGGGCGCGTCGCTTCAAAGCACTCGGCTTCTCGTAGAACTCTCGACGACGCATCTCTTTTTTGATGCCACTTCGTTCAACAAGTTTACGGAAGCGACGTACAGCTTCCTGAATGCTCTCACGATCGCGAACGACAAGCTTTACCACGCGTTTCCTCGCAATGAAAAATGTAGACGACCACTTTTAGTTGTTTACAGCTCCTCATCTTACATGATCTCCCCAAAACTTGTCTAGGTGGTATAGCCGTGCGATCCCGCTCCAAGGGTACCGAAAACGGGTCTCTGCAGGCCGAACTGGAACGCCGCCAAGACGAGGTTTTGGCGAAGCTGGATGAACTGGATGCCCAGATTCT
Organism: Pirellulaceae bacterium; assembly: GCA_965216885.1. GTDB lineage: Bacteria > Planctomycetota > Planctomycetia > Pirellulales > Pirellulaceae > CAYNJG01. Next base: position 3,664,368 of record OZ244209.1, on the reverse strand, counting down.
TGCGCTTCTGGACGAGTTCACCGTCCGTTTACGGGGCGAAACCGACCAGCTGGACAACGAGTCCGCGGATCAGCCGCACGAAAAAGCCGCCTGACAGAAACAGAGCCGGGCAGCAGAAGCCTGTCTGGCGGACGGGCGGCGTCACTTTTGAGTGGGCTCAGACGCAGTTTCTGGCTCGACGGGGCGCGGCTGGATGGTCAGCCAGAATCGGTCCGTTTGAACTCCGGGCAGCACCGAAGGACAGGTTGTCTTCCTCGCCAGCGGAGTGATCCCGGAGAGGCCGAGGATTTGAATGGGCCCCGAAAAGGCTTCCTCACCGCGAATTCGAAGCGTGAGAGCTTTCTCCGTGTCGCTGCCGGCGATCGAAAGTCCGCCTGAAACGGTCACGTGTCCGGGGATCCCCGTCACGACCACGGAGATGTCTTCCTTAAAGTCCGCCGAACGTTTGATCTCGATGGGAATCTCCAGCGTCTCGCTCGCGGCTGTTTTCCACGTTTCCGACTTGGCTTCCAATCCGAAGTCGGGTTCATCCCGGTCAATCGACAGTAAATAGGCGAACTCGTCCCCTCCGCGGCCGTGCAGGTCGCTGATCCTGACGAGATGCCGCCCGTCTGTCTTCGCAGTCAACGCGACCGTCGCGTCTCGCGGGTCCATGGCGTTGCCGGCCGCGTCGTCGTTCCTCGCCAACCGCCCGCCATCGGTGGACTGGATTTCGAGGACCGGATCCAGCGGAAAACCCAGCGACCTCGAAGTGGCACGAACGCGAATTCGATCTCCCTTCGCCAGATCGATGGAGTAGATATCGACTTCGCCATCGACCGCAATTGTCCCGGAAACGCGGCTTCCGAATTTCAACGGAAGCGGAGCATTCGGCTCGCCGTCGTGTGCTTCCTGCATCGGCGTCGCGTCGACAATTTCGACGTCGAACCAGCCGGGCACGCGGTCAGCAAAGGCCGTGGCGAATTGGCCATCGTGGTGTGCGACAATTTCCGCCCTGCGTGCCGGCAAGAGGTCGCCAGCCAATTGCAGTGGATTGGAGTCATACTTCCCCGTTATCGACGGTCCGATCAGCAAGGGAGCTGCGCGTCGAACGATGCCCGACGTGGAAACGGTTAGCCGGTAAACGAAATCTTCCGCTCCCGCGAATCCGATCGTCTGATTCGGCGTCGCTGGGAAGGCAAACAGGCGAACTTCATACTCCCCTGCCCTGCTCGCGGAGTACACCAGTTTGGGATCGCGGCGAGGTGAGTCGTCGGTCTGCGCGACGACAACTTCATGCTTGGGGTCGAAGATCTGCATTACGCAGTCCATCGGCGAGCCGACGTGTTCGTGGGCATTGATCGAGATCGCGACGGGCTGGTCTTTCGCCAGGGACAGCCGATAGGTGTCGACTTCGTTTTTCTTCTCCAGCCGCCCATTGATAATGACTGGATCGGCCAACGGGATTTCGGTGTCGGAGAAATCCGATTCCAGCTTCTCCTGGACAGTCTCCACGACGAAGGGCCTCAGCGTTGAAGCTCCGTAAGCATTGCAAACGCGAATCCAGTGGACTCCGGGACGAGCAGATTCATCAATCGTGACGGACAAGGCACGCTCGTCACCGGCGACGGACTCAACCTGCAGCGCTTCCGAGTTGGTCCACGTTTCGACGGGCCAATTCGGAAAACTGCCAATCAGGGAAACCTCAACACGAGTGCCGCGTTGGCCTCCCGAAGGAAAGAAAGCCTTTAGGCTTGGCCCTGCCGGATTTGCTTCTTCACCCGGTGAACCGGCCGCCAGCGAAAGCAGCGCGGCGAGCGTTAACAGTACGCGGCGAACCATCAAAAGAGCTCGGAGATCGGCGTCGCGTCGCTAACCAGATGCACGGGACGTCCCTGCGGCGTGTGGTAGATGCGATGCGGATCTATGCCCAGTTTCGTGTAGATTGTCGACACGAAGTTTTCCGGTGAGAGAATCCGGTCCACCGCGGCGTATCCCGCTTTATCGGTGGCCCCGATCGCCTGTCCACCGGGAACCCCGCAGCCAGCAAACATCACGCTCATGGCGTTCGACCAGTGATCGCGGCCGCCGTCCTTGTTGATCTTGGGAGTACGCCCGAACTCGCCGAGGCAGACGACCAGCGTCGAATCCAATAGTCCGCGGTCGTCCAGATCATTGATCAAGGCCGCGATCGACGATTCCAGTGGAGGCAATTTCTTGTCGAGCGCCGGAAACAGATTCGTGTGATGGTCCCAGCCGCCTTCGTAGAGCGTAACGAAAGGCACTCCTGCCTCGACCAGCCGCCTTGCGAGTAACGCTCGCTGTCCAAACGAATTGCGACCGTACTGCTCTTTGGTCTGTTCTTCTTCGCTGTGAATATCGAAAGCCCGTTTGGCGGCGGGCGACGTGACTAGCGAGTACGCCTGTTCGTAGTACTGATCGAACGGCACGGCCGGATCCCCAGCGGCCTGATCGGCGAACCGTTCGAGCTGATCGATGTCCCGCCGCAGCTCCTTACGTCCCCCAAATCGATCGCTCAGCAAACCGCCCGGCAAGGTCACATCGCGGACCTGAAACGACTTTCGGTTGGGATCGTCCGGAACCACAAACGGCGCGTACTTGGCACCCAGGAAATTCGGGCCACCGCTTCGCGACATCTTGGGTAGCGTGAAATAGGCCGGCAGCCCATCCGGAGCGCCACGTTCGTAAGCCGTCACAGAACCGAGGCTGGGATGGAAACTGACGAACGCGCCGCAGCCAACCGGTATGCGAGGTGGTGCTCCCGTCATCATGTAGTGATTGCCGGCGCCGTGATTGCCCTGGTTGTGCTGAATCGATCGGACGATCGCCAGCTTGTCGGCAATCGCCCCCAGCTTCTGCATGTGCCGCGAAAAGAGCATGCCGGGCACCTTCGTTTTGATCGCTTCGTACTCGCCGCGAATCTCGACCGGTGCCTCGGGTTTCGGGTCGAAAGTTTCGTAGTGCGTCGGACCACCGTCCAGCCATATCAATATACAACTGGTCTTGGGTTTGGCCGGTGTACTTGCCTCGGCCCGCAGACGCAGCATGTCGACAAGACCAGCGCCCAGCATTCCACCGACGCCCAGTCGCAGGCAGTCTCGCCGCGTCGTTCCTTCGCAATTACTGTGCTTGTTCATGCGATTATCTTTCCGCCAGGTGATCGAGTTCCGATGGATTCAGGACAATCAGTCCCGAAATACAAACTCCGCTGAATTTAGCATCGCCCACAGCAAGTCTTCCGTCGCCGACCGCCGCGAGGTTGACTTGTCAAACCAGGTCCGGCCCGTAAGCTTCTCGTCGTCGTCAGGGTAACGACTATAAACTCGCAAATACAGTTCGTTGACGATTTCGTCCGCAGTCCTTTCGGATTCTGCAAGTTGTGCGGCAAAGTTGCCGTCGGCCGTCACCTTCTCGTGAAGGTTGGGCGAGTTCATCAGATGCAGCGACTGGACTACGGCTGAGTCGGACACTCGCATGCACGGTGGGTCCTGATTGAGGTCCGGCCGACTGAATGTATCGAGAAACAACGACGGCACGCGCGCCGACCAAATCTGGTTGGCGCGCGAGTTGGCGGGCATGGCGGCAAACTTCTCACGAGTTCCCGTGATGTCGTTGATCGCATCCAGCAACACTTCGGCGCGAAGCCGCTGGCGGTATTTCCTTGAGTAATTACGGTAGTCGCCCTTGTTCGATTCGTTCGGCGACGTTCCCAGCCGGTACACGTGCGACGTGGCGATCAAGCGTATGAGAGACTGGAGGTTGTAGTCATTGTCCTTCAGGTGCTGCGCCAGTGCCTCAAGCAGTTCCGGGTTGCTGGGCGGATTTGTCGCCCGCATGTCATCGACGGGATCGACGATTCCAATCCCCATCATGTCCGCCCAAACACGATTCGCGATGACCTTCGCAAAGAAGGGATTTTCGTCGGACGTCATCCATGCGGCCAGTGCCTTACGGCGATCCTGGTCGTCACCGATTTTGTCCCCCGTGAGAGTTCGCGGAGCCAGCGTTTTTAGCGTGCGAGCGTGTTTGGTCTCGCCGGACTCTTTGAGGTAGACGATTTCTTCGCCGCCGGAAATCGGTGGTGAAAGGCCCGTACCCTTACGGCCCACCCGGGCAAAGAAAGCGGCGAAGGAATAGAAGTCATCCTGTCCCCAAACTTCGAACGGGTGATGATGACATCGCGCACATTCCAGTCTTACTCCGAGAAACAGTTGGCTGACGATGGTCGTCAACTCCTCGGGCGAACGTCGGTCGCGGAACAGGGTGGCGGCGCCGTTGTGCCACGTACTACCCTCGGCCGCGACGATACCACGCACGAATTCGTCGTACGGTCGGTTCTCGCGAAACGCCTCGCGAATCCAGTTGTCAAAGCTCATCACGGCCTTGATGCCGACGCGATAGGGATTCGGCCGCAGTAGATCGACCCACTTGTTAGCCCAGTGATCCGCGTACCCCGGATGCTCCAGCAATCGATCGACGAGTGCCTCGTGACGATCCGGTGATTCGTCTGCAAGGAATTCAATCACAACGTCACGCGGCGGTAGACGACCGATGATGTCCAGGTACGCGCGACGCAAGAAACGTTGGTCGCTGGCCACGTCCGAGGGCACGATGTTCAGTCTCGCGAGTTTCTTCCATACCAGCCCGTCGATTGGGTTCTCGACAGGCAGGTTGGCGTAGATTCCGGAATCCGGCTGCTGTGTTCGAGGCAGCAGGACTTTGCACGTCGTAATGCGGTCCATGAATCTCGCCATGATGGCCGCTTCACCCGCGATGGGGCCACTTTGAATCTCGCCGCTCGCCTTCACGCTCGCAACGACGGATTCATTCGAACTGAAAGAAGTGAGTTGAGTGACGTCACGGCTGGAGCCATCGGAAAAACTCGCGATCACGGACAGGCGGTCGCGACTGTTGGGAGCCATGACCAGTTCCGTTGGCTCCAATCGGATTTCCTCAAGTTGGATCGCCGGCGTGCTGTGACGCGGCGAACCGGCAGCGATCCAGTCACGCAAGATTTGGTAGTACCCGTCTTCTCGCTTGAAACGTTGACCGCCACCATGCGGTTCGGCAGCAGTGGCTTTTTGCAGAATGAGGCTCTCGTCCGGCGATCCGATGGAGACGCGTCGCCCACGCGCCTGTTGAGTTAACGCCGCGTGGTCAAAGTCGCTATCGAATCCCAGCAGGGACAGTTGAAAGCCGTTCTTGCCGCCCTGCTTGCCGTGACAGGCGCCGGTGCTGCAGCCCGTCGCAGCAAGGATGGGCTGGATCTCCGTATCGAAATCCGGGACGCGGTCGACTTCGAGCGTCTCCGCTGCTGTGGCTTGTGGGCAACAAATGATACTCAGCGCAAGCGAACACCAAAGGCAAGCTTGTACGGTGAGTCGGTGAGCTGACGGCATGATGAGACCATCGCGAGGGCGGGGCCTTCATCATACCGGTAAAGTCGCCGAAACTCAAAGTTTGGTTTCGCGACCTGCCAACGCCGCAATTGAGCCTTGTTGGAGCCGGTTTGGCAACCGCGTTGGAGTCCGGTTGCTTCCGAATTCCGGGGTCAGGCAGCCGTCAGTTCGACCGGTGAGCTTGCCGTGACAAGGGCTCCGGCCAGCTTGCGTGGGTCCTGCTGCAGTTCGACGTTCGCCTCACCGCCCAGTACGGCAGCGAGAATGCCTGGCAATTCGCTTGCAAGAGATGCTCGAGTTTCGTCATTGTTCGGGGCAAAGCCGCGATCGTTGATCGTTACTTCAAACGTCGTTCGACTGAACTTCAGGCCGGCAACTTCAGCTTCTAGCCGAGCACATGCAGCGGCGGCTGCCGAGAAAGCTTCTTTGATCTGCGTCTGGTTGTCAGCGTCCTTTTTGACTTTGCAGACGTAACGCAGGCCGGGTTTGCCGCCGGTATTGTCCATGTAGTAGTCCGCTTCGTTGCCCACCATGATAACGCCGGGGCCATTTGGAACATGGCGATAGTCGGCGACGTCGATCATCATTTCGGGCATCGACTGAGCGGCGACCCAGCCGTGAAATACATTGATGAACTGTTCCCAGTCTGCGGAGAGTTCACCGTCGACGAAGATCTTGAATGCGATGTGTTGAAGATTCATTTTCGTTGTCCGTAGTCAGGGCGTCGGCCCGGAACTGGTCTCTGTGTTTTTGAAGTACGATCGCGTGTGCCGCTAGGCGGATTCGACGCCTTCAGATCGAATTCGGTTGTAGCAGTTGTAAATCGACTCGATGAACAAGTGAGCTTCTTCGATCAGCGTACGAGCGGACGCCACGTCGTGTGCCTTGTCCTTCTGCTCGTGAGCCGCGAACAGGTAGTCCGCAAACTTCGAACCGGCGAATGGATCGAAAACACGCTTGGTGTCGTAGAAGCGTTCCTTGAATTCGTCCACGATTTCGTCGGGATCTTCATCCGTGACGTCGTCGTACTGGATGAGGACCAACGCCTTCGCTGCTTTGATCATCGCCTTGTAGGCTTCTTTTCCAGCTTCGGCACCATTGCCGTCTTCCAGCAAAACCTGAGCCTCAAATTCGATCCGCTCGGCGGCAGTAATCTCGAATTCGAATTGCGTGACGACTTCGCCGGCACACTCGCCTTTGCCAATGTCGCCCAGCGAATACTGGCGTGGGTCTGACCAATCGGAGAAGAACTGAGCGTCTTCTTCGTGAGTTGGCGGTTCCTGCGTGAGCGGGTCAAGCACCTGCTTGAGCTTCACCTTGCCGATGCGACCGACGAACTTTGGAAACGCCTCGTTGGATTCTCGTTCACGGAGGTAGTAATCCGTGAGCAGCGTGAGTGCATCGGGAATTCGTTTGGACGGAATCGCAACGACCGGCAGGCCGTAAGCGCCCGCGTTTTCTTCCCATTGGCCACCCAGGACGACCTGGAAGTGCGGGACCTTGAATCCCTGCATGGTGCGGCTGACTCCGTAGAAACCAATGTCGGAAGCATGGTGCTGGCCGCAGCTGTTGAAGCAACCGCTGACTTTGATATGCAGGTTCTGGATGGCTTCGTCCAGTTCGACGCCCTTGGCGATCAAGCGGTCTCGCAGTTCGCCGGCAAGTCCCCGTGACGACGAGATGCCCAGCTTGCAAGTGTCCGTGCCTGGGCAGGCTACGATGTCGGTAACGCAACTGGCGCCCGGTTCGGCGAGTCCGGCGGCGGAGAGTTTTTCGTAGAGAGCCGGAATGTCGGACTTGCTGACCCAGCGAATCACGAAGTTCTGTTCCACGTTCGTGCGGATCGTGCCGTTGGTGAATTCGCGGACAATATCCGCAAGATCACGTAGTTGGTCCGGCGTGATGTCACCCAGCGGCAGCGTCACGGTGGCACACGCGTAACCCTCCTGACGCTGATCGCGGATGTTGGTTTTGATCCAGTGATTCATCGCAGCGTTGCCATTGAGTGCTGGCATGACCCCGGGCTCTTTCTTTGGCTTTTCCTGCGTCCGTTCGACGTTGTCGACAAAGTCAGCCCAACGATCGTCGTGAGGCAATTTGGCCCGTTCAACGGCCACTTCTTCCTTGAACTTGTCGATGCCCCATTTTTCGATGAGGAATTTCAGGCGAGCGCGGCTGCGAACCTTCTTTTCGCCGTGACGACCGAAGATGCGAGCGATCGCCTGAGCGGTTGGGAGTAGCTCTTCGGGAGCCATGAACTCGTCCAGCACCTTCGCCTGACGTGGGACGGCACCCAGTCCGCCTCCCACGACAACCTTGAAGCCGCGTACTTCCTGACCGTCGATTTCGCGAACACGAGCCGTGACACCATAGTCGTGCATTTGGGCCAGGCCGCAGGCGTGCTGTTCACAACCGCTAAAGGATGGCTTGAATTTTCGGCCAAAATTTTGAGCATCCTGGTGGCCGATCATGAACCAAGTCAGAGCGTCCGCGTAGGGCGTGACGTCGAACGGTTCGTCCTTGCAGACTCCCATGAAGGGGCAGCCGGTGACGTTGCGAACCGAGTTGCCACATGCCTCACGCGTGGTGATGCCAACCTCGGCCAGCCGACGCATGAGTGCCGGCGTGTCTTCGATGTGGATGAAGTGCAGCTGGAAATCCTGCCGAGTCGTGATGTGGCCGATGCCGTCAGAATACTCTTCCGCCAGATCCGCCATGCACTCAAGCTGTTCCGGGGTCATTCCGCCGTACGGAATCTTGATCCGTTGCATGCCCGGGGCATCCCAGACGGTGTTGGGACCTTTGGTGATTTTGTCCTCGAACGGCAGTGGCTTCGACTCCGAGCCATCGTGCCTTTGGCCGTTGTCGTAACGTTGGCCATAAACGCCGCGTCGCAATCGCGTTTCGGCAAAGACTTTTTCGTCGACTTTATCCTGACTTCGCAGCGAGATCTCGGTTTCGAAAGTGTCGATTTCTTCCGCGAGATTGGCAGGAAGTTTGCCGTCAAAATGCGATTTCCACAGTTCGTGGCTGGCCTTCATCAAACTACTCCGTATTTTCAGCGTGTGGACCGCCCAACTGGCTCATCAGACGGCAAAGCGGCTCGAAGTCCCTACCAAATCAGGAGATACGCCCGCACCGGCGTAAGTTACCAGAATCCCCGTGCCCTAACAATTGAGGTCCGGTCCACTCAGGAGGTTCACGGGCCGTGTTGGGTAGCTCACAGCGGAAGCCTCGCCGTGCTGCTTTCTCGAGCCCGCCGGTCATCGCCGCGGCTGGTAGTAATTGGCACTCAGGATGAGATAGTCGCTGAAGGTTACGACTCCATCTTCATCGAGATCACCATCTTCCCGCAGGGCATTCTGTTTGCCAAAACCGGCGATGAGTGCTCGTAAATCGGCATCTCCCACGACGCCATCGCCGTCGACGTCGCCCGCTACTGGCGGCACTGCGGCCGGAACATCAATCGAAATCGATTGCGAGATTTCCTCGCCGAGAATGAACTGGTGGTCCTGCAGCTGCAGGCTGATCGTTCCGGCGATGTCATCGAGTTCCCTGATGAGTGTCCCGGTGACTTCGAATTCGACCGCGGCAATCGGCGGGAGATGGAGCGGCTGGGAGATATCCACATCGTGTGTTACGCCATGGGCCCGCCCAAATATGATGTTGTCGAACGTCGTGGCCCCAACCGGCCAGGATCCGGCTTCCGCGACAAAGGCAAGGTCCTCGTACCCATCGCCATTGATGTCGAACCCGCTATCCATCTGCTCAAATTCAACGGTGTAAATCTGCAGTTGCTGTGAGAGCGTATGCGGTTGGTGGTCCGTTCCGGAAATAGCAACTCCCACGTTTTCACTGTTTGGGAGTGATTCCCACACGAGCGGCTCGTCGATCCCGTCACCGTTCAGGTCCCCAGGGGTTCCCAATTCCGAGTACACGACTTCACGATAATCCGTCTCGGCGGGAAGGTTCTCTATTTCGAAAATTGGGGCGAGTTGCCGGTTGCCAAAGATTGTCGTCACCGCCCAGCTGAGCCCGTGGGGATCGCGGGGCCCCGGCGTTGGACCGAATAGCATGAGGTCCTTCATGCCGTCGCCGTTCAGATCCCCGCCGTGGGCCATGTCGCGGATGTTGTAGGCTTCGCCATTGGATCTGACTGGAATGACGCTTTCTGCCGGAAGTGAATTGGCATCGAGATTTTCGCCCGTCTGTTCAAAGTCTGCAGACAAAACGATGTTCGAACCCATCATGAGATCGCTCCTGCCGTCGCCGTTCAGGTCGCCAATTGCATGCACAAGGCCGTCGAACCGGATGGACGTATCGCCTTGCCGACGTACGGTCTCATCGGGAGAAAAGACGCTCCGACCAGGGACAAGGAACGTCCTGTCGTGTTCGCCGGTCCGGCTAATGTCGAAAACAAGGAGGTCGTCCATTCCATCGCCATCAAAATCGCCGGCGGGAGCGAAGTAGTCTTGCGGTCCGACGTTGACATGAATCGTCGGGAAGTCCGCGGTGGTGCTCCCGAGCCGAATCGTGTCAACGACCTGCCCCGTTCGATTGCTGGAGAAGTGTGCAAAGTCATCAAGGCCATCACCATTGATATCGCCCAGTCGCGTCGACCCGGACACGTAATTATCCAATTGAATGAAATGGGAATTCGGGTGGAAGCCCTCGTTGACCCGCGTTGTCGGCGGTTCGGCCCGAGGGAGTATCCCAAAGTCGGCCGCCCCGAAGAAGAGCTTCCCGTCGCCGGCGATTACGTCGTCGAATCCGTCACCGTTAACATCGCCTGGGACAGTCATGTGCGTATTGTGACGTCCGGGCTCGCTCATGAGTTGAAAGCGGTCGGCAAACGTAACTCCGAATCCATCCAACAGAAGATCGAGTTCGTTGATGCCTCGTGTTGCATTGCGTCGAATGGCTGCGTCGGGGAACCCCGCATCAACTCGAGTCCAGCGGATGTCTTCAAGGTTGGTGCTGATCGATTCGGATAACGTGGCCGATGTCAGTGGCAGTCTTCCCGCGTTCGTCACGCGGAACCGCCACGTTGCCGTTTCTCCTGGACGCACGCTGGCCGTGGGGGATGTGATGAGTTCGATGGTTGATGCGACGGCCTCGAGGCCGATGGAGAGGTTGTTGGTCGGTTGTTCATCTGTTTGGCTGTCGGAAGTTCGAGCGAACACTTGTGCCCCAGTGGACGCTTGTCTGACTGTCCCCGAGATCGCCCACGTCACGCGATGTCCCGGATCGATCGGCAGCAGGTCATCGATGGTTCCGGCTCCCACTTCGCTGACCGGGAGTGCTCCCCGCAGGTCGTAGACCAAGTCGTCTCCAAGCCAGATACTCGCCACACCGTCAGCATCGTCATCGAACAGTGCGAGTTCAGCCGGCCCGAAGCCCTGGAATTCTGTCAGGTCCTCGGGCGGAAAACGAAGCGAGTCATGAATCTCCAAGCCCATTGATTGTGGGAAGCCTTCGGACGGCGCATCCAGCGACTCGCCAAAGTCGTGGGCGTGGATCGCTGCGTCGCCGTAGGTCACGAAGGCGCGACCACCGCCGCTTGTCATTACGTCTGGGATGCCATCGCCGTCAACATCACCGACGGTCGTCCGGATGGCCTCGTCTGTCTCGTTGATCTTCATGCGTAGGTACACATAATGGCTTGGTGAGAGAATTGCCGAACCGTTGGCTCCAATCGACGACGAGCCGAACACGATTATCGCTCCCCCTTCCCTTCTTGCATTCAGGGAGGAGCCGGAGGAGCAGATTCCCGAAAAGGCCGGCGAACAGTGGCCCCAGCCGCCGTTTCCGATCACCAGGTCCGAGACTCCGTCATCGTTGACGTCTGCCGATGTGAAGCTGACGGCATTGAGCAACGCCATCTCAATGAAAAAGCCGGTCGAGCCATCGAGATTGGAGAACGCATCGCCTGCCAGTCCGGAACTCTTGCCAAATGCGACCTCAACACGATTGTTTGGGAGGAATGAATGCGGAGCGCGAATGACGCGGGCGTAGTCATCGAAGCCGTCGTTGTTTAGGTCACCGATGCGAGCCGGTTCGAAGACATCCTGTGATTGGGGCCGAACGGATGTCGGTCGAGCAACGGCGCGGAGCTGCTCAGCGCGAAGGGGCGTTTCGAAGGTAGTGGTGCGTGTCCATGTGAGATCGTCGATGATCTCGTCGAGATTGGTTTCGATCTTTGCGTCGGTTGCTGTTTCATCGCCAAAGTTGGAAACGCTGATCGTCGCGGAGATGCTTTCACCGGGAAGTGCGTCCGGGAGCGGATCGTGGGACACGACAAGGTTTACGGCCAGCAGGCTCCGGTCCTCCAGGCGATCGAGCCCTAATCGCCGTTTCTTGGCTTTGATCCTCGCGTTACGCCGCATTTCACGCCCCCGTTGGGTGACTCGAAAGCGGCGTTGGCTGGTCGTAGTTTGCACTCAGGATGAGATAGTCGCTGAAGGTCACGGCTCCATCTTCATCGAGATCACCATCTTTCCGCAGGGCGTCTTGTTTGCCAAAACCGGCGATGAGTGCTCGTAAATCGGCATCTCCCACGACGCCATCGCCGTCGACGTCGCCAGCTACTGGCGGATCCGCGACTGACACTTCTATAGAGACGACGTGGTTTGCTCCCGTCTTCGCCGCATCACCGGTTACCTGCCATTGGATTCGCTGTCCCGGGAGAATAGTCGGGGGTATCGCAAGCCGGCTGTCCTCTTCCTGGGGCGCTGCTAGTGAATCCGCGATGTCAAACGCCCGCCCATTGCCAAGCCAGATGCTGGACGTACCGTCATCGTCGTCGTCAATAAGGCCGAGTTCGCCGGGCCCATCACCGTGAACACCTGCAGCGCAGCAGTTAACGAATTGGAGGTTGTCGTAGATTTCCAGTCCCTCGCCCGGATTGAATTCGCGGTAGGGCGAGTTGAGTGCCTCGCGAAAGTTGCGAGATGAGGGGGCCGAGCTGCCTAAGGTCAAAAAACTACGCCCGCCTCCGCTGATCATGACGTCGTCAATGCCGTCTCCGTTTGCGTCGCCCGCTGTCGTCTTTATTGGTTCGTTATATTCGTTGATGTCCATCGTCAGGCTCGCGCTGTTATTCGGCGACGGTACCAATTCGCCGTCGTTGCCAACCGTCGGGGCGCCAAACAGAATCAAGGCGCCTCCGGTTTTGTAGGATACACGCGTCCATGTGATCGGGCAGTTTCCGCTTCCGATTGGGGAACAGCCTCCCCATCCTCCATTGCCGATGATCAGGTCGTCGATGCCGTCTCCGTTGAAGTCGCCGCCGTGGAGATCCACTCCGTAGTAGCTGCGGACGCCGACGATGAAACCGCTGCTGCCATCGAATTCGGCGAAGGCGTCCGGCGGCAGGCCGGTGCTGTCGCCAAATGCAATTTCAATGCGATCGATTGGGTCCCAGTAGGAAGCCGGTTCGATGGCTCGGGCGAAATCGACGAAGCCATCGGCGTTGATGTCGCCAACTGGTACGGGCTCGAATTCGTTTTGGTCGGCGTACTCACGTTCGGCCGGCCGAGCGACGGCGCGGAGCTGCTCGGCACGAATTGGCGTTTCGAAGGAAGTCGTGCGCGTCCATTTGAGGTCGTCGATGATCTCGTCGAGATTGGTTTCGATCTTTGCGTCGGTTGCTGGTTCGTCGCCAAAGTTGGAAACGCTGATTGTTGCGGAGATGCTTTCACCGGGAAGTGCGTCCGGGATTGGATCGTGAGACACGACAACGTTTACGGCCAGCAGACGCCGATCTTCCAGCCGATCGAGCTTCAGCTTCCGATGTCGATTTCTAAATCCGGGCTTGTCGTTCATCTCAATCCCATTTCACACTCGCCACTCGCCACTCGCCACTCGCCACTCGCCACTCGCCACTCGCCACCACTTCACTTCCGGGCCGACTGGAATAGAATTTCCGCTCTTCCCGCCTCGCGGATATCGATCTGGTATCCGGAGTACGGCATTCACTATGCTATCTGACTCGAAATTCCCCGAAATTCATCTTTGACCATGTCGAACAACCAAAATACCCGCGTTTACGACTCGATGCTGGGGCTGCTTTCCGGCGAGGACAATCCGACTCCGCTGGTGCTGCTCAATAAGGTCACGCCTTTCAAGCACACGAAGGTGTATGCCAAGCTGGAGTGGTACAACCCGTTCGGTGCGGTAAAGGATCGCGTCGCCGCAAACCTGATTCGCGATGCGGAAGAACGAGGTGTCCTGAAGCCGGGGACGAAGCTGGTCGAGGCGACTTCCGGCAATACGGGTGTCGGCCTGATCATGATGGGCAATCTGATGGGCTACTCGTTGAGGACGCCGTTGTCCGATCAGATTCCGCTGGAGAAGCGGACGACGTTGCGGTTTTTCGGCGCCGACGTCGAGGAGCTGGATGATTCGCTGTGCCCTGCTCCGGGGGCTCCCGAGGGCGCGATTGCGAAGGCTCGCGCGACCGGTGAACAGGACGGCTGGGAGATTCTGGATCAATACGTCAATGAAGCCAATCCCGGTGCGCACTACAAGACGACGGGGCCTGAAATCTGGAAGCAGACCGAAGGCAAGGTTACGCACTTTGTTGCCGGCCTTGGAACGTGCGGAACGATCACGGGAACCGGCCGTTACCTTAAAGAGCAGAATTCTGACGTCAAAGTGCTCGGGAGTGTGCCCGAAGAAGGTCACAGTATCCCGGGCGTGCGGAGCTTCCGGCAGCTACAGCAGACCAAGCTGTATCATCCCGGCGAATACGACGGCGAAGTGGAAGTCAACGATAAAGAGGCTTACGAGCTGTGCATGCGGCTCAATCGAGAAGAGGCCATCATTGCCGGTCCGAGTTCCGGGATGAATCTGGCGGCGGCGTTCAAGCTGGTGCCCGACGAGCCCGGCAATGTCGTGGTCGTGATTTTCTGTGACAACATCTTCAAGTATGCCTCGTCGGTCGTGAAGCACTTCCCCGACCTGGCGCCCGCGCCGAAGGAAGGCGAGGCCAGTGGCGCTCCCAGCAAGAACGACCAGTTCGTTGCCGAGCTGATGGAGAATCTGAAGAATCCCCATGACACGGTGAAGGTCAAGGATCTCAACGAGCAATTGCAGGCCGATTCCAAACCGGTCGTTGTCGATATTCGCATTCCGAAGGATTACGACGAAGCTCATATTCCCGGCTCGGTCAACATTCCCCAGGCGGATATGGGCGAACGGTTCAGCGAGTTTCCCGAGGATCGCGACGCGGCGATCGTAACCGTTTGCAACATCGGGAAATTCTCGAAACAGGCCACGTTGTGGCTGAAATCGAAGGGCTATCGAAACGTTCGCAGTGCCAAGGGCGGATTGAACGAATGGGTCCGCAAAGGTTTCGAAACGACGGGCTAGCCGGGCTTCAACCGTCGACTGTCCTCTGAATCGATCTGGATGCTATCGCCGGCGGGGTGTATCGCCGCCGCCAGTCTTGCTCCCTGCTGACGGGTGGTTTGCGCCCCATAGTCTGCGCTGCTCTTTCTCCCTGCCCTGATCGGTTTTGGCCCGATTTTCGGGAAAGCACAATTCTCAGTCGATTGGGGCTGCAAAAGTGCGTTTACTGTGGAAGCGGCAATCATGAAGAACGCATGAAGTGAAACGAACGGCAGTACCAGCATGGCAATATCACGACCCAGTCGGCTTCAAACCCTCCTCATCGTCACAGTGGTCCTCGCGGGGCTTATTGGGATTGGGTACTCGCAACCGCCCGGCGGAGGTCCTGACCAGCCGGACATCGAAATCGCCAAGAAATTCGACCGGGACAAAGATGGCTTTCTGAACAAAAAGGAGCGGCAGGCGGCCAGAAAAGCTGTCGTGAAAATGAGCCGGTCTGGCGGCGGTTTTCGTGGTCCACGCGGCCGGCACGGAGTGACGACGGGCACGCCCGGTCCCAAGGTTTCGGTGGGAGAAGCCAGTATCCATTCGGATGCACCATTCTACGATCCCAGCGTTTTGCGGACGCTGTATCTGGAGTTTGAGGACGACGACTGGGAGCAGGAGTTGGCGACCTTCAAGCCCACGGATGTCGAGGTGCCTGCAAAACTGATTGTTGACGGCAAGGAGTATCCTCAGGTGGGCGTCAGCTTTCGCGGTGCGTCTTCCTTCTTCACGATTTCGGAGGGTTCGAAACGTTCGCTGAACATCTCGGTGGACTACGTCAATGAAGACCAGCGGCTGTACGGTTACAAGTCGCTGAATCTCCTGAACTGCAACGGCGACGCTTCGATGATGAGTTCGGTGATTTATTCGACGATCGCTCGGGAACGCATCGCGGCCCCCAAGGCCAACTTCGTCAAAGTTGTCATCAATGGCGAAAGCTGGGGGCTATATGTCAGTTCGCAACAGTTCAACAAGACCTTCCTGAAAGAGAATTTCGAGCAACACAAAGGAACGCGTTGGAAGGTCTCCGGAAGCCCCAATGCCGACGGTGGCCTGCGATATATCAAGGGCCTCGATGAGTACAAATCGCGATTTGAAATCAAATCGAAGGACACCAAAGCGGCCTGGCGGGAACTCATTGAGCTGTGTCGTGTGCTGAACACAACGCCGCAATTGCAGCTCGAGGAAAAGCTCGAGCCCATGCTGGACATCGACGGGCTGCTCTGGTTTCTGGCCTGCGATGTTGCACTCGTGAACAGCGACGGTTATTGGACACGCGCCAGCGACTACAGCATCTTCAAACAGCAGGACGGCAAGTTTCATATTCTGCCCCACGACATGAACGAAACGCTCACCGGCGGCCAGCATGGTGGTGGTCCGGGTGGCGGCCCAGGTGGCCGTGGACGCGGCGGACGTGGTGGTGGAGGACGTGGCGCTGAGCGACAGGGTCCCGGCGGACCTGGAGGTCCCGGCGGACGAGGTGGACCACCTCGTGGTTTCGGTGGACCCGGCGGTGGCTTTGAGCAATTCTTCCGACAATTCGGCGGCCCCGGCGGCCCCGGTGGACCCGGTGGACCCGGTGGACCAGGCGGTGCCGGTCATGGCGACGAAACGTTGGACCCGTTGGTCGGACTGGAAAACGCCAGGACACCGCTTCGGAGTGTGATTCTCAACCATCCAAAGTGGCAGCGGCAGTATCTGGAGAACATTCGCACGATCGCCGAAATGCTGAAGTGGGAGAACCTCGGCCCCATGGTTCAGGCACACCGCGAACTGATTGAAGCCGAAGTAGCGTTGGATACTCGTAAGCTCTTCACCACGGAAGACTTTCGTGCTCAGCACGACGAGTCGGACCCGTCAGGTTTGAAGGCGTTTGCCGAAAAACGATCCCAATTCCTGCTGACGCATCCCAAAATCCTGGCATTGGATTAGGCCCGGTTGGGCGTACCCGTCTTGTTCAGGCAAGCGGGCTGGCCAGGTGCCATCGGTCTTCACAGGGATTCCGGCGCCCGTCATCGAGCGCCGGAATAACGCGGGCTGAGTCCCTCAGTTCTTCCGTCGGTTATTCTGTCGGAAAGCCTCGCTTTCGCAACAACGCTTTGGTGTCGACATCGCGACCGCGGAACTTGCGGAAGCCCTCGGCGGGATCAATCGTGTCTCCCACGGAGAGCACATTTTCGTAGAGTCGTTGGGCGACTTCCTGGTCAAAGAATCCGCCTTCCTCTTCAAACGCTTCGGCTGCGTCGGCAGTCAGTGCGTCGGCCCACAGATAGCTGTAGTAACCTGCCGAATAGCTGTCGCTGGAAAAGATGTGAGCGAAATGGGGTGTGCGGTGCCGCATCACAATCTCACGTGGCATTCCCAGCTCGGCCAGCGTTTCTTTTTCGAACCTGTCCGGATCGATATCGACGTCTCCGGCAAGGTGTAGCTTCATGTCGATGAGTGCACTTGCGAGGAACTCGACGGTGCCAAAGCCCTGATTGAAGGTCGCGGCCTTTTCGATCTTGTCTACCAGGTGCTGTGGGAGCGGCTCGCCGGTTTCATGATGGACGCAGAACTTGTTGAGCACCTCGGGCGTCGATAGCCAGTGTTCGTTGATCTGCGAAGGAAATTCGACGTAGTCGCGGGCCACCGACGTTCCCGACTGCGATGGGTATTCGACGCTGGACAGCAGGCCATGCAGAGCGTGGCCGAATTCGTGAAACAGCGTTTGCGCGTCATCCCACGAGATGAGTGCAGCTTCGCCTTCGGATGGCTTGATGAAGTTCGAGTTGTTGGAGATCAGCGGAGTGATCGCGTCGCCCTGGTTTTCCTGCGGCCGATAGTCCGTCATCCATGCGCCGCTGCGTTTGCCGTCGCGCGCATAGGGATCCAGGTAGAAGAGCCCCACGTCTTCGCCGCTCTTGCGGGTTACATGCCAGACACGCACATCGGGATGAAACACCGGCACGTCACCGATGCGAGTGTACTGAAGCCCGAATAGCTCCGACGAGCACCAGAGCATGCCTTCCACCAGCTTCTCCAACTGCATGTACGGTTTGACTTCGTTGAAATCCAGGTCGTACTTTTCCTTGCGGACTTTCTCGGCGTAGTACCGATAGTCCCACGGCTCGATCGTGATTCCGGCACCCTCTTTGTCGGCGATGGCCTGCATGTCGGCCACTTCCTCTTTGACTCGGGCCACGGCCTTTGGCCAGACGCTTTCCATCAACGCCATGGTCGCTTCCGGCGTCTTGGCCATCGTGGGTTCCAGCCGCCAGTGGGCGTGCGTCTCGTAGCCCAGAAGCTTGGCGCGACGGGCTCGTAGTTTGAGGATTTCGGAGATGATGGTGTTGTTGTCGTGCTCATCGCCGTTGTCACCACGGTTGTAGTACGTTCGCCAGACCTGTTCGCGCAGGCCGCGGTCGTCGGCATAGGTGAGAAACGGATCCATCGAAGAACGGGTGTTGGTGACGGCCCATTTTTCGGGCTGGCCCTTCTCCATGGCGGCGTTGGCCATGGCACTCTTGATGCTGTTGGGCAGTCCTCCAAGCTTGCTCGCGTCTTCGATCCACGTCACGTAGCCCTGCTCGTCGTCGAGCACATTTTGGGTGAAGTCGGCGAACAGGGAAGCGAGCCGTTGGTTGATCGCCGAGAGCTGCTTTTTCGCTTCGCTTCCCAGATTGGCTCCGCGTCGCACGAAAGTCTTGTAACGGTCATCGACGAGCCGTTTTTGGGCGACGGAAAAGCCCTTCATTTCGTCGCTTTCGTAAACCGCCTTGATACGAGCGAACAGCTTTTCGTTCTGGTAAACGCTGTCACTGTGAGCCGCCAGTCGCGGCATGACAGTCTTCTGAATGTCCGGCATGGGGCCGACGTTGAGGTTGCCCGAATGGACGCCAAATATCGATTGCAGTCGATCGAGCGTCTTGCCGGAATTCTCCAGAGCCTGAATGGTGTTCGCGAACGTTGGTGGTTCGGAGTTTTCAGAAATCTCGGCAATGTCATTTTCGGCCAGCTGAATTGCAGCTTCGAACGCTGCAGGGAATTCATCCGGGCGTACACGGTGCCATGGTGGAATGCCTCCGTAGGGGCCCGTCCATGGTTGCAAGAGAATGGTGTCAGTGTCCACGGTCGTCTCTCCGATTGACTGTGCAAGTGAATTGTTCGTGTTGCCGGGTATCAAAAGTAAATTGATGGCTGCGAGTAACAGGGCGTTAAAGCGTTTCGAGTGGGTCAAGTTGATCTCCGACGCATGGTGCGCAAGTTGTAGTTGCCAAAAACTTGTCTTAATTATTGTCGCAAGGTATCACGACTTACTGATGAACGTGTTGGCCGGGGCACGGCAAATTTCGTTCAGCATGCCAGCGAACAGACATGAAATACAAGATCCAGGGAAATGGATATATGCGCAGATCTACGCGTAAACGCTCAAGCTCCGTCAAAAGTAAACGAAAACGTTCGATTGTCGATTCGCTAAAAAGTCGATTTGAATCGCTGGAAGACCGGCAGCTATTGGCCGCTGACCTGGCAAGTTCCAGCTGCGGGGCTGGAACATGCACGGAAACCGAATCCTTCTCGGGCACGCCCATTCTGTCCGATGCGGCGGTTTTCGACCAGTTTGATACCTCGCTTGGAACGCTTCTGTCGGTGAAAGTTTCGCTGGAGTTGTCTTCCGATGGCGGCTCCTTCCAGGCCGACAATGACAGTGATCAGCCCGCTTCTTTTGACGTGTCCTTCGGTGCCGAAGGTTCGATCAGTTCCACAGACGTGGGCCTGTTCAGCGGCATCACACCGGTTCCGACTCCTGTTGTGTCGTCCGTTTCGACGACTCAAAGTGCGAATTTTAATCTGACCGGTACCGATGGCGATAGTACGACTCAGTTTGACGTAGGCGGCACCGACTGGGACTCCTTCGAGGGAACGTCTTCGTCGGATATGGCCATGGGGAATATCGACGCCAGCCTGCTGGGTGGCTATCAGGGGACGGGCACGTTTGACATTGACTATCTCGTCAACCAGGTCAGCAACACGTCCAGCGTGGGCGGAGTTTTCCGGCAGATTGACCCCGTCGTCGCTTCCGGCAGTATTACGGTCACCTATGAGTACGAGCCCAGTTCGAATCCGGACATTGAAATAGAAAAGACGCTCTGGGATATCAACGGATCGCCAAACTTACACACTGACATCCATGCCGGCGATGAACTGATCTACTCGTTTAATATCACCAACACAGGTGATGTGAAGTTGGATAACGTCGAGGTGGAGGACTTGCTGCCCGGCATCGAATTCCAGGAGCAGGTGGCCGTTCCGTATGTCGCCTACAAGCAGGATATTCGCATTCCAGGTGACAAGAATCTGGGGCCCTATGCTTCGATCGATCGCACGATGTTGAGCGATCCGTTTGAGGCAAAAGCCTGGGATAACTTCACGCTCTCGTCGGAAACCGTGATTGACGGTATCAGTTGGGATGGAGCCTACGTTGAACCGTTTGCGACGGGCGTTGGTGCCCAGACGCCGCAGACGGATTTCATTGTCGAAATTTTCGCCGACGATTCTGGTTTGCCCGGAACGTTGCTGCACACGTTCGATCTGCCGGGCGGTGACGCCGGGGTCAGCGATGCCATGGTGACCACGACGTTGCTCGGTCACACGGCTGAATTTGATGGGCCCACTTACCATTACGACGCGCTACTGCCCTTCACGGCGGTTGCAGCCGGAGACTACTGGTTGTCGATCACAGCGGCTCAGACGTTTCCCAGTGCGGGCATCGATCCAACGTGGCAATGGCATCTCGGTTCGAATCCCGGTGGTGACGACGGATTCTATTTCTACGACGACACTTTCGACGAGCCCGGCGACAATGACAACGGTCTTGTCGATGGAGTGCCCTACCCTACCACCTTCGACAGCAAGGATCTGTCCTTTGAAATTCATGCGGCCGAGCTGATCGACTTTGATGGATGTCTGCATCCCGGTGAAATGGTGATGTTCATGGCGGACTACATTGTCACGACCGAGGATGTGCTGGCTGGTGAGATCGTCAACAAAGCCACGGTTACGGCGGACGACCCCAACGATGTTGAAGTCATGGATATGGACGAGTTGACGGTCCAGATCGACACGCCCATATCGGGCATCGAAGTTGACAAGTATCTCTGGGACATAAACGACAGCCCCGTGCTGCATACGGACATTCACGCTGGCGACGAACTGATCTACTCGTTTGACGTTACGAACACCGGTGAAACGAAACTCACGAACGTCGAGCTTGTCGATAGTCTGCCTGGCGTTGTGATGGACGACGAAGTGGCAATTCCCTACACGGCATACCAGCAAGATATCCTCGTGCCAACGGTCGGCGAGCTGGGGCCCTTCGCATCGTTTGATCGAAGCTATGCATCATCCGACGACGATCCTTTCGAAGCCAAAGCGTGGGACAATTTTACGCTCTCATCGGAAACCGTGATTGACGGTATCAGCTGGGATGGTGCCTATGCGGAGCCGTTTGCGACGGGCACCGGTGCGGCCACCCCGGAAACGGATTTCGTTGTGGAGATTTTTGGCGACAACGCTGGGCTACCAGGGCCGTTGCTATACACCTTCCCGTTGAACGGAGGTGATGCGGGGGTTGATGACGCCCTGGTTACGACAACGCTGCGAAGCCACTCGTCGCCCAGCGGCGGACCGGTCTACCACTACGAGGCGATGCTGCCGTTCACGGCCGTCCCTGCCGGCGACTACTGGCTGTCGATTACTGCGGATCAGACGTTTCCCAGCACTGGAATCGATCCTACATGGCAGTGGCACCTCGGTTCGAATTCCGAAGGAGCGGATGGCTTCTACTATTACGACGACACATTCGACGACGCTGGCGACAACGACGTTGGCGCCGTGAACGGTGTTCCTCGTCCGGCGAACGCGGGAGACAAGGACCTTTCGTTTGAGTTGCACGCGGCCGAATTGGTGGACTTCAACGGCATGCTGGAACCGGGCGAAACCGTGATGTTCATGGGCACGTACATTGTGACGCCTGAGGATGTGGAAGCGGGCGAAATCGTCAACAAGGCGACGGTCACCGCCGATGATCCCCTGCAGCGGGAAGTCATGGACATGGACGAGCTAACGGTGGTCGTCGATCCGATCACCTTCGTGGAACTCGACAAGTTCCTGTGGGATGTCAATGGCAGCCCGAACCTGACCAACGACCTGATGGTTGGCGATGAGCTGATTTACTCCTTCAGTGTGACGAACACGGGCCCCTACAAACTGTCCGACGTCGAAGTTACCGATCCCCTGCCCGGACTTGTCATGGACGATCAGGTTGCGATGACCTCGATCGCCTACGAGCAGACGGCCTTCATTCCGGCGGATGGGAATCTGGGGCCTTTCGCTTCGGTGGATCGCAGCTATGAGCCGCGCAGCGACGATCCGTTTGAGGCCAAGGCATGGGACAACTTTACGCTATCAGATGACATCGTTCTGGATGCCGTATCCTTCACCGGTGCCTACGTCGAACCTTTCTCAACGTTGGGCGGTGAGCCGGAAACGGACTTCCTGATTGAAATCTACGGCGATGACGCGGGCCTGCCTGGCACGAGTGTCTTCTCGTTCCTCGCGACCGGTGGACTCGCGGGGGTGGATGACGCCAATGTTCGTACGCGTTTGCTGACGACGTACACGGCAGCCGATGGCGGACCGGTCTACGAGTACGATGCCATGTTGCCCTTTACCGTATTTGAGGCCGGCGACTACTGGATTTCCATCACTGCCGTGCAAACATTCCCGAGTACGGATGTGGACCCAACGTGGCAATGGCATTTGGGGACGAATTCCAACGGCGCGGACGGATCGTACTACTACGATGACACGTTCGACGACGCCGGGGATAACGATAGCGGAGCGGTAAACGGGATTCCACGTCCGGCGAATGCCAATGAAAAGGATCTCGCCTTCACACTGCACGCATCAGAGCTCGTGGATTTCGATGGCATGCTCGATCCGGGCGAAACCGCCATGTTCATGGGCACCTACTATGTGACGCAGGAAGATATCAACAACCGCGGGATTACCAACGAAGCCACGGTGACCGCCACGTTGCCAGATGGCACGGTGGTTTCTGATTCGGACGAGTTCTACTACGCGATTACAACGCCCATCGAACAATGCGTGCCGAGCCCTGGCGACGCGGATGGAGATGGCACGGTGGACTTCCCCGACTTCCTCATTCTCAGTTCGAACTTCAACGAGGAAGTCGACAGTCACACCGAAGGTGACTTCAACTGCGACGGAATCGTCGACTTCGCAGACTTTCTGATCCTGTCGGGCAATTTTGGGAAAACGGTCCCCATCAATTCCGTGGCTGCCGCGGCGGCGATTGATGACGTATTTGGAGACGACAGCGAAGACGAAAATTGGGTGCTGTAGTCCGACGATCGAAGGGAAAGTTGGCGGGCCCAATTAGATGCAACTGAGTCAGCTCGTGTCGGACATCACCTCCGGCGCGGGCTATTCGGGGGCGACCCACGTGCGGCCCTGCTTGTATCTTTCTGCTCGCTCGAGTGTGGTCGCGTTCTTGCTGACGGCCATTACTTTGTCGAGTGCCTCGTGGAATTCCGGCTTGTTGTCGTCGCGTAGTTCGCGGATGTGGGCCAATTCAACGATCGTCTGGCAGGCCCGTTCTGCATAGCGCGGGTCGTCGACAAACGGCAACACCCAGCGGAGTGTTTCGATGGTGCGAATAGCGCTGGCTCGTTGCAGAGCGTAGGTGCGATCGTCGACGCGGAAGCTAACGTTCATCACTTTCTGCAGCAACGCGAGTTTTTCGGCATCGGTCCGACCGTCGGACAGCGGTGCGATCCGCAGCAAGGCTCGTAGGGCCGTCAATTGGTGTTTGACTTGCGGAGCATTGAAAGCCAGTTCTTCCAGCTTGTCAGCGACGGAGGCATTGGGCCAGCTCGCCAGAGCACTGAGTCCGCGGGCACGCCGCTTTCCGTCATCGCTGGCGAGTGCCTTTTCGATTTCCGACAGCGCGGCTGAACCACCGACCCGGCCCAGCGTCACCAGCATGGAGGTGTTCTCCGCGGGTGACAGATCCTTCATCGCAGCAAGTAGTGGCTCTGCGCGTTTCTCGGGATCTTCGATGCGATTGCAGACGAAGCTGATGTTGCGTTCGGCGTCCGAGCGTTCGCGGCCCTCGGCCTTGAGTGCTCCTTGCACCATCCCGGGAACGTGTTCGGGCCCGCCGAGTGCCCCAAGGGCCTGCATGGCGGCGGAGCGGACGGCCGCGTCATCACCCACGGCCAATTCCAGCATGGCGGGAATCGTATCGAGTGCCCGACGTGAAGCGAGGACGCCCAACAGTCCGACTTTCACGTCGGCAGAATCGGCTTTGGGGATCTCGTCGGCGATGGCCTGCGTGATGTTCTCACCCTGAATCTGAATCAGTGCCGTCTTCGCGGCTGCGGCCTCGGCCGCCGAACCAGCGAGCAGTGAAGTGAGCTGCCCGGTATCTTCGCTGCCTCCGAGTTTCGCGAGTGCCCGAACGGCGGAAACTCGTACGGTTTCTTCGGCGGACTTCAGGGACTTGATGATGGCTGGCTTGGCGGCGACATCACCGCGGTCGGCCAATGCGCTCAGGAGTCCGGTTTGCGCGTCCGGAGTGAGCGTATCGAATTTGGCCGCAAATTGTTCGGTGGCCTCGGTGCCTTTGGCGTCGGTTCGGATTTTGTCGAAAGCAATCGAACGCATATCGGGGTCCGAGTCGCCAAGCAGCTCGATAACCATCGCCTGGAGATCCTGGGCGACTACCGGAAGCTGGCAGAACAACAACATGCCGAGCGCGAATCCGAAGATGTGGCGGAAGCGAGTAGAAAACACTTTTGTGTTCCTCATTGGTTTTGCATTTTCGCGACGAATGGCCAGAGCCAGACGGTCAAGAAAAAGAGCCGCGATACTTGTAGCATCGCGACTCGATTGATCTGAGTTGATTGTACGCCAGTTACTTCAGGCGTGACAACGTGAGGCGATCACCTGGCACAGGCCAACATGCCTTTGGTGGCTGCGAGCTTGATGTGCTTGGGCGGATCGCCTTTTGCGAGCTGCTTGTAGATCATCAGAGCGCCGATTTTGTCGCCATCGGCCAGCATGGCTTCCGCACACGCCAGCGACGAATCAATGGCAACCGTGACGGCAGCCGCATTGGGCTTGGCAGCCGCGAGTGCCTTACCGGCTTCTTTCGAACGGATGGCACCCAGAGCGCTGGCTGCGGCACGAGCGACCGTGGCGTCGGAATTGCCAAGGAGTGCGGCCAGCGAAGCGACGGCGCCGTTGTCCTTGCGAACGCCCAGCGAGCCAATTACGCCTGCCTTCAGATCGCCCTCAAGTTTCGGGAGGGCTTCCAGAAGCGTCTGGCTCGCAGCCGCATCGGGAATCGCCTGAAGGACGTAGCGAGCCATGTGCGAAGTCTTCTCCTCGTGGAGCATCTTCGTCATCGTCTCGATGGAGTCCTTGCTGGCGACCAGCTTGAGCTTGCGACAGGCATAGTCCTTCGCGTTGTGCGTCGCGTCCTTGGCATTCAGGATGCCGAGCAAGCCTTTTTCGATCTTGCTGGTTGCCTCTGCGTCGCCCTTGGCTTCGGCGATGGCGCCGTCAATGATGGCCGTGAGCAGGTCGATGTTCTCGCCGTAACTGAGTTTCTTCAGTCGTGAAAGTGCTTTGTTAAAGTACATTTTTGTATTCCGTATTAATCTGTTTGGTGTTGTCTGAAACGGTTGGCAGAATCAGATCTGCCATGGCTCGCGGCGAGCACGATCGGTCAGGCGGTTTGCCTGCTCGTCATCGAACTGCTGCGACGCGGGATCCCATTTCAGAGAACGCTGCAGGTTGTAGGCGATTGTCGCGAGGTGGCTGAGGGCGACCGAATTGATCGCGAGGCCCATGTCGCGGAACGGCTTCTCGCGCGTCTTGACGCATTCGATGAAGTCGCCGTAGATGTTGCCCTGTCCCTTGTAGAGGGGCACGGCCTTGGCTTCACGCTTATTGCCGGAAAGTGGCTCGATCTTGGCGTTCTTGTCACGCTTCAGTCGACCTGCGGTTCCAACGACTTCCATGTTGCCCCAACCCGGACGGTTGTGCGTCACAGCGCGGCCATTGGCGTACTTCATTTCGACCCACTGCTTCCCGTCGGATTCGGTGTGCAAAATGATGTCTTCCGGCTGATGCTCGCGTACGTCGATGGCGAACGTGGCACCTCCAAAGTGATGAGCACCCCAGTCGGTCATGCCGCCACCGGAGTAATCGATGTAGGAACGCCAGCTATTGCCACGCGTTCCAAAGTTGCCGTCGCAACGCTTGCTGTTGTACGGAGCCCATGGTGCAGGGCCCAGCCACAGGTCCCAGTCGATCGTATCGGGCACCGCTTCTTCGGGAAGATTGCAGTGCATGGACAAGGGATCGACGTTGACGTTGATCGACTGAATCTCTCCCAGCTCGCCAGCCCAACAGGGATCGACGATCTGACGGTAGTCATTGAGTACACGCTGGCTACCACCGGAGACGACACGCGAGTAGCGTCGAGCGGCGTCGACCATCAGCGGACCCTCGCGGAGTGTTCGCGTTTCGGGTTTCTGGCAATACACGTCTTTGCCAGCACGACAGGCTTCGATCACCATGATCGCATGCCAGTGGTCCGGTGTGGCGATGTGAACCGCGTCGATGTCTTCCCGGGCGAGCACCTCGCGGAAGTCGTTGTACATCTTGCAGTCTTTGTTGTCGTAGTGCTTGTCCGTCTTGTCCTTGGCACGTTCGCGGAATTTTGTGCGAACGTCACAGGCGGCGACATACTGAACGTCATCGCGGCGACGGAAGTTGTTCGAATCGCCATCGCCCATGTTGCCGATACCTATACCGGCCATCACGATGCGATCGCTCGCAGGTGGACGTTCGTTGCTGCCCAAGGCAGACGAAGTGATGACGTAGGGAGCTGCACTGGCGGCGACGGCACCAGTCTTCAGGAATGAACGTCGCGTGGGATTTTTCTGACCCATGACGGAACCTCAAAGAAAATCTTGAATGGAAGCTGTTTAGCTGGGATCCTTCCCGCGACGAAACGACCACGTCGCCGGATTGGCCACTATCGTAGCCCGGTTTCGTGCGAGACTCCAGTTCGCTCGTGGCGTGCGTGGTCCCGCAGTTTCCTACTCCCGGCCCCTTAAGTGATATACTTCGGAAGCTGTTGGTTCCAAATCCTGCGTTATCTCAACTGGTTCGGAGAAGATCATGTCGAATACGCGTTTGTATCCGTTTGTTTTGGCCGCCTGTCTGCTTACTCCCGTCACGTGCTTTGCTGAAGAGCAAATTCACGAACAGCTGCGAGTGTTCTCGCTGGTGCATGCGGATTGCAAAACCATGCTGGGTTTGCTGGACGATCTGTCTGAAGGCGAACTGACGATGGGAGTTGATCCGCGGACGAACTCGCTGATCGTGAAAGGCGACCCGCAACAGTTCGAGTTGATCGGCGCGCTGTTGATGAAGCTCGATCAGCCCGTGAAGGGGCAGAAGTCGGCACAGAAATCGGGCGAGAAAAAACAGGCCGCCCCAGCGAAGCAGAGGAAGGTACCGCAAACAGCGAAGGCCGAAGCCGTTGCCAGGATGGCCATTGCCACGAAACTTGCTGCGGCGCAGAAAAAGAAATCGCTGGCCGCGAAGCTGCGTCAGCATGAAATGCACCTCAATCTGGTTCGACGCAAACTGGAAATGGCGAAGGCGAAAGCCGAGCTGGAATTGGAAAGTCTAAAGGCCGAACTGGCGGTGAAGGCGAGCCGTCTGGACGCGATGCGAGTTCGACGTGCCATGATTCGGGACCAGGTTGAATCAGGCACGGCGTCCACCGACGAGTTGGGGATGGCTGCTGCAGAAGTTCAAACACTCGAATTGGAGATCGCGATGGACCAGCGCAGAATCCAGTTCCACGAGGCGCACGTGGTCCCAATGGTGCATTTGGAGCACGAATCGGAAATCATGAACGCGGAGGCAGCCCTGCAGGAAATTCATGGTGTCTACGAAATGCACATGCAGCCGGCTATCCGAAAGACCAAAACCGCCAAGGTGGGGAAATAGTATGAACAAGTTGAAGCAATCTTTCGCCATGTTGCCCTTCTGCACGCCGACCACCGCACTTCTGGTAGCGTTCACGTTTGGCATGTTGCAGGTTGGCACACTGTCGGCGGCCGAACGCCCGATATTCTCAGGGCCACAGGTCGGTGAGAAGCTGGTGCCATTTGCCACGAAGTCGGTGTTCGGCAAAGACAGTGGCGAAGAAGTCGTTTTGATGGACAAAGGTACGACGGGGCCGCAGCTGCTGATTTTCGTTCACCAGTTCAGTCGCCCATCCCTGGGCCTGACTCGGATGCTGGTCGATTACGCCGCGAAGCAGAAGAATCTGGAAACGAATCTGGTGTTCCTGACGAACGACGCGACGGTCACCGAAGCGACACTCAAGCGGGCACGACACGCTCTGCCGAAAAGCGTAACGCCCTTGATTTCGGTGGACGGCATCGAGGGGCCGGGAGCGTACGGTCTAAATCGTCACACGGCGCTAACAATTCTGGTTGGTAAGGACGGCAAGGTGACGGGTAACTTTCCGCTAGGTCAGCCCAGTATCAACGTGGACGCGCCGAAAATCGGGCACGCCATTGTGAAGGCGGTCGGGGGCAAGAAGGCGCCAACTTTGAAGGACATGGGCTACGCCGGTCGCAATATGATGGCTCGCAAGATGAAGAGCGTTGACGGCATCTACCGAAGCATGATGGCTCCTGTGATTCAGAAGACAGCCACTCCGGAGGAAGTCAAAAAGGCGGCGACGGCCGTGGAAGAAATGGCCGCGAAGAACGAGGCTTTTCGCGACCGCGTTGGCAAAGCTGCGAATCTGATTGTGAACGGCGGGAGGCTGTCAAACTACGGTACGGAAACGGCCCAGCAGTTTTTGAAGAAGTGGGCGGTCGTCATGGCCCCGAAGGAAATGGCGAAGTCGACGGGGAAGGAGTCGGAGAAAGAGAAGTCCGAAGAGTCCAAAGAAGAGAAAACGTCAGAGCCCTCAACGGACGATGCCTCGGCGGCTGAAGACAAGAAAGACTGAATCTAACGCGAGGCAACGAAGGATGGACATTTTGTCCGTCATCACGAGGCGCGTATCGACGGACAGGAATGTCCATCCCGGCTCGCCTAACTTCGACGGATAAACGCGGCCTGCAGCGGCCAAATTTGGTGCTCTCGGCAGAGATCGGTTGTTCACGTATAACCGTCGGTTCAGGGAACCGTCAGGAGATCATCATGAACGAAGCCGTCCGAGCACTCGAACCCAGCGCTGTCTGGAATCACTTTGCCGATTTGAATGCGGTTCCGCGACCGTCGAAGAAGGAAGAACGCGTGATTCAGTTCATGCGCGACTTTGGCGCCAAACTGGGCTTGCCTACCGATGTCGACGACGTTGGCAATGTCGTCATCCGCAAACCTGCCTCGCCCGGGATGGAAGATCGAACGCCCATCGTCATGCAGTCGCATCTGGACATGGTTCACCAGAAGAATGCGGATACAGATTTCGATTTTCTGACGCAGGGAATCGAGATGTTCGTTGACGACGACAACTGGGTGCGAGCTCGGGGGACAACGCTGGGTGCCGACAACGGAATGGGCGTCGCCAGCATCATGACCATTCTGGCATCGGACGAGATTGCACATCCGCCGTTGGAAGCTCTTTTCACGATCGATGAAGAAACCGGCATGACGGGAGCTCAGGGGCTGAAGCCCGGCTGGCTGAGCGGAAAAATACTTCTGAATCTGGATACCGAAGAAGACAACGAGCTGACGATTGGATGCGCCGGTGGCTGTGACGTTTCCGCAGCGGGAAGTTACACCGCAGAATCGACGCCAACGGGCAAAGCGTATCGCGTTGTTGTGCGTGGACTAACCGGAGGTCACTCGGGGGTCGACATCCATCTGGGCCGCGGCAATGCCAACAAGATCATGAATCGCTTGCTGTGGAAGGCAGCGAATTCGTGCAACATTCGAGTTGCGACGATCAACGGCGGCAGTTTGCGAAATGCGATCCCGCGCGAATCGTTCGCGGATGTGATCGTTCCCGAAGCCGATTGCGGCGCGTTCGAGGGGCTGCTGAGCCGTGAGGCAGAAGTCATTCGCGCCGAATACGCGACGACCGATCCCGATATGGAGATCATGGCGTCGGCGACGGACTCTCCTGTGGGCGTGTTACCGGTCGAAGTGCAACGCCGGTTGCTGGCGGGGATCTATGGCTGCCCGAGTGGTATCTATCGGATGTGCCCGGATATCGAAGGACTCGTGCAGACTTCCAACAATCTCGCTCGTGTGCAGGTTGGCGATGGGAAGTTTTCCGTTGAATGTTTGACGCGAAGTTCCGTCAATTCCGAACGCGATGATCTGGCCGAGACGATTCTGGCGATCCTGCAACTCACCGGTGCCGACGTGAGTATCACGGGCGCGTATCCCGGTTGGCAACCGGCGCCGACGTCGGCGATCGTTAGTCTGATGTCCGAGATCTACAGCGAGCTGTTTGAGGGGACCGCGGAAGTTGCCGCATGCCATGCCGGTCTGGAATGCGGAATCATCGGGCGACACTACCCCGATATGGACATGATTTCGTTTGGCCCCACGATTCGCGGAGCCCATTCGCCGGACGAGCGTATCAGTGTGCCGTCGATGCAGAAGTACTGGCAGTTTCTGATCGAAACGCTCAAGCGTATTCCTTTCAAAGCGTAGTCACTTCGACTTTGACGTAAGCAAGTCCACATTCGATGTTGTCTTTTGGCATCGGAGGTGGACTTTTGGCAACCTTGCGCCGGCTCGAATTACTCTTTTTGCAACGCCCGGCAGGTAATTCCGATTGAAATTGTCGGTGTACCCTCATGGGCGTTATGCAGAAGGTACGGTTTCCTGATCCCGTCTGGCGGTTTGCCCTCAAGTGATTCGTACCATGCTGCAATCAGAACAAGAAACAGAGCCTCTGCGCCAGCTATCAGGGGCGGTTCGTCGCGCTCGTCGAGGTGTTGCAATCACCGAATTCGCCGTGTGTCTGCCAGTCGTGTTGTTGGTTGTTTTTGGCACGCTGGAAACATGCGAAATGATCCAGCTCAAGCAATCACTGACGGTGGCGGCCTACGAAGGCGTTCGAACGGCGCTTGTACCGGACGTGGAAGATGGAAGTGTGGAAGTCGTTTGCCAGGAACTGTTGGCGGAACGAGGCGTCAATGACGCGATCATCACCATCACGCCGACCAGTGTCGCATCCGCCCCTGTGGGTACCTATGTCAGCGTTGAAATCAGGGCACCCATTGCGTCGAATTGTCTGACCGGTTTCGTGACTCCGTCCGGTGACGACATTATGGCGCATGTGGAAATGATGAAAGAGTTCTAGCGTGAATGTCATCAAGTCCAGATTGGAGCTACGTGACGGTGCAAGTCCGAAGAGACTGCGCAAGCTCACGATCCTAGCGAGCGAGAACACGCACAATGAAAAAACGTAGATGCGGCGCGATGGTTATTCTGCTGGCTATCTGCATACCAGCGATGCTGCTGTTGGCGGCGTTCAGCATTAACGTCGTGTATATGGAGCTTACGCGAGTTGAGTTGCGAGTTGCTACGGATGCTTCAGCGCGCGCTGCCGGTCGTCGCCTCGCACTCAGTGGCGATATGGCGGCTGCCACCGCAGAAGCCCAGGAAGCAGCCAGCCGGAATACCGTGGGCGGTGTACCCATGATTGTTGGGGATGAGGATGTCGAATTCGGCCGTTCAACACGGGAATCCGGGGTTGTTGGCTATAACTTTGTACCCGCAACGTCCAACGTCAATTCGGTTCGCGTAACGGGACGGCGGACCATGGGTTCGCAGGCAGGGGCCGTTCCGGCGATCTTCGGCGAGCTGTTGTCGATGGCCAGTTTTGAGGTCGAGCAAACGAGTATCTCGACGCAAATCGAGATGGACGTCGCCATCGTGATCGACCGCTCTGGATCGATGGCCTATGCCGATGATGAAAAAGTCCCGAAGTACACCTACTATCCGCCTGCATCGGCGCCGGCCGGTTGGGATTTTGGAGCTGCTGCACCGCCAGACTCGCGTTGGCGAGACATGCTGATGGCACTCGATAACTTCCTCATGGCCCTGGACGTCACTCCGCAGCAGGAAAACGTTTCGCTTACGACGTACAGCGATATTGCGACTACGGACGTCGCCCTGACACCGGATTATGATTCCGTGATGACCGCGCTGGATACGTACACCATGAACTTTCATTCTGGTGCGACCAATGTTGGCGGCGGCATTGATACGGGGCTGAACAGTCTGTTTGGCGCCGGGCAAAGACCGTGGGCAGCCAAGGTCGTCATCGTCCTTACCGACGGCATTCACAACACGGGAACCAACCCCGTTACGGCGGCAATCAACGCTGCTTCATCGGGCGTCTCGGTTCATACGATTACGTTCTCGAATGAGGCCGATGAGAAGAAGATGCAGCAGGTCGCCGGCAAAGGGAAAGGGAAGCACTTTCACGCGACATCCGCTACGCAGTTGATCGATGTATTTGAAGAAGTGGCCGAAACTTTGCCCACACTGCTTACGAAATGAACCCGGTCCCGGTGGCCTGATTTTGGACGGCTGTAGCGGCCAAAAACATGAATCACGAGACAAGAGACGGTCGGTCATGACACGAAATCGAACCAGGTCGCGTCGACGAGGCGCAGCGGCTGTTGAGTTTGCGATCGCAGTGATTCTGTTCTTCTTTCTGCTATTCAGCGGCATTGAGTTCTCCAGACTGATGATGTTGCAGAACACTGCGCAGAATGCCGCGTACGAAGCTGCTCGATTGGCCATCGTACCGGGAGCCACGGAAGCGGACGCGATGGCCGAGGTCGCTCGGCTGGTAAACGCTGCCGGCATGGGCGATTCGATCGTCTCGATCACACCTTTTCCGGTTGTCGAATCGACCGAGAAAATTACGGTGGCAGTGCAGATACCGGTAGGTGCCAATTCATGGACAGTTCCCCGCTGGATTGGCGGCGATCGATTCCTGAATGCTGAAGTGACGTTGATGACCGAACGAGCTCCGGCGGTACAGGCGCTTGCTGTTCCGCCCCCGCCTCCTCCTCCACCACCACCACCACCACCACCTCCGCCTCCTGAGCCGGACCCTCCGCCACCAACCGACCCTCCGCCGGAAGACGAAAGCGATGGTGGCTCGTCAGCGACGGATCCTGAGGAAGGTGATGGAGACGGCGGCGCTGTCGACGGCGGCGGCGGTGACGGTGACGGTGAGGAATCGCCTCCTCCACCTCCACCTCCTCCACCCCCACCAACTCCAACGTACTCGTTCTAGAGTTGGGGCAGCTAGTCTGAATACGGGCTACCAGTTGGCGACCTGATAGTCCTTGAGGAATTTGCCCCAGACGTGTTCGCCGGAAAGGAGTCCGGCGAAAATCGGATCGCAGATGCGCGCCGCGGCATCGATTTGATCCAGCGGCGTGTGGAACTGGAGTTCGTCCTTCTTTCGCTTGGCGATTTCTGCCGGGTCTTCGTCCGTGATCCAGCCCGTATCGACGCTGTTCATGTGGATGCCGTCGCGAACGTAGTCCAGCGCCGACGTCCGTGTCATCATGTTCAGCGCCGCTTTCGCCATGTTGGTATGCGGATGCGTGTCACGCTTGTACGCGCGGTAAAAAATGCCCTCCATCGCCGAGACATTGACGATGTGCTTGTCGCGATTCTCGGTCTTCAGCATCAACGGCTTCAGGTGAGCGTTCAGGATGAACGGAGCGACGGCGTTGACCAGCTGAACTTCCAGCAGCTCGACCGTGGGCACTTCGGACAGCTTGAGCCGCCAACTGTTCACGGTGCGGAGATCGACCTGCTGTAAGTCGGCGTCGTACTTGCCGGCCGGAAAAACTTCACGCCCAAATTCTGCATCGCCAGGAGCCAGCGGAATTTGTGATAGCTCGGCGGCACGCTGGATTCCAGCCAGTGCCCCCGTGACCTCGGCCGGTAGCGCCAGGTCTTCGGTCGCCGGCCTGCCCTTCCCTGCCAGTTGATCATGCGAAAGCAATAGCTCGCGAGCGTCTTCCGGCAACGCATGCGGCAGTCGTTGTTCGTCGTCCAACAGGTGTTGGTAGTAACCGGGTGGACGTCGTACCGTCTGGCAAGCGTTGTTCAGGATAAAGTCCAGCCGCGGCAGCGTTTCACCAAGATGCTGCGCGAAGGCTTCGACACTGGGCGTGTGTCGCAGGTCCAGTCCGTGCAACTGCAGTCGATGTCGCCATTGGTTGCTGTCTTCTTCAGCCAGGAAACGCTTGGCGGCATCACGAGGAAATCGCGTGGTGACGATCACGTACGCGCCGGCCTGCAACAGCTTGAGCGCCGCGTGGAAGCCGATTTTGACTCGACCGCCGGTAAGCAGCGCGTAGCGTCCTGTCAGGTCGGCGGACTGATTGCGTTTCTTCCAATTGAATTCGGCACAGTCCGGACACATCGAATCGTAGAAGAAGTGCAATCGTTTGTAGTCGCGTTTGCAGATGTAGCAGTTGCGGGCGACGTTCAGTTCGCCCTTAAAGTGCTCGTCCGGATGAGTCTCGCCCGCCGGCGGCATCGGCGTTTCAAAGGGCTCCGGCGGTGTTGGAGCCTTGAGTTGTCGGACACTGAAGTGAGTTCGAATGCCGGTCGTGGCGAGGAGGTTTTCGTCTTTTTCCTTTTCTTTGTTCTGGGCGTCGCGTTGTTTCTGGCGATGCGCCTTCTGCACCTGACGTCGGGCCGTACGGCCGGGATGCGAGACCTTACCGGCGGCGCGAATGAGTCGGTTTGACTCTTCCTTGGAGAGCGGCAGCAGGAGCGCGCGATTTTCGGCGACACGTTCCAGCAGCTCGATCGCGGAGAGCAGTTCTTCTGCTGAAACCGCAGGCGGCGCCGACCGCAACGCTGCGTTCGTCGATTCTGCGCTCGACGGTTCAGGTGAATGTATTTCCTCGCGGTTGTTCATCTTGGTTCGTTCACAAACGGTCCGCCGGCAGATCTCTGGACAGTGTCGGTGTGTTTCAAAGAGGGCTGCTGAGGCGGATGGGACCGGTGAGCGATGCCGTCCGGCTCAACTTCGGCTCTTGATGGCCGTCAGGTACTCCTTCAACTGTTCCCTGACGACCGGGAATAGCAGGAATAGGCCCAACATGTTGGGGAACACCATGGCAAATATCATGGCGTCGGAGAAGTCCCAAATTGAACGCATGTTTGCTGCGGCACCGATAACGATGAACAGGCAGAAGATCAGTTTATACGTCAGGTCGGCCACCGTACCACGACCGAACAGGAACTTCCAGGACTGCAGTCCGTAGTAGGACCACGAGATCATGGTGGAGACGGCAAACAGCACGACGGCAACTGTTAGAAACAGATTTGAATACGGAATGAAATTCGCGAATGCCTTGGATGTAATGCCGGCCCCTTCGTAGTGCGTTCCGTCGATCAGGACGCGGCCGGAGCCGTCGCCGCCGTACTCAAAAATGCCGTTGATGTTGTAGATGATGATCACCAACGCCGTCATCGTGCAAATAACTACCGTGTCAATAAAGGGTTCCAGGAGTGCGACCAGGCCTTCGGACGCCGAATATTTTGTCTTTACGGCGGAGTGCGCGATGGAGGCGGAGCCCGCACCGGCCTCGTTTGAGAATGCAGCCCGTTTGAAGCCAACTAACAGCACGCCAATCATTCCGCCGACGCCAGCCTTCATGGAGAATGCTTCGCTCAGGATGAGTTGTACGGCACTTCCTGCAGCACCGAGGTTGGTGAGGATGATGTAAATACAAGCGATCAGATATAGCACTGCCATAAACGGAACAATCTTCTCGGTGACTGACGCGATGCGTTTGATGCCACCGATAATAATCAGGCCAACAACGACCGCCATGACGGCACCAATGCCCGTCCCTGCTGCTGTGCTGGTCAGGCCCAGCAATTCTTTGATGACGATCGTAGCCTGGTTGGACTGAGCAGCGTTGCCGCCGCCAAACGATCCGCCGATACAGAAGATGGCGAAGAAGATGGCGGCGACTTTTCCTAGCCCACCCAAGCCAAGATCCGCCAGGCCTTTGGTCAAATAGTACATAGGGCCGCCGTGAACGGTGCCGTCGTTCCCGACGTCGCGAAAGTGGACGCCCAGCGTGCACTCGACAAACTTGGTCGACATTCCCAGCAGCCCACAGATGATCATCCAGAACGTGGCACCAGGTCCGCCAAGGGCAATGGCCAAGGCAACACCGGCGATATTCCCATTGCCCACTGTTCCCGATACGGCGGTCGCAAGGGCCTGAAAGTGTGTAACCTCGCCGGCTCGAGATTCGTCTTCAATCGTGTCCACGACATCACCGTCAACAACGTGGACTTCCGACTTGGATTCGGCGGTGTGGCGATCAATGTCATCGTATTTCCCCCGCACGACGTTGACCGCCGTTGGAAATTGCGTGATGTTCACAAACCCGAAGTAGATCGTGAAAAACATCGCGCTAAAAACCAGCAGTAGGAGCACGAACGGTACGCCCGCGTAGACTTCAAAGAACACGATGCCGCCAAAGAAGCTGGATACCGGCGCAAATGCCTCGTTGATTCGCTCGTCGATGCCCATGGGCGCCTCCGGTTCGGCAATGCCCTCCGGCGTGGTTTCCGGGGCAGGCGATTCGAACGCTGGATCTGCTGTGGTGTTCTCCACCTCGTCCTGAGGGGCGGCGAAACAAGGCGATACGAAGAATTGCTGCGAAAGTGGCAGGAACGCGGCGAGCAGGAAGGCCAAGAGCAATCGGCGGGACTCAAGTCGCGAATAAAGAATCCTGTTCATACTGGCTCCTTCTGCGTCGTTAAAAATTTCTCGAAATCTAGAACTGGATGTTTAATCGATAAATCCTTTCAGGTCAATCGGTTACGTCTCGTCTCACACCGCTCAGTTATTTTTCAAACCTCAGGTTGTCAAAAAGGGGCTAAGCCCTATGATGTCAGTGAGTTGAGTGGAGTCCAGAGAGTCAACGATGCGAAAAGTGCTACCATCCGATGTCGCCGTGGCCAATGTGTTGCGTGAGCGGCCCGAAATGTCGATCGCGGAGCTTGCAGAAGCTCTGTCGGTGACGGCAACGGCCGTGCGTCAGCGTTTGGGGCGTTTGATGTCGGAAGGGCTCGTGTGTCGCAAGTCCATCACGGAGGGACGAGGACGACCAAGTCACCGTTACTCGCTCACGGATTTGGGGCGACGCGAATCCGGTGGCAACTTTGCGGATCTCGCATTCGCCCTTTGGGACGAGCTCCGGGCAATTTCGGACGTCGATGTGCGACGCGGGTTGCTTCAACGGATTGCTGGCCGGATGGCGGAATCCTACGGAATCCAAGGGAAAACGACGCGGGAAAAGATGCAGGCCGTGGCTGATTTGTTTGGTGAACGCCAAATACCGATCGCGGTTGGATCGAAGGGCGAACTGCCCGTTTTGACGGCAAAATGCTGTCCCTACCCCACGCTGGCGGAAAAAGACCGCAGCATTTGTGCGATGGAAAAGATGATGTTCTCGGAAATGGTTGGCGAATCGCTGAATCTCTCCGAATGCCGTCTGGACGGCGGTACCTGTTGTACGTTCGAATTGTCGGCTTCAAACTAGGTGTCATGGCATTGGTGGCCATTTGCCAAAATTAACGAATTGATTCCGGCTCGCATCGCCACGATCGGCAGGGAATCCGAGGAAACGAAATCGGGAAACTGAAATGACCCAACCATGGATCGAAGGACGCTTCGAAGAAAACGTGATGACCACGACGGTGGAGCAGGCGATCAACTGGGCACGACAATCCAGTATCTGGCCAATGACGTTTGGCTTGGCGTGTTGTGCCATTGAGATGATGGCCGCAGGTGCCAGCCGCTACGACATGGACCGCTTCGGTGCCGGTGCATTCCGGGCGACGCCTCGCCAGGCGGATCTGATGATCGTCGCCGGTACGGTCACCTACAAAATGGCCAGCCGCGTTCGTCGCCTCTACAACCAGATGCCGGACCCCAAATTTGTGATCGCGATGGGAGCCTGCACCGTGGGTGGCGGGCCTTACTTCAAGTGGGGATACCACGTTGTCAAAGGTGTCGACCTTGTCGTACCCGTCGACGTGTACGTTCCCGGTTGCCCTCCACGTCCGGAAGCATTGCTGGAAGGTTTGATGCGAATTCAGGACAAGATCAAGGGTCACAAGATCGGCAAAGTGGCCAACGGAACGTTGGGCGATAAGATCACTGATGAATTGCCTGTTCCGCACCACAGTGGATTTGTCGAAGCTCCGGCTTCGCAGGATCCAATGACGGATCACCAAAAGATCACCGGTTAAGAGACCACCGGCTAGTTGAGTTTCGATCTGGTCGTTTGCTTGACCGGTCGCACACTTGAATGGTCGATGTTTGGGTTTGCGAATCCGCGACGTGCGGGACGCCCAGCCTACAGACAGTCGTTTTCAGTACCCATTGGGACGCGACGTTTAGACAGAATCAGAAATGACAGACACTCTCGTAATCAAAGACCTGCACGTAGCCGTTGAAGGCAAGCCAATTCTCAAAGGCGTCAACCTTGAGATCAAGCGCGGCGAAACCCATGCTCTGATGGGGCCAAACGGCTCGGGTAAGAGCACGCTGGGACTCGCCATCATGGGGCACCCCAACTATGAGGTGACCAACGGAACGATCGAAGTCAACGGCGAAGATGTTCTGGAGATGGAGCCCGACGAGCGATGTCGTGCCGGTCTGTTTCTGGCCTTCCAGCGACCCGTTGCGATCCCCGGTGTGAAGCTGGCCGACTTCCTGCGACATGCCACGACCAATGTGCGTAACCCGGATCGAAAAGAGGGGGAAGAGCTGATTCCAATGCGTGAGTTCCGTAAGGAAGTCAAGCAGAAGATGTCAGACCTGAAGATCGACCCCGAGTTTGCTCGACGTTACGTCAACGATGGTTTCTCCGGCGGTGAGATGAAGCGAGCGGAGATTCTGCAGCTTGCGATGTTGCAGCCCAAGTTCGCCGTGCTCGATGAGACCGATAGTGGACTGGATGCGGACGCGGTTCGACTGGCCAGCGAAAGTATCAGTGAGATTGGTGGCAATGAAATTGGTCTACTGATCATCACGCACCACGACAAACTGCTCGAGCGTAATCGACCGGACAAGACACACGTGATGCTTGGTGGCCGAATCGTCGAAACCGGCGGTAAAGAGCTGGCCGATGAATTGCATTCGCAAGGTTACGACCGCATTCGCAAAGCGTACCCGGATGCAGAAGCCGACAACCAGGCAATGCTCACCGAAGAAGAAACCGTAGCGTAGGCGAACGGCCGGGCTTCCGCCCTGTCTGTTTAGCAGCAAAGTATCGGGCACGAAGCCCATCGTCAAAGCGAGACCAATAATGGCAACCGATCTATCAGCGCAAACGAAAGCCGAAATTGGCGAAGTTGAAAAGTACAACTTCCGAACCGAAACGGCAGGCGTCTTCAAAGCTCGTAAGGGTATCGATGCGGAAATCGTCAATCAGATTTCTGACATCAAAGAAGAGCCGGACTGGATGCGTGAGTTCCGACTCCGCAGTCTTGAGATCTTCGAATCCAAGCCGATGCCAAAGTGGGGCGGCGATATCGATCTCGATTTTCAGGACATCTTCTACTACCTGAAGCCGACTGATCAGCAGGGTCGCACGTGGGACGATGTTCCCGAAGAGATTAAGGACACGTTCGAGCGTCTGGGGATTCCGGAAGCTGAACGCAAGTTTCTCTCTGGCGTGAAAGCTCAATTCGAGAGCGAAGTTGTTTATGGGTCGCTCGAAAAGGACCTCGCCGACAAGGGCGTAATCTTCACGGACACCGATACCGCAGTGCGTGAGCATCCGGAGTTGCTGAAAGAGTATTTCGGCAACATCATTCCGCCGGAAGACAATAAGTTCGCCGCGCTCAACTCGGCCGTCTGGTCGGGCGGATCGTTCATCTACGTTCCACCGGGCGTGTCGATCGACTTCCCTCTGCAGGCTTACTTCCGTATCAATGCCGAGCAAATGGGGCAGTTCGAACGTACGCTGATCATCGTCGACGAAGGTGCTCAGATTCACTACGTCGAAGGTTGCACCGCTCCGATGTACACGACGGAGAGTTTGCACTCGGCCGTGGTCGAAGTGGTCGTCAAAAAGAACGGTCGCTGCCGTTACAGCACGATCCAGAACTGGGCCAACAACATCTACAACCTCGTCACCAAGCGAGCGATGGCCTATCAGGATGCAACGATGGAGTGGGTCGACGGCAACCTCGGCAGTCACCTCACGATGAAGTATCCGGCCGTCTACATGATGGAACCGGGTGCTCGAGGAGAAATCCTTTCGATTGCATTCTCCTCCAAAGGTCAGCATCAGGATGCCGGCGCCAAGTTGGTGCACTGTGCTCCTGATACAACCGGTCAGATTATCTCGAAGTCGATTTCGAAGGACGGCGGTCGTAGTAGTTACCGAGGACTGGTTAAGGTTGAGAACGGTGCCAGGAACGCCAAGTGCAACGTCGTCTGCGATG
This sequence comes from Pirellulaceae bacterium, assembly GCA_965216885.1. Taxonomy (GTDB): domain Bacteria; phylum Planctomycetota; class Planctomycetia; order Pirellulales; family Pirellulaceae; genus CAYNJG01. The sequence continues at coordinate 3,623,974 of OZ244209.1, read as the reverse complement.
CACTGATCCTTGATCCGGAAAGTCAGAGCGACACGTTCCCGTACATTGAGATTGCTGAGCAGGATGTCTCTATCGGACACGAAGCCAGCGTTTCGAGAATCGGCGAAGAGCAGCTCTTCTATCTGATGAGTCGCGGACTGTCGGAAGCGGAAGCGAGCACGATGATTGTCAATGGATTCATCGAGCCGCTGGTGAAAGAGTTGCCGATGGAATACGCCGTGGAACTCAATCGACTGATTCAGCTTCAGATGGAAGGTTCCGTCGGCTAGGTCTCGCGTTAATGTCCGCCGGCGACCAGAGCCACACCGAAGGCTGTCGCCACGGAGTTGGGGTTATCACGGTGATCCTGCATCGCCGGGGCTGGTTTTCAGAACGGCCTTGCAAGGCAGGTTTCCGGGTAACGCTGCCGGCCACGGCATCGGGTTAGACGAAATTACGACCACTCACTGTTTGCGGCAGTGCCACACAGCAAAGCAATGACACAAACTCTATCAACGACGGGCTTCACTCAGGAAGCTTTTGATCAACTTCTGGCAACCCGCGACGAACCAGCGTGGCTGACCGAGCAGCGTAAGGCCGCTTGGAAAACCTTCTGCGAACGCGACTTGCCCCATCAGAAGGAAGAGGAGTGGATCCGCACGGATATCCGTCTCTTCAAACTGGACAAGTTCGGCATCCCATCGTCCGGCGACGGCACGCAGGCAACGGCACTCCTTAGTGACGGTGTTGAGCTTGGTGGATCGGGCAGTTCGTTGAACGGCGTGTCCGCTGGAGTTCAACTCGAGCAGAAGTGGGCGGACAAGGGCGTCATCTACTGCACATTGGAACAAGCGGCGCGTGAGCATGGCGAGCTGCTGCAGCAGTATCTCAACACCGTCGTTGATCCTCACTTTGACAAATTCTCATCGCTGCACGCGTCCTGCTGGACCAGCGGTACTTTCCTCTACGTTCCTCGCGGTGTCGTCGTTGACCAACCCTTGCATACCTTGGGCACGATTACAGGCGGTGGCGTTGATCTGGGGCACACGTTGGTCGTTCTTGAAGAGAACGCAGAAGCAACACTGCTCAGCGAATGGGCCAGTCCTGAAGAAAACGATACCGGCCTGTTCTGCGGGGCGACTGAACTGATTCAAAAGCCCAACTCCCATCTGCGATTTGTCAGTTTGCAGGACTGGGGGAAAGGCGTTTGGCACTTCGGTCACCAGAAAGCAACCGTCGACCGCTCCGCCTCCCTGCAATGGACCGTTGGCGCGCTTGGTAGCCGCCTTTCCAAAATCAATCAGCATGTGGCGCTCACGGGCCGCGGAGCTGAATGTGCCGTGAACGGCGTTATGTTCACCGAGGGCAAGCAGCATCTTTCGTATCACACGCTGCAGCACCACGTCGCTCCCGATTGTCGTAGTGACTTCCTGTACAAGGCTGCACTTCAGGACAAATCGCGAACGGTCTGGCGTGGCATGATCAAGGTTGATCCAGGTGCCCAAAAAACAGATGGCTATCAGCGGAACGACAACCTGCTGCTTTCCAACGATTCCCGAGCGGACGCGATTCCCGGTTTGGAAATCGAAGCGGATGATGTTCGCTGCACGCATGGCTCCACCACGGGCCGTGTTGACGACGAGCTGATCTTCTACGCAATGTGCCGCGGATTCACGCGAAAAGAAGCAATCCGCATGATTGTCACCGGATTCTTCCAGCAGGTGTTCGATCGCGTCACAATCGAAAGTGTCAGCGAGGCATTGGGCAACTCGGTGATTCGTCGCGTCCGTGACTACGAATAACGGATTCGAACTGTCTGTCTGATGTTTCGTCTGGCCGAACTTCGTCGCAACTACCAGCTCGCTCGAGAGGCGGTTGCGACATGGTATCGGCGTCGTAATACACTCGGGGCGCGAGGCGAGCGAGCTGCTGCCAGCTATCTTCGCCGGCAGAAGCGGATGTACATCATCGAGTCATCTGCTCGCAATGTGCTCGGTGAGATCGACATCATCGCGGTGGACCGGCAGAAAACGCGGGTGATCTTTGTCGAAGTCAAGACTCGCAAGTCGCACCACCGTGGTCATCCGGCGGAAGCCGTGACGATGGATAAACAGCGGCGGATCACGCGAATCGCGCTGTCCTACATGAAGCACAACAATCTGCTCGATGATTGCTCCGCGAGATTTGACGTGATTGCCGTGACGTGGCCGAACCCCGATCAGAAGCCGACGATCGAGCACTACGAAAACGCGTTCGATGCCGTCGGCAGCTTTCAGATGTTCACTTGATACGCACGGACGCCGATTGCGGGAGGATTCAGTGTTCAGCTGCGTGCTTTGCGATGAAGGCGATCGTCCTGCTGTAGCCACGCGAGAAGGAATGGATCGGTTTGGCGATGGCGTGGCGAACGAGATTTCCATCGGTAATTGCGAGCGGTTCCGGCGAGATGGGGCTGAACTCGGCGACCGACGCTCCGATGTTGTCCAGCGAATCTCGCCCGATCGTAGCAAGGATCGCCAGCTCGGCGGCGGCGTCACGTGAGACATCATCCAGCTCCGTCTGTTTGGCGACGGGTTTGGGGGCGGTACGCGGAAACTCGTTGATGACGAACATCAGTGCGATTGCGGCGGCGAGGGCGAGCATTGCGTTTCGGGCCGTGTCGTTGCGAGGTTCATGCGACATTGCAGCTGGTGGGCTGTCGTGCGAAACGATGACGCGGCTGTCGCGGGCGTACGTGCTGGATTCGAACTTCGCCGACCATGCTGGCGCGTCGCGGCGCAGTCGAGCGGTCAGGCTGTCGTGCTCATTGTCATCAAGAACTTCGAGAGTTTCGTCGACTCCGAATGGAACACGCAGCCAGCCGATCGTCCAGCGGAGGACGCGACTTGTTGCGTGACGGTCGTTCGCGAGCCAAAGGTTGAGCCGCTTCATTCTGGTGACTCCTTTAACTGCGATTGTAATTTCGTGCGTGCCCGATGCAAAATGACTCGGGTTGCGACCTTTGATTTGCCAATCGCGATGGCGATTTCCGCGACGGGTAGCTCCTCCGCGTAGCGTAGCCAGAGGGCGCTGTATTGCGATGTTGAAAGCAGCTCGCGAGCGGTCGCCCAGACGTTGTCGACGGTTTCGCGGTCGTCGTGAGCCTGTTGTTGTGTCACGCTGGCCACGCGTGGAAAGGCGGCCAGCTGGTTGGCGTGACGTTCGCGTCGCGTGTGGCTTCGCAGATGATCAGTCGCTCGTCGAAAAGCGATGGTGTAAATCCAGGCTTTGAAGGAGCGGTTTTTGTCATAGCGAGCGATGTGCTGCCATGCGCGAGTGAGTGCTTCCTGGGCGACGTCTTCGGCGTCGGCGACGTGTCCGCTCATGCGTTTTTCCAGAACGGCGACGAGTCGTGGCCGTAAATCGGTCGCGATTTTTTCGAACGCCTCTTCGTCTCCGGATTGCGCAAGGCGAGCCAGCTCGTCCGTTGACAGCTCGCGAATTGGCTGCGAGCCGGACGGTCGAGCGATGGGAACTCGCCCTACGCATTCACTGTTCGATGACGGCATACCGAAAAACCGAAGTAGAAACGGCGTTGAGAGTGAAGAACGGCCCGGAGCTGGCCGCGAGCCGGTCCTGGAAACTAGCGACCCAATGGCAGGTCGGCTTCCTCGCGAAGAAACTCGATAACGAGGTCTTCGGGGATGCGTACGCGGAGATGGATTTCGTCGTCGTCGCGTTCGGCTTTCAGCGTTTCCAGAACGCTGGCGACCATTTCCAGATCCTCGTCGTCCTCTTCCACATCGCGGGCGAGGTCGACCATGGCGGCGGCACCCTGGGCGAGTTGCTGGAGCTGCTCGGCATGCTTTTCGGTGTCGGAGACGATATTCAGTTCGACTTCCATGTCGTCGCCGTAGGCACGGACATGCAGGGTCGCATCCTTAACCAGTTTCAATAGAGCTTCCGGCGGTCCTTCGAGATCGAGTTTCGGGATCTCAAGCAGGCGAACGGTCACCAGCGAATCGGCGTCGTCGCGTCGGCTTGTGAGGTCCGAGGGGCTGACGGATCGTTGATTGTCCATGTCGTCCAACATGGTTTGGACAGACTTGAGGCTGGTGCCGATCGCAATGCGTTTGTTGCGACGACCGTGAATCGCTCCGAACAGGCGAAAGTCATCATCCGGCGAAACGGTGTGAATGACGTGATCACCGTGCTCGGTGGAGTCGTAGCCGGGCAGGGTCAGGAGCAAGCCTTCCAGGTTGCCGGTCGTGTCGCCCATACCAACAACTCCCTGAAGGCCGTCGGTGGGATCCTCCATGTCACGGCCAAAAATAGTGATCGAGCGGAGTTCCGTGAAGGGATCGAACCCGAGCGCTTTTTCGATGCCTTCGAAGGCTTCCTTCGGATCCTTGCCGTCTCCCAATTCTTCGGCGGCCATCATTTGCACGGCGTTCAAGAGCTTCTTGCCGAGGTTCGTTTCCTGTATCGCGGCAAGGTCGACTCGGACGGAAAAACGTGCGTCATCCGGCGCAGGAATGCTCTGGGCATGGACGGTGTTGGAAGCAACGAGCAGGCTGACGAGCAGCGAGCAGAACATGAATTTGGGCAATTGCATGGAGACCTCTTCAGGAATGGGGCTGACCGGAATGCCCGGTGCAATTTCGGGCTCACAATAAATACGCCGGTGGCCCGACCGGTGTTACAGCCAAGCCAAATGTTCCTGTATTTGCGACTGGCTGATTTTCAGGCTGCCACGTAGTCGTTGGCGTTACCGATTTATTTCCGTGGCCAGCGCGAGTTCCCGGTCGGGAGTGCTAGTAACGCAGGTGCAGGAACGCAGGTGCAGGAACGCAGGTGCAGTCGCGAATTGCTGTAAGGTATTTTTTTCACATTTGCTAGGATGCAGTTGGGGCATCGCCATCATTTGAAAGGGAATCTTATGGCCGACTATCTCGCCAACGTGAAGAAGTACGACGACAGTGCCGATGAAGCGATCGTCGACAAACTGGTAAAGCATCTTGGTATCGCATTGCGAAATCGGGACTCCTCTAGTGTCGCCGTTTCGGACAAGGCGGAATTGGATCGAGTTCGCCAGGGTTTCTGTACGAAGAAGCTTGAGCTGGACGCGGATGCGGCTGATGCCGCAATCAAATCGGTCGCGGAGCAGATGAGTGGCGACAAGTTGAAATGCCGCGTTGCGTTTTACTATCTGTTGGCAAAAGAAACGGACAAGCTCGGCAGCATCTAGGCCGTTCTGAAGCGTTGGTTCGTATCATGGAAGATACGCTGGCAGCCTGCGAGTTGTGTACAATACAGTTGTCCCTCCTCATGAGCTCGCCATGCGTATCTGCCTACGTTCCGTCGCTTTCTTTTTGGGGCTGGTCGCGGTGCTTCCAGCGGCGGAGATTGATTTTGACCGTGACATTGCACCGCTATTGATAGAGCGTTGTCTCGGATGCCATCGCGGCGAAGATGCGGAAGCTCAACTGGATCTGACGACTCGGGAGTCGCTTCTGGCAGGTGGCGAAAACGGTGCCGCCTTGGTGCCGGGAGACTCCGGCGAAAGTCTGCTCTGGCAGCGTGTGGCCGCGGGGGAAATGCCGGAAGACAAGCCTTTGCCGGCAGACGAAAAGGCTCTGCTGCAACAATGGATCGCCAGCGGTGCGATATGGGGAAAGGGCCCTATCGACCCGCTCGGCCACACCACCAGCTCGCGCGCCGGATATGACTGGTGGTCGCTGCAGCCGCTTTCGAAGGTTGAAGTTCCCTTGGGGCCGACCGAAAACGCGGTTAGCAATCCAATCGATCTTTTGGTGCGAGCGAGGCTTGCCGAAGCAGGATTGCAGCCCTCTCCTCCCGCGAGTTCGAATCGACTGGTGCGGCGACTGCACTTTGGGTTGACCGGATTGCCGCCGGAACCACGCGACCTCGACCGCGATGTATCGGGAGATGAATCCTGGCAGCGGATGGTGGATGAGCTGCTGGCGTCTCCGCGTCATGGTCCGCAATGGGCACGCCACTGGTTGGACGTGGTGCGATTCGGCGAGAGTCATGGCTTTGAGTACAACCAGCCTCGCAACAACGCGTGGTGGTATCGCGATTGGGTGATTGAGTCCATCAATCGCGACATGCCTTACGACGAGTTTGTGCGTCAGCAACTTGCTGGCGACGTGTTCTATCCGGACGATGCCGACGCGTGGGCCGCGACGGGATTTATTGTTGCCGGTCCGCACAATACGACGAAACCGTCCAGCGAAAAGATGCAGATGACAATGCGTCACGACGAGCTGGAAGATATCGTGGGCGCCATCGGCCAGACGTTTCTGGGCCTGACGGTGAATTGTGCGCGATGCCACGATCATAAATTCGATCCGATCAGTCAGAAGGAATACTATCAGCTTGTCGCGTCGGTCGTTGGTGTTGATCATGGCGAACGCGAATTGCCCAATGAACGGGCGGCGGTCGCGAAACGAGAGCGAAAACAGGTTCGTGCGATCCTGAAAGAAAAACGCGACGAGCTCAAGCGACTCGAGGCGGGCAAGGAGGATGGCGGTAATGGCGGCAAAGCCGCCGATCCGGAAGAGCTCGAACAGCTGCGTATGCACGTGAAGCAACTGCAGGAAGAAGACAAGCGGTTGGGGCGGATTCGCGGCCCGGTGATGTACACGGCGATTTCCCGCAAGCCGCCGGAAGTACAAAGGCTGCGTCGTGGCGACGTGACCTTGCCCGCCGAACCGGTAGAGGCGCGGGGCCTGCGGGCGATCAACGCTTCGCTCGCCGATTTTGGGCTCGACACCGAAGCGTCGGATGCCCGCCGTCGTGCGAATCTTGCGAACTGGATTGTGGGCGACCAAAATCCACTACTCGCAAGGGTGATCGTCAATCGAATCTGGCATCATCACTTTGGGCAAGGGCTAGTACGGACGCCCAGCGATTTTGGCTTCAATGGCGATCGCCCCAGTCATCCTGAGCTGCTCGATTTCCTCGCTGCCGAACTGATCCGCCATGACTGGTCCTTGAAGCCCATTCATCGTCTGATCGTGACTTCGGCAACCTATCGTCAGTCGTCGCGACTCCGGGAGGATGCTCAAAGCGTCGATGCCGATAATCGCTTGCTTTGGCGGATGAACCCACGTCGCCTAACGGCGGAGGAGATGCGGGACGCCATGCTGAGTGCGGCGGGGCAACTTGATGATTACCACGGCGGACCCGGTTATCGCGACGTTCGTGAATACAAGTATCGCGGCAGTCACTACTACGATCCGGTCGAGCCCGAGGGCGTGGATGCGGTACGGCGAACGGTCTATCGCTTCAGTCCTCGCGGCGGAAGACGCACGATACTCGACACGTTTGACTGCCCGGACCCTTCGGCGAAGGCCCCAACTCGCAATGTCACGATCACGCCCTTGCAGGCTCTGGCGCTGATGAACAACCGGTTCGTGCTGAAGACTTCCGACGCACTAGCCGACAGGGTGTCGGTTGTCGGCGAAAGCAAATCCGATGTGCGCGCTGTGCGAAAAATGTTCCGGCTGGTCTACGGGCGCGAAGCTTCTTCGCCCGAGGTCGATCGGCTGGTGGCGTTCGTATCCGAGCACGATATGGCTTCACTTGCTCGAGTTATGTTTAACAGCAACGAGTTTCTATATGTTCGATAACCCACTTCAACCGTCGCGACGCGAACTGTTTTCGTGGTCGAAGGCAGGACTGACTGGTGCTGCGATGGCAAGTTTGCTCTCGCAACCGACTGTGGCCGAACATGAGACGGGGGAGTTGCATCACGCCCCGACTGCGAAACGCGTGATTCATATCTGTTTGTGCGGTGGCTTGAGTCACCTCGACTCGTTCGACTACAAGCCCGAGTTGGCGAGGTTTCACGGTAAGCCTTTGCAGGCGGACGAACATCCAGAAACGTTCTTCGATCAGGTTGGGCTGATTCGCAAGAACGACTGGTCCTTTCGGCAGCGAGGTGAAAGTGGCCTTTGGGTTTCTGACCTGTTTCCGCACATCGCGCAGGTGGCGGATGAACTGACGGTCATTCGTTCGATGGTTTCGGAATCAGCGAATCATACTCCAGCTCAATTCGGCGAACTGACAGGATTTCAGTTGAATGGGTTTCCCACGATTGGTTCTTGGGTTTCCTACGGGCTGGGCAGCGAGTCAGACGAACTCCCCACGTTTGTCGTACTTCCAGACCAACGCGGGTATCCGGCCGGTGGCACGATCAATTGGTCAAACGGGTTCTTGCCGTCGCTGCATCAGGGAGTTGCGTTTGAGACAAAAGGCGATGTAATTCCCGATCTCTTTCCCGCTCGTGCAGTCGCACCGGAACGGGAATTGGCGAGTCGCTCGTTGTTGCAAGAACTCAATACGAGCGACCTCGCGCGTAACGGTGCCGAAGATGCGATGCGAGCACGAATGCGGAGCTATGAATTGGCGGCCAAAATGCAGCTTGCCGTTCCGCAGATCGTCGACCTCGATCGAGAAACCGAATCGACTCGCGCTGCCTACGGGATTGATGGCGAGGAGACCGGCGACTTCGCCAGAAGCTGCCTCATGACGCGTCGGTTGTTGGAGAAAGGCGTACGGTTCGTGCAATTGTTTTCCGGCGGTTCGTTTGGTTCGCCGCGGATCAACTGGGATGGCCACGAGGACATGCGCCGAAACCACAGTCGCGAGGCAAAACGTATCGACCAGCCAGTCGCCGCCCTGATTCAGGATCTGAAGCAGCGAGGCATGTTGCAGGATACGTTGGTCCTATTCACGACCGAGTTTGGGCGAACACCCTTTTCGCAGACAAGCAAGGACCAGGTCGGTGCTGGCCGCGATCACAATATGTACGGTTTTTCGCTATGGATGGCTGGCGGCGGGGCGCGACCGGGGATTGCGTACGGAACGACCGATGACGTCGGCTGGAAAGCGGTTGAAAACCCGGTTCCATGGCATGATTTTCATGCGACCGTTTTGCACATGTTGGGGCTGGATCACGAACGACTGACGTTCTACCACAACGGAATTCAACGCCGACTGACGAACGTGCATGGGCAGGTCGTCAGCCCTCTGCTCGGGTGAGGACCTGTTTGGGCTGAGCCCTCTGCGCCGCTGAGCCCCCTGCATCGCAGAGCCCTCTGCTTGTGATTGCGTTAGTGTGGCTGGTTGGTTTCTGCAGCGGCGTCGTTGGGCGGTACGACCGTACTGTTGCGACTTACTCTGATGTGAACCCGGGACCAATCGGCGATTCCTGATTCGCTGAAATCGATGCGTGGCCCAGTCCTCTGACTGACCAGCGCAAAACGTTGGAGTTTCGGGACGTTTCGAAACGAAGCGGTCGGCACTCGTCCGCACGAGATTTCGAGCTCCTCGATGTTTGGCATTGATTCGATGGAGACGCTTTCCGCCGTATCGTCACTGTCGACTCTCAGTAATTTCAATCGCGGATGCGAAAAAAAGACCACATTGGGGAGCCGGACTTTCCGCAGCATGATGCGTTCAAGTGAAGTGATTGATTCGAAGAACGAAAAGTCGACGGTAGTCAGCTGACTCAGACGCAAGTCTTTAAGTTGCTTGAGTCCCGCGATCGGGGCAAGATCCGCCATCGCGATCGGTTCCATCAGCTCTTTCTTGTGGTGCGGTGAGACGTGCAGACTCTCGAGTTGTGGAAACGAGTCCAGGCACCGAAAAAACGTTCCGGGGGCTCTCATCGAGTAACTGCTGACGTCCTTGACTGTGGACAGTGGGGCCGGAATTTCCGGAAGGCCTGGCAGGTATGCGAAACTTATGGTCTCAAGCTTTGGTAGTTCGGACAGTCGCGGGGCATTACCGCCGCGCGCGGAACAGTGCAGCGAAGTAAGCTCGGGCAGACGGGCGAATTCGTCACGCTCGTCGGGGGCGGTCGTTCGCACTGTCCTCGACGAGAGCGTCTGGAGCTTGGGCAAATCACGTATATGGATACTGCCAAAATCACCAAACAGCTGGAGGGAGATCGACTCGAGTCGGAGAATGTCGGCAACAACGAGCCGCTCGTTTCGACCACCGGAGAATTCACCGGTAAGCGACAGCGTCTTGAGCGACGGGAGCGAACGAAGTCGCTCGATGGAAGCCGCGGTCAGCTGGATGTTCTGGATTTGCAGCGACGATAACATTGGAAATCCGGCGAGCACGTTGAAGAGCTCTTCGCTATCCCAGTTTCGATTCACACCGTTCAAAAGCAGTTCTTCAATCGAGCTCCCTTGCAGTTGCTTCAGCCCCTCGGGCGTAACGCTCGTGTTGCTCAGGTCGACGAATTTCAAGTGACGGAGCCTGCGTAACGCGGAGAGCCCCGTGTCGGTCAGTTTTGAATGTTGCAGATCGAGTTGTTCGAGAGTTTGGATGTTGGCGACAAGCTGCAGGAACTCGTCGTCGACGTACGTGGGATATTCTGTCGTTTCGCAGGGGCAACTGTCGATGTTGCTGATCACTGCGAACGACATTCCAACCACGTTGCCCGATCGCGTGGTGATGGCGGCCGGCAGGCGGTCCTCGTGGCCGTGTCGGCCGGGACTGTAGAAGCTGTACGTCGTCGTGCCGTCGTTGGACGGCTCCGATTGCATCGTGACGCGGTCCGGCTGTTTCTTCCCGTCACAGAAGAGAATCTGCTCCGTGAGGATTTGGGCGATCGCCGATCGGAATTCTTCGTTCTTGTGACGACTCACCTGACGCGCGAGCTGTCGGACGTTGCCGGAAAGCGTTTCCACACTGGCAACTGGCCGGGGCTCCGGTGGCGGAGCTGCCGGGTCGAGCAGGCTGAAGGCAACCGCGGCGACAAGGAACGGAAGGAACACGAGTCCTACACGAAGAGTTGCACGTAGCATCAACTCATCTCCCGCGGGCATATCTGTCCGCGGGAGACGGCTGGCTCTTGCGGATCAGTGTTGGTGGATTTCGCCTTCGATGCCTTCCTGATCGGCACGCGTCGTGATGGCTGCAAGCACCAGCATGGAGACATCCTCGCTGGCAAACTTGACTGACCCTTCACAGAATAGCATATGTGCACCGCCGGGATGGTCGGAGAAGATTTCTTCGGCGTCCCAGTTTTCTGCCGGTGTTGGATTGATCGGCAGTTTGATGGCCGAGACATTTTCGCCTGCTGCCCAGGCTCCGTCCAACTCCCATACGCCATCGCGATACGCGCCGCGTCCGGTGCATTCGCCGACGACAATCGTTTTACTCATCCCGTCGATGATGTTCTGGACGCGAATCTTCTTGGGTTCCAGCACGTCTTCGTCGTAATCCTTGAGTCCAATCAGCACGCCGCGATTACGATCGTACTTGTCGCCATTCGCCCGGCGTACGTTCTTGCCTGGTCCGCTGATGCCGAGATAGTCGATGCATGCCATGCCCTCGCCCAGTCGACGGTCGACGGCCTCATTGCGATTCATATCACCAATCGTGTCGGCACCGGTTCGCAGAATGCTGCGCCGGCTGGTGCTGGGACAGAGGTACGAGGGAATCTGAATCGCGGTCGCTGCCCAGTTAACTTCCGCATTCAACGGTTGATCAAAGTCCAGTCGATCATTGACCGCATTTTCCTCAATGAACGGCAGGAAGAATGCCGACCACGCCATCGGAATGGCTCGCGGTGCGACACGGCGCTGACCGGGCGGGAAATGGTTGTTGGCACTTTCGTAGTTCAACATTCCAAGGCCAATTTGCCGCAAGTTGTTGGAACATTGAGCTCGTCTGGCGGCCTCGCGGGCGGCTTGAACGGCCGGTAAGAGTAACGTCACCAACATCGCAATAATCGCGATGACCACCAACAGTTCCACGAGGGTAAAACCGGTCCGACGGTTTGATTTCATCTGCTTCTTGGCTTCCTTGACTGTGCGACAGTCGACAGGTTGTAGTTTTGCCTCAGGCGCGTTTCCGACCGCGGAAACAGGCCAACAACATCGCTGAGATCGTTAGTAGCATGGTGCCCGTAGCCGGCTCGGGCACGGCGGCCACAGCTGCGGATTGTCCAAAGTTGCCCGACAATGCCAGGAAGTCCGGGAATTCGACGGCTCCGTTACAATCGAAGTCGCCTTCTCGGAAGCTTCCGCCCGCATCCTCGGATCCGAAATTTCCCGACATGGTCAGGAAGTCCGGGAATTCGACGGTGCCGTTCAGGTCCGCGTCGCCAGGCAGGCTACCGAGTTCAACAAGTTTCGCCGCGAGGTCTTCCAGAGATGACTCGCCGGCTGCGATTTGCAAACAGAGTACGTCGATGTCGACTTCGTTGCCGCCCGGTTCCGGGAAGATCACGTCAAATCCGAAGACCTTACCCGGCGATGCTACGTCCAGGAATTCCGGGAAGTAGTCGGGGTCAATAACTGGATTTCCTTCTTCATCGAAGGTCGGATTGAAATCATCATCCAGTACCAGGCGGCCTCCGCTGCCATCGGAGATCGCGGTGTAGGCCTCAAAGTCACCCGACTCCGAGATGCCCAAGTCCTCGTACATGCCGTTTTCGAAGCCCCATGCTGTCGACGAACCCGTGGTGGCCTCACCGACTTCGATGGAATGGATCAGGTTCCGCTCTGCATCGTAGAGATTGAGTTCGTCGCCGCCGGAAGAGATTCCTGAGAAGGTATCGAGGCAGTTGTCGTAGGACCAACATCCTTCTCCATCCACGTCGCGTCCAGCAAGCCGCAGGTCGACGAGCTGATCAATCTTGTCGCGATCGGTAGTGACGATTGTCTGTACGTCTTCGGCGGTCCATAGCAGTGCCTCCTGAACCAACTCATCGGCCGCCATACGGTCCTCGTCGGCAAGTGGCGGGGTAAGCAGATCCAGTTGAGCGGAAATGTCTTCAAGGCTGCGTTGTTGCAGAGCGTTCACCGAATCCTGAAACGAGACGGCATCCGTTCCTTTGATAAACGAACGGCTAATTATGCGAATGTCTTCTGGAAGAGCCCAGATTGCACGGAACCCGTCAGGGTGCTCAACGTTGCCCTCGGATTCTTGCACGACAATGACCGCCTCGGATGGCTGGATCACGAATTCGGGGAAGATTGTGTAGTCGTCGTCCTCGAGTCGATCGTCGTCATCCCAGAGAAAACCGGTCATGTCGATCGCTTGATCGCTAACGTTCGTGAGCTCCCACCAATCGCCTTCCGCGTATCCACCGTCGCCAAAATCGTCGGGAGTTGGATTGCCACTCTTCCACATGATTTCGGTGATCAGCAGTTGCTCGCTCAATTGGCCGAAAGCAGACCCGCAAAGGGCGGAAACGAGGATCAGCGTAGTTAATGTTTGCCTGGTCATGGTGTGTTGATCGAGGGTGAGGTAGTTAAATTCTCGTGATGAAGCCAGTCTTCACACGTAGGACCATCGATTGGTCTTGGTGAAGCGACTAGACAATATGGGAATTGTATTAAGGATCCGTGAATGTTGACGCGGCAAAAAGCAGTCAACTGGCTTGGATTGTTGCGGTTTGTGATGGAATAGGTAAGATTCGGAGAATTAAGGGATCTCTACAGGAACGCTCGTGACTCCATTCTTACGTCCGTAAAGACGACTTTTGTCGTTCTTCTTGCACGGACGGGTGGCCAGCTCGCCACCGAATCGCTCGCATTTTTTAATGCCCGCGGACCATTCATCGCCTCGATTAAGGCGCTCTCTTGATACACAAACATTGAAACCTGGAACCGTTATGAATATGAATCTGCCACAAACTCTCCTGCGACACCTTGCTGTACTAGTCTTCGCGTTCGCCGCCAGCGTTGCGTCGGCTCAACTTGCCATTACGGAAATCAACTCAAGCTCGGATGCCACGGACGACTGGTTCGAGCTGACGAATGCCGGAGCCGATGCCGTTGACGTTACGGGGTGGGGCTTCGACGACTATCCGGAAGACACAGAGAAAGTCGTTGAACTGGAAGGCGTTACCATGATCGCCGCTGGTGAGTCCGCAGTGTTCCTGCAATACGATCCCGATGAAGGTCCACTCGCTGATCTGCTTGCCGGATTCCGCGAAGCTTGGGGCGGTCTGGATGGCGTGCAAGTTGGCTTCCACCGCGGATCTGGACTTGGTCGCGACGATGGTGTGTCGGTATTCAATGCTGCCGGCGAACTTGCTCTCCAGCAAATCTATTTCGATCCCGCCGCAGACCCTCCCGCCGATCTCCACGTTGGTGAATGGGTTGGTGCGACCAAGATCGATTCGGCGATCTGGGATCCAAACTCGGGTGTTGCATCGCCGTCGTATATCGCGCCTGTGTTGGGACAATACGGAGTGTTCGCGGCGTCCGATGGCGGACTTGGTTCACCAGGTCTTTCGAACGCTGTTCCGGAACCGTCGTCCAGCGCCCTGGCATTGGTTGCCTTGTTGGCGGGGATCAGTTTCCGTCGACGTCGCTGAAGCACGATTCGGCGAGCTGAAAAATGACGAAGCGGTCGCACGCATTGCGGCCGCTTTTTTTTGCGGCTGTGCCTGGTTTGCGCCTGTTCTTTTTGGGGGCTGTACGTGCCACCCTTGAACTGCCACGTATGGAGGAACTTTATCGGATCGCGTGAACTTGATTAGCAGCGGGATTGAACAAGCGATCGTCCTGGGGTGATAATCCCTTGATATAAGTTGGTAGGTGTACGCCGGTATACGGGACGCCTGTCAGCTGGGGCACCAGGAAAGTAGTTGAGGAATTGATGTCCAGTCACGACCGAGTTCCGGCCCGCCGCTACGCGTTCACTCTCGTTGAATTGCTGGTTGTTATCGCCATCATTGGCATGTTGTTGTCCCTGCTCTTGCCCGCCGTTAATGGTGCCCGGGCGTCGGCGCGGCGAGTGCAGTGCGCTAACAAGCTGCGTCAGATTGGCATGGCGATCATTGGCTACGAGACGCAAAACGGAGTTTTTCCTCCGGCGACGACGAACGACGAACGTCACAAGTTCAGCATGTACGCATTCATCCTGCCGTACCTTGAACATTCCGCAGCTTATGACCAAATCGATTTCAATGACGATTGGGACGCGACCAACCAGAGTGAAGAATTCTTCAACGAGCTCAACCTCAGTGACGCGCTAGTATGCCCGGCCGCCCCGACGTCGCGTTCGCGCTATTTTCGCGGTGCGGTTGCGGAAACGATGGACGCGGAGCAATCGACGCTTGTGGACTATGTCCCAATTCATTCGGTGAATCTCGATTCAAAGGCCGGGACGGGCACGTTCGAGGGCGTGAGCATCCAGCATCTTCGAACGTTGCCGCGAGAGCTTCGGGTCCTGGATTCAGCGTCGTCATCGCGCGGAGAATACGATTCCGGCAATACGCGGTGGTGGGGGATTCTTCGGCAGTTTGATCGTATGGGCGAACTCAGTATTCGTCGTGCCCACGTCAAAGATGGACTTTCCAACACGCTGTTGTTGAGCGAAACGGCTGGACGTCCGCAGGGGTACGCTCGGAAGAAGGCGACGAGTCAGCAGATTGTTTCGCACAAATGGTTCTTCGGAAACCTTTCGATCAGCGTGAATGCTCATTGCGATGGTGTGGTCATCAATTGTACGAATACGTCGGAGGTGTATTCGTTCCATCCGGGCGTGGCCGGCTTTGTACACGCCGACGGTTCCGTTCATTTTCATGATGAGGCGATGCACCCGGAACTCTTCGTGTCGCTGTACACGATGGACGGCGGTGAAGTGGTTAGCCTCGATCAATAGCGCCGGAGGCGTTGGTGCTCGTGGGTGTTTGGGTCTGGAAATGGATGCCAACGTTTCTTGACGCTGGACTGCCTCTGACAGCGAAATGTCTTTGGCTCGATTGAGGGCTAATGGGCATCAATATCCATATTTGCGCATCACCATCTTTGCGCTTGCTTGCCAATCTGTTGACTTGTTTTTATACCAATGGCATTCTGTAACGGTAGCTCCGATTGTGCGGGCTGTACGTGTTAAGAAGTCTTGGTAAAAACGAGTCGCTAGTGATGTCCAGTCACAATTCGAAGCCCATCAAAAAGTGCTGAGCCTGCGCCCTCGTTGAGGACGTCCGCTCGGCATTTTTTCGTTGGGAATGGCTTCAGCCGGTATGCCGCCGGAATGGAAAGCCGATTAGTTGCATGGATGTGCAGCCCCTTCGCCCTATGGGCGGGAGCAGCACTAATGAATCGTACGCTTTTGTGCGCAGCAGTTTCTTGTTGCGTCATATTCTCCGTTCCGGCGTTCGCTGGGACGATGCCTGCGATCAGCGGGCAAGTTTTTGATGGAGAGTCCGGGGTCTACGGTGAGCTGGTCGAGCTCTATCTGGACGATGGTGATGGAAGTCTGACGCATTTCGATACGCACGTTGCCGCCGCGATGACGGATGCGGCCGGGCGTTATACCTTTGAAACACTCGATCCGGACGGTGCCTACTTCGTGATGCATGCGTCGGGAGCTTCTTTTGTGACGCCCGGAGATGTCCGTTTCGTCATTGACTCATTCGACCTCACGCAGTCGGTCATTGCCAATCCTGTCTCCGGTGCGAGGATGTCGTCGATTGGCGATGGCGGTACCGGTGTGCTGGGCGGGCATCGCGACCTTTACCTTGATGTTCTTGCCGGTCCGGCGGAAGCTCGATTGCGAGTGAATCCGTTCTCGCTGAATTCAAACCTGCAGATCGACATGTCGGCAGGCGTTAGCGGAATGGCTTCAATCACCTGGGATGGTGTAGACGGCATCTCGGGTATGGCTCCCGATCATGGATTGGACATGGACTTTACTGGCGGTGGCGAATACGAGGGAGTCGCGGTCAGGCTGGCCGTTGACGCAGCCGGTGAAGGCCAGATGCTGAAGTTGATCATTCATTCCGATGAAGCGAACAGCTCGATGGCGGAGTTGCAATTTCCCGTGATCGAAAATGTTGATCCAACAGCACTGGCGTACGTACCGTTCGAAGAGTTTGTGGGTACTGCCGATTTGACGTCGGTGAGTGCGTTTCAGCTTCTCATGGATGAAACCGCACCGTCACTGGACGCGCAGATTGACCTCGTCGGACTGGCTGGCACCAGCACGGTCAACTTCGAGGTCATTCCGGAGCCGTCGTCGCTGACGCTGGTTGGATTGGCGTCCGTGATGCTGTTATCGGTTCGCCGACGCAGTTAGTACCGTGGTCCAACGCTATTGAAGAAAGTCTAAGCTCGAAGCGCGCGTCGTACTGCCTTGATGGCGCGTGCTTCTTCTTCGCTGACCCGGGTGCCACCGATACCGAGGAAGCCTCCCTCCTTGGCTGCGTTGGCGACTTTCTCTGCAAGAGATACGGTCCAGTCGACGTAGCCATCCGCTTCGTCGTCGGTCGCTTTATCATCAAGTATGTCCGAGACGCGACGGCAGCGGGCGACGGCGTCATCCAGAATCTGGTCTGGTGTGAGGTCCACGTAGGGGCTGTCGAGTGTCTCGATGCTCGATTTTTCGTTGTTCTCAATGCGAGCTGCAACGAGGCTTTCGATCAGCTCGAGCCCTTCGAAACCGTTTCTCGCGCCGAGGATCCCGCTGGCCATCGCCATCGCTTCCTTCACACTGCCAACACCGCTTTGGCCCGCGTACATGACGGCTGTTCCCACGGCTGGAGGTACATCCAGCAGTAGTTGCCATTCTTCCCGACTGTAATCTGATTTCTTCGACACCTTATCGTCCTTCCTTTTATTTCCCCTGATTCTTAGCTACCCGGAGGCTCGAGGCAAGACGAATGGTGTCCTGGCGAGTGCGATGAGCGATCATCCGTGCCCAGAAAATCCCCTCAACGCGATCACGGGATTGGTGTAGACTTTGCCGGAATTCGCAAAGCTTCCGCGTTTTGGATTTTCACGTTGGCCTGAATGATGTCGGGATAAGCACATGGATACGTCACTCTCCGGACTATTTTCCCTGCAGGGAATTTTCACGCTTGCCATGTTGATCATGCTGCAGGCGGTTCTGGGCTTCGACAACCTGCTCTATATCTCGCTCGAATCGAAACGCGTGGCAGAATCGCAGCAGAGCTATGTGCGCAAAATGGGCGTAGGGCTGGCGATTTTCTTGCGACTCGCATTGCTGGTTATTCTGCTGTTGGCGATTGAAAGCATGCAGAAGCCGCTGTTTCAATACGGCGTCTCCAAGGTCGACAGCACCGAACAAGTCGAAAAGCACGTCGCCAACGATCATACAATCGAACACGAACGCGAGCATTGGGAGCTCAACGAGCAAGGCAGTATCTTTGCCGGGGCGTTCAACGTTCACGCGCTCGTGGTGCTGGCGGGTGGGATCTTCATCATCTACACCGCCTTCAAGGAAATCATGCACATGCTACATATCCAGCATGGGCACGAGACCGATTCGGCAAAACCCCGCAGCGCGGGGATGGCGATCTTCTGGATTATGATCATGAACCTGGTGTTTTCGTTCGATTCCATCCTTAGCGCTATTGCGCTGACACATAACGTATGGATCATGGGAACGGCCATTATCGTCAGCGGTGTGCTGATGATCTGGCTGGCTGATCATGTGTCGGAATTCCTGAAGCGAAATCGGATGTACGAAGTTCTGGGGCTCTTCATCCTGTTTATTGTCGGCATCCTGTTGGTCTCCGAGGGAGCTCACCTCGCACATCTGCACCTGTTCAAGTACGAGATCCAGCCGATGGCGAAAGCAACGTTCTACTTCGTAATCGGTATCCTGGTGATCGTCGATGTGATTCAGGGCCGTTACCAGAAGAAGCTGATGGCCGAGGCCGCAGCAAAGGCTGGCCACGCATAGCGTGTCGGTTGAGTCGGTCAGCAAAGCCGGGAGTAGCGTCGGGCTGCCCCTGCCCTATCCCGGCTCGGTTACTCGAATTCCTCTTCGTCTTCGAAGAAACGAATGTACTCGGCGTAGCCAAATTTGCGGTTGCGCTGCTGGCCGGTCATCTCTTTGAGGATGCCCATTTTCTCCAGCGAGTTGATCAGGCGATTAGCCGCCTGGTAGCCCTCGCCCAGCAATTGCTGAACCGCGTGAACGTTCACGACCGGTTGGTGAAACAGGTGCTCCAGCAACTGAATGGCCCGGCCTGACTTGTTCTTCATTTCGGAGCTGATTCGTTGCAGGTCTGCCTCACGCAGTCGGACGATCGACTTGGCGGTGTCCGCGGCCTCTTCCGCGACGGCAATCAAGCCCTGCAGATAGAATCCAATCCAGCCTTCCCAGTCGCCGAAATCTCGAACGGCCTGCAAGCGATCGTAGTACTCAACTCGACGATGTTTGAAGTAGTACGACAGATACAGCAGCGGTTGTGAAAGAATCCGATTCTCAACCATCAGCAGAGTCAGCAGCAGTCGTCCGATACGGCCGTTGCCGTCCAGGAACGGGTGGATCGTTTCGAATTGAACGTGCGCCAGTCCCGCTCCGATCAGCACATTGTTGCGGACGCCGGTTTGCAGCCAGGTTTCCAATTGCCCAAGTGAATTTGCCAGTTCCTCCGGCGGTGGCGGCACGTACGTCGCATTGCGAATTCCGCCCGTACTGGATCCGACCCAATTCTGGATGTCTCGGAATTCGCCTGGTTTGCGTTTCGAGCCGCGACCGCTCTGCAGCAGAATCGCATGCATGGACTTGATCAGATCCAGCGTGATGGGCCCGGACTCGATGGCCTTCAGCCCCGCCTGCATAGCCTCGATGTAATTGACGACTTCCGTGATATCTTCGTTGTTCTCGCGCTTTTCCGGTTCGCGCTCTTCCGCTTCGTGACCCAGCACGTCGATCAGGGACGCTTGTGTGCCCTCGATCTGGCTTGAGAGGACGGCTTCCTTGCGTACGTACATGTAAACGAACATGTCCGTGTCCGGCAGAATTTCGCTGGTGCCGTCCAGGCGTCCGAGCGCCCTATTGGCGGTCTGAAGTTTGTGCAGCAGGTCGTCACTGATCTCCAACGCCGGCTCGGGAGGGAGCGGATTGGGGAAGAAGGCGACGTATCCGCTGTCCATTCTGCGGTGTTTGCCGGCGCGGTCTGAGTAGTCCAAGGGGAGCTTCCGATCAGCAGGCGAAGTGGTGCGGTTTTGAAAGTATAGCCTTACAAAGCCGCTTTATTTACAAAACTGAGTCGTTTTTGTAAATAGCGTTCGGTGCAGGGAGCCATATTCTCAAAACAGAACGCAGACACCCGTAAAAACGCCGTATTTGCCGGTAGAGGGCGCGTTCCGGCAGATACGTGCCGAGTGTGACAGGTCCCAAAACCAGGACCGAAATCCGCGGTGGGTGCCAATATCAGTTTGGTCGTTGGCGAAACGATCGACGTTGGAGCATGCTCTGCTTCAACGAGCTCCTACGGAACGTACGGCGAGGCCGCAAGGTTTTGGGATTGGAGTGAGTCAGTCGTTTGTTCGTCGTCTCGTGCCCTGCGGCGGAAGTTTGCCACGGCATGAAGCATCCGGCAAAACTCAGAAATTCGGGAACCTCAACCGCTGCTGTTGGCTTTAGAAGGGCATGAATTCCAATCAACTTTCACTGAACGCATGGCATCTCGCTGGGGATAAAGCGATAGAGCACGACGAGGAGGCGCGTTTGGTCGAGCGTGCGAAGGTCGACCGTGAAGCCCGCGGTGAGCTGTATCGCAACATTACCCAGCGATTTACCGTTTCGTACATCGCCGCATCGGTAAATTCGCATGATGCTGATGAAATTGTGTCAGAAGTGTTCCTGGCCATGGTCAAGAATCTTCATCAATTTCAAGATCGTGGTGCTCCTTTTCGTACCTGGCTATATCGGTTGGCCATCACGCAGGTAAGCCGATGGGCTCGGCGCAACCGGCGAGTTGCCGCGCAGCAACTCGCTGACATGTCAAAGCAGGAAGAGCGGAACAACGAAGATTTGCTCGCCGCTCATCGAAAACACCTCGATCGGCAGAAGCGAGATGCTCGACGCGACGTTCATTTGCATGAGAAACCACCAACCGTGTTAGTTGATTCCCATTCCATCGCGGGGCAGCTCTTCGGATCGCTGACTTCGCCATCGCAGTCGATTTCGAAACTTAAAGGCCGCCATAGTCTCAAAATCGACACTGCGGCTCTCGGAGTTCGCTGGTATCCGCGGGCCTACGCGTCGTCCAGTACGTCGACCGCTGCAAACGCCTGGCCCTCCAGCATGGCGAGGCTCGCGCCGCCGCCGGTACTGACGTGTGTGACCTGATCGGAGAAGCCTAGTTGCTTGACGGCCGCAGCACTGTCACCACCGCCAATGATGCTGGTGTTCTCGCCGTCTGCGATTGCCTGAGCGACGGCCTTGGTGCCCGCGTCGAACGGTTCCATTTCGAAGACGCCCATTGGCCCGTTCCAGACGATAGTTTTTGCTGACTTCACGATGTCGGCATACATCGCTGCTGTTTTGGGACCGATGTCCAGCCCTTCGAAATCGTCCGCAATCTTGCCCGCGTCCACAACCTGCTTGTTGCAGTTGGAATTGAAGTCGTCGCCGCAGTGCGTGTCGACGGGTAGGACGAGTTTGTCGCCACCCTTTTCGATCAGCTCCTTCGCGAGGTCAACCTTGTCTTTCTCGACGAGACTCTGACCAACAGCACCACCCTGCGCGAGTGAGAACGTATAGGCCATCGCTCCACCGATCAACACTTTGTCGCAGACGCCCAGCAAGTTGTTGATCACGTTAATCTTGTCGGAGACTTTCGCTCCACCAAGGATTGCGACGAAGGGGCGATCGGGGTTGTTGATCACGTTGGAGAGGTACTCAATCTCTTTTGCGACCAGCGTACCGACGACCTTCGGTTTGTCGCCCATTGCCTTGGGGACGGCAAACATCGAGGCATCCTTGCGATGACAGGTTCCAAACGCGTTATTGCAATAGATGTCGGCCGTGTCGGCCAGTGTTTTTCCGAATCCTTCGTCTCCGGCTTTTTCGGCCGGATCGAAACGTAGGTTTTCCAGGACAACGACACTGCCGTCTTTCAATGCGGCAATTTTGGCTTTGGCATCGTCGCCGATCGTGTCAGTTGCGAACGCAACATCGCCCTCAACAAGCGTATCGAGATGCTCAGCAGCAGGTTTCAGGCTGAATTCTGGTTTCGGTTCGCCTTTGGGACGCCCGAGATGGCTCATCAGGATCAGCTTGCCACCCCGACTGATGACACTTTCAATGGACGGCATCGCCATGCGAATTCGGATGTCGTCCGTGATTTGGCCGTCTTTCAGCGGGACATTAAAGTCCACTCGCATGAGTACGGTTTTGCCCGCTACATCCACATCGGCAATCGTTTTCTTTGCCATCTTTCATTCCCGTTTCAGGTTGGTGTCGCGGGCGAAATGTGCTCGATTCCCGCATCTTTGCTGAGCCACGGTTTTCCGTTTTCCGACCCGATTCGTCAACACGGGGCAAACTGAAATGCTCAGCTTTCCCGGATACTCGATTCGTGTGCACGCAGATTTACGAACTGAATGCCGGGGATTCCATTGGACGCGGTGGGAAAATAGTCGTCGACATAGCCCATTTCGGCCAGCCGTCCCGGGGCATCGTCGGGCGGATCGGACGATTTCAGCAGGACCAGTTTTGTCGCCCGAAGTTCGGTAGCCACGCGGGCTGCGATGGAATCACTGGTCACAATCCATTTGGCAGGCAACGGGCCATCGGATCCGCTTCCGGCGCGGGATTGCTGCGCTTGCATGTAACCGTAGACGTCGAGCACCACAGTATCGTGGTTCGAGGATGCCTTCAGTGAGCCGAAATCGGTGACCAACGGGAATCCCGTGACATGAGAAAGCAGTTCGGCGGTGACGCTCATTGCCTTCACGCAGTTCCAGTGCGCGTCGATTTCGGGCAGCGTGAATCGTTTGGTGGCGTGCCGCAATAATTCCACCCAGGGACCGCCGCCGGCGATGAGTACGTTATCGCGGCACGCTTGCGAGCCTAGCCATGCCATGAACGTGGGGCGAAAGGCATTCCACGTCAGCAGGCTGCCACCAACTCGAATTACTTGCCGCATGAAAATTCGCCGGGGGGTGGTGCCATGGAGCGTGTCACGGGGCTAACCGTATTTCTGGTGTGCCGCCTGAGGGCTGATCTTCGGCGCCAGTACGCGGCCTCCGGAGAGTTTTTCGCCATCCGGGTCGATGTACACGCGGCCGGTTCGCATGCCTTTTTTGCGAATCACGTTCAGGACGTGGATGTTAAAGATGTAACCGGTGTCACTGAGTGTGCGAAACCAGTGGACGTTGTCCTTGTGATCGGAGATCGACGAATGGCCCCCGGGACCGAAGGTTGCATCAATCGTCGGCGTGATCACCATGCTGTCGGCGTTGTCTTCCAGTCGGTCGTAATGTCGCCCGTGGAATTTGCCTTTGCATACGATAAAGGCCGTGGCCATATTCGAGTGCCCATGCGGCACGACCGATCGCCCTTTCTTCAACGCGAACAACTGTGTTCCATAGACAAGCTCGCGAGGAAGACCTTCGACTTCTGGAAATACCGGCCGCAGTGACCGTTCACCTTTTTCCTTGTACCTGACGTTGCTGGTGAGTTTGTCGAAGTCGATGAACTGTAGCAGGTCGGGAACATCCGCCTGATCGAAAAGGCTTTCCGTCTGCGCCTGCCATTGGACCTGTGTCATCTTCTTGCCACGCAGATCGCGAGAGATCATGTCGACCTCCGCCAGCCAGCTTTTCGCCAGCGGCTGAATCTGTTTTGCGAAAGCATCCCGACTGGCCACCGTCTCCAGCAGCGAGAGCGTCAACAGCGAACCTAGCATTTCTTTGTTGAAAGCGCGACGGTCTTGCATGGCGTTGGCTCCTGGATCCTGATTTGATTTGTCGTGTCGATTGTAAACCGTTACGACCGCCAGTGCCATTCGGCGCCAATTCGTGGTCGGGCGGGTTCCGTTCGTCGCCGTAGGAACTCTCTCTCTCAACGAAAAAGGTCCCGCCCGGCAACGCACCGGACGGGACCAACTTGCTTCAAACGAGATCGAGGCGATTTGAGGCAAGTGCGACTATGCCTAACCCATCTCGGCGTAAATCTCATCAACCGTCTTGTTGAAGTTGCCGGAAAGGATCAAAAAGTCATTGAAGTCCACCACGCCGCTCTCGTCGGCATCGCCATCGGTCGGCGAACCTTCCATGTTGAAATTGCCCGACATCAACAGGAAGTCTTCGAAGTCGACCGTGCCGTCTTCGTTGAAGTCACCTACCGACGGACCGTCCAGTTCTTCGGTCTCGTTTACGAATTCGCCACTGAGTGCCTCTGCGAGTTCCCCGGTGACTTCGGCATCAACCTTGATATTGTCGACCGCCCACCACCAGTCGTTCGTGGCGTAGGGCATGTCGAACGTCACGACCATCGAGTCCGCGTCTGCGGGATTGTTCAGGTCCACCACGACAAGTTCGTTGCGTGCGTCGTTGCCGTCTTCGTCCGTGACGGGTTTGTAATTATCCGAGTCGGAGATGGATTCCCAACGCAACAAGACCTCGCTGCCGATCGATTCGCCAGCGGCATTGAAGTATTCGACGCGTGATTCGGCGGACTGCGTGTCTTCGTCCCACCAGCTGGATGCAAACTCAAGAGTAGCGGAGTTTTCCGTCACGCCGGAGAGGCTGATTTCAGGAGTGTCCACCGAAGCGGTGAAGAGACCACACTCGGGGCCAAACTCCAGCACACTCAGACAACTCGCGGCGTCCTGGCTACCGTTGTTGATGTAGTCATCGTGTGCATCGGGATCCGCCACGAGTACCGTACCTTCGGCGAGTTCGTAACGCGTTCGGTTTTGATCACCCTGTTCGGCGATCCAGAAATCCTTGCTCAGCCACGTCCAGCCGTTGTACTCGTCAGCGCCGCCTTCGATCAGATCGGAATTGTCTCGCTCCCAACCAGTAGGACCGTCATGCGACCAGTCGAATGGGTTGGAGTCGTTGGCGGCTCGCCATTCGTCGGCACCGGGGATGTCGTTGTCGACGTCGAACCGACCACCTGCATTTTCTGCGATGTCGGCCAACTCGAGAACTTCCGATCCGATAATGAGGCTCTCTTCTGTGATGACGGCTTCTGATGTAGGCAGGTCGCCAATCGTGTTTTCGCCTACTTCCTTATAGACCGTGACGGTGATTCCATCGCCAGCGATTCCAATGCCTTTGCTGGCATCGCCCACCAGGGCAAAGGAATCCGCGTCCCACTCTTCAAGTTCGCCGGGACCGTAGAAGAACTCGCCGCCGCTTCCACCGCCGCGCTCAAAGTAGAAGTACTGGAAGTCGTATTCTCCAACGTCCAGCGTGATGGCTCCCTCTCCCGTGCCAACGCACGACTGGGCGGTCGATTCAAGGCCGCAGGTTGTGAGGCGGTCCTGTCGACCGTGTGTTGTATTGTCGTAGATGAGTTCGTCGTCAAATGGATCGAGGCCATCCTGAGCGACGTCGATCGCGAGCGCCTGTCCGTCGTCACTGTTGATGCCGAACGTGTATTCGCCAGCGACGGTTACGTCCAACGTGCCGGTGAAGACCGCCACGTAGTCGTTCAGCGACGGAATGAGGTTGCTGTTTTGGAGTTCCACGGATTCGAAATCTTCGAAGTAGACGTTCGAATCAGCAACTTCGGAACCGGAAACAACGGCTCCGCTATCAATGGCGACGTTGATCGTTCCAGTAGGGAGTGCGGCGATCGGATCGAGAGTGACCTTGTCGCCGTCGAACGTGCCGTCCTTGATATTGATGACTTCGATCAAGCCATCGCTATTGGAAAGAGTGACATTTCCGGTACCCGGACCGGGCTCAACGGCTTCGCTGAAAGTAAGTACGACGTCACCATCGACGTTTTCGACGGACATCAAATCGGCCGCCATCAGACGCTTTTCTTCCAGCGACTCGAGGGCCCGCGTGGCAAGTCGTTGTCGTTTTCTTTTTCTCTGTTGAGTTTTCATGTTGTCGCACAAATCCGAATGGTGTTGGTTACAGCCAGCTCCTATGCTGGCCCAAATCGCAGGCAAGATTGCGATCAGATCTGCGATGGTCAACCTTGCCCATAGGGATTGCGACGAACCTTCATTCGAGCTTGTCGAAACTGTTCGATTACGACCCGGTTGATGAAAAGACGAAGAAGGTAGCAGGCGCGTTCTCGCGAATGCGACGTAATGGAATTATGAAGACCGCCGTGGTGCCGGGCGCTCCATTGAGGTAACCAAAACCGATGGGGATCGCGTCCATGTATGCCGCACGACGGAACGCAAAATCGACTTCAGAATCGCGAACCTGGTTGCGAGTCCGAATTCGATGTTGCGTTAGAGTGTTGCGCTAAAGTGTTGCGTTGCGACGTTAGATTCGTCGCCGAAAGAAACGCACTACGAGGAGTGCTCGGCGGCCAGTTTGGCAACCGCGTAGGCGGGGGCGCACCGCGCCGCTTCAGGTCCAATGGCATCGGAAAGGGATGTGGTCTGCTGTTGGTCGTTCAGCACACGACGGAGCAGGAAGTCCCCGTGCCCTGACAGGATGATGCTCGTGTCGGCGTCAAATCCGCTGCGTCGGCTAACCGCGTTGATCGCGTCCAGTACGAGTTCGCTTAGTTCGAAGGAAACGAAATCCGCCAACTCGGTAGCATCTTCGTCGCCAAACTCGGATGCATCGGCGCAAATACAACGAGCCAGGCGTGCGATCGCATATTCCCTTGTCGCGGGGCGTCCATCAGCGGTCGCCGTGTCGTCCGGACGGCCGGGAATGTCTCCGGTGACCAAATGCACATCCAGTGTCGTGGCGAACAGTTCGCGTGCGACGGGGCATTCCATGTCCCTGTACGGCAACGTGGAGGAAACGGCACAAACCGGAGTGCGTTCGATGCCCGCGTAAATCAGTTCCTGTGAGAGGAGTCGTTCGGTGTCCGTGCGACCTACCGCGACGACCTGGCCCTCCGAGATCGGAATGATGTCGCAGGTGGTGGTTCCAATGTCCACCAGAACGGCATCTTCTGTAGTGAGACGCGCGGCGTAGCTGGCCAGGGCATGCCAATTGGAAGCCGCGGCGAGCATGAACTGTTCGCAGGCCTGATCGGGACCGACAAATGTACCGTCGGTCATGTAGATCGAAAGCGGTCTCCCCTTGCCGCATTCACGGAGGGCCTCCACGATGGATCGTACGCCATCGCGTTTGGAAGAATAGCAGTCCGCAAGTTCGCCCGTCATCGTGGCAACGACCGAATCGCAAGTCGGTGCGTCGGCGACCATGCTTTTTAGTTCGTCGGCCAGGCGGTCCGGGTGCTTCCACAAGGGAAACGCTCGCGACTCGGTAAAGCCATCGTTCGTCGCCAGTTTGATGTTTGCTCCGCCAACATCGAAAGCCAGTTGGCGCCGCGTCATCGGATCGTCCCGTCTGCACCGAAGCTTACGGCTTCGTCCTGGAAGGTGACGTTGGTATCTTCACCGCGAGCAATCGACAGCATTGCCTCGGCGAGATTCGTATTGGAGATGCGACGAAGGCCAAGGTACGAAGTCGTGAGTCGTGGATTGATTTCGATCACGTAATCGCCGGATCCGCTTTCGTCATCGCCCATGACGAGGTCGACGCCGACATAACCAGTTGTTGGAGGCATCGCGCGGATTGCCCTCGTGGCGAGATTGGATGCGCGGTTCGCGAGATTTCTGTCCATGACGCGTGTTCCCCCCAGGTACTGAAACTTTCCGTCCGCCGAAAGTATCTGCGACATTGGCGGACATGCAATCGGTGAATTCGCACCTCGGCACAAAAAACTCACACTGCAAGCGCTGCCTTTGACGAGTTGTTCAATGCGCATTACACCCGCGCGACTCTGGGTAGTTTCCGTTTCGACTAGCTCGCACATCGACCCCGCGCCGTCGTTAACTTTGATGACGAACGGTAACTCGAAATCGTTTGGCCAATCATCGTGCGGCATCAACGCTCGTCCGAGGGGGACGCGTATGTGGTTGTCCGTAAGTAGCTCACACGTTCGGGTCTTGTCGCTCGCGATCTCAATGAATTGGCTGTTGGGGCTGAGCAAACTTATGCCAAATGCTTCGATGCCTTGCGTGTACTTGAACAGGTGACGATCGAATTCCGGCGCGATAACCAGAGTTGCATCGCAACTGATTGCAAGGTTGAAGAACGCTTCGCGAACGTGTGCATCAACGGTGCTGATGGTACCGTTTGAATTGGCAACGGTTGTATCGCTGGCCCTGTCGGCGGGTGGCAATCGAGCGTCGCGTAGCGAATAGACTTCGACACCGCTGATCGTGGACAGGTCCTCGTACATGGCCTGCCACATCGCGGCTCCCTCGGTCAGCAAGGCGCCCTCGGGCTTCGGTCGCTCGGGCAATTCGAGAAAACCACCACCGGTTACAAATTCAAAAAGAAAGATTCGCACGCGTGCGTACCCCGACGGAAATTGGCGTTTGTTGCACCGTGAAGTTAAAGCTCAGATTTCGCAACGTTGCCGGATTTTTCTAGCTATCCGTGTCCGCACCGCGGCCGTTGTACACGGGGCTACCGCTGGCACGAAAGAGTCGGAATACGTCGCAAGCTTCCTCTTTGAGCAGGTTGTCTTGCACTGCGATTCCCCGTTTTTGGAGTTCATCGAACCAGTCGGGATGAAGTGGGCCCTCGTCGAACCCGGTAATCTCTTCCAGCTGCGAGTCACTGCCGGCAATGACCAGATCGCGAACGCCCGACCAGATCACGGCCCCGTAACACATCGCACACGGTCGCCAGTTCACTACTAGTTGGTAGTTAGCCATTCCGTCACCGCCCAGGTCGTGCGACTGAAGCATCTTCTGCGCCAGCGACAGGGCGACGATTTCTGCATGGGCAGATGAACACATGGAGGGCACGACGCGGTTCACGCCGATGACTACCAGCCGCCCAGAGTCGCTCTCAAACAGACCGGCAGCGAAGGGGCCGCCGGTTTCCTTTTCAAAGTTGAGTCGCGAGAAGCGAATGACGTGACGCATTCGTTCTTCGACGGTGGCGATGCGAGAGGGCAATCGACTCGTTTCAGTCACTGCCCAATCTGGAAGGGAAATCGAAAAGTCCATCGCCGGGGGATCCGCCAGGGAATGCTGTTAGAAAATGCCCAGCTGGTCTTTGGCGTCTTCGGTCATCTTGTCCGGGGTCCAGGGCGGGTCCATGACGATTTTGACTTCGACGTTGTTCACCTCTTCCAACTGCCCGACGACATTTTTGCTGTTAGAGATAAGCTGCGGTCCCGCGGGGCAGGCAGGAGACGTCATTGTCATGTCAATGAATACGTCTTTCTTGCCTTCTTCCTCGGCGTCCTTGATGTCAACGACGTAGATGAGTCCAAGGTCGACGATGTTCACGAACAGTTCAGGGTCGATAACTTTTTTGAGTTCTTCGAAAACCTTGTCTTCACTGATCATTTTTCAGAGCCTCATGGCTGGCGGTTATTCTGCGGAGAGTTCAATGAGTACGTCGTCGCCTTCGACTTTGACGGCGTGCGACATTGTCGCGGACGTGGCGGGCATGGTCAGGGCTGCCCCGTTGGTGATGTCAAACTTCGCACCGTGACGTGGGCAGGCAATCGTCTTGTCTTCCAGACTACCCTCTCCCAATGGTCCGCCATCGTGCGTGCAGACATCTTCAAGGCAATAGTATTCACCACCAACATGGAAGAGAACTACCAATCGGTCGTCGACTTCGAAGTACTGTTTTCCGGGATCGGGAATATCCGACGTTTTTGCGATTTTGGCGAACATGATTGTCCTACGAAGTAACTTTAGCCAGCTGCTGTTATCTCCGCTAACATCGTTTTGAGCAACTCCATTGGCAGCCCAACGACGTTGGATTCGCTGCCCCGGGTGACCTCGATCCAGCCAGTTCGGTCCTGCAAACCGAATGCGCCGGCCTTTCCGATCCACTGATCGCCATCCAGATAGGTATCCAGTTCAGTATCCGAAATGTCCCGCATCGTCAGAGTGGTGGTCTCAACGTGAACGAGCACCGTATCCTCTGGTTTACGCCACAGGCAAAGCCCGCTGTGGACGAAGTGTTCCCGGCCTCGCAGCAATTGCAGCATCTGCCCGGCATGATCCTGATCTCGCGGCTTGCCCAGTATCTGACCATGGCACTCGGCCACCGTGTCGCAGCCGATGACGATCGCGGCGTCGTTGACCTGCCTGGCCACCCATTCCGCTTTCTGCCGGCCAAATCTCGCCACCATATCCCGAGCCGATTCGCCACTGCACATTCCGGATTCGGCCGACTCATCCGGAACAATGATTTCAAACTCGTAACCGGCAGACTCAAGAAGTTCCCGTCTGCGAGGTGATTGACTGGCAAGGATGAGACGCATGGCGTAGAACGATTGAGGCAAAAAACAATGGAAGCCAGATCGTAGACACTTTATTTACTGGGCGACTTTCAGGTCTAGCTTAGCGAATGCGAGACAACCGACAACACGAACTGAAAGTCCTCGTTGAGGACAACCATGTGTTGGTCGTCAATAAACCTGCGGAACTGCCAACCATGGGAGTCGCCGAAGGCGTGCCCAGTGTGCTGTCGATTGCCAGGGAATACATCGCGCGCAAGTACAACAAGCCCGGCAACGTCTATCTCGGCGTTGTCAGTCGGCTGGACGCACCGGTGACCGGCGCTTTGCTGATCGCAAGGACGTCCAAGGCGGCTTCAAGGTTGAGCAAACAGTTTCGGGATCGTGACGTCGAAAAAATCTACCACGCGGTTGTCGAGGGGGTGCCCCAGCAACCGGAGGGACAATTGCAACATTGGTTGCGAAAAGATGAGCGTCACCGACGCATGCATGTCACGATGAAAGATACGGAAACGGCGCAGGAAGCAAGGCTCCACTATCGCGTGCTGCGGGAACTCAAACGTGACATGTCATTGCTGGAGGTCAAGCTGGACACTGGCCGCAAGCATCAGATTCGAGTGCAGCTTTCCGCGGTCGGGCACCCGGTCGTGGGCGACCGAAAATACAGGAGCACCACCGTTATGCAGCAAGGGATCGCACTCCACTCGCATCGTCTGGTGTTCAACCACCCAGTAAAACGCGAGCCGGTAGACGTCGTGGTACCGCCGCCCGCTAGTTGGGGGCCGCTCGTCGGCACGTAATTCTTGATCGAACCATGCGATGCGTCGGTCAACTACACGTGTTCTTGTCGCGTTTTGTCACGTTTCAGTGCTTGGTGACGGTGGGATCAATTTGATCATCCGGCTCTGGCAAACAAGGAGGAGAAATCCCTGTTGGATTGCGTCGGTTTGTACCTCGAGCGCAAAGTAGTATTTCCCACAAATTGCGGCCGTGTTGCGACATGCTAACGATGGTTACAAATTGAGATCGAAAATAGCTCTCGTATGACTGCGAGCTAGAGTTAGAATACCGCCCTTCCCTGAATTCTGTTTTTCCCTGGAGCCAGTCTTGGGTCGCGCCACATCCTCAGAAACCCGATTCGTGCAGTCTGCTCTGCAAAGCGGACTGGTGACGGAGGCGCAGTTGCTTGCGGCGGTTGAGGATGTCAAGGCAAATGGCATCGAACCTACACAGGATTCGCTGGCGTCCGTATTGGTCACTGCCGACGCTGTCACGGAATACCAGGCGGAACAACTGAAGACAGGGCGGACAAAATTTACGCTCGGACCCTACATCATCACGGACTGGATTGGTCAGGGTGGCATGGGACAGGTCTTCAAGGCCCGACACGAAATGATGGGACGCGAAGTTGCCATCAAAGTGCTGCCACAGGAACGTTCGACGCCCGATTCGATCGCCAGCTTCACGCGGGAGATTCGCACACAGGCTCAACTGGATCACCCAAGACTCGTTCGCGCGTACGACGCCGGACAGGATGGCAAAGTCTACTACCTGGTCACGGAGTACGTTCCTGGCACCGACTTGAGACGGTTGGTGCGTATCGATGGCAGGCTGACAATGGTTCAGGCGGCTTCGATTGTCAGCCAGGTGGCGATGGGTTTGCAGCACGCCCACGACCAGACGCTCATCCATCGCGACATCAAGCCGGGCAACATTCTCGTCACACCCGATGGAACTGCGAAGCTCTCTGATCTCGGACTGGCCGGCTTCCTGCACGAAGGTGACAATGACCCGCGCGCCGGGAAGATCGTGGGGACGGCCGATTACCTTTCACCGGAACAGATTCGGGACCCGTCCAGTGTAACCGCCTGCAGCGACATCTATTCGCTGGGGTGTACGCTCTACTATGCGATTACGGCGAAAGTGCCATTTCCGGGTGGTCGTACGAAAGACAAAGTACGACGTCACCTTGAAGAGATGCCGTGGCACCCACGTCGGTTGAACCCCGACATCAGTGAGGAGTTCGTTGACGTCATCGCGGACATGATGGAAAAAGATTCGCGTCGACGACTGCAATCTGCGGCGGACGTGGCTCGACGACTGGAGCCGTGGGCAAAAGAAAAGTACGACTTGCCTCTGGCAGGGCTACAGCGAAGCCCCTGGCAGGCTGCTCCGCTGCCGGGCGTGCACGACACGGCCGTTGAGATTGAAGATTCGCAAGCCAGCGGGCAATTGTCGGAATCCCAGAGCAGCAGCCCCAGCCAGATCTCGGAGGGGACGCACCCGATTTCTGCGGCGTCCGAAGACACCAACGTCATTCGCAATCGCGCACCCGCCAAAGACACACCACCGGTTATCGTCGAATCAGAGACGGTAGAACGCCGACGATCAAGAGAGCCAATGACGGGCTCCAGTCTCACACTGGTATTGGCCGTGGTGGTGCCGCTGGCAATGTTGGTCGGTGCATTGGTGGCTGTGTTGGTGATGTCGCTGTTCTAAACCGGCAACGACCTGGCAACGATGCGATTGGGACCTGCCGCTGCAGTCCGGCAACGGCATTCAGACAATTCTCTGTCTCGCGTGACTCGCTCGCGTCCGCATCAACGTTTACGCTAAACGCCGCTCGCCACTTTCCGTGCGACGACCACGATGTGATCGCCCTGCATCGAGCTTGCATACGGGCGAGCTGCGTCCGGCGATGCGGCGTAGTCCGCGACTGTCTCAAGCTCGGCTTTCGTGATGCTCTTTACTGCCGTTGCGGCTTCCTGCTCATCGGGTGCTTTACCTCGGTAGAAGCGGCGGAAGAGACGATAGAGGCCGAGTTTGTCCAGTGTGACCAGCAGACGTCGCATTCGCTTCATCTTCTTCTGTGCCTTTGGAGGCGTCGGGGCGTTGTTGTACGAAAAGCACTTCACCAGCTCGAGGCCGCACTGTGGCAATAGCCGCTCGATGGATTCCGAATTGAAAAGAAAGACGTGATATTTCTGAAAGTACGGCCATGCCGCTCCCAGTTCGTCTTCGTTGGCACTGTTGATGTTTGGGACGTCAAATACCATCAGTCCGTCGTCGGACAGTAATTGGGAACATGCGGTAAGAAACGAACGAGGATCGGCAACGTGTTCGACGACGCAGGATGAGACCACAAGGTCGTACGGTTCGCCAAGGTAGTTGTCACTCATCGCTTCGACGGTGCCGTGCCACGCTTCGACACCAAGGTTGCGTTTACCGCTTTCAATTGCATCCGCGGACAGTTCGACTCCCTCGGCCTCGAACCCCATTTTGCCCAGGACGTGAAGGAAGTGTCCGCGAGCTGATCCAACTTCCAGGACGCGTTTCCCGGACAGCATCAACTCGGCCGGCCGGATCAGTCGTGACACCTGCCCCAACATCCGCTGCCGCATAAACTCCGCGGACTTCCAGAAGTAGAAATAGTCACCCTGGTACAACTGCGACAGATCCGTCAGTCGTGGCGAATTGAATACCAATCCGCATCCCTCACAGCGGCGATATTCGAACGTTCCGGGAAACTCCGGAAATCGCATTTTGAGATACACCGACTCCTCGTCATGGCCGCAACACATGCAGGGGCTGTTTACGGCTTCTTTTTCAGCATTCAGTATCGCCATGCGATTGCACTCCCTTTTGTTCTCGCGCAGATGTCAAATAGCAAGTTGATCGATCGCAATGTCACCGTGGTGTGCGGAACGACGATGGCCGCGATCGCGAGCAGTCACTGCACGCAATATTTCAACGTGAAGGACCAATAATCTGACTCTGTTTTAGCGAACTTCTTCGGAAAAGTTCGCGCTGAGGATCAGAAAGTCCTCGAAATCAATTTCGCCATCTTCGTTAAGGTCCCCATCCCCTCTTGTGGGGCGGGGTTTTCCGAAGTTGCTTGAAAGAGTCAGGAAGTCGCGGAACGTAACGAAGCCGTCGCCGTTGACATCACCCGGAACGATCGGAGGCGACGAAAGGGATTGTGACCAGGAATTGTCGGCCTCGTTGAGCTCGGTGCGATTGGCGGGTGGACTCACGGAGATCGACAGGGGGTGTGCGTCTGAACGAACGGTGCCCGCGATCTCGTAGGTCACGATGGTCCCCACGCCTATACCGGGCGTGTCCGCGATATCTCCTTGGCCTGCAACAACTTCCGTTTCGAGTGTTGCGAATCGCAGGAACCTACCAGAGAGAAAGTCGGAACAGCCGTTCCCGTTGAAATCGCCGATATCGCGCAGATCAATGCGGCCTTCCGGGATCGACAGCGAGTTGGCTTCGCCCACAAGATCCAGGACCGAACCGTCAAGCGACCGTATGTCGGCGGACCCAAACAGGATGTGGCTACCCGCTTGCAAGTCATCAAATCCGTCGAAGTTCACGTCTCCGGCGGCACTCAAATTCGCGAATGCTTCGAAGGCTGCCCCGTCGGTGAAGTTGATGGTTTCCAGTTCTTCATCCGGACTTGCGTTTCCAAATGCGATGGTCAAATTGCTGACGGAGAAGTCTGCCGGAACGTCGCCGTCATAGGATATCGCGATGTCATGAAAGCCATCACTATCGACGT
Organism: Pirellulaceae bacterium; assembly: GCA_965216885.1. Classification (GTDB taxonomy): domain Bacteria; phylum Planctomycetota; class Planctomycetia; order Pirellulales; family Pirellulaceae; genus CAYNJG01. The sequence goes on along the minus strand of OZ244209.1, from coordinate 3,589,251 downwards.
CGCCCACCGGAGCCACGCGGAAACTGCCGCCGCTGCGTGGGCGAGGTTGAACGACTTTGACGTCATCAACGGGGAGGTCGGCCAGATCCAGGTTGTCGCGGCGTTCCGGGCTACCCATCACGATGATGGCTCGTCCGCCAAAGTCCGTGGCGGCTCCCAACAGCAGGTCATTGATGCCGTCGGCGTTGATGTCGCCCGCTGATGTGACAGGCTCGGTGATGCCGCGGATATCCCTGAGTGGGAATTCGCCCCGGGCCCAGTCGATTTGCGTGTCGGCCAATTCAGAAACGTTGTCTGGATCGATCATCGACGGTGGCAAATCGGTGCCGTAGATGATGGATGTGGTGTATCGCGTCGCGTTGAAGTAGGTGATCGCCAGATCGTCGAAGCCGTCGTTGTCGTGGTCGCCAATGTTGTTGACGTGCGTCGCGTCGATGCGAAAACCATCGGTGTTCGAGATCGTCGTCAGCTCGATTTGCCCAGCCGGGAATTCACTCTGCCCGTAAATCAGGTAATTGCTCACGCCATCCTGAAACAGCAAATCGTCCAGTCCGTCACCGTTGAAATCGCCGGCCGGCTTGCCACGCGAGACGATGCTCTCGGCACTGCGGAAGTTTACGGATTCCACGTTGGTCGGTTGCTGCTCGGTGGTTGCTACACCCAGAAGGAGCCGGCCGCGGTCGACCAGATCGTCGAACCCGTCGCCGTTCACGTCGCCCGCTGCGAATGTTGGTCCTTCCAGCGACGCAAGGTCGATGCCGTCCTCCGGTGCCGTCTGATTCAGCAAGTTGTCCAGGGTGGCGAAGTCCTCCGCAACGTTTCGAACCGTTCGAGTCCAGACCGCATCGACGAGCACTGCATCGAGCTCGCCGGTTACCTGTGAGTGCGTCGCCGCAACCCTTCCGCGATTGGTGATGTCGATCGTTACCGACACTGCGTCCGCATGCTCCTCGTCGCGGACTAGCGTTCCTGCGACCTGCAAATCAACGTCCCGTCGGACGGGCGTCGTGGTTGACCGGCTTTCGGTAACCTCTCCTTCCACGTCGTCCTGATACGTAATCTCTGCACTGACATTTCCAAAATCAGTCGCGTCATTGCGCACGACGCCCGACAGCCGATATACGGTTCGGGTCCCAGCTTGAACGGTTGCTGTGCCGGCCAGATCGCCGCTTCCCTGGCTGGTGGTGTCCGGGCGATTGTGGCCCCACAAAATATATGAATCGTTGCTTGATCCTACGATGACGTCATCGAGACCATCTGCATTGAAATCACCGGCCCCCGCCGCGCTGCTCGCGTCGCCCAGGCGAATGGCGTGACCGTCAAGATACTCCTCGGCAAAGACTTTCGGGATGCTATCCGACGAGCCGAAAATCAGCCATGTTTGCTCCTGTGACTTCACGATAAAGTCGGACTTGCCATCGCCGTCGAAATCACCTGCCGACTGGATGTCGATTCCGGCGCGTTCGAAGAATACCGTGCCGCGAAGCGATGTCCCCATTTCGTCGGTCAATGCCGCGAGGTCGATGTCCGTGGGGAATTCATCGTTTCCGTAAATGACGTGCGCCGATCCGACTTCCGCGATGCCGAAGTTGGAAGCTCGACCGGCGCCGATCAGAAAATCCGTCCTGCCATCGCCATTGACGTCTCCCGTGTCGCTCAGCGATATCGCGTCCGCGGCGAAACTGAACTCGCCGGAACTCGGGGAATAGCCATAGGTGGCTCGTGCAATGTCGGCATCGTTGACGTTCCGGACGTCGATCACCGCCGGGCGTTGTTGGTTGGTGCCAAACAGGATGTTGGCGGTCGCCGGAGTTCCGGAGACTCCAAGGATTCCGTTGAGCGAACCGAAAACGATTTCGCCCATTCCGTCTCCATTGAGATCACCACCACCCGAAACGCTTTCGCCGACGTATTGGTAGGCTCCAAATTCACTCCGGCTACTGTCGTAAATCGCAAACCCATTCACGCCGTCCAGCCCTTCGACGGGAATCGCGGAGGGCAGGTCCGTTGCGCCATGGACGACGTACACGGCGTCGGTGCGGGAATCATATCCCGCGAATCCACCTATGATCAGATCGTCGATAGAGTCTCCGTTGACATCTTCGGCGATGTCCACGCTGTATCCGATTCCGGAACCATATCCGTTTTCGGCAACGTAGCCCGTGATGGTCGTGCCCTGCGTGGCGTTCAGTTCCGCAACATTGAGGCTCGCTGCGAAGCCGTTGTCCGATCCGTAGACGACGTACACGCGGCCTTCGGCGCTTGAAGTTGGAGAGCCGGACGGGTTGCCCGCATTCGCCGCTCCGAGGACAAGATCGTCGATGCCGTCGCCATTCACGTCACCGCCGCTAGCCACACTCGTGATCCTCCGGTCGAAGTCGGTAAGGACGAATCCATCTGTACCGTCAAGTGCCGCGGTCGCCGCGTCCGTCGGCGGATTGGCGGTACCAAACAGCAAGTAGGCTTTGGAGAAGGCAGCAATCATCGCGTCGTCGATCCCATCGTGATTGATATCGCCGACGCTGCTGACATGATTTCCAAAGCCGGACACGTTGCTCGCTCGGGAAATCGTCATCCCGAAACCATCGGCAGCGTCCGCGGAATCAAAATCGGTTTTCAGTTGCGAAGATTGCGTCCACGAGATCTGTTCAAGCACATCGCCTGTGAGGCTGGCGATGTTGGCTTCCTGCGAAGTACTTCCAGTGTTGAGGACCACGATTTCCACAACCGCAGGCTCGCCGGGAATGAACTCAGCGGGCGGAGTCACCTCGATGCTGAGGTCGGCCGTCAGAAGCTGGCGGCGTTCGAGGTCTTCGATCCGTGACTTGCGATTCCGTCTTGGTGATTTCTGCATTGCACTTTTTCTGTTGGCTGCGATGACCCGCATTATTGAAACGGGGGCGTGTCGATTCAAGAAAAATGGCCGCGGGAAATTCCATATTGAAACTCCAGCCAGTGGTACGAAGAAGCGTCGCGACTCTGACCCGGAAATTTTCAGATTTCCACGACCTGGCGGATTTTCGGCAGGAAAGGTCGCATTGGCCCGCAAAGCACACACGCTGAATGTGAAATTCAGTAGCCGACGTTGATGAAGACGCTCAGGTTTTGCACTCGATCCGTTGGCGCTCTCAGGAGTGGAACGGCGGCGTCGATCGAGAGTGGCGCGGGGCCGAGTGCAGGGATGTTGATTCGCAATCCTCCACCCACTGCCAGGCGAAAGTTGTCTCCGTCGAGGTCCGTCGTCTGTTCCACCGTACCAAGGTCGCAAAAGAACACACCGCGAACCATGTCGTCGGCCGTCACCGGAAAAATGTATTCCCCGGATCCCAGTAAACTCAGCTCGCCGCCAACGATCACGCCCATTTCCTTGGGGCTGGCGTGGCGGAAACGAAAACCGCGTAACGTCGAGTAGCCACCGGCGAAATAGTTATCGTAGACCGGCGTGTCACTGCCAGTGATATCTCCCTGAAAGGTGAGTCCAATCACGTGTCTCCCGGACCGGTCGGGCCGTTCCCGAAACCAGAAATAGCGTCGGAAGTCGACGGACGCTCGAGGATATTCGAACGATCCAAAGACCTGTTCGAATCCCAGTTCAAGATAGGTGCCGGAATTGGGGACAAACGGCGTATCGCGGTTGTCGAAGGTCAATGTCGCACCGGCGGCGTAAAGTTCGTGGTCTCCCAGCGATCGCTCGACTTCGGGCACGATGAGTCGTGGATCGGATAGCTCGACGTTTTCGGCGCGGAACTTCGTGCTCAATGACAGCTCGCGGTTCAGGTTGTATCCAAACCCAAATCGCCCGCCGTAACGCGTCTCATCCCAGTCGAAATAGTCACGGTCAAAATAGAAACCGCTCACATTAAATGAGATCGGCCGGCCACCAAACTGTGCGAAGTAAGGTTGCGTGAAGCTGACCAGGTAACGCTGAGCTTCCAGCCCCGGCATCGCTTCCAGGCGGAGGTGTTGTCCACCACCTCGCCACGGCACGGGCGGATTCCGCCACGGCGGCGCGGTCCAGTCGAAATCGCGGTCGTCGTACACGAAGCGACCGAAGAGGCCGAGATCTGTATTGAAGCCGACGCCGGCAAAGTAGTTCAACGATTGCGGTCCAACTGCTCCACTAAAAGCCAGATCACTGGTAACGGTCCCATCGCTGTTGATTCCGTTCGGCGGTGGTACTGCAACATTGGGCGCGCCCCAAGGACCCGACCAAGGACCTCCACCAGGCCCGGCGGAGGAAGACGGCAAACCGGGTTGTGGAAACTGACCGGGCTGAAACTGCGACGGCGGAAGTTGGCCGGGGGAAAACTGCGAAGGCGGAAGTTGAGCGGCCGGAAACTGCGAGGCCGCCGGCGGAAGCTGCGCCAAACGTAACTCGGCACGCGACATGCCCGAGCTCGGCATGGGGTCGCGAGACCAATTCTCGAAACCAGATTGGCCAAAGGCTGCATGACTGAGCAGGCAAGTCAGCAAGATAGCGCCTGTCTGTCGTCGTCTGATTTGCAGCATCCCATTCTCCAATCAAACGGGATTCCTTCCCGTCCTTCCAGCTACGACTCTCGCAGGCGAGTGGTGCGAAACAAATACGCGAAAGTGCACGCTAGCGTAAAGGCCAACGTGGTTTGGCTCGATCGTGAAGAGCTGGAAGTAGACCACGCTTCCTGGAGGCCTGGTTCAAGGGGTATCGGCGTCCTGGAGTTGCCGTTACGATTGCCGGATCCATAACACTAATGCTTATGTAGATAGAGGATCCGAATGGACTCATCGGAACATGGTCATGAAGCGCCAAGAGTCGATCCCTATGCGCCGCCGGCTGTCGGATCGGCAAATTTCTCTTACCGAAGCATCGACACACTCTGTGCAGTGATCACCGTGTCAATGGCGTTGCTCTCGTTCGCCTACATTGGCATATCGATGTGTGAAACGATTGGTGGCGTGTTGTACCCTAATTTCTCGGATCCCAATGCGGAAGTCAGTTCAGATTCCGAGATGATGTTGGCCCTTGGGGTTTTCGGGCTCGCGCTGTTTGCGGCGCCGTTTAACATCGCCGCCGTCATTGCCGTATGTATGTTTATGCATCGTGCCAATGGCAACGTACGCGTCTTTGGAGCAACCGGCCTTCAGTTCACGCCAGGCTGGTCAGTTGGATACTGGTTCATCCCCATCCTGAATCTGTTCAAGCCGTATCAGGCGATGCGCGAGATATTCACTGCCAGCGAGAATCCTGTCGGCGACTCGCGGCAATCGGTCGTTGTGCCCGGCGTCTTCACGGCGTGGTGGGCAACCTGGATGATCGGTTCGGCGGTGTCTCGTGTCGAAACCCGAATGGCAGTGCGAGGTATGGATGCTGGCGGAATGGCGATTCCGCTGACGTGGACTTCGACAATCCTGATGGTGATTGCCGCGGTGTCGCTGATTTCCATCGTTCGTGGTATCAACCAGCGGCAGTCGGACTGGATGGCCCGGTCGGGCGAAGGAACCGATGGCGTTGAACAGGTTGAGCGGTTTGGCCCGGCGTAAACGATGTGCCGCGGCGAAGACATGCCCCGGCGGCCATTGGTCAGCCGTTCCCGCGGGGAATACGCTCTTCGATTTTCTTCAGATGGTGTTCCATGTGATCCAGGTAGTCGTCCACCAGGAACTCAAGGGTACACGGTGGGCTCGAACCCACGGTGCACACCGTCTGCATTGCATCCTGTGGGATGTTCCGCATGACCTGCGCCAGATGCTGGTTGTAGAGATGCCATAACGACACCAACGCCTTCCAATCGCTTTGCTGGTAGTTGCTGCCAAGGACCCAGGCGTTCTGGTCGTACTGCCTGAGTTGATCCGCCTGGTCCGCCTGAGCGCGAATGAATCGCTGGTGGTTGTTGCAGGCGGAATCAATCATGTGCCCGACAACTTCCGCGATGGACCAGCGGTCGGGCGTCGGCTTGTGACGCGCCGTTGATTCATCGAGCTCCAGCAAGATCGTGCGCCAGCGTTCGATGGTGGCGGTAAGCTGGTCAGCCGTCGGGTTGGTGTTCAAGCGAGGCTCCGTTTCGAGTGTGCGGTCGCAACTTACTGCGCCGCCAACTCGGACTCCAGTTGCCGAAGTCGATCCGCGTCCAGATAGCGTCCCAGCGTCTGATAGGTTTGCACGAACATCGTGTCGATTCGCTTTCGCAAAGCCGCGTCCGTTACGTCCAGCGATCGCTGCTGTTGTTGAATCTCTCGTTGAAAATCCGTCTGAGACGGGAGATCTCGAAACTGCTCAAGCAATTTCTTCGCTTCCTCTTTCTCTCCGGCCTTGATGAGTGCCCGGATGCGGGCGGTCAGGCTTTCTCGCCGGGCGACCAGATCGATCAAAGCTGTTTGGATGCCGGACAAAAAGCCCTCGGTCTCGACACGCTGTCGATCGTCTCGCATCGAGGCGACGATTTCCGGCCGTAGTCCCGGAACGATGGGAAGCTTGGCCAGCACACGATCTCCACTACGGACCAGCAGGATTCTGATCGGTGAAAGGCCCGCGTCGATGGGCAGCTGGCCTCGCCAGTCCGTGTACCCCAGAAATGCCGTCTGCTTCTGGCCTTTCTCGTGGATTTCGTAACCGATCAATGGCTGCGGATCTTTCGATCGGGTTTGCAGCCGGATCACGGATGTTGAGCTGGACGGTCGTGCTCGCAGGCCCAATTGTTGATTGCGTCGATTGCGTTTCGAGCGAAACGGTTGCCGATATCCGGAGACGACGTCTAGCGTCACCCCCGTCACGTCGCCGGTATCGACGGACATCGGCACCTGAAGGTATGTCCAATCGACCGGCTGAATATTTTTGAGTAACGTCTTCCCGTCCGCGCCCACACGTCGGTCAAAAGGAAGCAGGACATCGCCCGGCTGTAGGGTACCTGGCGACCGTTCGCCACGGATCAGCGCGCCCGCTCGGAGACGCGTTTTGACTTTGCCTTCCGAGTAGCGATCGATGCGGACTACCGGGGAGAACGCGCGTGCGATCATCTGTGCAGACGTGCCGACGATCTGATTCAGAACATCGACGTTGGCCGTCTCGACCGGGCCGAAGTGCCCCAGTTGACAATCGTATTCCCGAATCTGAATCTGATAACCCGCCTGGCTGCCGTGTATCGCGACCAGAAACAGCTTGTCCTGCGTGCTCAGTGAAGGTGCTGCGTCCACAAGGGCTTCGCGGTCGAGTTGGGCAATGCCGCGTCGCAGCAGGGGCAATGTTGGCGGAGGTGTGATGCGAACGGTCCCGGCAACCGTTGCGCGAAAGATGACTCGCAGTTGCCGATCGAGCTGCTGGACGAAGTCCTGTCGCCAGGCTTCCGGCAGGTCCGGCTGGTCGCCAAAACTGCACCAGACCTGCGTGGAGTACGGCGTGACTTCCCAGATCGACTGGGCACCGGACTGCGTCTGGCCAAACCACAGCAGCAGAATGCAGATTGCAATTGATATTGTTTTGTGCGATTGCCTCATGGTCCCAACCGCCAGTCAGAGACATTGTCGTAGAGTGAAATCAACGGCCCGTCAGTGTCTCCACCGGGGCCCCGCAACGTGTCGGCCACGGCGGCATGCTCGATGACCTGCCATAGCGGTAACATGGGAGTGTGATCGAATGTCAACTTGTGAATTCGCATGAATTGATCGCGAACTTCCGAGATGTTGGCGGATTCCTGGAGGCGTCGCGTCGCTTGCCAGACCAGTCCACCGTGACGACCGAGGATGCCATCGTCAAGGATCAGGTTCGGCAGGTCGACCAGCGGTTCTTCGATGCTCGTTTCGACGTAGAGAATGTCCCAACTGTCGTCTGAAGGTCTGCCCTGCCCTGCCTCCAGTTGGCGGAGTCTGACTTTAACGCCCACGCGTTGAAGATCCGTTGCGATCAGGCTGCAGGCGGACACCGCGACAGGACTGTCGGGGAAAGCAAGTACCAGTTCGGGAAATTCGGGCTCGGTCGCCACGTTGTCCTGGTCCGTGTCTTTCTCCGGCGTTTCCGTTTCGTCAGTCGATTCGACCGCTGGCTGGTCGCTCGCCTGTTCTTCGGGCTTCATCAGTTGCTGGCGCTGCTGGATTGCCAGTCGCATCAAAACGACACTCAGCGGTGGGTTGTATTCGCGCGGCTTGATTCGAGTATCGTAGGCGTAGCCAAGCGGATCGTTGCCATTGAGCCCAGCCGGCGCGAAGCCCGACAGGACGCGGCCTGTCTCGGGGAATGCCGGGCTGTTGAGGTCGTTGTCGACAAAGCCCTGCCGGTTGATTCCATAGAGGATGCCCCGCCGGAACGTAGAATCCCGCAGCAGCGGTTCGCGATCATTGAAAACAAGTCCGTGGATCGTGGGCACCCGGTACGGTACCAGCCGAATCGAATCATCACGCCCCAGGCGGGTGGCGTCCGCCGGGTAGATGCGATCGATAACATCGACCGACCCATTTAGCAGGGCGCGAGTCGCTTCGTTGGGCGGATCATAGAGCGTCTCGGAAAGTTCGCGGACAACGGTAGTGTCATTGATAGAACGCAGGACCTGCGTTTGCCCGTCGCCTTCTTCGGTTCGCGCAAACGAGGCGCTCGCGAGCGAAGCTGGAACCGTTCGAGGCAGCAGTCCTTCTGGACGCAACGTTGCCCGTGTCAACTGAATCTCGATTCGATCCGTCGCCGGCATATAGATGCTCTGGAGGTACTCGGCCCACCGAGGCGAAAACGTCGCCTCTTCCGGATCCGCAAGGCGAAGCAGAGAGCGAGCGAAAGCGTGCGTCCGGTTGGCCCACGTAGGATCGAGTGTCAGATCGATCTGTCGTCGATTGGGCGTTAACGACAGCTTGCCGATCGGGCAATCGTATTGTGCTCCGTCTGCGGTAAAGTCCCGCAGCGTTACCAACTCTTTGGAAAGCAAGGGTGTCAGTCGGCGGGTCGCCCAATTCAAGGGATAGGTGTCGGAGACGTCCAGTTCGTCAGTCGGCGCGAACCGCTGCGTGACGGCGATCCGGACGCGAGGATACTTTTGCAGGATCTCGCTATTGAGTTCCGGAATGCCAGCGGTCGTCGGCCAGATGTTTTTGGCCTCGCGCAGCGATCGCATCGCCTTTGAGGGATCGCCTTTCTCGAGGAGAGTACGAGCCTGCTTGAGTTTCTCTTCCGCCAGGGTCTGCAACCGCGTTTCCCAGGTCTTCAGCGAGGCATTCGTTGCGTCGTTGTACTTTCGACGGGCGAAGACCAGTTTGTTGCGAACCGACTCGAAATTGCCGGCCTTGTATTCGGCGACGATGATCCGTTGCAACACACTATCCAACGCGCTGGCGGCCCGAGCGGGATTCAGGTCATTCACCTGGTCGAGCGCTTGCAACGCCTCATCGTATTTCGCCAACTTGAACAGGGAGCCGGCGTCCTGGTAAAAGAACTCCTCGTTCAGCTTGCGGATGCCCGGGATGTTGGGAAACTCGCGATTCAGTCGTTCAACGTAGTAGTAAGCTTCATCCATCTGCCTCTGTGAGATCAGTCGATTCGCTTCTTCGAAGAGGATGAACGGAAACAGTTCCACGCGGGCGATATGATTTCCTCTTACGGAATACTGAACGTCCGCCGGATCTTCCAGCCTGCGAATAGTTAGCGTGGGAATGGTGACCAGGCGTGATGAGCGGTCGATCGACGCAATCGGAAAGACTTCGATTTGAGCCGACCCGTTCTCCTCGTCGAGCGTGATGCGGTCGAATGGCTCGCGTTCGATCAGTGGCAATGCGTCGTCGTTTTCCTGAGCAGTCAGGATCGAGACGCACAGAGTCAGCAACACCAGTAGTGTTCGGAAGGCCGACCGCGATGACAATAGTTGATTCGTGTTCCTCAAGGTCCATATCTCTCTACTGAGGAACATTCACAAGAAAGAGCGTGCCATCCCAGCCGGCAATCAGCAACTTGCCACGGTAGGCGACCGGACCGCTTCCCAGGGGCTCGCCGAATCTATTCTGCGCGATAACTTGGCCACTGGCGTCGACGGTGGCAATATCACCATCGGTCGACGTGAAAATGGTGGCTCTGCCCATCGCCAGCGGATTGCCGGAAAGTGGTACGGGGCCGTTCTCCAGCTTCCATCGGGTGTTGCCGGTATTGTCGAAGGCATAGATGTTTCGATCGGCGTCCGCCACGACAACGAGTTCGCCAACGCGTTTGGGACCCCACGACAAGCCGCCCTGGAGCATCGTTGTGGAGGCGACCTTGAGGTCCTCGGCATTGATCGCGGCAACCTGCTCGGAACCGCCGATCCGTACGACTGCGTAGGCGAAGTTTTCGGTCGCAGCGAGTCCGGCAATAATCTCGCCTTCAAGCGTGGCTTCTTCCTCCAGCGTCATCTCGTTGTTGGCCGCAACGCGGTATAGCTGACCTGACTTTTCTGCAGCGATGAATTGATTGCTGCCGATGGTTGCCGGCCGGAGCCAGCCAATGTCTGCCCGAGGAGCCGTCCTGGGCATGAAGGGGCTAAATCGCTGCTTTCCATTGGTCGCATCCAGCAGGTAGATCGGCCCGGCTGCACTGGGAGCCAGTAATGAGTTGCCCATGGCCACGGGGCTGACGGATACGGAATCGCCTTCCAGACGCAGTGGAATACGTTCCAGGTTACCTTCCGTGAGGCCGGCGACAACAACGTGTTTCAGCGGCGGCGGGCTTGCGAAGATGTGCGTGTCCGCGTCGACCCGGAAGTGATCGGAGAACGCTTGAGGCAATAGTCGGGGGTCGATTCGAGAGCTACGTTCGCCCGATACGCCATTGGTGACGGCATTCGAATCGATTTCAAACATGGCTCCGTTCATCGTGACTGAGTGAATGGCAGACTGGGAATTGACCACGATCGTTGACGGAACGCCGATGTCCGTTTCCCAGATCGGCGAACCATCCGTGCTATCGGTTGCGATTGCCGAAACCGTTGCCCCCTGCATGCCATTGCGGCGTCGTACATGGAACAGGTAGTTCCCGGCCGTGATGAGCGGATTCAGGAATCGGTCGGTCCTGTCGCGTGACCATTGCGAAACGAGTCGGCCGCGAGTGGATTGCAATTCGAATCGAGAGAACGTGCGGTTTGCGACCCAAAGACTGGCGCGGCTCATCGCCGAGAACGACGAACCAATCGACTTGCCGGTGTCGGCGATGGATGCCACTTCCCGCAAGCCCGTGCTGTCGATCGGAGCTTCAAGGACGCGGATTTCGCCAAGTTCCGTGGTCGTCAGCAAACGTCGGTCGTCGACGACAAATGGAGTGGTGACCTGCCCGCTGAGCTTGATGTTCTCTCCAACGCGACCCCACTGATCCTTTTCGCCCAATGGCGTGTAAACCTGAAGGTTCGTGGTGGCGGTGCCATCGTTCTCGGCGACCACCAGCGAAGTGCCGACCCACGCAGCGGGTACTTTTATACTGCCATGCGCGTGACCGGATGAGAAGACGCTCTTGCACTCCAGCGATGAGGCATCCAGCACGTACACGCTGGAATGAATCCCCGGTTGCACGATTTCCTTGCGTTCGGCGATGACTGTCGGCGGTGTTTCACAGCCAACGGGAAAACGGGTCTCCTTGCTGACGGTACCGTCATTCAGGTTGACCAATAGAAGACGCGATTCGGTGCCGGTACCACAGCTCACGAAAGCTTGTTCGCCATAGATGGCCGGCATCTGCACCGGACGCGGGCACGGCAGTCGCCACAACAATTTGCCGGTCTGGTCATCGAGTCGTACCAGCTCGCTGCGTTTGCCGTCGACGGTCAGCAGATCGCCGGATTGATCGAAAGTAACCTTCTGTGGAAAGACGGACGTTTCATAGCCGACGTGCCTGCGCCAGAGGACGCGACCGTTCGACGCATTCAGCGAATAAACGGCTCCGCGGACGAGTACGCCGATGGTGTCGTCCAGCCCGGAGATCTCACCGCCACGCTGGTCCGACAGCACAATGTTGAATCGTGAAGGGGGCGGGTGATCGTCCGTCGAGGGTTGCAGCGTTCCCGGTCCGGTCTGCACGGCGTCTTTTTCGCGAGCGATGACCGTCCCAATGACATCACTGAGAGCCACGTTGTCGATCAACAACGGATAGGTTCGCACGAGCGTATCTCGCAAGGCGTAGGCTTTGGAGATTTCGCCTGCGGATGCGGCCGTCTTGATTTCGTCGATCGTTCCGGACAACGCCAACTCGCGTTCGATGTCACGGCGGACGACGTCGATGTTGGAGACGATCTCGCCGATACGAATCTCCTGTGACTTGCGAACCGACGTTGGCAGGAATTCCGGATTATTGACCATGGTCAAAGAGGCCACCGCAAGATCAAGCACGCGTTGCTTTTCCTGTGTGTTCTCGGCCTTTTGCGAAGCTTCCACCAGACCGGCTGAAATGTCCGGAAGCAGTTTCGCCAGCTCCGATCGAACTTCGCTGAACGACGCTTCCGTCTTGATCGTGTTCAGACCCGACTGTGCCTGGCTGAGTGCATCCTCCCAGTTGGGAGAGCCGGTGTCGGTGAGCTGCCTCAGGCGCGACATCTCAATGCGTACCCTCGCGAGGCTGGCCTTTTCATGCTGGGCATACTGGGTGCTCAGCCGTTCGAAATTCTTGATCGCCAAACCATACGACTGGCTCTCGTAGGCTTCGACACCCGCGGTGAAAATCTCATCGGCCGACTCGCCATAGAAGAGTCCGAATAACCCAACGCCAGCAGCAATCAGCAAGATCAGGGCTCCACCGCCCAATAGAATCAGCGGAGAATCCCAGCTCTTTTTCTTGGGACGGCGACCACCACCAAACAGATTGGCGATCGTCTGTGCGAATGATTTCTTGCGACGAATAACGACCACTTCGTCGGGAATATCCGCAACAGGATCGCCGAGGATATCATCGAGAACAGGTGTAGGTTCCGCCGACGCCGTGGCAGATGGAGGCGTGCTGGGGCCCTCATCGACGATTTCAATGGCGTCGTCTTCATCATCGAGCAAAATGCCTTCTTCAACTTCGTCGTCGCTTTGAAGCGTAAGCTCATCTTCTTCGTCTTGCTCGTCATCCTCGACGAGTTTGAAGGAGGACGTGCCGTCATCGAGCAAATCGTCGGCGAGTGGTTCATCGGCGAGTGGTTCGTCGGCCAGAAGGTCGTCTGGCAGATTTCCGCCGGAGCTGTCCGTCAGGTCAACTTCGGGCGCGAAACCGAGTTCGTCGTCGTCCGTCGCCAGTTGTAGCTCTTCCTCGGGTTCCGGTGGTGCGTCCGCTTCTGGCGGCAACGGTGGCGGAGCGTTCCTGGCGGCAGCCGTATCGGCGACGAGCTTCCGGGCCTGTGCTGCGGTCAGTTCGCCGCGGTCAACGAGCAGTTTGGCCAGCATCTCGGGACGCATGTTGCGATGCGTTTCCGTAGTGCGTTTGCGCAGTTCTGCCAGCAACGGTTCGCTAACGAGGCCCGATTGCTCAACTCGTCGCAGAAAGTCTTGCGCGCTCATGAATACTCCGTCCGATCCTCAATTTAGATGTCGTCTTCAACGGTGACCAGTTTGACGTCGGTCATTCCAACTTCCGTACCGGCGTCCATCGCCATGACTACCTTCTCATGCCACGCGTCACCATGTGCGATCACCAACAGTTGCGTTGGAATCGCCTCGGCACCGGCGCGGGCGTCCTTGAGGCTGACCAGCAAGTCCTGCTTGCTCGGAGCCTCGCGTTCTTCGTCCCAATGCGCGGCCGATATATAGAAGGTACTGTTTTCATCAATACGCACGATCACGAAATCGGGATCTTCCTCGAAATCGTCCACCGTCTGCGCCTGCGTGCTCGGGTGATCTTCTCGCGGAGTCGGAATCTGAAACGACTTCTGCAGGCTGAATGCAGCCGTAACCATGAAGAAGATCAGCAGCAGGAAGGTGACGTCCACCATGGGCGTCATGTCCATTTCGACTTCTGGCTTTTTTCGTTTGCTGCCAAAGTCAACGGGCGCTTCTTCGGCCACCGGTTGACCGTCCGCGGTCGTTACGTCGGCGGATGTAGGATCCGGAACGAACAGAGCCGTGTTGCATTCCGGGCAGTCAATCCGCTGGGAGTTGAGTTGGTCTGCCGCGCTGATGGTGGCATCGCACGAAGGACAGGAGAAGCGAATGGCCATCAATGCTCCTCCAGGACGGCGACATACATGACCGTCGCAGTGGCTTCACCTGCCGCCCGCGCTACGCGGGCCACGTCCCGGTGGCGCACACCTTCTTCGGCCTTGATCAACACTTGCTCAAGACTCTGTACGGAGATTCCTTTTTCGATGTACTCTTCCAGCTCGCGCTGTTGGTCTTCGAGGTTGGCACTCTTTAGCTTCGTCTCGGCATAGGCACCGTCGCCCATGTAGATTACGGCTTCTTCACCGGTGCCTTTCGCAAGTGTCACGATGACGGACGTTTCGGCACTGACGGCGGTGCCGTTGCGTGCAGTTGGTAGCTTGACGAATGCTTCGTCGGACATTCGCGATGCCACCAGGAAGAAGATCAACAGCAAAAACGTGATGTCGATCATCGGAGTGATGTCCATCTCCGGATCTTCCCGTCGCTTGCGACGGCGCAGCGGGAAGACTTCCTCGGCGGATTCGATTTTGTGTTCGACGTTGGAATCGCCCATGGCCCGGTTACGCCTGCCTGCCGGTCAGAGCGGTACGAAAGGTCTCCAGGAAACGCGTCAGTCCCGCGCCCACAAGGTCTTCCATCTTCGCAATACGAATGTTGATGCTGGCTGTGCAGAACACCAGCGGGATGGCGATCGCCAAACCACAAGCGGTGGTCACCAGGGCAACCATGATGTCACCCGCGAGCGCCGTCGGCTCGACCGCGCCCTGCGTATCGTAGAGCTTGCCGAAGGCACCCATCATGCCGATCACGGTTCCCAGCAGCCCCAGCATCGGGGCGCTCTTAATGACGGTCGCGACCCAGTTGAGCCGATGATCGAGGTCGGCCAGGACGTCGCGTTGGAAGCGGTCCATCACCATCTGGCGAACTTTGGCGTACCCGATCTCGCGATTGTTCAACGCCAGCAAGGCCAGTTGTGGTGTTGCTCGCGGGTCGTCGGCACACAGGGCTGACGCCGAATCGAAGTCGCCCGAGCCGAGTGATTCGTCTAACTGATCGAGGAATTTTGACTGTTCTTCTTCACTGACAAATCGTTGGCGGCTGACGCGCATCCAAACCATCGCCACGCAGAAGCCACCCCAGATCGCCGTCAACGCCAGTAGCACGTAAATCACCCCGCCGACGATTGACGTCACACCGCTGATGTCGATCGCAAACAGGATGCCCATGGCATCGGGATCCATCATCACGTTGTTCATCTATTATCCCTGCTCTGTTCGTTTGCGACCGTTTGGGTCGCCTCAAGTGATTCTAGTGGTACAGTTGCTCTGAAACCTCAAAGCGATACCCGGCGCCAGCAGTTCTGACGTTGAATACCGTCCTGCGAATGTCCTTCAACGGGCGTCCACCCGCCTTGCGACGTTCCAGAGTCGCCAATTGAGCCTCGATGTTTCGTGGATAAAACTGCAGCAGCGTACGTCCGCTAGTTGAAACACCAGCTCGCTGTAGCAGTTGTCGGTCAAAATCCTTTAGCTGACCACCACGGTGACTCATATACATACGCTTTTCGGCGCTGCCTTTCGCCGACCGGACTGTCGGCCGAGGACGTGTCAGGTCGGTGACGTAGTCGACATCCTTACGGCCACCCAATGCGGCAAGTTCGATTCCGAACGAGTCCAACTGTTGAGCGTACTTGGAGAGGCTGGTCGTTGTGAATCGGACCTGCCATCTCTCCCAGCGCGGAACCGAGGCATTACCGCCCTCACCGGGGCGTCGGCGGTCACCACCCCCCTGCCCTTGGGATACATCGCCGGCCGTCGCGTCCGAATTCGCAGACGTGGTGGAAGCGACATCCGTTACTGCCGTCAAGAGTTGTTCCGACGTCGGCATCGCAAGGTCCTGAATGTCTTCGATCCCCGGGTCCTCGAAATCACGACCGTCGCCCAGAGAAGGATCGCCGCCAGCCAGTTCGTCGAGATATTCGACCTCAATTTGCTGCCTGGCGGTCGTTGCACGCGTTGTCAGCCATACCAGGAACAATAGTAATACTACAAACCCGACCAGGTAGAGCATTGCCAGAATGAAGCTGGACACGCGGTCATGGGCCGATACTTTCAGCGAAACTTCTGGAGGGCCGTTGGAGTCTTCGTACGTTGCATTCGACATGGGCTAGTTCTCCATGAAGACTGCGTTGGGGCGAATTTCCAGGTACCAGGCTTTCCACTGTTCGATGGCACGCTGACGTTCTTCGTTCGAAGGTGCGTCGTTCATACCAAAACCGTTGAACTTGCGACCGTTGAAACGGAGGCCATCTCGAGCCGCAATCGCGACGCGTGCGTCCGGGTCACTAAGAGCAAATATGAGGGCCGGCACGTTGTCGAGGTTGCGGCGTTTCGAAAGCGATTTGACCGCCACCAAGCGGGTCTTGAACGATTCCGCTCCGACCAGTCGTCGCATACGAGCCTGCTGTTGCTCGGCTTCCGCGGGGTCATCGCTGAGGGCAACGGCTTCCAGTGCAGCGACCGAATCAAAATCAGGGTGATTCGCGTCGCTCAGAATGTCCAGGAGTGCTTTTGCCGTTCCCTGAAACGGAGTCGTGACAATCTTGCCCTGTTTGAGTCGGACGTCCTCGGTATTGCCCGGCAATCCACGACCGGCAACGAGCACACCGGAAAATTCATCCTGTGCCTTGCGGATGGATTTTTGCGTGCTGCGGATGAGGAAGAAAATGCCAAAAGCCGTGTCGGCGACATCATTCGTGCCGCCGTCCAAATCCCACTGGCCGCGATTTCCCTGTTTGGAAGCCAGGAAACGGACGCCGTCGTTGTACCACGACGGTTCGGCCGGCCGTCGACCCTCCGCCATTTCCTTGAAGCTCTGGTAACGTTCGAGCGTGTATAGATAGTAGAGCGTGTATTCGGGCGGATTGATGCGGTAGTTGCTCTTGTACCACCGATCGCCATCACGAATCGCTTTGCTGATTTGCTTGTCGCTAACGGTCGTCCTGCTTGTGGTTGCCGACTCGGCCACTTCGACACGCTTTAGCGCCGGCGGCAGGTCGCCGACCTGTACGAAGCCTTCGGTTGGAGTCATTCCCAACATTCCCGAGCAGATATAGAGACTACCGAGTCCCGCGGCACTCAGGGAATGTCGAACTTCTTCCTGGGGTACACGCCGCGTAAAGCTGGTCGGTGTCGGGTCACGTCCCTGGTAGCCCCACGCTCCGGACGGATCCTGAGTTCGCACCAGCCAGTATGCGACGCTTTTAATGGATGCATCGGAGACTTCCGCTGCCCCAACGGCTCGAGCCGTCCATGCACAGAGCACGGCGTACTGCGTCATCGAAGTATCACCATACATGGCATTGCCTGAAGGCGGCGGATAGCCCCAGCCACCAAATGGCTTTTGGCGTTTCTCCAGCGAAGCGATGACGTTCTGGATTTCCTTCTTGTAGAGATCCGGTGAGACCTCGCTGAGGAAGAGACCCACGACGGATGCCTTGTAAACACTGTTGAGAACGCTATCGACCGTGGACACGGAACGACAGATATCCTTGCAGTCTTTCAGAGCAGCCTGAATTTTGGGGTGCGATTTGGGTTGGCCGGCTTTGAAAATGGCCAGGGCAGACAGCGCTCGGAGTGACTCGTTGTCAAAATCTTCCCGCTCAAGATAACGCACCGCCCGCTTGATCATTGACTGGACTTGGGGACTTTCCGGCGTGTAGGCAGTTGCCTGAGTGGCAAATCCGGGGATCAGAAACGCGAGCAGGACGTAGGCGACAGATTTTCGAAACGCTCGGCGGATCCCCGGCGAGTGGTCGTAAATATTCTGTCCCGAACGCATTCCGATTGCCTCTCACAAAATTCGGGGAGCCCACTGCGAAAACGCGTGGACCCGTGAAGGAAAGTGCCCCAAACCTTCCGCATCCCGACCACTCGATCGTAGTGGACGAAAGGCTCAAATGTCAAGCTGTTCGCGTGTCCGAACCCATTGATACGTCTAGGTTTGGAGCCCGCGTTAAACGCCATCACCGCGGTCGAGTCATATATCGAACTCATCTTATCCAACGGCACAGGAGATTGAACGTTTTGTCTTCGTGTGCGGGCCTGTTAGTGCGGAATGTGTGCCGTTGCGTTTACCGGCACCAAATGAGTTACCGCCCCTGGTTCGTTGGGGCTGCCAATGTGCGAAGGAGATGGGGAGCGGTTTTTGTGTGGCGACTTTGTCGAAAAGACCAGTCGCACGGGACGTCACACTCCTGACAGCAGTATCGATCAGCATGGATTTGTCACGGAACCAGAAAATCATCTGCCAATGAGGTCCGCTCCAGGGTTTTCGCGAAGTCGACGCGCAAGTAGAATTGGTCGCTGCGTTGCTGCAGGAAGGCCTGACTCTTTGATCGCCACTTACAGCAGGGTAACGTTTCGGAGCGGGCCTCAAAGGCTTTCGCTCCTGCGAGAAGGCCAGATAGCTCAGTTGGTAGAGCAGCGGATTGAAAATCCGCGTGTCGGCGGTTCGATCCCGTCTCTGGCCACTCCTTCTGTGGCAGTGTATTTGCTGCCAAGGGCAGGTTTTGCCATAATTGGCCATCCCCTCTCTGTACCCTTGGCGAGTAATGCAATGGATCTGTGGCTGCACAAGACATCAGGGCACTGGTGTAAGACTATTCGAGGCAAGCGGCACCACTTCGGCAAGGACCGCGATGCGGCCATTGCCGAGTGGGCACGCGTCAAGGATGACCTGTTAGCTGGTCGCCCCAAGCCATCCAAAGACGTCTGGACCGTCGCCGACGCATGCAACTACCTGCTCACCGCAAAGAAGCGGAAAGTGGATCAGGGGGAGCTATCCCCTCGGCAGTACGCAGACCTACTCGCAATGGCGAAGTTCTCCGTTGATCACTTTGGTCGTCACCGTTCAATTGAGAGTCTTCAGCCTGACGACTTCGGTGAGCTGAGAACAAAGATGACCGACCGCTGGGCACCAGGTGGTCTTACGGCGCGCATTAACAACATCCGGCAGGTATTCACCTACAGCTACAAGGCCGGCAAGATCGACCGTGAGGTGCGATTCGCCGACCAGTTCTCACCGCCATCCAGCAAGACGCTGAGACTCGACAGGCGACGCAAGCCGGCGAAGTTCTTCGAGGCTGAGGAAATCCACAAGGTGCTGGCTGTTGCAAGTCCTCACGTAAAAGCTTTCACGTTGCTGGGAGTCAATTGTGGGCTAGGTAATACCGACATCGCCATGATGACCAGGGATGACATCAACCTGGACGCAGGTTGGCACGACATGCCGCGAGGCAAGACAGGTGCGCCGCGGCGTGCGAAGCTTTGGCCTGAGACGATTGAGGCAATTCGCGAAGCGGTCGTCAGTCAGCCCTCGACCGGTGGCGAGTGGAAGAACTTGGTGTTCCTAACTCGCATCCGGAAACCGTGGAGCGATCCAGAGTCGTCATGTTGTTCGCTCTCTCAGGCTTTCACCAAGGCTGCGAAGCTGGCCGGCGTTTACAAGAAGAACGCGAAGACGTTCTACGCCCTGCGGCACGTCACCGAGACCATCGGAGGCGATGCAAAGGACCAGGTAGCCCTCAACTACATCATGGGGCACGAAGACGGCAGCATGGCGAGCGTCTACCGGGAATCGGTCAGTGACGAGCGTCTGGAAGTCGTCAACCGGGTCATTCACGATTGGCTATACCGCCCTTGTGGTTAGCAGCCTGTTGATTTCTTGATTTACGTGCTTCAGGCGGCGAGCACGTTGGCGATCGCTTGATTGGGATTGGTGGTTATTTTGAGACGGATGACGAATCTAGTGGCGGGGCAGAGCGATTTTAGATGGCGTTGAATGGCCAGATGGGCAAGGCGGAGCCTTGCGGCAAGCGCCGTTAGGTATCTTGGCTTCCCGGCGCCGATCAACTTGCGCATGATCCGGCCCAGATTGAAGGCCATTGCCACACTCATGTAACGCTTCTGAACTTTCTCCAAGCCGCGAAGCCAGGTGCGACGCGCTCCGCCGGTGTCGCAGGTGTGAGCGAAGCTCCGTTCCACTTGTTCGCTGCGGGCTCGCTGTAGATGACGGCCTCGCTTGCCGACCGTGTTGCGGCGGTTGCGACGATAGGCCCATTCGTTCTCCGCAGGCTTGTCCTTCCACTTGCGGGATGTCTTGCGTTCTGGTTCGGGAATGTAGGTGCGCCAACCTGACTCGCACTGCAAACGCTGAAGACAATCCTCACTGTGGTATCCCTTGTCCGCCACGACTTCTTCGACTTCGCAATCCGTTCCTGCCTCGTTCAGATGCGTTTGAGCGGCGTACAACGTGTCTTCGATCGTCTGCGTATCGCCCGTGTCGCCGTGATAAACTTCCGCCGCAACGATCACTTGAGTTTGCAGATCAACTGCGTGCTCAGCCTTGTATTTCAGATGCGTGCGACCATCCTTCATCTTGCCGATGCGGCTGTCAGGGTCGGACGAACTCTCCCAGTCGGTGTTGCTGACCTTCTTGTTTTTACGGCGTTTGTCAAAGCGACGCAGCTCTTCGTCGTCCGGATCACCTTTGCCTGTTTCTTCTTCGTAGAGCTTGCGAAGATACTCACGCCAGTCATCGCCGTTATCGCGTCGAACGATCGATTTCATCGAAGCGTTGGCTTCCAGGTCCGTCGCATCGACGGCGATCGTCTTCCCCTTGAGCAGCTTGTGTTTTTGCAACGCAGCCAACACCAGCTCAAACGCGAGGCAGTGAATTTCCAGCGGCAGCCCGATAGCGTGCTGTGGTCAGGAGTCGATTCTCCTGGACGGTAACCAAGAAACCGCGCCAGCGAGCGGCTGTCTTCGCAACGCCATGCGATTCCACGCTGGCTTGAGATATCTTCGAAGTAGCCGATGAACAGCATCCGGAAGTAGACGCCCGGCGCCAGCTCTTTCCGACCCGTTGTGCAATAGTAAGGTTCGACCGCCTTCTCCAGTTCGCGATCGAAATCTGACTCCGCCAGCACTTCATTCAGCTTGTCGTAAAACACATTCCGAGGGCCACGACCCAAATCCTCCGCGGCTACCCAAAACTCGCACTGTTCTTCACTGCGACGACGACCTACACCCATCACAAAATCCTCCATGAATACCGTATCCTAACTATCGTCATTTTCATGGGAAGATCGGTTGAAAATCAACAGGCTGCTATGGTGGAAATCCTTGGATTTACGTGTCCCGTTATATCAGTACCACTATAAATCAAAACTTTTCTCTTGGTACTCTTTGGCTATCGCTGTACAACTTCCTAATCACTAATTATTCGTCACACTGCCAAAGGAATTGCTTTGGCAACCGTCTTGCGACATTCGTTTTCAAGTCCCTCACGTTCATTCATTGCTTTACTGATCTTGTAGCTGCCGTAGTTGCAGTACGAATTCTGCGTGCAGTCGCTTCACTTGTTCTCGAATACGAAGACTGCGAAGCGTTCGATTGCTGGGTTGTTCATGCAGTGATTGGTAGAATCCGCTGCGTGATAACTTGGGCACCTTGCACATCGTTTTGATGGGCAGTTCGGCACGATGAGCTTTGATCCAGGCGTACCTCACGAGGACTCCTTTGCGAAGTACGCCGTCGCCTTTTCTTATTCGGCGGGAAGACGTCCCATTTGAACTCAAAGCTGGCGATCGATGTCACGCGTTCGGGAACATCGGTGTTGATTGCGATTACCAGGTTCAGCTTGATCAGTGGGAAGAGGGGTAGGTGCGATTGCAGCCATTTCTTTCTGGTGTCATCCTCCTCCAAGGTTCTCGATCTGCTTCAGTATAGAGGCGGCTATCTTAATGTCGTCGTTGGCTTGCGTTTTGTGGCTGCGATCCATTAGTGGTTCGTGACCAGTAGCTTGCTCTCTGCCCGCGGCGATCGCCTTGAGCTTATACATCACCGACAGGGCGTGCTTCGGGCTGGTCGCTTCTTCTCCATTGGCGGCGTTTGCTACCGTCTTTCACTGAGAGCAGGCGAGCCTCGATCGACGTCCCGCCAGTTGACTTCCACTCTCGGAACTTGGCGCCCTCCAGATCGACCTGAAGCGAAAGCGCGACGATCAACAATGCCGCTGTAACGTTAAGCATTTTTTCGTTTCTCCTCACCCGCCACCGCAGTAGCGAAATCCCCACACCGAAGAGTCGTAAGCCTGACTCGAACTACGGAGATACGCAAGCTCACGACCGTTCTGACCTGAAAAACCCAGAAAAACAAGCAAAAGCCACGGGAGTCCTTGCCCGGGAGGGGGTAAGCCGAAATCAAGCGAAACTTATAAAAAAGAAATTATCGGTGATAATCCGGTAGCTGCACATGCCGGCAGGAGCCAAACGAAGAGGCTGTCAGGGGACCCAAGAATTTGTGTCGCGAGGGTTTTCGGCAAGCGGGATTCCGCTGCGGATCAACCGTCGCAGTGCACTCTGAAAGTAGCCGCTATTCATCGGTTGTCATCTCGAGATAGACGTCCAGCCCCACTTTTGCGGCCTCTTCACGCTGTGTCTTCGCTGCATCGAAAGCGAGCTTGCGGGCTCGGGTCGATTGCCGTTCGGCAACACGCTGGACCTTCTTGAAATAGCTCGCCCAACGCCCAGGAAGTTCTTGCCCCGAGCGTCTCGCCGCACGTCGTTGCAAGGACGACTGCCTGTTTGGAGCGTGGCGGAACAGCTCGTCTTGCAATGAGATCATGAAGCGGTAGCTGCCCGGGTCGCCCTGCCTCGCAGCTCGGCCGACCAACTGACGATCGATCCGGGGCGAGGCATGCATTTCCGTGGCGATCACATGCAGCCCGCCCGCAGATCGGACGGAGTCATCGAGCACGATGTCCGTGCCTCGTCCGGCCATATTGGTGGCGATGGTCACGCGCCGTGGTTCGCCAGCCCTTGAGACGATGTCTGCTTCGTGTTCGTGCTGGACTGCATTTAGGACAGCGTGATCGACTCGCTGTTGCTGAAGCAGCTCGCTCAGCTGTTGCGACGCAGCCACTGATGGGGTTCCAACCAGTACCGCTCGCCCCAATCCGATCATTGCCTGTATCTCTTCCGCGATGGCGAGGTTCTTGGACGTAGTGTCCGCAAAGACTCGTGTCGGTAGTTCCGTCCTGATGCATGGGCGATGCGTGGGGATAACGCGAACTCGTGATTTGTAGTACTTCTTCAGTTCCTTTCTTGCATTCCATGCCGTGCCGGTCATGCCAGCAAGGTTTCGATAGAGCCCGAAATATGATTGCACGGAGATCTGCGCCGCGGTACCAGTCGCCTTACCAAATGGAACTCGCTCTTTGGCTTCAACGGCAAAGTGCAGGCCTCGTTGCCACTTACGACCCTCCAGTTGCCGTCCGGTGGACTCGCTAACAATGGTGATTTCATCGTCGTTGACGACATAGTCGCGACCGACAGCAAACGCTCGTCGCGCGATGAGAGACGTCTCGACTTGCCCAAAGATATCCTCCATAGACTGCCCCACCATTGCGGCCGACTTTCTGCGCAACGTGACTTTTTTCAGGCCGTCATCGGTCAGGTAGGCTTCCCGTCGCTCGTGATCGAACTCGTAGTCCGTTTCCGGCGTCAACTCGGACGCCATCCCATCCGCCCAATGATAGAGAGCGTGCCGCGCTTCCGGTTCTTCCTGTTCAAGTGCGATCAACAGCGGAGTCGTCGCGTCATCAATCAGCAGATGATCGGCTTCATCGACAAGGGCGTAATGGTGCCCGCGTTGTACGAGTGGCTCTTGTGAAAGACTGCCCGCCACGGCTTCCTCAACCGCAGACCGCGGGCCGAGACGCAAGCGATCACGCAGGAAGTCAAATCCCATTTCCGTGCCGGTGCCGTACGTTACATCGCAGAGATAGGCCTCCGTTCGCTGGTAGTCTTCCATGTCGGACTGGATGACACCCACGGTTAGCCCCAGTTGGCTCAGGATCGGTGCTGCAAACTCGGCATCGCGCTTTGCCAGATAGTCGTTGGCCGTGAGTACGTGACAGCCGCGTCCAGCAAGAGCGTGCGCGGCAACCGGGAGGATCGCAGTGAGCGTCTTGCCCTCACCGGTCTGCATCTCAATGATCCGATTGTTGACGAGCTCAATTCCCCCCAGCACCTGCACCGGATAGTGCTCTAATCCATGGGCTCGTCGGCTGGCCTCGATTGCTAGTGGAAACACTTCATCGATTAACGAGTCGGCCGCGCGGCGTCGACTGCACGTTCGCAGCTCTGGGACGAGAGTAAGTTCTTTCACTGCTCTTAGAGTCTTGGCTCGTTCAAGAATACGGCAGGGGGTGTAGCGTAGGCGCATTGGAGCGTTGCTGTGGATGGAGGGTCGAATTGGCGTACGTGCCATCAATCGACATTCTAATTGCCCCGTACACCATCACCAACGAGTTCTTCTGTCGCGAGCCACAGGATTGCAAAGGAACGACCGAATAGCTGCGATTATTGGAAACACTCGCCCGAGACGGCGATTGGTATACACTGCTTCAGCAAATGATGGGCTACTCGCTGTGGCTCGGATATGACCTCAAGAAATCCTTTCAGATTGTTGGTCCTCGTCGAAGCGGAAAGGGAACGATCATCAGGGTACTCATTGACTTTCTCGGTGGACGACCAGCCGTTTGCAGCCCAGGTCTCGAACAGTTTGCTGATGACTTTGGATTGGAGCAAGCCATTGGGAAGCGACTTGCCTTAATCCCTGAAGCCGCCATGCCCACGAAGAAAGTGGCTCACATTGTGTCACGCCTGAAAGCAATCACCGGGGGCGACATGGTCACGGCCTGTCGGAAGCACAAACCAAACATCCCGATGCACCTTCGCATGAAGATCTGGATGGTGACCAACAACTTCTTGGCACTACCCGACAACTCAGGCGCCCTCCATGCCCGATTGATCCCTATCAAACTCAAAAAGTCATTCTTTGGAAACGAGGACTTCGACCTCGGAGCGAAGTTGACAGCGGAGTATCCCGGCATCCTAAATTGGTCATTGGAAGGACTGAAAAGCCTCTACGACGCCAAAGGCAGATTCACGATTCCCGAATCAACCCAACAGGACCTTGACCAACTCTTTGCCGAGTCGGCACCGCTGCAATCGTTCGTAGACGAATGCTGCGTCGTGGATATGACCAAGGGCGTTCACGCTGCCGTACGATATGAGGTCTACAAGAGATGGGGCGGTGACTTGTCCGAACTGGAATTTGCCAGTGAACTACGCACGACTGTACCGACCGTGCGAAAAGACCGTGCGTCCACCGAGAATCAGAAGGAGCGGAAGCGGTGCCACATCGTTCAGACATCCTTTGACGACGACAAGAAACGTCCCCAATTGTGGCTCGGCATCTGCCCCAACATGAATCACAGGAGGTGAGGAATCGACTGACCTACGGAGGGCTAGGGAGTTCTTCGCCGCTGTCTTGCAGGACACATTTTCTCTCTATTAACCACTGTGCCGCCTCTCGGACTAGATAGAACTTGGTGTTCCGGTTGTAGACCGTTGTGGTCGCGAACAGCGTTGCCCGGCCTTCACCGGTCTGTTCCACGGTTTGGATGGTGAATCGGGTCGGATCATATTCCGGTGGCTCTAAGAAATGATAGTCGCGTAGTTCCTTGCCAGCGCAGAACTTCGAAAAAAGTCTTGCGTACTCGTCCATTGCCCGTTGCTGAGATTCTCCATAGTCGAGATCTCCTCGATCGCACCTTGCTTCGCGATCTGCACAATCAGTTTCCCATTTGTACATCTCCTCACAGAATCGCCGTAGCAGTTCTCGCTGCTCACGTTCCAACGTTTCTTCCTTTGCACTCATATCAGTCCTCATTTAGAGAATCTCGACATCGGTGGAAGGGACGTGCCTGGTGGGCGACAGAATTAGTCTGGGGCAACCTTAAACGAATCAAGGCAATACTGGAGAGCGTTGTTCGCGAACCACGGACCAGGGATGGTCAGGAGCACACCGTAGCCGCGATCACCGTTTATGAGCATCCGATTGACGATGGTGAACTCATCATGCTCCAAAACGAATTGACGCCCAGAGTGCGTTCCGACTTCGACTTCCTCGTCCGATACAAGGTTGCCACCGAGTAATGGGCCGTAATTTGCAGCCATGGAATCGTAGCGATCAACCTCTGAGTAGTGGTCTTTGACCTCTGGTTGGATCAGCGATACCGACACGGCAAAATGAGCCGCACCAATGATGCTTTCGAAGACGTGAGTGTCATACTCGCCAAACTCGTTTTCGTTTTTTCGAATGTCGTGGGTTGGCGAACCGGGTAACAGGATTGAGAATCCGAACTCTTCTGACCGGAACTCTTGCCAATTGCCTGCCTGTATGGCGGTCTCCTCCTGAATCGACCAGAGTGCGCTGTGAGCGGCCATTTGCAAAGTTGCATCCGAGTCATCATTTGCGACCACGAGGATCTGTGGAATCGACTGCTGAGAATTGCGACTCATCTTGGCGAACACCACCAGCGCGGCGTACTTAACCTGTGGATCAGGGTCATTCTCCAGGATGTCGCGCAGCAGCGGCTCAACGGAGTTCCATTCGTATACTTCGTACAACAGTCGCGTAGCAGGCCAGCGAACGTTTGGGTCTCCATCCGTTAAGCAGTGCTTCAGTACCGGTAGAATTGGCCCTTCATCGAACAATTCGGTTGTTTCCCGGCTTACCTTTCCGAGTTCACCGTCTTTCCGCAGTACTTCCCGCCAATGACTGGCGGGCCTTCCCCTGAAGAACGGTTCGCGCACGGCCAGAGCCTTCACGGTTCCTGAGCGATCAAGCAAAATTGCGAGACCAACGCCCATGAACAGTAGAGCGGCTAGAATCAGTTCTTTCTTAGCTTGCATTCCGAGAAAGCCTTATTGCGGACCTGACACAACATAGATCGCGATTGCAAGCATGATCCCACAAAGGAAGGTGCGACTCCAAGCTTTTGTCCACTCGAACTTCATCCAGGCGATACCGGCCCAAATTCCAGTCAGCGAAGACATCGTGCCAAACAATCCGCCGGCGAGTACTGGTGGCGTCATTAACCTCGATGCGCGTCCTATTGCGTCGCCTTCCTGTACGAGCATGAATGCCATTAGCCCGAAGAATAGCAAATAAACGATGCCGTAAGTGGCAGTAATGCCGCAGACTGCTACGCCGATTATGCGACCGATTCTCTGCCACTGCGATAGAGGCTTTGGCGCCGATTCTAGGTCGGACGGCTTGAACGGGTTGTCTTGCTCTTCCATCAGGCCGTCGGGGAAGGATCTTAGGGGCAGTCAAAGTTCGAGAGTATACCAAGAGCGGCAATGTGCGACTTCGTCTAGCTAGATAGCTTTTGACGACATCAGCGGTACGTCTCAGCCGTGACTCGGCATCTGCGCAATCGCGGATGACAGGATTTGCGTATTAGAGGCTATCTTGGGTCAGCTTTGAGACGATTTCGTCTCGTTCACTAAGTCAAAATGCGATCTCAATTCTCTTGCAAGCGAAGCAGCTTCGTCTCTAGTGACCCTGATGGCAACCTCACCGCCTTCAAAGTCGCATGTCACGCTAGCACACTCTTCACCAAGCGGCATCACTTGAATCCGAACTCCGTCAAGCAGTTCGCGCGTGGTCAACCATTTGGCTTCCCCCACGTCACCATCGACGTAGCAAGCGAGTTCCTCAAAGGCTTCCACTACACCGAACAGAATCTGACTATCGCAAACTAGCGGGATCCTTTCGCCATCAAACTCTATCTCGATATCGGAAATCGCAATTGGATTCACGCGCCAGTTCGTTGAACGCACAAGAATGCCTTCTGAAGTGCCAAATTCTTGAAGCCTCGATTGAGTCATAGTCCGAGCCTCCTGTGTCTTTCGCGAAACCTATTTTCCGACCGGACTATGCCAAGAAACGTGGCTCGACATCTGCCCCAACATGAATCACAGGAGGGGAGCAGTCGGGTGCATCTCTAAGTTCCAAGCAGGGGTTCGTGAAGGTCGGCCAATGCAATCAGCTCAACGCCAGAGGGGCGAAGTTCCTCAAGACGTTTTCGAAATTCGTCCGTAACAACGGTTAATGCCAGCTCGTCAGAAAAAATGCTCGTCTCCGGTACTTTCGAATCATCAACCGCCCAGCGAAGTACACGTTTGGCATAGTCGGGTTCTTCGATGTCATCAAAATATACGATGTCAGCATTTGCGAAGTCCACGATCACGTGTCGTTCGAACGGCACGAGATGCCAGTAGTTGCGGTTGTGATTCGGGAGTATCACCCTAAACGGACGAAACGATTCATCGAATCGCTCTTTGAGTGGTGAGTAGACTCGATCATGAAGTGTCAAGCACGAAGAGGAGAGCGACAGTAGAAAGTCACACCAGGTCCCACCATCTGAGATGGTAGAAGTCAGTTCCTTCACGTCGCCCAGTTGTTCCGCGACCACGCCTGATTTCTGAATGACGGGATCGCCGTTTTCAAGCGTAGGCGAACTGATTCGGCAGGGCGAATCAGAGCATTTGGGTCTGACTGCAAATAGGTCACCCATCATCCTCAACTCCTTGTTCTACGAGGAGCAAACAACGCAGACTTCGACGGCCGGGGTAGGTCGCACTTAATCTTAGCCGAGCACGGGATCGTTCAAGTCGCGCCAGTAATCACCTGCCGTTCGACGTTGTTGCCACTTGTGGGCGGCTATTCGGACGTGTCGTCGCTTGTTCTCCAATTGGACTGGGGTATCAAGGCCGCTTCAACGCTCAACAGCGGCGTCTTCTTGAACGACAGAAACTCCGCACCTTCGTAATCTTTCGGCCAGATGACGCGGCTCTTGAAAGTCGTATGTCCGACTAGCTGAGGAGCAATCTTACTCCCCACCAGCCTTGCTAATTCGTCGAGTGGCTCGTCTTCGAGTCTTTCGAGTGGAATCTCAAAGGCGCGGCCAGTCTTGGATACAACAAAACCTAACAGGGACACCCAAAGTCTGTCTTGACGGCCGCGTCGCTTGCCCGTTAGATTCTGACGGTTCTTTAAGCTGGAGGCAGGAAAAGCATGCCCAGACAGGCGCGTGGTGAATACGTCAACCCAAACGAAGTGCAGATCCTGCATCTGGTGAATCGCTGCGTGCGCAGGGCCTATCTCTGTGGCGACGATCCTGTGAGTGGGCAGTCTTTCGAGCATCGGCGTGAATGGATTCGGCAACGTCTGGAGTTTCTCGCCGGCGTCTTTGCTATCGATTGCCTCACCTACACCATCATGTCCAACCACCTACATCTGATCCTTCGCAGCCGACCGGATGTGGCCAAAGAATGGTCTGATGAACAGGTCGCAAGACGCTGGCTGAGGTTGTTTCCCAAGCGACGGGAAAAGGATGGCTCGCCTGCCGATCCCGAGGATTTCGAGATCTCCATGATTACCGGCGACAAGAAACGGCTGGCGGAAATCCGGCTGCGATTGTCGGATGTGAGCTGGTGGATGCGGTGCACGGCCGAGAATATCGCTCGACGCAGTAATCGCGAAGATCGCTGTACCGGTCGCTTTTGGGAAGGTCGATATCGGGCCCAGATGATTCTGGATGAGGCTTCTTTACTTGCTTGTGCGGCCTATGTGGACCTGAATCCCATTCGAGCGGCGATGGCGAAGACTCCGGAGGATTCGAAGTTTACGGGAGCGAAAGACCGCATCGATGATCTGGGCCAGCGTCAAACGAAGGCGAGGAAGACGCATGCCTGGGAACGCAGTCGACGCAGATCGCGCAGTGGCTGGCTCAGCCCGTTGGAGATTGATGAGCGGACGGACGCCGTGGGGGCGGACGTGAGTCCGGTGAACCGTCGGGCAAGCCTAAAGGGTTTTCTTTCGATGTCGCTGGTAGAGTATCTGGAATTGCTCGACTGGACCGGTCGTCAGTTGCGACGCGACAAACGCGGCGCGATCCCCTCGCATCTGGCTCCGATTCTGGTGCGGTTGGGTGTGGACTCCGAGGGGTGGTGTGACCTTGTGAAGAAGTTCGGCAAGCTCTTCAAGCGGGCCGCCGGCAAAGCGGATAGTCTCGCCCGGGAGGCGACGCGTCGTGGTGTCGGCTATCTACACGGGCCCGGTGCTCAGATGTTGAGTACCGAGTAGCTCAGCACTCTTCTTCGAACGGCCAGTGAGTAACGATTGCGTTCGCTGCTGCGCCGTCTTTGATGATCGTGATGTTGTCGCGGTCGATTCGGTGGATGTGCTGTCCAATTGACGCCGCGTCGCAGGCAATCTGTTTGCGAATCAGGCAATGGAGGAGCTTCGGGTTGCGCTCAATATTGGGTGTCCCTGTTTTGTGCGCGAATATCGGTGCGCAACGCAATGCGCAAGCGACTTGATCAACTCAAGCCACCACCTCCAGAGGAGCCCATCCCAATCCGTGAAGATTGGGACGACCGGGTCCGGGCCGCAAAGCCGAAACTGTACAACGTCGCGAATGACGCTATCGACCGAAAGTTGATTGACCTGCGCTACGACAATGGCAACGCAAACCACGGTAAGTTGATTTCCGTTGAGGTCTTGGCTGCCGAAGTTGGTCTGACCGAACGGGAAGTTGTCGAACGACTCGCGCAGATGCGTCGTGATTGGCGGGTTGAGATCAACCGTGAGCGATTTACGAGAGGGTTAAAAGCCCTTCCCAAGTCGCGTCATGTTTCGCCGGGAGTCTTTCCGCCCCCTTCGAACCGTCGCGAACCCGATCTCCTCTGGAGTGAACAGTTCGAGAACGCATCGGAGGACACACTTCGCCGTGCAAGTGAAGAGGTAAAGGACGGCTCGGTCTATCGGCGGTCAGCGCCAAGTCAGAACTGACAACTTTGCCTCACGGCGCACAGTGGATTCTTTCATCCATAAACGGAATCCACTAGCGGTGAGGCTTTCATCCAAGTGCGTTACTTGGTCACGCGGGTCCGGCCTACGTTCCTTTGCCGTCCACCCGCTAACGAACACTTGAATCATCGACGTAGATGACTCACGGCGGTATTTGTTTGACATTCCAGATTCCGCCCGCTGGAACAAACACGGCGAGTAGCACGCCGTGCGTCCCAGCCCCGAGATTTCGCAGATCGCAGACGGGCTGGGCTTTCATTCACGCACCAACAAGGTGCAATCCCAACCTTTGAAAAGGAAAGTTTAATGACGATTTCAAACGTCCCACAAGTTCTTTGTTACTCAGACAATCCTCAGCACGTAACCAACGCCCATTTGATGAATCCCGAGGCCACCGGGGTCCCAACGGAGACCGAAGCACCTGAAGCCCCCCGGCTCACCGATGAAGAAAGGTTCAGTTTTCTCCGCGCGGAACGCCGGGAACTGGAACAGCAACTTCAAGAGGAGCGTGAAAAGAACGCCACCCTGGCAAGGAAGCACCAGGAATTGGAGGCTTCCATCGACGTAACCCGGCTTCCCATGGAAGAGAAGGAACGTCGGTTTCAAGAGAATCCAGCGTCTCTTGGGCTTCCGAAAAAGACGAAGCCGCAACCCGATCCGGACCCAACGACCCCTAAAACGAAATACGTTTCGGAAGAAGAACTGAAGGCCATGACGTCTGAAGAACGGCTGTCGCTTGATCCCAGACGGTTCAAGCGATTTCGAGCGTACTGAGCACTGCGATGCTCAGGAGACAGCACGATGCTGGGCATGGCGGCCCTCCTTACAAGGAGATGTGCTTGGGGTCGCCGAGTCTTTGGATCCGAATTACATGGGATCCGTCGAGCCAGAGGTTTTGGGTGTCCCTGCTTGATCTTCCTGATTGATCTATCTACTAGCCTACCTACTAGTTTTTCCTCTGGCGTTCCCTGCTTCGCCTCCCTCGTCGTGACTATCAATCTTCTCGAATGACTCAAGGAAGTCCTGCTGAAATGGTTCGGAAGCCGCTACGTCGGATTCCCAAATACCGCTCGTCACGACGATCTGCTTTGCATCACGCAATGGGACTTCAAGGACGTCCATGACAATCTTCATAGCCGCGACGATTGACAGCCCTTGAGTTTTTAGCACCGTTAGTAGTTCGTCGGTTGTCGAACCCTCCGCGCGCATTTTCGCAACTTCATTGCGCAGACGGCGATTTCTTGCGTCATCGTTCATTTTGCTCTCCTATCTGTCGTAGAGATCTATCGTCCGGTCGATTTTTTTACCAGGGTTCGCTGATGAACTGGTCTCGACTCTCGTAGCACTAATCCTCAGACGCTTGAAACCAAGTGCGCGTGCGTCATTTATGAGCCGTGTACGAGCAGCGAACACTTCTGGCGACAGACCTGTCAACGGCTGCGAGCCGCGACCGAATATCGCAATGTCTTTTAGGTGAAGCGTATCTTGGCAAACTTCGACTTCCGCGATAAGGTCAACCGGGCCTTTCGACGTAACGAAGGTCCGTTCAAAAACATCTCCTGTCTGCGGGGCTATCCGCCTAAGCATTGCTGATCGTGTCGTGACAGCCAACCGACCAGCGATAACACCTACAGCGGTTTTCGCAACCATGTCTTGTTTTTCGAGATCGCTGATCTTGTCCCAGTTTAACGCCGTGTCGACAACCCCTGCCGCAACACACGTTGGGTTGTTGTCCCATATCGCCTGTATTGGATTAGTAAATATCGCTCCAATCTGATTGGTTACGTCTTTTGCACCAGATCGGTGGTACAAGTTTCCCACCACCCAATCGTACATTGGTACTTTCCCAACGTAGTCTGTCCTTGGATCGTTGTAGAATGGACGCTGCCACCTAGGAATGCTCGGTCCTCCTCCGCCGATACTGGATTCCTCCAATCCATCCGGATCAACATACCCAGTGCTCTCATTACCAACGTACCGATACAGATTCGCATCTCCGCCACCAAAACCGATGGGATCCTCTGAAATCCACCGACCAACAGCCGGGTCATACCAACGGTGGAGATTGTTCTGCAACCCTGTCGCGCCATCAACCGGTCTGCCGGTATATCCAAACAGGATGCTGGTTCCTCCTGGTGTGGATGTCACATTCCCAAATGAGTCATAGGACACGTGCGAATCTGCAAGATGGTTGCCATCGAGCGTTAACAGATCCCTCACCGACCCGAGATGATCAGTGAGCACCCAATAGGATGTTCCATCGTCATTCTTGTCCAACGTAGAATCGACTGCGAGCAGTTGATCCGTGCCTGGCCCCCATAGATAGCGATGACTGAGATCATCAACGCTCGTTGAGTCAAATTCCATTTCAATTTGACCGTCACGGTAGACGAAGAACGTGTCCTCAGTGCCGCCACTGTTGGTTACTCGGCGACTCACCCACTGGTCGAAGGCGTCGTAACCGTATTCGACGGTTTGTAGCACTGTGCCGCCAGAGGAAGTTCGCTCAGTGAGTTTGACCAGACGATTGCGATGATCCCACTCGTACTCGGTGAACTCGCCTGATCGTGCCCTGCTTGTTCGATTTCCCTCGTCGTCATACGTGTATGTGTAGATGCCGTCATCTTCAAGTTGATTGCCGGCGTCAATGTCTTGCTGGACACCATTGGCGAGGGTCCGATTTCCATTCGCATCATACGAGTACGACTCGTCATTGCCAGAGACGACATTGGCGGATTTGAGTTGGCCCAACCGATCGTAGGTCCACGTGACGGACTCACCGGCATAGGCCGTGTTCAGGAAGTCCATTGTCGTTAACTGATTGAGGTTGTTGTACGAGTAGTCGAACCCGGCCACCAAGGCATCGCTGCTATCGGAGTGGTGAATCATATCAAGGCGACCGCGTGCGTCGTAATCAAACGTGGTCTCGGAAACGACCTGGTTGGAAGTCAGGTTTGACCGCAAGATTTTATCCAGTCGGCCATCCAGGTTGTAGGCGAAGTCGATGCGCTTTTCATTGATCCTCGCTGGCGCCGACTGATTGGTCTGAATGATTTCGGAAACACGGTTTGCGGCGTCGTAATTGTAGTCGAGGTGATAAACCTCGAAATTGACGTTCGAACCCGATCTCAAGTTGGCTTCGACGGTGTCAAGGAGACTGTTGCCTGTATAGGTCATGTCGAATCTCGCGTCCGTTTGGCCGCTTCCAGACAATCCGGTGAGGTCAACGGTGTATGTGTCGGCGCGATCCAGGCCATCGTAGGACCACACATAGGTCGCATCTGAATCCGAAACCCGGGTTAGCCGCCCTTCGATGTCGAAGTCATAGTCAATCACACGCTCGACGCTGGAACCGTCCATCCAGATTTCCTTGTCCAATTGATGGAGCGTGTCGTATTCGAATTCGATAACTCTGTTGTTTCGATCCTTCGTTTGTTCGATTCTTCCGTACTCATCGTAGACGGTGGTCCTTTCGCCCGCGTGCGCCGAATTTGTTTCTTTTTCGACCCTGTTTAGAGCATCGTAGTGCCAGGTTGTGACATTGCCGTTGCTGTCGGTCAGGTCGGTTAGGTTGCCGGCTTCGTCGTAGTCGTACGCCGTGACCGCTCCATACGCGTCGATTTCGCGTTCGACGCGATGCATGAAGTCATATTGAAATTCGGATGTGCGTTCGTTTGGTTCTCCATAGGCTTCTGTCACGAAGCGGACGTTTCCAGCTGGGTCGTACTGATACCTCGTTACGTTTCTCGCACCGTAGTCATCATTGGGGGAAGCGACGGTCGCAAGTCGTTCCAGTTCATCATACGTGTAGAGAGTCGTTCGCCCTGCGGAATCCCGGGAGTAGATCGCACGTCCCAAATCGTCATACTGAACACTGCTCGAGCCGCCGGGACTCATAACTGAAGTGTTGCGTCCAGCACGATCGTAACCGTATTGCGTCGAGTTGCCTTCGGCATCAAATGTGCGAACCACCAGGCCCAGGGGATCATATTCAGTGATGTATGTTGGACGGGGCCCGGTGCTGCCGTAAGCAGTGGGAAGAACCGTGGCAATCAGCCTGTCCAGTTCGTCATAGATGAAGTTTGTCTTCGAATTCCCGGGGTCAGTCATTTCCGAGATATTTCCGGTGGCGTCGTAGGCGTACTCAGTCCGCGACGCATTCGGACCTGTTGCATCATAGGTGATGGCTTGTACGCGATTTCGCTCATCGTATTCATAGGTGGTTCGTATTCCGGCCGGAATGCTGCTGCTGACATCCTGATTGGTAGTCTCGACGATATGCTCAATCGAGCCGTCGGGGCGATAGACATAGAATGTGGCTGCGCGCAATTCGTTGACGCCATTGTCGTTACCACTTTCATCGGGGTCTTGCCCAAACTGCTTCGCAATCCGTCCAAGGTCGTCGATGACGAATTCTGTCAGATTGCCGTTCCCATCAAAGAACCTAACCGGGACACCCAATGTCTGGCTTGACGGCCGCGTCGCTTGCCGGTTAGATTCTGACGGTTCTTTAAGCTGGAGGCAGGAAAAGCATGCCCAGACAGGCGCGTGGTGAATACGTCAACCCAAACGAAGTGCAGATCCTGCATCTGGTGAATCGCTGCGTGCGCAGGGCCTATCTCTGTGGCGACGATCCTGTGAGTGGGCAGTCTTTCGAGCATCGGCGTGAATGGATTCGGCAACGCCTGGAGTTTCTCGCCGGCGTCTTTGCTATCGATTGCCTCACCTACACCATTATGTCCAACCACCTGCATCTGATCCTTCGCAGCCGCCCGGATGTGGCCAGGGAATGGTCCGATGAACAGGTCGCAAGACGCTGGCTGAGGTTGTTTCCCAAGCGACGGGAAAAGGATGGCTCGCCTGCCGATCCCGAGGATTTCGAGATCTCCATGATTACCGGCGACAAGAAACGGCTGGCGGAAATCCGGCTGCGATTGTCGGACGTGAGCTGGTGGATGCGGTGCACGGCCGAGAATATCGGTCGACGCAGTAATCGCGAAGATCGCTGTACAGGTCGCTTTTGGGAAGGTCGATATCGGGCTCAGATGATTCTGGATGAAGCTTCTTTGCTTGCTTGTGCGGCCTATGTGGACCTGAATCCCATTCGAGCGGCGATGGCGAAGACTCCGGAGGATTCGAAGTTTACGGGAGCGAAAGACCGCATCGATGATCTGGGCCAGCGTCAAACGAAGGCACGGAAGACGCATGCCTGGGAACGCAGTCGACGCAGATCGCGCAGTG
Organism: Pirellulaceae bacterium; assembly: GCA_965216885.1. Classification (GTDB taxonomy): domain Bacteria; phylum Planctomycetota; class Planctomycetia; order Pirellulales; family Pirellulaceae; genus CAYNJG01. The sequence goes on along the minus strand of OZ244209.1, from coordinate 3,553,174 downwards.
GCTGGCTCAGCCCGTTGGAGATTGATGAGCGGACGGACGCCGTGGGGGCGGACGTGAGCCCGGTGAACCGTCGGGCAAGCCTGAAAGGTTTTCTTTCGATGTCGCTGGTCGAGTATCTGGAATTGCTCGACTGGACCGGTCGTCAGTTGCGACGCGACAAACGCGGCTCGATTCCCTCGCATCTGGCTCCGATTCTGGTGCGGTTGGGTGTGGACTCCGAGGGGTGGTGTGACCTTGTGAAGAAGTTCGGCAAGCTCTTCAAGCGGGCAGCCGGCAAAGCGGATAGTCTCGCCCGGGAGGCGACGCGTCGTGGTGTCGGCTATCTACACGGGCCCGGTGCTCAGATGTTGAGTACCGAGTAGCTCAGCACTCTTCTTCGAACGGCCAGTGAGTAACGATTGCGTTCGCTGCTGCGCCGTCTTTGATGATCGTGATGTTGTCGCGGTCGATTCGGTGGATGTGCTGTCCAATTGACGCCGCGTCGCAGGCAATCTGTTTGCGAATCAGGCGATGGAGGAGCTTCGGGTTGCGCTCAATATTGGGTGTCCCTGTTTTGTGCACTAACCGCAGAACGCGGGCCGAGACGCAAGCGATCACGCAGGAAGTCAAATCCCATTTCCGTGCCGGTGCCGTACGTCACATCGCGGAGATAAGCCTCCGTTCGCTGGTAGTCTTCCATGTCGGACTGGATGACACCCACGGTTAGCCCCAGTTGGCTCAGGATCGGTGCTGCAAACTCGGCATCGCGCTTTGCCAGATAGTCGTTGGCCGTGAGCACATGACAGCCACGTCCAGCCAGAGCATGCACGGCAACCGGGAGGATCGAAGTGAGCGTCTTACCCTCACCCGTCTGCATCTCAATGATCCGATTGTTTACCAGCTCAATTCCCCCCAGCACCTGCACGAGATAGTGCTCTAAGCCATGGGCTCGTCGGCTGGCCTCAATTGCCAACGGAAACACGTCATCGACTAACGAGTCAGCCGTGCGGCGCCGACTGCCCATCCGCAATTCTGCGGTGAACGTCAATACTTTCACGGCTCGTAGAGTCTTGGCTCGTTCAAGAATACGGGAGGCGCGTAACATCGTGTGGTGGTAGAGCAGTGGCGGCCACTTGGCCGTTGTGTTGTGGGTTACGCCGACGGAATGCCGATGTCTTTTTGAGCGGAAAGGAGTTCGGCGATTTGTTGATTCGTCAACTGTTTGACCGACCCGTCAAGCATTAAGACACTACCGCCTTCTTCCTTCGATTGAGGAGTCAATGCCAAGATAAAGTTCCCGGAACCGACAGAGGCTACGTCATTGAAGTTTACGCCCCACGCCACCATGCACCCCGATTGCTGGAGGGCTTGAGTGCCGCCAGCTGCTCCGGCCAGCTCTTGCCATTCTTTGGGGCCGACGCCTTCAGCCTGCATGTGTTTGACGTACATTAGCCCAAATGACTTAAGATCATTCATCTCGGTGATTCTGGACTTCGAAGCCCCGTCACACCCCGCCAGTAGTACAAGGAGTAAACATAGAAGTCTGCCAGAGTTTTTCGCTTGCCGCATTTTCTGCCTTGCCTATTCTAGCTGGAAATTAGAGTCTGTTGGCGGGGTTAGGCCCGGCTCCCTACTACGTTCGATCCAATGAACTCGAAACGTATCGAATACCTCAATCCAAGAAAGGGGCCCTCTTTGATTCTTCGGCCCGCTAACTTCCCCACACTCGTCCCACAACTGAGCTCTTTTCAGACAAATTCGATGCTACATGAACCAAATGGGACCGGCTCTTCCCCAGTCACTATGAACGTGTCACCTTGAACATGGCCCCAAGAACGATCTTGGGTTTTGCATAATCCTATAATTGCTCGTCGCCACGCTTGAATGTCTCCACGGTACGAAATTCCCATGAAACGTCGTCTATTGGAGTCGGTGATGAAGACTCTCTCGTCTAGGACACCGCCGGCAGTGGGCCTCTCTTCCACTGGCGCCGCATTGAACGCACGGCTTGCTACCTGGCTGGTTTCGTATCCCTCCTCCTCACCACACTCCACGTAGAGGAATTCACGTCCTTCCTCAACCTCTTGCCCCGGAATTGCTCGTTGATGGTTCATTTTCATGTCTTCAATATGAACGTAATGTTTGTGATTCCGTTTTGCAGGAACAGATTAGAGTAGTGCTGCAACAAATCAATACTGTTGGTGTGATACACGGTGTGCGCGAACACCTCAGAGTACGAAAAAGCTTGCTGAAGGAGGCGTTGCTGCTCCTCAACGGCAAAGGGCAGCTGCCCTACGCTACTACTTGGGTTAAACGGAGAGTTCGACCAGCCACCTGTCCATTTTGCCTCAAACGCGGTTCTGACGCCACCAATCTCCGCGACATTGTCAGCCACCCGACTGACGATTTGTCCGTCGACCACTGCGTCGAACGACCTCTCCGTAAATGACGCCTCTCCGAACAGCCCCCGTATTGCGCGCTCATAATCATGCCCGTTGGTCATGGCTGCTGCGTTTACATCAGGTACTAGCCGTGTAAATGCTTCAATCGCGTTGTCGAAACCTTGCCCTTCGGGCCAGTCGAAAAGCACGGACCGCACTTCATCCACAGAAGCGTGGCCGTCATCGAGTAAGGTTCGCAGCCATGATTCACCGTTGGCGCAGATAGAGTCGTTGTGGACCAAGAAAGAGTTTGGGCCAGCCGCATAGTTGTGGTGGTCCCCAATGGTGAGATTAGAAACTGCAAATGCGGTCTCGTAACGCTGAGAGATAGCCGTAATTGGATAGCGTTCACCGTCGCTAGCTACGATTACGTCGCCAACCATGAGTTCGTGCGAATTGACCCACTTACCAGGCAGCGATCGCCCTTGGTCTTCATCTGGCGAGAAGTTGCGCGGTGACGGCCGGAGGTTGAGTTCGTGGCCTTTGATAACCCAGAACGGATGATGTATCGTGGCCTCGATTTTCGAGTTACCGGCCTCTATCGTCAGTACGGGGCCCGTGTAGTTGTTGTCCATCCGCTCGGTGACGGGGCGAAGCATCCATTGTCCGGTTTCAAAGTCGTATGATTTGACCTTTTCACCGGGCTTGATCTCGCCGATTGGCCGTAGGCCGGTTTCCGTCGACACAAGGGTATCGCGAGCGAAGCAATACTCATTCGAAGTCAGAAGGGTACGCACCTCATCTTTGACTTCCAGGATGCCGTGATGCGGAACACCTTTCAGTGAGACCGTGAACTTCTGCCCATTGACTTCCGTTCGAATGACGGGGATGTCGTCGATGAACTCGATGACGTGCCCAGTCGAAACGTCATCTATGACGTTCAACAGCTTTGAAGCCTTCGCCCTTTGAGATGCCTTTATCGCATCTGTAATGTTTACGGTGACCGTCTCCCCAATTTGTGTCGCGGTCTTGACGCCGCTGTTTACGGCGACCGCTGCACCAGTTAGCGTCATCACAAGCTCGAGTGGTCCAAGCACCATGCCAGCTCCCCGCTCGAATGGTGAAAGCTCTACTTTGTATCCCTCCTCGCCCTCATTTTTTGTGGGATCGATCAGGAAGAACGACTGGATCGTCGTTGTGTAGCCTGTGGCATCAGCTGCTGTTGCTGCGGCAAGCTCCCACCCCCTGAGTCCTTCCTGGTAATTTTCTTCGTAGATGCTCAGAGGCACTCCAACACCAACGGCCCACCCTGCCGCCTGCCCAATTGAGCTATTGGCGATGGCACTTGCCGTAACGGCCAAGGAGCTGCCTGCCAACGCTGACGCCAGATAGAGAGCTCCAGCTGCACCTCCTGCGGATATCGCAGAAGCCCAGATGGCGGCCTCGGCAGTTTCCAGATCACCGTCCAAATTCTCCAACGACTCATTTACTTTGTTGAATGCGTGATTGTGCTGCGCTGACTGCAACTGCGTAAGTCCAACATCCAGGCCGTCAAAGTGATAGGGCGTCGCCGCAAGTCGCTGCGACAGATCTTCACCTCGGCGAACGCGGAAGAAGTAGGCCTGGAAATTTGACTCGACGATCTTGGCTTCGAGTGTTCGATGCAGATAGAGATCGTACAACTGAGTGGCAGCGAGCAGTTGCGCGAGATATTGCTCTTTCGAATGGGTACTTGGGGCCATATCCACCAAGGTCGCGACCTCGGCTTCTATTTGTGGAATCAGGTTCTCGACTGCCTGAACTCGTTGTTCGAACTCAGGGTAGCTGTCGTCTTCGGCAAAAAGGGCTTCGTCGGCGAACCATGCCCATGCCTCGCTCGCATACTTCACATCCAGTTCAAGCGATGCCTGATACACCTGGCGATCATGGTTGAATTGGTTGAGATCTTCAGATGTGAGCCCGAAAGGGTTGGCCGCGGCAGCAGTTGAATCTGCAGGCGAATTTTGCGACCCGCCAAAATCCGTCCATCAACCTAACCGGGACACCCAATGTCTGGCTTGACGGCCGCGTCGCTTGCCGGTTAGATTCTGACGGTTCTTTAAGCTGGAGGCAGGAAAAGCATGCCCAGACAGGCGCGTGGTGAATACGTCAACCCAAACGAAGTGCAGATCCTGCATCTGGTGAATCGCTGCGTGCGCAGGGCCTATCTCTGTGGCGACGATCCTGTGAGTGGGCAGTCTTTCGAGCATCGGCGTGAATGGATTCGGCAACGTCTGGAGTTTCTCGCCGGCGTCTTTGCTATCGATTGCCTCACCTACACCATTATGTCCAACCACCTGCATCTGATCCTTCGCAGCCGACCGGATGTGGCCAGGGAATGGTCCGATGAACAGGTCGCAAGACGCTGGCTGAGGTTGTTTCCCAAGCGACGGGAAAAGGATGGCTCGCCTGCCGATCCCGAGGATTTCGAGATCTCCATGATTACCGGCGACAAGAAACGGCTGGCGGAAATCCGGCTGCGATTGTCGGATGTGAGCTGGTGGATGCGGTGCACGGCCGAGAATATCGCTCGACGCAGTAATCGCGAAGATCGCTGTACCGGTCGCTTTTGGGAAGGTCGATATCGGGCTCAGATGATTCTGGATGAGGCTTCTTTGCTTGCGTGTGCGGCCTACGTGGACCTGAATCCCATTCGAGCGGCGATGGCGAAGACTCCGGAGGATTCGAAGTTTACGGGAGCGAAAGACCGCATCGATGATCTGGGCCAGCGTCAAACGAAGGCGAGGAAGACGCATGCCTGGGAACGCAGTCGACGCAGATCGCGCAGTGGCTGGCTCAGCCCGTTGGAGATTGATGAGCGGACGGACGCCGTGGGGGCTGACGTGAGCCCGGTGAACCGTCGGGCAAGCCTAAAGGGCTTTCTTTCGATGTCGCTGGTCGAGTATCTGGAATTGCTCGACTGGACCGGTCGTCAGTTGCGACGCGACAAACGCGGCGCGATCCCCTCGCATCTGGCTCCGATTCTGGTGCGGTTGGGTGTGGACTCCGAGGGGTGGTGTGACCTTGTGAAGAAGTTCGGCAAGCTCTTCAAGCGGGCCGCCGGCAAAGCGGATAGTCTCGCCCGGGAGGCGACGCGTCGTGGTGTCGGCTATCTACACGGGCCCGGTGCTCAGATGTTGAGTACCGAGTAGCTCAGCACTCTTCTTCGAACGGCCAGTGAGTAACGATTGCGTTCGCTGCTGCGCCGTCTTTGATGATCGTGATGTTGTCGCGGTCGATTCGGTGGATGTGCTGTCCATTTGACGCCGCGTCGCAGGCAATCTGTTTGCGAATCAGGCAATGGAGGAGCTTCGGGTTGCGCTCAATATTGGGTGTCCCTGTTTTGTGCCTCCTCGGAAACGTGTTCGGTATCCAACGTGAGGCGGCATAAAGTGCGGATCCATCCGCAATGGCACGCCCCTTTTTCGGGTAGCGGAACCGATTCAGATCGTCGTGTTTAGCCCGGGATCGCGTCTACTGCGCAGCCGCCACATTGTTGCGGGTCGTATCGATGGCTGGGCTGACTTTCTGGCTGTCGAATCTCGATAAAAGGGCCTGGATCCCGCTGGTCTCAAATAGCTTTACTTCTTCCGCATACAGCGGCATCAATCGGTAAACACTGATGTTCTCATGGTCTTCGCGAGTGACGAGGTGTTCGGCGAGTACTAATATCGCTTGGAAGGTGGTCCCGGGCAGCGGCTGATGGTCATTGTGAACGATAAAGTGCGGGGCGAGCTCGGCATTGTTTTGATGTGGATATCTCGCAATATTCTGCAGCCAGATAACGGGCCAAGCATTTTCCTTAGTAGTGAGATCCGTAATTGGCCACTTCGCTGGCAACTGCAAAAACAGCTCGGCGCAAATAGCATCCCCAGCGGCCGTCTTCAGCGTCGAGGCACTCATCCCCGACGTGAATAGTGTAATGCATTCGGATTCCTGATTCGGGTGTATCATGCGCACCGTAATGGGCGGTTCGCCGGATACAATCTCATGGATTACATCTTGGTCCAGCTGCCCATACGTCTTTGTCATGAATCGCGCAACATCATCCAATTCAGCGGAAACCTGAGGTTGCTCACTTCCGAGGATTTCGGTTGCCGACTTGGCCCCAACACTTCGCAGATACTCAAAGATTTCCGGAACGCCCGCAGCCCAGTCAAGTGGTGACTTCTGACTGTCCCATGCATCAAAGGTTGCGTTGATATCCACGCCGTGCTGAACAAGCATTTTTGTGAGCGTTAAGCCGATTCCCTTTCCATTTGTGGCCGCTGAAAACAGTAGCCTGTGTCTAGGGTTGTTTACGTCCGCACCATGCGAAAGCAGATATGCCGTCATTTCCACGTTGCCACTGTGTACTGCCGACTCGATGGCAGCACAGCCATTCTTGTCTAATGCGTCAACCGAACAGCCGGCTTCCACCAATTGCTTGACTAATTCAAAGTCGTCTCGCACAGCGGCAAATCTCAATGCACCAATTTGATCGAACACTTTCGGGTCAGTGGTCTCGATACATTTTGAGAATGGTATCGGGTCCTCGTGCCGACGCCGCGCAAGCTTTCTAAATTCACTGAGTTCCATAACGACAATTCCGATTAGGTTGAAAGTTGCAAAGCAGCGACACTGAGAGTTGTTTTGTTTTCCAGTATCTGCGTCTTTTGTCCGGTTTCTATCCACTGCCTGAGCGTTGTAAGGGATTCCTGGATTGTTGCACGAAGGTCATCGAGGTCATCGGCTAGCTCAGTCGCAACGGCAGCCCTTATGCTTGCGATTTGCGTTTCGCTCATAGAATAGTAGCCCTTCATGGTCGGGTCGAGCCCGTACAACTCCGCAGCTTTGGCGCGAGCTGCGTTCCTGGCGCGGGTCAAGACTTCACCTCCTTCATTCTGAAGGTATCCGTACACGGAACGTGCATAGTCAACTGAATGCACAAAGCTGTTTGGGCCAACGGACAAGTTGTAGAGCGGTGTGCCGTCGGCGATGTTCTGCAGCGCGTCCGCCTCGGACACCAACCGGTCGACGCCAGCAACCATAAGCACCTCTTGGGAAAGGGCATTTATCTTTCCTCGTCCGTTGGCATCGTCCCACCAAGCAGCTGCCTTTCGCCAGACAATATGATGTCCGTGTGTCATGCCAGCCAACAAGTTCCAAGCTTCCGCCACTTGATTTCTGACAGTCTCCAGATTCTTCCCCGCGCCAGTGGCCTCCCAATACGCTTTGATCACGCCGCACCAAGTATTGTGTGCAAGTATGCCAATAGAACCAACTGCGTAAGACGGATTATCGGCTACTGTCAGATTGTAGACGATGACTTTGTCTTCCAGTGTTTCTTCAATTGCGACAATTGCTTCTGCGTGACCAGCGATGGTTTGAATTCGATCTCCAATCACAAGACAGTCGGAGTCGACCCACCGGCCAGAAAGTGCTCCGCCTTCGTCTTCAGCCGGCGGTAGGTCATGCGCGGGACGGCGTGACATAAGATCAACTCCAGCCACGACCCAGAACGGGTGGCGCGGAGTCACGTTGACTTTGGACCCAGACTCGGTTTCTATGTTGAATATTGGACCGCGATATTCGTTCTTATGGAACAGCTCGACTTCTTGGAGCTTCCATGATCCCGTAGAGAAATCAAACGCTCTAACTTGATCAGTCGTTTCGACTTCGTCGAAACGAACGGGACCACGCTGGGTATGCACCAACGTCTCACCAGTGAAACACCATTTTTCCAAGCCATGCTCTACCGACTCCTCTACCCCTTCTTCAACAATGTTCCACGCCACCATTCCAACGGGGTTATCTGCCGTCAACCCATTGGGCATAACGCCAGCGGCGTTATCGAAAAGCTGCCATCGACCGTCGTCGAGTTTCGTCCAAAAAAAACTGGCTACTTCGTCGATGTGAAGCGTTGAAGCGGCGAGCTGAGTTGCGCCACCTACCCGCCGGACGAGGTGCTTGCCAAGCGAGGATGGTACAAATGGCAGAAGGCCTAAGCCCGCTGTTGCTATCTTTTCCAGAACCGGAACTTCCGGATCGGCGAGAACGATCGCGGTAAGGACTAAGTCCCCCACCTCGGTGAACGAAATCGCGATTTCTGCGGCATCGGTGAAATTCTCGGCGGCATTCGAGATCTGATTTCCCCACGTCCTAAGAGCGGCTTTGGTGAATGCATTGTCCTCGTACTGAGCCCAAATCCATTCGTAGTCGGGGTCATTTGCCGTGATTCTACCATCGATATAGCCCTTCATGTGGGTACCCGGTGGTCCAATATCTTTGGCAACAGCCTCAAACAGCCGATTTCGGAGTTGCAGTGCCCCCCAAACTTCACCATGCTCGATCAGTTTGTCGCTGTCGATGTAAATGATGGCATGCTCGTGTACACCCAAACTGGTACCAACTGCGGCGTACAAGTTGTCCAAGAACGGAGGCGGTACAACATCATTCTTTGTACTGAACCCAGATTCCTCCAGAAAGTTGGCAACGACGAGGTCGCCTTGTGTTTGGAAGAAAGAATGAAGTAGCACGTCGTCGATACCGTACGCTTGATGGTAGGCCTCGACTACCCTACCCCGAAGAGCAGCATTGCTTGTGCTCGTAGGGGCGAAGTTCCTCGCTTCCAAGACAAGCTGAAAAGCATACGGTACGCTCCCATCGTCGGCTACGAAACTGCCGGCCCGGCCAATTTCGACGTCAATTACGACGTCCGAGCCATCACCGAGAAACACCCCTTCAACATAAAAGACTGATTGGTTGAAGCCCGATGACAGCGGGATCACCTCACCTGGTTGAACAAGACTTGTATCTGGATCCCGGGTTTGATGCCAGTCCTGCCGCCAAATTCGAATTTGTGGTGCACTTGTCGAACTTGACAGGACGTCTTCGATGTTTGTAGATGCCAAATCGTAGTTGAATACAACGTCGTGTTGTGATTCGCTGTCGTAACCAATGCCACTGTGCAGTTGGAGGAAACGAATTGGCAAATCCGACGGTCCCCCGTCAAAATCAAAGTTGTCGAGCTTGTTGTCGTAGTCCATATCACCGCCATGGAACACCAGCTCGTTGGACCTGCTCAGCGTGGTATCGTAATGATAACCGGAGGGCTGCCAAGCGGTGAAGCCTGAGCAAACCCCGTGATCGTAGGAGTGATCGAAATGGTCTTCGAGAGTTTGATCCCGCCGATCCATCAGATTGTAGAATCCAACGGAGGTATTGTTATGAAGCTCGTGCACATTACCAGCAGCGAAGGCGCCAAAAAGTAGCTCATCGGAATAGCAGTCATGTTCATCTGGGTGGACAGCCAAGCCGTCAGCCCAGTACTCCGAATCTAAGTCGATTGCCGGTGGAACTGATTCTGGATCGCCTCCGTCCGCAATAAAACCGTCGGGCTCCCACCACCTCTGAGCTTTGGATGGAGGCGCCATGACTGCCATTAGCGTCGATGCGAATGGATCCAAAACATCATCCCACGTTATTCCGTCGTGGCCGTGCGGAGCAATTACGGCGTCTAGCCCAATGACTCCCTTCACGTTCGTGTAACCGTCAGGGGTGAAGTTTCTTGAATCCTTGTAAATCTCAGGTGTACTGTCCAGGAGGTCCGTGAGCTGTTGTCGCAATGAGGAACTGCTTGGCGTCGCAGAGATCTGCTGTTCTAAAGATACAATCTGGTCGAACAGCTCCTCATTCTCTCCCCCCATGAACGGTAGGATCGCCACTCGCCATCCATATTGATTGCCGCTTGCAGGGGAAAATAAATCGGCTGGTCCACGCCCATCTTGCAAATGATTGGTTGGGAATTCCCAATTCGCACTCTCGTAACCCAAGATCCCAGATGCGATGTTCGCCATTCGAAGGGCATTCAAGTTTCGCCGCGCGGCTTCCTGTGCTGCCGCTAGTGCCGCGCCTTGGGCGCCGCTTCCTCCTGAAGACGACAGTCCATCGTGGTGGGTGATCTCGTTGGTGGCTCCGTTGACGCTGGCGACGAATCCATTGACTCCACCGGTTGTGATTGTGCCACCGTAAGTCACCTCATCCAATAAGAAAGCTTCTATGAGGTCGGGGTCATTAGTGTTGAGCGGCGCATCAACCTCTGCGGCGGTAAGTGCCTTGCCCCAGATGCGGACGTCGTAGATCTTACCGGTGAATCTCTGGTCAACACTTGTATGACTTCGGTGGCCGATTCGCAGGTTCGCGTTGTAGGTGTTTCCAATGTTCGTCGATGGAATTAGCGGCTGGCTGTTGGAGTCCCACGTACGCTCCAAGGTGCCATCGATGTAGAACTTGGCAGTGCCGACACCTTGAGACAGCGAGAAAACAAGTGCGAGGCTCGTCTTCTGCCCCACGATCGGGGCGATACCGGTGTCAATCCAGCCCCAGCTGTGATTGGTGCCACGAAGTGCGAACTGGTAGGTGTCATCTCGGATCACCATCATGTAGGCATCTTCTTTGTTGATTAGAACCTCGGTGGGGTGACCGTTCGAAGCCCAGAACTCATCGTCATCTGCCTCCAACGTTACCTCAATGCTAAACTCATTGGCGGTGGTCAGGTCTAATGCCGAAGTACCGGAACCGGCAACTTCCAAGTAACCACCGCTGAACTCAAAGTAGCCATCGCCCCCGGTGCTGGCTGCTGCCGTCTCCGTGCCAACGCGTTTGTTGGCAAGGCTGGCGAGTTCGGCTGTGGAGAGAGCTCGATCAACGACGTAGAAGTCGTTGTAGGACGCGTCGGCGCCAGCAAATTGAGGCTCGTTGTAAACTTGCCCGCCGATCTGGATTGGACCGTCGTTGGAGATGGTTGCGCCACCGAGGTTGATTTGACTACTGTCTTTCACGCCGTTGAAATACAGGTTGACCTTGTCGCCAGATTTTACGTAGGCGAGGTGAGTCCATTCGTTGAGTACAAGAGAAGTGTTGCTTGTCGCCTGCTCATTTAAGTGATGGGATGTGGAGGCGGCGTAAAGTACCCGATTGTGGTCACGGTGTGCCCAGATCGCAAAAGTGCGCTCCAGCGATTCATCACCTTTCTGCGCCAGCAAGCGAAACTTGCCATTGGTGTCCTCTTCCAGTCGAACCCAGAAGGCAACGGTGAAGTCTGCATCGTTCTCTCCGACTCGGAGCGCAACATCGTCGTCAATGCGCAATCGATCATCGTCGGCATCAATGCCAAGGACATAACCGTGGTCGGCATCGCTGACGATCGAGGCTCCATTCTGCGTCGTACCATCGTGGCTGCCGATCGAATCCGTTCCGGCCTGATCTTCAAACGTGTACAGCGCGACGCCGTCCGTGTAGCCTTCCAGCTCTGAGGAGTGTACAAGTTGTAGGCCAGAAGGAGATGTTCCGCCGCCCCCTTGGTCACCGCCGCCCCCTTGGTCACCGCCTCCCCCTGAAGACGACTGCCCTTCATGGTGGGTAATCTCTCCAGTGGTATCGTTGACCCCGGCGACAAATCCATTGACTCCGCCGGTTGTGATTGTGCCACCATGAGTCACCTCATCCAATAAGAAAGCTTCGATGAGGTCGGGGTCATTAGTGTTGAGCGGCGCATCAACCTCTGCGGCGGTAAGTGCCTTGCCCCAGATGCGGACGTCGTAGATGTTGCCGGTGAATCTCTGATCGTGGTCGTCCCTTGTTCGATTACCGATTCGCAGGTTGCCGTTGTAGGTGTTTGCAATATTCGTGGATGGAATTAACGGCTGGCTGTTAGAGTCCCAAGCACCCTCCAAGTTGCCATCGATGTAGAACTTGGCAGTGCCAACTCCTTGTGAAAGCGAGAAAACAAGCGCGAGGCTCGTCTTCTGACCCACAATCGGGGCAATTCCGGTGTCAACCCATCCCCAACTGTGATTGGTGCCACGTAGTGCGAACTGGTAGGTGTCGTCTCGGATCACCATCATGTAGGCATCTTCTTTGTTGATCAGAACCTCGGTGGGGTGACCGTTACCCGGATACTCGTGGCTATCCGCCTCTATCGTTACTTCAATGCTGAACTCATCGGCCGTTGTCAGGTCCAATGCCGATGTGCCGGAACCCGCGACGTCCAGGTAACCACCGTTGAAGTCGAAATAACCATCGGCGGTTTCGCTTCCAACACGTTTGTTGGCAAGGCTGGCGAGTTCGGCTGTGGAGAGGGCTCGATCAACGACGTAGAAGTCGTTGTAGGACGCGTCGGCGCCAGCAAACTGAGGCTCGTTGTAAACTTGCCCGCCGATCTGGATTGGACCGTCGTTGGAGATGGTTGCGCCACCGAGGTTGATTTGACTGCTGTCTTTCACGCCGTTGAAATACAGGTTGACCTTGTCGCCAGATTTTACGTAGGCGAGGTGAGTCCATTCGTTGAGTACAAGGGAAGTGTTGCTTGTCGCCTGCTCATTTAAGTGATGGGATGTGGAGGCGGCGTAAAGTACCCGATTGTGGTCACGGTGTGCCCAGATCGCAAAAGTACGTTCCAGCGATTCATCACCTTTCTGCGCCAGCAAGCGAAACTTGCCATTGGTGTCCTCTTCCAGTCGAACCCAGAAGGCAACGGTGAAGTCTGCATCGTTCTCTCCGACTCGGAGCGCAACATCGTCGTCAATGCGCAATCGATCATCGTCGGCATCAATGCCAAGGACATAACCGTGGTCGGCATCGCTGACGATCGAAGCTCCGTTCTGAGGCGTACCGTCGTAGCTGCCGATCGAGTCCGTTCCGGCCTGATCTTCAAACGTGTATAGCGCGACGCCGTCCGTGTAGCCTTCCAGCTCTGAGGCGTTAACGATCTGCGGAGAGGTGCCGCTGAGAAGAATTCGCTGTTCTGCAGGCTGAACTCGGGATGAAATACGACGTTTCTTACGACGTTTTGTTGCGCGAAGACTCACTATAACACTCCTGTTGCATATCAAGCGGGCACATCAAACGAGTTGATGCGGAGCTTAGCGAATCCCAAACGGGTTGGGCAACGGGGACAAAGTCCTACGGCGAGCAACTCGTGGACTACGGAAAACCCGGTCCTACATCGCGAATGACGAAAGCCTCGATGCTTTTAAGTTTTTTTAGATTTAGTATGTGATTATTCTTGGCCTGCGCGTTTCGGTTTTTTTACGCACTTGGACCAAAATTTCTTCATGGGTAAACGACACAACCGTCTTGAAGTGAACGGATGTGCATCATTGCAGCGAACGAGAGCAGCATCACCCACAGATGCATACGGGGAGGAGGGCGTTTCGGCGTGTTCCGAGGGACGGTTTTGAACGGGGCACACAACGCGACTTGCGCGGTTGGTGCTGAGTCCACACACTGGACTAAAGCCAGATTCGCGTTGCGACGAACTCAATCACATCGCCGAAGAGCACGTAACCGAGTGATCGCCGACCACAATGCAACTTGGCGTGAACTTCCGAACCAATTCGTTTCACGGACAGGTGTTGCTGGGTAGATTCATCGAGCCCGACAATTCCCTGCACCATCGCCCCACCGGATTCCTCGGATTCATTGACGCGTGTGCCAACGCGCTCCAATTGGCCGGACAACCGTCGCTCAATATCCGTCGCCAAGACAAAGTCGACTTCCAGAGGCGTGTCGCTTTGCGTCGATGCTGCAAGGACATGGCCGCTGCGATGCTCGGGGATGGCCAGCTCCAGCCGCCAGTCGCTGGACAGATCCGCGATCTGTAGCAGGTTCTCTCCACGGGCGACCGGCCTGTCTGCGAGCAACTGCTGGACATCAAATGCGGCGACGGTCCCGTCTACGGGGGATTTGATCAGGAGCGAGGCAAGACGTTGGTCAACCAGGTCCAGTTGTGCCTGGGTACCGGCCAGCAAGACTTCCGACCGGGATATCTCGCCTTGAAGACGGGCTTCCGCGATGAATTCATTTGCCCGCCGAGCATCTTCGGCCTGCAAATTAAGGGAGGCGATCTGCTTCTTCAGCTCTGATAATTCAGTGAGCGTTTGGACGCGCTGGATGCTCAATTCGCTACTTTTCAGCTGCAATAGCGGTTCGTCTCGCTTAACGTCCTGCCCATCGCGGACAAAGATCTCAGCGACCTGGGCATCCCAAGGCGAGTATAGCTCCTGCCGAATGGAAGGCATCAGTGTGCCTCTGGCACTAACGCGATATTGCCAGGGCAACAAGAAGCAAGCGAGCGTAAAGGCCGCCATTACCGAGAGCAAAGCAATCGCGGCCCATCGTTTCTTGCCCTCAAACCAGCCAAGCATGGTTCCGATCCACGTGAGCATGGGGAGCAGAAATATGCGGTTGTGCTGTCGTACATTCTGAAGGGCATTGGCGGCGTGACTGGCGACGGCCAACGTCCGAGCCTCTAGCTCCGGTGTGAGTTCGTTGGCCGCGAACTGCTCGATGATGAGATAGCCGATCGTACGTTCTGCGTCCTCCCGAGCTGGTTCGGGGTTTTGTAAATCGATCAGCCGCCGTGGGTTTTGGGTGAGGGGGACGATGAGAATCACGCGAGCCTGCGATTCCGCCACATACTCCGCCAGTTGGTCGTCGTTGGCGAAGCTTGTGGACTGACCGTCATAGCGTAATGGCTCGCCGGTGTCGGCTACGGCGGTTGCCAGCTTTTCGAGGTGCTTGACGGCGGTTGATCGTACGACCACCCTGTCTTGCCCACTGATCGCCTTTGCGATGCATTTCCGGCCAGCAAGGGCACAAAGGCTGACACGATCAACTTGCAGTAAGGCGCGCGCGTCGTTGACCACGACGGCGGCAATTTCGTCGTGATGGAGCGAGCGATGAATGTTCAGGCAATAGCTGTCTAACTGATGTAGAAACTCGATGTCAGCAGAAGATTGTTCGGTTTGTTGGAAATGCATAGGCCCGCGCTATTACAATTGCAGCTCATTCAACTCTGATCGAAGCAACATGATACCCACCGCCATGAAGTCTTGCCTAACCGTTTTGGTTCTCATCACGTTTTCACTGTCGCCGACTGCCCACGCTCAGGAAAATGTGGTAGCCGTGACAAATGCATATGTTCACTTCTTTGAACGGGCGACCCTTGCGTTCACTCGAGGCGGTTCAATCATGAAGGTTCCGTATAGGGAAGGAGATAAGGTTGCGTATAGGTCTGTCGTGGCACAACTGGATGATCGAGTCGCCAGGAAAGCTTTTGACGTGGCCGACAAGCAGGCTTCTTCAGACGTTGCTGTACGACGGGCGACCGTGCAACACAAGCTGGCCATTGCTGAATACGAGAACGCTGTTGCGGCCAATGCGCGTCTGGATGGCACTTATCCGCAGGGCGACATACGGCGACGTCGGATGGCGATGGAAAGCGCCGAGCTGGACGTGGAATTGGCGAGGCACGAGTTGGAGATTGCGAAGCTTAACCGAGATCAGGCTGGGGAAGAGCTGAACACCTATGCATTGACGGCTCCGTTCGATGGCGAGGTGGCCGAGATTCTGATTTCGGAGGGCAATTCCGCTCAGCCCGGCGAAGACGTGCTGGAACTGGTCAACCCGAAGAAGCTAAGAGTCAACGGCTACGTGCAATACGTGGACGCCTGGCGATTAGTGCGAGGCGACGAAGTCACCATTCGCGTGACGGATCCGGCCATTGCCGGCAGCCTTGAAATCACCGAGTTAAAGGGCAAACTGCAAGCGGTAGCGACTTCTGTTGAATCTGTACGGCGACTGGTAGGCGTGATCGCTTTCGTTGAAAACGTCGACGGGCAATTCAAGGACGGCATGGAAGTCGAGATGGAGATTCGCCCGGCCGGCAAGCAGCCGACCCCGGAAACTGATCAGCTTGGGGCTCGCCGCTAACATGGACGACGTCACTCAGAACCGGCCGTTGCCGTTCCGTCGCCGATTGGACATAGCCGTTCAGCCGCACTTCGCCCGCGGTGCCAGGTATTGCGTGTTGAAGGATCCATTGGGCTTGAATTACTGGAAGCTGGATCCCACTCAGTACTGCGTTTTCGCCAGCATTGACGGTAAGGCTTCGCTGGAATCGATACGCATCGAGCTGAAGGCGGCCTTTCCTGGTTGGCACTTCACGCTAACCGATGTCCAGCAACTGGTGATGGATCTGCAGAAGAAGGGCCTGCTGATCGCAAAGCGAACACACCAATCGGCCAGCTTGCTGATAAAGGCCCGAAATGAAGTCGTTACAAAGATCCTGCAGGCGGTCCAGAATCCGCTGTTCATCCGGTTCCCGGGGATTGATCCCAACCGTTTTCTGGGCTGGCTCAACCGAACGATCGGCTGGACTGTTCACCCGGTCTGCGTGTTCTTCTGCGTCCTGTTGATGATTGGTAGTTGGGTGTTGATCTATGTGCGGCGAGAAGAAGTCTGGAATCAGATGCCGTCGTTCGAGCAATTCTTTGCCTGGCCGAATGTGATCTATCTGTGGTGCATCGTGGGTGTTACGAAAGTCATTCACGAATTGGGGCACGGCCTGGCGACGAAGAGAATTGGCCGCGACTGTCACACGATCGGATTTGCGTTGCTGGTTTTGTCGCCAACCATGTATTGCGACGCGACGGATTCCTGGATGTCCGGCAACAAGTGGAGCCGCATGGCGGTTGCAGCGGCAGGAATGTACGTTGAAGTGCTCCTGGCGTCCGCGGCATTCCTGCTGTGGTCTGTGACGCTGCCCGGAGCACTCAAACACATTCTCCTCAATGTGTTTTTTGTCTCGACGGTGTCGACGGTGATCTTCAATGCGAATCCATTGATTCGGTTCGACGGGTACTACATCCTCAGCGACTGGCTGGAGGTGCCGAATCTTAGTGAGCAGTCGTCGGACTACTTGCAGCGTACGATTGGCTGGTGCCTTGGCCTTGAGATCGAGGATCGTTCTTACTCGAACGGCCCCACCTGGATTCTTGTGACCTACGGAATCGCCGCCTTTCTCTATCGGTGGTTCCTGATGGTTTCGATTGCCTTTGGGATCTACCTGGTGTTCAAGTCATATGGTGTGCCAAGTATCGGAGCGTCGCTGGCAGTCTTTTCGATTGGCGGCTGGATGATTGGCAACGGCCGCGGGGCCTACTCGATGTGGAAGCGACATTCCAAAGGAGAGAAGGTCCGTAAGGGGCGGTGTGGCCTTTCGCTGGCGATTGTACTTGTGCTTCTGATTGCCGCGTGTTGCGTGCCGATTCCGATGTACCGCAGTGCCCCCGCGTATGTCGAACCGTCTGGGATTCGCCACATCTACACCAATGTCGGCGGGCGACTGGAGCGAGCGGACGTTGCGGAAGGAGAGGCCGTGAAAGCGGGCGGCAGTGTCGCGAAGCTGGTCAACATGGAACTGGATGATCGACTGTCCGATCTGAGGGTCCAGTGTGAAGCGACCCGTCGCGAAATGCAGGCTGCCGAACTCGCGGACGACCACGCTGCTTTTGTGGCCAAGTCGGAAGAGGCTCTACAGTTGGAGGCGGTGGCTGGCGCAGTGGCTCGTCAGTTGGAAGACTGCGAGATCGTGTCCCCTGTGACTGGCCGCGTCATATGGCCCGAACGTCGATTGGGCGGGACGCTGGAACAGAGAGATTCCAGCTTGGGCGGTTGGCTGGATGTTCCACTGCAGCAAGAAAATATCTCATGCTTCGTCGATCCGGGAACTCACCTGTGCAGCATTTGCCCGTCCGAAGGTGCTTATGAGGTGAAGATCCTTATCGACCAGTCCGACCGTAATGACCTGACGGTTGGGTCTGCCGTGCGGGTCAAGTTGGACGCGTATCCGCGTCATGTCTTTTCCGCAACTGTGACGGCGATCTCGGACAGGCAAAGTGAAGTGGTTCCACGGTTGATGTCGCTGAAGAGCGGCGGCAAGGCATCAACGGTTACCGATTCGATGGGACAGGAACGACTGGACTCGAATGCCTATCTCGTAACGGCTGCGTGGCGAGCAGATCCAAGCGTACCACTGCAAACGTCCATGCGCGGTCAGGCCCGATTTATTGTTAGTGATCGCACCGTATTGCAATGGCTATATCGATGGGGCCGTTCGACATTTAGCTTTCGCATATGACGTATCAGGTCATCGGGGTCGCACTACCCATTCCGGTGGTGAGACGCCCTCAGGAAACAACGAGACTTCAGGATCTCGCGACCGAACTAGTAACGCTAGTACACCGTGTTGCCGCACAAGCACCGGTTGTCAGCATTGCAAGCATGGCCCTGAGGCGCGGACGTGACAAGACTTCTCCTGATTCTGGCATTTGCGGTCTGCGGCATGACGATGGTCTCAGGCTGCATGAGTCGACCCAAGGGCGCCGGCAACTTCGATTACACGCCGGCTCGTGAACCGATGGCGACTTCGATTCCGGTGGAGACATCGGTCGTGGCGGTCAGCCATTCGCCGGAGCAATTCTGTAGTCGGCGACCGGTTGGCGAGACTCCGCTGACCGTGATGTCCGACCAGCCTGAGTTCGTCGACCTCCCGCTGGAGGAAGCGATTCACATCGCACTGACGAATTCACAGCTAATTCGTTCCAGCGGCCAGCCTCAGGCATTGTCGGACGGCCGGATGGCATCTGTGTTCGATCCGATCATTCAGGATTCCAACTACCTCTTCGGTCAGCGGGGTGTGGCAGCGGCATTGTCCGACTTTGATGCTCGAGCGACGACCAGCATGATTTGGGGCCGCAGCGAGCTGGTTCAGAACAACACTTTTCTATCGGGCGGCGTCCTGCCAGGCGATACGCTGGTCGGAGAGACAGGGGCATTTCAGTCTCGGTTGGAGAGGAACCTTCGTCGTGGTGGACAGGTGACTATGAGCCACGATTGGAATTATGAGGGTTCAAATCGGCAGGACTTGCTCTTTCCTTCGGTCTATACCGGTGCCACAACACTACAGTTCCGACAGCCATTGCTCGCGGGATATGGCAAGCATGTAACGGACGTCGCGGGACCACAGGCCAACGCATTGCAGGGAGTCACGGGAGTATCGCAGGGCCTCCTCGTCGCACAAATGAATACGAAGATGTCGATCGTGGATTTTGAGATTGCTGTTGCGGGCTTGCTGCGTGAAGTTGAACGCACGTTCTGGCAACTTCAGCTCGCCCATGTGCAACTTGAAAATCTCGATGCCGTTCAGGCTCGGATCGCTGGCATTGCGGAACGCGTCGAATCTCGCATCGCCAGTGACGACGTCGGCGCGAGTGCCATTGAAGCTGCCGAAGTGGAACAGGCACTGTTGCGACTGGAGCTTCAGCGAAGCAACTATGTGAGCGAAATCCTTGAAGGCGACAGCCAATTGCGAAAGCTACTGCGACTGCCGCAACAGCCGGGTATCGCGTTCCGCCCATCTCGCACTCCCTCGACGGCTCCCGTGGTATTCGATTGGTATGAGCTGGTCCGCGCGGCCGAAGCGAATCGTCCCGAGGTCCGCCGGCAGCAGCTGAGCGTCGAGCAACTGCGTCATCAGGTTGCGGCGGCAAAGAATCTGGCAAGGGCTCGGCTGGATTTCGTATCCTCCTATCAGTTGAATGGCTTTGGCGACCAGCTGCTGGATCGTGATCCGGTTGACCTTGAGAGTGCCTATAAGGAGATGTTTGATAGCAACGAAACCGGCTGGTCCCTGGGCTTTCAATTCTCCAAGGTCGTTGGTCAACGTTTCACGAAGACTCGTTTGCGGAACCTGCAGTTGCAACACGCGAAGGCAAACGGAGTGTTGAACGAGCTTCGGTCGGACATTGAAACAAGTCTGGCAAGTGCCGTTCGGGAAGTGGATCGAAGCCAAAAGGAACTGCAACTACAACGAAAGATCACTCTGGCGGCGGAACGCAACCGCGACGCAACGGAGTCACGATTTCGCGCGGTTGGGGATTCCGCGAGCCTGTTGATCTGGCTGCGAGCCGAGTTGGCCGCAGCAGAATCCACGACGTCCCAGGTCGCCAGCGAGATTGGCTACACGCAGTCGCTTGCAGAAGTGCAGTTTCAAGCGGGGAGCACATTGTCGTTGAACTGCATGCAGGTTGCGCCGATGACCAGTCAAATCATCTGGCACGCGAACTTGCTTTCCAGCACGCAGTCGAGTCAAGTCGGACACACGACGCGCCTGCCAGCTCCCGAGCCGGTGGCTAGCGAGTGAGGCGACGGCAGGTCGATGTAAGTAAACGAGCTGCCTGAGAGCAGGTCCTGAGTACGTCATGGAATGGTTACTCTTTGACATACTGACGTGATTGAACGTAACACGACATCATCGTTTTACTCATCTGACCTCATGCGGTTCCTTAACGCGCGAGACAACGTCGATGCAGCGATGCCGAGTGAAGCCCGCCACTGTCGACGTTGACGCTTCGCCTGACGCTGCGATGCTGCGATGCTGCGAACCGGGTAGCGGCGCGGCATTGCATGGTGGCCTGGCGCCAGCCGGAGTTATTCTGTGGGACTGCCCGGCGTGTGAAATTGCTGGGCTGATTTGCGATTGGGAAGGCGGCAAATGGGAGCGGCGAGATGGCATCTAGCGATGCTTGCGCGGTTGAAAGGGTTTGTCCCTTCGTGGTCCATCTGCCAAGGTGAGTTACACTTCGGAGTCTTGTCGTCGGCGGTCAGCGAAAGGAACTTTCGAATGTTGGTGGACCTCCGTTGGCCTTACTGACTCACCGCCGCGTGCAGGCATCCACTGCCTTGACGCACTCGACGGAATGGTCTCGACTTGTAAGGCAACCACTTACATGTGAGGCCATTCCGAGAGTTCGATGAGATGACCATCAAAGCAACAAAGGAATCAATACAGGCATCGCCACGACGATTCTTGCGAATTAGCTTGGGTACGCTGCTCTTCGCAATCACGGGTATATGTGTTTGGCTTGCGATCTTGAGCCACCAAGCCAGATCCCAACGTTTGGTAGTCACAATGGTGAATGAGGCGAGAGGCGAATTGAACTTCAGCCATGAAGCTCATGAGTGGCCACTGCCGTACCAGGAATTCCCCTCAGACAATACGTTTGATGTAACCAAGGGAACGCCCGGCCCAGACTGGCTTCGCGAAAAAATCGGTGATGACTATTTTCGTTCGCTCGTCTCGATTGGGTTGGCTGACCGGCAAGCCGGTTCAATGACACTAGTGAAAGCGATTTCGCAACTTCGCGATTTATGGTGGCTCGATCTGGCCCGAAACAGAATTACTGACGAAATGATCCCGTCACTCACTTCGCTGAAGCAGCTGCGAGTCCTCATACTCGACCGGAACCCTGAATTGACAGACGACGGACTCGCCAGATTGACCTCGCTCTCGAATCTTGAAGTCCTTAGCGTTAACCTCGTGCCTCGAATCACAGGAGCCTTCCTGAAAGATGCCCGTCAAATGTCGCGGCTACGCGAGCTTGACGTGCAGTTCACACCGTTTGAGGGGGCAAACCTTCGGTTCCTCGCTGGTCACCCGGAGATCCATCGTCTGACAATGAGAAAGACCAAAATATCGGACGATGATATGCAGCACCTGACGACGATCCCCCAGCTACGGCTGCTCGATATAGGTGACACGGCTGTGACGGCATCAGGCATCGCCAGACTATCGCAAGTACCGCTCGTTCACCTATACATTGAAGGCAACCATGTGACAGACAGTTGGCTGCCCCACCTCTCCGAGATGAAAACTCTCAATTATCTGGCGATTTGGAATTCACAAATGAGTGAAGGTGCGGTCAACAATCTGAAGTTGGCACTTCCAGATTGCAATGTCGACTTTAGAAACGACGACTAGGTGATTGCGGAAGAAGGAAGGCTCAGTGGATTGGCGTCTCCGTGATGGATACGCTGCAGTCGCGAGGTTGGCGTGGCTACGCCATGGCGCCGAAGTGAAACAGCATCCTCTTGTAGGCTTCGACTCGCTCCGCGGGTGGGTCGTCAGGAATCTTGATGAAGTAATCGTCCGGCAGGCCTACCGATTGTTTGATGGCTGAGGCAAGGTAGGGATCCATGTCCATGCAAAACTCGGAGGCAAAATCCTCATGGACGACATTGAGGACCAGGTTCTCTTTGACCAGGCACCAATCCAAGAGATCAAGGTTTGCTGCTGCTGGACAATCGATCCCGGCTTGCAACGCTGCATTCCGGGCGAGGGATCGCCAGTACTGCGAGGAATGAACATTGAGCGACTCTTCCACCTCCATACGGATGAGGCTGTAAGTACATTCATGGACCGCCGCGAAGGCGGCGTCGATATAAGCTGCCCTTCTTGCAAGTGGGCGGTGTTTCTCCAAAAGAGCTCGCGACGCGTCGAACAATGCGGCCAGCTTGGAGCTATGTGGCAATGCGTCGAATAGGGGGATCCCGAATTCGGCTTGTTCATCCTCAAGCATGAGCATGACGATGCCCAGCGACTCCAGAAAGAGACGCTCCTCTGCTCCAATCCGGGAACGGATGCCTGACGTAGTCTTGTACATTGGTATTCGAAGCCGGTTCACGCGTGATGCATTGCCAATGAGTGGCATGCCGCATCACGTAGAACACAGCACGCCCTACAACTAGTGACCTTCACCCTCGAAAATTCTCCAGAAAACCGGAGTGTATTTTCAAGGAAGATTTGGGACGGTGTTTGCACACGTCCACTAAAGGAAACTCGCTATTGGGGCGTTCGCCCCGCCACGGAAACAAGAGAATTTGAAGAGTTTTCGTGGCGGGTAACCGGTTCCGAGTTCGACCGAGCAGACCCTCTGGCACAGCGCCCAATGAAGAGTCGCTCCGTTGCGATCGCTTAACGTACGTGCGTCAACAGGCTGGCCGCGGAGTCGAGCACCTTGTGTGCCTCGTCGACGCCACCGGCCCGGCTGATGAGATTGATCGCATCGACGAACAGTTCTCTTGTTGCGTCGAGCTATGTAGACAATTGCTACTCCCTGTTTCTTGAGGTCAGCGATGCGTTGGAAAAGCATTTCGGTTTCGTGTTCCGTGATGGCCGACGTCGGTTCGTCCATAATCAGAATGCGGACGTCGCCCGCCAACGCTCTGGCGATGTCGACAAGTTGTTGCTGTCCGACTCGCAGACGTCCAACAAGCGTCTTCGGCGATGCATCTAGTTCCAACAATTGCAGCCACTCGGCTGCGCGACGATTCAATTCGGAATAATCGATCACCGTGTCGAGCCAAAGCGGCTCGCGACCAAGAAAGATGTTTTCCGCAATGGTTAGATCGGGAACAAGGCTGAGTTCCTGATAAATCATGGCGATGCCATGGTCCAGGGCGTGTCGCGGGTTGGTGAAACTCACAGACTGACCCTCAACGATCAACTCGCCACTGTCCGGAGGCTGCACACCGGCAAGTATTTTCATCAAAGTAGACTTGCCCGCACCGTTCTCACCGAGGAGTGCGGTCGATCGCCCAGCACGTAGCGTAAGGTCGACACCGTCCAACGCTTTCACGCCGGGAAACGCTTTGGAAATCCCGCGAGCTTCCAACACGACTTCGCCGTATGCGGTCATGGGGCCTCCCCGGAAGCCACGCTCCCGATAAAAGGGACGACTCGCAGCGGACTTAGGTCCGTCTCTTCATCGGAAATTTGAGCGCAGCCCACGAAATGAATGGTGGAGCCAACGGTCGCTTTTTCTCTCAGCTTTGGGAGTACATCGTTTTCGATGCGTCGATTGATTTCGGTCGAAATGGCGTTGAATTCCTGCGAGTTCGCGAAGTCATTGAGGTCCAACAGACCGGTGCCATCACGGACGGCGTTGCCAAAAACGAGACCGGTCTCCAGCAGGACTTGTACTTGCGTTGAGTCGTCGTCCACGGAAAGTTCGACGGTGTTTTTTTCAACCGAGACAACACGCCCCGTTCCGGACACGAAGTAAAAGTAGGTGTCACTCAATCCGAGGCTGCGACCGTGGGCGTCTCGAGCTGCTTGCTGATCCTGCTTGATTTCGGCGATCAGTTTCGACACCTCAACGGCTTTGCCAGCGCCGGGAATCAGCTGCTGAGTCCAGAATTCCTCCACGAAGGCGCTCGGTTCGAATTCTGCCGACTTCGAATTGCCTTGTTGCTCGGCTTGTCCCAAAGGCACAATGCGAAACAACGGCAGAAAATACAGAAGCACTGCAGTTCCTGTGGCGATCGCAATTCGGGTACTCCAACGATGAGTGGGATAGGCTGCCAGCCCGTCTCGATTCTGCATTTTCAATCGCCACTCTATCTTGGTCGTACAGGCGACAGGCTGGAAGCCTATCCCAAACTCACTCTGAATCTGCTTTACTGAAATCGCCATATTTTGCAGCATTACCCTGATGCACAAGCTCGACAGCTACCGGCACCTTCTGGGGAATATCGCGGTCGCCTTTCAAATACTTATCCGCAGACTCGGCAGCTGTTTGCGCCATCAATTTAGGGAACTGCATTCCCGTAGCGACAATCTTGCCTTCGTTAATCATGTTGACCACGTCGTCTGCGCCGTCAAATCCGAAGACCTTTACCGTTTTCTCTTTCCCAGCTGCAAGTAGCGCCTGATAGGCCCCCATCGCCATCGCGTCATTGCCGCAGAAGACCGCGTGGATATCCGGATTGGCCTGAAGAATTGGTTCCATGACTTCAAGCGCCTTCGCCCGGTCGAAGTCGGCGCTTTGTTGGGCGACCATTTTTAGTTCAGGGTAGCGATCCACTACGCTATGGAACCCGTCTGAGCGATTGCGCGTATTGTTGTCGCCAACCAGCCCCAGTAGCTCGACGTACCGACCGGATTCGCCTACTTCCTTTACGAAGTGCTGACCGATTGCGACGCATCCGGAATAGTTGTCAGACAAGACTTGCGAGATCGCCGCGTCGGTGGCGTTGATCTCGCGGTCCATACAGAAAACTGGCAAGTCGGCTGCTTTCGCTCGACGAACGTTGGCAATGGAACCATCGGCGTCGGTAGGATTAAACAGCACAGCCGCGTATCCCGAAGCGATCACGTTATCGAAGTGAGCGGTTTCTTTGGCCGGATCGTTTTGCGAATCGAAGACAACAGCTTCGTAGCCAAGCTTGGTCGCATTCTCTTTCGCGGAATCCGCCAACACCACAAACCATGGATTGTTTAGCGTTGAGACGATCACGGCAACTTTCTGTTTGCCGTTCGACGAGCCTGAGTTGCTGGTTGGTGTTGGTGACGTGTCGGTGTTGCAGCCGCAAAGAGCGATGATCAGTGAGAACAGCACTGACACCGCCGTCCACCGCTTCGAATTCCTGGTTGAGGGCATTGAGGGAACTCCGTGTTTAGGGCCGGTCCTACCGGCCGTTAGCATCGAAAATCAAATCCGTTCTCGTTAGGTGGGAGCCGGACGAACGTACCGAGGTGTTGATTCTTTGCATTTCCATTCATCAGCCGGAACGCGTTAGCGTCCGGTTTTCGGGGGTTGCAGAACCGTGAGTTCACGCTCGACGGCTGATTTCCCGACTCGGATCTTTGAGCGAATTGGTGAACGGGACACCACGATCAGAATACGACTCCCGATTTCAAAATGACGTTGGCATAAGGTGTACACTCTCCGGTTCGAACGACGGCCTGACTGTCGCAGGTTCGTTGTTTGAATTCCTCGTGCGAAATCTCAGTTACTTTAGGCGCCATTGAGTGGGTTTCGAAGAGCCCCATCAGCTCATCGAAGACCGTCTGGTTGTGATCGTGAATTTCAGCGGCCACAACGATTTCTTCCACCATCAACTCGCTCAGCATGGCGTCCAACGTTCGAATGAATGATGGGTACCCGCTCTCAATAGCAAGGTCGATTCGCTTGACTCCAGCAGGGATCGGCAGACCGGCATCACAGACCGTGATGGAAGCCGTGTGACCGATCCGACTGATTTCGTAGCTGAGTTCGCTGTTGAGTAAACGACCGCGTTTCATTTGTGGGATAGGCTTCCAGCCTGTGAGGATTTCACGTTCGTAAAGACAGGCTGGAAGCCTATCCCACACGCCGTGCTAATTCTTCTGTGGAACGACTTCGATTTTGCAGCACTCGTCGAATTTCGTGACGGTGCCGAACTTCTCCACCAATTCGTCGAGACCAAAACGGTGCGTGATCAGCGACGGGAAGTCGTATCGATCCGATTGCTGCTGCAGAATCTTCAGCACGGGCCCCCAATCTGTTCCGCAATGGAACACGGAATGAATGTGTAGGTTCTTCGAGCTGATGTGCTGCATCACATCCAGATTGACAGGCTTTCCGAGGTCGACCCAGTTCCCAACTTCGATGACAGTTCCACCTTTTCGGACCATCTTCAACGCTTCGATGAATGCTTCCGGTTCTCCCGCGGATTCAATGACCAAGTCGGGCCCAACGCCTTCGGTCATGTCTTTCACCTGAGCGATGCGATCTTCTTCCGAGACCTCAGCCGCGTTCAGCGTGACATCCGCATACAGGCCCTCTGCAATTCCAAGTCTCAAATCGGAAAGGTCGGTAGCGATTCGCAAACCGGCACCGTGGATGCTTGCCATGATGCCGTGCAAGATTCCAAGCGGGCCATTGCCCAGTATGGCCACCGACTGGCCGGGACCGAAACCTTCGTTGACTGGTGCAAACGGGCCGGCGGCTCGACCGAGCGAATGATAGGCAACCGCCATTTCTTCTACAAAGACGGCGATGTCGGTCGGCATCTCTTCGGGGACCTTGAAGAGATGAGTTCCCGGCCGGATGTACATGTACTCGGCGAAGCCACCACGCAGGAAGGGTTTGGTTTCGCAGTTGGGATGCAGGCCGTACGCCTGAATCTGATTCAAGCAGGTTGTGTTGTTGTAGTGCTTTCGGCAGTAGAAGCAGTGACCGCAATTCACTTCTACAGCGAGGGCGACTCGATCCCCGACGGCGAGCGGCTACCTGTCGTAATCCATCACTTTGGCAGCATTGTCGCCGATCTCTTCGATCGTTCCGATGACCTCGTGTCCTCCCACATAAGGGAAGATCGACTTTCCACGAAGTTCCGTCGCTTCGCCTTTGTAGATGTGACGATCCGTGCCGCAGATACCCGCCATATCTACTTTGAGGATTGCGGAATCGTGATCCATCGTGGGGTACGGATAGGTCCTCATCTCGGTCTGGCCGGGGGCAGTCATCGCGACGGCCCGTACGGTTTCGGGCTTCGATGAAGCGGACGCCTGCCCCTTTTGTTTGGTGGGCGTGGCAGTTGAAGGGCTGTTCATTCTTTCTTCCTTTCCACGGACTAGGACCGTCGGAACTACAAGTGGCGTAGGCTTCCAGCCTGCGATTGCCGTAAACGCAAGCTGGAAGCCTACGCCACATTTATGACCGTCGGACCGAAGGGTGGTCGCGCGACCGTACGCATGAACTGGTTGCTGGACACACATCATACCGATGGATTATCAGCAGTTCTCCCTGTCTTCCGCCTATATTTCACGATATCCTAAGGTTCATGAAGAAATTCGATCGCACCAGGCCGGAGTTTTCTCCTTACGGATTCACATGCGAACTCTGGAAACCGGCTCGCATGCCCCGCCCGGACCGTCACAACGAAGTTGAGATCAATCTTCTCACAACCGGTTCGCTTTCTTATTTGCTCGGCGGACGTCGAACGACGGTTCAGGCTGACAGGCTTGCCGTCTTTTGGGCTGCCATTCCACATCAGATCGTGGAGTTCGAAGGCGACTCACCCTATTTCGTTGTGACGCTGCCATTGAGCGATTTCCTGCGCATCGGCCTCCAACCGAATTTCGTTAGTCGTGTGATGCATGGCGAGTTGGTCATTGACGCGAAAACGGACGAAACCGATCGACTCAAATTCCAACAATGGGAAAGGGAGCTAAGAAAGAGCAACCGGACGGACGAGCGTGCCGCCAGGCTAGAAGTGGAGGCTCGGATGTTACGTTTTGCGCGTGTCGGTCCCGAACGGGCAGCGGCCAAACATTCTCCGAGGCTATCGCGTGCGGATCAGTTGGCGTGTTACATCGCGCAGAACTACCGACAACCGCTAACATCCACGTCCATCGCAGAGGCAAATGGCGTACATCCGAATTACGCGATGAGTCTGTTTCGAAAGACCTTCGGCACCACCATGAATCACTTTATCACCGAACACCGCATCTCGCATGCGCAGCGATTGCTGGCGACAGGCGAAGAGACGATCGTAGACATCGCGTTTGCTGCCGGATTTCAGAGCCTCAGCCGCTTCAACGAGGCTTTCAAAGCGGCGTGCGGCTGCTCACCACGCGACTATCGAAAGGCGCATCAGACCGAATGCTAAAGTTGCGTCGTCTGATGGGCGACGTCACAGATTCAACGCAATGAGAGCATGGCGTCTTGCGAACTCGATTGATCTTCATCGCGTTGGAGTAGTCTGTTCATGCGGGACTGGTTATGACTTCGCTCGTGGGCGGTCCGCCAAAGTCGTGGCGCCCGCGTTGCGAGCTTCACATAGTCCACAACATCCGCGGCGGTGTCGGAACGATGAGCTTCTACGATCTCGCCGTGGGCAAGGACGAATATCCCGGGCATGCGGAAGCCGTCGCCACGAAGTAGTCCAATCCCATGTCCACACACGGCCGCTTCGAACCCTCGCTTGAGAACCGATGGACCGAACAGCTGTCCTGCCGTTCCGCGTTCAAGCCCAAACGCCCTGTAGAGTACGCAGTTTGGATCGCTATAGCGATGTACGTCTTCGAGCTTGTATTTCCGAAGCATGAGCGTCCCGTCCATAGGCTGCCCCATGTGTACGATCGCGAGCTTGGTCCCCGTCTGTTCAATGGACGTTCGTTGTTTTTGGATCTCTGCGAGCGTTTCGCGACAGAACGTACAACCGGAGTGGCGAAGAAAAACGAGAAGCGTCGGGGCGGTCGACGATAGCTCAGCCAAAGTCGCATCTCGATTACTACGAAATTCATTCATCACATCTTCGAGCTGACGATTTCGTGTATCTCGAGATGTGTCGGTATTCGCACGGAACGCTCCGTACAGCATGGCAGCGAAAGGCAGCCACCAGACCAGATCATTCGTGATGATCGTTGCTCCCCAAGCCCACGGAAGGTCACCTGCTATGGCGGCTTGAAGGAAACCAATCGGGCCAAATATCTTGCCGAGAAACCCGACCAGTACTACGGGCCAATGACGGTAAGGGTCATTTGCCGCCACCCAGTAGCCAATACCATAAACGCCGACGATCATGCCAACGCACTGCCAGATTTGCGGGTAAAGAGGTTCTTCCATTCCTGCCCACCTGAAGAGAAGCAATGGTGCGGCGATCACTGCAGCTCCCCAAGCCAGATTGTAAATCCCAGCAAATTGGAGAACCCGCGTCATCCATTTCGGTGCCGAGTTCGGGTCGTTTTGTGCCATAGATTTGCTCCACGTTTTCGTTCAATCGTAACCGCGTTCGCCCCTCGAGGTTAACCATAAAGCTTGAGGCCATTCCCGCAGGGCCGCGATTGATGCCAGCTTGGGCCAGTGGGCTCGCCTACGGCGTTGGTGATCACGCTCACCGAGGCAGGAATGCACCGAGAATGGCAAGCGATAGCAAAACGGCGAAAAAAACCAGCAGAAGCGGAGTGAATTTTGACGTCGATCGTCGCAAGGTAATCAAGCCGGTTGACCATTCCCTGAGCTTCTCGTCTCGCTCGGTTTCCGATTCGGTGAGGAAAACATCCATGCCCTTGCGTTCGTCGTCTCGCAGCACGCCCATCAAATGATGCATCTCTTCACCCTCGTCAAGAACGTGAACGCGAAACTCGAAAACCTGCACCCATCCGGGCCGTTCAATCGCTTTTAACTCAACGTAGTCGAATCGTGCGGAGCGTCCGTCAAAGCCATGGGACTGGAGGTTCTCTCTCAGCTCTTGTTCTGTCACCCTGTTGCGAAACATTGTTACTCGTATGTCATCGTGCCAACTCTGAGGGCAGGTCTATCATGTAGTAAGTACGGACAATCATGGTAACCCGCCCTGCGCACAACCGTATTCACTTTGAGCTATTCACGACCTAATCCGTTCGAAAAGGTGAGCACATGAGCACAGACACGCTTGCCCCGAGTCCTTCAGCGAAACGCAATGCCTCAACCGGCGAGACCGTAGTCGCTGAAGACCAACAAGCCAAACGAAGTGTAGCGACGGGGCTGCGACGCGTCGTCTACCTTGCGGCGGCTGGAGGCTTTTTTCTGCTGGGAGTCGCCGGAGCTGTTTTGCCAGGGCTGCCAGCGACACCGTTTCTGCTGCTCACAAGCTATTTTCTGATTCGTTCATCGCCACGGCTCAACCAACGCCTGCTGAATTCTCGAGTGTTCGGACCGATTTTGGTGGACTGGCAAGTCCATGGGGGAGTTCGCCCGCATGTGAAGGTTAAAGCCATCGCGGTTGTCATCATCACGGTCGCAGTCAGCGTTTGCGTCTCAGGCTACTCGGTGATTTTTGCATCAGTGGTTTGTGGTCTGGCGATGGTTGGCGTCGCTGTCATCTTGTGGTTGCCTGTGGCGTGCACAAATCAGTCTGCCCAGTCTCGCACGGAGGACTCATGAGATGGGGAAGTCACCTGAAAAAGCAAGCGTCGCCGAAGAATCTGCTCGGGATTATCCGTGTCCACCTGTGCTTGAAGACAGTTCTGAGAGGATTCGCGTGATTGCGGGCGGACTCGTGATTGCCGACAGCGTGCAAGCGAAACGCGTCTTGCAAACGAGCTATCCGCCGGTCTATTACATCCCACCAGCGGATATCGATACCGAGGTTTTGACAGAATCTGACTTTCGAAGCTTCTGCGAATGGAAAGGTAAAGCAGGTTTCTATTCGTTGGTCGTTCCAAGAAGAACCATTGAGAAAGCCGCATGGTACTACCCAAGCCCAACACCTCGCTTCGCGGGCATTGAGGGATACGTTGCTTTCTTCCCTGGCAAAATGGATGCATGCTATGTCGACGATGAAGTTGTCATTGCACAAGACGGTGATAACTACGGCGGCTGGATCACTTCCAAAATCGTCGGCCCGTTCAAGGGACCACCCGGAACAAGCAATTGGTAATGCGTTCAAGTCTCACAAATGGAGCCGACGTTCGCTCCTAAAAAGCTCCTGGACGGCATGGCGCAGAGCGTCTCAGTCCTTTTGGCCTGGACAACGGAAGCGACCGAATTCAAAGCCACGCTTTACTACGTGCTTCGTTTTTCGACCTTTGGTCCGTTTTCGCCAAAGGCGTAACGACGATGGCTTCATGTTCGTACGCATGAGTTTAATGACTTCGCCGTTCGATAGCCCGTATTGACGCGCGATGACGTCAAACGTCGTGCGGTCTTCCCACGCCATTTGAATAATGCGGTCAACGTCTCGCTGCGTGAGAGGCTGTTGAAGCGACACTTAAACACCCCGGCGACGGAAGAGGAAGAGATTGCGGACACGATCGAGAAAGTTCCGAGGAGACGGCGTCGACTCTGTTGTCCGATCGGGAGTGACTGGAGGGCTGCTTTGCACGAACTCTTCATTCGTTGAGTCGTAGCCCATGTAATCCCAGTCCCAGTGGTTGGTCAACCGCTCCTTCGCTTCATCCCGGTAAATCTTGAAGCGGCGGCGTTTCTCAGACATCGCGATCACTTGCTTACCGTCTGGAACTTGGCTTGCACGTGTTCTCGGTTGAGTTTTGCGATCCAATCGAGACTGATCTCCTTCGGACAAGCCGCAGAGCATGACCCCGTATTCGTGCAGGCTCCGAACATTTCCGCGTCCATCTGAGCCACCATGTTGCGGACCCGCTCGCCTTTTTCCGCCTGGCCTTGAGGCAACGTTGCGAGGTGCGAGACCTTGGCCGCTGTGAACAGCATTGCCGATGCATTCTTACAGGCGGCGACGCAGGCTCCACAACCGATGCATGCCGCGGCGTCCATCGCGTCTTCGGCTGACTCCTGTGAGATCGGAATTGCGTTTCCGTCGGGTGCTCCGCCCGTGTTTGCCGAGACGTATCCTCCTGCCTGGATGATGCGGTCGAAAGCACTTCGGTCGACCATCAAGTCCTTGATGATCGGAAAAGCTCGAGCTCGGAAAGGTTCAAGATACAGCTCGTCGCCATCGTTGTAACTTCGCAGAAACGTTTGGCAGGTCGTTGCAGCTTTCTCCGGGCCATGCGGAACACCGTTGATGACCATCGAACAGCTGCCGCAGATACCTTCGCGGCAATCATGGTCGAATACGATCGGCTCTTCACCCTTTTCGATCAGTTCGTCGTTGAGTTTGTCGAGCGCCTCAAGCAACGACATGTCTTCGTTCAGGCCATCTGCGTCGTACTTAACGATCTTGCCTTTGTCGTCCGGACCGTTTTGCCGCCAAACGTGAAACTTGAGTTTCATTGATAGTTCCTCACTGCGAGTGCCACGTTTTCCATCTCGAGCGGTTCCGTGTGCAGGATGGGATTGCTATCCGTTCCTGCAAACTCCCAAGCGGAGACGTTGCAATAGTCTTCGTCGTTCCGTTTTGCTTCGCCGTCTTCGGTTTGATGCTCGACACGGAAGTGAGCACCGCACGATTCGTCTCGAGCCAGCGCGTCGTGACACATCACTTCCGCGAACTCGAAGAAGTCCGCTACGCGGCCCGCGTATTCCAAAGCCGTGTTCATGCCTTGATCACCAGAGGGAATCGCGAGCTCCTGGTAGAACTGCTCACGAAGTTGCGGAATGCGTTGGAGTGCTTCGACTAAACCTTTTTCGCTGCGAGACATCCCGCACGCTTCAATCATCAGGTTGCCGAGTTCGCGATGAAAGCTCGTCGCCGCTCGTTTGCCGCTACCGTTCATCAAACGAGCGATCCGCGCGCGTGTCTCCGTTTCCACCTCGCGGAATTCCATCGAGTCATTCGAAACCGACTGGTTGCGGACCTGAGCCAGATAATCGCCGATCGTGTATGGCAACACGAAGTAGCCATCCGCCAGGCCTTGCATCAATGCACTTGCCCCCAGTCGGTTTGCACCGTGGTCCGAGAAGTTTGCTTCGCCAATCACGAACAACCCCGGAACGTTGCTCATCAGGTTGTAGTCCACCCACAAGCCACCCATCGCGTAATGCGGCGCGGGGTAAATACGCATTGGCGTCTGATACGGGTTCTCGCCCGTAATCCGCTGGTACATATGAAACAGATTTCCATAGCGTTTGCGAATCGCCTCCTCGCCATCTCGAGCAATCGCGTCGGCGAAATCGAGATAGACTCCACGGCCAGTCGGACCGACTCCGCGATTCTCGTCGCAGACTTCTTTCGCGGATCGCGAGCTGATGTCGCGTGGTGCGAGGTTGCCGAAGCTCGGATACTTTCGTTCGAGGTAGTAGTCTCGCTCGCTTTCCGGAATATCGCCGGGTTTGCGATTCTCTGCGGATTCGTTCGGAACCCAGATGCGACCATCGTTGCGCAGCGACTCGGACATCAACGTGAGCTTCGACTGGTGTTCATCGCTGGCCGGAATACACGTCGGATGAATCTGCGTATAGCATGGATTCGCCATCGCTGCGCCGCGTTTGTAAGCTCGGAAAGTTGCCGTGACATTCGAGGCTTTTGCGTTGGTCGAAAGGTAGTAAACATTCACGTAGCCACCTGTCGCGAGAACGACGGCGTCCCCCGCGTGTCGTTCGATCTGACCGGTCACGAGATTCCGCGTGATGATTCCGCAAGCTCGACCGTTCGCGACGACGACGTCAAGCATCTCGGTTCGCGTGTGCATACGAACCTGTCCGCTGGCGACTTTTCGACTGAGCGATGAGTAGGCTCCAAGCAGAAGTTGTTGACCCGTTTGACCCCGACAGTAGAACGTTCGCGAAACCTGAGCTCCGCCGAACGAGCGATTTGCAAGCTGACCGCCGTACTCACGGGCAAACGGCACTCCCTGCGCAACGCATTGATCGATGATGTTGGTGCTGACTTGAGCGAGCCGGTAAACATTCGCTTCTCGCGAGCGGAAGTCGCCGCCTTTGATCGTGTCGTAGAACAATCGCCAAACGCTGTCGCCGTCGTTTTGATAGTTCTTTGCGGCGTTGATGCCTCCTTGCGCCGCAATGCTGTGTGCGCGGCGGGGGCTGTCGTGAAACGTGAAGGCTTCGACTTGATAGCCTAACTCAGCTAGGGACGCGGCCGCGGATCCGCCTGCTAGGCCCGTGCCGACAACGATCACCTTCATCGTGCGTTTATTGTTGGGACTGACCAGTTTCAGGTCAGCGCGATGACGGTCCCACTTTTCGTGAAGCGGTCCATCCGGCACCTTCGAGTCAAGGTTGAAGTCTATCTCGCTCATCACGCTGCTCCCTCAGGCAGTCCGACCAATCCCAGTAAAACGGAGATCGGAATTGATATATTTCCAAGCATTAATACGCCTGCAGTCACGAACCCGATCCGCTCGATCCAGACTCGCGACTCTCCCGAAACGAAGCCCAACGTTTGGGCCATGCTTGAGATCGCGTGGCTCAAATGCAGCCCCAGAAATAACATCGCTACGATGTAGGCTCCAGAAACGAACACGTTTTGGAATGAAAGCACGACCATCGAGTAAACGTCGTGGTGGCCATTCGCATCGACAAGATGATGTGTGTCCGGGTTGGTGACGCCGAGCGTGAAATGCAACAAGTGGTAGATCAGAAACGCGAAAATCACCAAGCCGCTCAGCAACATCGTGCGAGATGCAACACTGGCTTCAACCGGATCAGCGAACGCATACCCTCGCGGTCGAGCTACCTTGTTGAGTTTACGCAGGTAAAAGGCAAGGCCGAGGTGCACTGCGAAAAGAACGATCAGGCTGCTGCGGGCTGCCCAAAGTAAGGCTGGCATACTTTTCAGCTTGTAAGCGTAGGCGTTAAGGGCCTCTTGGCCGAGATAGATCTGAAGATTGCCCAACATGTGGGCGACAATGAACCCAACCAGTCCCGCTCCCGTGACGGCCATGAGTGCCTTGGCAGTTACCGATGAAAGCACAGGTGAACTGGCGGCGGTGACGCTCGTTGATGTTGTGGGGATGGTAGCCATAAGTCTTCCAGTGTGCAGTTACCCTATTCTTGAACGGCTTTCGAAATCGACCAGCATGTTTATTCGCGTTGGTATGCGGGCGGTGGCGGTGGGCCAGGCTTCCAGCCTGGCAATAAGCACGGCCAGGTAATTCAAGGAGAATAAGGTTAGGAGAATTACACAGGCTAGAAGCCTATGTCACGGGAGTTTCTGAAGGATGTTTTCACACATGGTTTCGGAACCGCAGATGCGTCGCCGATTCAACGCTTGCGCACCAAAAACCAGCGCATTCATTTGAAACTTGGCAAGTTTCGCCAGCGCACTACACTGCGAACTGGCACCTTACGCGAGAACCAGAGATGACAAGCACGAGCGACACATTCCTTATCATCGGGGCATCCGGAGACATTGGCTCTTGTGTAGCCAAACAGTTGCACTCGCACGCCGGCGCGAACCTCTGTCTGGCTTCGCGTCCGAGTGATCGACTTGATGGCCTGGCCGCCGAACTCAATTGCCCGAAGTTCGAACTCGACGCGACCAGAATCGAGGCGGTAGCTAGTGCATTTGAATTTGCTGCGACGGAGGTCGGTCCGCTCACCGGAGTGGTGAATTGCGTTGGCTCGGTTTTACTCAAGCCTGCTCATCTGACCAGCGAGCAGGAGTGGAACGACACCATCGCGACGAACTTGACCTCTGCTTTTGCGACCGTCCGAGCGGCGGGTCGAGCGATGTCGAAAACGGGCGGCTCGATCGTCTTGATGTCTTCCGCCGCCGCCCGAATCGGCTTGGCGAGCCACGAAGCCATCGCCGCAGCGAAAGCCGGAGTGATCGGTCTGGCCCAGTCCGCTGCCGCGTCCTACGCAGCACGCGGCATTCGAGTCAACGTTGTGGCACCGGGACTCGTAAAGACGAAGTTGACGAAGAAGATTTGGGAAAATGAACGCGCCGCCGCCACATCTCAGGCGATGCACGCTGTGGGGCGACTGGGCGAACCCGAGGAAGTCGCGCGAATGGTGGCGTTCTTGCTCAGTCCGCAAAACTCGTGGGTTACAGGCGAAGTGTTTTCAGTGGACGGAGGTCTTGGAAACGTCCGATTAAACGTGAAAGGATGATTTCAAACTCGACTACTACCGCGACCGCCACCCGCGACTTGCCCTCCAACCGCTACGCGATCAACGCTGATTGGCTGATGAAGCTGCGGTGGGTGGCCGTTGTTGGACAGCTCACGACGATCGTCGTTGTTGAATTTGGACTGCGGATCGAGGTACAGCTCGCACCGCTATTCGTCGCACTGGCAGTCACTGTCGCTACGAATCTTGTTTTCACTAATTGGCTGCGTCGTCTGGGTACTGGACGGCATCGCGATCGGCTGGACCGTCGAGTCTGGCATCGCGTCTTCCTTTCACTGATGCTGCTCGACTTGGTCGTGCTGACGTTGCTGCTCTACTTTACCGGCGGCCACGCAAACCCGTTCAGTCTTTTCTACTTCGTCAACCTGACGCTATCCGGGATTCTGCTTTCACCATCTCGAGCCTGGTTATTGCACGTACTTTCGTTGCTCTGCTTCGGCGTTCTGCTGTACTTTCAGGTTCCGCTTGACGATTTGCGTTCACCGGATCGGTTGTTGAGCATCGGCGAAACGGGCAAGCCAACGCTCGGGCATTTCGGCTTGGTTGCGGCGTTCGCTGCGTGTTCTTCCGTTATCGTCTATTTCGTCACCAGGCTTAGTGACGAACTGCAAAAGGGTGACGACGCCTTGCGGTTTGCTCAAGTAAAGCAAGCGAGAACTGACAAATGGGAAGCCCTCGGTACGCTTTCCGCCGGGGCTGCCCATGAGCTCGCCACGCCCCTCACAACGATCGCAGTGGTGTCGAAGGAACTCGAGCGTGAACTCGCGCATCGCGATTTGCCGGCCGATGTCGTTGGCGATATCGAGCTTATCCGTCGCGAGGTGGATCGTTGCAGGACGATTCTGAATCGCATGTCCATCGACGCGGGACATGCGACGGCGGAAACGGATGTCGAGATTTCGGTCTGCGAACTGGTTGCGAAAACAATTGAAGAATTGCCTCAGGAACGAAGTAGGGTCGCCGTCGATGTGCCTGCTCAGATTGGCTCACGAAAGCTGAAGGTGCCTTTGCAAAGCGTTTTGCAGGCCGTTCGGGGAGTTGTACAAAACGCTTTGGATGCCAGCGACAGGGATGTATCGGTGTCGTCGGAAGTTCATGGCGACCGTCTAACGCTGATCGTCCGCGACGAGGGCGAGGGCATGAGCGACGAGGTGCTGAATCGAGCGGACGAGCCGTTTTTTACGACTAAAGAAGCGGGAAAAGGGATGGGGCTCGGGCGTTTTCTCGCAAGGACTGTTTTCGAACGGCTGGGAGGACGGTTAGGAACCAAATCCGAACCAGGCAAAGGAACCACAGTGAAAATCGAGTTGCCGCTAATGGAGCAAAGTCCGTGAGCAACGAGACGATGATGCTGGTTGATGACGACGAGGTGCTGCGTTCGACGTTGGCTCGAGCGTTCACCTCGCGGGGGTACAGCGTTGTTGCAGCAGGCAATCACGACGAAGCCCTTGTCTTGCTCGCAGATTACCAACCGGACCTGGCGGTTGTGGACTTGCGGATGCCCGGTGATTCCGGCATGGCGGTGTTGAGGGCGATCCTGGAATTTTCCCCGGATACGAAAACGATCATGCTGACCGGCTATGGAAGTATTGCGAACGCCGTCGAAGCGATTCGTCTAGGAGCCGTCAATTATGTCACCAAGCCTGCCGACGCCGACCAGATCCTGGGAGCTCTCAACGCGAAGCCAACTGCCGAAGTCGAAACTGAGGACATTCAATCTCAGTCTTTGGCGGAGTCGGAGTGGAATCACATCCAAAAAGTCCTCGCCGATTGCGACGGCAACATCACGCACGCCGCGAAGATTCTCGATATCCCGCGGCGCACACTGCAGCGCAAGCTGAAGAAGCGAGCTCCGTAGCGCTTCAGTCCGAGCCCGAAGGGTTTGTTGATTTAATGTGGGATAGGCTTGCAGTCTGTGAATGAAGTTTGAGCAATTTCACACGCCCATGCCACTTTCCGCTGGATAGCACTGCGACAAATCGTCGCACTTCTTTCTGCAAATCGTTGCCGCAAAGCTTCTCGCGACACCCGCGACAATTTGCCGCGTCGCTGTCCGGTTACGCGCGTCCTAATATCACAGTGAGGTTACTGGCACGAAACATAGTCACTCGGCAGCTATCGAGCGTTGTGATGGAACGATTCGAATTTCCAACCTGGACAAACAAGATTTTACCGGTCGTTGGCGTTTTTGTTGCGATCGGCGGAACGTACGCCCTCGCGGTGGGTGCCTACAGCACATCGCCCAAAACGACAAATGTTGGCTACTCGCCAAAACAGCCGGTGCCGTTCAGTCACAAGACGCATGCTGGCATGCTCAAGATGGATTGTCGCTACTGCCATACGACGGTTGATAAAGCCGCCCATGCTGCCATCCCCGCGACTCAGACTTGCATCAACTGCCATAGCGCCGCGAACCCCGATGGCTCGGTTGCGAACTCCGCGATTCACACGAACAGCGAGAAACTTCTTCCGATTCGCGAAAGCCAGGCGACCGGTAAGCCCGTCGAATGGGAACGCGTTCATGACCTTCCCGACTTCGTCTATTTCGATCATGCGGCCCACGTGAACAGCGGAGTGAGCTGCGTTTCCTGTCACGGACGAGTCGACAAGATGGATCAAGTTTATCAAGCCGAAACGCTTTCGATGAGCTGGTGCATCGACTGCCATCGCAAACCCGAACCACACCTCCGTCCGCTCGACCTTGTCACGCAACTCGATTGGGTGCCACCCGAGGACGCGGAGAAGCTTGGTGCTCGCATCAAGGAAGAGCTGAATATCAATGCATCCACCAATTGCTCAACGTGTCACCGATGAAACAAAGCAACGGCAAAACCTACTGGCGTAGTCTGAGTGAACTACAGGAAACGGAAGAGTTCAGGGACTTCTTGCATCGCGAATTCCCGACCGCAGCGTCGGAGTTTCCTGAGGGCGTTTCAAGGCGTCGCTGGATGGAGCTGATGGGAGCGTCGCTCGCATTGGGCGGTCTCGCGGGTTGTCGCTGGCAGAAGGAAAAGATCGTCCCGCTGGCTGTGCGACCCGAAAATCGCGTACCGGGAGCGACCGAGAAGTTCGCCACGTCCATCGAAGTTGCAGGGATGCCGCGGCACTTGCTGATGACGTGCGTCGACGGTCGTCCCATCAAAGTCGAAGGAAATCCCGACCATCCGGATAGCAAGGGTGCCACCGATACCTTCGCTCAGGCGAGCATCCTCGATTTGTACGACCCGGATCGCAGCGACACGATTCGTGAATCGCAGCCGCGTCAGACATTCACTCGAACGTGGGACGAGTTCGACGCTGCGATGGATGCCCGGCTCACGCAGCTGGCGAAGAAACGTGGCGACGGTTTGGCGATCTTGCTCGAGCCATCGGATTCATGTGCTCGGAAAGCCATACTCAAACGAATTCGAAATCGCTTTCCGCGAATACGATTCTACGAATACGCCCCGCTCACAAACGATGAGACAGCGGCCACGGAATGCGTGTTCGGTCGCAAATGTCGAACCAGTTTGAGGCTAGAGAAAGCAAAACGCATTGCTTGTTTCGACGCCGACTTGTTGGGCCTTCATCCGACCGCGATCCGCAACGCAGGCGGCTTCGCGGTTGGTCGAGGCCCCGATGAGTCCATGAGCCGCCTCTACAGTGTTGAAAGCCAGTTTAGTCTCACGGGCGCTGCCGCGGATCATCGCTTGCCGATCCGTTCGTGTCAGATTCCAGAGCTCCTGGGGCACGTCGAAGCACTCGTTAGCGCAAAACTCGGCTTGCAGCCAATCGCCGCCGCATCAACTCGACTAGACGAGAAGACGGCCAGATTTGCGATGGCGCTGGCCGACGATCTGGTCGAGCACCGCGGTGAGTCGCTCGTCGTCGTTGGTCCAACGCAACCTGCCCCGGTGAGGGAGTTGGCATTGATACTCAACGACCGGCTCGGCAACACGGGAAATGCTTTGGAGCTCCTGCCGCTCTCGGATGATCTTGCTGTTCAGCCGATCGAATCATTTGTTGCCGCCGCAAAGAAACGCCAAATCGACACGCTCGTCATCATCGGCGGCAACCCAGTCTACGACGCTCCGGGTGAACTGTCGCTAGGAGACGCGTTGAAGTCGATTCCAGCGACCGTGCGGCTGGGGCTTTACGACGACGAGACTTCCGCGGCTTGTACGTGGCATGCTCCTCTGGCACACGACTTTGAATCCTGGTCCGACGTTCGCGGGTGGGACGGAACCATTTCGGTTACTCAACCGCTGATTGCTCCGTTGCTGGAGGGCCGTTCCCTGATCGAAGTTCTGGCAAAGATTGCCGGCGACAGTCGCGAACCGCAGCAAATCGTTAGGGAATCAATCGGTCAGGCGATTGGCACGAGACTTTCGACAACGCGGTGGCAAAAACTCGTACATGACGGTCTGCTCGTTGGTGCGCACGCGCGACCGCTAGAGGCGAAAGCCACCACGAGTTACCGCTTTGTTCCGCCAAAGACAAATGGCGAATTGGAAGTCGTCTTCACCGCAAGCTCCAGCACCCTGGATGGCCGTTTTGCCAACAACGGCTGGATGCAGGAAACACCAGATTTTCTTACCAAATTAACGTGGGACAATGCGGCTCTCGTTTCACCGGCGACCGCCGAAGACCTCGGGCTTCAGCATGGCAAGTTTGCACGAATCGAAGTTTCGGGAAGCAGCGTGGAGGTGCCCGTTTACGTGATGCCCGGACAAGCTCGCGGCAGCATCGGTCTCGCCATGGGCTACGGTCGAACGCGGGCAGGCGTGGTCGGTGGCAATGCGGAAGAAGGCGTGGCCTCGGTTGGTGTCGATGTGAATCCAATTCGACCTTGCTGGAATCCGCTCGTCGCGACGGATGTGAAAGTGACACCCGTTAATCGCGAGTACGAATTCGCCACCACGCAGGATCATCATGCAATTGACAAAGTAGGCATGGAAGAAATTGGCCGCCGTGTCGACGATCTAATTCGCGAGAGTCCACTCGATCATTTCCTGAAGCATCCAGACTTTGTCGACCACCATGCTCACCATCCGGAAGTCGAGCCGCTTTGGAAAGAGCCTTCCTACGACGGACATGCGTGGGGTATGGCGATCGATCTCAACAAGTGCATCGGTTGCAACGCGTGCACCGTCGCCTGCCAGGCCGAGAATAACGTGCCGATCGTCGGCAAAGACCAGGTCGCTCTGGGGCGTGAGATGGATTGGCTGCGCATCGACCGCTACTTCACCGGCGATCTGGAAAACCCTGAAGTCGCTCATCAGCCGGTTGCGTGCCACCACTGCGAGAACGCTCCATGCGAACAGGTCTGTCCTGTCGCCGCTACGGTGCACAGCGATGAAGGGCTTAACGACATGGTCTACAACCGCTGCATTGGCACTCGCTATTGTGCGAACAACTGTCCGTACAAAGTCCGACGCTTCAACTTCTTCGACTACAACCAGGAGCTCGAAGACGCCAATCGTCAGCTGGCCGTGCTATCCGTAAACCCCGAAGTCACCGTTCGAAGTCGAGGCGTGATGGAGAAGTGCACCTACTGTGTGCAGCGAATCCAGAAGGTCAAGATCGACGCCAGAACGGGGCGTCGCACCATCGAAGATGGCGAAATCAAAACCGCTTGCCAACAAGCCTGCCCTTCGCAAGCGATCGAGTTTGGCGATCTCAACGATCCAGACAGTGCCGTGGCGAAAGCTCATGCCAGCAACCGTTCCTACGGCATGCTGTCCGAGCTAAACGTCAAGCCGCGAACTCAGTATCTCGCACGCATTCGCAATTTGAATCCAAATCTCATGGGGCACCCCGCTCACGACGAGCACGACGCTGCTCACGACAAGTACGGTCCTAACGCTCATCAGGAATTAGAACATGTCAACGGCTGACGCAACGACGCCCATCGTGGACGCAGACCCGCCGCTCGTGAATGGCGACCACGATTATGCGTCCATCACCGAAACGGTCTGCAAAATCACCGAGCGTCCGACGACACCGCGGGCCTGGTACATCGCCTTCGGCATCGCGTCGTCACTAACCCTTCTTTTGTTCGGATTGACCGGTTATCTGATTGCGACGGGGGTTGGCGTCTGGGGGAACAACTCACCCGTATTTTGGGCTTGGCCGATTACCAACTTTGTCTTTTGGGTTGGCATTGGTCACGCGGGAACGCTGATCTCGGCGATTCTGTTTTTGTTTCGGCAGAACTGGCGGACGAGCATCAACCGCTTCGCCGAAGCCATGACCATCTTTGCCGTCGCGTGTGCCGGGATTTTTCCAGCCATTCACGTTGGACGCATTTGGTTCGTCTACTGGTTGGCTCCGTATCCAAGCCAGGTGCTGAACATGTGGCCGAACTTTCGTAGCCCGTTGTTATGGGACGTGTTTGCCGTTTCGACCTACGCCACCGTCTCCGCTTTGTTCTGGTACATGGGGATGATTCCCGATCTGGCGACGCTGCGGGATCGAGCCACTTCAAAGATCAAGCAGTTCGCATATGGGTTGGCAGCTCTTGGCTGGACCGGCTCCGCACGCCAATGGAGTCGCTACGAAAAGGCTTACATGTTGCTGGCCGCACTCGCCACTCCACTGGTGCTGAGTGTTCACACCATCGTGAGCTTTGACTTTGCCGTCTCGCAAGTTCCCGGTTGGCACACCACAATCTTCCCGCCTTACTTCGTCGCAGGTGCTGTGTTTAGCGGGTTTGCAATGGTCGTCACGTTAATGGTTCCGGCCAGAGCCTGGTTTGGATTGAAGGACCTCGTTACGGAACGGCACCTTGAGAACATGACCAAGATCATTCTCGCCACGGGCACGATGGTGGGCTTTGCCTACGCAACCGAATTTTTCATCGCTTGGTACGGCGGCAATGGTTACGAACAGTTCGCTTTCGTCAACCGAGCGTTCGGGCCTTACGCGTGGGCATACTGGACGATGGTGACTTGCAACGTCATTACACCGCAACTCTTTTGGTTCAAGAAGGCTCGCACAACGCCGTGGATGATGGTCACGATTTGCATCTTCGTGAACATCGGCATGTGGTTTGAGCGATTCGTGATCACCGTAACTTCGCTCAGCCGCGACTTCCTGCCAAGTAGCTGGGGCTACTTCAAGCCGACAGCGATCGACGTGCTGATGTTCCTCGGCAGCTTTGGTTTGTTCTTCACTCTGTTCCTGCTGTTCTGCCGTTACCTGCCGATGGTCGCCATGTCGGAGGTGAAGGCCGTGATGCCGCCACCTTCGGCGAA
Source organism: Pirellulaceae bacterium (assembly GCA_965216885.1). GTDB lineage: Bacteria > Planctomycetota > Planctomycetia > Pirellulales > Pirellulaceae > CAYNJG01. The sequence continues at coordinate 3,509,614 of OZ244209.1, read as the reverse complement.
GAAGAAACCAAGCAAAACCAGAGGTTCCGCACCTGAACTTGAATCAAAGCCGGCACTGGCTGGAGGCGCCGCATCATGATTACTTCGTCGAAAGTAGAAAAGGACAAGACTTCAACCAACGCCGAAGCTTCCAGCGAAGAAAGCACGCTGAGTCGCCTTGGTGTGCTTGCGGAGTTCGATTCGCCTCAAGAGCTAGTCGCTGCTGCCAAGACACTGAAAAACGAGGGCTTCTCCAAGCTCGAAGCGTTCACGCCTTTTCCAATTCACGGCATCGATGAGGTGCTGGGAATCAAGGCCTCCTTGCTGCCGTGGCTTGCCCTGGCCGCGGGTCTCGTTGGTGGCGTCTCAGCTCTGGCGTTTCAGTGGTGGACCAACACAATCGACTACCCGTACATCATTAGTGGTAAGCCCATGTTTAGCTTGCCCGCAAACATCCCTGTGACATTTGAAGTCGTCATTCTGCTGGCCGCGTTTGCGACGTTCTTCGGGATGTTGATGCTGAATGGGCTGCCGAAGCTCTCGAATCCCCTGCTAAACAATGAGCGTTTCCGTCGTGTAACGAACGATGGCTTCTTTCTCGTGATCGAAGCCGAGGACGAGTTGTTCGCAGACGGGACGGCGAAGATCATTCGCGACAGTACGGACGCGGTTAATATCGAGGAAATCGTCGATACATCGAAAGATACTCCGATTCCGAGGGTTCTCAAATTGAGTGCGGCTGTGCTTTGCAGCCTCGCGTTAATTCCACCGCTAATGATCGCGAAAGCTCGTGCGACGACTTCCGACAAACCGCGGCTCCACAATTTCTTCGACATGGACTTCCAGCCGAAGTTCAAGTCGCAAACTACGTCGTCGCTTTTTGCGGACGGACGATCCGCCAGACCGCGTGTGCAGGGAACGATCCCTCGTGGTTCGTCGCTGGTTCAAGACCCGCGATTTGTCTACGGCATCGAACCAGATGCACCGACAGAGCAGGCGGCGACGGTGGAAGTGGCTATTCAGAGATATGGTGACAAGAGCGATGAAGCCGGGGCGCCATCGGAAGTGCCCTACTATCTGGACCGTGTGCCAATGGACGTGGACGATGTGCTGCTTCGAGACGGTCGAACTCAGTTCAACATTCACTGTGCGGTTTGTCATGGCAAAGCTGGCTACGGAAACGGGCTCGCATCACAGCGCGCGCTAGAACTCGAACAAGGAACGTGGGTTCCGCCGACGAGTTTGCACTCGCCTCATTTGTTCGAGCAACCAGACGGTCAAATCTTCAATTCGATCACGAATGGCGTCCGTAAGATGCCAGCGTACGGTCACCAAATCGCTCCGCGCGAGCGATGGGCGATCGTGGCTTATCTCCGCGCTTTGCAACGAAGCCAGCAATCCACCATCGATGACGTTCCTGACGACTATCGACCGAACCTTCGGGAGTTCAATTAGTTCATCATGAGTACCGCAGCAATCACAAATCCAGTAGTCGAACAACATTCGCTTGAGCGCGTCGGCGTGAGCCCGCGTTCGTTGATGATCTGCGGGGGGCTTGGTTTGGCTGTCGCCGTTGCTGTTTCGGCGTTTGGCGATTCCGTTTCTCGCCTCGCTCATGCGTATTTACTCGGCATCTCTTTTTGTTTGAGCATCAGTCTTGGTGCGTTGTTCTTCGTCATTCTGCAGCATCTTACCAATGCCCGCTGGAGCGTGACTACGCGACGTCTTGCCGAGTTGCTAGCCGCACCGATGCCTGTTTTGGGTTTACTGTTTGTCCCTGTCTTGCTGTCCTTGTTCGCGGGCAGCGGGGCACTTTACCACTGGAATGATGCTGAGGCGGTCGCCCACGATGCACTACTGCAACACAAGAAGCCTTTCCTGAACGCACCACTCTTTGCGATACGTTGCGTGGTCTACTTTGCTGCCTGGATTGCGATGTCGCGGTTCTTCCTTCGCAATTCGGTCGCGGTTGATGAAGGCAGCGACGAAGCGTTTCGTCGGCTACGACGCTATAGCGGACCAGCGATGCTCGTCTACGCCTTGACGGTAAACTTCGCTGCTTTCGATCTGTTGATGTCGCTTGATCCACATTGGTTCAGCACCATCTACGGCGTCTACTTCTTCGGAGGCTGTGCCGTTGCCTTTTTTGCCACGTTGCCGCTGCTGGCGATGTTCGTTCAGTCTCACGGAGCCATCAAAGAAGCCGTAACGGTCGAACACTTTCACGACTTTGGCAAGTTGTTGTTCGGATTCGTTTTCTTCTGGTCATACATCGCGTTCTCGCAGTACTTGCTGATTTGGTACGCCAACATCCCCGAAGAAACGGGATGGTTTTCTGTTCGACAAAATCACGGTTGGGAGTATGTGAGCCTCGTGCTGATCGTAGGCCATTTCGCTCTGCCGTTCGCAGGTTTGATGTCGCGATCAGTGAGGCGAAATCGCGGACTGCTCGCAATCTGGTGTGGATTGATGCTCCTTGTTCATGTGGTTGATTTGTACTGGTTGATCATGCCGAGCGTTTCTGCGGAAGCGGCAGGTCCAAGTGTGTTGGACATATTCTGCCTGTTGGGCGTCGGCTTGATTTGGCTCGCGGTGTTGCTTCGAGGGTTGCTGTCGCATTCTTTGCTGAGCACGGGAGACCCTCATCTCAACACGTCCCTCGCTTTTCACAACGTGTAACGGACAAGACGGACTTAAACGATGGCTGAAAAAGAGAACCTCGACATTCCGATGATCCTGACCGCCGGTATTGTCAGCGTTGCGTTGACGGTCGCGTCGGTAATCGGCGTACAGGCGTTGTACTACGCGTACCAAGGCTCGGAAATGGATAGGAAGGTCACATCGTTACCGACGTCGGAAGCCAACAGCAAGCTCGCGGAACAGGATGCAAAACTGGCTCGATATGCATGGGCTAATCGCGAAAAGGGACACACCGTGATTCCGATCGAACGAGCTATGCGTCTTACTGCATTGAAGTATGCCAAGGCAAAGGAGGAGTGACATGAATTGGTTTCGCATTGGAATGACGTGGGCTGCCGGGGTGCGATGCGTGCTCGTGCTCGTATGTTGCGTCTGCGTACTGCCAGTCGCGTCGGCTCAGCTCGTTAATGAGGTCGATCAGCTTGAAGGTGTAGGCGTCACGGAGAAACTCGAAAACACAGTGCCGCTTGATCTCGAATTTGTCAGTTCGAACGGAAAAAAGCTGCGGCTCGGCGATTTATTCGAATCCGGCAAGCCCGTGCTGCTGTCACTGAACTACTCCGATTGCCCGATGCTTTGTCGTCTGCAACTTAACGGACTCGTAGATGGCCTTCGTGATATGAAGCTCGAACCCGGTAACGATTTTCATATCGTCAGCGTCAGCATAGACCCCTCGGAAACACCGCTGCGTTCTCTTCAGACGAAGAAAAACTATCTGAAGTCTTACGGTCGAGCTGGCACGGCGGACGGGTGGCACTTTCTGTGCGGTAAGAAGTCCGCGATCGATAACCTGGCAGACGCCGTGGGGTTCGAATTCAAGTACGTACCAGAACGCAAAGAGTACGCGCACGCGGCTGTCACGATTGCAATCACACCCGAAGGGAAAGTATCGCGTTACCTTTACGGTGTGATGTATCCACCTCAAACGTTGCGGCTCGCGCTGGTGGAAGCGGGCGAAGGCAAGGTTGGAACGACGCTCGATCGAGTGATGCTATTCTGCTTTCACTATGACGCAGCGACAGGCCGTTATGCTCCGGTTGCTCGAAGGCTGATGTCTGTCGGTGCCGCGATGACGGTATCCGCGATGACGATCGGACTCGTTCCGGTATGGCTACGACGCAGGCAAAGTCGTAGCTCGGGACTCGACGCCGGCGAATCGCTCGAATTCACCCGGTCGAACTCGCAAACAGCTACGGCCTTGCCGGGATCAGAGTCTCGGCCTGCAAAGACGGAACTCGTGGGCTCTTCCAATTCGGGAGGTCTCGCAACATGACTCCGCTACTGGCTGACATTGGCGATCCGTTTTTCCCGAAGCCAACGTCTACAACCGCCGCTTCGGTCGACGACCTATTCTACTTCATCTTATGGGTGTCGATCTTTTTCTTCGCGATCATTGTGGGAGCCATGGCGCTTTTCCTGTGGCGATACCGTGCCAAACCCGGCGTCGCTCCACAACCGTCGCCATCGCACAACAACTGGCTGGAGATCGGTTGGTCGGTCGTTCCGGGGCTGTTCCTCGGGGTGATTTTTTTCTGGGGCTTCACCGGATACCTCGACATGCGTCAGGCTCCGGACAACAGCTACGAAATCCAGGTCGTCGCGAAGAAGTGGAGCTGGAGCTTTGTTTACCCGAACGGCCACATCGACAACGATCTCCATGTGCCCATTGATAGACCGGTGAGGCTTGTCATGTCGAGCGACGACGTGATTCACAGTCTCTACATTCCTTCGTTTCGCCTGAAGATGGATTTGATTCCGGGGCGTTACACGTCGACCTGGTTCGAGGCGACGGACGCCGGCGATTACGTGCTGTTCTGTGCCGAATACTGTGGCACTCAACATTCGACGATGCTCGCACGAGTGATCGTGCATCCGTCGGGCGAGTTCAAACCGTGGCTTGAAAACGCCGCCAACTTTCTGGAACGCATGACGCCTGAGCAAGCTGGCGAAACACTCTACACGCGGCGTGGATGTGTGCAGTGCCATTCGGTGGACGGCAAAGCGATGACCGGGCCGACGTTTCGGAATGCCTACGGATCGCTTCAGTCGATGGCCGACGGCTCGCAAGTGAAGGTCGATGAGAATTACATTCGCGAGTCGATTCTGGAACCGCAAGCGAAAGTACGTGCGGGCTACAAACCAGTCATGCCCACCTACCAGGGTCAACTCAAGAACGAAGAAATCGCGGCATTGATCGGGTACATCAAGAGCTTGTCTGATGAACCCGTCGGTTCGGACGATTTGGACCAGGACCAACCAGCGGCTACTGTCGCAGAAGTAACACCGAACAAAGAGGAGTCGAAGGAATGATTGCCAACACCGCGGCAGCTTTGGCTGCAGATCAGGCCGCACACGACAACTACCTGACCGCCGGGAAGGGCATCAAGTCGTGGTTGTTCACGCTCGATCATAAACGCATCGGAATCATGTACCTCGCAGGGATCGTGCTGAGCTTCTTCCTGGGCGGAGTGATCGCGTTACTCATCCGCGCGGAGTTGTTCACGCCCGACAAAGCGTTCCTGAGCGAAGATCGCTACAACGAGTTCTTCACGCTCCACGGGGCGATCATGACGTTTCTGTTCCTGATTCCAAGTATCCCGGCGGCGCTTGGCAACTTCCTCCTGCCCGTCATGCTCGGAGCCAAGGACGTCGCATTCCCTCGCATGAATCTTGCGAGTTTCTACCTATGGGTTGGTGGAGCGATCTTCTTCTTGCTCGCACTGTCACTGGGCGGACTCGACACGGGCTGGACCTTCTACACGCCGTACAGTACGACGACGAACTCGACCGTTATCTCAGCGACGATGGCCGTTTTCATCCTCGGTTTTAGTTCGATTTTCACAGGGCTGAACTTTGTCGTGACCATCAATACGATGCGTCCGAAGGGCATGACCTGGTTCAAAATGCCATTGCTCCTTTGGTCGCTTTACGCGACATCCATCATTCAGTTGCTCGCGACGCCAGTACTAGGCATCACGATGATACTGTTGACCGCCGAGAAGATGCTGGGGATCGGTGTGTTCGATCCCGAACTCGGTGGCGACCCTGTTCTGTATCAGCACTTTTTCTGGTTTTATTCGCACCCAGCCGTCTACATCATGATCCTCCCGGCGATGGGAGTCATCAGCGAACTGATCAGTGTCTTCAGTCGGAAACCCATCTTTGGTTACAAGTTCATCGCGTTCAGCAGCATTGCGATTGCCTTGCTTGGGTTCCTGGTGTGGGGACACCACATGTTCATCAGCAGTGACAATCCGCTCGCGGCGGTGATCTTCAGTGCGTTGACGTTTAGCGTATCCATTCCGTCCGGCATTAAAGTCTTTAATTGGTTGGCAACGATGTACAAGGGCTCGATTCGATTGACGACGCCAATGTGCTATGCGTTGTCGTTCATTCTGCTGTTCGGCATCGGCGGGCTGACGGGACTTTTCCTCGGAGCACTCGCAACGGACGTGCATCTTCACGACACTTACTTCGTAGTCGCTCACTTTCACTACGTGATGATGGGCGGAACATTGATTGCGTTCTTCGCGGGCTTGCACTACTGGTGGCCGAAAATGTTCGGAAAGCTCTACAACGAGCGTTGGGCAAAGATCGCGTGTGTGATCATCTTCGTGGGTTTCAACTGGACGTTCTTCCCGCAATTCCTGCTGGGAACCCAGGGAATGCCGCGGCGATACGCTCGTTACGAAGCCGAGTTCCAACCACTCCATCGAGTGTCGACAACTGGAGCGATGGTCATGGGCGTGGGGCTTTTCATGGCTGCGGGTGTGCTGACTCATTCGCTCTTCCGCGGCAAGAAAGCACCGGCGAATCCGTGGGGATCAGGCACGTTGGAATGGCAATGCAGTTCGCCGCCTCCCCTTCACAACTTCGACATGCCTCCACCCGCGAGGTACCCGTACGACTATGACGACTTGATCTATGACGAAAACGAATGTGGGTACGTCCAGAGGCCTGCGCCGGCGGAGCCAATTGACCCGCCGAAACAAAATCCCGAAGAACCTGCGTTGGTGTAGATATGTCGATAGCAGAACTAACGAGCGACCGATTCGGCGGGGGCACAAGCGAAACGAAACCGGATGTGCACGATCACCCGGAACATGTTGCTCATCACTTCGACTCGGCTCAACAGCAATTTGATGCATGCAAGCTGGGGATGTGGTTGTTCCTTGTGACGGAAGTCCTGTTCTTCAGCGGACTCTTTGTTACGTACGCAGTCTACAGAGCGAACCATCCCGAAGTGTTTGTGAATGCTCACAAGTATCTGAATACCACGCTTGGTGCATTCAACACGATCGTGCTTCTGGTAAGTAGCCTGACCATGGCGTGGGCGGTTCGAAGTGCTCAGCTTGAACAGAAGAAGCTTCTGATCTGGTTGCTCGGCGTCACCTTGTCTTGCGCGAGTTTGTTCTTGGGTGTAAAAGCGGTGGAGTACAGTCACAAATGGGGTAAGGGATTGCTTTGGGCGAAGGCTTATGAAGTGACGCTCGCTTCCGAGCCCACGGCCGAACAGATCAGTAGGCACACGAATCAAGCGTTGCTGGTGCTTTCGACACCAGCGATCGGTGTGCTGGTTTTTTCGTCGGTATTCTGCGCGGCCATGTACTTCCGCAAGAGTCGGGTGACTTTTGTCTTTTCAGCCTGGATCGTAGCGAGTGCCATGGCGTTCTTTGGCGGCGTCGGCATCGGGCAAGTTGTCGAACACTTCTCGCACGGCAGCCATGAACACGCGACGCATGACGGTCACGCGGCGGCTCACCACGACAACCATCACGGCAAAAACCACAACGAATCAGAGTCTACGTCGGAGGAAGATGTCGAAGCGAATCGAATCACGGGTGTTTTCTTCAGCATCTATTACGTGATGACAGGAGTTCACGCCATCCACATCCTTTGCGGGATGGGAGTCATTGCCTGGCTACTTTGGCGAGCGATTCGCCAAGACTTCAATCGCAACAACTTTGGCCCGGTCGATTTCGTTGGGCTTTACTGGCACCTCGTGGACCTTGTCTGGATTTATCTTTTCCCTCTCTTGTACTTGATTCGGTGAACGCGATGGCAGAGGCCGCACCACCTACCGTAGATCACAATCATGGGGATGAACATCTCGCCCACGTGATGTCTCCGCGGACGCTCATCAGCGTCTTCGCTGCATTGGTCGGCCTGACACTATTGACCGTCGCTGCGGCGCAAGTTTCGTTTGGCGCATGGGAGGTTTGGGTATCGCTAGGCATCGCAAGCGTGAAAGCGGCATTGGTCGCAGTCTATTTCATGCACCTACGTCATGATCGTCCGATTAATGTGATCGTATTTCTCTCGTCTCTGCTGTTTGTCGCACTGTTCCTTGCTCTCACGCTGATTGACTTGCAAAACCACGTTTAAACGAAGCCGAACGGGAGGTAGTTCTTGTGGGTTCCCAACCACCTTGCCTACGGCATCGCAGCGGCGACTATTTCAAAAAGCTTCCCAGCGAAATAACCTCGAATCCCAGATAAAAATCGCCTGAAATTGCGGTTGGTTGAACAATGGGAGAGGCCTTTGCAAACGAAGCGATAGCGAGGTGCGATATGGGGAAGTCACTACAACTGGGCACTGTGGCCGGAATCAAATTGCAGGTCCACTGGAGCTTTTCGCTCATCGTAGCTTGGGTGATGCTCACAAACATACTCGCCGGTAAGAGCTTTCTCGCAGCGATGCTGAGCGTGGCGTTCGTCCTGGTCTTGTTTGGTTGCGTGCTTTTGCACGAGCTCGGCCACGCACTTGCGGCGCGGATGTACGGCATACCCACGCGTGACATTACCTTACTACCAATAGGCGGAGTGGCACGACTGGAACGAATGCCTCGCGATCCGTGGCAAGAGATCGTCGTCGCGTTCGCGGGGCCGGCCGTGAATGTTGTGATTGCCGCTGTGTTGTTCATGTTGCTGGCTCCAGCGACGACCTTCGCGAGTTTCGTCTCGTTACCGGCCGAGAGTGGCTCGTTCCTTCAGCGACTGATGTTCGTCAACATTGCATTGGTAGTGTTCAACTTGCTGCCAGCATTTCCGATGGACGGTGGTCGAGTACTACGGGCCTGTCTTGCGTTGTTCATGGACTACGTCGCCGCCACGAGGGTAGCCGCATTCGTCGGGCAGTTGTGTGCAGTCGGACTCGGTTTTCTTGGGCTTTACAATCCGATGCTGTTGCTGGTTGCGGCCTTTATCTTTCTCGCTGCAGCGGGTGAAGCGAACCAGGTTGCCCTGCGAGACAAATACGGAAACGCGAAGGTGGGAGACGGAATGATCCGAAAGTTTCGTGCAATCGACGCTAGAGCCCCGCTGCGTCAGACGGTGCTCGATCTTCTTGAAACGCCGCAGAGTGAATTCCCCGTCATAGAAAATGGTCAGTTCGTGGGGATGCTTCAAATCACGGACGCCTTAAACGCAATTCAAAATCGTTCGGCGAACACGGTCGGACAAGCCGTGACCAGGCCGAATCGGCTGGCATCCGAGGGCGAGCCGATTCTCAGCGTGTTGGAAAGTCAGCAGGGACCCCGATCCATCCCAGTGGTAAACGACGGCGTCCTGGTCGGCTTGATCAATCCGAGGCTCGTCTTCGAGTTACTGGACGCTCGATCGAGAATGACCGAGAACTCCATCTCGTACGCACATATCGATCGATCGCCGGTTCCAGAGTTCAGTTGAAAAATCAGACCGGCGGTCCTTAATTCCATAGAAGCATATTGGAGAGAGCAGATGACGGTTCATCAGAAAACTATTGACCTGTTAATCAAGTCCTACCACATGGAACTCGAAACCGTTGTGAACTACCTTGCGAACAGCGTGAACCTCGACGGCGTTCGCGCCGAACAAATCAAAGAGTCACTGGCGGCGGATGTCACGGAAGAGATCGATCATGCTCGGCAAATTGGTGAGCGAATCAAGCAGCTGGGCGGTACCCTGCCGGGGTCAGCAAACCTGGCTCCGCTCGCACACCAGCATCAGCCTCCTGCCGATACCAACGATGTGAAGGCCGTCATTCTTGGAGTTATCGCCAACGAAGAAGCCGCGGTCGTTCAATATCTGACGATTATAAATGCCGCGCGTGACCATGATCCCGTGACCGCGGCCCTTTGCACGCGGCTACTAGCGGATGAGGAAAGGCATCTCCTTGTGTTTCGCGGTTACTTGCGAGATTACGAGAACGATACGAAGGCACGTGGAATACACAACCTCGACCTGGACGCGACTGACGCTTTCATTCCCGCTGTGAAGGGTTAAGCAAGGTCAGCTTCAGCGTTTCTGGCTGGCAACCACTCATTTCGGGAGCGTAAGATGTTTGATGGAAATTACGACGCCATCTCCGCGGCTCTCACCGCCATCAAAGAGACGGCGGATGACGTCGACTCGGTGCAGGTACTCGTGTTACAGCAGCTACATGACGAGGACGGTTCTGCTCTTCCCGAAGTCGGTATGGTGCTCAACTATTGCAACGGCAACCGCGGTTTTGTGAGCCGCTCGCTCGCCACGCACCTGTTGAACGACGGCATCTTGACGCGGATGCGAGTTCCCATTGACTTTGTTTAGTCGAAATCTCGACGTAACAGACGGCCGCCCCAAGAAATTTGGGCTTCTAATTTGGAAGCAAGACGTAATGCCCATCCGCTTTGAATCGTCGCGGAGCACCCGAAGTAAAGAACCACCATTACGACATTAGCGGTAGAACAGCTATTTCTCGCTCTCAATCTCCTCGATGGCCTTAAGGACTTCTTCTGCTTCTGCCATCTTGAGATCGCTTTGCTTACGGTTTACGTGTGAGAGACGATGAGACTCTTCGAGTAGTTTGGCATACTTCTTTTCAAGCTTCGATTTGTTGTTGCGAAAGAGACCGAACATATCTTCTCCTGTGGTTGGTATGACTCTGGAGCGTGTATTCCGTACTCGGGAACTGCCTTCAGAATCTTCAGCTCTTGTTCATCGCACACGCGTTTTGATTGCAGCGTCCCGTGAGTCGAAGGCGATTGCGTGCGAAGATGCGATAGCCCAACTCCAAACCATGAGATACCAATGGCAGACGCGTTAACGCTACCAGCGGCGAGAAGCCGACCGCAGCATAGAGTTGTCGAAACACTTCGACGCCCGTAATCCATTCACCATTCGGCGAGCGTCCATGGATTTCTGCCATGAGCGTATCCAGGTCTTTGCCGACCTCGTCCGGGCGGAATTGCGGAACGGAAATGTCCGTGAAACGAATCTTCCGCTTTCGATCTTTCCTGCGGAGCATACCGATTTCACGAACGCAAAGCGGGCAGTCGCCGTCGTAAAAGACCTCTATCTCCCAATGCATCGACTGCGACTTGCTTGTGCCTTGATCCAGCGTCGACGCGGAGTGTGCATTCGAAATCATCAAATTTCCTTCAGTTTACTGTCTGGGTTCTTGGTGCGTTGGCTGGAGCAAGTGCGACCAACTGCTGAATACAGTCGCAAGGCGTTGCGTGGCGAAGCGCCTTCCGTAAGTCTTGTGTGAGGGCGCGGCCACCTGCGAAAACCGATGCGGTCTCCGAGGCTTTCGCGCTGAACTCGTTTAGTTCTGCTACGAACGTCTGATCCTCGATCGCGGTTGAGAGGCTTAGCCAGAACAACTGCGGACGGTTTTTTCGAATAGCACTTTGGAGCGTTGCGAAAGGGAGGGACGTTCCCAACGAAGTAGCTCGCCAGCCTGCTTCAACAAGTGCGAGTTCAATCATTGCTGTTGGCAGACCATAGTGATCGCCCTCCGTGGTACCGCCCATCGCGATCGGAGCATTTTCCGGAGGTGCTCCGATTGCCACGCGGAATTCGTGAAGCAGCTGACGTACCAACTCGACTGCGCGGTGCTCTTCGAAAATTTCCAATTCGTCGTGGGCCCATCGCTCGCCTATCAGCCCTAGTGACGGAGTAATCAACTCGTCGCAAATCTCTGCGGAGGTTCGCCCGTTCAGGAAGAAGCTGAACGCGATCCGCTGACATGCGGTGGCGTCACCATTGGTCAAGGACTCCGTCAGGGGTTGGACCGCGTCGGACAATGCCTGAGGAAGTTCGGTGACGCGGCTCGGTAGACCAATCACCTCTGGCTGGACGAGTTCACGGCGGTTTTCTCGAAGGAAGCGAACAACGGAAGACACCAGAATTCTTCTGTGTCCTCCTGTAGTCCTCTGAGTTTCCAAAACGCCACGGTCGCACCATCGCTTCAGCGATGATTCACTCACGCCCATTGAACGGGCCGCCTGTCGTGGACTCACGAACTGTTTCATGGCAGGGTCGTTTTCGGAAGAATTTTCTTTACGGAGAACTATAGGCAGGCCCTGGAAGGCGAGAAGTGCGTTTTTACGTAATGCCTTGATGCCATTCACCTTGCGACAAATGGACGTTTTGAACGTTTTGCGAGTTAAGTTCAGTCTGTGAGGTCGGTTGGGTCAGAAGACAGTGATTTCATAGGAGCCGACCGATGGCCACCACTTCAGCAATCAGGTCCACAAAGCGGGACAGGAAAAGAACCAACCCAGATCGAGCGGAACTCAAGCGGCGGACGAGGGAAGTGCTCTCGCGAGAAATCAGCTTCATCCCTAACCCGGCATTTCGTGAGATGGATGAAGAGGGAGTCTGGCGGAGAGAGCTCGCCAAGGCAGAGCCGCGGAATGCGGCGCCCTGCCCTGCTCCAACCCGCTTCAAGATGCCCGCTCATCTGGAGAGACTGTGCGAAACTCCGCTGCTATCGGTAGACGAAGAACGAACACTTTTTCGCAGCATGAACTACCTCAAGTTCAGAGCAAACGCGCTCCGGTCTACGCTCCATGAAAACCGTCCGAGCGTGCGGAAATTGGATCAGATTGATGCGTTACTCGAGAAGGCCGAGGCAGTACGCAACGAGATCGTTTCCGCGAACACTCGACTGATTGTTTCGATCGTCAAAAACTATGCCGATGAAAAGAACCCGTTCGATGACGTACTGAGCGAGGGGATTAGTAGCATGATGAAGGCAGCCGAGAAGTTCGACTATGACCGTGGATTCCGCTTCAGCACGTACGCGACCATGGTTGTTCGCAGGGAAATCTATCGAACGATTCAACGATCGCATCGCACTCGAACCAGATTCGTCACGGGCCAGGCCGAGACGTTAGAGGAACAGGAGCAAATCGGATCCGTTGTTTCGCCGTCGGAATCTCAGCTTCAAAGAGTCGACGATCACGTTTCAAAGATCATGGAACATCTGGATGATCGTGAGAAGCTGATAGTGGCCGCTCGCTACGGATTCATCGACTTGGGTGTGAAGGCGACGTTCTTGAACCTGGGAAATAGATTGGGGATCTCCAAGGAACGGGTCCGGCAACTAGAGCTTCGCGCCATTGAGAAACTCAGAAATGTGATTGGGGAGATGGGAATCTTCAACGAGTTGCGGAGCGCGGCCTCGCAATAGTCGAGTGGGATAGGCTTCCAGCCTGTCGCTTCTTCGTACTCGATTGGCTGCCCAGCTCAATTTTTTTGGCAAGACAGGCTGGAAGCCTATCCCACATTCAGGAATCTGGAAGAGGGCAAGAGTGCGATACGATTGGGGTATCTATCGTCTGCTCGTATCGGGACACTGGTTTCGCAGATGCGCATGGGCCGCCCGGAGGTTGCTCGTCCTGAGGGAGGTCGTTTAGTTGTTCACGACCGCAGCAGCATTGCCGCTGGTCGAGTGGGATAGGCTTCCAGCCTGTCGCTTCTTCGCCGGTCGAGATCATTAGGAATACGCTGCCATGACGAACGAACCAAAGACAGTTCTGCTCACCGGAGCAACCGGCTACGTCGGCGGCCGACTCCTACGGTTGCTTGAAGCGCGTGGCCTTCAAGTTCGCTGTCTTGCCCGTCGACCGGAAAACCTTGTGAGTCAGGTTGGCGAGGGCACGGAGGTCATTCGAGGTGACGTGCTCGATCCTGAATCACTTCAGTGTGCTCTGGAAGATATCGAGACGGCCTACTATCTCGTCCACTCAATGGGGTCATCAGGATCGTTCGAAGTCCAGGATCGAGTGGCTGCGAAGAACTTCGGCGACGCCGCTAAAAAGGCTGGCGTGAAGCGTATCGTCTATCTCGGTGGTCTCGGCGAAGACAGCGACGACCTGTCACTGCACCTTCGCAGTCGACACGAGGTGGGCGAAGTGCTCCGAGAGTCTGGCGTGCAGATTGTTGAATTTCGCGCCTCGATTGTTATCGGATCCGGCAGCCTCTCTTTCGAGTTAGTGCGGGCATTGGTTCAGCGTCTGCCCGTGATGATTTGTCCGAAATGGGTCAGCGTCAAGGCACAACCGATCGCGATCGAGGACTTGCTCGACTACCTGCTGGGAGCACTCAACTGGCCCCACACGGAGAGCCGCATCTTTGAAATTGGCGGACCGGACCAGGTGAGTTACGGCGACATCATGCAGGAGTACGCGAAACAACGCGGCTTGAAACGCTGGATGATTTCCGTGCCGGTCCTCACTCCGCGACTCTCGAGCCTCTGGCTGGGATTTGTGACCCCGGTGTACGCCCGCATTGGAAGGAAGCTCGTTGACAGTCTTCGCAATCCGACCGTCGTAAAGGACGATTCGGCACTGCGGGAATTTGAAGTCAAACCACGTGGGCTGAGCGACGCAATTGACCGAGCGTTTACGAACGAAGAAAACGAGATTGCACAGACACGTTGGTCGGATGCCCTGTCGATGTCGCGGGGCGTGCTGCAATGGGGTGGTGTGCGATTCAAGAATCGAGTCTTCGATACGCGAACAGTCGAAGTGCCAGTACCGCCGGAAAGAGCGTTCGCGCCGATACGACGGATCGGAGGCGATCGCGGTTGGTATTGCGCCAACTTCTTATGGACGATCCGCGGTTGGATCGATTTGCTGTTTGGAGGAATTGGCAAGCGTCGATCGAGACGAGACCCAGAATACCTGAGAGTCGGCGATGTGCTCGATTGGTGGCGAGTCGAAGAATACGAGCCCAATCATCGACTCATGTTGGCTGCGGAGATGAAGGTGCCGGGGCGGGCGTGGCTTGAGTTCGAAGTAGAGCCAACAGAGAATGGCTCCACCATCCGACAAACCGCACTATTCGACCCCGTCGGCCTGTTCGGGCTGATCTATTGGTACAGCTTGTTCCCGCTTCACGTTGTGATTTTCGGCGGCATGCTTCGAGAGATCGCCCTCCGAGCACAACACGAGCCGATTGAACTGCCACCGACCGTCAGCGTGGCACAAAACGACGTGGTGACCGCCTAACGTGCCTCCACCACCTCCTAACGTCCGAAAAGCGGAATACCCGTCGGTCTTCACCTTCTGTCCGCACTGTGCCACATCATTACAGGACTTCGCTGACGACGATTTGATTCGCAGGAAATGCCCGTCTTGTGGATGGATGCAATATCGGAATCCAACGGTGGGCGTAGCGGTCGTGCTCGTCGAAAATCAACAGCTGCTCGTTGGTCGCAGGCGTGATGGCGGTTTGTGTATTCCTTGCGGCCATGTCGAATGGGACGAGTCGGTGGACGACGCGGCTTGTCGCGAATTCGAAGAGGAAACCGGACTGCTGGTGTCGCTGACTGGGGTAATCGCTGTGAAGTCAAATTTCCATGCACCGGATCGGCAGACGGTTGGCGTCTGGTATGGCGGCCAGCGCTTAAAGGGAGAGTTGCGGCCCGGCGGCGACTTGGTTGACGTGGGATTTGTCGACCTGGCGCACGTACCGTCACTCAAATTCCCGACAGACACAGAGGTGGTCCGCTTGCTCCGTGAATCGCGGAGCTTCGGTTCCTGACAGGGAGTCCTCCGCGTACTTTGGGACGTGCCATCTCGCGGTCGATGCCTAGACTGTTGTGTAACCAGTCCCTTGCAGGTATGAGTCGAGTCGATGATTCTTTGGCAGCCAAACTTCAACTCGCACGATTCTTCCCCGCCTAAGTTCTTTCGTTCCGTGGCCTTGATACCCGAATCCGCCGAGTCGAGCTCGAAGTGGTTTTGCCTCTGGGATAACAACCGAAGCTGTTTCGACTTTATCAAAGCTGAACGCGATCTTGATGAGTCTTACCGCGATTGCATCCACCGTGAAGTACTCGCATCGCTAAGTCTGACGAAACGCGATGTGTTGGTTTCGGACATGGCACAACTCAACCTCGAATTCGTCGACAAGCTCCCCGAATCGACTGCTAATTCGCACATTGCTGTCTCTTTTTACGTCGTTCATCTCTACAGCCACGCAGCCCGACAAGCTGCGGCGGGAATAGTCGAAGGTCGCTGGCTGACCGGCACAGAATTGCTGCAGGGTCAGACGACCGATGGTTGGCGCGTGAGTCCTACGCTGAGCTATCTGCTACGCCGAGCCGACGTCATTCAACCTTGGTGAGAAACGAACACATACTTGAGTCGGTCGTATCAACGAAGCCAGGCAGCAGTTTCGAAAGCAACTGCGCATGAATTGGATTAAATGGTGAATCATTTGCTGAAAGCCAACGAAAACGGTGACGCCGAAACGGAAGACATGATGATCGCTCGTATTCAGGTGCATGAAAAAACGGTCTGGATGCTGAAGAGCTATCCTGGATAGTTCGTGACCGTTCATGACCTGACCGAAGACACTTCGAAACTTCAGGGAAAGCCGCATGTCCACTCCATACCTCGATAAACCGGATCGAGCTTACGCCACATCGAAGTTGGGTCTGTTGTCGCAAAAAGCGATGTACTTTGTCGGTGGACTGCTGCTCCTGAGCGGTCTGTTACACGTAATTGTCTGGGCGATCGATGGCGGCTCGCTGGGCGGTGATGTTTCGTGGAGGAAGCCGATATTGTTTGGCTTCTCGGCTGGCGCCACGATGCTCTCGTTAGGTTGGTTGGTCGGATTGTTGAAGCCACGTTTCGCCGATGGCCCGCTATTTACGGCTTTCAGCGTCGCGATGCTCGCGGAGGTTGGCCTCATCACCTTGCAGCAATGGCGTGGCGTCGCTTCTCACTTCAACCGCGCGACGCCGTTTGACGCGAACGTTCTTGGATGGATTGAAGGATTGATCCTTTTTGCAACGGTCGTTATCGCGGACCTGACTTTCAGGAGTTTCGGAGCGTTGAAAGTTACGAGCGACATGAAGCTCGCGATCCGTAGCGGGATGGTGCTCCTCCTGTTTGCGTGTCTGCTAGGTTTCGTTTTGGTAGGCCACGGCAATCGCCAGCTGTCCATCGGTGGGAATCCCGGCGTTTACGGCGAAGCTGGAGTGATGAAGTTTCCGCACGGCATGCCAATTCATGCGATCCAGTATTTTCCGTTTCTGGCGTGGAGTCTCTCAATCCTTCAAGTGAAAGAAACCGTTCGGTTAACCGCCGTGAGATTTGCAACACTTTCGGTAGTCGCTTTCACCGCCTTCAGCCTCATCCAAACGTTTAGTGGCAGAGCACGTTTTGATATCGGCTGGGTTTCTGGATTCACGTTGGCACTATCTACCGTGCTGCTGACAATCCCCGCTGGGCTTTTGGTTCGCGGGTTTGTGCGTTCTTTGGGCAACACGTCGGCTGCATCGAGTTAGGCGGCCTATGCGTTTTTGTTATGTGGTACCTCGATTCATTTCTTATTCATCGGAGAAGCAAAATGAAGTTCACCGGAGCTATTGCACTCGTCGTCGTTTTGGCCAGCTTAAGCTTCGTCGATAGTGTTGAAGCGCGGCGTTATCGTAAGTCTTATTATCGCTCTTCAAGTTTCGGCGATGCTCGTCCTGTCACGGGCTATGGATCGAATATCCATCGAAACTTCATCTTGAAACAGGAATCTCGGCGAGCAGCGCAGGGGAAACGCGTGCGCAACCGCGGCAACGTTCTCTGGTATCGATGAATTCAAGACGCCTGAGTGGTTCGACGACGTCGGCGGCATCGTTCGCTACAGTGCTTCACCTGCTCCCAGGAGCGTGCCCACTTTTTCCTCCACTGGAACGGCCGGCCACACGTAATGCAGATCTTCGAAGGCAGGTCTGTCTTTTGTTGAGGCATTTTGGGGCTTGGGGTTAACGCTTGCAGGCGAAGTGTGTCGCATCACGCACGCCTCGAAACATTCGAATTGGAGCCATCAGATCGCTTGCGAAAGATGGTCTCGTGCCATCGGCTCGGAACAGAAGAACGCTTGCATCGTCACCGTTGAGGTTTTGCTCGTCCATGGATGAAAGCAACTTCGTCAGCTCACTTACAAGTGACTCTGAACGCGAGGCGTCGAGTTGACGCACGATGTCGAGGAGCCCCTTGGTGCCAAGCATCTGTCCGGATTCGTCGAAAGACTCCGTGAAAGCGTCACTAACACACAGAACCATATCATCCGGTTCCAACTTGAGTTCGAAGTTTGAATAAACTGCTTCCTCGATCACTCCAAGCGGTGTATCTGCAGTACCTTCGGCCAGGGTCGCTTTCGCGACTTCCCGGGCCGGCACCCATTGCTTTTGCCTGGCTCGATACAAGTACGGGATCGGGTGACCCGCGTTGCAAAACTGGAGTGATTGCGTGGGAGAGAAAAATGTGCACACGACTGCCGTTGCGAATTCGTCCGAGGCAATGCTGTTCGCAAACTGCCGATTCATCTGACTCACGAACCGACTCTGGCTAATGAGGTTGACGTTGCGCCTCATCAAGTCGCGAAGATCGGCGGAAATGCTTGCGACCGCATCACCGTGTCCGCAAACGTCGGCCAGTAGAAGGCGGGTTATGCGTCCAGAAGCGCAAGACGAGACGTAGTACACGTCTCCTCCATTTGAAGCGTTCTCGTACGGTTGGCTATAAACCCAGACCTGCAATCCGGGAGTCTGCAACTCGCGGTTGACAGAAGAGTTTCCTCCCCACACCTCCATGCACTGCATTCTATCCGTCGTGGGGGCTGCGAGAGAAGTCATTTGAATCCCTTCTGAGTGTTAGCTATTCAATGCTTGTGTTGTCAGAGACGGTCCCCAGCAGGCGAAACGGCGCAAGCACATTGTCTCGCATTGCGACTTTCGTTTCGGTAGCCCGACATACGAGGACGGTCGCCTCGTCAGCATTCACATTGTCGACGTGGTCGTCTCGAATGAGGTTCACCAGAGCAGACGCCAGATCTTCGGGCTGATTCAAGTCAAGCGTACGGACTCGATCGAGTACTCCTTGATGACCAAGTGTGTTGCCTTCCTGGTCGCGGCACTCGGTCAAGACATTGCTGTAGCTCAAGACGATGTCTCCAACGTCGAGCTTCGTCTTGATGTGTTGGTACTCGTCCGGCGTCACCATGTCTACCTTCGTCGCGGTATCAGCGGAATTCGGTTGCGTCTTGAGGACAGACCAGGCTGAGTCCGTTTTCCGGTAAACCAAAGGTGGCGGATGGCCGGTGTTGCACAAACTGTAGGAGCGGGTCGGCGCGAAGTAAGTACTAATCAACATCGACGCATAGCCGCCTTTATGTGCCGCCTCTTCCAAACGAGAGCAAATTTCGCGAACAATACGTTGCTGTTGAATCGCGTTGACGTTTCGCTTCATCAGGTCGCGGATCTCACCGGCAATCTCCGAGAAGAGTGGGCCGATTCCACAAATGTCTGCAAGCAACATGCGGGTGATCCGGCCAGAAGCACACGACGAGAGCAGATGCACGTCGCCGCCCCCTTCACTGGCACATTGCACGTCGTTGCTCTGTATCCAGATATCAAGCCCAGGTCGACGAAGACAGGCGTCGCTTGCGCAGCTACCGCCCCAGACTTCCATACACTTCATTGGTTCCTCAGCTGATTGGCTGTCTTTCGTTGTTGGCATGGCAAGCTATCTCGGAGGGCCGAATCAGGGGATATTGTGGCGTACACCTACAGGGCAACGTAGGAACCAACTCTGCGGTGACAACACTAGAATGTCTCGAATTCGTCGACAGAAGCCAAATTTGCGGTGATTTTACTGCAATGTCTGTGCCGTTCGGCGTAGTAGGATTCCGTCGGGCCCGGTAGCGGGGTCCCAACTCGCCAACTGAATCAACACGTAGACTGCCATCGCGATATTGCCAAGAGTCATGATCAAAACAAACCAAACCAGCCGAAACAAGGTGCCTCGTTCCTTATAGAACACCCATACGTAGAACGTGACGAAACCGAAATAGGCGTCCGCAAGTGTCGCTTGAAACCAGGGATCCGAAGTCAAATCGGTTCCGACTTTAAAAACACTGCGGTCAAGTGAGGCATAGGTGGTCACTGCCAGCATGGCAATGAGAATCGTAATGAAGACCATCAAGAGTATATTGCGATTCATTTTCTATCCGTTGTCGGCGCCACTGTACTGAATTTCGCTCGAGGGTTCGCGATGTGATTCTCGCCGGTCGGTTCCTTGTTCGGATCCGCTTTTCGCAAATCGGTAGTGGCCTACGTACCATTCGTTTCCACCCTCGAAACGAAACAGTTC
Source organism: Pirellulaceae bacterium (assembly GCA_965216885.1). Taxonomy (GTDB): domain Bacteria; phylum Planctomycetota; class Planctomycetia; order Pirellulales; family Pirellulaceae; genus CAYNJG01. Next base: position 3,489,528 of record OZ244209.1, on the reverse strand, counting down.
GGCGCATGCCATGAAAAAGATCCGCCATCTTTGCAGGTTTCTTCTCGCATCTCTTGCGGACAGATCTTGTTCGAAGCGATCCAGAATGGCAGCTCGATTTCGATCGAGATTTTGCAGCCAGGCTTCACAGGTTTTCCAGTAGTGCAGCCCGTCGACGCGCCATTGATGTTCGACCGAGAGGTCTGTACTGAATTCCCGAAACAGATTTTCCGATGGCATCATGCCACCCGTAAAGAAGTGCCGCCCCATCCAGTTGGCACTCCCTTCGGTTTCGAACAGGTACGGTGTGTCTCGATGACAGAATACGTGCACGAACGCCCTTCCATCGTCCTTCAACCAATTCGACACGCGATGAAGTAGCAACTCGTAATTTCGCATATGTTCGAACATCTCGACAGAAACGATGCGATCAAATTGGTCGTCGCACTCGAATTCCCGCATGTCAGCCGTAATCACTTGAACGTTGTCGAAACCGTGTGTTCGCGCTTTGGACTCAATGAACTCTCGCTGCGAAGCCGAATTCGAAACGGCGACGATTCGGCTATTCGGAAATTTCTCTGCCATCCACAAAGTCAATGATCCCCAACCGCAACCCAGTTCGAGGACAGACATTCCGTCAGCAATCTCTGCTCGCTCACACGTTACGCGGAGCATTTCGTCCTCGGCATCGCCTAAATTAGTTTCCGCACCGCCATAGTGGCAGCAGCTGTATTTCAGGCGCGGTCCCAAGACGAACTCGAAGAATTCAGCTGGCACTTCGTAGTGCTGCTGATTTGCGGCGTCCGTCGCGACCGCCAGCGGGCTTGCTCGCAATTCCGCAGCGAATTCCGCCGTAGCTCGTGCACGATGTGCGTCAGACGTGCGGGAAACGGCTCTGAGCCGGTTTCGGAGAAGACGCCGAATACCGATACGGATGAGGGGGTCCGGAATGAAGCCCATTTCGGCCAACTGAATTGCGTTCATCGGTCGTAATTGCTTGGTTTCGAGGATAGGGGTTGCCGCTACTCTAATATGATAGAGTCGTGACAACCCCTAACCGAGATTCGACATGCCTCTGGGTCAAATTCTTGCCTTCAATCTCGCTGCAATAGCGGTCCTTTGCTTCCTCCTCTGGATTGTGAGCCTGATACGTGGCGATGCCAGCATTGTCGACATTTTTTGGGGCGTAGGGTTTGTTATCCTTGCCTGGATTACTTACGCAAATAGCCAAACGAGCGGAACAAGGTCCCTGATTATCGCCGTGATGGTCAGCATTTGGGGACTGCGACTCGCCGGTTATCTCGCATGGAGAAACTTGGGTAAGGAGGAAGACTACCGCTACGCTGCGATGCGCGAGAAGCACGGCAAACGTTTTGCCCTTGTGAGCCTCGTGACGGTCTTTGGGCTCCAAGGGCTATTGATGTGGATCATCTCTCTGCCACTGCAGGTTGGTATTTCCAGTGCTGGCGACTGGCATGGCTTAGGGACAATTGGGGTAGTTCTCTGGCTGGGTGGGTGGCTGTTCGAGACGATTGGTGACTACCAGCTTGCCCGATTCAAGGCCCAGCCGTCCAATAAGGGCCGCGTCATGAACACGGGGCTGTGGCGATATACACGGCATCCAAACTACTTCGGCGATTTCCTCGTTTGGTGGGGATTCTATTTCGTTTCGCTGACGCCGGACTCGTTTTGGTGGACGATTGTCGGCCCAATCATCATGTCTTTCCTGCTAATCCGAGTGTCGGGAGTTCGACTGCTCGAGAGTTCACTGAGAACCAGAGTCGACGGCTACGAAGACTACGTTCGCACGACCAGCTCATTCGTCCCACTCCCACCCAAGAAAATCGCAGCCAATTGAGTAGAATCTGAACTTGTCATCATACGGATTCTGGCTACGAAGTTAGTACGTCAACGGGCGGCCGCAGCTCAATTCAAAAGCTCCGCTCGTCGTTTTCTCACCAACCCATATTACGGATAAATGCATGTCACTTCCCGGCCGAGTCGAATGGTTTCGCGTTCTGCCATTCTTCTTGCTACACGCTGCCTGCCTGCTGGTGTTCGTCGTCGGCTGGAGCTGGATAGCGATCGCGACGGCAGTTTTTGTGCATTTCATCCGCGTCTTTGGCCTAACCGCTTTTTATCACCGCTATTTCTCGCACCGAGCATTCAAGACGGGCCGTGTCGTTCAGTTTTTGGGCGCATTGCTAGGAAGTTCCGCTGGGCAGCGAGGTCCGATTTGGTGGTCGGCGCACCATCGCCATCATCACCGGGCGTCGGATAAACCGCACGATATCCACTCGCCATCGCAGCAGGGTTTCATCTGGAGTCACATGCTGTGGTTCATGACACGTGAGAACTACGGGACGGACGAACGGGTTGTTAAGGACTGGTTGAAGTTCCCGGAGCTGCGATTCCTGGATCGGTTCGATTTTCTCGCTCCTGCATTGCTGGGAGTAGCAATGTTCTGCTTCGGGTCGCTCGTTGGAAGCCTGTGGCCGGAGTCAGGCACGAGCGGTGCTCAGATGTTCGTCTGGGGATTCATTGTCTCGACCATCACGCTCTACCACGTCACGTTCGCCATCAATTCGCTCGCCCATGTTTACGGGTCGCGAAGATTCGAGACGAATGACGATAGCCGAAACAATATATGGCTCGCTCTGATCACATTCGGAGAGGGTTGGCACAACAACCACCACCACTTTCCCTCATCGGCTCGACAGGGCTTCTACTGGTGGGAGATCGATATCTCTTACTACTTGCTCGTCGTCATGTCGTGGTTCGGATTGGTTTGGGACCTGAACCCTGTTCCCCAAGCCGTGTTGGAATCGGCTGAATTGACTCTACCGGCGGAGCGCGCCTGATGCGAATTGCGATCATCGGCACGGGCATCAGCGGCAGCCTCGTTGCCCGTCTGCTTTCGACCCAACACGACGTGACGGTCTTTGAGGCGAACGACTATCCGGGGGGACACGCCAACACAGTCGATGTCCGGGTTTCCGGGAAGGAATTCTCCGTCGACACTGGATTCATGGTGTTCAATCGCCGCACCTACCCGAACTTCTGCCGCCTGCTCGAAATGCTGGAGATTACTTCACAAGCGAGTGACATGAGTTTTAGTGTGAGCAGTTCGAGGACGGGAATCGAATACCAGGGGAGTTCTCTGAACGGACTGTTCGCCCAGCGTCTGAACTGTGTGCGGCCGTCGTTCTTGCGAATGCTGCGCGATATCGCTCGGTTCAATCGTGCCGGAATGAATGCTGCGCAGACGAACAACTTGAGAGATGGCCAAACAGTTCGACAGTTTCTCGGTGAGCACGGAATCGGGAAAGCGTTCATCGATCAATACCTGGTACCAATGGCCGCCGCAATCTGGTCCAGCAAGCCGACAGCGATTCTCGACTTTCCAGCAGAGTTCATGATCGGCTTCTTCGCCAATCATGGCCTCATGCAAATTCGCGACCGTCCGCAATGGCGAACGATCATCGGCGGCTCGCGAAAGTATGTACAGGCGTTGCTTGATCCCATTCGCGACCGAGTCCGGTTGAATTGTCCCGTTGAATCTGTTGAGCGGACCGGTGAGCAGATCAAGCTCACGACGAGCGGAGGGCAGACTTCCCTGTTTGACGAAGTTGTCTTCGCGTCGCACGCAGATCAATCGCTCAAAATGCTTGGGGACGCATCAGCGCGGGAACGCGACGTTCTCAGCGCTTTCCCCTACCAACCGAATGAAGCCGTCCTGCATACGGATATCCGGCTGCTGCCGCGTAGTCGAAGGGCATGGGCGAGTTGGAACTATCATATTCCTGCCGGCAAAGAAGCGGGTGCCTCGGTCACTTATGACTTGAGCCGATTGCAGAACCACGATAGCTCAACGCCGATTCTGTTGACTCTTAATGAAAGTCAGAGCATCGATCCGGCAAAGGTCATTCGGGAATTCACCTACCAACATCCGGCTTACTCCGTCGATTCAATCGCCGCTCAGCAGGAGTTCGAACAAATCAGCGGAGTGAATCGAACGCATTTCTGCGGCGCGTATTGGGGATACGGATTTCATGAGGACGGCGTGAACAGCGCTCTCGCCGTCGCTCGGCACTTTGGAATTGGGCTGGAAGCATGCAACACAGCTGCATCTACGAAGGACGAGTGTGGCACCGCCGCAACGCGCCGGTAGCCCACCAATTCCAAAACAGACTGTTCATGGTCTATTTGGATTTGGCGGAGTTGGCCCAACTCGTCGGCGACGGCCGTTTGATTGGCGATCGGAAGATGGCTGGCAGGTCCTTCCTGAATTCCGATCACCTGTTTGATGAAACTCAGTCGATGCAGGACGAGGTTCGTCACGTGATCGAACAGCAAACTGGAATAAGGCCCAATGGGCCGATTCGTTTGCTGACCCAACTGAGATACTTCGGTCACTACTTTAGCCCACTGAACATGTTCTACGTCTACGACGAGAACGACGAACGGGTCGAGTTCGTGTTGGCCGAAGTCAGCAACACGCCGTGGAACGAACGTCACTACTACACGCTCTGGCACGGAAACCAGACGGGCGACAGGACATCGTTGCGGTTCTCGCACCCGAAAGAGTTCCACGTCTCGCCATTCATGGGCATGGACCTGGAGTATCGCTGGAATCTAACCCAACCCGGCGACGACTTGAGCATTCAACTTTCGAATCTCCGCGACGACGAGGTGTTGTTTTCGGCTGGTATGAAGTTGAAGAGACGCGAACTCACCAATCAACAGTTGAATCGAATGACACTGCGGTATCCGGTGATGACCGCACAAATCGTGGCAGCAATTTACTATCAAGCCTTCAGACTTTGGTGGAAGAAATGTCCGTTTTACAAGCACCCGAAGAAACTCGACAGCACGTCAAAGGCTCCCCCGCCGCCCGATGTCTCGCTACCGAGCCGGACCGAAGAACGCCGCGAACAAGCCGAGAGCCTTCACTAGGCCTGTCGCGTCTACTTCGCAAAGCGGTCGTCAATAGATTGGCTGGTATCAAGTCCGGTCGGCTTCGCCTTGCAGACGGAGCATCACGTTTCGAGTTCGGCCAAACCGAAAGCGACGGACTGACCGGTGAGATAACCGTGCACGACGAACGCTTCTACCAGAAGCTGGCTCTCGGCGGCGGACTCGGTGCGGCGGAAGCCTACATCCGTGGTTATTGGGAATCAGATGACCTGACGGCTACGATGCGAGTGCTCGCCCAGAACATGGAAACGCTGTCGGGAATGGAGCGGGGAGCAAGTCAACTACTGAGGCCCTTGCGATCCGCTGCCAACTGGATGCGGCGGAATACGCGATCCGGAAGCAAGCGAAATATCTCCGCCCACTACGATCTGAGCAACGAGTTCTTCGCACTCATGCTGGATCCGACGATGACCTACTCCAGCGGAGTATTTCCACGACCGGATTCAACTCTCGAAGAGGCTTCAACGGAAAAGTACGATCGAATCTGTCGCAAGCTGAGACTCGGTCCAGCCGATCATGTGCTGGAGATCGGCACCGGATGGGGAGGGTTCGCCGAGCACGCCGCGAGGACCTACGGCTGTCGCGTGACGACGACGACGATTTCCGATCAGCAGTACGAATACGCGAAGAATCGCTTTCGAGAAGCGTCATTGGACGACCAGGTCACGTTGTTGAAGAGAGACTACCGCGATCTTTCAGGAGAATACGACAAGCTGGTCTCCATCGAGATGATCGAAGCTGTTGGCAGGAAGTTTCTGCCGACGTACTTTTCCAGGTGCTCCGAGCTACTCAAGCAAGATGGTGTGATGCTCTTGCAGGCAATCACGATTCCAGATCATCGCTACGAGCGCTATTGCAGGTCGGTCGACTTCATTCAGCGCTATATATTTCCCGGCGGGTTTCTACCAAGCTTCGGAGCTATTGCGGATTGCGTCGGCAGGCAGACCGATTTCCGATTCTTCCACACCGAGGATTTCGGTCCGCACTATGCCGAAACGCTGGCGCTGTGGCGTCACAACTTCTGGGATCGGATCGCCAAGGTTCAATCACTGGGCTTTGACGAACGATTCATTCGGACATGGCATTACTACTTCTGCTACTGCGAAGCAGGGTTTCGGGAGCGACAGATCGGCGTCGCACAGTTGATGCTGACAAAGCCCGGTAGCCGCATTACTTCCCACGCAGCGAAATGAGTGTTTTGACCGTTTTCGTGTCGTTCAGGGGATTGGGCAGGGGGCTGCGGCCAGCCGAATTCTAGCCAGATACGCGTATTTTAGCGTTTTGTGGCGATTTGCAGGTTGTTCGGCTCTACCCGCTCCGATATAACAACTGAACGTTTTGGACGTTTTTGTGGGCCGGAGATTTGAGATGACAGGTGCAATCGCGGACTGTACGGCTATTTCTCAGCGGGTTTTGTCGCTTCGATCCAACAGCTCGCACTACATCTCTAATCCAGATTTCAATAGAGCGGGCGAGGGCCTCAGCGACCCTTTCGTGGATCAAGTGCTCGCCTCCAGGGTTCCAACAACGGAAACACCTACGGGACTGCCGGCCCACTTGCAGCGGATGTGCGATTCGGAGCTGCTGACATTCGAGCAAGAGCAGACGCTCTTCAAGGCGATGAATTATCGCAAGTTCCTGGCGAGCGAATTCCTGTCGGAACTGGATGCGGCGACAGCCAGTTGGCAGAGCGTTGAAGAGATCGAATCTTTGCAGCAGGAAGCCCTTTCGCTACGGGATCATCTCATCAAGTCGAACATGCGTCTTGTAATCTCGATCGTCAAGAAGTTCGTGTGCACGCAAAGCACGTTCGACGAGATGCTGAGCGATGGACTCGTATCTCTCATGAACTGTGTCGACAAGTTCGACTTTGATCGAGGATTTCGATTCAGCACCTATGCTTACCGTTCGATTGCCCGTGATCTCTATCGCACCGTCAAGTCGGCGAAACTACGAAGCACTCAAGTATCACAAGCTGGTGAAGAGTGGTCCATCGAACCGGCAGACGAGCGAGGCTCTTCCGCGGTACAGGATGGATTCTGGAGTACGCTGCGAGAAACTGCCGGCGCGATGATCGGCCAGTTGGATCGCCGGGAGAGATTCATTATCCGCTGTCGCTACGCTCTGGGCTCACACCGGAAGGTGAAGTCGCTACAGTTTCTTGCCAACAAACTTGGCGTATCCAAGGAACGCGTTCGGCAACTTGAGATTCGCGCGGTCGGTAAGCTTCGGAACATGGCTGCGGACATCGAGCTGGACGATGTTGCCGGCTCCGGCGTGCTCTAGGCCAGCTGACGCCTTGGGGCGGCCTCTCCACGAACATTTGTGGTCTGTTTTGCACCTGTACCTATAGTGCCCTGACTTCGCATCAGGGTACTTCATGGTCTCTTCAGCAAAAGGAACGAACGGGCGACGCAAGAATGTCGCCGTACGCCCGACCCGTCGGCAGCTCAAAGAGCGAGCGTTGAAGCTTCTCGAGCGAGAGATTCAGTTCATCGACAACAGCGAGTTTCGTCAACTCGAGCACACCGCGTTAAGAGCCGATGCACTCGAATTGCCGCGACGAATTGATGCTCCGTTGGAGCTCCAAACCGGTAAGTCCATTCCCCCGCCGCTCAACAGGCTCTGTGCAAAGCCTTTGCTTTCAGCGGATGATGACGGCAAGCTTTTCGCCTTATGAATTTCTTCAAGTTTCGAGCAGATTCGCTGAGGTCGGGGCTCACGATTTCAGCTTTCCAGCCTGCACGAAGAGCTGATCGCACTCCTGCTCAAGGACGCCGCCAACGATGTTGCACTGAGCGAACCTGGCACTTGCGACAACGTCGGCTGCGGTGAGTTGGAATTGATTCCAGCCCAGACCGATGAGTGTTTCGACTGACGTCCCAAACACGACCTCCGGGATGCCGGCCCAGATGATTGCTGACTGGCACATGCAACATGGTTCGCCGGTCGTGTAGAGTCGAAGTCTGGACCACTGGTTTTGGTCGCTATTCGCGTACTGATCCATTGCGTCCATCTCGCCATGCATGATGGGGTTGGACTTCGCTCGGTTAAGTCCCTGCGCTACGACCGTCTGAGTTGCACTGTCAACCAGGATTGCCCCAAACGGAGCATTTGGATTTCGTCGGGCGACCTCGATCGCAAGTTGCATGAAGTGTTCGTTGTTCTTCAAGATCCGTCGTTTCCTTGCATTGAAATGGCCGCCGTCCCGCCCGGTGACCGCGTTTCAAGACGCTAGTCAGACACACCGAAAGGACAAGGCAACTTCTTCGATTTTCAGCAAACATGTCTCCTTGCAGAATTATTCGCTTACGCACTTGCCACTTTCCAGGCGCTTCCTTTAATGACCCTGATTGCACCGAATGACTTGGCCAAGGCTCGCTGCAAAACAGTAACAAAGACTCGGTTACCCAAGAATCAAGATACAACTCACAAGGAATTAAAGATGCGTTTCTCTCCCAAGTTCAGTGCTCTCGTCTTGTCGATCGTGACGGCTGTCGCCACATCGTCCGCCTTCGCTCAATCGAAGGACATCGTAGACACGGCCGTATCGGCTGGATCTTTCAAGACTTTGGCGGCTGCTCTTCAGGCTGCCGACCTGGTCGATGCCCTCAAGAGCAAGGGGCCCTTCACAGTGCTTGCTCCGACAGACGAAGCTTTCGCAAAGCTACCCAAGGGCACAGTCGAGACTCTGCTCAAGCCGGAGAACAAGCAAAAGCTGGTGGATGTCCTGACCTACCATGTCGTGAAGGGTAATGTTCCAGCTGAGAAAGTCGTCAAGCTATCCGGAGCGAAGTCGCTGAACGGTCAGCAAATTGACATCATGGTGAAAGATGGCAAGGTGTCCGTCGACAAAGCCAACGTAGTCAAGACCGACATCGCTTGCAGCAACGGCGTCATCCACGTGATCGACCAGGTAATCCTGCCAGCTTCAGATGACATTCCGACGACGGCTGTGAAAGCTGGTACGTTCAAAACACTGGTTGCCGCCGCCAAAGCCGCTGGGCTCGTCGAAGCTCTGTCCGGTAAGGGGCCGTTGACTGTGTTCGCTCCTACGGATGATGCTTTTGCCAAATTGCCTGAAGGAACGGTTGCTTCTCTGCTGAAGCCGGAAAACAAGTCGAAGTTGGCTGACATTCTGAAATACCATGTCGTATCAGGTCGGGTCTATTCATCCGACGCACTATCCGCTGGTAAAGCGGAAACTCTGCAAGGTGGTTCCGTCAAGATTGCCGTGAAGGGGAAAGCCGCATTCGTCAACGAAGCGAAGCTCGTCGCGACGGACTTGGACGCCAGCAACGGCGTGATTCACGTCATCGACTCGGTCATTCTGCCACCAGCGAAGAAAGCGGCTGCTCTCGGCAATCCACGCCACATGATCCAGGTTGCGCTCAACGAGGGAGCTCCGCTGTACGATGCAGGTCATGCAGGAGAGTGCGCAAAGGTCTACATGACCACCGCGAAGGACCTGCTCGCTATGGAAGACCACGGCATGTGTTCGACGACTGCCCGGACGCTGCAAACGGCACTGACCTCGGCACAGCAGACGACATGCTCCAACACACAGGCGTTGACGATGCGTCGAGCTCTGGACACTGCATTCACCAGCATGGCATCTCGCTAGAGCAAACTGGTTTTTTCAAAGCCGGCTCAGTCTATCAAGATTGCAGTCGGCTATTTTTGTTCCTCGATAGGATTGCTCTCGGACGGAGTCACCTGTCAGGGACAAGCCTACCTCCGCGTGGCAGACCTGGTGTGGACGCTGCTTTGTGGACGACGAGCAAGTCGCGCAGGAAGGTGGCTTTTATGGCGTCTGGATCACTTCAAGAATTGTCGGTCCATTCAAGGGCGCGCCTGGCACTCGAGGTTGGTAGTCATTGTGAAACAAAATCTCCACACGATCCTTGGCGGTCTTCCTGAGCGGTTGCGAGAGCGGAGCCGAGTTATCGGCGCCCCCGGCACAGAAGTCCGTCAGTCAGAGTTCGTGTTGTACTGGATGCGAACAGCATGCCGTCTGGACGAAAACCCAGCACTGCAAGTGGCCATCGAATGCGCCAACCAACTGCAGGTTCCCGTTCTGATTTACCACGCTCTATCTGAACGCTACCCATACGCGTCTGATCGCCACCATACGTTCATTTTGGAGGGAGCTAGAGATATCCAGGCAGCTTGCGTTGACACCAACCTCGCCTACGCATTGCACGTCGAGCGTCCGGGGCATCGAGGACCACACTTAATACCGCTCGCAAATCGTGCGTCGTTGGTGATTACCGAAGACATGCCCGTTCAGCCACTTCAGCGTTGGACGTCGCTAATGGCAAACCGAGTGAGCGCAAAGGTGGTCGCAGTTGATACCGCATGTATTGTGCCGATGCAGCTGGCCGGCAAAGCCTACGAGCGTGCTTTCGCTTTTCGCGACGCAACCAGGAAACACCTGGCGGAGAGAATATCGCTACCGCCGACTCAAGTAGAGCCAAAAGTCGCCAGTCGTCCGATTGATCTGCCATTCGAGCCTGTTGACCTGTCTGCGTCCGACATTGCGAGCTTGGTTGCCGAGTGCGAGATTGACCATGCAATCGCACCGGTCCGGCATACCGTCGGAGGATCGATTGCGGGCGATGCTCGCTGGAATGCTTTCAAGGAATCCGGGTTGGCCGAGTACGCTCGACGACGAAATGACGCGTTGGACGACGGCGTGAGCCGCATGTCGCCTTATCTTCACTACGGGATGGTTGCGCCAATGCGAATCGCTCGTGAAGCCAATGAATGCAGCAACGACGGTGCAAAAAAGTACCTCGACGAGCTGCTGGTCTGGCGTGAGTTGGCCTACGGGTTTTGTTTCTATCGTTCCGATCATGGTCGAATCTCAGCGCTACCCGATTGGGCGACCAAGACGCTCCAGGAGCACGAACTGGATGAGCGGCACAAGCTGTTGTCGTGGGAAACTCTTGCGCGGGGAAGGACGGGCGATGCGCTCTGGGATGCGGCACAGCGATCATTGCTAATACACGGCGAGCTGCACAATAACGTTCGCATGACATGGGGCAAGTCGATTCTGAGTTGGACGGCAGACGCACAGTCCGCGCTGGCAGCTATCGTTGATTTGAATCATCGTTATGCACTTGATGGGCGAGACCCTGCTTCTTACGGAGGGATACTTTGGTGCCTTGGTCAATTCGATCGTCCGTTTCCGCCCGCGAGGCCAATACTCGGAATGGTCCGCGATCGTACGACCGAACAGCACGCGAAACGGCTCGATACAGTCGCCTACACGAAGAAGGCAACGCGTCCGCTGAGCGATTCCACGCCGACCATCGCCGTTGTCGGAAGCGGAATCTCAGGTTTGATGTGTGCTCGCACGCTCGCTGATCATGGCTTCAAGGTAACCGTGTTTGAGAAGAGCCGAGGTGTAGGCGGTCGGATGTCGACACGACGCACACCAGAAAACTTGCAGTTCGATCATGGAGCTCAGTATTTCACCGCTCGCGACCAGCGGTTTAAACGATACGTCAAGTCGTGGATTCACGACGGACTGGTAGCGAATTGGGGCGGTAGCATCGTCGTGCTGGAAAATGGTCAGATTACCGAACGCAAGAGCGGCACCGACCGCTTTGTCGGCGTACCGGGCATGAACGCAGTCGGTAAGCACTTGGCGAAAGGTCTCGACATTCGGCTGCAAACGCAGGTGGAGTCACTGGATCGAGAATCCGGCAGGTGGAGGCTCTGTTCCAACGACGGAGCCGAGCTTGGACGGTATGACGTCGCAATTGTCTCGGCTCCGGCTGCTCAGTCAGCCAGGCTATTGAGTGCGGTACCATCTCTGGCAAAGTCTTGTGCTCAAACGGAGATGCATGGTTGTTGGGCCTTGATGCTGGCATTCTCTCAGCCCTTGAACCCGGATTTTGACGGCGCTTTTGTTCACAACTCAGCAGTCGCTTGGGTGGCCAGGAATCGAGCAAAGCCGGGCCGCGAAGGTGACGCGGAGACGTGGGTGGTGCACGCGTCCGCGGAATGGTCAGAGCGTCACATCGAAGAAAATGCGTCAACAGCCCAGGAGCGGTTGTTATCAGAGTTTTGGAAAGCGACTGGCGCGACACCCAGGAAGCCAGAGCACACTCAAGCGCATCGCTGGCGATTCGCGATTCCGTCGACGCCACTCTCGGACTCTTGCCTGTTCTCCACCGCAATGCAAGTTGGTGCCTGTGGTGACTGGTGCGGCGGACCACGCGTAGAAGGTGCGTTTCTAAGCGGGATGGCAGTCGCTGGTCGTGTCATGGGGCAATTGGAAGAGCTTCCTTCGCATGTCGTACAAGTTTGATGCCGTATGAGTCCTCGAGCCACGAGGATGGGCATTGCCCACGATCTATCTCTGTTCGAACTACCGACCTTTGTTCGAGATCGGTGGGCTACAGCGAGAATGTTCAACATTGCCCGACGTGCGGCTGAGGCGAAATAGCCTCTCTTCGCTACCAACCTACCGGGAAACGCCTGGCGGCGGTCTCTCATGTCGATCGGGCGGTCAACAGCCGACGTGATTATCCGAATTGCCGCTGCGGTTTACCGAGCCCAGTGACGGTAATTGTTACTCTAATTACCGTAGGAAAAAACCAAACGGAGGGTGCTTGTGTGTATGACATCTGGCATAATATGGTACTACACGATGGCTGTATGACGGACCTCAAAATTGAGTACGTCTGGGGAAATTGAGGGTTGTCCTGAGGCGAGAATTCTATGGCAAAACCAAAAGCAAAATCGAAAACAGCCGCCATTCGCGAAGAACTCAAGAATCATGGTGGCTCGCCCAAATTGGTGGCGGAGGCGTTGCAAAAGCAGGGCATCAAAGTGACAGCTCAATATGTGAGCGTCATCAAGGCCAGTGATAAACGGAAGGCCGAACATCAGGCGCTTATGAGTTCCGGTGCCAGCAAGAATGAAATGACGGCGGCCCGGGATCTCTTCGAAGATGCGATTAGTCTGATCACCAAAGCTGGCGGAGCGACTGAGGCGCACAAGGTCATTGATTCGGCGGCGGCACTCATGGAACACGTCCGCTAACCAGGGAATACGTCCGCTAACCAGGGAATACGTTCGCCAACCTGCCGGTGCCCGGCTTCGATCGGCACTACTTTCTTTCCTTCCGAATCTGCAGTTCTGCTGCGGTTCTGCTGGAGCTGGTTTTCTCACTGCAGCAAGAACGTTTTCTTTCAGGCGAGCCAGAGCACGGAGCTTTAAACTCAGCCGGGCATTCTGTGTCCCCCGTCTTGCGCCTTTCGCCCTAAGTGTCTCCTCGATGGTTGTGCAGTTGCGGATTGCACTGCTTCGGTCCACTTGCGTCATTTGGTCCTCACGAATTTCTTCGTCGGACTGTTTTGCAGGAGAATTTTGGGGCTCCGGTGTCACTGGTTTCTCTGGATAGTTGCGCGTCGTGTGGCGGGCGAACTACCGGCCGAAGAGTTTGGAGCGACCTTTATGTATGAGACATCCACAGGTGACCGTGCGATTTGCGGTGCGGAACAGAAACTCTTTGTAGAGCTCCTACACGTCATCATATTGATGCTTGAAGATGAGGAAGCCGAATTCGGGATCGCGTCATTCGATGCGACTTCGCGCGGGTCGCGAGTCTCGGCGGTGCTCGATGCGACGTATGGTCTGTTCTCGCAACAGGGACCCGCCATGCGTCGAGCGGCCTACATTGACGCAGCGATTGCTGCCGTGTTGGAGTGCGCGTTGATGCTGATTCGTGAAGAATTGGATGACTCGAGGGATGGGCGAGTCAGGCAGTACTGGCGTCGACTCACCCGGGACGCGGCACGCCAGTTTGGGCTCGATGTGCCAGAAACATCGAGTGAGAATCTTGAGGAGTGGCGGCGCGTCAAGGATCAACTGCTGTGGCGTTGGGCGCATGAGAGTTTTGCATCGGAGTTGTACTTCGACGTACCGCCAGTCATTGCGAGCGTGATGAAGAAAACGCTTTGCCTTCCCGATGACTATTTTGTCCGAATTCCTGAGGATCCACATGCTGAGGAGACCTCCAGTTACACGGCGGCAATTCGCCAATTCGCGATCTTGCGTCGTACGTCGCCGACGAATAGTGCTGACACGACAGTGAACAAGATTAGTCCGAATTGATGTTGTTCGGTGATGTCATTCGTGAGCGGTTGTCGCTGCGTGGCCTGGCTTGATCTGAGTTTTGTGGTGGCTGGTGGCGGCTGTGACTGCCGTAGATTCCTGCGAAGCGTCTGTTAAAATCCGGTTCTAGAGACAGATACTCTTACCGGAGCTGACGCGATGTTTTGCTGGCGATATTTGACGTTGTTCCTGCTTTTCGTCGCCGGGCGTCCCGCGGCAGCCGCCGAAGTTGCGATCCTGTTCGAAGCCTACGTCGGCAACAACTGGGAAATCTGCCGAGTTGATCCGGACGGGAAGAACCGAAAGAATATCACTTCGACCCCGAACGTCCACGAACTCTACCCTCAGGCGTCACCTGACGGCTCGCGAATCGCGTTTCTCGTGGACACTCACGATGGCGGGAAGATTACTCGTTCACTCTACGTGATGAACGCAGATGGCTCCGGGCGACAAAAGATCACCGATGGTGCACGGCATTGTTGCTGGAGTCCCGACGGGCGCGAGTTGGCTTTTCCCCGACAGGAGTTCAGCAAGTTTCGGATTAAGGACTACGTAACCAAGGGCATTCATTTTTACGATGTTGCCTCCGGTGCGACGACGCAGCACCCTAATACGAAAATTGAGCACCTCTACGTTCCAACCTGGTCGGCGGATGGAAAGTGGATCGTATCGACGGTACATGGCGGAATGGGATTTGGTCACGCCATCATCGCGATCGAAGTTGAGGGAAATCGTGTTGTGGACCTGAAGATCTCGGGGTGTCGACCCTGCCTGAGTTCGGATTCGAAGCGACTGACCTGGAGCAGCGACGACCATACCGTCAACGTTGCCGAAGTCGATTTCTCGGAGAAAGGCCCCCGTCTTCGGGATGTCCGCGTGTTATACAAACACGCGAAGATGCATCTATATCACCCCGATTTTTCTCCCGATGGTAACACCGTCACATTCAGCATGGGGCCCGGCGGTCGGCAACCAGCGAAAGGCCCGGGGACTCAGGCCGAAGTCGCCGAAATGACGGGCGTGCGTGGGCCGTGGGACATCTACCTGAAACGGGTCGATAGCGATGCCGAACCGACTCGCGTGACTTTCGACCCCACCATGTCCAACAAGGAATCCGAGTGGACGGTAGTACAATGACGCGCGAATGGACGGTCGGCAATTTCCGGCGTGCCCGTACTGCAACGCTACGGCAGTGGTCCGCGGTGTTGTGCCTCGCCTGCCTGATTTCAAGCCTTGGGTGCGGCGTGAAGTCGGGAGGAAGTTCTGCGACCTCGAACGGCCCGGAGCCGTCAGACGCGGCCGCAGGCGTGCCAATTACGGACTCCACAGGAGTGGCCATGGTGGCGTTACCGGGTGGAGCTTTCACAATGGGGAACGCGACGGGCCAGCCGAACGAACAGCCGCCACACGAAGTGACGATCGGTGCTTTTGCCATCGATACGACGGAGGTCACGCAGGCTCAGTTTGCGAAGCTGGAGCTTCCGAACCCATCCAACTTCAAAGGCGAGGATCATCCGGTCGATCAGGTTCGATGGAACGAGGCGGCTGAATTCTGCAACGAACGATCGATCGCCGCGGGGCTGGAGCCGTGCTACGACCTCGCCAACTTTACGTGCAATTTTTCCGCCAATGGGTATCGTTTGCCAACGGAAGCGGAATGGGAATACGCGGCTCGAGCGGGTTCGACGGGTGACTATTACTTTTCAGGCGGAAGTGCGAAGCTTCCGTCGAACGCGTGCTACGGTGGCAATTCGGGTAAGCGAACGGACGCCGTTGGAAGCAAGCGTGCGAATGCGTTCGGCTTGTTCGACATGTTGGGCAACGTGGCGGAATGGTGCAACGACACCTATCAGGAAGACTACTATGCGACGAGCCCAGCGGCTGACCCACTTGGCCCCGACGAAGGCCCCAAGCGAGTTTTGCGTGGCGGCTCCTGGAAATCAGCTGCCGAAGAGTGTCGTGTTACGGTTCGACAGTTCGATGATTCCGGCATTCACGATGCATGCTTCGCGCGTAATTACGTGGGCTTTCGGTGCGTGCGTCGACTTTCCGAAACCGAGCTGCAATTGTTGAAGTAGCTCCGCCTTGCAGTTGTCGTGGGCCGTGACGTTGGCCACGGCAGCGAGTCCGCAACGATCGGTCTCCTCGTCATGCTGTTTCACACCTGGCCGTTCCTCATCTTCTTTGCGATTGTGCTGACCGGGTATTGGTCGCTCCGCGCCGGGCGTTTCTGGTTGCATTGGTTGTTGGCTGCATCCCTATTCTTCTACGGCTTCTGGAGTCCGTGGTACTTGCTGCTGATCGTCTATTCGACGCTGGTGGACTATGTGTGTGTGCAGATGATGGACCGCCCCCAAGCGGGCCTGAAGCTGTCGCGCAAGGTGACATGGCTGTGGGTCAGTCTGGTCAACAACCTTGGGCTGCTGGCGTATTTCAAGTACACCAATTTCTTTCTCGACAATGCAAACTGGCTGGGACGAAGCTTTGGGTTGGATTGGGAGCTTCCGCTGCAGGAGATCGTCCTTCCGGTCGGCATATCGTTTTTCACTTTTCAATCGATGAGTTATTCGATTGATTTCTATCGCGGGCAGATCGAGCGAGAGAAGAGCTTCGTGCGTTTTGCAACGTTCGTCGCATTCTTTCCGCAGTTGGTTGCGGGACCGGTTGAGCGGGCGCGTGAGCTGTTGCCGCAGTTGGCCCGCCCGAGACCGTTTGAGTGGTCGTTGATCGCTGACGGAGCCTCGCTGTTCCTGACGGGATTGTTCAAGAAAGTGGCGTTGTCAAACTACCTGGCGGCCTACGCAGATCCGATTTTCAACGTGCCAGAACGCCATTCCGGTGCACATTTGGCGATGGCCACGTTTGCTTTTGCGTGGCAGATCTACTTCGACTTCAGCGGCTATACCGACATGGCGCGTGGGGTCGCGAGGGCGATGGGATTCGATCTGATGCTCAACTTTCGCCACCCCTATCTTGCCACGGGGTTTGGAGACTTTTGGAGTCGTTGGCACATCAGTCTGTCGTCCTGGTTTCGGGACTATGTCTATATTCCGCTCGGGGGCAGTCGGTGCGGAGCGTTGCGGACGTACGTCAACCTGTTCGTCGTGATGGTGATTTCCGGTTTCTGGCATGGAGCGAACTGGACCTTCGTGGTTTGGGGAGTGATCCATGGCGTCGCGGCGATCGTCACTCGATCGCTGGAGCGTTCAGCCTGGTACCGAGATCGCTTTCCAACGATCCTCAAGCAGGTGTTCGTATTTCTCGTCGTCTGCATTGGGTGGATTTATTTCCGCGCTGACAGTCTGACGGCCGCCAATCGCATCGTCGCAGAGATCGTTACCGGATCCTGGGAAGACCCGGGCTTCCCCGTGCTGCTTTGGGGGTTGGTCCTGTCGGTCTGGGCCTATCAATGGATCAGCGAATCTCGCTTCCAATGGATCACTGATAGTGGACTGACTCGAGTTGTACTTGCGATTCTGATGTTCCTGTACGTCGCCTGTGTGCCGGGCGAGGCCGACCAACCCTTCATCTACTTTCAGTTTTAGTCATGACAGATTCCAGCGTGAAACCAGCGGGCATTGTCGCAGCGAAGCAGTCTGAATTCGTGATGACGTGTCCGCGCCTGAGCCCGATTCAGCTGGCATTCGGGCTGGTGTTCTGCGCCGCCGTCCTGTGGCGGATCCCACAGTTCTGGGACGGAATTGAACAATTCGAGGCAGGAGTCAACTTTCGAATACCCTATGCGTCCAGCAATGACTACCACCTGTACCAGCGCCTGACGGAGCATGCCACAAAAGAAGACGCGGTGATGTTGATTGGTGACTCGGTTATTTGGGGAGAGTACACGCTGCCCTCGGACACTCTCGTTCAGGAACTCGCCGCGAAGTTTCCGGAGCACAAGTTTGTCAACGGTGGTGTAAACGGGCTCCATCCGCTGGCGATGGAAGGCATGGTGCGACGCTATGGGAAGGCTCTTCGCGGGCAGCGGGTGATTGTGCATTGCAACCTGCTTTGGATGTCTTCGCCAGAACGGGACCTGAGTTCGGTGGAGGCGTCTGCGTTTAATCACGAACGGCTCGTTCGGCAATTCAACGACCGCTGGCCCTGGGTGAGCAGTTCGATTCCCGCCTATCACGCGGACTTCAGTGAACGGTTGGGGATTGCGATTGACGGTAGTTTGCAATTTCGCAGTACGCTCGATCATGTTCGCGAAACTGCCTTCGATGGGCAGGACGTGCATCGTTGGACACTTCAGGAACCGTATCAGAATCCACTTTCGCAGATACGTCCTGTTTCGCCGAAACCGGAGCAAACGTTGCGACACCGTGAGCGGGCGTGGAATGAATCGGGAATCCGCCAGACGGAGTTCGACTGGGTGTCGCTAGAAGGTTCTCGGCAATGGCGGGCGCTATTGACGTTGATTGAACTATTGCAGGATCGCGACAATCTGGTGTGCCTGATCGTTGGCCCTTTCAATACGCACTTGCTGAAGCCTGCGAACCGGGACGCTCATGACCGACTGCGTGATCAGGTTTCCGAAGCACTCTCGGATAGCGGTACGTTGGTGATTGCGAAAGCTGCACTTCCCAGTGAGCAGTATGGTGACGCAAGTCATCCGTTGGCGATTGGGTATCGTGAATTCGCATCGCAATTGGCCGCAGACCCGCGGTTTCGGGCTTGGTTGCGAAAAGAAACGTTCGACGGCAGGGGGACGTCGCCGACACAGTAGGGGCTGGAAAACAGTCGTTTGTAGGCCATGCTTTGGGTGGTGAGTTGACGTAAGCTTTGGGTATGTCAACACTCGTGAAAATTACCGAAGAACGTTTGGAATCGTTGGTAGAAAAGGAGGATCGTCGTTCTGTGCAACGCGAGCCTCTGACGGAAGAACCAGAAGCCTTTCTTTGGACATCGCTAGACAATCGGATTCCGATGACGCCTGTAGATAGGTCCGATGGGGGGATGGCGGTGGTCGGAGCGTCCCGCAACCGATTTGAAGTTGGGTTCCAGACCCGTGTCGAGTACCCGGCCGGCGAGTTCCGAATGGCGTCGATTGTTTACGTCGTCAAGCTGGATTCGGACTGCGTTCGAATTGGTTTGTCATGGGAGTGATGAGTTTGGCCTGGCGGTAGTTGGTTGGCTGACCGGAATCCAATTCGGTGCCAGGATCGCATGGTCGGCTATTTCGTGTGCCTGGCGCCTTCGTGTGCCTGGCTACTCGATAAGACTGCATAGAAAAAGCCGCGATGAATTCGTCGCGGCTTGATAACTCGATAGGTTGTCGTTCGCTCATGTGAGCTGAACGGGTCCGCTTAGACCATGTCCTTCAGGTTCTTCAGAGGACGGATTTTGACGACGTTGCGAGCCGGCTTGGCTTTGAACGTGGTCTCTTCGCCAGTGAAGGGATTGATACCTTTACGAGCTTTGGTAGCGGGCTTGCGCTGAACGAGAATCTTGCAAAGGCCGGGGATCGAGAACATTCCTGGTCCCCGCTTGCCGAGAGCCTTGCCGATGTCGCCTGCAAGCGCGTCAAGCACAGCAGCAACATCCTTCTTGCTGAGTTCGGTTTGCTCAGCAATGCTGTTCAGGATTTCAGTTTTCGTCGGAGCCTTTTTTGCAGCAGCTTTTGCCATCGTTCGATTTGCCCTCCTTGGGTCCTTATGAGAATGAAGTAAAAGGTCGATTGTGGTGAATGCGAAACACTACGTCACAATTTTGCACTGTGTGGTAAAAATCCCGCAAGACGGCATTGTTTAATGCTCGTATCTGCAAAACGCAACCCGAAAACCCTCTGTTTCTCGGGGAAAATGGGGTTTTGTGATTTCGGGCCTGGTGGCTTGCCGTAAAACGGGGCCCGCAATCGCCCATTTCAGCGGTAGGGGGAGTGCCCTTCCGTAGCCGTCGACAATTTCATGCTCGTGGTCCGAAAGGCGGCAATAGGATACGATTGAGCTGTGCGATGTGACTTGGACGAGGCCAGCGATATATCGGCTGACGGGTGTTCCAGCAGGATGCGGAGCCAGAGGGAATCGCCGTCAACATCGCCACCGTGCGGACATCGCTCCGCCCTACGTCGACCGACTACTTTGCAGGGAGCAACCACATTCTCATGTCGTCTATTCGAATGCGAATTTCGCCCGGCAACGTTTCTTCGCAGTGCTTCTGTCTCGGCTTGCTCCTGATTTTCCTTTGGCCATCGTTCGCTGCTGCGCAGCCATTTATTGGCGGTTTGTCGCGTACGACGCGGCCTTCGCCAACGCCTTTCCTGCCCGTCCCTCGCGAGTTGCAGCGGGAACTGGATCGCGCTCGCAAGGACATTCAGGAGAAACGTTTCGTTGATGCCATTACACGTCTCGACCTGATTCTCGGGGGCGGCGAGACTGACAACGAGGACGACGCCAGTGAATTGGCCGAAGATTACTTTGTGCGGCGCACGGATCGATCCCTGGGGAGTTTGAAACTGGAGGCCGAACGTACGCTCAGCACCATGCCGCGAGCGGGGCTGGAAGCCTATGAGTTGGCGCACGGTACGGATGCGCGCCAAGTGTTCAATCGAGCTATTGGCGATCGTGATTTCAATCTGATTGGAGAGATCTCTCGTCGGTACGGCAACACCCAGGCGGGACAGGACGCCACCATGATTCTGGGTCGCGAAGCCTTGCGCAATGGCGATGTACTTCAGGCGGTGATGCACTTCCAGCGGCTTCGTGAAAGCACCGTCGCTGCGGAACGTTTTGGGGCCGAGTTACAATTGCTGTTGGCGACTTCACTGGAAATTGCAAACCGCAGTTCGGCGGCACGAGAGGTGTTGGACCAACAGCGGATTGTTGATCAGGGCATTCCAGTGCGTGTTGCGGGCAAAGAGGTTTCGTGGTTCAAGGACGACGGCCAGGCACTTGAATGGCTGTCGGCAACGACCGGCGAGATTGGTTCTCCCACCGAACAGGAAATCGTCGACTGGCCGCTATTTGGTGGCAACGCAAAACGGGCGGCCAACACAACCGCTGGAATGCCGTTGAAGTCGATGCGATGGGATCTGCCGGTGGCCCCGAATCGCGACGAGCCCAAGCAGCTCGAGCGACATGCGAAGTCGCTGCGGGAAAAGGGCGTCACGCCGAGCATGCATCCACTTGCTGTCGGCAATTGGTTGTTGATGCGTTCGACCGATCATTTGTGGGGTGTCGACATTGAGACAGGGAGCCGGGTCTGGACGTATCCGTGGACGAAGGGGCCAACACGATATGGCTCCCAGAGTTCCTATGCATCGAACGACGCGCGACGCACGAACCTGATTCGAAATCGCGTTTGGCACGACTCGCTCTATGGGCAAATCAGTAGCGACGGCAAGTCTGTCTTCCTGCTGGATGATCTGAACAGCGAGTACTATGCGGCCCGCAATCCCGGTGGGCTTTCCAACAAGATGGTGGCTCTCGACCTTGAGAAACAGGGTTACTTGCTGTGGTCGGTGGGTGGTAACGAAACAGACTCCGAGCCAAAGCTGGCCGGCGTGTTTTTTCTGGGGCCGCCGTTGCCTGTGGGCGACGAAGTGTTTTGTGTGGGCGAACAGAATGGTGAGATTCGACTCTTTGCGTTGAATGCTGCCGAAGGCAATCTGGTTTGGTCACAGCAGATTGCATTGATCAATACGACGTATCGAAATTCGGGCGTCCAACGCCGCAGGGCGGGCCTGAACTTGTGCTACGCCGATGGCATCCTCCTCTGCCCCACATCCGTCGGCGGAATTGTGGCCATCGACCCCCGTCAACGAGCCTTCCGTTGGGGATTCGAATACGGTGGAACTGCAAAACGTACCGGCTACGCGCGTTCGGTGCCGCAGGGCGATCGTTGGAGAGATAACTCGTTGGTGGTCGGCGAGGGCAAAGTTATCGTCACCGCCTGGGATACCAGTGAGGTCAATTGTCTGGACCTGCTGACTGGAAACAGTGTTTGGCCGGCACCGAGGAAACGAGACAAGCTGATTTACACAGCTGGTGTTCATAACGGCAACGTCATTCTCGTCGGGACCGAAAGTGTGACGGCCGCCAACCTGGAAACCGGCAAGACTGTCTGGACGTTGCCTCTGGCTAGCGCGCCAGCGGGACGAGGCGTTCAGAGCGGTTCGACTTATCTGTTGTCGACGGTCGCACCGGATCTGCTGCAGATCGATCTGGAGAAAGGCGAGATTCTGGCTTCGCATCCGACCGACGAGGCGTTGGGCAATCTGATCGTGGCGCGGGACTTTGTTTTTTCGCAAAACGAAAAAAGACTGAGGTCGTTCTTTCAGCGAGAAAAACTGGAGCAACGGGTTGAGTCAGCACTGACGGCCAACCGGCAGGATCCCTGGGCGCTTGAGCACAATGCGATTCTGGCATTGGAGGATGGCCGCCGCGAAGAGGCGCTGCAATTCCTTCGTCAGGCGATCGCCGGCTACCCGAATGATGGATCGGGAAGCAGCATTGCCGCCGAGCAGTTGTTGGTGAACACCAGTCTGGATATGCTGCGAGACAATGTGCCGGGGGCCACGTTCCTGGCGAAGGAAATCGAACCGCTCATCGAACGACAGTCGAAAACGCGGAAGGAATTCCTGCGCGTCATGACGATGAATTTGCGGCGTGAAGGGCAGATCGTCGAAGCCTTTCGTCGTAACCTGACGCTGTTTGAACGCGAGGCGGCGACGCAGCGTGATCGCATTGTGCGGGATCGCGTGGAGCTGATGCCCGTCACGCGTCAGTTGAAGATGCATCAGGAACGTTGGCATCGCACGCTATTCCGCGATCTCTGGAATGACGCGAGCGACAGCCAGCGGGTTGAATTGGCGGCAATGGGGCGAGCGGCTTTGGACAGTGCGACCCCCCTTGAGTTGCCGGGCGTTGTCAACGTATTGCAGGATCTACCGTTTGCGGTCGAGGCGCTGATGGCCGTGCTAAGCGAGCAGATAAGCAATGACCTCATTACCTCGACCACCGAAACCCGGTTGTTGCGTATCGCGGATTCGGGGGACAGCGAGTTTGCCGCACAGGCGCTTGCAGAGCTGGCCGGTCTCTACAGTTCGCGTCAATTGCCGGAGGCCGCCGCGCAGATCGTACGGCGACTCAGGGATCAGCATGCCGACGCCATGCTTGCGGATGGCCAGTCTGCCGGCGAGTTCGTTGACGAGCTGTTGTTGAAACATGATGCGGTGCGAGAACAGGTCGAAGGCTTACTGGAATGGAAGTTCGGCCGAGCGAAAGTGACGCAGCTTCGCGAGACACCGCGAGTCATTGCGGGACGGATCAATCCAACGGACACACTCACTCAGACGTTGCTGCTGGACACGGAGCAACCGTTGGGACAGCAGTTGCCGGGACGACAGTTGGTGTTGTCCAACCAGACCAACAAGGTGCTGCAGATGCGTGACGCGTTGGGCAATGTTCGAGCGATCGCGACGCTGAATTCAATTCTGCGTAGTTCACGATCGCGGGATGTTCGCGTTCGCACCAACGGGCACTATATCGTGGCCTCGCGGGGAGAAGCCGTCGTGGCCATCAACGCGTTGGCTGCCGGGGATGGTGCCGAGGAGGCGATTGTGTGGCAGGAGGGCGGCGCGAGTGTCGCACCCTACGGTAGTACAGCGTCCTTCCAGACCATTCGGTTCGGAGATCTGGGGCTGGATCTGGGACGCAAGATCGAGTCCACGCGAACCGTTTCCGGACTTGCGCTGGGCCCCGTGACGTCGCATGGGATCATCGTACGACGGTATTCCGATCTGACTTGTCTCGATCCGGAAACGGGCGACGCCGTCTGGAGCCGCGACGACGTTGATATGACGTCGGAAGTTTGGGGTGACGAGGACTACGTGTTTGTGCACGCTCCCGGAAAGCCGTTGGGCAATGATCGAAACGCCCGAGTTTTCTCGACGATGGACGGCCGCGAGTTGGAGTCCCGTCCCGTTCCAGGCCAGCGTTCGCGGCTTCGCATGTTTGGACAACGTGCGCTCAGTTTTGACTGGAATGTGGGCGGCGAGCTTCCGGACCCGGAAGACGTCTTGCAACTGATGTTGTCGTCGGAGCTCAAGTCGATCTCGAATGCAAAGGCGCCCGTCCCCGATGATGCCATGGTGCATTCGATTCAAATGAAGGATCTGCTCAAGCGAGGGAACGCGGCGAGCTGGCGAAAAGAACTCGGCGCCGGTTCGAAAGCGGCACTGATTGGGAATTCCGAGTTGGCGGTCTACGATCCGCGAGAAAAGAAAATTCAGATTCTGCGTTTGGACGACGGCGAACTGATCGTCGATCACCCGGTAGAGATTGGCGATGCAAACGTCCGCTCAATTCATGTCGAGAAGCGAGCTGGCATGTATGTGGTGACGCTGGGTGAGGATACCACTCGAAAGCCGGGTGGGAAAACGATCTACAAGAGTCCGGGGGGGACGCAAACCCGAGTTTCGAACTTGTTCGTCTATACGTTTGATCAGCAAGGCGAGCTTGCCTGGGAAGTGCCCGCGAAACTGAAGAATTTCATTAAGGGGCGTTTCATTGCCGACGACGTGCCCATCATGGTCTTCATGCGAGTCGATCAGTCAAAATCCAAGCAGCTACAGACGGTGATCCTTGATGTTCGCGACGGACACGTACTGCATATGCATACTGGGCCGTTCGTGGGCAGTGCGTTCCAGGTTCGGGGCGATCTGGAGCGAAACGAAGTGTTCGTTCGGGTCCCGGCCTCCGATGGAAACTGGAAAATCGAATTCACGGATGAACCACGCGCACCTGCTCCACCGTACGGTTATGCTACGCAGACCAAACGCGAAAAAGGGAGCGTCTTTGGCAAGGCACTGTCGGCTTTACGGAATGTATTTTCCGATACAGAGTCGCCCGCTACGCCGGATGCAGAGGATGACGGGCTCTTTGATCGGTAAAATTCGACGAGCTGTTCCCGGCTTTAATTTCGTCGACATTCCGCGTTGCCGGTCGACTGCTGTGGCGGATACTTGCATTTTCACGTTTAATCTTGTCCTTGAAGTTATTTAGATCGTCGGTCGAAGGGTACGAATGACAGAATCCGGAAACATTGATCAGGCTGCAGTGCGTCGTTTGTCCGAAGCACGAGAGAAGATCGCCGAGCAACTTTCTCGCGTGATTGTCGGTCAGGAAAACGTCGTTGAAGAGTTGCTGATTACCCTGTTTGCCAAGGGGCACTGCCTGTTGGAGGGTGTGCCTGGCCTGGCAAAGACGCTGATGATCAGCACGCTGGCGAAGACGATGGATCTTTCGTTCAGTCGAATTCAGTTCACACCGGACCTGATGCCGGCGGACATCACGGGGACGGAGATCCTCGAAGAGAACAAGTCGACGGGCGCTCGCGAGCGGCGGTTTCTGCAAGGGCCAATGTTCTGCAACGTGCTGCTGGCGGATGAAATCAACCGGACTCCGCCAAAGACGCAGGCCGCTTTGCTGGAAGCCATGCAGGAGCGTCAGATTACGGTGGGACGCGAGCGTTATCCGCTGGAAAATCCCTTCTTTGTTCTGGCGACGCAGAACCCCATCGAACAGGAAGGCACCTATCCGCTGCCCGAAGCGCAGCAGGACCGCTTCATGTTCAAAATCTACGTCGAGTATCCCAGCTTCGACGAAGAATTTCAGGTTGCACAGCGAACGACCGGAGGGGTGGCTCAGGAAGTTTCGCCGGTTCTCAATGCCAGCGAGATCAACGAGTTGCAGGCGCTGGTTCGCGAAGTGCCTATCTCCGATCATGTGATTCGCTACGCCCTGTCGCTCGTGCGACAGACGCGAGTCGGTAGTCCGGGGATTCCGGACTTCGTGGAGGAAATGTCGTCCTGGGGAGCCGGTCCCCGTGCGGTGCAGTTCCTCATCCTGGGTGGCAAGGCACGGGCACTGTTGTACGGACGCACGCACGTTTCCACCGATGACATTGCCGCGTTGGCGAAGCCCGTTTTGCGACACCGCGTGGTGGTAAATTTTGCCGCACAGAGTGATGGTGTGACGTCTGACCACATCATCGAAAAACTGCTCGAGGCTACTCCGACGAAGGAAGATGAGTTAACGCGAGATGCCCGATTCCAGAAGATTTTTGCATCCTGAGGCGATCAAGCGGATTTCGCGACTCGATTTGCGGGCCCGTCACATTGTCGAAGGATTTCTTTCGGGAATGCATCGCAGTCCGTATTTCGGTCACTCCGTCGAGTTTCGCCAGCACCGCGAATACGCTCCCGGTGACGACCTGCGCCATGTCGACTGGAAAGTCTGGGCTCGGCAGGATCGTCTGACCGTCAAGCAGTTCGAGGAGGATACCAACCTCCGGTGTACGCTGATGGTCGATGTGTCGCGCAGTATGGAGTACGGCGACGGCGATATGAACAAGTATGAGATCGCCTGTACCATTGCCTCCAGCCTGGCTTATCTGATTCTGCATCAGCAGGACGCGGTCGGTTGCGTCACGTTTGATGAGAAGATCCGCATGACGGTTCCGACTCGCACCCGTCGGACACATCTGAATTCGATTATTGAATCGCTCAACGTTCAGCAGCCTGCCGACAAGACGGACATGGCAGCGCTCCTGCGACAGGTCGCCGAGACGTTTCCCCGCCGGGGGATGATGGTTCTGATTTCCGACTTGCTGTCCGATCGCGAATCGCTGTTCAAAGGTCTGCGACTGTTGCGTCAGCGAGGTCATGATGTGCTTGTGCTGCATGTCATGGACGACGACGAACTGGATTTCAATTTCAGCGGACCAACCCGTTTCGAGGGGCTGGAGTCCGAAGATGCACTGAACTGCAACCCGCGAGCGCTCCGGGAAGGCTACCTCGAAGCGTTGAATGGATTTCTGGATGAAGTGCGCCGCACGAGTGCAGCCAACGGGATCGACTACAAACTGATTCGTACCAGCGATCCGCTCGATGCGGCGCTGGCGAGTTTCATCAGCGCCCGGATGGGAATGCAGCAGAGATCATAACGAATGCAGTTTATCTACCAACCACTTACCTGGGCGTTCCTGCTTGTGCTGGTGCCATTGTTGATCCACCTGATCAACCTGATGCGCCAGAAACGGGTACAGTGGGCCGCGATGGAGTTTCTGCTGAAGAGCAACCAGAAACACCGACGTTGGGTTTGGCTGAAACAGTTCCTGTTATTGTTGTTGCGAATTCTGGTCGTGGCTGCTGTCGTCGCAATGTTGGCGGGACTCATCTCCAACGATGACGCGGCCTTTTTGGGCGGTCAGGCAACCCATCACTTCATTGTGCTCGATGACAGCATTTCAATGTCGGACCGGGGAAGCGATGGCAGTGCGTTCGACAGTGCTTCGCGCGCGTTGTCGCGGATTGCCGAGCAATTGGCTGCCCAGCCAACGGACCAAAAAGTGACTCTGCTGCGATTTTCACCCACGACGCGTGAGCAGTCGGAGGGCGAATCGCTGGCGGATCTGAACGCCGTGACGGTGGATTCCGGGTTTGCCGAAACGATGGAAACCGCCAAGCGAAGCTTTGACGTCTCCAGTTTGGCGGTGGGCCCGGTTCCCGTCCTGGAGATGCTGGATGGTCTTGTCGGCAACGCGGCCGAGAAAAGTCGCGTCGTGTATCTGCTGTCGGACTTTCGGGCCAGGGAATGGGATCAGTCGTCGGAACTGAAGGAAGCCCTGCGGACGCTTCGTAAGCACGATGCGGAACTGCATTTGATCCGTTGCGTTCCTGCCGTCCATCAGAATCTTGCCGTCGTGGACGTTCAAACCGAAGCTGGCACGCTGGCGGCCGGGGTGCCACTGTTGGTGAATGTGAAGGTCCGCAACTTCGGACCGTCCGCCGCTCAACAGATTGCCGTGCGACTGTCGTCTCGATCCTATCCCGATGATGTGGTAATCACCGACCCCGAAGGCGTCGCCGACGAACAGGTGACTTCGTTGTTGATCGACGAGATTCCGGCCGGCGAGGTCGTGACGCGTCAGGCGCAGTTTCGCTTCGACCGGGTTGGGCAGCACGTGGTTTCGGCCAGCTTGCCCAGTGACTCGTTGCAGGATGACAATACGCGTCGTTGTTTGGTCGACATCCCGGCAGCAGTGCCGGTGCTGATGGTCGACGGTAGTGGACAGGGTGAAGAAGCTTACTACCTGCAATCCATTTTCGCCCCGGGCCGCGTCGTGACGGGGATTAGTCCGTTGCTCGCGCCGCCAACATTCCTGCGTGATGCGACCGACAACGAATTGGAGCGGTTTGCGGCGATCTACCTGTTGAATGTCGAGCGACTGGAACCGCGTGCCCTGAGTGCACTCGGCCGTTACGTGCGTCGTGGTGGAGGATTGGGAATCTTCCTGGGGCCGAATTCGGACCCCGGTTTCCTCGTCGACATGTATGGCGAAGGCGAGGGTTTGTTTCCGCTGCCTGTTCAGTCGGAACGCGATCATTTGCGCTCGCCCGGCGATGACGGTCCTGACTTGCAGATCAACGATCATCCGATCTTTCGCGTGCTGGTGGACGAGGGTGGTAAGAACCGTCCGCTGACCCGTCGCATCCGGATAGATCGCTTTTTCGCCGCCGATCCGGATTGGACCCCGGAGAGCACTCCGGACGCGCGGGTGCTTGCTACTTTGAAAAATGAGGATCCGCTCGTTGTCGGTCGTCGTTTTGGCGATGGTCAGGTGATTGCGTTCCTGACGACCGCTTCGCCAACGTGGAACAATTGGGCGATGGGCCCCAGTTTCCCGGTGGTTGTGCTGCAGTTGCACGGCTACCTTTCGTCGTCCCGTCAATTGGCATTCGGGACGGAGACGGGGGAACCGATTACCGTCCAGCTCGACACGTCCGAGTTTCGCCCGGAACTGGAGTTTGTCGTGCCGCGGCCTGCCGTGGGGCCAGGATCGGCGGCTGCAGGTCAGGCGAAGATTGCGATTGAACCGCAGCCGGCACCCAGCGATGCGACGCTGTCGACCTTTGTGCTGGGCGGTGAACAGACAGCTCGAACGGGCGAGACCGATGAGATTGGGGTCTACGTGGCAAATTTGATTTCGTTGGATGGTCAGGCGAAGCAGCGTCGGTTTGTGGTGGATCCTCCCGTCAGCGAGAGCGATCTGGCTCTGCTTGGCTCGCAGGAACTTTCTGAACAGTTGGATGGGTTGGACGTGGAAATTCACAGCTCGGACGAGCTTGAGTACGAGAGCACTACGCAGGACGGCTTTTCGTGGAGTCAACTACTCGCTGGATTGCTGATCGCAATGTTGGTGGGCGAGCAGCTACTGGCGTACTCGGCCAGCTACCATCCAAAGGGAGGTGCTGTTCAGTCATGAATCTGTTTCAGCAATTGGTGTTGGCTCAAGCTGACGCGTCGCGAACGTACTATGAAGTCATGCGACTTCGCCAGCTCGATGAGTGGTGGCACTGGCTGTTGTTGGTGTTGGGCTGCCTTGTCGTGCTGTTTGCCGTTTCCACGATGTACTTTCTGGATTCGCGACAGCTGGCACGGGGCAAGCGATGGCTGTTGTTGCTGCTGCGAGTGCTGGCGTTCGTGGGCTTGCTGATTTTCCTGATGGACCTGCAAAAGAGAACCGAGCAAAAGCTGGTTCGCAACAGTCGGTTTGCCGTTGTGGTCGACGCCAGCCAGAGCATGGGGATTGTCGACATGCCGCTGGCCGATTCGTCCAAAGAGTCGCGAATTGCTGCGGTGGTGCGGGCCTTTTCACAAACCGGTTTTCTGGCGGACTTGCGGAAGAAGCACGACGTAACGGTATACCGTTTTGACGAAACAAATTTGCCGTCCGAGGTAGCGACGTTTGCCCAAACCGGATCCGTCGCAGGTGATGTCGATACCGTCGACGAGGAGCTCTTGCGGTCGGCAGCTTTGTCGGAAGTAAGGAGTTTCTGGAAGATCGCCGCCGGCATGTTTGGACTCGCCGCAGTGGCATTGCTGCTGAATCTGGTGCTAGGCAGTCTCGTGCGTACGGCCGAAGGTGAATCGTGGGCGCTATTGGTCAGCGTTTTTGCGCTGGTGGTGGGCGTCGTACTGGTGGCCGTTGCGAATCTTCGCCAACCGGAGTACGGACCACGACAGGCGTTTGGATGGGTGACGGCTACCGAAGATGCGGCTGCCGATAGCGACGCCGACAACCCGGCCGATTCTGCACAGGATGGCGAGCGTCAACCTGAACCGGGCGAGATCGAGTGGGCTCGATTGTTGGAGCCCGCCGGTGGGTCGACCCGAATGGGCGACGCCATTACGTGGGTGCTGGCACGTGAACGTGGTGCGCCGTTGGCGGGAATTGCCCTGATCACTGACGGTAACAGTAATCGTGGTGTCGAACCT
Source organism: Pirellulaceae bacterium (assembly GCA_965216885.1). Classification (GTDB taxonomy): domain Bacteria; phylum Planctomycetota; class Planctomycetia; order Pirellulales; family Pirellulaceae; genus CAYNJG01. The sequence goes on along the minus strand of OZ244209.1, from coordinate 3,459,160 downwards.
TTGGCCGCAACCGTCGTTGCCGGTGAGAATGAAGTGCCCCTGTACCCGATTGGCATCGCCTCCGACCTGCCGCCATCCAACGTGCGACTGGTTGATCTGGAAGCTCCGGCCCGCGTTTATCCAGGAGACGAATTCAAACTGACTGGGTACATCCAGGCTTACGGATTGGCGGGGCAGTCGGTCGATGTGACGCTGGTGTCCAGTCCCGAGCAAAATCCGGATGGCCAACAGGTGCTGGAAGCCGATCTGACGATCCCGCTGGGCGTGGATGGCGAAGTGCTGCCGATCCCGATGCAGGTCACTCCCGAGGAAGTTGGCAAACGCATTTATACGTTGCAGATCTCCAGCAACATCGACCGGGACAAGTCGGACAACATGATTCAGGCCAAGGTCCAGATCGTGGATCGCAAGTCGCGGGTGCTGTTGCTGGCCGGTGGTCCTACTCGCGAATATCGCTTTGTGCGAAACATGCTGCATCGCGACAAGGACGTGTCGGTGGACGTGTTGCTACAAACTGCCGTGGAAGGTGTCTCGCAGGAGGCCGACGATATTCTCTTTGACTTGCCGCTGGAGGCTGCCGGGCTGTTCGACTACGACGCCATCGTCGCGTTTGATCCGGATTGGACGCAGTTTGATCAGACGCAACTTGAATTGCTGGAACGATGGGTGGCGGAAAAAGCCGGCGGGCTGGTATGCATCGCGGGCGCGGTGAACACGGCGGTCTGGGCCGAGGACCGGCGGGCTCCTTCGCAGATCTCGATTGTGCGGCAGCTCTATCCGGTAACATTCAGCTCGTCCAGAATTCAGCTTGGGCGATACGGAGCCAGCATTTCCTGGCCGCTGGAGATTACCGAAGATGGCCGTACGGTTCCCTTCCTGGATTTGGCTGACGAAGAAGGCGAAGCCGAGGATATCTGGAATTCATTCCCGGGCGTGTACGGCTACTACCCGGTGCGGGATGTAAAACCCGCCGCCATGGTGTACGCACGGTTTTCGGATCCGCAGGTCGCGTTAAACGAACAGCAGCCACCGCTGATCGTCGGGCAGTTCTACGGATCGGGGAAAGTTGTGTTTATGGGCACCGGCGAGCTCTGGCGTCTGCGTTCCATTGACGAAGGGCACTTTGAACGGTTCTACACAAAGCTGATTCGCTTCGTTTCGGAAGGTCGGTTGTTGCGAGATTCCAACCGTGGCCTGTTGTTGGTGGACAAGGATCGGGCACTACGAGGTGACGCGATTTCCGTACGGGCCTCGGTGGTGGACGAGCAGTTCCAGCCGTTGCGGGACCCCTCGATTCGCGCCACGCTAAAATTGCCCAATGGCTCGACTGAAGTAATGGAGTTGCAGCAAACCGACGGTGGGCGGGACGGGATGTATGGTGGTCGGTTTATTGCCACGCAGGCGGGCGACTATCAAGTGCAACTGGTTTTGCCGGGTGACGGTGAGCCTGTCGTGCTGGAGCGAGAGGTTCGCGTGCGACTGCCGAATCTCGAGATTGAGCGACCACAGCGCAACGACCCACTGCTGCAGGAAATTGCGACGACGTCCGGCGGGCAGTATTTTGTTGGTCTCGCATCGGCGATCGAGGGACAGTCCTCGTTGGCCGCGACCGTGATCAGCAAGCGACGCGAGACGTTCCTGCCTGGCACGCCGGATCGCGATTTTCAGCAACGTCTGATGACCTGGCTGTTGGTGCTGATCTGCGGCACCCTGTTTCTTGAGTGGACGATTCGACGGCTGAGCAAACTTGCGTAGGTAGAATGGCAACTGCAACTTCATCCAGACCGACGACCCACCGCCCACCACGCTCGGTGGTGCAGCTGCTTGATTCGTTACGCAGTCGCATCCGCTGGTACGTCGTCGTCGAAGGTCTCGCGGCCCTGGTGATCTGGCTGGTGGGGGCGTTCTGGATTGGACTGGCACTGGATTACCTTCCCGTCCTTGTCGGTGCCAACGAGATGCCGCGTGTGGCGCGGACGGTGTTGCTGGCGATCGTCGCGCTCGGAGGCTGCGGAGTCATCTATTGGTACATCCTGCGACGTGTCTTCAGTACGTTTCGCGACACCAGTCTGGCACTACTGATTGAAAAGCAGTTTCCGGGATTTCGTGACAGCCTGGTAACGACAGTGGAAATGGGGGAACGCCGCGAAACGGATGTCGAAAAAGCGGATCGATTGGCGATCGAGGCTGCAACGGTTGATTCAGCCGGCGATGCATCAGAGCTTAACGCTGAGATGTTCGCTCAAACGATTGGTCGAGCGGAAGAAGGCGTTCGCGGAGTGCAGCTAAGTCGTGTCTTTAGCTATCGCCCGTTGGCAGTCAAATTGGGACTGGCGATTGTCGCGGTGGGCTCGCTGGTTGCGATGGGCGCGATGGGACGCGAGGCATTGGGGATTGGCGCGTCGCGGTTGCTGCTGATGTCGGATGAACCGTGGCCTCGACGTTCGCGAATCGAACTGGTTGGTTTCGAAGCCGGTAAACTGAAACTCGCACGCGGTACGGACCTGATTCTTCGAGTCCGAGCGGACGCCAATCGCGAATATCCGCCGCCCGAGTTGTGTACGATTCTCTATGAAACGTATGACGGTGACCGTGGTCGGGTGAACATGAGTCGGGACGGTGATGTCCGGGATGGCTACCAGTTTTACGTATTCAATGGGAAGCCATTCAAGAGTGTGTTGAATGACATTGAATTTGATGTGATTGGTGGTGATTTTCGATTGCGAGACAACCGTATTCGCGTCGTTGCCAGTCCGGTTGTCACCGCGGTCAACTTGCATAGTGAACTGCCTGCGTACACCGGCCTCTTGCCGCGTGATGAAACGTGGTCGCCGGGTGTGCAGCTGCCGATCGGCAGTAAGATCACGGCCAAAATTGAGACCAGCAAGGATGTTACGCAGGTGCGGATTCGCAATATCGATTCGGACGAGGAGCAGGTGTTTGATTTCTCTGCCGAATCGGCGACGCGCGAAGTAGCGTACGAAGTTGGCGAACTGTCCGGGCGATACGCGGTTGTCGTGCATTTGCTGGATACGGACGGAATTGAGAGTCTGGAGCCTTACCTGCTTTCGATTGGTGCGGTGCTGGACGAGATTCCCAAAGTCGACGTGTCGTTGCGTGGTATCAGTAACGCAATCACGGCGAAAGCGCGGCTGGCCATTGAGGGCTCGGTCACGGACGACTACGAAGTGGCCCGGTCGTGGTTTGATTTGAAGGTGGGTGATACGACGCGTGAATTCGAATTTGACGCGACCGGCGATCTGGCGGATGCCGCTCTGGATCTACGTCGCGAGTCGGCGACGGCTCGAGAGAATCCCTATCAATTGAAACCGGAAGATCGCGTTGTCTTCACGATTCGGGCGTCGGACAAATATGATCTCGGCGGTGAGTCTCACCTTGGTTCCAGTGAAGCCACTACCTTGACCGTGGTTCGTGATGACGAGTTGTTGGCGATTCTGGATGGCCGTGAGCTAAACCTGCGTCGTCGGTTCGAACAGATTCGCAGCGAGATGATGCAGAGTCGTGATTCGCTGGGACGTTTGCGAGCCTCCTTTCGTGAGGAGGCCGAGGAGACGGAGCCTGCCTTGCAGGAAGGCATCGACCCGGAAGTTGCCGAACGCAATCTCTGGCAATTGCGAGATCGATGGGCGAGTTGGGCCGGACAGAAGTCCGAACAGACGGTCTTCGAAGTCGATGGCGTTGCGCTCGCGTTTGAGGACATCCGCGAGGAGTTGATCAACAATCGAGTGGATACGCCGGAGCGGTTGTCGCGGATGGAGAATGAGATTATCGCTCCGTTGCGCGACGTCGCGGATCTGATGTTTCCGAAGTATCGAGAATCCATTCGCGAACTGCGTGCGGCACTGTCCACATCCGATGTCTCTTCCGAACCCCGGTCGATTGACGTCACGGCGGAGGCCGATCAGATCATTGTCGCCATGGATGCGATTCTGGAAAAAATGATTGAACTGGAAGACTATGCCGAGTTGCTGAACATTGTTCGCCAGATGATTGAGCAGCAGGAGTCCCTGATTCAGAAAGCAAAAGACGAACAAAAGGCGGGAGTGCTGGATCTGTTCAAGTAACGCCGTGGGAATCCGTCGATTTACCTGACTGTGAAGCAGCCAGCATCGATGCTATTTGACCGGTTAAATTGCCGAGACAGTACGATTACGTCAATGGCCATCGGCATGGAATGGGATTTGCCAGATATGCTGATTGGGGAGATAATAGATCGCGCAGGCTGCTTGTTCGGTGGCATACTTGAGATGGCCGGCCTGCCATTGAAAACCCACAGGATGGAATTGTGTATATGACGACCACGCACCCGTTTTGGAAACCGCCAGCTTCGTGTGTGATATTGGTCATTCTCTCTTTCGCGGCACTCATGATGCCTGCTCCGGTTCTGGGGCAAGCGTCCAGTGCATCCGGATCTGTCGAGTTGGCGCTCCGGCAAAGCCAGTTGTCGGATCGATATCGGCAACTGGAATCTCTGCTGTTGAAGATGGCCGAGTATGACTCGGGGGCAAATCCTCGACGTGCTGCCCTGCTCCGGCAGGCGCTCTCGCGAGGGAAAGAGCGGCAGATCGGGACGCAGCTCGATGGGCTGGTGAAACTGTTTCAGCAAGAGCAGCTTCAGAAAGCGATCGAAGGTCAGACGTCGGTGAAAACCGATCTCGAGGCACTGCTGGACCTTTTGCGCTCGGAGAATCGCCCCGACCGTCTGAAGAACGAACAGGCGCGAGTCCGAGGATACATTAAGCAGCTCGACCGAATCATCCGCCAACAGAAATCCGTGCAAGGGCGAACGGCCGGCGGCGAGTCTGCTGAGCGGCTATCTGGCGATCAGCAACGAATCGCTGACCAGACCAAGAAGCTGGGTGCGGAGATCGACGAGTCGGAAGGCTTGGAGTCTGGCGAAGGCAAAGACGGCGAAGGTAAAGACGGCGAAGGTAAAGACGGCGAAGGTAAAGACGGCGAAGGTAAAGACGGCGAAGGTAAGGACGGCGAAGGTAAAGACGGCGAAGGTAAAGACGGCGAAGGTAAAGACGGCGAAGGCAAGGACGGCGAAGGCAAGGACGGCGAAGGTAAGGACGGCGAAGGCAAAGACGGCGAAGGCAAAGACGGCGAAGGACAACAGGGACAAGGGCAACAGGGACAAGGGCAACAGGGCGAAGGACAACAGGGCGAAGGACAACAGGGCGAAGGACAACAGGGCGAAGGACAACAGGGACAAGGACAACAGGGACAAGGACAGCAGGGACAAGGACAGCAGGGACAAGGACAGCAGGGACAAGGACAGCAAGGCGAAGGTCAACAGGGAGAAAATCAGCAACAACAGACCGAACAGCAGGACCAGAACTTCCCGGGGCGTAAACGTATCGCCGCTGCCGAAGATCGAATGCGAGCAGCCCAAGAGAGGCTGGACAAGGCCGAACGCGATAAGGCTGTTGAAGAACAGGAAGCCGCCAAGCGATTGCTTGAGCAGGCGAAAGCCGAGTTGGAAGAGATTCTGCGACAGCTCCGCGAAGAAGAAATCGAGCGAGTGCTTGCGATGTTAGAGGGGCGTTTTCGCAAGATGCTGGAGATGGAGCTGAAGATTCAGGACAGCACCGTTCGGATGAACAAGACTCCGGCTGCCAAACGGACTCGGCAGTTCACCGTGAAGGCCGGGAAACTCAGCATGGACCAGCGGAAAGTCGTCCTTGAGGTCGACAAGGCTCTAACGCTGCTACGCGAGGAAGGCTCGTCCGTGGCATTCCCCGAGGCGGTTCAGCAGATGCGGTCGGACATGAATGCCGTCGCCCGACGGATTGCGGAAGAAAAGGTCGGGACGTTCACGCAGGGGCTAGAGGAAGACATCATTCTGGCCCTGGAAGAAATGATTGCGGCGTTGCAGAAAGCTCAAAAAGATGCGGAGGAGCGAAAGCAGCAACAGCAACAGCAAGGCAAGCCGGGGCAAAACGGCCAGCCGGGGGATGAGCCGCTGGTCAACAAGATCGCCGAGCTAAAAATGATTCGTGCTTTGCAGATGCGTGTTAACAAACGAACGCAGCGGTATTCCAAAATGCTGGCCGACGTCGAGGATCCGGTTGGGCAGGCAACGGATGATGACCTGTTGGATTCGTTGCGGGAACTGTCGGATCGTCAGAAACGCATCTACAAAGTGACCAGTGACATTGTGTTGGAGAAGAACAAATGATGCGATTTGCAGTTCTGGCTCTACTTGTTTTTGCGACATCGGCAAACAGTACGATGGCCGACGACGAATTGAAGCGTTCGACATGGCTGGCTCCCACGCAGGAAGCAATTCGCGCGGAGCTGGAGACGTGGATTGCGGAATCGTCCGTTCCCGGCGAACAGGCTCAGCAAATCCTGCGACTGTGGGATCAGCCCATCGCCGAACCGGCGCGTCTCGATGTCCTGGCGGCGGGCTTCGCGATTGCAAGCGAAGATGCTGCGACACTTTTGCAGTTTTGCAAATCAGCACGAACAACTCCGGAGCTACCGGATTTTGGATTCCTGCAGTCGTCGGAAACGTTGCCGTTCGTGCGCAATAACCTTCGTCTGGTCTATGGGCGATGGCTGGCCCAAAACGAGCTCTACGACGAAACGCTGGATCAGTTGGAAGAAGTCAAAGCCGAGGCGGTCATCGATCCGGCGTCGCTGCTGTTCTACAAGAGTATCGCGTTTCATCGGCTGCTGAGGAAAAAAGAGTGTCTGCCGGTCGTTGAAAAACTTCTGGAACGCGAGGAGGAACTGCCTCGCCGGTTCGGCACGCTGGCGAAACTGATTCAGGCGGATATCGCTCCGCTGGAAGCGGATTCGCTCGATGAGGTCTCCCGCATGATGGACAGCATCAAAGTGCGTCTTGGTCACGGTCGCGCCGGCAAGCGGGTTCGCAAGGAAGAAGACGACGTGATCGCGAAGCTCGACAAGATGATCAAGGATCTGGAAGACAAAGCGAAACAGCAACAGCAGGCGGCCGCCAGCAGTGGAAAGGCTGGTGACACGCTGAATCCCAGTCAACCGATGAACGATTCAATGCCCGGCGGTGCAACGGGCCCCGGAAATGTCGATCCAACCGAGATCACGAAGAAGGCCGGTTGGGGCGATTTGCCGCCGAAGGAGCGGCAGCAGGCACTGCAACAGTTAGGTAAGGAGTTTCCATCACACTACCGTGACGTAATTGAGGAATACTTCATCAAGTTGGCTCGTGAGGGAGCGGATCCGCAGTAGTCCATGCTGTGGGAAACGTGAAGGAGTATCCATGATTTTGCATTTGTTCGCGGCGTTGGCAGCGTTGGTTGTCGTTGACGCAGACCTTTCTGATGGTCGGCAGTTGCGTGGCGAATTGACGTCCGTGGCGACCGACGGTGTGACGCTTGCGCTAAACGGTGAGGCGAAGCGGTTGTCACGCAGCGAATTGCGTAGCGCCGGTCTCCCCTCCCCTGCCGCCAACCCGGTAGTGAAAGGCTACGTTCGTTTCGTCGATGATACGTTGGTGACGGTGGACAAAGTACAGTCCAGTGCCGGCGCATTCACGATCGAAACTGGGCAGCGGACGCTGCAGGCGGATGTTAGCAGCATGCGGGAAGTACGCTGGATCGAACCGGGCGATACCGACGAGGCATGGAATGAAGTGGTCGCCGAATCGGAGCAGGAAGACTTGTTGGTGATCCGCCGCGAAGCGAGTCTCGACTACCTCAAGGGAACCGTCCTCGATGTCACGGATGCCAATGTCTTGTTCGAATACAACGGTCAGTCGATTCCGGCACCGCGTGCAAAGGTTGCCGGTTTCGTGTTGGCTCGAAAAGAACAGGCCGCGGCGACACCTCGCCTGCGAATTTTTACCAATAGCGGCAGCGTGTACGTTCTCCGGTCGGCCAAAATGCTTGGAGACGGGTTGGTTGCGTTGGTGACGATGGCGAACGTTCGCCACCAGATTTCACTGGAAGACGTGACGCGAATTGAATTTCCCCAGCTTGGCGCTGTGTACCTTTCCAATCTCGAAACTGCCAGCACCACGGTGACGCCGTTTTTTGGTTCAAAGCTGGAGCCCATCATTCAGAAGCTCAACGAACCGCGTCTGGACCGCAGTTTTGACGATGGTCCTATCCGGATTTGGGATCCATCGATCGTCGGCAGCAATCGTACGTTCAAGAAGGGCCTTGCACTGCAGAGCAGGACGGAGTTGACGTATCGACTGGCTGGAAAGTACCAGCGGTTCCAGACGGCAGTTGGCATGGACCCCGACGCTCCTTCGTTGGCAGACGTTGAATTGCGAATCTATTTCGACGAACGCGAGGTGTTCTATCGCTCCGTTTCCGGGAAAGACCCTCTGATTCCCGTCGACGTATCGGCTGTCGGTGCGAAACGAATGCGAATTCTGGTCGACTACGGCGGGAACGTTGACATTGGGGACAGGTTACATCTTGGTGATGCGAGGCTACTAAAATGATGCGACCTGCTACGGTAGCTACGAATACGATTTACCAGAACATTCGAATCGTCTGCACGACATTCCTGGCGATGTGCTACTGCCTGGTTGCAGCTCCGGCGATGGCTGAAGTGCCTGCGGCGGTACTCGAAGCCGAACAAAATCGCATCGCGGTCATCGAGCGGATTTCGAAGAGCACGATTGCCGTGTTCGGAAAAGAAGAGTCCGCTGGTGGTGGATCGGCGGTTGTGATTACTTCCGATGGTTTTGCGTTGACCAACTTTCATGTCACCAAGCCCGTTGGCACGCACCTCAAATGCGGTATGAACGACGGCAAGTTCTACGACGCCGTGATCGTGGGCGTCGATCCGACCGGCGACGTCGCACTCATCAAGTTGCTGGGGCGAGAGGATTTTCCGGCGGCCGAACTGGGTGATTCCGACACAGTCCGAGCGGGAGATTGGTGCATTGTTTCCGGCAATCCGTTCTTGCTGGCGACGGATTTTCATCCCACGATCACGTACGGAATCGTCTCGGGCGTTCATCGGTATCAGTACCCGTCGGGGACGCTGCTCGAATACGCGGATTGTATCCAGACTGACGCAGCCATCAATCCGGGCAATTCCGGCGGTCCGCTGTGGAATTCGCGTGGGCAGTTGATCGGGATTAATGGTCGTGGGTCCTTTGAAAAACGCGGGCGCGTCAACGTTGGGGTTGGGTACGCGATTTCGATCAATCAAATCAAGAACTTCATGGGCTACCTTCGCAGTGGCCGCATTGTGGACCACGCAACTCTGGGGGCGACGGTTTCGACGGACGACGCGGGGCGAGTTGTCGTCTCCAATATTCTGGATTCGTCGGACGCGTATCGGCGAGGGCTTCGCTACGGCGATGAAATCGTTTCCTTTGGCGGTCGTAACATCACAAGCGCGAATAGCTTCAAGAATACGCTGGGGATTTTTCCGAAGGGTTGGCGAGTGCCGTTGTCGTATCGTCGGCAGGGCGAGCAGTTTGACGTGTATGTACGACTTGCCGGCGTTCACCGTTCCGAGGAACTCATTGCCAAGTTGCAGTTGGGTGGGATCGCGCCGCCACCGCCCAAGCCCGTTCCACCCAAGCGGGAATTGCCGCAGCCGGAGGAGGAGCCCAGGCGAAAACCAAAACCGTTGCCCAACGGAAAGCCGAAGCCAGAGGAAGTTGAGTCCGAGGACGACGGACTGGAGCCGCAGATTGCCGCGGTCTTCGAAGAGCGTCGCGGTTATTCGAATTACTGGTTTAACAAACAGGCACAGCAACGCATCTGGAAATCAAATCAGTCTCAGGGAGACTTCAGTGCCTCGTCCAGTGTCTGGCTGATTCGCGGGAAACTCAATGACGAGGTTCCGTTCGAAGTTGCGCTCGGTGATCGCCTCGCCGGTGGTCGCATCAACAAGCTCTTTCAGGAAGTCGACTTTGATGTTGAGTTGCAAACGCAGCTAAGTCCACGGAACAGCGGCGGGCTGTTGCTGGCGTTGCACCAATGGCGAAGGATGTTGGTGCATGGCCCCGAGCAGTTTGGAGATGTCTACTACCTCGGTACCGGTCCCCTGTACGGTCCGTCTGGACTGGAGCAGGTTGCCGACGTGCTGGTAGGCACCTGGGATGTTCTGGAATCCCGTTTCTATTTTCATCCTGAGACCAGTGAACTGATCGGGCTGGAATTGTTCCCGGACATCGAAGTCGATCCCTGCGAACTCCTGTTTCGTGACTATCAGGTCATCAACGGGAAAGCGATGCCCGGTGAGATTGAGGTCCACTTTGGCGATGAAAAGTACGCGACCATTCGCGTCGAAGAGGTTGAGTTAGCCGTTGTTGCGGAAGAGGCTTTGCAGTGAGAAAGTTCCCCGGTGTAATACTGCCATTCTTCTTGCTCCTGGCGTGTTCGTGGAACGCCGTCGGTGCGGAGGTTGTCAGTCCCTCCTACGCGGACGTCATCGTCGAAGCTCAGCCTCGGATGGTGAAAATCTTTGGCTCGGGTGGACTTCGAAACCTGGAGTCCTATCAGAGTGGCTTCCTGATTTCGCCGGACGGATTTATCCTGACAGCATGGAGTTATGTTCTGGACTCCGGTGAAGCAACCGTCATGCTCGATGACGGGCGCAAATTCACGGCCACGATTACTGGGGCGGATCCCCAGACGGAACTGGCGATTCTCAAGATCGAATCGGAGGATTTGCCTTTCTTTTCACTGGCAGATGCCAAGCGATTGCTACCGGGAACGCGAGTCCTTGCGTTCAGCAATCTCTACGGTGTCGCCACTGGCGACGAGCCGACGAGTGTCCTGCATGGTGTCGTCGCAGCTGTTTCAAAACTCGCTGCCCGTCGTGGTACGTTTGAGACACCCTATCGAGGTGATATCTATGTCCTCGATGCCATGACCAACAACGCCGGCGCCGCGGGTGGGGCCCTGACCGATTCACGCGGACGCCTGGCCGGGATTCTTGGTAAGGAACTGCGGGACTCCAAGAGCGGAATCTGGCTGAACTATGCGCTGCCGATTGATCAGGTACGGGCGACCGTTGAATCCATTCTGACTGGCAAGGTTATCGACGAGCCTGCCTCCGGCAATGCGTTGCCGGAGGAATCGGTCAACCTCGATGCGTTGGGCGTGGTGCTGATTCCCAATGTCCTGCGAAACACGCCGCCCTTTGTCGACGCCATTCTGCCAGGCTCGCCGGCGGCCAGTAGCGGGTTGAAGGCTGACGATCTGATCGTCTTTGTGAATGGAAAAACGGTAACATCGCAGTCGGTCGTTCATGAACTGCTGCGGGAAGTCGATATCGTTGACTCCGTTCAGATTACGATTGTGCGGAACAACGAGTTGATGGAGTTTGAAATTGAAGCCCGCTAGATTCAGATTGCTGCTCGCTGGGTTGCTGACGCTTGGTTGTGTCGTTGGCCTGCCGCTGGCGGCGAATGCCCAGTTGGACGTAGATCGCCTTGAGCAGGAGTCGCTGCATGCCGCGGCAAACTCGGCGTCGTCGTTCGTGGTTCGCATCGAGACGATCGGTGGAATGGAGAAGGTCGGTGGCCAACTGGTAAACCAGGCCCCAACATCCGGCATCGTTGTTGATCCTGATGGCTACATCATTTCGAGTGCGGTTAACTTCATTCAGGAACCAAACTCCATCCTGATTCAGCTTCCCAACGGAAAACGCCGAGCTGCGGAAATTGTTTCCCGAGATCACAGCCGAAGCCTCGTACTATTGAAAGTGGAGGTCGATGAGCCGCTCGCTGTCCCGGAGGTGGTGCCGGCATCGTCCGTGACGGTTGGGCAATGGGCCATCACCGTGGGACGCACGCTGCCGGTGGATGGCTTCAACATGACGGTTGGCATCGTCAGTGCGAAGGGGCGCGTTTGGGGCAAGGCAATCCAGATTGATGCGAATGTTTCGCCGGCCAACTATGGTGGCGCACTGGTCGATATCTACGGTCGGATCGTGGGTGTGTTGGTGCCAATGTCTCCTGATTCCAGTAGTGTCGTCGCCGGGTCGGAATGGTACGACTCGGGGATTGGCTTTGCTGTTCCGCTGGATTCGGTCATGCAGAACCTGAATCGGCTGAAGGAGGGCGAGCTGTATGCTGGCAAGATGGGCGTCTCCATGAAGAGCCAGGACTTGTATGGTGCTGAACCTGTGATTGGCGTGAGTCGCCCGAAATCTCCGGCTCGCGAGGCGGGCATTGTTTCCGGAGATCGGATTACGGCGATCAATGGTGTGACGGTCGACTCGCATAGTCAGATGAAGCACATACTGGGTCCGTTGTTCGCCGGTGAGACGATTCAGGTCGACTTTAAACGCGGTGAAGAATCGTATTCCAAAGAGTTGGTGCTGACGGACAAGCTGGAACCCTACGAACATGCGTTCTTGGGCATTCTGCCCGGTCGTATTCCCGATAGCGAAGATGCCGTCGGGGTGCTCGTGCGATATGTCTATGAAGGCTCGCCAGCGAAGACGGCGGGCATCGAGTCGGGGGATCGAATTCTGTCGATCGGCGAGAAGGTCACCAACGACCCGGTCGAACTGCGAACGGCAATCGCAAGTCTGGAACCTGAGGATAAGATCGTCATAAAGTATCGCTCCGGCGAAGATGAGAAATCCGCGGACGTGTCCCTGGCTTCCATCCCTGTCGACGTACCGGACGAACTTCCCGATGCGTTTGAAGAATTGACGGAGGAGAACGAGGACTTGCCACCTCTTGGTCGTATCAACGTCAAGCTGCCTGAGGAGGAAGGCGAGTGTCTTGCGTGGATCCCGGAAAACTACGACCCGCGGGTGGAACATGGTCTGATGGCCGTACTGCCGGTTCCCGGCACGGATGTTGAGGAGCTGTTGGATGCGTGGCGAGATCCGTGCGAAGAAACTCGGACGATTCTGCTCATGCCGCAGGCCAAGGATTCGCGTGCCTGGTTGCCGACCGAGACCCAGTTCATTCGCAAGACGATTGAAAACGTTCGCAACGAGTACTCCATCGATGCCCAGCGAATCGTCGTCGGAGGATCTTCGACCAGCGGTTCCATGGCCATCCTGACCGCACTCAGTCATCGCGACCTGGTTCGCGGGGCCGTGTCCTTTGGTGGTCCCGTGCCTGGCCGCTCTCCTTCGCTGATCAATGAGCCCCTGCAACGGTTGGCATTCTGGTTTTCTTCGTCTGAAAAGAGCCGGTCGGCAGGTCGCGTGAAATCGAACGTTGCACAGATTCGCAAAACGAAGGTTCCCGTGACACATCGGCAGCTGGATGGCTCGGAGGACCAGGCGAGTTTGCACGAGGAAGTGCTTCGCTGGGTCGATACGCTGGACAGAATTTAAAGGCGAACGCAAATTGACCAGCCGTCGAAGCGCAGCAGCCGAACCGATTGAAGCGTGGCGGCGTCACGCACTCTTCGCCATCTCCATTGTGATGATGGGCGCTGGCATTCTGCTGGGGTGGCTCGAATCGGCGGGCGATCTGGAATTCGTGCGGGGGATCTGCCTGAAGGTTGGCATCGTGCTGTTCATGCTGTGGTTGGCGTTGCCGCAACTACAGAAACTGAACTGGATGGCGATCATCCCTGTGGCGGTAGTGGCGGCGATCGCCGTGATCCGGCCACAACTGATTGTTGTGATGGCACGAGTGATCGTACCTCTGGCGCCGGTGCTGTTCTTGATCTGGCTGCTGTGGTCGCCGAAGAAGCAGACGCGTCGCTAAAGTGGTGTAGCTTCTTGCGCCTGGGGTGTCGGACGATCAGTTGAGCGGCGGCAGGATTTCTTCGCCAGCTCGTGTGATCAGTGCCGCATAAACGCGGATGCCGATGTCTTCGGACAGGAATTGCACGTGACCGTCGCCGAAGTTGATGTTCACACCGCCATCGTGGAAGCTGTACGCTTCATTGTTGTTGGTGCAGTTGATCGGACACGGCCCAGGTGCTCGAAGGCCATTCTGTGTAAACCCGTGTAGCGGGATGCTATTGCTGCGATCTGCCCAGGCAGCTCCACGGACTCGTCCATTGGTGACCGCAAGATTGCCACCACCGGGACGATTGTTGTCCGGGCCGACGCCCTTTGATGTCCAGAACTGGGGCCGCCCGCCGTCTTCCGCGAACATCAGCGTCTTCGAAGTTCCGTCGGTGACGCGTTTTATGTTGACGCTTTCGCGCCGAATGATGCCGCGTGAATCGGTCGCTGCAACCAGTCCGAGACGCACCAGGTTTTCCGAATAGTGCGTTACGGGTCCGTAGTCCACGACGGCAGCCGGCATGCCCTGCACGGTGTCGATCCGGTCTGCTCCAACGGGTGAAGATGGACAGCTGAAGACGCCCACGATCTTGCTGATAGCATTTCGGTTTCGTCGATGATTCCACGGCACGTCAAAGTCGTAGATGTCACGTACGGTCTGTTCTTCGATGTACGGGAACAAAAAAGGGGCCCAGTTGTGATCGGGATTGTTGTAGCTGGATCGGGGGTACTCGCCCTGCGTGTCGTGATAGTTCAGGCAGGCGATCGCAATCTGACGAATGTTGCTGATGCACATGGTTCGCCGAGCGGCTTCGCGGGCGGATTGGACGGCAGGCAACAGGAGTGAAACCAGCATTGCGATGATGGCGATGACAACCAGTAGCTCGACGAGAGTGAAGGCGTTACGTCTGGTCATGATTGACCTCCCGGCTTGTGGAGTTGCAGTGATCGATTCTAACCTGTCGAAGCGTTGATCGTGAAGTGATTTGTAGGAGCGCCGCAATGTGGCAGCACCATCGCTATTTCCTGGCTGTCCTTTGTATCCTTACAGGATGCCAGCCCGCCGTTGAATTTGGGGTTGTTGGACAGGTGAAGCTGGATGGTTCACCGTTACCGGATGCGACAATTTCGTTCATTTCCGAAGACGAGTCGTTGGTGCCGGCATTAGCCTGGACCGACGAAAACGGAAAGTTCGTTGCGGACACCGACGGGGAAAACGGCGGTTTGGCACCGGGAACCTATCTGGTCAGAATCACTACGTTCGACGAAGGAGACGCTGAGGCGGACCCGCCGCTGCCGTCAGTACCGGAACGCGTGCCCAGCAAATACAACTTCGATTCTGAGTTAACGGTGGTCGTGGAACCCACGCAGAACGAATTTCAATTCGATCTGGATTCCAAAGGAACGATTGAGCAGTAGTGGGACGTCGGCCCGATATTTTGTCGAGCCGCAGACGGCCCCGCAGTGATGAACCCGGCTACTGCGGCTTGAGGATCGCTTGTTTCGCAGGTTTGGGAAAGTCCTCGCGATATCGCTGCAGCAGGGCTTTCTCGTCATTCGGGACGACGTACATTTTCCCGCGGATGGTTTTCGTTTCGCCGGGCCTCAATCCGCCAATTCGAAAGTCATTGTGCATGCACGCAATGACGCCCTGGAAAATCTCCTGGTAGGGCTCCCACGCCACGGCGAGTATTTGTGTTTCGTCCGCCGAGAAGCAGCCACACAGCGAGCTGGACGGAGTCAGTTTGCTGAGCGGTCGTGGATTCACGTCATCGCGGCTGACGCCCGCGGCGGCGTAAACCTGACCGGGGACGTAGCGGGCTTTCAGCTCCCACGGCTTCGTCGGCAATCGGGTTAGCTTGCCTTCCAACATCAGGAAGCACTTTCTGATGTACTGTGGATAGACTTCGCGTGCGTCCTTGTTGGTCATCCCTGTGAACGTGTCCACACGAGTACACGGCTGAGCCCAATGTGCTTCGGACGCGGTGTCCGTCGGATTGTGAGCGACGACGTTGAAGGTAACGCTGTCCCTGTCGGCCGTAATCGTGTGCTTGACGATCACGCCGTCGTCTAGAAGGTCTTCCAGCTCGATCTGCTTTCCATCTTCGGAAGCCGAGACGAGGCGACTCTTGTGTCGAATGACCGTCTTGCCCCACTCCTGGTCGGTCGAGCCGGCGCGGCAGTACGCTTCCAGATAGTGTGTGCGAATCGGCCCACCAGGAACGCGTTCGCCACGCACCTCCAGAAACTGATCTTTCCAGTGAATAGACAGCCCCGCATCCTCGGCGAGGGCCATCTGGCCAGCGATTGCGATCAGGACCACGGCAATCAGGGCTACGGCGATCGGGGCTACGGCGATCGGGGCTACGGCGAGCATGCCGACAAGGCGTTGCGTGGTTGATTTATACATCGCACAGCGCCACTGCTTCCGCCAGACTCTTCAGAGGCTCTCGTTTGGGAATGAATTCCTGTCCGAGATAGCCATCAAACCCGGTTTCAGCGATTGCACGACAGATCGCGGGATAGCTGAGTTCCTGATTTTCATCGAGCTCGTTGCGGCCTGGATTCCCAGCGGTATGGTAGTGCCCGAAGTACTGATGGTTGTCCTGGATCGAGCGGATGATATCGCCTTCCATGATCTGCATGTGATAGATGTCGTACAGCAGTTTGAAGTTGTCAGAACCTACCTGCTTGCAGAGTTCGATGCCCCACGCGCTCTTGTCGCACATATAGTCCGGATGATTCACGCGGCTGTTTAGTAGCTCCATGTTGATGATCACGCCCGCCTTTTCGGCGACGGGGGTAATCTTCTTCAGGGCCGCGACGCAATTCTTCAGTCCGGTTTTATCATCCATACCTCGACGATTTCCGGAGAAGCAGATTACGTTGCGAAAGCCATGTTTTGCGGTGGCTTCGATCGATTCGTTGATCTTTTCCAGGCACATGTCGTGATTGGCGGGATCGTTCAGTCCCTTGCCAATACCATGTGACGAAGTCATTGTGCAGACCAGGCCATGCTTCTTCATGACTTCCAGATCTTTGGGAGCAATCAGGTCGACGCCGACCAGCCCCAGCGACTTCGCGGCAACCGCCATCTCATCCAGCGAGAGTCCCTTGTAACACCAATGGCAGACGGTTTGTTTGATCCGCCCTTTTTTGACGACGGGTTCTTGCGCCAGGGCGCTGGCGGTAAATGCGGACACTCCCGAAACTCCGACCGCGGCGATTGTTGCGGAGGTTTTTAGCAGGTCTCGACGAGATGTGATTGGATTGTTGGGCTTCATGTTTTTCCTTCCGCGGCGAGGGGCTCGTGTCGATGCTTCGAACTGGAATCCGTGGCTTTCGCTCGGGCGCGAGGTGGTTTTGGGCGACGCGTTCAGTGAGCGTCGAGGTACCGAAATGCATTCCAGTGGGGTGCAGTTTAGCCCCGCGACATTAGAATTCCCACATGTGGAGACCATGTAGGTGTAATTCAGCGTATGGCCGCTGAGGGGTGCGGTCTACGCCGGGGCAAGCTGGGATGTGGCGGGCTGAAATGTCAGCGAATGTCATTGCAGATGGTGCCACATTCCGTGTGCATTGGGGGTGAGTGATCTGTAACGGTCGTGTACGATTCACGGTCCAACAGGTGAGCGACGTCGGTCGTGAATGACCGGCCGGCTCGTCGCACCATGATCCCGGTTTCTCTCAATTACGCGTTGATGCAACCAATGAAGTTTCCGCAACCGTTTTATCGTTGGCGACCCCATCCATGGCACGGTCTGGACGTCGGGCCCAAGCCACCAGGTTTGGTGCATGCGTTCATTGAGATCTCGCCGTTCGACCTCGTCAAATACGAAGTCGACAAAGTGACGGGCTATCTGCGGGTTGATCGTCCGCAGAGAACGTCTTCACAACCACCTGCGTTGTACGGGTTTATACCCCGCACCTATTGCGGCAAGCGGGTATCGGAGATGATGCCCAATTCAAAGCGTGGCGATGGTGACCCGCTGGATATCTGTGTGCTCTGCGAGCGTCCGATTACCAAGTCGGAAGTCATCATCAACGTGCGAGTCATCGGTGGCTTGCCGATGGTGGATGGCGGTGAAGCGGATGACAAAATCATTGGCGTGATGGAAACGGACAATATCTGGGCGAACGTTGAGGACATTGCCGACATTCCGCCGGCGATCATCAGCCGTCTGTGGCACTACTTCACCACCTACAAAATTCTGCCAGGCGAACCTGAAACGTATGACGTCTCGATCGATGGAATCTATGGTCGCGAGCACGCAGAGAAAGTCATCCAGGCAGCCGTCGCTGACTACGGCGACGAGTTTGGCGACGATTAATATCTCGGCATGCTTTGGAAGCGCCACGAATGATGGATTGCGGGCTGGCAATTTGGGCGGAGATGGAAGGGGCGACTCTTGCAGCTGTCGCAGATAATTGCGGCTGGGCGACGGGAATGCACCTTGGCGTTACTGTAGCAGTCCCTCGATCGTTTCCCTGATGCGTTCAGTGTCGAAGCCGCTACGCCAGACCTGAACACGGCGAATCTTTCCAGCTTGATCCGCGATCACCACCACCGGCAATTCAGTGAAGCCGTAGTCCTTACGTATCTGACCAAACTCTTTCAATGTCCTGACGGCAAACGGTAACGAAAGGCCGTGTAGCTTGCAGTACGCGTTGATCGCGTCTTCTTCCTGCTGTGTCGTGACTGGCTGCTTTGGGTTCCGATTCGAGAGGACGACTGTGTTCTTCGCCTGGTCCCAACGCAGTCCCTGGTAGTACGTCATGCAAAATGCTTCTACCAGGTCGGTTTCGACGTAATCGGCATGGATGCTTTGCAAGGCGGGAATAACTCGACCGCATTTCTGACTGTTGATGCTCCAGAGTACGACCATCGCGATTTTTCCGGCAGCTTCGGCAGCGGAGGTTGGCGAACCATTTAGCCAGGTCGTCGAAACCGGGAATTGAAAATCAGCACCTTGTGCCTTCACGAAACTTTTCGTCTGTTCGACGGCGTTCATGACTTCGCGTTCCGACTGCTCGATTTCCCTCAATAGCGATGCCTGCTGTTTCAGCGGTGACAGATAGGAAGGGCTATAGTCGACCTTCTCGATATCAGCCGTCCGTCGGCGGATAGCCTCAACGACCGCATTGGCATCCGAGATCAATTCACGCAGGCCAATGGGCGACGTTTCGCGAAGTACGAGAGTGTCAAAATTCATTCGCTGGTAGAATTTCGCCACTTCCATTCCACTTAACGGATTGGCCGTCACACGATCCCTGAATTGCGTGCGTGGTGTTCGATACACCTCTAGCATGAAACGTTCACGCTCGAGGTATTCACGGCCCTGTGCGATCGCTGCTCTTGCTGCTGACGATTGGCCAGGAAGCGCGTCGAGCGTCGCTTCATGTTCATCGAGCGTCGCCTCGATATCGTCGAGAGGAGCACGCATCGCGGTTTGAACGCGCTCAAGGCCGAAGAAGAAGTGTCGCTCGAAAACGCTATGGACGGTTTGCTCGTTTTTCCGTTCAGCCTCATCCGTGGCTTTTCGAATTGCCCAAGCGTCTTCCGGATCTATCTGAAGTCGGGCTTTGGTTGGGATATCCGCCCCAGGGTCGACCCCGACGGGGAAATGTGGTCCGTACTCTTTTAGGAAGAGTTGGTCTCGTGCGGACAACCTAACTTCGTCATCGCTTGTCTGGGCGATCGATGACGTTGTAACCGCGAGCAATAGCAACGTGGAAATAACATGAGATTTCATCTTCTGTCTCCTTTCACTATCGTCGCGAAACTCAAACGTGAAGGCAAGCGAATCAGCTTTTGGGCGACTCGCGACCACAGCCGCCGTGAATCCACGAAAGTATCATTGCCGCGCTGGAAGAGGAATCGCGACTGACGGCGTCGGCAAATTGGACGCTGGGGCTGGGATAGGCCGAACGGCTACCAGCTGATTAATGGCATTTTCCTCGGGCTCGAGAAGTTCTCTAATCGAAGAGGCTGTCGTCTGCGAATGCAGTATCGGCGAGTTCACCAGGCCGATCGCTGCGGCTACTGTCCGTTGGGAATTCTTGTGTCATGGGAGGCAGTTCGCCTTCGGAGAAGCTGGATGTCGATACGGCTGGAGACGAGTTGGTAGTGCCATCGTTCAATGATGCACCTGCACTCCAACCAAAATCCTTCGACAGGATCAGGAAGTCAGCGAAGTCAACTGTGCCATCGGCATTGAAATCCCCATCGGCCCAACCACCCGATTCGCCGAAATTCCTCGACAGATCGAGGAAGTCGGAGAAGTCGATTGTTTGATCGAGGTTCGCGTCTCCCAATCGAGTGCCGGCGATGTTTTCCACCCAGACACGATGGTCTTCTTCGTCGAGGTCACGGTCGTCGGTGAGGTCGTAATGGCCACTCCGGCTACCTCGCAGCGAGATTGCCAGTTGGTCAATATCTGCTGCTGTCAGAACACCGTCGACGTTGAAGTCACCATTGAGGCTCGCCTCATCATACAAGTAGGATGCGGTGCGTCTCACCACGCCAGTTGTGTACAATTCCGTCAAGTCCCATGCACCAGGCGGCAATTCGACTTCATCAAACGAATTGTTCGGGGCAAGTGGCTGCCCCCAGTCAAAAAGGTGGAATTCGTAATTATTGTGATTTCCCACGTGAAACATGTAATCAAGTTGATTACCAGAAAATGCGATTCTCAGTGATCCATTCAGCAAGATGGTTGAGGTATCAGGAATTATGAGGGTCACCTCTCGGTAGTACTCACCAATCGTGGGCATAATGGCCGACGCCCAGCCGAGCGTCAGGCTACTCCCTGGCTCCATGATAAGACCACCCGTCACTGTCACTTGAGTTGCGGTAAAGAAGGACTGGTATCCGACCTTGGGTGGACGTGGAAGTACCAGCTCTTCTCCCATTTCAAGATGCAAGCCTCTCAATTCCCCATCCGGCAAGATCGTTCGTGTGGTGATTGTTGACTCTGCTAGAGCGAGCCCCCCTGCGCCATGCAGGTTTGCATTCGTCAGATCCGCTTGTTCAAAATCTGCCGACTCGAGCTTTGAAAAGATGAGTGACGCGTTCACAAGTTTCGCTGACGTCAGATTTGCATCAATGAGTGACGCCCAGCCTAAATCCGAGTCGGTGAGATTCGCATGCGAGAAATCAGCTTGATTGAGGTTGGCGTAATCGAATCCCGCCCCGGACAGATTCTGGCCACTAAAGTCCCAGCCGATATATTCGCCCGAAAAATCGATGCCTGTGAGATCTCCCGTCTGGTAGCTCTTCGTCGAATAGAGCTGAGTTGCCGTGAGGCCATTGTTGTTGGGCGATGCAGTTAAATATGCACCCGCCACGATGGCATCGGTGAAATCAGCTTCGCTGAGGTTAGAAAGAGAAAAACTTGCTTCTGACAGGTCCTGACCACTGAAGTCCCAACCTGTTAGATCGTTGCTGCCAAGATGGATACCCTTGAGGTCGTTGTTCTGGTAGCTTGCTGACGAATACAACTGGGCGGCCGTAAATCCCTTATCGGTCGTGTCGGATAAGCCTGCTCCCTTAATGATTGCGTCCGTTAGGTTCGCCTGGCTGAAAGTTGCCCCGGCCAAGCCTTGATTACTAAAGTCCCAACCTGTTAGATCCAGAGCTGAAAAATCCACACCATACAGATCAAATCTATTTTGGTAGCTGGATGTTGAGTACAGCTGCTCGGCAGTGAAGCCTTGTGCAGCAGAGAAAGATGCGGCTGTAATTTCGGCATAGGTTAGGTTCGCATCGGTGAGGTCGGCTTCGCTCAGGTTGGCATTACGAAGATATGCCCCGGCCAAATTCTGGCCGCTCAGATCCCAGCCTTCCATATTCTTATAGCGGAGCTGGATTTCCCGGAGGTCCTTGTTCTGATAGCTGGCTGTCGAGTAAAGCTGGTCGGCCGTGAAGCCTCGTGTCCCGGAAAGCACCGTGCCCCGGATGATCGCCCCGGTGAAATCAGCTCCATCCAAATTGGCATTTTGCAGACTTGCCCCGGTCAGATCCTGGTTACTGAAGTCCCAGTCGATTAGAAAATTGCCTCCGAGCTGAACGTCCTGAAGGTCGCCAGCCTGGTAGTTGGCTGTCGAATACATTTGTGTCGGGTTGAAGTTGCGTACATCAGAAAGCTTCGCCCCTATGATGGTTGCTCCTGTGAAAGTAGCTTGCCAGAGGTTGGAATCTTCCAGATTTGCTTTCGTTAGTATGGCATCTGTGAAGTCTGCCTCCTGGAATGAAGATTCGCTAAGGATTGATTCCGATAGGTCCTGTCCACTAAAGTCCCATCCTGCCAGGTTGTTTTCGTCAAGCCTTATGCCCCTGAGGTCCTTGTTCTGGTAGTTCGCGGTCGAGTACAGCTGTTCGGCAGTAAAGCCCTCACTCGTAGTCTTGGACAGGACTGCTTCCGTGATGATGGCGTCCGTGAGGTTCGCCTGGCTGAAGCCTGCTTGGGTCAGGTTCTGGTTGCTAAAGTCCCAACCTGTCAGATCCAGAGCTGAAAAATCTACCTGATTCAGCCTGTTGACCCGGTAGCTGGATGTCGAGTACAGCTGGTCGGCTGTGAATCCTTGTGTCGCAGAGAGAGAGGCGCCTTCAATTGTGGCGTCTGTGAATATGGCATCAGTAAGGTCGGCTTCACTGAGGTTGGCACCTCCCAGCTGCGCTCCGGTCAAATCCTGCCCACTAAAGTCCCAGCCGAATAGCTCGCCCGAAAAGTCGATGCCTGTGAGATCTCCGGTTTGGTAACTCTTCGTCGAATAAAGCTGATTTGCCGTGAGGCCATTGTTGCTGGGCGTAGTAGTGAAATATACACCGGCAACGATGGCATCGGTGAAATCGGCTTCACGGATGTTGGAAGAGCGAAAAGATGCTCCCGATAGATCCTGACCACTGAAGTCCCAGCCTGTTAGATCGTTGAAGCCAAGATCGATGCCCATTAGACCCCTGTTCTGGTAGCTTGCTGTTGAATACATCTGTGCGGATGTAAATCCCTTGTCCGTCGTGTCGGATAAGCCTGCTCCCGTAATGATTGCGTCCGTGAGGTTCGCCT
Source organism: Pirellulaceae bacterium (assembly GCA_965216885.1). GTDB lineage: Bacteria > Planctomycetota > Planctomycetia > Pirellulales > Pirellulaceae > CAYNJG01. The sequence continues at coordinate 3,436,403 of OZ244209.1, read as the reverse complement.
GGCTGAAAGTTGCCCCGGCCAGGTTTTGCTCGCTAAAGTCCCAACCGGTTAGATCCAGCCGCGAAAGATCTACATGACGCAAACTGTTGTTCTGGTAGCTGGCTGTCGAGTACAGCTGATTGGCGGTGAAGCCCCGTGCTCCATCGAATGTTGCGCGTCGAATCAAAACACCGGAAAGGTTGGCATCGGTGAGATCGGCTTCCCTGAGGTTGGCATCCTCCAGAGTTGCCCCGGTTACGAGGGCCCCAGTAAGGTCCGCACCCTCGAACCCTGCCCTGTTCAGATTTTGCTCGCTAAAATCCCAGCCAGTAAGGTCGAACCCTGCAAAATCGACGCCATCCAATTCCCTGGCTTGGTAGCTGGCTGTGGAATAGAGCTGATCCACGGTGAAGCCCCGTACGCCACCGAATGCTGCGAATCGAATCGAAGCATCGGAAAGAATGGTATCGGTGAAATCAACATCGGATAATGTCGAGGACCACAACATTGCTCCTGACAGATTCTGACCGCGGAAGTCCCAGCCTGTCAGATTGTTGGAGGCGAGATCGATGCCTCTGAGATCCTTGTTCTTGTAGCTGGATGTGGAGTATAGCTGTGCTTCGGTAAAGCCGTGGAGGACGGCGCTGGTTAATTTCGTGCTCCCTACAATCGAATCGGTGAAATCAGCATCGGTCAGTGTCGCGCGCCAGAAATCTACTCCGGTCAGATCCTGGCCATGAAAGTCCCAGCCTGTTAGATCGTTGGAACCGAGATCGATGCCCGCTAGATCTTTGTCCTTGTAGCTCGCAGTCGAGTACAATTGTTCGGCAGTAAAGCCCTTGTCCGTTGTACCCCGAAAGCTCGCCCCCGAAATCAGAGTGTTGGTGAATGTGGTTGATTCGAAGGATCCCCCAGACAGATTCTGACCGCGGAGGTCCCAGCCTGTCAGATCATTGCCGTTGAGATTGATGCTCGCTGGAACCTTTTCCTTGTAGCTGGCGGTGGAATAAAATTGATGTGCAGTGAGTCCCTGCACGCCACTGAAAGATGCCGATCGAATGTTGGCATCCGTAAGATCGACGTTCGTTATATCAGCCTGCTGAAAAGACGAACCTGTCAGGGCTGTGCCGATGAAACTGGAGCCAGTCAGATTCCGTCCCGCTAAGTCGGCGTTCTGAAGATTGCGGCCGTCGAAGTTGCCGCACGATCCCGGTCGAATCGATTCTGTATCCGGGACGATGTTTCTGCTTCGTGTATTCAGGATTCCTTCATATTCCATGATCGCGTGTAACGATCGCTCCGATGTTCCTTGTTCATGTGCGTCGTCAACCAGGCCATGCCATGCACCACCATCCTCCTGGAGCATAACGGCGAAATCCTCGTCATCCTCGCGGCTGTCCGGCTGCTCATCTCCCCAGTTCGTATAGGTAACGCGTTGACCACTCGACCAGACGAACTGACCAGCCTCGTTTTGATAATTCAGCCCGGTCCACAAACCAAACTGGCTCGGGTCGCTGAAAGTTTCCGTGACCCAATCCTGCTCGGTAGCGTGGTTGATTGTTACCAGATGTCCTCCTAACTGGATCGACCTTTCTTCGGCATCGCTCCACGACGACGGGCTTAACTTGATGTAAGTGTGGCCATTGGCCGGATTGATGAATGAGGGGACTTCGACGACGCCTTGCAGCGGCCTGCCTGCGGTTGTTGAGCGAACGGAGTAGTCTGCCCACTTGCCATTCGCATCCATGAATAGCATCACATGATCTTCGGCACCGTTGTAATCGTCGGGCTGTGCACCGGCCCAGTTCGTGTAGGCTACCGATTCTCCGCTGCTCCAGACGAACTCGCCTTCCGTCTGTTGATCATTGAGCCCGATCCACAGGCCAAACTGATCGTTGTTTCCAAACTTCTCGTAAACCCATGCATTCTCGGCCTCATCGTTGATGGTGACCAGGTTCCCACCGAGTTCCATCGCGGATGATTCTGCTTCTTCCCACGTTGAAGATTCCAGCAGGTAATAGGTGTGGCCGTTGGTTTCATTGATGAAAGGCCCGGCCTGAATAGGGACACTGCACAGCATCGCGCGCAGTTCCAGGCGTTCAAACTGAAGTGAGGCATCAGAGATAGAATACCGATGGCGTATGCCACATGACTTGCTGTGCTGAGCTTGTACCAATTTGACCACCCGCCCCAATCTCTCTGGAGGATCTGAATTCACGGAGTTCTGTTGTTCCCCGAGGGTGAACCAATCGACACTAACGCCAGCCAGGCCGCGGCCTGGCTGGGCCCGGGTACCCATCAGATTCCATGTAATTTCATCAAGCAAACGATAAGAGATACAGCTTAGGTTTAACGCGAGAACCCACCTAGCACTTTGCAATGTCCGCTCCAATCTTGCGGTTGGGCGAAAAGGGAACCACGTTGGTTCACGGTGGCTGTGTTTCCTGTGAAGCCCGAACTCTGACAGGGGACTTGTCTGCCAGTTACGCCGTTCTGCTCAACCATGCCGCGGCCGTATTTGCGATCGCGCCGAAGGTCCGATCGTCAAGGACCAAACAGCTATTTCCGGTGGACACTGCCAATGGCCACTTCGACGGCGCACGATTGGCTGCGGCGAACGGCAACTCCCGAGTGCACCGGGGTCGTCAAGCCGCTATAAAGGGCGGGGCTTTCGCCGGAATTGCGTCCACCGCGATGGCAGTATCTTACGGCCAGACTCGCATGAGCATGCCACGATCCAACCAGGAACCAATGATGAAACGTCGCGTTACCCTATCCCTCGCAACAGGATTGTACTTCTGCTCGGCAGCGTGCTTGTGCCGTCGCCGCAGTGTCGGGCTGAAGAAATTCGATTCACCAGTGTTCCGGACATCTTCAATTGGAACATTGGCAATCCCCAACCGGGATGGGAGGATTCGCTCGACTGGTTCTTTGATCGGCTTCAGGAAGATGGGCCTGATTTTACACTCAATGCCGGCGACATTATGGACGCTCGATGGTGGGACGATGAAGCGCAGGTGAAGCGCAAGACGGAGGAATACTGGACGGGTTTCAAGAAGCGATTCGACGATCGCAAGATGACCGTCTATGTCGCTCCCGGCGATCACGAATATGGCGATGATGGAGGATTGAAGATCGGCCACATCGCTCGAGCCTTCGGCAAGCAGTTCACCAAACTGATGGGGATGCCAAAGAATGGCCCCGCGAATCACCTCGGCCGTACCTTTGCCGTTCGCAAAGACAATCTTCTGGTGATTACGCTAGATACGTTCGAGGACCAAGGCGAGCGATTTGGCTATACGGTCGGCAAAGAGCAGTTGGCGTGGATGGAAGCGACCTTCCTGGCGAATGCCGATGCGGAATTCATCATCGTTCAGGGACACCTGCCAATCGTTGGGCCGGTACGCAGCAAGAATTCGAGCGCCAGCATGTTGAAAGACGGCACCGATTCAGGGCTGTGGAAACTGATGGTGAAACACGGCGTGAACGTCTACCTGTGTGGAGAGCATCATCGGATTACGGTCAAGCAACAGGATGGCATCTGGCAGATCGTACACGGCGCTCTCTGGGGAACTCAGACGGATCTGAACTACATGCGAGGATCCGTGCGGCCGAAGGAAATGACTTTGGAGCTATTGGAGTTCGATGTCGAATACAGCGGTGGCTACATTGGCGATCACCCTCATCGCGGCGAGAAAAACAGGCCGCGTGAGAATGTGTCGCTCGCCGCAAAAACAAGGAGCGACGGCCCCCGCGTGTCGGGCACTTTGGTCCTGTCGGTGAAGTCGGAAAAAGCGGTCGAGGCTACCAAAGCTACAGGTTGGTTTGGCGACGCTCCTCGCAAGTAACGCACTCCGTGCGTCGTTCAAATAGAACCAATTCGAAGACCAATTTGCAGCGAGACATGTTATGCATTGCGAAAACCAACGCTCATCGAACCAAATTGGTCGCCGTGCTTTTCTTGAACAGGGAACGCTTGTTCTCGCTTCGTCACTGGCTGCCGGTACGCTGGTCGCTGAGGAGACAACTGCGGAAGCGAGCAAGCCTGCCTTGCGTGTGGGGTTGGTGACAGATCTGCACTACGCGGAAAAGCCACCGGCTGGGACGCGACACTATCGTGAAACGCTGGCAAAGCTGGACGAAGCTGCCGGGAAGTTTGCTGAAGTCAAACCCGATGTCCTTGTGGAGCTTGGCGACTTCATTGATGCGGCGGCATCGGTGGATGTCGAACGCCGCTATCTCAAGACCGTGAACGCCCGGTTCTCGAAGATCTGCAAGGATCGGCACTACGTATTGGGCAACCACTGCGTGGATACGCTGACGAAGGAGGAGTTTCTGGGCGGCGTCGAAAAAGAAGAATCCTATTACTCTTTTGATCGGCAAGGTTTTCACTTTGTGGTGTTGGACTCCTGCTTTCGCTCGGATGGAAAGCCGTACCAGCGTCGCAACTTTAAGTGGACCGATGCGAATATTCCCGCGTCCGAGCTCGACTGGCTTCAGGCCGATCTTGCGAAGAATCAGAAACCGGTCATCGTGTTCGCTCATCAGCGACTGGATGTGAGCAACAACCACGGAGTGAAAAACAACGCGGCCGCTCGCAAGTTACTGGAAGCTTCTGGCAACGTGCTGGCGGTGTTCCAGGGGCACAGTCACCAGAATGATCTAAAGGACATTCGGGGCATTCACTACTGCACGATGAAAGCAATGATCGAAGGATCGGGCGAGAGCAACAACGGGTATTCCGTCCTGGACCTTGAAGCCAATGGGACGCTACGGCTAACCGGTTTTCGCAAGCAAAAGAGTCACAGCTGGCGGGCTGGCGGCTGAAGCCGAGTCTCATTCCGAACCGTGCGTGAGTTTGCGTTTTGCGTTAGGGGCGGCGCCGGAAGGGGGGCGCTCCTGCCGAACCGTGCGTAAGTTTACGGTTTGCATCGGGTTCGGCTCGGCGGGAGCCTCGCCCTCCCGTGTTGCAGGCGCATTGGCTTTGTAGGACCGTCTCCCACGCGTGTTGAAGACGCATTGGCTCGGCGGGAGCCTCGCCCTCCCGTGTTGCAGGGTGCATTGGCTTTGTAGGGCCGTCGCCCACGCGTGTTGAAGACGCATTGGCTCGGCAGGAGCCTCGCCCTCCCGTGTTGTCGGCGCATCGGCTTTGTAGGGCCGTCTCCCACGCGTGGCGAAGACGCATTGGCTTTGTAGGACCGTCGCCCACGCGCGTTGAATACGCATTGGCCCGGCAGGAGCCTCGCCCTCCCGCCCGGGAGGAATCGGAGTGATCCGGAAGCGGTGGTACTCGGCCGATCGCGGTTCACTTCAGTTTGAAGGCCACGCCGGTGTTCGCCTCGCTGGGCGACAGGTCCACGGAGAGTTCCGTCTCGTCGTTGTACTTTGCCGGGATGTCTACCTGGGGATGCGTGATCGCAACCTTGAAGAGCCCAACTTGCATGCCGAAGTTTGTCTGCTGAGTAGCGGGCAGGTTTTCTTTGGGGACCGCCATGAAGGCATAGCCGTAGGGATCGGTGACGCCTTCCGAGGCCAGAACCTGGTCGCCAAGGAAAGCGTAAGGGGTCATCGTGATGTTGGCGTCGGGCATCGGTTGGCCACGATACGTCAACTGCACTCGTAGGTTCATCATGCCCGTGTCGCCGCCGGTCCACTTTTCGAATCGCGTTGCAAATTCCTCGGCGGTAATCGAGCCATCGTCGTCGAAATCGTAACGGGCCCAAAGGCTGCGAATGCCCTCGCAGGCCTCGTCCTTACTGACCGAGCCGTTTCCGTCCGTGTCGAATTCGGTGATCGCGCCCTCGGCGGCGGCGGCGGTATCGATTCGTGGCGGTTTGACGGCCGGCAGTGCGCCACTACATCCGGTGAAGACGGCGAGACCGACGAGTGAAGCGACGGCAAGCAATCGAATGAAGCCTGTTAGGGCTCGGCTCGTTTGGCAACGTCGACGTGTTGGCGTCTCGAGCGTGCATGTTGTTCGTAGCATATTATTGGGCCTCCGTAATCGCCGAGCCATCATTGCGAATGCCATAGGCACGATGCACGGGCCGTTCCATGTCGTACCCAAGCGGTCGTACGGAACCGTCAACCATGCACATGTGCCATCCCGATTGATGGACGCTGCCAAATTGAAAGTCCATGCGTACTCCGATTTGGTCGCGGGCAGCGGGCAATGCCACCGTTCGAGCAAAGTCGCGGTTGTACCCGCCTAGCAAAAACTCGTTGTCACCCCAGTCCGAACCGTCCTGGTACCGCTGTGGGTCGAGCGCTTTTTCGCCGACCATATAAGTCTTGGACGTGCCATCCGAAATCTGGCCGATGCGAACTTTACTGATTTGGTAGCAGACGCCGTTGTGTCCCGGGTGAGTTTGCCAGTTGTAGTTTTCTGCCGCGGCTTCGCTACGTGGAAAACTTCCCCAGTCACTGAACGGTGCATCCCCGACACACGTGGCGTAGTCCGTTTTGTTGGCCATGGTCACGCGGTTGCCGTTGGTAGCTGGTCCCGTGACGACGGACAGGACCGCCTCTCGCTTGCTGGGGCAATGCAGCATCGGCAAGGGAGTTTGAATCGTTTGGGTCAAAGCCGTTCGTCGGTCTGCGCCAGTCAGGCCCCTTGCCCGATCGTGCAAGGCACCCTCTTCAAGAAATGGGAGTATGTTGTAGACCCAGCCGCCCGGTTGATCTTCGCCAAAGCCACGTTCTGGTTCGCCGATCCAGGTCCATCCCCAACCGCCGGATGGCAGATGCTGGTGCGCGGATTCATGATTGAGCCATGCGAGACCGATCTGCTTCAGGTTGTTCACGCATTGTGTGCGGCGTGCGGCTTCGCGAGCGGACTGCACGGCGGGCAGCAGCAGCGTAACCAGCATGGCGATGATCGCGATTACCACCAGTAACTCGACAAGGGTAAACGCGCGACGCCGCGCGTGCGCTTCGGTATAAGATTGCATTTGGCTCTCCCTTTGGATTCTGCGTGAAATCGTAGCGGCCCCGAAGGCAAATCTCAACTTTGTCGCGAGTCGCCAGAACGGGCTGCGGCAGTTCGGCCAGTGCCGGTCGCTCGTAAAAGTGAGGTTCGCAGGACAAGTTGCACTCGACCACGTCGTCGGCGGATTCGACGAAAATGTGAGTTACCCGACTCCTGGCTGTCGGTTCTTGTGGATCGACTACCGGCGTAGTCAACGCCACCTCCCCAAGGTCGTCCAGCGGCACCAGACAGTTGTAGAAGGCGTGAGTTGCCCATCTTCCTATGCCAAAACGGCGCGCACTTTTCACTTTGGCTTCATTATTGCTGTTACAATCTGCCCACGTTCGGGAGGCTCTCGCCAGTGATGCGCGTTGGGCTTTGCGAGCTACTGTACGTGCATTATCCGCCAGAGCTGCTCTGTTGTTTCAGCTGTCACTGCATTGAGAAGATTCTCGTGACCAAGGTTTGGTCAATCAGTGATTGATTGTTGAGCACGGCAGGCAGGATGCTCCGTCCATTTGGAAGATTTCGAGGTCCCGATCGATGAAACGTAATGCTTTTACTCTCGTCGAACTCCTGGTGGTGATCGCGATCATTGCCATGCTGGTCACGCTGCTGCTGCCCGCGGTGCAATCCGCTCGTGAGGCGGCCAGAGCGAACACCTGTCGAAATAACCTAAAGCAACTTGGATTGGCCGTACTGAATCACGAGAGTGCCCACTCGCATCTGCCGGCTGGTGGATGGCGATGGGACTGGACGGGCGATGCTGATCGCGGCTTTGGTGAAGATCAACCCGGTACATGGTCGTTCAATATTCTGCCGTTCATGGAAAGTACCAACGCCTGGAAATTGACCAGCGATGGCGATCCGGCGGAAATCAGCACGCAACAAAAACGCAATGCAGCCGATCTTCAGCAGTTGGGCATTCAAACGTTTCACTGTCCGTCGCGGCGCGAGGCGATCGCCTACTCGCAGTCAGCGAGTTGGCAAAACTCGAATAGTGTGAACAAAACGATCCGCGGCGACTACGCGGCGTGCGGTGGTGATGCGTGGCAGTCTGGAGCAGAGCCTCATATGAAGTTTGACTGGACGCCCGGGCGTGACGTGGGCCACGGCATTGTCAGTCAGGCGAGTACCATCAAGCTGAAGCAGGTTGTGGACGGCACCAGTAAGACCTATCTGATTGGCGAGAAGTTCGCCGAGCCCGATTTGTATACGCTGCCGGCCCGCAGCGAACACCACGGCCACTGGAGCTACGACTGGGGGAACATTCGACTCGCGAGCCCCGCTCAACTTCCATGGCGTGATAGAAATCTCGGGACCGACGGTGGATCCGAAGCGGGTATTCATCACTTCGGCGGCCCCCACGCAGGCGGATTTCAGGTGGTGCTCTGCGATGGATCGGTTCACTCCGTCAGTTTTTCGCTCGAGCGGGCCGTGCATCATGCCTATGGCGTCCGTGATGATGGTGTCGCGGCGAGTCTGCAGTAGACCAACATCGATCACTCTTGTAACTCAACGATTCAAGATTGCCATGTCGAACGATCATCGCTCCGCGTCGTGTTTCGTATTGCTCATCTGCCTGACGATCGGCTGTTCGCGAGCTCCCAAGAATCTCTCACCTCCTGCGCTCGATCCCGTCGCAGCCGCGGCGAAGGCGATGGAACTGTTTGACGCAAATTCCGACGGCAGTATCGACAAAACGGAGCTGGCGGAATCACCGGGCCTGAAAGCAGCCATGAAGACGACCGACTCGGATCGTGATGGTGCGCTGTCTCAGCAGGAGATTCAGGAACGGCTGGAAGTGTTCGTGGCGAGCGGCACTGCGATCCGCAGTTATCAAATCGAACTACGACATGGATCTGCCGATGCCAAGAACCTGCAGATCGTCGCCGTGCCCGAGCCATTCTTATCTGAGTACATCGAACCGGCCGTCGGCGAGACGAACGTTGCCGGAGTCGTGACGCCCAATATCGAATTTACGGACCCGGAGATTGTGGCGCAGGGCTATGGCGGTATGCGATTGGGCATGTATCGCCTTGAAGTGACTTCGCTGGACGGAAAAACCATTCCGAAGAAGTACAACGAGAATTCAACACTCGGCGTCGAAGTGGGGTTGGATCATCACGCTCCGCTACCGTCATTCCGCCTCAGTTATTGAGGTCGACTGATGAGCTGTGCGTGGCCCGTTTTAGCGATTCAAACGTCGTCGTGATTTGGGCTGCGAATTGCTGATTCGTCAGGCTTTCGTCGGCGACGCTGCCGTGCGCACGGTTGTGAGCCTTCATCAGCAACTGAAAGAACTCGTAAGACGCATTTGCCAGGTCTTCCTGCCCGGCATCTGGGGACTCCGTTTCGGGGGTGGTATCGGGCTCAGCCTCTGTCGCAGATTCAGCCAGTGACGAGACACTGCCGGCGAGGAACAGTGCATCGTGCAGTTCTGCATCGCGAGTTGCCAATCTGTTTTTCGATATCGCGTTGGTGAGATCCTCGATCATCGGCTCCAAACGCTGTACGCCCTCGGCGACGGACGTCGGTTCGGCGAGCGGCGTTGGCGCACCGTTGCTGGCTGTTTTTCCACAGCCGGCCGTCATGATCGCGACGGCGAACACGGTCAGCCGTCTCAGCTCTCGATACGCCAATTTCTGCATTGCTTCTTTGTGTTTGTAGTACCGTGTTGGTTGTACCGGCTTTAGCCGGCCCGGCGGTTGTGCATACGAACTTCCTTCAACATCCAAATATTACGGTGACTGAAGAGCATCTTCCAGCAGTCGTACAATCCCGTCGAAACCACGCTCGCGTGCCATGGCGAGTGGGTTGCGATTGTCGGTCTCTGACTCGCGCAGATCTGCGCCCTGTTCCACCAGCCACTGGATGAAGACGTGGATGCCCGGGTGTTTGCCGCGACCAATAGCGGCCGTTAGCGGTGAATGATTGGACTTCGGATCGACGTAGCTGACGTCGTTGAAGCCCCAAGAGACGAATAGCTCGGCGAGGTCGATGTAGCATTCGGGCTTCACGATGTCGGCCTTGTAACCATAGTTGGCGTGCCAGCAGAAGTCTGTGGCGATTTGATAGATCGGTTTGAAGTCGGGGTCCTCACGTGCTTCCGGCAGATGACCGAGTGATTTCAGTGCGTCCAGTTGCATCACGATGATCTCGCGATATTCGGCGTAGCCACCGTCGCGATTGTGGCTGCCGATTGCGACGCCGATCGTGCCAATGGCAGATTCGTAGTCGACACGCTGGGGAAATCGATCCATCAGGCGTCGCACCAGCCTGGGGTAGCCGTACCAACGTGCTGCTCCCGACACATTGTCCAACACGGTGGAATTTGGATGGTCGTGTGGTGTGCCGTCGGCGTCAACGCTGTGTTCAACCAGTTCCATTACCAGCTCGTGCAGGCCCTCTCGCACCAACGCGCAAAAAGGAGGCTGTCCGCCGGCGTCCAGCATGCGCGTCAGGATCACGATGGGCTCAGCCGGATCCGCGTCCAGCAATTCCTGGGCGGTCACCGATTCCAACTGCTCGCGATCGGGAAGGTATTTGGCATAGGATCGCCTAATGATCGCGTCGGAGACACCGGCTTCTCTGGCTTGATAGAAGATGCGTTCCATCGTCGACTTGTCGCAATTCGGGTAGCCGTTGGGCGAGGCTCCGCGATCGAGCAGTAAGCTCGCCAACCGATAGTTTCGCTGGTCCACGGCGGCATGCAGCGGGATGCCGAATTCGGGTTGGTCGTCGGGATTGCTACCCGGGCAATCCGGATGGGCTCCGTGATCGAGCAGCAATTCGGCCAGTTCCTCGTGTCCGCGTTCGCAGGCACGGTGTAACGGCAGACCGCGAGTGAACTGGTCGCGTCGTTCCGGTGGTCGTAGGTCGGTGTTGGCCAGCGCGGGTTTCTGCTGCAACATTTGCCGTACGGTGGCGGAGTCGCCGGCTTCGATGGCGGCGGCAAACTGCTCACGTGTTGATTGAGGCGGTAGCTCCGCGTCGGGATTGGTTTCCGATGACATGCGTCGGCTCGGGGCGAGGAGGTCGGTTAAGTGCAGGCCTGGCTGTTGTTGTTTGAATCGGGATTGTTCGAATCCGAGCTTGGCTGTGTCGAATCTTCAGTTTGCGGCCCGACCAACAAGAGGTCGGCGGCCAACGTTACCGACATACTTTCCAGAGACGCAAGCTTTTGCTGCTCGGAGTGCCGCACGGCCCGATAGGTCATGGCCAGCGCATCGCGGATTTCGTCCGGTTCCAGTTCGACGTGTTGCTTCCACAGTAGGTGTTCGATGATTTCGAGGCCGGCCGCCCGCATTTCTTCCGCCACCAATTCCCAGCGGCTGCGTCGTTCGCCCGTCTGTTGAACTTTCTGACGCAATTCAATGAGGTCCTCTTCGCCTGGCACGGCGACAATGCATCGACCATTGGCAGTCAGCACACGTGCTATTTCGCTGGCCGGTCGGCGGCCAAATAGCGACAACACAAAATCGACGCTCTGGTCCCTGGCGGGCAATTCGCGATCGGCGTTCGCAAGGGTCCACGTCGCCTGGGGCCACCTACGAACGGCTAACCGAATTGCACGTCGGGACATATCGATGCCACAGAACTGCTCAGCACCTTGTGGGAAGAGCGCGGGGCCGAACGCGCCTTCGCCGCAGCCAAGATCGAGTGTCCTGTAATTTGAAGTGGTGTCAGGGATCCAACCACGGAGGGTCTGAACGAGTGACTCGGCGTGTCCACGTTCCAGCCATCGATGTCGGGCGAGTACAGCCTCTTCCGTATCGCCCGGGTTCAGGGACTTCTTGTCCTGAGGCTGGAGCAGATTCCAGTAACCCTGTTTGGCGCGATCGAAGCTATGCCCACGGGCACAACGCAACACGCGCTCCTGCGATTGCAGCAATTCACAACAACCGCGGACGGTACAACGAAGTGGGAACATACGTGGATTGAAATCCGGGCCGGGCGGTTACAAACATTCGGGCAGGTGTCGACGACGGTCTTGGGGTGGAGATTGCACCCGCAAGGAGCTGATCTTACCGCGCCGAGTCGATGTTGCGCCAACCGGCACCCTGGCTGGGCACCCGTTCAAAATCTATCGCGCCAGATAGGCCTCGACTTCCGCCGCCGACAGAAAGCCGTTCGCGTCGGTATCACAATGGGCCACTTCGTCGTTGTAAAACGCATTTCGCGACGGCACCGATTGGCCTGAGAGCCCCAACAGGAACGGAATTCCCAGCGAAAACGAGCTGCCTTCCGCTTTGGGATCGCTGTCGGCTACATGGGTGTTGAACTTGCGCGCGACCTCATCCGACTCAAAGTGCGTGGTGCGAACTGGCTCCTTCTCGCGGAAAACTCGTTTGTGTGTATGACTGAGCAGGCAGCCGCTCGTTGACGCCAGAATCGCCAAGGCTAGCAGTGTTTTGGTGGGGTGCATACTAGTTCTCCAGAGGGTATGGCGAACTGTTACACGATTCCTTAATTGCACGGCAAGGCGAGATTTGTTGGCAATTTACAACGTGGCGAATTACGTCGATGAGGGCCCGAATACATGCTGTCTGAACGAGCGCAAAAGCCGGAATTATCGGCCCGAAATCTCGTTTTAACGTAGGGTCGCACGACAGAGTAAGTCAAATCGAAACCGCTCGTTGATTACAGTACTTTTGGTGCGAGTGGGCCGGCAACCGTGTTGGAGCCCTGCCGGTGTGGTGCCCGACGTTGAGCAATTTCGCAGGCGGCACTATATTCGAGGTTTGCCAATTGCCTAATTGCGCAAATCAGAACGTATCGCTCAAACCTAATTGGTTAGACCCGTTTCAACAGACCAGATCGTGACGACACGTTCTGGCGCAAACTCCGCGAGGAACAAGATGGCAAAGACATTGATGATTTACGAGCAGGTAGTCGCTGTATCTGCGCAGCAGCACAAGGACCTCAGCGTTGAGGGAGGCATCCCTTACGATTTCGCTCGTGAACTTCGCGCTGTGCCTCTGGTCGCGCAGGAAATTTCCGCCAGCGCCCACGAATACACCGTTGTGTTTGCTCCCAGTGGCAAAGATGGCCAAGTAGCACCGTTCGTCGTACTCGGCGTTCAGGAAAACGAAAACCTCTACGTCACGCCAGAAGGTGACTGGGACGCTCGATACATTCCCGCCTTCATTCGTCGTTACCCATTCGTCTTCGCAGCAAACGAGGGACGCACGCAGTTCACGCTGTGCATCGACGAAACCTGGAAGGGATGCAACAAAGAAGACCGTGGCCAGCGCCTCTTCGACGAGAAGGGCGAGAAGTCGCCGTTCCTTGATCAACTGTTGAAGTTCAACGAAGAGTATCAGAAGAACGCGATGATGACAGAAGTCTTCTGCAAGAAGCTTCAGGAGCTGGAGCTGCTGGACACTCGCGAGGCGAAGATCTCGATCCCTGGAAAGCAGGAAGTCAAACTCGCCGGATTCCAGGTCATCAATCGCGAGAAGTTGCAAGAGCTGCCCGGCGAAACGCTGAGCGAGCTGGCGAAGAACGGCGCATTGCAGTTGATCTACGCTCACCTTCTGTCCCTGAACAACCTTGGCCTGGTCGCCAGTCGCATTTCGAAGCGACATGCCGGCACCGAGCCTACCGCGGAAGTGTAATCACTTCTCGGCAACGATCTTTTTTCGAGCCCCGTCAATTCAGCTCATAGATTGACGGGGCTTTTCGTTGCGCATTTGGTTCGCTCGTTCATGCCCGTGAGTTGTGGCAGCGGGAAGTGGCTCGGGGCGTTGCTTCAACCAAGAGTACCGGGCCGTGCTTCACGGGGTTGTTGTGAATGCAGAAGGTGGCCGGCGAGGGATTGCGGCGTCAGGCGGGCGGCCGGCTGAAGCCGGTACTACGAACAAGAGGGACCGCAAACGACGTCAACTAAACGGATTCGCCCGAGCTGAATTTGTGTAAGTCTCGTTCTTCGAGCTCGCGGGCGGTTACCTTTTCGTATTCGGCTTCGGGCATGCCACAGGATGGGCATTGCGGCCACGAAGAGTCTGACGAGAGATTCGGATCGCGGTAGACGCCTTCGATGTCGCACCACATTAGTTCGCACTCGTCGCAGACGGCCACGATCTCATCGCAATTGGAACAGCGGTAAAAACGCAGGAGGCCGTTGCCACAGAATGTGCACGTCTCGATATAGGGTCGTGATTCGTTGGTCATTCTCTTCTCGTCGCAGTTATTTGGGGAAGGCGGTGATGACATCGCTGGTGTCGGTGCGGACGACGATGAACACTTTTTTCAGGGCTGGTTTGCCACGCTTCGCACCGTTCTGTCCGCCCAGATAACCAACGCGCCGACCCATCGGGATCGTGTAGGCGCTGGTACGGCCTTCGTTCTTTGGTTTGATCTTTTTCTTCTTCACCATCCGCCATGCTTCATCGACGACGGCCAGCGTCCCATCGTTGCCGCCATCAAAAACACCGTGCGATCCCGCGCGTCGGGGTTCATCCGCCGCATGTCGTAGGACGTGTTCGACGCGAGTTCGTCCCTGGGGGTCCTTGCCGGAATAGCGGAGTCCCGCGGGGCTCAGCCAGGTGAGCTTGCCGGTTTGTTTCAGCTCGAACTTTTTCGTCGTTGGGCCCACCTTCACGTCTGCCAGTGAGGGTGTCTTGCCGACTTTCACGTCGCTCAGTGAGGGAGGCTTTGATTCCGATTTGGTGTTGGACCTCGCCAGTTGGATCTGCTTCGGCGAGGTGATCTTTATTTGCGGCTTGTTCTTGTAGAGCGCAATCGAGCCGGTAACTTCGACTTCCTTGCCCTTGAAGAGTTTGGCCGGACCGCCTGCGGGGAATTTGGAGGCGTTGTCACGAAAACAGACGACTACCAAATCCGAGCTGACGAAATTCAGGAAGTGAATGCCGCTTTTGGAGACCGACGTTCCACTGACTTTTCCATGGACAATGGCCGTTTTGCCAATCATCTTCTTGAGCTGCGCCGCGTGGTTCGCCGCCACGCGAGGCGGTGCGGCAGCTTCTTTGGCCTCCACTGCGATGAAGGTGAACAACGTCCACGCAAGGATCAGTTTGGCGAAATTCATAGGCGAGGTCATCATGCGGTTGATGTCGATAGATCGTGAAGTCTGGCGGTCTTCCAGAATTATACGCGATGCGGTCAGTCGCAGTACTCTGCCTGCCATTTAGACCGCCAGTTTCGAATGATTCGGTCACATGACAGTGCCGCCTTGAAGGTGAAGAGTCAATAAAAGTAGCACTGCTGTCGACGTGGCAAATTGCGACCTGACGGGACCCCCGGTAAGATTGTCCCGCGTAAGCTCTACGGCAATCTGGGAGCGGTCTTGTTGGCAAAGGGGGGATCGATGCGTGGTGGAATTTTGGCTTTTGTGGTGGTAACGGCCTTCATGGCGGGAGCGTCGCTGGCGTTCGCGGGAGAAATCACTTCAAAGACGGACGACCAGACCGGGTGGCGAGTGTTCGCTCTGAAGCAGGGCGACACGGTCGCGACGTTGGTACCGGCCGCTGGCGCAAATGTGCAGTCCGTGCTTCATAAGGGCGTCGAGTATTTTCATCAGCCAGAGACGCTCGCGAAACTGCCGGGTGTCCGCTGTGGGAACCCGATTCTGTATCCAACCCCGAATCGTATTAAGGGTGGTAGCTTTGAGTTCGAGGGTGAGAAGTATGTCTTCCGCGAGGGCGGCGGCAATCACATCCATGGACTGGTAAATAGTGCTCCGTTCTATTTCGAGTCCGCCGACGCGTCGGACGACCATGTATCGCTGACGTGTGTGATTCGGTTCGATGCTGATGGTGACGAGGAACGCGGCAAGTTGTTTCCCTGGAGCCACGCTTTCCGCATGAAGGTCACGGTGATGGACGGCGTCGTGCGTTGGGACTACGAAGTCGACAATAACGCGAGCGGAAAGAACCTGCCGTTCGGTGTCGCGCTGCATCCGTACATCAAATACCACGGCTCGCGGAAAGACACGTTTCTACATGTCCCAGCGGGGGCCTTGATGGAATCGAACCAGCAATTGCCCAACGGCAAGCTTGTGGAACTGGATGGTCATCCGCTGGATACCAGGAAGCCCGTTTCCCTGGAGGGCTTCAATTCGGACGATGTCTTCCTGGGGATGACGCCGGACAAACCTGCGAAGGTAGAATTCCGAAACGTGGGCCGAAGCATCACCTTCAAAGCGTCGAAAGAGTTTACGCATCTCGTGGTCTGGACGCCCGGTCGACCCTACATGGGCATCGAAAACCAGACCTGCTCGACAGATGCCCACAATCTTGCTTCCAAAGGAATGCAGGACGTCGCTCACTTGCAGATTTGCCCGCCCGGCGAGAAACGTACGGGCTGGGTTGAGTACCATTTTCATCAGGAATAACCATGAAGTTGCTGTCTGCGATTTGTGTTCTTGTGCTGCTTTCTTCCGTGGCACAGGCCCAGAAAAAAGGCCCGCTGGCACCGGTCGACGATGTTGCCGGTTTGCCGCGAATCCTGTTGATTGGTGATTCGATCTCGATCGGCTATACGCTGCCGGTGCGACATATGTTGCGTGGGCAGGCCAATGTGCATCGTCCGCAGACAAACTGCGGTCCAACCACGAAAGGCCTCGAGCAACTGGACGCCTGGCTCGGCGCTGGAAAGTGGGACGCGATTCACTTTAATTTCGGACTGCACGATCTGAAGTACATCGATGACAACGGCAAACGCGTACCGCCTGGCGAAGGTCACATTCAGGTGCCGAAGGAGCAATACGCGCAGAATCTGAAAGCGATCGCCCAGCGACTCAAGAAGACCGGCGCGAAGTTGGTCTTCTGCAATACAACGCCCACGCCGGAGGGAGCTCATGGACGAATTCCCGGCGCATCGGCCGAGTACAACGCGGCGGCGGAAGCTGCGATGAAAGAAGTCGGTGGCATTGAGGTCAACGATCTGTTTGGCTTTTGCACGCCACGGCTGGAAGAGATTCAGCGTAAGGCGGATGTTCACTTCAGTCGCGAAGGATCTCGTCAGTTAGCCATGCAGGTTGTCGGAAAGCTGCGAGCTGCTTTGGAACTGCCCTCCCCTACCCCGGACAAAGCGACGGGCATTGTTTTTGAAGATCTGAACGGCAATGGTTCCCTGGACCCATCCGACAAGCCAATGGGTGGGATCCGCGTTTCCAATGGTCAGCAGATTGTCGAAACGAATGAAGCAGGCGAATACGAGCTACCGGCGACCGACGACGATATCTTCTTCGTTGTCAAACCCCGCGGATACCGGACGCCGGTCAATGAAAATCAGTTGCCGCAGTTCTTCTATATCCACAAACCAAACGGTTCGCCCGTGACGCGGTTTGCCGGCGTCGACCCAACGGGAGCGTTACCGGCGTCGATCAATTTTCCGCTATACCGCCAGCGTGAGCCGGCGAAGTTCAAGGCAATCCTGTTTGGTGATCCGCAACCTCGAACGCAGGAAGAAGTCGACTTCATTGCCCACGATGTTGTCGAGGAGCTGATTGGTACGGATGCGTCGTTCGGTGTCACGTTGGGGGATATCGTCTTTGACGATCTGTCGCTGTTCGAATCGCAGGCACGCATGATCGCGCTGATGGGCATTCCCTGGTACAACATCGTTGGCAATCACGACATTAACTACGACGCCCCGAACGATCAACTGAGTGATGAATCGTTTGAGCGAGCGTTTGGTCCGGGCTACTACTCGTTTGACTATGGTCCTGTCCACTTCCTGGTCATGGACAACGTCGAGTGGTACATCGAAGACGATACCGGCAAAGGCAAGTATCGCGGCGGCCTTGGTGCCGAGCAGTTGGACTTCATTCGACGAGATCTGGCTGCAATACCTGATGATCAGTTGGTCGTCCTGATGATGCACATTCCGCTCACGGATGTCGGCGATCGGCAGGAACTGTATCGCATGATCGAAAAGCGACCCTTCTGTATGTCCGTCGCGGCACACACGCATCGACAGGAGCATCGAATGATCGGCAAGGAGGACGGCTTTATGGGCGAGCAGCCGCATCATCACGTTATCAACGTGACGGTCAGTGGTAGTTGGTGGTCGGGGCAGAAGGACGAACGAGGCCTTCCGCATTCGATCATGTCCGACGGAGCCCCCAACGGTTATTCGACGATCAGCTTTGATGGCAATCAATACAAGCTGGACTTCTTTGCTGCCGGGCGTCCGAAAGACTATCAGATGAGCATTCACGCGCCGGAGGTGGTGAAGTCAAAAGATGGCGACAAATCGACCGTTTACGCAAACTTCTTTAATGGCGCGGTAAGCAGCAGTTTGCGTTACCGGGTTGGCGAGTCGGGGCAATGGCGCGAAATGGACAGGGTCCTGGAAGAGGATCCTTATTTCCGGCAAATCTATATGGCCGAGAAAGAAATTCTCGAACAGATGGAAGCCGCGGGGGCACCGAAGCCCTTCCGGCAGCTGAGTACGGCTCGGCCTTCGACACACTTGTGGAAATCATCTCTGCCAGAAAACCTTCCTGTTGGTACTCATCTGATCCATGTCCGCGCTACGGACAGGCACGGTCGAGTGTATGATGGGAGACGTGTGCTGCGAGTCGAATAGCACTTAGGTTTTCAAACACTTCGGTAAACATGATGACTCCAATCGAAAAATTTCGACATCTGCTGATCATGGCCGCGGCGGACGATCGCATTCACGACGACGAACTCAGTTTTCTGAGATCGCGGGCGGCGCGGTTAGGGATTTCCGAAACGGATTTTCAAAACGCTTTTGCAGCTGCGGCGGCATCCAGCACACCGGATCCGCCGATTCCTACAGGGAAAGCTGAACGCCGGGAACTGCTGAAGGATCTGCTGCTGATGATGGCAGCGGACGGCGAAATGCAGGAAAAGGAAAGAGACCTGTTTGCTCGCATAGCGGCAGCGATGGAAATCGAAACCGAGGAGCTCAATCGCATCATTGATGCTACGATTGCGCAGAACTCGCAGGGCGAAACTGGCGCGTAAGAATCAGCCAGGCCGATACCCGAATCTGTTGGTTCGGATTGCTCTTTAGCTATATAGCGCCTTTCGGCATTGCAGTCGCGTTGTGTATAGCCTCGTACTAAGCTTTACCTGCCGTGCTACGAAGCGATACGAAGGGTTACGCAAATACAACTGAATCGGCGCTGGGCAGCACATAAGATCCAAATGGGCCGGGACAGCTGGAAGACTGGCTCATCGAATTCATGGCCCTCACGATTCGATGTACCTCCCGTCCCGTTTGCGTCCAGTTTGCGTCCAGTTTGCGTGCAAATGTGGACCGGCATTGGTCGCGTCATCCGTCATGGGTGACGCGACTTTTTCTTGTTGCTGCCGGGGTCCTGACGCAGATGAAACGCCGTGGTAAATTTTTCGTGCCTAATCACGCACGATGTCACGGGATGCAGTATGTCTGATCAGGGGAACGCCTACCGTAGTCCGCCCAACACGCCCCCGCCGCGGAAGTCTGGCAGCGGCATGATCTGGCTGGCCGTGATCGGCGGTATTTTTTCGTTGTGCATTCTATTTTGTTGTGGTGGCGGGGCGCTCTTCACCAGATATGGCCTGACGGTCGTCACCGAACAGGTCAAAGTTCAGCTCCGCGATCAGCCGGAAATTCGTCAGCACCTCGGAGAAATCCGGGAAATGGACATCAATTTCATCAGTAGCGGTGCCCAGCAGTCGGATGACACGTTCGTATACGACGTTGTCGGCACCAAGGGCGAGGGAGAATTGATCGTAACGTCGGTTTCCACGCTGGATGGCGACGAAATCATCGAGTCAGCGACGTTGCGACTATCGACCGGTGAAAAAATTGAGATTCCGTTTGATTCTGGTAAGGCCGTTGAGAGTACAGTTGAGGGGGCGGAAGCGATCGCTGCAGAAAGCGAAGTCGAATAGGCATTCGGCAACGACATAACGGTGTGTCGGTTTCTGGCTATTGAGGGAATACCATTGGAGAAAGCGATGCCACGAGACTGTGTGCGATTTTGCCTGCTAATGTTCGGGCTCGCTTTGACCGGGCTCACGTTGATTGGGAGCACCGTGTGCAGTGCCGCCGATCGACCGAACGTCCTCTTCATTGCCGTCGACGACTTGCGTCCCGAACTTGGGTGTTACGGAAAGTCGCACATCCATTCGCCGAACATTGATGCGTTGGCAAAGCGCGGCGTCCTGTTCGAGCGTTCTTATTGCATGGTTCCGACCTGCGGCGCGTCGCGGGCAAGTTTGATGACGGGCATACGCCCTACGCCGGATCGATTTCGCAACTATCTCGCCTGGGCGGAGAAGGACGCGCCCGGTCTGATTCCGTTGCATACGCAGTTCAAGATCAATGGCTACACGACGGCCAGCTTCGGGAAGATTTTGCATCACAACTCGGACAGCCTCGACGGCTGGTCGCTTCCACCGTGGCGTCCGAAGACCAGCGATTGGCACGATCAGCCGGGCATGCTGCAGGCGATTCGACAGCATAAGAGCAACTATCCCGAGCGAACCAAAATACGCGGACTTCCTTACGAGTCCTACGACGCGCCGGATACCGAATACCGTGACGGCGAAGTTGCGACGCGGGCTATCGAGCAGCTCGATCAATTTGCCAATGACGCATCGCAGCCGTTCTTTCTGGCGGTGGGATTCTTCAAACCGCATCTTCCGTTTTGCGCTCCGAAAAAGTACTGGGACCTGTACAACGCTGACGAGATCGAGCTCGCGGAGAACAACTTCGCGCCGCAGGGCGCACCGGAGGGTGCCGTCCATACGTCAGGCGAATTGCGATCCTACGCATCCATCCCGCCCAAGGGGCCAGTTTCCGGAGAGACGGCTCGGAAGCTTGTGCATGGCTACTACGCGTGTGTCAGTTTCACCGATGCCCAGATCGGCCGTGTCGTCGATGCGCTCGAGCAAAAGGGACTCGCGGAAAACACGATCGTCGTGCTGTGGGGAGACCACGGCTGGCAGTTGGGCGAGCATGGAATGTGGAACAAGCATTCGTGCTTCGAAACGTCGATGCACGCGCCGCTACTCATCTGTTCGACGGACAAGCGATTCCAGCCGGGTACACGAGTTAGCCGGCTGGTCGAATTCATCGATATCTATCCGACATTGTGCGATCTGTCGGGGATCAGGGGCCCGCCTCATCTGCAGGGACAGAGCCTCACGTCGCTGATGCAGGATCCGTCGTCGCCGTGGAAAGAATATGCCATCGGTCGATACAAATCGGGCGACACGATTCGCAGCGATACGCATCGCTACTCCGAATACACGGGTTCCGATCAGCAGATCACGGGACGCATGCTGTACAACCATCGGGTCGACCCGGACGAGAATGTGAATGTCGCGACGGAGAGTCAGTCCGTTGTGGACGAACTTTCGCTTCAGTTAAATGCACGGAAAGGCAAGTCGCCGAGAGCCGCAGCAAACCCGTAGGTCACGACTCCTGCGGTGCAACGTCGACGGAGACGTGCATCTTGTGTTCGCCGCCGCCAACGATGACGCCCTGAATCGGGCTCACGTCACTGTAGTCGCGTCCCCACGCCAGCGTGACGTGGTCGGTGGAAGTTTGCGTGTCGTTCGTCGGGTCGACATCAATCCAGCCGTGCTCGCCACAGAACGCCGCGAGCCAGGCGTGTGACGCATCTGCCCCGACCAGGCGTGGCTTACCGGGCGGCGGAATCGTCCGCAAGTATCCGCTGACATAACGCGCGGGAATTCCAATCGCTCGCAGGCAGCCGATTTGCAAATGGGCGAAGTCCTGGCACACGCCGTGACGCTTCGCAAATACTTCTTCGATGGGTGTCTGAATGGTCGTGGCGCGAGGGTCGTATCGAAAGTCGGTATGGATACGGGTGGTCAGTTCCAGCAGTGCCTCCAGCACGGGGCGGTTGGACTGAAACGACTCGGAAGCATACGTTTTGAGTGCCTCGAAGGAACGAATGTGCTGTGAATTGGTGGTGAACTGATAGGCGGCCAGCGTGTCGCTGGACCGGTCCTTGCGCACGGTTTCTGCGATGTCTGCCCACGGTGTGGTGGCCGCCGGTGTGGGGCGTTCGCGTTCGTGGACTTCCACGTCGCTGGTAGCCGCGACGGTCAGACCGTGATGGGCATGGTCAATGGCGAAGTAGGATACGCGGTTTCCAAAATAGTCTTCGCGATGGCTCACCTCCGAAGGGTCGGGGTGAATCAGCAGTTGAGACTGTGGGCACGACTGATAGTCCAGTGTACGTGGCGTCAGCCGTACGAGATTGTGGCAGACCGGTACGGCTTCCGAGTAGGCGTACTTGGTCGTATGCGTGATCCTGTATTTCACTGTGGACTAATGTCGGTCAGTTGGTGTGCCGGAACGGCGTGAATGAGATAGCGATGCGAAATGGCTTCCGACAATCGTGGAAGCGTCGACTCCCATTCCGCCGTCAGCTTTTGCAATTCTGAATGATCGCCAAGGCTGTGTGCTTCAGCAATGGCCTGGATGTCCAGCATTCGCACGGAATTTCGCAGCGTCATCGCGTATCGCTGCTCGGCGGAATAGCCCGGCTCGGACTTGCCGCGTGGCAACTGTTCTACGTGTTCAGACAACTGCTCGAATTGATATGCCAGCGACCGCGGACTGGTTTCATCGGTCAACAACAGATCGAGCACCGCCGACAGTTGTAGGTTGGCGAGATATCGCGAACGATAGGTCATCAGACTGTCGGCGACCTCAAGGACCGTCTCGTAGACGGGACCGTGAACTTCGGGCATGGGCAGGAACGCATTCTTCACCAGACTCACCAGCTGCAGCGAGCGTTCGAGGCGACGACCAAGTTCGAGAAAACGAAACGCCTGCGTTCGCGTCATGCTTTCGGTAATCATGCCACCGTAAGCTGCCAACTGTATGATGAGCCGATTGGTGAGCGTCGCCAGATCGGCGAGGTCGGTGAGTTCAACGCCCCGGCGAGTTGTGGGCTGAAAGCCTTCGTCGATGTTCCTGATAATTCTCCAGGTGTCTTCGGAGAGTCGATCTCGAACGACGGAGCCGAGTCGGACCAGTTCGTCGATGACCGATCGCAGGCACATTTCCTGCGTGGCGTCGAAGACCGCTCGAGGCAGGACCTGATCAATTGGGCGTAGTTGGCTACGCATTTCGTCGACGGCGTAGCCAACATCAATCTGCCCCTGATCCGCGAGGCAGCGGATCAACATCGGCAGCTCGTATTCGCTGGTGGAACGTGTCTCCCCTGCCATCCGAAGCGAGGCACTGCGGATGATGCGTGTGAGTGCATTTGCGCGTTCAATCTGGCGGCCCAGCCAGTAAATGTTGTCGGCAACGCGGCTTGGCAATTCCGCGCCCGTGCGCAGCAACATGATCGATTCGCCGGGTTCGTCGAGCAGAGTTACGTGATCGACGGGCGTGTCGGACAGGATCCAGGTATCTTTGCTGCCCTCGCCTTTGCGAATGGAAACTTCCAGAGGATCCGCCGAAGTCGAGATTCGTGATAGGCCGCCCTGCAGGACGTTGTAGTCGTCGTCCGATCTTGCGAGGTACGCACGGAGTGCCAGGCGACCGACGAACAGCTCATCGCGCCAGACGGGCGCTGACGATCGTTCGATCTGCTCTTGCGCGGCGAAAGCTCCGGGGTTCTTCCGGATGTGTGCGGTTAGCTCGTCGTGGTCGAGGTTCTGTAGTGCTTCGCGCATTCGGCCGTCCTGACCGCGTCGGCGAAACGCAGGGTGAATGATGAGCGAATCGAGGTTCTTGAGCACATGTTCCAGTCCGTCCGGATCACCGCACCACCACGTCGCGACGCCCGGCATCAGCAGTGGTTCGCCCAGTAGTGCGTAGCAAAGCTGTGGCATGAAGGCCATGAAGGCAACGGATTCGACAATTCCACTACCCAGCGAATTGGCAATGCCGACGTTGCCTGCCAGCACTGCCTGCGTCAAGCCAGTGATGCCAAGGCCGGACGTTGCATCCAGATTCAGTGGGTCGCAGTCACTACTGTTCTGACGGCGCAGGATGACGTCAATCGGCAACAAGCCGCCAAGAGTTTTCAGTACGACATGGCGGTTGCGCACCGCGAGGTCGCCGCCCTCGACGAGCGTGTAGCCGAGGTATCGCGCGAGGTAGGCGTCCTCGAAATAGTTGTGGCTGGTCGGTCCATGGCTGAGCAGTACCACTCGGGGATTGTCGCGATGCTGCGGCGCGAGCCCCCGAAGCATGTCCTGGGCCTTGATGAAGAACGGAGCGAGCCGGCGTACGCGACACTGTTGAAAAACGTCCGGCAGCATCCGCGAGATCACAACCCGGTTTTCCAGTGCGAAACCCAGTCCGGACGGGGCTTCCGTGCGGTCATTGAGTACCCACCAGCGACCGTCGGGTGACCGGGCGATGTCTGCGGCATAGAAATGCAGGAAGGTGTCATCCGGGGGCGTCTGGCCGTGCAGTGGTTTGAGGAAACCCGGGTGAGCGTGAATAAAGTCCGGCGGCAACACACCATCGCGAATCAACTGCTGCGGACCAAACAGATCCTGCAGAGTCATGTTCAGGACGTGTGCTCGCTGTTGCAATGCTGCGGAGACCTGCCGCCACTCTTCCGATTCCAGCAGCAAGGGCATCGCATCCAGTTCCCACGGACGCGGATTGTCCTTGGGACCAACGTTTCCCCGGTAGGCAAAGCCGTTCTCGTGAACCAGGCGTTGGGCCTGTTCCCAGCGGTGCGAGAGTTCGGATGCCCCCATCCGCTCGGTCATCCGCAGAAAGCGACTCATGTGTTCGCGCGGAACGTTCGGCGCAGCCAGAAACTCATCATGGACGCCCGAGGGTGGGCGATAACCTCGAAAGATTTTCTTGGTGGGGGCTGGCATCTTGGAGCGAGTCTTGGGCACGGCCATCCTGACCAGTTGTCAATTCTGTGTGGCAGTCCGGTTGTCATTTCCGGCGGCATTTCGGGCGATCATTCAATCACTTCGCCCAAATATTGCGACTTTTTGATTCCCAAGTTTTATCGTGTCGCGGCCCTCTGGCGAAGATCAAGTGTTAGTGGAAATCTCGCGTTCTGCTCATCACAGGGTAATTCAATTTTACCACCGGTGTGGCCCATTTTCGAGAATCTTGCCGCACGTCGGCTTTCTGCTTCCAACGCATTGACCGGAAAGGTATCCGGGTTCAGGCCACCGGGATGCCCCACATGGTACTTACAGCCCCCGATGGCGCGCTGGTGCCAGGTGTCGATCACGTCAAACGTGAGTGGGTCATCGACGGGGATGTTGGGATGGAGGCAGGACGGTGGTTGCCAACCTCGATAGCGAACGCCGGCCACGTACTCGCCCTCAGTGCCCGTCGGATGCAAGGGGACCTTTCGGCCATTACACGACACGATGTACCTGTCGCCAAAACTGCCAGAGACGTGAACCTGCATCCGCTCGACTGACGAATCGACGTACCGGGCGGTGGCCCCACCGGCCGGCTCTTCACCCAGCACGTACCAGGGTTCGATTGCGGTGCGGAATTCTACGCGGAGATCCTGGTGTTGCACTTCGCCGATGAACGGGAATCGGAATTCAAAGTGTGGAATGAACCAGTCCGAATCCATTTCGATGCCGTTGGTATTTAGTTCGCCGATCACTTCATCAAAATCCTGTCGGACGAAATGTGGCAGCATCCAGCGGTCGTGAATGGAAGTGTTCCAGTCCACGAGTTTGTTTTCGTACGGTTGCTCCCAGAACTGGGCGACGAGCGAACGGATCAGCAACTGTTGCGTCAGGCTCATTTGCCAGTGCGGGGGCATCTCAAATCCGCGAAACTCGATGAGCCCCAGGCGACCGGTAGCACTGTCGGGCGAATAGAGTTTGTCGATGCAAAGTTCGGCTCGATGCGTATTGCCGGTCAGGTCGACCAGCAGATGTCGGAACACGCGGTCCACCAGCCACGGTGGATAGTCGGAACTGTCGCCCATGCGATCCATGGCGACCTGCAGTTCATAGGTGGCATCGCGGCGGCCTTCGTCGACACGAGGTGCCTGGCTGGTGGGCCCAATGAAGCGACCGGAGAAGAGATACGAAAGCGACGGATGGTTGTGCCAATAGGCAAGCAGGCTGCGGAGCAGATCCGGGCGTCGCAGGAATGGGCTTTCGGCCGGAATTCGACCACCAAGCACAATGTGGTTTCCTCCGCCGGTGCCCGTGTGGGTTCCGTCGAGATCGAACTGTTCCGTGCCGAGCCGTGACTGTCGTGCGTCTTCGTAGAGTCCCGTCGAGATGTCGACCAGTTCGCTCCACGAGGTAGCCGGTTGGACGTTGACTTCCACGACTCCGGGGTCCGGCGTGATCTTCAATTGTTGCAGCCGATAATCGGGAGGTGGCAGATACCCTTCGATCACGACGGGCATATCCAGCTCTTCCGCGGTCTGCTCAATCGCTGCGAGCAGTTCGAGGTAGGCTTCGAGGTGTTCAACCGGCGGCATGAAGATGTGCAGATTGCCGTCTCGCGGTTCAATGCACATCGCTGTTCTCGTGATTCCCCCGTTGGCGGGCGACGGCTGCGAGTGATGGCTGCCGTTCGTGCCATTCGAGCTACCCGGGGGGAGGGTCGCATGGTCCAAGCCACTTTGGTTTCCTGTCAGCATGTCGCCAGCGGTGGCGGGCTGAAGTACCTGGCGGTTGATGCGCTGGCGTACGCTTGCGTCCGGGCCGGTCAGCGAAAACAAGTCACGGATCTGGTCGTAGTCTGGCAGCGGTTCGACGGCCTCGAAAGGCACAAACGGTGGCGGAACGGCAACGGCCTCTCGGGCAGCTTCCTGCGCCGAAGGAACCGGCAGCGAATCAAGCGGCAGGCGCAGCCCCATCGGCGAATCGCCCGGAATCAGGAACATGTGATCGGCACGCAATGGCCAGTCTCCGCTCACCCAGTTGTACTGGCCTTGCGTGAGTGTGCGTTGCATTGGAATCACGCAACCGGCGGGCGTCATGAGTCCGCGTTGCAACTGACGGGCGAGCCGCGATCGTTCCTCGTCGTCGCTAAAGTCATGCTTGCGAAGGTCGGCGTTGACTGGTAGCCGCTGTTCCAGCCAAAGGTTGTACAGGGCATCTTCGTAGGCCAGAATCGCGTGATCCGGATTCAGGTTCAGTCGGTTGGTGAGCGTTTTGGAGAACAACTGCGCGTCGGCAACTCCACACGACGCCGACACGTCGGGGTCCGCCAGCAGGTGCGTCTGGTCCCACAGTGGTTGGCCGTCCGTGCGCCACAGGCATGTAAATGCCCAGCGTGGCAACGATTCTCCTGGATACCATTTTCCCTGGCCATAGTGCGCAAGTCCTCCAGATGCGAAGCGTTTCTTCACTCGTTCGAGTAGATTCCACGCGTGTTGGCGCTTGGTCGGGCCGACCGCGTCAGTTTTCCACTCGGCGGAGTCCATGTCATCAATCGAGACGAAGGTGGGCTCGCCGCCCATCGTGAGTCGCACGTCGCCCGCGTCGAGACGAAGGTCAACGGCGTGCCCGGTGGATTCGATCCGCTGCCATTGATCGTCGGTGTACGGCTTCGTGACACGAGGGTCTTCGTGAATCCGCGTCACGGACATTTCGTGGTGGAACTGGACTTCGCATTCGCCCAGCGTGCCCGTGATGGGAGCGGCGGAAACCGGTGCCGGTGTGCATGCCAGCGGGATATGGCCCTCACCGGCCAGCAAACCGGACGTGGGATCAAGGCCGACCCAACCAGCGCCAGGCAGATAGACTTCTGTCCATGCATGGAGGTCGGTAAAGTCCTGTTCGGCGCCGGAGGGACCGTCGAGCGATTCGAGGTCCGGCTTGAGTTGGATGAGATACCCGGACACAAAACGTGCGGCAAGTCCGACGTGCCTGAGGATCTGAACCAGCAGCCACGCGCTGTCGCGACACGAACCGCTGCATTTGGTCAGCGTTTCTTCCGGCGATTGCACCCCCGGTTCCATCCGGATCACGTAGTCAATTTTTTGCTCGAGCATCTGATTGATGGCGACCAAAAAATCGTTCGTGCGGCAATCGGAGCGATCAATCGACGCGAGGAATTCAAACAGTCGCCGTCCGGGCAGCTCAGTGACCAGATAGGGTTTCAGGTCATGCAGAAGAGCGGGCGAGTATTCAAACGGGTAACGCGTCGCGTCGTCTTCCAGAAAGAAGTCGAACGGGTTAATGACCGACATGTCGGCCACCAGATCGACTTCAACTTCCAGGCTTCGCGCGGGTTTATGAAACATCAGCCGCGCAAGGTAGTTGCTGTGCGGATCCTGCTGCCAGTTCAGGAAGTGCTCTTCAGGTGCAACATTCAGCGAGTAGCTGTCGATGACCGTACGGCAATGAGGCGCGGGGCGCAGGCGTACGACCTGTGGACCCAGTTCGACCTTGCGATCGTACTGGTATACCGTCTTGTGATTTAGGGCAACGCGAATCATGGTTGGTTGTCAGGAGTGGCTCTGTGACTGACGCATTCCCTGCATTTTCGGTCGGGGAGTCGAGGTTGGCGTTTGGGTGATGAAAAAGTCCTTGTGAATTGCGTGTCCGACACGATTCAAATGTGACTGAAAGTTGTCGATGTACTCATGTAGGCCGTGGTCGATGATGTCACCAATGCTGGTGTAATCCATGTTCGAGCAGAGTCGACCCATACATTGTTCAGCGTTGTTCATGAACGTTCCGGAATCGCTGCCGGTGATCTGTCGCAAGGACTGTTGCGCCTTGATGAGACAGAAGTGCATCGAACGTGGGAAGTGGCGATCGAGGATCAGGAAGTCGGCGACGTGCTCGGGAACTATCTTGCCGTGTTGACGACGATACATTTCCAGCGCGGAAGCGGATTTGAGCAGCGCCGACCAACGGACGACGTCCAGCGTGGAACCCACGTCCTGCGCGTTCGGAAGCAGCAGGTAATACTGAACGTCGACGATGCGGGAGGTTTTGTCCGCGCGTTCGACGAATCGACCGACGCGGGCAAAGTGCCATGCCTCCGAGTGCGAAGTCGTCGCGTCGGTTGCTCCGACCAGCAGGTGACTTGCCAGACGCACGCGTTCGCAGAATTCCTGGGGCTCGTCCATGGTGGCAGCAATATTGGCGGCCGAGCGAACCATGAGATAGAACTTGTTCAGCTCTTCCCACACCACCGACGAAATCACCTCGCGAATGGCGCGGGCATTCTCGCGTGCATTGGCGATACACGAATAGATGGAGTTGGGATTTTCCTTGTCGAATAGCAGGAAACGCAACACGTTCTCGTGGACTGGCGAATCGTAGCGGTCACGGAAGTCTTCCTGGTCACCCGTCGTGTCCACCAGGGGCGACCATTGGCTGCCCATGGAATCGTCTTCGCCGAGCGTCAGGTTGTAATTGACGTCGATGAAACGAGCCACGTTTTCGGCGCGCTCGACGTAACGGTTGAGCCAGTAGACGGAATTGGCAACCCGACTAAGCATCGCTGGGCTCCGTTTCAGTGACGCGAATATGGGGACGTCGGACGGTGTTCCGGTTTCGCAGGACCCACGTGTCCTTGCTGCCGCCACCTTGCGAGGAATTGACGACCATCGAACCCTCTTTCAGGGCGACGCGTGTCAGCCCGCCGGGCATGACGTAGATTTCCTTGCCGCACAGAACGAACGGTCGCAAGTCGACATGTCGAGGTTTCAGCTCGTCGCCGATCATCGTCGGAACCGTGGAGAGTTGTAGCATGGGCTGGGCGATCCACTCGCGCGGATTGGCGCGTATCGAATCCGCGGTCTTCTGACGTTCTTCGTCTGTCGCGTGCGGGCCCATCAGTATTCCGTAGCCACCGGATTCATTCGTCGGTTTGACGACCAGCTTGTCGAGATTCGCAAGCACATGGTCGCGCTGTTTATCGTCGCTGCAAAGATAGGTTGGAACGTTCGGCAGGATCGGATCTTCATCAAGATAATATTTAATGATCTGCGGTACGTAGGCGTAAACCGCCTTGTCATCCGCCACGCCGGTCCCCGGAGCATTCGCAAGGGTGACGCGACCGGCTCGATAGACGTCCATCAGGTGATCGACGCCCAGGCAAGAGTCTGGATTGAAGCACTTGGGGTCGAGGAAATCGTCGTCAATACGTCGATAGATGACGTCGACTCGCTTGAGGCCTCTTGTAGTCTTCATATACACATAGCCGTCGTCGACGATCAGGTCGGAGCCCTGAACTAGCTCGACACCCATCTGCTGGGCGAGGAAGGTGTGCTCGAAGTAGGCCGAGTTATAAATGCCGGGCGTCAGAACCACGGCGGTTGGATCGCTTACTCCCTCGGGGGCACAGTCCAGCAGCGTCTTCAATAACTGTTCGGTGTAGTCCTCGATGGGGGCGACCGACATGCCTTGAAATACGTGGGCAAACGTCCGCTTCATCAGCTCGCGATTACCCAAAACATAGGACACACCGGACGGACATCGCAGATTATCTTCCAGCACATAGAGCTGCCCGTCGGCGTCGCGAATCAGATCGACACCGGTGATATGGCACCAGACCGATTGTGACGGTCGAAATCCCATGCACTGTGGCCGCAGTGTCTTCGACGACGCGATCAGCTCCTCGGGAATTGTGCCATCGGCGAAGATCTTCCTGTCGTTGTAAATGTCATCGACAAAGAGGTTTAGGGCGTGGATTCGTTGCCGCAAGCCGGCTTCGACGGTGGCCCATTCGTCCGCGTCAATAATGCGGGGCAGCAGATCAAAGGGCCAGACACGCTCGGTGCCGGCCTCGTGGCCATACACATTGAACGTGATACCCAGGTTCTGAAGGCTCAGTTCCGCCGCTTTCTGTCTCTGCTGCAGACTGCCGTCGGAAAGCCCCTGTAATCGTTCGACGAATTTAGACCCGCTATCGCGAGGCTTTCCATCGGCAGCGAACATCTCGTCGAAAGAATGATCGGACTCATATGGATGGAGCTTCATAGTCGGACTCTCGAAGAGACGGAGGGAAATTTAGAGTCTCATGTGGGTGAGGGTGCAACTACCATGCCTCGGCACGATATTCGCGTGTTCTTGAATGGATGTGCGAATTCAATAGGCACCGGTGCGACATTACCGTGCATTCCGGGACCCGTCGTCTTGGCTCAGGTTTCCAAGGTAGCCCCGCGGTACGTAATTTTAGTGGTTGTGGCTGAAAATCGGGAAGCCAATTGGGGAATGTCGTCATCGTGCCCCAAGACGATGACCACATCGCCGGCAATCAGTTTCATATCGGAGGCAGGATTGATCGTCGTCGAACCGTCTTCGTGGCGAATGCCAACTACCAGAAAGCCGTGGTTGCTGCGGACTTCGATTTCCGCGAGCGGCTTGTTCACGAGCGGCGAGTTTGGCTCGACCTGCAGTTCATCGAATTGGAGGCCAATCTGCCCCAGCTCCTCATGCATATGAGATTGGTGGGACATCTGCTCCAGCATGCTCTCGGCACTCGGGCGAATCACCAACTGAGCGACTTTCGTAGCACCAATCGCCGTCGGCAGGATCACCTTGTTCGCGCCGCAACCAAGTAGCTTCTTTTCCGTCCGGGGGTTTTCCCCGCGAGCAATAATCATGACTTCTGAACTCATTGCACGGGCGGTGATGGTGACGAAAACGTTGGTCGCATCGTCAGAAAGTACGGAAGCCAGGACGCTTGCCCGATCGATACCGGCCTGTTCCAGCACATCTTCTTCCGTCGCGTCGCCGTTCAAAACCAGGTAGTTTTGCTCTTCCGCCAGCTTCAGGCGTCGTTCGTCCGAATCGATCACGACGAATGACTTACCCGCCGCGGCCAGTTCACGTGCGAGAATCGAGCCCATACGACCCATGCCGCAAATGATGGTGTGACCGTTCAATTTTTCGATACCGCGTGTCATGCGTCTTGCCCCCAGTGCCTTGTTGATTTCGCCATCGATCAGTAACTGCATGAATCCACCGATCGTGTATACCACCGCCACGTAGCCAAGCACGATCAAGGCGATCGTGAGTGCCTGAAGGGCCGGCGTGTTGATCTCCACGACTTCCTCGTAGCCGACGGCGAAGATCGTGATGATCACCATGTAAATGGAATCAACCAGCGACGCGCCCGATGAGACATAACCGGCAACGGCAATCGCGCAGATTGTGAAGAAGAAGCCCAGCCCGGTGAGCATCTTGCCGATCGGTCGGGAAAGTTCCATTCGCGTTTGCCTGGTTTCAGTCGGAACGAATCGAGTGCCTCGCCCAAGGCAGCGATTCGTAACGTCGCCGGTCGAGGAAGATCGACGTCGGTTCGCAGGAGTGCATTTCCTGCGCCGCCGGCGGTATTACGCAGAAATACGCGAAAATCGGACGGTGGATTGCCTGATGGGAGGCAACCTGACCAAACTGTTAGCAATGCGGTGCGACCGCCGACGCGGACCAACAAAAAAACTGGAGATTTCGGCATGCGACTTATCCTCTCGATGTTGATGCTTGTTTGCTGTGCGACGGCGACGCAGGCGGAAAATCACTGGCTGTTCGTCACATTGCTGCGGGAACAGAAGATCGTCTCGTTCCGGCGCGATGCTGAATCGGGCAAGCTCCTCCGCAAGGCAGAGACAAAATGCGAGGCCGAGCCCGGCGTGATGGCGATCTCACCGGATCGCAACACGCTCTTTGTCGCCTTGCGGTCCTCGGGCCAAATTGCCAGTTATCGTTTGGACGCTGAATCCGGTGAGCTTGAGCTGATCAACACTGTCGAAGGTGGCGACGACCCCGCGTACCTCGCCGTCGATCGTTCAGGTCGCTTCCTGTTCACGGCCTACTACCTGGCAAATAAAGTCACCGTCCACTCGATTGACGCGACGGGCAAGATTGGCCAAGAACCCTTGCAGACAATTGCTACCGCGAAAAACGCCCACGCCATCGAATTGGATGCGAAGAACCGTTTCGCCTGGGTGCCTCACACCGGCGGAAACCGAATTGATCAATTCCTGTTTGATAAGTCGACCGGCCGGCTGACGAAAAACGACCCTGCGTTTGTCTCGCTGTCAGCGGGCGATGAGCCTCGCCATGTGGCCGTTCATCCGACCGGAAAATGGGTGTACGCCAACAACGAGGCGGGAGACAGTTTGAATGTCTTTGACGTCAAAGCAAATGGAACGCTGCGTCGCATTCAGCGCGAGCCGACGATTCCCGCGACCTTCGACCCCACGGGGAACACGACCGCTCGCTGCGAACTGACGCGCGATGGTCGATTTGTCTATGTCGCCAATCGAGGTCATCACAGCATCGCGATGTTCTCGATCGATCAGGCAACCGGCGGTGTACGGCCGCTGGGCCAAGCCGAAACCGAAACCACTCCGCGTTCCTTCAGCATCTCGGCCGACTCGAAGTTCCTGTACGCCGCAGGTCAGGACAGCGGAAAGATTGCCCAGTACGAAATCGGTGGCGATGGAGCCCTAAGCCGCATCGAAACCTACGCTCCGGGCAGCGTTCCATGGTGCGTGCTGTGCGTGACGACCGAATGACGGACCCGCCCTGCGACGCCTGCTTTCGGCATAATCGGTAGGCAGCCGACCAGGTTTTCCCGCGTTGGATTGAAGCCGTTTTGCCGAGCGTGTCGCGGGCAGTCGGCCCGCTCGTTGCGACTCGCTGGAGCTTGGCTGGAGCTTGGCTGGACACGAGACACGGCAAACTCCGTTCGAAACAACCGACGACGGTTTCCCTTCCGCGCTGCTCTGATTGCGAACGGCAATCTAGGTCACCCGTTCGCGTTGGCAAGCGATTTCCCCGATCGGGTGTGGTGGAAAATCAACATGCCGCGGCCAGGGTTGTCCCTCATCAACGCCTGAAATTTAACCGCGCAAAAGCCATGGATTTGGTTGGCGATTCGTCGGATTGATTCCTAGAGTTCACGCGGGATTGTCGAGCCCGCCGCGTGGGCGGACTGGTTCGCCGACCCAACTCAGCCTGACTACAAGGCAACTCAAATCCCAACAAGGAAACGAAGGCATGTATTGCGCAGAACTGAAGCAAGACGAAATTGGTGAAATGGTAAAAGACCTGCTGTTCGAAGCGAGCGTATTCGACGGTGGGGAATCGCGTACTTCGCATCGCGAACCGTTTGCGGGATGTGTGTCGATCACGATCGATGGAGACGAGTCGCACGCTTTCTCGCGTAACATCTCTCCCACGGGAGTGGGCCTGATAACGGCGAAGAACATTCCGCTATCGACAAACGCAACGTTGGGCATTGAACGCCTCGACGGCACGACGGTAGACGTGATCGCCAAATGTCGCTGGTGTGAGGAGTTTGGACGGAACTGGTACGCCTGCGGATGGGAGTTTCAGCGCGTGCTTGGCATCCGTGCCAGCTCGTAAGTCTGATTTCAGGAAGCAGCCAACTACGAGCCCGGTCATCACGGTTGCTACCCGGGCGCGGCGGCTATTTGTTGATGGACTGCAGTGCCTCGGCGAACTTCCTGCCAAGGTCGATGTATCCCTTGCTGTCGTAGTGCCAGGGATCCGAGTAACCATAGTTGTCCGTCGAGGTGACCAGGGCGGCCGCCTCGTCCTGTTCGACGAACGCCTTTTGAGCCGAGCGGACTTCATCACCGAAGTCCCATGTTTTGCCGTCCGTCTTGTCGCTTCCGGAATCCGAGATGCGCCCAATTGCGACGGGAACGTCGTCGGCACGCATCGCGGCGCGAATCAGATCGATGATGCGTTTCAGATTATGCTCGTAACCCCTGGCGATCTCTGCCGTCTGTGTCGCATCACTTTCGCCCTGCATCCAGAGAATGCCGGCAGGCACGAGCGTATCCGCCTCCCCGTCGTTATCGATATCGCGCGTCGACGCCGCGTGGCGCATGGTTGCCAGGAAGTGATCGTACTGGTTAACGCCCTGCCCTTGCCCGTTTCCTTCCTTGAAGTCAGGTTCCCAGCAGCCGAAATTCCCAGCGGCCCGCCAGTCCAGCGAAGTACCGCCGCGTGAGTACTTGATAATGGCAATCCTGTCATTGGGATTGAGTTGGCGCAGCTTGCGAGCAAACGTCAGTTCGACACCGAAACGGTTGGAATACGTATTCTTTTTGCCGTCCGATTTGAAGCCGACACCATGACCGGGACGTAGCGTGCTCCAGACTCCCCTGCCGTCCACGGGGCTCTTGTCTGGCGACGTGTTGCCGTGGAAGATCATGACGTCTTCCAGCCCGGACGCGAGTTCCTGCGGCAACTCGGCAACGCGCCCGTAGCCGTCCATATTGGATTGGCCGCCCAGATAGTAGAGCTTATAAGTTTCTGCATGGACGCTGGGACTAAGCATTCCACACAGGATTGCAATTGTCGTCGCGACCGCGAAGGTATTTTGATGCCTGTTTCTCTGGAGCCTATTTGGAATTCGCATGGGACGGTGCCTGGCAGCGGGATGAACGGATTGAGTTACGGTTGCGACACGATGCCAACTACGCGGCTCGGCGGCAAGCCGGAGTCGGTTCGCGTCCACATCGTACGCTATCAACGGTGCTCATTCAGCCGTCAGCGCCCAAACCGTCTTCAAATTCGATTATGTGTCCGCCCTTTCGCTCCCATAAAGGCAAGAAGTGATGACATGGGGGTAGCAACAGGTGTGATCGCACGGATCGAGAGTTCACGCGGTGCGGTTTGGCTTCCGGCGCCATGCGTTTCCGTCCAGCCACGAAGTGGCGACATGGTGTAGCCATGGGTGTGATCGCACGGATCGCGAAATCACACGGTGCGGTTTGGCTTCCGGCGCCATGCGTTTCCGTCCAGCCACGAAGTGGCGACATGGTGTAGCCATGGCCGTGAGCCCATGGAACGGGGAATCCGACGGCGCGCTTAGTCCCGGAGGGGCGAACGGAAGCGTTGCGAAAAGAGTCTAGTCCTCAAGGACGTCAAATGGGGGCGGCGGTATGACATCGGCGGAAAAACTTTCTGGTTTCGCGTCAGACAATGCCGGTTCCCCGTTACCTGGACGGTGCCTTGGCTCCATCATCAAGGCAATGAAGGTCCCCAGATAAAGAGGAAGGGCGAGGGAAATCCAGTGTTCGCAGGCTCGTGGATTGGCCTGCTAAGCGTGGGGTCCCGTTACCTCGCGACGAAAGAGCTGTCAAAGTCTAAAGGACCGGCGTGGGAAGCCTCGATCTAGAGTTTGGGTGTCCCTATTCTGGCCATCTCCTGCCGGATCACAAGACGACGTCTTCGTCAAAGTCGATTTCTACATCCTCTACTGTGACTTCAAGGTCTTCCAGCGTTCCCTTTCTGTTGCGAAAGCTCAATTCAGCATGTACCTCGTATCCTCCTGGTGTTTGGAAGGAAAATCCCGACGGACTCTCTCCTCTACCCTCGTACTCAACGCCCTCCAGCTCAATCACCATCTCGCCTCCGTACACGATTGAGCATGAGAGATTCTCGAAAACCTCGTATACGTCTGCGACATCGACCTTAGTGGGCTCCTCGACTTCATACACATAGGCGGCAACGATGTCGTGGCGAAAATCTCGTCGGCTGTAGCATGACAGCCGTTCCTGGATTGCCTCTCGAACGTGTTCATCAAACACAGTCTCCGCAGAAGCCTCAACTTGCCCCTTAAACTCGTCTAATCGACTGAGATGTGGCTTGGCATATTCGTCGCCGAACCTTTCGAGCCCTTGGCAAACCTGCGCCGTGACACCTGCGGCTCTTGCCTCTTCAGCGAGTACAGAATCAATCTGTTCGTGACTGCCGAAATCTTTCGAGTTGCCGGTGACGATGATCAGCGGTTGGTTGAGCTTCCTCGCTTCGGCTAACACGGTCTCCCAGATCACTGCATCCCGAAAGCCTTTCTTGCCCTCGCCATCGAACGGTTTTCTGCTGTCAAGGCAACGTTCCATCACGTGCGCAATGGGTACTTCCGAATACTTTGGAGTCGTCACGCTATGTCGTCCAAGGATCTTCATCAGGTCGGCTTCGTAGCGGCCGCATTCTGTTTCAACGTCAAGCTCTAATGAGTGTGCTTGCTCTCTCCCTAGCGTCTCGTTCACATCGCGTGTCGCTGCCCGCAGCTTGTTCAACGCATTCAAAAGTCGCCTTCGGTAGTGTCTTTTGGACTCTTCAATGACAACCTCGGACAGAGCCAAGCTGGACTTCGTCCGTTGCAGGTACGCCCAAAGCTGTTGCCAGCGGGGGCTATCCAGAAACGGACTTTCAAAGATCTCCGTCGTATCGACCGCGACGAGGATCGGATGACCGGCTGCTTGATCATCAACGTTCTGATTGTCTGTTTTCATTGCTCACCAATCACACATTTCCTATGGTTAACGCTTCGGGTATTCAGTCGCACTGGATCACTCCTATTCCAATTCACTATGCGGAGATGTCGGCACCGGTTCCGTCGGGTGGACTTTCATGAGGGCTTCCGCGATTCGACGTTTGTCCCAGCGATGATCGATGTACGGGCAAAAGTAGGCAGGACCGGTGTGCTCGACCCTAGCCTCCGTGAAGAAATTGCGTGCCGTCTCGTGTATTTCTTCCGGAAGGATCAGGAAGGCAACGTCATCTACGTCGAACGTGAAGTCACCGACGCAACGCCATTCGCGTTCCCACTCGAAGCGATACGTCGAAGTACCGTACGTGCCGGGCAGGTCAATGAAGGGCGTTAGCTGCCAGGTGGGATTGCGTGCATCTTCAGTGGCAGTTGCCATCATCGTTTCGATGGCAACTGCCTGTTGGGAATCCTTCTCGACGTACCAGACGGGCTGTGCGCCCTTTCTCTTCGCAAACTCCTTGGGGAATCCCAGTCCGTACTCACTGTTTCGTCGATGCGCGATCCTGTTGATCAAATGAAGGGGGATCTCACTGAAGCAGACACATTGCTGCGAAACAGAGTTCGGTGCCAGTCTTCGTCCCACACCGAATGCGTTTTCTGCAATCAATTTTCGGTCAGCGAGAATGCTCAACGATACGCCTGAGTCGGTCTGCGTAATCGTTGGCTTCGTGAAATGTGCTAAGTACGGAGAGAGATCGTCGTGTTCGTGTGGCATGTCAGTCCATTCAAGTGGTGCCAATCATCACGCCCTTGCGCGACCCGCAAGTACATCATGATATGTCAACTTTGAGTCGCACGGCTGAAGGTCTCGTCCTGCTTCCACTTGGAGCCGGAGAGACACCTCCTCTACCCAATCTGGCACAAACAAACCGGTCATTGGTCAGTGAAGAGAGGGACATCCAATGTTTGCAGGCTCGTGGATTGGCCTGCTAAGCGTGGGGTCCCGTTACCCCCCCCCGACGAAAGAGCTGTCAAAGTCTAAAGGACCAGCGTGGGAAGCCTCGATCTAGAGTTTGGGTGTCCCTATCCTGTCCATCTTATGACCTTACGAACATTGGTTGTCCCTCTCCCTTCGCTAGAGTTTTTCTCCGCATGGTCTCCACCAGCGACGTCTTGATATTCTGATGATTCATACAAAGTAGATTTGGTTCACCGCTTCCGCGGTGTCCTTCTGTCTACCCCACCACAGTGCTGTATCACTGGACAGCACTCATGGTCTCAGTTTCAATAACTGAAGTTCTCCTTGTTCGGTTGAGACCATTCGACGGTGGCAGAGGCGGTTGGTATGCGAGACTTGATGATTCAATTTAACAGGCTAGATTTCCTCACTCGTGTTGCAGTGGCCGGCTGCCTGCTGGCACTCATTGCTATAGCCGGAGGCTTGATCGGCGGTTCTTATTCCACGTTCGTTGTGGAAGAACCTCCAACACTACCGACACCGTCTGATCTGGTGAAATTCGACCCGATGTTGGAGTCTGGTATGAGAGATCGCACCACTCGCGGAACATACGAACGGAGTTTAGATCGCAAATCGACAGAGACGAGCCTCGATAAGGAGAAGTCGGCTGTCACCGACGTCTTACCGCAATACTCCGTCACAAGTGAAGATAGGTTAGACGAGTTCCACGACGTGAATGGCAAGCCGAAATTCATCCCGGACTAGGCAATACAGGGACACCCACAGTTGAGCGCAACCAAGAGGGAGGGAGAGGGACATCCAATGTTTGCAGGCTCGTGGATTGGCCTGCTAAGCGTGGGGGCCGGTTACCCCCCCGACGAAAGAGCTGTCAAAGTCTAAAGGACCAGCGTGGGAAGCCTCGATCTAGAGTTTGGGTTTCCCTATTCTGTCCTATTTCGACCTCACGTTGTGGAGATCGCAAAGTCCAATTTCTCAAACGTCTCATTGCCGCTGAAGGACTACAACTGCAAGTCGATCTTCCTTAAAAATTCGTCCACATTGTTTGCGAGACACCCTATACCGAAATCGCCGTTGTCGCTAAGGAACATTTTCCCGACGTGACGCCCACCGACCGCAATGAAGATTGCCCCGCCATCGTACTCTCCCGCAATTGGCACCAAGTACTCGGTTTCAACAAACTCTTCGTTGAGATCGAAGCGTTCTGCCTCCTCCTTGAGGGCGTCGGGTCCTACGTATTTCCAACAGATTCGAATCTCCTCGACAGAATAAAAAAGACGCACGTGTGCAGTTTTTTCGAAGCCCTCGTATTTCACGGAAATCGGTGAGCCAACGCCCTCGCCGTCGTCGGCTTCGGCTTCGAGCCCGGAGTAAGATCCGTACATCCGTTTGTAGTCATCGGATAGCGTTAGCCCAGTGATTGCCTCGATTTCTTGAATGTCGGTGATGCCTGGAGTGCTTTTTCGTTTCATTGCAATTACCTTGTAATCATCTGAGCAAACAGCATTCGGTGTCAATCCACACAAACGCTCAGGGTGTGATTCTGCGAACATTGAACTCTTCGGGCGAGTTGTAGTTAAGTTGGTTGTTCGGAAAAGGGTCAATAAAGGGACACCCATTGTTTAACGTGTGAGGTCATTCAGGGGACATCCAATTTCTGGTTACCCGATGCGATTGGGAGCTCCTCCATTGCCTGATTCGCAAATAATCCCTGACGAGACACCCAAAACCTGGACCCTGGCCTTCTGAACGGCATTGCCAGTGCAGTCGCACTCTCACCGAAAGCTACGAGTCAGAGCACCACGCGATTGAGGCACCAAGCGACGCCGCCATGCTGCAACACTTGATGGAGGCCAAAGGCGTTCGAGCTGCCGATATCGTCCGCGAAACCGGTGTCAGCAAGACGGCGATTTCGCTAGTCCTCTCGGGCGATCGCCCGTTTTCCAAAAACGATGATCGCTGCATTCTCGGAATACTTCGGCGTTAGCAAATCGGTTCTGACTGCGAACCTATGAGGCTTCGAGGGGATGTGTCCGTTTCATTTGTAGGTGTCCTCTCGCTCCCTGCGTCTGATCTCAATCAGATTGTGCGTCGCGAGCTTTGGCCATCTTCGAGGGCCGCCGCTTGACATCGCATTGCGCTAGTTGCCCCTGGTGGCCGTTAATTGTTCGGCCGAGTTCGAACTGTCACGCATCTCGAATGTCAGTCAGGATGCTTCTTCGGCGATGAGCTCGGCGACACGTTGACGCATAATGATGTGCCCTCGTCCGCCCTGCCATTTCATTTCGCCGTACCACCAGTAGCGAACGTAGCCTTCCTTATCGATCAGATAGACCGCTGGCCACATGGAATTACCCCATGCATTCCAGTTTTCCTCTTCGTCGTCGACGAGGATCGGGAATTGCAGTTGTTGCTGTTTGGCGTTGCTGGCGACGTTGCGCTTGCCGTGTTCGCTGGAGAGTTCGGGGGTGTGAATTCCGACCATCGTGAATTGATCTGACGGAAACGATTTGTGCCAATCCTTGTACCAAGGATAATTTCTCTGGCAGTTGATTCAGGCGAAGGCGTAGAAATGCAACGCCACCACCTTCCCTTTCAGTTTGTCCAGCGTGAGCGGCGGGGAGTTCACCCAACCGGCGGAGATCAACAATTCAGGGGCCTTGAACTTGATACGCCCCAGTTTGGAAACATCGATGCGTTGGCCCAGCGTCGCCAGCCAGAGCTGCTTTTGTTCGTCGGTCAGAATCGCGACGACATCTTTCTGCTGATCGGTTTGCACTCGACGAAACTCGCCGTTGAGCAATTCAGCGTCGCCACCGTTATTGAGCTGCTCGCGGAGTTTGGCGATGGCTTTCTGCGTGTTGACGACGATCTCGCGAATGTCGGATCGCTGGCTGGAGTCGAGCCCAACCTGCTGAGCGACGTCATCACGCAAGAGCGATTTCATTCCCAGCACCCACAACGCGATCTGGTCGACGCGTTTTGTCTGCTGCTCGCTGAGGAAGCTGGCGAGTTGGCGTTGTGTTTTGGTTTTCGCCTCTGCCGTGGCTTTCACCACATACTGTTCGCCCTTGTTGCGGCGCGACCACATGATCATGTCGACGTCATCGTTGACGGCGTTCAGCTTTTGCTGCTGCGTCGCGGTGAGTTTCAGGTCGCGGTGAACGACCGGGTCTCGCACCAGAAACAGATAGGGATCGTTGACATTGTGGAGTGGGATCACACCGTTCGGGTTCGACTGAGCCCAGAGGTGGTTGCCACCCAGCAACAATGCCAACGCAATGATGCCTCGGAATCGTTTCATCGCATGTTCCTTATACGGGGAGACGGTAAAGATGTTTCAAAACCCGGATTCCCAACCCTGGACGTTTGATTTGCAGACTCGCTACACGGGTAACGTCGTCTTGAAACTGCATGTAGTCTAGCCATTTACGGTGCCAGCGTATAATTGGGTTCGCCGGAAGCCCGCGCAGCAGTCGTCGCAAGTGTATGGCGTCGTACTTTGCATATCCTGGCTGGCGGATGGCCGAAGCCCAAATATGAATGACTCATCCTTTAGTAGTGATCGTCGCGATTTCCTTACGGGAAAATCTGCGATCGGTCGCGTCCGTGCGGGCGTCGAAGGCATTGCGGATCTGCGCGGTGCGCCGACATCCGGTCACACCGTGCGGCTGACGCAACGGGCGATGGCGTGTGACTTTTCGGTGATCATGAACGCCGGCATACCCAAGAGCCGGATTCAGGATGCTTCGCATGTGTTGGATCTGATTTCCGACCTCGAGCAGCAGATGTCCGTCTATCGCGACGACAGCGAAATGACGGAACTCAATCAGCTCGCGGATGAACGCGATGTCGTCGTCGAGCCGGGGCTGTTCCGCCTGCTGGTGGAGGCCCGACGGATTGGCGAAGTGACAGGCGGAGCATTCGATCCGACTTCCGGACCGCTCGTTGCGTTGTGGCGAGCGTGTCGTGAGGCGTCACGCATCCCGACGCAGGATGAAATCGACCGTTGCCGTGAAATTGTGGGCATGCATCATGTTCAGTTCAACGAGCAAGCTCGAACGATTCGCTACGACCAGCCGGGGGTCGAACTGAACCTTGGCGCGATCGGCAAGGGCTACGCGTTGGACTGTTCCGCCGAGGCTCTGGCGTCGCGTGGCATCAAGGAGTTTCTGTTACATGGCGGGCACAGCAGCTTGTTGGCTCGAGGGGACCACAACGGCACGGGAGGTTGGCCGGTGGGGATTGGGAATCCTCTGTTCACGGGCAAGCGACTTGGGACGATTGTGATTCGCGACGAAGCCATGGCGACCAGTGGATCGAATATTCAGTATTTTCGACACAAGGGGAAGAAGTACGGTCACATCCTTGATCCCCGGACGGGATGGCCAATTGAAACGATGCTTTCCGTTACGGTGCTCGCTCCCGACGCGGCGCTCGCGGACGCATTGTCTACGGCTTTTTACGTGATGGGCCCGGAGGAGGTTTCGGCGATTGTGGACCAAATAGACGGTGTTTCGGCCGTTTTGATCCCATTCCCCGAGGGGCGAACGCTGCGGCCGGTGGTGCTAGGTGTCCCGGAAAATAGGCTGTTTCTGGATCACGGACAAATTGAGGGCGCGGCGGATTGATGGCACTGAGGAAGCTGCTGGGACCCATAGAAACGCAGGCGTCGTTTGGCTAAAATCGGTCGTGGAATGCGGTCGACAGCTGCGAAGAAAATTGAGTTCGCACAATTGCGCACTGGGGGTCTGACGACCGTTTGCAGCTCAAGGATGAATCGCAGCTCGCCCTGATCTCCACCACCCCGCCTGAAGCCAGCGTTGCAAGGCTCAGCTACCCGTGGTGGACACACCTTCCACCGCCACTCACCCACGTTTATTCCCGAGGCAGACCATTGACTGACGCTCGTCGTATCGCTTCGATCGCATGCTTTATGCTCGTCACACTCCGGCTGATGATCGGTTGGCAGTTGTTGTACGAAGGCCTTTGGAAGATCAAGACACTGAAATCGCCGACTCCGTGGACAGCGTCGGGATACCTGAAGAACTCGAAGGGCCCGATGCGTGACTACTTCCGCGATCTGGCCGGCGATGCGGACGACCTCGGTTGGATCGAAGCCAAAGCGATTGATCCAGAGGCCAAGGACAAACGCTACTGGGTGCCCGGCGTCGAGCCTCGTTGGGACCGTTGGCAGAAGGCGTTCACCTCCCACTATAGCCTCACCGACAATCAGGCCAAACGCCTCAATACCTGGGTGAACGGCGCAAAAACTTACGAAGTGGAACTCGCCGAGTTACCCGCATCGATCGACTTCGAGGAGCTGCGTCTCAAGAACGTCATTAGCTACAATACCGAAAAGAAACGCCTCGTCGTCAACGGAACGCGGCATCTGATGCCCGACCATCGAAACAAGGTTGAAAAGCGTATCGACGCTGATCTGGACGGCATTCCCGACAGTATTGATGCTTCGGTCGACGAGGATGCCAGCGACTACGACAAAGACGGGATCGTCGATGCAGCGGACGTGGATGCGACCGAAGGCACCGACGACAACAAGAATGGCATCGACGATTCCAGTGACGGCGACAAAGAAGCCGTGTTCCTGGTGGCTCTGAAGGCTGTCTTCAAGAAATCGAAAGACGGGCTCAGCTACAAGGAAAAGTTACGCGCGACCGTGGCCGGGAATCCTGAGTGGGTCGATTCAGATGCCGCTCAGAAAGTGGGCGAAGTCACCAAATACAAGGTGATGCTGGCCAACTATGAAGCTGACCTGAAAAAAGCGAAGGCGGCGACGAGCATCTTCCCGTTTGCAGACAAGAGTTTCCGATTTGATCATCTCGATCATGCCTGGGGCAAGATTCAGTCCAAGCGTGCCGAACTGGTCGGACCGGTGAAGGCTCTGGAGTCGGAGATGAAAGGGAAAGCACAGGAGTTGCTGTCCGTCGAGCAACTGAAACGCGGCCCGGTACCGGAGCCGTGGACCACCCTTCGCATTTCGGACATGATGACCATCGCCGGGCTGACAATTTTGGGTGCCATGCTGATTCTTGGCATCTGGACTCGCTTTGCAGCGGTAATGGCAGCCGTGATGCTCTTTATGTTCTACGCCGCGATGCCGCCATGGCCGGGCGTTCCCGCGATTCCGGGGCCAGAACATAGCTTCATCGTGAACAAGAACTTTATCGAAGTGATAGCGCTGCTCGCCGTTGCCACCCTGCCTACGGGCCGTTGGTTTGGCGTTGATGGCATGATTGGCCGCTACTTCTCCCAGCGACGACTCGCTCGAGAAGAAAAATTCGCCTCGAAATGGGACAACTGACTAAAATCTGTCGAGATACTTCATAATGAAAGTCGTCTCGCACGAACCACCCCGAATACCGTCCGACAAAGACACCAACCGGAACATTCCTTCCACCCGAAGAGGTCAAAATGCTCACCAGTCCAGAACAAGAAAAAATTGGCAAGGACAACTTCAACGAGGTTGTTGGCAGCCTACCATCCCGTCGTGATTTCATCGCCGGTGC
Organism: Pirellulaceae bacterium; assembly: GCA_965216885.1. Classification (GTDB taxonomy): domain Bacteria; phylum Planctomycetota; class Planctomycetia; order Pirellulales; family Pirellulaceae; genus CAYNJG01. The sequence goes on along the minus strand of OZ244209.1, from coordinate 3,391,792 downwards.
GGCCGCCGCGGGATCTGGTCTGGGGGCCCTCTACTTCGGCTACAAGAAGCTCAATGGCGACCCCGTGCGTGTGGCCTTCATCGGCACCGGTGACGAGGGCAACGTGCTCATCAACGAGCATCCCACCGACTACATGAAGATCGTGGCGATCGCCGATCTGCGTCCTGCCAATATCAAACGAACTTTCAACGGCAGTCACCCTGTCGCCCGACGTGGACTGAACGCAGTACTCGGCACGGCGGCAGCTTCCGAAGTGAAGACGTTCAAGGATCACCGCGAACTGCTGGCGGCAAAAGACGAGTTGGGTTTGGAAGCGGTCGTGATCGCCGTTCCGCTCAATCAGCATGCTCCGGTCGCGCTTGAATGCATGGAAGCCGGCCTGCACGTGCTTTGCGAAAAACTGATGGCTCGAACGGTCAAGCAGTGCAAAGACATGATCCGCATGGCGGACGAGAAGGATCTGAAACTTGCTGTTGGTCACCAGCGGCACTACAGCGTGCTATACGAGAACGCCAACCACATGGTCAAGGAAGATGTGCTTGGCGACATCAAGTTTATTCGTGCCCAATGGCACCGTAACAACAGCTTCCCCGGACGCGACGCATGGCGTAAGTGGCAGTACGACGGCTATGCCAAACGCGACAAGGAATACCTGCTGAAGAACGAAGCTCACATTCAGGAGATGGGCTATCCCAGTGCCAAGCACCTCGTGGACTGGCGTCTCTACAATCTGACCGGCGGCGGTTTGATGGCCGAACTCGGTAGCCATCAGATGGATGCGGCCAGTATCTTCCTCGGCAAGGTCCACCCTGTGGCTGTTCAAGGTTACGGCGGCAGGAACTTCTACGGCGTCCCTGGCGTGGGGCCCGAAGACAAATGGACCGACGATCGGGAAATTGACGACCAGATCTACGTCACGATGGAGTTCCCCGGAAAAACCCACCCGAAGAACCACAACTGGACGGGCGAACAAAAGAATGCAGACGACAAGTGCATCGTGACTTACTCGTCCATGAACACGAACCGTTGGGAGCCTTATGGTGAGGCTGTCTTCGGAACGCGTGGTACGCTGGTCATGAAGACCGAGAAAGAAGCTCTGTACTGGAAAGAGGCCAGCGCAACCAGCGGTGGCGGACTCGACCAGCGTCTATGGGTTCTTCAGGGTGATGACGGTGGTCCCGTGATCGACACGTACGAGACGACAACGCCTGCGGCTGCGGCGACGCAGAAGGCCATGGGCGAGAACATCAGTCGTGGCTATCGCGAAGAAATGGAACACTTCTGCCACTGCATTCGTACCGGCGAGAATACGCTGCGATGCAATGGAACCGTTGCAATGGCGGACGCGATCATGGCACTCACAGCCAACCTGGCGATGAAGAATCAGGTGCGAATCGAATTCAAGGACGAGTGGTTCGATCCCAAGAGCGACGCCTGCCCGGAAGATGATTTCCCGGCCGATGAGTCTCTCGGATAAACACCAGCCAAACTCGCGTTCAGTCAAAAAGCCGGCAGTCTTACTGCCGGCTTTTTTTGTGTCGAGCGGCTCAACAGCCGTCAGTGAAGGTGCGACCAGCGACTAGCGACTAGCGACTTGCGACTTGCGACTTGCGACTTGCGACTTGCGACTTGCGACCGTCCGCCCCAACGGTGTCAGGCAGCGTTGGGTGCGAGAGCTACTAGTGCCCAGACGCGGTGATGCAAGCTTACCGTGTCGCCGGGGAATTGCGTCGTGAGCATCTGGGCGAGTTCGGCGTCAAAGGTCGTGGTTTGCTGTTTGTCGAGAGCCGTGATTCCAGCGGAGGCCCGAATCCGCCCCCGCCATGCTTCCGGAGTATAGGGAATCGCCATGTCGAAGCTGAACGTCTCCAACTCTCTGAAGCCCGCGACCTGAACGACCGGTAGCCACTGCGGCCAGAGTCCGGTGCCGCCGCTCATCTTCCATTCCGGATTGTGTTTCACAATCAGTCGTTCGGTTGCTTCGACCGCATTGCCCGCGACGGGAATCCAGTCGAAGTGACAGATGACCAGCCGACCTGTTTCGGGTTTTAGTAGTCTCGCCACCTCCGCCGCGACGCGCGGACCGTCAAACCAGTGCCAACATTGCCCGGCCGTGACGATGTCATACGCCGCCGGTACGAGTCCCACGTCCTCCGCCGAAGCCTGGATGAAATTGACCGCTACGCCTTCCTGCTTCGCCAACGCGATTGCCTGTTCCAACATCCTTGCGTCGGGGTCGATGCCCGTCGTGTGACACCCTTTGGCAGCAAACTGCCTCGCCAGGGTTCCGGTGCCCGTACCCAGGTCCAGGACGTGCTGACCAGGCAGGCCAATTTCAAAATCCAGCAGTCTCTCCAGCAACGCGGGCGGAAACCCGGCGCGATGGGTCGCGTAGTCGTTGGCGGCGGTTCCAAATCCGGTGGGCTTAATGCGATTGCCGGTCATGTTTGCTCCTGGTTCTTTGGCCAGCCACCCACGCAGGACTTCAGTTTGGGCATTATGGTTGCGGTGTACTAATGCTACGGGTTCTCGATCGTCGCACCGTAACAATTCCTCGTGGCGTAATTTGGTTACACTGTCCATGGATAATCTATAGTCCCCAAGGCCGCATTTGTGGTTCGCATTGCCAATTGCATTTTGTTGGGCGTTGCCCTGCTCGGTGGATATTTTTCCTGGCAGGCTTCCTCGCCGTACTCCGCGGCCATGCGTGAGAATGCCCGACTGGTCCGAGAGATCGGACGGTTTGAACCGAGCGATACCAATCGCATCAACGTCCAACGGATCGATTCTGGCAAACGCCTGGAGTGGGAATGGAACGTCTACGTTCCGCCGAAGTACAAGTACTCCATTGCCTGCAATACGTCCGGGGGCAGCTCGACATCGACGCGAAATACGAGCGACGAGCAACTGGGCCGTATACAAATGAAAATTCGCCAGTTCCAGGGGCAGTGGTACGTGTGGCGTGAGGGAATTGGCGGCAGCAGTCGATTCTCGGTTAGTGATCGGGCGATTGGCGATCCTGGTAAACTTACCATCTGGATTCCGCCGGACGATGCGGTGGCAATCGGCCCCAATGAGGCTTGCGAGCTGTTGCGCGTCGAGTCACAGGAGGGCGATACGATCTTCCACGTGGCGATAGGAGATCAGGCGGCAACGAAGAAACTACTTCACGGCGATCGGAGTCAGTAGCCATGCGACCACAATGGAATCTGGCAACCATCATGGTGCTGACGGCCGCCGTGGCGACGTGGACATCGTATTACCATATGAGTCGTGAAACACGGCGACTGACGAAAGAGAATTCCACGCTGTCGCAATTGGCGTGCGAACTGCTGATTGCTGATCCGGAACAGTTTGGTCTCATCCAGGTTCGGCCCGACTGGTTCGACGACGAGCAATGGGAAGTTTGGCTGCCTCCCGGTGCGATCTACCAGTTGAGCGTGGCGACTCGTGAGATCCCGCAAGAGTTGAATTCGTCGCCCTATCCCGAAGTCCGGCAGGCGGTCGACCTTGACCCCGGCAAATTCAGGCTCAAACTGCGTACGGAGAAATCGGAGGATGGAAGTTTCGAAATCACGCTCGAACGAGATGGCCAACAACTGGTATCCATGTCCGAACCGGCGGACTGGAAACCGTTGACCGGAACGACGACCAGTTCAAACGGAAATCCAAGGTCCACGCATCAGCAAGACGTTGCCTATCCGCTCAATTTGCTGGTGCGTAGGCACCATGTTGCGGACGGTCCGAGGGTGACGCGAACTCCGGATGGCCCGGCCAATGGCCTGGTAATCTGGATCGCGCGACTGCGTGACGACTGACAAGCTGCTTGGGGGCGGAAGCCCAATGGCACATTTCGAGTGGCCTGCGGCAATTGCGGTGGATCGCGGCAATTCCGGTGGCCTGCGGCAATTCCGGTGGATCGCGGCATCTAGTTGCCGGAAACGACAACCTCGTCACCGATGGCGATGCCATCCAGCACTTCCACGAACGCGTTGTTCGAGCGGCCCGGTTTGACCTCGACCCTTTCGGTCAGGCCATTGCGACGCACGAGACAGTACGTGCCGCCGTCCTCGTAAACAAGAGACTCGACGGGGACGGTCGTGGCATCCTCAATCGCATCCAACTTGATTTCGACCAGTGCCGTCATGCCCGGTTTCAGTCCCGACACTTCTTCGTCGATCGTCACCAGTGTCTTGTAGACCTTGGTTTCTGACTCGTCCATTTTTCGGCGATCTGGCATCAGGTCGACGCGGGAGACCGTGCCGACGTACTCCTTGCCCGGCAGTGCTTCCAGACGCACGCTGGCTTTGAGACCTGGTCGAACCCAGCTACGTGCCGTTTCGTGCACGACCGTCTCTACCTGCATATGTTTCAGGTCGGGAAGGTAGCACACACGCTGACCCTCCCAGATGGTTGCGCCCAGTTCGATCTTCTGTTCGCGGTAGTGCCTGGGAATCGCGTAGGCGACCATGCCCGCCTGCGGTGCCCTGATCTCTGCCTGGTCGAGATGCCACTTGTATCTGGTCAGAAGTTCTTGTTCCTTGGCCAGAACGCGGTTTGCACGGTCGAGCTTGGTCTGGGCTTTTGCGAGCAGCGCCGCGTTGTCCAGTTCCACCTGCTTCACGGTCCGTTCGGCCGTTTTTACGGCGCCTTCCAGAGTCAGCAGTTGCATCTCTCTTTCGAAGATATTCATCTTCTTGACCGTTGCGATCTGCGTCTGTAGCTGGTTGGTGTTGGCGGCGACCTTGCTTTGAGCTTCCATATAGTCGAGCCGGATCTTGTCGAGTTCGTTTTTGCCGACGTATCCATAGCGGAACAACGCTTCGACGCCTTCTCGCTCGTTGGCACTAAGTTGCAGCGATGCCTGGGCTGCCAGAATCTGGTTTTCCGTGTCGTCGATCTTGCGGTTGATCGCGTCCAGCTGTAGCCGATACGTTCCTTTCTCAGGATCGTTGAACATCTCCAGTTCAAGCCTGGCGAGATCGAGTGCCAACTGAGCGGCGGCCTTGATGGTTGCGTTCTTCGAGATCTGGTTCTTGTAAAGAACGTCGGCTTCGATTTGCTCGGCACGTTCCTGATCGGTTTCCAGAATCTGTTCGTCCACACGCTCGACATGCGTTCCAGAATCAAGGACGGCGAGCAAATCGCCCTCCTCCACCAGCGTTCCATTGGGGATCAGCCAGATGATTGCGTTGCCCAGGATCCCGTCACCACGAATGTCCTCCATCCTGGACTTCACAACGACATTGGACTGGCTTTCCAGTTTGCCTCGTTCAATCAGGCTGAGCGTTAGCGTCTGCGGTTCAACCCGGTGAACTACCAACTCTCCAGAATTGGAGCTTCGCAGGCCGGAAGCAAACCGGTTGGATGCAAAAACCGCAACACCGGCGAGCAAACATATCAGCACGATTCTGGTTCGAGCGTTCACGGTTTTTTCCTGAGCCGAAACGAAAAAGCAGTCCACCAAATCGCAGTACGGTTTGGTGGATGCCTCGGTTCATGTCGGCCTAGTGATTGTGAGCCGAATGATCCTGGAACAACATGTTCTTCGGGTCACCCTTCGTGTACACATAAGCAATCAAGTCGAGGATTTCTTCGCGTGACAGGCGGTCCAGCAGCCCTTTGGGCATCATGGACACGTCTGATTTCACGCGTTCCTCGATAGAATCCTTTGGAATCGTCGTCGCGCTGTCCTTTGCGAGTGGATCGATAACGACTTTGACGACCTTGGCGTTCTCTTCAGTGATCATGCCTGTGATCGTTCTGCCATCATCCAGCAGGAACGTGTACGACTGATATTTTACATCGATTTCCTTTGACGGCTCCAGGATCGATCGCAAGATGTGTTCGACCGTATGCTTCTTTTCGTCCAGTGTCGCAAGGTCCGGGCCGAAGACACGTCCCACATCTTCAAGCTTGTGGCACCCGGTGCAGCTGGCGACCTTGAAAAGTTCCTTCCCGACTTCGTGGGATCGTCCCATTGGAAGTTTGGGCTGCATGCTGGCAATCAGATCGTCGTAGCTCCATTCGCGACCACGAGTACTGAGTGTCAGCAAGTCGTCCTTGATGGGAAGCTTGTTCGCCGCAAGGTAGGCCGTTGGGTTCAGCTGGTACTGTTCGAGGTCTTCGACCACGTACAGTGCTCCGAACATCCTGCGCCAGTGACCCGGGTAGGTACAGACGTATGGATAAACGCCGGGAGCGGTGGGCACTTCGAAGGAAATCGCCTGCGTCTGTCCGGGCTGCAGGAGCTTGCTGCCAACCAGGACTTTGTCGGATTTCGGAATGTAGTGACGTGCGACGGCGTCTGCATCGCGACCGGTTGATTCGGCCAGCTCACCCACTTCCTGGAGTGCTCCCGGGACGGTGACGGCGAAGTTGTGGGGCATGTGGTCGGTATTCGAGAAACGAAACTCAACCGGCTTGCCCGCCTGCACGACGATCATCTCCTTGTCGTAAATCATGCGGGTCGGCACGGTGCCGATCGCAATGACACGGACATCGAGATTCTGCAAACGCGCCTCGACGGACTTTGCCATCTGCGGCGACAGTTTTGTCGAAAGCGACTTCACGAGGGCGATGGCATCCGTTGCCGGACCGCCGGTTCGGTATCGGGCGGGCATCTCGCTGAGATACCCAATCAGGTTATCAACGAGCGGTCCGATTTCTTTGGTTGGCCAACTGCCGCTATCGATTCCACTGATCGCGGAGATCGCAGCCGGGCGGTTCTTGCCCTTGGCGATCAGGCTGGACAATGCGGAAAACTTCCTTGAGTCATTGCCGGGAATCGAGGCCAAGGCGCGAATTGCCACATCATGCAGCGTCTCGCCACCACTGACCGTCAGGTTTGCAGTTGGAATCTTCTGCCAGTCAAAGCCGGGACCCTTCCAGCCGGAGCTGAGTCCTTTGCTGCCTGACTTGTTGGTGTAGTTCAGGACGTAGCTGTGCGGACCAGGTTTCAGTCGCAACCGTCGGCTGCGTTTTTCCGTCATGCCGTGGGCGCCATCGTTGTTGATGATTTCCTTGCCGTCCAGGTAAACGCGGGATCCGTCATCGGATTCGACGCGGAACTCATATCGTCCCTGTTGCGTGACGTTGAGCATTCCGGAGAACCTCAGTGCGAACGCCGCGTCCTTCTTGCGTTGCGGTACGTCCATCGAAACATCCGGCACGACGCCGACTTCCGAAGGCGTTAGCTTGTCGAGGTTTTCCTGGGTTACCGGGCCGGGGAAACTGTCGAAGTATTCGACGGTAATGCCCCGTTGCAGCAATCCTGAACCGCCCGCCTCCGCCTGCAGTTGTGTCGGGAGATTGGCGATCAGTGGCTCGACCTTGTCATAGAGTTGCTCGCGGGCAGAGTCACTGACCGCAGGGACAGCGTCCAGGAAGTCCCGCAGGCTGGCTTTCGCCTTGGATGCTGCGAGGAAAGCGTCATCGGGTCCGGCTGCCGCAACCCACGCCGCATAGGCGAGTTGTTTGACGGCGGACGTTTTTCCGTTGACGGCCATGTCCTCAATCTGTTTTCGAATACGTGCGAGCTGGTCGGACGGCTGTGCCGCCAGAACCTTGCCCAAGCCAGCCACGTTGCCGTCGCCTTGTTGAGCTTCGTCGATCAGCTTGAGCAGCGTGTCGAGCTTGTCACCGCCGGTCATCTTTACGAGACCATTCAGGGCATTGGAAAGCTGCGTCGTCGTGGCTTCCTTGCGGCCAAGTATGGCGTTGTAAACCCCTTCGGTTGGGTCCAACTTCACGAGGTCGGCAACGCTGGCGTTTTGCAGCACGTAGGACTGAGCGGCAGCGGAGAGCTTGCGGCCCGACTTGATGGTGTCCTGGACGACGGCATCCACGTTGATGTTGCTCTTTCCGTAGGCAAGCACGTCATTGAGTTCCGGGTCGGTTCCCCGCGTGGCGACCTCGAAGATCACTTCTGCGGCGGTGAGTCCGGTAAATTCGACGGCTGCCTTGACGGCCTCGGCCCGTACCAGCGCTGAATCATCGCGGGCAGCGGAGACGAGCGTTTCCTCCCAGCCTTCGACTTTTCCGGCCCAATGTCCAAGCGTGCGGATCGCACCGGATCGAACTCGGGCTTCCTTGGAGGCGAAGGTCTTCTTCACCAAATCGATATTGGGAACCCGATGCTCCTCCAGAACCCACAGGCATTCGAGTAGTGCCTGGGCTTCGTCGTGGTCCACATCATCGTTACCGGGGTTCAGGCCACCCGTGAACTGTTTCAGCGCCGCCACGACGTCCTTTGTCTCGCGACCGCTGAGTTCAAGGCGTGTGCGGTAGCGGACGGAGTTCTCTTTCGCAAAGAAGTTGCTGAGCACCTCGGCGATCGGTTTGCCCTTCATCTTGACGGGCTTGAGTGGCGTTCCGCCTTTCGCTGCGATGCGATAGATGCGACCGTGAGTCGCGTCCCGGTTGGGGTCACGCATGTTGTGTTGCATGTGACCGATCAGGGCATTATGCCAATCCGCGATGTAGATGGCTCCGTCACCGCCGATTTCGATATCGCTGGGACGGAAGTTCGGGTCGGTCGACCGCACAATGTCATCGGTGCGAACGGCCGTAATTCCCGCTCCGTCGTATTTCACTTCGTATTGCAGCACGCCCAGGAATCCGATCGTGTTGCAGATCATGAAGTTGTGCTGGTTCTTTTCCGGGAACATGCTGCTGGAGAGAATGCCCGTCGCGGCGACTGGCCGCCATTCTTTCTTGAACCATTGCTTGTTACCTGGTCGCATTCCCTTGCCAATGCTGACGTAGCCACCCGTGCCGCTGGTGCCGTCGTTGGCGAACTGGTAGCCCCAGCGGTCAATGACGTCGCCGTGCGGGTTGGGGCCAATGGGGTAGTGAAAGTCAACCTCGAAGGTTCGTGGGTTGAAGCGATGTACGCCGCTTCGGCCAGAACGGTAGGTTTGCGTTGGAGTTTCGAATGCGGCGACATTAAAGATGCCGCGTGACCAGTTCATCCAGCCGTCGGGACTAATCACGACGGCATTCGCGGAGTGGTGCGTGTCAGCACTGGACACGCCCTGCAACATGCGAATTTTGACGTCGGCCTTGTCGTCTCCGTCGCTGTCTTTGAGGAACCAGATTTCTGGTGGAGCCGCGACCAGTACGCCGCCGCCCCAGAATTCGAAACCGGTGATGCTGTTGAGTTCGTCGGCGAAGACAATCAGCTCGTCCGCTTTGCCGTCGTTGTCTTCGTCCGGCAGAATCACGATCGCGTCTTTTCGCGGCTGGGTTGGATTCCAGTGCGGATAGGAGGGCCACACCGAACACCACAGTCGGCTATCGGTATCGACGGCAACCTGTACGGGGTTGATCAGACGAGGGAACTGCTCTTCGGACGCGAACAGATTGATTTCCATGCCGTCATTGACGGTCATCTTCTCGATGGCTTCTTCGCCGCCAAGGTACGGCCAGTCGCCGTTTTCAAGTGGACCGATCTTGTTTCGCTTGACGACTTCCTCTTTGGGGAGATTGTCATCGTTGACGGTATGGTTTTGCCCCTGAGCGACCGCCCAAATGGCTTTGTCGCGGTTTTCGGTTTTGACGTCGAAGATTTCCATCTCTTTCATCATGACGTCTGCGTTCGACTGGCCGAACCAGTTCAGTTTCGAACGTCCGCCAAAGACGTTGTACTCGTCGACAACCCGATAGCGACTGAACCAGTGGTAGTTCTTGTCGAGCACGAGTTCGCGCAGCTTGGCAATTGCGGAATCCGAGGGCAGTGATTCTCCTTCCGCGAATTGGGAAACGATTGCCTGGGCCAACGCCTTGTTGCCATGGTCCAGCAGGTGAATGCCGTTCATGGTGAGTGGTTTGTCGGCATCCTTGTAGAGCTGCTGCGTGAGCGAAAAGAGGTCAACAAACGGTACGTTTTTGATCTCGCAGATTTTCGCCATGGCGGCGGTGTACATCGCCAGGTTTTTGTTGTTCGCCGAACCGTCCGGCAGGTGCGGAACTCGAAGGTTCTCATGGGCGATCGGAGAAAACACCAGGATCGATGGTGCCGATTCGCCGTTGTATTTTTGCTCTTTCATGTGATCGAGCATTTCGGCGAAGTCGTCGCTGAATTTCGTCAGTCCCGCCTCGCCCTTGAGCGCTTCGTTATAGCCAAAGAAGCAGGCAATCACGTCCGCTTCGCATTTCGTCAGCCACTGATCGGCGTCGCCAAAGTTGTCGGCTCGCTGTCGAAGTTTGACTTCGTCCCCGGAGAAGCCAAGGTTCCGGAATGTCAATTCGTAATCAGGTAGCAACGCATGAACGTACGTTTCCAGCCATGCATGATGTTGCATCCGGTCGGCAAGCGTATTCCCGATGTAGACGACATGGTCGCCGCGTTCGAACGGGATGTCCTGCCCCAATGAAGGTGTAAGAAAACATCCAGACAGAATGAGCGCAAGCCAGAGATTCTTCATGTTGGTTTCAAGGGAATCGATGCTGGTGGGGGGTCGTTTCGTTGTCAGCATCCAGACGTGAAAATAAAATCCGACGACCTGCGATCATTGTAGCCAGTTTCCCGTTTCGTGGCATTCCGGATTGGATTGAAATCTGAAATCCCATCGCATGAGCGGCCGCAACGCGGAGAACGGCTGGATCGTCTGCGACCTGAGGGCGGCTGCAGCCTGGCGATATCCCATTGAGACGCGTTGTTGAACGCAGATCAACGCGAAATGTCGTGTTTTCGGTGTTGCCGCTCTGACTGGGAAGTCAGCATCCTGAACTGGATGTTGTGTCGAGCCGCAATCGTTTTGGGGTGAGGACCCGGGGCTGGCTTCTGTTTGGCGGCGGGTCGACGCCCGAGTGGATCGCTGAGCAGATGAGAACGCCGGGACGACGGGTTCCGCAAGTCCACACGGTTGAGGCTTCGATTGAGTTCGATCGCGCGCGTCGAGTCCTGTTGGCCGGGACTCACGGACACAGTCAGTCGAATGGCTGCCGTGCTTCGCGGGAAGGGTCAAGACGGGATCTGTCGTCGATGGGGGTCTCGCGACGTGAAACAGTTTGTGTCGCTTCGGCAGCTGATTGATTCCGGTCCCCGATAAGGCCATAGTATATCCGCAGAACATCTGGGCTTTGAATCCTCTGGACGGTGGGCAACCGTGCTGCCAGTCAATTTCAAAAGGGAGAGTTATTATGGGACATTCGTCTGAGCGCGAAATCAACATCGGTAGACGATCATTTCTCGCTGCATCCGCCGTCACGGCAGCCGCAGTTCCATCGTTGTTGGCTCGAGATTATGGCGACGACGCCCCACCTGTTCGCTACCCGGAGCCCGATGTCGTCGTGTTGGACGACCGGTTTGCGAAGTACAAGCTTGGCAATTCTCCCATCCAGCGTCTGTACCACAGCAAAGACATGTTGTGGGCGGAGGGGCCGGCGTGGAATGGCGTCGGCAAGTATCTTTTGTGGAGCGACATTCCCAACGATCTACAGCACCGCTGGATTGAAGATGACGGTCGCGTCACCGTGTTCCGTAAACCGGCGGGCAACAGTAACGGAAACACGTTCGATTACCAGGGACGCCAGATTTCCTGCGAGCACGGTAATCGCCGGGTCGTTCGCTACGAATACAACGGCAAGGTGACCGTCCTTGCAGACAACTACAAGGGCAAGCCCTTCAATGCGCCCAATGACGCGGTCGTGCATCCTGACGGCGGGATCTGGTTTACCGATCCGGGCTATGGTTCGTTGATGAATTACGAGGGCAATCGTGGGCCGCTGGAAATTAAGGAAGCGGTCTACCGGCTGGACCCCGGCGGCAAGCTGGAGCTGGTCACCGATGAGATTTACAAACCCAATGGCCTGTGCTTCTCACCGGACTATCAAAAGCTCTATATCGCGGATACCGGTGCCTCTCACTACAAGGAAGCAAGCCGCGAAATCAAAGTCTGGGATGTGGTCGGCAGTCGCAGTCTGACGAACGGGCGCACGTTCGCATCGATGGTCTGGAATGGCAAAGAGGGAATGGCCGACGGCATCCGAGCCGATTCCGATGGAAACGTCTGGGCCAGTGCTGGATGGGCCGGTGACGGCTACGACGGCGTCCACATTTTCGCTCCGGACGGAACACGTATAGGCCACATCATGCTGCCGGAAATCTGCAGTAACGTGTGCTTCGGCGGAAAGAAACGCAACCGACTGTTCATGACGGCCAGCCGCTCGTTGTATTCGGTGTATGTCGAGACGCAGGGTGCGCACATCTGCTAATCGAGTCGATTGCCAGTCCGTCGACAGCTCATCGAGTTAACGCCGGACACATGTCGACGCTTGGAACGACGGACTAGTTCGACGGTGCGATATTGTTCGTGCCGTCGATTGTCATTCTCGCCGGCATAATATCCAGTTCGACGCCGTTTAAGTCGACCGTCCAGCGACCTGGAGCCATCGTTACGTCGACAAAGGTGGTCTGACCAACGCCCGGCGGAAGTTCATCGCGAGTCACGCGATCCAGACTCTGCGGGATCGAATGTCCTGGCAGGACCGTCGTGAAGGTGGGGGCTGATTTGCTACCCTGAAACACGTTCACTTCGACGCCGGCGTCCGTATTCGTCGCCGACAGCGACCATGCCCCACCCGCTCGCATCACAAGGATCAGAGCGCCCAGCAGCGTGATGCCAATGGTTGCGGCGCCGAGCACTCTATTCTTGCTTCGCATCAACGAAAGCCCTGGTCTGCCGTTCCCATTCTGCCGCCAGTTCCTTTACCCTTTCCGGATGTTTGGAGGCGAGGTTGTTCGTTTCCGATCGATCGGAACTCAGGTCGTAAAGTTCCCACGGGTCACCCTTTGCCGCGACAAGTTTCCAGTCGCCGACGCGGATTGCTCGGTTTCCTTCGTGGAGCCACCAGAGATGTTCGCGCTCAATCGTCACATCCGAGGCAAACGATGGGGCGAGGCTTCTCCCCGGGGCGGCCGGCACAGGATCGCCGTTCCACTCGGTCGGTTTTTCGATACCGGCGATATCAAATACGGTCGGAGCAAAGTCAATCACGTGGGCTGGCGAATGCCGTAATTCTCCGCGAGCCTTGATGCCGGCCGGCCAGTGAACGACCAGCGGCGTGGCACAACCTCCTTCATGGACCCATGTCTTGTGACGGCGGAAGGGAGTATTGCAAGCGCTCGAGAAACCGGGTCCAAGGCAAAGGTAGGTCGGTGCGCTACCGAGCGGTGCCGTGGGATCGTGGCCACCGTGGCGAACCATGATTTCTGCGCTCGCTCCGTTGTCCGATGCGAACATGATCAACGTGTTTTCAAGCTGCCCCATTGCCCGGATTTGTTCGACGATGCGACCAATCTCCTGGTCCATGCGGTCTACCATCGCCGCATGGATCGCCATCTTGGTTGCCTGGAATCGCTGCTGCTCGGCAGTTAGTTCGTTCCATGGAAGTGGACGATTGAGCTCACCGGCGCCCAGCTTCACCAGCGCATTGGGGAAGTCGTACGGCGGGCCGACATCGGGCTCGAGCGCCGATAGTTTGGCGTTCAGCTTTAACTGGGCCTGTCTCTTGAAACGCTGCTCACGCATATTGTCCCATCCATCCACATATCGATCGCGGTACCTGGCGATATCTTCCGGTGGAGCGTGAAGCGGGAAATGAGGCGCAATGAACGCTACATAGTGAAAGAATGGGCGATCGGCGTGCTCGCGGGCATGTTGCGCAAGGCAGTCGATCGCGTGGTCGGCGACGGCGGTTGTGGCGTAGTAGCCTTTCTCATCACCGTCGATCTGAATCGGTTGGTCGTCGACGCGGTTGTTCTTCGCCGTGAAAAAGTTGCCCTGATTGCGCATGTCCAGCGAGCGATCGAAACCGGTCACAAGCACGGGCCCGTCGATGTGCCACTTGCCGCTGTGATAGTTACGATAGCCATGGGGCCTGAGGTACTCCGGCAACAGCCGAGCCCAGTCGGGACGCCGGTTCTTGCCGCCTCCTCCCTTGCCGGTGGGCAGTTTGTCGCGATTCACGTTTTGGGCGTAGTAGCCCGTCATCAGCGCGGCGCGAGTCGGCCAGCAACGGGCCGTATTGTAGAACTGGGTGTAACGCAGACCGTTCGCTGCCAGAGCATCCAGATGCGGAGTGGAGATTTCGCCGCCATAGCATCCCAGGTCCGAATAGCCCATGTCATCGGCCAGAATGAAGACCACGTTCGGAGGGCTGGCAGAGGCCGATTGATTGACGGTAAAGCAAAGTGCGAGCACTAGCCACGCGTAGACAACAGGTTTTCGCCACGACATGTCGATCTCTCTTTCTTGAGCTGCGAATCTCTCCCAACTTGAGACGACATCATACCCGTTTGCTGACCTCATCGCACAATCCACCATTCTCTGCCAACTCGACCGCGGACGTCGCGTGTAAGATGAGTACGCAAAACACGTCGAATGTCTGGAGCCCGGAATGAATTGGAAGACCATGAAGCTGCAAATTTGTCATTGGCCATCGCTCGTCATGTTGTGCGTGTTGGCGTCCGCGGTGCATGGGCAGACCACCGACGTCGTGGCGGATGTGGTCGATTCGGCGCCGCAGTCTACTGTTGGAGTGTCTGCTGAAACGGCGGCTGAAACGGCGGCTGAAACGGGGGCCGACGTAGAAGGCGAAAAGCAAGCTCACGAAGCGGACGTGCCTCGGCCGAGTCCAGGCAAACGGCACACCGACAAACTCGAAGCCGTCCGCAATGGTGATTTCGACGTTGTGATGGTTGGTGATTCCATCACGCATACGCTCGACAATTTCGGTGGCAAGTACGCTCCGCTCGGCGAAGTCTGGAAGCAATACTTCGAGCCCTTAAACGCTCTCAATCTCGGCTACAGCGGCTACCGCACCGAGCAGATACTCTGGCACATGCAGAACGGTGAGCTGGACTTCAAACGCTCGCCAAAAGTCTTTGTGTTGCTGATCGGTACGAACAACACCGACGACCGGCACTTTGAGGTGGTGCACACGGCCGAAGAGGTCTTCCGGGGAACCAGGGCGATCGTGGAAGAAATCAGAAAGCGGCACGACACTTCAAGGATCGTCGTGCTGCGAATCTTCCCGCGCGGTGGCGATGACGAACAGGGAGTGAGTCCACCTGCGTTCAATTCCTCGAAGCAGTGCATCGAGACTTGTCGCAAGGCGGGGGAACTGACAAAGAGCCTCGCCGACGGGAAGCACGTCTACTGGCTGGACGTGAACTCCGTGTTTCTCAACCCGGACGGCAAGATCAACACAAAGCTGTTGTGGGACTTGCTGCACCCGGGACCTGATGGCGCTGAAGCGTGGGCGAAAGCAATCATCCCCACGATCAAAAAACTAATGGCCGGCGAGAAGGTGCCGGCCATTCAGTCGATTGGTAAGTAGTTGTCGTCGCCGACTACGCAGAGCGACGGCGAGTCCATCGCACGCCGCCGATCACGAGACTGACGAGGCCAAGGAACGCAAATGCCGACGGTTCCGGGACGGCTGTTGCTGAAGTCGAACTAAACTGAATTCGCTCAGGGCCGTTTGCCATTGCACCCTCTTCCAAATGGGTGACGAGCACGCAGTACGTCGAGTTTGCTATCAAACCAGTGAGTGTCCATTCGTGAACACTCTGTGCTTTCGTGTTCGCGAGTGTTTGCGGCCCAAAATCTGGGTCGGCATTACCACCGATGGGGACGAAGTCCATGTCTTCGTTCGACCCTTCGCCGGCAAACATTCCATCCCCGGAAATGTCCGTGAAGAATTGCAACCCAAGTGAATCCAGTGTGTTGTCACTACCCGCTTCGTTGATTTCGAACTGCATGTAGTGCGTGCCGGAAACGGTTGGAGTGAAACAGTGGATTTCACCCGCGTTTTCGACCATGGCCGCTGATCCAAGTATCACCGATGATGAATTCTCAATTTCAATCGGTGCGTCGAGGACTTGAGCGCCAAATGCGCAGGTGCCAATGGATACTGCGATGAAAGCCAAGGCTCGTACCGCGAAGGAATGATGCAATAGTTGTCTAGTCATTGTTGTGCCCAATCTCATCAAAGGAGGTAGGACGTAGTCTCACTCGTCGTGGGGGTTTTTTCACTACGCACTTACTACTGTTGCAACCACTAATTGTGGGGGTTTTTTGCATGCTCCAGGTATTGTGCGATGTTTGGTTCGGTTTTTCGGTTGCGTAGTTGTTGGTAGTCCTGTAGGGTGGTTTGTCGGTGGCCGTCAGAGAATCACGGACTATTGCAATTTGAAATCGCAGCTCTTCATCATCGACGACTACTCATTTCTGTGTGAATGCCTGTACGAAGTACTTAGTACAAAGGGATTCGACGTCAATCCTCCGTGTCGCAGCGGGGCGGAAGCGTTGTCGTTTCGAACTCGGTTTTCGGCCGGTGATGTGGTCATTTTGAGTGACGTTCTGGTCGATATGCCGACCGTTGAATTGATTCGTCACATTCGCGAACAGTCCCCGGATGTACGTTTCGTCTGCCTGGCCACTTCGTTGGAAGATGACGCTCTGGTTGATATCTATCGAGCAGGCGTCGACGCATTTGTTACCCGCACGACGGGTTTGGATGAGTTGCTGGATATACTTCGCACTGTCGCCAAAGGTGGCCGAGTCAAGAATGCGCAGATTTCGCAGATCGTGTTGGATGCAATCGTGGCACACGGCGAAAAAGAAGACGTACATAGTCGTCTTTCACCGCGCGAAGTCGACGTCCTTCGTATGGTCGCCGACGGTAAATCGACGAAACAGATCGCGTCCGTACTGAACATCGCTTCCAGCACGGTGAGTGTTCATCGTCGCGAAATCACGAGCAAGCTTGATCTACGTTCCATCGCCGACCTTACCAAGTACGCGGTGCGAGAGGGGCTTTCGGATCTCGGCGGTTAGCCGGCGACGAAAGCCTCGCGGATTCGTGTCAGCATTCACTTCGACCGCGACATCCAAACTTCAGGGTCGTCGATCGGATCAAAACCAAATTTGCGATACAGCGGCGCAGCATCCTGAGTCTTAAGCAGCCACTTGCTGACGTTTTTTAGCCTGGGGCATTCTATTACGTGGCGCAATAGCTTCGTCGCGTAGCCGTTGCCACAGTGTTCCGGCAGCACAAATACATCCATCAGATAGGCGAACACGAGCTGGTCGGAGATAACTCGAGCGAATGCGATTTGCTGACCGTCCAGGTAGCCGCCAAAGCACAGGCTATGTTTCACCGTCGTTCGTACTTCTTCCTCAGTTCGCCCAATACGTTTCGGTCAGAAAGCGATGGATGAGCGGTATGTCCAACTGTTCTTTGTCGTCGGAGATCATCAGTTCGCTCGCGCTCATTGCGGAATCGCCTCATCCAGCAACAACGCTCGGACGAACTGTGGTGGCGGAGCTCCGAACGACAACGCGCGATCGTGATATTTCTTCAGGTTGAAATCCGGGCCCCATTTGGCTTCGGCAGCTTTCCTCATGGCGACCTGTTCGACATAGCCAACGAAGTAGGTGGATAGTTGAGCGGAAGTCAGTTGGGCCCGTTTCCATTTGCCGGCTGCTTCACGTTCTTCCTGAAAGGCATCGTCCATCATTAGCTTCATGCCCGTTTCGCGATCGATACCGTCGACATGGACGGCCGAATCGAGAATCGCGTTGGTCGCATCGCGGAGATACCATTTCAACGTGATCAACTTCATCAAAGGATCATTGTTGAGGAAGCCTTCTTCGCACATCATCCACTCGGTGTAGCAGGCCCAGCCCTCGACAAAAACGCCTGAATTGAAGAGATGCCGCAGCCTGCCCTGATATCGATTGGCGTGAGCGATTTGGAGAAAGTGCCCCGGCAGGGCCTCGTGGATGGTTAGTACGTGAATGGACCGCGTGTTGTACTCGCGTAGGAATGAATGGGCCTGTTCGCGGGACCATGTTTTCGGTACGGGCGAAACGACGTAATAGGTTTTCTGTCCCACGTCCAGCGGTCCAGGTGAATCGCAGTAGGCGACGGAAACTCCCTGCCGAAATTCCGGCATCAGGATGATCTCCAGCGGATCGGGCATTAACGAGATCAGATCTTTATCTCGAATGAAACGTGTCGTCATATCCGCCGATCGACGCGCGGTGGCCACCAGTTCGTCCGCGGCGGGAGCGTCCGCATAGACTTGCTCGAGTGCAAATCGTATGACCTGCTTCTTTTCGTCCGGAGTCGGTGTCGTCGGTAACGGCTTGCCTGCAGCACGATAAATCGGCGCGGCAATCTCGTACATCATGTCGTGCAGCTTGCGGACTCGATCTTCCGCGAGTTTGCGAATTTCACCTCGCGGTCTTGGGGAATGCAGGACGAAAGCAAGTTTTTGATCGTACAGCTTTGTGGGAATGCGATGACTGGCCTTCGCACTGGGTACCAGTTCCTCGTCGATCCAGCGTTGGTGTTCGTTGATGGCCTTCGTGGCGATGTCGATGGCGTTGTCCAGCCGCACACGTTCGGCCTGTTCGAGGTTGTCCGCCAGGGGCAAAACCATGTTTTCGATGATCTTTAATACACCTTTGTTCTGGCTGGCTGCGGTGTCCGCGTGAATCCTGGGCACTCGTGATTTGTCCAGCGTTTGTCGGACCTGAGCGAGAAATCGTGGGAATTGTTCAAGGCGACTGGTGACGCTGATCAATCGTTCTCTTGGAGGTGCGAACTCGCGTGACATGAGTCCATAGATGGAACTGCCGCACAGGCCGGTATAGCGGAGCGGATTCCAGGCCCACTCCTGGAGTTCGGTTTGACTCCAGATCTGATGTTGGAGCCGATGTAACAGCAACGCAAGGTCGACCTGATTGTTGCGGGATAGTTGATTGCGGTCGATGGTGTTGGCTTTGTCGAGCACCTCGCGTAGCCACTTCAGCTTGGCGTCGAAGGCCGAGGCGTCGACGAGATCGAGTTGATCGTCGTAGCGATGGTCACCCAGTCCGGTCGCTCCGACGGGCGAGAATTTTGAAAACTGTTCGATGTACTGTTCGGCAAGTTCAGCGAACATGGAGTCATGCGGTTCTTCCCCATGAGCCGGCAACACGGTCATTGCGGCAAAAGACATGACGGAAAACGCAACGAGCAAGTTCGAAACAACGCGAGTCGAGAAGCGGGGTCTGTTCATGGTGTCGCAGCCTGAAGTTCGGTGTCCGTGCTGCAGTATATCCGTGAGAGGCTGCGGGGAGTGAATGACGGTGTTGGATTCCATTCGACGCCATCCCCTCTGCCCTTGCAGGCAGTGCCGGAGTTTGCCGTTCGCCGGTTGAAAGAAGACTCACCGGTGGTTCAGGTAGAAGTCGCGCCCCGACGCACCGCCCATGAGCCAGTCGTCGTGCATGTCTTTACCGACTTCAGGAATCCAGAAGGCGTCTTGCGGAATGGCTTCCGCCGGCGGAAGACGCTGGATGGCGATTTTTCCTTCGACAATGCCTTCGCCCTGCGCGAAAGATCGGCGGGCAACCACATTTCCGCTCGCGTCCACGATCTGGCTTTCTCCCATCGCCCGCGTGAACATTGGAGGCTTGTCTTTCCGGGCATCCTGCGACCAACCACCACCAATCTGATTGGCGTGAATGACGGGAGCTCCCACCATACGCGCGAGCTTGCCCGGCATGGCTCGAAGCAACTTGACCGATTGCTGTCCCCAACGGCGAAGGTCGTTTTGTGTGACCTCAGCCACGCCCACTTCGGCGTCGATTAGGCCCCACGAGGATGATGCAAGGATGACGTCCGCTTTGCCTCGCAATCTTCGAGCTGTCCGGCAACGTAGGCCCTCCCAGCAAAGTGCGCAACCGGCCGTGGTCTGATTGTTGACCGGGAGTAAACCGGATGTGATGTTGCCGGGGCGTTCCGGAATCCGTTCGGGACGTGTCTCAAAGGGCGAGTCGGCGACCAGCTTTTGAAACTGTTTGTCTTCGCCACCCGCGTAGAAGGCGTGTTCGACATATCCTGACGGGAAGTCCTTGTCATGCGTTAACGTGCGACCGTCCGGGCAGGCAAGCACAAACGTATTGACGACATGTTTGCCGGACTGCACGAGGAAGCTGCCGCCGACAAAAACATGGTGTTTGGTTGCGACGTCGACGAGAAGCCGGGTTGGCTGCCCGTCGATGGGGCGGGCGGCGCGTTGCATCGTGTCGGGCCGAAAGCTCATGCCCGAGGTGAAGAACTCCGGCAGTACGATCCACCGCGCACCTCGATTGATCGCATGAAGCGCCCAGTTTTCGGCGCGCTGGAGATTCCCGTCGATGTCACCCGGTACCGAATACATTTGCACGGCAGCCACGAGTGTACTGGCGGCGGTGGACTGAGCTCGCGTGCTGCGGGTGCGATTCAACATCGTTGCGAGCGTGCCAAGCATAAGGCTGCGGCGGTGAATCGGACTGCGCATGATGGGCTCCATAAAAAAGGAGCACGGGGTGGACCCGTGCTCCTGTGGACTTCCTTTATTGGACTTGTCGATGCGTTCGCCAGATCAATGTGCCAGGCGTCGTGCAGTGACAATCCCTTCGCTATTCCGCTGCCTTTTCTTCGACCTGTTTCGTCGTCTGCAGGTAGGCGACCAGATCGAGTACTTCCTCGTCCTTGAGTGTGCCCAGCAATCCTTCCGGCATCATCGAGACAGGAGCGATGTCGCGGGATTCGATGATGGACTTGGGAATCGAGACGGGCTCGTCTTCGCCAGCCACGCGGAGGAGCAACTGTCGATTGTCCTCGCCGGCGACGATGCCAGAATACGTTCGTCCTTCATCCGTCAGGACGATTGTCATCCTGTAGGCGTCCTGGATTTCTGCACTGGGCGTGAGCACGTTGCCGAGAATGTAGGTCAGGTTCGAGCGGTTTGCGCCCGTGATCTCGGGCCCGACTGCGCCTCCTTCACCGTACAGCTTGTGGCATGCGTAACAGGTTTTCTTGAAGAGCGATCGACCGTGGGATGCGTCCGCTTTTGCCAACGCATCCGGAGTCAGCAGCGAGCGGTACTTCTCAAACGCCGCTTCCTTGTCAGCGGAAATGGCGTCGATCGGGCCCCAGACGTCGGTGAATGTGTTGCCGACGACGCGCCGCATTTGACGGGCCACATAGGCTGGGACATCACTCTTGGGAATTTCTCCCTGGTCAAGCAGTTTGGTGAGCGCTCGTGCCGAACGACGTCGTGAAGCGAGTGTCTGGATTGCGTCCAGCTTCTCGTCTGCGTTGAAGTGTTTGTAGCGTTCAAGCAGTTCGTCGGTCAGCCCCGAATCGTCGAAGGAGGCAATCGCCCGAATCGCTTCACGTCGGACTGCGTCGTCGCCCAGAAGTGCCGGGAACTCTTCCTTCAGTTCGTCGCGGCCCTGGGAAGCCAGTGCGCGAATCGCTTCCTTGCGAACCTCCAGGGTGGCGTTGCCATCCAGTGCTGCCGCAAGCGTCTTCTGCACCGCCTCGGCGTCACCAAACTGTTGGGCGATTTCGGTTGCGATGATGCCAACTTCTCCCTGCTTGTCGAGCTTCGTATAGAAGGCTTCCCACGCATTGGACGGTTGCATGTCGACTCGGCCGCGAATGCCTTCGTAAAGGCCGTTCAGCAGTGTTGCTTTAATGGCTTCGTCTTCGGCGGATTCCACCGCTGCAATGACGCTATCGATTTTGTCGTCATCTGCCAGGCGGCGAGCGATGAACTGCGAAACCAGTGGGATCCGGCTGGCAGCCGCAATCGCCAGAGCTTCGTTGGGGTACTCCGGAACGTGTGGTTCGACGCCGAACCAGATCATTTTGGGGATGTTGTGATCCTCTGCGTCTTCGCCATGTTGAACGAGCTGTTCGGCCAGACGCCCGACCAGTTCAACATCCTCCACACGCTGAAGTGCTGAGGCCAGGTACAGCCGAACGACGGCCGACGAATCGGTCTCCGCGAGTTCGACCATCTGCTCGCAGATGTCGTAGGACGGCTGACCATCTTCGCAGGCCAGTTGAATCGCCCAGGCGCGGATGTATTCGTCCTTGTCCTTCATTGCCGACTCGAGGCTAACGCCGGTGGTCGACGAAGTGGGTAGCTGATTGGCGACGTGGAGAGCCCAGAGAGCACGCAGTCGATAGTCCGCATTTTCACCGTTGTAGATATTGGTTAGCTGCGCGACGGCGGCTGGGTGAATCGCGTTACTGCCTGAACGATGTTGCAGGATCACTCGAGCTCGTCTTGCGTGCCATGCCGACTTGCTGGTTTGCAGTGAAGCAAGCTGTTCATCGGAAAGCGTCGAAAGATCGTCGTAACGATGTGGGAAGTTTTCAGGTTCGACCTCCGTCGAAACGATGCGGAAAACGCGACCGGTGTCTTTGTTGACAACGTCATTGCCGCAGATATCAGCGTCGTGCCAGTCGAGTACATAGATGTCGCCCGCGGGACCAATCTCCATACTGAAGCCAATCCACTGTGCATTGTTGGCCAGCATGAAATCGTCACCGTGCCGTCCGATGAACCCCGAGCCTTTCGGTTCGAGGATGTCCGTGAGGACGGCATGTTCGTGAATGTTAGCCATGAAGATGCGATCATTGTATTTCTCTGGCATCGCATCGCTGATGTAAACGCGAGCACCACCGTGTGCCGACCGGTGACGGTGGTCGGCGATTGTGCGAATGTCACTATAGAAGTACGGATTGATGTGCCGTCCGCCCTGTCGATGGTAGATACCACCCTGGACGACGTGCCAGAGGTGTGGAATCACGCATGCGCTGATGAACATCTGGCCCTTGGCGTCATAGTCCACTCCCCATGGGTTGGAGAAGCCGTGTGCCATGACCTCGAAGCGATCTTTCGTGGGATGGTAGCGCCACACGCCTCCATCAAGGAACTCCGGCTCCCCCTCGAATTCGATGTCTGTTGGAAATGGGTCGTTGTGCTTGTAGAGCTTGCCGCCTCCGGCCGGCTTGCCTACTTTCGATGGAGTGGCGAAACCCTGTAGTCCATAGAGCCAACCGTCTGGTCCCCAGTGGAAGCTGTTCAGCGTTTCGTGCCGGTCGCGAATTCCCCAGCCAGTGAGGCGAACCTCGATATCGTCCATGTCGGCCTTGTCGTCGTGGTCCTTGTCGGGAACGAACAACAGGTTGGGGACGGCGCCAAGGTAGAGTCCATCGAATCCAACCGCCATTGCGGACGGGAACGGGATGCCTTCGCAGAATACCTTCCGAGAATCGGCCACGCCGTCGTTGTCCGTGTCTTCCAGAATCAGGATTCGACTGTCGCCAAAGTTCGCAAAACCCTTGCCGCGGTTTTCGTAGTCGCGGTTCTCGGCAATCCACATGCGTCCCCGGTCATCCCAGCAGAAGGCCATCGGCTGAGTGATCATCGGCTCGTTGGCGAACGCGTTGACCTTGAAACCGTCCTGCAGTGTCATAGCCTCGACGGCTGCCTGAGGCGTAAGGAACTTGGCTGACCGACCTTCCGCTTTGGCGATGTTCCACATGGCCCATGTTCCGGACCCGCTGTACTCACTCCATTTCTCTGTGAGCGACTTGTCATTCAGCTTGCCGGTGTAGACGTGGACTCCGTGCCGAATGGTTTCGACTTCGCCTTTCGCAATCGACCAGTCTGCTGTGCGAGCTCGAATCGGTCCGACGCCCATTTGGTTGTCGACTCGCCAGTGCTGCGGATAGCCCTTGTTCTTGCCGTGATCGAAGATGGCGATGTGGGCTTCGTCGTCGCGGCCTTCGACCTGCATCCCGACATCGACCCAGATCGCCCGTTGCCCTTCCGCCTTCGCGCCGCGTTGGCGAACACCGTTCACGACTTCGCCCTGGATGCCTTTCTTCCAAGGCATACGCAGGAATAGCCCGCCGTAGTCGTATTTGCCAATGGTGACATCGGTTTTGGCATCACCCTGCCATTCAAGGTTGAGCGAGAATTCGCCATCGTGTTCATGCATCGACCACAGTTGGGTTTCTTGCATGACCGTATTGCCGTCCTCGTCCAACAGGTCATAGACCGTACGCCAACGTACCTCGTGCCCGGCCGGCTGAATGATCTCGGCGGAAACTCGCTTCCAGTAATCCCCGCCAGGATTGTGGAAGTAGTCACGACCGTTGACTCGAGTGAACCCCCAGTAGAGTCCCGTCTGATGTTTGTGATGGCCTGGGCTGTATTCGGTCAGTTCGCCTTTGCCGTCCGGAGCCATGATGGGATGCAGGTAGGGCCGCATGTCCGGCTTTGCATTTTGGGTAACGAACGGCTCACTTTCGCCAACGCGATATACGCGAATGGTGTGATCCGATTCGTCCTTGCGAAGTTCAAGGTCGGCGGCCGACCCGAAGGTCACACACGCGGTGAGAAGCAGAGACGTGAGGAGGGAGATGCGAGTCATTATTGAAGCCCTACGGAAACCAGTGATCGCCACTATGTTAATGGATGAATTGCGACGAGTTCCACCGGAAAGCGCATCGAAAAAGGCCGCAGTGGAATGCGGCCTTAATGGAACCCACGGACCTTGCCGGAGTATCTGTTTGTAATGTCGAGACGGTAGGCTCGAGCGGGCTTTCCTAGCGTCGACGTCGAACGAGGGCCAGGCCAGCGAAGGCAAGCAATGCGAGTGATACGCTACCTGGTTCGGGGACAATGGTCTCTCGTGTAATTGCTCCGATGGAGAAGTCAGAGGCCGCTTCGACGGTATCCATGGTGAATTTCACCACGTCGACCGAGCCAAAGTCGACGCCCGCAAACGCAGCGTCGGCGAACGGGAACGTGACGTCGCCGCTTGAACTTACCGGCAGCGTCAAAGAGCCACTGGCCGCGGATGTGTCGGTAACGGAGAGGGTTAGATCGCCCATTCCCTGTACGGCGACAAAGTCGACGACGATCGAATCCCACGAAGTTGCAAAGTCGAGACCGCCCAAGCCGGCTGTTCCAACGCCGTCATATGTCAGCATAAATTGGCCAATCGCCGATACGGAATTGCTGAGCACGAGGGTTGCCGTTGCGTCGGGGCCGACAGGTCCCGGGCCGGCGGATGCGCCAAGCGTTCCCCCACTGACAAAACCACTACCAGAGGTCACGTCGACCGAGACTTCACGTTCGCCGCCAATGATGTTGCCCGCGTCGCCGGTTTGTATTGAAGTGACCAAGCCGTTATCGCTGCTGGTGGCGGTGAAGAAGCTACCGTCCACGATGAAATCTATGTGATTTGCCTGTGCCTGAAGCGTGAACTGAAGGCAGATGATTGCAGCTAGAGCGAGAATTGTCCTTGTGTTTGCCATTGGATCTTTTTCCTTGAAGTATTGTCTCGTTGCACAAAATCGGCTCGTTTCATACGAGCAATGCGTAAAAAAACGCATTTCCAGGGCTGACCGCAGTCAAGCCTGGAAATGCGTTTTCTTGTTGAGACATTCGTTGAGAAGTTCAAGGAATGTGGCGTTACCGTTGCGTCGTTGCATTATTCTCACCTCCTGCTAACCGAATCCGCGATGATGCGATGCAAATATGCGAGGCCAAAATGTCGACTAAACGACGAGTAGCTCGCCAGCCCATAGGCCGACCCCCCGGACGCCAAAGAATTGGCGTGAACCTGCATAGCTGCAACTATGACGCGGGTCCGGGTCAGTAGCGTACTCACTTGTATAAAAGGAAGAGGACCGAGATCCTCAGGAGTTCGTTCACGAACGTTCCATTGTTTATTCAGTTTGTTGACACCCTACATCTGGGATGTCTGCCGCACAGTTTACTGGTCTACTCGATGGCGCAAACCCCGAATTGAGTAACTTTTCGAAACTTTTTGTAAATTACCTCAGTCAGCATGGCCGCTCAGCTTGACACTGCTCCAACGAAAAAAGGGCCGCACAAGGCGGCCCTCTAGTCGATATCGCTAACTCAATAGGTCGGTATCATCGCTCGCAGATTTATTTGCGGCGACGACGTAGGCACGTCACGCCCAGCAATCCCAATCCAAGGATCGGTAGAGCGGATGGCTCGGGTACGGCAAACAGCAGGTGGTCATCCGCCAGCACAACGTACATGTTGTTTCCGCCATCGGTGTGAGCACCCAGCGTATAGGTTCCAGCTGGAGCAATTGCTGCGAAGAGTGTGAAGTACTGGTTAGCCGAACCATCACCATTCTCGTCCACGCCGATCAGTTCGTTCGTGCTGACAAACGGCGACGGCAATCCAGTGAACGAGGTGTCGCTCATCCAGGGATACTGGGTTGTCTGAACCGTTGTGCCGCCAGCGCCACTGAACTGTCGGTTGTCGATACCGATGTACAGCACTGACAGGCGACTTAGCGTGACGTCAACCGTCAAGTCCGCGGAGCCCTTGTCGCTGTTGCTCAGCTGGATCATTTCGGCCATTTCCAGTGGCTGTGTCGCGTTATCTTCGACCAGCTCGCTGGGAATGTCTGTCAGGGTGTGCGTTCGGTCGTTTCTCAGGAGCTCGGTGTCCGACAGGACGACAAAGTCGAGCTCTGGGCAGCCGCCCGTGCCGCAGCTGTCGTTACCATTCGCCTTGGTCACGCCACTGATGAATCCGGCGTTTACGTTGGCCGTCATCATCACGACGGTCATCGTTGCGCAGAGCGCAATGAATCTCTTCGTTGTCAATCTCATGATTTCCCCTCACTCGCCCGGAACCGGATTCCGCAAGAGATCACACGACAAGAAAATGAGACGATAGTACGTAACACTGACCGAGCTGCAGAACAGCTTGAATGTGACCAAGTTTGCAGAACTTAGATCCGGGTCAGTAGCGTCTCTCTCGTGTTGAGTTAACGGGAACGTTGTGTTCCCACGATATCTGGATTCACTAACCATCCTGTTTTGGTGAACTTTCCTCACCCCACACTACTTCGTGTCGAGTGGCGTACCAGCCCCAAAATCCGGATTACCGGCATAAACCCATTGGGGTGTAAACGGCGGTTTGCGATTGGTTTGACAACCGAATCCACAGCTCGATCCCAATGCTGGAACCCGCAAAGCGAATACTATCCAACGCCCATTTTCTGAACACGATTAGTCGTCCGTCTTGCGGCACAGCGGACTGCCGTGCTCGTGCGGACTATCAGTTGAGTCCTGTTAACGAATGGCCAGTTCGCTCGCGTTTCAGGTTCGAAGGAGGTAATCGCAGGTGAACGATTTACAACGAGTTTCAAAAGAGAATCCACCGCCCCGGATCTGGGGAATTCCAATGGAGATTCGGCGGGCGCTAAGCGGGCGCGTAGGTCGTCAACGTGCCATCGCCGTCGAGGGGCATCTCGTGATGGTCCTGCATCCGGTGCCTGATCGCGCGGTGCCCCGCCGAGCGGGAGTGTATTTCTGGCGCGCCCCGGATGGGACGTGGAGCCATAGTGAACAAGGTGCTGGCTTCGCGGCCCTCGAACGATTGGTAGGCGAGTACGAAGAAAGTATTTTTCGGCTTGAGGAGGTCCACGAAGCTACGGGAGAAACGCATGAGCGATTCTCGATTATGGATCGCGTGCGTCCAATTCATCGAGCGGCCAGGAGTCTACAGGAAACCCTGATGCACGCGCTGGCAACTTCTCACACCGACGAGCAGCGCGTGGAACTTCAGGCGTTGTGTGATCAGATGAGCGAAGTCGAACGTGCCGCCGAGTTGTTGGAAATGGACGTTCAAAATGCAATCCAATTCTCACTCGCACGCCAGGCAGAGCTACAGTCCGGGCTCATTCGTGCGCAATCACGAGCTGCCCATCGGCTCAACATATTGGCCGCCGTTTTCCTGCCGGTGGCGACCCTGTCCAGCGTATTTGGGATGAATCTTGCAAGTGGACTCGAGGGCCTCAATCCCCTGCTTTTCTGGTTGGTGCTGTTTTTCGCGACCTGCCTGGGGGGAGCCATCGGTGTATTCGTGATGAACATCCGGAGTCTCACGCCGGACGAGTGGTAGAAATGGACTCTGGTGGGCTTCTGCTAACGCGTAACCGTACTCTGCGCCTGCACGCTGCGTGTCCCCAGTGTCTTCATGAAGAAGATTCCGTTTTTTGCATTGAGTGGCACTTCAATACCGATCGAAACTTCGCCGACGGTTGAATCGATTTCTGTTGGAGTGACAGAGATCGCGAGGTCCTGTACGCCGTAAGGTATTAGTATCTGTTCCATTTCGTGCTTGATGGTGTCAGCGCTGGTTACTGCGACGCTCGCTTCTCTTGCCCCTGCAAGAAGGCTGGTCTTGACGGTCTCGGAAATCGTCACCATGCGCAACGTCTCCAACATGAAGAATATGACGGCCAGCAGCAATGGGAACACCAGGGCGAATTCGACCGTGGTGGCGCCCGATCGGGTCAGGCGTGATTCGCGTTGTTTCGGTTTCATCATTTTTCATACCGGCCAGCGGAAACCGGCTGATTAATCTACGAGTTGCGTTTTCAAATTGCCGAGAAACGCACGGAACGCTTCTTTCAGCTCTTCTTCGGTCAGTGCGACAAAAAACATCCCTTCACCCGCCAGTGCGACGTCTTCGAGGATTCCAAATGAGCCTCCGAAGGAAATGGAGTGCACTCGGATGTCGTTGGCTACCGCCTCGGCTGCTGCGCGGAGTGCAGGCGTAGCGGCGGAAGTGCCATCTCCCAGGAGAAGGATGTGCTTTTGCGCATGGCGGGTGTCAAACTGTGGAATGCAAAGCTCAAGTCCGTCTCCGACTCGGGTGCCCCACCCAAGAGCCGGATAGTCGCTTACATACGATTGCAACGTTTCATTGAGTTCGCCAATGTCCCGCGATGTGACAGGTGTTAGTTCGTGTTCGAAGCGGGCGTCGTCCTCGTCAAGTGGGCTGAGGGTGCGGCCTGCTGGTGGTGGTGTGCCTCCACCAAAGGTAACTAGTCCGACTCGAGAATTCTGGTTGATTTCCTTAATGGAATCCAGAAACAACGCGACTGTTTCCATCAGGACCATCCAGCGACTACCAGGGCCTGGCGGATTGTTTGCGTTATGGCCCGGCACACCGCCGCCGGTTGGCTTGAGATTCATTGATCTTGATGCGTCGAGGCACAGCATAATGTCAACTGGTGTGGTGGCTGCTTTTGCCTCGGAGGAAACTGCGACGGTTTCTCGGCCTCCCAGCAGGTTGGAGAAAAAGATGTTGACCTGCTTTTCGGCATCATTGGCGGGAGGTTCAACGTGCACGGCGGAAATTACATCCCCAGCGCCATAAGCCTCGACGAAGGTGGGGTCAATTTGGTCCATGTTTTCAATCCACCCAAATTTGATTCGATCGGGATCGAATGAGACGCTTCTGCTGTCTCTGTTCAGGTCGAAGATTATCGAACCCATCTCACGCGCAGTCTCCCGCCCTGTGCCAGACTCAGCGTCCGACAGGTACTGCTGGAGGGTGGACTGTGCCGTCAGGTCGGCCGCCGCCTTCGCATTGATCTTGTGATATTGAATCCAGCTATAATTTACGGTTATTCCAGCGAAAATCATAATGACGACCATGAAGATCACCATTAAGGGTGTGGTGGACCCATCGCGGTTTCTGGTTTGGTGGGGCACTGTCTACTCCGTGCGATATGAGTAAAAGGTGGATTCAATTTCCGGCACCACGTTCAGTGCTGTCGCAATCGGTGCATTTTCATCGAGGTCGATGGAGACAACGGATCTGACCAGTTGTGGGCTGAGTTGCTCGACCGAAACCCCAACTCCCCGGATCTCGAGTTCTTCGGCCATTTGGGCGACTTCCGACTCGATCCCGTCGAAATCGACAGCGCTGGCAACGACGCGTGTAGCGGCGTGCGAAGCCAACATCTGAGCCTGTTGTTTGAATGCAAGCAACTGAAGTAGTTGCAATGCAGCGAGCCAGATGAATACCAGGATCGGGAGGCAGATCGCAGCCTCGGTGGCGGCGATGCCCTTTCGCTTTTTCTTTGTTTGTCGCATACAGAAACCTACTTCACGAAACCGTATTCAAATTGAGTCGGTACGTAATTGTATATATGTGCTAGTTGCGTGGGGGCGCGTCGCGCTCGTTCTTTGGTGGGGTGCGTTGGCGTTTTTGCCCGAGTTTTTTGTGTCGTGGGTGTGGGGGCGAGGAAGCGGTTTGAGGGTAAGTCCTCTACCTCCCATGAGTGTGTCACACTGGTTGTGCGAGGGTGTGCCCGTCAGATCCGAATTGGATCGTCATAGAATGAAGCGACTTGTTCGTCTCATCCCGCTGAAGACCTATGTCGGCTCAATGACTTGCATCGAGCGCCATTTCCCATGTAGGAAACGACTCGCGTAGACGACGGCCTGGGCCATAATCCAGAACGTGACCAGGAACCAGAACTGGGTAAGTCCCCAATCGAGATAGTGGATGCCAACCCAGCCGAGGACCACCGTCCAGGGACTCATGAGAATTGCGGCGAAGAGCACAAATTGCGTATCCCCCGCGCCCTTGATGGCTCCGGCAAAGACGATCAACACAGCGTCCAGTATGCAGTAAGCGGCCACAAACCGAAGCAGGACAATGGTCGTGTCGCGGACTACACCGAATTCCTCGGCGTCCGCCCCCATTTCATGTAAGACAAGGAACGCACCAGGCACCAGCCAATACAACAGTGCCATGAACGTCGCGTAACCGACGGCGATGGAGAGGGTGGTCCACGTCGCGCGCTCGGCCAGATCAACACGTTTGCGACCGATCTGATTGCCAACAAGAATCGAAACGGCAAAACCGAGTCCCAATAAGGGAACGAAGGCAATCTCGTTGATGTTGAACGCCAGCGTTGTTGCCGCCAGTTCGATCTCCCCCAGTTGCCCAACCAGCAGGACGTAGGACGAAAATGCCGCCATTTCCACGAAGGTCTGCAAGCCACTGGGGCCGCCGAACCAGATGAGGCGACGGAGCGTTGCGACATTGATGCTCGCGCCACCTCGAAATCCAAACGTGTTTTGACGATCTCGCCGAAGAACGAGCACCAGGTAGATCGCGGCGCGGACCCACGAACTGACGGCAGTCGCCAGAGCCGCCCCGACGATTCCGCCTTCGGGAAAGCCAAACTTGCCGAAGATCCAGATATAGTCGAGCGCGATATTCAGCAATGCGGTCGATGCGTCGACCTTCATGATGACGACGGTTTCTTCACGGCCGGAAAAGAATCCGGATAACGCCGTTGAAATGACAACAGCTGCGGCCCCAAACATCAGAGTCTGGAAGTACTGCGCTTCCATGGTCGCGATATGCGGCGCGTGGCCGACGTTGGCGAATAGGACAGGAGCCAGTCCACGGAGTAGCAGGAACACGGGGATGCAGGCGATTCCCAGCCACACTCCCTGCCAGACGACTTGGCCGATCCGCCCCAGCTGCCCTGCCCCGTTGTATTGGGCGACGAACGTACTGGCGTAGGCAGCGATCCCCATCGGCAAGCAGATCGCCGTGAAGCTGACGGCGCCGGCGGGCATGGCCGCTGCCATGGAATCCGTGTTGTGCCAAAGCAAAAACGTGCGGTCGACGAAATTCATCAACGTCCATGACACGGTCGACAGGACCAACGGTAAGGCAAGTGTCATGACCTCGCGGCCACCGCAGCGACGTGTCCACCAGTTGCCGGAGGAATCGTCGTCCCCGTTGTCAGGATTCGGGTCCGACACGCTGTCTGCAGCATTGACTTCTGGTTGCGAAGAATTCATGTGCTGCTGTGTCCGGATGCTGAAGACGCTTGGGGCGGTCGCGCGCGTTGCGATTGAGAAGCGTTGCAAATTGCCGGCGCGGGGGCAATGCGTCATAGACGTGGCCGCGAAGAAATGGGTTCGCGAATTGTGGCGTGATTGTCAGAAACATCACATCGGCCTGGTTTTCGGACGACCGTACCGGGTTTTCTGC
This sequence comes from Pirellulaceae bacterium, assembly GCA_965216885.1. Classification (GTDB taxonomy): domain Bacteria; phylum Planctomycetota; class Planctomycetia; order Pirellulales; family Pirellulaceae; genus CAYNJG01. The sequence goes on along the minus strand of OZ244209.1, from coordinate 3,360,072 downwards.
GGCGTTGCGGAACGGTGGTATCCGAGGATACGATGAGACCATGAAAATCGTTACATGCTTTCCGGTCGAAGATCGGCACATTCAGCGGATGGGGGTCGCCGCGGACCCGGAATTTGAAGTGATACATGCCGGGCAGGAGAGAATCGCGGAATTCCTGCCACAGGCTGACATCTTCTGTGGTCACGCGAAGGTACCCGTTCCGTGGGACGACGTCGTGGCTGCGGGGCGACTGAAGTGGATTCAGTCCTCCGCCGCAGGGATGGATCATTGCCTTGTGCCCAGCGTCATTGCTTCGGATATTCCCGTGACCAGTTGTTCGGGGCTATTTGCGCCTCAGGTGGCCGAGCAGACGATGGCGATCCTGTTTGGGCTGATCCGCAGTATGCCGACCTTCTTCCGCGCGCAGCAGGCGAGGGAATTTGTCCGACGCCCTACCGACATCCTTGAAGGCAAGACTGTGGGGATCGTTGGATTGGGCGGCAATGGTCGTCGCATCGCCGAAACGCTGGCTCCTTTTGGTGTGCGGCAGATTGCGACAGATCTTTTTCCTATCAACAAACCCGATCACGTGGAGGAGTTGTGGCCCGCGGACCAGTTGCATCGTTTGCTGAACGAAAGTGACGTTGTCATTCTGTGTGTTCCGCTGAACGCGCAGACAAAGGGATTCATAGCAGCTGAGGAGTTTGCTGCAATGCGATCTGGTGCGTACTTCATCAACGTCGCCCGTGGGCAGGTGGTCGTCGAGAGCGACCTTGTCGAATCGCTTCAATCGGGACATCTTGGTGCGGCCGGACTGGATGTAACGGAAGTAGAACCGCTGCCTGAGTCAAGTCCACTCTGGGACATGTCGAACGTCATTATTACGCCTCATGTGGGGGCTCAGTCGGCACGCCGTGTCGACGTCACGGTTGAATTCTTTTGCGGGAATTTGCAACGCTTTCGCGCCGGGCAAAAACTGCTAAATCTTGTTGATAAAAACCTCGGTTTTCCCACTCCCCCCTGACTCGGCTCGGCTGTTCGGTGACGGGTGACAAAGTGGATCTGGACGCAACTCTCCTCAGGGGCATATGATGGATCCATCAAGGGAGAGATTGTTGACCAAACGCGACCGACACGAACCAGCCATGATGACGACCACATTCCAGGAACTCTATCCGACGATTGCGCGAGATGGCACGCGCCGCGTCGAACATGAGAACGAGCTCACGGGTCGTTACGATGAAATCCTGGCGAATCAGAAGCTCAGCTGGACCACTCACCAACGCCTGAACCGTTTGCTTGGTAAGGGCGGTCAGGGCGTTGTGTACCTCAGTGAACGACGCGGAGCCGACGGCTTCACTTTGCCGATCGCGGTGAAGATTTTCTCGCCAGCCCGTTATCGCAGCGCCAAGGATTATGATTTGGCCATGGAGCGGATCGCCCGCGTGGCGGCTCGGGTGGCCCAGATCCAGCAGGACCATCTCGTCCACGTACACAACTTCGTTGATCGCAACCGCGTGCGTATGTTGTCGATGGAATGGGTCGATGGTTATGACCTTCGCCGCATACTCTGCAATGAGACGTTGGCACTCATCGAACACCGTGTCAGCGAGCGGCGTTGGGAATACATGAATCGTGTGCTGGTCACCGAAGGCATCGAACAACCGCGGTTGAAGGCCGGTGTGGCGATGGCAATCGTGCGAGACTGCCTTGCCGCCTTGGCAGCCCTCCATCGCGAGGGCATTGTTCACGGTGACATCAAGCCGGCGAACATCATGCTCAAACGCACGGGGTCGGCGAAGTTGATCGATATAGGTTCCGCATTCGAAACGGAGAATCCACCGTCGTCACGTACATGCACTCCGCGCTACGCGGCGCCGGAAGTTCTGGAAGGCGGTGAGGCCAGCTCGCGTAGCGATCTCGCCAGCCTTGGCTATTGCCTGTTGGAAATGCTGGCGGGCCGGCCACTATTTACGAACCTCGTGGCTTACAAGGAACTGCTTGAGGCCAAGCGAACATTGCCTCATCAGCTGGAATCGCTCCTGCCAGAGGAAGTTACGTGTAACGAGCTGCTGATGGCCTTCTGTCGTGGCCTGATTGCTCCGGATCCCATGCGTCGATTCCCGACTGCGGAGGATGCAGACCTTGTCGACAACGGCGCGGCGGCATTCCAGCGCCAGTTGGTCCGTGGCGACCTGTCCGTTGAATACTCGAATGAAATCAGGCTCTGGGTCGAAGAGATCAAGGATCTCGAAGACGCCGCGGGCAAGGTGTGACGATCTCTCAAACGGGGCGCAGGATGGAAGTTACGGTCACCTTTACGACACAGCTCAAAGCTGCGTTGGGCGTTAACGAAAAAGTCGTCACGCTGAACGAGGGTGCAACGGTGCAGGGCGCAATCGATGCTCTGGCTGCCGAACATCCCGAGCAGTTTGGTGCCTTGGTGCTTTCGGGCGGCAAGCTATTGCCATCCATCCTGTTGTCCGTCAATGACGCGCAGGTGTCGATCGATTCAGGTGTGTCTGACGGTGACACAATCACGCTGCTCTCCGCGATTAGCGGAGGCTAGACGATGGCCAAACTGACGCCCGAAGAACAAGCTACGTACGAGTGGCAGATCTGGGTCCCCGACTTTGGCGAAGCCGGACAGGAGAAGCTGAAAGACGCAACCGTTCTGGTCTCCCGTTGCGGTGGCCTGGGGAGTGTGGTCGCCTATGAACTGGCGGCGGCCGGCGCGGGGCGATTGGTCCTCGCCCATGGCGGCAACGTAAAACACAGTGACCTGAACCGTCAGCTTCTGATGACGCATGACTGGTTGGGCAAACCGCGGGTGGAATCGGCAACACGTCGGTTACGCGAGCTGAATCCCCGACTGGAGATTGTCGCGGTCAACTCGAACGTCAATGAAGAGAACGCGGCAGAACTGGTTGAGCAGTCCGACGTGATTGTCGACTGTGCGCCGCTGTTTGAAGAGCGGTATGCCATGAATCGCGAGGCCGTGCGGCAGAACAAGCCGCTTGTCGAGTGCGCGATGTACGATCTCGAGGCACACGTGTACACGGTATTGCCCGGCAAGACGGCTTGCGTAGCGTGTCTCTATCCGGAAAAACCACCGGCGTGGAAACGCGAGTTTCCGGTGTTCGGAGCGGTGTCGGGAATGGTCGCCTGCCTCGGTGCAATGGAAGCGATCAAGTTGATCGCCGGTTTTGGCGAACCACTGGCTGGACGCATGTCGATCGCCGATCTACGGACGATGAAGTTTCGCGAGTTTGCAATCTCGAAGCGTGACGACTGCGCCGTTTGCGGCAGTTGAACCTGTCCGTTTCTGCAATCGGCCTGGTGGTTGTGCGGCTGAATACCCGGGCTGTTTCCGTCGTGGCCGTTTCTATCGCGGTCTATTTCCTTCGTAGGCCGAATCCAATGTAATGAAAGCCCTTGTCGTCGGCCGTCATGATGGAACCGTTCGGCGCGAAGTGCTTGCGTAGTCGTTCGAAGGGCGGCAATGGCGTCTCGTCGAGATGCGAGCCGAGTCGCGACAGGAATTCATTGTCAGCGTTGGCCATGCTTTGCCGAGTCGAATCGGCGGTTGCCAGATCGTAGGCCATTCGCAAACCTTCTTCCGGACGCTGGAACGAGAACATGCCTGGTGACCGTCCACCGGGTTGGCGGCGAGCCTTGCTGTAGATGAGTTTGAAATCCAGTTCGTCCGCCAGCTTCTTGCCGGATGTGCCCTGCGTAATGATGGCCCGTTCGATATGCTCGGGGCGATTGGCAATTAGCAGGTAGTCGTCAACGATAGAAATCGCCAGCTGATTGCTCACCGGTTTGAAGATGTCGGCCTCCTCATCATCGCCCTCGTTTTCATCACCGGGCGCGAAGTAGATTGTCTTGCCACCGTAGGATTTTTGTTGAACGTCATTGTTCCGCTCCACGAGTTGTGCGAGCGTCTCCTCGAACTCGGCGTCCTCGTTGAGCTCGATTCCACCAAGCATGGCGACCCCGTTGATTCGAGTCGGTTTTGGATACCATGTCGCCAGGGTAGCTCGCCCCGCCATCGCCCCCACAATCTGCTCCTGAAAGTCGACGCCCATTTCCTGGCTGATTCTGTCCAGTACCTCTTTCTGGAACATGTCTTCACCGCGAAAACTGTCGTACAGAACTTCGACTTCCATCTTGGTGCGGTTTAGGTCCCAATAAAGCGTCGTGTAGCTGGCGGCATCGCTGGGCACCCATTTTTCCGGATTGGGGTCGCCGCTCTTCATTGCCAGTGCCGCGAGCGCACCGGTGCGCGGTTCGGCCGTGATGATGTGAAATTGCATGAAGGTATCGTATTCATCGCTGGCCATCGTGACGCTGCCACCGAGTGCCAGCAGCCCATCGAGTCCCACGACCGGCAGCATTCCCAGCCCCATTTGCGCTCCCACGTTTCCACGTAGAGCGACTTTGGCGAAGCTGATTGGGTCAATGAACCAGCGGATCTGCGGAGCTGCTTCGCGTGGTCCTTTCGAGTGTCGCATGACGTCCGCGAAATCATCGTTGTCCTCCAGCACCGCCTGCTCGTCATCGCCGTCCCATGCCGCAAGAATTTGCCCGGCGACTTCCATGTTGCTGGTCATGACGAGCATGGAGTCACGTTGGAAGTGAATCACGCCGGTGTAGCGAGGGTCTTCGTCCTGCGAGAACACCGTGAGCTTGGTTCCGCGTACCGCCTGGTCTGATTTGCGAAGCTTGCCATCGCGTTTGATCGCGTCTTCCAGGGCGTCCGTGAGTTTCAGGACGGCTGCTTCCTGTCCGTCGATGTCAACCATCAGCACTGGAGCGGGAAACCCGTTGGGTGGAGTGACAAAGGCAAATGCGAGTTCGCCTTGTGGGATTGCCAGGATCTCCGACAGCGACAGTCCCACCTGTTCGCCCGCCGGCGTGAAGGCAGTCTCCGCTTCTTCGAACAGATGCTCCGTCAGCGACTTCAGTTCCTCTTCCTGGAACATGCGTCCAACCGACATCTCATTGAACTTTTCTCCCAGTTCGTCCAGGTCGGCGATGCGAATGTACGCGAGCGTCTTCGACGGTAGTAGCTTGTAGCACGCGGGGCGATCGGCGATTGCTGTGCTGGCGAGAGTGAACAACGCGAGGGCGACTGACAACGGGAATCTCATCTTGAATCCTGGTTGGAGGATTGTTGGCGATCTGTCTTGTAGAGGACCTGCTGGCCTACCTAAAGCATTCGCAGTCGGGCGCTGTTTCTTGCGGCCGACGTTTGCGAGTGCCGCTTCATCAAAGTCTAACGATGATTAGACATCATGTCTAAAGTGAATCGAAGGCCAATCCATCAGACTTGGGGCGATGGTTTCCGGCAATGGCGTGGCCAATGGCGGCTACGGTTTGATACGCCAACCCGGTGGATTCTTCACCGGCAACAAAGGCGGGGGCTTGGTGTACAATTCAAGCTGGCAACTTCAGTTTGGCAGTTTTGCGTTTTGAGGAATCGAAGGTGCGTCAAGCTCTTACGACATCGCTGGTGATTCTGCTGAGCCTTCAGATTGTGGGTTCGCACGTCATGGCGCAATCCGCCGGCGACAAGAAACGCAAGGCCGCTGCTGGCAAGGCTGCTGGCAAGTCGAAAGCCGGAGTGCGTGGCATCGTGTCCAAATGGGACGCGAACGGCGATGGGCTGTTGCAAGCTTCGGAAATTCCCAAAGCGGCGCTTGGCAAGGTCCAGTCGACGGCGAAAGAACGCGGGCTGGATCCTGATAAGCCGATCCCGATCGACAGGTTGCTGGGCGGAAGTGATGCGGCGAATGCCAAGTCGAGCAAACGACTGGCGAAGAGTGCGGAAAAGGCAGAACAAAAAGCCAATCGCAAGAAAACCGCCGATCAACCAGCATCACGAGTGAGAGGCTTTGGTCAGGCGAGCGAGAACAAGAAGGCCGGAGCGGCAGGGGGCAGCGACAAGAAGGCCTCCGGCGAAGCAAAGAAGGCTGCGATGCGAAAACGATTTGCTCCGATGGCCAAGGCAATGATGTATCAGCATGATCGCAACAAGAATGGCCGGCTGGACAAGGCGGAGTGGTCGCGTTTAAAGGGAAATCCCGGCGAGTCGGATGCCGATCGCAACGGCTCGCTCTCGATGTCTGAACTTACCGATCACCTTGCCGGTTTTGGTAGTCGCGAGAAAGACGTGACGGCTCGGTCACGTGAGCGAAAACGCAAGTCTTACACCAGCAAGTCTGGCGAAAAACGCAGCTACCGGTTCTTGACGCCACACGAGCGATTGCCCAAGGGATTACCGGCCTGGTTTGTCGAGAGCGACGTCAACGGCGATGGCCAGTTGTCGCTGAAGGAATACGCGTCGCGACTGCAAGCCTCAAAGATCGGCAAGTTCATGCAGTTCGATCTGAACAAGGACGGTTTCGTCGTCGCGACGGAATACCTCAAGGCGACGGACGTCGAATAGGCTCCGTCGGGAATTACTTTCCTCGCCCGATTGCGCCCTTCTTCTTCGCGGCTGCGGCACGCTCTTTTGCCGCTCGCTGCTGCATGGCTTTCATGAATTCCATTCCACGTCGCATTTCTTCTCCCGACCGGTTGGGTGACGGATTCGATGGCGATTTGGTGGTTTCTTTTTTCTGCTTGGGCTTGGATTCTTCGGCTTCGTCCAGAATCAGCGTGCTGATGGCATTGCGAATGATTTCCGGGCTGGACGCACCGGCTCGGCCATAGCGAATCGTATCGCTGAGCTCGGGGGTGGCGAAATCCAGTTCCGCGACGAGTTCCTTGATCTCATTGAAGGTTGATTCCGGGGCGACGACTAACAAGGCATTACGCCGCGTGTCGACGCTGATGGTGACCTGAACCTGTTCGCGAACCGAATCACTGATGGACTTGCCTGAATTCTTCTGGCCGCTCATCGCACGAATGAACTCTTCGGGTGAAGGTTGCCGTTGTCCCTGCCCTGCCCCGCCGGCCATCCTGGAGGCGTAGACGCTGCGGACGATGTCGGCCACTTCGCTGGCATCCGTGTTGATGACGGGAATCGCTCGCGGGCGTGGGATGGTCTCAATGCGTTCCGGGCTCTTCGACTTGTCCAGCACAATCAAGAGATCTTCAATGAAATCCAGCTCGGTGGGCGTAGCCTGAACGACCAACGCGTTGAGCCGTGGGTCTGCAAGCACGGTTGTGCCGCTCGAGAGCGCTGCCGATGCTCCACCGCCGCCGCCCATCAACGATCCCATGATGCCGCCGCCCATACTGCCAAGTGCGGCGCTTGCGAGGCTTCCGAGCATTGTCCCGCCGCCCGAACTGCTACTGGATCCTCCCCCGATGAATTGCTTGACGACTTCTGCCGCGACGTCCGCTTTCGCGTACTTGAGGTAGAAAATCGATAGCTCGCGTGAGCCGGTGAACAACTTGTCAGCCAGCGTCAGGAACAGGTCCTCGAATTCATCAAGGGCCGCGGTATCCTCCGATGCAATAAGCAAACCCTGATCACCAATCGTCACGATGACTTCCGGCAAGTCTTCCGTCGCGACGACTGAGTCGCTCTCTTCGGTTGCTGTCGACGCGTCGTCCTCAAGCTGGTTGACGATGTATCTTGAGGTCAGGTCCTTTTGGTGAGACGTCGACTTGTCGGATGGTACGGTTGGTTGCCCACTGGGTGGACCGATTTGGATACCGGGTCGTTCGCCGCGGATCGATGACGACGGAGTGACCGTGCGAATCCGATTCTGTCGAACTGTCGGCCAGATTGAATTGAGCTGTTCCATTGCACGTTTTGCGGTCGCGGCGTCAATTGGGATCATGCGGAGATTTCCGCGACCGCTGGCGAAACCACCGGACCCGTCCGCGGATTCCGGCTGTTCGCCCATTTTCACCAGCAGACTGCGAATGTCCTTGATCTGTGCCTCGGAACCGCGAATCAGCAGGCTGCGGCTGGTCGGATCGGCATCCACTCGCGGTGCGTTGTTTGGTTTCGATTCGTCTTCGGCACCTTCGGGTGGCCCAAACAGTTTCTCGATGGACAGCATTGCCAACTGCGGGTCGACCGATCGGAGTCGGATGACTTCCACCTGTCGCCGGTCTCGCTGCATTTGCTCGATCGTGGCGCGAATGGTGGCGTGTTCCTGCGGCGTCGCAAGGGCAACAAGACTTCCGGTGGTCGGGTCGGTGGCCAGGCGGATTTCTTCGATGTCCACGAACAGCTCCTGCATTACCGATAGGACAGACGCAGGGTCCGCTTCGGTAACCGGATAGACTTCCAGTTGCGGTGTGTTGATGCCCGTGCCGTCGCCGGCTGGTACATCGAGAAGGTCGACGAGGTCGGTGAATTCGACGACCCGATGCGGCTGCCCGGACACGACAAGTTGCCGGGATGTTTTTCCCTTTGCCACGCGTAGCGATCCGTCCGCGGTGACATTGTCCTCTTCGGTCAGTCCCATCAGCTTGCGCCACGAAGTCAGGATGTCGTTGGCGCGGACGTAGCGAAGACGTAGAAGTGTGGCAGACCCCAGCGTCGCTCCGCTTTGTTGCTCGCCGGCTTCGAGGATCTTTCGAAAGGTCCTCAGGCGACCAGCCGTTTCGGTGATCTGCAGCTGATTCGAGGACGTGAGTACGTTCACCTTGCCCTGCGGTCCTACCAGTCGACCGATCTCTTCCGCAGCCTCGGTCGCATCGACACCACGCAGTGTAAAGAGGCATTTGGCCAGTTCGTACTCGCCGAGTTCGTCCAGCTTGTCGATGCTGACCTCGGTGATCAAGTTCGGTGGAACGCCATCTTCGAGATTGACGACCATCAACATCTGTTCGCGTCGAACGAGCGTGTAGCCCTTGGTGAGCAGTACGCTGTTCAGTAGATCGATCGCTTGCGCCGGCGTGTATTCTCGTGGGTCCGAGTAGTTAAACGTGCCCTGTGGCGGAGCGTCCATCATGAGCGACAGATTGGATTGGCCTGCAAACCATTCGATGACGTTGGACCACGGTGCGTAGCGAAACGAAAACTGCATCTTGCCATCTGCGGTCAGGGGCGAGCCCTTTGTCGGTTGCCCGTCGATGATAATTTCGCCTCTTGTGTTGTCCGAACGCAGGTTGCCCTTGCCAGCGAATTTCTTCTTGGCGCCTGCCTTGATGTTCGCCTGCGGTTTGGTGATTCCTTGCCATGCAACCATTTGCTCGGCGGTAAGCACCGACTTTAGTTGTCGGTCAATAACACCGGTGGCCCGTTTGCTGGTGGCGGCCTTTCGTTGGGCAAGGAGGTCGACGACCTGCTGTTTTTGTTCGTCGGTTAACTTCAGCTTGCTGGCGACGGCGGGTTCCCCCAGCGATTGCATGCCCAGCTTACGGATGCGGATCGCTTGTAGCAGTTTGATCTGAGCTGGCTTGAGCAGCTTGAGCCCCATGGTCTCGGACGTCTTGCGAAACGGTCCTAGTTGTTTGGCGCGTTCCGATGCGGGCAGATCACGCAAGGACATTGCCAACTCCAACGCGTCGTCCTCACGTTGATCGACCAGATCCAGCAGCTCACGACGCACGGGCGGACTGAGCCCCAATTCGTCGGCGACTTCTTCCTCGGTGGCAAGCGCCAGAATGCCCACGAATTCGCTGTCGGCGGCCACGGCTGATTGGCTGGCAACTGCGAGACTGATGAATAGAAAAGCCAGTCGAAGGATGGTCATCGGCAAGGTTGATGAACGTTTTGTCACAGGAAATGTCGCAATGTGCGGGGAGTGGCAGAGCTTCTACGTTAAACCAAAGCAGTATGGCACGCGAGTCGAGATGCGCGGTTAGGCAACTCGTATCATTTCGTCTCACTTCTTGCCGCAATCGCCGCGAATCAACGCTTCGAATCAATTCGCACAGTTTCGTTCTCGATCTGCCGCCGTGCATAGGTCGCGGCGTATCGATCTGTGAAGTTTTCTGTTTGGCGTTGTGATCGGGCTGCCGCCATACCGTTGTATTCGTTGCAAACGTAACACCATTAGTACGTGGCCGAATAAAAAGTTGTCGGCTCGAGCGGTTCCAGCATGACACCAATGAGCCCTTTTGGAGGGTAAATCGGACGCTCTGTACGGGCGGTATCGGATCTGCCGGCTAGCGACCAATTCCGGATGAGGAAAGTTGACAGCGAGTACATGAAGTTTAGCGAATCCCAACTAGTTTGAGATTTGTGAGTTTCATCGACCTAACAGCAGCCACCACTGATTCTCAACTGGAGCGACCCACTGTGAAAAGTTCAACTTCACTCATCACCATCTTTGCCGCTCTCAGCTTTGCGACCGCGGCGAACGCCGGCTCGATCCTCGTGGATTGGACCGCAACTACCGCAACCTCTGCCACGGGTGACGTCGATGGTCATCTGGTGACGGTGACCTCGTCCACATCGGCCCCGATCATGGGCATCGTTGGTGGCGTCTTTGCCGGCAGTAACTGGGAAGGCGGCGATCCACTCAGTAACGACGACCTTTCGGTCGTTGCCGCGAACGTTAACGCCGGCGATTTTCAGGAGTTCAATTTCGCAACTCCCATGGGCGGATTTCTCTACGTCGAAAACTTTGACGCCAGCTCGATTGCCAACATCACCGCGACGGGGGCTACCTCGCTGTCGCTGGTTTCACATAGTCCCAGTATTCTGTTCGATTCGACCGGTGCTGACACGGGGATCATGACCTCCGCCAATACCAGCTACAACGGCGAAGGCGATGCGATTCTCGCCTTCACGGGGCCGGTTACTTCGCTTCGATTGGACTACACCTCCGGAGACGGAGCCAACGGAGTCTTCTACACAATCGCCCATGAGGCTTGCCCGGAACCATCGACAGCCTGCCTCGCCCTCCTGGGCGGACTTGGAGCATTGGCCACGATGCGACGTCGTCAGCGCGTGTAACTACCTGCCCCTCTACATGCTTTGACGTTTGCGGTCGGCTCGCAGCTATTGCGGGCCGGCCTTTTTTTGTGGCAACAGGTTCGTTGTAACCGACCCGCGCCTACTGCGTTCTGGTTCGTCGCTTGCCTGCCGCCGAGATGGCCATGCTATTGCGTCGAGTCATCGATTTGATGAATTCCGTGCGACGGAATCGCAGTGCTGACCAGTCTGAATCGATTGCCACCTGGCGGACTCCCTCGAAGCCCGCATCCCCGAAAATCTTCCAGCCCGCGTCCCGATTGAACTCGCAAGTGTAGTTCTTCGAGGTCTTCTTGGGATACGCGAGCCAAACGATCGTGTCGCCCGCGGCGGCGTTCACCAGTTTGTTGCAGACGGAATCACGCTCTGCCACCGTGGTCGCAAATCCCAAGGCGAAGCCTGCCTTTGTCTTGGCCGTCGCCCGTCGAACTACCTTGATCGAGTCCAGTCGATCCAGCTCCGCGTCGAACGATTCGGGGGCGTTCAGTACGAGGATTCGATTCGCATCGCCAAGATTGAGCTTTTTGAAGAGCGGTGTCATGGCACGAGGGCTTCGTTCCGGGAAGGCGATCGGGGAATGGATCTGTTATTCCGCGGAAACGGCTTCAGGATCCAGTTTGGCATCGTGCGCATCCAGCTTGCCGGCCGCCCACAGCGTTCCTCGCAGGACGGTGTCGATGAAGGTTTCGTCAGCGAAGGTTTCATTCGAATGGCCGTAGGTTGTGCCAAAGACTCGTGCCTTGCCGTATTGATTTGTCCAGATGACGGGATGCACCTTATCGTTTCGTTCGCTCTTCGATGTGGCGAGTGCCGTTGTTTTGGGCCATGTCTTTTCAATGACGTACAACTCGTCCATGTGCGTTACGTAGTTGTCGGGGAAGTTTGCCATGATAGGGTGGTCTTCCGCGACGACTTTGACGGGATATTTCGACTGGTGTTCATGTCGTTTGCTGGTGACACCCAGGAACTCACGCCAGTCGTCGATTTCCGCCGAACGATAGGTATGCATCGCGCAGTGGATGACAACGCCGGGCACGCCGGCCTTGTGAACGGAGGTGATTTTCTTCACGTAGTCGGCATCGGCGGTCTTCGCGAAACATTCGTTGTGGATTACGACGTCGTAGCCGTCAGCCCACTTGGGGTTGTCGTAAAGAGCAATCTGGGCGTCGGTGCCTTTTCCGCCTTCGCTGACAACGGTCCACTTGATGTTCATGTCGCGCTGGTTGGCACCAATCTGAAGCATCTTGGTCTGAAAGGTGTAGTCGTGGCAGCAACCGCTGGTAACGATCAACGCCTTAATCGCGTCAGCCTTCTTGTCCTTCTCCGCTGCGGAGGCAAGTGTTGCGAAGCAAAGGGCGAGACAGAGGCAAGTTAGGAGGGTGTTGCGCATGGGAATGTTCCGTGAGGGTGACTTGCGAGTGGTACTATCTTAGTTGAAATCGGTCGTTAATCGGTCGTTGCTTCATCAACGCCAGAGCATCGCGGGACTAGCTCTCTTTTTCGTACGGCCACATGGCCTGCGTGAGCAAACCTCCGTCGACATACAGGGTCTGTCCGGTCACGAACTCTCCGGACGGACTGGCGAGGAAGACGACGGCTTTCGCCACATCATCCGGGTAACCAATCCGTCGCATGGGCGTGATCGGGCTCCAGGTACCGGCGTAGTCATTGGCCTCGAGCTTTGTCCGTTCAATTTCGATCGCCCCGGGCGCGACGCAATTGACGCGAATTTTTTCTGGCCCCAACTCGACCGCGCAGACCTGCGTCAGTTGATTGATACCGCCCTTCGAGGCACTGTAGTCCACCAGGTTGGGAAACGGACGTTTGTTCGCGCCCGATCCAATGTTGATGACCGAACCGCCACGGCCGTGGTCGATCATCCGTCGTGCGGCTTGTTGAGTGCAGAGGAAGGTGCCTTTCAGATTGGTATCGATGACGCGATCCCAATCTTCTTCCTTCAGGTCCATCAGTCCGCACCACGTCTGGACGCCAGCATTATTTACCAGCAATTGCAACGTCCCCGCAGCCAACTTGTCCGATTCTTCAAACATGGCCGTGACGTCCGCCGACTTGCCGACGTTTGCCTTGATCGTCCACGCCTGGCGGCCCTCCGCACGGACGGCTTCGGCTGTCTGCAACGCACCGTCTGCATCACCATTGAAATTGACGATCACGTCCCAACCGTCTTTTGCCAATCCGATCGCGATACCTCGACCGACACCTTTGCTGGCTCCTGTGACGAGGGCTGTCTTCGATTCGCTCATAATGTCTTCCTGTCCTCGGCTCACCATCCACACAAAGCAAGAGTGTTACTGTACAATTCGGGCCGGCTGATTTGAACCTGTGGACGTACGTCGTGCTTGCCATGTCATCATTCAATCGGTGTATTGCGTCGTTTGCCAGTGCGACGTTCCTGCTCTCCTTGCTGCTCGCCTTCCCCGGTTGTGGTCGAGCACCCTCGGCGACGAACGGTTCGACGGGCAATGCGACACCGCTGATGATCTACTGTGCCGCGGGCATTCGCCTGCCTGTGGAAGAGATAGCGAAGAAGTACGAGGCACGGTTTGACCGTCCTGTACAAATTGACTACGGCTCCAGTGGCGAATTGGAAGGTCGGCTGGAGATTGATCGAAGATCTGGGAAATCGCGTTGCGACGTGTACATCCCGGCGGATGTGTCATTCGCGACGCGCACGCAACAAAAAGGTCTGACCGTCGAAAGCATGGACCTCGCCAGCTTCCGGCTTGTGCTGGCCGTCAAGCCGAACAGTGGGTTGCAGTTTGCGTCGGTCGACGAACTTCTGGCAGGTGACCACAAATACGTCGTCTGCGATTCGAAGGCCGGCGTTGGCAAAAAGACCAAAACCACGCTTGCCAAGTTCGACAAATGGCAGGCGATTGATGAAAACAAAAAGGCCTCTTTCCCTCGCGTGCCCGAAGCGGCCAATGCGATCAAAACATCATCCGATATCGCGGCGGGTTTTATCTGGGATACGACCGCTGTGCAGTTCGGTCTGGTGCCCATCGTTCCCGCCGAACTGAAGGACGCCGCATCGACGGTGACGGCGAACGTTAGCGCGCTTTCAAAACGTCCCACCGATGCACTTCATTTCTGTCGTTACCTCGCCTCGGCGGATCAAGGCCGGCCGGCTTTTGAGAAGCACGGTTTTGAATCGGCGGCCACGGATCAATGGCACGAGAAACCTGAATTAGTTTTGTATTGCGGTGGCGTGAATCGCAACGCAATCGACAAGACACTGCGTGACTTTGAATCGCGTGAAGGCGTCGTCATTCGAGAGCAGTATGCCGGTTGTGGAACCCTGGTTACCGGTATCAACTCGATCGGGAACGGAGACTCGCAAAAGGGAATGCCGGACGCCTTCATGACGTGCGATGTGTCGTACATGACCAAAGTGCAGAATTTCTTTGATACGCCCGCGGATGTTTCCAGCACGCGGATTGTGTTGCTCGTTCGTAAGGGGAATCCCAAAGGAATACGCACGATTGCCGATTTGGCCAAGGACGACATTTCGATCGGTACGACGAACCCGCGGATGAGTACGCTGGGCGATCTTTCGTGGCAGCTCTTCGAAGACGAAGGTATCAAGCCGACCCTTGAAGAAAAGAAATCGGTGATCGTCATGACGCCCACCGCACACGAACTGATCATGCAGATGACCGGTCACGGTAAATTGGATGTCGCTTTGGTGTACGAAGCCAACTGCCAGCAGCTGTCGGAGGAATTTGAGGTCGTTCCCGTCGAAGAGGATGGGGCGTTGGCCGTGCAGAACATCGCGACGGCACGTGATACGCCCTACCCCGCTTTGTCGTCAAGGCTGACGAAGGCAATTCGATCCGAGGTCTCGCGGAAACGCTTTGAAGTGCAGGGATTCACGTGGCGGGTGCAGCCGACGCCATGAGCAACGCTTCGCCTGCATCGAGGTATGAACTCGGCCCTGTTCGAGTCGCCTCCGATTGGCCCTTTCTGGCCTGCTTCGGTGTTCTCGCCGCCGCGTATATCGTGTTGATCTGCCTGTTGGTGTTAGTCGACGTGCTCTTCCTGTTCAAACCTGTCGAGGGGCAGGCGGTAATTGCGAAGGTGGATGGGGTCGTGCGTATCGATGTCGACTCTCCACGTCGCGTGCAGATTGTTTCGGAAGACGGCAACGAACGCGTAATGGATATCCCGGAGCGTCGACTTCTGGTGGTTGTGGATGGAGAGGAAGTCACGCGGGGAACGAAGCTGACCGACGGCGAGTTGAGCGGTACGGATGCCGTCTACAGCGCGTTGGTATCGCCTGACATTCGCTATTCCATCTGGCTCAGTCTGTTCAGTTGCACCGTGTCGACATTCCTGAGTCTGCTGGTGGCGGTGCCAATTGGCTATCTGATGTCGCGGTTCGCTTTTCCGTTGAAGTCAGTCGTCGATACCGTGTTGGACATACCGATTGTGCTGCCGCCATTGGTCATCGGCATCAGTCTGTTGGTGTTATTCAACTTTCCGCCGTTCGACTGGTTCAGTGACATGGTGGTGTTCGAAGTTCCGGCCGTGATCATCGCCCAATTTACGGTTGCCTGTGCGTTCGCCGTGCGGACACTACGGGTAACGTTCGATCAGATCCCGGAACGTTTCGAGCATGTCGCACTGACCTCCGGTTGCAATCGTGCGCAGGCTTTCTGGAAGGTCATTTTCCCACAGGCAAGACGCGGGCTGTTGGCAGCGGGAACGCTGGCGTGGGCGAGGTCACTGGGCGAGTTTGGTCCGATTCTGGTCTTCGCGGGCTCGACGCGACAGCACACGGAAGTGTTGCCGACATCCGTCTATCTGGAAATGCAAGCCGGGTCACTGCCGGGCATGTTGGCAGTCTCCATGATCATGATTTTCGCCGCGGTCACTGTATTGCTGATCGCGAGGATTGCTGGGCTGAAGGGAGGTCAGTGGTGATTGATCTTCACAAGCTTTCAATTCGGCAAGGCAATTTCCAGCTCGATGATCTTGATCTGTCCGTGCCAGCAGGATCGTACGCGGTGCTGATGGGCCGCAGCGGAAGTGGCAAAACGACGATCATGGAAGTCATCTGTGGACTCCGCAAACCCCAGTCCGGACGCATCGTGCTGAATGGTGTCGATGTAACGGAGTTGCGACCAGGCGAACGCAACATTGGCTATGTACCACAGGACGGGGCGTTGTTTCCCACGATGAAAGTTCGGGATCAGATCGGATTTCCGTTGCGGCTGCGTAAGGCACCGCAGGAGCTAATTCGCAGTCGAGTAGGAGAGCTGGCCAATCTGTTGAATATCGCACATCTCCTGGACCGGATGCCGCAGGGGCTCAGCGGAGGTGAATCACAGCGTGTCGCACTTGGGCGTGCTCTGGCCATGAATCCCGCCATCCTGTGTATGGATGAGCCACTCAGTTCGCTGGACGACGAATCACGGCAGGAAATGGTCGAGCTGCTGAAATCGATACGCAGCGAGCTGAAGATGACGTGTCTTCACATCACCCATCATCAATTTGAGGCCAGTGAGCTTGCGGACGTCCGTTTTTCGCTGTCGAAGACGGGGCTGGAATGCGGCTAGCAGCCCGCGAGCGTGTTCTGCACAAGTTCAATTGGTTGCACCGGCATTTTGATCCGATATATTTTCGGTGACGGAACGCCCTGCGTTGTCGAGTCAATACTGAAGAGCCAAGGAACAACTTATGCCAAAGTCAATTCGAATCATGGCTGTTGCACTCATCGCAGCAGTTGCTGCGGGTGCAATTGCATTCGCTCAGGACGGAGAGAAGGACGCTGCCAAGCCCAAGCACACCATCAAGGAAGTGATGAAGGGTGCAATGAAGGGCGGCCTCAACAAAAAGGTAACCGGCGGTAAAGCCACGATGGAAGAGAAGCTCGCTTTGCTGGACATGTACGTCAGCATGGTTGAGAATCCCGCGCCCAAAGGCGAGCAAGCTTCGTGGCAGAAGTTTGCCGGTGCTGCTGCACTGGCTGCTGCCAAAGTAGCCGTTGGACGCGAAGGTGCCGAGAAAGAACTTAAGACGGCAACCAACTGTGCAAAATGCCACAAGGCACACAAGCCGCCCGCGAAGTAGTCATCGTCATGCCGTGGCGGCGGCGTAACTGACAGATTGAATTGAAAGAGCCCGGTCCTGAAGCCGGGCTCTTTTCGTTTGGTTCCGGCAACGTTGCCCGGTCTGCTCAGCCGATGTCACGGTGCTGCTTGAGGTGCTGCTTGAGCTGTTTCGGAGGGTATTGTTGGCTCAGTCGCTCCTTCTGTCGTGGTCGTCTCGCTCTTCGGAATGGCTTCCGAGTTAAGTAGCTCTTCGTCAAACCACTCGGCAAACTTCCACACGTCATAGTGCATCGACATCCAACCATGACCTCCGCCTGAGTGAATCTTCAGCTCGACGTCGTGCCCAAGTTTCGCTGCCTCCTCGCGAAAGCGTTCGGACTGCTCGAGCGGCACCAGCGTGTCCGCATCCCCGTGGTGAATCAGAATCGGCGGTAGCGACTCGTTCACGTGGTAGATCGGCGAGCTGTCTCGTCCGATCGCTTTCCACTTGGCCATGTCGGTGCAGTCGGGGCCAAAGGCTTCGACGTAGCTGATCGGCGGTCCACCATCGCCCGGGTTTTCGGTGGAGTCGCCAAGGTTCAGTAAATCGGTCACCGGATAAAAAATCGCGGCGGCCTGAACAGAACTCGATTCGCGATCGACCGGATCCTTGGACTCCGCCGGTCCCGGACCACCGCGCGTCGCCAGCATCAGACTGAGGTGCCCGCCGGCACTCCCGCCCGAGACGCCAATCCGGTCCGGGTCGATGCCATGTTCGGCCGCATGATGCCGAACGAAACGAACTCCACGGTGCATATCCTGAATGATTTCCATCACGGTCGAATCGGGCTGCGAGATGTGACAGATCGCGAAGACCGTATAGCCCCGACGCAGCACGGGCGCCATCAGCCACACGGGAGTCTCGCCCGGTTCACCGGACTTCCAGCCGCCACTGACCATCAACGCGATCCCGATTCCGTTTGGATGCTTCGGTTGAATCACGTCCATCGTCAGATCTCTTCCATGACGCGTGCCGTAGACAATGCCGTCGGTCCGATTCACCGATGGATTGAGATATACGTAGACTCCCAGCCCGGCGACAAGGATCACGGTGGTCAGAATGAGCGTGCCGCGCAGTGCAATTCGCAACCAGCGGGGCAGCGATAGCCAGAACCGCTTCATGGAGTCGACTCGATTTGTCCTGCCGCCATACGCACGATCCGATCGGCGAACTGTTCGCACTGCGTGTCGTGCGTCACCAGAATCACGGTTGTGCCTTCATTCGAAATTTCTTTCAACTGATTCAGCACGTTCTCGGTGTTCTCTTCGTCCAGGTTGCCCGTCGGTTCGTCCGCGAGAATCAGAAGTGGACGATTCATCAACGAACGGGCGATCGCGACGCGTTGGCATTCTCCAATCGAGAGTTCTGACGGCTTGTGGTCCAACCGGGCGGACAAGCCAACACGCTCGATCAGTTCTGCCGCGTCCGTTCTGGAATCGTTGGTCCCGTCGTTAACTCCGCCCCTGGCACCAATGCGGGCTGCCATCACGTTTTCCAGCACCGTGAGGTACGGGATCAGATGAAACTGCTGAAACACGTAGCCAATATGATTGGCTCGGAAAGCAGCACGCTGGTCGGCGGTCATCGAGTACAGCGACTGCTGGTTGACGATGACTTCGCCGGAGTCCGGTTTTTGGAGGCCCCCAAGGCAAAGCATCAACGTCGACTTTCCGCATCCGCTCTTGCCGCACACGGCGACAAATTCGCCGGCGTCGAAACTCAGGGACACGTCCTGCAAAGCTTCGACGTGTTTCGGGCCACGCTGAAAGGATCGCGAGAGTTTTTCGCACGAAACGACGGTTTTGGTATCTACGCTCATGATGCTTCCCGCAGAATTCTCGCGGGGTCTCTGCCGGTGACGGCTTCAATGGGAATCCACGTGGCAAGCAATGAAATCGCCATCGCCGCAATCGGGGCCGCCCATGCCAGTGTCCAGTCGAACAAAGGGGCCGGTAATTCGGAAGACGGAATAGCCGCAATCAATTGGGCCGCGACGACGCCGGCAATCAGGCCAGCGACGCCGCCGACAAAGCCCAGTAACGCCGACTTGCCAAGGAACAAACCGAGGATCTGGTTTCGGGTGACGCCGATGGCTCGCAGCATGCCGACCTCGCCGGCGCGATCGGTCGCATTTCGAAAGCACATCATCGCCAACATCACACTGCCCAGCCCAATCAGGACGACGAACCCCGTTTGGGAAGCCTTCTGCAAGAAAGCCAAACTGGCGACTCCGCTGTTTTCGACTTTCGTCCGGGCCTGCGCTCTTGCGATGAGTTCCGAATTCAGCTCGATGACCTTCACGTCATCACCAAGCACGCCCGAGATTTCGGCCTCGATTTCGGCCAGTGCATCGATCGTTGCACAGTTGCAGTTGAGCGCCTGAATCATATTTATTCGGCCGGGTTGTCCGGCGATCTCCTGGACCGTCGACAGATCGACCCATGCGGTGATGTCGTCCTGGTTGCCACGAGCCGGATAGATTTTGCCGACCTTGAGGGTTCGGCCATGTAGCGTTAGTTCCGCGTCCTTGCTGGCGTTCACCTGCTTCGCGAGGACGCTGCCGAGATTGATAGTGCCTTGTGGAACGGCTTCCGCCAGCGGCTTCTTGGGGTTCTTGCGATGTGCCCAGGGCACGACGCCTTTGACGCCCATCAGGATGATCGGCCGATTCTGCTCGGGCCAGTCGACCTTCTGAATCAACGCGGGACGCAAGTGGTTGATCGTGACCACGCCCTTGGCGGCAGCGAGTTTGGTGACCAGACTCTCGTCCATCGTCTCTTTGCCGAAATTCTGTTCGAAGAAGCTGCCGAGGTTCAGGTCCTTCGGCAAAATGAAGATGTTGAAGCCCAACTCCTTCATCGTCTTGCGAATTTCGTCATCCAGCTTGGTGACGCGGGCGGCCGTTTCGCGCTGATAGGAATTGGTCAGCAGCAGCGTCGTCACGATCAGGGCGACGACGGTGGCGACCACGCCGATCGCCAGGGCAGTATTGAATTTCCGGTGTCGAAGCTCTTTGAACAAGAGTTGAAAGGTGGACATGATGACTAACCGCTGATGTGCGAGCTACTTTCTTTTCCGTCGGCCTATTCTGCGTTGTTGCGGCGCTGCCAAATCGTAAACGTGATTCCCAGCAGCAACAGGCCCATCGCCCAACCGAGTACGACCATGCCGACTGGCGTGCTGGCCGGCGGCATCTCGTCCAGGCCTGAAGCGGCCGCGTCGACTGCGCCACCGTGTTGTTCCGCTTCGATGGAGCCTCCATGTGCGGAGCTGCCTTCGGTTGTTGAGTGCGAGGCGACGAGCGTTTCATTTGTCGCAGGATCGTCTTCGTCGGCGTAGTTGGCCGTGACGTTTTCCAGTTCGGCGTTTGTACTGTATGTCGTCGAACTGTCCTCAGTCGAAGATGCCAGGTCATCGCCCGACCCGGAATCGTCCAATGCCGCGAACCCACCGATGCCCGTCAATTCGGGGAGCGGCGTGTCGTTCACCCAATTGCCCGGTTGAACTCGATTCCAGTTCGCCGCGAGCAGCAGGTCCTGCCCCGGGTTATCGCGTTTGACTTCACAGGAGCATGCTCCACAGATGAAGTTGCAGTTGTCATCAATGTTGTCGGCCGTGATGCCGGGCCCCACCAAAGCAAAATACGTGCGTCCACGTCCGTAGATTGGAATGGCAATCGGGTCGTCAAAATCCCTCAGATCTGACTCTGTATTCAACAGCATCTCGCGGAAGAACTTCTCACTCTCGTTTTCCGGATCGATCGATATCACGGAAAACTCGACTCGCATTTCAACACCGAGTTCTTCGTTGAACTTCTCTTCGGTGGCGAGATCCGTGAGCGAGGGGAGTTCGATTTCGTCCGGCTTACGAGCCAGCTCGCGTTTGAGTTCCTGTGCCGCCCGTTCGTCATCTTCCTTGTTGCCGCTCTTCAGTAGGATCCAGACGGCCGATTGGCCATCCAGCAGGCGTTCGACCACTTCGGTGCGGGCGGGCGATTCCAGAAGTTGCTGCACGTTCTCTGCATTGAAAGGCGCCGACCATGCCAACTGAGGCTCGGGAGCGTCGTTGCTAAAGTAGATCAGCATCTGCGGAAGCGACTTGTCTTTCCACTTGTTCGCGTACCACGCTTCAGCCGAGTTTTCCGGATGCTCGATGGATACATCAATCGGATGCAGCCGCAAGTTGACCAGTTGTTCGTTTTCGTAGGCTGCCGCCTCCAACTGCTTCGTCAGGACGGACTGTTCGTCGGTCATGGGGCCGTTGTGAATGATGGCTACCGTGAGGCGGTCCGGTTCCCAGTTTTCCAGTGCGTAGCGAAACACGGGAACCGAGCACGCTGCGAGCGGTTGCGACATCGCCAAAGCGACAAACGCGATTAGAATTGTTCGAGTCATCATTTCTCCCGCAGGTGCGAATGAAACGGTTTGGAAGGTGGATCCACAAGCGTGTGCCGAAGTGTGGCCGCGGCAGTGTGCCTTGGGCAGTGTGCCTGAAGCAGGTTGGTATGCAAAGATGATAGACTATGCGACCACGGTAGGGTGACGCCAAAAGTTGTCGGTGTTGAAAGTCGTGGAAAACTGCGCAAGATCCTGGAACTGATTTTTACCGGAACGACACATTATGAAGAAAATTCGCTGGGGCATCTTAAGTACGGCAAAAATCGGCACCGAAAAGGTGATTCCTGCGATGCAGCGTGGCGACCATTGCGAGGTTGTCGCCATTTGCTCGCGGGATCGTGATCGAGCTGAAAAGACGGCTGGCGAACTGGAGATTCCTCGCGCCCACGCAAGCTACGAAGACTTGTTGGCCGATTCGGAAGTTGACGCCGTCTACAATCCGCTGCCCAACCATCTGCACGTGGAATGGTCGATCAAGGCTCTGGAAGCCGGCAAGCATGTACTCTGCGAGAAACCGATCGGACTGACTTCTGACGAAGGCCAGAAACTGGTTGATGCCGCCGCGAACTTCCCCGACCTGAAGATCATGGAAGCTTTCATGTATCGCCATCATCCGCAATGGCAGCGAGCGAAGCAGATCGTGCAGAAAGGTGGCGTGGGGCAGCTTCGAACCATCCAGAGTTTCTTCTCGTACTTCAATGACGATGCTGGCAACATTCGCAACCAGAAAGACATCGGTGGCGGAGCGTTGATGGATATCGGTTGTTACAACATCTCGCTTTCTCGCTTCCTGTTCGACGGCGAACCGCAACGCGTACTGGGATTGATCGAGCGGGATCCGGCGTTTGGAACGGATCGAATCTCCACCGGAATCCTTGAGTTTGCGAACGGTACGTCCACGTTTACTTGCAGCACACAGATGACGCCCTATCAGCGGATCAATGCATTTGGAACGTCCGGTCGCGTGGAGATTGAGATTCCCTTCAACGCCCCGCCAGATGTGCCCTGCCGAATGTGGCACCAGGGGGGCCGCGGCATCGAAGAAATCGAATTCGACATCTGTGATCAGTACACGGTTCAGGGCGACCTGTTTGCGCAGGCGATCCTGAACGACAAGCCGGTGCCAACGCCGTTGGTGGACGCCGTGCAAAATATGAAAGTCATTGAAGCGGTTGTTGCGAGCTCGGAAAGCGGTGGTTGGGTGAGTTTGGACTAGCACGGAATCGAGGCACGATGTCCGACGAGCGGCCGAAGCGAAAACGACGTTGGTTGCAGTTTCGTCTCAGTACGATTGCGCTGCTGGTCTTCCTTGTGGCCGTGGGGCTCTCCGCCTATCGGCGCTACGTCGCGTACCAGGCGTTGGACGTGATCACGCAAAAGGCGGAATACGTTCGACCCTACCCCCGAGCGAAAGGCATCTGGCGGCTCTTCGACGACAGTATTTACGACGTACACCATCTGAGCTTTCATGGGCGGGGTTTCGTCACCGACGAGGATGTCGCGCAGGTTGCGAAACTGAGTGGCTTGCGACGGCTCTCGCTGCATCGCACTTCGACAACCGATGAGATCGCGTCCGCCGTTGGCGAGTTGAAGTCGTTGGAAGCGCTCTCCTTCGAAGGCACGCAAATCACCGACGCGGGTGTCGCCCAACTCGTCGGGTTGAAGAATCTGCGGTCGCTGAGCTTGCGGCACACGGTCATTACAGACGCGGCGCTGGAATCGCTGTCACAAATGGAGAGCCTCGAAGAATTGCGGGTTGGGTACACCCGTGTCTCGGCCGCGGGGATGGCGCATCTCGCCAAACTGAAGAGCCTGCGTTTTCTGGGGGTGACGCGGCCATCGCAAACGATGATGGATGAAATATCGAAATTGTCGCAACTGGAAAGGCTGCGGGCGAACTCGGGTCAACTTCAGCTCGACAAACTCAGGAAGCTTACAAATCTACGTGAACTTGAGATTGGCGGACAGCTGCCCGTCGTCAGTCTCGCGGAGGCCTTTCCAAGGCTTCAGTCATTGCGGTTGTATTCGCCCGGCGATGTCGATCTTGATGGGCACCCAACCCTGGAGAAGCTGTTTCTCACGATCGGTCAGCAAACCAGGCCGGTGGTATTGTCGGGGATTCCCAATCTGGAATCGGCCGAAATCAATCACCGCGGCCCGCCGATGGAGGTCGAGGTTCTGGATGTGCCCTCGCTGAAGAAATTGGTCGTCAAGTACTCGACACTGACGCTGCGCGATGCGCCCAAGCTGGAGTACCTTGAAGTACATGCCGGACACCGCAAGAAAAACGGCGAGCATCTGGACATGCACTTACTTGGCCCCTTGCCGCGACTGAAAACCGTCTATGCCACGGCGGTTCACGTGACCGAGGTGGCAGCCCGTCGCCTTTCGGATTGTGAACTGATGGAATCGCTGAACGTCCGGCAGACGACGGGCCACGCGATTTCTGTCGACCGGATGTCAAAGCTGAAGGACCTGCGGATTTCATATCGCAGTTTCGCCGCCAGGGATCTACAGCTGACGGAAGATTCGCCGCTGCGGACACTCGATCTGGACTATGCGAGCGTATCGGACACGGACCTGGAGAAGATTCGCTGGCCACGCGGGTTGAAGCGACTATCGCTCACGGGAAACAGGATCACTGACCGGGGTGTTGAATCGATCGAGTCATTGCCGAATCTCGAGTACCTCGGTTTGTCAGGTAATCCGATTTCGGGCAAGCGAGTGGATGAGCTCATTCGATTCCCCAAAATTCGCAACGTCGTGCTCAACGAATACACGCGGACTCCGTTGGTTCATGGCAGCGGATACGGAGCAGGAATGAATGTCGAGCTGCTCAATACGTTGGGTTGGGCCGCGCGAGATGATATGACGCTCAATGCTGCTGGTCTGAACTTCAAACCGGACGTAACGGTCAAGGCGGGCCGCTGGGTGATGTACTTTCGCCGGAGTGATTTGTTGGCGGATAGGGAGTAGTGTTAGTCGTACCGCTTCAGGCGGCAGACTGCCGGCGCTTTTTGTACTACGCGTTTTTTTGGTTAAATCGCATTTCCAAATTCCAACAGCGACAGCGGAAGCTGACTAAAGTCGGTACTACGAACGAGCACTGCCGGCGAAAAAATGCCTATAGTGTGAACTCGCTCTGCGACTGACGTGTCCGTTCTTTTGTCAGCGAGTCACCCTGAGATGTCCATGAATCCTACTCGGCAGCTTTACGCACACTCGTTCGCTCTGTTGACGGACCTCTATCAGTTAACGATGGCGTACGGATATTGGAAATCGGGTACCGCTCATCGCGACGCCGTGTTCAACCTGTTCTTTCGTCGCAACCCGTTCCGCGGTGGCTACGCGGTTGCCGCCGGACTTCAGCCCGTGATGGAGGTTCTCGAAGGCTTTCGTTTCAGCGCAGAAGACGTCGCGTACCTTGGAACACTGAAGGGTAACGATGGACACCGTCTCTTCGGCGACGAATTCCTCAAAGAGCTACAGGCGTTGGAGTTCAGCTGCGATGTCGATGCCATTCCTGAAGGCACCGTTGTGTTCCCACACGAGCCGCTGGTGCGAGTGCGAGGGCCCATCATCCAGTGCCAGATCCTGGAAACGTTTTTGCTGAATGTGGTGAATTTTCAGACGTTGATTGCAACGCGAGCCGCAAGGATCTGCCAGGCGGCGGGCGACGATCCCGTGCTGGAATTCGGCCTGCGTCGCGCTCAAGGGATTGACGGTGGACTTGCTGCGAGCCGGGCTGCGTACATTGGCGGCTGTGCCGCGACGTCGAATGTGCTGGCCGGAAAACTCTATGGCATTCCCGTTAAGGGAACGCACGCGCACAGTTGGGTGATGTCGTTTGATGACGAAATGTCCGCCTTCGAAGCGTATGCTGACGCGATGCCCAATAACTGCGTGTTCCTGGTGGATACGTACGATACGATCGAAGGCGTGCGCATGGCGGTCGCGGTCGGTCGGAAGTTGCGGGAACGCGGCTACGAAATGGTCGGCATCCGGCTGGACTCGGGAGACCTTGCCTGGCTAAGCATGGAGGCTCGGCGGATTCTGGATGAGGGGGGCTTTCCGAAAGCATCGATTGTGGCCAGCAATGATCTGGACGAACGGTTGATCGAAAATCTCCGGCACCAGGGAGCTCAGATCAATGTTTGGGGCGTTGGTACAAAATTGGTGACGGGCTACGATCAGCCGGCGCTTGGTGGCGTGTACAAACTCTCGGCGATTCGTGACCCTGGCGGTGAATGGCAGCCTCGTATCAAGCTGTCCGAACAGGCGATCAAGGTTTCCAACCCCGGCGTGTTGCAGGTGCGCCGCTATGGAATGTCGGACCAATTTACGGCCGATCTGATTTATGACGAACGCATGGGAATCGCGGAAGACAGCTATATGGTGGATCCCATGAACTCGACACGAAGGCAGGAGCTATCGGCGGACGCGCACTACGAGGAGCTGCTGAAACCCATTTTTCGTGGTGGGCAGCGAGTGTACGATTCGCCGGACATTCACGACGTGCGCAGCCGCACTCGCGAACAGCTATCGGCCTTTCATGCCGGCATTCGCCGCTTCGTGAACCCTCATCCGTTTCCGGTTGGGCTTGAATCGCGACTGCACGCGTTGAAGAATCGGCTGATCCTTGACGCGAGATCCGGCGGTGAGAATTAGATGACGAAATCAGCTTTGATCCTTGTGGACATCCAGAATGATTTCCTGCCCGGCGGAGCTCTGGCGGTACCCGATGGCGATCAGGTCGTACCGGTCGCCAATCGGCTGATTCCCGGTTTTGAATTGGTGATCGCCACTCAGGATTTTCATCCGCCCGGCCACGGCAGTTTCGCCAGCATGCATCCCGGCGCGTCGATTGGCGATGCCATTGAATTGAATGGGCTGCAACAGATTCTCTGGCCTGATCATTGCGTTCAGGGTACGTCGGGAGCGGAGTTCGCCGCCGAATTGCATTTGCCCGCAGAGACGCACGTTTTTCAGAAAGGGACCGATCCCACGATCGACAGCTACAGCGGCTTCTTCGACAACGGCAAACGCAAAGCAACAGGGCTGGGTGACTTCCTCCAGCGTCTCGGCGTCGAACACGTCGTGGTGCTAGGACTTGCGACGGACTACTGCGTCAAATTCACGGCGCTCGATGCAGTCGAGTTGGGCTTTCGTGTGACGCTGGTGGGAGACGGTTGCCGTGGCGTCAATCTTTCGGAGGGCGATGTGGAACGCGCTGTTGCAGAGATGAAGGTGGCTGGTGTTGAGGTGGACAACAGCGAATCGTTTGGTAATGAAGATTCGTAGGACGGACAGGAATGTCCATCCTACGGCGCCTCGAGCTCGCTTTCCTTGAGTCCCATTAACGCCACGCGACCGCACGCGAGATAGCCAAGGAATGCCGGGATCGCCAACACAAGGAGCAGTTGGGCACCCGCCAGGGATGCGGCGAGGTTTGTCAGCACATCAAATACGAGAAGCCATCCGATCGAAATCACAAGTGCCAGCTTGCGCCACACCGCAGGTTGTCCCTGCGCATAGTTCGACAATTCTCGGGAGGCGTGGTCAAATCGAACGAGGATGACCACTGCCATCGCAATCATGCCGAGTACCTGGAGCGCGGATATTATGGCGAGCTTCCAGTCAGGCACCTCAGCATTGGGTTGATCAAGCCCGCGTTGAGCCAACCCTAACAGGGCAAAGATACCCGCCGGGACCGCTGCTGCCAAAAATGGAATGTAGATCTCCCAAAGTATGGATGACGCAACATTCGTTGGCTTCGATTGTTCGTCGTGGGAGTCTGCCATGATTACAGAAGACGTTCGGCGGCATAGGAAGACTCAGAGAACAATTCGCAGGCCGAACATTCCTGTCCTTCATCGTGCGGCACCGTCGGGCGTGCTGAGCCTGGTAGGTGGTCGTCGCAGAAGAGTCCGTCCTGCCCGTCGACTGGCGTGTTACGTGGAAGTATCGTCGAGCCGCTTTTCAATGGCAGTCATTCGATCTTCGATTGCCTGCAACTTTTCCAGGATCAATGCGTGGACGTATACGGCGTCCATGCCCACGGGGCTCTTGTCGGATGCGATCTTGTCAATGATCGGCTGCAATTCAGTCTTGGCTTTCATTGTTTTTCTCCTTCGGGGCTGTGATTTCTGACTCTTCTTCGGTGGCGGGTTTGAGGTTCGTTTGGAACCAACGCGTGGAATCTTGCAGCACGCGGTTGGCTTCCTTGGAGAGTGGTACGCCATCCTGTCCGTGGGTGATGATGGTAAACAGGTACGCGGCGACTTCGTTGGGATGATCGTACCCACTACGAACGGGCAATCGAGATGAAAGGTTGGGGACGTCTCTGCTTTCGACGTAGTCCGGGAGTCCCTCTTCATTGACTGCCATTTCGTACTTGCCCGCTTCGTTTTGCGTGACTTTGATGGCGATGGAACTGAAGTCGCGACCCATGACATGCAGCGGCTTGTCTTCCGCGAGGATTGTGCCAATCCAGAATCGGTCCGTCTTCTCATCGACGGTCTTTTCCACAATCCAGTCGTCACTGATGCCGTCGGGGTTGGTCACCTGTCGCTCGTCAATCCATGGGTGAACCACGACGGTGGCGGGCTTAATGAGAAAAATGTCGCGAAACAGCGGCAGGAATAAATCAGGCTTGATGCGTTCCAGTACATGGATTTGTTCGTGCAGCAACAGCTTTTCTGCCATCTTCGCGGTGGGTTTCTTCGTCAGTTCGACGATCCCTCGCAATGTCGATTCGCTCAGTACGATGCACTCGCCCCGAGTAAACGAGAAGCCCCCGCAGAGGTCGCGTTTCGTCTTGATGAACGTCCACGGGCGACGGATGAGCAGCGGGTACTCATCGCCAAACTGATTGACCAAGCTTTCGACAACGCCACGAATGGCGGCGATTTCATCCGGTTTGAATTCCAGCACCGAGTTATGAAAAATCACTCTGGCGGCGAGCTGGCTGTCTTCAATCGACTTGTCGCCACGCGGTGTTCCCGTCATGGCAGCGGCTTCGCGAGGAAAGAGTCGCGCAAAGAATGGTTCGTCGCTGTCATCGATCATCGCCTTCGCGGCCAACTCGGTTGACAGGAAGTTGACGGGAGGCAGTTCGTTCTCTGGAGCTTCCTGGGCCTGAGCGTGAGTTACCGTGATAAACGTCAGGAAAAGGCAATAGACGAGATGCTTCATTCTGGATTGGCCGCGGTAGGATCGGTGGCTTCCCGATTGGTGTCGAAGCGACCATGTTCGAGAAAATGCTGGGTCTGTAAGGCAACATCCTGGCGGAACAGCATCTGACTGTGCAACCCGGGCACCGCGATTCGGTCTTTTTCCTCTTCGACTCGAGTCAACGCGTTGGCGACGATGTAATCGCGAGTCGCTTCAATGATGGCGATGTCGATTCCCTGTGGCATTGGCAATCGGTTGACGTAGCTGTCGGGTTTTGCGCGTAGTTCCTCGATTGGCTTCATGCGGGAACGGATGAAGCGAGGAATCGAATTGGCCACGTGTGAGCCACGGTTGGGCGGCGCCAATTGCACCCAGCGTCCCGGTACGGAGGGACGTTGTTTCAGCAGAGCGGCTCGTGTCACGATGCAGCCCATGCTGTGGGTGACGAAGTGAATCGAGCGAACGTCCTTGCTCTCTTCCAGCTGGTGTAGTCGTTCGGCCAGCCGCCCCGCGTGAAAATCGATCGGGCGAAACCAACTGTTGTAGCCCCAGTTGATCGTGTCGAAGCCCTGTGACTGGAAATGACGATCGAGTTTGGACATCAACGTCCAGTGTGCTGCAAAGCCGTGCAGCAGCACGATTGTCTCGTCTCGTTTTTTAGGTTCACCCGACGTGGTCATGAATTGATCTGTCTTTCGACGATGCGGCCATACAGTTCCGGTCGGCGATCGGCGAAACGGTCAATCGAGTGCTTTCCGGGGACTCGTTCGATCCGTTTGCAGCGCGGCAATTGCGGATCGATGTCCGCATAGATGATAGCCTCGTTCGTGTGATCGGCCACCGCCAGATTCTCACCGTGTACGTCGCATATCTTGCTCTTCCCGATAAATTGAAATCCGCGTTCCGTGCCCACTCGGTCGACGGCAATGAAATAGACCTTGTTCTCCGAGGCACGCGCGTTGATGACATAATCCGCCGTCGGCTCGGCACCGAAAGGCCAGTTTGTGGGCAGCACGATGATGTCGGCACCGGCGAGCGCCAGAGATCGGGAGGCTTCCGGGAAGGAAGCGTCGTAGCAGATCTGCATGCCAATGTTCACTTCGCCGGCGGCATGGACCGTGTATGGTTCATTTCCGGGAGTTGTGAAATGATCCACACCCAGATGTGGCAAATGAGTCTTTCGGTAAGTCGACACGTTTCCGTCGGGACTGGCGCAGACGCACACGTTGAACAGTTCGTTGCCGTGTTGCTCCAGCATCCCGGCGACGACGTGGACGTCTTCACGATTGGCGATCGAATGCAAGCGATCGGTGATCGGCCCGGGAATGGGCTGGGCGAACTGCCTGGCTTCTTCGAGCGACTCAAAGCAGTATCCGGTAACGGCACATTCCGGAAACACGATGAGTGACGCCCCCTGCCCTGCTGCTTCTGCCGTGAATGCGTCGATGCGATCCAGATTGAATTCGATGTCGCCAAGTTTGACGTCCATCTGGATTCCGGCAATTTTCATAGGACCATGCTCGTGGAAGGATGTTATTGCGGGGACACGATGACGCCAAACCAGTTTTCGTGGACGACTCTGACGGGACTGTCGGCCGGGATGGCCGAGTCCGATCGTGCGGGGAGCAGGCGTTCTCCGATGCGCACCGTGCCGAAGCCGTCGAACATTCCCACGGACGCCGCCGGTGGTGGAGGCGGTTGTTGACCGCCTGCTACGGTTTGCTCTGGCTGGTCGTCCTGCTGTTTCTTTTTCTTCTTGTCGGAACTGCAATCGGGGCCGCAATCGCAGCAGAGGATGTCGCAGGGCGCGTTGCTGTGGCAACAGCTCACGTCGCAGCAGGTGTTCGTACCATTGTTGTCGCAACAAAAGCTCTGCAGCAAATTGCCGCCGCAATCCGTACAGCCTTGGGCACAGCAATCGCCAAGGCAATCGCAATCACAATCGCCACGCCGAGCGGCCGCGAATCGACGCCAACCGGTGGGTGTTGCATGACCCAACGCGGACCGGGGGCTGTCGCCGGTAGGGATATCAATGCGGTGAAAGGCTGACCTCAATACGGTTGCGGCAACGCTGCGTTGCGGAGAATCTGCGGTTGCGGTTGCGGTTTCGTCTGCTGGCCGCAAGCTCCGCCAGCCGGCCGCGGAGAGTTCCCGCCGAGCAAACTCGGCTGCGTGCCGACGTGACTGCAGAGATCGTAAAGGGTTGAATTCACCGCGACGCTGGTCGCGTTCGAAATCAAAGACGCAGTCCGCTGCGACAATCGCGGCGCCCAGCGATTTTCCAATGGGTGCCAGGTTGCACTCGATGCCGCGGCTGGTGCACACAAGTGACATGGCTGCAAAGATGTCCTCGAACGCCCGAGCCGTTGGCAAGACATATTCTTCAATGGCAACCGGCTTACCTCGTCGCTCGATCTCGACATGCTGGGCGATATGCTGTTCGAGGCGCTGGGGTAGATCGCTGCTGAACTTCGCCAGCACCCCACGAGCTCGTTGAAAGCTGCGGCGTAGCGTCCACTCCGTGAAGCGAGCTACCGTTGACGAGCCATCCCGCACGTCGTCTTCCAGTTTGGTAGCCGCCAGCACCATCGCGAAAGCTGAACAGAATTGGGCGATCTCTGGATCGATATTCCAGCGGTTTTCTCGGTCATTGCGGAATCGGCAGCAAAGTGGTGTGCCGTCCGCCGGGCGTTCGCAGGCGCCGGATTCGATCGCGAGGTGATAGAGAAAGACGGCTTCGTAACTGGTGAAAATCGAGGACAGCGAACCATACTGCTGCCGCTGGAACGCACAGTACGCCGCGTACACTTGCCGATACCGTCGATTTGTATTGCTGTCACAGGAAGGGCGAAGGAAGCCAAACATTTGTACTCCTGTCCGTGGAGTTGTCGATTGCTCAGACGCACATGCTGACGGAAATCCGCTCGTGAGGAAAGTTCAAACTTGCGGGATTAATCGCGAGTGATCTTGCTGTTCCACCATGTTGCGTTGGGCGAGAAATCCGGTGACAGGTAGTTGGCGTGTTGCTTCTCCAGCGACGGCAGGCGTTGCTCTCGTATCGCCGCGGCCTGCTTTTGCGCCCGTTGCGGATCGTACCGTGGGTCTCGAGCCGGGATGCGTGCGCCGACCTCACCCAGATAGCCGATCAGTTGATCGTACATTTCCGCGGCGAGTTGCTCGTTGTCATTGATTACGTCTCGCTTTTCGTAGGGATCGCTTTGGAGGTTGTAGAGCTCATTGCGATCATCTTCCCAGTAGTGGATGAGCTTCCAGTTGTCGCGGCGAATGATGGAGGATGGTTCGCCGCCCTGATTGCCGTAGTGCGGATAGTGCCAGTAGAGCGGACGGTTGGCGATGGATTGGCCCTTTAGCAGCGGAACAAGACTTTGGCCATCGGCATGCTGCTTCTTGTTGAGCGGCAGGCCGGCGAGTTCAAGCATGGTGGGATAGAAATCGGCACCGGTGACTGGTGTGCTGGACGTCGATCCGGGTTTGGCGACGCCCGGCGCGACGACGTAGAAGGGTTCGCGGATGCCGCCTTCCCATTGTCGCCCCTTGCCGCCGCGGAGTGGTAGGTTGCTGGTCGCGAACGCATCGCCGGATGAGACACCGCCGTTGTCGGAAGTGAATATGACCACGGTGTTCTCGGACAGTTTCAGCTCGTCCAGCGTTTTCGTGACGATCCCAACGGCGTCGTCCATGGACTCCATCATGCCACCGTAGATCGGGCAGTCCTGAACCTGGCGTACGGGCAGCGTGCGGTCGATAATAAAGCGACTGCCGGTACGTGGCGTGGCTTTGTCGCGGTATTTCTTCCACAACGTCTCCGAAGTCTGAATCGGCCCGTGGACGGAGTAAAACGAGAGAAACGCGAAGAACGGTTGGTCGCGATTTGCGCGAATGAACTCGCCCGTTTCGTTGGCCAGGCGAATTGGCAGGGACTCGCCGGGCGGGCCATCTTTCAGTTCCGGGTTGCGGTACGGCGAGAAATAGCTGCGCGGTGAACCAGATCGAGTACCTCCCTTGTTGATGTCAAAACCATGGTCATTGGGGTGCGATCCGGTGGTACCAAGGTGCCATTTGCCGGCAAAGAACGTGTTGTAACCGGCGGCCTTCAACGATTCGGCGATCGTGGTGTCATCGTGATCGAGGTGGTGGTTGTAGTCGGCAGGGAGCACCTTGCCGTTTCGTTTCCAGTTCCACATTGTCGCGGCGCCGATCCAGTCGGTGATTCCGTGTCGCGCGGGAAACTTGCCCGTCATAATGCTGGCTCGAGAGGGACTGCAGACCTGACAGGTCGCATAGCCTTGCGTGAAACGCATGCCGCGGGCTGCGAGATCGTCGATATGCGGAGTCTCGTGGAACTCGCTGCCTTCGACGCCGATGTCCATGACGCCCAGGTCGTCGCAGAGGATGAAGACGAAGTTCGGTTTGGCCGCGTCGACGCGAAGTGCTGCCAGTCCCGTCAGGAACAGCACGGCGACAAGGCCCTGGAGTAGTGCGCGGACGCCGTCGTGTGAAGTGAATCGGATTGGCTTCAAGGGTTCGCTCCGGATGATTGAATTTCGTCTATGCGGCGTGGCGAATCGGTTCGTCGTGGCGTTCCTGGTGTTCCTGGCGAGGCTGTTATTTCGCCGAATCTGTCCACGACGTGGATTCACTGTCGCGGAATCCGGCACGGCAGGCGATGGCGTTCAGTTTTGTTCCCGCCTTGAGGCTGACCGGCTCTGAATACAGTCGCCAGTTATCTTCGCCCTTGATTCGATACTGAATGGAAGCTCCCTCGGTGGCTGACTGGAGGCTGACAGTTTGTTGTCCCGCGTCGCCGGATGCGACGGAGAACACGGGCGCGGCCACTCGCTGCATTTTGTCGCCGGGGCGCATTTGCTCCATCATGACCGGCTCGGGGACCAGTCCAAGATCAACGATGTCGTCCTGCCAGGCTTCCAGGGCCGATCGCATTTTGGCAATACGGTTCTGGTGTTCGGGCATCCAGGCGAGATTGACGGTCTCGTGAGGATCCTTTTCAAGATCGTACAGCTCTTCCGCCGATTTGTGCGTTCGGAAGAAGCGGGACTGAGCCTGCGTCAACTCGCCATCGACGTGCATCTGCCTCAGGTCGACCAGCGTCGGCATCATGTTCATATAGTCGATGTTCTGAGCGTAGGTGCGGCCGACGCGGTAGTTGCGAATGTATTTGTAGCGATGGTCACGTGCCGCTCGCATGAGTTCATAGGCTTCGTCCATGCGGTCGCGGTGGAAGAAGAGAAAGTCAGGCTCGGGCTGAGCTTCGTTGCCGACGATCACACGACCCTGCATGTAATCGGGCACTTCGATGCCTGCGATGGAGAGCATCGTTGGTGCGAGGTCTTGTGTGGAAACGAGGTCCGGCCGAACGGTGCCTGGAGCAACGTGTCCAGGCCAGCGAACGAGGAACGGCACGAGGATTCCCGAGTCATAGATCCAGCGTTTTGCGCGTGGCAGGCCACGACCGTGGTCGCCCCAAAAGACGACGATCGTGTTGTCGGCCAGCCCGTCGTCTTCCAGTTGTTGCAGGATGAGTCCGGCCTGTCGGTCCATCTCGGAGATGTTGTCGGCGTAGCGAGCCCAGTCCTTGCGCGCTTCCGGCGTGTTAGGGTGGATCGGCGGCAAGTAGGGACCTGCCAGGTCCGGGTTGTGATGCTGGTCGGCGGACAGGCGATCCAGAATTGCGGCGTGAGTTCGCTCGCCGTGGCGAATTTGACTCTCGTGGCTGATCGTGAGGTTGATGACGGAAAAGAACGGTTGGCCGGGAGCTCGGTCACGCCAGTCATTGTGGCCACCGCCCTGTCGATCCCATGTCGTTTTCGGAGGAGCAAACTGATAGTCCGTCTTGGAATTGTTCGTGCAGAAATAGCCCGCCGCCCGCAGGTATTCGGGAAAGCATTTGATCCCGGCCGGCAGGACGATGTTAGAACGCATGTGTTGCGAGCCCTGCGAGATCGGATACACACCCGTGATGTGTCCTGATCGCATGACGGCACAGACGCCCGCCGGCGTGAAGGCGCGATCGAAGCGGGCGCCGTCCCTCGCGAGTTGGTCCAGATTCGGCGTGTTGGCGTAACGATCGCCATAGCAGCCAAGGTTGGGACTGATGTCTTCGCAACTGATCCAGAGGATGTTGGGTTGCTTCTGCTTCAGGTCGGCTTCGGGGCCAGCCTTTTCGGCAGGCGTCCAGCCTCGTGGATTGCCGCCGCCGGTGGGACGCTTGTGGGCGACAAGTTTGGTGTCGCGGCGAATGTGTCGGAGTGCATTCTGCAAAGCACCGCGAATGTGATAGTCGCCCTTGTTGGCTTGTTTGGCTCGTTCCGCTTCAATCACCTGCTCCAGACGAGCTGCCGGCGGACCGATTCGGGCAAGAAACTCACCGGCCGAGCAGGCGGTGCCGCGTTCTTTGACGAAGATTCCTTTTTCCAGAATAGGAAGCCCGGCATCCAGATCGCCAAGGCGGCAGACCGCGTAGGCCGCCGCGAGGGTAATGCCGCGCGAGTCATCGTTGAGCATGCTGCGGAGTTTGTCCCTGGCCGACGCGGGGCTTTGGTGGTCTCCGATATGGCTCGCAGCGATATAGCGAATGGCATCGTCGTCATGATCGAGGAGTTCGACGAACGTATCGGACGCGTGGATGCCGAACTGGCCAATGCTCTCCGCGGCACGGCGTCGTACGGTTGCATCGGTGGAGCCGAGTTCTGCTTTCCACTGTGCCAGGGTACGTCCGGCGATCTTCGCGTCAGCCTTTGGCATGAGGAACCCGAGCTTCGTCAGGAAGTCGTCCAGCCGGCGGGTTGTGTCTTCGTACTGATCGTCTTTGCGTCCCTTGTTGAAGAAACCATGGCCAGCGCCCTCGTATTCGACCAGTTCGCAGGCATTGCCGGCTTCGTCCATCAATCGCTTGAAGCGGGCTGCATTTTCGAACGGCACGGTCTTGTCGGCGTTGCCGTGAAAAATCAGCGTCGGTGGCATGTGCGGATGAATGTTGTGCAGTGGCGAGAGTTCACGCATGCGTTCGCCCAGTCGCCCGCCGCCGTAGCCGATCATCGATGTGTCGCAAACCGGGTTGTAGAGGATGAGTGCATTCGGCGTGCTGGTTACTTCTGTTTCGCTCTCTTCGGGCAGGGTCCCGAGCGTTGCGGTGCTGGCTGCGACATGTCCTCCGGCCGATCCGCCAGCTACGGCGATGCGAGCATTGTCCACGCCCAATTCGGAAGCGTGCTGGCGAACGTAGCGCACGGCATCCTTTGCGTCGGCGACACATTCGGCCGGATGGACACCGTGTCGGCTTCGAACCCGGTATTCGGCCGTGATGGCGACCATGCCGCGTGCCGCGAGATGTTGACACTGGAGTTCAAACTGTTTCGGCGTGCCGCCTACCCAGCCGCCGCCGAAGAAAAAGACGATCGCGCCTCGAGAGTCCTGCTGGGACCAACCATCCGGATAGAAGACGTGGAGGTCAAGGCTGTCGGCGCTGGCCTGTTTGTACTGAATCTTCTTCGCACCCTCGAGTGCAAAATCTTCCAGTGGTTTTAGCTTGAGTTGGTCAGCGTTTCGTTGAGCAACAGCGGTACTGGCTGCACAGCACGCGAGTAGGCAGACAGCAAATGACAAACAGACGCTTCGACGGACCATGCGTTTCCCCCAGGCAAATTGGACCCGACGGTTTTAATTGGGATGCATGGCCGACGCAAGCGCGATGGGAGTGGCGGAGTTGGCTGTCGCGGCAGCGCCGGGGGTGATGGCAACGAAAAAGGGCGAGCAGTAATCTGCTCGCCCTTTAATCTGTCATTGACGGTAGTCCGGATTCATGCCCGTTGTTCGTGCTGAGTCCGGTTGTGAGTTACTTCCACCAGGTACCGGTCGACTCGGCAGCCTTGGTGTAGACCGTCGAAAGCTTGGCGTCGACTTCAGCTCGGTCCGCAACCTGCCATGACTCAATTTGAACACCGCCAGAAGCCGTGATCAGATAGTCGCGGCCACGCTTGGTGACACTGCACTGGGTCGAAACGGTCTTGGGTGCATGCCAGCGACCGAGGACGGAAGACGAATCGGTCAGTGCCGACAGGTCGCATCCGGCTGCCTCGGCAAGATCGTGCTTGTCGATCACTGCGGCGACAACACACAGGTCCATGGCATTGCGAAGCTGACCGAAGATCGGCGACTTCGTGGAGAGCTCTTCGTAGTTCTCCGTCATGCGGTCCGCCCATTTCTGAGCGAGTCCCAGCTTACGTCCGGTCGACTCACGCGAGCCATCTTCGGCGACGAAATCGAGCTCTGTCATGACTTTGACACCCGGTCCGCGAATCTCCCAGCCCATGCCATCATCAGTGCGAGCCATCGGCTCGTAGTCACAAGCCATCCACCAGCGTGGCATCATGTTAGTGACCTTGGTGCGGCTGTTCTTCATCATCGACAGGAAGCTTGGCAGTTCACGCAGTGGCGACTGTTCAAGGTGCATCGCGATGCGTTTCATGCGATAGTCGGCTGCAACCAGGACTCGAGCGAAATGACTGTCGTGCGGAATGCCCGTCAGCTTGATCTGCTGGGCTCCCATTGCCTTTTCGATTGCGGGCAGCACGCGTGGGTTGTAGCGGCTTTGCTTGCGAACCAGCGACTCCATGCGGCGGACGCCTTCTTCGGTTGGATCGATCGAGCAACTGATGCCGACCTCTCGAGCTTGCTGACTGGATTGAAGGGCAACCAGCAGGTCTTCGAGTTGAACGACGGGCTGTCGAGTTGTACGCCCAACAACGTCACCGCTCTCGTTGACTTCCCAGCCTTCGCCAGGTCCCGCGATCACGATGTCGTTTTGCTCGGGGTAGACGAACACGTACTGAACGCGTTGCATGCCGGCGAGGTATCGCATCTCGGCGGGCAACTCGGTGTTGTTCGCCTGTGATTCGTTGATGGCTTCCGAAAGTTGGCGAAGCGAAATGCGTCGCATGCCAAGTTCGTTCATTTCACCTTCAACCGCAGGAACCGTATCTCGCATCATTTGAGCGAGCTCGCGGTTGGCAGCAGCGGTTGGTTGGGAAAGAACTCCTTGAGCATTGATCATGACACCACCCACAGCAGATCGAACGATCTGGGCGTTGGCCGGGGCAGCAAGTGAGGCAAGCATCGTAACAGCGATTGCGAACGAAGCGACGCTACGAAGTGAGTACTGAAATCGCATCGGGGTGTCCCTGAATTCCACGAAGATTAGATATGCCGCTGCACGCGAGTGAGCCGGATTCTGGCGGGCGGGCACTGCGGGCGGAATTGTTCCTAACTTGAGCATAACTCTCGCTATCCGCATTTTCAACAGAAACCGATTCAGAGACCGCGAACAACAAGCTGCGTTTGCATGTTACGTGTCGAATTACACACCAACGCTTCGTTTTTTTACGTTTCCCGGCGGTTCGAGCGTAATTCGAGCGTTGCGGGCCACCTCGTTGTGTAGGCGTCCGCAACTCGTTGCCTCCTATCTAAGGAAGGCCGATTTGGATGGCGAAGGCAACGGCAACTGAAGTTCGTTCAGACTCCTTAACGGTTGGCGTCTTGAGAGGAACTTTTCTGTGTTTGCCAGCGTTTGGGCGTTCAGCAGTTCCGGGTCGATCAGCAGTCCGCTGAGCGGCCGAAGTTCTCTGCGAGGATCAGAAAGTCGTTGAAGCCAACTTCGCCGTCGGCGTCCAGATCCCCATCTTCGAAGTCTGCATTGGTCTTGCCGAAGTTCCTGGCGATGATCAAAAAGTCGCTGAAGGTCACCTCGGTATCACGGTCGATGTCTCCCGCCGGACCCCCGATCGTGAATGAACCGGAAACGGGGACGGCCACGTCCAACGTGACGTCAAAGGATTTTGCCATTCCACACATGGCGACATGGCGTGCCTCGTCGTTGAAGAAGCCCTTTCGTGCGTCGTCGGGATCGAAAGCGTATTCGTCCTCAAGCGTAATGGTCATCGTGGCGGAGTATTCGATGGCCGTCACTCCTCCACCTAACTCGTTGTGCGTCAACTTGATGTCCGACATCACACCGGAGGACCCCTGTGTCCCGTTGATGCCCAGAAACAGATCCAGCCCCGAACTAAGCGGATCAAAGACAGGACGCCCAATCTCGCTGCCGGGAATTTCGATCGCCGGGAGTTCGGTGGGTAGCGTGTCACCGTTCTCCAGCGTCGTGTTGGAAAATTCCTTGATTTGTAGTTTCGCATACGCGTGGGCTCGGTCGCGGGAAGCTTTGAATGGCTCCAGGTTGGTGACCGTTGTGGAAACCGCCGAATCGACAGGCCAGACAACCGGTGATCCGCTGCCGTCGAGGTAGTGCGCCATGTGAGTGCTGGCGACTTCGCCGATGGCCGCTCCGGCATCGATCAGGGCTTCCAACGCCAGGATGTCGAGTTCCAGATGGTCTGCATTGCATCCGGATATCGACTGAAACTCATTGCCGCGTCGCAGGTCCATGACATTGGGTTCAAGCGTTCGTGCTTCGGCCGAGATGTGATAGCCCGAAGTGAACTGGGCATCCAGTTGATAGATGGGGTCGGGAAACTCCAAAGACAGTTCACGCGACTCGCCAGACGTAAGGCTTTCGAGCGTCATCGTTCCAAGCAAGAACGTGTCTGTCGAACTCTCGTACGGACCGGGCGCCTCGGACGCGTAGATGATCACGTCGAATTGTCCTGTTGGGTCGGGGCCGTCGTTGCGGACCAGGATGTCGCCCGTGATCGTGTTGGCATCCGCCGCCGTGACACCACCGGCGTGCGTCGAGTCTATTTCGAAGGCTGCAAGTTGCAAATCGAAACACTTCGTTTCGGGCTCGACGATGGAGACCGAAAAGTCGATGGTGCGTTCATTCGCGTCCGTTGCGTAGGGCTGCGGTTCCCACCACATCACAGGAGGAAATCCGGTGGTGTAGTTGAGGTTCGCTCGGCCGGGCGAGGGCAAAAGTGTATCGCCAAAGACGTCGGTGTTGGTGCCGAAGCCGTTGAAGGCGGATACTTCGATTTCTGGCGAGGGAGCAGCAAACGAGACGTCACCGACGACGAACTCGAATCCGCTATCGTCGAATTCACCGGCGACGAGATCGCCCACGTGGACTCCGTCGGGAATATCGTCGACTGTCGTCCGCGTGAAATGGCTGACGGAGCCGCAAAATCGGGTCAGTAACCGCCGGGCTTCCAGAGTCTCGAGTATTGGCGTTCGGCGTCGCGATTTCATGCCAGCTATTTCTGTCGATTCGTTCGTTTCGACCGGGAGCACGCCAACGGTCCCCGTCTTGTTGCACGTTGGGCGTCGCGACCGCCTATCCGTTGTACTTCGTCAGCGACCGAACAGTGTCGGCCTTTCAGTCATTTGCTGAGGTTTGCTTGTTCTTTCTCGTTGCTTTCTTCTCCTCACGGCGTTGGGCTCGAATACGGGCACGTTCAACCTGGCGTGGTGTGAGGTCTTTGGGTTCGGGACTGGTTACCTTCTGATCAACGCGTTTAACGCCGCCGGTGATGGGGGCCGCCATGGTTTCAATCCATTGATCGTAAGCCAGCCGAAGTTCGTCGACTTTCTCAGCACGCTGGCTGGCGACATTTGTCGTTTCGGACGGATCGCTGGCGAGGTTGACCAGCTCCATCTTTCCCTTCGTCCAGTGAAGCTTCCAATCGCCGCGACGCACGGCCCACTCGTCGTCAGGGCCCTTGCTCCAGAACAGGGTTTTGTGATGTTCGTTCGTCTTGCCGGTGAGCAGCGGCAACAGGCTCTTCCCCGCGAAGTCGTGCTGGTCCGGCATGGCGTTGATAGCGTCTAACGCCGTGGGCAGGATGTCAAAGGAGATGACGGGCGTGTTGACGGATCGACCGCCATCGAAGCGAGCCGGCCATGAGACGATGAACGGTGTGCGAATTCCGCCTTCGGTCAGATTCTGTTTGAAGCCACGTAGCGGCGTGTTGTCGGCGCTCATGGCCTTCGAGCCGCCGTTGTCGGTCAGGAAAACGAGGAGTGTGTTGTCGAACAGTTTTTCTTGCTTCAGCTTGTTCACGACATCGCCAACTCCGTCGTCGAGATGTTTCAGCATGGCCATCAGGATCGCCCGCTTCTCGGTGATGTTGGGGAACGTCTTTCGGAAGTGGTCGATGTCTTCTTGCGGCGCTTCGGCCGGAGCGTGTACGGCGTTGTACGCCAGGTACAGGAAGAACGGCGATTTCGAATTTCGGTCGATGAAGGCGACGGCTTCTTCGCTGAGCCGGTTCGTCAGATAGCCTTCGTCGTTGATGCGGTTCTTATTGCGGTAGATGGCTCCCCGGAATTTGCCCTCGCTATTGCTGCGGAGATCGAAGTAGCTGTGCCCGCCACGTCCCATGAATTTGTAGCACTCGTCAAACCCGCGACTCATGGCGTGCCACTTCAGTACGGGATAGTCGTCGTCCAGTCCGAGGTGCCATTTGCCGATCGCGGTCGAGATGTATTCGTCCGGGAGGTAGGCTGGAAAGATCTTCTTCTTCGGGTCGAAGCCGCGACCACCGTCGCCGGCGGTGTAGACACCAACACTTTGTGAATAGCCGCCAATCATGATGCCGGCGCGCGTGGGCGAGCAAACGTGACCGCTAGTGTAGCCCTGCGAAAACACGACGCCGTCACGAGCCAGAGCGTCCATGTTGGGCGTAGAGACCTCGGGCGCATGAAGCGGATTGAGGCTGATGTCCGCATAGCCCTGATCGTCAGTCAGGATGACGACAATGTTCGGCGATGCGGCGACCGCCAGGTCATGACCGGCAAGCGTTGTGACGAAGGCAGTGGCAATTGCCGCGACGAATGCCGAGTGCAGTTTGTTCAAGGTTCAGTCCTCGTTGTTGGCGCACGATGCACGAGTTGTTGGAAGTCGGGGGCCGCTGTGGGACTCTTGATACCGCGACAGAATGTTGTGTTCCCCGTCCACCGTCGTGACCGATGTTAGCAGGATGTGTACACTTTCTTGCCCCGTTGGCACATCGTCCCAACGAGGGCGAAGCGCTAGCCGTACCGATTTCGCTGAGATTGACGGGGCTGACTCCCGTTTTTTGTCGGTTGGCTGACCGTTTGCTACTCCGCTGGCGTTGGGGCGACTATTGTGGAAAATTGATAGATCCGTCCGGTTCTTTTCTTGTTCAGATTTTATTGCACGTACGTATCAGACGTGCTTTGGGGCTAGCGCATGCTTGCGTATCTCGTAATTCGTGAAGGTTCAAAATGGACGGACGTTTTCCGTCTGGTGGCCGGTCGCACGATTACGATTGGTCGAGCTCCAACGAACCAGATTGTCATCAAGGATGAACGTTGTAGCCGTCACCACGCGGAGATTTTCCTCAGCAAGGAGCAGTGGGTGCTGCGGGATCTGGAATCTCGAAACGGCACGCTCGTTGGCAAGGAACGTGTCGAGGGTGATTGGAATCTGAATCCCGGCGATGTCATTCGCATTGCACATGCTCAACTGGCCTTCGTCCATGATCTGTCGACGGCGTTCCCGGATCGGCTGGATGACGACACCGTCAGCGGCCAGCAACATGACTCGGATGTCTTGACCGCTCACGAGCCGACGACCATCACGCATCGTCGGGACAAGACGAAGTTCCTGGCAACGGATCTCGAAGAAGACGAGATTTCTTCGGCACCGAAACTGGGCAAGGCGGCCACGCAGCTATGTCGTCTTGCGTTTGAACTGGCCAGCCAGACGGACGTCAACGAAGTTGCAGAGCTCGCTCTGAATGGCCTGTTCGAGGGAACCAAGATTGATTCAGGTGCAGTCCTCCTTCTACCTCGCGGTTTCAACGATATTCCCGCCGGTGCGGATCTGGAGCTGATGGCGTCGCGCAGCCTGGCTGACGTTCGCTATCACCGCGTTTCCGATTTCCTCGCAACAATGGTCCTGCGTGAAGGCGAAGCCGTGTTGGCTCGCAATGTTGAAGACGACAGCACGTTGGGTAGTCGCGATAGCCAGGGCGAGATACATGCTACCAGCGTCGTTTGTGCGCCGATTCGTGCCGATGGCCGTGTGGTGGGTTTGATTCATCTCTACTCGACATCGTCGCAGATAGGGCCGGACCCGGACGATCTGGAATTCTCATTGGCCGTCGCTGACAACGTCGCGTTGGCACTGAAGAAACTGCACTTTCAGCAGGAACTGTCCGAAGACCTGTCCGTTACCAAGGACGAGATCGTACAGCTGCGAAAGCTGCTGGGCGAACACAGTGAGATCATTGGGAACAGTCGGGCAATCATCGAAGTTCAGAAAGAGATTGCTCAAGCGGCCCCCAGCCGTGCGACGGTACTGATTCGTGGCGAAAGCGGTGTCGGCAAGGAGTTGGTCGCCCGAGCGGTCCACTATGCCAGCCCGCGGAACAAAGGTCCGTTTGTTTGCCTCAACTGTGCCGCTCTGTCGGAGACGTTGCTGGAGAGCGAATTGTTCGGCCACGAGAAGGGTGCTTTCACCGGCGCCACCGATCGCAAGATGGGCAAATTCGAAGCGGCTGATCAGGGCACGTTGATGCTGGACGAGATCGGCGAGATGAGTCCGCAGATTCAGGCCAAGTTCCTCCGCGTGTTGGAAGGGCATCCGTTCGAACGCGTTGGTGGTAGCAAAGCGATCAAGGTCGACGTTCGCGTCATCTCCGCCACGAACCGGGACCTTGAGAAGGCCGTCTCGGAAGGCAAGTTTCGACGCGACCTGTATTTTCGGTTACGCGTTGTCGAAGTCATGGTGCCGCCGCTGCGGAAGCGACCGGAGGACATCACGCTGCTGGCAAAGCACTTCCTGAAGGTGTACTCGGATGACATGGGGCGAAAGATCAAAGGCTTCACACCGGAAGCAACCGGCGAGATGCAGAAGTATCGGTGGCCCGGTAACGTGCGTGAACTGAAGAATGTCGTGGAGCGCGCTGTCGTGCTTGCACGCGGCGACACCATTGAAGTCGAAAATCTCAAGCTGTCGAATCTTGCGACGGTTTCAGATTCCGTCGACATCGCACCGCACCTCAACGTTGATTCTCCCGGCAGCTTCGAAGTGATGACCCTGGCCGAACTGGAGCAGCGGCATATCCTCGCGACATTGCAGAACTTTGGCTGGAACAAGAGCCGTTCGGCAAAAACGCTGGGAATCGAGCGTTCCACGTTGGACCGTAAGATCCGCCGCTACAATCTGGCCGAAAAGTCAAAGCAGTAGCGAATCGACGATCGGCATCCAGCTATCTGGGATCGGTCGCGTTCGACTGAATGCTATCTATGTAAACGCCTCTCTTAGAGGCCTCTCGCGTCTTGCCGTGTGTTCTTCTGTCGGGCTATCCGGCTGCTGTCATTGCAGGCTCCTGCGCGGCGGAGTCGGTAAACTTTTCCGGTTACCTCGAGTTTAACGAAAGAGAGTTGTGGAGAGACTCCGATAACTTTCATGAGTCTGTTTGCCAGTTCGCTGGCCCTTCCCTTGCAATTCGACAGCAGGAAAACTCATGAGTCGACCGCAGCGTATCACCCTCCTCACCGCGTCCGTCATTGTTGTTGCGACGACATTGTTCAGCGCGCCGGCCCATGGGCAGTCGTCGGAAGGGTTCGTTCCCCGTCACGAGCGAATAGCGGCTTCAATCTTGCGGCGAAAAGCAGCCTCGGGAATCTCGGTTCGAACCGAGGGTGTGACCGTGGCCCAGTCGGCTCCTTTGCCGGGTGGAATTGCTCCCCCGCCGCCCGCCGTATTGGACGTGATTTCCGAACCTGCGGGTCTTGCTGCGACGCCGATCACGGACC
This sequence comes from Pirellulaceae bacterium, assembly GCA_965216885.1. Classification (GTDB taxonomy): domain Bacteria; phylum Planctomycetota; class Planctomycetia; order Pirellulales; family Pirellulaceae; genus CAYNJG01. The sequence goes on along the minus strand of OZ244209.1, from coordinate 3,315,744 downwards.
CCGTGCAAAGCGTAGGTAGTTCGCTGATGGCTCCAGCTCCTCCGGCATCCGCAACCATGGATGCCGCTTCCGCTTCGACCGTGTTCAATCCCGGTGAAGTTATCACGGCTCCGTACGCCGATTCGTTTGCGACGGCCATGGGCGGTGGTTGTGACGACGGCTGTACCGGATGTGGGGCGAGCGGCTGTACTTCAATGGGCAGCACCTACGGTTGCGGTGCAGCATCGTACGGTTGCGATGGAAGTTGTGGTGGCCATTGCGGTGAAGACCGCTTGTGGCTGGACTCACTGTCGGTAAATGTCGGAGTGCTCGGATACAAGAACATGATTAACCGCGGTGAGAGCGGTAGTTTCGGTGTGCAGCAGGGGTTCAACTGGGCCGCTCCCTGGGTTGTGTTTGGCATGAATTCGCAAATTGGATTTCGTGCGACGCAAACGGATTTCAATGGATCTGATTTCACCGCCGAGCATCGTGCACAGTTCTTCGTTACTGGCGGTTTCTACAAACGAAACATTAGCGGCTGGCAGGGCGGTTTCGTCTTTGACTATCTGCATGATGACTGGTACACAACGATCGACCTCGCTCAGCTCCGCGGCGAATTGAGTTGGGGAGCCGGGAATGGCAGCAGCGTGGGCTTCATGTTTGCGACGTCGGTGGCGGAGGACAACACGACTGCTGTGCTCGGTGGAGCTTCTACGGATGAGTCGTGGGAGACACACGATCTGATGGCGTTCTTCTACGAAGTACAGTCGAATCAGCATCGCCGAGGTACGTGGCGCATGTTTGTGGGCTTCACGGGTGAGAGTGACGGGTTGGTAGGATCGACGATGAAGATTCCGCTGGCTGGCACGTGGTCACTGGAGCCCGAATTTACGTATCTCGTTCCCGATGAAGAAACGGGATTCGGCGGTCACGACCAGGAGTCCTGGAATGTCGCCTTCAACCTCGTCTGGTATCCGGGGCGAGCTCGAAGAGGTCTGGAGCTTGGGCGTCGCACGATGTTGGATGTCGCCGGTAACGGCACGATGATTCCCCGATTGATTCCTTAGACGGCGGCTCCGGGTTAGTGCCCGTGATACGCACGGGGCATTGGTTGGGAGAGGCGTGGGGTGCCCACTGGTTTTGCCAGTGTTGGAGCATGACAGACTATGGACTCGTAAGTCTGGTCCCCATTGGCAAGCGACTGGCCGCACACGAGCCGCCGTGTCGCGGTTCCTGGTTTCTTGGCAGTGCGAAACGCGTCGACGTAGAGCACCCCCCAATTGCTTCGCCTTCTGAACGAGCACTGCATCTTCACTTGTCGGTGGATTTGACACGTTTTCGAACTTTTTTCTTGCTGGGTTCGTCCAGAAAAAGGGAGCAGTTCAATTCCGCCCTTGCTATCGTGAAGGGGTACTTCGAATACGGTGTCTTTGCGTGTAGCGTCATTATCAAGTGGGAGCGAATATGCCTCTGATCGGTGGGGAAATTGGCTATCGTTTACTTCGCTTGATACGTCCTCCACAGAAGATGGGTGACGGTGGCGACCCCTACGAATCGGCGCACGAGAAACTGCTCACTCATTTCGGTGAACAGTTTCTCGAGGACATTCAGGGCAAGACTGTTTTGGACTTCGGCTGCGGGACTGGAGAAATCGCTGTTGAACTGGCTTCTCTTGGCGCAGCACGCGTGATCGGAATCGAGATTCGCGAGGAACTGCACGAGGTGGCGAGGTCCCACGCGAGGGAACGGGGAGTGGAAGGTGTGTGTACGTTCGCGACGCATTTCTCGCCCGAAGAGCACGGTGCCGTAGCCTACGCTCTCTCGCTGGATTCGTTTGAGCACTTCGATGATCCCGGCGGAATCCTTGACCTTGTATCGGGAACGCTGGCCAGGAATGGCGAGATGTTGATTTCGTTTGGTTGGCCATGGTATCACCCCTATGGCGGTCACTTGTTCTCGGTATTCCCATGGGCTCACCTCATCTTTACCGAAGCTGCGCTGATCCGTTGGAGGTCTGACTTCAAGGATGATGGCGCCACAAGATTTTGCGAAGTGGCGGGCGGCCTGAATCAGATGACGATTCAGCGCATGGAAGATCTTGTGAAAATGCGATCGTTAACGGTCGATACACTCCGCCTGACACCCATTCGTCCGCTGCGTTGGGTGCATTGTCGCGCAACACGAGAGTTCACAACCGCGCTCATATTTGCTCGCCTGAAGAGAAATGCGACGCATGTACCAGAACGCCAGTCCGCAAGCGTTTCTGCGCGCTGCTGAATCGGGCTGAACGGCGGCTTGAGCAATCGAACGCTCCTTCGTCTTTGACTTTGGGGAAGGTTGTCGCGTCGTTTTTCTTGCGGGCCTGTAGTTTCTGCTACACAGGTGGCATGGTTTGCGAAGGCGATTCCTGGCTTGTCGCAAATTGTCATGCTGGTGTCGCATTCCATCCTCGACAAGCGGCTCGCGGTGGCGATAATCTTCAGAAAGGGCCAGTCCTCAAGCGAGATTAGAATGATTTCATGGCACGCACGGATGCCGCTTATCGTCATTGCCTGTTTGGCCATCTCGATAGCAGGCTGCGACTCAAAGGGTGACAAGTTCGAAATCCAGGGGCGTGTGACCTTTCAGGGCGAACCGATAACCGAAGGGAAACTGTTATTCCTTCCGGTTGACCAAAGCCGCCCCCAGGCGGTCGCCACGATCAGCGATGGCGAGTACGTGACGGCCGAGCCCGGTGGAGTCTCGGTCGGTCGCTACAAGGTGCAGGTATTTGGATACCGCAAGACCGGCAAGGTTCAAGACCTTGGAGGGCTCCTGGGTGAGCAGGAAGAGCAAGAGCAGTACATTCCTGTGGAATTCAACCGCGAAACGAAACTCACGGTCGAAATCTCCTCGGAGGAACGTGAATATCACTTTGATCTGTAAGTTGCGTCGCGAAGTGGAGCGAAAGCCCGTTGAATCAACGCCGAGGAAAAGATGAGAACGAATCAAAGATCTGCGTTTACCCTGGTCGAACTTCTCGTTGTGATTGCCATCATCGCCATGCTGGTGACTCTGCTGCTGCCGGCTGTTCAGTCGGCGCGAGAAGCAGCCAGGCGATCGCAGTGTAGTAACAACCTGCGGCAAATCATCCTGGCGAGTCTGAACTTCGAAAGTGCCAGAAACACATTGCCAGCCGGAACGACTTCGATGGGAAGTGATGTCCATCATACGTGGGCGAGCTTCATCCTGCCTTTCTCCGAAGAGGGCAGCATCCACGACACGATTGATTTCTCGGAGCCCTCATGGCGTTCCTTCGTTCGAGGCAACCCGGCACCGTGGACGTTTCACAAGTACTCGCTGTATAGCTGTCCCTCCCAGGGCACCGTCGTGCATACCGGGCCACCGGCCAGTTTTTCGCACGGCAACTACGTGGCAAACAGCGGCTTCATTTACGCGATCCGTCAGATCACCGACAAGGACCGACGCGATCAGGAAAATCCACGATCGCTGCGCGGCCCGTTTGAAAAGCACTTCGATACCGACCCAGCCGGTGTCGCGATCAAGCAGATCTCCGACGGTGTTTCCAAGACAGCCCTGTTCGGGGAGACCAAGCAGTTTTCCGGGAACGATGGTCGAGGACTGTTATTCCTGAGTGCCGGCACTTTCTACCAGCACTGGTTCCTGCCAAATTCAGTCGGTGATGACCAAAACGAGTTCTGTGGTGCGGACAACGAGCCGTTCGTGTGCCGCACGACAGGTAGGCCGACCCGAGTTGGTAGTTTGGCGGCGCGGAGCTTCCACCCGGGCATCGCACACATCGGCAAGGCGGATGGTAGTGTCGCGGCCGTCGCCAACGACGTTGATCGCAGAGCGTGGGCGGCGCTCGGTACACGCGGGCAAGGAGACCTTGACGCGTCTCCGTTGCCCGATCCACTGCCGCCCATTTTTGACTAGCTGCACATGCCGTGCGGCGTGCGTTAACGCGGGTGTCTGCTGATGCAGCCTGTCCGACTACGGCAGGCTGAGCTTTACAGCTCAGCTTCGCCGGCCATGGCGCCGAACGGCACCCACTGCGACAAAGATCGACAGCCACAAGACGTTCGTGGCCGGCTCGGGGACTGGCTGAATCGACTGGGCATCGCCGAAGTTCTGCGACAGTGCCAGGAAGTCTTCGAACGCGACCTCGCCGTCCCCGTCAAAATCGCCGGACATCCAGTCGCCCTCTTCGCCGAAGTTTCCGCTCAGCACGAGGAAGTCCTCAAAGTCAACGGCTTTGTCGCCGTTCGCATCACCGCCGGTCGCCAGGTAGTTGGTGATGGTGACGGAGTTGGCACCGTATTCCACGGTTCGAAAGAGACCCCGTTGATCGGCAGCTGAATCGAGGGAGCGAAAACCATTGGGAAGCACAAAGTCCATCGACAGCAGGTTTCCGTCATAGAAGACCTGTTCGAAATTCCCCTCGATGGAATCTGCAGAAAACAGGTCCAGCGTCACTTCGGGCTGGAGTGCCGAGGGCTCGGAGACGTCATCTTCCACGATTGAAGGAATGAGCTGCAACGCCCCTGCAATTTCCAGTTCCCCGGCACTGACAAGTGGCTCGTCCTCGGACGGTTCACCGTTTGGCATCGGGTCGACGGCGAGACCTGCGAGCACGGTCACGCTGGTTGGGGCGGAGGTTAGGTCGCCGAGGAAGACGGCGTGAGCTTCCGGTTCAATCGTGAGTGTGCCGGAATTCGTGAAGTCTCCATAGAAGGTGGCTGTACCACTTCCACCCACGGACAAGACACCTTCGGCCGAGTTCGTGATGTCTCCGAACACATCGCTCGGACCTGTCGTGAAGCCCAAGCGACCATTGTTGGTTAGCCCATCCCGGAACAGGAATGCACCATCGTGACCACCGATGACGCCGGATGCCGAATTGGTCACCTCGCTGGCGAAATCCAGCGTCCCTTCCACGGCGTTCATCACGCCCGAATTCGAAACCGGTCCAACAATCACTAGCGCCGAGTCGCCCTGTGCTGTCATGATGCCCGTCGACGAATTGGTGAGCATCCCATCGGCTTTGATGTTTCCATACCCAACGATCTGGCCGCCGTTGGTGATTGCATCAGCAACCAGCAGGCGTCCACTATCCAGCTCGACGCGCCCGGCAGCGCGAATCGTCAGATCATCGAGCACCTGAACGGTCGCGTCATCGCTGATTTCCAGGCTTCCAGCTCCGCCGTCACCGACGGTCAGGTCCAAGCGGTTAAGCCAGGTGGTTCGAATGCCTTCGACGGTAACTTGCCCGTGTGCGGTTCGATTCGCCGAGATAATGGCATTTCCGTTTTCGAGGAAACCTCCGTCTTCAATGACAAGCGAGCCATTCCCTTCGCCACCGATCGTGATGCCGTCCTGCACTCGCCATCTTGCACCGCTGGTCAATACTACGAGTCCGTTGGCGCCGGGTTCCCTGCCGATGGTTGATGAATTGCTGACAATCTGCGAGCTCTCCGTGGCGTGTAGTTGCCCCTGACCGAGAGCTCCCACATCCAGTACATCGCCGACTTCCAGGAACGTTCCGCTTCCGCTGAGGTTAATCCAACCGCGGCCTTCGCGGCCTGATGCAATTAGTAGATCGTCGTCCGTTACCACGAGCCCTCGGTCGTCAATTGACAGATCGCCGTATCCGTCCTCGGCCACCAGCAGGTCATCGTCACTCAACCATTCAGATCCGGTGCCCGAAACGGAAACCGTTCCAAAGGCCCCGACGCGTTGGCCAATCAGTCCGTCACCGACTTGCAGCGAAGTGCCGTCGGTAATTTCCATGGTGCCGCTCAGGCGGTCGCCCGAATTGTTTCCTGGCGCGATCGTTAGCGTACCGCTGATCGTGCCGCCATCTGCATTCGGTGTTGGGGTGACGTCACCGGATGTATTCACCTCTCCCAATGACGTGCTGGCTATCGTCAAGAGAAGAAACAAAATTCGATTGGTCCTGGACACGGCGGCTACCCTGAGATGCGAGGCGATGTTTGCGAATGCTGTATTCATTCTAGCCGAGTCGGTATCAAATCGGTTCGGCGAATCGAAGTAACACGTCGCAGTGTCGCAAGGCGGCATGCTGAGCACAACGCTGGCGTCGGGGATTTGTCACCTGAGTTACACAGGATCTTAACTTAGTGCGTTGGCGTGGCGCTAATGCTTATGTTTATTGGCGCAGTTGTCTGGCTCACCCAGAAACCTCCGGGAGGGCGAGGCTCCTGCCGAGCCGAACTGTGTTCAGCTGTCGCGTCTGACGCGGTTCGGCGGGAGCCTCACCCTCCCGTTGTTGATGTATGTCCCGCCGGCACGCCTGAAGCGGCTCGGGAGGGCGAGGCTCCTGCCGAGCCAAACTGTGTTCAGATGTCGCGCGTGACGCGGTTCGGCGGGAGCCTCACCCTCCCGGTGCAGGTTGTGTCCGGGTGGAGTGTTTGAAGCGGCTCGGGAGGGCGAGGCTCCTGCCGAGCCAAACTGTGTTCAGATGCCGCGCCTGATGTGGTTCGGCGGGAGCCTCACCCTCCCGGTGCAGGTTGTGTCCGGGTGGAGTGTTTGAAGCGGCTCGGGAGGGCGAGGCTCCTGCCGAGCCGAACTGTGTCCAGATGCCGCGCCTGATGGCGGTCCGGCCGGAGCCTCACCCTCCCGGAGCAGGTTGTGTTCAGCTGTCGCGTCTGACGCGGTTCGGCGGGAGCCTCACCCTCCCAAGGGCAGGCGTCTGAGACCGGCGAGGCCAGTCAGTGCGGCCAGCAGCGCGATGAGGCTGCTATCGGGTTCGGGGATGAGCTGGAGCTGGGTGCCCGGCAGCGGCGATTCGGGACGTTCGAAGCCAATGTTCCCCGAGAGCAAAAGGAAGTCTGCGAAGTCGACCGTTCCGTTACCGTCAATGTCTCCGTCCTCGTACGCGGAGGTGTCTTCGCCAAAATGGCCTGACAGTATTAGGTAGTCGGCAAAGTCAACCTCGCCATCGATATTCAAATCGCCGTAGGTTGTCAGAGCGACTTGCATCCAATGGTCGCGATCGGCTGTGTTGATCACTCCATCGAGATTGATGTCGTAGAACGGATGATAGTCCGACGGGGTGAACGAGTTGACGGCATCGGTGAGGCTATTGAGGTCGCTCGCGGTGAGGATTGCGTCGTTGTTCAGATCGCCCGGGCGATAGGCGACTTGCCACGTGACGGATTGCTGAAGCGTTTCGCGGTTGCGTCGCACCCACGGTGTAGGGTCTTCGGCGTGTAGTGTGATCTCGTAATCGCCGATGGGGAATCCCAATCCCGAAATCGTGCTCAGGTTGAATGATGACTGGTCGAAGTCCGGAATCGTCACGCCGTCGACGGACCACTGTAGCTCGATTAACTCCGCGTCAATTGGAGTCACGTCGATCGTTCGGTTGAAGTGAGAGAGCGTCGCGGTGTTGGTGTCGAAGTCGTCGAGCGGATCCACGTGGGAATAGATGTCGAGGACCATTTGTTCCCGAGCGACTGCATCAAAGGGTAGCCCGAGCGTTCGCATTTTTGAGTTGTTGGACGGACGATAGATGCCTTCGGCAAAGAGCCCTCCGCCTTCGTAGACGCCGATTTCGCCGATGCGGTCCTGTTGGTAGCCAATCCAGTGTGCCCACTCTGCACCCGTGGGGTCGATGGTCAGATTCACTTCGTGCGGTTCGCCTCCTCGGTACGCTTCCTGGAAGAGGATGTATTCATCTCCCAGTCGACTGAAGCTGTGTGCAACTTCGTGAAGCGCCAATTCGTAGGCAGACGGACTACCACCGGCGAAGGCAGCATAGCGACCGCCCATGCCGCCGTAGCGGGTTTCATTGATGGTCACAAAACGCATGTCGACATCAATGTTCGTTCCATTGATGGCCGCCGAGATTGCTCGGTCGGCCAATCGTTCGGAAATGTACAGCAGCCGGTCCGTCTCGCCGTTGAAGTAGTAGCGTGCGTCCAGTGCCGTGTCGACGAAGTGGCCATCGGGTGCACGGTCCGCGCCGCTCTCGGCGGAGAACAGTTCAATGCGATGCACGTTGAAGTAGTTTGCGTAACGATTGAAAGGCTCTTGTATGACCAGCATGTGATTCAGCATGCTGGCGATGTGCCGTTCGTAGGTATCCAGTTCATGTGCCTGGTAGCCATCGCCGATAAACATGATGTCGACCCGGTTTTGACTGGGGCCAGTGACGCTCGTTGAATTCAGCGTCTGCCCGATGGCGTTGCCGCTGGGGGTTGTATTGACACAAGCTGCGAGCAATATCAGAATCCCCATCCGGCACCGCAGCCACTGTACGCGCAAATCGCGACGCAAACGCCCACCAGGCCCAGTCGGTCGAATCGTGCGATTTGAAGGTGGCATGCGTGGTTTGCGCTAGGGGACGAGTTCACTCCATCATAGATGGGCGAACAGAATTGGACATCATTCTGTCGGGTCGGCACGCCGGGACTCGAATATGACTGGCGTCGGGAGCATGGGGGCCGATATGGCGGTTGTATTGCGGTGTCGACATTGCAAGGCGGAACGCCGCGTCGACGAGGCCATGATGCTGCAGATGTTGCAGAATCGAGGCATGCTGCGGCGAGAAACGAAGCCGGATGCCGATCTACTGCGCGAGCTGCTGTCGACGATCGTTAGCGATGCTCCCTGCCAGGATTGCGGTAGCCTTGGGGCAACCGTCGAAGATGACTGGGACGACGACTGGTCGGACGAGGTCTACTGCAAGGCGTGCAAAGCGATCATCCCGGCCGAGCGGCTGGAGGTGTTTCCGGACACGGAGTACTGTCCTACGTGTAAGGGAAAGCACGAGAGTGGTGAGTCGCCCGGAGAGGAAGCCGACTATTGTCCGCGATGTGGCGGAGTGATGTCGCTGGCGAAACGCACGGGCGCGGGACTGGCGGGGTACCAGATGGTGTGCGGCGATTGTGGGATGCGGGGCGGCTAGTTTCGGCGTGACTAGCTTCGGTGTGACTAGTTTCGGCTGAGTTGATCAATCGACAGTTGAGCTGCTTCACGCACGTCCTGATCGTCGTCGCCGGCCGCTACCAGCAGTGCGTCTACGACCAATGTCGAGTTCTCGCCGATTTCTGACAGCGATTGCGCAGCCCATTGTCGTAGTGCTGGCTCAGCGTCCGAGAGTAGTTGAACCAGCAGCGGTACGGCCATTTCGCCGCTGTCAAGAATCGAGTCTTGCAGCTCGGTCAGTTGCGAGCCGGCGGCGGTTGCGTTCGATTCCGCTGTCGTCACGGCCGCCGAGGATTGTTCGAGTTCCCATTCGGCGGTTTCCAAAGCTGCTTCCAGCGTGGAGAGGTTCGGTGGTTCGATGGGGGATGACTCGCCGAGTTCCGAAGAGAGGGTGGCCAACTCGTCAAAGTCATCGAGTGCCGTAAGATTTTCCTGAATGCTCTCGGCGGATTCACTGACAACCGCATTCAGCAGTTCGAGGTAGCGATCTGCTTCGGCTTGCAATTGCTTCGATTCCGCGGTTTGCGACTCGAGCTGGGCGGCCTGTTGTCGAAGTACTTCGTCGCGTTTGTGTAGGAGCAGTTGCAATTCGTTGATACGACGTCTCTGTTGCTCGATGTCGCGCCGCAATTGACGTGAGAGTGATCGTGAAGCGGCCATCGACTCGACGGATCTTGCCTGCGGACGCCTTTGGTCGGTAATGGGCGGAATCCGGGTAAACTCGGACGCATTGCGATAGAGCACGTAGCCGAACGCCACGATGGTGAGGATCAATACCGAACACAGGGCCAGAATCAGGTTGCTGGTGTTGCTTCGCATGACAGCTCCAAATGTGACGAACGAGGTCGTGATGAAGTCATCAAGGACGTAACGTGCGTTACCTCCTGCCTCCTGTGCCCTGCTCTCCCGTACATGTAATCATATTGAACAGTTTGAGCTGGGACAATTAAATTAGCCAAAACTGGACACTACGGTTGCCGACGACCGCTGTCATGCTCGATATATTGGTCAGGGTTTGAAGTCATTACTGGCTTCCGGTGAGCCTTTGCCGGAAACATCGGCCGAACCACGAGGCGTCGCAGTCCGTATTGGTCTGCTAAGTATCCGAAACAGGAAGTTTTCATGTCCGACAGTACGTCTCCACAAGATTCCCCGGCTGCGACCAGCGAGGGCTCGACCCCATCCACAAGAACGAAGACGTTCGCACTGTTCCCGCGATGGTGGTGGATTTTCCTTGGCGCGGGAGTGGGTGTCAGTTTCGTCGTCAGCCTTGTGGAGAATGCGGCCAGTCAACTGGTGCTGAACGCAACGGTCATTTTCGCAATGCTGTTGCTGTTCTTTCACTGGTTTCGTCGAGGAACCGCCGGGTTCATGCTGAGGTCGGCTCCCCTGTTCGTCTCTTTGGCGATCATCGCATTCTGCGCGACGTTTGTTCGCGTCGATGATATGAGTGGCAACCTGGTTCCGACTCGGGTTTCATTTAGCTGGCAACCTCAACCGGACGAGCTCCTGGTTTTGCCTCCGCAGCAGACGCCTGCCGGTGGAATTGACCTCGCGACGACCACGCCGGAGGACTTCGCCGAATTCCTTGGGCCCGGTCGACTGAACGCAGTTGAACTGCAGTTGGCCGATGACTGGGACGCCAATCCACCGAAACGCGTATGGCACAAGGAGGAATTCGGCGCGGGCTGGTCGGCTTTCAGCGCCGTCAATGGCTTCGCGGTGACGATGGAGCAACGCGGGCCGGATGAAATCGTGAGCTGCTATGAGATCAAATCCGGAGATCTCGTTTGGTCCCATGCCGAGACGGCTCGACATCAGACGGTTCCTGGTGGAGTTGGTCCACGGTCCACACCCACCATCTACAACGGTCGCGTCTATTCGCTGGGCGCTACCGGGATTCTCTTGTGCCTTGACGGTACCAACGGCGAAGTCATCTGGCGGCGGAATCTGCTGGAGGAGATTGGAACCACGCCGGAGGAGGAATCCGAGCTTGTTCAGTGGGGCCGTAGTGCCTCGCCATTGCTGGATCAGGGACGCGTGATCGTACCCCTGGGCATCAGTAAGACTCCCGAAGATGAATACAAGGCTGGTGCCAGCCTGCTGGCCCTGGACGCTTTGACGGGTGACGAGTTGTGGCGTAAGGGAAAATATCAGGTCAGCTACGCATCGCCGCTGGTTGCGACGCTTGGCGGTGTGCGGCAGTTCATCGTGGTATGCGAAAGCCAGATTTGCGGCCACGATGCCGAAACCGGTGAGCAGTTGTGGGAGCAACTTTGGACGGGCAACAGCGCCGCGAATGCCAGTTGTTCGCAGCCGGTGGTCCTTGATGAGACTCGGCTGTTCGTTTCGAAGGGCTACGCCTACGGTGCCGCGGTGCTTGAGATTACCCGGCAGGGTGAACAGTGGCAGGTCGATGAAGTCTGGCGGAAGCTTACCGTCATGAAGACCAAGTTCACCAACGTGGTCGTCTATGAAGGGCACGTTTATGGCCTGGACGACACCTTTCTTTCATGCGTGGATCTGGAGTCTGGTCGCCGAACGTGGCGAGTTCGTGGGGGCCACGGCCATGGGCAGGTGCTGCGCGTTGGCGACAAACTGCTAGTGCAGGCCGAGTCGGGCGAGGTCGCACTGGTGGCGCTCGATCCGGACGGGTATGAGGAGCTGGCTTCGTTCGCTCCGATCGAAGGAAAGACGTGGAACAATCCTTGCGTGTATGGCAACCTGCTGCTGGTTCGCAATGGCCAACAGGCGGCGTGTTATGAGTTGCCGCTGGAGTAGCGACCGACGAGTACGGTTGGCGACGCGCGGCGCACCGCCAAGCTATACGCACCGCCGAACTATACGCACCGCCAGGCTATACGCACCGCCAGGCTATACGCTGCGGCGGACCGTTCACGCTTCTCTTCTACTCGCGCATCCGCCCAAAGTTGGCCGACAACAACAGGAAGTCCGTAAAGCCAACTTCGTCATCGCCGTCGGCATCACCGTCTTCAAGACTGGCCGGCTGCTTTCCAAAGTTTCCGGATAGCAAGAGGAAGTCCACAAAGTCGACAACGTTGTCCAGGTTGAAGTCCCCCGCCAACGGCTCGGGGGCGACCACACCCACGACTCCCGGCGAGCCACCAATTTCGCCACTGGGTTGCCAGCCTTCCGCGACGTGCCAGTCTTCAATGTCTTCGGCGTCGATGTTCACGACCTCCAGCGAATAGCCTTCGCCATCGGTGGTCACGTGCCACTCGTCGTCGTAGGCGAATCCATGAATGATTGCGCCGTCATCGACCAGCGATACGAATTCTCCGCCATTGCCAAGCTTACCGGACCACTGACCGGCAACCGGCAAGTCGTCGCCGTAGCGGATCTGAAACGCGTCCGTGTTTTCAACGACGAGTAGCACTTCGCCCGGTTCGAGTAGCGTGCCGGGTTCGAATTGGAAATCGACGCCCTCTTCATCACCCTCGATCTCGATACGCTGGAACGATGTGTTGGACAGGTCGATGGGGCTATCGCCCCGATTGACCACTTCCATGAATTCAAATTCATCGGCGTCGTCGAAGCCGGCATCGATTTCTGCGGCGGTTGGGTCCGCCGGGTTGTAGTGAATCTCGCTGATGCGAAGTGATTCGGTGACGCTTGAGCCCGTGGCTGCGGCGGCGACGAACTGGGAAGGCTCGGACCAATGGCTCCAGACGCCATCGCTGCTCTTCATGCGGACGCGAACACGGTAGAGTCCGCCTTCGCGAACCCTGTCGGACGGCACTCGCCACGTTGGTTCGAACTCCGCCATCTCGCCCGATTCGTAGGTGGCGTTGATTTCGTACAGCGGCGCGGACTCGCCGAATTGTGGGTTCAGAGGATCAGTGATCTCGGCGATACGCCACTCCATGGCGGCGAAGGTGGTGCCGCTTTCTTCAGCGTATTCCGTCGTCGAGAATGTCAGATCGTTGAGTGGATAGGGATCGGCACCGGTGTAGGTGACTTCCGGAGTTTCCGGTGGATCGTGATCGCGAATCAGCCGGTCGAGCCGTGTGCTGCGAGAACGGACGTAGTTCTTCATCACCTCGACCATACCCGCGAAGTTGTTCTGGCTGGTGATTCCATAGAACCTGCCCTGCCCCGCCTTGGATGAATTCACGTAGGACGAGCTGAGGATTGGGTTGTAGTCCCACATGTACCGATCGGCGTCGACCCACGAAAGTTCATCGGGGTCATAAACGATGGATGCGAATTCATCGATCAGGAGTCCCGTCTGCTCTTCGTTGTAAAGCAGGTCTCGCAGCTCCCGAACGCGATTGTCGTATTCGGTTTCAAACGCTGCGTTCCGAGCGACCTTGCGGACAAGACTGTGCTCGCCGGACCCAAACATGTTGTTCGCCCACGTGAGGTCGAGGTCCCACGGGATAACCTGGAACTTTCCCGTCTCCGGGTTGTTGTAGTAATAGTAGTTCTTGCCGTAGGCGATATCGAAGTGGTGAATGCCCTCGACGATCGTGCGATAGCTGTAGTATCGCTCGAGGTCAAAGTTCTCCCGCCACCAATCTTCGGATGGATTGCCGCCTTCCACGTTGCCAATGAATTCGTTGACGTCCGAACCATCGGTCGGCTGTGTCGGACCCTGGTTCTTGAGGTCTCCGCGGTAGCCCTCGATCTTGTAGACGTTGCCGTCGGGTAGATCGTGTTCGTCCAGCAAATGCCCGTCGGGCTGTTCGATCGCAAGATACAGCCCCTGGAAGTCGCCCGAATACTGATTCGCGCCGGCTTCGGACTCGCTATCGATCACACGGAAGTGGACGTAGTGCGTGTTGGAGCTTTCGACGCCTGCCAGATTAAAGAGTTTGAAGCCCACGGATTCGAACAGCCCCTGCTCGCCGCGATGCTCGTAGTTGCCCTGTTGGATGAGGGCGGAGAAGTTGAGGCGATCCCATTGTTCGCGGTACTCGTTTCCGTAGTCGTCTTTCGCCTGGAAGCCAGCTCCGCGATTGAAGTCGAACTTCCACATGTTCTTGCCCATCGCGTAACGCCACACGCCGCCACGCGCCCGATAGCGGATGTTGTCGTAGACTTCTCCGTCGTAAACCATCGTGCCCGGCCACAGGTATTCGCTGCCGCTGTAGGAAGACGTTTGCGCATTGGGGATGTGCTGCGAGTCGTGGTGATAATCCTGCTTCGTCAGCAGGTGGTACGTGGCGATTGGATTGTAAGTTTCCAGTTCGAACGTCCGCTTGACCGTGCTTGAAGTCAGTGAACCCTGCCAGTCCGGCACGCCGTCGTAGACGAAGTAGGCGAAATTGTGATTCAGGTCGTCCGGGTAAGGGACGTTTGCAGAAGCACCCAGTACATCTTCGACGTGGATGCGGTAGCGGACCAGATTGCGATGCTCCTGCACCGATGCCGGGATCACGCCGCTGTAGGTGTCGTCGCCCGCCTCCGAGTCGCCGTCAACGCCCTGGTCGTTCATGGCCACAGTCGTCCATTCCGCCGGATCGTCGTATCGCGGATCCAGGACAGGCGAACCGTCAAGGTCGGCTTTCAGGTAGCGACCGAACCAGTCTCCTGGCCGCACCACCTGGTACTGCAGCGACACGGCCGCAACGCCTTCGACGTCGGTCACGCGAGTGGAAACCACGACGTCCGAACCCGATACGACCTCGCCTTCGCCGTGCGAAACCCGTCGCGCCGCGGGTGCTGCGTTGGGAGACACGACGGTATTGGCTGCGCCGGCCGAGTAATTCCCGCTGGCTGCGCCGGCAATCAGTTCTGCGCTAAACCACGCGTCGGAACTGCCGCTCAGGGAGCCGTTCACCATGTGGACCATGACGACGTTTTCGCCCTCGACCAGAAATGTATTGGGCGTGGGCAAGCCAAATTCGACGAATTCAAAGTTCTCGAGCGCGTTCGTAGCGGTCGCATTGAACGGCGTCGTGTCGGAGTTCACATTGGCCTGAACGAGATGAACGCCATTGATCCACAGATTGAATCCGTCGTCGTATTGGGCCTTTAGCAGCAGGCTGGGAATCGCATTCACGTCGTCGACTGAAAATGTCTGCCGTAGGTAGACCGTCGAGTAATTACCACGCATCGCAAGTCGCGTTTCGACGTGACTGTCACCGTAGCCGATCGGCGTTGCTCCGACGTCCCAACTGGAATCATCGAACGCCGGGTCCAGCCAATCGGTCGGTTCGCTGCGGCCGGGGAAGTATGACCATTCTGAATCTCGCGAGACGACGATTGTGTCGGCGGATTCATTCTCCGTGCCGGCGCGCCGCCAATTGCCGCCGACGTCGTTCGCCAGATCTGGATTGATCAGCTCAATCGAGTGTCCCGGGCGATCGCCTACGGTCGGCCATGGAAAGCCACGCTTGTAGTCAACTTCGTCCACAACCTGACCGGCATCATCGCGGAGCTGGATGCGTTCGCCGGAGTTTCGTAACTGTCCCGACCACGGGCCGAAAGAACTGACGCCGAACAGGCTGTCGGCCGTCGCCGGGTCCTGTGCCACCACCACGTAACCGCGAGCCGGTATCTCCGCGTCGGCGCCGAAGGTGTAGTCGACGCCATCGGTGAACGCCCAGCCGGAAACATCGATGGCTTCGTCGGTGTTGTTGTAGAGTTCGATGAACTCGGAGAACTGCGTCTTGTCGGGCGGATCGTAGTTGATCTCGTTGATGACGACGTCCGCCGCCAACAGGCACCGCCGTTCCAGCGCCTCCAGCGTCAGCGGCTTGATTGCGGAAATCTTTGGTTGCGAAGTTTCCGCGTGCCCACGGCCGTGAAATTTTGACGATTTAAGACAGCGCAGCGAGCGCGCACGTGTACGTTTCGACATGACCTCTCTCCCCCAAGACTCGGTCAACCCAGTATGGCACAATCGAACTAATCGTTAAAGACGATATGTCTTAATTGTCGTCCGTTGTTTTCTGTTTTTTGTCCTTGCGCAGTTTTTCGTACTGCTTGAAGGCACGCTGGCGGTCGGCATCGGTGATGAAGCCCAGCGTGTTGTAGTCAAACGCCGAGTGCGAGCCGGGCCGCAGGACCTTGACGCCAATCTTCTTTACGTCGAAGCCGTGCAAGTGCATCAGGCACGCCAGTGCGACGTCGCGGACCTGTCGTTCGCGCTGGCCGGTGATTCCCAATCGCGACCTGTCCTCAAGGTACGGCTCAATCAGCTTCGCTTGCGGAAGGTCGTTGCGGATGACGATCGACTGCATCGCCGAGCTCTTGCTAAGCACGAGTGCGTCCTTGTTCTGCAGCACCCGTTTGGCGATCACGCTGCATTCATCGTACATGCGGTAGATCAACGTAGTCTGCAGCGCCAGCCGATCATTTATTTGTCGCCCGCCGGTCGCGACCAGCCAGTCGCCCACGATCTTCCGGGCGATTTGCGATTCATTGACGCCCGTTTTGGCGATGGCGAGGCTGGAGAGCAACACGTTCAGTTTGCGATGTCGCACGAAACTGTATAGCGAGCCATGCAGGTCGAAGTGCTCCGGCGATTCTGTGCCCAGAAAAAATAGCGTCAGCATCATGCCCAGCGGATATTGGTCGTAGCCGATGGATTGCTGAATGCTCTGAAACCGGTTTGCCGTCAGCGTACGCAGTGCGTTGGGGTGTTCGGTTTTGGAGTAGTATTCCCGCAGCAATGCCCATTCGGCGTCGAGCATTTCGGCGAAGAACTGTCGGGCGACCGGCGAATCGCCGTACTTTGTCGAGAACTGTTTCCATCCGGGCAGTTCTACAAGTTGCTCCTGCGGTAGTTCACCGTTCCGGAAGGCCAGAAGTTCTGTCTTGCGGCGTCGCTGTTGGATGACGTCCAGAATCTGCCGCGACCGAATGCGAAGTTCGCGATCACCATCCACGACGGTTTTGCGAAGTGCCAGCTCGGCAGTTTCGCCAGCCTCCAACAGTGCGACGGTGGCGCGTTCGCGATCGATAAAGCTGTTGGCGGACAGCTTGCGAATCAGCGTCTCGACATCCGTCGGGTTCTCTTTGGCCTCCACCGTTCCGTTCGAGGCCACGGTCGCAATCACGAATAGTGCGATTACCAGGACTTTCAGTACCGGCGCGACGGCGACGACTGGGCGAGGCAGGGTCTTCATATGGATCATTCTACGTGGCACGTTCGGATTGCGTCCAGAAACTTGTACCGGTCCGAGGTGTCCCGGTGATCAGCTTGCGAACAGGGATTATCGCCGTTTTTGCGCTGTAGGTGTGATGTCAGTTTATTGCACGGCAAATGGTGATGGCGGCGGTTGCCTCGAAGCGAGGACTCACCTATGCTGAGGGTACGTGGGATTTGCGGCCGCTTGCAGCCTTTACTGCTAAAGAGCCACAGTTGTGAACTGTCTACCATGAACCTGGTGACCCTTTCACACTGTCCAACTCGGAAAGAGTTTGCCGCAGCCCTCACGGGCGTCTGCGGTTTTTTTATGCGCAGTCGCAGCAATAGGTCGCGAGTCGATCCGGCGAGTTGAAATCGCAATGGTCGAATCCGCACAGCACGAGTGAGCGACACATGGCATCTACATCAAAGTCTGACCAGTCCAAGGCCAACTCGTCCGGGGAACGTCCGGCATCGAAATTTGGTGCGTCAACACTGTCGGTGCACGCCGGCGAAGCGCGGCAGAAGCCGGGGGATGCGATTACGGATCCCATCTTCTGCGCGTCGACGTACACCTTTTCCGATACGCAGTCCGTGATCGACTTCATCGAGCAGGAACAGCCGCGTGAGGAGTACGGTCGCTATGGATCGCCCGGCGAGCGTGTGGTGGAGAAGAAGCTCGCGGCACTGGAGGGCGGCGAAGAGGCGTTGTTGTACTCGTCTGGGATGGCCGCCATCGTGGGCGTGTTGATGGCGAAACTGAAGGCCGGTGATGAGGTCATCTTCTTCAACGAGTGTTATCACCGCAGTCGCGAATTTTGCTCGAAGCACCTTGCGAGGTTTGGTGTTGTCACCCGCCAGGTGGAAGCCTGTAACTACGATGCCATGGCGGCGGCCATCAATGACAACACCCGGATGCTGATCAGCGAATCACCGACGAACCCGCATCTCAGTTGCGTTGATCTTGAGCAGTTTGCCAGCCTCGGTAAGGAGCACAATGTCGAAACGCTGATCGATGCGACATTGGCGACGCCCTACAATTTGCAGCCCATTTCCTATGGGGTGAACTACGTGTTGCATTCGGCCACCAAATACCTGGGTGGCCACAATGACCTGTTGGCGGGGGCCATCATCGCTCGGGACCGGGAGGCCATGGAGCCGATTCGCAAGTTGCGTGGCATCATGGGCGCGATCAATCAGCCGCACAGCATCTATTTGCTGCAGCGCGGTCTCAAGACGTTCCAGTTGAGAATGGAACGCCACAATGCGAACGGGCTGGCGGTCGCCGAGTTTCTGGAGTCCCATCCACGCGTCGAGAAGGTGTACTACCCCGGGCTTGAATCGCACAAGTACCACGAAGTGGCGAAGCGGACGATGCGAGGCTATGGCGGGCTGGTCACGTTCCTGATTGGCGATGCCGACTGGCGAGCGACCGCAGATATCGTCGACCGGGCGCGAATCCCACGCATCGGTCCCAGTCTCGGTGGCGTCGAATCCCTGATCGAACAGCCTCTGGTTATGAGCTACTTTGAAGCCACGCCGGAAGATCGCAAGGCATGGGGCATCTATGACAACATGATTCGGATGTCCTGCGGGATTGAGGATACGGACGACCTGATTGCGGATCTCAAGCAGGCGCTCGACGGCTAGGCTTACTGGCCAGGCTGCGGTACCGGGCCTGACTGTGTTGCCCGTCGCAGCAACTCCGTTTCTCCTTCGCAATAATAAATCCGCTCAACGACGCTAATTGATAGCAAAGGCAAGCATGAAGTTCCGAACCCGTGCCATTCACCACGGCAATGCAAAGGATCCGCAAACCGGAGCGGTAGTTCCACCCATCCACGTCGCTTCGACGTTCATCCAGCCGGGGGCCGGGGAATGGGGCGAGTTCGATTACTCGCGAAGTGGCAATCCGACGCGCAAGAACGTGGAGACCACCATCGCATCGCTGGAGTCGGGCACGCACGCGTTGTGTTTCGCTTCGGGAATGGCCGCCACCCACGCCGTGACCATGCTGATGGAGTCTGGCGATCATGTGCTCGCCGGTTCAGACATTTATGGAGGCACCTATCGGCTGCTGCACAAGATCGTCAATCGAACGGGCGTTAACGTGACGCTGGCGGACGCCGGTGATCTGGAATTGCTGGAATCGAAGATCACGCCGCAGACGAAACTGTTGTGGATTGAAAGCCCCGGCAATCCGCTGATGAGCATCACCGACATCGCCGCGTGTGCGGAAATTGCGAAGCGGCACGGCATCCTGCTGGCAGTCGACAACACGTTTGCGTCACCCGCGCTCACCCGTCCGCTCGAGCTGGGTGCGGACATCGTCATGCACTCGGCAACCAAGTACCTCGGTGGGCATAGCGATCTGCTGGGCGGTGCCCTCGTGGTCGCCGACAAGGATCTGTACGACCGGCTCTATTTCGTTCAGAACGCAACCGGCGCAACGTTGGGACCCTTTGAGTCGTTCCTGTTGGCTCGCGGGCTAAAGACGTTGGAGCTTCGCGTTCAGGCCCAGTCTGAAACGGCGCTGCAGATTGCACGCTTCCTTGACGAACACCCCAACGTCGCTCGAGTCCTTTATCCCGGTTTGCCAACGCACGCCGGTCACGACCTTGCGGCCCGACAGATGGTCGGCGGATTTGGCGGGATGGTCAGCTTCGAAACGACCGGTGGCTACGACGTGGCAAAGAAGCTGGTGGAATCGACCAAGCTGTTTCAGTTGGCCGTGAGTCTTGGCGCCGTCGAGTCACTGATTGAGCAACCGGCTTCCATGTCGCACGCCAGCTACGATGCCGAGGACCGCGCGAAGCATGGGATTGTGGATGGGTTGATTCGGCTTTCGGTTGGCCTGGAAGCGTTTGAAGACCTGCGCGACGACCTCGCCGCCGTGCTCTAGTAAGCTCCGGTCGGCGAATTGGTGACTTCGTTACGTTCTTTACTTGCCTTGCTCGCCTGATGCTGTTCAAGCGGGGAGGTCAGTTCGTCCGTGCAGGGGAAATCAATGTCCTCGTAGTCGACCTCTTCTTCCGGTTCCTCTTCACCCTCCAACTGATGCGCGATCACGTTGGTGTAATGTGCCAGTTCGTGCCAGAAGTCATGACGCCGAAGGTAGACACGGCGTGACGTGTCACCTGTCGAGAGCAGGCGGAGCGTGTGACGAATCTGCTGGATGGGGCCGACGAAACGGTTGCTGACCCGGAGCACGTCAAGAAGGATGAGTGGTAACAGGATTGCCGCCGCAAAGACCACCGGTGTGCTGGCCGAGATGAAGTTGCCCAGAATGTCCGCCCAGGGCTGCGTGGGAGCCGTGTACACGTTCCATCCGAAGATCATGGCCTCGACCAACGCAAGGCCGGCAAACCAGTAGATGACGGAACGGAAGAGTAGTTCGCCCTGAACCGTTTCATCGTTGATGATTTGGCGGCGTCGGATTTTCATCGGTGGCTGCTCCGGGTTGGGAATGTTTGTATTGAAACGGTAGCTCACAGCAAGCTTTTGCCCGGGAATTTGCCGGGTGGATTTTCCCGGATACGGAGGAAAGCGGGGAACCGTGACGGCGTGTTGATTTTTTGAGACATCCTGCTTTTTGAGCCAGACTGGTTAAACTACGAGTGACTGCCGGGTGGAGCGGCAGAGCAGATTTTGAGGCGAATAGCGGATCAACAGGAACACAAGCATGTTTGGTAAAAGTGTTGGATGGGCGATTCTGGCCGGCTTACTGGTAACGGTTGGTTGCGGTAAGGCGGATTATGAGGCCCAGATGCAGAACCAGGTTTCGCGGTTGGGCTTCGCTTCCAAGTTCCTGCAGAACCTCCACCCGGATACTGAGTCGATTGATGGCGTTGCTTCGATGCGGCTGCCAACGTTCCTGTCCGAGTTCGACAAGAAGGAACTGAAACGCGGGATGATCGAGCGAACGCTACCGGTGAGTCCCACGCGTATCGAGCCACCGTTCGGCAAGTTGCCGGGTTTCAAGAAGTCTTACGAAGAGTTTGTAAAACTGGAGGGGCCCAACGACCGGCTGCCGGTTTACGCCTATTTCGGCTGGGTATCCGACGAGGATCAGAAACTGCCCGCCGTTCTGGGCCGCATCAAAGCAAACGCAAACAAACACTTTCGAGGTGCTAACTTTTCAAAGGTCGACATCGAAACCCCGGAACCGGGGCAGACCCTGAGCGTCAACAAGATGTCGCTGAAGGGCAAGCAGCCATTCGACACCGACCCACGTGGTGGCGATGTGAAGTCGCTCGCAGGGCAATGCGATGTCTACGTGTTCTCTGAGGCAGGCGTGCACGTCATCGTGGCGTTTCGAGGTAGCGATCTTGTCGCCAAGAAGACCAATTTGTTCCAGGTCGCCGAATACGCCATCGGTACGCTCGAAATCGACGGCGGCGGTGCCGACAATTCGTAGTCGGAAGCCCCTACACCTAATAACCGGCGCACTTCACACCGGCGCACTTCACACCGGCGCACTTCACACCGGCGCACTTCACGCACCGCGGCAAGTGACACACAGCGGCACGGGCGACGCGCGTTGGCTTCCGCTGTAGCCCTGCGCATCGACGGCACCGGAGTTGGCTCGGTGTTCTGCTCATCTTGGCGCGATGCGTCGTAGCCCCTCCGTGTGAACCGTCGTTTTGCGGCGGGTCTTGCGGTTGACTTTCTTTTGTCATTGTGTGCTTGGGGGCTCTGGGCGGATTGCGTTGCGACCTCTGTGTGCTGCGGGATTCCGCTTCGTTGATCGCCTTTGGCGCTCTCGCAATAGCAGTTTTGCACTCGGTGGGGTGGTGGTGGTGGACCTCCGGAAGTACGGCCGTCTCAAAACCCGGATAAAAAAGGTGGAATAACACGCCCCCTCATTGGTGTGTACATGGTTGCGTTAATCCGCTAAATAGTGCGGTAAATACGCAAGTCGTGCTGACGTTCTCTCAATGTTTGAGATTTTTCACGTCGATACAAACGTGTAGCCCGGAGTGTTGCGGTCTGCCGTATGTGATGCCGTGGTGTTGTTTGACTTGGTTTCGGCGGCGAGATGGGATCGGGCGACGCGGTCGTCTGTCCATTTGGTAGATCAATTCCTCTTGGATCGTTTAGGAGTCAGAATATGGATGGCCGCAGGGCAATTGTAAGGCTGGTGTCACCAAGCCACCTCGGGTGGACCGTCGAGGTAAATGGTACAACCTACGACGACGTCTTGATTCCGTACCCGACTCCGAAGCGTGGGCAGGAATTCACCGCAATAGTGACTGACACGAATACCGGTACAAGATTCGACCAGTGGCAAAGCAATGTGTCGTCGGCCGTCTTGTTCAGTGGACCGACCGTGACAAGCGTGCCAGCTAGTAGTTCGATTATTCGCTAGTCGGATTGGTTAGTTGCCGGGACGGGCTCGACGCGAATAAACACGAGCTGCGGACGGCAGAGAAATCGAAGCCTCGGGGCGTCACGTCTTTCCATGCCGACACCCCGAGAGACGACGAGCGTGCGTCGGTTGGCAAGTGGCGTTTTTCCGGCTGCCCAATGACGAGGAACCTGGGAGAAGGTCACAATCGGCCCAATGCCCGGGAGTCGGACCTGTCCTCCATGAGTGTGTCCCGCCAGTAGCAGATCCCCACTGTTGAACGGACTGAGGGCATAATCGGGTGCGTGTCCAAGCACAACGTGGAATTTGTCTGTGGCCAGGGAGACTTCCAGCGTTGTGTCGAAACTGTCTTCGACGGACAAGCCAGTCACCGCGAACTCGGACGTTTCGACGAATTGCGTGTCCGTGAACAGGTTTGCTTCGAAGCCGTCAAATATCTCCGGCCAGCGGCGAAAATCAGTATTACCTCCCACGGCGAAAATACCCATCTCGGCGTGGAAACCGATGCTTCGCAGGTGGGCGTTCATCGCGTCTCGCAGTTCCTGCCATCCCTGTTGGTTTACTGACTGCAAATAGTCGCCAGCACAGAAAATAGCGTCCGGCTGCCATGCCATGATCAGTTCGAGGCTGTCTCGTTCGTAGTCGCGAAATTGATCGGTCTGAAAATCGGCGAGCAACGCCAGTTTCAGTGGACGGTTTACTTTTGGCGAGCGAATCGTGAATTCTGTGACTTCAAGGCGAAACGGCTCAACGAGAAAGCTGTAGCCCGCGATCGCGAGCAGAATGACGATCAGTAACGTACTGATCGCTCGCAGCCAGCGTGTTTTTGTCATGAAGCCCACGGCCGTCAGATACGCCGGCAAGAACAGGAACCAGCCGAAACATAGTAAACGAGCGGCTCGCAGCGGCCGGTAGTTCGGCATGCACAACACGAGTGCGACGAAGAGGCTTCCGCCTACAATAACGGCCAGAAAGAGCAGGAACGTCGCTGGCTGAGGGCGTTGCCAGAAGCGGAATATCGACACCCCCAACATGCCAAGCATGATGCCGAAGAAAATCACGGTGGCGAACGTCAAGCTCATTGCGGGATCCATGCGGGCAGTTTAGCGGCATCCGTCTCTTTCACCATTGGACATCGAGGGGCTTTGACCTTCTTCTGGCAACAGTCGTTTGCAAGCCTGTTTCGGGGGGCGATGGCCGCTTGCACAACCTGTCACACTGAATTCAACTGGATAACCCGGCCGATACAGAGGCAATCCATGCAAGTCAACACGTCCAGCCCTACAGAATCCCACAGCGATCTGTCGGTTAATCAACAGTTGAAACTGTTTCCCAGCTTTGGCTATCACGATACCGATTCGAATACGTGGCGAATTTCGCAATCGTTGTTCGCCTTCAACGCCGGCAACGACAGTATTCGGCAGCGAATGTTCCTGCGATTGGTGCATCGCGTCCTGAAGACGGATGAGACCTCGCTGAGGAACAATGCAATTTTTCAGGAACGCATTCGCGGATTCCTGGATCAGCCCGTACGCGGCAAGACGGTCGTGCTCAAATTCGGGGAGCATGTTAAGTCGGCGCCGTCACGGTCTCGCCGCAGTGGCCACGTGAAAGTGGGCGTCACGCTCGATGGACGCGACATTCCCGACGCGCTTCGGCGACCGGGCGGATCGACCGAAGGCGCCCCGGTGTACACGGTGCGGCGTCAGGTTGTGCTTCCTCCCGGGGACACTCGAGTTCTTGCCGACGACGTGCCGCTCATTCCGGAACGCGGCATCTCCGTCATCTCGGACATTGACGACACGATCAAGATCAGTCAGGTCGCGCACCGTCGGCAGTTGTTGCAAAACACCTTTATCAATCCGTTTGTGGCAGTCCCCGGGATGGCCATGCTCTTTGATGGATGGCGTGCGCAGGGAGTCGTGTTTCACTACGTTTCATCCAGCCCCTGGCAGCTTTATGAGCCATTAAAAAGGATGCTCGGAGAGAACGGTTTTCCAGACGGCTCCTTTCACTTGCGCAACTATCGTTTCGGAGATCCCAGCGTCCTCAGGTTGTTTCTGTCGCGCAAGCGAAACAAATACAACATCATCAAGTCGATATTCCGCATGTTCCCCGGGCGCCGCTTCATCCTGATCGGCGATTCTGGAGAAAAAGATCCCGAGGTCTACGGAAAGGTCGCCAGAAAGTTCCCCAATCAGATTGAACGGATTTTAATTCGACGTGTGGAGGGCCGGTCGTGGACTCGGGAGCGAGTGGCGAAGTGTTTCCGCAAGGTCCCACGAGAGCTGTGGCAGGCATTTCGAGTGCCGACTCAGATTACGCCGTTGTCGTCAGGACGCGGTTCCGATTGAGCAGCGCGAACTGCTGTCGGCGGTTCCTTCCTGGTTTATGGAGATGAAGATGAACCCGGTCACTCGGTCGGCCCTGGGACGGGGCCTTTTGGTTTTGATAACGATCTTCGCGGGATGCGAGCTGTCTCGTCCCAAACCGGCTCCGGGTTTGATCGAAATCGAGAACGTTGCGAAGTGGTTTCAGTTGTACCGTACGCGAAACAGGGGGAAGGCCCCGAAGGACGAGGCGGAGTTCATCGAATTCATGGATGCGGAACTGGCTGGTCGCGGCGAAGAGATCGACTGGAACGAACTACTGACTTCGCCCCGCGACAACCAGAAGTTCATCGTACGGTATGGCACGAAGGCAGAGTCACGTAACTTCGAAGAGAACATCGCGTGCTATGAGGCGGAAGGCTACGACGGGAAGAAGCTGGTGGGCTTCGAATCCGGATGGAGCCGGGAGGTTGAGGGAGCTGAGTTGGAGGGGCTATTGTCGGGCGGCGAATAGTCACACAGGAATAGATGTTCAGGAGCACTTTTTGATATGCAAACTCGTTCTTTCGTTCGGGCGGCTTTTACGCTGGTTGAACTGCTCGTTGTGATCGCCATCATCGCGATGTTGGTGACGTTGCTGTTACCGGCCGTGCAGTCAGCCCGCGAGGCGGCGCGTCGTACGCAATGCATCAATGGCCTCAAGCAAATGGGGCTCGCGGTGCTCAACTATGAGTCCGCGCGGGGTGAATTTCCCACGGGAGGTACGGAGCCGTGGCATGACGCCGGCGACGCGAATTCCAGGTACAGCAAAGGCTATGGCTGGATGGTCCAGATTCTGCCGTTCATTGAAGACGGTGCTCTGCAGGAAGTTTCTCGCGGCTACGGAGAAGGTGACAGGCACCGCGATCTGCAGGTGCGCAAGACGCTGGTGCCGATGTACTTCTGCCCTTCTCGCCGTGAACCAACGGTTCGCGTGACGCGAGGATCCGCGGAAGACTGTTCACAGGGGTGTGCGCTGAACGACTATGCGGCGGCGACTCCTGCGAATGAGTTCAATCCGGATCGCCCCAGTCATGATCCATGGTTCTGGCAGGGAACGGCTCATGGTGCGGTCCAGCCGGGATCGAAGTACTACGGCGTGATCACGCGTACGATTGCCAGCGAGCCTTGCACGATGGGCAGGATTACGGACGGCACGTCGAAGACGATGGTCATCGGTGAAAAGCGGCTGAATGTAGACCGATACACGACCGGAGCATGGCATGACGACATTGGGTGGACGGATGGTTGGGATCCGGACATCATTCGCTACACGGGATACCGGCCTGGGCGGGACGTCATCTCCGGCTCGAGCGGCGATTCTGGCAACGTAGGGTTTCAGTTTGGGTCGGCTCACGGCGAAGGCTTTTTCTCGGTCTTCGCTGATGGCCACGTGCCTCGTATTCCGTATGACATTGACCCGATCGTCTTCAATCGTATCGGCGATCGTCGCGATGGCTTGCCTGCTCCGTTCTAATTTTGGGCGGGCCTAGTTCGACTCTCGGGACCAGCGGGAGACGACGTCCACGATTGCTTCGGTCAGCGTGCTCAGGCGGTCCCCAATCGTTAGCGGTGGCGTGATGTAGATCATGTCCGCAAAGGGTCTAAGCCAGACTTTCCTGTCTAGGAACATGGCTCGCAATTCGTTCAGGTGGTGGAGTTCCTGCACCTGGACGACTCCGACGGCCCCCTTGGAACGGACGTCGACCACACCCGGCAGCTTGCGGCACGGCGCGAGCATTTCGAGCAGTTCCGATTCCATGGCAGCGGCCTGTTCGACGCGTGACGTCGATTCGAATAGATCGAGTGATGCATTGGCGGCGGCGCATGCCAGCGGATTGGCCATGAATGTGGGGCCATGCATCAAAGCGTGCGTCGAATCGTCGGACCAGAACGTGTCGAATACCTGTTCGGTTGCGATTGTTGCCGCCATGCCCATGGTCCCGGCCGTAAGGGCTTTGCCAACACAGAGGATGTCCGGGACGACTTCCGCTTGCTCGCAGGCGAACATGGTTCCCGTTCTCCCAAATCCGGTGGCCAGTTCATCGGCGATGAGCAGGAGGCCGTTCTCTCGCGCGGCGTTGGCAATCATGCGCAGCGAGTCCGTCGAGTGAAACTTCATGCCTCCGGCGCCCTGAACGAGCGGTTCGATGATAACGCCGGCCAGTTCGTCTTTGCGCTCGTGGAGGAATGCGGATAGTTCCGCTGCTTCTGCCGTGGAGCGAGGAATCGCCTGCGGGAACTGCTCGAGGAGAAAGCCCTTGAAGTGCGCGTGCATACTGTTGACGGGATCGCAGACGGACATCGCTCCGGTGGTGTCGCCGTGATAGGCATTTTGAAAACTGATGAACCGATTGCGACCGGAGATGTTCTGGTTTCGCCAAAACTGCGCCGCGATTTTCATGGCAACTTCGACGGCGACGGACCCGGAATCGTTGAAGAAGACATGGTTCAGGTCGCCCGGCGTGATTGCCGCCAGTCGCGCGGCCAGGCGTCGAGCCGGTTCGTGCGTGATCCCACCCAGCATGACGTGGGGCATCGTTTCCAGTTGATTCGCAACCTGATTACGGATGTGAGGATGGTTGTAGCCATGGCAGGCTGTCCACCACGATGCCAGTCCATCAATGATCCTTTGACCGTCTTCCAGGATCAGATAAACATCATCGGTTCTCGCGACACGAGTTGGGTCGCTGTGCTTCATCTGGGTGTAGGGCATCCAGAGATTGGGTTTCATATTGCACGTGTCAGCATTGGTGTGGTGTCTATTTCGCCGGAAATGACGTTCAGGAATCCGTTTAAAGATGCCGAGAGTCCTCTTGCCGGAATAGGAGGAATTCGCGAAAATGGTGGATTCTAGTCAGGCAGTGGTGGCCAGCTAGAGGCGGATAACT
The DNA here is from genome assembly GCA_965216885.1 of Pirellulaceae bacterium. GTDB lineage: Bacteria > Planctomycetota > Planctomycetia > Pirellulales > Pirellulaceae > CAYNJG01. The sequence continues at coordinate 3,288,084 of OZ244209.1, read as the reverse complement.
TGTTTAACCAATCAAAAACAGACAGTTGATGTACCGGACACCACCCGGTCTCAGCACAAGGAATTAAGTAATGGGACACTATACAGGTCCAAAGGCACGGATTAACCGACGACTCGGCGCCCAGATTTACGAAAGCGCCGGTGCACTTCGCGCCCAGGAGCGTCGTGATCATCCGCCGGGGATGCGTACTCGCGTCAAACGACCGTCGAACTACGGTCTCGGTTTGATGGAGAAGCAAAAGATCAAGCACTATTATGGGCTGGGCGAGCGCCAGCTTCGTAAGTACTTCGACAAGGCCGGTCGTCAAAAAGGCAACACGGGTGAAAACCTGATGCTGCTTTGCGAGCGTCGCCTGGACAACGTTGTGCGTCGTGCCGGCTTCACCCGTTCGCGACCGCAAGCCCGTCAGGGCATCGTCCACGGTCATTTCCAGGTCAATGGCGTGAAGACTTCGTCGCCATCGTTCCGGGTTCGCGCCGGTGACGTGGTTACGGTACGCCCTCGCAAGAATCTTCAGGCGATTTATCGTCAGCAGATGGAAGACGCACAGAGCGAATCGCTCGAGTGGCTGGGTGTTGACGCGGAAACTTGTCGGGCAACTTTGCTGGGTCTTCCGGGACCAAGCGATGTCAGTCTGCCCGTTGACGTGAACATCGTCATCGAATTCTTGTCCAGATAGTAGCGAGCTCTCGTTTTCACGAGTTCTCTGGGGCCGATTGTTCCAACCCGAACATCGGCCCGTTACTGTTCTACCTACCCGGTTCGACTTCTCGTTCGCTTTACGCTTGAGCTAACAGCATGCATTCTCAACTGGTTGTACTCGGTGGTGGGCCAGGCGGTTACGCCGCTGCCTTCATCGCCGCTGACGCAGGGCAAACCGTTACCATTGTCGAATCGGATTCGCGACTTGGCGGCACCTGCCTGCTTCGCGGTTGTATTCCTTCAAAGGCACTTTTGCACGTTGCTCGTGTGATCAGCGAAGTCGAAGAGCTGAATGACGACTGGGGTGTGACCTTCAGCGAACCCACCATTGACATCGACAAGGTGCGCGCCCGTAAGGACGACGTGATTGCCAAGATGTCGGGTGGCCTGAAGCAGCTTGCCAAGAAGCGCAAGGTCACGGTCATTAATGCCCGTGGTAGTCTTGTCGATTCGCGAACACTTTCCCTGGAAGGTGATGACGATTCGATCCCCGTCGGCGGTCAGCTGACGTTCGACAATCTTATCATCGCGACCGGCTCGACCCCGGCGATGCCTGGTTCGTTGGCGATTGATTCGGATCGCGTGATGGATTCAACCGGCGCGCTGGAATTGGCCGACATTCCCGAAACCTTGCTGGTGATTGGCGGCGGCTACATCGGTCTGGAAATGGGTACCGTGTACGCGAATCTGGGTACCAAGGTCAGCGTTGTCGAATTGACGGATACGTTGTTGCCTGGTGCTGACCGTGACTTGGTGAAGCCTTTGCAAAAACGGCTCGACAAGCAGATGGAGCTGTTGATGAACACCAAGGTCGGCTCGCTTGGTGAGCGCGGCGACAAGGTGGAAGTGGCATTCGAAGGGCCCGGCAAGTTCGGCACCGAGCAGTACGACCGTGTGCTGGTGGCAGTCGGCCGACGCCCGACCAGTCGAGGACTCGGACTCGAAAATACGAACATCCAGGTCGATCCACGCGGCTTCGTCGTCTGCGATGCGTCGCAGCGAACGGCGGAACCCAACATCTTCGCCATCGGTGATGTGGCCGGCGAGCCCATGTTGGCTCACAAAGCTTCCCATGAAGCGAAGGTGGCCGTCGAGGCGATTCTGGGCAAGCCTGCCGTCTTTGAACCGGCCGCGATTCCCGCGGTTGTCTTCACCGATCCCGAGATTGCGTGGGCGGGCCTTACCGAACTCGAGGCAAAACGCGACAACATCCCGCACGAAGTTGCGATGTATCCGTGGGCTGCCAGCGGTCGTGCTCAGGCGATTGGCCGTGGCGAAGGTTTGACGAAATGGTTGGTCGATCCGGAAACCAAACGTCTGTTGGGATGCGGAATGGTTGGGCCGGGGGCTGGCGAGCTGATCGGCGAATCGGCGCTCGCGATTGAAATGGGCTGCGAAGTCCATGACATCACTGAAACCATTCACCCGCATCCAACGCTCAGTGAAACGCTGATGAACGCCGGCGAAGTGTTCTACGGTACCGCGGTTGAAATCTACAAGCCAAAACGCAAACGCTAGTCGGGCGAATATTGATGGCGTCGGACGACTCGATCTGTTGTCGAGTCGTTAGTTTACTGCTCTCACGCCATGCGCCTCCCTGGTGCTGCTGGGTTCGGCGGTTGGCTCTGCTGCCGCCGGGTCGCGAATGAGGTGGTTCGGCCGTTTCGGTGCATGCGAAACACTTCTCAACCAATCAGTGTCGAGCAGTGCCAATTGGTGTAACCACCCTTTGCGGCACCGCGGTTGTTCATTGCCGGCCAATACGAAAACGCTAGTTGTTCCAGTACCAATGGCGTACGATGAGGTTCTGGATCTCTCGCGACCCTATTGTGCGTGCACCTGGCACCTGGCCCTCGCGACTCCTTGAACGTCAGTCGTGAGAATGCGTTTTTCAGTAGCAGAATCGACGCGATTTGTTTCCACCCCTCACGCTGCAATCGCGGCGATCTTCGCGGCTTGCTTTGTCAATAATCTGTTGGTTGGGATCTACCCTAACCCGTCGTCAGAACTCTTCTTGCCACTGTATGCGTTTTGGCTTGGGGCATGTATTGGCCAGTTGAACCTGATCAGCGTGTGGGCCGCATTGTCGCCGGGGTCGCCCGTGCTACGTCTTCCCGTCACTTGCCTTCTGGTGGTGTTGATGTGGTTGTCGATTGTGATTGGGAATCGCATGGGCGACGGAATAAGCGACGGTGAAATTGTCGAGGTGGGAGGACTATTAATGTTCTTTGCAGTCGTGGCTCAGTTGCCACTGTGGATTGCCAGCCGAGTTTTTGGCTGGCGTCTTGTGCGTCCGGACGCGACCGACCGTGGTTTGGGCAGTCGGTTCAATCTGCGTGAGCTGCTGCTGGCCACAACGTTGTTGGCGCTCTCGCTGGCAATCACTCGAGTGCTGTTGCCAGCGCAACTTCAGTTTGAGATCGAAACTACGCTGTACGTTGTTTTGGCAGTCCTTGCATGCGTGAATCTCGGCATTGTGATGCCGACGATCTGGTGGGCGTTTCGCCCTTACAAAGCTTCCGCAACAATCATGACTTGGGTAGTTGCGTCGCTAGGGAGCGCGGTTGCCGAGACATTGCTGTTTTACGTGCTGCTTGGGACCGGGCCGGAACCGGATCGCATTGTTGTGGTGCTGGCCTTTATCAATCTCGGCCAAACGGCGGTCTGCTACCTTGCATTGAAGGCCCTGCAGCTGGCGGGATTGCGACTCAGCCAAACCGGGACGCCCTACCATGTCTAAGCTCGTGTCGTAGCAACCTGCGCCAGGCTCGTTCTGGTCTGGGCAGCTTGGTCTGGGCAACTTGGTCTGGGCAACTTGAATTTGGCCGGGTGTGTTGATGTGATCGGACCGCGTTGGGCATGTTTCGGACAGAGGGGCTCTTGTTGTGCACGTGTTGCCGGTCGGGGCGTGTAGACGGACGGACATGGGGCACGTATACAAAACGGCTGACGTTCAAGTAAACGCAGCGCTAACCATGTGCTCGTGTCGATCTGTGAGACAACGATGAGTGACGAGGCGGCTGGAACCGACGTATCGACCAGTGAGAAAACACAGCGTGATTTTTTCGCACGTATGGTCCCCGGTTCATTCACGGCGCTCTTTGCCGGGTTGGAAGGCGTCACTTTTTTCATCAAGGACGCGGACGGTCGCTTTATGGGTTTCAGTGCAAGCCCACGGCAGGGACTGGATTTTGGCGTTGAGCAGAACTTGATCGGCGTGACGGACTACGATCTCTATCCCAGTAACGTCGCAGGCAGGATCGTCGCTGATGACAGGAAGGTAACGGAGACCCAAAAACCGTTGCTGAACATCGTCGAGTTGCTAGTGAACCCATCCTGCGGGGCGATCGGTTGGTACGTGACCAACAAGTTCCCCGTGTTTGACATGCACGACGATGTCATCGGCGTCATGGGAACGGTGCAACCGTATGAAGGTCGAAGAAAGCGTTTACTGGCGGGCACACGGTTGGATGAAGTCGTTGAACGCATTCGGCAGCGACCCGCGGAACGACACAACGTGAACGATCTTGCCGACATTGCCGGTATGTCGACGAGGCAATTGGGGCGTCACTTTCAGTCGGTGCTGGGGATGTCGCCGCGAGGGTTCATGTTGTTGTGTCGTATGCAACTGGCATGCGAGCTTTTGACGCAGCCCAAATTGTCGATTGGTCAGATTGCCCAGAGAACGGGTTTCTGTGACCAGAGCGCCTTTGCGTTTCAGTTTCGCCAGTCGATTGGAATGGCGCCGCAGGCGTACCGTCGCCGATACCGGGCTGCGGCGATGGCGCAACGCCACGGTTAAGCTACTGGGACTGCCGTTGGCGAATTTCCTGGATGGCAGAGCTTCGCAGATCGAATTGGGATCAACCAATCAACGCGAAGACGCGAAGACGTTTAGCGAGCCGCAAACCGAGCGGCAACCACGGAAGACCAGCGTGAACGGCATTGCTGAATGAGTTCCGCGAGGTCGGCAACGGCGGGCTTTGATGCCGCCGACTGAACAAGCGGTTTTCATTTCCGTACTAAGGAGGCCGCGAGTGCTTGAAATTCCCCAGGATCCGCCGAGTTTCGGCGAAAGACTCGCAACTCGGCGGCAACTGTTACAATCTGGCGACTCAACGTGGCTTCAAAGATAAGGGTGAGACGATGCGACAATTCCTGGTAGCTTGTGTTCTGGCAATTATGGTGTCCGTGACGGCGGCTCAGGAGGCCATTGTCACTCGAGTCATGAGTATTGACGCAACGGGGGCGATGCCGTTGTCGGCGTTCTCTTTTTCTGGCGGCTTCCTGCCTGACGATCCGCTGGGGATGCTTCAGCAGGAACAGATCCAGGAGGAGTTGGAGCTGTCCAACGATCAGATTGCCGTTGTCAAAGAACTGCAGTCAGACATCAAACGACAGACGGGCGAGATTTTTGCTGCGCAGGCCAAATTCGGTGGTGATGCCGGGAAAATGATGGCAGCTGCCACGAAGGCCATCCGGCAAAACCTGGAGAAAGAGTTGAAAGAAATTCTTTCGCCCAGCCAAATCAAACGACTCGGCCAGCTCGAGATCCAGATGAAGATCAAGAATCGCGGGGCGATGGCGCTCGTCGATGATAAGTTGGTGAAGATGTTGGGCGTCTCTGATGAGCAGCAGAAGGAAGTGCAAGCGAGGCATCGTGAGATGCAAAAAGAGCTGCGCGACGAAATTCAGAAACTGCGCGACCGGTACAGAAAAGAGCTCATTAAGGAGCTACTTTCAGACGATCAGCTTTCAAAGCTGGAGGATGTCTCCGGAAATGAGTACGAAGTAAAACAGATCAATCCGCGGCGAGGTCGCGCGTTCTTGGGCGAATGAACGTCTTTTGCCGGAACTGTGATTTTCGTAACTCCCGGTATCGGAGGGGTTTGCGTCGATGCGGATAGGCGCTGTTCCCCCTTTACCTCGAACCTCCGTTCGAGAACAATGTGTCTGATTAACATATCGGGAAAAATCAGCGAATCGAACTGCCAGCATCGCAATTGGTCATGCACAAGAAAATGGCCAATCCTCTCTCGCGAGGCTACCAGTACTCCGCGAACCTTTACCAACCCATCTGCGCAGAGACCGCGCGACATCGACACAATTGATGTATGGAAGGAAATAGTATGTCCGAGGCAACCATCCTCAACGACGGCGAACAAACCGTGCCCAATCCGAATCCACCCAAGGGAGCGGACGTCGATCCGGCGGAAACCCGGGAATGGCTTGAGTCACTTCAATATGTTCTGGACAGCAAGGGACGGGAACGAGCCCAATATCTGCTGGCAGCTCTGAACTACAAGGCATCGCAGGAGGGCGTCGAACTTCCCCTCCAGTACAACACGCCCTACATCAATACGATTCCGGCCAACGAGCAACCTCGCTATCCCGGCAATCGTGAGATCGAGCGACGCATCAAGAGCATCATTCGCTGGAACGCGATGGCGATGGTCGTGCGAGCCAACAAACGCTTCGATGGACTCGGCGGGCACATCTCGACGTTTGCTTCTTCGGCGACGTTGTACGAGGTAGCTCAAAACCATTTCTTCCGTGGGCGTGGCGAAAGCGGTTACGACGGCGACATGATTTACTTCCAGGGTCACGCATCGCCGGGACCCTACTCACGAGCATTCCTGGAAGGTCGGCTGTCCGAAGCGAACCTCGACAACTTCCGTCGCGAATTGCAGGAAGAGGGTGGCCTGTCGTCCTACCCGCACCCATGGTTGATGCCTGACTTCTGGGAATATCCCACGGTATCGATGGGACTCGGTCCAATCATGTCGATCTACCAGGCACGCTTCAATCGTTACCTGGAAGATCGCGGCATCCGCAATACGAACCACCAGCGGGTGTGGGCATTCCTCGGCGATGGCGAATGTGACGAGCCCGAATCATTGGGAGCGATCACGCTGGCCGGTCGCGAAAAGCTGGACAACCTGACGTGGGTTATTAACTGCAATCTGCAGCGACTCGATGGTCCCGTGCGTGGTAATGGCAAGATCATCCAGGAGCTGGAAGGTCTGTTCCGCGGTGCGGGATGGAACGTCGTCAAAGTTGTTTGGGGTAGCGACTGGGATCCTCTGCTGGAGGACGACGAAACGGGTCTGCTCATCAAACGCATGGGCGAAGTCGTCGACGGTCAGTATCAGAAGTACGTCGGGATGGACGGCAAGTACATCCGGGATCACTTCTTCGGAAAGCACCCCGAGCTGCTGAAATTGGTCGAGAGTTTCTCGGACGAGAAGCTCGAGAAAATGCGACGCGGAGGCCACGACCCTGAGAAGGTCTACGCCGCCTACAAGATGGCGACGGAAATCAACAACGGTCGACCAACGGTCATTCTGGCGAAGACCATTAAAGGGTATGGGCTTGGAGAAGAGGGCGAGGGTCGCAACATCGCCCACAACCTCAAGAAGCAGAACGAAGACGAACTGCTCGCCTTCCGCAATCGGTTTGGGATTCCCATTTCCGACGAGGACGTCAAGAACGCGCCGTTCTACATGCCGCCGGAAGACAGTGTTGAGATGCAGTACCTCCACGAGCGACGCAAGGCGCTCGGCGGATACGTGCCGTCTCGCCCCACCGAGCCGCCGAAGATGAAGGTGCCTCGTTTGGCCGACTTTGCAAATACGGTTAAGAACAAGATGACCAGTCGCCCCGACAAGAAGACGGGCGAAATGAGCAAGATCTCCACGACAATGGCCGTTGTGCGATTGTTGGGCGACATGCTTCGAGACAAATCGGTTGGCAAGCATCTGGTGCCCATCGTGCCTGATGAGTCTCGAACCTTCGGTATGGAAGGACTCTTCAAGCAGGTCGGAATCTATGCCCACGCAGGGCAGCTTTACGAGCCGATCGATTCCGATCAGACGCTGTACTACAAGGAAGCCGAAAACGGCCAGATCCTTGAAGAGGGTATCACGGAAGCCGGCTCCATGGCGTCGTTCAACGCCGCGGGAACGGCCTATGCCCAACACGGCATCAACATGATTCCGTTCTTTATCTACTACTCCATGTTCGGCTTCCAGCGAGTTGGCGACCTGATATGGGCGGCAGCGGACATGCGAGCGAAGGGCTTTATGATCGGTGGTACCGCCGGTCGCACGACGCTCAATGGAGAGGGCCTGCAGCATCAGGACGGACACAGTCTTGTCAACGCAATCGCCTATCCGACAGTGCGAGCTTACGACCCGGCATTTGGCTATGAGATTGCCGTCATCATTCTCGAGGGCATGAAACGGCTCTACGAAGACGGCGAAACCGCGATCTACTATCTGATGGCGGAAAACGAAAACTATGTCCATCCGCCGATGCCTGAAGGCGTTGAGGAAGGCATCATCAAGGGAGCGTACAAGTTCTCGGATGTGACGGCTTCCACCGAGAAGCACCGCGTCACGCTGTTCGGTAGTGGTGCAATCATGAACTCCGCGATTGATGCCCAGAACATGCTTGCTGAAAAGTACGGCATCTCCAGTAGCCTCTACAGCGTTACCAGCTACACGGAATTGCGACGTGAAGCGGCGGAATGCCATCGTTGGAACATGCTGCATCCGGATCAACCGGCGAAGAAGTCTTACATTGAAACGCTGCTCGCCGATGAGACCGGGCCTTTCATTGCAGCTTCTGATTACATTCGGGCATTGTCCGAGCAGATTAGTCCGTACGTTCCCGGTGGACTCTACTGTCTGGGCACGGACGGCATGGGCCGCAGCGAAACGCGTGAAGCGCTGCGACGACACTTCGAGGTTGACGCTCAGTTCATCACACTTGCAGCGCTTTACCAACTTCAGCAGAAGGGCGAAGTCGAGGCTTCCATCGTCAGGCAGGCGATCACGGAACTCGAAATCGATCCCGATAAGGTGAATCCCTATTTCGCATAGCGACATGCGGTTCACTCTTTTCGGCGACATTCCTGACACTTGAAACAAAAGCACACAGTCATGCAAATCGAAATTAAACTACCCAGTGACCTGGAAGATGGCGGCGACATCCTTGATGTATTTGTAAGCGTTGGTGAGGAAATCGCGGTTGAGCAAAGCCTGATCGAAATCGAAACCGACAAGGCAACCGTCGATGTCCCCAGTACACACGCTGGCAAGGTCGTCGACCTGAAGGTCGGCGTGGGTGACACGGTGGCAGGTGGCGAAACGATATTGGTCCTGGAGGCTTCGGATGCCGCAGCCGCGCCGCCGGCGCCAGCCGCCCCGGAACCTGCCGCGGCCGCTCCACCACCTCCAGCACCAGAACCTACCCCTGCCCCGCCGCCAACTCCGGCTCCAGCGACGCCAGCGGCTGAGGTACCTGCTCCTGCTGCTCCAACGCCGCCGCCTAAGCCCGTTGCTCCGCCGCCGGCCCCTGCCGCTCCGGTTGCTTCTTCGGGAAGCGCGCTTGCTCCTGCCGGACCAGCCGTGCGTCGATTCGCTCGCGAGGTTGGCGTTGATCTGGCGACCGTTTCGGGAAGTGGCCCCAGCGGACGGATCACGCGTGAGGACGTCCTTGCTGTGGTTCGTCAGGCAAATCATCCATCGAATGCCGGTGGCGCGACCAGTGCTGCCAAGTCTTCGGCACCGGTTGCCGCGGCGACTCCGTCCGCTGCTCCGGTTCAGGTACGCAGCGATCTTCCGGGCGAACCGGGGACCGATAAATGGGGCCCCGTCAACATTCAGAAGATGCCCAAAATTCGCAAGACGATTGCGAACAAGATGCATGAATCGTGGTCGACCGTTCCACGCGTGACCAACTTTGACGATGCAGACGTCACCTCGTTGGAGGCGATGCGTCAGGCCAGCAAGGCAGACTACGCCGAATCCGGTATCAAACTCACATCGATGCCATTCGTGATCAAGGCATGTGCACTCGCACTGAAAGCCAATCCCTTGCTGAATGCTCAGGTCGACATGGCCAATGAGCAGATTATCTACAAACAGTACGTCAACGTCGGCATCGCCGTCGATACGGACCGCGGACTGGTTGTGCCTTCGCTTCGTAACGCCGATCAATTGGCGATTCCTTCGATTGCCCGTGCATTGGGGGGCATCGCCAACAGCGCTCGGACAGGCGACTTCAAGGTTGACGATCTTCGCGGCAGTACTTTCACGATTAGCAATCTCGGCGCGATTGGTGGCACGTATTCGACGCCCATCATTAACACGCCCGAAGTTGCCATCCTGTTGGTCGGGCGTTCCCGGAAAATGCCGATCGTGGTGGACGACAAGATCGAAATTCGTCTGATGATGCCACTCAGTCTTTCCTACGACCATCGCCTTGTTGATGGTGGTGCCGCGGCCCGTTTCCTTAACGATGTGATTGGCTTCCTCAGCACGCCAAGTCGACTGTTGATCGCGCCTTGATCAGCACTGCGAGTCGCATAGAACCTGAATGAGATTAGCCGGTGAGTGATGCAACTTACCGGCTATCTTCATTCTGGCTATTTTCAATTTGCCCTCCCACGGGTTTGCCCATTTGTACGACGGGCAAAACGCAACGCGTGCTACTCTCTGAATGGCGGCTTCGCTCTGGTAACGGCATACCGACTGGGCGCGTTGCCACGTCTTCGGCGCGTGCTCAAAAGGGCGGCGCGCATTCCAATTGCGGCAGTGGGGGTGGTCTATGCAATTTCGTCCATACACGGCGCTTACGATTCACGAGTTTGATGCCACAACGCAGCAGCTGTTTGGTGAGCTTGCGGCCCATGGCCGGGATATTGAGTTTCGCGAAGTCTCCAATAGCGAGCGATGCGTTCGTATGCAGGTATTGAGCGAAGGTGCCGACGATGAAACGTTTCCAATGGCAGCGATCGGCAGCAGCTACGCCGAAGCGGCGAGTCGGCTGCTGAAGGTCATCGCTCGCGCGTAGTTTGCCGTAGACGACAAACCTTATGCGGATTGTCAATTGGAAGCGGCGGGCTTACCCGTTGAGTGTCGCTTGGCCATTGAGTCTGTCTTGGCCATTGAGCGTGGCGTGGCTTGGCTGCGGCGGGTTGTCAGGCGTTGCCGTCTGTGAAATTCAGCGTGGCGCGGTTTCCGTCGGTGCGGCTGGATTCAGCCGCGAGTACGGTTCGTAACGCGATGTGGGCTTTGTCGAGGTCGTCGGTTGAACGGACAAGACTGGTGACGGCTCGATGAAACTGCCCAAACAGTTGTTCGCCGACCGGAAGTTCCGTTTCCAAAGACTCGACGTGTCGGCCGGCTTCGTTGAACCACACCAGAGTGGACGGCAGGTCGACAAATGCAACACCGTGTTCGCAAGTCACCTGTAGCCCCGTCGGCAGTCGGAACGACCCCGCCTCCAGCCAGGTGTCTGGAATGTAGTTTCCGCAGCTGATCTGCGCCAGCGGCGTGGGGTCGCCGTCTGCGTCCTGTTCGAAATCCACGCTCATCATGCGGTAGCCGCCACGCTGCTGCCCAGATACTCGACCGTTGGCGACGACTGCGGCTGGCGGTTTGCCCACGATATAGTGACACCAATCGACCAGTTCAATCAATTCTCGCATAACGACCCGGTCCACCTGGTCGTCCGCACACACGCCCTTGTGAGGCAATCGACGGTGGCAGAACAGGAGTCTCGGTTTTCCCAGTTGCGTCGCGATGAGTTCTTTGAGTCGCAGCGAAGCCGGAGCGAGCCGACGCGGGAACTCGACCTTGAAGGCGATGCCAGCGTCCATTACCCGGCGTTTGACTTCGGAGGATTCGTCGAAGTCCAGGTCCATCGCAGCAGCACAGTAGACTGCCTTTCCGGCATCGCAGGCCGCGTAGATTGGCAGCGTGCCATACCACTGTGGCGACAGGATCAGGACGGCGTCGATATCGGACCTGCGTGCCAACGCGTGGTAGCCGTCGATCGTGTCCGCGTCAAACTCGTGAGCGGCTTTCTGGGCACGATGGGCGACCTGTTCACAGATGGCTCGAACTTCGAATCGGTCGCTCATTGCGCGCAGCGCGGACCGATGTCGTGATTCCCACACGGAACCCAGTCCAATCAAACCGACTCGCAGCTTCATCCGATCAATCTCATGAGCAGGAAGAGTCCATGAGTCTAAGCCTACCATGGGACTTGTCCAAGACCCGGGGTTGGCGTGAAATAGATGTGATGTCAGGCAACATCCGACTATCGGTAGTGATTCCGACGCTCAATGAAGCGGAAACGATTGATCGCGCGCTTCGATCCGTTGAAGCATTTGATGAGGTGGTCGTTGTGGATGGGAACAGTGAGGACGCAACGCGAGAGCTGGCCGAGCGTCGCGGGGTGAGAGTTTTGTCGACGAATCGTGGGCGAGGCTCACAGTTACGTGCCGGCGCGGCGGCCACGACCGGCGACGCGTTGCTGTTCCTTCACGCGGACAACTGGCTGGAGGATGGGGTGTATGAGCAGTTGACGTCGTTGTTTGAGCGACGAGCGGGCTGCCCCACGTTTGGCTGCCTTCGCCAGCGGATCGACGACGCTCGATTGCGTTTCCGTCTGTTGGAACAAGGAAATGCCTTCCGTGCGAGGAGATTGCAAATGCCGTATGGGGATCAGGCGATGTTTGTGGACCGCGCCACCTACGAACAGACTGGTGGTTTCGCGGACGTGGCGTTGATGGAGGATGTAATATTCTCCCGGCGTGCCCGGGTCGCCTGTCGGCCAATCATTTTGCCAGGGCCGGTCTATCTCAGTGCGAGGCGATGGCATCGGCACGGAGTCCTCCGGCAGACGCTGAAAAACTGGTTTCTGTTTCTGGCGTTTCGGCTGGGGGCAAGGCCAGAGCGACTGGTTGAATGGTATCGCTAGTTGCGTGGGAGAGGCAGATGACCAAAATAGGACAGCGGTACGACGTTGGCGTATGAATTTCGGTGTGTGGATTGCGATCCCGTCCGGAGGCTGTGACCGTCGCTGTCTGAGTTTTGAAACCTTAAAACACTTTTGAATACGTACTGGAGATGGACCGTGGAACTCGAGCAACTTACCAGCACGCCGGCCACACTTGGCGAAGGCCCTTGCTGGCATACGGAAGAACAGGTGCTCTACTGGATCGATATCTACGGTAAGACCTTGCATCGTTTCGATCCGGCCGACGGGTCTGATCAGCAATGGGACATGGGCCAGATGATCGGCACGGTTGCGCCCCGTGCGAGCGGCGGACTGATCGTTGCTTTGGAAAACGGTTTGGCATTCGTCGACCCGACGACGGGAAGTGTGGAACACCTCGATCCGCTGGACGAAAATCCCGAGTCGCGTTTCAATGATGGCAAATGTGACCCCAGCGGACGTTTTTGGGTGGGGTCGATGGACAACGTCAAGGAAGAGCGGCCGATGGGCAAGCTCTACCGCGTTGATCATGACGGTTCCGTTCACGTCATGGACGAAGGCATCACGATTTCCAACGGGCTGTGTTGGAGCCCCGATCAGACGAAGATGTACTACATCGACTCGCCAACCAAGAACCTGTTCGCTTTCGACTACGACGCCGCGACCGGAGACGTGTCGAACAAGCGTCCGATCATTACGCTCAATGATGAACAGGGCTGGCCGGATGGAATGACCATCGATAGCGAGGGCATGATCTGGCTCGCTCACTGGGCGGGGCGACGGGTGTGCCGCTGGAATCCGGAAACGGCCGAGGTGCTACAGACGATTGAGACTCCAGCGCCTCATACGTCTTGCTGCTGTTTCGGCGGCCCCGAGCTCAAGGACCTCTACATTACGTCTGCACGGAAAGGCCTGTCCGAAGAGCAACTGTCCCAGCATCCACAGTCAGGGCATCTCTTCCGACTCAAGACAGATATCGTCGGAACGCCGACGTACGCGTTTGGTGGCTAGCGATTGCGGGAGTGATATTTTCGCTGACTGGCCGTTTCCATTGACCTCAACCTGCGATGTGAAGCCTTGCGAATACGAGTTGCAACGACCGATGACGCGCTGGCGATCAGCGAAATCTACGCGTACTACGTTCGCGAGACATCCATCACGTTCGATTCGCAGGCCCCTGATGCGGCCGAAACGGCCGATAGCATTCGGCGTCGATTGCCGCGGTTCCCGTGGCTCGTTGCGGAGAATGACGCCGGAACTGTTGTCGGGTACGCGTACGCCTGCGAACACGCCAGCAGGCACGCGTATCGATGGTCGGCGAACATCAGTATCTATCTCGCTGATACGAATCGCCGCCAGGGAATTGGCGGTCAGCTCTATGCAAGGCTTTTCGAGATCTTGAGGCAGCAAGGCTATCGCATGCTGCATGCTGGCATCACGTTGCCGAACGCCGCGAGCGTGGCTATCCACGAGAAACTCGGATTCCGGCCCGTCGGCGTGTACCCCAAAGTTGGTCACAAGCATGGCCAGTGGCATGACGTCGGGTGGTGGAGTCTCGATCTCAATCCCAACATCCCGACGACAGATCCTCCAGAACCGCTGGATTTTCAGCAAATCGACGTTTAGATGTCGTTGGGTGATGGCACTTCTTGCGGTGTCACATTGCGTTGCCTGCGGTGGATGGCGGCTTCTCGTCGACATTGTGGCTCGCGTGAAAACTTTTGATCGTACGCATCATGCGTGTTCGATGAAGTGTGACGAACGCATTGAACATTAGGGGCCGTCACGTGCTTGTGCGTGACGCCTTGCGATTACTCTGGGGGGAGTAAAATTCCATGAAGGATCGATCAATTATTGCCAGCGTGGTGATGATCACCTGTTTGTTGATTTCATCGTCACAGGCACAAGTTGCCCAACTCGGCCGTTTGCCGACAACAGGCAAGGTAAAGCCAACCGGTCTGCTTTACGAACTGTTTGGTCATGGGAAGAGCTCCACAAGTTGCGATGCTGGTTGCGATGCCGGTTGCGACGGTGGCTGCGATGCCGGGCCAGCGTGTGGAGCGCCCGAGCCGCTTTGTGGGCTGGCTCAGCCTGCGTCCTGCGGAGCACCTGCTCCGACTTGCGGCATGGCGGACCCAACGTGCGGCATCGCTGCGCCGGACTGTGGCGCGGCCTCGCCGAGCTGTGGTTTGGTAGGTCGTCTGCTAGGTAGCGGATGCACTTCGTGCGGACTGCCCGAGCCATCTTGTGGTGCCACGGGGCTGGGTTACTCCGGAAGCTTTGGGCTTTGCGGCGGAAGCTGTGATTCATGCGGAGTTGGCGGTTACATTGGACGCAACATTCACAAGGTGAATCCTTGTGCCTGTGGTGGTTCATTGATTGCTGACATGGCTCGAGGATTTCTGACCATGGTCGACCGCGCTGTCGGTACGGTCGTCGGAGGAGTCTTCGGTGGTTTGCAAACGGCGACGTGCCACGCAAGTGGAACCTTTGCGACACTGCAGTGTGCTGCCATCTCTGGTTGCGATTCCTGTGGCGGCGGAGGTTGCACGGACTGTGCGGCCGCCCCAACGTGTGGCATGGCAGACCCAACGTGTGGCATGGCTGACCCAACGTGTGGTGTTGCTGCCCCAGGCTGTGGCTGTCCGACTTGCGGAGTTGCCGCACCGGGCGACTACTCGACGACGATCTCAAGTCCGACGCCGACCTATGCACCGGCGGCACCAACGCCGATCGAGACGGCACCCATGCAGCCCATGCCCGTCGAATCGGCGCCGATCGAAACGGCTCCCATCAAGGCAGCACCTTCGGATCCTTTCCTCGACGACCCATCGCCTCTTTCGCAACGAACCGCTCGTCCACGGACGACGGCTAAGGGTTATCGGGTATACCAGAACGGCAATTCGCGAGTGGCAGCGGCCAGCTACCAGAAGCAGGTTGCCAAGCCACAATCTGTGGAGACAGCTTCCGCAGAGAGTGCACCCGTTCGACCGCGTTACCTGAGAACGCATACCGGACGAGCGGCTACATTCCGGCGGTAGGTCCACCTGATGTGGCCAACAGGAATGTTGAGGAACGATAGCGAATCACGTTGATGCAATTCGCCGACGAAGAAAACCGCGTACGGGAAACTGTACGCGGTTTTTTATTTCTAGCTTGCCGCAAGTCGCCGCTCGCGAAGTTGGTCCAGCAATACTGCTGCGACGATGATCACACCGACGATCACATTCTGATAGGGATTGCGGACTTCCAGCAGATCGCAACCACTGGCGATTACGGTCATGATGGCGGCGCCGGCCAGCGTGCCGACGACCGAACCGCGACCACCGTTCAGACTACCGCCGCCAATTACGACGGCCGCGATGATCTTCAGTTCCAGGCCAACGCCTTCGACGGGGTTTCCCATCTTCAGCAGGCCAAACTGGTACATCCCCGCCACACCCACAAAGATGCCCGCGACGGCATAGACCATTGTCTTGACGACGGGAATGTTGACCCCGCACAACCGCGCTGTAGCTTCGTTGGAACCCAGTGCAAAGACGTAGCGTCCGAAGACGGTATACCTAAGTACGATGGTCACCAGAATTGCCAGAACGAGCGTCGTACCGACAGCAAGCGGAAGGTTTGGCAGTCCGAGGGAAGTGACATCCGGTGGCTTGGTCGAGCAGAGGTTGGAAATCCAGTCCGGTCGTTGTGCGGCGGAAGGGAAGATCGACGTTTCATTGGAGATCAACTTTCCCAGACCAAGAAAAATGGTCATCGTTCCCAGGGTCACAATGAAGGGCACGATCTTGAGTTGGCTGATCAGAAATCCGTTGGCCAGTCCGCACAGGACCCCCGTGCTGATGCACAGGAACACGGCAAGCGCTGCGGGGTAGTCGTTCTTCAGGCCGTAAGCGAGCACCGTTGCACTGAGCGTCAGGGCCGTCCCCGCGGAGAGGTCGATGCCGCCTGCGATGATGATCATCGTCATGCCCAGGGCGGCCACGGCGACGATGGACGTTTGCGTCATCATGACGCGAAAATTGCGAACCGTCAGGAACGAGGTCCGCTCACCATTCTGAATGGGATCGGCCACCGCGAAGAACACGACGACAGCCGCCAACGCCAATAGCGTTCCCAGTTCGCTTCCAAGGATACGGGCAACAATCGAGGTTTTGCCGTTTTCGGGTTGCTTCACCATCAGGCAGAAGTCTCCGTGCCAATTGCGTAGGACATAATGGCTTCTTCGGTCCACTCGGACGTTGGCCGAACGGCTTGCAGCGAGCCACGCGCCATGACGGCAATGCGATCGCACATGGCCATCAATTCGGGAAGGTAGGAACTCACAAACAGGATTGCTTTCCCGTCCGCGGCCGCTTCACCGATCAGTTGATAGATCTGGCTCTTGGTGCCAACGTCAATTCCGCGAGTTGGTTCGTCCAGGAGTAACACTTCGGCCCCTTGATGCAGCAAGCGGGCGATTGCCACTTTCTGCTGATTGCCGCCTGAAAGTGTCTCGACGGCCTGGCCGGCGTTATTCGCCTTGACCGACAGCTGTTCCATCCAGTGCGAAACGTTCGTGCGGACCTTCCGGTCGTTGATCCAGCCGCCGGTCGAATAGGGACCAAGCTGGCTGAGTATCATGTTGTCCGTGATGCTCAGGCTTTGGGCGAGGCCTTCTGTTTTCCGGTCTTCGCTTACAAATCCCAGCCCGGCCGAGATCTGCTGACCCGGAGATGCCGATCGCGTGATTCCTGCGACGCGGATCTCGCCCGACTTGACCCGGTCCAGCCCAAAAAGGCACCGCAACAGTTCCGTTCGGCCTGCACCAACCAGTCCGGAGATCCCAAGGATCTCGCCGCGATTGAGCGTGAGGCTGACATCAATCGGGATCGTCTCTCCGGATAGTCCCTCAAGATCGAGGATCGCTTCACCGCGTTCTCGTGAGACCTGAGGAAAGAGATTTTCGACACTTCGCCCCACCATGAGCGAAACGATCTCGCCATCGGAAACGTCCGGCAGTCTGCCGTCGCCTGCCGTTTCGCCGTCACGTAACACGGAATAGCGGTCCGCGATGTGGCGAACTTCCTCAAGGAAGTGGCTGATGTAGATGATTGCACGACCATCTTCGCGAAGGCGTTCGATGACACGAAACAGGTTCTCGACGTCCTGCTTCGGAAGTGAACTGGTGGGTTCGTCGAAGACAACGACTTGCGCGTCGGTCACGATGGCGCGGGCGATCTCCACCAATTGTTGTGCACCGACCGACAGCGAGCCGACCAACGCACGCGGATTCAGGTCGGCATTTCCTAACCGCTGGAGTGCTTCCCGGACGAGACGACGCTGTTCGCTTCGACGCAGGAATCCGATTCGACTGCGTTCGATGCCGAGCATAATATTGTCTTCGACGGAAAGATCTGGTGCCAGGTTCAGTTCCTGGTAGATCATCGCGACGCCCGCGATACGGGCCGCGTGGGGACCGTGCGGGCGAAACGGGATCCCATCGAGCGTCATCGTGCCGGCATTGGGCTGATGGGCGCCACTGAGCACCTTCATCAGCGTGCTCTTGCCGGCGCCGTTTTCGCCGATGAGTGCCAGCACTTCACCGCGGGCTACGTTCAGGGAAACGCCACGCAATGCGTGCGTCGCCCCAAAACGCTTCTCAATTCCTTGCATCTCCAGCATGGTGGTTGGCAGCTATTCGACGATTTCCGGGTTCAGGAGTCGCTGGCTATCCTCGCTGTCGATATTTTCGGGCGTCGCCACGTACTCACCCGTTGGTACCGTGTCCGGAACCTCTTTGCCTTCCAGGTGGTCCACCAAGGTGTTAACCGCGTGGTAACCCATGCCGACGGGGTCCTGGAGGACGATGCCATGAACGGTGCCTTCCTTCAGGCCGGTGACGAGTTTTTCGCTGGGATCAAATGCGACGAATTTGATTTTTCCGGCGTGCCCCGAGTTCTCAAGGGCTTCCAGCATGCCGTTGCAGTTCGACTCGTTCACAGCGAATACGCCCTGAATCTGATCGCCATATTTCTGCAGCAGGTTCTGGGATTTCTCCAACGCCTGTTGCGTCGTCGCTTCGCCGTATTGATCCGAAGAAACCACATTGATGTTGGGGTGCTTCTTCATTTCAGCAAGGAAGCCCTCCTCGCGCTGTTCGGTACTCTCGCTGCCGGCGCGATAACGCATCATGATCACGTCACCCTTGTCGCCGATGGCTTTGGCCAATTGCTGTGCACCCAGTTCTCCACCGTGGAAGTTGTTGGTCGCGACATAGCTGAGAAATTCCGCACCCTCGGCGAGACCACTGTCGAAGACGACAACCGGGATGTCAGAGAGCTTCGCCTCGTCGACAACTTCCTTGAGCGCTTCCGAATGATTGGGGGCAAGGCAGATGCCATCCACCTGTTTCGTGATAAAGTTCCGGACGGTGTCGATCTGACCAGCCGTATCGTTTTCGATCTGCGGCCCTTTCCAGATAATGTCAACTCCGCGCTCGGCGGCAGCCTTGGCGGCCCCGGCGTGAATGGATTTCCAGAATTCGTGCGCGGTGCCTTTGGGGACAACGGCGATGAGCTTCTTCTGTTGCGAGGCGCCCGGCCCGTCGGGTCCCGAGGAAGGTTTCGAACTGCAGCCTGCCAACAGCAACGCGATAGCGAGTAGGATAAGGTGTCTCACTGAAGGTCTCCCAGCACATCTTGAATTGAAATCCGCGGCGGACATCCTAACATGCGGTAGGTATCAATCACAGAATGGGCGATACGCCCGGTTGTGAGTATTTCCTTACTCGTTGGCTTCGGCCAGATCTCACTCAGCTACTATCCAGACGTTTGTGTCATGATCACTGTTCTCTCGCCCGCCAAGACCCTCGATTACGAGTCACCTCTGCGGACTCGCAAACATACCGTTCCCGAGTTACTCGATGAATCGCAGTTGCTCGTCGACAAGTTGGCGGAAATGTCGAAATCCCAGGTTTCAAAGCTGATGTCGCTCAGCGACAAACTTGCGGAGTTGAACGTGCAGCGGTATCAGGATTGGGCGACGCCGTTCGAACCTTCCAACGCACGTCAGGCATTGCTGGCGTTCAAGGGCGATGTCTATCTTGGCTTCGATCTGGACGCGTGGAAGGCCGCCGACTTTACGTTTGCCCAGAAACACCTGCGAATTCTCAGCGGACTCCATGGTATTTTGCGACCACTAGATCTAATTCAGCCCTACCGTCTGGAGATGGGCACCAAACTGAAGACGAAACGCGGTAAGGATCTCTACCGGTTCTGGGGAGACACCATCACGACCGCCATCAATGTGGCGGCTGCGACGAGCAAGTCCCGCGCGTTGGTGAATCTCGCCTCGAACGAGTATTTCAGTGCGGTGCAGCCCGCGAATCTGGACATTCCCGTTGTGACGCCGGTGTTCAAGGACGCCAAGAACGGGAAATACAAGGTGATCAGCTTCTTTGCGAAGAAAGCCCGCGGCATGATGGCGGACTTCATCGTGAAAGAACGCATCAAAAAGCCGGAAGATCTGGCCGGCTTCGATGCAGCGGGTTACTGCTTCGACCCGTCAACGTCCAGCGATACGACGCTGACGTTTCTTCGCGAAGAGCAGGACTAGCGCCGGCCAGAGTCGCGCCGGATCGTCACCGGCGCTATCCTTTCCGTGGAATTGTCGTCTGACGTGCTGTGTCGAGCGGCGATCAGTCGCGGTCGCCACCACCACCGCCGTTGCGTCCACGCCCACGACCTCGTCCGCCGCGACCACCGCCTCCACTGCGACCGCGGCCACGTCCGCCGCCACCACCGCGACCGTTGGGACTGCCGGTTCGCGTGGCAAGGTTGCGGTCGACGACATGGCCAATTGCTTCGGTCCATGACGTGAACTGCTGCTTTCGCCGTTGTGAGCCTTCGCCGTCCTCTTCTTCGCTGTCGCGTCGTCGACTCCGCGCTGGCCGATCTTCGCGATCTTCATCGGCGACGGTGAATTCGTCTTCGTCGTCTTCGTCCGAGCTGCTTGCGGGGCGTCGCTTACGATCCGATTCGGTTTCCGAGGTGGCTTCGTCTCGGCCGCGTCTTCTGCGTCGTCGTCGTCGACGTGGCTGTTCTTCTTCGTCCGATTCGACCGAATCCTCAAAGCTGACATCAGGGTCGGCGGATTCGTTGGTCTCAGCTCCTGCTTCCTGCGGTTGATCTTCTTCGGACCGTCTGCGCCGCCGTCGGCGTCGACGACGTGGGCGACGCTCTTCGTCGTCCTGCTTCTCTTCCGTGAAACCCGCTGGTTCGCCAAATTCCAGTGGATCGTCGTCCGAATCGTCCTGGCTGGAACGTGGCGATTCCGAACGTGGCGATTCCGAACGAGGGCGGTCGGAACGATCCGATTGGCTACGGTCTCTTCCACGTCGCGAACGTCGTTGACGCGGTTCCCGTGATTCGTCTGCATCGCGTGAGCCGCGCCGGGATGTAGGCTCCTCTTCGCGGTCTTCAACTTTGGTTTCGCTGTCTTCCGCTCGAGGGCGATCTTGCCGCTCGTCTCGTGAATCACGATCCTTGCGTCGGGATCGTTCGGGGCGCTCAGATCTCCCGGATCGCTTGGGACGCTCGCTGCGTTCGGTTGGGGTTGCTTCAGCCGAGT
Organism: Pirellulaceae bacterium; assembly: GCA_965216885.1. Taxonomy (GTDB): domain Bacteria; phylum Planctomycetota; class Planctomycetia; order Pirellulales; family Pirellulaceae; genus CAYNJG01. Next base: position 3,266,979 of record OZ244209.1, on the reverse strand, counting down.
CACTAGATTCGCTGCTGGCGGGCGCCGGTTTGGGGGAAGCTCCAAAGCCTGGCAGCGTAGCGGGCAAGGTTGGCGCGGTGGCCAGCAGATCGTCGAGTGTTGGTTCTTCGCTGGCGGACGCCGGACGTGTTTCTGGTTCGGGTTGTTCCTGAACGTCGACCGAGGCTTCGGCTGCTTCGTCGGCGACGGATTCCGCTGCCGGTTCCGCGCCACCGGCGAGGCCGAATGATCGAGCGAGGTCGCCCCAACCGGCTTCTGACTTTTTCGCAGCGGGTTTCGGCTTTTCGGCGGCGGGAGGTGGCAATGGCGGAGACGGTGCCACGGGCTTTTCCGCGTCGGCCTTGGGCTCCTCCGAAACAGGATCGGCAGCTTCTGAGCTGGAACCTTCCGCGCCCAGAAGGTTCGCGAGAAAACTCCAGTGATTTTTCTTGTCTTCAGCCATGGATCTTGCCGTTTCGTTTACAAGAACGGGCAACTTTGGAAGAAGTAGTCTTCCGCCCGCGAGATGGATTTAATCCGCCAATATAATGGTCTTGGGGTTGGGTGTGAAGTCGAGTGGCCGCAACGGTTTGCGGCGATTGAGTTCGCATGGCGTGATTTTCGGCTTGGGGCTAGTCTTTAGGCTATCGCACCGTTAACCAAACGTCCCGCGGTCCCGCATCATTTTATTCACGGAGCCTGGCTTTTGAAAACACGCTCGCGAATCCTGCCTCTCGCTATCTTGCTCCTGTGTGGACTCGTGCATTCGGCAGATGCCGGTGGCGGCCCAGAGAACGTCTTCCTCGTGGTGAATTCGGCGGATCCGGATTCGATGGCGATTGCGAATTTTTTCATTGACCTCCGCAAGGTTCCGGTGGGGTCCGTCTTTTATGTCAACTGGGCGGATCCCCCGTTTGACGCCCCGGTCGAGCTTTTTCGGGATCGCGTGTTGCGTCCCACGCTTGAAGAAATCAAGAAGCGGCGACTTACCCAGCAGATCGATTACATCGTTTACTCGTCTGGATTTCCGTACGCGATCAATTTTACGACGGACCTGGGCGAGCGTGTGATGTCGGACAATCGCTCGCCGGCGGTGGGGTCGATCACGGGGCTGACCTATCTTTACCGGTTCACGATGAACAAGGACGTTCGTTATATCAGCAAGAATTCGAACGCCTACGCTCGCAACGTTGTTGAGGGTAGCGATGGTGAATCGGCCGGCTTCCGCGCTCGGTACGGCATTGACCTGTTGGGGGAACGCGTCGAAAGCGGAAACAAAGGACAGCACTACTACCTGTCCATGATGCTGGGGCATACCGGCGGTAAGGCGAACAACACGTTGCCAGAAATCACTCGCTATCTGATGAATGGCGTACGTGGCGACGGTACCAAGCCCAAAGGGACGATCTACTTTGTCAGCAATAGCGACATTCGCTCGAGGGTTCGCGACTCCCACTTCCCATCCGTCGTGAACGAATTGAAGGAGTTGGGCGTCAACGCCGAAACCAGCAAAGGGGAACGCAACCAGCGTGACGTGCTGCCGGTTGGGAAGAAAGATGTCATGGGCGCGACAATTGGCCACGCGAACTTCGCATGGGGGCTGAGCGAAAGTGTATTCCTGCCAGGGGCGATTGCCGAGAATTTCACGAGCTACGGTGGCCGCATGGCGGGTACGGGCCAGACGCTGCTTTCGAATTTTCTGAAGTTCGGTGCCGTCGCTTCCAGTGGCACGGTGTGTGAACCATTGGCGCACCACTACAAGTTTCCGCATCCACGACTTCACGTTCACTACGCTCGCGGTTGCAGTGTCGCCGAGTCGTTCTACCAGTCGGTGCTGTCTCCGTATCAACTGCTGATCGTGGGTGATCCGCTCTGCCAACCCTGGGCGACGCCACCTACCGTGAAGTTGCGTGGTTTGAATACGCGTAAGACGCAATCGGGCGAGATTGAATTCGAGGTGGATGCGAAATCGGAGACGGGCAAGCAGATCCGCAACCTTGAGATCTTCGTGGACGGACAGCTGGTAAAACGATTGCTGCCCAATAAGCCCGTGCGGCTGGATACTTCACAGTTGGCGAATGGCTATCATGAGTTACGGGTGGTGGCGATTGAGGACACGGCAATCGAAACACAGGGACGATTCATCACTGGATTTGTCTGTGTCAACGAAGCAGCAGATTCACCGGGCAACATCCGGCTTTCAGCAAAGCTTCATCCGGACGATGGCGTGATGCGACTTGGACGCCCCAGCTACGTTCGTGTTCGTAGTCAGGGAGCCAGTGAGATTCGGCTCTATCGGGGCCGCGATGTCGTCGGCCGACTGGTGGGCGAAGCGGGGCGAATCATGATCGATGCGGCGAAGGTGGGAGGCGGGCCAGTCTGGCTGCGAGCAGTGGCATTTCCCCAGGACAAATCGTTGAAGCCAGTCTTTAGTTTTCCCGTCAAAGTAAACATCCAGATTACCCAGTAGAACGACTTGCTGTCCGCCCTCCCCTACCCGGATTTGTGCGGCACGATTTAGGCAGCCCCACAATGGAAGACTTACATCAGATGTTCATGAAGCTCGCGCTGGAACAAGCCGAGCAAGCCTATGCGGTTGATGAGGTGCCCGTTGGGGCCATTATCGCGCATCAGGGGCGAGTCATCGCGGCGGCGCACAATCAACGTGAGCAACTAAAAGATCCGACGGCCCACGCGGAGATGATCGCCATCACCCAGGCGGCGGAATCGATGGAGAGCTGGCGGCTGTCCGGCTGTGTCATGTATGTGACACTGGAACCGTGCCCGATGTGCGCCGGCGCAATCCTGAACGCGCGGATTCCCAAAGTTGTTTTCGGTGCCAGTGACCCCAAAGGCGGAGCTGTCACGAGTGTCTTCAAGCTGCTCAGCGACGCGCGGATGAATCACCGCTCGGAGATCACGCACGGAATCATGGCCGACCGCTGCGGTGAAATCCTCGGCCGCTTCTTTCGTAGTCGCCGCAATGGAAACCACGGTAAGAGCGCGGGAACGACCGAAGGAAACCTGGGCGAATGAGCCGTGCGGTTCGCCGGTGCCTGTTCTGGACGCACTTAAGTGGCGATGTTCGCCGCGAATGGTCCTTCCACATCGCTCGCGTAGGTGATTTCCAGGTCGGAAATGTTATTGCCTGTCCAGATGACGCCCGTGTCCAGCGTTCCATCGAGCCGGACTTGTTCGCCAAACGCCTGCAACACAATCAACTCGGGAGTGTTTCGCACAAACAGAGGAAGCGGATGGCTTATTCGACGCGATTCATGAATCGGTGACAGGAATCCACCAGCGGATGAAATTCGCAGTAGGCGGATGTCTTCACCCGCGGCCGAGATCACGATTCGGTTACGGCTGATCGCCCATGCAATTTCGCCGACGGGCGTTACTGCTTCGGTTGTTTCGTCTTGGGGGAGAACCTCGGGATCTTGCCGCACGCCATACTTGACCTGGTGATAGGCATCAATGTTCGCCTGGTTGTCATGCGCGGGAGGCGCTCCTAACCCGGGCGGCACGGACGCTTCGCCTTCCAGCAGCGGACCGCCCCATTTGACGGCAAGGTCGGCGACACCGACGGACGGATCCCAGCGTATTTTCGTGTTCAGTTCGCCGTTGATCTCGACAGGTGCCCCCAAGGTCCCCGCGACAATGAGTTCTGGGCTGCTGCGAATGACGGCAGGAAACAGTCGGAAGAGTTCGGCGTCGACGCTGGGAGGAACCAATGCTCCGCCTGGCGATTTGAATTCAAATCCCAGCAGAAACTCATTCTGCGCGACGACGACCAATTCGCTGTGCTCGTTCAGGCGGACGGACACGGCTGTCGAGCTAACGTTGACGGCGTCGCCCTCAAATCCGGGAAACGCGTGGCGAACATCAATCGTCTGGGCCCGTGCAAAGTTCGTCGAAACGACGCCCGATCCTGCGTTTCGCAACCAGAAATGGTTCTGGAAACGCTCGCCCGTACTGGCGGCATACCACCATGTGTTGTCCCTGGCTCGCCCTACCTGGTCGAGTAGGCCGTCTCCGTTCATGTCAACAATCTGAATGTCGGACCACGCAGCGCTATTGATCCAGCCGGTTCCCCATGACCATGTCATGAAGTTTTGGTTCGTGGAAGTGGCAACCCAAAGTCGCCCATCCAGGCTGCGTCCAATCAGATCGGTAGTTCCGTCATTGTTGAAGTCGGCTGCCGCGACGTCCTGCCAGGTATCCCGCATCCGCCAGTGACCCCAGTAGCGGGCGGCATTCAGTCGCGAATCGGTTGCTTCCCACACCCACCAGGTGCTGTCCCCTGCCCTTGCGGCCACGTCGGGTAGGCCGTCTCCAGTGAAGTCTCCCGTGACCACGTCTTGCCAGTTGTATTGGGGGAACCGACTCCAGTGGAGGTTCTGGAAAAAGCCGTTCGCATTCCGCGCCAGCCACCAATTACCTCCCGTTTCGCCACCCAATAGATCGAGCAAACCATCACCGTTGAAATCACCTACAAAGAGCTGAGTCCAGTTGGTGCGTGTTGAGAGCATGCCCCATTTCTCGGCAGTAAAGCCATTCTCCAGCGAGTTCATGGAGACCCAGATGTCACCGGTTGTGCGATCAAAGGAAAGCACATCGTTCAGTCCATCTTCGTTGAAATCGCCAACGTCAATGACTTCCGCCTCGGCAGAAGGTGGATTGCCCCAGGGGAAGAGGTACAGCCGAGCGCCATCGTTGATCTGTAGTGCCCACTCGCCACTTTCCAGTTGTCCGAAGATGTCGTCGACGCCGTCGCCCGTGAAATCGGCAATGCGAATAGTCGCCTGGTCGAAACTGCTGATGCCAAGCGGTAGTTCTGCGACAAACGCCGACGGTGAGGGAGTCTCGCCATGTGCGAGCCAGTTCATGTTGCTTGTTGCCTCGAGGAGAACTGGATTCCCGCTCAGGACGTGACGAGACTCAAGCGTCTCCCATGAAATTCGTCGACTACGCATGTGCTCAAATCTCGGTGCAGAACTCTTTCGGCCAATGTGGTTCGGTTCGTCAATGGGAAAGAGCGGACTTTAGCACTTCGGTCTATGTCAGAATTCGCCGGAAGAGTGGGGGAATCTCGCGCGTGCGGCGTGTAGCGATCGGGCTTGGTTTCAAGCGTTTCCTGTCGCAAACAGAACACGGTCGCAACGCGAGTCACAAGGGCACCGGCGGAAAATCGATGGCACACGTGTCGGTTGAAGGGGATCGCGTCGTGGAATCGATCGTAACGACCGATCAACGCGAGTTAGCGCAGAACTTGCTCCACGTCCAGGAACTCCTGCAGCGTGTAGCGGTTTTGCTGATCAGCATGAATCGTGATCGTGCGCTTCGCGTTTTGAACACCCGTGTCCGATTCAAACTGCACTTCGATCTCCTGTTCACCAATTCGCAAGGCACGTCGAAACGTATTGTCGCGCACGCGAGAGCTACCGCCGCGATAGGTGACCTTGGGGTCGGCAGGCGATTCATCAAAGACGATTTCCAGCACGCCAAAGTCCCCGCGAGTCAGTTGATCGGCCGCCAATTGAATCGTCTGGGTTTGATGTCCCATTTCCGTCAATTGCAGTTCAAAGCTGCGGCCGTCCCGGGTGACCAGCTCGAGCGCGACGGCGTCTCCGGGACGAATGTTGCGGCTAATGGTGGTGAGGGACTCCGTGTCGTCGTAGGAGTAGGACCACGCCCCGTTGAGCCACGCCTCCTGAATCTGAATGTTCGGCGGATGCTCGATTGCGAACGCCGGCGAAGGCCCCGTTTCGCTGCGGTACCAGGTAAACCCCATCGCGGCGACCAGAGCGAAGATGGTGAGCGTCGTCCAAACCAGAATGCGGGCCGCCATGCGAGATCGCTTTTCGCTTTCACTCATAACCCGACTCCCCTGTTGTTGCAGGTGTTGGTACGAATTGCCGTCGCGTGGGTTGTCTCGTGTTGAGCAGCGGGAGACGTGTCGCAACGCCTTCGGGGCTAGTTGTCGGCGACTTCGCTTTCCACCACGAAGCCGTCGGAATTCGCATCCAGTTCATCGAACTGTGTCCGCGCTCCAAGGAACTCACGCCAACTGATACCGCCATCGCGATTACGGTCCATGCCGATAAACCACCTTGGCGTTGATTCGCTGTTTTTGCGATCCACGGTGGGCACCTGGTACGTCGTGTCGTTCGGCTGAACTTGCCCGCGATTACCGCCGCGGACGACACCTACCATCATTGTGCCTCGCAATTCGTGAAGCTCCAGGCGACCATCGTCATTGTGGTCTAGCGCCAGTAGGGACTCGCCAATGCGTGCGATTTCTCGGCTGTCGATTCGCCCATCCGAGTTCAGGTCAACCGATGGCAGCAGGGCGTCGTCCTGATCGTCCGCCCGGATCGAAAGTTGATTGCGGCTGACCATGTTGCGTTGTTCCAGAATGGTGACAATCTCGTCCTGAAAGAGTTTGCCGTTACCGTCCAGGTCGGCCGCCTCAAAATCGGAGTTCAGGAATTGCCCAATGGCGTTGAACTCGTCTTCATCGAGGTAGTCATTGGAATCGCCATCGGCCTGCATCAGGAAATTCATGGCCTGCTGGTCGTAGGCGGCGTAGCCAATATTGTCACGGGCGAAAATGTCGATCGACGTATCGGGAAGCTGCAGCGTTACTCGATTGGGTTGATGCTGGACGACGGCCAGAAGTTGCTCCGGGGGGATGCGCAACGCGGAAATGGTCACGCTCGAGGAAGGCTGCTGTTCATTCTCGACCAGTTCGATATCCAGTTCGATGTGAGCCGGTACTTCGGTCAGCATTTCCATTTCCAGATTGTCGACGGACCCGCTGTCGTCGATATCCAGTTGGTCAAAGAGATCGCCGCTGACCGCGAAGCGTTCGTCATCATAGCCTCGATTGATGGCGTAGTAGTGGTCCCAGGCCACACGCATGTCGCTCCATGGTTCGCGTTGGGCAATCGTCCAGCCGACCTTTGGCAGGTACTCACTGTCGCGGGGGCGACGCCGCATGGTCATGCCGTTCTGCATCCCGACAGAATCAACGAAATCGGACGGCAGCAGGATTTCGTCGTCATTGGTGTCGCGTAATCGCATGCGTCGCGACGCTCGGGCAATCTCGGATTCGTCGATGACCAAATCATCGTTGATGTCCAACCATTTGCGGATCGGCGAGTCGTCGCGGTTCATCACCCGACGATAGTTGGACGTGATCAGCGACATCGCGCGTGACGTGCCCTGATTGCTGCTGAGATACCGAACGAGCTCGTCTGCATCCACTCGTTCGTTCTGCGTTGTATCGTAGAGCCGAACCATGTCCTGCTGAGCCTGGTAGGTGGTCGTCGCAGGATTGCCGAATTGGCCGTCTCGAAACCGGGGGTGCGTCATGAGCGCTTCCCACGTTACGATTCCGTCGCCATCCTCATCCGCAATCGACATCACTTCTTCAATCACCGAATCGAAACTCTGCTGGTGAGGAACGCCCTCGATAGTGATGCGCAGGTCGATCAGCAGTGGGCCGTAGTCGGTGAGGAGCATAATGCGATCGGCCGGGGCCTGCGCTAGTTCGGCGTCCTCCTTTTCTTCGTCGCCGCCCTCGCTGTTTGTGCCCAGGTTCTGCGTGCTTTCGTTCTCGTTCCCCGCAGTCGATGAATCGGAGCCGCTATTTGGATCGTTTGGCGGTGCGTCGCCGACTTCAACGTCCGATGGTTCCGCTCTGGTTTCGGAGTCGACCGGTTCAATTGCCTCGAGGGGAGTTGTCACGTCGATAGATCCGGACTCTTCGATCGGCGCGGCGGGAGTTGTTGTTGGCGTCGCGACGGTCTTCGTTGCGGGCGGCGGTGGCGGTGGCAATGGAGCCGGCGAACATCCCCCGAGGCATCCAAGTAGCACCAGGCCGGCGACGAGCACGATGGCTTTGGGGACGCCGTGAATGCGGCGACAGGGGTCGTCAGTGCAATGCGGAATCGATGTTCTCTGCGATGGTGCCATGCCGGATTCTCCTGAATGAGTTAGGCGAGAATTTCCGTAATCGCGCTGCCCTCGGCGATCTTGTGCGGCCGACCGAGTGGCGAAGTGTTTTCGGTTTCCGGGTCGATTCCCACGGCTTCGCAAAGCGTGGCCAGAACGTCACCGACTTCGACCTTGCCTTCTTCTACTTCGGTGCCATCCGCGGACGTCTTGCCGTACGCTTGCCCGCCTGCGACTCCGCCTCCCGCGAACACGCACGTCCACGCATTGGGGAAGTGATCGCGACCGCCCTGCGCGTTAATGTTGGGTGTGCGGCCGAATTCGCCCATCCAGAGGATCGTCGTGTCCTCCATCAGGCCGCGGTCCTTGAGTTCCGTCATCAACGTGCTCCAGCCGGCGTCGAGCTGCTCGGAGAGTGTCTTGACCGACTGGAAGTTGTTGACGTGTGTGTCCCAACCAAGTCCACCCGCGCCCAGGGACACTTCTACAAACGGTACACCACGTTCGATAAGTCGCCGGGCCACCAGGCAGCCCTGCCCGAAGCGACCACGCCCGTAGGCTTCCCGCGTTTCGGTCGTTTCCTGCGAGAGATCAAAAGCTTCTGACTCCTTGCTATGCATGGTTCGCACAGCTCGTCGGTAGATCGTGTCGTGTGCCAGGACGGGAGATACCGGTCGCGACGAGATGAATTCCTGTTGCATCTGCTCCCAGAGTTGCTGGCGTTTTGCCGAACGCACGCGAGTCACTCCGTCGGTCAGGTGCAGGTTGTCCACTCGAAGTTGGGCAAAGCCCGGTTCGCCGTTCGCGTCCCCGTTGGGAGTCGCGTCGCTGCCGTTTACTGTGGCGGCCGAGTACTTGGGACCAAGGAAGCCGGGGCCAAACGCGTCCGCGGCAAAGGGAATGTTCTGGTTGATGGCCACGTAGTTCGGCAGCGGTGCCGAATCGCTGCCCAGTTCCTTGGAGATCGACGAGCCAATGGTGGGATACTTGACGGGCGTCCCTGGCGCATGGCCGGTTCGCATCAGGTAGGTGCCACGGCCGTGATCGCCTTCTTTCGTGCTCAGTCCGCGGACGACGGCCAGTTGGTCAGCGTGTTTCGCGAGACCCGGTAGGTGCTCGCTAATGCGGAGTCCCGGAACCGATGTGGCGATTTCCTTGTACTCACCGCCATTGGCATGATCGGGCTTGAGGTCAAACGTATCCATCTGGCTGGGCCCACCGGCCATCCACAATAGGACACAATGCCGTTTGCGTTCGGTGGATTCTGCGAGCACATTCGCGATGGGCGATACCCAGTTGGAGGACGCCACGCCAAATGCCGCCGCCGAATAACGAAGCCAGTCGCGTCGGCTCATTCCAAATCGTGTCATGGTTTTGCCAATTCTGGTTAGGGTGTGGTGTCGTGATCGCGTTGTCGCGTTACTTGTTCATGGTAAATTCGGCCGAGTTCAACAGTGCCCACAGCACGTCGGCACGAGCAGCTTTGATGTCATCGTCAGTTTCGCCTTCGCCGATGAATTTCTCGACGCGGCCAATTTCCGTTTCGGTTGGAAAGCGAGTTAGCGTCGCGAGGTAAAGGATCTCGATGCGTTGCTGGTCGGTCAGGAAGGGTGCCTCCAGCGACATCAGGAGCGAACTGCGTTCCAGGTGTGTGGCCTCGGAGGTTTCGCCACCATTCATCAACAGCAATGCCTGTTGCAGTCCCCGGTCGTACTCCGTCGTGACGGTTGTGCGACTGACCATGCGTGTCAAAAACGCCTGTCGTCGATTGTCCATGGGGACACCGGCGAAGGGGCTGTACTGCTGGTCATTTTGAGAAAGGCAACGGCTCAGCGAGTCATACAGTTGTTCGGCCGTTTGCACTTTGACCGCCATCGCGGCGAACAGATTTTCTGGCGGCGGCGAGGCCGCATCAATTTGACTGGTTCGCGAATAGGCTTCCGTGCTGCAAAGGACTCGCAGCAGATTCATCATGTCGTAGCGGGTGTCGACGAAATAGTTCGTCAGTTCGTCCAACAGCTCCGGATGGCTGGCGGGATTGTGCGGGCCAAGGTCGTCGACCGGGTTTACCAGTCCGCGGCCAAACAGCATGGCCCAAATGCGATTCACGGCTGCTCGAGCGAGATAGGGATTGTCCGGTGAAGCCATCCAGATCGATAGCTGTTGCCGTCGTGAACCAAGATCGCCCTCGTCGGTCGCTTCGCCACCGGGGTATTTGGGCAGGACCACGGTTTCGGTTTCGGGTAGCAGCACTTCGCCGTCGGAGCGATCGCTCAGCCGGAAGTTTTGCGCACGCACCATGTTGTCATTCTTGGGCAAGCGAGCAAAGAAGGCGGCATAGCCCCAGAAGTCCTGTTGCTTCCAGTCGTCGAAGGGATGGTCGTGGCACTCGGCGCATTCGATCTGCAACCCCAGGAAGATCCGCGCGGTCGCGGCGGCGATCTTCTTGGGTTCCAGGTCCAACGCGGTGAAGAAGAGAGCTGGCCCGTCCTGTTCGCTGCCGGTCGCGGCGATCAGGTCGGAAACGATTCGGTCATAACGCATGTTGTCGCTGATCTGATCTCTCAGCCAGTTGTGCAGCCCGGCCGAGTTTCTAAACAATTGCGGTGACGCGTTGCTGGGTAGCATCGCGTTCCGCCATGTTTCCGCGAGATGATTGACGGTCGCGGGACTGTCCAACAAGCGATCGATCAGTCGCGCCCGTTTGTCGGGAGATTCGTCCGCCAGAAAGTCTCGCGTCTGCGCGACGGTTGGAATGCGTCCGGCGAGGTCCAGGGAAATGCGACGCAGGAATTCGGCATCGTCCGCACGCGCCGCCGGCGAAACGTTCTCCTCCGTCATCCGGGCGATCAGTAACGAATCGATCGTCTTGACGATTTTGCCAATGTCGTTCTGGTCGTCGAGTTCGTCGCCGCGAACGATCGGCGTCGCGATCCAGAGAAACGCCGTGACAAGCAAAGGGCAAATGATTGCGCGCATGATTTGGGCTCCATGGTTCTTTATGATATTAAGACATAGCGTCTTTAGTGTCAAGGGCAGTCGTATCCGTCGCAATCCTCGAGCGTGGTGGCGAAGAGGCTGGTTTGGTGCTGCTGGTTTGGTGCTGCTGGCCTGGCGAAGCTTTGTTACCGGGGTTCCGCGGATTTTCTCGCCACTGTTTCCCATCGGGCTCGGTAGTTGCCATAGCGCTATGTCACACGGCATCGATACTTCAATAGAGCAAACACCCACGTGGGCGTTGGCTCGTTTCGCACGACATCGGCCGATCGTTATTGCGTGTACCGGAAAAAACGATTCTCAGTCTGTTTTTTGCAGAAGCCAGGTAGGCGACCCGTTCCGTATTCTCGGGACGCGTTTGCGCCTGTTTGATGCAGAGAGGAAGTGCGATGCGATCTCCCAAAACGTTCCCGTTCTCGGACCGTCGACCGAATGCTACGGCAAAAACTCCGGTCGGATTCCGTTCGTCTCAAATGGAAATGACACGTAGGCCGTGGCGGACAGGTGGTTTCACGCTGGTTGAATTGCTGGTCGTGATTGCCATTATCGGCATGTTGATTTCCTTGCTATTGCCTGCCGTGAACGCGGCGCGGGCAAGTGCCAGAAATGCGCAGTGCAAGAACAATATGCGGCAGACATTTCTGGCTGCGATGAACTACAGCACGAATCACAACGAGCAGGTTCCCGGCTACGGCCGTTTCACGCAGGTCGATTCCCGTGGGAACCCGGTGAGTGGTGATGTTTCGCATCAAATGCACTGCATGCCCGGCAGCAGTTGGGTCGTCACGTTGTTGCCGTACTTTGAACAAGAAAGTATCGCGGATCGCTGGGAGCCGGGGCCGTGGAATTCACCTACCAATCGATTGCTTGGTTCGTTGCCGCTGGCAACCGTGACGTGTCCCAGTGACGATACTGCGGCGGATGGCGGTCTAAGCTTTGTCATCAACGCTGGCTACACGGACATGGGAGTCCTGAACGCTTATCGGAACGCGGTGGCGTCGAATCAGAATCCCACAGAATCTCAAATGCATTCGCACAACATGCTGGGTTTTGATTGGGATGGTAACGGCAAGGTTGGCGAGGGAGATGCGGCGATAACGCGCGACACGGGTATGTCGTGGGTCCATGTCGGTCAGCGGAACTTCAGCCAGCGAATTGGGCAGGTTTACGACGGGTCCTCCAATACGATTCTGTTTTCCGAGAATGTGAATGCCGGTCCGCTTCGAAATTGGGGTGATCCGGCGATCAATAATTGTGCGTTCGTGTTGCCGGTGTATCGCTCTCGAGCTTCCGGCGCGAACTTCAGCAATCCTCCGTCGCCGGAAGGTCTGACGGGCCTGCCGAATCGGGAGCGGGACCTCGGCGAAGGAACGCCTTTCCCTTCGTCGAATCACCGAGGCACGATCAATGTGGTAATGGCGGGAGGTTCGACCCAGGCGATCCCCGATGACATTGATCCGACGGTCTACCGTTCGATGATGACACCGGCCGGCAGCAAGCGGCGCTTTCGTGGTTTCAACGCGGAGTTGCCATTGGGACTGACGGCCCGCTGAGTTGCGTTGCCTGCTCCGTCAAGCAACCCCCCAGTACCAGTCGGGCTATTTCAGCCTGGCCATGTGACCAGGGTGGGCTGGCAGCCTTCGGAATTCGTCGTTCAGTTGTCGTATCTGGAGATTGGGTTGTTCTGATAAACTGTGCCCGTCACATTTTTTGAGGAGCAGTTCATTGCCGAAATCGACAGACATCAAACTAAAGCTGGTCACGACGGAAACGGAGCGTATTGAGTACCGCGCTCCCATGAAATTTGGCGGTCGCGTCGTGACGGATGTCACTTTGTTGCACGTCAATGCCGAGGTGGAAACGGCGGATGGGAAAGTCGGTCGGGGCTTTGGTTCGATGCCAATGGGCAACGTCTGGGCTTGGCCGAGTTCAGCTTGCTCGAACGACGAAACGTTGACGTCAATGGTGGCGTTCGGCGAGGAATGTGTAAATCGAGCTTCCCTTTACATGCTTGGCGGACATCCGCTGGAGATTACAACGGACCTTGCAGAGGACCATGGCTCCATCGCCCAGGACATGAAGAGTCGGTTTGGTTTGGCGGAAGCGATGCCACGGTTGGCTCAGTTGGTTGCTGCCAGCCCGTTGGAAGCGGCGATTCACGATGCGTACGGCAAGGCGCTGGGCAAGAACTCCTACGATGTGCTGGGGCAGGAGTTTGTCTCGCGGGATCTTTCGCACTGGTTGAATCAGGACTTCGCGGGCGAGTACCTCGATCGTTACACCTCACGGAAGCCGCAGGCCTCGATGCCGATCTATCATCTTGTCGGCGCGCTCGATCCGCTCACGGAAGCCGACATTCCCAGTCGCCTGAACGATGGGCTCCCCGAAACGCTGGGCGAATGGATTTTGGCGGACGGGCTGACGCATATGAAGATCAAGCTTAACGGCGACGATCTGAACTGGGATGTCGACCGCGTTGTGGCCATCGACCGGATCGCGTCCGCAACGCAGTCGCAGCGTGGCTGCGGAGAGTGGTTCTACTCGTTGGACTTCAACGAGAAGTGCGCCAACGTGGAATACGTGTTGGATTTTCTTGGGCAACTGCAGGAAAAATCGCCCGGTGGTTTTGACCGCGCTCAGTACATCGAACAACCGACGCATCGCGATCTGAAGTCATACCCGGAGAACCGCATGCATGCCGCGGCGAAGATCAAGCCGGTCGTGATCGATGAATCGTTGGTGGATTTCGAGAGTCTGCTGCTCAGTCGCGAGCTGGGGTATTCCGGCGTTGCTTTGAAAGCCTGTAAGGGGCACACCGAAGCGCTCTTGATGGGTGCCGCCGCGCAGAAGTATGGGCTGTTTCTGTGTGTTCAGGATCTCACGTGCCCGGGTGCCTCTTTTCTGCATTCAGCGAGTTTGTCGTGTCGAGTACCGGGCGTGGCGGCCATCGAAGGGAATGGGCGGCAATATTGTCCGGCCGGGAACGAAGGCTGGAAGGAACGGTTTCCCGGAATGTTCGAAATTTCGCAAGGCACGCTCGAGACGGCAATATTGTCTGGTGAGGGCCTGGGATACTGAACACTCGAATTCCGTTCGCAAGTATTTTTGACTACGATGGAAGCAGTTTACAGCGCATGGTTCGCTCCCGATTCGCTACTGCCCGATACGTATGAACTACTACGACGTACTTCAGGTTGTCGCCACTGCTTCCCCGGAAGAGATACGCGCGTCCTATTTACGTCTGGTGCAGCAGTACCATCCTGATCGTCACGTCGGTGACGAGGATGCCGATGGCGAAGGAGATCGCTTCAAGCAGATCCAGGAAGCCTATGAGGTTCTGCATGATGCTGACCGTCGTGCTGAATACGATCGTGGTCGCCCAATTCCATCGCCACGCCCCGGAGTGAGGCGAACTCAAAATCGGCGGGCCGCTCAAACGGCGACGCAAGCAAGGTCAACGGGACAGCGACGTGATGTGCCAAATAAATGGGTGCACCGAAACCTGCCGCGTCGCCGAAAGGGCCGCTTGTTCCGGCGGACGGTCTATGTCGTCTGCGTGATTGGACTCGCGGTTGCCGTCATACCCAGTTGTGGTCAGTACTTCGAACGCGTCGGCGGGATGTCCAACTTCCGTTTTCCTGCGTTCACGGCCGAGCGGAATGAGCCGGAATCGTCCGCTCCTATCGCGCGACCGTCTGGCGACGCAGAGTTGGAGGTGATAGCAACGACGGGGCTGGAGCTTGGTGTGCTGGAGATGGGGGCGATCGAGCAGGACGTCGCACAGGAATCTCACGGGGAAGAAATCGAGCGGATCATTGTCGAATCAGTTGATTTCGAAGTGGCTCCGGCGATGTACGCGGATGAAGCGGCGGTGAGTGGTGAAGATACGTCGGTTTCTGTGGATGCACGCCGGCTGAAGTCGCTCGAAATGGCCAGGCAGCTGAAGACGCAAAACAAGGCACATGAAGCTCTGACTCCGATGCAACCGGACTTGCTGCTGGAGGCGGGCGAAACTCTGCGACCTCCGCTCCTTCCAAGCGGTGATTTTGGTCCGCACATGTCTCTGCCGGTCGCCGAGCCCGATGCCGGTTCGTCGCTGTTGTCGTCAAGTGCCGCAAATCCCTCTGATACGACGGTCCCGTTGCGTCCCTCTATGCCTCAGGACGAGACTTTGTTGTTAACGCCGCTTCAGCATGAGGCGTTAGAGGCAGTGAAGACGCGGAAGCTGGTTGGATCTCGTGTGGAGCCCAAGGTTGGCGGACCGCTCGGTGGTGGGCTCGGTAGAACGACCGCCAGTCCGGCACCGATCTCGGACTGGAAGATGCCGCTGCAGCCAATTCAGAGTGGAATCTGGAAGCCAGACGCACGTTTTGCTCCGGCTCATGCGCACTTGATCGATCCGGATTTGCAGGCGTTCCCCGCTGGGCCGCTGCCCGTTTCGACGGGTCTGCATTCGCAAATCGCGCCGGGATTCCAGCCAAACCTCGCCACCGAGATTCTGCCACGCTAACGCCGGGTAGCTTCCAAATGCTGCCTGCGACGACAGCGTTAGGATGCTGATTACGAGGGCTGGCTCAAACGGTTTCGCTCATCTGTTCCGCCAGCCGACGAAGGGTGCGACTGTGATCTTCTTGGTCGATGAACACCTGAAGGATGCTGGGAGCTTGACGATCGTCCCATGCGGTTTGCAGCGATCTGTCGAAGTCGCCTTCGGTGTGAACCTGATAGCCCGTGCCGCCGCCATAAATCTCCGGCAGCTTGCTGTAGTTCCATGAATGGATGTTGTTGAACTTCCATTCGCCTTCGTGCAGTTTTCGCTCGGTACCATAGCCGCCGTTGTCGAGCACGATGATAACCGGATCGAAGCCATGTCGGACGATGGTCGACAATTCCTGGCCGGTCATCTGGAAAGCACCATCGCCACAGATGACAACCAACCTTGCGTTCGGCCTTGCGACCTGGGCACCCAACGCTGCTGGAAGCGAGAAACCCATCGAAGTGTAGTATGCGGGACTGAGGAACTCCGTGCGTCCCTGGATCACCAGTTCGGTCGCTCCGAACAGCGAGTCTCCAATGTCGGCGATCACAATGGTGTCTTCCGTGAGCTGTTCGTTCAGTCGACCGAAGAGCCGGGAAACCGTAATCCTGGCGTCCGGCTGCAATTGGAAGTTGTCCTTCTTGACCGCAATCGTCTCGGGGATCTTTCTCGTTGACGGTGCGGGCGCCAGTCGGGACAGTTCTGCAAGGAAGCCGTCCAGTTGAACGTTGTGAAAGTGGTGATGCCGAATTCGCAACTGCTCGCTGGTTGCGTAGATGCAAGTTGCCGGGTTCAGATTGGCGGTGAAGATTCCCAGATTGATGTCCGTCATGAACGTCCCCAGCATCAGGATGCAGTCGCTCTCCTCGACATACTTCGTCACGTTCTGGTCGCTCATGGAACCCGAGTAGAGCCCGACATAGAGCGGGTGTGTTTCGCGAATGACGCTCTTGCTGAGGACGGTGGCCGCGATCGGGATGTTGGCAGCTTCCGCCAGTGCGAGTACTTCGTCCTGAAGGCGGAAGCGGTGGATTTCGATACCGGCAAGGATCAGGGGTCTTTCGGCTTGCTCAAGCAACATCTTCGCTTCGGATGCAGCTTCCAGCACAACCTCGGGATTGTTGGGGTCGATCGGTTCACGGAACGCCTGTCCGATCTGCGGTACCACATCGACCATGTCGCGTGGGATGTCGATGTAGACCGGGCGTTTGTAGCGATGGCACGCATCAAGGACGCGATCGATTTCGCGAAACGCCGTGAGCGGATCGGAGAGTTCCGTGCCCGCGACGCAGAGCTTTTCGAAGACATCATACTGCGTGCGGAAGTCACGAACCATGTGATGCAACAACGGATTGTTCGTTCGTTCCGACAGGCCAGGCGAACCGGTGATCATGACGACCGGCGATTTTTCTGCGTACGCACCTGCGACCGAGTTGCAGACACTTAGTCCGCCGACGCAATAGGTTACACACAGTGCGCCCATACCGTGAATACGTGCATAAGCGTCAGCTGCAAACCCGGCGCAGTCTTCTCTCGTGCAGCCCACGACATTCAGGGGACTGTTTTCCAGGTCGGCATAGAACGAGAGCACGTAGTCGCCCGGTATGCCAAAGACGTCAGCGATTCCGTAATCCTGCAATCGCTGAATGAGGTACTGACCGATTGAGATTCCGTTGGCGGCAGTTGTTGATTTGCTCATATCCAATTCTACGTCTCGGTCGTAGAGTGGGAAAGCAAAGATGTAGAGCAATCGCGGTTTCCCTGGCGTTTCCCGGTCCCACGCATACGCTTGTGAAAACCTTCACGAAGAAAGAGTTGACAAAATGCGTCAACCAACCGCAGGTCAGTTGGAAGAGATCTCGTTCGCCTTCACTCCAGTTTGAACACGCCAGAGTCGCGCATAGATGGCGTCTTGCTCAATGAGTTCGGAGTGGGTTCCCTGCTCGGTGAGGATACCTTTTTCAAGCACAAAGATGCGGTCCGCGTTTCGGACCGTGGAGAGCCGATGCGCGATGACGATGGTCGTTCGGCCGATGGCGATCCGTTCGAGTGAACGCTGTATGGCAGCTTCTGTTTCGTTGTCGACCGCGGAGGTCGCTTCGTCCAGAACCAGGATCGGTGGATCTTTCAGCACGGCGCGCGCAATCGAGAGACGTTGTCGCTGGCCGCCCGAGAGCTTCTGTCCGCGTTCGCCAACGATGGTCTCGTAGCCGTCCGGCAGTGCCGAAATGAACTGATGTGCTTCGGCGGCTTTCGCTGCGTCTTCGACAGCCTGTTGCGATGCATCGGGTTGCCCGTAGGCGATGTTCTCGCGGACGGTGCCGTGGAACAGAAAGACGTCCTGGCTGACCAGTCCGACTGCTTTGCGTACGTCCTCGACACGAGCTTCTCGCAAATCCGTGCCGTCGATCGCGACGCTGCCAGATTGCACGTCGTAGAATCGGAGCAGCAATTTGACGATCGTACTCTTGCCGGATCCTGTGGCACCAACGATGGCGCAGGATTGTCCGGCGGGCACTTCGAAAGAGAGGTCCTTTACGACGGGTGTCGAGGCGTCCGTCGACGCATAGCCGAACGTCACCGCGTTGAAAGCAACATGACCGGCGACCTTGCCGAGCGGTAGGCTCTTGATCCCGGTTTTGATTTCTTGCGGAGTCTGTAGCAGATCAAACACCCGATCGGTGGACGCCACAGCTCGTTGATACAGGTCCAGCGTGCTACCCAGCCGAGTTAGGGGCCAAAGTAACCGTTGCGTCATAAAGATCATCACGCTGTATTGCCAGACCTCAAGGTTACCCGCCAGGGTGCTCTTGCCACCAAAGTACAGGATGGCAATAAACCCCGTGACAATGATCATGCGAATCATCGGCACGAATGCCGAACTCAACCGAATGGCTTCCTGGTTTCGGGTTTGGTACTCGTTGCTTTCGGTCGCAACGCTGGCATATTCCAATGGCTCGGCCGTGAAGCTCTTGATCGTCGCAATGCCGCTGAGGTTGTTGGACAGGTGACTGTTAATGACACTCACCTGTTCGCGAACGCGGGCATACAGGGGCCCGAGATGTTGTTGGAACCAGATGCTACCCCACGCAATAAATGGCATTGGCAGAATCGTCATCCAGCCAATCCCCGGTGCGATCGCCAGAAAGATTCCACCGATGACGATCGTTGTGGTGACGACCTGAAGTATGTCGTTGGCTCCCTCGTCCAGAAAGCGTTCCAGTTGATTGATGTCATCATTGAGAACGGCCATCAGTCGACCGGTCGACTGATCTTCGAAATATGACATCCCCAGATGCTGCACGTGATCGTAGGCGTCCATGCGCAGCATGTGCTGCACCGCCTGTGCGAGGTTCCTCCAACGAACGCGATAGAGATACTCGAACAGCGACTCGAGTGCCCAAATAACACCCGTTGCCACGGCCAACACCATTAGCTGCGATTCCAGTTCGGGGAACCCCAGCGACGCGATAACAGACTCTTCTCTTTGCACCACGATGTCCACCGCGATGCCGATCAAAACTGGCGGCGCGAGATCAAAGAGTTTGTTGAGAATGGAGAATGCTGTGGCCAGGCGAATGGTGGAATGAAACCGGGCACAGTAGGTCCAAAGCCGACGTAGTGGGTGGTGGGCGGAAGAAACGATGGGTTCGGGCATGCGAGGTTGACACGGCGGAGGTCAGGTTGGTTCAGGAATATCGCTGACAGTTTCCAGAACGGCAAGGCTGGTTGCTCGGCGAACCGCCGGAGTTGTCGAATTGCTGCGGCGAAATGAAAAACATTAATGTGATTCTTGCGTTTTGCCTTGCGTCAGGGCGACCGGAATCACGGCTCTGCTTGCTGGGCGAGATCAGCGCGGAGGCGGGCGACAAGCTTCGGCGACAGACCCTCAATGCGGTAGACATCCTTGGCGACTTTGAACACGGTAAGCCGATCCGCCGTGATGTCACCGACGGCATGGCAAATCGCGAGTGCGCAGAAGATCAGTGTGGTTGGTTGCAGAAAAGTATTCTGTGGAGGCGGAGCTCCCTTCGTAACAAAGCTCACGGCCAACAATGCGGTCCAGATCGCCAGCGGCAAAGTGGCGACGAGCATGCCTGCTCGCCTGAAGCGTATTCGCCATGTTCCGCGTGGTGTCGTCCCAATCGTGGCTCTGAATTTCGGAAGCAAGAGCAGGGATAAAGACGACATCGTCACCACAAAAAAGATCAGGGACGCGATTTTGAGTCCCACGAAACCTGCGACCAGAATAGTGACGCTCGCAAGCAGGACTCTCGTTGTCACAATCCATCTTGCGTGGTTCAACCGCCGTGGCATGACGATAGCAAACAGCGGCCAGGCTCGATTCGTTCCTGCATCGCCGTTTTCGAAACAGTAACGTCGTAGGTCGGCACCCTGATGACACAAGACCGCATTTTCTTCGACTCCAACGACACCACGAATCGGATAGACGCCCAGGACTTCAGGGTCTTCGGCGTAGGGGTTTTCGGATCGAGTGTGGATGGGGCCGGACGCGGGGTCAGACATCGGTTGGCTGTGGGTGATGTTGTGATGCTGCACGGGTCGAGTACGATGTGCGATGCTCTGTGAGTTTCCGCATTCTACCTCACCAATGACCGGTATCGACCAAACGATGTGCGCTATTCGAATTCGTTTTTACACTCTCTGTTTGCTGGCTCTGGCTGGAGCCGTCTCTGCCGAAGGGCTGCGCGTCGACAAGATCGAGCCGCCCCATTGGTGGATCGGCATGAAGCACAATCGGATTCAGTTGATGGTCTACGGGGAGCAATTGTCTGAACCGCAGTTCGAGTTTGACGACGCCAGAATTGTCGTTGAAGCCGTCCATCCGGTGGCCAACGACGACTACGCGTTCGTCGACATTGTGGTTCCGGACCAGTTGCCGCCGGGTGAATACCGATACAAGGCGAGGTCCGGTCAGCAGGAAGTCGTCGGGACCTATGCACTGGTAATGCGAGATCGGAGCGGTGGGCGTCATCAGGGCTTCAGTGCCAAAGATACGATCTATCTGATTACACCAGATCGTTTTGCCAACGGAGACACTGGCAACGATCGCATTGCGGGTATCCTGGATGAATTCGATCCGACCAAAGCTGGAATGCGGCACGGCGGTGACTTGAAGGGCATCATCCAGCATCTCGATTACCTTGAGGACCTCGGAATTACGGCGATCTGGCTGAATCCCATCCTCGAAAACAACGGTATCAACAGCTACCACGGCTACAAGGCGACGGATCTGTACCGCATTGATGCCCGGTTTGGCTCGAATGAACTGTATCGCGAGTTCGTGGACGAGTGTCATCAACGTGGCATCAAGGTCATCTTCGATCACGTTTCCAATCATATTGGCATTCGACATCCGTGGATCGGGAATCTGCCGTCGGCGGACTGGCTGAACGGCAGTGTGGAAAATCATCTTTCCGACAAGCATTACCTGCTGTCGCTCACCGATCCGCACTCCAATGACGAGATGCGGCGTCAGCTAAAGACGTTCTGGTTCGTCGATCGGATGCCGGACGTCAATCAGGCAAATCCGCACCTCGCGAAATACCTGATCCAGAATTCGATTTGGTGGATTGAATATTCTGGCCTCGATGGCATTCGTGAGGACACGTATCCCTACGCGGACCAGAAGTTTCTTGGCGAATGGGCGAAAGCGATTCGCGACGAGTATCCGGATTTCAATATCGTGGGGGAGGTCTGGGCGACGAAGCCGGCCTACATCGCCCGCTTTCAACAACGCACCATCCTGCCTCGCGACTTCGAAACGCACTTGCCAGCCGTAATGGACTTCCCGCTGATGGAAAGCTATCGCGGATTCGTGGAGGGAACCAAAAAGCTGCGTGATCTTCACGCTACTTACAGCCAGGATTTTCTCTACACCGACACCAGTAATCTGCTGGTGTTTCTCGACAATCACGATACGCCGCGCATCAACTTTATCGCGGACGGCAATACCAGTCGCGTGAAGGTCGCGCTCACGTTGATGTTGATGGGGAGGGGCATTCCGCAGTTACTCTACGGGACGGAACTGGGGATGCGTGGTGGCAGAAGTCACGTCGAGCTTCGTGCGAATTTTCCGGGTGGTTTTCCCGGTGATGGGCGTAACGCCTTTGTGGCGACGGGAAGAACCGCCGAGGAGAACGAGATGCACTCGTTCGTGCGCAAGCTGTTGCACCTCCGAAAGCAGCACGCGGCCCTTACCGAGGGCACCATGCTGCACTTCGCACCGACATGGAACGACGACACCTACATGTTCTTCCGAAAACATGGGCCGGACACGATTCTCGTCGTTGCTAACGGAAATGACGAGGAACGCAGGGTCGACTTTTCAAACGTGGAAAAAGAGCTTTCCGGAAAGGTGCTGCTGGATCTGATGACGGATGAGTCGATGTTGGCGTCCGAGCCCATTCGGCTGTCAGCGATGACTGCGAAAGTGTGGTTGCTCAAAAACCGCGAGTGAATTCAACTCGCGTGTCGACGCGAGAAAAGGTTTCACCCGCGACTTCACAATCCTGGGCGCTGTCGTATGCCTCCTGCACCTCGCTGAGTGATTCCAGGATGGAAATCTCCATGCGTTCCGCGTTGACGGCCTGGTTCGCAGCTCGTGTAACGACCGACTCGACGACATAGAGCGGTCGCCCTTTGACTTCGTTGTGAATTCTGGCGACGTATTCTCCAAGGATTCCGATGCAGATCAACTGAACTCCACCAAGAAAAAACATGCCGCAGCTCATGGTTGCAAAGCCTGGAATCGGTGCGTCGGTCACCAGTCGCCAGCCAAGGATATAGACGCCCCACAACATCGCCATGGAAGCGATGCAGCCACCGATCATCGTGGCAACGCGGAGTGGTGTTTCGCTGAAGGTGAAGAGCCCATCAATCGCCAGCATGATCAGCTTGGAGATGGTGTACTTCGACGATCCCGCTTTCCGTTCGTGGCGATCGTAAGCGAAACCCGTCTGCCGGTAGCCAACCCAACTGCGCATTCCGCGAATGAAGCGATGGCGTTCGGGCATCGCCCTGATCTGGTCAACCACGGCCCGTGACATCAGGCAGAAGTCACCGGAATCGAGCGGGATGTCGATCATGGAGAGCTTCTTGAGGAGTCGATAAAAGGCCCAGTAACAGAAGCGCTTGGGCAGTCCTTCCTTGCGGTTCTGACGGACGGCATAGACGACGCCGTAGCCCTCCAGAAGTTTGGTGTGAAAATCCAGCAGCAGCTCGGGTGGATCCTGGAGGTCACCGTCGATGACGCCAACCGTTTTACCTCGAGCATGATCCAGGCCCGCGCTGACGGCACGTTGGTGGCCAAAGTTACGCGACAGCAAGACGCCGGTAAAGCGTTGGTCTGCAATGCAGAGTTCCCGGATCAGTTCACGTGTTCTGTCGGTACTTCCATCATCTACCAAAATGACTTCGCAGGAAAAATCGGCCAATCGCATGGTTGCCTTGAGGCGTTCGATCAGCTCAGCGAAAACCAGTTCTTCGTTGAATAGGGGAACGACAAAACTCAGTTCGATTGGTAGCTGTGCGTTCATGGCGGTCTGGCAGGATCGCACTTTGAGGATAAACCGAAATATCCGTGCGAGTTTGGCTATGTGGTGGGAGGGATCTTCGCGAGGCGAATCGATTGCGGATACGCGACGTATCCTTGAGCGCCAACGGGGAGTTTTCGAATTATGCCGCACCGAATTACGCCAAGGCGAAAACTGATTATCCGGTAAGGGTGTTTGGGACAAAGGATGTAACGGTCATGCGGAATAGTTCGGAATCTTCGGGCATTGCCCCCCTAGAGGTCCATCGGACGCCGGAAGTCATGCTCTTCGGTACCAATCGGTTTTCGCTCTGCAGGCTGGCAATCCTCGGCGTTGTGGTGGCTGCGATGACCCTCGCCGGGTACCAACAGATCTTCAGCACGTTCGCCATTTATGACGACGAGAGTTACGTCATGATGGCAGTTGATCAGTACATCGACGGTCATCTGTTGTACGAGCAGATCTACACCCAATACGGCCCCGGATTCTTTGCCGTGCAGTCGTTTTTGCACCAGCAGTTCGGCTGGGAGATGGGCCACGACCTGAATCGTCTAAAGACCCTGTCCGTTTGGCTGATCACTTCCCTGTTGTCGGCGATCTTTGTTTATCGGCTTGGCCGAAACGGTTGGCTGTCTCTGGCGGCATTGGTGCTGACATTTTGCCATCTCGAAAAGCTGTGTCTTGAACCCGGTCATCCGCAGGAACTCTGTGCACTCGTCCTTGCGGCGATTCTGGTGGCGTCGACGTTCTTCCGCGGCAAAGGCGCACTGGCGGCCGCAGCGTTCTGCGGATTCTTCACGGCGTTTGTCGTAACGACGAAAATCAATGTCGGCGGCCTCATTGGATTGAGCATGACGTTGTGCTTGTTGGCTGGCACGAAAGGGAGCCTCGCGCGATACGCATTTCTGGGCCTGGCGATTCTGTGCACATTGCTGCCATGGGGATTGTGCTTTGCCAGTTTCGATTCGCTGGCCTCGGTGAAGCTGCCGCTGGTGTGCAGCACGCTATGCGGCTTGCTGTTGGTGACAAGACTGCGTGTTGCTCCCGAACCGTGCCTGACCTGGTCGATGACATTTACCTACGTGTTGACGACTGCGGTTGTTTCCGCGTTCTTTGTGACGGTGGGAGTGCAGCATGGAACGTCGTGGGAGGCCATGTACTTTGGCATGGTTGGACAGCATCGCGGATTTTCTGGCATGTACTACCAGGCTACGCCGCTCAGCGTGTTGGCGATTCCGTTGTGTGTTGGTGCCGTTGTGTGGCAGTGGCGAAGCGGCGCTACATTCGATTCCGAAAAGATGCGTGGCGTGAAATTGGCTGTCTGCCTGACGGGCACGGCACTGCTGGCGATTGGCTATCTGTTGACGGCAGCCATACCGCTGGCTCACGGGCTGGCTCCACGAGGCGGTGTCGGGCTGGTGCTCAGTTTGGCCGCCCCGTTTATTTGGTTGATGCTGCTCAATGAGGAACACAGAAAGTTCGACGCGGGACGCTGGCTGGTCTGCTTTGGCGTGGCGCTTTGGCCGCTGTGCGCGTATCCCTCGCCGGGTACGCAATTCGAAGTGGCCACGTTTCCACTCTTGTTGGCATTGTTGGTGGGAGTCGGAGAATGCGTCGGTGAATGGGATTCAACGCCACGGGTTGATTGGACAAGCTTGGCCTGGATTCCGGTCGGCGTGGCGCTTGCGGCCTGCACGGTGTTGGCCGTCCGTGATGTCACCCTGTCGTCCCGACGCGCGCGGTTGACACGACTGGATCTGCCGGGAGCGAGACTGCTAAAGCTTGAGGCCGAAGTTGTTGAGCAGCAGCGCTGGATTACGCGACAGCTACGTGAAAACAGTGACACGTTTGCGTTCCTGCAGCACGGACACAATCGCTTCTACTACTGGACGGAGTTGCCGGCACCGACGCCGGCGAACCCGTCGTTTTCGCCCTACCGACTTTCCGCACAGGATCAGTCGAAAATCGTCGTGGCACTGCAGCGTCACGAGCGGTCAATGTTGGTCGAGCACGAATATCCCGTGCACATATCGGACGACTCGCCGTTAAAGCGATATTCGGTCGAACAGACGGAAACGCAATTCGAACGAGACGGTTGGGCACTGAAACGCCGCCGGTTGTAACTCCGGCGGCGGAACACAGGGGGCAACGGTTCGCCCTAAGCGAAGTCTACTCCTAAACTTCGATGTCGTAGCCCTTGCGTCGCGGCCGCGCCAGCATGGCATGTGCCTTGGCGTCACCCTTGATGGTTTGCGTCGCGGCGTCCCATTCAATCTGTCGGTTCAATCGAATAGCGATGTTGCCAAGGTGGCAGGTATTGATGGCCGCAACGTGTGTCCACACGTCGGATGCCGGCTTCTTGCGACTGGTGACGCAATCAAAGAAGTTCTGCATGTGGCTGACCAATTGGCCGCGATAGAGCTCCTCCAGCCAGTCGCCGGGCAGTGGATTGGACGGCAGGTCTTCAATCGGTTTGCCCGAAATCGTTCCACGATTGACGAAGATCCGACCCTTGGTGCCTTCCACGAGGATTCCGTTGCGACCCTCACTTGTGATCTGCATCACCGTTCCGTTAGGGAATTGTGCGTCGACGGTAAATCGGTGTGGTGCGTTGTAGCGGTCGGTCAACGTTGGGTTTCCGTTTTCGTCGAAGGGAACTTCCGTCTTGACCATGACGGGTTTGAGCGACGTGGGCCCCTGCCCGGGACCGCATTGGTCGATGATCCATTGAGCGATATCGACATGGTGAGCGCCCCAGTCGGTCATTTTGCCGCCACTGTATTCAAGCCACCAGCGAAATTCCTTGTGGCAGTTTGAGGCATCAATGCCTCCGTCGCCAAGATTTCGGACCAGCTTTTGTCCTGCCTTGCCGTCTTTCAGGAATCGATAGGGCACGTCCGGCGTTTGCCCTTTCCACATTTCCCAATTGAGCGTCTTGGGTGGTGCAACGGCGGGCAGCGGTTTGCTGAAGGGGTTATGGTTGATGCCAACGGTCACCTTCTTGATCTTTCCCAATCGGCCCGAGTGAGCGATTGCGACCGCTTGCAGGAAACGTTGGTCGGATCGTTGCTGCGTGCCCACCTGAAGGATTTTGCCTGTGTCCTCCACGGCCTTGGAGATGATTTGGCCTTCTTCGACGGTCAGCGTGAGCGGTTTCTCGCAGTACGCATCTTTGCCGGAACGAAGCGCTTCGGCGGAGACCTTGACGTGCCAGTGGTCGACCGTACCGCAAACGATGGCGTCAATGTCGTCACGGTCAATGATGGCCCGATAGTCTTCGTAGACGTCGATGTTGGCTTCGCGTCCGTTCTTGCCCATCTGTTTTGCGTAGGCAACTTTGGCGCGTTCGGCGTGAGCTGTATCGACGTCACAGACGGCCGCGACATCCGCATACTGCAGAGCCCGATAGCCATCCCCGGTGCCCTGCCCTCCGCAGCCGATCACGGCAATTTTTGGTCTCGATCCCGGCGTGTCCGCGCGGGATACCGCGGTGCTGGAATGCACGCCTGCGGCAACTCCAGCGGCCGTAGCAGAAGTGGTCTGCAGGAAGCGACGACGATTGAGTGAAGCCATGACTGTCTCCCGGTCTGAATTGATCGAACGGGAGACAGTTTAGTCGATATGGTGGCGTGAAAATAGCAGCGATCGGCGCGTCGCTGCGAGCCGTCACGGTTCGATACGAGAGTCCGGATTTGGTCGGTTCGGTTGGACGGGCCGCACGCGGTTTCAGGGCGATTGCATACCGCAGTCGTACCTTTTCAGTAGCCGGTTGCTGAATCATTTCCGGCCACTTCAATCGCGTCCAGGCCCAGTCGCTTGCGGCATTCGTCCATCATCGACGCCGTACGACTGGCACCCACTCGCGTGACGCCAATCTCACGCACGGCAAGCAGCGCGTCCATGTCGCGTACGCCGCCGGCTGCCTTGACCTGAACGTGATCGGGCGAGTTGGCACGCATGAGCTTCAGGTCATCGTGGGTAGCCCCGCCGGTTCCGTAGCCCGTCGATGTCTTGACCCAATCGGCATTCAGCTCACCGCAGATTTCGCAGAGGCGTACCTTATGTGCGTCTTCAAGGTAGCAGTTCTCGAAAATCACTTTGACCTTCTGTCCCGCCGCATGGGCGACTTCGATGACCGCGGCGATGTCAGTTCGAACGTAGTCCCAGTCGCCGCTGAGGACTTTGGAAATGTTCGCGACCATATCGAGTTCGTTGCAACCGTCGGCTATCGCCCGCTCAGCTTCGGCGCGTTTGATTTCGGTCGTGTGTCCGCCATGCGGAAATCCAATCGTCGTGCTGGCCTGAACCGTCGAATCGGCGAGCAGTTCGCTGCAACGCTTGAGGTAGTAGGGCAAGATGCAAACGCTGCCGACGTCGTAGGCGACCGCTAGTCGACAACCGGCCTCGAGGTCATCCGTCGTCAGCGTTGGGTTTAGCAACGAATGGTCAATCATTTTGGAGATGTCGTTGTACGTGTATTCCATGCGAATGCTCCTGGCTGGAAATGAAATGGGGGAAAGGCTTGTGTGAATTGGCTCGTGAAATCAGCTGGCGGCAAGAGGTGGCGGAGATTCAGCTTGCCTGTATGACGTCGACCCAGCGTTGCTCGCGATGGCTGTGGAGAATCGCATCACACAGCAGGATTTCGCGGTGTCCGTCTGCGAACGTCGCGAAGGGGGCGGGTGCTGAGAAATCGTTCGCTTCGATGTATCCATAGAAAGCCCGAAACATCTGTTTGAACGTATCCGGGAATCCCTCGTTATGGCCGCCGGGATAATTGGTGACGCGGCGAGCGGCAGTTCCGAGTCCGGCTGGGTCACGAATTAGTGTTTCGTTCGCTCCGGTGCGGTTGCCAATCCAGACATCGTTGGGCGATTCGCTGTTCCATGCGTACGACTGATCGGGGCAGCCAATTTCAAAACGGAGGCAGTTCTTGCGACCGGCCGTGGCTTGCGACACCCAGAGGCATCCGTTCGCGCCGTTTTCGAATCGCAGCATCACGGTGCCGCAATCCTCCGTCGTAACCGGAACGGATTCCGTCCTGATGTCGCCTGCGTTGTTGGTGAACGTTTCTGCGCCACCGATGGGCTTTTGGCGTGTCGGGTGAATCGTACGCAGGTCGGCACAGACGGAGACGATGGGCTGTCCGGTAATAAACTGCACGAGGTCCAGCCAGTGCGTGCCAATGTCGGCGACCGCACGCAGTTCACCACCCTCGTCGGCGACGACTCGCCAATTAAAGTCGGTTTCGTAGAGCAGCCAATCCTGTACGTACGAACCGGTCACGTGCAGAATGTCGTCACTCCCCCGCTGAATGCGATCTGCCAATTCATGATTTAGCGGATAGAAACGAATGTTGTAGGCCACTCCCGCCGCGAGCTGCTTTGAGTTCGCGAGCTGTACAAGTTGCGATGACTCGTCGCTGTTCATGGCCAGCGGCTTTTCGCACATGACGTGTTTGTTGGCGTTCAGGACCGCGCGAGCCTGTTCGAAATGAAATCGATTCGGCGTGGTGAGGTGGACAGAATCCACGCTCTCATCGGCAAGTACTTCTTCCAGGTTGCCGTAGCCGCGCGGTAATCCCAGGTCACTTGCTGCCTGTTGGGATTTCTCCGGTGTCGAGCCGAGGATTCCCGTAACTTCGACACCAGCTCGACCGAGGGCTTCGACGTGAACGGGGCCAATAAAGCCTGTTCCAACAACAGCAGCTTTTAATGTCACGGTTTGGTTCCTGGGGGATGATGCAAAGATCGTAGTGTGTCCCTCCGTCGAGGCCAACCGCGAGAGTTTGCCGGTATTTGAGGCCCTTTTTTCTTTTCTCCGGTAATTTACGCAACAGATTGATAGTCGGAACGAGAACTTCCATTGACGTCGCGGCAGGGTCAAATCTGTTTGGGATTTGCAGGGTCCGTGCAATTTTGGGGGAGACGGGCAATGCAACCGGCCGCGCGTATTTCCGATATGCACGTTTGCCCCATGGCGACGCCCGGGACACCGCCAGTTCCTCATGTCGGAGGGCCGATTAGCCTGGGCGCGGCGACCGTGATGATCGGGATGATGCCAGCCGCTCGAGTTGGCGATATGTGCGTTTGCGTTGGACCGCCCGACACCATCGCGATGGGCTCGCCAACGGTGCAAATCGAGATGCGGCCCGCGGCGAGGATGGGTGACAATACGGCGCACGGGGGCGTGATCAGTTCCGGGTGTCCGACGGTCGTGATCGGTGGCGCGGGTATGGGGCCGGGTGGACTGCCAATCAGTTTCGCCGGCGGGAAAGTCACGCTTGGCAGTTCCATCGTCATTGAAGGAACGCCGGAGTTTCAGGCTAAGGTGATCGAGCGACTGACGACGATTGCCTCCACGCCTTCCGGGATGCAGATGCTGTTAAATGTCGACACCAGCGGGCAAACGCTGACGATTACCGAATTCACGGGCCCCAACAGTTTTGCCGGGCCGGATAGCTTTCAGGACGCCACGGCGGCCGGCCAGCCTGTCTTTGACGGTGCCGGAAACCCGGTAAACAATAGCGCCGGGACGCAGCAGAATGGAACCGGCAATGGCAGTGATGTGACTGTGCAATTCAATCCCAGCCTGACGTTACCCAACAGCAGCGACCCAACCAACCCTATGCCCAACGACGCGATTCTGTTCCATGAAATGCAACATGGGTCCAATCAGATGAATGGCACTTACGACGGCACGCCCGTACCGGGGTGGACGACGCAGGAAGAGCAGAACACGATAAGTACCGGAAACCCATCGGAAGCCGACTACCTGCGAGAGCGTGGCTATCCATGGCAACGCAATAGCCATGGTACGACATGGATCCCCAACCCCTAGAAAAAGCGTAGGTGATCGAGATGCCTTCTTTCCAGCTCACCGCGAAAGCAAAAGTTGAAGCCGACCGGCTGCGACTGAAGTTTCGGTTCGGAAATCCAACCGAATCCGAGGCGTTGCTGTTCGACGGCCTATGGAAGCTTGATGCGGCCAGTCAGTTGGTGGCGGACCCGCAGCAGGCCTACCGGTTTGTCCGGTCACAGGACAAAGTGTTCTCGGTTCGGGTGGGAGCCTGTCCTCTGCCTCGCAAGTTCACGCCCCTGTATTCGATCCTTCCCTATGCGACGGTCGTGCCGGCCGGTGGCGAACACACCGCGACTATGGAATTCGACTTACCGGCCACTGAGTACAGTGCCTACCATGGCGCGTCGGTGGAAGAGAAAGTGGAGGAGGTGGCCGTGGCGTCGGTTGAATTGATGGTGCAGTGTTGTCCGCTGACGCCCGAGTTAGAGATTGCCACCGCACCGATCGACAAGAACCGTTCGCAGCTCATGAATCCCGCAGCAATGAAGAAATCATGGTTGCGAATCTCCATACCGCAGACGTTGCCGGTCATGGAGATTCAGGCTGGCTTCGAGCGGCCGGCATCGTTATAGCCGCAAGGCGACGACGGGATTCAACTGCTCGTTTCGTTTCCGCTTCCTCTACCTGATTCGGCGGGCTACGATGCGACAACGTTGGAAATACTCCTGTCTCAATGCCGGTAACAAACGTGCAGCCTGATGAGAACCCCTACGCGGCTGAATTGACCGACGATGCGGTCGTGAACCAGCCGATGATGGACTTCGGCGTGATCCTTCGTCGGTGGGAGCGATTGCGCATTGCGTTCAACGCGGTGCTGATTCCATGGACGATCTTGCTGCTCTATTTCTCATCAGGTCCACCGGGCGTGATTGTTGCCGTGCCGATTCTTGGATTGCTGGTGAACCTACTTTATTTGTTGGGGCCTGCCATCGAGGCCTACGGAACATGGCTGGGCTACTGGCATGTTGCGTTGTCCTATGTCCTGTTTTTCTGCGGCCTGATCTTCACGGCCGTGATGGCGTTTGGGCTGCTGATGCAGTGAGCCCCTCATGCAGTGACCCCTCATAACATGAGCCCTCATGTTATGAGCCCTTATGCAGTGAACCGCCGGTTGCTCCGACTTTTATGCTGCTACGTCAGCCGCAGGGTCTTGCACAGCCAAACATAGAGGCGGCGACCCAGCGATGAATGTCCCGTTCGAATTCTCGCGTAACCGGTCGAACCGGGAAGCAATGCAGTATCGCGGGCCGTCGTCAGTCGCGCCTTCACGTGGTAGACCGAAAACTTCGGAGCCGACGGGTTCCCCGCAAATCGGGTCGCATCAGCAGATTCCGTGCTCATGTCGTGTGTCGAAATTTCGACAACCTCACCATCAAACACGCGATCGTTGTAGCCGTGAACGAGACAGGTGACTGATTGTCCTTCATGCACGAACGGAAGGTCGGATTGTTGGACCACCAATTCTGCGAGTGGCGTGGATGTTTCGTCGATCCAGCCAATCGGCGTCCCCGTCTCGATCCAAGCTCCCACATTTTCTTCATCGGTTGGAAAGCCCGACCAGCTGGGGAGTTCACGTTGCCCGGGTGCGGAATTGTGTCTGGCTGGCGAGAGGAGGCGTCCGTCCCGAGGTGCCTTGATGACCAACGTGTCGAGCTGCCGGTTCGCTCGTTCAAATTGACGACGTGCGTCTTCCAACGCGGATCGAGCTGCCGGCAATTGTCCGGCGACTGCGGGAAAGCGTATCTGTGACCGTTCGAGCGTTTCCACTGCAAGTCGCTGTTGTTCCATGCGACGTCGGCTGCTGTTAGCGTTTTGCAAGAGTTCGTCGTTATCCAGTTGCAGCAAGATGTCGCCGCGTTGAACGATGGTTCCCGGTCGCGTCGGCGCTGCACGGATGAAGCCAGACGACAGCGCGTAGATCGGCTGGCGAGTTTCGCTGGTGATCGTGGCCGTGGCCTGCACGTTGTGCGGCAAGGGTAGCAGGAGCATAACGGCGAGAATTCCTGTCGCCACCAGCAGCGAAAGCGTAACACGACCGGGGCGAATCTGATTGCGATGCACGGGCGATTCAAAATACTTCCACGACTGTCGCGCCGGAACGACGAGCATGCCGCCGATCGCAAGACATGCGATTGCATTTCCCAGTTCACGAAGGTGAAACGGTCGCAAGGCACGCGATACAAAAAACAGTATCCCAAGCAACACCGTCCAGCGATATGCGGTGGACGCGATCGCATACGTGACCAAAAATGGGCGGTTGTACGGTTCGTCGGCGCGTTCGTCCGTAATGCCCAGCGTCAGGCTGCGCAACAGGACGGCGAGTTGTTGCTGAGCCTTCTGACCAAGGTTAGGCACATTGCAGAGATCCGAAAGGATGTAGTAGCCGTCGTATCGCAACAGGGGATTCGCGTTGAAGATCACGGTGCTCAGCGAACAGATCAACATGAGTCGCACGCAGAGGTAATGGACGTATCCCGGTTCAGTCCAGCACCATACGACCGTTGCAATCGCCGCGATGACCAGTTCGACGTACATTCCGGCAGCACCGACGGCGGCACGTTGCCATCTGCTGGGCAGCATCCACGAATCGGAAGTATCGCAGTAGAGCGCGGGTGTCATTACCAGCAACATGGGCCCGATCTCGTGACACTCGCCTCCGAAGTGCCGGCAGGCCAGCGCGTGCCCGAATTCGTGAAGGATCTTGGTAACACCTAACGCGAGCATCATCGTGAGAAGATTCTCGCGATTCAGAAAGCCTTCGACCGAGGGTAGCTCGTGAACGAACTGCTGAAAATTCAGGACGAACATGACGGCGGCTGCGACGCAAGTGACCAGCGACGTCAGCAGCATCGCCGGGTGAAAACACCATCGTACCAAGGGGTACAAGACGCGAAGTATCGGTTCCGGATCGATCCCGGGAAAGCGAATGAACAGGAAGTTGGTCAGGACGCCCAGCCATTGCTGTCGGCTTTCGATGAAACCACGCTGTGACAGGACCGTCCCCTGCCCTTCCCCGTCGGAGATAACCAGTCCCATTTCGTGAAAGCGATGAACTAGCAATTGTAGGTCGGTCGGACTTACGCGAGCCGGCGCGAACTCCATTTCGTAGGCTGTCTGTATCGACTGGAGGGAACTCGTTCCGTCCAGTCGTTCCAGCACGAATTTTTCGTCCGGTCGAAGCCGGAAATACTTTAGTGAAACCGGATCCTTGACAACGAACGCCGTGTTGGGCGATCGTTCGTCTACGCACACCATGCGCAGATCGCCACGTTGGCGGAGTCGGATTCGATGGCGATGTGTTGGGTCCGGCATGGTTATCGAAAGTAGAACAGTACCCGCAAGCGGACAAATTCAACGACGTTGTTGAATAGCACGAAACCAAGTGGTCGTTGGCCACAGCGAATCTTCGCTCGCACGTCGGCTCCTGTATGCCGTGCGATGTTGGCGTCATCCGGGACCGCAGCATGCACGCGAATCGCGACGCCCAGCGTTTCGTGTGGCTGGGCACTATCTGCGACGTGCGTGACGTGAGCGAAGTGGAATTCGTCGGGGGCGGTTCCCGTGACAAAGTCGACCAGTAACGGCGATTCGAGCGATTGCGATGTGGCAAACGCTTTTTGCAGCCTTTGTGTATGTTTCTCGGGTAGATCCAGTTGCAGTTGCCACGGGCCATCGACAACCGCCACCGTCACCAGTAACTGCCCGCGATTGACGGGACGCGCACGCAACTGGTCCTGCACTTCCCACGTAACGATCTTGCCTGCCGCCGGAGTGCGCACGGTCAGTTTTGCGTGTCGCGATCGCAGGAGCTGTAATTGTTCGGTCAGATGTTCCAGTTCCGATTCCAGTTGCTGCTGGTCCGAAGCAATCTGCTCGGACGGACGAGCGGCGTCCCCGGGCCGTTGCCGGGAAGGACGTTGCATGCGCATCGCAGTTGTCGCCAGCAGACGGCGCTGTACGACATTCAGCTCGCCGAGCACCCGGTCGATTTGCTGTTCAAGTTCGGCGTTCTCCAGTTCGAGGACGACGTCTTGTTCGTTCAGCATCGAACCGTGTTCGATACGCAGCTCTTTGACAATGCCGTCCATTGGGGCAAACAGATGATGTTGCTGCGTGGGCTGCAAAGTTCCGTTTGCATGAAGGTGATATTCTGTCTTCACAAATGTCAACGCCAGCGCCGCCACGATCGCCAGTGTGGCAGCGATGATGAGCTTACCGCGAGCGTTAGCGCCCATCCACCTGCCCAATCGTTTCCACAGCGGCAGCAGAAAGATCTGGTTGTGCGTCAACGCATTGTTTAACGCCAGTTCGACGGCATGTATGAAGGGAGTTTGTGGTCGAGTTATGGAGGTAGTACCGCCACGAAATGACTCGAGTACCACGGCACCGATTACGTCGGCATGGGTCGGCGAGGGCGGGACCTGCGCGTCAGGAGGTGTGTCGACGGGACGAAGGAGCGTTTGCACATTGAGCGCGGTTGTGTCGGAAACGTCAACGTAGTCGGTAAGCGTTTTTTCGACTTCCGGGGCGACGGCTTCTGTGGATGGATGGAAGAACGGTTCGGCAAACCAGCCCACGCAGTTCACTAGCTTGCTCATTGATTGCATGACGTTCGCGCGGTGATTGATGGCAGCCTGGCCGCTGACGGCATGAAGCTTCAGGCGTGACCCCTCACGCACGAAAACGCTCACGCGATCACACCCTGCATGGCGCCGCAGTTCATTGGCGATTGAATAGGTTGTGTCTTGCAGTTCCAGTGATTGGTGGAGACTGGTGCTTTCCGGCGTGGTGGCGGCCGGTTTGAGGAAGTGTCCGCCGGCGATCTCCGCGATGAGTCGAAGTTCCTGAAGTCTTGCCAGTCGATCCGCAACCGAGAGCGGCTCGAACAGGACGGCAATGAATCCTGGCGTGACCCCGAGTGGCGCGACCGCCAACTGTCGATCGTCTGTTTCGGATACGGGGCGGGACGACAACGCGATGGGCTGGTTTGACTCCAATGCACGCTGCTGAACCTTGTTGGCGAAGTCCATCAAGGTTGAATCCGCCGTATCTTCCGAAGGTGTTCGGGACGTTTGCGCGAGGGAAAAATGGGTCAACGCGGACTGGCAAAATCGCTCGGCCAGTTTGGCGCAAAGTGCCTTCGAATAGCCGTTGTCGTCCGCGGCATTGGAAGCAATCGACGCGATGGACTGCAGCAATTCGAGCGTTCCGGCAGCAGAGTCGGCGGAAGCGGGGTGATTGATGGACACGGCGGGCGGTGTTGACGTGAGGAAGAATCAACCGTCCATAATAGTCGTACGATTCTGAAACCCCGCGCAAGGATTTTTTGTGCGAAGGTTGTGCAGCTCTTCGAGCGGTCGAGGAAGCGCGATAGGGACCGGAGTTGGCGGATTCGCCGTAGAGAGTTGGCTCAGCGTGGTCTTTGCAAGAACGCGG
Source organism: Pirellulaceae bacterium (assembly GCA_965216885.1). Lineage (GTDB taxonomy): Bacteria > Planctomycetota > Planctomycetia > Pirellulales > Pirellulaceae > CAYNJG01. The sequence continues at coordinate 3,231,657 of OZ244209.1, read as the reverse complement.
GGCAAGAACGCGGGGTTGGCCGGCAAGGTTCGATGCACAGCACGGTGTGAGACCAAAGTCACCGTGCTATGCATCGTGGGTTTGGCTGCTCCGTTGGACATGATGGATTGGACCATGTCCTCAGGTGCACCACGGGAGTTTCCCACATCGACAGGTCGCCCGATTTCCCCGCGCGGGCAAGTGTCGACGAGATCTCCCAACCGCGATCGGTATGCTCGCGGTATTCCCAAACCAACCATCCCCGGATGGCAGCTCATGTTGCTAGTCGTCAGTAAAGTCTGCCATATCTCTCAACGATCGCCACGTTGATCCTCCCGAAGGATGCGGTGGCTTGCGAACGGGATGGCGGAGCGATAATTCGCCCGCTGTCGTTCCCAAACAACATTGCGATTGCATTTCAAAGCCGGATTTCTCCAGCGATGGTTTGCAACTCCATTTCTCCAACCCATTCGCCACTGCGAACGATGTGTAACTCACACGTCGTCTGCTGACACTTCCCATCGAACGGTGACAGCAATGAAATCACAATAATGTTGGTCGGTTGCGGAATCGCTAGTGCTGGCATTCAAGCGCTGAACGTCGTGGCTCTCCGAACCGCTGCAGTCGGTCGTCTCTGTTCGGTGTGACCGTACCTTCGAGGTGTCACGGGAAGCTCTGAGGGCAACGCGGCCTCCGCGGGTTTCATGGATTTCAGCTCATGGCCGACTCCGGGGGAATGTCGCGCATTTGCCCCGTGTGACGGCCAGGGCGGGGGGAGTCGAATTCGTACGAATGGAGGCGTCGTACAGTCGATTTCGAATGCAAGGGACTGGCGTCGTCGTCAGGTGTTGCGGTTGGAGCTGAGCATGCGAAAAACTCTCGTCGCGTTCACGGTTCTGCTTTTGGTGGTCGCGAATGGCTGTGCGATGCCTTCCCGCCGAGAGGCCGTCCGCGGCGATGTTGCTGTGACACCTTCCATGTCGCCGGCGATTGTGGCCGACTCGTTTGGCAATCCGGTCGGTGACTCAGTCGCAGCCCTGCCGGAATTCGAGCAGCACGCCAACGACGGCGGACCCAACGGATCGATGCCGCCGCGGACGATCGCGGAACAGCCGGAAGCGTTTCGTGATATTACGTTGGCGGAAGTGCTCCAGCTTGCATTGCAAAATGGCAAAGTCATCCGCGACGTGGGCGGTCGGGTACTCGCCGGCCCCGAAGCGACCGCAACGGCTCATGATGTCGCCATCGAATACACGGACCCGAACTTCGGTGTCCAGGCCGCATTGAGTGCCTTTGATACGAACCTTGCCAGTCAGTTCAACTACGCGAACAACGACCGCGTCTTCAACAATATCACGCTTGGCGGTGGAGCTCAGGAGTTGCGTCAGGACCTGGCGACGTTACAAACGGATCTCTCGCGCGTCGCCGCGCACGGCACCAGGATGAATCTGCGGTCGACGATTGGGCACGACCGGAACAACCGAGCTGGTAACCTGTTCGGCCATCTGTGGGAATCCCAGTGGGAAGCTGAGCTGCGGCAACCGCTGCTTCAGGGAGCCGGAGTTGCCTTCAATCAGATTGCCGGTCCCAATGCCCGTCCGGGAATGCGATTCACCAACGGCGTTGTGATCGCTCAGATGAACAACGATATCAGCAAGTTGGACTTCGAGCTGGCGGTACGCGGATTCGTCAGCGAAATCGAAGACAGCTACTGGCGACTACAGCAGGCTTACCACGAATACGATTCGCGACAGGCGACATGGCGAGCTTCCGAACGCATCTGGAATTCCGTGCGTGCGAAAATGGAACGTGGCCTTGCCGGGGGCGAGGCAGATAAAGAAGCGCAGGCGAGGGCGCAGTACTACTATTACCGGGATCTCGGACTGGAAGCACTCAACGGATCCGCGACGACGCCCGGGATCTACGAGTCCGAACGACGCCTCCGTTGGCTCATGGGGCTGACTGCCAACGACGGAGAGCTGTTGCGGCCTGTGTCGGCCGTTTCCGACGCGCGAGTTGTCTACGATTGGGACACGCTCTCGCACAGGGCGGTTACCCGGCGAGCCGAAGTGCGAAGGCAAATGCAGAGAGTCAAGCAGGAGGAGCTTCGACTTGTCGCCGCACGGAGTTTCCTGTTGCCGCGTCTGGACGCTCGAGCCCTCTATCGACTGCGTGGGTTCGGCGATGACCTTGCGGGCAACGATGGCACTCGATTTAGTAGCGCCGCGCGGGACATGGCCGAGTTTGATCATCAGGAGTGGGAGTTTGGATTGCAGTTGAATGTGCCCATTGGGCGCCGCCAGGCCTACGCGGGGATGCGGCACGCGGAGCTTCGCCTGGCACGCGAACGAAGCATTCTTCACGAGCAGCAGCTACTGATCAGTCACGAGTTGGCGAATGCAATTGCACGGACGTCGCAACTTCACGCTTCCATGCAACTCGGCCGCGAGCGGATGAATGCGGCTCGGGACCGTTTGGAGGCCACCGAGGCAGCCTTCGAGGCTGACAAGCTGCCCGTCGATCTGCTTCTGGACGCCCAAGAGCGACTGGGGGCCGCCGAGACACGTTACTTCCAGACGGTGGCGTCATATGCAATCGCGGAGAAGAACGTTCGGCAGGCATCCGGCGAACTACTCACCCAAAACGGCATCACGTTGGAGAGTGGCTGCGAGCTGGTTTGTGCAGCTCCTCCCGGTATTGAGCGTGACACGATCGACTACCGCAGCGCTACCCTTGCGACCCACGAGCCACGGTCACAGGAGTCAACGGATTCGGCTGAAGTCGCGATGGAAGTCACGGAGGACGCCGGGGACTCCCAGAGCGTCGCCGAAGTCGAATTCGAGCTGCGGCAACCGGGGATCGAACCTGAGGCGACTGCGGAAGGCATCACGCGTTTACCCGAGATTCACTAGGTATTCGTTCAAGGTTTACTCGGTGGAGTTCTTGATTGGGCTTACTTTGATGTTGTTCAATAACACGCTAAACGATCGGTGGCTCACTTCCGAGAGTTGTTTGACTGTGAGGTCTTTGAATGATGACGTCAGGACTACCGTTCTAGCCCGAGCTCTATGCGTGGTCGTCGAGCCTAATCGCCCGCGGCCAGCGAATCCGGCGGATTTCCCCGCCCTTCCTGGCAAGACCTCTCGTCCTCTACCATCCAGGTCGACCGTGACCCGGCAGTGAAGTTCGACAACGTCGCCTTTATCGAGCTTTGCCAAAGAATCCGTGGCACCGTAGACTCTGAGGCTGATAACTCGTGGCACGCTAACCGCGGTCGACTCGTGAAGCAACTCTAATTTAAGTGTGGACGTCGGCCCGCCGCCTAAGCTCCCATAGTGATAAACGTCAAGAACCTTAGTCGGGATGGTGGCCTCGGGGATAAGTGTCCGAAGTTGACTAAGGTCGCTGCTCAACGCTCGTTGGGCTTTGGAGTACTGAAGTTGCGTCAGCGTTGCCTTCCTTTTTGACAGTTTTTCGATTCGGTCTTCGGTGTCAGAAATGAAGTGTTCGATTTCTCGATCAAGACTGCCAACAAAGTCGTCCGCGCGTTTTCGGCAATCCGCCGGTATGAATTCTTCGCGTTGCTTGGCAGCTGTCTTGCCTTGGGTATCAATGTTTTCGTTTGTGAAATACGGAAAGCTGGTAGCGAGAAAGGGGGTTGGATCCCCGAGTCCAGTGTCCTTGGCGATAGTCTTAAATGCGTCAACGTAGACTTCGCGATTGATGCCACCTGTGTCAAACCTCTTTCGCAGCTGGCGAAGTGCGTTCTCTCGTGAGAGTTTTTCACGCAACGTGCTTTCATTCGTACCCAGGTCTGCGGCTGCCGCTCGAAGATCAACATCTTCAATGAACTTGTTGAAGATCGCCCGGACTGGTTCAACTTGGTTTTGAACACCGGCCCGGGTGAGCGCTGATCTGAAACGATCTCGATCAACCCGTAGCAGCTTCGCGAACTCATTGGGTGCGACGTAGAGTGATTGAATGGTCGCTCGCTGTTGCGCAGTAAACTCCCGGTAGTTCTCGGCCGAGGCCGCACGGACTTCATCAAGGTGATTCATGTGACGAAAGCCACTCGGTTTCATTCCGTCGTCGTGGCAAGAAATGCATGAGATTCCGTTGAGGATTGCGCCGCTCGGCATCGTGTTGTCGAAAACAATGTTGGTTGGCGCGACATCAAGCCGATTGCCAGAGGCGTCGAATAGACCATAGCCCTGTAAGCCATTGCGTAATCCGAAGATAACTTCACCACCGTCATGCTTGAATGCCGGGCCGTTCAATCCCGCGCCTAGAGGACCAAGCGGATGGTCGAATAAGTTCTGACGCCCTAAACTTGATGCGAAGTCATAGCTAACCCAAAAGCCGCCCGCGCCTTCGCCCAAAGAATGTCGTTCGATAAGACGGTTGTTGCGAGAAACTCCTGACTTGCCGAAGCCGGCCCTCGCTACACGTTCTTCACGGATGTTGTCCGCGAGGCTGATGCCCATTTCTCTCGCGAGCTCGTTGAGGGTTCCCGGTATTCGAAGTAATGTGTAATACAAGGGCGACTGCGAGGTCGCGAATACGAACCAGTCGGCCCGTATGACGGGTTGCTTTGTGCCCGTAGCGACCCACGCTGAGGGATTTATGGGGGCCAATCCGTAGGGATAGTGCCTAACGATGGTTTCCCAGTCTGACGAAGTCCAACCTAGATCCGAAAGCCGAAAGGCCAATAGTGTCTGCGACGGGCCGAACGCTCGTACAGCCGCCAGGTTTGGTGCGCGAGATAGGCTGTTGAGCATCTTGACGGCTCCCTTGCGGTAGACCGTTAGTTGCGTTTCAGGGATTCGGGAGTCGTTGTGCAGATTAGTAAGGCTCAGGTACCGGTAGTCGCGCGCCTGTGACTGTGAGAGTCTGTCAATCAGCTTCCCAGCCACGTCGACAATGTCTTGTTCGGTGACTACGCTTCGCTCAGCCGTTCGTTTTTGTGCCTTTGCTCCACCACGACTAATCCACGCTGTGACAAGCTGTTTTTCATCCGGTTCAAGCGGGCCCGCCCATTTGATGCCTTTCAGCTTTCGTGCTGGCATCTTTCCGGTTGAGATAATCTCGAGAAGGTAGGATTCATCTGGGTTCTCGAGATCAAGTAATCCGTTTGCGGGGTCCGACAGCTCAACTAAGTCACCAAGGAAATCCACAGACCCGGCTGCCGCCGCCGAGAGTGCGTCATGGCACATGAGACACTTGCGATTGAAGATCGAAAACACACTTCGATCGAGTTCGTCCGCGGCACAGGCGGACGTAATGAAGATAATGAAGACCGCGACTCGCATAATATTTGTTTCCCTTGCATCGGAGCTCGCATTATGCCAGTGGTGCAATCGGCCGCAAGGTTGCGTTGCTGCGGTGGGGGGACGCACTACTCTTGTCGGGTGGCGGCGTGGTAGTCAAGGTTGATGCAAGCCAGACAGCCTGCAGTTAGTCTACCTTGATCGTCAGTGTGCCTCGCATGCCGGGCTTTAGGTTTCGCTTCGGCGTCTGGATGTCTGCCCAGATGCGAATCGTTTGATCGACCGGATTTACTTCCGGGGAAACGAACGTCACTGTTCCCGTGTGCGTCTGTTGGTTGCCGCGGTATTGGGATTCGAATTGGACGGCTTGTCCGATCAGTTCTTCGCCAAACTGGGTGCCGTCAATGTCTGCTTCGACACGCAGGACATCCAACTTGATGATGCGGAAGACGGGCTGGCCGGCGTCCACCCATTCGCCGATTTGCGATTCCATTTGCACGACGACGCCATCGATGGGACTCACGATGTCGTGGCGATTGCGTTTCTCGAGCACGGAATTTGCCAGGGCACGTTTTAGCTCCAGGTTGGCCGCCGCGATTCGCAGGTCGAGCGCGGCTTTCTCTTCGGAGAGTTTGGCCTGGTCGACCAGCAGTTGCAGACGCTCGAGTTCGGTGTCCGAGACGGCGTCCGCGAAACGGGTATTCGCCTGCTGACTGCGTTGTAGTTCGCGTTCGCTGACGGCGCGAGACTTTGCGCTGAGTCGTAGGTCGACATTATTTTCGGTTTGCAGTTGGTACACGCGCGTCTCGTGTTGGGCGGCTTCAAAATCGTTCGCGGCGACGCGGTCGTCGATCTTGCCCAGCACCTCGCCCTGCCGCACCCTTTGCCCTTCGGCGACTTTAATTTTCAACAGTGTGCCCGCCGTCCTCGCGGGAGCCATCACGTCACGTTTGAGCGTAGCCTGTCCGGTGACAGTGATGTCTGCCATGGCCAGCGTGGCGGGCAAGAGGCACAACAGTAACTGCGTTAGACATCGAAGCATTTGTTCGAACCAGCTTGGAGCGAGGATTTTCGGGACACCTTCTACTGTAGTTGGAAATTTTCAGGTGTTGCGTCTGGCCAACCAAACGCTGCATTTCATCGCTGCATACGGTCGGATTCCTGGCGTTGGGGTGATGGGAAAGTGCCCGGTCTCTCGTCGAGTTGATCGAACGACGACACATTGGGGCAAACGGGTTTGAATGTTAAAACTTCGGAATGAATTCAACAGCAGAACATCGACGACTCGAAGAAGACCGCACTCGAACGAAAAACTGGAAGAGATGGGGCCCCTATCTGTCAGAAAGGCAATGGGGCACGGTCCGCGAGGACTATTCCGAAGATGGCGATGCGTGGCGATATTTTTCTCGCGAGCAGGCGCCTTCGCGAGCCTATCGATGGGGCGAAGATGGCCTGCTGGGAATCACCGACCGGCAGTGTCGGTTGTGTTTTTCCGTGGCGCTGTGGAATGGCAATGATCCGATTCTCAAGGAGCGGCTGTTTGGGCTTAACGGCCACGAGGGAAATCATGGCGAAGATGTGAAGGAGTGTTATTACTATCTCGATTCGACGCCAACGCACTCGTACATGAAGGGGCTCTACAAGTACCCGCAACGGGAGTTTCCCTACGATCTGCTGCTGAAGGAAAACGCGCGACGCTCGCGGAAGGAGCGCGAGTTCGAGCTGGTTGACACCGGTGTCTTCGACGACGATCGCTACTTTGACGTTCAGGTGGAGTACGCGAAGGCCGGCCCCAACGACGTGCTGATTCGTCTTCGCGTGACCAATTGTGGGGAGCTGGAATCTGCCTTGCATGTGCTACCGACAATCTGGTTCCGTAACACATGGTCGTGGAACTGCGACCATGAAGGATGCTCGCCCAAACCGCGGATCTGGTTGGAAGACGGTTGTCTGCGTACCCGACACGCGCTCTTTGAATCGTTCCGGTTTTCGGCGGACGCGGCCAGTAGTGGGGAATCCATGCAGTGGTTGTTCACCGACAATGAGACCAACAAACGGCGTCTTTTTAACAAGCCGGAGGAGGGCCACTTCAAGGATGCCTTTCACGACTACCTGATCAACGAAGATTCGAATGCTGTTTGTAAGGAAGCTGCTGGGACGAAGGCTGCGGCGCACTATGCGTTGAACCTGGCTGGTGGGCAATCGACGACGATTGATCTGCGATTGGTTGCGGAGAGTGAATGGACGGAGGGCGACAAGCCTTTTGGGGCGGGCTTTGATACCACCTTCGCACGGCGTCTTCAGGAAGCGGATGAATTTCACGCGGCGGTTGTTCCCACGGGGCTTTCGCCGGATCGCCAGTTGGTCGCACGGCAGTCGAACGCCGGGTTGCTGTGGACGAAACAGTTTTACAACTATGCGGTCGAAGAATGGTTGGAAGGGGATCCCGATCATCCGGCCAGCGAGAGTCGTAAGTCGGGGCGGAATAGCCTGTGGACGCATTTGTTCAACCGTGACGTTATCTCGATGCCGGACAAGTGGGAATATCCCTGGTACGCCGCGTGGGATTCGGCGTTCCATATGATTCCGTTTCGGCACATTGATCCCGACTACACGGAAGATCAGCTGATACTGTTTCTGCGTGAGTGGTACATGCACCCCAATGGCCAGCTACCGGCGTACGAGTGGGCTTTGGGCGATGTCAATCCGCCGGTCCATGCGTGGGCCTGTCTGCGGCACTATCAGTCGACGAAACAGCATCGTCGATTGGGCGGTGATCGCGGTCGTGCGGACCGGGAGTTTTTGGCAAGGGCGTTTCAGAAGCTATTATTGAACTTCACCTGGTGGGTGAATCGAAAGGACGTTCGCGGGAAGAATATCTTCGCCGGAGGATTCCTGGGGCTGGATAACATCGGAATCTTCGACCGCTCGAAACCGCTTCCTACCGGCGGCCACCTTGAGCAGGCCGATGGGACGGCATGGATCGCCTATTTCTGCGCAAGCATGTTGTCCATCGCGTTCGAACTGGCTTCGCAGAACCCGGTCTATTCGGACATGGCTTCGAAGTTCTTTGAGCACTACGTTCGCATCGCCGAAGCCATGAACACGCTAGACGGCACGGGCCTTTGGGATGAGCAGGACGGGTTCTACTACGACCACCTGCACGTAGGTCAGACCTCCATTCCGCTGCGAATTCGATCGATGGTAGGGTTGGTGCCCATGTTCACGGTGAACGTGATGTACGACGATGTAATTGACCGGCTGCCAGGGTTCCAGAAGAGAATGAACTGGTTTCTGCAGAATCGGGAGCTTTCCCAACACATGAGTTGCATGGACTGCGATGCGGCAACCAACGGATTGCGCATGATGGCGATTCCATCGCGCGATCGACTTCAGCGCATATTGGGTTACTTGCTGGATGAAGATGAGTTTCTGTCTCCCTATGGCATCCGATCACTTTCGAAGTACCACGAAGAGCATCCCTTCACATTTGACGTTGGTGGACAGGAGATGCGAGTCGCCTACGAACCAGGCGAATCAAGTTCGCCCATGTTTGGCGGCAACTCGAATTGGCGTGGCCCCATCTGGATGCCCATGAACTATCTGGTCGTCGAGTCCCTGAGGAGCTACGGCGAGTTCTACGGAGACTCTCTGAAAGTCGAATGTCCGACCGGTTCCGGGAACATGATGAACCTCACGGAAGTTGCTGCGGAAATCGAAGATCGCTTGATTCGGCTGTTCGTTCTGAACAGTTCGGGCCGGAGGCCATTGCACGGAGAAGAATCGCGATATTCCAGCAACGGTGATTGGTCGGACCTCGTGTTGTTCTATGAGTACTTCCACGCTGAGACCGGCGAGGGCCTTGGCGCCTCGCATCAAACCGGTTGGACGTCGCTGGTGTCGCAGTTGCTGATCAACTCTCTGCAGCGCTAAGGATTCCTGGCAGCGGTGTCGACGGGTGTGTGCTTTCACGGGTAGAACCGACGTGTTGAGTCATATGCTATACCGGTGACGCGCTAACTTATGGAAAAAGGTTTCGGAGGGTTATTCAATCCGGTGCCTCTTCTGTCTAATCTTGCCGGGTGGCGGGGCATAATGTTCCGCGTTTTCAGTGCCGGCCGTTGTCGGTGTCGTCGGGGCGGAACTCAATGTAGGGCGTTTCGGTGGGGCGGCGTTAGCGCCAATGGTGCTGCCGTGAAACCATAGTCTTATCGGTTAGCAATTCAGGTAGGTTTTGACATGTCATTGCGAGGACAACGTCGTCTTTGGAACGCGAGTCGTCTCGAACGTCGGGTGATGCTGGCAGCGGATGCCGGTGCGGCCATGTCGGCGATGGACGGTAGTGCAATTCAGGAAGTCTCGTCAGGCTTGGTCGCCGATTCATCTTTGGTGTCCGGCCAGGTGTCGACTCAGGGTATTGACCTTGTGGTGATTGATGCGACGGTCAGCGACATTTCCGTGCTTGCGGATGGCGTTGCCGAAGGTGCCGAGATCGTATTGCTCGATGCAAACCGCAACGGAGTCCGGCAGATTTCCGATTTGCTGGCTTCACGGGAACGCGTTCGAGGTCTGCATATCGTTTCGCATGGCGACGCGGCGAGTTTGAAGTTCGCCAAAGGTGAGCTCAACATCGATAACGTGGAGCAACATCGCTCGCAGTTGCGGTCGTGGGCGCAGGCTTTCACGCAGGACGCCGACATTCTCCTGTATGCGTGCAACGCGGCTGAGGGTGAAAGCGGGCGACAGCTGGTTCAGCGAATCGCGGAACTGACGGGCGCGGACGTGGCGGCGTCCTCGGACATTACGGGCGACGTTCAACGTGGCGGCGACTGGCAGCTGGAGGAGCAATTTGGACAGATCGAATCCTCACTGGCGTTCCAGATAGAAGTTCGAGCAAACTACCGTGGGACGTTGATTGCCCGGGACGGGAATGAGTACCTGCTTACGTCGCCAAATCTCACCTGGTCAGAGGCTCAAGCGGAAGCGACGGCGGCCGGTGGAGATCTGGTTACGATCAATGATGCTGCCGAGGAGGCATGGTTGCGCAGCGTGTTCGGTACCGACGTCTACTGGATTGGTATCAATGACGTGGCCGAAGAGGGAAACTTTGTCTGGGCCAGTGGTCAGCCTGTTGGATACACCAACTGGGAGCCGGGCGAACCGAGCGACTGGATGGGTAATCAGGACCACGCCTTGATGAATGTTCAGGGCACCAATGCGTGGGACGATGTGAACCCAACGACGCAGGCGACCGGAGTGATTGAAATTGAAGGGGGCGGGGTTGGGTCAAGCATTGAGGTGCGTGCGCGTGGTGAGGAAGGTGGCGAACAGTTTGAACTACGGGTTGATGGTTTCAGCGTGGGGACTTACACGACCAGCACGTCGCTGGAGACTTTCAGTTATGCTGCCAGCGGTACCATCACGGCGGATCGTTTGCAGGTCGCGTTCATTAATGATTCTTATGATCCAGCCAATGACTTCGACGCGAATCTGGTGGTCGACTATATCTCTATTGATGGCACGGTTTATCAGACCGAAGCACCTACTACGTTTTCGACCGGAACGTGGGTGCGGGGTACCGGATTTGTGGATGGCTTTCATCAGTCCGAAACGCTATCCGGGAATGGCTACTTTCAATACGACGCTCAGCCGGGCGGGTCGGTGATTGACATTGCTGCCCGGGGAATTGAGGGTACCGAACGGTTCGACCTGCTCATTGATGACGAGGTCGTAGCCAGCTACGCCACGAGCACGGCGCAGCAAACCTTCAGGCACCTTTCGACTTCCATTGTCGCTGCCAGTCAGGTGAAAGTTCAATATACCAACGATCGGTACGATCCGGCCAACGGAATCGACGCGGATCTGGTCGTCGACTTCATCTCGGTGGATGGCGGTGTTTACCAAACCGAAGCTCCGACTACCTATTCGACCGGGACGTGGGTTACCGGAAGCGGATTCATACCAGGTTTTCGGCAGTCAGAAACGCTGCACGGAAATGGTTACTTCCACTACGATCAGTCGCAACTCTCGCCCGGGCAGCTCTCGCTGGAAAGCAGCGTGATTTCGGTTGGGGAGGCCGAAGGTAGTGTCGATGTCATGATTCGTCGGCAGAACGGCAGCGATGGGACCGTAACCGTCGAGTACAACACGCTCGACTCCAGTGCCACTGCCGGATCGGACTATGAGAGCCGATCGGGGACGGCCGTTTTCGCTCCCGGGGAGACGACTCAAACGATCAGTATTCCCATTGTTGACGATGGCGACCGCGAGGGGGACGAGCAGTTCAGTTTTGCAATTGATGTGGTGACCGGTGGGGCGACACTCCTGGTTCCGCGTACGGCGACCATTACGATCGATGACAATGATGGGATTTCCGCCAGTGGTGATGGGCTGCTTGCCGAGTACTTCGACAATATTGACTTCACGAACCGGTTTCCAACACAAGTCGACGCGACGGTTGATTTTGATTGGGGATCGTCGTCACCATTGACGGGCATGGGGGCGGATTCATTTTCCGTTCGATGGACAGGTCAGCTTGAGCCGCTCTATTCCGAGTTGTATACGTTCCGGACCTGGTCCGATGATGGAATCCGACTATGGGTGGACGACCAGTTGGTAATCGATGAGTGGAATGATCACGCACCCACATTTCACACTGGTTCGATCTCGCTGAACGCCGGACAGCTATATGACATTCGGATGGAACACTACGAGAATGGCGGTCAGGCTGTCGCGCAACTGGCCTGGTCCAGCGCCAGCCAGACTTTGGAGGTTGTGCCGCAGAGTCAACTCTACTCGGCAGATCCCCCTGAGCCTCCGGTTGGGGGCAATCTTGTCGCCCAGGACCTTTGGTCCGGTCTCATTCAGCCGACGTCCATCGATTTCAGCCCCGATGGTCAGAATATGTACATCACCGAACAGCGTGGATTGGTGAAAGTCGTCCGCAATGGTGAAATTGACATCTTCGTCGATATTCAGGATCAGGTGAACGGAACGCGAGACCGTGGCTTGTTGGATATCGCCATTCACCCCGACTTTGAAAACAATCCGTATGTGTATTTGCTGTTTACCTACGATCCACCCGAGGTGTTTGACAATGTCGGGCACTCGCTGGCAGGGCCGGATCAGAACGGAAATCGCGCCGGGCGTCTCATTCGCCTGACGGCCGATGCTGCGACCGACTATACAACGCCAGTCTTTGGCAGCGAGGTCGTCTTGCTGGGGACGAACAGTACGTGGGAGAACTTCAATGCGTTCGCCAACAGTACCAACAACTTTGATGAGCCGCCCGCGGGTATTAATCCGGACGGGACCAACATTCGCGACTTCATCGCGACCGACAGTGAATCGCACACGGTGGGGGCCATCGAGTTTGGTCCGGACGGTTCTCTCTTTGTTTCGATAGGAGACGGGACGTCCTACAATCGCGTCGATGAGCGAACGGTCCGCGTGCAGGACGTCGACAACCTTTCGGGCAAGGTTCTGCGGATCAACCCGCTTACCGGTCAGGGCTACACCGACAACCCTTACTATCAGGGCGATCTCGAAGCGAATCGAGCGAAGGTCTATCAGTTGGGACTTCGCAATCCGTTCCGCATGACCATCGGTGACGCCGGGCAAGTCTATATCGGCGATGTCGGATGGACCCAGTGGGAAGAAATCAATGCCGGCCCGGCAGGTGCGAACTTTGGATGGCCTTTCTACGAAGGTGGTAGCGGAGTCAGTCTACAAACGAATGGCTATCGTGACCTCGACGGAGCTCAGGATTTCTACAACACGACCGTCGTCACTCCGTCGCTGTACGCCCTGAATCATTCAGCAACCGGTATCAACGCAATTGTGCTGGGCGATATCTATACAGGCGATGCGTATCCTTCTGAATACCAGGGGGACCTGTTCTTCAACGACCTTGGGCAGGGAATCGTGAGGAACATCTCGCTGGATGCAAGTGGGAATATTACCGACGTGCAGACGTTTGCGACGGGTGCGAATGTTGTCGTGCAGATCGTTCAGGGGCCGGACGGCAACATGTACTACGTCGACCTTGATGATGGTACGATTGGTCGTTGGGTGTTCGCCTAGAATGTCTCGCCTCGTCCGCTTGCGGCAGGCTGGAATACTTGGCGTCCCTTTTCGACAACGCAAGGAGTGCTCAGATGATACTGCCCGGTCCACTCGTTGAAGCCGACTGGCTTGCTGATAAATTAAATGAAGTGCAGGTCGTGGACGTACGCTGGTCGATTCCGACCGGCCCGATGATCGACGCCTACCGCTCTGGTCACATACCGGGGGCTTTATTTGCCAACATGGATGAAGACCTTTCTGATCCACCCGGACCACGCGGAAGGCATCCACTTCCGTCGGCCGAGCGTTTCGCGGCAGTACGGTCGCGGATCGGTCTGGATGGACGACCCGTGGTGGCTTATGACGACAAGAGCGGAGCCGTTGCGGGTCGGCTATGGTGGATGCTGGATGCCATCGGACTCCCGGCGGCGGTGCTCAATGGCGGAATCAACGCGTGGACCGGATCGCTGGAGTCTGGTGAAACGCAGGCCGCTCAGACCGAGTGCAAGGTCGTACCGTGGCCTGAAGATTGTCTGGTCGAAGTAGGACAAGTCGAAGACTCGCTGGCCGACGACGCAGTTCTGCTTGATGCTCGTAGTGCCGAACGATTTGCCGGGAAAGAGAATCCCATCGACAAACGCCCCGGACATATTCCCGGATCGACTTCACGACCGTGGACATCGAACGTTGGGGAGGATGGCTTGTTGCTTTCGGAGGAGTCCCTGAGGGCGCAGCTGGCGAACCAGGGCGTCAAGGAAGACACGGATCTGATTTGTAGCTGCGGATCGGGCGTAACGGGGTGCCTGAATCTGTTGGCTGCGAAGATCGCGGGCGTGAAGAAAACCCGGTTGTACGTGGGCTCCTGGTCCGAGTGGTCGCATGACCCGGCGAGGCCGATTGAGAAGTCGGCGGACGCGGATAATTGAGTTGTGCGAGTCGATCGCGAAGCATGACAATCGATCGAGCAGAATCTCAAACGCGCGTTCGGCATCACGCCGCGCGATTGGCAACGGTTGGGACGAGTCCTCGTTCACAGCGCGTGGGGATGCTGATGCGATTCAGTCGGGCCACGTTTGACCCTTGCTTCCATTCATCGGGCGTCGTCGTGCCCTTGGGGTGCCACAGGTGATAGGTACGCGTCCATCTTAAAATGGAGCGAATGCGTTTGCCTGCCTGTCGAAGACGGATTCGCAGGTCGTCATCTTCGCAGCCCCAGCCTTCAAAGGCTTCGTCGTAGCCATTGATATCTTCATAGTCAGATCGATGGATGCCAACGTTGCCGCCGAAGAGCTTGGGCTTGGTGGGGTGGCGAATGAGTTCGTAAAATCGGGCCTTGCGATCCATCTTGGCGAGCTTCTTGTATTCGTCAGCCGAGGCATACTGCAGGAACTCGCCGTCGGCGGCAGCCTGCGTATCAATCCGCGCTGATGATGCTTCGTCCAGCAGCACACAATATCCTGCGTAGACGACACCTTGCTTCCGATGCTTGAGGTGTTGGCTGAGATGATCGGGAGGGATCAGGCAGTCGCCGTCGAGGAACAGAAGATACGGGGCCGTGCTGGCGCGGACGCCCTCGTTGCGGCAGCGAGCGAGCTGAAACGTTTCATGCTTGTGGGTTGTGAACCCGACAGGAAATGAAGCCTGGCTGGCGAATTCGCGAACGAGCTGTTCTGTTTCGTCTTCCGAACCGTCGTCGGTGACGACAACTTCGAACTTGCCGCCCATCCGCTGCTGCGCTGCAATCGAATGCAAGACGCGCATCAGGTGCCGGGGCCGCTGGTAGCTTGAAACGAGTACCGCAATTTCGGGATTGGTATCCACGCTGACCTCCATGCACTTTCCTTCGGGTCCGAAGTCTAGGAATTTGGGGCTGTTGCGGTCAACACGAATCCCGATTCGCGGCTGTATGGGCCGGTTGCTATCGCCGCAGCGGGAGCAATTATCCGCGCTTGGCGATCAGGCGGCTTTCAAGGTGCTTTGGTACCGGCTGCTGCTGGATTGGCGTTCCAGCCGTACTTGTGCATTGGAGATGGCCTTCTGAAGATTTCGCTGGCACTCGCCTTTGGCGCTCAGGTTGCGAACAATCGCGGAGTCAAGTCCCGTTTGCTGCACCAGGGTTTCGTCTGCGGATAGGAATTGCTGGTAGCTGCCGGGCTGCCCACGTCGAGCGGCTCGACCCGTCAGTTGTGCGACCTGTCGGCGTGACGCGAGCATGTCAGACAGGATGACGTGAAGTCCACCGAGCTCCTGGGCGTGTGGTGAGAGTCGAACGTCCAGGCCGCGTACATCCGATTGCGAACAGATCGTGATCGTTGGCGTCAGGCCCGCGTTGGCGATCGTGGCTGCTTCGCGTTCATCATCCTTACCGGGAAGCGTGACATGGGACAGCTCGAGATCGTTCAGTCGATGTGCCAGCGAGCGTGCCGCTGACTGATTTGCAAAGACCAGGACGGGGCGACCGGTCGCATGGAGATCGTAGATGGATTGAACAACGGCCTCCTGTTTGTGGAGTCCGCTGGCGAAGCAACGCGGTTTCCAGCTCTGTCGTAATGCGTCGTGGCTTTGCGGTATGGTCACGACCGAAACACCATAGATGTGCTTCAGCTCTTGCTCGATTCCTGACGTCGATCCTGCAACTCCGCAAATGAACGGATACCGTTGGAGTCGATCCGGTGATGAAACATGATCTGCCTGACTCGCCTCGCTGGCGGAGGCCGATCCGAAGGCCACGAGCTGCGTTTCCGCGTCGTCGACGATCGCGAAGGTGTTTTGGATACGTGCCGGATCGCTCGTGAGTGCATCGGCCGTGCCGTAGGTGATGTCGCAATCAAGAGCGGCTTTTCGCGCGGCCTTGGATTGGGTCGGCGTCGTCAGGCCGACTGTCAGTTGCAGATATTCGTAGACCGGCTGCAGCGTCTCGAAGCCACGTTTCGCAAGGTATTGATTGGCGGCAACGATATGCACCCCCCTGCCCTGCAGTGCATGGAGCACGGCCGGCAAGGCAATCGTGAATGTTTTACCTTCCCCAGGGGCCATCGCAGCAACCGTAGGCGACTGGAGCGAGATAGCCGCGAGGAGCTGTTCGTCCGTGGGCACGATCTGGATGGATCGTCTGGCTGCTTCGGCGACAATCGCGTAGAGGGTTGCGAGTAGTGCCCGACTGCACTTGAGAGGAGACTTCCGCAGCCTGCGGTTTGCCTCGGCGAGACGAAAGGGGAGTTCTTCGTTCGTGGCCTGCCGGAGACGCGAGTAGGCAGACCTGATCCGTTGGATCAGCAGGCGATCTTCTTTGCGTGGCAGCTCGCTGTCAGCGCGGATCCAGAGTGGAAGCAGGTGTTGCGCCAATCTGGCATGCTTCGACGGAAACATCTCTTGCTACCGAATTTGGGACAGGGGCAATGAGTCACCGGCTGCCTGGGGAAATAATGGACGCGAAGCGACCGGCGATGGCACAACACGACGTGCTATCGGCTCCGCTGGACGTTCTGGCAAGGTGTGGCGGCGGGTTGCGGGCTGTTGAGGAGGCGACGGCCTGTAGCTTGTTTGCAAGCTTTGGACATGTATCGGTTCGCCGGGTGTTGATTCCACAGGAATACCGTAGCGGGTTTCTTGCCAGTTCGAGTTGACCGGTGGTGACAACTGGACGGGACGCTGCGTCGGGAGCTCGCATTCGCACTGCCGTTCCGTGGAGATCTGATTGTCGCTGAGGAGCACTCCAACGGCTCGCTTATAGTTTACCTGCGCGGTGGCATAGTCGAGATGCGTCTGCAGCAACCCCAGCTCGGCGTCCGTCAGGCGATCCTGTGCATCAAGCAGGTCCTCCAGTAACAGGCTGGCGGAACCGTTCTCGCCGGGTAGCAACTGCCAGCGGTCTGTCAGGTAGTCGACTTCCTCAAAAGCGGCCTCCATCGCTCGCCGTTTGGCGTCCAGTGACTCTCGAGCCGCGTTGACTTCGTGTACGGAAATTTCGACGTCCAGTTTCACCATTTCCGTCGTGGACCGGAACTGATTCTGCAACCGCCGAAGTTCGAGGCGGCGTTTTTGCAGGCGCGAGTTGGCCGCCCGGTTCCAGATGGGATATTCGTACTGCAGCCCCACCCCATAGCTTGGCTCGCCCTCGGTAAACTGTTCCCGATAAGCTCGCCGGATGTTGCTGTTGCCTTCGAGGCCCAACGTGTAGGTCTCCAGGATGACATTCAGCAACGGGAGGGTTTCCTGCTTGCTCATCTTCATACGCACACTGGCTGACTTGACCGTGCTGATGGCTGCGTCGATCTCCGGCCGCTGGCGCATGGCCGTCGCGATGGAGTCGGTCAGGTCAACATGAAAGGGAGCTTCGGAAAGGTGGATTTGCGGCACCAGTTCCACATCCATGGTCCCACCGAGGGCCGGGTCGTTGACGAGCGCTCGCATGCGCGCCTCGGCAGTTCGGATGGACAGGCGAGCTCGAACCAGTAGGGCCCGCCGGTTTTCCACCGCTGCACGAGCACGCACGATCTGGCTCTGAAGGGCATCGACTTCTGCACGGCTCTCGAGTTCTTCGAGGATGGCGACGCCGTTTTCGAGCAGCCGCTGTTGTTGCAGGAGTTTTCCGCGTTCGCAGTACAGGTTCCAGTAACTCTGCGTGACCTCCACCAGGTGGTCCTGTAGCTGTCGTTCAAAATCCCGGCGCGACACGTCGGTCTTCAGTTGTGCGAGTACCGTGACGCTGGTGTTGTAGACTCGGCCTGCACCTCGCAGCAACGGTTGGGTGTAATTCAGGGTCAATTGGGCACTACCCTGATTGTTCGGAACGAAAAATGTGGAGTTGTTATTCTGGTGACCAAGTCGTTGCCCGATTTCCAGCTCACCGCCGAACAGATTTCGTCTTCGCAATCCAAACTCGACGTTCGCGTTGTGGTCCTTGAGTCGGAGGGGCCCTCCCGTCGCAAGGGTCGAACCTACCGGTTCACTGATGTCATCCCAGCGGGCATCCAGAAAGGCGGTCCAGTCGAAGGTCGCGTCGGCCGTCGTAATTTCCGTTTCGCTGATCAGTGGCTCATCGCTAATGACCTGAATTCGAGCCGAGTTGACCAATGCCCGAAGTAAGATGTCGTTGAGCGTGACACCCAGTTGTCGCGGCGTTTGCCGCTGGCGAGTCAGGATGAGTGGTTTCCACCATGCGCCGGTGTATCCAGCGGACAAGGTGCTGTTGTCAGCGATTTCAATTGCGTGCCCGCCGGTGACGCCTTTGTCGTCTTCGTTCGCGACGTCTTCGAGACGAATGAACGTCGATCGACTGTAGATTGAATCCGGAGATTGAGCATGACTTGATAGCGGGCAGGCGAGCACGCACAACAACGCCCATACGTTGAACGTATGGATGGGCTGAATTGCCCATGGCGTGGTGCGTGTTCGCGAAGCGATCATCCGTGTTGTCCCGCAGTCAGAGTTGGTGTTGGTGTTCCGGAAGTTGTCCGAAGCGTCAGTTTGGGAACTCGCTCCTTGTCGATAGATGGCATAAACCCCGTGGTGGATGTGTGGTATTGTGGCGACGTCGACTTCCCAGATTGGCTTCGGGCGTTTGGCGACTCAACAATCAATGCGCAGAAGGCAACGAGTGAAAACGTTGTGAGCGGGACGACCGGAGCGATCGTGTTAGACGCCGCAACGTGGCCAGGATGATGGCTTAGGCACGTTGCTGCGACACCAGCCCGAGGAACACTACTTCTGGCTGGCGAGCGGCGAACACCCAATGGGTGGTTGCATGAGAGAAGCTATGCGGAAGAGTACGGTCGAATGATTTAGCGTTCGTTCCAATGAGACGCGATGCGTCGGTCTAGTTTCAGCAATCCATTTATTGGTACCAACTCACACCGCGCACGGATTGATGCGACGAAATTCTCAGTCTTCGTACAGATTCACTTTGAATCCGTCACGGTCCTTTCCGATGGGGATCCATGCAAGCGCCAATTTACGGATGTCGATATCGGTGCGGCGGGGTTTGAGTGGCATTTTTTCGATGTGTATCGAGTCGGCGTCGAACTTGTCTTCGATCTCGGCGATATCCTGTTCGAGTTCGGCCGCGAGATCCTCACGCACGTCTTCCTTCTCTTCAAGGGATCTTTGTGCTTCGGAGATATCATCCGCTTGTTCCCGAGCACGACCATGGCTCCGTGTCGCGGATACGCCACGGCCCAAGTTGCCCATGATGCTGCTGCGTCCCCCGAAGCCCAGTAAAGCGCGACCAATCGAAAGGTAGGAGTCCCACTTGGCCCGGGATGCCTGGCCCTCTTCGCGCTCGAGTCGTGACTCAGCGCGACGAATGGCCTTTTCGGCAGTTCGAATTCGGCTAGCGTATTTCTTACGGATTTTGTCCACGGCTTCGTCGCGATGTTCGCGCGCCGCGTCGGCGATACGTATGCGAAAGTCTCGCTCCGTTTCGCCAGGCTGGGAGTACATCTTCAGGTCGGGGCACTTGAAGAGATTGAATCGCCAGTTGCGATAGACGTGATCGGAGAGCTGTTTTTCCCATGTGGAATAGCTGCGTTTCTTGAGTGCTTCCGACGGCACGTCCAGAAAGCTGCACGGTGAATGCGGATCGGCATCCAGATCGTCCGGTTCGATTTTCAGTTGCTTTCCGTTGTCCCAGTCAATGCCCAATGCCGTCTCCTCGAGTGGAGTGAGCAGCATCATGTCCTCTTCGGCCTTCAGGCCTTTTCGCGAATCGACGAAATGAACTTTGCCAATCGCCAACAGCGCGGCCTGGTAGGAGATCTGCGAACTAACCTGAGATCTGCGGAACGGTAAAAAAGCCTCTTCGATTTCCGGGGGCAGGACCGGGCGATTGGTAGGAGCTGCGTCCACTGCGGGCGCCACCGTGGCTGCAGCTTCGGTTGGGGCCGATGGCATTCGTGGCGGGTCGTTGGCGAACGCTTCTTCGGCTTCGATTGCGCCCCGTTTCTCGGCCATCAGTCGTTTGATCTGATCCCGTGTCATGGGCCCTGCGAGGTACGAGAGTGCCCAGCGGGTGTGGAAGGTGCGCGGTTCCGAGTCGTGTACGTTGTGCATGAGGAAGACGCGTTTGCCAACTCCGCTCAGGATCTCACTGATGGTCTCACGGTCAAACTTTCCCCCGGCTTCGGCGGAGGCGCCCTCAAGCCCGTCCAGCACCCGCATTTTGTCCCGCTCGGTCTGTAAGCGACCCAGGAACCACGTGCCGGTATTGGAAAGCCCCTTGTAGTCGAGGTCGACCGGGTTCTGGGTTGCCAGCACCAAGCCCAGCCCAAACGCTCGCGCCTGTTTGAGCAGCGTTAGCAGCGGTTTCTTGCTGGGCGGATTCGCCACCGGTGGCATGTAGCCAAATATTTCGTCGATATAAAGCAGAGCTCGCAGGCTGTTCGTGCCCGGTCGGCTGCGCATCCAGCTGATCGTCTGATTCAGTAGTAACGACATGAAGAACATGCGTTCCGAATCGGAGAGATGCGAGATGCAGAAGATGGAGACTCGTGGTTTTCCCGTTGGCGAATAGAGCAGCCGATCGACGTCCATGGGTTCGCCGGTCATCCACGACTGAAAGCCAGGGGCGGCGAGCAGGTTGTTCATCGCCATCGCCATGGAGAATCGATCCTTGGCGGGAAAAAATGAATCGATATCCATCACGCCGACTTTGGTGACCGGTGGACTTTGCACCATTTGTATGAGTGCACCAAGGTCGACCTTCATGCTTTTCTGCCAACAGTGATTCAGGATCGTCGTCAGCAGAATGTGTTCACGCGACTGGATTGGATCAGCGTCGATGCCTAGCAGCGTCAGCAGGCTGGTGGCGGTGGAGGAGATGCGATCGCCGAGTAAATCCGGGTCGTCGAGGATCTCTTTGGAAGGAGGTTCGAACGACGACAGGATTGAAATCGGAATGCCCGCGGTGCTGCCCGGTGTATAGACATTGAATTCGCAGGCGTTGCCAAGCTTGGCGATTCGTTCCGGCGATTGATGCCACTCGGCCAGCCCGCTGCGCCACAGATTCGCGCGATCGGCGGCCATTTCCGAAACGGTCGTTCCTGATTGCTTCGCTTCTTCCGATTGTATCCATGGCTCGAAATCGTCGGGACGCAGCTCGGGGAAGTTGAGCAGCAGGTTGGTCAGGTCGCCCTTGGGATCGACAATCAGGGAAGGGATTCCGTCGATCGCGGCTTCCTCGATCAGCGACACGCCAAGGCCCGTTTTTCCGCTGCCCGTCATGCCTACCATTACGGCGTGCGTGCAGAGATCCTTGGAATCGTAAAGAACGAGGTCATCGCCCATTTCCCGGTTGCGAAGGTCGTAGTCGCGTCCAAGGTAGAATGCGCCCAGCTTTTCGTAGATGTCGCTCAGATCCTGCACGGCGATCTTTCTCCTTCGATCTTCTCATTGAACTTGGGCGGTTCTCCCGTAGACAACTCCCAAGCGGGCAACCGCAACCCAACGAAGTCTACACATTTTTCCATTTCAGAAAATGTTGATCCCTGGAGTTCCACCAGACTG
Organism: Pirellulaceae bacterium; assembly: GCA_965216885.1. Classification (GTDB taxonomy): domain Bacteria; phylum Planctomycetota; class Planctomycetia; order Pirellulales; family Pirellulaceae; genus CAYNJG01. The sequence goes on along the minus strand of OZ244209.1, from coordinate 3,209,845 downwards.
GGGCGGCGCGAAGGTGTCCGCTGAGCGATTTGGCGGGGCTGAGAGAACCCGGTCTCGGGCGTTCGAGCGGGTGTAGACACGGTGGTTGAGCCAGCACCTGGTCGGTTTTGGCCGGCGCTCTGATTTAGCAGGACAGTTCTTTTGCTCGGGCGATGACGTCGTCGAGCATTGGTTCGGTCAGGCGACCCGTGAAGGTGTTTTGCTGGCTGGGGTGGTAGCTGCCGATGAGGTGTTGCCCGGAGACGAGCGTCACTTCGGCACCATGTCCAAACGCAGGCCGCCTGCCTTCCAGCAAGCCTTCGTCCATGGCGTAGTCCAGTGTCGCTTTCCAGGCGAGCTGCCCAAGCGCCAGAAAGCCGCGAACCGGAAGCAGGCGAATCGTTGTCCTCAGAAAGGGCCGACACTCCTGAACTTCAGCAGTCGTCGGCTTGTTGAGCGGCGGTGCGCAGTGACACACTCCTGTGATAGCGCAGCCGACCAGTTCCGTACCGTCGTTGCGGTCGATTGCGGTTGGTTGGGTGGCCAGGCCGGCACGATGCAAGGCGCGGAAGAGCCAGTCGCCACTGCGATCGCCGGTGAACATCCTCCCCGTTCGATTGGCACCATGAGCGCCGGGAGCAAGTCCTACGATGAGTAGCGTTGCGTCGGGATCGCCGAAATTAGGTACGGGCTTACCCCAGTACGTGTCCTCACGATAGGCCCGTCGCTTGGTCGTTGCCACGTCGCGACAGTGCTCGATCAACCGCGGGCAGGCCTTACATTTTTCAATTCGACGGTTGAGAGATTTCCACGTCGTGCGAGGCATTTCGTTTCCGTTGTTGAATGTCCTGTCGTCTCACTGGCGTCCACCGTGCCAACGAAGATGTTACCCGACGTGCGAGCCTGCAGCACGGTATCCTGTGTTTTGCCCTCAAAGAATCGCTGTGCAAAGTACCACAGTTTTTCATACACCCGGATGCGGCCGCGACCGATGCTCACGAAGCAGAGTTCTCCCGCGTGCACCTCATCGGAAAGCGAGTGCGGCAACCGCACCAATCCTTCGAAGTGCGGTTCCACCAGATGCGTGGCCACCCGCTGTTGATCGTCACTGCTTTGCTGCACCGCAAGGGGGCCGCCGTTTGTCGACGCCAGGCCATGGTGCAGGATGTTCTGTGTTGCGCGGGGATGCACGCGAACAAGCGTCGCGGTAGCGCGCTGCAGAGAACGTCCACGGATCGAGATCGAGACGTCATCGTTTTCCGATTCGCGAAAAACGCGAATGTTGTGTTGAGGAATCGAAAAACGGACTTCCTTTTCGCCGCGAGATCCAACCGACAGCAATTCATCGCCGGACTTGACGTACTTCCCCTTCAGCGGAGTAAGGTGTTTGGCAATCACCGTTCCATCGATTGGGGCACGCAGCTCGAGCAGTCCGACTCTGGTACTCAAGTGTGCGTGTTGTTCCCGCAACGATGCCAGTTTTTGGGCAACTGCGCCGTAGGTCGACATGTCATTGTCGCGGTGATGAATGCGAAGTGAGATTTCCTGAATCCGGATCTGCAGTTCCAGGTCCGAAAGTTCGCGTTCCACATCGTGGTTGCGCAGTTTCAGCAGGACATCACCCTGCCGAACGAGGTCGCCAGGCGAAACGACGACCTCTTCGACAAATCCGGGGGTCTGCACACGGATGGTCTTGAGTGGTGAAAACTCGACGAATCCGGCCGCGGATGTAGTGCCCGGCCAGGGAGCGTATAGCCCCAGCAGCGTGATGACGGCGAACGCCCCGGCGACCATGCCCACGCGCTGACAGTTAGGTTGTTCCGCAGCGTCGCTGGGCAGGAGCTGGCTGATGAATTGTAGCAACGGAATCGCAAACCAGATCACCGCGGAAAAGACGGCAAGGACGATTCCCGCGCCATGAAACAATTGTGCGGCGACGATCAGGATGCCAACGCAGAAAACGACTCGCCAGACTAACGCTGCGATGCCGTAAACCCGGACGAGATGCAACCGCATCCCGTTGTGGTTGGGGCGGCGGGCGACCATTCCCAACAGGTATCGACGACGCCAGTAGGTCACGTATTGTTGCCCGGATTCGTAGAGATTTTCGATTTCGAGCAGATCACTGAGAATATAGTAGCCGTCGAACCGCATCAGGAAGTTGCTGTTGAACAGCAGTGTCGTGACGCTCGCGCTGATCACAATGTTTCGTGTGAGTGTCGCGACCCATGGACTATCTGTATACGCCCAGCAGATCGCGGCGAGTGCCGCCACGAAGAATTCGACGTAGATCCCGGCCGCGGAGACGAAGATTCGCTGCCATTTGGAACGTAGGCTCCAGGCGGACGTAACGTCCACCCATGCGATCGGAGAAAACAGTACGAACATGAGGCCACAACGCGTCACCGTGCCGCCCCAACGCATGCAGGCGATGGCATGGCCAACCTCGTGCACCACTTTCAATAGCACCCAAACCGCCATGAGGTACAACCAGTTTTCGGGTGCCAAAACATCTCGAAGCGAATCGCGGAATCGGTTCCAGTCGCTGAAAACGCGCTGTGCACCTAGCAGGCAGACCGTAAGCCAGATCGCAAGGAAGTATCCGGAAAAGAGCCATGACAGGTAAGGCTTCAGTCGTTCTAACGCGCGCTGCGGATTGGGCAACGTGAGACGTACGAAAAGCGGATTCCATTTGCCGAGCCTGGCAGTGCCCTGGATCGCGTCCCGCCAGGAGTTGTTTCCCGTGACGAGCGAATCTTGTGTGGGGCTGGCGTTTAGCGATTGAGCGAGCCCGCTCCTGACGAGCCAGGTTGCCAGGCGGCTGACTTCTTGCGGCGACGCGTTGCCCTGTCCAACAACTTCGGCGGCGTCGGATATCACCTTTCGCAAGGTCCTGGTGCCATCCATCAATTTGGCAATTTTCCATTCGTTGATGCCAAGGCGAAAGTAGCGAGACATGAGCTGGTCGTGCGCGAGCATGTATCGCTTGCCGTTGTTTTGGCGTAGCGAAAACGTAAGTTCGGGACGCAGCTCCACCCGAGTCGATCCGGGGTCGTGTGGGCAAATTACGGGCTCGTTGTCAGCCCCTTGGGTCGCGTCGAAGCGCAACTGGGCTTGGTCGAAATCAAGCGGCTCACTCATATCAGCTGTTGAGGTGGGATCAGGATTGGGGTCGGCTTCATGCATGCTGAGTTCCTACCATGCCGCCCACGCCCAAAGGCTGTCCCACGCCTTGTGGAACAGATTCCAGCCCAGCGGATGCCAGGCTGCGGTGACCTTCGCCTTGCCTCGCATCCCGGGGCGAATCGTGCCATCGTGGTTGTCTACCGCGACCTCTGCGACAAATACATTGGCCTGATCCCGAATTTCTGCTCGGGGGTGAATCAGCTCGATCTGACCTTCCCGGCTACTCCAGGGGGAAGCCGCAAGCCGATAGCTAACGGGCTGCTGTTCTTCCACGTGCGCGATGTCTTCGTCGGGGATTTTCAGTTCGACGATGAGTTGATCGAGTGGTGCTACCTCCATCAGCGTTTCCCCCAGGGTGAGCCGAGCACCTTCGAGTTTGCGAGGGTCGCCGCCCATCACGAAGCCACGCACGGGACTGCGGATCTCAAGGTTTGCCAGCCGTTGACGTAGCACGTTGATCTGTAGCTGAAGTCGTTCCGTTTCAAATGCAGCCATCTGTGTGGCCGATGTGTCAAACGCCGCCATCGCAGAGTCTCGCTGCTTCTCGGCCTTGTGCAGCTCCGCAACGAGGCCCGAGATCTCGAACTCGATATCGCGACCATCCATTTTGGCCAGGAGCTGACCCTGCTCCACCAACTCGCCAGGCTCGGTGAAGGCGCCGTCGAGGCGACCCTCATAGGGAACGCATATGAAACGACGTAGTCGTGGTTGGATCTGGCAGTCGCATCGCACCTTCAGGGGTAGCGGAACCAATAGCAGCAAACAAATGGACAGCAGGGCTGGGATGACGGCCGGGTGGCGGTACCACGGCTTCCCGGTTTGGTGAAGGCCAAGAAGGCGTTGAAGTGGTTGGGGAGTAGCGGCCTTGAGCAGGAAGAGTTGTTCACCCATCGTCTTGATGGATTCGGGTGGCAGCACTTTCTTTGGAGTGGTTGCCCGGTGCCCGGCATCGGCTGTCGAGAGACCTATCACCGCGCCATAGGGGCGATCGTGTTGATCGAAAAGTGGATACCTCGCGTCGACATTCAGGCCGATCTTGCGAGCCACCTCCTGGGTGGTTGTGGTGGCCAGAAGTGATTCGTCGAGAACGCCGTCGTCGGTGGCGAGTAGGGTTTCTTCCACAAGGTCATTGATGACGCGGACGTCGTGGGCGTCATCGTCAAACTTGCGGTCACCGGAACAGGCAATGACCCGGCATTCATCACGCCAGCCCCTTCGCATCCCGATGATGACCAGTTGACTTCCGGTGGTGTCCTGCACCCAGTTGGCAAAGCACTTGCTGCCCGCGGTCAGGTTTGGCTGACTTGCGCTCAAGGCGCAAACGTCCTGAATGGAGACGCGCGTTGCCGGCGTAGCGCCGCCGGATGAACGCGGGTGGCTTCGTTGCATGGATTCGAGGAAGGCGGAAATCCACGTCAGTACCTGTGTCAGGAAAGCAGTCGACGACTTTGCCTGCCGCGGGTCCTGAATGCTGATGGCGATAGCGATGGCTTCGTTGGTGTCACCGGTCGTTGCGACGCCCAGCACAGGCACGGCTACGACGAGCAGTTCAGAGTCCGAGCCGGCACGGACCGCCTGCGGGCTACACTCGGCGGCAGCGGCATTGCCCACCTTGGCCATATGCTGAAGGAGTGACCGCAGATGGGAAAGGTGTGGTGGGTAATAGCGGTCCTCCTGAAGGCAGATCCTGCCATCCGCGTTGCGCGCCAGGTACGCAACCCCCAGGGCGCCAGTGAGTCCGGCAGCGATTTCGGTAACGACCGTCTGCACCATCTGAGGTGTCAGATCGGCGGTTACGGTAAGCTCGTGGAGTCGCTTGGCAGCCTCGGCGCTGCTCATGCGTGCGCGTCGACGGACCGGTCGACGCGCCGATCGGTTGGTGGAAGTCGCAGCCTGAGTCACGACGGTACTCAAAGAGTTGCTCATGTTGTTCCGGGCGCCGGTGGCGACGAAGGTCTTCTTTCCGTGATCTAGCGAGCTTGGGACGCGACGGAGCGGTCAGCACCGGTGGAGTTTCGAGAAGCGATCCCGGCGGGGTTGGCGTTCAGGTCGAGGAAGCATCGCAAACCGCTTTGGATGGTGAGATCCGGATTCTCGATGACGACATGAATTTCCACGGTACCGCTCTTGGCATCGATCACTGGCGAAATCCGCTCGATGATGGCGGGAAGCTGTTTGCGTGATTCGGCCAGTTGCACCACGACGTGCTGGTCGGGCTTTGCGCCTCTTGCCATTTGTGGGCTGGCCGAGAACCGGGCTCGCAATCGATCCAACTTCACGATGGTCATGACCCGGGGATCCGTGACGGTCACGACCTCGCCAGGTTCGCAATAGACCATGGTGACCACGCCCGAGCAGGGACTGGCTTTCTTGCGGCGGGCGATCTGCGTTTCGATTCGCTTGCATTCGAGTTCGGCAACTCTTTTTTGTTCCTCGGCGAGCTGTAGTCGACCCGCGGCGACAGACACGTCCGTTTCCGCCCGCGACAGTTCACGTTGCGTTGCGTGTCCGCGTTGACGCAGCAAGGTGATCTGTTGAAGTCGGTTTCGGCGGAGTTCGAGTTCGGCGTTGGCCACGTCCAGCGAACCGTGGTGACCGGACTTCTCCCGCGCCAGTTGGAGCGTCGCTTCAAGCACCGACGTATCGAGGGCAAATAGCAGGTCGCCGACATTGACTGGCTGTCCTGGTTTGGCATTGAGTTCGACGATTTGGCCCGGCTCGAGACTGGAAAGGTCGACCGTCAGATACGGCTCAATGAATCCGTCGATTGTCTCGGCGGAAAGTGGGGTGGGAAGCAGCAGGCACAAAGCCAACAGCAATTGGTTACGTAGGGCAATCGACATAATCAGACACATGTTGAGAGAAACGGACGAAGATGACCAAGGGTAGGTCAAAAAGTCCCACGAGGTTTCGCAAAAGCAACGGAATAACCGCGTTGACCGGAATGGGTGGAGGGTCGCATACATTTGGCGTGAAAAACCGGGGCGTTCATGCCACCGCCGAACTATGTTTTACGGCCTCGTATAGCCTTGCGCCGTGGTGTCGTGACGGCGCGTGAATTCACTTGATGCAGAAACAAGATGACGAACCAAACAATCCAGCCCCTGCCGAAAGTTACGGCTACGACTGGAGATATGCGGACCAGCGAAAATGGACGTGGGCTAGACAGCAAGATACTGATTGTTGACGACGAAAGCGTAAATATCAGCGTTACCAAACGCTATCTGGAATTAGATGGCTATCGCAATTTCCTGACTCTGACGGATTCAACCAAGGCGATTTCGCTCATCGAAAGTGCGCGACCTGACCTGGTGTTGCTGGATATCGTGATGCCCAACGTGAACGGCCTCGAGATCCTCCAGGCCGTCCGGCAACTTCCCGGGCTGGAAAGCCTGCCCGTCGTGATCCTGACGGCGTCGACGGAACCGGAAACGAAGCTGAGTGCACTCCAACTGGGCGCCACGGATTTCCTCGCCAAGCCCGTTGATTCGAGTGAGCTGATTCCGCGCGTCAGGAATCTGCTGGTTGTCAAATCGCACCAGGATCAGTTGGCAGCACATGCCGAACGACTCGAACTGGCCGTGCAGCAAAGGACCCGCGAGTTGGCTTTTTCACGAAAGCACGTCATTGAGTGTCTCGCCCGTGCCGCCGAGTACCGTGATGACGATACCGGCCAACACGTTATTCGCGTCGGGCGCTATGCGGGTTTGATTGCAGAGGAACTGGGGTTTTCGGCCGAGTACTGCGAACAGCTCGAGCAGGCAGCCCAGCTGCACGATGTCGGCAAGATCGCCATTCCGGATTCCATCCTCAAGAAGGAAGGAGCACTGGATGCCGACGAGTACGAACTCATGCAGAAACACTGCATGTTTGGCAACAAGATCATCAAGCCCATGGATCATGCGGAACGCAGTCGCCTGCAGGCGCACCCAGAGTTGGGGGCGCGAATACTCAGTGTCGAATCGTCCGAAATCATCCGCATGGCTTCCCGAATTGCATTGACGCATCATGAATGGTTCGACGGTACGGGCTATCCAATCGGACTGGCCGGCGAGGACATTCCAATCGAAGGTCGTATCACTGCCGTCGCCGATGTCTACGATGCGTTGAGTTCAGCAAGACCGTACAAAAAGCCGTTCCCGCGTATTGAGTGCTTCCGAATCATGCAATCCGAGTCCGGGACGCATTTTGACCCAGCGGTCCTGGAGGCTTTCTTTGCCCGTAGTCACGAAATAACCGGGATTCAGCTGGAAAGTGCTGACCTCCTGTGAGACAGCGTCACGTCACGAAATTGTTAACGTACATGCAATCCCGGTGTTGGGTAATGGTCAAGGGACTCCGAATCTCCGCGACATTTCGCATCTCGATTGGCCTGGCATTCCTGGGCCTGAGTGTGTTCATGGCGTCGCGCGCCATTGGCATGGGGGGGAAAGGATCCGCGACCGTCAACGAGGGACGAGCTGCACTCAGCGAAGCAATCGCCCTGCACGTCTCCCGAGAAATCGCACGCGGAGAAGTTGATGCACTGCTTCCCGGGTTCGAGATGCTGGTGCAAAGAAACCCGGGGCTGTTGTCACTGGGGCTACGACGTGATGGCGAGCTGATTGTCGAGGCCGGTAACCATGCTGGCAACTGGCGGGCGGACGAATCTCCCAATGGGCAGATCTTTGTGCCGATTGCACTGCAGGATCGACACTGGGGAGATGTCGAGTTGCGTTTTCAACCCGCGTCGACGGCCGGGTTCATGGGATTCGTGTTGAGTCCGTCCACGCTGCAGGCCGCGTTCGTGATTTCGATGGTCATTCTGCTCTATTCAATCTACCTGACGAGAATGCTCCGCCATCTCGATCCTTCGCGGGTTATTCCCGATCGCGTTCGGGCAGCACTCGATACGTTCGCGGAAGGGCTGCTGGTCCTCGACCGTGATTGCCGAATTGTGTTGGCCAACCGGGCCTTTGCCGAAACGATCGACGGCTCGGATATCGACTTGCACGGGAAGCCGGTCGGAGATTTTCCCTGGTGCACGCAGGAAGGGGAACTGCCCTGGGTCGATACGCTTTCCGATGGGCGAGCCAGAACCGGGCGTATGGTGGACCTGCAGACAAGTGAGCGCAACAAGTCTACCTACATGGTGAATGCCTCGCCGATCTATGCGGACAATGGCGACCTCCAGGGGGTGCTTGCCAGTTTCGATGACGTGACGCTGAACGAACAACGTAAACGCGAGCTTGAGCGAACGTTGAGAGTGCTTGGCGAATCGCGCGAAAAGATTCGCAAGCAGAATGTCGAGCTCAAGATTCTCGCAACCCGCGATCCACTCACCGGTTGCATGAATCGACGTTCCTTCTTCGAATCCATTGAAAAGGTCTGGGAGGAGTGCCAGTCCAACAATTCTCCGCTGGCCACCATCATGGTGGACGTGGACCATTTCAAATCGGTCAACGACAACCATGGCCACAGCGTCGGGGACGAAGTCTTGCGCTGTGTCGGGAAATCGCTGGTCGCACTCGAAGAATCTGGAGCGATGCCATGCCGTTACGGCGGTGAGGAATTCTGCATTACGCTTGAGGGGCTGGACGAAGAGTCTGCCCGGGAATTTGCCGAGGATATCCGCACCGTCGTCGAAGCTTCGCGACCCGCGGGAATCAAGGTAACGGCGAGCCTTGGTATCGCGATGGCCACCCACGAAGCAGAAGAATTCAAGGAAGTACTGGAGCAGGCGGATCAGGCTTTGTATGTCGCCAAACGCCGCGGTCGTAATCGAGTCGTCTGTCGCAGCGAAGTGGCAGAGGACGAGCTTCATCCTGCCGACACCGAGATAGCTGAACGCTGCGAGCCGAAGCGATTTCCCAAGAGTCGCTCGGGAATTCCTTTCCATGCCGTGTCAGCGCTGACGTCGGCGCTCTCCTTTCGTGATGCGACAACCGCCGAGCATTCGCGACGAGTCGCCGACCTGTGTGTCCGTGTTGCCGATTCGCTGATGTCGGTGCGAGATCAGTACATTCTGGAAACGGCCGCACTGCTGCACGATATTGGCAAGATTGGGACTCCGGATTCCGTGCTCCTGAAACCCGGTCCCCTGAATTCCGAGGAACGTGACGTCATGTCACACCACGATTTCATTGGGCTGGAGATCATCAAAACGACATTCGACAACGATGAGTTGTTGGAAAACATTGCCAACCACTATGCGTGGTACGGCGGCCATCCGTTGTTGAAGGAAATGCCAAAGGGAGAGAAAATTCCGCTCGGAGCCCGCATACTCGCCATCTGTGATGCCTACGACGCAATGGTGACAGATCGTGTTTACCGAAAAGGCCAATCATCCGAAGCTGCCTTCGAAGAACTGAGGCGATGTGCTGGCGAACAGTTTGATCCAAAACTGGTCGAATTGTTTATTACGACTGTCAGGCGGCTCAAGCCGATCAACGAATTGGGCGTCGACGCGGACGAATGCATGAACGTTAGCAAGCCCGTGTCGCTACAAATCGGCGTCCTCATGGAAGGGATGACGCAGGCTTTGGAAGACCGGGATACCGAAAGCGTGCGAGCTCACGCTGAACAGCTATCGGCGGCCGCGACCGAGTCGAGGTTGATGAACATCGTCTCCATAGCCAATGAGCTGAAGGAAATGGCCGTCGAAGATTCCGAAGCGGAAGAGCTAGTCGAGATTGCCATGACACTGCTGGATCTGTGCCGGGCAACGCAACGCGAGTACCTCGCCGTTGACGAAGAGACCCGCCGCATTCGAGAAGAAATGGCCGCTCGCCAATTCAGAGACGCCTCAGGCGACTCCAACTAGGCGCGATACGGCACGCTCAGCGCTACTCAAACCGAGCCAGCTCAAGACGCTGCTTTCCGACTTTGCGGAAGACATGAAACGACAGTTGTGAATCACGGGCGACCGTCCAGGCGGCTGTGAATTCTTCGGCCGCCTTTAACTGGTTCTCACGCAAGCGAATGCTGGCTTCCGCGAGCTTGACGAGCTTCTTCGTTTCCGTTTTGTTCTTGCCCTCGATGTGTTTCACTTGCTGCTTCATGTTCGCGATCTGAACGCGGAGCGACTGAAGATCACGGAGCGCCTCGCGTTCGAATCGCTTGTTGACCGGGCGAAATGGAGACGTCTCCGTTGGACGGACGTGCACCCGCATACGCAGCTTTCCACGTCCCTGTGGTTCAAGCGTGGCTTTAATCAGCGACGCTGACCCGTGGTCCAGCGGTATCGACATTTTTTGGCCACTGCGCATTGAGATCAACTGCGGTTTGGCAGCTGTCGTCGATTGATCGGCTGGCTGGTATTCCACAAACATTTCACCGGGAACGGGGGGATTCGGAATCGCAAGTGCGATGGATTCCGTTCCGCTTAGACGGGGCTTGATGGGGGCGCGAAGCAGCGGCTTGCGCATCGCAAGCAAGTGCTCCCATTTTTCCGATTTCAGCTGCAGGATCGTATTGCTCAAGCACGCTGCGCCTCGAGCCCCCGAAGCGTCCGGCAGCCATGCGAAATTCACCTCCGTCGAGGTGCTCCGGATTATGGCAACGTCTACCTTCTTGCCCTTGATCGACATTGCGATCGTCCACTCGTTGTCGCTCGTCTTGCGCTGGTGGAAATTCCCGGCCGGCACAGCCCACTGCCCGCCGAGCAATTTGACGCTCAGTTTACGGGTGCCCAGAGTCGCCGCGACAAGCAAGGCAGGTTGAATTTCCGAAATGTCGGGTAGGTCGCACTGCGAACTTGCGGAGTCAAACGGATTGACCTGGGAGCGCTTGGCGGGCTTTGAGTTATCGGGACGCTTGCGTTTTGGTCTAACGCTCTTGGGCTTGGCCTTGGGCTTGGTCTTGGTCTTGGTCTTGGGCTTGGTTGCCTTTGGTTTAGGCGTCTCGGGCGTTTCAATACCGGGCGTTTCCGGGGACCGCGGCGGCTTTTGGTTATTCGCATCCGTCCGCCTGACAACATCGTCCTTCCTGTTGATGCCGGCATTTGCAAGGTCCAGGCCGGGGAGTGACGAGGAGTGCGTGTCGATGGTTGACTGAACTTCTTCTCTATCCTGATTCCCTTTGGGTAGGTTCGGTTTCGACTCGCTGGCGAGTTCACCGCCGCGGCGCTCGTCTTGTGCAATCGTCGTCGAACTGGCCGGCCACAGGTAAACTGACAGGCCGACTGCAACAACCGACATCACGACGGCCGCGGCAACGGCGAGCTGACGCGAGCGACCAGTCGCAGAAATGCCCGATGTTGATGGAGCGACAAACGTGAGGCGTTTTGCTTCGATCGCCGTTTGTAAGGCTCGCATCCACGGATGGAACTCCGCGTGAAACTGAGCAACGGTAGTATGTTGCCGCAACAAGATTTCCCGCAGCTGAAGCATCGCTTCCTCCGCAATTCCGTCGAATCTTGCGTTTGCGGTTTCCCACTGGCGAAGGGAACGCAAGAGCAGCGACTTCAATTCCAGCAGGTCGTTGGACTTCAATTCATCCAGTGATACACGCGGCTCGTTGGCCTGTTGCAAGCCCAGCCCTCCAATCCGTGGAGTCTGCTGTGCGTCGTATGCGATGCAATCCACGGTGAGCTCTCCGTGCGCGACGTCCCGCTGGTGAGCGTGACTCAGGGCGTCGGAGATGCGGTCCAGAGCTGCAAGTGTCTCCAGAGTTTCGTCGAAAACGAGTGAAGAGCTGTGTTCAAATGCCTCCGTGACGATGTAGTATTCGGTGTCCGCGGCAAAGAAATCCAGCAGATGCGGGACGCTTGGGTGGTCCAGTTTGGAGAGCTTCGCCGCGAGCTCCTTGATGGAATCGATGTGGAGCGAGTCCTGCGGCTCGATCCGATGCAGCTCAACTTCGCGGCGGAGTCGGCGGTGGATCGCTCGCGACGGCGCGTCGGGCGAATTGGCAGTGCGTTCGTATTTGGCGGTTGCGGTCATCGAGCAAAACAGAGAGACGCGGTTCGCCGACATCCTAACAAAGTACTTTTGATTTGGCCCGTCATTGGCCAGGAGTCACAAGGAATGGACGTTGCTACTTTGGCGATTCTGTCGCTAATGCCAATTGTTGCCGTGGCTGTATTTCTGGTGGGGTTGAGGTGGCCCGCCAGTAGGGCGATGCCAATCGCTTACTTCGTTGCCGCTTCGCTAGCGTTGTTCTGGTGGCAGGTACCCATCGACCGGGTTGGTGCTGCGAGCGTGAAGGGAGTGGTGATTGCCGTCGAACTGCTCTTCATTATCTTCGGCGCGATTTTGCTATTGAATACGCTAGAAGAAAGTGGCGCACTACAACGCATTCGACAAACGTTTCGCGACATCTCACCGGACCGCCGAGTTCAAGTGATCATCGTCGCGTGGTTGTTTGGTTCGTTCATTGAGGGCTCGGCCGGGTTCGGTACACCGGCGGCCGTTGCCGTTCCGCTGTTGGTCGGCTTGGGGTTTCCGCCGATGGCGTCCGTCGTGTCGGGCATGATCATTCAGAGCACGCCGGTTTCCTTCGGCGCCTGTGGCACACCGATTCTTCTCGGCGTGACGGAGGGGCTGGCCGGCGGTGGAACGATCGACGCCTTCGCCCTCGAGCACGGATTTGAAACCGGCGCCGCCCTGCAACGCGAGATCGGTTATCGAGTCGCGCTGCTGCACGCCATCGGTGGCACGATGATCCCGCTCTTTGTGGTCGCCTTCCTGTGCCGTTTTTTTGGCGAGCGGCGATCGTGGCTGGAGGGGCTGGCCGTTTGGCGGTTCGCACTGTTCGCGTCGCTGTCGATGACGATACCGTATGTGCTGGTGGCTCGATTCCTGGGGCCCGAATTCCCGTCCATCATCGGCGGGCTGGTGGGACTCGCGATCGTTATTCCCGTCGCGAAACGCGGCTGGCTGCTACCGAAGAAACAGGCCTGGGACTTCGCGCCCCAATCCGAATGGGAGCCCGAATGGGGCGTGCCTGCCGAATCGAACTCGTCCGAAATCACCGCGAACGACGGCAGTGAAAGCGATGACTCGGCGACGGCACCCATGATGAGCGGCTGGTTGGCGTGGCTTCCTTATGTGATGGTGGCCGCGCTGTTGGTGTGTACGCGTGTTCCATCGCTGGGCATCAACGTATTGCTGAAGAGTGTGTCGATTCCGGTGACGGACTTGTTTGGAACGGGGATTGGAAAATCGGTGCAGCCGTTGTTCTCGCCCGGAACGGTTTTCGTCGTTGTGGCCTTGCTGGTTGTGATCCTGCATGGCATGAAGCCGGCCGCATTCGGTCGCGGTCTGGCCAAGTCACTGAAGACAACGCTCGCGGCCTCCGTTGCCCTGATCTTCACGGTGCCGATGGTGCACGTGTTCCTCAACAGCGGACAGGGAGCCGCCGGCTACGACGAAATGCCCATCGCGCTGGCGAAAGGCATCGAGGCACTCACTGGCAAGTCGTGGCCTTTGTTCTCGACATTTATTGGTGGGATTGGCGCGGCGGTCGCAGGCAGCAACACGGTCAGCAACATGATGTTCTCGAAGTTCCAGTTCAACGTCGGCCAGAGCATTGGTGTGGACCCGATCTGGATCGTGGCGCTCCAGGCTGTCGGCGGCGCCGCGGGAAACACGATTTGCGTGCACAACGTCGTCGCCGCTTCGGCGGTTGTGGGCCTGCTGGGAATGGAAGGCACGATTATTCGCCGAACGCTCCTGGTGTTTCTGTACTACGCCACGTTCATCGGCGCGCTGGGCTACGCTATTGTTTGGTGGTCGAGTGCCGCGCCGCTCAATATCGGTTCCGCAATCACGGCGATGGTCGTAGGCGGCATCTTATGCGTACTATGGAAAGCCCGTCAGGCCGAACTCTCCTGACGCGTCCGCAGTTCGTAGTCATGGTTCGTAGTCAGCCGAGTTTGTAGTCCCGCCCAGTTCGTAGTCCCGCCTTTAGGCGGCTTCGCGCTGTACGAATCAGCTCCGCGTACGAATCAGCTCCACCGCGCGCCCACTCACTACCGCCCAACCCACAGCGCCTCCTCGACCGACGCTGCCCCAAAACCAACAGCACCCCAACCACCATTCCCCCCGAACAAACTTCCGGGACGGCTCGCACCGTTCCCGCCTCCCCGAAGTTCCGTGACAGAATCAAAAAATCCGTCAGCTCCACTCGCCCATTCGCATCGAAGTCACCATCAGACCAACGCAAGTCCTCGCCGGTCGCGTTGAAGTTACGAGCAATGGCCAGAAAATCCGTGAAGTCAACCTCGCCATCCAGATTGCTATCGCCGTTTCGAGTTTCGGCGGCGGCGAGGACGGCTTCGATATCCCCCACATCGAGCACGCCGTCCATGTCCAGATCATAACTGGCATCGAAGCTTCCCTGCGCCAGGCGATGAGCAATGATGTCGATGTCCGCAGCATCCAATTCACCATTGAAGTTAAAATCGTTCGCGACGTATTCCGGATCGAACAATGCGAAGGCGGCGGCCGCGATCATCGCGTGAGCGTCCGTCGTGGGATGCACATCATCCCAGAAAAGAAATCCGTCAGCATCGCCGGCCGACATGCCGACTTCCGTCACGTTCGTAAACCCAAACGCCTCGGGCAACGCGATGACGTTGGTCATGAGCCCTTCCAGGTCCAGCGCGTGAACAGTCACACCGGGCGTCATCGCCAACTCCTCCAGTTCGACGCTCAGTTCATCGTTGAATTGTCGACTCAACTGGTTCATGGTGTCCGGCGAGTCATTAAATCGAGGCGTTGTTCCCAGCAGCGGTAAGTTGATCGAGAGGAACTGTGTGGCGCCCGCGTCTACCAGTCGGTCGAATTGGTTTCGGATGCGCTGCACGGGAACGCCAGGGTTATTCTGTCCTCCCAGTATGAAATCATTGGCACCGGCGAAGACGACGTGCAACGCATTGGAAGAGACGGTACGTTCCTCCAGGAACTGATCCACTTGATCATCGAGGTCCTGAATCAGGAGGCCACCTTCGAAGAACGACGTGCCGGACGTTCGCCCTCCTCCGTAGGCAAAGTTATTGCCGTCGGCGGTGCTCCGTTCCAGCGGCCCCAGTCCGAGCTCCAGGGCGAGCAATTCCGAATAGACGGGGCCATTGGAGAACCGGCCATCGAAGTAGTCGTCGCCCGGCTGTAAACCGAGCGTGACGCGATCGAGATTGCCCACGTCTGACAGGCTGTCGCCGAAGACGAACAGGTCATCGAATTCCGCTACCGCGATCCCCTGCCCCATCATGACAAATCCCAGTACGGCAAAGACGAGCCGCATGGCATCGAACAGTTCGGATACGTGTTTTCTCATGTTGCGTCGCTCGGTGCAGTCAGAATCGGTCGGGGCAGAGTCGGTCGGGGCAGAGTCGGTCGGGGCAGAGTCGGTCGGGGCAGAACAGCCGCCGTCGGAATCAGCGGGGTCAGAGTCAGCGGGTTCTTGGGTTCGCTCCACGGATCATATTGGATGATTGCGGCCTCGCTGAATGGGGCAAGTGACCGGGTTTGTCTGCCGGTCCAACGTCGACACCTTGAGTCCACCTGTTCCGACACGCGATCGCTTTTCGGCGGTCGTGCAGCCGCGTCTTCACAAAGCGGTTTTTACGTTTGCTAGGGCTATAACTCCTTGCGTGCGGTGCTGGCGGTGTTTTTTGGATCGGGACTGGAAAAATCGCGGCAACTGGACGATGATGTTCCAACGTTTGGTGCGGCCGTTGAAAATGCGACCGTTTTGCCGGACAATCAGGCTCGAAATTCGAGCGGACGAATTCAGCGTAATTCGTTGCTACTAAAGGCTTTTGGGGGTGTGGCGGAACTGGCAGACGCGCTGGATTTAGGATCCAGTGTCCTTGGACGTGCAGGTTCGATTCCTGTCACCCCCACTAAACTGCTACTGCAGAAGGGCTTACGGCATACGTCGTGAGCCCTTTTTTGTGCCTTGAAAACCAGGTGGTGGCGGCAATAGTGCCTCGCACGCCTTTGGTCCTATCGTTGCCAGGCCGACCAGTTGGTTCGCACGTACCAGTTATTGGTTCGCACGTACCAGTTGGTACGCACTTTTGGGTTCGAGCTTCTAACATTCTGCATCCGTCTGAATCGAGTTTCCGAATGAGTTGGCTGGAGTGGTACAACTCGCTCGTGAAACCAGAATGGACGCCCGAACCGTCCACGATTGGACTGATCTGGCAGATCCTCTATCCCATCATCCTGACGACGTTTGGATTTGTGTTCGTCCAGGTGATGCGGCAGCGGGTGCCATGGAAAGTTGGCCTGCCATTCGCCATTAACCTCGTCGCAAATTTGATCTTCACGCCGATTCAGTTTGGCCTGCGCAGCCTGCCGTTGGCGGCAATCGATATCGTCATTGTCTGGGCGACGATCATCTGGATGGTGTTCGCAATCTGGCAGCACTACCGCTGGATCGCCGTGGCACAGTTGCCGTACTTCGTCTGGGTTTCCATCGCCTCGGTGCTGCAGTTGTCCATCACATTTTGGAACTGGGGCCGTTGATTTGGATTCGGCAGGAAGCACCGTCATACGTCGGCGTGGCTGGAGAGTCTTTCTGCGATTCAGCGGCGACGAAGCATTGCGCCGACAAGAGCTACCAATAGGCTCAAGGCTGCGCCGCTGGGTTCAGGGACGGTGAGGACTTCACTGATGGCGTAGAAATGTGCTTCATCAAAGTCTTTTAGCGCTGAGTAAAAGAACATTCCTCCAAAACGGATGCTACCAAGACCTATGGCAGCACTGGGGGCCCCCAAGAATAATCGATCATCGATACCGCCGCCAGTCGCAAGCCCCGTAAACACCGGGACACCAGTAGTGTCACTCTCAAACTCAAATCCCTCGATTTGAGTTCCCAGCTCTGAAACATCCAACGCACTTAACGGAATATCTCCACCAGCACCCTGCCAGAAGTCGAGATACCTGGGAACGAATGGTTCGCCATCAACCCGATAGACTGGGACACTCACGTCAACCTCGTGGTTGATCGAAGCATTGTCGCGAGCAGCAACCGTGTCGGTTCCGGCGATGGCACGCCACTCCAAGTCCCAAGACCCGACGACAGGTGCGGAATCGGCGACGGATTGAACGAAGTCGTTGTAGACCTCGATATCGGTCGAAATTGCGTCGTGACGAGATGACGTGGTAAAGATGAGTCGGTATTGATCGCCAGGTCCAAGATCGGGTGGGATAAGAACCACTTCGTTGGCGTGGCAAAGGCACGCCGCCAACAGAACGTACAGTAAAGCCTGCATCTTCATTGGTTTCTCCGTGAACAGAATGTAGCAAAAGAAATCCGCCTACGACCTCGCGAGTCGGCCACTTCGGCAAAACAGATGCCGTCTTCGCCGGTAGAGACTTCGATTGCAGTGGAACCGGCCCCACGCCCGCGAACGGTACCCTGCATCGTGTTTTCGCTCGGCTTTTCAGGCGTCGGGAGTGATGCGGCCCTCTTTCCGTTTCGGCTCGATACCCCCGACTCAGTAAGATGAGAATCCCACTGGCCCGACGCCAGTTGTGCGCACTAGCGAACCGGACGGCGACACGTTGATCATGGAGTAAGGATGCAGGAGACCTAAATTGACATCAATTGCCACACTAATCGTCATGCTTACGTTTTCGGGCATCGAGCCTTTTGTTTTGAGCCGTCCTTCGATAGTTTGCACTCAAACGGCGCATCAGTTCAAGTTCGATAAGCCTGCCCTTGTGAAGATAACTGCCCTGCAGAGAAATCTGTCAAAGCAGTTTGCAGCCGGAGCCATTCCGGCAGAAGAAGGGAACGCTCAGATTTTTGAGGCGATTGATGCTTATCTCACCAAGCAGCAGCAGGACCTCTTTCGTTCGTGCGTGTTTCAGTCGTACCTATGCATCGCGCAGCCACATGTAGCGTTGCAAATAGCCGATGTGAAAATTACCAAAGAGCAAGCCGAGGAGCTTCACAGTAAAGCGCGTGTTCTGGAGGGAAACATCAGGTCCAGCCAGCTTGACGCGGCTTACTCAATCGGAGAAGGAGTCGTGGCGTCAGTTGCTGATATCAAAGATATCGAACGAATCGCTGGCAAAAGATACAACTTCAGATTTCGCTTCCTGAAAGATCCGGACCACCAACACAAAGAAGCAGCAGAAGTCGATACTGCGCCACTGACAATCCTGTCGTCACCGTACGTACACACGGAGCTTGGCCTGTCTCCGGAACAGATACGAAAAATCGCAACAGAGATAAAGAAAATAAGACTAGCTGACCACATCCAAGATAACTTTTGGCAAACGGGAGATGATCCGCTTGCGCTCGGAGTGCTGGTGTCGTCCCTGATGAATGCGGGCATCTTGAACCAAGAGCAGAAATCCAGGTTTGACCAAATACACTTCCAACGTTTGTTGATGGGTAACGACATAACTTTCGCTCTCGAGTTCCTCCAGAGAACACATCCGGAAGTGCTAAAGGATACAAACGAGAATATCGCTGAATTCAAAAAGAGGAATATGTGGGTCACCAATGATTTGCAGACGGCAAGGTATCTACGCATACTGAAAGCTATGCCAGAGTTACTTGCTCCATACATGTCAAACCGCGAATTCGATCACTGGATGCGGGCCAACTACACGCCTGACGTAAACACAAAACTCGACAAGTCTCCCTTGCACGCAGAAATCTTTACGGAGCTACTCAAGCGAGACGCCAAGGAAAAAGGCAATCCTGGGCGCGACAGGTAACCGGTAGGACCGACCCCCGGTACGCGCACCGGCGAGCCGGACTGCGTCACGTGTATTGACTAAGAGACGCCGATTCGAGTTTTTGAGTAGGAGCACAAATTGAACAAATTCACGGTTCTGGGTTCGCTGATTCTGGCCGGAATATCGTGTGTCGCAGCCAGTGCAGAACTGCATCGGTCGCTGACCGAATCGGTGGCCGTCGCCAACAGGTCCGCAGCAGTCGGGCTCACACATGCAGATGCCGTCGAGCTGACGGACCTTTACGAACAGGCCAAGCCTAGATTTCCAAGAGGAAAGGTATCGCTAGAAGCCGTTCTTGACCGTAATGAAATCGTTCAGCAGCTTCTTCAGGACTATCTGGGTAATCGACGCTGGAAGCTACTTTCGGCTGCAGTCGTTCAGTTTTACTTCGAGAAAGGTAGAGCCGACCAAGCGTTCGACTGGTTAGACATTCCGATTACTGAAGAGCAGCGAGAAGAATTGCAGTCGATCAAGCTTCCTGTTGAAGTGCTGTATAAGGTTCAGAAAGATCGTCTAGAACTAATGTCCGAATGCCTTGCAAGCGGCGGCACCGGCTTAGAGCTTGAAGATGTAGACCGAGCGGTTGGTGAGCCCTACGTTTTTAAGTCGAAGATTCTGGCTAGCTATGGTGCCCATGACTACGAGATCTCCCCAAATTGCGAGAGTATACAGGTCATTTCATCACCCTACGTACAGAAGGAGCTTGAGTGCTCTGTCGACCAAGTGAAGGAGATCACCGAACTTGCTACGAAGTATCGCAAATTGGGATACGTTCCTTTTGATTCGAGCGACGACCCTTACATTGCGCCGGAGGAGCTTCAGAGAATTCGGCTGCAGGCTATCCGTGACGCCGAAGCAATTCTTAAAGAGTCTCAAATAACTCGCTTTCGATCAATACTTCTCCAAAGGTATCTGACTATAGTCGCAAATGACGGCGCCCGACACGCGCTTGAGTACCTTGGGGGCAGGAAGACCGAGCAATTCCAGATGAACGCGGACAGACTCATTTCGGAGACAGCTGCTGTGCGCAGGCTACGTACCGTTCCGGCATTGGAACAGCTCGTCCAGAAGGTTACCCCGGAAGTGGATGTCTCAAAAATGGTTGGAAAGATTGACTACATGCGATGCGTCAATTTCTATTCTGCGAAGCTGGATAGCCGTGTTGCAAAGCGACTGCTTGCCAACACGAAAACGGGCGGCAACCCTCGCCGAAAAAGGTAGCCAAGTTCAGATTCCATACCTAACCTGAAAGATCTCGGTGAGGTCACTGCCATCGCTGTTTCATGGCCTCTACTGCGGCTGCACCAGGGAGGCATGAACATCAGCTTTGACCTGATTGTAACTGTCGAGAAAGAATAGGGGCTGCCATGCTATCTCGCAACTCGTTGATCGTAATTCTGGTTTTCTCGTCACCTGCCCTTGCAGAGGCACCTTGGTGGGATATGGGGCGATGGGCGCTCTCCAATACAGAGGCAATTGCTCCGCCGCCACGTGAGGTGACGTTGTCACTCCAAGCTTTCGCTAGAGCGCTTAAGGCGGACAAGAGCAGGACGATTGAGGAAAAGAACGATATCTTCCGCGACGAGGTCCTTCGAGCTGCGGAAATCGAAAATGTCAGGCGATACGGTCAGCTTGTTGCACAGATGGCGATTGAAGATGAACGGCCGTTGGTCGGATTCGGTTGGAATGACTTGCACCTCACTGCAGCCCAAGTGGAAGCAATAAGCGATATCGAAATTCCGACAAGCCTGGAACGGCAGATCACCAAAGACTATCGTCATGTCATAGCTGCCGGTCTACAAAAGTACATGCGTCCCGAGCTACTAACAAAGGAAATGGGGGAGCCCTTTTGGTTTGATAGTCGAAACGGTGGAATCTTTGCGGACCTGTGGGAGCAGCCGGACATTGAGCCCGTTCGCCTTTTGCAGGGACCACGAATCAGGAAAGAGCTTGAGCTGGATGTAGGGCAGGCGAAGGCCAGCGATGCATTGTTGAAGCGGTATCGTGCAACGGGACGATTCATGTTTACAGCTAAAGACACGGACCAGGAACGCGAGCCTCTGACGAAAGAAGAGCTTGAAGAAATACGAGCCAAGGCTCTCGCGGATGCCATGGAAATACTGCGAGATGATCAACAGGCGAGGTTCAAACAGATACTTCTTCAGCTATACCTACAGCCCAAGGCCTTCCCCATTCAAGCGCTCAGGGTGCTGGGTATCGATACGGACGAGATTCCCGACAGTACTCAATTGATCTTGGAACACGCAGCCATCAAACGATTACGGCTGATTCTTTTCTATCGGGATGAGCTAGAGCCAATCGTTGGCAAACGGGTGGTGGACCGACTGATTGGAAAACCAGCATTTCGTACTATTCGAAAAAAGCGCCCACAGCTCGACACCGATCTTGCGCAAGAGCTGCTGGCCGTCGCCAACGGGGGAAGCAAGAAATCAAACCCACGGCGGCGTGATCGGTAGCCTAGCTGCCGTTTCTCGCTTGGCTCCTGATATTTCAAATCACCGATCAGCCTGAAACCGGCTTCTTACGTTGCGCCTGGCTTCTTTTGAAAGACGAACTCGTTGGTGCCGGAGCCGCCGCCGTCGGTGGTGAGCTTCGTTAGCTCAAAGCCGCGGTCGCGGTAGAAGTCGAAGATCTGTTCAGGTGTCGCCACCTCGAAGGGATAGCCGCCCAGCCAGTCGACGATGTCGTGGAAGGCGGACATGCCTCGTTTCTTGCGGTAGTCGGAGTAGTGGTTCAAGGGGTTCCGGAAACGAACCAGATCCGCCTTGGCCTGCTGCAGGACGAGAAAACCACCGCCAACCGCCGTCATGGCCAACCTGCCGGCCGAACCGCTGCAGTAGATCGATTTGACTTTCGTCCAGGCCTTCGACTTCATTCCCTGATCGTTGTAGATCGAGATGAAAAGTTTGCCGTCGTCGGCGACCGGCGTGGCGGCGTTCGCCAGAGCTCGCCACATCTGGCCGGTGTGGTGTAACACTCCCCATGAATAAACAATGTCGAAGCTGCCGAGCTGCTGGATGTACTCTTCGTCCAGGGCGCTTCCTTCCTCGATTTGCCACGCGGGGTCGTCCGGGAAGTAGCGTCGTCGCAACTCGGTGGCACAGCCAACCGATGCGGGATCGAAGTCCAGCGAATGCACTCGAGCGCCAAGCTTGCGGGCGCTGAGACTGAAGAGGCCGCTACCGCATCCAATGTCCAAAAACGACTTGCCGCTCAGGTCCTCGACATCCAACATCTGCCGCAACGATTCGACCGCGGTTTCAATACGCTCATCGTTCAGGACCGACAGAAATCGAGACCAGTTCTTGCCGAACTCGAATCTCTGTCCCGATTCAATTTCCACTGCATGCGACATCGTCGGGTTTCCTGTTGCGTTGGTCATATTGGTTTGTTGATCGCCGCGCTGGCCGGCGATGTCCTTTGTTCTTGATTCGCGGCCAGGTGCCCGATCGGAAGCCAGAAAAGCCACGCCGTAAGCAAAGCGACGGGACGTGGGCGACGCCACCGGACAAGTTCAGGACGGAACATCTTTCTTGTCGCTCGCGGGCAAATGAACTCAATGGAGTGATGAAGGCTTCGATACAGATCGGAGACGACTGCGTTCGAGGTATAGATCTAGATCCACGCTAATCGACATCTCTTTAGGCGTCAATAAATGCGTGGGGCCGGCTAAGATCTGCACGCATGCCGACAATGTGTTGAAGCGTGGTTGAAGCTAACTTTGCCGTGCATGTGCGGGGACGATAACGCTATGCGACTTGAGCGGCTAAGGCATCTGTTCCACTGGAGAGTTTGGCGGATTTGGGGACGACGGGAACTGGGTGGTTTGGTGAGTCGGGAAATATTAAGGTAGCGCCTTCGTTTCCGAGACTATTGTTTCCCGGACTATTGTCACCGGGACTATTGTCACCGGGACTAATATGTCGCCCCGTTTTAGGTTGCCTCACGTTCGCCCTACCGCCTTTGCGGTCCCGCAGTTGATTGATGGAAGTTCACGATCTGAATACAAAAAGGCTTGTCGGCATGGCCAGCAAGGAAGCCAGCAAGGAAGCCAGCAAGGAAGCCAGCAAGACGGCCAGCAAGGAAGCCAGGAAAGAAGCCAGGAAAGAAGCCAGGAAAGAAGCCAGGAAAGAAGCCAGGAAAGAAGCCAGGAAAGAAGCCAGGAAAGAGACCGTCGGCAACTGGTTTCCGATGGGGTTCGTCATTGCTCCGGCGAGTGGCATGCTGCTGTTTGTCAGTGCATTTCTGTTCGTTCACTACGTGCAGTTCGCCGGTTTCCGCACGGGGTTGTCGCAAGGGATTCTGCTCAGTATCTACATACTTGGGACCTACGGGCTCATGGCGGCATACGTTCTGATTGGACTTGTGGGTTTGCCCACGGCGTACGTGTTGCATCGCAGGTCAGCGCTTAATCTGTATTCCATGAACGTCGTCGCGTTGTGTTGGCTGTTGGTGTTGCTGACTGCCCTCTGGGGAATCTCGATCTACTTCGGCACGGCGGGGCCGGTGGAATCGGAAGTGATCACGTTGCTGAAAGGTTTCTTTTTTCTGGCTCCCAGCATTATGTTTTCCGCCAGCGTTTTTACGTGGGTCGTAACAAGGTCGAGCCCACTTCAGTTCGGGCTGCAGGACATGTTATTGCTGGTGTCGATCGCATGCGCGTCGCTGGCGGTTGCTTCGATTCTGCGCACGGCAATCGAGCCCCGCGTGGTCACGAGAATCACTCATCCGAACGGTACGCGTCTGCTGGTAACGCAGGAGTTTGGCAGCATTGGCGAGCCGTTTACCACCGAGATCTTCTTCGACCAGGGAGATGGCAAGTGGCGTTGGTACTACTACGACCATGAGGATTCGTACTGGGGCAGCGCGAGCTATGAGATAACGGGTTCGCAGATTGATATTACGTCGCTGGGCAATCGGAAGATTCTCTTTGACACGGCAACCGGCGACTGCCGTTGGACCAACGCCAGCGGGCGGTCTCGCGAAACTGACCGGTCGACGCGTACGGAGGTCGAGCCGCCCGTGCCGTTCTCG
Source organism: Pirellulaceae bacterium (assembly GCA_965216885.1). Lineage (GTDB taxonomy): Bacteria > Planctomycetota > Planctomycetia > Pirellulales > Pirellulaceae > CAYNJG01. The sequence goes on along the minus strand of OZ244209.1, from coordinate 3,185,942 downwards.
TGAGTGGCTTGATGGTCGTTTGCCAGGCAACCGCGGAGTAGCGGTCGCGGAGTAGCGGTCGCGGAGTAGCGGTCGGAAGTGGATCGATTGGACGAGGCTGGCTTTTTCAGCGGCGTTCGAGGTAATCCTTGAGGATCGCGGCGTGACCGTGCTGGAGGTCCTTCGTTGCCGTGACGAGTGTGACGGTCTCCTGATCAATCGAGGCCAGTACTTCGTCGACCTCCGCCTTGTGTTCATCGAGTTCGCGGACATACTGCGTGGCGAATTCGGCCTGTCTGTCCGGATCTTCGTGAAACCATTTTCGCAAGTCATCCGAGGGTGTCAGCGGTTTGGCCCATGCGTCGATACGAGCCTCCTGCTTGCTGACTCCCCGAGGCCACAGGCGATCGACGAGCAGCCGGAAGCCATCGTCGGTGGAGTAGTCGTCGTAGATCCGCTTCAGCCGAAATTCAGTGTTCATGGCGTCGCTCTACTTTGATGTTCAGTTTCTGCATTCTGCTACGCAGCGTGTTTGGATTCATATCAAGAATTTTGGCAGCACCCTGTTCGCCGGCAATGACACCGTTTGTGTGTTGGAGTACGGATTGGATGTGTTCGGCTTCCATTTCGGCGAGTGGCCGCAGTGAATCCTTCGCCGCCTTTCGCTTGCCGGTTGTGATGGCGTTGGTTGGCAGTTGAAGGGTGTCGCCTGGCGACAGGATCATGGCGCGTTCGACCACGTTTTCCAGTTCGCGAACGTTGCCGGGCCAACGGTAGTCTTGCAGCAACTGGAGTACTCCGGTTGGAACGTGCTCGATCTGTTTACCAAGTCGGCCGGCCAGTTTCTTGAGGAAGCTGCGCACGAGCGTCGGGATGTCCTCTTTTCGTTCGCGCAAGGCGGGGATTTGAATTGGAAATACGTTGAGCCGGTAGTACAGGTCTTCGCGGAATTCGCCCTCTTCGGACATCTCCAGCAGGTTGCGATTCGTCGCCGCAACGACTCGAGTGTCGATGCGAATTGTCTTGCTGCCGCCAACGCGTTCCAGTTCCTGCTCCTGAAGGACTCGCAGCAATCGAGCTTGAGCTGTAAGTGGCATTTCGCCGATCTCGTCCAGGAAGATGGTGCCGCCGTCCGCCAGTTCGAATCGCCCCGTTCGTTTCTCTGTGGCGCCGGTGAAGGCACCGTGCTCGTGACCAAACAGCTCGCTCTCCAGTAGTGATTCCGGCAACGCCGCACAGTTTACTCGGACGAACGGGCCATTCTTGCGTTTGCTGTTCCGGTGAATCGCGCGAGCGACCAGCTCCTTGCCGGTTCCCGTTTCGCCAAGGATCAGAACGGTGCTGTCTGTGGGGGATACGACATCGATGTTGCGCAGCACTTTCCAGATGCCATCGCTTTCTCCAACGATCTCCGACAGCTCGGAGCGTGACCGCAGCTCCTCGCGAAGGTAGGCGAGTTCCGATTCCGCGCGTTCCCGTTCGCGTCGCAGTCGTGTTTCGCGTTCCAGGCTGTCACCGAGTTCCTGTTCTGCCTGGCGGCGAATCAATTCGGCGGTCGCTCGAGCGGCAAAGATGTGAAAGATCGAAAGCTCGCGTTCGTCCGCCTTGAGTGGTTTGTCGTCGATCACGGCAAGATGACCCACAACTCGCCCCTGGCTGTCCGTCAATGGGACGGCCAGGTAACTTCGTGCCGCGAGTTGTTTTAACAATTCGTTCGTCGGGAACGTTTGCTGAATGTCGTCGCCGTAGTGTTGGATGTCGCCGCCAAGGATTTGTTTGCAGGGCGTTCCTTCCAGGTCGAATTCAAAGTTTGGAATCGACGTGTCTCCGACCCACGCGGCCAGCGTCTGGACACTCGTGCGATCGACATTGAACTGCGCAACGAACGATGCCTTCACCTTTAGCGACACGGCCAGGTACTGAACGAGCGAACGAAAGAAGTGCTCGCCTTCCGCCCCAGCGGTGCCTTCCATGATCGAGCGCAGCGTTGCGTCTGGATCGGGTTCTCCTGCCGTCGGATTAGCGCGCGAAGTGTCGGGCGAAGTGTCGGTTGGGCTGCTCATACTGTCGTTCTGCTGGCATGGCTGGAGTACGAAGTATCGTGTCGGCTTACGAAATATAGTAGCTCGCGAGATCGCGTGGAAATGGGGCGTGCGTCGTAAGTTGCTACGCAGCAGTGGGTTGTTGTGATCGCCGTGATGCTCGTTGGATTTCGGTATAGCGGTTGCTTTAGAGCGTTTCGTGCTGAGTACGACGGTGGCTAACGGGTGAGTTAGCCGGAGTTTTGCTCGGCGAGTTTTGTGAGCCAGCTCTCACTTCCGTAAACATTTCCAACACAGGAGGACTCCGAAATGACCCAGTCGCCGGAGATCAAAGGGTACTGTCCCGTCGCCTACTTTGCCGTAGGGAAGCCGCTGGAGGGCAGCCCCGAATTTTCCGCCACGCATGCGGGCAAGCTCTATCACTTCGTGAGTGCCGAGGCGAAGCAGGAATTTGAAAGCAATCCCGACAAGTACGTGCCGGCTTATGGCGGTTTGTGTGCGTTCGGGATGTCGATCGACAAGGAGTTTGAGGTCTGTCCCAAGAACTTCAAGATCATCGATGGCAGGCTGTACCTGTTTTTGCACAACGACGACACGGACGCGCTCGCGCTTTGGAACAAGGAAGACGAAGCGCAGTGCCTTGCCAACGCGGATCGACATTGGGCATCGCTGCAGAACGCGTGATCTGATTTTTGTTGCTCGATTTCACAGCAGCATTCGACAGAGGCGTGTGACCGATGCGAGTGCTGAAACTCACTACCAATCCAGACTTCTCCAAACAGGAAAGACAAACTGATGTCGAAACTCACAAAAGCAAATTTCGTTTTGATCTCGTCGCTAACCGTATTGGCCTTCGCGACGGCATCGGCAACCGCGGCGGACCTGGTGAATGTATCGGGTGCCAGCGGCGTGGCCATCAACGGCTACGATCCGGTGGCGTTCTTCACCGACAAGAAGCCCGTGAACGGGAACTTTCAGATCTCGGCAACGCATCGTGGGGCCACGTACTTCTTCGCTAGCGAGCAACACAAGAAGTTGTTCACCGGTAATCCGGACAAGTATGCACCGCAGTGCGGCGGGTACTGTGCGTTTGGTGTTTCGGTGGGTGCTCTGTTTCCCGTCGACATTCGAACCTGGCAGGTACGCAACGGCAAGCTGTACCTGAATCTGAATCCCGACATCCTGAAGATGTTCAACAAGGATCTGGATGGCAACATCGCCAAGGCGAACAAGAACTGGCCAGGACTGGTGAAGAAGAACGCGAAACAAGGCAAGTAGCGTCTTGCTTGTCGCATCACAAGCCAGCGTTCCCCTCACGGGGCGCTGGCTTTTTCAGTTCCGTGACGAAAGATGCGAAGTTGTCTAACTCTCGAGAGATTCTTCGTTGTCAAAGCCAAAGTTCGCGGCGAGTTGGAGGAAGTCAACGAAGTCTACCAGGCCATCTCCATTAGAGTCGCCGTGGGACCAGGTAGCATCTTCTTTGCCGAAGTGTTGGGAAATCGTGAGGAAGTCTGCGAAGTCAACTCGACCGTCAAGGTTCGAATCGCCGCGGCGTGTATTGGCCAGTTGGGTCAGCCAGAAGTCGACGTCACGTTGGTCGACGCGGTAGTCGTTGTTCAGGTCAAATCTGCGGATGGCATTGGCGTCACGATCGCCAATGTGTGCAAACAGTAAGTCCAGGTCTTGTTGCCCTGGTGTTTGTGGATCATTGAACGCCCCAGGGTTTCGTCGTGTCACGAACGTTACGCCTTGGTCCGAGAGCGCCACGACGTCCATGCGTCCGTCGGCATTCACATCCAGGAAATGGGATACCGCCTCTGTGTCGGCTGCCCCCAGCATGATTGTCTCAGTGACGAGGCGTTCGTCTGGGTTGGGGGATGTGAGGTCGCCATGGGGATTGGCTTCGCGCCATGCGGTGGAGACCGCGAGACTTTCGCCATCCAGGTCAACCAACAAGCCTTGGTATGCGGCGCGCCCGATCACCCGATGTACTGGTCCGTACAACAGGTCACCGTTGCCAAAGCTGACGCCGCGGATGACTCTGGCGCAACACGCTGCGCGGTAGAGGAGGTCGAGGATTCCGTCGCCGTCGAAGTCTTCAATCCCGCCAAGCTCGAATTCGGGGGCGATTGGAGTGGGCGCAACAGGGCTCCACACCAGATCCTGCTGTTGATAGATTTCGTAGCCGACGTCAGGCGTGTAGATGACTCGTTCTGTGATGCCGTCGCCGTTCAGGTCACGTTCATCACGTGGGCTGAAACGTACCTCAATACAGCTGGAGGGGATTGAGTGGCGGCAGTCGACCGTTGCTTCCGGCAATGGTTGCAGTTCGGCCGTCCATTCCAAATCGGTCTTGCGAATCTGAATGGTGAATTCCGCGGTCGGATCGGAGCTGGCTGGCGTGGCTGTCGAAACGAACAGTGTTACGCCGGTTCCCTCGTTTCTTCGAGCGGAACCATTGCGTGAACCTGGCCGATACGGGTGCCCAACGGTATGTCGACCACCATCCGCTCTTGGGTCGAGGTGTCCAGGATCGTCAACTGAGTGTCCGTCGCCAGAAGGATATCCCCGTGCCCGTCGCCCGTGACATCCACGACGCGTCGCGCAAGATTCGGTCTATTGAGTACTTCGACATCAAGCGATCGAGGTTGAACTTGCCAGCTCACGGAGAGTCCCTGCGGTTCAATGCGAATGAATTCCGCCTTTGAGTCTCCGAGTAGATCAACAGGACGCCCGACAGGCCAGCTTGCACCAAGCGGTAAGGCTTCGAAACCTTCTTCTGTACGATAAAGAATTCGAGCCGGATACGTTCCGCCGTGCGGTACCCACTCGGTGCCGAGGAAGATGTCGTCGCGGCCATCGCCATCGATATCCACGATGTGTACTCCGCCTTCATGGCCGATGGTGCCCGGTCCGCCCAGGGTGTCGTCCCGTGTTCGCTGAAGCATGGTCCGGTTGGCAAACGTACCATCACCGTTGGCGTAGAAAAGGAATACTCCCAATGCGTCGATGGCGAGCAAATCTTTCGCGCCATCGTCGTTGGCGTCGAGTGTATTGATGACTACTGTCCCCGACGGCCCAATCGGAGTTTCAAATGATACTTCGTCGAAGAAACCGGCCCCGTCGTTCAGCAAGACGCGCATTGATCCATTCGGACTGAAAACAACAAGGTCGTTGAGTCCGTTCGCGTTGAAGTCTGCGGCATTCCATAGCGTTCCAGGGTACGTGACGCTTTCACCCCAGGAGCCATCGCCCTGTGCATGGCTGACCGTCACGACATGTCCGCCCACCCCGTTTGATTGTGTGCGAATCAGGTCGGCGCGGCCGTCCTGATTGAGATCCAGTAGTTGGGTCGTTGACGCGATGTCGCCAGCGGGTGTTCGGACGGAGTTTGCGTCAACGAACTCGACTCCATCGTCCCATCGGAACCCGGAAACACGCATGTCACCATAGCCGAACTTGACCCCAAACTCGACGAACCCGTCACTGTCCTTTGGCGTGAGGATGAGGACGTCGGCGGAAATGTCAAACGTGGCCTCGGCGGCAAGTTTGAAATCGGCTTCTTCTGTTTGCAAATAAACGCCAACAAGAGATGAACCGTCCTGCCTGCTGCCTGTCCGTTGAAGTACGACAAGGTCCTGAAGGTTGTCGTTGTTGATATCGATAGCGCCGAAGTCTTCCATCGTGTAGCCGTCGTTGGCTGGCACGATGTCTTGCAAGCCGGAAAGGGCGAGCATGCCAGTCAGCAGCGAACGGTCCTCAAGGACTTCGAACGGCATGGTTGCCCAGCGACGGCGTTGTGCCAACATGTGTCAGTCCGTCGATGAATTGAGGAGTTACTTCCGCGTGCAGCGGCTGGTTGCCTCAGAGCACGAACAGTTGAGTTGTGACTAGTGTGACGGAGAGTTCGCCAAAAGCCTAACCAAACCACCCGTCGTGCACCTACGCACCAGTGGGATTCACGTCGGTGGCTACCGTTCCGGCTGCGGGGCTCTTCCGTTTCAACAGCATCCACGCGGCGATGGCGAGAATCATATAGATGGGAAGGTCAACAAACGGAAACCATGCGGGATGCGGTATCGACGACAGGTTCATGATTCCGGAAACGGTAAAGAAGACGCCGATGAACCAGGCCGGCACAGGTGTAGTCCTTCCCGAGATGAATGTCGCGACGATGGCGGCCATCATACATCCGAGGCCGTGTGACAGAGCAGCCAGAATAAAGGCACCGGCAGGTAGTGTGGCGAACCATGCCTGAAGGCGTTCAATGTTGTCCGGGCTTTGGCTCATGAAGTCCACGCCTTCCGGTGGAGGGTAGACGAGAGTGGATGCCATGTGGAGTGACATCATGAATATCATGCCAATGGGAATTCCCACGATTACGCCGACGACGCCCAGTAGAGTCCGCTTTAACATGCTGACGTTCCTTCGTTTGGGGCCAGTGGCAAGTTTGCATGGCCGAGCCTGGGTTGCGTTTAGTAGCGACCGCGATTTTCGCCCATTCGAAGGACTCGGGCAATGCGTTGCATTTGGCGCTCGGGACAGGGACGTTGGATCCGCGAGGTAACGCTCAATGACACTCACTTCAGCTTGGAGGATGATCTTTTCCTCAGTCGCGGAGCGACGACATCCGATCGCCTGGGACTTCAGTCCCAGGGATAAAATCAAACACCATCCCGAAAGTCGCGGAGCGACGACATCCGAAAGCCTGGGACTTCAGTCCCAGGGATAGGATCAAATACCATCCCGGCTCGGGCACTGCGGCGCGTTTGGTTCGCGAGACAGGGACGCTGGAACCGCGAACTAACGCTCGTCGGCTGATTTGCAGTGGCCTGCTTGTACGCGTGCGTAGCTGGGCCGCGGTCACGTAAGTTCCGCCAGGCGTTCGAGGATATGGAGCAGTTTGACTTTGGTTCTGGCAAAGTCCCGGTCCATTTTCTCGAGCCGCCTCACGACCTCGTCTTCATACGAGGTGGGTTTCGACTCCTGGTACGATTGGGCGTTCTTCAGGATCGTTTTGTCGCTGTGGAGCGCCAGGCTGGATTCGCAGCGACTGCAGAACAGGTAGCCGTAGCGATTCACCAGTTTCGCGTGGCTTTCGCACTGACAACAAATTCGCTCGTTCATGCTGGCGCTCCGGTGCGACGGTGTTCTGACGCGTTGACCGGAATTATACGCGTAGAACGATGAACTTCAGCCCCTTGATCATGTGGATGCGTGGGCGGATCGCGAGCTGTTCAGCTGGCGCACTGATACCCGAAGTACTTGCGATCCTTGATGACGCTGGCGACGGACTGCGGGACCATATCCTCCCACGTTGCATCACACATTTTCAGTTTCTCCAGGATATCGCGCGAGAAGATGCGAAGGCAATCGGGGCTGAAATTGTCGAGGTTGTTAATGCCACCGCGGTCGACAAGGTAGCCGTAGAGCTTCTGCAGTTCCGGGTTGATTTGCAGGTTCTCGCAGGTCGTCAGTTCGTCGGTATCCTGATTCAGAAACGGGTAGCAATAGATTTTGAGCTCGTTCTTGAAGAGGCGTCCGAACGATTCAAGGATGCCGCCGTCGAGGCCGGTGTAGTACTTTTCGTCGAAGAGTTCTCTGAGGCTGCCGGAGCCCATGACAATCGCAATCTGTTCTTTCGTGTGCCACGTGAGGTAAGCGCCGAGGCGATAGTATTCAAAGTAGTCGGAGATCAGCACCGGGTAACCACATGCGGCGATAACATCCGCTCGGGCCAGAAAGTCACGCGGGTCGATGGCTCCGGTGGCCTTGAGGTTGCTCATGGTGATCTCCAGAACCTGGGCCACTTCCTTGCCCTGCACTTCTGGCAGTTCCGAGAATTTTTCGTGCGCGCATCGCAGCATGTCAAGATTCACGTTGCACACCGGCCGGAAGCTGCCGCGTTCGACGAGAATGGGTTTCTTGTAAAAGAATTCCGAGGGCTGCAATACCGTGCCGTCGGCCGCGAACATGGCCGCTCCGGTCAGTCCGAGTTCAACGAGCTTCAGGCTCATCAACCGGTTGTCGACATGCCGAAACGCAATTCCCGAAAACTCGATCATGTCGATTTCGATGCGTGCGGTAGAGAGCCCATCGAGAAGCGAGTCGACGAGTTTCTCCGGCTCGTGGTTTAGTGCGAAGGCACCATGCACGAGATTGACGCCGACGATTCCCAAGGCCTCCTGCTGCAGTGCTGCTTCGGTATCGAGCATACGGACGTGCAGAATGATCTGACTGTCTTCATCGCGCGGGTGTGCCTGGAATTTGATGCCCATCCATCCGTGGCACTCGTTTCCACCCTGGAAGCTGCGTGCCGAAACCGTGTCCGCAAAAGCAAAGAAGGTGCTCGAGTCGCCGCGGGCTTCGCGAAGTCGATCCAGGTTGAGCTGATGTTCGTAGTCGAGCATGGCCTGAAGGCGATCGCGGCAAACGTAGCGAGCCGCATGGCCATAGATCGCGTCACTGACTTTCATGTCATAGGCTTGACTCAGGCGATTTTAGCCTGTAAAACAAGTGTTTTCGCAGTTTTCGGTGATTTGCGACACCCGTTTACGACACCCGTTTGGCCCGAATCGTGAAGGAGTACTCATGCCTGCCGTTCAAAAAAAGAAGCCGTCCAAGCCCCGCAGGGACTTCCCGCTGTTCCCGCACTCCAACCGGCAATGGGCAAAGAAGGTGCGAGGGAAGCTGCACTACTTTGGCAAGTGGGAAGACCCAGATGCTGCTGAGCGGCGCTGGGATGCGGAGAAGCACCACCTGCTTAATGGGGAGCTTCCACCAAGCCGCAGCTACGAATCCACCTCTACGGCCGGATACACGGTCAAGGAGCTCTGCAACGATTACCTCTCTAGCCAAGAGCTAAAGATGGAGGCAGGCCGGATCGTTAAGCGAACCTTCCACAACAATCTCGTTGCGGCCAAACTAGTTTCGCAGGTGCTGGGATCTATAAGCCTCGACGACGTTTGCCCCATCCACTTTCGCGATTTGGCAGCAGCGATCCACCGACGGCACAAAGCGCCGAGTAGCAGAGCCGTACAAATCACGATGAGCAAAGCGATTTTCAATTGGGCGATGGACAATCGAACTGACCGCCGCATTCGATTCGGCTCTGATTTCAAACCGCCCTCGAAGAAAGAGCGAAAAAAGTACGCTAATCAGAAACCGCAACAGCATTACTCCGCGGCTGACTGCAGGAAATTGTTGGAAGCCGCACGCCAGCCAATGCGTACGTTCATCCTGCTCGGCCTAAACTGCGGACTGGGAAACGAGGACCTACGATCGATTGAATTCGCTCACCGAGATGGTTGGTGGCTTGATTATCCGCGACCGAAAACGGGTGAGGCCCGGCGTTCGAAACTCTGGCCTGAGACGGCCGAGGCTCTCGAGGATTACCTGCTGCGGCGCCCTGAGCCCCGGAATCCGGATCACTCCGATAGGGTGTTCATCAACCAGCGCGGGAACCTTTTCGGCTCAGAGCTAAGAGGCTTCTCCCCTATCGGCGAGCGATTCACATACCTTGCCCGGCAATGTGGGTTTTACCGGGCAGGGATCTCGTTCTATTCCATGCGACACAGCTATAGGACGGCCGTCGACCCCCAGGGCGATTACCCCGCGATCAATTACACGATGGGGCACGTCGACTCCTCGATGGGAGCTCGATACGTCCACGAGATTTCCGATGATCGCCTGGCCGACGTTTCGGATTTTGTTCGGAAATGGTTGCAAAAAGGGTGACGGAGAGGGTTGACGGGGCACAACGAGCTGTGTAATATCCTGGCCTGCGGCAGCTATAGAGGCCGTGATAGCCGTACTGGAATGCCGGGAGACAAATGATGATCATGAAAGACGTTATGGTGCCGAGCGAAGTGGCCAAATTAATGAAGGTGAAGGTCGACAAGGTCCGCGAATGGATCCACGACAAGCGGCTGCGTGCCGAAAATGTGAGCTCTGGAGCGCGACCGCGGTATCGCGTTTTCGCAGATGACCTGGAGGCTTTCAGGAAGACGATTGAGACCGCGCCAAAGCCAAAGCCAAAACCGACGCAGCAACCGCGGCGTCGCAACAAAAACACCAAAAACTATGTCTAGATAGCCCTAGGTGCATGCGCACCAAGGCACAACTTCAAAAAGGAAAATCTATTATGCAAACCATTGAACACACACTCACCCTCATCGGGCGCACTGCATGTGACCTCTATCGCGTCGATTGCGAGGATGCGATCCGCCAGGTATGCGATTCGGTAGACCTTCCTGATTGCGTCAAAGTCGACCACGACTTCGACAATGACCAAGACCAGAGTGACGATTGGCTGCCTCCCGCCAGCAGAGAAAATCTACTGATCTCGACTGACCAGATTGCTGACAAACTGGCCGAATACTCGATGCAGAGGCCGATGGAGTTTTACATCTATGTCAACCATTTCCTGGACGGTTTCTGGGAGCAAGTCAGAATTATCTACAAGGCGCAGACGAAAGAGAAACTGGTCGCCGATCGACCTGTAACGAAGGGGAATGCCGACTGATAGCCCTGAGGCCATTCCGGGAGAGGCCGGCGTCGCCGGCCTCTCTTTTTCTGGCAGTAGTTGCCGGCGCCGATCGTCCCCAAAGCAGACAGAAAGGAAACGATATGCAATTCAAACCGTATGAGTCTTCGTGGGCCCATAGAGATTCGTTTGAACTCGAACTCCCTCCGTTTGGCGACATCCACGAATTCTACTTCCGCATGTTTAAGTCAGGGAGATTTGAGGAGAGCATACTCAACGCTGAGTACGCGCAGGTGGTGAATCGCTATCCCTACATTGACATCTACCCCTGTATGGTGCCGCTCATATGGAAACTGGCAGACGAGATGGAAGAGGAGACTGCTGAACACCTGCCTGTTTGCGTGCCGAGCGTGACTAGTGTTTGCGGCAAACTGGAGTTGGGGCCGCTGGCGATCAGGTTTCCTGAGGACGGCCCTTGCAAAACATTCCTAGCCTTCTCGTCTGGCACTAAAGCCGGGGTTGTGGCGGGCGACGACTACGACGCTGGGGACAGGATTAGTCGTTTTCGGCTGGCCTGCGTACCCACCATCAATATGCTGCTCGACAACCCGGACTATTTCGAGGCCGAGCTACTGGCGAAGGATGAACGCCGGGCCCAGGACGCGACACCCGAACAGCTGGAGCGCCTTGCCGATCGGGCTCGGCGCCGGGGAAACGTGGGCTGGAGCCTCGGCAAAGCAATGGAGTCGATCCCTCATACGCGTCGTCCTCATATGGCAATCCGCTGGACCGGCAAGGGACGAGCTGTGCCAAAGCTCCGACCTGTTCGCGGCTCAATCGTCAACCGCAAAAAACTAGCCGAAGTCAAATTCCAAAACTCATAGAGAGAAACCTATGAAACCTGATCGACGTCAACTGGCGCGCGTGGATAGACGACGAGCTCGCAGAGGTAGAGGGTGAGCTCGTACAGCGACGACTGGAGTCAGCTGTACGCTCGATTGCTCGCTCCTGTTACCGCGATAAATTCGGCGATCGGTGCAGCACAATAACCGTTTTACTGCGTGGTATTAGCCTCGTCGACAAGCTTGCAGCCAATCGTGTCTCTCCGCCTGAGGAGATGGACGAATACGACAACGGACGGCCCTATTACATCGAGCAGGATTGCCTCGACCTGCCTGATTTGAAGTGGGAGGTAGCACTCGACTACGCGACGAAACTAGCAATTTTACCCCCAGAAAAAGGAACAACCGAATGACATGGATTATCACGGCTGAGCATTGCTACGACGCGGACGGGGATGAGCTTGCAGGAATGACGGAGCGACCAATCGTGACGTTCGACGACGAGTGCAATCTGCAGCAGGCACTCCAGCCAGGCGAATACGTTCGCGTCGAGCCAAGCTCTGAAGCATTAGAGGAGGAGCCCCAGGAACAATTCTAGATCTATTCAATCGCCGGGGCCCCCCGCGTGCTCCAAACCCTAGGATGAATGTAATTACTTCATCCTAGGGTTTTGGCAGAAAATGAATAGTAGCATCCCAAACTGGCTACAAGAACTTCGAGATTTTTACGCAGCTAACTCTACCCGCGCCCAGCAAAAGGAATTTGATGGGCATCTGCGGGTAGCGTTCTCTAATGGTTGGCAATCCTACTCTCACGCGTGGCACAAGCTCGCTTGGCTTCGCGAAGAGAGATTATCCATGATGGCCTGGGGAGGCGACCCCCAAGTACCTTGGCGAGATCGCGAGCGGATCCTATTCGCTGCATCGAGGCGGCGAACTGATTTTGGGGGGGGAACGCCCTCCCCTGCCACAGCCCAGCGACAACTTCCTCTTGCTGGCCTTCCGTCATCTCGCTCAGCCCCTTGAGCTGCGGTCGAGTGATTCGCCTGCCGTCCCAGATGTACTCGCGAACAGCAGGCACGCAGCGATCAACAGCGAGGCCATAGCTGCGGCCTGGGGATGTCCCTTTGATTGTTGAAGTACGATGACCTCACAGGTCAGTACTTACGAACTCAACGTTACTCTTGTTGGGTAGGACTATCAATGCTGGGGGGCGGCGGGGGCCTTTGGCCGAGCCGTAGGCGAGGCCAAAGGCGAGGCCAAAGGCGAGGCCAAAGGCGAGGCCAAAGGCGAGGCCAAAGGCGAGGCCAAAGGCGAGGCCAAAGGCGAGGCCAAAGGCGAGGCCAAAGGCGAGGCCAAAGGCGAGGCCAAAGGCGAGGCCAAAGGCGAGGCCAAAGGCGAGGCCAAAGGCGAGGCCAAAGGCGAGGCCAAAGGCCCCCGCCCGTTAGATCCGCGTGGACGTGGCTCGGGCCGTTTCAGTGCGGTCATCAATTGAGGTAGCTCACGGTAGCCGCTGATTTTGCGGAAGCCTTTCTCCACCTCCGTCAATGCGAACGCAAGCCAGCGGGTGGCCTGATCCATTTCGGCCCGAAACCTCGTCGCGCGACCAAGTTTGTTGCGCGTGTTACGAAACGAAGTCTCAATTGCGTTCGTGCTCAGCAAGTTGCGATGCAACGTGTTCGGCACGTCGAGCGACTGCAACGCGATCAGATCATCGCCCGCTTCACGAAGGCTCTTCAGCGCCTCCGCGTTCTTTGGTTCCAGTAACGTAGTCAGCTCGGTCACGACTTCCTCGGCAGCCGATTTGCCCTGAACGCGACGCAACCGCGTGAACAACCGAGCCAGCTCGCCCCAATGTTTCTTCGATAGCTTCGCTCGAATGTTCCGCTCTTTGTGAACAAGGCAGCGTTGCACCACTGGGTCCGGAAAGAACTCCTTGAGCGTCGTACGCAGAACATCGCTGCCGTCGAGCACGGAGAACAGTCGGCGTTTGCACGCAAACTTGCGTTGAGCCACGCGACACAGTAATCCACGGCAAACTTCGGCGCTTTCTCTAGCCTACGGCCGGCAGGCCGTAGGCGACAGAGAAAAGGTGGATAGATCTAGACTCGCAAAACGAAACAACGAAGCCGCGGCATCGCGTTTATTTACAGTTTGAGCTGCGTTTTGTAAATAAAAAAAGCTCAACCGGTTCCGGTGCTGTTGTCCCGTAAAGCCTAACACTTAATTAGTAGTGTAATAGCCCCACGGCACTGCAGGCTGAGGTGCTGTTGTCGCCGCCCAGGGAGAAAAACTGCCTCTTGCGGTGGCCCAAAATCTAGGTGTAGATTGCAGCCATCGCCCCTGAAATGCCGGTATTTGGCCAAAAGAAAAGGCCCCGGCATATGAGCTACAACTCGCCGGGGCCTTACCAAAGAATGTCCCATGATTATACGTATCAGTGCTCGCTTGAGCAATAGTTTCTCGCCATTTCTGGCGACCTTTTTCACTTCAATTTGCGTGTATCTGCGCGCGAATCCATGGAGGGTTTTCGTCTACGCAGAAAAACGAAACTGGCGTTAGTAGCCGCCAACACTTAGATTTGGAAAGGCGATTGTCGCCTCTCTTTCATTTTCTTACCAACCAAGACCCGGTTGCCGGCGCAAAAAAAAAGCCCGGCAAGTTCGAGACAACCTTACCGGGCCAAAGGAAATTATGCTCATGCATGATAGCGATAGCCCTACGACTTTTCGAGAGCCAAAATGGCTCGCCGACAATTTTGTTTTCTCTCGAATGAGAGACGTTGAGCAGTGGCTCATCTGGGGTTTACAGCGACGCGACGGCAAACTAAGCAAAATCCCAATCGACCAGTACGGAAACGTCAGCGGCTCGACGGCAACCGAGGACTATTTCTCCTATGAGAGAGCCCGGCAGGTCGATGCCGAAATGCTCGGTGTAATGGGGCCTGCCTTCTGCTTCGTTCCAGGCGATGGGTTCGTTGGAATCGATTTGGACGACTGCCTGGAATGCCCGGACGACACAACGGAGGTGTTTAGCGAGTGGGCGATTCCCATTTTGGAGAGGTTCGCCGGCGCACATATAGAGGTGAGTCCTTCGCTCACTGGCGTGAAGATTTTCGCAATCGGCCAAAAGCCGGAAGGGTTTTCATCGCAAGCGGCGGTCGAGAACGGCGCAATCGAGGTTTACGAGCATGGTCGGTTTTTCACCGTAACTCGAATGAGTGTTCGTGAGTATCCGCCCTCGGCGGAAGAGCAAAACCACCAGGAGGCGATCGATTGGCTCTGCGATGAGTACCTCGCGAAGAAGGATCAGCTTGCCACCATGTCCGCGGCTTCTCTCCAGGGTTCGCAGACATGGAACCGAAAGCGCATCGAAGACTATATCGACGCCGTCCCCGGAAAAAAAGACGGCCACCGAAACAACGCCGGCTTCCAGCTTGCCGGCAAGCTGGTTGCCAACGGGCTCTCAGATGGCGATTTGAAATCGGCTGTGCTGAAGTGGAATGACAAGAACAGCCCTCCCATGTCGGAAGAAGAAGTTATCAAGTTTATAGGGAATGCGAAAACGAAAGGAACTCTACCTCCACCATCGGAAAATAAAGAGTTTTCGAATCACAGCGAGGAGCAACTAGCAACCGCCAGGCAAGTAGCGAACTTGTTTGGGGAGTCGGCATCAGCCGAAATAGCTGCTGCGTCAGCAGCAGCGACTGGAACGGCTCCAGCAGCGACAGGAACGGAGTCACCAGAGGAAACTACAGGCACGGCGTCATCAGATCCACCATGGGGGCCCACAGACGGCAACGAGCCGCCTGACAGTCTGTTCACGCAATCGCCTGACGAAGAGCCGAAGCAGGGCAAGATTGAATTCAAGCAGGTTGATACGGCAACAGAGGCGCGCGAATTCCAGCTCCGACATAGCGAGGTCGAAGGAAACGAGTTAGTCCAAAAAATGTGGTTTCACCACGGGGAATGGTGGGAGTTTAGCCACGGCACCTACCAAGCAAAGTCGAAGGAATTGGTGAAGAGTAAGGCGATGGCGGATTTCGCGGAGAAATATCGCGACGTCGAAAGTGGACGCACGGGATCCGTACTCGGTATCGCCATGGGAAGAATGATGCTCGAAGGAGAAGCTCCACGCTGGGTAGCCGACGGCAACAATTGGGACGTCGAAGATTGCATCGTCTTCAAGAACGTCATCGTGAACCGGAAAACAAGAGAAACGCAGCCAAACACGGGACGTTTTTTCTCGAAAACGTGCTCGCCAGTGGAGTACGACCCAAACGCGCCGGTGCCGCAGAATTGGCTCAATTTCCTGTATTCGGTTTGGGGGGATGATCCGGAATCGATCGAGAAGCTCCAGGAAATGATGGGCCTGCTACTCACAACCGACACGTCTCATCACGCAATCTTTTTCCTGCAGGGACCGCCGCGATCCGGCAAGGGCACAATCCTCGATATTCTGCAGGCGATCGTAGGAGGGGACTCAACTGCGGCGTTGGATCTCGGGAGGATGGCCAATCAGTTCATCACGGCTACCCTAATGGGGAAGTCGCTGTGCACGTTCAGCGATGCGAGATTTGACGGACGAGGTATGTCGACAATCATCGAGAGCCTCCTGTCGATTAGTGGCGAAGACACAATAGCGTGCGAAAAAAAGGGAAAGGACGCAGTCTCGACAAAGCTGAAATCCAGAATCGTGATATGCAGTAACGTCATCCCCGATCTGCAGGACGAATCTGACGCGATTGTTGACAGATTCGTGCCGTTTAGAATGACTCGAACCTTTCGCGGCGTCGAAGACCTCGGACTGAAAAATCGCCTCATCGCTGAGCTGCCAGGCATCGTCAACTGGGCCTTCCAGGGGCTCTCCAGGCTTGACCAAAGCGGCGAAAGGATTGCGCCCCCGAAATCAGGGGAATCAATCCTGACGACGATGCGCGAGAACGTGAGTAACGTCAGCATGTGGATGGAGGAGTGTTGCGAGTTAGGCGATAACTGCCGTTGCACTCGCGGAGAGGTTATGGCCAGCTACAAGCAGTGGTGTGATCGTAACTTCGAGAAGCCAATTTCCAATAAGAAGGTTTTCGAATATCTCCGAGGCAAAGGGATACAGGACGCCCGAGTACAAAACGATCGCTGCTTCCGCGGCATGGTCATCCGACAACCGTGGACCACCATCTCAGCCAACTTCACAGTCGATAAAAGCGAATTGGCACCTACTGCCTCTTCTTTCAGCAAAGACCCAGTGCCACGAACTGCGGATGGAGAAATCGACTTCTCTAAGATTCCCCATCCCTATGAAGGGCCGAACGGCGAGAACCTCGGCTATCACGAATGCTGACCCACAGTTGACTCCGAAAGGGGACGAAAGCTTGCTTTCGTCCCCTTTTTTTTATGCGCAGTAATATCGATACATATAAAAGGATATTAACTAGTCCAACTGGTAAAAACGGGACAAGAATCTCCATAGGCAATCTGGTGAAAACGGGACAAAACCCAGGCTCCAGAAAAAACGCCAGGCTCCAGCGCAAGTGGAGCCACACTTCTGGTTTAGCTGGATTTAGGCTCCACTTGCGTCAGTTAGGCTCCACGTTGTTTTTCGATTCTGGAGCCTATTTTGAGCCCTTGTTTTAAGGGGTGAAATGCCTCTAGGCTCCAGAATCCACTTTTTTTTCGAAAACCCAGCGCACAGTAGGAAAACACCCAATTACGTTAGCGTTTGTTTACGTTCTACCCTGCACTAATGCGCCCGGGTTTTACGTGCCTTTTGGTGGATCCTGGAGCCTGTGCTCATTTTGACTGCACCCTGAAAGCTGGACTAAAAACCGCACTGATCAGGACTTTTGACACAGCCGACTGCGCAAAGAAAAGACTACAACCCCGATTGCCAGCAGGCTCAGGCCGCTCGGCTCAGGCACAGCCAGCCAGGTTCCAGTTGCCGATATCTGAGGTCCTCGCTGCAGCCGCCTGATACCGCTCGAGTACAAATCGAAGTGGAGGTCATCGTCATGCAAGAAGGAACCTCCCTCGGCGCTGAGGATGCCGGTGTGGCCGAAGAACAGGCCCTCTGATCTGTTGAACTCGACGTCGAGATCTCCAAACACCTCAATCCCGGCCGGCAAGAGCTGGAAGTCGACCACGTCGTCCAAGTCAGCGTAGGTGTTCTTCGAAAGCTCCAGGCGGGCGGCGACCCCGTCTCGAGTGTACAAATCGAAAACAAACTGGGCACTGCAGGTGGACGACAGCAGGAAGACTAGGACGGCTGCTCTGACGATCATTGGCGGGCTCTCTGAAATGGAAAACCGAGAGAATATCTAATCCGCCGGCCTCGAGGATAGACCTATCCAGAATTGCATCTGGTGGTAGCGCCCTCTCAAGTCTTAGCCTAGAGATATTGCAGGTTTGAGACATCAGAGGGCTTTGATTTGGCACGCGGTAACAGAGTGTATTTTCCACCACCGACGCCGGGCACGCTGCTCAGCGACATTAAGGGAGCTCGGTGCCCTAAATGCTTGGCGAAAGCACAGAAAACTCGAAAGGTCGAGCACCTGTCGCACGCTCGCACTGTACGGCTGATCACCTGCATGGATTGCGGATATCACTATCGTGACGTTACGCAGACCCGGCCCCCAAGCCGAGCTGAGGAGGAGCAAGTCAAGTTGATGATAGATCGAGAGATAGGGGTAGTCGTTGGCCGCACGCAAGAAATCGAAACAGAAACGAGCCCGACGACGGGCGAGCAAGAAAGCAACCAAGAAGAAATCCTCGAAGGCAACCAAGGAGGTCCAGGGCGAGCTGCTTGACCAGGCAGGAACGCAGATGCAGACGTCGCCGGCTCAGGTTGGTGACATTGCTGACACGTTCACCGCGGCGGTCAACGGGATCGAGTCCGACAAGATTCAAGGATTGATCAAGTCGGTGATTGCTGATGCGACAACCGCCGAGGAAGTCAAAGACAGGACAGCAGCGGCGAACGCGTTCACTCGGATGGTGAAAGTTTGCCACGAAATTTCAAAGCCATCGGCGCCGAAGGTTAATGTCAACGTCAACGTCGATGCTGATGAGAGCCTGGCAGACACGATTGCCAGGATGAGAGCGGCAGGGGCTATTAGTGCCCAGGACGAAAAAAATGAAACTGACAACTGAAATCACAATCGGCGACGACAGCATACGCGGGAAATACTTCGGGGAGCAACTGCCTGGCAATAGGCCTGCGGCCTATTGCTGTCAGCTCTCAGGTGACGTCTAGGCTGACCACATCGTTCCCACGAGCCGCGGCGGCGCACACTCGATCGGTAACATCCAGCTGCAGACTGCCAAGCTTAATGCAGCAAAGGGAACTCTCAGCACCGATGAGTTCGTTGAGCTATGCCGCGCGGTGGTGAGAACGCAGGACCTCGGTCTGGTCGGTGACGAAGACGAGTGCGATCACGATTGGATTGACAACTCAATAGCGACCCAGCCTAACCTGTCCATCTGTTCACGGTGCAGTGCGACGCGCGATGAGCAGCGAGGACAGCCTTACGGGGTCCGCCTGTAAAGGAAATTGACTAGGTTCTCCAGGGACCCCGCGCGCCAGCAAGCCTAAAGCGTAGCTGCAGAATTTACATATTTTGTTTCTCCCGTTTGAGGACGGTCGTGTGAGGTGATCGTCGAGCCCAGTGTTCAGTGCTTGCGTTGCGAGTTTGGAGGCGGCATTTGTTTGCGACAACTATGTGGTGGAGCCTGCCTCGGAACCACGCAATTTGAATTGAAAAAAGAAATAAACGGTGATAATTCGGCAGCTGCACATGCCAGCGACAGGCTCGACGCCAGGGCTATAGGGGACCCAAGAATTTGTGTCGCGAGGGTTTTCGGCAAACGGGATTCCGCAGCGGATCAACCGTCGCAGTGCACTCTGAAAGTAGCCGCTATTCATCGGTTGTCATCTCGAGATAGACGTCCAGCCCCACTTTTGCGGCCTCTTTACGCTGTGTCTTCGCTGCATCGAAAGCGAGCTTGCGGGCTCGGGTAGATTGCCGTTCGGCAAGACGCTGGACCTTCTTGAAATAGCTTGCCCAACGCCCGGGAAGTTCTTGCCCCGAGCGTCTCGCTGCACGTCGTTGCAAGGACGACTGCTTGTCGGGAGCGTGGCGGAACAGTTCGTCTTGCAATGAGATCATGAAGCGGTAGCTGCCCGGGTCACCCTGTCTCGCAGCTCGGCCGACCAACTGACGGTCGATCCGGGCCGAGGCATGCATTTCCGTGGCGATCACATGCAGCCCTCCCGCAGATCGGACGGAGTCATCGAGCACGATGTCCGTGCCTCGTCCGGCCATATTGGTGGCGATTGTCACGCGCCTTGGTTCGCCAGCCCTTGAGACGATGTCTGCTTCGTGTTCGTGCTGGACTGCATTAAGGACCACGTGTTCGACTCGCTGTTGCTGAAGCAGATCGCTTAACTGTTGCGACGCAGTCACTGATGGGGTTCCAACCAGAACCGCTCGCCCCAATCCGATGATTTCCTGTATCTCTTCCGCGATGGCGAGGTTCTTGGACGTAATGTCAACGAAGACTCGTGTCGGTAGTTCCGTCCTAATGCATGGGCGATGCGTAGGGATAACGCGAACTCGTGACTTGTAGTACTTCTTCAGTTCCTTTCTTGCATTCCAAGCCGTGCCGGTCATGCCAGCAAGGTTTCGGTAGAGCCCGAAATATGATTGCACGGAGATCTGGGCCGCCGTACCAGTCGCCTTACCAAACGGAACTCGCTCTTTGGCTTCAACGGCAAAGTGCAGGCCTCGTTGCCACTTGCGACCCTCTAGTTGCCGTCCGGTGGACTCGCTAACAATGGTGATTTCATCGTCGTTGACGACATAGTCTCGACCGACAGCAAACGCGAGTCGCGCGATGATTGACGTCTCCACCTGCCCAAAGATATCCTCCATCGACTGCCCCACCATAGCGGCCGACTTTCTGCGTAACGTGACTTTCTTCAGTCCGTCATTGGTCAGGTAGGCTTCCCGTCGCTCGTGATCGAACTCGTAGTCCATTTCCGGCGTCAACTCGGACGCCATCCCATCCGCCCAATGATAGAGAGCGTGCCGAGCTTCCGGTTCTTCCTGTTCAAGTGCGATCAACAACGGAGTTGTCGCGTCATCAATCAACAAATGATCGGCTTCATCGACCAACGCATAGTGGTGGCCGCGTTGTACGAGTGGCTCTTGTGAAAGATTGCCCGTTACGGCTTCCTCAACCGCAGACCGCGGGCCGAGACGCAGGCGATCACGCAGGAAGTCAAATCCCATTTCCGTGCCGGTGCCGTATGTTACATCGCAGAGATAAGCCTCCGTTCGCTGGTAGTCTTCCATGTCGGACTGGATGACACCCACGGTTAGCCCCAGTTGGCTCAGGATCGGTGCTGCGAACTCGGCATCCCGTTTGGCTAGATAGTCGTTGGCCGTGAGCACGTGACAGCCACGTCCAGCAAGAGCGTGCGCGGCAACCGGGAGGATCGCAGTGAGCGTCTTGCCCTCACCGGTCTGCATCTCAATGATCCGATTGTTGACGAGCTCAATGCCCCCCAACACCTGAACCGGGTAATGTTCTAGACCATGGGCTCTTCGGCTGGCCTCAATTGCCAACGGAAACACGTCATCAATTAGCGATTCGACAGTGCTGCGCCGACTGCCCATCCGCAATTCTGGGGTGAACGCCAATTCGTTCGCGGCTCGAAGTGTCTTGGCTCTATCAAGAATCCGCGAGGGGCGTAGCATTTGAATGGGCGTGGAAGAGCAATTGCGGCCACCTGGTTACGCGGACGGTATGCAAATATCTTTCTGAGCCGAAAGGAGTTCGGCGATTTCTTGATTCGTCAACTGTTTGACCGACCCATCAAGCATTAAGACACTCCCGCCTCCTTCCTTCGTTTGAGGCGTCAATGCCAAGATAAAGTTGGCTGAGCCGACAGAGGCAGCATCATTAAAGTTAACGCCCCACGCGACCATGCATCCCGCTTGCTGGAGGGTTTGAGTGCCGCCAGCCGCTCCGGTCAGCTCTTGCCAATCCTTGGGGCCGACGCCTTCCGACTGCATGTGCTTGATGTAAAGCAGCCCAAATGACTTCAGATCATTCATCTCGGTGACTCTCGACTGCGAAGCCCCGTCACACCCGGCCAATAGTATCGCAAGAAATAAACACAGGAGTCTGCCGGAGTTTTTTGCCTGCAGCATTTTGCACCTCTGGGTATCACAAATCATGGCTTGGTTACGAATTCTTCAAGTACCCTTCGCACCGGCGCGTCAGGTGTCAAATCAAGGTGAAGTCGATTCAGTACTTCCTTATGTACTTCTGGGGTATTTACTCGTTCAGACACGAGCAACTGCGCCCGGAAGCAATTGGGGCTAGTCACATCGTGAAATTCCAAACAGTAGTAGGTTTCGACGCTCGACGCCCCACGGCGTTCCAACAGTTCTCGTACTCGACACAACGTATGTACGGAAGCTTCCAACACAATTGGGGCTAGGACGTCCGCGTAGTCGTCATAACCCATTGAGTCATAGCAAGCATCCAGTTCCGCATTTATCTCGTTGTGACAAGCGGCATACTCAGGCAAGCGACGGTCATACACGTACCCGTCCCATGTTCCTGATGTACCAAATCTGATGTCGGATTTCGCTGACTCCAGTCCGTGCCTTGAAAGCAAAGATGTTGCGAGCGCGGCATAGTCTTCGCTAGTGTTGATGGCTACCGCAACAATCTGCTCACGCGAAACTAAAAAATCATCAATGGCAGCTGTGGCCATCCGCCATAGTGCATCTTGTATTTTGTCCTGACTAACCATATTCATAGCGGCCTTTCAATTCCCCAAGCTTCAAGCACCCTTTCGATGGCATTTCGATCGCCTCGCACAGCCAATCCTTCTGACCAGCCCCCACGAACGATACCAGTTTCTAAGTTAAGTTTTGCCTCACGATTATGCCAGCCGCATCATGGAGTGGAGGCGCAGCCGTAACGGAATGATGCGGCTGGATCGATTCAGGTGCCGGGGGGCGGTACCCCAATGAACCGTGTGGCCGCACCGTGTTGTAATGCCGTCGCCAGCGTTCAATGAGCACCTTGGCTTCCAACAGCGTGTCGAATTGCTCACGAGCGAGTAGCTCATCACGAAGCCTTCCGTTGAAAGACTCCACATAGCCGTTTTCCCAAGGGCTCCCCGGTTCAATGAAGAGCGTTTTCACGCCAACGGTAGCCAGCCAAGCACGCACCTTCTTGGCCGTGAATTCTGGGCCGTTGTCACTGCGTAAGTAAGTCGGGACACCGCGGCGAACAAACAGGTCATTCAACCGCTCCAGCACATCCTCGCTGTTCAGCCGCCGAGCCACGTCAATCGCAAGACACTCGCGAGTGTGCTCGTCAATCAGCGTCAGCATGCGGAACGCTCGACCTTCGCTCGTGCGATCCATGACGAAGTCATAACTCCACACATGGTCTTTGTGTGCTGCTCGAAGTCGCACGCAAGTGCCATCATTCAGCCATAATCGTCTGCGTTTCGGTTGCCTTTGAGGGACTTTAAGCCCCTCCTGACGCCACAACCGTTCGATTCGTTTATGGTTCACTCGCCAACCTTCCTGCCGCAACATGGTGGTGACCTTTCGATAGCCATAGCGACCGTAGTCGCTGCCTAGCTGCACCATGCGACGCACCAAACGTGGCTCATCACTGGGTACAGATTGGTGACGACGCTGGGTACTGCGAGGTTGTTGCAGCACCTTGCAAGCCCGACGTTCCGAGACACGCTCTCTACCGAGAGCATCTCGGACATGTTCAACCGCCGTTCGTCGTTTCGTCGGGCTCAATAGTTTCCCGACGCGGCTTCCTTGAGAATCGCCTTGTCCAGCTCCGCTTCGGCCAACAGCTTCTTCAGCTTCGAATTCTCTTTCTCTAGCTGCTTGAGACGCTTGGCTTGATCCATTTTCAAACCACCGTACTCCTTACGCCAACGAATCAGCGTCTGGACCGATACGCCAATCTTCTTGGCTGCAAGTTCCTGCGATGTCCCTTGGGATGTTAGAACCTCCGCTTCGCGAAGCTTCGGAATGATCACCTCGGGACCGTACTTCTTTCCTCGTGGCATGATTGCCCTCCTGTTTGTGATGCCAACCAGAATTTTCCATTCCAGGTGGACTCATTAAAGGGGGCCGGATCAAGGCCGTTTCTCAATGCAGAACCGAACAGAGAAATTACTTGTCGGACGTTTGTGCTTCCTGACTTCCTCGCTGGCGGCGTTTTCGATCCAACGGTAAGGAGAGCGAGGGTTTTGCGAACATACGTGGCGCGAATGACGGAGCCTTGCATCCCCACGTGGCCAAACGCGGTGGCCAACGTTTGACCACCTCAATGAACGATTTCACAGTCACTCAGCGTCTTTTTGAGTTCAACAATTCCTGCCTTGGTCACGCCCGTCCCGGACAGCCCCAGTCCCCTAAGTGATGACATGCTCTTTAGGGCGACAATGCCGGCATCTGTTACTTGCCGATTCCAGCTCAGACCGAGATATCTCAGACTGTGTGCCATCTGCAGCTCGGGAATTCCCACGTCCGTTACGTTGGTTCCACGAATCTGGAGAGAATCCAGATTGGGCAAGTTACTTAGCGGCTGTAAACTACCGTCAGTTATCCCTGTGCGGCCAAGATTCAACTGAGTGAGACTCTCCATCTCACTCAGTAAGCTCACGCTTTCATCCGTGACTCTTGTGCCACTAAGATTTAGGTGAGTCAACTTCATTGCAGCTATTTGTGCGACGTGTTCGTCGCCGATTACGGAGCCCTCGAATATTAGCCTTCGCAATGTCGGTGTGGTCCTGCCGAGTTCGACAACATGCTCTAGACCATTCCCTAGAAACGCCTTGTCCGTTTCAGATGCAGCCTCATTCCAATGAGCTCCGGCAAAGGCAATCGCCCGAAGAGCAGGTAGGTCTTTCAAGACCGGCAGAGGTTGCTCACCGAAGCTCACCAACGATAGTCGTTCGACACCAGGGAATCCCTCAAGGACAGATGCGTCGACAGCACGAAGCACCAAATGCTTAAGGTTAGGCAGTACTCCCAATGCCCTGAGTCCATCTGAAGAAATCGCTGTTGAATTGAGTTCCAGTTCCGTCACTTCAGGGATGCCCTTCAACAAGTAGGGCACCACGTCATCCTGAAACCGCCTACCGGACAATCCAACGTACACTCGGTCGCGGTCTGGTTCTCGAATCAACTCAATTGGGAACCAATCTCCGAACTCTCTTCCTTGCAGGTTTATGATTAGGTGAGCAAGCCCACCTACGGTGCTGGCATCGGATAGTTTCACCTTTTGAAGATTTTTCAGTTTGCCCAATTGGGCGAGACCATCGTTCGTGACAAGCGTACCACTTAGCGAGAGATCGCCTAATTCTCGCAGTTCAGCGATGTGCTTGATTCCAGCGTCAGTAAACCCGGCCCCTGAAAGGTGGAGCTCTTTTAGGGCGGTGAACTTGCTTGCCCAAAGAAGGCAATCGTCGGTAAATCTCTCGCCTGATAGCTCAAGCACTTCAATGTCACCAATGTTTTCCAACTGGTGCAAACCTTTGACAGTGACGTGGTCACTTTTGATGCGCAGCTCTGCAAGCGAAGTCGCATGTTTAAGATTGACCAGACCGCCATCAGATACCGGGCCCACAATCCCGACTTTTCGTAGGGCCGTAAGTGACGACATTTTGGCAAGCACGTCATCGGACGTAACGTTGACGACACTCGTAATTCTTCGCAGCACTAGTGCCCCAAGTCCTCCTGAATTGTCGGGAGTTGGCGCAGTCCCGTTGTCCAACGCGGCGAATGCCTGCATTGCCCGTAATTCGGCGAATATTCGTTCGTTGCCGTGAGCGATTCGAAACCGATTGGTCACCCAACCCAATCCGACAGCGACCAAGGTGATGGTGACAAGAATTGCTCGAACGCTAAATCGAAACCTCATTTCGATGCCCTCTCATCGTGCCAAACAACCATTGTCGTAGAGCAAGTAGCCATCCTACAAGCAAAAACCTGAGGTTGCTGGATTCGATGTCGCGTTAGCGTGAATCCTAAGAGAATCTGGTCGCAAGTCTCGGCTCAGCTGAAATCGCGTAGGTGCCTATGATCGCTTCGGCGATAACCTCCGAGGCATCTAGGAGCATTCGGGCGTGGGCCGTTGCCTAGGCCGAAACAGAAGCCAACCGAACACCAGTGCCGTTATCGGACGTTCGCTCTTCAGGAACTCAGCAACAGCTGTGTGAGATAGTTGTGTATTACGACTGATTTCCACCTGCGTGCACTACAAGAAGCACGGCGGCTGAATTCGAAGAGATGGTCCGGGATGAGAGCGCACATGCAGAAGAAACCGAACGCATGCTTCGAGACTGGCCGGTCTAGTCGAGACACGGCGCGCATAGAAAGAGGCCACCGCGTGAGCGGCAGCCTCTTCGATTCACCGTTTAGTCTGACCTTAGTCGGTCAGTTGATCTCCCGCGGCATACGAGAGGTAGGTGTTGTACGAAATTGGGCCGACCTTGTTTTTCACCGTCTTGTGCCCGACTTCGATGTTGACCGCCGCTCCCTCGAGCAGCGCCTGCGGAAGCAGGACTGTCAGGGCATACGCATCTGCGTCAACAGATGTCGGATGGTTGCAGGGTCCGAACTTGGCAACGTCGAAGCGGTTTTCAATCGCTTCCTTCTTTTCACCGCAGTTGTTGCCAACTGATTTGATTTCGCTGCGGTGCTTTAGGATAAATGGCATAGCCTTCTCCTGGATGAAGTGCAATCCTTGCGTGTAGGTCAGTTGCCGCCATGGTTCAGCAACTGTGGGCGGTTCTCCGTGCCCTTACTCTGCAATGCACTTCGCAAGAGGGTTTTATGAAACAAATCGCAGATAATTCTGAGTTTTCGAAACTAACCTTCCAACTCATCAAAAATTGAATTCGGTAGCAGCTTCCGGAGCGATGCTAGCAGCGTTTTGTAGCGAGAAGCCGCTGTCTGCAGGGGAATGCCAAGCCGTTCGCTGACTTGGGCGAATGTCATGAATTCGAAGGCACGCAACTGTATCAATTTGGCGTCATCGGGTGAGAGCTCGTCGATGGCGGCGTTTAATGCATCTGCTTGCTCACTGCGAATTGCACGGTTAATTGCAGCCGTTGTGTTGGCATCGATGCCTCCCAGTCGTTCGGATGCGTCTTCTGCATTCCCATCTCGAATTGATTTCCGGACGGCTTCTATGACTTTGAAGCGAAACGTGGAGGTCAGGAACTTGACAAAGACGGGCGTGATTCGCCCGTTGTATGGAGTCAGCGATTCTATCTTTTGATAGCAGACCACCCACGTTTCCTGCATGATGTCATCCAGGTCGGATCGTTGTACATTCATCGCCCGCCCGCTAACCTTCAGCACAGGGCTGAAGCGTCTAACGAGCCATTCGAAGCTCTCTTCATCCCGCGAATTTTTAACCTGCCGGACGTGGATAGTAGTTTTTTCTTCGAAGCTGCTTGGCATTTGGCGCTCGAAAATAGGGAGAAAAGGTGTCAGAGACAGTCCACAACATCGCTCTTCTGGAGTTCTTGCAAACCTACGAATCCGATTGTAAGTCAGGGCGAAAAAAGACGCAGCAAGAGTACGAGGACGCCTTTCCGGACATAAAAAAAGAGATCGCGGATGAACTCGCCTACTTGACCAGTCCAGAACAGCTAGGTCGCTTCGAGATTCGCAAGCGACTGGGTCAAGGGGGAATGGGAACGGTCTATCATGCCGTGGAAACAGATGGGCTGCACCGGGAAGTAGCGCTGAAGGTGCTTCGCCGCCAAGCGATGCTCGATGGAGATCTGCTTCCGCGGTTTGACCAGGAAGCCAGAGCGTTGGCACGTATGGGCCCTCACCCGCACATAGCAACACCGTTTGAATCCGGTGAGCTTCCAGACGGTCGACGGTACTATTCGATGCAGTACGTCGAAGGCGATACCCTGCTGTCTTTTTGCGACCACTACCAGCTCACCATCGAAGAGCGAATCGAGCTGTTCTTGCAGGTTTGTGATGGGATTGCATTTGTTCACCAACACGGTGTCTGGCACCGCGACATTAAGCCCGGCAATGTAATGGTGCAAAAAACCGAAAATGGTGTTCACGCAACCATCATCGATTTTGGCATCGCCAAATCATCCGATGTAAGCCTGACAGAGAATCCGATTCATACGTTGACGTGGCAAGTCCTCGGAACTCCGGCATACATGAGTCCAGAGCAGGCCGACGGAATGGGCCAGCTCGATTGCCGGACAGATGTCTTTTCCCTTGGAGCGGTGTTGTATGAGCTGGTCGTGGGAGAAAAGCCAAGAGAGCTCGGAAAGCTGTCTATCAAGGAGGTTTCAAGAGTCCTGCATGAGGAGCCGTGCCTGATTCCTAGCGCACGACTGAGTAAGCTCCGCCTAGATCGGGCGGAGGACCTAGCTGCCGACCGTAGCACCAATCCACGGGATCACATCGCCAGGGTCTGTGGCGATATTGACTGGGTTGTGAACAAAGCGATTGAGGCCGAGCCTGCGGATCGGTACAGTTCGGTATCGGCACTCGCTGCCGATCTCAGACGCCATCTTGGCAACGAGACGATCAGCGCCCGTCCACCTACGGTACTTTACCGATTGAGGAAGTTCTCAAAGCGCCATCCCGTAGTGTTGGCTGTGGTCTTGAGTCTCGCCGTCGGCATTAGCGCTACGACTGGATTTGCCATTCAATCGTGGCTGCGTCAACGGGCTCACTTCCAAACCTTCAAACACACTGCTTCGGAATACAACGAGTTTGTCGACTTGCTGCTTGACGAGCCTGAACTGGCCACCGAGCAAATGAGAAGCCTGAGGCGACGAATCTTCGAGCGGCCACTTGCCTTTTACGAAGACTTTGGAGAACGTTATCAAGGGAAACCGGAATTCGAAGAGCAGCTCGCCTCCACCCTGCTGCGTATGGCTGCGATTCAATACGATTTCGCATCCATGGATCAGGCGCGGGAGGCCTATCGGCGGTGCGAAGCGTTGTTGGCCGCATTGGCTGCCCACGACCCCTCCAACGATTCGCTATTGAGGCAGCACGCAACATCTCTTCATGGTTTGGGCAATGTCCTCGACGAGGGCGGGAAGTACGAGGAATCGGCGAGCTGTTACGAACGAGCCAGCGCGGCCCTGGGGCGTGTGCTCGCGACCGACGAAAGCAATGTAGAGGCACTTCGCGATCTTGCTGAAACGCAAAACAGTCTCGGATCGCTGCACAAGAAGCACCAACGGTTTGAATCGGCGCTCCTCGCCCACGGCAAAGCGCTCAAGACACGAGAACGCGTTCAGCTTCTCGCGCCGAATGAGTCTGATTCGGTAGCTGACGTAGCGGCGAGTCATGTCAATATCGGAAATGTCCGTAGTGAGATGCATCAGTTGGGGCGGGCAGCCGCGAGTCGAAAGAAGGCGACAGAAGTTTTTCGTGATTTGCACACGCAGCACCCTGACGAGGAGGGGTACGTCCAGCGCCTCGCCACCGCTCTCGATAATCTCGGTCTTACCAACAAGAGTCTTGGGAACCGTGCGGAAGCAAGAGGCAATTACAAAGAAGCTCTCGAGTTGCGTTCGGCGCTCGCAGAGTCGCATCCTCAAGTAACGGAGTATGCTCGCGAACTTGCAGCAAGTCTTGCCAATTCTGGAATCCTCGCCAAAGAGGATAAGGAGTATTCGACGGCACTTCAGCATTACTGCCGGGCACTTGAGATTCGTCTACGCCTCCAGCAAGACAACCCAGAGACTCAAGCATACAAATGGTACGTTGCGAAGGCGTACGGCAATTTGGGTAACTGCCAACAAGAAGCCGGGATGCTCCCCGACGCGATTGTGAGCCTCACTCAAAGTCGCGATGTGCTCGAAGAGCTCTTCGGTCTATCTCCAGGAAACATCGGCTACGCCGTAACAGCCGCCATAGCAACGGCAAACCTGGGGAATGCGCTCTACGAGGATGTTCAGATGAAGCTGGCTGAAAAGAATCTTCGGCAAGCCATTGAGAGGCTACGAGAACATCCCCAGTACAGCCAATACCTGGCAATCACGCTAAAGGACCTGGCACGACTCGAGGAAGCAGTGGAACGGTCGGCTGACGCCGCGGCGACGAGTTCTGAAGCCATCGAGCTATTCGAGACTTTCTTCAAAGACCATCCGGAGACAAAGGATTACCAAATCGATATGGGGGAGGCGTATCTGATTCGGGCCAGAGTGAGCGAAGAATCGCGTGAGCCCGAGGCAGTGAAAGTCGATTACGGAAGAGCGTGGCAGCTGTGGAAGTCCCTCCAGAACAGAATACCGACTTCACGGGCCAAGGACCTGGAGTATCTCAAGGAGCAAGTGTCAAACTCTCCAATAGTGGCAGAAAACCAGCTCTAGACATTCCGAACTGAACCGGTTCTAACTGATGAGGCAGAACTGGTAGGCCACAGATGGCACCGCATGACAGCTTCGCCAGTTCTGGGCCGAGTACATCTCGTGGATTCAGCCCTCCGCCCATTGAACCAGAAGAAGCCGTGTCAGGTAACGTTGAATCATAACTCATCTGCAGACAGCAAGACTCTTTCCGCACACATCACAAACCAACCTCACCCCAGGCTTGGCCCAAGCATTCACGCCGCACTTTGGGCAAGAGTATTTCTCGCGGAAGACCTTCTTCTTTTTCTTCCGACGAGAGGTTCCCCCAGCTCGGTCGACCTACGACAACTCAAGACCCGCCTCGACCAGCGTCGCCGACCACCTCGCTCTTGCTTTGAATCATTCACGCTCAATTGCTCCGGGTGAACACACACAGTAACTCCCCGTTTTGGATCGTGCATCCAAGATAGCGCGCTAGAGTTTGTCGTCATAGTGTATCTTGTGACGCCTAGAGACGCTCATCTGTCGGCAGTTTTGTCGACATGAGAGTATCGTCCGGTCAAATGACGACCAAACGTGTCCTGTCCTAATCTAGGATTTGAGCAAACGACTTGCTCGAATTCAGGGGACGACATGACTCCGAATGAACCACGCTCGATTGGCGAACTGCTCGCAGAGCTACTTCCGAAGTACCTCCATACGCCGTCTGCTGCGATGTCGAATGTTGAACCAGAAAGTCGACCTCGAGAGGTCGCGTCTAACGAACGATTTGCAGAGGCGGTGCCCCAAAGTACCTGCAGCAGTTGGCGGCATTAGCATCACGCATAGTCAGATAAGCTGGCCTATGTGCGACTAAGCTGTGTTCCACACTGGTTCGCCTGTTCGGCTACTTCTGTACATCGAACGGTATTGGCGGTGAAAGAACGCTGGGCCCACTCTTGACCGGAACCCGCTTTTGCAGCTGTAGCTCGTACTCGTTTGCAAACCATCCATCGCCAATCTCATAAGCAAATTTCGACGTGCCGTTTGCATCAAGGGTCTGACGAGCTGATGGATTGGCAGCTTCCATCGTTGGAGTTCCGTTCGCCACAGAAATTATGGCGGAGGAAGGAACGACTCGTAAGGCAAATGTCTTCCGAGTTCTTGTGTTCCGGTTTGGACTGAACCTCATGGAACCCGTCCTCGCGATACCGTCGAGCGTTCTTGGGATTTTCGGTGTTCCGGGCTTTCTTACGGTGATAAGTAGTTGGAGGTCATCTTCCCGGATCAACAATTGGCTGTCGGTGTGATTTGTGATTTCAATGTTTAGCTTTGTTGTGGACCCCAACTGAATTTGAGACTCTTGTAGTGATAGCCGTAAGCCAAGCTGCGACGGCAAGAGTTTTGCCTTGCGGACGGCGCGAATCGTTGGGGTGTGTAACGTTGTGACTTGAAACGTCTCGCCCACGCTGAGTTTCAACGGCACCCAGTCTTTGATGTGCGTTTCGAGTGATCGAGCGGGAAACGGTTCAACGAAGCAACTGCCGAAAACATCCTGCCCCCATCGATCCGTAAAGAAGTAACCTTCCAATTCGCATTGTTTTGGAAATGCTTCTCCGCAGCACGTTGCAGCCATCGATACGATGAACGCTACCGCACAATACATCCGCATGACTAAGCCCTCGGCTGGATAGGAACGTTGGCACCAGTTTCTTCTCTGTACGGGCATGCGCCAATGTTGATTACGCACACAATCAATAGAGCACGGGCCCCAGTTAAGACTATGTCCTACACCAGGTAGAGGCAAACGGCGCCAGAAGAAACCGCGTTTAATGTGATTCCGCGTGGACGACAACCAAAGCCACCAATTTGTTGATGTTGACCTAGTGAATGCAGTACGATGCAACCCGACTGTCACTTATCGCCCTTTAAAGGTTAGCACCATGACGAAACGAAGACTGGTCACTGAACTGCTTGAAGACCGCGCTATGTTGGCTGCAGGTGCATTGGATGTTGATCAAGATGGGGCGTTGACTATGTTCGATGCCTTGTTGGTTACTAAAGCCCTTCGTGGTGAAATCCGCGTTTCAGATTCCACGGTAGTTAGTGACAAAGACGAAACCTTAGATACGACATCTCAGGATGAATCGGCTCCAAGATTATATGCAGCGGAAAAGGTCAGGTTAGATGTGGACGGCGATGGCACGGTACACGAGAGCGATGTTGCTGCGATTATCGAACAAGTACTTTTTTGCGATCCGAATACCCTCTTGGACATCAACAATGACGGTGTAATGACTCCACGAGATGTCGATCTGTTGGCTTCATCCATACGGGAAGTTGAAGATGCGACTGCGGAAGAGATGGAGACGGTTTCCGCTGGCGAAGGCGTGGGAGTTATTTCGGATGGGGACCCGAACAGCGAAGAACCGCTTCCGCTTGAAGACTCGAAAGACCTCGGCAATGGTGGTGGCCAGGAAGCTGGCTCCCAATCTGGAAGTGGAAGTGCCTCAACCGTCAATATCACCATCTACCATGGGCAAACAGGATCGGCCGTATCGGAAGCTGACGAGTACTGGAAAGGGGCATTCACAGTTGCAAACTTAAACGACACTGACGGTGATTCCACGTCTCACAATGGACAGATGTCCCCACCCGACATTGCTGACAACTGGGTAGAAGCAACGCCAAAGGGCCGTAATGAAGTTGATCTGATGAAAATCGTTGTGAGCAAGCCTACGCCATTCTTTGGAGGAAATACCAACTTGTCGGTTTCGGGTAACGGCGCGATATGCACTCACTCGAAGAAGGGGTTTTGTGCAAACTACGTAGTGATTAAGGATTTTGAGTGGGGCAATGACCTTCACAAAACGTTCTGGGTTGAGGCAAACTCTGCCAGTCTGACAATGCGAAGTATATCGGTCACCGTTGATTACAATAGCGCAGCCGCCGACACCGTTAGGGCAACGGGCGTATGGGCTCAACTCTCCCAAGTTGAGCATAGTTCACAGGACGTGACGACTGTCATAAACAGCTTTGATGATTTAGACACTAACGTTATAAACATGATCAACGCAATCGAAGTCAAAGGAACCGGCTTGCGTCCGCAGCATGCAAACGGGCAGGCGCATTTGGCGATCGTTACGGAATTTCAAGTCTTTCCCAGCGGCATTCAAAATGAGCCATTGGTGCATTTCGACGTGACGCGGCGTAGGGAATCGTTCGTAAGTCAAGGGGCTATTGGGGATGGGCTATTGCCGCCGGCCGAGCGTGTACCAGATGACCCGTTTGAGAACCAAGTGGAACGTCCCAATGATGACGGATCGACAAGCGATGAAGCCGACGAGCCAAATTCATACGGCAAAATTTCCTCCGCCGATATCCCCGGCCTGAACATCGGTTCGCAATTGTCTTTGGGCAACGACGCATTGAGCTTTCAGGCCAATTTTCAAGAGTTCGTGAGGATAGGAATTGGCGCCGGAGCGAGCAACGATCCGATAGGTAACACTGTCAAAGGTAGCCAAGGGTCGTTGAAGTATGCGTGGCACGTGCGGCAGTTTTTCACGACTGCAACCGGTTCGTGGGCACGTGATCCGTCACCGCCAACGCCCACTACCGAAACCGACGCTCATAGAATTGGCCCGGGGTATCTAGGCTTCATCTATAGTCCCGAATACATTCCGTAAGCATGAGTTCAGGCAAGAATAAGTCAAACAGGGCCTGTGCCATCCTCGTCCCAGCAAATGGAAAGATCTCCGGTGCATGCGAGGGCGCACTGCGGCAGCTTGAGTCTTTAAATTACTCCGTCTATCGGGTTCCGGGATACTCTGCCGTCGACCAAGCAAGAAACGCCATCGCGGCAAGCGCTTTGGCCAACGGCTGTGAGGAAACCTTTTGGATTGATTCTGACATTGGTTTTTCCGTTCAGGATGTCGAGAGAATCCGTAGTCACGACTTGCCGATCAGCTGTGGTATATACGTAAAGAAGAACAATAGATCGCTTGCATGCCAATTACTTCCAAACACGAAGGAAGTTGTATTTGGGAAAAACGGCGGTCTCATGGAGATTCTTTATGCTGCAACTGGTTTCCTGCATGTCAGGCGTGATGTCTACGATACTATCGTCAAAGAATTGGAGCTACCAAAGTGCGGGAAGCGTCCTGATTCGTTCTTTCCGTTTTTTCTGCCCATGGTGTGGACTGATGAATTCGGTGAGTCCACATATTTGGCTGAGGACTTTGCCTTTAGCCATCGCGCGAAGTTGTGCGGATATAGAATCTTTGCTGACACCCAGATTCGGTTGAAGCATTTCGGGGAATACGGATTTAGCTGGGAAGATGCTGGAAAACCAATGACGCGATACGACACGTACCGTTATAAGATTCTTTGACCCACCATCCGAGGAAGGCATGATTTGGAAACGTACTTTGTGGCTGGACCATGGGGAAGCGGTACGACTGCCGTAACGAGAGCACTCGCGAGCCTTGGACTGCGCCTGCTTCAACCTACGTTCATGACCAACGACCCCAAGACGCCTGATTCATTCGAATCTGAGGCGTTCCGTAACTTGGTGCTTCAGCATGTATGTGAGTCGACGCTGAGCTTTTATTGCGAGGATCGATCGGCACTTGTATCACGATTGAAGGCTTTCGCTGCAAGAGTACGTGGCCATGAGTTCTCGCGGTGGCATGACGAAGTACCGAAACGCCTTGTCCTAAAACTGCCTGCAGCTTGCCTCTGCCTTGAGGAACTTCACGCTGCTTTTGAAGACCTGCGGATTATTGTCGTGCGTCGTTCCCTTGAGCAGATTGAGGCTTCCCGGCGGCGTAGATCTTGGCCTGAATTTACGGGAAAGCGTGGAGCGTTGAAAATCTACGAAAGCATTGGAGAGTCGACCCATCGATTAAAACTGTCCTGCTTTTTAATTGACTATCTCGAATTGATCGCTGAGCCACGTCGTGTTCTGTCGTCCTTGATGGATCACTATCAACTGGATGGTCTGCGAGGCAGCATTGACGTTGGTGTGAGAGAAATACGTCAAGCTCCCTTGAACCGAACTGGTGACGCCTAGCCGTAAAGTCCCGTCACGGCTTTCTCCACTTCTTCTTCGGTAACTTTGATGTACCTCCAGAGGTACTTGTCGGAGTTGAGCCCTGAAACCTCTCGGGCAGCCCGAATGTCTTCCTTGGCTGCAACTCGTTTCAGAAACGTGTGCCTGAGTAGATGCGGATGAATCTTGATCTGCTCTTCGGGCGGTAGCGTGGTGTTTGCCTGCGTGGCAATCTGTTTCAACGCCCGATAGACGTTGGACTGATTGAGCCTGCCACCAGCTTTAGAGGTGAACAGAGGTCCGGGCTCCGTACCTCTCTCTGTTTCGATGTAGTCGTTGAGGGCTTCACGGGCGGGAGCATCCAGAAAGAAGTCCTGAAACTTCCCACTTTTTGTGCGATGCACATTCTTGAGATGCTTGCCTTGGTAGTGAGCAAGATCCAGCCCATTGATCTCCTCGACACGCAGGCCTGTGTGCAGCCCCAGAATGAGCTGAGCGTAGTTCCTACGAGGTCGCTGCGAACTTCGCGATTGAATGGCGATAAGTTGCTCTGCAGCGGAACGAAGCCGGGTGATATCCGTATCCGACAATCCTTGCCAACCCGGTTCTTCGACTTTGATCACATCCCGCTTGTCAAAGGGCAGCCCGGTGATGAATTCCCGCTGCCGGTGAATCCAGCGAGCTGCGTGGCGGAGTGTATCAAGGTTGCGTGCACATGTGCTAGGGGCGAGGGTGCGATCTGTTTCTCCTCCCCTTGGATTCCTTGCTTTTTGTTTTGGCAGCCACCGCACGTAGGCTTTGGTGATGGAAGGTGTCCACTTGTCGCAGTCGAAGCTTCTGGCTTTGCCGTGAAAGAAGGCGAGGAAGCGTTGGATGTCATCCCGCTTTGCCCGGAAGGTATTGGAGTCCGGATCGACCATGGTTTTGAGGTAGACGGTAAACCAGTGGAGTAGCGAGTCGGGCGATTCGACGACGGCGGCGATCCCGGGTTGTTTGTCGATAAGCTGGTTCATGTTAATCACCTCCTTGTGACGGACGGATGTGTTTTTCTTTTTCGCCTTTGGCTTTGACACCTTTGGTCGCGAGGCGTTTTTTGCTTTTGCCTTGGTAGCGACCTTCTTCTTTGGGCGACTCTTCTTGCGAGTGGTTTTGGTGTTTTTTCGCTTGGCCATTTGTTGCGAATTCAGATCCGTATCGGGTTGCATTTTGGCGGGAAAGTGGCTCACCAAACCTTATCAATCACAAACTATTGTCTTTTGTTGGTGAAAACAAGCGTAAAAGTGGCCGGAATGGGCTGCTTGATGATTGATAAGGTACATTATCATGTGTTAATGTGGTCTGTTCTGGAAAATTTCAGTTATCCAGTTGAGTTAGGGCGAACCCAATCTTATGGTTATCCGTAGCACCTCCAATTAAAGGTTCTTTACAATGAGGTTCAGATGTTTAATTTTCGCGATTCAATGCACTTGACTGCTGTCCTGGCAATTCTTGTTCTTATCGTAGCTGCCCCGGCAAATGCTGAATGCAACGAAGCAGGAATCGCCGCTTATTCGGCCGTGCAAGACGGTAACACGGTTACGGTGTTTGCCAACGGCGTGCATCGAACGGGAGGCTTTGAGAATTGCTTGGCAAAGGCACCTCAAGCCGTATTTCCACCAATGTTCGAATTCAAGATAAAGCGGCCTAGTGGTGGCACTATCCAGAAACTAACGCCGTTCACTGCGATGGCTACGTTCGAAGCACAAGGGGTCGTTGAGCATGTGACCATTATCGATAAGACCGGTAGCCACAAAGTGAAAGTGGTGCAGCTCTCCGATTCGAAGACCTCATCGAACGCTAAGGCAAGCGGGCTGTGCAAAGTAGTGGGCAAAGGAGCTGTTGGAGAGCCAGGCACTTCGTCCTTCAAGTATCACAAGGTCTCGGGCAAACGTGAAGTCGTCATGGTGGTTCGGACCGCGAAAAGCAACCTCTGTCCAAGTACAGGTGCGGTTGCATTACTGATAGTCAATGGCAAGCCAGTGTCGCATGGCGACGTTACTCAAGCTAAGACCTCGATTCAAGTATCCGCGAAGCCCGGCGACCATATCTCAGCGATTGTCCATACAGTGGATCTGCATAATGACATCAAGTGCGTTCAGCTTGGCCAGCTGGAATTCACTCTTGAGCAATGCGACCTAGAGTGACACGACTTCTGCAGAATCTCAATTTGACCACACGTCCTTAACATTTCCAAAACAGGAATTTCAATGTATCACAAGTCGATTATTTCAGCGTTGGTTCTCATTGCGGCTGCAGCCCTTCCGGTTACCGCAGATACGAAAACCAAAGTAGGAACGATTCATCAAATCCAAATAAAACAGCAACACCCCAAGGCCTATCACCCTCGCCAGGGCGATCTAGTCTACTGCTACATTCAACACCCAGTTCTGGCAAATCCACCAAAGATCCGCTTCAAGATAGTGAAAGGGAATTCGATAAAGCCACTTGGGGTATTTTCCTGCCCAGTGCTTACACCGGATGGTAAGCCGGTTCTAGGCTCATCTAGGCTTGGGGTGATGTTCACTGTCGTCGGCGATGGGCTTTCGAATGTAGAAATCACGCCGATTGGATCCGATGGCTCGGCTCCCACGAAGCCATACACGCTATCGTTCTTGCCGGAAGACAAAGACAAAAACAAGAATGACTGACGGTCAAGCGGAGCAAGTTTCATGAAGCGTCTTGCCTAGAGCTTCACCTAGCCTGTGTAGCTATCGCCGTGTTATCGGGATGAGGCTTCGATTAGAATGAGCGTGCAATATTCCGGCGCGCCGGAGAATTCCTAGTTCTGCTACTTAGTTCCATTCAATTAGCACTTTCACAAGAGCGTAGATCAATGCCAATTTCAAGAGTTGACGTGCCGTTTCAGGCAGGCGAGTGGGAGAAAGAAATCATCGCTGCGGACATCGCCGGGAATCACGCCACTGGTCCGGTGGCTTCACTGGCAGAAAACCTGATTGATACATCAGTCAGCGAACTCTACGCATACACACGAGAATACGGAATTGCCGGGCGCCAAACAGTATTTCTGAAGGTGCGGTTAGCACGGGGTGCCGTTCGACAGGGAGTCGTTGGTGTCAACGTGTACTTGGAAAACTAAGGTGAGGTATGGCAACGATTCGCCGGAAATTGGGCCATCACGGCGGTAGCTACACAGGCTAGTTAAGCTCATCGCCATGACAAATAGGGTTCCGGCGAAACGGGTTTCGACAATGTCGAGAAATCAAAGGCCGTATACCCCGAAATGGCATGACGAATAGCCTCTCTTGATGACAGTTCGTGGTCCTGTTGAATGTCCAAGACAAGCAGTCCTGACCGTTCTCATCGCCGCCGCCGCTCTTCGACAGTCAAGGTCACTTCTTCGTCGGTTACAGTAACGAACTCCAGTGTGGATTCAATCTCTTTTATGCCGCGTTCCGAAACCCTCGAACCACCAACTGAGAGGATTCGCAGCTTCCGCATTTCTTTCAGCAACCCCAATCCAGCGTCCGTGACCTGCGTGCCCCGAATACGAATCACCTGCAGTGCAGTGAGATGACGGATGTGGCCGAGACCTAAATCTGAAACGCTGGTTCCTGATACTTCTAGCAGACGCAACCCTTCCAGGTTGGCTAACGCTTTCAAGCCGTCGTCCGTAATTTTCGTCCTCCCTAGCAGGAGTTCGCGAAGCTGTGTCATATCTGAGATGTTAACTAAGCCTTCGTCCGAGATGTTTGCCCGAAAAAATCCAAGCGTCTGGAGATTCTTGAAGTAGCCGACTTCTCTCAGGAAATCGTCAGAGACGTTGGTGTTCAGATTTCTAAGGGTCCTAAGCTCTGGAAATGCACGAAGGTGTTGAATGACGCCATCGTCGAACTTTCGACCGGAGAGAATCACCTCTGCGACCTGACCGCCAGAACGGTCGAATTCAACGGTCACTTTGCCACCCAAGGCAACAATCGATTCAACTGACCGTTGCTGCTCCTTGGTCAGCAATTCACGTCCTGTTTCAGAAGCGAACGAATTCGCCGAAACGGCAGCTACCAAAAAAGCGATAGACAAGACACCTACTGATGGGCTCGCAGCTAAAAAGTGCATTTTCGACTCTCTCGATCTAGGATTGTCATTTTTCTTGAATATGGCACGTGCCTTGTTCTGCAATGACGTCGCAACGAGAGCATGTTACGCGGTGGCCGCAAATCTGATGGCAAGTAAGCCCTGAGTAAACGCTGAGTAAGCCCTGAGTATGTTCTAAACTCTTTGTTCGAAGCTGTTTGCGTCGAATGCCATTCCATTTCAAGTTGGTTGCACGAGCAAGAACATGAGGGATTGCGTTCAACTGGAGGCTTCTCAATTACCAGACGCGTCCACGGAAAGTGCGTCGACAAAACCGCAGACTATCGAACTTGCGATGTTATCATGGTCCGTAAGTCCTGGAACTACTTGCGCCCAAACATGAGCACCGTCCTTGGCCCGAATGATTTCCGCCAGTAGCTTGGGATGTCTGCCGGACATTATCCGACCGTTTATTACGAAGTCGACGTCAAACCGTTCGACAAGGTCGTTGATGTGCCGCACTTCCCCGTCAAAGTCGACGGTTGTCGTGGGGCCGATGACTTGAACGTCTATTCGCCCATCGTTGGTGAGAAGCTCGACAACAGATTCTGCGATGTCGTTTCGCATTGACGGCTCAGAACCGGCTTCGACCGCCTCAAATGTCATCACAGCAACTCGCAGTGCGGGAGCTTGCGTCCTAGTCGCTCCAAAATACCAAACCAGAAATCCAAAGCCGAAAAGCACAGCCGCCATCAGTCTGACCCACGGTCGGAATCGCTTATAGGTTAGCATTGCGAGCGTGACATTTTCTCTTTCATCCGCTACCGCATGTCTAGTGAGGAGCTCACCTGTCCTAGGAACGACGCCTTCGGACGTTGTCGATGTCTCAATGTGGACACCATCACCGAATCGGTAACCACGGCGGGGAATCGTCTCAATGTATCTTGGGTTTGACGCTGAGTCTCCAAATGCAGACCTAATTTTGCGAATGCAAAAGTGAATATTCTTTTCGAGGTCTCCATGCACGCCGGGCCAAAGCGTTTTGCGAATTTCCTCATGCGTAGTCACCTCTGGGTGCTTGGCTAACATCAAGGACAAGAGTTCAGCGGGCTGCGGTGGTAGCCTACCGATTATTGTCAAGTTCTCGTCGACTCTGCGGAATAGCTCGCCGGTCGCTTCGTCAAAAAGCACGTTATCAATACTGTGTTTTACGGGCATCGAGGGCTGCTTTCGATTGGAGACGCAGGTGCAAGTCCACAATCATAATGGCCGAATCACGGCTGGCGCGAAACTACCCAACTTGGCCCAGAACTGGCGAAGCTGCAACGAGCCGCCACTTGTGGACGCGGAACCGGCCTGATTACAAAGAAGATACTCGCTGACGGTTGCTCTGGACATTTGATTCGCCGCTGAAAACTCGCTCTCAGCATCCAAGTTCTTTGGAATAAGAGACGTTATTACAGAGAACGACGCTTCCAAAAGAGAACAGAGTCGCGGCGTGTTGGTGGTTCAGCAGTGCCACCACCAAGAGGTAAACCCTTCGACCTCAAAACCACCAGTCCTACCGTAAACGCTCTCCGGGTAAATGTAGCTGTGATAAGTCCGGTCACCATCCTTAGTTCCGCAGCTTATCACGAGCGGGACTATTTTCTTATCGGCAACTCGGCCATTGCTCTTGTCGGTTAGGTACATAGGGATTTTTGCGGGCCAGGGGTCCTGGCGTCCTGTGTTGGGATTGTCTGCGTTAAACCACATTTTGAAAGCACGCTCAAGAGTAACGTCGACCTTCGTGAATGTGCCGGTCCACTCCTCGATTTGGTAAACGTGAAGTTTCGGAATGTCGAAGACGGCGACCGTAACGCCTGAGTCAGACTTGATGTGAATCGCCCGTCTCAATCTATAAGTCTTTCCATGTGCCGCCGATTCAATTCCAACTCCTGATTGCGATGCCGAAATGCCAGTCTGTATCGCCCGCAAAGGCTGGCGACAAATCCGTTGCCTTCGTCTTGGCCAGCGACACCTCGCCATGGACTCTTCTGGGCTGGTGCCCAACAGTGTGAAAGCGGCTACCGACGTTAGCCCGTGTTTCATGAACGACCTTCTGTTGCTATCCATCTGAACGTCCTCTTATTGATATGACCAGTTGATGAATTCAAGGAAGCGTTCGTCATTTTACGGCGTCAATATGCTCATCACCACCTACGCTGACCAAAAGCCACGAGCCAAATCATCTTTGAAGCTGTTAAATCAGGTCAATAACCGGAGCATGCACGCACAGATGGCGGCTCGTTGCAGCTTCGCCAGTTCTGGGCCATTCAGGTGGACTCAATTAAAGGGGCCGGATCAACGTCAGCAATGTGTTCAATACCCTGGATTGGAAATCACATGAGTGCCGTCGTGCATGATCCTCATCCAGGCGTCCCTACTGAGCTCCCTGTGTTTACCGTCTGGCTTGACGAGCAGGCGTCGCGTATGTCGGCGATCTCGACGGTCTTCCACGACCGAACCAGGCGGGAACTCCAAACGAAATACTGACTTATCCAGGCCCGGGTTAATTGCGTGGCGTGTGACGTCTACAGCAAATATCCCATTGAGTTTCCCATCTGACCCAAGCGTGGCCGTACGCCACGTCGTTGGCACAGGCACGTCGTCGACTAGCTCGTAGTTGACATCTACCTGCACTCTCGTTGTGCCACCTTGATCCTTCAAGAAGTAGTGCCGTACGACGAAGTTCATTGAAGGGTCTAGCCAGCATTCGTGCGCATCGCCAGATAACACGAATAATTTTTCACCTTCATGGTCCTTTTCGCCGACGACCTTCATGCGGTCTAGATCTCTAAATATCGTGAACGGCCTGTAGGTCATAAACACAGGTAGGTATTCGGGTAGAGTAGAGTCAATGTTGCCGCGCGACGGAGGCTTAATCGTGCCGAACGTGTTAACAACTCCCGGCTGGTGCACCAACGTGGCGGAAAATGTCTCGCCATCAAATGCTGACGTTCGACGGACATCTAGAAGCTCGCCGCTCTCCAAGTGGAGCTGAGGCCTTCTTGCATCGACGCGACTCGCCTTGTCGCCGAGAAATGCAATTTCTGACTCAAACAATGTCGTGACGGTTTCAGGGGAACTCCTCCCCTCGACCCCAAGATCGCCCTGAATTGATAGCTTTGGAGTAACGGCCAAGGTTTGCTTGCCTTTAATCACGAACGTCGCTGACGCGGCCGCTTCCTGAGTCAAAGCCCAAGCGTCGCGAATCTGCCCTAGTGAGGTCGCAAGCAACGAACTTTCCAATACAGCAAAAACCAATAGGATTCTGAGGTACACAGCAACCCCCTCGATACTAGTTTACGGATACAGTTGCCCTTGAAATAACCACGGAATTGCCCTTCTCGCGGCACGCAAAACCGACCGTAACACGGCCTAGAGCCAGCTGCCCTTTGTCGTCTCTTGGTGGTCAATATCCGACGAAGGGTTCAATTTTCCCTTCCCATACTCGGCCCAAGCCGGACGGAATCTCCCATACTTGGCCATCCTCAAATCGAACGCTTGGCAGAGTAGCCGTGCGAAGCGACTCAACTCCCTCGATGGACTTATCCGTCCAGCTGTAAGGCCGACCTCCATGTTCCCGAACAGTCAGAATTCCCCTTTCGGAGAGTTCGTTGATGCAACCAATCAGGTCCTCTGCAGCTGAATCAGTGACTGCAGGTAGACCAGAAGCATTCGCCGCATTGGACAAAACAAATGCCAGACTCAGAGAAAGAAACCGCTCTTTTTCCGTTTGCTGTTCACGTCTGGCAACCTCGTTGCTCGACGGTTGTCGCTCTTGGAGCTCAGCCTCCGAATCACGACTTGAGAGAGGTGTGCGTTGTCCAAGGAAGTAACCGCCCCCAAAGGCCAAGCAAAGGAGTAAGCACCCAGAAATGGCAAACACGATTGAGCGTCTATTCATCTGACGGACCGGATGCATTGTCGAATA
This sequence comes from Pirellulaceae bacterium, assembly GCA_965216885.1. Lineage (GTDB taxonomy): Bacteria > Planctomycetota > Planctomycetia > Pirellulales > Pirellulaceae > CAYNJG01. Next base: position 3,143,114 of record OZ244209.1, on the reverse strand, counting down.
CCCGAGCTCGATTGTAGACATCGATGCAACGCGGAACCAAACCTGTTTTCCGTTTAAAACCGCACGCGCTCAACTTCATCCAGCGTGACTTCGTCGCCGCTATGATCGTAGAGACGCGTAGTGCGTGGATCGGCGTGAGCCGCCATATCCTGAGCCTTGGTCAGCAACCCGCCATTTTGCAGATAGTTAGTGATTCCGGTTCCCCGAAAACTGTGGTTGCTGATATCCATCTCAATCCCGGCGTCTTTCGCACGCCGTTTGACCATTTGCCATGCACCATTTCGGCAGATCGCCCGCCCGGTGAGCCCGTCCTTGGTGCGGAGGATCGACCGAAACAACGGTTCCTTCTTCTGGTCATCAATGCCGGCGGCTTCGATGTAGGCATCCATATACTCGACCAGTTTGTGGTTGGCGGGCATTTCATGGAAGACACCACCTTTGCCGTGGAACCTGACCCACCACGTTTTGCCGTTGGGGTAGTAATCCCCGACAGTCATCCGGCACGCGGAATCCACTCTCGCAAAAGCGTAGGCCATCACGCCACAAAGAGCCCGGTCGCGAAGTTCGATGATGTTTAGCGATCGCCCTTTTTCAGTTGCCCTTCGGTCAAACGAATCGAAGAACTCTTTGGCTCCGTCGGCGAAGAGCACGGGAGTTTTGCCGCGACGTTGCACGAGCTTCGGACCCCGCACGGCCGCAGCGGGATTACGCGGCACCTGTTGATTGGTGACCAGCCAGTCGAAGAGCATCTTGATCGACGCGAGATGTTGCTTGACGGTGGATGCACTCTTTCGTTGCATCAGCTCTTCGACATAGGCGGAGACGTGGTAGCTCTCGATGTCGGCAAAGGCCAATCCCTTTAGTTCACACCAATGGAAGAAGCTGGTGGTGTTTCGAAGGTAGGCATCGCGGGTGTTCTTGTTTCTGATTTGGTCGGTGAAGAAAGTGCCGAATGCTTTGAGGACATCCTGACCGGCATATTGGAGCACCGCCGGAATCGACTGTCCAAAACTTAACAGCGATTTACTATCTGGGGTAATCACCAGTTCGTTCATCGATCTCTTCCTTGGCTCGAGTACTAAACATAACGTCCTTTATGTCCAGTACTCTGAGTTCGTCGTGCTGGCAAGCAAAACTTGAAATTGCCGAAATCAATCGTTTAAATCCGTTCATCGTCTTGCAGCTCACAGTGGGGCAATTTCGTTTACTTTCATTCATGAACTGGCCGATTGATTCCTTAGAGCAGGATCTCCCTCTCTAAGGCAGCCACGACGGTTGCCGTTCTGCCTCATGGCAACCGTCGTGTTTTTTCATGCTTGCTGTAGTGTCTTGCCGCAATCGAGGCATTTCAGTCTTAGTTCTGGTTTTCCATAAACCACGCTCGGCGGCTCACAGCTGCATTCATAGCGAGTCTTGTTTCTGGCCGTGCTGGGTTTGGCGACGGCCGGGTGAGCGGCCCAACTGATGGAGCCCTTTGATCGCCAGCTGCTGTAGGCCTTCACGTAAGCACCGCCATCTTCGATGTAGTGGGTCATGTTTTGGCCGGTCTGTTTGCCGCCCTCCTCACCGGTGTCACTGGGGATCAGTCCCACGCTTTCCATCTTTTGGGCCCACTGTCGGTTATGGTATCCGCTCCTCGAGGGCTTGCCAAAGTGATGCTGCCAAAGATGGCACATCTCATGGACTAGTGTGGACAGGGCTTCTTCTTCATGCCGGATCAGGCTGGCGGGATTGAGGGCGATTTCATCGATTGAGGATTTGCCCTTCCGATCGGCAAATTGCTCCGCCCAGAAATACCCATGAGCCCCGCGTTTACGGTGCAGCACGATCATGGATTGTGGAAGCTCACCGCCGAAGAGGACCTTATTGAAGTGATCGTAAGCCGACTGCAGGCCCGTGTAGATTTCTCGGCTTGGCTTTGTGCTTTGCATCGTACGATACAACATACTGGATGCCCTTCCGACCAGCAACTGAGTTCGCAGTGACACCGGTGAGGAGGGATTCCCAGAACTGGCGAAGCTGTACCGCCGCCATCAGCTTGCTCGAATGTTTCGATTAGTTGACCAGCAGCCACGTTCCGCCACCGTGCAAAAGTGCGTCGGCCGACGAATCGAAGTGAGATTTTGCGAAGCTCATCGGTCTGTTTGACCGCCGCAGATTCGAGAAAACGCCAAGACGCGTCGGCGTGATTCGATGAAAGAGTGAGTCGTTTAGAGAAAAGTAGGTTTTTCCTGGTTCTTTATTCATGCGAGCACATGCTCGCCAACCCTCCAGGAGAATCCTGCCATGTTGTACCTCGCCATTGATCAACACTCTAAGCAGATCACTGTTTGTGTCCGGAACGAAGACGGAGACACCGTGTTGCGTCGCCAAGTTAGCACTCGCCCCGAGAAGATCGAAGCGTTCTTCCAGCAACTCGTAGAGCTGGATGCCACGTTTGTGGCCATTCTCGAAGTGTGCGGTTTCAATGATTGGCTCATCGAAGTGCTTCACCAATGGAAGTGTGGTGACATTGTCCTCATTCACCCTGAGAAGCCGCCGAAGAAGAAAACGGATCGCAGAGACGCCAAGAAACTGGCGGATTTGCTATGGCTCAATCGCGAACGACTCGCTGCCAGCCAAACCGTCCATGGTCTTCGGCGCGTTTACATGGTCACTCAGAAAGAACGCGAAGACCGCCAACTCACGTCGCTACCCAAAACGTTAGGGCAACGTCGAACTCGAACGTTGAACAAGATCCACCGGATCATCAATCGTCACAATCTGATCTGGGAATACCCAACGAAAACCTTTCAAACTCAAGCTGGTCGTCGGTGGCTTGAGCAACGCGAGTTACCAGAAATCGATCGCCTTGAAATGGATATGCTGCTAGAGGAATGGAAGACTTGGGATGAGCAGATTGCCAAGGTGGACGAGCAGATTGCCAAACGAGCAAGTGAAGTCAAACCTGGGAAGATCTTCAGTCCGACACAAATCCTGATGACAGCTCCCGGAGTGAGCCACTACAGCGGATTGACGCTTGCCAGTCGGATTGGCCCGATTGATCGTTTCCCACGACCTCGCAGTTTGGCGAACTACTTCGGTTTGACGCCGGGCTGTCGTAATTCGGGCAACGTGCAAGACCGGCTCGGTTCGATCACCAAAGAAGGCAGCAAGATCGCAAGATTCGTCTTGGGGCAGCTGGTTCTGCACTTCTTAAAGCACGATCCGAAAATGCAGCGGTGGTATCGAAGGATCAAGCTGCGGCGTGGTTCGAAGATTGCTCGAGTCGCAGTGATGCGCCGGATCACGACCGTCTTTTGGCACATGTTAACTCATGAGGAAGCCGACTCACTCGACGGGCCACCACCCCGACTGCGCGGTAAACAAATCACGAGGAGTGAAGCTGCATAGCCAGTCAACAGAACGTCGCCTCTCTGACTCAAGCTCTAAGAATACTACCACTAGAAGAAACACGAAACGAACTAAGGACTTTGAAGAACCGATTGTATTTAGTCGCTGCTTCGGTAGTGACTCCTGCGAGCTTGGCTCAGCCCGAGTTGGACAATAGATCCTGGCGTTGGACATCAACTCCACCGACCCGGACGTCGGGTTCACTAGTGCGCGAAGACTACTTTGTCGGGCGACTGCGTGCCATCGGTGGGATCATCGCAGTCGCCCTTTTCTGACCGCGCACGAAAAACCCGCCACGTTCAGAGCCGTCAAAACGTGGCGGGCGTGCTTTCGCTCACTCGAAGTGCTGGCATGCGGTCGAGGTTCCGCTGCCAACCCTCTCCACAAACGGCATCGACGGCCGGGGCCGCAGACCTCCATGCAACTGCTAGTGACCTGCAAAGTCAGCTCAACCTGAAAAGTGTCGACCTTGTCCTAGTCCCCGGTTTTGGCCGACAAGTAGCTTCATCAAATGATGGACCTACTAGGCTAACCGCTAGGTGCTCTTCCCGAAGTTGGCAGCGAAAATCCCAAAGTCTTCGAGGTCAATGGAACCGTCCGAGTTGATGTCTACGTTTGATTGCGAAGGAGTCTCGCTCTCCAAGCCGAATCTAGCTGAGAATTCCAGAAAGTCGGAAAATCCGACTACACCATCATTGTCGAGATCGGATCGCAAAGCAGCCGCGTTGGACTCAAACAAAGTGTTCTGATTTCTGCCCCATGCGTCGACATCACCGTCACGGTCAAAATCTCCGAATACCCACTCTCCGTCCAGTTCACCATCTCCAATGAAGTGTATCTCAGATCCGACCTGCAGGCCGTCCGTGTTTTCAATCCACCGAGCAATCCCCTCAAAATCGCTAACGGCATCAAGGTCGCCGTCCAAATCAACATCCACAAGATCGATCACGCTTCCCCATGACGGTTCGACAAATTGGCAATTGAAGTCACAATCCACTTGAAACACGGCGTTGCCTTCGTTTCGGAACAAGTATGTTCTGGTGAGATACCCGCTCCCAACAACAATGTCTTCATCCTCGTCACTATCCACGTCAGCGATGTGAATGAAGAGTGAACCAGAACCGTGCCCACTTCCCAGCAAAACCGACCGATGATCAAACTCGCCGGTCACTAAAACGGAGGTGAGAAGAGTCACGTTCTCTTCAAATGGATCCGCAACTCCGAAACTCGCGATAACGACGTCAAGCAACTCGTCCTGATTCAAATTGCCGAGTGCAACAGTGTACGGAAGACCACCTTGCCCAGTAAGGGGCGCCACCCTCGACACACGATGTTGAAACTGTCCCTTGTTCTCCCCAACATACAGCGCAACTCTTGCCACGGTGAGAACGTCCATATCTTGAGCAACGAATAACACGTCTTCGTCGCCATCCGAATCCAGATCCGCAAAAACCAGATTGGACCGAATCTGAGCCGGGTCTTCGATGTCGCCACTTAACAACAGCACTGTGGCTTCGATGCTTTCACCGTTGTCGATGAAGTCTAAGTCGCGTAGCTCCACCTCGCTTTGCGTGAATGCTACTCCACTCAGCATCACCCGCCGCTCCAAGCGTTCAATTCGATTGACAAGACTCATAGCGACTCCAGTGGGCTTCGGGATACCACGTTGGTGATCGCACCATAACTAAAGCTATCGGGATCCTGCAACCAAATGGCTTGCGAATGGCGCTTCGGTGTGGTTCACACTTGTGGCGACACTGAAAACCTAATATCGGCCGCTTGGAAAGCTGCAAGAGAAAAGTGCCGACCGGCGAGAAAGACAGGACTCCTCGCAGCCACACAATTCGCAGCGTGACTTCCAAGCTGGACGCGGAGGACGGTCGACAAAGTGAAAGCGGCCTCTGCCACCCCGACGCGAGGTTCATAAACACGCGGGGCGGCAAGCGATTCGACGGTCACTGCGGGATCATGAGGAATCGCCTGCGAGCAAGCTCACTGTTGGCCAACTTCATTGTAGTCGGGTAAGAAGCAGCGCGTACTGGCTCATGAGAGATGCAAGAAACGCTGGCCGTCTGGGTTAGTTCCCAGCACCACACGCATGGCCCTACGTCGGACAAGTGAGTGGAGGCGGCCGGCATTGATTGTTTCAAGAAAAACGCGGGCAGCCGGAGATCAGTTGACTGCCCGCGATCAGAAACGAGGCGTTAACAACTATCGCAATTGGCACGACCGTTGCTTTAGTTAATCCCCACATCATCACGGTCGCTAGCAGTTTTTTGCACTTCCACCGCGTGGCAACTAGGGTTTACTCAGGCGTCATCGATTCATATCTCTGCGAGAACACATGTTCTATCAACGGCTTTCGGAGCACATCGGGGAAGAAGTCAGCGATGCTTTCGTAGAGCAGCTACGCCAACGGCTGCGGCTGTGGAACGTCGCCTGCGTCTCCGACGAGGACATTCTCAGGGCAGCGGGGAGAGTGCGACGCCGCGTGAACACCTACGTCTGCAAACCGCCCTCGTCGCTGGAGAAGTGGCAACGGAAGATTGTGGCAGAGCTCGTATTGGCTTTGAACCAAAGGAGCAGGCAGCCTCTCTCCAGCACCGTGTTGTGAAAAGCCGACCGGCTGGCACAACGTCCAGAGAGGAGCGAGTCGTCGAAGAGCTTGCTTCAAACGTGCTCGTAATAGAACCAACTGAAGAAGCCTCAAGTTGGTACTGATTAATAGCCTTCTAAGAGTCCAAGAATGCCCTCTTCTATCCTCATCGGTCTACGGAATTACGTGACACCGACTGCAATTCGGCAAGCATCTACAATGCGTCGGTTGCATCAGCCGCTGAGGTTGGGACACAGGCGCAAACTGCTGAGGTCGTTCTCCCCGCTGTCAGTTGGGGCCCAAACGCAACTTCCGAGGCTTATCCAACCGACGCGACTTCGGTGGGAGCGCAACTAACAGCAGTCTCCGTGCTCAGCGACTCACGTTAGCTATTTGTGATGACCTCCTCCCCTAAACTTGAGCCAGTGTGATTGGGAGATTTCTTTTGGGCTTTGCCCAGAAAGGAGTCTCTCGATGGGACAAAAACGACAGCGTACTAACGTCACTTCGGGCTACGCCCTCCGTTCCGCCAGCACGCGACCAATGTACCTCAGTCACTTCAGTAAGTGTCAGATCAACTACTGCCCATTACAGATCATTCATTGACTTTGTCTTGCGCTTCAGCGCGACCCTGTTTTTTCATCTCAAACTTCCAACGCTTCTTCTTTTCGTCGGTGTAGGACCCAACCCATAGGGACACTTCTCTAGCCTTTTTGTCCCGATTCAAAACAACGACACCGGAAAGGATGTAGTCGTCGTCCTTTGAAAATCGAAATGTCGATTTGTTCGGATCACGAGCCTTCTTCTTGGAAATCACCACTTCTCCAACCTGCTTAGGTTTGACTTTATCTTCCTTTGCATGCTGAGTCCTCCCTCGCGATCTCCCCTTATTTCTTCTTGCTTCGATCGAGCTAGACCTATCTCTCGTCTTTGCCGTTGGGGACTCCTTTTCGTCCTCAGCTGCAACGTCGTCATCCGTACTTACCTTTTCCACGATCTTTGGCTTGCCAACCGCATAGATCGCTGCTTTCTCAACTTGTAGCCTTCCGGTGATTTTCGTCTGCTTTGTTTTGCGATCAATCACTTTGTATTCCCAGGTTGCTCCGGCTGAGGCGGATGCGGATGAAGCATTCGGCCGTGGTCTGAGACTGCGCTGCTGAGGCTGGAGTTGCCTTTGCTGAGCTATCACATTCTGGTTGACGAGAAGTGCGATGAAGAAAGCAGCTAAAAATTTGGCCATGCGGGAATTTCCTTAAGTCGAACGTTGAAATACACGTTTGGACCACGTGACGAGAAGTGCGATGAAGAAAGCAGCTAAAAATTTGGCCATGCGGGAATTTCCTTAAGTCGAACGTTGAAATACACGTTTGGACCACGTAATGAACGGCTCGCCGACGCAACAACCTGCAGATCGCATCTTGACTTCACATAGGGTTTGCCGCACAGAACTAGTCGGGGGGGCTGCAACTCCCAACCAGATGAGTATCGAAGTAGACGACGACGGGCGTATATCTTCACCCAAAATCGGCCGCAGGCTCATTGCCTTTGATGAGAGGCAACGCGCCGTGCGGTCGGGCAAAGTTTCGGCGTTGTCTATTTCGTGGTTTTCGGGCGAGCCGACTTGGGTCCAAGGAGATGGCTCTTCGAATCGATGCGAATTTGACGTTGGTTCTTGCGTTTTTCCTTCTTACTCATTCCATGGCTCCCATGTCTTGTGAGCTTGGCGAATACGGCGATTCCTCTTCGACCGGACTCGACGAGGGACAACATCATCGTCGTCCCACCATTCCGTCGGCGTCCGGTTCGTTGGCCGGCGATTGTTTCGCTCTGATTCGAAATCAATGTCGTCGAGGGAAACGTACTGTTGGCTATCGAAATCCAAGACCTTCATCACGTTACTCCATGCGTGTAGCAACACGGAAAAAGTGTTTCTTCAAACAAACTTGCCGCCCATCGACAAGCGTCGTTCGAAGCGGAGCCCATCAAAGCATGTCTCGTGCCAATTCCAGTGTTTGGGGAACCTCGGAAAAACGATGCATGCAGAGCCAAAATTGCGTGGGGTCGCTGAGCAGGGTTTGACCACCCAGAGCAACGACTGACCGCGCTAGTCAGATGAGCTTGGGTAGCAGCATCGACGCCAGGCTGAGGATCAAGAAGAAACCGCACATGTCCGTGATGGTCGTTAGAATTGGTCCGGAAGCCAGTGCGGGGTCGACATTCAAACGCTTAAGCAACAACGGAAGCGCTCCGCCCAACGTGACTGCGAGCAACGTGTTTGCCATCATCGCCCCGCCTACGACGAGACCTAGATAGGCATTTCCCTTCCAGACGAACGCAACAGTTGCCACGAGACAGCCTAGTGCGAACCCGTTGATGAGTCCTACCGATACTTCTTTTGCCCACACGCGCAAAGTTTCGTTTGGTTTGATCAGGCCGAGCGATAGCTCACGCATACTCACCGCGACGGCTTGATTTCCGGAGCAGCCGCTCATGTCGGAGATAATCGGAATGAAGACAGCGAGTGCAATCACCTGCGTTAGTACGTCTTGGTAAACGGCGATGACGCTTGCCGCGATTAGATTTAGGACGATATTCACGCTGAGCCACGCCAATCTTCGTCGCGAACGGACTAGCAGAGGCATCGTGCGCAATTCTTCCTGAACGATCCCCTGAGAACGCCGAAAATCGCTTTCACTCTTTTCGCCGAGTGCCTCTTCCACGCTACTTCGCCGAACGACGCCAACGAGTTCGTTCTCGTCGTTTGTGACCGGCACCGCTGTGTAAGGATGAGACTCGAAAAAGTCGTCCAGAGCCTCAAGTGATGACTGGTCTCGGACGTTCATCGGTCGACCGATCATCACATTGTTGATCGACTCATGTGGAAGCGCAAGCAACAATTCTCGCAAGCGAAGAACGCCGCGGAGCTTTCCTTGATCGCTAACTACGTACGCATACTGCACTTCGTAGTCGCGATACTCTTCGACATTCTCGCGAAGATCGTCGACTACGTCAGCAACGGTGGAAACTTCCGGGTAAGCCAGATATTCAGTGACCATCAAGCCTCCCGCGACATCTTCTGCGTAACTGACGAGCTCGCGAATCTGTTCCGCTTCGCCCGATGACAGCTGCGACAGAAGCGCTGCCGAAGTAGAAGGCGCCAGGTCCTGTATGAGATCCGCCTGCTCATCACTTGGCAGTTCGGCGATGATTGCAGCGGCCTGCTGTGCAGGCAGATTTTCAACAAGCCCGGCGGCTTGAGCGTCCGGTAGCTCATCCAAAAGGTCGGCCGCCTCGTCAGCTGGGAGCTTAGTCAGAAGCTGTGATTGCTCGGTCTCCGAAAGTCGAGACACCGCCCGCGCTGCATCACCGGGTTCCAGATTGTCAAAAAACTCTGCCAACTGAACCGGTGTAGAAGTAGCGATCTTCTCAACAAGAATATGTTGAGTTTCTGTTTCGGTCGGCGGCATTGCAATTGCTTTCGGCTGTACAGAGCGAGGAGTGGTAGGTCGCTTGGTGGACAGCAGCGAAACCGCCCTCGCCAAGCTTGCGTTCGATGTCCGTTAGTTCTCTTTGTAGCCTATCCATCCGCGCCGGTAGAAAAACACCACCATAACAGATGAGACGAGGAGCATCGCGCACCAAAAAATTGGGTAGCCCCACTTGCTACGGAGTTCCGGCATGTGCTCGAAATTCATACCGTAGATGCCCGCCATGAAGGTCAATGGAATAAAGAGCGTCGCCGTGATTGTTAAGGTTTTCATCACCTCGTTCGTGCGATTGGCGATCGCGGATAGATAAACGCCCATCAAGCCCGTGACCATTTCGCGATACATCTCGGTGACCTCAGTGATCTGCACGCAGTGGTTGTAGGTATCGCGGAGGTGAAGTCGGACTTCATTCGAGATAGCACCTTCATCGCCGCGAGCCAATTGACCAATCGCTTCACGCTGCGGCCAAATGCCTCGTCGCATGTTCACGAGTTGGTTTTTGAACTGATTGAGTTGGCCAAGCAGTTGTGGCGACGGATTGCTTACCACGTCAGTTTCTAGCGATTCGAGGTGGTCGCCGATCCCTTCGAGCACAGGGTAGTAACCGTCGATGAGCGTATCGATTAATGCGTACGCCAGAAAATCGGGGCCGTGCTTCCGTACCATGGACGTCGCATCGTTGATCCGCTTTCGAACGGGATCGAAGACATCGCCGTACTGCTCTTGAAAAGTGAGCACGTACGTCTTTCCGACGATTACGCTCACTTGTTCCAAGTTCAACTTTCCCGACGCGAGCGGGTGAACCATTCGCACTATAATGAGCAACTGATCGCCGTGGGCCTCGGTCTTGGGCCGCTGGGGCACGTTAACGATGTCTTCCAATAGCAGCGGATGAAGGTTGAAAGTCTCGCCGAACTTCGCCAGTAGGGCATGATCGCCAAATCCCTGCACGTCGATCCAAGTAACGAATTTTTCGTCGAGGGCTGATGCAAGGTCGTTCGCGCCCTCGGTTTCCAAAGTCGAATCTTGAACGCCATCTCCGTTGAAACGAATCATCCGCACGCGCGGAGTCGGTGAAGACTCTGGGATTACTAACGTACCGGGGCGGGCACCGACATCAGGATTCCGTTTGGTAAAAGCTTTTCCGAGCATCTGAGCCTCGAATTCTGTAACAGGCATCCGTGCCCCGCAATCTCAAGGCATCTCAAGGCAAGTGGGACTTCTCGATATGGCGTGGCAATCCGCACGCAGGACAGCCGAGGAGGCAATGGACGTGCCAAACGAATCGGGCATCATACGGCCGCCGCTTTCTGTTCCGGAACAGGGGCGGGAACTTCCCGGCGGGCAACTTCTGACCAGACAGGGCAACTTCTGGCACACCTCCAGATTCTTGAAGTCGGTACGCAGACTCGACTCTTGCGCCGTCCGCTCAACTCTCGACTGGCACGGCTTTTGCTTTTCGTGCGACGCGGAGAAGCTCACGCCGGTGGCAACTCGAAGGAGCACCGTTGACAGCATGTATCCCCCAAGGAGATCACAGATGCGATTGATGCTTCATCGGCAGTATATTTGGCAAGCGGGTGGGGAAAAGATCTTCATTGATAAGTCGAGATTCGTGATTGGTCGCGCTGACGACTGTGACTTTCGATCCGAGGATTTCCTTGTCAGTCGGCACCATTGTGAGCTGACCATCGAAGGCGATAGCGTCATGATCCGTGATCTCGCAAGTCGCAATGGAACGCTCGTCAATGACACGAAAATTCACACAGACACCCAACTTGATCACAACGACACGATCTGTGTTGGTTGCTCTTTCTTCCACGTCCGAAAGCTCGCCGAGCCGTCGTGTTTGACGCATTTTTCTCGATTGTTCGAGCGATTTCACGCTCCCTTGAAATCGAGAGCGGTGATAGCTTGACTTGGCATCGCGTCGGTTGCTCTCCGGCAGCCGCCGACAACGAAGGATTGCGAAGAGGTTGATGATGGAACGCAAGCTAGTTGGGATCGCAGTCTCACCCGGTGTCGCCGTGGCCACCGTGCTTTGCATTCGGGAATTGCCCGTCGAGCTGGCCAAATCGACGAACAATACTCACGCCTTGCAGGAATTGGTTCGATTCGAGACTGCTTTGGGCACGACGCTCGTCGAGCTAAAGGCGATAGAACGCAAGGTGGCCTCCGATGTGGGCGACGAAGAAGCCGGGATATTTCGTGCTCATACATCCATCGCTCAGGACGCCACGCTGACATCGAAAGTTCGCCGGCTAATTAGCGAAGAACGCATGACTGCAATTGCGGCTCTCCAGTCGGTGCGGGATGAGTATGAAAGGGTTTTTGCAGATGTCGCGGATGAATACCTCCGCGAACGTTTACTGGATGTGCGCGATGTGCTTGAGCGAATCGCGCAGAGTACTGCGGTTCCTTCCGAAGAGGCGAACGACGGTGAGCTCGCGTCCGATCCCGTCATTCTCATAACGCAAGAATTATTGCCTTCTGACGTAATCGCCCTGAATGGCAATAACGTTGTCGGCATTGTCACGGAAGGAGGAGGGAAAACCAGTCACGCTGCCATACTCGCCCGGAGTTATGGCATCCCTGCGGTAGCAGGCGTCTGTGGAGTCTTGGACGCCGCGGGACATGGTGACTCGATTGTTGTCGATGGCACGAACGGCATTGTTCTTATCAATCCAGAAGAGGAGAAACGTCGCGCTTACGCAAAACTCCAGCGTGAGTTCTCGCGGCTTCGAAAGCGATTGATCGATGAGACTTCTGGTGCTGCGACGACAAAGGACGGAGTCCACATCGAATTGCTCGCGAATATTAGTTCGCCAACCGACGCCGTAGAAGCGTCGCGGGTTAGGGCAGATGGGGTGGGTCTGTATCGCACTGAGTTTTTCTATCTGACTTCAACGGATGCGCCGACAGAAGAAGAGCAACTCGCGGAATATCGTCGTGTGCTAACTGCGGCACCACATGGTCCGGTGACAATTCGCACGCTTGATCTGGGCGGCGATAAGACCATCCCTTATCTGGCACACTATCCGGAGGCCAACCCGTTTATGGGGTGGAGGTCGATTCGATTATCTTTCGAGCATCCGCAACTGTTTCGTGAACAACTGAGCGCAATATTGCGAGTCAGCGACGACGCTCAGCATGAAATTCGACTAATGTTCCCGATGATCACGACCTACGACGAATTGATTCGCGTACGTGCGGTGATTGTTGAGGTAGAAGACTCCTTGCGGGCAAGAGGCCTCGCGTTCGGTCAGCCCAAGGTCGGACTTATGGTGGAAGTGCCCGCGGCCGCAATCATGATTCGCGACTTACTGGACGTCGTGGATTTCGTTTCGATCGGAACGAACGACTTAATTCAGTACGTAACAGCAGCAGATCGCGACAACCCCAAAGTCTGCCACCTCTGCCAAGCTTCTAGTCCTGCCTTGCTGAGATTGCTGCAAGGCGTGATCCAAGCCGCGAATGACGCTGGAAAGTCAGTATCTGTGTGTGGCGAAATGGCTGGTGCGGTCCGATCCTTTCCTTTGTTGCTGGCGTTGGGTTTACGTTCTTTCAGCATGAGCCCCTCGTTCGTTCCGGTCATCCGAGACTTTGCAAGTCACGTAACTGCGGATAGTTGCGAAGCCTTACTGAGGCATGTTTGGAGCTGCAAGTCTTCCGGTGATGTTCAAGTACTTACGGATCGATTTGTGCTGCAAAACGCCCCCGAACTTGAGTCATTCTTAATTGGGTAACGCCCGTCGCCCATGATGGGTTCAAACGAGTGGAGAAGTTTCATGAGCAAGGTAAGTCTAAGCGTTCCGGAACTTGGTCAACGTCTCGGCGAAGTCTGGCAGATTCATGCAAGGAACTGCGCATACACCGCTAGCTTGACTCCACCGGTATCCAGTGTTTCCTGTCGGCTTCGTGACCCTCGGTGGTGCATCCTAATCACGTCTGGTGGATACGATGGGGCAACTTCCGTCGTTCGCGGTGAGTTCACCAGCTATTTCCCAACTGTCGATTTGCTCTGGGAGCAATTCGTGGTTGCCATGAGTGAGCCGGACGATGCGCAACCACGGCGACCCCACTTCGCGGAGTTTCGTTCACCAATCTACGAAGAGTATCTGCGCGAGCGACTCAACTCGATCGGCGTCCGCTCACGCGTCGGAACCGACTTTCAAACGTGGAAGAATACGTACGCTGATTTGGCAGCCTTGGTTTCGTCGGTAGAAAGAGCAGTATCTGTTCGTGGCGGCTAAACGTTAGTTTACATGTTCAATGAGAGGAATGGTGCAATGTCACGCGAAGCGGAACTGAATTTCGATAGGGCATCCTTTGAGCTTCCCATCGTCGAGGGCAGCGAAGGTGAAAAGGGAATCGACATTGGCCGTCTGTGTGACCGAACAGGACATGTGACACTCGACCCCAGTTTCGGCAATACTGGTTCGTGCTGCTCCGCGATCACGTTTATCGACGGAGATAAAGGCATCTTGCGGCACCGGGGCTACGCCATCGAAGAGCTGTGCGAGCGGTCAAATTTTGTCGAAATGTCTTATCTGCTGATTCATGGCCAACTGCCAAACGCCGATGAGCTTCGAGAGTTCCGTCAAGGCATTCATGAAAGCGCAGTACTGCACGAGGGAATGAAAAATTTTTTCGATAGTTACCCGCTGCAAGCTCATCCGATGGCAGTACTGTCTTCCATGGTGTGCTCGTTGTCGGCCTATGAACCAGAACTACTGCAGCAGGATCAATCGACAGAACAACAGAGCCGGACCATCACGAATTTACTGGCAAAGCTGCGCGTTCTGGCAGCATTCACCTACCGTCGATGTATCGGGGCTCCTTTTCCTTTCCCCAGAGCGGATTTGGACTACGTTGGCAACTTCTTGCACATGATGTTCTGGCATCCCGTCGACGGGTACGAAATTGACCCCGCCGTATACCGAGCCGTGGATCTTTTATTCATGCTGCATGCAGATCATGAGCAGAATTGCTCAACGTCGACGGTGCGTATGGTGGGTTCATCAAAGGCAAATCTGTTTGCGGCGATATCATCCGGTGTGTGCGCGCTTTGGGGACCGTTGCACGGCGGTGCCAATCAGGCGGTGATGGAGATGCTCGAAGCCATTCATCGTGACGGGGGAAATGCAGCGAAGTTCATCGCCCGCGCGAAAGACAAGAATGACCCATTTCGACTAATGGGCTTCGGCCATCGGGTCTACAAGAGCTTCGATCCGCGTGCGGCGATCATCAAGTCAGCATGCCACGACGTACTGGAGCGGCTCGAAATCAATGACCCACTGCTCGATATCGCGCTAAAACTTGAGGAATCGGCGTTGAGCGATGAGTACTTTGTTGAACGACGGCTTTATCCCAACGTGGACTTTTATTCTGGCATCATCTACCGAGCTCTCGGAATACCAACAGCAATGTTCACGGTGATGTTTGCGCTCGGGAGACTGCCGGGCTGGATCGCCCATTGGAAAGAACTCGTCGAAGACCCCAGCCTGCGAATTTCGCGACCACGTCAAATCTACACGGGCGAGAAACTGAGAAGCTACGTACCACTGGAAGAACGCCCGACTTAGCCACCAAACGCGTGAACGACTCAACTCATCGTACTGACGATCGCTTGGGCATCGCTTTCCGACGTGAGACGTGGGAAGATACATACGCTGACTTGCAGCCGCACCTTAGGCACCTGATGGAGTTCACAATGATTCGAGAGACAATCACCAGCGCTTTGAAGAGCGATAAGTGGACCGTCAAAGAGGCAGCGGAGGAATTGGACATTTCTGCGGACGAGTTGGCCGACTTCTGCAGCGTACAATCCGATGAGTTCGTCGAAATGCTCGATGACACGTGCGAACTCCTAGGGCTTGAGTTGTTGCGGGTATTCACCCAAGAGAGCTGGGAATCGTATCTCGAAGTAGCTTGGGAGAATTGGGGCAGCAAAGTGCCATCTCTTTCTTATGCAGAAGGCAAAACCGAAGAGTGGGATTCATACACTAGCGGCACGTTGAGTGCTGGAGAAACGAAACTTTCGTATGACGCATGGTCCAGTGACTACGACGAACGAGAATTCGATGCATGGGAAGCCACAGCGTTAGATGAGTTTGAGAGAGGCGAACGAGAACGCTTAGGGAGATTTAACTGGGTACGCTGGATCTAAAAACTACCGCTGGAGTTTGGGAGTGGTTCTCGCTTAGCGTATGTGGCAGCAGCAATGATCCAGTGCAAAACAGGCAACTAAATGACGGGCATCGAGCTACCCAACTTGGAGACGTTCATTTGTGTGTCAGAAGCTGGCAGCTTCACAGCCGCAGCTGAGAGTCTGGGTATTAGTCAGGCAGCCGTTAGCCAACGCATCTCGCTGCTCGAAAAAGACCTTGGGTCGGGTCTCTTTGACCGACACTCAGGTCGGATTCAACTTACCGAGGCCGGTCAACGGCTTTACGAGTTCGGACTGAAAATATTGCAATTGCACGAGCAAGCTCGAAGCGAGCTAGTCGGTTTCTTCCCCCGTACTCGTCGCGAGTTGGCATTGGCCGCCAGTTCCGTTCCAGGAGAGCACCTACTTCCGGCCGTTCTCGCCGAGTTCAGGGAGGATTTTCCCGACGTGCGTGTCCGTGCCACGGTCACCGACAGCGATTCGGTCTTCAAAGACATTGAGTCTGGTGATGCAGCCTTGGGGTTGGTTGGGCGCAAGCCCAATGAATCTCACTTGGTCGTTCGGCCATTCGCGACAGACCATCTGGTGTTGATAGTTAGTCCTGATCACGACCTTCGAAGTCAGGCCACAATATCATTGGATCAGCTCAAACGCCTGCCGTTAGTGATTCGTGAGGCGGGATCAGGTTCACGACGATGCCTAGAGTTGAATCTTGAGACTTGCGGAGTTGCAAGCGGCGACTTGAATATTGCCTTGGAGCTAGGAAGTAACGCCGCTATCAAAGATGCCGTTCGGCGGGGGCTGGGAGCGGCGTTTCTGTCGAATATGACTGTTGACGCTGACGTGCGGAAAGGCGATTTTCAAACTGTAAGAGTACGTCGTTTGAATATCCAACGCCAACTATATGTGGTTTATGACCGACGAAAACCGCCCCCGCTCACCGCTCGCAAGTTCCTGGCATTTCTGGGTTCGCGAGCCACGGGTACGGAATCGGGTGAACCATTCCCATAACCAATTCTTATTGGCACAGATTCCGGTATCACAAAGAGCTGCATGGTTTTCCTCTCGCGTTTGCTCAAGGCTATTACTTGAGGTAGGTCTGTGAACGCGGAGCCAAACAATTGGAAACCAAGACAATACTGGTGGCCATCTTCCTAGCTGTGCTGTGGTTCTTTGAGGGTTGCGCTCCATTCTATTCGCAGTTTCGTGATGGTGTCCGAAGCCGCCTGGTTCACGGAGGGAAGAATCTAATCTGGGGTGTTGGGAATTCACTCTTGCTGTCGATTCTGGTCACTGGAATGCTTGTTGGCGTTGAGTCGTGGTCGGCGAGCCAGAATCTTGGACTCTTGCGGTCTGTCACGTGGCCTTTTTGGTCAGAGTGTTTGGTCGCGTTCGTATTGTTCGATCTTTGGATGTATATCTGGCACCGCGCAAACCATGAGATGTCTTTCCTTTGGCGTTTCCACCGAATGCACCATAGCGACCCGGAAATGGATGTGACGACCGCTGTGCGATTCCATTTCGGTGAAATCGCTTTCTCAACCATCGCCAGATTGTTCGTTTTAGTTTTTTTGGGAATGGAATTGTGGCAACTAGCAGTCTACGAGTTGGTTCTATTGCCAGTGATTCTTTTTCATCACGCCAACGTCTCGTTACCCCGCTGGCTAGACGATGGTCTACGTTCATTCATCGTTACTCCGGCCATGCACCGAGTTCACCACAGCTGTTGGCAACCTGAAACGGATTCCAACTATGGATCTGTATTTCCGTATTGGGACATGTTGTTTCGCACGATGCGGTTGCGGCGGGATGCACACAACATTCAACTAGGCCTTGCTGAACTTGACGACAACTCGCAAAGTCTCTGGGGCATGATGAAAACTCCCTTAGCTCGTTTAAAAGAGCGTTCAACTGCAGAAGGCACATGTCGGAACGACCCTGGGAATGTGAACGCGGAATCCCCGGTCAAGTCCGATGCTTAACCAGTCTGCGTCGATTTCATCCTGTGGCCGCGCTAGGTACACGCGGTTGGTACAGCATTCGAATTCGCTTCGGCGAAAAGTTGCCTAGGTCTCACCTGTGTACCGACGGGCATAGCGGAATGTTTAGGCCACCCTCTTGAACCAGCTCTGCCACTTCCACCGAGGAGGGCCGTCCACACCGACGTGGACGACGACTGCCGTGATGTTGTCTTTGCCGCCCGAGGAGTTTGCAAATGAGATTAATTCCGACGGAATAGTGGACGGTTCGTGGAACATGAATTCACCAAGCTCGTGATCTGATTCAAAGTAGTTGGTGAGCCCGTCTGTGCAAAGCAGGAATACATCTCCCGCAACCAAATGCGCTACGAGCGTATCGACTTGAACACGTGGTTCGTAGCCCACAACTCTCGTCAGATAGTGGTTGAAGGGACTTGCGCGTGCCTCTTCCGCGGTGAACTCTCCCAAAATGAGCATCTCGTTGGCGAGCGTGTGATCGGTGGTCAACTGCGTGGCCTTGTTGCGGCGGCAATGGTACGCGCGCGAATCACCGACGCTCGCGATTATCGCTCGGTCATCAACGACCAACAGCAGCGTCAGCGTGGTTCCTCCGCGGCGATCTCCGTACCGCTCACCATCTTCGTGAACGATTCGTGACGCATGTTGAATCGCCTCCACCACCAGATCTTGTATCGCTTCGATATTGTGGTTCTCAGCAAGCTCGGCAAGTCTTCCCACGGCGTCGTTCAAGTAACTCTGTACGGCTTGAGACGCTTCCTGAGCCGCCACTTCGCCAGCTTCATGACCGCCCATGCCGTCACAAACCAGATAGAGGCCCAGTGATTCGTCAATGAGGTAGCAGTCCTCATTGTTGTCTCGCCGCATTCCCACATCACTTTGGCCGTATGCTGTTACTGTCATCTGAGAAACTGTCGAGAAAAGTGGTGTCTTGATCGCCTACGAAAACGAGCGTGCCGGGGCGAAACCCGACACGCCGCTGAGTTGGCGACCTACCTGTGGCCACCGACCGAAGTCATGGCCAGCTAGTAGCGCCAAATCATTCCGAATGTTTCTTCTCCACCGACTAGGCAGCTATCGTGCCAGTCGCGGCTGTTACGCGAAGCAGCGATGCAAGAGGCAATCTACTTCACTTCGTCCGTTTGATGCTTCGGGCAACTAGCACTGAGTCGCGAGCGTTAACTGCTCCTATCTGTCAGAAGTTGCTCAGTCCGCGATGCAGGAGAATTCCAGACCCAAAAATGCTGAATCGAGATGCCGCGCCCCTATTCAAGAATGGCACGCAGTTTGCCGTTTCGATACCGCGTCGGAATTACCACCAGGCTTTTGTCGACCGGAATCTCTGACTCGCTGCAGTTCGGCCGGCTCGGACTGTGGCACTTTTTGCCGAGAACGGCGATTCAAAAGGGCAACTAGGTGGAGAGGTCAGGGATGCATCGGTTCCGTAAGATTCTTGTGAGTGTCAATTGCGCCGAGGGGAAGAGCGAGGCCTTCAAGCAAGCTGTCAAACTAGCGCGACAGATCGGGGCTCTGATCACTGTAGTGGACGTTGTTCGGGAACTGCCCGCCTTCGTCGTATCGCTAATGCCTGCCCCAACGGAACATCTGGACCGACAGCGTTCCGAGCGGCTTCGCGTCCTAAAAGCATGGGCCGCTAGTGAGGAGGTGCCTTTGAAAACAAAGGTTCTGCATGGTCGAACAGCCCACGCCCTGATTCGCGAGGTGATCGAAGGTTCGCATGATCTAGTGGTCCGCGATGCCCATGTGGACGAAGGAGCTGACTTAATCTTCGGCAGCGTGGACTTGCGACTGATGCGGAACTGCCCCTGTCCCGTTTGGCTCGTGAGGGCCGGTCACCATGGGAGTTACGATCGAGTTCTCGCGGCGATCGATTGCCAGCCGACGCCGCAGGGCGATGCAATGAACGCCCGCATCATGGACATGTCGTCGTCGCTGGCCGATTCTCATGAGAGCCAGCTACATGTTGTCAGTGCGTGGCGAGGCATCGACGACTTTGAAGATGAGTGGGGAGATTGGGAGCCGCCAAATAGCAAATTGGTGGAGGACGCAGCGTGGGATGCTGTAAACCGGCTTGTGAGTAAATGCAGACGTGAGATACCCAGCGAACGCATTCACGTTCAACAGGGGATCGCCGGAGATACCGTTTGCGATGTCGCGGCAGAAATCAACGCTGACCTCATCGTCATGGGTACGCTGGCTCGAACCGGGATTCCGGGGCTATTGATTGGGAATACAGCCGAGCGAGTGCTGCGAGATGTTGATTGCTCGGTGTTAACGATCAAGCCTCACGAGTTCGTTTCGCCTATCCGTTCGCCGAAGGACGAGGGCGCTGCGGACTTTTCGACAGCGTGGGCGCCTGCTTAGCGCATGGACGCTGGTTTCGATGACCGCAATCTATCCAGCCTGAGCAGATTCTGTTCGCTCGCCGGATGAGAAACAGTTGTGGTGCGGCCCCATCCGTCCGGAACAGATTGGTACGCCAATTGCCTTCAATGCTTTCTCAGTTGGTCGATCAACGTGTGTAGTAATCGAAGGAAGTCTTCGCACGCGACGATCGGCGACGGTTTGATTGAGGAGTCAAATCATGCGTAAGTTACTGCTCTTGTTTGTGTGTGCGTCGTTTCTGACTGTTGGATGTAGCGACGACGGAGCTACCGTGACCGAAGTTGATGACGCAGACATTGCCGTCACCGTCGACGAAATGGACGAGGACGAAATGGACTACCTGCTTGATGACGAAAACGTTGACGACGGATACGAAGCAACACCCCCAGTGGGAAAACGCGAACCGATCGATGATGACGGCGACGGCTTTGATGACGTGGAAACCGACCGTTTCGGTGATGAAGACGACGTTGATGGCGCGTCGGGCGACGACCTTCATTAGTTTGGCGAATCGTCGCCTCGATGGACCCAATGAGGCTGCACCCTAGGGCGACGATGCGCGGCGTGGTATCGCCAGATGGCGGTACCACGTTCTTCTTTAAGTTTTCTAATTAGACTCGATTCAGACGGCACGTTTCGCAAGGACAAAACATGGATCGCTTTCGCAAAATTCTCGTCTCCGTTGATGCGTCTCAGGCTGACGAAGTTCCACACTCCTTGATTAAGGCGATTCAGCTCGCAAAAGAAACCGGCGCAGAACTTCGCGTCGTGGATGTGCTGAACATTCCGTCTTTCGTCAAGCAGGTGTTCCGTGGCGACGATCCCGCAGATGAAATCATCGCCAATGAACTGGAACACAACTTGAAAATCATGTGCCGCGGAGAAGACGCTGAAGGGCTGAAGATCACGACGGCAGTCTTGCGCGGACGACCTTTCGTGGAAATCCTGCGTGAAATCGAATCGCAAGGCTGTGATCTACTGATGCGAGACGTGTCCGGCGAACAGGAAGCAGGAAGCCTCTTCTTCGGCAGTCTGGACATGCGTCTCATGAGAAATTGCAAATGCCCGGTGTGGCTGGTTAAGCCTCGACCAGTAGGGTTCTTCGAACGCATCTTGGCCGCGATTGACCCTATGCCCGAAGGTGAAGCGGAGGAACGACTCAACAAGCGGATTATCGACTTGGCATCCTCACTCGCCGACTGGGAGAAGGGCAAGCTCTATGTGGTTAGTGCTTGGGAAGTTCGTGGCGAACCTTTGCTCGTGTCGAAGATGAAACCCGACGCATTTCAGTCTCACATGGATGACGTTGCGGCCACTGGTCGAAAGAACGTAAAGGCAGCGTTAGAGCAAGTGTCGAATCCGCTCGACGAGAAGCGACGCAGGTTTCGCAACGGCAATCCAGCCGAAGTCATTAAGGATTATGCCAAGGAGATTGATGCAGATCTTATCGTCATGGGAACTCTGGCACGTGTGGGCATTCCGGGCATGTTGATCGGCAACACGGCTGAGTCGGTGCTGAGAACTGTCCGATGCTCGGTACTTACAATTAAGCCAAAAGCATTCGTTTCGCCCGTGATCAACGATGACGGTGATTCGTACCTCATCTAGCAGTTTCTTTGCAACTTAGGTGCTGTGTTGGATTCTCCATACTTGTGGATCGTGCTTGGGTTCCTTGCGCTTATCGCTGGGGGTGAGCTGCTTGTTCGCGGTGCTTCGGGCATTGCCGCCATCGCTCGGATATGCCCCCTCGCAATCGGACTCACGGTGGTTGCGTTTGGAACAAGTGCGCCGGAACTTGCGGTCTCCATGCAAGCAGGACTCGCTGGCAAGCCTGACTTGGTCGTTGGCAATGTGGTTGGCAGCAACATTCTCAATGTACTGTTGATCTTGGGGGTGTCTGCAGCGATCGCGCCACTCGCAGTTTCCAATCAACTGGTCAGACGTGACGTCCCGCTGATGATCGTAGCCTCAATCATGCTGTGGTTCCTTTCACTCGATGGATCGGTCAGTCGAATAGAAGGCGCAAGCTTCGTCGGTACGCTTCTGTTTTACACCGGGTGGTCACTGTTTGCGGCAAAGCATGCTGACGAACGCCGCCAGCCCGATAACGCTCCTGTAGGAATTGAGATACGATCGGTAATCTGGAATGCGGCAATCGTGGCTATGGGATTGGCGTTCCTTGGATTCGGCTCGAACTGGTTAGTTAGTGGTGCAACGGATATCGCGAGGCGCTTCGGAGTTGGTGAACTAGTGATTGGCCTAACCATCGTGGCTGCGGGCACCTCACTACCAGAACTGGTGACATCCATCGTCGCCACTGTGCGAGGCCAACGCGATATTGCCGTAGGGAACGTTATCGGCAGCAACCTGTTCAACATTTTGTGTGTGCTCGGTGGGACTGCAGCCGTCTCTTCGGGCGGAATACAAATATCCCCAGCCACGTTGCGTTTCGATCTGCCTGTCATGGTCGCCGTGGCGGTTGCCTGCCTGCCCATCTTCTTCACTGGTCGTCGCGTTGACCGCTGGGAAGGGCTCCTTTTTGTTGGTTACTTCTGTGCATACACCGTGTATGTTCTGCTGGCCGCGACGAACTCGAACGTAACGCCTCGATTTCAGATGTTGATGTGGATTGCGGTGCCCCTCACCATCGTGACGTTGGTCGTCGGTGTCGTCCGTACGATGGCATCGGGTGACGACCGGTCAAAATTGTAGGCATTACGAAGAGTTTCCGTATCAATTGATCCGTCGCATTTCGATCTTAGTGAGGACAAACTTGCATGGATGCACACCCGGATGATGTACAGCCAATCGAACGAATTCTGATTCCGTTCCAACGCTTTCTTCACGCGCAAACGACGGGCGGTGTCATCCTCATGGCAACCACGCTGTTCGCACTCATCTGGGCCAATTCGCCATGGGCCGAAAGCTATCACGAGCTCTGGCACACAGAACTGAGTGTCGGATTTGGCACGTTCAGAATGCAACATGATCTCCATTGGTGGATCAACGACGCATTGATGGCAGCGTTCTTTTTTCTCGTTGGGCTCGAAATCAAACGCGAGTTGATGGTGGGCGAGCTTGCGTCTATTTCAAAGGCTTCGTTGCCGATTGCTGGTGCCCTCGGAGGCATGATTGTTCCCGCGTTTATCTTCACAATGTTCAACTTCGGGGGTGAAGGGGCCCGTGGTTGGGGCATTCCCATGGCAACAGACATTGCCTTCGCGCTGGGTGTGCTCGCGCTCGTCCGGTCCACGATTCCGCTTTCGGCGAAAGTCTTTCTCACCGCGCTGGCGATCGTTGACGATATCGGCGCTTCCCTTGTGATCGCCGTCTTCTACGCCGAAGAAATCTGGTGGACGAGCCTCATAGTGGGCGCAGGACTTTTCGTTGCAATGCTGGTCATGAACCGTTCGGGAGTGAGAAACTCACTGGCGTACTTCATTGTCGGCTTGTGCCTATGGCTCGCCTTTCTGCGTTCTGGCGTCCACCCAACACTGGCCGGTATCTTGGGAGCGTTGGCGATTCCGTCTCGCGTGCGGATCGACGGTACGCGATTTTTGCGAGAGGCAGCTCAGCTGCTTGATCGCTTTCGAGAAGCGGGAAAGATCACGGACAACGTGCTGACAAACCCAGAGCAGCGAGGCACTCTTGGGGCTTTGGCAGTTGTTGTGGACCGAGCCGAAACACCGTTGCAGCAGCTTGAACGTGCGATGCACCCTTGGGTTAGCTTCGTCATCATGCCGTTGTTTGCTTTGGCCAATGCTGGAGTCGGATTGAATGTAGATGTGGTGACTGCGGCATCGCATCCTATCACGATCGGTGTGGCTGCCGGATTGGTTTTGGGAAAGCAAATCGGAATCTTCGGTTTCGCCTGGGCTGCCGTCAGGCTGGGCATCTCAAAGCGGCCAGCTGATCTTTCGTGGCGATGTCTCTACGGTATTGCGTGGCTCGGGGGAATCGGCTTCACGATGTCTTTGTTCGTTTGTGGTCTGGCGTTGACGGACGAAACGCACATTGCAAACGCCAAACTTGGCATCTTGGTCGCATCGCTTGCTTCCGGCCTCGTTGGCTGGCTCATACTTTCTACGACTAATTCAGGGACACGTCAGCCAACGTTTAGCTCGCGCGAGCTGTAGCGATATTTCTGGTGGTGCGTTTGTTTCAACTCGCACCCACCTATGGAGATGTTGAACAGCAACTTCAGGAGCAGAGGAATTCGACGGCGTGCGAAGTTAGCATCCCGACGACAAGATCGAATTTGACGAGGCGGTAGCCGCAATCGTCGAAGTAGATCGTGACCACGCTGCGAACGTCCGCGGCACGCTTCGATTAGCCTTACTCTGCATCGTCTTGCATCCAATGGTGCGGAATGACAACGACGGGAATCGTAGATTGCTCGAAGACATCAGAGCTAAGCCATTTTGCAAACACTTTTCCTTGGCTGGCCCCCATCACGATTACCGCCGCGTCATGCTCGCGAGCACAGTCGATGATATTCTGGACGACATCGCCACAACGCTTTGCGGTCACAACGTCAACATCCTGTCGCTTTCCCTGGCTTCTGAATCGATTTAGAACTTCGATCGAGTCGTCTTCCGCGGAGACCTCGACGATATGGAGGGCTACGAGATTGGCCCTCAACGCGGCGGCGATTCCAACGACGTACTTCGCGGTTTTGTCAGCAGCGCCACCCGCAGTTGCCACCAGGATTGTGTTTTTCATCTCTCATGATCTTTCGGAATTGAGTTCGCTACTGGACGGAGTAGTAGCTCTGCGAAGCACGTGGTATGCCACCGACAGCTGGGCAACTCCAGCCAGCTTTTCGCTCCTGGCCTGCCGCTCTATACATCGCAAGGGTAAGAAATGGTCACAGCGAGCAATGACTGCTCTCGGTTTTAGGATTCCAACGACATGTCACCTGCGCTCTCGACGAATATCACAGTCGGCAGTCCCCCAACCAAGTCTTGCATTCGCTGACAAAAGTCAGTTTCGTTGCCGTTAGATGGAGACGCCATGCCAAGAAAAACCACGGCGGCATTCTCCGACTCACGACGAATCGCAGTGGCTGGACCGTCGGAAACAATCACGAGCGTGCTTGCTTCGATGCGTGCCTTCTGAGTCAGTTCGACCAAGTGTTGCTGGACAGACTCGCGGCCTTCTTCGGCATCGATGACTCGCAGAAGGCGAACCCTATGATGCCGCCACGCAAGATTCTGACGCAGAAGGTGAGCAAGTAGTAGCATCAGGCCGCCGTTCTTCTCACCACGCCACCACACATCGATGGTACCCGAATCGGGTTCCCAAGGGTTTGCGACATCCTCCTCACATCGAATCGCAATCGTGCTCTTGCCGAGCTGATTGACTGTACGTAGGAGACCCCCGAACGAGTTGAATCGCTCCTCGTCGTTGGGCCAGCCAAACAATACGGTATTCGGTCGCATTCCACCGATTCCGTGGCATTGGATGAGCCAACGAATTCCATCGGCGAGGTCCGAAGCACAAACGACCACAGGGAACGCATCGATTTCCGAGTCAACGATGAAGTTCTGAAGGATGGTTTCCTGTCCATCGCGGCGGTCGGACATTTCCTCAATCGATCCGGGAACGACCTGAGCCAAAGTAAGCACGCCATGACCGGACGTGAGCCAGTGGCCATAGACCGCGAGGTGCTGACGACTCCAAGCGCCGCCGCTAAGGGCAAGCACAATCGGACGCCAATTTTTCGGGTGGTAGTACTGTTGTTGCAACTGCAGCAGGTTTCGCCGCGTCTTCTCAAACACAACGCCACTTTTGACGTCCCCCCATCGCGTCTTCATCTTACGAAGTGCAATGAAGCGATGCAGAGCGAACATCCCGGCAATCGATGCGATTGCAGCCTGCCACGAGATAAGAAACATGACGCCAAAACAACCGATCGCTCCAGCAAGTGCCGTGGACCAATGGCTGTAGCGAAAACGCGGGCGATAGCTCGGGTTGTGGGTGACCGACTCGTAGAAGGTCGCGAGATTCAGCGTTCCATATGTGATCATAAATGCCATCGTTATCACCGGCGCGATGGCGTTCAAGTTGCCAAAAACGATGCAAAGTGCCGACACGATAAACGTCAGCACGATCGCTCGTCGAGGCTCGCGATTCGGACCACTGCCCACCGCGAAGTAGCGAAGCTGTGCGTAAATTTCATCTCCCGCTAACGCCTGAAGGATTCGGGGAGCTCCCAACATGCTTCCAAGCGCGGAAGACAGCGTTGCAGCGAAAACCCCAGCGGTAACGAGTCCGGGCGACCATGCCAATTGGCTTACGATTAGATTGTTTTCGACAAGCGACGATTGCGGTGCAGCAGCGGCAAGCGCAACTGCCATCGCGACGTAAACAACGGCAGTCGCAAATACGGCGGTCAGAGTTCCCGTGGGAATCGACTTCGCGGGATCTCGTAAGTCGCCGGACATGTTGGCACCTGCCATAATTCCAGTGACCGCCGGAAAGAAGAGCGCAAACATGGTGAACACGCTTTGGCCTTCGAGGTAGGAAGGCTGCAAATTCGACGTAAGCGTTTCGGTGCTCGCGTAGCCGAATGCTCCGAAGAAGAACGACGCGATCGAAGCAACGAGCACGGCAAGAATGAAGTATTGGAGCTTGATCGCCCAGCCAGCTCCAATCATCACGCAAACGAAGATGACCACGTTAACGACGCTGGCCACGACGACCATCGAAAGGCCGATTCCGGGAAACGTTGCCAAAAAGGCCTCGGTAAAACCAATGGCGTACATCGCGACCGAGATTGCTTGTGCCAAGAAGAACACCAACCCGATCGCTCCGCCGTACTCGACACCCAGACTTCGAGAAATCAGGTAATAAGCACCGCCACCTTTCACACGTGTGTTGGTCGCGATTGCCGATAGCGACAGACTGGTGAGAGCCGTGATTACCTTGGCGAGGCAAACGATCAAGATCGCTTGAATCAGGCCTGCTTGTCCCACGACTTGCCCAAATCGCAGGAACATGATGACGCCGAGGATCGTCAGAGTACAAGGAGCAAAGACACCTCCAAAGGTCCCAAACTTCTCATCAACTTGTTGCGACGGTGGCGTGCGGCTTGCACTTTGGTTTGGTTTTACTTCCCGGGAAAGACTCATCACTAACTCTCGTTGGGGTGGTTGCTTCCTGTCGTAGTTGCCAACGGGAGCACTCTCATGTCGTGAACACAGCAAGCCGATACTGCCGAACTGTCGATTTTCGGGCAAGCAGCACATGTTATGCCGCCGGCTTGAACAGGCCTGCGCCTGTGATATGGAAATCAAGCTTGAATCCTCCATCGCTGGGCGATTCTCGTCCGGTTAACTTTTGGCCATGTCTGACATATGTTGGCACCTAAGCGCGAGTTGTTGGTGTCGCAGCGTCAGGGCGGTGGCGATTACAACTGATTTCGTAGTCTGGCATGGCACGTGCTTTATTATCTTTTGCCATTTCCAGCCAAATTGGCGAACTGTGAGGTTCGACTAGGAGGCTTCTCAGATCAAGGAGTGTTTTAGATGGCGATTGAAGAAATCCAGATAGTTCCGACCAATGGAAAAGAGATCTCGTTCATTGGTGAGGTGATCGCTCACGCGACAAGCGAGCCGACGATTACATCGTTCGGCGAACACTGCTTCGACTTGCGTATCTACAAGCTTGTGGAACACGGACTGGTCCCTGTGATTGAATATTTATCCACTGTTGATGGTGAAGAGAACGTCACGATTGCCGAGCGAGTAGATCGTTCGCATGACATCGAGAACTTCTTCTACGTCTTCGAGCCGTGCGAGGTCATCTCAGAGTCAGCGCTGAAGGTCTTGCCAATCGAGGAACGGCAGCGGCTCAAGAAAACGGTTCTTAAACATTACGACGCTCAGGTAAACCGTATACTCCTGCAGGCTAAAGAACATTTGACTGATGACGAACCCGATGTCAGTGCGCCCCCTAAAGAAGAAAAGGGGTTGTTGAGATTCTTCCGCCAGAAAGATTAGCGATCTACTCATTCCGCACTTCTGGCTCGAATGAGCAACTTCGAAACACCAATGCATCTAAGCCGAGTTGTTATGCCGCGTCATACTTCCTGCATCTTGACGGTGATTAGCCTGCTGCTACTCAGTTGTAACGTGCTTGCTCAGGAGGCCGAATCGCTGCCAGTTTCTCCCGTGAGCGAGCCGGTGGCTTCCGCCTCTTCGTTAGAAGAAGAGTTGAAGCGAGTGGAAGCGGCAGCAGATCTGGACGAGGATACAAAGAAAAAGACCACCGACCTACTGAAGCTTGCCATCGATCAAACAAAGAAAGCTTCGGCTTTCGAAGTGAAGCTTGCGACATCCGAGGCTGCCCTAAAAACGGTTGCCACGCGGGCTGAAGACTTAAAAGCCAAGGCAAAGACGTTGAAGGATGCAGCTCCGCAAAAACTTGATCCGAACGCGACGCTACCGGAGCTTGAATCACTGCTGAGCCAAACGGAGAAACGCGCCGAGCAGGCACGCGAGGCGGTCAGCAAAGCCGATGCTGATATCGCGACGAGAACGGCCGAGACGAAGAAGAAGCGAGAGCGATTGGTTGAAGCCAAGCAATTGTTGGATGAGGCGAACAAGCAAATCGTGGCGGGCGGCGATTCTGAAGCGTTGACTGCCGCGAAAAAATCAGAACGAACGGCCCAGCGGCAGATGCTGGGAGTCGAAATTCCCGCTGCGGAAGCAGAGCTTGCGTTATTCGACGCTGAAAACGTTGCTGATATTCCCCGACTTCGGCGCGACGTTGCTGTTAACGAATTGGCCGCGGTAGACCTAGAGCTACAGCTAGTCCAAGCAGCAGTTCGGAAAAGTCGAGACTACGAAGCAAATAAGCAGCTCGCAGCCACACAGTCGGAAGCAAAAAAGGAAACGAATCCTCTCCTGCGAACACTTGCCGATCGCAATGTCGACTTGGCCAAGCAATATCAGAAACTAAATGGATTGATTGCAGAAGCGGAGAAATCACTGTCAGAGTCGCGTGCGTTTCTCGATGACTGGAAGAAGGAGGCCGACAGCACAAAGAATCAAGTCAAGACTATCGGCCTCACGAGCACGACGGGAACGATGCTTCGCCAACAGAAGCTCAAGCTCCCCAACTCATCGGTTTATTCGGCGAGGGTGGCGGCCCGGAGTCCACTCGTCAGTGACGCACAGCTCACTTGGCTCAAACTGGAAGAAGAACGCTCAAGAGATTTCGACGAGACGATTCGCCGCGACGATGCTTTGGAACCACCAACCACGTCTCTAGTACGCGATGAAGCCGTCGCCCTAATCGACAAACGGAACGAGCTGCTGGCGCCGTTGATTCGAGCGCAGAACGACTATTTCCAGACACTGGTCGATTTGTCGAACACAGAGCAACAGTTTTCTAATCAATTAAATGAATACGAAGCCTTTATTGATGAACGAATATTGTGGGTTCGAAGCAGTGCTCCGCTGGTGTCGAGTTTTGAGTTCGATAAGGGCGACCTGTGGCTGTTGGATCGATCGCGTTGGCAGAAGGCATCACAGTCGCTGTTGGCCGATTTTGGCGACGGAATCGCGATGTATGTTGCCGCTGGACTAGGATTGATCGTGCTACTAAGGAATCGATTCCTATTCCGCGAACGCATTCGAGAATACGGTGAGATCGCGGAGTCGGGCAGTTGCACGCAGTTTGGACCTACGCTGCAGACACTCTTGTACACGGCTGTTGCAGCACTGCCGTGGCCAGCGCTAATCGCTTTCATCAGTTGGCGCCTATCGTTAATTGAAAACGCGAACGAAGTATCGAGCTCTTTGTCACACGGTTTGTACAGTGTTGCCGTGGCCTACCTTCCGTTGGAACTGTTCCGTTTGACGTGTCGCCCACATGGACTTGCGGAAGCACACCTCGGCTGGCCAACTAAATCCGTTCAGTTTTTGAGAAGAAACCTTCGAGCGGTAATGCTTATATGCCTACCACTGGTACTACTAACGGCGATGCTTAGTTCCAGTACGTCCGGACTTGGTCGAGACACCTTTGAGCGACTGACATTTGTCGCGGTGACTATCGTGCTTTCGTATTTTCTTGGTCGCGTGCTTCATCCGCAGTCAGGTGCATTCAGTGCCTTCCTTACGCAAAACGCGGGCGGCTGGATCAACCGCTTGCAGCCATTTTGGTATTGGTTAATTGTCCTGTCGCCCTTGGTGCTCGCCGGGCTAACATTCTTCGGTTACTACTACACGGCTCAACAACTTGCTTGGCGTTTCTATGCTACTGCGTGCCTACTTGGAGGTGTGCTCATTGTCACAGCATTCATATCACGGCTGCTTTTGGTCCAGAGACGTCGATTGAGTATCGAACAAGCTCGACAACGACGTGCGGCCCAGCTGCAAGCCAGCCAAGACGAAACAGCAGCGACGGTCATCGCGGACGAATTGCCGAGTGCCGAAGATCTTCGAGCGCAGATCAGCCAATCGGAAAGTTTGCTGCGAACGGTAATGGTCGGCGTAGCATTGGCTGGGATTTGGTTTGCGTGGGTTGATGTTTTGCCGGCGCTTGGCTTTCTGGAGCAGTGGCCACTCTGGGAAAGCACGGTGCAAAAGACAGAAATGGTTCCTGACGACACCGGTGACGTTACGTTCAAGACTCGCGATGTGATTGATCCCGTCACGATCGCCGATATTGTCCTTTCATGCGTGATCCTCGCGATCACCCTCGTATCAGCGAGAAACATTCCCGGCGTGCTGGAGATTTCGATACTCCAGAGACTTCCGATCGAAACGTCCGTTCGCTACGCGATCACGACGATCGTGAGTTATTTGATTTTTCTCGTCGGACTGATTTTGGCTTGCGGCAAAATCGGGATTCACTGGAACCAAGTGCAGTGGCTTGCGACGGCGTTGACGTTTGGCTTGGCGTTTGGTCTGCAGGAGATGTTCGCCAATTTCGTCGCGGGTATCATTATCCTATTCGAGCGGCCGATTCGCGTAGGAGATATCGTGACGGTCGACGATGTCAGCGGCACGGTATCGCGAGTTCAGATCCGTGCAACGACGATTACGAACTGGGATCGCAAGGACTATGTCGTTCCAAATAAGGATTTCATTACCGGCCGAGTCTTGAACTGGACACTGTCCGATCAGTTCAATCGTATCGTCGTCAACGTTGGTGTCGCTTACGGTTCGGATACCGAAAAGACAATTGAAAACATTCGCCGAGTAGCCGAAGAACACCCGCTAGTCGTCGAAGACCCTAAGCCGCTTGTAACGTTCGAAGAATTTGGAGCCAGCAGCCTGAACTTTACATTGCGGTGTTTCATCGCGATGAAAGACATGCCATCAAGGCTCGATGTCGTTCACCAGCTGCACATGAATATCGATAAGGCCTTCCGCGAAGCTCAGATCGAAATCGCTTTCCCTCAACAGGACATTCACATTCGGTCGACTCCCAAGGAGCAGGCGAGGCTCTTGGATACTCTGAACTCGAACGGAACCAAGAAGAAGTCCGTTGGTCAGGACGGATACACAACAGACGATCCGGGCGAATAGGCGGATTCATTCAGGAGGAGTGGGTATTGCAGCGATTCAAGAACATTCTCGTGCATCACAATCCCATGCTGGAGTCTACAGCTGCTGTTGATCGCGCGGCGAAGTTGGCTCAGCGGAATGAGGGGCGAGTCACAATTGTGAATGTCGTGCCCACGTCGTCGTCTTTCTTGTCAGCCATAGTGCCGTCCACGGACAGAGTCATAGATGCAGAAACAGATGCTCGACTGGCTCTGCTTAAGGCAGCCGTCGCTAGCGTCGAACGCCTTGGTGTCTCTGCGGAAGCGAAAGCTCTACGAGGTCGTCCGGTGGTCGAATTGATGCGCGAACTGCAAGTTGGACGGCATGATCTCTTAATGAAGGATGCAAACGCCGATAGCGACGATTTGTTCTTGGGCAGTCTGGATATGCGATTGCTGCGTTATTGTCCTGTGCCACTTTGGCTGACGAAGCCAGACGCGAAACCACAGACCAATCGCATCGTTGTGGCCATTGATCCAGACTCGACGGGAAAGAGTTTCCGTCTCAACGAATCGATCATGAAAATGGCTTCGCTATTGGCTTACCGCGACGACAGTGAACTGCACGTCGTAAGTGTATGGAAGCTGCCCTTTGATGCGATGTGCAATCAGGATGAATATACGCAGCGGTATTCTGACTGCGAAAAGACTGTGGAAGCGGCTGCACGCGATAGCGTCCGGCAAGTGCTGAAATCGAGCGTCATCGGCGTTAAGGCCGAGCGAATCCACCTGCGTACCGGTGTTCCGAATGATGAGATCATCAACGTTGTGAATGAAGTCGGACCCGATGTCCTTGTTATGGGCACGCTCGCACACACTGGTATTGCTGGCCTGCTCATCGGCAATACGGCAGAGAAGGTGATGCGGCGGGTGGAATGCTCCGTGCTAACTGCGAAGCCGACTGATTTCGCGTCGCCGCTGATGAATGACTAGAAATTAGTTGTCAATGATTGGCTGGGTAGAAATAGCTAAGCGCCCGTAGTCGCTAGGTCCGATCGCTACGATAGAGGTGATCGGAAATCCGCCGGCTTCACGCAAAGCACAGAGCTTCGAACTGTGTGGAGCACCTGCTCAGCGGTATTTCCGACAAGCATCGATGGCACGGTCGTTCGGTTCACTGTCCCCATGACGATGACGTCCGCATCGATTTCTCTTGCGTAGTTCCGAATTACTTCCGGTGGATGTCCAACCTCGACGCGGACGTTCTCTCGCGTGGGCCGCGGGATTGCTCCTCGCAGCAGCTCACGCAAGTTGTTGGCTGCCACGTCTTGCAATCCATTGAGGTAAGTTTCGGCATCACCAGGACGTAGCCTGTTGAGAATCGGCTCACCGTGTTTGCCAAGTCCTTCGACCGCACCGATAACGTGCAGTACGCCATTCTCTGACTGTGCAACTGATTGAGCGACGTCCAAAATCTCGCAATTGGTCCGTTTGACGTCATCACGCTCCGACAGCAAATCGACCGCTGCAAGTACGTGTTCGAAGCCGGATGGGTCACGCTTTACCATCCAAACAGGACACGGGCAGTTGCGGACGAGCCGCATGTCGAGCCCACTGAAAAACGCCTCCTGAGCGTCACGATCTTCAGAAATATCTCGGATTAAGAGATTGGCATTCGTCCGTTCCACCTCACGGATCAATTCTAGAAAAGGACGCCCCTGTTTAAGCACATGGGAGACCGTCGGGCCAACGTTTCGAATAGAGTCGATAAGAGCTCGAAGGTTGCGGTCGTACTCGGCAGTCAATTCTGCATCGCTCGCGTCAAGCAGCCTCCGCAAAAACGGAGGTAACTCATCTACCGTGCCAACAATGCGAACTTCTGCACCAGTATCGTGACCGATTCGAAGGGCTCGCGTCACAGAATGAGGCGTAGCTTCACCCAAACCCTGGGATGCGTCAACGGAGACGACGATGCTCTTGAACCGTTGCAAGTTCGGCCTCCAATCTTTCGATTTCGATTGCCGATCCTATCGTCTGTTCTTCCTGCGCGGATACTTAGTTTTGCGATTTCGAATGCTTGGCATTCGCCGATTCAGCATGCGCAAATCAGCAAGCGAATCACGAATCACGATCGCCGCAAGGCCGGTGCCTATACCAAATGCAATTAGGACACCGAGTTGAAGGACGAGAATCAATTGAACCCCTTGGTTGCTCGTGGGAGAGAAGCTGAAAGGATCAGATCTCGAAGTGGTGAGTCTTCGACAATTGCACGATATCTGACGGGTATCGACTCCGGTTGGGAAGCCTGCTCTGTCGAGAAATCGATCTTGTAGATGTGCCAAAACGCTCGAATAGATGCGAGAAATGAACTGAGATACCCGGCGGCACTCCAATCCTGACATCTAGCATACTGCAACCAATGCAGATGCCGTCTTTGTGATTCAAACGAGTCAACGAGTGGATCGCCTTTCCATTGACGAGGGTGCCATTTCGACTGGCAAGATCACGGATCATCAAACAGTCGTCATCGAGGGTGATCTCACAATGGTGTAGGCTAACAAGAGAATCTTCAATCTGGAAATCGCAGTCTTCACCTCGTCCGATAACAAAAACGGGCTTCTCGATCTGCACCTTTTCCCCACCGGCTTTCCAAATCCACTGCCGATATAGTTCTACTCGCATGGTGATCTCCTTAATTGGCATCTCGTGGCAACTTGACTCAGCCGCCAACGATGCACGGATCAATCGGTAGGTATCGCAAACGCTGTGCCGTACCCCAAAACCGCGATCGACCAGCAATGTGTCGAGAACTGTTCGCGTCAGCCGGCTTGCGACTGAGCAGAATGTAACCGCATTGAGCAGGAACGGTTCCGTCGCCAAAGAATCACGCAGAATTCGCGACACGTAGCTGATGTCGACAGACTGCCGGACAATGGCTCGAAGATCCGCCAGCAAAGAGATCGCGAAAAAACACAGGGCTGACTGGCGAGGCTAGCGACGGAAGAGGACAAATGTCGCGTCGTCGGGCTTGCTCGGCTGGTCATCGCAAGTGGGCGAATTCATCCGCTCTTGCGCTCTCTGGGCTAGTCTCGTGGCTGCGGTTTCGAGTTGGCCGTTGCGAATCAGATCGCAAGCCTCATCGACGTGAAGGTTATCGAAGATGCCATCGCTGGCAAGGACCAGCGTGTCTCGCTTGGCCATTTTTCGACGCATACCGACTTCGATAAAGCACTCTCTGGTCCCGACAACGTTCGACACAATGTGGCGATCCTCGTGCGTCATTGCTTCGTCTTCCGAGAGTACGCCGGCTTCCAACGCGTAACCTACAGGAGAGTGAGCCGGCGTCTGTAGTTTTACTTTCCCTCGCCCGCCGACAAGCACGACTTGTGAATCTCCGATGTGGTACGAACGCATTCGTTCGCCGGTTACCTCAGTGACTGCCAATGTGGTAGCTGCACCAACTCCGAGCTTCATGACTTTCGCATTGGCCGCCTCAATGCCATCGAGAATTGCAGAGCGCAGCGAGACATCGGCGGCCTTAGCTTTCTTGATAGACCTGCGAAGTGCTTTCAGCGTGATTCGAGAGGCTTCAGCGCCTGCATGCATGCCGCCACAACCGTCTGCTACAGCGAGAACGACTCGCGTATCGTCGAGCGGGATCACAAGAACTGCGTCTTCATTGGCGGTAGATTTACCGGGGCAACGACGTGAATAGATCGCAACTTGTCCCTTCGGCAAGTCAAACGTAGTCGGTACGTCGTGATTGCAATCCAGCCAAGTCTCTTTCATATCGACCTAAAGCTTCTTTCCGCACCAAGGACAATTGCTCCAGTAATCTTTGGCGACTCCCCAACCACATCCGCCGCACGTGTCCGTGCTGCCCTTGAGCCTCCATTTCCGTTTCACTCTGCTTTTGCACCATGGGCAATAACGCATGAATGGCATCAGCAGTTTTCGGTCACAGTCGGCGTTCGAACAACCTGCTTCGTAATGTCGATCCGACAGCTTGCGATTCGTCGACGGTTCGAATCCCGCTCCAAAGCACCAGGCACAATAATTCCAGTCCGATTTCAAACCGCGATTGCATCGAGGGCATGCGACGGAGAATCTAATCGCGTCGCCCCCATGCTTCTTCCTTGAATCACCGCACCAAGGGCAGCCAGTCATCGACTCCGACACCGGACCGTTGCATTTCGCGCATTCGTGACGTGTTTCCAGGAGCTTGCCAAACTGACGCTTGAATTCGCGAAAGCGAACGGTCTTCCATGTGTTAACTTTTCCTCCCTTAGTCGACGTTGCTCGTCGCTCTTTTCTTCGTGGTTGCTTCACACGTTCAAACGCCGCAAGCATTTGTTGAGCATCCTTGTAGCGACGACGAGCTTCCACCTCCGTAGCTTTGCGGATGATCGCGATCATATCTGAATGAAGAGCGTTTCCTAACCGATCGTACCCTGGAAACGGCCAGTCGTATGGCCATTCAGGAAGTTTCCCAGAGAACATTCGGTGCATAATGAGGCCGAGTGAAAACACATCCGATCGAAACGACGGTTTTCCCATTGCCTGCTCCGGCGCAATGTAGCCGACCGTTCCAGCGCCTGAACCCCTTAAGGTCTTGTGAGCTACGCGGGCTATTCCAAAATCGATAAGGCGAAGTTGGTTGTCTTGAAATAAGAGCAGATTATCGGGCTTCACATCACAGTGGATGATCCTGTTTTCGTGCGCAAAGGCGACCGCTTGTAGCATCTGTGCCGAGAAGTCGAGAGCCGTTTGCGTCGAAAGTCGTTTACCAAGTCTTTCTTCGAGTGTACCGATGCCTAACGCTGTAACGATTACGAAATGGCCGTCAATGTAATCCGCGTACTTCAAGGGCTGGATATGGGGATGTTCGAGTCTCGCGGCCAGACGGACTTCGAGTTTGAAAGCGTCAAGGGTCTCTTCGGTAACCAAGTGGGCGTAGGGGATTTTGAGTGCGACGTGTATACCCTCGATCGTATCGCGAGCCTGGTAAACAACCGCGAATCCACCTTCGCCGAGCTTTTTCTCGATGACGTACTTGCCGAAGCGGGTTCTAGTTTTGAGGATCGTCATGAAGCTTTATCGATTCGCATTTAGGCGGCGGCTTGTTGTCGCTGTACTCGGTCTTCTATCCCATCCACGATCGTCTTTTCAAATCGCGAATTGTAGAACCTGTTGATGTCCTGGATTCCACCGGGGCTAAATACATTGATCTCCATGAGTCTTTCGCCGACGATGTCGAGCCCCACCAAGAACATCCCGTCAGTCTTGAGTTGCGGACCGACGGCATCCGCCACCTCCAACATCTCTCGTGTAATCTCTGTTGCTTCTGCACGACCTCCCGCGTGTACATTGCTGCGAATGTCATGTCCCGTTCGGGCACGACGTACAAGTGCGTAGACATTCTTGTGTCGCAGCGGTTCGCCACCCAACATGAACAGTCGGACGTCGCCCGAATTCGCAGCGGGTAAGTACTCTTGTGCGACTACGTAACCATCACGAGTAATCGATTGCACAATGCGTTCAAGATTACCGGTGTCTCGTTTGTGGACGATGAACACACCACGCCCGCCGTAACCGGCGAGGGGTTTGAGGATCAGTGTCCCCTCGTCTTGCAACATCCCAACGATTTTTCGGAGGTCACGAGTTACCAGGGTTCGAGGTCGAACTTGTTGGGGAAAGTTGCTCAGATAGAGCTTGTTGGCGGCCTTTGCTAGCCCGATTGGGTCAGGCAGGACCACTACGCCTCGTTCCTTTGCGAACTGCGCAAACTGAAGGGTCGCGGATTGCACCCAATCCTTTTGCGCCGTTGGGTTATTTCGGAGCAGCAGTACATCGAAGTTGCTCATCGCGAAATCTGCGTCTACGGCCGTATCGTCCTGGACGGCTTTTACGAACTGAGCCATCGAGTAGCGCTTTCGCTTGGGAGCCGCTCGCGCCGACACTTCGACACGATCGTCTACTCCGTAGGAAATTCGTCCGGTGGTGGTCATCCACACGTCGTGGCCACGATTTGCTGCCTCACAGGCGATGCTGTACGTCGTTGGTCCCGGCTTCGCTGGCAATAGGGTATTCACCACAATCCCGATGCGCATTTTTCGCTCCTTACAGACAGTTCATATCGACGTTGTCAAAGTTTCGACCGTAGTACTGCATGTACTGCACTTTCCGGTCGAGGGCTTCAATCACATACCGACTAAAGTTGACTTTGGTGAATTTCTGGGCGCTTCCCAGTCCACCAGGGCTGAAGACGTTGATCTCCATTAACTTGTCGCCGACCACGTCGAGCCCAACCAGGAACATGCCGTCTTGAACCAGCTTTGGCCGGACCATTTCCGCGATATTGAGAGCGACGTCGGTAATTTCCGCTTCCGCTAGTTTTCCTCCTGCATGAATGTTGCTTCTCATGTCTCCTCCAGTCCGAACTCGTCTAAACGCAGCGTACTTGCCCTTCACTCGCAATGGGCGGCCATTCATCACGAACAGACGAATGTCACCCTCTTCAGCCGCTGGGAGATACTGTTGGGCGATTACATAGCCGTCGCGACTAACCGCATCAATCATCTGATTCAGGTTCGGCAAGTCATCTTGGCGGACCATGAAGACACTCGCGCCGCCTGAACCCTGAAGCGGTTTCAACACGATGCGGCCCTGCTCCTTTGCAAACGCTTTGATCTCATCTCGGTCCCGCGTGATCAACGTCAAAGGACGAACTTGCTCCGGAAACAACTGAAAGTACATTTTGCTCGCTGCCATCGCGAGTCCGTTTGGGTCGTTTACGACAATGACGCCGTGTCTGGTCGCTAAGCGGCCGAATTCTGAGGCAATCGTTGCCGCCCACGGACGTCGGATCACATCATCCGATGGAACGTTTCGAAGTACGAGTACATCCAGTTCATCGACGCTAATGCGCTCGCGGATAGCAGATTTGCCGTGAAGGTCTTTAAGAAATCCTTCGGACGTCTTGTACTTGCTTTTTGGGACCGACGTTGCACGTGCTCTAATGTGTTCGTCTGGATCATATGCCAGATCGCCGACGCCGATAATTGACACAGCATGTCCGTGGTTGACAGCTTCGACCGCGAGCCGCATGGTCGTATAGCTGCCCTGCTCCGTGGCAACATCGTTTACTAGAAAACCGATTTTCATTTGTGCGTCCGATCTGAAGAGTTAGTTTGCGATTTCCGTGATCGCTGCGATAGTTGTTTGACCGCTGCACTTGCGAGGTCGGTCACGGTAATGCCGCATCGAATCTGAGTCATCCGCTCTGTTGCAGACTCCATGGTCAGGTATCGTGGTACAATGGCGGGCTGCTGAATGACTTTCCGCAAGAGTAGTTCGCGGATGATCGAGAGCTGCTCAAAGCCCATCTTGCCGACGAGCATTGGTTCGAGCGCCCCCCCTTCCCCCAAATAGTCCAAGAGTCGTTGCAATCCACGGAGGTAGATGGCGTCCTTTGTGAGTCCGCCGCTGCGAAATACTCGCATCGTGGTGGTGTAGGAACTCCTTGCCGTGAATCCAAAGTCATCAACAAGAGTTCGAAACACCTGCACAAATTCGGCACCTTCGACCAACATCTTCACAGCAATCACGCGTACTGCCAGTTGGCGCATACGAGACCTTGCGAGCCCACCAGAAAGATGTTCGGCGAGGACAGCGAGACCTTCCTGCAGTTCTTCGTAGTTTGCGAGCCCGGAACCAAGTTGCCTGAACGGTTGAGCAAAGCCGTTGTAGTAAGTCACCAAGTGCGTGCCAACTTCATGGTGCAGCGTCGATTCGACCGCTCCTGTTGACATGGTCAATCGGTCGTTGATTAGCAATTTCCCTCGTGAGACCATGATTCCTGCTGGTTTCGAACTTACTTCTACGCCACCTTTGAATTCAGTGAATGCTTTTCGGTAGTAGTCGATGTGTTCCTGTGCGCGCTCGGCAATTTCATGGGCATTCAATACTCGTCCGCTTGACCGAGATTTCCCACTGCTTGCCGTAACATCCAGAATTTCGGTGGCCAGCTGGAGCAAGCCGTCATCCACGTCACCGTATAGCTGAAGACTTCCGTACAAGAACGATTTTGTGTTGCGATCCCGCAGCATCGTGATCTTGCGATCGAGTACCTCTTGTTTCTGTCGAAACAGGTTGTGGAGCGCTGGGTCTTCGACTCGATCAATCGGAATCTGAAATAGACTTCGTTTCAGAGTTGCCGGATTCATCGGTGTTGGCAAGTAGTGGAACTCTGGCGGGCGTTCGAAGTGCGATGCCTTAAACTGTTGCCATGCCGAAAACGTATTGATCGGTGTGACCTGAATGAGAAACTCAAAATTGTCGCTTACTGCTCCGAGCTGCGCATCCACGTCCCAGACGGCTTTCACGACCGCTCGTCTTCCCAGCTCGTGATAATGCTTCGGCGTATGCGTCGTGTGTTGTTTGACGAACCGAAAAACACTTCGCCGCAAGGCGTGACTGAATCGCCTCACCAATGTCCGCATCAGTAAGGGAAAATCTTGCCCTCGATCTAGGTCTCGCCAAACTGGTGGCACTTCAATACCGAGGCAATAGCAGTTGAGTTCGGCTTGTCGCTTGGGCGTCAGGAGACTTCGACGGCCGGCTGGTTGAAAGCGGTCAATGCGTTCTATGTCGACTTCGACAGTCTGTTTTAGAACCTTGATCCGTCTAAGCTGACCCGCCAGTTCGTCGATAGACTTTGTCAAAGTCTGTTTGGCGGGGGCCACAACTTTGAATCGTGGTGAGACCTCAATAGCCCGATGATCTGTCGACTTCCCTTCGTCCGCGCCCGCCCATACTTCGATTAATAGAAACGCCCCAAACTGTTGAGCAAACACATCTGCAATCTTGTCAACAAGCCGGCCGATCAGCTTCGGTCTAGCGTCATCCGTCAC
This sequence comes from Pirellulaceae bacterium, assembly GCA_965216885.1. Taxonomy (GTDB): domain Bacteria; phylum Planctomycetota; class Planctomycetia; order Pirellulales; family Pirellulaceae; genus CAYNJG01. The sequence continues at coordinate 3,102,656 of OZ244209.1, read as the reverse complement.
CATCAGGTAAGAGGCTTCTGCCTTTACAAGCTCCCTCGTGCCAACATCGTCTCGATCCGGCGGAGCGCGATACACCACCAAAAAAGGAAGCTGCCTGTCGATGTGTAGTCGTCCGCCATCTGGCAACGTACGACGGATGCGCTGGTTGGCTAACAGGCGATTCTCGACATCACTTAGCAATTCGGCGTCAGCACTTTTCTTGTTGCGATTCATAGTTCGGCTAGTAGTCGACTTCTTTGAATCAAAAACAGAGCTTGATTCGAGGTGAGTGGGAGATGCAATAGTCATGCTGACGGAACTCTGCGATTACCAGTGGAGTCGCGAAACTAGGACTCGATGCTGCTTTGCTCAAAGCTGTTGAGTTCTTCGAAGACACCAAGTGCCGCCTCCCGAAGGATGTACTCAATGGAGTGAACTTGATCTGAGTCATGTTCACCGGTCCATTCATCCATAAAGAACTTTTTGAATTCAATCGCGATAGAGCAGACTGTTGTAGGAAATTTCTCATGTATCCATCTTGAGAAGTTTCCGCCCTTGAACTTTACGTTCTCACGAACGTCGAGTTTCCTACCATGGAAATCACAAGCTCCGAGCTCATTCATACAACGCTCGACGATCGGCGCCCACCGCTGTCGATCCATCGTGCCCGTGCCAATGTTGACCTCTGGATTCGCTTTTGGATCAGCGTGCTCACCATTTGGTCCGTTACGGCGGTGGTTGTAGGTATGTAGGTCGAAAACGACTACGCGACCATGACGCAGGACCAGTCGTTCCAAGGTGTGATAAACGTCAGCATAGAATTCGTCATATGCATTCAACGAGCGTTCGAGCACCTGAGGATCGAGCGAATTTTTCCACACTCTCAAACCCCACGCGTCTTCGGGAGTTTGGTAGACGGCTTTTTCGCGAGGACGATTGAGGTCCACCTCGAAGCGAGATCGGTGGGCTACGATTCTCGTCGGAGCGACGGATGTCCATGTCCCAGTGTGAGGATCTTGCTCTCGCAAACGATCGTCAGGGGAAATCGCTATATGCTCGTGTAGCTCCGTGCGAACGTCGTCACCATCGTGAATCGCCGCGGCGACCAACGGCCCGTCACCAACTTGAATTTGCCAGATCGGCGTTTCCATGTGCATCCTCACCCTGCGAATTGAACCGCTGCCGCTAAGGGCAATGACTGTGCCAAAGAGACAGGTCACGGAATCGGGCGCTAAACACGCAGCCTGCTGGCCAGCCATTAACCGTTGCGGGCATTGATTAACCGCCTGACGAGAATGCAGAAGTCATGATCGGCCTGCGAGAAAGCTGGTACGTGCTTTGCATTTCAGGAGGGGCAGATGTCGGCCGCTTGTTCTGGCCCAATCAGGAATTTCGCATGAAATTAGTTCTTCAACGCATTTTTGACGGGTTTGAACGAGCCGACATCGTCGTTTCCAGTTCGCAGTTTTTGATCGGTAGTGGCAAAGATTGTCAGCTCCGACCACACGGACTGTTGGTTGCAGAACGTCACTGTGAGATCTCGCTCCGAGACTACTCAGCGTGGGTAAAGCAGATTGACTGTCGTTACGGAACTCTCGTGAACGGTCAACCAATCGAAGGCAGTCGACGATTAAGAACCGGTGATGTGCTAATGGTTGGAATCGCGGCGTATCGCGTCTTCTTCGCGCAGGAAGCGACATATTTTCGTTTTGAACGATGCGATTCCAACCATTCCGTTGGGGCCGCCACTCTGGGTTTCGCGGGGTAAATCTAATGAACGACGAACCTATGCAACAACCTATGCAACAACCTATGCGACGTGGTCGGATCACCAAGATCGTCCGCGTGCCATCTAGCGATGACGCATTGCACGCGAACGGATTTGAAGGCTACGGAATACTCCGATCTGAACATGGAAAGGATGTGTTTTTCGTTGGAACGGTTGTTGCTGATCAACTGTTCGAGGAGCTTGAGATCGGAAAGACGGTTTATTTTTCACCTGAACCGGGGCCACTCTCAAGAGCATCAAAAGTTTGGCTGCAGTTGCGAGACTGCCATTTAGAATCGAACTCGATGTCGCGTACGAATTCATAGCGACCAAAAAAGGAAAACTATGGCTGACTCTGAGCATGAATCCTCGCCGGTAGAAGAACTTCGTCCAATCTTCAACCAAACCCGCATCGAGCATGAGATGCTAAGTCACGCTCACGAAGCTCTCGTTGCAGCGATCGAATGGCAAACGGTTGGCGACACCTTTACGCGAAAGCTTTCCAGCCTGCGGTTCGCGTGGATGGCGTACCAGCAGCATCTGGAACGCGTCTTGGCGATAGAAGAATGCGATGGCTACATCAATTTCATTTGCGATGAGACTCCTCACCTATCTGATCAAGTTAACGTGCTGCGTAGTGAACACGACCATTTTCGTGATGAGATGAAAGTAGTAGCTACAACGCTTGAACGCCTTCAGCCGACGGACCACGTGGCATTGCAGGCTGTCGTTCAGCGAATCGTTGACCTGCTTCGCGGCATAACGGACCACAGTCAGCGGGAGATGGCCCTTCTGCAAACAGCCCTTAATGAAGACTTGGGGACGGGTGATTGATTTCGCCGCCGCATTGAGCCAATTTGCAGGCAGTCCGCCGCAAGATCAATGAACTTTGCGTCCGGTAGCATGTTGAAGCGTGTCTTGGTGGCTGCGATGTAGGCGACGATCCCACCTCAGTCACTTTGACAGGCCAATTCACTTTCACGACCGTCACTATTCCAAAGTCGTCCAGTTACTGTTACTTGGCAGCCGCGGCTTTTGAGTGACTCCATCGTTTTCTAAAGCACGTAGGCGATTTTTCGCGGCATGGACCACATCCCTGAATGCTTGCTGAAGTGATTGGCGTGTTTCCGTCAGAGTCACTACTTCACCACTTTTTGTTCTCAACTCTAGCGAACAACTAGTTCCGTCCTCTTCACTTCTTTCGATGTACATCCGTCCTCGAACTAGCTGCCGCGAAAATCGAGCCAATTCACGAGTGAGTTGGCTTCGCATGACGAGCTGATCTGAAGCCGGTAATTCGACCTGATTGAACGAAATTGTAATTTGCACTTAAACTTTTGCCTGAGGCCAGAATGGACTTAGATGATGGTGAGACAGACCGCCGCATCGTCAACGGTAAAGGGTTGCCGCCATCGCGACCACCGATTGCGCCGCGTTTCGGTTTTCTCGACTGCCACGACCAATGCCGTGATGTTGTCTAGTCCTCCGCGGCTGTTTGCCGCTCGTACCAGAAGGTCCGGTATGGCTTCTGCGCTTTCATTCGCAATCAAATCCCCAATTTCTTGGGCCGTGTCGAAGTACTCGCTAAGGCCATCCGAACACAGCAATATCCTGTCGCCGTGCTGCAAATCAATCACAAACGTGTCAACATCAACAGTTTCTTCAATTCCGACAGCAACTCCGACAGCCCTCGTTAGCAAGTGACCGTACGAGGACGCGGTGGCCCTACTGACTCCAGCGGCCATGAGCTCTTCCGCGTACGTGTGGTCCGACGTGACCTGAGCGGCCAAGCCGTTTCGGAGCACATAGCAGCGTGAATCACCGACGTTGGCAACGATTCCTTGGCCACCGGCCCCAAACAGCATCGCAAGAGTTGTGCCCATGCCGGAGCGTGAAGCAGAACGCGCTGCTTCGAATACGACGGCAGATGCGGAATTGACCGCAGCCTTCGCGAGCGAGAGAAGCTTGTCGAGGTCCTGACGGCGTCGCGCATCGGTAAATTCGCCGCGGTATTCTTCGAGAAAACCTTGGACCGCAAGGACGGCTTCCGCGGATGCTACTTCACCGGCAGAATGCCCTCCCATGCCGTCGCATACTGCGTAGAGGCCCAGATCGTCATCAGCAAGAAAGCTATCTTCATTGTTGCTACGAATCAGGCCAACATCCGTCAGGCCAAAACCCATCGTCTTCATGGTGAGGATCCTACTTACTTATGAAGCTGATGCCACGATCATTGACAGTCGGGCAATCTTTTCAGGTGATTCAAAACGGTCAATGACCGCGTTGGCGCCGAGGCTGATACACAGATCAATGAACCTAGAAGTGCAGTCTTTCGAAACTAGCACCAGCTTGATGTCGGCGCATGAGGCTCGAAGCTCTCGAAGTGCGGCCAACCGATTGCTTAACCCCCGAAGTGGGAGCATAAAGAATGCGCCATCAGACAGTTCTCGCTCAGGGTGCACCCAGTCAAAGACGTCGTCCTCGTCATACACGACCTGCGATGGGAGACCTAACTCGGCGAACTCCTCCTGAAGCTGATACCGAAACTGCTCGTCTCCTTCGAAAACGATGACGGTCGTCCGCATCCAAGTGGAGGCCTTTGTTTGAGCAGCGATCATATCGACGTCCTCGTTTAAGTTGCCCGATCTTTGCTAAAGCTTCCTGTCGAAGAGCAGATGCCGTACCATTCGGCGGATACCATAAAACCGCAATATCTGTTTTTCGCTTGGGCGACGATGGCGATAGACATTGACCACCAAGGTTAAGGATTGCCCAGTAGCTCAGCCGTTTTCGGCTGGCAATCAGCGTTTTTCCCTGGCATGTGCTTTGCAAACCAGCGTCCTTTAGCAGACATGCTACCGCCGAACAGGGAATTTGCCCTACGCCATGACCTAGACTTTCGAATGCTCATGTCACCGACGATGTCATCTCCAAAGAACGAAACCCCGGTGGATGCGAAACGTTTCGCTTCCAACCTGCGCGTAGTGGAGCTGACAAGCAAGTCACGGCGGTCAGCGATTCGACGGCTAATTCGGGCAACGCGTCTGGAACCAGACGATGGGCTCGATGCTGATCAGCTCGTCGGAGCTATCGAAGATCGCGAAGAGACCGCCCAGACAGTAGTTGCATCTGGCTTCGCACTACCGCACACGTTTAGCGATTGGGATGGCGAGTTCTGTGCCGTATTGGGGCGAAGTCGGTCAGGGATCGATTTCGGCGCAGCCAATGAATCGGGACTTGTGCATCTGGTTTTGCTTGTCGTATTCGGTAGAGGAGGCAAGCAGGCACACCTCGTCAGTCTTGCCGCAATGGCCGAGTTCTTTGGTGATGAGTCGTTTCGGAAAGAGATCGTCTCTGCGAATGACGTTGGAGCGATTGAAAAGCTGATTCATGAGCGATTCGGTGTGGCAGAGCCACCAAAACGTCCGAAACGCCCCAAGATCAATCGCATTCTTCTGGATCATGCGATGACGATCATGCCGGAGATAGCGGCTCAGGCTATTTTGATCGGCACAGACAAGCTCCACCATGTTCCTTGGGATCGAATGGAAGACTGGGATGGCAGGCTTCTCATCGTGACGCCGGACGTTCAAACGGATGTGCCCAATGATCGCCCCGATACTCATCTTATCGATGTCCCAAAAGTGTCGCTGACCCGTGTCGACCGAGCCAACTTGGGGCTGATGCTTTCGGCAGCAAAAGGGCTCGTTTCTGCCAACGCGGACGTTGTTTGTCTCACTGGTGCCGATGGCCGCAAGCTTGACAATCTCACTGTCATTCGGCCGCAGTCACAGTTTGAAAGCGTGTTTGCATCCGGACAAAGCGGCAAGCAAAAGCTTCTGCCGTCCGTCATCCTACGCGTGGTTACACTCGCTCTAGAAATTGCTGAAGAGGGCCGAGAAGGCAAGCCGGTTGGAACCGTTTTCGTGATTGGAGATTCGCGGCAGGTGCGCCCGCATACGAAGCAGCTCGTGCTGAATCCGTTTCATGGTTATTCCAAGACTTTACGCAGCATCCTTGATCCAAGCTTGGGTGAAACGATTAAGGAGTTTGCGTTACTCGACGGCGCGTTCGTAGTGAAAGACGACGGTATGGTTCTAAGCGCGGGAACGTACATCATCCCCAAATCGCTCAGTAGCAAACTACCTTCTGGCCTTGGCACGCGACATCACGCTGCTGCATCAATTACTTCCCACACTCAGGCAATGGCAATTGTAGTGAGCCAGTCTACCGGGACTGTCTTGGTGTTCCGGCACGGGAAGGTAGTACTCAAGCTTGAACGCACTGCGTCGCGAACGTAGTAGTGCCGACTGAATGACAACGTCCCCCCACCAAGCTATCTCCGCAACCGTCGTAAGACGAATTGTTAAAAACCTCTCTTCTGGCGAACCAGTGCACGAGTCGTTGCCGGGCGGTGGCTTGATAAGTATCGACCGGTTACTGCCGTTTCTGTGCGTCTATCGTAATGACGCAGACAATTCTGACGAGGTGGCGGGCACCTTCGTCAGTTCTGAAGCGGCTTTTCTCGTTGCGCCTGGCGACGCTCCGCGAAGGAAAGGACTGAAGCAACTTGTGCGGGCTATCGCCGAGCTTTCATTCAGCAAGTTCGGTGCTTTCTTGCTGATTGAGATCCGGCCTTTGCCAATTCCTGATATTGAAGAACGGCGTGACGCGGACACCGGCGAGCTAGTACTTCCGAACCCGCGGTTTGTAGTCTCCACGTCGCCCTACAATCAACCGCGTAAACTGCTGAGCAGCTTGGAATTCGCCTTGCGACGAATCAAATCCCACGGTCAGAAAGCAGTTGTGGAGTCACGCGAACACGCAGGTATACGTAACGACTTGCTCTCCCCAGCTGAAACGGAACAATTCAATGCAAGTTCCGTGTGCATTCAAATCGAACCGATCTACCGGCATCCCAAAACGGGTGTCGTGTATGACTCGACTCTTGATACGCTACGCCGAGGGGTTGCGCACGCATTGAAGCGAGCATCGTTTGCATTTGCGTTGGAGCGAACCAATACCGAACCTCAGCACTACTGGGTGCTAGGTCGAAGAAAGCTCTCGAAAGTCGTCTTTGACATCGACCGAGAACTTGCGGAAGTCAGCTCTGCATTCAAGTTTCTTTTGGCTGTGACACCAATAAACGCAGAACGGGCATGGATTCGATTCTCGGATAGCGATTATTCAAAACCGCCGATATTGCAATACCGACCATTAGAGTCAGACCCGTTGCTGTTGAAGCGGAGGCTTCTGAATATTCGCGTGGACGAAGTCGATGATCCAACACTAGCCGATCTGTTTCGCCAGACACAGGATGAACTGGATCGTCAGATTACAATGCTCTCTGATCTCGACACCCACCGTTTCTTACACGGTAGCATTCAGGTGTTCGGTGGCGTGGAGCCCAGCCTGCTCGAACTTGCCCTCCGCTTGCTTTCGCTCAACGAGGAGCCCTCTGAAAACGAGTCGCTGTCGGCCAAACAATTCGCAGCCAAGGCTACCCGCGAAATCGAATTCTACAAACGGCAAGCTGCCGGATTTTCTGCGCAGGCGATTATCCGTGATGACCTCTATTCCGGACTGCTAGTAACTGGTGGAGACTTGCTATTGGGTCGCGAGACTTCCGTCGGGAAACACAGAGCAAATGCTCTGTTGCAACATGAGGTGGGCACGCATCTGGTCACTTACTACAACGGTGCAGCCCAACCACTGACGCTTCTGAAGGTAGGCTTGGCTGGATACGACGAGCTGCAAGAAGGGATCGCCGTTCTTTCTGAGTATCTCGTTGGCGGCCTTTCAACGGGGCGTTTAAGGACACTCGCAGCGCGTGTTGTGGCAGTCGATGCCCTAATTCGCGGCGAGACATTCACCCAGACGTTCCAACTCTTGTGGGAACAGCATGGTTTCGACCCGAAATCTGCTTACACAATCGTACTTCGCGTCTACCGAGGCGGTGGACTGACAAAGGATGCCGTGTACCTGCGTGGTTTGGTGCAAGTGCTGGAGTACCTCGCGGCAGGCGGTGAGCTCGAACCGCTTTTCGTCGGTAAGTTAGCACTCAGACATATTCCCATTGTGCGAGAACTATTGCATCGAAAAATCTTGGCACCGGCCAAGCATCGTCCTCGATACCTAGATAACACAGAAGCAAGGTGCCGAATTGATCGCGTGCGCGATGGTAAGTCGGTGCTGGAATTGCTGGACCTATGAGCGTCACGTCACTTGGTTGCAATCTTTCAAGTGCGGTTTTGTCATTTCTTGAGAATCACTTGATGACTGCTTGCCAGATGGAGGCCATCCCGATGGATTCGACAATTGGGAAGAATTACGAGACTCGGTAACAGGTGCATGCAAAGTTCGACGAATTCGATTTCCCAATCGATGAGCGTGCGGACCGATCCTCCGGGATTGTGTCGAAGGGCCACAACGTTCGGAAAAGTACCCGCCGCTGTGAATGAAACGGAAAGGCAAACACAATGCCGTAGTAGGTCTTCGACTGTCGTGTTGAGTGGTTCGACAAGCTCGTTTCGCTCAACCAGTAGCAATCCGGCCTGTGATCCGAAGAGACGATTTGAAAGAATCGCAAACCATTGCTGATGTCCACTGGCTATTTCTCGGCCGATTTCAAAGACGCTTTCCACAGGCAGGTGCGGAATCTGTTGGGCGAACTGCCTAGCACTGTGAAGCAACTTCGAAATCATGAAGTCTCTGGATGAATCGGCTTCGATTGCGGGCACGGAATAAACATGTCGCCAAGTGCGTTCCAATCGTTCAAAGACTTGTTCCCACACCTCAGCACGGCCTGCTGACGTTGTCCGAACCCCAATTTCACTTAGGAACGGCCGAAACCATTGCATCTCCGCGTCGAGAAACTCTATGCCACTCGGCTTGCATGGCCGCCCCCGTCGCGGGAATACCATGGCTCGCATCAGCCGATCTGCCAGCAGTGAAAAATTTGGGCGTTCATCGCATAGCTCATACCAGATGATGACGCGATCTGGCAGTGAAGAGTCAACGCACCGACTGACGATCAACACGCACCATTGTTCGTCTTCACCGCATGCAAATTTCCGCACTCCAAGCTGCCAGATGTCGGCAAGCTTTGTGGGCAAGTCATTGGCCGTATTCCACTCCAAGTGCTCCTCTGGATTCATTTCGTAGCCTTGCAGCAATTCCAGTAACAAAAGCTCGGCGTTATCAACAAACGGTTGCGTCAACTTTATAGGTGAGCCATTCATCATAGCCCGTTATTGCACCGCCCCCGTTGCCGAGGTCGAGTGCGCGTTGGTGATGTTGAGGACGACTTGGCTGCGATAACGCCGAGGCAAGAAGTTGGAGTTACTTGTCGCCTTTTCCTTTACCCTTCGGGGCCTTCTTTGTTTCCTTAGCCGTTTTCGCGGCTGGCTTGCCGGAGGCTTTTGGTGACTTTCCAGACATGTCATCACTCCCTTAATTCGTATGCGTTCGCTCGACATCGCATGCCGAGATCAACCAACAATAAGCAATCTCTGTACCAAACCGAGCGAATGCCCTAGCCTGCGTGATAGCTGCGAAGATGCCCCGAAAACCTGCCATGTGTTCAGCCAACGACACCGAGCGGTCTCTTTTGAATTGCGTGAACGGGACCATTTGTTGGCCGGCGTGAGCAACACATGACCGCTTCTGAATGAACGTGCGAATGGTATTTGCGTTAGTCTCTTTGTTCGTACTCGTCACTTGAGTTGAGTGCACTAAGGACGACCCAGCTGCGTCAGTTGCATATTCAACGGTGGAGCTTCGTGGCTGATGACGTGACCAGTGAAGTCGACGAAATGATCATTGATGGTGTGTTCGATGATACTTGGAATGAGTACGCTGACCTCAAATAGAACGTACCGCACTAACACGGCGGAAGCGTTCAACGTCAACTGAGGTTCTGAATCATTTTTAACTGCCGCGTCATGACTGTCGCCGTGTAATCGTTGACCACACTGAGGGACTCCGTTGAATTGGTACGCGTCGTGCATTGCTGTCCGCGTAGACGCGGTACTGGCGTCATCCGTTCGTTACCCTAACCGAGGGACACATTGAATGGCTCGCTTGGACTTCTCTGATCGATTTCGATCTTTACTGCTAGCGCGTCGAAGCCGTTTGACGACTTCGCTTTCGTCCGAGCTGGCACTGCAGGTGCACGAGCCCGATGAGGCTTATGACGCCATGGCTTTTGCGAAGGTTTCGATGAGCGAAAGCAAGGAATTGGCTGAAATACGCGACGCGCTGGTAAGGATTAACGAAGGCACGTTCGGAGTCTGTCAGGAGTGCGGTGAAAACATCTTAAATACTCGACTCGAAGTGCTGCCGTACACCACGAATTGCGTGAAGTGCCAAACCGCAACGGAGTCAGGGCGGAATTGATCCCACCAGTCCGCTGGCAGGTGAATCCCTGAGATCTGCGATGAGGATATTCGAGCAATCGTTGGTCTTGGTGAGCAGGGATTTCTGTGACACGAAGTTCCTTAGTCGTGTGGCAGTGGAATTGGGCTTCGACTTCGCCCGAAAGTGTAGATCCAGCGGCCGTCTCGTGAATAGAGGATGTACTTAGCGATGGACGTGACCACGACATCTGGACTTCCTTCCACAGAATGATTGGCGTCAATGACAGGAGCGCTCACCTGCAGGCAAACTAGGGGTGCCAACACAGCACGACTTTCAAATTTGCCGTCAAATGGCCCGCCTACGTACTCGACAACATGGGGGCGAGCAGCTGGGGTAAAGAAGTCGGGATTCCAGTTTTCGAAGTGCCACCACGACATTGACGCAACCCTCTAATTGAGACAACCAGCAATTGACTTCAAATCCTGTGCCAATTTCGTCGATTAGAGCATCGCTGTTATTGCCCGGAAATTCTTAATGCCGATTGGTCTCCTGAACTTTGCAAGTGTCTATTCTCGCCCGAAATGGCTAGCAATGAGCCCAAGTCGGGAACGACGCTGCTGGCACAAATCTTCTAAATACTGGGCATCACTCCATTGGGCATATATTGATACCATCGGTCATACTCTAACCAACGAGCCCGACCCTATTGGAAAATTCAGGCCAGTCTGGGCAAAAAGAGCCCACGCTGGGTAAGTGGCGCGCAAGCTGCTTATGGGCAGCGGGGTCTACACGAAACACATGCATGGATCATGCAATGCCAGTACTCTTGGTTGTCGATGACGAGCGATCTATCCTTAGCGTTTTCCAGAAGGCGTTCGCAAAGAACGACGACATCGAAGTCATGACTGCCGCCACTGCCCTTGACGGCTTGCGGCTCGTACGCGATCAGAAACCCGACACCGTCATCCTCGACGTGATGTTGCCCGATAAGCCCGGTTTGGAGCTCTACGCCGAAATTCAAGAGCTTGATCCGCGCTTACCAGTCGTCTTCATTACGGGCGGCGGAACAAGCGCGACGGCCATCGAAGCCATGCAGCGAGGCGCTTTGGACTTTCTGTCGAAGCCGCTCGACTTTGCTGGTGTGCGACAGGTTGTGGAAAAAGCCTTCCGCATTCGCAGAGCGATGGTCGATTCCATCGAAATCGACCCCGCCGCGCCACGCGAGGCTTCTCCGGGAGATGCCATGATTGGCCGGTGTCCTCCAATGCAGATTGTCTACAAGGCGATCGGTCGCGTTGCAGCCCAGAATGTTACAGTCCTGATTCGCGGCGAAAGTGGAACCGGCAAGGAGCTCATCGCGAGGGCTCTCTACCAACACAGCGATCGGTCAAAGAGACCATTCTTGGCCGTTAACTGTGCAGCAATTCCAGAGAACCTGTTGGAGAGTGAACTCTTTGGCCACGAGAAGGGTGCCTTTACAGGTGCGGACCGCAAACACATCGGTAAGTTCGAGCAATGTAACGGCGGGACGTTGTTTCTTGACGAAATTGGTGATATGGCCCCGCAGCTTCAAGGCAAACTTCTGCGCATCTTACAGGAACAACGTTTCGAGCGGATCGGTGGCACCGAAACCGTACAGACCGACGTGCGAGTGATCGCCGCCACGAATCGCAATATGGAGCAGATGGTTCAAGACAACCATTTCCGGGGAGACCTGTATTATCGACTCAACGGATACACGATTAACCTGCCAACCCTGCGTGATCGTGGCGATGACTTACTGCTGTTGATCGACCATTTTCTGTCGGCGGCCTCGGAGGATCTAAATAGTGAGGTTCGCGGGGTGGCTCCTGAAGCGATGGCGATTCTCAGAAGCTACTCGTGGCCGGGCAACATCCGCGAGTTGCAAGGAGTCATTCGACAAGCTGTTCTGGATACTACTGGTCCCGTCCTCTTTCCCGACGCATTGCCACAGATTGTGCACGGAGCCGCAATGTCGGGTGCCGTCCCAGCATCGACGCCGGAGGACTTATGGGAAGAGTTCATTCTGGAGCGGCTCGATTCACAGCCCGACAGCCTCTATGACGAGACGATCGAAGCAGTCGAGCGAAAGTTGATTACGTTGGTGCTGCGAGAAACCTCTGGAAATCAAGGCGAAGCCAGCAAGCTGCTCGGCATCACTCGTACGACACTTCGAAGTAAGATCAGGAAACTTGGAATCGCGATCGACAGAGTTGTCGAATAGTAAGTAGCTCGGCCGTCCGGCCGAGAACAAAAAACTACGACGGTCGACAAGACAGGACTCTCGGCTAGGCCCCGAACAACCAGCTCTTGGCCGGGCGGCCGAGCTACCTTGGAGAACAACGTGAGTATCAATCCCTCAACGCCCATCTCCACCCCTTGGTTCGCCACCTGATGGAAATGGGCAAGGGCCGCAGACTATGTCACTAAAGATCAGCCTATCGCGTCGCAGGTGAACATTTTCGGAGACGTCGTACACGAATACGTCGCTCCGGAAGATGGAATCATCATTGGACACGCGGTCAATCCCGTTGGTCAAACTGGCGAACGCATCTTGCATCTAGGGCGGCTGATGACCGCCGAGCAAAAACTGAAATTCGAACGAGTGAGCGGATGTTCGTTGGAAGGTATCGCCGAAGATAAACCCGGTTCGCAGGATATCCCTTCGCTCAAACCCGTTTGACACACAACTACCTAAAAGGAAACCAACACCGTCGCCATTTTCATCGTTGTTAACCGTCTCGATGAAGTCACTCATCGGCAAACTACCGCGTTACTGGCTGCCAGTGCCGTTCGACTGGGCCACGAAGTTGTCGTTGCCGAAGTTGCGACCGTCGGCGCAAACGCTGGTGACGATACCTGCCTTTCAATCCACGGAGTCCCTCTCCCCAAAAACCTCACGACTTCCCAGCAAGTCGCAGAGTTTGCAGTACCGGCTTTAGCCGGAATGGAATCCGCTGGTGCACGCGAAGCGCCGACTAAAGACAGTACTGCGAACAGCGAACAACGGCGCCCGTTGAGCTGTTTTTCGATTACCAACGAAGACACTGTTCTGATTCGAACCAATCCGGGTCGTGACCCAACTCGGCATGTAATCCACCACACTTTCCTCGAACTCATGATGATTGCCGAAGCCTCCGGAATTCGAATCATCAATAGTCCAGCTCATCTGACGCGTTTCGCCAGCAAGTCGTCGCTTCTATTGTTAAATCAAAAATATCGTCCAGAAATGTTGGTGTCCGCTAGTCACAGGGCGCTGACCGACTTCGTGCGGAACGCTCCCGGCGATTGCGTCGTCAAGCCGGTGTTTGGATCACGAGGCAAAAACGTGCTCCGCGTTTCCAGTGACCAGCAAGCTCTGGTGTCCCTACTCGCTGCCACGTTTCCTGACGAACCGGTGGTTGCACAACACTTCGTCACAGCAAACCATCCCGGCGACCGGCGGGTGGTGGTTCTGGATGGAGAAATCCTCGAATCAAACGGATGCATCGCGGGGATTGAGCGACATCCGGCCGCAGGCGACTTCCGCGCTAACCTGCACGCGGGCGCAACGCCTCATCCGTTAAGCCTAAACGAACTGGAACGAGAGGCAGCCACTCATGCAGCCAAGCTGTTGTTCGATCACGGTATCCAGCTTGCTGGCGTCGACATGATCGGTGACAAGATCATTGAATTCAACGTTTTCAGCACTGGCGGCCTGTTCGACGGAAACCGTTTCGCCGACACCGAATTCACCACCATCATCATTGAGCGATTTCTGGCATGAGTTCCGTACTGTTTCTCTTGAATAAGCGCCGATCGCCCAACAGCTCAACCGCGACGGCATCCGCTTTGCCGGTCTCGATATGATCGGTGACAAGATCGTCGAGGTGAATGTCTTTAGCCCCAGCGGGCTTCAAGAACTACAGCCTCAGATGGCCGAGGAAGAATGGTCGCGCCAAGTATCGCGGCTGCTCCGATAGAAGCTCGGCCGCCCCGACCGAGAGTGCATGGATTCACGGCCGGGGCGGCCGAGCTACTTCGGATCAATCGCGACCACGACGGCCGTGATGTTACCCCGCCCGCCGCGGGAATTAGCGAGATCAACAAGCACCTGCGGCATCGCGGGAAGGTCTTCCTCCATCAGAATCGCCGCGAACTCTTCGCAGTCCTCGAAATAGTTGCTAAGTCCATCAGAGCAGAGCAGGATCCTATCTTTTGTCTTGAGATCGAGGACGAAGTGTCGATCTTGACCGACTCGCGGATACCAACCGCGCGCGTGAGCATAATGCTTTTGCCGTCTGGGCACTGCAACCACCCGCGAAGAGCTTTTCGCCAAACGTATGATCCACGGTGATTTGTTTTGCAGAGTCTTCGCGAATCAAGTACGCACGTGAATCACCGACATTAGCAATGATTCCATAGTCGCCAGACACCAACAGCAAAGTCAGTGTCGTGCCCATATCTGCGTATTCATCACGTACGGCAGCAAGGATCAGCGACTTCGAAGCGTAACGGATTGCTTGTTGTACTAGTCGCTCCAAAACGTCGACGTTTTGGTATTGCGCGGCATCTCGAAGCTCACGTTGATGTGACTCGAAGAATTCTTGGATTGCACGAGTCGCTTCCGCTGATGCGACTTCTCCGGCAGAACATCCCCCGATTCCATCACAGACAACGTAGAGCCCCATAGGATCGGTAACGAGGAAACTGTCTTCGTTGTTCTCGCGACACTTGCCGCGGTCGGTTACACCGTAGCCAATTGACTTCATTACCTGTTCCTTCAGTAGCTCGATCGTCCCGATCGAGAGTGCGTGGATTCACGGCAGAGTCGACCGAGCTACGATGAATCTGCCGTTGCGAGTACAGTTAACCAGACGATCATTTCGGGGTCTTCGTATTTGCTGATAACGGCGTTCGCCCCAAGGCCGAGGCAGCTTTTGACAATCTGGTAGTTGCAATCCTGCGCTATCAAAACCAACTTGATGTCTGGGTAAGACCTGCGAAGCTCCCGTATCGTTGCGAGCCGCATCCGAATTCCGGGAATCGAAAGCAAGAAGAACTCGGGCTCATACCCAATGCATTCAAGCTCGAATAGCTTGTCTTCGTCTTCGAGCAAATACGAACTGAGTCCAAACTCGTCGAACGCGTCTTGAAGCTGATCGCAAAGTCTCTCATCGCCCTCGTACACGATGACGACTGCCCGGCTCCACGTGTCTGCATTCTTGTTTTGAGCGATCATCTGCCGGTAGTCGCCCCCACGCCGATAGCTCTCCAGAGTTCGGCGAACCGATACGTGTTCTTTGATATGAGAAACGTTTCTCGGGTAAGGGGCCGGAGCTCACCGATTGTTGCCAGCCGCATGCCTAATCCGGGGACTGTGAGCAAGTAGACCGTCGCGTCATCGTCAAGCCCTTCACCCCCGCGGTCAAGAAGCTCCTGATTGCTCACGCCGATTTCGAAAATCGCGTTGTCCAAATGGTCGTCAACCTCGCTCCGCTCTTCGAATACCACGACCATGCGTCGGCGACGCCCACTGGCATTGTTGCTAGGACGGCTCATCTTCCGGCTCCTGCGGTTAGTTCTGGGGGTGCCTGTATGCAGTTGCCGTACCAAAAGTGCTGCCGCTGCCGGGATAGGTGAACTGCAGAGTACTTCTTGGGGTGGACCTGCTTTGCATGGACAACGTTTACCCAAAGTGGGCAATAGCCAACCATAGGAAGCGATTTATTCAAAGCCGCAGACGCGAGATTCTGAATTGCCATGTTGGCACACGTTGTGCAGTTCTTCCGTTGTCAGTGACGCTCGGCGTGTGATGATGCAACAAGGTGGGTCTTGCCTAAGCTGAGTGTCACTGGCTATTTGACATGAGTCACGCACAGAGGAGGTGTGGTACTACGATGAGCAAGACTAATTGCTTTGATGATGAATGGGACAGCAACGATCGGTCACTCTTCAAGCGGTATCGGCGAAGGAGAGATCGACTTCGGATGCGTGAAGAAGTCGATCCTGCTAACCGGAACGAAACCTGGAAGCAGAGGCAGCGTACTCGCCGTCCACCGCCACATACAGCCTTTGAGGTTTAGTTCCAATTTTGATGATGGACGGCGCAAACGTTAGGTACCTACCGACCGAAGAAGAGATCCGTGAGGCCTGTGCGCGAATTCGTGAGAGATGGTCAGAAGTGGATTTCCGTTCGCGGAGTGTAGAGGAGTTGGGCAGCTGGTCGGTTCCAGAAATGGCTGCGACAGGATCACTCTCGCAGACGCACTTGGCTGACTCCTGAGTAGCTCAGCTCGGCCGTCCCCGGGGAAAGAAAGTACACAGATTCACGGCCGCGGACGGCCGAGCGACATTGATGTATTCGTGGTTGCCTCCAGATGAAACGAAAAAAACTACTCGACGAACTTCGTAATATCTTACTAACTCGGAGGGAGACCCTGCGACGGATGCTTTCCGGGGAGCTCTCACGCATTGGCATCGACGAAGACGAAGAGTCGCTGGACGACGAAGTGTACTTCGTGAATGCCGTCTCATCTGCCAAGGAACTGGAGCTCATTCAGGCCGCACTTGAACGGTTCCCCCATGGCACGTACGGCACATGTGACGCTTGCGAACAGGATATTCCATCAGAACGTTTACAAGCGTTACCTTGCGAGATCTTCTGCATCGACTGTCAGCGGGACCAAGAATCGCAACCGCGTTATCTCGTTGAACCAGATGTGCCGCTGAACGATTCGAATCAAACTTCTCCATAGGAACTTCGATGCCAGTTTCCTTTTTGGCTGTGACTTTAGTCGTCTGGACTTCGCTGGCTGCCAGTCTGCGCGGCGATGATGTCTTCTCAATTTTTTCGAGCATTGAGGTTCCCACTCAGACGTCATTCCGTTTTGCACCGGGGGAATTCGATTCAGTTGATGATGAGATCCAACTGGACGAGATTCCAAATCTGCCAATCGACGACCTTGCGGACGAGATCGATCCGTCGCCTGCTACGATCTATTCTCGTGACCAAGGCGAGTTTCGATTCAAGGATCGCCCTCGCATGCGAGCCGAATTCGAACATCAATCTGCCTTGATGGTCTCGGGCGGAGCACTTTGTGACTCGGCCCCCAGTGTGCTGTCTGATTTGGCTGCAGCCACTTCCGGATGTGTGCCTCTCGTGATTCTCGTGAATGACGAATTTCAACTTGATTCCGTCAACGAGACGCTTTCACTCAACCATCGACCCGGCAAACATATCCGTTTCGTACCTCATGATACGGTGTGGGCGCGTGATTATGGGCCGACCGTTTTGCGCGACAAAACCAGATCGGTTGTCGTCGATGCCGCTTACACCGCTGTCGACCGTAGTCGTGACGACAAAGTGCCGTCTATGCTTGCTCGAATGTCGCAAACGACGGCGCGCCACACGACATTGTGTATGCCCGGCGGAAACTTGCTGACGAACGGACGCGGGTTGTGTATCACGACAACGCGAGTCCAAGACGAAAATGCGGGAAGGTCGCAAGCCGAAATCGCCTGCTCGATTGCTGATGTGTACGGCGCAGCGACCGTGGCGATTTTGGAACCGCTTAGCGGTGAAGGGACCGGACACGTTGACATGTTTGCTACGTTCACGGACGAAAGCACGGTCGTTGTCGGCAGCTACGAACGTGTCACTGATCCAGAGAACGCTGCCATCCTTGACCGTAATGCAGCGAAACTCGCTTCGATTCGCATTGGCCAGCGAAAGCTACGAGTGGTACGAATCCCGATGCCTTCAAGACGTGACGAGCTCTGGCCGACTTTCACCAACGTCGTTTACGCCAACGGTCGCCTTCTGGTTCCGTCCTACGAATCCACCACGCCCAGACAAATGAAAACGGTTCGCGACATTTATGGTGCACTGCTACCCGGATGGGAGATTCGATTCATACGCGTTGATGATCTCATCGGTAGCGGCGGTGCATTGCATTGCGTGGTTTCCAACTTGGGTACGCTAAAACTCACACCGAGCAACGTACTCGCAATGCGAAAACGAAGGCTATAGTAGCTAACATTTGGAACGAGAATGACACGTACCGGCTTCATCTATCACGAAAAAATGTCTTGGCATGCCCCCGGCACGCAATGGATGCTGCCCGCGGGAGCCGCTCAACTTCAGCCCCTTATTCACCCGGAGAGCAGTGAGTCGAAACGGCGTTTCAAAAATCTCGTCGATGCGTCCAAGTTGTCAGGCGAACTTACCTTCACTAGGCCGAAGCCCGCAACTCGCAACCAGATCGACCTAGTTCACACGCCGAGCTACGTGGATCGCATAGAGCAGCTCAGCAATGGATTGGGCGGCGACGCAGGCGAAGACTGCCCAATCGGACGCGCCAGCTACGAATACGCTTTGCTGTCTGCCGGCGCCGCAATCTGCGCTGTGGATGCGGTACTGAATAAAGAACTAAGTAATGCGTACGCACTAACACGGCCTCCGGGACATCACGCACTGCCTGACCGCGGCTACGGTTTCTGTGTCTTCAACAACATCAGCATCGCCACCCAAATCGCGATTCGAAATCATTCTCTTCAGCGAATCGCAATCGTGGATTGGGACGTTCATCATGGAAACGGCACCGAGGCCATTTTCTACGAAGACAACCGCGTGCTAACGATTTCAATGCATCAAGATCGATTGTTTCCAGAAGAAACGGGCCAGCTTGGAAACATTGGAATCGCAGCCGGCGAAGGGTGTAATCTCAATATTCCTCTGCCAGCGGGCTCAGGTCATGCTGCCTTTGTAGCCGCCTTTCGGCGTGTCGTAGTCACGGCGTTAAATCGGTACCAACCGGAGTTGATCGTTGTTGCGTCCGGACTTGATGCGAACCAGTTTGATCCACTCGGACGGATGATGGCGACCAGTGAAACCTATCGTTCAATGACGCGCATGGTAATGGACGCCGCCGATCGTCTATGCGACGGTCGATTAGTGCTGTGCACGAAGGAGGTTATTCCGAGGCCTAACTCCCGCTTTGAGGGTTGGCGATATTGGAAGAACTAAGTGGCCATTCGTCAGGCATCTCCGATCCCTATTTGCCTGCGGCAAATTCTACTCGCCCGGAATCGATCCTGCGGCACGAGGACGAAGCCATCTCAAAAGCCGAACGCATGTTGAAGAGCATTCCTACTCCGTCGACAAATCAATGAACTTTGCGTCCGGCAATGAATTGAATCGCGTCTTGGTTGCTGCGGTATACGCTCCCATTTCGTGACCGATTACAAGGTCACCCGGTTCGAGTTCTGGGAGCATGATGCCCTCGGCCACGACATCAATGGAGTCGCAAGTTGGTCCGGCGAGGACGCTTGAAAACGCGTCGCCGGTACGCAGCACTTGCAGCGGATAGCACGTATGATCGTAGATCTGCCCGGAAAACGAACCGTACACTCCGTCGTCCAAGTAATACCAGCGAACTCCGTCTCGAATCGATTTGCCAACCACCGACGTGATACTCGTCACTGCTGCGGCGACAAGGTAGCGGCCGGGCTCCGCCAACACGTCCCAATCATCAGGGAGTTCTCTAATCTCTCGTCGAATCGGTTCACAGAAACTTTCGATGTCGACGCCGGCTCTGTCGTAGTCCGCCGGAAACCCGCCGCCGATGTCCAGCACATTCAGCGGTGCACTGTCAGATCGTTGCATCGACTCCATCAGCGTGCGACAAGCAACAATGCCTTCGACGTGCTTCGACGCCTCCGCGCATTGAGAACCCACGTGAAAGCTCACTCCTTTCACGTGGACGCCCTTCGACCGAGCATGTTCGATCACGCTGGGTGCCTCGTCCAGAGAACAGCCGAACTTGCGTGACAAATCAACCACAGCCTCGCGGTTGCGAAAACTGAGACGCAAGAGAACACCGACGCGACTCCGATAGGGAATCAGCTTTTCCAATTCGTATGGGCTATCTACCACAAACGTCGTGACCCCGTAGCGCAAGGCGGTTCGAATCTCCTCGTCTTTCTTGATGGGATGCGTGTGAATCGTCCGTCGTCCAAAGACGCGAAGTCCCAGCAACAGATCCGTCTCGCCCGCTGATGCTACGTCGAAGCCGCCACCAAGGCGGTCGATCGTGCGAATGATGTGCGCGTGTGGGTGCGCTTTGACGGCGTAGTAGAGTTTGACGCCGGGAAGCGATTGCTGTAGCGCCGTGTAGTTTCGTTCGACAACTTGCGAGTCATAGACGAGCAGCGGCGTACCGTGCTCCACAACGAGCTGCTGGTAAAGTTGCTGTTGCTCGCGATCGCAGCCAATGGTGACGTGCGGCTGTCTTTTCTCGCCAGAGCTCACGCTGACTCGTCCAACATTTCGAGCATGTATTGCGGAAGCGCAAACGAAGCTCGATGGATCGCCGGATTGTAATAGCGACATTTCAAGTTCGCGGATTTGAAACGGCGTTCGATTTCGCCAAGCTCCAAGTGTCGCAGCTGAGCACTGTCCGACGCCCAACCAAAGCTCATGAACCCGCCGTAGTAAGTCGGAATCGGAGCACAATAGAAGTGTGCGTCCACAAACTGATTTTGAAGCCTGCGATGGGTGGTCTTCAGCTCATCGGGCTGGAAAAATGGCACGCCGTTTTGTGTTACGAGCACTCCGCCTTCCGTGAGGCAACGTCTTGCGTGACTGTAGAAATCGTCCGTGAACAGAACTTCTCCCGGACCAATTGGATCAGTGCTGTCGACGATGATGACGTCAAACTCTTCCTCGCACTCGCGAACAAAATCCATTCCATCGGCGATCACCAAGTTGCATCGTTCGTCGTCGTAAGCCCCGGCCGAGTGGTTGGGCAGATACTCTTTGGCCATCTCAACAACGGCCTCGTCAATTTCAGCTTGCGTCACATGATCGACAGAGTGACGTAGAACCTCGCGGAGGATTCCGCCATCGCCTCCACCGACGATCAAAACACGCTGGACACTTCCGTGAGCCAAAATTGGCACGTGCGTCATCATCTCGTGATATACGAATTCGTCGGCTTCCGTCGTTTGGACAACGCCATCAAGCGTCATCACTCGCCCCAATTGGGCATTATGAAAGATCATCAGATGCTGATGGTCGGTCTTGTTCTCGAAGTACATCTTGTCGATACGAAATTGCTGACAGACCGCGTCATAGAGGGTTTCTTCAAACTGCCTCATGTGTTCACCTCTTTCGCGACAAGTCCGCGGCGTATCGTGTTTACCTCGACGCGTTGGGCATTGAACGCTTCCTGAAAAATCGGCACCGCTAGTTCGGGCTTCGCATCGCCACACATGAATACATCGAACGCCGCAAATGATCGTTCCGGCCAAGTATGCACGCTGATATGAGACTCTGCGAGCACCGCGACTCCGGAAATTCCCGTGGGACTGAAATGGTGGAGATGAATGTGCAAGAGTGTTGCTCCACATTCATCAATCACCCTGCGAAGTACAGCCTCCATGTGCGGGATGTCATCGAGAGGTGACGCATCCCAGAGATCAATAATCACATGGCTCCCCGCGAACTCGACTCCATCGCATTGGATGAAATGATCGGGTGGTTGCGAGGTAGAGGGAGTCGCGACAGAAGGCTCACTTCCGCCACTGTGGAGACACAACGATACCGCCATCGGCAAAGTTCCTTGTAACAACAGGCGTTAGTCGGCCGGAGGACCGAGCTACTTACTAGCTAACGCGCTGTTCTGTTGTTGACAGGGCAAACAACGCGCGATTAGCGGGAGTACATAAAAGCCTCGTGGGATTAAATTTATGGAATGCAAAATAGTAGTGAGTTCACCCCTGACCGCCAATGGCCCTTCGGGCAGTTTTTGGGAATTTCTCCTTAGCTCGGCCGTCTATAGTAGCTCGGCGGTCTCCCCCGTAAGTATGCTGCTGTCTCTCGGCCGGGACGGCCAAACTACTTTGGGCACTTGGTCGCTAGAAATCTCATCGGAATCAGAAGTCGCATGGCCACTCTTTAACCAGCATGGCCAAAGATCACCCGGAAGCCAATGAGTCGTGAGCGCCGGGTGCCTCGTGAGTCAATGAACTGACTGGATTCGGGTATTTTGTCATTCACTTTTCTCATGCTGTACCTGACTTTAAGTGGGGAGGCGTGAGTGCAGATGTCCGCAGCCAATTTCGGATCCCTTCGCACAGTTGATTCCATTCCCTCGTCAGTTCGTCCGAGTATCTCTGGCACTCATCTAGGCAGTCTTCGCGACCAGCGTCTTCCAGCTCGGATACGATTTTCATTAAATCTTCCGCGTCGAAACCCACAGACAGACCGCGGAGTCGGTGTGCTGACATCTCCAGCTGCTTGGCGTTTTGACTTTCGATTGCAGCGAGCGTATCGCGGATCAGAATCGGAGTGTCTTCGAGGTAGAAGTTCATTTGCTCCTCAAGCAACTCTGTGTCTCCCTCTAGCCGTTGTAGCGATTGTGAAAAGTCGAATACACGGGAGTCAGATGACTCAATAGCAGGCACCCCCTCCTCGATACGCTCAGTGGTGGCGACCGCCTCCATCAGTGCCAACAGTTGTCGCGAACGAAGCGGATTTGTGATGTAAGCGTCCATTCCCGCTGCAATGCAACGCTCGCGATCGCCCTTCATTGCATGGGCAGTCACGGCGATCACGTACGGCTGCGGCTGGATATCCGCGCGTTGTCGAATAAGCGCAGTTGTTTCAAGGCCGTCCATCTCTGGCATCTGCACGTCCATGAGCACCGCGTCAAACTGGCTAGTTCTGAGCATTTCGAGAGTTTGCTGCCCATCGGCCGACTCGGCAGCCTCATGACCGGCCTTTTCGAGGATGCGACGAGCAAGACTACGGTTCGCCCTGTTGTCATCAGTAACGAGCACACTGAGACTCCGGAGCGTCTCGCCATTCTGCTCCTCCACGGGCGTTTTCGTAATCGGCTCACTTGGCTTTAACGAAAGTTCGAACGTGAAGGTGCTGCCTTCTCCGAGTTTGCTGCTGGCTCGAAGCTTACCACCCATCAACTCGACCAGTTGCTGCGAAATGGTAAGCCCCAAGCCGGTCCCGCCGAAGCGTCGCGTAATGGAGCTATCTGCTTGCGTAAATGCTTCGAAAATCTGAGACAACTTCTCCTCCGATATTCCAATTCCAGTATCATCGACGGCGATCGCGATCCGAGTTCGATGTTTCGACTTTCGTTTGACGCTGGCCGTAACGGTCACCGTCCCATCGGTCGTGAACTTGATTGCGTTGCCGACGAGATTGGCGATAACTTGACGAATCCGGGTTGGATCACCGTAGACGAATTGCGGCATGTTGTCTTCGATGTGCAACTTTAATTCGCAGTCAACATGCTTGGCTTGAAAAGAAAAGGCCTTAATCAAGGCACCTAAAAGCTCCTTCAAGTCGAAGGCAACAATTTCTATGCTCAGCTTCCTCGCCTCGATCTTCGACAAATCAATGATGTCATTAAGAAGGCTCGAAAGGTTCTCCGCGGAATCCAGAATCGTGCCCACGTACTCGCGCTGTTCTTCGTCCAGTCCAGTATCAAGTGCTAGTTCTGCCATGCCGATAATGGCGTTCATGGGCGTGCGAATCTCGTGGCTCATGTTGGCAAGGAATTCGCTTTTGACTTGGTTGGCATCTTCGGCTGCTTCCTTCGCTTGCTGAAGTTGTTCTTGCTCACGTCGTTGACGAGTAGCGTCGGACGCAATTCCAATCCAACGATGAAGCTTGCCTTCTTCATCGAAAGCAGGTGTGATACTGAGCGACGCCCAGTACGTCCGGCCATCCTTGCGAGTGTGGAGAATCTCCTGATTCAACCCGTGTCCCGCCGACAACGCGGAATCCAGCTCCTGCACTCCGCCGATTTCTTCCCCGTCTCTGATTTCGGGATAGAAAAGCTTCGCGAGCGGTTTTTGATAGACTTCCGCCTGTTCAAAGCCAGTCATTCGTACGAAGCTGTCGTTTACCCAGTCAACACGATGGTTCGCGTCTAAAATCACTACCGCGTTGTCAGTCTTGCTCGCAACAAGGGCCAGCAGCTCCAGCGTGTCGTGCAACGAACGAAGGTTGTCCAACTCATGCTTGAGGTTTAGGCCGTCCTGCTCCGCCTGCTGCAGCTGGTGGGCCAACGTGGCGATTCGCTGCTGGCTGGTTGCCAATGCTCCGGTCGTGCTGCGCTGAGCCAATGCGATCGCCCATTCGGATGCGGCAGCGGCCGAGATACGTTGTGTCTTGTCTGGCAAAGTCGCGATCAACGAGACGCTTTCGGTATGCTCGTCCGCCTCAATCTCGACGCGATCCACGGCATCTGCAAGCGATTGTTCGTCGATGTGGTCCAGTTGCCGTTCGCCTGTGAGCTGGCGTCGGATAACGACCTGCACAGCCTGCTGATCCCCCACATCTGCGATCGAGAATTGAACCGATCCTTCTTGAAAAGTCCGTAGTACGGATTCGACCGCTTTGGCCAGCGGCTTGGTTCGTTTCGAAGGTAGCTCAACGAGCGACGCAAGAATTCGCGTTCTCTGCGCGGCCCATGTGATGTCACGAGCTTTTGAAATTGCAAACTCAGCAATGTTGATCGACACGCGGGGCTCCAAACAGATTCCAGAACGTGAAACTAGTCATGTATCATATGCGCCACTAGTGACCTATGCAGAGGGTCTCCTGCCATCCCACTCTAAACCTCCCGCGATTCTCTGCTCGTGAACTTCGATTATCACGATCGTGCGGCGAACTGGGTGCGACCTTGACCAGCCCCCCACGAACGAAACCATGATGAGAGGAACCGTATGCTCTAATGTGGGCACGTACGGGTCTGTGGGAGCTGGGGGCGAGCAATTGCCCTCAGCCACCCGGCCTTGAGCGAGTTTGAGGGGCGACGAATTGTGGGCGGTGCAGAGGAACTCAGCAGATTTTGTGCGCGCAACCAACTCCGCTTCGCGAAGCTTCGGAATGACCTCGGGACCGTACTTCTTTCCTCGTGGCATGATTGCCCTCCTGTTTGTAACGCCACCCAGAATTTTCCATTCCAGATGGACTCATTAAAGGGGGCCGGATCAACAGGTGCTATGCAGAGACACCTGCCACGCCGCCAAGACAGCCAAAGCCTAAACAACAGCAGCAGCCTTCGGCAGCTGCTGCTGTTTAGGCTTTCAGGATTAGATTTCCCCTTTGTCCGGCCAGCCTTCGCCCCTGAAGTATTCTCGAACAGCATCCCTGCGGGCGACATCGTGGACTCGGTAGGCGTGGTACATCCACCTCTCACAGTTCTCGTCTTCGGAAAAGTGAAGTCGCCCGCCCAGAAGATCCCGGTTTCGTGCAACGCGTTTCGTGCTCCAACCGAGCACGTCGGCGGCTTCTTTCTCGCTGATCGACGTAGTCTCATCTTGCGATAGCAGGATATCGATCATGTCGTGAATCGACATGCCTAGGGCGTCCGACCAAACAGCCAACGCCTCAACGGTGAGCTGTAACTTCCCGTTTTCGAATGTGCTGAGATCTGGCTGGGATCGCCGAACCACGACGGCTGCTTGCCTCTGATTCCAGCCCTTGTTCTCGCGCTGCATCCGAACCTCGTTGCCTAATCTCTTCCAGTTGAGTCTGGTGACTGCTGTCGTCCCCATCGTGTGCTCTCCGTGGTTGGTAAGTGGTTGCCACAAACATAGTGTGCAGATAGTTGTACACATATACCAGTGCGGAGATTTTGCGGGTGTCGTCCGACACCTGCCGGGTGTCGGATGCAGGGTTTTTGCGGGTTTTGCGGGGTGTCGTGTTTTTGCGGGGAAATGCGTTTCGGGCTTGTATAGTAGTGTTTGGGGGTTACTTGCAACCCCACATGTCATAGGCCGACATGCTCTTGGCGATCGTGCCCGCTCCGCCACCGACGCGGAAGAACCAGCGAACGACTTCCTGGCCGGCACCAATTTCGGCGAACGTGCCGTAACGCCGAGGATCCAAATTGACATCAAGTGCTTTTTGGTGGGTATCAAGTGTTTCCATGATCTCGTGGGTATGTCTCTGTTGGACCGAGTTAAATCACAAGCGCCGGATACGCCGGCAATCGTTGATGCGCCTTGAACTCGGTGTGCGGTTAGTGCAATGACCTGAAACGACCTTCGGCTGCATTGCATTTGTGCTGGTATTTGCGTGTCGGATTGCGAATTTCGCGCCGAACGGAGGAACTGCCCATCATTCGTGCGATTCGGTGCGGCACCTGCTGACTGATGAGGCAACGGTTGTCTGTAATTCAAGCAGCGGCGCCGGGAAAGGCTGTCGTAACCGGCGGTTTGCCATTTTCGTTTCTGTCTCAATGTGGCACCTGTTACACACATAGTGGGTAGAGCAACCGGGAAGGAAGAAGGGATGGGAGCGAATTTTCGTTGTCGGTCATTGTTCTCTAGTCGACCACGGGCGATCGAGAATCTGGAGCCGCGTCATTTGATGACGTACTTGTTCGAGCCAACGATTGACGTTGGTCGAATGGTGACGGCATTTGAGTTTGAGGATGACTTGTATGCCGTGAGGCGAGGTCAACTGTTGAAAATGGACTTCTCCTCTCAGCCGAATTCTGCGGTACCGGTGGAGTTGCGATTCGGCGACGCGAGCGTGCATGTTGGAAATGCATTCCCGCTTGATGATGTCGTACTGGTGCTGGGGCGAACCGTTGGTGGAGACGGCTACCGGGGGATCTGGACGGTCGACGTTGGGCAAGGAGGAATTCGTGAGCTGGCCCGCCGCGACTCGACTGATTTGCGGTCGCCTCAACAGGTCGGTGATGCGGTGTTGTTCATCAGCAACTTCGAAGTTCGGAAGTACGACGGTTCGTCTGCGGGGATACAGCGCGTCGAGCTGGCCGAGGGTTACCGAGCCGAAGAGCTGTACGTTTTGGATGACGAGTCCGTGATTGTGCTTGGGTCGAACCACGAACGATTCGTCTATTCGCTTTGGAGTATCGATGTCGAGCGGAATGCCTTGGGGACTATCGTCAGGCCAGCTGAATTCCTGATGGATCTTGGCAATTCTCGCGGACGGCGAGATCGGCCGCGGGCGTTCACGGAGTACGAAGGACGTCTGTTCTTGGGGATGAACGATGGGCTGTGGGCTACGGACGGCAGCTCATTGGGGACGGGAATGTTACAGGCAACTGCCGGCTCGTCCGTTGACGCGATCATGAACGCCGGCGAGGCACTTTATTTCGGCTTCGATTCTGGCGGGGAGTTGTGGCGAACGGATGGCACCGAAGGCGGGACAACGGAAGTTGTTGGTCGTCGCAATCGGCTTCGCCTTGACGCGTTCCTTTCCGATGCGTCATTGAGCGACGAAGGAGTCTTCTTCACGGGATGGTCTGGCAATCTCCCGCAGCAACTATGGCAATCGGACGGGACTTTCGAGGGCACGTTCGCGATCGCATCGCCGGTGGTGGAACGTAGTGCGTCGATCGAAAACCTGACGGACTTTGATGGAAAGCTTTTCTACACGGTGGATGCTGGGGAAGCCAGTTCATCGCTCTGGGTGACGGATGTGTTGTCCGGAGTGACTCGTGAAATTGCCAGTCGATTCGGACACGCGGTGCCGGATGGCAACTTCGAATTTAGCCTACTGGAACTTGGAGGGCAGTTGGTGATGGTCGACAGGAGCGACGGGTTGATTTACGGCATTCGCGAGGTGCTCGATGGCGACGTCAATCTGGATGGGACGGTCGACCTCGTCGATTTCCTCACTCTGTTACAACACTTTGGCGACGACACCGACGTGGCGTGGGAACAAGGCGATTTGAACAACGACGGTCGTGTCGATTTCGATGACTATCTCGCGCTGGCGAAGAGTGTTGTCGACTCGCTGTAAGACCTGAAGCCGAAGAACTTGTGGGCAGTTAAGGGTCGAGCGTTGCGACGGAGAGGTCGTCGTGGATCTTTTGACCTTGGGCGAGCGATCGTTGCCGCAAACGATCTCGCTCGAGGTCTTTGGCGATGCTGCGTTGCAGGACGCCCTTCAGATTCTCGGGTACGTACGAAAGCGATGACGTTCGGGAGACGATCGGCAGCAGCTTTTCGTTGATGGCGATCAGGTCAGTGACGTGTTCGCGGACGAGTTGGTTTTCGCCGCGGGCGTTAGCGAGTCGCACTTTGGCATTCAGCAGGCTGGAACGCGAAAACAGCTCTTCGAAAATCGAGGACGCGCCCCGTTTGCGGAGTTGCAGGATCCTGTTGTAATCCCGCTCCAGGAGTTGTACTGCATTCTGAAACTGCCGCTCGATTTCTGCTGGTTGACCGTTTTGCTTCGCCAGCAGATTGCGTGCGCATGCGAGTCGGTTCAGGAGGAGACTCATTTGGATTCGGGGCGCATGGTTGTTGGAAGCCAGCGTCGACCAGAGTTCTGCTTCATGCTCGAGCAGCGGCACGGCTTCCTGCAGCGCACGCGTTGCATCCTCGCCCCTGCCCTCTTTGTCCGCGACAAGGTAGCGACATACGGCGACTCGGCGTTTCGCCCTCGTGATCTGGAACTCCGTCTTGTGGCCTCGGTTCCTGAGGACGGTGAGTCGCTGCAATTCCCGTTGTCGAACTTTCAGCAGCGCGGCATCATTTTCCGCCATGCCGCGAAGGTCTCCTTTCATCGCGGCAACATCATGCCTTGCTTTGGAAAGTTCAGCGCGAACGACGTCCGTTTCCGCGTGTGAAGCGAAGCCCTGTTTTTGTAGCCCTTCGACTCGCGTGAGTTGCTGTTCGAGCTGCGAGACCAGGGCCTGTGCAGCTTTGAAGCGTTCTCCGCGTGGGTTCGCGTCGCCGTTTGGCTCGGCAACGTCTTGCGCTGCAAGGGAGTTTGCCAGGACCGCAAGTGTCAGCGCCAAGGTCAGCACGGAGTGCAGCACGACATAGCGTGAATTGAGTGGTTTTTCTTTTAGCTCTGTCGTCACCGTGTGTTCACCGTCCGGGGGCGAAAGTTCGAAACTTGGCTTTCTCTATCCTGAGTCTTTGGGTTTGTACGATGCGAGAATTTTTCGTTGAGAACGGCTTGTTGCGGGTTTTTCTTTTGCTGTTCGCGCTGCTCCAGTTCCGTGGCGGACACCGCTGGGCAGACTTCGACCCGTTCGCATGAGATACACACAGCTCGAATCACTTCGATGCGGTTTGCCACTCCAATGGCTTGAACGAATTCACACAGGGTGACCAAGTCTTGACACATTGATACTCGCCTTTCATTGGGTAGCGCGACGTAACGTTCCGTATTTGTGACGGTCTCGCGTCGCCCAATGTTGCACACGAGGGGCCAATCCTCCCTGTTCTTGGGAGGGGCATCGTTGCCGGCGTATTTGCGAATGAATTGTCTATTGGCAGGATATGTCCGTTGAATACGCGCTCCATGTCGCTCACTTAGTGCGATATGGCACAGGTTTTTCTAGATGTGTCTCCTTGATGACGGTCGGCCATTGGTGGGCGCCGACTTGAAGACGACGGAGGGTGTTAGCCAGCGAGCGAATGCTGGACGTCAGTTAGTTCCTTTGAGTTGTTCGGCAAAACCGGGATTTGCTGGCGAGAAAAAGAGAACGCGCAGCCGTAGAACCACGTGGGGCGGTTGCGTTACTGTTCTTGGAACATTGAGGAGGGGTGGTTGTTGAAACGTAACCATTCGGAAGACAAACTACCTGCGAAGCAGAAGAATTCAGAATCGCCGGTGCGACAGGTCGGCATGACTCGACGCACGATGGCACTGGGGGCTGTCGGCGCACTTGCGACGGGGCTGACTGGATTCTCCCTCGGACGCAGCTTGACCGTCAGGCCGTTAGAAGCTGCGCGCGGACCGTGGGGTTTGTTGCGGTCCAACCGGCATCTTATCTGGCCCACGTCTTACGATCTTGCCGCGAGTCTCGCAAAACCTGCCCCGACCGTTTGGACGTTCCCGCAATCAACGCCCGATCGCGTTCGCAAGTTGTTGGGAGATTTTCTAACGTCTGCCGACGCGCAGCGGTTTGGCACTTCGTCGTCGAAAATGCGACAGGTGGGCTCGGCTGTACAGATTCAACCGGACGACGAATGGCTCGTTGCGTTATCCCCAAGTTCGCGGACGGCCATTTATCGATACCTCAATCGTTTTCGTGTGAACTCGTCGCACTACGCGCATCCAATGTTGGGGGAATGGAATGAACTCTGGCGGGACACGTTCGGCTTGAGTGAAGGCTTACGGGAGCTCACCCGACGGATTGTCTGCGAGCACGACGGACGCTCGTGGCTTTGTGACCGACTCCTTCTACTTCGAAAGGCCTCCGAAGACCAGCGTTGGAATCTCGTCCGCGCCATGACGGCCCGTCAGACGTATCGGTTGACGGTGCAATGTGAAGCCGGAGCGTCCGAGCGTGTTGCGGACTATTGGCGTACGGATCGAGTCCCGGCTGCACTGTTCACTCAAGAGACCGGTACCGATGCGGTTCATTTGCTGTCTGAGTTCGCCCAGCGTCGCGTTTACCAGTACCCATTGGCGAACTCGTCGCGACGCCCGGACTGTTTCTGGACGGCGGCCAACTTTTTTCGTGCCATGCCCGATGACCGATTCTTTGAACAGAGTGAGTTTACGGCGCTCCTGCAAAGTGGCTTTTCTACGGTTTCTAAGCCTCGCTACGGTGATATCGCGGTGCTGACGCGTTCCGACGACAAATTGGAGAGTGCGATTCACGCGGCGGTTTACCTCGCCGGCGATTTCGTGTTCACCAAGAACGGTCGAGGCGGCTCGCATCCGTGGATGATCAGTACGCTCGAAGAAATGCGGGCTGAGTACGGATTTACGTCGTCCAATTCGGTTCGCTTTTATCGGTCCAGTGAAGAGTCGCGGGGTTGATTGGCTCTGGGCGCCGGTAGTTGATTTGCGGCTCGCTAGAAGTGGTGTGGGAGGCAGAGCCTCCGAGGCAGTGCGTTCCAGGAACGAGCGGGCGTGAATGGCGTGGTTGCGGGTTGCGCTACCGTATTTGCGGGTATTACGCAGGCCATCTCTCTTGGGTTTGTCGAAACTACTTGTGCGGTGAGCTTTGGGGGATTGTCCCGACGGTCTATGAGCAGTCCGGACAGTATCCCAATGATCCCGCATTCTTTTACAGTCGCCGCTCGGTGAGCTGCTTTCCCTGTTTCCCTGTTTCCCTGTTTCCCTGTTTCCCTGTTTCCCTGTTTCCCTGTTTCCCTGTTTCCCTGTTTCCCTGTTTCCCTGTTTCCCTGTTTCCCTGTTTCCCTGTTTCCCTGTTTCCCTGTTTCCCTGTTTCCCTGTTTCCCTGTTTCCCTGTTTCCCTGTTTCCCTGTTTCGCGTCATTGCGTCATTGCGTCATTGCGTCATTGCGTCATTGCGTCTTCGTGTCTTCGTGTCTTCGTGTCTTCGTGTCTTCGTGTCTTCGCGGTGTTTCTCGTGTTGGCATTAGGAGGCAGAGCCTCCGAGGCAGTGCGTTCCAGGGCGGAGCCCGGGAACGAAGGGTGTGAGGCTTGCACGCTTTGTTTTGCGGTCAGCAGTCCGGACAGTATCTCACTGGTCCCGCTTTCTTTTTCAGTCGCCGCTCGGTGAGCTGCTTTCCCTGTTTTGTGTCTTCGCGTCGTGGCGTCTTCGCGGTGTTCTCGTGTTGGCATTAGGAGGCAGTGCGTTCCGGGGCGGAGTCCGGGAGCGAGCGGTGTGAGGGGGCGTGCGGTTTGCACGTTGGTTTTGCGGGTATTACGCAGGTTAGTTGCGGTGGATGTGGTCGAAACTACTTGTGCGGCGAGAACTGGGGGATTGCCCCGACGGTCTATGAGCAGTCCGGACAGTATCCCAATGATCCCGCATTCTTTTACAGTTTTGGTCGCGTGAATGGTTGTCAGTCTTGGTGGCCATCGACTGCTGTGAAGGCGTTTAGGGTAGTGTGCTTTGCGGATCGTTGGTCTATGTCCGGGGGGGCGGCCGAGCGACTTGGTGCCGTGGCTGCTGAAAGGTGGCCGGCACCAACCGCAACCCTTTTCTGCCTGTTCTCAGGCTTTCCCACGCGGGTTTCTCGGTCCTCGCTACCGGCTCGCAGTTGTCGAATTGATGGAATCCACTACAAAGTAGCGGCTTACCGCGATGGCTTTCAGGTCTGGCGTGGAGGCTCGGCGGTTATCCCGATTTCAAAACTGCGATCTGCAATCCCGGTATGGAACGTCCCTTTCTTTCGGCTCAAAACATCGTCAAGAAATACGGTGCCGACGGCGCCACGCATATCGCCCTGCGCGGTCTGAGCGTCACGGCGGATCGGGGCGATTTCATTGCTGTCCGGGGGCCGTCCGGTGGCGGCAAATCGACGTTGTTGCATGTGCTGGGGGCCATGGATCGTCCGACGGAAGGTTCCGTACACCTGAATGGTAGGCGGCTGGACAATCTGGATCTGCAGGAGTTGGCCGTTGTTCGTCGTCGACATATTGGTTTCATCTTCCAGGCGTTCAATTTGATGCCGACGATGAGCGTGATTGAAAACGTGGCGTTGCCCCTCTTGTTGGATGGCAGGAGCGAAGGCAAATCCAGCGAGTTGTCCAGGGCGGCGTTGGCGGATGTTGGGATGAGCGCCCGCGAGGACTTTTTCCCGTCTCAATTGTCCGGTGGTGAAATGCAGCGGGTTGCTATCGCTCGAGCGTTGGTAATTGCTCCCGAACTGGTCATCGCTGATGAGCCAACCGGCAGTCTGGACAGTGTGAACGGGAGCCGTGTGCTGGAGTTGCTGGCGTCGTTGAATGCGTCTCGTAACATTACGATTCTGATGGCAACCCATTCCAATGAGGCGGCCGCATTCGCATCACGTTGCATAGACGTGAAGGATGGACAGTTGGTGGGAGAGGCGAACGCAGATGCCATTCCTCCGGTTGTGTAGTCGCTTTCTTTTTCGGGCTTTGGTCCGCGAGAAGATGCGAAATGCCGTCGCTATCGCGGGCGTGGCGTTGGGCGTTGCGGTAATGGTAGCAATCCGCCTGGCGAACGTCAGTGTCACGGAGACGTTCTCGGCGGCCGTGGATTCGGTGAGTGGCAATGCTTCGCTGCGGATCGTGGGGCCGGCTGGCCGTTTCGACGAAAAGCTGTTTGACGATCTGGAGTGGCTGCAGGAATTTGGGCACCGCAGTCCGGTGATCGAAACGTATGCGATGGTGGGAAAGCCAGCAGCCGATCGGGAATCGGGGGGCGACGGTTTTCCGCGCGGTGAGCTGCTGCATGTTCTGGGAGTCGATGTGCTGCTGGACTTTCCGCTGCGCGACTACCAGGTATTGCGAGTGGCCAGTGAGGACTCGCAGTCGCCGCGGGAGGCATTGCAGCTCTTGAGCGATTCGCGCTCCGTGATTCTGACGGAAAAGTTTCTGCGCAGGCAGGGGCTGCGCGTGGGCGACCAGCTGCCGCTCACTTTTGGCACGACGACGCGAGACTATCGAATTCGTGGTGTGTTACTGAACACGGGGCCGGCGACAACGCTGGACGGCAACTTTGCCCTGATGGATATCGCTGCGGCGCAGTTGGCGGCGGATCGACTGGGCAAGCTTGATCAGATTGACGTTCTGCTGGATGCAGATCTCGATGTTGACGACACGGTGGCCGCCATCCGCAAACGCTTGCCGCCGGAGCTGGTGCTTGAGATGCCGGATGCGGATTCGGGTCGAGCCAACACGATGATCACGGCCTTCCAGTTCAATCTGGCGTCGTTGAGTGCGGTGGCGTTGGTGGTGGGCCTCTTCCTGATTTACAACACGGTCGCCATGTCCGTGGCCGCGCGTCGGCGGGAAATTGGCATGCTACAGGCGATCGGTGCTGGTCGGCGAACCGTGCTGGCGTTGTTCCTTGTCGAGGCGTTCGTGCTCGCCGGAATTGGTTTGCTGATTGGTCTACCCGCCGGGAGGTTGCTTGGCAGCGCGGCGGTGACCGCGACGGCACAAACCGTGGAGACCTTTTACATCGCTGCGATCGCGCAGTCCTCGGCGTCGGCGTTGCGGCTGAGTGCAGCAGAAATCTTTGGAGCAACCTGTGTGGTCATGCCACTGGCTCTGTTGGCGGCGTTCGTTCCAGCCTGGGAAGCTGCTTCGGTCCAGCCTGTCGAAGCTTCGCGAGGATCCGGCGTGCGTCTGTCCAGTGGTATCGTGCGCCGGTTGGCTTTGATGGGAGTTGCCAGCTTTGCCGTGGGTTGGGCACTGACATTAGTTCGGCCGATCGGCGGACTACCGGTTGCCGGGTTTGCTGCCGAGATGGTGTTCATGTTGGGCGGAGCCTTGTTGACTCCATTTCTGATTCGAGCTGTCTGTCGGCTTGGGCGGAGCATCGCCAGGAAATCCGATACTCGTTTCACCGAGTTGCGGATTGCGGCCTCCAATCTGGACTATGGACTGGCGCGGGTTTCCGTGTCGGTCGCGGCGCTCGGCATCAGTCTGGCAATGATGATCGCGATCGCCATCATGGTTGGCAGTTTTCGCGAGACCGTGGTGTACTGGCTGGACTCGTCGCTGTCGGCGGACCTGGCCGTCAAACCGGTCATGCAAACTTCGTCGGTTTCAGAAGCCCGCTTGTCGCCCGAAGCAATTGACGCCGTGACGCTGGATCCCGACGTCGAAGAGACGCTGTGGTTCAGTTCACGGCAGGTGCCTTATCGAGGTCGGAATATCCGGCTGGCGGTTACGGAGATTCAGAAGACGATCGACCGCGGGCGACTGATTTTCAAGCAATCGCCGGAAGCAGACGCGTTCCAGCGAGTCCGAAGCAACGACCGGCCACTATTGGTTTCGGAGAGCTTTTCGCTGCTGTTTCATGTGGACGTTGGTGAGCAAGTCGTATTGAACCTGCCGCAAGGCGAGAATGCATTTCGTGTCGCGGGCGTCTACTATGACTACGCGAGCAATCAGGGCACGGTCATGATGGATGCCGCGGATCATGGGCTCTATTTTGGCGAGTCAGGTTCGGTGAGATTGGCGCAGCATCTTTCGGTCTATCTCAAGGAAGACGCCCCGGCCGATTCGGTTCGTAAACGCATCCTGCAGCAGGCGGGAGAGAACGAGTTGATCTACTGTGCGACCAGCGCCGAGGTGCGGCGTGAAGCGTTGAAGATTTTCGAAAGCACTTTCGCGGTTACGTATGCCCTGCAGATGATTGCAATTCTGGTGGCGGGACTGGGGGTCGCGACGACCTTGATTGCGCTGATCTATCAGAGTCAAAAGGATATTGGACTGCTAGGGTTGATTGGAGCCACGGGGGCCCAGATTCGTCGCATCGTTGTGTACGAAGCGTTGATGATTGGGCTGGCAAGTCAACTGATTGGAATCGCCGTGGGCGTGATTCTTGCGATGGTTCTGATTTACGTAATCAATGTGCAGTCGTTCGGCTGGACAATACAGTTTCACTTTCCCTATCTGTTTGTGGCGCAATCCACGGCTTGCGTACTGATTGCTTCGGCATTGTTCGGGCTCTACCCTGCCGTGCGTGCGGCGAGTGTGGACGCTCTGGCGACCGTGCGAGAGCAGAATGAATAGCAGCGGGCGCGAGGATTCCATGTGCGACGATCGAAGGGCAACCGGATTGGGGTGTGGGAGGCGTGTTCGTTGCGCATGCCGGGGATTGGTCTTCATTCCGTGGTTGGCGTGTCTGCTTGCAGTCTTTCCGGGATGCACGCGGACGCAAGACGAAACGGAGTTCGACCGCGCGGCGCTGTTTGCAAGCAGCACGGACGAAACACAAGCGGACGAAACACAAGCCGACGACGGCGACCCGTGGCTCCGGGCGTTGCATCCAAGGAAGTTTGCCTTTCCGAAGGACCACGCGGCCCACGAAGATTTTCGAATCGAGTGGTGGTATTACACGGGCAACCTGGTGTCGAAGGACGGTCGACAGTTCGGGTACCAGCTAACTTTCTTTCGAACCGGTTTGCGGAAGGACCCGGACAATCCGTCCGCGTGGGCTGTGCGGGATCTGTACACGGCGCACTTCGGCCTGTCGGATATCAAGAACGGCAAACACTATTGCCTCCAGCAGACCAGCCGTGCGGGCGTGGGGTTGGCGGGGGCGGAGGCTGACTCGTATCGCGTGTGGAATCGTGGCTGGACGGCGAAGCTGGACGGTGACATGCACCACATTTCCGCTGCCAGGGACGACGTGGAATTGGACCTGCGGCTGACTCCCTCCAAGCCCATCGTGCTCCACGGCGAAAACGGGCTCAGTCGCAAAGGTCCGACGCCCGGCAACGCATCGTACTACTACTCGGTGACAAGGATGGCATCCAGCGGTGTGCTTCGGATTGGTGGCGAGGAATTTCAGGTGACCGGCAACAGCTGGATGGATCACGAGTTCAGTACCAGCTTTCTTGAGCTTCGGCAGGTCGGTTGGGACTGGTTTTCGCTGCAATTGGATGACGGCGTTGACATCATGCTCTATCAGATCCGGCTGGCCGACGGTCAGGTTGAACCGAACTCATCCGGGACGGTGGTGGATCCCGCGGGGCAAATGCAACATTTGGGCGTGGGAGAGTATCGTCTGTCACCGGGCGGCACGTGGACGTCTCGGGATACCAGCGCCCGCTACCCGCTTGAATGGCGAGTGGAGATACCCGAGCTAGGCTATGATCTGCTGGTGAAACCCAAATTTCAGGCACAGGAAATGGTGACGCGCAAGACGACTGGTATCAGCTATTGGGAAGGCGCCATGACGGTGGAAGGCCGGCACAAAGATCGCGGCGCCGTAACGGGGCACGGGTACATGGAGTTGACGGGCTATGTCGGAAAAGGCTTGGGCACTCTGTTTGAAGAATAGTTGCTTCACCCCAAGGACGGCGCCAGACGCGGGTGCCAGCGGAGACGATTGTTTCTCGTCGTCTGACCAGGGAGTTTGTGCCCGCATCCTTTTGCCGTCCGGTTGTCGCGTCGCCGTCCTGGTGTCGGTTACCCGTCCTGGTGTCGGTTAGCCGTCATGTCCTCAGCTAGACTTCGTTGCCAACTTCGGGACACCAGATTGACGTCGCAATGATGTGGGACTCAATGCGAGCCGGTTCGCGTCGCTGGCGTCTTCCCCCAAATTGCGGCCACGATTTGATCGAGGAGAGTTCGGGCATCATGCCTTCCAGCTCGTGCCGCATGTTCTGGATGATGGCCTTCTGGGAATCCGACACGTCGGAGCTGTCGAGCGAGGCGAGGCTGCGCATGACCTGAATCATGCCGGCTCGCAGGCGAATCAACTCGTCCGTGCGTTCGGGAGAGTCGGTGAGCAACTCGGCCATGGGGACACCGAGTGCTTCCGTCCATTTTTTGAGATCGCTGAGCGAAACGTTGTCGGACTCTTCCTGGCGGCCGACCTCCGCGAGCGAGAGTCCTGTGCGGCGGGCGACAGCCCTTTGGCTGACGCCTGAGCGAATACGAGCTTCTTTTAGACGGTGAGTCTCTGGTAGTCGGTGAGTCTCTGGTGTTTTGTGCCGTTTCATGGCGTGCCTTCCCTTCCGATACGGAATTGACGAATTGCAGACCCGGGCAAACCCGCTTCGTACCCTCTACGGAGGGGATGCGCCGTCGTCAACGTGACTCTGCCCGAATGGACCCGCCGAACGGCGATGAGTCTTCCCATCATCTAATACGCGGATGGTGTGACATTGTTCGACATATTGCCGACTGTATTGGTTGTATTTCCGACTTTTTCGGTTTTGGCGAATGCATTGAGTTGACGGGGATTTGCAGCTGAGCACACTGCGCGTCCATGGATGAAATATAGATCTTGTACCAATGTCAGATGACGGAGATGCCCCGGACCTCGCGTTGAGAAGTGACCTACTTTTTCAAATATCCCGAGTTACGGAATCTCTGTCGGCATGGCTTCCGAACAGTCCATATCAACCAATCGTCTCAATCGCGTTTCGCGCTTCCTGATCGTAGGCAGTGCGATGTGGCTTGGTGTCGGTTGCTATTTCCTGTCAACGAACCGAGACGCAGACGGTTGCGTCTGTCTGGTGCAGGCGTGTATTTCGTTCCTGCTTATCGCCTGCCGGCGTGACCGGTTGGGCAGTCCCGAGGTCAATATTTTCCTCGGTTCGACGACGTTGGCTCTGGTTCTACAGAGTTTCCTGAGTGGCTGGACGATATCGTACACGCCTACGTTCTTCTGTATTGTTGTCTTGCTGGCTGCGTATCAATTGGGCCCCAAGGCAGCCTGGATGTGGGCGTGCATCGCCCTGACATGTATTGTCGCAATTCATTTTGCGATTCCGAACTCACCGTCTGTTGGGCAGGGACCGCTCCATGCGGATCGCGTCATCGGGCAGGTGGGACTTGTGTTCCTGGTGCTGGTGTTCTCCGTCCTGGCTGAGCAGTCGGCGGAGACCTACGCGGCCGAATTACACCTGGTGTCGGACGAGCTACGGGCACAAACGCTGCAACTGAACAGTCTCGTCGGCATTGATACTCTGACGCGACTGCCGAATCGTCATCAGTTTCATACGGAAATGGATGCTGCCCTCTGCCGTGCCGAGAGCACGGGGAATTCGGTGGCTGTTCTTCTGGTGGACCTCGATGGTTTCAAGCAGATCAATGACCACCATGGACATGCTGCTGGCGACATGGTGTTGAAGGACGTCGCTGAGCGACTCACGTCGTCGGTGGGCGATGATGTCCTGGTCGCCCGCTTGGGGGGAGATGAATTCACGTTCATCGCCGAGAATATTCCTGACGCCACGCAAGCGGCGCAGCTTGCGGGACGCGTTGTCCGAGCGGTCTCCTGCGAATACCAATTCAACAACCGTGACATGCAGCTGGGCGCGAGCATTGGGGTTGCCGTCTATCCGCAACATGGCACGACGACCGACGAGCTGCTGTCGAATGCCGATGCCGCGATGTACGAAGCCAAGTCAAAGCAGCTTGGGCATCACATGTACGAGTCCAGTCTGACGGAGCAACTCCGCCGTAGACGCTTCATTGAAGAGCAGTTGGCGGAAGCCCTGAAGCAGGACGAATTCTCGCTCTACTATCAGCCTCAGTTGGATCTACGGACCAACACGATTACGGGCATGGAGGCATTGTTGCGTTGGGAGAAAGATGGCAAGATCGTCACTCCTGCCAGCTTCATTGGCCAGCTGGAAGATTCGGGCAGCATCATCGAGGTTGGCCGTTGGGTGTTGCAGCGGGCGTGCATGCAAACTCGGGAATGGATGGACCAAGGGATCAACATCCGGGTCTCGGTCAATGTAAGCTCGCTTCAGTTTAGTCAGCCGTCATTTCTGGATGACGTGTGGTTAGCTCTGGAACAGAGTTCGTTACCGCCGTCGGCGCTTGACCTGGAACTGACGGAAACCGTTTTTCTCGACTATACGCAGGACGCGATCGCCAGCATTGAAATGCTCCGAGAAGCTGGCGTTTCGGTCAGCATCGATGACTTCGGAACGGGGTACTCGTCGCTGGGCTACTTGAAAGTTCTACCGATCAATCGGCTGAAGATCGACCGTTCTTTCATCAAGGACTTCCCGGGCGACGACGATGGGATGATTGCGGAAACGATCGTCAATCTCGCCCACAATCTGGGCATGAGTGTGCTTGCGGAAGGCGTCGACAAACCCGAGCAACTTCAGTTCCTTCGCGATGTCGGGTGCGACGAGTACCAGGGCTATCTCTTTAGCGAACCGATGTCGGCGGAAGTAGCCTTCAAAAAGCTGCAAGGCGATTCTAAGCCGGACTCGCAGGAGTCCAGGAAATCGGCGAGCGTCAAATAGCAACCTGAGCGACGCGATTGGGATCTTTCTTCCGGGGCGGCAGTCGAGTCCCTCTCCAATAGCACGCCACGACTACGCCTTGAGCTGGTTCTGTCATTTGGCTGCCTGGGGTATGTGCGGCGAGTTGTCTCGATTGGGGCTCTGGGAATTGCCGAGTCTCGTGTGTACGACCCTGTACGATTACAGGGTTCCTGTTCGAGTTGTGAACGTGCCGCTTGGTTAAACAGAATGGCCATCCCCCTCGTAGAGAAGTGTTCGACGATGCCATTGCGACCAGGTGTCGTGTGGATTTCGTAGCGTTTCGGACAATCCTGATTTCAAGTCGGCGGGTGTGCGAAATGTCGTACGGATTAATTGGCGCAGATCACTTGGCAAAAATGCTTCCCGTGTGAGAATGGAGATGTCGGGATCTGTCTCACGTAGGGCTACGTAAACATGGGCGTGCATCGCATTGCGCCAGCTGCAAAACGGCGGCTTGGGCTCATCGAGTCGCTGGAATCCCGTGCGCTGTTGTCCGCTGACGGTCTTGTTGCGCCCGCTGACGGTCTTGTTGCGCCCGATGTCGTTGGTGTTGATGGCCACTACATCGGCGATGGTCACGCTCACAGTCACGAAGACATTCGCTATAACGCCGCTGGACTGGCCTACTACGTCGATCGGGCACACCCGGAATCCGGCGGCGGACACGGTTGCGGCTGTAGCTGCGCCGCGTGCTCGGCGGCGGCTGAAGCCGGCGAGGTTGAACCTGCTGGCGAACCGGTTGCCACGCTGGATGAAGTGCCCGTCTACAACAGCAATCCGGACGCTCCGAACGTCTTCTATCTGGATTTCAATAGCCACGTCGTTTCTGAGACCGCCTGGAACAGCGACAACAAGAATCAGCCGATCCATGCGGTTGCCTATGATACCGACGGGGACAATCAAAGCTTTAGCCAGTCCGAGCTCGACGACATCTTTGAAATCTGGTCGCGCGTCAGTGAGGACTTCATGCCATTCAACATCAACGTTACGACGGTCGAGCCACCGGCTGAGGCGTTCGTTCCGGGGCGTGGCGCAATTCGGGCTGTCATTTCCACAAACGTCGACGATGCAGCGATGGGTGGGTCTGGCGAGACATGGTTTGCCAACGCCGGCGGAGTCGCATTCGTTCGCTCGTGGCGTTGGGCAGGAGATGTTCCTGTCTGGGTGTTCTACAATCAGATTCCCCGCACAGCGAAAGCCGTTGCCGAGGCTGCCTCGCACGAGTTTGGCCATTCCGTAGGTCTTTCGCATGATGGCGGTTCGGGGGAAGCCTACTATCCCGGGCACGGTTCCGGGGAAACGGGTTGGGCTCCCATCATGGGGGCTGGCTACAATCGTGAAGTCACGCAATGGAGTAAAGGTGAATATGACGGCGCCACGAATCGGGAAGATGACCTCGCCATCATCACTGCGCCCGTGAATCTGATCACCTACCGGGAAGACGATCACGGTCTTGAAGTGGATGCGTCCCCGATTGTGCTGGAGGACAACACGTTTTCCGTCTCGGGTGTGATTGAGAGAAATTCGGACACCGATGAGTTTCGAATCGAGCATCCCGGTGGGCCGGTCAGCATTGTCGCGACGACGGACAACAACGGTTTCGGCGCGAATCTGGATGCGGAGCTGATCCTGTTCGACGAAGCTGGCGTCGAACTGGACGGTGTCGCCAGGTCCGCTCCGATGGAATCGCTTTCCGCCCACATCCTGCTGGATGACCTCGCAGCGGGAACCTACTACTTGCATGTGGCAGGCGATCGCTACCTTCCCGAAACGGGGCCCGGCTATTCTCGATACGGAAGTATTGGGGGCTATCAAATTGAAGGACAGCTTGGGCAGCCTGTGGTTGTTGCCAACGCCGGTAATGCGATGAATATCCTGGAGGGTGAGTCGCTTCAGCTGGATGCTTCGGCTTCGGTGCCGGCGATGCAACTGGACTACGAATGGGACATTGATGGTGACGGCACCTACGGCGACGTCGTTGGCGAGAGGGTTGAAGTGCCCTGGTCGCGACTGGAAGAGCTGGGGATCGCCGACAATGGCAGCTATGAAGTAACTCTACGAGTGACAAACCCGGCCGGCGATATTTCCGAGGATGCTGTGGGGCTTACGGTCACCAATGTGAAGCCTCGTGTCAGCTTGACGGTTCCCACCTCGTTGCGGCCGGGGCAGCAATTCCAGTTCTCGGGAACGGCTGTCGATATTGCCGCCGACACGTTGACGTACGAATGGAATTTCCAGGACGGTGACGAGTCCCAGCCTACCGACGCCGCCACGGTCGATCACATTTTTGCAGACCCCGGTACGTATCCCATATCTCTGACGGTTCGTGATGACGACGGCGGCGAGACGACGGAAATTATCCCGGTGACTGTGACCGAAGAATTGCTGCGGGTGGTTTCTTCATCCATCCATGAAGGCGACGTCGTCTCCAGCGATATCGATGTGATTGAGATTGGCTTCAGTGATGCCGTATTGCTTGGTGCTTCTTCGCTGGTGGTTCGCGATGCATCGAGTGGAGCTGAATTCCCGTTGAGTGACGATTCGGTGTCGGTCAATGATTCAAACGTCGCTACTTTTTCATTGGCCGGAATTCAAACGGGCAAATACGAAATAACACTGGTGGACGTTGTCGACGAATTTGGAATTGCCCTTGATGGCGACGGGGACGGCAATGCCGGTGGACCCTGGAGCATCGGATTCGTGGTCTCTTATGCTGGCGATGCGAATCTGGACATGGCCGTGGATTTCAGCGACTTCCTGTTCCTGTCACAGAACTTCGGTTCGACGAGTCCCGGTAATCGCGCCGACTTCGACGATGACGGTGTGGTTGGCTTTGGCGACTTCCTTGAGCTTGCAAGGAACTTTGGGCTGACGGAAGCGTCGTTGATGGCCGTCCGCTAGTTCTCTGTCCGCTAGTTCTCCGGGTGCGTCTTTCTTATTGCGGTCGCTCTGGCCTGTTCCCGGTTGTCATGACAACAGCTGCGCACTGCCGCTGATTTTGGTTTGATTTGTGGCCCTATCGTTTGCCAGGATGAAGTCTGGTTTTAGCGGGCACTCAGGAAAGGGCTGACCATGTACAAGGGCTGGGGTTTTTCATTGGTATTGGGAGTGGCGTTGGTTGCGTCCTCAACAATTGCGGAACCATGGACTTCACATCGATCCGGAACGGATTCCGAAGTGAAGCTGTTGAAGGCGTTGTCTCTTCGGGTCAAATTATCTTTGGACGAATCCTCCATTACAGATGCTTTGGCAATCATTGGTGAGGATCAGGCAATTCCGATCCTGATGGATCGCCGGGCGATGGAGGAGATCAACGTCGATCCGGATTCGGAGTACGTCTCCTTGAAGGTGCGTGACATCTCGCTTCGCAGTGCGATGTCGCTGATGTTGGACCAGGTGGGACTCACGTACGCGATCAAAAACGAAGTTCTCATGGTCACGACGCCAGACAGAGCGCGTGACCTGCGTTTTTACAACATCGCTTCTTTGGAAAGGTCGGGCGTTTCGCGAGACGAGCTGGTGACGTTGTTTTCCGGTGTTTGGCCCGAGGTGGAGATGCGAGAGCGACATCATCCTGCGGGCAGTTCGACTCGCGTGACAGCCACTGTTTCGCGGCCGGCCATTGACGGTGGTCGACGTTATCGAATCGCCGCCAACGGTAGTTTGTTGCTGGTGCGAGCAACGGACCGAGAGCATTTTCAGTTGGCGTCCTCCCTTGCGGCCATGAAACGTGTGCTCGGGGAACAGGAGACGGATGTGGCAACGTTTGAGGGGCTACCAGAGGGTGCCGATCCCTTCGAAGCGGCGGAGCTGGACGAAGAGGATGATCCGTTCGGCGACTTATGACTCATTTGCGAGTCTTTCGCAGACTCAAAGTATTTGGCTGAAAGGAGTTAGCCTTCATTTGTTTTGCTCGAAAGGCGTGCTTCTGGTAGGATTAGCGGCGGCAAACCCACCTTATTTGCCGCTGCGCTGGCTTGCTGAACGATTCAGCGAGTCAGAATGTGGCCTCCCCGGTCACAAAATTGACGCCCACCAAACTTCACGCTGACGAGGTGACGATGCGAGCCGTCTCGATTGTCGGACTTCTCCTGCTGTTTGTTATTCCCGCGCACGCGAGCGAAAACAAATCGCCGCCCGGCTTGGGCAACCCCGGAGAGTTACAAAGTCTGCACCTCCATGCATTGCAAAACGGAGTCGCCGCCGAGGCGCCCGAATGCGTCCTCGCTGGAC
This sequence comes from Pirellulaceae bacterium, assembly GCA_965216885.1. GTDB lineage: Bacteria > Planctomycetota > Planctomycetia > Pirellulales > Pirellulaceae > CAYNJG01. The sequence continues at coordinate 3,058,649 of OZ244209.1, read as the reverse complement.
GCGATGCGGCCGCTCAGATGGTGATCACTGGCAGTTACTCGTCGGGGCAGCTTCGCGACCTGACCCGTGATGTGCGCTACACCACGGAGCCAGAAAATGTCGTCGCCGTTGATTCCAATGGCTACATCACGCCGTTGAATGAAGGTGCTGCGACTATTATCGCGACGGCGGATGGCGGCATTCGGCAGGCACTGAACGTACAGGTGACCAACCAGTTGGTGGACGTTGCGGTCAATTTCCCCAACCAGGTTGTTCCGGTTTTCACGAAGTACGGCTGCAATGGTGGCGGCTGTCACGGCAAGTCCGGCGGTCAGAACGGCTTCCGACTGTCGCTGCTGGGTTTCGTGCCAACCGAAGACTATCACTATCTGGTGAAAGAGAATCGTGGACGTCGTCTGTTTCCGGCGGCGCCCGAGCGAAGTCTGCTGTTGCAGAAAGCGATTGGCGCGGTCCCGCATGGCGGAGGCGCGCGACTGGAGCAGGATTCGCCGCCCTATCGATTGATGCGGCGATGGGTCGAACAGGGCATGCCCTACGGTGAAGCGGACGATCCGGTCATCGATCGCATCGAAGTCTTGCCACGCGAACGCATCATGCCTCGCGAGGGGCAGCAGCAGTTGGTGGTCCTCGCGCACTATTCGGATGGTTCGTCGCGCGACGTCACCCATATGACGCAGTTCGAATCGAATGACGGGGATCTCGCGGAGGTTTCCGAAACGGGCCTGGTCAGTACCGCCACGGCGACGGGTAGTGTCGCGATCATGACGCGGTTTCAGTCGCAGGTCGATGTCTTCCGCGCGACGGTTCCGTTGGGGTTGGAAGTTGACAATTTGCCGCCGGCAAGGAATTACATCGACGAGCTGGTCTTTGACAAGCTCCAGCGACTGGGTTTGCCGCCGTCGGAAATCGCGGACGATTCCACGTTTCTCCGGCGCGTGACGATCGATATCGCGGGGCGCTTGCCGACACAGGCAGAGACGCTGGCGTATTTGCAGGATCGCAGTGACGACAAACGCGAATCGCTGGTCGATCGCCTGCTGGATTCAGGAGACTACGCCGACTACTTCGCCAACAAGTGGAGTTCCGTGCTCCGCAATCGACGCAACGACAAGAACATTCGCATCACCAGTTACGGTTTTCACGACTGGATTCGCGACAGCATCTATCGGAACAAGCCGTTCGACCAGTTTGCCGGTGAGATCCTGTCGGCTTCGGGAATGATACGACGCAATCCGCCGGTCGCATGGTTTCATGAAGTGAAGGACGCCTCCAGTCAGGTCGAAGACACCGCTCAGTTGTTCCTGGGGCTTCGCATCCAGTGCGCGAAGTGTCATCACCATCCGTTTGAAAAATGGAGCCAGGACGACTACTACGGAATGGCCGCTTTCTTCTCGCGGATTGGACGCAAGAAGTCCGACGTGAAGGGCAAAGACCACATCTTTCACAATGTGGGCCTTGCCACAGCAAAGAATCCCGCCAGCGGCCTGGATTTGAAACCGACGCCCTTGGGAGCCGAGCCGGTAGAACTGCAGGACGAAGTGGATCCGCGGCGAGTGTTGGCGGACTGGCTGGCGGATTCAGAAAATCCTTTCTTTGCCCGAGCGCTGGTGAATCGCTACTGGAAACATTTCTTCGGTCGGGGGTTGGTGGAACCGGAGGATGACATGCGAGTTACCAATCCGGCATCGAACCCTGCGCTGCTAGACGCGTTGGCAGCAGACTTCACGGATACGGGCTTCGACCTCAAGTCGTTAGTGCGTCGGATTTGTACTTCGCAGGTGTATGCACTCAGTTCCGTGCCGAATGACTACAACCAGAAGGACAAGCAAAATTTCTCGCGATTCTATCCCCGGCGACTGAATGCGGAGGTGCTGTTGGATTCGATTGATCGTCTTACGGCCATGCCCACGAAATTCGGTGGCATCGCACAGGGAACGCGTGCCGTTCAACTTCCTGACAACGCATTTGATTCGTATTTCCTGACGGTGTTTGGGCGTCCCGAGTCTGCCAGCGCCTGTGAATGTGAACGTTCTTCCGACGTCAATCTCGCTCAGTGTTTACACTTGTTGAATTCAGATGAAGTTCAACAGAAAGTTGGCGGCAAGCGGGCTCAGGCATTGACGACGGATGATCGGCAGTTGAGTGACAGGATTTCGGATCTCTATGTCACGGCGTTTTCGCGGCGTCCAACTTCCGATGAGTTACGCGTGGCGGTCGGATACGTCGAAGATCGACCTGACCAAACGCAGAAGGCTTTTGAAGATTTGCTCTGGGCTTTGATGAACACCAAAGAGTTCGTGTTTAACCACTAGTGCCAGAATCCACCGGTGGCGTGAGCGGGTACGCCGTGTCACGCAACTCCCCAACCCGTTTTCTACCTGCGAATTCCTCACACGCGAAGCACTGGGCGAATGTTTGCGTTGCAATCCAACATGAAAACGTCGGGTACGATTCCGCGGTGGTGCACTACCGTGGTTCGCTTGAAGCTCGTTGCGATCGTCATGACGCTGTCCGGCGTTTGCTGTGATGCGGTCGCTCAATTGCCGCGAATTCGGCTGTCGTCTGTATCTCCTGCCAGCTTGAAGGTTGGGGGAACGACGACCGTGACGATCGCGGGGGACCTTTCCGAAGCCGCGACCGAGTTGGTGTTTTCGCATCCCGGAATTGCAGCGACGCAACAGATCGTCGCTCCATCGGAGTATGGCGTTGCGACACGAAAGCAACGGGTGTTTGATGTCGTGGTTGCCGAGGACGTACCCGACGGCCGCTACGAAGTCCGTGCCCTTGGCGGAGCCGGTATCAGTGGTCCGCGTTTTGTCCTCGTCAGCAAGTTGGCTCAACACACTTTCGACGCCACTTCGAATTCTCGAGGACAGGCTTTCTCAATCGAACCGGGTAGCATGACGGCCGCCGTATCCCGGAACGAGCAACGAGACTGGTGTCGCTTTCATGTCGACGAGCTTACACCGTTGCTGGTGCAGGTTTGGGCCGACCGGATTGACTCGCGGATGGATGCGGCCCTGTCGGTGTATCACGCGGAATCGGGGCGTCGGGTGGCTCATGTGCGGCAAGGGATGTCCCGAGATCCCGTTGTGACTTTCCGCCCGGCGGAAACGGGTGATTACCTTGTTGAAGTCCACGACACGACATTTCGCGGAGGTGGTGACTATCCGTACGTGCTGGAAGTGAGCCGTCGTGCTGTGGTTCAGGCCGCCCACCCGGTTGTGGCTCGAGCGGGTGTCGAAACCGAATTCACGTTGTTCGGACACAACTTGCCTGGTGGATCGATGGTCTCCGGGCACACGGATGGCTTGCAATCGCTGGAAGTTCGGTTCACGCCCGATTTCGACGCGACGCACTTTGCCGGCGGGTTGGCGATTGGCAATGTGGCGGCGGCTCGAGTTTCCGGTGGTTCGGTGCAATTGCCGGCTCCGCTGGCCGATACGAGTGTCTTCCTCGCACGGGCTGGTGATGCAACGGAAAACGTCACCAGAGAGGAAGCACAAAACGACTCGCTGGCTTCGGCGCAGCCCCTGAATTTGCCCAGTGACGTCGCCGGGCAGTTCTACCCGCGGCATGACGCGGATTGGTACCGATTTGAGGCGACAAAAGGTCAGGTCCTGTGGGTCGACGTCGAGACGGGGCAGTTAGGAACCAATTCCGATCCCGTGTTGCGAATTCTGCGAGCTGAAAAAAAGAACGGGGCGCAGGTCCCGAAGCAGTTGGCGGTGGCCGACGACGTCGAAGGACCTCCAAATTCTCGCGACAGCCGTCGACTACATACGGGAACCTCCGACAGTTCCATTCGGTTCAAGGTGCCGGAAGACGGGACGTACTTCATTCACTTGAGGGATCAGTTCAACGCCGCGGATGATCCGCGTCAGGTGTACCGATTGTCCTTGCGTACGGCTCGGCCGGACTATCAGTTAGTTGCGCTCGCCAATCCGGAACGGCATGCCGACGAGAAGATCGTGAAGCCCAGTGGCGTTTCATTGATCCCCGGTGGGTCGGCGGCGATTCGAGTGCGGCTGTTGCCACAGCATGGATTTGTCGGCGACGTAGCGATCACAGCTCAGTCGCTGCCGCAAGGTGTTTCGGCTCATCCGTTGAAGCTCAATTCGCGATCACCGGAAGGCCTGCTGGTGCTGACGGCAACACAAGATGCCCGTCCGGAAGTGGCTGCGATCCAGCTGTTGGGAACGCCAATCGCCGAAGGTGACGCTCGAATACGATACGCAAGGTATGCAGCAATTCGACGGGACGTAAACAACGTCGACGCGACGCCTACATCGGCGCGGCTCATGTCGGAAATGTTGGTGGCCGTAGTCGATGCGCCGCCGATACCGATTTCAGTTCGCCGGCCTGGCATCGTTCGTGCCAGCCGAGGTGCCAAGCTGAAGCTTCCGGTTCAACTGCTGAGGACGGCAGGTTGGAAGGACCGCGAGATCGAAGTGGCGGCAACTGCCCTGCCCTCGCAGGTGAAAGTTCCCGCGGTGAAAACCAAGTCAGACACGGCCGAGGTGACCATTGAATTGAACGACGCGAAGCTGAAACCGGGGAGTTACCAGTTTCCGCTGACGCTCAAGTTGCGCGAACAAAGACCTCGCAATGATGTCGAATTTCGCGAGGCGACGGCAAGCGAGTCGAAAATCCAAAAATTGCTGGAAGCTCGGGAGTTGGAGTTGAAGAAGGCTGCCGACGGGCTTGCAGCAGCTACTGCGGTCGTCAGCAAGTTGGATGCAGAACGACAGGCGAAGTTTGCTGTAGCGGAAGAGCCGAGATCGCGTTTGCAGGAAAAGCTGAAGGCCGAGGAAGCCGCGGCTCAGGCACTGGTTTCGGCGTTGTCGGAGGCAGCCCAGTCTCCCGGCAGTCGAAAGGCTGAATTGGCTGTCGCGTCCGCCGAAGCGAACCTCCGGGCCGCGCGAGCTGAACGAACGGGGCTGCGGGCAAGCCTGGCGACCAGCCTTTCTCCGCTCGATGATCTCTTGTCCGAGCTGACGGCGAAACGTGCTGACGAAGCGGCTTTACGGACCAAGTTGGAAGCGATTCAGAAGAAGCGTGACGACGCCAACGCGAAACTTGTCGAAGCGAAGAAGCGTGTCGCCGATGTGCGCAAGGCACAGATGGAGAAAGAAGTCGACTACTGGAGTTACTCGGCTCCACTGACTGTGGATGTCGTTTCGTCGCCGTTGTCGCTGCAAAGTCCGGCTACGCTGAAGGGAACGCCCGGAGAAGCGATCGAGCTTCCCGTACTGGTCGATCGTCAATTTGGGTTCGATGGTCAGGTTCATCTGGAAGTCGAGTTTCCCGATTCGCAACTGATGGCGGCACCGTTAGTGTTGGGCCCGGGCCAGCGCGTTGGGCGACTGGTTGTGGCGACGACGAATGAGGTGGGCGAGTGGAAAGGGAAGATAAATTCCCTGATTCGATTCAACGGCGTCGAGATTCGCGATAGTGTTGCGTGCACGATTGTTGTGGCTGCGAAAGAAGAGTGAGAATCATGTTGAAACTATGGTCGGCGCTGATGGTGTCGTTGGTATTGGCGTGTCCGCTTCTTCACGCAGACGAGGGTCTGGAAGTTTCCGTTCCGGAACGCGATACGCCGGTTTCGTTCGAAGACGAAATTGAGCCGTTACTGCGCAAGAACTGCCTCGCGTGCCACAACAAGAGCGAAACGGAAGGCGAGCTGGTCATGGAGACGGTGGAGAGTTTGCTGGAGGGGGGCGACTCCGGGCCGGCCATCATCCCGGGCGACAGCGAAGAGAGCCTGTTGTTTCAGGTCGCATCGCACAGCACCGAGCCTATTATGCCGCCGGTCGACAATGACGTGGGGGCCAAGCCCCTTTCGGCTCGCGCGCTGGGCCTGTTGAAACTCTGGATCGATGAAGGCGCACAAGCCGGAGACGAGTCTACCGGTCCGGCGATTCAGTGGAAGAGAGTGCCGGCCGCCTACGCGCCGGTCTACGCCATGGATATCTCTGCGGATGGCCGTTGGTTGGCGGCGGGGCGAGGAAACCTGTTGGTTGTCTACTCCGTTCCGGGAAAACACGAAGTGCAGCGACTCGCGGACGCCGCGATTGCAGACACGCATGCGGACTGCGCCCACCTGGACATCGTTCAGGCAGTGGCTTGGAGCCCCGATGGTCGTACGTTGGTCAGCGGTGGTTACCGTTGCATCAAGGTTTGGCAAAGGAGCGACAACAAGACGGACACCGACGCGGCGGAAGAGCATGACTCGAAACTCGATCGAGCGATCCTTGAGGATATCGAAAACGTCGTCGACTATTCGGTGTCGCAGGACAAAACTCGACTCGTTGTGTTGGTCGAGTCAGACGAGGGGGCGGTGTTGAGGCTACACGAACTTCCCTCGCGCAAACTGCTTCGCGAGTGGAAGTCGGACGTTCTGTCTTTGGAGCAGTTGGGGTATCGACAGCGACGCGTGGATCTGGCCAAACAGCGTTTGGAAGTAGCCAAGGCAGATGTCGAAGCTGCTCGCAAGCAGAAGGCTGATGAGGAAAACCTCGCAAAGAAAAACGAAGCGGATCTGAAAAAGGCGGAAGAAGAGGTCCCCAAGGCGAAGGAAGTCCATGAAAAGGCAGCGATGACTGCCGATCAACGTCGCGGAGAACAGAAGACCGCCCAGGAGAAGGCTAAGTCGGAGAAGGCCGAGATTGCCAAAAAGGACGCCGAAATCGCGGCAGCCGGCACGGACGAGGAGAAACAGACGCTAAAGAAAGAACGGGACGTATTGGCTGCTTCGCTGAAAGAAACGGAGAAGCTGATTGTGGCAAAAAAGAAGGAAGTCGAAGCTGCCGACGCTGCTGCAAAGAAGAAACGTCTGGAGTTCGAAGGCAAGGAGAAGGTGGTTACGCTGACCCGGTCGGCGATTGAACGCGGTCAGAAAGCCATCGCTCGGCGTGCTGACGACCTTGCCGCTGCTGAGCAAGACAAGGACGCTTTCGCGGATGTCGTGAAACAGCGAATGACGGAGCTGGAATCGGAAAAAGCACAATCGGGCGAGGCCGGTAATTCCTTTGCGGAGATTGCCCCGTCGCCGTTTGAGTGGGCATTTGCGGTTACTACGTCTGCCGGCGAGAGGATTACGTTTGCACTCGCTGATGGCGAGTTGGTGGACGTTGCACCCGCGAGTTCGTCAGGCGAGTGGAAGCTGGTGGCCACGATCGGCGACCCGGACGACGCTTCGCTATTTGCCGACCGCGTCACGTCGCTGGCATTCAACCGTGACGGCACACGCCTGGCGACGGGCGGTGGTGACCCCTCGCGGACGGGCGAAGTGCACGTGTGGGATACCGGTGGCTGGACGCTGGTCAGTAGCACGAAGGACGCCCATAGTGACGTCGTCTATGATCTGCAGTTCTCACCGCAGGACGACGTCCTTGCCTCGTGCGGTTCGGATCGCATGATGAAAACCATCGACGTTGCATCAGGAAAGCCGATTCGAAACTTCGAGGGGCATACGGGCCACGTTCTGGGCGTTTCCTGGCGAGCGAACGGGCGAACGTTGGCAACCGCTGGAGCGGACAAGGTCGTGAAGGTTTGGGATGCCGTAGACGGTACGCAGAAGAAGACGGTATCGGGATTTCGTTCCGAAGTGACGGCTGTACGATTCGTCGGGCTCGAGGATCGCTTTGTCTTTTCGACCGGTGATGGCAAAGTTGAGTCACGCGACAGCGCCGGCAATGGCAAGCCGGGGTTCTCCGGTTTTGCAGACTATGTCCATCGCGTGGTGAGCAACCGGGACGGTGATCGAATCGCGGCCGCGGGGCAGGATCAGGTCATTCGCATCTGGGACGCGAAGGGCAAGCTGATTGTCAGCTTCAAATGATTCGCCTCGTCGAGCCTGCGTTTACAGTTGTCTCAGGTGAAATCCGCCATCGACATTGATGCGTTCGCCTGTACTGAATGGAAACGCACCGGCCACCAGGGCACTCACGGCGGAGGCGATGTCCTCAGGTTGCCCCCAACGGCGAATGGGCGTCAGACCCTCGTCGATCAGTTTGTCGTATTTCGCCTGGACGGGAGCGGTCATGTCGCTGGCGATAACTCCGGGGCAGATCTCGTATACGTTGATGCCCTCGTCCGCCAAACGGGCTGCAAACTGCCACGTCATCATTTGCATTCCGGCTTTCGCGATGCAGTAGTCGGCGCGATTGGTTGACACCGCATAGGCCGAGATGCTGGAGATGTTGATGATTTGGCCGTTCGGGATTGCGCCCGTCGCGATTTGGTCGATCATGGATCGGGAAGCCAATTGCGACAGGAAGAACGGGCCCTTCAGATTCGTCGAGAGCACGGTGTCCCAGCCGGCTTCGGTGGCTTCGAGGATGTCATTTCGACCTGGGGAGGTGATTCCGGCATTGTTGATCAGGAAGTCCAGTCGTCCGAAGTGGCTGAGCGTCGTGTCGATCAACCGTTGACGATCGTCACTCTCTGCGACGCTGCCCTGAATCGCGACTGCCGATTGGCCTGCCGATTCCAGCTGCTGAACAAATTCCTTTGCGGGAGCTTCACTGTTGACGTAGTTGATGGCGACGGCGATTCCATCGGCTGCCATTCGGTTTGCGATGCCGCGACCGATACCGCGGCTTGAGCCCGTGATGAGTGCGACACGCTGGGTCGTCATGTGGTCTATTCCTGAGGTGATGTTTTTGCGGGATCATAACAAAAAAGGGCCGAGGAAACCCTCGACCCTTTCCGTGTGCGTTCGTAATTCGGTGAATCAGGCCGCCATTTTCTTTTGTCGTGCCGGCGTCACAACATGCAGGTCCATTTGCGGAAACGGAATGCTGATATTGTGTCGATCCAGCGAAGTCTTCACCGATTCGGTGACGCGTTCGCGAACGGCCAGGTAGTCTTCCGGGCTGCACCACAATCGACAACTCCAGTCCACCGAAGAGGAATTCAGTTCGCAGAGATAGACTTCGGGATGGCGGCTGTGGTCGGCACCTTCGATATTTTCGAGAGCCGAGAACAGAATGCGCCGGGTCTCCTGCATGTCAGCGGAATAGGCAACGCCCACGGCGACTTCCACACGTCGAGTTCGATTGTGCGTCCAGTTCTCGATCTTGCTGCCAAAAACACTGTTGTTGGGGATGATGATATGGCGGTTGTCCAACGTGTTTATGCGGGTGGTGAACAATTCGATCGAACTGACCGTGCCTTCATCTCCATCCACTTTGATGAAGTCGCCCACGTTAAACGGTCGGAAAACCAGCAGAGCAATCCCCGATGCGAAGTTCCCAAGCGTACCCTGGAATGCCATGGCAATGGCGAAGCCGACCGCCGCGATGAGCGTGCCGACCGCCGAGAGGTAGGACCCGAAGAACACCGAAAATACGAGGAACATCACAACACAGCGAACAACGTTTCCGCTGAAGTGCCCCAGTGTCGCATCAACGCGATGGGTCACGGTTGTTTTGGCCAGCCGGCCGAACCAGATTCCCAGCCAGTTCGCTGCCATCAACACCAGCATGAACTTCAGCGCAGGCCAGAAGTACGTGTCAATCATTGCTTGCTGAGCGTTGACGTCACCCTGTAAGGCAGCGAGCACCGTGGAAGATGCATGCTCGGCAGTTTCCGCCAGTTCTTCGCCGACATTTTCTGCGATCTCTTCGGCCGATTTCGTCTTGGTCGCGTCTGGCTCGGCGACCGGTTGGTTTGCAGTGGTTTGAACTGGATCGGTTTGGGGCGCGTCGAGCGACGTGAGTCCAAGGCTGTCTGGAGTCGTCGCGACTTCGGGGACCGTTACGGTGATCTCTTGCGATGACCGGTCCGATGCCGACGCTGGCATAATCGAGCCCGAGAAGAACATGGAAGGATCCGACGTTGGCGGTTCCACGTTGGCAGACGCCGCGATTGGGTTTTGGAATGGATTGCCGCCTGTGGGGGGGTTAAGCGTGGGCTGAGCCGGTTGGGCACCGGGTGAAGGGCTTGTCGGGTTCCACTGGGACTGAGCCAGTGTTGCGGTCGTTCCGCACAAAATGAAGAGCACAGTTGTCAACACGCAAAGCATGCGACAGGAAGGAAGCTTGAGCACGATTCGACTCCGGATAAAACCAAAAAAATGACGCTAGTGAAGGAGTGTTCCCTGGGACGCCGGAGTGACGTATCACTCCGGCGCCCAGTGAAGCCTCATCGTGAAGCACTGCTGAGCTGGTTGACCCAGAAACCATTACCCGGCAATTATTTGCTTCTACCCAGGAGGGAGGGGCGAGCTAGGATCCCGCAATCTTCGCTCGTACGATGAAGCTCCCATTTTTCCGTTGTTTCGTTGAGTATCGCGATCTCTCGGTATCACGACATCGGATTTGGCTCGGCGGTTGCGTCGGACGCGTAGAGCCACATTCGGGCAACGTCCGCATCATGGTGAAATTGGTTTTCGTCGTTTGAATCGGCGTCCCGATGATGGGCGAATTGATTGTGTGGACCTGCAATCAGGATGGTGTCCCCTTCGTTCGCATGATCCATGGCAAACTGAATGGCGCGAACACGATTTGGCATCACATGAGCGCGTGCCGGTTTCACGTAGCCGTCCAGGATGTCGTGAATACAGCGCAGCGGCTGTTTGTCGCAAGGGTCATCGCTGGTAATTATTCCCAGATCGGCGAAACGTTCGACCATGCGGCCACGCGAAGCACTGGTGGCGCTGGTGGTGCTGTCGCATTCACCCTGGCCAAAAACGCAGATCAGATTGCCGCGAGTCACCGAACGCAATGTCTTCAGGGTTCGCTGTAGAGCTTGCGGGCTTTGACAGGCATCCGCGAATACGGAAAAGGCCTGACCGCAATCAACCCGCTCAAGATAGCCGGGGACCTTCTGAACTGTTTCGACACCCCGAATGATCGTGGGCAGGTCTGCACCGGTTGCGAGCCCGGTGGCCGCCGCCAGCAACACGCTTTGGACGTAGGGGCGACCCACGGTATTCGTTCGCACTACGGCAGTGTCGATACCTGCCTCAAGGAGGAACGTCTGTTCGCTGGGGTAACTCTCAATGACATTGGCCGTAACCTGAGCCTGGCCGGTCATCGAGACGCTGAGCATGGGATTCGGTAGAGACTTGGTTGCTTCTCTTACGATCGGACAGTCGGTATTGGCGATGATGAGGCAGTCTTCATGCAGTTGCTCGAAGACTTGCTGCAGTTGTTTCGCGATGCGGGGAGTGGCCGTGTTACGGTGTGTCTGGGTGGCGAAACCGGTCAGCACGAGCGTCTTGAACCGGATACCGTCGAAACCGCGATCGGCCCCGGGTTGTGTGGACAGGTCAATGATTGCATGCGAGCAGCCATTGGCAACGGTCTCCGCAAGCCATGTCGCTACCATCGGGATCGACGGAGTTGCTGGCGGGCAGGTGTTGAAACCGTCGGTGTAGCCCGCCTTACCAAACAGTGCCGGCGTGTGTCCATTAGCTTCAAGGACGCTGGCGATCAGAACCTGAGTAGGCGTCGTATCGAACTCGCCGAAGACTCCGACAGCATTGGTCGAGTTCGCCGGATTTCCTGCGAGTGCGTGGCAGAGCTTTGCGAATGCAGCCTTTGAGTCGGGGACAACGCACTGTGGTGAATCTATTGGAAAGGCGTGTTCCGTGAGAACTGCCGAGGCTCCTCGCTCGACGGCCGCCAGCGCCTGCGACTGACCGGATTTGCTGCCCTTGGCACGAACGACGTACAGATCGCCTGGGCGTACGCGTCGATAATCCGTACAACAGGCCGAGACGACAATATCTTCCGCGTTTCTGAAATCGCGGACGTCCAATAGTTCCGCCAGACTGACGCCTGAATAGAACCTGTCTACAAACATGCTCATGCTGCATCGGCCTCCTTGCCTGACAGCAGTCGAAATGGCTCGCAGTACACGCGTGGCATCTATCCATAAATGCCGTGTCTACGAAAATCTCTCGCCATTCACTTGGGTCGCCGGAATTCTTTAAATATCAGCCGATGTGTCAAGGCTGTTTCTTGCGGCGTGCTGGCTGTGCTTGCGGTCAGTTGCTTGTTCTCGCGCGAACTGTGCGGAGATCCGTTTCTCAGGCCATGCGTGCGCAGGTACCGGGTAAGTGACAGATCGGAAAAAGCGTGGCCCTGTTTCTGAACGCTCGGCGACACGCAAATTCTGCCGTGCCGGTTCATTGCAACCGAGGGACGGTTTTTCACGTCAAGCCTCCAGTTTTCGTTGCGGAGAAGCAACGCGCCTATCTGCAACAGGTGGGATTTGCGTTGCCAAAAACGCCCGAGGGTTGGCCTTGCGAAGCGCCAGCCGGGTTCGCTTGTCGCCTTTCTACAACACCTCAAGAAAGCTTGTTTTTCAGCCGATTGCCCCCCCAAAGGGCAAGCTAAGGTTTCTGCATTGGTCAGCGATTAGAGCTGAGCGTCCGGGAGAGGCGCGGCCATCATTCCTTGAGTGTTGAGAGTTGAGAGCCATGCGTTGTCGTGAACTAGCCGAGAAGATTCAGGATCGTGATCCCAGTGCCGATGCAACGGAAGTTGCTCGCCTATGCCTGCTGATGTCCAATCTTGTCGACGATCTAAATACTCTTGATGACGAAGAGGGCATTTCGGCGGCCCATCGTGACGCTTCGCTTCGCCTTCACGCAGCATCGGATCAACATCTGGCAATGACCGAAGAGCTGGAAGAACTGGCTAGTTCGGACCCCAAGAAGTTTGATCGCGAACAGATCTGGGTCCTGCTACGAGCCATCAAGGTACAGAGCCAAATTCTGCAGATGTACATCGGTGGCGATGTCATCGACGTCTAGTTCAGCGGTGCAACGAACGTTCGCGTTCTGAGCACTCGCGTATGGTCGTGAATCGAGCGGCCTGTTGTAAGTTCGGGCTCGCCGCAATGAGTGGCGAGATTCGGCGTTCTGGGGACTGGATGGTTGGGCTTTCTATGGGCCTTCGCCGAGTCGCCGGAAAGTCCTGGCCCAGTGCCGTCTGAGCCAGCCATAGATCTGAGCAGGTATGGGCTTGAGCAGATACGGGCTTGAGCCAGGTTTGGGCTTGAGCTAGGTGTGGTATTCGGCGTTGATCGTCACGTATTCATGCGTGAGATCACACGTCCAGAATCGAGTCTGCCCTGCTCCATCGCCAACGTTTAGTTCGACAAGAACGTCACGTTGCGATTGCATTTCCTTCGCGACACCCTCCGCGTCGAATTCGACGGGCGTGCCACCTTCAAACAGCGTGACGCCATTAAGTCGCAGTTGCGTCTGCTCGATACGGAGCGCTGGACCGGCATACCCGGCGGCCGAAACGATACGTCCCCAGTTTGGGTCATTGCCTGCAAACGCCGTTTTGACCAGCGCGCTGTTGGCAATTGCTTCTGCGATCGTTCTTGCGTTTGCATCCGACTCAGCACCCGTGACGATGATTTCGATGAGATGTGATGCACCTTCGCCGTCCTGAACAATCGCCTTGGCGAGATCGACGCAAACGTCGCGTAACGCATCGGCGAACGCGGCCAATTCGTCTCCCGCCAATGCATCGCCCGAACCGCTGGCCAGTAGCAATACGGTATCGTTGGTGCTGGTGTGGCCGTCCACGTTGATCGAATTGAAGCTCTCATCAACATACTTCGCGAGGAGCTGCTGCGCCAGTTCCGGCGTCAGCGAGGCGTCGGTCACAATCGTGCCCAGCATTGTGGCCATGTTGGGGCCGATCATGCCGGACCCTTTCGCCATCCCGGCAATTCGAATCTCACCCTGGGCAGTCGTGAGGCTTCGAGTGGAGGTTTTTGTCCGCGTATCCGTTGTCATGATACCGCGAGCAGCCTTCATGAAATGCTCGCCGTTTCTTCCTGTATCTGCTGCAGCGGCCGGGATGCCTTTGGAAATGTTGTCCATTGGTAAGTGCTCACCAATGATTCCCGTGGACATCACCAATACCTGTTCGCCATTGGCATTGATTGCGTTGGCTGTCATTTCGGTCATGGCAATCGCGTCGTCCATGCCTCTCTGCCCCGTGCAGGCGTTGGCATTCCCCGAGTTGATAACAACCGCGCGAATGTTTGCCGACGGCGTTCGCTGGCGGTCCAGCACGACAGGGGCTGCGACAACCTGATTCTTCGTGTAAACGCCCGCCGCCACGCACGGTGCGTCAGCCACAATCAGGGACAGGTCTTCCTGTGAAGATGCCTGCTTGATACCGCAGTGAATGCCAGCAAATCGAAAGCCGTTTGGCAACGCGTCCGGCGCGACGCTGTCCTGTGAATTGAGATCATCCTGTTTGTTCATAGCAGTCCCATAGTCTCCGGGTAACCGAACATCAGATTGAAGTTTTGCAGTGCGGCCCCGGAAGCACCCTTCAAGAGGTTGTCTTCGGAGCTAATGGTAATGATCCGGCCCTGGACAACGCGAACGGTCACATCGCAATAGTTGGTGTTGATCACGTCTCGAGTGTGCGGCAAGTGTTCGACGACGCGGACGAACGGGCAGTCTTTGTACGTCTCACGAAAGACGTCAAAGAGTTCGGATTCTGAGGGAGCATTCAGCGGGATGCTATAGGCCGTCGACAGGATTCCGCGATTCATGGGCACGAGGTGCGGCGTGAATATCACGTCAGCGTCGGTATCGGAGATCAGTCCAAGAATCTGCGCGATCTCTGGCCCGTGGCGATGCTTGCCAACGTTGTAGGCGGCGATGCTCTCGTTGCATTCCGGATAGTGGGTGCCGAGTTTTGCTGTCCGCCCTGCTCCGCTCACGCCGCTCTTGGAATCGACGATGATGCCTGTCTCGCTGATGAGCTTCTGTTTCAACAGTGGAGCCAGAGCAAGGATTGCGGAGGTTGGAAAGCACCCGGGGTTGGCGACGAGTGAGGCGTCAACAATCTCATCCCGAAACCACTCAGGCAGGCCATAGGGTGTCGTGCCGACGCGTTCAGGATCGGGATGCGTGCCGCCATACCATTGTTCGTACGTCGCGACGTCACGTAGGCGGTAGTCCGCGCTGAAATCGACGACTTTGGTTCCCGCGTCGACAATCGGAGCCACCGTTTCGGCCGACGCGGCATGGGGCAGGCAACTGAAAACGCAGTCGGCTCGCTGGGCCAGTTCCTGCGTCGTGAGATTCTCCAACGGAAGGTCAATGCGATCGATGAGTTGGGGGTGGACCGAAGCGAGTGTTTCGCCTGTTTGTCGACTGGTAACCGCAACGATCTCCGCCTCGGGATGGCGCAGCAACAGTTTGGTCAGTTCGAGGGCGGTGTAACCGGTTGCACCCAGAATGGCAATTTTGGTCATGACAGAATCACAGACTTGAGTTCAGAAATGATCATCGAAGTGGCTCCCCAGATATCATAGGAGTTCCAGCGAAAGCAACGGGCGCGTTTGCGGTTCCCGCCGCGTTCAATCGTCGTGAAGTGGTCGGTCGTGTCCGTACAGAGATGTTGTAACGGGACTTCCAGTAACTCGGCCACTTCTACGGGACAGGGATTCCAGGTGGGAATTTCCTTTGTGGTTGCCACCACAACCTCGACGAAGTTGTTGCTGGCGTAGACATAAATCGGCGATAGCTGGCCGGTAACATCGGTTTTTGTTGGCATCCAGCCGGTTTCTTCGTGGCATTCGCGCAACGCTGCGTCCACAGCGGTTTCTCCCGACTCGATACCGCCCCCGGCGAAGCAGATTTGCCCGGAATGAATGCCGCCGGGTTGCCGTCGCGTGAGTGGAAGCAACCATTGCTGCCCGTCCCACCGGAGCAGCACGAGTACGGCGGCACGGCGGGCATTCAACCTTTGTGGCCCGAAATGACGGCCATAACTGAGTTCATGGGAATACTCGCGCTGGGCGACTCTGCCAGGCAGCGGCGCGGAAAGCAGGTTGCCAAGGCGGCTGGCCAGGTTCTGGTCTAGCATTGGAATTACGTATGCAGGGTCTAACGCACCGGGTTTTCGGGCAACTTAAAGACGCGAAACAGGTCGTTACGATACACCTGCTCGACGCCATCGGGTACCGGCTGTCTGGAACTTGACGCAGATAGGGGCCAGATGACATGGGTGACACCGGTGGTGGCCCGAATGTTCGCCCATGCCTCAAGATCCTGCCACGGCCATTCGCCCAGTAGATACACCTGCCTTCTTCGCTCCCACCATGCGTTGAGTCCCGCGGCATCCTGAGGCACATCCTTCCACGTCACCGCGTCCGGGCGATGTGCGTACCATTTAAACGTCTGCTGGCGAGTCGGTGTCAGGAAGACGCTGTCTTCGGTCATGGCTGGATCGTTGCGAATCCATTCGCAAGCGTCGCGCCAGGCGTTGTCAATTTCGCCCGCCTCCGAGTCCTTCAGGACGCCTCGCCATGATTGTTGCTGCAGGGCCGTGCTGCGGGCGGACATGCCATGTGAGTGGCTCATGGAATACATCCCGACGACGGCCGCAATCAAGCACGCGGCCACGATCGCTCGCTGACGTGTTTGGCTCAAGCTGAAGCCAGTCAACAACGTGACTGCGATTCCCGAGGGCACCAGCACATCCGAAAGGCGGAACCAGTAGTACCGCATGATACCGGCGCGGGTGGCGGGGAATGGCCCCAGCAAGAAGTCCATCGCGATTCCGGCAGCGGCGATTATCAGGCTGCCGTTAACCACCGCGCGCAACCTGGCAAGGCGGTCGCTGTTGGGCTGCCACGTTCCCAGCAGAAACCAACCCAGTACGACGATCGCGAAGCTGGCCGGCCGAGTGACGTTGAAATCGGGGTGCAGCGGATTCCACTGTGCGAAACGATAGAACACCAAATGGTGAGATAGTCGACGAAACGTATAGGTCAGATTGGCTTCGCGAATATCTTCCGCCGTCGACTGCGCCGTTAGCTGGATTGCTGGAACAAGGCCCGGGAGTGCAAGGCTACCACCGATCACCAGCCAGACGGCAAGCTCGGTGAAGGAGAGCTGTTCCTCCTTGCGGCGAAAGCACCATGCGATCAGGCAAGCGACGACCGCCCAGCCGCCGACCAGAATGTGGAAGGACGATGCGATACCCAGTAGTGGCCATACGCACCACCACTTCCTTTCAACGACCTTGGTGACCCCGAAGAAGACAAACGCCCAGGCGAATCCTTTCGCTTCCACGCCTCCAATCAGCCATTCGCCGGAGAGGTGCCCGAAATGAATCAGGGGCATCAGGATTGCGGCCGATACAACGCTCGGCCAATGCGCGGTCGTGAAGCGGCGGACGAGCGATGTCCATGCGATGGCGAACAGCGTCCAAACGGTCAGCCGACCGATCCAGGCCGTTTGTGAGAGCGTGAAGTATTGTGTCAGCCAACCGAACGTCCAGTAGAACACCTCATGCGCATCGGCGGACTCCAGAAAGAAGTCTCCCTTGCACCACTCCGGATTCCAGTAGTGTCGTGCCTTACCGAGGTAATGGGGCTCGTTTACCGATGGTGGTGGCGAACCCGCGACAACGTAGCACAGGGCCACGATGCCAAGCACCGCAGTGAGACGCTTTAGTGGAAGGCAGCGAATCCAGCCGAGGAAACATCCGGACGCTCCCGCGGTCCTTGAGGGCAATCGATCGTCGGTCACGGTTTATCGGTCGGCAGGGTCATCGGTTCTTGGGCATCGCAAAATCCTGGTCGGTATGCCCGCTATTGTCTGTCACATACTTTTGCCACACTCTACCAGTCTCACGGTCCAGAACGAAGATGTGGTGGTTGGTGGCCTCCAGTTGGTATTTTCGTTCGTAGTTGGTTGGGCGATCGGCCGCGAGAAATGCGGCGAGGCATAGGGCGGCGACGATCCCGGCAAAAAGACTGGGGGCGTGAATTCGCATGTCGGTGACTCCGGTTTGAGATGGGACAGCACCCGGAAATGGGCGCGGAGTATCGTGTCCAATGTGGGGACCGACTGTCAATGTGAGTTGCACTCTGGATGCCCCGGTCAGTTTCCTGGCATCTTCACATCCTGGGATCGTTGTTTGCCGCGGGAGTTCGTTCGCAAATCGTAGGGCATCCCCGCCGTTCCAGTCTAAGTCCGGGTTTGCCATGCGCTTTCTGTGAGTTTGGTTGCAACAGAACGCGGAATCCTGAGACAGGGAAGTCGCGTTTTTTCGTGCGTTTACCCTTAGTTTACGAAAGTCGACATGGATCACGACGTAGTTTACAGCGAGGCGAAAAGAGTCCACTGAAGAGAATATTGAGGACAAAATGAAGGGTGTCGTTTTCACCGAGTTCATGGAACTGGTCGAAGAAAAGTTTTCGTTCGAGACTGCGGATGAGATCATGGAGAAATCCAATCTCGATTCCGGTGGTGCGTATACGTCTCTCGGTACGTACGACCACGGCGAGCTGTTGCGAATGGTTGTCCAACTGAGCGAGATGACGGACGCTCCCATTCCGGATCTTGTGCGGACATTTGGTATTCACCTCTCCCGTCGCTTCGCCGAAGGTTTTCCAGACTTCTTCAGCGACAATGATCTCTTCGGATTTCTTGAGCAGGTAGATACCTACATTCACGTTGAAGTGCGGAAACTGTACGCGGACGCCGAACTGCCACACTTTGAAACGGAGCGTTTCGGTGACGAGAAGCTGGTCATGAAATACAGGTCGTCGCGGCCGTTCGCGGATCTGGCGCACGGATTGATTCTGGGGACTGCGGACCACTTTGGAGAATCGGTCGACATCGACTATCACGACGACTCTCCCGAATCAGCCCCCGGGACCGCCGCCACCTTTACCATCACGCAAAAGTAGGAAGCGAGTCGGTTCGGAGAGCCCCATGAGTGAACTCGATGCCATGAAACGACGCGTGCTTCGCGAACGTGAAGCGCGAAAGGCAGCGGAACTACTCGCCGAGGAGAAGACTCGGGATCTGTTCGAAGCCAACGAAGAGCTGAAAGGCCTTACGGACCATCTGGAGGAGATGGTCGAGTCGCGCACGTCGCAGCTTGAACTTGCGCGTGACGAGGCACTTGCCGCCAGCCGGGCAAAGAGCGAATTTCTGGCCAATATGAGCCATGAGATTCGGACTCCCCTCAATGCCGTCATTGGTTTGACGGAACTAATGCTCGACACGCCACTGAATGTCGAGCAGCGCGATTTCGCCACGACGATTCATGCCAGCGGCGAAGCGCTGCTGGCGATCATCAATGACATTCTCGACTTTTCGAAGATCGAATCCGGTCACATGGAACTGGAGAGTGTTCCCTTCGACCTGCGACGCTGTGTGGAAGGAACGCTGGACTTGCTGGCGGGCAAAGCCGCCGAGAAGGGGCTCGAACTGGCTTACGGTATCGACGGTCAGACTCCCGCGCAGGTGATTGGTGATGAAACCAGGTTCCGCCAGGTTCTGTTGAATCTTGTCAACAACGCGATCAAGTTCACCGACGTGGGGGAAGTCATCGTCGACATCTCCACGCGTGGTTTGAAATTCGCGGATGGACGGGCGGAGACGTACGAAATTGAGATCGCCGTTCGCGATACGGGAATTGGGATTCCCCCGGAACGAATGGACCGACTCTTTAAATCGTTCAGTCAGGTGGATGCCTCGACCACACGGAAATTCGGCGGGACGGGGCTCGGGCTTGCGATCAGTCAGCGACTTGCTCATCTGATGGGCGGCGATCTGAAAGTGACCAGCGAGGGAGAAGGTCTCGGATCGACGTTCACGTTCAGAATGGTGTGTGAGGCGGCTCCCAACTACAAGCACGTATACCTGCAGCGGAAGGAGCCAAAGCTCGACGACCGAAGCGTCCTGGTCGTGGATGACAACGAGACAAATCGCCGCATTCTGGATCGCCAGTTGGGACGCTGGGGACTGGACGTCGAGACGGTCGCCAACGGTCCGGAGGCACTTGAAAAGCTGGCTGGAAACCTGAGGTACGACCTCGTGGTGAGCGACATGCAGATGCCGGGCATGGATGGGCTGATGCTGGCAGAACTGATCCGCCGACAATACGATGCGGCAACGCTACCGATCATTATGCTGACGTCATTGGGATGTCGAACCAGTGAAATGGCGAGCGGCGCATTTGACGCCATTCTGTCGAAACCGGTCAAGAATGACCAGCTATTTGAAGCCATCCAGAAGTCATTCTCAAAGCGACCTCCGCGTCGAGCTGCCGTCGTTGCGGAGGCAACGGATAAACCGGTTTCAAAGCCGGTTGAAGCGCCTTCTCCGCTGCCGACGACTCCTTCGTCTGTGATCAATTCGGGGCATAGCGAGCCACCACGTGCGAATCGCCTCCTAATCGCAGAGGACAATCTTATCAATCAGAAAGTCGTTCTCAACATGTTGAAGCGACTCGGCTACACGGCGGATGTCGTAGACAACGGACTGGAGGCGGTGAAGGCCGTCAAGGAGCACAGCTACGAAATCGTGCTCATGGATATCCAGATGCCGGAAATGGGTGGCGAGGAAGCCACGCAGCGAATTCGGGAAGAAGTTGCCGCCGACCGACAACCATGGGTGATTGCCCTGACTGCCAACGCCCTGGTAGGTGATCGAGAACGCTTCCTGGCAGCAGGAATGGACGACTACATCAGTAAGCCCGTCAAGCAGGCGACGTTGGCCGAGAAGCTGGAAGCGCGGTTGCTGGACGTACACGCGTAAGCTCGACTTGCAATCGTTCCTCCGTCGTTCCGAGGAAAGGCGCACCGGCAGAAGTTTATCTAGCCGTAGTCCATTTCCTCCCACACCGTGTGGTACGTTCCCAGCTTTTCGAAGTACTCGATCAAGCGGACGAAGAAGGGGTCGTTGCCAAGCGTGGCGCTATCGCCAACAACAATCAACTTCCGTCGCGCCCGTGTTAACGCGACGTTCATTCTGCGTGCGTCGGAGAGAAAGCCGATTTCGCCTTCCCGGTTGGATCGCACGAGCGTAATCAGGACGGCCTCTTTTTCTCTTCCCTGAAATCCGTCAACGGTATCGATCTCAAGATCTTCGATGTTGCAATGGTCGCGAAGGAATCGGACCTGCGCTGCGTACGGTGCGATGATGGCAATGTCCTGTGCGGGGAGGCCGGCCGCATACAACGCTTCAGCCTTTTTCAGGATGAGCAGGGCCTCTTCGCGATTCAGTTTGCTGAGTCCATTGGGTTCCAGCTCTTCTTCCCAACCTGCTCCGGCCGTATCGATGAACTGGGCTGGTTCCGCCGAAAGTTCGTCTTTGCGGAACGCGGACAAATCGCTCAGCAAGTGTCCCGCGACCGTCGCGTGCGCCTGCAAGGTACCGTCGTAGAAGTGGTTCGATGAGAATTGCATGATGTCGTTGTGCATGCGGTACTGTTCCTGCAATTGCACGGTGACGTCGTCGCCATAGTGATCGATCAGCCGTTGCATAAGGCTGATATTGAAGCCCTTTTTCGCGGCTTCGTCGGACAATACGGTTGGCGGAAGCTGATGGTGGTCTCCCGCCAGCACGATACGCTCGGCACGCATCAGAGGGATCCAGCAGCCGGGCTCGGTGCTCTGGCATGCTTCATCAATCACGACCAGGTCGAAGAATCGATCTCGCAGGGTGTCATCGTCACCGGTGGTCGTGATGCAGATCACATCGGCCATGTCGAGGATATGTTCGACCGCCTGCTTCTCCAGGTGGCGCGCGTCACTCTTCAGTCGTTTCGCGTCCGCTCGCATGGCCAGTCGTTCGCCGCGAGCTGGTCTGGAACGCGTGAAGCGATCGAGCTTGCGAAAGAGGGCCTCGGATTCCCGAATCATCTCCCGCGCGATCGTCATGTTTTCATGATTCTCGACGAGCGCATCGAGCGTGTTTTCCTGAAGTTGTTTCGCCACGCGGGCCGGATGCCCGATCCGCACGACGTTCAGCTTCATGCCCGACAGTCGCAGCAGCAGATTGTCGACGGCGGTATTGCTGGGGCCGGTGGCCAGCACCGTTTCACCATTTCTGGCGGCTTGAAGAATCAGTTCCGCGACGGTCGTTGTTTTTCCAGTGCCAGGAGGGCCATGGATAATGGCAAGGTCGCGGCAGGACAACGCAAGTCGCACGGCATGTTGCTGGGATTCGTTGAGCCGTGATTCGAACGGAACGTCCGTTTGCTTTGCAAATTCGGGCTCGCGCGAGCCAAACATCACGTCTCGCAGTTGAGCGTTTCGCCCCTTCGCATTGATGGCGGTCGACAACGCTGCCAGTTGGCGTTTGCGAGTGATTTCGTCTGGCGATCTGTCCAGCCGAAAGAGTTTGCCGTCGAGCCAGTCGTTGATCGCTACCTGGATCTGGTGTGTCGAACGATAGCTGACGACGCCGGTGCGTTCGGAACCCCCTTCGCTGTCGTTGGAAAGAACTACCGGTGCGCCGACGCGAAGGCGATTCCACGGTAGCGGTTGGTCAGCGTGCTTTTTGGAGAGCGTGATGAGGTAGCGGCCACCCAGTGACGGTTCCGAATCAACGATGACCAGTCCGATGATCGTTTCACCGGATTTTTCGGCATCACGCGTCTTGATCTGGCGACGACGCTCAACGAGCCGCTTTCCTTCCGCCTCTGCCTCGAGCTGAATACATTCCGCGAGGAGATCGAAGTGTTTTTGCATTGCGTGCGCCAGGCCACAGGTTGGAGGGCAAAAGAAGGTTGCCCATTCAGAGAATAAATCGGCTCAGGTCTTCGTCGTCTGCAATGGCATCGAGTTTTTCGGCGACATACGCGGCGTTGACCGTGACGTTGCCCATCTTCATATCGGGTGCTTCGAAGCTGAGGTCTTCCAGCAGCCGCTCCATGATCGTGTAAAGTCGCCGTGCACCAATATTCTGTGTCGTTTCATTGACCCGGTGGCTGTAAGACGCGAGGGCTTCGACGGCGTCGTCGGTGAATTCCAGTTTCACGCCCTCGGTCTTCATCAGTGCCGTGTACTGACGCGTCAACGAGCTGCGGGGCTCGGTCAGAATGCGAATGAAGTCATCCTTGGTGAGAGCGTTCAGTTCGACGCGGATGGGAAATCGACCTTGCAGTTCCGGCATCAGATCGCTGGGACTGGCCCGGTGGAATGCACCGGCGGCTACGAAGAGCACATGGCCGGTATTCACGTAACCATAGCGAGTCTGAATCGTCGTGCCTTCCACGATGGGCAGCAGGTCACGCTGCACGCCAAGTCGCGATACGTCCGCACTTTTGGAGTCACTGGCCACGACTTTGTCGAGCTCATCAATGAAAATGATGCCGGACTGCTCCGCCAGTTCGATGGCCAGGCTGTTGATCTTTTCCTGGTCCAGTAGGGCTTCGCTTTCCTGTTCGTGAAGCGTTTTTCGGGCCTCTGCGACGGTAAGCGTGCGCTGGACGCTGTTCTTGGGCATGATTTTGTCAAACATGCCCTGCAGGTCCATGTCCATGTGCTCCATGCCCATCGCTCCGATGGCGACGGGAGCCGATTTCTTTTCGACGGAGAGTTCTACGGTACGCTCTTCCAGTTCGCCCGCTCGCAACATGGATCGCATGCGTTCACGCGTGCGCTGGTAGTGCTCGGCCGAGTTTTCCTGGTCGACGCCGACGTCCACAGAGATGGGGGCCGGAGCGAGCAGGTCGAGCAGCCGTTCTTCCACACGCTCGTCTGCGCTGGTGGCGACGCGTTCCATTTCCGATACGCGAACGATGGCAATGGCGTTTTCCACCAGTTCGCGCACCATGCTTTCAACGTCGCGTCCGTAGTAACCAACCTCGGTGTATTTGGTGGCTTCGACCTTGATGAACGGAGCACCCGTCAACTTGGCCAAACGTCGTGCAATTTCAGTTTTGCCAACGCCGGTGGGGCCAATCATCAGGATGTTCTTGGGCGAGACTTCCTGCCGCATTTCGTCCTGAAGCTGTTGTCGCCGCCAACGGTTTCGCATTGCGATCGCGACAGCGCGCTTCGCCTCGGCCTGTCCGACAATGTGACGATCCAGCTGGGCGACGATCTCTCGCGGAGTCAGTTCTGCCGCGTCGTCAGATTTGAGTGCTACGTCGAGCATGGTAGCTCCTCGACCGTGATGTTCTGGTTTGTATAGATGTCGATGTCTCCGGCGATGTGCAGAGCACGATTCACAATTTCTCTCGCCGACAGATCCGTGTTCTCGAGCAATGCCTTTGCCGCGGCGATGGCGTAGTTGCCGCCGGATCCGATGCCGATGACACCATCCGTTGGCTGAATGACGTCCCCGGTTCCACTGACCAGTAGCGAATGCTGAACATCGACAACAGCCATTAGCGCTTCGAGGCGACGCAGGGCTCGGTCGAGTCGCCATTCCTTTGCAAGCTCTGTGGCTGCACGAGGAACGTTGGCTGGGTAGTCCCGCAGCTTTTCTTCAAATCGCTCCAGGAGGGCGAATGCATCCGCACCAGAACCGGCAAACCCGCAAAGCACTTTGCCATCGAGTAGCCAGCGAACCTTGACGGAATCTGCTTTCATTACCGAGCTGCTCAGCGTGACTTGACCGTCTCCGCCCATGGCTGCCGTGCCGTCGCGTCGAACGGTTAAAATTGTTGTCATCTGGCATGGATCCCTATTGGTGGCGTTGTTTAGACCATCTTACGGAAATGGGGTGTGGGGACTAGGCTTGCGAGCAGCCATTGACAGCCTGAAAACGCAGGTCGAATCATAGGAGACATTGACGAATGGGTTCAGAGTACACACGCAGCCCCGAGCTAATGAAGGCTGACGATACCGTGCTTGTCGTCATTGATGTGCAGGAGCGACTCGCGCCGCACATCACGGGACACGAGAAACTGGTTTCCAATGTGAAACGGTTGCTGAAGGGGGCGAAGCTCGCAGGTATTCCGGTCACATGCACGGAACAGTATCCGAAAGGCCTGGGAGCAACGCTGGAAGAACTGCAAGCCATGACTCCGCAGCGTTTAGAAAAGCTGTCATTCAGTTGCATGGGAAGTGATGGTTTTCGCGAACAGCTCGAGGCAACGGAGAGGCGGAAAGTACTGCTCTGCGGAATGGAAACGCACGTCTGTGTTTCGCAAACTGCGCACGATCTACTCGCAAGCGGATACTCCGTTTACGTTGCCGTTGATGCAGTTGGATCCCGCTATTCGATCGATCATGAAATTGCGATCAGACGACTGGAAGCAAGTGGCGTCACGGTATGCTCAACTGAAGCGAGTCTTTTTGAGTGGTGCGAACAAGCCGGAACCGATTTGTTTCGCGAGATAAGAAAGCTTTTCGTGGGGGCGTAAAAGATATTCCGAAAAAAACTCCGGTGGCGTGGAAATTTGTATTGACGCCCTCGGGGGATCAGTTAATATCTCAAACATCGCACACGGGAAACGCGAACGAGACAAAACAAAAGTCTTGACGCAGACTCGACAGCGATTAAAGTAATGAAACAACACAACTGAAAAATCGTTCTAAGGAACGCTAACGCAAGCACCCAGTAACTCGTCGAAGTCTTCAATCACGCAAAGTGTGTGATGGAAAGCTTCGGTGAGGGACTGGGTGCTTTTTTCGTTGCAGTAACGGTTTGCTCGACTTCTGATCTCATGCGACTGGAGAACAGAGGTCTCATCTCAACGGAGGTAGTCTAATCGAGTGTGAGGTCAAATGAGCTGTCGAGATGTTCTCGATACAAGCAGCTCGGGCGAAAGCCACGGTTCAACTCTGAACCGAATTGAAAACACAGATTTACAACACTAGAGATTATTTCTCACTCGGAGATTAAAAGATGAAAAAGTTTGCAATCGCACTGATGATTACCGCTCTTACTGCAGTCGTAGCTCAAGCACAAGTAAACGGCTCGATCGTTGACGGAAAAGTCGCCATCACCGTTGACGCTCCTACCGCGATGAGTGGTCTGAACCTGAAGTCGGCTGGCGGAAACTTCGTGCCAATTCCTCCCGGAACCACGGCTGCTCCCGCTGCTCCTTTCACGTTCCTGCTCGCTAACAACGCCAGCAACGTTTCGTACGCTGCGATCCCCGGATCGACGGTTGAAGTAACTGGCACGCTTATCACAGACGTCGGGTACACCGGCGACGATGCAGGTGTCACCGAAGACATGGCTGCTTCCGCTTACGGAAACGCTGCTTTCCAGCAGGTCAACTTCCCAACGACTCCAGTTGTACCTGAGCCTGCAACCGGCGTCATGGCTGCACTTGCTTGCCTCGGCCTCCTCGGCTTCCGTCGTCGTCGCTAGTCGACCGACTGACATCGAGTAAAGATATCTTAAAGGATGAGCCTTCGGGGCTCATCCTTTTTTTGTGCGCTAGCCGAGGTGTACTGCTAATATTGTTTGCCTGGGTTAATGCATAAGGTTGATTGGGTGCGGCGATTGGCTTGCTGGTGATTCAGCAAGCCTTTCATGTTGTCAGGTGACCCTCAGTCACGCTTCTCGCAAAGTGCTGAAGAAGCTGTTGATCCTGTTTTTAAAGGGCTCCACGCGGGATCGCCGTAGTGTGTGACAGCAGCCGTCGAAGTGCGTCAGGCAGCCGGGGTTGTTAATCTGCCTGGACTTCTTTGCGTAATGTTATGGCGTTTGTTGCCATAATTTATGGTTCTCGCCAAAAAAGTTTGGGCCAATATTAGGGCCAAATATCCCGCGTTTTTTCGGTTTCGGATAAGCGTATTTATCACGTATCTGCGGGTGCTTCCGGTTTTTTGGGGAATCACCCGGATATTCGCTTTACTTGGAATCGATCACGGTTAAATTAAGGGGAACAACACAACTGAAATCGTTCAAAGGAACGCTAACGCAAGCACCCAGTAACTCGTCGAAGTCTTTCATCTGACCACAACAAATATGTTGGGTTAGATGTTGAGCTTCGGTGAGGGACCGGGTGCTTTTTTTGTTGGCATAACGATTTGCTCCGCCTTTTGATCTCGTGCGACTGGAGAACGAAAGGCTGACTAGTATGGATAGTAGTTTGTGGAGAGTGTGAGGTGTGGTCGAGATGTTCTCGAAGCCGCAGCAAGACAAGATTTACAACACTGAGATTGATTCTCACTCGGAGATTTAAAGATGAAAAAGTTTGCAATCGCATTGATGATCACTGCCCTCACCGCATTGGCAGCTCAGGCACAGGGTGTAGAAGGTTCGATCACGGACGACGGAAAAGTTGCCATCACCGTTGATGGATCTGTCGCAATGAGCGGTCTCAACCTGAAGTCGGCCGGTGGCTACTTCGTGCCAATTCCTCCCGGAACCACTTCGGCACCTGCTGCTCCTTTCACGTTCCTGCTGGCCAACAACGCCAACAACGTTTCGTACGCTGCGATCCCAGGCTCGACAGTTGCTGTAGAAGGCACGCTCATCACTGATGTCGGGTACACCGGCGACGCTGCTGGCGTCACCGACGACATGGCTGCTTCCGCATACGGAAACGCTGCTTTCCAGCAGGTCACTTTCCCAACGACTGCTCCAGTCGTACCTGAGCCTGCAACGGGTATCCTGGCTGCAATCGCTGGTCTTGGACTCCTCGGCTTCCGACGTCGTCGCTAGTCGACCGAGACAATCAAATTAGTGTTAGGAAAGGCGGGTCGATTGAGACCCGCCTTTTTTAATGCGCTGTTTGGCAACCGGCATTGTTGTGCGTTGCTGAAGAAGAGGTGTTTCCGGTTTTACACTCAGGTTTCCTTAACCACTTCTTCATCGCGCGTTTGTTGTCGAAGCCCGTTTGACGTGCGCACAACCGTTGCGATTGCGCGGCTCGTTTCAGGAAATCCCGAGGTAGAGCATGGTGAGGGTGGCGTGGGATGGGTGGTTTCAGCAGTATGGGAGGAGAATGCTGCCGTTAGTCGCGTTCGCTGAACCGACTTGGTTTAGCTTTCGAATCGCTTGGATCGAAGCGGCTGGCGTAATTCACCAACAATAGATACCAGGCGCTGATAAATAGCCTTTTCTCGATTATGCTCGATAATACGTGTCCCGAAACCGTATGGATCCGTGTCCAGAGTTTCGGTTGCATTCACCCGAACAGAAGATGATTAGATGTCACCCAATGGCTCCGCAGTTGTCGAATTGCCTTCCGACCAGAATCAGACCGGTCGGACTCTGGGCAATGAAGAAGTAAACGCAATTATCGAGGCAATCGAAAGCGGCACGCTAACGAGTACCAAAGGCACGTTCGTGAAGCAGTTTGAAACCGAGTTCGCGAAGCGGATCGGTTCGAAGCACGGATACGCCTGTTCCTCCGGAAGTGCAGCTTTGCACACGGCCATCGCGGCAATTGATCCCGAGCCGGGTGATGAGATCATTACGACTTCCATCACGGACATGGGAGCGTTGACGCCAATCCTCTATCAGGGCGCGATACCCGTATTCGCTGATGTCGACCGTGATACCTACAACGTCACAGCGGATACGATTGAAGCCGCCATCAGCGACAAGACCAAAGCCATCATGGTGACGCACCTGTTTGGCAATCCGTGCGATATGCGGCCGATCATGGAATTGGCACGATCCCGCAGCATTCCTGTCATCGAAGACTGTGCTCAGGCTTTTGGGGCAACTTACGATGGGAAGCCAATTGGAACGCTCGGTGATATCGCGTGCTTTAGTCTTCAGCAAGGCAAGCATATTACGACCGGTGAGGGTGGCATTGTCGTTTCCAACGACGAGCATCTGGCGCGTCGTAGTTTTCTGTTTATCAACAAGGCGTGGGGGTACGGAGACGAGAACCCGGATCACTACTTTGTCGCGTTAAACTACCGCATGAATGAACTAACCGGTGCAGTCGCAATGGCTCAGCTCGACAAGCTGGACGGATCGGTTGCCAGTCGGGTCCGTTCGGCCGGCGAGTTTACTCGATTGGTCGCGGATATTGAGGGCGTCGCCAGCCCGACGATCCACCACGATGCGACCCATACTTACTGGAAGTATTGCCTCAACGTGAACGGTGATGTGCTTCCGGGCGGCACCGATGCACTGGCCGCCAAGTTGAAAGCTCGCGGGGTCTGGTCGGCACCACGCTACATTCGGAAACCGGCGTTCCGATGCCAGGTGTTTGCCGAACAGCGAACGTTTGGCGACAGCCGTTGGCCTTTCACGCTCGCTCGGCCCGAAGCCGTCGATTATTCGGAAGAAAAGTTCCCCGGTACATTCGGTGCTCTTGAGCAAGTGTTGGTGTTGCCGTGGAATGAAAAATACACGTCGGAGCACGTAAAGTACGTGGCGGACGCATTGCGATCCGCGGTTGCCGAGCTGCTGGGAGGCAAGTAATGATCAGTCAGGGGAAACTACGCTTTGCCATGATTGGTGCCGGTGCGATTGCTCAGGCATACGCGCAAGCGTTTGGCGACGCCGATTTTGCCGAACTGGTGGCCGTCGCCGATGTGCGACCGGAGGCCGCGGCCGCTGTCGCCGACACTGTCGGCTGCAAGAGCTACTCGAATTATCAGGAGATGTTGGCCAACACGCCATTTGACGCGGCGATCGTTTGTACTCCACCGATAACGCATCCCGAGATCTGCATTTGGCTTCTGGAGAACGGCGTTCACGTGCTGTGCGAGAAGCCGTTGGCGATTGACTCTGCAAGTGCAAAGTCGATGTTGGACGCGGCGTCCCGAAGTGGAAACAAATTCACGATGGCGTCGAAGTTTCGCTTCGTCCAGGACGTTATCAAGGCGAAGTCGATAGTCGAGTCGGGGATTCTCGGCGAGATTATCTTGCTAGAGAACACGTTCACCGGATACGTGGACATGTCGCAACGCTGGAACTCGAATCCGGAAATCAGCGGCGGCGGTGTCCTGATCGACAACGGTACACACTCCGTGGATCTGATTCGCTATTTCCTTGGCCCCCTAACCGAGATTCAGGCGGTTGAAGGCAAGCGGGTTCAGCGTTTGGACGTTGAAGATACTGTGCGACTGTTTGTTCGCACGGAGCGGAATGAGATGGGCAGCATTGATTTGTCCTGGAGCCTGAACAAGCAATTGCCGCGCTACGTCAGTATTTACGGCGCGCTTGGAACTGTGATCGTTGGCTGGAAGGAGTCCAAGTACCGTCGCTCTTCCGACGATGACTGGATTTGCTTTGGCAGCGGGTACAACAAGGTACAGGCGTTTCGCGATCAGATTGCCAACTTTACCGGCGCCATTAACGGTCAAGAAACCCTCGTCCTGCAACCGGAAGATGCGATCGCCTCGGTGCGAGTTGTTGAGGCGGCGTATGAGGCGCTTCGCAAGAACGAATGGGTGCCGGTGATCGAACGCGAATCGACGACGGTCTAGGCGCATGCCAGCTCGCATTGACCCAACGGCAATCGTGGAAGACGACGTTACGTTGGGAGACGGCACGTCCGTCTGGAGCCACGTTCATATTCGCTTTGGTACGACCATCGGCGACGAGTGCATCGTTGGCGAGAAAACCTATATCGCCTATGACGTGGTCATCGGCCATCGCGTGAAGATCAATTCCTTCGTCTACATTTGTAATGCCGTCACCATTGAAGATGGCGTCATGATCAGTGCCGGCACCATCTTCACGAACGACCGTTTCCCGCGGGCAACCACGCCCGATTTGCAGTCCTTGCGGCCCTCTGACCCAGACGAACACACTTTGCCCACGCTGGTGCGGGCCGGCGCCACGATTGGGGCTGGATGTGTCATTGGCAATGACCTCGAGATTGGTCGTTTTGCCATGGTTGGTATGGGGGCGGTTGTGACGAAGTCGGTTCCCGATTTTCATCTAGTGATCGGCTCGCCGGCAAAGAGTGTCGGCATTGTCTGTCGTTGTGGTCCAATGATGGCAAAGCTGGATGAGATCGCGCTGCCCGCGGAGCTGGAGTGTTCCGAATGTGGTAGGGAGTACACGGTTGACCAACACAAGGTAGTTCGTGAACGCTGAGCCCGTACAAAAGTCGGTTGTGGAATCACGTCGCTTCGCGGTCGTCGGTGGAGGCATGCTGGGCATGACGCTGGCGTTACGACTTCGCCAGGAGGGGCATGACGTTACGCTCTTTGAAGGACGGGAGCAACTCGGCGGCCTTGCCGATGCGTGTTCGGTTGGGGACGTCTCGTGGGATCGTTACTATCACGTGACGCTCTTGTCGGATGCCTATCTGCGTCGCCTATTGGGCGAATTGGGGCTCGATGACAGCATTCAATGGGTTGAGACGAAGACGGGGTTCTACACGGATGGCAAACTCTACTCGATGTCGAACTCGCTGGAGTTCCTGCGTTTCCCGCCTCTGGGATTGATCGACAAGCTACGTCTTGCCGCCACGATCACGCTCACATCGTCGAAGAAGGACTGGCGAAAGCTTGAGCAGGAATCGGTCGTCGACTATCTCCGTCGTTACTCGGGTAAGAACACAACTGAAAAGATCTGGTTGCCGCTACTCAAGGCGAAGTTGGGCGAGAACTACACGATTACGTCGGCCGCTTTCATCTGGGCCACGATCAGCCGCCTGTATGCGGCGAGACGTAGCGGCCTGAAAAAGGAAATGTTTGGCTACCTGTCTGGCGGCTACGGCCGCACCTTGGACGTGCTTGGGCGTTACCTTGTGGATCAGGGCGTCGACGTGCGTCTGGGGGCTCGAGTTGGCGAAGTCGCCGACTCGGGTGATCAGACAAAGCTCGTTTGCAACGGAGAAAGTGAGTCGTTTGACCGAGTCGTCCTGACGGTTCCCAGTTCGCTCATTCCGACCATCTGCCCGTCCATGCCGGCGGAAGAAAAAAGACTGCACGAACAAGTTCGATATCAGGGGATCGTTTGCGCGTCGGTGCTGTTGAAGCGTCCATTGTCTGAATTCTATGTGACGAACGTAACGGACGAAGTGCCGTTTACGGGCGTCATTGAGATGACGGCGCTCGTCGACCGACAGGAACTTGGCGGAAACCACCTGGTCTATCTGCCGAAGTATATTCCAGCGGAGTCCAGCGAATTCGAAGAGTCAGACGATTCGATCCGATCGCGATTCCTTGCGGCATTGCAGCGACTACATCCAGATCTCGCCGACTCAGATGTGTTGGCATTTCGAGTGTCCCGGGCGCGTCACGTGATGCCGATTCCCGTGATCGACTACTCGACGACACTGCCTCCAAGGGCAAGCGGAATGCGCGGCGTCTACGTTGTGAACGGCGCTCAGATCGTCAATGGAACGCTCAACGTGAATGAGACGGTGAAGCTGGCGGAGGAATCGCTGCACGAACTAACCGCTTGCGACGCAGCAGATGCGTCGAGAGCTCTTGCCGGAAGTGAACGATGACGCGCCCAACGGCCAGCCTCTCGCTGGATCTTGACAACAAGTGGTCCTACATGAAAACGCATGGGGACGAAAACTGGATTTCGCATCCCGGTTATTTGGATGTGATGGTGCCGCATTCACTGCAGATTCTCGACGACCTTGGGATGTCGATCACCTACTTCATCGTTGGGCAGGATGCCGTGATTGATTCAAACCAGGCAGCTCTGCGGTCGATCTCTTCCGCGGGACACGAAATCGGAAATCATTCTTTCCACCACGAGCCCTGGTTGCATCTTTACTCCGCAGACAAGCTTGCCGACGAACTGAATACGGCTCAGGACGCCATAACGAAAGCCACCGGACAGCGCCCGGTTGGATTTCGCGGTCCCGGATTCAGTCTTTCGCAGCAGACCCTGGGAACGCTGTTGGACCTGGGCATGGAGTACGACTGCTCGACCCTGCCAACTTTCATTGGGCCGTTGGCGCGGGCCTATTATTTTTGGACCAGCAGTCTCGACCGCGAGCAAAAAGAGGAGCGAAAGATTCTCTTTGGTACCGTCAAGGAAGGCTTGCGATCGCTGAAACCATACAACTGGAATCTGTCGGGGCGACGCCTGTTGGAAATTCCCGTAACGACAATCCCGTTGATTCGGTCTCCGTTTCACGTCAGCTATCTGCTGTTCTTGCTGCGGTATTCAAAGTTTCTGGCGATGTCGTATTTTCGGTTCGCATTGGGCATGTGCCGTTTGCGTGGGGTCGAACCATCGTTGCTACTGCATCCGCTCGATTTTCTTGGCGCTGATGACGATGCCGATTTGGCCTTCTTTCCGGCGATGGATCTGCCAGGTGCCGCCAAGCGTGATTTCATCAGGGACGTACTTTCGTTGTTTGGGCGGTCCTTCGATGTGGTTCCCATGCGCGAACACGCCAGAAGAATCTCGGCACGCAGCGGGATTCGTGAACTCTCTGCGGCGACGCTCCGATAGCGAAGTTCTTGGTGTGGCTTCGCCCTATCGCACTGACGGTGGATTGACGTCGAAGCGTTCGATCACGCGGCGTTCGGAAAGAGATCCGAATAGGTCGAATCCTGCGTGATCCCGGCCGCGATTCTTTCTGCCAGAGCGGCAATCGTAAAAAAGGGATTCGCTGCCAGAGAAGTCGGGATCAGTGAACCGTCCGCGACGTACAGGCCGTGATGGACCGTGGGCGTGTCATCGTGATTGCCGATTGCGAACACATTTCCAAGGTCCGTGGTCACTCCGCACGCCGGGTCATCCGCCATCGCGCAACCGCCGAGCGGATGAACGGTCACTGCTTTGCCGTGAGAAAAGAGGCTTAGCGTTCGCAGTCGTCCGCCACCCGCTGTGGCAAGTTGTCGAAGTTTGTTTTCTGCATACCGCCGATGCGCAGACCGAATTGTGCCCGGCCAGACGACTCGGGGCCGCCCGTTCTGGATTTCGATTTTGCCGTCAGCAGTATCATGCCCTACTGCAAGGAGGACAAGCGAACGTTCAAGGTCCGGGTCGGCGAGGAGTCCGCCGATCGCGGTTGCGTAGGCCCGATTCACTGCGCCTTCCTGAATGAGGAGTCGCTTCGTAGGGTCCGGGTGGTTTCGCAAATCCAGATTGCGTTCCTGCGTCGTACCAACCGGCGGTGCATCGCCAAGGTCATAGGCACCCACGCCTGCGGCATTGGTGCGGCAATCAGCATGCGCGATCACACCCAGGCTGTCGCCATTGCCGGAAAACTTCTGACCTAGCTGCGGCGAAAGTGATAGTCCACGTTCTCGGGAACGCAGGAGAATACCGGTTGTGCCCAAGGACCCCGCCGAAAGCACAACCATTCGAGCGGCGATGCGGCCGGAGCACGGCGTCAACTCCTCGCCGTTTGATGCGAAATGTCGAAAGTGAACGCGATAACCGTCGGCGGATTTCTCCACAAAGTCGACTTCCGTTTGCGGGAAAATGCGTACGCCCAGGCGTCGCGCCATGGGCAGGTAGTTCATCTGCAGAGTGTTCTTTGCTCCTACGTTGCAGCCGGTAGTGCAATCGCCACAGAGTTCACATGCGCGCTGGATCATGCCTTGGCGATTTCGTGAATCGGCGTCCAACCCGTGGCCTCGGTAGGTAACGGCGACGTCGGCCGGGTAGTAGCTCGCGCCGACTTTTCTGGCGACGTGGCGCAGGGCGCGGGCCTTGAAGGTTTCCTCTGTGATTTGCTGTAGATTCAGCTCGCGGGCTGCCAGTTGGTACCAGGGCTGAAGCGACGTTCGATCGCGTAACGCCATGGGCCATGCGGTCTGAGCGAAAATGTCCGGATCGGGAATTGCCGCGACGTTGGCATTAATGATGGACGTGCCGCCAACTGCACTCCCCGCCAAAACGTTGATGTCATCGTTATATACAAGGTCGAACAGTCCCAGCTGATTGTGTGGCCGTGAGCTTTCGAGTCGCTGGTTCTGGCCGTATCGTAGTTCGCGGCTGACTCTTGTGGCCGTATCTGGATAGGTGCCGGGAAGCCATTCCCGACCGCGTTCAAGGAGCACAATTCTGGTCCCGGGGCGAGCCTTCGCTGCCAGTCGTGCGGCCGTAATCGCACCACCGTAGCCAGAACCCACAACGAGAATGTCGATTCGCTCTCCGGCCTCTGCTGCAGCCAGCAATTCGAATCCGGGACTGGACAGGCGGCCGCCCTGTCCCGCGAGGCTGGTCACATAGTCCTTCATTGCCCGCCGTTTCAGCGGCGTGACGGAGGAAACAAGCCGACTGATGCTACGAGCGATTCCGAAACCTCGCCGCTTGTTTCCTGCTCTCGCTGCGGCCGGTATGGCCAGTAGGATGCCGGTTGCCCTGGCCATTAATTGTCGACGAGAGAGTTGTCCGTTGGGCATGGAATCGAGATTGCAGTGTTGTTGACGTCTGTGGTCGGCCGACTGTTGTATCGACGTGATCGATCACGGCATTGCGATGCGTTCGTCCTGGAATCCGTAGATTGCAGCAATCGTTGGGACGGCCACCAGGAACATTGACGGTTATTCGGATTCTGTCTGTCTGGTGAGATCCGTAGCTTGTTGGTAGAAACCCCGATTCATGATGAATCGCCTAAAGTCCAAAGCCCCAACTAGAGTCCCAAGAAGATGTCAGAATCAAAAATCCTGCAAACGGCGCGCGAGTCCGCCAGGGCGGCCACCGATATTCTCAAGGAATACCTCGGTAAGGCGTCGATCGACCACAAGTCCGCCAGCCATGACCTGGTGACCGAGGCCGACCTGAAAGCCGAAGCCGCCGTTCTGGAGACCATTCGCTCGCAGTTTCCCTCGCATGACGTGATGGGAGAGGAAGGCCTGGCGACCGGGCAGCTGTCGGCCGAGCATCTTTGGGTTGTTGATCCGCTCGACGGTACAACGAACTATGCCCAAGGTATTCCACAGTTCTGTACCGCTATTGCGTACGTTCACGGCGGGCAGGTTCAGGTTGGCGTGGTCCACGACCCGTCGCGGGAAGAAGTGTTTCACGCGGTGCGAGGCGCAGGAGCGTTTCTTAACGACGTACCCATCCGGGTTTCGGAACGCGACGAAATGAAGCAGGCCGTCATCGCAACCGGCTTCTTTTACGATCGCGGCGAATTGATGCGCAAAACCCTGGATTCAATCGAATCGCTATTCCGCGACCAGAGTGTCCGCGGGATCAGACGGCTGGGAAGCGCAGCGTTGGATCAGTGCTGGGTGGCATGCGGTCGCATGGATGGATTTTACGAGTACCAGCTTGCACCCTGGGACTACGCCGCAGCGTCGTTGATTGTTGAAGAGGCCGGCGGGCGGTGCGCCGATCGCTCCGGGAACCCACTTCAAATGGACTCCCGGAGCCTCATTGCCACCAACGCGAAGCTGTTTGAGCAAGTGGTCGGTACCGTTCGTTGGAGTTGAACGGCACTATGAGCGGCCGAGCTTGCTGCAAACAGGATTCGCTTCAGCGCCGGTGTCGGCGTCGAGTTGTCATGAATACGAGGGCGATGATTGCGTACATGGCCGTGGATGCTTCCGGAACGGATTGTACCGATTCCATCGCAAACGCATAAAACACACCGTTGGCACCTTCCCCGTTTTCATAATTGATTCGTACGTTGGTGACGCTACCGGCGAACGCCAGAACGGCATCTCCCTCGCCGTTGTAGGACTCGTTGGCGGAAATGAGGCGTCCCGAGTCCATGCCGGTGGAAGAAAACGAAACACTGGGACTGGCGGCTGCCAATTCCAGAAATTGTGCACCGGACGCGGTGATGGTGGCGATCGAACCTGAATCGAAGTTCTCGATGTACAGGAGGCCTTCATCCATGGGAACGGCGAACAGAAAGTCCTGGATGTCGCCACCGTTGACATCCGCCGTAACCAGCGAGTTAACCGTAGGATCGAGTGGCATGGGCGCGTTCCAGCCGCCGCCAGGGTTATCGCTGAATCGACCTTCCATCAACCCAATGAAAGGTGACGAGTTGGTCGAGAATGCCGAAATCCCAATCCCATCAATGTCGCCGAATGCCAACGTGTCCGTGAAGCCTCTCCAGGTAGATGTCGTGATGGCGTGCAGCGGAGTGCCGACCAGTAGTGTAATCAACAGCGCGACGGTAAGTCTCATGTTCCGGTTTCCATCAAGTGCCCCAATCATTCAGTGCCCTGAAGCTACTGAACGTGCCGCCCTTTTGAACAGGACCGTCGTGGGCAAATGCTTGAAGGAAAACCCGCCGAGCGTGGAACAATCGGCTCGATCGGTAGCGTCACTCGTTTAGTCCATGAAAAGCAACGAGCAACGAGCAACGAGCAACGAGCAACGAGCAACGAGCAACGAGCAACGAGTGGTCGAGCTACAATCGCTGAATTAGCGGTGGCGGAGAAGTTTGTTGGCCTGCGACTTTTCGAAGACTCGGGTGATGGCCTGGACGCCAAGGAAGATCGCCAGTAGCGCGAGCAGGACGGGGACTTCTGGCGAGTTGAAGAATGGTGCTGGTGCTGAAGGCGTGGTGTAGGTGACCGCCGGTGCCGATGCGACGCCACGATCTTGCTGGGGGCGGAAATGCATATCTGCCTCACGGATTGCCTGACGAAGGTTCTCGTCGGAATAGTCGACAAGCGCAAAGCGGCGACGGGCCGGATCACTCCTGCTCTCGCCCTCCACAGTCAGTGGGTACGACTGTTCAAACTCATCGATGACCAATCTTTCGGCCACATATTCGCTGACCGGCTCGATTTGGTTGGCAACGCTGGTGTGGAAGTCCCAGCCGCTTTCGGACAGCTGATTCCATCGCGATGCCAGGACCGGCCGCAGTCGCTCGGCCATGCGTTGTACGACGCCCGAGTGTGCGTCAGGGTTGTTTTCTGGTTCGCCGGATTCGACAAATTGATTCGGTGGCAGATCGAGCGGCTTTTCTTCCGCCGCGTTCCGCACCCAGCGACGCTCGCTGATGTTGGCGGACAGATTCAACTGAAATCCCTCGTCGATCAATTCAACATTGAGCGTCGATGTACCCCTCGTATCGGCCACTTCGTTGAGGGTGTTCGTTGCGGTCAGCTTGAGCGTCGCGACGACACCGTCTCCGGGTTCGTCGCCTTCGGTGACGAGCTGAATCAAGTCAGAATTGAGTTCCGACATGGCTGACTCCACGAAGAGATCGGCCAGTTCTTCGGCTTCCTCTCCGGTGACGCCCTCAAACGTTGAGGCCACAACCTGTACCTTGCGGTCGTCTTCGTCCCGGTCGGCCTTGTGAAGTTCCATCGCCAGCCGTCGCCCGAGTGTCTTCGCCGCTTGACGAGCGGAAGCGTACACATCCGGTACCAACTCTTTGTTGAGCTGCCTGAGTTCTGCCAGTTGTTGCGGACGAAATTCGTTGTTGATCTCGTAGGTGATCTGGCCGTCGGCGTTCTGATCAACGGACATCACCAGTTCCGTCGGCAAGCCCACGACAACCGGCGCTTCGCCGCTGCTGATGAATGCTGCCTGGTGCGGGTGCCGCAGCATTCGCGGTTTGGCGAGGCTGACCCACGACAGGACAAATGCGGGAAGCACCAAAAAAGCGAGGCCGAGTCCGAAGATCCAGCGGAAGGCGCGGCTGCGACGCATCCCCAGCGCGACGCCAATCGACGCTACGGTGAGGATCAGCAGCACGAACAGAAGCACGGACGGCTGTGGTGTGGGCTGCATATTCATCCCTTTTTCCGTAGTAGCGGTAGTGAATACGCATAGAGCCCCACGGCAATTGGGATCATGAAGACCATGAATCTCGAGGGCATCCCGTTGGCTTGCAGGCACTGCCACTGGACGATGAAAAGTAATCCGTTCGACGCCAGGAGACGAGGCAGTTCGGGTTTGGGGTAGCCACCCGCGATGGTCAAGCCGAACGAAGCGGTCAGCATTCCGATCCCGACGACCGCCAGAATTCGGGCAGCTTCATAGTCGATCAACGAAACGCCCGGCAGCAGTGACGTAATTGAGAGCAGGGTCAACAGTGCTGACACGCCAAAGAAAATGACGCCCAGCACATTGGCCACGCTCTGAAACTGGTTCGCAACCTGCCCGGTCTCGCTCTGGCTTCCACGCACGGGTGACGCGAGTGTGGCAGCGGTGCCGGAGGAATCAGACGCGGATTCGCTTGCAGCTTTGTGGGCAGAGGTGCCGGTTGATTTTGAGAAAGGGCTCAATAGCTGCACGCACATCGAGACGGCGGCTGCGAAAGCGCCCATTGCGATCGGGCTGACGTCGTTCCACCAAAAACCCGTCAGGAAGTACGCGCCAAATCCGGTGATGGCAACGGCGACCGCGTTGAGTCGTTTTTGACGCGATCTTGCGACAAGTTGCGTCCAGTCCAGAATGCCAAATGGGAGCACAAGGCCAAGCGGTTGAACAATTGTGTCGACGAGACTGGAGTGGTGGTATCCCACGGATTGGAGGTACGCGACCACGGTGAACAGCGTTGGGCCAACGATCGCCAGGCGACCATCGAGTGGACGTACTGTCAGTTTCGGTGCAATGAATCTGGCAGTGATCAGGATCGTTGCCGTCATACATGCCATGAGGCCGATTGGTGAACCGATTACCGCCAGCGGAAACGCCGCAGTCAACGCGGAGGTGGCGGCTATGACACCGGCGACCAAAACGATTTTTGCAGCCAGCGGAAGTGCGTCGCGAGTCGTCTGCGTTTTGTCATCGCCCGGCGGCTTAACCGGTGGACTAGCGGGGGCAACCGCAGACGCGAGAGCTGGTGGCGGAGTCGGCTTGTTCGCGGGTGGCCGAGCGGGTGCTGTGTACGGCGGAGGAGTCGCGCCCGGAGTATTTTCCAGCACGGGTTCGGCAACGTAGGTTCTTCGTTGATGCGACTGCTTGGAGTCCGACGCGCCGCCGGGCTTCCAGGTCTTTCCCCAACTGGCTCCGCCGGGGCGGCTGGAGGCTGCCCGACCGCTTGGTGTAATGGCAACTTTTCTGGCTGCCATGTCGGCCACGACGGACAGTTCCTGCGGATTGAATTCGACGACGCTGTTTTGTACGTGTTCGGCACCAAACAGGGACTCCACCATCGCCGCCGGGCAGTCAAAACGATCGGCTGGATTCTTGGCGAGTGCCTTTGCGATCGTACGGCGGAACGGTTCGTCGATGGCGGAAAGATCGGGTTCGGCGGTCAGGTGCTTCATGAGCACTTCGCCCATGCTGCCGCCGGTGAAGGGAGGTACGCCGGTCAGCATTTCGTAAAGGATCACGCCGAGTGCGTAGATATCGACGCTGGCGTCATAGCGGCCCTCGCTGATTTCGGGGGCCATGTAGTGCACCGTGCCAACGGTCATGGTATGACCGGTTCGGTGGCTGGTGCTCATGGATTTGCAGAGGCTGTAGTCGCCGATTTTCACAAAGCCTTCTTCATAGAAGACGTTGTGTGGTTTCAGGTCCCGATGAACGACGCCGGCTTCGTGCAGATAGGAGAGGCCCTTTGCCATTTCGCGCAGGAAGAAGGCAGCCTTTGTCGGTCCGAGTCCTTCTGGTGCGCCGTCCAGGAGGAGTCGCAGCGAAGGCCCTTGAACGTATTCCATGATCACAAAAGAATCGCCGACCTCGTTTTGCTTCACGTCGAAGATCGTGACGAGGTGAGGACTCTTCAGGTTCATGCAGTGGCCGATACCACGAAGTTCTATTTCTTCGTAGTTTTGCAGCGACTTGAGCGCGACTTCGCGGCCCGCATCACTGACGGCGTAATAGACTTCGCCGAAGCCACCAATGCCGAGCCCGTGCTCGATGGTGTAGCCGTCGAGCGGCGTCTCCCCGCGTTTGTATTGAAATCTGGCCATTTTTGCTCCCTGATCATACGGTAGTCGCGGCTAGGAAGGAAATACTTCACAACGATGGTGACTTTTTTCGATGAACCGGTATGTGCGGTGAAATAACCCAAAATCGTGGGGAAAAGCACCTGCCGCTGTCGCCCGAATGCACGGGCCGTTGAAGTTTTGGGACAGGAGGCCGTGGGACGAGGTTTGGGCTCAACCGCCGCAGAGAATGCTACCGGGTTAACCATGGGCACGCCCGTGAAATGCCAGAGGATGACATAGGTTTCAAGTAGAAGGCGTTCGACCTGCCATGTAACAAAGACGGGGGCAGGCCAAGCGGGGGCAAAACGCCAATTCCCGCCACCCGCATCGCCACGCAATCGCCACGATACACATCTACTGCTGCGGAGCCTCACATCCATGTTCTCGTTTTTCCCAGGTAAGTCGAAGTCGAAAAAAGAACGCAGCAGCCTACGTAAGTCCGACGAACGTCGATTGGCGGTCGAGAACCTCGAAGATCGCCGCGTCCTGTCGGCAACGACGATGACCGATTACGAGCAACTGATTCTCGAGTTGGTCAACCGCGCACGGATGGATCCGCTGGCCGAAGTAGCAAGGAACTCCAGCGTCGGAAGTCTGAATCAGGGCGTGTCCTCGGGCTCGATCACGTCGACTCCCAAGCAACCGTTGGCCTCCGTTCAGCCGTTGGTCGATTCCGGCCGCGCCCATGCGCAAGACATGATCGACAACGACTACTTCAGTCACTACGGCCTCGATGCGAGCACGCCGACCTCACGAGGGGCGGCGGCCGGATACTGGAACTCGGTGGGCGAGAACATCGCGTGGAACGGTTCGACGGGACCGATTGACCATGAATCCGAAACTTACACGGCCCACGAGAATCTCTTTGCCAGCCCTTCGCACCGAGTCAACATGCTGCACGATCCCTACAGCGAAGTTGGGATCGGCGTGCGGTTTGGGCCATACACCGATGGGCTAACGTACAACGTGGCAATGACGGCGGAGCAGTTCGGATTCAAGCTGGGCTCGAACCCGTACATCACGGGCGTTGTGTATGAAGATGGCCGCACCATCGACGATGACTTCTATAGCATTGGTGAAAGCGAAGAGAACGTGCGGATCACGGCACTCAGCATGAACACCGGGCTGACGTACACGACCACGACCGGTGCGAGCGGTGGCTACAACCTCTCCGTACCTTCGGGGACGTATACCCTGACGGCCAGTGACGGATTGTCGGAAACCATGGTTGAAACGATGGTTGTAGTGACCTCCGAAAACGTCAAAGTCGACTTTGATTCGTCGGAAGCGACCGGCAACAAGGAAGACATTATCGGCTTCAATTCCAGCGAACATCTTTGGGTGGGGGAATC
Source organism: Pirellulaceae bacterium (assembly GCA_965216885.1). Classification (GTDB taxonomy): domain Bacteria; phylum Planctomycetota; class Planctomycetia; order Pirellulales; family Pirellulaceae; genus CAYNJG01. Next base: position 3,016,890 of record OZ244209.1, on the reverse strand, counting down.
CAATGGTTCGACGCTGGACACCAGCAAGTTCGGCGAGTTCCCTTCCAATACGACTTACCATTTCGTTTCCAAGGGAGATTTTAACGGTGATGGTCTGGACGATATGGTTGGGCACATGTCCAACGGCAAGTTGAAGGTTGCAATTTCAACGGGCATGTCTTCGTTCATCATTGCGGACTGGGGCAACGTCACCAGCTCGATTGCATGGAGCGACTACAACGTCGGTGACTTCGATGGCGACGGAATGGATGATGTGCTGTTCCGTACGGAGACCAATGGCACCTGGTGGGTCGCGAAGTCGGACGGCAATGGCTTCTCCAACAACTACTGGGGAAGCTACACGCCGGGGATCGAATGGACGTTCTTCGTCGGCGACTTCTCCGGTGACAACATCACCGACATCGCCGGTCGCGCGGGGAATGGTACCTGGTGGATTGGCACGTCCACGGGGACTCACTTCACCAACTCGTATTGGGGCAAGTGGAATACGGGATCGGTGTGGCACGACATCAGCGTCGGTGATTTCAACGGCGACGGTCGGGATGATATCGCCGGCCGGGCGAACAATGAACAGTGGTGGGTGGCCGTTTCGGACGGGACCAACTTCGATATGGAACACTGGGCCAGTTGGACGAAAACAGTTGAATGGGTGGACGTTTCCGTCGGCGACTTTGACGGAGATGGCGACGACGATATTGCCGGTCGAGGTCTGGGGCAGTGGTGGATCGCCAGCTCCAACGGGGCAGATGGATTCAACAATCAGTTCTGGGGCTACTGGACGACCAGCACGACCTGGAGCGGTGTGCGTATCCTGGACCTGAACGGAGATGGCAGGGACGACATCATCGGTCGAGCGGCCAACGGGCAATGGTGGATCTTTGAGTCCAGTGGCTCGGGATTTGGTGGGCGACTGGTGGCAAAATGGTCACCGGGTTCGACCTGGAACTACATCGGCGTGGGGAACTTTAGTTAGCGACGAAGCCCGGGGATTCGAAAACCGGGCCGCTTGGGTGAATGGCGGCTAGTTCATAGTACCGCCTTTAAGCGGAACGGCATGGTAACGCGAGCCGAGCAGATTTTCCGCCTAAAGGCGGTACTACGAGCGAACCTGCCGCTAACCAGTGGGACGGGGCCGTTCGAAAACCGGGCGATCTGGAAATCGAGCTGAATTCCACTAGTACGATTACACGTCGAAGCTCTTCACTATGAAAAAGATTCTCCTGATCGGAGCTGGGTTGCTGCTGGCCGGCTTTTGCTGTGCGGCGATTGGCGGCATGGCGTTGTTGCGCGTGTCGCAGCAAGGTGTATCCTCGCGGGCCCCAAGTGAAAGCGAACTGCAACTGCTGAGCAGCGTTGACAGCCTGCAGGAATTCATCGAGATCCCCGGTGACCGGGAGCTGTGCGAAAGCTACATCGCCAAGACCAATCTCGATGGTTCGCTCGAGCTGGAATATGGCTACGACACGGACAAGGATCCTGACGCGGACGAGTTTCTGTTCTTCAAGTGCGAAGCGGAACCGTGTTCGACGGTGGAAGAAGCCAAAGAGGTTTTCTCGGGGAACGTTGCGGCCTACCGGATGGGGATCGGTCTCGTTTCCGGACGCGAGATGGTCGCGGAAGATCTGTTTTCTCTGGGCGACGAGAATTTCTCGAGCATTGTTACGCAGGACGGCCAGCCGCTTGGGAACATCGTTGTCGCCCGACGCGGCAGCATGGTTCACAGCATGCTGATTTATGGGCTCTACTTTGACGAACGGGAGCCGCTGGAATCCGTCATGCAACCAGTGATGCAGTAGACGGCGCTGCCGAAGCCTCGGTTGCAGTAGCCTCCGTCCGGCCGGAGATCCACTTTCTGACTAGGATCGCATGACGCTGGCGAACGCCTTGTTTAGGCATTCCAATGCTTGCTGCCCTTTGTCGCCGTCCACGATGACATTCACGCGCACCTCGCTGGTGCTGATCATGGCGACGTTAATTGAAGCCTCGGACAATGCGTTGAACATGCGAATGGCCACGCCGGTGTGACTCCTGAGCCCGATGCCGGAAACGGAGAGTTTGGCGACCTGTTCGCGGCTGGTCAGATTCTTGACGACGGCCGACCGGAGTTCCTTGAGCGTCTGGGCTGCTTTCGACACATCGCCGGAAGGCACGGTGAAGCTGATCGCGCCTTCACCGGTTTCCAGATGGCTTTGGACGATCATGTCGACGACGATTTCCGTCTGGCCGATTTCATTGAAGACGTTGGCTGCAACGCCGGGCTGATCCTGCAAGCCGTGCAGGGTGATCAGCCCCTGCGAGCTATCAAGGTCGATGCCGTCGATGAACAGCTCTTCCATGTCGACATCCTGAAGTTCTGCGACAACCGCAGCAGCGTCGACTTCTGCCGGTGTGATGTCGGTCGGCGTGATGCCCTTCGGTTCGTCGGCCAGTTCGAATTCGTCGTGGACTGCCCGCAGTGCCTCGAGCGCCTGATCACGCGAGACGAGCACGCTGATTTTGATTTCGCTGGTGGTGATCATCTGCATGTTGATTTCGGCCGCCGAAAGAGCACGGAACATGCGATCTGCGACGCCCGGTTGATGCTCCATGCCGACGCCGACGACGGAAATCTTGGAAACGTTGTCGTCGTGAGAGATGGTTATGTCACCCAGCGACTCCCTTGCGGATTCGACCGCCTCCAGCGTCACGGCCAACTCGTCATTGGGGACGGTGAAGCTGATGTCCGCCCGACCGTCCTGCCCAATGTTCTGTACGATCATGTCGACGGTGACGTGTCGATCGGCGATTCGGGAAAAGATATCGAAGCTCATGCCGGGCACGTCCGGTACGCTGCCGATGGTGATGCGAGCTTCATTTCTGGTGAGCGCCGCGCCGGAGACGGGGCGATCGAGCACCTCGGGTTCCGCGACGATCATCGTTCCCGAGGCGTCGCTGAGGCTACTGCGTACGTGAATGGGAACGCGAAATTTCTTGGCGAATTCAATCGAACGGCTGTGCATGACGCCGGCGCCAACGCTGGCCAGTTCCAGCATTTCGTCGTAGCTGATGCGAGTTACGCGTCTCGCTTCCGGAACAACTCTGGGGTCGGTTGTGTAGACACCGTCCACGTCGGTGTAAATTTCGCAGGAGGCATTCAGCACGGCAGCGAGTGCCACGGCGGTCGTGTCGCTACCTCCTCGGCCAAGCGTGGTAATGTTGAAGTCATCGTCGATGCCCTGGAATCCCGCGGCGATGACAATGTTGCCGTCATCCAGCAGACGCTGCATGCGTTCCGTGGAGATCGATTTGATGCGTGCCTTGGTGTGAATGTTGTCGGTCTTGATCCCGATTTGCCCGCCGGTCAGACTGACGCCCTGCGAGCCCATTTCGGTAATGGCCATCGCCATCAACGCCACGCTCACCTGCTCGCCGGTGGACAGCAGCATGTCCATTTCTCGCGCGGGCGGTCGGTCGGAGATCTCACCAGCCAGCCCAACGAGTGTGTCCGTATTTTTGCCCATGGCGCTGACCACCATGACGACCTGGTTGCCTTCCTTTTGAGCGCGGATGGCCTTGCGAGCGGCGGCTTTGATTTTGTCGGTGGTGGCGACGCTGGTGCCGCCAAACTTCTGGACAACGATGGGCATGATATTTCGGTCTACGTTTGCAGTAATGATGCTGCCAGGGTTACGAAGCGTCTGGAGGGAACGCTACTTGAGGAAGAACTCCATGAGTTCCGAACCGTTCGGGAATTCCAGGCCGGTGGCGGCGCTGACTTCGTCGTAAGTCGTCGACGAATCGGCTTCGACACCCTCGCCGGTAATCGCAAACGGGACGTTTCCGTGAGTATGAGTTTTGGTACGTACGTAAGTGGGGTGATCGGGTGACACCAGCATGCGGTGCGGAGTGTCCTTTAAAGCGGCTCGCAGCGGCCCGACGATCTTTGCGTCGATTTCCTGCAATGCTTCGATCTTCTTTTTGGCATCGCCTTCGTGGGAAGCTTCATCGGTGGCTTCCACGTGGACGCAGATGACATCCGTATTGGGAAGGTTGTCAATCGCATACCGTCCCTTGGCGGCATAGTCGGTGTCGGTATATCCGGTCGCACCTGGTACTTCGATTACATTCCAGCGAAGGAGTTGGGCGATTCCTCGCAGCAGGTCGACCGCCGTGATCATGGCGCCGGTCTTGCCGAAACGTTCTTCAAAGGATGGAAGTTTGGGAGCCTTGCCGACGCCCCAGAGCCAGACGTTGGTTGCGGGAGGTTTGCCTGCCTTGATGCGAGCCTGATTGACCGGATGATCTGCGAAGACGTCTGCGCTGAGGGCCATCAGTTGGTCCAGCACGTCGCTGCCGGGACCTCGAGGGAAGTCGTCCGCGACGGATTTGTCTGACAGGTCATGAGGTGGTGTGCAGAGCGTTTCCATCGAGTACGGAGGTGCGACGGTGTCGCCCCGATGTAGCAGCAGGTTGCGGTAGCTAACGCCCGGCTTTAGTTCAAAATGCTGATCGATTTTGGCCTGGAGGTCCGTGAGTAGTGCCGTGGCTTCTTCGCTGGAGATATGTCCGGCGGTGAAGCTCTTCATCGTCTGGTCCTGCACACAAACCAGGTTGCAGCGAATGGCCCAGTCATTGGGGCCGAGCTGAATGCCCTGTGCGGCAGCTTCCAGCGGCGCTCGTCCGGTGAAGTAGGTGTTGGGGTCGTATCCCAGCAGGCTGAGGTTTGCCACGGCGGAACCGGCTGGCAGGTGCGTTGGCGTATTGTTCGATGCACCGACAACGCCGCTTGCGGCCACGGAATCCATGTTGGGAATGTTGGCTGCCTGAAGTGGCGTTTTGCCGCCCAGTGACTCCTGGGGTTCGTCGGAGCAGCCATCCGGGATGACGATTACGTATTTCATGGCGTTGTGGATTCCGGATCCGGTCTGGCCGGTCTATCGAGCAGGAAATAGGAGTTGTTCAAAGAACTCGCATACGCACGGAGTCACCTTTGACGGCAGAAAGTTCGTCGATTTCTGTTACCGCTTTTGCCATGGAGCCGGCTAGCGCGTCATGTGTCATCATTACCAGCGAAACAACGGGTGTCGCGTCGCTAGTCCCGCCGCTTGCTGGAGTCGCTTCGCGTTGAATCATTGATGCGACCGAAACGTTGTGTTTTCCAAGGATGGAGGCGATGTCGGCCAGCACGCCGGGTCGATCCTGGACGACGGTTCGCAGGTAGTAGCGGCTGGTGGCTTCCTCGGGAGCATTCAAGCCGACGCGTGGCTTCTTGCCGGACCAGAGCTCAAGGGTTTGGAACGTAATGGCCGCTCGACCGACAACCAGATCAATCAGGTCCGCCGCAACGGCCGAAGCAGTCGGCATCTGGCCGGCACCCTGGCCGTGATAGAAGACAGGCCCCACCGCATCCCCGACGACGCTGACGGCGTTAAAGGCGGATCGAACTTCGGCCAGCGGAGTTCCTTTACGCACGAGTGTTGGAGAAACATGGAGTTCCAGTTCGTCGCCACGCAGTTCCGCGACGGCCAGCAGCTTGATGCGATAACCGAGTTCATTGGCGCACCGGATTTCGATCGTGTCCAGCGAGTCGATGCCTTCGCGTGGGATGGCCGACCAGTCAGGGTGCGCTCCGAACGCTAGGTGTGACAGGATGGCCAGCTTCTGCGCGGCGTCGCTGCCATCGACGTCCATTGCGGGATCGGCTTCCGCGTAGCCCAATTCCTGTGCTTCCTTTAATGCGTCGCCGTAGTCGCGACCGGTTTCTTCCATTTGGGACAGGATGAAATTGCTGGTTCCGTTCAGGATGCCGCGAAGGGAGGTCACCTGGTTGCCTGTCAGGCACTGACTGATGTTGGCAATAATGGGAATGCCACCGGCAACGGAAGCCTCAAAGGCGATCGATCGATTCAACTCGCGTGCGCGGTTGAAGAGTTCCTCGCCATGCTCGGCGATCAGGGCCTTGTTGGCCGTGACCACATCTTTGCCGGCTTCCAGCAGTTGCAGCATGATGGTTCTTGCGGGCTCGAGGCCGCCGACCAACTGCGCGACGATTTTGACGTCGTCATCCTTGAGAACTGCATCCAGGTCGTCCGTCACGATGCTGGCTGGAATTTCGCACTGTCGGGGCTTGCCTGTGTCTCGCACCACGACGTGAGCCAGCTCAACCTGGCTGCCCGCGTGACGGGCGACACGCTCACCGTGTTGGAGGAGAATTTCGGCGAGGCCCGAGCCAACGGTTCCCAGTCCGACGATCGCAACTTTCGTGGTTTTCAACTTTGCCTCTCGTGACGAATGCCTGTCCCCCACAAATCGACCGATTGGCGGAAGCACGGTGCGAATGCCGGTTAGTTGACAGGTTCTATGTGTGACGAATCGGGTATAGTAGTTGGCCTTGCGCACCAGCGTCAAGGAAGCCGCCGTGGCGTCGACAAAACAGACACTTTCTGGGGAACAGGGTCGGAATTTTGGACAACAAACCGCTCGAGTTTTTGAAACAATTGCTGGAAACGCCCAGCCCGTCGGGGTATGAGCAGAAAATTCAGGCCGTGGTACGCGACTACGTTTCCGATTTTGCCGATTCCGTGGAAACGGATCTGCACGGAAATGTGATCGTGGGTCGAAACACGGACGCGAAGCTGCGGATCATGCTGGCCGGCCATTGTGACCAGATTGGCATGTTGGTTTCCCATATCGATGAGTCTGGCTTCATTTACGCTCAGACGATTGGCGGCTGGGATCCCCAGCAATTGATCGGCCAGCGGATGACGATCTGGACGGACCGAGGTGGCATTCCGGCCGTGATCGCTCGAAAACCCATACATCTATTAAAGGATGAAGAACGCAAACAGGTCGTGAAGCCGGAGGATCTGTGGCTGGATATCGGCTCGCAATCCGAGCAGGAATCTCGGGAAGCGGTCCGGATTGGTGATCCCGTCACCCTGCAGTTGGGCTTTCAGGAGATGCGAAACGGGCTGGCGAATGCACCGGGAATGGACAATCGCACGGGGCTATGGGTTGTCCTCGAGGCCTTGCGTCGCTGTGGTCCATCGCTCGATTGTGCTGTTTATGCAGTCTCGACAGTCGCCGAGGAGATTGGACTACGGGGGGCGAGGACGAGTGCCTTCAGTGTGGATCCGCATATCGGCATCGCGGTCGACGTGACCCACGCGACCGACTGCCCAACGATCGACCGCCGGCAGCAGGGCTCGATCAAGCTTGGTGATGGGCCGGTCATTTTCCGAGGGCCAAACATGAACCCTCGGGTCAGCGAAAGGTTGTTCGAGGTCGCTCAGAACTGTCGCATCAGCTACCAGGCGTCGGCGCTTGGCCGTGCGGCGCCCAACGACTCGAACGCCCTGCAGATAAGTCGTGGTGGCGTCGCGGCTGGGTTGGTGGCGATTCCCAATCGCTATATGCATAGCGCCGTCGAAACGATTTCGTTGTACGACATTGACTATGCGGCGGACTTGTTGGCCGAGTTCATCAACGCCGTCAGAGCGGACGACGACTTTACGCCTTAGTTCAATTCGTTGGGCGACGGGATCGTTGGGCCAACCGGGTTGAACGGAGGACGTTGAGTCGCTTAGTGGATCCGCATCCGGCAATTTGTGGCTGGCCGGGCAGCTTCCGACGTGCGTATCCCGCACTGCTACCCACGACAGCCAGCATAGGTGGCCTGCCAAATTGACAAATCGACTTTCGCGGCAGTGCGTCTATTGCCATATGGTTGTCCGTAAAGTGTTTTGTAGTTTTGCTTTACGAAGAGGCCCGTTTGCTTGGCACGCAGCTTGCATACAGTGCGGGCCAATAGCTTGAACTGCCAATTTCGGCGCCACCGGTCCTGCCTGAGCGCCAAATATATTTTCGAACATTTTATCTTTTGATGGAGGATTCCTGACGTGGCGAAACAAATGGTGTTTGAGGATGACGCAAGGCAGCCGCTCCTCGATGGAGTTTCAAAGCTGGCCCGAGCGGTCCGCAGTACTCTGGGGCCTCGTGGCCGCAACGCAGTTCTTGATAAAGGATGGGGCTCGCCCAAAGTCACCAAAGACGGCGTGACCGTTGCTGAGGACATTGAGCTCGACGATCCATTCGAAAACCTTGGGGCTCAGCTTGTCAAAGAAGCGGCCAGCAAGACCAACGACGTCGCTGGTGATGGCACGACGACGGCGACAGTCCTTTCGGAAGCGATCTTCCGCGAGGGACTGAAAATGATCGCGGCTGGTGCGGACCCAATGGCTCTGGCTCGCGGGATTTCGGTCGCGACTGAAGCTGTTTCTGGCGCAATCAAGAAACTGGCCAAGCCAGTCGACGCCAAGAGCAAAAAAGAAATTCAGCAGGTTGCCACCATCGCGGGTAATAACGACCCAGCGATCGGAGATGTATTGGCTCAGGCCTTCATCAAGGTCGGCAAAGACGGCGTAATCACGGTTGAAGAAGGCCGCAGTAGCGAAACGTATGTCGAAATCGTGGAAGGCATGCAGTTTGATCGCGGTTTCCTATCGCCGCACTTCGTCACCGATACGGATAACCAGACGGTCGAACTGGATGGTGCTTACGTTCTGATTTTCGAAGAGAAGATCAGCAGTGCCAAGAAGTTGGTTCCCGTACTGGAAGCGATCAACAAGGCGAAGAAGCCGTTGTTGATTATCGCTGAGGACGTGGAAGGCGAAGCGTTGGCGACACTCGTCGTGAACAAGATGCGTGGCATCGTCGACTGCTGTGCTGTGAAGGCTCCCGGCTACGGCGACCGCCGCAAGGCAATGCTCGGTGATCTGGCAACGCTCACAGGCGGCCAGGCGATCTTCAAGGATCTCGGCATCGATCTGGAGGCTGTGAAGCTTTCTGATCTGGGCCGCGTGAAAAAGGTCAAAATCACGACCGACAATACGGTCATGGTTGGCGGCGGCGGCAAGAAAGACGAAATCGCCGGTCGTGCGGATCAGATTCGTAACGAGATCGAAGGCACCGACAGCGACTACGATCGCGAGAAGCTGCAAGAACGTCTCGCGAAGCTCGCCGGCGGTGTAGCTCAGATCAATTGCGGAGCTGCCACGGAAACTGAAATGAAAGAGCGTAAGGCTCTGCTTGAGGATGCAAAGGCTGCGACCGCGGCTGCTTTGGAAGAAGGCGTTGTCCCCGGTGGCGGCGTTGCTCTCCTGCGTTGCGAGAAGGTTGTAAAGGGCGTCGATCTTGAGGGTGACGAGCGGCTTGGTGCTGACATCATCCTGAATGTGCTCGACTATCCACTGCGTTCGATCGCCAACAACGCGGGCCTCGACGGAGCCGTTGTGGTGAACCGTGTTCGTCGCCTCAAGGGCAAAACGGAAGGTTACAACGCGGACAAGGATACCTACGGCGACCTGCTCGCCGACGGTGTCATCGACCCTGCCAAAGTTGTGCGAACAGCTCTGCAAAATGCGGCCAGCGTTGCTTCGCTGCTGCTCACCACGTCTTCGTTGGTCACTGAAATTCCTGTCGAGGAAGAAGAAGCTGGCGGCGATCATCACCACGACCATGGCGGCATGGGCGGTGGCATGGACCCGATGGGTGGCATGGGCGGCATGGGTGGTATGGGCGGCGGCATGGGAGGCATGGGTGGCATGGGCGGCATGATGTAAGCCCCCCGCGTTGCTCTGGTTCCCGAACACTTCCAAACACAAAACAAACAGACATCTAAATACACAAGGAAATAATCATGGCCAAGAAAATCAAAATCCGACCGTTGGACGATCGCATCGTTGTTGAGCCGCTCGACGCTGAAGAAACCACTGCGGGAGGCATCGTGCTTCCTGACGCAGCTCAGGAAAAGCCACAGCGTGGGACCGTCATTGCTGTCGGACCGGGACGTCTGTTGGACAGCGGCAACCGTGGCGAACTGTCGGTTTCTGTTGGTGATGAAGTGATTTACGGCAAGTACGGCGGATCGGACATCGAAGTCGATGGCGACGAAGTCAAGATCCTGCGTGAGTCGGACATCCTGGCGAAGGTACTCGGCTAGTCGAAAGTACCGCCAGACGAAGGTGCTCTGCCGGGTCTCGTTACTGGACGAGATTTGGCCGACGTTGAACTCACAAACAAGAGGAAATAAACGTGTCTGCAAAACAACTGCTTTTTGAAGACCACGCACGGCAAAAAATGCTCAAGGGCGTGGACAAGCTGGCTGATGCCGTGGCTGTCACCATGGGACCAACCGGTCGCAACGTAATCATCGACAAGTCGTTCGGTGGTCCAACGGTAACGAAGGACGGTGTCACCGTTTCCAAGGAAGTCGAACTCGAGGATCGCTTCGAAAACATGGGTGCCAAGCTCGTGAACGAAGTCGCTTCCAAGACGTCCGATCTTGCTGGTGACGGCACGACCACGGCGACGGTTCTGGCTCGTGGCATTTTTCGCGAAGGCATTCGAAACATCGTTGCCGGTAGCAACCCTTCGGCCATTCGCCGTGGAATCGAACGGGCTGTCGACGCAGCGACGGAATTCCTGCTGGGCATGGCCAAGCCTGTTTCCAGCCGGGAAGAAATCACCAACGTCGGTGCCATCAGTGCCAACAACGATCGTGAGATTGGCGAGCTGCTCGCGGATGCTCTTGAGAAGGTTGGTAAAGACGGTGTGATCACCGTTGAGGAAGGCAAGACAGCCGAGACGACTCTCGAGCTTGTTGAAGGGATGCAGTTCGACAAAGGTCACATCTCGCCTTACTTCATCAACAAGCCAGCCGAAATGGTTTGTGAGCTCGACGACGCATTGATCCTGATTTTCGAAAAGAAGATCAGCAACCTACGCGACCTCGTGCCAATCCTTGAAAAGGTCAGCCAGACCGGCAAGCCGTTGTTGATCATCGCAGAAGACGTTGATGGCGAAGCTCTGACGGCTCTCGTCGTGAACAAGCTCCGCGGTGTGCTCAATGTCTGTGCCGTCAAAGCCCCAGGCTTTGGTGACCGCCGCAAAGCCATGCTTGGCGACATCGCTGTCCTGACGGGCGGATTGATGGTCAGCGAAGACCTTGGCATTCAGCTCGACAAGCTTGAGTTGGACCAGCTTGGTTCCGCCAAGAAGATTACTGTCGACAAGAACGAAACCACGATCGTTCAGGGCGCTGGCAAGACTTCCGACATCCAGAAGCGTATCCAGCAGCTCAAGAATCAGATCGAAGCATCGGACAGCGATTACGATCGTGAGAAGCTGCAGGAGCGTTTGGCCAAGCTGACTGGTGGCGTGGCGATCGTATCCGTCGGTGCTGACACGGAAGCCGACATGAAGCAAAAGAAGGCTCGTGTCGAAGATGCACTCCACGCAACGCGTGCTGCTGTTGAAGAAGGTGTTCTTCCCGGTGGTGGCGTGGCTCTGATTCGTGCTCAGGAAGCCATTGAGAAAGCTCGAAGTGGTGCCAAGGGCGACGAAAAAATCGGTGTAGACATCATTCTCAACGCCGTCACCGCTCCGTTGAAGCAAATCGCTGACAATTGCGGTATTGACGGTTCTGTTGTCGTCGATGAGATAAAGGACAAGCCGAAGAATCATGGCTACAACGCTCACAGTGGTGAGTACGTCGACATGGTGAAGGCTGGTGTGATCGATCCCGTGAAGGTTGTTCGCACAGCACTTGGCAATGCCGCGAGTATCGCTGGCCTGCTCCTGACGACGGAAGCGATGGTTACGAACCTCGAATCCGAAGACAAGGAAAAGCGTCGCGTTGAAGGCAGCATTCGCTAGGTGGTTCGGCGTACCCATCGGCCATGGGTACGGTTTGAACGCATCCTGTGTTTGCCTGAAAAGTAATGGCCACTTCCCCGCGGGGAGTGGCCTTTTTACTGCCACCCAAGGTGCTGTTAGGACGTAAGCTTCTGGATACGTTTGGGCAGTCGCCTGGCAAGATTATTCGAGTGAGAAGATGAGCAAGAGAGATTATTACGAAGTCCTGGGGGTCGAACGCAGTGCCTCCGATCGGGACATCTCACGCGCTTATCGACAGCTCGCGATCAAATATCACCCCGATAGCAATCAGGGTGATGAAGAGGCTACGACCAAATTCAAGGAAGCCTCGGAAGCCTACGAAGTACTCAGCGATGCGCAAAAGCGTTCTGTTTACGATCAGTATGGGCACGCGGGCATTGAGCAAGGTGGTGGTGGCGCTGGCTTCTCGGATGTAGAAGATATTTTTGACGCCTTTGGCGACATGTTCGGTGGAGCATTCGGGGACATGTTTGGCGGAGGACGCGGTCGACGCCGCGGTCCTCGCAGGGGCAACCGGATCGATGTCGAAGTTGTCCTCGATCTGGAAGAAGCGGCTCGCGGCGTGAAGAAGACGGTCGAATTCGACCGAGCGGAAAAGTGCGGCGACTGCGATGGACAAGGGAGTGCGCCCGGCTCCAAGAAACAGAGCTGCCAGCGCTGTGGCGGTCGCGGTCAGGTCGTTCAGTCGGCCGGCATTCTACGAGTACAGACCACATGTCAGTCCTGCGGCGGTACGGGAGAAATCATCTCCGACCCCTGCCCTGCCTGCCGCGGACAGTGTTTTGTCGGCAAGCGTGTCAAATTGGACGTCACGATTCCGGCAGGTGTCGATGACGGTATGCAAGTAAGGCTAACGGGCGAGGGGCAACCCAGTCCCGACGGCGGTCCGGCGGGCGATTGCTACTGTTACATCTCATTACGAAAACATCCGCTCTTCGAGCGGAATGGGTCGGAGCTTCACGTTCAGGTTCCAATTACGTTTACGCAGGCGGCTCTTGGGGCGACGGTCGAGATCCCGACGCTTGATGGCCCCGACGAACTGGACGTACCGGCCGGCACGCAGTCTGGCGAAGTTTTTCGCATCAACAGAAAAGGCATGCCCGATCCACGCAGTGGGCGATTCGGAAGTCTGCTGGTACGAGTCTTTGTCGAAGTGCCCAAGTCTCTGTCAGCCGATCAGGAAGATCTGCTTCGTAAGCTGGCCGAGCTGGAAGATGCAAACGTCACACCTCACCGGGAAAGCTTCAAAGAGAAGCTTGGCAAGTTTTTCAAGGGTGACCGAACTAACAGTGAGAAGTCACCCGCAGGATAATGACCATGGCTGAAGAAGAATCAAAGGACGACGTTTTCGAAGAAATCGTGGACGAAATGAACGAAGAACCAGCAGGCAAAGTCGACGTCGAAATCTCGGACGCGGCGGCCGGTTCCCTGAATGATCTTCAGGACCTTCGTGACCAGTTGAGTGACGCGGAAGGTCGAGTCCTCCGGGCACAGGCCGAGCTGGAAAACTTTCGTATCCGCGTTCGTCGGGAGACGGAGAATCAACTGAAGTTTGCGAACCAGCCGCTCCTTTCGGACATGTTGCCCGTCATCGACAACGTGTATCGGGCTGTCTCCGCCGCATCACAGAATGAATCAGGTGGTGGATTGCTTGAGGGCGTGTTGATGGTTGCCCAACAGCTGATTGATACGTTGGAAAAGCACCACTGCAAACGAATCGATGCAGTGGGGGAACCGTTTGACCCCAATGTACATGAGGCGATTCAACAAATGCCCAGCGACGAACATGAAGCGGGACGGGTCGCTCAAGTCGTCCAGGAAGGCTACACGTTGCACGACCGCGTGGTGCGTCCGTCGCACGTCATTATCTCCACCGGGCCTGCCAGCGAATAACGTCAAAGAGAATCTGACATGCCAACGTACGATTACGAATGCGACGCCTGCGACCACAAGATGGAAGTCTTTCAGGGCATCAATGATGCAGTCCTGAAAAAATGCCCGGAGTGCGGCAAGCGAAAGCTGCGTCGCCTGTTCGGCACTGGCGGAGCGATCGTCTTCAAGGGATCGGGCTTCTACCAAACCGACTACCGCAGCGATTCCTATAAGAAGGGCGAAAAAGCTGCGAAGGAAGCCAAGTCGTCGGACAAGAAATCCGATTCCAAGGGCGGTAGCGCGAAATCAAAGAAAGAGTCGAAGCCCAAAGACTAGCTCGCCTTCATCTCAGCCCTGCGAACGACGCATAAGTGCTGCCGTTTCGCGAGTCGTCTGAGTCGGTACCGCTTCATTGCGAACCCACAAAGCACGCCACCAAGCAACAGGATTGGTGAAGGTTCTGGTACCGCAGTCAATGTCGCTCCGGCACTGCTAACTTCAAGGTCCGAGAAACGGAACCCATCTGTTTCGGGTGCGAACTGTCCGAAGACCGCACCCATCCCCGACTGAATCAGCGTCGCGGCGACGACGTCTCCGGCGGATGTGCCATCGCTATCAAGGGAAAAGGTGAACAGCGTTTCAGTCTGACCTGCCTGAAGCTGTAGACCCGTAGCTGTGCCTGTCGCGGCGCCGCCGAATAGCACGTCATAAAGAGGGACGTTGACTGGCATGCTTGAGTTGTTGAACGCAGCGCTTGGGGTATAGCTGTTTACGCTGAAGCCTGCCGCGAGATCGAATGGCAAATTAAAGCTGGCCATTGTGAAGTCAGTCGAACCGGTATTGGTGATGCTAACTTCGAAGCTGTACGGAGCGGCGGGAGGAGTAGTTCCGTTGTTCTGCAAGGGGTCACTGAACTTGAGCGTCAATCCAGCGTGGGCGTATGTTGCTGGCATGCAGATAGCCATCGTAAGGACAGTCTTCGCCAGGAATTGGGATACAGGGGCTCTCGTCATCTTCGTTCGATCTTGGGTGGTAATCAGAGGTGAACTTGTTTGAAGCAGTTGCGTGTTTCACTTGAGTATCCTTTCTGTTGAGGTCGCACTGTCCGCCTTGGCACACAGTGCCACTGCCTTTTTCATCAAAGCATTGGGTCGTCAAAGGGGAGGAAGTCCCCCTGTCGTGAATTGGCAAAAATGATGTCCGATCCCAGCACAAGCCCATCCGCGTCGGGATCATTGAATGGACTGTATTCCGGGTCGGAAGTTGACTCGAATGGCGCGAAACGTCCCTGATGTTCGTTGGCTCTCAGGAGGTCGCTCCCCAACACGAAGTCGTCGTCGTCCAGGTCGCCGGGTAGGACGTCGAAGCGGAATTCGAAATCACCCGCCGCCGATCCATTTCCGGATTGCTCGGTTACCGCATCGGTCCATTCGCCATCCAGTCTGTTGCCGGCAAGGTCCGTCAGGGAATCCGGTATTCTGAGTTTGAGTTTGTCGCCGTGTGTGAATCCCATCGTCGACACGCCAAGCGGAGTTGTCAGGCTGATGGTCGCCAGAAACGAATCCGCTGGAAGTGTCGAGGGCGATGGCGAATAGTCAATGTTCTGGATGAGGGGCTTGTAGTCGCCGACCGGGCCGAAGGAGGAGTCGTTGGCAGGAACGCCAAATAGTTCAAGGTCTGACTCCGTGAGACTTCCGACGTCTTCGCTGAATACCACGTAGATCGTGTCAACGGTGTTCCAGGGAAGGTTCCGCAACTGATCTGGTCCGGGTAGTGACAGACCCAGTCCGTTGCCCACGCCCACTCCGTCGCCGGGGCCACCATCAATTGCGTCAACGAAGTTGGGCGAAGATTCGTCCGGCGATTCCCCCGGCCATGTCGAACCAGCGACAATGACATCCAGAATCGTGGGAGCTTCCTCATCAATGTCGACAAGGCTTATCGTCACCGTTGCGGTATCCTGGAGGTTCCCACCGTCGGTCGCCGTAACTGACAGGTTGAATACTTGAATCGTCTCAAAGTCGAGTTTGGTGGAGTCCGCTACGGTGATCTGTCCGCCATCATCTATTTGGAATGCGTTTCCCGTGTTGCCGCCTGTGATTTCGAAGCTGACGGTGTCGCCGGCATCGGGATCGGACACGTCGACCACGACGACGTTCGTACCATTCGGGCTGTTCTCGTTCAACGTGGAGGTTACGTCGAACGCGTTCGGCGGGTCATTCAAATCGACGTCAACGGTGAAGGAGTCCGTGGCCGTTGCCCCATCCTTGTCCTCCACCGAAACGTTGACGGTGTAGGACGCTTCCTGGGAGTACGTATGGGACAAGTTGAACATTTCGCCGGCGTTGAGTTGCACTGTCTCGTCCGCCGAGTTGTCGCCGTAGTTGATGGTGACGGTATGCGTGTCGAGTGTGCCTGGATCGGACACGCTGATACCGACACGATCAAATTGGCCAGCTGCGCTTCGAGGTAGCGTTTCGTTCGATCCGAGTTCGAACGCGGGGTCTACATTGAGGATCTCAATGTCAAACTGAGCTTGAGAGAACGACCCGTCTGCGTCGTTGGTGGCCGTGATCGTGACCGTCTGTGTGGCAGGTCCATCCTGTTGCGGTTGTGTCCAGCTCCATGTGCCGTCTGGGTTAGCGTTGACGGTACCTTGCGAAGCGCTGAGCGAAATGGAGTTGGTCGTTGGCCCCCACTTGCCCGAGTGCTCGGCCAGCTGTCCTTCGTTCAACGAAATCTCCAGTGAATTGGCGGTCACCGTAGGTGCATTCACCTGCATGTCCGCAAGCGTATGTGCCGCGGTTCCAATTCGGATTTCATCAACCAGCATTTGGCGGGTTTCAATCGTCGAACTCGACGAGCGATAGACTCCTGTCTTGACGTAGGGGCCATTCTCGTCGTTGTAGTAGGTCGGTCCCGAGTGATTGACGACCTGTTGGCCATTCTGGTAGACCACAGCGAAACCGTCGCCCTCCGTTTCGTGGCTGAGCTTCACATGAAATGCCCAGTCGGTCCACTCGCCAATTTCGAGCGGAATGTGGTACGAAGTGCGCACCGCAGAGTCGTTGTCGTTCACCGGGTCAGCACTTGAACGAAGTTTGAGTTCCCAGCGATCCTCGATTAGGAACAACGCTACCGGAGGCGATCGCCAGTTCTCGCCGAGGTCCCAGTCCGGAATGCCATGGAGCTGAAACGCAACGTGCCACAAGTTGTCGGTCGCCTCGAATTGGAAGTCGGGAGGCAGGTAGGTGCTAAAGCCAAACCAATACTCTCCATCGGGCTGCAGATCGAGCGACGAGAGCGATAGCTCTGAACGGTTTCCGAGATTCACGGACGGGTCGTCCAGACGGTGCTCAAACCGCGCCGAAGACGTCCCGCTCCGGGTTGCGCCGACAAGATTCAGTGAATGGTCGCAGCAAACATCGCTGGTGCCTCCATAATCCCATTCGCTCAAATCTGATTCGAAATCCTCGTAGAACAGGAGGGTGGATTGCATTGCTGGAGTGAACGTTTCGGTCGCGATTGAGCCTTCCATGTCGATCGACGCGGGGAACGTTGGCGAATTGGAAGCGTCCACCTCCGGTTCAGCGTTGGAGGTGGTAATTCCCGGCATGCCAGGGAACGGAGGACTGTCTGGCGCGACGCCGGTAACGGCCACGTTTGTTGTACTGGCGTTAGCCCTGGCGATTTCCGACTGTGCCGTTGTTGCCGATGTTGGCTGCGTCCGAATCGAACTTACCAATCGTGCCATCGCACTCGATGTCTTGAGGCCGGGCGAGTCCACGTCCTGGTTCCGTTGTTCGGCAACGAGCTGGGTGTCTTCGATCCATGGCCTTCTGGCCGCAATCGGCTCTTCCGCCGGGTCATCGACGATGTGAACTTCCACTGCACCGGTAGCCAGGTTCGCGCGAGCGACGCGCCAGTTTTGAAAAGTCGAGTCACGTCGGTCGAGCCAGACTGAGTCTTCGCTCTCATTGCTGGCGGCGGTCATGATTCGCCACTCGTGCCAGGCTTCATCCGGGTTCGGAATGTCGGGAAGCGCGAGTACAACTTCCTGCGAATCGGGATCATGGACGTACGACGTGCCACCGACCTCCATGACATCTAGCGACCGGTCGTCGGGACGGCCGTCGCCAAAGTTGTGTACCACCTGAACTGCGGCGTGGCTCGTGAGTTGAGCTCCGGGCGAAGGCGAAGTTGTCGCTCCACCCACCAGAAGAGGCAAGGTCTCCACGATCACGCCGGTAAGCATCTCGCGAGCTTCAAGTGCCTCAATTCCCCGGGATCGAGTCTGCCTGGTGTAGAAGTTGAAGGAGCGGGAGCCATGCACGGCAGCTTCCTCGTGTGCTATTTAGGGGGTTTTCGGTCAATCGTTCAGTTCGCACCTATGGTAATGATAAAACCAAATAAATCTATAAATAAATGTAGTGAAACTTCTGTAGTGGGGGATGCGCTACGAAACGTAATCTCCATTCGAGTGTTTGTGGGGTTCTATGAAGACGCTGGCGAGTGCGTTTCGGTTTGTCTGTCGTGATGTCGCGGGGATCGATGCGTGTTGTTGATCGCATGTGCTGCCTAATTCAATAGTTTGGATGCATGCCGGGTGGCGTCGTGGAGCACGCCTGTCGTGTGCGGTCGTCGCCTTCTGGTGGAGGTCGCCACGGTCGCGAATGTGAGTCTTCCTTTTGTGAATGCCTTGAGGGGATGCCTTTAAAGGATGTGGTGGCGGCACGCTTTTGATTGCTTCCAGCGGAACGGCTACATCATCTCAGTGCGTTGCGGGGAATCCAATTTCGATTTTTGGCAATAGCCGATTTTCCACAGCGAAATACTGAGAAGTTGGGGCGCAACTCACAAGGATTTTCGATTTGGACGGCTGCCTGCGCTGCAGCCTGGTGCTTCTGCCCGTTGCATTGATGCAACGCGATGAAAGGACGGTCGCACGTTTATGGTTGAATTTGTTCAACTTTGTTTTTCTCCAGTAAATCTGCTCTTTACGCTGCTGTTGATTTGCGTGATGGGCTATTGGGCGATGTTCTTTGTCGGTGCAGTGGGCCTCGACATTCTTGATGATCTGGATGTTGATCTTGATGGCGACGTTGACCTGGACCTCGATCTCGATGTCGATGCTGACGTTGATATGGACCTGGATGCCGATCTCGATGCAGACCTGGATGCTGACCTGGATCCAGACATCGATGCGGATGTGGACGGCGAGGTGGAAACTGGTTCCGGGGGACGAGCCGGTTGGTTTATCTCGCTGCTGAAGTTTCTTGATGTTGGCGACGTCCCGCTGATGGTACTGCTGACCGCATTGATTGCTTCGATCTGGGCGGTATCGATCCTCAGTAGTCACTACTTCAACGAGGCAGGCAGCGTGGTGGTCGCTCTGCTCTGGTTGCTGCCGAACCTTGGTGTCAGCTTGCTGGTGACCAAGATTGTCACGTTGCCGGCTCGCTACCTGTTCAGGAACAGTAGTAGCGGAATCGAAAAGCCTACGAAGATCCTGGGCAAGATGTGCACGGTGACCACCAGTAACGTAACGGAGAAGTTTGGGCAGGCAGAGATTCGCCTGGACAACGCGGCTCCGATCACGCTCAACGTTCGATGCCCTGCGGGGCGCAAGCCGCTCCGCAAGGGCGATGAAGCTCTCATTCTCGAATTGGTCGAGGACAAGGGCACTTACATTGTTGTTCCATTTGACCTGGAGGTTAACTAGATGGTTTACGCGGTTGGTACCGTACTGTTCGTCGTCGCGCTCGTTGTGCTGCTTGGCACCATTGCGATGATCATGAAGCTCTACCAGAAGGTCGAGCAGGGTACCGCCCTGGTCGTCAACGGTATGGGCGGCACGAAAGTCAGTTTCTCGGGAATGATCGTTTATCCGGTCATCCATCGCGCGGAACGCATGGATATTTCCGTGAAGCGAATTGAGATCTACCGTCATGGAACGGAAGGTCTGATCTGTAAAGACAACATCCGGGCAGACATCAAGGTCGTGTTCTTTGTACGCGTCAACAAGACCGTGCAGGACGTGATGCAGGTTGCTCAACTGCTGGGTTGTGATCGCGGTTCCAAAGAAGCTGCGCTTGTCGAGCTGTTTGATGCGAAGTTCTCGGAAGCCCTGAAAACGGTCGGTAAGCAATTCGATTTTGTCGACCTGTACAACTCGCGGGAACGCTTCAAGGAAGAGATCCTCAACATTATCGGTACCGACCTGAACGGGTACGTGCTGGACGATGCGGCGATCGATTACCTCGAACAAACGCCGGTCGAGAAGCTCAATCCGGACAACATTCTTGACGCCGACGGTATCAAGAAGATCACGGACCTGACGGCCAAGCAGCAGATGTTGGCCAATGACATTCGCCGCGAAAAAGAAAAGGTGATCACCAAGCAGGACGTGGAGGCTCGGGAAGCGATTCTGGAACTGGAACGCCAGCAGAAGGAGGCCGAGGCGAAGCAATCGCGTGAAGTCGCAGAAGTGCAGGCTCGAGAAAAAGCGGAAGCGGAAGTTGTTGCTTCGGAGGCACGGCTAAAATCGGAACAGGCTCGTATTTCGATGGAGGAGGAAGTTCAGATTGCCGAGCAGAACAAGCTTCGGCAGGTGCTGGTCGCCGAGAAGAACAAGGCGCGAACCGATGCCGTCGAGACGGAACGAGTCGAAAAGGATCGTGCACTGGAAGCGACCGAGCGCGAGCGGGTCGTCACGTTGGCACAGATCGACAAGGAAAAGAATGTCGAAGTCGAAAAGAAGAATATCCAGGATGTGATTCGCGAACGCGTCGTCGTCGAACGGGCGGTTGTGGAAGAGCAGGAGAAAATCAAGGACACCGAGGAATTCGCGGCTGCCGAACGTGCACGTCAGGTTGCCGTCACCCTGGCAGAAAAGGAAGCCGAGGAAGCGCTCGTTAAAGAGGTGAAAGCTGCCGAAGCCGCCAAGAATGCAGCGACCTTCGATGCGGAAAAGATCGTTGTGGAAGCCGAAGCTGCCCGCGAAGCCGCGGAAAAGGAAACCTCTGCGAAGAAGCTGCTTGCTGAAGCCACGGCTGCCGAAGCGGCTGCAACCGGACTCGGTGAAGCGAGGGTTATGCAGGCGAAGGCGGAAGCTGTTGAGAAGCAGGGTGTCGTGGATGCTCTGGTGCTGCAGAGGAAAGCGGAAGCGGAGGCACTTGGTTTGAAAGCAAAAGCCGAAGCGATCGAGAAGGAAGGCACGGCGGAAGCCCGCGTGCTGGAGCTGAAGTTTGCTGCAGATGCACAGGGTATCTCGCAGAAGGCAGAAGCGATGAAGCTGCTGGATGGTGTCGGCCGCGAGCACGAGGAGTTCAAGCTGGAGTTGGAAAAGTCGAAGGAAGTGGAGATTGCCGAGATCGAGTCTCGCGTCAAGGTCGCTACCGAGCAGGCGCGTCTGGTGGCCGAGGGACTCAAGTCGGCGAACATCGACATCGTTGGTGGCGAGAACGACTTCTTCGAGAAGATCGTCCGTTCGATCAGCAACGGCAAGGCCGTCGATCGCATGGTGGGCAACAGCGATGTGCTGACCGATGTGAAGACAACCTTTTTCAACGGCAGTGGCGCCAACTTCGAAGCGAAACTCAAGGAGCTCGTGAATCGCTTCAATATCGACAGTGAAGACGTGAAAAATCTCTCCATCGCCGCTCTTCTGACTCGCCTGATCGCGAAGACGGAGGATGGTGAATCGAAAGACGAGCTTCGCGGGCTCCTGATGCTCGCGCGGCAGACGGGCGTTGCCCAGAGCACGGTATCGGCCCTGCAACTGGCCGCTCCCACGCTGTCGTCGTAGTAATTCGCTGCACGCCCGATCTCTTTTGAGGTCGGGCCGTGTGGCACTGGCTCGCCCCGCGTTCGTGTACCTTCTCACTGGCAAAGCCAGTGCCACCCGTTTCTCTCATTCGGGTCACCAATAAGAATATGTCAACAACGATCGAAAACGAAAATACCCTCTCCTCCCCAGCGGCCAGTTCGAAGCTGGATCAATCGACCTACGAGATCATTCGTAGCCGCCTGAATACGCACGCAGCGGATCTCAAGTCGCGACTGGACCAACTCAATGAAGCGCGGCGCAACGTCTTCGGTTCCATCGAAACGAAGCTGTTGGCGACGGAGCGAATCAGTACCAATAATAATTGCGTGCCGCGGGATATCGTCGCGATCGGAACGCGTGTGCTCTTTGGCTACAACGTTCAGATGGGGCTGCGAGCGGAAACCAACGTTGAGGACGTGCTGGCCGTCTATTCGCTGAAGGACGGAACATTCCATTTTGAAGGGATCGAACTGCTCGCGGACCCAACGTTCCTCGCGGACTTCCGGCAGTTATACAAGTACTATCGCAAGACGACGTTCTCGAAGTTTTTCGTTCGGGGCACCTATCTCTATCTGGTGTTTCAGGTCGGCAAATCGTCGTCGGACATCAAGGCGTTCAAGTGGCTGATTGACGGCGACGAGCTGAAATACGTCGACTCGCGCAGCGACCATGAAGTTCGCTACCCGTCGCAACACGACTTCGAGTGGAAGCGTACGCATCGCGATCTGCATCGCCATGGTGCCCATCCGCACATCTCAATTGAAGAGCGGATTTTCGTCGAAACTGTGGGCGGCGACCTGACCATCAAGGTGGAAGATAACACCGAGCTGGGAGAAGGAATCTATGCCGAACTGGTCGAGGACCCGGATCAGACGCTGGACGACGCGGAGATTTTCTACGCGATCGTGGGTGACCTCATTCTGCTCAAGATGCGGCCCTACCAGGAAGAGCAATTTCGCTATCTGGTTTATAGCGAAAAGCTGAAAGAGGTGAAGCGGCTGGATGCGATCGCAAACGCGTGCGTATTCTTGCCGGAAGGTCATGGGCTGATCTTTTCGAATGGCTACTACCTGCAGACCGGCGAGCACAAGACGTTTGATTCGTTTGGCCCGTCGGCGGACACCGGGACATCTAGCCCAAGCCTTCAGTACGAACGTCGAATTGCGTCACCTAACGGCGAAGACTACCTCTACGTCTTCTATAACTGCGATTCAGGGGCGTATGTGCTGCTGTCGTACAACGTGATCGAGCAGCGCGTCGCCACGCCAATCGTCTGCCACGGTTTTTCGCAGTTCGACAATGGCCATCTTGTGTTCTTCAAGTCAGGTGGCGAACCGCAGAAACACCACGCGCTGCAGATGTGGCAGACGCCTTTCGTCGGTGACGACTTTGCTCCGGATACAGATACGACTTCGTTGCTGTACAAGATCGGCAATCAGGATATCGTCCGTGGAATGGCCGAGTGTCACGAAATCATTGGCCTGGCCGAGCGGGACGATTCTTACGAAAATCTGTACGTCGATCTGGTGAAGAAATCGACCGATGTGCTGGATGCCTACTACTGGTTGAACAACGACGATACGTTTCATCTGGACGTGGCCCTGACCGAAGTAAAAGGTGCGGCTAATGCCGCAGTTGAAGAGTTCGAGAAAGTCGTTCGTGTTCGAGCGAACACGAAACAGCAATTTGAGGACGCTGCCACGCACGCGGATCAGACCGTACGCGCGATTACGTCGCGTCGCTACGAACACATCAATGATTTCGTGGCCTCTTTGGCCGAATTGCGACAGGTGCGTGGCGAACTGATTGCGCTGAAGGAATTGCGCTACATCGATCTCGAAGCCGTCGAGAAGCTCGAGCAGATCATTGTCGATAATTCCGATCGCCAGTCGCTTCACTGTGTCGAATTTCTGCTGCGGGACGATTCGCTGACTCCGTACGTGACAGCAGTCGAAGCTCGGCGTGCGCGGATCGATCAACTGACGAAGGTGTCGGAAGCAAAGCAGCTGGAAGGGGAGATTGGCGACAGCTCGAACGAGCTGGAAATGCTGATTGATATCGTCAGCAATCTGAAAATCGATGATGCGACCCAGCGCACGGATATCATCGATACGATTTCGGGGATCTATTCGCAAGTCAATCAGGCCCGTGCTGCGCTGCGGAAGAAGACGCAGGAATTGATGTCGGTCGAAGGGAAGGCCGAGTTCCATTCGCAGGTGAAACTGCTGAATCAGGCGGTCGTGAATTTTCTTGATGTGTGCGATACGCCGGAGAAATGCGACGAGTACCTCACGAAGTTGATGGTGCAGATCGAGGAGCTGGAAGGCCGGTTTGCCGAGTTCGATGACTTTGTGCTTGAGCTTTCTGAGAAGCGCGAGGAAGTGTACTCGGCGTTTGATGGCAAGAAAGTGTCACTGGTGGAAGCTCGGAACAAACGAGCGACCACGCTTCAGTCGGCGGCCGAACGAATCCTGAAGGGCATCGAAACACGCGTCGGTCAACTCGATTCGGTCAACGAGATTCACAGCTATTTCGCTGCGGATCTGATGGTCGAAAAGGTGCGCGATATCGTCGAGAACCTGACGGAGTTGGAAGACACCGTCAAAGTCGACGATATCCAAAGTCGCTTGAAAACGATCCGCGAAGATGCGGTGCGTCAGTTGAAAGATCGGCAGGAGCTGTTCGTCGGTGGTGAGAACGTCATCCAATTCGGCAAGCATCAATTCTCTGTCAACGTTCAGGATCTGGACCTGACAACGGTGATGAAGAATGACCGTATGCAGTACCACCTGACGGGGACGAATTTTCTGGAAGAGATTTCCGATGCCGACTTTCTCGCAACGGTGGATGTGTGGTCGCAGGACTATGTGTCCGAAAATGCAGACGTCTATCGAGCCGAGTACCTGGCGTACCAGATGCTTCGGGAGTTTGGGCGACAGGCTGCAATGGCTGGCAATGGCTCAGCTAGTGAGAGGGTTGCCGCAATTGGACAAGTCGGTGGTGGCACCCAAGCTGTGCACGAGCTACTCACGATGTCCGGCGAAGAACTGACGTCGGTCGTTCAGAAGTTCATGTCGCCCCGTCATTTGGAAGGCTATGTGAAAGGCGTACACGATCACGACGCGGCGAAGATCCTGCGCGGTCTGCTCGAACTGCAAAGCTCGATTGGCCAACTACAATACCCATCACAGGCTCGTGCCCTTGCCGAGTTTGCCTGGACATGGCAACCAACGCCGGAACTAGCCAGTCTAAAGGCCACGCTTGAACCTCAGCTTCTGGAGCTTGGGCAAATCGCCGCCGTCTTCCCCGATATGGACGGACGAGCTCAGTTTGCGCCTGCAGTCCGCGAGTTGGTGGCAGCAGTGGCGGAGTTGGTTACGGCTCGCGAATTCCCAGAAGAATTGGGAACCTCCGCGTCCATTGATGCTGCGACCGAGTTTCTGCTGACGCAGACCACGAATAGCTCGCCGTTCCCCGTAAGCGAGCGCGTGGTGGAACTTCGCAATGACTTCTTCGAGCACTTACGGCGCAACGAAGCTCAGGAATCTTTCCATCAGGCACTCGATCGCCTCGGCGACGCTGGGGCAATTGCGAAGCTGCGCGTGTTGCGAAATTGGGCGTCGGCGTTCGTGTCGCAACGCGATCCGCAGGCCGTCGAATTTGTCGACGAGCTGGGCGTTTACCTGCTGGCTGAGCTCGACGTGGGTGGTCCTGCCAGTGATCGTGAGGACAACGGCGACAACCCCAGTACCACGCGGGAGGTACTACAGGGCTCCGACGTACGCGAGATCACTGATCTCGTGGGCGACCACGGTAGCCTTCCGGAATCCGGCGCGCCTTACCGACTGCGCTACTCAGACTTTGTAGCACGGCTGGCGAGCTTTGAATCCAACACCGTGCCGCGGTACAACCGATACGTCGAACGAAAAAAGCAACTGCTGGAAGAAAAGCGTGTCTCCATGCGGCTCGAGGAATTCAAGCCTCGGGTTCTCACATCGTTCGTTCGCAACAAGCTGATTGATCAGGTTTACCTGCCCTTGATTGGCGATAACCTTGCGAAGCAAATGGGCGTCGTGGGCGAAGCCAAGCGGACGGATCTCATGGGCTTACTGCTGCTGATCTCACCACCGGGATACGGCAAGACAACCTTGATGGAGTACGTGGCAAATCGCCTTGGGCTGACCTTCATGAAGATCAACGGCCCGGCCATCGGGCATGCGGTTACGTCGCTCGATCCTGCCGAGGCCCCGAACGCAAGTGCGCGGGAGGAGATCGACAAGCTGAACCTGTCGCTCGAAATGGGAGACAACGTGATGATCTACCTGGACGACATCCAGCACTGTAATCCCGAATTCCTGCAGAAGTTCATCTCGCTGTGCGATGGCCAGCGAAAGATCGAAGGCGTATACGCGGGCAAGACTCGCACGTACGACTTGCGCGGTCGCAAGGTGGCAGTCGTCATGGCCGGTAATCCCTACACGGAGAGCGGTGAGAAATTCCAGATACCCGACATGCTGGCGAACCGAGCGGACACTTACAATTTGGGTGACGTGATTGGTGCAGATGGAGGCACGGCCGCAGATGTCTTCAGGATGAGCTACATCGAAAACGCATTGACTTCGAGCCCAACGCTCGGTCAGCTCGCAAGTCGCAGTCAGTCGGATGTGTACTCGATTCTGAAAATGGCGGAGAGTTCGCTTGAGGGAACGCCGGTATCGACGACGGACGCGGACCTGGACGGCAACTATTCGGCGGAAGAACTGAATGAGTTCGTTTCTGTGATGCAGAAGCTGATGCGAGTCCGTGACATCGTGCTGGCGGTGAACGATCAGTACATCACCTCCGCGGCGCAGGCGGACGCGTACCGCACAGAGCCTCCGTTCAAGCTGCAGGGGTCGTATCGCGACATGAACAAAATCGCGGAACGTATCGTGCCGATCATGAACGACGCCGAGCTGGAATCGCTGGTGCAGTCGCACTACGAAAATCAGGCACAGACGCTGACGACGGGAGCCGAAGCGAACCTGTTGAAGCTGCGCGAGTTGTTGGGCACTTTGAACGAAGAGGAGCAAGCACGTTGGGACGACATCAAAAAGACGTTCGCCCGCAGCCTGCTGCTCGGCGGGGAAGGTAGTGACAGGTTGGCTCAAGTTATCGCGCAGATGACGCAGTTCAGCGAGGGCCTTGGCGATATCAAATCCGTCCTGGCCGAGGGGCTTTCGCAACTTAGCAGCGCTGCGGCCGAGCAAGCCCGCGCGCCAGAGCCCGTCACTCCGACGGAAGCAGGCGAGTCAAAACAACTGGCGGTGGCACTAAGTCACCTCTCGAGTTTCAACGACAACCTTTCGAAGATCGGTGAATCGCTTTCGCAGATGCAGGGTGCCGCGGCGGGTTCGTCCAACGGCGCAGGGCTCGCCACACCATCGTCTCAACAGGTGCAAGTTGTGTACAAGGTCCCGCGCGTATTCCTGGACGTAATCAAGGCTCAGTTCATGATTATGGAACGCTGGCTGGAGCCCGTTATCCAGTTGTCCGAGAAACAGGGCGCGGACACCGACGCCCTGGCGAAGAACGTGGATCTGGCCTTCAAGCGTTATGAGGCTTTGATTGAGCGGATGGAGACGGCGGCTGGCGACGCTTGACAGGTTTCGTTGGAGCAACTGCCACACTCGTCGTCGTTCCACGGCGTGCCAAGCCGCGCGGTTTGAGGTAGGATTTGAAGCCGTTTGCCAAATTCCATCATCAGGAAAGTTCGATGTCTGCGAAATTGCTAAAGCAAAAGCTCGTGCAGGGCGAAACCGTGTACGGCACGTTGTTGCAGAATATGGTTTCTCCGTCGTTTGCCGATGCGATTCCAGCGGGAACGTTGGACTTCGTGATTGTTTCGGATGAGCACACGGCCTACGACATTGGCGATTTTCTGGGGCTTCGGCATGCCCTTGCGGCAAAAGGGATCGCGTGTCTTGCGAGAACTCATAGCCGAAGCGCCGACGATGTCGCGAAGGTATGCGATGTGTATGACGGAGTGGTCGTGCCGTACGTGGAAGACTACGAGCAGTGCAAGGAGCTCGCGGCGGCGGCCGTGTATCGTCCGCTGAAAGGAGCGGCTTTGGATGACGTCTTGTCGCAGGGGAAATGGCCGACCAAAGAGACGCAGGAATACGTCGAGAACCGATGCAAGGACACGATCTTTATTCCCATGATCGAGTCCGTGAAAGGGGTCGAAAACCTTGAACGGATTTGCTCGATTCCGGGCGTCGTGACGGTGTTCGTGGGTCCGAATGACATGACGGTCAATATGGGCATCCCCAATGAATACGACCACAAAGACTTCATTGCCATTATGCAGCGGATCATTGATACCGCGAACGCTCAGCATGTGGCGGCAGGCTGCTGGTTCGGTAAGGAGTCGCAGGCGATTCGCACGATTCAACAGGGAGCTCGGTTCGTGGTCTTTTCGAATGATGGACTGTTGTTCAAGAACGCAATTTCTGATTCGTTCTCGAAAGTAAGGCAAGGCTAACGGTGTCGGCAGAACACGAACAAGTGGCCGCAGAGGTGGGCGAAGAAGTGGCCGCAGAAGTGCCCGCAGAGTTGGGCGAAGAAGTGGGCGGTACGACCATCAATCATGCGTTCCTTCATAAGCTCCGGTGGATGGGCTTCATCGAAGGGGTGTCGACGCTGGTCCTGTTTTTCATTGCGATGCCGTTGAAGTATCTGGCAGGCAGGCCGATCGCTGTTGAGATTGCAGGGGCGATCCACGGAAGGCTGTTTGTTTGCCTCGTGTTGATGCTGGCGATTGCCGTCTGGCGAATACCGATCAAGTTCGGCATGGCGCTGATGGGAATGTTCTCGGCGGTCGTGCCGTTTGGCCCGTTCGTCTACGATCGCTGGCTTCGAGAAGTTGGTGCGCCTGCGAAGGTCTGAGTCGCGATCTCGGACTCTCTGGCCTGCTTTGGTGGTCAGCTGAGAAGCCACGTTTTGAAGCGTAGGAAGCTATATTCGATCAGTACCATGGTCCAACCGGCAATCCAGAGCAGTAAGAAAACGACGCTCAAGGCTGCGAAGGTGATACCGCTGACGACGAAGTAGAGCGTCACGGCTTCCTTGAAAGTTTTGGGTTGGTCGTCCGGCGATGTCGTCATGCCAGCGGCAAAGCCGGGAGTCACCAGCATTGCCAAGGCCATCGCCAGGACCCAGCAATCAAACAGGCCGTGGACGTGATAGGACTCAAGGAACTCGTGGTAGCGACATAACATTGTGTAGCTGACCCAGAGTAGCCCGGAAGACATGGCGAACCACGTGCAGAAGGCGGCGATACGCATGCGACAGTATGCTTTCGTTGCGTTGGACGGATAGCGGCACTACGCGAAATCTCGCTTGTCCGGTTCCCGAGTCTACCGCGCATTCTTGCGTCGGAAATGTCGCATGGCCACGGGGGCTGCGTTACGATGAGGCCTCTGGCAACTTACTTCGACGAGGTAGCTGCGATGGACTTTCATCTGGCGGACTTTCTGGCCGAGCATGGTCGGGCGACCCGGCGTCACTTTCTGCGGCTTGGCGCAAGTGGCCTTGCGGTCGGGCTGTTGACCGGGACCTCGGCGGCTCGTGAGCGAGATCCACGGTTGCAGCGGTCGCTGGATGCGCTCGAAACCTGGCTGACTCGTCCGGATGATTTTCGAGATGTGTCACGCGGCAACCCACGCCCTCACTCGTTGTCGTTGGAAGAACGAAAGGCGGTGGGACTGACCCGAGATACGTGGCAGTTGGAAGTCCTGAGTGATCCCGATCATCCGGCCAAAATCCGCAAGCCGCTGTCGAAGGCTGAGGGGACCGCGTTTGATTTTCCGTCACTCATGAAGTTAGCCGAAAAGCATACGGTTCGTTTTTCCAAAATCATGACGTGTCTCAACATCGGTTGTCCGCTGGGCAATGGGATTTGGGAAGGCGTCCCGCTTCGTGAGGTGCTCTGGCTGACTCAGCCTCGCGAGAATCTGCGTCGGGTGTTTTACCACGGCTATCACAACGACGACCCGAAGCAATTGTTTCGCAGTTCCCTTCCGGTTGGTCGAGTGTTGGAGGATCCGTTTGATCTCCCGCCGGTGATCCTCTGCTATAAGCTCAACGGTCAGTGGCTGACACCGGAACGCGGCGGTCCGGTGCGGATTGTGGTGCCGGAGGCGTATGGATTCAAGAGTATCAAGTGGCTGAGCGAGGTGACGCTTTCAAATCTTGCTCATGCTAACGACACTTATGCGGAGCAGAACAATGACGTCGACAGTCATCTCAAAACCTTCTGCGCGACGCTGTCATTGCCGGACACCGTCAAGCCGAACGAACCGATTCCGGTGACCGGCTACGCGCAGGTTGGTGTCTCCGGGCTGTCGAAAGTACAGGTCTGGATCGAAAAAGAAGGCGAAGAGTTATCCGGTACCGGTCGTCATTTCGCAAACGCTCCGTGGCAAGATGCTAAGGTGTTGGCTCCGCCGGAGACGTGGGGCGGCGACATTCCCAATGGTGAGATTCCAGCACCAACGATGGGATTCGACTCCCATGGGAAACCGGAATCTTGGCCGATACGATTCTCGCTGGCGCATTGGGCGACGCTGCTGCCGGGACTGCCGAAGGGAGAATATACGTTCCGTTGCCGAGCGATTGATGCGAAAGGAGTCGCTCAACCGATGCCTCGACCATTTAGAAAGTCGGGGCACGCGGCGATCGAACAACTATCGATTCGAGTCGCGGGGTAGCCGCACGGAAGTGTGGTTGTGGTTGTTGCGTTTTCGGGACAACAGCAGGTTCGCGGGCACAGTGACTCTGGTCTGGTTGGAGTTGAACGTCCGTCCACTCCCTTTGGTGTGAGAAGGACTGTCTTGTAAACATCCCGGGCTTCCATTCTATTGAGGGCATGAAGCGTATTGGAAAGACGGCGGATGACTGGTTCGACGAGTATGGTGTCTGTCACCAGAACGGGACCAACAAGCTTCTGCACTGGATCTGTATCCCGCTGATTGTGCTAAGCCTGCTCGCGATGATTTGGAGCTTGCCCGTTCCGGAGGCAATCGCGACTGCGATTCCGCAATTCAATTGGTGTTGGGTCGTCGTACTGTCGGCGAACGTCTTCTACTGGCGACTCTCGGTTCCGCTGGCCATTGGTATGTTGCTGATTTCAGCTGGCATGTTGGCGATGATCGCGGGCTACGAACGACTCGATTGGGGACCCACCTGGATCGCAGCGCTGGTTGTCTTTGTGTTGGCGTGGATTGGGCAGTTCGTGGGGCACAAGATCGAAGGTGCCAAGCCCGCTTTCATTGACGATCTCAAATTCTTGTTGATCGGGCCGCTCTGGTTGTTGGGGTTTGTATACCGCCGGCTGGGAATTCGTTATTAGTTGATTTGTGGAGTTCATGTGAGTCACTTTGTCCCGGGACGTCTGTTCCACTGCATCCACGTATGCTGTGCTATTTTGTTGGTCGTGCTGCAGTTGCCTGGCTCGGTCGGCTTTGCGCAGACGACTGCAACCGTTGATAAGCCGGCTGTCGTAGAACGGTCTGCGGTGGAGCGGCCAGCGTTGGCGGATCAGGTCACGATCTACCGGGATGAATGGGGCACGCCGCACGTGTGGGGCAAAACGGACATAGCAACCGTTTTCGGTCAGGGGTACGCGCAGGCGGAAGACTACTTCTGGCAGATCGAAGATAACTGCATTCGGGCGTTGGGACGCTACGCGGAAATCGCTGGAGAGGACGCGTTGCGAGGCGATGTGTTGAGTCGTTCCTTTGATGTTCCGCAGCGTAGTAAGGACGATTTCGGCAAGCTTGATGCCTTCCATCAGAATGCAATGAAGGCTTTCACGGATGGAATCAACTACTACCTCGCAACTCATCCCGCAGTCCAGCCTCGGCTGGTAGAGCGTTTTGAACCGTGGCACGTACTGGTGATGGATCGCTACATTCTGCTCGATTTCCTGTACGGCCGTTCGAAGACGGGCAAGCCGAAGACAAGTGATTTCGAACAATCCGTCGCCTCGTCGACGGGGTCCAACGAATGGGCCATCGCGCCGGGGAAGACTCGTTCGGGCAATGCGATGCTGATGATCAACCCGCATCAGCCTTTCTACGGGGCGGGGCAATTCTACGAGACACACGTCATCAGCGATGAAGGGCTGAATTTCTCCGGTGCCTGTTTCTATGGGAACCCGATTCCATCGCTGGGGTTCAACGAGCATCTCGGTTGGGCGTATACGACCAACGACCCGGATGTAGCGGATGTCTATCGCGTCAAGTTTGACGTGCCTGATCGACCGCTGGCGTATCGTTTTGGGGATGAAGTTCGTGAGGCCGAGGAATGGGACGATACGATCAAGGTCAAAGTCGGCGACAGTCTGCAGTCGCGTAAATTCCGGTTCCGCAAAACGCACCACGGGCCGATCGTCCGCTTCGAAAGTGAAGGTGTTGGCCTTGCGGTGCGGATCGCGGGGCTGTTTGATCTTGATCGGGTTCGTCAGGCTTTTGGGATGATCTCCGCCACGAACTTCAATCAATGGCGCGAAGCCATGCAGCATGTCGCAATTCCCATGTTCAACGTGGCCTACGCGGATGTCGAGGGGAACATCTTTTACGGATACAACGCAGCCATGCCCGTTCGCGACGCGGCATTCGATTGGCGACGGCCGGTGGACGGCAACAACCCCGCGACCGAATGGAAACGGATGCTGACGTTTGACGAACTGCCGCAGGTCACGAACCCGCCGTCCGGTTATGTGCAGAACTGCAACTCCAGCCCCTTCGTAACGACGGATGATTTCAACCCGTCACGGGATGACTTTCCTGCCTATATGTTCGACGATCTCAATGATGACAAACGCCGCGCAAAGATATCCCGGATGCTGCTGCGTGAGGTTCAGGATCTGACGTATGAACGGTTTCAGGAAATGGTGTTCGACACAACGGTCTACTGGGCGATGACCGAGTTTCCGCGGTTCCGACGTGACTTCGAACGTCTGGAAAAATCAGATCCGGCTCGCGCGGCGAAGATACGGCCCTACCTGGAACATTTGTTGGATTGGGACTTCAAGGTCACTGTGAATTCGACGCAGGCGAGCCTATGTGAGGCGTGGTACATCGAACTGTACGGCGCTCGCTATCCCGGTGAGACGTTGAAGGACGCCTACGTGACGGATCGCATGGCCCGTCTGGCGGCGTTGCCCAAGGCTGCCGCTTCATTGAAGTCGCTGTATGGGAAATGGAAAGTTCCCTGGGGTGACGCGCACCGGCTGCAGCGACGTACGAAGAAGCCGGGAGTCACGGAGGCTGCCTTGGCATTCAGCGACCTAACGCCCAGCGTCCCCAGTCCCGGCGCGCCGGGGCCCTTGGGTGTGATCTTTACGACGTATAGCGCGCCGGGCATCCGGTTTCTACGCCCTCGTCAATACGCGGTCGTGGGGCCGGCGTACCTCGCGGCGGTTGAGTTTGGCAAGCGTGTGACGGGCTCGTCGTTGGTGCCCTATGGTCAAAGTTCGGACAAGAACTCGCCGCACTATTTCGACCAGGCCGAACTGCTATCGAAGAAGAAGCTGAAGACAGCGTGGCTATACAGAGATGATGTCAGGCAGCACGCTGTGACGTCCTATCGGCCGGGCGAGGAAGTGGGTGATAAGTAGACTCGCGACGATACTACTCCGTCGCCACCGCCGGAAGGCTGTCCGCCATTTTCGCACCGGTTCGCTTTAGTTCGGCAATCGCGGCGAAACGCATTGCGACAAGCCGTTCGCGGTGGGAAGCGACCAAGGCAAGGTTCGAAAGCTCCTCGGGGTCGTTCTCAAGGTCGTAAAGTTCTTCGACCTCGCCCTCCACGAGCGTGCGGATGTACTTGTACTTGCCTTGCACTAGCGAAATCCACCACGGCACTTTGGCTGATCGATAGAGTACTTCGGGGTCTGTTGGAACGACGTCGGTATCGCTTCCGTACGATTCTCCTGTCATGACGGTGAGTACCGGATGTGGCCATGCCTGATCTGGAGTATTGAGCAAGGGCCGTAGGTCATGACCGTGCATTTCCCATGGCAACGGCAGCTTTGCGAGCCCAAAGAGTGTCGGCGGTATGTCCGTTCCACCGACGGGCGATTCGCATACGGCGTTGGTCGCCAGTTCTTTGGGATAGCTGATGATCAGCGGTCCGCGAATGTTGGCGTCGTACGGCGCGACTTTTTGCTGGAAGCCATGTTGTCCCCATGCGATTCCCTGGTCGGCGGCGAATACGATGACCGTGTTTTCCAGTTGTTTCGTTTCGACCAGCGTTTCACGCAGTCGGCCGACGGCTTCATCGATAGCGAGCACGCCCTGGTGATATTGTCGGACCCAGTCATGAATCGTGTTTCCGTGGATGGGAGCATTCTTGACGGTGCGCTGCTGTACTCCGGACCTGAGGAACGGTACGCCCCGTTCGTCGGGCGCCCATCGGTCTCGCTCTCGAACATAGGCCGGCTTGCCCGCGCGATTGTTGGTGTAGACGTCCGAGGGAATGTCGGCTTTGGCATCCGGGTAGGCCTGTTGATGGCGTTTCGCCGGAGTGAAGGGGCCGTGGACCGCGCCAAAACATAGCCATAGGTACCATGGCTTTTCGGATTCGCGGTGCTCGCCGCGAATGAAATCAACGGCGCGATCGGTGTACCAGTCGGTGGTGTATCCCTTGATGGTTTGCGTTACTCCATCAACGTCGACAATCTGGTCATCGTAGTAGTTGCCGGCATTTGACGGCCGTCCCGGTCGATTCCACGCAATCTGGTGATCCCAGTCACGCCCGAAGCCCGAGTCGATGCCTGTGTGCCACTTGCCGATCTGAGCCGTGTTGTACCCGTGCTGCCGAAAGACGCTGGGCCAGAACGGGCACTTGGCCGGATCGTATTTGCTGCCGGGATAGGGTCCTTCCATGTGCATGGACTGGACGCCCGTCTGGTGATGGCCCGTTAGCATGGTTGTTCGCGACGGCATGCACCACGTACCGATGTAAGCATGCGTGAAGCGAACTCCTCTTCGCGCGAGCGCATCGATGTTGGGCGTCTGCACCCAGTCATAGGCTTCCGGATAACAACTCACCGTGCGATGCGACTGGTCGTCCGTGAAGATGAACAGAATGTTCGGTCGATCGGCGGCTTCGGCCGGTCTTGCCATTACCACGATCAGGAGGAAAACGTACGAGAGCCAGTTAAGTTTCGCATCGCGCATAGTGAGGTCGCCGAGTTGAGGAGGTGGAGGCCGCGTTCAGCTATTCGGGCGAAATCGGTTCGTAGTCCGCCGCGATTCCGCCGGCCATCTTGGGGCCAATCTTGCGAACCAGTTTCATGTGTTCCGGGTGTTTTTCATAGATCTCAAGGTGCTCTTCTTTTTCAAAGAATGAGACCTGAGCGTACATGAAATCTTTGGTCCTGGGATTGATGTTCTTCCCGACCAGCAAGTCCTTCAGCTCAGGGATCTTCGAGGGGAGTGCGGCCAGCTCCTTCATGAGCGGCTCGATTTCTTCCTCTTTCACTTCCGGTTTGAATTTGAAGTAGAACACGTGGATAAACTGGCCGTGTTCGCCATCCGAATGCTTCTCTTTGGATTCGCCTTCGTGATGGTCTGCACTGGCGGCAGAAACGAGGCTGGTTAGACCCAGGGCGGTGAGGCCACCCAGTTGCAACAATTCGCGACGTTCTTTTTTCATATTTGATCTCCGTGGGATTCGAGAATCAGGTTGTCGAAGTTCAGCTATTTCAAATGGAGCTGATTGCATTTCGGCTAATCTAGGTTTTCGCGATGTTTTTTCCTAGAACCAGTTACAAAACGACATAGCCAGTGTCGCAGTGCCTGCCACAAGGGCACGTTGGGCGTGAGGAGATTCGCGGGCGAAACTTGCTCTACGGTTGGCACGGTACGCGGCCAATGATCTAAGATCCGTTGCGTGACGTTTCGTTACAGTGGTTGAAGACAGCAAACAGTAAAGGCCGAAGCATGGAACAGCAATCAAAAGGAAAGCTGATTGGTTTTTGGGTACTCACCGGACTGCTGGTGGTGTCGCAGTTTGCTTCGGGTGTGCTCGACTGGATGAGTGCGGAGGTACTGGTGGAAGCCATGACGAAACTTGGCTACCCACTTTACGTGCTGAAGATTCTGGGGACTTTCAAGATCCTCGGTGCGATCGCAATTGCGATGCCCGGCGCAAAGCGATTGAAGGAGTGGGCCTACGCGGGGTTCGTTTTCGACTTCATTGGTGCGGCTGCGTCACACGCGTTGAATGGCGATGCACCCTTTGAAGTTGTACCGCCGATGGTCTTTCTGGCGATCGTGCTGGGGTCGTACTTCCTGCGACCTGCCGACCGCAAGCTGTAACAAACACTGCGGTGCGTTGAACGCTCGCCATGACGACGGGGAAGTAGTCTGCACTCCCCGCCGTCTGGCCTTGCGGGCTATCGTTGTCTTCGGGATTGTTGCCGTTCCATCTCGGCGAAGATCATATCGAACAGTTGTCCGTCACCGGAATCCGTGGTTTCGACGGCCACGGGCAGATCCGTTGATCGCCGTCTGCGACTGGACAATTCGAACTCCTCGGGCAATCGAGGGCGTTGGGCCCGCTGCTGCTCGCCGCGAGTTTGCTCGTCACGACCCGTTGGCTCAAAACGACGTGTTCGCACGTCCTGCTGTCGTTGCGGCCTGCGCTGTCGTTGTTCGCGTTCGACCTCAACTCGGTCTCTCCCCTGCCCTCCGTCGATGTCCGCGTCCGTCCGACGACCCAGGAGAACTCGAATTCGATCCCGCCCTGCCCCGCCATCTACGACGACGGTTTCGGCTCCGCGACCATTGATCCGAATCTGATCGGCCCCATCTCCTCCGTCGGCCACGATCAATTCGGCACGCGGAGCGTCGATGAGGATTTCGTCACGACCGTCGCCGCCGGTGAATTCGATTTCGACGTCGCGCAGTTGGTTGTTCGCCGCCAGTTCGTCCATGCCGTCGTCGCCGGAAGCAAAGATCGACGCGATATCGCTTTCGATGATCCATCGGTCGTCGCCTCCCAGCCCGTAGCCCTCGAAGAAGTCGATGTCCGCGGTGATGATGAATTCATCGATGCCTTCATCGGCCAACGGTGATGACACCAGCGCGTTGGGGATGAAGAAGCCATCGCCCAGTTCGTTGATGCCCGCCACAATCACGGCGTTGATGGGCTCATCTCGTTGCACGGGCGCCGTTTCTTCGCGGTTGTCTGGATCGCGAATTCCGGGTTCCCCGAAGAAGACGACTTCGGCACCGCCATTTTCGCCGAAGTCGCGAATCAGCCACTCGTTGTCCAGGCCATTGCGGAAGACGAGCGTGTCCCGTGTCCAGAAAACCTCGTCCTGAACGTCGACGTCGGTGTTGCGTTCGATGACGTCCGACAATCGCGTCGCCTTGATCTCGGCGGCGAGCTCTGGATCCAGTGCATTCTGGAACCAGAATCGATCACCATCACGAAGACGCGTGAACTGATCAACGAGGTAGGCGTAGTTCGTCTCGCCGGTCATCGTTCCTGGCACGTGATCTTCGGAGATCAGCGCGATCCACGGATCGGCGTCGTCCGGCGAATCGTAAATGTCTTCGAAGAGGTCTGCCAGTTCCTCATTGGAAGTTAGTTCTGAAAAGTCGTCGATCGGTTCAAGTCCGATCGACTCTCGCATCGTGTTGAAGTCGGGCAGCCCGTGGTCTCGACCCCGCTGGATGTTGATGGCTGCGAGGTCGAAACCCGGACCGTCGTCAAGGAAGTTACGCACTCCGTCGACGATGAAGTTGTCCGCTTCCTGCATTTGCTGCACGGTGAGGCCTTCAAGGATTCCATCGATACCCTGTTCAAGGACGATGTGGGGTTGGAAAAAGGCGTCGGCGAGCGCCACGGAATCACCGTCGGCTCCGACGAGCAGTTCATTCGCCAGCGTTGTGTGGCCAATGCGATAGACGGCGGCGGCAAACTCGTTGGAAATCGTGGGGTCAACGGTCGGGTCATAGCCCGAATACGTGGGGATGGCGTTGAAGCCCAGCGTGCTGGGCAGGAATTCGTTGTAGGTGATGTTCTGAATCAGGCCGATGACTTGTTGTCGAGCCCGTTGGTAGATCAGTTCATCGACCTCGGGGTCGGACAGATCCTGGCCAGCGAATTCCGTTGCAGCCAGTTCTTCGGCGATACGATTGTGCTCGCGGACGAAAAGCGTTTGCATGCTGGTCAGGCCAATGTTTTCGTTGGAGCGTACGTCGCCCGCGAGAAAGAAGTCCGATACCGGCGCCGGGTCGTTCGCGATGCCGTCTGTGTTGAACGGCAGCAGTTCACCGACATCCGTTTCTTGCGAACGAAGTTTTCCCGCCTCCATCGTACGCAGGATGTCTGCCCGTTCGTCGTTGGAGCCGTAAACGACGCTGCCGTCGATGAAGGATGACACGTGATTGACGTGTTCTCGCGGATCGGCGGTCCCTGTTTCCGGGTCATAGGGTGACCGGTTGAACGGAAAATCTTCGGAGATGTCCAGGGAAGTAACCTCCGACGTCATTTCGAAACCCCGCACGTCGAAGACGCGGTTGATATCGTGGTCGAGGAATTGGCCCCACTGAAACCACATGCTGGTGATGAAGCGGTCGTTGATGATCGACTCATCCTGCGCCGCGAGGATGTTGCTGATGTCGCGAGCATTCATGGCGTCCAGCCGCGCCGGTTCGCTGAAACCATCCGCATAGGCTGCCGGCGCGATGCGATTGAAGTTTTCGCCGACGGCGCCCAGTTGCGGCGATTCGACGTTGTTGCCAGAACCGTCAAAGGAAGCGAATCCATCGACCGCCATGAGGTCGCGTCGTTCCAGGGATTCGGTGTTGCCGAGCTGCTGTTTTCTTCTGAGCCGTCGGCGGCTCGGATTGGGCTTCTTCATGTCTGGATCCAGTACTGAGATGAGTTTGTTCGATGAGATGAGTTGCAAAGCGCGCAGCCGCCACGTGAGAATTCACGTCTTGAGAACAGCCAGCGCGTACATTCGTCGACGGCTAGATTGATTGGCCGAATTGGCCTGCCTTTCCCGGTACGTTTCGCCTGTCGAAATGGCGAAACGCTCTCCCCCTAATCGTCTACACGCGAACTCGAATCGTCGGTGGCCAGCAGACGCTAATGTTGTGGTTTACCGCGAAGGGAATTGCGTGTGGTTGCAAGGATCGTTTGACCGCCAACGTCCTCACTGTTACTGGACGGACGGCTGTCAGGCGCGCAACACCAGTGCAGAGAATCAAACGTCTTCGTTGCGCGCTGCTCAACGCACAACGAGTTGGTGCCTACAGCAAGCCGCTGGATTTGACGGCGATGCCTTTGAGTCGCATCTTGAAGGCTTCCGGATTGGGGGCTGCTTCGAGCGCTTCAACATTGCCGATGTAACCCTTTTCGACGAATGAGAAGAGGCTGTCCTCGAAGGTTTGCATGCCTTCGGGCCGCCCAAGTCCAATGGCGCTCTGAAGGCGTTCCTCCTCGCCTTGCAGCACCAGCTTTCGCACCGTGGCGTTAAAGAGCATGACTTCCGCGATGGGAATTCGCGACGGCTTTTCGACGACGGTGGATAGCAGCTTTTGCGCGATGACGGCTTTGACGTTGAACGCCATGCTGCTGCGAAGGGCGTTGTGCATTGCTTGCGGAAACAGATCCAGAATGCGGCCAATCACGGTGGCTGCCGAGGATGCGTGAACCGTCCCGAAAACCAGGTGCCCGGTTTCCGCAGCGTGCAGGGCTGTTTCAAAACTCTCGGCGTCACGCATCTCGCCGACAAGAATTATGTCGGGGTCCTCACGGACGGCATGTTTCATGGCGATGGAGAAATCTTTCACGCACTCGCCAACCTCGCGCTGGTTCACCAGGGAATGCTTGTCGTCGAAGATGTATTCGACCGGGTCTTCAATAGTCAGGATGTGCTTTCGATAGTGGTGGTTGATCCAGTCCAGCATCGATGCAATGGTGGTCGTCTTGCCGGTGCCCGTCATCCCGGCGACGAGGATCATGCCTTGATCGACACGGCATAGTTTTTCAAGTACGGGGGGCAGATTCAGTTCAGCAAGCGCGGGAATGCGCGGCTCGACGGCTTGCGCGACCAGTACCATGCTGCCACACTGCGTGAAGAGGTTGACGCGGAATCGATAGTTGCAATTCTCGTATTTGACGACGTGCGCGAAGTCGGTACCGCCGTCATTGGTGAATTCGTGCAGATGACGATCGTCGAGGATCGGATGGCAAAGTTCGACGAGTTCGTCGGGCGTCAAAGGCTGGGCGCCCTGCAGAGGTTGCAGCTCGCCATTGACCCGAAGGACTGGAGGCTGTCCGGCCTTCAGGTGGATATTCGCCGCACCGGCCTTGATGGCCGTCAGAAATAGCCGATCGACTTCGTAGCCTGGTTTAAGCATTCAAGTCACCGTCCGTTGAGGGAAAGGACCGCGTGAATGCCTCTATCTGCTTCCGCCCAAATCATAAGCCCGTGATGGTGCAGAATGTTAGGGGAATCTTCGCAAGATGTTAATAAATTGTTTTGGCTGGCGCGGGGCCGTGCGGAGTGCGTGGTCTGGGGTTTTTCCTTTCGGAGAGTACCGCATCTGGGCTGTTCGTCTAGGCGAATTTCCCCGGATTGCATCGCGTAGCAGGGCCTGTCTTCGGGGCGAGCAGCCTTATTCGCCTGTGGATTCCGTAATATTCACTTAGCTGAATCGAATATCTGAATGTCGAACATTGCCACCGAAAGTGATATCTGTCGAAAACCAATCATCACGATTCGAAAAGGAGCTGGGGATTTGTTTGAAAAATTCACCGATCGAGCGCGAAAGGTTATGCAGCTTGCGAATCAGGAGGCTCAGCGATTCAACCACGAATACATCGACACCGAACACATCCTGCTGGGGTTGGTGAAGGAAGGTTCGGGAGTCGGATCGGTAGCGTTGAAAGAAGCCGGTATCGACCTCCGTAAGGTTCGGCTGGAGGTGGAGAAGCTGGTGCAGTCGGGCCCCAGGATGATTACCCAGGGGAAGTTACCGCAGACTCCGCAGGCCAAACGCGTCATCGAATTTGCCATGGAGGAAGCTCGTGATCTGAGGCATGACTACGTGGGCACCGAACACATTCTGTTGGGACTGTTACGGCAGCCACGCTCGGTCGCGACGCAGGTGTTGCAGCAACTTGGGCTGCAGTTGGAAGTCCTACGCGACGACCTGCTCAACCTGTTGGGTAACGAGACGCGACCCTTCCGTGAACCGAACGTTGGCGAAACAATTCGTCGACGCAGCCGGCGGCGACTACCAACACAGGGGCGCCGGCACGACCTGGTTGAAGTGGCGAATGGCTATCCGCCGTTTGTCGGGCGTGACGTCGAATTGACGGAACTCTGTAGTTGTCTGCAACGCGGTTGGAGGAATAGCGTTTTACTGGTGGGCGAACCCGGCGGTGGCCGCACGGCGCTCGTCGAGCGATTGGCGACGGAGATTCACAATGGCAGCAACGCCTTTCCTTACGAGTGCAAGATTCTGGATTGCGGAGCGTCGGCCTACGTCAGTTCACACCTTGAGAAGCTGAAAGCGAATCGCGAGATGCTGTTCATTCGACACCTGCATGACCTGTTGCCGGTGGACGCAGGAATCCAGGTGATTGCCGGCATGTTGCGACATCAAATGGATCGTGGACTTCGGGTCATCGCCACCACGACGAAAGACGGCGCGGCAGCCATCGAGCGTACATCGGAACTGGCCGGGCAGTTCCACCACCTGGCGATCCCGTCCGTGGACCGCGAGACGACGCTGCGAATTGCCAAATCACGCGCCGAGTACTATCGGTACCAGTTTGATGTGCAGTACGACGACGCTGCCATCGCGGCGGCCTACGACGCCAGTGAACAGCACGGGGCGCAGTTGTATCCGCAGCACGTTCAGCCGGCTTTGACGTTGGACGTACTGGAGCACTGTGCCGCCCGCGTGAAGCAGCGACGTGAGGTCGAAGGGACGGCGCAGTCGGCACCCGTTCCGCTCACAATCGAGCATATCCAGGAGTCGGTGCGGCGGCGCTCCGAGTCGAGTTCGGAGTGACTTGCGAATGCATCGAGGCAACCATGCTCGAGATTGCACCCACACTTCGAATGACACCGGCCGCTCGCGTTGTCCCCGCTACTGCTAACCGACGTTCCAATCGTTGGTGAACCAGTCGACTCGATTTGCGCGACTTGGGCTGTAGTTCTTCTCGTGAGAGAACTTCTTTTTGGTCAGCAGCTTGAGGAATGACTGGTAGTGCACGTAGGCGTGCTGCGTGATAACGTCGACCTTGTCACTTTCGGCGGACCAGTCGTTGAGCAGCGTGTTGTCACGCTCGTACCACTCGTCGAGGTATTTGGCGTCGCTGGGGCTGACAATGACGAAATCACAACGTTGCTTGCAAAGAAAACCAATGAATTTGCTGGCGAGCATCCGGGCCTGCATCGGTTCGCCATCCATCGTGGCATTGGCGATATTCCAGAGACTGGCGAATTCGTTTTCGTCGAGATCTTCTGGTGTGACTTTGATGCTTAATTCTGCCTGCTCAGTGGTCATGTGGTGCTCACAAGGGGTGTCTGGGATTGGTCGAAGCTGTATCGTCAAAAATTACGCGGAAGAAACAGCGAAAGCCGAAACTTTGTTGTACCGCGAAACAGGCGAACGTAAAACGAATTGGGGATCATAGCGACAATTGAGCCTGTGTCATCCCCGCTTCGAACAAAGTCTGTGTGCGAGTGGATGCGACCGAAGTACAATGGTCTCTCGCCGGCGGCGGAAATGTCTATTGACTGTTGTCTGTCGCCGACAGCGATGGCTTGAAAAGCTGCTCTGACGCGAGAGTTGCGAAACGCTGTCGACGTCGTTGGCATGCTTGATCGATCGGGTATTGGGGTGTTCGTATGCGAAGTGCGGTATTTGGAGTTGGCCCATTCGAATCGGCGCCAGGTATGCGAAGTGTGTTGATGCTGCTGCTCTGGTGCATGATGTGTCCCCTGAGTGGTGGGGAAGAAATTGTTTTCAATCGGGATATTCGCCCGCTGCTGTCGGACCGTTGCTTTCAGTGTCATGGTCCGGACGAAACGCATCGTGAGGCCGATTTGCGGCTGGACATCGCTACGGGCGAAATGGGAGCTCATGTGGATGCCGACGGTGTCGGAGCCATCGTGCCGGGGAACCCCGATGATAGTGAACTGTGGAACCGCCTCAGCACGGATGACGAAGACCTTCGCATGCCGCCGGCGGACGCGAACAAGAAGCCGCTGAGCAAGCGTGAGCTGGCGGCGTTTCGCCAGTGGATCTCCGAGGGCGCGAAGTACGATCAATTTTGGGCATTCGTGCCGCCGCAAAGAACATTGCACAACCGTACGGGCGACTGGCAGCGAAATCTGGTCGATCAGCATGTGTTCGCGAAACTGGAGACATTGGGACTGACGCCCAACGAGGAGGCCGATCGACGCACGTTGATTCGCCGGCTGACATTCGACCTGACCGGGTTGCCGCCGACGATCGAGGAAGTTCGCGCGTTCGTTGCGGATGATTCGCCAGAAGCCTATGCCCGACTGGTTGATCGGTTGCTGAACAATTCCGCCTACGGCGAGAACATGGCTCGCTATTGGGCCGATCTGGTGCGGCTGGCAGACACCAATGGGATGCACAAGGACTTCTACCGTAACTTCTCCGCCTATCGCGAATGGCTAATTCGTAGTTTCAACGAGAACCTGTCGTTCGATGAATTTATTCGCTACCAGTTGGCCGGCGATCTCTTTGACCAGCCGACGGAAGATCAGTTGGTGGCCTCGGGCTTCAATCGATTGCATCTGATTATCGATCGCGGCACGGCCCTTCCCGAAGAGAGTCGCCATAAGAATATTCTGGACCGCGTTGAGGCATTTGGAACGTCCTTCTTGGGCCTGACGGTCCAGTGTGCCCAGTGCCATGATCACAAGTTCGATCCGATCACGCAAAAAGAGTATTACCAGCTATACGCCTTCTTCAATAACTTCGATGGTGACCCGGAAACGGCCGGCGCACCAAAGGGTGGGATCCAGCAGCCTGCCGTGGAGTTGACCAGTCTCGGCGTGAGCCCGGGGTCGAAGCTGGCGATGGTCATGAAAGAGAAGTCCGAGCCTGGCGAGACGCGGATTCTAATGCGAGGTTCCTATGAACATCCGGGCGAACTGGTGGAACGGAATACGCCCGCTTTCCTGCCGCCGATGAAGCAAAAGGAAACGGCCTACACGCGCATGGATCTCGTCGACTGGCTGGTGAAGGACGACCATCCGCTGACCGCCCGTGTGGCCGTGAATCGAATCTGGCAGCAGTTCTTTGGTGTCGGGCTGGTGAAGACTTCCGAGGACTTTGGCCAGCAGGGCGAATGGCCCCGTCACAGTACCCTGCTCGATGAATTGGCAGTTGAGTTCGTGGAATCCGGCTGGGACGTCAAGCGACTGGTCCGGCTGATTGTCATGTCCAGCACCTATCGCCAAAGTTCGGATGCGACCGATGCCGAGTTTCGCAAAGATCCAGAAAACCGAAATCTCGCCCGTGGTTCTAGATACAAGTTGGACGCCGAGATGATCCGCGACCAGATTATTCTGCTCAGCGGAAAGCTCAATCGGGAAATGTTTGGTGAGAGCGTCAAGCCACCCCAGCCGGCGGGGCTATGGAAGGCCGTCAGTATGGCTCGCCCCTTCACCTACGTTGCGGACAAGGGCAAGGACATCTACCGTCGCAGCTTCTACAGTTACTGGCGTCGCGCGATGCCGCCGCCGCAAATGACGATCCTCAACGCTCCTTCGCGTGAATTCTGTACGCCGCGTCGCGAACGGACGAATACGCCGCTGCAGGCTTTGCTGCTGATGAACGAGCAGGAGTATTTTCGCGCCGCCAGAGACTGTGCGCAGCGGACGCTGGAAGAAGTCGAGCATCAATTCGCGGGTGGTGAGCATAGCGAGTCAGACGATGATTCGGCGAAAGAGAAACGCACGCTCATCCACCTCCACGAAAAAGTGACTTCGCATGTGCCGGACGACTCTCGGCTGAGTCTGCTTTCCGAGACGTTGGACGCGTTTCGTCAGCACTACGTGGAGGCACCGCAATTGGCAGACGCGCTGACCAATGATATCGCCGACCTGTCGCAGGATGACAGGACCGAACTCGCGGCGTGGACGATGCTGACTCATGGGCTGTTCAACCTCGAACTTACTACGGTGAAACGCTGATGTACGACCTGTCGAAAACCTTTCAACAGTTTTGTGATTTGCAGAATCGTCGGCAGTTCGTCACGCGAGCCGGCATTGGATTGGGCGCGGCCGCTGCCAGTCACTTGTCCGGCGGCAATGCGAATGCGCAGGATGGGGCACAGGGCAGCACGACGGACGGCTCGATTAAGTCGGGATACCATCATCCGCCGAAAGCGAAGCGGGTGATTTTCCTGTTCATGGCCGGCGCACCCAGCCAGCTGGACCTTTTCGACTACAA
The DNA here is from genome assembly GCA_965216885.1 of Pirellulaceae bacterium. Lineage (GTDB taxonomy): Bacteria > Planctomycetota > Planctomycetia > Pirellulales > Pirellulaceae > CAYNJG01. The sequence continues at coordinate 2,971,959 of OZ244209.1, read as the reverse complement.
GCCGGATCTGGAGAAACTGCACGGGCAACCGCTCCCGGCGGAGATCAGCAACGGCCAGCGTGTGACGGCGATGACTCGCGGTCGCAAGCAGTTCGTCTGTGCGTCGATTTTCAAGTTCCGTCCGCGCGGCGAGAGCGGCTTGCACATGAGCGAGTTGTTTCCGTATCTCGGGCAACACGCGGACGACCTTTGCCTGATCAAGTCCACGCATACCGACGCGATCAACCACGATCCGGCGAAGACGTTTTTCTGCACGGGCGATGAAATGCCGGGCCGCCCAAGCATGGGAGCATGGTTGAGCTACGGGCTAGGTTCGATGAATCGCGATTTGCCGGACTTCATCGTGCTGACTTCCGCGTTCTGGTCGGGCAAGGTGAACGTGCAGGCGTTGTACAGTCGTCTTTGGGGTTCCGGTTTTCTGCCGTCGAAGCACCAGGGTATCGCCTTTCAGTCCGCCGGCGATCCCGTGCTGTTCCTGTCCAATCCGCCGGGGGTCGATCGTGCGGCTCGCGCGAAGATGTTGGAGTTCGTCGCGCGGGTGAATCGCGAACAGCAGCAGGTGACGGGTGATCCGGAGATTCAGACGTCGATCTCGCAGCAGGAGATGGCTTTTCGGATGCAGACGTCGGTGCCCGAGCTGGTCGATCTTTCGCGGGAGAGTCCGGACGTGTTGAGTCTCTACGGTCCCGAAGTGGAAAAAACGGGTTCGTTCGCACGCAACTGTCTGCTGGCACGGCGGATGGCGGAGCGTGATGTGCGGTTCATTCAGTTGGTCCATCGTGGCTGGGACCATCATTCCAATTTGCCCATTCACTTGCGTGGGCAGGCGCGGGATGTCGACCAACCGATTGCCGGTTTGTTGGCGGATCTCAAGCAACGTGGTCTCTTAAAGGATACGCTGGTCGTTTTCGCTGGCGAGTTTGGGCGAACGACGTTTGGCCAGGGGAGCGTCGACAACCGTCAGGTGTACGGTCGCGACCATCATCCACGTTGCTTCACGACGTGGATGGCTGGCGGCGGAATTAAAGGCGGACTGAGCTACGGGGAGACCGACGATTTCTGTTACAACGTGGCGAAAGATCCGGTTCATATTCGTGATTTGCACGCCACGATGTTGCATCAATTAGGGATCAACCACCGTCAACTCACGTTCCCGCATCAAGGGCTGGATCAGCGTCTGACGGGAGTTGAGGAGAGTCGCGTCGTGCATGAGATCCTCGGTTAGCCCGTCGCGTGGGTCACGATGAATATTTCAGAATTCGCTGAACGCGTTGTCTTTGGTAACACGCTGGAAGACAAGCTGGCGTCGGCAGCGGGCGTGCGGGACTTCTCTGTCGTCCGGTCACCGTCGGTCGATCGACTGCCGTCACCGGGGCGCCCAGTTGGCATGTCCATGCATGATGGGCCAGGTGTGTCGCGGCCTCCCGACGATCGCGAGTTGGAGAACGAACAGGCCCGCGGCCGCCTGCTGCACTTTCTGGCCAACCACGAATTGTTGGCGACGGAGTTGATGGCGTTGGTGCTGCTGAAGTTTCCGGAGGCGCCAGTTGCTTTTCGTCGCGGCGTATTGGTGACGCTGCAGGAGGAGCAGGAGCACACTCGCATGTATCTCGAACGCATGCGTGAGTGCGGGGTCGAGTTTGGCAGCTATCCGCTCAGCGGACACTTCTGGCGTGTGGTCGAGCCGATGGCGGGGCCGATGGATTTCGTATCGCGGCTGAGTCTCACGTTCGAACAGGCGAATCTCGATTACAGCCTGCACTTTGCTTCCGTCTTTCGACGCATTGGGGACGATTCGACGGCGGAGGTGCTTCAACAGATTTACCAGGACGAAATTGGGCACGTGCGTCATGGCCTGGAGTGGTTTCGCCAGTGGAAGGATCCGGCTGCGTCCGACTGGGACGCGTACCGCGAGCAGCTTGAGTTTCCCATGTCACCGCAGCGAGCCCGCGGGCCGCGGTGTGCGTTCAATCGTGACGGGCGGAAGCAGGCTGGATTGTCCGAGGAGTTCATCGACTCGGTGGAAGTCTACCGTCAGTCGCGAGGCCGTCCGCCGGAAGTGTTCTGGTTTGACCCCGCGGCCGAGTCGTCGTTGGCCCGTCAGTTGTCCGCGAAGGAACGGCAGCTCACCGATCAGTTGGGCGTTGATCTGGAATGCCTGATGATCTGGCTGGCAAGGCAGGATGACGTCGTCATGGTTCGCCGAATGCCGTCGCGTGCGTTCCGCAAGACGCTGCTGGATGCCGGCATGGAATTGCCAGAGTTCGTGTCGGTGTCGGACGTGGATACGCTGCAGGGCCGCCCGCTCCACGCGCTGGCTCCTTGGGCGTGGACTCCCGCGGCTCATGAACTGTCTGCCGATCTGATTTCGACAACGCGTCAGTCTCCGGCGCCATGGCACGACAGCCACGCGGAGCTGTTTCGGAAGTCGTGGGCGGCAACGCGACTTCAGGGAGGGCTGGAGCAGGATGCCGCCAACGGCGACGCTATCGATTGGCTGTCTCCCGTGGAAACGGCGGGATGCCTGGTTGGCGATGCGGAAGAAGCCGCGGAAGCGTTTGTTCGAATTGCAACTGCTGGCTATGAAAGCGCGCTGTGTAAACTGGATCTGGCGACAGCGGGACGCGGGCAACGTCGATTGTCGCGTCCGGGGCTGAGTGATTCCGATGCACGTTGGTTGGAGTCGGCACTCTCCGCAGGGCCGGTTATCGTCGAGCCGGAACTTGATCGCGTCGTCGACTTGTCGTTTCTCTGGAAGTGGCGAAACGCAGAATCGGCGCCCGAATTTCTCGGCTGGACTCGGCCGATCGTGACGGCTGGAAGGCGCTATGCGGGGACCGTTTTGCGGCGACCGTTTGAGAACTGTGACAACGACGTCAAACGTTTCTTGTTGGCGGATGATTGCGGCAAGTTGCACGCGACGCAACGTTGGTTGGAGCGGCACCTCGTTCCCCGCTTGCAGGAGCAGAGGTTTCTCGGGCACTTTGGTGTGGACGCCTTTGTCTATCGCTCGCCGGGTCGCGGGCTGAAATTGAAGCCCGTCGTGGAACTGAATCCACGCACGACGATGGGGCACATTGCGTTGGAGGTGCGATCGCGGCTGGCTCCGGTTGTGCGAGCGGAATTTCGAATTCTCACCCGAGCGGAATGGCTAAGCGTTGGCGACAGTTTGTCGGCGCAGCAATTGAAGAAGAATCGCGAAGGGCGTTGGGAGTCGGGCGCGGTAACCTTTTCCGAGCCGAGCGGCGATTCCAGGTTGTTTCCTGTGATCCTTGTTGGCGACGAAGCGCTAGAGTGCGTTCGCCGTGATTTGCAGGCGTGTGAGGCTTAGCTGCTTCGTCTGTTTACGAAGGGCTGTTCGCCGAGTGGGACTGCATTCGCCGGTGAAGATGATGAAACGTTCGCGTAGCCGCCGAGGGCCTCGGGCGGTACAATACGGTCCCTCCTGAATCCCACCCACTGACGACGCCAAGCGATGCTCCACCGTTCGTTGCGACCGAATCCTTTGCTGCGCCTTTGTCTCTCGATCAGTCTTTCCGTCTGTCTGTCCTCCTGTCTGCTGTTGGGAGTGGCCCAAGCGGACGAATCCGACGAAATGGCGGTCCTTCGCGCTGATTTCGAAACCGGCGTAAAGCCACTGTTGGAAGAGTTTTGCTTTGACTGCCACAACGTCGACAACATGGAGTCCGGGATTCGGGTGGATCATCTCGACGGCCAACTGTCCGGCAGAACTCCCTTCCTGTGGCGGAATATTCGCAAGCAGCTGAAGCAACACAACATGCCACCGGAGGACGCGGGAAGTCTGGACGACTCGCAACGGCAGACGCTTGTCGAATGGGCGGATCGGGGCCTGATGGCGGCGAAGCGACGTCCGCGAGCGAAGAACGGATCGGTCCGTCGACTGACGGTTTCGCAGTACCAGAATACGCTGAGCGAATTGCTGGGGATTCGTGACGACTACACCAGCTTGCTGCCGCCGGACGCCGTTTCTAAAGACGGTTTTTTGAACAACGAGCGGTCGATGATTCTGTCGCCGCTGTTGATCGAGGCCTATCTGAAAGTTGCTGAGCACGCACTGGATCGGAGTATCGTTGATCCGTCTGCTCGGCCTGAAATTCAGACGGTGCGGATGGATTTTGGTCGGCACATCAACCCTCGCCCTTATCCCAATCCGCTGAACCTTGGCCCCAATAACCGGCTGCTTCGTAACGAGGATTTCGTCGTCACGCAGCCGATGCCTGACAAGTCGTTCGATTTTGAACCGTTCTTCATGCAAACGAAGTATCGCGTTTTTGAAGGCTATGCCGGCAACGCGACGGTGCGTGGATGGAAATCGTTCGACAGCATCTATCACGCGGTTTACGCATGCGTGCGGGGCGACCAGGGATATCCCAAAGGAGAGGCCTACTCGGTAGATCCTGGTGGCCTGCTGTTGCGACCGGCGATTCCGAATCGTGGGCAGTTTGGTGTTGGGACGACGTACGGACCGAAGGCTAACTTCAAGGTGTCGCTGCGTCAGCTTCCGGATCACGGTGATCTGCGCGTGACGGTGACGGCCGCGAAGTACGACGACGCGTTACTGCTGGATCGAAACGCCTCCGTGCTGGAGGAGGCGGATGTAAGTTTCGCAGTTGTGTTGCAGGATTCCGGTGAAGCCAATCAGGTAGTAAACGAAGCCGGTATCTATCAAGTCAACGTACAGCATCTTTCGGGCGACAAGCACGAGCTGCTGAACCTGACGCTGGGGGATCGGCATTTCAGTGGCTACGTGCTCCACCCCAAAGGCGAAAAGGAACAAACGGAAACCTCGACGGCATTCATGGTGGTGCGTCTTCCCCGCGGGCCATTGCGAATCACGGCGCAATTCGGCGACGCGAAACGCATGCGGGGGTTGTCGTTCTGTGCTCTGGAGGAGGAGCATCCGGTCGCCAGGGAGTTCGCAGAATTCGAACGGCAGACGCCAACACTCGGTGCCTTTCTGGGGCTTCGGCGAGATTGCGGTAGCACCCAGTCGCCGTTTGCAGATCTACAACGAGTTCAAGGCAACGAGTTTCGCGAGTATGTTTTTCAGGACGCCATTAACAATCATCCGCGGCCCGACGTCCCTGAAGGCAACGTGAACTATCTGGCCGGTTTGCGTGAGGTGGGCATTCGCAGCCAGTACACCGACGGTCGCGACATGCCGCGGCTACAAATCAAATCGGTCGAGATCGAAGGGCCCTATTACGAACAATGGCCCCCCGCGACGCACAGGCGGATTTTTGTCGATTCGGATCTTGCTCCCGAATCCGAAGACTACGCACGAGAAGTGATTCGGCGGTTTGCGACTCGCGCGTTTCGTCGACCGGTAATGGACCACGAACTGACAGCGTTGTTGGCCGTGTGGCGTGATTCGATGCGGACTTCCGGAGATTTCCGGCAGAGCGTGCGAGATTCGCTGCTGGTGGTGCTGACGTCGCCGCAGTTCCTGTTTCTCATTGAGGACAGCGTTGGTCCCGAGGCGGAACCGGTCGACGATTTTGAACTGGCTGGCAAGCTGGCTTACTTTCTGTGGAATGGTCCGCCGGACGATCGGCTGCTGCAATTGGCGGCGGAAGGTAAGTTGCGTGACGAGTTAGACAGCGCTGCGAAACGCATGATCTATGACGAGCGTTTCAACCGCTTCGCGAACAACTTCGTTTCGCAATGGCTGAGTCTCGACAAGCTGGATGTCGTGGAGGTGGATCGCGAGCAGTATCCGAAACTGATTTCTGCGACGCGGAGTGAACTTCGAAAAGAGCCCGTTGCCTTGCTGCATTATCTGCTGCAGGAAAATCGGCCGATGCGTGAATTCGTGAATGCCGACTACATCGTCGCCAATGAGGTCGTTGCGAAGTACTACGGCGTGGAGACTCCACTCGATAGCGGATTTGATTTCGTTCCCGTGCGTCACAACGGTGACTCGCTGGGCGGCATCCTGTCGTCGGCGGCGATCCTTGCCGGTTTGTCGGACGGGCGAGAGTCAAATCCCGTCAAACGGGGCGCCTGGCTGGCGCGCAAGATTATCGCCGAGCCGCCGGATGATCCACCGCCGAATGTTCCGGATTTGCCCGAGGACGATGGTGAGGAGCTCACTTTGCGTGAGCGGCTGGAACAGCATCGGAATCAGAAGGGCTGCATGAAGTGTCACGAGGGGATCGATCCCTGGGGCTTGCCGCTTGAGGAATACGATGCCGGCGGGCTGCTAAAAAAACAGCCTGTTGACGGTAGTACGACGCTGCCGGACAAAACCGCGATAAAAGACACGGCGTCTTTAAAGGAGTACCTGGCAACCGACCGAATCGATCAGGTAGCCTTTAGCTTTTTAAAGCACCTTGCCACGTACGCGACGGGGCGTGATCTCAGCTATAACGAGATTGAATTCCTACGCGAAGCGGGGCTACAATTGAAGGCGGATGGCTACCGGATGCAGGATATGCTGCAGTTTGTGGTAAGCAGTAATCTGTTTCTGGAGAAATAGTCATTCGCCCCGCCGCGACTGTTGGGACTGGCTTCAGCCAGCCGGCAGTTCGACTCCGACATACCCGCAGCCACCGGGCCGTAACAAGCTTCGCCATTTCGAGTGTACGATCATGAGCAGTGCCATCAAACTTCATCGTCGGTCGGTCCTCAAGGGCATGGCGGGAGCCGCTTTGGCATTGCCCGTATTGGAAGCGATGGGCAAAGACGTCTCCGAACGACTGCCGCGTCGATTTTGCGCTATCTACACCGCCAATGGCATGTCGATTCCCAAAGAGGCAAATGAACTCGGCGAGTGGAGTTGGTTCCCCAGCTCCGAGAAGGACGGCAAGTTTGAATTCGGCAAGTCGACCGAGCCGCTGCGTCCATTTCGCGAGCACGTAAGTTTCATGGGCGGGCTCTACCATGAAAACGGAACGAAGGCGGATCCGCATCTGTGTTCGGACATGTGGCTGACCGGAGCGCCGCTGCACAATCCGAAGCCCGGCAAGTACAACACGGTGGCGCTGGATCAGATGATCGCACTGCACACAAAGCAGTATTGTCGTCAGCCGTCGCTGGTGCTCTCGATCGATGCGGGCACCGGCTATCTCTCACGGACGGGGACGATCTCGTACAACCTGGAAGGTCAGCCAATCCCGGCAGAAAACAATCCTCGCCGGATTTTCGATCGGTTGTTCCGCGCGGATCGCAATTCGTTGGAATCAGAACGCGAGCAATTGAAGCGGCGAATCAAACTGGTGGACGCGGTGCTGGAAAACGCGAAGAGCCTGAATCGGCGACTCGGAAAGTCCGATCGTGAAAAGATGAATCAGTATCTCGCGTCGCTCAGTGAAATTGAGTCGCGTCTGATTGCATCCGAGAACTGGATCGACATTCCATTGAAGGAGCAAGACTACTCGCAGCTGGATCTGGACGTGACGCCGCAAGGCGAACCGGCGGATTACTACCGGAACATGTTCGATCTGATTGCGCTGGCCTTCGATGCCGACATCACGCGAAGCGTAGCGTTTATGCTCAACCGTGAAGACGGCATGGGAATCAGCGACACGTTTCCGCTGAAGCTGGGGTTGGGCCATACGCATCACCAACTCTCGCACGCTGGCGACAAAGATGGGCAGTTGGAATTTGCGAAGTACGATCGATTTCTGTCGCAGCAGATTGCCCACTTCTTGGGCCGCATGCAGGAATACAAGGATCGCGACGGATCGTTGTTGGACAACAGTATCGTGCTGTTTGGCAGCGGAGCGAGCACCACGCACAATCCACGGAATCTACCAACGTTGCTGGCAGGCGGTCGCAACATGGGGCTCCAGCACGGTCAGTACTGGCGGGATGGCGAAACGCGCATGTCGAACATGTACCTCAGCATCATGCGATCGATGGGGATCGAGCAGGAATCGTTTGCCGATAGCACCGGCACGCTCTCCAATTCGGTGTTCAACGTCTAGCGAAGCGGCAGGCACTCGCGCGTCATCTACGGGTGGAATGGCGGGACTTGCTGTTGCCGTTTACCGGCGGTCACATCGCGAAGGAACTCGGTGACTCGTTCGGTGATACGTGCCATCATTTCTTCCCCGACTTCCTGCGTAGCGAGCAGCGGCGATTTGTCGTTCTGATCGTCCATCGCATCCTCGCGTACATTTTCGGGGAATTCGGCCAGCGCAATGGCGGTCTCAAATTCCTGGGCATGTCCGGGCAAGTCCTGCGGTAGCCGTTGTCCGCCTTTCAGCAACCGTGCATCGTCCTCGGTGAGCACATCCCAGTAGCTGAGGAAGTGCAGGTTTGTCTTGAATTCGCGAAGGAACTGATCCCAGTTCGACCGGCAGGGAACGATATTTCCTCCGTGCCCGTTGAGCACGATGACGTTCCTGAATCCCGCCATCGTTACGCTGCGGATCAGATCATTCAGGACCGAAAGGAAAGTGCCCGGCCGCAGCGTCAGGGTGCCCGGGTGATTCATATGGTGTTCGCTGATGCCCGCCATGATGCCCTGAGCGACAAGGACATTCGGGGCGAGATTCGACGCAACGCGTTCGGCGACCACGTTGACGCTGCGCCAATCGTGTTCCATTGCGAGGTGCTCGATGTGTTGCTCGATGGCGGCGATGGGGATGATGCATGTTTGCAGTTCGCCGGCTTGCATCCTTTGTCGGAATTCTCGCCGTGTATGTTTTCCCAGCAGGATTGATGCAGTCATTGTCTCGTTCGTTGGTGGACGGTCAGTTGGTCCGACATTGTCTCACAAAACGACGTTATGATGTGCGGGTCCGGGCAATGAGCGATAGAGTCGAGCTTCCGGGGCGATGAAGTTGAGCACGCACGCATTTCGCGACCGATTGGGATTCTGGTTTCTGTTGGGAGTAACATGATGACGATTTCACGAAGAGGTTTTCTCGCGGCGTCCACGGCGAGCGCGGCGGGTATGACAGGCTTGTGCAATTCCGCTTCGATGGCAGCGGCGGATCGCGATCGGCCTCGCAAGGTCGCATTTCTGGGCACGGAAGTGAGAAGGCATTCGCACGCACAGCATTTTCTGGATCGCCTGACGGACGGCTATGCGTGGGGTGGGAAATGGGTCCGACCACGCGTTGAAGTTGCGTCGGTCTATATCGATCAGTTTCCGGACGGCGATCTGGCGAAGCATCGAATCAAAAAGCACGGGTTGAAACAGTTCACGACCATCGAAGACGCGCTGACGCTCGGCGGAAAGAGCCTCGCTGTGGACGGAGTCGTGATCATTGCGGAACACGGCAACTACCCGCAAAACGAAAAGGGCCAGAAACGGTATCCGCGATACGACTGGTTCAAGCAGGTCGTGAAGATCTTCGAGCGGGGTGACGCGGTGCCGGTATTCAATGACAAGCATCTGTCGACGAAGTGGGACGAGTGTGCGGAAATGGTGGCGGACTCCCGGAGGTTGGGATTCGAGTTTCTGGCTGGGTCATCGCTGCCGGTTACCGTTCGGTTTCCATCGATCGACATGCCGTACGATGCGGATCTGAAGGAGAGCGTTTGCGTGGCGTACGGTGGGGTCGATAGCTACGACATTCACGCACTGGAGACGGCCCAGTGCATGTCCGAACGACGGCGTGGCGGCGAGGTTGGCGTAAAGAGCGTACATGCCATGCGTGGCAAGAAAGTCTGGGAGCGACTGGACGCCGACGATTGCGTTGCGACACGTAAGCTGGTCGCATCGGCGTTGACTCGGAGTCACAACTTGCCGGTTGAGGGCGGCTTCCCCAGTGGACCGGTGACCTATGAATGGGCGAAGCGTACGTTCCCGAATCCGACGGCGTACTTTGTCGAGCACCTGGACGGTTTTCGGACGACAATGTTGTTGACTCAGATCCGTGACTTCAACTACGCGGGATACCTCGCGTCCGGTGAAATCGTTTCCTGCCAGATGTATTTGCCGATGCCAACACACGGCTCGACAACGGCTGATTTCTTCAATCCGTTGTCGCGGCACATCGAAGATCTCGTTCTGAATGACAAAGCCAACTATCCGGTTGAACGCACGTTGTTGTGTTCCGGGATTGTGATTGCGGGCGTCAATTCATTGCACCAGGGCGAGAAGGAAATTGAGACTCCGCACCTGAAGGTTGCCTACAAGTCGCCGCGCGAGTCGCAGTTTTGGCGCGTTTAGTCACCTTGTGCCAGCGGACGGGCAAGCAGCCGACCGGTGGCCTGATGAGCTATTCGGTCGACGTTTCGCTGAATGCGTATAACCGTGAGTGCGTGCGGATGTAGAGAACTCCGTCGACGGCCGCCGGTGTGGCGTACGTGCCATCCTCCATGTCGTTCACCTGAAGGACCTTCGGGCGGCGACCAAGTTCCAGCACGGAGATCTTGCCGTTTCCGGCCACCGTGTAGAGCTTGTCGTCGGCGATGATCGGCGAGGCGTAATGGGTGCCTTTGCCTTTCGTGCGCGTCCGGGCGAGGCGTTTTCCGGTTTCGATATCGACGGAAGTCAGGACGCCACCGTTCTTCACAAAGTACACTACACCGTCGTATACCAGCGGTGAAGGAACTTCCGGGATGCCCTGATCTTCCAACAGGCGAACGTTCTTTTCGTCGACCAGGCCGTCGCTGTCGATGGGAATGGCCAGCATCCCGTGTGTTTCGTACTGGGAACGGAACTTCGCCATATCGTCGAGCTGCTTTTGCCATTCGGCCGGCTGAAGTTTCCCGTCAGAATTGCGATCCGCCCGCCGGAAACGCAGCGGTGCTCCGTTTTGTGGTGCCTCGGCCCCTTCCGGACGATGAAAAATCATCATGTGGGGGAACTCCTTTTCGGAGATCGTGGCATCCTTGTTCGCGTCGTGTTTGGCCACGAGCTCTTCGTAGCTGGGGAATTCGGGACGCAACGCCGGTTCGCCCATTTTATTCCACGCCGCGACGATGACTTCTTCGCCAGCGATAACCGGAGTGCTGGTGGCGGTGGTTGCACACTTGGTGTACCAGATCTGCCGACCGTCGCGAACGTCGTACGCCTGGACGGATCGCGCGGAGTGAATGATCAGTTTGTCATCGGAGATGATGGGGACGGCCGTACAGGCCAATTCGAGTGCAAATGGTTCTTCCTGCTCGACACGCCAAAGTTCCTTGCCGGCGTGCTTGTCGACTGCCAACAAGAAGTGATCGACCATGTTGCCGCGATAGAGGATGACCTTGTCGCCCGCGATCATCGGAGACGTTGCATTCCCGGCGTACGATTTGGTCAGCGGCATCGGGATCTCCCAAAGCTGATTACCGTCCATGTCGAAGCAGACAAGTCCGTACGAGCCGAAGTACGCGACGACACGCTCGCCGTCGGTTGTGGGGGAACTGCTGGCGGGGTTGAAGGACGGATGTCCTTTTTCGATCTTTTCCACGGGGACGTTGCGAGTCCAACGCGTGGAGCCGTCGTTCCTGTCGAGGCATACGACAGAGAGCGTCCTGGTGTCTGCCTGAAAGGTCGTCACGAAAAGGTTGTTGCCGGCGATGCAGGGAGACGAGTGTCCCGAGTCCAGCGGCACACTCCAGAGCTCATTCGTACCAGGACCAAATTCGACCGGCAGGGATTTCTCTGTGATTCCCGAACTGTTGTTGCCGCGGAATTGCGGCCAGTCCGCTCGTGTCGCATTGGTGGAAGCGAGAGCGGTGACGAGGGTGATCTGGATTAGCAGGCGATTCATGCGACAGGTCTTTAGGTGAGCTTGATGTGGGGGTTATAGTTTCGCCATTAGCGCATGGGATGTCACGGGGTTAAGCCGATTTCCCGCGAGCGTGACAGGTTTTTTTGAGGTTCACACGTGAAAGAATACAAGCTTGGTCCATCGTGTCACGCGGTCGTGGAGGATGGGGATATCACAAAAGTAAACGTGGACGTCATCGTGAATGCGGCCAACGAATGGATGCTGGGTGGCGGCGGCGTGGACGGAGCGATCCACCGGGCGGCCGGGCCCGAACTCGTAGAGGCATGTCGCGAGGTGCCGGAAGTGCGTCCGGAGGTTCGTTGTCCGCGCGGTGAGGCCCGTATTACGCCGGGTTTCAATTTGCCGGCAAAGTTCGTGATTCATACGGTGGGCCCCGTGTATCAGTCCGCTGAAAAGTCGGCGCCGGTGCTTGCGGCGGCCTATGCGTCGTCGTGTCGGCTTGCTAACGAGTACGGCGTGGGCTCGATTGCTTTCCCGGCGATTTCGTGTGGCGTGTACGGATACCCGTTGGCGGAAGCGTCCCGCATTGCGGTGCAAACAGTAAGAGACCATGTGGGCGAGCTATCGGAAGTTCGCTTTGTCATGTTCGGCTACGAAGCTTACACCGCATGGTTGGACGCAGCCGAAGAAGTGTTGCGGTGAGCCCCAGTAAACCGATCGCCGTGTCATTCGGGGACATTCGCTATTTGGCAAATGTCCAACGTGTCAGTTTCGAACGGTCCTTGATCAGTACGCCATCGTTCAGCAGCACGGGCGCCGCCCACGTTGGGCTATCGGCAACAAGGTAGCTGGTGACGACCTCGGAATTTTCGCCGGCGGCCTTGATGATTTGCATCTCGCCTTTATCCAGTAAAGCCACAACGAAACCGGGGATGGACAGGAAAGTCACGTTCTCTCCGATGCGACGTTGCCCCTGCCAGACGATATCGCCGGTCTCGATTTCCGCACAGAACATCCGTCCCGAATCAAGATGCGAAAATCCGTACAGGAACTCTCCGTTCACGACGGCGGTACTCATGTCCAGCGCCACTTTTTTCTGGTGCCAGATTTCGGCTACGGTCCACTTGTCGTCTTCACGTTTCGGCTCGACGCACCGCACGCCGCGATTTTCGCCGCCGACCAGAACGAGTCCGTCGTGAATGGCGGGCGTGGGCATGTTCTGGTTGGTGCCGACGTGTTCGAAAGGGTATTCCCAAAGCTGTTTACCCGTTTCGCAGTCGACGCCTACCAGGGCGCGGTGGTTCCATTCGACGAGCTGTCGCACGTCCCCGAAATCCGCGAGCAACGGTGAGGAGTACGACGGAGCGTCTCGATCCAGCTTCCAGATTTCTTCGCCGCTGGTAACGTCGTGCGCGATGAGTACACCCTGGTTGTCGTTACCAAAGTGTACGAACACGCGGCCTTCGTTGACGATTGGGGACGTACACGCGCCCCAATAGGGATGACTGAGCTTTTCGTATTCGGAACTGTGATCGCGGCGCCAGAGCTGTTTGCCCGTTTCGGCATCCCATGCAGTCAGCGTCCCGGAGATGCCCATGGCAAACAGTCGGCCATCGGAAAGTACCGGCGCGCCTTTGGGGCCCTTGCCGTGCCATTGGCCACCGCCACCCATTTTGAACGGCACGGGCCACGTCTGCTTCCAGATTGTGTCGCCGGACTTCAGGTCGACGCACCAGAGTACTTCCTCCTCGCCCAAACGAGCGTACTGGTAAACGCGACCATCGGACACCAAAGGAGTCGCGTATCCGGAACCCGCCTCAATCTGCCAGCCCGGCGTCAATTGGTCCGGCCATTCGGTGGGCGGCTGGAAGTAGTCGACCCAGCCGTCGCGATTTGGGCCCAACCAACCGGTCCATTGGACTTCGTCGGCGGAAACGCTGAATGCGAGCGTTAGAAGGAGGACGGCAGATAGGATTGATTTGACGTTCGTGCGCAGTTGCAGCATCGTTTGTTCCTCGGGCGGGTTTCAGCGAGAATGATAACCTCTTGATCGGTTTGGCGAAAAGATCCAACTACGCGGATACACAAGACTACATGAAGAACGACCAGCAAATGAACTCAGGCGTGGGCTACCGATTCCGTAACCAGCGTCACCCCAGGCTTGGCCCGTGTCAGCTTAGGCTTGGACTGTGTCACCTTAGGCTCGGCCTGAGCAGTAGAAGGCTGACGGGCTTCGTGAGTTGCGGCTTGTTGTTGCTGGCGTTCGCATCGGTTGCCTACGCCCAGTCTCAGCCGCAGCCAAAGAACATCGTGCTGATCATGGCGGACGACGTGGGGATTGAGTGCTTTGGCTGTTACGGCGGAGAGGACTACCAAACTCCGCGAATTGATGCGTTGGCGGCAAGCGGCCTGCGTTTCAGCCACGCGTATTCGCAGCCGCTATGCACTCCCACGCGACTGGAGATCATGACGGGGCGAGAAAATCATCGCAACTGGATGTACTTCGGAATCCTGCCGCCGCAGGAGAAGACTTTCGGACACATGATGCAACAGTTTGGTTACGAGACATGTATTGCCGGTAAGTGGCAGTTGCAGTCTTACGATCCACCGGACTTTCCCAACGCCGATCGTCGCCGCGGGAAAGGCATGCATCCTCGGGACGCGGGCTTTAACGAATACTCGCTCTTTCACGCCCTGCATACCGAGGACAAGGGTTCGCGATATGCCAATCCCACGTTCCTGCGAAACGGGAAGCTGCACACCGTCGACGGAGCTTATGGGGAAGACCTGTCGGTCGAGTTCATTCTTGATTTCATGTCGCGAAACAAGGCAAAGCCCATGTTCGTGTACTACCCCATGGCGCTGCCGCACTGGCCGATGGTTCCCACTCCGATTTCCAAAGCGTGGCAGGACCCGGAGCAACGACTGGACGAAAGCACGGCGTACTTTCCCGATATGGTCGAGTACATGGATGAGCTAGTCGGGCGTCTGGTGGATGGAATCGAAAAACTTGGTCTGCGCGAGGATACGCTCGTGCTCTTCTATTCCGACAACGGAACGGATCGTCGAATTACGTCGACGTTCGCCGGCCGCGAGGTCCAGGGTGGCAAGAACACGACCGCTCAGACGGGGATTCGTGTTCCATTGATCGCCAACTGGCCAAGCAAGATCAAGCCTCGCGTGACGCGTGATTTGGTGGAGGCTGCGGATTTCGTGCCGACGCTGGCGGAACTGGCCGGCAAGTCTGTCCCCGAGCCTTGGCAGATTGACGGCTTCAGTTTTGCACCAACGTTGTTTCGCTCTGACCTGTCAGCGGCCAGAGATTGGGCGTTTTTCTGGTACGATCCGCGACCGGGCTGGGACAAGGACAAGTTCAGTCGCTCGATTTTCGCTCTGGACCACAATTACAAGCTCTTTGGCGATGGGCGGATGTATGACATTGCGGGCACCAATCTGCGCGAGCAGCCGATCGATGTGAATTCGCTCAAGCCCAAACAGACGGCCGCCCGGGGGAAGCTGCAGCGCGTGATCGACAAGATGATGACCGGCCCGATGTCGGTCGGGGCATCTGTCGAAGTCAATGCCTTTGGCGATCCGGTCCCCGGGAACTGACGAAACCCGGCAGCTTCCATGATGGAAACCCGGCACGCGTTATTCGCTATGATGATTTTCGTCCAACCGCATCTCGCAACTTCCCGTACCAGGTTTCTTCAATGACTCTGCCGAATGAACGATTGTTGTTTCTCTCCCTTCTGGTCCTGCTCATGAGTCACCCGGTTAGCGATTCGGCATTCGGGCAATCGGAAGCTCGACCTTTGATGGCCTACGTCGGCACGTTCAGTTCGCCGTTGGGCGACGTGTTGCCAACGCAGGTGGACTTGCCGCCGGGTAATGGACGCGGGATTCATCTGTTTCACGTCAATCGTGAAACGGGCAAGATGACGCCGGCGGGCGTTCAAGAGATGGGGACCAGTCCCAGTTGCGTTGTGCTCAATGCCAGGGGAGACCGGCTGTATTCGTCGAATGAGACGGATCGTGTCGGCGGCACGAAGGACGGTTCCGTGAGTGCGTTTGCCATTGATGAGGATGGCAAGCTGAGTGTCCTCAATACGGTGTCCTCGCACGGCGAAGGCCCGACCTACGTCAGCGTGCATCCATCTGGGCGGTGGTTGTTTGTCGCAAACTATTTCGGCGGTTCCGTTGCGGTATTGCCCATCAAATCGGATGGGAGCCTTGGAGAAGCGACGGACGTAAAGGAAGGCGAAGGGGAAATTGGTCCGACGGTCGCCGAGAATGCACCGCCCGGGAGTTTTGCGTTCAGTGGTCATGACCATACGCATGCACACATGATTCAGGCGGACGCCGCAGGGCGATATGTGCTGCACGTTGACCTGGGGACGGACCGAATACTGATCTGGAAGTTCGACGCGGATAAGGGCAAGCTCTCCAGGAACGATCAGCACGTCGTCTCGCTCCCACCGGGTGACGGGCCGCGACATTTCTACTTCCATCCTAACGGCAAGTGGTTCTATTCGATCCAGGAGGAAGGTTCGACAATCGTTCTTTTCGACTATGACGCGGACAAAGGGACGCTCAAGCCGCGGCAAACGATATCGACGTTGCCCGCGGGATTTGCCGGCAGCAACTTTTGTTCGGAGATACTGGTATCTGCCGATGGCAAATTCGTCTATGCGGGGAATCGACTGTATGACAGCATCGGCATTTTTGCTGTGGGCGATGACGGGCGCCTGAAGCACGTTGGTGAAGAATGGACGCGAGGTGATTATCCTCGCAGTTTCAATTTCGACCCGACCGGACGATTTCTGTTCTCGTGTAATCAGCGAGCGGACAACATTGCCGTCTTTGCGGTCGACCGGGAAACCGGCAAACTGAAGTTTACGGGCAACTATACGCCCGTCGGCAATCCATCTAGCGTCGTGTTTTTGGATCTCGACCGATAGTGCGTTTGCGTCACTCGCAGCTGGACGTTCGTCCCGGTTTGCTCGCGTTTGGAAGCGCGCCAAACAGGCTAACGTCGTTCGGCCGATTGTGCCGCCGAGCCTAATTCTTGCGGATGCAATAGAGGCGATCGACTCCGCGCATGATCAGCGTGTCGCCGGCGACCGTGGGCGTGGACCAAAACAGATCCTCGATCTTGTTGGTTCCCAGTACGTTGAATTCGGGCCCGGCTTGAATGATGTGAGTGGTCCCGTTCTCATCGAGGATGAAGACGTGATCTTCGTCCGCCCATAGCGATGACACGACGGTCGCCATGCCGGGAACGCGAGTTCGATAGGCTCGCTCGCCGTCCTTTGTGTCGTAGCAGTTCAAAATGCCGCCGGAGCCGGGGATATATAGATAGCCATCCGCGACGACGGGCGACGCCATTCCCGGTCCTGACTTGGTGCGCGACCATGCGAGGTCGCTGGAGCTAAATTCGCGGTCCAGTTGAACTTCTCCCCGCGTACCAAGGTTAACGGCGACCAGGGGGCCGGAACTGCCGGGACCACTGTTTCCGAAATAGATCGACTTGCCATCAATGGCTGGCGATCCGGTGAAGCCCGATTCCATTCCCTTGAGTCTCCAGATGACTTCTCCGGTAGCCGGGTCGTAGGACGTGACAACTTTGGACCCGCATGCGATCAGTTCTTGCTTTTCGGGAGTGCCCCACAACAGAGGCGAGCTCCAGCTGGTTCTTGCCGGACGATCGTCGGACCACGCTTGTTCGCCCGTTTCGGCATCAAAGGCCGTCAGGAATGACTTTTCGTCGTTGTCGAACTGAACGAAAACCTTTCCTTCCGCGACGGCTAGCGAGCTACCCGTGCCGAATCCATTGCCGGCCTTGTAGGAGCCCAGTTCCTTACGCCACAGTTCTTCGCCGTCGGGTGTCCACGCGCTGAGCGTTCCCGTTGTGGCGAAGAAGGCGAACAGACGCTCGCCATCAGTCGCGGGTGATTCGGTAGCGTAGGTGTTGGAGGGATGGACGACATTCGGAGTTTTCTCGCCAACGACCTTGCGCCAGATCTGCTTGCCATCGGACATGCTGAAGCAGGAAACGACAAATTGGTGATTGGCTGGTTTGGTTCGGCGGAAAGTCGCCATGCTGGCAACGCCGGCCATCATGCCTTTCGGTCGAGCCCCATCGGCGGATTCGGCCGAAGTCAGGTACACGCGGTCGCCAATCACAATGGGCGAGGACCAGCCGCTGCCCTGCATTGGAACAGACCACGCGACGTTCGTGTCCCGGTCCCATTCCATAGGATGCGTGGTCGCGGCGAGCTTGCCACCGGCCGGTCCACGAAACTGTTTCCATTGATCGGCGAAAGCCTGGTAACTACAAACGCTCAGGCAAATCGAAAGCAGTACGGCAATCCGCATGGTAGCACTCCGTTAATGATGACATTGCATGGAGCGTTATAGGAGTGCGGTCGATGTTTGGACACCGTCAAGAAAACTCAGATTTCCCGCGACGTGTGTTTGGCGGATGGTGCGGTGTCTCAACGGGAGGGCGAGGCTCCCGCCGAGCCTGGTGCGAGGCGCTTGAGATCCTGTGCGTGCGGTTCGGCAGGAGCCTCACCCTCCCGGATGGATCGGGCAGTTGAACAGCCAATGATGCACGGTATGAAATCCAGCGTCGGCGGTACCATGTGCGTGGCGCGGTGTCTCAACGGGAGGGCGAGGCTCCCGCCGAGCCTTGACGCTAGGCGCTTGAGATCCTGTGCGTGCGGTTCGGCGGGAGCCTCACCCTCCCGGATGGATCGGGCAATTGAACAGCCAATGATGCACGGTATGAAATCCGGCGTCGTTCGTATCCTGCGGACGGTGCGGTGTCTCAACGGGAGGGCGAGGCTCCCGCCGAGCCTTGACGCTAGGCGCTTGAGATCCTGTGCGTGCGGTTCGGCAGGAGCCTCACCCTCCCGAATGGATCGGGGCAGTTGAACAGCCAATGATGCACGGTATGAAATCCAGCGTCGGCGGTACCATGTGCGTGGTGCGGTGTCTCAACGGGAGGGCGAGGCTCCCGCCGAGCCTTGACGCGAGGCGCTTGAGATCCTGTGCGTGCGGTTCGGCAGGAGCCTCACCCTCCCGGTTTTCCACCAGGCCCATTCAGGATTACTTCCAGCCGGGGTCCTCGCCGGAATAGGGTGGACGTTCGAAATGCTCGCCTTGCCCTTTCACTCGCGGGTCGTCCCGCTGTTTAAGTTCCGCCATCAACTGATTGTGCAACTCGCGTTTGATCGATTCGTAACGCGACCAATAGGCAACATTGCAGATCTGGTCCTTGTCATTCTTCAACACGTACAGCTCTTCCGCAGGGCGTTTTCCGTACCCAAGGTCGAATAGATGCGGCTCGGTGTGGCGATTCTTGATCTGGTAGGCCTTGGTCGGACTTGCGTCCAGGTCGCCGTAGGAGATGAAGGTGTTGTTAGTCAGCTCCTGCATCGAGGGCATTTCCGTATCGGTGACTACTTTCGGGTCGCCCATGGGATATCGATCTGGCCGAAAGTTGCGAATGTAGAGGTAGTCTTTCGTGCGCAACGCGCGGTGCGGATAGGGAGCCATCCCAGCTCGGGCGTTGGCGACATGTCGCTCACGACCGGTAATCACCCACGTGCGTTTGGTATCGACCTGGCCTTCCGCGCCGGAAGCAAGGATTGGCATCAGACTCCTCCCCGTCATGACTTCGGGAGCCTTGAGCCCACCCGCGTTCAGGAAGGTTGGAGCCAGATCCATCAGGTTTACGAGGTCATCGATGACTCGACCACCGGGGATTTTTCCCGGCCAGCGAACGGCTAGCGGCACGCCAACACCGAAGTCATACAGATTGCACTTCCCGCGCGGAAACCCGGGAGCGCCATGGTCGCCACTGACGACGATCAGCGTATTATCGAGCTCGCCCATGTCTTCCAGTTTTTTCAACATCAGCCCTAGCGTTGTATCGAAAGCTTTTGCCTCGCCCAGGTAGTCGGCGAAGTCCTCTCGTACGACGGGCACGTCGGGCAGGAATTTTGGCATCTTGCCTTTCAGGTCGTCCGGGTTGATGTTCCACAGCTCCTTGCCCGATCCGGCGGTCCACTTGCGGTGCACATTGGTCGGGCCAAACCAGTAGCAGAACGGCTGATCGCTGGGGCACGCGTTCAGGAAGTCATCAAAATTGCCTAGAGCCTCGTCGAACAGCACCTGCTTGGCCTCATCGACGGGTTTGCCGTTTTCAACCTGCTGACTAACGAATTGGGAGAAGCGATTGAACCGACTGCCGCGTTTGTTGTAGGCGTAGGTCTCAGCGCCGTAGGGCGCGTTCTTGGGCGAACCAGGACTCCAGACTTTATAGGTGTGACCAATATGGTAGCCCGCGTCTCGCAGCAGTAGCGGATAGGTCGGGATGCTGCTGTCCCATTTGGCTCCCTGCAGGATGGCGGCCTGGCCGGTGCGGAAAAAGTACTGACCGCTAAGGATCGAACTGCGGCATGGCGTACAGGACGGTGCCGTCACAAAGGCCGATCGGAACAGCACCCCTTCGTTGGCAACCCGGTCGAACGCCGGAGTCTCGAAAGCATCATTGGCCGTTCCGGGCCCATCGAGGTCCGCGTACGCGCTGGCGTAGCGTCCCCAGTCGTCGGCGAAAGCAAAGAGGATGTTCGGGCGTTCGTCGGCGCAAGCGACAACCGAGACAACGCTCAAGAGGATGGCAACAAGTTTGAATTGCAGTTTCATCGGTCACGCCTCGCAGTGGTGTCGTTATGTTGGAACCCAATGATACCGAACTGCCGCGGTCGCTGCATTGTGTACAATGCCGTGGTTCACGTGCGGAGATTGAGATGCAGCCAGAAGACGAACTAGAAGACGGGCAGCCAGAAGACGAGGAGCTGGATTTGTGGCCGATGGTTCCACGGCTCGTCACCGTGGATCCGCAGTTTCACTCGTTGGAACTGGATGGCCCGTTTACGCATTGCAAGGTTTGCGAGACAGAACTGGTCGCGTCGAATCGCGAGTATTTTGTGGAACGCATCTTTCGCGGGACGGAACCGATCGTGGAATATGCGATGTGCCTGGAGTGCCAGCGTCAGTTGTCGTCGGAATTGTCCGAGGAGTCGATGCAGGCGATTCAGCGCGTCTTTGGCGAGATCGATTTCGACCGGCGGTCGGAGGACATCCGGTATCACCTGGTGGACGGTTCGGATTCCCAGAGCATTGCCCCGTGGCTGGACCGGTGTCTGCTGACGGGGAAGCGGCGTGACGCGTGCAACGCATATCAGATTGGTACGTTGTGCCTGGGGGCGAAGATGCAGCTTTCGGTACTTCCGTTCATGCTTTCCGACGAGGCGGTCGAGCTCATCGTAGGCGTTATATCCCGCCGCACTCGGGACAAGCTGGAGGAGTTCATGGGAGATCGCTTTGGAATGCCACCGGAGTTCTGCGAGTCTCCGGATTTCTTCCCCATTCCACTCTAGGTAACGCGGCAGTCGCACTCCGGGCCACTTGGGAGCTTTCTTCGCGAAGGTCTTCGATCAGGAATCGTGGTTCGTTGATCGTTGATGTTCGCACGGCTGCGAATGCCCCTACTTTTCCTGAGTGATCAGGGTCAGTGCAAGGCAGTTTTCGACTGCGTTGTCGATGCCTTCTCGCGTGACGACGTTCTCCGTTCCCGCGAATTCGCAGGCATTGGCCACTTGCTGGAGGATGTCTCGCGGTTGGCAGGATCGGAAGGGACGCTTGCCGTTTTGGAAGTGTTCTGTGATCAGATAGTCCAGCACATCCTCTTCGTACGTCAATTCAAATCGTTCGGCGACGCGCGTGAAGATCTCCCGGAATTGTGCTTCGGTGGGATCGGTCGCGTGAATCGTGCAAGGGATACGACGTAAGAAGGCTTCGTCGATGAGTCGTTCCGGCGAGAGGTTGGTGGAGAAGACGGCCATCAGTTCGAAGGGAATGCCAAACGATCTGCCGCTCGGCAAATTCAACATGTCTTCGCGGCGTTCGAGCGGAATGATGAGGCGATTCAGCAACGCAGTAACCGAAAACTTCTGACGGCCAAGATCGTCGATCACCAGAGTGCCGCAATTGGCTTTTACCTGAAGAGGAGCTTCGCTGATTCCCGTTACGTCATTCGTGGTGACCTCCAGGTTATCAAGTCGCAGTTCTCCGCCGACGATAATCGTAGGACGTTTGATGTAGACCCATCGCGCATCGGGGCCTCGTTCGTCCATTTCTTGCGGTGCGTGTTCGTATTCGAGGACCTCATGGCGAATGGGATCAAAGACACGGATGATCTCGCCGTTGGCGTGGATCGCGCGTGGGATCCAGATGCCCTGGCCGAAGATGTTGGTTACGGTTTCCGCGATTGTCGTTTTGCCATTGCCCGGGGCGCCATGAAGAAAGATGCCCTTGCCAAGATTGACGGCCTCACCAATCTGCCGCAGGATTCGTTCGCCCAAGACGAATTTCTGGAACGTACGTTTGACGTCGCCAATGCGGGGCTTTTCATTGCTGACAGATTGAGCTTTGACGCTTTCGATGTACTTGTCCAACGCCACCGGGGCGGAACCAAAGTACGTTGATTGGGCCGCGTGTGACCGGGCGCGTTCGGCTCCGCGTGGCGCCAGTTCGTATTGGAAGTCGCCGACAATCGAAGCGCCGCGGTACGTGATTAGTTGCTCCAGCTTCATGGAGTGCAACAGGCCCTCGAGAACACCAAAGGGTAGCGCGAGTTGTTGGGCAATTTCGCGTCCCGTATTTCCGCCCGAATTGAGCAGGGACTTGAGAATCAACGCCTCGATCTGAGCTTCACGAAGTCCCGCTTCACGGAAAGAGGTGGGCTCAAGCGGAACAAATGCAGGTTCCGAGCTGCGAGGGAGTGGCTGAGCATTCCTCGGCTGGGTCGGCGCGGTGCGTTGCGGCGTGTCGGCGGGGACGCTGGTGGGTTGCTTGGCTGCAATAGCCCAGGTTGGGTCGTCACCGTCGAAGATGGCAGACTGTGGGCTGAGTGTGTTGGGCATTGCAGTTCTCACGGGGCGGTGTTGATGCTTTATTGGTCCGTGCGAAAACATAGGATGAACGACTCGCTGCGGAGGAGCCTCCTGCCGGGCGGATCGGATTTTGCCTTTTCGACTTCGCGACGAGAGGTGGATATTGACGGATGTTACGAATGAGGGAAGGAACCACAAGATTCGAGTCCCTCGGTCGAAGATGCTGGGGGGTGGCGATATACCGCAAGCGAGTGACTGATGTGGGGGCGGGAGTGAGCGTGAGGCATTCGAGTTTCAACATGAGGCAACTCTTTGTCCGGTTGGGCATGATTTGTACATGGCTGGCCGTATATCAATTCAGCCCTCCTATGTTCGTGGCGATCGGCTTGCTGGGGGGCGTCGTAATCTGGTGGCCGCTTCGCCGCCGGCACCAGTCCATGGTGCTGGCCTTCCACGAATGGATCATGGCTGGCGCGGCGGTGGCAGCGGCAGCTATCCTGATCGCGAAGACGATGAACGTCTGGAGCTAATGGCGGAAAGAGCTAAGGGCCGGCGTGTCGCTAAGCCAAGAGCCACATCGCGACATTCAGATAGATCACGATTCCCAGGATGTCGATGATGCCGGCCACGAACGGGTTGCTCATCAGTGCCGGGTCCAGTCCCATTCGCTGGAATGCGAGTGGTAGTAGCGAGCCAAAGAATGTCCCGCACAACACAACCAGCAGCACGGTCAGGGGCAATACCAGCAGAACGCTGGTCGTAGAAACGTCCACAACGGCAGGATCGATCATGAGGTAGGCAGCGGCATAGCCTAGCAACGCCAGGAAGCCTCCCAGGATCAATCCACTTTGAAGCTCCCGCTTCAGGACGGTCCACCAGTCCTTTAATTGAACGTCGCCACGGACGAGGGCTGTAATGATTAGTGTCGCGGACTGGCTACCCGTGTTGCCGCCGCTGGAAATAATGAGTGGAATGAAGAAGACCAGCCACTTCCATGCATCCAGTTGCTTTTCGTAGCCCTTCAGCGCAAACGCCGTAATAAGCGCGAAGACGAACAGCACTGCGAGCCAGATGCCGCGTTTCCAGCTGAGCGTCACGACGCTGGTTCGCAGGTAGCTTTCTTCGAGTGGATCGACACCCGCGATTCGGTGAGCATCCTCGACGGCCTCTTCCAAAACGACATCGATCACATCATCGTAGGTGATAATGCCCAGCATGTGATGTTGATCATCCACGACTGGAATGGCCAGCAGGTCGTACTTGGCAACTTTCTGCGCAACCTCCTCCTGGTCGTCGTCGGCGTCGACGGTGATCAGCTCGGTCTCCATGATGTCACCCAGTTTGGTTTCCGGGTGCTTGAGGTTGGCGATTAGCTCGCGTGTCGATACCAGACCACGAAGGTGATTCGAATCGTCCACGATGTAGAGGTAATAGATGGTCTCGACGTCGTCGCTTTGCCTGGAAAGCTCCTCGAGTGCCTCACGGACGGTGATCGCCTCGGGCAGCTTGGCAACCGCGGTGGTCATCACCGCACCGGCCGTGTTCTCGGGGTGCGAACTGAGGAGCAGAATGTCGCGACGTTCCTCCGTGGGAATGAGCGCAAGGATTTCGTCGACGATTTCCCGGTCCACTTCTTCCAACAGGTCGACGCGGTCATCCGGGGCCATCCGGGCGATGAGTTCCGCCACCTCCTGACGGTCCTGCGCTTCGAGGATCTCCACCTGCCGGTCAGGATCGAAGTAAAGGAAGACTTCGATTCGAGTTGAATTGTCGGCAAACTGCAGAACCTGCCAGGCTTCCGCGGCGGTCAGACCTTCCATGAACTCGGCCGTTCCCGCCGGGTGAATCGCCGTGCAGAACTCCTGCAGACCGTCCTGGTCGCCGGCGGCCAGCATCTCGCGTAATTCGGGCAGGAACAATGTATTGAGCATCTGCCGACACCTTACTCGCGGAGACTGCATTGAAAGAACGGTTGTTTACCGAGAGACTTGGGGTTTGCACAACCCGGCATGACCTGATGAATTGTCCGTGACCAATCCCGCGGGGCCGACATTCATGACAGAATCGGCAGCAGGAAGTTCATTTTTGTGTCGACGATATCGAATTTGCACAGGATGACGAATCAGGTGACAAATTCGGGGGACGGTACTTTCGCCAAATGGCGGTCCAGACGGGGCCTGATTTCACCGAGCGTTTGACGGTGCAATCCGCCATCAACTAGGCTGTAGTTGGAGTTTCCTTCCCGAGAGTTCATGCTTTGACTGACAACGAATCCGATCACGATCCGCTTCGGCAGTGTGAGATTCGCATCGGCTATGAATTTTCCGATAAATCCAAGTTGCGAGAAGCTCTGACGCATGCCTCTGGAGCTCAGCACCGGTTGGGCTCTAATGAGCGAATGGAATTCCTCGGCGACGCGATTCTTGGATTTGTCGTTTGCGACATGCTTTTCAGCCAGTTCGCTAATTTGCTGGAAGGCGATCTGACCAAAATTAAATCGGTTGTCGTGAGTCGCATGACGTGTGCCAAGATCAGCGAAGAGCTGGAACTCGAGCAATTCCTGATCGTCGGCAAGGGCATGAGTTCCAACAGTCGCGTGCCCCGGTCTGTTCTGGCGGATGTCTTTGAATCTCTGGTCGCTGCAATTTATCTAGACGGCGGTGACGCGCCAGCCCGCGCGTTCATCATGCGTCACATGCAGGCGGAGATTGAACACGCGGCGACCGGCGATTCGGATGATAACTACAAATCGCTGTTGCAGCAGATGGCGCAGCGTGACTTTGGTTCAACGCCCACTTATCTGCTGCTCGATGAGCGTGGCCCGGATCACAACAAGACGTTCAAGGTCAGCGCTACGGTATCTGGCAAGGACTTTCCGCCCGCATGGGGCCGCAACAAGAAGGAGGCCGAACAACGGGCCGCCTGCAACGCGCTGGCTGCCATCGAAGGCGAGGCGATTCCCTTTACCGAATGACGCGGTAAAGGATCTCCTTGCATGCGCTCGCTTCTGGTTGCAGAAGCACTCTAGCCGTAGAAGCAAAGGTAGGCAGTCGGCTGTTTGACTTGCAGTTGAAACTTCTGGTTTGCCTCGACGTTGAATTCGCTTCCGGCTGGAAATGGTTCAAATGTATCGGTCCCGGGAAGCTTCACCAGTAATTCGCCGGACACGACTTTCATCCGTTCGTGTTCGCTGGTGCCAAATTCATACTCACCAGCTGCCATGACGCCTGCGGTAGCGCGGCCTTCGCTGTTTTCAAAGGCAATGGATGTGACGTTGCCGTCGAAATACTCGTTGACTTTCATTTCTACTCTCTGGAACTGCTCTCAAACACGGATTTCCAACGCCGGAACGTTCAGGCTACGGACGAGGTCACGCTGCCCATGTCGCCTCGAGACAAGGGCTAACTCAAGCCCTGCGTACACTTTCCCCGATCGTCACAAAGGTCGCATGAATCGGCCTTGCCTGCAACGTGCTGTAGGCAGTGTACGATGCGATCATTCATCACGGCCGCCATCAAAGGATGGATTCCCAGCGGCGCTGTAACGAGGTGCCCCACGCCTTCATGTTGCGAGGCCGCTTCGGCCGCAAGACGCGGGATATCTTCCGCCCAATGCCGTCCTGGCAGCAGAAAATAGGGGTGAACGACCACGAATTTCGCGCCGGCTGCGACAAGGCGCGTAAACGCCTGATCGATGGATGGTTCGGCAAGCTCCATATGGGCAGGCTCAACCAGCGGATAGGAGCTGGCTCGGGAAAACTCCGCGACGACACGCAGTAGACCTTCGTTACTCTCCGCTCGGCGCGAACCGTGGTCGACGACCATGACACCAAGCTGCTCGAATTCGAAGCCCAGCGATTTACAGGTTGATTGTAGAAGCTCGTTGAATCCGTCTGGGGAATTGGCGTTCAAGCCGTGACCTCTTGGGGTGCGGGGGGACGCGCATCGTCATGGATGCGATATGATAGCCGTTCGGTCGTTTCTGCTTCCTGCCGTCTCATCCCGTTTCACTGGTTTTCGATGCCATCATCCGTCCACATCGTTGCTCCAAGCAGGATTCATTTCGGCCTGCTTTCGGTGGATCGCGAAGGTGGACGGCGGTTTGGGGGAGCCGGAGCGATGCTGGAACAACCGGTTACCGAAATGGTAGTCCGCCGGGCCGAACAGGACAGCTTCCGGGGTATCGCGGCGGATAGGATTCGTCAATTTGTCGGCCGTTGGCGGCAGCATACGGGGATTTCCGATCCGGTTTCCTGCGAGGTCACCGCGGTTCCGCCTCAGCATGTCGGCTTGGGCGTAGGAACGCAGTTGGGCATGTCGGTCGCTTGGGGGCTCGATTCGCTGTTTGGTCGCGACGAGGTCTCGCTTGCAGAAACCGCTTTGTCTGTAGGCCGCGGCCAACGATCGGCCGTCGGGGCGTACGGATTCCGTCGCGGAGGACTGATCATTGATGACGGAAAGTCGGACGAGGATACGCTTGGTCAACTGCGTGAGCGAATCGAGCTACCGGAAACCTGGTGCGTGGCGCTCGTTCGACTGGCGGGCGTTGCGGGGCTTTCGGGATCAGCCGAGCTTGCCGCTTTTGCCACTTTGCCGCCCGTTTCAGCGGATTTGAAGCAACGGCTACGACGGGAATTGCACGATCGACTGGTGCCTGCCGCCAGGAATGGCGACTTCGAAACATTTAGCGAGAGCGTCTACCAATACGGCTATTCCGCAGGCGAATGCTTTGCGGCGAACCAGGGCGGGCCGTTCCTGTGTTCTGCTATTGCCGAATTCGTCAGTTTCTGCCGAGATGTGGGCGTGCCAGGAATTGGCCAGAGCTCGTGGGGCCCGACGGTATATTGTTGGTTTCCAACTTCCGACGCGGCGGACGCGTTTGTGCATGACCGTCTGAATAAACTGCCGAACTTTGATGCTGAGGTCGTTGTCTCGTCTGTTTCTCGGCGCGGTGCAACGCGAAAAATAGAAGACTGATTTCAATAAGGAGACGGAATTGGCACTCTTGGGAGTCAACATCGATCACGTCGCAACCATTCGTGAAGCCCGTAAGACGACGGAACCCGATCCGGTTTGGGCCGCGATGCAGGCCGAGCTGGGCGGGGCGGATTGCATAACCGTGCACCTTCGTGAGGATCGTCGCCATATACAGGACCGCGATGTTCGCGTGCTGAAGGACACGACCTCGGTGAAATTGAACCTGGAAATGGCGTGCGCCCCGGAAATCGTTGATTTCGCGCTCGAGGTGCTGCCCGATCAAGTCACGCTGGTCCCTGAAAAACGGGAAGAAGTCACTACCGAAGGCGGTCTGGATGTGGTTGGCAACCAGTCTGTCATCGGGGAAACCATTCGCAAGTTGGCCGATGCCGGCATAGAAGTCAGCCTGTTCCTCGATGCATTATCCTCGCAAATTGAGACTGGCAAAGAGCTTGGAGCGGACGCCGTGGAACTGCACACAGGCCAATACGCCCTGGCGAGATCGGTTCAGGATCGCGAACACGAACTGGTGAAGCTGGCGAAGGCAGGCACACAGATCCGCGAGAGCGGAATGATTCTGCATGCAGGTCACGGATTGACCTACCAGAACGTGATTCCGATTGCCGAACTACAAGGAATGCAGGAACTGAATATCGGACACAGTATCGTCTCAAGGGCTGTATTTGACGGGATTCGCGCTGCAACTCGCGAAATGAAATCGCTGATTTCTGCTGCTAGCGTAAAGTTTCCAAATTAGTTGACAAAGCACTTGCGGTATTTGGGATATTCGAGTTAAATACGGACGTGTGAAGTTAAAGTAACTTCAGGCAATGAAACTTCAACCAGCTGGAAAAGGTCGCTAATTGGATCAATAGGTGTCAAACGACGCCTTTCATTACATCGCAACTGAGAGAGTGCCGGATTTTTGTGGCGCTTTTGGTTTGATCCAACGACCCAGCTTTCTTTGGTGTCGGATTCGTATTCCGAATTCGTTCTCTCACTGCGAACCAATTAAGAGACCATTACCACGCTGCCTGATTGGCTTCAGTGATTTTTATATTTGTTGTGTACAAGAATTCTGCAAGGTGACTGCCGTGAGAATCCAAATTCGAGTATTCGCATTTGTCTGCTTGTTCGCTTCGGCGACGTTCGCAGCACAAATCCCACTTCCAACTACGCTAGACAACTTGTTGGGAACGACTGATTTTATTTCCGTTAGCGGATTGCAATTTGATTCCTTCGAGTATGCACGCACCGGCGATATGCCTCCCCCGTCGGCCATCAACGTGTTGGCCATTACCGACAGTGAGGGCAACGCTGGTATCCGGTTCCAGGGCGGCTTCGTCGACAGTTCGGCTGACGGCGCATCCGATGCACTGATCGAGTTTTCCGTAACTGCTACGGGACCTTGGATTAGTGATGCCCACTTGACCGGTAACCCCGACTTGCTCGGCGGTGAAGGTCTGGCGTCGGTGACGGAAACATTTATTCCCGTCACGACCAACGACAGCATCTCGATTTATGACAACGGAACGATCGAGCAGCTTTCCGACATGATCATCTTCGATACCCCGGTTCAGCAACTGCAGGTTCAGAAGGACATCGTCCTCCTGGCCAGTACGAACAGTGCTGGAGCGGCGATCTCGTTCGTTGATCAGTCGTTCTCAGTGGTTCCTGAGCCTGCATCCTACGCTGGATTGCTGCTTGGAGCGATCTCACTGTTGGCGCTGCGACGTCGTCGTTAATCTGCTTCACGCAGACTGACGAATCGGAACAAAGGCGGCCTTCGGGTCGCCTTTTTTTATGGAAACGGCCATGCTCGATTCCGTGAGGTCATTGAGCGAGATCTCTTCGTTACGTATAACGAATCGGATTCGAAACTACCGCAAGCAGCGCCATGTCCACGATTACTTCGACTGAATCGCCTGCGTGGCGCAAAGAGTACCCATTTCAGTCGCAATGGCTGGATTTGGGCGGTCATCGGCTGCACTACATCGCAGAAGGTAGCGGTGACCCTCTCCTGATGGTTCACGGCAATCCTACCTGGTCGTTCCTGTGGCGGCATCTCGCCAGAGAGCTCCGGTTTGACTATCGTCCGATCGCCGTTGACCACATCGGCTGCGGACTCAGCGACAAGCCCCGGAATCTTACGTATTCGCTACCGATTCACGTTGCGAACCTGGTTCAGCTCATCGATCACCTCGACCTGAACAATGTCACGTTGTTGGCACACGATTGGGGCGGACCCATCGGTCTACGAGCCCTACTAGCCCGTCGTGAACGGTTCTCTCGAATCATACTCTTCAATACCGGCGCATTCCCGCCACCGTATATCCCGTGGCGAATTCGCGCGTGTCGGACGCCGCTGCTTGGGAAAGTTGCAGTTCAGGGATTCAACCTGTTCGCAAGGGCGGCTCAAACGATGGCGGTTCACGAGTCACACTCGGTTTCGCCGGCGGCACTTAGCGGGTTGATTTCGCCTTACAACAACTGGCAAAATCGACAGGCCATTTTCGAGTTCGTGCGGGATATTCCCGAGTCGCGTCAGCACCCAACGTGGAAGTATCTCGAGGAGCTGGAGGCGTCTCTTGATTCGCTCGGCGAAATGCCAACGAAGCTGATTTGGGGCATGCGTGACTGGTGTTTTCAGCCCAGTTGTCTCGACCGACTCGTTGAGCATTGGCCTAACGCGGAAGTGGATCGCATCGAGGATGCCGGCCACTGGGTCACCGAGGAGGCTCGAGACCGCGTTCTGGATTCGGTCTCCAGTTTTCTGAAACGCACCGACGAGAGTCATGTCTGACGACATATCCGGCGACCCTTCAGCACAGAGGACCATGTCGGTCGGACAATGCGCAACGATGGCCTGCCTGTTGGACGTGACGACACCCAAACCCGGAAACGTCCACCGGGGTGCCGACTTCGCCGACATGACCTTTCTTGATTTCGCGGCGAGTGCTGTGGCGATCGGTCCCGTGTTCGAGCGAGCGGCATGTCTCAGCGTAGGTGAGCTCGTGAAAGACGCGATCGTCGCTACTCGTAGTGTCGTTTCGGTGAACACAAACCTTGGTATCGTTCTGCTCTTTGCGCCACTCGCAAAAACGTTCGCCGCGGACGCGGGACGGCCCGTTACCGTCGAGGCTGTCGATGCCGTGCTCCAGGCGATGACGCCGGCCGATTCGAACCTGGTCTACGAAGCGATCCGGCTGGCAACTCCCGGTGGACTCGGTGAAGTCAAAGAGGGAGATATCCGCGACAAAGCACCGGACTGCCTCCTGGCGGCAATGAGACTGGCGTCGGATCGGGACGCGGTGGCGGAACAGTACGCGACCGGGTTTCGCGACTTGATCGAGAAGTGGGTACCTCAAGCTGGCGCTGGCGTTTCTGAATACGGCACGGTGTCAGGAATTCTTGACACATTCGTTCGCATCATGGCGGAGAAGCCTGACAGCCTAATTAGACGCAAATGCGGCGACGACGTCGCCCAGCAGGCTTCGGAGAAGGCGAAGCAGGTCGTTCAGTCCGGTTTGACGCCGGGCGCCGAAGACTACCATGTCTTGCTTTCGGATCTGGACTTCTGGCTTCGAGCGGACGGGCACCGAAGAAACCCGGGGACATCGGCGGATCTCGTCTCTGCAGCGGTGTTCGTGGCCCTCCTGGAAGGACGGTTTTGCCGATTTTAGGGGATGTATTCGTTGACCGGGATGCACCGCCACCATATATTTTACGGAGAAAGTTCTTAGCTTAGCACCTTGGCATGATCATGAAATCAATCGTCATCCTAGCAATCTCGCTATCCATCGCGACCGCCGCGTTTGGGGCCATCGAGTTCTCAGAAGATCAGGTTGTCACTTCGGAAACCGAAAGTAGTGCCGCCGAATCGACCGGCAGTGCAGCGGGGCCATCTGTTGGTGGCGAACCCGGTCAGGCTCCGGTTTCGTCCGCGTCTCAAGCAGCATCGGTTGCGGCTACGTCATCGCAATCAACCGGCATTGCAGGAACACCTGGTGCCGTGACGGCGGCTGCCATGATGGGCGGAGGCGGCGGACAGACGGATGAAGGCGACGAAGAGGGGCAGGATGAAGAGCCCGGAATCACTGCAACCGCAGGGCCCGCTGATGACGGTGGCGAATCGTCCGACGACGGTGCTGTTGCAACGCCGGAACCATCGGCACTCATCGTTTGGGGCGTGCTGGCCTGTTGCGGTCTCGCATTCGTACGTTTGCGACGCAGCTAGTTCCTCATCGAACAAATTACAGTTTTGCACTGCAGGGCCACGCACGGCATCGTGTGATGGCCTTGTTCATTTGAAGGGAAGCAATTGTGGCAGGCAACGACGTATGGCACGTACGGCTCAACAAGGACTACCTGGTCTTTTCTTCGGCGCACTTTATTACGTTTGCTGGCAATATCTGCGAGCGATTGCATGGGCACAACTACGGATTGGAGATCGAAGTCGAGGGCCCGCTGGACGAGAATGCCTACGTCGTTGATTTCATTGCTCTGCGTGATGCGGCCAAAAAAATCGTCGATGACCTGGATCATCATGTTCTTTTGCCAACGCAACATGAGCTCATCAAGGTCTCAGCCGACGAGCGTGAGGTTACCGCGACGTTTGAGGATCGTCGGTGGGTGTTTCCGCTTGAAGATTGCGTGTTGATCGACATTCCGAATACGACCGCAGAAAAGCTGGCGGAATATATCGGACTGCGACTCGTCGATTCGCTTTCGCTTGGGACAGCTGAGCGTCCCGTTAGTCGCCTTTCAGTTGCTGTCGACGAGAATCGCGGGCAGTGGGGTATCTGGACTCACCGGCCCTGAATCGCCTTCGGCCAAACATTTGCGTGACACGAAATCCATTCCTATAACGGGCCGTGTAGGCACTGCTTACACTCCTGTCAGATTGGGGCTTCTGGATGTTCAAACGGAAATGTTTTGGCGCAGTGGTTTGCCTGGTTTGCTGTGCAATCGGCCATCGAGGATGGGCGCAGGATTTACTGTTTGGGCAGTCCCACACGGCCGGCGACGCGTCGGGACGTGGGGATTTCTTGCTGGCAAATCAGTTGACGACGCATCCGGAGATTCCCGACGGGGGGCGTTCTCGAGTTTGGGACAATTTTCATCTTGCTCAAGCAGTAGAGCTGGAAAGCCTCGAGTGGTCCGGCGCTTTTGATGGTCCGTTCAAACCTCGGTCGCCTCGCACGACGTTGCAATTTCAGATAGAGATCTTTCCGGGTGGGAATGACGCGCCCGAGCTCTCGCAGCCGACCGTATCGTGGTTACTGGATTCAGGGCGGGCTGGCGCGGATGACGGGCTGGATGTTCGTTCGCGCGAGCGTGATGGTGAAACGACCAGCTCCGGCGCTAGTGTGGTCGACTACCGTTCGTCGCTGAACGAGACGGTCCGACTGGAGGGCGGCGAATACTGGCTATCGATCACCGCGATACAGACGTTTCCCAATCCGAGTCCACTGGAAGATCCGCTCAACGGATTTTGGGATCCCGGTTGGGGCTGGCATTTTGGTGATGGCGACGACGGGAGTTTTGCGTTTGACGCTGGTCGTCACGATGCCGAGCCCGGAGTTCGCAATGCTCAGGATTTGTCGTTTCGACTATGGGGCGAGGTAGCTGTGGCCGTTGGTGCGATCGGAGATTTCGATGGCGACGGCACGGTGGGGGCTCGTGACATCGATCTTCTGGGAGAAGTCTGGCGAGCGGAAACGCATGACCCGCAATTTGATTTGAATGCTGATTCTCGGGTGGATGAATTGGATCAGCTTCTACTGGTGGAAGAAATCATTGGGGCGCGACGAGGTGACGCCAACCTTGACCTTGTGGTGGACTTCAGCGACTTTCTCAATTTGTCACGAAACTTCGATTCGCCTGGCGGCTGGGGCGACGGTGACTTTGACGGTACGGGGGACGTTGGCTTCGGGGATTTCCTGGAGCTATCCCGGAATTTTGGCGTCGAAGGCGCTGCGATCGTTGCGGTACCCGAGCCGACGGGATGGCAGGCCGTGTTGGTGGCCGGCTGGCTGCCGCTGATTGCTCGGTGGCGTCGAGCTCTGCGGTAAGCAACACGGGCTGCATTTCGGTCTGAGATTACGAAGCACGGTTTGCCGGTACTACCATGCAACCGTGGTCGCGTGGTAGATTCCGACGCATGTCAAAATCACCAATGATGCAGCAGTATCATGACGCCAAGTCTGCGTGTGGTGATGCGCTATTGTTTTTCCGGATGGGCGATTTTTACGAGCTGTTCTTTGAGGATGCGAAGATCGCTGCCGAAGCGGTTGGGCTGACACTCACCAGTCGCGACAAGAACACGAACCCGGTTCCGATGGCCGGTTTTCCGCATCATCAGCTGGAGGGATATCTCGGTAAGCTCATCAAGATGGGCCATCGAGTGGCGATTTGCGAGCAGGTCGAAGACCCGAAGAAGGCCAAGGGTCTGGTAAAGCGAGAAGTCACGCGGGTCGTGACGCCCGGTACGCTCACCGACGACAGTCTGCTGGATCCTCGCGAGAGCAATTTCCTTGCTGCGGTCTGCGAGGCCGCACCAGTCAAAACGTCGAAGGGTGCCACGTCGAATTCCGTTTCCGAGCCGGTCGTGGGGATGGCATGGGTCGAACTTTCCACAGGACGATTTCACGCGAGCTGTTT
Source organism: Pirellulaceae bacterium (assembly GCA_965216885.1). Taxonomy (GTDB): domain Bacteria; phylum Planctomycetota; class Planctomycetia; order Pirellulales; family Pirellulaceae; genus CAYNJG01. Next base: position 2,937,714 of record OZ244209.1, on the reverse strand, counting down.
TCCAAAGTCAAAACTCGTCGATGAATTGTTGCGAGTTGGGCCGGCCGAATGCCTGCTCGCGGAAGGTTCCGGCGTGCTACCGGATTACGCGACCCGCGACACGCTGGTGACAGAACGCCCGCCGTGGAGCTTTTCGCTGGACACGGCGGTGGAAAAACTCTCAGATCATTTTGGTACCAAAGGGCTCAGTGGTTTTGGTTTTGAAGAAACCGACGACCCGGCAATCCAGGCCGCCGGCGCGGTACTCGACTATCTGCAGGAAACGCAGAAGACTTCGCTCGATCACATCGAATCGCTCGTGCCCTATCGCACCGGTTATTGTCTGGAGATTGATGAAGCAACCCGGCGCAGTCTTGAAATCACCCGCACGCTCCGCGATGGGCGCCGTGATGCATCACTACTGGGCGTGATGGATCGAACGGTGACGGCGATGGGGTCGCGGATGCTGGCCGAATGGCTGGCGAGTCCACTTACCGACTTGAAGGCGATTGAAGATCGATTGGCGGTCGTGGATGAGTTCTTGGGTGAACCGTCGCTGTGTCTGGATCTGCAGGACGAACTCAAACACGTTTATGACATGGAGCGATTGCTGGCTCGTGTCAGTACCGGTCGAGCCAGTCCGCGCGATTTGAGTTTCATTGGTCAGACATTGAGTCGCCTGCCGGCCATCAAGGCGAAGTTGGCCGGCCGCAAGAGTCGCTTGCTGCAGCAGTTGGAGGCGGACCTGGATTTGTGCCCGGATCTGCGAACGCAGTTGGATGCGGCGCTCATCGAACAGTGCCCGCTCACATCGAAGGACGGAGGGTTCGTCAAAGCCGGTTATCGCGACGAGCTGGATCAGCTTCGTGAGTTGGCCAAGGGTGGAAAAGAATGGATCACCCGGTACCAGGCGGAGCAAACCGAGAAGGCCGGCATTCCCAGCATGAAGGTCGGATACAACAAGGTATTCGGTTACTACCTGGAAGTCACCAACGCGCACAAGGACAAGATTCCCGAGCACTTCATTCGCAAGCAGACGCTGAAGAATGCCGAACGCTACATTACTCCGGAGCTGAAAGAATACGAAGAGAAAGTTCTGACGGCGGACAACAAGGCGAAGGATCTGGAGTACGACATCTTTTGCGTTCTGCGTGACGCGGCACATGATCACGCTCGCCGGTTGCAGTCGACGGCGCAGGTGCTGGCGCGGATTGACACGTTTGTGTCGCTGGCCGAGCTGGCGCGTCGACAGGGTTACTGCAAGCCTTCGATCACGGAAAAGGCGGTCCTGGAAGTTTCCGAAGGTCGGCATCCCGTGCTGGATATTATCGAACCCGAGGGCACGTTCGTCCCCAACGACACGCGAGTCGGCGAGGACGATGGTTCCGTCGTGCTGATCACGGGGCCGAACATGGCGGGAAAGAGTACGTACATCCGGCAGGTCGCGCTGCTGACGGTCATGGCGCAGATGGGCAGCTTCGTTCCGGCTCAGAAGTGTGTGATTGGCATCTCGGATCGTATCTTCGCTCGAGTCGGCGCGAGTGACGAGTTGTCTCGCGGGCAAAGTACCTTCATGGTGGAGATGACCGAAACGGCGCGGATTCTGAACAACGCGACGGATCGCAGCCTCGTTATTCTGGACGAGATTGGCCGCGGCACGAGCACGTATGACGGCCTGAGCCTGGCGTGGGCGATTGTCGAACATCTGCACGACCGCATCGGTGGCCGGACTTTCTTCGCCACGCACTACCATGAGCTCACGGATCTCGCGACATCGCTGGAAGGCGTTCGTAACATGAGCGTTTCAGTCAAGGAATGGGAGGACAAGGTCGTCTTCCTGCACAAGCTTGTCGAGGGGCCGGCCGACAAGAGCTACGGCATTCATGTCGCCAGGCTTGCAGGCGTTCCCCGTGAGGTGAATGAACGTGCGAAAGACGTGTTGGTTCAACTGGAGAATGAGCACATCAACAGCGTTGGGCAGCCCAAGATTGCAGCTCGAGCGAAACGTCAGAGCGTCGGCGAGCTACAGTTGACGCTCTTCGGCGCTGCCGAGCATCCTTTGCTGGACGAAATTCGCCAGTGCGACATCAATCAGTTGTCTCCGCTGGACGCGTTCGCGGCGATTCAGGAGTGGCAAAAGAAGCTTGCCGAAGAGTAGCGGGCTATACTTGGATGCTGTGACTGCTCACTGAAAGTCAATCGCCCATGTCCCCGTCCGCCGAACGTCCCGCGTCGATCAGCCCTCGCCGGCTGTGGTTGTTTCGACTGTTGGCGATCGTTTTTCCTCTCCTGCTGTTGATTGGCGCGGAGTTTGGTCTGCGCTGGGCTGGCACCGGATATCCAACTTCGTTCTGGGTTGCGGCCCAGGGGAAGCCGGGCTACGTGGCGGACAACTATCGCTTTGCCTGGCGATTCTTCCCTCGGGCGCTGGCGCGTGTTCCGCAGCCTTCGGTCGTGGCGAAACAAAGCTCGGGAAACCTCCGTCGCATTGTGGTGTTTGGCGGTTCCGCTGCGATGGGCGATCCAGAACCTGCTTATGGCATACCGCGTGTCATGGAAACGCTGCTCGCCGCGCGGTTTCCGGAAGACCAATTTGAAGTCGTGAATTGTGCCGTGACGGCAATCAATTCGCACGTCGCATTGGCCATCGCCGGCGATTGCAAAGACAACCTTGAGGCCGACGCGTGGGTTGTCTACATGGGCAATAACGAAGTACACGGTCCGTTTGGGGCAGGCACGGTGTTTGGCGGCAACGGTCGTCCTCTCTGGCTGAACCGGTTGTCGCTTTCGCTGCAGAAGACAAGGCTCGGTCAGTTCGCGTCGCAGCTTCGTGCCGGTGGCGATGATGCGCCGCAAGACTGGGGTGGGATGGCGATGTTCGAGAATCAAACGCTCGCGTTCGATTCGCCTTCCCTGGATCGGGTCTACAGGAACTTCGAACGCAATTTGCAAGATCTTGTGCGACTGTGCGATGGAACGGAAACAGACGTCGTCGTGAGCACGGTGGCGACGAATGTGAAAGACTTCTCGCCTTTCGTTTCGAAACACCGCGATGGCCTGACGGATGCGGAGCTACAAGAATGGGACACGCTGTTTCAGGCGGGGTGTGCGGCCGCCGGTCGCAACCAGGTGGCGGAGGCAGAAACTCACTTCGCGGCCGCTGCGGCTATCGATGGGGACTATGCCGAGTTGGCCTATCGGCGAGGGCAGGCGTTCCTTGCGGCCGGTGAAGCGGGGCTTGCAAAGGAGCAGTTTACGCTGGCGCGTGATCGGGATGCGTTGCGATTTCGCGCGGACACACGCATCAATGAACTCATTCGTAAGGTGGCGGCTTCCACGGCCGTTGAGTTGGTGGACGCGGAGGCAGCTTTGGCATCGGCCGCTGCGGATGGGATTACGGGCGATGCTTTTTTGCATGAACACGTGCATTTGAACTTCGCCGGGAATTATGAAATCGCATTGTTGTTGGTCGGGAGGTTGGCAGAAAAGAAGGGTTGGCTTCCCGGCAAGGATGACGTCAGAAATGCTGCGACTGATATGGAGGCCGGCGAGGGCTGGCTGAGCCGCGAAGAATGTGCGTTGAAGCTGGGGCTCTCCGCATTTCATGAAATGTTGATCCTGCAGGAGATGCGGGGGCGGCTGGCGGCACCTCCGTTTTCAGGCCAGTCATGCTTTGCCCAGCGCGATCGACGTTTGAATGCACGGATCGATGAACTGCGTTCTCAGTTGACACCGGAGGTTGGCCGGCAGACGCTGGAGGGCTTGCTACGACAGATTGATGCTCGACCGGATGACTGGATGTTGCGTCGGCAGTTGACGTTGGTGCTGGATTCGATTGGCGATCTGGACGGGGCCGCTGAGCAATATCGTGAAATCGTGCGCATCATTCCCCACCATGCCGAAAGTCATTTTCGATTGGGAGCATTGCTAAACCGCAAGAAAGAATATGAAGCGGCGGAAAGTCCCTTGCGGCGGGCGCTGGCACTGAGGCCTCGTTTCGAGCGGGCTTCAAATAGTCTGGCGATCTGCCTGTCGCATCTGGGACGGTTTGAAGAGTCCTACCAGCAATTCGCGAATGCCGTTTCGGTGCGACCTCAGTTTGCCGAAGCGTGGTTGAATTGGGGGTTGGTGTTGAAGAATCAGGGAGACGCTGCGGGGGCGATTGGAAAGTTCGAAGAGGCATTTGCGGCTGACGAAAGCTATCTTCCGGCGTTGGAAGAGCTGGCGAAAATTCACGTTGGCAATTCGGACTTCGCTTCCGCCCTGCCCTACTTTCAGCAGCTCGCGAAGCAGAGCCCACGCGACGCGGACCGCCAGTCGGATCTTGGCGTGCTGTACATGAAACTGGATGGGCACGACCGCGAAGCGCGAGAGCAATTCGAACGTGCGTTGCAGATCAATCCGGCCCATCGGCAGGCTATCGCGGCGCTGCGGCAGTTGAACGGTCAATAGCGATACCGTCGTGCGTTCGCGGACGAACGTCTGTTACAATATGGCCATGAGCTTGCTGCAGAAATGTTTTGGAACGCTGCTGGGTCGTTACCGGGACGCGTGCGTTTTCGGGCTCGTTGGCATATTCGTCACGAGCGCACACGCCCAGTCGACCGAATTCTTGACGTCAACACCGCTCTCGGCGCGGTCGACGGCCAGTGCCGGAGCGACCTTGTTCGAGCTGCTTTCTCCAGAGCGCACCGGCGTCAATTTTACGCAACCGATTGATACCGCTCATCCGCTCAAGTGTCTTTACGTAGGCGGCTATGCGTCTCCTGGGATCGCCGTGGGGGACGTGAACGGCGATGGACTGGCGGACCTGGTTTTGACCGGCGGGCCGGTTGCAAATCGATTGTACGTTCAGCAAGCGGACAGCAATGGCCACGCGACGTTGCGTTTCGAAGATGCCAGTGCGGCACTTGGAAAGCAGGACGAAGTGTGGTCGGCGGGAGTGACCCTGGTTGATATCGACAACGACGGTGACCTCGACATCTATATCTGTAACTATGACTCGCCGAATGAGTTGTACATCAATGATACGACCGCGCCAGCGTCACCGCGTTTCATCGAATCTGCGAAGGTGTATGGGCTGGATCTCGTCGATGCTTCGTTTGTGTCGGCATTTTGCGACTACGACCTGGATGGCGATCTGGATGTGCTGGTAGGCGCTTACCAGTACGTGAATCCTGCGGGCCGCCCGGCCGATCCGCCGGTCGCCGAGGAGAACGGCGTCTATACGGTGCTGCCTGAATTTCAGAAGTACTACGGAATCGTGCGTGGTCCAAACGGGCAGCAGACTTTTACGAATGTCGGTCGAGCGAACTACTTGCTGCAGAGCAACGCGGCCCAGATTGATAAGACCAACGGCGAACAGATTCGCTTTTCAGATGTGTCTCGTAAGGCTGGTTTGTCGGGCGTTGGTGTGGGGAATTCGCTGCTGTGGTGGGATTTCGACGGTGACCATTTGCCGGACATCTTCGTTGCCAATGATTTCAAGGTTGCCGACCAGCTCTTTCGCAACAACGGGGACGGTACGTTCACCGATGTGATTCGCAATGCGTTCCCGCACACGACGTGGTTCAGCATGGGGAGCGAAGCGGGGGACATCAACAACGACGGCCGGCTGGACCTGTTTGTCAGCGACATGGCGGGCACGACGCACTACCGATCGAAAGTCACGATGGGCGAGATGAGCGTGCATCGCGAATTCATGCTCACGGCAGAACCGCGGCAGTACATGCGCAACGCGCTGTTGGTCAACACGGGCACGCCTCGTTTCCTGGAAGCCGCCTACATGGCCGGCTTGGCGAAGTCGGATTGGTCGTGGGCGGTCAAGCTGGCCGACTTCGACAACGATGGTCGCCTGGACGCCTACATCACCAACGGTGCGGCGAGGATGTTCAACCACTCTGATCGCAACTTTGATGATCAGCAGAGAATTGGGAAAACGCAGTGGGATCTCTGGGAAGCGACTGAGCCACGACTCGAAGAGAATCTGGCGTTTCAAAACGTCGGCGAACTGAAGTTCAAGAACGTCAGCGAATCATGGGGGCTGGGGAAGAATGGCATGAGCTATTCTGCCGCGTACGGTGACCTCGATGGTGATGGCGATCTGGACCTGGTCGTGGGCAATCTCGACGAGCCAGTGAGTATCTATCGCAACAACTCCAGCGAAGGGCGTCGGATTCGGCTCCGGCTCGTGGGGAACGGGGCTAACGCATATGGCGTAGGCGCCGTCGTGCGTGCGCGATGCGGAGATCGGACATTCATGCGTCAGGTACAGCCGTCGATGGGCTTCCTGTCCTGCAACGACCCGATTTTGCAGTTTGGTTTGGGGGACGCCACACAGATCGATGAGCTGCGCGTGACATGGCCTGGAGGTCGCGAACAAATCGAGCGAAGACTTCCTGTTGATCGCTTCTACACGTTGCGTGAATCTGGCGTGGATCGCCGTTCTCCGCCCTCATCCATGGATCGGGGGGAGTTGTTGTTCTCGTCGTCGACCAGCTTTCCTGCGCTCAAGCACGTGGAACAGGAATTCGACGACTACCAGCGACAGCCGTTGCTGCCCTACGCGCACTCGAAGTTGGGGCCCGGGCTGGCCGTCGGGGACGTCGATGGCGACAACGACCTCGATTTCTATCATGGCCGGGCAAAAGGAGCGCGACGTGCGGTGTACGTAAATCGCTCGCGAGGCCAGTTGGCCGTTAACGGCGTGTTGCCGGACACGGATCATGAGGATATGGGGGCACTGTTCTTTGACGCCGACCGCGATGGCGATCGTGATCTGTATGTGGTCAGTGGCGGAGTCGAGTGTGATCCGGGTGACGAAGTATTGCTTGATCGGCTGTACCTGAATGACGGGCGAGGTGGTTTCAGTCTGTCCGCCAACGCATTGCCGGACTTGCGTGACAGTGGCAGCGTGGTTTGTGCCGCCGACTATGATCGTGATGGTGACCTCGACCTGTTCGTCGGCGGACGGGTCGTACCGGGGAGGTATCCCGTGTCGCCCATCAGCCGTCTATTGCAGAACGAATCGAAGCCGGGCGATGTATCATTCTCGGATGTGACGAAATCGACTTCCCCCGCGCTAGAGCAGACCGGTTTGGTGACGGGAGCTATCTGGTCCGATGCGGACGGTGATGGCTGGGTCGATCTGCTGGTGACGCACGAATGGGGGCCGGTCAAATTCTTCCGCAACGAAGCCAAGGGCACTGACGATGCGGCAACGGGCCGCCAGCTTGTGGATCGCACCGTGGAAGCCGGGTTGCATACGCGACTGGGTTGGTGGAATGGAATCGCGGCGCGTGATCTGGATCATGACGGAGACATGGACTACGTCGTCACCAACTTCGGGCTCAATACCCAGTACAAAGCCAGCGATGCGAAGCCAGAGCTCATGTACTACGGCAAGTTCGACGCGACCGGCAAACCGCGGATTTTGGAAGCCAAGTACGAAGCGGACAAGTGTTTCCCCCGTCGCGGACTGAGTTGTTCCAGTCACGCGATGCCATTCGTTCGCGACAAGGTCAAGACCTTTCACAACTTCGGGCTTTCGACGTTGCAGGATATCTACAGTGAAGAGAAGTTGGAGCAGTCTCTGCAACTCTCAGCGAACTGCCTGGAGTCCGGAGTGCTGTTCAATCAGAGCGAATCGGGCCAGACGGAGTTTGTTTTTCGTCCCCTGCCCCGACTGGCTCAGATTTCGCCGTCTTTTGGCGTGTCGATCGCGGACTTCAACGCGGACGGTAACCCGGACCTGTTTCTGGCCCAGAATTTCTTCGCTCCGCAACATGAAACGGGTCGCATGGATTCCGGTTTGAGCCAGATCCTGCTCGGCGAGCGGACGGGCGATGACTCACGCGTGCGATTCGTTCCCGCGGGACCGCGAAAGAGTGGAATCGCGATCCCAGGCGACGCAACGGCCAGCAGTCTGGTGGACTTCAATCTTGATGGCTGGGCAGATCTTCTGGTGGCCGTCAACGACGGGCCGCTGCAGGCTTTTGAGGCTCGGCGTCATGCGAAGAATCGGCTGTTCCGAGTCAAGCTGATTGGCCGGCCCGGCAACCTCGATTGCGTTGGCGCCCGGGTCACGATTGAGTTTGGTGACAACGCCGCTAGTCAAACGGCCGAGGTGGCCGCGGGGGGCGGATACCTTTCTCAATCGAGTACGATCGTTGCGTTTGGTTGCGGCCCATCTCAGCCGACCGCTGTCCTCGTTCAATGGCCGAACGGCAAGACCAGTCGCCATGCGACACAGGCAGGCGTGATGGCGATTGGATTGCGTAGCCCGTAGCGGCAAGTGTCCCGCGCTGTCCCTGTAGCTCATGAGACTGTGTCTGTCACCTCATGCTGTGCGAGAGCCGGCACGGGAGGGTGAGGCTCCCGCCGAACCGGAATCGGTTTTGAATTTGCCTCCAACTCGGGTTCAGGCTCCGCGGGAGCGTCGCCCTCCCGGGTTGTTCCTGTAGCTCATGAGGTGTATCTATCGGCGCGGCCTGTGCGGGAGGGTGAGGCTCCTGCCGAACCGGAATCGGTTTTGACGTTGCCTCCAAATCGGGTTCAGGCTCCGCGGGAGCGTCGCCCTCCCGTGCCGTTCCTGTAGCTCATAAGATTTATCCATCGGCGCGTCCTGCGCGAGAGTTGGCGCGGGAGGGTGAGGCTCCTGCCGAACCGGAATCGGTTTTGATTTTGCCTCCAACCCGGGTTCTGGCTCCGCGGGAGCGTCGCCCTCCCGGGCCGTTCCTGGAGCTCATGAGATGTCTCTATCGGCACGTCCTGTGCGAGAGTTGGCGCGGGAGGGTGAGGCTCCCGCCGAACCGGAATCGGTTTTGAATTTGCCTCCAGTTTGGGTTCTGGCTCCGCGGGAGCGTCGCCCTCCCGTGCCGTTCCTGTAGCTCATGAGATGTATCTATCGGCGCGTCCTGCGCGAGAGTTGGCGCGGGAGGGTGAGGCTCCTGCCGAACCGGAATCGGTTTTGAATTTGCCTCCAGTTTGGGTTCCGGCTCCGCGGGAGCGTCGCCCTCCCGGAGTTGGCTGCCTGAAATGAGAGACCCGTTCTGCACCTGACGACGTAACACACATGAAGCGCTGACGCGCATCAAGTCGTCACTGAGTTCGTTCGGCAAGCTACTCCAATCCATTGAGGAACAAAGAATGCGAATCGACCATCTTCTTGCGGCAGGCCTCATGTTGGCGGTCTGTCAGAGTGAACTCCTGTCTCAGCAGACGGCTGAAGAACAGAGTGCCCCGGCCGTCGTCGCCGATGATCCCGCATTGGCTCCGCAGGTTTCTTTGTCCGTCAAGGAAATCGTCGTCGCTCCACAGTCGGATTCGAAGCTCAGGTCGGGCCCCGTCAGTGCGGTCGAGCAGCGACTGGAAGAAATGACCAAGGCCGGCGTTGCCAAGGTCCTGGAGGATTTTGACCTGACGACGCTCAGTGAAACGAACGTTGAGACGCAGGTGGGAGCAAAGGTGCCGATCGTATCTGGCCGGACGACGCAGCGAGGGACCGCGCTAAAGAGCTACAACTACGAAAACGTCGGCGTCTTGTTAGCGTGCAATCCGCACGTTACTGACAACGCTGTATTGCTGGACCTCACATATGAAAGAACGGAGTTGGTACAGGGTTCTGAGGAGGGAGAGCCCCCAATGAGTGTGGCGACGCGAGTAAGGAGCATTCTGAGGATTCCGACTGGCAAGACGATCGTGCTTGGGGGCCGGCGAATCGGTCCTGACAATAAGACTGTCAAGTGGAAACTGCTCGTCACCGCCGGTGTGATCGAAGACTAGCGATGAATGTGCGTGTCGGCGTCCTGTGCGAGAGTTGGCGCGGGAGGGTGAGGCTCCCGCCGAACCGGAATCGGTTTTGAATTTGCCTCCAGCTTGCGTCCTGGCTCCGCGGGAGCGTCGCCCTCCCGTGCCGTTCCTGTAGCTCATGAGATGTCTCTATCGGCACGTCCTGTGCGAGAGCAGGCGCGGGAGGGTGAGGCTCCGGCCGAACCGGAATCGGTTTTGAATTTGGCTTCAGTTTGGGTTCTGGCACCGCGGGAGCGTCGCCCTCCCGTGCTGTCCCTGTAGCTCATGAGATTTATCCATCGGCACGTCCTGTGCGAGAGTTGGCGCGGGAGGGTGAGGCTCCCGCCGAACCGGCATCGGTTTTGAATTTGCCTCCAACTCGGGTTCAGGCTCCGCGGGAGCGTCGCCGTCCCACGCTGTTCCTGTAGCTCATGAGATTTATCCATCGGCACGTCCTGTGCGAGAGCAGGTACGGGAGGGTGAGGCTCCTGCCGAACCGGAATCGGTTTTGGATTTGCCTTCAGTTTGGGTTCCGGCTCCGCGGGAGCGTCGCCCTCCCGTGCTGTTCCTGTAGTTCGTATCTGTCGGCGCGGCCTGTGGTACGGGAGCGTGGGTACCTCGTGTACGACCATCCAGTGTGTGTGAGGGGGATTCGACCTTCATTAGAAGCGCAAAAAAAACGAGTGGCATTGGCTGCCACTCGTTTCGAGTTTTCTTTATCCGACGATGCTGACTAGCGACGACGTCGGAATCCGGCGATTCCAAGGAATCCGAAGATGGCCATCAGTGCAGCAGCAGGTTCTGGAACTGCACTTAGAGGCGGACCGTTCGGATTGGCTTTCGCGTATTCCGCTCGGAACGATGCGAAGTCATCGAGGTCGATGCCACCGGAGAAGTTGATGTCACCGTCCGAGAACGTGGTGTCCTGGCTACCGGTGTTCATGTTGTCGAGCAAGATCTGGTAATCGACCAGGTCAATGCTGCCGTCGCTGTTGAAGTCACCAAGCGTCAGGTCATCAAAGTCCGTGACAATGTTGATGTTGTCAATATGGTGGTTGGCGTTGGCACCACCAGTACGACCACCAAAGACGAGTTGGCCCGGCGAAGGTGAATAGGTAATCACTTCGTCGAAGACAACGCGGTCCTTGTACGCGATGAACAGGTTGCTGAGCCCTTCATCATCGGTGGGCGTCACACGAATCTGAAGCTGCGACCAACCGAGTGCCTCGAGGCCTTGGCCACGTGGGCCGGTTTGCAGCGAGCTCTGGTCGTTCAGTTCACCGTTCAGCGTTGGGAAGCCTGCCTGTCCAACGAGGACATTGTCAACACGGACGCTAATACCGATACAGTCGAACGCCAGGCCGTCGACCAGTTCACCTTCGAAGTCTTCGACTTCTACGGTTTCAGGTCCACACTCACCGCCGTTTGCGTCGAAGTAAGCGAGTTCTTCTTCGGTGATGGTGTCAAAAACTTCTTGCTGGGCGTCGGTGAGTTGCTCACCGTCGCCGAGTGCGACGAAGGCGTTGTAGGCGTTGCCCTTGGGGCTACGGGGACCACTTTGCCACTCGTCAAAACCGATACCCAAACCAGTCGTGGAACCTTCCTCGGGAAGGTCATTTTCGTTGGCAGGGCTCGCTGCGTATCCGCCACCGGTCTCCAGAAGTGGATCTTCGGGGCGAACGAGGTTGAAGCTAAATCCGTCAGCAGGACGGTCCGTACCAGCACCAACACGAAGGTCGGCAGTGATCTGGAAAGAACTCAGTGAGGATCCAGCAGGTTCACTGAGGTCAGGGAAGACGATGGCCCCACGGGAACCGTTTGCGGCATCCGTGACCTTGAGGTAGCCGGAGTTGTTAACGCCGCCACTCGTACGCCATTCACTGTCCCCAAAAAACTCGATGCCACGATCTTCAGGGTCGGTGCTGAAGTCCAGCGCGACGCCTCCCTGACCGTAGGCTTGCGTCGCTCCCAGCGTCGCGATAAGGCAGCCGGCGAAGGCCAGCAACAGTCTATTTAGTGTGAGTCTCATTTCTATATTTCCTCAACTTTTTATGTGGATGTGTGAACTAGCCGCGTTGACGGCGAGCACCAAGAAGTCCCAATGCACCGAGAACCATCAGCAACGCGCTGGAAGGTTCTGGAATGGAAATGGGCGGTGCCTGCCCGGCGTTTGCTTCCCGGTAGATGGGGGCAAACAAAGCGACGTCACGTAGATCCACGATTCCGTCAAGATTCATATCCCCTTCGAAGGGGCCAGCTGCTCGGCTGAAGTTACGCTCGAGTTCACGAGCGTCGTCTTCGTCGACAGTTCCGTTTGCATCGAAGTCTGCTGGGCTTCCACCCATGAACGGCCCTGGCGAAACTTCGAGGCCTTGAAGAGCACCGTCTTCAAGCTCGAATCCAACGCTGTTACCGTCTGGACCCCATGTGTCTTCTGCAAACACGTGGAAGTCGTTAATAGCGATTTCGAAACTGTCTCCGCCGCCACCTTCGTAGATGATGGCTTCGAAGCCCGTCGTGACTCCGCCGGATCCAACCGTAAAGTTGCCCGACGTGAAGTTGTGGCCACGGCCGCCATTCCAGATCAGGACGCCGTCGCCGTTTTGAGTCTCACCGTTCTCATTGAACGTCTCGTCAAACTCGATGCCAGGCATCGTAATCATGCATCCGTCATCGCTACCACATCCGATGGAGTACTCACCTGCTTCGAAGGAAAGCGTACCGGTCAGTCGCGTGGCAATGTTGCTTTGCGAGTCGTCCGCCACACCGTTGAGGTAGGGCTCCTGGAAATCGGTGAAGGCTCCGTCACCGCCACCGACATCGATGACGTCGTACTCACCTTCAATGTTCTCATTGAGAACGTGGTCGGCAGTCAGGCCATCGAAGATTGCCTTTGCCTCAAGAACGTTATTGATGGCTGCATTCGGGCTGTCCGGGTGCAGTCGAATGAACTGAGCCGAAAGCTGAGCGTGTGATTCCGAAGCGGAACCAGCAACGAGGCCAGCCGCTACAACAACACACGCGACGCTTCCTGCTCGCTTGCGAAACTTGAGCATTCCAAGAACTCCAAGGAAAATTAGGAGGCCAGCCGAAGGCTCAGGGACGGATGCCGCCGCAGCGCCGGTCGTTTGGCCGAAGTTACCCGACAGAGTCAGGAAGTCAGGGAATTCAACGATTCCGTTACAGTCGATGTCACCTTCCTGGTAGGTATCGACCATCAGGTTGAAGTTGCCCGACAGGGTCAGGAAGTCAGGGAACTCGACAACGCCGTTTCCGTCAAGGTCACCCAGCAAATCGTTAGCTGGAGCACAAGTTGGAGGTGGTGGACCACCCGAACCGTAGGAAACCGTTCCGTTTGCTCGCTGACCGTTGGCCAGTGCGTAACGGAAGGTGAGGTCACGAATTCCGCCTTCAGCGAAGATGGCTCCGATGTCCTGAGAAGCACCTTCGTCGAGCAAAATCGAGTCCGTCAGGGAAACCTGTGTGATTGCCGTATCCGTTGGATTGGCGATATCCCAGGTCTCGCTGATTTGGCCAAGGCCGTCGTCGTTGATCGATCCACTTTCGGAGGCGATCGTGAAGCCGGTCAGCTCAAAGTCGGGAGTGAAGGCCGACAGGTTCTCAATGCGAGCCATGCCGGTGGCTGGATCAACGTTGAGGACAAGGTCGTTAGCAGGACCGACGTACTCAAGTTGGCCAGGCAGAGCTCGGCCGTCGCCAGTCAGGAACTGGAACGTAACGTCTTCGTCGGCAGGTTTGATGCCAAGGAATGTTTCGTCCATCAGGCCGGGGAAATCGATCGATTCGCCAGCACCAATCGTAAGTGCATCACCAAGCGTGAATTCTGCCTTCAGGTTTACTCGCTCGGAAGTTGGGATGGCTTCCACCCAGCCGTCGAAGCGATCCTCAAAGCTGGGACCCTCGCTTGGGTAGCGGCTTTCAAACAATCCGCTCTCCGAGCCAAGGTGATAGCCCGCAATCTGCAGTGCACCCGAGGAGAAGTTGTTGATCGAAACATCGCCCGTAGCACGGTCGATCGTCACAACCGGCTCGCTGCGAACTTCAACGGCTGCTCCGGTGTCGTTCGTGATCAGTTGCAGGCCAAGGCCGCGACTTGTTTGAGCTGGATTGCCGTCGACCGTGATTATGGCTGGAGTGCCACGAACGTCGGAAGTGGTCACGATCTGGTAGGACGTGCCCAGCGAAAGGTCGGTTGCGAAGCTGGATGCGAGGTCAATGCGTCCGGTTACACCGAAGCTGCCCGTTTCCAGGGATCCGCCGGCGAACGAGATGGCTCCGGATTCGCCAATTGCTGTTTCATTGTTGACCGTCAGCGATCCGCCTTCGCCAAGTACGACTGTACCGGCCGAAATGGCAAGAGCGTGGACGTCGGAAACATCGCTGGAGATTTCAGCGGTTCCTGCGTTCTGGATCGAGGCGATTTCGCCGTCGCCAGGAACGCCCGATTCGGCCGGATCTGATCCAGCCAGCACCCAGTTACCACCAGTGCTCCACGAACCTGCGTCCGTGTCCCAGCGTAAAGCTGGCAAAAGATCCTGCGCGTAGATTTGGGTCGTGTTTAGCGTTAGGCCAATGCCTACCGCTAGCAGGCACGGCAAAAGCCGGCCTGTGAGATTTCTTAATCTCATTGGGTCTCCTCCGGATGTCGTTTCAGAAGTAACTTTTCAGCGGATAAATCCGTGTAATCCGGATAATCCGCAATTCGCACCGGGATCGATTCTAGCTATGGGAGAAGCCTTGTGAATCCTGATTCTTCTCGAATTTTCCGTAATTCCCTCACAGTGACTAGTTGTGTCAGAGCGTATCTTGGCGGCGCCACGCCCAAGTCTGGCGAATGTGCGGCATTCTGATACTGTCAGGAAGAAATAGAAATCTGACGGACGGCCTCGTAGCCGGCGATGGCGACAGCGGTCGCAAGATTCAGGCTTCGTGCTTCCGACTTAAGTGGAATGCGGACGGCTTCGTCGCTGCGTGAGTGGATTAACGGCTCTGGTAAACCGGCGGTCTCTTTGCCGAAAACGAGCAGATCATCTTCGGAGTAGGCCACGTCGGTGTAAAGCTGCGAGGCCTTCTTGGTGAACAGCCACAGGCGACGATCCGTAAATCGTTGCAGCATTTCATCCATGGATTCGATGATTTCGTAGTCCAGGTGCTGCCAGTAGTCGAGTCCCGCGCGTCGCAGGTATTTATCACTGAGTTCGAACCCGAACGGCTTCACCAGCCAGAGCTTGGCACCGATTGCTACGCAAGTTCTACCGATATTTCCAGTGTTCTGGGGGATCTCGGGTTCGACGAGGACGATGTCGGGCATGATTGAGGCAGTTACAGGCGAAGTATTGTGTTGAGAGTTTGTTCGGCTGCCCAGTGACATCACATGAAAGCGCGAAACCCACTAGAATCATAACAATCAGGGCGATTGTTGTGGGTGTCGGTCGGCTATGAGCAAGAAAAGACGGAAGCGTAAACAAAACTCGACGAAGCCAATTCAGGACGCTCCTGAAGCGAGACAGGACAGGCGCCAGGAAGTCGATTCCGATGGCGATGCGGTCGTGGAGAAACGAGCCGCGGCAGATTCGAGTGGTAAGTCGAAATCAGCACGCGCCCGCCGCCAGGGACCGCTGTTGGCGGTCGCGGTGTTACTGTTGGGTAGCGCTTTGTTCATCAATTGGCAGCGTTCCCAACAGAACCAGCTGCCGCCGCCCGTGCCATTTCCAACTGACGAACTGGTTGTCACCACTCTGGCACCGGCAGGTGTTGGCGCTGAAACAATGTTCACCCAATTGCCGGTGTCGGCTACCAACGTGGACTTCACCCACCCCGTCCTGGCCGATCATCCGAAGGCGTTCCTGTACTTCTCCAGCCCGGCGTCCGGCGGCACCGCGGTTGGAGATGTGAATGGTGACGGGCGTCCCGACTTGTTCATTGCCAGCGGCCCGAAATCGAATCGGCTGTTTCTGCAAACCGACAAACCATTTGAATTTGAGGATGCGACGGAACAAGCGGGCGTCGGTGGCGGAGACGCATGGGCGTGTGGCGCGACGATGGTGGATATCAACGCGGATGGTCGACTGGACATCTTTGTCGCCAATTACGACTCGCCCAACCAGCTCTTTATCAACTTCGGTGATGGTCGATTTCGGGAACAGGCGGCCGCCTACGGGTTGAATATCACCGACGCCAGCCTTGAAGGCGTCTTTGCTGACTACGACCGCGACGGGTGGCTGGATCAATACCTGTTGACCTACCGCTATGAGAATCCCGAAGGCATGCCAACTTCGCCTCCGATCGTCAAAACGGGCGATGACAGAACGATTCGCGACGACATGCAGAAGTACTACGAACTGACGAATGATTCCATCGGATATGGGACTGTTGGTCGGACGGACGGCTTGTTGCGAAACAACGGCGACGGCACGTTTTCAAACGTGACCGACGAGAGTGGTATTTACGGTCCCGGGCACGGCCAGTCTGCGACGTGGTGGGACTTCGACGTCGATGGCGATGTCGATTTGCACATTGGAAATGATTTCAACGATCCCGATCGGCTGTACCGCAACAACGGTGACGGGACGTTTACCGACGTTATTCGTGATTCGGTGCCGCACACAACGTGGTTCAGTATGGGCGCGGACGCTGGCGATCTCGATGGCGATGGGCTGCCTGACCTGTTGACCTCTGACATGTCGTCGACGACGCACTTCAAGCAGAAGACAACGATGGGTTCGATGGGCAACAATATCGAATTCCTGACAAAGGCGAATCCGCGGCAGTACATGCGTAATGCGTTGTTGCTGGGTACCGGCACAGACCGCTTTCGAGAAGCTGCGTACCTGGCCGGGCTGGATAGCACGGATTGGACGTGGTCGGTGAAACTGAGCGACTTTGACTGCGACGGTCGGCTGGATGTGTTCTTCACTAACGGTAGCGTGCGATCGTTCACGGATTCAGATCGCACGTTGACGCTCAGCCAGCGGCGAGGGAAGACGGAGTGGGATCTGTACAAGGATACGCAGCCGCTGGAGGAACAAAATCTGGCGTTTCGCAATCGAGGCGGGTTGGAGTTTGACGACGTCAGCAAGGCGTGGGGGCTCGATCACGTCGGAGTCAGTATGTCGACGGCAACGGCGGATTTCGACGGCGACGGCGATCTGGATCTGGTTGTTGCCAACATCGACAAGCCAATCGCCATCTATCGCAACGACGCGGTCGGGCAACGCCGGCTGACGATTCGCTTGCACGGCTTGCTGGGTAATCGCTACGGCGTCGGCGCGCGAGTGCGAGTGGTTTCCGGTGAGTTCGAGCAGGTCGCCGAATTACAGCCCAGTCGCGGTTTCCTTTCCTCGAATCAGCCGTTATTGCACTTCGGTTGTGGGGAATTCGAGTCGGTGGACGTGGAGGTCACATGGCCTGGCGGCGGCGTGCAACGGTTTGAATCCGTTGCGACGAACTCTCACGTTGAAATCACGGAGCGGGCAAGTCTTCCGCGTGAGGTTCTCGGCCGTGAATCGACTCTCTTTGTGACGCAAAACGCCCCCGAATTGCTGACCCACACGGAGAATGATTTCGACGATTACGATCTGCAGTCTCTGTTGCCGCATCGGATGTCGCGGCTAGGGCCGTCGATCGCCTCGGCGGATGTAACGGGCGATGGCCAGTTTGAATTCTTTCTGGGCGGTGCTGCCGGACAGGCAGGGAGAGTCGTTGTATTTCGCGACGGCACTTTTTCCGCGATTGCGCAACCGGCTCTTGATGCCGACAAGGCATTGGAAGACATGGGTGCCGTTTGGTTGGACGTCGACCAGGATGGAGACGCGGATCTGGTTGTCGCCAGTGGCGGGAACGAGTCCAGTTTCGAAGCTGGTGACGCCTTGCGACTGTATCTGAACAATGGCAAGGGCGAGTTAACGCGTGCGGTTTCCAGATTGCCCGAATTGGATATCAGTGCAGGGCCACTCGCTGCGGCTGATTTTGACAAGGATGGTGACGTGGACCTGTTTGTCGGCGGCAGGCAGGTACCCGGCAGGTACCCGCTACCCTCGAACAGTTACCTGTTGGTCAATGATGGTGGAACGTTTGCCGTTGCTTCGCCTGATGTCTGTAGCGGAATGAGTGCGATGGGCATGGCGACCGGAGCGATTTGGTCGGACGTGGAGAATGACGGTGACCTCGATTTGCTGGTGACGACGGAATGGAATCACATTCGACTGTTTCGCAATACCGATGGGCGTTTGGTGGACGATTCGGCGTTGGCCGGTTTGAGCGGCTATCGGGGTTGGTGGACGGGCATCTCTGGTGGTGACTTTGACAACGATGGCGACATGGATTTTGTGGCGACCAACATGGGGACGAACACGAAATACCATGCGTCCGACGAACATCCTTTTCAGATTTTCTATGGTGACTTCGAGGGCAATGGCGAGCGGAAGTTGGTGGAAGCGGAATACGAGAACGAGACGCTGTTTCCGGTGCGCGGCAAGAGTTGTTCGACTCATGCGATGCCTTCTCTGGCAACGAAATTCACGACCTACAAGGATTTCGCTGCCGCGTCGCTTCAAGAAATCTACACTCCGCAGTGTTTGGACGACGCGTATACGTGTTCGGCGAACTGGTTGAGTTCGTCGGTGTTGTTGAATGATGGTTCGGGGCGATTCTCAATAGTGCCCTTGCCCGCCGACGCTCAGGTGTCGCCTGGCTTTGGGACGGTGGTGGCGGACCTGAATCGCGATGGTCTGCTGGATGTGTTCATCGCCCAGAATTTTTACTCGCCGCAGCCCGAGACCGGCAGGATGGACGGCGGGCTTGGCTGCCTGCTGACGGGGGATGGTCGGGGCGGTTTTGCTTCGCTTGCCGCGCGTCGTTCAGGGATCGTAATTCCCGACGATGCGATGGCAGTTGTGCTAAAAGACATGGACAAGAACGGCGTGGCGGACTTGATTGTGACGACGAACGACGGATCTGCGAAGGTGCTGGTTGGGCAGGAGGACGGGACTTCTGTTGCGCGTCAGGTGGAGGTTCGCTTTGAAGGAGTGGCGTCCCGGTCCGAGATCGCCGGTGCACTCGTGACCCTTGAATTCGACGGAGAAGGACGGCAGCACTTCGAAGTCCATTCGGGCGCCGGCTATCTCAGTCAGCAGCCACCGAGTGTGCTCGTAACCCCGCCTCGGAATGCATCATGTGTGTTAAGAATTGTTTTTCCGAATGGGCGGCAATGGTCTCAAGCCGTTGATGAAGGCATGGATCGCATCGTGGTGCCTGGTGCTGGCAACTGAGCCGGCACGCTCGTTTCAAGTGTGGAACGTAAAAATTACACGGCTTGGAATCGTGTCCGCCATCACCCTGAGCGTTGCTCCCGCTGGACATTGTGACTAGGCTGTTCAATGGGGCGAGGGTAGGCAGCCGTAGAGTTAGCGTAAAAATCTCAGGATATGAATAAGTCCTCCGTTCAGTCGACTTCAACCGTTGATACCATGCGTCGGTCGCGACAGACGCACGTGACTGTCGTTGTGCCGTGTTACAACGAGGCCGAAGGTTGCGCTAACTTTCGTCGTCGGCTTGAGGATCTTCGTACTTGCCTTGCTGAATCCTATGCCTTGTCGGTCGTTCTTGTTGACGATGGCAGTTCGGATGCGACGCTGGCCAAGCTAAGGCAAGCGTTTGAGGAAGATGATCGCTGCCAGATTGTCGAGCACGGTGAGAATCGGGGCGTGGCCGCCGCGATCATGACGGGCATCCAGCATGCTACGACCGACGTGGTCTGTTCGATGGACTTCGATTGCAGCTATGATCCAACCCAGTTTTCGAACATGATCCCGCTTCTGCAGGACGATGTCGCGATTGTCACCGCTTCGCCATATCACCCGGACGGCCTGGTTCGCAACGTTCCGCGTTGGCGGTTGGCGCTCAGTAAGGCCGCGTCGGTGATGTACAGCTACTTGCTTTCGAATCAGCTTCACACCTACACCAGCTGCTTTCGGGTCTATCGAAGAAGCGCGGTGGCGGACATTCCATTGCGAAACGACGGCTTCGTAGGCGTTGTAGAACTGCTTTGGGAAGTTGATCGTCGTGGTGGTCGGGTGGTCGAGTGTCCCGCTATCCTTGGCGTTCGCGAATATGGTCAGTCCAAGATGCGCACCATGTCGGTGATGATGGGGCATCTGCGGCTAATGTTCTCAGCGCTAACCCGGAAGTAGTTCGGTAGGCGAACTCGCTCGGGTCCAACCGAACCCGGGCACTTCTGGCAAACGTCCGCTCGCTCTCGCGACTCCGACTGGACAGCCTCGGCTCTGATCGAGGGACGACTGCGCAATAATTCGTAGTCCGATTTTTCTTGGTTGTTGGGGTACTTCTCTTTGGTGTGGTAGGAGTTATTCCTATCGGTGACGTGTCGTACTCTCGCTGTTGGATTTTTTCACTGTAATTTTGCCGGCCGGTTTTGCGATTGCGACGTGATTGCCATATCGTGTTGTCCACATCGTGATCTTCGTTTTGGGCGCATGGGCAAATCAATGGGCGACAAGGGGTTTCAGGGATTTCATCCGCGAGCGATTCAGTTTCTCGACGAGTTGGCGGCACACAACAACCGAGACTGGTTTTCCAAACACAAATCGCGATACGAATCAGATGTGCTTGCTCCGGCTTTGGAATTCATTGGTGCCATGCAGGGGCCGTTGAGCAAGATCTCGCCGCACTTTCGGGCAGTGCCAAAGCGTACCGGTGGCTCGCTGATGCGGATCTACCGTGATACGCGTTTTTCCAGGGACAAGACGCCGTATAAGACAAACGTGGGGATTCAGTTTCGTCACGAAAAGGGGAAGGACGTCCACGCTCCTGGCTTCTATATCCACATATCGCCGGAGGAATGTTTCATTGGCTGTGGAATCTGGCACCCGGATACCACGACTTTGGGAAAGATTCGCAAGACAATCAACAAGGATCAGGCAGGCTGGAAACGCTTGAGCCGATCGAAAGCCTTCCTGTCGAAATATCGACTGGCGGGTGATTCACTAAAGCGACCGCCAAAGGGGTTTGACGCCGACCACCCATTAATTGATGATCTAAAACGCAAGGATTTCATTGCGATCTGCGATCTCGACTATGACGACTTGTTCGATGCAACAATCGTCAGGCATGTGACATCGCGGTTCCGGACAGGCAAGGGGTTGATGAAGTTTCTTTGTGAAGCGATTGGGCTCAGTTATTAATTTGCTGTCAGCGGGTTTCTACGGAGCTATCGCGACTTGTTTGTATATTTGGGCGATTGTGTATTGGATGAGCACTGAAAATCGAATGGTTGATCGAGCATGACGGGGATGTCGTGCGCTTTGCCGTTTGGTTTTGGGTTCGTATCGGGGACTGGTTGGTGCCGGTTGTTCGATGGATCCGCAAGCTTGACCGATGCGCCGCCACAGGCCAGGAAAGTCTCAACCGATGATCATGTCAACTCAAGCCGGCGGGATGAACAACCACAAGCTCGAAGCCCTGATTGCGGAAATTGGTACCGATGTGGAAGGGCAGCCGGGGTTTTGGCAATTCACATCCAGCGGTCGTCGACTCTATTGCATCACGGACGAAACGCACGACCGCATGCGGATCATGGCACCCATTGTTGACACGTCAACGGTGGAAGAAGAGAAGCTGATGATGTGCCTTGAGGCCAACTTTGATCGTGCTCTGGATGCTCGCTATTGCACAAATGCCGGGACGCTTTGGGGAGCATTCATTCATCCCCTCAGGTCGCTGGATGCCGAGCTTTTTCGGTCCGGATGCCGTCAGGTTGCGGAACTCGCCACGAACTTTGGTGGTACGTATTCCAGCGGCGAGCTGCGTTTCGGCGGGTAATTTGCACGCAGATTGGGCGGCTGAATTGAGCTCGGTCTCTTCTGACGAATCGGCTTGGTGAACCCAATTTGGACTGACGTTGTCCTGTAAATCTTGCGGAACCCGGCAGGCCCTTTCGGCGTCAGATTGCGCCACGTAGAATGCCGGACTTACCTAACGCTTCTCGAATGCCAGATTGGCGAAAATGGAATTGTGTCGATGACTCGTAAAGGCTCTGAATTTGCTGGACTGTCCGTTGCTATTACCACGCCGTTTCGCGACGGAAAAGTGGATGTTGAGGCACTCCGCAAACAGGTCGATTTCCAGGTCGAAGCCGGCACCGTGTGCCTTGTGCCCGTCGGGACGACCGGCGAATCCCCCACGCTCACTCACGATGAGCACGAACAGGTCATCTCGGAAGTGGTGCAGGCAGCGGCCGGGCGGATCAAGGTCATGGCAGGTACCGGTTCGAACAGCACAGCCGAGGCCATGCGGTTGACGAAATGGGCCGCGAAGGAGGGCGCGGACGCCGCGCTGCTAGTGGCTCCGTATTACAACAAGCCGACGCAAGAAGGGTTCTACCAGCACTACAAGGCGCTCGCCGAAGAGTGTGGCTTGCAGCTGTGCGTCTATAATATACCTGGCCGATCGGCCAAGAACATCGAACCCGAAACCATCGCTCGGCTCGCGGAACTGGAAAATATCACGATGGTCAAGGAAGCGACCGGCTCGATGGATCAGGCGTCGCAAGTGATCGGCATGACGAATCTAACCGTGCTCAGTGGCGATGACAGTATGACGCTGCCGCTGTTGTCGGTCGGTGGTTCCGGGATCATTTCCGTCGCGGGCAATATTGTTCCTCAGGATCTGATTTCACTGCTCAAGGCATTCGACTCTGGTGATCTCGCTGAGGCGCAGCGTTGGCATCACAAGCTGTTTGGGCTTTGCAAGGATATGCTGGGGTTGGCGACGAATCCGATTCCCATCAAGGCCGCCATGCAAATGTTGGGTCGCGATACTGGCGACCTTCGACTTCCCATGACGCCCCTCGACGAAGCGGGCGTGAAGAAACTTCGGCAAACGCTGACAGACTACGGTCTGCTGTAGTTGCCGTCTCGCACGATCGCGACGTTGACGTCCAACGTGTGAACGCCGCATTGCGAAGGTCCACCACCAATGAGCCACGAAGATTTCGATGTAGCGAGTTTGGCGGTGTATCTGCACATCACTCCGCAGCAAGTGGAGAAACTTGCGTCGCGCGGGAAGGTTCCCGGCCGGAAGGTGCAAGGCAAATGGGTTTTTGCCTTTGCGGAAATCCATCACTGGATGGAGGAACGCATGGGGCTGCTGGAGCATCGGGAGCTGCAGCGGATCGAGTCCACGCACGAAGAACCTGCCAGTGCGGAGTCGACGCCGTTTACGCAGATGCTGTCGGTCGATTCCGTGGCCGTACCGCTCAATGCGCGGACCAAACGTTCTGTCATTGAAGAGATGGTGGGACTCGCGGAACGCACGGGCATGCTCTGGGATGCGGACCGCATGAAGGAAGCGATTTGGTCTCGCGAGGAACTGCAGTCCACAGCAATGGCGAATGGCGTTGCCCTGATGCACCCTCGCCGGCCGCTGTCGAATATTTTGGGTGAGCCAATTCTTGCATTGGGCGTGAGTCGTCAGGGGATTCCGTTCGGTGGCGGACGCGGGCTGACGCGCGTCTTTCTTCTGATATGTTCAACGGATGATCGGGGACACTTGCGCACTCTGGCAAGGCTGACTCGCATGTTTCAGGATGACCAGTTTGTGCCCGAGCTCGAACTGGCGGAAACTGCCGACGAGGCCAAGGCCGTCTTTGACGCCGTCGAGTCGCGGCTGGTGGATATGTAGCAAGCGAGAATTTGGTTAGGGGGCTGGCCGAGTGAATGATTCCGGGTCGCAGCGACCGACGGATTCCGACGACGCGGAGTCGCATGCCGGGGGCACGGATTCTCGAGCTGATGAGAATCCATACGCAGCTCCCATCATGGCGACGGTCGTCGAACGCATGCCAGCGAAGTTGTCGGTGCCGTTGGGCCTGCTGTTGTTGGCCATCATCGTGGCGGCCTTCTTCTTTGACGTTGGGCTTGGCGTTGGTTGCCTGTTGCTGGCAGTTCCGGCGTATGCACGGGCCGTGGGCAATACGGTTCGAAAAGCCCGATCCGGAGTGGAAGCCTCACTTACAGACCGGTTGCTTTCATTTCTCGCTTCGGTGGGCGTGGTGATCGTGTGCGGCATTGCAGGAGGCATTGCTTTCTTCGGCACTTGCACGGCGAGCTTGATGGTCGCGGTTCCCATGCAAGGCGGCTGGGACGGCGATGGATTCTTCATGTTGCTGATTCTGCTGAGTTGTCTTGGCTTCTTTGGGTGTGCGGGATTCGTTTACTGGACATTGTGGCCGCGAAGGAAAACGCGATGACATCGACATCCGGGCCCTCGGCCCTGCCCTTGCGGGACTACACGTTTCTGGGGACGACGCAGAGCCTATGTCCTGACTGCCTCACGGTCGTGCCGGCGAAAATCATCGTCCGTGGAAAACGCGTTTACTTTCGTAAGACGTGCCCGGACCACGGTGTCCGCGAAGACTTCGTCTGTAGCGACGTCGACTACTACGATCAGATGGAGTATTCGGTGCCCGCCAAGCTTCCGCGTGAAGTGGGTGTCGAGGCGGAAAAGGGGTGTCCGCTGGACTGTGGGCTTTGCACCGAACACGAGCAGCATACGTGTATCGGACTGGTCGAGCTGACTTCGTCGTGCAATCTGTCCTGCCCAATGTGTTATGCCTCGAGTGGTCCCGGTGGCGAGCATACGAGTCTTGAGTACTGTCGACGAGCGATCGACCGGCTGGTTGAAGTGGAGGGGCGGCCGGAGGTCTTGCAGCTGTCCGGTGGCGAGCCGACGATCCATCCGCAGTTTCGCGAGATTCTGGAGTATGCGATCACGCAACCGATCGACTACATCATGATCAATACCAACGGCATTCGCTTCGCCAACGATCGCGAGCTGTTGGAGTTGGTGGCCCGTCATCGCGACCGCGTTGAAGTCTACTTTCAGATGGACGGGCTTAACGACGATGTCTTCGTCGCACTGCGTGGCGAGCCGCTGCTCGAACAGAAGCTGCGTGCGCTCGATCGACTGGCGGAACACGATATTCACGTGACGCTGGTATCGACGTTGCAGGGCGGCGTGAACGACGCGGAGATCGCACCGCTGGTGGAATTCGGGCTTGGGCGTCGCCATGTCACGGGGCTCAGTTTTCAGCCGGCAACGTATTCGGGGCGGCACGTCTTGCCGGAACAGCTCGAGCAACGCATCACGTTTCCCGACGTGATTCAGGCGATTGCGAAGTCTTCCTCCGTGTTTGGGGAGTCGGACTTCATGCCGTTGCCCTGCGCGCATCCGAATTGTCACAGTCTGGCTTACGCGTATCGCAGCGAGACCGCGACGGTTCCGCTAACGAAGTTCTTCGACGCCCGCCAAAATTACGATCTGTTGGCCAACGGGATTTCTTTCAATCGCCGTGGCGTGCGGGATCTGATCGAAACGTACCTCGGGCGGCAGGGCTGCTGTGCTGGCGGCGATTGTTCGGGCGGCGGTGCCGAGCTCATTCAGCTGGCGGCCAGCTTCGGCGACCGTGCGTTGGCGGAGACCGCCAGTTCGATTGTGAATGATCCGGTGGCGTCGGAATTCTTCTCGCGAGCGATCTCGCAGGAGCTGGGGGCCGAGGACGTTTTTCGAATTACGATCACTTCGTTTTTGGATGTCTACAACTTTGACGTGCGGCGGGTCATGAAGTGCTGCACGCACAATGTGCTGCCTTCCGGGCACGTGATTCCGTTTTGCGCCTACAACGTGCTGTATCGCGAGGGGCACGTGGCAATGCCCGAGCTCAATTGGGAAGCTCCACGGAGCGACGACACGGCGGCGAGCGGGCAGCAATGAACGTTACGTATACCGTCATTATGGTCGCATCGATGATCTGCTGTTCGGTGTTGCTGCGGCGATTTCAGCAGCGTCTGGACTTGCCGACCGGAACGAAACTGGGGATTGGCGTTGGCGCCTTCGTGGGGGCCATGATCGGCGCGAAGCTGCCGTTTGCCCTTAGTGACTGGGAAGGCTTGCGGGCTGGAACCGTCTGGTTTGCGCACGGCAAGACGATCCTGTGCGGCATCGTGGGTGGCTACTTCGGTGTGGAATACGCCAAGTGGTGTTTGCGAGTCACGGTCAAGACCGGCGATACGTTTGCCGTCCCGGTCGCGGTCGGCGTGGCGGTTGGGCGGCTGGGGTGCTTCTTTGGGCAATGTTGTTACGGCACGCCAACCTCGCTGCCGTGGGGAGTCGTTTTTCCGCTCGCGGATCCCACGCATGTGGCGCGGCATCCAACGCAGCTTTACGAGTTTGCTTTTCACGCCACGATGGCCGGCATCCTGCTGATGTTGTTGCAGGCCCGCATGTTCCCCGGCCAGCTGATCAAGCTGTATATCATCTGCTATCTGGTGTACCGATTTTTCAGCGAATTCATTCGCCCAGAGGCAAGGGACTGGTATGGTCTGACCGCGTACCAGGGTGCAGTAATCGTCCTGATTCCGGTTTTTGTCTGGCTTTGGCGGCGCGATATGGTGGCGAAGTCGCAAGTCGCCTTTAACCCAACGGCCAAATGAAGCTAGAATTTGGGTTTGGTACGGGCAGGATTGCCGGGCCTCTCTCAGCTACATGGATGCATCATGGTCGAGCGACGTGTTTTATGGATCGGCGACAATCGCCAACCGGAGTTCGCTCGAATCTGCGAATCGATCGGCCGGCAGGCTGAACTGCGATTCGTGCCGACGCTGGACGAGCAACTGCGCATTGATAGCGAACTGGTGGTTTTCGCGCAACCGCGTCCCGGACAGCTTTCGGGACAAGCAGCAACGGAACTGGCGGGACGCTGGACGAACTCTCAATTCCTGTGGTTGCTGGGCGAGTGGTGTAGTGGATTGAAACGCACTGGCGGCGACTTTGGCGAGATTCCCGTGGCGTACGCGCATGAGGTGCCTCACCCCGCCACGTTAGCTCGGCTATATACGTTGGCCGGCGGCGAGTCTGATATTCAGGCCGGTCTGTCGGCTCCTGCGGCGAGTGCAATAGCAGCTGAGGCAATTCGTGAGGACCACTTCGTCGCGATCTATGCCCAGTCGAAGAGCTATCGCACCTCGCTGCGTGAGGCAATTTCGCCGACGGATGCGAAGTCGGTCGAACTGGGATTTGGCGACGGTGTCGCTTCCATGGGCGTGAACGTCGTGCTTTGGGAGGCGGCCGAACAACCGGAGCGACGTTCGAGCGAATTAACGGAAATACGTCGGCGACATCCGGATGCTCGCGTGATTTCGCTCCTTTCGTGGCCCAGGCAAGCGGAGGCGGCCTGGCTGGCCGAACGGAACGTCGTGGTACTCGCACAGCCGTTCCGGTTAACGGATCTGCTCTCGTTTTTTCGGGAATGCCGGCCGTTGGGTGTTAGTTCCGCCGCGTGACGGTTCTCGGTAAACGCCCAAATTGGTATGCTTGCGGGTATTGTTTTGGCCCGTCGTTCTCCATAGGCGATCAACTTGTCTACCACTCTCGAACAAGAAACCCAGTCCAAGGGCACGTACGCCTTCGTTAGCCTGGGATGTCCCAAGAACACGGTCGACAGCGAGCGGATGCTCGGTTTGCTTCAGATCGATGGATATCAACTGGTCGACGATCCGGACGGAGCGGACTTTGTTGTCGTGAACACGTGCGGCTTTATTGAAGCAGCCCGGACCGAATCGTTTGCCGCCATCAAGGAGATGGTCGAGCTGAAGCAGGCGGGACGCACGCGTGGCGTCATCGTTTCCGGCTGCCTTGCCGAACGTCAGAAAGAGGCGTTGCTGGATGAGTGCCCGGAAGTGGACCATTTGGTGGGCGTGTTTGGCCGCGAGGAGATTACTCGGGTTGCCGATCGTCTGATTGGTAATCTGGACGAGCAGCGAACGGTCTTCCGCCCTGCCCCGTCCTTGGCGCTGTCCGATCAAAACCGGTTCCGCATTACACCTCGACACTTCGCGTACCTGAAGATTTCCGAGGGCTGCGATCGACTGTGTACCTTCTGTGCGATTCCCGGCATGCGAGGCAAGCACGCTTCCAAGCCGATGGAGGAAGTGATCACGGAAGCGAAGCAACTGGCTGCCGACGGCGTGCGGGAATTGATCGTCGTCGCGCAGGATACGACTTATTATGGGCTCGATAACTACGGCGAGCCACGATTGGCGGATCTGCTCGAGCAGCTGGATGAGGTCGAGGGGCTGGACTGGATTCGTCTGATGTACTTCTATCCGATGTACATTGATGATCGGTTGGCGAAGACGATCGGAAACGCGAAACGCATTGTGCCGTACATTGACATGCCGCTTCAGCACATCAACGACACCATGCTGAAGCGAATGGCACGTCGAGTGACGCGTGCACAGACAGAGGACCTGATCGGCAAACTTCGTACGCACATTCCCGGTCTGACGATGCGAACGACCATGATTACGGGCTTCCCCGGCGAGACCGATGAGCAATTCGAAGAGCTGGTGGGCTTTGTCGAAGAGCAGCGTTTCGAACGACTGGGCGTGTTCACTTACTCGATCGAACCAGGCACGCCTGCGGTGAGTTTGCCGAACCAGGTTGACGATGCCGTAAAAGAGGAACGCCGCGGGCGCCTGATGGAGGTGCAGCAGCGTGTCGCGTTCGAGTGGAACGAGCAACAAATTGGCTCGACGCAGGAGATCATTCTGGATATTCCCGTCGACGGCCAACCGAACGTGTTTGTCGGTCGAACGTTGGCGGATGCTCCGGACGTGGACGGCATTGTTTACGTGACGGGCGACGAATCGCATGCCGCGGGGCAGATTGTGCCGTGCGAAATGGTGGCGTCGGAAGGTTATGACCTGATTGCGGCAGCCGTTGGACCGGGGCGATAGCGAACTATGGCGGCGACGATGCTGAACCTTCCCAACCAGATTACGTTGGCACGCCTGTTCCTGAGCATCGTTGTCTTTGTGCTCATTCCGTTTGGGATGTACATGCCGGCTCTGGTCGTGTTTCTGATCGCGGCGGGCACCGATTGGCTGGATGGTTACATCGCCAGAAAATACAACCTGGTCACCAAGCTGGGGCGGATTCTGGATCCATTCGTCGACAAGTTCCTGATCTGCGGTGTCTTCATTTACCTCGCTGCGGAGCACCCCGCATCGGGCATCGCCGCGTGGATGGCGGTCGTTGTCGTGGCTCGCGAGCTGATGGTGACGGTGATTCGCAGTTTCCTTGAGGGCGAGGGTGTCGACTTCTCTGCAAAGATGGCCGGCAAGCTAAAAATGGTGTTCCAGTGCGTCGCCGCGGTTGCCAGTCTGCTGGCGCTTTCCCAGGGGGATACGGTTGCCGACTGGCTTTCGGTGACGTTGTTGGCGTCTGCGTGGTTGGCCGTGTTGTCGACGATCTGGTCGGGCGCGGGCTATGTGATTCAGGCGATTCGACTTCTTCAACCTGGTCAGAGTGACTGACGTGGTTGGGGTGCCCGAGGTTCTGCTGATGCTTGTGTTGCTGACCTTGCCGGTGGGCTGTTTCCTCGGTTGGCTGGATGGCTTGCGTCGCATTGCAGCCGGAAAGCCGTTGCTGCCATGGCGTCGTCGGGACAACGTTCCTTGGGGGCTACTCGATCTTGCCGTGATCGTGGTGTTGGTGGGCGTCGTCTCGGGGATTGGTGTTACGTGGGCACGCAGTCTGATGGGAATCGAGCCGACGGCCGAATTCGATGAATTGCTGCCTGGCGATCGAGCCCGGGTGTTTCTGGCATTCGGCACGGCGACGCTCATGTCGACGGGGCTCAGTTTCCTTTGGCTCTGGCTGCGATATGAACGGCTGGAAGGGCTCAGCTCGATTCATTTCGGGAAGGATGTTGAGCTTGGATTTCGCTGGTTTATGATGCTGGTCGTGCCCGTCGTGCTGATGCAGCTGGTGCTTACGCGTTGGATTCCGACGCGTCATCCATTGATTGAAATGCTGAAGGCGTCGAAGGACGTCTCCTTCCTGCCGGTCGCAGCGTATGCGGCGGTGATTGCGGCTCCTTTGTTTGAAGAGTCGTTTTTTCGGCTATTCCTGCAGGGCTGGCTGGAAAAGCTGCAGACCACCATGCAACGCGTGAAGTTGGGGATTGGATCCAGGGCGGATTCGGATGCGGTGCTGGTGGGCGGCGAAAGTGCGTCGAGCTTATTGACGCACGAAAGTGACATCGGCCCATTCACCGATACGGAGGCGGCAGTTGATTCGGGCGATGACAGCTCGAATCCCTATCGCGCATCGGTTCATGCGGCTGCCAAAGAGAGTAGCGCAACGGCCAATGCGGGAGCCGCAACCGGCGCTGAGGCCACGGATTCAGCAGACGCGGAGAGTTCTGACGAACGCCCCATTCTCTGGATTCCGATTCTGGTTACTTCCAGTCTCTTTGCGCTAGCGCATCTGGGACACGGACCGGACTGGATTCCGCTCTTCTTCCTTGCCATGGGGCTGGGCTACCTCTATCAGCGTACCGGCCGCATTTTGCCGTGCATTGTCGTGCATATGTTGGTTAACGGGCTGGGCGTCATTCAGTTGTGGGCGGCGATACGTCAGCCGTAGGACGCATCTGAAAAGTGGCTATAATCGGCCGTTCTGAAAACAAACGAACAGAAACCATATCTTGCGGGAGCTTTCGATGGCTTACGGATTCGGAATTGTCGGTTGCGGCATGATTGCCAACTTTCACTCCAAGGCGATCGGCGACATCCGAGGTGCCAATGTGGCCGCCTGCTTTGATGCATTTCCAAAATCAGCCCATCGTTTTGCCGAGGCCAACGACTGCACTCCCTACGAGTCCCTGAAGGATATGCTCAAGGATCCAAAGGTCGACATCGTTACGATTTGTACTCCTAGCGGGGCTCACATGGAGCCGGCGGTTGCTGCGGCGAATGCCGGGAAGCACGTCATTATCGAAAAGCCGCTGGAGATCACGCTCAAGCGTTGCGACAAGATCATTGAAGCGTGCGAAAAGAACGGCGTCGTCTGCTCGGCCATCTTTCCATCGCGATTTCATGAGTCATCCCGGCTCATGAAGAAGGCCGTCGACAAGAACAAGTTCGGCAAGCTCGCGATGGCGGATGCTTACGTCAAATGGTTTCGCACACAGGAATACTACGATAGCGGTGCCTGGCGTGGCACGTGGGAGCTTGATGGCGGTGGAGCCCTGATGAACCAGGCGATTCACAGCGTCGACTTGCTGGCGTGGCTGATGGGAGACGTTGAATCTATCACGGCACACACGGCAACCCTTGCGCACAAACGCATCGACGTGGAGGATGTGGCCGTCGCAACGTTGAAGTTCGCCAATGGTGCACTGGGAACACTGGAAGCTTCGACGGCAGCGTATCCCGGGTACCTGAAGAAGATCGAGCTTTATGGCTCGGCTGGCTCGGCAGTGCTTGAAGAGGAAGATATCAAGGTGTGGGAT
Source organism: Pirellulaceae bacterium (assembly GCA_965216885.1). Lineage (GTDB taxonomy): Bacteria > Planctomycetota > Planctomycetia > Pirellulales > Pirellulaceae > CAYNJG01. The sequence continues at coordinate 2,906,552 of OZ244209.1, read as the reverse complement.
TTTGCGAAAATGACCAAGGCCGACAAGGCGCTGGTCGAATCGATGGCCGGCAAGACGAAAACCGGCGGCGGCGCAGCTGACCCCACGGCGATTGGCCACCATGGTCATACCGAACAGTTCAAAGACGTCATCAAGGCGATCAAAACAGGGAAGCCGCCTGCAATTGATGGTCCAGAAGGCCGCCGCAGCGTGGAGATCATTCTGGCCGTCTACAAGGCTGCGGAAACGGGCAAGGCAATTGAATTGCCGCTGAAGAGCGACCCGGTGCTGAAAGCGCGCAAGAAAAAATAGTCGTTTCGCCGAAGTCGTCGAAGCTGGCTCTGGTAGCGTTCGCTGTAAACCAGTATTCGTGAATCTTTGCAAAACTGCGACAATGCCGGATTAGCAGTGCATGCCACCCGTCGGTTTGCTCCTCCTTGGGGCATCTGACAAACGCGTCGCCCGTGGGCGTGTGGGTGGCACTGGACTGGCGGCAGGCATCCGACGTTTTGTGAATGAGATTCCTTTTGAACTTCGCTCAACTGCATAGCAAACGACGACTGGTCACAGACTGGCTGGTGTACGTGGCAGTGCGCATCGTCGTATGCGTCATTCAGATGGTCCGCATCGAGACTTGTGCGGTAGTCGCCGACTGGCTGTCGTGGCTCGCGCATGAGCGGCTTAGGCTGCGGTATTCCATCACCGACGAAAATCTTCGGCACGCTTTTCCTGAACTCAGCGCGCAGGAACGGCATGTCATGGGACGTCGGATGTGGCGTCACATCATTTTGCTGATGTGCGAAGTCGTTCAGGCGCCGCGGAAGATCCATCGCAACAACTGGCGTCAGTACGTCACGATGAAGAACATTGATCTGGAAATCGAACATCTGTTGTCCGATCGTCCCGTCATCGTGGTTTCGGGGCACTTTGGCAATTTTGAGATTGGCGGCATTGTGTCGGCTTTGTTGGGGCACGCGACTTATTCGGTCGCGCGTTCGTTCGATAATCCGTTTCTGGATCGATTCGTAAAGCAGTTTCGCGAATCGACCGGTCAGCACATCCTGCCCAAGCGAGGAAGTTCTCCGCAGGTCGACCAGGTGCTCAGCAGTGGCGGCACGCTGATGATTTTGGGTGACCAGTCGGCGGGGCCAAAGGGTTGCTGGATTGAGTTCTTTGGCCGATTGGCGTCCTGTCACAAGTCGGTGGCGTTGTTCACGCTGACGCAGAACGCCCCCATGGTGTTTGGGTACTCGCGTCGTGTGGGTGACAGGCCCATGCAGTTTGAGATTGGCGTGTTGGGCGTCTATGATCCGGAGACGGATGGAGCTCGCGACGTGGAAGAGTTGTCGCAGTGGTACAGTTGCCTTTTGGAAGATGCCATCCAGTTGGCGCCCGAGCAGTATTGGTGGCTACATCGCCGCTGGAAGGAGCCGCCCGCACGCGTGCTGAAACGGCAGCGTCGTCGGCATGATCGAGCGACTCTGGAAAACACGGGGCTTTCGATTGAACCCAACAAGTCGGCCTAGCGAGATAGATCGAACGTGAATGATCAACCCGAAAACGGTTCGGGCGACCGTACCAACGAGCAACTGGGCGAACCGCAGCCGGCGAAAGTCTGGACGGACGTTGGCAGCGAGTCGGACTTCGAGGAAGGTTCAAGTTCCGAACTTGTCGTCGAAGGCAATATCGTAGCCCTCTTCAAGGTCGAAAACGTCCTGTATGCGATGGATGGCGTCTGCCCGCATCAAGGAGGCCCGTTGGGCAAGGGCGAGTTGAATGGCTGCATTTTGACGTGTCCGTGGCACGGATGGCAGTTCGATGTGCAGGACGGTCAAAGCCAGTTGAGCCCCGGGGTACGGCATCCTTGCTTCGATGTGAAAGTCGAATCGGGGCGTGTGCTCATCGATCTCGCCAGTGGGCTGGGCGGCGGACGCGAAAACTAGCCGACAGGTTTCACCTTTGGCGCGGCGATCGGGGACTTCCGCTTCGGTGGTCGACACCTGATTTCGATTCTGCGATATTTCAAGCTGTGCATTGTCGCCGGTCGTTTGGTGAGTCCACCTTGTTTGCTCTGCGCCCATTCCGTAATAGTGATCCGCCCGCTCTAATTGATGTCTGGTCCGCCCAGTCTCCCGAGCGAGGTCTGGTTTCCCGAATGGATGTGGGGCGGCTTGAACATTTTGTGTTGGCCAAACCCTGGTTTGATCGACAGGGGCTTATCGTCGCGGAATCCGACGGACGCGTCATCGGATTCGTGCACGCAGGTTTCGGCCCGAACTCAAACGGCAGCGAAATCGACTACGGCGAAGGCGTGATCTGCATGCTGCAGGTGATTCCCGATTTTGACTCGGAGGATTTACGGCGTGAGTTGATCAGCGCGGCCGAGCAGTATCTAGCGCAAAAAGGCGCGAAACGCGTGTATGGCGGCTCGTTTCCGCCCATGATTCCCTTCTACCACGGGCTAACGGACTCCAGTGAGTTGCCCGGCGTGTTCGAGTCAGATCAGCCTCTGCGGGCAACGTACGAGGCGTCCGGATACACGCTCAACGAAGAGTTCGTAATGCTTGGTTGTCAGTTGGCTCGCGTGCGACCGGTTGTTGATCGCACACAACGAAGCTTGCAACGCACTCACGCTGTCCGGGCGACGCTCGACCACACCTTCGACACGTGGTGGGACACCTGTTCCTTCGGGCCACTCCAGCGAAGCCAGTTTGAAGTGGTTGCGAAGAAAGACAATCGCGTTTGCGGTTCCATGATCTGGTGGGATCCCGACTGGACGAATGCGTGCTCGGGATCGTTCGCCGTTTCGCTGAGCCGTGTCAATGTGATCGACGAGAGCCGGCGGGCGGGGCTGGCAACGTTCCTTGTTTCCAGCGCGCTCAAGCAATTGCGCGGCAGCGGTACGGCGTCGGCTCGTGTGCAAGTGGCGACATTGAATGCGCCCGGCCTGGAATTCTTTCGCAAGCTGGGTTTCGTCGAAACCGGGCGCGGGGCAACGTACTCGCGGCAGCTGTAGTTCACGCAGGGACCGGGTGTTCGAAACTTGCCTGGCCTTGTGTCTAGCCTGTCAAAGTCTCAATGCGTCGTCCAATCTCCGTGTCGTCGGTGGACAGGCGAACCAGACGCCCGGTTTCGCTGACGACGTCGATATCGATTTCCAGCCGTCCTGCTTGCGGAATGGATTCCATGACGCGACTGGCCCATTCGATGAATATGACCGCAGAGTCGTCGAACACCTCGAAGACACCCAGCCCGTCAAATTCGTCCTCGTCGGCGATCCGATAGGCGTCGAGGTGATGGATGAGCCTGTCTGCCGAGTAGGTTTGCCAGAGGGTGAAAGTTGGGCTGGTGATATCTCCGGCGGGTACGCCACACGCTGTTGCAAATGCGCGTACCAGTCGTGTCTTGCCGGCGCCGAGCGTGCCGTTTAGCAGCACGATGCACTGCTCTGGCAGGCATTCCGCGAGCTGTCTGCCAAGCTGTTCGGTGTCGGATTCGGATTGCAATGTAATTTCGACGTTCATTGATCAGATTCGTGTTCGTACCCCAGTTTCGGCAGTGGCCGCGACTGCCCGTTTCTTGTCAGCACACACTCGTTGCCGGCCACGCATTCTCCAATACGCGTCACGACTGTTTCAAGCGGCTGGTCGTGCACGAGGCGATTGGCCTCGTCGGCGGGCAAAGCCAGTAATAATTCAAAGTCCTCTCCATCTCCGATGGCCCGTTCAATGGCTTCATCATCCGAGTCGGCCATTTCGCGAGCCGATGTTGATACCGGAATGGCGTCCGCCTCAATGACGACGCCGCAGTCACTGGCGGTTGCCATGCGTCGCACGTCCAATGCCAGGCCGTCGCTGAGGTCCATGCCGGCGGAAAGATTATATTCCGAGTGCAACTGGAGTGCTTCCCGGATGCGTGGTTCAAAGGTCAGGTGGTGCCCTGCGAGACTGCCTCCCAGCGAACCGGTAACGACCAGGGCATCACCGGGGCGAGCGCCAGATCGTTTGAGTGGTCCGTGTTTGGTCACTTCGCCGATGATCAGGACGTTGATCGCCAACGCCCCGTTCCATACGTTCGTGTCGCCACCGGCCACCACGCATCCGTGCCGATGCGCAAGGTCCGTCATGCCACGCATTAACTGCTGTGCGTCGTCTTCCGATACGCTACGTGGTAGGAGCAACGACACAAACGCCGTTTGTGGACGAGCGGCCATCGCGGCGATGTCGCTGAGGTTAACGGCCATCGCTTTGCGGCCGATGAGGTACGGATCCGTTTCGGCGGCGATAAAGTGCGTGCCATCGCAAATCAGATCCGTGGTGACAACCAGGTCGTCCCCGGTAGCTGCGAGGACGGCTGCATCGTCACCGATTCCCGTCAGCGGCTGATTGTCGTCGCTTTGGGCCAGTCGGGAAATCCAGTTTACAAAGTCGTTTTCGCGCAAGTTGCCTACCGGGTATCACAAGGAGCAGATCGGTGTCTGCTGCATTGTAGGCGACTTGGCTGCGAACGGCATCGCGACTCCAACGGCATTGGTCGGGGGAGACCTAGCGTAGGACGGTCGGGGTGAACGACCCGGATAGCGTCTTTCCGTTGCGAACGACATAAAACGGTACGTTGGAGTGGCCCTTTTCGTTGGCCTCTTCCATGATGTAGTGCAGGTTGTCCAGCGAAATGGTTTCCCAGTCCTGCTTTCCAATCCGCATGCCAACAAGGACATCGTTTTTCTGGATGCCCTCTTTCGCTGCGACACCACCAGCTCGGATGGCCGTCACGCGTAGTCCGCCGCGGAATTTGTCGATTTGCTTCCGAACGTCGGCCTGGCTAACGGCTTCCAGACGGACGCCAAGTTTCGTCCAGACGGGATCTTTCACGATCGTTTCAGCGAGCGGCTTTCGGGCTCGAACGGACGGTTGAGCCTCAAGACCCAACTGTACGTCGACGGCCTTGTTGTCGCGAACGACGGCAAAGTCCACCGTTTCGCCCGCTCGTGTGCCGATCAGAGCACACTCCACGTCCAGTCCTCGCCCGACCTTCTGACCCGCGACTTGCTGGATCACGTCGCCCGGACGCAGTCCCGCTCGCGATGCCGGGCTGTCAGGCTTGACGTTTTTCACGACGACCGATGAAGACGTGCCGACCATCTGATCTTCGTGAATAACACCGTGCCAGACGCCCGAGAGTCGTTCAACACTCATCAGCCGAGCCGCTACCTGCAGCGCCTGATTGACGGGAATCGCGAAGCCAATGCCCTGTGCACCGACGCGAACCGCAACGTTGATACCAATCATGTCGCCATCAATGTTCAACAGCGGCCCGCCCGAGTTGCCCGGGTTGATGCTGGCGTCGGTCTGGATGAGGTCGCGGTATGCCTGCTTGTCGTTTACCCGAACGTTTCGGTGCAAGGCGCTGACGATGCCGGTGGTGACCGTGTTTTCGTAACCGTAGGCATTGCCCATGGCGATCACCGTTTCACCCCAGTAGATATCCTTCGAGCTTCCGACGTGCACGACCGTCATGGACGTACGCGTTGGAATCTTGATGATGGCGAGGTCCGTGGTCGGGTCGTTGGCAACCAGTCGCGCAACGTAGGCCGATCCATTCGACGTCGTTACGTTGATCCGCCGCACACCTTCCACGACGTGGTAGTTCGTGAGGATATAGCCGCGGTGATCGACGACCACTCCAGTGCCCATTCCGTTGACGCGTTTTCTGGCGTCCGAATACTGATCCTCGACGGGGACCATTTTCTGGCCAGTGATGTTCACTACCGACGGACGTGCCTGCTCGACGGCGCGGACAATTGCCGAACGGCGAAGGCTCTGGGCATCGACGCGCATCGCGAAGATGCCAATGGCAACCACAGCCAGGAGTATGACCTTGTGGCTGGTGTTTAGTCCACGATGCCGGTTCAACGGAAAGGTTCTCATGGGCGCTGGCGAAGTGCGGGGCTGGGCTGGGCGGGATTCTCTGTTTCGGAGGTCAACGCGTACGTCGATCGTCCTTGGGTTCAAGGGAAGAAATCGGACCGGATGCGTGTGATGCTTGATACCTGCGACAGCAACCCGCACAGGTGACCCAGGTTGACGCCCACACTGTGGATGGTTGCCGATTGCGAAAGATCGCCACGTGCTATCGAGCAATTGCGAGACACAGCAGTGGTGTCACTGCTGTCGGGCGTTGTGGGTGTGACACGTCACTGAGTAGCGCGTCAGGATGCCTCTTTGGCGGTCGCAGAGTCGCCTGGTTTTGGGAATGCAAGCTTGAAGAGTTGCAGTGCCAGGAAGAAGGCAATGGGTGCCAGCAACAGGAAGGGCCAGCCTCGCCAAATATTGAATGCACCTTCGTATTGCAGTTCGAGCAGGATGTTCTCCTCGGGTACCGGCGCGATTGTGAATTCGTTGCGTTCGACGCAGTAGGCTTCCGGCGTTCCTTTGCGTTGAAGCCCATAGGCTCGAAATAGCTCGTCCTCCGTCATTGGAGTCAGTTCTCGTCCGTCCGGGATCACAATGCTTTTCAGGGCGTTCAGGTCGGGGGGCAGCGGAACGGAGCGTTGTTCGGCGACGGCCTCGACGACGGTTGTCTTGTTGTAGGGCAGGTTCATGCCGTCAACGAGCGAAACCAGCAGCAGCAGGACAGGCAGTACCATGATGATCAGGCAACCACCTGCGGCCATCATACTCTTGAACGTGTCTTCTTCGGTCAATCGCTCGTTGTTCAGCGTGAGCGTCTTGCCACGCCGTATACATTCTGAGGCGGTATCGGAAAGGTCGATGGCCCGGACAGCATCTTCCCAGGTCGGCGCTGAAGGTTGTCCGGCCATCCCCGCGTCAATGTGTTCGACAACCGAATCCCAGACGTCGGCCACGGCGTCTTTTTCAAGGGACGGATCGGTCGACTTCAGTTGCCAAGGGCCGTCATTGGGCATTTCCAGGGCGACGCGTCCCTCCGTGCCGATCAACTGGAGAGTCGCTCCGGCCTGATCGAGTACGGGGCCAACCGACCATCGCGTGATCGCGGAATGCGCACTGGTGAGGTGGACACTGAGGTTCGCCAGCGACGGCTCTCCCGAAGATTGCATCGCGCCGATTTTGTGGAAGTCGCCAATCAGACGCCGCAAGAGCATCGCATCCCGCGAAAGCGCCGCGCGCACGGCTTCGTCGCTGCGGTCGTCCATCTGCCGTTCGACCACAATTTGTTCGACGGTGCCCATCTTCGCATTCGACGTTTGAAGCGAAGCGGCCACCGAGTCCAGCAGTTCGTGCCGGCACGCGGGGTGAACCGGAATCATCGGCGCCACGGTATCTCGCTGGATCATATCCAGTTCGAAGGCGAAGATGCCCGAGCAAGCCGGTTGCATGAGTATCAACGGTACCCCGTCACGAGCCAGTTCGCGCAGGAGTTGTTCCTGGTCCTCGCAGTCCACCTGTCGCTCGCCCACCAGCACGGCATTGTTGCTGGCCACTTGGGAGAACTCGTCGACGTCGGCAATCCGGGTCCCGCCCGGAAACTGTGTGCTCAACCAGTCGTGAATGGTATCGGACTGATGCCATCCCGAGATGCGGTGTCGACCTGTGGAGCGAAGGGCCGTCAGCAACGGCTTTGTGGTTTCACCAACACGCAGAAGGAATAATTGCATTGATCGTCCGAGGCATGGCTGCGCTGACTTCGCGCGATCGCGATTCGAGCGAAGTGAACAGGTTATTCTGTCGTTGGAGAAGGTACCTTACGGCCGGCGACCTGTTCAATGGTATGCGTGAGATCCGCGAACTTGGTGGGCTTGGAAAGGATGGTGTTGGGTTGAGGTCGATCCTGTAGCCGATCCATGATTTTGTTGCGTGGCCAGCCGGACATGAGGATTGTTGGGACTTCTGAAAAACTTCTGATTTCCGAGATGAGCTCGACGCCGTCCATCTCAGGTAGGCCCAAATCGGTCAACACGGCGTCGAAGTCACTGCTTCGTAACACTTCGATGGCCTGCACGCCCGTCTCAACTGCGGTGACGTTGACACCCACCAGTTCCAGCATGTCGGTCATGGATTGCCGCACGGTTGCGTTGTCTTCCACCAACAACAACTTCAGATCGGTAAGATCGGCATCCGCGGAGGGGGACGGTTGGACTTCCGCTGGTTCAATGGATGCGGGGATGCGAACGGAGACTTTGGTGCCCTGGGGTGAAACTTTGTCGATGTCAATCGAGCCGCCGTGCCGTTGCACAATCCGGTGACAGACACTCAGCCCCAAGCCGGTGCGGGATTTCTTTGTTGAGAAGAAAGGCTCGAAGCAACATTTCAGTTCGGTTGGCGTCATCCCACGGCCGTTATCGCTGATTTCGAAGTTGACGTACTGTCCTACCCGCCTTGTGCGGACCCCGATAACACCCTTTTCTTCGATCGCCTCAATGGAATTGCTCAACAGATTTGTCATGACCTGCTGCATCTGGCCCTGGTGTCCTTCAACGTTCGTATTGCTGCCAAAGTCAGTCTCAAGCCGGATTTGTTTCCCGTTCGGCAGTGGGTTGTCGCAGAACGCCTCCATCGTTTCGATCGCCCGTTCAGCAACGGAGCTCAGTGAGATTGGCGCGAACGGTTCCCCTTTTGCGTTCTGGTAGAAGTGGCGAAGATTGCGCACCACCGCGGCAGCCTCACGGGCCGAGTACGAGAGGTTGTGCAGCCACTGCGCTTGTTCGGGCGGCAGCGAAGCTTTGGAGAGCAGCAGGTTGGTGTAGGAGAGCACCGGCATCAACGAATTGTTCAGTTCGTGCGAGAGTCCGGAGAAAGCCTGGTCGATCGCCGCGAGTCGTTCCTGTCGAACCCATGCCCGACCGGGGCCCTGCATGGGCAACGGGGTTTCCGCCAGCGTTTGCTCGAGCTCCTGTCGTGCCTGGTCACGTTCGTTGGAAGCCAGCAGGCGTTCACAGATTTCCTTCTGCAGCGAATGATTCGTGGCTGACAACTCGCGCGTGCGTTCTTCTACCGTGGCTTCCAGTCGCGACTGGTTGCGAGCGTACTCGCGAAGATACAGCACAATCATCATGATTGGCAAAAGGGACCAGAAAGTCCCTGCCGCACGCTCGGCGACCTTCGTGCCAATCGCAGTAGCTCCCGCGATTTGCGAGTCTCCAAATTGAGGAATCTCCTCCAGAACGTTCCATGCTGCCAGGGACAGTCCGACTAGAAAAACGGCCGCAAAAAGCAGTTTCCTGGAACGCGGGAGCTCGCTTCGGCGGAGCACCGGGACGGTGAGGGCCGTCATGGTCGCGCAGCAGGCCAGTTGCAGGCAGACCTCGGGCAGGGCGTCGATCCAGTTCGCCATCTCCGCGAGGTCGAGGAGCGCAACGACTACACTCAACGCGACGATGGCGAAAATGGTCGTGGGATTCGCTTCCTTTGGGTCAGCCAGCATGATTTAACGTCCTGGAAGTCTCGACGCCCAAATTATAGCTGTTGGCAAAATGTTACACTGCGCCGAATGAAACCCCATTTTCAATTCCGAATCCAAGAAATCACGCCACCACTCGAAGAAATTGGCCAGTGAACTAAATTGCTATGGAATGCGGTGTTGAAAACCACAAGATTGCGGTTAGCAGCAAGTACGTACGTTGGCCCTACTTTTGGGCCACAACAAATGAAGGGTGCCTGAGTGAATAGAAATCCCACGCGGCCAGTAAAAATCGGCTCGATTACGATCGGCGATGGCCACCCGATTGCCGTGCAGAGTATGACGGCAACCCACACGCAAGATGTTGATGCGACTGTCGAGCTCGTAAACCTGCTGCACAATGCCGGTGCCGACGTGGTACGCATCGCCGTTGATAGCACCAAGGATGCGACCGCGCTTGCGGAAATTCGTCGCCAGACGGAAGCGAATCTGTCCGTCGATCTCCAGGAAAATTATCGCCTGGCGAAGGACGTGGCCGCGCACGTAGACAAGATTCGCTACAACCCAGGACACCTGTACCACCACGAGCGCGAAAAGCCGTGGCAGGAAAAGGTTCGCTTCCTTGTGGACACCGCTCGGGAATATGATTGCGCAATGCGAGTGGGCGTGAATTGCGGTAGCGTCGATCCCGCGAAAGCTGATGCCTACGATCCCGACGATTCCATCTCACCCATGCTGGCGAGCGCTTTGGAGCATTGCGAATTCCTCGATTCGCTCGACTTTACCCGCTACTGTGTTTCCCTGAAGGATTCGGATCCAGCCAAGGTCATCGAGGTCAACCAACGATTTGCCAAGCAACGGCCGGATGTGCCCTTGCATCTGGGCGTGACCGAGGCGGGACTGCCTCCGGACGGAGTGATCAAGACCCGGATTGCCTTCGAACAACTGATCTCGCGCGGTGTGGGCGATACGATTCGCGTTTCGTTGACGGTTCCCAACTCGGAGAAGCCCCAGGAGATCCAGGCCGGACGCGATATCCTCGCGGACATTGCCGCCGGTCGGGTTCGATCCGTGGTCGACTTTGGGTTGAATACGCTCAATATCATCGCTTGCCCCAGTTGCTCACGTGTCGAAAACGAGGCGTTCATTGAACTCGCCGCACAGGTGAAAGAGATGACGCGTTACGCGGAAGAGCACTCGCTCACGATCGCCGTAATGGGCTGTCGTGTGAATGGTCCCGGCGAAACGGATGATGCCGATCTGGGGCTGTGGTGCGGACCGAATTTCGTGAACCTCAAAAAGGGGCCGAAGGAGCTGGGCGCGTACAGCTACGACGAGATTCTGGGCCGACTTCGCGAGGAACTGGATCTACTGATCGCGGAGAAAGCGTAGCCCGGGCACGGGTAGCATGTCCCGGTGCTTAGATTGTCCCGGTGCTGAGCCTATCCCAATTCTGGATGGCGACCTGAACCACGATCGTCAATTCGCTTCTGAACAAAAAAGGCCACTGCCGGTGCACCCAGCAGTGGCCTTGAGTTTGTAATGAGGGTCTTCGTGGTACCCTAGTTGGCCGAGTCGTAGGCCAGCAGGTTGGATTCCGCAGTGCTGTACTCGCGGTCGACGTAGTCACCGAGTGGTTCCGCGAGGACTGCCGGTACTGCCTCGACGCCAACGCCCACGGCGACCGTCACATCGGCTGTGCTGGTTGGGTCCCAGCCAACGCCCAGCGTCAAAGGTTCATCGAGTACTACGGATTGTCCAAGGCTACCGAAGGACACGTTGTTGGCCTGGTTCAGGAGCAGGAACTGGAACGGTGCTGCATTGTTGTCGGCAATCGGTATCAGCGATGAGCTTTCCGACTTGACCTCGACACCCACCAGCTCTTCGCCGTTACCGTTGAGCACCAGCTGGTTATCGTCGTTCAGTGTGACGATGATCGGATTCGACTGGATGTTGATGCCTCCTTCGGGCAGGGAGGCGACGACATTCACCGCTTCCTCAGCAACGAAGTTCTTGGTGAGGTGGACAAACCCGGTGGTCGACTGTCGTTGCCAACGCGAGTTGTCAAAGCCGGCGGTGCCGGTGTTGATACCGTAGAACCAGTTCTTGCCGTTTGCCTGTCCGACTTGATCTGGCAGGCCATCGTCATTGACATCGATAATGGTTACGTGCTGCCAGTCGGCGTGATTGACCCAGCCACGGTCCCATGTCCATGTCATAAAGTCGGTGTCGGTTGCCGTGCCGACCCACAGTCGACCGTCTTCGGTACGACCAATCAGGTCGTCTTTACCGTCGTTCGTAAAGTCGGCTGCGTTGATGTCGTGCCAGGTGTCACGCATCTTCCAGTGGCCCCAGTACTGGGCATGCTCGGAAACGGTATCCGTACTCTCCCACAGCCACCACGTTCGGTCGCCCGCGAGGCCCGCCACATCTTCTTTACCGTCGCCATTGAAGTCGCCACTAACGATGGCTTGCCAACCGTAGTCTCCAAGGAATCCCCATTCCTCCGTCACGAATTCCGTTCCCTCATTGCGAGACAGGTGCCAGCGTCCATCGGACGCGGTCAGCAAGTCGAGGTCGCCATCGCCATCAAAATCTTCAATGAACTGATGGTCCGGAGCCGCAGGGATCGTGCCCCAGAAGCGGTTCACCAATCGTTCGTTGACGGCGTTGGAAACCCACAGGTTATTTGACGTATCACGGGACAGGACGTCGATCGTGCCGTTCTGGTCAAAGTCGCCCGTGCCGATGATCTCAGCGAGATTGCTAACGGCGACTCCACGGTCTACAGCAAACAACTGCGTGCCGTCGTTCACCTGGAGGACCCATCGATTGTCTTCGCTCAGTCCCAACACATCGTCGACATCATCACCATTCAGGTCGGCGACGACCTGGGCTGTAAATTCGCCGGGTGCGTGTTTGCTATTGATGGTCAGCTCGCTCGAGCTATCTGCTCGTCCGACCATCCATGCCTCGCTACCGGCGGGCTGATGGAGAAGGCCGATCGGCCCGACATTCATGACGCGGCGATCTTCCAGCGATTCAAGGTTTGGACGCAAGGGGTTCTTCTTCATGAACATATCCTCAAATTGGACTAGCTTTTTGGACGGGCGCTGAGGGCGATGTGGTCAACTCCACGGAAGTCTTTGGCCGATTGGCTGCCTTGGGCGCTACGAATGAACGCGAAGGCTCAGAGTTGTTTACCGCATGGAAGTTCAGTCTAATCGACGTCAAAAAAACGGGCACTTGTTTCGTTAAGGTTTTAATATCGATATCGATCAGTATCCGATACAAACGGACCATTTCGCTTATGCGCAAGCCGGACACACTTCCGTGTACAGCCGAATTGTCACATGATGCTTTTTGTCGACGTTGTTGTCAGGGGGGGCACCGCGCACTTCCGAAGTCGACAAGCCACATTCGGTGCACACGTAGGAGGTAGTCATGTTTTGGGTGGTGGTACTACTGATGGTCGCGTTGGTTGCGGTCTTCTGGCGAGACGTGACTCAGACGAAGCATGCGATCCTGCGGAATTTCCCTGTCTTGGGGCATTTTCGCTACTTCTTCGAGCTGATTGGCCCGGAGCTGCGCCAGTACATTGTCGCCGCCAATGACGAGGAACGACCCTTCAGTCGGGACGAAAGAAGCTGGATTTACGCGTCTGCAAAGAAGCAGAATAATTACTTCGGGTTTGGGACGGACAATGATCTGGAGAGGTCCCCAAACTCCCTGATCATCAAGCACTCCGCATTTCCGCTCGATGAACTTCGCCCCGGGACGGTGGGATACACGGAAGGCTACGAGATTCCCTGCGCCAAGGTGCTCGGGTCTGCGCGCGAACGGAAGCACGCGTTTCGTCCAAATTCGATCGTCAATGTTTCGGCGATGAGTTACGGCTCGCTGAGTGCGGCAGCGGTCGAGGCGATCAATCGCGGCTGCAAACTCTCGGGCTGTTTGCATAACACCGGCGAAGGCGGAGTCGCCTCGCATCATCAACACGGGGGAGATCTCGTTTGGCAAATTGGTACCGGCTACTTTGGTTGCCGCACCGTCGGCGGGAATTTCGATCTCGAGAAATTGGTCGATGTTGTTCAGCAGAGCCCGATTCGCGCCATTGAGATTAAATTGAGCCAGGGAGCCAAGCCCGGCATGGGCGGACTGCTTCCGGCGGCCAAGATTACTTCCGAAATATCACAGATCCGCGGCATACCGATGGGGATAGACTGCGTCAGTCCATCGCGCCACAAAGCGTTTTCAGATGTCGACTCCATGTTGGATTTTGTCGAAACGATTGCCGACCGAACCGGGCTACCGGTCGGGATCAAGTCCGCCGTTGGCGACACTGGCTTCTTTGAGGAGCTGGCAACCCAAATGGCCACTTCGTCACGCGGTGTGGATTTCATCGCGGTGGACGGTGGTGAAGGTGGCACCGGCGCCGGACCTCTCGTATTCACCGACCACGTTGCCCTGCCCTTCAAGCTTGGGTTTGTGCGAGCCTATGAACCCTTCCTGAAAGCTGGTATTCAGGATGACGTGGTGTTCATCGGATCGGGCAAGCTTGGCTTCCCGGAGAGCGGGCTGTTGGCGATGGCTCTGGGGTGCGACATGATCAACGTCGGGCGGGAACCGATGATGGCCATTGGTTGCATTCAGGCGCAGAAATGTCATACCGGACATTGTCCGACGGGAGTTGCGACACAAAGCCAATGGCTCATGCGCGGCCTCGATCCGACAGACAAATCGGCGCGGATGGCCAATTACATGATCGCGTTGCGAAAAGAGATGCTTGCGGTGACGCGAGCGTGCGGATTTCGACATCCCGCGATGATGTGTGCTGACCACCTGGAGATCATCGACGAACGGTTTGGGTCGCGAACGCTGTCGAAGGTGTTTGGGCTGGAAGAATGTCGCGAGTGGGGGCTACCCAGCGAAAGTCAGATTGCCGCAGTGAACAAGATGATGGCCTAGTTGGCAAACGGCCGATTGCGGTTGGCTGTTTGTTGCTTTGACGGTTTGGAAGCTGGCTGTCCTCAACTCGATACGTTATGGCTGCTGGCAGCAATGCAAGGGCTCGCCGCTCGCTGCTCCACGGACGGTTTTTTGTCGAGCTTGCACGCCGCTTTTCGCGGAATCAGGGACTCGCCCGCTAGCAGTTTCGGGCAATTGCTGATTTTGATTTCGGAATTCGGCAACGTTAACGCGATGAAACCAAAGATGGGAGTGCATACCTCCCTGTTTTGGGGCCAACAGTCCCGTTAATCGTTTCGGTCAGCTTCATGAATCGGTCATTCCTGCCCCGATCCCCTCGGGCATCTGTCTGCGAACAGCTTGAGCGCCGCGACCTGCTTACGTACGGTTGGGGTCTCGATGCATTGGATGCATCTGATGTATGGGATAAGGGTTACACAGGCGACGGTGTTGTCGTTGCCGTCATTGATTCAGGGATCGATTTTCACCGCGACCTTGTCAGTAGCGTCTGGGTCAACCGCGGGGAGATGCTGAATGGCAAGGACGACGACGGTAACGGGTATGCGGACGATCTCAACGGCTGGAATTTCGTTGATGACGATAACTCCCCGATTAGCCCCAGCGACCACGGGACGCATATGTCCGGCACGATTGCGGCCGGTCGAAACGGCTACGGCAGCACTGGTGTTGCGTACGACGCCACGGTCATGTCTCTCCGAGTGTTCAATGAAGCCGGTGTGGCAACAACCAGCGATATCTCTTCCGCGATTCGCTATGCGGTAGACAATGGCGCTCAGGTGATCAATCTGAGTGTGGGCGGGACCTCCACCCGGCACATGACGACGGCACTACAGCACGCGGCCGATAACAATGTACTGGTGGTTGCCGCTGCCGGTAATGAAACTGCGGCGACGCCCGTCTTTCCCGCCGTCCACAGTGCAGAACTGAATAACATCATTTCGGTTGGTGCACACACGGAATCCTACTATCGCCTGCCAACCAGCAATCGAGTTGGGAATTCGGGGGCGATCCAGGTCGACGCTCCGGGCGAGCATATCTACAACACGGTTTCCGATAACGAGTACGCTCGGACATCGGGAACCAGTGTCGCGGCCGCCCATGTTGCTGGTGTTGCGGCATTGGCGATTTCCGCCTATCCGGACGTTGCGGTCGACGAGTTGCGAGACGCGATCGTGGAAGGCGCAACGCGGCGGGTTTCCAACTCGGATGCCGTGGGGGCGGTCAACGCATTGCGTACGGTGGACATCTTGCTGCAGTCCGCTCCGGCGGCCGTGCAGCGCGATGCCGACTTTGATGATGACGGCGAAGTTGGCTTCGACGACTTCATCGTGCTGGCCCGTTATTTTGGGCAGACGCAGAATGTCAGCCATAGTCGCGGAGACGCCAACGGGGACGGTCGCGTCGAATTCTCGGATTTCATCGTGTTGGCGCAGACTTACGGCAAGCCGATGGAGCAGGCTGCATCCCGACGCGGACGCGACACGCTGGCCGTTGCATCGGACACCCAGCCCGGCGATGCAGTTCCGGTCGAGACGGGCAGCAACCCGGCTGGGCCAGCGGAATCAACTGCCGGTACGGGCGCTGGCTCAAACGCTGGCTCATCGCCAAGCGGTCCGCTGGTCGATGTGGCCATCAATGAAATCGTCGACGAGGAGCCGCTCGCACCCGTCACCGATGACGACGCCGACTTGCTGGCGAACATGCTGCTCAGTCTGTTTACGTCGTCGCAGTAATCTCGCGCGCCACGGGGGGGTGCTGAACTATTTTGTTAGCCGCCCATTTTCCATCCGGCAGGCAGGATCGCGTCCTTCTCGATGACGGGGATCCCTTCACGCACAGCGAAATTGGGCCCGTCCGTGTCCGCTGGATCGGCAGGCGGCTTGATGACCACATTGGGGCCGATGCGACAGTTCTTGTCGATGATGGCGTGTTCGATGTGCGAGTTGGCTCCGACACCCAGCGGTGGTACGTCGGCCTGCTCGTTCTCTTTGGCGTCAACTTCCGACTCGTAGTCATCAGCACCCATTAGCACGGAGTTCTTGATCACGGTGTTTTCGCCAAGCACACAGCGAAGGCCAATGATGCTGTTCTCAATGACGCTGCCTTTTCCAATCTGACATCCGTCCGCAATGATGCTGTTGCTGACCGTGGCTCCGTCGATGCGGGAC
Source organism: Pirellulaceae bacterium (assembly GCA_965216885.1). GTDB lineage: Bacteria > Planctomycetota > Planctomycetia > Pirellulales > Pirellulaceae > CAYNJG01. The sequence goes on along the minus strand of OZ244209.1, from coordinate 2,890,038 downwards.
GGCGGTAGAAAACGCGAGCGGGAAAACAGGGGTGCCACGGTTGCGGCAAGGTTAAAGGGTGGGTCTGCACTCGCCAGCGCGATGTTGGCGTCATAGAACGCTTTGGTCGTTCCAATGTCTTCCCAATAGCCGTCGAAGAGGTGAACCTGAACGTGCTTGTCATCGATCAGCGTTGGGAACACCTCGCGTCCGAAATCCTCGTGGGAGCTTGAGCGAAGTGCATCGACCAAAAGATCGCGATTGAACAGGTAGATGCCCATACTGGCAAGGCAATCTCGCCCTTTGGCTTCGAAGCCGTTCTTGGCGAACCACTCGGGCGGCATGCTGACCGATTCCATTTCCTCGGTCGTCTGCGGCTTTTCGACGAAGCCCTTTACGCGACCGCCATCGTCGATGCGCATGATGCCAAACGACTTGGCGTCTTCCCGATCGACGGGCAATGCGGCGATCGAAACATCGGCACCAGTTTGTGTGTGCGTGTGCAGCATGTCGAGGTAGTTCATGCGATAGAGCTGATCGCCGGAGAGGATCAACACGTAGTCGATGCCACGTTGCTCGAGGTAGCGGACGTTCTTTCGAACCGCGTCGGCGGTACCCTCATACCAATCCGTGCCGCCTTCCATGGTTTGCTGTGCAGCGAGCAGTTCGACATAGCCGCCGCTGAACTGGTCGAAGCGGTACGTCTGTCGAATGTGGCGGTGCAAGCTGACCGAAAGGAATTGCGTCAGCACGTAAATTCGCCGCAAACCGCTGTTAATGCAGTTCGACAGGGGAATGTCGATCAGCCGGTACTTTCCTGCCAGGGGAACGGCTGGCTTCGACCGATATTTGGTGAGCGGTTGGAGCCGCGTGCCTCGTCCCCCGCCGAGGACCAGCGTGATCACATTCTGCATGGTGGTTGCTCGCTATTGTTTTGAGATGGGCACATTATGCCCGAGATGGCGATCAATGCGAACCATTCCTGTGATGTGTTTGATAGCCGGCATGTGTGTCGGCCTGCTGATGATGGTAAACTGCTCAGACGAATCCAGATATGAGGGCACCAACATGAATCGTAAATTGACTCGACGACGATCGTTTATTCAACAGTCCGCGTTACTGGGAGCTGGCGTTTGGGCCGGCACCGCCGCCAAATCAAGGGCTCAGTCGCCAAATGAACGACTCAATGTGGCCGTGATCGGTTGCGGAGGTCGCGGTGCGGCGAACCTCAGTGGTCTGTCGTCGCAGAACATCGTTGCGCTCTGTGACGTCGATCACGACCGCGCGAAAAACGCATTCAAGCAGCATCCAAAGGCGAAAGCTTTCTACGACTACCGCCGGATGTTCGACGCGATGTCAAACCAGATTGACGCCGTCGCGGTCAGTACGCCGGACCACACGCACTTCCATCCGTCCATGATTGCGATGGATCTAGGCAAGCACTTGTATTGCGAGAAGCCGATGGCGCATTCGGTCGATCAGGCGCGTCGCATGACGAAGAAGGCGACCGAGACGGGAGTGGCGACACAGCTAGGTGTGCAACGACACACGATCGACAACGTGCATCGCGTTGTGGAACTCATCAAGAGCCACGCCATCGGCCGCGTCCTTGAAGTTCACTCCTGGGTGAGTGGCGATCGGGGGATGCCTGAAATTCCGCAGGACAAACCGGCAATCCCTTCGACGTTGAAATGGGATCTCTGGCTCGGGCAGGGCCGCGAGCGTACGTACCACCCGACAATCTGTCCGTATGGTTGGCGATTTTGGTGGGACTACGGCACGGGCGAAACGGGCAACTGGGGCTGCCACATCCTGGATATTCCGTTTTGGGCGTTGGATCTCAAGTATCCAACTCGAGTGGACGCTGTCGGTCCGGAACCACACGAGCTGACGACGCCCAACCAGATGGCAATGAAATTCGAATTCGCGGCCGACCGTCAGACGGATCGTCCGTCGTTGGACCTCTACTGGCATCATTCGAAACCGGGGCCCGACGTGCTCAAAGTCCACGGCCTGGATCACTGGGGAAATACCGTGTTCATCGGTACGGAAGGGATCCTGCACTGCGACTTCGGGCGCTACAAGCTCTACCCGGAAGAGAAGTTCGCCAGCTACACGCCACCACCGAAGTCGATTCCGGATTCACCGGGTTTCCACCAGGAGTTCATTGACGCTTGCAAGGGCGGCGAAAAAGCGACGTGCAACTTTGACTACTCGGGTCCGCTCGCCGAGACGGTGTTGCTTGGTAACGCGGCCTTCCGCGCGGGTGGCGGATTCGACTGGAACGGGGAAACCGCCACGGCGTCCGGCAATCCGAACGCAGAACGCTATCTGCAGACGTACGTGCGAAAAGGCTGGGAGATCTGAACCAACCTCTCGTGTTGTGTGTCTGTTGCCAGGAACCCGTCTCGCCAGCAGCTAAGCACAAGGAGTCGACACCATGTCGCCGACCGTCACCGCCGTTCACCGCAGCGACTCGCATTCGTTCAGCAAGTCGCCGCAGTCGGAGGTTCAGTTATTGGCGGGGATTGGTGTCGAAGGAGACGCACACTCGGGCGAGACGGTAAAGCATCGCTCGCGTGTTCGACGCGACCCCTCGCAGCCGAATCTGCGGCAAGTGCATTTGATCCACGCCGAGCTATTCAGCGAATTGGCCTCGCGGGGCTACTCCGTAGGTCCCGGTGACGTGGGCGAGAACATCACGACGGCGGGCGTCGACTTGCTGGCGTTGCCTCGCGATACGGTGCTGTGGATTGGTGAGACAGCAGCCGTCCGCGTCACGGGTTTGCGAAATCCATGTGCGCAACTCGATCGTTTTCAAACCGGCTTGATGCAAGCCTGCCTTGATCGAGATTCTGACGGCCAGTTAATTCGCAAATCAGGAGTGATGGGGGTCGTCCTGGAAGGCGGTATCGTCCGAACGGGTGACCCAATCACGGTCGAGCTACCGCCGGAACCCCGCTTCGCCCTGCTGCCTGTTTGATTGGGCCCCTGCCGGTCACGCACTCGGCACTCATGCGCGTCACCGCGATGTACTCGTGCGCGTCACCGCGCGCCTCCCCCGCCAACGCCGGAACGCACACAAGCACAGGCAGCGAAAAATTTGGGATTTCGCGTCAGACTTTGCAACACCCTCCGTATGCCCCATGGAGTCTTAATCGAGGAGCATTGGATATGAAGTCCGGGAAATCGCGGCGCGCAAGACCATGGGGCAGAATCGAAAGCCTAGAGCCGCGGGAGATGATGACGCTTGCGCCGACTTTACTGGGGAATTTCGAACTCTGTCAGGCCGGCAGCACCGAAGTGGATTTCAGAGGCGAGTCGTCCCACTACCTTGCCGCCGAAGCAACGGGAGAAGGTTGCGATCTGCGAAGTAACTACGATTCACTGGTTCGTACGAACGGCACGCCCGAAGGCACCGTCGTCGTCGGCACGAACCTTGGTGAGATGGTACTTCTGGATTCCTTCTTCGTGGCCAACGACAACATATATTTTGAGGTCCTAACAAGCGGCTACGGCGCTCGTGCATTCTTTGTGACGGACGGTTCCGAAGGCAACACGCGACAGTTGTCCAACGCACTGGGAGAGTACCCCGCCGAGGATCCTGTCGAGTTTGATGGCAATGTGTATTTCACGTCCGACTATGGCAGGGAAATCTGGCGATTTGATGGGACAGACCTGTCAAGCATTCAGGAAATAAGCAGGAATCAAATTGATCAACTACGACCAGTCGGTGACCAGCTGACTTTCTCAACACTTAATGCACATTCCGTTTGGATGAGTGACGGAACCAAGGAAGGAACTCAATCCATTTTCCGGTCTGATATTTCCTGGATGGATGTTGACCGATTGTACCCAGCCTACTGGCTGCCAGCGACAGAGTCATACCTGCTCGCTGCCTTTGACACCATGGAGATTGAAGATGGAGCCAAACAGGTGTCGCTTTCCTATTCGCTAGTTAACGGGAGGAATCGGGAAGTATCCGAGCGAACGCTTGAGTTCCATTCAGAAGCTTACTCTTTCTGGCCCGAGGACGATCCATCGCAGTCCATTTTCTCGGTCTTCGACGAACACGCTGACTCCAATCACATCACCGTCACGGACTGGTATACGAACTGGACGGACGAAGGAACGTACGCAATTCAGACAACCCGTCGGTCGCCGGAGCATGCACGTCCCACAACACAGGGATCATGGCGAGGCGACGCCATTTACGCTCACTTTGAAGAGCTCGATTCAGAAGTCATCATGGAACTTACCGCTCGCGGACACCGCGAGCTGATTCGCACGAACGATGCGATCCTCAGCATTAACGTGCTTCCCAACGACCAGGCGATGCTCGTAGAGACAGGCCCGCGAACGGGTACGACTCTGTGGATTATTGACGAGACGGGAACAAGCGAGCTCGCAAACTACCGAAGCCACCCGGACGTGACGCTGGAGCCTACTGAGTGGAACGGGGTGAGTGTTTTCCACGCCGGCAACGTGCTTTGGCAGACCGACGGAACCGCGGAAGGTACGATCGCAGTCGATGAAGCTTCAGAAATCATCCACTTCGCAGAACATGCGGTCTACTACCGAAAGCATGAAGAAATCTGGCGCGCGTCCAGTGGTCGTCTGAAACCTGAAAAAGTCGATGACAGCGAGCTCGAGTTATTCATCGGTACGGACGACTTCTTGATCTTCGATGACAATGAGCAATTCGTCGTGAACAAATACCTCAGCTCGCCAGTCAGCGCCGAAGAGTACCTTGGCGTAGAAGTGGGAGAAGTCGTGCTCGAACTGTCGAACGGCAATGCCCTGATATTTGAAAAACAGAATGAAACTGGCCTTACCGAGTATTGGCATACGGACGGCACGCCAGCTGGCACCTATCCGATAGGCATCCTTTCGCCGCGTCGGGAATATCAAGAATGGAATCAATTCTGTGGTTTCCCTGAAAGGTTTACCGAAGCCGGCGACTACGTGCTGTACACGGTAGACACCTGCGTGGAATACCAAACCTGGTCGATGCACCTCTACCCGGAACCAGTGAAGCCAGTCCTTGCGGACGTCCGCCGTGAACTGGATGTAGGCGAAGCGAACGATGTCGCGCTCGCTGACTTCGACAATGACGGAGACCTGGACGCGTACTTCATCCGTGATGCAGCCGACGAAATCTGGTGGAACGACGGAGCCGGGTTCTATGAAGATTCCGGCATTCGATTCGAGACCGAGGGCACGAACGATGTGGAATTGGTCGACGTCGACCTTGACGGCGATGTGGATATCGTCGTCGCCGCGGTGGGTGGAAATCGCATCTTCTTGCGCGATGGCGAGGACAGCTATCGGGAAATTCCGCTGGAACGCGAAGAGGGTGTCGTTTCGGTCGATGTATCGGCCGGTGACGTGAATGGCGATGAACGTCCTGACTTCTATTTCGCCAATCAGTCGGAATCGGGCGGAGTTGCGGAAGACAATCTGGTGCTGAGTCGCGACGCATTGTGGCAAACGACTACCGGTTACGGCGTGCAGACCAGCTACGCTTCTGCCTTTGCTGATTTCGACGAAGACGGCGATCTCGATCTCGTCGTTAGTAACGATGCCGAACGTGGAGGATACTTTTACGAGAATCGCGGCCCCGCCGGTGCTCGATTGCAGCGTCAGGGGGAAGTTTGGGCAGCCCCGGGTGTCGTGGATGCATTTCGACTGCATTCCAACCCCACACCTGATGAATACCCTGGCAACATTGGGCTGGTTGGACTTGGCGCTGGCCCGGGCACCGTTTACCCAACGTCCAGTCGGTGCTGCAATCGCACGTGGGGACACCAGCTCGGCGATCTCCCTCAGAACGATTTCGCAATCGGCGATTTCGATTCGGACGGCGACAACGACCTGTTTTTCGCCGCCGCGGGCGATCATGGGAATTCACTTTGGCTGAACTCGAATGGTCAGTTTCAATTCTGGCAGTCGAATCTCGATACCGGCGTAGCGACTCGTGCAGTCGCGGCTGGGGACGTGGATGGAGACGGAGACACCGACGTGATCGCGGTTACCGAGGATGGACGCAGTCGAATCTACCTGAATCTCTCCGCCGACACGTTTGGGGATCTTGATCTGGATGGCGGCCTGACAGATCGTGATGTCGCCACCTTGCGATCAAACTTCGCAACAAGCGACGCGATTTATGCCGACGGCGATCTGAATAATGATCAGCTTGTGACGTTTGAAGATTACCTGCTGCTGTCGGAGCAATTCGCGAATCGCTCGGTGGAGCAGGATGGACACTTCCGCGAAGTCTAGGAGACTGCCAGGTTCTTTCGTCCCGGCTTGTAGTACGGCTTCAGCTTTGCGTCTCGCAATAGACGGAACAGTCTGGCAATACCGCCCTCCTGCAAAGCCAGCTCGTATTCCTCATGGTAGATCGGCATCGCCAACAGAAACTCAATTTTGGCATCCGATTCCAGCACACAAGCATCGACGTAACCCTTCACGTTGGGTAGCAGCAAGTACGCCACGAAATCACAGCTTGAAGTGAAGGGCTCGGGCGCGTCGCCGATTGTCGTAACTTGCGGGGAACGACTGAAGCACGCTCCCGATTCACCGTGCGGGCGGAAAGCCAACAATTGCAGGTGGTGCCAGGGCCAAACCGACTCGTTGACTTCGACCGGAAATTCGTGATCCGACGGCATGATCATGTACAGCTCGGCAAGCTTCAGATCACCTTTCTTGCTGGCGGGTGCGGGAACGGAACTCATGCCATTGGTAAAGATCACCGAAACTCCCTTGCCGGTTTCAATCGTGTGTACCGAGACGGGGACGTGATTGGGCACAATATTCTGCAGTGATCGCGGGTTGGCCTTCTTCTTGAATCGCTTTTCGAAATGGGCGATCACCTCGTCGCCCGTTGCCTGCGTTGGAGCAGGACGCTTTTCCTCTTTGGTTTTCGCCCTGTTGCCACCCAGCGCCGCCTTGGCCGCGGCATGCGTCGTGATGCACACATCGTCCTGCCAGTCCGTCAGCTTGCAAGCCTTCTCTGAGAGCCGAAATGCCAATTTCGGGTTCTGATGATCGGTGTAGGGTGACTCGATCATTAGCCGAGCGTAGAGGTTCAGAATGCGGAAGTCTTCCGAATTCGTTTCATAAGCTTGCTGTGCCGCTTCGAACGCGCCTTCAATATTATCCTTTTGGTACAACACCGTCGCGAGGCTAAAACGCGCTTGCGAGTTCCCCGGGTCTAACCTTATGGATTCACGCAGCGCACTCAATGAGCCGTCGCCGTGCCCCATGAGGTCGAAGAGCACACCCATGTAGTAAAGACGCTCCGACGTTGGCTCGAGATCATTGAGCTTCGCGAAACGCTTGACGGCTTCCCCGTATTCGCCCGCCTCGAAGAACGCCACCCCTTCCTTATGGAGTGACGCAATCTGCTTTTTCTTTCCACCACCAAATATCACCGTTAGCTCCAATCGTTGTCCGCTGACTATCGGGCACGCTGTATCTCGTCTGGTAAGCGGCTGGTAACTATAAGCTATATCGCCGGCCGGGTGTGCGCTATGGTTCGGATTCGGAAGAGTGGCTGCACGAAACACTCGCAAGGCTACGCCTGCCCCTGAATTCAATTCTGCGCCAGCGCCAGGTGTGCCGTTCACGCATCGCCGCTCCACCCGCAAGGCGGCAATGCCCCTTCCACGACTGCATTTGTGCACGCTTGGGCCTCCCGGTGCTGTTCGCTAAACTCACGGCATGATCAAGAAAACACTGGGCCGAACGGGCCTTCAAGTAACCCAGCTCGGCTATGGCAGCATGGGCCTGCGGGGACCGAATACGTGGGGTGTTCGCGTCGTAGAAGAAGACGCGGCCGGCGAATTCCTGAATGCGGTGCTGGATGCCGGCATCAACTTCATCGATACGTCCCCGGATTATGGAATCAGCGAAGAACGCATCGGACGACACATTGCCGGGCGCCGTAGCGAATACTACCTTGCTACCAAGTGCGGATGCGACTATCGGCAGCGGCCGGACCATCTCGAAGTCCGTCATACGTGGTCTACGGACGTGGTGAAGCGAAACGTCGAGACGAGCCTCAAACGGCTGCAGACCGACTATATCGACCTGCTGCAATTCCATGGCGGCACAGCAGACGAATTACAGAACGCCGGACTGATCGATCTCCTGAAGGACTATCAGTCGCAAGGCATCGTTCGGTTCATTGGCTCGTCCAACAAGCTGCCGCACCTATCGGATCTAATCTCTCTCGGTGTCTTCGACACTTTCCAGATACCCTACTCATGCCTCGCACCCGAACATCACAATGTGATCACGGCGGCTGCTGAATCCGACGCCGGCATCATCATTCGTGGTGGCATCGCACATGGCGGTCCCGACGCCGAGATCAAACGACCAAAGCTGGACGATGTTTGGGAGAAGGCGAATCTGCAATCCCTGTTGCCCGACGGGATGAGTAAGTCGGAACTGATCCTGCGGTACACGCTCAGCCATCCGCGCTGTCACACGACCATCGTCGGGACCTGCAATAGCGCTCACCTCGCGGAAAACTTGCGTTCAGCCGGACGCGGTCCCTTGCCCCCCAACTTGCATACGGAAGTACGCGAACGTGTTGCGTCCGTGATTCGGTAGCCCACCAGTATCGTCAGCACGGCTTTCACTGTGATTCGTGTCCGTTAAGATCTCTGGGTAAGCCCAAATTGCACGAAGCAGTTTGAGGGCATTGGCTCTGCCGTAGCTGCTTTTAATTTAGATCGAAAATTCACTCTGGGACCAAGTCATGTCAGACAAACCTCAAAGTCTAGATACTCTCGCCCTTCACGCTGGACAGGAAGTCGACCCAGCCACCAACAGCCGGGCGGTTCCGATCTACGCAACGACCAGCTACACGTTCAACGACACCGACCACGCCGCAGCCCTGTTTGGGCTCAGCGAATTCGGTAATATCTACAGCCGCATCATGAACCCTACGGTCGACGTTCTTGAAAAGCGGCTGGCCGCGATGGATGGTGGTGTCACGGGGCTGTGCTTCGCCTCCGGGCAGTCGGCGATCAATGCCGCCATCCTGACGTTGGCTCACAGTGGCCAAAACATCATCAGCAGCACGTCGCTCTACGGCGGCACATGGACGCTGTTCACGCAAACCTTCAAGCAACTGGGCATTGAGGTTCGCTTCTTCGATCCGGACAAACCCGAGGAAATCCATGGCCTGGTCGACGAGAACACGCGACTCGTTTACATGGAGAGCCTTGGTAATCCAAAGAACGACGTACCGGACTTCAAAGCCATCGCCGACGCGGCCCATTCGGCACCGCATGGAGCCATCCCTGTACTTTGCGACAATACGGTGATGACTCCCATGTTGATGCGTCCGATCGAGCACGGGATCGACGTGGTCATCTACAGCACGACCAAATTCATTGGCGGACACGGCACGCACGTGGGCGGAGCCGTCGTGGATAGCGGTAACTTCAAATGGGCCGACAATCCCGAAAAGTGGCCCGAGTTCTGCGGGCCTTCGCCTTCCTACCATGGAGCCGTTTTCGAAGAACACCTGCGGCCGATGGGTAACATCGCCTACCTGCTGCACATGCGAACTCACTGGATGCGCGACACGGGCGCGGCAATGAGCCCCTTTGCTGCGTTTCTGTTCCTGCAGGGCATGGAAACACTCCACCTGCGAATGCCGCGTCATTGCGAGAACGCACTGAAAGTCGCGACGTTCCTGGAGAAACATGAATCGGTCGACTGGGTGAACTACCCGGGACTGGAATCACACAAGGACTACGCTCGCGGGCAGAAATACCTGCCGGACGGGCAGGGTGCAATCCTTGGATTCGGCATCAAGGGCGGTATGGAAGCTGGTAAGAAGTTCATCAATGCCTGTCAGCTCTGTTCGCATCTGGCCAATATCGGTGACGCCAAGACGCTGGTCATCCATCCCGCCAGCACCACCCACCAACAGCTCACGCCGGAAGAGCAACAGAAGACGGGCGTCGTCCCCGAGTACATTCGTATTTCAGTGGGTATCGAGGGTGCCGACGACATCATCGCAGACCTCACGCAAGCACTTGCTGTAGCCGTGTCGTGAATTCGTTTTCGAGCACTGACGATATCCGCGGCGGAGGCCCGTTGCAGCATCAGAAGTCGGTCCGGTTCGAAGGGCCAATTTCTCTGGAGCTTGGCGGCGAACTCCCGGCGGTTACGTGCGCCTACGAAACGTGGGGCGAACTGAATGAGGATGCTTCGAACGCGATCCTCATTTGTCATGCGATTTCAGGCGACTCGCACGCTGCACGACACCATGCCGAAGACGATCCCGGTTGGTGGGAGAAGCTCATCGGCCCCGGCCGTGCTGTCGACACGAACCGCCACTTCGTCGTCTGCCCGAACGTGCTGGGCGGTTGCCGGGGAACGACCGGCCCCGGGGACCAGCAGCCGCAGCCGCCGCATCGACCGTACGGTGCCGACTTTCCCACGATCACCATCGGCGATATCGTCGACACGCAAAAGCGGCTGGCCGATTCGCTGGGCATCAAGAAATGGCGGGCGATCGTGGGCGGTTCGCTGGGCGGACACCAGGCGCTGACGTGGATCAACCGCTATCCGAAATCCGCTCATTCGTGCATCGCCATTGCCACATCACCCCGGCTGACTTCACGTGCGTTGGGTTTTGACGTCATCGCCCGTAACGCGATCCAAACCGATCCGCACTTCGCCGGCGGGCAGTACTACGACAAGCAGGAACGGCCCAGCACGGGACTGGCGATCGCGCGCATGCTGGGACACATCACGTATCTCTCCGGCAAGGCGATGGAGGACAAGTTTGACCTTGATCGACATGATCCGCGAGAGATTGCTTCCTCGTTCGAACAACGATTCAGCGTCGGATCCTACCTCGCACACCAGGGGCAGAAGTTCACGACCCGCTTTGACGCGAACAGCTACATCACGTTATCGATGGCGATGGACCTGTACGATCTGGGCAAGGACCGCGAGGAACTGATGCAGTCGTTTGAGAAGGCCGATTGCGACTTCCTGCTGGTCAGCTTCAGTAGCGACTGGCTCTTTCCGCCTGCGCAGTCGTGCGACATCCTGAATGCACTCACGGCACTCAACAAGCCCGTGACCTACGCCGAAATCACAACCGACGCCGGACACGACTCCTTCCTGATCGACGCCGACATCGACCAGTACGCGCCCCTGGTGCGAGCTCAGCTTTCCGACGAAAAACCCAACCCGGTTCCAACCAGCCGCTCGCAGGACCTGATCCTCGATCTGATTCCGGAAAACGCCTCGGTCCTGGACCTTGGATGCGGCGACGGCGGACTGCTGGCCGCGTTGCGTGACCGTGGCTACGAACAGCTGGTCGGCGTCGAGGTGGTTCAGAACGGAATCCACCTTGCTGCCGCGTTGGGACTAAACGTGATCGACCACGATCTCAACGAAGGACTCCCCGCGTTCACCGACCAGCAGTTTGACGTGGTGGTCCTGAGCGAAACATTGCAAGTTGTCTCCAACATCGAATCCCTGCTGAAGGAGATGCTACGCGTCGGCAAGAAGTCGATCGTCAGCTTTCATAACTTCGCCCATCGCGATCTGCGCAACGATTTCGTCGAGCGTGGTCGTTCGCCGCGTGCCGAGGGGCTGTATGACCATCAGTGGTACAACACGCCCAACCGCCGCTTCCCCAGCATTCTGGATGTCGAAGACCTGTGTAAGCTCAACCGTGCCCGGATCCACGACGCTATCTATCTGGATACCCGAAACGATCGACGAGTCGACCGCGACGACGAGCCCAACCTGAACGCGGACCTGGCAATTCTGGTGATCAGCCGTTAGTTCCAGATCGACAGCATTGGTGCAGGAATGCCCGGCACCTGTGATGCCGCTATAGCGTCCCTTCGCTCAGCCCGTTTTCGCTCAGCCCGTTTTCGCCAGGACACCTTCACGCTGAAGCAGCCATTGCTTCCGAGCGATCCCGCCGGCGAATCCCGTGAGCGAGCCGCTCGCGCCGATTACGCGATGACAGGGGACGATGATGGACACGGGGTTGCGTCCCACCGCCGCACCGACCGCCCGCGACGATTTAGGTCGGCCACACGATTGTGCGATGTCAGAATACGTCACCGTCTCGCCCGGCTGGATCTGCTGCAGAGCTTCCCAAACCTGAAGCTGAAATTCGGTGCCGGAAAGACTCACAGGTAGATCAAACGTGTCGCGTTCGCCGATGAAGTACTGTTGCAGTTGGGCGATGGCGGCCGAAAATGGTGACGCCTCAACGCGTCCCTGATCGTCTTTGGGTTCGGGGCGATGGTCGTCGAAGTACACTCCCGTCAACGCGTCGCCATTGGAAAACAGCCGAAGCCTGCCAACTGGCGATTCCATCTCGTACCGATACTGCATCTCATCACTCCGTTGGTTGCGAATTCATTCGATGACACTTACGATTTCAACATCATAAGCGATTGGAGTAAACATATGTCAATCAATCTGCGGATCTTCTTTTTCCTTGCAATCCTGTCGGCAGCCACTCGCGCACAGGCTCCATTCGAACTGGAAGTCGAGCAGATTACCCGCGGTCCGCACCATCATTTTTTCGGCTACATCGGCCAGAGCCTGACGACACCGTGGAATGCCAGCGGGCGATACATCCTGACGCTGCGAACGACGTATCACGACCGCATGCCAACCAGAACGGATGGAGCCGACATCTGCCTTGTGGACACACAGAACGGCTACGCGGTCACGCCCATCGAGAAAACGCACGGCTGGAATTTCCAGCAGGGCACGATGTTCTACTGGCATCCTGTCGACGCTGAGAAACAGTTCTTCTTCAACGACCGTGATCCGGAAACGAACCGGATTTTCACCGTGCTCTACGACATTGAACAAAAGAAAAGGGTCCGTGAATACCGTTTCGAAGAAGTCCCCGTCGCCAACGGCGGAGTCTCCCCAACAGGCGAGTTCTTTCTGGCGATTAACTACGCAAGGATGGCTCGTTTGCGCCCAGTTACCGGCTACCCGGAATCAGCCGACATGACCGAAAATGTCCCGGCTCCCGAAAACGATGGAGTCTTCAAAGTCGACATCAAATCCGGGAAACGAACACTGCTGGTCTCATTCCGGCAATTACGTGACCTGCTGCAGGATCGCCATGAACACATCAACGATGTGGGGTTCTACATCAATCATTCGCTCTCCAGTCGCGATGGCCGGCACGTGTACTTTTACGCTCGAGCCCGTTATGGAAAAAGTTCCATGGCCGTCAACGTGCCGTGTTCTGTATCCACTGACGGCACCAACCTGAAAGCCCATGAGTTTATTGGCGGTCACCCGGAGTGGGACGAAGGTACGGTTGTCATCGGGGCGAAGAAACAAGGTCGCCAGGTTCGCTACGACATCGCGCAGCAGAAGATCATCGGCGAGATCGGCAACACGAACGACTTCCCCAATCCGGAAGGCGACGTCGCCCTGGGCCCGAAAGGCCAATGGTTCGCCAACGGCTATTCGCTAAACGACCGCAAAGACATCAAATACATCGTGATGCGACGCAAGGACAAAGCCAAAGCGGAATCGCCACGATTCTCTCGTGGTCCTTACCAACGTGGTGAACTGCGTATCGATCCGGCACCACGTTGGAATCGCGACGCCACCAAACTGTTAGTACCTGGCATGACGGCGGATGGTACACGTCAGCTCCATCTGCTGAACATCCACGTGAAGTAGGCCAGCTTGAAGGCCGACAAACGGAACTCAGCCCACTCCGGCCTTCGCCCCGGACGGCAAAGCCCTGTTCGCCAAATCACTAGGCCGCTCGGCGATCATTCTGTGAACCGGTCACCTCATCCAAGCCAGGCAACTCCGGCAAGTCCGCATTGCCTTCCGCCACATCCCGCAGATAACGTCGAATACGTTCTCGCTCGGGAAGATGACGAACCAGGCGGCTGGCGGTACGGCCCGCAAAGCTGCCGACCAGAATTGAGGCAAAGAAGTGACGCGCTCCGTAGAGATGATAGTAGCCGACAAGATAGTTCAGACTATTTACCAGCGGGGCGAACAACCAGCTATCGGGGACCGAAACGGCATTCGCGGCGGACACCGTGGCCGACTCATTTCCGCTGATGGATGCCGTCAAATCTCCCAACCCGGCACCGGCAGTAATCACGGCTCCCATGAAAAAGACCCGCCCGTATCGAAACCAGCCCAGTTGCCGGGACATCGCAATGATGGCCACGGAAATCGTCAGCGGATAAGTTCGCAGGGCAACGTCCCACAGACTTTCCAGCTGGTAGGGCACGCCTCCGCGGAAGTCCAACCACATGCAAAGCGCTGGGGCCACACCGGACACCAACGTCACGACCAGGAATATCGTGCGAATGGCCGAATTACGGATGGACCGTAACTCACGTTCGATAGCAGACTTCTTGCGGAAGAACATCAAAATCCCCTTGCGGCGAGGCGGGAGGATACAGACAGATTGAGCTGAGGGTCAACGCGAAAGTTAAAATCTGGCAAAGATCACAACCGCATCGCGATAGCACTCGGTGCTGATGCCGATATTCGCTAAGATTCCGGACTACACGACACACGTCATTCGACGACTGATAAAAAGATGAATCTGAAGAACCTTCGCGACGCTCTTATTGGCCACCCTGAACACGAAATCCTGATCCAACTGCCTGAGGGCAAGACGTTGGCGGCGCATTTCCACGTTACCGAAGTTGGACAGGTCACCAAGGATTTCATGGACTGCGGTGGCAAACGTCGTACTACGCATTCATGCCGCCTGCAGACACTAGTGGCCAACGACGTCGATCATCGGCTTTCGTCTGACAAGCTGGCCGGCATTCTGACGAAGACTGCCGAAGCCCTGCAGTTGGACGAGGAGCTTCCGGTGGAGGCCGAGATTCAGACCGACACCATCAGCATCTATACAATGGCATCGTTTGACGTTCAGGCGGGAGTCATTCGATTGACCGCGGCGTCAACGAAAACCGCTTGCCTTGCACCCGACGCCTGCCGCCTGGACGTCCTGCCAGTTCTTGGCGACGACTGCAGCGGCGAAACGGGATGTTGCTAGTTCAGGCTTCCAGCAGAGAAGCATAGGCAAAACGGTAACGCGAAGTCACTCGATGCCCAGCCAGTTTTCAATGGTTGCTACATCGCCACCATCAACCTCTTTAAGGAACTGAAGCGGCAGTTGGCCCGCTTCCGCACGCAGCGACTCAACCGACGAAATCACATGGGGTCGTAACGCGTCCAGCTGCTCCGGACTCAGATGCCGCTCCGCGCCAAGGCGATCGGCGCGAATCTCGATGTAAATCCGAGTGCGTGAAAGATCCGTGACTCGGATCGAACTGATTTCGATGCAGGGAAATCCGTCTTCGAGCATGTACTCGAATCCACAGACATCTCCGCGCGACAGACAACGCAAAACGGTTTGCGAAATCTCACATGCCTCCTGCTGAACTAGCTCCTCTTGTACTGAGCGATGCATTCCAAACTCCCATCAGGTCGTGACAACCCAACTAGTTGCCGGCCGGACGGCTGTTTCCACCACATTCCCGTCGATTTCGGATTTTGGAAACTAATCAAGCCCAAACGCCACTATTCTGAGACACCGCAAACCGCAAAGGTGGGGCTTTCCTTGGGTTTTGGTTTGGGAGTCCAAACAGAGCGTTAGATGCCTTAACGCGTAGGAGAGCCGGCTTGCTTCGTGCGGTTCTATTCTGGCAAGAGAGCCATGCAGTCGATCGTCACCCAGTCGTTGCCATTTTGTCGGACCAGTGTGTCGCGAGCGATACCGTTGCTGCTGGCAACCAGTGCCTTCAGATCCTTTGCCGAGACGGGACCGTGTACCTCGCCCATCACCTGGTAGTAAAGGTCATCCTTCGAGGCCTTGGGAATCCCGCGCCGTAACGCAAGTTCAGGGAAGAGTCCGCCGACGTGGTCCGCCAGCATCCACTCGGAGCCAGCCTGCCGGACGAAGGAGTCGCGCCCGATGTTGTTAGAGAGTGCGAGCGTGTTCAGTTCATCCCGAGTGATCGGTCCGTGAACTTCGCCCATAACCAGATAATACCAATCCGCAGTCGCTTCGTTGTGTTCCGTAATGTCCATGTTGATGCCAGCCATCATGCGCTGGCGAATGAGTTGCGAAAAAAGAGGCAGCCAAAGTAGACCACCAACAGGCAGGAAGGTTCAGGGGAGGGAAAGCAAAAAAGGATGCTAGCTCCTCGATGCGAAATCGCACGTGAGAGGAACGACCAAGCCACGTTCCCGCGGCCGCCTCCAATTACGAAACGGGACCGCAACAGGTTCGTCGCCTTAACCACGAATCTATTTCTTTTCATTCCCCGGAATCACCCAATTCGGCAGAAACGGTAGTGCCATGCTGTCAAGAATTTTGCAGAGCGGTCCCGATTTCGAATGTCCAGGCCAAATCGCTTCGAAAAAGTCGAGATTCCCGCCGTTGCCTGGACGCTCCCCGTCGCGCGCAAAGAATGTATTAGTAGCTGGTCAGAAAGAAACGCGACAAAAAGGAAGCACCATGTCGAGATTCCAACGAACGTCCGCAAACCAGGATGACAATTCGAACGGACCAGGCAAGGTTCAGACGCCCCGCGACCTGGACTTGCTGGATGCCTACTCGCGCGCAGTAATTCACGTGGTTCAAACCGCATCGCCCTCGGTTGTCAGTGTCGGACCGCTGCCGCAGGACCGCGATTCCAACGCCGGTGCCGGATCGGGCTTTTTTGTTTCGGCGGATGGATTTGTACTCACCAACAGCCATGTCGTGGATGGCAAAAAGCGACTTCGGGTCACCATGTTCGAAGGCGACAAACTGCACGCGGATGTCGTGGGCGACGACCCCGCAACCGACACCGCGCTGCTGAAAGCCACCGCTAGCGACCTGCCTTTCGCGAGCCTTGGCGACAGCGCGGCGCTTCAGGTGGGACAATTGGTCATTGCCATTGGCAGCCCGCTGGGCCTACAGTCAACCGTGTCCACCGGCGTGGTGAGCGCTGTCGGTCGCACGATGCGAGGTCAGGATGGCCGGCTGATCGAAAATGTGATTCAACACGCCGCCCCCATCAATCCGGGCAATTCTGGTGGCCCGCTGGTCGACACGCGAGGACAGGTGGTCGGCATCAACACCGCCATCATCGCGATGGCACAAGGACTGGGCTTTGCCGTGCCGTCCAACACGGCAGACTTTGTACTGACCGAATTGCAGGCACACGGCCGGGTCCGCCGACGCCAATTGGGAATCGGAGCCACCACCGTTCAGCTTCCGCGCGGCATCGCCAGAGAACTGGATCTGCTCAGCTTCGAAGCCGTGGAAGTCATCGAGGTACTTCCCGGTAGCGTCGCATCGCAGGCCGACCTTCACGCCGGCGATGTGATCGTCTCGGTCAACGAGCGGCTGATCGCCAACGTCGACGATCTGCATCGACTGCTGAATTCGCTACCGGAATCGACACCACTGCAACTACAGGTGCTGCGTCGGGAGCGGCTGGTCGACGTGGTCGTGTAGCGATCGCAAATACCAGCAGACCAGTCACCGGTTCAGCTACTTGAGCGTGGTGAGATACTCCACAAGGTCGATGAGTTCGTCCAACGTCATCAACTGAGCCAGCCCGTTGGGCATCGCGGAAGTTGCCAACTTCGTGCGTTCCGCGATGTCGCTGGCCTCAATCTGTAGCGTCTGTCCACCAGGCACTTTCAACGCAATGCCCGACTCCGTTTCGCTAACAATCAATCCCACGTAAACCTTGCCAGCTTCGGTCACGACCTGCCAGGCCTCATAGCTGGTCGCGATTCCGCTGCCAGGATTCAGGATGGCTTCATACAGCCCGCGTTTTGAAAGCTTCGCGCCGATTTTTGAAAGTTCCGGACCGAAGTCGACGCCAACGCCGTTCGCGATGTGGCACGTGGCACACGTCCCTTTCACGAACACCTGCCGCCCGCTATCCACATCGCCGTCAAAAACCAGCAAGTCGGTCATCTGCGGAATTGGTCGCTCGTCGCGTGTCGGAGGCATCGGAAACAGCTCGCCCGCCTGCGCACGTACGGCAACGTTCAAGGTCCCGGCAAGCGCCCCGGCGGCGGTCGCCTTCAGTTCGTCTGGAAATTCGCCGCGTTCGGCCAGTCCCAGTAGCAAGCGAGCCTCGCCCGATTGCACCAACGAACGCACGCATTCCATGCGAACCGATATCCTGGCATCCGCATCGGTCAGCAACGACACCAGGAACCTGGTCATGTCGTCATTGTCCACGCTTCCCAATAACCGAGTCGCCTGTACGGCGGCATCCGCGTCCTCGCCACGAACGACGTCCATGATGATATCCGTTTGGCCGGAATCGACGATCGCCCGGACCGCCTCGACGGAAGCCGATGACGCGGGGTCTTCCATCGCCGCCGTAAGGAGCGCCGGGTAGTGTTGATTGAGTTCGAGATGTCGAACAAGGCGTGCGAAGTAGGGCGTCCCTTTCAGCTGTTCCAGCGTGCTCTGGAGGGCGCCCGTCGTGGTGAGATTCGCAAGAAAGCCGCCTCGTTCAAGACGCAGGATGGCTTCGGCGTTCACCATCGCGTCCGTCTGGCTTTCGGGTTGATGAAACGCCAATCGCTCCAGCGCGCTGGTTTTTATCGCGCTGTCGGCCTGGAAATCAAACGCACGCAACAGCTTTGCCGAAACCTCCCACGGCAAATTCTTCCGTCGCAGTAGCTCGCCCAGGTAACGCGGCGTTAGTTCCGAACGTGAGCGCCAGATGATATCGCGCACCGCATCGGTCTCGACGTTCACGCCCATCGCCAGGTACGAGCCAAGAAAATCGTCCCACCGGCCCTCCGCCCCAATCCCCAGGGCCTCGAGATACCAACGGTCCTTCTCATCGTAATACGCCGCCAGTTGTGCCCAGATTTGGCCGGCCGCGGGATTGTCGAATTCCCGGATCGCGATCGCACACTCGCGACGTACAACCGGCGACTTATCGTGCAACAACACGGTCAGTACAATCGCGAGGTCCACGTCGGCCTGCCTCGCAGCTCGAACCGCTACCGCGCGAACTTGTGGATCCGGGTCTTTCGTCGCTGCGATAATGTGACGCAGTTCTTCGCCTTCGATCTTGCAGAGCAACCATATCGCTCGCGCACGAATCCGGGGATTCCCGGATCGCAACAATCGTTTCAGCACGAAGCTCGCTTCACCTTGCATCGCATGCAACGCCATCCACGCGCGATACCTCGCCGATGCGTTGGGACTGGTCAGAGCCAGGGCGGCCCCATCCGGAGTCGAGTAATCGTACGCGGGCGGCCTGGAAACGTGACCTTTCGGAGCAATCCGATAGATGCGACCTCGATGCACGTCACCCTGGCGATTCCAGCCGACATACGGATCGTACCAGTCACTCACATAGAGCGCTCCGTCCGGAGCCACCGCCACATCGATCGGCCGACACCAGCGATCCCGTTCACCCTTCGCAATGGTCACCATTTGGTTCGCGAATCCTGCGCCCCTTGGTCGCGCCAATGCTGCCCACACGACGCCCGGTCCCGCGTCGCAACTGATGACCTGATTTCGAAATTCCTTGGGCAGGAGATTGCCTTCGTATACCACGATCCCCGCCGGTGCTCCCGCGCCGGTGTGTGCGAAGTTGGGCACCACACCGGGGTCGTTCTGATGCCAGTGCCGATGGGCAACGTCACTGTGTTGACCGACGCGCGGCGACCGCCAACCGGCACCGGTTACCTCGTCACGGTATCCATAATTGCCGCCTTCAAGGATGAAGTTGATTCGGCAGCCCCGATTGCCATCGTCATCGTTGTCCGTCTGCCAGACGTTGCCAAACGAATCCACGGCCGCTTCATAGTTATTGCGGAAGTTATGAGCGAGCACCTCGAACTGGCTGCCATCCTGTTCGCAGCGAAAAACCATTCCGCCCCAGTACGTCGAATCGCCCAGCGCGTTCAACTCCTCGTTGCGACGTTGCTGTGCCCGATCGACCACCGGCCGTCCCAATTTGTCGCGAACGACCTCGCCCTTGGCATCCCGAATAACGCGGCCACTGTTCCCCATGTTCCAGTAAAACTTGCCATCCGGGCCAAAGCTGAACGAGTGCAGCGAATGATCATTTTGCTCGCCTCCCGACTCCGTGAAGAGCATCTTCTTCTGGTCGGGTTTGTCATCGCCGTCCTCGTCGGTGAAGACGATGATGTTCGGGGCCCGCGTCACGATGACTTTGTTGCCCAGTACACACAGACCCATTGCCGAATCGATGTCGCGGCCCTGGTAGAAGACCTTTGTCGAATCGGCCGTGCCGTCGCCGTCTTCATCCTCCAAAATCAGGATTCGATCGCCTTCCGGGCGGAGGTCGTTGCGTCCGTGTTCGGCATAATTGACGACTTCCACCACCCAAACGCGTCCCCGGTCGTCGACATCAATGTTTGTCGGACTGAGCATCTCGGGCTCCGCCGCAAACAGCTTTGCTTCCAGCCCGGCATAAACGTCAAGCCCTTCAACGGCAGCGTCCGCACTCCGCCGCGCATCGCCAACGCCCAGCGTCTCCAAATGCGACTCATCCGCAGCGGACCAAGTAGTCATGCCGGACGCCAACAGTAACGCCGTAAACGCGAATCGCGCAAAGCAGGGATATCGCATGTCAGCTACTCCAGAGAACCTCAAAACGTGCCACGCCGACAGATGATAAGCTGCCCGAAGACGCTCGTCCAATTCGAACGCATCATTCCATTGCGGACTCGCGTGGCGTTCTGCATCCTGCCACCTCGACCAACGGATGCTGGTCCGTTCAAATGAGTGCGTCATTACCTACGAGCGATCATTGATGCCGAACGAACTTCAGAAGCCCGAACTCCTCGCCCCCGCCGGCAACTGGGACTGCGTCCGCGCCGCGGTCGAAAATGGGGCCGACGCGATCTACTTCGGGCTGAACTGCGGCTTTAATGCTCGAGCGAGAGCGGCCAACTTCCCCATCCGCGACCTCCGCGAACTGATGGAGTTGCTGCATCTTCGTAACGTCAAGGGCTACGTGACCCTGAACACCCTTGCGTTCCCGGGGGAACTCGCGGAAGTCGAAAAACTGATTTCCACCGCAGCGAAAGCGAATGTGGACGCGTTGCTGGTGCAGGACATTGGCGTCGCTCGTCTGGCTCAGGCGATTTGCCCGGACCTGCCATTGCATGCGTCCACGCAAATGACACTCACTAGCGCCGAATGCATCGAACTGGCAGAAGAGCTGAACATCGAACGCGTCGTGGTCGCCCGAGAACTGTCGATCGATGAAATCCGGGACATTCGCAGCAAGACGAACATGCCGATCGAGACGTTCGTGCATGGCGCGTTGTGCGTCGCCTATTCCGGGCAGTGCCTGACGAGCGAATCGCTGGGCGGACGAAGTGCGAATCGCGGCCAGTGCGCACAGGCGTGTAGGCTCTCGTATGAATTGATCGCCGACGGAAAAGACGTCGACCTTGGCGAACAGAAGTATCTACTCAGTCCCCAGGATTTGGCGGCCTACGAGCTAACGCCCGAACTGCTGGAAGCCGGCGTGTGTTCGCTGAAGATCGAAGGCCGACTGAAGTCGCCCGAATACGTCGCCAATATCACCCGACACTATCGACAGGCCATCGATGCGGCATTCGAACGCCGCGCGATTGAGCTGGATCCACAGAAGCGTCATGACATGGAGATGTCGTTCTCACGCGGCTTCTCGCCGGGCTGGCTGCAGGGCTGCGATCATAAAATGCTGGTACCCGGGGTCAGTTCTGCAAAACGCGGCGTCCTGGCTGGCACGGTTGTCGAAGTGCGAGGCACGAAAGTCCATGTGGAACTGTGTTGTTCGCTGACGGCAGGCGACGGCGTTGTCTTTGCCGGCGATCGAACGCAGGACGCTGAGCAGGGCGGACGCGTTTTTGGTTTATTCGTGAACGGCGAAAAACCGGATGCACCGGTCAGCTCCGGCCGCGTTGCGCTGTCGTTTGGGCCGGATAGCGTGGACCTGACGACACTGGAACCGGGGCAGCAATTCTGGAAGACCGACGACCCGCGTCTGAATCAACGATTACGTCGCTCGTGGGACGTGGCCGACCCCGTAACGCGAGTTTCCGTCGACCTGCAGATTGCCTGCCGGACCGGCGAGCAGCTCGGAATCAAGGCGACCGCCGACAATGGAGCCGAGTGTGAATTTAGCATGGACGGTTTGCTGGAGAAGGCAAGAAAACACGCCATCACCGAAGACAAACTGCAGGAACAGTTCTCTCGCCTTGGCGGCACGGTCTTTGAACTCCGTAAGCTGTCGGCGGAAATCGCAGGCGAACCGATGGTGCCCTTCAGCGTGCTCGGGCAGGCCCGACGACAACTTGTGGAGCGTCTGGAAGCCAGCGAACTACGTCCAACTCGAACCGTCCACACCAATTCGCTTGCCGAAATGCGAGCAAAGTTGAGCCCGAAACTCGCGGCAGAGAAATCCACGGCTGAGAGACCGCCCGTAGAGCTCAAGGTGCTCTGCCGGACGCTGGAACAGGTTCGCGTTGTGTCGGAATCCGAGATCACGGACATCTACGCGGAGCTGCAGGACATTCGCGAGTATGGCGAGGCTGTCGCGACCGCCCATGCGAACGGCACGCGCATCTTCATCGCGACGCCCCGCATCCAGAAGCCCGACGAGATGGGCGTCTTTCGATCTCTCACCAAACACCGCGCGGACGGAGTCCTGGTGCGCAACTTCGCGGGGCTGAGATTCTTCCCCCAGCACGACGTCCCGATCGTGGCCGACTTCTCGATGAATGTCGCGAATGAATTGACGGCCGAGTTCCTGATGCAGCAGTACGCACTGCGAGTCACCGCGTCCTACGACCTGAACCGCGACCAGCTATTCGATCTGGTGAATGCCGTGCCTGCCGATTGGTTGGAAGTCGTCATTCACCAACATATGCCGATGTTCCACATGGAGCATTGTGTGTTTTGCGCCGTGTTGTCACCGGGCACGAACAAGGCGAACTGCGGCCGACCGTGCGACACGATGAAGGTTGAATTGCGAGATCGCACCGGCATGGAACATCCCCTGACCGCGGACGTCGGCTGTCGAAACACGCTGTGGAATGCCACTCCGCAGAGTTCGGCCGAGATTGTGGACGCATTGCGAGCTCGCAAGCTGCGACACTTCCGAATTGAGCTGCTGCGAGAAACTCCCGATCAGGTCCGCACCACAATCGGGCTCTATCGTGATTTGTTGAACGGCACCATTCACGGTAGAACGGTGTGGAAGCAGTTGAATGCGAACAACCGAGTGGGAGTCACGCGCGGGACGTTAGAGGACCGAAACCCACTGGCTATCATCTAGCGTCTTCGCTCGCTGTTCGCCACAGTTGGTAGTACCGGCTTCAGCCGGCGTCCGAACCAGCACCCCGCGTCCAACACTCAATCACGCAATTCCGCCTAAAGGGCGGTACTACAAACCACAGTTGGTAGTACCGGCTTCAGCTGGCGTCCGAACCAGCACCCCGCATCCAACACGGAACCACGCAATTCCGCCTAAAGGGCGGTACTACAAACCACAGTTGGTAGTACCGGCTTCAGCCGGCGTCCGATCCAGCACCCCGCGTCCAACACTCAATCACGCAATTCCGCCTAAAGGGCGGTACTACAAACCACAGTTGGTAGTACCGGCTTCAGCCGGCGTCCGAACCAGCACCCCGCGTCCAACACGGAACCACGCAATTCCGCCTAAAGGGCGGTACTACAAACCACAGTTGGTAGTACCGGCTTCAGCCGGCGTCCGAACCAGCACCCCGCGTCCAACACGGAACCACGCAATTCCGCCTAAAGGGCGGTACTACAAACCACAGTTGGTAGTACCGGCTTCAGCCGGCGTCCGAACCAGCACCCCGCGTCCAACACGCAATCACGCAATTCCGCCTAAAGGGCGGTACTACAAACATGAGCGAACACGATCGACTCGCAAGCGCGTTAGAGACCGGCGACCTCGCGAACGTCCGCGAAATCGTGTCCAATCACCCGGGCATTGTGAACGCGCCCGAGTGGACGCCACCGCCGCTGCACTGTTGCGTACTCTGGAATCAACCGGCAGCAGCCACGTTGTTGTTGGACCACGGAGCCGACATCGAACTCGAGGATCCGGATCGGCAAACGACACCACTGCGTTACGCGATCGTGTACGCCAAACCCGAGATGATCCGGTTGCTCCTGTCCCGTGGTGCCAACGCCGGACCACGTGGCGAATCGGGTGGCTCGGCCTATCAACTGGCGGTCGACGCCGCGAATGGCTCGCTGGAAGAGTACGAAGAGCTACCCACCCGCGAAGAATACGCCGGCATTGTTCGCTTGCTGGAAGAACTGGGACATGGATAGCCAATTCCGCATCATCCCGTTCCACCCCAAACGCGCGACGGAAACGGTGCGGATGTGGCGTGCCAGCAAGGAAGCCGCCATCGGCCGGCCGGACAAGCACCCTTTCGAAGATCACGTAGCGTATCTGACGAGCGTGCTCGTCGTTGAGTACACCGTTCATCTCGTACTGGACGTGGCGACGGACGGCATCGTCGCGTTGCTGGCGAGCGGCGACACCGAAATCAGCCAACTTTACGTGCATAATGACTTTCAACGCCGCGGCATCGGTTCGCGATTATTGGAAATGGCGAAAGAGAACTCGAGCGGAACGCTGGGGCTCTATATGTTCGAGGTAAACACGGCGGCCCAACGATTTTACCAACAACATGGCTTTCGTGAGATCGGCCGCGGCTACCCCAACGAGGAAGACCTGCCTGATATCCGCTACGAATGGACGGCGCAGAGTTCGTCAGTATCCTGATGGGCTACCGGGCGTAGCAGGAGCCAAAGATGACGGTTGCGATCGAACTTCGGCCCTCGCGCCGCGAGCTATGCCGACGGCGATCTGCTGGCGCTCGTAGGATGGACATTCTTGTCCGTCAGACCGCCGGCCGGTCGGCGCCTCTTGATGACGGACAAGAATGTCCATCCTTCCGAGAAGATTTGGCGGATCACAGTGGCTGTTGGTGCCGACTCCTGCGTCTCTCAGGGCCCCCTCTGCAGAGGCCCGAACTCATGGCTTTCACAAATATTGCGTAAGGTCCTGGCTGCCCTCTGATTGACGTTTGCGTAGGGCATCGACCTAATCCGTGAAGAACCCAACAATCCGCCAAAATGCGTGCGCAATTTTAGCGCCGTTTACGTCTTTACTAATAGCTGCGACTATCGTCGTAGCGGTACTTCCTCTAAATGACTCCAAGACTGCTAGTGAACTAACTCGACTGTTCAACTTTGCACGCCGTACATCGCGGCAATTCTTTGGAATCAACCATGAAGTATTTTCTTTTTGCGTTTGCCGTTTTGGCAGCCACCAGTCAGCTCAGTGCGGAAGTCATGTTGCAGCCACCGGGGCTGGAAGCTGGTGATTCATACCGCCTCATCTTCACGACGTCTCAGCGAACTGACGGCTTGTCCGCAGATGTCGCCGACTACAACACGTTTGTGCAATCTGTCGCAGATGCCGCTCCCGAAGTTGGCGACTGGGGACTGGATTGGACAGCAATCGTATCCACTCCCACCGTCGATGCCAGAGACAATTCCAGTACCAACCCGTTGGTTGATGGTGTCGGAGTTCCGATCTACCGCGTCGACGGACAGCAGTTCGTCAACGATTACGAACACCTTTGGGGCGAAATTATCCTGAACGCTCCCGGCAGTTCCATGTCTGCGTTTTCCAATCTCGACATAACCGAATTAGGTACCGCGTTGGAACCAAATCCGGCGACCGATGATGGTGACGTAAAACTCGTTTTTACGGGCACGTTCATTGACGGCAAAGCATTCGGAGGGAGCCCCCTTGGCGTAGACGAGTTGGGCAACACAGGTGCAGCAAATATTGGTTCGAGAAGACCACAATTTTCTGACCTCTTTGCCTTGGGTCGAAAACGACCTTTAATCGCCGAGCTGCCTCTTTATGCAATCTCACAAACGATTACTGCAGTGCCTGAGCCGAATTCGCACGCTCTGTCTGTTGGAATCTTCCTAATTGCGTTGGTCTTCCGATCTACTCGACGATCCCTTCGTAAATAGACAGCCATGGCGGTGTGGAAACGCGACAGGAAGACTCAAATTCTCAGGCTGTAATCGGATGACTCCGTTGCTGACGGATCTTGCGGAAACTCGCTATTCTGGTCGCCCTCAGCGGTACTCAACAAGAATGTCGGCGATGTGTGCGTCAGGTTTTGCTGCCCTCTGCGTAGCACAAGAGGATTCTGAATCGAGGAGCTTTTGAGCATGAGAATAGGGAAATCACAACGCGGCCGCCCTTTGGGAAGAATCGAGAGCCTTGAGCGGCGTGAGATGATGACGCTCGAGCCGACCTTTCTGGGCGAGTTTGAGATTTGCGCGCCGCGCAGCGCGGAGGTGGAGTTCCGAGGAGAAACATCCTACTACCTACAGACCGAAACGAAACGGGACGGCAGTTGTGGCACAGCCGATCAGGAATCGGTAATTCGCACGGATGGCACGCCCGAAGGCACATTCGTCGTGGGACGGGACGTGAACTACACGTTGGATTTTGAGTCCTTCTTCGTGCTGAATGACACGATCTACTACGAGATGTCGGACGGTCGCGATGCGCAGGTCCTTTTCGGGACGGATGCTACGGCCGACAGCGCCGTGCAGCTCTCGTACGCTCTGGGAGAGACGCCCGTCGAATTTGATGGCGGCCTCTATTTTACGACGTCGTGGGGCAGGCATCTCTGGCGAAGTGACGGGCTTGAGCTGACCAGTATTGAGAACTTTGGAAGTCATCAGATCGATCAAATTAGGCAAGTCGGCGATCAACTCGTTTTTTCGATGCTCGCGTTCGATTCGATCTGGGCGAGTGATGGAACCAGGTTTGGGACTCACGAATTGTTTGAACTTGGCGTCGACCCCCGCGAGGTCAGCCTTTCTCCGGCCTTTTGGCGGGAAGATTCCGGAGTCTACGTATTCAGGTACTTCGAACAAATCAGTCCGGAAGGCGAAAGTCCACGTCTGTCACTCACGTTTGCCAACTACGACCCGATTACAGGCGCATCTTCAATGGAATCGCTTGAGATTGGCGGTCGCCACTTGAGCCATGCGTTCTATGCAGACCAGCATCAGGCGGTGCTTTCCTTCTCCAATACGGTCGACGGCGAATATCAGATTTCCGAGTGGTACACCGACGGGACAGTGGAAGGAACTCATTTGCTGGCGCAGTCGGGACGCCCGCCGCGTCGCTTCGACTCGCGAGGCGGTGGGGCGTGGCGTGATGACATGATCTATGTC
Source organism: Pirellulaceae bacterium (assembly GCA_965216885.1). Lineage (GTDB taxonomy): Bacteria > Planctomycetota > Planctomycetia > Pirellulales > Pirellulaceae > CAYNJG01. The sequence continues at coordinate 2,862,731 of OZ244209.1, read as the reverse complement.
TACTTCCCGGAGAATGGCTCGCACGTGCTTCGCGAAGTGGACGCGACTTCCTCACGGGTGCTGCTTCGAGCCGAGAGTCCAATTGAGAGCATCAATGTGATACCGGGTGAGCAACTAATGCTCGTTGAAACGGCAACAGCAACTCGCACAAGGCTGTGGCTAGTGGATGAAGTGGGAGCTATCGAAATTGGAAACTCCGTTGGTCCCCCGCTCGATATCGCACAATTGAACGGCCAGTACTACTTCACCGCGGGCACGACGATTTGGAGGACAGACGGTACTCGTGAAGGTACCGAAATCGTTGATGAAGGGACAAGTCATGTCTACTTCACCGACCATGCGGTTTACTATGAAAAAGAGGGCAATATCTGGCGGACCCGTGGAGGATTTGAATCCCGAGAACGAGTTCACGATACGCCGCTGGGACAAGCTGTCGGCGCGGGCGACTTTCTGGTGTTCGGTACCGACGAGCAATTTGTCGCCAACGATAATCTCGGCTCATTGGTCAGAGCTGAAGACTATCTTGGCGTCTCGTTGGGCGAAGTTGGCCTTGAGTTGTCGAACGGTCGTGCGTTGATATTCGAGAAGCAAAACCAATTGGGATTAACAGAGTACTGGCATACCGACGGAACCCCAACGGGAACTTATCCGATTGGTGTTGTGTCCCCACGCCGGGAGTATCACGAATCGGATCGCTTCTGTGGGCTCCCCAAACGGCTTACGGAGGCGGGCGATTACGTGTTGTTTTCGGTCAACACGTGTAATGCCAAAGGAACATGGGCGATGAGCCTCCATCCTGAACCAGTGACACCATTGCTGGCCGACGTCCGCCGGGAACTGAATGTCGGGGACTCGAACGATGTGGCGCTTGCTGACTTCGACAATGATGGCGATCTCGACGCTTACTTTATCCGTGATATAGCCGACGAAATCTGGTGGAACGACGGCGCGGGCTTCTATGAAGACTCCGGCATTCGCTTCGAGACCATGGGCACCAATGACGTGGAACTGGCTGACGTCGACCTCGATGGTGACGTGGATGTCGTCGTCGCAGCGGTCGGCGGTAATCGCGTCTTTTTGGCGGAAGACGATGGCAGCTACCAGGAAGTACCGCTGGAACGAGAAGACGGCGTCGTGTCCGTGGATGTGTCTGCCGGCGACGTGACGGGTGATCAACGCCTGGATTTCTACTTCGCCAATCAGTCAGAGACGGGCGGAGCAGCGGAAGACAATCTGGTGCTGAGTCGAGACTCGGTGTGGCGAACGAGTACCGGGTACGGAGTGCAGATCAGCTATTCATCGGCATTCGCTGATTTCGACGAAGACGGCGATCTGGATCTGGTCGTCAGCAACGATGCAGAAAATGGTGGATACTTCTATGAGAACCTGGGATTCCCGGGTTCGCGATTACAACGAGAAAGCTCACTTTGGGCGGACTCGGGCGTCCTGGATGCGATACAGTTGCACTCCAACCCCGCCCCGGATGAATACCCCGGGAATGTTGGCCTGATTGGACTCGGAGCGGGTCCCGGGACCGTTTACCCAACGTTCAGTCGTTGCTGCAGTCGTACGTGGGGAAACCAACTCGGCGATTTACCCCAGAACGATTTCGCTATCGGTGATTTCGACTCGGACGGCGACAGTGACCTGTTCTTCGCCGCCGCGGGCGATCATGGGAATTCGCTCTGGCTGAACACGAACGGACAGTTTCAGTTCTGGCAGTCGAACCTGGACACCGGTGTTGAAACTCGGGCTGTGGCGGCTGGAGATGTTGATGGTGATGGGGATACCGACGTGATGGCGGTTACCGAGGATGGACGTAGCCGAATCTACCTGAATCTTTCCGCCGACACGCTTGGGGATCTTGACCTGGATGGCAGGCTTACCGACGCCGACGTTGCATTGCTGCGATCGAATTACGCCGCACGTGACGCGATCTATGCCGACGGCGATCTGGATAATGATCAGGTGGTGACGTTTGAAGACTACCTGTTGCTGTCGCAGCAGTTCGCCAATCGAGCGTCTCTTGTGTCGGGGTGAGTCATCCATCCTACGGCGCGTTCGTTTTTTGGTAGCATGCTATGCGTGTGGCCACTGCGTCCGTACCCAGACGGACCTGTTCTTTCGTAACTACAAGGTTCGGATGCGAAGCTGACTTACGCCGCGAGGTTGGAATGGATACGCACGTTCGCTTACGGGATGCTGCCAATGAATCGCTCGAATCCGGCGATGTTGTACGCAGCCATGACGGCTCGGGGCCGTTGCTGTACTGGTTTGAAGCAGCGTGCGTGCTGGGAGCCGCCGCACTCGTCGTGGCCCATGTCGTTCGGTTCTGCACTGCGGAAAGAGCGACTGGGTGGACGTCTGCACTGATCGTTCTAGGTGCGTGGGTCGCGGCGGATTTTGCGACCGGTTTGGTTCACTGGTCGGCGGATACGTGGGGCGCCGAGGAAACGCCGTTCTGGGGTCCGCGGTTCTTACGGCCGTTTCGAGTTCATCATGTGACGCCGCGTTCATTTCTGGAATGTGGCTTCTTCGATACCAATGGCGACACTGCCCTGCTCTGCCTGCCCGGTTTGATCGCTGCGTTCTTTATCCCACTCTCGTCGCCGATTGTGTCGAACGCGGCGCTTTTCCTGGTCGCGTTCTGCGCCATCGCAGCACCCACGAATCAGATTCATCAATGGGCGCATCGGGAACGAGAGGACATTCCGTGGCCAGTTCGTTTGCTGCAGCGATCAAGGCTGATTCTTTCTCCGCGAGAGCACGCGCGACACCATCGTCATCCGCACGTGACTCGTTATTGTATTTCGTCGGGGGTGTGCAACGAGGTGCTGGACGCGATTGAGTTCTTTCCCCGGATGGAGGAAGTGATTACGGCGTTGACGGGAGCAGTTCCACGTCGTGACGAGCAAAAATATCTCGCTGAATTCGAGGGGCGACGATCGAGTTCAAGCAACAGCGTGAACGGCCATTCGGAAAAGCGGGAGGCCGTTGGCTATGACGGATGAGGTTACCACTCACAGTCAGGTCGACGGAGGAGAGACCGCCTTCGGGCACGGTTGGTACAGTGGCGTCATCGGGATTTTGCTGGGCGGTGGCGGGCTGGCTGCGGTGCTTTGTTTGCACTTCCCCAATCTGCTGACGACTCCCGAATTAAGGTCGCACTATCGGTGGGATGTGATTCGGGCGATCTTGCACCTGGTGCTGGTCGGTGGCTTTTTCTTCAGCACATTAAGCCTTGTTCTTCGCCCCCAAAAAGTTCTGGGCATGACCGGGCTGGGGTTCACGCTGGTGGCTGCGTTGTTGGGTGGCTCGCGGGTGCAGTTGGAAGGTTCGCTTCAGGCCGAAGGGCCCTTCCTTGGCCTGGACTGGTTTCTGTTGAATTTGCTCGTCTGGTCAGCCGTGTTTATTCCGCTGGAACGTCTCTATGCGCAACGACCTGAGCAGCCGATCTTCCGGCGAGGTTGGCGTACCGATCTGATGTACTTCTTCGTGAGCGCCCTGGGGCTGCAGTTGGTGACGCTAATGACGCTGAAGCCGGCTACGATCCTTTTTCAGTGGACCGTGGCCAGCAGCTTTCGCGAGACGGTTGCGGCTCAGCCGTGGTGGTTGCAGGTGATTGAGATTCTGGTGATCACGGATCTGGTGCAATACTGGATCCATCGCATGTTCCATCAGGTTCCATGGCTGTGGAGATTTCACGCCATCCACCATTCGACACCAAACATGGACTGGCTGGCGGGTTCGCGATTGCACATCGTCGACGTTGTCGTCACTCGCGGGTTGACCTACATGCCGTTGTTTGTGCTGGGCTTTGAGATCGAACCGATGGGGATTTACGCTGCGATCGTTACCATTCAGGCAACGTTTATTCACGCCAATGTACGCTTCCGGTTTGGTTTCCTGAAATACCTGCTGGCGACGCCGCAATTTCATCATTGGCATCACGGTTCCGATGCCGATGCTGTCGACAAGAACTTTTCCGTACACTTGCCGCTGTGGGATATCCTGTTCGGTACCTTTCATTTGCCGACGGACAAATGGCCCAACGCGTACGGCGTTACTGGCGCGCAGCCGCCCGAGAGTTTTCTGCGGCAGCTTGTTTACCCATTCCAATCGGCAGCCCCGAAAAATCGCGAAGAGAATCAGTAGTGCGGTCGTTCGTCATCATCGCTCACGCAGACTCCGGAGGCGGGCGTGCGCAACGTGTTGGTGGTGAGATTCAGGGTCTATTGGTAGCTAACGGCGCGAAATGTGAGGTCGTTCTCACCTCGAAGGAGCGGCCGGTTGAGGAGATCCTTGGCGAATTGATTTCGCAATCGTCGTCGGAGCGACCCTGCCTTGTCGTCTGTGGCGGCGATGGGGCGATACAACATTGCGTGAATGCTGTGAGGGAGGCAGGGGCTGACGAACTGCCGCTGGGAATTGCGGCTACGGGAACGTGCAACGACTTCGCCCATGCCCTGGGGATCGGGCGAACAGCAGAACAGATCGTTGAAGTTCTGTTGCATGGCGAGGAACGGCGGCTGGATCTTATCAAGGCGGGCTCGAGATACTTTTGCACGATCGCCGTCGTTGGTCTGGAGTCGCTCGTGATTCGGTTCCTGGTCGACCGCGTGACGAAGTCGCCAACGAAGTGGCTGTTTGTTGTCGCGGCAGGGCTCCGGCTCCTTGTCATGCGGCCGCTTGATGTGCGTTTGGTGGTTGACGGAAAGGCATCTCGCGTCAGGGCGTTGAATGTTCTGATTGCCAACACGAAATACTATGGCGGGAACATTCGTATTGCTCCGACGGCCACACCGGTCGATGGGGAATTCGAGCTTGTCGTTTTCAAAGCGATGGGACTGTTGCGCAGCCTGATAACGATGCCGATGGCGGTCCTCGGGAAACACCTGCAACGCACTGATGTGTCCTGCGAGCGAGGTCGTTCCGTCACCATTGAGACGCCGCAGCCGTGCGAGGTCTGGGCGGACGGTGAGCCGATTGGGAGGACACCGATCGAATTTCGTGTCGTGCCGGATGCGTTGCGGGTACTCGTCCCCAGGCAAAACGATCTATGAAGCAATCACGGTCGCTGGGACGCAGGTTGCTAGGGCTGTAGAGCCCGAATTTCGATTCCCGTCAGCCCGTTGGCCATGTCGTAGGATTTGGTCTTCGCTCGAATCCAGATTTTGCCTTGCTGCGTACGAACACGTGGAAAGACCTTCGAATGCGGCTGGCTGGGGGCCTCGGCGAGATCGTCGTTACCGGCGATGGTCTGTTCGCTGCCTTCCACGTAGAATTCTTCTGCCCGTACGTCGGCGGGGAAATGGAGTTGCACGGAAAACTCGCGTTCCGCGGACGGGTCGCAAACCTGCAGTCCAAACGACAGAAAACCTCGCATCGAAGAAGCCTTCATCCATGAGTAGGGTCCGCTCTGCGACGAGGAGTGGCGTCGGCTGAACTGGGCGTCGTCACCCTCCAGCTCCATCTTCAGCGGAAACTTGTCTTCCATGGCTGGCGGATACTCCATCCAGACGGTGCCATCGTCGGCACGTCGAGTTCCGGCCGCTCCGAAGTTGATGCCCAGCTTGCTGACAAAGCCCTGTTGTTCGTCAGGCAGCTGGAACGGATTCAGTGTCCAGACTTCCACGTCCGGCATGTGTACCAGCGCCAGTGAAGTCTGATTTTGATAGCCGCAGCTGCACGTACGTGTGAAGTCCGGCGCGTTCAGTACCCCGTCAGCGGCGATCAGGTTGGACGTACAACCGGACCGGAAGCCCCCAAGGTTCGCAACGCCGCACTGCATGTTCAGATCGTAGTAACCGGCCGCTCCCGAGCGAAACGTCAGCAGGTGTTCGCTGGCGATCGCCGTGTTGCAGCCATAGGCTCGGCGGTAGGTCCACGGATCTTTTTCGCCGGTGAGCGGATTTTCGAGGAGGATCGGTTTGCCGTCCAGGATACTCACGACGCCGCTGGTCGGTGCGTACGACCGCGAGTTCATGATGATGCGATCGTTGTGAATGATGCAGGGCCCCGAGTACTCAAGACCCGGCGTGTGCCACAAGACGTCACCGGAATCGCCTCGCAAGGCAATGATGCCGGCTTTGACTTCGTCCATGGACCGGTCGGGAGCGCCGGAGCCAGCGTGAATGAGCGTTCCGTGTCGTCCTGAATAGCCGAGCCAGGTGCCGAAGACGTTGTCGGTGGTCTCCCAGCGGACTTCGCCGGTGGCGACGTTGAGAGCGGAAATGTTGTAGTCGTCTGGTTTGGGTGTGCCGCGTCGCGAACGTTGGTCTTCGATCGATTGCGGCAGCTTGTCCAGCAGGAAGACGGTGTCGTCGCCGGCCACGATGCCGTTGTGAAGGAAGCTGTGCTTTGCATCGCGATGCCACAACAGCTCACCGGTCTCGGCGTCCAGGACCGCGACGCGTCGCGAGGCAAACCACGCAGGGCTCCAGGCGGCACCGCGTTTGGTCTTCTTCGCCAGCTCCTTGAACAGCACCGATGCGTCGGTGGCGTTTGCGAAGTCAACGCCGGCGATCAGCATGTTGTTGAATACCCCGATATACGTCCAGGTGGCCGTGCCTTTGGGGTTCACCTCGGGAGGCAGCACAATTTCGCGGAGCGTCTCGCCCGATGCTGGGGAAAGCACGAGGCAGCGGTCTTCTTTCACCAGGTAGATGGCCTCTTCGGTGGCCACATAGTTGGTGCCGCGAGCGTTCGCGCCAGGAATGTGGACCTGGTTGTACTTCGTGCTGAGCGGCGTGTTGGCGTAGGTTTCGTCGAAGTACACCCCTTCCGTACCCAGACTTTCGAAATCGCGTTTCCAGAGTCGCTGTCCGGTGTACACATCGCGCGCGGAAAGCGAATTCATGCCTTCAATGAACAGTCGGCCGCCGAGTACCTGTTCGCCAGGTGCGTGACTGTGCCGCGGCAGGATATCGTGGTGCGTGTTACCTCCAAACCAGAGCAGTCCCAGCGGAGCCTTGACGACTCGGTCGTTCGACTTCACCGTGTTTGCTACGTCGCCGTACATGTGCGTCCATGGGGCGGCGCCGGTCAAACCTGCAACGCGTGAAACGGAAACGCCGCGTTGCGTTTGCGTGACCTTAAAGGACGAGTCGACGATTGCCGGATTGCAGGCTTCCTGGATTTTGGCGACCTCCTGAGAATCCGGAAACCAGAGGAAGCCACCGTAAGGTCGCACGGAGGCGAACAGTTGCGTCAGCGTTTCTGGTTTCAGGTATTCCGGGTCGTCGCTCTGCACGATGACGACGCGAGCAATGTAGGAAGGCGCCAGAAATGAGTCGGGTGTGCCGTGGTGAACGGTGACTCGAGTCCCGTAGATTCCCCGGTTGTCGTAACGTTGCCGTAGTTGATCGACGACGGCCTGGTCCTCGGAGACGGCAACGATATGCAAGTTCGAGCCCGTGAGGAGTTGGTCAACTACCGAGTGGTCACGCACACCAAAGGCAAATCCGTAACCGTTGATCGCTTCGCGTTCGCGGAGAAATTCTGTCGTGAGTGGATCGGACAGCAGCGATTCGGCTACGGTTGCTTCGCTTCCGACGTCGGTCGTTTTCGTCGCGACGGCTGGGGCCGAGTTACGATCCGAGTTGGGCTGCGCGTCTTCGGGCTTGCTCAGGCAACTTAGGAGGCCATCGTGCGTGACGGCAATCAACGAGCTACCACCGGCTACCAGTCGCTGGACGTTGGGAATGGCCAGGCGATCGACAACAGTGGCGGATGAAGAGTCTTCCGCCAGTTCGAGAACGGTGATTTCTTTTTCGCCGGCGGCATAGATTCGACGTCCGGCACGAATCAGGTCACCACGGCCGTCGACGGGCAGCTCCCACACGGTTGTTTTCTCGGTGCCATTGTCGTTGGACTTGATAGCTTTGACGCTCACGTCGTCGGACGTGATCAACACGTCGCCGTCGAGCACAGGTTCGTTCAGCATCAGAGCGGTCTTGTCGCCGGTCTCCAGGTTGAAACGGCGAACACCTCGGTCTCGGGTGTGCACGTAGTAGTGCTCGTCGTGCGTCATGACGAACGAGCCGCCGTTGCCTTTGCCGCCAGCATTGAGGTGGAAGTGCGATAGCTCGCCCGTTTGACGGTCGAACACGGCGGGTACCGATCGACCGCCGGGCACAATCAGGCTGTCGTCGGACAGTGCCAGGGCTCCCTGCGGTGCGACGCCCGCGAACGAAGGAGCGCTGTGCGGCTGTTTGATGTAGCTCGCGGATGTCTTGTCGTTCACCCAGACGACGTCGCCGGTTTCGGCATCCAGCGAATAGATGAACGTCCCCATGAACGGCCAGATGCTCGCTGCGAAGTAGACGTGTTCGTCGTCGACGACCGGTCCGCCTCGCGCCGGCCACATCGAGATCACGCGACGGTTGCCGAGTACCTTGCGGTCGCCAGGGCCACCGCGGAATTTCCAGTTCAGCGAACCGTCCTGCGCGTCCAGGCAGTATAGATAGCCGTCGTCGCTGGTGACGAAGACTCGGCCGTTCGCGCCGCTGGGCGGAAATCGAACGGGACCATCGGTATAGAATCGCCAGCTCTCTTCCCCGGTGCGTATGTTCCATGCGACGACCTTGTCGGTATCGTTGAAGCCGACGATCACATTGGAACCCATGACAATCGGTTCGAGGATGCGGTCGTACTGCATCAGGTCGTTGTTGAGCGTATCGTCCCACGCCTGAATGCGAGGGGTAAACTTCTTGCTCCAGGAGAGGCTGATTTTGCCGGGCAGTTCGTGCGGACTGGTTGCCGTGCGGCCGCCATCAAATCTCCACATCGGCCAGTCGCCTTCAGTTCCCGCAAAGCAGGATTGGCAGGCCAGAACGGACAGAATCAGGACACATGCAAGTGTCGAGGTAGCCGAAAGTTTTGGGGCAAGCGTTGGTGTCTTCATGGTCGATGTGTCTCACTGCTTCGCGGCGGTAGGTAGAGCGCGATTGAGAATGAAGTGGTGGGCGGGCATCCATGTGATTCGCAGACCTGAATCATAGGCGATTTGGTGCCCGGCGCGTGACGTGCGAACGGTTAACATCCCGTGAAAATTGCGACTGCCGGGTGTGAAGCCCGGAGCAATGCCACGTTCGCTTGACGCTACGCAGAGCTAGGCTCTTACGCACTCGTCAGTTCGGCCTGCGATGCCTGCCGCGAAGGAGCATGCTCCAGCAGCCAGTCTTCCAGCACGATGTGCTCGATGCGAGGAGCCCGCAGCAGCGCGGCGCGGCGTGGAAGAAGATTTCTCAACCAGGGACGGTCAATTGCAACCGATAATGCTTGCATCCGGCGACTGTCCTTGGTCTGCGATTCCACGTTGCCCGCCAGTCGATCGAAGGTGGCGGGAATGATGTTGGGAGCAGGCCCGATGTGGATCACCGATCTTGTTCCGCTCGACAGTACCTGGTAAACCGCATCCCAAAGTTTCTGCGTGTGGTCGACCCAGCGAATCATGTGGCTTCGTGCATTGAAGTCGTCGTAACTGATCTGACCGGTTACCAGCGATAGCACGCGTGGTTCGGGCGCTTTGAATCCTCCCGGCAGCGTGTGCAGCATGCAAGCAGCTCGATTGGAGAAGTTCTTCTCCCAGACAATTGGAGTATGAAGCGGCGGCCAGCGGTGTTCATTGCATCGCAAGTGCACACCTTTGGGCGCAATGTCTTTCAACCGCCCTCGCAGGAGGTCGATCGTTTCGCCCGATCCCATTACCAGAACGGAGTTGGGGCCAAGGTGTGTCGAGATGCCAATTACACCTTTGCCTTCGGCGTTAATGCTGAGCAGGATGTGATTCACCTTATCCAGCGATAGCTCTTCGCGACGGCAGAAAAGAATGCCCAACGTCACATCGCCGGCCAGATCGACACCGTCGGCAGCCAGCGTAAGCGGAATGCGCAAGGCGTCTTTCATGGCATACGAACCGCCGGCAACCAACGCGGCGATTTCACCAAGGCTGAATCCGAACGAGAAACTGGCATCGTGATAGTCGACGCCATGGACTTCGTGGAGGATCTCCAGCTGCGCTTGCTCGACGGAAACGATCAACGCAATCGAATCAGCGTAGTCTTCCAGCGTTGTTTCCTGTCGGGACTCGACCCGCTGAACAAGGTCGACGTCCCGGCCGATGATTTCCGCGCAGGCTTCCGACGCCTCATTCAGGTAGCGGGTCAGAATTGGTCGATACTCGGGTACATCCAGAAGTTCGGGCGTCCGCCCAAGGTTGGCGTGATTGTAGCCTCGAAATGCGAGGGCAGTTCGACTGATACCTTTCGCCAGTTCCATCGCGATTTTGACCTGAGTGGATGAGAGGACAGCTCCGTCGTCGGTTATCGTCGATATAGACGTTCGACGTCGCAACGCACCACTAATCTTACGATACAGCAATGCTCCAATTTTGACAGCAAAATGAATTGGTAGGGTGATTCGCTGCCGTGCCGCCTTATAGTCGCTACATCTGTTACGCCCCTCGCCACGGGATGGTTTGCGGACAGGAGTGCGTGCTGGGGAAGTTCGCCGTCAAACGGTCGCTTTCAGCAGTTTCACGGTCTCCGCGGCAGCTTCCAGGGGGCGTAATGCGGTTGTCGCAATGCCCGATACGACTTTCGTAATGTTATGGTCGACCTTATCCGGCTGCGCCCATACGTTGCCCGGTGCAGATGTAATGTATACGGAAAACGTATGGTGTCCGGTTCCGGGGCGTTCACCAATGATGTGAAGAATCGAACGGTTGCCTGGCGCGTTTCCGAAGATGGCTTCGCCAAGACGATACCCCGTTCGGACTCGGCCGGCGTTGACGACGACGTTGGCGACCGACGGTAGAAAACCGTTCTGTGGCAACAAGGATCTTAGCTCGTCAAGAAACGGCAGTAGGTGACCTTCGTCCATGATCGAATGGGCATTGAGCCCGTCGGAGATGACGATTTGCGTGTTGGCATTTGCTGTCATCGTGCGCAGGGTGGTCACCGTGGTTTGTGCATGGTCGGCCAGTCTTTCCCCGGAATCCGGATGCAGGATGTAATCGAGCCGATCTTTGGCTCGGGTGCCGACTTCATACCGATCCGGAATCGTCGCCACGAAGTCGGGACTGAGCTCGGCCCAGATGCTGTCTTTTCCGTCTTCATAGATCCGCTGTACTTCCGTCGCCAACTCCGGGTTCAGCTCATGCGTTTGCGTCCCGTGCCCCTCCGCGATGAAGAGTCCGCGAGTTTGTACCGCTTCGATCTGCTGCCGTCCGGACTCCCTTAGTTCTGCGTCGGTGCGAGTATCGCCCTTGCGTCGGCTGAACTGGAGGTAGACCCAGTTGGGATCGCCAAAGTGTTCGGTCGGTTGGCCCTTTTCATCGATGACGCCCAACTGCTGGTAGAACTCCCACATCGCGTCGTTGACCTTGAAGCCAAACTGATTGCGAAGTCGAACGTGATCCTGGTACCCCGTTGTCAGGTAACCCAGCATCGGATCGATCTTGGTCGGCAGTGCCATGAGGTACGCGGGATTGGCCGGTGCGATCTGTTCAAGACACCAATCAAGGTCGTCCAGCGAAACATCCATGTGGAGTGTTGAGCACACGTCGAGCCCAATGCACAGACCGTGGAGTTTGCCCATGACGATGTCTTCCAGGCAGCATCGCACCAATTGCTCGCGAGTACGAAACACTTCCGGGCCAATGAAGCCCGCGACATCATTGAGGTGTACCCACGCGTCTTGCTTGCCGTTGGTGGGCATGAGTTCTTTGAGTGCTCGCGCGAATCCGTACTTACGCGATTCGTGCAGCACCATATCAAAGCCATTGCTGTGGCCGTTGGTGAAGTCCGCCCCCTGCCCCGTTTCGAAATACAGACCGAATGGACCGTTGCGATCTTTCGCGTAAGCTTGCATGCCTTCGATCGTCAGGTCGAACGTCTCATTGGCGCCCACGGTTCCCGCAATGCTTTGGAACCACAGCGCAGTACTGCCGGGTGAGTTGCGTTCGACTTCACTTTGCACGTCGATGTGCGACAACACGCAATGCGGCATGAGGTCCTGAATCTCGAACACCTCCAAGATTTCCTGCAGAGTTCGCTCGACGGTTAACACCGATTCCGGAGTGCTCGACACCGGGTTGGTGCCCAGCAATACGTCGCCGACGGCGAAGGCAAACGCATTGAAGACCTGCCAGCGAATGTCCTCCGGATGATCGGTGGGCGAATTGGGTTGTACGCGGGCGCCGACGTAGCCCTTCGCGCCAATCTGACTGCCAGGCAGCGGGTTGAATACCTTCTGCCCGACGGCGATTAACTCGTCGTTGGAGAGCAGCTTTACCACGCAGCCAATGACGTCGCTGGTCAACATGGGGATCGCTTTTTGGACGTCCGCTTCGTCTCGCTGCAGAAGGAACTGTTTCAGTTGCCCCAGGGTCTGGCGATTGAACTCCGTCGAGATTTCACTGGTATTCTTTCGACGTCGGTCGTCGATGAACGTCAGCAGTTCGTCGGTAAAAGGTGGTTGAGCATTAATGTCCGCCAGTCGAGTTTGGGCAAGCAGGCTGCGGGCGTGGCGACGTGAGGATTCGTCTGCGGCGCTAATGCCGACGATTTCATCGCCTTCCTTGAATTCGTTGGCTGCGCCCAGAATGCGGCAGTACAGTTGCAGATCGAATTTTCCGGACACGCGACGAATAAAGTCGAAGACACTCTCGTCCGCGAGCGGTGGCGCGATGGGGGCGGCCAATAGCTTTTTGGTGGGCGATAGACCAATCGTCATTGCCGTAGCTCCTGCTGCAACACCGTGAAGAAACTGCCTACGGGATGGCATGCTAACCTCCATTCTCGAATCATACGAATAGCGAAACAGGCTCAGCGCGAGCAAGCGAGGGAGGAACGCTGGATGGTCTGCATCGTTGGATATCATAACGGACATAGACGCGGTGAAAGCTGCAATTCGATAGAATGACGGTCTGATTTTGCTCTAACGCGGGGAACCATGAATTCACTTGAGGGAAAAACTGCCGTCGTCACTGGTTCGTCGACGGGCATCGGCCGAGCGATCGCGTTGCGTCTGGCTTCTGCTGGAGCGAACGTGGTCGTGTCGGCATGCACGTCACAGAGCGACGCGGAAAACGTTGCGAGGGAAATTCGAGCGTCCGGCCAGGAGGCGACCGTCGAGCTTGTCAATCTTGCGGATCAGAAGGCGACGGATGACTTTGTCGAGCGCGCATGGTCGTGGCGTGCGGGCGTGGACGTGTGGGTCAACAACGCCGGCGTGGACGTGCTCACCGGGAAGCTCGCCGAGGCCTCCTTCGAGACGAAGCTGCAGCGACTGTGGGAAGTGGACGTTGTCGGCGCGATGCGATGTTCACGCGATGTCGGATCGCGGATGAAGGCGGTCGGGCGCGGTGCGATCATCAATATCGGCTGGGACCAGGCGGACGTTGGGATGGAAGGCGATAGCGGTGAGATGTTTGGCACGATCAAGGGAGCCGTGATGGCGTTTTCAAAGAGTCTGGCCAAGTCGCTGGCGCCGGACGTACGCGTCAACTGCGTTGCGCCGGGGTGGATTCGGACGGACTGGGGCGACGAAGCATCGGGTTACTGGCAGGCACGCGCGGTGGGCGAGTCGTTACGAGCTCGTTGGGGGACTCCGCAGGACATCGCCGCGGCGGTGCATTTTCTCGCGTCGGAAGAAGCGGATTTCATTAACGGACAGATCGTCCCGGTGAATGGTGGGTTTCGCACGGCAGCCGAGCGACCAGAAAGCTAACCCGCGTTATGACTCGACATATTCATTTCGTGACCGGCAAGCTGGCCGAACGGAGTTTGCGACAGGTCGTCACGGAGTTGGCGGGCTCGGTCGGTTTCGAGTATTCCGTTGACGTGATGCCGATCACCGTTGCGGCGCTGCTAACGCCCAAGTGGATCGCCGCTCGTCTGAACATCCCGGCGGAGGCGACCGAGATTCTGTTACCCGGATATTGTGGCACGGACCTCTCGCCGATCACCGCGGTGACCGATTTGCCTGTTCGTGTCGGCCCACGCGAACTGCGCGGGCTACCGGAATTCTTTGGGCGACAACGCAACGAGGATTATGGCGAACACCGCATCGAAATTCTGGCGGAGATCAATCACGCGCCCCGCATGTCGCTGCCGCAAATAGTGGAGCTTGCGGAACACTATCGCCAATCAGGCGCGGATCTGATCGACGTCGGCTGCGATCCCAATGACTGCTGGCATGGAGTGGCCGAGTGTGTGCGTGCGCTGCGGGATCAGGGGCACCGCGTTTCCGTCGATTCCCTGAACCCGGCAGAAATCGAGCCGGCGGTTCGCTCCGGTGCCGAGTTGGTGCTGTCGGTGAATTCCAACAACCGTGAGGCTGCACGTGATTGGGGCTGCGAAGTCGTGGCGATCCCCGACGTGCCCGATTCACTGGAGGAATTTGATAACACGATCGAGTACCTCGCGAAGCATGATGTTGTGATGCGCATGGATCCGATTCTGGAGCCGATTGGTTGCGGGTTCGCTGCGAGCCTTGGCCGCTACCTGGAAACGCGAAGAAGGTATCCCGATGCGGAAATGATGATGGGCATCGGTAATCTGACGGAACTGACCGACGTCGATTCGGCGGGCGTGAACATGCTTTTGCTGGGGATGTGCGAAGAGCTGGGCATTCGCAGCGTGCTGACGACGGAAGTGATCAGTTGGGCGCGGTCCAGCGTTCAGGAATGCGCGATCGCTCGTCAGTTGGCCCACTTCGCCGTGCAGAATTCGGTGCCCCCGAAACGCGTTGACTCGCGATTGGTGATGTTGCGCGACGATCGGATGTTCACGCAGGGCGAAGATGTGTTGCGTGAGTTGGCTGCTTCGCTGAAGGACAATAACTACCGTTTGTTTGCCGACGGCGGCCAACTGCATTTGATGGCCGCCGGCGTTCATGTGAAGTCCGACAACGCGTTCGACCTGTTTCGTCAGTTGATGAAGACGGAACCGCGAAACGTCGATGCGTCGCATGCGTTCTATTTGGGATACGAGCTGGCCAAGGCGACGACCGCACTGACGCTTGGGAAGCAATACAATCAGGACCAGGCATTGGACTGGGGCATGCTGACCGAGCCGGAGGACAATCACCGTCAGCGGAACGGCGAGTAGTGGTTCCCGACTGGTTCAGCGGTTAACATTGGCAATTCGTAGGTTGCTGCCGCTAACGCAGGATTCTGTTGCAGAACTTTCTAACGCAATTGATTGGGGAAAAGATGGATTACGGCAAGACACTGGCCACCGGGTTGGTCCTGTTCAGCCTTGGTGTGATGGGTTGCGGATCAGGAACCATGTCGCAGGCAGAATCCGATGCGCGGGAAGGCTTACGTGCCATGGGCGCGATGACGGTGCTCGACATTGATCAGGTCCACGTCGGGACGGTGAGCCTCGTCGTTCCAACGGCGCAGGACAAAATGGATGAAGCCGTGCCGTTGCTGGCGAATACGCCCTACATCACGCATCTGGATGTAAGCGGAACGAATCTCTCCGATGACCATATGAAGACGCTCGGCGGCCTTGGCAAGTTGCGATCGTTGGTGCTGAGTAATACCGGAATTACGGATGCGGGCCTGAAGGACATTAAGGGGCTCGATCTTGACACCCTTTATGTAAACGGGACTGGTCTTACGGCCGAGTCGGCGTCAGTAATTGCCGCAATGTCGAAGCTGAAGATCCTCGAAATCTCAGGCGATCTGACTGCGGATCTCACGTCCCTCAAGGAGTTGCCGGAACTCGAGTGGCTGATTCTTGATGATGCGCGACTCGAGAGCGATGACGTTGATGTTCTGAAGTCGTTGGCAGCGCTCGGTCGACTGTCGCTTAATAGTTGCGAGCTTGCTTCGGGGGACCTTGAGGCCCTGAAAACTGCGAAACCAAACCTTGCAATCGACGTCAAATCGGGTGATGCCGGGGTGGAACCGCCCGAAGAAGCTGCTTCTCCTGACGGTGCGGCGGCGGAAGCGGCCAGTTCTGAAGCGGAATAGGCACCGCCGGGGGTCGTGCTGTCTGATCGAATGACTCAGGATAAGAAACGCAACGGAAACTGACGTCAGTCTGAAATTGAATGTGCTTCATGTATCCTTTATACTGTCCACCGCAAGGCACTCTGTATTCCCACCTATTTTGAAGGACGTGATCTATGGCTCGCCAAAAACGTTCCGCTTTCACACTGGTAGAATTGCTTGTGGTCATCGCGATCATTGCAATGCTCGTGACTCTGCTGCTGCCCGCAGTTCAGTCCGCTCGTGAAGCAGCGCGTCGTACGCAATGTATCAACAACCTCAAGCAGCTCGGACTGGCTTCGTTGAATCACGAGTCAGCACACGGCTACTTTCAATCGAGTGGCTGGGGATTCCGCTGGACGGGTGACCCGGACAATGGCTTTGGCGAAAACCAGCCAGGCGGATGGATCTACGACACCTATCCGTTCATGGAGCAGACTGACATTCACCAGCACGGTCGCGGTCTTCCCGGCCGAGGTTCAGGCGGACAGAAATACAACGCACTTGCCTTGCAGCGTTCGGTCGTAGTTCCAGGTCTTCATTGCCCATCACGTCGTGAAGCTCGCGGTTACCCCGTGACCGAAAGTTCCGTCAACGCGGCTCAGCCGCAGGTTGAAAACAAGACCGACTACGCCATGAACGGCGGCACCGGCGACCGTTCGCTGGGTCACTGGGGAAATGCGGCATGCCTTGAGAGCAACAGTTGTGACATTCCAGAAATGCCGAACGACTTCGATGGTCTGACCGGTCGTCTTTCGGAAGTGCGGATCGGGCAGATCTCGGACGGTACCAGTAAGACTGTCATGATCGCCGAGAAGTACATGAACCCGCTGGAGTACACCACGGGAGCATCCTGTGTGGACAACAACTCGAACAGTCAGGGTTACGACTGGGACGTGAATCGTTGGTTCCCTCGTCTCGACTCGCCGATCTCCGATCCGAATCCGCGTATCCTTGGTTGGCAAACACGTAAGCCACTTCGTGACACACCGGGCACCGGTGGATGTCGTCAGGAATTTGGCAGTGTTCACTCGAACGGATACTTTGCCAGTTTCGCGGACGGTCATGTCGAGAACATTGGCTATGACACCGATCAGGTTGTCTACGCCGGTCTCGGTTCACGAAATGGTGGTGAGGCTGTCTCGACCGGCAACTAGTCGGGAAATCTGAATGGCCATCGTTCCGGTTGTGGTAACGGTGGCCCGTTTGAAGCAGGGTGTCGTCGGTTTTCGGCGACACTTTCTTCTTTAAAAGAAACAAGTGGTCGCCTGGCGACTGATGTGGAAGCAAACCCTGGAGTGTTTTCGATGTCGCAATCTGGTTTTCAGTTTGTCTCGATGAAATGGATTTGGCTGGCTGCGATTATCGCTCCCTTGTTTTCCGGTTGCTCCAGTCGGGCACCTGATAAACCCGAGCTTAGTCCCGATGAGGCGGCTGCCGGAGCTCTTGAGCTCTACGATGCCGATTCCAATGGGTCCATCAGTGAGGACGAAGCCGAGGCATCGCCCGGTTTGCTGGCGGCGTTCAAGGCAGTCGACAAAGACCAGGATGGCGAGCTGACGGCGGAAGAGATTTCCGCTCGAGTGCTCTACTTCAAGACCGCCACGTCATGGGTCATTCCCGGTGCTTGCCGGATTGAATATCGCGGCCGTCCATTGGAAGGCGCAACTGTCACATTCGAACCCGAATCGTTTCTTGGGCCGTCGTTTGCACCGTGCTCCGGTGAGACGGATCGTCGTGGCGAAACGTATTGCTCACGGCCGGGCGCCACGGTGGAAGGCATTTTTCTTGGCTTCTATCGCGTCAAAGTCACCAAACCCAAAAAGAACGGTGACGAGATGCTACCAGCCAAGTACAACGAAGAAACCATTCTGGGATTCGAGGCCAACAATGATGTGCCAGAAGTTCCAGACATCATCAATTTCAAATTGAAGAAGTAGTCACCGTCGGTGATTCCGTTTTACAGGAACCGTGGCAGGCCGCGTGGCTGATGTAGCGCCCTATATCGTTGACGTATCGGGCGAGTTTGAACCGGTCGACGCCTTCCGCAGATTGTCGGCCAGGGCGCACTGCGCTTTTCTGGATAGCGCCCGCCTCTCGGATGTGCGAGGGCAGTATTCGTTTCTGGTTGCCGAACCGTTTCAGGTGCTCGATGATCGGGCTGACGATCCTCTGGGCCAATTGGCCGACGCGCTGCGGCGGTATCCGGCGGTGACGCTCGAATCGTTACCGCCATTTCAGGGCGGCGCGGTGGGGCTGTTCAGCTACGACCTCGTGCGGTCGCTGGAACGGATTCCTGAAAACCGATGGGACGAGTTTCAGATTCCCGGCATGTTGGTCGGTCTCTACGACGTCACGCTTGTGTTTGACCACCGCAAATCAAAGGCATGGTTGGTTTCGCAGGGTTTCCCGGAACTCGAACCCGCAGCGCGAATCCAGCGGGCTCATGATCGAGCGGAAGAGTTTCTGGGGTGGCTGAGGGAGCCCGCCGAAGAAACGCTGTCCAGCTTCACAGCCGCTACCAAGGAGCTGGCGTCGCCGGTCTGTCCGACCGAACGCGAAGGCATCTACAGTAACTTCGAAGGGAACGCCTATCGCGATGCTGTACGTCGAGTGATCGAGTACATCAACGCCGGCGATGCATTTCAGGTCAATCTCGCTCAACGCTTGCTTTGCTGTGCGACGTGCGATTCAACGGATTTGTACGTGCGGCTTCGCGAGCGGAATCCGGCACCGTTTTCGGCATATTTCGATCTCGGTGAACACCAGATCGTGAGTGCATCGCCGGAACGATTTCTAAAACTCTCCGCGGATGGGAAAGTGGAAACGCGGCCAATCAAGGGCACGCGTCATCGGTCGCCTATGCCTGAAGCCGAGTTGTTCGGCGCGGAAGAGCTCAAGGCCAGCCGCAAGGATCTGTCGGAGAACGTCATGATTGTCGATCTGATGCGTAATGACCTTTCGCGAGTTTGCGAGGACGACTCGATCGCCGTCTCGCGGTTGTGTGGGTTGGAAAGGTTTGAGTTTGTCCAGCATCTGGTTTCGGTCGTGGAGGGAAAGTTGTTGCCGGATGTTGGCCCGGTCGATCTCGTGAGGGCAACTTTCCCCGGCGGTTCGATCACGGGGGCTCCCAAAGTGCGGGCCATGGAAATCATTGCCGAATTGGAACCGACTGCGCGGGGAGCCTACTGTGGTTCGCTGGGTTATATTGGATTCGACGGAGCAATGGATCTGAGCATTCTGATTCGCACGATCACGGCCAGTGGCGGTTGGTGGCAATTCCCCGTTGGCGGCGGGATCGTCACGCAATCGGATCCGGACAGCGAGTACGTTGAAACGTGGCACAAAGCAGAAGGGATGTTGCGGGCGATTCTCTAGTTGCACAGCGACAGGTTTGAGTCAGCGATTTCGTTTAACGTGTTCGTAGTATCGCCTTGAGGCGGAGCGGCACGGTATCGCGAGCCAAACAGGTTTTTCCGCATGAAGGCGGTACTACGAGCGGACCTGTCGCTGTCCAGCCAGAACAAGCGTTCGTGTCCAATCATGATTCTGCTCATCGACAACTACGACAGCTTCGTCCACAATCTTGCGCGGTATCTGCGACGCCTTGGTCAGCAGACCACGGTGGTACGCAATGACGGGATTACCGTCCACGAGATCAAGGAACTTCGACCAGACGCGATCGTGCTTTCGCCGGGTCCGTGTGCTCCGCAGCAGGCCGGCTGTTGCCTGGAGGTGATTCGCGATCTGCATTCGACGATACCGATGCTTGGCGTTTGCCTTGGGCATCAGGCGATTTCTGAGGCGTTCGGAGGTTCGACCATTCGTTCGAATGAGCCAGTCCACGGTCGAGCCAGTTCGCTTGAGCATGATGGCACGGGATCATTCGCGGGCTTGCCCAACTCTTTCGCTGTTGGCCGCTATCATTCGCTGGTTGCGTGTCCGGAATCGTTACCGGCTTGTCTGCGTGTGAATGCACGGCTGGCAGACGGCACGATCATGGCGATCGAGCATCGGGAGTTTCCCGTGGTGGGTTGGCAGTTTCATCCGGAGTCGGTGCTCACCGAGTTTGGTTACCAGATGTTACAGGCGTTTCTGGCTCAGGCGAAGATCGCGAGCGAACACAAAGCAGTACATACGTCCTCAGAATTGCGATGTGCCTCACCCGTTCAGCCGGATTGGTTTACTCGAGCGATTGAATTTCCGGAAGGGTGATCAAATTGCCGATGATACGCCAATACTGGTGAATTCAGGGCGAATCCGTTCCACGGGCCGATCATGAAGACGCTGCGACCAAAGGTGGTGGGGTCACGTTTGGCTTGGATCGAAGGCCGGTCCACGTCTATACTCAGTCCCGAGGCAAAACCAACGTTCGACGGAATATCAATGAAATACTTCATTACGGTCCTGGTGCTCATCGGGAGCATGGGAGCGTCACTGCTTTCTGCAGAACCAACTGAAAAGGTTAACCAGTCGTTCATCGAGGCTTTCCGCTTGCCGGATGCAGACCAACAGATGGTCGATGTCGACGCGACGCAAGCGGAGTTGACGGTCGTCTGTTTCATGGGGGCCGAGTGTCCCCTGGCGCAGCTTTACGCGCCGCGGCTGAATCGGCTCAGTGAAGAATTTTCCCAGGTTCGTTTCGTTGCGATCAACAGCAACCGGCAGGACTCCGCGGCGGATGTGGCCGCATACGCGAAGAAGCATGGTTTGCGATTTCCAATTCTGAAAGATCACCGGAACTTCATTGCGGACAAGTTCGCCGCGCAACGGACACCGGAAGTCTTCGTGCTCGATCGGCAAGCGAAAGTGCGTTACCGCGGACGAATTGATGATCAGTACATGCCGGGTGTCAGTCGACCGAAAGCCGCCCGCGAGGATCTGCGGTTGGCGATTGAGACGCTTATCGCTGGTCGAGAAATTGAACAACCGATTACGAAGGCTCCCGGGTGTTTGATTGGCCGAGTCAAAACGCCCGTTGCATCCAGCGACGTTACCTATTGCAACCAGGTGGTGCGCATCCTGCAGAAGAATTGCGTCGAGTGTCATCGCTCTGGCGAGATCGCGCCGTTTTCGCTGGAGGACTACGACGAAGTGGTTGGTTGGGCGGACACCATGATCGAAGTCATCGACGATGGTCGTATGCCACCGTGGCACGCGAGTCCTGATCACGGTGAATTCGTCAACGCTCGGCATTTGCCCAGCGAAGCAAAAGAGCAGTTGCGATCGTGGGTTGCATCAGGAATGGCTTATGGCGATGCGGACGACCTGCCCGAACCACCAACCTACACGCAAGGCTGGCGACTGGCCCGCGAGCCGGATGTCGTACTGCCTATGAGTAGCAAGCCGTTCAAGGTGGCATCCGAGGGAACGGTGGAGTACCAGTATTTCCTGGTGGACCCCAAGTTTGAAGAAGACAAATGGATCACGGGTGCTCAGATCGTTCCGGGCAATACGTCCGTGGTGCATCACAGCATTGTGTTCGTGCGTCCGCCGGACGGTGCGGAGTTCAAGGGGATCGGCTGGTTGACTGCCTACGTACCGGGTTCGCTGGCGGGGCGGTTTCCCGAGAACGCGGCCTACTTTGTGCCGGCGGGGTCGAAGCTGGTTTTTCAGCAGCACTACACGCCCAATGGGACGGATCAACAGGACCTGACGAAGGTCGGGCTCACGTTCGGACGCGATGAGGATATCACGCATCGCGTGTACACGATTGCGGGCATCGATCAGCAGTTCGAGATTGCTCCGCATGATCCGGATTGCAAGGTTCACGCGCGAGTACCTCGATCGGCGCCGCATACGAAACTGCTGGCCATCTCGCCGCACATGCATGTCCGCGGGAAGTCATTTCGACTGTATGCCGAACACAATGGCGAGCGTTCCGTTCTGCTGGACGTGCCGCAGTACGACTTTAACTGGCAACATGCCTACGAGTTGAAAGAGCCGTTGGACCTGTCTTCGATTGACGGTATGTCGTTTGACGTACATTTCGACAACTCGTCGGCCAACCCCGTGAATCCGAACCCCGACGAGTATGTAACGTGGGGTGATCAGACTTGGGAGGAAATGGCGGTTGCCTTCTTTGGGGTCATGGAGCCGCGGGTCGCGCCGGTCGATGCCACACCTCGAACTAAGCCAAAGGAGGCTCCGCGGGGAGACTCGCCGGAGAAGCTGGCGAAGATGGCGGCAGAAGCAGACCGCATGCTGGCGAAGTTTGATCGCAACAAGGACGGGCTCGTCACGCAGTTCGAAACCCCGGACGTCTTTCGGCGAAAGGTGTTCTGGGATATCGACGCGAATCGCGATGGCAAGCTCACGCGGGAGGAAATCGAGCAGGCTGCACGTTGGCGAGTTCGATAGCTTTCTGATGCGATGGGTCGTCCCGCTCGCAGGCTGCACCAAACGGAGCACTCATTGTGTCACGTCTCTTTCATCGGTATTCGGACTGGATCGTTGAACGTCCCTGGTGGACGATCCTGCTGCTGATCGCCGTGACGTCGACAGCCGTGCTGGGCTACTTTCGCCCCGAATTGGTTCTGGATTTTATCAATCCAGCACCGGAAGTCGTTGAAGAAGAGGAGACGCCGCGTTTCGAGAATCAGGCGAAACGTCCGCCGGAAGTCAATCCATTCAGTGTTGCCGACGCGCACGCGATTGTCGTCGTTGAATCCGACGGGTTCTTTACTCCCAAGGGCGCGAAGACGATGCGACACGTCGTCGAAACGCTACAGTCGGCGCGACACATTCGCAGTGTTGTGTGGATGGATGTCGTGCCGATTCTCAATATCTTTGGCCTGCCGGAACCGTTGTTGCCCAACGCTACCGCTTCGCAGGCCCGGTTTGACAACGCCCGCAAGAAGGCGCTCGAGAACCCTCTGGTGAAAGGGCAAATGCTCTCTGCCGATGGCAGGACGCTGTTGCTGTTGGTGAAGTTTGACTACTTCTTTGTCGAATCCAATGAGGATTGTATTGAAGGCCTCGCGGACCTGGCGGCTACAGCGGCCGCGGATGTATCGGACCTGGATGTCGAATTCTCGGTGACGGGCAACACTCCATTGCAGTTGACCTTCATTCAACAGCACGAAGCCAGCCTGCTGAAGTATCAGTTGATTGGCTACGGGATGATTGCCGTCATGGCACTCATTCTGTTCCGTGGTCTGCCGGCGGTGATTATCGTAGCCGTCGCGCCGGCGTTGGGAGTCTTCTGGACGTTGGGTTTGTTGCCGTATTTCGAGGTTCAGGACAACCCTTTCAATGACGTGATTCTGCCGGTCCTCGTCAGTCTTGTGGGGCTGACCGATGGCGTGCATCTGATGGTGCACATTCGCAAACTGCGAGCTGCCGGGCTGTCCACGTTGGACGCTGCACGCGAGGGTGTCCGCGAAGTCGGGCTGGCCTGTGCGTTGACGTCGCTGACAACGGCGATCGGATTTGGGTCGCTGATGCTGGCTTCGCACGAAACGGTGAAGGAGTTTGGGTTCTGTTGCGTGATCGGAGTGCTGTGTACGTTTGTTTCTGTGGTCACGACCATTCCGCTACTGTGTTCGTCGTGGCTGGGACGCCGCGTGCATCATGGACTGGAGAAGAGTCTGATTGATCAGAATCTCGGCAAGATCAGTTACATCGTGGACTACACGCTCGCCCGGATCGGGCTGTTCAGCAAGCTTGGAATTGCGGTCACCTTGGGTCTGTTTTTGGTCTCGTGTCTGCTGAAGCCTGACCAGCGTCGGGTCGAGGCGCTGCCGACCGATGCCGAGCCGGTTGTCGCACTCGCGAAGATGGATCAGGCAATGGGCGGACTCGAAATCGGCGAAGTTCACGTCCGCTGGAATCCGGAAGTACCCTCTGACAGCGGTCGCGTGCTCGAAGTGGTTACCGAAGTGGATGATTTGCTCGGGACCGAAGCGTTGATTGGGCATCCGCTTTCGATTCGCAACCTCGTAGACGCATTACCCGGCGAGGGCTCGGCGGCGGATCGTATGCCGATGTTGGATCTGTTGCCTCCACCGCTGAAACGGGCGTTCTACACGCCCGAATACAACTTTGCGAAAGTTATGTTCCGTGTGCAGGACATTGGAATTGCAAAGTACGGTCCGGTGTTTGAGCGTGTGCAGGTCGGACTTGAAGAGATTGGTTCGCGACATCCCGATTTCAACGTGTATCTTGCCGAACAGGGAGCCGTCTGGCGCTGGAAGAACTTACATCAGATCGTCGTCGACCTGCTGAAAAGTCTGTTCTCGGCGAGCTTCATTATTTTCGTGGTACTGACGATCGTTTATCGCTCGTTGCGAATCGGACTGATCTCCATCATTCCCAACCTGTTTCCGCTGGTGCTGGCCGCCAGTTTCTTGGTGATCACGGGCCAGTATCTGGAGATGGTTAGCGTGTGCTCGTTCACAATCTGTCTGGGCATTGCCGTGGACGACACGATCCACTTTTTGACCCGTTACCAGGAAGAGATCCGCAAGACGGACGACCGGAATCTGGCCATTCGCCGCGCGTTCACCGGTGTTGGAACGGCGCTCATTATGACCACGGTTGTCCTGTTGGCGGGCTTCTGTACGGTCCTGTTCAGCGAATCTCGCGAGCATCGGGTGTTCGCGTGGATGGGGGCCATTACGATCGCTTCGGCTCTGTTTGGCGACATGATTTTCCTGCCCGCCCTGCTGGCCCGCTACGGCGAAAAGCCTGGCGGCAGCAAAGCGGAAAGCGAACAACCGGTTCCCGCCGAAAGTGCGAACTAACCACGCCCACGCGTCGTGTTTAACTCGCTCTAGCCTTCAGCGCGTGGCCGTGTTTCTACGTCACGTCAGACGCGAATGAAGAACTTGCTGCGGTACATCAGCCACGCGATCCAGACGGGAATCAGGGTCGTCACGATCGCGACGCCCAGGTTGCCCCATGGAGCGGCCGGTTCGACCCAGCGATCCAGGGCAAACCGGCGAACCAACGAATCGTATCCGCCGACCATATTGTTCAGCAGGTACAGCGTGATTGGATTCATGCCAATCCAGACGAACGGCCGAGCCCAGATGTCGAATTTGGCGATGTCGATGATGAGGTGGAAAACTGCCAGTAGGACAAAGCTCCAGCCGCCAGCGTAAAGTACGAACGAAGGTGTCCAGAGATTCTTGATGATCGGGCAGTTCAGCGTTGGTGCCTCATGCCAGCCGAACCCGGCCGCAATGCAAACGGCTCCGAGACCTAGCAGGGTCATGACACGCGTGCCGCCGCCGATGTCCCGGTTCTTCATCAGCAGGCCGCCGAAGATTCCCAGCAATCCACTGACGACCGCAGGAATGGCGCTCAGCAGCCCCTCGGGATCCCAGTCTTTGTTGTCCCACTTGTAGCCCGGTAGGTAGAACTTGTCGACGTAGTGCGCGAGGTTGGTGCCTTCAACCCAGTTGGCGTTCCCAACACCGGGAACGGGCATGAAGTTCATCGCGGCCCAGTAGCCACCGAGAAAGACGATCGAGATTCCGATTAGTGCTCGCCAGCTGAATGTGAGATAGAGCAGTCCGCCAATCAGGTAACAAGTCGCGATGCGCTGCAGAACTCCAACCAGTCGAAACTGTTCGGGATCGCCCATACCGCCGTAGTAGAAGAGTCCCAGCAGGTACAGAATGATGCCGCGGCGGATGACTCGCCAGTAAGCTGATCCCCTGCCCTTCGTCTCCACGATTCGTTCCAGCGAGAAAACGGTGGAGACGCCCATCAGAAACACGAAAAGCGGAAAGATCAGGTCATAGAAATGAAATCCGTCCCATGGGACGTGTTCCAGTTGGTCGGCAAAGTGCCAGATGCCCTGGTCCACGGGGCTCAGGCTGGCGACTTCTTCATGTCCAACCTCAATGGCCAATTGTCGATTGGTGAGCGGCAGTGCTCGGGCCAGCATGTCTGCACCGAGAATCCAGAACATGTCGAATCCGCGTAACGCGTCGACAGAAACAAAACGTGCGGGGCGGTCTTCGTGTTCGTTGCGAAGATCTTCGAATTCCTGAACAGTCATTTGGGCTCGGATGCGGAGTCGGGGGATTGTCGAAGCGTACGGTGGCTGACAATATCTTAAACGGAATCGATCCCATTTGCTGACCGGCACATGGTGGAATGTAATCAGGAGACGTCCATGGACGCAGGAAAGTACTACGCACTGTTGCGATTTGAAGAAGCTGCTCAGGCGCTCAGGGCTGCGTTCAAGCTGCGGATTGTCGATGTCCTTGGCGATCGCACTGTCACAATGGCGAGTCTGCAGGAAGAATTCGGCTTCACCGTTCAGGCCACTCGGACATACGTCGCCTTGCTGGAAGTGATGGAGATTCTGCATCGCGACGGACAGAAAGTGAGTGTTTCGGCGCGAGCTCGCGAATGTCTGGCGGAAGCCGTGCCAACATCGCGTCGTCCGTACCTGGCGATGGGGATAGGTGAGGAAGTGGACGCGTACATCGGGCTGCTGCGGGGGCAGCTGGCCGAGGGATCGCTGCCGCTGTATGCCGGTGACGATGTCGCGGAGACGATCATGGACCTGCCGGAAGTGGCGGAGGAGATCGCCCACGGTCTATCCTCCCGCGCGAGAAATTTTGCTGGGCCGTTGGCAGATGCCATCAAACCACATGCCGCCAAGGCGCGGATTCTGGCCGACATTGGCGCCGGTTCGCCGTACGTCGCCGCTGCGAGTCTGGCTGCCATGCCGAATCTTACCCGCGCGATTCTGGTTGACCGCGCGAACGGAATGCGACACGCGAGAAGTATTGCGGACCAGAACGGAATCGAACTCGACAGGATTGAGCAGCTTGAACAGGATTTCTTCAAGCAGGTTCCGCCGGCCGACGTCTACTGTATTTCGAATACGGCCCATGACTGGCTTCCAGAGGAGTATTCCACTTTGATGACCAACGTGCGGGATTCGATTGCACCGGGTGGCGTAATCTGCATTCATGAACCCCTGCTCGCCGCTACCTGGAACTCGGCCGAGGAATGGGTGCAGGCGCTCTGGATGGCCTGCTACGCGATGACGCTCTTTCGACTTACCGAAGGCAAAGGCACGTGCTACACGCGGGCGGAGCACGATATGGTGATGGCCGACAATGGCTTCGCTCCGATCGGAAAGCCGATACCGACCAGTGATGGTTGCACGGCTCTTTTTTACGGTCTGGCCAGCGAGGTCCCCGCTTCGCACGCAACGGAAATGCAGTCGATGCAGCAACCATCACGGTGAGGGCTTGCGGCGAGCAGAGCGGCTGGTTTACTGCGATGGGCGCTCGGTGTTTGCGGTGGTTTTCGTTCCGCCGGCGCGACAGCAGGATACTGGTCGGTTACAATCGCAGCGCTGCACCACATCGCCCAGTGACGCCTACATGAATGAGAGAGAAATGAAAACGGGCAAAGCAATCGTCGCGTATGTTCTGGCAGTTTATTGTCTGTTTGGCAGCGTGGTTCACGCGGCCGAGAACGGTGATGGCAATCGCTACAACGTGCTCTTCATCGCCGTTGATGATTTACGGCCGGAACTCGGTTGCTACGGCGTCGAGCACGCGCAATCGAACAATCTCGACCGCTTTTCCCGACAGGCTTTGGTGTTTGATCGTCACTATGTTCAGGTAGCGACATGTGGAGCGTCACGTTACGCAATGCTGACCGGGCGTAGTCCGTCGGCTTCTGGCATCACCACGAAGAACCATGCGTTCTACTCGGGCGAGACAGCATTGGTGGAGGAAGAGTTACCGGGCGCCCAATCGATGCCCGAGCTATTCCGACGCAGTGGCTACAACACGTCGTTGATCGGCAAGATCTCGCATACCGCGGACGGGAAAGTCTACGCCTACGACGGTTCGGGGGATGGGCGGCTGGAGATGCCCCATGCGTGGACGAACCTCTTAACGCCCATGGGATCGTGGGAACGTGGCTGGGGAGTGTTTTTCGCCTACGCCGACGGTCAGCACCGCGAGGACGGAAACGGGAACAAGGATCTTTGGCAATTCACGGTTGAGAATGACGAGGACCTCCCCGACGGACTGAATGCTGCGGTTGCCATTGAGCAACTGAAAAAACACAAGGAAACAGGCGAGCGATTTTTTATGGGGCTCGGATTTTACAAGCCCCACTTGCCGTTCGTCGCTCCGCAGCAGGACTGGGATGCATTCGACGGTGTCGAGATCCCACTGCCTCCCGCGGGACGGATTGACTCACCTTACTGGCATCGCAGCGGCGAGTTCTACAAATACGATACGGAGCACGAAAAGCCCAACCCACTTTCCGCCGATGCGATTCGTAATTGCAAGCGAGCCTACAGTGCCTGCGTACGGTACGTGGACCGACAGATTGGAAAAGTGCTCGTCGCGCTGGAGAAGCTGGAGCTGGCGAATGAGACGGTCGTTGTCATTTGGGGCGACCATGGTTGGCATCTTGGCGAGCAGGAGATTTGGGCCAAGCATGCTCCGTTCGAGCGGTCGAATCGAAGTGTGCTGATGCTGAAAGTACCAGGCATGAGGACAGCCGGCCGAAAGACTTCGTCACTTGCGGGAACGATCGATATCTATCCGACGCTCGTTGAGCTGTGTCGCCCAACTTTTCGCAAGACGCAGCATACGCTGAACGGGGTCAGCCTCGTGCCGGTACTGCGGCATGAACGTACTCGCGTCCGCGAGCAGGTGTGTAGTTACTGGCGCGACGCGGTGACAGTGCGAACCGCCGGTCATCGGCTTGTTGCCAAGCTGAAGGATGGCGAAGCGGTTCACACCGAGCTCTATGATTTACAGGACGACGCCGACAGCATTGTCGACATTAGCAAGGTCGAGCCGGAGCTGCTGGCGGACATGCTGAAGCGAATTCCCCAGTAGACCGTTGCCCTAGCTGGATTGCCCAACGATTTGGCCAATGCGGTCGTCCAACAGGCTTTCGGCGACGAACAGGCTGCCTTCGTAATTGTGCAGCTGCCCATGTTTACTGGGGATCGCAATGACGTGCGCGCCTGCCGCGACGCCGGACCGACATCCGTTTTCGCTGTCTTCGAAGACCAGCATTTCTTGCGGTGAGACGCCGAACTTCTCCGCCGCCGTCAGGTAGATCTCCGGGTGGGGTTTGCCTTGTGATATATCCTCGGCCGTCAAACGAAATCCGAAATGTCCGCTGAGATCACAAATGCTCATGATCCTGTCGACCGACGGGGCGCTGCTGCTGGTTGTTAACGCCATGGGATGAGATTCGTCTTGCGTCAGACGCTGGAGCAATTCTTCGGCACCAGCCATGGGCGCGAGTTTTTCCGGCAGCAGCCGATCGAAGATTTCGTCGGTTTCCCGTTTCAGGTCGTCGACAGAGTCGTCAAGGCTGTAGTGATCGATGAAGAGTTGCAGTGCGACGTCAGCCTGTTGGCCCATCATTCTTCGTACCAGCTCCAGATCGAGCTGGTGGTTGCGGCGACGCAAAAGCTCGTGCCCTACTTCATCGAAAAGGTCTTCGGTATTAAACAGCAGGCCATCCATGTCGAAGCAGATTGCCTTGATGGTCGGGAAGTTCATTGGTGTGCCACGGGGGTGATGGAGAACGGCATTTCGTTGGCATCCATCAATCGCCCGCGAAGGACCCGGGAAGAATCCGCGAAGGTCTACGAGCAAGGCGGTTGGATGCGATACAACACCATAGTCATTGCCACGGCTGCCGCAAATGTCAGCAGGTAGGATGGCAGGCTGGGAGTCCAGAAATCCGCCGGCTCACTCACGAGGCGAGCCAGCATGGCAACGATTGCGATCAGAATCAACGCTTTACTGAAGACCACCCGGCTCCTGTCGGTGAACGCGTCGACGTTGCTCATGAGGGCCAGCAATAACCAGGACGCAACGGCAAATGCACCAATACCCAGGTTACTGCTGGTGACGCCCTGGATGAATTGCGGCTCCCACCATTCGACCGGACGAACGGCAAAGCTCAGTTTCAGCAGAGCACCGATCGAGGCGACCGTGGAGAGTGTGAATCCAATCAGCGTCAATCCAAGCGACGTGGCTCTTTCCAGCCTACCGTCCGGTTGTTGCTCGTCCGCAAGTGCGGGAGTGGCATAAGGATTGGCGACATTCATCGGAATTAGTTTCCGTCCGTCGGCTGATCCCCGTTGGATGAAACGCTGCCTCGGTAGTCCTTGTTGCGGCTTCGTGGAATGACGAAGTCTTCAAGGAGGGACACCAGAAAGCACATGCAAAGGGCCGTAAAGCAGGCGACAATACAGGTTGTGACCATTTCGAATCTTGCTGGGTTTACGGGGTGGCTTTACTTGAAACCTAGCTCAGTTCTCGATAATCACCCGGAACCTTCGGTTGCGCCTGCGGATGATGCCCCTATCTCGCTCAATTGTGCTTGAGTAACCGCTAGATCCGGAGCTGTCATGGGTGGTTTTGTAGGGATCCAAATGGCCTGAAAGTGCGGTAGATCGCTCGGATCGTGATGTTTCGTGCAAAAATCGGCCAATAAGGCATAATTGAAAGTCGTGCGGTACTGGTTTGCGAATAGAGGCGGAGTAACACGTATGTGGTTGCGGATCGTGATGTTGGCGTCGCTGCTCATGGTTTTTGGCGAGGATTGCTGCGCTCAGCTTCCCCAACCGCTCGCGAACCCGGAGGACCTCGGCTTGCGGATTCCCCGCGACCGCCAGGCTTTTGAGGTGCAGGGTCGCAATGTGATTGTGTCGTCAACGGAATTGCCGGAAGTCGGCGATGGCGTGAGCGGTTCGGTTGCTCCCGGTTCAGGCAAGCCGGTTGTCGGGAAGGTCTACCTGGAAATCGGTGGCATGTATGTCGTCACGATGCCCGACGGAGCGTTGCGTAGTGTTCCGAAACGCACGACGACCGAGACGGATCGCCCCTTTGAGGCACTGGACAAAGACGATCTTGCGGCTGAACTCAAGACACAGTTCAAGGGATTCAAGACGCGGGCCACGCGACACTACATCAGCGTTTACAACACGACAGATGATTTCTGCAAACGCAAGATGGCGATTCTTGAAACCATGTATCCGATGCTTTTGAAGTATTTCCGGCGTCAGAAGCTGCCGGTGAAGGATCCGGATACACGAATGGTGATCGTGATGTTTAGGACGAAGAAGGAGTTCCTCCGTTATCGTGCAATGCCCGAGTCATTACTGGCGTACTACAACACGGTGAACAATCGCGTGTACATGTACCAGTATTCGGACGTTGCGAAAGACGCGCCGTTGATTGCTGCCATGCAGTCGACGTCCACCATTGCGCACGAGGGCGTTCATCAGATTCTGCACAACATTGGCATTCAAAAACGGCTTTCCGACTGGCCGATCTGGATTAGCGAAGGGCTGGCTGAGTACTTTGCTCCCACGTCGACGTCGCGTGCAAAGTGGTCGGGGGTGGGCAAGCCAAACGATCTTCGGATGCGCGAGCTCTTCGCCTACCTCCGCGAACAGGCGGGGCTTGGGAATGGCAGTATCGTCCGCAGGATCGTTGCCGCCGAAGCGCTGAATTCGACGGAGTATGCGATATCCTGGGCACTGACACACTACTTTGCTACCAAGCGAAAGTCGGAACTCTTTGCGTACCTTCGAGACGTCAGCGAGCTTGCGCCGTTGGAAATCCCGAATGATCCTACGGAACAGTTCATCAAACACTTCGGCCATGATTTCGCGAAGATCGAACGCGAGATGCTGAAGCACGTTCGCGAGCTGCCGTATTCGGATCCCGTGGCGAACCAACCCTATTTTCTGATCACGGCGACCAATGGAAAACGCCGGATGGCGTCAATCACGACCTCACTGGACCACAAGAAGGCGAAGCGTGACATGATGAAGAGGGTGCCGCCTCAGGAACAGGTGAAGTACCGGTTCTTTATTCGCCCATTCCCCAATCGATTGCAGGCCTATCAAGCGATGAAGATGTTCACGCGATAGGCCCGTTCGCAATCAGAACGGCTTCGGTCAGAACGGCCTGGATCAGAACGCCTTCGAATAGATCGGCAGGTGCCGATAGTAGACTTCCAGCATGTACGTGCAGAGGCACGTTTGGTAGAGCCTTCCGCCGCTCTGCGCCCACGTGTCACCCGCCGGTGACCAACTGCCCTTTTCCGGACCGGATCGTTCCTGTTTGGACGGGATTTTCTGGGCCATCACCTGGTTCCAGTCGAACCACAGATCGCCTTCCATGTGGTGCATTACCTGTGTGGCGTAGTACCAGTAGTACGTATTCGTGTCGCTCCAGTCGATCGGGTTCTCGGCGAGGTATTCCACCCCTTCAAGCAATCGAGGGTCGTCACGTTTCCAGCCAAGGTACTGACGGCACAGAAGTCCCTCGGCGGTCAGTGCCGGCTTGCTGGCGTATCCCGGCATGTATGCGTAGTAGGAGCCCTCATCGGTGACGGAATCCAGAAATTTGGAAACCTTGAGGAAGACATCGCTGGGAACATCCAGTCCCGCCATCCGGGCGCTCTGCAGCGCCATCACAAACCAGCCAGTGACCGAAAGATCGCTGTCATGGTGTGGGTCGTACTTCCAGCCGCCGTCCGGTGAGACGCCGTCGTCATCCTGGATTTCGCAACAGTAGTTCACCGCTCGCTGCGCCGGAGCCCGGAACTTCTTGTCCTTGGTCATGCCATAGAGTTCGCAGATGGCGATTGTCGCCTGCGCGTGACTGTAGAGCTTGTGGTGTGGATGGTCGACGCCACCTCGACGCCAGAAATTGCCGTCGTCGTCCTGGAAGTCCAGCATCTGCTCCCAGCCGCGACGCACCACACGGCTGTAGTCGACAAGCTGCTTTTCACCGTTGGCAGTTAACATGTTTCGCGGTGACTGATGTGTGAATCCCGCACCCTGAAATGCGAGCAACGCCATCGCCGATGCGGCAACCGGGTTACGCAGGGGCGATCCGTCTTTGAAGGGGCCGTCCAGTCGCCACGAGCCGTCGCGGGTCTGCACTTTTTTCAGCCATGCCAACGCGTCGGCGACTGCTTGTTCGGTATCCTTGCTGCCACCGTACGCCAGAAGCAGCGTTTCCTTCATGCCCTGTTCTCGACCACTGAGCGCGAGACCAATGCTGGGTGCCTCAAACGTGGAAGATGCCATGAGCTGATTTGGCAGTTCCAGCGCCACGTTGTGGGGGCTGGCGAGCGGGTCGTCGGCAGCGAGCATGTCGGAAGGTGTCTCCACCGCCTCTTCGTCGAGGCTGGTGTCGGCCATGTCGAACGTTTCTTCTTCCAACTGTTCCCCCAGGGACTCGGAGAACGTCGCTTCCAAATTGATCGGCGGGATGAGCGCGCTCGACAACGCGAGTAGCCCGAGCACGACGATAAGCACCATGTGGACGGCGAGACTGATGAGCCATGGAGGAGACGCGGTCAGGGCAACGGCAAGGTGGTCTTCCTCTTGTTCTTCATCGTCGTCTTCCAGGTCGATTCGAACGCCCGATTCCGTATGGATTGCCTGCGTCGAGGGTGTTCCAGCAATCGTCCCGGGAAGCGCGGGCGGCGTTGATGAGGTGACGGCCTTCTTGGGGGCTACCACGGGAGCCGGAAGGCTCGCTGGGGACTGGGGACTTGAAGTGACGGCCGGACCCGAGTGCTCGAGCGGTCCAGCTGATGGGGATGCCGGGGCGTAGTCAGCCGGGGCATTCAGATTTGCGCGAATCTTTACCCAGTCCGTGCCATCGGGCCGGGCAGAGTCGCCGGGCAGCGTATGCCCCTCGTGTGAGGTTGGACTCTCAGCGGCGTCAGGGCCAGGATTGGCCGGCGAACTTGCCATACGAATTCTCACTAAGACGGGAGGACAAGTTCCGGAGTTGCCCTTATTTCAATGTAACGCTCGGGTCGTGACACAGCAAGAAATCGCAACCAAAGCCCCTAAAACGGACTGCGTGGAAGGCAAGAGTTCTTGCCAACAAGTTTTAATTCATGCCGGTCGTGACTATATTGCGGATTGAAGGTTCTCCCCGCTTCGCATCATGATAAGGCCTGACAATGGACAAAATTACGCGATATCTGCTCCTTGGTTGCGTTTGTGTATGGTCATGTTCGTCTGCTGTTCTAGGGCAGTCGGCGCTCGACGGAACATCGTTTCAGGTTTCGACCTACAACCTTCCGACTTCAATCGGAACCGTTCGCCTGATTGACGTCGATGGCAGTGAGTGTCGCGCCGACGGCGGGCCACTTGGAGACGATGTCGCGTCCGCAGAAGTATGCATGGTGACCGATTCGGGTGTCGCCCCGGGCACGGTCACGTTCAACGCGGGTCCGCAGGATCTTGGCGACGTGACGATCACGCCTACGGTGGTTCCCTTTGATGGCGTCGCCGATGACGTCACGATCACGGCCTTTAACGCCGGAACAAATGTGCTCGCTGAATTGGGCACGTGGTCGATGGCCGGCGAACTCATGGAATACAGTTTGCGAACGTCGGACAACTCGTACCCGGCGTCGGACGATGAGGATTTCTGGGGATTCTCCGTTACCGGCATTCAGTACCCCAACGCGTTACCGGATGCCCACGTTGGCCTGCCCTTTGATGAAGTCATCAGCGAAGGCGGCAACTACGTGAACACCTATTTCTGGTTTGAGGATGAGGACGGACCGATTACTTCCGGCTACGAAGTCCTGCTTCCTGAGGCCTTGGGCGTCGGACGCCATCCGCTTGATCCCGATCGTGAGGTCATCTATCCCATCTACAGCAGTGGCCAAATGGATGAGCAAACCGACACGGTTGCCGGCGGCAGCTTTGAACTCCACAGTCACGGTTCGATTCTGAATGGCGTTCCGCAGATCGGTAATCTGTTTGTCCTCAGTGACAACACGCTGAGCACGGAGCACCATCCAGACGACCTGACGGGCTTCGGAATTGGGATTCACGTTATTGCTCCGGAATCAGGCCCCGTCGGAATCGCGGGCGACTTCGATGCGGACGGCGAGCTGACGGCGGCGGACATCGACTTGCTTTCGTCGGCGGTTGGCATGGCGGACCTGTCCTTCGATGTCAACGGCGACGGTGAAGTATCCGGTGCCGACCGTGACTTCTGGGTTTCGGATCTGGCTCAGACTTTCCGCGGAGATGCGGACCTCAACGGCGTCGTCGAATTTCCCGACTTCCTCGCATTGTCCGGTGCGTTTGGCACCGAAGGTGGCTGGGCGGAAGGCGACTTCAATGGAGACGGTATCGTTGAATTTCCCGACTTTCTTGACCTGAGTGCCAACTTTGGGTCGATGAGAGAAGCGGCAGCATCGGTTCCTGAACCCGGTGGAAGTTCGCTCTTGCTGGTCTGCGTGCCGTTCATCCTCGGCTTCGTTCGTCGAAACCGTCGCTAGGTAAACTCAGTCGCCGAAGGGAGTCGCGTTGGCTGATTACGATCTGGTCGTACTGCATTTTCACCTGAACCGCGGCGGCGTGACGCGGGTGATTGAGAATCACCTGCGTTCGCTGGCGGAGCAGCCACCTGAGACTCGTCCACGCCGTGTTGTGGTGGCCTATGGAGGCCGCAAGGCAGATTGGGATGAAACTCTCTCCTCGCAACTGCCGTTTCCCGTTGCGATGCACGCCGTACCGGCGCTGGAGTATGATCGTCTCGCTCCGCAAACGGCGGGCAATTTTCTTTCCGAGACGAAGGCGATGTTACAGTCGGAGCGGCTAGAGCCCGCTTCGACAATTCTGCATTTTCACAATCACAGTCTGGGGAAGCGGGCCGACGTGCCGGCGGCGATCTGTCAGCTTGCCGAATCGGGGTGGCGGCTGC
Source organism: Pirellulaceae bacterium (assembly GCA_965216885.1). GTDB lineage: Bacteria > Planctomycetota > Planctomycetia > Pirellulales > Pirellulaceae > CAYNJG01. The sequence continues at coordinate 2,827,004 of OZ244209.1, read as the reverse complement.
TGTTGCAGATTCATGATTTTGCCGAGGATCTGCGGCCGGCCAACTATCGCAGTCTCTCCTCGATCTATGGTGAGTTGACTGAATTGCAGGCGGACCTTTATCCCCGAGCTCCGAATCTTCGCTACGCGACGCTCAACGGGCGAGACCGGGAGGTCATGTTGTCGTCGGGGATACCCGAATCCGAACTGCATCTGATTCCCAATCCGGTTGTCGCCGGCTTCCGTCCGCCGGGGACGGAGGAAGTGGCTGCGTTGCGGGAACGACTGGAATCAAAATACCAGGTGCCGTCCGATCACCGATACGTGGTCTATCCGGTGCGAGGCATTCGGCGCAAGAACCTCGGCGAACTTCTGTTATGGGCCGCGCTTTCTGAAAAGACGACTTTCGCCATCACCTTGGCGCCGCTGAACCCGGATGAGCTGGCGGCTTACGACGCATGGCGAGAACTCGCTATCGAGCTGAAACTGCCGGTCCTGTTCAATGTCTCCGAGGCATTCTCGCTGGAGGAGAGCTATGCGGTGGCCGACGCCATCATCACGACCAGCGTGACGGAAGGATTTGGGCTTGTGTATCTGGAGGCTTCGATGGCAGATCGACCGCTGTTCGGTCGCGACTTGCCCGGCATCACGGTCGATTTCCGCGAAAACGGATTACGGTTTCCCGGACTCGCTCCGCAATTGTTGATCCCGGAACCCGCCGTGGATGTGGACGCGTTAACGGAACGGTACACCGGTTGGCTGTTGGGATTGCTTGGCGAGTTTGGTCTGGAATCCGAAGGCTCGACGCAGGTTAAACGTCGCGTCGCCGACAGCTTTACGGGTGACTCAATCGACTTTGGTCGGTTAGACTCGGAACAGCAACAACTCATCGTTCGTCGTGTTTGCAGCGAGGCGGAACTCAGGCAAGCAGTACGAACGTTGAATCCTGTGTTGTCGATCGATGGTGATCAGCGTCAGTTGGCCACCGGGGCGAATCGCAGGATCATTGACGAGCGATACTCGCCGGCTGTCATTGGACGGCAACTTGGTGATATTTACCGACAACTGCTGGAATGTACGCCAGGTGACGTCCAGCGATCGTCAGCCATCGCACGCCGCGTATTGGAAAGCTTTATTCAGCCAGGTCACCTGATTGCCATCCGCCTCGAAACATGAAGCCTGAATTCCGGGAAGCCATCCGGGCATACTGCCGTGAGCTTGCGCCGCGCCCAACAGAGGCTGCGGATCGGATCGTCGCGTTACCCGACATCCGTGCCGTACTCTTTGACATTTACGGCACTTTGCTGATCAGCGCCAGCGGAGACGTGGGTGCAAACGTGGGGGATCACCGGGCGAAGGCTTTTCAGGATGTCGTTGCCCTGGTGGAATCGGGTGACGATGTCAGCGGCGAAGCGGGAGTGGAGTGCTTTCAGGCCCAGATTCTGGCGATGCATGAAGAATCACGTGCAGCGGGGATTCCCTATCCGGAAGTGGACATCGTTGAAGTGTGGCGGCAGACGATGCGTGAACTGTGTGGTTGGTCCGATCAGCAGGCAGATTATCGGCGGATGGCTGTCGAGTATGAGCTGCGAGTGAATCCCACGTGGCCGATGCCTGGCGTCCTGCCGACGCTGGAAGCTCTTCATCAGTCGGGTCGGGTACTGGGGATTGTGAGCAATGCGCAGTTCTTCACCCCCCTGCTCTTTCCGGCATTGGTGGGTAAATCGCTCGATGAGCTGGGGTTCGTCGATCGACTGACGTACTTTTCTTTTGAGCATGGCATGGCAAAACCCGGCTTGCAGCTTTTTGAAATGGCCCGTGAGGAGTTCGCCTTGCGCGATATTTCTGCGGAGCAAGTGCTGTACGTCGGCAACGACATGCTCAACGACGTGATGGCGTCGGCTTCTGTTGGATTCCGGACGGCACTGTTCGCCGGTGATGCCAGAAGTCTCCGTCTGCGCGAAAGCGACGGGCGGGTACACGGTGTCGAGGCGGACATTGTGGTGACTGCTCTACCGCAACTTATTGAATGTCTGAACTCTTGAATCTGGCCGGACCGACTGCATCGCTATGAACGCCTCAACAGGACATCGACTTGGATTTATCGGTACGCGGTTTCATGGTACCGACGGCGTATCGCTGGAAGCTTCCAAATGGGCCAACGTGCTCTGGGACCATCGTCACGTCAGTTACTGGTTCGCCGGCAAACTGAATACGAATCCCGACGTGAGCATGTTGGTGCCGCATGCCTTCTTCGGAAACCCGGACATCCAGTGGATCAACGAACGGATCTTTGGTCGAGTAAACCGCACGGAAGACGTGACGCGTCGCATCTACGCGATTTCCGAACACCTCAAGCGAGAGATCTACAATTTCGTCCGCAAGTTCGAGATTGAGGTGCTGGTCGTTCAGAACGCGCTTTGTATTCCGATGAACGTGCCGTTGGGGCATGCGATTACGACCTTCATCGCGGAAACGAATTTCCCGACGATCGCCCATCATCACGACTTCTACTGGGAACGCGACCGCTTTTCGGTCAATTGCGTCGGCGACTTTCTGCTGATGGCATTCCCCCCCATCCTGCCTTCCATTCAACATGTGACAATCAATTCGGCCGCTCAACGCGACCTTTCGCACCGGTGCGGAGCGTCGTCGATACTCGTTCCGAACGTACTGGACTTCGAAAACGAGCCGGTGGGGATTGATGACTTCAATGTCGATTTTCGAAAAGACATTGGCATCGAAGACGACGACATTCTCTTTGTGCAGCCGACCCGCATCGTTCCTCGCAAGGGAATCGAGCACGCGATCTCGTTGCTGGCGGCGTTGAAGAATCCGCGTTGCAAACTGGTAATCACGCATGAATCGGGTGACGAGGGCGAAGAATACCAGGCGGCGCTCGCGGAGATGGCGGAAAACCAGGGCGTGGATCTCCGGTTTGTGGCCGACCGAGTCGGTGACGAACGATCCGAGGAAGAGGGGGAGAAGATCTATGATCTCGCGGACGCCTATGCCCACGCAGACTTCATTACTTACCCCAGTATCTACGAAGGCTTTGGGAATGCGCTGATCGAGGCGTTTTATTACCGCAAGCCCGTGTTGGTGAATCGATATTCGATTTTCGTCACCGATATCGAGCCCAAAGGCTTCGATGTGATCACCATGAATGGCTATTTGACGAAAGATGTGGTCGAACGTGTGAAGAAAGTTATCTCTGATCCGGTTTACCGTGAGGAGATGGTCGACAATAATTACGAGCTAGGCAAAATGTTCTTCAGTTACGCGGTTCTTCGCCGCAAGCTTCGTGCCCTGGTCACGAACTTCACTGGAGCGGACGAACTATGACTGCGTAGTAGGCGGCTACGCTCAATCTGGAGCGATTTGTGCCTGAAAAAGCGTCGTTGGATCTTTCACTACTGGAATCCCGACTTCGGGAAGTCTATTCAGGGGACGAAAGTTCCCAGCAAGCTTCGAGAGCTTTCGAACTAATCAAGGACGCGATCGAGCGTTCTGGATTTACCCTGGAAGCCGCCCCTCCCGATACACCGGAGCGATGGTCGCAACGCGACGTGGTGCTCATTACCTACGGAGATCAGGTTCGTTCCACCGAGGCGAATCCACTGCAGACCTTACGGAGATTTCTGCATGATCAGGGTGTACGCGGTCTGATCAACACGGTCCACTTCCTGCCTTGTTTCCCCTACTCGTCCGACGATGGATTTTCCGTCATCGACTACCTGCAGATCGATCCGGATCTCGGTTCGTGGGACGACGTGGCCGACTTTCGGCAGGACTACGACCTGATGCTGGACTTTGTGGTGAATCATATTTCCCAGCACAGTCAATGGTTCAAGGAATACCTGCAGGGCAATTCGCCATACGATCAGTTCTTTATTGAGGCCGATCCCGCCGATGATCTGTCCGGAGTCACGCGGCCACGAAGTCTTCCATTGCTATCAGATTTTGAGACCAACCGAGGCAAACGATGGTTGTGGACGACATTCAGCAGGGACCAGGTTGATCTCAACTACGCCGACCCTCGTTTGTTGGCTGAAGTTATCTACATCCTGCTGGAATACGCACGCCGTGGTGCAAGGATCATTCGGCTCGATGCGATCGCGTATCTGTGGAAGCAAATTGGGACAAATTGCATCCATTTGCCAGAGACGCATGCGGTCGTCAAGCTCTTCCGCGACGTGTTGGAAAGGGTCGCACCCCAGGTTCTGGTGCTAACGGAAACGAACGTACCGCACGCCGAAAACGTCAGCTACTTTGGAGATGGCGACGAGGCACACATGGTGTATCAGTTCAGTCTGCCGCCATTGCTTCTGGATGCCTTCCTGAATGACGACGCTGTACCGCTCAAGAACTGGATGTCGAAGCTCGAAGGGCCTCCGCCGGGGGCGACGTACTTCAATTTCACCGCGTCGCATGATGGCGTTGGCGTTCGACCGCTTGAGGGTAATGTCAGTAACGAGCGTCTGGCTTCTCTCGTCGAAAAAGTAGGAGCTCGCAACGGGCTGATCGGAACGAAGCGTAACGCCGACGGCACGGATTCGCCCTACGAACTGAATGTCAGCTATGTCGATGCGCTCGCTCCGGATCAACCGGATAATGATCTGCATGCACAACGCTTCCTTGCCAGCCAGGCTGTGATGCTGGCCATGCAGGGCGTCCCGGCGATCTATTTTCATAGCCTCGTGGGGACGCAGAATTACCTTGAGGGTGTGCAGGAAAGTTCGATTCCCCGCCGGATCAATCGCCGGAAGTTCCAGCTTGACGAGCTTAACGCCCGCGTCGGCGAAGTTGGCTCGCTTCAGCATACGATTTTCGCCGGAGTCAAACGCTTGCTGCAAGCGAGAGTCAGCCAGCCGGCATTTCATCCCGATGCTTCGCAAACCTATGTCGAGAGCGGCTTGCCTGGTGTACTGTGTTTCGAGAGACACTGTGCCACAAGCGGTCAGGCGATTCTCGTCGTGGCGAATTTCGACGACACCGAACAGCAGTTGGAATTGCCGGATCGATTTGTCGGTGGTACAGACCTTCTTGCCGACAGTACGGCCACCGATCACCTACAACTGAAGCCCGCGCAAGTCGCATGGCTGGAGGCAAAGAACTAGCCATGCCGGATTTTGCACAGAATGGACCCATCACCACGATCCATGATCTCGGTACGATACGACCGGGGGAACTGGAATCGCGGCTCAATCAAGCCGCGGAAAAGTATCCCATCGGCCTCGTGCTGCCAATCACGGCGTCGGACATGCGAGCCGAGCCGTTTTCGAACATCGTTTCCGAACTCACCCAGGCCAACTTTCTGGATACGATCGTCGTGGTCCTCAATCGAGCGGAATCGGTTTCGGACTATGAGGAGTGCGCTCGCCGGATTGCACCGTTGGGCGACAAAGGGCATCTGCTGTGGACCGACGGTCCCCGCGGGCAGGAGCTACAGAAACGGCTGGCCGATAATGGCTTCAATGTGCTCATTCCGGGGAAAGGTCGAGCCGTCTGGAATGCGTTTGGCTATTTGCTGGCCGATCCTCGATTGAAGGCGTTCGTGCTGCACGATTGTGACATCGTCGATTACAAGCGTGAAATGCTGGTGCGACTTTGTGTGCCGATGGCCGATCCCAGTCTCGACTTTGACTTTTGCAAGGCGTACTACGCGCGCTGTACCGATCGTATGCACGGTCGCGTGGTGCGACTGTTGGTGTCGCCCTTGCTGAAAGGGCTCATTAGTATCCTTGGCACCGACTCGTTTTTGGTGTTCCTGCAGAGTTTCCGCTACCCGCTGGCCGGGGAGTTCGCCATGACGTCAACGTTGGCGCGGTCGAATCGGATTCCCAGCGACTGGGGGCTGGAGGTCGGGACACTGGCCGAGGTCTTCCGGAATACGTCGCCCAAGCGATGTTGCCAGATTGATCTTGGCACCTATGAGCACAAGCATCAGCCTTTGTCACTGGAGGATGCATCTCGCGGACTCATGAAGATGACGTTCGATATCCTGACCAGCATCTACCGTACGCTGGCCAGTCGCGGCACGGTACTGACAACGGGGCACTTCATTTCCCTGCGAGCGGCGTACCTTCGTGCGGCACAGGATGGCATTCGGCAGTACCACGCCGACGCCTTGCTGAACAGTCTTTCCTACGATCGGCATTCGGAAGAACAGGCCATTGAAGGTTTCGCTCAGCAGATCATCGAGGCGGGTAACGAATATCACGCCGACCCGGCGGGCGCCGCCGCGATGCCAACGTGGACGCGAGTTGTCACGGCTTTGCCCGATTTTCCGGCCGAGCTGCGATCGGCTGCCCGAGCGGATCGTGAGCAGTACGCGTCGCCGTGACCGGGCCATGTCAAGCTCCGGCGAATCGGCTAAGATCATCCGGTTTGCCCCGGAACGATGACGCGACCGGTTCACGATGTGGAAAAAACTGCTTCTGATTACAGTCGTTTCGCTCGCCGCAATCGCGTGCCAGCCAGCCGACTGGTCGAACGGCAAACTGCCCCTCGTACTGCGCGTGGCGGTTACGACTTCGACGCGTGATTCGGGGCTGCTGGACGAACTGGTACCGCTTTTCGAAAATCAGGCTGGTGCTCGGGTCGACATTATCGCGGTGGGGACGGGCGCGGCGCTGAAGCTGGGCGAATCGGGCGACGTGGATGTCGTGTTGGTACATGCTCGTGCTGCTGAAGACGCATTCATGGCGGCCGGGCACGGAGTCCGTCGCGAGGACGTGATGTACAACCGGTTCGTGATTTTGGGGCCGGCGGAAGACCCGGCAGATGTGAAACATCTTGGACCTCGCGAGGCACTTCAGGAAATCGCAGATTCGAAGTGTAAATTCGTTTCGCGCGGTGATGACAGCGGTACCCATAAACGCGAGCTACAACTTTGGGGCGATGGTCGCATCGAAGGAGACGCGTTGGTGGAGACAGGTCAGGGAATGGGCCGCACCCTGACGATCGCCAATGAAATGCGAGCCTACGTATTGAGTGACTATGGAACGTATCTGAGATTTCGGGACAAGATGGAACTCGTGCCGCTCGTTGACGAGTCTCCGGATCTGTTAAATCCGTATGGTGCGATGGTGGTCGATCCCAATCGGCGTCCTGCCGGCACGGGGCAACTGGCGGAGCAGTTCTTGGACTTCCTGATTGACGTCGATACACAAAGTAGAATTCGTGACTTCCGTGTCGACGGTGAACCGCTATTTGTTCCCCTTCGTCTTCGCTAGCTCGTGGAATCGCCGTTGGCGGTCAGTAAGGTCCGGTGCAATTCTGTGAATCTTTTTCAGCAGGGTATCTCGGAAGCGATCCGGCTGATTGTGCATCTGGATGCGCAAGTGCTGAACGCCGCCGTGCGCAGCCTGTGGATTTCGATTACGGCTGTTGGCATCGCTTCGGTGTTTGGAGTTGCGTTTGGAACGTTGCTTGCGCGTCGGTCCTTTCCGGGAAGAGGTCTGCTGGTGTTGGCAGCTCGCGGGGGCATGTCGCTACCGACTGTTTTCGTTGGCCTGGTATGCTTCGGACTGTTTTCCCGAAACGGAATCCTTGGTCCGGCCGAGCTGCTGTACACGCCGTGGGCGATCGTGTTTGGCGAGTGTCTGTTGGCGTTTCCGATCGTCGTATCCCTGACGCATGGTGCGGTTCGAGCGTTGGATCCCCGCGTTTCCGAAACGGCGAAGACGTTGGGCGCCGGGGCATTCTTGCGCTGTCGCACGTACCTCGCCGAAGCTCGGGTGGGAGTGACGCTGGCGATTCTGACGGCGTTTTCGCGTTGCGTGACGGAACTGGGGATCGCCATGATGGTGGGCGGCAATCTGAAAGATCGGACGCGAACGCTCGCGACGGCCACGGCATTGGAAACCGGCAAAGGCGAATTCGGTCGCGGTATGGCGATGGGGATCATTCTGGTTTGTATTGCGGTCGGCATGACGATCGTTATTGTCTACGCGGGCCGCGATCAGACGGAGTCGACGCGTGATTGAGATTCAGAATCTTCAGGTGCGCCGGTCGGGCCGCGTGATTCTCGACGTGTCCGAATTGACGGTCGAATCCGGCGCAAGGCTGTCGATCATTGGGCCGAATGGCGCCGGCAAGTCCACGTTGCTGCGAGTACTGGCCGGATTGGAAACAGATTACTCGGGACGAGTTCACGTATTGGCATCGATTCGTGAACGGGTCTATGTGCATCAGTCGCCGTGGCTCTTCCGGGGAAGCGTGCGTTCAAATCTGCTCTATGGGGTGAACGCCAGAGGTGTCGACCGCTCGTTGTCAGCAAAGCAGTGCGAAGAATGGGCCGAGCTGTTTGGGCTATCCGCGGTGCTTGATGCTGCCTCGCATACGTTGTCCGGTGGCGAAGCCCGTCGCGTCGCACTCGCACGGGCCTTGATGGTGCAGCCCGATTTGTTGCTGCTGGACGAGCCTTTTTCTGATCTGGATGAGCGTGGGGTTGCTTCGCTGGAGGCTGCCTTGGAGAAGGTTGGTGCAGCGACAGTCGTTACCACGTCGCCGCACGTTGCTGACGAGGAAGCCGCGGCCACGTGTTTCCGTCTTGTAACGGATTCGGCCTGACGGCCCGGCGCGTACCGGAAACTATGGTTATGCAACTCACCGCCCTTGGGATTTTGCGGGCAGTTGCATCATTTCGTGCGAGACCCGAAAACTGGGCATATAATGAGGAGGCGTGGGAACACGGCTGGGTGTTAACATTCCGGTTCTCAACTGGCGGTTCGCGGTTTTCCGGTGGTGGACGTAGTGCACAACAAGACATCGATTTTCCTCAATCCAACGGCGATGGCAATTGTGATTGCGACCGTTGTTTGTGTGGCCTCGGTGGCCGTTCGCGCGAATCGATCGCAGGTTCGCGTTGATTCAAATCGCGACCTCGTCACCTACACGCCCAAGGTCTCCAACGAGGACGGCTATCAGTCTTCGGATACCTGTATTTCATGTCATCCGTCGCAGCATCAATCGTGGCACGATTCCTATCACCGCAAGATGACGCAGGTCGCGACACGAGAGACGGTTTACGGCGACTTCGACAATGTCGAGCTTGAATACTTTGGCAAGAAGTTTTTGTTGACGACCGACGGTGACGAGTTCTGGGTGACTCAGGGTGAGAATCACCGGCGCGTTGTGCAGACGACCGGTTCACACCACTATCAGGTTTACTGGATGGCGTCCGAAGACGGCCTGTTGGTTGGCTTTCCGCTTGTCTTTCTGATTGACGAACAGCGTTGGGTTCCCAGGAACGACGTGTTTATGGTGCCACCTGAATTGGCCAACCAGCCGGAGAAGAAGAACACGTGGAACTTCCAGTGCATCAAATGCCACTCGACGCACGGGCAGCCCAAGCTGGACCCGGTGGAGAAACAGGCGAATACGACGGTCGGTGAATTGGGGATCGGCTGTGAGTCCTGTCATGGTCCGGGACGCGAACATGTCGAGCATTACAGCAATCCGGTGAATCGCTATCGGCAACATCTGAGCGGAACCGACGACACGAAGATCATCAATCCAGTCAACTGCTCGAAGGAGATTGGTTCGCAAATCTGTGGTCAGTGTCACGCGATCACGCGTTTCAACGATCGCGGCCGATGGTTTCGCGAAGGATTCGTTTACCGTCCGGGGGAAGACCTCAATCTGTTTCGCAAGACCGTCAAGCCAGGCGTGTATCCTGATAGCCCGCCCGAGTACTTCAAGAAGTTCTTCTGGAGCGACGGGATGATTCGGATTTCCGGTCGCGAGTACAACGGCTTGATCGACAGTCCGTGTTACAAGCAAGGTGAGATGACATGTCTGTCATGCCACTCGATGCACGATAGTGACCCGGTGGATCAAATCGCCCCGGAGATGACCGGCAATCAGGCCTGCCTGCAGTGTCACTCGGACATGGCGGATTCGGTCGAACAGCACACGCATCATGCCGCCGATTCGCAGGGGAGTCTTTGTTACAACTGCCACATGCCGCACACGACGTCCGGGCTGGTGAAGGCGCTACGTAGTCATCAGGTTTCGTCACCCAGTGTTGCGGCAACGATGGAAACAGGGCGTCCGCACGCGTGCAATCTGTGTCATCTCGACAAGACGTTGAAATGGACCTCTGACTTGACGTCGGAATGGTACGGCGAAACGAAACCTTTGTTGATGTCCGATGATCAGCGAACGGTATCCGCCGCAGTGCTGGACCTGCTTTCGGGAGATGCCTCGCAACGTGCGTTGGCAGCATGGCACATGGGCTGGCAACCGGCGCTGGAGGCTTCCGGTGACGACTGGCAGGCTCCGCTGCTCGCGCAATCTCTGACGGACCCCTATCCGGTCGTGCGTTCGATCGCGGGTCGGTCGTTGAAAAAGCTGAGCGGGTTCGAAGACGTGGAGTACGACTACATCGCCCCGGAGGACGAACGCACTCGGTCTTCGGTGGACGTCACTGCGACTTGGGAGGCTCGCGAGACGCCTTCAACCAAGGCTGCCCGCAGCGAAATTCTTCAGGACGAACGCGGCGACCTGATGGAGGTGAAGATGAACGATCTGATCCTGCATCGCGACAATAGCCCGGTCTACCTCCACGAATAACCGCCGGCCCGGTGCTGCGGTTTCTCTCTCATCGGCTATCTGTTGCGGCTACCAACGTCTCGCAATCGACGGCTGAGTTCCAATTGCTGGAGGAATGCTGATTTCGTTTTGCAGAATTCAGGTCGTCCGATTAACCTTCAAAGGCGAGCGGTTCAGGCGAGAGTGGGGCAATTCGGGCCGGCGTCGTCGTGGAAGACACGACACGTCGAGATTGGGGTACGGCAACGCATGTCTTTTCTGCGCAGACCTGGTGTCCAGAAGCTGGAGCCGCGATTGCTGCTCGCTGCGGATGTTTACATCTCCGAGTTCGTCGCCTCCAACCAGTCTGGGCTGCGGGATGCCGACGGTGATTTTCCGGATTGGATCGAGCTCTACAACTCCGGCCCCGACGACGCGGATCTGGCGGGCTGGCATCTGACAGACGATCGCCTTGATCTGACGAAGTGGACCTTCCCGGAAGTGTCGCTGCCGGCAGGCGAGTTTCTGGTGGTCTTCGCCTCCGACAAGAATCGGCTCGATCCGGCCAACGAATTGCATCTGAATTTCAGGCTGACATCCGAGGGGGAGTACCTGGGCCTTGTGAGTGAAGCGGGCGACGAGGAGCTGACCGTCGTATCCGAGTTCGCCCCGGCGTTTCCCATGCAGTTCGAAGATGTTTCCTACGGCGTGACGCAGTCGTCGAATGGTGGCGATCTTGTCAGTGGATCACGGAGATTCTTTGACCGGCCGACTCCGGGCGAGCGTAATCCATCCGTTGGCGATGTTGAGTATCAACCACCGGGGATCGAATTTAGTCACGCCCGCGGATTCTATGAAGACGAGTTCCGATTGCAGCTCTCGTCTTCGCTGGCAACTGCCACGATTCGCTACACGTTGGATGGCTCCGAGCCAACCAGTAGCCGAGGCAGTCGATATCGTTCGCCGATTCGCATCAATACAACCACGACGGTGAGGGCCCGCCCGTTCGGAGCCAATGGCCACGAGTCGGATCTTGAGACAGCGACTTATCTGTTTCTGGACGACATCGTTCGGCAGTCACCCACGGGGCGGGCGCCGAGTGGTTTTCCGACGTCACGATCGATCAACGGGCAGCAACTGGATTATGGAATGGACCCGGACATCGTGAGCGATGCCGAATGGGGGCCGCAGTTGCGATCGGCGTTGACTGATTTGCCGTCACTTTCGCTGGTGATGGATGTGGACGATCTGTTGGGCTCGCGGGACGGCATTTATGTTAATGCGCGCGAGCGGGGGCGGGATTGGGAGCGACCGGGTTCACTGGAGTTGATCAATCCGGATGGCACGACCGGTTTCCAGGTCGGTACGGGCGTGAGGATTCGCGGTGGCTTCAGTCGCAGTGACGGCAATCCCAAGCACGCGTTTCGGTTGTTCTTTCGCGATGAGTACGGCGACGCAAAACTGCGGTTTCCATTGTTTGGTGAAGAGGGCACGGATGCCTACGACAAATTGGATCTGCGGACAGCCCAGAACTACTCGTGGTCGTTTCGAGGAAGTGGTGACAACACGTTCTTGCGAGATGTGCTCGCTCGTGACTTGCAGGGTGATCTGGGACAGCCGTACACGCGCAGTCGCTTCTATCACCTGTATTTGAATGGGCAATACTGGGGCCTGTTTCAGTCGCAGGAACGCGCCGAAGCGCGGTACGCTGCGTCGTACTTCGGTGGTGACAAAGACGACTATGACGTCATCAAATCGACCGGGAATGACGACGGCTATCAGAATGAAGCTACCGACGGGAACATGGATGCCTATCGACGTCTGGCGGATTTGTTCTATCAGATAGGCGGCTTATCGGACCGCAACCTCGATGACTACTTTCGTGCGCAGGGCATGAATGAAGACGGGACTCCAAATGCCGACTTCGAACGGCTCCTGGATGTCGACAACCTGATCGACTACATGTTGCTCACCTATTACACCGGCGATCGGGATGGTCCGGTTTCGCGATTCGTGAACGGCGTCAATAACTACTTTGCGATCTACAACCGTGAGTCGCCGGATGGCTTTAAATTCTTCGAGCACGACTCGGAGCACACGCTGGACAAGGGGTTCCCGGATCTGGCAGAACGAATTACTTCGAACGGCTCCAACTTTCGCCACTTCAATCCGTTGTGGATGCACGAGCAACTGGTTGCTTCGAACGCGGATTATCGGCTCCGGTTTACCGATGCGGTGTTGCGGCATTTTTCGCCAGATGGGGCTTTGTCAGAAGATAACGTGCGCCGGCTGTTCGATGCACGCGTCGGCGAGGTTGAACATGCCATCGTTGCAGAGTCGGCTCGGTGGGGCGACGCGCAACGTAGCGAACCGCTGACGAAGGACGACTGGGAATCGGCTGTAGCTCGTGCGCGTGGCTTCATCGCCGGTCGCGGCGAAGTGCTGATTGAGCAATTTCGAAATCTCGGCTGGATGGCGGCTGCGGGACCGCCGACTGTATTGGTGAACAACGTCGAGCAGGCGGGCGGACCGGTATCGGTACGCGACGAGCTGACATTGCGAGCGGACGGTGCGATTGCGTTTGAGCGTTCTTTTGTGAGTGACCAGGCCACGTGGCGATATCTCGATGACGGATCGGATGCGGGCACGGAATGGCGAGCGAGCGAGTTTGACGATTCAGACTGGCAAACCGGACGTGCGGAGTTGGGGTATGGGGACAACGACGAGTCGACGCGAATCGACTTTGGTCGAGACGCGAACAACAAGCACATCACCAGCTATTTTCGGCACGCATTTCGGATTGGTGACCCGGATGATTTCGACGGCTTCCTGCTGCGGCTGTTGCGAGACGATGGCGCCGTCGTGTACCTCAATGGCGAAGAAATCATTCGCAGCAATATGCCTGCCGGGCCCATTGTCGCCAGCACGCTGGCAGGCGGAACGGCAGGCGGCGCGACGGAGTCGACGTTCTTTCAGCACCGACTGGATTCCAGGCTCTTTCAGCCGGGTGAAAATGTGCTGGCCGTCGAGGTGCATCAGGTCAGCCCGGACAGTTCGGACGTCAGTTTCAATCTGGAGTTGCTAGGGGGGCGCGCGACGGCGACGAACGCGGACCTCTACTACACGCTGGATGGCTCGGATCCCCGCTGGCCCGGCGGAGACGTGAGTCCCGACGCGGTGCGGTTTCGACGTGGGTTTTCGTTGGCGCTTTCCGGGCCGGTCAAAGCGAGGAGCCTGTCGGGCGATCGTTGGGGTGCGCTGGTAGAAGCCCATTTCGTCGTCACGGACCCTGCGTTGACGCCCGCGGACGATGCGCTGGTGGTCAATGAAGGCGGCACCGCAACGCAGCTGGAGGCTGGCGCCGCGAGTGTGCTTGATAACGATGTTGGGCTGCAGGACGGGCCGATTACGGTTTCGATTTCGCGGCGACCGCAGCATAGTCGGCGTTTCGAATTGAATCGGGACGGGACCTTCCTTTACGAACACGATGGCAGCGAAACGAACGTGGACGAGTTCGTCTATCGCGTACGTGATGCGGGCGGGCAGTCAGAAACTGCGACGGTACGAATCCAGATTCTGCCCGTGAGTGACACAACGCCTCAGGCCGTCGACGACGTTGTTCGCGTCAACGAGGGACAGTTTGCCAACCGCTTGCAGTCGGGGCGTCTGAGCGTGCTGGATAACGACACGGGGCTTGAGGACGAGCCGGTCGTGATCTCGCTGGCACGCGAGCCCCTGTTCGCTTCGTCATTTCTGCTTCGCGACGATGGACGCTTTGAATATCGACACGACGGAAGCGAGGATCACGCCGACTCGTTCGCATACCAACTGGAGGATAACGATGGCGAAGTGGTCGTTGGCGAGGTGATGATCAACGTCATTCCCATCAGTGACGCTCGTCCGAACCCGCGTCGCGATTCGATCGTTGTCGACGAGGGCGGAACTGTTGCAGCGCTAGCGTCGGGCGATTCAAGCGTATTGGACAATGATGCGGGCATTGTGGATGTGCCGTTGGTTGTTTCGTTGTTGCGGGCGCCCGAGAGTGCCAGCGAGTTTGTCTTGAACGAGGATGGGACCTTAAGCTACACGCACGACGACGGTGACTCGCGGGAGGACTCCTTCCTCTATCGCGTCGTGGATAACGACGGGGATCTGGCCGTTGGTGAAGTGACAATTACGATTCGGCCTGTCGATGAAAGTGAACCAGTTGCCGTGGCGGACTCCTTGGTCGTGCTCGAGGGGCGGACCGTGACGGAACTGGCAGACGGTTCGGAGAGTGTGCTGGACAATGACGAAAGTTTGCTCGATGGTCCGAATACGGTTCGTGTTGTACGGCGACCGGAATTCTCAAGCAGCTTTTCGCTCGATCGTGACGGCACGTTTCGGTATCGTCACGACGGCAGTGAGAACTTTGCCGACTCGTTTGCCTATGAAGTCGAGGACGACGACGGGGACACGAGTATTGGCGAAGTCTCCATCACGGTGTTGCCGGTAAGCGACGCGACACCCCGGGCGATTGGAGACACGGTGCAGTTGGCTCAAGGAGAATCGACCGACCGGCTCTCTGGTGGACGCATGTCCGTGCTGGACAATGACCGCGGGCTTGCCGATGGCCCGTTCTTCGTGAGTCTACTCGCCGCGCCGGAACACGCCACGGACTTCGAGTTAAACGAAGACGGCACCTTCACGTACCAACACAACGGAGCACGTGTGGAAGAAGATCGTTTTTCCTATCGCGTCACCGACAACGACGGGCAAACTGCAGATGGTGTCGTGCGTATCGAAATCGCTTTGAGCGTGCGGGGGGACGTGAATGGAGATGGCGACGTGGATGTCCTTGATGTGGAGCTGTTGCGATTGGCCGTACGGAACGCAGGGGATGATCGGCGGCTGGATCTGGATGAGGACGGCACGATCTCAGAGCTGGATTTGGACGTGCTGGTGGAGGGTATTCTCGATACGCGACGTGGCGACGCGAATCTGGATGGGCTCGTTGAATTTGGTGACTTTCTGGCGTTGGCCGGGGCATTTGGGAAGACGGAGGCCGTCTGGTCCGACGGCGATTTCAACAACGATTTGGTCGTCGACTTCGACGATTTTCTGTCGCTTGCCGCGAGTTTCGGGTATCAGCGGACGCGCCGGTAGACCGCGCCGCCATTCCTGTCTGTGTTGTCCACGGCGTCCAGAATGCGATAGACTGGTGACCGGAACAAGGCTCGGGAAGGGCGTTTGTCCGGTCAAGCTTTTGTAGTTGACCGACACGCAAGATCCTCTCATCTCCGCGCGGAGAGAAAAGAAGGTTCGCATGGCAGTCCCTCAAACGCGTCAAGGCTCGGTGCAGCCCGGTTTCACGCTGGTTGAATTGTTGGTGGTGATTGCCATCATTGCAATGTTGGTGACTCTTTTGCTCCCCGCGGTGCAGTCGGCACGCGAGGCGGCGCGCAGGGCGCAGTGTTCCAACAAGATTCGACAGCTGGCACTCGCCTGCCTCAACTACGAAAGTGCGAGCGGACACTTTCCTGCCGGTAGCGTCAACGAAGATATGGAAGACATCACCGAATGCGGTGGTGGCGATGGGCCAGGAGGCGCGCCCTGGACGGTTTTGATCCTGCCCTTTACAGAGGAAGTGGCGCTCTTCGATCTGTTCGACATTGGGGCGAAATTTACTTCGACGACGAATGTTCCCGGGGCGCGGCAGAATCACGCGTTGTTCCTCGAACCGAATCCAGCGTTTAAGTGCCCGAGTGATCCCATTTCCGGTATGGAAACGAACTACATCACCTACTTCGGTGTCCAGGGTGGCGGCTCGGAGCCGGCATGTACGTCCCAGTCGAGCTCGCGGATGTTTTTTGACAACGGCGTGATGTATGTGAATGCCTCCGTTCCCATAAAACGAATTACGGATGGGACGTCGAAGACCTGGTTGATTGGCGAAAGTCGATACTGCGACCAAACGGTCACGCATTCGCGGAGTGATGGGAAACGCGACGGCTGGTGTGGCTGGGCATCCAGTGCGAAGAAAGGTGCGTGGGCAATGCCCATGGTGCTTTCGGCTGCAGTGGAACCCATCAATGCGTTTTCTGCGACCGAAGTCGATCCTACCAGTGTGAAGACACTGGATTTGCAAACTCGCTTGTTCGGTAGTCATCACCAGGGGGGCGGAGCGATGTTCGCATCTGCCGATGGTTCCGTCGAATTGGTTACGGACGACATCGATGTTGTGACGTACTACCAAAAAGCCGTGCGGAACGATGAGATGCGCATCGACTGGACGCCGCGACCTCGTCCGGAGGCAAACTGATGATTCGTCCCTGCTGTGCGCGACCTGGGATTGCCTGTTTGGTGGTGTGTTTGCTGCCACTGATTGCCGGCTGCGCGGACGACGGCAAGTTCGCGGTGTCCGGGAGTGTCAATTACAAAGGACAGCCCGTGCCTTCCGGTGAAATTCGTTTCACGCCTGACAAAGGTAACAAGGGGCCGATGGTGCTTGCTCGCATCAAAGATGGCAAGTATGCGACCGCTGCGGACAAAGGAATTGTCGGTGGTGCGTACCAATTGCGCGTCAGCGGTTACGGCGCGGCCGGCAATGCAAAGGACCCGTCGGCACCCGATTTTGGTCGGCCGCTATTTTCCCCGTACCTTCAGGATGTCGAGTTTCCGATGCAGGATTTCGAACACGACATCAATATCGAATAACGGCAGCATGGCCGCTGGATCGAGACGCGAAAGTCCACATCGTGACGCGAATCAAGTTATGATTGGGCCTTCGCGTGTGTTCGGGGGATCGTATGCAAATTGATGGCTTGGTATCGGGAAGTTCGGAGGCGAACGGTTCATCCAGCTTGCGTGTTGGCAGGGACATCGCACTCATCTTTGGTTTGATGTTTCTGTGCCTGGTGCTTTTGCGTGACACTGCGGTTGCACAGGTCGACTATCACGCCGTGCGTGGGCGGTTGCCACAGCCTCGTCCGGTCGGTCGGATCGAGGGCGAACAGCTTGAAATGACGGGCCGTTCGCGGCCGCAGCCAATGCAGGGGTTTGGCAACCAATGGAGCGGCAATGGTCAGTTGCTATGGGACGGCCAGGTGAACGACACCGTCGATTCGGTCTTCGAGGTCGACACGGCTGGCGTTTACGACATTGATGTACAACTGACGCTCGCGCCGGATTATGGCATCTTTGAATTATCGATCAACGATGCGGTGCTGCAGCGTGATATCGATCTCTACAGCCCGCGTGTCGAGTTGGCGGAGAAGATCGAGTTGAAGAATGTGAAACTCCCCGCCGGGACCCAGTCGCTGCTGATGCGGTTGGTGGGAAAGCACGAATCGGCTCGGATGATTCCGGGCGAACGTTTGCTGGCGGGCATCGACTATCTACATCTTCGGCCCGTGAACGCGCCCAATCCCTCGGAATCGGGTACTCCGTCAGACGTGGTGAAGAGGCCGGTCACCCAGCCGGAGAGGCCAAACTCGCCGGTGACTCGCGTCCCGTCTGCGGTCCAGCCACTCGCGATGGATGCCTTTCAGGCCGCGATGAAGAAACACTGTCACGCTTGTCATCGCGGTGACGAGCCCGAGGGTGATCTACGACTGGACCTGCTACATGATCGCGAGCGACTGCTGGCGAATGTTCCTGTCGCGCAGAAGATGCGAGACGCACTTTCCCGTCATGAAATGCCGCCCGAGGACGAACCGCAGCCGGATGCGGAGCTTCGTTTGCGGTTGGTGGGAACGCTGGACGCGATCGTGGACGAATGGTTGCGTGACAATCATTCGCGAGCACCGATCGTGATGCGTCGCATGAACCGGTATGAATACAACAACTCGGTTCGGGATCTGCTGCAGCTGAAGGGAGATATCTATCCGCTGCCGGAGAAGACGATTCGAGCCGATGTGCCGTACTTTGATCCCGGGTCGGGTCGGTATCCATCGACCGTAACGGTTGGCAACCGGACGCTGGGCAAGAACCAGGTGGAGAAGCCAGTGCTCACGGGCGTGACGCCATTTGCCATCGATCTTCAGGCGGAGGGTGGCTTCAACAATCGTGGCAGCGAGTTGAGTGTTTCGACGATTCTTCTGGAGAGCTTGCTTTCTCTGGGCAGGTCGGTCGTGAATGCTCCTGAATTTGACGGCTATTGCGAACTGTCGGCCACCGTCTTTTCTGGCGACGGGCTCACGACAGACGTCCAGAGGGCGAAGGCTGCAAGATCGCGGCTGTCGAAACTACTGGAGAGGGCTTTTCGATCGGAGGTCGACGAAAGCACGCTGGATCGATATCACAACTTTTTCCTGAAGAGCCTGCGTGAACAGGGCACGTTTCGTCAGGCGATGAAGGACACGGTGGCGGCGGTGATCGCGTCGCCGAAGTTCATCTATATCTCCGAGAGTCCGGGGAACGAGTCTCCGGAGGATCCACGACTCGCGGCGTGGGAGTTGGCAACGCGGCTCTCGCTGTTCCTGTGGAGCACGATTCCCGACGAGGAGTTGATGACGGTTGCCCGCGAAGGCAGTCTGCTGCAGCCGGATGTGTTGGACCGGCAAGTGACACGTATGTTGGAACACCCCCGCAGCCAGGCGCTGTCGCAGAACTTCGCACGACAATGGTTGCGGCTGGATCAGTTGATTGCGGCCGTACCCGACTTCGAACGATTCGAACGTTACTATTCGCGCATCGGCTGTGAGCAGTGGAAGTTTGGCCTGCAAATGATGTTGGAACCCATGCTGCTGTTTGAAAGCATTATGGTTGAAGACCGCTCGATCATGTTGCTGGTGGATTGCAACTACACGTACCGTTCGGCGGAATTGCAGTCCTGGTACGACGATGAAATTCCTTTCGCCGGGAAGGCGAATCGTAATCGCTTCGACACTTTTCAACAGCAGTTCCGTCGCCGGACGCTCGGTAGTCGCCGGGAAGGTGGCGTGATCACCAATGCGGCAACTCTGACCATGACTTCCGCGCCGCTTCGCACCAGTCCGATTGTGCGGGGCGCGTGGGTGGCAACGGTGATCTTCAATCAGCCCCCGCCACCGCCTCCGGACGAAGTGCCTTCCATCGAAGCGGATGACAAAGCCATCGAAGCCAAAGGGATCACACTGCGCGAGCGACTGGTGCAGCATCAGGAGAATGCCAGTTGCGCATCGTGCCATGCGAAGATCGATCCGCTTGGGTTCGCACTGGAAAACTTTGATGCGGTTGGGCGATGGCGTGACAATTACCAGTCCGGCCTAAAGATCGACGCGAGTGGACAATTGTTTGGAGACGTCGGCTTTGCGGACGTGGTGGGGCTCAAGGATGTTTTGCTCGAGCATCCCGAGTGGTTCATGCGGGCGTTTATTGAACACATGCTTTCGTACGCTCTGGGGCGGGAGTTGGAGATTTCCGATACGCCAGCGGTCGATGAAATCCTGTCCAGGGTCGTCGCAGACGACGGGAAATTCAGCACGGTCGTGCAGAGTGTCGTGCGTAGCCAGCCGTTCCGATATCGATCGACGTTAGACGCCGGGGAGAACGAGAAATGACAATCCGACTTTCACGCCGAACGGTGTTGCGTGGCGCGGGCGCGGCGGTTGCCTTGCCGCTGCTGGAAATCATGCAATCGGAAGGGCGAAGTGATGAGCCGACTTCCCGGCCGCCAACGAGGTTGGGCTTCTTCTATATTCCCAACGGTGTCGTGCAGTCGACCTGGAATCCCGTCGATGTTGGCGCCGACTTTACACTCAGTTCGACGCTCAAGCCGCTAGAACCCGTGCGGCAGAAAATCCTGATGCTCAGTAACCTGGACCGGATCAAGGTTGCGGGAACGGATGGTCATGCACAGGCCAGCACGTGTTGGTTGAGTAGTGCCATGCCCGATGAACTTTCGCCTGCGGGCTATCCGCTGAAGCGAACCATCGATCAGATCATTGCCGACGAGACGGGCAAGCACACTGCGTTTCGGTCGCTGGAGCTAAGTTGTAACCCGTACGAGGACAATCGGGAGTCCGTCTACTTCGACAACATTTCGTGGTATGGGCACGGCCACGTGGCCCGATCACTACGAGACCCGCAGGCGGTCTTCAACAGGCTCTTCAAGGTCGACGAGCATACCGCCAATGCAAGCATTTTGGACTTGGTGATGGCCGATGCGAAGTCACTGCGTCCCAAACTGGGCAGACCGGATCGAGCAAAACTGGAAGAGTACACGCAATCGGTGCGGGCGGTGGAACGGCAGATTCAGCGAGTGCAAAAGCGGCAGGCGGAAATCAACAGCCTGAACGTGAGTGCTCCGGTGAAGCCATGGCAGGCGATGCATCGTGACGAATTTATTCAGGTGATGGGCGACCTGATGATTCTGGCGCTGCAGACTGATTTGACTCGGGTGGCGTCGCTGATGACGGCACCGGAACGGTGGGGTTCGCCGTTGAAGGTCGAAGGTTGGTTCGACAAACCGGTGCAGCATCACGGCTGGACGCATGGCCAGGGCAACGAAGATATAAAACGCAAGCTCGAGAAGTTGGACCTCTTTCATCTCGAGCAGTTTGTGGAACTCGTCAGGAAGATGGACGCCATTCAGGACGGCGAGGGAACGCTGCTGGACAATACGATGTTCCTGTTGGGCTCCGGCCTGAGTAGTGGCGAGCTGCATATTTGTTCGAATCTGCCGACGCTAATCGCGGGTGGCGCCGGTGGGAGAATTCAGACTGGCCAACACGTGCGGTATCCCGAGGGCACGCCGATCGCGAACCTGTGGCTCTCGATGGCGCAGATGATGGGTGTTCAGCGTGAACGCATTGGCGATAGCACGGGAACGTTGGGTGAATTGATCTAACGGGGAGAAGCGATGGCGTTTCGAGTCTTCATAAGTTTGCTTCTGTGGTGCGTCGGTGGCATCGCGCTGGCCGATCAACCCAATGTCGTGTTTGTGCTCGCGGACGATCTTGGCATTGGCGACGTCAAGTGCTTTGGTGGCGAACAATGTCGCATCGATACGCCGAACATCGATGCGCTGGCGAAGAACGGGCTGAAATTCACGGACGCGCATGTAAATGCGTCGGTTTGTGAGCCGACGCGGGTGGCCATCATGACCGGGCGTTACCCCTGGCGATTCGGCCGGCGAGATCCCGGCGGCCCCTGGGGCTTCGTTGGGCCACGCTTTGACGCGAATACATTCACCCTGGGGAGGATGTTTGGGGACGCGGGATACACCACCGCTTACGTGGGCAAGTGGCACCTGGGGACTCGAATGCAGACGAAGGATGGCGGGGTCCAGGGCGAGAACAACGTCGACTATACAAAGCCGCTCACGTATGGCCCGGTTCAATTAGGTTTCGACGAGAGTTTCATATTGCCAGGTTCGCTGGACATGTTTCCTTACGCTTTTGCGCGAAACGGTCACTGGCAGGGAAACGTGGCAGCGAAGAAGGGATGGAGCGCCTTCAATCGTGTCGGTGATGCAGAAGTCGATTTTGAAGACCACGAAGTTCTGGAAACGTTCTACCGGGAAGCGGAGGACTTCATTGCATCGCAGGGCGAGGCGCCGTTCTTTCTGTTCCTGGCGTTGACCGCGCCGCATACGCCGACCAGTCCGGGCGTCGCGTTTCAGGGAAAGAGTGATTTGGGCGTCTACGGCGATTTTGTGATGGAGGTGGACCACGGCGTCGAGCGTGTCGTTGCCGCGCTACGGAATCGTGGATTGCTGGAAAATACGTTGATTCTGTTTTCGTCTGACCATGGTCCCGCGCCCTACGCGGGAAACATCCTGAAAGCCACACCGGGTCAGATTCACATGCTGGAAGCTGCCGGCCATCATCCGAACGGTCGCTATCGCGGCTACAAGTTCTCGTTGTACGAAGGTGGCTTGCGCGTACCGCTGATAGCGCATTGGCCAGCGCGGATCAAGTCGGGAGGAACGTGTGATCAACTCGTGGGAATGTGCGATCTGATGTCGACGTTTGCGGAAATCATTGGTGAAAACCTGTCGCCCGAACACGGATCCGATTCCATCAGCTTCGCCCCGCTGTTGGCCGACCCAAAACGAGATGGTCAACGAAAAGACCTAATAATGCAGTCTACAGGGCCCTTTGCCGTTCGTGACGGTGACTGGAAGCTGTGCTTGTGCCCCGGAAGTGGAAGCTATCTGGAGTATGGCAATAGCCCGAACGAGCCCGAGGCCTGGCGAAAAGTGTGGGGGCAATTGGCGGGCGAACCGAGCTGGGAGGATCTGGAAAAAGTTCCATTTGTTCAGCTTTACAACCTCGCCAATGATCCCGGCGAAGACCATAATCTGGCCTCGGAGAATCCGCAGCGGGTCGCGGCGATGGTAAATCTGCTTCGTCGGCAGATTGAGAATGGTCGCAGCACACCAGGTCGGAAGCTTCGCAACGATCGAGAGAACATCAAGGTAATCCAGCGGCTACCCGATTTTGTCCGGGAGCAACTGAACGGCGGTTAGGCGATGGGGACTGGCGAGGGAATTGCATCCATGAAGACTTCACGACGCGAGTTCGTCGCTCGTACTACAGCGGCAACTCTGGCGGCCACTGCCCTGCCCCGGTATGCCATGGCGACCGAGTCCCAGGGCGATCGATTCAAGGTTGCGTTGTCGCACTACTCGCTGCGGGCAATGCTCAAGGCCGGGGCGCTGGATAACCTCGACTTTCCTGCCTTCACAGCGGATACGTTTGGCATTCAGGCAATCGATCTCTGGGAAGGCGGCTTGCCCAATGAGAAACTGGATGATCCCAAATACCTCCAACAGCTTCGCCGTCGGGCCGAGCAGGCAAAGACGGATCTCTTTCTTTTGATGTCAGGTGCCCTGGAGGCGAATGAGTCAAAACGTGAAGATAGTCTGGCGAGGATCAGCGCCTCGCTGCCCCGGGCGAAGGAATTGGGCGTGGACTACGTTCGCATCTTCCTGAAAGCTCCGGGCAATGATGAGATGGCTGCCGTTGCTCCATGCGTTGAAGCTTTGAAGCCGCTCAGTGACGCCGCTGCCAGTCACGAACTGGTTGTGGCCATCGAGCCCGGCGCTTCGCCACTCACCCAGCGAGGTGCGTTTCTGGCGAAGGTCGCAAAGGAGCTCAATCATCCAGCCTGCTGTTTGATGCCTGATTTTGGCAAACTGAAGAACAACGTTTACGACGGTACGGAGGCGATGCTTCCCTATACCAAAACGATTTCGGCCAAGATGCACAGCTTCGACGAGGCCGGCAATCAACCGCATTTCGATTATGAACGGCTTGTGAAAATGATCGCCGCCTCAAAATATGCAGGCTACCTGGCGATCGAATGGGAAGGCAGCAGGTTGAAACCTGTGGAAGGTGTGAAGGCGTCGCAACGTCTGATTGCGAAGTCCATCGACAAAGTGTTTGGGTAGCGTTTTTGCCGGGTGCGCCGGGTAGGTAGGTCCATCGTTCCGCCATTCGGCTGGAATTAGATCCTCGCACGGTTTCTCGTTGCGTGGATCACAATGGACTCAGGCGAGCGTGTAATGGAGTACCGATTGATGAATCTGTTTGGACGCTGGCTTATTCCGTTCGCCTGTCTGTATGCCACTCTGGTTGCTTGCTGTGTGCCAGCTCACGCGATTGAGGTCGTTGCCTTCTACGACGAAGCCCGCTCACAGCCGCCCGAATTTGACCCAGACGCCAGTCGCCTCACGACATTGGTCGAAGCGGCAGTGGCCGTCTATGAGGACATCATCGAGGACGACTTTACGATTCAGTTGGCGTACACATGGGGAGACCTTGGGAACACTGGAACGTTGGGCGTAGCGACGACGCTGGAAACGGATCAGGGCAAGCCAACCGTTTCCCGGATGCGGTTCAATACCAACGAGACCGTTGGTTGGTATCTGGACGACACGCCCGACAATCACGACGAGTTCGCGATGTTTCAAACGATCGTGCATGATCTGGATCTCGCTACCAAGGCCGAGTCGTACGCGGGCAGCCCGCCGAACATGTTGGAGGTAGCCTATGCCGGCACGAGGATACGGCGGGAGCGTACGACCGATCTTTATTCGATTGTGCTGCATGAAGTCGGGCACGCGGTGGGGCTGGGGACGGCCGTAATTGGGCCGGACGTGGTCGACCATGAATTCGATGTGCTGCCGGAATTTCTGGCCGGCGCTAACGCGGGGCTACGCACCTCTTCCCACGAAGATACGGCTCACCTGGCGGCGCCGCGGTCGTTGATGCATCCCGTTGTTCCCCAAGATGTTCGCCGGCTTCCGTCCGCCACGGATATTTTCGCGATTGCCTCTGCCGCCGGCTGGCAGGAACTTGATTTGCCGCGTAAGGAATTGCTCGTGGGAACCAACTGGTCGTCGCCGGAGGGCTGGATCGGCAATCGACTCCCGGACGCTGACGACGCCGTTCAAATCCGACTGGGCGATGAGCTCCATATTCGCGAGCCGGCCGTTGCTTCGACCGTTCTGCTGGAAGCCAATTCGTCGCTGGTCGTCCACGCTTCGCTGGCAACCGATCAGCTCGAACTGGATGGCGGGAACCATCGCCTTATTTTGAGTGACTCGTTCGTGGGGATTCATGTCGCGGAGACAGCAATACTGGGTGGCACGCTGGAAATCGAGCTCTCCGATGACATCACGGCCGGTCAGACGTTTGAGCTGTTGATGGCGGAAAACATCGAAGGCAGTTTCACTTCGATCGGCGTTCCGCAGCCGGGAACGTCGATCGGAGTCGTGCTGGATGAAATGGGGGATTCATTGCTGGCGACTGTCGCTCTTGTCGGGGACCTGAACCTTGATGGCAGCATCGATTTCAGTGATTTCGTTGGACTCTCGCGAAACTTCTCGGAGGAAGGTGGTTGGCGGGAGGGCGACTTCACCGGCGATGGCAGAGTTGAATTTCTCGATTTCGTTGCCATGTCCCGGCAGTTCGGTATGTCGACGCCAATGAGCAGTCAGGCGATTCCGGAACCCGGTGGGGTGAACCTTGCCTTGGCTGGCGTGCTGCTGTTGTTCAACCTGCGCGGCAGACGCCGGGGATGAGCCTGTTCTAGGCGTCCATGACTTCGATGACATCCATCGGCAACACTTGCGGTCGCGACCAAAGGGAGATGCCGACGAACAGTGTCGAGGAGACCAACAAGGCAATCGTTCCGCCGGAGATTCCGTACGGTAGCGAGCCGCCTTCCAGCTTGTAGATGACGTCGAACGTGTTGATTGCGAGGCCCGCAACAATCGCTGCGATGGCAGCCGCCGGACTGGCCTGCTTCCAGTTCATTCCAAAGCCAACCACCGGTGCGAGGCTGGCAGCGAAAACGCCCCATCCAAAAACGCCCAGCATGCCGAGCAGATTGTCGGGGAAGTACATCGCGAAAACGGCCGAGGCGATTGCCAGTCCAACGGTTGCCAGTCTCGCCCACATCAATTCGTTGCGGACGGGGCCCTTGCGATCGGAAAAGCTTTTTGGGATGTCGTGAACAATCGCTGCAGCTCCGATATTGAGGAAGCCATCGGCCGTCGACATGATGGCGGCGAACAGGGCTGCGAAGACAATTCCCGCGAGGATGGCCGGGACACGGTTTTGCAGGAACACCGCTGCCGCCGAGTTGGACGTCTCAAGATCCGCCATGGTGCCCTGCAGAACCATCGCCCGCATGGATAGTCCGATGCCAATCCACAACAGGGCCGCCAAAGTGTATCCGGCAATGGTCAGCGGGAGTGCCCCACGAGCGTCCTCAACACGTTTGCTCATCATCATCTTGGTTACGATGTGGGGCTGTCCAACAACGCCAAAGGCAAAAATGAAATGCCATGACAGGCAGGCCATCATGCCAAAGGAGCCCCATGGCCGAATCGATTCCGGGTCGTCGGAATACATCGTTTCCGCCATCCCCGCAAATCCGCCTTTCACCGATGCGGCCGCTGCCAGAAAGATCAAAACGGCTGCCGTAACCATGATGATTCCTTGAAAGAAGTCTGTGTACACCGACGCGATGATTCCACCTGTAACGCAGTAAAATACCAACACGGCCGATGATACGACCACGAACACCAACAGGCCCTCCTGTGACATCTGCAGCTGTTGCGACACGCACAGTTGATTCCAGATGTCGCGCAGGACAACGGCCATCGCCTTGATCTGTACGGCCATGTAGGCAACCACTCCGGCCAATATGGCAATCGCCGAAAACAGACGCACCAGCTTGCTTTGAAAGCGTGCTTCAATGATGTCTGGCAACGAAATGGCGTTGGTCTTCTCTGCCATCAATCGGAGTCGCTTGGCGGCAAGGTAGAACGCAATGCAGAATCCGATGGGCGTCGAAATCAGAATCCAGAATGAACTGATGCCCATTTTGTAGACCAGCCCCGGCCCGCCGACGAATCCAAAGCCGCTCATGATGCTGCTGAAAATCGCGATGCCCGTGATCATGATTCCCAGGTTCCGGCCAGCCATGAAGAAGTCTTCCGAATTCTTCGTGCGCTGCATGGCCCAGATGCCAATAAAGATGCACAGCACCATGTAAAGGCCGACGCAGGAAATAATGATGATGTTCGAATCCATGTTGCCAATCCAGGTGCAGTTGGGCGAGGGCGTTCGTTGCGCCGGAGGTCAGACCTCCATGCGGCCAGCCGGGGCGACGCTGCCCGCATAGAAAAATCGTCGAAAGCCAAGTGAATAGGCGGCGACAAAGAGGTAGGGGCACGGCCACAGCAGAAAGATTGCCGTCCATGTAGACGCTGGAAGGCCGCTTGCCTGATCACCGGCGTAAATTTCTCGGTGGTATTGAAAGAAAACCAGGGCGAACAATGCCAGGTAAAGTATTCCGCCACCCCAGAGGATCCCTTGGGTCGTTCGGCGAAGGTCCTTTGTGACTTTCTGAAATCCAACCGATAGTAGCGCCACGAAGAACACCAATTGCAAGGCGCCAAACAGGAATCCGACCCAGATGAGATCGCCCGCTCGTTCCACCGCGGGGCCGCCGATAAGCATGTCGGTTTTTACCGGGTGAGGCTGGCCGTGGTAGTCGCCGCTCTCACCGCGAATCAGGACGAACAGGACCACGCCGCACAAAGCCAGCAGTAACGCAAAGACTAACTGCCAGAATCGATTTTCACTTTCGTTGTTCAAGGAGCACCCATGCTGCTGTTTCATGACGCGTCGGCGATTCTCGTCGCAACGCCATAATAGCCAGGACCGTCAGCTGATGTACACGTTTGGCATTCGTAAGCTTGTGTATTCGCGGGAGGATGACTCGCTACAGGCAGGCCTTCAGAATTTGCATTCCATCCGTGTGGGTGGGATTGCCGGGTGTTAAGTCGACAAGACGTTGGAGGGCGAACGCCTCTTTCGCAAGTGTTTCGAGTTGCGATTCCTGAATGCCAACGTCGCGCAGCGTTTGTGGGAGGTCGATTGATTGGCGAATCTCAGCCACTCGTTCGATCGCCCAATCTCCTAACTCCGAGTCGGCGAGATTGGTGTCGCCGCCGAGTAGCCTTCCGATAGTCGCCACGCGTCCCGGTCGATGTTGTTGGAGGTAACGCATGACTTCCGGCAGCACGATTCCATTTCCCACACCGTGCGTGCATCCCGCGGCACTCCCGATCGGATATTCCAATGCGTGTGCCATCCCAACGCCACAGTTGGCGAACGCCGCGCCCGCCAGCGAAGCGGCGAGTGACATTCCGCTGCGGGCCGCCAGGTCTTCCGGCTCTTCGCAGGCTCGCACGAGGTGTTTGCCAATCAGCTGAATTGCCTTTTCGGCATACATGTCTCCAAACGGGTTGTTGCCTTCGTAGGGCAATGCTTCGCCGGGCTGCTCATCAAAGGCGTAGAAGTTGGTGACCAACAAAGCCTCAATCGCGTGCGTCAGGGCATCGATGCCACTCTCCGCGGTCACTTTTTTCGGGCAGGTTACATTGAGATAGGGATCAACAATCGCTACATCCGGGCGAATGTTCTGACTGAGTACCGCGCCCTTCTTGCCGGTATCGGAGTTTCGCAGCACGGCAGAATGCGAGACCTCACTGCCAGTTCCGGCGGTCGTCGGCAAGCACACCAGAGGCGGGCAGTTGGAAGGCACGTTGTCAAAGCCCAGCAATTCCGCCGGCTTACAATCGTGTTGGGCGACCACGCGGCAGATCTTGGCGAGGTCCATATTGCTACCGCCGCCCAAGCCCACGAACAGATCAGTGCCAAAGTCACGCGCAGCATCGGCGGCGGACGAAACGGCAGCCGTTGTCGGTTCCACTTCGCCCTCGTCGTAGATCTCGTATTCAGCCGAGGTGAGCTCTTTCAATGTGGTCTCAATGAGCGGGACGACCTGCGCATTGCGGAGTACCTTGTCAGTGATGACGAAAACGCGTTTGGCTTCACGTCGCTGGACCACGGAACTCAGCGTGACGGCGCTGCGGGGGCCGAACGTAAATTGAGCGCCCGAATAGAAGTTCCAGTGGCTACGTTGGATGGCGTTGATGGTAGTGACTCCGTAGGTGGCGCACGGTCGTTGGCGTGACCACAATCTTGTGGAATGAGTTATGTCGAGGACGGATTGTATCGTCCTCGCCGTCGGCGCTGAAGTGCTGTGGCCAGGTGCCAGTCACCTTGCTCCTCGAGTATCGGCGATTGCGTCGCAGGAAACGACGTGCGAAACTTGGAGACCATTCAATGCAAATTCAGTGAGCACCGCGTCCCATGAGTTGCTTTCAACGCCCGCTTTGGCTCGTAACGGTCGTCGCTTGCCTTTTTCTTTTTCGGGAAACTGGATATTCGCAGGCACGATCGCCAAAGCAGGAACAACGTCGACGGAACGTTGTGGTTTTTTTGGTCGACGATCTCGGTGCGGACGAACTCGTTTGTTATGCGAGTCGATTTCATGAGACGCCCAACATCGACGCGTTGGCGCAGCGCGGCATGCGATTTACTCACGCCTACTCCGGCAGTACGCTCTGTTCGCCCAGCCGGGCGGCACTGCTGACGGGCCGGTCTCCGGCGCGATTGCATCTTACAGACTGGATACCAGGCCAGCCGCAAATCAATCGGCGCACGCTGACGCCGGACTGGCAAACGTGGATCGACCGCGAACGGGTGTTATGGCCGGAAGCGATGAAGGAAGAAGGCTATTCCACGTGTTTCCTGGGGAAGTGGCATCTCGTGCCACGACCGAAGCCAACCGAACGCGACAACCCGGCGCGAATCGCTGAATTGGAGGCCATGTACGATGCCAACATGCCCGAGAACAATGGTTTCGACGAGAACTTTGGCGGAGACCATTCGGCGAATCAGGGGCGGCGGTTTCTGTTTCCGGCTTTTCGTGGCTTTCCGGGGCTGGAAGGCAAAGGCACCAAAGATGATTGCCTTACGGATGTCTTAACCGATTGCGCCGTTGACTACCTGGAACGCAAACAAGACGAACCGTTCTTTCTCTATATGTCTTACTACACCGTGCATGGCCCGATCACGGGGAAGCCCGAGTATGTAAGAAAGTACGAAGAGAAGCTGGCTGCCAACCCCAATGCCAACTACTACATGACAAACCCGGGCAAGGCAGCGATGGTGCAAAGTCTGGATGAGAGTGTCGGGCGTGTCGTGGCGAAGTTGAAGGAGATTGGGCAGCTTGAAAATACGCTCATGATTTTTACCGGCGACAACGGGAGTCAGGGAAACGAGTTCATCGTCAACCATCGCGGCAACAAGGGAACTGCTTACGAAGGTGGTACGCGCGTGCCGCTGATTGTGGCCGGTCCCGGGGTGAAATCAGGCGTCAGTGACGTGTCCACGATCGCGATGGACCTGTACCCCACCGTGCTCTCGTACATCGGTGCATCGCCACGACCTGAAGAGCATCTCGATGGCGTAGACATCACTCCGGTGTTCGCTGGCGGAGAAATCGAGGATCGCCCGCTCTACTGGCACTACCCGCACTACGACGAGACGATCCCCTACAGTTCGATGGTGGTAGATGGATGGAAGCTGATTCGCTACCCGGACGACGGCAAGCTTGAGCTCTACAACCTGAAGAATGACCCTCTGGAAGCAAAGGATCGGTTTGCTTCCGATTCCGCGAGGGCCGCTTCGATGCAACGCACCCTCGACCGCTTGTTGGCTTCCGCCGGTGCACAGCCGGCGCTGCCCAATCCAGATTTCGATCCGAATTCCTTCTCCGGTGGTATTCGCGACTTCCGCATTTGGGATCGCGGTCAGAAACAGTCCGATGGCGGCTTTCGAACTTTCCGTATCTGGTCGCCTCATCAGGCAGACAAGACGACGCTGCGAATCCTGTTACCGGATGACTTCGACCTGCGGCGAAAGTATCGCGTGCTCTATGTGCTGCCGGTGCACGAGGACGGCCTGTTCAAGCATGGTGATGGGCTGGTCGAGATCAAGAAACACGGTTTTCACAATCAACACCAACTGATTTGTGTCGCTCCGGCGTTCACCAGCAAGCCGTGGTATGCGGACCACGACTTGAATTCAGAGAAACTGGATGAGAGTCATTTACTGAAGACGGTGATTCCGTTCGTTGAGAAACGATACCCGGTGGTGGACGATGCCAGTGGGCGGTTGTTGATTGGTTTCAGCAAATCGGGATGGGGATCTTTGGCGTTGCTACTTCGGAATCCAGATGTGTTTCACCGAGCGGCTGCATGGGATTCGGGGATCCGTGTGGATACTGGTCCCATCCAGGAAACCGAGCGAGCCGAACGCATCGCGCGTGACTGGGGGACGGTTGGAAATTTCGAGGCGAATCGGCTTTCAACCCTGATCAAAACGCGGGGCAAGGAGCTCGGCGAAGACGCTCGCCTGTTCTATTACAACACCGAGGGCAATCGCGCCACGGGCGGCGTTGAGATTCACCGCCTTATGGTCCAACAGGGGATTCCGCACCGCTACGTCATGGAGCCCAAGCGGCGTCACGCGTGGGACAGCGGCTGGATTCCCGCTGCAATCGAGTTCCTTGTTGCGGACTAGTGGCTCTACTTGTTGCCTTTGTTGCGACCTGTACGCCGGCGGGACCCTGCGGAGCTTGCGAACTGGAACGCGTTGCCTAGGTACTTTTTGATTTCGAAAGTCATATGCGGCAACGTTGTGAGGCCAAGGAAGACAACGTCGGAATACAGGTTGTCGATTTGGTGTGGCGCAAGCTCATTCGATTTGAATAACGCATTGGCTGGTGCCCAAAAGCGGAAACTTCGCTTCAGCTCTAGCTCGCCAGTCAGCCGCTCGTCCATTGCGACAAATTTTGCCCCCGGCTCTTCTTTCAGCAAAGCCGCTCGGATCTGTATTTCCTTCGCGGCGAACATGTTTCGGTTGCCAATGTAATGCACATGGATGTACGGCAATCGATGCCGCACGACGTGGTTGTAGAGCACGTAACAATCATCTTCATCATCGCGAAACAGGACTCCGCTGCACGGATACGGCAGGTGATCGTGATGGATGCGGTGGTCGCGTTCGTTTAGGACTTGCGAAAGAACACTCGGTTCGCGGACGAGCTCTAGCTTGTGGTTGCCGGACTTTGAGGTGGAGGGCAGCATGATTCGCAACTGCGAACTGAGGCTGGAAAATCCCAGTCTGCCATAGAGTGCTCGGATCGTATCGCAGGGAGTGAAGTGCGTCACCGTGTAGCGTGAGTCGAGTTCCCGGACGGGACGCAGCATCATCAGGCTGTGGCCACGGTATGCCTCATGCACCCACCATGTGTGGATGTTGCAGAACTGGTGATAGGCCTCGTTGATGATTCGCGTCGAAAAGACCATCCCCATCATGCCCACGACCTGATCACCATCCAACATGGCGTATCCACAGTGTCCTTCCGGAGTGTGCCAGCGATAGTCAAACACGCTGCGCCAATCCGGCTCGCCGGAAAGCGGGTCATCATCAATCAGGAATGCCGAGTACAGTCGGGGAAACAGCGACGAAGTGATCTTTTCAAGTCGGACCATGGTAAGGATTGCCCGAGGGCCAGATTGCGAGTGCGAAGCTCCGGTCTATGCAGTCGAGGTTGAGTGCGGCGCGCTCTCCGAGGTAGCCACTGATGACAGCAACGCAAAGAACTGACACACCACCGTCACCAGAGCACCTACCACCAGTGCGACCGCGATGCCGGACAGGCCAAAGCTCTTTGCCGCCGGGAACGCGATTGCCAGTGTGGTGATGCAGCCAGCCAGCCGGGCCTTGAATTCGCTGGACAGACGCCTGCACGCTCGTAGCCCAACTGCAAACAGGTTACTGACGGCGATGATGGGGACGCCGCAGGCAAGGATCGAGATGACTCGTCCATCAATCTCAAATCCGCTGCCGAACAGCATCTGAATCACGGGTGGTCCCGCGAAAGAGACAAGCAGTGCAAAGGCTGTCATGAGAAGTCCGAAGCGGGTTGCTGCCTTGAAGACGACCAAACGCACTGCCCCGCTCTGGCCTTCGCGGTGCGCCCGAGCGGAAGTGGCCGCGACCAGGTTGGTGATCGCCAGAACGAGCGGATTGGAAATCAGGATCACGTTTTCACAGGCGGCGAACGTACCGGCGGCTTCGGGGCCGATCAGGATCAGCAGGATCATCGCCGGCGCGTAACCATGAGACACCGCCACCAACTGTCCGCCGATCACCCAGCGGCCGAATCCTGCGTTTCGCTGGAAGTCCTCCCAGATGAGTTGCCGATCCCAGCTGAATTGCGATTGATTGCAAACCCACCATCCGGCGAGTCCCGCAGTGCAGCCCAGGCCAATCGCAACGTAAGCCGTCTGGGCGGTCAGTGTGTCGCGCCAGACGTTGAAGAGAATTCCGACCACGACCGCGCCCATCACCGCGCTATCAAGCATCAGCGCCCGCGGCATTTGAAGCTGTGCGATGGCATGCCGGCGGGCAAACTCCCAAAGCAACAATGGAACGCAGGCCACGGCAAGCCCCAGTAGGGCGCGTGCCATCTGCGGCGCTGTCGAGGCTAAGCTGAGGACAACCGCAACGAGCGCGGCTGCCAACGCGATGATGACGGTTAGCAACAGCGTACTTCCCGCATAGCTGCGTTCGCGGTCCCGGCCAAAGTCCACGTGGTAGACCGTGAATGGGGATACGACAAAGGCGTCAACCGCTGCGGCGAACATCAGGTGAACCACGAAGACTGCCGTGTACCATCCCAGTTCTTCGGCACCTGCGTAGCGACCGATCAACAGCGTGATCGCCAGCCTTCCGCCACTGACGACGGCCTGATCCAGTATTGCCAGCGTTGATCTGTTTGGAGTCCTGATTTGCGCAAAGCTCCTGGATGCTAACGCCGACAGCGGACTGCGACTGGATTCATGTTTCATGGCATCAGGCGGAATTGGACGAGCGGCTGCCAAGCTCTACAACGCGGAACTCCGATTCCAGTAGCCGTAGTAGCGCATAGATAAAGATGGCGACGCCCAGCATTTCCATGCTCTCTTCCGCAGCCTGGACCAGCGTAAACCGAAAGCTGGACAACTGTCCCGCATCGATCAGCACGTTCTCGATCAGTTCCATGCCAATTGCACCTCCGACGAAGACCGCGGCCGAGCATACAAATAGCCAACGTATCGGTGGCTGCTGATGCCAGACGAAACTCAACAGCGAAATGGAAAGGAGGATGACAAAAATACCGCCCGGGATGACCCAGGCAAAATGCAATACGCCCTGAGTTGGACCGATAACGGCATTCGTTGCTTTTGAAAGCGTCTCGTGAAACATCACGACTTCGTCCAGCGCCAACAAGGTAAAAAGCAGTGCGAGAAAGGTCCAGTGCCGGCGGTAAGGCGCCTGCGGCTGACGTGATTGGCCAATCACCCAAAGTAGCATCGCTGTGAACATCATTGCCAACGACGAGAACCACGCCGAGATGCTAGGCTCGAAGCCAAGATCGAACCTCGAAAGCAATCGCGCGATCGAAGGTATGTCGGCACTTTCGGTATCAATGTCCGGAGCGATCCGGTAAATCAAAGTTCGGGCGGTGATGCCTATGATCGTGAGCACCAGGATAACGCACAGGTGATAGCTGAACACGCGCGCAGGCCGGATGCGAAAAGCGGATGCGTTCATGAATCCGTAGCTCATGCGACGAGTTAACGGTTCGAAACAGGCGATACTGTTTCTGGATGGGACTATAAGCCTTCGTGAAGAAAACACGCCGGCCTATTTGGAGTCCGTCGACCCAGGGGCGCTCGAGACACCCTTTTTCTGGTTACGCCTGGAATTGCGCGAAGTCGGCTGAGAACGGGGAGCTTCCGCATTTGCACGCTGCTGTTCAGTTCACAAGGCTATTGCACGCGGCATAACCGGAAATCGTGCATTCGATAAGGCGCTACTGACATGTGAGAACGCCGGACCGACAATTCGGCCCATCAAGGTCAGTCGAAGGTCGGGCGTTGTTGCACGTTTAACTAGAGCCTCGCACGATAATCTTTCTCGACCTGTGGCATGGGGCGGGTTCCGACCGGAGCCCAGAAATGAGGATTGCCGTTTTCCAGGTACGCATCTTCAAACGGTTTCCAGACGTCGCGTTTCTCATACTGAATATGCGGTTCGTAGTCCGTGAATTTTGCGCAGGTAAACTCCCAGCGTGGCTGCCCTTCGCTGTTGCGGACTTCCAGCCAGATGACGGTTTCGATATCGGTGGAGGTGCAAAAAACGAAAACCGCGCCGCCACGAGTCTTGTCGTTGGCGAGATCGTACTCGTAGATTGGCGATGGAACCCGCCGCAATTCGAATCGCTCTTTCTTACGATCAATCGTGTGGGACGTAAATTTCTTGGCGATCGCCTTCGCCTGGATACGCCGGAGCCGGGGCGAGGATTTCGGGGTGGGCGCATTGGGGACAGCAGCCCATTTCGTGCCGGGCGTTTCGGATTGCCAAAGTGCCCGACCGGCTTGCTTTGCGGAAACCGGGACGTCAGAAAGCGAATGTAGTTCGTTGAAGAGCATTCGCGTCGTATTGCTGGTTGTCCAGCCAAAGACGGTTCCCAGTACGGCGGGGCGATTCATCTTGTCCAGCCAGATGTGTACCGCGCCAATGTCATTGCCGCGCACCGTCTGAATGTGTTGAAACACCGGGTGCTTGTAGAGTTTGAATTCGTCACCGGGCGAATCCGTCGGCGCAATGGAGTAGGTCTCCGCGTGTTTGCGCGACTGGCCAATCCAGTAGTCGGAGATCTGCTTTTGCACGGTTTTCGTATCGGGTGTAGATGTCTCCGCCGGCACTGAGTTGTCTGCCGTTGCAGTTGCCGTGGGTTCCTGTGCTGACGATGTGCCTGCGTATCCGACAAGCATTAGCCCAATGGCGAAGTAAGGAGTCGCGTGCATCATGGTCTTCCTGCTATTCCGGGTTGGGAAGCGGTTCAGTGTGTTCGGAGTAAAAGGACACGTACTCTTCGCGTTGGCGTGTCTGACTGGCTTTCATGCCAGCAAGCGTCGCGCCGCGGAAATGGCTGATCGAACCGACGTGCCAGATTCGTTTGCCGCCGAATTCCGCGAAGGATTCCTGCAGATTGAATCGAGCCAAACCAAACTGCCATTCGGGCCCTTCGTCGCCTTCGACCGCTTCCACGATCAACAGCGCCTCGGGGTCCGAGCCGAAGGAGAAGGAGAAAATGCCACCGTCGATCACGTCCTGCTTTTCGGATTCATAGCGGTACAACGGCTGCGGCAGGAATCGTAGTTGCCCCTTGGTATAGCCTTCTACGCGAAATTTGAACTTCCGCCCGATCGCCCGCATCTGCGCCAGTCGAGTTGCCTTTCGACCGGACGGTGTGCCGGCGAAGCTCCCTTTGGTCAGGTCAATGCCGGGGCTTGTTGGATTCCACACGACGTCACCCTCGGCCTCGCAGGTTACGGGATCTTGTGACAGCGAGTGGAACGTGTGTTTGAACACAAGTCGATCGGCGCGTCGCGGGTCACCCGTCTTGAAGCTGAAGCATTGCCCAACGACCATGGGTCTGCCCTGATGCGTCCACACGAAGACCGAGCCACGCTTGGGGAATTCGCCTACCCAGTTGAGGATGGGGCGCGGTTCCATCTGTAGAGGTTGGCGATTCCGTTTGCCAACAAAGAGCTCGTAATTCTCGAGCTCCTTTTGATAGATGCCCGGCGGCCTGTCCGGCTTGGCGACCGCCGTTTCCGCGTCGGCGGCCTTCGATATCGGAGTCAGGAAACTAGCCAGCATCATAAGGACGAGTATGCGAACGATCATCTACCGGACTCCCTTTTTGAACCGATTGTGTTGCTTTGTCTTACGAGTCCCGGATGCGTCGGGTGTTGCCTTGTAGCTGTTCCTAAGCGAGCCCGATCCAGCGACGGTAGCACCACTCGGTTGAAATGAGTCCAATGATGCCTGCCATCGCCCACCATTTGCTCCACACCGGCGCGCGAGTTAGCTCTGAGGGGCCCCGCACCACGGGTAGC
Organism: Pirellulaceae bacterium; assembly: GCA_965216885.1. Classification (GTDB taxonomy): domain Bacteria; phylum Planctomycetota; class Planctomycetia; order Pirellulales; family Pirellulaceae; genus CAYNJG01. The sequence goes on along the minus strand of OZ244209.1, from coordinate 2,790,131 downwards.
GAGGTCAACATGTTGGCAAGTTCGTCTGTGTCTGCGAGTACCCTGCCGCCCGACGCGTTCGCGAGGCTCTCCAGCAGTTCGTGGTGCGGAAACGGGTTCTGTTGTTCGAAAGGGTCGTGCAGGATTTGGATGGGGACCGACGTACTGTCGACCTGGGTGTAGTCTTCGTAGGCCGTCAATTCCAATCGCAGCGACTGGTTGGCGGTTCCCGATGGCAAAGCTTCCGCGAGCGTCAGTTCGATTTCGTAGAGGTCACGGCTGCCCTGTTTGCGAACGGGGATTTCGAACTCCTCGCCCCAGATGACAAACGGGCTATCGGCCTCTTCCTCACGAGCAAGATTGTTGGGCCAACGCACAATCGAGTAGTCCGACTCGATATCATCAAACGACTGCGGTTCGATGACGCCCACCAATCGATAGGATGAAGTTTCGTTGGCGCTCTCGTCAAAGGCTGATCCCGTCAGCGTGATCGTGTCGCCCGGTCCGTAGTACCGTTTGTCGGCAGACGCTACCAGTCGACGGCGACCGATGTAGGACTGTTCGGTGAGCCAGTAGATTGCATTCCGCCAGAACTGGGCGTAGTACTGATTCTCACCCTCCAATCGCCCCCACGTGAGAAAGTTGTCCGCAGCACTGCCTGTGATCGCCACGGGCATCGCCATCGTGCGTCCCTTTCCGTATTGCCCCACGGTGATCGCGGCGAACTCCGCGGGCAACTCGCCGGTCGGTTCCGAAGTGCGGGATTGCAGGAACAGGTCGCGGATGCCTTGGGCCGAAAAGAGAGAGCTGCGTTGACGTTTCTCCGCTTCCAGGGATCCCGGTTGAGCAACGGCGAGCACCTTGGCGAGGTTGGGTTTCGGGGTTAGCCCGGTGTTGGCGCCGTGGAATCCGGGGAACTGGCCCAGTAAATCGCGGTTGAGTTTTTCGTCGAGCGTGAAGCGAAACAGCGGGTGCGTCTGGCCATTGGTATCCGGCAGCACAGCCAGTCGCACATCCCCGCGCCAGTCGGAATCGCTTTGCATCTCCACCGGTAACATTCGACCCACCGGGCTGTTCTGCCATTCGCCTGAACCGAAACTGTTGCGTCCACCGACCATGCAGAGTCCGCCGCCACGTCGTTTTACCCAACCCTCGATCCAGTCGAGCTGCTTTTCCGAGAACGTCCGGCGCGGAACATCGCTGAGGACAATTGCATCGAACGCGGAGAGCTCGGCGACCGATTGTGGAAACGATCCAAGCTGCGAATTGGTGCTACCGCTCAATTGGGAAACGGCAACCTGAACCGTGCGACATTCGATGTCGTCGTCTTCCTGCAATGCGTTGCGAAGACTGGCGTCCGGACCTTGCAACACCATCCTGCCCTGTAATGTGGTTGGTACCGAACGCATCCGGCTGCCTTCGACGTACAGGACGCGAATCTTCTCGCGCGAGATCATGATTTCGGTTTCGAAGCGATTGTTGTCGGTCGAAACCTCATTGGGCAAACTGGAAACGACGGCTTCCAGTAATTGCGTTTCGGCACTGGTGCGGAACGAGATCGGTACCGACTGGAAGCCGCTCTGGAGGGTCACCGGGATCGTTGCCAGTCGCCGGAAGGGACGCCCGTTTTCGTCCAGTTGGTTGAGTTTGAGTTCGACTTGAGTGCCGTCGAAGCCGTAGCTACGGAGAAATGCCTGCGCGTGCACCTCGGACTGTTTGCGTGCGCTGATGGGCATGACAAGGGACACCAGCGCGACATCGCCGCCGCTTTCGGTGTTGCCGACGGGGACCACGTGGACGGGAACTCCTAGCTGACTGAATGCGGCGGCGACCGATTCTGCCTGGCCCTCGTCTCGGGCGCGACCGTCGGAGAAGACGACCACGGCGGACGGAGGTTTTCGTCCGAATCGGCTGGATATCTGTCGCAGCGCCACGAACATCTGCGTGTCCGGTTCATTCGCCGGGCTGGCTTCCACGTCCAACGTCGCGCGCTCTTCGTCAGTCGGTTCCTGCTCCTGATCTTTCTGCACGAACGTAACGCCGTGCCCGTCCGTGGTCAGGGCACCGTCGAGCCCCATGTCGTCGGGCGAGCGAATGGCTTTCAGACGTCGCCCAAAGCGAAACAGGCTGACCTCCGTGGCGGCCGATTCGAACGCTTTTGTGGTTGCCGTCGAGATTAGATCAACCGCCTGATCCCAACGCGTGGCGTCTTCATTGCCAATCGCCATGCTCTCCGAAGCGTCCAGCAGGAAGAAAACCTGCGATGGCTCGATGGCTCCCATTTGTTCGGTAACACGAACCGGGTTCAGCAACAGGGACAGCAACGAAGCGACCAGTCCAAGCCGCAATACGTAAATGGGCCACGTCTTCGCCAGGCGGTTCGCATTTCCGCTGGTGACCCGAATCGCGATCCACGCGACGATCGCAGCGGCTGCCAGGGCGAGGAAGTACCGCCCCGTCACGGGCGTCAGGAAATCAATGCGTTCACTCACGGTTGGCCTCGTTTCTTCACCAGACCTTCGGGTTCATCGTGATGCCATGTGTAGTAGGTCGACGATTCTCGCTTGGGTTGTCCCCAATTGCATTTCCAGAAGACGCGATCGTTATATTTCACGAACTGCGCAACGACGCTCATGCGGGCGAATGCGACGTACCACCGCTTTTGCCCCGCCGGTGAGTTTGGACGAACGTTGACGGGCGTGTTTGAGACCGGGCTGGACGGAGTTGCGATCGAGGTGGACGCGTTGCCTTCTCGGGCTTCCAGAATGATGAAGATCTCCGGATCGGTTGATTGAACCAGCGCGAACACGGCCCCATCCACAACGTTGGTTGCCTCGAGGTCTTTTGGGTAGCGGTACAAAGGTTGTCGCAACAGACGCAGCGGACGTTTGGGTTTGTTCACGTGTCCGGTTGAGCCATCAAACTTCGCCGCGAGACTGCGCATCTGTGCCAACCGAGCCGCTCGGCTACTGGCAACGCGTGGATTATCTGGCATTGGGCGGTAGGTGACGCCCGCGTCGTCCGGTGTCCAACGTGTCTCGCCGTTCAGCCTGGCTTCGAAAGGAAGTTCGTGCAGCGACTGGAACTCGTGGTCGTACTTGAACCCTTCTCGCCAGTAGGCGCACATCACCGCCGCGGGGCGACCTTGGTGCGTCCAGATGAAGACGCCGCCGTCGCGGGCTGCGCGAATCGGGTTTGTCCAGCGTAGCAGCGGCTCTTCGACCAGCTTGAAAGCATCGCTGCTCCTGGGGACGCGCAGGTCGTAGTTTGGCGCCAGCTCGATTAGCTTCTTGAATTGCGCGTCGGCGAGTTGGCTGGAACTCGCGGCGGCTTTCTTTGGCGACGCGTCCTCAGCCTGCACGCTGGTCGGTGAAGTCACGACCAACGACAGGCATAGAATGCCGCATGCCAATAGCTGACGTGTTCGTTGGAGCTTTTTACCGGAAGCGTATCGGGTCATTCGACGGATTCCTCCGTGGAGGTATCGCCGGCCGCTCCCGAGAGTACTTCCATATATCGGTCCACGAACTGACGATATCGCGGTGGAATAGCTCCCGTGTTTGTCACTTCGGTGTCGATCAAGGACATCTCGCGAATGTGTCGCTGGATTTCGCTCACGACACCTGCCATCCCATCCGCGTATTCGGTGGGTGGCAACATTGCCGTGCCCGAGGGATCAGTTTCCCAGTCCCATTCGCTGCTGGTCCCCCAACCGCCATCGGACATTGTCGATCGCATCGACTCAATTTGCTGTTCGGCGACCTTTGCCGTTTCGACGTCATCCATCAACCCGTCTGCTCGGAGGTGCCAGCGACTCACCTGATCGTTGGTTTGGAGCTCGTTGAGGCTGTTCTGCGCCTGAACTGCTCGTTTCTCCAGCAGTCGAAGTTGTTCCAGGCGAGGCGACATGATTTCGCGATGCATGGCGTCCAGTCGCTGAGAAACGATTTCGAAACGGTCTGCAAGGTCGCCGGTCTGTGCCATTGCGCTGGGCCAGTCCATGGCGTCGATGATGCTGGATACCTGTTGCATGCGAGCGATGGCGTTGACCAGCTCGTTTTCTTCGATGATCTCCTGCAGCCGCTTGACCATGCGATCCTCGGGGTCCTGGATTCCCTGTTCCGGGTCCAGGATCGAGTCGAGGATGTCCTGGATGGTTTTCGCGATTTCGGCTTGCCTGTCGGCGTCCTGCCTGAGATCCGTAGTGAAGTTGTCTTCCAATTCGGCCAGTGCGTCGCCGTCGAGGGCGGTGTCCTCAAGCTGTTTTGCCGCACGACCAATGCGTGCTTCCATCGCGTCGATGTCGGCAGTCAGCAGCATGCCAAGGTCGCGGGCGATGGCAATTCGGTTGGTGGCCTCGTCCGCCGTAATGCCGGCAATATTGTCGGCCAGAATTCGCAGGTCGGCGGTTGCTGTTCGAGCCGTGTTCAGGGCCGAACGCGTATTGCCTCGCTCCAACGCCCCGGTGACACCCATGATTCCATCCATCGCCCGACTGGTGCGTTGGCCGGCGAGGCTGGAGAGTTGTTGCAGCTGTTCGATCATGTCGACGACGTCCTGGATTTCGTCGGAGAGTTCGTCCTGTTGTTGTTCGATCTCCCGACGTAGCTGATCAAGGTCCTCCTGCTGGTCCATTTCATTTTTGGTTTCCGATTTTGGCGACTCTTCGTCGTCCATCGAATCGGTCAGGTCGTCTTGCGTATCATCCTCGAGCTCTTCGTCTCTCGGTTCCTCCGGCGAGTTCTCCATCTGCTCGGCTGGCGCGTCGTCTTCCGATGCCTCTTCCTCTAACTCGGGCATTTCCGGCGGCACCAAATCCGTCATCTTGTCCATCAGGAATTCCTGCTGCGCCGCGGCCTGTCTCAGACGCCGCACAACTTCGCGTGCTCGTTCCTGATTGTTGCGAGGCTGCCGGCGTCGCATGTTTCGAAATGCGCGGCGAAGGGCTGCCGCGCCGCCGCCTCCGTTGCGAGCTCGTTGTACCGGATCATCCAGTCGCTGACGGGCGTTGATGAGATGCTGGAGGGCGTCTTTTTCCTGTAGCTTCGCCACTTCGAATTCGGCATTGGCCAGCGAGTCGATCGAATCGAGCATCGATTGCCTCGCCTGAAACAGTAGCTCGCTGATGCGGCCGTTGTCCGGGATACCAAACTGCAACTCGATTTCTTCGGCAACCTGGGCCATTTCGAAGGTCAGGTCCGAACCCTCGTTCTGGATGTTTACCAGGTCGTCCATCGTGTTGGCATTGAGGGGCATGCCACGCTCATCCTGTCGCTTGAGTTGCATCGTGCGATTCAGGACATAACGTTCACGGGCGATCATGTCATTCAATGCCGGCAGCGTGCGGCGATTGGGGTTGTTGTTATTGTTCCCCATTCCGCTGAGCCCATTTTCGTCCGGTTGCTGATACAGCCGGCGGAACGGGCGTACGTCAATGAAGTGCAGATCGGTTTCGTTGCGATTCGCCAGCCCGGGCCGGTTGTCCTCGGCAAATCCGTAGAACGAAATGCTGTCGTTGACGGTGAGCCCGAAATATTCCAGTGGAAAGAGCGATTCGATTTTAGCCTGGGTTTGCGGAGACAGTCGGCCGTCCTGCAGTTCGATCAGGTCGAACTCGACCTCCTCCAGCGGAATCTCCGCTTCATTGTTTCGCTGAAAGACGATGCCGGCTCGTACGAGCCCATAGTCGTCGGATACTCGCAGTCGCATCATCAGTTCGGCTAGCGGGTGAACTTCCGTCAGTTGATCGGGAGTTTCGAAGCGCAGCCTTGGTGCGCGATCTTCGTGGATGCGAATGCGAAATCGATTCGGGCGAATGGTTGTACCGTCGTTCGCCTCGGCGTGAACTTCATAGAAACGGTCGTCATCCAGATCCAGCTCGGCAGTCAGCCGTGTGCCGTCGATCTGTAGGTTGACGCGTTCGATCACCGGCTCCTCACCAAGTGCCGTGTAGACGGGCCGGAGCTCCAGCCACGCTCGCGCTGGCTCGTTGTCCAACTCCACGCCCACGACGATCTGCGAGCCTTCTACGGTTTCAAAATTGCCCCGCGAGATGTGCTTCGTGCCGAGGCCCGTGTATTCCGGAGGCGTCAATTCGATGTGGAATGCCTCGATGGCTAGCGGGTAGCGGACGTCGACGCGGTGGAGGGGGCTGGTGTACTTGCCCGCAACGACGCGATACTCGAAGGGCTTGCGGACTTTGGGAATGTCAATGGAGTAGCTGACCAGTCGCGTTTCCTTGTGGGTTTCGTCCGATGATGTCAGCGGCCGCGTATCCCATTCGGACGCTTCTTCATCGTCGATAATTCGAGTCATCAGTTCGATCTTGCGATCGATGCGTCCGGCAACGTGAGTGTCGAGCGTGAAGGTCTCTTTCTCGTCGATGGTCTGGCTTCCCTGTTCGACGCCCACAGTCGTGTAGGGAGTGTTACCCAGTAGCGCTCGCGAGATCGCCATTCGCCAGTCCCAGCTGGTGCTGACTGCAACGACACCCGACAGCAGGAACAACGCCAGCGTCGCGATGGCCAGCTTGAGCGGATGGGTGGCGATTGCCTCGCGGAGTCGCAGGTCGTCGGTTTTCGCAGCAACATCGCGATGGAGTGCGTTCACGAGGTTTTGCGACACGCCGGAACTTGATGAGCCCGCATTGCGAAACTGCACGGCCGTACGAACCGACTGACCAAGATCCTCAAACCGTTGTTCGACTTTCGCGGCTGTCGATCGGCGATTCCAGCGATGAAGGGCTTTGCCAACACAGACGATGGACGCCAGCAACGCGGCGCAGACGGCGGCGGCCACGGTGGTTGCCCGGAAGGTCCAACTGGTTTCCAGGAAGTAGTCGAAACCGGCCAGCACCACTACCGTGGCAGTCAGTGCAACACTGGCCCAGCCCAGTACGGTGAGCACTCGTGTTGTCCGCATCTGGCGAACCACATCGTCGAAGCGTTGTTCGAACTTGGCCTTTGTCGATTCAGGCATGAGTGGCGTCCTTTTTTTGTGGTTCACAGCTGGGTTGGGGAATCACGAGCGGGGTCAGGCTACCGTCCGGTTTGAAACAAAAAACTCCGCGGCGAAAACGGTCAGCAGAGCAAACAGAATCCAGTGCCAGATTTCGTTCTGTCGAACGTCCAGCGGCGTACCAATCGCGGCACGTGTCGCGGGCGTCTGGACGTTCTCTTCGCCAGTATTCAACGCGAAACGGTTGACGAAGTCATCGACGGAGCAACGTTCCGTTTCCGATTCTCGAGGAGCGACGTTGACGATCTGCCACGACTTCAGCTTTTGGAATACACCCGGTGAGGTTGACTCGACCGTGTCCGCATCGTTCGTGTCCAGCAGCGCTTCCCGCACGGGGCCGCCGGCGTTGAGGCCCGTCAGATGGCCCAGCATCTGATGCACGATCGGCACATACAGTTCGCTCTGTGTCCAACGGCTCCACTGGCTGTCGCATGCCGTCGTTACCCACAGCAGCGAGCCGCCCTTTTCGCCCATGGCCTTTTCCAACACAAATGGTCGCTGGTCGTTGAATTCGGCTACCACGCTGGCGTTACTGGCGGGCAGGAGTTCGGTGATGCCGCGGAATGCCAGCCTTCGCAAATCACCGGCTTGAGGGTCATTGAAAGGCTGGAAGATTGAGTGTGCCTTGTCCCACTTCGTTATTCTCCACGGCAAATCGAACGCTTCTCGCGACGCTACGATTTCTCCGGGCACCAGCCCGACGTTGGCCATTTCGACATATCCCTCGCGCGATACCTGTCGACCACCGAATACAATCAGCCCGCCGCCTTCGTCGACAAAGCGCTTCAGCCGCTCGGCGTCGCGTTGGCTGACTTTCTCTACGTTTGCCATGATGACAATGTCGAAACCTGCGAGCGGCGCGTCGTTCGTCCGCGTTTGTGGGAAGTAAGGACTGTCTGTGTAGACCGCACCGGGAGGTGCCAGTCGTAATGCTGACTGAAGGAAATGCGTCTCGGCGAGAAAGTCGGTTTCGTTGGGTTCGCCATCGAGCACCAGCACGCGGTATTGAGGGGCTGACATGATCGCGAGGTGCCGCTGGTTGTCGAAAGGCAAGTCGTCGATCGATTCGACTCGAACGGCACCCTGCCAGATTCCCGATTCAAGGTTGGGCATCTCAAACTTGACGGTCTGAATGCTGCCAGGTTCCAGTTTGACCTTCTGTCGCTTGTGAACGGTGCGCGTTCCGTTCTTGATTTCGAGCACCACGGGAGTTTCGGTGAGCGGAAATGGGCCTGCATTTAACAGCGATACCTGGACGTTCGTTGACTCGCCGGGGCGCACCACCAGCCGGTCGGGCGTGCAGCCCGTGATGGCCACGTTGTTGGGCAGGTCGCGTCCGAGGTCATGGACCTTGACCAGCACATCGGCCGGCATCGGCGCCACCTCGCTCCATTCGAGCCCCGACTGCTGCAAGTCCGTGTAGATGTGAAGTTCCTTCGCCTGCGATGTCTCCTTGGTGCAGGCGTCGTGAGCCCAACGTAGGGCCGCGGCATAATCCGTCGCCGTATAAGACTCCGTCGGCGGTGTTAGCCGATTGCGAAGACCGTTCAACGTGTTGTCCGGTGAAGTCACCGGCTGGACGTCGTAGTCGAACATCGCGACTTCGAAACGAGTGCCGCTGTCAGCGTTCTGAATCAGGGCCTTCGCCTGATCGATCGCGGTATCGACCAGCCGGTTGCCATCCGAACGAAGCAGCATGCTGGCCGACTGGTCAATGAGAATCGCTACGAACTTCTTGCCCGGAGCCGCTTCGGTCTTCTCCGTCATGAACGGGCGCGCGAACAGCATGGCTAACAATGCGAGACCCACCATGCGAAGCGACATCAGCAGCCAACGCATGACGCGACGTCGGTTGCGGTGCTTTTCCATGATCTCGTGGAGGAAACGCACCGATCCGATTTGTACTTCGCGCGGCTTCTGTCGAAACAGGAGGTGTACGATAAATGGTATCGCCAGGGCGAGAAGGCCCCATAGCATACCGGTCTGAACCAGTCCGAGATTCACGGTGATCCTCCCGGCGGGTTACGTTGGTCTTGATGCAATTCGAGCATGCGCGTGTCTGCCGTGATACCGGCGTGCGGCGAGGCGTCCGATATTTTTCGCTCGGTTGGACGAAATTCCTGCGTCGAAGTGTGCGTCGCGGCGGTTGCCGAGCCGGGGAACAGGAATGGCAAGCATGCGGGCAAAAATGCGGGCAAAAATGCGGGCAAGATGGCAGCTACGACAAACGAGATAATGCAGGCGCCGCAGAGCGAAGCTTGCCGGAAAAGGCCACGAATGCCGCGCGGAAGGCGATTGCCACGATCGACGGGCGGAACGATTCGCCGTGGCGGCACGTCTTCGGGCCTGCGCTCGGCACGGATCGCGTCATCAAAGTGCAGCGCCTCGTAGCGACTGCTGAGTTCCGTGCGATAGCCTGCCGTCCACCGCTGGCTTGAGTTGCGGGCGAACTGCAGTTTGTGACTCCTGTTGATCTTCATGTCAGCTTCGCCCTCGCTACCAGGTAATCGACCAGGGCCTTGTCCAGCGAGTCGGCCGTCGTCAGTTCCACGCGGTCGACGGATCGATTGAGGCACTCCTCATCAATTTCGTCACGCCATTTCTGGATCGCCTTCAGGTAGTCGTCGCGAATACCTTCGATCCGCGTCACGATTTCCTCGCCCGTCTCCATGTCCTGAAACCGCACGGTGCCATCTTCCGGCAGGTCGCTTTCCCAAGGATCGAGGATATGAAACAGGATCACTTCGTGGTTGCGGAATCGCAGATTGTCGATCGCGGAAATGATGGATTCGGTGTCATCAAAGAAGTCGCTGATAATGACGACCATGCCGCGGTGTTTCGCCATCGCGACCGCCGGTTGTAGCGCCCGTTTTGCATCCGATGGCGGTCGGACTTCACATGTGGCAATGAGCTGCAGCAGCTCTTCCATGTAGTGAGGTTTGGCTTTCGGTGGCAAATGTCCCAACAGGCGGTCTGCATACAGCGTCAGGCCTACCGCATCACGCTGGCGAATTGCCATGTGAGCCAGCGCCGCGGCAAGCGTCGAGCCGTAGTCGAGTTTCGTCGTGCCCGTTGACGCACACTCCATGGAATTGCTCACATCCAGAAAGATGTAGAGATTCATGTTGGTTTCGGCGTCATACTCTTTCACGTACAAACGCTTTTGCCGCGCATACAGCTTCCAGTTGACGTGTCGAAGGTCGTCACCGGGCGCGTACTCGCGATGCGTGGCGAACTCGACGCTGTAGCCCACGAAGGGACTTCGGTGCGTTCCCTGCATGAAACCTTCGACGATCGACTTCGCACGTAGCTCGAGGTTGTCGAGTCGTGAGAAGAAGGCCGGGTCGACGATTTCGTGGTCCGCAGTTCCCATGTGTGCCTAACCTTCGTTTGGAATGGCTTCCAGCAAACGCGCAATCAACGCGTCACTGTCGAGGCTGTCGGCGCGAGCGTGAAAGTTGAGCACCATGCGATGCCGTAACACGAGCGGGGCAAGCGCGCGAATGTCGTCAAAATCGACGTGGTAGCGGCCCGCCATGATCGCCCTGGCTTTGCCGCCGAGCACCAGGTACTGGGACGCTCGAGGGCTGGCCCCGTAGCCCAGATACCGATGCACGGAGTCCAGGCCGTCAACTTCGCCAGGGCGCGTGGCTGCCACCAAACGGGCCGCGAAGCGTATCACTTCATCGGCGATGGGTACGCCACGTACCAACTCCTGGAGTCGCACCACCTCGTCGGTCGAGAGGACTTCGTCGGCCGCGGCGGAAACGGTGCTGGTCGTACCCTTGATAATCTGCACCTCTTCATCGATCGACGGATACCTGACCCGCAGATTGAACATGAATCGATCAAGCTGAGCTTCCGGCAGTGGGTAGGTACCTTCCATTTCGATCGGGTTCTGCGTGGCGACCACGAAGAACGGGGGCTTCAGGTTGTACGTCTCGCGGCCCACAGAGACTTCGCATTCCTGCATTGCCTGCAACAACGCGGCTTGCGTTTTGGGCGGCGTGCGGTTGATTTCGTCCGCCAGCAGAAAATTCGTGAAGACCGGTCCTTCTATGAACTTCATGGCGTGCCGGCCGGTCGCTGCGTCTTCTTCCAGCACGTCGGTTCCGGTGATGTCCGAGGGCATCAGGTCGGGCGTAAACTGAATGCGGCGGAACTGCATGTCCAACGTGTGGGCCAGCGTGCGCCCCATCAGCGTCTTGCCCAGTCCGGGAACGCCGAACAGCAGGATATGGCCACGACAGAGCAAGCCGATCAGCAGTCCGTCGATGATCTCTTCCTGCCCGACGACGACCTTGGCCATCTCGGTTCTTACCTTTTGTCGAGCCTCCCGCAATCGTTCGACGATCGCGACGTCATCGCTCATGTTGGAGATGCGATTGTTCGAAGGGGCCACCGTATCGGGTTCGCTCATGCTTGTTCTCGGTTAAAGGGCGTTCTGCCGGTTAATTCTGGTCGCGTAGCTCTTCGGCGCGTGTTGCTTCGATGGAATCGATCAGTCCGTCCTGATCGAGATCCAGAAAATGAAAGTCTTCGCGGTGACCAAGGAACTCGCTCCATGTCAGGTCGCCATCGTTGTTGCGGTCGCTGCCGGAAAACCACGGCGGTCCAACGGCGACCTGCGTGTTGAACGCGATGGAGTTTCTGGAGATCTGTTCGCCTCCGCGGAACAACAGGTACGCGCCGCGAGAGAATTCGATGTGGTAACTGCGAGTTGGCTCTTCGCGTGAAATGCCCGGTTCGGCGTCACGAGCGAGTGATCGCAACGCGACCTCCGCGGATCGTCTTTCGCGTACCGAAATTCTGCCGTCATTGTTGTGATCCATTGCCTGAAAAAATCCGTTCCCGGTGTCATAGATGGCAACCTGGCAGGACATCGCCTTCACTTCGGCACGTTCGCGGACATATTCATCCAGTTCTTCGCCAAAGACTTTGCCATCGTTGTCGGTGTCCATCTGGTCAAACAGACTGCGCTGAAAGAGCGGTTCGCCCTGCAGTTCTTCCTTTTCCAGGTATCCGTTCACGTCGCCGTCGAGCGCGTTGAACTTGATGCGGGCGCTTTCGATCGCTTCGGGGATTGGATTGATGTGGCGATAGGAAAGTGTGACGGTCGCGTGGTTCAGTAACAGGTTGGCGATTCCCGTTCGCGAAGTGCGCGCCAGCCGTTGCCCCGTGGCGCTGCGAATGTTGAAGTCCGGGCGAGCGCCATCCGTGGGTGCGACATCCACCGTCAGATCGATGTCTTTCGCCAGTGTCGATAGTTGTGCGAGTTCGGAACGCGACAGCTCGCCGTCGCCGTTGGTGTCGATCGCCGCAAGTCGCTTACGTTCCCATTTCAATTCTTGCGGAGACAGTTTGCCGTTGCCGCTGAGGTCGTACTTGCGAAGCATCCGCTGCGGCAGGAAGCGGTCGTTGGCCGGCCGCATCAGCTCGGAGAACACCGTGTGCGACAATACTTCATCCGGCGCCTGCCCGGTAAGTGCGACGGGGAAGGCGTTGGGGTCCGTTGGCGGTGGAGGCGGTTGCAATTCGTCGAAGCCCACGCAGTCGTCGCCGTCGGAATCGTATTCGAACAGCCGCGTGGCGACCGAAATCATTTCGCGGTCGTCGATCGTCCCCGATCCGTCCTCGTCGAGCAGCCCAAAAATGTATTCATCGCTCTCGAAGGCATTGTTGATTTGTCGAAACACTACCGGTTGACCGGCTACCTGTTTGAACATCGTGGTGATGCGAGATGACGAGAGAGTTGTCGCGGCGGTCAAATTGCGTTTGCGAATGAATCTCGCGGTGCCCTTGCTGATCTTCCGACGCAGGATGTAGGAGCTGTCGGCCTCGTCACTGGTTAATTTTCCATCTCCGTTGGTGTCGAGTTCGGCGACGAGCGAATGGAGGAATTCGGCGCGTTGATCTTCCACGGGCCGCTGGTTCATGGCGATGCCAAACCTCGCCAGAATGGGACCATCGTCCAGCATCAGCACAACATCGTAGGGCTCATATTGAGTGGCGGGAGGCTGAGCAAATGCAAGCAGCGAGCCGGCGAAGAACGCGATCCCCAATCCGTGCAGGATGAGCGTCCATCGCCGCCGGCTCGGTTGCCTTGCCTGTTTCGTGCCCAAACTCATTGTTGCTCTTGTTCTCCTGCGTGTTCAGTTTGCCCCAACTTTGCCTGACTAGGCAAGCAAATCCCGAATGGGTTCGCCGCCTTCGTCGACGATGCCAATCGGACGATCACCGGGCGTCGTGTTTTCGGTCTCATGCGACACGCCCACCGCTTCGCTGATCGTCGCGTAGAGGTCGGCGACCTTGGTCCCTTCGGTTGGCTTGCCCATCAGCCGAGTTCCGTCCTTGCCCGTATCTCCAATCACCTGCCCTCCCCGTATTCCGGCCCCGCCAAGTACCGCAGACCAACCGCTGGCCCAGTGGTCTCGTCCGGTGTTGCCATTGATCACCGGAGTGCGTCCGAATTCGCCCATCCACACGACCAGTGTCGAATCCAGCATGCCCCGCTGTCGCAAATCGGTCATCAGTGTCGACCATGCCGGGTCCAGTACCTCGCAGAGTTCACGTACGCGAGTGAACGTTTGCGAGTGGGTGTCCCAGCCAAGCTGCGCGTTTCCCTGCACTCCGGATAGTTCCACTTCGACAAAGGGAACGCCACGCTCGACCAGCCGACGAGCGAGGAGGCAGCCCTGCCCGAAGCGGTTGCGACCGTAGGCATCGCGAAGCTCGTTTGCTTCTTCGCTCAGTTGGAATGCGTTCTTCGCCTGCGATTCAATCATCCGCGCGGCACGCTCGGCGTTGGAGCGATGGGCGGTGGCCGCTTCGCTGTCGTAGCGTTTCGAGAACTCGCCCTGCAGCAGACTGAGCGCCTTGAAGCGGTTGCTCATGACTTCTTTGGTCACGCCGACCGGGGGAGCGAGATTTTCAATGGACAGGTTGGCTCGAGCGGCGGGGTTGGCGCTGTTCCCGGAAACCACCAGCGGAGCATACTGAGGCCCCAGGAATCCGGCGCCACGCACCTGGGCGTTGCGAAGTCCGGACGAGAGGCTGACGTAGTTTGGCAGTTCGTTGTCCGGTGGTCCAAGCTCCTTGGAAAGCATCGAGCCCAAGCTAGGGTAGGCGGTCGCAGGGTTTGGCTTGTACCCGGTCATCATCAGTTGGGTGCCGCGGCCGTGGTCGCCTTCGGCGGTATTCATGTCCCGGATGATGGCGAGATCCTGCATCTGTTTCGCAATTCCGGGCAGGTATTCGCTGACGTGAATTCCCGGCGCGGAAGTGGCAATCGTCTCCAATGGGCCGCCGTTGTCGTGATCGGGCTTGGGGTCAAAGGTGTCCAGTTGGCTGGGGCCGCCCGACATCCAGAGCAGGATGCAGGACCGCGGCGTTTCCGATTTGAGGGCTGCATTTGCGAGTCGCGGAATCCAGCCCGAACACGACACTCCAAAGGCACTGGCCAGCGAAAGCTGCATCCAGTCGCGACGTGAGAAATTGTGACCGGCCATGTTGGGTCTCCAGTAAATTGTGGCTCTCGAATCCAGCGTATATAAGTTGGCGTGGGCGAACGGTTGTTAACGGACGAGGACAAATTCCTCACAATTGATCAGTGCCCACAGGACTTCGGAAAATGCCTCCGCCTTTTCCTGGTCCGAGGGCCGCTGGTTGATGTACTCCAGCAACGAAGCTCGTTCGGACGCATGGGGCGTACGGCTCAACGTCGCGAGAAACAGTGTGTCGACCTTTTCGGGAATGGCCAAAAATGGTGCGTCCACAATCGCCCGTAATGTCTTGCTCTTCTTTAGGTCGGTGGCTTTGGAGGTTGTCGGTCCGTTCATCAGCGAAAGTGCCTGAGGGATGCCGCTGCGAAAATCATCCGGCCTGTTACCGATGGCTTCTTCCATCCTCGACACGAGCGCATCCATTTCGCCATTGAAACGTGGCCCGTTGTCGATGCTGGAGATGGGCATGGCGGCAGCGATTTCAAACGAGTCGAACAGTTGCTCGGGCGTCATGACTTTCAGTGGGCGTGGCGTGAGCGGACTGCCTTGCTCCCGTTTTTCGCTGGCCCGCTGGTAATAGTCGCTGGTGCAAATGGCGCGGACGAGCTCTTTCAGGTCGAAGCCGCTTTCGGCGAATTTCTGTGCAAGGTCGTCGAGTAGGATCGCGCGGTCGGCATTGGTCGCCTGATCGAGGTCGTCGACGGAATCCGTCAGGCCTCGGCCGCACAGTTGCTGCCAAACGCGATTCACGGCCGTTGCCGCGAAATGTGGATTGTCCGGTGAAGTCATCCAGTTCGCAAAATACTGACGTGGCAATTCGTCTGCGGGGACCGAGACCGTTTCGGCATCATCCCAAGGCAGGCTGGTCTGGTAGGACGTGCCCGCCTCATCGGAAATCATCGTCTGCCGATTGTCCATCGGCGCCGACACCGTGGCTGTTGTTGATGTGTCGGGGGCAGGACGAGCTTGCTGCGGCGTCAGCCTTGCGCCGGCGAAGAATGCGGCAACGCCCCAGAAATCCTGTTGCGTCCAGTCGGTAAAAGGATGGTCATGGCACTGTGCACACTCCAGTCGCACGCCAAGGAAGACCCGCGAAACGGAACTTGCCATGCTGGCAGGTTGACCGCCCGCGTGCTGAAGGTAGACAGTTGGTGTCGAACGAAGCGATGCGAACATGCCAATGCCCGATCGCTGGTCGCCTTGCGACATCGCCTCGATTTCCTTGGCGATGCGTTCGGCGTTTTCCACATCAGCTCCGCCGGCGGTGACCAGTCGACGAGCCATATCGTCGTAGCCCACGTTCTGCCGCAGTTGAGACTGCAGCCATTCATCCAGTTGCCTTGCTCGGTCTCGCGCTAAGGCCGGATTCTGCGCTGATCCGGGAGGCATGAGGATTCGACGCCAAACCCGAGCCGTATGCGTTTCGAAACGCTCGTGGGCCAGTAGGCGATCGACGACCCGAATACGCTTGTCGGCAGAAGTGTCCCGGATAAAGTCCCGCAGCTCCGCGACCGCCGGAATACGCCCGGACAGATCGAGATAGACACGACGTAGGAACGTGGCGTCGTCAACGACCACCAGTTCTCCGCCGTCCGTCGCAAGGTGTGAAGCGAAACGCTGGTCTATCCACGAAGCGAGGTCCGGTTTGCGGAGTGCATCGGCCGCGAGTGTGGTGCCGGTGGGCAAGCTCACGAGCAGTGCCATCAACAGCATGGCATAGGTTGGTATTCGCATCACTCTTGCCTTCGAAAGCAGGTTCCGGGGTGCCTTCATTCGTTCTGTGTCGGCAGTTTATGACAGGCTGTCTTCTTTTTCAAGAGGTGATTTCGAGAAACCGCAGGATCGCGCGGTGGGATCGGTATTTGAAGTCAAAATCTCGGTCGTTCAGTTCGCTTTGGACACGTGTCAGGTGGACGGATGCGATTTGACGCTTGACTCGGAAGACAGGGCGTCTTTAAGATGTGGGCAGTTCCGGCCGATCGTGTCAGGGGACGCGCAGGGCTGGCCACGTTCGAAATTGAGTTGGATAAATGGCTAAGAGTACTCAGGACGTTACTGAAACCGAGCTTTCCGTTTTGAAGGTTCTCTGGAAAGAGAAGTCGGCGACGGTGCGTTTTATTGCAGAGCAGTTGTACGGTGAAACTGCGAAATCGCAGCATGCAACGGTGCAGAAACTGCTTGATCGACTAAAGACCAAGGGATTCGTGGCGCGCGACGGAACCGTCTGGCCGCACGTGTTTCGGCCTGCGATTCAGCAGGATGAATTGATCGACCGACGACTGCAGAGCACGGCGGACACGTTCTGTGGTGGTTCCATGCAGCCGTTGCTGACGCATTTGCTGCGCGGCCAGAAGCTGTCGAAGGAAGACAGGTCGTCGTTACGGAATTTGCTCGATCGACTCGATGATGAAAATTTGTAGTTTCTGTCAGTTTGAAAGAGAATCTGACTAACCATTCGTGCCACTGCTTCGTAATTCGGTAGTTACCCGTCCTTTGCAGCAACGGATCTTTCGATGGCTTCGCTACTCACAGTCGCGATCTGGAACGCAGGGTTGGCGACTCTGATTGGTCTGGTCGCGTTTGTCGTGGGGCGTTGGTCGAAGAACGCGGCAGTGGGTCATGCCCTGTGGGTACTGGTGCTGGTAAAGCTAGTGGCACCTCCGCTATTTGTGTTGCCGCTTCCGGTGCTGCCGCCCTCCATGGTTGACCGTGTGAACGAGGCAACCGAAAGCGCGGGCGTCGCGGAAGTATCGACGCCGCCCACGATGTACCCGACGGCGATGGGGAAGCTGGCTGCTGGCGATGTGAAGGCATTGCCGGCGAACGATGCCGCGCAAGCCATGCCGTTGACGACGAAACTCAGGAACGTGGCGTTGTCGGTTTGGTTGCTGGGTATTCTCGTCTATGGCACCTATCAGTTGTACGTGACGTGGCAGATGCGTCGTCTGATGCAGCTTGCCGCGCACGACAATCGCATCGATCGTGCGATGCACCGAATTGCAAGGCGAGCCAAAGTGCAAAACTATCCGACAGCACGCGTCGTGCCGTGGGTTGGTTCGCCGATGTTGTGGGGACTGGGTAGCACGTCGGTAATCGTGCTACCAAAACAGTTGCTGGACAATCTGGATGAAGCGGCGGCGGAAACGCTGATGCAGCATGAACTGGCGCACTTCCAGCGCGGTGACCAGTGGGTGCGGATTCTGGAGGTCGTTGCGACGACGCTGTTCTGGTGGCATCCGATTGCATGGCTGGCGAAGCAGGAAATCGAGCTCTTTGAAGAACAATGCTGTGACGCGTGGGTCGTTCGGCAAGACCAGTCAAAGCGGCGCCGTTACGCCGAAGCGCTCCTGGACACGGTTGACTTTATCTCCGATGCACCGGATTCCGCGCGACCGGTATTGGCGAGTGGGCTTGGCCGAGTTCCTCTGTTACAGAAACGACTCAAGTCGATCATGCAAGGTCGCCAGCAGCTGTTGGGGACTCGCGCCCGGGCTGGTGTGCTGTTGCTCGTGCTCCTGGTTCCAGCGCAGCCGAAACTCCTGGAAGCCAGTTTCCTGAGTAGCACGGTCGTCTACCGCGAGACATCCAACGAAGGACTCGACACGAAGTTGCCACAGATCGTCGCATCGAAACCGGACTTCCTTTCGCACATGAAACAATCGTTGGCGGAGAAGGTTACGAATCGGGCGCCGGTTCCCGAGATCGAATACGCAAGATCGACGTCGACATACGGCACCTATGAATTGTCGGCGTCCAGTGGTAATCGCGTTCGCTTGGAAGCTGTCGTGACGGGCAATTTGGTGGATTTGACGGAATTCGGCATCACTTCGGCAACGTTTGCACCGCCCGGTGACGAGGCTCCTCGGTTTGTCGCGGGCTGCGTGGATGGACGTGTCCTGTTGTTTGATTGCGAGACGGGACTTCCGCTGCGAACCTTGGCAAGCGTTGAAGGTGGAGTCCACTCGGTCGATTTTTCCACCGATGGTCGTTGGGTTGCTGTCGGGGGAGCCGACGGAATCGTGCGAATTATCGACGTCGTCAACGAACGTCTGCAAACGCTGGACGGCTCATTCGGACCCGTTCGTTGCGTACGTTTTTCCCACGATGGCCAGCGGCTGGCCGTCACGACCGACACGTGGAATCAGACCGGGCCAGGCCGAGTCGATATCTGGGATGCTGGGACGAAGCGGCATCAAATGAAACTGGAATGTCCCGCGGCGGTCGGCGTGGCCGGCTTCTCGGATGAAGGTCAACTACTCACGGCAGACTGGAACGGCGAACTGACGGCGTGGTCGACGACGGGCGCGCCGGTGTGGATGCGTCGCGTCCCGAAGGATGCCGTTTCGGCGGCCTCATTTTCGCCGGAAGCGATTTCTCTTCAGGATCTTGTCAATCTCGGACAGGAGTAGCCCATCGTTACATCGTGCGCAAAGGATACGTATGTCTGGAAAGAATGAAGTTCGCCGGAGTGTCGGGTACATGATGATGGGGATGTTGCTTCTCCTTGCGTTATCGATCAAAAGCTCGGCCGCTGAAACGGCAACAGCCGACGACATCTCGAAGGTGGAAGCCAATCGTAAGGAGAAGCTGCGACAGGCTCGCTTGCGAAAAGTCGCCGAGGCGTTCACCGTGTACGTCGACAACTCGGAAAAACAGCAGGCTAAGTTGGTGTCCGAGCCCATTTTTCGTTGGGCCAATCCCCAGCGTGAAACGATTGGTGGAGCAATATTTCTGTGGACGCATCAGGGCCGACCGCATGCGACGATTGGATTATGGACTTACGACGATACGGCGGCCACGGACAGCCATGAACTGCAGTCGCTATCGGAATCGCCATTTGCCAGTCAGGGGCCAACGCCCTGGTTTCCCCGCACGGCAGGAATTGAATTCAAACGTTTTGCAAAGGATCAGCAGGTTGCCACCAGCAAGGCTCGGCGGTTGGTGCAAATGCGGCTGCTGGCCCGCAAATACTTTTCGGCACGCCTCAGTCCCGGGACGTCGCGAGAGGAGAAGCTCAGGTTGTTGCCGACGCCCGTTTATCGCTATAGCGAGATGCCGGAGGATGTGACGGACGGAGCGATGTTCTCATTTGCTTCTGGTACAGATCCCGAGGTGTTCCTTATTCTGGAGGCGCGCCGTGTCGGCGGGAAGTCGACCTGGCATTATGCTTTCGCTAACCAGACATCCGGTTCGACAGATGCATCGTTTCGCGGCAAAGTGGCATGGACCAATGAAGCCAGCAAGGATTCGTTCATCATGGTCAACCGGCGCCCCTGAGTTCGATTGAAAATAGAGACGGTCACCACGGAGTCCAGACAATGAAATTCAACGTGCGCGTTTACGGTTGTCTTGCCGTTGGGATGCTGCTGTCGGCTGCTCCGATCGTTGCTCAGGAGGCTGCTGAAATTCGGCCCGCCCTTGCTGAGGTCGACCCAGCTCCCTCTGGGGCAGCGGGAGTTGATGATGGAGTCCGTCGAAACGGAAGGTTGTCGACACGGCGAGCTCTGATAGTGTGTGGCCTGGCGGGTGATGCTGAGTATCGAGAGCAGTTCATTGAATCCCTGACGCAGATTCGATCGGCGCTCATCGATCGAATGGGATTCGCCGAGAGTGATGTTCGCGTTCAGTATGGACTCGCTGAACAGGACGAGCCGGTTGATGCGTTTCCGATTCACGGAAACGCGACACGTGATGAGATTGCCGCGGAGGCCAAAAGGCTGACGGCGTTAGCCACCGCAGCGGATTCGACTTGGGTGATCGTGCTGGGACAAGCCTACTTCGACGGGCGTTCCGTGTTTCTCAACCTGCCGGACGCTGACATTACGCACAAACAGTTCGGTCAGCTCTTTCAGCGATTGAAAGGCAATTCAACTTTCATTATCAGCACGCCGGCGAGCGGTTTTTACATCAAGCCGCTCTCGCGAGAAAACCGGATTGTGATTACGTCTTCGGAGGCAGATGCCGAGACGAACGGTTCGATCTTTCATTTGGCGTTGGCCAGCGCGATGACCGATATTCGCGACGATGGCGAGTTCGACGTCGATGAAGATGGGACAGTGTCCGTGCACGACCTGTATGTGAAAACGGTCCAGAACATGATGGATCTTTACTACGAGAATGATCCGCCGCTGATTCCCACCGAACATCCGCAGTTGGACGACAATGGTGACGGCCGGGGATCTGAATTGCAGGTGGACTATCTGCCAATGTCCCGCGGTGGACGTTCTGACTCGAAACGCAAGCGTTTGATCCGGAAATTCCGCGACGGCAAGCTGGCTGCGTCCACCTCGCTCGGGGCAGGGGCGAAATAACCCCCCGAGCGTGAAATGGTGTGACGTTTCCCTCTATAGTTCGGCCCTATAACGCAGAATCTGCGATTCTACCAGCGTCAACTTTTGTTAGCGCTGCCGATGTTTAGGCGGCTGGAAAGATGTTTTGTTTTTTTCGCGTCGGATTTTCAGCTCTGTTCGTATTACCCTGTGACAAAGGTGCGCTGCAGGAGAAATCGCTTGTCTACTCAATCAAAAACCGAAATGCGGCTCAATCGAGTTACCGCAATGCGGGAGTCCGCAGGGGTCAGCCTGACGGAGTTGGCTGCCCGGCTGGGGGTCAGTCCAGAAACGTTGTTGGCGACAGAAGCGGAGTCGCGTGACCTTTGGGTGAGCGACCTGCATCGACTAAGCCGGGCTTTGGACATCCCTGTGTCGGAACTGTTGGTCGACACCAGCGTGGA
This sequence comes from Pirellulaceae bacterium, assembly GCA_965216885.1. Taxonomy (GTDB): domain Bacteria; phylum Planctomycetota; class Planctomycetia; order Pirellulales; family Pirellulaceae; genus CAYNJG01. The sequence continues at coordinate 2,768,900 of OZ244209.1, read as the reverse complement.
GGAAGCCGTCCCGGCAGCGAACCCCGAGTCGCTTGCCAAAGTTGCGGCGACCATCGAGCAGTTGGAATCGGAGATCGAATCCGACGAAGCGCGAGTGTTCGTGCAGATGTTGGCGAAGCAGGTACGCGACATCGTTGGCTGAGCATCGTCGGTCGACGTCTTCGTAGTATCGCCGTTTGGGCGGAACAGAACGGCAACGCGAGCCTACCAAATTCCGGCCAAATTCCGCCTGAAGGGTGGGACGACGAGCGAGCCTAACGCTGTCCAGCATATCGCGTCTGTAGCTTCATCCGATCGCCGCCCTTGTCACACAAAGACCAGGTTGTCTCGCACCGCTCCTTCGCCCGTTAGATCGCCGGCGGCGTCCAATCGGGAATGCCGCGATCCTTTGATTGTTTTTCGTAGCGTAGGGCTTGCGGCTGCTGTGGAGCCAATGGCGCCGCTTCGTTGACCATGAACGGCAAAGTGTCCGTCCACCACTTGTCGAACTGGGTTCGCAGTTCCGCGACGACGTCTGCGTGTTGCTCGATGACGTTGACCTTCTCGTACGGGTCATTGGAGATGTCGTAGAGCTCCTTGTCGTTGACGAATCGCCAGCGTGCCGTGCGGACGGCGCAGTTCTTGTGCTTGCTGCCGTTGGGGTCTTCTCCCTTTTTCCAGCGTCCCTGGTGAGTGAACAGTGCGCGGTCGGGCCAGTCGGCTTTCGCATCCTGCAGCAACGGCACCATGGTGCGACCGTCGATCTGTTGAATTCCGGGTGGGATGTCCGCGCCGGTCAGTTCGCAGAACGTTTTGTAGAGGTCGATGTGTGCCGTCAGCGCCGGGATGTCGACACCCTCGCCGAGTTTGCCTTTCCATCGCCAGAACGCCGGGACGTGAGTGCCGCCTTCGTAGGGTGAGCCTTTTCCTGTTTTGAAACCGGCCGTGAAGATCGGTTCGCGTTTGCCGTTGAGCTTTCCGCTGCGGCCGGCCTGGCCATTGTCGGTCATGAAGATGACGAGCGTATCGTCCCAGAGTTCCCATTCGTCCAGCTTCTGCATCAGCAAGCCGAAGTTGTCGTCGATGTTCTCGATCATTCCATATCGGCCAGCCGTGTTGCCGTCCCATCCCATGTCATCAAATCGCTTGCGGGATTTCTCCGGGCTGATCATGGGGCCATGCGGAGCATTCGGTGCGATGTAGGCGAAGAACGGCGTGTCGGTTTCGTGTTGTTGCTTGATCCAGCCCAGGGCTGCCTGAAAGAATACGTCCGTGCAGAAACCCTTGGTGTGGACGATGGTGTCGTTGTGAAGGATGGCGTTGTCGAAATATCGCCGGTTCTTTTCACGATTGGGCGGGAAGTCCGCGCAGCTGCTGGGGTAGGCTTGGCCGATGCCACCGGCGCCGTGGATGAACGTTTCCGTGAAGCCGCGGTTGTACGGTTGGTAGGCCGCTTCGTCGCCCAGGTGCCACTTGCCAAAGATTCCGGTCTGATAACCGACGTTCTGCAGGAGCAGTGTGAACGGTGTGGTGGACAAGGCCATGCGTTCTCGCTCGAGAATTGTATGCGTCACGCCGTTGCGGAATTCGTGGCGACCGCTGAAGATCGCGGAACGCGTCGGTGCGCACGTGGGACTGACGTGGAAGTCGGTGAAACGCGTCGACATCGAATAGAAGCGGTCGAGGTTGGGTGTCTTCAGCACCTTGTTGCCCATGCATGACAGGTCGCCCATCCCCTGGTCGTCGGTCATGACCAGGATGATGTTGGGTTTCGAGTCGACGATCTCGCCGGCATCACTCAATGCGGGCGACGTGATCAGGCATGCCAACAGGCAGGCTTGAGCAGTGAGGCAGCAAATCGGGGAAAGGATGGCAAACCTGGACAGACTTCGGCTCATCTTGATAGCGCTCCGTGGGTGCATGGGGAACGGGATTTTAGCAATGCTCGCGAGTGGATGCGACTGATCGGGGTGATGAAAATTTGGGGCGAGTGGTATAACGGCGGTCAGCGTATGTCATGGATCTGTGGCATCCGACTCGCCGAATCGACTTACTGACCAGACTACACCAAAAGCGAATCGCTCTATGACGCCTCATCCGTATGGCTGGTTAAGTTTGTTGCCGCCGCTAGTGGCGATTGTGCTTGCCATTGTCACTCGACGGATCGTCTTTTCGCTGATCGTCGGCATCTTTGCCGGAGCCTTGTTGATGGCTGGCGGTAACCCGCTGGTTGCGATCTACCATACGTGGGAAACACACCTGTGGCAGACGTTGATTGATCCGGGCAAGCTGCGAGTATTTTCTTTCACGATCCTGATGGGGGCGATGGTCGGCGTCATCACGTGTTCCGGCGGAATGCGTGGCATTATTGTGTTGATTGAACCGTACGCCAGCAATCGTCGTCGCGGGCAGTTGGCGACGTGGTTCATGGGCTTGCTGATTTTCTTCGACGATTACGCCAACACGATGCTGCTGGGCAGTACGCTGCGACCAGTCTGCGACCGGCTGAAAATATCCCGTGAAAAGCTCGCTTACCTTGTCGATTCGACGGCCGCACCCGTCGCCGGGCTGGCTCCGCTTTCGACATGGGTGGCCGTTGAAATTGATTACATTGCCAGCGGCCTGGATTCGATTGCTGCACCGGACGGCATGAGCGCGTTTGGATTGTTCCTTGCCAGTATCCCGTATCGCTTTTACATCTGGTCGGCGCTGTTGCTGGTGCCGATTTCGTCGTGGTTAGGCCGAGACATCGGTCCGATGGTAGCCGCGGAGCAGAAGGCGGCTGCGGGTGACGGACCGGCTGACGACTCGGGAGCAGCGGCTGTTGAAGGCACGGTAGCCGACAACACGGAGTCTGCACCGTCGGCGTGGAGTTTCGCCGCTGTTCCAATTCTGCTGACCTTGCTGCTGGTTGTTTATTTCATCTACGACACCGGCAGCCGCGGTGCGTGCGCGGCCGCTGCAAGTTCCGCCATCGATGCTGCTCAAGCGATTGCAGGTGAAAATGCCGGGATCACCGAGCAGGTCGAACGACTCAATCAAGTCGCCGCGGATGGCAACATCGCGCTGACGGCGGCCTCCGTGGGTGAACTACAGGCGGCGGTTTCGGCCACGAATCCAATCCCCGATGACCAGCTAACCGCATTCGAGCCGCGTTTGAAAATGCGCGACTTACTGGGACAGGCCGATTCGAGCCTTGCCTTGCAATACGGAGCGCTGGCGGGAATGTTGGTTGCTTTCGTCATGCCGCTGGTCTCGAGGTCCGTGCCGTTGTCGGATCTTGTACAAGGGGCACTCGCGGGATCCCGAGTCGTGTTGCCGGCGGTCGCCATTTTGTGGACGGCATCGGCAATGTCGAAAATGACCACCGACTCGTCCGTCGATGGGCGCGATAGCACAGTGCCCTACGAGTTCAAGGATCACCGAATGTACACCGCGGACTACCTGACGACGGTGTTGACCGGCGAAGATGAAGCGGGAGAAACGCAGGCTCGTGTTTCGGTACAGTATCTGCCAACCGTCGTGTTCCTGCTCGCTGCGGTCGTGGCCTTCTCGACCGGTACCAGCTGGGGAACGATGGGCATTCTGGTTCCGATGGTCATCCAGACGACTGACGCTTTGCTGTCGGGAGGCAGTGGGTTGTCCGCCAACGATCCGATTCTGCTGTGCTCGATTGGTGGCGTCCTGGCGGGAGCGGTGTTCGGCGATCACTGTTCGCCCATTTCGGATACGACCGTGCTCTCTTCCCAGTCGTCCGGTTGCGATCACCTTGCGCATGTTTGGACGCAGATGCCCTACGCGTTGTTGGCGGGAATCGTTAGCGTGCTATTGGGAACATTGCCGCTGGGATTTGGAGTATCGGTGTGGCTGTTGCTGCCATTGCAGATTGCTTCGCTAGTTGTTCTGATGCGACTGTTGGGCAAGCAAGCACTGGGCCCCACTGCTGAGTCGCAAGCCACGTAGTTTAGACCGCAAACACGCCTGTTGTTTGCAGTCACCTGGTTCGTCGCAAGCGTTGAAGTTGCGTCGCTCGAATTGTAGATCGAGTCCATGAACAGCCAGCCAATACCGCTGCCAAAACTCAAGCCGCGATCCGCCGCGTCGCACAAGGGAACGTACGGACGCGTTCTGGTGGTGGCGGGGGCACGAGGCATGGCCGGCGCCGCGTCGCTGGCGGGTACCGGCGCCGTCTTGTCCGGGGCAGGCCTCGTAAGCGTGGCGGTTCCGGACTGCTGTCTGGAGATGGTGGCACAGTTCAATCCTTGCTACATGACCATCCCCTTGCCGCACGATTCGGCGGGCCGCATCACGGCCGATGCACGAACGCAGCTCCGTGAATTGTCTGCCAGCGCAACCAGTATCGGAATCGGTCCCGGGCTTTCTCGCAGCGAAGCGATACCGTGGGTCGTGGAATCGCTGTACCGAAACTATCGCGGTCCCATGGTGGTCGACGCAGACGCCTTGAACGCGCTGGCGAATTCGACAAATGGACTCTCGGATGCGGCGGGGCCGCGAATCCTGACGCCTCACATTGGCGAGTTTCGTCGGCTGGTGAACGATCCCGATTTGTCGGTCGAACTCTGTCGTGTGCGAGCAATCCGACTTGCAAAGCGGTTTAACGTGATCGTCGTCTTAAAAGGGCATCGTAGTCTGGTGACGGACGGTGAAGTCTCGCGCGAGAATGAAACGGGAAATCCCGGCATGGCATCTGGCGGCTCGGGCGACGTCCTCACTGGCGTGCTGTCAGCGCTGTTGTCGCAGGACTTGAGTCCCCTGGAAGCAGCCGTTCTGGGGACGCACGTTCATGGACTTGCTGGGGACATTGGTTCTGGTCGCGTTAGTGAGATTTCCTTGAACGCTCGCGTGATCTGCGATTGCCTGCCGGACGCGTGGCGCGAAGTCTCCCGTGAAGCGATGTAGGACGGTGCACTTCATGTTGGGCATACCATTACTGACTCACCTTTATCGTTCACGGAATGCCGCGTATCTGGCGGCGACGCCCGTGGGGGCGCCACAGCGACATCGAAAACGGCTAAAGTGGTTCGTTCTGTGCTTTCGTAAGAGTGGAACTTCAATACGGGATTGGTGATGGCCGACAACATCGAACAGGACTACGCACCCTCTGTCTCTCAGGACGTCGCGACGCATTTTCTGCCGGAGACCTTGATCGAGATCGTCCACGAACGTGCCACGACGACGCCCACACATGCTCTGTTTGATTTTGACGGTACGCTGAGCCTCGTTCGTGAAGGCTGGCCGGAAATCATGATTCCCATGATGGTCGATATCCTTGCGGAAACCGGCACGTCCGAATCCCGTGAGGCGCTGGAAAAGGTGGTCTACCAGTTTGTCATGGAACTGACGGGCAAGCAGACGATCTATCAGATGTTTCGTCTTGTCGAGGAAATCGAGCAACGTGGTGGTACGGCTCAACCAGCATTGGAATACAAGGAGATGTACCACAACCGATTGATGGAACGCATTGAGTCCCGTCGCGCCTCGTTGGCCAGTGGTGCGATTCCGGCAACGGACATGGTTGTACCAGGCAGTTTCGAACTGCTGACCGGACTCATGGATCGCGGCGTCAAACTGTACCTCGCCAGTGGTACCGACGAGGCGTACGTCAAAGAAGAGGTCGAACTTCTTCAGCTGTCCGGCTACTTCGGTGAACACGTCTACGGTGCGGTGGAAGACTACAAGTCCTTCTCCAAGGCACAGGTCATTCAACGCATTCTGAAGGAAAACGAAATTGACGGTCGCCATCTGTTGGGCTTTGGCGACGGTTACGTTGAAATCGAAAACGTCAAATCCGTTGGAGGTACGGCTGTCGGTGTCGCCAGCGATGAGAGTGGCCGCAGCGGTAAGCCCGACGAGTGGAAACGCAAACGGCTAATTGGCGTCGGGGCGGATCTGATCGTGCCCGACTTCCGCGAACACGCGCCATTGCTGGCCTACATCTGGAACGAATAGCTTCCGTACGGTCCCACCCCTGCACATCACCACACAGCTTCCTTCAGATTCGGCCCCGGCAGCATCATGCCCTACAAACAATTTGACCGATTCGCAGTAAAGATGGACCCGCTGGAGTCGCGCACCAACAAGAAGTTTATCGAAGCGGATCATGTGCCCGTCGACAGCGCACCACGAGCGTTGACCGACGATGGACGAGCAGCCGTCGCGGAACTGGCGACACGCATTCAGGTCGCTCGCAGCAACAGCCGGCCCGTGATGATTACCTTCGGAGCGCATGCCATCAAAAATGGGCTCGGGCCGGTGCTGTTGCAGTTGGTTGAATCCGGCTGGGCCACGCACCTTGCTACGAACGGTGCGGGTGTGATTCACGACTGGGAATTTGCGTTTCAGGGTAAGAGTTGCGAACACGTCGGGCCGATGGTGGCGGAGGGGCGGTTCGGGAACTGGCAGGAGACGGGCTTCTTCATCAATCTGGCGCTGAATGTGGGAGCGTACCTTGGTCTGGGGTATGGCGAATCGATTGGTGCAATGATCGAAAACGAGGGCGTGCGCATTCCCTCGACATCGCAGTTGCAATCAGAAGTTACCTCGCGACTGGCCGACGACCCACAACACAGCGCTGCGGCCGCGGACCTGCTGACGATCATTCAACGTTTCGGTCTGGCGGAAGGCTGGATGGAAATTCCGCACCCGTGGAAGCGATTCAGCGTTCAGTCCGGCGCCTATCGAAATGAGGTACCTCTGACAGGCCACCCCATGATTGGTCACGACATCATTTACAATCACCCCATGAACCACGGCGCCAGTCTGGGGCGGACGGCAGAACGAGATTTTCTGACGTTTGCCGAGAGCGTCAGCCGGTTGGACGGTGGCGTCTACATTTCGATTGGTTCGGCCGTCATGAGTCCCATGGTCTTCGAGAAGTCGCTGTCGATATCGCAAAACCTCGCCATCCAGCGGGGCCAGTCGATCGACAATCACTACATCTTTGTCAACGATATTTCCGAGTCGACGTGGGACTGGACGAAGGGCGAGCCGCCCGAGGATAACCCCGCCTACTATCTTCGATACAACAAATCGTTCAGTCGCATGGGAGGTTTGATGCGATATTTGCAGGCCGACAATCGGGACTTTTTGCTCAGTTTGCGTCGGGCGCTGGAAGGAAATCCGTCGTCATGAAAAGCGTAGCAATGACCGCCGACCGTCTGCAGGAACTCACGGCCGAGTTTGCCTCGGCGAGGATAGCCGTGGTGGGCGATTTCTTTCTGGACAAGTACCTCGATGTAGATCCTGCATTGGGCGAGCCCAGCGTGGAAACTGGCAAGGTCGCTCACCAGGTCGTCAACGTACGGTGTAGCCCTGGCGCGGCGGGGACGGTGGTTTGCAACCTGCATGCCCTGAACGCCGGAAAACTACACGCGATTGGATTCACGGGCGAGGACGGAGAAGGCTACGACCTCCGCAAGCAATTGGGACTGTTGCACTGTTCGACGGATCATTTGCACACGGCACCGGAATGTTTTACGCCGACCTACCTGAAACCGCGCGACGCCGATGTGGAGAGTCTCGAGGCCGAGCACTCGCGGTTGGACACCAAGAACCGGACTGCGACGCCGGCTTACATCGAAGCGAAGATCGTCGCCTCGCTCGATCGACTTCTGGATGAAGTGGACGCCGTGGTGGTGCTCGATCAGGTCGACATTGAAAACTCGGGCGTCGTCACCAATTCGGTACGACAAACGATCTCCCAGCGAGCCCGGGAGAACTCGCGAATCGTTTTCTGGGCCGATAGTCGACGACGCATTCAGGATTTTCCCCATCTGCTGATCAAGCCGAACCAGTTCGAAGTGGCGGGGATTGAGAATCCGCTACCGGGTGATGAAGTTCCGCCGGACGAACTGTTGCACACCGCCACTCAACTGCGTGAGAAGAACGAAGCTCCGGTTATTGCCACGTGTGGAAGCAAAGGCATGTTGGTGAGCGATCCAGAGTGGACGGCCGTGCGTGGCGTGCAAGTCGAAGGTCGCATTGATCCAACGGGAGCCGGTGACAGTGCAACGGCCGGGGCGGTACTGGCGTTATGCGCCGGTGCAACTCTGGCGGAAGCCGCCCTGGTGGGAAATCTGGTCGCTTCGATCACGATTCAGCAAATCAACACCACAGGTACCGCAACGCAAGAACAGCTTCTTGAACGCCTGTCGCTCTGGCAGTCACAGGAATAGTTTCGCAATTTCCTTGCGACGAAACTTTCGGGTGCAACGTCGTGAGCCGTGGGTGAAGCGTTTGTTGGCGCGACGTTGTTCTGAAACAATGGGGCGATGACGTTGTCGCGGGGTCATGCGATGGCGGCACCGCAACCAGGGACTTCGGGCGAGGGGCGAGTATGTGGCGTTCAGCAGATGCAATTGCAAACTTCCCGACGGGCGCGGGCTACCGGTACGTCATGGTGCTGTTCCTTGGGCTGCTGCTGGTCAGCCGTGCCGACGCCGATCACGTCGAGCTTCCCGACGGCTCGAAACTTGAGGGCACGATTACCGAGATTCGCAAGTCGGATCGCGAGTTTGACTTCACCGCAAGCTCGACCGGAACATCAAAAACGTATGCGTTCGCGGACGTGCATGCGGTGAGCTACAAAGGGCGACGTTTTCTCCTGAAGGCGCCGAGCAGTAGCGAATCACCAAACGCCAGTCCAGCGACCGCCGATAAGGACGGTAACGCCTCCGCGGCCACTGCCGGTGACGAGCTAAGACGCTCACGGAAGGAAGTGTTGAAGCTGATCGCGACGGTGGGAAGTACGCCGCCGGATTGGTACGCCTCGACGCAGACCAACTATCCGGAGTCGCTCGAGTTGGATTGGCCGCTGAAGGCCGAGGGGCCGTGGAACGAATCAAAGAACGTGGGGCAATTCATCTGGGGGCGTATCAATCCCAACGAAAAACGTTGGCGGCCCGGAATCAAGCTGGTTCACGAAATCATGCCGCGGCACAAGGGCGACCGAAAGTTGCTGCAACGCGATATGGAGAAGCTCGGCGACATGTATTTCGTTTTGCTGCAAGACTATCCGCGCGCGGCGTTCTGGTTGCAAAAGAGCAAACCTTCCGTCGGGAAGAAGACGGGCATTCATCTGGCGGAGTGCTATTGGCGATTGGGAAACAGGGACATGGCGTTGGCGATGATGAAGGGCAAGAAGCTGAACGTCGACGCCATCAAGTTGCTCGGTGACATGGGCGAAGTGGAAGATGCGTTGAACGTCGCTGCCTATTACGGCAAAACCAGCTTGCACAATGAAGCGCATTTGAACGCCGGGGATGCGTTGCGAGCGGCCGGTCGCCTGGATGAAGCGGTGAACTACTATCAGAAGGTGCTCGATGCCGACCGTGCCCGCAATGAACAATACAAGGCCCGCTATCTCGCTCGGGCCCGCGGTAGCATCGAGGCTATCCGGTTGTACGACAAGGCCAAGGTATCCAGGGTTGCGGATGGAACCTATGTCGATACCAGCACCGCGTACAACGGCGAACTGGAGGTGAAGGTGGTCGTCGCGAATTCGAAGATCGCCGACGTCAAAGTCACTCGCCACAAGGAGAAGCAATTCTACGCGGCGTTGATTGACACGACGGCGCAGATTATCGAGCGACAGGGAATTCGGGATATCGATGCAACCAGTGGCGCGACGATTACGTCTCAGGCGATCGTGCACGCGACGGCACGAGCTTTGGCGCAGGGTGCCCGGTAGCGTCAACGGCAGTTTTTTTACACGGCATTCCGGCGGATTGGCGTACACGCCTGCATCCATGAATCACAACCAGTCGATCTCGAATGTTCGTCGTGTTCGCCAGCGAATGGTTTCCCTGGGCATGGCGCTACTCGGTCTTGCGTTGTACCTTGCGCTGCGACAGCAGACTGGGCTCTTCGGTCGCTTGCCTGCCGGGATGGCGACGATCCTGAAGACTGGCAGCTTGGCGATGTTCTCGGCTTCTGTGTTTCTCCTCATCACGACATTCGACTACGCTAGATCGGCCGCCGTGCTGAGATTGGACTGGTTTACGCCCGCGCTCAAACGCATGCCGGCGGGACACGAGCTGGAAAGGTCGCTGCCCGGGCGTTGGCTGCGAAGCCTGTTGCCAATTGGTTGGAAGTCCAATCACTCGACCAAGCAACGTGGGCAGCTGCGAATTCAACTTCGCCGACTGGGGCTTTCCTGGCTGGCGTCGCCCGTGCGGCGCGTTGTTCAGGCGGCCTGCCTGCTGGCATTTGTGGGTCTGTTTTTCTACGTCTGCTGGCCGTACGATGCCCGACCCTCAGAAGCGACGGGAGACGTCGACGTATGGCCCTCCCACTACACGGAAAACCTCGCGGCAAAAGAAATGGTGCCGGCGGAGCTGTTTCTGATTATCGATCCGCTGGTGAGTGTCTCCACGGCGATTGCGGCCCGCAATTGGGTCTGGTCACTGGGCTCCGCTGGCGCAATTTTGATTCTGTGCGTCCTGGTGCCGCGGGGATTCTGCGGTTACCTGTGTCCGTTGGGGACGACGATCGATCTGTTTGATTGGGCCATCGCCCGGCACTTTCGACGCTTTCGCGTTCGCGGTGACGGATGGTGGGTGCATATCAAGTACTATCTGCTGGCCGCGACGTTGGTGTCGGCTGGGTGTGGTGTGTTGGTGTCCGGTTATGTTGCCGCGATTCCCGTGGTAACTCGAGGTGCCCTCTTTATTCTGGATCCGATTCAAAGTGGCTTGCTGCGCGGTTGGCATCTTGTGCCGGCTTTGAATGCGGGGCACTTCTTTTCGATCGCACTGTTCTTTGGCGTGCTGTCGCTGGGGTTTCTGCAGCCACGGTTCTGGTGCAAGTACGTCTGTCCTAGTGGGGCCATGTTTTCGCTGGGGAATCTGTTTCGCGTGACCGAGCGTAAGGTGGAGTCGACCTGCATCAACTGCAACAAATGCATTGAGATCTGCCCGTTCGACGCGATCAAGCCTGACTTCACGACGCGCACCACGGATTGCACCATGTGTCAGTCATGCGGTGGAGTCTGCCCCACTCACGCAATCAAGTTTGTCGAACGCTGGAACGTTGTGGAGCTGAAGGTGGAGAACGATCCACCGACCCATGAAACTGCGCTGGGGCGGCGAGGTTTTCTCTCGTTGGCGGTAGGTGGCGTTGCGGCGGTGACCGGTGGTGCAGCGGCAGCGGCGGCGACCCGGTTTGGCGGCGCTGCGCTGGAAGATGCCGATGCCTTCCTGCCTGTGCGGCCTCCTGGGAGCGTTCCCGAACAGAAGTTTCTGGAGATGTGTATTCGCTGCGGCGAGTGTTTCAAGGTGTGTCCGAATAACGTGCTGCAACCCGAGGCGTTTCAGCAGGGGCTGGAAGGGCTTTGGACTCCCATGGTCAAGGCGGACTGGGCGGGTTGCGAATCGAGCTGTAATGGGTGTGGGCAGGTGTGCCCGACGGGCGCCATCCGCGCGCTGCCGTTGGAGGAGAAACGCGTTGCAAGAATGGGCCTGGCCATTGTCGATGAGGCCACATGTCTGCCGTTCGCTGGCCGCGAGGCATGCGATCTGTGCGTGCAGGAATGCAACGCGGCCGGCTATCACGCGATCGAATATACGCAGGTTGGTGTCGAGGTGGACAATGATGGCCAGCCGATCGACGGCACAGGGTATCTGGCCCCCGTCGTGCTGGCGGAAAGTTGTGTCGGCTGTGGTTTGTGTCAGACGCGTTGCTACGCGATCAACGTCAAGGAGAAGGGCTTGTTGGATCTGTCGGCGATTGTTGTCGAAGCCGGTGAAGGCAAGGAGGATCGCATTATGGAGGGATCCTATCTCGAACTACGCCAGCGTGAGAAAGAGTCGGCCGCGCCGAATGGTTCCCGGAGTGACTCCGGGAGCGATTCGCAGAATGGAACCAAAGATAGCGCGCCGGATGACACGACTGCCGATTCTGCTACCGAGGACGGGTTCTTTGTTCCCGATGACGATGACATGGATCCGTTTGGGTTGGGAGATGCGGAGGCGGTCGACGACCCTTTTGGGCTGGGGACCGGATCCGGCACTTCGCCAGAGGAGAGTTCTCCCGCAGCCGCGGAGAGTGATCTGGATGACCCGTTCGGGTTGGAGTAGGCAGCCGCCTATCGGAGTAGGCAGCAACCTATGGGGCGCTGGACGAATGGTAGGCGTTGGTCGCCGGCGAGTTGAGCGTGGTGGTGCTTCCATTGGGCCAGTGGATGTTGACCTCGGCAACGGACTCGGCCTTGCCCAACCCAAAGTGAACCGTGCGGGTTCCTTGCGTCCCCCAGTCGCCTGCGTTTGTGGTGCGAATCTGTTTGGTGCCATCGTCCAGTATTAGCGAGACGGTGGCCCCTTCGGTTTTTTGGTCGACGGTTGTCGGATCGAGGTGGACGCCAAGCCAGTTGTTGTCGTCGCTCGATACGTTCTTCATGAATCGCACATGGGCTTGCTCGCCCACGGCGTCAACGCTCTCGTAGATCAGGTCAACTCTTCCGTCCAGGTCCAGGTCACCACTGACGACGGCACGGCAGTCTCCCAGGTCGTTCGCGCCGGTGAGGAAGGCAACATCGCGGAAGCCGTTTCCGTCAAGGTTCATGAGCAACGCATTGTGCTGATTGCCGGCCCACGAAAACTGTCGGCCAAACAGCCCGCGAAATTTCTGGAAGTATTGCTGGATCGCGCGGACGGGACGCTCGCGTGCATCAAAGTGAATGTCGTGGCACCAATACTTGGAATCGTAATCGCGGGGCGATTCCCCCGTGACCCAGCCGTTGGCGACATAGACGTCCAGAGCGCCATCGCGGTCGAAGTCGAAACTGGTGCTGCCGTTGGGCCAGCCTGTTCTGGCCAATTGATCGTTGAAGACAGGCTGCAGGAACTGTCCGCCCTCGCCGCCAAGCAGCAGCCGATTTCCATACGACATGCGCTGACGAAGTTGTTGGTGTTCCGAAAGGTCCGAGCGTTCCAGTCCCAGTGACTCGAGTCGCCGAGCGGCCGGGGAACTGGTGGCGAGCATGCAGAAGTCGAGTTTGCCATCCTGATTGAAGTCGCCGATGGAATGCGAACGTCCGTGACCGAGGCATTGCGGGAGCAGGCGATCGTCGGCCGCAGTGAACTTGCCGGTTCCGTCATTGACGCTGAGTTCCGTGCCGCGAAAGTCACTGGTCATCAAGAGATCCAGATCTCCATCGCGGTCGGCATCCACGAAGGAAACGCTGCGGACCCGTCGCCGGACGAGGTGTTTCAGGCCGGCCGCTTTCGTGGCATCGGTGAAATCACCATGCCCATCGTTCAGCAACAGGAATCCCGGATAGCTGTCCCGCCCGTCGAAATACGGAGTCGGAATGTTGCCGCTCAGGTACGCTGACCTCGATTGACCGACGTAGAGATCCAGATCCGAATCGCCATCGATATCTCCGACGGCGATGGACGATGGCCCGCGTAGGGGCTTGTCGGAAAACGTGAGTTCCCGTGGCACGTCCGGGAACTTGCCTTCACCCGTGCCCTTGTAGAGCAACAGTTTTGCATTGGGCGCCCCCATGATCAGGTCGTCAATGCCGTCCTCCGTGACATCCGCGAAGATCGCCGCTGTCGTCGACCGCAGGAAGTGATCGCACAGGCGACCTTGCCGAAATCGCCAGCGACCGCCATTCCAGAATACGACGTTCTGCCCGGCAAGGATGACTTCCGGGAGGTTGTCACCATTGAGGTCGCGAAGGATGAGCGGGTTGATAGCCCGAAATGTCGATCGCGCGGTTGAGCCGACATTGAACGGAAGTTGCATGGCCGGCTTGAATGGCACCGGCATGTTACTCGTAAGGATCTCGAACTTGGGGACTTCCATCGACACGACGGAGAATCGTGCTGGCGAACCGGTGGCTTCCGCGGACCACGTGAGCGACGCGTTTCCGGTGACGACGTAACGTTGCTCTTTCGGTTCGCCTTGTGACAGCATCAGCTTGAATCGTACGGTCGATTTTGCACCTTCGGCGTCCGTCGCGGGGACGAACTCGTCATGTTCAAATTCGATGCCTTCCAGTTCCACGCCGTCGGCTTGCATGTTTTCAATCAGGTTGGCGAGGTCGTCACGATCGAGTTCACGTAGAGGCGCGCCGTAGTTCGTTTGTGTCACGGTGGGCGTGAGGTCGACTGTCTTCGCTTCTGAACCGAGGCTGAATTTTTCCACTTGCAGGCTGCCAAGCGTTTTCAGTTTGTTGCCCGATTTCAGGATTTCATCCCACAGGTCGACAATCAGCCGCCCGTGGTCCTGAGCATCGATTTCCGGCGCCCATGTCGTCTCTTCGTGATAGGCGCGGAATTTTGCAAGTTGGCCACCGTCTCTTGGGGTTGGCGGACTTGAGGGTGCCGTGGTTGTTACGAGGTCGCCCAGCGAAGGCGTCGAAGCTTGTGGTTGCCCCAGCAAGGGAGCCACGAACCATATCCATACAAGTAGGCTAAGGAACCTGTAAACCACTATTACACCGCCGTCCTGGAATTGGGTTTATAGAATTAGGTCTGCAAATCTGCCGTGGGATTTGGCTCACGGCTGAACCAACACGGTGCCCCTGTCGCCGGGTTGGATAGTCGAGTTCGACATTTCTCCGTTCGGCCAACGCACCTCGACTCGTTCGAGTTGTGCCGCTTCGATGGCGGCGAAGGAGATTGCCGGATCCGATTGCGACAGATAGCCGCTTCCGCTGGTGACTTCGGCAAATCGGCTGGAACCGTCCGAATAGATCGCCTGTACCCGAGCGCCGGTCGCCTGATGATTGCTTCCCTTGCCGACCAGCCGAAGCGTATGGGCGCCGTTGTCTCGTGTGGCCCGCAATAAACGAACGGGGCCGTCATTCATCGCCATGATTACTTCCGGCGAGCCGTTACCGTTCAGGTCCGCGAGGATCGTGGAGGTACCATCGCCGGGAATGGAAATTCCGCTTTCGTGGGCGGGAACGGCCTGGAAGGTGCCGTCGCCATTGCCTGTCATCAGCAGCCCGATGCCGCCATCGGCATGGCCTGTCTCAAGCTGCGGACCGAAGAAGTTCTGCGCGAAGATGACATCGAGATTGGCGTCGTTGTTGAAGTGTCCAACCACGATTCCAAAAACGGGCGCTGCCTGCGCGATGACGGGCAGTTCGTGAAAGGAGAATTTGCCGGTTCCGTCGTTCAGGAGGATTGCCGACGCCAGCGTGTTGGCGGCATAGCGATGAGAGGTCTCAAGGCATTGGGGCGTATAGATGTCCTGAAGCGAGGCCACCGCAAACTCGTGGAACTTTTGGAATTTCCCGCCCAGGAAAGGCATGGCGTTGGTCGAACAACTCTTGCCCCGCACGGGAAACAGCGTTTCGTTTTCGAATTCGGCTTCCACCAGTCGCATGCGGCCAGTGCGTTCGAAGTCGCCGTAGTACAGTAACGTGGGTTGTTCGTCGCTCGCGTGGTACTTCATGTTGTAGCCGAAGTTGCCCACGACAAAATCCATGTCGCCGTCGTTGTCGAAATCGCCGCCAGCAATACTGTTGAACCATCCCGTTTTTCCGCCCAGTCCGGCTGCCGCGGTCTGGTCCTCCAGCCGACCTTCATTGTTCCGGTACAGCTTCACCGGGCCCCATTCGTGTGTGACCACGAGATCAACCCAGCCGTCGTTGTCGACGTCGGACCACACGGCTCCGGTCACCAAGCCCGTTTCCTGAAGACCGGGTGCGATGCTGGTTGTGACGTCGAGAAACCGGCCGTTATCGTTTTGCAGGAGTTGGCTTTGAGGCGTGAGTGGGTACTGTCCCGGAATCACTCGTCCGCCGACAAACAGGTCGAGGTCGCCGTCGTGATCGAAGTCCGCTGCGTTGACCACGCTACCGCTGTTGTAAGCTTCGGGAAGTTGACCGGGGTCCGCTTGTGAGAACATGCCCATGCCATCGTTGATGTACAGTCGGTCGCGTAGTTTTCGGTCGCCGGGGTCACATTCGACGCCACCGCTGGCCACATACAGATCGAGATCACGGTCGCCATCGACATCCAGGAACAGCGCGCCCATATCTTCGAGGTCGGCTTCCGAGGCCCATGCGCAACCGAACTGCTGGTAGAAGCCATCCAGTTCGTTGATCAGAAGTTGGCCGGGAGCTCCGGCGGCGCCTCCGATGAACAGGTCGAGGTCGCCGTCGCCGTCGACATCACCGCAGGCGGTGCCCGGACCGAGTTGGGACAACTGGTTGGGCAGCAGTGGTTGCCGCTGGAAGTCGTCGAAGTATGTCTCGCGGTGCGGAAGAGACGGTAACACCAGCGATTCAAAGAGCTGTTCGGGGGCGGTCGATTCGGTTTCCTGCGACGCCGGTGTGTCCGTTTCGGTAACCACGTACAACCTGTCGGCAGCGAGGTTTTCGAAAGATTGCCGGATACCGGAAGGCCACGAAACCGTCAGGCGATCGAGGTACTCGGAATCTCCCACGCCGAAATGAACGATTGGCTCATTGGCGGACATGTAGCCCTGAGCCGTATTGAGCTGCCGCATTTGCTGGACGGGCGTGCCGTCGGCGGTCGTCGAGTGCAGCGTCACGGTCGCACCGATTCCCCAGCGGTTCGACTTCGTGCCTTTCAGGCGGACGACAACGCGATGCGAATCGGCCGTGTTGTTGCGATAAACACTGGCGGCTTTCTTGCCGTTGTTGACGACTACATCCAGGTCACCGTCGCCGTCCAGATCCGTCATCGCGGCGCCGGAGCTGACGCGTTCTGCACGCAAGCCCCAGTCTTCACCAACCCGCTCGAACCGCAGGTCTCGTGTGTTGCGCATCGCGATGTTGGCGTCGTTTTGCTCGGGCGATTCCAGCCAGATTTTCAGACGCTCGGCTTTGGACTTTACCTTCTCAACCCGGTTGCGCAGGTCGGTGTTCGTCCAGTCCCGGTAAGAACCATTGGTCACGTACAGGTCGGCCCAGCCATCTTCGTCCAGGTCGGCAAACTTGAGCGACCATGTCCACTCCGTGTTGGCGACGTGCGCCAGTTGGGCAATCTCCAAAAATCGGCCGGTGCCTGAATTCAGGTACATGGCGTTGCGTGGATACTGACGTGGTGTCGGGTGCTGCAGGAACCATGCGTTGTCGCTCATGTTTCCCATTGACGCCTTTTGGCGGTAATGAGTCGCCGCTGCCATGTCCGAACCAATCAGGTCCATCCAGCCGTCGTTGTTGATGTCCGCGATATCGCAACCCATGGAAAACCATGGTGTGTGCGGTAGGGCCTGGGGGGCCACGTCGGTGAACGTGCCATCGCCGTTGTTGCGGTACAGCTGATCCGGGCCGTAGAAGTCGTTGGCGACGTAGAGGTCTGGCCAGCCATCGTGGTTGTAATCCCACCAGGACGATGACAACCCAAAATAGCCGCCGTCCAAACCGGCTTCGCGACTGACTTCTGAAAACGTACCGTTGCCGTTGTTGCGATAGAGGTGGTCGAACTGTGCGGCCATCACAATTCGCGCGTTGCCGTCTTTCGGAATGATCACGTCCTTGTATTCGCGATGCTCGGGAGGCATGCGATAGATTCCGTCTGGTCCCGGTTTGGGATCGGGAATCGGGGACTTGGGCTCCTTTCGGTTTGTGACCAGGAAAGCATCGAGGTCGCCATCGCGATCGTAGTCGCAGAATGACATCATGATGCTCGAGCCACTGAAATCGAGCCCATACGCTTTGGCACGCTCGACAAAATTCGAATTCCCCTCGTTGATGAACAGCTGATTGGGGTGCTCGTTGTTGCAGACATACAGGTCGAGATCGCCGTCGTTGTCGATGTCGACAAAGCTGGCTCCCAGACCGTGGGGATGATTTCCAACCGTGGCTTCGGTGACATCTTCGAAACGCAGATTGCCAAGGTTGCGGTAGAGTTGGCTGCCAATATCCGGCTGGTTCAGGTAAATGTCCGGTCGACCGTCGTTGTCATAATCACCGACGCAAACGCTGCCGCCCGGAAGGGTCTTGTAGATTTCGACGCCATAATTCTCGGGCGGCGTCCAGTTTGCAGCGAAGCTAATGCCCGTCGTTTCAATCGGCAATTCGTCGAAACGCTTGCCTGTGGTTGCCGCCCGAGCCGGTAACGGATGGGCAGTCAGGCCGACATTTATGTCGACGGCGACCTTGGTTGAGTTTGCAGTCGCAGTTGGGACGGGAGCGGAACTCGAATCCGGCTGTTTTGCCGTCACGGGGGCTTCGGTGCCGGTGGGATCGGTAGCAGATGGGCGAGCGGTGGTGCGAGGTTTACACGCAGAAATTGCGAAAATTGCCGATAAAAGCAATGCGATCGCAATTTGCCGAAGCAAATGACTATGCATCTTCCTACCTGATGAATTACGGGTCGCTGGATTGCCTCTATCCGTTCCAGACCGCGCGAATTTCATCGCCGTGTATCGGCAAGTAGCAAATTAATGCAGGTCCGCCAGAAATTCAACAACAAAAATCCCTTGATTTCGGGCTTGACTGGCAAGTTAGTCATTGGGGTTATCAGCTACCCCCATTTCGGTGAGCTAGGTTATGGAACGGGGGAAGTCTGAATAAATTGATATTGTTTAGAGCGAGGTTGTTGGTTCACCCAGGTATATGTAATGCTGACCGGACGACTCAAATTCATTCTCGCGATGAGCTGTTTGTTCTGTTTGGGTTGCGGTGGATCCGCAAACCTCGAAGTGGACCACGGCGCTACGGGCGAACTGCACGCGCGCGGCGAGACCGTTTCCGCGGAAGCAAACTCGGTGGAAGCAAACTCGTTTACTGATGCGGATGCATCTGGCGCTGATGAGCTCGTCGATGCAGTTCCGAGTGTCGACACGGCTGCGATTCACGTCCGCCCCGGTGAAGAGATTCAGGCGGCGCTCGATCGGGCTGCCAGTGATCCCGCGATCAACAAAGTCGTCGTGCACGAGGGGACCTACCGGCCCGCAGAACCTCGGCAGGCGTTGATCTGGTTCAACAAGCAGCACGATGGCATTCACCTGGTTGCCGACGGCAATGTGACCCTCACGTCGGCGAACCCGGATGTCGCCAATCCGTTGGTCGCCAGTTACCCGGACATTGCGAATCACATCGTGTACTTCGGCGATGGAGTGGGACCGACGACGAAGATTGAAGGTTTTCGTTTGACGGGGTCCAACAATTTTGTGACCACCGAGGGGCCCGTCATCGAAGCGACAGACGAACCGCAACTCAAGCGAACTTCCTTCTTCTACTTTGACGGTGGCGCGGTCAAGATTTTCGGTCGGTCTTACCCGACGCTTGAACGGTTGCAGATTGTCGACAACTACTCCAGCCCCTGCGGTGCCGGTGTTTCCATCGAACATCGCGGCTTTAAGGAAGGCCGCGTTACGATTCGCAATTGCGTCTTCCGTAACAACCGTGCGCCGCTGACGGGGGCTGCCCTGGATTTGCTGGAACACCAAAAGGGCAGTCGTGCGCTCATTGAGAATTGCCTGTTCGTGGAGAACGCATCCAATCGAAAAAAGGATTCACGTAGCCAGAAGGTTGGTTCGTGGTTGCCAAAGGTCGGCCATGGAGCCGTGACTGTTTTCGCGGATTGTGAAGCCGAGTTTCGCAACTGCACGTTTACCGGAAACCAGAACGGCGTGGATGACTGGAGCTCGCAGTCAACCTATACGCAATGCGTGTTCTGGAAGAATACGCTGGGTGGAGGTTGGCCAACGGAATCAGGCTACGATGCTGATATCAGCAACGGCGCTGGTGTCGACCAGTGTTTCTTTCAGGGTCGGGTGCGTCGCCGGCCATCAGCGATACAGCCGACACGGAATGTGCTGGATGCACCCGATCCGGGCTTTGACGCCAACTACGTACCAAGGAATGCGATCTACCGTGATGCCGGTTACCGTCCGGCCGAGGAGGACTCGCATTCCGGGCAGCCGGCGGATGCGCAGGAAAAGGCCGCCGGGCTTGTTCCGGCATTGCCCGAGACGCTGCTCGTTCGCGCACGGGGGTCGGGCTACAACTGGTACTTCTCCTATGCAGGAGCCGATGGAATCCCGGATACCGACGATGACATAGAGGTTCGTCGTCATCTGTTCTTGCCAACGGGCAGGAGCGTACGAATTCAGTTGGAGAGTGACGACTATCTCTACAGCCTGAAGCTTCCGGCTCAGGGAGCCAGTGAAATTGCAGTGCCCGGAATGGTGCACTACTGCGTGGTCAAGGAGGCCAAAGCGGGAAGTTATCCGCTCAATGGTGATCAGTTCTGTGGCTACACGCACCCGGATCTGATTGGCCGAGTCGTTTTCGAATCGCCAAATCGGTTCTACAACACCCTCATTGAAAATCAGATCAGGTAAGTAGGCATGCAATACAAGAACAATTTTTTCACCGCCGCAAGGACATGGTCATTCCTGATGGCGTTGGCTGTGGTCGTTGGCTGTGGAGTTCAACAAACGCAAAGTCTGGTGACGCCCTCAAGCGAGCAAGCCGTGGAAACGGACGCGGCGAATACCGTCGAGACGCTGCCATCCATGGGGGCGATTCCCGAGTTCAGTCTGGTCGATCAGTCGGGGGTTCCGTTCACGCACGCCCATCTGGATGGTCAGATTACGGTCGTGAATTTCTTCTTCTCACAATGTACGGCAACGTGTCCTCAGCAGACGCGTGAGATAGCCCGCCTTCAACAGAAACTCGCTGGTGAGGATCAGGTCAGGTTCGTGAGCGTGTCCGTTCAGCCGGAGGTCGATACGCCAGAAACGCTTGTCGCGTACGCAAGGCAGTTTGAGGCGAACCACGAAGCGTGGAGCTTCGTGACTGGTGATCGAGAGGCGCTATGGCGACTCAGTGGCGAGGGATTCCGACTGCCGGTTGGTGACGCACCCAATGATGCTTCGATGCCGATCTTTCATAGTTCGAAGTTCGTCCTGGTTGACGGCGCACGCAATATTCGTGGCTACTACGAAAGCACATCGCCGCAGAGTCTCGCTGAACTGACCGCGGCAATC
The DNA here is from genome assembly GCA_965216885.1 of Pirellulaceae bacterium. Lineage (GTDB taxonomy): Bacteria > Planctomycetota > Planctomycetia > Pirellulales > Pirellulaceae > CAYNJG01. The sequence continues at coordinate 2,747,978 of OZ244209.1, read as the reverse complement.
GAGATGCTGGCGGGCAATGGCGAAGCCGTCCAGACTGCGTTCACTGCCATCACCGAGTCACCACAAGACACGGGTGACGGCGGTGAAGCTCCCAGTCTGTCAGATTTGGAAGCGGCCGTGAAAGGCGCTTTCAACGAACCGGATGCGACGAAGCCGGCTCGCGATATCTTCGTGCCCAGCAAATCCGGTCTCTATCCTTTGTGGATGGCAGAACGCCAACAGCAGCAGCTGGATACGCGCAGTCAGTTTCAGGTTCCGCACGACTTCAAATTCACCGATCGTCAGCCAGAGTCGGGAATCGAATGGAGCAATCAGGTCGTCGAAGACGCGGGGAAGACTTACGTCGCCGCTCACTACGACCACGGTAATGGCGTGGCCATCGCGGACCTGGACCACGACGGCCTGTACGACGTGTACTTCACAACGCAGATGGGCGGCAATGCGCTGTATCGAAATCTCGGTAATGGCAGGTTTGAAGACATGACGGATACCGCCAACGTCGCGCTTGCGGACCGCGTGAGTGTTACCGGTTCGTTTGCGGACTACGACAACGACGGCGACGCCGACCTGTTTGTGACGACAGTTCGCGGTGGTAACGCGCTGTTCCGCAACGATGGCGGCTTCCGATTTACGGACGTGACGAAAGACGCGGGCGTCGAGTATTCGGGGCATTCGTCAGCGGCGGTGTTCTTCGATTTCGACCGAGACGGCCTGCTGGACCTGTTCGTGACGAACGTAGGGAAATACACCACAAACGAAACGGGTGTGGGTGGCTACTACCGCTCGCTAAAGCAGGCGTTCGCGGGGCACTTGCAGCCGGAACTGACCGAGAAGAGCATCCTGTATCGCAACGTCGACGGGAAGCGATTCGTCGACGTGACCGAACAAATGGGGCTCGTTGACGACAGTTGGTCGGGGGAAGCGACGCCCATCGATGTCAATGAAGACGGTTGGCCGGACGTCTATACCACGGACATGCAGGGCCATGACGAGTACTTCGAAAATCTGGGTGGCAAAGGTTTCAGGAAACGCAGTCGCGAAGTCTTCCCCAAGACGCCGTGGGGTGCAATGAGCGTGAAGGTATTTGACTACAACAACGATGGTCGAATGGACGTTTACGTGACCGACATGCATTCGGACATGAGCCAAAATGTGGGCGTCGAAAAGGAGAAGCTGAAGGCGGATATGCAGTGGACGGAATCGATGCTGCAGACCAAAGGTCAAAGCGTGTGGGGTAACGCGCTCTTTGAGAAACAGGCGGACGGCAGCTACGTCGAAGTCTCCGACGCGATGGGCGCGGAGAACTATTGGCCCTGGGGCCTGAGCGTGGGTGATCTGAACGCGGACGGATTCGATGACGTGTTCATCGCATCCAGTATGAACATTCCCTTTCGCTATGCCGTGAATTCGGTGCTCCTGAATAACAGAGGCAAGAAGTTCCTCGATAGTGAATTCATTCTGGGTGTGGAACCGCGGCGAGATGGTGTGACCGCGAAGATCTGGTTCACACTGGATTGCGATGGTCCGGACAAGGAACATTCGTACGCGAAACAGGCCCGTATTTCGTCTGGCAAGGTGAACGTGTGGGCCGCGGTCGGGTCACGTTCGAGTGTGATTTTCGATATGGATAACGATGGCGACCTGGATATCGTGACGAACGAATTCAATTCGCCGCCGATGGTTCTGGAGAGCAATTTCTCAGACGATCATGAAGTGCACTTCCTGAAGGTTGAGCTGCAGGGCACAAAGTCGAATCGCGACGCGCTGGGCGCCATCGTGGAGGTGGTCACGGCCGACGGAAGCTACCGAAAGGTTCACGACGGCCAGTCCGGCTACCTCTCGCAGAGCAGCCAGCGGCTGTATTTCGGGTTGGCGGATGCCACGGGTGTTAAAGAAGTGCGCGTCACGTGGCCTTCCGGTGGAAGTCAGGTGGTCGCGTCGCCAGAGATGGATGGCGTGTTGAAGATCGTCGAGTCGGCGAACTAGTCGGTGGACGAGCAACTGGATTAGCGACCGTCTGGGGCAGCGAGCAACTGGATTGGGACGCGGTGAATCCATGACTCACCGCGTTCCCGCCAGATAGGCTACCTGGTGCTGCGTGTCAGCCTACGCGCCGGACTCGCCGTTCCAGAGCACGAAGCCTTCGATGGCTGCATACTCCGCAAGGCCCAAGGCGTCGTACTTCATCGCCGTGTCTGCATTTCTGGCCTCGGCTCGCTGCCAGAATTCACGCATGTCCGGTCCCGGGAACAACGCCCGGTCCTTCTGCGATTCGTGCTTGAAGATCGCCGCTCGTTTGCGTTTAACTTCCTGCGGGCTTAGTGGCACGGCCATTTCGATCTGGTGTGGCGCCCATTCCTGCCAAGCACCTCGATACAGCCAGACTTCACTGGTGGCGTACCAGTCATCATTCACGCACGCATTACAAGCCTGGAACACGGCGCTCAGGCAGGTTCGGTGGGTCCCGTGCGGATCCGACAGGTCGCCGGCGACATAGATCTGATGCGGCTTGACCTTTCGCAGCAGGTCGACGGTGATCTGAATGTCTTCACCACTGAGTGGCTTTTTCTTGACTCGGCCCGTCTCGTAGAACGGCATGTCCAGGTGATGAAGGTGTTCGTCGGCGACGCCGCAACAACGGGCCCCTTCCCTTGCCTCTCCACGCCGGATGAGTCCCTTGAGGCGCTGGACGATTTCGCTGTCGACCTGTCCGGGTTGCTTGTTCTTCAGGAATTCCTCGACGTGAGATTCCAGTTCAACGATGCGATCTGAAATGGCTTCGAACTCGCGACAGAAGTCCGCGGCGAATTCAGCGAAGCGAATCGTGTCGTGATCAAAGACGGCGATGTTGCCGGAAGTCTGGTAGGCGACGTGAACTTCGTGTCCCTGTCCTGCGAGCCGGATTAGCGTACCGCCCATGGAGATGACGTCGTCATCCGGATGCGGTGAGAAGACGATAATGCGCTTCGGGAAAATGTCGTCATGAGCGCGAGGTCGGTCGCCGGGTTGCTGTTCCTCTTTGGGCTTGCCGGCGGGCCATCCGGTAATCGTCGATTGCAGGTGACGAAAAACGCGGAGGTTGATTTCGTATGCCGGGCCATGTTCCGCGAGGAGGTCCTGCAATCCATGTTCGTTGTAGTCGGCATCGGTGAGTTTGAGGATCGGTCGTTCGACCTGCGTTGAAAGCCAGATAGTGGCCTTGCGAATCAGGGCCGGTGTCCAATCGACAGGGCCGGCAAACCACGGAATGCTAAAACGAGTCAGACCGGCCGCCGCGGCGGTGTCCAACATCAATTGTGCATTAGGGTGCTGCTGCAGGAACGTGGCCGGAACGGCGGGAGCAATCTCCTGTTCGACGGTGCGGGCGACGATGGGCGCCTTGTGTTCGCCCAGCGCGATCATGACGATACGTCGCGCGTCGAGGATCGTACCAACACCCATGGTGATGGCCTTGCGTGGCACATTTTCGGCGCCAAAGAAATCGCTGGCGGCATCCGTTCGGGTTACCTGATCCAGCGTGATGAGACGCGTGCGAGAACTGTCGCCGGAGCCCGGCTCGTTGAATCCGATGTGCCCCGTGCGGCCAATTCCCAGCAGTTGAATGTCGATCCCGCCGGCGGCAACAATGTTGGCTTCGTACTGCCGGCAGTATTCGGCGACGTCTTCAGGCGAAACCGTGCCGTCGGGTATGTGAACGTTCTCCGGCTTGATATCCACCAGGTCGAACAGGTGTTCATTCATGAACCGGACATAGCTTTGCAGCTCTTGCGGCTGCATGGGGAAGTACTCGTCGAGGTTGAAGGTCACCACGTTCTGGAATGACAGGCCCTCTTCTTCGTGCATTCGCACCAGTTCGGCATAAATGCCGGTGGGGGTCGACCCCGTCGCAAGACCGAGAACGCAGTTTTTGCCTTCCGCGGCGCGGGTCTTGATGAGGTCTGCAATTTCCGCGGCCAGCTTGGCGGCAATGCTTCTGGAATCCGGGAAAACGAGACATTCGATACGTTCTGCCTGGGCTACCATCGTCGCTTTTGACATCTTTTACCTTTCGCGAGCGAGTCTCTTCGATTCTGAAAACTGATGTACCGTGTATGCTAGGGGCTGGGAAACGCAGATTCCCGGCGAACGTTTGCAGGAAGCGGTACTCTGTTTGCGCAAATGCGCGCCTCGGCCTGAGCGCGACCAGGATTTGATGAAATCGTCTTTCGAAAAACTCACCATTCGCGAGGGCGAGTCCTTTCGCTGCTTCAACCGGCGCACGTTGAAGACGCGGGTGAAGTGGCATCACCACCCGGAAATCGAGCTCACCTATGTGGAGCGCGGCTCGGGGTCCCGTCTGGTGGGTGACCACATTGGCAGCTACGGCGACAACGATTTGGTGCTGTTGGGATCCGAGTTACCTCACACGTGGTTGTCGGATACGTTTCGGGGCCAGCAATACGACCGACACCCGGCCCTCGTGATTCAGTTTCATCCGGACTTTCTGGGGCGGGGCTTTTTTGCCGTGCCGGAATTTGCCGCGGTGGCCGAGATGCTGAAGAAGGCTGGGCGCGGTCTGTGGTTTCCGCCTACAGCGGCCGAGGAGATTGGTGGCAGGATGGGCGCTATGTTGGATCAGAGCCCCGCCGCTCGACTGGTAGCTCTCTTGGATTTACTGCAAGAACTTTCACAAGCGATTGGCGAGGCGCAGGCGTTGGCAAGCGCCTCGTATCAGTTGGCGGATACCGGCGGCGAACGAAGTCGGATTCGCAAGGTTTGTGATTTTGTCGAGAAGAATCTTGCCGACGCTGACCTTGGCCACGGGCAGTTGGCAAAGTTGGCGTGCATGAATAGCGCGGCGTTTAGTCGTTTCTTCAAACAGACGACGGGACGCACTGTGACGCGTTATATCTCGGAAATGCGCATCGGTTTGGCGTGTCGCCTGTTGGTGGAAACCGATGAATCCATCCTTGCGATCAGCATTCAATCGGGCTTCTCCAGTCTCTCCAATTTCAATCGTCGGTTTCGTGACCTTCGTGAAATGACACCGCGCGACTTTCGTCTGATGCATCGCTCGATCGCCGACTGAGCCTGCCGCTCGTCGCTCGCGGAACCTTCGTGAAAAAAGATGCGAAGCGTTTTTGGTGGACACCTGGATTTTGTGAATCCACATGTCGCGTAATGCGTTCGCTTTCCCCAGCGGCAATCACGGAATGTTCGCTTCCACTTCACGGCGCCTTCATTGTTCCCTGCGAGAAAACCGCAACCAACGCGTAGGTCATGACGATTTGCGCACGCTGATTGACGCTCTGCGAATAGCACCCGGTCGCATCAATTTCGTTCGTAGAATCCCCCGGCCGAGCAAGGCGAAGGCAAGTAGAGCGAGAGCCCGTAGGAGGGGCATATGTTGAATCGTCAAAGTACACCGGCGCGGTGCGCATTCACGCTGGTGGAACTGCTGGTTGTGATCGCGATCATCGCGATGTTGGTAACTCTGCTTCTGCCGGCCGTTCAATCGGCACGCGAGGCAGCGAGGAAGTCGCAGTGCTCCAACAATCTGAAGCAGCTTGGTTTGGCGGTGCTGAACTTTGAAAGTGCCAAGGGACATCTGCCGCGAGGAGCCAACCTTGGCGAAGGCAGCATGTGGTCGGCGTACATCCTTTCCTTTATGGAAGACGAAACGCTGTGGGACCTCATGACGATTGGCGAAGGAGCTCGCGTTGGTGGCGGCAGTAGTCCGGCCAACCAGGCGGGCAACTATCAGTGGGCTCACCCGGGCCCTTACACACCGGATCAGATCCGGCGTTCTACCAACTTTCGCAACATTGTCGCCTGCGAAACCCTGATCACCAGTTTCCGTTGCCCGTCGGCATCGTTGCCGGATTTTCAGCATGACGTTTCGTCGGACAACTGGCACGTGATGCAACGTGTGCCTGGTTCGTACCTCGCGTGTGCATCGGGGCTGTTTGTCGATCAGAACAAGCCCAAGGGCTTTACCGATGGCGATGGGATTTTCTTTGGGATCGACAAGGAAGATCGTCGCAACGGAATTGCACTAAAGAAGATTAGTGACGGCACTTCGAAGACGCTCCTCGTCGGCGAAGCACTCCATGACGTGGTGGCGCAGGTGGACGTTGGCGCCAAACGTGAATCGGCAACGGGCGACCATAAAGACGTGTGGTACATCGGCGGTGACGACCCCGATATCTACAACGACGTTTCCGAGGGACTGGGATCCACGGGCGTGCCACTGAATCTGCACAAGAAATACCCGGAAGGTTGCAACGATCGGTCTGGCGGATACGCCGGCTGTCAGGCGTTGCAGGTCGGCTTCTCCAGCGCTCACCCGGGCGTTGTTCAGGTCGTTATGGCGGACGGGTCGGTCCACAACATTGAAGACACCATCAACGCTGCGGTGTGGAGCCAAATGGGCACCCGAAGTGGCCAGACTCTGGAAGGGTCTCGCTAGTTCGAACTTTGTCCGACTTGACTCTCTTATGAACGGCCGAGCGTTCCTGTAGGAACGTTTCGCAACTCTGATTCTTACTCAAACTAAAGGCCCAAGCTATGTTTCCGACAACTGGATCGAACGTCACGCGGAAGAGCCGCATGCGTTCTCTTGAAGCTCTCGAATCGAAAAACCTGTTGGCCGCAGACCTCGTGTCTGTCGGGCCTCTGAATGACTCAACATTCGTCGCTCCGGATGCCGACATCGTCCTGACATTTGACGAAGCGGTAGCCTTGGGGACGGGCAACATCGAAATCAGTTCTGATGGCGAAGTTATCGAAACCATTGACGTGACAGACGCGACCAAAGTTTCCATGGACGGTGGTGTCGTTACCGTGAATCCGGATAGCGAACTGCCGCCGGAGACGACAATTTCCGTTTCCGTTGACGAAGGGGCATTCAACTATCTTTCCGTCGAATTCTTCAGCGAAGGTTTTGAAGACGTTGAGCTGATTCCCTTTGTGGATGAGGAGGAGATTCCCGACAACGACATGAACTGGTCGGAAGAATTGCCGGACGGTTGGGAGAAGGACAATACGGACACCTCGGACGCCGGGCCAGTTGAATTCTTTGGCTTCACGATCTTCGACAAGGAGTCATGGATCACCGCGGCGGGCAACCAGGATCGTGACGAGTTCACTCGCGGTGAAGGCAATGTGGTCGTCGCCGATGGCGATGAGTACGACGATATCGCGGATGCCGCGGGCGACAACCAGTTCAACGTATTCCTGACCTCACCGGAAATCGATCTCAGTGGCGTTGGTGAAAACGAAGCCTACCTGGAATTCGATTCCAGTTTCCGGCCGGAAGCAGATCAAACGGGCCTCGTCGATATTTCTTACGACGGTGGCAGCACGTGGGAGACCCTGCTGGAACTCAAGGAAGGCGCTGACCTGCCGCGTAGCACTCTGGCTCGAGCCAATGTTCGCGAGCGACTGGCGATGGGCAACGCGGCCGACGCGACGGCCATCGTCCGCTTCGGCATGGTCGAGGCGGACAATAACTGGTGGTGGGCTATCGATAACGTGGCCGTGGAAATTCCGGGCGAAGGCGCTGCATTTGGTGGTACGGAATGGAGTTTCACGACGGCCCCAACGCTCAGTCCTCCGGCAGGCAGTGTCGGAGTTTCCCTGGACGCGAATCTGTCGATCACCTTTGGCCGGGAGATCGTCAAAACGCCCGGACTCGGCAATGTTGAGATTTACAACGCCGCGGACGACAGTCTCGTGGAAGTCATTCCTGTCGCCTCCGACCGTGTTTCGACCGAAGGCCCAACTCTCACGATTGATCCCATCAATGATTTGGATGCGAATACCGAGTACTACGTCACCATTGATGACTTCTCGATTTGGGATACAGAAGATGTCAACGTTGCAGGCATCACGTTGCTTTCAGAAGATTTTGAAGGCTTGACGGCCATCAACAGTGGTCTCGTCGGGGGCGAGAATATCGACCACTATGTTGTTGTGATGAGCGGTGTGCTGGATGTCACCGAAGCGGGCACGTACACCTTTGGTGGCAACGCCGACGATGGCCAGCTCCTGTCCATTGACGTGGAGCAGGACGGGCTTGATCTGCTGGACGACGAGATTATCTTCAATGAGGACGGAACCGGGGATCGGCTTTCCACCTGTGCCTTTGATACCACGCTGACTTCCTGCGAGGGCGAAGGCGACCCGGGAATCGAGCTGGAAGTTGGTGAGTACGAGTTCGAGTTCTGGTACTACGAAACGACCGGTGGGTCCGGCGGCGAATTCTTCTACGCGAAGGGTTCGCAGGAAATCTTTTCTGCCGACGAATTCGCACTCGTTGGTGATGGCTCGAAGGGCATTGGCATTTCCGGCGACGGGATTACTGCAACTGCCTATGTGTCCGCGGTAGAAGACGAGTCGATCGATACGATTACCGACTTCGCACGTGCGGAACTGTTGGTGGATGGCACCATCACGCAGGTGGACGGCTTCCCTGCGACGGTGACGCTCGCAACTGCCGATATCTGGAACACCGGGGGCACGGGGCGATATGGTGACGACAATACGTTGCCTGGCCTCGATGAGCCCGATCCGGAGTTCGACTGGTCACCGGAAGCGCCGGAAGGCTGGACGCGTGACAACTCGTTCCTCGAGGAGAATCGCCCCGGTGGTCCTCCGGAGTACTTCGGTTGGAACCTGTTGGACAAAGACTTCTGGATCGCAGAACAGGGTGACCAGAGTCGAACCCAATTTACGCTCGGCGAGGGCCTGGTGGCTGTTGTTGACCCGGACGCCTACGACGACTTTATTGGCATCAACTCGGAAACCGGTGACAACGCCACCGAGTGTCTTCCGCTGGATGCCGATGAACGTACAGCGGGTGCGGATTGTGGATACTTCAACGCCTCCATGTCGACTCCCGCGATTAGCCTTGAAGGCGTCGATGCCGGTGCTGCTTCACTGAGTTTCGATTCCAGTTGGCGTGACGAGACGACTCAGTCGGCAGAAGTGACGGTCGAGTTCTTTGATGCGGATGGCGAGTCGATCTCGGAAGAGCAATTGTTGCGATGGGAATCGATGAGTGACGATGTGAACTACAAGCCTGCGGCGACCAATGAAACGGTTGACCTCGAGCTGGACAACCCGGAGGGGGCCGCTTCCTTCGTAGCTACCTTCACGATGCCGTACGCCCAAAACGACTGGTGGTGGGCAATCGACAACATCCGTGTCACGACGGCATTCAGTGGCAATCCAATTGCTGGTGTCGATGGGGGCAGTTGGTCGTTCACGACGGGTGACGGTGAGGACGGCGGTCCCAGCGACAACTTCCTGTTTGGTGACCTTGATGAAGACGGGGTTGTGGAATTCCCCGACTTCCTGTTGCTGTCTGGTGCGTTCGGCACCGATGTCGATCCGTTTACGGTTGCCGACATCGATGGAAGTGGGGCCGTCGATTTCCAGGACTTCCTGGTATTGTCGGGCAACTTCAACAAGGAAGTGCCGGAAGCGGCGGCTGCACCGGTGGCTGCCGTTGATGCATTCTTTGCGTCGGAAGATGACGAGGACGAAGCGGACAATTTGCTTGCCGCTCTATAGTGATGCAACCTCCATGATTGGTTCGCCAATCTGACTGGAGCCGGACGGTCCCCGTTTCGTACGGTGGCCGTCCGGGTTTTTGGAACATTAGAAAATGGAAGCCATGAATCGAATCGTACTGACCGCATTTGTTTCCGTGCTGTTGTTGCTTTCTGGATGCGGAAAGAAACCAGTATTGGATGAGGCCGCGACGCTGTTCGTGCAGGCCAACGAGGCGATCGAGGCAGGCGAAACGGACAAGGCCATTGAGCTTCTGTCGCAATCTCTGGAGGAGCGACCCGACCCGTGGACTTACTACGAACGCGGCCGACTCTACGCGGAAGTTGGCGAAGACGAGTCGGCGTCTGCGGACATCGAGGCGGGACTGGCGCTTGACGAAGAGCACTCCGATTTGCTTTGGCTACAGAAACAGCTCAAGAAACCGTCGAGGTCGCGGTTCAAGGGTAAGTCGGGGCAGCCTCCGCGGGCGTCCAAGTAGCGGGCAATCTGTCGATCCGTTTGTAGCGTCGGACTGGCGGCGCGATGGTGGTTGAACGTGAGCGAATTGACTGACGGCACGCTCCATAGCGGCATTATTAAAGGAACGACAATTTGCATTTTGATCTGATTGTTGTCGGCGGCGGCATCGTCGGTTTGAGTCACGCGTGGGCTGCGGCCGATCGCGGCTTGCGTGTTGCCGTCTTCGAAAGTACTCGCCGAACTGAAGGTGCGAGCATTCGTAACTTCGGTATGGTTTGGCCCATTGGTCAGAAGTCTGGCGAGCGGCGTGAATTGGCGTTGCGCACGCGAGAGTTGTGGCTGAATTTTGGTCGGCAGGCAGACTTTTCGGTGCGTCCGTGTGGCTCGGTCGTGGTCGCGCATCATGACGACGAGATGGCGGTTCTGGAGGAGTTCGAATCGATCGCGCACGGCGACGGACTGGAATTGTCGCTGCAATCGAAAGACCAGATTCTGCAGGTTTGTCCCGGAGTCAATCCACAAGGCTTACGAGGTGGGCTCGTTAGTCGCACGGAGCTTGCCGTACATCCGCCCACGGCGATGACGGCCATGGGAAGGTATTTGCAGTCTCGTCCCGAAGTGGAGATTCATTTCGACAAGCACATTCGTGCCGTCGAGTCCGGGGTGGTGATCGCGTCTGATGGAAAAAGATGGTCGGCAGATCGCATCGTCGTTGCCAGTGGAGCTTACTTCCAAAGTCTGTTTCCTGACGAACATCGGGCTGCGGGATTGCGCCGATGCAAGTTGCAAATGATGCTGACGGTGGCACAGCCGACTGGTTGGAAGTTGGGTTCTCATTTCGCCAGCGGACTGACACTGCGGCATTATGACTCGTTTCGCGAATGCCCTTCGGTTCGTGACGTTCGAGCGCGGGTTGCGGCGACGATGCCAGAGCTGGATCACTACGGAATTCACGTGATGGCATCGACGACGGAATCGGGCGGGTTGATTATTGGGGATTCGCATGAATACGACGACGATATCTCGCCCTTTGACAAGGCCGAGATCGATGAATTGATCGTTCGGGAGATTGCGAAAGTCCTACAGTTGCCGAACCCTCAAATACAGGATCGCTGGTCCGGACTGTATGCCAAGCATCCGACGGAAGCCTACATCGCGCTCGAGGTTCGCCCGAATGTGATTGTCGTGAATGGCTTTGGGGGAAATGGCATGACTCTCGCCGCGGGCGTCAGCCATCAGATTGTATCAAGTTGGCAGGTGGACGAACTCAGGAGGAAGCAGCATGAGTCGATCTGAAGCGGCCGTGGGCATTAACGTTCGATTGGTGGTCTTTGATTGGGCCGGCACGATTGTGGACTTTGGTTGCCAGGCACCCGTTCGAGTGCTGCGTGAATTGTTCGACGCTCGTGGAATTGAACTATCCACGGAAGACGCACGTCGGCCGATGGGAATGGCCAAGCGGGATCACATCGCGGCCATTCTGGCTCAGCCTCAGATGCGAGCACGCTGGAAAGAGCGTTTCGGCGAGCTGCCGACGGAGTCCGTCGTGAACGAGTTGTATCGCGAGTTTCTGCCACGTCAGCGCGAGTTGATCTCGGAGCATGCGGATATCGTGCCGGGCGCGATTGACGTGTTTCGGCAACTGCGTGAAGGTGGCATTACGATCGGTTCGACAACCGGCTACACCCGCGAGCTGATGGACGTGCTGCAACCGGCCGCAAAGACCGCCGGCCTGAGTCCCGATCTGCTTGTCACTTCCGATGAAGTGGCGTCCGGGCGCCCTGCGCCGGACATGATCTACGAAATCATGCGACAGGCTCGAGTTGGAGACCCGTCCGAGGTTGTGAAGGTGGACGACACCGTCGTTGGCATCGAAGCGGCACGCAATGCTGGCTGTCGATCGGTCGGCATCACGGCTTCCGGCAATTCGATGGGACTTACCGAAGCGGAGTACTCGAGCATGGGGGAAGTTGAACGCAGTCAGCAGCAAAAGCCCTTGCGCGATGAATTCTGGGCAGCCGGGAGCGACTTCGTACTTGATACGGTGGCCGATTTGCCGGACGCTCTGTTTAGTCGTCGGTGGCGCTAGGGGCGAGGCATTGAATGAATGGGCAGATTTCGCCGGACTCCGATTTCGGACAACGGTAGCCACCAACGAGGACGGCAAGCATGGATATTGCACTTCTGGTGCAGACAGCAAATGAATGGAGTCGTCAGGTGCTGATGGGGGTGGCCCAGTTCAGTGAGGACGTTGGCGGTTGGCGTTTTGACTTGCCTACACCCAAGAAAAGTGGCGAAGTGGTTCCGCGTCGGTCGTGGCATGGCGACGGAGTCATCTGCCGCCTGACGAGCGATCGATTGGAAGCTCGTTTGTTGGAGCTGGGGAAACCTTGCGTCAATGTGTCGTGGCTGGGCGAGCATACGTCGCGGATTCCGAAAGTTGTGTCGTCGGAGCCGGGTTGTGCACGGATGGCGACCGAGTTCTTTCTTCGGCGGCAGTATCGGAATTTTGGGTACGTTGGCTTTTCGCAATCGCTGGGCTATTCGGACGAAATTCAACGTACGATTACCGGGATCCTGGAAGACGAAGGCTGCGAATTACATGTCTATCCATTTCGCGAGGACTCCGCGGTTTCTCCCGACCCGGACGTTAAACGCCTTGGCGTTTGGCTGGATTCGTTGCCCAAGCCCACCGCGCTGATTTGTTGGTCCAGCAAAGTGGGCCTCGCCGCGACGATCGCGTGCGAGCAGCGCTCGATTTCGATCCCGCAGTCGATTTCGATTGTTTGCATTGAGGATGATCCGCTCTATTCGTCGCTGGCACCCGTTCCGCTGTCCAATGTGGACCAGGATCCGTGGCGAGTGGGATATCAGGCGGCCGGCCTGCTGCACTCGATGATCGAGGGCAAGCCCGGCCCTGCGGCTCCCGTTCAGGTGCCACCGTTATCGGTTGTTGAAAGACAATCCACGCGGTCGGCGGCGGTTACCGACCCCGTGCTACAGAAGTCGTTGGCGTTCGTGTATGAAAATGCGCAGACGGGCATCTCCGTGTTGGATATCGTTCGGCATGTCGAAGTCTCACGCCGTGCCCTTGAAACGAAGTTTCGCAAGGAACTCAAGACGACGCCGTCGGCGTTCATTAAACGGCTGCAGTTGGAAGCGGCCGCTCGGTTGCTTTGGTCGACCAAGTTGACGGTCAGGGAGATTGCCGAGCGATCGGGCTTTGAATATGCCGAGGTGCTTTCGCGGTCCTTCAAGGCGACGTACGGCGTGACGCCCATCCAGTACCGCACTGCGGACTATCGCACCGCTGGTAAACGCGGATAAAGCGTTGCGAGTGGGGCGTTTTTCCGGTTTTCATGTTGAGCGCGTAAGGCCGTTCGTTCGTCGACGTCGTTTTACCGGATGAAAGCCGTTGCAGGCTTCAAACCAGCCACGATCGGGGATACAGCCATGAAAGCGTCTGATCTATTTGTTAAGGCACTGGAAGCGGAAGGCGTCGAATATGTGTTCGGAATTCCGGGCGAGGAGAATCTGGACTTCCTGGATTCCCTCTCGCGGTCGGACATCAAGCTGGTGCTGACTCGCATCGAGCAGGCGGCAGGCTTCATGGCCGCAACGTATGGACGGCTGACGGGGAAGGCGGGCGTGGCCCTCTCGACGTTGGGACCGGGCGCGACGAACTTTGTCACCTCGGCCGCGTACGCTCAGTTGGGCGGGATGCCGATGATGATGATCACGGGGCAAAAACCTGTCAAAGCCAGCAAGCAGGGGCAGTTCCAGATCGTGGACGTGGTTGCCATGATGGAGCCGCTGACGAAGTACACCCGGCAGCTCGTAAGTGCGGCGGCGATTCCTTCCCGGGTCCGCGAAGCTTTTCGGCTGGCGGAAGAAGAGAAGCCGGGCGCCGTGCATCTGGAACTCCCTGAAGATATCGCCGCGGAGCAGACGCAGGAATCGCTGATCCCCGCCAGCGCCTCACGGCGGCCGATCGCTGAGGACAAGGCGATCGACAGGGCGATTCAGATGATCGAAAAAGCCCGGCATCCGCTGCTGGTGCTGGGTGCCGGCACAAACCGCAAGCGAACATGCAAGATGCTGCGAAGTCTGGTCGATCGATTTGGCATCCCGTTTGTGACCACGCAAATGGGAAAAGGCGTTGTCGACGAACACAGTCCACTGTTCTTGGGGAACGCCGCGCTGTCGTCTGGCGATTTTGTACATCGCGCCATCGAGGCAGCCGATCTGATTATCAACGTGGGGCACGATGTCGTTGAAAAGCCGCCGTTCTTTATGCAGCCCGGCGGTGTGGAAGTCATTCACGTAAACTTCTTCAGTGCGGCGGTCGACACGGTCTACTTTCCGCAGATGGAGGTCGTTGGAGACATCGCCAACAGCATCTGGCGAATTGGCGAATCGCTAAAATGTCAGCCGCATTGGGACTTCTCACGATTCATGGAAGTTCGCGAACATGCGGAACAGCACCTGTTGGAGGGCGCCGATGACGCTCGCTTTCCCATTTACCCGCAGCGGCTGGTCGCTGATGTTCGCAAGGCGGTCGAGGGAAATGGCATCATTGCGCTGGACAACGGTGTGTACAAAATCTGGTTTGCCCGAAACTACAAAGCCCGCTCGCCCAATACTGTTCTGCTGGACAACGCACTGGCGACCATGGGCGCCGGTCTGCCGTCAGCGATTGCCGCCAAACTGGTGCATCCCGATCGGTCCGTGACGGCCATTTGTGGGGATGGCGGTTTCATGATGAACTCGCAGGAGCTGGAGACGGCATTGCGTCTGAACTTGCATCTGGTCGTCGTGATCCTGCGTGACGATGCCTACGGCATGATCAAGTGGAAGCAAAGCAATATGGAGCTCCCTGCGTTCGGCTTGGACTTCGGGAATCCGGACTTCGTAAAGTACGCGGAGAGCTACGGTGCGAAGGGGCATCGCGTCGAGAGCGCGGCGGGACTCCTGCCGTTGTTGCAACGCTGCCACGCCGAGCACGGTGTCCACGTCATCGAAGTGCCGGTGGACTATTCGGAAAACGATCGTATCCTGAACCACGAGATCCACGAGCGTAGTTCGAAGATCTAGAACAAGGTTCAAAACCCGGAATTCCAATCACGGAACAACTTTGGATTCTGTGAGATTCACGTGAGCGAGAATGCGATGAAAGCTGCATGGCCCTATTTTCTGGCGAACGCCCCTCAGCAACCCAACCACGACCTTGTTGTCACGGACAAATACACCGGCGAAGTGGCCACGACCGTCGCCATTGCCGATACCGCCGCGATTGACGCCGGGATTGCCGCGGCGGTGGAGGCGACCGAGCCTATGCGGCGGCTGCGTCCCTACCAGCGTCAGACCGTCCTGGAGCATTGCGTCAGGCGATTCACGGAGCGCTTCGACGAACTCGCGATGTCGCTGTGTATCGAAGCTGGAAAGCCGATCAAGGATTCTCGTGGCGAAGTGTCTCGGCTGATCGACACTTTCCGCATCGCTGCCGAAGAGTCAGTACGGATGAACGGGGAGGTCATGAATCTTGAGATCTCCCCGCGTGCCAGGGGCTATCAGGGGATGTGGAAGCGGGTTCCTGTTGGGCCCTGTTCGTTCATCAGTCCATTTAATTTTCCTCTGAATCTGGCTGCCCACAAAGTTGCTCCTGCGATCGCTGCGGGGTGCCCGTTCGTCATGAAGCCCGCCAGCCGGACGCCCATTGGGGCGCTGATTATTGGCGAGGTGCTGGCGGAAACCGATCTGCCGACGGGAGCCTTCTCGATCCTGCCCTGCCATCGTGATGGTGCGGACCTGTTCACGACCGATGAACGCCTGAAACTGCTGAGCTTCACGGGGTCGCCATCGGTGGGCTGGGCCTTGAAGGCCAAGGCTGGCAAGAAGAAGGTCGTGCTGGAACTGGGCGGCAACGCGGCCTGTATTGTCGACGCGGACGCTGATATCGACGATGTCGTCAATCGCCTTGTCGTCGGGGCATTCTACCAGTCGGGACAGAGTTGCATTGGAGTGCAGCGCATCCTGATTCACGATGACATCTATGAGGCGGTTCGAGACCGGCTGGTCGATCGAACGACGAAGTTGCAAGTTGGCGACCCGAAAGAGGAAGCGACGTTTATCGGCCCGCTCATTTCGGAACGTGAGGCCATGCGTCTGGTTTCCTGGATCGATGCGGCGATCGAATCCGGTGGGAAATTGCTTTGCGGCGGGCAACGGGAGGGGGCTATGTTGGAAGCGACGTTGCTGGAGGACGTTCCCACAGATCAGGCTGTGTGCGTGGAAGAAGCTTTTGGCCCCGTGGCGGTTCTCAGTCGTTTCACCGATTTTGATGCAGCTCTGGCAGAAGTGAACGACAGCGTGTTTGGGCTTCAGGCGGGTATATTTACCCGCGACATCTACAAGGCTCACAAGGCATGGGACGAGTTGGACGTCGGTGGGGTCGTCATTGGTGATGTTCCTAGCTGGCGCGTTGACAACATGCCTTACGGCGGAGTCAAGGACAGTGGGCTCGGTCGCGAAGGCATTCGATTCGCGATGGAAGACATGACGGAGATCAGAAATCTCGTCATTCGTACGCCCTGAAGCTCGTCACCACTTCGCGTGCTCTCTTCGTTGACTTCTTTCAACGTTCTCTTCCGAAGCCGGACGTGGGACAACGCCTGACGTTTGGGCGACGCCTTGCTGTGATGCACGGTCGCCGGTTCGCGCGATGCATATTGCTTTGGCGACCTGTCGATATGAACGAACAGCCATCTCCAGTGTCGGTTTTTGGGGCTGCGTCAAAACCGGAACTCGACAGTCGTTGTTAAGAGTTTACTGGAAGAAAGTCCGAACGTGCTTGAGTTGGAAGCTATGTTGTCGATGGACGGACAGGACAATTGTGATCATGATGAATACTCTACGCGTAGCATGGGCGTTTGCGATATTTTGCGGCGCAGCAGCGTGCGCGCAGGAGTGCGATGCACTGTTATTCGCTGGGCAATGTGATGCTTCTTCGCCCGAAACAAGCAGCTCTGCTCAATCGGGAGACTGGTTGCGTCGCCTGGAAGGTCGCATTGTCGAATCACGAGCTCCCGGAGGCCGGTGGTTCCTGTCTGAATATGACTTTGACAACCGTGGCTTCAACGTGCTTCATTTCATGGGGCACTCGCCTCTACCGTTAGGCTTCAGTCTTTGGGGCTTCATTGACCTCGAAGGCGATGACACGGTGGGCAGCAATCGCGAAGATCTTGCTCGTTATTTTCTGGAACTGGATCTGAAGAAGAGCCTGTGGAAAAACGGCGGTCTGGTGGCGGAGATAAATGACCTGCATGGCCCGGGCAATGCAATCGGGCGTTTTGGTGCCTACTGGCAGCCGAATACGGGTTACATGTCTCCGGAAGAGGGCCCACTGAGCGGGAAGTTCAAGTTGGGATTCAAGGTGTTCCCACTGGAGACTGATGGGCGAGGAGGTCAGTTGAGTTTCAACTGGAACAAGCAGTTTGACGGCTTTTGGGATGGCCGACTGTCCGCTGGAGGCTTCTTTGACTGGAACTATGACGTCGGAGCGGTGGGCAATGAAGCTCGCATCGTCACGGAACACCAGGTGCGGTTTCGAGTCCTCGAAGGACTGCACCTGATCACCGAATTCCGCGTGAACGAATTTTTGCAGGATGATTTTGGAATTGCTCCGGGAGTTCAGTATCGCTTTTGAAGAACGCTGCGCAGGCAGCGATCGGCGGGAGAAATGTTGAAGAATCATGGCATCGACACCAAACAGAATTTCAACGACCTCGGGCCTTGGCATCGCCGTCTGGCTTTTGCTTTTGTCTGTGGCAGGATGCCAGCGCGATACCGACAACGGTCGATCGGTGGAGAAACCGAATGACAGCTCACAGGGCTATCGCGAGACACGGACAATCCAGGCTGTGGTCAATGCAAAGCCTCTGCGTTTCCTCGCCACGCCCCAGTCCGAGGATTCGATTGTCATTGGGCTGGACGCGGACATGACCTCCGGCTCCGCGACGTCGGGCGAAGCCATTCGACGCGGAATCGATCTGGCGATTGGAGAAATCAATCGCTCCGGTGGGCTTCTGGGCCGGCGGATGGAGTTGGTGGTGCGGGATCACCGGGGCAACCCCGATCGCGGAACGAACAACATACGTGAGTTTGCGGAAATGAGGAATGTCGTCGCAGTCATGGGCGGCATCCACACGCCGGTGGCTCTCCAGGAGCTGTCGGTCATTCACGAAGAAAAGATCGTCTATCTGGTGCCGTGGGCGGCGGGCACGCCCATTGTCAGTAACGGATATTCGCCAAATTATGTGTTTCGCGTTTCCGTCCGTGACGAGTATGCGGGCGGCTTCCTGGTGCGAAAGGCGATTGAACGAAACTACAGCAAGATTGGTTTGTTGCTCGAACGGACAGGCTGGGGGCGATCGAACGAAATCGCGATGGTCCAGGCGTTGAATGACCATGATATGGAACCGGTTGAAGTCGCCTGGCTAAACTGGGGCGAATCCGACCTGAGCAACCAGATAGACCGTTTACACGACGCTGGCGCCGACGCCATCCTGTTGGTCGCCAATTCGTTGGAAGGTCATGCGGCCATAAAAGCGATCGCCAACATTCCGAGTTCCCGTCGACCAGCTGTTGTCAGCCATTGGGGCATCTCGGCAGGCAATTTCTTCGATCTTGCCCGCGACGATCTGCAGAGGATTGATTTGCAGTTCTTGCAGACGCATTCATTCATCAGGCCTCGGTATCCAGAGCGTTCGAAGGCGCTGTTTGAGGCATATCGCAAACGATACAAGGATTGTGAATCCACCCGCGACGTCTTCGCGCCAGCCGGCTCAGCTCATGCCTATGAACTGGTGAACATGTTGGCGCTCGCGATCAAAAACGCCCAGTCGACAGCCTCCGACGACGTCCGCATCGCGTTGGAGGGCCTGCGCGATTTCCGCGGCGTCATGCGAGACTACGAACGGCCCTTCCCGCCGGATCATCACGATGCGTTGAATGCAGAAGACTTCATTCTGGCTGAATTTGCAGATGACGGTGCCATCGTCCCCGTTTCGACCGTCGTTGAGTCGGGGGATGGTCGATGAATCGAAAGGTTTCGCTTCACAAGCAGACATTGTGGACCATTGCACCGGTGGCGACGATTTTGTTCGCCTTCGTTGGCGCGTTCTCGGTGCGCAGTGTGAACCATCAACTGCGAGGTCAGGTCCAGCAGCAGGTGACCGTCGCAGCCGAAGCTCTGAAGAAGGAGGCTAACAACAAGCTGAGTCAGGCGATTCAGGCTTGTCAGGCGGTCGCCGGTAATGACATCGTCATCAATGCGATTGTCGACGTAGAACACCGTAACTCGACGCTGCAGTCCTTCATTCGCTCGTTGGAATTGCCGGGTGTTCGGGTGCAGAACATCGTCATGACCGACTATGTTGGCAACCTGATTGCGGTTAAGGACAGGTCGCTGGACGAACCGGGACACAAGGGCGAGGAATGGCTGCGGCAGGTAATGTCCGGCGAGACCTACCTCCATATGGACAGCGCGACCCTGACGGTCGCTCATCCGGTTGAATACGGCGGGCAACCGGAAGCGGCCTTGATTGCCACCTATCGCATTGAGGACTTCTTCGAGAGCCTTGCGGTCGCGGGCGCGGATTCGGCTGCCAGCTTTGCGTTCCGCGGTCGCGTATTTGCCGCGTCCACGCCGCAGATGATCGGTCGGGCTGGCACACATCGTGGAGTCCCCGACGAATGGTTTTCCGCAGTGGCCAACGTAGAGATGATACCGGACCTCTCGGTTACCGTTTACAAGTCGAATAAGGCCGCAGCGAATGCAACCTTCGCGGTAAAGCTGGCTCTGATTGTTGAGTTCCTTTCGATCACCGCCATTTTGATCGCCGGTATCTGGTTCGCGACGTCTTTTGCGACGCGTCCCTTGAACGAATTGATTCGTGCGATTGACGACGTGCATACCAACACGGACCTATCACGCCGAGTGGGCGCGCATGGCTCGCTGGAGTTTGCCCGGCTGGGCGAGCGGTTCAATTCCATGCTCGCGCAGCTGGAACGGACAACGGTCACGCGTGAGCAGTACCGAATTCCCGCGCTCGTGGCGAAGTACACGGATAACGCGGTCATCATTACGGATCTGGAAGGTCGCATTGAGTGGGTCAATGAAGGCTTTCGTCGCCTGTCCGGCTATTCCCTGAAAGAGGTGAAGGGCCGCAAGCCCGGTTCCATTCTGCAGGGCCGCGAGACGTGTCGTGAAACGATCGACGTCATGAGAAAGGCGCTCGCGGATGAAAACGGATTCGATGTGGAGATCCTCAATTACTCGAAGGATCGCACTCCCTACTGGGTCTCGATCGAGACGCGGCCGATTCACGACGAAGAAGGCAACGTCGTGAATTATGTGGCCATCGAGAGTGATATAACGCGATTGGTGAAAGCACGTGAGCGTACCGAATCGCTGAACCGGGACCTCGCGAAACAGATTGAATACGCCACGAACCTTGCGAAAGAGGCCGAGGCCGCGAACAGGGCAAAGAGTGACTTCCTTGCCAACATGAGTCACGAGATCCGCACGCCCATGACGTCGATTTTGGGCTACGCCGATCTTTTGATGGACGAAGAGAATCTGTCCGCCGAAGAGCGACGCGGCATGGTGAGTACGATTCAGCAGTACGGACGCCATTTGTTGAACATCCTCAATGATGTCCTCGATATGTCCAAGATTGAGGTCGGTAAGATCGATGTCGAGCGGATCGACATCGCCCCGTCCGATATCGTGTCCGAGATTATCGCGCTGATGCGGCCCCAGGCGGAGGCCAAAGAAATCGGTCTGCACGTTGCGTACAGCACGATGATTCCAAAACAGATTTGTTCCGATCCCACTCGATTGCGCCAGATCCTTGTGAACCTCGTCGGTAACGCAATCAAGTTCACGGAAACCGGTGGCGTCACGATCAATGTTTCTTACGACGAATCCGAACGCCTATTGAGTTTTGCTGTCGTCGATACGGGCGTTGGCATGACTCCATCGCAACGCGATCTGATCGCTCGCTTCGAGGCATTCAGTCAGGCCGACACATCAACGACCAGAAACTTTGGTGGGTCCGGACTGGGGCTGCGAATCTCCAACTCGCTGGCACAGATGCTGGGCGGAGGAATCTCGGTAGAGTCGACGTTTGGCCAGGGTAGTATCTTTACGGCCACGATCCGTGCTGACTCACCAGGTGAGTTGCAGTTGATTACGGTGGATGAGGAGAGTCGCGGGACTGACGACTCCAACAGACCGCGGCAAGCTGCGGTCGTATTCGACTTCACGGGACGTCGGCTATTGTTGGCGGAGGACACGAAGATCAACCAGCGGCTGGTGGCCCGCATCCTTTCCCGAGCCGGAGCGTTGGTGGAAGTTGCCGACAACGGTAAGATCGCGCTGGATATGGCACTCAAAGCGTACCGCGAAGGACCAGCCTTCGATGCGATTCTGATGGACATGCAGATGCCGGTCATGGACGGCTACACGGCCGTCGAGCTGCTGCGTCAGCATGACTACCGGGGACCCATCGTCGCGTTGACTGCGAATGCAATGTCTTCCGATCGCCAAAAGTGCATTGACGCCGGGTGCGATGACTACTCGAAGAAGCCTATCGACAAACGCGAGCTGTTGGAGAAGATCGCCCGGTTGATTCAACGCAACGATTCGCCCTCGGCAGGGTACGTCGCGTCAAGCGATCCCGATTCACTCGACGCTTTGTCGCCAGAAATGGCCAACGGCTAGACTGGCTGGATCGACGGCCGAGAAATAGCGTGGTTCGTGGTTTCTTCGCGATTTCTTCTTCATCCGTTTTCCACTGCGAAATATCAGTTCGGAAGATTTTTCGGGAAACACTTCTTGTATCCGAAATGGTGACACACTACCATCCAGAAGTGGGGTTTTTGGTGCTCCCCCGATGGCCACGAACTGGTTTTTCGTTGCGTTTTCTCCACCTTGAGTTGGTGAGAACCGCAAGTGGACCGGTGTCGGGGATGTCGTTTCAGAAGTACGCATGTTTACATGCGAATTCGCACCAAATGATCCGTCGTCTTTCGCCTCCTCCACTTGCGGTCCTCTCCAGCTCTGGGCGTCAATCCCGCTGGAATGAATGACTAGATACCCGTCAGTCGCAGGATCCGTTCGGCATTGGTCTTATAGACCTTCTTTAACACTTCGTCGGGCAGGAAGATTCCATAGATCATCCAGAAGCCCTGTCGGTGTCCAGTTGGTTCCGCGCTGTCCCAGTATTCGTCGTCGGTCTCAAGGAATCGGTAGCCGATGCGATAGGCTGCCGCGTCAGGTGCCATGTCCGTACCAAACAGGATTCGATCCTGGTACTTCAGGAAGAATCGCCGCGCGGAGTACGGCTGCCGTCCAAGTTCGTTGATCCGCGCATCGATGTCGACGTAGAAGTTGGGATAGCGGTCCAACCATTGCGCCAGCGTCGCCAGATCCTCGGGGCTGTTGCCAAAGTGAGCTCCGATGAACGTTGTCCGGGGGTGTCGTTCAATGACACGATTTCTTTGTGCCAGCAGTTGCGCGCGTGTTGGAAAGTCCTTGCCGTGAAACAGCCAGTCCGGGTGTTCGTTGAGTTCGTGCCAGCGTTCGTTGTGACGATCCAGTGGCGTAAAGAAGGCCGCCGGGTCGGCGCTGTGGATCATGACGGGCCGCCGGTACTTCGCGCACATTTCCCAGATCGGATCCAGGCATCGGTCGTCGATTGCAAGCAGCCGTTTGCTTTTGAAGCGATAACTGAGTCCGAGGTACTTGTGCAGCTTCAGGCCCTTCGCGCCCGCCTTGAAGCTGCGTTCCAGCCGGCGTGCCTCGCGAGCTGACCAATTGGCCTCGTCGATGCCCTCGAAGTTCACCAACGCGAACGTCAGGAACCGTTTCGGGTACCGCTCGTCGAGAGCCGCCAGCGTTTCCCTGAGCCTGGTATCCCAGCCGCCGTCGAGATTCACGACGGTCTGCACGCCGGCGTCATCCATCGCGCGGAGGTACGTGCGAACCTGTTGGTCGGTCAGCTTCTCGGCACCGGCGCCGAGATGATTGTGGACATCGATCACAGGAAACGCAGGCTTGAGGATGTCGGTCCTGTCCGTTACCAGCATGGACCTCGGTTGCCAGTCCTTCAGCTTGAGCTCGGTGATGTCGTCCCGCACCGGACCGGTCTCCTGCGCCATGACCGCAGTGGCGAAGGCCATCAGGAAGGGGAGCTTGAACAGAGTGACCAATCGCATTTGCGTTTCCGGTGACGTCTTCTGAGTGGAATGTGTCAGAATTGATTCTACGGAAAGCGGCTGTGGGCACCGATGCCAGTTCGCCCGGGCGGTCCCACGCGTCATGAGGAAATGACTTATGATGTGGGCATCTGGCGAGGCGGTTGTGCGGCAGGAGTCTCCGCAACGAGCGTCCGCATCGGATTCATCATCGGAGGTTTTGGCGTGGCTGATTGCGTTTTTCGAACGATTCGCGTTTCCATCTTTTTCGCTTTGCTGATCGGTTCGTCCGCGATTGCCGAGGTACAGGATCCGGTCGGTGAGCTGATTTTTCCCCTGGAACACTGGCACAATCACGGCTCCTGCGTGGTCGAATGTCCCAACGGCGACATGCTGGTGTGTTGGTTTCACGGCTCCGGAGAACGTCGGGAAGATGACGTGGAAATCCTGGGTGCTCGCCTCGTGAAGAAGACGGGCAAATGGACGAAGCCCTTTCCCATGGCCGACACGCCTGGCTTTCCCGACACCAACTGTTGCATGATCATCGATCAGAACCAGAAGCTCTGGCTGCTCTGGCCGACGATTCAGGCGAACCTCTGGGAATCGGCGTTGATGAAGATCAAGACGTCGTCCGACTACATGCAACCGGAGGGGCCACCGAAGTGGGACCTGATGAAGGTCATGCACGTGAAGCATGAGGGAGATTTTCCTGCCATCGTGAAGCAAAAGATGGAGGCGTACCTGCCGAAGGATGTGGACTCTGCACGAAAAGAAAAATGGCAGGCGGAGATCATGAAGCAGGCTGAAGACAAGCTGACGCGTCGCATTGGCTGGTTCACTCGGGCGCACCCACTGATTCTTGACGACGGTCGTATGCTCGTCGGTCTGTACTCGGACGGCTTCTCTTTCTCGCTGGTGGGGATCACTGACGATCTTGGGAAAACGTGGAAGTACAGCGAACCCATCGTTGGAGGTGGCAACATTCAGCCCAGCTTTGCGCGGCGAAAAGACGGAACGCTGGTAGCCTACATGCGAGACAATGGGCCGCCGCCGAAACGTGTGTTGGTTTCCGAGTCCAAGGATCGTGGCGAGACGTGGAGCACGGTTTATGATCACCCGCAGCTTAGCAATCCCGGTTCCGGGCTCGAGCTGATGCAATGCAAGACGGGCGAATGGATCTGCATCTACAACGACAAGGAACGCGGGCGTCACAGTCTTGCCGTTTCGATGTCCGACGACGAGGGGCAAACGTGGAAGTGGACCCGGCACCTGGAAGATCGAACCCCGGGCGTCGGCAGCTTTCACTATCCGTCCATCATTGAGGGAAGCGATGGCTTGCTGCACGTCACGTACAGCTACTTCATCAGCAAACCGCACAACGGCGAGCCGGCGGGCAAGAGTATCCGTTATGCAAAGTTTGATCGGGAATGGATTCGGGGCGGGTAACTGATTGCGACGGCGCATCCCTCGGCGGGCTACGCCCCCTGCCCTGCTCCATTCGAACTGACAGGCTAACAGACTACATCGAGGCACAAGATGACCTTCACCCGGCGCATACTACTCAAGCTCTCGGCCCTTGCGGCGGCCATTCTGGGAACCGGGAAAACGCAGGCAGCTCCAACTGAAAACGTGACGGATGCGTGGGCTAAGACGCATGACCGCGTGTGGCTGGGAGGGGACTTCTGGGCCAATCCGATGGAAGACTGGCGGGTCGTGAACGGCGCCGCGGAATGCCAGAAGGGTGGCGGAGACCGAAACATCCAGCTCATCACACATCAATTGACGAATGAGGCAGGCAAGCTGGATATGTCCGTCGTGGTGGGACGGGTTGATGGCGACGACGTGCCAGATGCCGGCGTGGGCTTTCGCATTGGCATCCGCAGCGAACTCAATGAGTACCGCAGCAACGCGTTCGCAAAGAGCGGCGTCATTGCCGGCGGTCGCGATGGCAAGCTGGTTCTTGGCAGGAAATCCGTCGCCGTTCCTGGTGGTTTGCCGCGTGAATTTCGGCTGCATCTAACCGGCGTCCCTTCCGCGACGGCAGGACGTTATCGGCTGACGCTGGCTGCGCAGCACGTTTCCGGGGACACGCTGGCGACGATCGAAACGGAAGTCGCCGCGTCGGAGATTGCCGGCAATGTTGCGCTGGTGAACAATTTCCTCCCCGACAGCCGACAGAAGAAGTCCGTTGGTGCACGCCACCGATTTTCCCAGTGGTCGGTCACCGGGGATGTCTTCACTGTCGACGAGAGCCGCAGGTTTGGCCCTATCCTTTGGTCGATGTATACGCTCAGTGACTCGCGATCGGATGAAGGCTTTGTGCTGAAGCTGAGCGCGCTGACGGGGCCGCTGGGTTCGGGCGATAACCCGTTTGTCGAACTCGAGGCTGAAGGAAGTGATGGTTGGAAGTCGATTGGCGTTGCCGAACTGGATTCGGATGCGTGGACGGCAACCTTCCGAATTCCCGGATGGGACGAGAAACGCGAAACGCCCTATCGATTGGTCTATCGCGAAAAGCACACCGACGGCACAGAAACTCGCACCGAGTGGTCCGGCAAGATCAAGGCGAACCCCAGTGGGCGTCCGCTGCGACTGGGAGCACTGACGTGTCAGAATCACTATGGGTTCCCGTACGAGCCGGTCGTTAACAATGTCATCAAGCTCGACCCGGATATGTTGTATTTTTCCGGCGACCAACTGTACGAGAGTCACGGCGGCTACGGCCTGATTCGACAACCTGCCGAACCCGCGATTCTCAATTATCTGCGCAAATACTACATGTTCGGTTGGGCATTCCGCCACGCGATGAAGGATCGCCCCACCGTTTGCATTCCCGATGATCACGATGTATTTCAGGGCAACATTTGGGGTGAAGGCGGCGCGGCCATGGCGAATAAGTCCGGCGGCGCGTCGGCGAAGGGCGGCTACATCGAACCGCCGCGGATGGTCAACGTCGTGCATAAAACGAACGCTGCCCATCACCCGGACTACTTCGATCCGACGCCGGTCAAACAGGGAATCAGCGTCTACTACGGGGACATGGTGTACGGCAACGTAAGCTTTGCGATTCTGGGCGACCGACAATTCAAGAGCGGCCCGACGCATGTGGATACCGGTCCCGGTCGAGCGGATCATGTGCCAGGCGAGGACTTCGATACTTCGACGCTCGACAAGCCGGGGCTGGTGCTGCTGGGCGAACGACAGGAGAAATTCCTGCAAAGCTGGGCCGATGACTGGCGAGGTCACGAACTGAAAGTGCTGCTAAGTCAGACCGTCTTCGCGGGCGTGGCGACGCACCACGGTGGCAAGGACGGATACCTCAAGGCGGATCTGGATTCCGGTGGTTGGCCTCAGACCGCACGAAACAACGCGATTCGAATCATTCGCAAGGCGAAGTGTCTCCACATCAACGGCGATCAGCATCTGACGTCGCTGTGTCAGTACGGTGTCGATCAACAGCGCGACAGCAACTGGTCCTTTTGCACGCCCGCAATCGCGGCTGGTTATCCGCGTTGGTGGCGTCCGGACGAAATCGGTATGCCGCACGAGAACCGTCCGCAACACGGCAATGCCAACACGGGGGAATTCCTTGACGGGTTTGGGAACCGGGTCTTCGTCTACGCGGTGGGCAACCCTGTCGTTGGTAAGGACAAGAATCGCTATCGCCGGGCTCACGAGAAAGCGAGCGGATTTGGATTGGTGACGATCGATGCGGCTGCGAAAACTTACAAGCTGGAGGCATTTCGTTTTCTGGTTGACGCTACCAACGGCGACCCGGGGAATCAGTTTCCGGGCTGGCCGGTCACGATTCATCAAGACGAAAACGGTGGCGAAAACCGCATTGTCTAGCGGGCGGTCTGACTAGCGTGCCCACCGGTTAGCGATCGTACCTCTAGCGGCCGTCACGACGGTTGGCATGTCCAAGGTGAACGACCGGTTCGATGCCGTAGTCCATCGCGCGAACGGATCCGTCACAGAACGCGACGTTGAAAGTCGAGTTGTGGGCGCTGCCCATGCGGCCCAGTTCGTCGACCGGCAATTGTGTGTCGCGGATGCCGTCCTTCTTGGGTGCGTGAGCGGCGGTGGTCACGTAGCCTCCTCCCAGTGGCGTGCCGATGCCGTAATAGTTCTCACCCAGCGTCGGTTCGGTGGGGTCAAACGACCAGTGGTACTCCGAGATGAAGTAGGTCTTGCTCATGCCGTCTTCGATATGCTTCGTCTGCAACTTTGAACGCCAGAAGACGACGCCAGTACCTTTCGGCAGCGAGTCTGATGGACCATCGTCCAACGAGCGGGGCCCGGACGGAAACTGGATGACGGTATCGCCCCAGTTGGCACCGTAAGAGATCGTGGCCGCGCCTTCGGTCGTTCCTGCATTGCGGTACGGCCAGTTGCTGACGCTTAGCGGCGTGAGTCGCTCGTCTTTCCGTTCGGGACAGTTGAACCATGGCAGATGGGTGCCGATGGCCCGCGCGGCGCCTGCAAGTTGTCGATCGGTGATTTCGCCGGGCAGGTTGTCTTCTGCCATCGACCAGATTTCTCTGGCCTCGGTGAAGGGCATGATGCGGTACAGCCATGATCCGGGTTGCGCGTCTCCATTGCCGCGGTCCGGATCGCCGACCCAGCGCCAGCCCCAGCCGTCGCCGGGCATGTGTCCCATTGCCGATTCGAAGTTCAGCCCTGCCAGTGACATCTGCTTCAGCGTATTTTTGCAATGCATGTTGCGAGCTGCCTGCCGCGCGGACTGCACCGCTGGCAGGAGCAGGGTGACGAGCATGGCAATGATGGCGATGACCACCAGTAGCTCAACAAGCGTAAAGCCACGGTGATGTCGAAACGTCGCAAGCGAACGTGTGGAAGGCGGATGCATGGGGACCTCGACGGTTGGCGTGTTGGCCCCATTGTACCGCGAAGAAGGGCTCTGATGCGCATCCGGGTCCACGGAAAGGCACAGGCTAACCGGATTTACATCAGACGTTCATCTCCCGCCAACTTACCAGTAGTGGTGAAAGCCGCGACGTGATGGATACGTGGGAAACGCGGGCCGAGTTGCGTATCGCACGCGATGGTGAGGGACGTACACCGGCCGTGGAGACACGTGAATTTCCCGATGGACGATGACCGGTCGCGGTGGCGGAACGGATTCCACGACCACGGTTTCGCGTCGGACAGGCTGCGCCGTCCCCGCGCGGGGCGTCTGCTGCATTGCGGTAATCACGCGCTCACTGACGCCACTATTGTGCATCGCGATGATTTGGTGCGTGCCGATGTGGTCGGCCACGCCATTGGTGCGGACTTGATTGAGGATTACGCCTTCGCTGACGCCGGAGCGGGACATTTCCACAACGTCATTGATCGTGACAGCTCGACCGAGCTGAGCCTGGCGTGCGTTCCATGCGTGATGTTGGTACGCACGGTGTTGCTGGATTTGCTGGTCCTTCGCTTTGCCCAGCAGTCCGCCGGCGATGGCGCCGACTGCTCCGCCAATCAACGCGCCTTCGGGAGTCTCATCATTCTGATGACCGATGATGCCGCCCAGAACGGCTCCTGCCAGTCCACCGATGGCAGCATCCTGTTTGCCGTAAGATTGCGCGAAGGAGGTAGAACACCATGTGAGTATGGCCAATATGCAGATCAGAGTTCGCTTGGTCATCCTTGACTCCGTTCGAACGTGTTTGTTTTTTGGGGCGTCGAAGGCGCGATACGCCAGTTCGACGGTTGGTACTTCTACGTTGCCCGGCCGTTCGGGTTCAAGAGAAGTTTGACTGCTATCGCTGTCGTGAGCGTATTTTGCCGACCCTATCGTTAGCGTCGACCAATTCCACATCGGGCTGTATTGAAAACCGTGTTGGTGGCAGTTGTGCCGCTTGTTGTTAAGGGCGTGCTAGCGGAGTGGCTTCTGCATGGCGATATGGGGAATGCCAGCTTCCATGAACTCTTCGCCAACGGGTACAAAGCCCAGCTTCGAGTAGAATTCCGCCGCCGAGGTTTGCGAATTGAGGAGTGCCAATTCGTGGCCGTTTTCAGCAAGGTATGCCAGCGACGCATTCATTAGTTGGCGGCCCACGCCAAGGCCGCGATGTGATTCCAGCACGGCGACGCGTCCTACGTGAGCTTCCGCGTCGACGCGGGCAGTCCCAATGGGCTTGCCGCCAGCGTCCGAGGCCAGAAAGTGGCTGCATCGCGGATCGAGGTCATCCTGCTCGATTTCTACGGGGACGTTCTGTCCGATAACAAAGACCTCGTAGCGAATCGACAAGAGTTCGGATTTGCCGGACTCCCAGTCAACCTGTCGAACGCAAGTACTCATGATTCATTCTGTTGCTAAGGCCAATTGGTCGTAGTTCATGGGCGCGAAACGGTTGTGGTACAGGAACGCCGTTGCGTTCCAGGCCGTAAAGAATGGAACGTTCGCGACGCGAGTACTGCATCGATCGGACGCGGCCCACAAACAGCTCGCGACTCATGCAGATCCCGGTTGTTTCCACACGTTGGCCGATGTCGATTCCGTCGCCCTTTACTTTCGTCCACAAACAGGAGCGTAGGCGAAATCGAATCTTTCCGTAACTACAAACAAAGAAGCGGCCATTGAAACTGTCACGGCGAAAGACGCGGTACCCGGGAAACATGCCGGCCACTTCGGAAACATCTTCCGGGTGAATGAAGTCCGTTCCGTCTTCCGGCCAACGCGGGATATAGCCGTAGTCGGGAAGTCGCGGCCACTTCATGGTGATGCTTCCTTGAGCGCGGTGGGCGTTCGGTTGCTACTTGCCCGGGACCATCGTGTTGTGAAACAGGAGCACTTTCCAGTCGTCTGTTCGGCGGACGTACACACGCGTGAAGAGAAACTCGTTGGCCGGAACGACGTTGCCGCTACGTTTGGCCGTGGCGCGAATCAGCCCCGTCGCGACCGCCGTGTCGCCGTCGATACGCCATTTCAGGTTGTGTGTGTCGTACGATTCAAAGACCAGCGTCCCGGACTCGATATCGCCCAGAAACTGATCCTTACTGAGCGCCACGCCAAAAACATTGTTGTGAACGTGGTCGTCGTCGAGCATCCGGCGCAACTCCGCGACGTCCTCGCGAACGTAGGCTTCCGTGAGTTTTGTATTGAGCGCCGTAAGCTCCCGGGCCAGTTCTGTGTCCGTTGCCCAGGTCCGCGAAGCGTCCATCAGCGTACGCTGGAAGAATGCCTTCATGAACGGGCCGGTTTCGGCAATGTTGGCGGTAAACACCGCGTGCCCGGATTGGTTGGTGTAACGTTTGTAGGTCACGTCGCCAGCACCGGCTTCTTTCAGAGCTGCCACGAATCGATCCGAGTTGGCGACGGGCACGGTTGAATCCGAGGTGTCGTGGAACAATAGCATTGGCGGTGCTTTCGACGAAACATGCGTGATGGGCGCCACAAGCTCTTTCACTTCGTCACTACCGGTTCCATATCGTGGCAACGTTGGTGTCGCGGAGGCAGCGACCGCTTGAAGAGAGCTGGCTTGTTCACGCCACGGTCCGTCGCCTTCCAGCTCCTTGACGTTGGGCGAAACGGCCAGCAGCGTTACCAGGTGGGCACCGGCCGAGTTTCCGTAGGCGCCAATCCGGTTCACGTCCAGGTGGTATTTGTCTGCATTCGCTCGCAGCCATCGAACGGCATTCTTCACGTCTTCGACGCACGGCAGGATCTCTCGCGTGAGCCGATAGTTGACCGAAACGGTAACGTATCCCATCGCCGCGTAGTCGATGGCCCGGCCGATGAATTTGGGATTGCGCTTGTCACCCTTCGACCAACCGCCACCATGAACGAATAAGATCGCCGGCCGAGCGGTCTTCGTTGCTGCCGTCGGATGAAAGAGATCGAGTTGCCAGTCTTTTTGTGTGTCGTCGTCAGCGCCCGAGCGATAGTTCACATTCAGAACGGCCCTGACGCCTTCGGGCACACGCGAGCGGATGGCCTCGTCGGAGGCGTAGTTTTGGGGTGGCGTTTGAGCTTTCGCGCCGTTGGCAGTGTCGGAGCCGCGACGTTCCACCCAACGCCGTGCCATTCGGGTAAGTTCACTTTCGATGAGAAACTGGTCTCCGTCGGCGTCGACCATGTCGAAGAATCGTGCCAACGGACCACTGGCTTCCTCTTTGGAGACCTTGCCGTCGCCGTCGGTGTCCTGCCTGTTGATCCAGAACCGCACGATCTCCGTTGCCGTTGGCGGCGTTTCTTGTGCGCCGGCGTTCCCCGTGCACAGCGGCGAGCAGGCGATCGCGAGAGTGGCAAGCAACAAGCTGGCAGGGAGTCTCCGTTTGGGAAAGTCTTTCACGGTATGCCTGACTATTTTGGGGTCTGGATTTGTGAGAGCTCGGCAAGGACTTCGGTTTTCCAGTTGGTCAACTCGTTCCGCATTCGCCTTGCGATGGCCGGATGGCTTTCCAGCAGGTTCGTCGTTTCACGGGGGTCCGATTCGATATCGAACAGTTTTTCTGTTTTTGGTTTGGAAATCAACTTGTAGCGTTGTTCCATCCACACCGCTTCTTTTGCATCCTTGTTGAGGAATCCGATCGGTTTGGATCGGGTCGTCGTCTCACCGCGAATCAAAGGTAGTAGACTCGTTCCGTCGTAGGTGCGGTCTGCCGCCAGGTCGATTGCCAACGCGTCCAGAATCGTGGGGAAGTAGTCGGTCGTCACACAGGGTGCCGATACCGTACGTGCAGCGGTAACCTGTTCGGGCCAAACCAGCAGCCCGGGGACGCGGATGCCGCCTTCGCTAATTGATAGTTTGTGGCCGGACAGACCGCCGTTCGACCCCACGTGCCGCGGCGAGCCCTGTCGTGCCGGCCCGTTGTCGGAACAGAACCACAGCATCGTGTTGTTGGAAATGTTCAGCTTGCCGAGTTCCTTGCGCAGTCGTCCGACCTGTTCGTCCATCGCCGTGATACACGCGTAGTAGTGCTGCTCGGGTTCGGGGCGGTCGTGGTACATGGCCCGGTATCGAGGGCCACCAACGACGGGCGAATGGGGCGTGTGAAACCAGATCACGGCGAAGAACGGCTGGTCGCGATTGGCGGCATTCTGAATGAAGGGGATCGCTCGATCCATGATCACGCGCGAGTCGTCGCCATCCGTGTTGTCGGTTACCGTTTGACCTGGGCCGGTAAAATACTCGTTGCCATACGGCGTGGCGGAGGGAGCGTTGGACTTGGGCTTTGCATCTGTCTCTGTCGACGGCGTTTGCGACTTCTTGATCGGACCAGGGTCAACCAGCGGGTTCCACGTAGGGACCTTGGATTCGGTGACAAAGCTGACATCGACGTCACGTTCCCACGGAGGGCAATAGTAGTGCTGGGGATGTTTGCTGAAGGCACCCCAGCGTTTCTGGTCACCGGGTTTCGGCGAGAGTGTACCGAGGTGCCATTTGCCGAAGTGTCCCGTGGTATAGCCGTGTTTTCGGAGCACGCTGGTGATGGGGATTTCCGACTCTTCCAGCATGCCTTTCATGGCGAACGTGATGCCGAAACGATACGGATTGCGACCCGTGTAGACGCTACCTCGCGTCGGTGAGCACATGGCGGCTGCGGAATAGAATCGCGTAAACGTGACTCCTTCGCGGCTCATTTGATCCAGATGGGGAGTTTGCAGATAAGGGTGTCCGTTGTACCCCGTATCGCCCCAGCCCTGATCGTCCGTCATGCACAGAATGATATTGGGCCGCGGTGCTTCGGCGTTCTGCGCGAGCGTGGCCGCGGTGTTGAGAGCGTAAAGTGTCGCTACGGCACAGGCGATGCGAAACGTGGAAGGAGTGCTAGGTTTCATTCTTCTGTTGGTACATCAGGTAAACGGCCTCGTTCATCCCCAGTTTTTCGTAAGTTCGCTGAGCGACCGTGTTTTCCTTCTCGACGTAAAGGCGGAAGCCGCACACGTTGTGCTCGCGAGCCATCTGTTGGATGTGTTGGTAGAGCGAGCGGTAGACGCCTTGCCGGCGAAAATCGGCATGCACATAGACGCTCTGGATCCACCAGAAAACGGCATTCCGCCAGTCGCTCCATTCGTACGTAATCATCAGGCAACCGGCGACGCGTCCTTCGCATTCGGCCACGATGTAGAAACCGTATTGATCGTTTTCCAGCAGTTGAAGAATGCCGGCACGCAGTGTGTCGCGATCGAGTTCGAAGTCTTCCGTCTCAATCGCGATGCCCTGATTGAATTCGACTAGCGGTTCGATGTCGTTGGCGTCCGCTCGGCGGATATTGAATTTGCTCATCTTGCCTCTTGCTGTGATTGGGGCTGTCGGCATGCTTGCGGTTGAACGCCTGGGTCGCGGCTCCGATTGCCCGTTCTTCGACTAGCGGCCCGAGCAATCCGCGAGATACTTTCGCGCGCGATTGATTTCATCGGTGACCGCTGATGCCGTTTCAAGGATTGGGATTCCGCGTGGTACCGGATGCATGAAAATCTCCGTCCAACCAGCGTAGCGGATCGCGTCCAGCGCCGAGAGGAGTGGGGCGAAATCCAGTTTGCCGCGACCAGGCATCTGCAGCAGTTCTTGTTCTTTGGGAAGTCTTTTCATGCAGCCCATGCCATGCTGCCACGCATAAAACATGGCGATCGATTCTCCCAGCGTAACAATCAGGTCGGAGAGCAGTCGTTCGTCCTGCGGCAGGTGGTAGGGGGCGAACGCAATGCCAAGATGCTTCGAGGGTCGCAGTTCGGCGAGGTACTTCAGCGAGTCGGGCGACTCGATCAGATTATGACCGTGATTCTCGATCGCCACCGTGACGCCACATTCTTCTGCCACGACAAGATGCGGCTTCAGCTTTTCAATGAACCGACCGATGGCCGATTTGAGTTCGCTGCCTTTCAGTCCCGCCGGGCCAACCCCTCCGCACACAATTGTGTCCGCTCCGAAGCGTTGGGCCAGCCGCATTTCTTCCTTGAGGCCGAACGGCCCCAGTTTGTATTGAGTGATGCAGCCCAGCGTGACGTTGTGACGCTCGAGCAATCCACGGAACCGTTCTTCGCCAAGGTCGTCCAGTTGCTCGCGCTGGTTGCCGTGAACTTTGGGCCAGATGTCAATCGCCGTCGCGCCGATCTTGTGGACCTCGGGGAGGATCTCGCCAATGTATTGGTAACCATAGAGGCAGGAACCGAGGATGTACTTGGGCACGCGGGGTTCCGAAGCTCCGCCGGCCGGCGCTTCCGCACGCGCCAAGGTAGAGTAGGTGGCAGCCGCTGTGCCGGCCACGAACGTTCTGCGGTCTATTGGCTCCACGACACCACCGTACCCTTTGGGCTGCGAGATACTTTGTCAATTCGGATCGGCGTGTAGGTGCGCATGGGAACGCCGTTGTCCCGCGCCATCCGCGTCAGTTCTGCGTACCGCGAATCGTCCGGTACCATGTGAAGGTGTAGTTGACCGAGTGGTTGCAGCTTCTTGAGGATCGGCCAACGGGTGTTCGCGATGTGCTGGCGAAACTGCGTCATCGTCATTTCGGATCGCCCGACCACAATGCTGTTGGGGATCAGAGTGACGTGGACGTGCCGCGGAGCCAGCGTGTTGCGCGCCACCAGGAGTGCAGCAAATGCGAATACCGCCAGCAGCAGCATCTGCAGTGAGAAGCGAAAACGCCGCCGTGTTCCGCCGGTTGTCTTGGGGGTCTCAGGCAACTTCGTAGCCCTCTCGCTGCGGGCGACGCAGCATCGTGTTGGCTTCCGCGTCATTTTCGAAGACTTCGTCCTCCGGATTCCAACGAAGCGGCCGACCGCACTTCATGGAGATGTTGCCAAGGTGGCAGGTGCTGACGCTGCGATGCTGGCTCTCTACGTCCGAGATCGGCGGGCGACGGGATTCGATGCAGTCAAAAAAGTTGCCCATGTGATTGACGATTGCTTCCAGTTTTCCGGCTCGCAAGGGACGCTCGACATTATCGAATTTGTAGGCGGTCCAGAATTCTCTGCCGAACGGACGGTTCGCGAGCTCTTCGATTGGTTTTCCTTGAATAGTCCCGCGATTCACGAAGAGCCTCCCCGCGTCGCCTGTGAACATGATTCCGTTGCGACCGGTGTCGCTCACTGTCATAACGACGTTGTTGGCATATCGATAGGTTGCAACAAAATCTTTTGCCACGTTGTAGCCGTGTTCGACGTGCGGGTAGCTTGCCTTGCCGTCGATTTCCGTGGGCAGCGAATTGATGGCCCATTGCGCGATGTCCAGATGATGAGCGCCCCAGTCGGTCATCTGGCCACCGGAATATTCGTACCACCAGCGAAATGTGTAGTGCGATCGCTCCTCGCGAAACGGTACATCGGGCGTCTGGCCCTGCCAGAGATCCCAGTTGAAAGATTTTGGCACAGGCCGCGTCGCGAACGGACCGCCCTGCTGGTTCTTCCCAAGCACGACGTCGACTCGCTGTAGTTTGCCGATTCGGCCGTTGCGGACCATTTCGATGGCCTGACGGAAACGGTGGTCCGATCGTTGCCAGGAGCCGACCTGGACGACGCGACCAGTCTCCCGGACGACATCACGAATGAGCTTGCCTTCGTCGATGGTCAGTGTGAGTGGTTTTTCGCAGTAGACGTCTTTGCCGGCCCGACACGCATCGATGATCATTTTCGAATGCCAGTGATCCGGCGTGCCGATCGTGACGACATCGACGTCCTTGCGTGCCAGTAGATCGCGATAGTCCTCGAAACCTGCCGCCGTGCTTCCGAAGGCGGACCTGGCCGTGTCGCGGACGTTCGCATCGACATCGCAAACGGCCACGATATCACCATGCGACTGAGCCTTGTGCGCGATGACGCTGCCCTGATAACGAAGGCCGATGCAGCCGATGTTGGGACGCTCGACTCTCGCACGTGGTTGCGCGGATGTCGTTGAGTTTGCGTGCACACCTGCGATCGCCGCGGCGCCCGCGAGTGTATTGGTAAAAAAGCCACGTCGAGTCTGTTTCGTGTTCGCCAACCCGGAACCCCTTTGAATGAACTACGTCCGTCATTCTAATGGTGCTGGCGTCGTGAAAAAAGACTCGCGTGGCCTTGCCAGTAGTCGTCGTGGTCGACAGTTACCGAGTTCTCCGGCCCCGTTGGGCAAACAATTGGTCAATCGCCGTGATCTGTTCGGCACGGCGTCGTTGGGTTGACTCGTCTTCGTCGTCCGCATCCTGATTGCCTGCATCCTGGTCGACTGAGGTCAACGCCACGGCGACGTCATCGTTGGTGACGACTTGCTGCGCTGCCTCCGCGAGTGCGGCTTGCGGACGTGGTCCGTTGGGTGGTGGTCCATCGTTGTTCGGTCCGCCGTTATCGGGTCCGCCGTTATCTGGCCCACCGTTGCCAGGGCCATTGTTTGGCGGTTGCTGCTGGCGATCGCCACCGGGCCCGTCCCCCGGACCATTACCCGGCCCGTCCCCCGGTCCGTTGTTGGGGCCATCGTTCGGCCCATCGCCGGGCGGCGGCGGATTTCCCGGTTCGCCATCAATGAAGAACACGTTCTCTTGCAGACCGGTAACGTCCGAGTTGCGTTCGATGACGTCGGCGAGAGTGGTGTTCTCGATCTGTTGGAGTTGACGTCCCTGGAACGTGTTCTGATACCAGAAACGATCTCCATCGCGAATTCGCTCGAATTGGTCGGCCATCACGGTTTGGCCCAATTCCCCAACGCTGGCTCCGCGAACGTGGTCTTCAGCGAGGTTGCCGACCCACACGTCCACGTTGTCGACGTCACCGTAGAGTGCTTCCAGCTTCGCCTGTAATTCCACATCCGACGTGATGTCGGCGAAGGTCTCTGCCCGCTGCAGCCCCATGTCTTCCCGGACCTGGTTGTAGTCCGCCAGCCCGTGGTCTCGACCGCGTTGAATGTTCAGCGAGGCGAGATCGAATCCGCCCGCGCCCGGTGGTCCGAACAGGAAATTGCGAATGTCGTCGACCACCTGGTTGTCAACTTCCTGCGCGACCTGATTGGCAGCTCCGACAAGCAGCGAATCGATACCGTGTTCGGTGAGCTCATCGGTTGCGAAGAAAGCGTCACTCAGCGACAGGTTGCCCTCATCCGCCGTCGTGCCGTCATTGTTCAGCCGCAGCAGTTCTGTGGAGAGCATGCTGTGGCCGAATCGATAGATGGCGGTCGAGAAAACGTTCGCGATTCCGGGGTTCACTTCGGCATCATAACCCTGGTATTCGGAGATCGCGTTTTGGCCCAACAACGCAGGCAGGAATTCGTTGTAGGTGATCGCCTGCAGTTGAGCCGTGACCAATCTCCTTGCTTGTTGATAGACTTGCTCGTCGGTTAGTCCCGGGTCTTGCTGGGAAAACTCCGCTGCAATGCGATTGTGCTCACGCACCCAAATCGTATGCATGGAACTCAGAGCCGCATTCTCGTTGGCTCGAATGTCCCCGGCAAGGAACAGTGTGTCGCTGGTGCCACCGGCATTTGACAGTCCCGCTTCGTTGAAAGGCAGCAGTTCGCCATCGCTGGTTTTTAGCAGGCCGTTTTCGAAGGTGCGCAGTTCGGCGGCGCGTTCTTCGTCGGAACCGTAAATGACCGAACCATCCAGGAACGCGGTGATCTCGTTGATCTGTGTGCGTGGATCTTCCAGGGTGTGGCCCGAGCCTTCCACATAGTCAGAACGCGACAGGCTGATGGTCTGCTGGCCGGTGAAGAAGGGGTCGAAGTACTCGTCGCCAAGTGGAACCTCGATATCGAACGCTTCGGCAGGATCGGCGCCTTCGGTAATGCCGATGTCATGGTCGATGAACTGGCCCCACAGCCACGTCATGTCCGTCAGGCCACGCGAGTTTTCGGTCAGTTCGGTCTGAGCGGCGACGGCGTTGCTCACCTCCCGGGCACTCGGTCGGTCGTCGCCTGATGGTGCTTCAACGCCGTCTTCGTATTCAAGCGTTGTTAGGCGTAGCAACCCCGAGTGGGCAGCGCCCCAATCGGGATTCGACTTGTTGTTTCCAGTGCCATCGATGGCGGGTACTTCGAAATCGACATCACCGACGGGCCCATTCACGGGTCCTTCCGACGTGTCAATCTGCCGTGGCGCTGCGGCACGAATCGGAGCCGCCGATACGCGCTGCCCGCGTTCACCATCGCCGCGTGGCTGTTGTTGATTTGTGGTTGTATCGAGCGTGGCTAGTTCGCCGATACCTAAATCTGCAGCGAGCAGCTGTCGATCTTCGAGGCCCTCCATGATCAACTTCTTACTTATGTTCCTGTGTCTTCGCCGGTTTTCGCGCGTACGTTTGGACATAGTTTTCTCCCGTGATCAGAACTGATCATTTAGATGAGGTGGCCACGCTATGTTCCGTGGTCTAATCTGGTACACGCGATTGGTAACACTCTGTAGACAGCACCGTTGAGAATTCGTTTACGATCTATTTCCTTTTGACGGCAGGCAATAATTCGTCGGCCACGGCGAACGACCGAACATGAGCACAAACGACACGCCCGAAAGCGACGAGTACATAAAAACGCTGCAGTCCGGTGGTAAGGATGCTCTGGCTGGTCTGTTTTTGCAGAATCGGGAGCGTTTGCGACGTATGATTCAGTTAAGGATGGACCAACGACTGGCCCAGCGTGTTGATGCATCGGACATCCTTCAGGACGGGTTCATGGACGCATCGAAGAAGCTGGAGGGCTACCTGGAAGATCCGCGAATTCCGTTTGTGGTCTGGTTGCGATTGGTGGTTGGTCAACGACTCATTGACGTTCATCGATGGCACCTCGGTCGAAAGAAGCGCGATCCCCGCGCTGAACAGCCGATCGGCGTGATGCGTAATGCGAGTGTGAACTCCGAAGTCGTGGCGTTCGAACTGAGTGCTCACCTGACATCACCCAGTCAGGCGGCGGTTGCGGCAGAGCACTCCGCGCGGTTGCGAACGTGGTTGGAGCAGATGGACGAAATTGACAGAGAGATTCTTGTGCTGCGACACTTTGAAGAGTTGACCAATAACGAGGCTGCCGCGGAGCTTGGCTTGACCAAAGGGGCCGCCAGCAAACGCTACATTCGTGCGATCGCACGCTTGCGGGAAATTGCCGAGCCGTTCGAAGGTGAAGTCTGATGTCGATGGTCACCGAGGACGAACGCGACCCAGTTGAAGAGCTGGCCGAAGTTTTTCTGGAAGAAGTACGCGCGGGGCAGGATGTCACCGTGGATGGTTACGCCCAGCAGTATCCACAGTTTGCGGATCGTATCCAGAAATTGTTTCCCACGCTGTTGATGATGGAGAAACGGAAGCCTCGCGAATCGGGTTCCGGGGGAGCCGGTGAGTCCGATCCGTTGTTAGGACTCAACGTGGACGAGCTGGGCGACTTCAAGATCAACCGTCGCATCGGTCGCGGCGGTATGGGGATCGTTTACGAAGCCACTCAGCAATCACTTGGCAGACGCGTAGCTTTGAAAGTGCTTGCGCCTTCCCTGTTCACCACGGCTGAAACCGTGGGGCGATTTCAGCGGGAAGCTCGCGCGGCGGCGACCTTGCACCATTCCAATATCGTGCCGGTGTTCAGCGTTGGCGACGAATGGGGCGTCCATTACTACGCCATGCAGTACATTGACGGCCCGGGACTGGACCAGGTGCTCAACGGCGAGGAATCGTCCATCGCGATTCGCAACGATTTTATGCGCATCGCCGAACTGGGTGGCCACGTTGCATCGGCCCTGCACTACGCTCACCAAAACGGCACGCTGCATCGCGACATAAAGCCGGCCAACCTTTTGATCGGTAGTGACGGCACAATCTGGGTGACCGACTTTGGTCTTGCCAAATTGATGAATGTCGATGACGGGCTGACGACGGCCGGGCAAGCCGTCGGCACGATGCGATACATGCCGCCCGAGCAGTTCTCCGGGCAAACCGATCAACGCGGGGACATATATAGTTTGGGGCTTTCGCTGTACGAAGTGATCGCGTGGCGGCCGGCGTTTCAGGAGACGACCAAGACGCGGCTCATGCAGGACATCGCGCGGGGCGACGTACCTCCGCTACGTTCGGTCAACCCGGACGTGCCGAAGGATCTGGAGACAATTGTACTCAAGGCGGTCGCGACGGACCCGAATCAGCGGTACCAGACAGCCGAGGAATTGGCGGATGATTTGCAACGCTTCCGCAATCACGAACCGATTCGGGCACGCCGTCTGTATCCGTGGGAGCGACTCGCTCGTTGGACGAAACGGAATCCGGCGGTCGCATCGCTCGGATTTCTGGCGGCCACCCTGCTCTGCGTTGTCGCCATCGTCAGCACGATCGGTTATGTGAATACCAATGCCGCCTATCGGCAGGTTGAAGAAGAGAACGCGCGTACCTCGGCAGTGGCCACGTTGGCGACTTCGACGCTGGAGAATATCTTCGATCGCTTCGCACCCGATCGGCTTGACGGCACCGATGGGGCACTGACGGCCCAGCCCGTGCTCTCCAACGAGAGTGCTGCCCTGCTGCAGAGTCTTCTGGTGTTCTATGAGGAGCTTTCCTCACAAACCGACAGTGAGGAACTGTTGTTGAAGGCAGCTGAAGCGCAAAGCAAGGTTGCCCGAATCCATGAGCAACTCGGTGATCACGAACTGGCGGTGGAGTCGTATCGCCGTGCGATCGAACGCTATGGACAACTCGGGGCAACTTCTGCGATTCAGTTGAAACTCGCCAGTGCTCACAACCATATCGGCCAGAACCTCAAGGCGGTGGGGAAGGCCGACGAATCCGAGGCGGAACATGTCAAGGCGATCGACCTGCTGCATTCGATGACGGCCACCAATACCGAGTTGCTCGTGCCGGACGACAGTTCGCGTTCGGCGATGGCCGATCAGTTGCAGTTTGAGCTGGCCCGTTCGCTGTATTTGAAGTCTCGCTTCCTGCGACCTGGTTTGGGGCCGAACAGCCTGCCGGACGCATCGTTTCTGAGTGCACCACATCAAAACGACTTACATCTGTTCTTGATGGATCCACCTCGACGGGCGAGCGTGACGAGCGACTTGAAGCTGGCTGTTGAATTTCTGGACGAACTTGCGGACCGAACGGATGCGCCGGACACAAAGCACCTGCTGGCAATGTGCCTGTTCGAACTGGCACCGGACGCCGTCGACCTGCGTAACCCGGACGAAGAAGCTGCCGACCAGCGAGCGATTGATATTCTCAAAGAACTGACCGTGGAGTTTCCGCACGTCACCGAATACCAGTACAGTCTGCTCGATGCCTATACGCAGATTGACCTGCGTGCCTGCGAACACCTGACGCGGGAGACGCTGGAAGAATTGCGGGCACGATTCTCGGAAGCCATGACGATTGGCGAAAAGCTGTCCTCCGAACGTTCGGACGTGGCACTCTACACTTCAACCGTCGCTCAGGCTGCCTTCAAACTCGCCATGATCCTTGAGGTTCTGGCCGATTCCAGTGACGGCGCGGAACGTCGCGAGTTACGCGCGGAATCGGAACGATACTTCAGGCGTGCCACCAGTCGTCAGGCCACGCTGGCGAAACGTTATCCCCACTGCCCCGGCTATCAAGTCTGGCTCGCCGGATTTCAGATTGAACTTTCTCGCGTCGAGCATCATCAGCACCAGTTGGATCAGGCGCATGTTTTTCTGGCTCGTGCGATTCGGATTATTGAAAAACTACCCAGCGACGTGGCGAAAACGACCGTGGTTCGTGCCCTGGCCCGACGGAGCTTTGTCCAGCTCGGTCTGATTATGGAAGATCGTGGACGCCGCGATCGTGCAGATTTCGCACGGGAGTTGGCGGAGGCTTTCGGTCCCGATGGACGAGGCAGCCCGTCGCGAGATCCGCTGGGGAGGTCGTGGCCCGCGGGGGACCCTCGGGGTGAGTCCCGCGACGGACCCGGTGAAATGCTGTTGCGCGAACTATTTCCGCCTCCGCCTCATCAACGCTGACGCAGCAGCGGGTTCTGGCGGCGTGAAGGCGATTCGTGCCGCGGCTACCACCAGGTCGGTGTTTCCTTAAGGAAGTCGCGCACGCCCTTCAGCTTTGGGGCATTCGCGTCGCGCTCAAGTTCGCTCTCCAGCAGTCCCCAACTTCCCCACTTGCTGGGCTGGCTGACACTGCTAAAAACAAAATACTGACGCCCGCCGGAGCGCTTCCACGTGTCGAGATGGAGCTTGTACAGTTCACGCATACCAAGGCTGCGGT
The DNA here is from genome assembly GCA_965216885.1 of Pirellulaceae bacterium. Taxonomy (GTDB): domain Bacteria; phylum Planctomycetota; class Planctomycetia; order Pirellulales; family Pirellulaceae; genus CAYNJG01. Next base: position 2,705,587 of record OZ244209.1, on the reverse strand, counting down.
TGGCGGCGTAGAAAAGCTCCATCAGTTGCTCGTTGTTTTCTGCCCCGCCGTGGCCAACGAGGTGCTGCCCGCCTTCGTAAGCGATCAGGTCAAGCTTGTAACGCCTGGCGAGTCGGGCGGTTTTCGTGATGTAGTCACTGCTCGCTTCGATATCGGCGCGGCAACGTTCGAGGATGTCTTTCACCGACAACCGAGCGGTCTTATCGGCTGCTTTGGGATCGCCGAGCGAGTTGCCGAAATACGGTGCGATTGCGACGGCGTCCGCCGACTTGTAAGCATCTTCAAACGTGATGACCTGCTCGCTGACCCATGGATTGACGGACTGGCTTCCCAGTACTCGAACCAGCCGATCGGTGCCTGCGAATTCCTGTTCCCAGATTTTGAATGTTTCTACCGAGCGAAGGGAAGCAAATCGCAGTTGGGCTTCGTAGTCGCTGGCACCAAGCTTCATGGCCAACCCTCGTTCTCGCGCATAACGGGCCTGTTCGAACGTCGTGTTCCAGACTTCGTTGGAGTACTCGATGTAGACGCGCAGGCCTGGACTGAGATCCTGCTTTACCTGCCGGGCAAACTCTCTTACATAGTCGTCATCGGCGAGGTGCGGCATGCAGAACCACGGCTCGCGCTGCAGCTTGTTGCACAAGGCAATCATGTACTCAAGGGCCACACCACGCGTAGCCTGGGAAAAATCGGAGGGACGTGGGCGTTCGTCCCACGACGTGATTTTCGAGTTGTTGGTGTTCATCCAGTCCATGAATCGAATCGCTCCAAACTGCTGCGTGCGTTTCAGGAAGTTGGTGCGGAACGGTTGCGTCAGGTAGTCCTTCGTTGTGCCCGGCATGTAAACGCGAATGTTCCGTATCGGGTCGTCCGCGGAAGTCTGCTTCAGGTCGAGGAATAGCGACGTGTCTTCCTCAACCTGAATGTCAATCCTGCCGGGCTTCGATCGCAGCACACGCGTGCCCTTGCCGAAGGAGAGCTCGCCCTGCCCTTCGTAGAGACAGACGTACCGGCCCGGCGGCGTACCCTGCTTGCTGCACATCACCGTGGTGGCAAACTGCCCTGGCTAGAGCCGCAGTACTTCGCCCTGGGAGGATAGCTCGAGCGGCTTTCCCTGGCCCCACGGCTTTCCTTCGGCCTGGGCGATCCATGGCCGCGCCTGCGTAAACAAATCGTGGAAAGGAAGCTCGGTTGAATGGTCCACGATGCCCGCGAGGTTGATTCCCAAGGGGATTTCACGGGCGCTGCGGGCTTCGGCTGGGTCGGCGGCCGTCGCCGGCCGTTGGACGAGCAGCGCCGCGGCGATTAGTATTCCCGTCACTGTCCACGTGGCTCCTGATGGCCGCGGCATCGTTGTCTCCATTCCATCATCGTGCGTTTTGTCTGGCTACTTGTTGCAGCATATCTGCAATCGACCGGAGCGTGCGAGTCTGACTGGGAAGATTGTCACTGGAGTCAGCCGGGGAGCTTGTGGTGTGCCGAAGCAAAAGTCCGGTCAGCAAGGTCTGGCAAAAAGGCTCGTAGGCCTTCAGAATGGCGGACTGATGTCACTGGTGGAGGAAAAAGGATGGTTGGTGAAATTCGTCGATGGGCAATCATGCCTGTCGAGATGTGCGTTTGTTGTCTGGTTTTGCTGATCATCGGGCGTTACGCGGCCGCCGAAGCTGGTCCAAACGTCGTCGTGATTTTCGTGGACGACATGGGCTACGCGGATCCCGGCTGCTTTGGCAATCCGATCATGAAGACACCGCACATCGATCGACTCGCATCGGAGGGTACGAAGTTTACAAACTTCTACGTCAACTCACCCATCTGCTCGGCATCACGCGTTGCGCTGACGACCGGACAGTACCAACAGCGATACCGGATTCATTCTTTCTTCGCCGGCAGCAAGTCAAACCGACAGCGGAAAATGCCAAACTGGCTTGATCCAGCCGCCCCCACTCTCGCGAAAACGCTGAAGTCCAATGGCTATCACACAGCTCATTTTGGCAAGTGGCATATGGGCGGCGGCCGGGATGTCGATAACGCACCGCTGCCGCAGGAGTATGGATTTGACGAGTCGTTGGTCTCCTTCGAAGGGCTTGGTGACCGGATCCTGTTTCACAAGAAGAATGAAAGCTGGAATCACGGCCGTGGCACCGTCGAGGGCGTTGAGAAGTACGAGACGTCGCCACGCTATGCAGACCGGGTTATCGACTTCATGGAACGGCATCGTGAGGAAGCCTTCTATGTTCGGTTCTTTCCCAACGACGTTCACGACGCACATATCCCTTCCGAGGAACAGCTTGGCCGTTGGGCGGCGATGGGAAGCAACGAGTACGAGCGGAAGTTCTTCGCGGTGCTGGAGGCACTCGATCAACAGATTGGCCGCATCCTTGATGCGCTGGACGAGCTCAAGTTGGCGGAAAACACGTTGGTGATTTTCACTAGCGACAATGGTCCTACCGACTGGCCGCACTATTATCGAAAAAACATTCAGCCACCGGGTTTTACGGGGCCTCTCTTTGGTCGCAAATGGAGTCTCTATGAGGGCGGCATCCGCATGCCATTTATTGTTCGCTGGCCAGGCAGGATTCCAGCTGGTGAGTCCAATGACACGTCCGTTCTGGTCGCCATGGATATGGATCCGACGATCGCCAAACTCACCGATTCCGGTTTACCAGATCAAGAGCTGGACGGATTGGACATGTCGAGGGTCTTGCTGGGCGCGGACGATCGTCGGCCGCAGCCTGTATTCTGGGAATACGGGATACACGGAAGCATTCGTCCGGGCAAGAAGGAACACCGGGGGCCCAAGTTGGCGATGCGGGACGGCAAGTGGAAATTGCTTTGCGACCCAGATTCGACGAACACGAAGCTCTTCGATCTGGAGCAGGACATTGGCGAGCGGCATAACCTCGCATCCGCTCAGCCAGCAATCGTCGCGAAGCTGCGACCGCAGTTGCTTTCGTGGTGGTCGACGATGAACGCCTACTATCCGTCCTCCGAGTGACTCGATTCGCGGGTGCGTTGCCGTTCCAGTTTCATCCCGCGGCTGAGAAGGAAGGTGCCCAGAGACGCACCACGAGGCACATTGCAGCCCGCAACGACCTCGAACTTCGGCCGGAATTGGGAATATCGAGAAAACTTCCGGATCCAACTGAAGGAGTAGCCAGAGACGGGTCGACAAGTGTAGGACCGGATGTATAATTCGGGAACAAACGCGGGGTGGAGCAGCCCGGTAGCTCGCGAGGCTCATAACCTCGAGGTCGTCAGTTCGAATCTGGCCCCCGCCATTATCAATTGGGACGACTTTCTCAGGCGTATTTTCGCCTGAGAAAGCACCCCTCTTGTCTTCTTCCCGTGCGGAACCTGCTCGAATTTCAGTTCGATGCCCCGTACGTTCGCATGGAGCCACCTAGCGAAAGCGTCCTTGTCCATCTTCTCAATCTGGCGAGAAGACCGAACAAGCAGTTTGACAACCTCTTCGCGGGTGAACTTCTTCCGGCGTGGGTCGGGGTTCTGCGTGCGGCTGGCATCCTCAATCTGAGCTTCGATTGATTCTTTGGTCTTGGTCAGCTTGCTCATCTCCGAATAGAGGGCATCAACCAACTCGTCGGGAGCCTTGGCAACCCTGCCGGCGAGTCGTTCGATGTCTTTGGTCACTCTGCTCAGTCGAGCCGTCAGACGCTCCGTCTCGTCCTTCTGCTTCGGCTCAGCAACGATCTGGTTCATCGCATCGACCAACCGATCTATTAGTTCGACGTTCCGGAACTTGTTAACCAGCGCCATTTGAATCGACTGGTGCAGCTGGTCCGCACTGCAGCTCCCGCCCGAACAAAGATGCTTACCTCGACGCTCTCTTGTTGGGCATCGGTACTTGCGATTGACGTACTTCTTGCCCTTTTTCTTTTTGCTGGTGGTCTTCCCAGTCAGGTTGAACCCGCATTCCGCGCAAGTCATCAGTCCAGTCAGAACGTATTCGTAGTCGTCGGCTGCTTTAGTTCCTGCTCGCTTGTCGCGTTCCTTCATTAGTGTCTGGGCGCGCTTGAACAGGTCTTTGGCGATGATGCCTTCGTGGCAGTCTTCGACTTCGATCCAGTCTTCAGGATTGTTGCGGAGTACCTTGTGCTTGCGCTTCTTGTCTTTCTTGTTTGGGTCCTTCTCTGACTTCGGTCGGGCTCGTACTGCTCCACCTTGTTGCGAGTGGAACTTGCCTTCGCGCCTTTTGTTCCATGCGTAATCGCCGCAATAGATTTCGTTCTTCAGAATGTCGCGAACCGTGCCTTTGTTCCACGTTCCGCCTTTGGGTGCTGGGATGCCGTCCAGGTTGATCTTTTCGGCGATGCGGAAGAAACCCTCACCGTGCTCGACATAACGGTCGTAAATGAAACGAACGGTGTCGACGTGTTCTTCGTCGAGTGATGGCAGAAAGATGACACCACCACCGTGCTTGGAGCTTGGGGCTTTCGTGCCCGCCTCAAGTTCCACGATATTGCCGCTCGGGCTTCTCCACACTCGTCGCATGCCGTACGGAGCTTGCTGCCCGACTGAGTAACCCTTTGCTGCCTGGCGAGCTTGTCCGCCGATGGTTGCCTTCGAAAGCTCAAGGCTGAACTCGTGGTCCTTCTCCGATTCAATGGCAGTCATGATGAGCGTCGTTAGCTCACTAATGTCGATGACACCTTTCTCAGTGGAAACCAACTTGGTGTCGGTATCCTGCAATTGTCCAAGGGTGCTGATCGTCTCGTATGGCTTGGAACGCGAGAATCGGTTTTGCTTCCACACGATGACGTAGTCGAATTTCGTCTCAGCGTCGGTCAGGAGTCTACTGAGTGACTCTCGATCCGAATGGGCACTAATGCCACGGTCCTCGTACCAGTCTGTAATCTGGTAGCCGTGCTGCTCGGCGTAACGTTCGATCAGCTCGCGTTGTTTGTCAATCGAATCGACTGATAGATCGTCGTCACTGACTCGGAGATAGGCGGCTGCTCGTTTGAGCGCAACTGAATTGGCTGGCATAGAAACATCCTCTCGGCGATGTTCTCGGAAAGTGAAATGGGGCAGCCAGTCGAGATGCTGGTTTTCGGATGTACGGTCCTAGCCCATTCGTGAAGATATCGGATGCGGGCTAGATGGGGCAAGGTAGGAGGATGACGACGACAACGCAGCCAGTCCGATTCCCGATTTTTCAAACAACGCGTCGCATGGTTCGTTGTGATCGCACAAAAAAAGCCGAGCAATCGCAATGGCGACCACTGGCTTCTTGGGAAATCGATTGGCAATCAACCTAGCTTAGTTTTCCTTGCTTGCACCATTGGAAGCAGCAACGGAACAGTCGTCCCATTGAGCCTTGCGGACGTTGGGGGGGGACTCCCATTGCGTTTCGTGGTCGATCTTGGATGCCTCGATCGACGACTCGACCAAGTCTCGTGTTCCGACGTTTGAGCTCGTGGGGGCAGTGTGTTTTGGAGGGTGTGAGTTCATTTTGGAATCTCGGTTAATCGACCGATCGCGGTCATGTTGGGCAGCAGAATCGCTAGCTCATTTAGTATACCTAGAAGCTCGGCATCTGGCACCTTGGGCTTGAGACCAATTCTCACTGCCTCAGCGTGGTCGATGATGAAGCCGTGGTCAGGGTACAGTTCTACGAGTTTTCGAGCAATTCCGTTCGCCTCGAATTCGACGAATCTGTTCATTAGCAATCGTTTAGCGTACTCCTCACCGACTTTCAGGCGCCTAGACATTTGGGTGTAGCGCACAACGTCGATATTGCCGAACATCGGCTGAACCATCTGGGTGACCAGTTTGGTGACATGGGGAATGAGTGTTCCTGCCTTCTGGCTGGTTCGCTGAGCTAGCATGAACATCGTCTGGTCGAATGCCGTTAACGCAAACGCGTGCAGCCGTTCCAGCGATTGGGCTTCGTCAAGTCCGGATATCCATTCTTCTCGTTCGCTGTCCATGAATTGCACGTCAAGTGGACCCAACTCGCCGTATTCTCCGAGGATGATCTCGTCGGCGCCGAGCGCGATTAGTGTGGCGGCACTCTTCGCCCTTCTGGGTATTACCGCAGAGAAACCGCCGCAGTGCTTTTGGAGTAGTGCGGCTATCTCGAAAGCTGACCTCGCCTGTCCGCCAGGTGAATCGATCAGCAAAGCGACTTTCTGGTCTCTCTCGAATCCGAGGGCTGGAATGTTCCGCGAATCAAACAGCGCCTTCTTTGCGACGGGGGAAACTGTATCACGATCGGTGTGATCTCCATCCTGAATCAGCATCCATACCGGCATGCGAAGCTTTTCTTGGAGCTGATCGACAGTCCGTGCAAACTCGCCCGAGACCTTCGTGGCGGTATCGGCAGAAGCAACGCAGTATTCAGCAGCTGTTTTTTGGGGAGGTTTCGCAGAAACCTTTTTCTTCGACGTTCGTTTTGCCATTTCGCTTATTCTGATTTGTTTGGGGAGATCATTATACCAAATTCAAAAAAGCCCCACCGTCGTAACAGTGGGGCTTCGGGAACAATCTGACGCGGGTAGTCGTGGCTACCTACGTCGTCGCAACAAAGCGAGACCGAGCAAACCAATAGAGACCAATGCCACCGACGATGGCTCTGGTACGGCGAACGCCGCTGTCGATTCACGTGTCGTTCCGAAGTTGGCTGACATCAAGAGGAAGTCTGGAAAGTCGACCACCCCATTCATGTCCGCATCGCCATCTTTCCAGAATATGAAATGCCCGCTCCCATAAGAGTCTGACAACGTAAGGAAATCATCCATGTCAACATCGTCGTCATCGTCGAAGTCACCAACGAGTGGCGGTTCAACAGTGTTAACCGAGTACTCAAAAATGAATGACTCTGGTTCACATGTCTCGCAGAATTCTTGGAGTCCCAACGCAATGGTGTAGTCCAGGTTCGGCTGGAGCCGAAGAGATGACCCGGGATTTGCGCTTAGAGGCGTATCGTCCCATGGCGCCCAGTGAACGCGAACGAACGATGTCCCACCAATGTCTGGTGTTCGTTGACGAACTGAAAACTCCGTCCATTGCGAACTATTCCACGACGAATTGAAAATCAGAAACTCGCTGGGACTTGCGCCCTCTCGATTGGCAAGCGAATACTCCACGAGGTGCCCGTCTGTAGTAGCCGTAACCGAAATGGAGCTGCCATTGCTTTCAATGAGTCCAGACTCAGGCTCGACAGCAATAAAGTCGACGGGATCCGCGACAACTATCTGGTGCGGCAGCACACCAGCCAAAAGAAAAATCATGAGACGTTTCATAGCTGCTCCTGTCTATTCCGTGAACATTTTTAATTTGGAAAACCGAATGGTTGGCAATTTTGAATAGCTCGATCCGGTGTAGACCCCAAACTTTGGAATAGCTGCTCCGGGTGTACTTGCGGCGGAAGCATTTACCATGTTCGACGCAGTCGTTTCGCCAATGACGAGCTGCCCGTTGGGTTTCTTGATTTCGATCCGAGTGAACGAATCGTTGCCGGTGTAGTCAAGAGTAAATTCCATGACGAATTCGTAATTGCCTACGACGAGAGGAAACCGCGCCAACTCGTTCTTGTGGTTGTAAAAGGACGGTCCGGTCGACCCCCAAGCACGAAAATACATGTCTGCGGAAGTACCCTTGCCCTGTACATAAAGACCGATCGGAGTTTCTTGCTTTCCGGTCCAACCGGACGGAAACACATCTTGAAAAACTTGTAAAGCTTGCACCCAGTCCCCGCCATTCCAATCTGTAGAGCTTGCGAATTCTGCGTCGAATTCGAATCGATACCGCTTGTTGGGGGTGCAGTATCGTTTCTGCGTCATGATCGAACTGTCATTGACCCAAGGATTGAACTGACCGTGGTCGTTTAGCGCCCCCGAATGGTGCACATAAGTTTCAAGTACCCCGGAAGTGAGCATTTTCGGAGCAACGTTGTGAATTTGGATGTTGAGTCGCCGCGCCGTTGCCAATAGGTATCCCTGCAGCGTGCCTGAACCCAATGCAATCTTGTCTCCGTTCGAATTCAAGGAGAACCCCGGTGGAGTGTTTGTGTGGTCAACGAACTCGTCCCAATCGGCTTTTAGGATATCTCCGGCTTCCCAACTCCATTCCTCATTCAGTCCCATTGCTCCTGACAACAGGGTGTCCGAATCACTCTGCTGGTTGTAGTCAATGAGGTAGTCATCGTTGCCGTTTCCGGTAACGATGTCGTTGCCGCTATCGCCAAAGATACGACATCGATGATCCGAACTCGCAATGACAATGTCATTGCCGCCTTCGCAGTAGATGTCGCTAAGATCTGTCGTTGAGTCCATGTCTTCACAGTCGATAGTGTCGTCGTCGTCGCTGCCACGAATCGTAACCCTCTTGGTCACCGAGGTCTTCGCTACTGTGTAAACGGTGTGCCCGCTTAGCTTGGCGACCAAGTTCGAACCAGAGGCTCCCATCTCCAAATCAAGTGAAGAATTACCTGACAGATCGATTGCCTCAACTTCGAGTTCGCCGCTCGTCAAGGTAACGTCTACAGCACCGATGCTCGTCGCTACCTGATAGGTCGTTGAGTAATCAATCCATGAATCGACTCCATCACCACCTCGGATCTCGTCGTAACCGCCATTGCTCTCAATGACATCGTCACCGAAGCCACCGTTCAGATCGTCGTCGAGTTCGCTTCCTCGAAGCACGTCGTTGCCTGCGTTCCCGTTAAGTGTGATGTTGTCATCCAGATCTGCGTGCCAGTAGGTGAGGCTGGTGCTGATTTGATCAACTTCAATGATGTCGTCCCCGGATCCGCCGTTGACGACGATCTCCTTCACATCGTCTGTGTGAACACCTTCGTTCTGTCCCCAGTAAAAGCCGTTGGTTACGCCGGTAATTGCGAGCCAGTACGCGCTGCCATCACCAACGCCGTAGCCGATTTCGACGGTCTCTCCTGCCCCCGATGTGATTGTCACGGTCAAGGTTCCCGTCGACGAATTCCAGTTTGCCGTTGCGGCGTGCGCTGCCGTCGAGAAGCAAAGCACGGCTGCGAAACATGCATACTGCATAGTAGTCGTGAAGAAATTTTTACGCAACGAAATGGCGGGAGGTGCGTGCGCACCTCGGGTGGTTTGATCGATCATCGATCTTCTCCTCAAGCTGAATAGTTCATGTTGTAAGTCAGGAGGATCCTCTAATACTGAAGACGCAAACGAGACCGCATATGCGCACGCTTTTTGAGTGTTTTCGTCAAGTATTCACAAGAAATCGCGAAGGCGTGAACGTGCGTTCATCGCTTTTGATAACCGCGATTTACGCCTTAGGTGATAGTCCTATGCGTAAGGCGCAATAGTCTTGTACTAGAGATGTTTTATGTTGCGCCGCGCAGGCTGAATCGACACGCACGAGTTACGCTCTTGGAGGCAGGCATAAGTCCTAGCCGCTTGCCGGTGAGTGCCGTCGATTCATCTCGACGAGGCATGAATCACTGAACTGCAGATTCAGGTAGTCGCTGAGACGCCTCATTTCCTGTTCCGGGCTTTGTTGTAGCACTTCGAGTCTGATCGTCAGATCGATTGGTGAGTTTGCGTGGAGAAGCAGCGACTCCATCGCGACGTAGCTGTAAGCGGCTGCCTCTCGACTGCATCCAAACTTCCGCATTGCTGATTCAATCTGCGCCGTGCGGTCTCTGGTCGTGGCGAAGAACTTGGCGCCGGGGAAAACGTCGCCAAGAACTCGCCAATACCATTCGGCAAAATCCGGAATCTGCCAGTGGCAAGTCGGTACACCCAACAGTTTGTACATCACGATCGGCGGTGACTCCGGGTGTCTCAGCAGCTCCCTGATTTTCTCCGCCCGAATCTCGTCGAATGCAGGAACCCAGCTCTGCTCGAAAGCCCGATAGGTGCTGCAGACAAGGTTGGTACACTCGCCGAGTGTGGTAACTCCGCAATGTGAGAGCATCGCCCCAATGAGCGTACTGCCAGTGCGACCGCTGCCGACGAGGATGATTTCGCGACTGCTCATCTCCACAACTCCTGCTCGAAGCGTCTGGTGACGGGAGCCGACTTACAGCCAACGTCGCTCAGTCCTGAGAAGTGTGAGAACGGCAACTCGATTCGCGTGACCCGTTTCTGTGGCTCAAAGGTGCGAGTCTGGCAGCACTTGATAGCCGCCTTCCGATCGAATGTCATGCCACCCTCCAATACTGTGTCGCTCAATCCCATCGTGCTTGCTGTTGATGGAACTGCTCTGGCTCATAGCACCGACCGTCCGGACAGCGAACTAACACGCGACCCATTGGGTAATGCCGAAGCTGACGACGGGCTTCGCTTCTTGTGAATGGTCCAACAGCCATGCTCAGCGGATTCGCGCGATCGACCATCACGCAATGCACAGCACGACGTGACCAGTCCGGCTCAGCGTGAAAGTTCTGGATCTGGCAGCCGGAGATACTCGCTACTGGCTCAGCGGTCATGCAAGCCTGCTCCAGCTCTGAGATGGGCTTGTCATTTCTGCGGAGTCCGGATGATTTGAGCGTTGGGTCGATCGCATCCACGAGATTATGTCGCAGAGCTTCCTGAGCTGTGAAGAAGCGGTCGTTCTTGACAAGCCACTCACATTCAGACTTTGGCTTTCCTGTTTTGGCTTGGATGTCTTCGACGATCCAGCCGTCGACCAATGCCTTGGCTCGTGAGGTGGAATCCGAACGACGTGGTTTAACAAATCGGGAAAGATGTACCATCAGCCGAGAATCAGGACTGGCGACCACGCGATCACAGCCCCAGGACAGATAACACGCTGCGCTGTATGCGCGGTGAACCTCGGCAGTCCAGCGACTGCTCAAGTCCTTGCGGTGCTGCTTGATCAGCTCCATCATGTCGTACGTGGGCTCCAGTAGACCGCCGGTGCTGTCGACGTAGATCGTCAATGCACTGTTGTACTTCTGAGCCTTGATCCATCGCTCGAATGCGTCCGCCGTCTCACGAGTGATCCGACCATCAACGGCGAATGTGTCGAGCGTCGACAGATCAGGCTCACCAACGCCAAGGCGAGTGCGATCTTTCTCAAACATGAATTCAGCGAGTGCGTAGGCGCTGTGCTTGTTTTGAAACAGGGGGGCGCCTCGGAGTGGCTTCTGGTCTTTGAACAATGTGAACATGAATGGCTCTTGTTAGAGTTCGAGTTGTGCCGTAATGGCACGATACGTTGGGTCGTCGAGCATCGCGCCAACACTCGCTGGTACTGGCGTGATAGCCTCATCGGCGATGCGATCGACCAGACGGATTCGCTTGGCTTCTTGGGCATCGAGCCAGCGGTCTCTGGACATCAGTTCGTTGACGGCGTCGATCGACAGCTTGGTCTTTTGGGCGACCATCTTGGCAATCCGATCGTCAATCTTCTGCAGCATGTCTGCAGCTGATCGCATCACATCACGTCCACCGCGTGGTGGCTGAACATGAGAACGATGAACCATGACCAGTGCCTGAGGTTGAGCAACAATCTCATCTGTGGCTAAGGCGACAGAGACAGCGGCGCTGGCAGCTAAGCCAACAACAATCGCGGTGAAGCGTGAGTTGTGTTGTCGGCGATGAGTTCGAATCGCGTCGATCATGTCGTCAGCAGAGAAGACGTGACCTCCCGGCGAGTTGATTTTGATCACGAACTCTGCGCGTTCGTCGCGTTGGCTCAGGAACTCCCTGAAGTCCATTGCAACGTCTGGTCCGATAGGCGTCAGTAGCTCATACTCGTGCATTTGCGTCTCCTGAGTATTCGCAGACTCCCATTGGCTGCATGTCCGGCGGATCCCTGAAGCTGTCGTCAAGCGACTCAGGGACAACCTGTTGACCAGTACGCTGGGCGTACCACTTTGCCTCGTCGTGATCGTGGAACACTGGATGTTCCTGAATGCGTCCAGACTGATCTGCTATTCGATATCGCATGCCTTAGCCTCCTAATGGCTCGTAGTAACCGTGATAGCGCACGCCGGGCTCTGGTGGCTCAGGAAGCTGAATGCTCAGTGCGCTGGCGCCGAGACTGCTCTTGGTGTTTTGTTGCCATGAGTCTTTGATGCTCAGCCAATTGAATGGAACGCCCTTACTGCCGAACTGCATCGAGAACTTCCTCAATCCCATCGGCGCCTCGAAGCTCTGTCTCCAATGCGACAGCCGTGGCAGGTGCTCTCGCGAGTTGTCCATTCGTACGACGTACGTCCGACCAATGATGTCGTCGCGTTTGGCGAAGATGGCTGCCTCACTCGCATCGGAGCGATGGAACAGTCGGGTGCGATCGGCGAACTCAACGAGGTAGTGTATTGTGTTTGACATGAATTCTCTCTGTGAAAAACGACGCACCTCAGCCGACCGGTTACGGAGATTAACTGAGGCGCGCCTGGGAGATCCGGTGGTTTCAGGAGTCAATGAATAAGTAAGTCCACTCCTTATCCGCCGCACGCATTGAGTCTGAGCTTGATAATGCTGCAACAATGGAGATGCTCTCGACAGCCGAAGCCAGACTCGCGCTCTCCGTGCCTAGATCACGGACTCCAATTTCATCTGCTTGATTCTGTTGGTCTCTGCCAAACGCCACTCGTCGTAGGCGTCCTTTTCTGCGCGGTACTGCTCGACGAGTGGATGTTGCCAGTTTCTGACTTGTGAGTTGACCGCATGCAGTTGTGCCTTGAGTTGGTCGACGCGCGGATCGCTTTTTTGAAGCACTTCAAGCTCGGCAGCCAAGGCAGCCTGTCGCTGACGAAGCGGATCGTCAGCAGGCGGACGGGCGTTGAGGTGCTGGTCCCTCAGGTTCTGCTGTTCTCGCAAACGCAATGCTTCCTGACGAGCCTCGCTCTTGAATCTTCGCTCATAGCCCAGAACTACGGGATTGCGCGAACCAGAGGTGAGGCTCTCCGTCAGCTGACGCAAACCAGCCCGATCGGTGAGCCCTTCCTGCTCTTGCCTGAGCCGGGCGGTCATCGCTTGCCGCTGCTCAGCGAAGCGTTGTCGCACATCCTGGAGGGCTTGCTTCTCTTCGGCGTTGAGGGACTTCAGTCGCTCCTGCAGCTCTCGCTGTGGACCGTCGATCGACTCCTTTGTGAGTTGGATCTTCCGGCGATCTGTCGCCCGATTGCGGGCATGCTCAAGATCTGAGCGGAACTGCTCAGCACTGACGTCAGCTGCCTTGCGGACGTCGTGGACGTAGTCGTCGCCGAGAGACTCGCCATTGAGGAGCTGCTCGCACATGGCGATGTACTCCATCAGCTCAGGCGGCTCGCGGTCGAGGTGCTCCTGAGCATCCTCGTGAGTCATCCTGCCGAGTAGGTCTTCCAGCTCGGGCGAAAATTGTGTCTGTGTGGCGGTCGTCATAGTTAGGTCTCCCGTGTGAGGTCGTCAGTGATCGGCTCCCTGTTTTGGCGTGCCTCACGTCGGCACTTCGGGCAGCCCATGGTTTCTTGGATCCGTGGATCAGCCTCGTAATCGCCGTGGATCTGGCAGCAGTACTGCTCGTAGTGACTGCGTCGCCGCTCCAGCATGCACTTCGGACAGCGGTACCCCTGCTCCCTGCGGATCTCGCTGATCTCATAGTCGCCGTGTTTCTCGCACTCTGCTGTGTACAGATCCCACGGCATGAGTCGACTTGGATCAGATCGGCGAGCCTCTCTGGCACACTCGTAGCAGCCGTGTCCATTCAGGTGGCTATCGGCGCGTTGCTCAAACAGCCCATGCTTTTGGCAGCCGATCGTGACCTTCTCAGAAAGCGTCCGAAAAACAGTCTCTGTGTAGTCGTACTTCTCAGTGCCGTGTTTTTCCTGCGATTTAGATATGAATTCTGTGGTGTTCATTTTCTGGTGGTTATTTTGCCTGTCCGCCGATCAACAAGTCACTTTTTCGGTCATAGAAAGCCGCCGTTCCTTGTCCGGGCTCCGGTGTGCTAAAGCGCCCAAGAGGGACCCAGACAAGTTGTCGTATCCGCTATCTGCAGATGACCGATGGTTTTGTTGTGGTTCTGACGCTCATCGAAACGCTGTCTGTTTTGCTGCGGTGTTTTTCGTTGGTGTTGTCTGGTGTTTGAAAAAAGCAGCCCGCCTCGGAAGCGTCATGACGAGGGGGCTGCTGGGTCTGCCGGGCGGAGACCCCGGACAGACTCCCTCTCACTCATTGTCTGATTGTGCCTCCGCGACTAACTCAGGCTTGATCAGCTGCTGAACAGCCATTCGGCTGAATCGCAGGACGCGACGCTTGCCGGTGCCGATGTCCACTCCGGGTAGTCGTCCGCAATCCCACAGCGAGCGTACGTGGTTGCTGGTGCAACATAAGATCTCTGCTACCTCTGCGGCTGTGAGCTGGTCATCTGGCATGTGTGCTCTCTTTGTTGCTGATGCTGAGTGACGTCGCGTTGATGTGATTATTAGTTCCGGTATCCAGAATTTGTTTGTTCTTTTGGATATCGATATCCAAATAGTTGAGATTTTCGGAGTGGGGTCTCGTCGCGATGGATATGATTCGGGCGTAACTTTGCCCCAACTTGTCGGTGGGGATTCACTGCCCTCAGGCTGTGCTGCGATGCCTCCTGAGGGCTTTTTCGTGCGCGCATGCTCTCAGAGTGGGAGTGGCTGGAGTTGATGTTGGCTTACGGGAGGAAGGAGTCCACCCGACGAAGAGATCGATGAGGGCTAAGCTTGCCCGTGGGGCTCGCCAACCAGGAAAAACGCACGGAAGTCGTGGGTGACGACGGCGGAGTCGTCAGACTTCGACAGCCGTGGGCTGACAGCCGAGCAACACGGCGACATCAGCAGGATGACATCAACTTATTCGGGAGACCATCCAGCCACCGAAATCGAGTCAATAGCTCGAATCCAATGAAAGTCTTGCTGGCAAACCACGCCAACCAGAATCCACTGGTCATCGTGGCATTGCCAAACGCCGCCGCCGCTCACTCCCTTGATCGGCGGCAATGTAACTTCGCCCCACGTGTAGTTTCTAATCTCATCAACCTCGCGCCCCTTTCTGTACTCCATCCCGAACTCGCACTGCTCATCAAACACGGGTTCGGTGAAGGGGGAAGTCTCGCGGGGAACTTCTCCTGGAGGCACGCACCGTGCCGTCGACAATACGCCCTGAGTCAGGATGAGATTTTGTACTGAATAATCGAACTCCTCAAAAGGATATCCGATCCAAATTGCTATTCGGTCAAACGCGACTTTCCGCACCGGTAGGGGGTCGAACGACTTGGTAGGCAGATCAGCTTCATCCGTCAGTTCCAAGATTGCCAGTCCATCGTCGTCGTCCTCTCTCTCGCTGCGATAAATACTCGACACGTGATGACTAGCAGGATTGAGTGGTTTCGGATCGCCAGTGATGAACTGAATAGAGCACTCCTTGGGTGCGCAATGCATGACGGTCAAAACGTAGCGTTTACCATTGAGAAAAAACGGTGTACCAGTTCCCCACGCTGGCTTGCCATCGGTGAAGCTCACGAAGTTCACAACCCTCGATACAAAGTAATCCGCAATATCGGATACCAGTTCCCGCACTTCGTCGGGGTTGTGTTTCGATAGAAATCGCTCAGGGTCGGAGGGTAGATCCATACGGACAGCTTAACCATAAGAGACCAGCCCAGAACAGTTTGATTTGTCCAATTCCTTGCGTCAGTTGTTCAGTCATCATTGGTCGTCGACTTAAACGACAACTTCGGCTGCAAGAAGAAGACGAGCGTCGCGATTGGTGCTAGTGAATTCATCGTTGGTTCGGGTCTATCGGAGGCTGTCAGTTCCGCTCAGAGGGATGAACTCTAAGTGCTGTTTCGCATCAGATCGGCGACGTTCGCTGCAGCGCCACGGAATTCATGTTCCCACAGCTCAATGAAAGTCTTCACCCGGTCATGAAGGTATTCGCATGTTTGGAAGTTGCCTAAGTACGGTCCCATCTTGTCGCTTTCGATTTCGTCGCCCGGATATACATTGCAAAGCATCTTCTTTGCATCTTGCATGCTCTTGTTCTCGTTAGTCATGTTGCCATGGGCAACTAGGTTCCTCACACAAGCGAGCCCTTTGATATCGGCTCCTAACTGGTCTTCCCCGTTTTCCGCCCAGGCACTCTTTAGCGTCTTGCCTTCGATTACCGAGTACATTTTGGTGAGGCTCTCGTAACCGCTCCGGTGTATCTCTTTCAGGTTGTGTTCGAGCAGACGTTTGAGCCGTCCTTCACTGCCCTTTTTCAGTAGCTTGATCTCGTGGTCGAGGTGCGATCGGATGATGCATTCCACAACAGCACTAAGCGTGATGTAGCCAAAACCACAATACGCATTCCTGTCGGGGTCGGATGACTTGACGGCATCGATTAGTATCGACACCTGTGGTCCCAGCGATTGAAAATCGATGCGAATGACTGCCGCGGTATTCATATTGTCTTCCTTATTTGCGCTCCGGGAACATCGTGGCATCACTTCTGCTTCTTACCTTAAGCTTTCGCGCTCATTGTAGGCTATGCCCCGTGTCAGGTGTCGGGCAGGAGCATCACTGCATGAAGAGTTCTTGGCAGTGCAGCGCCTGAAGCAAGCCAGTCTGTCCAATCCCCTGTCGTCCGCCGATGTAGAGATTGCTGTGCGGGATCGCCAGAGCATCGGTTCCTTGATTGGAATGTTGGTATCCGAACGGACCTGTGTAAGCCATGTGTTGCGTGCCGTTGATCCAGAAGTTCATGAGTCCGTTGCCTGTTGGGTTTATGACAAATTCATAGTCAAAACAGAAACAGTCTGGACCGGTGTAGTCCTGACGGAACTCTGCAACCTCAGTCACGGCACCGCCAGTTGCAGGCGGACCTGTTCCAGTGTGATTTCGGATCTCCATGATCAGCGACCAGCCTGTTGAGGATCCGATGTCAGGTCTGATCATCGTCGTCATGATGCCGATGATGTTCGTCGCCCACATCTCACAGAGATTGATCCACGCAAGTCCAGCGGATCGGTAGGCGTTCAGTTCCGTTATTGAAAAGCCTGTCATGAGATCGACGCACGAACGGAAGAAGTAGCGACGACCGCGACTGAGATATGGCTGACCACCAAACGGATAAACGGACGCATCGCCAAATGGAATCACCCGAGTTCGGTCATTCGGAGAACTCGCATTGATGAACATGAGGAGTTTGCCATTTTCCGTCGCGCAATGGTGGACACCTGTGGCGTTCGTGTTGACTGGGAATCGCCAGCGTTCGGCGTCATCGACTCCCCATTGATGATTGACTTGACCATCCCAAGTATTGTTAGGTTGGATCGGCGCGTCGTTCTTCATCCAACAGTTGAAGTCGGCAGCCTGTTGCGTTGTGAAGCCGTTGAAGAGCGATCCGACGCTCCAACCTGACACATCGACCGGTCGAGTTGGTTTGGTGCATTCTGGGGCTGTCTCAGTGCGTTGCTTGTCGGTTGTGAGCGTGATGGTTGCGGTCTCAGTCTCACCATCGCACAGAACACTAACGTTGATCGCAACGTTGCCGCGATCGACGCCTGAAACGCCGTAGCTGAGATCCTTGCCTCCAGCGCCTGACTGTGAAATCGATCCGAAATATGTTGACGTGATTGTGAACACGGGCGTACCCACGATGTCGCCTGAAAGAAGGGTTGCTAAATCGATGGTGAACTCATCGCAGATGCTGACGTTCTCGGCATGGTTAGCAAAGCTGAAGTCTTTGGGTGGCTCGCCTGAACCGGGGAATGGAAGCGTAGCTCGTACGCAGTCGATTGGCATGGTGTTGCTCCTATGGAGGATTCTAGGTTTCAGAATTGTGATTCCGAAATCGTCTGGCTCAACTTGCTCGACTCTTGCCAAGAGCCAGAGTTTTGGAACCACCTTTTTTTGAACTGGGCTCCGATTTCACCACTTCACACAAGTCACGATCAACAAGACCGATTGCATCACCGGTTTGAAAGCGCCATCTCCTAACGCAGCGCCTGAGCTTTCGGCAGTACTTGGAATCGAAGGCTTCAAAACGATTGGTGACAATCTCACCTGTTAAATCTTCAGATGTCATCCAGCCGATCGTTTCAAAGTCGACTACAGCGCCTTTGGGAACAACGAGTGATTCAACCTCATCTTCTTGAATCTGTCGTTTGATGTCACTTGGAAGTGTAGATCGTTTTGATGACCGCCAGTCTTGAGGCGTGTGCTTCCGAAAAACTGGCTGTTCTGATGCCACTCTGTTTCGGTGTCGCTTCGTTGTCCGGAGCTTTCTGGGGGTTGTCATTGTTGTCTTTCTCATGGCAGTACTGTCGGTTCTTTCGAGGGAAAGTGGATCCACTTCGGAATCCATGAGCCCCTCCCTCTTCTTCTCGTAAATCCCAACAGTCGATTGGAAACTTGCACTCAAGAGAGGGCTTTCCCGGCAAACGTTGTTGAGCGACCAGCGGGAGGGTCAAAACAGGATTCCATAAACTGAGAGCCAGATCTGATGGACTCATTTGCGTACAGGTTTCAAGGGTGTGATACCCGTGCGCGGATGACACTCTATACGCGCAGCTTCTCCTTAGACGGCTCAGTGTTTTTGAGCCAACAAGGTCAATCAGTTCGCGGGTACTTCAGATCGGGCGCAGTTCTTAAGTTCACCACTTCGACAACGGGCACCATTAGCTGCGTGAGGTCATCAATCTCAAGCTGGACATTCCCGGTCTTTCGTGGCTTTGGAGTTCTTTAGGCATACGCTGCGTAGTCCGATCGTCCCCTCTGTTGTTTAGACAGTCGCTGGAGGGCTGCTTCGACTCTGTCGGAAAGATTTTCGAACAGAGGCGGACCACGCGCCTGGACGGAATGCGGGAGTATGTTACTATGCATCTGGCATCAACTCCCTTCTGTTCTGTTCGGTTCGGCAGTGGGTGTTGCCCTCATAGTTCAGCTCGCTTGATTGGCATTTCGTCGAGCTGCACGAAACAGGAAACCGCTTAGCCTGATCTGGCTTGGCGGTTTTTTTGTGCGCTGTTGTTGAATCGACATTCACGCTCCAACCTCTTCCGGCTTCATCGCCCAGTCTCGCATCATGGCTCTGAGTTCCTCGTATGACTGAGGGACATGCTGAGCGTCGTAGCAGACGCAAACAGCCTTGCCCATGAACGTTGGAGCACATTGCTTTGGGGTCACCAATATCCGTGAGAGAGCGAATGCGTACTCCGGATATGGGAACTTCCAGTAGTTGAGAAACGCGTCCCACGATTCGAACGTCTTCCAGAACTTGCCCTTTATGGACTTCCGGAATTTGCGCCAGGTCTGGCGTCCTTCGGAAACATCGCTAGCAGATTCCATGGCTGACTCCTGTTGTGAACCGGAGTCGCTCTGGATATGCGACGGTGGCAGCTACCTTGTTCGCTGCTCAGAACCAGCGAAAGATACATTGGGTCTCAGCGCCGGCTTTGGATTCAACTACGGAAGGCGAGAAACGCCACCAGAGTTCAACCTTCGCCGAAACCCGATGTATCCTTTTCCGTAGTCGATCCGACTGAATTAGAGTGCCGACCGACGCTCGTGTCAAAGCTCTGGCAGCCTCTTTCTGCCGATTCTATGCATGGTGCATAAATGTTCATTCCGAAGTCGTTGAGTTGTTTGGACTTCAGGAATTTGGACTTTTTTCTTCGTCCAGCAGCGGCACATCCATAGTGTCGACTGGTTCGCCGTCCTCGCCGAGAACAGTGAACGGCTCTCGCTCGCCGTTGACCAGACTCAGCCGTCCAGAGGGCAGGGTGCCTTGCTCTCTTGGACGGTCTTGCTCATCGAACCTGACAAGTAGCTCAGCGAGTCCGCGCACGTCTTCGATTTCGTTTGGTTTGCACATGCTTGGAATCTACTAAGCCGCGAGGAATAACACCAGCTCGTCGTGATGGTCGGCGAGCAACAAGGTGAGTCGTCCCAATTGGTCAGAGCGAGCCCCCGCCACTTTTTGTAAGTCTTGCTGGAACCTAGACTTAGGTTACCTGCCAACACTCGGCAGAGCAGCTCAACACTCGGTGAAAAAAGGGTACCGTACCCTTTCACCGGGAAAGAGCGATCATGTCGAGTTCTTCTGTACGTATCCCAAAGTACACCCATTTCAAACCCCGCGACCTCGCACGAGTGCGAATTGACGGTCGGGACATCTATTCTTGGGAAATTCGATTCCCCAGAATCCCACGCCGAATATCAACGTGTCATCGCCGAGTGGCTGGTGCAAAAACAAGCTCCGGCCAAGGACGACGCCGAAGTACAGGGAATACAGGGATACAGGGATACAGGGAATACAGGGACACCCATAGTTGAGCGCAACCCAATGCTCCTCCATTGCCTGCTTCGCAAACAGATCGCCTACGACGCGGCGTCAATTCGTCGGCAAATCCACCGAGTCGACCGCGACAACATCACCAACACCAAAGACGGCGCAGCAGCGAACGCAATCGTTACTCACTGGCCGTTCGAAGAAGAGTGCTGAGCTACTCGGTACTCAACATCTGAGCACCGGGCCCGTGTAGATAGCCGACACCACGACGCGTCGCCTCCCGGGCGAGACTATCCGCTTTGCCGGCGGCCCGCTTGAAGAGCTTGCCGAACTTCTTCACAAGGTCACACCAGCCCTCTAAGTCCACACCCAACCGCACAAGGATCGGAGCCAGATGCGAGGGGATCGAGCCGCGTTTGTCGCGTCGCAACTGACGACCGGTCCAGTCGAGCAATTCCAGATACTCGACCAGCGACATCGAAAGAAAACCCTTCAGGCTTGCCCGACGGTTCACCGGGCTCACGTCCGCCCCCACGGCGTCCGTCCTTTCATCAATCTCCAACGGGCTGAGCCAGCCACTGCGCGATCTGCGTCGACTGCGTTCCCAGGCATGCGTCTTTCGCACCTTCGTTTGACGCTGGCCCAGATCGTCGATGCGGTCTTTTGCTCCCGTAAACTTCGAATCCTCCGGCGTTTTCGCCATCGCCGCTCGAATGGGATTCAGGTCCACATAGGCCGCACAAGCAAGTAAAGAAGCCTCATCCAGAATCATCTGGGCCCGATATCGACCTTCCCAAAAGCGGCCGGTACAGCGATCTTCGCGATTACTGCGTCGAGCGATATTCTCGGCCGTGCACCGCATCCACCAGCTCACATCCGACAATCGCAGCCGGATTTCCGCCAGCCGTTTCTTGTCGCCGGTAATCATGGAGATCTCGAAATCCTCGGGATCGGCAGGCGAGCCATCCTTTTCCCGTCGCTTGGGAAACAACCTCAGCCAGCGTCTTGCGACCTGTTCGTCGGACCATTCTTTGGCCACATCCGGTCGGCTGCGAAGGATCAGATGTAAGTGATTGGACATGATGGTGTAGGTGAGGCAATCGATAGCAAAGACGCCGGCGAGAAACTCCAGACGTTGCCGAATCCATTCACGCCGATGCTCGAAAGACTGCCCGCTCACAGGATCGTCGCCACAGAGATAGGCCCTGCGCACGCACCGATTCACCAGATGCAGGATCTGCACTTCGTTTGGGTTGACGTATTCACCACGCGCCTGTCTGGGCATGCTTTATCTGCCTCCAGCTGAAAGAACCGTCAGAATCTAACCGGCCAGCGACGGGGCCGTCAAGCCAGACATTGGGTGTCCCTGTTATGTTCTCCTTATTCTACATTGGACAAGAATGACGATGGAACATCCTATTGGGTGCTCACTGATCATCTCGGGTCAGTGAGGGATCTGTTAACGCTCGATGGCAACCATCTTGCAGATTCGCACGTGTCCTATGACTCATTTGGGAATGTGACATCCACGCCAGGAGGAACCAGCATCCTGTTTGGCTATACCGGCAGACCGGTTGATGGCGCGACAGGGTTGCAGAACAATCTCCACCGTTGGTACGACCCAGCGGTGGGGCGATGGCTGAGCGAAGATCCGATTGGGTTTGGCGGCGGAGATGCGAACCTGTATCGGTACGTTGGGAATGAGAGTACGGGGTACGTGGATCCGGAAGGAGCTGCGAAGAAGAAACCTTGGACGCATCGCTTCCCGTTCGCTGCTGGCGGTGCCCTGGGTGACTTCGGTGGGTGGATACACAACTGGAAACACAGCAAAACGATTAAGAAGGCAAACGATATCGGCGATGAGATTCACGAGCGCGAAGCCGCCATGAAGTCAGATCCAATCAAGTCTCTGGAATCGAGGCTTGGCTCGTTGTGCGAGGAAAACAAGCGAGCACGAGCTGAGTTTAGAGAAGACGCCACCAACGCAGCGAACATTAGCAACGAAGTGCTCGCAGGTGGCTTGATGGGTGGTTTCTTGCGTCCAAGTGGCTGGGGGGCGTTCGGATGGGGAAGACGGCCCAGTGCCCAGCAGACCGTCGTTCTGGGGCTCGACAAGCATCTCGACAGCTTCGCCCGGGCACACAACGGGAAGTAGGTACTGCAACTTGCAAGAGACCCGGTAAACTGGAAGAGTGACTTCTTAAGGCTAATGAATGATCCTAATTCAAAGATCGTGTTCAATCTGAAGGACGTGGACGTTTGGCCCGGGATCAGTCGTGCTTCATCCGGTCGTCGTTTTGGAGCCACGGATTGGGAACTGTTACAGATTTACGAAAACAAGCAATGGTGGTCGCGCATCGAGTGGATAGATGATTGCGGAAAACGTGTTGCCAACCCTTTTGAGTGAGAGACATGTATAAGTCAGATAGAGAATTCAAGCTTTGGGACTATAACGTCAGTCACCAACAGCTGCTGCTAAGAAGTCCTCGAACTGGGGATCAGACCGCAAACATTGATGTTCTGTTTTGGGGAGTTGCATTCGTCCGAGTGCCGACCGTTCTTCAAGGTCTTGATGTGCAGTTAGAGAATGACTCCGTTCGATCAGACGAACAAGGTTTCACATTCTCTTTGACTTCGGAGGGAAAGACCTTTTCTGTAGTTGCGAGTGGATGCAAAGTCTTGAAGAACGAGCTTGAAGTATTCGATTCGAGTTTGGTCTACTTTGATCGCGATAGGGATGAGAACGAATACGGTGAAGTACTTGCTCGTTCCTAGAGAGGTATTGCCAGGAACAGGGTGTGTCGATTCCGAAATAGTATAGGCCTTTGGACAGCTCCGTCTCCACTCCGATACGGGCGAATCCCCTTCACCACACGACTCATCACCTCCTGTGATTCATATTGGGACAGATGCCGAGCCACAATTGGGGGCGTTTCTTGTCGTCGTCAAATGGTGTCTGGACAATTTGGCACCGCTTCCGCTCTCGTTGATTCTCGGTGGACGCACGGTCTTTTCGCACAGTCGGAACGGTGGTTCGCAATTCACTCGCAAATTCCAATTCCGACAAGTCGCCGCCCCACTTCTTGTAGACTTCGTAAAGTGCGGCTGCGTGAACTCCCTTGGTCATATCCACCACGCAGCATTCATCTACGAACGATTGCAGCGGTGCCGACTCGGCAAAGAGTTGGTCGAGGTCCTGTTGGGTTGATTCGGGAATCGTGAATCTGCCTTTGGCATCGTACAGACTTCGCAATCCAGCCAGTGACCAATTCAGAATGCCGGGATATTCCTCTGCCAATTTCGATCCTAGGTCGAAGTCTTCGTTGCCAAAGAATGACTTCTTGAGTTTGATCGGAATCAAGCGGGCATGAAGTGCGCCTGAGTTGTCGGGTAGTGCCAAGAAGTTGTTGGTCACCATCCAAATCTTCATTCGAAGGCACATGGGGATGTTGGGCTTGTGTTTGCGACAGACCGTCACCATGTCACCCCCGGTGATTGCCTTCAGGCGGGACACAATGTGAGCCACTTTCTTTGATGGCATCGCCGCTTCAGGAATTAGGGCAAGCCGTTTGCCGATGGCTTGTTCCAACCCAAAGTCATCGGCGAACTGTTCGAGACCCGGACTGCAAACGGCTGGCGGTCCGCCGAGCAGGTCAATGAACACCTTGGTGATCGTTCCCTTGCCGCTTCGGCGTGGACCAACAATCTGAAACAACTTCTGCAAGTCGTAACCTAGCCAGAGCGAATAGCCCATCATTTGCTGAAGCAGTGTGTACCAATCGTCATCTTGGTCGAGTGTTTCCAAGAATCGCAGCCATTCTGTCGGTTTGGCGGCACTCTTTTTGAAATCGAAAGTTGCTCGGTGCTCGCTGAAAAGACTGGGGGTCGGCGGAATGAAGCATTCCTTGCCTTCCAGGTAGCGGCGGATGTTGAGAATGCCATTGTTGAAGCAGAGCAAGTCATCTGCCTGCCAATCGTCGTGCGGCTTCAACCAAAACGGGGGCACTTCGCTAATCGAGATGTCACGCTTGCAGAGTTGTTGGATCGCCTGGAACGTATCGGAAATCTGGCTCTTGCGTACCGACTTGGGTTTTTCTCGCTCGCCTTTGATCTTGCTCACTCGCTTTGCGTGGTCGTCGAACGCCGTCTGGATGGTTTCACGAATCCAAGGACCTTGTTCTTTCTCGCTGGTCTTTTGCCAGCCATCGACATCGTCAAAGCAATAGGTATCGCCAAGGAAAAAGGTGTAGGTCCATTCTCCGCTAGATGAGGATGCTGCCAGATGTTTCTGTGCCAGCAATAGTGGATCATTGAAGTTGCGAGCTGAACCATCTGGTGAAAGCGAACCCTGAGTTAAGAACTCGTCGAACGACAATCCAAGTTTGTCCTGCACGTCGGCCCACGTAGCGTTGTGGTGTTTCTCGTGGAAGCACTTCACCGAAATGCCGCCCTCGTGCCAAACGAGGATGCCCATGTTCCGTCCATCCCGATGACTGGCTCCCTGGATCAGACACTCGTCGAACTCCAACAGGAGTTATTGTCAAAAGGTGTGTTTTAGGAGTTGAGAAAAGGCGGCGTATAACCTGCTTGTGTATGCAAAAGTTTCACGAGCGGCCCAACGAGGGCATGGAGATACGCCATGAAGAAGACTACGGGAAAGACGACGAAAGATCCAGCCAGCGATTGCGATCCGGAAGTGCTTGCGTTTCGCTCTCAGTTTGAGGACGCACGTAGCGTTCTGGATCAACTCGTCCGGCAAGGTGCTCAGCAGATGCTGCAAACGGCGATCGACGAAGAAGTGAGTGACTTCATTGCTCGCCATATGGATAAAACCGATGAGCAGGGACGACGGTTGGTCGTTCGCAACGGTCATCTGAATCCACGTGATATTCTCACCGGTGCTGGTCCGTTGACCATGCAACAACCGCGTGTGCGAGACAACTCGCCCGACAAGGCCAGTCGCGTTCGCTTCTCTTCCTCGATCCTGCCGACGTATCTGCGTCGCAGCCAGTCGATTGACGAACTGATTCCATGGCTTTATCTCAAAGGCATTTCGACGGGCGATTTCCAGGAAGCGTTGCAGTCGTTGCTCGGGGAGAACGCTCCGTCGCTCAGTGCCAATGTGATCCAACGGCTCAAAGAGCAGTGGGGCGAGGAATACGATCAGTGGAACAAGCGTGACTTGAGTGACAAGCACTACGTTTACATTTGGGCAGATGGCATTCATGCGAATGTTCGCCTGGAAGACGACGCCAACAAACGGCAATGTTTGCTCGTCGTGATGGGAGCCACCGCCGAAGGCCGCAAGGAACTGATTGCCATTGCCGATGGCTACCGCGAAAGCGAACAGAGTTGGCATGAACTGCTCATGGATCTTAAGAAACGTGGACTCAAGCAGGCTCCGAGGCTGGCAGTGGGCGATGGAGCTCTCGGTTTCTGGGCAGCGCTTCGCAAGATCTTTGGAGAAACCGCCGAGCAACGTTGTTGGTTCCACAAGACCGGCAATGTGCTCAACAGGATGCCCAAGAGAGTTCAGCCAAAGGCGAAAGCCGACATTCATGAAATCTGGATGGCGGAAACGCGCGAGGATGCCAACAAAGCTTTCGATCACTTCCTGGAAAAGTACGGTGCCAAATACGAAGGCGCCTGCACATGCCTCCAGAAAGATCGTGATGTGCTGCTGACATTCTATGACTTCCCGGCAGAGCACTGGAAGCATCTCAGAACCACCAACCCGATCGAATCGGCCTTCGCCACGATTCGATTGAGGCAACGAAAAACGAAAGGCTGCGGAACAAGACGAGCAACACTCACCATGATGTACAAGCTCGGTAAGTCAGCCGAAAAGAAGTGGCGACGACTCAACGGTCACACCGCGATCATCCCACTCATTGAAGGAAAATCATTCAAAGACGGAATCATGCAGGAAGCCGCCGCCTGAAATTCCAAAACACGCCTTTTGACAATAACTCCGCAACGATCAGGAAAAGACAGTAAAAAGACAATGAAGAAAGACAATGAAGGAGAAAGACAATGAAGGAGAAAGACAGTAAAGGGACACCCAAGGAAGGTAAAGCTCTTACTTGCACCAAGAGAGTTCACGGCAGAAGAGACCAAGGGGCTCCGCAAGATGCTCGGCATCAGCCAGGGGGTGCTGCATTCATCGGTTTCTCAGCATCCATTGTTCAGGACTGGAAGCAGGGACGAACCGAGCGCAGTGGTCCCGCATGCAGGATAATGGGAGAGACGGGATGCAATCCCCAGGAATGGGCACGGAAAATCCAGGGGCTCGGTGATGTTACCGTGGGATCGAAGGTATAGGTGACGCCGGCAAGGAACATCGGTAAAGCTGATGGCAAAAGGTTGAAAACACGAACGAGAGAAGGACTTGCGAGGCAATGATGCCTGATCGGCAATGAGCCGCAAACGTCAAACCGTCCATTTTTGCGCATTGCTTTGCAAGCTCGGCTGGAAGCCGCTGTTGATTCTCGTCGCGCGGAGGCAGGCATCTCACGTCGACCGTCTCTTGTCACGAAGACCTGCCGGATGGTGGTCACTGTCTAGCCCAGGATGTCGTGGACGACCTCGCCTGCCACGTCCGTCAGCCTGTAGCTTCGTCCGTTATGGAAGTATGTCAGTTGCTGGTGTTTGAGGCCAAGCAGATGCAATAGCGTGGCGTGAAAGTCATTCACGCTTACTCGGTTCTCGACGGCGGCGTAGCCAATTTCGTCGGTGTTACCATAGCTCGTGCCGCCCTTGATACCGGCACCTGCCATCCATTGAAGGAACCCGTTGGGGTTATGGTCGCGGCCGTTTCCGTTTTGTGAGATCGGCATGCGACCGAATTCTCCGCCCCAAATGACCAGTGTCTCTTCAAGGAGACCGCGGGCCTCCAGATCTGCCAGCAATCCGGCGACCGGAACGTCTGTCGCCTGGCAGTGCTCCGTGTGATTCCTGACAAGGTCGTTGTGGGCGTCCCATTCACCATCGCTATAGACTTGAACGAAACGAACGCCGCTTTCGACGAGTCGTCTGGCCATGAGGCATTTCGTTCCGTACGATCGCGAGGCCGGGTTGTCGATACCGTACAGGCTGTGTGTGAATTTCGACTCACGCGTAAGGTCGACAACTTCGGACGCTTCTGTCTGCATGCGGTACGCCAGCTCAAAGGATTGCATGCGATTCGCAAATGCAACTTCGCCCGGGTGGCGGTTCATGTGTTCGTGG
The DNA here is from genome assembly GCA_965216885.1 of Pirellulaceae bacterium. Classification (GTDB taxonomy): domain Bacteria; phylum Planctomycetota; class Planctomycetia; order Pirellulales; family Pirellulaceae; genus CAYNJG01. Next base: position 2,678,177 of record OZ244209.1, on the reverse strand, counting down.
TTGAGTCTCGCCATCAGGTCGAGTTGTGCTCGCTGGTCCTGGGCGGTGACTTGGGGCTGGCGGGTCAGGTTCAGGATAGGTGCGCCCTGTGATCGGAAAAGCGTCCCGGCGAAAGTCGATGGCAGAAAACCCGATCCCCAATTGTGCGGTCCGCCTTTCGCGCCTTTTGTGTTGCCGAGCACCACATAGCCAGGTAGGTTCTCGTTTTCGCTACCGAGTCCATAGGTCACCCACGCGCCGGCCGTCGGGAATCCCGGGCGAGGCAGACCGCTGTTGATCTGGTAGATCGCGGGGACGTGGTCGTTCGATTCGCTATACAGCGATTTGACGAATGCCATCTTGTCGACATGTTTCGCGACATTGGTGTAGCGATCGCAAACCCACTGACCGCATTCGCCGTATTGTTTGAACGAGAACGGACTCTTCATCAACGGCCCGGGGTTTCCAAAAAACGCTTTGATGCTGGTCTTTTGTCCGTCCCGTTTCGTCAGTTCAGGTTTCGGGTCGAACATGTCGACTGCGCTGGGCGCACCTTCCATGAAAAGCCAAATGACGTTTTTAGCCTTGGGCGGGAAATGTGGCATGGCAGGCGTGAGTGACGCCCGCTCTTGCGTCGATCCGTGAAGCTGTTGTTCCGCGAGCATGCTCGCCATGGCAACCATGCCCGCTCCGCCGCCCGCACGGCGCAGCCAGTCGCGGCGGGAAATTGGAGCGGCGATCCTGCCGCACAGGTTTGAGTTTGTCGTCGTATTCACGGTTCGTCTCTTATGGCGCCAAACGCGTGCAGCGTCAGGTTCGAAATTAGTCGACATAGATGAATTCGTTTAGTCCAAACAGCGTCTGGCAGAAGTCAGCCATCGCTTCATGGCGTGCCCCATGTTCGTTGCGCTCAGTTCGGATTCTGGTTTGTGATGTGATGAACCCAATCGCTGCCGAAACTTCAGCTTCCGTTGGCTGCCTTGCGAACGCAAGCGCGAACGCATGCTCGACCGTTGCGCGGTCGGCCTTGTTGGATTCGAGCAATCGCGACGAGAAATCCCGTGCGACAGCTCGCACAAACCTGTCGTTCAGGATTGCCATTGCCTGTGGCGCAACGGTCGTGTTCTGTCGCCGCGAGCAACTATTCATCAGATCTGGCCGATCGAATGCCTGAAAGAGCGGGTACGGAATCAGGCGTTTATGAAACATGTAGACACTACGGCGGCGGGTCGCCTTGTCATCTTTCGCGTCCTTTGGGTAGGCCTCGCCCTGGATATTGCGAGCCAGATTGGCCTCCGGCTGAATGTAGGGTTTGAAACCCGGGCCACCGGCTTTCGGGTTCAGTGTGCCGCTGGTGAAGAGCATCGCGTCACGCAACGCCTCCGCCTCGAGTCTTTGCGGCGTCATCTTCCAAAGCAGTTTGTTGAGCGGGTCGATGCTACTAGCCTGTTTCGAATTCGGGTTCTCACTGCCCTGTTGCCATGTGTTACTTGCGAGGATATGGCGATGCAACCGCTTGATACTCCATTGGTTGTCGATCAAATCGTTAGCAAGGTACTCGAGCAGGTCCGGATGTGTTGGTGCGTCGCCGCGGACTCCGAAGTCGCTTGGCGTTCGCACAAGGCCGTGGCCAAAGTGGTGTTGCCAGACGCGATTGACGATAACGCGTGCCAGCAGTGCTCCGCCGCCGGTTTCAATATCGGTGATCCAGTCCGCAAAAGCCCGGCGCTGCAGCGTACTTTGCGGGTCGGCTACAGAGGACTTTGCTTGCGTCCAATAGTCGTCGGCGGTCCGGGCGGAAGTGAGAATCCCCGGAAACCCAAGGTCGACTTCGATTTCACGGTCGTAGAAATCACTACGTCGAAAGAGCCACGTTGTTCTTGGTTCCGCGTCGAAGTCCTTGAAGAAGAATCCGTCGCCACCACTGGGCAACTTTCCCTTCGTGCGGTCGCCGCTGTGGAATACACGCACCAGTTGGTAGTACTCGCGCGCCGAGAAGGCATCGTATTTGTGGTCATGGCAGCGGGCGCATCCGGTTGTTAGCCCCAGCAGGCCCATCCCCACCGTGGAGACGATGTCATCCAGTTCGTTGTAGCGGTTTCGCAGACGCTCGCTCTCAAGAAAGGAATCATTGAGCTTGAAACTTGTTCCGGCGGTCAGAAAGCCAGTCGCGGAAACAGCCGCGTCGTTGTCTGGTTCGTATTCGTCACCCGCGAGTTGCCAGCGGACAAACTGATCGAACGGCATGTCGTCGTTTAGAGCGCTGATGACAAAATCGCGGTAACGCCATGCATTCGGCCTGTCTTCGTCTGCTTCCTGTCCCGCACTATCGGCGTATCGAGCCACATCCAGCCAATGTCGGGCCCAGCGTTCTCCGTGCTGTTGTGAGCTGAGCAGGCCGGCAACCAGCGAGGCCGTCGCGGTTGTTGGGTCGATGGCGTGTGCGGCGACGAATTGCTCGACTTGCGTTGGAGTCGGCGGCAAGCCGAGCAGGTCGAAATAGAGTCGCCGAACGAGTATGCGTGGCGTTGCCGCCGTGGACGGCGCGATGCCCTGCTCGCGGTGTTCTTGAGCGATGAACAGATCGATGGCGTTGCGGGACCAGTTGTCTCCCGCGAGCTTGTCGGGCAAAGGGACATCGCGAAGCCGCTGAAATGCCCAGTGCGAATTTGCGCGATCCAGACGCGGGTCGGATACATCGTTGCCGTCCGGCCAATTCGCGCCTTGATCGATCCAGACTCGAAGCAAGCCGATCTCCGCGGCCGTAAGTTGTTGATTCCCTTCCGGTGGCATCCGTCGGTCGTCGTCTACTCCGGCGACCAGGCGTACGAGCAGACTCGATCCGCTATCCCCGGGGACGATGGCACGTCCGCTCTCACCGCCATTCAAGGCATGCTTACGTACGGCAAGGTTCAGGTCCCCCTCTTCCACCTCGCCAGCGTGACATTCGAAGCAGTGTTTGCGGAGGATCGGCTGGACATCTTCGACAAAGTCGACCGTCTTGGTCGCCGCGGGCGGAAGTAATAACTCGGCGTCATCGGCGTTCGCGACCGCCACCAGAGTCAGCAAGAAGCTCAACGCGCGACAAATTGTGCGAAATGTGTACCGGCGAATCATGAGGGCGCCCCAGCCATTCGATTGGAGGTATCACTATAGCACGATCGACGGACCGGCTCAGCCGAGTTTAATTTGCGGAACCGATACTACGGAGTAGTCCACTTTCAAACACCGGTTTGGCACTCTTCCTTGAGCGTGAGCGAGCTGCAACTTGAGGTTGAGCGTCGTGAACGCAGCGGCGTTAACGACTTGGGCCCGGAAGGTGTTCTCAGCACCGTGCATTTTCGCCGCAAAGTGCTCACGTTTGTACCGGCTTGGGTTGAAATATTCTTGCAAGAGCTGGCAGTGTTTTCGGTGAAAAACAAGCGGATGACGGAGTTAGCGCTGCGATAGCCCGTTTGCCAAATCGACAAGCTGGTCGAGTGCAGTTCCCGCACCTTCCACAAATCCTGTCTCTTCGTGACCCTCTTCGTCCATCTTGTCCGCCTCTCTTTTGAATCGAATCTTCGGTGCGGGAGCCCCTGTCCCGCCAACGGGCGATCTGGCGAAACGTTAATTGTTTTTTCACGGAAGCATGTAACACTGTCCGGATTCCAACCTCGTCAGGGAAAACAGGTTCATGCATTGCCATACTTCGTCCGTCGTTCGAGCACTCGTTGTTGCATTCATACTCGGTGTGAGTTCCTCGTCTTTCGCGCATGAGCCTGATGCAAATGGTCAGCATGACCCACATGGCGATCACGGGATTTCGCATCGATCTCAATCGCTCGTCTTGCCCAGGATCGAAGGCGAAGCCAAGCCCTGGACGAAGAAGCCTGTCCTGAATGACCCGTCGCGATTTCACTTTGCTGTGATGACCGATCGCACGGGCGGCCATCGTCGCGGGATTTGGATGCAGGCGGTGCGGAACCTGAATCTGCTCAGGCCCGAGTTTGTGGTGTCCGTCGGTGATCTGATCGAGGGCTATACCGACGATCGTCAGCGAGCGGAAAATGAATGGAAAGAGTTCCTGGGGTTCGTCGATCAACTGGATATGCGGTTCTTCTTCGTCGCCGGAAACCACGACGTGACCAATCCGATGCTTCACGAGATGTGGAGGAAGAAGTTCGGGCGCGAATATTATTCATTTGACTATCAAGGAGTACACTTTCTTTGCCTGTTGTCCGAAGATCCAAGTGCGTCGATCGGCAAAAAGCAGCTCGCATGGGCCCAGCAGGATTTGAAGGAACACGCCGACGCGCGTTGGACTTTCGTATTTCTGCACAAGCCGCTTTGGGCCTACGCAGAGCGTGAAATTGCGGCTGGTAACGCGGATCCCACGAACTGGAAGAAAGTCGAAGCTGCGTTGGGATCGCGGCCTCATACCGTGTTCGCCGGCCATGTGCATCACTACGTTCAGTTTGAACGCAATGGCTCCGAATACTACCAACTGGCGACGACCGGTGGCGGTTCACAATTGCGTGGTCAGGCGTATGGCGAGTTCGATCATGTCGTTTGGGTCACGATGGAGGAGTCGGGGCCTCGCATCGCGAACATTTTGCTTGACGGTGTCCTTGCGGCGGACGCGGTTACGGAGCAGAGCATCCAGCGATTCCGTGAATTCCTGGATGAAACTCGCTTCGTGGTGAAACCCATCTTGATTCAGGAAGGTGGAGAGCTGCAAACGGCGGCGATCGAAATCGAAGTCACCAACGAATTCGACGACTTGATCCACGTCGACGCGCAAGTTCTGGGGCTTCCGCTGGAAGGTCTGTCGATGGAATCGTCGTCCATCAAATTGGAAGTACCACCGCACGACACGAAGAAACTGACCTGTCGTTTTCGCATGGACCATCCGCTCGATTACGAGATGTTCCGAAGCGTCGTCGTGAATGGCAAGATCCGTTCGCAAGGCGAAGGTCAACTGACCGCCGAACTTACGGTGCCAGTCACGATCGATCGACGCCATTCATGTCCGCAAGTCACCATCGATGTCGACGGCGACTTGGGGGATTGGGACGTGGAGGAAGAACGATTTATGGATAATTCGACCACGTACGGGGCGCGGCAACAGTGGCAGGGATTGGAAGACGCGGGGATGCGTTTTCGCGTTGGCTACGACGACGAGAGTCTGCTGTTCAGCGGTGTGGTCACCGACGACAAGGTGATTCCCGATCGCGACGTGATCTACATCGGCATCGATGCGCGGTCGATGGAGGAACGGTTACAGGAACCTCGATTGGGCGAGCGATCCTACACGGTCCAACTTTCGCCCAACGTCAAGGAACCCAGTCAGTCGAAAGTCCGAGTCTATCCGCGGCGGGGCCGCTTGGCGAAACAGCCCCAAACGCGCGTCGCGGTAACGCCGACGAACGAAGGCTACAAGTTCGAGTTGGCCGTGGCAAAGTCACTGATTGAACGGGTTCAAGGAAAAGAGTGGTCCGACTTTCAGTTAAACGTCGTTCTGCGTGATGTGGACGAAGCGGATGAGAAGTACGCATTTGTTTCGTGGCGACCGACGCCGGATGCGCGCAATCTCAATACCAACTACGCGTTCTTCTTTCGGGAAGGGGCCGTCAATCCGAAACCGTCCGCGACCGATGGAGTAAGGCAGTCATTCGCTTCTCCACCCGAAGAGTTGTCACTGTCGGAGGCACAGCGATTCGATGCGCCGGAAGCCGTGCAGGCGGTGGCCGTCGATGCTGACCACTTCTACGCAATCTCCAATGCGCAGATCGGGAAATATGAAAGAGCGAGTGGCAAGCGAGTTGGTGGATGGAGTGCGACGCCAGAGATTCCACTGAAGCATCTGAACTCGGGCATCATAATCGACGGAATGTTGTATTGTGCTCATTCGAACTACCCGTCGGAGCCGGAAACCAGCTCCATTGAGCTTTGGAATCCCAAAACCCTAACCCACCTCGCGAGTCAGAGCTTCGGACACTACGAAGGCTCACTGACCTGGTTCGACCGCCACGGCGGATACTGGTGGGCCGTGTTTGCCCACTACACTCGCGAAGGCAAATCGAAAGACAATCGCTGGACGACACTCGTCAAGTTCGACGATCAGTGGCGTCGACTGAGTGGTTGGACTTTTCCACAGACCGTCCTGAATCGCTTTGGACGCAACAGTTCCTCTGGCGGATTCTGGGGCGACGATGGCTTACTGTATTGCACGGGACATGACCATGGAGAGATCTATCGACTGGCAATTCCAAAGTCGGGTTCGACGTTAAGGCACGTCGATACCCTGGCTGCCCCCATCACCGGTCAGGGAATCGCTCGCTTTGGGAAATCGATCTTTGGAATAAGTCGCCCCAAACGACAAGTCATTGAACTTGCAATCGAACCATCGCTTGAGTCGGCGCAGTAACCAAGGCGCCGCTGGCTGTTGGATTGAAAACTGCCCAAATGTGGAGCAGCAGAACTGATAGCAGATAAGCTCTCTTGAGGTGCTTCTGAAAGAACCTCTATTGGTAGTCCTGCATCGCCTGGCCATCCGCTCGGTCTCCGAGATAGCCAAATACCCACAAGTCAATCGTTTCCGTAAGGAAGTGCACGGAACCGTCTACATAGACGAAGAACGCGCCGCCGCCGTGGTAGCTACGGAAGTTGCATCCGGTATTCCATTCCGTCCCCACGCCTCGCGCGTTGATGCCATGCACGGTGGACGATACAGCCCAGGTACTCATCCAGTTCATGTGGTCGCCGCAGCCATCTTTGCCTTTACCAACGACGCCGTGCGTTTCTCCCACATGAATCGTCCTGGAAGCACCATCCGTCACTTTGCGCATCGAGATCTTGTTCGGATACATATCGAGCATCCCCGGTCCACCCGGATTGTGGCCGTGGTAAAAGCCTCGCGAAAAACTGGCAGAGTTTCCTAGTGTGCACGGGCAGAACTTGTTGAGCTGTTTGCCATCCGTGCAAAAACCGCACGCGTTGGTGATGCCCCAGTCGACGGGGCCTGTCGAGGCCGGGCCAGCGCAGCCCATATAGGTGGAGATCGCTGCCCCGGTCTCCGGTCCGAAGCTCCAATACTTGAAGCCGTCGCGGCGATATGGTTCGGGTTCGTCGGGACAGATGTAGCCGGACATGATTTTCGATTGCAGCGGCGAGGACGCCCATGGCGAACTACGATCGGAGACTGCGGTGCCCTTTGGGTCGGTATTGCCTAGCACATCGTGAACAGCGGCTTCTTCGAGGTACGGCAGGATGGCCGTGCGCCAGCTACCTCCCTTGCGAAACTCCGTGCCGTTCGGGTTGGCTTCCCAGTCGTGATCCCATGAGCCGTAAGGGAACACGCCCATCGCACTATGGTGATTCTGCATCGCCAGTCCAATTTGCTTGAGCTTGTTGGAGCACTGGGTTCGACGAGCGGCTGCTCGGGCTGCCTGGACGGCGGGCAGCAGCAGCGTCACAAGCATGGCGATGATGGCGATAACGACGAGTAACTCGACGAGCGTAAATCCGTTCCTTCGCAAGCTAGTCTTCAAGTGCGATCTCCTTAAAGCCCGAGTGATCTTTGTTAACCCTATCCGTCAGGCCGGATGTTTCCGGATCCGTGTAACGTTCCGGGATGATGTGGCCGCGTTTGATTCTTTGTTTGATTTGATCGCGTTGTTCAGATTCCACCGTGCGAGTTGGTTCTCCGGGATGAGGTGCGTACGCCAGAATCGAAATCTGGTATTCCCCGGGAATCGCTCCGTCATTGGTTTCGAGTGTGGTGAGCTGGAAAGTTCCATCGCTTTGGATCTTGCCCCTGGCTCGTCGGCCCGATGAATTGACTGGATTGTAAAGCACTTCGCCCTGGCCCAGCGGTTCGCCGTTATAAGTCACTTTGCCCTTGATGCGGATTGCTCCAAGCGGGTTGTTGTTGGTGCAGCCAGTGGTTTGGCCAAGGAGCAAGGCGAACATCGCAATCCTGGCGACGAAAATCAGCTTCGAGTTGTGCAACGGTAGTCTCCTTCATGGCGATCATTGTTGAGCTTCCTTCTGAAATCGGAAAGCGTCCGAGGCGGATAATTCTGTTTCTTCACACCGTCTTCGCAGCCGGTTCATTTGGTGTCCTTACGATCCGCCCAACCGAATCGTCGTACCATAGGAGATCACCCGTGACGAAATCTCGCCGACCCGCAAAACATTCTTCTCGAAGCGTTAACACACTCAGGACCAGCCTCCAACCGGTCAAACTTTATGGACTGGAAAGTCTGGAAGCAAAGGAACTGCTCACTGCGGACATTGTTTCGTTCAGTCCTGCTGCTGGCGCGACGTTCGTTGACAGCTCGACGGATCTGGAGGTTGAGTTCTCCAAGCCTGTTGTGGCCGGCGCGGGGAATATCGTCATCACCAGTTCCAGCGGAACCGTGGTGGAGATGATTGACGTGACGGATGCCTCGCGAGTTACGGTCGACGGTACTTCGGCCACGATTAACCCTTCGGCCGTGCTTCCACCAAATGGAACTTATTCCATCTCGATCGACGACGGAGCGTTCAAATCGCAGACGGCTCCTTTCTTCACCGAGGACTTCGAAGATGTCGGCGAATTGTTTGAATTCGAAAGCGAGGGCGAAGGAAACGGCGACGGTACGGACTGGACCGACGAGCTTCCCGATGGTTGGGAGCGAGACAACACCGATACGCCAGACGGCGGACCGATTGAGTTCTTTGGCTTCAATATTTTCGATAAAAACTCGTGGATCGCGACGGCCGGTGACCAGGGGCGGTCGAACTTTACCCTCGGTTCGGGCAACGTGATGGTCATGGATCCGGACGAATACGACGACCTGGGGGATGTCGACCCGGATCAGATCAATGTGTTTCTGACGAGCCCCGAAATCTCGCTCGAGGGTCAAGCCGCGAACTCGGTGCAGCTTGAATTCGATTCCAGTTTCCGCCCCTATCCAACCATGGTTGGAACGGTTGATGTCTCCTTTGACGGCGGTAGCTCCTGGGACAATCTCCTGACGCTGACCGATGATACCGTTGAAGGTGGAACAAGCTCGATGGCTCGGGCGAACGTCCGGGAGGTCTTGCCGATTTCCAATCCCGCTGGCGGCACGGCAATGATTCGATTCGCCATGACCGACGCAGGCAACGATTGGTGGTGGGCGTTCGATAACGTCACCCTCGAAACACCAAGCGACGATGGACCGGCAGTTTCCGGACTTTCCGGTGATACCTGGAACTGGACAACTTCGCCAGGTTTTTCGCCAACAACGGGCTCCGTGGACGTTTCGACCAATGGCAACTTGTCGGTCGAGTTTGATGTTGACGTGAAGCTCACCCCAGGCCAGGGCAACATCGAGATCCGCCGCGCTGCTGACGACAGTGTCTTTGAAGTGATTCCCGTTTCTTCGTCGCAGGTCACTGCCAGCGGCAAGACGGTCACGATCGATCCCGTTAGCGACTTCGAACCAAACACGGAGTACTACGTTCTCATCGACGACTTCGCGATCTACGACACGCAAGACGTTGCCGGTCCGGGTATCACTTTCTTCCTTGAGGATTTCGAAGACCTGCCCATGCAGGATAGCGGCCTTGTCGGTGGAAATGACACCAACGACTACCTGGTCGTGATGGAAGGCGTGTTGGATGTGAAAGTCGCCGGCGAATACACGTTCGGCGGCAACAGCGATGACGGTCAGTTGTTTGTCATTGATATCGACGGCGACGGCATCGACGATGTGTTTTCCGAGGAAGTTCTGATCGAAGACGATGCTACGCATGGCACCGAGGATCGACTTTCGACCTGTGATCCCGGCCAAACGCAGTGTATTGGAAATGGCTTCCAGCCGCTGGATGATCTGGAGGTTGGGCAGTACGCGTTCCAGTACTGGTTCTTCGAGCGAAGTGGCGGTTCAGGCGGCGAGCTGTTTTACGCTCCAGGCTACTACGAGGAGTTCGTCCCTGGTGAATTTGCTCTTGTCGGGGATGACTCGATGGGGATTGGTGTCACGGCCGAAGGGATAACGGCGACGACGTATAAGGCCAATGTGCAAGACGATACGATTGACACCATTAACTCGATCGGACGCTCACTCGACCTGCTCGAAGGCATCATTCCGCTGGAAGAAGGTTTCCCCGCGACCGAAACGATTGAGTTCGCTGACATTTATGACTCGGGCGGATCAGGTCGCTTCCCGGTGAACAACACTCTGCCTGGTGTCGAGCCGCCAGAGGGTTCCGATGACTTCTCGCCGGTCGCACCCGAAGGCTGGACTCGCGAGTCGACGATCGAAGACCTGGGAGCTGCTCCCGAGTACAACGGCTGGACGTTCTTGAACAAAGAATTCTGGATCGCCGAGCAAGGTAATCAGGACCGAAGCACCTTCACGAAAGGCGACAACGTCCTCGCGGTGATCGATCCAGATGCCGCCGATGATTACGTGGAGATCGGCGGTGACGGGCAGGAAGAAGAAGGTATCTTCGATGGCTGGTTGGCGACGCCGCCGATTTCGCTGGAAGGTGTCGAGGCGGAAAAAGTCACCCTCCAGTTTGATTCCAGCTTCCGTCCGTATCCGACCATGGTCGGTGGCGTCGAGGTTTCGTTTGACGAAGGTGACAGCTGGGACCGACTGTTAACGCTTGACGAAGAGACAGTCGAGGGCGGTACTAGTTCGCTGGCGAGAGCGAACGCCACCGAGAGTTTGGAAGTCAACAACCCCGGCTCCGGTACGGTTATGTTCCGCTGGACAATGGAGGATGCCGGAAACGACTGGTGGTGGGCAATTGACAACATTCGCCTGACGACTCCATTCACCGGAAATCCGATATCGGGAGTCCGCGATACTGCTACGTGGGCCTTCACGACCGGCGACGGCGGTGGTTCCGAGTTGATTCCCGGGGACATCGACGGTGACGGAAGCGTAGACTTTCCCGACTTCCTGATTCTATCAGGTCAGTTTGGCCAGGCGGCGGATCCGGCTGGTTCAGGTGCCGACCTTGATGGTGACGGAGAGGTTGGTTTTCCGGACTTTCTGTTGCTGTCGGCGAACTTCGGCAGGACGGCTGCTGTTCAGGCGAATGCTGATGCCGTGGCCGCGGTCTTTGCCGAATCGTTTGTTGCGGAGGCGTCGGAAACGGAAGCGGGGGACGACGACGATTCTGAAGGCGAAGATCTGTTGGCGCAGTGGCTGCCTTTAGTCGTAACCTAGGGCTCGTGCGAGCTGCGTCAGGTTTTCCGAATGAGGCTCAAGGAACTTGCGATAGAGTTGCCATCTACCGATGCGTTTGTTGGTGATCGGTTGCCGAAGTTGCGCATAGGTGGGCGACCGAACAGGTTGCTCTCCTGGCGAACTTCGCACTTCGGCAAATCTGTCGTTCCAGGCAAGTCCGAGTGAATTGAGTACTTCGGCGAGTCCATCGTAGTTGCCGGAAACGATGTCTTCGTAGCGAATTTCACACCACGGCGGAGTGAGCTTTTCTCGAAGCACCAACCATGCATTGACCTCGGCAACGACTCGGGCGACGGTCCGATCGATCCTGCAAAACTGAGCGCTCACGGGATTGATTTCCAGATGTCGCAGAAAGCAACTGATCACGACGTCACGCGGATCACGAAGGGCGACGACCACGACGGAGTTGGGAAGCAGCCGCCTGTAAGGCCCAATCAAGTGCGTCGTCGATGGAAACTTGTCCAGCAAAGGTCGCTCCGCAAGGTCTCGGTCCAGTGCGGAAGAAAGCCATTTGCGGTACAGCGTCCGGCAGCCATGAAGGTGTCCTTCGTCGAGAGAATCCAGCACCTCGCCGGCGCTGGTTCCCTTTCGTCCGGCTAGCATTCGAGGTTGGAGGTAGGTCGGGTAAGCTTCGATTTCGTCGGCGACGGCTAGTTCCTCGTGCATTCCCAGCATCCGGCACATCACCGACGTCCCAGAACGCGGCGGTCCCGTCAGGAAGGCTGTTGGTTCGTGTGCGGTTGCTTCACCCCACGCTTGAAAGTGTTCGTGCTGTACGGTGGAGACAAAGTTCTGCTCAAGCGCTTGCAGCGATTCGGCGATTTGAAGCTGTGGTTTGACTCGGGGCAACTGCAACTGCTTCGCTTCTCTCGCCGCAGTCATCGCTGCCTCCGGACGATCTTGCTCGTCGAGAACTTCGGCCAGGGAATAGAATGCAGAGATTCGGGTTTCAGTGTCGACGGTGTCTGATGCCAGGCTCCGTAACGTGTCTCCCGCCGCTTCAAGATCTCCCGTTCGATGACTTAGCCTTGCTCCCCAAAACTGCACCAGCGGCTCGCCGGCCGGGAGTTCCCCGACGATCGCGAGTGCTTCGCTGATCCTGCCGCGTCGTTCGTACCACTCAACCATTTTCAGGGCGGGATGGACATGCAGCTTGTCTCGCGTCGCTTGACGGAAGCATCGAATCGCGTTGTCAGGGCGATACGCTCGCTGGTAAGCCAGACCAAGCTGGTGCCAGATGCGAGGGTTCTCACCGGCCGCCCTCTCGCACCGCGTCAGGATGATTTGGGCCTCTTCGATCTCAAATCGCATCCCCAGATAGTTGGCGAATTCAATCGCAAGCCGCAGGTCGTTTGGGTTCGCTCCACAAGCGGAACGAAACTGGTCAAGGGCCTCGTCGTGCTTGTCCGCGAGCCAGGCCTGGCGGGCCTTGTTGATGGTTTGATCTGTTGTCATGGGGAACCGCGTTGCTTACCAGCGATGCTTTGCGATTGTACACTGATCGCATGGCAGTGGGCTTTGAAGATTTTCCGGAACTAATCAACGCCAGGAATCTCTGGAATCAGAGCCTGGTCGCGAAAGCCAATCAGGCATTTCAGCTTGCCTGCGATCTCAGGCCAAAGAATGTCCGAGCCAGGGTTGAGTTCGCCAGGGCGCTGGGGCAGCAACATCGAATTGAACTTGCTGAGCAATTGCTCGATCAGGCAGAAGCCATTGCGAATGGGGATCCCCGTACACTCATTGTTGTCGCTCAATCGTTTCGAAGTATCTATCGCCAGCCACGAGCGAAGCGGATTTTCGAATCGTTACGAAGTTTCGATCAGCTTCCACCGCCAATCCTGGGCGAGTTGGCGGTGCTCTATGAGCAATTCGGAGAATTTGATGCCGCCCTCGAGACCATTGAAGCTTGCGTAGGCTTCGCTCCGCATCGTCCCGAGCCAAAGTTGATTCAAGCGAGGATACTTCGGCATCTCAAACGCTACGACCAGGCCGAGCACGTCCTCGTGGAGCTCGCGGCGTTTCGAAATGCTTCTCCGACATTGCGAATCGAAACTTCAACGGAGCTCTGTCACCTGTTTGACGCGACAGGGCGTTACGCAGAAGCAATGGCCGCGATCGAGGCCGCGAAGGCACTAACGCGAGGTACCGAGAAGGCACAACGACTTCGGCGGCAAAGTGCCGCGCTGAACAAGCGGTTCTCACGACTCTATGCTGATCTCGACGCGAGGACGGTACGCAGATGGCTTGATGCCGACATTCGCCTCGAAGAAAACCTGTCGGGCGTGGCACACATCCTTGGGTTCCCACGAACGGGTACCACGTTGTTGGAGCAGGCACTTGATTCTCACCCGCAGATTGCCTGTGCGCCGGAACGGGTTGTGTTCAGCAAGCATATCCATCCGGCGTTGGTCCAACGGGAGCCGTCGTTCTCACTGCGCACCCTGGACCGCCATCAACCTGGAGACCTGATGAGTCTCGCTGGCCGCTACCTCCGCTTGCACGAAGAGATTCTCGGGCAGCCATTGGGCGAGCGATGGCTTGTCGACAAGAACCCAAATCACACGTCTCTCCTCGCGGGGATCCTGCGAGTCCTTCCCGCATCTCGGTTCATCGTTGTAGAGCGTGATCCACGTGACGTTCTGATCAGCTGTTTCATGCGAACCTTTCCACTTTCCGAATACAGTGTCGCATTCCTCGATCTGCAATCCACCTGGGAGCTCTACCAACACGAGCAGCGAATCCTTGAACGAATGCAGGAACTTCTGCCGGAGCGGTTCACAACGGTTCGCTATGAAGACATGGTCGAAAGCCTGGCGGCGGAAGCGCATCGAGTCGTCGAGTTCCTTGGTATCGATCCAACGGAGGAACTTTTGGGACATTTGGCGACGACACAATCCAAAATCGTGAACTCACCCACCCACGCCGAAGTTCGCGGCAGAGTAACGAAGGCGCGGGTTGGCCGCTGGAAGAATTACCGGGAGTCCTTACGCTGCATTGAGGGTCTCGACTGTTGAGATCTGGAGTTTGGCCACAACAAGACGATCGCAAAATCCGTCATGTGAGGATGGCTCACGGGATCGGAAGCGTCCGGGTAAATTCACGAGGACACTTGCACCCTAAATACGATGCGTCGTTCGACACGCCGCCCCTGCGCTGTTGTCGCGAAAACCTCGGTCCTGTTGGGCTGACTTGATGCTGGGGTGAATAGGGTCCATTTCAAACGACGAGCTCGCGGACAAGCGCAGGCACCTCGCGTCTCCGTTGCACGAGGTGGTTACTGTTCAAGGCAAAATCTGCTCCACCAAAAAAGTACCAGCTTAGCGCAACCTTCATTGGATGTTGATGATCTATCGATATGGTTCAGCCGGATAGATCAACACACCAGAGGAACTGGTACATGTCGGCTCAAGGATTCCGTTGTGGCGTCGTGCACACGTTGGCGTTTTTAACGCTCGCTTCCGCGTGTTGGGCGGCTGAGGACAATCTGGAACAGTCGCTTGCCGGGTTATGGCAATTGCGAATCGACGCCGGGGGCGAAATTTACAAAGGCAAGTTTCAGCTTTCGTATCGGGACGGAAAACTTGGTGGCACCTACGAAAGCGACGAAGGCCGCCGAACCAAAATCGCCAGGATTAGCTGCAAGAATGATCTCGTCCGAATTGAGGCTCGCACGCAAAGGTTCTCTGTTCCCGTGACGGCAACGTTTATGGCCGATGTGGTTGACGGAAAGATGCAGGGAGAAGTCGACTTCTCGACGGGTACCAATTCGCGGTCTTATGACTTTACGGCCACCGCGGTTCGCTCTGCGGAAAAACAAACTGCCATCGCAGCAAAGCGGGGGAAGCCCGAGAGCAGCAAACTGACGGCGCCGGTCAGTTCAAAAACCGCAAAACAAACTGAAGAGAAAACAGAAAAGCAAACACCATCGGGCGTCGTGTCCTTTCAGCATGGCATCGACGGCTACCGGGGGACGGTCGACGTCGAAGTCTGGGCGATTGCCCCGGGCAAGCCGCTTGAGAAGCAAGGCACACTGACCTCGGACGGCAACAACGGTGGTGGTGAGAGTCAGGTGCTGATGCGCTTCGACCGGATCTTCGGTTCGAAAACAGGACAGGTCCCGAAACTCGCTCGTATCAAATCGGCGAAGTTGAAGGTCGTTGCATTTGACCCCGGAACCACCGTCTACGTCCATCGAGTATTCGTGCCGTGGTCAGAAGCTGCCACCTGGGATGGGTTGGCCGCGGGGCTGACGATTGACAATGTCGAAGCCAGCACCGTCCGCGACGGATTCACGTTCGGCCAGATCAACATGGATCGACAGTCGGTCGAGTTTGATGTGACGCAAACCGTTCAGCATTGGGCCGATGGCGAACAGAACTTCGGCTGGGTGTTCATTAACACCGGCAGCAACGGCTGGGACTTTTACTCGGCGGATTGGCAGGAGCAAGAACTGCGGCCGAAGCTGACCGTCGAATTTGAAGCTCGCTCGGTCGAATCACCGTTGGTGAGTACCGAAGTATCGATCGAACCAAACTCGAAATCTGAATAGTGTCGCCAATCGCTGTGCGAAAGTTGCTGCACATGCTTTTGCTGACCGAGACGCGACTGTAGCACCCACTCAGGAGGCAAGGAATGGAAAGCCCAATAACCGCACGCCGTGACTTTCTACGAGCCGGAGTTCTATCGACGCTCGGCCTTTCGCTACCGCAGTTGTTCTCCTATGAGGCAAGGGCGCAACGTCGCTCAACATCCGGCAGCGCGAAGGAACCTCCGTGCAATTCGGTCATTCAAATCTATCTTCCCGGCGGCATTGCCCATCAGGAATTGGTCGATCCCAAACCAGGCGCTCCCGTCGAATATCGCGGTGAGATGGATTCCATCCAGACCGCAGTCAGTGGCGTTCGCTTCAACGAGCTGATGAAGAGCACGGCCCAAGTGGCTGATCGCCTGTGCGTCATTCGGTCGATGACACACACCGAGGCCGCTCATCCACGCGGCACACACAACATGATCACCGGCTACCGACCCAGTGCCGCGATCGTTTACCCCAGCATGGGCAGTATCGTGAGCCACGAACTCGGCCCACGCAACGAAATGCCGCCCTATGTATGCGTGCCGAATCTCACGAGTCCGTTTTCCGGGTCCGGGTATCTCAGTTCTGCATTCGGTCCTTTCACGTTGGGAAGTGATCCAGCGCGACGTAGTTTCGAAGTCCGCGATCTGGCTTTGCCGGACGGTGTTTCGGAAGCTCGTTTCGAAAAGCGCAAACGATTGATCGAGATGGTTGACGCTGAATTCAAAACATCCAACGACGCCGACGAAGTCTCCGCGATGGAATCCTTCTACGAACGGGCGTACTCCGTGCTCAGTTCCCCTTCGGCTCGCGAGGCGTTCAATATTCAAGCTGAACCGGCCAACGTTCGGGCTCGATATGGCAAAGGCTCGGCAGGTGCCCGATTGCTGATGGCTCGACGATTGATTGAAGCCGGCGTTCGCTTCGTCTCGCTGTCCTATGGAGCCTGGGACACGCACACCTACCACTTCCGCACGACGCTACGGCAGTTGCCGCCATTCGACCAGGCACTCGGTGCCCTGATCAGCGACCTTGACGAACGGGGCATGCTGGATTCGACCATGGTCGTCGTCTGCACCGAGTTTGGCCGCACGCCGATGGTCAATGCGGGAGCAGGTCGTGACCACTGGCCGCGTGTCTTCAGCACAATCCTTGCGGGCGGCGGAATCAAGCGAGGTTTCGTCTATGGAGCTTCGGACGCAATTGCCGCCGAGCCCAAAGAGAACCCGGTTACACCTGAAGATCTGGCCAAAACGATTTACCATCAACTAGGCATCGAGCCCACGAAAGAACTGATGGCTCCGGGAGACCGTCCGCTAGAGATCGTGGACGGCGGGCAAGTCGTGAAGGAATTGATCGCGTGAGGTCCCTATTGAATCTGTCTCATCAGCCGCAACACACTAACGCTCGGCGCGGCCACGTCGCGAGTGCGTTCATGCTTGCCTGTGTATTGCTTGCCGCGAATGTAGTTGCTCAACTGCCCAGCATCGACCGCATCGATCAATCCACGGGGGGACGCCGCGGGACCGAATTCACGTTGCAAATCGAAGGGCTCAACCTTACTTCGGTCAATGATGTGCTGTTCTTCGAACCGGGGCTCGAAAAGCGTAGCCTGCGAATCAACGAGGATGAAAACGTCGAGCTAACGTTGTTCGCCACGCCTGAATGTCGTCTCGGCGAGCATCCCTTTGTCCTCACCGGACCTCGGGGTGCAGCGGAGGTGCGCACGCTGCAAGTCGATCCGTTCCCGATCGTTCCAGAGCAAGAGCCAAACAGCGAGCAGGATTCTGCACAGGCCGTCTCGCTTCCTGCCTCCATCACGGGAATCGTCGAAGAAGGCGATGAAGATACGTTTCGCGTCACCTTGAAGAAAGGCCAGCGGCTGTCTGCTGAGGTCGTGGCGCTGCCGCTTGGTCGCTATCTATTTGATGCGTTGTTGGAGATCCTCGATGATCGGGGTAACGTCCTCGCGAAAGTCGACGATAGCCCGTTGCTCAAGCAGGACCCCATTGTCTCGATACTTGCTCCGTGTGACGGAGACTTTTTCGTTCGTATTCGCGAAGCGGCGTTCGGTGGCGATCTGGATTCTCGATATCGAATTCATCTTGGCGACTTCGCTCGCCCGACAATCGCGTATCCGGCCGGCGTTCTGCTCAATGGACCGAACGAGCTAGCGTTGCTGGGCGACGCAAAGGGACCGATTGCCAAACGGATTACTCGTGACAAACTGAGCAACGTGCTGACCAACCAAACGATTCAGGTCAACGTCAGCGAAATGGGGGATCTGCCCTGCTATGTGAAGCTGCGAACCAGCGAGTTGCCCAATGTGCTGGAGGTCGAACCGAACAACGACCTTGAATCGGCGACGGCCTCAGAGTTCGGACTGAGCTGTTCGCTGAATGGCATTCTTGAGGAACAGGGCGACGTGGACCATTTCGCTTTCGAAGCGAAGCAAGGCGACGCCTACGAAGTTTCCGTTTTCGCGGCTCGGATCGGTTCGCCGATCGATTCCATGTTGACGATCTATGGACCCGATCAACAACAACTCACCAACAATGACGATGGTTTCGTGCACGATTCGCTCGTGCGTTTCATCGCTCCGGCAACTGGCCGCTACACGTTGAAGGTCGAGGACCACTTGAAACGAGGCGGGCCGACCTCGGTTTATCGCGTCGAGTTTCAACCAATCCAACCGGAATTGGAACTGCGCCTGCCAACGACTCGCGGCACAATGCCTCAGCAAATGCAAAGCGTACTGGTCCCGCGCGGATCCGCGGTACCGCTGATGGTTTCTTGCCGGCGGCAGAACTTCGCCCAACCCGTGCAGCTATTTGCAAACGGACTTCCCGAAGGAGTTACCTTCTCGAGTCCCGCGATCGAATCCGGGACGCACTTGGGCGTAGCGCTATTTCAGGCAGACCCGTCGGCTCAAACCGGTTCGCACCTAATTCAGATTCACGGAGAAGCTTCAGCAGGCGATTCGAAAGCTTACGGGCTGCTGTCGCAAGAAGTCGGGCTCGTCTTCGGGCAACCCCGAAAAACGGTGTATCACTCGTTGGTGCTCAATCGTATGCCATTGATCGTGGTGGAGCAGGCACCGTTTCGGCTGTCCGTGAGCACTCCGGCAGCTCCGTTGGTGCAACGTGGGCGACTCGACCTGCAAGTGGAAATTGATCGTGATCCAGACTTCGCCGAAGAAGTGACGCTGCAACTTGCTTACGCGCCGCCGTGGATCCGCGGCCCCGAGAAGCCACTGCGACTGGATGGCACGACTTCAAAGGCCAGTTTCAGTGTCTTCGCGGAAGAGTCCGCCGAGCTTCGAGACTGGTCTTTGATTCTGACCGCAAAGGCGGAAACGGAGAACGGCACATTGGTAATCGCGTCGGAGCCGTTTCAGGTCGAGGTCGCCGAACCATATCTTCAGCTTGCAGTCGACAAGACGGTGGTCAGGCAGAATGCTGCCACTGAAGTTCGTTGCCAGCTGGATTGGCGTAAAGCCGATGGTGCGTCTGCCATCGCGGAGCTGAAAGGGTTGCCCAAGGGTGCGACCTCGCCCAGGCAGACGCTTGTCGTAGGACAGGATTCGATAACGTTCCCTGTCTCCGTTTCCGGCGAAACTCCCGCTGCGATTCACAACACGCTATTCGTCGAGTTGTCGGTGCCGGAGTCGTCCGAGACAGTAACGCACTTTTTGGGGCACGGCGGAGTGTTGGAAGTGCTGGAGCCCGGAGCGAAGCCGAGAGAAGAGCTAAGCCGGTTGGAGATTCTTAGAAGGAATTAGAAATGAATTGCGCGGATTCAACGACTGTCGGACGTAATGCAAACGCGTGCGTCGTGGCTACGAACCAACGGCTAATACTTTGTCGCCAACTGGTTGTGACGCTCGCAATCCTGGTCGCGAGCGCAAATCCAGCACTCGCCGAGATCAACGTCTATCCCAAGGCCATCTCGTTCAACAACCAGCGCGACTTCCAGCGAATCATCGTTCAGCACACAGACCAGCTTGGCGTGACCACCGACATCACGTCCGAGGCGAGGATCTCAACGCCGGCAAACGTCGGAGCAAACAACACGACAATCCAGCCGATCGCCGACGGCGACGCAAATGTCACAGTCCTGGTTCGTGGCGAAGAAATCACCATCCCAACCACCGTCCGCAATGCCAATGTGGATCCACCAGTGAGCTTCCAGCGTGAAGTCATTTCAGCGCTGACAAAGACCGGGTGCAATTCCGGGCGTTGCCATGGCTCGGCACGTGGTAAGGACGGCTTTCAATTATCACTGTTTGGCTACGACGCACGGGGAGATCACGAGAGACTGACAAATCAAATCAGCGGTCGCCGAGTTAATCTTGCTCTGCCCGATGAGAGTTTGTTACTGAAAAAGTCGGTCGGCGCCGTGACTCACACTGGTGGGAAACGATTCGATAAGTCCAGCGACTACTATTCCACGATCCGTCGCTGGATAAAGGAAGGCGTTGGGTTCGACGAGTTGCCGAACGCCGACCCGGTGGCTCTTGAATTGTTTCCACCGAAGGCTGTCTTGCAAGGCCAGGACCAGCGTCAGCAGTTTCTGGTTGTCGCTCACTACGACGACGGTACCACTCGAGATGTCACGGACCTATCGGTCTTCCTTTCCAACAACGACAACTCGGTGGCAATTTCCGAGTCCGGCGTGGCCACCGCCGGAGCACGCGGTGAAGCGTTCGTGATGGCTCGCTTTGCAACGATCACGGAAAGGTCGCAAGTGATCGTGCTATCAGAAGACGCGCCGGCTGTAGACGTGGCGAGCTATCCAAAGAACAACGACATCGACGACCTGGTGAACGCCAAACTCGCCGCGCTTCGAATCCAGCCATCGGGAACTTGTACCGACGAAGAATTCGTTCGGCGGCTGTACATCGACCTTGTGGGGCTCGTGCCGACACCGGATGAGTACCGGGCCTTCATCGCAGATGACGACAAGGACAAACGAGCCAAACTGATCGACGAGTTGCTCGACCGCGACGAGTTTGTGGATCTATGGACGATGAAGTGGGGCGAAATGCTCAAGATCCGCACCGCAAATCAGGTCAGCTACAAAGCGCTTCTCGGATTTCACAGCTGGCTTCGTGAGCGCATCGCCAATAACACGCGTTGGAATGAGATCGCTCTCGATGTGCTCTCGGCTAGCGGCGGCACTTTCGAGAACCCGCCGGCGAACTACTATCAGATCGAAGCCAACCCGCAACTCATCGCGGAAAACGTGGCCCAGGTGTTCATGGGGATGCGAATTCAATGTGCCAAATGCCACAACCATCCGTTCGATCGCTGGACGATGGACGACTACTATGGGTTTGCGGACTTCTTTGGGCAGATCGGTTACAAGCAATCCCGCGACCCACGTGAGTTCGTGGTTTACAACAAAGCGCAGGGCGAGATCTCGCATTTCGTCTCCAGTCGAATTGTCGATCCAAAATACCTTGGCGGGTCGAAGCCGGAACTCGATGGCCGGGATCGTCGCGTCTTGTTGGGCGAGTGGATGGCGTCGGGTGAGAACCCCTATTTCGCTCGTCACATGGCGAACGTGGTTTGGGCACATCATTTTGGTCGCGGAATTATTGAGCCCGTGGACGATGTCCGAATTAGCAATCCGCCGTCGAACCCCGAGCTGCTTGAGGAACTGGGAAGCCGCTTTGCCGGTTACGAATACGACATCAAACGTTTGATTCGGGATATCTGCAATTCGCTTGCCTATCAGCGGTCTACCAAAAGTAATCCGTCGAACCGCGGCGACGTAGCAAACTATGCGAAGGCCAAAGTTCGCCGGATTCGCGCAGAGGTTTTGTTGGATTCAATATCCCAGATCACGAGCACGCATGATCGATTCCCGCGACTGCCCATCGGTGCCCGTTCCGTGCAGATTGCCGACGGGGCCGTCAGTAACTATTTTCTCTCAACATTCGGACGCGCCCCGCGAGAAACCGTTTGCTCGTGCGAAGTCGCGATGGAGCCGACACTGTCGCAAGCTTTCCATCTGCTCAATGGCGATACCACCAACGATAAGATTCAGCAGGGCCAGCTCATCACCAAGTGGCTCGAGAAGGGCTGGTCGCCGGAACAGGTGATCGACAACCTGTATATCGCCTGCTTCAGTCGTGAGGCCACTAGCGCCGAAAAGACTCACTTGCTTTCGAGCATGAAGGAAGACGGAAACACGGAAGAAGATCTGCAGGACATTTTTTGGGCGTTGCTGAATTCGAAGGAATTCGTCTTCAACCATTAGTGCTGTGTGCCACCTGGAATTCGGAGTGAGGTCGTAGCGGAAGTCGTCGATTGTTTCGGCCCACCAAGGTTTGGTTCGCCAGCCATCACCGAATAGGTTCCCGAGTTCCGCTGCATAGAAATCGCAAGGCGAAAGCCAATTCACCATGCCAAAAAACGTTGTAACTGTCCTTGTTCTTCTTCTGCCGAGTTTTGCGCTCGCTGCGACACCCGACTACCATCGCGTGATTCGTCCAATACTGCGTGAGCGTTGCGTCGGCTGTCACAACCCGAATCGCAAGGCTGGCGAACTGGATCTGAGCAGCTACGCTTCCATCCTCGCCGGTTCGTCGTCCGGCAAAGTCGTCGAGCGTGGCCTGCCGGAAGACAGCCTCCTGTATCTAGTGGTGACACACGAAGAGGAGCCCGCAATGCCTCCCGAAGGAGACCGCCTGGAGGACGACAAGCTGGCCACCCTGCGAACGTGGATCGACTTCGGGATGCCCGAGAATGCGGCGGCTGCAAAGTCCGCCGTGAGTTTGCGTCCGAAAGACGAGCCGGTCAGCCCACGCGCCGAAAGGCAGACTCCGGCGAAAGACGTAGCTCCGGCAGTACTAACGTCGGCAGCTTCTGATCGACTTGTTTTTCAGTCCGAACGAGCCAACGCGGTTACGGCACTCGCTGCTTCGAAAGACTTGATCGCTAGGTCGGCGCAAAACCAGATTGTGCTGTTCGAGACGACTGGCAAGTTCGTTGATGTGCTGGCATTTCCGGAAGGCGACGTGTTTGACCTCCATTTCTCAGTCGATGGTGAGCGACTGGTTGCCGCTGGTGGTACACACGCAGCGAGCGGAAGGGTTGTACTCTGGGACACGACGACGCGAGAGCGAATCGCGGAGTACGGTGACGAGTTCGATACGGTGCTGGCTGCGGATTCGACACCCGGCGGGAGCACACTGGTATTCGGCGGTGCGGAACGTTTGGTCAAAATTGTCGATGCAAAGAACGGTACTCTCACTCACAAACTCGACAAACATACCGATTGGGTATTCGACGTTGCGTTCAACCCGGATGGACTGATCTTTGCATCCGCCGATCGAGCCGGGAATCTCTTCGTGTGGGAGACCACCAGCGGGCGACACATTCATACGCTACGTGGACACCGCGGAGCCATCACCGAAATCGCGTGGTTGAATCACGAAGACGCTTTCGTGACGGTGGGCGATGACGGTACCGTTCGCATTTGGGACGCACACCAAGGTCAGCAAATCGCGTTCTGGGAAGCAAGTGATGGCGGCTTGCTGGGTGTTGCGGTCTCGCCGGACGATACGATTCACACGATTGGCAGAAACGGCGAGTGGATGACGTGGGATCGAAAGGGCGCAAGATTGGACATGCATGGTGTGACCGAATCCATGCCGACGGAGATCGAAGTAACAGATGACCTCGTTGCGATCGGGACATGGAATGGAAAAGTTAGGTTACTCGACGAGCAGGCTGTCGGCGCTACGCTCTCAGTTCCCAGCGAGAAGACCAGCACGGCATTGACGAGCCTGAACGTCGAACCTCGTCGATCCATCGGGTTCCGGCAGTATGACGCCACGTCCAGCCAACCACCTCCGCAGGATTCGCACGGCGGCTCTTCACCGAATGTTGTGATGTCACATGCTGTAACGACGGCAGGAACTTCAAACCAACTGAGCCTTGCCAAATCCGCAACAGCCCATTTCCGTCAGCGGGAGTTGCACCTTGCTGAAGAAGCAAAAGAGTTTTCCGAAATGGTGGCCGAGTTGCGCGAAGTACTCAAAGTCATCTCTGAATTGGAGGCACGTAACGGGATATCGAACGACGAAGTATTGCGAAATCTTGTGGCTGGTCTTGAGCTTCATCGGGAGCAAGCCGCAAATGCCATGTTCTCCGATATCGAATTGCTAATTCAACTGGCCCAGGAACGTGCGCAATCAAAGCTGCAGAATAACGAGCCGGTTCGCCGGCTGACAGGAAGCGATGCACTGATTCTGGATAATTGCCAGCGGGCCATTCGCCGACTGAACGACCGGGTCGTGGATCGCCTCGCTATGCAGGGCAGCGGAGTCAGTCTGTGGAAGAAATTGCAGCAACAATTGGCCGGCCTAAGCCTCCGGGCATCAAAACTGCCGAAGCGATAGTGGTGGCCTTTCGGTAGCAGACTTCCTTTGGGTGCCCACTCGCAGACGCCCAGCAAACCCAACGGCGCGCCCACGTCCGAATCGGCGGAGAGTCGATCAATGTCCGAACTAAAACACGGAGGTGCGCGTTCGATTGAGGAATTGCCAAAGCCGAACCGCGTTTTAGGCCTCGTTGAAGCCGACAAGGCGGTCCATTTGAGGATCCCACAACTTTAGCTTCAGGCATTGTCGGATATCTTTCCAACCGAGCGTCGTGGTACGCGGCGACTGCAGTTCGACCAGAGCGTTCATGGCTTCCGGAAGTCGGTAGAACGGGATCCGCGCGTTAAGGTGATGTACGTGGTGGTAGCCAATGTTACCCGTGAGCCATCGCATTGGCCAGCTCATGGGAATGAAGCTGGACGCATTCAACGCAGCGTCAACGTGATTCCATTCTTTGCCCCGTCTCAATCGCGCGGAAGGAAAATTGTGTTGAGCGTAGAACAGGTAGGCTCCAACGCAGGAGGCAACGGCCGACGGCAGTACGAGTCCTAGCAACATCACATCGAGTCCGTAGCGGCCAAGCAAAATCAGCACCGCAGCGTGCGTTAACACCGATAGGAGCCCATCGAAGTGTCGTATTGGGTTCTGGAGAAAAGGCCGAATCGACATACCCCAAAGAAAAACTGTCACGTAGCCCAATAGCATCGTCACGGGATGTCGGGAAAGGCTGTACCGAAACTTCTCTGACCCGGAAAGGTCCTGATAGGCATCGGTCGTAATGATTGGGTACGAACCGATGTTGGTCCCAAACGTCTTGGAATTGTGGGTGTGATGATGATCGTGAGAGCGATTCCAAACGCTGGGCGGATTCAACGATAACAACCCATACGACCACATGACGAATTGAGCAAACGTCGAGTTCTTAAGGATCGCGTCGTGCTGAAAGTCATGGTAAATGACGAACAGCCGCACAGAAATGCATCCCAAAGCAAGGCTACACGGGACTCGCACGATATACGGCAGGTCACTCACCGTCACCGTGAACACGGTTGCGATAGCAAGTAGCGTAGTACCGAGGCACCACCAGCTCGTCCAGCGATTCTCACTCGCGAACCCTTTGCTTGCAATTAAGAGTTCCCGCGATGTCCTACCTTGCAACTTCATCCGATTAGTCCGGGAGCGGGACTCGGTGGCTTGCCGGTAGCGATTTGCACGTTGGTACCCTGGATCTCGAACCACTCATGCTCGACTACGGTCGCCGCTGTTTCCAGGTCGATTTCCAGGGATTCAGCGATTCGCTCTCTGGTTAGCGGTCCGGACTTGTAGATCAAGTCCCAGATTTCAATGCGTAGTTGTTCCATATCAATCTGAGATCTCGTTCCTTCGTCATCGTTTCGTTCCCGTTATAGGGCGCTTTGATGATTGCTTACTAGGGCGAACCAGTTCGGAACGCTCAAGAACTCGTTTTTTGTGTCAGATTCACCTCCACAAGTCACAATTTTGCAGGTACGATAAATGTATCTGCACTTATGAATCCCCGACCAATGGCAAAAAGCATTCGCATAACGAAGGAAGAATTTCTGAAGGATCGTCAGGGAAAGACCTTTTCCGACGTAGTGAACGACGAGAAGCAGCCGTTCCAGATTGTTCTTGAGTTCTTTCAGGACTCGGCTCGGCAACAACGTATGGAAGACTCGGAGCTCCACCAAGACCGCGCGCCACTCGCAGGCGTGGTTCGAGAACTCGAGGCGCTGCCTGACGTCGATCGTTTCCTGGGCCGAGCTCAAATTCGACAGAACACTCGTTTTCGACAGGCGATTGGCGTGCTAATCCGCATGGTGATGCAAAAACGAGGGTGGAAGAAAACTGGGCGGAAGGGTTCCTTGGGCGTTCGTGCCGCGGGCGTCGCGGGAAAGCCTGCCCACAACAAGGGTGGTTTGGCCTTCTGGTTCATCCGAGCAGAAAGATACGAGTTAGCTGAGGGGATGCCGTACCGCTCCGTCAAAGAACGGTGTAAGAAACTAGCGTCGGCGGCACCACAGAAACGAAGGCGAAAAAGCGCTACGAGCTGATTGGCGGAACCGCTTCAGTGAACGAATAGCACTGCTTTCGCTGGTGACCTGGCTTTTCAGCCCGTGGCATAATGGCCATGCGAGACACACACACACATACCCGAAAGAACCGATTGAAAAACTTCTCTGACTTTAAACTGATCGCTCCTCTTCAAAAAACACTGGCCGAAGAAGGATACGAAAGTCCGACTCCTATCCAGGCAAAGGCGATACCGCCGGCCGTGGACGGTCGAGACGTACTTGGGATAGCACAGACTGGCACCGGAAAAACGGCTGCTTTTGCTCTGCCCATTCTCAACTGGCTTGGAAGCGAACCTTGCAAGTCTATTCCCAAACGGCCTTTCGCACTGATCCTGGCGCCGACGCGTGAACTTGCGATTCAAATTGGCGATAGTCTGTCGACCTACGGTCGTCACCTACGCCTGAAAACCTGCACGATTTTTGGAGGAGTCGGACAAGGTAAACAGGTCAATCAACTCAAGCGAGGCGCACACATCCTGGTGGCCACGCCCGGTCGATTGCTCGACCTGATGTCCCAGAAACACGTTGGGCTCAAGGAGCTGGAGATCTTCGTCCTGGACGAAGCGGACCGGATGCTCGATATGGGTTTTCTTCCAGCCCTGAAACAGATTATTCGTGAACTACCGGAAGAACGGCAGTCGCTTTTCTTCTCAGCGACGCTACCGCCGAACATCAAGTCGTTCGCCGAAAAGCTTCTGTACGATCCGGTGAGCGTAAGAATCAAACCCAAATCGGTCAGTGTCGAGAAAATCGATCAACGTTTCATGTGGGTCGAAAAAGGTGACAAACAACGCGTTCTCAAGAAACTGCTCGCAGAACCCGATGTTGACCGAGCGATTGTCTTTACGAAGACGAAACACGGCGCGAACCGACTCTCGCAACGCCTGGAGAAGCAGGGACTGCTTTCCGTCGCCATTCACGGCAACAAGTCTCAAGCGGCTCGGCAGAAGGCACTCGCTGCGTTTCGCGACGGTAAAGTGCAAGTGTTGGTCGCGACCGATGTCGCCGCGAGGGGCATCGATATTCCGGGCGTCAGCCTCGTCGTTAATTTTGATCTTCCGCATGAGCCAGAAAGCTACGTACATCGCATTGGGCGAACTGGTCGGGCTGGTGCAGAAGGAGTGGCCGTTTCCTTCTGTCTTCAAGATGAAAAACGCGAACTGCGAGCCATTCAAAAGCTGATTGGCAAGGACGCCAACGTGACCATGCCCATTGGTGATCAACGAGAGCCGGGGAAAAAACACAAAACGGAGTCTGAAGGGAAGTCAGCTACTCGACGTCCAGCGAAACCCAAACGAAAGCCGAAAAGAAAAGCCGAGGCTTCTGTCAAACCGACCAGGAAGAAGCCAAAACGAAAGCGCAAGACGCCCACAACGGGCAAAAAGAGTGTCGCGACAGTTGACGACACACAAACATCCATGAGTCGAAAAGAAGCCGGTCATCGCAAAAAACAGCAACACATTTCTGAAGAAAAAACGCGAGATGGAAAAGAAACTAAAAGCGCAGGAAAAGCGCGAAAAACGCGAGGCAAGAAAAAGACGCGAAAGCGAATCGTCAGCCACGCCTGATCCGACTCCGTCCGAAGACGATCTGGCTACAGACGCCTAAGATCTGTCTGGGGCAGATCCACGGAAAAAACGCCGGCCACGGCCGCACGAAAGAACCAGCAAAATGTACGCAAGACTTCAGTCGTTAGACGGTGTTTGTTGATCCAGTTCCACGATGCCTCGCTTGTCGTGCTGAGCATCGTTGGTGTTGTTCTTCTCCTTTCAACAACGTTCCTGCTGTTCAAATACGGCTCACTGTGGGTTCAGAGCTATTCCTCTGAAGCCGACATTGGCATCGTCGAGCTTGTGATGATGAGTCTGAGGGGCGTCAATCCTGCAACAATCGTCACTGCCAAGGTCATGGGCAAGCAAGCAGGTCTCGACGTTGATACCAAGGGCGGGTTGAGCACAACCTTGCTGGAGGCACATCAGTTGTCTGGAGGGCATGTGATGGCCGTGCTGCAAGCCATCATTGCCGCTCACCGAGCCGGGATCGGACTGAACTTCGAGCGAGCAGCAGCGATCGATCTTGCTGGACGCAACGTGCTGGATGCCGTCCGCACCAGCATCGCGCCCATGGTCATCAACTGTCCAGACACGGAACGCAGTGGAAAATCAACAATCACAGCGATTGCCAGGGACGGTGTTGAACTGAAGATAAGAGCAAGGGTCACTGTTCGTACCAACATGGACCAATTGATTGGCGGAGCAACGGAAGAAACAATTATCGCCCGGGTGGGACAGGGAATCATTTCGGCTATCGGGTCCGCCACGACTCACATGGACGTATTGGAAACGCCGGCTCAGATCACTCGCCAGGTACTGTCCAACGCCTTGGATTCGAATACGGCCTTCGAGATCGTGTCGATCGACATCGCCGACATCACGGTTGGCGACAATATCGGAGCCCGGCTGCAAAGTGACCAGGCGGAAGCCGATGTACGAGTTGCACGTGCGGAGGCGGAAACCCGCAGGGTCGACGCCGTGGCTCGTGAACAGGAAATGAAGGCACAAGTGAAACAAAGCCTCGCCGAGCTCATCCTCGCCGAGTGTCGGATCCCGTCGGCACTTGCCGAGGCGTTCCGAGCCGGCCAACTGGAAGCCGACGGAGACGGTGGAGATGTAAGCGGTTTGCGAGTTGTTGGCTGACCTCTCCGGTGCTGAGTGGACAGAGATCGGCGAGGTAGAAAACGAAGGCGCCAAAGCGAAGGCTACTGTTAAAGCCAAAACTGAAGCGATCTGTGACAAATGCCGTAGAGTCCGCAATGGAGCGTGATACTCCGAACAGGCATCGTCCAGCAGATCGCAACATTCCACAGTACACCTTCAGCCGAATCCGACGTTTATAAGAATCTCCGACGACTGGCACTTCCCCTGGAGCGATGTTCGGCGTACAGTCTGGCGTTGGCTATACGAGACACAAGCCTTCAACCTGATTCAGATTTCCGTTCTCCTTCGCATTTGCGACGACGGCGGCCTTCTTACTCGCCGTTGACCCTGCTGTTTCGATTCCGGTCATGTCCCGTGTGGTACATGCGATAGCCGAAGAAAAACAGGAGCGATAAACATGTCGCAAGGTACGATCAAGAAATTGGTGTCCGACAAAGGTTTCGGATTCATTGAAGGCGAACGCGGAGAGCTGTTCTTTCACCATTCGTCCGTCGAAGGCGTTGCGTTCGAGACGCTCAGCGAAGGACAGGCGGTTGAGTTTAGCGAAGGTCGTGGCCCTAAAGGCCCGCGCGCTGAGAACGTTAGAGTCGTCTAGGTCCATCGTTGGATAGCGTAATCTGCTTGGCCGTGGGGCGGTGTCCTTCGCCGCCCCACCGGTTTCGGTTTTGTGAAACACGAACTGAAACGACCACGATGAAGTCCGCACCTCATCGCATATGGCAAGGCCATTAGAGCATCAGGAAACGAACAGAGATGGCGCTCCAAGAGGTCGATCTCCTCATCGACGACGATGCCATTCCTGGTGTCGTTCAACACGCCTTGTTGACTTCAAATAAAGGCGTAAACGAGTACCTCGAGAATAACCAGAGGGATCGATCGGGGTTCATACCAAGTTGCCCTGAATCCGTTTATCGGGCACTGCGGTCGATTTTCCTCAGTAACGTCGCTCGAGGATCCTCGTTTTGCGAATGGGGCAGCGGCTACGGAACCGTGACGTGTCTCGCAGCACTCCTGGGATTCGAGGCTTTTGGGATCGAAATCGACCCACAGCTTGTGAACGCATCCAGAGGGCTGGCCAATCGTTTGGAGTTGTCGGCCGTGTTCGCACATGGATCCTTTGTGCCGGCGAAAGCGAGAGCCCTTTCGGAAGAAGCGTTCAGGGATAACGAGGGGCGGTACCCGTGGCTACAGAACAGGGCTGACAGTGCCTACCGCACTCTTGGCCTAACGCCCGAATCCTTTGACGTTGTCTTTGCATATCCATGGCCCGGCGAGGAATACTTCGTTCGTGAGCTCTTCCACTCCTCCGTCTCGGCGGGAGCTCTCCTCTTGTCGTACAACGATACTGGATCCATGACGCTCTTGCGAAAGACCGCGGCCGTTTAGGTCTCCTTGCGGATTTCCGCCGCTCCCAGGGAGTCCGCCAGTACTGGGTTATCGCAGCTGCCCGCGATTTGAAGTTGGACCGTCGTGTCTCGCGGCCATATCGACCTCAATTGGAAGTGCCGGGGGAGCGGCACTCAGGAACCAAGGTGGTTTCCTTGGGTTTCCGGTTTTTAATCGATTCCGCTCAGTTCTGGGAAATGACTGGTGGACACATCGTGAGATTACGATATGATGTAGTGAGGAGACGGGAATGACCGCGAAAACCAGAAAACAAGCGAAGGCCAAACCTGCCGGGAATCCGCAGGCGTTTGCGGAGGCGGCGGAATGCCTCAGGATACTGGCGCATCCGGTGCGGTTACGCATCGTGCAGCTGTTGCTGCATGGTCGGTATACCGTTGGTGAACTGGCAGAGGACTGCGACGTGCCGGACAACGTGGCTTCGGAACACTTGCGGTTGATGCAACGGTGTGGGTTCTTCACGAGTGAACGCGAAGGACGGCGGGTTTATTACCAAGTCGCCGAGCCACATTTGAAGAACATTATGGACTGTGTGGAGAGTCGGTTTTTGAAATCGTAGGCGGGAGCAATCGCCTTCTCTTTTTTGTTTTATATATCGTAGAGTTACGATATTACGAGGTGTCGATCTGTTATGAGCCAGGGCCATACAATCCACGCGCAGGAGCTCGCGCAACGAATCGCTCAAGCGGACATCGACTTAATCGACGTTCGAACACCGATGGAATTTCAGGAGGTGCACGCGGCCGTGGGGCGGAATATACCGCTCGGTCGGCTCGACCCGCTGGAGGTGATGCGAGGTCGCAACGGCGCAGCGGATCAACCGCTGTACGTCATCTGCAGAGGTGGCACGCGTGGCGAAAAAACGCAGCAGAAGTTCGCCGCCGCCGGCTTTGAAAATGTTGTCAATGTGCAAGGCGGGATGGACGCATGGGTGGCCGCCGGGTTGCCTGTTTTGCGCGGCAAGAAAATGATTTCGCTGGAACGTCAAGTGCGCATTGCGGCGGGGTTCATCGTGCTCGGAGGCGCAATCGCTGCTATCGCGACCGGCAATGTGTACCTCGCGGGGATACCTGCGTTCGTCGGCGCCGGACTGATGTTTGCCGGCATCACCGATAGCTGCGCGATGGGAATGCTGATCGCGAAGATGCCGTGGAATTAGCAACGATGGCAGCTCATGCTGCACGCTGAAGTAGTCGGTCGGAAAACAACCATCAAACACGGTTCGAAGGATAGCGGAACTCAAGGGGAACGCGTCATGATCGTCATCCTGGGAGCATTGATTATCGGGCTGACCCTGGGGCTATTGGGCTCCGGCGGTTCCGCGATAACCGTTCCCGTGTTGATCTACCTTGTCGGTCACCACGCGAAACAGTCCATTGCGGAATCAATGGCGATTGTCGGTTTGATTTCCGTCATGGCGGCGATTCCCTACGCCAGGGCAAAGCAAATCGACTGGAGAAGCGTTTGGTGTTTTGGCATTCCCGGAATGCTGGGTACGTTCATGGGTGCCTGGCTGGGCGGATTCGCGAATGAGGCGATGCAATTGGTGGCATTCGGTTTTGTCCTGATCACAGCCGCTGTCGTGATGTTGCGAAGACCGAAGGAATCGCAAGCCAATGCGCAAGAAAGCAACGACTCTGCCGAACGACGTCCCTCGGCGATTTGGGAAATTGCGCTCGAAGGCACGATTGTTGGCGCCATTACTGGTTTTGTAGGAGTCGGCGGCGGTTTCCTGATCGTGCCGGCGCTGGTCGTTTTCGGTCGGTTGCCAATGCGGCTCGGGATCGGCACAAGCCTCATCATTATCAGCTTCAAAGCTGCGGTTGGTTTTGCCAGGTACCAACAGGTTCTGGTGTCGCACGAGATGTCCGTGGACATCGCAACAATTCTGACCTTTGTGCTCATCGGAGCGATCGGCAGTCTGTTCGGCAAGACCCTCAACGCTCGGATGAACCCACGAATGCTGAGGACCGTTTTTGCAGCGTTCCTGATCCTGCTGGGAGTTGTTGTGATCTACCACGAAGGAAGCAAGCTCATGGCGACAGCGGTCGCCACACCGACTGTAAAAAATGAGACAACGGCGGACACTTACGAACACGCGAGCGACGCATTGCTCGCATCACAACGCGCAAGGAGATAGTTCCATGTTGCTCAAGTACTTTTATGACGAAGCACTCGCTCACGCTTCTTACATGGTGGGATGTCAGCGCGCCAGAGTAGCTGTCGTGGTCGACCCCGGTCGTGACATCGAACAGTATCTCGAGATGGCCCAGCGCGAAGGCGTCAAGATTACCGCTGTCGCGGAAACGCACATTCATGCGGACTACGTGTCAGGAGCTCGTGAGTTGGCGGAACGCGTCGGTGCGAAGCTGTACGTCTCGGACGAGGGCCCCGCCGAGTGGAAGTATCTGTTTGTCGATCAGTACGACCATCAACTTGTCAAAGACGGAGACGCGTTCATGATCGGCAAGATTAAATTTGACGTCTTACACACGCCCGGACACACGCCAGAGAGTATCTCCTTTCTCCTGACCGATCACGGCGGCGGCGCTGACAAACCGATGGGCATTTTCACAGGCGACTTTGTTTTCGTCGGTTCGATCGGACGCCCCGACTTGTTGGAAGAAGCCGCTGGGCTGGCGAATACTGCCGAGCCGGGAGCACGTGATTTGTTCCAGTCGGCAAAGAAGTTCAAGCAATTACCCGACTACGTGCAAGTCTGGCCTGCTCACGGTGCAGGTAGTGCTTGCGGCAAGGGGCTTGGAGCGATTCCATCGTCGACGGTCGGCTACGAAAAACTGTTTAATCCGGCGTTGCAGTTTTTGGAGGAAGGAGATTTTGTCAAATACATCCTGTCCGACCAGCCGGAAGCACCGAAATACTTTGCTTTGATGAAGCGGGTGAACAAGCAAGGTCCCCGGGTTATCGGTGCGAGCCTCCTTCCCAAATTGCAGTCGCTTGACGAGTTGGCTGCCGCCATTGACTCGTCCACAGTGATTGACTTGTCGCCGTCGAGTCAGTTCGCCAGTGGGCACGTACCTCGCAGTATCAACATTCCAGCGTCCATGCTTGCCGGATGGGCGGGTTGGGTTGTCGACTATTCGAAACCAGCGTACCTGATTGCAGAGCCCAGTCAGCTTGCCGAAGCAACACGCGTGTTGCGGAAAATCGGCCTGGACGACGTCCGCGGTTACTTCGACGCCTCTGCCGTTCGCGAGGCCTCGCTGGCGACGGAGGGCTATGCGACTGAAATGCCGGAACAGCTTGCCGATCGAATACGGTGCGGCAAAGTCGCGTTGATCGACGTTCGTTCTGATGCCGAATGGAACGCAGGACGCATCGCCGGAGCCACGCACCAATTCCTTGGGCGAATCGCCGACAGGATTTCTGAAATCGCAGCGGACAGGCCGATTGTGACGCAATGTCAGGCCGGTGGCCGTTCCGCAATCGCGGCGAGCATTTTGCAAGCCGCTGGTCGCGAAGTCATCAATATGGACGGTGGCTTTGGTGCGTGGGCAGCTGCGGGACTGAGTCTTGATGCATCAGAAGTTACCGCTTGTGATATCGACTCAAGAAATTGCATTCGCGAATGAGGATGGCGATGAAAGATCTATTGCTCCCACTTGGCGTCTTGGTTTTCTGGTTCGTCTTGAACGCGTGGGTGCTTCCCCGGTTTGGCGTCAACACGTGAATGTCGGGAAGCTGTGCGGTGGATCCGCACTCCACGAATCCCCAAGAAGCTCCAGACCATGGTGATGACGGCGTGATGTCCTCGGATACTCAAAGGAACGGAACATGAAGATCGTAATTATCGGCGGTGTGGCCGGAGGCGCATCTGCAGCAGCTCGAGCGCGGCGGTTGGACGAGGACGCCCAGATCATCCTCATCGAACGCGGCATCGAACCGTCTTTTGCCAACTGTGGTCTACCATACTACGTGGGCGGCGAGATCGAATCGCGCGACAGGCTGCTGGTCGCTCCCGTCGAACGACTGCGCCAGCGCTACCGACTGGACGTGCGGATTCGACAGGAAGTTAACGCAATCAATCGCGCTCAGGAAACGGTTGCGGTGAAGAATCTGGAGAACGGCTCGTCTTATGACGAGACATACGATCGCTTGATTATCGCTACCGGCGCATCGCCGAACGATCCCCCCAACGAAAGGTCGTCGTGTACTGCCACGTTGGGCAACGGGGATACATGGCCACCAAGCTACTTCAACATCGCGGCTTCGAAGCCCTCAACCTGAGCGGCGGCTACCGCTTGATCCAACAGGCAACCTAAGGGAGATTCCGTCATGAAAACATTGTCAGTCCTGAATTCATCGTTTGTTTGCATCCTGTGCGTCGCCACGATGGCGATGGTCGGATGCCAACGTATTGCCAACGACTCGGCCGAAGCAATTAGTGGAGTCGATGACTCGGCTAACACCCGGGGCGCCGAAGTTGCCGGTGACCCGGCGGTAGCACAACATACGGAACAAACTAGCGTTAGCAAGGATCACGAAGATCATGAAACGGCTGAGCACGGACCGGGAATGGGACACGGACCGGGTATGGGGCGTGGTATGGGGCGTGGAGCTGGTGCGATGAGTGAAAGGCGAGCCGACATGACGACGATCCACGCGATGTTTGCTGACCAAGATAAGATCCGTCGCACGGTAACTCTCTTGCCTGCGGGTGCAGAGGCAGTTACTGAATCCAATGACGATGCGATTGTAAGTCTTTTGCAGGAACACGTCCCATCAATGGAAGCCCGCGTTTTAGAGGGCAATCCGCTTCCCCCGATGACGTTCCATCCAGTTTTCGTCGAACTCATCAAACACTCCGGCGACTACACGTTTGAGTACGAAGACACGGAGAAGGGCGTCAAGGTGACGTACCACGCGGAGGACCCGTTTGTTGTCATGCTGGTTCAGGAGCACGCCAGACTTGTCAGTCGTTTTATCAAGAACGGCATGTCGGAAATTCACAAGCCCTACACGCTGCCCGAACTCCCCAACGTCCCTGAGGAAGGTTCCAAAGCGATCGCGTTGGCAGCGAAAGAAGCATTGTTCGCTCGACTTTCCAGCCGCTTGATGGAAGTAATGAAGTCCAGAGGGCCAGCAGCGGCAATTCAGGTCTGTAGCCGCGAGGCGGAATTGATTGCCCAAAAGGTCGGAGACGAACACGGAGTGAAGGTCGGTCGCACGGCAACCAAATTGCGCAACGCTCAGAACAAGCCGCCGCAATGGGCCATGCAATTAGTCAAAGCGTCGCCCACGGAACCGAAATTCGTTGACCTCGCGAACGGCCACACTGGAGCATTACTTCCGATCACGTTGCAAGCTAAGTGCGTCGCATGCCACGGACCATCGGACAGCCTTGGCGACGAGATAACGACGCAGCTCGCCAAGCTTTATCCGAGCGATAGAGCGACGGGGTTCCGGGAAGGCGATCTGCGTGGCTGGTTCTGGGTTGACGTACCGCAATCGGCAAGCACAAACCGTTGATCTTGAGAGGAATACTCGAATGAATTGGATCATGCAGCCATGGCCGTGGTGGGCTTCCGGAATTCTGATAGGACTAACGGTGCCCCTCCTCTATCTCTTCGCCGGGAAAGCGTTCGGCATTTCAACCAGCCTGCAGGAAGTCGGCGCGTTGTGCGCTCCCAGTAGCAAGCTCGAATACCTAAGCAAATTCGATCGGAAAGGGAATCTATGGACGCTTGTGTTCGTTCTGGGGATTGCGATTGGAGCGTTCGTCGCCAACCGGTTCCTGTCGGACCAATCAGCCGAGTTTCTGCCAGAAGAATTCGCGACGACTGGTGGAGCGATAAAGCTGCTAGTCGGTGGATTCATGATTGGGTTTGGAACTCGGTATGCTGGAGGCTGCACGTCGGGACACTCCATCACCGGAATCTCAAATCTCAATTGGCCAAGCCTCGTAGCTACGTTTTTCTTCTTTGTCGGCGGCCTCGCGGTGACGTGGGGTATCGGTCGGTGGATATTCTGAAAGAAGCTCTGACTATGACTGACAAGACTCAACGCGCCATTGATGCAAAAACGGGAATGTCTCCGGCAGGGTACTCGAGCGTGCTGCTGGTAGGCATGTATCTCGGCGTGCTGTTCACGAAATCCGAGGTCGCCTTGTGGGAGCGGGTTCACAAGATGTTCCTGTTTGAGGAAGCCCACATGTATTTGGTCATCAGTGTTGCGATCGTTGTTGCGATGCTATCGATGTTGGTCATCAAGTGGTTCGGCATCAAGGGCGTCGACGGAAGCCCCATCACCTACAAGCCAAAACCGTTTCATACCGGCGTCATTGTCGGCGGCACCATGTTCGGCGCAGGATGGGCGCTTACTGGCGCTTGCCCCGGTCCGATTTACGCTCAAATCGGTGCTGGTGAATGGCTGGCAGTCCTCACGCTTATTGGGGCGATGTTGGGGATGCTCAGCTATGCCGCGCTGAAGCCGAAGCTGCCGCACTGAAGTTCGACCAATAGATACCAGATGCCGAGCACATTCGGGGCAGGTATCTTCGATGGATCCG
The DNA here is from genome assembly GCA_965216885.1 of Pirellulaceae bacterium. Classification (GTDB taxonomy): domain Bacteria; phylum Planctomycetota; class Planctomycetia; order Pirellulales; family Pirellulaceae; genus CAYNJG01. The sequence goes on along the minus strand of OZ244209.1, from coordinate 2,641,277 downwards.
TGGTCGTCGTGATTGGCTTACACATCTTCGGAGCCCTGCTCTTCACGCCTGTTTCGCTCATTGCCTTCCTCACGGTGATGCGACAGGCAGGCTCGCGTTGCAGTTTTTTCGAGACCTTGCAGCTGCCGTAGAGGCGTACTTCACGACGGCTCCTGCGCAAAATACTCCGTCGCGTTTTTTGACACTTCCCCTAAATTTCATAGGGTTTTAGTCGCTATCGCGTGGGCCTGCCTCGACAAGCCAATCGGCCCCAGGCCAGTCATGGCGTGCTGAAGATGGAGTCACCTCGGTCGAAATAGTGGAGTTGGAACAGGACTGTCGGAAACGGCAGCGCAATGGACGGAGTTGCCACGGCTTTCGTGCGCGAGGTCGAACTGCCATGTGTGACAAGCGTGACCTGCCGAGACCGGGGCACCTCTGTAGGTTGCGCTGTGCCCGAAGTCGAGTCGGGTGGACTAGCTTTGGCAGATTCGCGCATTGTCGTAAGGCCATCGGTCTGTTCCCAATTTGGAGATCGACGCCTAATAGCCGATTTGTAATCTGCGGTCGGTTGATGCAATTGTGGCAGCTTCTAGAAATCGCCAAGACGCGACGGCGTGTTAATCTGACACATATTCAGATTTGCTCCAGTCTGCAGCGGTCGTTTTCTCCGCTGGGAGTTTCCAGGGCGTAACGACTGGCGTCAATCGAGGGCAATCGAGAATAGAAAACTTTCGGACACTAACCGCTCAAAGGTATTTTGAGAAGAACTTCGATAGAGGTTCAGGGGACTGCCCGAGATTGTCATAGGCCGCTGCCCGGCTCTTCGACAGGTCTAGCCAGAGCATTTCCTTCTCAACCTGCAGTCCGTCGTAGAAAGCATTTACGAAGTCGATGTCAGTCCACGGGTCGTTCTTGTTTTGCATTACCATCGTTGGAACTGTGATGCTACCGACGTCTGAGATAAACGTCTTCTCGTTCAGGTCGAACTCCAGTCTCTCTTGAGAAATCCTTAGTCCCGCACTGTTGAGAAAACCCGGCATGCCAAAGGCTTTGACGAATTCTTTGTAGTGCAACGGTTGAACGACGATTTGGGCCTTGATTGCTTCGACGGTTTGTAAACCAGCGTCCATCCCGTAAGCGTAGGTCGTTGCTGAAGCTCCCATGCAAATGCTGAGTAGTCCGATGTTTGCATTTCTTAAGTCGTCGTGACTTGTAACGAAAGACACTGCCGCGATGACATCCTTCGCTTCTTCTGGTCCCCAAGAAACCCAAGGACATGTGCCCAAATCACTTTCGCCGTGGTTCCGCATGTCATACATCAGGACCGAGTAGCCATTGTCGACCAGATGCTTTGCCTGCCGAATGAAAGAGATGTCGTCCTTCCACATCTTGATGAAGCCCTTGCCTTTCGGCGTGTAACCAGCACGACTGCATTGGACTCCGAAATGAGATTGAATTATGACTTTGTCTCTGGCACTTCCGACTAGCCAGCCGCGAAGGGTCACGCCATCGCTCGAAGTAAAGCTGACATCTTGATAATCCAATCCCAAATCGGAGGGCTTGTTGAAGACCGGCGATTGACCGGGCTTTATCATCATGTCCGAGACCATTTTTCCAAACATCGTAGTTCCCTTTGCGTTCCTATGACTGCGGCAAAACCATTTGCTCAAATTGGTTGATGAAGTCCTGTCGAGGCCCACCCTCCATCATGCCCACGAGCATTTCAGAGTCAGAGCCGACGGGGTTGTGGACGGGTGTTTCGGACGTCGCACATTCGAAAATCTTTTCGGCAACTTCTTGAGGGTCTGCGACTGTTCCACCTTGGCTCGCCATCTGTTCGGCAATGCCTCGGAGGTGGGAGTGCAGCCTATCAGCGTGAGCAACAAGCTCCTCGTCGCCATTCGTCAGGTCATTGTCGGTGCTGGCGTTGAAACGCGTGGTCGGGTATGCCCCGGGCAGGACACTCCTAACGTGAATATTGAGAGGCTTGTAATCGTAAGCCATGCCCTCGGTCAGCCCTTGGACTGCATGCTTGGTTGACGCATAGACTGAAATCGTCGGAGCAGCCAACATTCCTGCCATCGACGTCACGTTTATGATGCGACCTGCCTTCTGCTTTCGCATCAGCGGCAAGATCTCTCGCGACACGTTCATCACCCCAAAGACGTTCGTTTCATACATTGCCCGAATGTGCTCGTCGGTGGCCTGTTCAAGGAGAGCGTGCCCCCCGAAACCCGCGTTGTTGACCAGGACGTCGATGCTACCGAATGACTCGATGGCCGACTTCACTGCTTCTCGAATGCTCGCCGTGTCGGTCACATCCAATCGCACAACAAGAACATTGTCCATTTCAGTCAATTCTTGTTCTTTGTGGGGGGAACGCATCGTTGCCACAACATTCCAGCCCTCAGATTGAAACTTCTTTGCGGCAAGTTTCCCAAAGCCCGAGCTGGCACCAGTGATAAGGACCGTTTTCTTCATAGTTAGCTCCATTTCTTGTGCCGTTTGTGGCACGACGTTGTTCTAAGGTTTGCTAATTCGACCTTTCCATGGATTGACGCGACATCTTGAGCAGCGTCCACCGAGGCATGAACGGAAAGACCCAATTCACAATCATCTTCAACGAGAACTGATTGATGGCGACGAGCTTGCCTCGCATCATCGCGTCGTACCCTACCTTTGCGAAGCTTGCGGGCGATTTGGCATTTTTCCAGACGTCGACGCCGTCGAGGTTCCCCGCTGCTACGAACTCAGTTGCCACAGCCCCAGGGCAAAGGGCTGTCACTGTGACATTGGTATTCTGACTCCGCAGCTCTTCGGCTACTGCTTGCGAAAATGAAACCACAAACGATTTCGTTGCGTAGTAAACCGCCTGCAGTGGCCCGGGCAAGAACGCAGCAGTTGATGCGGTGTTCAAGATTCTGCCGCTCCTCCTGGCAACCATCTCGGGCAAGAAAAGCCGCGTTAGCTCGACCAGTGAAGTGACATTCACTTGAATCATGTCCTTGTCTTTGGACCATTCACGTTCGCAGAACAGTCCATGACCGCCAAAGCCCGCGTTGTTGACCAGGTATTCGACCTCGATGTTGTCGGCTGTGACTTGATCGAAAACCTGCTTCGGCGAGCTGGGGTCGCTCAAGTCCATCGCGATGCATTTGACGTTCACATCGTGCTGCGTTTCCAACTCGGCCTTCAATTCCAGGAGTGCCTGCTCACGCCGAGCGACGACTATTAGGTCGCCTCCCTTAGAAGCGTGCAGTCGAGCTAACTCTTTCCCGATTCCACTTGAGGCTCCGGTGATAAGAGCAACATCCTTCATGACTTCGTTCCTTTGATTGTCTTGGTCCCGTTGATTAGCGAGACAATCCCTTGGCTCATGAGCGTCTTGTACTGCCACGCGTCGTCCACTTCCGCGTTCTTCATTGCCTCGCGAACGTTGTCCGCCGGGTTGCACATCGGCCAAAGCCCTGCCATTAACGCGGTAATCGATTGCATGACGAAAGCCCATTGCTCCGAACTCAGTTGTGGGCAAGCTTTCGAGAATGCGACAACAAGTTCCTCAAAATGCGTCTTGCCCTCTTTCTTGAATTCGGTGAGTTGTTCAACCGATGAGTTCTTTTCCATCGACGTCATCAACACTGGAAGGAGGTGGAGGACAGTTGGGTGTTTGAGCGATTGCTCCACCCAGATTTCAGCGATTCGCGTGACTGGATCTTTGGAACGTATCCTGGAAACTCGTTCAATCAGTCCCGTCACAAACGAATCCTGTTCGTCGCGAAAGATGGCAAGAAAAATCTCCTCGCGGGTCGAGAAGTAGCGATAGACATTTGGCTTGCTGAAACCAGCCTCGCGGGCGATTGCATTCAAGCTGATTTCTTCGTATTCCAGCTCGGAAAAGAGCGACTTGGCAGCATTGAGGATTTCCTCTCGCCTTACTGCCTTCTGCTCCGGCTTTCGTGCTCGTTCCCAAGTCATGCTCGCCTCCAATAGGTTACCGCCGGTACTGTAATAGGGTACCGGCAGTAACTTGTCAAGCGAGGCTCAGATAGTCAGATTCGATTCCAGGCTCCGAGGTCGTTTTCACCACCGGTAGATGCAGATTTGGGGAACTGCGTGAAGTCACATTACCGCCGGGCTTAGCTCAGATTCGCCAAGCTCATCGGTCTTGTTGACCGCTGTTTGGCCGGAGAATTGTTCCGAAACATCGGCGTGTCAATCCTCTGTTTCATAGACAATCGGTGTAAGCTCATAGGTCTTGCTCCCCGCCGTCAGTTTTGGCGTTGGTGCGGCCAGCGCGGATCATCTATGACCTATGCTCTCGGCTGAGGTGTTTAACAAACTCCACCTCCGCCGGCTCTGGCACGAAGCCCAGCTTGAGATTAAGGGTGTACATGGGGTTATTCTCTTCGTTGTCGGTGTGAATGGTTTTTGCGCCGATCTGCTGGGCAAATTCGATGGCATTGAGCTTGAGCACGAGCGCGATCCCCTGTCGGCGGTAGTCGGGGTGGGTGCCGGTCAGGTGGGTGATGAGTCGCCCGGGGTCGACACTGTTTTGCCAGAGATTGGTCAAGCCGATGTGGGTGTCGTCATGCAGCGCGACGAAATATCCATCTGGGTAGAAGTGGGGGGATTCAAATTGCTTCGCAAAGGCTTCGTAAGAAACTTCGGTGAGTTCGAAAGAAGATGGCAAATCGGCTCGAAGCAATTTCTTTAACGTGTGAAGTTTTCGCAGACAGTTTTCCGGGTCCGCTTCGCGCAGCTGCCGCAGGGTTTTGATGGTGTATGGCGATCGGGTAAAGCGTTCACGCTCCGCCGCGAACTGCCCCGGATCAAAGGCTTCCACCGGCAAGGTTGAAACGATATAGCGTTTGGCCGCCCGAAATCCATGGCGCTTTAGAAAGCGGACTCCATCCAACATATCTTCGATGGTGGTTGTGAGCAGCTTGTTCGGCTCATGCGGTACGAGCTCGGCCATGAGATGATTGTACAGAGCGGTGCCGATGCCCTGCTTGCGGTGGCTTGGCAGGACGAGAACGTAGATGTTGAAAAGGTCTGGCTGATAGTTCCCGCACTGCTGAATGTAGAATGCCATCGCCACGTTTTCGCCCTGCTCCTGCCAAAAGAAGCGGGCACACTTGTGCTTCACTTCGCGAGCCTGGTCATCCTGCCGCACCTTTTCAGGCGATTCGGGATTCTGCTGGAAGAGGCTGCTCCAAATGCGAGCGGCTGCCGTGTAATGGGCGTCAGAAAAGTCGAAGGGGATGATCATAGGTTCCGCTACCACTGGCGCTACATGATGTGTCGAAAGCCCAATGAACGATAACACGCGATGCCCGCGTGGTTGAAAGAGAATACGTTAAGCGTCAGATCCGTCAATTCGAGTTCGTCAAATGCTACCGTGATAAGTCGCGAAATGATTTGTCGACCCCAACCTTTGCCACGAAGTTCGGGCGGTCCAACCAAAACTCGGCCGATGTGACCGGTTCTCGCGTGGCGGTCTACCTGCATTAACTCGTTGTGCCAATGGTCTGCTAGCTGCGAGTAGCCACTGCCTGAAGAATGTAATGGGTAGGCTCTTCGGCATTAGCTCCCATCAATGTCTTTTGGATTTGTTCGACATTCAGCGGCCACGAATAGTTTGGTCCTGCCCATTGCAGAAGGAAATGAGCGTCTGGAATCCACTCGATTAGTCGCCGACAATCCTCCTCGGTGAATTTCTGAAGCTCTATCACATCTTGACCTTGCATCACTGAGAAACCCGACCCCCAACCTAATCCGAGCTGCACGACATTCAAAGTCGGCTTCATTGGGTCGACGTTAGTTCTCGCTATCGAAATCGCGGTGAACTGTAGCTCAGAGTTGTCCGTTTCCAGCCGCCACTGCCCGCAATCGCGTCGATTCCCTCGTGGCAGCGGCCACATCATCCGCCGGGTTTACTGGTAACCGCCATCCTCAACGGGTTGTTCAACCGACTGCACGAAGAGCCTGCCGAACCGGATGTTGGATGTTTCTGGTGATTGTTGGCGTTCCCGCAGACACTCGAGCATAATTAGGAGCAACCATGCATGCCGATGGGGAGATGCCCAATGGGAGGGAAGGACAATAAGCGTGATGTCACCTTGTATTGCTTGCTCGGTCTGTTAATCGTGCTGCTCGGATGTATCGTCGCTTTCCTCTTCATCATTCCAAGGCCGCTGAATACGTCTGAGCAGAGCCTTGTTGGTTCTTGGGCCGCCACAAAGCAAGACAAGGTAATGACCTTCAACCCGGACCGAACTGTCGACGTCACGAATACTGGGGTTTCACGCGACGTCGTCTTTCGATGGAAGCTCGAAGGCTCGAGGCTCGCCATCAAGGAGGGGCGTGGTGCATGGGAGTATCATAATTTGCAGATTGACGACGGCAGCTTTTCGATACTGCAAGACGGAAAAGCCGTCTTGCAGATGCTGCGGCAGCCTCGACCAGGTGTTGATTAGGGTCACCGCAAAGAGATGCACAACAGAAAAGAAGCCTAATTTGCGACGCATAAGCGTACGCGCGGAGTCGTCTTCCACACTGTTAGTTTCCGCGCGGACGCAACTTCAGCGGCTGAGCAAATCCGGCATCTCGCGTCGGTTCGGCGTAAACCGACGTGAACTCTCCGTTGGCTCTAGCTTGCCACAATGCTCAATTAGTCATAAACGAGCCTCGCTTACTCGACCCACCCCAATTGGGGGTGTAGGCTCTAGGTCGAGAGAGCCGACGGGCTGACCACCTCAAACTGGTTGGCAACTTGCGAGTTGGGATGAAAGCTGGGGCCCAATACGAGAACGGTTGGCTCCCGGCTTTTGCGTCCCTCCCTGGCAGAGCAAGTCCGAGGTTCGACATGAGACAAGAAACGCCATTGACACTGGTTGTTGCGGTTGCGTTGTTTTCGACCGGCTGTGGGACGAGAGTCAAATCAGCCGATGCCCCGAAACCGTCAGCGACGGCGAACGATCCCCGGCAGGCTGGCGAGGACATCGACAGGGACGAGCCGAGTGAGATCCGTCCACTCAATTCGAATGCCGAGTCCCCGAAAGCAGGAAACAACGCGAGCCTCCCCGCCACACAAGACTCGAAAGCCGATCCAAAACCATTTCCTTATCCCTCCACCGTTCTGGCGCCAGCCTGGATTAAAGACCGACGGGAAGAGCAACTCGCCTCGCTGCCGTCCTTCAACGTATTCACAGACTTTCTGTTTACCGACCGGTGCCCGGAAAGCGGAATTGACTTCGAGCACCAAAGCGTAGACTACGCCTGCAAGATCAACATCGCGGCACATTACGATCATGGCAACGGAATTGCCGTCGCTGACGTTAACGGAGACGGCTCTCTAGACGTCTATCTCTCTACGCAAATCGGAGCCAACCAGCTTTGGATCAATCAGGGAAATGGGCAGTTCAGAAACGCCACGACGGAGTCGCTTGCGATGGCCGACAAGTTGGGTGTTTCGGCATCGTTTGCAGACACAGACAATGATGGAGACCCGGACCTGTATGTGACGACCATTCGCGACGGCAACTATCTTTTTGAAAACAGCGGCGATGGTCAATTCACCGATGTGACCGAAGCATCAGGGCTACTTTACAGCGGTCACTCATCCAGCGGGGTCTTCTTCGATATGGACCGAGACGGCCTGGTGGATTTGTTTCTGTGTAACGTGGGCGTATTCACAACGGATCAACGTGACGGTGAAGGAATCTATCCGCCATTGAAAGACGCCTTTGCCGGACACCTGAAACCAACTGAACGAAGTGAGCGTAGCGTTCTCTACCGAAACCTGGGTGGAAACCGCTTCGCCGATGTAACCGAAGAGTATGGTCTCATCGATACCGGCTGGTCAGGTGATGCAAGCCCCATCGACGCCAACGAGGATGGATGGCCCGACCTGTATGTCCTGAACATGCAGGGCCATGACGGGTACTACGAGAACCAGGGTGGAAAAAGTTTCAAACGGATGAGCCGCGAGCGATTTCGCAAAACCTCCTGGGGCGCCATGGGGATTCAGGTCTTCGATTTTGACAATGACGGTCATCAGGACATCTTCATAACCGATATGCACTCGGATATGACAACACCGGTTTCGGTAAAGAACGAGAAGAAAAAATCGACCGTGACCTGGCCCGAATCATTCCTGAAGAGCGACGGAAATAGCATTTTCGGAAATTCGTTTTTCCGTAACCTCGGGGACGGCAAGTTCGAAGAAATCTCGGATGAGGTCGGTGCTGAAAACTACTGGCCGTGGGGGCCAAGTACGGGAGACCTAAACGCAGACGGTTTCGAAGACGTGTTTGTCGCATCCAGCATGAACTACCCTTTTCGATATTGCGTCAACACCTTGCTGTTGAACAACCAGGGCAAGAAACTGCTTGATAGCGAGTACATTCTTGGCGTTGAACCGCGGCGCGACGGACAGACCGCGAAGCCCAATTTTACACTCGACCCTCAAGGTGCAGACAAGAGCCATCAGCTCGTTGAACGATTGGAGATCACCGAACCTGTGGAAGTATGGGGCGCCTTGGGTTCCCGGAGTTCAGTCATCTTCGATATTGACGACGACGGTGATCTCGACATCATGACCAACGAATTCAACGCGCGACCATTGGTGCTGACGAGCAATCTCAGCGAACAGAAGTCAATCAACTGGTCGAAGATCAAGCTACATGGTCGTCAATCGAATGCCGATGGATTGGGGGCCGTCGTCAAGGTACTCGCCGGCGACCTGAGCCTCACGAAAGCAAATCACGGTAAGTCCGGGTACCTCTCCCAAAGCGTCCAACCAATCTACTTCGGGTTGGGTGCTGTTTCTCAAATAGACTCGATCGAAGTCACCTGGCCATCAGGCACAACTCAACTTGTTAATGGGCCGATTGGCAGCAACCGCCTGATCAACATTACAGAAGAATAGACTGACATTCGATAAGTGTCCGGCAGGCGTTTGTGCCACTGAATGACGTACCGAGCCCACGTTAGAAAACGGCGCAGCGAGGTTCATGACTCGCTGGCATCGCGGCGCAGTACGGTCACACCCGATGCAAGGTCCCGGTGTAGCCAGCGAACGAATCCGTCTCGATACCAAGCCTTTGCAGGATGGTGACAAAGAGTTTTGCCAACGGAAGCTCTTCCGCTTCTATCTCACCTCTCCAACCGGCATCCGTAACGGTCCCTACCGCAGCCTGGTTTTTTCGTTGCCATCTTAGCGCCCGCCATATTCCGTAGTTCATCGTAGAACAATGGCAGCGACTACAGAGCGGCTTCGCTTTCGTCCTGTTCGATCTGCGCCGGAATTCTCGTTGCGTTCGACATGGACGCCAGAACGTCATCGAACTGCACGTCAATCTATACGTCGTGCGCCAAAGGCAGCATTTTTAAATATTCGGCGCAGGTACAAGAGAACGATGGATATAGTCCGATCCGTCTGCCGGCTCCCGAATTAGCGTCGGTGTGCACATCCTCATTCGGGGGATGAGTTCTTTCGCTGCTGAGGTTGGACATCTGTGAAAGAGGCTGAAGCAACGAATGATTCGCTGATGCAATCGCCACGTAGGGATTGGCCGCCGTGATCGCAGCGGTGTATTGCAACGGTAATCCGCAGGGATCTCCGGGCTAACCGCCTGTGGATTTGCGTGCTGAACCACAAAGCCCGGATTGGCCGTAGGGCGTTAGCAGCGTTTTTTCGATGGTCGGAGATTCACCAACCGCGGCTAACGCCGTACGGCTGAGTTAATCAACAGGCTGCCAGGCGTGCCGACTCGATTGCAAGATCATCTCAAAACGAAAGCTGGATGTCTCGATTCTGCTTGCGTGTTGGTCCGCCTCGGAGGTTCATCCATTTGGTAGACTCTTCGTCTTGGTCGAAGCTAAGCAGTACCCGGCGAACGATTTGGGATTACACATGAAGTCTCCGTGCATGCTCATTATTCCATTGCTTCTTGCCTGGGCGCCAGGCAGAAGCGTGATTGGTGTTGAGCCCAACACTCATGCGGCGAAACCGATTACGCTGCTCGAAAAACCAATCACTCCGATTACCGAGCCTCCCTGCTCGTATTGTTCAACGCAGCACGTGAAGTCGCTGATTCGTGGCGATGATCGTGTCATCTCCTGGTTGCGGGCCGATCACAACGGGGGTGCGTTTCCAATTCGACTCTTTCTTGCCGGGCCACGAGTTGTCAACGACACATACGGGCTGTTTTTCTACGACCCGGACGGCGGTTACGTTGCTGCTTACAAAAAAGACTATGGTTATGCGTTCCATGGTTGGCGAAATGGTGTCATGGTTGCAAATGGCAAGGACGGCACGCTCTGGTCGGCGCTTACCGGCAAGGCCATCGATGGTCCGCAGAAGGGAAAACAGCTTACGCGAGTTCCCAGCCTCGTCACGAATTGGAATTATTGGCTGATGCTTCACCCGGAATCGACAACCTATGATCTGTTCGATGGCAAGAAGTATGCCTCTACGCCGCTGCCCCAGGAAATCAGCCAGCAAGCTACTGCGTCCATCGCGAAAGTCGATGATCGCCTCAAGCAGAATACCGCTGTCCTGGGCATTGAGTTTGCCACGTCGCAACGTGCCTACCCGCTACCCGTCAACAAACCCCGTGCCTGTCTGTCGGACGAAGTGAACGGCGACCCCGTTGCTGTTTTTTGGTATGGACACACGAAAACGGCAGTTGCCTTCAAGCGTACCCTGAACGGTCGCACGCTAACGTTCTACGCAGACGATATCGCGCCGGAGTCGGCACCGTTCATGGACAAGGAAACGGGCACGCGCTGGTCGATTGCCGGTCGAGGAATTGATGGACCCTTGCGTGGCCAGGAACTGACTTGGGCGGAGAGCATTCAATGTCGCTGGTACGCTTGGGCCAGCGAGTATCCAGAAACGACGATTTTTCACGCAAAGGCTGAAGAATGACGACGTTGCAAGCTCTCTTTTTGTGTGGCCGACGTCGCAAGGCTTCAGTCGGTCTTGAGAAGCCGAATTGTTGCCAAAGCGGCTACCAGTTCTCGATCCTCGCTTTGATCATTCTGGTACTCGTCATCGTTCTGGCTACACAGCCTTCGGCACGCGCTCAGGAACAGAACGCCAGATTGTCCGCTGGGTTGATTTCGTTGGCCGACGCATCACCGACACGGCTCAAAGAACTGCAGTCGAAGGGCATGAACACCGTCGTCATCAGATTGTCTGGTCACGACGACGAATCAAAAAAATCAGTTTACTCGGCGGCGGCCGCGGCAAAAGATGCGGGACTCTCATTTGGGTATTGGATCGAAGTCGCACGGTCTCCGAAGCTGGCCGACGAACATCCGGAGTGGATGGCGAGCTTGCAGACTCACGACGAATGGCGACGATACTTTCCGGACGCTCCCAAAGCAGGAGCAAACGAGGTCGCGAAGACTTACCCTTGGGTCCCGATTCTGTCTCGGCAGCCATTCCAGGCTCAGCGAAAACGCGTCGTCGCGTTACTGGCCGGTCTTCCGCAGGCAAGGCTGATCTTTCTGAACGACCTACAAGGCGCGCCTTCGGCTTGCGGATGTGGCAACCCACTCTGTCGTTGGACGAGTGACTACGGCAAGAAACGATCGACTGTTCCGCTTGGTGATGACGCAGCCGCGTTGTTTGTCGAAGCGATTGAGCAGGCTGCGCCATCGTCCGAAGTGATTCCCGTTTGGGCCACCGAGTGCGAGCAACATGACGGGCATCCCGACGGTCTGTGCGCCGGGGTTGGATGCTTCGATGGGATTTGCTGGAAGGCATACACGCGTCAACTGATGCCTGTCGCAGCAACGAGCAATCGCATCGCAGTTCTGGCGACGTACAAACAATTCCAACGGGACGTCGCCCGGTACGGGACAGGCGAAGCAAGCTGGGTTGGGTTTGCGCTCGAGACGTTTAAGTCGTTGCCACCAAAACATGGCGGTAAGGCAATTCCCGCTTCCCGACTGATCGCGGTGCTCCAGGGTTGGGAGGTCACGGCAGGGGAAATCGCCGCGCAGCGAACGGTCGCCGAAACTGCTGGAGCAAATGGTTACGTCGTAGCGTTCGACAAGATCGAGCAAAGTTGGTCTCCCAAAGTAGTCCGATGGAAGTAACGTGCAGGGGCTTCCTTCACATGAGGGAGTGTCGAGCCATCGTTTGTTTTCTTGCTGCTGGTTTCGCTATCAACACGGAGAGACGCTGGCACGCTGCGGAACGCAGACGGCTTGGGAAGCTCCTGATGAAACTCGCAGCGTGCCGCCAGCGACAACGCATCGGAAATGCATGAAGGCACGGTGATGAGTTTCGGCCCGCCGAGAGCTTATCGTCGGACTCCGGTATAGTGCAAACCATAATGCTGAAGAACTTCATCGGAGGCTTCCTGCTGTCGCTTCGCTACCCAAAGTTTGTAGCCGACCTCGCAGGCTCGTTTCTGCACGCACTTCATCGAATGCAAGAGTTCGGGTTCCAGGCGACCCTACGGCTGTTGCACCGCGGGATTCTTTCGCGACCGGTACGGCAGTTTTGACATTCACGCTCACGACCGTGTTACAATTGCGACGTCGACCAGTCGATGCTCCGTTCGGCGTACACCGCCCCTCTCCTGGTGATCCAGCGCTTTCTCATGTGCAATGCACACAAAACAGCCCGGGCGTTACTTAATGCGGCACAAACGGTCGTGACTGCTGTGGCATGTATCTTTCCCTTGTGCGCGGACGCTGATGAGTCGAAGGCCGTCGATTACCTCACGCAGGTTAAGCCCTTGCTCTCGGAGAAATGCTACTCGTGCCATGGAAGCCTGAGGCAGGAGTCTGGCCTGAGGCTCGACACGCGATCGTTGATGATTGACGCGAAAGTGATCGTCCCCAGTCTCCCCGGGAACAGCGAGCTGCTGCGCCGCGTCCTGACAGCAGACGGCGATGAGCGAATGCCGCCGGCGAAAGAGGGGGCAGCGATGAAGCCGGACGAGATTGAATTGCTCCAACGCTGGATTGCCCAGGGGGCGGTTGCGCCTCAGGAAGCTGTCCCCAGGTCGCCGCTGGAACATTGGGCATTTCAGAGAATCACGAAGCCCGCCATCCCGCGAACCGAAGCGTCGCAGAATCCCATTGACGCGTTTCTGGATGACCGACGCGATGAGCTTTCACTTCGTGTTCAACCGCCAGCCAATCGCGGGATTCTGGTTCGCCGCCTGTATCTTGATCTTGTCGGGCTACCGCCATCGCTCGAGCAGCTTCACGACGAACGCCCGTGGGAACAGATCGTCGATGAACTCCTTTTGAGTCCGCAGCATGGTGAACGCTGGGGGCGTCACTGGATGGACATATGGCGATACAGCGACTGGTACGGGCTGGGAGCACAGCTTCGCTACAGCCAGAAGCACATCTGGCATTGGCGGGATTGGGTGATCGAATCCATCAATCGCGACAAAGGCTATGACCAGATGATTCGCGAGATGCTGGCCGCCGACGAGATCGCTCCACTCGACCAGAACGCATTGCGGGCGACTGGCTTTCTCGCACGCAATTACTACCTCTTCAATCGTACGACCTGGCTGGACAGTACGATTGAACACACCGGAAAAGCGTTTCTTGGTTTGACGCTGAATTGCGCGAAGTGCCACGATCACAAATACGATCCCGTTACTCACCTCGACTACTATCAGATGCGAGCCATCTTTGAACCGCACCAGGTGCGTCTCGATCCGGTTCCCGGCGTGACGGACTTCGAGGTGGACGGATTGCCGCGTGTGTTTGACGATCATCCTGACGAGAAGACACATGTTCATTTGCGTGGCAATCCCGGTACTCCGGATAACGAAACGGTAGTTCGTCCTCGCGTTCCCGAGTTTCTTGCGGCTAGTCAGGCAGAACCAATACCAGTGGCTCTTCCGTACCAGGCATTTGCTCCAGGGGCCCGCAATTACGTTCAGCGGGACCAAACGCTCGTCGCGAAGCTGGCAGTTGAGGAAGCGCAAGAGAAGCTCGCGAGCGGGGAGCAGGACAAGAGACCATTGCTGGAGTCCAGACTCAAGTTGGCCAAGGCCAGTCTCGCGGCCCTTTCCGCCACGATCGCCGCCGACAACGCAAGATACGGTTCTGATGCCGATGAGCAGGAACGCCGTCTGCTGGCGAAAGCTGCTGCCGTTTTGCAAACCGAACGGACGGTAGCCGCCGCCCAATTGGGCCTGGTTGAAGCCAGGGGTGAAAAGAACAGAGAGTCCGCTACGAAGAAACTCACGAAGGCCAGGGAGGAGCTTGCGGCTGCCCAACGGGGCGAAGTGGATTACGTCGCGGTTCGTGGCTCCCGGAAGGCACTGGAAAGTCCGGCACACAAGGAAGCTGATTACCCAGCCACGTACTCCACGACCAGCACGGGGCGACGCACTGCCCTCGCTAACTGGATTGTATCAACAGAGAACCCTCTTACTGCCCGCGTGGCGGTCAACCACGTTTGGGCGAGGCATTTTGGCGAACCGCTTGTTGAATCCGTTTTTGATTTTGGCTTACGAGCACCCCGTCCGGCCAATATGAGGCTACTCGATTTCCTTGCGGCCGAGTTTATGGAATCAGGCTGGAGCATCCGGTATCTGCATCGGATGATGGTCACCTCAAAGACTTACCAGCTCAGCTCATCTTCTGCTGGAGCTGACGAATCAACCATTGCCGGGGACTCTGGCAATCAGTTCTACTGGCGAATGAACGGAAAACGCATGGAATCCCAGGTGGTCCGCGACAGCTTGCTGCATCTTGCCGATGAGCTTGATACGACTATCGGAGGCCCATCGGTGGACGCCAATGGATCGTCCCGGCGTCGCAGCGTGTATTTCAAGCACTCGCGTGATGACCAGAACAAATTCCTGGATATGTTCGACGATGCCGATCTCTTCCAGTGTTACCGGCGAACCGAGAGTATCGTGCCGCAGCAGGCATTGGCGTTGGCCAACAGTAGCGTCTCTATGGATATGGCCGATAAGATCGCAGCGCGGCTTGCCGAGCGTAATGGCCATACAGATCGCGAACTTCAGAACTACGTGGAGATGGCCATCGAGTTGCTTCTTGCGCGGCCGGCCACAGAACAGGAAATTGCAGAGAGTCTTCGATACTTTGCCGACCTTTCGGCTCTGCCGGACTCGCCCGACCCGCGAACGCAACGAGCCAGATTCGTCCATGCGCTGTTGAACCACAACGACTTCATCTCTATACGCTGATCATGCAGTTTGTACCTCCCATCAACCGCCGAGCTTTTCTCAACACCGGACTTGGATTCGGAAGCCTGGCGCTGCACGCCATAATGCAACGTGATTCGGTTGCCGCGCCCGGAATGCTGAATGGCGAAGCCCACTTTGCTCCCAAGGCGAAGAGCGTCATTTGGCTGTTCATGCGTGGCGGCGTTAGCCACATGGAGAGCTTTGATCCCAAGCCTTTGCTGAACAAATACGAAGGAAAGACGATTGCCGAGACTCCGTTCGCGGCGGTGCAGGATCCAGAACGGCTCAAGAACACTCGTGTGGTTGTCGTTAACGACGCCAACGGACAGCAGCGAAATGAAATCTACCCTTTGCAGGTTGGATTCAAAAAACGCGGCGAAAGCGGCATTGAGGTCAGTAACTGGTTTCCACACATTGGCAGTGTGATTGATGATCTGGCTGTAATACGCTCGATGTGGACGACGGACGACAATCACGGAGCGCAGGTGCAGTTTCATTCAGGCCGCCACATGCTGGATCCGCGCTGTCCGACGATTGGCGCGTGGGTCAACTATGGGCTCGGTACGCTGAACGAGAACCTTCCACAATTCATCGGCATGGGGCCCAGGTTCTTTGATCGTAGCGACGGTCACTACCTGGGGCCTGCCTATGACGCTGTTCAGCTGAAGGTCGATCCGAAGAACCCATTGGATTACGCAAAGCCAGAAGGCAATATTTCACGAGAGGAACAACGGCTCACGTTTTCGCTCGTCAATCGCCTGAACAAGTTAGCGGCCACGCACTATCCCAACGATCAATCGTTAGAAGCTCGCATCAAGTCATATGAACTTGCGTTCCGGATGCAGACCGCTGTACCGAACGTAATTCGATTCGATCAAGAGACGGAACACACGAAAAAGCTCTACGGGTTCGACCAAAAGGAGACGCGCCCGTTTGGCGAGCAGCTTCTGGCGGCGCGTCGGTTTGTCGAACAGGGCGTTCGCTTCGTTCAAATTATGCATGGTGACGGCGCCGCAGGCGCGTGGGATCAGCATTCCGGTCTCAAGACGAAGCACGCTCTACTTGCGAAGCAGGTTGATCGACCCATCGCGGGCCTCATTTCCGACCTGAAACAACGCGGGCTGCTTGATGAAACCCTGGTGGTATTCGCGACGGAGTTCGGTCGTACACCGGGATCACAAAACACGGACGGTCGCGACCATCATCCCTATGGTTTCAGTGTCTGGATGGCCGGTGGCGGCCTGAAAGGCGGCGTCGTCCATGGAGCGACCGACGAGATCGGCTTTCACGCGGTGGAAAATCCGCACTACGTGACGGACGTCCACGCGACGTTACTGCACCAGCTGGGTTTACGCCCTCACCACATGCACGTCCCCGAGCACAAGCGGCTGGAGCAGGACTACGGCAAGGTGATCCGCGAGATCATGACGTGAGTGGATGGAGAGCAACATCGCTGCTGGCGGACATCGGTTGTCGCGAAGGCCCGACTGCGCGCCCGGCTGCAGAAGGCAGGGATTTGCCTGTCGCAAGGGAAGTTTTGATGCGAAGCTACCTCGAACGACGAATTCCCATGGCTTTCATTCGTGAGGAAAGCGTTGCCGGGTGAATGCCAAGGAATTCTGCCGCTCCTCCTACCCCTGAGATTTTCCACTGGTGCTGTACCAATACCGCCAGCACGTTGTTGCGTTCCAGTTGCTGAATCTCTTCATAGGTCATCAACTGACCCGGATCGCGCGAGATGTCGGACGTTGCTTTGCGGTCTGCCTGTTGAACTGCGACTACGTTGGACTGAGGCAGATCAAACCGTAGCGGTCCCGTACGCGATCGAATGATCGCCCGTTCGACAACGTTCTGCAGTTCGCGGATGTTGCCAGGCCAGTCATATCGTGACAGCTCGGCGACGTGCCGCTTCTTCAGCGCAGGTACGGCGATTCCGAGTCGAGCTCCGTGTTGCTCAAGAAAGTGCGTGACCAGTGTGGGAATGTCTTCTTTCCTCGAACGCAGCGGTTGCACTTCGATCGGGAAGACGCTCAGTCGGTAGTAAAGGTCTTCACGAAATCGTTTCGCAGCGATTTCTTCCTCCAGGTTGCGATTGGTCGCCGCAACGATTCTGACGCTCGCCGTCCTCGTTCGTTCATCGCCGATGCGCTCGTAAGTCCCTTCCTGAAGAACCCGCAACAACTTGCTTTGCATCTCAAGGGGTATTTCGCCCACTTCGTCAAGGAAGAGTGTGCCCCCGTCAGCCAATTCGAATCTGCCAGTTCGGTCTCGCACCGCACCGGTGAATGATCCCTGGACGTGACCGAAGAACTCGCTTTCAAACAAGTCGCGCGGAATCGACGCGCAGTTGACCTTGATCATCGGTCGCTGCTTGCGCGGGCCCTGTTCGTGAATTGCTCGTGCGATCAATTCCTTGCCAACACCCGATTCACCCAACACGAGCACATTGGTATCCGTCGGAGCAACCAGCTGGACTTGCTGCATCACCTTCTGGAGGGCCGGGCTGTCGCCAATGATCGGACCGAAATCGAGAGCCGCCTTGACCTCGTCGCGCAGGTATTCGTTCTCGAGCTCCAGCTGAGTCTGAAGGCGTTCGATTTCTTCCAACGCACGAGTATTGGCGATCGTCACGGCAGCGTGGTCCGCAATCATCCGCAACCAAAGAAGTCCCTCTTCGATTAGCGGCACTCGCAAGAAGACGCCAAGCACGCCGAGGACTTCTCCTTTGTGGATGAGCGGCTGCCCGACGAAGCCGCGGATTTGTTCGCGCTTCGCCCACATCGGCTCCGCAATCCAGTGTGACCCAGCGTCGATGTCGATGATTTCTACCGGCTCGCCCTGTTGGGCGATGTGCCCCACCTTGCGCACGCCAATCGGGAATCGACGAAACCTGCCATCCAGCTCGTCCCACTGCCGTGAGTGCGCTACCGACTTGCCGGCACTCGCCACCAAATGCAAACACGTTGTTTGATCCGGGCATTCACTTCGGAAGTGGCACTGCTCGCAAATATCGCCACGGTCGACCAACCAGATTCGAGCCAACGCGACGTCCTGAAGGTCGCGCAAACGGGTAACGATTAACTCCAGCAATGACTCGAGCGTGCGCTGCTGAGCCATGTCGAGCAGAACGCATTTGAGTGCATCGAAATGCTGGTCGTCGCAGATTGAAGCTTGGTCCATGACCACACAGGATACATGAAATCTCATGGGGGTGGCATGAGATGTCACGATTCATGGAATCTCATGATGCGTCCAGAGGTCCCTTGCCGTGTTGTAACGCGTTGCAGTAAAGAACTTTGCGTGATGACTGCAAGGTATGGCACGGTGCTTGCCTAAAGGGAGCTCGTTGACATTCATCACTCTTCCAACTCGCAAAAGGAGCACGTCATGTCCCTTCCAAATCCCGGATTCGAAGTCGATGGCAAGAACACTGCCTTGGTGATCATTGACCCGCAGAACGATTTCCTCAGCCCTCAAGGCGTTGCTTGGGGTGTTGTCGGAGAGAGCGTCACGGAGAACAAGACGGTCGAGAACATCGAATCGTTATTCAAGGCGGCGAAAGACGTCGAATTACCCGTCTTCGTCTCGCCGCACTACTACTACCCACATGATCACCAGTGGCGTTTCGAGGGTGCGCTCGAGCGTCTTATGCACGACATCAAGATGTTCGACCGCACAGACGCTCTTAATCTTGAGGGCTTCGAAGGCTCGGGGGCAGACTGGCTCGACCGCTACAAGCCATACATCAACGATGGTCGTACGGTGGTCGTCAGCCCGCACAAAGTCTTTGGTCCGGAGACCAACGACTTGGTACTGCAATTGCGCAAGCGCGGCATCGACAAAGTGGTTCTCGGTGGCATGTCGGCGAATCTGTGTGTGGAGAGTCACCTCCGAGAACTACTGGAGCAGGGCTTCGAAGTGGCCGTGGCCCAAGACGCGACGGCTGCTGCGAAGCTGCCCGGCTACGACGGCTTTGCTGCTGCTGCGACCAACTTCCGAATGCTGGCCAGTGAAGTCTTCAGCACTGCGGAAGTCGTTGAACGACTCGAGCAAGTTCACGCTGAACCCGCAGCTCTCTAGCCAACAACAATCAGTTTATCGATCCGAAAAAGGACCCCGGAATGTTTACCATGAACCATTGCCAAAAAGTTGTCACCACGGCTGTAAAGTCGCTCGTCATCACCGCGATCATCATCTCGTCCACGATCGAAATGGCACTCGCTGAAGTGGAATCGCAAGTCGACCGTACGGCGAACGAAAAGCAAGTCACTTACAAGACTGCAAAGATCGACGGCCTCGATATCTTTTACCGTGAAGCGGGACCGCGCGAAGCTCCAGCCGTGCTATTGCTGCACGGCTTTCCAACGTCGTCTCACATGTTTCGCGATCTGATACCGGCTCTGGCCGATCGGTATCGTGTTATTGCGCCAGATTATCCCGGCTTCGGGAACAGCTCGATGCCATCGACCGATGAGTTTGAGTACACCTTCGACAATCTCGCAAACGTGGTGCAAAAGTTTACCGAACAGGTGGGCTTGTCGAAGTATTCAATCTACCTAATGGACTATGGAGCCCCAGTTGGATTTCGGCTGGCTGCGAAGCACCCGGCGCGTGTGGAAACGTTGATCGTCCAAAACGGTAACGCTTATGACGAGGGCATCGACAATGAGTTTTGGAGACCCGTAAAGGCGTTCTGGGAGAAGCGTACGAAAGAGCGTGAAGATAACCTGCGTTCGCTACTGACACTTGAAGCAACCAGGTGGCAATACACGCATGGCGTTCGCGATCTCGAAACGATTAGTCCTGACACGTGGAGTCATGTGCAACCTTTGCTTGACCGGCCGGGTAATCAGGAAATTCAACTGGAGCTGTTCTACAGCTACGGCAGCAATCCCCCGCTCTATCCAGAGTGGCAGGCGTACTTTCGACAACATCAGCCGCCGACGCTTATCGTCTGGGGCAAGAACGACGCGATCTTCCCGGCGGCCGGTGCTCATCCGTACCAGCGTGACCTCAACAACGTGGAGTTGCACTTGTTGGACACGGGGCACTTTGCACTTGAAGAAGACGGGCAACTCATCGCCCGACACATTCGCCGCTTCCTTCGGAAGCACGTCGAAACCGCAACCAAAACCGTGGCTTCGAAGTGAACCGCATTGTGCGACCAGGCAGACCGCGTGTGCTCGATTCGTCGGGCACGCTTTTTCACTCAGCACATTCCTCAACGTTGACCAGGAGTTTACCATGCCAGCTACACCGACAGAAATTCGGCCTCCATTCACTGAAGAAACCGCCACAGCCAAAGTGCGTGCCGCCGAGGACGCATGGAACTCGCGCGATCCGCATCGCGTTTCGCTGGCCTACTCCGAAGACTCCGAGTGGCGAAACCGGGAGCAATTCATCACAGGCCGAACGCAAATTCGGGAGTTCCTGGCAACGAAGTGGGGAAAGGAGCTCGACTACCGGCTAACCAAGTCGCTCTGGAGTTTCTCTGCTGACCGGATCGCCGTGCGATTCCAGTACGAGTACCGCGATGCCGCGGGCCAATGGCACCGCGCTTTTGGGAATGAGCTGTGGGAGTTTGACGACCGCGGCCTGATGCGGCGGCGAGAGGCCAGTATTAACGATGTACGTATCTCTGAAGCAGAACGCAAGTTTCACTGGCCTGCCCCCGGTGCGAGACCTTCAGCGGACGCGGGCATTCCATGCGTGCAATAAGGAGATTCTCATGTCCTCTTACTCCAGTGACATCGCCTTCACTTCCAGCGTCAAAACGGCCCAGCAGCAGCGAGGCTCGCGCGATGCCTACTCCCGGGTGGAACAGCGTGGCGGCTGGCAAACGAAGGTTAACCCGGAACTGCGACAGTTCATCGCCGAACGCGATTCATTTTACTTCGGAACAGCAACAGAAAACGGCCAGCCCTACATTCAACACCGGGGCGGGCCGAAGGGTTTTCTCAAGGTTCTGGACGACAACACTCTGGCGTTCGCCGACTTCGCCGGAAACGCTCAATATATCTCCGTCGGAAACCTCGACGAGAACGACAAGGCGTTTATCTTTTTGATGGACTACTCGAATCGGCGTCGTATCAAGATCTGGGGTACGGCAAGTTATGTTGAAGACGACCAGCCGCTGCTCGCGAACATCGGGGACGACGAATACACGGGACGTATCGAGCGAGCCATCGTATTCCGAGTTCACGCATGGGATGTAAACTGCCCGCAGCACATCAAGCCTCGATTCACCGAAGACGAGTTGGCACCCATGATCACAGAGTACCAACGGAGAATCGGTGAACTCGAAGCGGAGGTCCAGCGACTTGGCGGCTTGAAGTGAGCCGGTGGGAGGCGGGGATTTTCGAGTGCAGGCGTTCAGCTCAGCGTCGATGGCTCGAAGCCGATTCTGCCGACCAGTCGGCCATCGGTGCCTCGGCCTCTGCGGTTTGGTAATGCGATGCGGCAGCGGACCGGCGTAAGTATTAGGACCTGCGCCGTTAAGTGTTCATTAAGGGCTGCCGCACTCCGCGGTGAACAAAAAAACGGGGCTAGTCAGGATGGATGGTGCGGCTACAGTCGTACTGGCTGCGCTGCGCTCTTCCCTTGAATGTCGAACGAACGGGAGTCGGGCTCTTGCCGTGGCTCGCGGAGTGCGTCGCCTTCGAAATAAATCCTTCCCGTGGAATTCTTCGTGTCGCTTGATGTGCTCGCCGCCTTCGTCCTGAATCCTGTTGCCGGAGTCTGCATCGGCCTTTGCCTCAGTGCTGCAAACGGAACGATTGTGTTCGCCGGGACGCGCGGATGTGAGACATACAATCTCAACTTTGGGTCATTGAGCAGCTCATCTATAACTTCGAATTCAATATTATGGAAAAGACAATGCAACGCGTGCTGCCAGTCGTACTGGGATGTTGTTTTGTAGTGCTTGGTTCATCAAGGGCTATGTCCCAGGTTGCAGACGCGATCTATCACAACGGCTCAATCCTCACGATGGAAGGCGACATGCCAACCTATGCAGAAGCGCTCGTCGTCAAGGACGGAGTGATTCTGTTTGTCGGTGAGAAGAGCCGAGCACTGGCAATGAAGGGGGACTCCACCAACGTCGTCGATCTCGACGGCAGGGCCCTGCTCCCCGGCTTTCTCGATGGACATAGCCATTACATCAACTCGCTGCTGGTCGCCAATCAATGCAAGCTTTATGCGCCACCGTCAGGTCCAGGCAAAGACGTGCCCTCCATTGTTGCCGAGCTGCAGAAATTCGCGAAGGAGCGCAGTATCCCGAAAGGTCAATTGATCATGGGGTACGGCTACGATGACACGGTCATGCCCAATGGCAGGCTGCTCAACCGAGACGATCTGGACCTGGCCTTTCCCGACAATCCGGTGCGTATAGATCACGTTTCGATGCACGGAGGTGTGTTGAACAGCCTTGCTTTGGCCAGGTACGGCATCAGCGCCGATACCGAAACTCCGCCCGGCGGCATCATCGTTCGCAAGCCGGGCACTCGGGAGCCCTGGGGTCTGATCATGGAGACTGCCTTTCTCCCGGTATTCGAACAGACCGAACCGATGACCGCCCAGCAGGAAATCGATTGGACTCGGGCCGGTCAGATGCTCTATGCCGAGGCTGGAGTTACCACGGCGCAGGAAGGTGCAACCCATCTGCCCCAAATACGGACGATCAAGCGGGCCTCCGAGGCGGGCGCGAATCTCATCGATGTGGTCGCCTATCCCTTCATCACGGACGTCGACAGGGTTCTTGCCGAAGTTCCGAAGGGCGATTGGGGGAAATATAATCAGCGTTTCAAGATCGGCGGCGTCAAGGTCACCCTCGATGGGTCGCCTCAGGGGCGGACGGCCTTCTTCACAACGCCCTACCAGACCGGTGGCCCGGGTGGTGAACAGGACTGGAAGGGAGAGCCAACGTTCCCGCAAGATCTCGCGAACCAGATGGTAAAGAAGGTCTACGGCATGCAGGTTCCGTTGATCCTGCACTGCAATGGAGACGCGGCCATTGACCTGTTCCTGGAAGCCTACGAACTTGCCCGTGCCGGGGATTTCAAAAGGCCCTGGAACGTGACAACCATTCACACCCAATTCCTCCGCAAGGATCAGATTCCAAAGTTCGTGGAATACAAAGTTCGCCCGTCTTTCTACACGCTGCACACCTACTACTTTGCCGATGCCCACATCGCCAACCGTGGAGAGGCGCAAGCCCGGTATATCAGCCCTATGCGGGATGCCATCGATGCGGGGTTGCGGCCCAGCAACCACACGGATTTCGTCGTCGCGCCCCTCGACCAGATGTTCATGCTTTGGTCGGCAGTGAATCGCATTTCCCGCGACGGAGAAAAGGTGGGGCAAGACCAGTGCGTGACGGCTTATGAAGGCCTCAAGGCAATGACCGAGTGGGCCGCCGAACAATACGGTGAGCAAGATCTCAAGGGGACGCTAGAAGTCGGTAAGCTGGCGGATCTTGTGATCCTTGACCAGGATCCCGTGAAGGTCGAGCCAATGGCGATCAAGGACATCCGGGTCATGCAGACCATCAAGGAAGGCGCGACAGTGTTTCCGATGCCTGCCGGAGGGTTCTCGACGCCCAAAACGCCCGTCGAATTCACCTCGTCGGTCTCCTGGCGGCGCCACGTTTGCGACATGGCCGGAGTTAACGCGGCTGCCGGGAAGACCTGGAGCCTAACGACACTTAACGGAAAGAAGATCGAAGCAACCAAGCCGCCGACGATGAAGTTCCTGGAGGGGCGGCTTACTGTCTTCGGAGGCATTAACCGGCTCACTGGTTCTTACGCGCTGCTCGATGATCGTGTGGTGATGGGTGAGCTGGCAAGCACCAGGATGGCGGGGCCCGCGGATCTTATGAAGTTGGAGAGCGAGTTCGCCAAGACTCTAGCCCTGGTTGACGGATTCCACGTCCATCAGGATGAGCTTGCTTTGTTGCGACAAGGGGAGTCTGTCGCAACGTTCCGCGCAGACCCTTTAAGAACATCCAGTCCGTAGCTCCCTCCGCGGCTTGCGCTTCTACTGCGGTCGCACTGCCCTGGCGACGCGTTGCTCGGCTATTTCTATTTGGTGATACGAGCGTCGTTTTGTACGTTGGGGTTGGGGATGATGACCATGCGACTATGTCGCAGAAAGATATGGTATGCACACTTACCAAATTCAACGCGGGTCCGTGTGCGCGGTTCTGCAAGGGTTATTGTCTGGAACTCCTGCGCACTGCGTTCTAATTCTCCTCTTCCTGGCTATTTCTTCCTGCAGTCAAACGTCGGCAGAAATAACGTTGACGCGGGTCGTAGACACAGCAACAACCGTGCCCGGTGGTGTCGGAGAATTTACTCGGTTCGACTCGCTGAACGTCGACGGCGGTACTCTTGTCTTTTCGCATGGCCGAGATGGGATTTACCGTCTTCGCGACGGGCACCTGGAGAGCGTCGCGGATGCGAACACGACGCTTCCCGATGGCTCACGCTTCTTCGACCTTAGGTATCCGGCGATTGACGGAGACACGATTGTGTTTTGGGGACGGACGTCTACGTCTGAAGGGAGTCGGGCCGGAGTGTATCGTGTCATTGAAGATGAAGTTAGCGTTGTTGCGGATACGAACACTTTGCTTCCGGATGGAAACGGTAGATTCGGGAGCTTCGATCCACCCGTCGTCCACGGCGGCCGAGTGGTGTTCAGGGCGGAGACGGATTCCGGAGAAGGCGTTTATCTATTTGATGAACATCTCAGAACTATTGCAGACACATCAACTGCGGCCCCAAACGACCAGGGGCTGTTTCAGCAATTTGCATACCGAGTACAAGTCGACAACGGAAACGTTTTCTTTCATGGCCGCGCGGCATCGGGCGATGGAATCTTTGCCGAGATAGACGGACAGATCGAGCGAATTGTTAGCGAAGACTCAAGCGACCTACGGGCCATCGCAGATTTTTCTTCTGATGGCGAAAGTGTCATTTTTCGTGGTGTCCACGAAGACGGCAGACATGGCATCTATACGACGGCGATGGGTGGTGATGGGTTGCCTGCGCTGATTGCGGACCAGGACTCATTTGAGGAGTCGTTGTACGCGGCTTTTCCATTCCCAAGAAGTAGCACGCCCTTGGCCAGTGAGAATGGTATTGCTGTCCTGGCTACCACCAGTGATAGAGAGTATTGGGTTCTTTGGCATCGCGAAGGCGAATGGATGCAAGTCGCCAGGAGCGATGAGCTTCTTGATGGGCTAACAATTTCGTCAATTGAAGTCTTCGACGGACACGAGTTGAGTGACACGCAGCTCGGCTTCGTCGTCAACTTCGAAGGGGATCGCAGAGCCGTCTATCTGGCGACGGTTCCAGAGCCATCAACGTTGGCTCTATTGTTGGTTTGCTGCTTGCCAGCTCTCCGCCTGCTCGATGGTCGTAGAGCCAGACGTGGTGAGACACTCGACGAGGGCCGTTAATCGAGCAAACGCTACAGGCAAACGGCGTTAGGACTCAATGTGCTCGTCTTCGCTTGAGTAAGGACAGCGTGAACAGAGTTAGTACAAGCAACGTTAGGCTAGAAGGTTCGGGCACGGAAGCGACTGCGTTCGCCTGACCGAAGTTCTCACTCAGCAACAGGAAGTCAGGGAAGTCCACTTGCTGATCCCCATCGAAGTCTCCCCTGCCCCAGCCACCGAGGCCGCCGATGTTTTCGGATAGCACGAGGAAGTCTGCGAAATCGACGGTACCGTTGAGATCGGCGTCTCCGAAGTGAGTGCGTTCGTAGTCTTCGATCCAAATGATCCGGTCGGCTTGGTTGGCCTGGCCGTCGGCGTTCAAGTCGAATAGTTCATCGTAGGGAAGCCTGGTCGCGACCGAAAGCAAGTCGATATCGGTCGCGTCGCGTGTTTCGTCGCCGTTAAAGTCTCCCAGCAGGTACGGGTTGAGGAAAGCTCCTTCGGGCGTGATGCTCAATTCGAACGCTTTCCCTGATGTGGTCATCGCCAGACTGACGGCACTGAACTCGCCGGCGATGATTTCCAAATCGGTCGATCCTTCGTTGAGCCCAATCAGTTCGATTGGTTCGTTCAAGGCTGGATCGAAAGTCGGAGCGGCAAGTACTTCGAGATAGCCGGAAAGCGTCGCACTATCGACCAGCAGGCGCGATTGCGATTCACCGTCGTCAAGCACGAATCGCGTGATCGATTCCGGTGCCAGCTGCAGATCGGCAAGAATCCGCAATCCTTCCTCATCGCCGGGCTCGAGCAGACCGAGTTGAATGTCAACGTCGCCGGCAATCCGACCGTTGCCTGCAAGTGTCGTGCGATATTCGCGGCCTGGAATGTACTCGCCAATTACAACCTGTTCGGCGTATAGCACTCCCTCCACAGAAACATGGTTGGTGGTGCGTGAACTCGTGGACAAAACGTCCTCAAGCGAGAGTGAACCATTCGATCCGACTTCCACGTCTCCCTCGGCGTCGATGCCATAAGCGGAAATCGAGCCGCTGTGTTCCACGGAAAGTCTGCCGTTGTTGCGAATGTCCAACATTTTCTCATCAGCACCAAAGAAATTCGTGTTCGCTGCGGTACTCACGAATTCATTACCTCCGGTGATCGTCAGGTCTCCTTCAAGGATGCGCAGAGAACTCAGTGCATCGAAACTCGCTTCTTTTCCGTCGAGCACAACCGACCCCACCAGTACTTCAATGCCTCGTGTTCCCGCCACGCCTTTGACCACTGCTTCGGTCACTTCTACGATGCATTCCTGCTCGGGCGTCGTCGATCCTGGCGTCATTTCTACCGTGCAGGTCGTCGTCGATGATTCTTGAATCAACCAATCGGCGCGAAGGAGATTGTCTCGTTGGTTGCGGCCGGTATCACTAACACCTGTGATCTCCCCCGGATGCACATCCAATTCCGCTCCTACAATTTCGATCCGACCGTCGGTGAACAGCCAGCCACCGTACTCGCCCAGGTCGCCCGTTGCTCCGGCCTCAGGCGGTTCGACCGTTAGCTTTCCTCCATGCAGCAGCAAGTCGCCGCGGACGATCAGGCCCGAGTTCGCACCGACTTCGATGTCCCCCGAGTTCGTCAACGAGCCTTCCGTGTGGAGATTGAAACCTTTCTCGACCCGAATCCTTCCCCGGTTGTCTTCGATCGTGTTGAACATCGGGAAAAAGGCTGCACCGCTAAGCGTCACATCCGAAGCGTTGATCTTTAGGTCGGTGTCAAAATCATCGACCGAGTAATCAGGATCTCCTTCGAAGGTCACATCGCCCAACGTACTGTCATCACCGACCCCCACGACGCGGTAAGCCAAAATCGCCGTCGGAGTATTGTCCGGGAGCGAAGTGATGTCGTTGCTATGCCAACGGACGGGTGCACCGATCAATTCCCAGGTACCCACGTCGAAGGTGACTCCGCCTTCCGCGTAGTTCGTGATCTCGGCATCGAATGCCAAACGGCCCCATGGATGGATGCGAATCGTTCCATCCGTGTTGTCGAGATTGATCGGGACAAGGCCAGGCCGCGGTGCATCCTGCCTATCTGGATCTCGAATCATCACGTCATCGAACACGTTGATCGTCCCTCGGTTTTCCAGGACAACCTGGCTTTTGCCCAAAGGCAAGAGACCGCTCAAATTGAGAATCCCTGTGTCCTCAACGATGAAATTCGCATCCCCTGCAACCGTGAGGTTGTCTTCGAATTCCATCCGTCCATTCGCGACAACAAAAGAAGGACTGGCATTCTCAGCAACGAACCCTCTTTCCGCGAAAGTCATCGACCCTGCATCCTGCACCACGTACTGACCGGTGCCGTCCAGGTTCGTGTTGCTTGCACCGGACAGGATAATGCTTCCCGCGGAACCATCGGCACCGGCAACGATTACTCCATCATTGTTGATGACAGGAGCGTTGATCGCGAAGCTACTATTGGCGACGCGAAATGTACCCGTATTCAAGAACCCGTCGGTTAATGTCAGATCCGTCACTTCAGCCAGCACCTCGATGGTGCCATGGTTTGCAAGTGACTGGGTGACCTCGAAGCGGTGTCCTGAATCAAGGAATCTCATCGTGTGGCCAGCTTCGTGAATTAACACGTTAGCTTGGAATCGTGCCTGATGGTCCAGGAAGTCGATATGCGAGGTTCCGCCAATGGTCAAAATGCCGCTACCGGCGTCGCGAAACACGGACGTGTGTCGTCCGGAGTACGTACCGTGGTTCTCGAATCGATTTGTCATCCACGTATTGAATCCGCTCACCTGGACGACGGAGCCTTCCGGGATCGTCGCCGACTGGACGGTCCATCCCGACCCATCTGATCCACCCCTGTAAGCTAACGGGACCAGGTCCATTTCGCTTTCGATGGTTTCGCCCGCGGGAGCAGTCCCGAATACAAGGCTGCTGCTTGAGTCCGGCCGAGCTGGTTCGCCGCCCAGTTTCTCGAGGCCCGCACCATCGCGAAAATAGACGAGTTCGGACGGTGCCGGTTCCAGGACGAACTGCTTCGTTGGTTGCTGACCTTCTTCCCAGGCGATGCTGGTCAGTGGCTTGTTAAGGTTCTCGAAGATCTTGATCTCACCGATGGCATCAAGCACGTTCTTGGTGGCTCGGATTGTCGCGAATGGATCAGCCGGCGCCAGGGGACCGCTTGGTGGTGGTTCCGGAATCTCGGGGAAGTCGATGTGCTCAAGAACGCTGGTTCGCTCGTGCAGCACGGGGCCCAGTGACAATACCGGAATTGGCAGCGGACCCACATTGATGTTTGCATCGAGCGAGAGGGCACTGAATTCCAGGTAGTCGCTGATCGTGATGGCGCCTTGCTCGTTCAGTAGGAACTCGGCGCCGGTGAAGGTAACGTCTACCGCGACCGACTCATCGCCAAGGACGGCGATTTCAGGTAGTTCATTCCATATACCGCTTAGTTGGTCCGTGACCCGCGTGCCACTTTCGTCGACGAATGCGACAGGTCTTGAGAACCTGACATCGACACCAAGCTTTGTATCGACACTGGACTGATAGCGGTAGCCGATTTCTGGGCCGTACTTCAGATCAACCAACTCTCCGGCGATCGTAGCGTTGAAGTCACTTTCCGGATCACCGAGCGTTTTGGAGAAACGAGTGTAGGAGTTCCCGGCGGCAAGGGCCGATGCGATCCCGTCAATGTCGGCGCCAAGTCGCACGATCTTGGAGTCGATCGCATAGCTGATCTGCTCGTTCTGCAGCGTCGTGTCGACGAGCAGCGTATTGTTCAGCTCCGGCTTTACCAAGGCTACTTCACCAATGTCCCGATGGAACAATGGGTCCTCTCCATCCTTTGGCGGTGGCGTTGGGTCCATCTCTATCTGGTACGTGTACAGTGTACCGTTCTCTCCCGGATCGATTGCAACGGGTTCTCCCAGTACCGTGAGTACCCCAAACGCATCCTGATCATTCAGGTCGATTGCCGCTCCAATCAGCGTGAAGTTTGTGCCGTCGTCGTTTTTCGGTTGCCGAATGGGGAAGTTGAACGGCTCCGTGTTGTAGTCCACAAGACCTGCGACGCCATAATCAATTTTGCCCGCCGCATGGACGTCGAAGATCACGTCCAGGTGAACCCCCGTGCTGGGAAGGTCAATGTTGGACTGGTCGAACGCTCGTGATCCATTTAGTCCGTTTTGAGCGTTGAGCTGTACTCGTTCGCCTGCATGGAAGTTGGTTGGCGGATTGATGGTAGGCGTGTACTCAAAGTCTGCACCTGGCCCAATACCACCAACGTCGAAGTGAGCATGCAGTTCCAAACCGGCTCTTCCCGTAACCAACCCCGTCACACGCGCTCCGGTTCGTGTGTCCCCGGTGACTCGGGGAATAAGCGTCGTACCGAACACAGGATCTTTCACTTCGGGAATGATGGTCGCGTTCGCGCTTCCCACGATCGTCCCGATATTCAACTGTTCGTCGATATTGTCGAGTCCGAGGAACAGAGGATCCATTACGAATTCACCGTTACCCGCATCTTCGATTGCTTCACCTAACGGAATGATGAACGACTGAGCCAAGCCTGAGTCGATCAACACCAATGCGAGAAATATCGATACGAATGAAGTCTTCATAATGCCCGTCGTTTATTTGCTTTGCCTACGTAATGTGTTTTCGTCGTCTTGTGTATGTCGACTGCCTGGCGGCGTGGCTTTGCCAGGCCCCAAATCCCACCCAATCCTTTGTTCGGAGCATTTGAAAATGAAGGCGGGGGGGATTGGAGGTTTTGAGGAATGACCGATGCCTTGAGAGGGCGGAACATTCCTGGCCGCCTCACGCCTGGTCTTGCAATCGGGCGCAGAGTTGGTGGCCGTGGCGAGGTCAATCCTGGCTGCACCCGATTCCTCACGCCAGACTTTCCCTGATTGGGAACGTCGAAGCCAATTTGCTCCAATTCCTTATGATCGATAACGTTGCGATTCGCATCAAAATAGCTACGACGTAAGCTGCTCTTATGGATGTCAGTCTCATATCGGCCTGTGAATATTTTGTCACGCAAGTCCGCAACTTCCTTTTCGCCCTCAATCACCATCGGATTCGGATCGGTAATCGGGTAAATCGTCTGGCAAATTCCGGGGCCGGCCGCAGCCAGAGACAGGAACAAGACGCTGAACAGCGTGAGACGTGCGATTGACACTGGATTTCTCCGGCTTAGAGTGTTCTTGCCGATCAAATTCGACTTCATGAGTACCTGTGCCAAAAGCGATTGAGGCGCGTCACACAAAATCAAAGAATCTCGAATTTGAATCTCTGGACGCTTGCAGGAGCAATTCTTCAAGGAAAATTCCAGATCAGGATGTCGGTCCTTAACGGGAGGCTTCGAACTTGCCCTGGGCCAAGTTAGTGTTTGGAACCGAATATGCAACAAGAGGAAAGGCCTTCCATCACGCTCCTGCTGGGAAGAATTCAGAACGGGGACGAATCAGCCCGACAGGAAGTTTTTGATATCGCCTACGCCGAGTTGCGAGGCTTGGCCAGGAGGTTGATGCGAAATGAGCGCCCCGAACACACGCTTCAACCGACGGCCTTGGTAAACGAAGCTGCCGCACGAATACTGCAAGGCGCGTCGCTCGCTGACATGAAGGGCCGCGAGTACTTCTTTGCGGCGATGGCTCGAGCCATGCGTCAAGTTTTGGTCTCGCATGCAAGAACGCGAAACCGACTGAAACGCGGCGGAGAGTATCAACGCGTTCCGCTCGACGATGCTATCGACTACGTCGAGCAAGAGCATGAATTCGATTTGATCGCACTGGACGACGCCTTGAATGACTTGCAGCAGCACAGCGAGAGACATAGCGAAGTGGTTACGTTGCGGTTTTTCGGCGGACTGTCGATCGACGACATTGCCGAGCATCTGGGGATTTCAGGATCTACGGTAGTCCGCGATCTGCGTTTCGCGCGAGCTTGGTTGGGGACGCGTTTGAGAGGCTCGGTGTGAATCATGGACACTGACCGTTTCCTGAAGATCTCTGATATTTTTCATGAAGCAGAGGGGCTGTCCGAGGAGGCGCTGGACAACTACCTGCAGGAGGCCTGCGGCGACGACACAGAACTCCGTCGCGAAATTGAACGGCTGATCCTTGAACAGCAGCATTTTTCTAAGCAGGAGAAGAATTCGTTTCCCGATATGGAACGGAAGAGCGTCTTCGAAAAAGATCCGTTTTCAGTCGCCGATCCGGGGGAGCTTGGTAGTGGCGATCAGCTGGGCCCCTATCGCGTGATCCGCCGGCTGGGCGAAGGAGGCATGGGGCAGGTTTACCTCGCCGAACGGATTTCGGACTACCAACAGCAGGTCGCGATCAAGGTGGCTCGGCCAGGGCATCTTGCCAGTGATGGTATTGCTCGTTTTCGGTCAGAGATGAAGTTTATGGCGGACTTTTCCCGTCATCCACAAATCGCCGGGATTCTGGATGCGGGAACGACGGATGATGGACGTCCCTACCTTGTGATGGAGTTTGTCGATGGCGACCAGGTAGACAGGTACTGCAACACGCAGCGGCTTTCCATCCATGATCGGCTGCGACTCTTTCAGTCCATCTGTTTGGCGATCGAATTTGCCCATCAGCACGCTGTGATCCACCGAGACCTGAAACCAGGCAACATCCTGGTTACGTCCGAGGGCGAGGTGAAACTCATCGACTTCGGGATTGCCAAGATCCTCAGCCAAAATGAGACGCAGGCTGAAATGGCCGCCACGCAAACTGGCTTCCGCGTTCTGACACCACACTATGCCAGTCCTGAGCAAATTCGTGGCGAAGTTCTGACGATTAGTAGTGACGTCTATTCGATGGGGGTAGTGCTGTACGAACTTCTTACGGGTAGGCGTCCTCATGATTTGAAAACGACGAGCGTTGTTGAGATCGAGCGCATTGTCCGCGAGGAAGAGCCAAGGCAACCCAGTGCCCTGGCGAAAGGGCTCGCACCAGAATTATTGCGAGATCGCCAACTGAATGCTGAGCAGCTCCGTCGAACGCTCTCGGGTGATCTCGATAACATCGTGATGAAGTGCCTACGGAAGGAACCCAATCAGCGGTTTCAGTCGGTTCGTGAACTATCCGATGACATCGAGCGACATCTGTCCGGGCACCCCATTTCGGCTCGTCCCATTACCGTGTTCCAGCGCACCCGGCTTTGGTGCGTTCGAAACCCTGCCGTTGCATTTCTCTCAGTAGCTTTGAGCTTGTCACTGGTTGGTGGCTTGTTCGGAGTCACCACCCAATGGCGTCGGGCGGAGACGAATGCGGCAGACGCACTGGCTGCGGCCGACCTGGCCAGACTGGCTGCAGATCAAGCCAGAGCAGCAGCGTCGCGAGAAAAGTCTGCGGCTGAAGCCGAACGTCAGGAGCGACTGAAGGCACAGCAGGCCGAATCCCTTGCGGCTGCTGCGGCCGCAGAGGCAATGCAGCAGGCCGAAGCAGCGAAGCAGGTTACTGACTTTATGGTGGGAGTCTTTCAGGGAGCGGACCGCCTTGGAGTTCGAGGCTATCGTTTTGGTCCTCCTCCCGACGGATCGGCGAATCCTACCGCTCGCGAGTTGTTGCATCGCGGGACGAAGATGATCGAAACCGAGCTATCTGAGAAGCCTCGGATTCGTGCGTCGATCAAAGGTGCTATTGCCGAAACGTACATAACGCTTGGTGATCTCGATGAAGCTGAACGACTTGCGACTGAGGCACTTGAGACTCGGCGGAAACTTCATGGAAAATCAGCCAACGAAGAAACGGCTCACGTTTTGATGGTCCTTGCAATGGTGCGTTACGTCCAGGGTAATTATGAGGCTTCGGTGCCGCTCTATCGCGAGTCTGTCCAAATGCTCGACGAAGTGTATGGAGAAATGGATCCGCGTGGTGCCGCCAATAAATTGTTCTTCGCATTCGTCGTCCTGGAAAGCAACATCACCGGAGCAGAGAACGCTGAGGCAGAAAGACTAATCAATCAGGTGTTGGAGATCAGGAGGGCCGAGGCAGCCCCGCCACCCCATGAACTCGCTCATGCATTGATTGGCAAGGCAATTGTTTCTCGAGTTCGTGGGAGAAATGCCGAAGCGATCAAAGCTCTCGCTGAAGCCCAGCAGGTGATTCGAGGCAATCCTGCGGGCCCCACCTATGTCAGGATGGCGCTGACAGCCGTTTATGCCACGGTGAACTGGCAGCTTGGTCGTGCGGACGCCGCCATGCAGCAGACACAGCAAGTGATCGAGACGATGAAGAGTACGTTGGGGCGCTACCATCCCATCGTAACGCACCTCCAGTTGGATATGTCAACGCGCATGATGTCCACCAACCCTGAACGCGGAGAGGCGATGATGAAAGATGCGATAGAAGCTTGTCGGGTTGCTTACGATCGGCAGCCTCGAACTGCTCGGGCAATCTATCGATACGCTGGGCTGCTCGTAAATCGGGGAGAACTTCTGCGAGCTGAGGAACTGCTGCAGGAGTCCGTTGACATCTATTTGGAGACGTTGGGGCGCGAGAACGTTCGCACCCAGCGAGCTCTCAAGCTTCAGACGCAAGTCCTGCGGCGGCTGTCCGACGAAGAGAAGGAAATTGTCGAAAACGGAGAATAGCTCGGTCTGGATCCAGGACGTTACTTTGAATAGTTGGCGGAAAGATCTTGCTTCTCAGGCGAGATCATCTGTGCCCGGCAAAAAATAGACTGGCAGATCCGGCAGGGTTCCGAGCTGAATACACATTCCGCAGCCCGTGCTTTTTTTGCGCGCTTCTCCTGCGGACGATAGGATCAGTTGCCAGCCGTGTAGGCGCTATGCATGCCATAATTAGCTTTGGCCCACAACTTGCTATGCATACAGTTTGGTGACCCCGATGTTGTGAGGGCGCGGGGCACTGCGTTATCCGGCCTGGAGGCTCACTTGCCTGCCTCCGGGCCGTCTTTTGTTTGACCGCAGGAAGAACCATTTCGCGTGACAGCCCGGCGAGCTCAGCGTGGTCTGGATTCAGGTTTTCTGATCACGACGTGAACCTGAGGGCCACGAAATGCAGTCGACAAACCGTCCGCTAATGCCAACCTCAGCGACCGCAGTTAATGCAAACTCAGCGACGTGCGCATCTCGGATCGTTAGAGCGCAAGGCGAACGCCCAACAGCCGGTTGATGGACTCAGCCGTACGGCGATAGCCGCGGTTGGTGAATCTCCGACCATCGAGAAAACCAGGGCTAAAATGTCGTCGACCAGCCGCCCCACTCACGCACGGCGCGCCCACCTTGGCGCGCCCAAAAAACGGTCCCTTGAGAAGTGCCCCGCGTCGGACTATTTCACCGCCTTCACCGTGGGAAGGATGCGGAAACCTTTTTCGCTTACGAGGTCGCTGGGCTTGTAGTGGCGTACGGCCAGATTGAATACCCCGGAGGCGTTTTCGATCTCGATGTTGTTGAGGGCATCTTTGCCCCCACCAAAATTGATGGTGTAGGTGCCGTCGGCATTAGGCCTGGCTGTGTTCGAGCTAATATTGGCGACGTCGTTAAACATGAAGCCCGATTTGTTATAGACCGTTATCGACCAGAACGCGCCATTCCTGGGGTCTTTGAAAGTCGCCTGGTGAGGTGTGTTGCTGGGATAGTTTTGCGAGATTTCATAGATGTTGTCGACCTTCTGCGCGCCAGCCCAGCCGATGGCCGCACCCACTTCATACTTCTCCTGCGTGAAGAGCTTGTTTGACTCATCGGTGGGGGCGGTAAACATGCCGAAGGTAGCGTCTTTTCCATCCCGTTTGGCGATCGCGGGCATTTTGGCTTTCAACGCGTTCTCGACATGCTCAAACGATTCTTTGTTAACGGGCTCAGCCGTGAAACGATTGTTGCTCTTCGCGTTCAGAGACATTTGATCCTGATATTTCGCGGCTTCGGCTTCCGTGAACGTAGAATCCAGGCGAACGACGAGGTAGAGGTGATCACCGATATGGGTCGATAGTTCGAAGGTGCCGGCGCCGTAAAACATGGGCTGAATGCGGTGATCCTCGGTGACCGGCTGAACGGAAACATATTTCCCTTCAGGAACCTTCGGGATGGTTATGGTGGCCCCCTTGGACACATCCACCACGGCCAGACTGTAGTAAGTGTCACGGTTCATGCGAACGACCGGCTGTTGATCCGTGGGCGTGAGCTGACGTTTGTGCAGTAGTTTGTTGACGCCCGCGAGATCCTGATTCTTCAGCAGCTGGCGAGAAGTTTCATTCGTCGGGTAGCTCGCACTGGTTACGGTCGCCCCATCGGGAGAGAAAAATTTCTCAAGGCTATCAACGGGATCGGCCATGGCGGCACTCGTAGTAATCAAGAAGGTTATGAGTAAGGATGGGTATTTGGTTTTCATGAGATTTCTGGTTACTGGGGTTTGCTAAGGGTGCAGCTGATCTTATTACCGGGCTTGACGTCGCGGAAGGTTGGCGAAGACGACCTTGAAGTCATTTTCCATGCTGATTTCGGTCCAGCCATTCTCTTTGATTGTTGTGCAGGTTGCCGCCGGGATCGTAGTAATGGTGAATGCGTGCCGGTTCATCTAGAGCTCGTGTTCTGTGACGATGAATGCCGATGATCTGGAGTGGTCGATGAAATTGCTTTCATCTTTTAGTAGCGCTGCACTCAACTCCTGCCCTGCTGGCGAGCTCATCGCTTCCATAAGGTCCTGCTCGGACTCGAACCATACTTCGGCCACTCCATCAAACTCAGGCCGCATGCCTCGGGATTCTCGCAATCCGTCATTTAACGGCGTATCCATGGTGAGAGACTGCACATACTTTTTCGCCCTCATCGTGCCGGCGTTCTTCATAAAGAACGGTCCGTGGTTGTTCGTCCAGTAATCCTGAAACTGGGCGCGTGTCATGTCGGGATGGCGAGTCAGACACATTACAAATTTGATCATTGCGAAATCAGTCTCCTGACGGTTTGCCAACGCCAAGCGTAGTTGGATCTACACCCGCTCTCCGGAGCCTGGCACGGCCTCAAGTGAAGTCCGGTCAAGCCAATCTGATAAAGAAAGGCGTGGCCCGATGGAGGGGTGTGCTTGAAGTGTACCAAACCGGTAGTTGTGTGGGCGCGTTGCTGCGTTTTTTTGGGAGAACCCAACGCGATTGAAAGCTGCCTCATTGCCTGATTCGCAAACAAAGCGTCTGCGACGCAGCGTCCTTGGGGCGTTCATTGCGCTTAATCGGCTGCCACGCCAGCAAGAACGCCAAGGACGGGCGCAACAGCGGACCCCATCGCTACGTTATGGCCATTTGAGAAAGCAAGCTTTGCTACTCGATGGTCAACAACGGAGAGCCTGGGTCGTTTAGACAGCCCACGCCACGACGCGTCGTTTGCAGGGCGAGGCAGTCCGCCTTGTCGCGGCTCGCTTCAAGAGCTTTCGGAACTTCTTCACAACGTCACACCATCGAAACCCAAACCCAAACCCAACGGCATCGTCGCCTGCCGGGCGTGGGATGCGTCGAAACTACGGGTGTCCTTCTATGCAGGCATCGAAAAAAGATGGGCAGCGAATTGACAACTTGGATAGCAACGGCGTGGCGGTCTCCATCTGTTGGCATTGCGAGGGCTATCGTGTTCTCGCGGTGTCAAACCGGGATCTTGGCGGCAGCTGGATTCGAGGGTCGCTTCCTGCGGAAAGGTATCCCGATCCGAGGTAGCGTTCAAACTTGCCAGTACGCCCGTTGGGTGCTGTCGCTCTGATGGTCGCACCAACGGCCCAGTCGAATGGTTCCGCAGGGATGCTGGGTACGGCAAGTGAGAAACTTCGTGTTTGGTCGTTGTTGATGCCGACCAGAAGCTCCAGCCGTCCATCGTTGTTGAGGTCCGCTGCGATTGTTGATTTTGCATCTTCCGGGATGACAATCCCGCTATCCACTGGGGAGACGGCAGTAAATGTGCCGTCACCGTTGCCCAAAAGCACGGCCCCTACCCCACCATCCATGCGGCCCGTTTCTCGTTGCGGCGTGAAAAAGTTCTGTGCCAGAAACAGGTCGGGAAATGCATCGTCGTTGGCATGCATGACTTCCATGCCGAATACAGGCGAAAGCTGCGCCGCATTGGGCAGCGGAAGGAATTTGAAACGGCGGGAACCTTCCTCGTCGAGCGTATTGACGAAGATTCCCGATTCGACGACCGTGGCTGCGACTTGCAGTGCCTGCCGCAGATTCGATTCCGGATAGATGTCCGTCAGTGAGGCAGAAGCGAATTCATGGAAAGTGCCAAATTTCTTCTCAATCAACGGCATCGCGAGGCTGGAACAACTTCGGCCGCGGGTCGGCAGCAGACCCTTCGCGGCTGTCTTGGCTTCGACGATGTGGTTGGCTCCTGCTCCGTGGAATTTGCCATAAAACAGATGCTGGGGCTTCTTTCTCGTTGGGTGATACTTTGTGTTTCTGCCGAGATTCCCGACGACGTAGTCGGTGTCTCCGTCGAGATCGAAGTCGCAACCGACGATCGAGTTCCACCAACCTGAGAGCTCTTGGGTTGCGAGATCCCCCGACGTTTCGATTAGTTCGCCCGCGTTATTGCGGAATACTCGGACAGGTCCATAGTCGTTGGCGACCAGCAAGTCGACCCAGCCGTCGTCGTCGTAGTCGGACCAGATGGCGGCGGTGACCATGCCAGCATCAGCAACGTCGGATTTCACTTCCGAAAAGATGCCGGCTTCGTTTTTCAACAGACGACTCGTGGGTGGTGTGGGGTACTGCCCCGGAATCATTCGGCTGCCAATGAACAGATCCAGATCCCCGTCACGGTCATAGTCGGCCGCGGCAATCGGGCCACCGCTGTCTCGCAATTCTGGCAACGCGTGGGCAGCATATTCGAAATGGATTTTCGCGGACGTCGATTCATTGGTATAGATCCGGTCCTGATACGAACTGGTTCCGGCGGAGCTTTCGACGCCACCGCTGACCACGTAGAGGTCGAGATCGCTATCGCCATCGAAGTCGGCGAAGAGGCAGCCCATATCTTCGCAGCCACGATGTTGCTCAAGGCATTCGAGCGGGACTGCGTTGAAAGTGTGATCGGAATTCTGCACCAGGAAAGTCCCCGTGTGCCCAGCTGCTCCACCCTGGAATAGCGCTTTCCGGCCGTCTGCGTTAATGTCTCCGATCGCCATCCCCGGTCCGAGTTGCGACAGCTTGTTGGGGAGCAGCGGCTGTTGCTGGAAGTCGTCGTAGATTGTCTCCTTGTGAAGGACGTCGGGCAGCGCAACGGATTCCGTGAACATGGCTGGCGGCAGTTTGCTCGTGCTCGGTTGTAGCTTCGTGTGGTCGGTCGGTTCGTGGATGGAGATGAGATGATTCGCCGGCAGGTCCTCCAGCCGCTGCACGGTTCCGCTTGGCCAGCGAACCGTGATCTGTTCGATTCTTTTGGCCTCGCCGATACCGACGTGGAGGCGGGCGTCGTTGCTGGAAAGAAAGCCGCTCACGGGATTGTGGTAGCGAACGGACTGCCCTTGGTTGGTGGTCACCTCCACCGTACTGCCCACGGATTGTTCGCCAGGGTTACCGCCAAGCTCTATCGCACAGATGTTGCCGCTGGCTGACCGGTTTCGGTAGATGGTGGGCGGTTCCCCGAAATTGCTGACGACAAGATCCAGGTCACCGTCGTTGTCGAGATCTCCTACCGCGGCGCCGAACGAGATGCCCGTATGGTCGAGGCCCCATTCCCGGGAAACGTCAGCAAAACTAAGTTCGCCATCGTTTCGAAACGCGACATTCTGTTCTTCCAGCCTTGGTGCGTCGAACCAACTGAGCTTCTCGCCATCCCGCGATGCCTTCATCGCATTGTTGAAGTCGCTGTTCAGGTAGTCACGGGTAAAACCATTCGTAAAGAAGCAGTCTTCATCACCGTCGTTGTCAAAATCCGCGATCTTGACCGACCATGTCCAATCGGAACTGGCAAGCCCCGCAAGCTGGGCAGCTTCCGTGAATCGTGGCGTCCCGGTATTCAGGTACAGTGCATTGCGCATGTATTGGCGAGGTTCGGCTGTGTCCAGAAACCACGCTACAGAATCCATGCTGCCCATCGCAATCTTTTGCCGATAATGGGTCGTTCCGGACATGTCTGCGGCGAGTAGATCGAATCGACCGTCGTTGTTAAGGTCTCCGGTTGCACATCCCATCGCAAACCATGGAGTACATGGCAGAGCATCGATTGTCACGTCGGAGAATGTTCCGTCGCCGTTGTTTTGGAGAAACTGATCTGGGTCCGTGAAGTCGTTGGTGATGTACAGATCGGCGTCACCGTCGCCGTCCGGGTCCCACCAGCAGCCATCCAGTCCGTGGTAGGGACCGCTGAGTCCAGCAGCTCTGGAGACGTCGGTGAATTGCAGCGTCCCCGTGGACGACAATTCATTTCGGTAGAGCCGATCATACTGCCCGGCCTTGGCGAACTTCTGCTGGCCGTCGGGCAGATTGATGACCATCGCCAATTCCCTGTGCTCGGGGGCTACATCGTAACTGCCACGTTTGCCGATATAGCGAATCTTCCGTGGCTCGACGGGTTCCAACCGGTTCGTCAGTACATAGGCATCGAGATCTCCATCCTGATCGTAGTCGGCAAACAGAGTCTTGACCGACGCGCCGGAGAAATTGAG
Organism: Pirellulaceae bacterium; assembly: GCA_965216885.1. Taxonomy (GTDB): domain Bacteria; phylum Planctomycetota; class Planctomycetia; order Pirellulales; family Pirellulaceae; genus CAYNJG01. The sequence goes on along the minus strand of OZ244209.1, from coordinate 2,601,010 downwards.
TCCGGTGGTCGCAGCGACATCGCGAAACGTGCCGTCGCCCTCATTCAGGAACAACCGGTTGGGCGAATCGTAGCAGGCGACGGAGAGGTCGAGATCGCCATCGTTGTCGACGTCGCAGAAGGCAGCGCCCGTGTGCCAGTCGTCGACGCTGGCAATGCCCACATCGTCAGTCACGTCGTCGAAATGGAATGCCCCGAGATTACGGAAAAGCCTACCGCCCCCATGGGGCCTTGTCAGAAAGACGTCTACCAGGCCGTCGCCGTCGTAGTCGCCCAGAGATACACCGCCACCGCTGAAACCCGTCTTCAGTAAGGCGGCCTCCTGCTTGTTGCGAGGTTGCCATGCTGCAATAAAATCGATCCCACACGAGTTCGCGGGGATGCTCTCGAAAAGTGTTTCTGCGTTGGTAACGGCCTCGGTCGTTGGCCCCTTCCGTGTCGCGAGAGGTTGAGCCACGAAGAGGTCCGATTTTGCATCGAGGGCAATCGCGTCCTCCTGGCCGATGGGCGCAGGGGGAGGCGCAACGCGAGGGCCGCAACCCGGCAAGGTGAGCACAAGCAGGATGCTGCCTCGCCGGACTGCGGTTCGAAAATCACACGCGATAGGGAGCCACGGTGGAACGCCACGCATTACTCTAGGCTTTCCCGTTCGTTCTGTTTGCCCTTCGATTCGGTCGGCGGAGCAGTCCGGCCAACGCAAGTGCGGACAAACCAGGTAGGTGCGAACCTGGTTCAGGTACGGATGTCACGGCCGCCGACGTGCCGAAGTTGCCAGACAGGATCAGGAAGTCGGCAAAGTCGACCGTTCCATCGGCATTCAGGTCTGCTCCGGAGCCGGGCGGGTCGACGCTCTGATTGAACATGCCAGACAGCATCAGGAAGTCAGGGAAGTCGACTTCACCATTCATATCGAGGTCACCCAACAAACCGCCTCCACCGGGGCCATAGGTGAGCAGTCCCTCGGAGAGGCTGCTGAGGTCCCACATCGTTGGGTCATCAAGCAGCAAGTTGAAAGTTTCCAGTCCCACGACTGTATCGGCGGCGAAGATCTGAAACTCGGTCCCTTCCGTCAGCTCGCCATCGACGACGATCCGAACTGTCACATCGGAAACATCCAGCGACGCAATCCCGTCACCGACCGTCAGGTCCGCGAGGGCAATTTGGTCGTTCCCGGTGGGACCGACCTGCAATTCCAGCTCGAGGACATCCGTCTGCCGGATCATGTCACCGAGCGAACCTTCCGCGTCCGCGGCTACCAATTCGCTGATTGTTGATCTCAGGTAAGTGTCCGGAATCAGCAGCATGGCTGCGTCAATCTCATCGAAGAGAGGTTCTGATGGCTCGAATGGAAAGAAGTCGGCGTATCCTCCGGCGCCGTCATCAGGGCTGTAGTCCCAATAAATCACGCCGCTGTCGCCGCCGCCTCCTTCGGCCATATTGAACTCAAGGGTAATCCACTCTCCGTCTTCATCGATCCCCTCAAACTCAACTTCGACGATGGGACTGCCTCCATTGGCGCCCGTTAGCACGTCGGTCCAGTCATTGTCATCGATCAGGACTTCACCGTCACTGTCTCCGGCCACGCCGCTGCCGTCGAGGTCCAGTGCGAAATAGGTATAGTCATCGATGCCGTCGGTGAACTGGTAGGTGCCGCTTTCTTCGATGAGGATCTCCCCGGTGGCGCGAACCGCATAGTTGTCACCCGTGATGGTGCCGTCATCGATGATTGATTGTGGATACGTGGGGATGTCTTCGATCATCTGACTGCTGCCCGTCCACCACGAACTGTCTCCCCGGAAGGCAGGAATCACTGGTGTGGAAGAGGCAAAAACATCGTCCAGCCCTGCCTTGTTACCGGGATTGCCGGTGGCGTACCATTCCTGCGCAAGGCCCGGTTCGGGATCTCCCGCGGGACCGAAAGTCAAGCTTGTCCGTGACCCATCTACCACGTACGTGCCGAACTCATCGCCGGCGATCTTTCTGGGAATCAGATCGCCCGGTTCAAAATCATCTGGCAGGTCGATGAAGCCAATTTCACCAAGGCCGACGCGGTCGCCACCTGGGAGAACGGGCAGGAGGCGAGGAAGTGGTTCTTCCAGTGGCTCGGAGCCATCGCCCGGAGCAATGAAGAAGTTGTCGAGGTTGGTGAATTCGACGTATCGAGCCACAACTGTTTCATCGAACAGTTTGTATTGTTGAGGTACCGGGTCGCTGAACAGTTCAAACGTTGGGTTGTACGTAATGCTGGAGCCATAGTCGACTGTGCCAAAGATGCCGTCCGAACTACCCTCCGCGTCCGTCGCGAAACGCAGGCTGAACTGGCTGGTGCCGTTTGAATTCCCGCTTGAGTAACCCCATACGCTGATCTCGTTCAGGGTTCGGTCTTCACCCAGGTCCAGCTGAATGACCGGTTGTTGAACCTCTTCCGGGTAGTCCGATGGAAAGCCGGCATCGTCGGCCGTTACCCATCGCGTATCGCTACCTCCACCCGGTTGATCGTGTGGTTCGCTGGCATCGAATCCAGCCTCGGGGCCCTGAATCAGATTCGAGATGGGCCATAAATCGTTTTCCGTGTCCACCGCCACTTCGACGATGGGATAATAGTCTGCAGCCTGCGCTGAGCCGGTCACAAGGGACGCCGCGAGAAGCAAGCGTGCACTGAGCACACGTGCAACAGGCAGCATTGTAGGGAAGCCGCGCCAACGATGGCGCACATCGGTAGAGTTCGTCATGGAGTTACCTCTAAAACAGGAGCGGTCGCCACCGGGTGGCGGTGGTCGACCCGTTAATCACCAGTAAGAGGCCTGGAGGGACCGTAAGGCAAGCCCGAAGAATCCGTTCAGGTACGACGTCGCCGTAACGCGAAATCGCACTCAATCGCGTCATGCGACAGTGTATGGTCACCCACCGTTTTGTAGGCCGGTGGGTGACGGCCTCTTCCAGTTTGGTCATGGGAGGTCGAGGCAAGTCGTTTGTTTTGTCGTCTCTGTGGCTCGGGCGTTCGTTCAGTCAGTCGCGCGATGCCTAACCATCGGATAGCTCGCGTTGGGCGGTCGCCTGATGCTGTTTGCGAAGCTTTTCAATCTCCGCCGGATCGTCGGTCCTCTCCGGCGGCTTGGCACATCCGGTCAGCGTGGTTACTAACAGCGCCGCCATGAGAATTAGCAATCGTGATGTTTTCTCTGACATTGTCTTTCCTTACTGAACCGCACTGAGTGCAAGCGATCCGTTACGTGTTCCCATGTCGAACCATACAATCGGATCTACGTCCGGCCCGAATACCTGAATACTGCCATCGCACATGGCCACGTTGACACTATCGCTGCCGTGGTAGCTGGTCGGCGGTGACACGAGTGCCCACCAACTTCCTGTCTTCCAGCAAGCAGCTCCGGGCGTGGCGGCGTGGTTGTACCAGTTCCTCCACATCGTGCCTTCGCTCCAGGGATAGCCTCGCCATCGCCAACCGCCATTCCACGGTACGGATGCGGTCGACCATTCTGAATTCTTGCTCCGGATCGTTTCGATAATGTCAACGGTTGAGCCCGTGAGGATGCCTCCGGTCCACTCAAAGCAGTCCGCTCGAGGGTTCCGGTGTGATGCGTCGTACCCGTCACCCAGTCCATTGGCCACTTCGGCGAACGCGGCTGTCTTGCTAAGGCCATCCTGGATTTTTCCGACCTTGAGTGGGCGCAAGCCGGCGTAGCTCTCTACCGGTTCAGGAGGGCCGAAGATTCCATCCCAGCGTCCATTTAGCTGTACCCAACCGCCTGCGTTTGCGTGGTAATTCGTGAATCCCATGTCGGTTGCCTGGCCCTGCTGAGGGTCGCTGGGGCAGAGGAAAACCGCAGGCTGCGTTCTGGCCAGAGCATAGTTGTTGGGGGACCACGGCGACTCTTCAAGATTCATCTGCCCCATCAATGCTGCCTCTTCAAAGTACGGCATCAGCTGGGTATGAACCGAGTAATACGGCGCGGTTACGCCAAATGTACCTAGCGACCCGCCCGGAAATTTGCCTTGGGCAGTTTCATAGTTGAGCAGTGCAAGGACCAGTTGCCGGATATTGTTCTGGCACTGCGAACGTCTGGCTGCCTCGCGTGCGGACTGCACTGCGGGAAGCAGTAGTGATACGAGCATCGCTATGATTGCGATCACTACCAATAACTCGACAAGAGTAAATCCGCGTTTTCGATAAACGCAATCCATAACCTTGGCCTCCGAAGCGTTTCTGTTCCATTTACGCCTTGCCCGTGCCTAGGCAATAGTCGTGCCACAAAATTGGTAACGATGAGTATCGCGCTCAATCGTGTTGAATTGCGATTCACCGCTGCTGCGATAGTTGGCATGGGCTGTACGAAACACCAGCAACATTGCGCTGTCGGTGGGCCGTGGATGGTGCGTCGACTTTGCGGGTTGAGTGTCTCCGTGTTCAGACGCAATGCACTCGACAGTTTGTTCGTTCCGAGAGTAGTGAATCGTGACGCTTCGACGTCGACTTCAGGGAAGTTCGCGTGCTATCTCCGAGTGTCGACAGTTGGGTGATCCGCCAGTCGCTGTTCGAATCGATCGATTTCAAACAGATCATGCTTGCGCGTTGGTGCGACACTGGTCTTTGCGGTCGAGGCTCACTTGGTGAAGCACTCCACTGGCAGTCGGACTCCTGGTAAGTGGATTGAATGGTAGCTCGCAGGAGAAGCGAAAGCCTAAGATGGCCCGAGGCCCGGGGGTGAGCGAGTACATCCGAATGACGTCGTGTTAACCAGCCTGTAGATATGGCTCCAGGTCCCTTTTGTCTCATAAATTTCTACCATGCGTGTTTGGGTGGCTGGCAAGTTCGTTAATCGCGAAGCATGGAGAAAGACGAATGATTCCTGAAATGAGAATTGTTTGTCCCTTCTCGGGGTAGTCCATGCCCGTGGGAGCAAGGCCTACATCGTCACCTGATTCAATCAGGCAGCGGAATCGAGTACCTCCCACAGGTCTTCTTATGGACGATGAACACGGGTACTCTAGACCTCAACGTAAATCCACGCCGGAAGCTGAACCGATGAATGCAAACCTTGAAAATCGAAGTCACCAAAAGATCGAAGACGACCTTCAATTCGTGATGGGCTGTTTTCGGGATGTGCTTGTTTCGTTAGGTGAAGAAGACTTGGCTCGGCGGCTTCCATGGATCGATGATCAGAATGATGACGCTGGCAATGCGGGTGAAGACCTCGATCCTGAGGATGAGGGCAAGTACATCCAGGCGCTCAGCATTTCCTTTCAACTTTTGAATATGGTCGAAGAGAACGCTGCAGTTCAGTACAAGCGGCAACTGGAAAATGTATCCGGTGCAGCAGCGATTCGCGGTTCCTGGGGCGAGACTTTTGCTCAGTGGAAGGAAGGTGGGCATTCCGAGGAAGAGATGGCTGCCGTTCTACCTCGGCTTCGTATTCGCCCCGTACTGACCGCGCATCCAACGGAGGCGAAGCGCGTCACCGTGCTCACGCTGCACCGCGAGCTATATCTTCTGCTGGTGAAACGTGAAAATCAGGTTTGGTCCGAATCGGAAAAGGAGCAGGTACGGGAATCCATCCGGTCGTTGTTGGAGAGGCTCTGGCGAACGGGCGAGGTGCACCTTGAAAAACCGCGACTCGAAGATGAACGCGGCAACGTGATGCACTACTTTACGCATGCCTTCCCGCTCGCGTTGGTCGAGAGTGATCGGCACTTGCGCGGTAGTTGGCAGGCAATGGGATTTTCTCCCGAGTTACTTTGCGAACCGGAGCAGTTTCCGGTGTTGGAATTCGGCAGTTGGGTCGGTGGTGATCGAGACGGGCACCCCTATGTGACCGCCGAATTCACGGAAAGTACGCTCAAGCTGCATCGTCGACAGGCGATCGAAATGCTGAAGCGACATCTCAACACGCTGGCCGTCAACTTGAGCATGTCGGACCTTCATCAGGCGACGCCTGCTCCTCTTCTGGAAGCGATTCGGCGGGGCGAGACGGACTTGGGCGAAGCTGGGAAGGCCGCCGTCAAGCGTAATCCAAACAGTCCCTACCGCCAATTCATCAACCAGATGTCGGTTCGTCTCGAGAATACGTTGAAGGAAATTGACGAGTCCCAGGCTTGCTACTCTGGACCGGATGAGATGCAGGTGGATCTCAAGCTGTTACGCGAGTCGTTGAAGGCGATCGGAGCGCAGCGAATTGCCCGAGATAAACTGTTTGAGGTCGAACGGCACTTGCAGTGTTTCGGGTTTCACCTCGGAAAACTGGATGTCCGACAGAACAGTGGTTTCCACGAGAAGGCGTTAGGTCAGATCTTACAGGCGGCCGGTTTCGAGGACCATGATTTCGCGTCCTGGGACATGGACAAGCGCCTTGCGTTCCTTGAGTCGGAACTGCAAACGCGTCGTCCGTTTCTGGTGCTCGGTGAAACATGTGGTCCCGAGGCTGACAACGTGTTGGCGTGCTTCCGCGTACTGCGTCGCCATGTCGAGAGCTACGGCGAAGAAGGCATCGGTTCCATCATCGTCAGCATGACGCGCGACTTGACGGACCTGCTTGTCGTCTATTTGTTTCTGCGTGAAGTTGGCCTTCTCGAAACACGGATTCCGGTCGTGCCGTTACTCGAAACGATCGATGATCTTCGTGCGGGGGAGCGAATTCTCGACGCATTCTTGAGCCATCGTATCACCAGGAGTCGACTCGCTGACAATCCCCAGGAAGTGATGCTGGGGTACAGCGACAGTAGCAAGGATGGAGGTATCCTCGCGAGTCGCTGGAATATCTTTCAGGCAGAACGCCGCTTGAGCGAAGTGGCGACTCGTCACGGCGTCGAGCTTTGTTTCTTTCACGGGCGAGGAGGGACAATCAGTCGTGGCGGAGGCAAGTACCATCGTTTCCTGGACAGCATGCCGGCTGGTTCGCTCACGGGTGCGATCAAGATTACCGTGCAGGGCGAGACAATCGCGCAACAGTTCGCCAACCGACTGACTTCGACGTACAACCTGGAAATGATCATGGCCGGAACGGCACGCCAGGTGATGAATCTGAAGGATCCGGTGGAACTGCCCCCGCGCATGTCCGATGCAATGGCCAAGGTTGCCAGTCTCGCGCAAGAAAGTTACTCGGGTCTCATCAATCATGATGGTTTCATTCCGTTCTACACCAGAGCAACTCCAATTGATGTTCTGGAGCAAAGCAAGATTGGATCGCGCCCTTCCCGTCGAACGGGGACCCGGAGCCTCAATGACCTGCGGGCGATCCCGTGGGTGTTTAGCTGGAATCAGTCTCGATTCGATCTGACCGGATGGTTCGCCGTGGGGAGCGCGTTAAAGAAACTCTTCGCCGAGTACCCTGATCAATGGAAGGTACTGCAAGAGGTAGCCAAGCAATGGCCGCTGCTTTTCTATACGCTCATTGAAGTGGAAACGAGTCTTATAAACTCGAATTTGGAGATCATGCGAGCATTCGCGGACTTCGTGACGGATGACGAAATTCGTACTTCGATCATGTGTATGTTGGAGGAAGATCGTAAGTCGGGTCTGGAGCAGATCAGCCAGCTATTCGGCGAGCCCAAGGAGAAGCGTCGCGTGACGCAACTGTACAACATCCGCCGTCGCGGCAACGTGCTTCAGAATCTTCACCACCTGCAGCTACATTACCTTCGCGACTGGCGAGCCGCGCGGGACGCCGACAATGATCAGGCCGACATCCTGTTGAAGAAGCTGTTGAACATCACCAATGGCGTCGCCGGTGGCCTCAAGAGCACAGGGTAGACGCTTGCGGCGCGGGGACGGACTCGGGGGTCCGTCACGCCATCGCGAATGTCGCTCCGGCGCGCCCGTTCCCGGGGCGATATCAACTCCCCGGGCTTACTTTGTTTCCTTTTTGCGCATGTCGTCAAAGTCCAGTGTATCGAGATAGCTGTCTGCTGCAGAAGCCAGCAGATCGCGTTGCATCCGCCAGGGGTCGCTGAAGAAGGCAACGCCGACTTGAGCATCGAGTATGTGAGTTCCGAGAAGCAGCAGGTCTTGAGATTCGTCGAACTGCGATTCTGCGTAAATGATTCGCCGTCCCTCTCCCGGCTCCTGAAGGAGTTTGGCGAAATACTGGACTGCCGTGCTGCTTTTTCGGGGCAGCGCTGCACCGGGGATGACGACGTACAACCTCGACCACTCAGCGTCCGAAAACAGTTTGCGCCAGGCTTGCATCTGCTGATGGTAGTTCTCAATCCGAAGCCTCGTAGCTGCCTCTACATTCTGGAGGACGAAAGGTCGCAGTTGGTCTATCAAGGAATCGAGATCCCCGCTTTTGCAGGCTCCTTTTTCGACTACTTCATCCGTGAATTCAACGCACTGCCGCAGCATGGATGTCTGGCGGTCGCGAACAGCAGTGTCATCAAATGACTTGGGCGTGGCGACAAGGACTTCCGCGATATGCTTTCTGAAGCCCCTGACTCTGTCCCGCACCGACTCTTCAAGCTCAGTATCTACGTGGGATGAAAGCACACAGAAAATCCCCAACGGCACGTGTGCGACAGCCTTCAGGTCGTGGTAGTTCGGGTGCACCGTTGGTCCCACGTACCGCTGGCCATCGCGGATGAGAATCAGATTGTCGCCACGTGCTATTACCACCGGGCTTACATCAATCAAACGTTCCGTTCTGGCTATTGCATATAGCTCGCGAAACTTTGTGTTCAGGCGGCCAAATGACTGGTCTGAGTAGTTTCCGGTTTGTGCCGGAGCGGTTGCTGGAAGAGCAATAAGTAACAGTAGGGCAATACGTGTCCATCTCATCGGTGTCTTATGCTCCTGTTGGTGATAGTGACCCGTGAAACGCACTTCGTCTATCGATAAGGTCCGGCGTCGCGCGGATCGGTTCGCTTCAGGTCGTAGTCTATGGCACGGCTTGCAGCGCGGTCCAGATCGACACGGTCGTCCTTGTTTCATCCAATGACAGGAATCCGTTCTTGTTCAATCGCAGCACTGACAAGCGACTCTCGCGAGTAAGGGATCAATGGAGAAGGCGGCCAAATTCGATTCTCTCGCTCTGAAAGAATCGGGTTCTTGGGTGCAGATCGCAAGATGGCCAAAGGAGAGATCGAATTCCGGCGTGGAGACTACGACGATCACCGTCCACACGAAGGTCGCTTCCTTCGTCTATCAGGTACTGCTCCGGACGTACTTACACCAGTTCGGGGACAGCCGCAGATTGCAGGCTCTGAGTTTGGCGATTTTCCAGAATGCGAAGTGCCGCAACTCGGTAGGCCTCGGCGAGTGTGGGGAAATTGAAGTTTGTCGTGGCAAGATCCCTAATGGTCATGTTGGACGCGATGGCCAACTGTCCGATATGGATCAGTTCCGTCGCCGTCTCGCCAATGATTTGAACGCCAATTATCCTGTCGTTGCTCGTTTCCGCGATCACCTTGAGAAAACCACCGGTCGTCGCAATGATCTGTCCGCGTGCTATCTCGCCGAAGTGACATGTGGCACTCGCAAATTCGACAGCCTTCTCACGGGCCTGTTGCTCGCTCAGGCCAACCGAAGCGATCTCTGGAATTGTGTAGATCCCCATGGGAACCTGCGCCTCGGTGCTCGCACTATTTGTTCCGAATGCGCAGCCTGCCGCATGTCGCCCCTGATGAATTGACGACGATGCCAATGAAGGAGGTCCAATCACATCTCCAACCGCGAATATCGTGGGAACGTTTGTTCGGAACTCCTTGTCGACGCGAATAAAACCTCGTTCGCATACGTCGACTCCTGCTTTTGACAGACCGAGTTGATCTGTATTGGCGATTCGCCCCTGGGCAACGAATGCTTTGTCTGTCCGTATCGTTTCTCCAGACTCAAGGGTGGTAACGACTTGTGAAACACCGTCCCACGCCATCGCCGCGACTTCGGCTCGCGGGCAATAGCGAATGCCAGCTTGCGCAAATCGCTCGAGCAGTTCGGTAACAAGGTCGCGATCAAGAAATCCAAGTGGAGATGGGTATTTGTCGATGATTACGACCTCGACTCCAAGCGTTGCGAGTGTGGATGCGTATTCACAGGCGATCACCCCCGACCCCAGTACCGCGATAGATCCAGGCAAGTACGTCATGGACAGGATGGAGTCGCTATCGAGGATATTCTCATGGTCGACGGCGGGCATGATTGGACTTCGAGGTCGCGACCCGGCAGCAATAAATATATTGTCTCCAATGACCTGCTTCGTCTGTCCGCCTATGGATCGTATTGCCAATTCATGAGGAGATTCAAATTCCGCTCTCCCTTGAATCACTTGTACGCCGGCAAAATCCAGTTGCCGCTGTGTTGTCGCCTGATGCGCCTCAACGACCCGATGTAGCCGTGTAAGGAGACTCTCGATAGTTAGATCTTCGTCACGAGAAACCTGGAATACATCGCCACTCCGTCGCTCAAACGAAGTTAGCGCAACGGCGGTTTCCCGGATTGTCTTGCTTGGGATCGTCCCATACTGAACACATGCTCCGCCAACATTTCGCTCACGTTCCACCAGTAGCGTCGTGGCACCGTGGGATGATGCCGTTAACGCCGCATTGACGCCAGCCGGGCCGCTGCCAACCACAACGGCATCGAATTCAACAGGGGAATTGGGCATCAGATTGCCTCCAGTACAGAGATCAGTCCCTGGCTTCGCTCAACTGCTTCGTCAATGTCTTCCGGGTACAGATTGAGTTTCCTCAGCACTTCAACAGGATACTCGCGGAGGGCATCTGCAGTTCGGTCTTCTGCCGCGGAGATCGCCAATGACAGAACCAACACTTCATCCGGGGACTGTTCGGCGGAAACGCAGTCGAGTCCGGCGATGGTGTTTGATATGCGATCGGGGAGATGCCATTCATTGATCATTCTCGCCCCGACTGATGCGCGTGTTTCCTGAATCGCCGCCAGGACGTCTTCCCGCTGGATTGCAAAGTCGAACAGTGACTGGTTGTCTACAACCAGCTGGATCAAGACAGGCGTCCCAATGTCATGCAACAAGCCAGAGATGAAGGCGTTCTCAACGTTCTTTCGCCTGTTTCTGGCTATTTCCTGGGAGATTACTGCCGCCGCCAGCGACAGTCGATAGGATTCTCGCACCTGGCTTTCGAAGCCCGGAGCGTGAAAGGCCCTGCCTTTGCAGGAAAGCATCAAAACGATGTCGCGTAGCCGACCAACGCCAATGCGGGCGAGCGCCTGCTGGATCGAACCAACCGTCGACGTACCACCAAACAAGGCCGAGTTTGCCACACGCAATACATGTGCCGACACCGCCGCTTCCCGACGCACGCAATCAGCGAGTGTCGCCGGTGAACAACCGGGGTCATTACACAACTCCAGGAGCTTGGACATGGAGTCCGGGAGCATCGGCACTTCCAGCTTGTCGTCGACAAGTTTGAGCAGTCGCTCTTTAACACCGGCATCGTTGGCGAGTGATAGTTCCATGTCGTTCTTTCCGGCGGCGTATCGGGCTCGTGTGACGTGAAAGCTGCCCAAGTATAGAACGCATTTATTTGCAGCCTTCTGCCAGCTGCCGGGTGGTAATTGGCGGGTTGGAGGGTTTTCCCTGCACGCCCGTCCCTGCACTACCGAGGTTCTCCAAGCTAGTCTTCCTTTGAACTGGTAAAGCACCCAGTGAATCAATCTTCGTGACGGCTTGGGCCAGCCATCTCGAAGCACTAACTATCAGAAGGGTTCGAACGCATGAATGCTCCATCCGGCAAACTCCTTCGATGGTTGAGTGAATACTCTATTCCGCTGATCGCTGGCGTGGCCGCTTCAATGGTGATGGCCAATGCAGCTCCTTCGCTGTATGCGCATCTCGTCGAAACGCCGCTTTACGACCTGTTCGGCAGTAGCACTCACGCAGACCATCACGACCACGCTGATCCATGGTCTCACTACATGTCGATGCATTTCATCGTCAACGACATATTCATGGTGCTGTTCTTCGGCGTCGCCGCCAAAGAGATTACAGAAGCCTGTTTGCCGGGCGGTGCTTTGAATCCACCATCCAAGGCAATCAATCCCTTGTGTGGGACGATTGGCGGCGTCCTTGGGCCAGTGGGAGTCTTTCTGGGTTTGAATGCGATCTGCGGACAGACAGAATGGGCGAATGGCTGGGGGATACCAACCGCTACCGACATTGCCCTGGCCTGGCTGGTCGCAAAACTGATTTTTGGGACGGGGCACCCGGCAATCAGTTTCCTGCTTCTGCTCGCGGTCGCTGACGACGCCATCGGCCTTGGGATTATTGCGTTTGCCTATCCCGATCCAGCTCATCCGACCGAGTGGTTCAACGCTCTTTGGATCGTGCCCGGAATGTTGACCGCTTTCTCCTTGCGTTACTTCAAGGTGTCAACGTGGATCCCGTACGTCGCAATCGGTGGCGTGTTCTGTTGGTGGGGACTCTACTCGGCGCATCTTCATCCAGCATTGGCGCTCGTCTTTGTCGTGCCGTTCATTCCCGGCCCGAATGTCGACCTTGGTCTCTTCCAGGAGTACAAGTCAAAAGAAGATCGAGAGCAACACAACAACAGTCCATTAGAAAAGTTTGAACACTCGACACGAGGAATCGTCGACTATGGACTTTTCTTCTTTGCGTTTGCAAATGCCGGTGTCTCGATGGGAGGTATGTCAGGCCTGACGTGGATTATTCTGGCATCGCTGATCGCCGGCAAGGCATTGGGGATCACATTGTGTTCGCTTGTGGCAGATAAACTTGGCTTCAAGCTGCCGGAGGGAATGAATGTTCGCCACCTCGTCGTAACCAGTGTCATCGCTGGCCTGGGGCTTACGGTTGCCTTGTTCGTCTCCGGGCAGGCATTCGCTGAGCCAGGCACGCAGGGTGCAGCGAAGATGGGAGCACTACTTTCTGTACTCGCCGCGCCGGTGGCACTCGCAATAGCGATGTTGTTCAAGGTATCGAAGATCAAGGTGAACCGAACTGAGATTGTCGATTCGCTGCAGCCATCGAACTCTGCCGTAGCTTCGTAAAGTCGCAGCACCCACAGGGACCACGGTCAGTACGCAGCAAGTGACACATCATACCGACATGCAACCGAGGACGACGCTGGTTGGCAGGCAACCGATCTTTGATAGCGCGGTACACGTTTGGGCATACGAAATTCTGTTTCGCACGGACGGCACGCATGGCCACAGCATTGTGGATGGAGATTTTGCCACTGGATCAGTCGTACTGCAATCGCTGACGGATATCGGGTTGGATGCCTTGGTCGGAGACAGGCTCGCCTTCGTCAATCTGACACGCAACCTCTTGCTTTCCGGTGAGTTGTCATGCCTACCACCGAATCGAGTTGTGCTTGAGATTCTGGAGGACATAGAGCCCGACCGCGAAATACTTCAGGCGATTGAAAAGCTAAGTGGTGAAGGCTACACCATCGCACTCGATGACTTTGTGTTTTCTCCCTCGCTGGAACCGTTGGTCCGATTGGCCGACATCGTCAAGGTCGAGTTGCCCAGGACGCCGGTTGCCGAGTTGCCCCGCCACATTGACGCCCTGCGTAAAATGGGAGTGGACAAGATCCTCGCCGAAAAGGTAGAGACATACGAAGAATTCGAAGCAATCGTCGATCTGGGTTTTGATCTTTTTCAGGGCTATTTCTTCTGTCGACCTCAAGTGCTGAGCCAGCCGACGACCCATACGGCAATCGTTCCGTTAGTGAATCTGCTAGGACTCCTGCACGACTCAGATTCAACGGTCGATCAGATCGAGCGGGCGATTCAAGGGGACACGAACCTTTCCTACCGACTGCTGCGACTGGTCAAGGCGGCCGACGTTACTCTCGCCGGTCCCATTAATTCGATTCGGCATGCAATCTCCATCATTGGCATGAGGCGGCTCAAGTCTCTGGCATCAATGATGTTGCTCTCCGCTGTCGGTGAAGAGAAGCCGTCAGAATTAATTGAGACAGCGATGATCCGAGGGAAATTGTGTGAGCTCCTCGCGCAGGATGCCGGGTTTGAACGGCCCGATCGTTTCTTCACTGTGGGGCTATTCTCCGTTCTGGATGCAATGCTCGACAGGACAATGCAAGAAGTGACTGAAATGTTACCTCTTGCACCAGAACTGAACAGAGCGCTGACAGCCCGCGAGGGAAAGCTGGGTGCGATTCTGTCGCGGGCGGTGAGAATAGAAACGTGTTGTGAAGCTCCACCGAGTGACGCCTACTCTCAGGCGTTGCAATGGTTGGCCCGACGCGATTCCCCGATGCATCTAAAGGCTTGAGCGTGTAGTTCAGGCAACATTGCCACACCATGGGAGTAGGGACGCCTCCTCGTTCCGTCTCAATGCCCCGCCTGCCGTCGCGATTGGGTTGGCAACCGGACAACTTATGGATTGCCTGGACGCAGCACGGAATCAAGCATCGCATAGGCTTGTCGCCGCACCGGTTGAGGAAAGTCGTGCCCGCAATCCGGATGACGGATCACGAAGTTATTAGCCGCGTCTTCCCGCTCGTAATATGGTCTCGCGTACTTTGCGCACTGGTCCACGCTCCTCCAACCAAAATTGGAATCATGGAGCGGTGCACTAACGAACACCGCCCGTGGGGCCAGCGTCGCAAGCAGGTCTGGGAAGTCAAACGGTATTCCTTCGAGAGCTCCACGGTAGTTGGACAGCCGAGGCATGTAGCGTAGCTGACACCAGCCCTTGCCGAAGTACCAGTTGCGTTCCGCCCCGTCGTAATAGTCTTCAAACGAATCGAATCCGCAACTCGTTGCCAATACGGAAATCCGTTCATCAAACGCCGCGGTAAAAATTGCATTGTGTCCGCCCAGCGAATGCCCGATCACCCCAAAGCCCCGCGCTGCTCTCACCTCCGGCATGGATGACAACAAATCCATGGCCCGGGTGTTGTCCCAGATCGCCTTCATTGATCCACTGACATAACCAAGCTTGCTGAGGTTTGGCCAGTAATTGGCGAGATGCGGATAGGCGGGCGAAAGCGTGACATAGCCTCGCTCCGCCAACTCCGCAGCGTATTGTCTCCCCTTGCGGCCACCCAAGCCAACCACAACCTGGTGACCGACCTGATTGTCAGTAGGGTGCAGGCAGAGCACAGCCGGTAACTTTTCTTGACCACGCAAGGCACGCTTGGGAATGCAGAGATAAGCCGGTGTGCGGCATTCCGGTTCTGACTGGAAGGTGATCAAACGACGGACATAGCTTCCGGCATCGACTTCTTCATCTACGCGCACGTCGAGTTCGACTCGACGTGCGTCGCCGGGAAACGGGCCCATCACCGATTGCATCGCCTCCAGGATCTCCGCACGACGCGTGTCTGACGAGACTGGTTGTGCCGCCGACGCACATGCGAAAAAAAGTAGAGTGGCGATCACTCTCACGGTGATACCTCTCGATATGGATCCCGCTGGCATTTGATCTGCATCCCGGAGGAATAGGTTTAGTTCGCTTGTTGTTGCTTGTTCATGGCTTGCTCAAGGAATTCCACGAGGGTCGTGAATTGCGGCCCGCTAAAGAATTGCCGTCCACCATGCCCGGCCCTATCCAGAACGTGCAAGCTGGCATCTAGCCCGGCGGCGTTGTAGAGATCGACGATACGCCGACTTTGGTCCAATAGCACAACTTCGTCGGCACTGCCGTGGAAGACCAGTAAGGGCGGGTCGTCGGGTGAGACGTAGCTCGCCGGACTTGCGAACGCTTCCATCTCAACGCCTGGTTTTCCGTTGCGCAGGCCGCCGAGTAACGCGAAGCTACCTGACTTTTCTGTGTAGGCTCGATCGGGTTGCGTCTTTCCTCGCAAGATAAAATCCGACGGCCCATAGTAGTCGACGATGGCTTGCACTCGTGAATTATGATCCAGGTTCCCGCCCACGTCCCCTTCCAGTTCCTCGATTCCGTCGGTCACGCCCAGCAGCAATGCAAGGTGGCCTCCGGCTGATCCCCCGGTAACGGCAATCCGTTCCGAGTCGTAGCCGTATCTCTTCGCATTCGCTCGCAGCCATCTTATCGCCGCCTTACAGTCATGAATCTGCGCGGGAAATATCGCTTTGTCGGTAAAGCGATAGCTGATGCTTGCGACCGCGTAGCCTTCCTTGGTGAGCCACTGAATGGGTGGCCGATTCTTCGAGCCCCCTCGCCATCCGCCACCGTGTATCCAGACGATCAGAGGCGGGTGAGACTCCCCGGTCGGCATGTGAATATCGAGCTGCAGACGTTGGCCGTCGACTTCAGCAAAGACGATGTCGCGATGACTTGTAACGCTTTGGGTCTCCGTGAGTTCCAGCTTTTTCAGCGAACTCTGAATCTCTGGAATCGACATGAATCGAATCCAGGGGCGGCCCGAGCGATAGTTTTCGATCATGACAATGATAGGACCCTGGTCGATGGCCAGATGAGCCGGCGCGTACCAGTTGCGATCCAGATTGAAAGCATCTCGAAAGCCGAGGTCGTCCCAAAGGCCATCACGATGCTGCGCCCAGATGTAACGCAGGAACGCAAGCGATTCGCGGGGAGTGTAAACAATCGACGAAAGAGCTGCGGACGGGGTTATCGTGCCATTGTCGCCGCGCGGGCCATCTTCGGCACAGTGCGACTTGTAGCCCTTGAGCGGGTCGTCGCTGGATGTCAGGCCCCAACAGCTTTCCGGATAGCCTCGCTTGCGACACCAGTCAACGCAAAACAAATTGTGGGCACGGTGTCGTTCGGCGTAGTCGCGATACCCTGCCTGGGTGACGTATTTGTCTGCGAGGTACGGTGACAGCCCAAGAAACGAATAGTGCGAAAAGAAGAGCGGGCCGCCACTGTTGTCGGGGCCAATTTTGAGCCGCTGGACGTAGCTTCCTTTGCCGGCGAATCGCTCGTTGTCGTCGATCGCCCACCCGGAATGGTAACGCGAAGGATCAATCGGGTGCGTGGGCGACGCGACCGCCAGCACATAAGCGATCATGCATTCGTCGTATCCCATGATCGGCATGTTCATTTCGAACTGATGCTTTGGCGACCAATGCCAATGCAGCCAGGGCTTGCCATTCTGATACCACCGCCAGTCGGCTTCATGCCACAACCGGGTAATCGTCTGGCGTAGCTCGCGTTCTTCGGGAGACTCAGCATCAAAGAACTGCCGGACAGCAAGCAGCCCCTGAAGCAGGAATGCGCTTTCGACGAGGTCACCGCCATCGTCCTTCTGAGAGAAAGGACGAACCTCCCCGGTGTTGCCCATGTACCAGTGGGCCCACATGCCGTGAAACCGGGGAACTCGTTCGAGAAAACGGACGATCTTTAGTAGGCGGTCTACGGCGTCGGTTCGTCTAATCCATTCACGATCGACGGCAATCGGGAAAGCCATCAGTCCGAATCCGGTGCCACCGGTCGTGACGATATCCTCGAGCCCGCGGTGTCCCTGGGTTCCTCGTAGCGCTGGAGCACTGCGTTCACGAGCGAGGCCGCAGTCGGGGTGCCCAAAGTCGTAGAAGTAACGAAAGGTCTGACGCTGAACGAGTTCCAGCAACTCGTCATCCGGCAGTTCCACCTCACGCAATGTGCTCTCGGATGGCGGCGGCTTCGGCCCCGGCTCCTCCGATCGCAGAAGGCCCGCGGAAGCGAGCCATGCACAAACGAAAAGCAACGGGATGGAGTGGCGCGGTCGAAGCCGTGTGTGATTTGCCATGAAGTTTCCTTTTGCCATTCTCTCGTCAGCACCGCGACCCTGGCGTTGTGCAGCCTGGGTCCAAATCATAGTCGCTCGCCAACTATCTATACCAGAAGAGCTTATCGGCTGGATGGAATTATGGTGCAACGCTGGTGAATTGCGTCAGGCTGCATCGTCGACGAATCTTGCCATACCGACTCCGCGCTGCTGGACCCGTTTCCGAGTCATCCGCGACCCGATGATACCGACGTCGCGTCGTGGTACGATCAGCCATTCGAATTCGCTGTACCTACCGTGCCGGCAGTTTTTGACCACGTGAGGCAACCATGTCGACGTACAAACCCAATCTGAGAGACGCCATACTGCAAGGCGTGATAACCGGAACTTGGATAGGTGTTATCACATCAGGCGACACCTTTCCCAGGCCGGTCGCCATCGGGCTCGCCATCATCGTGAGTATCCCTAGCTTTCTGCTTGCTCGATATCTCATGCGCGGTTGGCAGAGTAGCGACGACGACAATCAAACAACGTAGGGCGAAAGAAAGCCTCGGATATCCAATGCCTGATCTAGAACGCATCGCTGCCAGTTTTGTTCACGCCTTCTACGAGAACGCGTGGCCGGAAAATGCCGGGTTTGAATTTGAGGCGCTCAGCAATGCAGACGCCTATCGTGTTCAGGCGCTCGTTGCCCAAACGAGGCTTGACCGCGGGGAACAGATTGCTGGCTACAAGGTCGGTTGCACCAGCGCGGCGATCCGCTCTCAGTTTGGACTGACGTCGCCCATCTACGCGCCAATATTCTCTCCTCGAATTCATGATTCGGACACTTCGTTGAATCTGGCGAACTACGTTGGCTGTGCCATCGAGCCGGAACTGGTTTTTGAGATTCGCTGCGAGCTACAGGGCGAAAGCCTCTCCGACGATGATTTGATTGACGCCATCGCGAGCGTGCGTCCGGGAATCGAGTTGCACAATTATCGCTTTTGGCGACAACCACCGTGCCTTTCGGAACTCATCTGTTCAGGCGGGATCCATGCGGGCCTTGTCGTCGGTGAAATCGGTGTGGCCCCGGAAACGATTGATTTTGCGAATGCGAAGTTTCGCGTCATGCTCGACGGGCAGATGGTTGCCGAAGAAGCCGGACGCGAGATCATGGGCGGGCCGCTCAAGTCGCTTCGCTGGCTTGTCGAGGCGCTTACGCAACAAGGCAAGTCGCTCGCTCCGGGACAACTGGTGATTCCGGGCTCGCCGACGCCACTAATACCGATTGCGTCGGGCAAGGCATCCCAGCTGACGGTTGATATCGAAGGCGTCGGGATCGTCCGCAGCGATTTTTTCTAGGGATGCGCGTTGTGGCGACCGGAATACATACTGTTGTATTGCTGACCGCCAATGGCATAGTGGAAATCGCTTGCACCGGTATTCCGGTTCAATGCTTCCAGGGGCCACCTGTTATCGCGAGCTCCGATAAAGTGATTCGACTCATAGCAGTCGATGGGCGACCGCCAATGCTCACTTTGTCCCACGGTGCCCAAACTCTATCGGTGACTGTCATTCCACAATCCTTGGCCAAAACGTCATGAGACTTGGTGATTCAATTGCTGCGTTGCGTGAAGCAAGGCACGGTGGGAGATTGCCTCGAGTCATAATCTACTGCAAAGCAAGGATGGCTATAGTCTTTGGAATCGATGAACGTTTCGGCGGAGCGATACCAGGGAGGGACCTCTCGAAAACATCTCATCCCCGTGTAGGATGGGAGATGGCTGTTACTTCCGATGGCTGTTGCTTCCGTTGGTCCTCACATTCCGAGTCCCCTGCTGCCCAGTCTTCGAGGCTAATTCAATGACAACTTGCGAGGTCTCAAGACTGACATGTAAACGGATCGCAATTGTTTGCGGTGGAGTTTTGGGCGTATGCTTGCTGCTCACGTCGGCGGGCACGGCGTTGGCAGATCGTCCACCTAACATCGTCGTCATCCTTGCCGACGACCTCGGTTGTTGCGACCTTGCCCTGTACGACGGTTGGGTAAACGCTCCGCGTATCGAACAGATGGCCCAACAGGGGATGCTCTTCACGGACTTTCATACGAATTCGTCCGTTTGCAGCCCAACGCGGGTCGCGTTCCTGACTGGGCGATACCAACAGCGCGCCGGCATCGTCGATGTGATTGTTGGCAACCGTGAACCGGGCCACGGGATTCTTCCGTCGACTACCACTCTTCCTCGCGTGTTTAAAGACAATGGCTACGCCACGGCGTTGTTCGGCAAGTGGCACTGTGGTTACCAGGACAAATACAATCCGGTTCACCACGGCTTCGACGAGTTCGTTGGCTTTCTGAATGGCGCGACGGACTATCACAAACATGGTGCGTGGCGAGTCGGGCTCGAAAGGAAGGATGTGCCCGGCTATTCGACGCACATCATCACCGACCGCAGTATCGACTTCATCAAACGAAACAGAAACAATCCGTTCTTTCTCTACGTCTCGCACGCAGCGGTCCACAACCCCTACCAGACGGCTACCGACACGCCGGAAAAGCGAGTTCAAGGTGAGAACCCCAACCGGCTCAATGAAAAGAACCGTGCAAAGTATAAGTGGATGCTCGAAGACCTGGACAAAAGCGTCGGCCGGATCCTTGATACGCTCAAGGAACTGGATTTGTCGGAGAAGACCCTCGTCCTGTTCTTTTCGGACAACGGGGCTGTCGGGATGTCACCGCGAAAATTCCGCATGTTCCGTGGCGGCAAATTCAGTCACTACGAAGGTGGCCATCGTGTGCCGGCGATGGCGTGGTGGCCGGGCAAGATCAAGTCGGGCACTCGGTCGGACAAGCTGGTGGTTGGCTTTGACCTGTTCCCGACGTTGACTGACATCGCCGGTATTTCGGCGGGGAATCCGGACAACCTGGATGGCACGAGCATCAAGTCCCATCTGCTTGAGCAAGGGGATGTACCCGCCCGTGACATTTTCTTTGGCTATGAGCCCAAGCTCGGAACGGCGATGCGACGGGGCGACTGGAAAATGATCGTGAAGGAAGATGCGACTCAGCTCTTCAATCTAAAGCATGACCCGAAAGAAACCTCGAATGTTGTCGAGGAGCATTCACAGGTGGCGCGATCGATGCAGCAGGCGATTCGGCAGTTCAAGTCCAGCGTTACTCCTGGAACGTAGTGCCTTGGTCGACCGATCGGCGGGCGGGGCAATCTTGAGTTTACGGCTCATTGTGTTTCGCTTGCCAGGCGGGATACTCTTTCTCCAGGAGCGACTTGCCCCACGACCCATGGTAAGCGTAGCCCGTGCGACGTTCATGACTGATTTTGTTGAAGTCGTAACGGAAAACGGAATCGCGATCGAGGTACAGAGGGCGGTTCGTTTTCAGCTCATAGAATCGCGCCCATAGGGAGTGGGCATTTGGGTCGGCAACGAGTCGCGGGTCCCGCTGGCCATCGGCGTTCTTCCCGTCCTCGACCCTCCTGCCCTTCATCTCCACGGATTGAATCCATTCGGCCGCGCCATTGATTGCCGCTTTGATTTCGTCAGTGGGGTCCTCGATTTCGATTAAAAGCCGCACGATCTCCACCGATTCACCACCCGATAGCGAAGGTGGTTCATAGGCGCGTGCCCAGGCTGGTGCCAGAGTTGCAGGGTCATGTTGCGCGCACCATGCCGTTAGCTTTCCGTCCTGTCGGATTTGTGTCTTCAGAATACATCCGATTCCAAGTTCCAGGGCTTGCTGGGCCCTTGCGCGTCGATCGTTCTCCACGAAATCGAACGGCGCCGCGCCTTGGGCGACGTCGCGAACGATTCGCATCACCTGGATCATTGCATTGTCGTTATAGGTAATGTTCGAGTAGTAGCCTTTCCGTAGCGGCCAGAACTGAGGCCAGCCACCATTGGGATATTGTGCGGCGAGCGTGTAGTCGATACCCCGCAAGCAAGATTTTCGATATTGGGCTTCACCCGTCGCCTGAGCGATTCGAGCCATAAATCGCAGAGGCACAGTCGTGGCGTCATTGTCGAAGGAGTTTGCCCGCCTGTGGTCGGGAAGGTCGTCCTTGGAAGCCGGTGGCTGCGCAAGGTTGGTGCTCTTGGGCCAGCCGCCTTGAGGTGACTGATATTGCAGGACACTATCCGCAATCGCCTTCGCCTCGGCCGAGCGGAACCAGGCATCATTCCGCTTGAGTAAGTTCTTGCTGAAGCGGGGCTGAGCTGCGGTGGCCTCGACCGCGACGAGTGTGACGAAGGTGATCGTGAGATGCAAAAGGGAAAGGCGGAGGACGCCATTTCGTCTTCCGGCCGGTGCTGGTTGCGTGATATTCATGTGGGGGCATCTCCTGCATGTCGTTCGTGCCGGTATGGCTGTCGTCAGGGCTTCGCTTGCATGTCCCAGTTGCTGGCTTCCTCAGACGTTGGGAAAGAGGTCTGCGTGCCGATTCGGGTCACGGAGATGGCTGCAACCAACGCTGCCTTTCGCGCAGCTTCAGCCAGACTGAGTCCGTCGGCCAAGCCCACTGACAAACCACCGGTGAACGCGTCGCCTGCACCGGTGGTGTCGACGGCGTTAACGCACATGGCCGGGATGTGAGTTGAACCGGACTCTTCGACGAGCAGCACGCCATCGCCGCCCAGGGTTAGGGCGACTCGTTTTACGCCACGAGTGCGAAGTAGTTGAGCGGCGCGAATTGCATCCTGTTGCGTCTCGACGGCTTGGCCAATCATCGCCGCGATTTCGGGTTTGTTGGGGACACATACGTCACATAGTGAAAGCAACTCGTCGGTAACCTTTTCCGCGGGTGCCGGCGTCAATACGGTGGTGACGTTTGCTGCGCGAGCGATCCGGAATGCTTCGATCGCTGCCTCAGTGGGAGTTTCCAGTTGGCACAGCAGGATGCTCGAACGTTCGATCGCAGATGAAGCCGCGCGAACGTCGGCCGGAGTGAGTCCGGCATTTGCACCGGCGACCACGATAATGCAATTTTCGGCGTTGTCGTCGACCAGGATCGCCGCAGTACCCGTCGGCTGGCTGGCGTCTCGCTGGATGAACTGTGTGTCAATGTTTTCGGCTTGGTAGGCTTTCAACGCCTCTGCTCCAAACCCGTCGCTGCCAACTCGCGCGATGAACGTAACCGTCGCCCCCAGCCTTGCGGCCACAACTGCCTGGTTTGCTCCTTTGCCACCCATGCATTGGTGCAGTGATCGCCCAGCGAACGTTTCGCCTGGGACGGGCAACCGCGGAGTGCGGAATGTCAGGTCGACGTTGGCAGAACCGACAACGCAAATTGGTTTCTGGTTTGTCTTGTTGTCACTCATTGCAAAGCTCCCCGGCTGTATCATCGTCGCGAGCTGAAACGCGATGACATAAAAATGCAGCGTTCATTCTAGCCAGGAAGGCAGCCAGTCGTCTTGGCGTGAATGGTAGATTGGGAGATGCGTCTCCCGAGGTAAGAAGATTGCCAAGCCGTAGGTTTGGCGTCGTAGCCACGATGCTGAAGTGTTCCGTGTAAGAACCCGGAGGGAGCAATGAGTTCCATCGAGATTCGTCCGCTGCGTGCTGGGGATTGCGAAGCGATTGGTCCACTGCTGCGTGAGATCTGGCTTGATGCCTACCACGGCATTCAAACCGACGAAGAGCTCCTTGCTCAGTCTCATCGAGTGCACACGCCCGAGCAGATCGCTACCGAGATCGACAACCCAAAGATGCACAGTGTCGTTGCGCTGTGTGATGGGAAGATTATTGGTCACGCGAGAAGCGACCTTGGCGATGGCGTCGTGGAAGTTTCGCGTCTTTATGTACTGCGCCAATACTATGGGCAAGGCATCGGCAAAGCATTGCTTGAAGAGGTCGATTCCTTTTTCGATCCTGCTTATGAGGTTTGGTTGGATGTTTTCGAGGACAATCGCCGGGCGGTGGATTTCTACCTTTCTCAGGGATATGAAATTATGAGGCGGGCGACTGAAGTGCAGACCGAGGGCCGGGATGTCTACGAGTATAAGATGCGCAAACGCCGCGGGGATGGGCGAACGAACTAGAGTCGGTTTCAGAATCCGACTCTACAATGCTGGAAATCGGGCGGAGAGGTGCGAGGAAGTTGGCCTTTCGCTAGTGGCTTACTTGGGTGCTTCCGCTGTCAACTTCTTGAGCGAGTGTTGAATCGCGCCCATGAGCTTCTTGGATGCATTGACAGAGAAGCGGTACGTGTCGACTCGGTCTTTGCTCTTGTTTTCGAATGAAAGGAACCGCTGTCCTTTCTCTGACGTGGCGCTGAGTCCCCAATTTGCATTCTTGAAGGCAGTCTTGATTTGGACGCGCTTTGGCTGCTTGTCTGCCGCTGCTTTCTTGACCGGAGTTGATTCCTTCTTCGGGCTCGTTTTCTTGTCTGGGGTAGCGCCTATCGCGACCTCAAAGGCTTTCAGGAACTCCTCCGTCTGCGAACGATTCATCATCAACATGCCTGTCGGAGGAGGTGTCGTGTCTCCGGGCTTTTGGGGCACGATGAGAGAGATCTGAACCGACGGATCGAACCCTTCCCAGTCGGTTGTGTTCACGTAGGTATAGCCGGTTCTTTTGATTCCCATGTGAACGAATGGCGACGGATCGCCCAACCGGCTGGCATCTCCAGCGACCACCGAGTGAATCGTCGGGTCGAAGGTATCGTCGTTGGGGTCCCAGTCTGCGGCGAATAGAAATCCGGGTGCAGCACAGAGGAGAAGCAACAGTATCATTCGACAATTCACGCGTGGATTTCCCGACTGGTTTCTTGGTTGTCCTGAATACGCTCGAGCACAGGACGCAAGCGTGGGCTCGATCGCAACGAGTTTACCTTAAACGTTATGAAAGTGTATGTTGGTAGTATTGGGCTGCCAATGTTTGGTGATTTGCTGCTCAATGGTCGGTGTCGAAGACAAATCCGTACCCGCGAATGGTGCGTATCCGAACGGATCCGTCCCTGCGCGGCCCCAGTTTTTTTCGCAGACCGCTCATGTGCACGTCCACAGCACGGTTACGGCTTGACTTGCGGTGAAATACTCCCAGGGAGATGGTGTCGCGAGTAACCAGCGTGCCCGCGCTACTCATTAATAACTTTAGAATGTCAAATTCGGTCGGCGTCAGTTCCAGGGTGACTCCACTGCGTCTGACGATCCGGGCGTCAACCTGCAGTTCAAGATCGCCCTGGATGAGGACTGCTGGCGGTAGGGTTGTTGTCGTACGGGATCGGCGAATCAGCGCTTTGATGCGGGCCGAGAGCTCGAGGTCTGAAATCGGATTTCGAACAAAATCATCCGCTCCCAGCTCAAGCGCCAGTACGCATTCCGTTTCACCCCTGGCAGAAGAAAGTACCATCAATGGCAAAGCTGACTTGCCGCGAATGGCGCGAACCGTATCCGTCACGGTTGTTGGGGCCGCCTGACAGTCGAGTAGTAACAGATCGAATGCGTTCAGGTCATCCGGCAGGGAGCCATTGGCTGAGTGAACTTCGAAACCGAAATTCTGCAAGCGGTCCGTGTCGTCACGGAGACGTGATTCGCTGTCACAAATGACGAGAAGTCTCTGCATCAAAAATTCTGGCGCATTCGATACCGTCCACGCCTGTAGGGATGTTACCTCCCACAGTGTGGCCCGTTCGCATACGCCCAACCTCTTACTCTTACATGTTCCGTAATTCTTAACGCCACTTCTCAACATCGTCTACTGATTCAGCTGGAATGTTGATGAAGTGTTTGCCATACAAGCGTCCTTGTTCTCTGCTGCCTGTTGCGCCTGGTTGATGGCATGCAATCTTAAGGCAACGCAAAGATTCGTCTCGTTTGTGAGAGGAATACCAGGGCGGATTGATCCGTGCTGGCGTAGCGCTGCGAACGTTGGTTAACGAACAACGGTTTAGCTTCCCTGACCGGCGTGGTCCGGCGAACGAACAGGGCTTCGTTCATATCTGACTTAAATCCCCGCGTTTCAATCGTTCGTGTCGCGGCGTGGATACACGAGATGCACTATCGGCAATTCTGGCTTTGTGTTGGTTCTGTTCAGAATGCGTTCAGGAAGTGCTTGGGGGTCCCGGACACCTGGTGTAATGGCATTCGTAGATTCGGAAACATAGCTGCGTATGGTGGGACAGCGGTGTAATCCGCGGCATCAGCAGAGGCAGAACATCCAGAAGAATATTTCGCTGATGTTATTTCTCACAGGAGCAGAATTATGCATTTTGAGTTTACTTTCGCGCGTGCAAGCTTGCTGTTGGCGATGATCGCCATGTCAGTTCAGGCGCAGGACCTTCAGTTAGTGATTGGCGCCCCCGACGTTGATCCAGTGCGTTGGCCGGGTGGGGAGGCGCCGGGCTTTGCCATCGACCAGGCAGGGCAAAAGTACCTGAACTTTGAAAGGGAAAATACCGGGTTTCTGGTACGGCCCGAAGGCGACAATGCGATGGACATCGCAACCAGTATCACACTTTGGACCGCCAACGATGCGATCCCCCGGGACCCTGCCAGCTTTCAGCTCTTTGGAAGCAACAGCGCCGACCTGTTGTTTCCATTGGACTACCTCCACGAAGACCGCATTCCGCTTGATCTGTTCACGGAAATTGCAGCTGGCGAACTGGCGCTTCCAGATACGCGTAACGGCGGAGGCACGACCGAGCTGGATGATCTGAATTCGCAGACCATCATGTTCGACAACACCGACGTGTTTGAGAACTATCTGGTGTTGTTTCCTACCGTGAAAGACGGCCCTAATGCAAACAGCATGCAGATTGCTGAGGTGCAACTCAACTACGATGGGTCCGATATCGCGAATGGCATTTTTGACGCTTTCGATGAGATCAATGGAGTCGCGCTGTTCGATTTCGACCCGGATATGGGGGACCCGGTGGGTGCACAGCCGGCACCTGTCGCGGGAAATTGGAGTATTCGTGAATGGCAGGTTCCAGGTGTTTTCGGGGCGATTGACAATATCGACACTGCAATCGCATTCACGACGGACGAACGTCTTCAGGGAACGAATTTCGTCAGTGACGGAATGCGAGAGATTATCAACTTCGCCGACCCTCAGGGTGCGGGCGGTGGTTATAGCGTGCAGATTGAAAAAGAGCCTTTCGTCAGTGACACGGACGCAGCGGACGATAACTTTGTGATGCGAGCCCAAGGCAAGGTCATCATTCCGAGTTCTGGCAACTACACATTTGGTGTCGACGGTGACGACGGATTCCGACTCTTCATTGATGGCGAACAGGTCAGTGAGTTCGCCGATACAACTGGCAATGCCTTCACCCTGGCCTCGTCCAATCTGTCGGCCGGCGAGCATGACGTCGAGTTAGTCTGGTTCGAAGCCGGCGGCGGTGCCTTCGTAGAGTTGTTTGCTGCTCCAGGTAGCAAGACGGAACTGGATGACAGCTTCTCGCCGATTGGTCTCCGCGAAGCTGTGCCGGTAGCTATGGGTACGACAGCCACGCTCAATGGCGACTGGTCCATTCGTACGGTTCAAGTTGATGTGGGTGCTGTGGACGATGACGGAAACACGATCGGATTCCAGGTAAGCAGCCTTGAGACGGCTCGTGACGCGATCGACCTGGCAGACGATGACGTACGCGTGATCGACGCTGTCGAAACCGAGGAGTTCACCGTCAACTATGGCTCCGGCGCCAACGGACGCTTTGGTGAGGAATTGCCTTTCGAGGTGTCCGGCGATGACTTTGCCGTGGAAGCTACCGCAACGGTCGTGATCCCGGAAGATGGCGATTACATCTTTGGCTTTGGCGGAGATGACGGCGGTCGCCTATGCCTTGACGGTGCCGATTTTGCATTGCTTGGTGTTCGCGATGCCAACCAGCAGACCGTTACCGGCGAAGGTGAATGCATCCAGTGGGCCGGCAACACCGGGAATAGTGATACGTTTGGTACCACGTTCATGACGGCCGGCGAACATGAAGTTGACGTGCTGTGGTGGGAGCGTGGCGGCGGTGACTGGCTGGAAGTCTACACCGGTATTGGTAGCGATGTCTCAGCCCAACTGACGCTTCAGTTGCTTGGGGAAGAAGCAACGGAGTGGGATCTGACTATTGAGGCTGGCTTGCAACTTGGTGGTGAAGCTGCGTGTGATCCCAACTCGGGCGGTGACTTCGATGGAAATGGGATTGTTGAATTTCCAGACTTCCTGATTCTCTCCGGCAATTTCGGGGAGGAAGTGCCTGATCACACGTTCGGCGACGCGGACTGCGATGGCATTGTCGAGTTTCCAGACTTCCTGGCAATGTCGGCCAACTTCGGTCAGGCCGTTGGCGTCAGTGCAGTGCCGGAACCGACGGGATTCACGCTTGTTGGTTTCGCGGGGCTGGCGATGCTCGGTTGTGTCCGACGAAAGCGATAGACTCCGTCTTGTAGTGACGGCGATCAGAACTTGAGGTTGGGGCGACGCAGCAGCGGATTGCGTGTCGCCTCGCCTTTTCCGAATCAGCCGATCGATTCGCCTCCTGACCTCCCAGTCGGATCAGATCGTGAGGCTGTAAACCGGGTGCGCTCGCTCAGAATCGTCCACCCCTGGGTGAGCCACCTTTTTCTCGAAATGCATTTGTCTGATAGGGCCTCGCGTGGCCGGGTTTGCAATTATCGAAAAACGATAATTGCGCATTGACCGCGTCGACTTCATTGTGTTTATTGATAAACGATAAACCCGTGGAGGCGTTATTGTGAGCGATAAACCGTTGTCGTTGAGGATGTTGAAGCTTTTTCTTGCCGTGTGGTGGTGGGGACTCCTTGGACTGGGGAGCGTTGCCATCGTTTGGATGGCCAGCAAATCGCCCGACGACTTGCAGTTGGCGATGGTCGGCTACGCGAGCGAGATCGACACATCGGTGCTGGCAGCGAAGGATCGTAGCGGGCAATCGCTCGAAGTCGAGTTTGATGGCCCGGCAAAAGTGAAGCTTCTCGCTCCGAAGGGACGCATGTCTTTCGCGCACAAGGCGATTGGCATTTTGCTGCTCGCTCTCTTTTTCGCAGCCTGTGTCTACTTCGTAAAGCAGCTCAGGGACATCGTCCGAACGATCGATCAGCAGGATCCCTTCGTTTCCGCGAACGCTCGGAGGGTGAGGATGATTGGCGTGTTGATAGTCGGTTTTGCGATCGCAAGAGGGACTACGCAGTTGGCGCTTTCCGGATATGCCGACGCCATGGTTGTGCCGACGGGCTTCAATTTGGACGGTCGGTTGGAAATACCATTTGGGCTGCTGATCGCCGGTATTGCAGTCACGGTGTTGTCGGAAGTCTTTCGGCACGGCACGCGGTTGCGTGAAGACCAGTCTCTGACGATTTAGCGTACACCATGGCAATCAAAATCAATCTCTCTGACGTCATGGCAGACAGGGATGTCTCGTTGACCGAGCTGTCAGAAGCCGTTGGCATCACATTGGCGAACCTGTCCATCCTGAAAACGGGCAAGGCGAAGGCCGTACGTTTCAGCACACTCGACGCCATCTGCGAGGCGTTGGAATGTCAGCCAGGCGATATCCTTGTCCACGAAGATGATTAGCCTGGCTGCGGCGTTGGGATGAAGTGCCTTTCAATTCCTGGATGAGCGAAATGATGAGTGTCAAAAGCGTCGGTGCAGATGGTGGTGCGGTGGTGCAGCCGATTGAGGAGCGATTTGAATTCCTCGATGTCCTGCGCGCCTTTGCGTTGTTGGGGATCTACGTTTCCATTATCCACGGTTTCAATGGTTCGATCCTGTACGGAAGCGAAGCGGTCGCCGGCCCGCTGGATGTTCTTCTGGGACGCCTCGAGTCCTTGTTTATCAACAAGCGATTCATTGGCATTCTGTCACTTCTGTTCGGTGTGGGGATCGCAATTCAGCAGGACAATTTCAGTCGCAAGGGAAAGCCCTTTACGCCCTATTTCCTGCGGCGGATGGTCGTTCTTGCCGTACTGGGACTTATCAATACGACGTTCTACTTCAATGGGGAAATACTACTCGTGTACGCGGCGTTCGGAGTGGTGACGTTGCTGCTGTCCAGGCTGTCGCCCCGATTTATCGTCGCGCTGGCGGCGTTCATCTATCTGATTCCGGCGCAGGTCTTCGAAGTAGTGGTTCGGGACGATTTGATCGAATGGTTTCGCTGGTTTCCCGAGCAGTACCCGGCAGAACGAGTGAAAGCCATCTACACGGGCACGGACTACGCTGAGATGGTTCGCCTGCGTTGGCTTGAATATGCCTACATTTTCACGGACAACAATTTTCATCTCGCGATGTCATTGGCGATGATTCTTTGGGGTTACGTCTTGGGTGTTAAGTCATGGCATCGAGCGTTTCTGCAGAACGTGCAGAGTTTTGTACCAGCGTTCGTGATCTGCGCGGGATATACGGCGTTGTTTTCACTGCTTGCGCTGGTGATGGGGCGTACAGATTTCATTTTCGCTTTTGACGGCGTCCTTTATGTCTTTTACGCGGCCTTCATGCTAACGTCGATGTTTAGTTACATCTTCGTTTTCGCCCTGGTGTTTGTGTGGCTGGGAGCCGATAATTTGGCTATGACGGTGTTGGCGAACAACGGCAGGCTGTGCCTTAGTGGCTACATGGGCGTGGCCGTTGCCTATTCCTTTATCTTCTACGGATACGGCGCAGGTTGGTACATGAGGTATTCCAACGGGGTGCTGCTTGTTGTTGCGATTCTGGCCTACACGTGTTTCTCGGTTTTCAGTTCAATTTGGCTAAGTTACTACCGACGGGGTCCCATGGAATGGATTTATCGGCGACTATCCTATGGACGGCTCGCGTGAAGGCAGGGTGCGGCCGTTCTGGTTGAGAGTTGTGTTGGTTGAGATTGGGGCGACGAACGGGAGTCACTCGTCCTAAACCTGACTTGAGAGTGATTGAGATGCTGAATTTAATGCTTTTCAACGGTGCCGCGGCGCAGAACGTTCGAATCAACGCGCACAAATGGAGCCTTGTCGGACCACATCCGCCATCCAGTCGCAGGCTTGTGCAGCGTGCCTGCGGAGCCATGCGGACCGTGCCCGCCGGACCAAAGCTCACCGAATGGTTCCTTGAAGGCATTGACGGTTCGAATCGCGCTTTGTCGATCGGCTATACGGCGAACGGCTCGCTGGCCCAGAACGTGAAAATCAATGAGTGCGTGCCGGCCTATCTCTATACGCAGGAGGGACTCGCTTCGCTTCGGTCAAACACTTATCGGAACTACAAGAACGTTCGCCCCGCGGCAATGTGGGATCTGACGAAGGTAATCGAAACCAGCAATGTCTGGTTGGGGGTGTTTGCCTCGGGGGCGGTAACCACGGGCGCGGCGAGGATCAAACTGTTTTATGGTTTCGTCGCAAAGCTGGGTGACAAGAAGAATGTCTACTTTGTCGGTGGCGATAGTGGCGCGTTGGCGTTGGGATTGGGAGGATCGTTGGATGCCGGGTTTGGCATCATGACCGGATTCAAGACCGCCCAGAAAATGGTCGGCCACACTGCGTGGGATTTGGGCTTTCAGTTGGGGCCAATCAACAAATTTGCTCGCTCCGTCAAGGCACTGCAATATAGTGAAAAAGTTTCGCGGAGAGGTGCGAACTTGCTGCGTTCCCTTCGTGCGTTACGCGCGTTGCGTTTCCCGGGCGGTATTCAGAAAATCTCGGACGCCCAGGGACAGATCAAATCGGCCACCAAGCTGGCTGGGATCGGTACCAAGCTGGCGACGGATTCGGGGGCTCGAGGGATGCTGCTGAAGGCGGCCTCCAGCCTTGATACCCACGAAGGTGCCAAGGCATTGCTGGGTCTGGCGGGCGTTGACGGAACCAGTGCCGGGCTGGAAATCATGTCGGCAGGAGTGAGTTGCGAACTCTCGGTCTACGGCGGCGTGTCGCAGATAACTTTCGCGGTGAAGGTCTAACCCGGGATGGGCGAGTGACCGCCACGCATGCCTATCGCCCGCACCTACTTCTTTACCGCCACTATGATTCCGCTGTCCCAGCCCAGCTTCGTCAGGTGTAGTCCGGACTGGCCATCCAGAATCCCGACTAGGTTTTTGATGGCCGCGGTGTGGTCATAGCCCAGGTCCAGCGATTCCCAGGACGGTTGTGGAAGCATGTCGTCGACAATGTA
The DNA here is from genome assembly GCA_965216885.1 of Pirellulaceae bacterium. GTDB lineage: Bacteria > Planctomycetota > Planctomycetia > Pirellulales > Pirellulaceae > CAYNJG01. The sequence continues at coordinate 2,569,300 of OZ244209.1, read as the reverse complement.
GAAGGCTCCAGGGTTCAGGAGATCTAGCGTCTCGTCGAGTAGCCGCAGTTTTCCGGGCCAAGTGTCGGCGAACAAGAAATCGAATCGGCTCCTCTGAGCATGAAGTTGCTGGATGTATTCATCTCCATCCGAGAGGTGGAGCGTTAGCCGAGAGTCGTTAGCCAGAAACCTGCCGGCGATCGCCTGTGCGTCGGCGTCGTTGTCTAACGAATCCAGTGTCGAATTCGCATCCATGCCGTCCAGGATCCAGGCCGTCGCTACGCCGGTTCCCGTGCCCAGTTCAAGCAGGCGTCCACCAGGTTTTGAGGCTGCAAGTGTTCGTAGCAATGCGCCTGTCCGTTTGCCTGACGCCATGCCAAAGCCAAGATCCGTCGTTGCTTGTTCGATCGTTGCAACAAGTGTTGGGGGCTGGAGGTTGGTATCGTCCATGGGGCTTCGCCGCCTCGAAGGGTGTGCAGGTTTGAATACAGCTTAATTGCAGCTTAGTGGTGCGTAAGTGTAATGTTCGACTGCCGGCTTTGCGGTTCGCGATAATGTTGTGTACTTTTTTGCTGCCACCTGAAAGTAGAGGGGAATCGCCTCGGACGATGTATTGCTGCTATCCCGAAGGTGTTGAGAAGCTGTGCGCCGAATTGCGGAGGAAGGACATCGAAGCCACGCGTGCCGTCAGGGATGGGCTCCAGCGGAATGCGACGTCGTTACGCACGAAGCGGCTTGGCTTTTTGGATGTAGTCGGCGTCGATGTCGACCCCAAAGCCGGGGCCGGTTGGGACGCGGATGACGCCATCCTCGCATTTCATTGAAGACGTGGCGCATTGGAAGGGGACCTTGCTGTACCCTTTGAACTCCATATGCGCCGCGGCATTCGGGATGTACGACATGAAGTGCAGCGCGTTGAGGTAGCCCATGCCCCAGCCAGACATGTGCGGTGTGCAGGGCAAGCCCGCTGCGTGTGCCATGAGGGCAACGCGGGTGGAGCGAATAAATCCGCCGAAGTAATGGAGGTCCGGCTGCACTACATCCAGGCCGCGATTCAGGATCGTCCACCGAAATCGCCTTAGACTGAATTCTTGTTCGCCGCCCGCGATGGGGAGTTTGAGCGCATCGGCTACCTTCTTCGTCTCCCACAAATCGTCGAACCGACATGGCTCTTCGAAAAAGGCATAGCCGTGTTCTTCCATCATCCGACCAATACGAATGGCATTGGCAGCGTCATAGGAGCTGTTCGAATCAGCGTAGATCGTCATGTCGTCGCCGAACGCATCTCGCACCATGGGGATGAGCGCCTCAGATCGCCCCGAACGCGAATCCTGGTTGTTGCCAAGCATGCCGCCGACGCGGAATTTGACGGCGCTGGCGCCGGTTTCTTCAACGAGCTGACGGAGGTAGTCGACTTCTTCCGCCGGCGAGTTTCCTCGTTTGCCGCTGGCCCGGTAGACGGCGACATTGGGATTGCGGACACCACCAAAAAGCTCGCCGATCGATTTACTGGCAACACGGCCCAGCAATTCGAGAATCGCCATTTCCGCGGCTGCCACACAGACCCAAAGCGCGAGCCCCTGAAGTTTGTACGTGATCTGAGGGCGGAGCAATTCCTCCAGCAGTGTTTCGACCTTTCGTGCATCCTTGCCAACAAGGTAGGCGGCGACGCGATTTTGAAATATCGGGTACGTGTCCGGAAGCCAGCCCGAGTTAGCGGCGATCACTCCCTCTGCCCCGTCGGTCGAGCGAACGCGCACCAGGTACTCGCCGCCATTGCGAAGCAGCTCCATGGATTCAATGATCACAGGTCGGCTCAGGTCGTCCAGATGCAACAGCGGCCCGGCGGCGGCGCGATCCAGCACTTCGGCGGAGGGCGTTTCGGCACCAAGTCCGTTACGGACGGCGGCAACCAGTGGGATGCTGCCTGCGGCAGCGGCAAGCCATTTTCGACGTGATAGTGTCATGTCCGGACTCTACCAGATTTGAGTCTGGTGAACCACAAACGTCTTGCGCCTTGCCGAATGCAAGTACATCAAGGGCTTGGAGTCGCGCGGTATGGCTTGGAGTTGGCAGGGCGAGCCCAACGTGGATGGCTTCGAAAAGAACCATTCCTTGTTAACTGTAGGGCCGCTGGGAGAAGATATGTAGCGCGGTGGCGGCATCTTGCGTTATAGCCTCGCGGAAGGATACCCTCATTCCGCTGAGGGTTGAAGTTTGAAATCCAGCACCGCGAGTCCTCTACCCTCTACCAAGGAATGACTGAAATGAAAATCCGAAGGCTTCTGTACTGCCTGGCAGCTTTCGCCGCGATCAGTTCGTGGTCGCACGTACGAGCCGACGAGCCCGAAGTTAGTGTCGGCGGCAGCCCCGTGGTGCTGGGCCATGGCGTGGGGCTCTTCCAGGTTGGGAAGCTGGTGTCGAATGATGATTTCAAGAACCTCAATAACTGGGTTGTCCAGGTTCAGGAACGATCTGGGTTCGAGCCCGAGCGTATCGAGGTACGCGACAACTCGCTGGACTGTTGGCTGCCGGGACGGGGATGCACAATCTGGTACAAGAAGAAGCTTTCGACTCGGGTGACGATCACCTACGACGTGCTCTGCCCGCAGCCCGAACCCGCCGTTAAAGGTTTGCAGCCCCGCGACATCAATAATTTCTGGATGGCCAGTGATCCATTGGCTCCCGACAACGGGCTCTTTGATGCGAAGCGCTACACGGGCAAGTTCTCGTCCTATGACAAGATGCACGGCTACTATGCGAGTACCGGCGGCGGTGGCGCCAACGCTGCCAATGTGACAACGCGGATGCGACGTTATCCCCGCGAGGTCGACGGCAAAGTGGCTGCGCATCTGGCGCTCAACGACAAGGACGGCAAGCCCGGCTATCTGATTACGCCCGACAAAGTTATGTCCGTTCAGTTGGTGGCCTTTGATGATGTGGTCCAATATATCGTCGACGGGAAGCTGATTTATGAAATCGCACGCGGCGATCGGATCCAGGTGGAAGGCCGTGATCGTCAGGGCGAGCGAGTCCAGCGTGAAGCTCGGTATGAGCTCGATCGTTTCCCGGTCTATAAGGAGGGCTATTTCGGTTTTCGGATGGTCGGCACGCATCACATCTACCGGAACTTCCGAGTCCACACTTTGGAGCCACACGACGCCGCCGCGCAGAACATCGTCAGCGTATCCACGATCGCCGAGCTGCGTTCCGCAATGCAGGGAAGCGACCAAAAGATCGTCATGAAGGCGGGGAAGTATGAGCTGGACAGCGATGCCTTGCGGCTGTCTGGCGACAACAACCTGCTGGATCTGACGGGCGCGTATTTCTCCTGCGAAGTGAGCCAGGCGGGTGACGGCCGGTTGCGGATTAGCGGCGACGGGAATACCGTCCGCAATGGCGAGTTTGAAGACGTCTACTACAACGGCATGACGGAGGTCACCGATTTCACGGCCTATAACCTGGACCGCAAGAGGCTTGCTAACGGCGGCGGCGTCAACATAAGAGTTAGAGGCGACAACAATCATATCGTGGGCACGAAAGTGACCGTTCGAGGTTCCTTCCCGTACGGCTATGGTGCCATGTTTGGAATCGGAAGGAACAATTCATTCAGGCTCAGAAAACGCGGCGGTATTCTGATCAACGGAAAGAACACCGTTCTGGATGGAGTGGAGGTCCATCAGCAGGCTTTCTGTCACGCGATTTTCATGCAAAGCCCGGCGGACAATACGCTGATCAAGAACTCGTTGGTCAAAGGTGTCGTTCGTGCCACGAATGACATGTACGCAGAAACGGACGCCGCTTCCCTGCCCTACCAGTACGATTACAAGATGCCCTTCAGTATTGTCGGCAGCAAGAACACTCCCCCGGCGCCGATTCCGAAGGATCACATGTTCACGATCACCGAAGATGGCATCAGGGTCTATCGCGGTGGCGGAAGCGTGCGAGTGGAGAACACGAAAGTGATGAATACCCGAGGTGGAATCCGAACGTACCTGGGGAGCGGCGCGACGATCGTCAACTGCACGGCGATTGACTGCGGGTCAACCAATTTCAACTTGCCCAACGGCGGTACGATCAAGGGTTCACGGGGTAATTTTGCTTTCGGTCCCTTGAGCGATTTTCGTCTGGCCAGGTCCAACCAGAAGATTGAGATGACAATCCTGCCTTCCCCGCACGCCATGGGGGACCACAACATCGCGGATATCCAGGGCGACAACCATACAATCGTTTTTCACCGAGCACCCGGGCCTCGAGACGAAACAACTCGAGCCATCGTCGTGACAGGCAAGAACTCCACCATCCGAAACGAAACGGAATACCCGATTCTCCTTGAAGCCACCGCCCGCGGAAACACGGTCGTCAGTTTCGGGCCAGTGACAGACCTTGGCGAAGGCAATGACGTCTCCAGCCTGGAGTAGACAGGACGGTATAGTTTCATTGATCCGGCCCCCTTTAATGAGTCCACCTGGAATGGAAATTTCTGGGTGGCATCACAAACAGGAGGGCAATCATGCCACGAGGATAGAAGTACGGTCCCGAGGTGATCATTCTGAAGCTTCGCGAAGCGGAGCTGCTAACATCCCAAGGGACATCGCAGGAACTTGCAGCCAAGAAGATTGGCGTATCGGTCCAGACGCTGATTCGTTGGCGTATGGAGTACGGTGGTTTGAAAATGGATGAAGCCAAACGCCTCAAGCAGCTAGGAAAGAGAATTCGAAGCTGAGGAAGCCGATAGCCTCGCGAGACGCCATGGGAGATGGCTCAGCGGTCCTGTCTACGGTCTTGTCTACCCTTCCAACGGCCCGCTCGGATCGATAGTCTGTTATGCACGAGTATCCGAGTTCTTATGGGATATCAGATCGCTGCGGAGGCGAGCGTAGCGTTGAAAAATGTGGATGGTGTCGATGGGTGTAGAGCAAGATCAGCAACTACCGACGGATGGTCAGTTTGAGGTGTTGGCGGGCGAATTGCGTTGGCAGAGTCGCTGCCAGACGTGCCTTGCAGCGTTGACGATTGGCGTCATGCTCTATCTGTTGCGACCCGTTCTGGTTCCCTTCGTGGTGGCAGTGTTCTTCACGGTTGGGCTGACGCCAATATTGGATTTCTTGCAACGTCGCCTCTTTCCCAGTCGCGTAGCTGCGGTGACGGCGGCCTTCCTGCTGGGCGTCATGCTGATGCTGCTGTTGATCGGCACGATCGCCTCGTCGATCGACCAGCTTGCGACCGACGACGCATTTCAGAAGCGTGTGTTGAGGGCGACGGAATATGTGGCGCCGATTGCCGAGCGGTTGGGTATCCTGCCGGAGGATACTGGGAACGAGACCGGCGATTTACTGTCCAGTTCGGCTCGTTTGAGGCTGGCGGCGCAGCAAAGCGCGGAATCGGCGGAACAATGGCTGCTGGCCGAAATGGCGTCACTCTCCAGTACGTTGGGGATTGTGCTGATCTATATGTTCTTCCTGTTACTGGGGGCGAGTGAGTCCGCGAGAAAAAGCGAGCTTGCCGAGATGATCGAATCAAAGCTGCGCGAATACATCGTTTTGAAGACGTCGATCTCCATCGGTACGGGCATCGCGGTCTGGCTCGTGCTGGCGTTTTTTCAGGTGCCACTAGCGTTGCTGATGGGACTGCTGACTTTTCTGCTGAACTACATTCCCAACTTCGGTCCGTTGGTGACCTGCGTTTTGCCGCTGCCTTTGATCTGGCTGCATCCTGAACTCAGTTTCACGTCCATGATCGCCGCCAGCATTCTGTCGTGTGGCGTCCAGCTTGCTGGCGGCAACGTGATCGAGCCACGGTTGATGGGAGCTTCCTTTGCGCTACATCCCATTGTGGTGTTGCTCGCGTTGATGGGCTGGTACGCGCTGTGGGGTTTCGCAGGCATGCTGCTGGCGGTACCCATGACCGCGGCGATCAAGGTTGTGCTGCAACGCATTGAAAGAACGGAGTTCGTTGCCCAATTGATGGAAGGTGACCTCGCGGCATTGTCGGTTGGCGACGGCCCGGCGTAGCTGTAGCGAGTTTGGCTCGGTTACTGATTCGACTTCAGATAGGCCGCGACTTCCTGTAGCACATCTTCGCGGCCCTTCCAGCGTTTGTAGATCAGTCTTCCATCCAGCCTGTAATCCTGTCCGGCCTTGGGCTGGGGGATGATGAACTGAAAATCCCATGCCGGATTTGTGTCGTTGCCCTCTGCCGAACGCCCTCCGCCAGATGGTGAATGAGAGAAGCGAATCGTGGAGTCTGGTTGGAACACATAGATCAACACCATGTTACGGAACCGCCCGTAGAAGAACGGGGCGGAGAACTTCAGTGGCGAGATGTTTGCGAACAGCATATCCGTGGAGTCGAATTCCAATTCGAGCGTATCGTTGTTTCGCACGACGGTGCTGTCGCGATTGTGTGCTTGCGTGTTGAATTGGCGCCAGACGGGGCTTTCGAGGTTCGATTGCGCGTCCAGGAAGTAGATGCTCTTGTTGAGCGGGCCATTCAGGTAGGACGCCCAAAACGTTCCAAGGAAGTCGCCCCTGTAGTTCTCGCGATGCGGCCGGCAACGGAACGAGAAATCGATGTGGTTCGCAGCGACTGAAAACCGTGTCCAGCTTTCGACCTGATAAACGGGTGTAGTGGACTGATAGAGTTCAACAACAGTCGGGGACAATCGCCGGAGCTGCATTCCGGCATGGCGTGGCTCGAAGAATACCTCGCTCTCCTGTCGGCCGCTGCCATCAAAGTAGTGCTCGAGGTTGATGCCTGCGTACGCGGGGACGAAGGGGCTTTCGGGTTGCGAGGTTGAGGTGATCGAAAAGATTCCGTTGTATCCCGCGTTGTGTTGCAGCCCGTTTCGCGTGAGCAATTTGTTGTTGCCAATGGTGACTTCAAGGTTCTCTGAATGCACGACGACGAAATCGGAAGAAGTCGCCGCTCCGCGAGGACCATTCGTTTCTTGGTCACCTGCGTTTAGCGAGTCTTGCTCTTGGAGGTCTTCCGACGGTGAGTGCTCGCCTTCTTTTCCTTTTGGCGGTGTCGCCAAGGCACGGTCAATTATGAAGTCCGTCAAACCTCTGTGTTGGAACCAGCCCTGCCACATATTGTGGCCCTGCCCTTTGATGACTTTAATCTCGACGGGACCACCAAGGCGACTGTAGTTGTCGGCCAGTTCCGCGGAGTTCTGCTCGAGTGGTACCACTTGGTCCCTGTCTCCGTGAATATGCAGTATCGGAACCTTTGCTTTCGCCAAAGGCTCAAGGCGATGGATTGGATTGTGCTCAATCAGTTTCGCTTGCAACTGCTTCGCCGTCATGTCGTAGGCACCGGCGGCTTTGGCGACGCCCGGGTAACTCTCAATGTTGCAAACAGGATAGATCCCCGCGACTCCACCTACGGCTTGTGGATGCTCAACGGCCCAGTTGTACAGCATCAGCCCGCCACGACTGCGGGCCAGCAACACGGGGTGCTCGCGGTAGCCCCGTTTCGACGTCAGGTTCTCGTAGAGCAACTGGTAGGCTTCGCGACCGGTTGGGCTGCCGTACGATTCGCCAACATCGACACCAGCGATCGCGATGCCCCGTTCGTGAAGCCGTTGAATCATCCAGTCTTCTTCAGGTCCGGGAAGGCGACGAATAAACGTTGGCGCGTACCAGACCCAAGGCATTGGGCCGTCTAACCGCGACATCGTGGGCGGCTCGAACACAAAAGCCTGGTGCTCTCCGATTTCGAAATACGTCGGTTCCGCCGATTCAACCTGCGTGCTCAGCCCACACAACGCAATGAACAGTGAAAGCGATACTCGTGACATGGTGAACCGCTCTTGAATCATCGAGGGGGGAACGTGGAGCAGGAGAGTCTTTCAGATTCTCGGCTGGTTCGCAAACTAGGGGCGGTTTCCTGCAGGAAAAGGCGGGTGGCCAACTTTCGACGGTTCAGGTGTCGGCCTTATGTCTTTTCGATGCCAGATCTGTGTGGTGGTCGACGATGATAGCCTGAACCCTGTCTTGTCAGGTCGCGCATGAAAAAAACGGGCGTTGGAATCTGGGACTCCAACGCCCGTTTGAGAATCAATCTATTGCTGACGCAATTCGTGGCCTAGCGACGACGACGTCGTGCCAGTCCGATGAATGCGAACGCAGCAGCCAACAGTCCGGCCGTTGCAGGCTCAGGAACGGAAGCAGCTGCGGAACCAGCTCCGAAGTTACCCGACAGCGACAGGAAGTCAGGGAACTCAACAACGCCACTACAGTCGATGTCGCCACCAGCGTATTCAACGCCTTCCTGATTGAAGTTGCCCGACAGCGTGAGGAAATCGGGGAATTCAACAACGCCATTGCCGTCGAGGTCACCAGCAACGGTGCCAAGAGCTTCGAGCAGCTCGGCTACGTTTCCAGCACCACATGCGTTGGCAAGGTCACCACCGTCAACAACACCGTCTCCGTTGTTGTCGAGAGGATTTGAGACAAGGCCACCCGTGTAACGGATACGGTGTGCACCTTCGCCGTCATTGGTGAGGCCGCTGAAGTCCCACATGTTGATGTCATCGACAACCCACGTGACGGAGTCTTCACCGACCAACTCATCTGCACCAAACAGTACCCACTCGTCACCAGCAACCAGGTCACCCTCAGCTTCGATGCGAATCGTAGCGTCCGACAGGTCGATGACGCTAACGGCTTCTCCGCCAGCGTCGCGAACGATTACGTGGTCCGAATCAAGCAGATCACTGCTAACCTGGAACACGTGCTCGACGTTTCCGCCTTCGAGTTTGACGGTGGAAGTTCCGGAAAGAATGTCACCAGGAACACTGGCACGAAGATTCTCTGGCGGAATTAGGTACATGTCACGCTGCTCAGCGTCGAGAGCACCGGCTGCGTCCCACTGGTCAAGATTCAGATCGTCGTCGTCCTCATTGGCCATGTAGAAGATACCAGCGTCACCGCCGCCACCTTCAGACATCCAAATCTCGATTTCACGCCACGAGCCACCGTTGTCGATGTCTTCGAACTCAGCGATACCGAAAGGACCGTTTGGTCCGTCGTTGCTCCCACCGTTCCAGTTCGCCCAGTCATCATCATGGATGATCAGGTCACCGATAGGTGCGTCTTCGTTGGCGAGTGGAAGGTCATCTTCGTTCAGTCCATCACCTTCGAGGTCCATGGCGAGCATCGTGTAATCATCGATACCGTCACGAAGCAGGTAGACGCCATCTTCTGGAATGAAGATTTCACCAAACAGACGAACACCATAGTTTTCGTTGTTGGTGCCGGCGAATCGATCGCCTGCAAGAGCTGGATCAGGGTAACGATCCAAAGCGATACCCGAGATAACGCGATCTCCATTACCGCCCCACCATGTGTCGGGGGTAGTGAAAGCAGCGCCCGATGGGTTCGTCAGGTCTGTCGTGTCGCCTTCGCGAGCAGCGTTGAAGAAGTCCTGGTTGTTTCGCTTGTTGCCGTTGTACCACCACTGAGCCAATCCCTGAACGAGCTGGTCGGGACCACGCACGACGTCAAGTTCACCGCTAATGACCACGGTACCGAAGTCGTCACCACCGATGGTGTTCAAGTCGGGCTCGGCGAGTACCTGGCCACCAACGATTGGGTCGCCTGGTGTAAAGATTCCGTCGCCAGCTGAGTCGAACAACTGGACATCAGCAATTTGCATGCTGTTGGCCGAGCTGGGATCTCGCACGTCCGGGAAGACGACGAGGTAGCTGCTGTATGCAACGCTGTTGTCAAAATCCACGGTAAACGAATTCGCAACATCCAGGGCGGCATCGCCACCTGCGTTACGAGTTTCGGGGAGAACGACTTCGCCAGTCGAAATCGCTGTGAACGCGGTAATTGGAAGCAGCGTGTTCGGGGCGCCGAAACCGGCGGGTGCTGGTTCGTTACTTCCCCATACTTCATAGAACGCAGGGTCACGTTCAATGGCATCGTTGGCCGACCACAATGTCAGCGAAGTTGCGACAGATGCTCCCACGGATGGGGTGACCGCAAATCCGGTGTTCTGCTGACCGAAGTTCAGGTACTTCTGTCCAACACCATCGATGGCGAATCCAGGTGCTTCTCCGCCAGGCCAGTTGTTGCCCGGGATGTTGAAGCCCGCGTCGCCAACGACGAAATTCTGCGCGAAAGCAGGGCAGGAAATAAGGGCTATCGCCGCCAATCCCACAATGGGGCGAAACAATGTCTTAACCTTCATAAGACCTCCAAAAACAATAAAATAAATGCGTAAACTCACGTAGTTGAAGTGCGATGCGACCATTTGGTCGCTAGCGCAAAACGCCCCGCACAGTGTTTTACAGTTGCGCGCATGAAAGCAATCCGCCGCGCAATCGGAAGAATTCGCAGAACCATCATTTTGAAAGGTTTGTCTTGATCTGGAGGGAGGCGGAGCGAGATCGCCGTTGGTCGCGAAGATTGACGTTTAGCCTGTGAGCGACTTGCAGCGGGCGACATTACGCGAGACGCCGGCTACCTTTTCTGATCGCACGAATGGGGGACCGTCATTCCAAACCTGAGGTAGCGGTGAGCCTCGTGATTTTTTTTGCGGCGTAATTCCGCGTCCCTGGCAACTGTCTTATGAGTAGGCTGCAGTTCGGAAGAGAAGAGGTCTCCCACGACCAACACGTTCTGTCGAACTACTTCATATGCTCGGTGCCTGGTCCCGTTTGCGGGGCCAGGTTCGTGCGTCTGTCTGGCATGTCCATACTTTCGAGTGCCCGCCCTTTCGTGGGGGTTGTTGGAATACTAACAATTGACTGGTTGGTTCGGTTGCCCTTGTTATAATTTGGGTAGCCTTCAGGCCGTTGCTGGTCTGGGGGGGATGTGGTGAGACGCGTTTGGCGGGTGCGTCCTTCTGGACACTGCATTGTGGGCAAGGCAAGTTGACCGGTTGCAGTGTTTTAGATGACGCCACCTTTTGTGAATCTGATTGTCGGTAGTCGAGATGGCTGCGGGGCGTCCCGCGAGTTGCTCCTTGCACGGGCTTGGGCATACCTGTCTGCAAGTAAAGTGGAGATAGTTGGCAGAGTTCGCTCAAAGGTCGACAGGATGGACTTGATGCAGGACGTCATTCTGGACGTGCATCGGCAGTTGGATGGCTTTTCTGGTACGACGGAAGCTGAATTTCTGGGGTGGATCAAACGCATCTCATCCGGCCACGTGGCACGAATTCACCGCTCCTACCTGGGTGCTCAGATTCGCGATGTAAGTCGTGAAGAAGGCGGCTATGACACGGGGGCATGTGCAACTTCGATCGATTCCGTCGTTGACGCCGCGATTCAGACTGAAGAAATGGCTTCGCTGAATTGTGCCATCGATCAGTTGCCGGAATACCATCGTCGTGTGGTGCAACTGCGCATGGGTGGTCGCACCTTTAGGGAAATCGCCAACGATATGGACCGTAGCGTCGATAGCGTTCAGAAACTGTGGGCACGCGGGTTGGTGAAGCTTCGGGATGCACTTGCAAAGCCCAATCCCAATGCCGTCGTGGAAGTGCCGCTTGCAGTTGTCGATGGGCAGTCGGATTTGCCTGGGGACTCCTGTTCGTAGCGAGCAAAACGCCGCGGCGATGACGATTTCTCTGTCGATTGGAAAGGTCAACAAGCCGGCTCGAATTGTCCCTCATGGTTAGTTCTGCTCAATCCAGGAACGGCCGGTAAATCGAATCGATCTGAAATCCATCGACGCCCTCGGCGAGAAGTCGTTCAATGTCGGCTTTCGCGCGATCGAAATGACTGCCGCTGGGATAACGGAACGTGTTGATGGCCGGAATTACCATCGCCCCTGCGGATTTTAGCTTTTGTAAATCACCATCTTGTAGCCATTGAGGGATACCGAACCAAAATCGTGTCTCAAGTCGCAAGGCTTCTCCGCCGCGGAGGCGGCGTAGTTCTTCGTCCGTTGGTGTGAAACGCACGTGCCGGAGGTATTTCCGTGCCGCCTCGCTTCCGGAGAAAGATATTGAGGAGTCGCCCAGATCGTGTTGGACGATGAGGCGATCGATCAACTCAAGGAACTCCTGTGAATTGCGGCCATCTTTGAGGTCCAGCATAACACCCATTCCCAGCCTCCGGCACGATCGTAGCGCGGTGTCCAGTCGAGCAATGTGGTCTGTGCCTTTCCGGTAGCGAATCGTTGCGAGTTCCGTGGCAGTGAAGTCGGATACGCTGCCAGGCTTGTCGCAGGCCTCCATGAGTGTGCGGTCATGGAACACAATGGGCTGGCCGTCACGGCTCCGTCGAACATCCAGCTCCACCATGTCGTAGCCCATTTCGGCCGCAAGGCGAATTGCCGTCGTCGAACACTCTGGTGAATGCGGCGATACGACTCCGCCCCGGTGAGCGATGACCAGGGGCCGCCGATCAGCAACCGATCGTTTGTTGCTGAACCGGATTACGCTGGGCGTTGCGGATCGCATGACATACCAGACCATGTCGCGGGGCGGAATGGTGACGTGCACTTCAATTGTGTGTTTGTGATTGATCGGAAGCACGGTTTTGTTGCCTTCCACATCCAGCAGCTCCGCGCGGTCTTCGAGCCCGGTGTAATAGACGTTCACCCGCAACGTCTTTTCGACAGCGATCGGCAAAGGGTTGTACGCGCAGAGCATGCCCTTGTTCGTGAGCTGAGGATTCACGTGCAGGACCCAGTCCAAATCGCGACCATCCGCTCGGCGACCGTGGATCATGTCGGATTCGAGTATGTCGCGGTACTGCTTGAACCAGTCGACGGTTCGTTTCACCATGTCGCGGGTTTGTTCGGTGTCGTAGATGCGCGGCCCGCGGTAGTGCGCCTGGACACCCATGCCAAGGTTGGACAGCAGCATTTGCCGATAATGATCGATGTGTTCGTGGAGTGGCTCGATCGTCGCAGCCGCTCCACCGCCGTGATACTCAGCGAGCGGAACGTGCATCCAGCCCATGCTGGGAGTCTTCAGCCATGTGCCGTCGTAGATGTTCTGGCGTGTGTGGATAACCTGCTGAGCTCGCGGGAGTGACCAGTTGACTTCGCGGTAGCCCATCGAGCTCTTGTTGCCGCCGTTGAGGTAATGGAAGTCCGGTTGATTGATGTAGACTCCGTCGGCACGCAGTCCATGGTAGAGCCGGTTGTTCTGCCGCCATTGCGCCCAGCGTGAATCGTTCACGCCGTGCTGCAAAGGGGGACGCGGAGTGACATCCACGTCGCTAGGGTACGGGCCATCGTTTTCAAATTGCGTGAAACCTGTCTTTGCATAGAAGTCCCGCACCGTTGCAATCCACTCCTGTCCCCACTCCGAGGTGAGCGCCGGCATGCGACCGTGCGTGGCGGTTTCTCCTTCCGGAGGGACCAGCATGTGTTCTTTTGCGACGCCTCGTGAAGACAACAGAGAGTAGCTGCCGAGTTCGATATTTTTCTTCCTCGCGTAGTCGGCGACGCGCTTCCACTGCTCCAGGAAATCGGAATCGCGATTCTCCATGTTGAAACCGCTACCGAAGGAAAAGATGATCGCCTCGAAACCCACGTCGGCCGCTTTGTCGATCGCTTCACGCGCCAGTTTGGGTTTGTTGGTTAGTAGGTGATGTGTGATTGGATTTTCCGTTACCCACGGTGCGATCGTCCGATACATGCGGCGGTAGGCCAACGCACGGCGTTCACGATTGCCATCGTCGTAAACCAGTTCATAGACGCGAAAACCCTCGAAGTGCTCGCCCGGCGCGATTCGCTGCGCCGGGCCGTAGGTGGGTTCGCAAACCAGCAGGCACGGCGTCTGTAACAGGTAGTTCACCTGCGTCTTGTAGGTTGGGTCCGTCCGCCAGCGCACGACGTGTCGATTCGCCGGAGATGAGCTGAAGCCCCCAAATGCGAAATCCGTTTCGACATGCAGATAGTCCGGTCGAGGCAGAGGAGCTCCAGCTCGCGTTTCGATTGAATTCGAATGTTCCACCAGCGCCAGTTCTTCGCTGGAATAGCGATCGATGGTGATCGGTTGTTCGCCGCGATTGTGAACGGTCACCCACTTGCTCATCACGGGCACGCCGTCGTAGAGCTCATAGTGGACGCTTACCCCTGGCGTATCTTTGGCTTGCTCGTTATCCGGTGCGACGGCTAACTCATAATCCATCCGCAAGTAGGCGCCCCGCGGCGGCCATTCGGCGTTTGGGGCGGTTCGGCGAGAGCGACCCCAGGCGATCCGTTCGGCCGGCTTCCCGATTTTCAATCCAACCAGCCGCATCGCATTCGGGTCGGACTTCATCTTCTCCAGCCAGGCCGGCAGCAGGAAAGCATGATTCGGTTGGCCCACGAGCCCGCCGACATCGAGCTGTTTTCCGTCGATCGTGAGCCTTGCTTCCGGGCGAATCGACCGCAGCATCGACTGATCGGTCATGAGATTGTTGAACGCGACGCAGGCACCGTTGGGCGATATTCGCCAGACGCGTTCAATGAGCCCGTTGCCAAGAACCAGGTTCTTTCCGTCGGCGCTGCGAGTGATCGTTGCAGTGTAAGGACTGGCATCAATCAGGTAGTCAGTTGAAGGCCGCCTGGGAGCCGGCGAGATCGGCAGGTCCTCGATGGTCTGCTGAAGTGCCGCGGGCGCAGGTTTCTGCGGTGTTGGGCCAACCGGATCCTGTTCCGCCGCTTCGAGTTGTCCGGTGGTGACACGCAAGGCAAGCGTCATAAAGGCGAGCAGAGCGAAGCGATGAATGGCGGAGGTGGATTCGTCCTGCAGGCGTGGCATCAGATTGGTTCCGGATAGAGGGAGACGCAACTCACGGTGGCAGTGCATCAACCTAATCCATTTCGTCCCCGATGTCCTTACGCGACGCCGTGTCCCGGGAGACGATTTCGATGTGGATCAAACGGGCTCGTTGTTGAATCACACGTCAGGTTACGCGTTGGGCGTTCCCACGAGCGGACGGAATCCACCGTAGGCCATCCGCGTGGCATCGAAGCCGGAATTTGAATTCGACATCAGGTCAGCCATTCTTGGATCGGCTGCCACCTTCGCGTTGATCTGGTCACGCGCTTCGCGAGATTCGAATTCCACCCAGCCGAACACGATCGTTTCATTTTCCGCTGCGGCAACGAGATTTGGAAAGGAGGCGGTTCCTTCCAGCGTCATATCGTCTCCGGCACATTCGAAGTAGTTCAATGCCCCGTGTTCCTTCCATATCTCCGCAACGGATTCAGCCAGCCGCCGGTAATCGTGGAGGCGGTCGTTGGGAATGGGGAAGACGAATCCGTCGATGTAGTGAGGCATGATTAATCCGGATGTTCGTGATCGAATTGGTAGCGGCAGCTTACGAACAGTACGTTGCCCGTGTGGGGCGACGACGCAAATGAGATGCGAGGAACAGCAGACTGGCCAGCAACGTCAGGTTGGTTGCTGGTTCGGGAACCGTTTGTGCAACGAATACCCCGTAGGTGCCATCGGTGAATTCGGCAGCAAAAGCAACCTCCCCCGCGTCGTTCGAAGAAAAGTGGAAGCCGTCGCCGAGTTCACGAATGGTCCGGTAGTCCGCGACATCGGGGTCATCACTGACATTCAACAGGTCGCCCGCGCGAGCCACCAGTTGAACACCAGTGCCGAGTGTTTCGACGAAGATGCCAAAGCGATTGGAGGAATCAACTCCCGGGCCGGTTAGGGTGCTGCCGAAGAAGAGGTGCCCCTCGTTACTCAATTGTGGCGTGATATGGAAATACTCGAAGGTTACTCCCGGTCCAGTGCCAGGAGCCGGTGATCCTACGACCGCAGCGGCCCTGAGGCCCGATCCGCTCGCTTCGGTGAAGTAGGCGCGATTGGACCGGAGCGTAGACCCCGCCGGACGCTGGCTGCCAATGAAGGCAATTTGGCCTTGGTCGTTCAGAACCGGGGTTGCGTAGGAATTTCCAAATTCCATTCCGGCACCGGCCGGTTGTCCGGAGATGGCGACTGGTTCGACGGCTCCATTCCTGAAGCGAAACACTCCAGCGTGCGGTTCGGCGGGGTCGCCACCGTCGAGCTCGCTGACAAATGCCACGCCGCCGTTCTGATTCAGCTCCCAATCGCTCAGTCGCCCGAACTGCCGGTTGTCCGAAGTACCTGGTGCTGGGTCTCCACTACTCGCAATGGTTTGTAGCCCATTATCAGATTCCAGGAAGAGGTCGTAATCGAAAGCGAAGGCGGTTGGATCTCGCTGAAAGTTGCCAAACAGGACCTGGCCGGCGTCGTTGACCCGGAATCGGCCCACGAAGCCAAACGTTGTTCCCGCCGGTTCTCCGGGAATCTGCTGGCCCAGTCTGGCAACCATTCGTAATTCGCCGCTGCCAGTTTCGGTGAAGATCCCCCATATGTTCGCGTGAGTATCAAAGTCAGGGCCGATCACTTTGGCGGTAAACGAAACCTGCCCGTGGTCGGTCAGCTGATAGTTGGTCGTCGGGGTACCCAGGTAATCAAACGTGAGCTCGGGGTGCCCGGGCACGGCATCCCCTTCTCTGGCGACGAGCCGGAGGGCACCCGTTGCGTCGCTGGTGAAAATGCCGTTGTTGTTGGAGCTGTCGATGCCGCTACCACGGAGGAACGACCAGAATACCAGGTCGCCGTGGTCGTTGATCATCGAAGTCGAACCCAGTCGTTGGAATTGCAAAGGATCCATTACTGGAGGTTGCTCGCCCGGCACCACAATCGGTTGCAGTCCACTCAGCCCTTCCGCGAAGATGCCGAATCCATCGGCGGCATCCAGTTCCGGGTTGGACCAGTGGGTCTGAAATGGAGGATGTGAAAAAGCGACTTGTCCGTTGTTGTTGATTTCTGGCCGCAAGCTGATTTGCGCGTCGCCGATTTCCGGTTGGGGCCACAATGCTACGGTCCTGATGTAGTCCGCTCCCACCGCTGGCTTGACCAGGAAGGCAATCACAGCAACAACGGTAGCCAGTTGAGCAATTCGGTAGAGACGCGGCATGTTGGGCATCTTGATTGGCGTGTTCCTGTTGATCCTGCTACGAAGTGATTCAGCGGTCGTTGGGGTCATGTCTCTTAAAGGTTATACGGATTCGCCCGCGTCGTCGCGAGGAATTCGACAGGGCCATCCCGGCATCGGAACTGACAACGTCTTCTGCCGTGTTTTAGCCGGGATTATGCTTGCACTTGGCTCTCGTTCAGGAGCGTGGGCGTGCGGATCGGCACGGCGAAATGCTGCCTTTGCGAGTTGGACGAGATATGTCACGGGCGAAAGATAGGTGTGAAGGAAAGGTGTGAAGGAAAGGTGTGAAGGAAAGGTGTGAAGGATAGGTGTGAAGGATAGGTGTGAAGGAAAGGTGTGGTAGAAGCGAGTTCGTCGTTTCAGGTTTCGCACGGCGTCACCGAGAGAAGTCAACGATTCTGCACGGATCAACGCCTGGCAGTCCCCGGAAAATCGTCGTGAGATTCCCCTCAAACTTATCGATCAGCAGTGTCGCAACCCTGACCATGACGTGCGCCGTCCTGTTCACCACTCCCCGGGATTGCGCCGCAAATGTCGAACGGGTAACGGTCGAGGCACCGACTCGACTCGACTGGACCTTCGCAGTTGCCCGACAGAGTCGAGTTAGCATCCCTGCGGCATGGTGCGGTCCCGATTACGATTCCCGGAAGCAGTCTTACGATCTCTTCGTGCCGGATGATGATGCTGGTCCTGCGCCACCCGAAGGTCGATCCCTGGTGCTCTTCCTTTCGGATGCCGATCCAGCGGCAGGCTGGCAGTTCTGGAGCAAGGTCTGCAAGGCGAATAACGCAATCTTTGTCGCGCCGCATGCCATGGGCCGCGAGAAAAATCCAGCACACCGCATTCGTGTTGTCCTGGATGTGCTGGACGATGTGCGTCGACGTCATGCGGTCGACACGGATCGCACGTACCTTTGTGGTGCTTCCGAGGACGCCCATCTCGCCTGCCAGACTGCTTTCTCGCTTCCCGAGTACTTTGGCGGAGTCATCGCCATCGGTGGTGGCGAGCCTCCTCCCGAACAGGCGTGGTTGCGACGCGAAGTGGCGAATCGGCTAAGCATCGTGTTTGCGAAGAGTCGGCGCGAATCAGCACGGCGGAAATGCTTCTTCGAAAGTGTCTTTGTGCCCCTGTGCAGGAAGGCGAATGCACGCACGGCGTCCTTCACGTATTCCGGTTCACCGCAGCAAATGCCGAAGGCGACCGAGCTGGCGGCGATGTTTCGCTGGCTGGATGCAGCACTGCCAAAACGTCGTGAGTTGGCTGCAAGCTTCCCGGCTTCGCGTGTGGAAAACGACGATGTTGCCTCAAGGGAACAACATGCGCAACGTGCTCTTGCTGATGCCAGGATACGTGATGACCTCGTGCTGGAGTCCGGGTATGCCTCTTTCCTGCGACTTCGCGGAATCGTGCAGCGATGGCCCGACCTTCCCGCCGCAAGGGAAGCCGAGCGAATCCTCGAAGAGCTTGACCCAGCCTTCCTGGACCGGTGGCTCACCGAACGCGAGGCGACATTCCTGCGAACCGAACAAGCGCACAACGCGGTCTATGCGGTGGTATTCCGGAAGTATCCGCGTGGGCGTTTGCTGAACGTTATCGTCAGTCGCTATCCGGAGGAGTACGCCGAACTCACCTGGACCGATGCATCCCCGGCGCTTGCAGACGACGTTGAGGTCGCAACGGTCAGTGACGCAACGCGACTTCAACTCAATCGACTTGGTTCTCGAGTGGACGTTGCGGCGCACGGTCGAATCGTCGGGCTGAACCTGAGTGGTACGCTGGTGTCCGCTATCGAGTTTCGCAAGCTACGCGAACAACTGGATGGCCTAAAGTCGCTACACGCACTGGACCTTTCCAGCACGGTGTTGCGGGGATCTGTGCTCAATCAATTGCCTGCGTTGTCTTCACTGCACGCCATTGATCTCAGCCACACGCCCCTTGGCAACCGCGATCTTTCCCCGCTTTCGGAGCTGCGCGAATTGCAGATGCTGTGCGCGGTTGGAACGAATCTATCCAGTCTTGGGCGTCTGGGGGCACTGCCCATGCTGAACTGTCTGATTGCGGGTGACACAAAGCTCGACGACCGATCGCTGGAATGGCTGCGTAACGTACCGAAACTGCGAGAGCTTTCACTGTTCTCCACGCGTGTGACAGATAGGGGCGTCACGAGACTTGCAGCATTGCCGAAACTGGAATATCTCAATCTTGCTTCGACCCAGGTGACGAACGCATGCTGTAACGAGCTTGGGAAGTTCCCTCGCCTGCAGTCGCTCGTTCTGGACGGTACGGAAGTAACGGACGCCGGACTGGCTGAACTGGGAGAAGCGAAACTCCGTCGTCTGAACGTCCGGGGAACGCGGATTTCGGATGCCGGATTGAAGGCGCTGGAATCAATGCAGACTCTGCAATCGATCGATTTGCGTAAGACAAACGTTTCGATCGCAGGCGTATTGAAATTGCAGGAGACTCACCCCCGCCTGGAAGTCGTCTGGGACGAGTCCAGAATCGACACGCTCAAAAAGTTGAGAACGCGGCTGCGCATCCAAAAGTACCTCAGCAGTGTCGAGGACATCTATCGTCGCAAATTGGTCGAGTACCAGGAACGCTACTTTGGATTTTCCCTTTCGCTGCCGTTGGATGCCGTTCGATAGCCGTCCAGACTGGCTTGCTCGACTGGCTTGCCTAGCTGCCTTGCTGGTCCTCCGGCGGTTTGCCATCCACCCAGGGCCCTGCGAGCTTCATGTGTTCAGGCTCCTCCAGGACGCTGCCAAGATCGCCTGCCGACCAACCTTTGATGTGGTTAGGCTTGCCGCGCTCGGCGGAACGCTTTTCCCAATTGGTTGCCCACGAATCGTTCGCGTCATGAACCGTGTAGTCCGAATCGTCGAAGTGGAAGATCTTCCCCTGTCGATAGCTCTGCGCTCCCAGGATGACCGTCGTGATCGCCGCGGCACCCAGTTCGGGGTCGTTGTTGCACATCGAGGGATCGTTGGCGACCATCGCTTCGATCCAGTTCTTGAAGTGAGCGTACGTGGTGTCCTTGACCTGCGCCGTTTCAATCGTCTGCGGTTTGAGCTTGCTGTTCCGCGTGACCTGGGGGCGTTCCGGCACGTAGTCAAACGAGTCGAACTCTTCGCCGTTGCCGAATACCAGGGAACCAAAGTGCCCTCGAATCGTCTGGGAGATCGGCGTGTTCTGGCAGGCCATCGTCGCGGTGACCAGGCCCTGGACGCCTTCCGGGAAGTCGGCAACCACCGTCGCAACGTCGGGCACATCTCGCCCGTCGTATTCGATGAAAATCCCGCCCGATCCGCAAACACGAGCAGGAAATCGCAGGCCCGTGGCTTTCAGCATGCTGGTTGTGCGGTGAACAAACAGGTCGGTGAACATCCCCGAGCCGTACGACCAGAAGCGTCGCCATTGACGGTATTTGGCGCGGTCGAAGTCTTCGTAATCGGCAAGACCTTCTTCTACGCCAAGCCACTTTTTCCAGTTGATGTTTTTCGGCGTCATCTCCGGTTCCAGCGCGTAGTAACGCCACTGGCCCATCGCGGAGTTGCGAAAGAACTCGGTCTGATACATCAGAACTTTGCCCAGCATGCCTTCGGTGAGCAGCTTGTTCACTTGCGGCCACAGCGGCAGACTGGTGGACTGGACACCGACCTGCATGACTTTGCCCGACTTGCGCCACGTTTTCAGAACGCTGATGGCCTCTTCGACGGTTTTGGTCATTGGCTTTTCGCAGTAGACATGAAGTCCCGCATTCAGCGAGTCGACCGTTTGCCGGTGATGCCAGTGGTCGGGTGTCCCAATGCAAACCGCATCAAGATCCTCCCGCTCGATCATGTCCAGGTAGTCTTCGTACTGGCGTGGCGCTTTGCCGGTTGCTCGCTCGATGTATTTGGCGGCCCGTTCGCGATGTTTGTTGTAAACATCGCAAACGGCGACCAGTTCGATAGGCTGACCTTCCACGGCGAGTTTGGTCAGACGTTTGACGTGCGCCCCGTAGCCGCGGCCACCGGGACCAATGAAGCCGATACGCAATTTTTGGTTGGGGCTATTGCTCTCTTGTGCTTGGGCGGCTGACTGGACGGCGACCGTCGCTGCGACGGCGGCGGAAGTCTTCGTGATAAAGTCGCGTCGGTTGGGGCCGGCCTGTTCTTCGTGGACGCTGGAGGGGCGACGGGATTCGTTATCGGACATGGTCGTTACTTTCAGTTAGGTAGTCAGAAATAGTTCGAGTCGTGGCTGTTTAGCCATGTTGGATTGACGGCGACGTGTACCGGGTGATGCTCACCGACGGGACTAGCTGCTTGATACGGTGGGAACGACGTACTTACCGCGGTACTCTCGCTTGATGAACGCGTTAGCAAGCTCGGCGTGTTCGCCGACAAATTGTTCGGTGTGTGGATCGTGCGAAAGAACGGGGCTGGCGACGAGTTCGCTGGTGGGCACGTCAAACGGCGAAAGCTGCCGCTGCATTTCTTCAACAAGCAGTGGCCACGCCGGCAGCGAACTGGCGCTGGACAGGAGTTCCCGGTCGTAAGCAACTCCGGCACGAAAGGCCACGTTGGCGAGGTTGCACCAGCCCGTGCTATCGTGACCGACGTTGACCGGAGCATTCAACATCCCGGCTTCACGGCTCTTGACGGCGTCGATAAAGTTTTGCACGTGCAAAGCAACGATCGCCCCACCTTTGAATTCCCGGATCGTGTTGCCTTGCAGGTCGACCGCACGGCCCCGCTGTCGCTGACCTAAATAGTAGCCGCCTTCGCAGGCGACCACGTAGCCGCTGGACGGACCGTTGAAGGACCTGCCGGCGTGAGCGTTCCAGCTGCCTTTGGCTTTGGGGGACTCAGCCAGATTACTGAGGGCAATGATCGTCGGAAACATCTCCGTTTCGAACAGCGCGAAATGGACATTAGGAGTGTTGCCCGCATCCTGCCATGCGACTCGACCGCCCGCTGACACGATCCGGCTGGGCGTCGTGACCTGATCCTGGTACGCGACGTTGCGAACGTCATCCAGGATGTGAACGCCCCAGTTACCCATTTCACCGCTGCCGGTGTTGAAGTCCCAGTGCCAATCGTAGTGGAGCTTGTCTCGGTAAATGGATTGGTCGTCCGCCGGACCCAGCCACAGGTCGTAGTCGACCGATTTGGGAATCGCCAATGGCTTGTCACGTTTGCCAATCTGCTTGCGCACGCCCAGGCGATTGGCTTGCACGTACTTGATCTCGCCGAGTGCTTTCTCGACGTGCAGGAAATGCTTCGCAGCGGCCTGCATCGGATCACTACGTTGCTGCGTTCCTACCTGGACGATGCGGTCGCTCTTGAACGCGGCGTTGACGACTTGCCGACCTTCCCATTGAGTGTGCGAGAGCGGCTTTTCAACGTACACATCCTTGCCTGCGTCCAACGCCCAGATCGTCGCCAGGCAATGCCAATGGTTACAGGTGGCAACTGCCACGGCATCGACATTAGGGTCGTCCAGAACCTTGCGCAGGTCGACATGGGCCGCGGCTGAATACTTGGCGGCCATTTCCTTGCTCAGGGTCTCATCCGGATCGGCGAACGCGACTACCTTGCAACCCTTCGCTTTTGAGAATGCGTCGGCAAGCTGCCCACCACGCCAACCCGCGCCAAGGATCGCGACGCGGACCTCCTCGTTGGCGGCCGCTGCTCGGGCAGGCTTTACCATGGTCGCTGTTGCGATACCAGCGGCTGAGGCGAGCATGAAAGTTCGACGTTCGAGGGATCGGTCGTGCATAGCGTGTTCGTTTGCAGTAAGTGGGGGATGTGTGGTGGTCTTGAAAACTCGAAGGGAAGCCGGCAGGCTCCTGGTTGGGATTTTATCCTGGTTGGTGGGCCGGTTCATCTCGATGGGGAAATATCGCTGATCGCCGGGAATGAGGTCTACAGTAGAAACGCTAAAAGTTCGCGTTTTCCTCACACGGAATCCACGTCTATTTCCACGTCAATTTCTGTGACGACTTCGGTGGCGGGACGTCGCGCGCCACCAGGAAGCCACCATCGAACCGGAAACATTCATTAAGGGCCCAAAGGCCGCCGGTGCCGGGAGCCCGCAAGATCATTGCGATGTAGAATACGGATGCCTATTATCGCGATCAGTGAAAGCCAGCGAACGACCAGGTAGTTTCGGTCTATCTTTCAGGCAGCGCGATACCCGCAGTTCCAATTACGTCTACTGAAACCGGTGGAGACAAGATCTCGGGCACGACGAATGTGCCCTTGCCTGGCCGATAGCGGAGCTGCAATTCGTACTCACCCGGTAGCAAGTTGGCCTTAATGGTGTGGGACAACGTGACCTTGGACCCGGCCGCAATTTCCGGAGAGACGTAGAGAGGTTCGCGGAAACGTGCGCGAAATCGTTGAGGCTCGATCGTGCCCCGTCCGTAGCTGTTGATGCTGAACCTTCGGTCGCGGATTCCATCTGCAGCCACCGGCACCGCCGCAGCGGTGATTTGAATCGCCAGACGGTCTCGCTGGATCTGAAACGGTTTGCCCGTGTCGTTTTCAATTCCAATCTGAACCACCAGTTTGTCATTCTCGAGGATAGCGCAGTTGGTGACGTCCAGGGTTAGCTTCAGGCCTGGTGCATTGAGGCGAGTTACTTCGTCAACCTCATAAATCATCCCTCCACCCGGATTGAATATCTGCCGGATTCGACTGCACTTCAGCCGGACTGGTTGCCACGAAGGCGAGGGCTTTCCAAGTTGAGCTGTAAACGAAAGCAATAAAGGCGAAAGCAATAAAGGGACACCCAATGTTAAGCGCAACCCGAAGCTCCTCCATTGCCGGATTCGGAAACGGATGGCCTGCGACGCGGCGTCAATTGGACGGCAAATCCACGAAGGAAGGGAGAGAGACATCCAATGTTCGCAGGGTCATGGATTAGCCTGTTAAAGCTCGGGTGTCCCGTTACCTCCTGACGAAGGAGCTGTCAGAGTCTAAAGGACCGGCGTGGGAGACCTCGATCTAGAATTAGGTCGTTCTGGAATTCAAGCGAGACTCATTGGGTACTCACTGATCACCTTGGAACCGTGCGTGATCTAGTCGACTATGATGGCAACCACGTCAGCCACAAGACCTATGACTCATTCGGTGTCGTGCAGGACGAAGGTGCTGTCAGCATCCTGTTTGGCTATACCGGTAGACCGGTTGATGACGCGACAGGGCTGCAGAACAATCTCCACCGTTGGTATGACCCGGCGGTGGGACGATGGATTTCAGAGGATCCGATTGGGTTCGGTGGTGGGGATGCGAATCTGTATCGGTACGTGGGGAATCAATCGACGACGCGAGTGGATCCGTCCGGGTTGCTGACTTGGGAAGACTATTGGGTGGGCTTTAAGGCTGGTACTCATGAGTTCTTCGTTGGACAGATTTACGGGCGAGGCAGATCGTTGGTTACGGGTGAAGCTGGAAAGGCATTGGGAGAACGCGCTGTTGGGATCGTTGAAACTCAAACGCGAAAACCGTTCACTGGCACTGGAAGTGAATACTGTCGCCTCGGACGTGGAATCACGGGGGATCTCACTGGAGTAAATCCTCTTGTGGAGGCTAGCTACGGTTTTGATATATCAGATGAACGCCAACTGTCGGGGGGCGAGCGATTCGAAAGAGCCGTAGGGGGTGTTGCTGCTGCCGCTGGGACGGTTGCTGGCGGTGTGGCGCTCGTCAGAGTCGCCGGAGCGCCAAGTATGGGCTTCCATCTAACGAGAAACGCAAACGGTGGCACCCACGTGGTCTATTCGGTAACGCGAGGTGGTACAACTACGGCACAGCACTTCGTTGAAGGAGTTGGGGTGACAGGATATCCGACTGGTTTTCTTGCGGAAATTGGTTATTTTCGCGAGCTAGTTGGGGTACCTATATCTCGACCTAGTGCTGCACTAGGATCTACGGCGGGAAAAACATGCATCGGAGCGGCTGGTCATTCTTTCAAGGCCGGTATTGGCTTCTAAGAAATTGTTCCGAGATGGGATATGAGTTGTGGGCGACTATCAAATAAAGTTCTTGGTGAACAAAGAGAATCTTGCATCCTGGGTCGACGCAATATCCGCGTCGTGCGGATGTGAACCGACCGTGTTGATTGAATCCTCGGAGGAAACAGATGCAACTTATCAAAAGGTTGTGTTCACTAGAGCGAATGAAGCGTTAGAGGTCATGTCGCTCCCTGGTCCGAAGGATAGGTGCGAATTGTTCCTGCTTGTTCTTGGGTTGCGAAAAAATGAAACGCACCATACAGATGAACTTTCACATTCTCTGTTTCAGGATCTAGCGAAGATTCTGGTGGAAGTGATGGACGCGGAAAGAATAGGATTGAACTGAAGCGTACTAGACAGATCAAACTGGGATCACCGATCTTCCGCTCGACGGATCCCAGGCAATTCCACAAAACAGGGACACCCAATATTGAGCGCAACCCGAAGCTCCTCCATTGCCGGATTCGCAAACAGATTGCCTGCGACGCGGCGTCAATTGGACAGCAAATCCACCGAATCGACCGCGACCCCATCACGATCATCAAAGATGGCGCAGCAGCGAACGCAATCGTTACTCACTGGCCGTTCGAAGAAGAGTGCTGAGCTACTCGGTACTCAACATCTGAGCGCCGGGGCCGTGTAGATAGCCGACACCACGGCGCGCCGCCTCCCGGGCGAGACTATCCGCTTTGCCGGCTGCCCGCTTGAAGAGCTTGCCGAACTTCTTCACAAGGTCACACCACCCCTCGGAGTCCACACCCAACCGCACCAGAATCGGAGCCAGATGCGAGGGAATCGAGCCGCGTTTGTCGCGCCGCAACTGACGACCAGTCCAGTCGAGCAATTCTAGATACTCGACCAGCGACATCGAAAGAAAACCCTTTAGGCTTGCCCGACGGTTCACCGGGCTCACGTCGGCCCCCACAGCGTCCGTCCGTTCATCAATCTCCAGCGGACTGAGCCAGCCACTTCGCGATCTGCGTCGACTGCGTTCCCAGGCATGCGTCTTCCGCGCCTTCGTTTGACGCTGGCCCAGATCATCGATGCGGTCTTTCGCTCCCGTAAACTTCGAATCCTCCGGAGTCTTCGCCATCGCCGCTCGAATGGGATTCAGGTCCACATAGGCCGCACACGCAAGCAAAGAAGCTTCATCCAGAATCATCTGGGCCCGATATCGACCTTCCCAAAAGCGACCGGTGCAGCGATCTTCGCGATTACTGCGTCGAGCGATATTCTCGGCCGTGCACCGCATCCACCAGCTCACGTCCGACAATCGCAGCCGGATTTCCGCCAGCCGTTTCTTGTCGCCGGTAATCATGGAGATCTCGAAATCCTCGGGATCGGCAGGCGAGCCATCCTTTTCCCGTCGCTTGGGAAACAACCTCAGCCAGCGTCTTGCGACCTGTTCATCGGACCATTCCCTGGCCACATCCGGGCGGCTGCGAAGGATCAGATGCAGGTGGTTGGACATAATGGTGTAGGTGAGGCAATCGATAGCAAAGACGCCGGCGAGAAACTCCAGGCGTTGCCGAATCCATTCACGCCGATGCTCGAAAGACTGCCCACTCACAGGATCGTCGCCACAGAGATAGGCCCTGCGCACGCAGCGATTCACCAGATGCAGGATCTGCACTTCGTTTGGATTGACGTATTCACCACGCGCCTGTCTGGGCATGCTTTTCCTGCCTCCAGCTGAAAGAACCGTCAGAATCTAACGGGTAAGCGAGCAATGCGTCAAGCCAGACTTTGGGTGTCCCTGTTAGGTCTGTTCTCACAGGATCGTCGCCACAGAGATAGGCCCTGCGCACGCAGCGATTCACCAGATGCAGGATCTGCACTTCGTTTGGGTTGACGTATTCACCACGCGCCTGTCTGGGCATGCTTTTCCTGCCTCCAGCTGAAAGAACCGTCAGAATCTAACGGGCAAGCGACGGGGCCGTCAAGCCAAACTTTGGGTGTCCCTGTTAGGTCTGTTCCTGTTAGGTCTGTTCTTATTTAGTCCTCTACCGGTAAGCGGTATCCGGTGGCATGCAGTTGATGTGAAGCTCGGCTTGTACAACAAAAATGGAGTGCTGATACAGCAACTAAATCCTTCGGGGGAAACCTTGGTTGGGTGGCAACCAGAGATTACTTACGATACGAAGCAGAGTCCAGAACTCCCTGACGACCTGTACTACTTCAAAGTGGAACCAGCACAAAATGACGGTGCTCGTGGACACGGCGACCTCGGGCAGTACGTCATTACCGTGGAAACTACTCCATCACCATAGAAAGAGAGAAAGATAGATGCGAAGATTGAGCATTACATTGTGTCTACTGCTGTTCTCATCTGTTTGCACTGCGCAGACTCGTGCAGAAGATGCCTACGTTGCAGACGACGGTGAAATCGTGATTCGCTATTTCGAGCCGACGTTCGTGAACAATATTACGGTCATCTCCCCAGGTGAGTACCTTATTCCTGTTCCTCCGGGCGACAACACCGCGACTATCCCAAATTGGACATTCAACATGAACAATACTCCCGGTGTAATAACGTTCTTCGATCCGCCCCTCACTGGCCCGACTCTGGAGGGCATTTTGCCAACAGGGATTTTCTACGATCCACCACAAGGGGTGTTTGATTTAGAGGTAATTGCTTCGTTCACGTCGGACATCGGCACAAGATCTCCGACACTGGTTTGTAGCGACGGACCTTGCCCAATTCCGGAACCTGCTTCGGCACTAATGCTCTTCGCAGGTATGGGTTTTCTTTCTCTACTCCGGCGAAGACGATAGGACTCCAGGTGAAGCCGGCGAGCGAAAGTTCGTCGGCTTTCCTGTTGCCCGTACATCGCCTGAAAGCCCCAAAAAGCATTGGAAAGCGATTCTAATGGGGCGGCATCGTCTGAGTTTCTCAAATTAATCAGAGAATTCCCAAAACGGCATGGGGCCAGAAAACGAGGCTATCGGTTAGTTTCGGCGAGTGTTAATCAATTTCACTCACCAGAAGGTAACAAATGTTCACGATTTCCGAGAAAGAAGCAGCCGAAAGCCTCGGGATGCAGGAGTCAACACTGGCTCAAATGCGAAGAGACAAAAAGGTTTAATGACAATCTAACGGAAATCGTCAAGCAATTTGCCGTGCCGGCCAGCACAATAGAGGGACACCCAATGTTGAGCACCACCCGAACCTCATTCCTTACCTGATTCGCAAGCTGTACGCCTGCGACGCCGCGTCACTGGAGCTCTGTTGGGAGAGGAGTGTACCGTCAGCTTAGGAATCGATCCGCCGGGAGACTTCACCGGGATCACAGGCCACGACATCCAACTGGTTGATCTGGATGGCGATGGAGATGTCGACATGATTCCAAACGGTGGGTGGCTGGAGAACACGGACGGGCAGGGAGAATTCGGGGACTTCCAACCGTTTCCGGAAGTGGCACGCCGGCCGCTGAGTGCCGTTGACTTTGATGGAGATGGCGACGTCGATGTTTTGGGGCAATGCGACGGTGGCCCTTGTTGGCTGGAGTCGCATGACCCTGCCGACGTGACGACCCGTATCAACGTCGGCGGACAGGCAACCGTCGATCCCTTCGGCAAACAGTGGCAGGCTGACGCTCACTATTCCGGCGGCTTCACGTACAGCGTGCCGCCCGATACGGCGATCGCGTCGACGGAGCACGACACGCTTTTTCAATCCGAGCGTGCCGGGAATTCTCAGTACGCAATTCCATCGGACGACGGCGAATACGTTGTGCGACTTCACTTTGCCGAAATCTTCCATCAGCAGCCGAACCAGCGAGCCTTTGACGTGGCGGTCGAGGGCGAGCTGGCGCTGGACGACTTTGATATCGTTGCCGAACTAGGCGAGCGATTTTCTGCCACACAACGCACTTTTCGAAATGTCGTCGTCGCCGATGGTGTGCTGAATCTGGGTTTCACGGCTGTGACAGACAGCGCCAAACTCTCCGGGATTGAACTCATTCCTGTTCGCGTGGCAAAACCCACCGTGGGATTCGCCATGGACGACGTGGTGTCGTGGCGCGAAGGAGATGGTGCTGTTTCCATCGAGATTCAGCGTGAGGGTGACTTGTCGCAGCAATCCGAAGTTGAATTGACGCTCGAGCGAACGCATTCGACCTTGATTGATTGGTGGGCTCGGTTCCCTGATGCGAACGAGGATGACCTGGACATGTCATTTCCCCGGAAGGTCGTATTCTCACCGGGAGAGGCCCGCAAAACTGTAAGCATTCCCGTAGTGGATGACCGGGTGGTGGAAGCGGTCGAATCGTACTGGATTGGATTGCGTTCGGTCGAGAACGCGACGATTTATGGTCGAGCCCGCACGTTGCTTCGGGTAAGGGATGACGAGAGCTACGGTGTGGCTCGGGTGAACCTGAACGATTCAAATTCAGTAGACGCGGACGGCAGGCTGTGGAGATCGTTTATCAACACCAATCCTCCTGCACCGAACGATCACCCCGTGGTCGTTGGCGCCGAAAATGAGCTGCTGTATCGCAAGTCGCGGCCGGCACGGCGCGGATTGTTGATGCGGTAGCCGTTGCAGGACGGGCTGTATGACGTTGAGCTGCATTTCTCGGTTCCAACGGACTACCGCGACTGGACGTGGCGGGATCCTGGCTTGGGCGAAGCGATTGCACTCGTCGAGGGCCAATATGTATCGATCGATCATGGGGCGCCGCCCGAAGGAACCGAAACGGGCCGGGGTGTCTGGTATGCCAACAAGGTTACGGTACCGGAAGTACGTGTCACTGATGGCGAGCTGGATCTTGGTTTCGCTGGCAACCTTTGGGTTGCGGCTTTTTCTGCGATTCCAAGAATCGTGACCGACGATACGCTGATCGGAGATGCGAACGTCGACGGCTATGTGGACTTCGTCGACTTCCTGGCGATGTCGTCACACTTTGGTCAAGCCGGCTCGTGGTTCGAGGGTGACTTCAATGAAGATGAAGTCATCGACTTCGAAGACTTCTTGCTGCTGGCAAAATCGTTTGGGCAGAGTACTTCGTAGGCCTCGATCAAGTGTGCGGTTGCTTTGGTGGTTCCGCGCTCGGGTTTCGCCGCTTGTGGGGCGTGCCTTTGGCTACTTTAGCAGTTCGTCAATCACGTGGGCCTCTTCAACGCCCGTCAGCCGTACGTCCAGGCCCTGGAATCGGACGGACAATTGGTTGTGGTCGAGGCCCATTTGATTCAGCAGCGTCGCGTGGACGTTGCGCACATGCGTGGGATGTTCGACGGGACCGAAACCAAGTTCGTCCGTCTTGCCGTGCACGACGCCGGGTTGAAAGCCGCCGCCGGCCATCCACATGGTGAAGGCATCGATGTGATGATTTCTGCCAGTCGATTCGCGTTCTTCGCCCATCGGCGTACGCCCAAATTCACCGCCCCAGACAACGATGGTGTCGTCCAGCAGACCTCGCCGTTTGAGATCGAGAATCAGACCGGCCGATGATTGGTCGATCTCCTTGCAAATGTCGGGCAGATGTTTGTCGAGGTTTTCCGACGGCCCGCCGTGGTGATCCCAGTTGGTGTGATAGAGCTGAATGAATCGCACTCCGCGTTCCACCAGGCGTCGAGCCAGGAGGCAATTGCGGGCGAACGTGGTTTCCTTCGGCGACTTGATGCCGTAGAGGTCCAGTGTCTCTCGCGTTTCGTCGGTAGTGTCCATCAGTTCCGGGGCGCTCGACTGCATGCGGAACGCCATCTCGTACGCGTTGATGCGAGTAGCTATCTCCTGATCGCCGGTCTCGACTAACTGCTTCATGTTCAACTGTCGGACGACGTCGACCACCTGTTGTTGCTGACCGACTGAAATGCCGTCCGGCGTCGACAGATTCAGGATTGGATCGCCCTGATTCCGCAAGGCGACGCCCTGGTAGGTCGTTGGCAACATGCCACTTCCCCAAAGGACTCCACCCCCGCGCGGGCCGCGAGGGCCACTTTGCAACACGACGAAGCCCGGCAGGTTCTCGCACTCACTTCCAAGACCATAGGTGACCCAGGAACCGATACTGGGGCGACCGAACTGTCCCGTGCCGGTATTCATGAATAGCTTGGCGGGGGCGTGATTGAACAATTCCGTTTGGCACGTTTTGATGATCGACAGCTCGTCGACAATGCTACCGGTGTATGGCAGCAGATCGCTCACCCACGTTCCGTTCTGTCCTTGTTGGGCAAATTTTCGCTTGGGGCCCAGCAGCGTCGTGCGGTGGCTGCTGTTCATAAAGGCGAAGCGTTTGCCCTTGATGTAACTTTCCGGAATCGGTTTGCCACTGAGCTCGGCCAATTTGGGCTTGTAATCCCACATCTCCAGTTGCGACGGGCCGCCTGCCATAAACAGGTAAATGATGCTCTTCGCTTTTGCCGTTCCGTGAGGCTGCCGGGGCGCGAGCGGATTTTGCATGGCGGGCAACGCTGCCGCCGAATCCCGCTGCATCAGGGAGGACAATGCCATTGAGCCCACGCCGACGCCGCAGCGGCTGAAAAAGTGCCGGCGGGTATCCTGAGCCAGGTGTTGCCGAGCGATCTGTCGTGGGATTGGGA
Organism: Pirellulaceae bacterium; assembly: GCA_965216885.1. Classification (GTDB taxonomy): domain Bacteria; phylum Planctomycetota; class Planctomycetia; order Pirellulales; family Pirellulaceae; genus CAYNJG01. The sequence goes on along the minus strand of OZ244209.1, from coordinate 2,537,831 downwards.
GTTGCATGTACGTTGAGTCCGTCGTGCTAGTTTCTGGTCACGGTTTCATCGAGGTTCAGGAGTACTCGTGCCGCGCCCAGCGAATCCAGTGTCTGGAGCGTTTCGATTTCCTGTGAAGTTGCGGCACGGCCGGTGGTCTCACGAAATACCTGCTGGACTCCGTGTTCTTTGATCCTCGATTCGATGGCTTTCGCAAATTCCACGAACGAGCTGTCATTGAGCAGCGTCAACGCCTGGAGTGGTGTATTGCTGCGCGAGCGACGGGTACACGTACCAAACCCATCCGGGGCATCGAACACATTCAGCGAAGGCGGTGGCGTCGCGCGGAAGACGAAGGTGTACAGCCCGCGGCGATAGCGATCTTCGCCCTTGCTGACGACCCACTTGCGATTCACCTGGCCACGATTCATGACGCCTTCGGGAATGGGCGGATAGACGGGTGGCCCGCCCAGCTTCTTCGAAATCAGGCCACTTACGGAAAGGCAGACGTCCCGGATCAGTTCTGCTTCCAGCCGAAGTCGTGTTTGGCGGGCGAGGAGGTAATTTTCCGGGTCCGTGTTGGCAGGTTCAGCTCGCACTTTGGACGACTGCTGGTAGGTATGCGAGCTGACGATCAGGCGGTGAAGCTCCTTGAGGCTCCATGATTCCTGGAATTTCAGCGCCAGCCAATCGAGCAGTTCCGGGTGCGTCGGTGGCGAACCCAATGTGCCAAAGTCGTTTTCCGTTTCGACCAGGCCCCGTCCGAAGTAGACCTGCCAAACGCGATTCACGATCACTCGGGCCATCAGCGGGTTTTCCTTGCTGACGATCCAATGGGCGAGGTCCAGGCGATTCAATGGTTGTTCTTGATCGGGTGACGCCTGTTGGTCACTCGGTTTCGCCAGCGGATGCAGGACCGACGGGACGTTGGGCGTCACCACGTCGGACGGTCGAGTAAAATCGCCTTTGATAAACAGATGGGAAGTCCGCGGTTGCTTGCGTTCAGCCATCACCAGGGTAGTCGTCACTCCGTGGACCTTCGAATGAATCTTGTTAAAGCTGCGGAGGAGTGCCTGGTATCCGTTGTCGATCTTGCCGACCTCGATTCCGAATAGCTCACGAGCCTGTTCGCGAGTGCGTTTTCCTGCTGCGGTTGCAACCGCGCGTTTGGCCGAACGACGGAATTTGCTGATCTCGTCCGACGTGAGTTTCGCCTCCCACGCTTCATAGTCGGCCTGTCGCGAGGCCATGTAGTCGTGCAGGTCGTCTTCTGCCTTGCGCAGCTTCGCCATGAGTACCGGATCAGATTGGGCGGGCTCGGTTACCTTAAGTGTGGGCTCGTCCTGGTTGTTGAAGAACGCAAAAAGCTGGTAGTACTCTTTCTGCAGAATGGGATCAAACTTGTGGTCGTGACACTGAGCACAGCCCACTGTTAGTCCCAGCCAAACGGTACCGGTCGTCGCCACGCGATCAAACACGCTGTCGATCCGGAATTGTTCCTTGTCGATTCCGCCTTCCTGATTGATCTGCGTGTTGCGATGAAATCCCGTCGCAATTTTTTGACTCTGCGTCGCGTTGGGCAGGAGGTCGCCGGCCAGTTGTTCAACCGTAAATTGGTCGAACGGCATGTCGGCATTTAACGCTTCGACAACCCAGTCGCGATACTTCCAGATCTGACGGGGCGCATCAATAGAGTAGCCGTTACTGTCGGCGTACCGCGCCTGATCCAGCCACCATCGTCCCCACCGTTCGCCATAGTGTGGACTCTCCAGCAGGCGGTCGATGAGCTTTTCCGTCGCCGCCACTCGATCGGCGGTCGCGTCCTGAAGGAACTGGTCGATTTCCGCAACGCTGGGTGGCAAGCCGACGAGATCGAGGAAGATGCGTCGCACGAGCGCCTCATCACTGGCTCGTGGGGCCGGCGTGATATTGGCTTGGGCCAGTCGATACTGGATGAAACGGTCGATGGGATGTTTGACGTTTTTCGTTGGGGGCGGTTCGTGTTCGGCGGGACGTTCGAACGCCCAATGCTGCTGGTGCTTCGCCCCTTCCGCAATCCAGCGTCGCAGGATTTCCTGCTGCGTTTCCGTCAGGTGTCGTTCGGTTTCTGCGGGCGGCATCCGCAGGTCGGCGTCATCCGAGAAAATTCTTGCGAGGAGTTCACTGTCGTCGACATTCCCCGGAACGATCGCAAACGAGCCGGATTCGGCTTCCCGCGTGGCGCCCTCAAAACTGTCAAGACGGAGTTCGGCCTGCCGGGCAGCTTCGTCGAATCCATGGCAGGAAAAGCAGTTTTCCGACAGGATTGGCAGGACCTCTCGGCGGAAATCGACGGGCTCCGCCTGAGCCGCACGCGATGTTGTGGAGCCGAGTAAACAGATCGAACAGATAGCGATGAGAAAACGATTCATAGCCGAACTATACCCTTACCCACGACGATCTTCAAAGTTGTGTTGGTGGCTCCGCAAAAACTTTGGGTTTATGGCCAAAACGGAAGCAACAGTTGGATTGTCGTCTCGATAACGTGATTTGTGTTCTTTGCACGCAACGGATCTGCCAATCGGAAGCCGGCTGGGCATCGGGCGCTTGACGCAATGCTGCGGCCGCGGAGCTTGCGTTTCAATCTGCCATCCTTTTCCGTTCAACTGGAGACACCATGCCCGCCACGGCCAACGAGAAGAAAGTTGCACGCGCTGCTGACGATGCCCTGAGTGAAGCTCGTGAGGCCCGCGAAAACATCGAGTTTACGCTGCGGCACATGGAAACGCTGGAGCGACGTTATACGCTTGGCAAAAAAATGGAAACGTGGGCGCCCGAACGTCTGAAGGCGTTGAATGCCGCTCGCGGTCGGTCAATCAAAATGTGGACCGGTTACCACCAGTTGGGCCTGTCGGGGAAAGAGCAGCTGAATGCACAGCGCCGGGTGGTGAAGATTCGCCGGATCACGGGTACGGCCCATGCACTAGTGGCGGCCGGAAAGCTGGCGGAAGTGTTTATCGCGGGTGCGAAGATCAAGGGCGTATTCGAGAAGATTGGCGGAGCCTCGAAGTTCTACAAGGGAGCCGAGAAGGTGAAGACAGCCGCAGACTTCACCAAGGATCTGACCGAGGCCGGACGCGCAGCGGCGGCTGGAAAAGAGAAAGACGCCGTCGACAAATCCGCGCAGGCGGCGCTGAAGTTCAACAAGGCGACCCGTGATTTCGCCGACATCGTGGACAGTGGATTTGCGATGGCAGGATTGGGCGGTTCGAAGACTTCCGCCTCCTGTCGCGATGCCAGTGAACTTGCATCGAAACTCATGAAGGCCACCAAGGCGCTACTGATCTCGCTGCGGGAAATCGAGCGATTTGGCAAATGGCGTGCGGGCGCGGACAGTAAAGCCATCAAGGCGGCTGCCGACGGCTTCGAAGGGGCGTTGGAATCGATGGGCGGCATTGCCAATATCTTCGAAGCGCTCATGGCGATCATCGATGCGATCGACGAATTCGACAAGGCCAACAAACTGGCGGAAGTTGCCCGCAAGCAGGAAGCTCACAATGCAACGTTGGAGGGTTCGGGGCTCTCGCCGCTGCAGAAGCACCTCATGGCGGTCGCCTTATGCAGCGAAACGGGAGCCACAAGAGTCAGCGAAGTCCACAAGATGATCAACAGTCGCAGCGAGGGCGAGGGCATTACGAAGATGCTCAACGAGCGCTACTTTGGGCTCAAGCGAAAGTGGGGAAAGGCGAACCAGGACATCAACGACTTTTCCAAAGCGTACTCGGTTCACTACGCCAAGCTGCGAGACTACTACGGTGATGCCATGGCGGCTCTGAACAAGCTGGGAGAGCACTGGGGCCTGGCGGTCAAGGAGCAGACGGCCGGTGGTCGAGGCTGGCGCGGTGCTATCGGGTTTCTGCCGGAACGAATGAGTACCGAGTTTCCCAAACTAATGAACGCCATCACGCAATCGCAGATGCGAATCTATCGTTGAGAGAATTTGGGAACTGTCACGGCGTTAAGTTCGGAGCGGCTTCCATCGCGTGGCGGGACGATGAAGGGGTGACGCTACCAGCAGTTCCGGATCAGTAGGTTTGCTGCTGGGAATAGCCCGTGGTCGCGTCCCAGATACGAATCTGTCCGTCGTCGCCTACGCTGACGAGTTGCTTTCCGTCGGGACTCCAGTCCAAACCATGCACGACACCGGAATGACCGCGGATCACCAGGGTTTGCGCTCCGTCAACGATATCCCAAATCCGGATTGTCGCATCCGTACTGCACGATGCCAGGCGGTCGCCGGCGGGATGCCATGCGAGCGTCGTGATGCCTCCAACATGATCGCTGAGCACGTGCAGCATGTCGCCGTTTCGGTTGTAGATCGCGATTTGGCCTGTCAGGTTTTCGCCCAACGCCAGCAGCTGTCCATTGGGACTCCATGAAACGCTCTTGCCGTGTTCGTGCAAGAGCTTGAGGCGCTTTGTCGATCCGTTCTGCACGTTGATGAGCGTCGAACCGGATATCGCCGCAATCGCAAGCTGTTGGGTGTCGGGTGAAAACTTCGCGGACAGTGGGATGGTCATGGGCACATCGAACTTGCGCCGTTCCGCTGCCGTTTCTGGATCCCAGATGTAGATTGGCCCCCTTTGAGCGGAGGAAACGATTTCGTTGCCATCGGGCGAGAAGTCCACGCCATGAACCAGGTTGCCCGACTGCGGCTGGTGTCCGGTGAACTGCGAAATCACTTCACCGGTTGTCGAGTGCCAAACAATCGCGGTACCGTCACGAGCACCCGTGACAATGCGTTTTCCGTCCGGGCTCAACGCTGCGTTCAGCAGGGTATCGGTATGACCGGTCAGTTCCAGTCGTACCTTGCCCGTCGATGCGTTCATCAGATACGCCGTGTTGCGATGGCCGCAAAGAAGCAGCTCGCGACCGTTGGGGCTGAAGCGAACACACAGCATCGCCCCGCCGTCTTCCGGTAGCGTGAATGTGCGATTGGAATTGGTCGAGCCCGAGTCCCAGATTCGATACGTGCGATCGTGGGCGGCCGTGGCAATGCGGCTACCATCCTCATTCCACGCGAGACCCCAGATTGGAGCGGTGTGCCCGCGAATCGTACGGATGGGTCTGCCGTCGGTGGCGGACCAGATGCGAATGGTGCGATCGTCGCCCACCGTCGCCAGTTGAGTACCGTCTGGATGGAAGGCGACGTTCCAGATAGGTTTGCCGACCGACTGACGCCAAAGGATATCGCCGCTCGAGATGTCTCGCAGGTAGATAAGGCCGTTGTGAGCGACGGCGGCGAGCGTCAATTCGTCAGGAGACCATGCGACCCCGAAAACACCAAAGTCGTGTGTTCGTTGTAAGACGGGTGCTCGCGATTCGACGTCCCAGACGATGACTTCTCCTGTCCAGGTGCAGACGGCCAGATACTTGGCGGATGGCGACCACATCAGGTCGTGGCAGCCCTCTGACGATGAGAATTCGACCTCGGTCCGGGCCGTCCCGGAGTCGTCCTGTTCGTCGATTACCACGATCCGCACTTTACCGTCGACGGAAGAAGTGGCCAATCGGTTGCCATCCAGTGGGTGCCAGTCGATCGACAATACATGCGCGGAATGATGCAGCAGCGCCAATCGTCGGTTCGTTTCCCGGTGGAATACCTGGACCGTCATGTCCGTCGACGCGCTTGCGTACATGGTTGCATCGCAGCTGAATTCGATGTCGCGGATGGGCATGCTGTGACCCGGAATGCGAATGGATTCGGTTCGTCCCGCAGACAGGGGAGTAATTAACCCGGTCTCGTTCGCGCCTCCGACCGCCAGCGTTTTTTCGGGGCCGTACGACACCGTCCAGAGTTTCGAGTCGAGCTGCTTTTGAACCAGCTCGACGTCGCAATGCGATTTCAGGTAATGCCACTCCCAGCCGATGGCCTCCGGTGCCGCTTCGGGCGAGGGCTGCCACTTCCGCACCAGTTCCTCGACGCGTGCGATACCCGCGTCGTCCCCCAGGCCCTGCCCGGCAAGATTCATTTCCGCGCGGTAGAGCTGCCTTTGGCTGCGTCGCCGCAGGGTTTCAACGCGGTCGCGTTCGTCGCGGAGTCGGTTGGCAACGAACTGCTCTCGATTTCGGGCGTCTTTGGTTCGGAGGTAGAGGCTCCAGGAAACAATCGAAGAAACGGTAAGCAATGCGAGAAAGGCGATGGCAACAGTGGCGACGGCCGAGTGGCGACGCATCAGTTTGCCAATGACGTAAAGCGAACTGTCCCTCTTGGCTTCGATTGGCTGCCCCTCGATTAGTCGGTTCAGGTCGTCGGCCAGTTCGGTCGCGTTCGAATAGCGACGCGACTTGTCCTTCGCTGTCGCCTTTTGAATGATCGTCAGCAGCTCGCTGTTGCCGTGGCCGGTGGGGCGTCCGACTTCGACGTTTTGAATGGTGTGAATATTCTCCAGCAGAGTGCCTTCCAGCTCATAGGGTAGTTCGCGGAACAGGAATTCGTACAGCATCACCCCCAGTGAATAGACGTCACTGCGAGTGTCCACCTGAGAATGGCGTTCGCCGGCCTGCTCGGGGCTCATGTAGGAAAGCGTGCCCATCAGATCCCCGGGCTGCGAAATGGTGGAATGCGTCGATTCCAAATCCAGTTCGTCGCCACCCACTTTGGCCAACCCGAAGTCCAGCACCGAAGGGCGTCCAGAATCGTCGATCAACACGTTTGAGGGTTTGAGATCGCGATGAATGACGCCTTGCTGGTGTGCATAGCCCACGGCATTACAAATCTTGATGAAAATCTGCAGCTTGTCGTTTTCAGATACGCTGTCGTTCCGAGCGTAGTGGTGCAGCGGAATGCCGCTAACCAGCTCCATCGCATAGAAGCTTTGACCGTGGGATTCGCCACTGTCAAAGACCGGTACGATGCCCGGGTGTCGCAGCCGACCAACCAGTTCGACTTCGCGTTCAAACCGACGTTTGTTGGCCTCCAACGCAAACGGTCCACGTAACAGAACCTTCAACGCAACCTCACGTCGCGTGCTGCGCTGTAGCGCGCGATAGACAACGCCCTGCCCTCCCCGGCCCAATTCACCAAAAATGTCGTAACCGGGGATGCGAACGGGAACGGGCGCATCGGCAGCTTGATCAAAGCGAAGGGGTGATTGCTCCAGCTCCTCGACGGCGGGATCGTGTGCCGCAAGAAGCGAGTCGATTTCCTCACGGACGTCGTCATCGCCTTCGCAGGCCGTGGCCAGAAATTCAGCCCGGTCGTTTGGGGAGAGCTCGAGTGCGGTCGCGAACAGATCCTGGATTCTCTTCCAGTAGACCGGATCGACGATGTCTCGGGGTTTGGGCATGTTGTCGCCGCGGGAACGGAGGCAATGGTAGGCTCAGGACAAACTAACGACTCATCTCTCGGTGTAACCAGGTTCGGGCGAACTGCCAGTCGCGTTTTACCGTGGCCGGCGAGAGCGACATCGCGTTGGCGGTGTCTTCGATGCTGAGGCCAGCAAAGTATCGCAACAGTACGATCCGCCCTTTGCGTTCGTCGATTGCTTCCAGGCGTTCGAGTGCCTCGTTCAGGGCCAGCATGCGGTCAGGCACCGGTTCGGTTCCAAGGAACGCTTCGTCGAACTCTTCGCGAACGCGATCGCCGCCATGCTTTTCCGTCTTCTTGCGAACGGCCCGATTGATCAGGATCTGTCGCATGGACCTTGCGGCAGCGGCAAAGAAGTGACCTCGGTTATCCCATCGAGTGTCGGCGTCGACCAAACGCAGGTAGGCCTCGTGGACCAGAGCTGTGGGTTGCAGCGTCTGGCCGGGTGTTTCTTTGGATATCTTTGAAGCTGCCAGACGACGCAGTTCCTCGTAGACAAGCGGGAGCAGTTCTTCCGCCGTGTCATCGCCAGGATGCTGCAGAATTCGGGTCACGTCCGCTTTCGTTCCCACTGCCACCACTCGCCCCGCTGTGCTCCCACTCGATAGGCCATCTCGATCGCGAAACCCAGAATCCGACGCGGTTCGCATGGCCATTGTCTTCCAGCTTACCCCGTAACGAAAATCCGACAAGAAACTGGTGGGTTTGGCGGCTGACATTACTTGGTCGTAGTTTCTACAAGGAGTGAAAGAGTCTGATCAACGACCTCGTTTACCTTGCCAGAAGTCTTGCTGCCGCGCCGGTCGGCCATTCGAGCGTGAAACGCCTGCGTTTGCTGGTCGTTGTGAGGCGACCGGAGAAACGTTGCCAGGTTTTTCATTTTCACGAGGTCCGCGCTGTCTCTTGCGTCCAGCGAGGCGAAATGCGTGGAATCCAGCCTTGCGAAGCGGTGGATGACCTCTTTCTTGAGTTGGCTGAAATCGTCGCCGCGGCGCAGCATGTCCTGAACGGTATCGATCTGACCGTCAAGATCGTCCGAGGTGTAGAGCTGCGGTGGCGGTAACGGAAGTGCGGCCACCATCTGTCGCCGACCATCTACGAAGGGTGGGATGTCCAGGAAGTCCAGTGTGGCTCCAAGGAGTGCCACTCCAATCGTGATGGCAATTAGCGGGAGCGTCAGAGACACGAGCCAGGTGCGGGTTCCCGTGGCGGGTCTGCGGGCTTCGATGGGTTCGTGGTGGAGGTGTTGAGTGATGTCCGCCTTGAGGTCTCCGGCCGTTCGGTATCGTTTTGCAGGATCCTTTTCGAGTGCTTTGAGGACAATGGCGATGGTGTCATCAGCCGTGTCACGTTGACGGAGACGCTCGGTATCAGGCGGGGTGTTGGCGATGGTGGAAAGTTGCCGCACGAGCGACTCATCCAATTCGTAGGGCAGGTCCTCGGCAAGGAGTTCGAAGAGGACAACGCCCAGCGAGTAGACATCCGAGCGGGTGTCAACGTGGTGCGGTCGTCCGTCCGCCTGTTCGGGGCTCATATAGGCCAGCGTGCCCATCACCTGCCCTGTCGCCGACACGACGCGCGCGTCTTCACGGGAAAGGCCGGCGGTCTTGGCGAGGCCAAAATCCAACACGCGGGGGCGACAATTTCGATCCACCAGAATGTTGGATGGTTTGAGGTCGCGGTGAATGATCGCCCGTTGGTGAGCGTGGTCGACGGCATCGCAGACCTCGGCGAAGAGTTCCAGTACCTGTCGCTGATTTAGGCTGTTTTCCCGGGCGAAACGCTCCAGCGACACTCCGTCGACATACTCCATCGAATAGAAGTGATTGTGCTGAGTCCGGCCGCTATCGAGGATCGACGCGATGCCGACATGATCGAGTTCGCGAACGAGTTCGATCTCCCTCTGAAACCGCCGCCTGGCATCCGGGGTCGCGAGCCAACCGGCCAACATGAACTTCACGGCGACAATCTGATTCGAATCCATGTGCTTCGCCCGGTAGACGATGCCCTGCCCTCCGCGATGAATCTCCTCGAGAAACTGGTAGCCAGGAACCTCCGGTAAAGGATGTTCCAGTTCGTCCAACGCCTCGACGCGGATGATCGGTGAGACTTCCAGTTCATCGCGCGCGGCGTCAAACGAATCGACCAGCGACTGCACTTCATCAAGCAGAGCTTCCCGATCCGCGCAGGCTTTGCGCACGAACGCGTCGCGTTCCTCCACGGGATACTGAATTGCCTGTTCAAAAACGTTTTGAACACGCTGCCACTGCTTTTTGTCGGGCGAGCTGATTGTTTCCTCCTCCACGTGAACGGCCACCAAAACGCAATGCAAGAAAGAGGCCGAATCGGCTCACATCTTTTTGGGATTTCATGATTTCAGCTTTCCTCGGTAGGGCGGCCGTGTTCGAAAGGGATCGATTGAAGACGAAACGCGACTGCGATGGCTCTTGCTGTGGTCGTTCCGTGTCGAGTTGGCTCGGGTATGTGGAATGCATCCATCTGCGACGTGAACGGCATTTCAAATTCCAGAAAGCTTACACCTCGCGTGCGGTGTGCCGAGGCTTGGTGTGGGTTGCCGCAAGTGTTGTTTCAAACTGAGCCAGTTGATGTCGGCTTCTTGCATTGGCATTTGGCGGAAACCATTCGGATTAACGACTTGCGGGAATGCACATGACGCATCGTGAGACCAGAAAACAGAAACTGACAGCCGCAGCTCGCAAACGCAAACGGCGTCGGCTTGAACGAAGTCGTCGACTTGAGCAGAGTCGCCGTTCCGTGGAAGAGCTGGAGGAACGCATGCTGCTCACGGTGACGGCGCAGAATGTCACCGGCGGTGTGGAGCTGGAGTTGTCCGGTGACGTCGACAATCTGGAAGACATTTATCTGCAGACGGACGCCAGCGGCAATCTCGAGTACGCCACGTCGCAGGGCGGAACGTATACCGATCTGGTCGATCTGAGTACGGTTTCCAGCTACGAAGTGAGAGTGACCTTTAACTCCTCCGCTACGGAAGATGCGGCAGCGTTTGACCTCAGCCTTGAAGATGATCTGAAGTCGACCCTCTTTGTGCAGAATATCCACGCGCCGGGAACGGATCTGACGCTGGGCGCCATGGACATTGAGGTGATGTCCGGAGCCACGGTGTCCACTCGGGATCTGGCCACCGGCGTGACGGATCAGGTAGATGGTGCGTCCGATGGGGATTCGGGAGACCTGTCACTGGACGGCGTGTTGATTGATGTTCGCAGTGGTGCACAGTTGCTGACGCACGTTGGCGACAGTGATGTGACGAATTCGCCGGGGGAAATCAACATCACCGCCAAGGGAGCGCTGGATAACTTTCAGAGTAGCTTTGGAACGATTCCCTTCGTACCCAGCATCTCGTTTACGAAATCGCGTGCCCTTTTTGAATCGGCGACGGTCAAGGGTGGCGACATTACGATCGATGTCGAAAGTGATTCTTCCGACCTCTTTGACGATGAAACGACCACAGGCGGTATGGCCGAGCCGCTGGCCGAATGGTTCGGCAGTATCTCGTTTGGTTTCGGGCTGGCGCTGTCGCAGGCGCAGGCCGACATTGAAATCGACGACACGGCAATCACCGGCGACAATGTCTCCCTCAGTTCGTCGGCCGCAACAGATGCCGAAGCCCAGGTGCTGACGGTCGTTGCGGCCCTGGCGATAGGTGTTGCCGAACCTCATGCGACGATTGACATTACCAACGGTTCCAACATCGTCACGACGGGCGATCTGGACATGGTGACGCTTGCCGACAGTGATATGAGCATAGTGGCAACGCAGAATCTCGTCGGCACGAGTACGACCGCCGAAGAAATCAATATCACCGCCGCGGGCACGTATTCGGACCTGATTTCGAAAGCCAATCTTTCGGCGGATTCGACCTTAAACGTGGGCAATGATCTGACCGTCAATGTGAACGGTACCCGCGAGCACAATACGCAGTCCAACGCAGCGGCCTACGACGACGGCACGCTGGCGGTTGCTTTGAACGTCGCCATCCATGAAGCCAACATGGAAGCGCTCATCGATGGAACGGTCGTCACTGTGGGCGACATGACCGTCGATGCAGACCTGGAGACGGTGAAAAACGATTTCAACGCGACCAGTACCGTCGGTACCGGTGAGCTGGGTGGACGCTTGCAACAGACAAAGATGGGCGGCGTGCTGAAGTCATTTACGGGCGCCTACAACAAGGTCTTCGGTGGAGCGACGGCGGCCGGGGATGGTGGCAGCTTCCGGCGAGACCTTGCCGACGTCGGTCGCCAGGTGGGTTTGGGCGATCAGGGGATCCAGCCCAACAAGCTGGACGTGTCGGCGGCGTTCAATATCGGCATTGGCATCAACGACGTCGATGTTCGCATTGGTCCCAACGCGATTGTCACGGTGGGCGGCGACCTGTTGATGCGTGGACACGTTGAGGAATTTCCGGAAACGAGTGCGATCTCCTTCCTGAACAGTTCAAACGACACCTTGCCGGGGGCTTCGCCGGGAACCTACAGCCAGCGTGAAACGGGAATCGCCGGCGCGCTGACGGCCGGGTACTTTCAGAACAATGTCGATGTCTACGTTGGCAACAATGCGACGGTGATGGTGACCGGCGATATGTCGGTCGTTTCTGAATCCAGTATCCCGTACGACCCGCAATACATCTGGGACGCCAGGTCGGACGATTTCGAGAGTCCCACGCGAATCACCACCTACACCGACAAGTTCAATTACAACCTTGGCATCCAGAACGGGTTCTTCAGTTCGTGGGCCGAGGCAATTGCGGGCGCGAAGAGCGACGCGATCGGAGTGATGGTCAACGCACTCATCGGTGATACACACAACTACGCCTACATTGGCGACGGTGCCACGGTGACCGTGGGCGGCGACCTGAGCGTGATTTCAGACACGGCCAATGACACGATCAACTTCGTGGGTTCGCCCCTGATTCCCTTCAACGCCAGCCAGGGACGTTCGATTGGTGCGGCCTTCATGGCCACCGGCTATGTGAACGATACGACCGCGCGCATCAATCCCCTGGCGGACATTGATGCAGCCAGTCTTGTGGTGCTGGCCAACAATCATGGCCGCGTCGTCAACGTCGGAATTCAGGGCAGCCTGTCCGACGGGACTACCAATGCCGATTCGGACGACTTCGGCGCCCGGAAGTCGGGTGGCTTCAACGGAGTGTTTTCGGCCAGCTTCGTCGACAACCGGACGATTGCCAAGGTCTCACCGGCTGCCGATATTTCGCTGGCGGATGGCGGCATCGTTGAGATTCCGCTCAACTTCGAACTGTTCGAAGGCAGCACAAGGACGTTCCGCTCCCATGTCCCGATGTTTGGGCCGGCGCAGCTATTCGACGCGGACGATGAGACAAGAACTCGTGTTGATGTGACCGAGAACACGATCGCCCTGCCCTACGGTTTGGGCCTGGAGACGGGCGATCCTGTTCACTACGATTCCTTCGGTGGTACCGAAATCGGCGGCCTGGACACGGGAGAGACCTACTTCGCGGTGGTCAACGAAGATGACGCCACGGTAGTGCAGCTGGCGCTGACCTATGCGAACGCAACCGCTGCCAGTCCCGTCGTCATTCCTCTGGATCTCGATGACATCGGAGACGACCTGAAGGCATACAGCGTGCTGTATCCCGGTGCAGATCCGCAGGCCGGTGATGTGAACCTTGCGACCAGTGAGATTACGCATCCCACGTTGCACAACCTCGTTTCTGGCCAGCCGGTTGTTTATCACGCGGGCGACGGGAGTCCGATTGGTGAACTGGTCGATGGCGAGACGTACTACGTCTATGTGACGGGCGAATCGACCTATCGCCTGGCGCGGACGGATGCAGAAGCGGAGAATGCGGAGATCACCGGAGACTTGTCGGGGCTCATTTCCTTCACCTCCCTGGGGGCGGGCCGCAATCATGCGTTCTTCCCGGATGAATATTCGTTCCTGAAGAGTCCCGTTTGGTTGCGTTCGCTGGACAGCAACCTGGACGGCAAGCTGGACGGGAATGATGAGCATATCACGGGCGTGAATTTCAACGTGGCGCTCGGTGAAGACCCCAATATTCAGACCAATGTAAACATGCTGGTCCTGGCGGAAGACCAGAGCAATCTGTTTACCGGTACCGGTTCGCTAACGAAGACGCTCAGTAAAGCCAGTGGCGTAACGCTGAACGTCGGCGTGATCAATCGCACGACGGAGGCCTTCATCGGTAGTGAAGAGCGCGTGCTGGATGAGTCTCCGTTTACCCCGGGATTGGGCGTGGACAGTTCCGGGCTGATCGTGCTGGACTATGACCACGGATACTCCGTCGGCGACAAGCTTGTTTATTCAGCAGGTGGTGATACGCCCATCGGCGGCTTGCGAGACCGTGGTGTCTACACGGTGATCGAAGTTCCGGCCTCGAATACGTTCCGCATTGGTCGGGCTGCCGGCGAGGGGACGGCCGATTTTGGGACCGGCGATATCTCGACATCGAACGGTGCCTTCGCCATCGATTTGGGCTACGCCCATGGTTTTCAAACCGGCGACGCGGTGCGGTATTCCGCGGTTGGCAGCGGAGTCGAGATCGACGGTCTTGTGAGTGGCGAAACCTACTATGTCGTCTTTGTGGATGGTCAGACGATCGGGCTGGCCGAGAATATTGGTGACATCGCCGAACAGTTCGTCTATCAGTTTGTCCCCCAGATTTCGATCACCGACAACACGATTACCCTGGGACATGAACACGATCTTCCGGCCGACCTGCGCGTGCAATATCGGTCTGGCGGTGGAACGGAAGTAGGTGGGCTGGATGACGGCAAGATCTACGAAGTGGTGCTGGTGGACGATGATACGTCCGTGTTGCAGTTGCGGGATCCGGACACGGACGCGGTGGTCGAGCTGGATCCGTACAAGGCGACCGGCGTTGCGCATACGCTGCATCCGGTCGTTGATCAGAACGCTTTCAGTGCCAGTTCGGGCGATGAGCGGACGGACACGATTGACCTTGAGTACCAGCACGAGCTGAGCACGGGGGATCCGGTGCGGTTTGAAGGCGGCTCGATTGGTGGACTGACCGACGATACACGCTACTACGCGATCGTGGTGGACGATACAACGATCGCCCTCGCGACGACGGCGGAAAGGGCAAATCAGGGGCGGAAGCAGTTCTTCGATCCGGCCCAACTGATTGACGCGGGGGAGGATGGTTCGTTGGACACGATCGATGTCTACAGCGAACACGGTTTTCAGAACGGCGATCAGGTTGTCTATCAGCAAAATGGAGGTCCGAACATCGTTGGTCTGACAGACGGCGATGTGTACACCGTACGGACGGTGGCGGAAAGCGATCCCGACCTTGCCGCGACGAAGTTGCAGTTGCTCGATAGCAGCGACGACGTAATCGTCATGACAGTGGGTTCGATTGTCGCTGGCTCGAACACTGCGTCGTTGGTGAATCTTTCGCCACGAGTGGATCTCGCAAGTGGAACGGACACGACGCCGCTGGTGTTCTTCCGCGACGCGCGGCTGGAGTTCGATCCGCCACCGGGTAGCGTGGGTGAAACACCCTATTCGCTTCGACTGACGATGGAAGCCCGGATTACCGTCAGGGAAAATCACGGCTTCGCCCCCGGTTTCGATCCTTCTTCCGCTGTGACGGACGCGGATAACGATGGCAACCTGGATACCATTGATCTTGGCTACGACCATGGCTATTCGGTCGGACAGGCGGTGACCTACACGTCCGGGAATGGTCGCGTTATTTCGGGTCTGAATGAAGGTCAGGTGTACTACGTTCGCCTGGTCACCGGTAGTACGACGAAAGTACAGCTCACCGAATCGCTGGCGCAGGCGCTCGCGAATACGACAGCCCCGGAAGTGGTGAAGGTCGACATCACGGCGGTTCAAGGAACAAGTCACGCGATTGCGTCGGTCTTGCGACCGGTTGCTCCCGTCGACAGCAACAATCACACGATCAACTTTGGGCGGTCGCACGGGTTGGCGACTGGTGACGCGATCGTCTACGACGCGGGCGGTGGCGACGAAATTGGTGGCTTGACCGATGGCATGAGCTACACGGTCATCCGGGTGACCGACCGCTCGATTCAGTTGCAGAATAGCGGTGTGGATGTCGAGCTGGATGCGACTGTGGCAGCCGGAACCGGTCATCGCTTCCTCGACGTAACGACCGTGGGAACGGCTTCGATCGACGTCGGCGGGGATTTGGGAGTCGTGGCGACCAACTCGGGTACCAACCTTGTCGTGACGCTGGCAGGGGTGATCGCTTCATCGAACAAGACAAATAAGTGGACCGGGGCGGGCTGGAGTTCGACTTCGCCCACGGACAGTGCCGCGACGATCCACCAACAGGGTTCGGCCGTGACGGGCACGTTCGCGATCAATGCCCAGGTCGATCGAACCATGGCGTACATCAAGGATGCGACCGTTACGGGACCGGCCGACGTGTTTGTGGATGCGATTAACAATGCCAGAATCTACGTTGGTGCGGGGGCGGTGTCGTACTCTTCAACAGGCCAGTCAAAGGGTGTCGCGGGCGGTGGCGGATCTCCCGGGGGTTCGCCCAGCGACGCGATCGCGGGTGCGTTGTCGGTCAACGTAATGGTGTTGCGGACGGAAGCCTATGTTGATGGAGCGTCGATCGACATCGATGGAAGTTTGGATGTCATGGCTCTCGCAGAAGGAGACATCGTTGGCGTGGCCATCAGTGGAGCGGCTGCGGCCCAGTCGCTGGCGGCGGCCGGTTCGATTGTGGTGAACGTGGTATCGTCCAACACGTTGGCCTATGTCAGCGATTCGGTCGTGACGGTGGACGGCAATGCCAGTGTCCAGGCAACGAACGACGCCAACGTCTTTGGATTTGCCGGAGCGTTCGCTTTTGGATTGAAGGGCAATGCCACCAGTGGTCAGACCGAATCGAGCGCCGTTGGCTTTTCGCTGGTATTCAATGTGATCAGCAACGACCTCCGCGACGGCGGCACGCTGGCATATATCGAAGATTCGAAAACGGATGCCGGCGGCGACGTGGACGTCATCGCGGTGACAACCAGTCAGGCGGTAGGCGTTGTGGTAGCCGCGGCAGTGAACTTTGGGGGCCGATTCTCCTCGACCTCCGTGGCGATTAGCGTCGGGCTGAACGTGGTGAGCACTCGCACTCGGGCGTCTCTGCGTGGCAAGAAGAACGACGAGGACAACGAGGCGGACGGCACGGTGACCGTGGATGCGTCGGATGAATCATTCAGCTTTGTGACGATCCTCTCGGCCGCCGTGACGACGACCCGGAATTCGAACTCCGCCGCAGCCGGCGCGGGGCTTGGTTTTAACGTGGTTGCGACGGACGTTCAGGCGGACATTTCGGATACGACGTTGACGGCCGGCGACGTCGCGGTCGACGCCAGTACCAACGGCGATATTTACACGATCATGATTGGCTTTGCCACGGCAGAGGATCTGGCGATCGCCGGCCAACTGTCGTTCAACTACACCCAGCAGGAAGTGCGATCGTTCATCGACAACTCCATCGTCACGGCGACGGCCGCGAATGGTGATGTCGCCCTGTTGGCGAAGAACAATTCGCTGATTCGTGCGTTGACCGGTGGCGCGGCAATTTCTCTTGGGGGCGGTGGCGAAAGTAACGGTGTTGGAGTTGCGTTGTCGTTCAATATCACCAACGACACGACTGAGTCCTTCATCGATTCTTCGACCGTGACTTCCACACTGGGGAATGTAAAGGTCGAGGCGCTCTCAGAGGCGACGGTCGAAACGTTGACTGCCGGAGTGGGCGTGGCCAAACAGATTGGCGTGGGCGGTTCAGTCTCGACGGTCGTTTTGACCAATGAAACCCGAGCCAAAATCGTGGAATCGACGGTGGACGCAGACCGAAGCCTGCTGGTGAAGGCGGATCAGAACAGCGAAGTGGTGACCATCGCGGGTGCGGTTGGCGTCAGTCGTTCCGCGACGGGCGTCGGAGCGAGTCTTACGGTTTCGGTAGTCGACAATACAACGGAAGCCTACATCGATTCGTCGGCGGTTGCGGCGGACGGCAATGGCGATGCGATTACGATTCCCATTTGGGACGACGGCGGAGTGCAGTCGGACGACAGCCTCAATGGGCTGGCCGTTATAGCCAGTTCGTTCGAAAACATGACGTTGGTGTCCGTTACCGCTGGGGTTGGCAAGGCGTCCGGGATTGCCGTGAACCTTGGGCCGACCGTCGTTACCGACACCACGCACGCCTACATTCAGGACAGTGACGCCAACAGTGCCCTCTCGCACGGTGGCGACGTGATTGTTCGAGCTCACGAAGATGTGGACTTCGAGATTGTGCTGGGTGCGATTGGTTTGTCGTTGGACAAGACGTCTGTTGGTATTGCGGCGGGCGGAATCTTCGTGACGAACGATGTGCAAGCGTGGATTTCCGACACCGATCCGTCCGAAGCAACGGGTGACGGGCGTTCGAACATCTTCGCCGGCGGTGACATCGAGGTCAGCGCGCATACTCGGGAAGGACTGGACGGCATCACGGCAGGTGTGGCGGTGTCAAAAGGCTTTGCCGGTTCTGGCAGCGTTGAATTCATCAAGCTCAACAACACGAACAAGGCGTACATGTCCGACGTGAACGCATGGTCGCTTGGAGGGTTGGCGGTGGAGGCGGTCAACAATGTCGAGATTGGCCAGGTGGTCGGTAGTGTATCCCTTGGCCGGCAAAGTGGCGGGGCGTCGGCATTTGTCGTCCTGAATCGCAACGTGACCGAAGCCCGATTGCTGAACACGATCACGAACGCAGTTGGCACGACGGACGTGAATGCACTCAGTGATGCTGTGGTGGATGGAGTTACCGTGCAGGGGTCGTTAGGTCTTGAAGGTGCCTTCAACGGGGTGTTCACGGTCTACGATTCCGAGACGGAAACGCGAGCGGTCGTGGAAGGCGACACGATTCAGGCACGAGTCAATCAGGATTCGACCTACGATGGTGACGACCAGAAGGTGAACGTCGCTGCCACGCAGGCAATCGAGATGCTGGCGGTGTTCGGATCGCTGGCAGCGAGTACCGGGAAAGGAGCCGGTGGCGTTCTGACGGTGCTGGATCTGCAGGATACCGTCGACGCCCACATTGGTAGCAACGCGATCGTTTCGGCGGAAAGTGACGTCAGCGTCACGGCCGATTCGACACACGATATCAATGCGTCCGGAGGCGGACTGGCGATTGGTAGTGGTGTGGGTTTCGCTGGGTCGCTGATTCTCACGACGGTAGGCGGTGGTGTCACGACCGGCGGAGTGCTGGACGACATCAGTGATGATATTTTCGAAGCGATCAACGATTCGGTGGAAGCGACGACCGACACCTCTGGATCGGCTGGCAGCCGTGCTCCGGCGAAGGTCGGAGACGCTTTGGGAGCGGTCGACACGACCGTCGATAGCCCGGGCACGATCAATCGATCGACGGAGGATGTGGCTGCATTCATCGACGAAGGCGCGCAGGTCACGGTTGGTGGCAACCTGGTTGTGGATGCGACGTCGACGTTGATTTACAAATCCGTTTCCGGCGGTGCTGGCTTTGCAGTTGGAGGCGGCGTCGGAGCCTCGATCAACATCCTGAATGTCGGAACCGCGACGGAAGCGTTTATCAACGATGACGGAATTGTCAGCACGGCGGGTACTGTGCTTGTGGAATCAACGGCCAGCGAAACGGTGGATGTTGATTCCGTTGGTTTCGGGGCGGGGGTGAAATTTGGCCTTGGTGCCCAATACGCGGAAGCGGACATCAATAGCCAGCAGTTGGCATCGATCGAAAATGATGTTGTGTTGCTCGATTCGACAGGAGTGACCATCAACGCTCATCAGACCCGTCAGGTGGAAGTCGACGGAGTCAGCGGTGCACTTGGGATCGCGGCAGCGGGTTTGTCGGGTGCCTTCATCTATCTCGGCGGCGACGTGCTGGCTCAGGCGGTTGGAGCGACGTTCGGTGCTGTGGATGGCGACGGCAACGTGACCAACTCGATTGGTTCGCTGAACGTTACGGCCGGAAGCACGGTCACGGAGGCGGACACTTTGGCTCCGGCTGCTGCGGGCGGCCTCGCGGGATCCTTCGCCGGAGCGTTGGCGGAAACGATCGTCGATCCGGATATTGATGCACGTCTGCTGGCGGGTACGGAGGTGTACGCGGACGGCGCCGTCAACGTCACCAGCACGACGGATCATGACGCAGACGCTCGGGGACAGGGCATCGCGATCGCGGGAGGAATCACGGTCGGTTTGTCGGGCGGCACGGCGACGATTGATCCCTCGGTCGATACGACGATCGGTTCTGCGACGGTCATCATGGCTGACGAGGTGACGATTCAGGCGTTGCACAACATCGTGAAGGAAGATGGTACCGCGGCCACCGGCCAGGCAGAGGCGATCGCGGTTTCTTCCGGCGGTGCGGCACTGCTTGGAGTCCTTGGCAGTTGGGGGCAGGCGAACGCGAAAGGTTCCGTAGGCACCACGATTCAGGACGCCACGATCGTCGCCGACGGCAATGTGCTCATTCAATCGAAGAGCCGCAATGATGGACGTTCGGAAGGTCTGGGTGACGGGTTCGGGATTGTGGGTGTGGGGGTCCAGCGAGGCAACGTTGACATTCATACCAACAACCAGTTGGACGTGCAGAGTGGAGCGGTCATTACTTCTAGCGGCGGCAACGTCACGATCCGCGCGGAATCGGAAGACGATGCCAGTACGCGAGTTCGATCCGGAAGCGGAGGTTTGATTGGCGTTTCGGAAGGCTTCTCCGAGATCGACATTCGCCACGACACGGTGGCCAACATTGCCGACAACGTGAAAATCTCGGCCCTCGATACGATCTCGATCACGTCGGACTACGATTCGTTTCAGAATATCAATGCCGACGCGATCAGCAGTTCCGGGATTGCGGTTCCAACCTCGGAGGGCGAAGTGCGGATTCGAGGGCTCAGCGAGGACAACGCGAAGATTCAGACAGTACTCGGTTCTGCGATGCTGGACGCGGACACCATCAACGTGACCGCGCAGGTCTCCTCGTTCGACAGCACCTCCAACGCGAACTCGGAGGGTTCTGCAGGCTTCATTGATCCCGACGCTACGTCGTCGATCGATATCAGCGCCGATGCCGAGGTTGATATTGCCTCCGGTGCGACGCTCGCGGCGCAGGACGAAGTCAACCTCACGGCGACGATGCCCAGTGTGAAGCTGGACGTGGACGCGCGAGGAGCGACGAAGATTGACGGCCAGGGCGAGAGCGGCGGCGGCGACCCGGATGCCAAAGCCACTTCGACATTGGATACGGCCAGCACTGTCACGACGGCCACTGGCTCGGCGATCAAGGCATTGCAACTGAACGTTTCGGCGCTGGTGGACAGCGATCTCTCCGACGTTACCGCGACCGGGAAACATGACGGGCCGCGACAGGTTGGTTCGGGGCCAAGCGAAACGACCAATCTCCAGGCGGACCGAATCATCGATCTGAATTCGACGATCACCATGCTGGTTGCTCCGGATCCGACGCTGATCATTGAAGCTGACGGCACGGTGACAGAACAGGAAGGAATCACGTTTAGCGAAACGGCTACCATTATCGAGATCGATGACATCATCAATCAGGGGAGCCTTGGTGGGTCGATCAACCTGACAGCGAATGAAACCGGACGCGATGGCGCCATGACGAATCCACGCGTGATCAAAGGATCGCCGACGTTGATCTTCCAGACGTCATTTGAAGAAGTCAACATCTTCAATGACAGCGACAAGACGTTGGTGTTGCGGGACATCGACGTCGGTAACGAGTCGGCCACAGCGAGCACGCTGATCGTTGCCAGTCCTGCCGACAACGATCTGATGCCGATCACCGACAGCACGCCCAATGGGACGGAGATCACGATCGAGAGCTTCCAGGTGATCGGCCTTGCCGGCCTGATTGAAAATCCTCTGGGGAGCACGTCGGTGACCTCTGAGACTTCGCAATTGCTGGTGGCACCTTTGAGGTTTGTTGATGCATCGCTGTCAGCCGATCTGGACGCGGGCACGATCCCACAGGCGATCTTTGACGCGATCACCGATGCCAATTCGTCGCTGGCGAGTGATGCGACGGTGAAGACAAATGAGTCGGGGACAAATTGGACGCTGACGGGAAGCAACGACGAATTTACCGTCTTTCGGGACGGTACGACGCTGGGGATTGTGTATAGCGTGAACTCGAGCAATGTCCGCGGCATTGAGTCGTCCGTGGTGTCGCTGAACGCCTCGTCTGGAGTGGGCAATACGAATTTTGGCATTCCGCTTCTGGCCGGCAAAGATGACAGGGTGACAATTAATGCGTCGGACGGAGCACGCGTTGTTCTGTCGGTCTACGGCGGTGACGCGGAGATTGACTCGGTCAACTCCGGGGGACTTGCCAGGCTGACGGTGGAAGGTTCGATCCTCGATGGCGATGATTCGTCGGTCGATGGAAACGATGTTTCGGCTGCAACGATGATCCTGGAAGCAACTCCGCTGGCGGAAGGCACGCCAACGTCCGCAGACCGAACGATTGGATTAACGAGTAATCCGCTGGATATCGCCGTCTCGGATACGTTCATTGCAACCGCGGGCGGTGACATTTCGCTGTTTGAAACCGATGGCAGCATGACGCCCGGCGAAGTCTATTCGGCGCTCGGTGACATCCTGTTGCAGGTTGGTGACGCAGACGACGTCGGGCAGAACATAGAAATCGGGCCCACTGCATCCGTGATCGCGGCGGCGGGATCGATCAATTTCGAATTGGGCGACAATTTCACGCACGAGGGACTGATTCGAGCCGGCGGCGGTAGCGTGTTGATCGATGCCGACCAGGAGGGACTGGACGTCGGTACCGGATCCACGTTCGACCTGTTGGGGCAATTAGAAGCGGCCAGCCTGGTGCGGCTCACGACGGGCCCGGATCCGGACACGATCAATTTCCGGCGACTCGATTCCAACGTACCCGTCAGCATCTTCACCAATGCCGGGGCCGATACGATCAACGTCGGCAGCGAGGCGGGATTGCTTACGCCCTTACGAAATACCTTTGCGATTGACGCGGGCGAGGAGGTTGACGCGACGGACGATCTGCTGATTCTTGATCAGATCAATCTTGATGATACGGGACGCACATCAACCGCGCCGCAGAGCGTAACGACGACCACGGCGTTGGGTTCGTCCTTCGATGCGGCGTTGCTGTTCAACAGCCAGCGTGTGGAGTATGCCAACGCGGAACTGGTTTCATTGGAACTGGGTGCCGGAAACGACACGGTCGACATTGGCATGAGTGTGGGCGAAACCGACCTGACGCTTGATCTGGGCGAGGGAGACGATGCGGTCACGGTGGGCGAGGATGTCACCGTTGGCATGGCGACCACGCAAACGCTGGGGCAATTGTTCGGCAAGGTCAGTTTTGAGGGCGGCGTTGGTGGCAACGATACGTTGTCGATCAGCAATTCGAGTGACGCGGTCGGCGGCACGGGGTTGCTGTCGGCCACGAATCTGACGGGCTTTGGGATGTCCGACGGCACGAACGACGGGATTGGTTTTGGCGGTTTCGAGGATGTCTCGCTGCGGCTGGGTTCGGGCGGGGACACGTTGCAGGTGACTGGTGCCGGGTCGCCGATCAACGTCGAGTTGGGAGCTGGCAGCGATGAACTGATCATCAACGGCGATTTCGACAACTTCTCCGCCGACTTAACCCTGTCGGGCACCACGATTGGCGACACGGCGGCCAACGCTCAGACAGACAAACTCTCGCTGGAATTTCCCACGGCGACGCTGTTTACGCTCGACGAAGATACGCTGACGAGCGCCAGTGCCGCAGGGACGATCACCTATCAGCAGATCAGCGAGATCGAGGCCAGGCTGAGTTCGGGGGCGGATGTCGTCGTGATCAACGATGTGGGAGCCGCGTTGTTATTGGATACCGGTGGCGGTGCCGATGAAGTTCGCGCGTTTGATTTCTCCTTCGCATCGACGGTCCACCTGGGCGATGATGCCGTGGCCGATACGTTCACGCTGTTTGGAACCAGTACCGACCTGACGGTCACCGGGGACACGGCGGGGATTGATACCTTGACGGTCGATCGCTCGGAAATCACGGATCCCGTGACACGCGGGCGACTGGATGATTCGGCCAGCGGAGTCCTCAGTGGTGTCACGACCGGTGACGTCACGTTTGATGACATGGCGCAGTTTAACCTGCTGTTGGGCACGGGTAATGATCAATTTGTGATTGATGCGGGCCCCGGCCTGGTAGGGACGAATCTGTTCGTCGACGGCGGTGTGAGTGATGACGTGATTGACGTCGCGGCAATCAGCGATTCGACGGCCGTCAGCGGTGGTGATGACGATGACACGGTCAACCTGTTTATCGCTGGTCTGCCGACCGGGGGGCAGTTTACCGACCTTGGGTTAACCATCGAGACCCTGACAATTCAGAACTCGGGCAGTATGACTCCAACGCGTTGGTCGCTGGTCGATGCTTCCCTGACTGCGGTCGCTACCGCCGGTGGGACGCCCGTGACGGTGATTGATGATCTGTTGCAGATCGACCAGATCAACTTCCTGCCCGGAACGGGGCCGAACACGCTGGATGTTGGCACGGAGACCATTAACGATGTCTTGGGCTTCGTGGATGACGACGGCACGATCGTGCAGCGTCATGTGATTGAGTTTGCGGCACTCACGACGAGTGGAGAAGCGTCCTACAGCGAGAGCGGTTTTGACTTTACGCCGACGAGCGGGACGATTGGCGGTTCGGGTGACCTGACGCCGGCCGCCGACAATACAGAATTGACGCTGGATGCGACCGATGGCGGACTGTTCGATCTGGTTCGGTTCTCGATCACCGATTCCGGAAGTGGCGCAAAGTCGCTGACGGTGAACGGGGTGAATTTTGCCGACGAAGCGGTCAGCGAGACAGTAGTCTATATCGCGAACGGCTCGAAGGTTGATCTTAGCTTCGGTGATCTCGCGGACCTGAAGAGTGCCACACTGACACTGGATACGACGCAGGCACTGGATGACGTGGTGACGGCAACGACCCTGTCGGGAACCGGCCGAGTCGACCTGAATTTCGGGACGGTCGTGTTGGAAGCTAGCGATTCAATTCAGGTCAGCCAATCGCAGACGACGTTGGACTTCTCATTGCCGCTGGTGGATGCGAACACGTACGAAGAAGACAACTTCAGAATTGCCAGCGACAGCGGGTTGGAGAAAGTCAGCAATGCCGGGCCGGGGCTGGCACCGGCAGCGGACAACGCCACACTCACTCTGGAACAGGTGGGTGGGGACGCCTTCGTTGTCTACTCGTTGGAACTCCGTACGACGGCCGCCACATCGCAGACAGTGCCCGTCACGGCAACGTTCATCAACGGCAGTTCCATCGGCTTCGACCTGGAAGTGGACCCGTCGCTGGGCTGGCAGTCGTTCACCGAAGAGTTTCTGGCGTTAAACGGTTTGCTGGCGTCGTTGGAGTTTGACGCGAATGCGGACATCCAGATCGATAAGGTGGTTTCCGTTGGCCGGATTGTCTCCACGATGCACTTTGATGTCGACGACGACAGCACCGTGGTCGAGGCAGGTTATCGGATTCGTTCCAGTAGATCACGAGTGCACACCGGCAACGAGTACATTGCCCCCCAGTTTTCTGACGTGACCATCACATCGGAGGATGGGCGGCCCTTTACGCTGGAGTCGCTTGACTTCAATGCACCCGGGACCGGGCAGCTGGAACGAACCTTCACGGCAACGGACGCCAGTGGGGCGACCTTCACCGAGTCGATCAACTTCGAAGGTGGCAGCCTGCAGACGTTGGAGTTTAGCTCGTTCGTCGATGTGATATCGGTTGGGTTCTTCAATCCGTATAGCCCGCTGTATGTTGACAATGTCGTCGCCAGTCAGGGACTTGTGGAGAACGCTCCGGCTGCGACCATGCCGACGCCACTACCAGACTCGGTGGATATCGACACGCTCTCGGCTCAGGCGATTGTCTTCAATACCAACAGCGATGATCCCACGGTTACGGTGGACGATGTCGAAGTTGCTTCGCTAAATGGCACGTCGTTCAGTGTTGAATTTCTGGATGAAACAGAATCCGTGGTCGCATCGCCGGTGCCCGGAGCCTCGTATATCGCCCGATTCATTTTTCACGGTGATCTGGTGATTCCCGACGGGAGTTCCGTAACCGCCGTGGGCCCCAGTGGGTTGTCGATCTTTGTTGAGAACAACGCCCAGATCGGGGACAACGTTGAATTCGATGTTTCGGGAACGCCCGCCTCGGTGGAAGACATTGAAGTCGAATTCGATGGCCTGGGGGCGAACGAGTCCGCCTACAGTGAGCTTGGCGTGGACTTCTCGACGACCGGTTCGTTCTCCGGTAATGGCGGAGCGTTACTCGCGGATGCCAACAACACGGTGGTGACGTACAGCTACAACGACGGCAGTCTGATTGACCTGCACTCCATTACGATCACGGATTCGCAGGCCGGAGCGCGATCGTTCTTTGTGGAAGGCATCGACGAATTGGGCGAGGTAACCTCGGAGACGATCAGCTACACCAGTGTTGCGAACACGCCGACGGAAATCGATGTGACTGGCTTTCTGATGTTCGACCTCGAGCAGGTCAGCATCACGCTTTCGACGACCCAGCAGGTTGACTCGATGCTCGTTGATCGCATTCTCGTTGCCGGTACCGGTACCGCCGGTGGTGGTGATGGCGGCGGTGGTGGCGAGGGAGGTGCGGGAGTCGAGGGCATTTCTGGAGCGCGGGGTGGCGACGGCGGTGATGGGGGCGAAGGCGGCGCGTCGTTCGGAAACTTCACCACATTCCTGCAAGCCTTCGAAGGGCTGGACGGCGGCGACGGCGGTGGAAGTGGCGGAGGGTTCCTTGCCGATGACGCGGAATCCGGCACGGACGGCACGGCGGGCACTGCAGGCTTCAACGGCGGAACCGCAGGAACCGCCGGCGTCAACGACGCGGACAACCTGATTGGTGTCGGCGGGACGAATGGAACTCGGCCGCTTGTGAGCGGAGGCGACGGCGGCACCGGTGGTACGCGTCAGGTACGAACCAGTCCCGACAATGGCGACCCGGGCGAGACCGGATCGGGTCAGATCAATGGCGGACGAGGCAATCCCGGTGCAGGTGGTGGCTCGGCGACCGGTGGCGGAAACACGGGCGGCGGTACAACGATCTCTGCCGGCGGCGGCGGTGGTGGTGGAGCCGGCGGTGGCGGTGGCGGTGCGGGGGCCGGGGGTGCTGGTGGATACGGCGGCGGCGGCGGTGGCGGCGGCGGCGGATTTATTGGTCAGAACTCCACGTGGTCAGGCGGCGGCGGTGGCGCCGGAGCTGGTGGCGGCGGTGGAGGTGATGGCGGCGGCGGCGGCGAGGGCGGCGACGGTGGAGCGGGCGGCGGTGGAGGCGGTGCCTTCGAGATCGTCGTGAACGGTGTTTTGCAGATCGGTACAGCGAACTTCGACGCCAGCGGCGGGAATGCCCATTTGGGCGACGGTGGCGAAGCGGGACTCGGTGGAGTTGGTGGCGGAGCCGGCGGATCGGACGGTGCAGCGGGACTCGGCGACGCCAACGGGCGTGCCGACGACGATACCAGTCGGAACACCCAGCTCGATGGCGAGGGTGTCGTCTCCTCCGGCGAAGCGGCGTCGGGGCTGGGAAGTAATGGTGCGGACCGACGCGGTGACTTTGATGGCCGCGGTGGCGGCCGAGGTGGTGGAGCCGCCGGTGGCCAGGGCGGCATCGCGGGCGAAGGCGGTGATTCGGAAGACGACAACGCCGGCAGCGGCGGAGATGGAGCCGACGGTGGTGACGGCGGCAGTGGTGGTCGCGGCGGCGTAGGCGGGAACGGCGGTGGTGCCGGCGGTGGTGCCGGGGGCACGGTGAAACTGGTGGGCACGTCGTTGGTGTTTGACGTGAATGGCACATCGAGTTTCGTAAACCTGTTTGCCGATGGCGGATCGGGTACGGTCAATCCAACGCAAACCAACGGCTTCGATGGACGCTTGCTGGTGGGCGATAACGACACCGACGACAGCGAAGATGCTCGATTCCGTGCGGACCTTGATAGTGCGGATGTCGACACGGAACTCGTGGGGCCACGAGCGGTGAACCCCTATCTGCACGGCGACAAGGGCCTCAATCAGGCGACGCCTTACATTCCCAATCTGATCGGCGGAGCCCAGATTTACGGTTTGCTGGACAATGTTTCGATTGACGACATCGACTTCAATCCGCAGTCCGCCGATCGTGACGCGCCCGACAACGATGGCGTGTTGGCCGTGATGCGCCTGCCGGGTGGCCTTGCGGATGTTGGACTGGGCGATCATCCTTCGGCAGTCGACTTCAAGGGCTACGACTGGATTCTGGTGGCCAACTTGACCGGCCAGAATCTCGCTCGGCCGCGGATTGGAGTTGGCGTTCACTCGGACAGTTCCACCACCGCGACCACGCAAGTGGATCTGGCGTTTGACGATCTGGATACGACGACCGTTGGTCCGCAGACTTTGACGGCCCTGAACGCAGGGCAGGTTTGGGTCACGTTGATTCCTAACGTCGGCACGACCCAGACCGTCCGCGTGAATGTTGAAATCGCTGGCGACGCCTCCACGGACGTTAGCGGAACGCAAGTTGGCAGTTTGATCAATCTCACCGCAGCCACGTTGGGCACTAACGGGACGGACCAGGTCGATTACGTCTCGGCTGTTCGTCCGGCACTGAATTCGATCGGGATCGCCGCGAATGATGCGACGTTTAGTGGCTTCTACGAAGTGGCGATGGGTGTTTCCGGCGAAGTCTACGCCCTTACGGAGACTCGTGATGCATTGTTGGTGCTCGATGGTACAGACTACCGGGTGCTTCAGGTTGTCGAGAACAACTTCGACGGGATTCGATCCGCCGCAGGGCTCAGCGACATCAATGTCAGCTTCAACGGGAAATTCGTGCGGATGCGGGACGGGGACCTTGGAATCGTGACGCTGTCGCGGGACGAAGTCACCGGCGAGCTTTCGTTCCTCAGCCACCAGACGCTGGACAAGGGCAACATCCCGTTCACGCTGTTCGAGTCAACGAGGGCGACGGTCAAGAAGATCGTCTACAACGACACGCAATTTGTCGTTGCCGCGCTGTTGGAATACGAGGGTGTATCTACGGGCGCGATTGCCCAACGGGTGAAACTGTATACGTTCGATTTCGCCACGGGAGAAATTGTCCCGGTGCCCGATGTGCCTGACAATACTCCCGATATTCTTCACGAAGGGCAATTGGAGCATGACTTTGGCGAGGAGTTTCTGGATATCGCCGTGAGCGAGGGAGTGCTTTTTGTGCTCAAGGACAATGGCACGGAGGTTGAGTTCAAGGGCTACGGGGCAACGAGTACCGGGTTCCTGTCTGAAGTTCCGTTCATCGCCGCCAGTTCGTTCGGCTTTGAAGGTGGCGATCGACTTGTTGCCACCGAGGCGCACCTACATGTGATTGGCGAAGAGGAGAATTTTGTCGCGACGTTCTCCCGCCCGGCGTTTGATCAGATCAGCTTCCTGCAGAAGGTGCAAAATGGCGTAAATGGCGTGACGGGATTGATCGGTCCAACGGACGTGACGGAATCGCCGGATGGGAATTCCGCCTTTGTTACCAGTCGTGATGGTGACTCGCTGGTGATCGTTCGACTGGACGGCAGTGGGGCGATGGCCCAGCGGCTGAGTAACAATTCAGCGGGCGTTACGGGGCTCGTGTCGCCGGTATCAGTGGCCGGGCAAACCAGTGGTGGTCAGACGATCGTCGGTACGCTGGGCGATGACAACTCGTTTGGCAGCCTCGTCGCATTCAATGGTGTATCGGAGATTGGAAACGCACCCATCGGCCGCAACGGTAGTTTTCAGAGCACGCAGCAACAACTCTTCGTCTTGCCGGGCTCGTTTGGGGAGAGCGAGTCGACGATTGGGCAATGGCGGTTTGCACCGCAGGGTGGTTCGATTGACGACGTTGTTCCGACCGAAATCACGCCTTTGATTCTGGATTACAACGAAGTCAGCGATACTTGGACGATCACGGGGGTAGGTGCGAAGCATCGCATTAACGCTGGCAACACGTCGAATGGTTCGCAGGAATTCGACTTTGAGCTTCAGTCCGGCAGTAATGTGACGACCGGGCGCTACTTTGGCTGGTTTGTGAACGGTCTGTTTGGATCGACCCGCGGTACGGTGGATTACGATGACGGAACCGGAACGACGTTGGAGCTGGCGTTGAACAGTACCGCGGGCGTGACGGATGGTGAGATGTTTAGTGGCTCGACATCGATCAGCCGCACCTATTCGATGCAGGTTTCCTTTGTGGTGACCGAAGCTGCCGACGCCGTGCGTGCCCAGTTCATTAAGTTTGCCAACTTGAACGTTAGCACCGCTGGGGGTGAAGATCGGCTGAATGTGAATTCCGCTCCGGGTGACGATGTCTCGAACTTCAATCTCGACACGGGCGATTCGCCTGATGTCGTGCAGGTCTTCGGTGCCAGCGAAACGAGCACGGTTGAATTGGGAGCCGGCGCCGACGAAGTCACGATTGCGACGACTTCCGGCGACACGATTGCGATCACGGTGAACGGAGATCAGGGCGAAGACAGTTTTGATCTTGTGACGGTTGGTGGAAACACCACGACATTCCTGAATGGTGAAGAAGACAACGACACGTTCGTGGTCAACGGCGACCAATTGACTGGCGCGTCCAAGTCGACGATTGATGGCGGGAGTCCCTCCCTGGTCGCGACGGGTGACAAGCTCATCTTTAATCCTGGCGACCCTGCGACGACCGTGAATCCAACTGGTACGGCTCCGTCAGGCGATCTTGGTATCGGCGGAACGACGCTCGTCAGTTATTCGGATATCGAAGGCGTTGTGATTGAAGCCGGGCCGTTAATCGTGGTTTCCGACGCCAATCCATCGATTAATGAAGGCGACGACCTGTCGATCACTGTGACGCTTCCGGATGCGTCGATCGCTCCGCAGAACACGGGGGTTTCGGACGTGACCTGGACGATCCAGGGGACCGTGTTCGACAATGGTGGAAGTACAACGCTGAATCGCACGTGGGACCAGCTGGCAGATTTCGGCATCGACAATGGAACAGAGAGCTACCGGATTCTCGTGTCGGCAACGCGAACGATTGGTGGCGAGGACGTAACGACGACGGAAACCATCAATCTGCTGGTTGTCGATACGCCACCTACGATCGAACTGACGGGTGATTCCACGGTCCCCGTTGGAGGACTCTACAAACTGGAACTCGAAGCCTTGGATCCCGGTGCGGATGCGTTGGTCGGGTGGCTGGTCAAATGGGGCGACGGGACCAGTAACACGTACGGCACTGGCGTTCCGGAGGGGGAACATAACTATAAGACACCGGGTGACTATACGATCGAAGTGAGCATGATCGATAGTGAGTCCGATCCTGATATAGCCGCGATGGCGACCAAGGATGTTGCCGTGACGGTGGATGCCAACAGCCTACAGGCGGACGTCTACTCGATTATCGAAGGCGAACCGCTGCAACTGGCGGGTAGTGCCGTGGGAACCCCATCATCGGTTTCATGGGATCTCAATGGCGACAATGCCTTTGGCGACGCGACTTCGCTGGATGAGTTGTTGGATTGGGAGGATGATCTTCGCCTGCTGGGCATTGATGGCAGCTCGCATGCTGCGATAACGATTTCGCTGCAGGCAACGTATCCGTTCCTCGAATCAGACGGTACGACGACCACTCGAACCGTCACGTCGACGGGTGTGTTGGACGTGGGTAATGTTGCTCCAACGGCCGCGATCTCCACGTCCGTTCCCGTGGCGGGAATCGACGAGGGCACAGCGTCTGGCGGGAGTCACACGGTGACGCTTGGCTCGGTCTTTGATCCTGGCAGTGGCGATACATTCACATACAGCTTCGATTTTGGTGATGACGGCACGTTTGACGTCGTCGATTCCAATGTCGCCACGGCAACGATTCCAGCATCGTGGACCGGGGGCAGCTTGCAGCAGGACGGCTTGGTGACGATACGCGGTCGCGTGAGCGATCAGGATGGTGGTAGCAGTGATTACACCACTTCGTTCCAGGTAAATGACGTGCCGCCGACGGTTGTACCGGGCGGTGCTGATTCAGCAATGGAGGGTTCCGTCTACGAGTTGTCGGTAGCCTTCAGCGATCCCGGAATCAATGACGGCGATGTTACTTTCTATGTCAATTGGGGCGATGGAACTCCGGTGGAAGAGGTGTCCGCTGCTGGCAAGACGTCGCCCATTACTGCCGAGCAC
This sequence comes from Pirellulaceae bacterium, assembly GCA_965216885.1. Lineage (GTDB taxonomy): Bacteria > Planctomycetota > Planctomycetia > Pirellulales > Pirellulaceae > CAYNJG01. Next base: position 2,506,159 of record OZ244209.1, on the reverse strand, counting down.
ACCTTTGTTGATGACTCGGCGGCAACCACGATTTCCGTTGTGGCGGAAGACGACAAGGGCACGTACGACGCCGTGAGGAAGGTCGTCAGTGTGGCCAACGCGAACCCGGTACTGCCGGACGCGTTGGTGGCTGCGAACAACTCGGGGCTTGCATTGATTGTCGAAGGCGACACCGTCGCGCTGACCGGGGAATTCTCCGATGCCGGTTTGTTGGATAGCTTCACACTGGTTGTCGATTGGGGTGACGGCTCGAACGCCGAGTCCTTCGGCCTGAATGCTCGCTCAACCGACTTTCGCGTCGTTCATCCCTTCGTTGACGACGGTACCTACGTCGTTTCCGCGACGGTGACTGACGACGACGGAGGCAGCAGCGAGACTCGAACGGTCCAGGTGGTGGTCAGCAACGGTGCTCCCGTGGTTGTGTACAGCTTTGATCCGAACCCGGTCAACGAAGGCGCGACGGTCAGCCTCTCTGGCTACATAACCGATCCGGGAGTCATGGATTCGCACACCGTATCGGTAAACTGGGGCGATGGAGATAGTGAAGCCGCGACGGTCGTGAACGGCACCTTTTCGGCATCGCATGAGTATGCGGACGACAATCCGACCGGAACCATCTCGGACGAATACAACATTACGGTGACGGCGACCGAAACAGTTGATACGGGCAGCAACGGCAGCGATTCGCAGTTGATCACCGTCAGCAATGTCGCCCCAACACTGTTCTCGCCGTTGACCGACGCGCTGACCATAGATACCGCGGCCGCAATCAACGAGGCGGTCATTCTGACGGCGACGTTCGAGGATCCGGCCCGCACATCCGATGTCTATACCGCGACCATCGAATGGGGCGACGGAACTTCCAGCACGGCAACAGGCACCTACGATTCGGTGACCGGCTTCGGCACGGTGACGACCACGCACACCTATTCATCGCAGGCGATCTTCGACGTGGACGTCTATCTTGAAGACGACGACGGCGGGCTTTCGTTAACTGAGTCGACCATCGCCGTCGTCGGGAACTTTACCAATGCGAGTCCCGTCATCAACGACCAGGTCTTCTTCGTCGACGAGAACTCCTCAACGGGTACGGTTGTGGGGAGTCTCTCTGCTGCTGACGATGGTCCGCTTACTTACGAATTGACCGAACTGCCGGCCTTGCTGGCACTAACCGCGACTTCCGACGGTCCGGTTGATGGCAAATGGACCGAAGATGTTTCGTTGGAATTTACCATTAACGGCGGCGGGCTACCGACCACGACGACGGCGACGATCGACTTGTTGCTGAGCGACGCGGACCGGGTGGACAACACTTCGCTGGGTGATCTGGTAGCGGATCTGAACGCTCGCCTTGTCGCCGCCGGAATTGGTGGTCAGGTTCAGGCATTCGCGGATACGGACGTCAATGGCAACGAAGTGGTTGGCAAGCTTTCCTTTGGTGGACTGGACGAAAGCGTGCTGCGACTGACCATTACCGGCGGCGAATCACTGGGCTTTGAAGCCAGTCAGAACGCGGGCAAAGGTGATCCCGTCGAGCCACCCGAGTTCACGATCGATCGCAATAGTGGGCAGATCACCGTCAACGAAGAATTGCTTGATGCGGAGACGATACCCACCTACACGTTGCAGGCGACCGTCACCGATATTTGGGGCGTTAGTGATACGGTGGACGTAACGATCAATGTCAACGACCTCAGTGAGTACCCACCGAACCTCAACCTGAACGCCTTGACGTTTGAGATTGAGGAGCGATCTGCGGTTGGGACGCTGATCGAAACGGCGTCGGCGTCGGATCTGGATATTGACGATGTGGTGACGTTCTCGTTGGAGCCCTCGAGTTCGTTCGCAATTGACGACGACGGCAACATCCGGGTCAGCGACAACTCAGCTCTCGATATCGATCTGAATCCACAATTCGAGATTGACGTCATTGCAACAGACAAGGATGGATTGACGGACGAGAAGACGATTACGATCACGCTGACCGAAGCTGCCGTTGTGGACGAGTTGCCCTACGTTGAGCGTGTGAAAGTGAGCGGTACTTTCTGGGCGGGTTCGGCTGCGACGAACGACTTCCTTGGCCACGTCGACCCGGAAGAAGGATTGGGCTACGAATTGCCTACGGGAGTTGACCAGACGGAGCCGCTACCATGGCGGAACGTGAACCAGATTCACATTCAGTTCAGCGAGAATGTCAGCATCCCGGCTGATGCAGTCGCCCTGTTCATGACGGACGATGTCAATGCGATTCCGGTAGTCGTTCCCATGGCGAATTCTTACGATCCAGGGACATTCCTGCTGACGATAACGACGACGGCAAACCTGCCGGACGGGAACTATCTGATTGCCGTCGACGACACTGTCACGGATGTCGATTTTGGAAATCAACTAGACGGTGAATTCCAGAATACCGTTCGCTCGCCCGCCACGATTGGGCAGGACTTCCCGTCCGGTGATGGTACGGCTGGAAACAAATTCGAATTTGCGTTCAGCGTGTTGCACGGCGATGCATCCCAAAGCGGATTCGTCGATGTGACGGATTTGGCGAGATTGGGCACGTCCTTCGGCGGGACTGCCGGTCAGGGAGCACCGACGTCGAACTACAATCCGTTTGCTGATTTCAACGCCAGCGGGTCCATCGACGTCACGGACCTCAGTATTTTGGGGACCAACTTCGGCGACATCCTTTCGGCGAACCTGCCGACCAACTCGCTGTTCCTCCGACCGGCGGCCGCTCAAGTCGACCTGTTGTTGGCAGCCGCCGGCGAGAGCGACGAAGATGAGGAAGAGTTGATTGACGCGGTCGTTGTCGACGATATCTCGCAAGAGGTTGCCGTGCAGTATTCATCCCGCAGGAGTCGAATGGCCTGAGCACGGGTTTTCCTGGTATCCGCCGTCGACGGCCACTCACGAGAGGTGCTACGATGAAGCGATTGAGTTTCCGATCTCATCGCATGGGCCGTCTGCTGAATGTCCAAGAGCAATGTCAGCCACTGGATTGATCAGGTGAAACGCGGGGATTCTATTGCCGCGAATCGAATCTGGCAGCACTACTTCGATCGCCTCGTGCGGGCTGTTCGAGCTCGGTTGTACGGGCAGAATCGAGCGGTGTCGGACGAAGAAGACATCGTGTTGAGCGTCTTTGACAGCTTCTACAACGCGGCAGAAAACGGGCGTTTTCCCGATTTGTCGGACCGCGATGATCTGTGGCGATTGCTGTTGCGGATGTCGGCAAGAAAGGTCGTCGACAAGCACCGGCACGACAAGCGGCAACGCCGCGGAGGGAATGTTAACGTTCATTCGTTGAATCAACCAATTGGTTCATCGTCTGACGAAGAAATGGTCATTGAAGCCATTGGTGACGAGCCGTCGCCGGAAATGGTGCTGATGATGCGGGAATCCGTCGAACAATTTTTTTCTCATTTAGGTGTCGGGCAGCTCCGGGATTTGGCGGGTGCCAAGTTAGAGGGATACTCAAATGCCGAATTGGCCCAGCGTTTTGGCTGCTCCGAACGGACGATTGAGCGTCGTTTACACCTGATACGAGAAAAATGTCAGCAGGAACTTCTCACTGAGAATGAGCATTCGCAAACAGAAAATACCGATCGCGGCTCTGGAGCGGATTGACGATCTGTGTGCCGACTTCGAACTGAAGTGGCAGAACGACCAACCTGCGTCCATTGAGTCGATGCTCGATGGTGACTTCCAACAGGTCGAACGCGATGCGCTGTTGGCGGAACTGGTTGTCCTGGAACTCGACTATCGACGACGCCGTGGCGATGCACCCACGGAAGCCGAATACGTCGAGCGGTTTCCTGAAGACAGCCACGTCATTCAGAGTGCCTTTGGTGAGGCCGGGAAACCATCCGGCGCTTTTGACCCGCCGAGCATCGAAGTCATGGCAGAGTTGTTTCCGGCGTTGGAGATTTTGGAGCTCGTGGGTGCCGGCGGCATGGGGGCGGTCTACAAAGCGCGACAGGAAGGGCTTGATCGTTTGGTTGCGATCAAGATTCTGCCGGAGGAGTTGGGACACGACGTCAAGTTCGCGTTACGGTTCACACGGGAAGCACGAACGCTGGCGAAGCTGAACCACCCCAACATTGTGTCTCTGTTCGAATTTGGGAACGTCGCCGACACCTACTACTTTCTCATGGAATATGTCGAAGGTTCGACTTTGCGGGACGTCGTTCAGTCGCGAGAGCTGGCACCGGAGCACGCGCTGGCGATCGTGCCACAGCTTTGCGACGCATTGCAATACGCTCACGACAAAGGCGTGGTGCATCGGGACATCAAGCCCGAGAATATTCTGATGTCCGTGGACGGTTCGGTGAAAATTGCAGACTTCGGGCTTTCGCGGATACTTGGCAACGAAAGTCAGCAATACGCCTTAACAGCGACGCATCAAGTGATGGGCACTCCTCGGTATATGGCGCCCGAGCAACTGGAAGGTTCGCGTGGCGTCGATCACCGCGCGGACATCTATTCGCTGGGGGTGGTCATCTACGAGATGCTAACGGGGGAGCTTCCCATCGGGCGGTTTGCTGCACCGTCTGCCAAAGTTCAGATTGATGTGCGTCTGGATGACGTGGTGCTTCGGACGCTGGAGAAGGAACCTCGCCGTCGTTATCAGCACGCGAGCCAACTGAAGTCGGACGTGCAGTCGATAACCTCGGGCGAGGATCCGGCGTTCGCGCCCACGGTGATCCGGTCCGCGGGTTTTGGTGCGACTCAAAGTCACACCTCCACAGCGTCGCTGGAGCAGCAGGAGCTGGCGGGCCGTCTGTTATTGACTCGTCGACAGTTGATGGATCGAGTCAAGTCATCGCTAAGGCCGTTGCTTCGTGGGCAGTTCATTCAGATCGCCATTGGCGTCCTTCTGATTTTGCTGGGAGCTCAGTGTTGGGCCCGGAACACCAGTGTTCCGCATCGTCTCATCTGCGGCTTGATCGTACACGTCTACGGAGTCGTCGTGATAGCTCAGGGCGCGATGGTCTGTACGAAGATCCGGCGGATCGATTTCTCAAAACCGGTCGAAGAGATCCGCAGCAAACTTGCTGGCGTGCGAACTGCGTATCTTCGAGCCGGAGTCGTCATTGGCTTCATTTGGTGGTTGATGTGGCTACCTGTCTGCGTGACTATCGGCTTTGACGCCGTAATGTATCCCAGCTGCCTGTATGTTTCGTTGGTCATCGGTGTCGTAGGATTCGTTGTCTCGCTGTGGCTGTATTGGCGAGCTCTTCGGTCCGGCGACTCAAAATCCGAGGCGTGGCGAAGCAAGTTTTCTGGTGAAAGTATCGCCAACGCCTATCTCGCACTCGATGAAATCGAGCTCGCGAACATCCGCTGAGCCCTCGTAGGGAGCAGTAGTCCTCTATTGTCTTCGCGCCACCGTTGCGCGCCTGTTCCGTCACTTTCAGGAGATTCTCATGAACCTTTCAGCCGTCGATGTCAAACCGCAAGCCGGACGGCCTGCCGAGGAAATCGAAACAACGAGCGTTGCAGACGTCGCTTTCGATCGACGCCATGACCTCGATGCCCTCCGCGCGATTGCGATGCTGTTGGGGATCGTGCTCCACGCGGCACTTTCTTTTGCTCCCATTCCGTGGCCCGTGAGCGACACGCAGCAAAGCGAATTCTACCTGGTGCTGTATTCGCTGATCCACGGATTTCGCATGCCGCTATTTTTTATGCTCAGTGGGTTCTTTACTGCCATGCTGTGGCGAAAGCGAGGACTCCGAAAGCTCGTTCAGCATCGATTGAAGCGGATCCTTTTGCCGCTGGTGATTGGGTGCTTCACCATCGTGCCGTCGATGTGGTTGGTCAGCTATATCGTGACTCGTCCGGCGCCGGGGAGTCCCGGCAGTTCGCCGATCTTCGCCGCGGTGGTTGCCGGCGATGTGGAACAGGTACGCCTGGGACTTCAGGATCCGGACGTCGAAGTGGATGCGATGGATGCCCACTCGGGTTCTTCGCCGCTCTGCACAGCGGTCTTTCTGGGGCACACGGAGATTGTTGAAGCGTTGCTGGATGCGGGCGCGGACGTGAGTCTGCCGAATCGCGACAAAGCAACTCCGTTGCACATCGCATGCTTTATGGGACGCTCGCAAGCCGCAGCCCTGCTGATGAACGCAGGTGCCGATGCGAACGCACTGGACGGAACGGGTCTCACCGCGACGCAGGTGCTGGAGACCGACTTTGGCACCACCAATTTCATCGCCAGTTCGCTAGGGGTTCCCCTCGACGAAGCGGAGTTGATGGCGGGGCGAACGGAGATCGCCGGGCTGTTGGGGGCTGCTGGTTCGGAAGTGATTGTTGGTGGAGCCGGTGGTATGGAGACGCTGGAGGGGCTTCTGTTTCAGCTGCCCGTCTTCCTGCACCTGTGGTTTCTTTGGTTCTTATGCTGGCTGGTGGTTGCGTTTGTGGGCTATGCATTTGTGGCGAAACTGGTTCGCATCGAGCGGCTGCCTCGCTGGTTGATTTGTTCGCCGGTAGGATTGTTGTGGCTTATTCCGTTGACGATGTTTCCGCAATCGCTCATGCAGACGCAAACATTCGGCCCAGATCCATCGGTCGGGATGTTGCCAATCCCCAGCGTCCTTGCCTACTACGCCGTGTTCTTCTTTTTCGGAGCCATCTATTGGGACATGGACGACAGTCAGGGACGGTTGGGTCGGTGGTGGTACGTGAGCCTACCCGTCGCACTGTGCATCGCGTTCCCGGTTGGTCTGGATCTTGTTTCGGGCACGTTCGGCATTGTGCCACGGTTCGTCGATCAGCAAACCAACATCATGTTGGGCAATTTTCTTCAGGCTGCCTTTGCGTGGTTGATGACGTTCGGATCGATTGGGCTATGTCGTCGCTTGCTCTCTCGGGAAAGCCGGACGCTGCGATACCTCTCCGATTCGTCGTACTGGCTGTACCTTGTGCATCTGCCGCTGGTGATTCTGGCCCAGTGGTACGTGCGGGAAATGAATTTGCCAGTTGCCGTGAAGTTCGTGGGCATTACGGTTGTCGTCTCGTCGTTGCTGGTGGTGTCGTACGAATATGGTGTGCGATACACACTGATCGGTCGCCTGCTGAACGGACCTCGCACGCGATCCACATGATTCTTGGCGCCTCGTGTCGACGGACCGGCATGTGGTTTGGCTCCTGCAGAACCGTGTCTGGATTTTGGTTTGCGTGTGGTTTGGCTTGGCGGGAGCCTCGCCCTCCCGTGCCGTGTGGAGTAGCTCGCCACGCGGGTGTCGGTGGTTTGTCGGCTGTTTTTGGTGTCGTATGGTTGTACGGAATTGTGCCGGGAGGGTGAGGCTCCTGCCGAACCGTGTCTGGATTTTGGTTTGCGTGTGGTTTGGCTCGGCGGGAGCCTCGCCCTCCCGCGCCGTGTGGAGTAGCTCGCCACGCGGTTGTTGGTGGTTTGTCGACTGTTTTCGGCGTGTCGCATGGTTGTAGGGAGTTGTGCCGGGAGGGTGAGGCTCCTGCCGAACCGTGTCTGGATTTTGGTTTGCATGTGGTTCGGCTCGGCGGGAGCCTCGCCCTCCCGTGCCGTGTGGAGTAGCTCGCCACGCGGTTGTTGGTGGTTTGTCGACTGTTTTCGGCGCGTCGCATGGTTGTAAGGAGTTGTGCCGGGAGGGTGAGGCTCCTGCCGAACCGTGTCTGCTTGGTTTGCGTGTGGTTTGGCTCGGCGGGAGCCTCGCCCTCCCGCGCCGTGTGGAGCAGCTCGCCACGCGGTTGTCGGTGGTTTGTCGACTGCTTTTGCAGCTTTTCGCCGCTGATTTTAGCCGAATACGTATTCTCTTTGTCGGGCGCAACCGGAGTGTCCGTAATTCGGGAGTGCTGACCGGCGAGTCGGCGGGGTGGAAGTGTCTGGCCGATGTTTGAAAACGTGGTGCTGGGTAGCCGGAGAGCTTCATCGGCAATGGTAGTCGCCGGACTCGATACGGCGCTTGCAGGCAATCCATGCAACCCAGCCGCCAATGCGGAGTGCCAGCCATCCGGTCCAACCTTGAAACCAGTTCGCACGATGCTCACCGGAAACGGCGCATAGCCGCCATATTCGGTCAGCCTTGGAACGGGGGAATACCTGCGTGTGGTACAGGAAATCATGAACCACGCCAGCGATATCCACGCGCGACCAACGGACGAGGATACGACCGAACCACGGTATCGTGCTGAAGTCCGTTTGCGTCCCGGTCGGCACGGTAATCCTTTCTGATTCGATTTCGACGATGAGGTCTCGCAACAGGACCCTGGTTCCGTCGTTTTGCCGTTCCGTTCGCAGCAGTTCCCCGACAATTTGTGCCGGAAATGTTTTCGACTCGTCTGGTTTTTGCATGGAATGAACCCCATGTGTTGCAAGCGTCTGTGTGTGCTTGAGCATTGTGCCCAAGTCAGGAGCGCTGCACCAGAGCAGCCTTCGACGCGGTCTCGGTCGCATCAACGTCTGATTGAGCAGGCCGGGACTAAAGCCATCCACGATGGATGTTCCGTGAGATATCCAAGGTTAGTTGGCAGCCATCATTTCCACGGCGATTGGGTACCAGTACGCTTCAATCCAGTCATCGCCGATTGGGGCGATGCGATCGGCGGTCCATTTCGCGTCACGCAAGGTAAGTAACATCGATTCCGCCGCCGGCCTGTTCGTCGAATGGATCAGAACCGGACAGACTGGCTGGCAATCGGCAAGATGCTTCGCGACATCGCGCCCATCACCAGGGTCGGGGTCATCCGCGTTGTCGGTGAAGAGGTCGTGGTCCAAGGCAATGAGCATTGGAGTGGATTGAAGTTGCGCGTGGGTCTCGATGAATCCCGGTGCAGTACGTCGAATGATGAGCTGAGTTTCGTCGTCGTGCTGAGTGAAGATGGCATTGAACCGTATTATCCGGTCATGATCGTCTTCAAGCATCAAGATGAACAACATGCGTGCATTCCTGTTAATCAAGCGTTTAGCCATGGTGGGGACGTAACGCAGCTCGAAACTCACTCAATTATTTCAAAGTCGCGCCCCGTGTCCAGCGGTGTCGGTGGAATCACGGCAGTCGGGAGGACGACGTGGACTGGGTGTCGCGGGCCTTGTCGGCGCCTCGTGATGCATCCAGGAAATTCAGTATTGCCTTGAGGCACAATTCAGGCTGGTCGACAAACATGATGTGGCGCGCACCGGGGATCGTGACTCGTTTGCTGGTCTGTTTCGGTAGTAGGCGTTGCAGTTCGGGATCGGTCAATGACGAGGTGGCGGTTGTCTTGTCGGCCGAGAGGATCAAGGTAGGGACTGCCAGCTTTTTTACTCGAATGGGCTCGACGTGGGGGTAATATCGCCGATGGTTCATGATCGCCTTCAGTTCGTTGATGTTGCGAACGCGCTGCTGTTGGATCAATTTGGGGAGCCCGTCGAACGCTCCTTTGCCACCAAACGAATCGACCCACGCGCGCGAGGCGGCGAGGTCGTCACCCGCGCGGATGGCGGCTTTGACCGGATCGACGCGCTGGCCACCAAGTTGACGTAGCATCGCGAGGCCCTTGGGACGCTGCGAGCCCGGCAGGTTGGCCAGCCACGAAATGAGAGGTGGCTCGGCCAGTACCAGCGTGCGAATGAGTTCGGGGTGGTCGAGTGTTGCAACGAGCGAGGCGTTACCGCCAGCCGAGAAACCGACGAGGTGAACTTTGCCCACGTTCAGTTTGCGAATGAACTGGGCCAGGTCGCGGGCTTCGTCTGCTCCGGAGTGATCGGGGAGCAGCTTGTTGTTGTTGGGGTAGTTGTTTCGTCGGCTTAGTGCGATCGCTCGGTAGCCCGAATCGGAGAAATCATCCAGCTGCCTGGCCCATGTGTAGCAGTCGCCGGTGGCTCCGTGTACGAAAACGACCGGCTGGCCCTTGCCTTTTTCGATGTAGTGAAGTTCGACACCATCGTCGATCGTCAGGCGTTTCGGTTCGAGTATTTCCTCTCCAAACGCGGTTGAGAAAATTGAGATGGCAACGAGGAAAGCAAGCTGGCCGCGAATCATCGGTGTGCGCCTCGTCGAGGATGGATGTGAGGGGGTAAGACATGTACGAAGCTTGCATCCGTTTGGTTCGAGCAGCCGCGTGTTGGAGGGCTGGTGCTAAATTGATTGGCACAGCGCCGTGAATATTCCTACGGTTCCGACAAAACCAACGGGAAACGCAATCCAGAAGGGACGCCAGGACCGTAGCCGAGCGGATGTGGTAGTCCCGGCAAGGCGGCCGATCAACGCGGACGCCGGGATCAGGAATGGTAGAAGCCCGAACGCATACAGCAACCAATACGCCGCACTCGGCCCCCAAACTTCGGCCGGTGAAAAGATGAAGTAGAAGAATACGTATCCAATTGGGGATCCGCCGAAATAGAACGGCCACAGGGTCTTCCCCGCGAGCTCGCCGTCGACGTGGGTTAGCAGCACGCACGCGACAATGCCGGACGCATACGCCAACAGATATTTCAAGACATTGAGAGCCGCGCGTCTCAGCGAGCTCCCCTTGGGTGCATGCGATGCCCCGGAGGAAGGTGGTTCGTAGGGATTCGAGTTCATCGGGTCGGGCATATTCGATTTACTGTCCATCGGCGGTCGTATTCGGAAGCCCCATATAGTCTCTGAGTTTTGGCAGATCGCCGGGCGTGGAAATCAGGGGCTTCGCGGTTTCGGGGGCGACAAAGGCTGCCGGCCGTACGTTTGCTGCAACGTTGGATGCGTGCGTAGCAAGTAGTTTGCGGAGTTCCTGAACGAGCTGGGGGCGCTGCTGCGCCAGATTCCGCTGTTCGCCAAGGTCGTCATCGAGGTTGTAGAGCTCGGCATTTTTGCCCTTCATCACCAGCTTCCATGGACCCCGGCGGATGCCGTCGACTTCGTAGTAATGAAGTGCGTGCGGAGATTTTGCGTCGGGTTTGCCCAGCAGAATATCGGTGACGTCCTTGCCGTCAATCACACGATCACCGGGAACCGTTGCTCCCGTGAGACGCGCCAGCGAAGGCAGCAGGTCGGTCGTGACGGCGATGCCCTGCGATTCAGTTCCGGGCGGGATGGTGCCGGGCCACCAGGTGAGTGTGGGTTCGCGCATGTGGCCCTCGTATTTTGGGCCTCCCTTGCCGCCTCGCAGTGGGCCCATGCTCATGCCGCGGGCTCCCCCGTTGTCGGACGTGAAAATGACCAGAGTGTTTTCGTCGAGTTTGAGCTCGCGGAGCTTGTCGAGGATGCGACCGACGCTGGTGTCCACCTCCTCGACGTTCGAGCGGTCAATGTCTCCACCTGCGTCCTGTGCCACTTTGGGCCGTGCAAAGCGAGGGAGGTGAACGTAGGCATGCGGCACATAGCAAAAGAACGGTTTGTCACGCTGGTCTTCGATGAATTTCAGGGCGTGATCCGTCACGACTTCGCAAAGTAGTGACTGGTCAGCGCCGTCGCTGACATAGGCGACGACATCGTTCTGGTTCACGATGGGAAGCGGCGTGTAAGGGCCTCGATCGGTGAGCGGATTTCCTCGCTTGTTGCCGGGCCACATGTCATTCGAATAGGGAATGCCGAAGTAGCGATCAAAGCCTTGCTGCGTCGGCAGGAATTCCGGCTGATCGCCGAGGTGCCATTTGCCAAAGCATCCCGTCGCGTAGCCGTTTGCCTTCAGCATGTCGGCGATGGTAACTTCGCTTGGGTTCAGGCCGCGTGTTTCACCAGGGAAGTTTACCCTGCCGTCCATGCCGATCCGGGCTGCATACGTGCCCGTCATCAACGCCGCCCGGGAAGGCGTGCAGGCGGTGTTCGCAACATAGAACTGTCGAAGGACGTTTCCCTCGCGGGCCATGCGGTCGAGGTTGGGAGTCTTGTTGGTTGTGTTGCCAAACGGGCCAATGTCGCCGTAGCCCATGTCGTCGATGAAGATCAGGACCACGTTGGGCCTGGCGGGCTTCAGCTGTGAGACGAGCTTTATCTGCCGTGCGGGAGAAATCTGCCAGCGCAGTTCATTGGCGAAGAAGTCGTGCAGATCCTTCCCCGCGGCGAGGCTGCAGGCTTCATAGAAGTTGTCGCGTACCCCCTGGCGATCGGCTCGCGATTTGAGTGGTTCGCGTTTCGGGATTTCTTCGTACAGTCGTTTGATAAAGTCGATGCCACCGTGGTTGCGATGAAGGCGAATGAGCAGTCCGGTCATCAAGTCGTTGACGCTCGTGCGTTCCTTCCACGGTATCAACGGTACATTCCATGAATTCTCCCAGTTGTACTTGTCAGGGTTTTGCAGATACGAGTTCAGGTTCGCTTCCATGCCGTTGGAGAAACGCTGACCGTTGCTGCCGAAGTAGTACATGTCGGTGATGGAATCGATCTCGGCGGGTAAGAAGATCGACATTGCATTGTTGAACCCGACCGTCCACCAACCGTCGTCCTGCGGTCCCTTGGACGTGTGGTAGTCGATCGTGGGATTCATGTCTGGCATCCAGTAGTTTCTTGCGATTTCGTAGAAGAACACCTGATCGACGGTGTGGTCTCCCTTTTCGAAACGCTGGTAGAGGCCCTTGAAGAAGCCGTCGCCAATCCCGACGCCCAGGCGGCCGTGATGCGCAAGCCCGCCGCCGACCTTACTCGACACTTCGATGCGGATTTTGCCGTTCAAGGGCGCCGTGAGCCGGGGACGCCGTCCGGTGACTTGATCGAACGCGTCGAACACGTCGTCGAGTGCTCCCAAGATGGCCTGCATGGTTTGGGGGTTGCGCTGTTCCGGATTGGTTTCGCCATCGAGCACCAGTGCCACGCGGTCTCCGTACCAGGCAACGACGTTGTTGCTGCTGGCAATGTAAGGCCGGTAGTCGTTGATGACTTCGTACGTCGGAGTCGTGGACACTGCGTCTCGGGAAGCGTTCCCTGAGGTTTCGCTGTAGTCCTTGCCGTTGATGCTGCGGATGACCGAACGCATCCACGCGTGAAGTTCGGTCTGCATGCGGCGGAATCGAGCTTGATGTTCCGGCTCGGTCGCGAGGTCAGTTGATTCCATCGGATCGTCGGCGAGGTTGTACAGTTCGTATTTTTCGCCGTTGATGCGATGCAGCTTCCATGGCCAATCATTCCACGCCGCGTGTCCAGTAGTCGCGTCTTCCGGGAATTGCGGAAACTCGTCGACATCCTTTTTCATTCGAGCGGCGTTGTGGGGAAGCGGATCGCCGGCGAGCTGCTTTTCCATGACGGCTTTTTGAATGCGATCGCTCCAGGTCGCCTGGCCCTGCTGGAACAGATGCCAGAAGCCCATGGGTTTTGCTCTATTGTCCGAGCGACCCGCGATGATGTCGCTGATGTCGATGCCGTCCAGGACGTGGGGCGCGGTGGTGTTGATCCCTGCCATCGCCAGCAACGTTGGGTAGATGTCGCATGTCCATGTTGGGACATTGGTGCGACCCTTCAGTTGACGAGCGGGCCATTCGAGAATTCCGGGTACGCGAAGTCCGCCTTCGTAGATGCTGCCCTTTCGCTTGCGTCCGCCGGAAGTGGCTTCAACCAGTCCGCCGTTGTCGCTGCAATACCACAGGATCGTATTCTCGGCGATGTCCATGTCCCGCAGTCCGCGGCGGAGGCGTCCGACCTGCTGGTCGAGCAACGTGATCTCGCGGTAGTAGCCGGCGTGTTTCTCATTGTCGTAGAGAGACGGTCCGTCAGGCACTTCCTGATGTGGATCGTGCGGTGAAGGGAACCAGACGACCATGAACATCGGTTGGTCGCCGTCTTTGTGCGAATTCAGAAAGGCGAGTGCATCATCCATCGCGATGACCGATCCCTTCCCTTTCCGTTGTTCGATTTTGCCGTTGCGGCTGAGGTACGGATCGTTGTCGAAAAAGTTGAGCCCGACGACCCATTCGTCAAAGCCCATGCCGGACGGATTGCAGGGCGATTTCGGCTGGCCAGATCCCAGGTGGACTTTGCCAAAGATGCCCGTGACGTAGCCCGCCGCCTGCAACGATTCCGCAATCGTCTGTTCGTGCGGCCGCATGTAGCGACCGTGGTTGGTGACCTTGGTGCGGATTGGATTGCGACCGGTCATCACGCTGGCTCGGGTCGGCGAACAAACCGGGGCGGCTGCGTAGAAGCGATCGAAGACGAAACCCTCCTTTGCCATCGCGTCGAGTTCAGGAGTCTTCACAAACGTATGGCCGTTGTAGCCCACGTCGCCCCAGCCCTGATCGTCGGCCATGACCAGAATGATGTTCGGTTTGGTGGACGACGGGCTGTCAGCTTGAACGGTTCCATTGATGGACGACATTATCCATAGGGTCGTCAGCAGGAGCAGAGGTGCACACTTCATCGGTCATTCCTTTTTGGGGGCGTCGGTTCAGTATCATCAAAGCGAGGACGGGCCGCTACTCGATGCCAACCTCGCATGCAGGAAATCCTTGAGTCGCGTTGTATTGCGCGTTGGGGTGAGTGGTGGGGCGAACTCGAGATTGAACGCTGGTTTTATTGCGGCGCGGCGACCGGGTGGCGGTTTTTTTGACGCGACAATCTGGAAATAATGGCGTTTCGCTGGCTGGGCCATTCATTGCGAAGTACGTGGCTGGTACGGTAAGACTCACGGGCACGCCGGGGCCCTTCCGCGGGAAACTCAGAACACGTCGATCACACGCCACCCCTGCCCTTATGGGCGTTAATTCAACAAGCGTCAAGCCAGTCCTATGCAGTCTCACTTCAATTCCGAATATCCGTCCATCGAGCACCTGCGAGTCAAGGCAAAGTCCCGTATGCCTGGGTTTGCCTACGACTACCTTTCGGCGGGTTGTTTCACGGAAGTGAACCTGGCACGCAACAGTTCGGACATTCGTAAGGTACAGCTCAAGCCGTGGTATCTGCGTGACTTCGCCGGGGCCGATCAGAAAACCGAATTGTTCGGCGAAGAGTATGACTCGCCCTTTGGTGTGGCGCCCGTTGGTCTGCAAGGATTGATGTGGCCGAAAGCGTGCGAGTATCTGGCGAAGTCTGCGTCGGACCATAACATCCCCTTCACGCTATCAACGGTCAGTACTGCCAGCATTGAAGAAGTGGGGAAGATCACCAACGGAAAGTTCTGGTTTCAGCTCTATCACCCCGCAGAGGATGAACTGCGAGACAAGGTTCTGGATCGAGCGTGGGAGGCGGGTTGTCGAACGCTCGTGATCCTTGCGGACACGCCGACATTCGCCTATCGGCCCAAAGAGATTCGAAACGGGTTGTCGATTCCACCCCGTATGACGCCTCGGAATATTGTGCAGATGTTCCTCAGCCCCTCGTGGGCGATGGGGCAACTGCTGGCAGGTAAGCCGGAGTTCAAGACGATGAAGCCCTATATTCCCAAAGGGCTAACCATGAAGCACCTTGGGCTGTTCATGAACAAGACGTTCTCCGGTCGACTGACGGAAGCAAAGATTGCTCCGATTCGTGAGAGATGGAAAGGCAACCTGGTCGTGAAGGGGATTGTGAATCCGGAAGACGCGGAGATTGCCGTCAAGCATGGGTTGGATGGACTGATCGTTTCGAATCATGGCGGTCGGCAGCTCGATCGCGGTCAATCAACGATCGTTCCCATGCACAAACTGGTGCCGGAGTTCGGTAGCAAACTGAAAATCATGATAGACGGCGGTATGTACTCGGGCGCCGACGTGGCAGCTTGCCTGGCTTGCGGTGCAGACTTTGCGTTCATGGGTCGCGCCATGATGTTTGGCGTCTGTGCGCTGGGGCAATACGGCGGGCATCACACGATGGAGATGCTGAAGAAGCAGTTGCAACAGGTGATGGAGCAGGTTGGCTGCGCGCAGGTCCGCGACCTGCCGGCTCACTTGATCAGCGAGAGCGTGCCGGCGTAGTTCACCGTAGGACGGACCCTCCTGTCCGTCATCAAGCGGCGCTTATGGGAACTCGATTGCCCCGATTGTGACCGCGTCCTGATCGATGGCAGGATTGTTTCTTCGTACGGCAAAATCCTTCACCGAGTCCGCTTTGGAATACTCAACAAAGCGTGGGTCACCGTAGATGGCATTTTCGCCGGGACCTTCCAGGCCAATCCTGAGTTTCCCGGACGCAGCGAAGTACAGATTGTTAGCAATCAACGAATCCGGTTTTGCGTTTCCGTCTTTGCCGACGTTGAAAATGACCACGTCGTTTTCAGTGACAACAATGTTGTTGCGGATAATGTTCGCGGAATCATGTTGCGTGATGTTGAACACGCCCCATTCGTTTGCGTTGACGCGACGACGAACGATCGTGTTGTTTTCGATGATGCACTTTTCGCCTCGCCAAAGTGCGATGAACTGTTGGTAATCATCCGAGATGTTGTGGTGGATATGGAATCCACGATACGGCGGGTTGCGTGCGACATCAGCCCACGTCACTTCCAGAAAACCCTGGTTGCCTCGCGTGTAGTTGTGATGGATGGCGATGTTGGACTTCGGGATGCGAGCGTCATCGATCTCAATCGCACTGCCGTCCGCTCCGCGACCATAACCGTTGGGGCCCCAGTTGATCCGCGGGTGCACGACCGAATAGTTGATGATCCGGTTATGGCTGACCTCCTGATGGTCCGCTCCCAACCAGATGCCAATGGGGCCCCAGTTCCACTCTTTAAGGACGCGATTGCAGTCGTGAATGTAATTGCCACGGATCTGTGCATGCTCGCCGTAGCTCTTGATGGCGACGCCGCAGTCAAAGAATTCGTTGTTGCGCACGAGACAGTGCCTGGCCTGCTTCTCGATGTATACCGCTCCCAGTTCCCACATCGTCGTGAATCCAATTCGGCCGGATAATTCGGCGACGGTGTGATGGAAGTAGAGGTCCTCAATGTGAACGAAGCTTCCCTGCAATCGAATGCAGTTTCCGAACTCGGCGGACGTGGGTTCAAACGTCGCATTGGTGAAGCGGGCCGCTGGAGCCTGTTCGGAACCATACCCACCAAGCACGATCGGTTTGGCTCGGGTGCCAGAACTGGAGAATCGCAACGTTCCCACAAACTGCGAGCCTCGTTTGAACCGGATGGAATCACCCGGCCGAAAATTCGCTCGTTCGATTCTCGCAAGGCTCTGCCAGGCGGTCGCCTGAGTTAATCCCGAATTCGAATCATCTCCGGCGACCGAATCGACGTAGAAGGTCCGGTCCGCTGCGGCCACGTCCTGCGCGTCGCTGGGAGTGGCAGAGAAAACGGCGGTGGTCAGCACCAGGAGGGCTGTTGGCAGGATGTTGGTCTTCACCGCGTACATACTCCAAATTTTGCAACTGGATTGTGGCACATTCAAGACTGTCGTTGCCGGCTAACGAGTAGCTTGACCTGTAGCTGCCGAGGGATGCATCCTACACGATACGGAACTGGGACCGTGGTGCGTTGAACGCATTGGCTTGTTAACGCAGACTCGTTTTGCTTGACGGATTCGGCGTATTGGCCAGCGGTTTCTGTAGCAGTTCAGTGGGGCTTGTCGATACAATCGAGGCTTGCATCGCAACGGGGAGTTGGAAGCCATCATGCGTCAGTTCGAGCAACTTGAATCGCGTAGTCTGCTGACGGCAACGCTGCTGGCCGATATCAATGAGGCGCCTCAGCCTGTTGAGACGTCCATCACGGAGTTTGCCGATGGTGTGCTGGCGCTCGAGGCTCATCGTCACCGGGGTGTTGCAGGACTTTGGAGCGTCGACGGTGCCGGTGAGGCCGAGTTGATCGTTGACATCGAAGTGGGTGCGAGCGCCGTTTGGGGAGGCCGATTCAGAAACGATCTGCTCATCATGGGAGAAACGGCGATTTGGGTGACCGATGGCACTGCGGAGGGAACTCATCGTCTGGCCTCCGGCATTAGTCGGTATGGCCCCTACCTGGTGATGGAGGACATGATCTTCTTTTCCGCCAGTGATGATCGGGGTGCAGAACTCTGGCGATCCGATGGTACGCAGGAAGGCACTTTCCGTCTTAAGGACATTCGGCCGGGGCGTGAAAGTGCGCAGATTGGTGAGATGGTGGCGATGGACGGCAATGTCTATTTTGCTGCGGACGATGGAATTCACGGTGCTGAATTGTGGAAGAGCGATGGCACCGAAGAGGGAACGACGCTCGTTGTTGATTTGGCCCCCGCGAGGGCATCTTCGCGCCCGGATAAATTGTTTGCGGCTAACGGAGCTTTGTATTTCGGCGCCTCAGCAAGAGGAGTCATTGAGTTCTGGGTAACGCGGGGCACGGCCGAATCGACTCGTCGGTTGGCTTCGTACTCACCTTTGAACGTGCAGCCATTCGACGATGGATTCGTATTCAACACTTTCGACTCGAATGGCGAATGGTTGATTGTTTCAGTTGATCCGTCCAGCGACCAAATTGAATCGCTTTACCGCGCTCCTGGAAGGATAGGGTGGAGTCAGGTCGTCGGACCGCACATCCTTTTTGAGCAAGGCGGTGCACTTGGCATGATCACAGGAGGCTCCAGTGGAGAGCCTGAATTTCTCGTGGAGGCACGCATTTCACGGCCGTTCACGGATGGAGACGTTGCCTATTTTCATGTTGAAGACGGCATCTCGTATTGGTCCGATGGAGTATTCTCCACGGCGCAATTGCCGCCGGACACGTTCGTGACGAGTGTCGTGGCAAATGATGGAATGCATTTCGTCGTCACTAACGATGGTGCCCTTTTTGTGGTGGACACCGTATCGGGGAGTTCGTGGCAGATTGAAATGGCTACCGGCCTAACGTTAGGCTCGTTTCCATCCGCGGTTCGTGTTGGCGATCGTTGGCTCATTTCGGCTAAACGATTGGTTGAGGGGGCGGAAGACAACTCAACCGTTCAATCTTTATGGTCGACCGACGGGACGCCTGAGAATACGTTCCTGCTTGCCGCTCGCCTTCACTCGATAGTCCAAACGTTCGACGACAGGCTTGTCTATTTTAGCGATCAGCAACTCATGACCACGGATGGCACGTTGGAGAACACCCGGCAGATTGCCCCGGATGTGTTTGGCGTGCAGACTTGGGGGCCAGATGCACCGTTGACCTTTGCAACGAACAACGCAACATCGGGCCTTCGGGAATTGTGGCTGACCGACGGAACAATGGAGGGTACGCGTCGGTTCTACGAGGGTATTAGTCCTCGTGTCTGGGAAATTCGATCGGGACGCTTCATTCACGACGTCGACCCTGTGACTTCCCGGAATGTGTTGTGGTCGACGGACGCAAACACCGCGGGCCTGCAGCGGCTTTTCGATTCGGGTGGCCAGCTAGATGGACCCTATCCAATCGGCGATCTTTTCTACGTCATCGCCTGGGCGACCGGTGGCGGGGAACACGAATTGTGGATGACCGACGGAGAGTCCACTGAAAACACGCATTTGATCGGCCGGAGGACTGGGGGAAGTTTCATCTTGCAGGAGGCAGGCGACGGCTGGCTGTTTACAACAATGTCCGGCGACGAGAACTCCGGTCGCAGTCTGTGGAAGACGGACGGGACGCACGAGGGAACAGTACGTCTCCATGAGGACGTGGATGCCAGCGTGCATGTTGCATCGATTGGCGACATTTCCTTCTTCGCTGCCGCCGATGGCGCGCTTTGGCGAACCAATGGTGAAGTCGATGGAACGGAAATAGTGCGGGAGAGCGTCTTGACACCGTCGGCTGGATTTATTGTTGCTGGCACGACTCTGTTTAACGCCGCAACGACCTTGACGGCAGATTTGGACTACGTGACGACATTCTGGAGCTCAGATGGGACGCCGGAGGGGACGAAACAAATTGGCGGTGAGTACACATCCTATCGATTGGCCCATCATTTCGATGGCGGCTTCTATTTCTTCGCCCAGGGTGAGGGCGGGCGTGGTATCTATCGAGCGGACGCAAATGACATCCAGCCGGTGGAGGCAGCTTCGCTATCGGAGTTCGAAGAATCCGCCGGGGTTGCGTACCTGATATCGGGAGTTGACGGTTGCGAATCCGCAAGGGATAGCCGCCCGTGTGTTGCTCATCTTTCGGCGGCTCATGGTGACGGTGAGACACGACTGCATTCGGAGATGACGCCCTTCACACAGACACCCGAGTTCTACGAGTCCTTTCTGAGGGAGGCCAACGGCGTAACGTACTTTGCGACGGGCGGTGAGGAACCGGGTCTATGGGCAACCGATGGCACCGTCGAAGGTACCGTTCGTGTCGCGAAGAACATCACGGTTAGTGACGTGTACGATCGGGCCGGCGTGACGTGGTTTACGGGAGCAGTCGATGGTCGCCATGAAATCTGGAGCACCGCAGGCACCGTTGACAGTACGGTCAGGTTGGGACCGGTCAGCGCCGGCGGTTTTCGCTTTGCTACTCACGGCGGCTTGACGTATTTCGGTTCCAACGACGAAGGCGTGGTGACTCTCTGGAGTTCGGACGGTACGCGGAATGGGCCGCAGCCGGTTCACCGATTCAATACGAGCAATCCCTCTGCCTACCTGGACTTTCCTCACGGCAGTCATGACAGCGTGCTCCTGTTTGAGCTTGTGGACACAAGATTCCGCAGCGAGCTTTATGGGTACGCCGGTGACCGTGCCGAACCGCTCCAGGAACTCTTTAAAGGCAATAGAGTTTGGCAGGCCGACGTGTCCGAACACGGGGTGCTAATCACGGGAGACGACGGACTTCATGGCCTTGAGCCGTGGTTTTTCCCCTTCGAGCCCGATCGAGTTGCAGGCGACACGGACAACAGCGGTGTCGTGGATTTTGTCGACTTCCTGACGCTATCGGCCAACTTCGGAAAGGAAGTGGACGCGGTCTGGGAGGAAGGCGACTTCAATGCTGACGGGATGGTGGACTTCACAGACTATCTGCTCCTCTCTGAAAACTTTGTCGAGCGACATACTGAATGAAAGGAGTTGTCGTGCCACAGAAGTTTCCGTCTTCGGATCGGGTCTTGTCCCTTGTCTTCGGCTGCTTGGTACTGGGGCTCAGTGTCGGTGGTGTACGTGAAACACGCGCCGATGATCCGGCGCAGCTCGTGGAACGCTACTGCTTCGATTGCCACGATAGCGGTACCAGGGAAGCCGACGTCGATCTTGAGTCAGCCATCAAAGCAGGTGAACTCAACGCCGAACTGGTCTTCGAGAACGTGGCCACGAAGAAGATGCCGCCATCCGGCGCCGACCAGCCTGCTACGGCCGAACGCATAGCGATACTCGGGTGGCTGGCTGAACGCCAGCATGGTCCGTCGCCACCACCGCCGGGGCGATTGAGTCGATTCGAGTTTGTGCATTCGTTGAATGATCTCCTCGCAGTCGAGCTGAATCTGGCGAATGAAATTCCCGATGATCGTGGGACGTATGCCTTTGATTCCGACCGACGTATCCAGTTCAGTCGAGAGATGTTGGGTAGCTATTTCTCGGTGGCAGACGCGATGCTGGACGAGGCATTGCCTCGCGATGGGTTTTGTCGCGAACGGGTGTGGACCACGAACAAGCTCAAGGATAGCCATCAGACCTATAACATCTATCTACGGGACTACCTGGACGGCGTGCTGTTATCGTGGACTCGAGCGAACAACGGCAACAGCTATTCATTCTTCTATGACAACTTCGATCCGCCTGTCGCCGGTTGGTACGAATTGACATTCGATGCCGCGAAGGTTGGGGACTTCGAGGAAGACGTTAGCATTCAGGTTCACGCCGGCAAGTATTACTATGCGGACGACCGCCCGCAGCCGCAGCGCCTGTTGGACGTGATTTCTGTTGGCGATCGAGCGGTGAAGTCCTACACGTGTCGGGCGTATCTGAAGCCCGGCGAGAACGTCTCGGTTCACTGCTATTCGCAGCATACATTCCGCAAAAAGAATCCGCAGCAAGGGGCCTACATTCGGCAGCTCAAGGCTCGCGGTCCTCTGCAGTCTCATTGGCCGCCGAAATCGATTCAAAACATCTTCACAGGGTTGACGGTGGAGGCTGCCAGTCGTGAGGGGGCAGTCCCTATGCGCGAATCTGAGGCGGTCGAATACCGGACGAACCTACGGCGACTTGGCGGATCGATTACCGTCAGCAGCGAACAAGACGGCATGCCGAAGCAACGCATGCAGGATGGTTCGAACAAAACGTACTGGCGCTCACTTTCGGTTCCAGCGGATGGGCCCCATTTTGTGATCCTTGAGAATCCCCGCGCCGCGCTCATCGAAGGCCTTTCGTACGCAACGTATTCGGGAGGCAATGGCGATGGGCAGGTAAAGCAATATGCAATCCAACTCTCGGAAGACGGAGAAGCATGGGGCGAACCAGTTGTTGAAGGCGATCTGGAAATCCGTCTGGCGAATGAACAGCCCATCCACTTCCCGCATCCGGTACGTAGTCGATTCATCAAGTTCCTCGTCACGGAGGTCGTGTCGAAGGGCGAGCAGTCGCATGCTGCCATCGCCCGTCTGGATGTGGTGGTCGCACCGAGCGATGGCGCGGAACCCGGCGTGGAGAGAGACGCGGTTGTGGTCGCCTCGCGGTCGCCCGACGATTTGAAGAAGGTGGTGCGACGTTTTGCCAAACGTGCTTTTTCAGCCGAGTTGGCCGACGACGAGTTGGAACCTTACTTCAGCGTGGGGCTGGAGCGTTTGAACGCAGGGGACGACTTGGTTCAAGCGACAAAAGCTGCCATTAAGTCCGTACTCGTTTCGCCGCGTTTTCTGATGAGGCCGGTGCATAAGGGTCGTGTCGACATCAGGGAGCTCGCGCGTATCGTTTGGCTCTCTGTGCCGGATGATGAGTTACTGAAGTTCGTGGCGGAGTGGCAGAACGAGACTTCGCCAGAGTCGAGTAGCCACGCGCTGCGAGAGCAGATTCTTCGCATGCTTGCGGACCCTAAGAGTGATCGCATGTTGGAATCGTTTTGTGGTCAGTGGCTGAAGCTGCGGGATTGGCACAAGGTATCTCCGTCCCTGAAGTTGTACCCGCAATACGACGACCTGCTGGAGTATTTCCTGCCGATCGAAACCCGAATGTATCTCGGTCATCTGATCCGCGAAAACATGCCGGTCAGCCATCTTATCGATTCGGACTATACGTTCCTCAATCAGCGACTGGCTCGACACTACGGAATCGAAGGTGTCATTGGGCAGGAATTGCGCAAGGTGTCTTTTGATACCGACGTGCCTCGGGGTGGATTGCTGACGATGGGCAGTATCCTGAAAGTTACGACGGACGGCTTCGAAACCTCGCCCATCCTGCGTGGTGCATGGGTGTCACGGAACATTGTGGGAAATCCTCTATCGCCGCCGCCTGCGAGCGTAAAGGCCATCGAACCGGAGCACGACAGTTCCGCGGTGACGCTTCGCGAGCAGATTCAACAACACAAGAGTGATCCAAATTGCTATGCCTGCCACAGGCGTATTGATCCGTATGGATTTGCGCTTGAACAATTTGATGCCACCGGTCAATGGCGAGATCGGTATCGATTCGAAAAGGCTCATCGAGGTACCTTTCAGTTTCGTTTGGAGGGGTACCATGAACTGGCGGGCGAGGTCGATGCGTCCGGTAAGATCGTCGACGAGGAATTCGAAGACGTGTTTGGTTTGAAGGCAATACTGTTGTCAGAAGCTCAAAACGTTGCGTACAACTTTGCCAGGAAGTTTTTCGAATACGCCAACGGCTACCAGCCAAGCTTGGCGCAGCGTATCGATCTGTTGGATATGCTCGGGAATCCAGAGGATTGTCGAATGCGAGATTTGGTGACTTCGATATTGATTTATTCGCTTACCGGGAACACACCATGAATCTTCAACGTCGAGATTTCCTGAAATACGGTGCTGCCCTGCCCTTGGCGATGCATTCGCTGGGGATGCGTGCGGAAGCGGCAAAGAAGAGTAAATCGCCACCGCGGCGAATCATGTTCATTTGCAATTCGCTGGGCTTCTATGAGCCGTATTTCTTCCCGAAAAATCGAGGCGATCTCGCGAGTTCCACCTACCTTCGCGAGATGGCGACGAAGGACAAGATGACGGTTTTTCAGAACCTGTTTCATCCTGGCATGGAGACCAGCAACCACGACTCGGAGAAATCGTTCCTGACAGGTGTTCCAAACCCGGAGAGCCAGAACTTTGTGAACTCGGTTTCCGTCGATCAGGTCCTTGCGGAACACATGGGTGGCGAAACCCGGTTTCCCTTTCTGCCGATGAGCATCTACGACCGTGGGTGGGGCTGTTCGTGGAATCGGCGCGGAGTGGCAATTCCGCCGCTGCATGACGAAACACAGATCTTCGACAAGCTGTTTGGTGACGAAGACCTAACCGAAAAACGCCGGCAGCTTGAAAAGGACCAGCTGATTGTTCGGTCGTTGTATCGCGACATGGAGCAGTTACGGAAACAGCCTGGAGGTGCGTCGAGCATCGAGAGCTATCGTAGTGTTGTCGCAGAACTGGAGAGCCAGCTCGAGCACGAGCAATTCTGGATGGCAGCGCGAAAGCCAGTGCCGCCGTTTCAACTGAGTAGTGATCGGGAGTATGCGTTCTCGGCGAAAGTGAAGAACCTGTTTGAGCTGTCTCGATTGGCGTTTCAGACGGATTCCACTCGCGTCATTACTCTGTCCCTGGACTGGATATACGGTGCCATTAAGGTTCCCGGTGCGACGGGCGGCTGGCACACGCTTTCGCACCACGGTGGCAAGCCTGAATTGCTGGCCAGCCTGAGCCGGGTTGAGCAGGATATCCTCAAACATCTGAATGAGTTTCTGACCAACCTCGATCAGATCAAGGAGGGAAACGGCACGCTGCTGGATCATACGACGGTTGTCGTGGGCAGCAATTTTGGCGATGCGTCGAATCACACTTGTAACAATCTGCCAACGCTGGTGGTTGGTGGCGGCTATCGCCATCAAAACCACGTGGTGCTCGAAAAGCCGACGCCGCTATGCAACTTATGGCTCGAGCTCTTACATCGTCACAACCTTGACGCGGGCGAGTTCGGCAGCGGCAGTGAAGACGCGCGGCTGTTGGGCGCATAGGCCGTCCGCAGGAGAGAGCGAATGAAGAAGCCGCAATCGAGTTAACGTGATATGTCATCTCGGTTATATTCGAAGTAGTACCCGGCGATCGTATCCATTGGAGAGCACTACCCGATGCGCAGTACCATAATTTACGGACTTGTCGTCTCTCTCTCCGCCGCCTTTGGCAGTGCAATCGCCGACCAGATCTGGCATGGCCAGATTGATCCGGTGAAGTCGCTGGTGATGGGAATTGCAGTTGGCGTATCGGTGGCTGCATTTCGCCACTGGAAAGATAGTAAGTCGCAGGTTGCGGACGCTGGGTCCTGAGTTCATCCCCGGCGACTGGCTCATGCCTTGGAGTCGTTAGTGGATGTTTTCGCGGTAGCCGACCCGGGTGGCATCGTTCGCCCGAGATAACTAATAGTTATGGCGTAGCCATCACATCGCTGTGAATCTTATGCCGGGTGGGATCTATGCCGCGGCAACCGGTGGGGCGACTCTGCTATATTCGGATTCTGGATAGTACCGAAGTGCGAGCGACCCATGCCCGATGAGACACTGCCACCGAGTCGCCCTGACGGGGAGGACAGCGACTCCACGCCATCGCCCGATATGCCGACGCTTGATCGGTCGGAATCACCTTCCTATGAAGAAGCAACGCTGGATTCGGCCGATCCTCGGTCCGGTGTTAATGCGGCGATCCACCGGCAACATTCGGCGCACGATCTGGATAGCGCTGGCTACGAGGTCGTAGGCGAACTTGGGCGGGGAGGTATGGGCATCGTCTACAAGGCCCGCGACACGAAGCTGGAAAGAACGGTCGCAGTAAAGATGATCCTTGGCGGACAGTTCGCCTCCGAAGCCGAGATTCAGCGTTTTCGGCTGGAGGGGGAAGCCGCGGCAAGACTGGATCATCCGGGAATCGTACCGGTCTATGAAGTTGGCGAGGTGAAGGGCAATCACTTCTTTTCCATGAAGTATATCGAAGGCGGTGCGCTCAATCAGAATCTCGAACGCTTTCAGGGGAGCCCTCGCGTCCTGGTGGAGTTGGTCATCAAGATTGCGAGAGCGGTCCAGCACGCACATCAGAGAGGTGTACTTCATCGGGATCTCAAACCGGCGAACATTTTGATTAACGAACGGGGCGAACCGGTCATCACGGACCTTGGGCTGGCCAAACGGATGGATGACGAAAGTGGTCTGACGCAAACCGGTTTTGCGTTGGGGACTCCGGGCTTCATGGCGCCCGAGCAGGCCGAAGGTCGGAAGGACATTACGACGGCCACGGACATCTTCTCGATAGGGGCTGTGCTTTATTGGCTGATTACCGGGAACGCTCCGTTTCAGGGCGAGTCACCGATGCAGATCGTTATGGCGACGATTAAGGAGTCGACGCCGTCCTTGCGCACGCTTCGCCCTGATGCTGACCGCGATCTGGATTTGATCTGTCAGAGGGCGATGGCAAAAAATCCGGCAGAGCGTTACTCCTCCGCCGGAGCGTTCGCGGACGATCTGCAAGCCTGGCTGGACGGCGACATGCTGTCGGTCCGGGCGCCAACGGCCGTCAGCGTGGCATCCGTGTGGATTCGCAAGAACCTCCGGTCGGTGCTCGCGTCCTCGTTCACCGGACTACTGTGTGGGGTGTTGGTTGGAGGGCTGTTGCTGGTTGGTGAGCTGCGTTCTCTGGGGATCGAGTACGAACGCTTGCGCGTGCTTGGCGAATCGAAAGAAACATGGGCGAGATGGGCGACGGCATTTCGGGGCATCCCCTATGAGCTGGCCGAGAGTCTCGAATTCCTGATCATTCCGGTGGTGGCCGTGTGCTCGTTCTTGAACGTGTGGCTGGTGCGACCGGCATCGCGGGACAGCAATGTCGTCTCCGCTGCAACGGCTGCCTTTCTCGCTGGGGCTATCGCCTTCGTTATCTCCATTGGCTGGCCTTCGGTTTCACAGAATGTGGTGGATCGGGGCTACCAGGACATTCAACTAATCGCGGGTTCGATGTTTCTAGAAACCGAGGTCGAACAGCAGTTGGCGAAACAGGCGTTGGTGAAACGATACCCCGGGATTGAAGATGTGCAGTTGCAGTATCGGGGTGACATGATCCGCCGCAAGATTGCCATGGATCAGGAATCGGGGATTATGCCCGGGCTTTGGGCGGCGATCTTTCGAGCGGCGTGCTGGGTCGTCGTGCCGCTCGGCGTATCCAGTGTCCTTTCCGGGATGTTGTGGAGCGAGGGCGTACGAGGTGGGCTGTGGTTTGGGCTCACATGGGAACGCGCGGCTTATGTGTTCCTGTCCGCGATTTTCGCCTTTGTCTGTTTCCAACCGATTGGGCCGCCGGTGTGGGTCATGCTCGTGACGGCGGGAGCGATCGTGTTTTCCCTGACGCTGGCAATTCGTCGAGCTCACTTCATCCCGCGGATTGTCTGCTGCGTCGTGACCACGGCGTTGTTCATGTATCTCGCGGCGGACGTGCGGAAACTCAACCGCAGTTACCAGTACATCGCGACCGCGAAAAACGACGCCCAGCTGCGAGAGAAGATTTACTACAACGATCGAGTGTTGGAGAAGTTCGAGTATCAGGAGCGGCGATACCAATCTGCAATCACCTGGCTGTACTTGCAGGATGAAGGTCGATATCAGATGCACTGCCAGAAGATCTACGATGCCTTTCAGAACGCGTACCGTCCCGAGGTTGCCAGCCGGATTGCAAAAGTCTGTCTGCTACGACCCAACCTGCAGCCGCAGGAGAATCTCCCCACACTCGTTTCGATGGCGGAGCTTGGATCGAAATTCGAGAGTTCCGATTTGCACCACTGGTTCTGTATGACGCGTGCAATTGCGGAGCTGCGAACTTCCAACCACGCTGGGACACTTGAATGGAACGCGAAGTGCCGCGAGGAAGATCCCGGTTCGACTTACCTGACGGCGACGACCTACCTGGTGGACGCTTTGGCGTTGCGTGGCTTGGGGCGAACGGCCGAAGCGAAGGCCTCGCTTGACAAAGCAACCGAGCGTTTCGAAGCAGACCGGGTCGAGGTTATCGCATCGGGCGCGGACTACAGTTGGGAGAATCGCCTGGTCTACCGGATTCTCGAACGAGAAATGCAAGGCCTGGATAACTCAGTGGAGCCTTGAGAAAGCGGAGCTTGGAGCATTCGGCTGCTAGCGCGGAATGTCTGTCTTCGATGGCGACAGGGTGAGGAATTTTCGGACACCGTCCAGTTCAGCCAGTTGCCGCGCAAGTCTGGCCACGGCATCGGTATCCTCAATGATATCCTGCGGATCCGGCAGGTTCCCCGGCAGCTTTGCGTTGACTTGCGTGAAGGCGACGGAATCCGTCGTCAGATCGACCAACAGAACCTCGCCGGCTTTGTAGTCGAGTTCCCTGCCGTTGACTGTGAGTGTGGTGGTGTCGATGGCGTTTCCGTTCTCGTTGATCTGCATCGTGAGGTGCATCGCAATGCTTCTTCCTGCAATCGCGAAGCTGGTGTGCATGTCAGCGACTTCTCCGTCGAACGTCATGCCGTCTTTGCCCGAATGTCCCACGGCGGTTTGTTCGACGTAGTCATGGTGGAACAACATGACGTAAGAGAGCCCGCGGTTGCCGGCCGGATCCTGGAACATACCAAACAGCACTCCGGGTTCTCCTGCACTTAGGTACAGGCTGCCGGAAGTGAAACGCCAGTCGTCGCTCGCGACAGAGGCTCCCCCGCCAACCATGAATGGCTTGCGGGGCCGATTCAGCATGGTAGATAGTCCGGCGAACGCCGAGACAAACACGCCAGCGATGATCGCGGCAAGCACAATACGACGTCCCACCGATCGTGTGGCGAGCGGATCTGTTGGCGTGCCATCCGCCTGGGTTCCGGGAATCTCCGGCAAGGCGATGATGTCCGGTTGCTGAACGTGTCCCAGGCAGGCTTCCAGCAAACGGTGTACGTCGGTAGCGGATTGGAAGCGGTTGGACTTCTCTCTCGCCATCAATCGGCTAACAATGCTCGCGAACCAGTCCGGAATTTCCGGCGCCAACTCCTGTATGGGCGCGGGCGACTCGTCAATGATCCGTCGCATTACGCCATACGACGTGTCGGCTCGAAAGGGTGGCTGACCGGTGCATAACGCGTAGAGCACGCTACCAAGACTAAAGAGATCTGTCTGCTGATCGACTTGTTGGCCCCGCGCCTGTTCCGGTGACATGTACATTGGCGTGCCGGCGATGGTGCCTTGCTGTGTCACGGTATTGTCATCCACCGCGCGAGCGAGCCCGAAGTCCGTGATCGTAACACGTTCCACTCCGTCTTCCAGCAGCACGTTTTCCGGTTTGATGTCACGATGCACCAGACCCTTCGCGTGAGCCGCTTCGAGCCCGGCCGCAATCTGCGAGCCAATGCGTAGCACTTCAAGCAGAGGCATGCGGCCGTTGTTTTGCAGTCTCCGTTGTAGGGAGCCACCACGGATGTAAGACATCACCAGGTAGGGGATTTCGCTGTCACTGGATACGCCGTGAATCGGAATGACATTGGGATGCAGTATTGCGGCAGCCGCTTTTGCCTCACGAAGAAATCGGATGCGAGCTACTTCGTTGTTCGCCAGGCGGGGCGCCATCATCTTCAGAGCGACGACGCGGTCCAGCGAGGGATCGATGGCTTTTAGCACAACGCCCATGGCTCCGACGCCGACAACCCCGGTAACTTCGTAGGGGCCGAGCCTGCCAAAGTGTTCCGGGTGATCCGACGGCGCGAGGGCGTCGAGCGCATCCTGCACGGCAGCCGGATGTTGGCCCGCTTGCTCCCCCAACGCCGTCAGGCCGTGCATGGTCGCAGCGCTGCAAGCATCCGTACCGGCTGAATCGAATTCGTCCGGTTTCAGCAGCTTCGTGGCGGTGTGCAGCAGTTCCTCGCCGATGGCCTGTTGTTCGAGGTGGACACGACACGATTCGCATTCATCCAGGTGCGAGATCAGGTCGGAGTCGTCGAGATTGTAGTTGTCTGATGCCAGGAAGCGATGTATACGAGCGAGGTCGCAAGGCGGCACGCCGGGGAAGGTTTCGGGCTGGTTCATTTCTCTGCTCCGCGGGACAGTTGAATCTGGTCACGTAGTCGCTTGAGAACGCGGCTTCGGGCCGCGTACACGGTGCCGACGGATTTGCCCAGTTCTTGGGCCGCGTCGTCGCAGGAAAGGCCGTTGATCACGGTCGCTTCGAAGGCCTTCCACGTTTCGTCGTTGACGTCCGTGCGGACAACAGCAGCGGCGCGGAGAAACTGTTCTCGCATGATTTCGGTTTCGAGTTCACGATCCGTTTGGTCCGAAAGATCGGGGCGCTGTGCGAGTTGGTCGGATGCGTCTGTTCCCCCCTGGCCGCGATCTCGCGCCCGTCGCGTTAATGCCGAGAGAATGGCGTTCTTCGCGACACGGCTGAGCCAGTTTCGAAATCGCACGCCCGGTTGCGGTTCGTAGCGATCGATGGCCGCCGAAACCCGAACCAGAACGTTCTGCACGAGGTCCCGAGCGTCCGCATCCTGTAACCCGCGACGCCGTGCCATGCGGTAAATGACCGGTTGGTACGTGGCAGCGAACGCCTCCCACGCCTCCCGGTTTTCCGGCGTCCGGAGCTGTATCAGCAGGCTGGCTCGTGTCTCTGGAAATTCTGTCATGCTTGCCTCCGCCTGCCTTAACCCGGCGTATGTCCGATTCTGACACAAATCCAAGAGAAACTTTCCGGGCCATGGGAAATGCTGGCGGAGATGCGGCTAAACGTGGCAGAAATGAGCCAGAAAAAGGGGCTGGCTAATGTCCGCAAGCTTCACGGGTTCCCGAAGCTTAGTCTTGATGACGGCCCGATAGTCGAGATTGACAGAGCAAGTCCCGCTTTACCTTCACCTTGAGCCGGCTGTATGAAGTCCTGCTAAGTCGTTGGCGAGTTTATCCAGCAGGTCGTCCTCATCGTCGTCAGCTTTCCCCAAATACGGCGTCAGCGACCGCGGCATTCGATCTCAGGAATAGCGGGTTCGTCGGTACCGGCGTCGATGGAATCGTGCTGTCCCCGAAATTCGTGCCCAGGATCGAGAGGTCCGTCACATCGATTGCTCCACTTCCGTTGAAATCCGCGTAGGGGTTGTAGTTGGCGGTCGCTGCGACGTTACCCGTTCTTCCGCCAAACCCAGTACCAAGTCTGGAGAGATCTGTTACGTCGACACTACCGCTTCCGCTGGCATCCGCATGCTGCACGTTGAATAAGAATTCGAACTTCGTGCCCGCCGTGCCGTCGCCGGAGGTTCCAAGATTGCCAAACAGCGTATCCGTGCCGTTGCCAAATTCGCCATCCAGTGCCGCTCCGTCAGCATCAGTAATCGTGTCATCGATGGCCAGCAAATAACGATCGTCGCCCAGTGCGTTGGCGGTGGTGATCGTCAAACGGAAGTTGGTCGAATCGTACGAGATGTTCGAAACCGGAATCGCCGCGTTGGCGCTATTGAAGATCGCTATAACGCCAGGGCTGGACCAGCCACCGGTCGGTGGTTGAACGTCTTCGCTGAATTCGACGTACAGTTTGTCAATGTTTCGCCAGGGCAGAACACTGCTCTGTGAAGTTTGGGCCAATAGAGACGGAACCGTTGCATAACCGGTTGGAATTTCATAGCCAAGTCCGTCAGTTGGATCGACGTACCCGGTGAAGTTATTGGTGCTGCTCGCCGTGGTCCAGAACGTACTTCCGACTTTGACTTCGGTAACGACGGGCGCGTCGTTGATGGCCTCCATCAGGAAGGACAGGTCCGTATTGATCGTCTCGTACTGACCGAGTTCCAGTGTGTCGGCAGGCAGTGGTGAAGAAGTCTCCTCTTCACCGCTACTGACGACCACCGTTGTTTGCGAACTGACAAAGCCATCGGCCAGAGCAGTCACCAGGTAGGTACCCGGTGCCAGGTCGTCGAATGCGAAGCTACCATTCGCCCCGGAAGCCGTCGTGCCAAACAGTATGTTTCCGGCACCGTTGGTCAGGCTTAACTGAACACCCGCCAGCGCGACACCAAGAGCGTCCGTGACTTCACCGTGGATTGAACCTTCCAGCGTGTTCTGGATGACCAGTTGCGAGTTGGCAACTTCCGTTTGACCCACCGGCACCGTTCCTGCTTCACCCGACTGCCAGACGTGAACTTCACCACTGGCCACCGTGATGAGAAAGGAAGCGAACGTGTCCGTTGGCTGTCCGGAATCCAACTCCACAATTCGGTAGGTGCCGGGGTTGATGTCCTGGAAATCGAATTCACCGTTTTCATCCGTTGTATCCGTCCGCAGTAGAGTGCCACCAGTCGTTCGCAATTCGAAGCTGATGCCCTCGATTGGCTGATTCGAGTCACCGTGAACCTTGATGCCGTGGATCGACGATGAGATCTCAGCTTCGATCGAATATCCACCGATACTTGCATATTGAGAATAGCCCGGACCGGAATCACCGGTGACCTGTAGGAAGTAAGTTCCCGGCGCGAGATCAGCGAGCTGGAGATGAGCGGAAAGTGTTCCCAGCGGTGCTGATCGGGACACAATGTTTGGCGTTTCTTCGCTACCGTCATGAACCAGTGTCAGCATCAAATCCAGATTCGCGCCGAAGCCATTATTTTGCGTCGTCGCGGCAACACTGATGGGGCCGCCGGGATGCTCTATTCGAAATTCGTCGGTGTCACCTGCTTGCTCAATGACGCCAGTCATCAAGAATTTGCCGTCCTCAAGAACAATAGGAGTCGCTTCCGCGCCAACACCGTGATCGTCCTCCCGGTAGGTAATAAGATTAATGGGCGACGTTATGATGGCGAGGTCGTCTTCCTGGTTGTTGGCGTTGCCGTACTCTCCCTTGCTCCATTGCGTAACCTCACGGTAGTAACCAACGCCCATGATGGGCGCCCAGCCCGTTTCTCCCGAGCCGTGGCCGGCATAATAAGTGGTGCCGGGAGTACCATCGTGCGAGAGACCCACAGCATGGCCGAACTCATGTGAAACGACCTCGGCGACTGCTTTCGCCGTTTGCGGTAACTGGTTGTAGAAACCCCACACAGGGACATCGCCTACCCAACGCCATGAACGAAGGAATGCGACTCCCCCGGCGTTGGCAAACCATGTCTGGCCAGATCCACCCATTGCGGCGTCGTCAACATTGGTGGAAATGACAGCACGAATTGCGTCCCGTCCCTGAGTGAATGCCTCGGCGGGGGGCTCGACGGTCGTCACGTTAATGTTGAACGGCAGTAGGTCTTCGCTGACTCGCGACCAGATCTCAAAAATATCGTCCAGCTCAGACTGGTTGAAGCTCTGTTTGTCCCCATCGGTATCGTAAGCAACCGCATGGATCGGCTGATTTCTGTTGTAGCTGTTCCATGCGGTGCCAGAAACAACGTGGCTATTGAAATCCAGATAGTAGGTGTGCGGAGCATCTGGGTTGCTGTTGTAGGCTGGCACTTCATCAAGTGTCGCGACGGGCTCGCCAGTCCGGTGCACCACGGCAACGGCATCGACCGCCACCGAGCACGCGGGACAACTACAACCACAGTCGTGTCCGCCGCCTGTCTCCGGGTACGCGGGGTCGACGAAGTAGGCAAGGCCATCCGCGTTGTAGCGCAGATCTGCGTGACTGTGATCGTGACCGTCGCCGATAAAGTGGCCAGCGACGCTAACGACATCGGGTGCGACCAATCCTTCAGCCGACAGCAGCACACGGGATTCCAACGACTCAAAAAGCCGAAGCCGCCGTTTGGCAGCTGGCGCGACGCGTTGCTCTCCCATGCCTTGCTATTCCTCCATGAAATGGCTTGCAGTTACTGCGTTCTTCGGGAGCGTTCCCGCCATGTACCCAGCAGGGAATAGGGTTGGCTGCCACCGAAAACCGATCCACGTTATATAAAGGTTTTTGGACCTTTAGGGAAGAAGAATCGGCAGTCTTACACAAAACAATGCCGGAGCGACGGTCGCCATCGGTTCCAGTATTCAATCGACGTATTCGTTTGCAGCCGCGAGTACGATCTGTGGTAACGTAAAGAAGGACGCAATTTAATACGAATACGGCAGCATGGCCGGGCCCTACCAATGTTCCGAGATTGGAATCCGGGTTTGGAAACTAGCTCCTGCAATCCAGATGGGCGGAACTGTTGGTATGGTGATGCGATCCTGTCTTTGTCTTTTAGTGGCAATCGTGGTTGGAAACGTCAACGCTTTCGCCAACGAAGCGGCAGGAGATCTCCAACCGGTGTGGATTGACCCCGGCGCCGACGAGTTGGGCGAACTGTACCTTGAGCCGATAATTGACCTGGAGGCCGGAGTGGCCACTGCGAAGCTGCTCAATTTCACCACCGATGGATCGCCCATTTACTATCGTATCCAACTCAGCAGCGTCCTGTTGGATTCGGATCATATCATTGTAGATCGACCATCAGATCATCCCGGCATCACGACTCGACTTGATCTAACGGGAGCGACGCTCGCCTTCGTACCCCTGCTGCGTCTAACTGAAGGTGACGACTGGGCACCATTTGGCGTCGATGAGATTGTCGGTGTGGATTCAATAACCTACATCGTAGATGATCCCGTAGATTGGAGGGTAGCTGACCTCTATGACGATGACGGTTCGCATCGAATACGCTTTACAGGACCAACCTGCCTTGGCGGTGGGAGCATCAACGATTTTATCGGTCCTGACGTTGCAGCGCTGACTTGTCCGTTCGACCTGAATGGGGATGGAGCAACGAATAAAGACGATCTTCAGCTCGCGTGTTCGGACTCCGTGCTCAACGAGCTGCTACGCGAGCTCGAAATACTCAGGGGAGACTTCGATGGTGGCGGTGTCGTTGACTTTACTGACTACCTGACGCTGTCCGGGAACTTCAACCTCGAAACAACCCGCTATACCGACGGCGATGCGAACTGTAGCGGCGTTGTTGACTTCTCTGACTTTCTGCTGATGTCGGGCAACTTTGGGCGTGGCGCAGAAGCTGTTTCCGTGCCAGAAGCGGACGACGCTTCAGGACTCTTCGTCGCATCGATCTGCCTGGCCGTGCTGGGGTGTCGCCGGCGTTCGGGCAGCGGTGTGTGAACGGATCAATCCGTCGTGCGTTTCTGTCCGGTAGACTGGCTACGGTGCCTGGTCGACGAGGTGTTTCTTGATCACCGCCATCACGTTCCTGAAGTTGGGCCCGAAGTTCCTGCCACCTCGCCGACGAGATTGGGTGATGACTAACTCATGTTCGGGGCTGACCCAGAATGTATTGGCCGTGGCGGAACCATGTCCAATGACATCCTTGGAAATCTGTTCAGTGCGGTCCTGGTAGTTGATACCAATTCCCCACAGCTTGTCGACGCCCGGGTAGTACTCGCTGAGGTCGGTCGGCGCGATCTTTTCGTACGTGTCCTTCGTGAAGAACTGCATGTTGCCGTAGCTACCCTGATTGAGCAGCATCTGTCCGACCTTGGCCATGTCGTACGCCGTGCTCTGGCAACTGAAACCCAGATCCCAGTCATGTACGGTATCGTTCATTTCCAGCGGGTCGTACAGGTGTTCGCGAAACAGCCGAAAGACGCTCTTGCCGGTGACTGCTTCCATTGCTTTCCCAGCTAGATCGTAACCCATGCCGTTGTACTTGTGGGCTTTCCCAACCGAGCCTTCCTTCATGGTTTTTGCGAGCGTGTTTTCCAGCCATGGGTTGTGGACGCCATCGAACATGGCGTGCCCGGTGAAGCCGCTCGTATGCGTGAAACAATGGCGAAACGTTAGTGCATCGGGGCCCTCGGTTGGGAATTCCGGCAGGTAAAGGCCAACGGGGTCGTCGATGCCAATGATGCCCTGGTCAACGAACTGAGCGAACAGCAGTCCCGTGAACAGTTTGGTGATCGAAGCGATTTCCGTCGGAGTTGTCGTCTTGAATTTGCCGTACCCGTCTTCTCCGAACACGTCGTGAAAGAGGATGTCTCCCTTCCATGCGACGACGATGTCAAAAGGAATTCCGCCGTTGTCGATCCACTCGTCGCAGGCGTCGGTGAGTTCGGCGCGAAACAACGCATGTTTCTTCATTTCAGATTCGGCAGGCTGGCGCAGTACCGGGGCTATCTTCGTGAGCGCTACTGGGGCCTTCAGTCGCGGGAAC
Organism: Pirellulaceae bacterium; assembly: GCA_965216885.1. Classification (GTDB taxonomy): domain Bacteria; phylum Planctomycetota; class Planctomycetia; order Pirellulales; family Pirellulaceae; genus CAYNJG01. The sequence goes on along the minus strand of OZ244209.1, from coordinate 2,470,130 downwards.
TTGCCTTCCAGCCCAAGAATCTTTTGTTTTAGCTGGGCGTGGAAGTCGCCGTTGATGATGCGGGGCGTCGTTATTGGTCCCGGTGGCAGTTTATGACGCCTCACTTCGTCGGCAAACGCCAGCAGTACGGAGCCCTCGCCTTGCTGCATCATGGATGACAGCAGGATTGTCCCGGCGAACTCACCAATGGCACGCTTGTGGGCGATCCAGTTGTCAGCTGGAATGTCATTGATTGCAATCGGATCGACCCGGCCATTCAGTCGTTGGAATTGGCCCCGCCAGTCACTGGAGCAGAACAGCGTTGCGGACTTCTTCAGTGTGATTTCGTTCGCCCCGCGTATTTCCGCGTAGTAAGCGTACCGACCGGGCAATCGCGGATACCGCACTTCGTTCAGTTCTCTGTCGAACCAACGCGTGTCGATGCGATAGCTTCCACCAAGGTGCTTGCTGGCGAGTTCCGGGTTGTCGAATTCCAAATCAGGAAATCGTCCTGGGCGTAAACGCGGATCGGGAGACGTCGTCTTGATTTGCAGCTCGCAGTTGAGAAATCGAATGTACTCGTTTTGTTCGTCGGATTTCGCAAGATGTGCGGCAGCCTGGTCGACATCCAAAATTCTTACGGAGACACGCCAGTCCCAACCACGATTGGGGACCTTGATGACAATGTTGTTTTTGCCCTTGCGGAAATTCGCGGGGAAGTGCAAGTAGTTCCGTCCCATACCTCCGAACGACGAGTGAACGTTCTCACCGTTGAGGAAGACCTTGGCCCCGTCTGCGGCGGAGATCAGGAACATGACCTCTTTCGCTTCAGTTGAAGCTACCTCGCATTGTGCGTAAGCGAGGACCATCTTGCCCTCGCTGAGGACATCGTTGAGGTTGAGGAACTGGTCGAGACCAGTATTCGCCGTGACCCAATTGCGCTCGGCGTCGTTCAAAGGTAGCTGACGCTCGTTCTCAAGGAACCGTGTTTCCATGAGACTGGCGAGATCGTCCTTCTCGATTTCGTCATCCTGAAACGGTCCGAGCACCCGGAAGTGCTCGACAAAGCCATCTGCCGACAACGCGGCGCTTTCTTGCGCGTTCGCAACGGAGACGGTGAGGCACGCGATCAGGAAGGCGAGCCGGAAAGTACTTCTGCGTGAAGCGGAGCGGTTCATTTCATTTCCCTCGTGGACAACGCACCGACCTTGCCGATGCGCATTGCAGTCGGTGGCTTACTTTTTCTTCTGCCGTGCTTTGTTGCCGCGAGAGGGGCTGACTCGGGAACCCGGTGCGGGTTTTGAAGTCGCGGTCTTTGGGTAAGGCATCTTCGCGTCGACGTCGTCACGCCAGTCATGCAGCATTTTCTTCAGGCGGGCTGTGATCTGGGGTTGGGATTTGGCGAGGTCATGCTGTTCGCCGATATCATTTTGCAGATCGAAGAGCTGAACGGTGCCGTTCTCGTAATATTCGATCAATTTGTAGCGACCGGATCGCACGGCCCCGTTAGGACTCTGGAACCCATGATTGCTGTAGTGCGGGAAGTGCCAATAGATGGCTCCTCGATCATAGTCTTGCTGCTTGAGTGCGGGGACAAAGCTGCGACCGTCGACATGTTGCTCGGGCATTGAAGGAAGGCCCAGCATGTCCAGCAGGGTCGGATAGTAGTCGGTTCCCGTGACGATTGCATGGGATTTGGAGTTGGGCTGAGTCTTGCCCGGCCAATGCACAATCAGGGGCACGCGGATGCCGCCTTCATAGTTCCAGCCCTTGGCACCTCGGAGTGGAAGATTGGAGCTTGCGTATCGCGAGTTCAGTGTTTCGCGAGGATGATTGATGCCGCGATACTGATTGGAAGCGGACATGCCACCGTTGTCCCCGGTGAAGATGACGATCGTGTTCTCTTCAAGGCCCAGTTCTTTGAGCTTCGCCCGGATCCGGCTCAGGCTTTCGTCGGTCGCTTCGATCATCCCAGCGAATTCGACATTGTCCTGCTTCTGCTTGACCCACCAAACCCGTTCGTTCTGATGCACCTCGCTGGTATCGTTCGCTTCAATGGCTTTTAGCTGTTCGGGGGTGAGAGTCGGTCCATCGGGATTGGGTTCGAGGATGTAGTCCGGGCCGTCCTGCGGTGGCAACGTGGCCAGTTTCTTTTCGTACTTTTCAACCAGATCCTTGCGACCCTGAATGGGATCATGTACGGAGAAGTGCTCGAGGTGTACGAAGAACGGTTTGTCCTTGTTGCGCTCGATAAAATCGAGTGCGGCGTCGGTCAGCTTGTCGGTGAAGTAGTCGCCTTCGCCGGAAGGCAACGACTGGGAGTACGCGGGCGAAAACGGATGGAAGTAAGATCGCACCCAGCCAGTGATTGCCTCGTCGAATCCGTAGGTTGTCGGATCTTTGTTTAGGTGCGCCTTGCCGTAGTTCGCCGTCGCGTATCCATGACCGTGTAGTGTTTCTGCGAGTGTCTGTTCGGCGTCCGGAAGCGCCGTTAGCTTTTCGCCATGATGCAGCTTTTCATAGTCGCGTTCAGGACGACCGCCCAGCCATTCCGTCAGGTTGGTTCGCGCCGGATACTTGCCCGTCAAAATGCTGGCGCGACTGGGCGAACAGACGTGGCAGGTGGCGTAGGCGTTGTCGAACAGCATGCCTTCTTTCGCCAGTTGATCGATGGCCGGGGTGTCGTAGAAACTGCTGCCATAGCAGCCGATGTCCGACCAGCCGAGATCGTCGACAAGGAAGAAGACGACGTTGGGCGGACGAGTTTCGCCCTGTGCTGGCGAAGCGGTGATGCCCAATGTAATGACCAATGCAAAGCAAGACGCGAAGGTACGGGCGGCGATCGAGGCGAAGGTACGGGCGACGAACAAATTGAATGAGTGCGATTGTGCCATGAATCTTTCAAGCCGTTTGCGGTGAGGCGGTCGTGCAGTTTCTTGCCTGCGCGTGAACAAACAGAATTCGTCGGGCCGCGAACGCTGCCAACGCAGTTACGCGAGCGGCGCTTTCCCAGCCGACGTTTTCCCAGTGGGAGACAGCGTAGCACTTTTCAAATTCGAGTTCACCACAATTTACGCAAGGGACGCAACCGGCTTGTGAGCAGACAACGCTCGAGGTGCGGCGATACATTTCCTTACGAAGCAACGACCTGCGTGTGTACCACGATTGCGGGGCATCAAGGCGCTGGATTGAATTGGCGTGGTACTCGCAGCGAGGGCGCTCGCTATGTCGACGAACACGAGTGGTTGCTGGATTGGCTGGTGGCGGTTGGCGAGACCAATTGCAATTCCGCTTTGGGCTCGACTTCGCCACGCAGGATCGTGACGTGATCGGGCGCTTCGATGCCAAGCGTCACTTTGCTACCACTAATCCTTACAACAACGATACGCACGCCGTTACTTAATACGATGTCCTGCCGAGCTTTTCTGGAGAGTGCCAACATCCTTGCCTCGCATGGTTGGGGTAGTGTTCGTGTGTTCACTGGTGGATTGTAGGGCCCTGAAAGGGGTGGTCAATACCAACCGGCGTAGCCTGGCCGGAGCCGGACGGGGCCATACCCGAAGCCGATGGGGAATGATGAGGCGAAAAGCCCTACAGGGAATGAGGCTGGCTTAACTGCTGTAGCGCAACGAACTTTGTTCCGCGTTTTCTTGTCACACTTCGCGGGACTGATTCGTCATTGCGAGAGAACAGGCCGGTTCCTTTCCCGGTGAGGTATGCGATGAATCCACCAACCAAATCGAGCGGAACAGAGGTGTTCGCACAGATGGGCCGCGTACGAAAAAAATGAGCTCGATTTTTTCCGGTTTTCCAGGCGAAAGCTGGCGGCATCTCTAGTACGTCACATCGAGAGCAATTCGCAATTCTGAATTTCGCGGCCGTGGGCAACTGCAACGACAGTCTGCACACTTGCCGGCGTCAACTTGCGGTTTGCCGGAACCTTCTGTGTCATTTGCATCATCGAGTGAGCGGCCGCCAATGAGTGAACGCATCGTTTCGTCGACGTGAGTCGGTGAAGCCTTGTTGCCTTGCAAATCTGTTTTCTGCAGGGCCGTCTTACCCAGAATCACTCATTGAGGAATTTGATCCCTATGACTCAACGTTCCATGTTGAAATCCGTCTTTTCGTCTACGTACTTGTTTCTGTTTACATTCGTCTGCAGCCCTGCCCTGCATGCACAGGATCTGGTCGGTTCGATCTCCAAGGGGCCCATTACGCCCAACGGCAATGTCGCCGGTGCGCCCACCGGGTTGTTGATCAACCTGGAAGGCTCGCTGGACCCGAGTGTCGAAGGCCGTACGCTCTTACAGGGAAACACGATCGAATTTCAGCTGCCGGCGGGATTCGTAAATACAGGCACTCTTCCGATCGCGGACGCATTCAGTTCGCCGACATGCGGTCCGAACAATTTTGAGTGCAGCACTGTGGTCATGTTGCAAGGCTGGCCACAACATCCAATCCTGCCGTCCGTCCCGATGGACGAAGGTCCCCGGTCGCCGCAGTATTCTCTGACGCATGAAGCGTCGTCCAATACGTTTACGATCACCGCGAACGTCGACGTGACGCCGGGACTTGCTGTTCCGGGGCCCGGTATCAAGGGCTTGGTGTTGGTGCTGAACGGATTCGAAAACCCGGCGGCGGGCACCTACGACATCCCGGTGACGGTGGAGACGGGACCTAACGGCGAAGTCGAAACGGGTGTTGGGCAGATCACCATAATGCCGGCAATCGAACGCAGCATCCACGTCAGTAGCCAGTTTAATCCGGGAACGCCAAATACCATCTTTCAGACTGCGTTGCCTGGTGAGCGGACAGAACTAGCCCACGATTTCCTGATTTGGGAGAGTGATGGCAGCCCCTTGCTGGGCGTGGAGGTTTCTCCCACTGCAGATCCGGCGCTTTCACTTCTGATGCAGAACGGACAGCAGGTCGGCACCGTGTCGGTCAACGGTCCCGAAGGGGCTTCCGGTTTCAGTGTCTTTACTGAATCGGCCTCCAGCCTGGCGTCTTCAGTGAACCCTGCCGAAGCTGGGCGACTCACGTCGATCTTCCAGGCCGGGCAGAGAGGGTGACTACGACATCACCTACACGTTAAACGATGGCGAATTGGCCCAGATGTCCGCGACGATGTATGTGACGGTAGTACCCGAACCATCGTCAGCCTGGTTGGGGCTCCCCATGCTCGTCTTGTTGGGGCACGTGCGTCGCAATCGCCGCCGCTAACGGAGCGACGTAAGTAGGGCAAGCTTCAGTGCATGGCAGGTTTTTTGGGGTGACGCGAAGGTCCCGTTTCGCGTCGCCGCCTGAATTCCCGTGCCGCTGGAGCACGGCTACCGTTTCGTCGATCCGACCAGCGCTGGAACGCGCGGATCATGTGGGTGTCAGGTCTTCTCTGGCGAAACTCGCCATGATGTTTTCTGGGGCCGATCGGGGGCTCCCTGCCTCTCTCGTGTTGCGGGAGTCCGCATTCTGGTCTCGAAACGGTACGTGATGCCCTCCGTTCGCGGATACGGTCTGGCGGTGATCGCCCTTCTCCGCCAAAAATGTCACTTCGTGAGCAAGCTGCTCGAAGTTGCAGAGAAAGCACTCTTGTTGATTGGGTCCTGGATATTTTTCGATTCATTGTGGCTCTTGCGGACGGAAGCTTGTGCGTCGAGGCGAAAGGCTTGGAACGGCTAATGGGATTCCGGCGCGCTTCCATCACCACGAGTCAGTTCTGGCAATTGCCGACAGTGATGGTCCTTGTCATTGTCTGGGGACCTGCATCCCAAGTTGCGGCGCAGCCGGCGAAGATTGCGATTGAAAATGTCGCCGGGGTGATCGAGCTTACCGACGAAAATCTGGTAGATCGTCCCGCCTTTGATCTTCGCGCCACGGTAACGCACTGCGATGCGAACTGGGATCTGCTCTTCCTGGAGCAGGACGGTTCGTATTTCTCCTGTCGAAATACGTTTGGTAGCGTTGAGGTCGGTTCGCTGGTGCACGTTCGGGGCGTCGTCCAACCGGGAGCGCTACGGAATTCCGGTGAGCTAACTTCGCTGGAGGTCCTTGGCCGCGGGGCGGATCTGAAACCGCATCCCATCGAGTTCGATGATGTGCAGCTCGGTGGGTTTGATTGCCACCTGATTTCATTTACGGCGCGGATAGAATCGGTTTGGGTTGGCTATGGACGCACGTTTCTGCGATGTGTGCAGGGGCGGTCGAGATTTCAGGTGTCCTTTTCCGAGGAGCTATCGGTTCGTGATGCACTCGAGCTTGTTGATACAAAAGTACAGGTTACGGGTAACCTCGGTTGCGAGCTAAATGAACGTGGCCAGCCAACCGGGTACCTGGTCTTTTCTGCATCGGACCGCGTGTCGGTTACTTCTCCCTCTTCAAGTCCGGTCCCGACGGCTCGGGCGCTTTCAATTGAAGCTTTGCCGCGGGCGATGGCGTTTGAGTTGACCGGCCAGGTGACGTGGTTGGATGAAAACGGTGCCTTCCTGGAATCGGATGGCAAGGGAGCCTGGGTGTATGGTGACTTTGACAGTAACTCCAGTGTGGGTTCTGTTGTCCGGGCGATTGGAGATCGCGATCCAGTGACGCGGCGGTTGGATGCGAAGGTAATTGTCGAGAATTCGATCGAAGCAATTCCTGAGCCAAAGGACTGGACGCTTGCTGAGATTCTGCGTGAGCGCCCCGAGGCGTGTCTCGTCCGCGTAGAGGGGCATATTCAGGCGGCGAGGCGGCTGGACTCGGGCACACTGTCTTTCTTGATGCGTGAAGCGGGCACGCAGTTTGAAGCGTTGGTCCGCGATACGGCAACCAGCGAACTCGTAGGCATTGATACGAGGACTGCCGCGACGATCGCAGTGACCGGAGTCGCGACTTTCGAGCAGGGCGGCGAGTTTGATTTTCGGCTGTTTGCAAACTCGCTGGCCGATGTTGCCGTTACGGAGCGAAAGGTGGTGTGGTCGAATCGGTCCGTGCTGACCGCGATGACGTTTGCGGGCCTTGTGCTTGGCGGCTCCCTGGTATGGGGCATGGGCCTGCGATCGAGGTTTTCCGCGCGGGACAGGGATTTTCGCGAGGTCAGCGCCGAACTGCATCTGGCTTACGCTTCCGTTCGTGACGGGATTCTCGTGCTCGAAAGTGACGGAACCATCAAGTACGCGAATCTACTTGCGGCCGAATTCCTTGACTGCGAACTGCCGCCCGGTGCTGATGCCAAAATGCTCGCTGAGCAGATACCGGTGAAGCACGATATTGTCGGATTTCGTACACGGTGGCGTCGCCTCTGTGATAGTCCAAGTGAGAGCGACGACTTTCGAATTGAACTCAATGGTGAACGCCGCGTTCTGGATGTGGTCACGACACCCGCGCGAAACGAACAGGGCAGATTTCTTAATCGACTCTGGATGTTTCGTGATATGACGGAGAAGGAACAGTTGCAGCAGAGCGTGTTTCATTTGCAGAAGCAGGAAGCGATCGGGCGTTTGGCCAGTGGCTTCGCGCATGACTTCAATAACATGCTGACGGGTGTGATTGGCAACCTGAAAGTTGCCACGTTGAATCCCCGTCTTTCGGTTCGCGAGGTTGGGGATTCCATTCAGACGGCGATCGACGCTTCGAACAGCGCGGCGAAACTGGTTTCAAAAATTCTGTGCTTCTCCCGCAAGTCACGATTGAACCTTCGCTCCTGCGATGTTGGTGAAATCCTGCTGCAGCTACAACCGCTCATCCAGCCGTCGCTGGGCGCTAACGTGCGACTGGTGTACGACCTGGACGAAAGCGTCCCGACGGTTTTCGGTGATGATACGTTGTTGCTGCAGGTGTTTCTGAACATTGCACTCAACGCGACAGAGGCGATCGAGGACGAGGGAGAAATTTCAATTCGGACGTACACGCAGATTCTCGACCAACCTCCCTCGTCCGAAGAAGAACATATGGAACCCGGGCCGTACTGTGTCGTTGCCATCCGAGACAATGGGCCGGGGATCTCGGAGAGTGTGGCCCAGCATATGTTCGATCCGTTCTTCACAACCAAGGGCGTCAGTTCCACGGGGCTAGGTTTGCCCATGTCCGACGGTGTGGTCCGCCAGCACAACGGCTGGATTGAAGCAGAATCGCTGGGAAGCAAGGGTTGCGAGTTCCGCATTTTCCTTCCCGCGAATCCCGACCAGGCTAAACCGGTCGAGGAGGTTTCCCCTGCCAGGAATCGTGATCTGTCCGGGTTGCGCGTTTTGGTGGTGGATGACGACGCGGCAATCAGAAAAGCAATGCGGCGTATTCTGGAGCATCACGGTGCGACCGTTCGGCAGGCGAGCGACGGCGGCGAGGCGCTGGAGATACTGGGCATCGAAACTGACCGACGCGACGGACGTTCTGGCAACGATGGGCAGAGTGGCGTTGATATTCTCGGGGGTACGAATGTTGACATCGTGATCCTCGACTGGACGATGCCAGGAGTCAGTGGCAAGGATACTTTGCTGGCCCTGAAACACGCTTGTCCCAATCTGCCGACACTCATCTGCAGTGGGTATATATTCGACTGCGAGAAAGTGGTGGCGGAATGCGGCGCGAGGCCAGACGGAGTGCTGCAAAAACCGTATCACCTCGCCCTCATCGTCGACGAGATTGTTGGGCTCTGCGAGCGGCAGGCTCCCTGAGTTTGCCAAACAGCTCGTCTGTCAGCAGCGCAGCGAGGTTCGCGTCAGCCTTGAAGAGTTCGTTTTGCACAGAAGCACAAGCATGCGGACATCCCGGTTCGCGGTCTCCTAATCCGCAGCGACCGCATGGCGTATGCTGCGCCCGTTAGTGCGAATCAGCACGCAGCGCGCCGTCCGTTGCGCCTTTTCACTCGTAACGGCGAACTGCCGCTCGGAAGTCACGCTACGGGCGACTGGCACGGGATTCGCCATCATGCCGGTTGGACAGCAACCAACGTAAACGCCCAACGGAGTCTGACCCATGGGACTATTTGAGAATATTCAGAATGACAAGGTGAGCGGCCTGAACTTGCGTGATCCGGTGCTCGCCAAACCCGACGATCCGGTTCGCGACGTTGTGCAGTTCATGCGGCAGCACAACCTGGGATGTGCGATCGTGGTTGACGACGAACGCAAGCCGGTCGGCATGTTTACCGAAAGCATGCTGACGCAGCTATTGGTCAAGGACGCCGAACTGATCCACGATGTCGTTGGAAATCACTGTGCCGATCATTGGCCACAGGTTTCGCTCGAGGATCCGGTTGCCATGGTGCTGTATGCCCTTGAGACAAAGAACGTCCGGTTCCTGTCGGTGATCGACGAAAGAGGCCGGGTCGCGGGGCTCACGGGGCAGAAGGGCCTCATGGAATACGTCGCCGATCACTTCCCCAAGGTCGCCGTGCAACGCGTTGGCCAGAATAAATTCACGACCGCTCGCGAAGGAGCCTGAGATGACCTTTCAAGATCCATTGGAAAACTACGACCCGAAAGCGTACAACGATCCGCTGGAACAGGCGATCTGCGAATCGCCGGCATCGGAAATTCAACACGAACCATACACCACCATCTCTGCCGATGAGAGTGTTGCAACGGCCCTTGACCGGTTGGCGAAGGACCACATTGCGTGCCTGATGGTAGTGGAAAACGGCAAGCTGGTAGGCGTGTTTACCAACCGCGAGGTGCTGCACAAGGTGGCCCTCGCCGATGACGCGCTACAGCTCTCGGTTCGCGAAGTGATGACGCCCAATCCCGTCCGCGTTCGTGACGACGACCCCATTGCCGCGACGTTGTGTGTGATGGCAGTGCATGGCTACCGACATGTGCCAATCGTTGGTGCCGATGAAACAGTTCAGGGCATCGTCAGCCCGCAACGTGTGACGAATTTTCTGTCGACGCGTGTTGACGGTAGTTCCTCCGGTGCGTGAGTATCGTAGTTGGTAGCCACAGCCAATCAGGGAGAGAATCGCATGGCAGATCAAGTGAAAATCCTTTGTCCGGTCGACTTTTCGGAACACAGCAATCGCGCTTTCGCGAGGGCATGTGAGACCGCGCTACACGCGAAGGCCAAGCTGTACATTCTGCACGTGGACAGCGTGAACGTGGCGGCGTTACCCGGATCTTCGGGGTACGTCGCGGACCTGGATGAATACCGGCGGCTGCTGGAAGAGGCCCAGCCCGCGAATGATGCGATTGATTACGAGCAGCACTTTGCCACAGGAGACGTACCCACGGAGATCGTGCGTTTTGCAACGCTCCGGCAGGTGAATCAGATCGTGATGGGAACCCATGGACGAACCGGTCTACTTCGGAGTTTCATGGGAAGTGTCGCGTCGACGGTCACCAGACTGGCAAGCTGCGAGGTGGAGACCGTGCGTCCGGCAACGGTGCGTGCTGCAGCAGAGGCCGAATCGGAAAATGCGAATGGGGAGAGTCCCTGACCCGAAGGCGTGCGAATGGAAGGCGCCCCGAAGTTCACCGTTGTGAGCCCGTCCGGGTGCCTTCGGCTCTCGTAACGCAAGCCAATCATGCATCCGAGCGACAGTGGTACTACGCACGTTTGACGGACCTGCGCTCGACAAAGCAGTAGTGCGCCGGCCTATCGTTCATTAACCAGTGATCATACGCAGCAGGTCGCCGATGCTGCGATGCGACTCGATGGGGTGGCGGAGTGCCTGGTTCTTCAGCACCTTGTAATGGTTCTGTCGACCGATCTTGCTGATTTCCAGGAATCCGCTTTCGTCCAGTTCAACGACGATCCGCTGAACAGCCCGCTCGGTAATGCCCACGCGAAGTGCGACCTCGCGCAGTACAAGGTCGGGTTCCGAAGCGAGTACCGTCAGCACGTGGGCGTGATTGGTGAGGAACGTCCAACGAGGGCCGTCGTTCACGCTTGCCGTCGGTGCGGGTGGTTTTCCCGGCTTCTTGGCAGTCCCGCTGCCGCCGGTGGTTTTACGCGCATTCTTCGTTGCCATGATTCGTCTCCCAGTGTCCTCTGGTCAATTCGCGGTTCCCAACACCGCGGAATGATGAAGATCTCACTTCCAAGTATACCCGTTTATTCATGAAATGAAATTCGTGATTCCGTAAACACGAGTTTTTCCCACTGTTTCGGCAGTTTTCTGGCCCTTCCCCCACTATTCCTCCAAAAATGAACATGGAGACGCGAAACGTGATTGACGACATTAGTTTCGTGTAATAGCATTCGCGTAGATGACGTCAGGCGTGGGGTGTTCCCTCTTGTGTCCCGCTAGCGTCAGTCGCCGTGATGGAAATCGGGCCTACACTGCATGATAAATAGCGTATATTCCTTTCGATGAAAGCGCAACGAGGCAGAGTAATGCCAGTCGTAGAGATGCACGCAAGAGACAATGGTTTTGCCACAATTCATCGGGAAGAGGTGGTTCGTCGGGTGGTTCGCCGGGTGGCCTCGGTTCTGGACCTGAACGAGTTCCGGGACCGTTTGGACCTCAGCGGAGTCCCTGATTGCCCCGCATGGGAACGCAACGTCCTGGAGGTGGGCTGTCGGCAGCTTGGGGTGTATGTCAAGCAGCCTGAGTCGCTGGAGTCGGAGGAGGCTCTGGATATCGTCCGGGAGGGCCACGTCGTTCTTGTTCCGCACACGGAGGGCGACTACACGATCATTGAACGCCAGCTTGGCGGACGCGTCGAAGTGAGCACCGTGGACGGCTCGATCCGGCACGGCACGGTGCCTCGTGCTGCGATTCCGGGAATTCTTGGTGATACGGAAACGGGCGTCATCGTCGCCAAACGCGAGCTCGCGTGCGACTCACTGTCGGTTCATGAAGAGGATGGCATTGGCGATCACCCAACGCCTTTTCGCCGCTTCCTCCGTTTGCTGAAGCTCGAGTCGGCCGATATCTGGACCGTGGTTCTTTTTGCCCTCGTGTCTGGTGTTCTTGGTCTGGCAACGCCGTTGGCCGTCGAGTCGCTGGTCAACGTGGTGAGTTGGGGGACGTATCTCCAGCCGCTGATTGTATTGGCCGTGATTCTATTGGCGTCGCTGGGGCTGTCGGGCGTATTGAAAGTGCTTCAGACGGTCGTTGTGGAAATCATCCAGCGGCGACAGTTTGTCCGCATCGTTGGCGACCTTGCACACCGCTTCCCTCGGGCGAAACGTTCGTACCTGAAGAAATATTACCCTCGCGAGCTGGCAAATCGCCTGTTCGACATCATGACCATTCAGAAAGCGACGGCCGTGTTGTTGCTGGACGGTGTGTCGATCGCGCTGACCAGTTGCCTTGGCATGTTGCTGCTGGCTTTTTATCACCCGTTCCTGCTCGGCTTTAACATCGTGCTGTTAATCACCATGCTGTCCATCACGTGGTTCCTGGGCCGCGGTGGTGTGCGCACGTCGATTGACGAATCGATTGCCAAGTACGAAATCGTGCACTGGCTTCAGGATGTCATCTCGTTTCCGGGTGCGTTCAAAATTAACGGTGGCGAGGACCTCGCCATTGAGAAGGCCAACAGTCTGGCGACCGAATACCTTGATGCGCGGGAAAGCCAGTTCAAGGTCGTGATTCGTCAGGTGGCCTTTGCCATTGGGCTGCAGGTGTTTGCTTCGACAGCGCTGTTGGGCCTTGGAGGCTGGCTGGTTATTGGTGGGCAATTGACGTTGGGGCAATTGGTTGCCAGTGAGCTGGTTGTGACGGTCGTTGTCGGGGCATTCGCGAAAGCCGGCAAGTCGCTGGAGAAGTTCTACGATCTCATGGCGGGCATCGACAAGGTTGGATATTTGCTGGACATTCCGGTTGATCCTCGTCGCGGTCGATTGTCCGTGGACGACACAGCCTGTTCGCTGGAGTGGAGCGATCTCCAGTTGCAGTCCGGGGCCAATAAACGCACGGTCTCCGCCGGCAAGATTCCGGCCGGTAGTTCGCTGGCGATCGCGGGCAATGATCTCATCTCAAAGTCGTTGTTCGTGGAATCGCTATCGGGCCTTGCGGTACCTTCGTCGGGCCTCGTGACGGTTGCCGATATGGACGCTGCGCAGGCTGCGGTGGCAGGTAAGGGGCGACTGGTTGCGATCGCAAATCGCATCGAAGTCTTTCATGGCACCATCGCCGAAAATGTTGAACTCGGTCGTGCCGGGGTCGGCGAGGACCGGATTCGCGAAGTGCTGAAGGCAGTCGGGTTATGGGCGGTTGTTCACTTGCTCCCCAACGGGGTCACCACGCATCTGAAGACCGGTGGCTACCCGCTATCCGAAGATCAGGTCGCCCGGTTGATGCTGGCTCGAGCAGCTGCAGCACGACCGCGCATGATTGTGGTTGATGGCTTGCTGGACGAATTGCCGCCCACCGAGCGGGTTGAGGTCCTGAATGCTCTCCGTCAAAGCTGCTCGCCGTGCACGTTTGTCATTTCAACGAATGACGCAAACGTGGCGGCCGCCTGTGATCGTCAGTTCGAAGTCGAAGATTATTGATAGGGGATCCTGATTCATGAGTACTGCGACGATCGACAACGAGCCCAGTTCCATTTCCAAAGACCTGACGTACGACTTCCCCGCCTTGCAGCTGGCGCGTACTGGTCGATTTGTGCGCTTGATTGGCCGCATCACGTTCGTCGTGTTGGTGCTGTCGCTAATCTCCATGTTCCTCGTGCCGTGGCGGCAAACGGCGCGTGGTGCCGGAACGGTGACGGCCCTCAATCCACAGGAGCGACCTCAGCCGGTAAAGAGTCCTGCGAAGGGCATTATTGACGAAGTAAAATCCGGGCTGCGCGAGGGCAGCCGAGTGACGGCCGGTGAGATTCTGGTCCGGCTGAAGCCATTCGCCGATGGTCAGGTAGAGCTCCTCAATCAACAGATTGTGGCCACCGAGTCGAAGGTCAATAGCGCGACGCTCAATGTGAGCAATACTGAGCAGGCGATCCTGATTCAGGAAAATCTGGGCGTAAACCTCAGTCGATCGCTGGTCGAAAGCTACGAAGCTGCCAAGAAAAAGTACGATCAGGTTCTCAACGAAATTGAAGTCTACCGAGCCCAACTGGAAGACAAGGGCAACCAGCTTGCGATCGCGGAAGAGGTCATCGTGCAGGGGATTATCTCCGAGCAGGAGTTGGTGACGAAGCAGCAGGCGGCAAGGCAGGCGCAAAGCAAGCTCGATCAGGTCATCAACAAGGAAAAGGAAGCAGCCCGCACGCTGGAAGAGAAGCGACTGGCGGTTGAAGCATACAAGAGAGATATCGATCTCAAGAATCAGTCGGCGAAACTGAAGTACAACGATGCCGTTCAGAAACTGGCCGCCGCGAACAAGGATCTCCTTGATCTGAAGACAAAACGAAATGAACTGGATCGACTGGAGATTCCCGCGCCGTGCAGTGGTGTCATTCAGCAGTGGTACGGAGTGGAAGGTTCGGACACGGTCAAGGAAGGCGATCAACTGTTCGTGATTGTGCCGGAAACGAACGCGTTGGGCGTGGAGATGAAAGTCAGCGGCAATGATATGCCGCTCATCAAGGAAGGCGACAAGGTTCGGCTTCAGTTTGAAGGCTGGCCGGCCGTCCAGTTTGTCGGTTGGCCATCGGTAGCGGTAGGAACGTTCGGTGGCCGAGTGAATCGCGTCTTCCCGACGGACGACGGCAAAGGCAACTTTCGGGTACTCATTAGTCCTGATGACAATTCGGCGATCGATGCCGGGTGGCCCGACGAGCGCTATCTCAGGCAGGGCGTTCGGGCCAACGGTTGGGTACTGCTCAAAGAGGTCCCGCTTGGTTACGAGATCTGGCGACAGTTGAATGGGTTCCCTCCCACCGTCGCGGACGAAGAGCCGGACACAAAAGACAAGAAGGGTGGCAAGGTAAAGCTTCCCAAAGCGTAGGCGGATCGTGGCGTTCAACGAGTCTCCCCTGCCCTGCTGATGAAATGCGTGTCGAACACCGATGCGTTTCCATCGAGGGTAGCCGACTTACCTGGACGCGTACAACGGAGTGCGAAAAGTAGCCGATCACGCAATTGGAGCCGCCCATGTTTCAACCACTCGTCAGTCTTACAACGGATCCCGGTCTATTCCTGACGGCCGTCCTCGCGCTCGGCGCTCTGGCACAGTGGATCGCGTGGCGATTTCGTTTTCCGTCAATCCTGCTTCTGTTGGCGTTTGGTTTCGCTGCCCGCTTGATCACCGGTGTCGATCCCGCCAGCGTGCTTGGGGAGGAACTGCTATTCGCGCTTGTCTCGCTGTTCGTCGCGGTGATTCTGTTCGAAGGCGGGCTTTCGCTGAAGCTGGTCGAGGTGAAAGAGTCAAAATCGATCATCGCCAAACTGGTGACCGTTGGAGTGCTGGTCACGTGGGGGTTGGCGACCATCGCCGCTGTTAGCTTGCTCGATATCGACTGGCGGGTTGCGGCGTTGGTGGGCGCGGTGCTCACGGTAACCGGTCCCACTGTGGTTGGGCCCTTGCTGCGACATATTCGTCCCTCACGCAAGATCGCATCGATTACGAAGTGGGAGGGTATCGTTGTCGATCCAATTGGAGCTCTCCTGGCCGTACTCGTTTTCGAGGCTCTGTTTGCTCTGGGCAGTCATGGCGAGCAGCATTCTGGCGCGCTGGCGGTGACGGCCATTCTGATCAGGACGCTCGTCGTTGGAGGTTTGATTGCGGCCGCATGCGCCTACGGCCTTGTGCATTCGCTGAAGCGTTATCTCATCCCGGACTATTTGCACAACTTTGTTTTTCTGGTGGTGGCCGTCGCATCCTTCACGATCTCCAATGCGGTCCAAGCCGAGTCGGGACTGGTGACCGTAACGTTGCTTGGCGTGCTGCTGGCCAACCAGAGTGCGTTTCCCGTAAAGCATGTTCTGGAATTCAAGGAGAGCCTGCGTGATCTGTTGATTTCAACCCTGTTTATTGTTCTGTCCGCCCGCATCGAGTTTCAGCAGATGCTGGCGCTGGGCTGGGAGGGCGTCGCCTTTGTGGCGTTGTTGATTGTTGTGGTTCGTCCGCTTGCGGTCTACGCGTCCAGCGTGGGTTCAGCATTGAGCTGGCAGGAACGCACGTTCCTCGCATTCCTGGCTCCGCGTGGAATTGTCGCAGCGGCGGTGTCCTCGGTGTTTGCAGTCGAACTGATGCATCGCGGTGGCGACACGCTCGCGGGGGCCGAGTCCATCGTGCCATTGACCTTTCTGGTAATTGTCGGGACCGTCACCACCTATGGACTCTTCTCGCCGTTGTTGGCGCGACTACTGGGGCTCTCGGTGCCGAATCCGCAGGGCGTGCTGTTTGCCGGGGCGTCGCGATCGGTTCGTTATTTGTCGAAAGCCGTGCATGACGAAGGTTTCGAAGTGCTGTTGGTGGATACGAATTTTCAGCACGTGTCAGCGGCTCGCCAGGAAGGATTGCCGGCGGTGTGCGCCAGCGTGCTTTCGGAGTATGTCGACGAAGAAGTTGATCTTGGCGGGCTTGGCCGGATGATGGCGATGACTTCGAACAACGATTTGAATCGTCTGGCATCCCTCGAGTTTGCGGCAGATTTTGGCCGGGAGAACGTGTATCAGTTACGTCCTCGTCGACGTGCTGCCAGCGAACGAC
The DNA here is from genome assembly GCA_965216885.1 of Pirellulaceae bacterium. Classification (GTDB taxonomy): domain Bacteria; phylum Planctomycetota; class Planctomycetia; order Pirellulales; family Pirellulaceae; genus CAYNJG01. Next base: position 2,453,635 of record OZ244209.1, on the reverse strand, counting down.
GCAAGACGTCCCGGACACATATGGAGGGCCGCTTCCTGTTTCGTGGTAGCGTCGACTTCGAGAAATTGGAAAACCTCTTCGAAGACGGCGCGACAATCAAGAAGACCAGCATCAGTGATGAGTTCACCTACGAAGACTTCCTGTACCGATACGGCATGACGGCGTCACCGCTCTTTGTCATCCGCAGTACAGGCAAGCTGGAGGTCGTAGCAGCGGACGAAGTTGAGCCGACGTCCGGGGACCTTGTGGTGTCGTTGGTGGCCCCTGCTGCTGCCTCTGCCACAAAATCGAACTCCACGCCGTCGCGTGGCAAGACTGTCGTTGACTCCGATTCGAGGTGCGGCCTCTCTGTGGAGCCGCAGCCGTCGGGAGTGGTGCTTCAGTAGGTGCACTTCGTGTGGCTTGAGTGGCAGTGGTGGACGAGCCGCGTCAAGAAGGTCCATCCTACGAAAAAGGGCGAGTACGAAGGTTGCCCAACGCACTCGCCCACTCCGATCTGATTGGCTCGGCAATCCACGATTGCCGGGTCTTTAACCGTTGACCAGCGCTTCGGCCAGGTCGTCGGCGACGGCATCGAGGACATCCGTGTCACCAAAGGCGTCTTCGTCATCATCGTCGTCCAGACTGGCGAGGACTGCCGCAGCTCCGCCGGGACCGCCGCCTCCACCGGGACCACCGCCGCCGCCGGGACCGCCGCCGCCGCCGGGACCACCACCACCGCCGGGACCACCACCTCCACCTGGGCCACCGCCACCAGCGACCTCGCCCATGACGCAACGTCCCACGTTAGGCCAGTTGTCCGTGATCACGTACGCGTAGTCCTCGCCGATGGCGATGCCATTGCATTCATCCAGATCGCCGGAATCTTCGACGTAGACCCAATCGCTGAGGAAAGTGCCGTCGGGCATGGAGCCTTCAATTTCGAATGGTCCGCCCTGCCGACCTCCTCGTGCGCAATCAGTGCCAACGCGAGGCTCCGTTGATAGCTGATAACTTGAGTCAAAGGCACCGGACTTGGAGTAGTACATCAGGAAACCATCGGCAGCAAATCCCACATGCACCAGGTCCGCGTCGGTTGCGTAAGCATCAACGAGCAGTTCGGAGATGCCGTGATAGTGGTAGTTGCCAGTTGGCTGGACATGAGCGTTGTTGAAATCGAGGCCGAACGCAAAGAGGTCCTGGAATGGCTCGATTCGATACGTCTCGCCAGTGGCGCAGGTCACCGATTCGCCCGTACCGGGAACGAATTGCACACCGTTGACGGCGACTCCCGGGTTGAGCACGTTGGTGGGAGTGCCGACATACGTGCCTACAGCGGGATACACCGCGGTGTTGTCCTGAGCTGTCGGTGTGTTGGGGTTGCCGGGATTCGGGAACACGCCGATTTCATGATCCGGTAGAGCATTCGAGACGATCGTCCGAGTGTCTTCGGTAACGGTGACAGTCACCATCGTGCCGAATTCCTCGTCAGCCAATGTGTAGTCGCCGGTATACGCGGATGCTGGCAACGTGATTGGATCGCCACCGCCATCACCGGGGTCACCTCCATCACCAGGGTCACCGCCGCCACCAGGGTCACCGCCGCCACCACCAGGGCCGCCACCGCCACCGGGGCCGCCACCACCGCCAGGGCCACCGCCGCCACCTGGACCGCCTCCTCCACCAGGCCCGCCGCCACCACCCACGTCGCCAACGATGGCGCCCGTGAGGCAGGAGAGAACCGAGTTGGCTTCCGCGGGGTTAGCGTGGTAGTGGTAGCCGATTCCGTCCGTGACATGGCCACCGCATTGATCCAGTTCGGCGAGATCCGGGTCGCCTTCGGCCAAAGGCGCGAAGATCGCATAGCCATCGAGTGCGTACCCAATCATGTTCTCGTGATCTTCGAAAATGCTCGACCCGGATCCTTCAACAACGCCGTGCAAGTGGTAGCCATCAAACGGGTTGAAGTGGCCACCGTTGTCGTCGAATGCGGCGATCGTGTAGGCGCCCATGATGGCGTCCACGGGTGCTGATACGGCAATGTTCACGCCGTTCAGCGTTACACCCCAGCTGCCTGGATTGATGGGGGTTTCGACAGGAACCGGTTCGACAGGAATTGTGACGGTCGTCGTAATGTAGTTCCCGTCTTCCAGCCACTCGAGGCGCCCTTCGACACAGTGATTCTGAAACTCGGGGGCGACATTCGGGCGAGCGGCTCCCTCAAACGCTTCCAGCGTATCGGTCACGTTGACCGTGCCGTCTTCGTTGTAGAGCATCCAGTTCGGGTCGTCGTAGATTTCCGCCAGGCTGAGGATGAAGTCGCCATCAATGTCGTACAGGTTTTCACCGTCGAACCAAATGCCTCCTTCTTCTTCGGTGGCGTCCGTGGTCAGCGGGCAGAAGGGACCCACAATCTGGTCCACCGGTTCACCCACAACCGTGATTTCGTAGCACATGGTTTCGGTTCCATCCGAAAGTGTGCAATCCACCATGGTGGGCTCTTCGGCAAGAGCGCCCTCGACAAAATGGTCGACGTTGATTCCGGTGGGCTCGGCAACGTCCGGCGTAAAGGCCTGCGATAGCAGGAGGAAATCGCCAAAGTCGATTTTGCCACTACCGTCCAGATCGATGTGGGCAGTCGTTTCGGTTGCCGCTTGCCCGAATACTCGTGAAAGCTCAAGGAAATCGTCGAAGTCGACCGTGCCGTCGTTGTCGAAATCGGCGGCGTCGCCATGAGTGTGTCCACCATCGCCATGATCGTGGCCGTGGTCATCGTCAGCATCGAAGACGAGCGTCACGGTGCCGAGTTCAGCGTTCTCGTCGATCGTAACCGCGGTCGTCGAATCTTCGTCGTTGGAACGAACCAGGGTCAATGTCCCCGCGACGCTGCCGAGCACGTTGATGGCATTGTCGCCACTACCGACGGACACACGCGCATCTTGCTTCACTTCCGAGGTCGCGGAAAGCGTTACGGTGTCTGTCGATGCTCCCCCGTAGTAGGAAATCTGTCCGATTTCGCCATTGGACGTAAAGTTGTTGATTCCGCCGCCCATGGCCAACAGGAGGCTGCCATCCAGATCGCCCGTGACGCCAACAGTCGCCGTGTCGTCGCCTGCGTCGCCGTGGATTTCTGTATCGCCTTCGATTTCACCGTGTAATTCGACGACGTCGGCGCCGTCACCCAGCTCCAGCAGTACGTCGCCTTCGACGGTAGATCTTCTTTGGAAGATAACCGTGTCGCTGTCGTCGCTTTCAAGGCCCCAGTAGGTGAAGGTGCCTTCGACTTCTCCCCTTGCGAACGTGAGCGTGTTGTTGCCGTCGCCCAAATCGACGCGGACGTTGTTGAGCTCATAATCGCCGATGCCAATGGTGACTACGTCATCGAAGGATCCCGCTTCATGGGTCGCAGCTGCGGCAATGATCGGAGTTTCATCGGTTGATGTGTCGATCGATTCGGCTGCCGCAACAACGCCTCCGGCTGGAGGTCCGCCACCACCGGGACCGCCGCCGCCACCTGGCCCACCACCGCCGCCGGGCCCACCTCCGCCACCAGGACCTCCACCGCCACCGGGACCTCCGCCCTGACCTTCAGCCGTCAAGCCCGTGAGGCAGGTCAGGGTCGCGTTCGCTTCGAGCGGATTGGCATGATAGTGGTAGCCGAATAGGTCCGAGAAATGTCCGTTGCACGCATCCAGTTCGACGTCGTCGTCCTCGTCGTGCGGTGCATGTACGGTGTGCCCGTCAACTGCGAGCGCGAAGGGGGCGGTTTCGCCCTCGGGGAGCGCAACGCCGCCGACATCCGAGCATCCGGCGGTTCCGTGCACGTGGTAGCCGAGGCCCGGGTTGATGTGGCCGCCGCAATCGTCGAATGCCGCAATCGTGTAGGCATCAAGAATGGCAGTCGCGTTAGCGGAGCCAGAAAGTGCGGCTCCGTTGAACGTAACCCCCAGGTCATTGTGCCCTCCCTCCGCAAACTCGATCGTCGTGGCACCGGTGGCCACTGGCGTCACGGGAACCTGAATCGTCTTCGTTGGCTGCTCGCCGCCGTCTAGCCACTCGATTCTGGCATCAACGCAGTGGTAGAAAAGTTCTTCGGGGACGCCGGGTCGAGCAGCGTTCTGAAAGTCGACCGCGTTGTCGATTACGTTGATGGAGCCGTCTTCGTTGACGAGGTTGTTCCATAGGTCGTCGCCGTAGATTTCGGCTAGCTGAGTGAAGAACCGACCATCGAGGACGTAGCTGTTCTCTCCGTCCAGCCAAAGACCGCCCGCCTCTTCCCCGTCGGTGACGTTCGTTGGACAGAACGGCCCCACATCGTGATTGACTGGGGTTCCGACGACCGTAATTTCATAGCACTCCGACGTCGTACCATCGGTGAGCGTACACTCGACGATCGTTGGTTCTTCAGCAAGAGCCCCTTCCATAAACAACGTCAGGTCGACCGTTTCGCCAACCGGGGGATCCATCGGGTCTGTTGGATCCGTTGGGTCTGTGGGGTCGGTTGGGTCTGTGGGGTCGGTTGGATCCGTTGGGTCTGTGGGGTCTGTGGGACCGGCCGTTGTGTCCTGGTCCAACTCGATCTCCAGATTGACGACGTCATTGAACGCCGCCAGCACGACGCCATTGTCGGAGACCTCGATTTGTTCTGCATCGTTCAAGGTAATGGCAATTGGCCCGTCGGCTTCACCGGAGATCAACAGTGTGCCAGCGGTGAGCCCGACGGACGCCGTCATGCAAACCTTGTCTTCGAGGGCTTCAACCAAAAGTGGTATTTTTCTGAAACGAGCGTTCTCACGGTCGCTGACTCTCTTGACGCCACGTTTTCCCGCTCTGCTGAGTTTGCGGTGTTTGATTCGCCGATCGTTTCTCATTGTTAGCCTCTTCCTTCAAAAAACGGATACCTCTGATGATTCCGCAAGGGAAAGGGATTGGGGACAAGATCTCCAGGAAACTGGTATACGCCGCCCGGGGCGTGGACGCTGGCACCACTCGATTTAACCACGACTCGCTATTTCCGTAATTTGAGTCGACGCTGGACGCGAAAATGCGTTTCTAGATAGATAGGTGGTAGCGTGAGTTGGCCTGGGTAAGTTGGCCGACCATCGTGTCGTAGCGGCCAATAGTCACGATGATCACGAAGTGGAGTTGGCGACCGTTCAATTAGCTGAGTGAGTATGCAACGCTCCAATCGACAGATTCCTGCCGAAGTAGAGGCGTTGCGAACTCGCGGTGTACAGGCAGTCACCGAGTTCTTTGAGCAGGATCGAGAACGGCTGCGATTGTTTGTAAAACACCGCACCGATGAGCGGCTGTTGGGTCGCGTGGATTGGGACGACGTACTGCAGGAAACGTTTATCGTTGTGCAAAAACGTTATCCAGAGTTCATCGCCAATCCTGGTGTTCCGTTTTACGTTTGGATGCGAGCGTTGGCCTCGCAGGCGTTGATTGGACTTCACCGACTCCACCTGGGCGCCAAGAAACGTGCCGTTGGTCGCGAGGTATCGCTCCACGAACGACTGCCTTTTCATTCCACGTCGACATCGCTCGCTGGCTTGTTGGCGGCGAGTGGGCAGTCGCCCAGCAATGCTGCCATGCAGTCGGAACAGCTGGAGGCCGTCCGCGAAACCATGGAGCAAATGAGTGACATGGATCGAGAGGTGCTCGTGCTTCGTCACATGGAGCATATGACCAACGGCGAAGTTGCCGCGGCGCTGGACATTGACAAGTCCACGGCAACCAAACGCTATATACGTGCTTTGCAGCGAATCAAACAACACGTGGAAAGCCGGCAGGTATGACGTCAGGCCCTGATACAGCGGGGCCAGGAACTATAGCCAGATCGCCCCATGACTTCACCATCCCCTGAATCCATTCTGGAAAGCGTCGCGGAAGAATTTACTGCATCGCTTCGAGCGGGCGAGACGCCGGGCGTTCAATCCTATTCGGCCCGCTACCCGGAATTGGCAGAAGACATCGAAGACCTGCTCTCATCAATCGCACTCATGGAGCAACTCGGGCGGTGCGAATCGGACCACCGCGAGCAGATAAACGCCCAGGCCAGGCGAGCACCGGCAATCGAACGACTTGGCGACTTCGACGTCGTCGGGGAAATTGGTCGCGGAGGAATGGGCGTCGTCTACGAGGCAGTCGATCGAACGCTGCAACGGAAGGTGGCGTTGAAGGTTCTCAATGATTCCGCGTTGGCCTCGCAGCGGCACATCGATCGTTTCCGGCGTGAATCGAAACTGGCCGCCCAGTTGCATCACACGAACATCGTTTCGGTGTTTGGCGTCGGAGAAGAGTCCGGCAGGCACTTTTATGCGATGCAGTTCGTGGACGGAGTTTCGCTGCATGAGATACTTGATCTAATGCGTCGTCGTCCCGGCTCGATTGATGGCGCAATACTGGATTCAAGGGCCGGAGCCGCCAATGCCATCGACGCTGTGGCTGCCCTGCGAAGGGTTCGTTTTGGGGATTTCCGAGATTCCCAGACCAACGCGAGACACAATACTACCGACTCGCAGCACAGAAGTTCGGATGCTTCGTGGAGTACCGGAACTGCTGGATCGGACCACGAGGTCGAACCGACGGAAGAGGATCGCGATCACGGTCAGCTGATCACCAAGAAAACGGAGGAAGCCCCCGACATTGGGTTAGGGCAAGATCAATGGCGAAGCGTAGTAAGGATTGGAGTGCAGGTCGCTGACGCGTTGCACTACGCACATGGTCACGGGATTCTGCATCGTGACATCAAACCCGCCAATCTTCTCCTGGACGGTCACGGTACGGTGTGGGTGGCAGACTTCGGCCTCGCGAAGGTGAGCGAGACAGATAGTTTGACGAAAACGGGGGATGTCGTCGGCACTCTACAGTACATGGCTCCGGAGCAACTGGATGGGAAAGCCGATTTGCGCACGGATATCTATGGAGTCGGCTTGACGCTGTATGAACTCCTGACGCAGCGGCCTGTGTGCGACGGCGGAACCTACCGTGAACTGTTTCGGCAAAAGCAGAATCCCAACCAGCTCATATCGTTTGACAGGCAGCGGAACATACCCCGCGATCTGGAAACGGTTATCCACAAGACGCTCGAATGGGATCCTGCAAAGCGGTACGCGAGTGCTGGCGAGCTTGCGGATGACCTGACTCGAATTCTCAATGACCGGCCCGTGCACGCTCGACGCGTCACGGTGGTAGAGCACGTTTGGCGTTGGTGTCGCAGAAATCGCGCTGTTGCGGGACTGGGCGCGGCAGTGGCGTGCCTGATGCTTCTCTTACCAATCGTGCTGGGCTGGGGGTTCGTTCGTGAACATCGACAACGCGAGCTTGCTGAGGACCAACGCGCCCGAGCGGAGACGACCACCAATGTCGTACTCGAGGGGTTTGATGGATTGTTTCGTTCCTACCTCGAGAATGAAGTCGCCAGTGTATCGCTGGCCAATACGACCACCGGTCTGGATTCCGCGGTTGGCTCACAGTTGGTTCCAGCCATGCTGACAAAAGACACCGCTGCCGTGATGGAAAGAATGCTCGCCGTTTACGACCGGTTGGCAGCGACAAACGACGTAGCGAAAAACGCGACTTTGGACGCCGAATCGGCGAAGGCACGCAGGCGTGTTGGCGACCTCTACCGGCTGCTGGGACAGTTCGAAGAAGCCTTTGGTGCATATGAAGACGCCGCCACCCGCTACGCGAAGCTGGGGGCTCGCTATCCAGCCCATCATCTGGATGTTGCAAGGATCCACCAGGCCGTTGGCGAGCTACACGAGCAAACACAGGATCTCGCAGCGGCGATGGGTGAGTATCAAGCGGCACTGAAGTCACTGGCGCTAGCGCCCGCATCGAGCGCCACCCAATTCGAATCCGCTCGAATACACTATTTGTTAGGCAAACAGCCAACGGTGTACGGCGGTGGGCCAGGTGGGCCGGGGCCAAGTCATATGGAAGGACCGCCTCCGCCACATCACGCGCCGGAGCCACCTCGGTTTCTGCACCACGGCGAGCCAGTCGGTCCTCGGGGAATCGACCGGGAATCTCACCTCACAAAGGCGATGGAACTGCTATCCGGTCTGCAGGAGGTGCATCCGGGAAATTCGGAGTACCTGCTGTTGCTGGCGTTGTGTACACGGGAAACCGAGCGCGGTCGCCGTGTTAGCGACACGGCCGTGGATAGTTCGATGGGTTTGCTTTCGAAGCTTGTCGAACAGTTCCCGAATGTTCCTCGGTATCGATTCGAGCTTTGCGAAACCTGCCGTCGGCTGGGGATGAATTCGCGTACGAAAACGGAGGACCGCGTACAGTACCTCCTGCTGGCTCGGGAGCTTGGCGAGCAACTGGTCAACGCGCAACGCGATGTCGCACCGTACCGCATCAATATGGCTCATACGTATGCATACCTTGGGATGGAATACAGTGCCGCTGGTGACACTTGCAACGCGGAGAAATTCACGCGGCTGGGGTTGGCGACTCACCGCTCCGTCGTGAGGGACTTTCCGGGACTCGCGCCGCTGGCAAACCGACTTTCCAGGAATGACAGGTTACGGCTTGGGGAATGGCTCTTGCAACTTCAGCGTTACGAAGAGCTGATCGAACTCTTGCAGCCGTTTGGCGAAGAGCTTTTTGCCGAAGCCGAGTCGCACCGTGAGAGCGGACGCGATGATACGGACGCGACACTGCAGCGTTGCGTCGATCTCTTGCTGCCTGCATATGGGGCCATCGAAGACGACGTTGGCTATGTCGTTGCAATCGCATGGCTGGAACCCGAGGACGGCCGTTTTGCGCGAGGTCCTGGCGGACCGCCCGTCTATCGTGACGTCGAGCAAATGGCGCTCAGTTACGACAAAGACAAGGACGGAAAGATAACCCGGCCTGAAGTTCCCGCACGCATGTCCGTCGAATGGTTCAAGCGGATGGACAGCAATGATGACGGGGCGGTGGACAGCAGCGAGCTTGTGCGTCTAAGTCTGTGATTCGTGCGAAGTCTGTGGTTCGTGCCAGCCACGAAGTGGCGCCAGGTTGTAGCCATGGGCGCGAGCCCATGGACTGGGGACCCACGGACCTCGGAACCCCGCATTGCGAAAAGTCCCGACGGGACGACAGGAGCCATCACGCCCTCAATTCATGCCGCCCCTTCGGGGCTTGTCGAATTGCTCTGCTTCTTGCTCCATGGGTTTGCACCCGTGGCAACAACCTATCGTCCCTACGGGACTAATCCGTTCGTTCGCCAAACGGCTGACCGAGTCTTAGACTTCAGGAAGTTCAAAACTGCGACGTCGAGGGCGATCCAGCAGTCCGTTGGCTTCGACATCACCGGGGCATGTTTCGCTGGCCGGATCGAAGGTGAGGGCACGACCCAACTGGCGTGCGAGATTGGCGAGGTGACAGATGGTTGCGGTGCGGTGGCCAACTTCGACTGGAGCGTTCGGGGTGGCTCGGGTGCGAATGCAATCGATCCAGTTTTGTAAGTGCGGTCTTGCGACGTGACCAGCGCCGTCCCATTTGGCAGCTTCCGCCTTGTCCATGGGCGGCGCCAGGTCGGCGGGTTCAACGGAGTACCTGTTGCGCGAGAGGATCATTCGTCCCTTTTCGCCATGAAATACGCCCGACGAAACCTGCGGGTCGAAATCCAGATGCGGACCGTCGGTAAAACTGACTCGAATGGGACAAAATCGCATCAGCAGCTGGTGCGCGTCCATGCCCGGCATGTTGGGTGGCGTTTTTTCCAGCCACCGCGTCATCAGTTTCGCATCCAGTGACTCGAGTTGCGGAGTCACCGTGAGCGGTCCGTGCAGTTTGTCGCCGAGGGCCATGAGCACCATGTCGACGCTGTGCCCACCCCAATTGGTCGTCAGGTGTCCGGAGAAATCCCGATACAGATCCCAGCCCCGCCATAGCCGGCCGTCTCGTTTGTAGGCATCTTTCACCCAGACATCGCGATGGTACGCAGTCAGTGGCGCGGGGCCACAGAACAGATCCCAGTCCATCGTTTTCGGGATCCGTTGCGGCGATGGAACTGCGAGCGTTGCGGGACCTGGCACGTTGCGGATCTGCACGCGGTGAATACGACCTAGTCCGCCGTCTCGTAGCCATTCGCAGGCGAAGCGGTTGACTTGCATCGTGCGTTGCTGACTGCCAACCTGCAGCACGCGCCCATGCTTGCGAACCAGCTTGACCAATACCTGGCCCTCGCGAACGGTCAGTGAGAGTGGCTTTTCGCAATAGACGTCGATTCCGTGTTCACACGCCAGGGCAGCCGCCAGCACGTGATGGTGGTCGGGGGTTGCGACGATCACGCCGTCCAACTTCTCGTTGGCGATCATTCGGCGGTAGTCACGGTACTTCGCTACACGGCGACTGTCGTTGTCGACAAACGTGGAGAGCACGTCGCGGAACTCGCCCGCCGGTTGCAGTAGGCTGCCTGTCTGCGCGTCGCTGAAATCGCAAACGGCGGTCACTCGAGCTTCCGGAGGTAGGTTACCCACGAGGTATTTGCCGCGGACGCCGCATCCGATGAGCCCCACGCGTAGCTGGCCGACCGGCGTGGCAGCGTGTGCTGTCGGCCAACAACTTGCGACGGTAAGTCCTGCCGATGCTGAGCCGATGAACTGGCGACGACTGACCATAGGTGGCCTCCAAACGGATGATGGATTTCCGCAGTGAATCTCCCAGAGATTATCGATTGTGGCTTAAACCAACATGAAACGCACGAACGTCCCGGCGGCTGCGGTGAAAAAACATGGCGCACAAAAAATCCGGCACCCGCGAAGTGGCAGGTGCCGGAGAAAGGAGAATTTACCTTGCGGAATCAAACACCGAGATTGCGGTGTTATGCAGACCGTCGACGCAACAAACCAAGCCCTAGCAGGCCGATCATCGCCAGTGCCGAACCGCCAGGCTCGGGAACGGCATCCACGGTTGGCAGTACGCTGAACGAGCTGCCCAACAGACCGATGGCAAATGCCGAGTAGTTCGTGCTGCCGTCCAGTTGTAGGTCTTCGACAACAAACACGTCGTCGGTCATGCCGGTCTGTCGAATACGAAAGGTGTATTCGCCGGGGTCAAGCACCAGGTAATCGGTGGCGTCCTTGAATTCCAGGTTGGTAAGCTGCGGCAGCAATCCTGCTCCATCGACAAAAATGTCGACCGCGGGTGCATTGGGCGAGGCGTGGACGGCTCGCAGTTTGGCCTTACCAGGCTCGATTGCCAGATCATCCAGCAGAACGAGCGGCTCGATGGTTGCCAGTTCACCGACGGCGGCAATCGTCAGCTCGCCGGCGATTGCGATGTCATTGACGTCAATGACAGGCGACGTCATGCCGGTTTCTACGACGTCGATGTAGTAATTGCCATCGGCCACCGGCAGGTAATCAGATACTGCCGGAAAGGAAACGTTGTTGAGGAGGACCGCTTTGGTGACATCATCAGCACCGGCGAGGACATCGACCGCCGGTGCATCCGGAGACAGGTGGGCCACCCGCACGTTCGCGGCCTGAGTGAAAGAGCTTACAGAAAGGAAGAACCACGCCGTCAGAATTTTTGTTGTTGTTTTCATCAATGAACTCCAGGAAGTAAAGGTTTTGCCCTGCGGGCTTGTTACGTCTACTCGGTTGGATTCATTGGCTCCTCGCTTGGCTACATCTGTAGCTGATTTATAGCCACAAATGTAGATGCGTCAAGTCTGTTGTGTTACGATGTGGGTGGTCGGTGTTCATGGTGAGACTACAGTGCAAACAAGTGGAGGAGTGCGATGGCGAAGAGGCCCGGTATGTCGAAGGCGGAGACGGAAATCGCGAGAATCGTCTGGCAGTTAAAAGCCGCCAGCGCGAGGCAGGTTCATGACGCGCTCGACGGAAAGAAGATCGACTTTTCCACCGTGCAGACCTATCTCACTCGCCTCGAGGAGAAGGGCTACATACGTTCAAGGAAGGAAGGTCGCGCCAAGGTGTTTTCCGCTCGAGCGAACCCGGCGAGTGTGATTCGTGACACGGTTCGTGAGATGGTGGATTTGCTTTTCGATGGCGACGCCTTGCCCATGATGCGGCACCTGATTGAGGACGCGAACATGACCGCTGAAGAAGTCGAATCGCTGAAGGAAATGTTGGACGAGACGGATTCCTGAGTATCTCTCGCGTATCCAGACGGTTTGGAAGGAATGATTGATGACGACTCCGCTGCTTGAACTACTATTCGCTCAGCTTTGGCAGGTCACCATCGTTACGGTAGTCGCCGGTTGGCTGGGCCGAACCGTCCTTGCCAGGCATCCCGTTTGGTCGTACTCGCTGTGGATGGTGGTCATGGTTAAGTGCCTGACGCCGCCGCTGCTTGCCAGTCACTGCGGCGTATTCTCGTGGTTCTTCCAGCGCCTGATGGCTACCAGTTCGCAAGCAGCAGTGACAATTGCCGGCGGGGCTGTTTCGGCCGAGCAAATTGCGATTGGTATTCTTTGCGTCTGGGCGGCGGGAATTGCGGTGAAGCTGGGCGCACTATCAATGGCATGGTTTCGCGTTCGACGAAGCTTCGTTGCCGTTGATGGCGACGCTATTGGTGACCTTCAGGGACGTGTTTCCGAACTAACGCAGCGGTTGGGTATCCGCCGACCCGTTCGGTTAGTCGTATGTTCAGCCCCGATCGGACCGGCCGCGGTTGGCGTCTGGCGTCCCGCGGTGGTATTGCCGGCTGGTTTATTGCAGACTCGAGAGCTCGATGACATTGAGCCCATGTTGGCTCACGAGTTGTTGCATATTGCTCGCGGGGACACCTGGGCGGCAATCCTTGAGACCGTCGTGCGGACGGTCTGGTGGTTTCATCCAGCCGTGCAACGGGCCGCAAGTTCCATGAGTCAGGTATGCGAGCTGTGTTGCGATCAGGATGTGCTGGCGAATTTCAACTATTCGCCACGCCACTATGCCGAGTGCCTGCTGCGGGTGCTCGAATCAAGATTTCAATTGCAGGCACTGCCGGGCCGCCCGGGAATTCGCGGCGAGCAGGTTACTCGGAATCGAATCAGGCGGATCATGTCGTGGCGTAGCGATCAGCGTTCCGCAAGATTGCGGTGGCTGGTGGCAATGCTAGCCTTCCTCGTGATTCTGCCCGGCAAATCGATGTAGGCGTTGGTTTGCATGCTGAGCTATCGTCGGCCGGCGCGGGTGGCCGCTGTGGCTGTTGCTATCGTTCTGGTGCTGTCGCGGTCGGTGGCGTCCCCGGAGCGTCAGCGGACAAGCGAAATCTCCAGCGCAATAACGTCGTAAAGGCAGTTGGAAATAGTCGGCAAAGATTCTTCCTGTGCACGGCAGGCAGTCACGCCCTTCAATGTCGTGCATTGCTGGCAGTGCATTGCTGGCAGCGCAAAAGTCCGCCCATCAACAGCACCTTGCCCTATGCGATGAACCGTTTCGCGTACTCCCGCGATTGTCGCGACAAGCGTCAGAATCCGATCAGCGACTGCTGCATCCACCCGATAGAGCGGGTATGACGACGTAACATGGATGTACGTCCGAGTTAGAGACTTCGCCGGAGACAAATATGAGATTTCTGCGCATCGTGCCGCTTCTCTATGTGTTGGCAACCTCAGCCGTGATTGTGTCGACGGTCACGGAAGCCAGCGCCGCAAAACCCTGTAACACCTGTCAGGTTCCGTGCCAGTGTTGCCCCACACCTGCCTGCAATTCGTCCGCCTGCTCACCCATGCCGGGTGTGGTTGGTGGCGAGTCGGTGATCTTGCCGAACGATACCGCAGTCGCACCCGAGCTGGCAACGCCGATGGCAGCCGCTCCTGTTGTGGACAACTTTCCAGCCCTGGCTTTCAATACGCAGTCCTCGGCGTTTGCCGGTGACTTGTATGCAGCAGCCGATTCCAAGGCGGGCTACATCGACACGGCCATGATCCGGACGATGCTTCGTTTCCGCTTTGACGCGGCTTACGAAATGGATCGTCCGGACCGTGCTGAATTTTTCTATACCACGTGGCAGGCGTTCGGTGGTCAGAACCCGAATCCTCCTGTTGGTTTTCCCGATCCGGACATCGATCGTCAGTCGGTCTCGCTGCTCTATGAGCACGCGTTCAGCCGAAATTTCTCTGCATTCGTCGACGTTCCGTTTGTCTTCAGTGATCCGCTTCGTAACCCGAACGATCAAGCGTTCGGGGACATGACCGCCGGCATCAAATTGTCCTTGCTGCACAACAACTGTCAGCAGCTTACGTTTCAGTTGAAGAACTACATTCCGTTGCACGATTCGGATGAGCACTGGACGGGCACGGGCCACTACAGCATCGAGCCGGGCATTCTGTACTACCGCCAGCTCAATGAGCGTTGGTCATTGGAAGCAGAAGTTCGCGACTGGATCTCGATTGGTGGGGCCGAGAATGGCGGCGACGCCTATGCCGGTAACGTGCTGCGTTACGGTGTTGGGCTCGGGACGACGATGGGATCGATTGGCGATTACTCCGTGAAGCCAATCGTGGAGCTCGTGGGCTGGACGGTACTGGAAGGTCAGACGTTCGACTTCAACGACGACCAGGTCGACTTCACGAACGCCGACCTCAGTGCCGGTAACGTCGGGCCGGTCGATGCCGAAGGCGATACGATCATCAATCTGAAGCTGGGTGCCCGCCTCGCGAAGTGCGGTGGGAACAGCCTTTACGCAGGTTGGGGGCACTCGTTGACCGGAGATCGTTGGTACAGGAATATCTTCCGCCTGGAACTGCGCAAGGTCTTTTAATGAACCCCTTGCAATAATATGAAGTCTCATGGCTCTTCACGCTCCTCGACTCAGGGAGGGTGAAGGGCTTTTTTGCTGCGCTGGTGTCAACTTCAAATCGAGCCGTTTGGGCATCACTGAAGGTCGCCGCCACCCAGCTGCAGCTCATTCAAAGCCGGTGGTACGAAGTCATCGAACACCAGCGTCCGCGATTCCTCTGACCGGAAGGCAACGTCATCCGACTTCAGTGCCTCGGTCAGTTGTTCCAGCTTGCCGGCGTCGGGGATCATGCGTTCAATTCCGGACAGCAGTTTGCGTTGATTCGCGGAGTTGCTTCCTCCCAGCCAGGCGTAACGCAGCATGGCGGCTCGCGAGTCATTGGGCCAACCCGTCAGGTGCTCATCGGGTTGCGGCAAACGTGCGACATCCAGCAACAGCACGTGGGCGCCGGGATTGGTTTCGACGTGGCCATTTAGTAGGTCGCTGGTGACGGAGTAGTACTTGAGGCTTTCGGGATTGCGAACAGCCTTTTGCGTCAGCGGGCTGTTGGCGGGCTCTGTCGTCAGATAGAAACCGTCCGGTCCAAACAGCAGCTCGGCACCCTGGTAGTAGATCACGATCACATCGGATCCGGGATCGGATTGGGAGACGGCACGTACTCGAGCACTGACCTTCTGCAGCTCCCCCATCACGCGCTGGCGGTAGACCTCGCCGACGGTGAGCGGGCCGTAGACGAAGCCTTCCTGAAATGCCGGCGTCGTAAAGCGGACCAGGGGTGTGGAGCCGCGACGGCGTCGCCGGGGAGTGTCAGTGCTCGGGCTACGTTTGCCGTTGAGCGCCCGAATCGCGGCGTCAACCAGCGTCTTCTTTTCCGTGACGCCCTGGTCGACCGAGAACACCATCAGATGAACGCGGCGTTTCTTTGCCGGTTTGGCGCAGTCGACATAAAAGCGACGGGAGTCTTCCAGTTGGAACTGCAAGTTCGGCACGCCGATTTCGATGAGGTTGTCTTGCTGGCCAAACACAATTTGCGTCACGAACTCACGCGACTTGCCGTCACGCGATGGTTGTAGCACGACCGGAAGCTGCTGGAAGCCGTTGACCCAGACGTGCACCCGGAACGCTTGCGTTTTGAGTCGTGGGTCGTTGGGGTCCGACCAGCGAACGCGACCATGCAGCCAGAGTTCGCCCTTGTCGGCAGGCTTTTCGAATCGAATCTGTCCTCCCATGCCGGCCATGGGCTTCAGCGTGGGGCGGGACGAACGGGCATCTGAGAAACCCTCGATCACGATCGACATTGGGCGGATCACGCGATTCACGGTCAGGCGAGCGAAGCCCTCACCGTGGCGATTCCGGGCGAGGACGCGAACTTCGTTGAAGTTGGTATTGAGGGCCAGCGTCAAGGAATACTCGGCGATGAATCGTCCCTGGGAATCCTGTTTCTGTTCGACTTGCCGATCGTGAATGAGCATTTTGTTGTCGTGGAATACATCGACGCGGTCGATCCTTTGTCTCGAGGTCACCGTGAATCTGACGGGATGTTGGCTTTCGTCGGTGACCGAGACCAGCGCCGGGCCGGCAATTTCGACTTCGGGAGGTGCCCCTCGGTCCGGTGCGACATCCTGCCCTGCATCGTCGGCGATGACGGGGATCTCCACCACGCTTCCGCTGCTGGTGACCAGTCGCACCGAGTTGGTCTTGTTACCCGGTCTTTGCAGATTGAGTGGCAATTGCTTCAGTTTCAACATGAACGTTGAGTCTTCCTTCGACAATTCAAAGTCGTCGTCTGCCACGAGCTCACGGTCGGCGAGGAATACGCTTTCGATTTCGTCGCTGGAGTCGCCTTCGACCAGCATGTCTGCAAATGCCGACGATTCCGGTCTGACCGCTGTCGATTGCTTCGTAATTTTCGGCGAGGGAGCATAGTCCAGCATCAGCGGAGTACTGGACATGGACTGCCAGTCGTTCGTGGTCGAAACGCGTACCGCATTCACGCCGGGCTGAAGTTTGATCTTGCTCCTCGCAATCCCGCGGTCGCCCTGGGCGATCACGTCGGGGATTTCCTGTTCCACGTCATTGACGAACACCCGCACCTTGTAATCCTCTTCGGTGTTGGGCAGGTCATCCAGTTGGATGTCGAGGTCCAGCTCGCCGCCGACCAGGTCGTCCGTGATGGACGGTCCGCCATCTGGCGCGACGATGGCCGCGGTCGGTAGGGGCGGACGATACACGAGTTCAATATTCGTCCGAGTAATCGCACTGCCGGGAGCCTGGGCCATCAATTGAAATGTTTGAGCACCCGGTCGAAGTTGCACTTGCTCGTTGAATTCAAACGTCATCGACTCGCCTGGTTCAAATCCCGCCAGCGACCGGACCGCTCCATGAGGCTTCACCTGCGCCGAACTCAGGGGTTTGCTGGCTTCAACACGCCCATGCACGCGAATTTCGGCAGCGTCAACATGGATGGGGTTGCCTGGCTGCCATGCCAGGAAAATTCGACTGCCGGAAGATTCGTCGAGATAACTGATCTCGCTGATAGCGACGTGCGGAGGTGCCACCTCGACGTTGCGAACGACGACCAACGAGGCGCGTGACGTTGGAGTGTCGTCACCTTTCGCGTCGGAGTTGTGGGCGACCAACTCGAACTCGTTTCGATCCTCAGCCAGAGGCAGCGACCTGGTGATGCTCAGCGGTGATGGCCCTTCCCATGAGTCCACTAGTGCACCATCGCCATCGAATAATTGGGCCATGATCGTGCGGCCTGCCGACTCAGACTGCAGCGTTGCCTTCAGTTCGTGTGCCTCGGCCATCGTGACGATGGGCTTCCTGGTTGCCAGATCAATTACCGGTGGCAGCGGTTGGTAGCGGATCAACAGGTCCTGGGAGAAGTCATTGCCGCGTTGCCCTGTGGTGCTCACGGTGGCGCGAAGGCGATGTTCGCCGACGCCTATCGCCAGTTGCGACAACGGAATTGCCCACGAGCCGTCGGCCTGGAATTGTAGGTCTTGGGCCTCACCGTCGCCGGACTGAATTCGTACCGCTGCGATGTCGTCCATCGGGAAACCCGGATCAATACTGACGCGAACGTCTGCTTCCAGGGAATGCACCAGGCGATTGGCGGCGCCCTGTCGGTCCGCGGACGAACCCGGTATCGAGACGTGAATCGCTGGTGGCGCAGAGTCCTTCCGCGGTGGAATCATCGTCGGGTCATCCAGCAGGTCCCGCACGAGGTGACGTCGGTAGTACTGCGAACGGTACTGCTTCAACGGCGCGAAGCTGCTGGGTTCGGTTTCGGTCGCGTTGAAATGCCAACCCAACATTTCTTCTATCCTGCGGTCGCTGGAATCAAACGGACCCAGTGGGCTCCATGCCAGCCATCGCGTCAGGTTGACGCCCGGGCCCTGCGGAAGCACCATCAGTGAGAACACCGGTTTGGCTTCGTCCATGCCCTGGCCAATTCGGGTTGGTACCTGGACGCGGTTTCCGTTTCTGATGACTTGAAGGGTAGCGCTCGATCCGACCGGGTTCCGCCAGAGGAACTCGTAGAAGTCATTCGCGGAAGCAAACGGAGACATGCGACCGCCGTCGATGCGACCCAGTATCCGATCGCCTGCTTGTAGTTGACCGCCGGCGTCCGGTGCGACGACGTTCTGTTGTCCGTCCACTTCCGAATCAGCCACGCTGGAGTCGGGTAACGCGCCGTGCTTGCCGATTACCCTGTTCCAGTCCGAGAGATTCCACATCGCGACGACGTGTCCCTCGGCCGTCGACAGCAGCCACTTGCCGTCCGCTGAGAACGTCAGTGACTGGATGCGGTGAGTATGTCCCACCAGGTGCCGAAACGGTGTTCCCTTTTCGGTGAAGAGTTCGAGCCGGGGGTGTCCGCGGTCCTGGCTGGCGATCGCAATCAGTCCGCGAGGTTGCGATGCGGCACCGGCTGGCGGCGCCGGCAATCCTACCGCCGCGATAGCCGTGAGTGCATGCCGCTTGGGAAGGCGAAACTGAACCGGTTGTGCGCCCGGCAGAGGCGGCGTGAATTGAACTGCCTGCCTGTCGTCGGCGATGTTCACCAGTCGTGGCTGTGGGGTCGGGGGCGCCGTGTTGTCCGTCCAGTTTGTGTCCGCGGAAAGGACACTCCGGCGCGAAACATCAAAGACGAGCTGCGGGTCGGTGTCGCCTCGAGGCTCAAGCAGGATTCCTGTGCGATCTCCTTGCGCGACGAAGGACGCACGTTGAAATCGCCGAACGTCCAGTCCCAAACGCTGGGGAGTTGGCGTGTCTCCCGTGAGGTCGGACGTGCGGTAGAGCAAGACGTCGTGATTGGGGCTGCCGGCGACGGCGACAAATTCTCCGTCGGGAGTCGCTGCCATGGTGAGTTTTCGAGTGGTTGTGGGATCGGCCGGCCACAATGCAATTTGCTTTTGCGCGGACGAACCACCTCGGGTCAGCAGGCGTAGTTCGGCACCGACGGGCACGTAGCTGTTGCCACGCGATGGATCCCGACGAATTCCCAGTCCGGCGACGATGTAACGATTGCTGCCAAGTCCGACAACGTCGTTGGGAAGGACCTCGACGCCGGCAACCGGAGTCAGCGGTACACGTCCCGCATCACTTAACGCTCCGCCGTTTGCGTCCCAGAATCGTAACTGGCCGCGGAAGTCTCCCGTCTGGTTTGCGGGCAGGAAGCTTCCTGTGAGGAACTGGTTGCCTGATGCAAATACGGTATTCGCATAGTCGTTGGCCTTTTGAAGCGTGCCTCGACTGGCATTCCATACCCGCAATTGAGGCACGCCGACGGGGGTGCCATCCGGGTTCATGTCAACATCCGTCGTCGATATGGAAACGAGCAGCGAGTTCGAAGGGGCGGGTGACCTGCGTACGGCAAGTCCCGGCGTCTGCGTGACCTGAGGTAGCAACAGGCTTGGTTGCAGCCGCTTTCGCGTCGCAATATCCCACAGACGCACTCCACCGACGAAGCCTTCCTTTTTCTGGCTCCACTCCTGTGCGATGGAAACCAGGCGGGGCGCTGGGTCCGGGCTGAACGCCAGCGAGACGATGGGCCCAAGATGCCCTCGCAACACGAAGGACTCACGCGTCTGCGTGTTGAATAGGTGGATTGCACCCTGGTCCAGACGCATCTCGCGAGACATCGCGGACGTCGCGAACATCTTGCCCACGTCGTCAAAGCCTGACTGCCCTCGAAAGACGCCCTGCCCTCCGACGGCCAGCCATTTTCCATCACGGGACAAAGCCATCGAATTGATCGTGCCGGCGACACCGGGGCCAACGGGTATCCGCAGTGAGGCTGCCGTGTTGAGCGCGAACTCGCCGTCAGCCTGCCTCGTCCAAACCCATACAACCTGGTCCCAGCCGGCGGCATAAAGTGTTTGGCTGTCGGGGGAGAAGCTCAGGCAGGTTACAAGGTTGGTGGGGCCCCCGCCCTGTAGTCGAAGGATGGGTTCGCCCGCGTTCGCGAAGGTACCCACCATGATCAGGGCCGGTAACATCACCCAGCGGCAGCTGTGCACAAGCATTCGGTTGAAAGTCATTCGTCGAAACCAATCTTCTCGAGAGTCGAGCGGCCCACGCTCGTTCTAGCCAGTTCGCAGTCTGTCGTGAACCCGGTCCGTGCAGCAGGCTCGCGTAGACGGAATGCCGCAATGACGACCTGAAATCACGTTTGATTAGGGCGCCGGAACATAGCCGCTGCGGCGACTCGGCCCGGTTTTCTCTTTTTTCCAAACGGGCCAACAGGTAGCCAACTTCATAACCACGAATTGCATTACAACTTCGATTGAAATTCTTTTCCAGACGTGTGGCAAGGTTTGTGCACAATACGACTAATCACTATTCCGTGAGTGTTAAGCAAAAATGCCTCAATCGTTGCGCCCCCAACCGCACGTCGCGCCGCCGTTCTGCGGATTTCCCGCGAAATAGGAGGTTCTCGATTCGAATGTCATGTCACAATCTGCAGTCCCTGGGAGTCGTCTGGCGGTTGCATCACGCTGTGGCGTAGAATTGGAAGCCCGATACCTTATACGTCCGACATAGCCTTATACGCCTGACACTGCCTTCCTGGTCGTTGCAGCTAGCGCCACTTTGGTTTGCCCCTGCTACGACGGGTGTGAGGCGGAAATGAAAGTTGTCCGAGTCCATGCCTACCGAACCGCCAGAAAGACAGAATCAGGCCGCGGCCCGCCCTGTCGAGGTGGATCAGCTTGTGAACGGATTCAAGGCGGCCTGGACCAGTGTTTCGCCCGTGGGCGAAATCGAGTTGACGTCGTATCTTCCCCCGTTGGGCCACGCCCAGCGACCAGTCGCACTTCGTAAACTCGTGCTGGCGGATCTCAAGCTGCGTTTGCAGCACGGCGAAGCCCCAACGCTGGAATCGTACATCCGTCGATATCCGGAGCTTGGTCCCGATCCTTCCGTGGAACTGATCCTTGGCGACTACCGCGTCCGGCGGAGTTTCGATCGCCATATCGACATTTCCAGCTATCGCGAACGATTTCCGGGACAGTATGCGCAACTGGAAGCACTGGATCGGACGCTTGTGGCAAATCCGTCCGTTACCGGTTCGGGACCGTCCCGGAGCGACTACACCAGTACCATGCGTCCCCCTGCCCCGTCCACGCCACAGGAACCTCCAGCTTCGGTAGGCGATACGACGCCCACGGGTACTTACGTGGACACATCGCAGGACGCCCCGATTGTGTCGGATGACAGCCTTGGGCCGGGATCGATTCCTCCGCCTCCGTCGTGGCAGGCGGAGGAGACCAACTCGACTTCCCGGGACACTTCATCTGAGCCTGCCGGAGACAATGATTCGCGTCGTACGGCTTCCAGTTCGTACATCCAGACGGAAGGCGGCTATGAACTGAAGGAGCGGCTGGGGAGCGGGCAGTTCGGCGAAGTTTGGAGCGCGGAAGCGCCCGGCGGTGTTGACGTCGCCGTCAAGATTATTAGCTTTCCGGCCAACCATAAGACGACGCAACTGGAGCTGCAGTCGTTAGAGGTGATGAAAAAGCTGCGGCATCCTTTCCTGCTGCAGGTGCAAGCGTATTGGTTGCATGACGATCAACTGCATATCGTTATGGAACGCGGCGATGAGACATTGCAGGATCTGGCGGCACGTTATTCCTCTCGCGGCGAAGAAGTGCCCGTGCAGACACTGCTGGAACACTTGCGGGAAGCTTGCGAAGCGGTTGACTTTTTGCATTCAGAAAACGTGCTGCACCGCGACATCAAGCCGGCAAACATTCTGCTGGTTAGCGGTCACATCAAGGTCGCCGACTTTGGTATCGCACGTGTTTTCGGCGAGCGGAACATTAGTGTTACAGCGACGACGATGGGGACGCCGCTCTATATGGCCCCGGAGGTTTGGCGTGGCCGCGCGTCGTCGCAGAGCGACCTGTACAGTCTGGCGATGACGTACGCGGAACTGCGCATGGGGCGACCCCCGTATTCGGGCAAGAGCCTTGCTGCAGTAATGACCGACCATCTGCAGCACTCGCCCAACCTTGATCGATTGCTGGAAAATGAACGCAAGGTTGTGTCGAAAGCGCTCTCCAAGGACCCGGAAGCTCGGTATGCGACATGTAGTCAGTTCGCAAGCGAACTTCAGGCGGCGGTAGCGGCAGATACCGCGCCGGACGGCAAGGCGACGACGAAGACGCCCATGAGCCGAGTGGCGGGCGTTGTGGCCGGATTGCTGGTTGTTGCGGCGGTTGCGTTCGCGTTGCTGTACCCACGAGATCCCTCCGGTGATCCGACCGTTGTGCCGCCGGTGGTAGAGGTTCCACAACAGATTGAAAACATGGCTCCGGTTGAAACCGCCGGGCATCTCCGCGTCGGCGGTCAACTATTCTGGCAACAGCTCACCTGGACATCCCCCGCGCGCAATCGTGCAGAGTTTATTCTGATTCCGCAATCGAGTCCCGATTCGCCATCGACCTGCTATGTCATGAAGACGAAGGTAACAAGCCAGCTCTTTGGAGAATTTGCATCAGCGGACGGCACCACGCTCGACCCTCGAACGCAATGGGAACTGGGAGGGCAGGCGGGCGGCAAGGACCTGGGGGTGGAGGAGCATCCAGAGCATCCTGTGTATAGAGTGCATATCAGCGATGCCGAAGCGTTCGCTCGTTGGCTTCATCCGTTGGCACGTCTGCCCAGTGCGGAACAATGGGACGTGGCGTCCGGAGCGTACTCCGAGTGGGAGTTTGAAGGGCCGTTTAACGCGTCGTTGGAATCGGTTCGGGAGAATCAGGATTCTGAAACTCCGGCGGACATGATTGCTTTTGGGCGAATGGAATCGGGGCCCCTGCCATCGGGAACCGCCTCTGCGGACGTCAGTATTTATGGGTGCCGTGATATGTCCGGCAATGGAATGGAGTGGACGCGTACCAGCATTGAAAACATAACCTATCGCTCAGAGAGCGAACTGCCGCAGGGAAGCTTTGTCAAGCTGCGCGGGGGACCCTATCGCTATGGTGGTCCGTTTGTGTTCGGTACGGAGATTTCAGAGGACCGCGATTTCGTGTCACCAGAGATCGGCTTTCGCGTCGTGCTGGAAGTGACCGGTGGTGAATACTGATTCAGCCGAGTCGTTCGCCGCGCCGTTTTCTCCTTTGGTTTTGCAATAAAGAAGGGTTGATCTGCTGTCGCGCGGCTCAGGGGTTTCTGAATAACGTTGCGGGGTCCAGTCGCGGTAGCTCGGTGTTGTGGCCCAGATCGGGTTTGATCGATACCCTGTCGGGGATTTCGTCGATTGAGCCTGTCTCGGCGAATCGCATGAGGGCCGCAAGCACATCAGGGAGTTCGTCCATTTGTCGAAAAGGCGAATGCCCGCCGCGTTCAATAGTTAGGGTGTGGCTTTTACGGAAGTACGGCGCAATTTCCATTGTGTTTTCGATGGGCGTGGTGCGGTCCCAGTCGCCGTGAACGAAGACGACGGGAATGTCGCTTTCGACCGGATTCCGAAAGTCATCCCCGACATCCGGACTTGGCCAAATATCTGCAGTGGCTTCAAGGGAAGCGAAGTTGCTGGTGTTCCGCGAAACATAACGTGTCGCTGGGTCGTTCAGCAGTTGTTGACGCCGCTCTTCCGTGACGGCAATGCCGGAATCGATGAGTGGATAAATTAGCGTGTTGAAGGAGAAGTACCTCCCGCGCCCCTGCTCCCAGCGTTTTGTGCTGCCATGGAACAACTCCAGCATCTCCGCGGGGTAGTCCCACGGGAAATCGTCCGGTCCCAACAGGCTAATCAGTTTTCCTGTTGATTTGTGCTGGACCTCAATGCCACCATCTTCCATACGGGACAGTACTTCTTCGGCAACCTCTTCCATGCCGCCCGGCGGTAGGAATGGTTTCCATTCGGGCGCCGAGTCAATGTGCTTCCAGATTCGGCGAACCGCATTCATCAGGTGCGATGGCATGTCGTACGTGTGATTGAGCGGCTCCACGCCAGTCAGGATTGCGCGCTCGACGATCTCCGGGTGATTCCGCATCACGGCGAAACACCATTGTGACCCGAAGCTTTGGCCCATCAACACAATCCTGTCATAGCCGAGTGCCTTTCGCAGATCGGCAACATCCGCCGCGCACTCGATAATGTTATAGCCGCTCAGGTCGACCGAGGAGTTTTCGTAGTGGGCGACCGCCTGTTTCGCGAATTTCGTATAGTCCGCCACTTCGTCATCCGTAGTCCACTCGGGCTTGCGGTCGGTAGCTTTCCAATAGCCCAGCTTGTCGCGTCGCCGAGGGTTGTAGCCACGTTGGTTGACCAGCACGACATCGCTGAATTTTCTAAGGTGTTCGACTTGAGGCATCTTGAAGATGTTGGGAGTCTGGCCGATGTACGTATTGCCGGGGCCGCCCGGAAGCAGAAAGACCGGGGGGCCCGATTTCTTTTTTGCGTGGAACCGCACGTAGTCGACAGCGATCACTCGGCTATTTGGGTTGGACCGGTTCTCGGGGACAAAGAACACGCCAATGTCGTATTTGCCATCCGCCGCGCCGTTGCGAATGCAGGGCCGCTCTTCGAATTGAAGTTCGCCAATCTCTCCGTTCGGGATAATGGGGCGATAGAAGGCGAACCATACGCCGTAACCGGCGGCCACGCATAAGATCAGCAAGAATCCAACACGGTATAGGAATTTCCTGAGCAGCATTACAGGTACCTCAAGAATCGTGTTCGTGGACGTGTTTTGTTTGCGGCGGTATCACGGCGCAACGAGGGGGCGTCGCAATTGCTCGCATCGCCGCGGCGGTCTTTCCAGATGACGGGGTCATTGGGATTGGCGTAGCGAATGTTGAAAGTCATCACACGGAGCTTTTCCCCGTTGGCAAGCAGTTGCGTTGGCAGGAAAACCATAACGCTGAGAGTAAGCAAACGGCGGTACATGGTCGTTTCCTTGCAGGTTGATGTAGGCATTCGTCCACATGACGTCACAGTGAGATTGTCAGTCTATCGAATCCGGCATGCCACATGGAGCATCGCATTGCGGGTAGCTGCAAACGAAAAGGCATGTTATTTGTTGCGCGGACGGTGCCTGGATTAATTTCGCGCAAACCAGGGCCAAGTGTTATGGCCGGTGGCTGAGTTAATCAACAATAAGGAAACGGGGACGAAGGTCTACAAGGCGCAGCATCCGGAATTAGAATTGTGGAGTCAGGGAATTCATGCCCGGGCAGGAGATCAGCGACTGCCACGCGCCGCTGTCGCGATGGAAGATATGCTGGATGCAATCGTCGCAGCGCAGGAAGCGGGGGCCAGCGAAGAGGCATTGAAGCCGATCCGCGAACTTCAACGCAAAGCGATGTGGCGACTGGACTATATCAGTAGCGAGAACTCGAAAGGCTTCCACGCCGACCAGGAAGCCGTCCGCATCCTTGGCGAGTCGATCGACTATAGTCGTCAAGCGCAGGCGGCCGCATACAAGCTGGGCTCATAACCCGCGACGCGGTGGTTTCGTTGATTGGCAGCCTACACTCACGGGAGCCTGGAATGACAAAGCTGGATATTCGTTGTTTGGTACCGGGTACAGAAACGAACGGAGCGGTATCGGTTTTCGAAGAGGTCGTACAGCCGGGCATCGGTCCGCCGCTGCACACCCACCGCGAACAGATCGAGGTCTTTCACGTAATCTCGGGAACGATCCTCTTTGAAGTCAACGGCGAACGGATGAAGGTTACTGCCGGCGGCGTCGCGGTAGTGCCTGCCGGAGCGGCGCACGCCTTCCGGAACGTCGGTGAAGAACCTGCGACGATTCACTTTGATTTGATGCCGTCTGCAAATTCGGACGAAGCGTTTCGGCGTTTGGTCACCGAGGAGATTGATAATCCCGGGGCGTTCTTCGATCAATACGGCATGGACCTGGTGGGCCCACCGATGGAAACCGACGATTGATTCCGCGGCTATGCCTGTTTGTTTCGCGACTCGCCACTGTGTTCGACTACCGGTGAATCAGTTCTTCGGGAGCGTCTACCAGGATCTTGTCCAGCACCGCCTGTAGTCGTGCGCGATGCGGCTGACCTTCGGGGCCGGTGACCGGAGATTTCTCCAGCCAGTCGTTGGGGACGTTGAAGAGTGAGCCGTCGGCATAGAGCTTCCAGTTGGCATCGCGGACGAAGCATCGATACTTTGCGTTTTCGATGCCGCCCTTGGAGTACGACTGAAACATCCAACCGCGGGCATTGGTGGAGTCGCCCTTCAATAGCGGGAGCAGGCTCTGGCCATCAACGTTGTTGGGCGGAATGGATCCGGTGACTTCGGCGACCGTGGGCAGGACATCGGCAAATCCAATGGGTGTGTCCACGACGCGTGCATCGACGGTTCCCAACCAGTTCGCGACGAAGGCAACCCGGTTTCCGGCATCCTGCATGGAACCTTTGCCGCCCCGGATCTCGCCCCTGATGGGAAACGGCGAAGTCAGATTGCGGTGGGTTCCGTTGTCGCCTGTGACGATGAGTAAAGTGTTCTGGCGTAGCCCGGTCTCATCCAGTTTGCTGACCAGCTTGCCCACCATCTTGTCCATATAGCTGACCATGTCGCGAAAGTGCTCCAGGGGCGAGCGGTTCTTATCGGTCTTCTCCCAGTCGACACTGTCGGGGGTGGGGACGAAAGGGGAATGCGTGAGGATCATCGGGTAGTAGATAAAGAAAGGCTCTTGCTGTTTACGCTCGATGAAGTCGCAGAGATAGTCTGTCACCACGTCCGGTCCGTACCTGCCGTCGGTGGCCGGTACGCGTTTCCCGTTCTTGTAAAGCGTTGGCGATTTGTAGCGGGGACCCTTGTTCCTGAGGGCGGCTGGCAGCGTGGACTGCCTGGACCGGTCATGTGCAGCGGCAAAATGCCAGAGGCAGTACTCGTCAAATCCCGCTTTGTGGGGGCCACGAAGGTCTCCCGGCGAAAGCTGCCACTTGCCTGCGATGGCGGTGGCATAGCCGTTCCCTTTCACGACCGTGGCGAAGGTGGGTTGCTGCAAATCGAGTTCGCCGAACTTTGTGTAGTTTCGGAAGTTGTAGCGCCCAGTCATGATGCGGACGCGGGAAGGAGTACAGATCGGTTGCGAATAGGCTTGCGTGAACTCAACTCCCGTCCGCGCCAGACGATCGATGTTTGGCGTCGAATAGAAGCCGCTACCTTTGTGGCTGTAGCATTCAAAGCCAATGTCGTCGGCCATGATGACGATCACATTCGGCCTTTCGGTCGCCGCAAGGCATGGCCTATTCGCGGTGAATGCCAAGACGATGCTTGCTAGGGTGATGCTCGTCGCTCGCAAATTCATACGCTCTTCTCCCAATTCACTAGATCTCAACAATACGGCGTTGTAGTTGCTATGGCCAGGAAGCCTGACCCCTCGCGGACGAGCCCGTATCTTAAGTAGATTCAGATCGAATGGGGAAAAAGAAAAGGGCGTTACGAGTTTTGGGGAACTCGCAACGCCCTGCCTCTTCTGTGTCGTTCCGGTTGTAGGGCCGGTTGAGGCATCGGACGGTGTTTGGTCTGGGAGGTCCTGTTACCGTCGTCGGGTGTATTGTGTGGCGACCGGTCTGTTGGTCAACGGGTAACTGGTGGATTGGCGGAACATTCAAAACAGTCGGGGGGATTCCTTCACGATGTCGCTCCACGGTGGATTCTTTTGCAACAGTCGCGGATGCGCGTGTCTCGTTTCAGCGCAACGGCGATGTTGCAAAACGCCCCATTGATGCGTGTCTCTGGGGTGAATCGGGGTAGTCGCTCACAGCGGCCAACTGGACACTCGGTGAAACTTCTTGGTGCCGGAGTTATTGATTCTCGTCCGTTGACCATCTGTCGCCGGCGTGGCTCAGGATCGTCTTGTGAGTCACTGGTCGAACGGCGGCTGTGACGCTTCCCCGGATTGTTGCTGATTGGGTTTCCCCCGTCAGGGTGATGACGAAGTTTGTCGCGCGGAGCTTAGTTTTCAGGGGCATCGAAGATCCTCCAGCGAACCCAATCTCCTCTCCAGTGAGAAGGAACAATATTCACACGCGAATCATATTCGCCCGAGCTGTTCATTTTGTTCCCGTTTCTGCACCTTAGTTTTTTTCCTGACGCGGAACTGATCAGGTAGACCTCGCCAGAAGCGGCGTGCGCGATCTTCCATTCCAGAAATTCGGCATTCGCATCGGTTACAGATGCGACGGTGTCCACGTTCGACCAGTTTGTGGTTCCGGCGGCTCGAATGTAATTGCCACTTATGCGATGCCGGAACCTTACGGTGTTCGGACCCGTCGGAACTATTTCCCATTGCGTGTATGCGCCTTTCCAGGACCACGGCGCGTTGACAACTAGCGATCCTTCGTCCACTCGGTATGGTCGAGCGTTAGTGTTGTGGCCTACATTACGCAGGATGTGATATTGAATGAATTTGTCTTTGAGTGCGTACCCGCCGTCAGTTAGTTGCCCAGTATTCAGGTCAACCGTACGCCACGCGTCGTAGAGCACCAAGCCGGAGCAGCCTGCGTCGATTGCGACGTCGACGCGTGTCCCTACGCCGAACCGGTCGTAGTTGTTTGCTTCGGAATCCCAGTATTCGAGACCATAGGACGAGGCGAGGGCGGCAAACTCGGGCCAGCGGCTATGATTGAATCCCAGGTTGTGCGTCGTAGCGACGGATATCATGTCTCCGATCGCCGTTTCCTCCAGAATCCTGATGGCGGCAGGGATTCCCCATACGCATGAACCGACTACTTTTGCACCGTTGACGTTGCGGGGAAGGAGCGCAAAAAGTGTGTTCATCTGCGCCACGCTCCAGGCGGCGTTTGGCGCACCATCCTCGTTGAACGGGCACACCCAGTCACAGGGGTAGTCATTTGAGAATTCACGCATCCGATTGAACAGGCGAATCACAGAGCCGCCGGTGTCCTTTGGAGTAGGGCCAAGTGCCAGCGACCCATTTGCGATTTTTTGTCCACCACTGGATTGAGCCGGGTTTGCGAAAATCAAGAATCCTCGGTCCTTCGCCTCATCAAACAACTCGTCGTACATCGCGAGATTGGGCACGATCCCGTCGTTTGCGAATATCGCAATCCTGATGCCGTTGACGCCAAGTTCTTCAAGGCCATCGAGCAGGTTGTGTACCTGCGCTGTAGTTCTGAGTTTGTTTTGAATCTGGGCTTGCTTGACGTCGCCAATCACGTATTTGAGATTGTGTTTGTATCGATCCTGCGCGGAGGCGGTCGCGCATAAGATGATGGTCAGCAACACGGTCGCTGTGGACAGGCGTCGCAGGTGGGTGTGTGCAGTCGGACCGGCTGAGTGTACCGGCGCCTTCGGTGTATTGAGTTTCATGGTGCAGTTTCAGTCGTGGTAAGGCGGTAGGCGGTTTTGGTCATTATGCTGCGGCTCGTCGCGTAACGAAACGATTGTTTCTGTTTTTGGCGCGGTTGTTGTAATGCAACGGCTTGTTGTGATCTACTAGTAATTCTGGTATTTCCATGGGAATGAGAGTATTTCCGGACAGCAAGGCTCGCACGCTCAATCTCTGCTGCCGCTGTTAGGGGGCTCCCGGCTCTAACAGCCTGTTGTTCTACATGCGAACGACAAAGCCTGGATTAGCCGCAGGGCGTTAGCCGCGTTTTTTTCGATGTTCGGAGATTCACCAATCGCGGTTAAATCCGTTCGGCTGAGTTAATCAAAAGGCTGCTAGGTTCGTCTGGTCCAGTTTGGTAGCCCGACTCCCAGTTCCGGAAGACTTGATTCACGCGTTTTGGAAACAACGTCATGGATCCGTCCCGGGTTGTCGCTTCACTTCTCACGGACGTCGCGTGACTGCGGTTGGCGTTACCTTTTTGAAGGTGGCTGGGCCTAGTAGGTTAGGCGAGGCGGCTTTCCTGGGAGTTCTTCCACCGTGCTCGTCCGTACAGGCTTGATCGTGGAGACATTGATTGATGAAGATAAAAGCTGGAGCACGCCGGAAACTACGTGCTGAATCCCTGGAAACGCGGCAACTATTGCACGGCGGTGCGTTCGCAGGCGGCGCTGCGCCTTCTGCAGAAGCGGTCTCAGCGATGGTCTTTTCGCGTTTGGACGTGGACGAGAACGGAGTGATTAACGCCGAGGATGGAGCTTCGGAGGACTTACTCGAGCGATGGGCCGGGGCCGATACAGACACCGAAGACGGCGGTATCACTCAGGATGAACTGACAACGCATCTGGAAGCCCGGTTGGCCGAACGCACGGAGAACGATGGAAGTCGTGCAGGTCGTCGCGGTCAACGCGAGGGCGTTGGACGCGGTGGCGGTCGCATGGGACCGATGAGGCCAGATGCGGCTGAACGCGTCGATAGCCTCTTTGAGAACGATGCCGATGGCAACGGGCTGTCTGCAGATGAAGTTTCGGAACGCGTGTGGGAACGATTTTCCGCCGCCGACGGTGCGGATGGCACGGAAGCAGATGGAGCGGTGACCCAGGAAGAATTGGAAGCTCATCGTGAGGCATTGCGCGCCGAGCGTTTTGACGCTGCGTTCGCCCGCTTGGATACGGACGAAAGTGGAGGGATCACGGTCGATGAGGTATCCGAGCGTCGCTGGGAACGTATTTCTGTCGCCGATACCGGCGGTGGTGAAGACGGCGCTCCGGACGGAGTCGTAACGCAGGACGAACTTCAAACTCTTCGAGACGCCAGAATCGCGGAACGTGAGGCGGAACGTGAGGCCGACGTGGCCGACGGCAATTCCGACGCAGAGACGGGCGAAGGAGAAGCCGTGACCGATACGGCGGAAGCACAAGCCGCACGTCGAGTTGGCTTCCAGCGTGCAGTCGGACTGCAGCGCGGAGCTGGTGGTCCTCAACGCGGATTCGGAGGATTTCGGCGTTAGAGGATTTGCAAAGACTGGCCGGCTCGTGGGATGGCTCAATTTGACTTGAGCCATCCCCTTTTTATTGCGCGAGAGGCGCCATAAGTGGCTGAGCCTGATGTCTGCCTTTCAATCAGAGTCAGAACCTAACCGCCTGTTGATTTACGTGCTGAACCACAAAGCCGGGCGTTAGCCGCGATTTTTTCGATGGTCGGAAATTCACCAGCCGCGGCTGACGCCGTACGGCTGAGTTAATCAACAGGCCTATAAGGAGCGTGTCGGGGTACTGAAAGGCCGACACGCTCGAGATGTTGAAGGCGAGCTGTTGAAGAAAGAATCTCGCGAAGGTCAGTCACCGACGCCGATGTCTTGCCAGAAGGCTTCGAAGAGCAGCTCGCCTTCCTCCTGGTCGATCTCGCAGAGCATTTGGTACACATTGGCGAGCCGTGCCACGAGGTGCTCGAATTCGATCTGGTCCGAGTGCTCGTCCAGTGCGGCCGCGTCATCGGCAATGCTACATAATTCGTTGAGGACGGAGTCAAGTTCCCTCGCGATCAGCAGCGACCGACCGCGTAGTCGCGGCGGGATGTCGGGGGCGGAGGAAAAGTGTCGCTGCAACGAAAGTACGACGGCGAGATCGTCGCGGATTTCGCGGCTGATTCCAACGAGTCGACGACGGGAAAAGGAATGTGACTGCGTCTCGCTGACCTTGCTGAGCACGTACCGTAGCGAGAGTTGGGGACCAGGCGGTCTTGCCTTGCTGTCGCTCCGGTGGGCTTCGTCGCCCAACTCGAAAGGCAGATTGTTCGTGAGATACATCGTTGCTCCCTCTGTTCAGGTTCTGTTTTGGGTGCCGGTCCGACCTGCGTCGGAACACGTTTGCAACCTTCGGCATGACGCCGTGTGCCGATGAGTCGGCTCTGCCGGCAGCCCGGTTATGAAACGGGATCTACCTTGAGAGGACGGAGTTGGCCGTGTTCGGTCACGCGTTCAAGGGTCTGATTGTTCGGCCGCATACGCCCCGACGTATGTGGGATGAAAGGGGTGTCGCGAATGCGACGGATCGGTGGATGCGATGGGTGAATGCGACGGATAGCTGGATGCTTTCGATCGTCGGGCGTCCAGAACCAACCGCGGAAGCTGGAATTCCGCTGAAACAGGCATGCCAGCGTTTTTTGCAGATTTTGAACGGTTCGCACGTTGCTTTTCTTGCCCTGCCTCGGCCTACCCGAGTATGGGAAGGCGGCTGGTAGAAAATGATGGCTATCACCGTTTCGTACGTATACCTGTCTTTTGTCGATTCCGACGTAATCCAACATCAACGCGCGGGTGTAACCTGCGGGGGACTGCCTGTTCATGGCGGCGGGATCGCTTTGCGGAGAGAGCGATGGTTAGCGTGGCGGAGAGCAAGTCAAATGTCGGCGGGCAACCTTCGGAGCTTATCGCCCGGATTCGCGATGGCGACGAAACACGATTGGGTGAACTCCTGACGTTGTACCGCAACTACCTTGGCGTGTTGGCGAATTCGCAACTGGATCGGAAATTGCGAGCCCGCGTAAGTCCCTCGGATGTTGTGCAGGAAACGATGCTGGAAGCACACCGTGACTTCGCGCAGTTTCGTGGTTCCAGTGAGCGAGAATTCATTGGCTGGCTTCGCAAGATCCTCGTTCACAATCTGGCTCGTCTGATTGAGCGGCACGTCAGGGCGAGCAAAAGGGACGTGCGGCGGGATGTCTCACTGGCGAATCTGCGAGCTTCTTTTGACCGTTCTGCCATGAGCCTCGAAGCTGGGTTGGTGGATGACCGGGATACTCCCAGCACCGATGCATTGCGACGCGAACGCGCGGTGCTGCTGGCGGACGTGATGAATGAACTGAGCGACGACCATCGTGAAGTTCTGATGCTTCGAAACATCCGGGGACTCAAGTTTCGTGATGTCGCAGCGATGATGGAACGGTCCGAAGCCGCCACCAAGATGCTCTGGACACGCGCCATCAAGCGGCTGAGGCAGTTGTGTCTCGAGCGGGAAATGAACTAGATCCCGATTGGCCTTGATGGGGCCTCCGGGCTGCGCTGAAAGTATTTGCACTTCACGAAGTGAGCACGAGCCATGATCCGCCCTTCTCTGACGACCGCGTGGCATCCGTCCAAAACGGACAGCAGCAGTTCGTGTGATACTGAGCAGCAGATCGCCGACATCCTCGATGAGTATCTCGAGTCCCTGGAGTCCGGAAACCCAATTCCCGTCGAAGAGGTGCTGGGGCGGTATCCTGAGTTTGCGGATGAACTTCGCGAATACCTTGAGGGGCTGGCCATGCTGCGGGGCGATTTGCCACGCGCTGACTATCGAGCGCCCGCGGATGCGGAAGGGCAAGAGATCGAGGGCGGACGCGAACTCGGGGACTATCGGCTGGTCCGCGAAGTTGGCCGCGGGGGCATGGGCGTTGTCTACGAAGCTCAGCAATTGTCGCTCAACCGACGAGTGGCTTTGAAGGTCTTGCCGTTCGCTGCGATGCTGGATAGCAGGCAGATTAAGCGTTTTGAAAACGAAGCCCGCGCTGCAGCTCAGTTGCATCACCCAAACATTGTGCCGGTCCATGGCGTTGGCTGCGAACGTGGTGTTCATTATTACGCGATGCAGTTTATCGATGGCCTCACGCTGCGGGCGGCGATAGATGAGCCTGCCGGCGATCCTGCAGCCGTTCCTGCCGGCGAGCTGTCGGCCGCCGCCCGGTCGTCAGTGGTGACAACGCTCACGTTGCGGGATTCAGGGGTGTCGGAGCGTGTGCGAGAGATTGCACGCATTGGAGTGCAGGCCGCCAATGCATTACACGCCGCGCATCAGTGCGGTGTGATCCATCGTGACATCAAGCCTTCCAACCTTATGCTGGATGGTCGCGGTGAGCTCTGGATTACCGACTTTGGGCTTGCTCGCGTACAGTCGGACCACAGTGTTACCCGGTCGGGCGACATTGTGGGAACCCTACACTACATGAGCCCCGAGCAAGCGCGCGGTGAAGGCGCCGTCGCCGATCCGCGATCGGATGTGTATTCGTTGGCCGTGACGCTTTATGAGTTGGTGACACGGCAGCGACCCTTTGAGGGAGATACACACGGCGACGTCTTGTGTGCCATCGAACTCGGCATCTGCAAGCCCGCGAGCTACTGGAATTCCGCCATTCCACGCGACCTTGAGAATGTGATCGCAAAAGGGATGGAAACTGAACCGCTGGATCGCTATGCAACGGCGGCGGAGTTCGAGACGGATCTGCAGAGATTTCTTGACGGCAAGCCAACCCGCGCAAAGCCTCCAGGCTCGCTACGGGTGCTTGGTAAATGGGCCGCCAGAAATCGCGCGGTGGTCGTGTCAGCGCTGTCGGCGTTGTTGATCGTGACTCTGTCGCTCGCCGTGATGAATGTGTCGCTGCTCCGGAAAGCCGGTGAGCTTGACCGGGAGATCGTGGCGGCGAATTCCCGTCACGACAAAACAGTGCAGAATCTTCAATGGTTTGGTCTGCGGGTGGCGGAGTTGCTCAAGAACTCGCCGGGTGCGGAGTCGGAACGACAAGTGCTGCTGGCGGACGTGCTGCGGGTTTACGACGAGCTAATAGATGAGTTTGGTGACTCAGCAGCGAAGCGTGCCGACATCGCGATCACGCACACCAAAATGGCATCCGTTTTTCGCGAGCTAGGTGAACACGAATCGGCCGTTAACGCCTATCGTGAGGCGCAAGCGGTGTTCTCGGAGTTGCCCGATTCGCAAGCGCATCTCGCGGAGTGCCTGAGTAGTTGCGGGCTGATTCTGGCCGAACAGGGAAGGCATGATCAAGCCGGGTCGGAACTGCGCCGGGCAATTTCGATTCAACGGAAGCTTGTCGCCACGCATGATAGCGTCGACCACGTGATCTCCCTGGCAAATTCGTATATCAACCTCGGCCTTGTGGAAGGTGTCGACACGAACGAAACGTTCGCACAAGCGTTTCAGTTATTGCGTTCCGCTCATGGAGAAGATCCAGATAATACCGAGCTACTGCGTGGGCTCGCGGCTTTGTGTGGAACCGCAAGTGCGGCGCTGGCTGACGACGACCCGGGGCGAGCGATTCGACTTGCCCAGTTGGCCGTCAGTTATGGCCTGAAGCTGAATGCCGTGGCGCAACCAGGAGAGGACGACGAATCCCGATTGGCCACCGATAGTAGTAACCTCGGCACGCTCTACGCTCGCGCCGGGCAACACTCCCGCGCGATGGAGGCATATCGACTTTCCGCCTCGTGGCATCGCAAGACGGATGATCCAGCGGCGCTAGTAGTGACGCTGGCGAATCTCGCCAGAACACAGTGGACTCTACAGCTCGCGGCGGATTCCGCGAAGTCATGGCGGGAAGCAATCTCCGTGCAGACGACATTGCTCAACGCTTCGCCGGGGGACCTGAATCAGGTTAGCCGGCTGGGCGGGCTCTACAACAACCTCGGGTTCGTGTGGCAGGGCAGCGACCGGCCGGCTCTGGCGGGAGAGGCATTTGATATGTCCGCGGAATTTCAGAGGCGCGCCTACCAGCTCGCGAAGCAATCGCAGCACGCGGAGACGTTTCGGGAGGACTTCAGTCGTACGCTGTACAACGCCGCTCGAGTGGCCCTCGCCCTTGGCCAGTTTCAGAAATCCGCCGAGCTGCACTGGGAACGTGCGGAGCTTTGGCCCGGCAACTCGGCACAGCATGAATCCGCCGCTGACGGAATCCGCACTGCCGTTGAACGCATGAGCCCGCGAGATCCACAACGACTCGAATGGCAACACCTCGTAGAACGGTTGGTGGCGACCTAGGTGAGCAATATGAAACATCGAAAACACAAACTTCGTTTCGGCGACTTGGAGCGACTGGAGAGCCGTGTAGTACTCAGTGCGGTGAGCCCCGTCGCCGATGATTCGGATGCGCTTGAGTTGCTTGAATTCCGGCGAGCCGCTCAATTCGGTCGGGAGCTGCGAATTGGCGAACGCGTGGCGGAGTTTCGTGCTTCAGAAGAAGCGGAATGGTCGACGGCACGTGAGCAGCAGAGTCGTCGTCCGATTGAAGCTGTCGCAGGGCGAGCGATGATGAAACTCGAAGCTTTGGGTATCACGTCCGTCGACTTCACTAATCTTGCCGAACGGGTCGGCCAGACACGCAACAACTGGATCAATAACAATGCGTACACCCCGGCACTAGCTCGCGAGGACATGGGCGTCGGCAATAGCGGCCGCAATCCGCCGCTTGAATTGTCGAGTGTTCGCACGGACCTGGCCCCCACGGACCTGGAACACTTGGACCCGGAACGCACGGTTGTGGAACGCATGGACCTCGAAAGCCGGGGCGATGGCAATTGGAGTACTGCTGCGAGCCCGCCGCGTTTTGTGTTGCAGAACATCGAACTGTACGGGCCGCGGCTGCCGACACGGCCGGTTTCGCTGAACACGGTCGTCCCGGAAGTGTTCTCTCCGACGGCTCCGTCGACTGATGTTGATGGACTCACGGGGCAGTCGCTGGATCTGCGTGCGGGGGAAGCAGCGACGGATCATGGTCTTTTCGCGCCGTCACTGGATCTGCGATACATTCATGCCATTGGCAGCGAGTTGGGAGTCGAAGTCGATTGGACAGACGCGGAACAGGAGTTTGGCGGGCTGGTACCAACGGATCGCTCTCGGCCTTTGCAGGAAACGTTGCCGTTCCTCCCGAACGATTTTATGTCGCGGTTGTCTGAAATTGCCCAAGTCGATAGCGGTGACGCTGCAGACGCCGAATTGGTGGAAGCCCTGTTGGATGTTTTGGCGGCAGACCAATTGGATGCCCGTTCCAATGAATTGGGTTCACTTCTCGCGGAAGGACAGCTGGACAGCACCGATGCGCAAGAGCAAGGGCAGGCGACGGACGATTCTTCCAGTGATCTCGAATCGCCCGAAGAGGTTGTCGTGGCGACAGGAGACTCACAGCCGATCGATGCTGAAGTCGTATTTGGCGGTTTCATCGACTGCGTGAATCGGAATCTGGTTCCCGTGACCAGCGAACGACAGTCTTTCGAGATCTCTTCCGTTTCAGAGATTCGGCCGGACGTGCTTGTTGGAAAGGCTCCGTTGTTGGAACTGCGGGACGAAATTGCCGGGCAAGACACGGATGCAGAAATGCCGCAGACCGCAGAATCAACCGACCCCAATGCCGACACAACATCGCGTGCGACCACGCTTGGTGTCTCGCTGTGGTTGCTGTTGTCCAGGTGGAATGGCCGAGATAAGCGCGGGAATCGCGATCGAAAACGCGGGAATCGCCCTTGGCGAGTGACAGGTGCATTCCGTCGTGCGCTCACGCTCATACGCCCGATGTGAACTTCGGTGTGCGGTTGCTATGGTAGTGTTCATATGAACACTCGTTGTTGGGGTTTGGGCAATGGACTTGCCAGCCGGCGTCACGCGGAATTCTGATTGCACGCCCGCTGTTACGCTGGAAAGCTGCCATGCGTTGTACTTCGAGTATCAACGTGCGGATTGCTCGAGCGGAATCGTCATCGCATGGCGATGGCCTCGTCCTAATATCTGGCCGATCGAAGTGGGGAAACGTTTGAGAGATCTGCGTCCGGGAGATTCCGTGATGGCGTTTGGATGTCCGGCAACCCTGACGCGAGTGGAGATCTACCGTTGATTTCACGCCTGCCGGCGACGGACGATTTCAATTGCCTGCAATTCGAACTTGGGTTGGCGTGCCCACTGGATTTGGCCCCCACCGCAAGAAATGAATCTAGAGTTCCGCCTTCGTATTCATTCGCGTCCGTTTGGCCTTGATGGCAGGCACACCGGTGATCCGTACTATTGGAGAACGCTCGCAAAGCAAAGTAACACTGCTGCTAACAGTTCCACCAAGAAACCAGGAGCCGGGGCCCCATGAATTGCCTTCCATGGGGATTTGTACTTCAACGGTGACGAGGGACGTGTCCTCTTCGATTACGCTCGGCGTGACGATGATGGTCGAATCTGTAATTCGCGCCCGGGCCAGCAGTGTCTCCGCGGTTGCGATCGCTTCATTGGCGGTTGCGCCCGGTACCATTACTGCCCGAGCGGCTTCGTATGCTGCGGTGTCGGCAGTGTTCTGGCAGAGAAATGCCGAACAGAATTCGATGAATCCAAACACCGAAAAGACAATAATCGGAAACGTCAGAGAAAACTCGACGAGCGCAGCCCCCTGGCGGCTATTTCGGTGAGTTCGTGCTGACATCGTTAGTAGGTAATGATGGAAGGAAGGCTACGGGCAATGTCCTCAAAAGCTTCCGCCAGCTCACTTCCGTTCGATGCGTGGAAGTGCTTGCCGCTGCCGGCGGTCGCAACGGTCTGCATCGTTTCTGTGTCGGCTTCGTCCGAAAACGTTACGGAGAAAACGTTGATTTTCTCATTTGCCGCGGAGTCGGCGGCGTAGACGGGGTCTGTCCCGATGTTGTGATTTCCATCTGTCAGTACAATGAGCACGCGAGTGGCCCACGGACGCGCGGTTGCCTTGTCACTCAGAGTCTTGGCTCCCTCCAGAATTCCACCTCCGACGTTGGTAGCGCCCCCGTTGAAATTCTGCGTATACTGCTCCAGGAACGTGGCAATTGACGTGTAATCATCCGTCAGTTTGACGTCTGTTTTTGCTTGCGAGTTATAGGTCACAAGTGACACGCGTTCGTCATGACTGGTGAGTTTGA
Organism: Pirellulaceae bacterium; assembly: GCA_965216885.1. Taxonomy (GTDB): domain Bacteria; phylum Planctomycetota; class Planctomycetia; order Pirellulales; family Pirellulaceae; genus CAYNJG01. The sequence continues at coordinate 2,414,932 of OZ244209.1, read as the reverse complement.
GGATGTCAACGAACTGCGAAATGGAATTGCAGAGGTCGATCCATCGAGAGTCCGGCGGAGCAGCATCTCCGAACGACCAACCATCCGGGGCGGACGCGGGCACGGCGAGCCGCGATGATTCATAGTCTGCGTAAGCCATGGATCCGGATCGGTCGAGCACGAGGGCGATGTCAAGTTCCAGCTGAGTACATATGGCAGACTTGATGGGGCGAATCTCCAACGGCACGCCAAACGTCGGGAATATTGGCTTGATCTTCGCAAGAGCAGAATCGGAATTAATGTAAACGGCGTTCGGGCTACCGCCGGACACATAGTCGTACCGTTCCGATTCTGAATAGCGTGTTGAGACGCCGAATTCGACTCTAGCCGAAGGGAGACGCTTGCCTGCAACCAGATTCGAATCCAGAAGGAGATCAGCGGCCAGTCTGGCACGGTTCTGGTCACCCGTCATCGCCAGAGTCCGACCACTTGCCCGAACGGCAAGGTCCGTTGCTATTTGCAGTTCTGTGCGTACGAGTTCCAGATAGGCGACGTTGATGCTATAGGCAACGATTGCAAACACAAAAGGAAGCAATATCACCAGTACGACAATACTGCCGCCGGCGCGTAATGACTTGGACATACGCATCAATACTCCGCCATGATAGTAACCGTTCCGTCGATACTGGATTCGTTAAGGCTCCATCGCCCAAAAACTGTATTCTCAATCACCGGCACGGTCACCGTGACAGCCAACAAATCCCCGTATTCCAACTCGGGGAGATTGTCCGTTGACAATACCAGACTGTGCCCTTCCAGCCCTCTGCCGGTGAGGAGGACAAATGCAAGGTCTTCTACGTCTTCGACTGCAACTCCCGGTGTGATGGAAAGTCTCGCACATTCGTAAGCCGCGATTTGGACGGACTGCCGTACGTATATCATCCGACAGGATTCGATCGTGCCGATTGCGATCATGAGAAAGACCGGTAGGCAAATCACAAACTCGACGAGTGCCCCGCCCTTTCGCCTGCGCGTCGCACTGGTCGATTCGTACATCGAGTTGTTAATGCACTGCTCCGTCATTTTGAGCTGGAGAAAGAATTCGGTTTAGGTGACGCCTGTGTGGCGCGGCCCGCTTTGCGAGTCAACGCTCACCTTCCTGAAGGCTAGTCTACAAAGCTCAACAGGTGCGGAAGTTGCAACATTCCACACGAAGTTGGGGTAGAAGCTCTGCAATGCCGCGGCGGCCCGTAGAGAGGCTTCTGCTTTTGGACGTGGGTATCGTATAGCGGCCAGCTGGCTGATGCCGGCGCGGCCGACTCACTGCGACGTTTCACGGCGCATGTCCGACCTGGCTCGAAGTACTACCTCCGCGAGGTATCGCGGCAGGGGGAACCAACTCACGTCGGCGTATGCGATGCTGACTTCAACTCCAATCGCATCACTCGATCCCGAGTTGGATCCCGTCGGATCAGCCACGATCGAATCGTTGACGTAGTACTCGATCGTTGCGCCATTCACACTGCCGGGTGCCAGTACTGACTCGATCCGTTCTGCCACCAGCGCCGTCGTAGCGCCGTCGACGACTGCGGTCCTCGCTCCCTCGCGGCTCGCATTGACCAGCATTTGCTGGACCATGATGCCTCTTCCAAATTCGAACATCCCCAGCACGAGAGCCACAAATAAGGGGACAACCATTGCGAATTCGGCAACAGCCGTGCCTCGACGCTGACGTGCTGTACGAACTTTCATTTGCATACTTACAGTTCCTCGTGGTCAGTTCACTGGACGATGCTAACGGGCGAAAAGATGTAGTAGCTGCTCGAACCACCGGGAGACGGTATGCCGCCCCGAGTTCGAATCGCGGCCGGTTGAATCACAACTCGTTTGTTGCTCATTTTTCCGGTGAGTTTCACTTCGAGAATGCGAATACCAGCAAACTTCGTGATGGTGTAGTTCGCGTTGTTGCCATTGCCTGCCACTGACTGAAAAATGGGGATTATCCGCGGCTCGCCCTTAATCGTCTCCAACTGCGCTTTGACCGCGGCGCTGATGCCGGTGTCACCATTTAGCTCCAGCTTGCCGCACTCGTCGAACTCCAGTTTGCCCCCGTGATGCTCAAGGTCATCGGGACTGACTCCGTCAAGGATCTGTCGTTTGATATCCGCGTTGCTATTCCCGCTTTCGCCGATGTCGACCGTTCCACGGTTTCCCGGGCTGCCCGTCCCCTGAGGGAAGAGGTTTACTTCGTAGATGCCGTCTCCCCCGGGCTCGACGGTTTCGGTGTCTGCGTTCCATGTCCAATCGTCCGTCGTCTCCGAATCGAGGAGGGCATCCCAGGTATCGGAATCAAGCGCAAACGGAAGGATTTCCAGGTTGCCGCCGTCGGAAGGCGCGGCGAAGCCGCCAAATGCAGAGACAAAGGCGGCCGTGGAAGACTTCTGTTGTTGAATCCCCGTGTGCCCAAAAACCTGAGCGAAGAAGAAGGGCGTTTCGCCATTTACCAACTGGGTCTTCTTTACCGTTACGCGAACGGCGTTCGACGTGCCGACACCGGAACTGATTGATCCACTCGGGGAAGCCAGGAAACCGATCTCGATATCCGCGTCCGGGACAGTAGGCGACCCGTTCGCTACCGAATTGCGGCGGGCGAAATCGATTGCCGTGGCGCGTGCCAGAGTGTCTGAAGGGGGATCAAACGGGTTCTCGAGCTGTTGATCCAGGAGGTCGTAGGCGGCGGAGATGGCGGCTGCGTCGGCGGAACGCTGCAGCTCCGCTCGGCTTATATAAGCCAATCCAAGGTCGACGCCAAAGGCAAGCAATCCGACCAGGAAGATCATCATGACAGCCGACAGGACGACGACGCTACCCTTCCTTGAACTCTTCTGTTTTTGATTCGGTGTTGTACGCACGGTAGATCCTGACTGATATTGGTTTAACGAAGCGAACCCTCAAGTTAGTTGTCCTCCGTAGGGACGGTGTAGAGTGTCACGGTCTGGCCAGATCGAAGCGTTGCAATGACCCTGGCAAGCTTTCGATAGTTCACCCGGTTGGCTGCGAAGACAGTGCCGGAGTGATTGATGGAGTCGTTTGGGTGGTAGTCATTAAGCGACTGCAAAGTCGTGGCGATTGCCAGCGAGAGGCTGCTACCGAAGGTTCCCCACGTCGTCGACGTACCATCCTTGATCGAGAAGCGGATGACACCATTGTCACTGATGTCGATGACCTGACGCCACTTGACGACTTCTCCGGGAGTCGCAAGCAAGCCTTGTTTGTCCGAGCTTTTCCGTCCCAGCAGCAGGTCGCCGTGCCAAAGCTCCAGCTCGAGGCCCCCTGCTTCGAAAACATCGTTGCCGAGGCGATGGTTCAAATTGAACGTGGCGTACAGGACTTCACCCTGTTTCACCGGAGCGAAAGCATTGGTTATCTGCGGTGCGGCGTAACTCGCATCCGGATCTTTGATACTAAGTTCCCAGTATTCTTCAATTTTTACCACGTCCTGTGGGCTCTCTGCGATCGAAACGCTGCCAATCGAAAAGATCAGCACCACGCAAGCTCGTTGTATGTAACTACCCAACATTAGATTTCCCCTCGCCGTAAATATGATTACTGATGCACGACAAACACTTTGCTCCCCCGACTGTTAAGGATTCAAAAAGGCCTATCTGAAACCTATGTCGATTCCCCTCCTGCGGCGGGGAGAAAATTAGCTAGGCGGGGCATTCCTTTCCGAGCACGTTGCGGTTTCGATGCGTATTCCTGGTCTGTCGCGTAAGGGCATCGCTTTGATGAACGGAACAACCTCAGTAGGTCTGGCGTTTGCGGGTTTTCCAGACTCGGAGGACGCATGAGTATCGGGTTGCCGTAGAGCTTAAGGAGCAGCAGGCTCGAGGCGACGCGTACCGCCGTGATGTCAGCGATCCTGTCCGCAAAACAAGTTGCAGAGCTGCGTTCGCAGACCAGTTGTTCATAAGGTGCCGGACTAATTGCGACCAATTATGTTCGCGGCCGGGCTTTGCCTATGAAATGGCAAAAGGTAGGTGTTCTGACGCTGGGCTGAGGACGGTATGTTCGGCTCGGCCGAGCCTCGATCACGCTGGAGAAAAGGCCGCGGCTTGGTGCAAATGACGATCGCTGTCGCTCGGTTTAGCGCGACGCCATCACTGGCTTTCAAGGGCGTCGAGCATCTGATCGATAATGTCCAGCAATTCCGCCGCGGGCTCGGCTGGAAGCAAGGTGGAGTCGGCCAATGCGGACAACTGTGATCGAAGCGCAGAAAGTTGCATCTGCAGCGGTTGACTATCGCCGTCATACTGCGCCGTGATCCGCATCATTCTATTGTGGAGTGCTTGGCGCTGCGGCAGAGACTCGACAGTAAGAATCCGTGTCTTGAATCGATCCCGCAGGGCCATGAGGGCCGGCGAGACGATTTCTTCCGCATCATCGTCGATCGGACTCACAACAATGGCAAAGCCGGCGACGTCCACGGTCGAGCCGTCTTCGTCAATTCCAGTGACAGTAACTTCCGCTACGCCAAAAGCGTCGTCGGATGTTGCGAATTGTAATTGCCCACCCGGCCGGATGTCTGGCTCTTGGGAGAAGAGGTCCAGGTTGTCGTGGGTGAGGAGGAAGTCGACGATGTCCGGATGGACGTCCGTCACGAACATTGGAACCGTGTGCCGGCCAGAGTCTTCTTCGACGAAGACGTCGCCCGTCAGGCTAAACAGAGGGTCAGAATCCGGGAGTTCGTTGACGGTGATCGTAAATGACTGGATCTCGGATTGGTCAATTCCTCCGTTTTCTGTTCCGCCCGTATCACGTATTGACAGCATCACGGTCGCTTGTCCGGAGGCCTCGGCTGCGGGCGTGAACGACAGGGCGCCGTCGGTGTCGACCGAGGGTGCGGACAAGAACAGGGCTTCATTGTCATGCGTCAGGATTACCTCGGCGATTGATTGCTCGCTCTCGCCACCGCCTGGCTCAAAGTTGGTCAGGAAACTCGGGATAAGCTGAGCGCCTGCGTCCAGGTCCACCACCACATCGCCCTGAATTGCAAAGGTCGGCTGGTCATTGACGGGTTCCACAGTGATGGTCAGCTGCGCGATGGGGGACGTGTCGACGCCGCCAAACTGGGTGCCTCCGTCATCTCGGAGGACAACCTCCAGGTTCGCCGATCCATTGGCGTCGGCCATTGTTGCAAAGGTAAGCTGGCCGTCCGGGGCCAGTTGAGGCGGAGTCGCAAAGAGATCGGGATTTGAGTTGGAGAGTATTTCGAACTCGGTCGCTTGGCCCGAGTCGTTGGCAGTAATGTTCGCGGCCCAGTCGATCTGGATCGACCCAGCGTCTTCGGACACGACGACGTTCTCGCTGGCGTTGAAGCTGGGAGCGTTGTTCGACGGCACAGCTCCTGACGCAACGGTCGCAATCCAGTCCGCATACGGCGCAAGGATCACTCCGCCACCCAGCGAATCAAAAAAGCCAACCGGCGCTGTGACGCCCGCCAGTTCGTAACTGAAGGTGTTGATTCCGAAAATCGTCTTGGTGCCACCGATATCGATAAATGCCGGACCGCCCGAATCGCCGCCGCCAACGGTTGTCTCAACATCATTGCCTAACGAAGCTCCCGGGAAGAAGTCTTGCCCGCCAGCTGGTCCGTCGAAGTCGTACATGAACACTTCATGGACGTCGCTTCCTTCCACGTCGTCTTCGACAATGAAAAGATCCGCTGCATTGGCGCCCACTCGTTTGTCGACGTAAGTTGGATCAACCGAATACCCAGAGTCGCCGAATCCGGACAAACCATAACCGACCAATTCCAGTGTATGCCCAATCGAGAGTGCCTCCAACGACAGTGGGTAGATAGGAGTATCTGCTGGCAGCGCTTCATCGAAGCCGATGATGGAGAGGTCGTCATGCACGCCGCCCGTGTTGAAGCCGCCGAAATCGGGATGGATCTCAATGGACGACGCGACATGGGTCGACGATAGATCCGAACCGTTGTTGAGATAGAATCTGACCGTTAGGCCATCGTCCGGCGTGCCGTCGCTATCGATGTCAAAGCAGTGGCCCGCTGACAGCACGTGCGTTGGCGTAATGGGAGTTCCGGTACAGAGAAACGTGCCCAGGTCCGGATGTGTCACTTCGATGCTGCCGACCCCAGCGTACGGTGATGTTGTGGTGTTGGGATCGATCCTCGCGTCTGGCGAGTCGGTGGGCGTCGCTGATGCGCTTCCGGCGACGAGTACGGGGTAGTAGATGCCCTCAGCGTTCGCGTCAACGTTCTGAAAGGGGCGTCCGTTATTGCGTGACTGACCAATGGAGTCGGTGAAGGCCGCTCGACTCTGACGGAACTGAGAGCTTGCCAACTGCCCTCGCGGTTTGACGGGCCGTCGGTCCGGTCCCTGTCCGTTATTGCCGTTCCCGTTGATTCGTTCTCCGAAGTGGCCGGAAAGAGTGAGAAAATCCGGGAACCCAACAACCCCGTCACAATCTATGTCGCCCTGGGCCCGAGATTCAACCTGGTTGCCAAAGTTCCGGGAGAGCCGAAGGAAATCGGCGAAATTCACGACGCCGTTGTCATCGAGGTCAGCGAGTTCTGCGCCCGTGAGTCCGCTGCTGTCCAGAAGGCGTCGTGTCTCAAGGGTTTCAACGACAGGTTTCCGGCAACGTGCACTGGTGATTCGGCTATGGCTCAATTCTTCCGCCTTTTCCGCAACTGTGAATACTGCGATTGACCGCGGTTTTATTATGACAGGGTCCGCGAGCAAGTCACGGAAAGCGTATGTAAACGCCTGGAGTTCGCTCGGACGAGACCTGTGGCCAGCCGGATGTGACTGGGAGGATGCGGATCAGCTCTGCAACTTTCCGGTACTGCGGGTTCCCGCGAGCTGGAACCCTCCACGGCTGCGTGCCGTAATCCGCCGTGAAGTCATGCCTGGCGAAGTCGCGGCCCCCGCCTGAATGCCGTCGCGAAAGTGACCAGGCCAAGCAACAGTACACCGGAATTGGACTGAGGTTCGGGGACGGCCGTTATGGTGGAACCGGCAACTCGCCCGAAGTTGCCGGAAAGCGCAAGGAAGTCGGGGAAGTCCACCGTTCCACTGCCGTCGAAATCGCCTGCCGCCCAGCCGCCGGGCGCGCCAAAGTTTCCGGAAAGCGTAAGGAAGTCGTCGAACATGACCTCGCCATTGAAGTCAGCGTCGCCGATTAACGAGCCCTTCAGGTTGATCACCCAAAACTCGCGATCCGCCGACGTGACAGCGCCATCGGAGGTGACGTCGAACTGCAGGTTGTTGCTGCCCACGGCTCCGCTGAGCAGATTGATGTCCGAGGCGTCCAGTTGGCCGTCGCCGTTGAAATCTCCCAGCAGTCCCAGCGAAAGGGGCGACCATGCCGGTGAGAACGCCGGGGCTGGAACAAGCTGGCGGATGGAGCCGGAATTCAGGTCCAACAACACGATTTCCGAGCTTGCCAAATCGGCTGTCTCAAGGAAGACGCCGCCATCGGCGAGTTGCGTTCCCAAACCCAATGCCAACTGTGTTCCGTCCGGCGACCAACTGATGCCAGTTGGATAGATACCTTCGGCAAAGTTGAAGACCGGGTTGTCCGCTCCATTAGGCTGGATGATCCTCAAAGTCGCGACGGACGGTAGCTGTTGAACGAAGGGACTGGTCGTAAATCGGGAGGTCGTTCGGAAGTAGGCCAGTGCTCCCCCGGTGGGTGAGTAGGTGGGAAACGAGTCGTGTTCAACGAACAGCCCGGACAGTCCAACGTTACCACGGGTTGGGTTGGTAAGCTGCGTGACGGGAATGCCAGCGGCACTATTGCTGCCAAAAATAGCCGTCGTTGCATTGGCGGCGGACAATGGCGTGGCAATCAGATTGGAAGCTGCCGACCACGAAATTCCAACACCGATAGTCGCCAGGGCGTCGGTCGGAGTCAGCATCGCTGTATCGCCAACCAGAGTTCCGTCGGGGACGTCATGGAGGGAGATAAAGGGAACCGTTGATCCCGTGCCGGCGTTAGTTGCCGTATTCACAAAGTCAGTGACGACCAAAAGTGAGCCGTCCGGCGAGAAGGCCGAATAGCGGGGAGTGTGATTGAACGTGTTGCCCTGGAGATCCGTCGCGTCCTGCAGTTGCGTGATTGGACCAATCTGCCCGGTGACTCGATTCGCTACAAAGAGGTTCGTGCTGAACTGGTTGGGACGTGCGGGGTTTGAGGACCGAAAGGCAATGCGAACTCCGTCGGGCGAGATGACCGGGTTCGCGGCCTGCGGGAGCCCCCCAAATTGCAAAGGGACATTGTTTGTGCCATCTGGATTCACCTGCCGTAGTTGCTCGCCATTCGGCGTGAATGTGTTGTACAGAATCTGTCCGTGAGTCGGCAGGCAAATGGCCAGGACAAGTGAGATGACGGCGGCGATCGTAACTAACGCCTTGCTCCTTGGTGTCAGGCTGGATGGCATGGTTGCGTGTTCTCCAGGTGTCTTTCAAAGTTGCTGAGAGCCTGGAGCAAGTTTCAAAAATCCGGACTCCAGGGTCCGGAACGCTTGTGTTGCAGGCTCGGCCGTGCTGGCGAATTCGTTTCGAAACTGGTTCTAGTAGCCATTAGGGGTGTTTGCAAGATGCGGCGACATAATATTAGTGAACCTTATGGCAGTAAGGTTGGCGAAGGATGATATCTGCCCCTTTCCTTTTCATCCGGTCGCCGTCTGACGGTCACCGTTCGCCGATCAGGCCGATTCGCTGGGAGTCGCGGCAACAATCTTCTTGTTCCGCTTCCATGTCGTTTCTTCACTGAAACGTTGCCAGCCCCACTTCAGCCATCGCACCAGCGAGTTTGCCAGCCATAGCGCCCAGAACAGCATTAGCAAGCGATAGAACCACACGGAAACGGAGACGACGCGACCAACCGGTAGGTTGGTGTCAATGCGGGGCTGAAACCATTTCAGATACGTTCGTGACGAGCCGTTCCCGACAATGAACATGTCGGGATGGCCCAACAAGCCCTTGCCGACAATGACAACAAAGATGCCAAGGGCGACGAAAGTCAGCAAGACAATTGTCAGCTGAGTCAGATTGAACAGGGCGGTCGGCAGTTCCTTGCCTGCCGGCAGCCCGCGTCGATTCAGCAAGAGCAGCCACGCGACGACGAAGAGTGCGGCGACGACGTGGATCTGTGTCAGGCCGATCGCCAGCAGTGCCCATTCGATGTGACTGAGGGGCGAATGCGGCAAACTGCCCAACACGATCGCGACCAGGACGGCCGTAATCAGGATCGTCCAGAAACGAACCGCGGGGCCGCGAAGTGGACCATCAGCCCAGAGGACCCAGCGGCTGGCGGGAACCTGCATGATCGTTGTCACGTTGGAGCCCTCCGTCGGCAAGGTAACGTTGCCAGTTTCCGTAACGAACGCCATTGGTTCGTCGGTCTTCCAGTTGACTTCGATCTGCTGCTGGCCAGGGCGAATGGCGACGATCAAACCATGCTCGTCCTGCCGAAGTGGAATGTTCTGGCCGTCGTGCCGGAGCGACGTAACCGCCGCGTTGGCGGGAAGTCCGACGACAAAGTCGCTACCGATGCTGCATTCGATCTGCAGTTTCAAGCTCGCGTCCCGTTGTCGCATGGCAACTTCATGGTCAACCTTTTGAATGGTTAGTACCTGGCCGGTGACAGCCTGAGGCTTGTCGAACGCCAGCGTTGCCTGTTCCCCCGGCCAGGGATGCCATACCGGAATCATGTTTTGCTGTTGTGCCTCAAATACCGGGGCGAGTCCAGCCTGTGTCATATTCCAGACGGGCGAAGTGACGAGGTGCCAGCGCTCAATCCAGTCGCCTTCGGCAGGACTGGCCAGTTGGATTTCCGATCCAATCGGTAGCTCGCTGGTCCAGGAGACTACTTTTTGACCCGACCCCAGTGCCACGTCGACCGAACCGTCTCGCACTCGAATGTTCGAGGACAAGACGCGTTCTGATGCCAACAAGGGAATCCGCAGGGAGATGGCTTTGTTGTCGTTGGAGAGCCGCGTGATGTCCGTTCGAACCTGCCAGTTCAGACCGATCTCCACGTGCCTGTCGACGGCAATGATCGGATTGAACTCCTTCTGGTCGTAGGCCGCTTCGGCTTCGATGGCTTGCTGCTGACTGGCGAATAGCAATTGCTGGTCCGGTACACCGTTGCGGCCTATGCCCGTCACCGTCCAGCCCTCCGCGTTCACCGAAACGGTGCGAGGTTTTAGCAGGTACGTCCACTCCCATTCACTCACGTCCGGCAGCAGAGACTCCACCACGACCACGTGAACTCCTTTTGGCACAATCACCCAAAGGTAATCTTCCTTGCGGCAAACGAGTCGAGCCGGCTCGCCGTCCACCGATATCGAAACGGGTGACCACACGGGCAGTTTGCCCGGCAACGGCACCGCAACGCCAGCGGCGGCGTGGATCTCGGATGTCATTACGACTCGACCGTTTGCGACCTGAAGGTCAACCTTCGCGATATCGGCGGCGTTTGGGTAAACGTTGGGTGGTTCCAGCAAGCGTTCCCGCAACGTTTGCAGCATCTGTTGGTTGGGCAGCTCTTGCGCGATGGTTGATTCGGGTGTGACGAAGAGTAGCACGCACGCCACGGCCGCCGCGGTAGCTTTGGCGGATGGAAGTTTCGTCCTGCGAACGCCCAACAGGATAGCCGCGAGCGCCAACACCAGCAGGATGCGCACAATGGTGAGCACACGGTGCATTGATAGTGACAGCAGGATGGGACGTAGCGTCTGACTGGCAGGCACGCGCCCCTCCCAGGAACATTTCACCACATTCCACGACCATTGTGGTTCCGCGGGGCCGGTTTGAATCTGGGTAGCCGGATCGTACCTGAGGTTGGACGCCTGGAACTTCGATTTCCGAATCCCGCGAATTGCTCCGGCCGTCGCCGATGCCAATTCCGGCGTTTCATAGGCCATGTCGGCGACCTGCGCCGTAGTGGTGTACGTCCTACCGACCGCACTGTACATCTGACGCGCCGAGTAATTCACTCCGGCGATTTCCAGTTGCGGAAAGAGCGCTGTCTGAACCTGATGCGCGACAAAGGGAACGAGATTGATCACCAGCAAGGCAACGGCGACAAACCTCCAGGCATCTATCAGTTTCTTCGCGATGCCGTCAGGAACGACTCGCAGCAGCGCCACCGGCACGAGCAGAAATAGCCACGTCCAGCGAGGCGAACCGGGTTCGTGATAGGCCAGGCCAAAAGCAATGAAGGCAACGAAGCCGGCCGGGAAACCCCAGATCCGATAGATGGCCATCGTGAACACCAACAACAGGAAGAGGTCCAGCAGCGACCATGAAGTGAGCCAGTCGCCGCGCACGTGATCTGCACCAAAGACAGCCAGTGCCCGCCAGCCAGGCGGTAGTATGAGAGTCGCTTCCAGGGATTCGACGTCCGCCTGCCAACCGGTCGCGGAGAGCCGTTCGACCTGTTCCATGCGGCCGATTGCATTCAGGTTTACGTTCCGCGATCGCAGCTCAACACCTTTGAGGCCTGTCTTCGGGTTTTCGGTGATCAACTGCCCCTTGCCTTCAATTCGGACGGCGCCCAGCTCCTGGCCCTCCGCCGCGTCCAGACGCCAGATTTGCTGCATCTGCCCGGTAATCCGGTCCTGGAATGTCAGGCTTCTGCCATCTTCGTCCAGCCAGAACTTGCGTTTGATGCTCAGTCCTTCGGGGCGTTGCAGGCCCATGCCGCGCATCTTTTCGGTGAGCTGGAAGGGGCCGCTGGTATCCCAGGTATAGACCGGTAGCTGTCGCCACTTCTCCGGGAATGTCGTGAGAGTGACGTCGGTCGTGACCAGCCCCTCGATTTCCGCCAGCCGAAAGTCGGGCTTTGCCCGGAACGCGATTAACTCCTCATTGATGATGGGCTGGGCGTCTGCGGAGAACTGAATGTCGCTGCGATTCTGCATGCGGTGTGCAATGGCGGAGATCGTCCACTCTCCGGCGCGAACCTGGGCTTTCATCCGGCCCTGTTCGTCGATCGCGACGGGGATCGGACTATTGACGGTGGAGAGTCGAAATCCGTCCGGCAGGATCCAGCCCAGATTCTCTTCGCGACTTTTTCCCGAAACGGTAACTTCAATTTCGGTAATCAGTTTCGTCGGAATGCCATCTTCCAGTACGCGATAGACCTGCGCGGCCAGCAGGTCCTCTTCCGTTTCTTCGGCTTGCACTCGTTGCAACCACACGTGCCCGTCCGCATCCCAGCGTGGCATCGGTATGGACTGTCCGTTGACGTTGAGCGACAGGACACCAATCTCTCGCGGGATGGCGATACGTTGAGGCATGCTGTTCCAGAGGAATTCGCCCGTTAGCAGGTAGTTGCCCGGCGACAATTGAACCGCCGGGCGACCATCACGTTCAACGACTGGCAGGGCTGCGCCATCGGCACGGACCTGAGTCGGCCAGACTTCCGTTTCGCCCGGAAGACCGACCCAAGATTCGGAGAATACTCGCACGGAAACCTGCCAACTACCGGACGCTGGAGTGACGGTCATCGTTAGTGTGGATGGCCAAACGGCGATGCGGTCGTCGGCGCTTCGATATGTCGTGGGGGAACGCAGAAATGTGTCGTTCCATGTGACCCAGTTTTGCCACGGCTTCAGCGCTTCCGGGATAACCCGTTCCTGCGCAGCGGCGGAATGCCACGCGCACACCGACAGCAAGCTGGCGAGCAGGACGGCGCTGAACGCGCGGTAGCAGTGCCGTGAAATCGTGGCCGGAAAATGTTGCTGTGAAGGCGTGCTTGCCGTTGGATACATCTGCCACCTACTTTCTGCCTGGGATCGCTCTTCAAGCCGCGATTATAGTGGTCCGCCGTGTCGGCAACCGGGCCTGGTGGCGGCCGCAGTTGAAATTGGCTGATTTCATCAAGCCGTGACACTGTGCAAATGACGGCGGGAGCCTACGATTTTCTGTGATGCACGCTGTCGGTCGACAGAATTGATCTAGGCCAAAGCGTGATAGCGTGCGTTTTCGCCCGGGTCGTGTTGGCCGGGAGGTCGCGTCCACCTTTTTCCGAGGCTTGCACATGACATTGCGTTGCACTCTTGTTTGGCTGTTGTTGGCCGCCGCGAGCCAGGCGGCCGAAGCTCCGCGAATTTCCATTCGTTTCACCACGCCGGAAGCCGCGCAGGCATGGCGAACCGTCAACGACGGAGTGATGGGAGGACGCTCGGATGGGCGCGCTTTGGTCAACAAGGACAAGCATCTGGAATTCTTCGGTACGTTGTCGCTTCAGAACAACGGTGGGTTTGCCTCGGTGCGAGCGAGCTTTGGAACGCTCGGAATCAAGCCCGGTGATTCGATCTACGCTCGCGTGCGCGGTGATGGTCGCGAATACAACTTCAACCTGTACACGCAGCAAAATCTCGGTGGTTACTCGTACCGACAATCGTTCCGCACCAGGAAAGGAGAATGGATCGAAGTCAAATTGCCGCTCGATCGATTTTCGGCAACGTGGCGCGGACGAGTATTCAGGAACGAGCGATTGGACCCCGCTCGCGTCGCCGGGTTGGGCATCTTGCTTGGTGACAAGAAGCCCGGTCCGTTCAAGCTGGAAGTCGAGTCCATCTGGATTGGTCCCTCAGCACCCGTCGACAAGCGAAAGTAGCGTTCGTGTCTTCGTTGTCGCGAGTTGATCGTGAGGATGAAGCTCAGCGGGCGTTCTTCTTTGCTCTGGCTCGTTCCGACCGGCGTTTGAATTCGGGAGCGGCATTCTTGGGGAGCCAGCGTGCCAGCCGGTCCCGAGTTTCCGTGTGGCTGGGATCATTGGCAAGATTCTGCAGCTCATTGGAATCGTGACGATGATCGTACAGTTCCTCGGCACCGTCGTCATAGACGATCAACCGCCAGTGTTCACTGCGGATCGAGTGGTTGCCGAAATACGACGACGTGATCGCCGGGCGATTGCGAGGCGTCAACGGATCTTTGAGTTGCGGTACAAGCGATAGGCCATCCAGACGTTCGTTGGGAGGCAACTCACACAGTTCGACCAGCGTGGGGTAGATATCCAACAGGCTGGCGGGCTGCGAGCAATCTTTGTCGGCGGCGATACCGGGCCCGGCAATCAGCAGTGGTACTCGAGTGGATTCCTCCCACAGGGTGCGTTTGGCCCAATGATGCTTTTCGCCCAGGTGAAAACCATGGTCGCTCCAAAGAACGATCAGAGTATTCTCGGCGTGCGGCCCGGCGTCCAACGCGTCCAGCACAATGCCCACGCAATGGTCGACAAAACTGATGGAAGCCAGGTAGGCGTGCGTAAGGCTTCGTTGCTTGCCGTGCTTGACGACTTCCGCATGCGTTGGAGCTGCTGCGTAGTCATTGATGCTCAGGAAGTTCGCCGGTAGATCGTCCAGGTCGGACCGGGAGCTGGCCGCAATCTTGAGCGTCTTTTCATCGTAGAGATCAAACCACCGCTGCGGCACATAGAGCGGGACATGCGGGCGAAAGAAGCCGACGGACATGAAGAATGGCTTTTCGAAGTCTTCCAGCAACGCACTCGCGGCAACCTTCGCCAATTGGATTTCGCCCATGGCATCGTCGCTGGCCGGATGGGCTCCCCAGTCCCACGCTTTGCTCCAGTGGGGCGGCCGATTAAGAGGTTGCTTCGGTCGTGGGCTTTGTTTCCGCCCAAACGGGCGATCGATGTCAGCGGCCAAGCGATTCTTGAAGCCGTGATGCAGTACCTTTCCGCCCGACAGCGTGTAGTACCCGTGAGTCCTGAAGTAGCCCTGAATCGTTGGAGCCTCGGCCAAGGCTGGTAACTCCTCGTATTTGGGGCCAAGCTCATAACTGCCGTGGCGAGTCGGTGACACGCCGGACATGACACTGACGCGGGACGCCGAACAAACCGGCACGGCACAATGGGCGTTCGTGAAATTTCGACCTCGCTTTGCCAAAGCGTCCATGTGAGGTGTAATCGCCTGGGGATGCCCGTGCAGAAACCCCGTCCAGTCATTCAGGTCGTCGATTGCGATGAACAGGACGTTTGGAGGCGCGGGCCGCCCGTCCTGCGGCTTCGCGAGTGCGGCGCTGGCGAACAAAATGGTGATGATGCAACAGCGGCAAAGCATAGGTTTCTTTCCGGAACTTCGAGTTGTCGTGTGTGCAGTGCGTTAGGTTATACCTCAAGCTGGAGGGCGATGGTGGTGGCTGGCAGTTCCGCGTCACCGTGGACCAAGCGACGGCCGATTCGCCAACTGGGTACGATGAATCAATCGAGAGAAGATCATTAACGATGGACAAGATACCAATGGTTTTCGAGCGACTGATGACGACTGTCAGGCAATTGCTTCCGGTCGTGTTTTTTGCAGCCTACGCGTTTGCCGCGTCTTATGCTTTGGCCGCGGAGAGCGACCGCGAGAGTCCGAATTTCGTCATCTTCTACGTCGACGATCTGGGGTGGGCCGACACTTCCGTGCAAATGATGGACGGAGAGCCCGAATCGCGAAGCGGCTTTCATCTCACGCCGGCCCTCGAGCAGTTGGCGAACCACGGGATGCGATTCAGCAACGGGTATGCTCCGACACCAACGTGTACCGGGTCACGCATCAGCATTCAGTTTGGTCAGACATCGGCGCGTTTGCAGTTTCGGAATGTGTTTGATGTGCTCGCGAAGAAGCAGCGACCTTCAGGCTGGGATGATGAAATCTCGATGGCCAGTGTCTTGAAAGCCGCCGGCAAGAATTACGTGACGGCTCATTTTGGCAAAGGCATGGGCGTTCGCCGCATGGACGATGCCGGTTACGACGTCACCGATGAGTTTGACAAGGGGCCGAATGGAAACGGACACGGTTCTTACATCGACGTCAAACAGAAGACTCCCATTCCAGATGACAATCCAAAACGCATCGTTGACCTGACGCGACGGTCCGTGGAATTCATTCAGGAACACGCGGGCAATCGGCCTTTCTTTCTGATGCTATCGCACTACGCCGTGCATATTCCCCACCAGGCATCCCCGGCGGCGATCGCGAGAGCACGAGCTCGCTGGATAGCGGCGGGTAATCCAGAGATAGATTCCGATCATCCTGACTACGCTCGGTACATGGCGAAATGGCGATACGCGGCGATGGTGGAAGAAACGGACGCGAGCCTCGGTGCGATTCTGAAGACGTTGCGTGCCACGGGGCAGTTTGACAATACCTACGTCATCTTCACGTCCGACAACGGCGGCGACTTTGGTCGTCGGGACGCCATGGGGGTACAGTTCAACGGTCCGCTACGACATGGGAAGCGTTCGACATTCGAGGGCGGTCTGCGAGTGCCTTTTGTAGTCTCCGGACCGGGAGTGCGGCAGGGATCGCAATGCGACGTTCCGGTCGTGCAATGGGATGTATTGCCTACGTTGCACGATCTGGCCGGCAGTACTGCGTCGCTCCCGAGCGAGGTGGATGGCGGGAGTCTCCGCTCGGTCCTGTTTGAGGGGAACCGTGGAAGTGTTAGTCGGGAAACTCCAGGCTTGGTCTTTCATTACACCTGCCACTACCATCCGCCGGTAAGCGTACTTCGCAAGGGCGACTACAAGCTGATGCGGCATTTGAATTCGGGTGAAACGAAGCTGTTCAACGTGGCGGTAGACTATCGCGAAGAACATGATCTGGCGGAACGCGAACCGCTCCGAGCCAAACAGATGCTGGCGGAACTTGACCAATACATCGAGCAGGTCGACGGTGGAAGGATGTCCGACGTGTACGCTGCCTACTTCGAGTGGCTGGACGAGCAACTGCGAACCCGGGAACAACGGTATCGCAAGGGGCTGGAAGTCCTGCGTCGCAAGGACCCGGCGGACGCGGCAGCTCGAACCGAGGAGTTGGAAGAGGAATGGACGGAGGCGAAGTTGGATCACGCGGCCAAAACGGCCAAATGTAAACGACAGATGCAGAGCCACCTGTGGCGAGACTTTGTGCGGAAGGGCCCTCAGTAGGCACGCCAGTCCGGAACGCTGGTACTTTTGCTGGTGGAATCGTTGCATCGCACCACGCCGAGTGGGCTGATACGATACGTGGATGAACGAACATCATCTTGTCTGCTGCGGAATTTGTATTGGGTTGATGCTTTCGAGCGTTGGCGTCCATGAAATGTGGGCTGCCGATGCTGAGCCCGCCCCGGTCACCCCAAACGTTATTCTGCTGATGAGTGATGATCAGGGGTGGGGCGATGTGGGCTTCAACGGCAACGATCGCATTCATACTCCGCACCTTGACGCCATGGCGGCCGAGGGAGTGCGGTTCGATCGCTTCTATGCATCTTCGTCGCTCTGTTCGCCGACGCGTGGCAGTTGCCTCACCGGGCGATATCCGTTTCGATTCGGTGTGCTGGCGGCCCATACCGCTGGCATGCGAGTTGGCGAGATCACGCTGGCCGAAATGTTGAACTCGAAGGGCTATCGAACCGGCTTCTTCGGGAAGTGGCACTTAGGGTGGGTCAAAGAATCTGATGCGGGGTCACGGGGATTCTATTCGCCGCCGTCGCAGCACGGTTTCGATACGTACTTTGCCACGACCAGCGCCGTACCGACATGGGACCCGACGGTAACGCCAGCCGACTGGTCCAGCTGGGGCAACAAGCCGGGCGATCCCTGGAAGGGCGGCGCGCCGTACGTGCAGGATGGCGTGGAAGTGACCGACAATATGGCCGGTGACGATAGCCGGATCATCATGGATCGCGTCATACCGTTTATCGAAAGGCATAAGGAGCGACCCTTCTTCGCGACGGTGTGGTTTCACGCTCCCCACGAACCGGTTGTCGCCGGGCCGGAGTATCGTGAGCTCTATAAAGATCGCGGGAAGGCTCGACAGAACCTTTACGGGTGTATCACCGCCATGGATGAACAGATTGGGCGATTGCGAGCGAAACTCGAAGAGCTCGGTTTGACCGATTCAACGGTGGTGTTTTTCTGCAGCGACAATGGCCCGGCGGATAAGTTGGCCAAGAGAGGCGTCGCGTCGGCGGGACCATTCAAAGGTCACAAGCACACCATGTACGAGGGCGGCTTGCTGGTTCCGGCGTGTGCTGTTTGGCCGGGAGTGATTCCCGCCGGTAAGAAGACAAGCGTCCGAAGTTCGACGGTCGACTACTTTCCGACGGTTGCAAAGCTGGTCGACTACAAGTTTGCCGCGAAGAACAAACGTCCGATTGACGGCATGGATCTCATGCCCGTGATTCGCGGTGAAATCGAAAAGCGACCGAGCGAGCTGTACTTTGGGTATCGACGGCTGCACAGCGGCGTGAACGGGCAAGCGATCATATCCGGTGACTGGAAACTGCTTCGCGAGGCCAGACCTGAAGGTCGATTGCGCCTGTACGATCTGTCCAGCGACCCGTACGAGAAGCAGGATTTGGCCGACGCTGAGACTGAACGGTTGCAATTTCTGCTGGATCGGATGGACGCGATCGACCGGGAGTGTCAGCTCAGTCGCGACGGCGCCGACTATCGGTACTAGCTCGGAAAGCCGTAGGGAAACCGGCGCTTCGGAGCTTGACATCCCGTTCGTCGGTAGTAGGATCGGGACGTCTTTGGTGACGAGGCTGTGTTTTTCAACGCACTCGTGAACAGGGAACTCCGGTGAAATTCCGGGACGGTCCGGCCGCTGTGTGCCACTTGCGATTTAGACGATCGCAGCCGTCGCTCCATTCGAAAACAGACGGTTTTCTTCTGGATGCCATTGTTTGCCATCAGGCGAACGAGAAGGCTGGAGCGACAGTAAGAGTGGCGAGTCAGAAGACCTACCAAAGATGAGACGGCTTTGTGCTCTCCTGGACTGGAGCGGTCGTTGCAGCACCGAACGCGTGCTGAGATTGTGATTTACTTTTTCGCATTCGGCCTCAACCTGAATCAATTTCGCGTGTCCGTGGACGCATTGTGCCCGGTCTGCGCGCAGGCTGCAGTGTCGAACGCAAGTTGGAGCATCATGGTTTCCTTCTTTGTCAGGGGCGCACTATGCCCTCTCCTCTTCGTTTCCTGTGCATGGGCAGGTAGTTATTCGGGTCCGACGGACCTGTCGCACGCGATTGATCCCGCGATCGCTGCGGACGATGTGAGGATCGTGCAGTGGGCGAATCATATCGACGGTTCTCGAACACAGTTTGCTCCGGTAGGTAGCGCTGCGATCGATCAGACGGGAGGCTTCAACAGTCTCGGGGAACTCACGTCGACGGACATCGCAGCCGGAATCGAACCAGGGTTTCTTACTGTCACGTTCCCCGGTGGGATCGCCGACGATATCGGACCGGATTTCGCCGTGTTCGAAAACGGTTTCGTTTTTGGTGGCGCTGATAATTTATTCGCGGAGCTGGCGTACGTTGAGGTTTCTTCCAACGGAACGGACTTCGCGCGGTTTCCATCAGTTTCGTCGAATACGATGCCGGCGAGCGGTAGCGGAGCTTTTTCCAGTTTCGACATGACGAACGTATACAACCTTGCGGGCAAACACGCCGCGGGGTTTGGGACGCCGTTTGATTTGGGCGAACTAACCGGCGATGCGGCGGTCATGGGAGGTTTGATCGACTTGTCGGATATTCAATTCGTTCGATTGGTTGATGTTCCGGGAAGTGGAGACTTCTTTGATTCTCAGGGGAATCCCATTTTGGATGCGTGGCCTACCGCGAGTTCGGGCGGTTTCGATTTTCGGCTTGGCGAGGGATTGGGAGTTGGTGTCCTCAGTGTCGCGACGGTACCGGAACCAGGTGGTGTCCTGCTTGCGTTGGCGTCCCTGTTGTTTGTTCAGGCACGACGACGCAAGAGGGCTACGTTCCCTTCGGGGTTGTCATCGGTCGCCAGCGTGAATTCGGTCGGAATTCTGTTTGCCGTTTGTCTGGCTTTGGCCGGGGCTCCACAACGGTCGAACGCACAGACGGTGGTAGACTTTGAAGAACTCACCCTCTTCACCGCAGCCAGTGACGCGGGAGGCGGATCGTACTTCAACGGCAACGATGGTTCGGGGACTACGAACAGTGACGGATGGTCTTCCATGGGCTTGCAATTCAGCAACAGCTACAACGGAGACTCTCTTCCGGCGTTCGATTTCTGGGGAGGTTGGGCGTATAGCAATGTTTCCAATACGGCGACGGCCGGGTTCCGCAATCAGTACGCTTCCTTTGCTGGGGGCGGCGCGGACGAACATGGAAACGTGGTAGCTGGCGAAAACTATGCGGTCGCCTATCTGTCGGGCAGCTATTTTGACGTCCCTCCCGGTTTGCGGGTTAGCTCGATCGATGTCACGAATACGACCTTCGCCGCGTTGTCCATGCTGAACGGAGACACGTTTGCCAGGCAGTTTGGCGGACCGACGGGCGACGATCCGGATCTGTTTGAGGTTGCCTTTGCCGGCTACGACTCGCCAGGCGGGACGGGAAACCTTGTCGGCTCGGTGAGTATTCCGCTGGCCGACTATCGGCCGATGGACAACAGTCTGGACTTTGTGGCCGACCAATGGCTGACCGTGGATCTCTCCGCGATCGCGGATTCTCGATCCATCTTGCTTCAGTTTGCGTCGACGGATACTGGGGGCCTGGGAATTAACACGCCGACTTATGTCGCCGTCGACAACATTCGCCTGGTGCCCGAACCGGGAGGGCTGTCTATGCTCGGGTTAGCGATGACCCTGTCGTTTGGTTTGCGTGTAAGGAAGCGTCAAAACTGACGGACGCGGAAAAGTCGCCTTCACTTCCGTGCGAGGGAGGGCTCATGTAACCCGCTGAAGGCTAACGTCGAAGAATGATCAGCGGTCTCCTTATGTAGAGAGATCGCTGTGAGTTCGTTCACGCGGAAACGATACTGCCGTCTCGTGCCCTGTGTGCACATCTACGAAATTTCAGGCGTGCGAATTCGCACACGTTTGTGTCGCGGGCGGCGTTGACTCGTGGGTTATTCGTGCGGCATGAACCTTGCTGTATGGAAGGAGAGTTTGGATTTGCGTTCGTCAGCAGTTCCGCTGACTGCGATTGAATTCGAAGGGAGGTTGTGCCATGTCGTTCTTGATGACTTACCTCGTCGTGTTCGTGATGATGAGTACCGCCGCACTGCTGACGGTTCGCCGGCTTTTCTTGGCAAGCGAAATGGGCGGATATGTATTGGTGGCGATCAACTGGGGGCTGCTGATGATTGCGACGGCGATTTTCGCGTTGTTGATTCAGGCCATCGAACGGATGTTGAGCGGGCAGTGACGAAGCGGCAGTACGTCGTGTCGAACCCCGGGTGTATGCGCGCCGGGAGGGTGAGGCTCCTGCCGAACCGTGAGGTCGCGTTGATTTTGTATTCAATTGGCTCGGCAGGAGCCTCGCCCTCCCGTTGTTGCGTCTCGCCCGCGTCTTGGTGCGTTCGTCTTCTTGATTTCGGACGAAGACTCGTGTGTGCGGGAGATGTTGGCCGGGAGGGTGAGGCTCCTGCCGAACCGTGAGGTCGCGTTGATTTTGTATTCCATGGGCTCGGCGGGAGCCTCGCCCTCCCGTCGTTGCGTCTCGCCCTCGTCTTGGTGCGTTCGTCCTTTCTGATTTCGGGCGAAGATTCGTGTGTGTGGAGGTGTTGGCCGGGAGGGTGAGGCTCCTGCCGAACCGTGAGGTCGCGTTGATTTTGTATTCCATTGGCTCGGCAGGAGCCTCGCCCTCCCGTTGTTGTGAATCGACCGCGCCTTGCCGCGTTCTACCAGCGAATGCTTCAGGGGGACCCATGCCGAGCTTTCCAGGCCGACCGACTGATGATGCGCTGGCCTGAGTCATCTTCCGGATCCAGGAGCACGGCCACGGCGGGAATTGTGTTGCCGCCGCCGGTCCAGGCGAACGGCAGTTGTTGGATCACGGTTGTCGGATCTGCGGGCAGTTCCGCGTCCCAGACCGAAATCATCGCCTCGTCGCAATGAAACTGATTTCCCATCGCGCGAATGGTTGTCTGGCCGGTGAAAGAAGCGTCTTGCTGAAGCTCGATTGCAAAGTCGGCTTCGAACAAGGTATCGCTGAGTTCCAACGTGGCACTCGCGAGTTCGGACAAGCTGATTGCCGACTCGGCGGCGAACTCGCATTCCCTAACGGTGAGCACGTTCGAAACACTGGTGGCAACGATGATGTTGTGGGTCTCGCTGTCGAGCTGCGTCTGAGTCAACACGGCATTTGATCCGACCAATTCGATGCAGGGACGCCTCCCGCACGTGACTTCGCAATTGGTTAGCACGAGTGTGCCTTCTGCGCAGAGGACGGCCGGTTCCGTATCGACCTCTTCGTCTTCATCCAGTTCGTCGTCCTCATCCAGCTCGTCTTCATCGTGCTCGAATTCCTCTTCGTCCTCGAGGTCCTCGGCGCCGTGATCCAGTTCGAGTATCTGGATTCCAAGTCCAACGAGTTCCAGCCTGCCGTCGTGGCACTGAATGCCGTGTTGGTCGTGAGGCACTCGGAAGACCAAAACAGGTTCACTGCCCTCCTCTGCTGTAATCTGCACCGTCCGTCCCTCCACTTCGAGCGGACCGAGTACATGAAAACCGTCACCCGCGAATTCAATTTCCAGGTCGCCATCGTGTTCTTCGATGCATTCGAGAAGTTCGCCTCCGGATTCGACGATCAGCGGGCCGTCCTCCGCTGGCCAAAGTGAATAGCCTGCGACCGCAAGCATGATTGCCAACACCGCACCCACGATTGCCAACGTCGATTTCGTTTTGCGGGGTTGTTCGGTTCGTCGCACGGACGTGATGGTTGAAATTGCCGGCAAGTGGTCGGCTGGTTGTTCCCCAACACTGACGTCTGTCGGGCGGTCCTGGGGCGTGGTCGATTGAACACAGGTCTGAGTACGCAGGCAATGGGCGACCGCATCCGCATCATTGGGGCGTTCCGCAGGGCTTCGACTGTGCAGTTGTTGCACGAGTTGGGAAAGCCAATCCGGGATGTCCTGATTTCGTTCTTGCAGTGGAATTGGGTTCGTCGAGGCCACCTCGCGAAGCGTATCCATGACAGAGTCACCGCCGAAAGGTGGCTCGCCGGCCGCCATGTGGTAAATGACGCTGCCAAGACTGAATAGATCGCAACGTTGATCAACCGGGCCACTACTTATCTGTTCGGGGGCGAGATATTCGGGCGTCCCCAGAAGCGTCCCGGTCTGGGTAAGAGGGCTTTCGGATACGGTGTGAGCAAGACCAAAGTCCGTTAGTTTGGCGGTGTCGGTCCCGCGTTGAATCAGGATGTTCGCGGGCTTGATGTCGCGGTGGATGACTCCCCGTTGGTGCGCTGCGGCGAGGCCGTCGGCGATCTGAGCCGCGATGTCCAGGAGCGATTCGGTGTCGATCGTTGTGCTCGCGTCCAGGCGTTGTTGGAGTGATTGGCCATCAACCAGTTCCATGACAAGGTACGGCAAGTCCCGCGTTTTTGAGACCGCATAGATGGCTACGACGGAGGGGTGATTAATGGCCGCCGCGGCACGTGCCTCGCGCAGAAAACGTTGGCTATTTGTTGAATCCACCAGGAGTGCCGGCGCCATCATCTTGAGGGCCACGGGGCGCTGCAGGTCGCGATCGAGTGCTTCAAAGACGACGCCCATGCCACCGCGTCCAATGCAGCGGATCAGATCGTAATGCCCGACACAACCAATCTGCGAGTCGCCGTCGTTGATCCAGGGTTGCAGGTCCTGGTGTTGGAGTGGCTGGCCGGGTTCGGGTGAGGGACGTTCGAGTTTTAGTTCCTTCAACCGCTCTTGCAGCAAATGGGAATCTCCCGCGTCTCTGTCTTCCGATAGCAGTTTTACGGAGTCGGACAGCGAAGGCGTGAGTCGATCGATGGCGTCCTGGCACGTCTGGCAATCGTCGAGGTGTTCGACCAGTCGGGATTCCAGGCTGGCGTCGAGCCCGCCCCGACAAAGCAAACGTAGATCTTCGGTTGTCGGGCACTCCATCAGCTCGCCGCCTCTACTGAATCGTCGACCGTGGCGATGCGGTCGCGGATGCGAAGGAGCACGCGACTTCTTGCCACATAGACCGTGCCGACTTTCATGTTGAGTTCCTGCGCGACTTCCGCTGGGGGGCGATTCGCAACGGCCGTTTGCCAGAACGCCTGCCAGGTTTGTGGTTCTACCTCGTTCTGAATCTGCTCCGCCGCCCACCGGAATAGATGATTCTGATATTCGCTTTCCCACTGTTCGGAAAGGTCGTCGGCGGCAGGTTGTTGATTCAGCAAAGTCAGCATCTGTGTGTCGCCACTTCCTGTGTGCCGCGCCTGCTTGTGAGCGAGGCGACTCAGTTTGAATCGAGCGATCACCATCAACCAGTTTCGGAAACGTCCGATCGCCGCTTCGTATTTGAAACGACCGATGCAATGCGAGACCTCCGTGAGCACCGTCTGCGAAAGGTCTGCGGCGTCCGCGTCCTGTAAGCCACGTCGACGCCCGTAGCGATAGATGAGCGGCCCATAGATCTCGACGAAGCGGGTCCACGCGTCGGTGTCACCCGCGTCGCGAATGCGAAAAATCAGGCTTTTTTGCGTGGTTAACAACAGATTTCGCTCATTGGGAAACTTTTTCTCGAAGTCGAGTAAGAAGTCGTCGCCTCCCTGACAACCAATAGTACCAACTCGAACAACATCGGCAAAATCACTGGTCGAGTTCTCCATGGCCATTTGCATTTACAGGGAGACAGAGATGAAGAAGTTGAAACGGCGGATCATGATCGTGGTGCTGTTTGGACTATCGGTCGGCATCGGCTGCTTTGGTGCTGGCCTCCCCGGCATTGCGCGAGGCGATGAAAAATCGATCGTGGCGAATACGTCGGAGGAGCTTGAGGACGAAGATCGTTGGGATGGCGACGATTGGGGCGACGAAGCACGCGATGCTGACGAAGACCTCGACGATGACTATGACGACGATTTCGAAGACATGCGTGAACTCGAGTGGGAGCTGGTCGAACGAAAGTTGTTCGGTGAAACCATTCAGTTGTCGACGGACGTGGCCAGAGACGAAGTCAAAACGGTTGTATTCGCTGCGAATTTGTTGGTCGAACACGCCGAACTTCCCGTTGCCATTGACAGCCTCTCCAAGGCGATCGCAACAAGCAGCTCGCCAGCGATAAAGCGGGCCCTGCAGTTCAGCCTGGTGGAAGCGCACCTGGAAAACGACGATTCGGCGTCGGCGATCGCACTCGCGACCGAGCTCCTCGCCGGTGAATAGCCGGTCCTCGAGGCATCGCTAACCGTCACGGCTGATCGCAATGCGTTAGTCGTGGCATTCCGTCCGTTCACGACGCGATCGGACGTTGGGCAGAGTAGGTGTACGCAGAATCAGCGAAGTCGATCCGACCCATTCGGGGCACGATCAAGTCAGTCTTTTCTCCATGCAGTCGCAAACGAGGGTTACTCAACAATGGCTATGAACTCCGGAAAACGTACGAATTCACAGAAACGGCAACGAGCCAACTACAAGCGTAAGCGCCGGTGGTCGGTGGAAAACCTGGAGGCAAAACGGCTCCTTGCCGGCGATCTCGTGACCGGCGAGATTTCTACACCGATATCGGGCAGCGGCGTTTCTGCTCAGCCGGTGATGATGGCGTCGGCTGATATGACGCATGATCAATTGATGGGTATCGAGCATTCCTGCGATGCGCATCCGGGTGACCCTGCGCGAGCGGCGGAGCACTGCGCTGCGATGAGCCTGGTTTCTCCTGAATCCGCGACGAACACTGTGATGCAGTCGGGCGACTGGGCGGACGCAGCGATCTGGAGCAACGCGGCACTTCCGATGGAAGACGCTGCCATACACATTCCTGAGGGCGTCACGGTTACCGTCGATACGGTGGACGCGACGACGTACGCCTCGTTGCGAGTGGACGGGACGCTACGTTTTGCGACGGACGTGGATACGCAGCTGCGGGTGGATACGTTGGTGTCATCGCCGTCCGGGCGCTTCGAAATGGGGACGGTGGAAGCTCCAATACAGCCGGATGTTTCTGCCAGTTTGATCATTGCTGATCGAGGCGAAATCGACCGGAGTCTGGACCCGCGTGCGCTCGGTCGCGGAGCCATTTTCCATGGTTCTACCGAAATTCACGGAGCAGCGAAGACTTCATGGGCCACGACGTCGGCCGCACCGCTGGCTGGCGATACGACGCTGACGTTGGACGCTGCGCCTGATGGTTGGATGATTGGCGACACGCTGGTGATCGCGGGAACGAAGCTGGATGCGACCGGCGAAGAAGTGGTGACCATTGCCGCCATTGACGGAAGCGTGGTGACGCTAGATGCTGCGCTCGCCGAAGATCACATTCCGCCGGCAGGCAATTTACAAGTTCACATCGCCAACACCACCCGCAACGCGTTCATTCAATCCGAATCGACCGACGTTGCTCGACGCGGGCACGTGATGTTCATGCACAATCCGGACGCGAAGGTTTCCTACGGTGGGTTTTATGATCTGGGGCGAACCGACAAGTCCATCTCCCCGAATCCGGCGGAGTTGGATGAAGAAGGCAGGCTGATTGAGGGCACGGGTACAAACGTGCCTGGGCGTTATGGCTTGCACTTGCACCGCCACGGAGTTGCCGCAAATACTCCGGCAGTGAATGTGACCGGTAGTGCGTTGACCGGCAGTCCTGGCTGGGGTTTCGTGAATCATTCGAGTCATGTGAACTTCGAAGACAACGTAAGTTTCGATGTGTTTGGAGCGTCGTTTTACACGGAAGCGGGCGATGAGATTGGTTCGTTCGTCAACAACCTTTCCATCAAGACGCACGGCAGCGGCGAGTCTCCCGTGTCGCGTGGATTCGAGGGCGAGGATCTTGGGCATGCGGGCGATGGCTTCTGGTTCCAGGGTGGCACGGGGCTGACGGTTCGAGGCAACGTCGCGGCGGGAGCGACCGGTTCAGGGCTGATTGTGTATGGCGTCGAGGCGGTGACGGAAACGACGCCGGAGATTCCTTTCCTCGCCGAAAACCTACCGGATCCCTCGTTCGCCAATGGGGCCGAAACGGTCCCCGCTGGTCACACGTGGCTCGGTGAATTCAAGGACAATACGGCTTATGGTTCGGTGGTTGGGTTGCAGCAGTACTATCATCGCTCGCCCATTTCGACGGACTTCGAGGGCCAGGCCGAACAGCTGGTGCAGTATCAGTTCGATTTCCCGAACAGTCTGATCGAAGACTCCACGGTCTGGAATTCGGATACGGGTATCCTGTTGAACTACAACCTGGATGTTCACCTGAGGAACGTCCGGATTCTGAATGGGGCGGATCAAGTGGGTGAAGCCGGCATGGACGTCAGTAACGTCTACAACCTCGGCGAGCATATCTATGAGAACGTGGACATTCAGGGTTTCGAAGTGGGCCTCACCCCTTCGCCGAATGGCACCGTGACGGTGGACGGCGGGACGTTTGCCAACGGGACGGACATCTATCTGATGTATCCGCGGCAGAATCATCGGACGGTCGATCTTCGCGGCGACATTGACTTTGCAGATCTGCCAGCAGGGTCGCCGCTCCAGGCCGAGCGACAGAATATCGTGACTTCCAGCGATACGCGGATCTTGGTCGACTCTTCGCCGGAGTGGTTCCTGTACAACGATCAAATCACACTCAATTTTGGCGACTACAACGGCCAGCAGTTGTTCCACAGTCAGCAGGCGAGCGATTTCGTCCCCTTCCATGCACAGCCGGCGCAGGTGACGCCGGAAGATCCCGGTGAAGATATTCCCGAGCAGTACATCGGATTGTCGAACGCCGAGATGCAGGATCAGTTCGGTGTTTCGTTGGGCGGCGTGATTGCGTCCGTCGATGCGGTGGATGCACCGGGCGATGGGATTGTGGGACTGATTGGTTCGCAAGCTGGCACTCCGTCGACGTTGATTCCTCAGTTGTTGTTGGGGTCTGATGAGCAGATCGCCGTTCTGACGGGCCAGATCGAACCGCCGGAGGATGAAGACGATGACGAGCTGGAGGATGAGCTCGACGAAGGCGACGAAGATGAAGACGAGCTGGAGGATGAGTTCGACGAAGGGGATGAAGACGATGACGAGCTGGAGGATGAGCTCGACGAAGGCGACGAAGATGAAGACGAGCTGGAAGATGAGTTCGACGAAGGGGATGAAGACGAAGACGAGCTGGAGGATGAGCTCGACGACGGGGATGAAGACGATGACGAGCTGGAGGATGAGCTCGAGGAAGGCGACGAAGATGAAGACGAGCTGGAAGATGAGCTCGACGAAGGGGATGAAGACGATGACGAGCTGGAAGACGAGTTCGACGAAGGGGATGAAGACGAAGACGAGCAGGAAGATGAGCTCGACGAAGGGGATGAAGACGATGACGAGCTAGAGGATGAACTCGACGAAGGGGACGAGGATGAAGACGAGCTGGAGGATGAGCTCGACGAAGGGGACGAGGATGAAGACGAGCTGGAGGATGAGTTCGACGAAGGCGGCGAGGATGAAGACGAGCTTGAGGATGAGCTTGACGAAGGGGATGAGGACGAGACCGGTGAGGACGAGGGTAACGAAGACGGTGTTGACGATACTGAATTTGGGCTTCCGCTTCCCACGACGCCGCTTCATGTGGCAGCCATGTCGCTCGTTAGCAACGAGTTGTCGACCAATACTGTCACGTCTTCTGGCAACTGGTCCAACCCGGCGGTTTGGTCAAATAACGCGGTGCCATCTGCGAACGCCCGCATCGTCGTGCCTCAGGGAGTGACGCTCACGGTGGATACCGTCATGACTCAGGAGTTCAAGACGCTTCGAGTCGATGGGACGCTGAACTTCGCCACGGACCGTGATACCGAATTGCGGGTCGAGACATTGGTCAGCACGATGAATGGTCGAGTTGAAATTGGCACGGCCGCCGACCCCGTCCAGCCCAACGTTACCGCTCGGGTTGTGTTCATTGACGATGGTGCGATCGACCGCACTGCCGACCCTCAGCAAATCGGCCGAGGAGCCGTATTGCACGGGCCGACGACGATTTATGGTTCGGAAACCACGCACCGACTCACACTTACGGAACAGCCGCGAGCGGGTGCGACGCGTTTGCAGCTGAGTGCCGTGCCGACTGGCTGGGAGGTGGGCGATCGACTTGTGATCACGGGAACGCAGGGTGCGACCAGTGACGAGGTTCGCTCGATCGCGGCGATCTCCGGTTCTATCGTGTCGCTCGCTACTCCGCTGAGCCTGGATCACGTTCCGCCCAAGTCGGACCTGAGCGTCCATGTCGCCAACACGACCCGTAACGTCGTATTCACCTCGGAGAATCCAGAGATCTCGCGTCGCGGGCATGTCATGTTCATGCACAACCAGAACGTGGATGTGAACTACGCCAGCTTTGAGCAGTTGGGCCGAACGAACAAGAACGTCCCGCTCAATGACATCTTCTTCGACTTTACCGAGGATGCTGTCGGCAATGAAACCAGCGCCGGGGTCGTCTTCAATGCCAGTGGCGGCCCGGCAACCAACATTCGCGGTCGCTACGGGGTTCATTTCCATCGTGGCGGAACGGATCCGACTGGCACGCCCGCCAACATGAACGGCAGCGTTGTGTTTGACAATCCCGGCTGGGGATTTGTTAATCACTCGTCGAACGTCGATTTCATTAACAATGTCACCTACGGCGTGGAAGGCGTTGGGTTCTATACCGAGGCCGGGGACGAAATCGGTTCGATGGTCGGGAACATTGCCATTCGTTCGGTGAGTTCGTCATTTGTGTTGGACGATGCGGGGGCGATTGACCCGGACTTGCGTGCGGAGGTGCAGGATTTTGGCAACGACGGTGACGGCTTCTGGTTGTCCGGGCACATGGTTAGCCTGGTAGACAATGTCGCGGCGGGAGCTTCCGCGCATGGCATGATCATCTGGAGCGACGGGTTGGTGGAGACGGATCGTGGCCGGACGTCCGTTCGCGTTGCCGACATTCCCAACGGCAATCTGATCCCGAACCGCGAAACGATTCCAACGTGGTGGGCTCCGATGGCCGACATCAAGAATAACGAATCGTATGGAGCGATCGTTGGGTTCCGTTCACGCTACGTCCACTCGTCGGTGTACCTGGGCGAAAACGGCAGCGACTTTCACGCTCCGCCACCACAGGCCTATATCGATACGCTCAAGCCGGTCGTCGACGGGCTGACCGTGTGGGATTCGCGAGATGGCGTGCTCTTGAATTACAACGAACGTATGTCGATTCGAAACGCTCGATTGATTGGCACCGGAGCTCCTTACGTGCAAAACGGCGGCACGGCGGACACGGGAGTTGGCATCGACCTGTACAACGAAGTGTCACGAGGCCCGGGCGTGATCGAAAATGTTTCGATCGAAGGTTACAACATGGGCCTGTTGGCTCCGCGGCATGACCATTGGAAGTTCGCCAACCTGGACTTGCGGAACACCACGGACATGTTGATCACCGAGCCACTGCAGGCGCCGCGATCAATCGAGATGACCGACGTCCGGTTTGGCGAGCTTGCGGGAACGGCGGTCGCCGGCAACGAATCCCAGCGGCGTAACCTTGTCTTGTCGCCGGGTGATGATAACGGCTATCAACCGTATTCGTTCCTGATGCCAGACCGCATTACGTTTGATGGCGAGGGTATCTATGCGAATCGGCAGGGGGCGAATCGCGTGCCGCTACCGCAACTGCCGGAGGAATCGATTGCGCCCGTTTCCAGTGAATTCGTTGGTCTGACGAATAGCCAGCTCTTGAGCCGCTATGGCACTTCGGTGGGCGGAGCCATCATTCCCGCTGGAGCGAGGGCGGCCAGTTTCGTTTCGGGCGGAGTCATCGGTGCGGCAGCGCCCGTGGCAACGATACTGCCGCCGTTGTATGACATGACGAACGAAGGCAATCCGCCGCTGGTCGTGAGTTCGGGGAACTTGCGGAATTTCAATGCCCCGACGGCCGATACGACGACGATCCAGTTCGGCGACGCGCCCAATTTCAGTTCGTCCGGTGTCTCCTCGACCGGGAGTGGAGTGTTGTCGGTTGCCGCTCAGAATCCTGGTGACGCCAATGCGGACGGCGCGACGGACTTCAGTGATTTCTTGATCATGTCACGCAATTTTGGGGCAACGGACGCCGTGTTTGCGGAGGGAGATTTTGATGAAGACGGAGAAATTGGCTTTGAAGATTTCCTGATCCTGTCGAGGAACTTTTCGTAGTCGTATGTGTTAACGCCGCGCGTAGTCGCTTGGGGGCATCCCGGGCGACGACGACCAGGGCCCATTTCGTCTGTGGAAGATGTTGACCGGGAGGGTGAGGCTCCTGCCGAACCGTGGGCCCGAGTTGATTTTGTATTCAATGGGCTCGGCCGGAGCCTCGCCCTCCCGTTGCCGCGAGTCGCCGGCACCTTGCTGCGTTCGGGCCTGCGTGGTGTTTTGATCCCGCCGTCCCATTCCGTCTGGGAGATTCCATCCGGGAGGGTGAGGCTCCTGCCGAACCGTGGGCCCGAGTTGATTTTGTATTCAAACGGCTCGGCAGGAGCCTCGCCCTCCCGTTGCCGCGAGTCGCCGGCACCTTGCTGCGTTCGGGCCTGCGTGGTGTTTTGTTCCCGCCGTCCCATTCCGTCTGGGAGATTCCATCCGGGAGGGTGAGGCTCCTGCCGAACCGTGAGCCCGAGTTGATTTTGTATTCAATGGGCTCGGCAGGAGCCTCGCCCTCCCGTTGCCGCGAGTCGCCGGCACCTTACTGCGTTCGAGCCTGCGTGGTGTTTTGTTCCCGCCATCCCATTCCGTCTGTGGAAGATGCCGTCCGGGCTCCTGCCGAACCGTGGGCCCGAGTTGATTTTGTATTCAAATGGCTCGGCAGGAGCCTCGCCCTCCCGAGCCGCGCGTCGCCCTCCCGAGCCTCGCGTCGCCGGCACCGATCTGAATTCGTAACCGCGCGTTAGAGTTTTCCTGGTATTCAAACGGCTCGGCAGGAGCCTCGCCCTCCCGTTGCAGGCCGTCTCATCAGAATCGCTGCAGATTGACATTTTCCTTACGCCACCCGGCAAAACGGCCGAAATTTCTCGCGGACTTGTGAAATGCGGCCGCCGCACGAGCGTTCGGTATGGAGATATTTGCGGTGAATTGCGTAAAAGATAAGATAGAGGCAGCGTTCAGCGGAATTGTGAACGTCTTGCCTTGCGACTCCATTTACAATTCGAGTTGCTGCTGCCTACCACGCCTTCGCGGCAAGCGTGGGCAATCGGATGCCGGTTGAGGCTTAACTCGTCTCGCATGGCACGCCGATAACGAGAATGAGTTTCTGGTCTTCACCGAAAGAACGAATATGCTCAACCGCCGAAATCTGTTGCAGGGAATGGCCGCTGGTGCCGGGGCCGCTTTGGGATCGTCGTTGTTGCCCGGCCGAGCCTTCGGGGCGTCGACGCGTAATTTCAATACCAAACGCATCGTCTTCTTTATGCAGAACCAGGGCTTCGATCCGAGGACCGCAATCCCTGCCGGCATGGAGAGTAGTGGTTCTTTGGCAAACGCGAAATTGCCCGAGCCCATGCAGCCGTTGGAGCCTTATAAGGAACGGATGCATATCATCAACGGGCTACACGGCACCCACACCAGCCCCTCGCACAGCGCCTTCTTTGGTGCGCTTGGCGGTTACCGCGGTAGCGACGGAGTTCCCCCCAGTGCCTCGACGATCGACTATGAGTTGAGCAAGGCATTGCCGCAGACGCTTTTGCCGCATCTGTGCATTGGAATGGACTCGATTGAAAACATGACGTCAAAGCCGACGATCGCGACGCTCTCCGCCAGTGGCGCGGGGCAGCCGATCTTCATGCACTCGAATCCCAACCACCTCTATCAGATGCTCTATGGCGGAATTTCGACGGGTGACATTCGTCGTCAGCACGAAGCACGCTCGGGCGTGATGAATGAGATCGAGCAACTTGCGGTCATGAAGGGGCAGTCGTTGCCGGCGGCGGACGAGCGGCGTTACAGCCAATTCGTGGACGGCTTCCGGAATCTGAATGGGTTGCGAGATCGTCTGGACACGGTTTCCGATCACTTGCGCAAGTTTGCTCCGGAAGTGGACGAGCGATATTCGAATCCGGAATTCGAGACAGACTGGCACGATGTCCTGCTGGACCTTGGCATTTCGTCGCTGACGTCAGGGATTACCAATACGTTGACGATTGGGTCCGGTCGAGGTGAAATCTTCGGCGCGTGGAAGGGGCTGGGCATCGAGCAACAGGGCCACAACCTTGGTCATATGGATCAGCCGGACAATCCCATCTGGATCAAGATTCGGCAGTACAACAGTCGCATGTTGGTCAGGATCATGGAGGCGCTGGACAGCGTGCCCGAAGGCAGCGGGACCATGATGGACCACACGCTGATTGTCTATACCAGTAACAACGCCGACAAGCAGCACACCAACGGGGCGAACTGGCCGGTCGTTTTGTTGGGCAACCTCGATGGTGCCTTCAAGACCGGATGCTTCACGCAGCTCGACGGCAAGCGGCCAATCAATTCGCTGTACGCGACGCTTCTGCGTGCTGCGGGGAAGGATTGCGATCGCTTCAACATGAGCGACAAACTGGCCAAGAAGTTCGACGATGGAACGGGACCACTACGGGAAGTGCTTTCATGATCGGCACCTCACGGCGGCCGAACTTCGGCGACTTACGGTGTGCGATCTACGTCTTCGCCAGCTTGTTAGCGATCGCTCTGGGGACATTGTCGCCCGCGAACGCCGAGACGTACACGCCGGGTCAGAA
This sequence comes from Pirellulaceae bacterium, assembly GCA_965216885.1. Taxonomy (GTDB): domain Bacteria; phylum Planctomycetota; class Planctomycetia; order Pirellulales; family Pirellulaceae; genus CAYNJG01. The sequence continues at coordinate 2,381,249 of OZ244209.1, read as the reverse complement.
AATCGACGGCGACTACGAGACCTTCGCTCGACCGTTTCTTGAGTCGCACTGTGTCGACTGCCATGGCGAGTCGGATCCCGAGGGCAACCTGTCACTGCATGATCTGGGTGCGGTGGACGAAGTGAACGCCAGTGTCTGGAATAGCGTATGGGCCCAGGTGGCGTTGAAGGAAATGCCGCCGGAAGAGGGCGATCAGCCGGGCGTTGTGGATAGGCTGAAGTTCGCGGACTGGATCGTCAGCGAGCTACAACGCGTCACTCGAGACAAAGGCGGATTCCGGGCGCACCTTGATCCGAACAAGGGGAACTTCGTCGATCACGATCTTCTCTTCGGCGAGCTTCCCGACGGCATTACGCTCGAACCCACCTCGTCGCCGTCGCGACTCTGGCGAGTGACCCCACAGGAGCACATTACGCGGCTGAACGAATTGATCAATTCCGAGCCCGAGTACAACCCAAAGAAGCCGGGCCTGCGAACCCGTGGCGATGTTGTGCCCACCAATCACGGTGGCGAACTGAAGCTCTATTTCGGCGTGGACCGCATTATCAAATGGCAGGGCGGTACCGTTGCCTATGCAACGTCCGTCAAGAGTGTTCCGGTCGTGCTTTCGTCAGCTCGGAAGCATGGGCTGGAGAATTATCCGCACTTCTATTCCGTCAACGGAGCGGAGGCAACGCAGATCATGGGCGTTGCGGGCGACATCATTCGCTATATGGCTTACGGTCCGCTGAGCATCGCACAGCCTTATCAGATTACGGACGACCCCAAATCGATCGCCGACAAGATGGAAGGCGACCTGCGTGGCCTGCCAACGAGCCTCGTGTACAGCACCAAAGTGGTGCGGCCGCTGACGCCCGTTCATGAATTGATGGAGAGCGAAGGGGTTGCCGACGATCAGCTTCGCGCCGCGGTGGATTACCTGTTTGAGGCGTTGACGTTTCGCTCGCCGACGCCCGACGAATCGGACGCCTACGTTTCGATTGTACGGCAGTCGATCGACAGGCTTGGAAAAGACGATGGCGCCGTACTTGGATTGTCGGCGATCTTCCTCGATCGCGACGCACTCTTCCGACCGGAGCTTGTGGAAAGCGGTCAAGCCGACGAGTACGGTCGCGTGATGCTGCAGGACTGGGAGCTGGGACTGGCCGTCAACCACGCGCTCCAGTACATCAAACCGGACGATACGTTGCGTGAGGCAATCGCGGATGGCCGGATGCGAACTCGGGCCGACGTCCGCCGCGAGGTGAATCGCATGCTGTCCGACGAGAGCATCCGGAAGCCGCGCATCCTGCGATTCTTTCGAGACTTTTTTGACTACGACCTGGGTGGCTACATTTGTAAGGACGCGAAAGCGCTGGCAAGCACCGGAGCAAGCAGTCGCGGCACGGCGCACTACCGTGCAATGTTCGATGCCACTGCGAGCACCGACCGGCTGATTGAACTCATCCTTGAAGAGGATACCGACGTTCTCCATCAGTTGCTGACGACGGACCGCGTAGTCGCGACGAAGGCGGACAACGTTTACTTCGGAAGGAAACGCACAAAGGCCGAGCGGCGGAAATCGGTCGCCGCCGCGAAGAAGGCGGAACGCGAAGAAAAGAAACGCCAAGCTGCCGAGCTGAAAGCGTGGAAAGAAGCTCATCCGGGCGAAACGCCGCCTAAGCCAAAGAAGAAGCGTAGGCAGAACATCAATCACGACGTTACCCCGGCGGATCTTGACGGGCCCAAAGAGTTCGTTCGTGTGAGTCATCGAAGTTTTGGGAACGGATCCATGAAGCCGGAGCGTATTCTGGCGACCGCACCAGCCGGTCAACGGCTGGGTCTGCTAACACATCCCAGTTGGTTGGTGTCGCATTCGGACGCGATGGACAATCACGCCATTTTGCGAGGACGCTGGGTCCGCGAACGGCTATTGGGTGGTGGGATTCCGGATGTCCCCATTACCGTGGATGCGATGCTGCCGGAAGAGCCGGAAAACACCCTTCGCGAGCGGATGCGGGTGACGCGCGAAGAGTACTGCTGGACGTGCCACCAGAAGATGGATCCTCTGGGATTACCGTTTGAGATGTACAATCACGCCGGCATCTATCGCGAAACGGAACTCGACAAACCCGTTGACACAACCGGTGAGATCATTGACTCGGGAGATGAGTCGCTGGACGGAGAGGTCGCGAACGCAATCGAAATGATCGAGAGGCTTGCGACCAGCGAACGTGTCGAGCAGGTATTTGTCCGGCACGCGTTCCGTTTCTGGATGGGGCGGAATGAGACGCTCCATGACGCGCCCGTTTTGCAGGACGCGCACCGCGCTTACAAGGACAGTGGCGGCAGTATGAACGCGATGCTGACTTCACTGCTCACTTCCGATGCGTTCCTGTATCGCACGGTGGGCGAGCAAGTAGCTCACTAACGTCGGCCGCTCTTAAACGCAGTCAGCTCACTAACGTAGGCAACACCAAAGGCGGTTCTATGTCATCGAGCGTTTCGTCCGTTCATGGTCTTGTTGTGGCGTTATCCATTGCGATTTCTGTGGCCGCGATGATGTCGCCTTCAGTCAGGGCACAGGACGACGATGGGAGTCATTGGCCCGAGCTTCGTGGCCCGAACGGGAACTACCATCTGTCCTCCGACGTCGACTATCCGGTTCGTTGGAGCGTGGCAACGGGGCAGAATGTCCGCTGGAAGTCACCGCTGCCGGAGACGGGGCATAGTGGCGTTGCCGTCTGGGGCGACCGCCTTTTTCTGACTTGTTTTCGCAAGCTGACGAAAAACGATATTGGTCCGCGAGGGACTTGGGTTTCGGAAACTCGCGGCTACTGCCTCGATGCGGATTCCGGTGAGATCCTGTGGAGCTGCGACCTGCCCGGCAAGCGTCCCAACCAGGTGAACGGCACCTTCACCGACTCGACAACACCAATGCCCGTCACCGATGGCGTGCATGTCTGGTTCGTGAACGCCGGTGGATTTATGGCCTGTCACACGGTCTCCGGTGAGCGTGTTTGGGCGAAGGAATTCGAGGTGCGCACCAAGCACTCGGCGAAGCAGTTTCAACCGTTCCTCCATGATGGAAATCTGTTCTATGCGATGCTGCGCGACGCGGGCGACCCGTTGCGTCGCCCGCAAACTGCGAAGGACTACGACAAGAACAGCAAGTCGGGCTGGCCGTGGATGTTTGTGCGAAGTTTTGATGCATTGACCGGCAAGCCGACCGGCATCCTTCCGCAGGGCATTAGCGTGCATAGCAAGGGTGCGTTGGGAGTGTCGAACGGACGGCCCGTCCTGCTGCATGCGAAAGGTGGTGGGCACAGTCCACCGGAAAAGCCGTACGGTATCGGCCTCTCGCAATTAACGGCAGGCTACGAATTGCTTTGGGATCGGCCGAAACTGTATTTCGAAGGCACCCACTTCGTCGACGATCGTTACGCCTACTGTTTCGAACGGAATCACGATTTCGTGGTGCTCAATCTCGCGACCGGTGAGACGGAGAAGCGAATTCCGCTGCGCGATTCCGGACGGATCATCCGGTTCGATGAGGCCCGCGGTCGCTATGAACAGCCTGTCGAGGTTGCCTCGGTGAAGTGGCGGCGATTTCTCACGCACCGCACCAACATGGGCGCCGGCAAGTACCATTTTTTCATGGGCGGCCAGCCGGGATTGCTGGGCAGAATTGATGTCGAGTCGGGCGAGGTGAATTATCTTCAGGTGCCCGTTCAGGTTGTCGTCAGGAACGGTGAGACAAAATACTCATGGAAGGAATTTACGGCCGGTGACGATACGGGATCCGGTTTTCATGTGGAAGGTGACAAACGCCGGCTGGGGCACGGCTTTGGGCACATCTCGGCAGCGACTCCGATCGTTGTGAATAATCGCATCTACTTTTCGACCGTACTGGGGACGGTCTACGTAGTGGATGCCACCGCCGAAGTGTTCGACGAAAGGGCGCTGTTGGCGGTGAACGATTTGGGGCTACCGGGGAAAACGTGGACCCTGAGTCCGTTCTCGGCAGCAAATGGGCGACTCTATCATCGCACCAGCCGCGAGCTGATTTGCATCGAAACGCAGGATTGAACGGCTCGTGTAAGGCCAGCGTGAGATTTAGGTTTGCGCCGTGGCCCGAAAGGCTTCCAGCGATTCGCGGACCGCATCCGTAAAGGGCGTCAGTGGTGCATCCGGGAATGCTTTCAGGAAAGGATCGAAGTCCAGGTCGCAAACGAACGGCACTTCATCGTCGCCGATGGTGATGTTGAACTGATCGGCAATGCCCAGTTCGTCGGCCGCCAGTTTCATTGCGTCCACAAAAGCCGGCGTGGCCAGCGTATGGCTGGGAAGTGTAAACGCGGCGTAGCCTTCGAACGGGGCGATCAGCGTGTTACCAACGGCAGCTCCGACATCGGGGACGTACAGATAGTCCTGCTCATTTCGGTACGGAATCTGGAATGGCAAGCCGCGTGCGAGGTGCTTGAGTGCGTTGGTCGGTGAAGAAGTCAGCCCGGCGTCACGTCCGGGGCCAAAGAGTGCCCCGGGGCGAACGCTAATCGTCGGAACGCCGGTCTCGGCCGCGAACAGTCTGGCCAGTTGTTCGCCGGCGAGTTTCCAGGTTCCGTAAACGTTGACGGGCCGAGTCGCTGAGAGCATGGGGATTCGCTCGGGCGGGTAATCCGCGCGCGGGCCGTACACGGCCATGGAGCTTGCAAAGACAAATCGGGCGATCGCGAGCCCACTCGCCTTCATTGCCTCGATCATGTTCTGCGTGCCGGCCAGATTGATTTGCAGGCCAAGGTCGCGGTTGGCATTGCAGTCCGGTGTCTGTAAGCCTGCCATGTGGGCGACGTGCGTGATTTGATGTTCCCCCAATAGATCCGTCAGTCGCGACTGGTCGGTAACGTCGGCTTCCGTGAACGTGATACGTTCAGCGAGCTGCCCAAATACCTGTCGGCTGCGTTCGCGGGTCGCCGTCCGGCTGCAGACGAATACGGCGGCGTCGGTGTGGTGCAGCAACCAACGAGTCGTTTCGGCTCCAATGCAGCCATAGCCCCCGGTGATCAGTACACGGGGATTTTCGGGGGACATGTTATTCATGGCGATTCGCGAGGGGGTGCGTGGGGTCGGGTGTCATTACTTTCGTGAGTCGTTGCGCTCGCCAATAGCAGCTGGGCTGGCGAGTCACGGGTGGGGACCGTCCTGTTGTCGCCGGTATTCACCGGGAGTCAAGCCTGTCTCGCGTTTGAACACCACTCCCAGCCGTTCTTTGTGGCTGTAACCGGCAATTCGAGAAATGTCCTCCAGCCTCAGCGTAGTGTCTTTGAGCAATTGTTTGACGCGCGCGAGTTGGGCTTGCATCAGCTCGGCGTGAGGTGTCCGATCCAGCTCCGCACGAAAACGCCGTTCAAGCTGCCGGCGAGATAGCGTGGAGAAGCGGACGATATCGCCCACATCGATACCCTCGCAAGCATGCTCGCGGATGAAGCGACAGACTCGGGCTAACTCGCGATCTTCCACGGCGCTGACTTGTGTTGACAGCCTTTGCGTCACCCCCCGCGGTTTAATGAATTCGACCGGCCTTGTTGTCGGACCGCCATTCATGAGTTCGTCCAGAATCGCAGCCGCCCGGTAGCCTACTTGTTCGGCGTCGGGTTTCACGCTGGACAGTGGGGGATCGCAAAGGGGACAGATCGCATCATCGTCGTCGACGCCGATGACCCCCAGCTCATCCGGGATTTGAATGCCCGACTTGCGGCATACGTTCAGGACCTGTTGACCGCGAATGTCGTTGCATACGAGCAATCCGGTCGGTGGCTGCAATGACTCAAGCCATTGCGAAAGCGAATCGCCGTCGGTCACCCCGGCGCGTTCGATACTACTAATGGAAGTCGTCGTGCCCATGGTTTCATAGACGCTGATCGGGCACCCGGCGGCGGCGGTCAACCTACGGAAATGTTTCAGCCGTACGTCCGAATAGTGAACTCGACGAAATCCGCAAAAGGCGAATCGGCGGAACCCGCGTTCCCAAAGGTGATTGAAGGCCAGTTCCGCGACGGCCGGATCATCCGTTTCCGCTTGTGGAATTCCCGTGTAGCTGCGGCGGCAACGGACGTCGACAACGGGCACACCCAGACGCCGCAACGGTTTCACCGTGTGGCCGTCCACGCGAGCGATGACACCGCTGACGTTGGATTCTGCCAGCCAATCCGGTAGGGCAGCGTCGATGGTCATCTCCTCATGCATCAACGACCAATTGCCGTGGGTGCGCGAATACATCGCGATGCCTCGCAAGAGACAGCGGCCATATGAACGCGACGACTCCACGATCAATGCCACCTGACGGCGCTGGGGATTCTTCATTTCCAGGTTTGTCGCATGTGTACGGGGGTGACGCAAATCGTTGTTTACGTGTCGCAAACCATCCTCGACTCGAACGCATGAGTCAGCGTATGATGGAATATTAGAGTTTAATGATAGTCGCGGACAGGTGTCGCAAATAGTCAAATGAATTGGTGTCGATGTTGTGGCGGCCAGCGTTTCGCTGGGGTTCTGACGGTTACCCTTGGCGTGGTATTCGTGTGGCTCGCAGCCGCGGACTGTCTGGCCGGTGATCAGCCGGACGAGCCTGCGAAGAAGTTTTCCGCCGAACAAATTGAGTTCTTCGAGAAGCAGGTCCGTCCGCTCTTGAGCGAGCATTGCTACTCGTGTCATAGCGCCGACGCCAGGAAGCTACAGGCGGGGTTGTTGGTTGACAGCCGAACGTCGTTGTTGGCTGGCGGCGACTCCGGCCCGTCCATTGTTCCCGGCGATCCCGAGGCCAGTCTGCTGATGGAAGCGGTGCGTTGGGAATCGTATGAGATGCCGCCCAAGGGCAAGCTCTCTGATCGTGAAATTGCGACGCTTGAAGAGTGGATTCAACAGGGCGCAGCATGGCCTGCTGAAGCCGCTGCCGCCACGGAGGCGATCAGATCGGGATTCGACCTTCAGCAGCGAGCGGCCGAACACTGGGTTTGGCGGCCCGTTGCGAATCCTGTCACGCCGGTCGTGCGGCAAACCGACTGGCCCAAATCGGATTTGGATCAATTCGTTTTGCAAAAGCTGGAGGAACATGAGCTCTCGCCAGCAATGGATGCGGATCGATCGGCAGTCTTGCGTCGACTCTATTTTGATCTCATCGGCCTGCCTCCGTCTGTCAGCGAAACGGTGGACTTCCTGGCGGATGATCGTCCGGATGCAATAGACCGGGTCGTCGATCGACTGTTGAATTCGGAGCACTTCGGCGAACGCTGGGGACGGCATTGGCTGGATCTGGTTCGCTATGCCGAATCGCGTGGCCACGAATTCGATAACGATGCACCGAACGCCTTTCAGTACCGCGACTATATCATCAGGGCGTTCAACGCCGACGTGCCCTACGACCAACTGGTGCGTGAACACATCGCCGGCGATCTGCTTGTCCGACCTCGTTTGCACAGCGAACAGCAGTTCAATGAATCGATATTGGGGACGGGCTTCTGGTTCCTCGGGGAGTGGGTTCATTCGCCGGTTGATATCCGGAAGGATGAATCAGACCGCTTCGACAATATGATCGACGTGATGTCGAAGACATTTCTTGGGGTGACGGTCTCGTGTGCTCGCTGTCATGATCATAAGTTCGATGCGATTTCGACGGCGGACTACTATTCGCTGACCGGTTTCCTGCAGAGCAGCGACTATCGCCAGGTTCGATTTGAATCCATGGAGCAAAATCGTCGCGTCGCGCGAAAGCTGGCCCGGGTCGAGAAACGCTATCGCGACCGTGTCCAGCGATTGCTCGCAGAACACGAACTGCATCCACCGGCCCCGGCGCCGCTGCAGGATGCAGTCACGGATCGTTTGGTGCTGAACTACCAAACGGCGGAAGTAGACTGGCTTCAGGATGGATTCGTGTTCGGCAGCGGTCCACAGCACAGTGGCATGGCGTGGCTGGATACAAGTGGCGAAGCTCCTGAAGTCCGATTCCGCCGCCAGGGCGTCGCGGCGAACGATTTGTTCTGGAGCGGTTTGAAGGCGACGGGGCAACCGATCGCCCAGGATCGTAGCGCACTCTCAAAGTTGCCGCGTAGTGGGCGCACGCTGCGAACACCTACGTTTGACCTTACGAACGAAGTCGTTGGCTGTCGTGTTCGGGGCAAGGGGCATGTTGTGGTCTGCGTGGATTCGCATCGTCTGGTCGCCGGGCCGCTACACAAGCAGACGATCAAAAAGATCAATGCAGGCGATGTCGTCCTCGATCTGGCTCGTTATACAGGACATCGGGTACACCTCGAATTCACTCCAGCCGAAGGTGCTCAGTTAGAGGTGGCCTGGATTGTTCAGGGCACAAAGCAGGAAGTGAAACGAGCCCTGGCCGGTGCGGCCGAGGGCGACAAACGCAAGTGGCGGAAATTTTCCGCGGGCGTCCAGCGGAGGTTGGGTGCAGAACTGAAGGAGCTCGCGAGTCAATGGGCTGCCGATCGATCGCAACTGCAATCGCAGGTCGTCAGGGTCTCGCAAACGGCGATGGCAATGATGGATGGCACCGGCGAAGATGCCCGCATATTGATTCGCGGCAACTCGTCCAAGCCCGGTGAGATTGTCCCGCGTAGCTTTCTTACCGCGATTACAGGCCCGGGGCCTCTGTCTATCGCTCGTGGTAGTGGTCGGCTCGAGTTGGCAGAACGTATTAACGACCCAACGAATCCGCTCACCTCGCGAGTGATCGTGAATCGTATTTGGCATCATTTGATGGGACGCGGCATTGTCCCGACGACCGACGATTTTGGTGTGCTGGGGCAGCGACCCACGCATCCAGCGCTGCTGGATCACCTTGCGGCGAAGTTTCTGGCTGATGGTCGCAGCATCAAGCGGCTGATTCGCTACATCGTGCTTTCTCGCACGTATCAAATGTCCGGAAGGCCCGATTTAGCCGCCGTTGAGTCGGATCCGACGAACCTGTTTTGGCACCATCGTCCGCCTGTGCGTCTGCAGGGGGAAGCGGTACGTGACGCGTTGCTGGCAGTTTCAGGAAACCTGAATTCAGAGCAATTTGGCCCTTCCGTTCCCATACACCTAACAGGGTTCATGGACGGTCGTGGGCGTCCGAAATCCAGCGGTCCACTTGATGGTGACGGTCGTCGCTCGATCTATGTCGCCGTGCGTCGCAATTTCCTGTCGCCGTTCATGATGGCGTTCGATGTTCCGGTTCCGTTCAGCACCATGGGCCGTCGCAATGTGTCGAACGTGCCGTCGCAGGCACTCATTCTGATGAATGACCCCTTCGTTGCGGACCAGGCCGCTGGCTGGGCGTCTCGTGCTTTGAGGCAGGAGAATGAAACGGATCAGCGGATCGAATGGATGTACCTTTCCGCGTTTGCCAGAAGACCAACGGATCTCGAGTTGGACCTGGCGAATCAGTTTCTTGGAAACGACACCTCGCCGGACCGCTGGGCAGATTTCGCGCACGCCCTGATCAACACCAAAGAATTCATTTTCCTGAAGTAGTGCCATGAACCCCAGTCCCTATCCTTGCCAACGCTATCGCCGGTTGCCCGTTTCGCGTCGCGAGATGTTGGTGCGTTCCGCTTCCGGCTTTGGCTCCGTTGCATTGACGGCGTTAGGCCTCGATCGTGCGTTTGGTTCCGAGGGCAAGAGTTCTGCGGCCGGCACACCCGGCACCGCGCTGCACGGTCCGCATCACCGAGTGCGGGCAAAGAATGTCATCTTCCTCTATATGGACGGCGGGCCCTCGCAGATCGACACGTTCGATCCCAAGCCTGCCCTCGACCGGTTCAACGGGAAGGACCCGGGCAAGTTGTTCAAAGTCGAGCCGACACAGTTCAACAACAATGGCACCGTGCTTGCCAGCCCCTGGAAGTTTCGCCAGCATGGCGAGTCCGGGTTGCCGGTGAGTAGCCTGTTTCCGCACGTCGCTGGTTGTGCCGACAATCTGGCCGTGATTCGCTCGATGACGTCCGAGTTTCCCGAGCACACTTTTGCGAATTACTTCTTGCATACTGGTAGTGGCCTCCAGGGGCGACCAAGCATGGGCGCGTGGGTGAACTATGGATTGGGAAGTGAGTCCGACAACCTGCCTGGCTACGTTGTCATCAATGGTGGGTTGATTCCGCCCGGCGGGCTGGACTGCTTCGGCAATGGCTTCCTGCCGGCGAGTTACCAGGGTTCGCTGTTCAAGCCGTCCGGGACGGGCGTTGCGAATATCGCGAGACTGGAGGCGACGGCAGAGCGTCAGCGATCGAAGCTCGATTTGGTCCGCCGGCTCGATTCATTCGCGGAGGGGAGCTTTGGCAAGCACGACAGTCTGGAGTCGGCCATTCGCAACTATGAGCTGGCCTATTCCATGCAGATGGCGGTTCCCGATGTGATGTCGCTCGAGCGGGAATCGGACCACGTGAAGCGGATGTACGGTTTCGAATCGAAATACGAACCCACTCGGATCTATGCAGCGCAATGCCTGCTGGCCCGGCGAATGGTCGAACGTGGCGTGCGTTTCGTTGAACTCACGTGCCCCAAGGTTGGCGGGGATCGATGGGACCAACACTCGAACCTCAAAAAAGGCCATGAGAATAACGCTCGAGCAGTTGACCAGCCCATCGCAGGCTTGTTGAAGGACCTGAAACAACGTGGGCTGCTGGAGGACACGCTGGTGGTCTGGGCGGGCGAGTTTGGACGCACTCCATTCGCGCAGGGGAAGAACGGCCGCGACCACAATCAGTTCGGCTTCACGGTCTGGATGGCGGGTGGCGGCGTCAAGGCAGGCACGGTCTATGGCGCTACGGACGAATGGGGATACAAGGCCATCGAGAATCGGGTCGAGATGCATGATCTGCATGCCACCATGTTGCATTTGATGGGAGTCGACCACACGCGCAGCACGTTTCGGTTTGGTGGTCGCGACATGCGACTGACGGACGTCAAGGGACACGTCGTACGCGAAGTGATCGCCTGAGCCGGTGTTGCCAGCACGTTACCGCTGCCGCTGCCGCTGCCGTTGCCGTCGCCGACGCAATCCATCCGCGGCAATAATTCCGAGTGCCAGTAGGTACGCGTCTGCCTCCGGTTCAGGGACGGCATGGGATACCGACGAGCCGCCCCAGTCTGGTTCGCCGTGGGGCTCTTCGAGATACAGCAGGCCACCGTGGGATGGATTGGACTCCGTGTCGAACTGAATGTCAAAGACCGCTTCACCGCCCTCGTAAATGGGCTCCTGGCCGACGAACTGCGAATTGGAACTGGCCCTGAAGCGAAACGCATATTCCCCAGGCAACAGCGTGCCGCAGATTTGCAAGTCAGCCGTGTGGCCTTCCGTGTAGCCATGCGTGGCGACCAATTCATCGTCGTGATAGACGAGCAACTCCAGAAGCATATCACCGACGCCTCCAAAAGACGCCGACAACGAATAGCCTAACGTTTCGTGCACATCGTATTCGGCCGACAGTGTCGTCTGTGCGTAAGCATTTGACAGAGAGCTCTCCGTCAGGCTTTCTTCGATCAGTGCATTGGTTGCCAGACGACCGTTTAGCGAGAATCCATCGTCGGCAATATGGGAGTCGTATTCCACAATTGCATTGCCCTGCCCCAGCAGTTCGTCTTGCTCGGTAACAACTTCCGCAAAGATGGCGTGGTACATTCCGTCAGGACCCTCGGTCGTCTTTGCTGTTCCGTCGTAGCGACTGGCGTCGTAGTTGGCTGACGTGGTGACGTAAGGCGGCTCGTCTACTGTCGCGTTGGCTCTGGCAAAGCCGTTCCGTCGGGAAGCTTTGAGCTCAATTGGATTTGGAGGCATCCAGAATTCAATTTCTTGCCACTCTCCGCCGAACTGATAGTCAATTGCGTTCAAGCCGCTGGAGTCTCGCGAGGGCGGGATATATTTGGAAACCTTGGTCTCGCCCCGCCAGTAGAGATCCGATACATCTCCAAAGCCCGAATAGTCGGTGGTATGGTTCCATGAATGCGACTCGTGTGGCTCATGCGACCATGTGCCTGTCCCCGGATGGGCGAATAGCAGCAGCAGACCAACGACAGCGTGAACAATCGTAAACATGTCTCGGTTTTGGCTACGAGTTACAACATCAGGGAGTGAAACTTCACGTTAGCCGGATGCCATACGAGGGCAATCTTTCAGCTATGGCTGTCGCGGAGAATTCACATTTCGTGCCCATCGAGTCCGAATATCGTGAATAGTTCGACGCCGCGAGGCATGGACAGCCGCAAGGGCAGGCCGAAACCCTCAAAAGGCTAAGGCTAAAACGGTGGTGAAGTGCGGACGTCCGCTGGGCCTTACAATCCGGGCGCGAGAGTAACGCTCGAGTTGTAGCGATCTATTTGTTCGCCTGGATGTCGGGTGGTAGTTCCTGACGCACTTTTTGTAAACCGCGACGCAACAAACCGGCTACCGCACCTACCGTGCTGTCCATTTCGCTGGCGATGTCAATAAGCTTTCGGCCCTCCAGGAACCGCTTTGCGATGACCGTACGCTGAGCCGCTGGAAGTTCCGAAATCGCGTGCAGCAGAAACAGGGCCGCCTCGCCCTTGATCACAACTTCCAGTGGAGTGGCGGTTTCGCCAGAGATCGAATGCCAGCCGATCGATGCGGTGGAGTCCGATGGCAGGCGTGACGTCTCGCGACGCATATCCCGCTTTTCCTGCATGTTAAATCGGTAGGCATTGGCGACCTGATTTCGAAGGATGCTGGTAATCCACGCGGTGAATTCGGGTTCCGACTTGCCGCGAAAGCCATCGAGTTGCCGGATCGCGTCCGTGCAGGTTTGCTGGACCAGGTCGGATGCGTCGTTGCGCTTCGCCAGCGATGGACCTACCAGATCGTTCGCCACGAATTTCAGGAATGGCAGATAGAGCGCGAACAATTCGTCTCGCGCGCCGCCGGTCCCTTGTACGGCCTCTTTCAGGATTTCCGCAACGCGTCGCTTGTTCATCGTCGGTGTGTCCCTGCGGGTCCGAACGCTCGACGGCAGCGCGTCAACAAGCTCAATAGAAATATGCTCGGCCACGTAGGACAGGCTGGCTCGGGCACGACTGTCGCATTGGCGCTGCCGAAATACCTCGCAAGCGTCAGGAAATCCGTGAAATCAACGACGCCGTCGTCGTCGAAGTTCCCGTTGGACCAGACTCCGTTGGTACCGAATGACCTGGCCAGGACCAGGAAGTCATCAAACTGCACCGTGCGATCAAGGTTTGCGTCGCCCGGGAAGGTGCCGTATTCGTTCAGCCAGCCGCCGATGTCGAAGATGTCGACATGTCCGTCTGCGTTGAGGTCAAAAGCACTGCCAGCGTCACTGGGCGATCCGGAGAACTCAAACGCCGCGAAACCAAGTGCGTCGATATCCTCAATGCCAAGCACGCCGTCGCGATTGAAATCACCGGCCAGCTGTGTCGATGGCTCCAAAAAGAACATCCCCTCCACAGATACGCGGCTGTCGTTGGGGAAGATGATTTCGATGGGAATGTCGAATGCGACCGGGATCTCGATCCGGTCACCTCGCTGGACGACCGGATTGGCGGACATATTCGAAAACCGTAGTGGATCCGGCGAACCGCTCATCTCCAGTTCGTTCAACGATCGCCAGCCGGTATCGCGTTCGCCATCTCGGTCGAAATCGATGAAGCTGAAATCGATCGTACCCTCAAGAAATCGAAACTCCAGCTCCGCCGGCTGTCCAATTTCGACACTACCGGTTGCCCCGTACACCACGTCCCGAATCACCAACTCAATCAGCTGGCCGGTGATATGGTCTTTTGCCGCAATGTTGTCGTGGATCGATGGCGAATCGACCGAGTCCAGCGTTGGACGAAACGGGCTTGCCGGATTTGGAGTGCCGGACACAACACCGTCCAGCATCATCCGCGGTCCCTCGCCGGTGACGCTGACGGTTCCACCGACAAGATTGTGGTAACTGCCCGGCGACTGCTCTAGCAGAGCCCATGTATTCAGGACGAACGAACCTTCTGTGATCCTTTGTGACGGATCGTCATGAGGGACCCCCGGAATGATCTGCAGGAAGCTCTGCTCATCGTTTAGCGAAAAGTCGACCGCAAACACGGGCGCGGCAGCAAATAGAAACAGTCCAAATGGAAGCACTCCAAATGGAAGCATAAGCAAGAGAACCATCAAGCGGTCCAAGCTGAAGCGTTGCCGAACGATCATCGATCAACACCTGATTCGATGTCCACGCCGCCAGCGACACTTGACATCGCGCGGTACACGTTCAACTTGATGTCCTCGGCAACGAACCGGACTGCACCGTCAGCAAGCAGGAAGTTGCCCCCACCGGGATGGTCCGATCGAAAACCGGAAACCTGATGACGGTTGGGCTGTTCGCCGGTGCAGTCCGTGAAGTCCGCCTGCTCATCCAGCAAGAAATGCGTCACAGGATTTGCGTTTAGCGGTTGGACCGTGGTGGAAAGGTGGCTGGATACCATCCATTTGAACTCGTCAAAAATCATCGTGGTGTTGCCCGATCCGATCCAGAATTGCCGGGCATAGTACGGTGGTGGATCTGACGTGGTTGGATGGAGCGAAAGCAGGGGAATCGGCGTCGGACCGTCGGGCTTTACACAGTCGGGATTGGTGCAAAGTGGCCAGGTCGGTCCTCCAGCGCCCTCGCCCATTGCGATCGTCTTGCTCAGGCCGTCGGTGATGTCCTTGGCGGAAGTTCTGAGGTTGTTATCAAAGACACCGCGTAATCTTCCGGGGGTCTTGCGTGGTGTACTGCAGAAGTTGTTGATTGCCCCCTTGGACATCACGTAATCCGTCAAGCCGAACGCACGCCCGATTGGGGACTGTATAGTGCCCGCAACGAATCCGGCGCCGTTATCTATCAAGGGGGATGGCTTGCCTGAATTTGAGGGGCACATAAAGAGATCAAAATGTTGGCTAGCAACACGGGCATGCTGGTAATACCAGGGTTCCTCGTTGTCGTATTCGTGTAATGAGTTCGCGGATTCAAGAAACGGCAGCAACAACGTCAGGCCATTCGCAAACACCCCGTCCGAGCCGAAGAAATCTCTGTTTCGGGGGGACGGTTTCGTCTCCGAACCCGGCGGAAAGGCCTCATTTGCGGCGTGAAAGGCATGCAGGGAAATGCCGAGTTGCCGAAGGTTGTTCCCACACTGGATCCGGCGAGATGACTCCCTCGCGCTAAAAACAGCGGGCAAAAGCAACGCCAGTAATATCGCCAGGATGGATACTACCACCAATAATTCAACCACGCTGAGCCCCAGTCGCATATCAATTCTCCACCGATATGATAGCCACTCGCGGGACGCGCGCATATGAACTACAAACTGCCGGGATGAGGCCCCCTCTGTGGGAAAGCATGTTGTGGAAGTAGACCGAATTGATCTTGCAATCGCTGACTGCCTGACTTGCCTGGACGAAGGCAGTACGCCCGATGTTCACGTAATTGCGGCAAGGTATTCCGTTTCGACAGACTCGTTGAGCGAGTTCCTGAAGCACGAATATGAGTTCGCCGTTCGATTTGCGGAGGAACCGAATGAAACGCCCGAGTTACCTGGTTTCTGCGTCCTGGCGAAACTGGGATCGGGGACCTTCGGTACCGTTTGGAAGGCGCGTGACGAGAAGCTTGGCCGATTGGTTGCTATCAAACTGCCGCACGTGCTGGGAGGCGGCCCGGATCAATCAACCCAATTTCTGCGAGAGGCCCGGAACTGTGCCCAACTTCGACACGGCAATATTGCATCGGTGATTGACGTCGCCCAGCATGATGGCACGGTGTTCATCATTTCTGAATTCGTCGATGGTCGCCTGCTGTCCGATGGTATTTCGCCGTCGATGTCCGGGCACCGTCAGGCCGCGAGTTTCTGTGCTTCGATTGCCGATGCGTTGCAACACGCACATGGTAAAGGCGTCATTCATCGTGATGTGAAAACGTCAAACATCATGCTGACAGTGGACTCGGTTCCGAAGTTGTTGGATTTTGGTCTTTCACGTAGCGACAACGATATTCGCCTGACGGCCGACTTCGCTCGGATGGGAACGCCGGCGTATATGTCGCCGGAATTGGCGAGAGGTGATTCGAAGCGAGCCGATCATCGCACGGACATCTATTCTCTGGGTGTCGTGCTATTCGAACTGCTTACCGGCGAACTGCCGTTTCGCGGTAACTCGGAAATGGTGCTTTATCAAATTCTTCATGACGCTCCACCGCGACCGGGGCGGCTTCGTTCCGGGATTGCTCGTGATCTTGAGACGATCTGCTTGAAGTGCCTTGAGAAGCAACCGGCAAGGCGGTACCAGTCGGCTTCGGAGTTGGCCGCCGATTTGAAACTGTTCCTGGAGGGAAGGCCCATTCGCGCGAGGCCCGTTGGCGCTATTGAACGAGCCTGGAGGTGGTGCACTCGAAACGCCCTGGCATCGTCTCTCCTGGTGGCGGTCGTTGCCAGTCTACTGACGGGCACGATTGTCTCAGTACGGTTTGCCGTGCGTGCGACCCGGGAGGCGCGAACGTCTGAGGCAGTGTCCGAGTTTATGGCAGACGTATTTCGCGGTGCGACTGTGATGGACTATTCAAACTATGCGATCGGCGGCGGCAGTATTGAAAACGCACAGTTGCCCGCCATCGAACTCGTTGACCGCGGGTACGAGCGACTGCAAACGGAAATGAGGGATGAGCCAGAAATTCGAGCCCGGCTGTTCGGCACGCTCGGTGAGGTGTACATGAGCCTGGGGCAAACAGACAGGGCGATTGAGGCGATCACCATTTCGAATCAGGAGCTCACCGGGCTTGCGGATGGCAGGGAGCAACGAGCGCAGTTGGTCGCGAACGACCACAACCTGGGGTCCTTGATGTACCTCAAGGGAGACTGGAACGCGTCGCGGCGTCATTTCGAACGCGCCATAAGCGTCGGTGAGTCACTGGGGGAGCGCTATCGTCGGGCGGTGCTCTCCGGACGGACGCTACTTGCCATGCTGCTGTCAATGAATAGCGATATAAATGAAGAGCGGGCCTACGAGCAGATGCGGGAGATTCTTGCCGACTGTCGCAAGCAGGATGACGGTCTGAATGAATTTCGATCGGCCATCGCGGCAATGGCCCACATCTGCACAAACCAGGGGCGCACTGAGGAAGCTCGAGACCTCATGATCGAGCTGGCGGCGCTTGATCAACAGCATGGTTCCAATGACAACATTGTGGCCTTGCGAAACTACAGCGAGGGATGCAATCTGATTGCCCGCGGCGACCACGTAAACGCACTGCCGAAACTTGATCGAGCGGTAACCATAGTGACTCGGCGGCTTGGGCCGCGGAACATCGCCGTCGACTCGATGCTGTACGACTACTTGCGATGCCAGATGGTGGTCGAAGGCGTCGACGCGGTGTTATCGAACGAGCGGTACGAGACCTATCGATCCGTGATGCACGATCGCTTTGGTCCAAGGCATCCTCGCTTCAATCACTTCCTTGATTTACAGGGCGGAATTGCACGCCGTCAGGGTAATCACGTCGAGGATGTGCGACTGATGCAGCAAGCGGTCGAAAACGCTGAGCAAAACGACGACAACGTCCTACTCTTGAAATGCAAGCTGGCCCGAGCACTCATTAATGCCCGACAGCCCGAGAAGGCCCTCGAGCTTCTGGTTCCGGTCTGGCAAGCTCGAACGGAGACGCCACTATCGCAGTACCTTGTTGTTCGCGTGGCGACGGAATTGGCCAGGGCGTATTCTGCCCGGGGAGATGCAAGTCACGCTGGCGTGGTGGTAGACGAGGCCATCGAACATCTGGATTCGAAATCGATCATTTGGCTGGGCAAGCGTTCCGTCGAACTCGATCGCTGCCGACAAGCACTAGTTGAGTTGCGCATGGATTCCCTTTTCGGACCGACCTGGCAGCTTGGCTACCGAAAGGGTCGCTACGTGGACTGATGAAGTTAATTAGCACGCGGGTCCCATATTTTTTTTAGCCAGGTTGACAGCAATTGCGCCGCACATAAGCCAACGCTCCTTGTCCACATGATAATGCCTCGCGTCGCATATGTTCACTAGCCCTTAATCAAGCGTAGCCAAACACGGAGAATGTTCGTTTGGGTGGGGCGTAGTTCGATCGTGACGACTTGGTCGTTGATTGGAATTCGGCATTTTTGTTTTGCATATTGTTGTTTGATTTCTGGGTTTGGCGTTGGGGCGGACCAGGACCTCCGTATCCTGGTTTCTCAACAACGCGTCAACAGAGCGTTGGCCTGGAAAGCCGTTCCCAGAGGCGGAAGAACACGGGTTGCCAATCGTTCCAGCCCAGCAGACGGTATGTCAGTCGCCGGCCGCTGCGGATGATCTGCGCTGGAATGTTGATCATCGCCTGACGGAACGTCGGGAATTCCATGCGTAGCAACTTCTGCTTCTGTTGCTCGTGACGATCTCGCCAACGGGCGCTCACCGGAAGCAGCAAGGCGGCCCACGCTTTCAGGCTCCACGCCAACGAACAGATCACCATATACGCCCAGTTGCTCAGCAGGTTGTCCAGCGGAGCCTTCAATGCGGGTACTCCGTTCTTATGCTGCTCGATAATGTTTTCCTGATGACAACGCTTGTTGGCTTGCTCGGTCACAATCTGGCTGGCCGAACTTTCCCGGTCGTTGGTCAGATAGAAATGGCACTTCGCGTTGTCGAACAGTTTGCGTTGGCCTTTGTGTACCTCCAGTTCTTTCCAGACCACGATCATGCGATAGTCGCGATCGCAGGCGACAGGTCGATAGGGGAACTCAGCCACGTGTTCCCTAACCAAACGAATGTCTTCGAACTCGCGACCTTCAACGACTTCCTGTTTGACGCGATGCGGCCTGGCACGCGATGACGTTTTGACTTCGTAGCGAGGCTTGCGTTGCAACGTCGACCAGGCTTCTTCTGGCAGGTTTTCTGCAATTTCGTAGAGTTTCGCCGTAGCGTCGAACCCAAACACGAACGTGACGCTGTCGTCGTCCCAGCCGTCGAGGAAGTCCGTTTGCGAGAAGTCCGTGTCACCTCGCAGGCGAACTTTGCGAAAGCCTGCCTTGCGACACAGAGCCACGGCGTTACTAAACCACGCTGCGGCTCCTTCGTGACTCGGACGATTACCAGAACGATTGACGATGTAGAGTGGCTCGCCCGTGTTCGCAAGCGAAATCATCAACGGATGGTAGCCCCATTGTCCTTTGTAGTTGATGTCCATTCCCTGTTTGCATTCTCCGCCGGTTTCCACCAGCGTGCCGTCGCCATCAATAATCGCTTCGTCGAAGAAGTGACTGGGTTGCTGACGCCAGATTTTGGTACGGATCGCGTTGAAGACTTCCATCAACATCCAGATCGAGACAGGGTTGAATCGGCGGCAGAAGTCTCCGGCCGTGGTGGGATCGGGAATGCGTTGAGCACCAAGCGCGTTGAGCCAACCCTCATCGTTGCGTCGGAACTCGAGATGTTCGATGCAAGTTCCGCCAGCAAGGATGTTGTAGGCCATGTTGAGCACATGATCGGATTCCGAATAGGGCAGCCAGAACTTGAACAACGAGACATGTTGATTGATGGCGTTATCCAGCCGAAGTACTTTCACCATCCGATGGATGAGCCCGATTCCGCCAGCGGCGACGGCTTGCTGACGATCGGCAATTTCATACTTGATATTGTGTGCGCTGAGTTGGGAACCTTGATGACAACCTGCAGACGCAGCCAGCCGTCGCTCGATTCTGCGCTTGCGTGCCTTGAGCTGTCGTCTTATCTTCTTGTTCACTCGAAAACCCTCCGTGGCGTGCCTTGTTTGTTGTTTGCTATTCAAACAAACGCACAAAACCACTGGGAGTTTTCGAGTTTTTTCGTTTCCACCCGAAAAAACTGCATCTGATCTACGCTTGGTTAAGGACTAGCCCTGGCAATACTAGAAATATGCGTCGGTCCAACGGTTTTCGCGCAAAACGCTGGTCGGGAATGCAACTTTGTCTGGAGCCGCTACTACGGGCATCTCCGAGCATTCAGTGGATGCCGTTATGGGGAATTGGCTTTTCCGAATAATTGTATTTGTTCTGCGCTATCCAGGTGAAAACCATGAAATTCATTTCCTTGACAATCTTGTTGGCCGTTGTGGCCAGCGCTACGCCTGTCGCCGCAGGTCCTGTGATGGCGACCGGGAATGCATCGTTCGATATTTCCGTCACTCCACTTGCGGGGAGCACCGCCGCTCTTGAAAACCTCAATTTGACGCTCGAACTTGCTTCGACGGCTGATGTTACTAGTTCCGACGGCACGACGCCTGGGGCCGGCAATGGCGCTGATACCGGTCTCGTCAAGGGGCCGTCAGGAGTTCAACTTGGTGATGGGAGCCATACGTTCGACTTGGACAACATGTTCACTGCAATCGCGTTGTCAGCCGCGGGTCGGGGCACGGCCGATGGAGTTGTCACGACAGCCAAATCAAGCGTTGATGTTTCTTTGGCCATCACGGCAGATCCGTCTCACGGTTCAGTCTCCCTGCGGTTGAACTACAGCGCGGAAGGTGGGTTCTTTTTCGGTGGCAGCTATGCCTTCATCGATGGGGCCGGAACAGCGGGAGGTGAAACGTTTTCTGGCACAGCCGCTGCCAGCACGGCGTTGACACTTGGAGACGATGTTCTCGCAAGTGCGGCTGTGTCGCTCGATGACAACGGCGAAGAACTGGGGGAGGCGCAACTGTTTCACGATTTCAATCTGGAACCTGGAGAAAGCGTCACGTTTGATCTGTCGGCGATGACACAGGCAACCGCCACCGCCACGGCCGTGCCGGAACCCTCCTCGTTCCTGTTGCTTGGCATGCTCGGGCTTGTCGGTGCATGGCGTCAGCGGATTTCGAAATCAAATTCGAACTAGCTGCTTGTGTGGGGACGGGGGAGTTGGCGAAATAGCGCCGTATCGTCCCTGAAGTGCCAAAGCGGCGATACACGGAATGAGCTATTCAGTGAATGTGACACTCGCGACATGTATGGCAGCGGTGGATGACCCGCGTGCTCAAGGTCGCGTGGTCACCCCTGCGTGGACTCTGTCACGATGCGGTGCTGGCATATGATGCTAATTATTCCTGGCATCGGAAAAATGTGTAGAATCCGCGCAAAGAAGTGCGGCGGAATGCAACTAGTAAATGGGCTATCAGCATGTGACTCCAGGGAGTTGCTGAGTTCGCTTGATCGCGAATTGCCCATTGTAAGTATCTTCGTTTTGAAATAGAGCCGCACCCATGAGATTCCTTCCACTATTCGTGTTTCTTTCTGTTGCATTCATCTCTTGTCCACTTTTCGCCGGGCCAATCGTGTCGCAGGCAGAGGCTGACGCCTTTGTTTCTGTTTCGTCTGACTTTAGTAACCCCGGAAGTGCCGGTAGCGTTGAAGCGCTGAACAACCTGAACGTATTCTTTGAGTTGACTGTTTCTGACGAGCTGATGACGTCGGATGGTTCAAGCCCGGAGGGCGGTAGTAAAGCAGAGGAACTCGTGTTCATCTTTTCTTTTGGGGGGAGCCTTGATCCGCTAGAGGGAGGCACATACAACCTTCCGTATGTGGTTCATCCCGATGGTACATTTCGTTCCAACGAAATAATAGGAGGCGGTCTTGCGGTTACTGAACGTGCCACAGCGGATGGCGTTGTCACGACTGCAGAATCAGCTTTCGATGTAGAGTTGACGATTGAAACGCATCCTGATTATGGGCCGGTCAGTCTGATTTTAATAAGTGAGTTGTTTGGTGACTCCGCCATTACAGGTGCAGGAATGATGGGAGATGAGATGTTCTTCGGAACCGCGGTCGCCAATTCCACGCTGACCAGCGGTGGCGTTACTCTGGGCAGTCTAGAGGTTTCGGTTGACGGCAACGACACACACGATAGCGAGTGGACAATTGAGCACCCATTCACTCTGGCCGCTGGCGACTCTGTCACCTTCAAGATTTCGACGATGGCACAGGCCACCGCCACGGCCGTGCCGGAACCCTCCTCGTTCCTGTTGCTTGGCATGCTCGGACTTGTCGGTGCCTGGCGTCAGCGGATTTCGAAATCAAATTCGAACTAGCTGCTTGTGTGGGGACGGGGGAGTTGGCGGGATGGGTCCGTATCGTCCCTGAAGTGACAGAGCGGCGATACACGGCCTGAGCTATTCAGGGAATGTGACACTCGCGACATGTATGACAGCGGTGGATGCCCCGCGTGCTCAAGGTCGCGTGGTCACCCCTGCGTGGATTCTGTCACGATGCGGTGCTGGCATATGATGCTAATTATTCATGGAATCGGAAAAATGTGTAGATTCCGCGCAAAGGATTGCGGCGGAATGCAACTAGTAAATGGGCTATCAGCATGTGACTCCAGGGAGTTGCTGAGTTCGCTTGATCGCGAATTGCCATTGTAAGTATCTTCGTTTTGAAATAGAGCCGCACCCATGAGATTCCTTCCGCTATTGCTGTTTCTTTCTGTTGCATTCATCTCTTGTCCACTTTTTGCCGGGCCAATCGTGTCGCGGGCAGATTCTGGCGTTAATGTTTCTGTTTCGTCTGACTTTAGTAACCCCGGAAGTGCCGGTAGTCTTGCCGCGCTGGGGAACCTGGACGTTTTCTTTGAGTTGACTGTTTCTGACGAGCTGATGACGTCGGATGGTTCAAGCCCGGAGGGCGGTAGTAAAGCAGAGGAACTCGTGAGGATCTTTTCTTTTGGGGGGAGCCTTGATCCGCTAGAGGGAGGCACATACAGCCTTCCGTATGCGGTTATTCCCGATGGTACATTTTTTTCCAACGATATAATGGGATTGATTTCAGTGGTTGCAGAACGTGCCACGGCGGATGGCGTTGTCACGACGGCAAAATCAGCTTTCGATGTAGAGTTGACGGTTGAGGCGCATGCTGATCATGGGCCGGTGAATCTGTTTTTGAATTATGACGTCCTCGCAGTGTCTTCCTCGATTACCGGGGCCGGAACGATGGGAGATGAGATGTTCTTTGGAACCGCAGTTGCCAGTTCCACGCTAACCAGTGGTGACGTTACTCTGGATAGTCTAGAGGTGTCGGTTAACAGCAACGACATATTCGAAAACGCTGCGTCTCGTCGTCTCCCATTCACTCTGGCCGCTGGCGAATCTGTCACCTTCAAGATTTCGACGATGGCACAGGCCACCGCGACGGCCGTGCCGGAACCCTCCTCGTTCCTGTTGCTTGGCATGCTCGGACTTGTCGGTGCATGGCGTCAAAGGTTTTCGAAATCGAAGGTCAGCTAGAAGGCCAGCCAGTTGTTCACGACGTATCTCCTGCCCTCGGTTGCGAGGGCAGGTGGTCGTCTCGTCCGGTGTCGCAGCTAAATCTTTCGAAAGCTGAGGTGATGCCAAATTCACAAAATGGGCGAGATGGCGGTCAGAGTAGGCGTTGGTCGACACGGGCTAGGTTTCTGCCGGTACGTCTCGCGGAAGTTCCCGGCGAATCTTTTCCAGGCCGCGTCGCAACATGCCAGCGACGGTACCAACCGTGCAATCCATCTCGCCAGCGATCTCATGGAGTTGCTTGCCATCCAGGAAACGCCCCACAATCACGGCGGACTGAGTTGGCGGCAGCTCCGATATTGCTTGCAGCAGCGACGATACGGACTCGCCCTTGATGACAACTTCTGGAGGCGTGGACGTGTCCCCAGAAATCGAATGCCAGGCGATCGATGCCGTGGAGACGGATGGCAGGCTTGAGGTTTCCCGCCGCATGTCGCGCTTCTCCCGCATGTTGAATCGGTAAGCCTTGGCTGACTGATTCCGAAGGATGCTGGTGATCCACCCAGTGAACTCTGGCTCCGTTGTGCCTCGAAAGGCATCAAGCCGCAGGATCGCACACGCACAGGTTTGCTGGACAAGGTCCGAGGCGTCGTTGCGCTTTGACAGCGACCGACCGACAAGGTCGTTGGCTACTGGCTCTAGCAATCCCAGGTATATCGCGAACAGCTCTTCTCGTGCTGCGCCAGGCCCTTCAATGGCTTCCTGCAGGATCTCTGCGATACGTCGTTTCTTCATCGCTGGGTGAATCCCAGGGATGTGATCTCCGGAGGTGGTTTCGAACGCAAAACCGATAGGCCCAAGATGGGGCGAGTGGAATTGGCGAGGGTGGGTGAGATCGCGGGGGCGACGCTACGGGGATTCTCCCCAGAGGAAAGGGATTGGGTATGGCGGGCCATGCCGCCAACGCAAGAACTGGCGTGCGACGATCCGACTGGCGCTCCCGTGGGATGGGCGATTTGCGGGAACGCGTCGGAATGGATCGGTCCGTTCCGACCACCTGAAATCAGGTCGTCGGTCAGGCACACCGAGCGCTCCAGCGGCGATGGTGAAGTCCTCGCCACGACAACATCGCGATCGTAAGCGAATGCTGGTTGGTTTTCTGAATTCGAACTGCGCATAAAGGATGGAGGATGTTGATCCGCGATGAGGACAGTCAATACCGCGTTGCGTCGATGCTAACTTTGGGCAATGGTTTGCCGCATTCGGGATATGGTCGAAATCTCAAGCCGTTGGCAAGCACGCCCACAGAGTGGGTAGATTTCCGTTCTTGCAGCGGTACTTCGTTTCCGATCCCGGCGGAAGCATTCGGCAAGAAGCGTGAGGAAGTGTCGCAGGCTTCTGCGCTGCATCGGGGTATTACTGCAATTCACGGATCGCAAATTTTCGTGCAGCAAACATGAATAGTGCGTCGCAGCTTTCTGTAACATTGGCGTGGAAACGCCTTTGGAATCTTCTCTATTTTTCGCTCTCTTGCAAGTCGTTATTTGCTCGCCATCCTGACTTCTCGAATTGGCTGGTGGCATGTAGTTGTTTTGGCTGGTTGCCATCACCCCGTGGGATTCGCGGCGGCGATGAGTGTCCAGTTGATAGCACGATTTTTGACTGCAGTCCTTGCGCGAGTGAAGATCTCGAACTGCCCGAAGTTGTTTGCGAGCGTGGTTTGCACGAGCCGACACGCTTGAGCTGTTGGGATTTACACGGCGGGCGGCAACTGGCTCGCGGCCAGAAGTCATGGTTTTCGGATCAGTCAGGAGTAATTCGTGTTATTCTCCGATGGACGCGTTCGGCTGCATCGAGGTTGGCTGCATTGAGCAATCACGGCAGGTGGAAGACAAAATCGTTGAGTCAGGATTCGAGCGATCAGGAAAGGGTGTTGGACGATACCTCTTCTTGCAAGTTCAAGGACGCTTTCGTTCCCTTGGTGCCGAAGTCGATTGGAGCTTTGGCTTCTTTTTTTGGTTAGCCGAAGGCGTCGGTTGAATTCACCTGGCCGACTGGCCCAGGCACATTAGCTGTCGCAAAGCGGTGTGATGTCGGTGGAGTCACACTATTTCTCCGAGCCACCGGTGATGTTCTCGCACAACTACCTCGGGGTCCCGGGATATTGTTGCGATTGTTTTCGTTTTTCGTTTTTCTTACGCAAATGGTGGTCGCAAAAAGGAACTACCTCCACGGCCACCGATAGGTGACTCCAATCCAGGCGGCGAGCGGAACCCTTTGCGGAGTGGCCCTGTATTTAGTATTCGTTTCTTCGTTGCTCAGAAAAGCCAAACACCCATGAGATTCTTACCGCTGTTCTTGATCGTTTCGTTCGCCCTCATTCAGAATCCGGCCCTTGCAGACCCAATCGCTTCCGCATCAACCGAATTCCGCTTCCAGTTAACGGCGGATGGCAGTCCGACGAACGAGGGCTCTGCGTTGAGCGCCTTGGATATTGGAATGGTTCTGCGTACTGAGGACATGAAGACTCAGTCGGACGGTGAAAATCAGGACTTTACAAGAATAGACACGGTGGATTGCTGTGGTGTCGGGCCCGGCAGGAATAAGCTCTCGGACGGGAATTGGGACTACATTTTTTTAGCCGGTGGCTTTGGCCTTGCCGGCGAGACGGTCGTTGCAGATTTTATAGCCGGCGCCGATGACCAAACGGTGGGTGGCGATTCGGCGTTCTCGACAGCGTCCGGTTATGTCATCTTGAACATCACGGCAGACCCCGGCGAACCAGCCGTCGATTTGGTGTTGACCTATACCGTCCCCGTAGCGGATGTAGAGGTGGAGGGCGTGGGGGCCATGGCGTCTGCAAGTGCTTCTGCCAGTTCGTTGTTTCGCCGATTAGGCGATGAAGATACTCCTGATACCGAGTTGGGGGAAATCGATATCTCCCGGGATGAAAATGGAATGTTAAGCGACGGGACTACAGAAGTGATCCACTCGTTCACAGTGGATTCAGGCGAAACCGTGAGATTCCGATTTGACGGGGCAGCCAACGGCACCGCCACGGCCGTGCCGGAACCCTCGTCCTTCCTGTTGCTTGGCATGCTCGGACTTATCGGTGCCTGGCGTCAGAGATATTCGAAATCGAAGGCCAGCTAGAAGGCCAGCCAAGTTGTTCACGATGTATCTCCTGCCCTCGGTTGCGAGGGCTGGAGATCCACGCTGTGAACCCTGGCTCCGTTGTGCCTCGCAAGGCATCAAGCCGCAGGGTCGCACACGCACAGGTTTGCTGGACAAGGTCCGGGGCGTCGTTGCGTTTTGTCATCTCCATTGGGTTCGATGTCAGCCAGGCGGTGACACATTTGAATTCGAAGAGCTGATGGGCGAACCGGGTTGGCCGGATCGGGACTGCCCGACACGAAAAAAGAATCCGGCATTATTAGAAAGCCCTCGTCCATGACGCTCAGCGTTCCGCGAACATGGTTGTGGTAAATGCCCGGCGACAGACCGGGCCAGGGCGTATTTCGCATGGGGAGATAAAGGTCGCCTTGGGGTGGCGGTGGCGAGGCCGTCGAGCACCTGAATTCGCAATCGTTCATCTGGCTCGGGGACTCTCCGTTGAAGTCGGACTCAGCTGAAAAACGCTATAGGAAATGCGCATGGAGTGCATGTCCGTTCGGATCGGGCGTCTTGGCGACCACAAGGGTCGATTCATCGACTGATAGGGAGAACCGGCACACGGGGCTGACGCCGAAGCTACGTGCCCTGACTATGCTCCATCGCTATGAAAAAGGTTTCAGTCCCGATAAATACCGTAATAGGCGTTTGTCGAGGAGACTTTTCCCGTGAATTAATTGCCTGCTGTAGCTATAATTGGGGCACGGCTACCGTCCTTCCGGGGCTTGAGGGGAATTTCGGAGGTAGGTGGCCAGTACGGAGTTCTATAATTTGGATCTGCGGTCTGAGGAAACCCATGACGCGAATTTTTCTTGCGATCTTGTTGGTCGTAGGGGCCACTGCCCCTTCCATTGCTGGTCCTGTGGCGGCGACAGCGTTTTCATCGTTCCAGTTTTACGTAACGGCAACGAGTGGTTCTCAGCAGGCCATCGATAACCTCAAATTGACACTCGACCTGACATCATTTGCGGATGTAGATAATTCCGACGGTACGCAGCCAGGCGGAGGCAGTGAAGCCGTTGCGTTCATGGGGATTACGGGGGATTCGCATGGCTTGGCTGACACGAGCGGACTTTTCAATTTGGGCCAGAAATTCGACGGATATGTTTCTGCGACGGCGGAGAGCGCGACGGCGGATGGAGTAGTCACGACTGCCGAAGCGAGCATTATCCTGCCTATAACCATCGAGGCAGATCCGAGTCTCGGGGAAGTCGTGATTGAGTTGCACTATATAGCGGACGATACGGCGGCCTTTATGGGCGGTAGTGTTGTGTCCATCAGTGGCGCCGGTACGTCGGGAGGGGAAGCGTTTTCGGGCACAGCCGCTACCAGCACGGAACTTGGGGCGGATGCTGATTTTGATCCTTTCTATTTTGTGCTTGCAAATACCGAAGCATCACTCGATGGCGACGAAAAGAGCTTGACGCGATATACGTCACAGTTTGCGGTAGTTGATTCTTCCACCTTCCACATTACGGCGACGGCAAAAGCTACCACCACCGCCACGGCCGTGCCGGAACCCTCGTCCTTCCTGTTGCTTGGCATGCTCGGACTTATCGGTGCCTGGCGTCAGAGATATTCGAAATCGAAGGCCAGCTAGAAGGCCAGCCAAGTTGTTCACGATGTATCACTAGCCCTCGGTTGCGAGGGCTGGTGATCGTTCATTTTCGGTATGCACCTCTTCGTCCTGCCGTTCATCGCGCTTTTCTGCGCTCCGCTGTGAGGGACAGTACGCATCTTCGCCCGTTCCCAGGGGCCAAATGAAGCGGGGCTGGAACAGCTGGCATTGGAACAGCGGTCGCGCCGCTGATATCCCAGCTGGGAAGAACTGTATTTCAGGTTCGACCATGGTGGCACATTGGTTTGTGGCTCGCTCGATCGCGTTTGCCATATGCTCGAGCGTATCCGAGGGCGTCGGTTGAAGGTAGTTGGCCGACCGGCTTACGCACATTGGGTATCGAAAGACGCGGTGTGGTGTTTGAACCTCACCATTGTTTAGGGTGAGCGGGCGTCTTCGCGCACGAAAATGAGGTATGTGTGGACGTATTGGTGTAATTGAGGGTTGGCCCTACTATTTGCTGTAGGTGGCTTCGGTAGAAGAGGAGTAGGATTTGCAACGATAGGTGACTCCACTCCTGACGGCAACCGGAAGCCTTTGTGGAGTGACCCTGTACCAGGTATCCGTATCTTCATTGCCCAGAGAAGCCAAACACCCATGAGATTCTTTCCGCTGTTGTTGATCGTTTCGTTCGCCTTTATTCAAACCCCAGTCCTCGCAGACCCAATCGCTTCGGCATCTACCGAATTCAGCTTTCAGCTAACGTCGGTTGGTCGGAACACGGTCGCTGCGTTGAGCGCCTTGGATATTGAAATGGTTTTGGATACTGAAAAGATGAAGACTCAGACGGGAGGTGAGAATCAAGACTTTACACGAATCGACACGGTGCCTTCCTGGCGTGGCGGGTCAGCGAGGACAAGGCTGGCAGACGGGACGTTTGAATATTTTTTTGACGCTGGTTCGGCGGTGCTTTTCGGCGAAGTTGTCAGTGCCGACTTTAGAGCCGGCGCCGATGACCAAACGGTGGGTGGCGACTCGGCGATCTCGACAGCGTCCGGCGACATCATCTTAAGCATCACAGCAGACGCCGGCCAAGGAATCGTTGATCTGGCGTTGGTCTATCTTGTTTCTGCAGACGCTCTATCTCTAGACGTATCGGGCGTGGGGGCCATGGGTTCTGCAAGTGCTTCCGCCAGTGCGTCGTTCCGCCGACTTGGGGGTGAACGAATTGCTGATGATCTGTTGGAGGAAATCGATATCTCCCGCGATGAAGATGGGTCGTCAAGCGACGGTACTATTAGCGTGACGCACTTGTTCACTGTGGATCCAGGCGAAACGGTTAGGTTCCGGTTTGACGGGGCAGCCAACGCCACCGCCACCGCGACGGCCGTGCCGGAACCCTCGTCCTTCCTGTTGCTTGGCATGCTCGGACTTATCGGTGCCTGGCGTCAGAGATATTCGAAATCGAAGGCCAGCTAGAAGGCCAGCCAAGTTGTTCACGACGTATCTCCTGCCCTCGGTTGCGAGGGTGGGTGATCGTCCTCTCTTTGTCATCCCGTCCATCGCGCTCATCTGCGCGCCGGCGTGCGGGACAGCACGCATCTTCGCCCGTTTCTACGGTGAACTCTTGAAGCGGGACTCGCGAATCGCCGCCATTCACGGTGGTATCTTGAGTTCGCCTCGGAGGAATCTCTCCTTCCGGGATTTTGCGTTCGAAACTGTAGCTTGACCTCTCCTTTGGCACATCAAATGCCATCCAGTACCTGGACATGGTTGGAAAGATTCACACGGCTCGGGCGGGAAACAGTCAGATCAACGTGCCGCTGTATCAGATGAACGCCTTGATGGGACTGTTGTCCGATATCGTCACCGAGGTTCTGATTGAATCGCCACTTGGGCCTACGGAGACCTCGCTACGATCCGGTCGTTTCAAAAACTACTGTGGATTCAGAACGATTTCATCGCCCGGCACTATGAATCGGCCAACTCGTGAGCGGCGGTTGGCTCTAATTGCTCAAGTCGTTGTCGCGCAGGTCGCGTAGCTTGGCGGTCATCTTCTGTCGAAGCCTTCGAACCTCCGTTGCGTGCTCGGCATCCCTGGCGAGATTGTTGAATTGGCCGGGGTCGTGGTCCATGTCGAACAGCTCGATGCCTCTTGATGCGTCTTCGTCATACTGAATGTAGGCCCAGCGATCCTCTCGCAGCAGGAATCCCTTTCGCATGGGCGCCACGCTGAAAGCCGCATCGCGAACCTTGTGCTCCGGGTCGTCCAGCATCTGCGAGATGTCTTTGCCTTGCAGTCGCGTCGGCACGTCCAGGCCACACAGTGACGACACGGTCGGGTAGAGGTCGAGCAATTCCGTCAGTGAATGACACACGGCCGGCTGCTTGCCGGGGACGCTGATAATCAATGGCACCTGCGCGGACTCGTCGCGGAGGCTGACCTTCGCCCAGAAATCATGCTCGCCCAGGTGGTACCCGTGGTCACTGGTGAAGATCACGATGGTGTTGTCATCGAGCCCCGCGTCGGATAGCGCATCGAGCACCTTGCCAACCTGCCGGTCCATGTAGGCGACCGAGGCATAGTAGCCACCGACGGCCTTCTTCTGGCGTCGTACGTCCATCTTCATGTTGACGCTTGTCTTGTAGTTAATGCCGGCTTTGGGGACGTCGTCCCAGTCGCCGGCGAGCTTCTCCGGCAAGGTCAGCTTGCTGTAGGGTTTGAACGGCGGGTAATACGATCGCGGCGCCACGAAGGGCACGTGTGGTCGTACGAAACCGACACCCAGAAAGAAGGGCTCGTCCTTGTGTGCCGCAATCAGCTCGCATGCTTTGGCCGCCGTCTTGCCATCGGAATGAACGAGGTCGCCGCCATCGGCTTCAACGACAACGAACGTGTTTCCACCCACGACAGGCTTCCTGCCATCCGGATTGCCTTCCAACGTCTCACCGTCACCGGGCGCTTTCCATTCCGGGCCGGGACTGTTGAAACGCTCTGTCCACGACGCGGGGTCGTCCGCTCCGTCGCCGCCATCTTCGATCCCGCCGGGAACGCCCATGTGAAAGATCTTGCTAACGCGTGCCGAATAGTACCCCGCGTTCTTGAAGTGCTGTGCCCATGTCGCTCGGTCGCCGATCGCCGGCCGCGGGCTCTTGTAGCCCAAGACGCCGGTTGCGTGCGGGTAGTAGCCGGACATGAAGGACGCACGGGATGGTCCGCAGTAGGTGCCCTGGCAGTAGGCTCGGGTGAACCGAGTGCCCCTTGCGGCGATCCGGTCGATGTTGGGCGTTCGGCAAACTTCGTTTCCGTAGCACGAGAGCGCCGTGGACGTGAGGTCATCTGAAATGATGAACAATACATTCGGGCGATTCGCTGTTTCCTCCGCCATGGTCGTATGGATGTGGGACGTCAGCAGAACGACCAGCAGGAATGCAAGATTTCGCATGGTGACAACGAGCTCGTCAGAGGCAGGGAAGTTGAAGGGGCGTCCGGTGCAACGGCAGCCAGTTCATCATACTGCATTCGTGATTGCTTCACTGTGGTAGCCGGGCGACGGAAAGTTCAGACGCAACTATCAGATGCGTGTTTCAGCTAGTGCGCTTTCCCGGGCCGTACTGTTCCCGCAGTCTCTCGCGTTTCGAGTCGAATTTGACTCGCGCGGCATTTGCCCGAACGCAGCGATTCCATGTTTGAGTGCCCGCTGTAATTGCCAGTGCCAATGCCGCCATGATTCCAATCGTCCGAATAACGACCGGGGCAATCCCAAGAAAAGCCGTCAGCCGGGCGGGAAGGTACGAAAGCGGAATCAGAAAGAGTGTGAGCACCGTTACGAATGTGGCTGTCGAGTAGGCGTAGGCACTCGATGGTGCAGGTGCGTCTGGCGAGTTCTCGGTAAGGTTGTCAATCGGGTTTGGAGCGATGTTCATGGCGGCGACGTTCTCACTGGCGAATGACGGTCAAATCAATCGTACGTTAACGAAACATGGAAATGCAACGGACTGCCAATCACGCGCGTCCCGTTCAGGGTTTTCGGCAAACGAAAACAGACTGTCTCGCTCCAAGTTGGTAGTCTCCGTAGCCGCGAAATGTCCGCACCCGAAATCCCGTGGCACGAAGCCATTCGAGCGTCTGCGATTTCGAGAACAGTTTGAGACGGTGGGTCTCCTGGTCTCGTCGGAAACGATCGCCACTTCTGCGGAAGGTGGTGATGTGGCGAACTAAATGGTTGGCGTCTTCTTCGATGCGAGCGTAGCAAAACCAGTCGCGGTCGTTCTTGACGTGATTGATCACGTCGACCTGACTTGCGGGCGGATGGCGCACGTCAAAAATAAAGAGGCCGCCACGTCGTAGAGCTGCATAGACATGCTTGATCGTCCGCCGCATCAGCCGACCGCTGTTGAGATAATTCAAGGGTTCCCCAAGCGATGTGACGGCATCGCAGTTCGGGATCTGCGCCTCGGCGAAGGACGCGCGGAGGAACGTTGTGTTCGGGCTATTGCGTTTGGCCTGCCGTATCATCGACGACGAGACATCGATGCCGACCGTTTCGTAGCCCTGCTCGTCGGCGCAGGCCAGCCATTGGCCTCCCCCACAGCCCAAATCCACCAATCGGCCTTCATTTATCCCGTATTTCTGTAGCCACTGGAGAAGCGTTTCCGCAGCGCCCTCCCAGTGAAATCCGTAGCCGTCGATATGGATATTCGCGAGGTCGTCGCGGTAGAGTCGTTCGTCGCGTTCGGTTGACTTGGGCAATGGTCTTTAAGGGGATAGGGCAAGTCGTCAACCGACCGCTGCAGTGGATCGGTCATTGTGGAATCGACCAGCCGGGCACCATGTAGGTGCCGCTAGGTCGAAGAACCGTGCTTTTCAAGAACGCGTGAGACAGCGTGCTGGTTGTGGGCTGACGCGCGATCGGCAGGACGCTGTCCGTTGTCGTCCTTGATCATGGTGTCCGCGTCACATTGTAGCAAGACGCGGACGGTTCTGGTGTCGCCCTGAGTGCACGCTTCGTGAAGTGCCGTGCGGCCGTGTTTGTCTTTGAAGTTAACGATCTCTGGTCGGCGAGAAAGGATGGCGCGAACCGAATCGGGGTCGTAGCTGTAGGTGGCGCGGAAAAACTGGAGGACGTCGGCGTCGTTTGATTCGACCAGGTCATCGATGGCACCGTGTTCGACAAGCAAACGGCAGATCTCTTTGTGTTTGCGCTGTCCGGCGTAGTGAATCGGGTTACCGCCTTCGGATTTGACGTCAGCACCATTCTCTATCAATACCGTTGCCGCCTCGAGATGCCCTCGATACGCCGCATAAACCAACGGAGTCCAGTCACCATCGTCGGATGGGCCGTGAATGTCGGCTCCGTGATCAATCAACAGTTGAGCGACGGCGGCTTGCCCACGGCTGGCGGCTACATGTAGTGGAGTCAGGTTCTTCGCGTCCCGAACGGAGACGAGTGACGCGTCGTCCGCTAGTAGTTTCCTGACGGCTGCAACTCTGCCGTGAAACGTGGGCGCGAAGATCGGATGGTTTGCCATAAGTGTCGTTTGTGGGTGGTGTTGTTTGTGAGTACGGGAATCAAGGTGGAGGCGGACTGGAGTGACCATCCTACGGAGGTGCGGGCGTGCGAAACAGCACGCTTTAGTGTGCGGAAGATAAGCTTGTCCCTTGATGGCAACTTCGGCATGCTCGACGAGGAATTAAGGCATCACTTTGTCGACGGAAGTGCGGAAATGCGGCAGTTTACCGGCGTTTCGCGAAAGAATAAAAGCTGTCTGATTGATGAGCGAATTTTCTTTCCTTTTTCCCTGTCGGGTTTCCGCGGATTCGGAATGCGGCAGGATCCCTGGAGGTGGCTGCAATCTAGAGTTTCATGAACCCAGCTTGAGCTCCCGGAGTGCACGATGATTCATAAGGTGGAAGACCGACGGCAGTTGGCCAACAAGATTCAGGAACGACTGGACAAGTCTCCTGAAGTTCGGCCGTTCCCGGCTGTTGTCGCGCGTCTGGTGTCAGCGTGCCAGGATCCCAACGCGACCAGTCGCGAGTTTGAATCGATCATCGAATGCGATCCGGCACTGTCCGGAAAGATCCTGCGGATGGCGAACAGTCCGATGTATTGCCCGTCCGGTTCGGTCAAGAGTATTTCCCACGCAGTCTCGCTGCTGGGGCTGAGAAAGCTGCGGTCGGTTGCAATGTCGATTGCGGCCGAATCGATGTTTGCCGATGGTGGCGAGGCGGTGCAGGCCAGGAAGCGACTTTGGAGTCACTCGGTCGGATGCGCGATGGTCGCCCGGTATCTCGCGGAGCACGTGCCCGATGCTGATCCGGACGTCGCGTTCCTCGGTGGTCTCTTCCACGATATCGGGAAGCTCCTGTTCTATGACGCCATTCCCAACGAATACGACGAGATCGATGGTCGGCTGTGCGACATGGCGCTCATCGAAGAAGAGCAGTTTCTGTTTTCAACCACGCATGTGGCAGTTGGCAGTGCTTCGGCGGCGTCCTGGGGGTTGCCGGTTGCACTGTGGGCCGCCACTCGTTGGCACCACAATCCCGAAGAAGCGGACTGCGATGAGCAGCTGGTAAACGTCGTCGCGGCAGCCAATTGCCTCAGCCGGGAATGGGGAATCGGTGACTGCGGAAACGCCGGTTTGCCAGCTCCGGATCACATTCTGAAACGAATCGATCTCGAAGAAGAACAGTTTGCCGCCATCCGCGAGCAAGCGGAAGGTTCCTTCGAAGGCACGATGGCAGCAACGCGTTGAGTGCGGTGGCCGATTACGGCCCGCTTGCCACGCCAGAGCAATCTTTGTCTATGAATCGGCGCCTCTGGGGTCCTCCGTGCCCTCTGTGTTTTGCTTGATCGCCTGTTCCTTTCCGGCATGATTCGCGAAGTCGTGCATGCTCAAGGAAAGACTCCGTCCGGTTGCCTCGGGGAAGACGCTTCCATGATAATGGCGTGGCCGTTACGGCGCAGAATCAAAACCCGGGTCGGAGGATCCTCATCGTGTTTAGACGTCCATCAACGAACCGTCGCGGGTTCCTCCGTGACAGCCTGGCGACCAGTGGCGCGTTGGCTTTGTCGGTTAACTCGCATGCCGCCGAACCAAACCCGGTGGCGACGACGCAGGTCTCGCCGGAAGGCTTCTTCACGCTTGGTCGTCACAAACAGCATTGGTGGTTGATCTCGGCGGACGGTCAGCCGTTCTTTACCATGGGGCTGAACCACCTCGACGCGGCGAGCCTGAGGTATCCGGAAAATATCGAGATCTGGCGGGAGGAATACGGCGGCAGTACGCTGCGCTGGATCAAGGAATCAGTGAAGCCCAATCTCGAATCGTGGGGCTTCAATACGGTCGGCTGGGTGCAGGAAGTCACCGTACGACGTTGGCGACATTCGCGAGCGTTCACGATTGACGAGTATCGGGCGCTCGATATGCCGTACTGTCATCTGCTGCCTTTCACCGAATCGCACCAGTGGGAAAAGCATACGGTTCACTTCGACTTTCGTAGCGATGACTGGAAGGAATGGGTGGACTACGTTGCTCGGTCCCACTGTGCGGAGCTCGCGGAGGAACGCAATCTGATTGGGTACTTCTATAGTGATTGCCCGACGTGGACGCACTCTCGTCCGGACAATGAATGGCGAGGTCCGATTTTCGACCCCGAGCGGCTAGAAAGCGAAGCGGGACGGAAGGAACTCGTTGAGCTGGCGACGAGTTATTACAAGACGACCCACGATGCGATTCGTCGTTACGACAAGCACCATTTGATTTTCGGAGATCGCTACGAAGCCAACGCGCCCATCGCAATGGAAGTGGTGAATGCAGCGAAGCCGTTTGTCGATGTGTTGTCGTTTCAGGATTTCCGCAATCCGGTCGAGCACCTCGATCAATGGCACAAGAAGACAGGCAAGCCGGTGTTGTTGGCGGATGCGGCGGGCGTAAACTGGCAGGCGGAGTCATTCTTCAGGCCGAACAATGGCAAGTGGTACGCGGACACGTTGTCGTCCCTTCATCGCAATCCAGGTTGCATTGGCTTCCATTTGTGTGGAGCGTATCAAAGAAACAAAGCTCGACGCCGCGGATTGCTGGACGAGATGGAGCGACCCGATTCGCCTCAACTGGATCTGATTCAGGCCGCTAACGCGTCGATCGAACAGAAGATGCGAGGTCTTCGCGACCGCCCATGAGTAATGTCACTGTGAAATCTGTTCCGATACTGGTGGTGCTGCTGCTTGCGAGTATCGCCGGTGCAGACCCCCGTCCGAACGTGGTACTCGTGATGACGGACGACCAGGGCTATGGTGACTTGTCGTGCCACGGGAACCCGGTGCTGAAAACGCCCAATCTCGACCTTCTGCATGCCCAGTCGATACGGTTCACCGATTTTCACGTTAGCTCGTTTTGTACGCCCACGCGCGCGTCGCTGATGACGGGTAACACGGCCGGTGTCACGGGAGCATTTCGAACGAGTTCCGGTCGGTCGATGATGCACACCGATGAGAAAACGGTCGCCGATCTGTTCGCGGGCGCGGGCTACGTCACGGGAATGGTCGGCAAATGGCACCTTGGAGATAGTGCACCTCATCGGCCGCAGGATCGCGGGTTCCAGAACGTGGTTTGGCATCGTTGCGGTGGAATCGGCCAGGCGTCGGACTACTGGGGCAACGACTATTTCGACGACACGTATGAGCGCAACGGATCGTTTGAGCAGTTTGAGGGCTACTGCACGGACGTCTGGTTTCGCGAGGGCATGCGGTTCATTGAAGAAAACCGGACAAAGCCCTTCTTTCTCTACCTGGCACTCAATGCGCCACACGGTCCGTATCGGGTTGATCCGGAGTGGGCGAAGCCGTACGCCGGGAATCCGAAGGTCGCGAACCACAACTTCTACGGGATGATCGCCAACATCGATCACAACATGGGGCTGTTGCGGGAGCACCTCGCCAAACTTGATTTGACCGAAGACACGATCCTGATCTTCATGACAGACAATGGAACGTCTGCAGGCGCGAGGTTTCCGGGGTTGGACTCGCTGCCGACGTTGGGATTTAACGCGGGAATGCGTGGCAAGAAGTCCTCCATCTATGACGGTGGTCATCGCGTGCCGTTTTTCATTCACTGGCCAAAAGGGAAGCTGGTTGGTGGGAGAGACATTGCTACGCTGGCGGCACATATCGATGTTCTGCCAACGCTTGCCGACTTGTGCGGCATACCGATCACCGATGGCTACGGTCTCGATGGAGTCTCGCTCAAGCCACTTCTGGATGGGGAAGCTGCGAACTGGCAACGAACGCATCTGGTCGAACAATATCTCGGCGGCGCGCATGGAAGAGCGATGCCGCCGGCGCCACGAGAGCATTCCGTGGTGATGACCGAACGCTGGAGGCTGGTGCATACGGCCGACGACGAACTGCTCTACGACATTCAGGCGGACCCATCCCAAGAAACGGACGTCGCGAACCGTCATCCGGACGTGGTCGCCCGATTGCGTAAGCTCTACGAGCCGTTTTGGCAGAAGGTGTCTCCTCGATTGACACCGGTTCGAATTGATATCGGCAATGCGGCTCAGAACCTCGCGGTGCTGTGCTCGCAGGATTGGCGAATGTCGACTGGCAATCCACCGTGGAACTTCAACGCGATCCGGAAATTGCCGAATGTGACCGGACCATGGATGTTGAATGTGCGGCGAAGCGGTCGCTATCGAATTACACTACGTCAGTTTCCCCGCGAGGCGAACCAGCCTGTCGTAGCGGCCAAGGCTCGAATTGAAATTGGCGGGCAGGTCCTCGACAAGTTGGTAGCGCCAAATTCGCGGGGCGTCGATTTTGAAGTGACGCTTTCGTCCGGGCCAACCGAGCTGGTTACCTACCTGACGAATAGCAAGGGTGACGTCGGCGGAGCGTATTTTGCCGAGGTGGAATTTCTTCAACCGTGAAAGGTGGTTAAATGTCAAACGTTCCCACGTGGGCTGCTTTGGTGGTGTTGGCTTGTGTTGGCGGCACAGTATCGCCTGTGCTGGCCGATGATTTGCCCGATCCGGACGGCCGGCCAGCCGATTTGAGCAAGCCCGTTCAGGTGTACATCCTGTTGGGGCAATCCAACATGCTGGGCTTTGGGAAGATCCAACCGGGCAAAGGCAAGCCCGAAGGCTCCCTGGTTCATGCGATCAAGGAGAAGGGGCTCTATCCGTATCTCGTCGACGACAACGGGGATTGGACCGAGCGAAAGGATGTTCGCAACGTCCGCGTCATGGGGAGCGGGCTTGGCGGGAGCCGACAATTCAACAACGAGTGGATGACGATCAAAGGGAACAAGATTGGGCCGGAGATCGGGATTGGACATCATGTTGGAAATGCGACCGACGCAGGTGTGCTGATCCTGAAGAGTTGCATTGGCAATCGAGCTCTGGGATGGGATCTCCTTCCGCCTGGAGGCGAGGGCTTTGAGTTTACGGATTCGAAAGGCACGACGTGGGTTCACCCAGGCTACAAGGGATCGCCTGAACGCTGGAAGAAAGGCGAGGATCCCAAACGCATTACGTGGTACGCGGGGATGCAGTACGACGGCGACATCGCTCGGGCAAAGAAAGTGCTTGCCGAATTGGACAAGTATTACCCGGACGCCAAGCGCTACGAGGTCGCTGGCTTCTTCTGGTGGCAGGGGGACCGCGACAGCCGCAGTGAAGCACTCTCCAGTCGCTACGAGAAAAATCTTGTCCATCTCATCAAACAGCTACGCAAGGAATTTGATGCTCCCAAAGCGAAGTTTGTTTGCGCTTCGCTGGGACAAACGAAGAAGGGCGATACCGATGGCGGCGGTAAGATCCTTGACGCCATCCTGGCCGTGGACGGTCGATCGGGTAAGTATCCCGAGTTCAAGGGTAATGTCGCATCCGTCTATAGCCACCCGTTGTCAAAGGGCGGTAGTTCTGGCGGGCATTACGGCGGTAACGCTGAAACGTATATGAATGTTGGTGAGGCGATGGGCCAAGCGATGGTGGAGCTGCAACGACGTTAGTTTGTGAGTCGGCGGGGACGTAGGGGAAACACAGAGAGCACAGAGCTACACGGAGAGCACAGAGCTACGCAGAGGCGGCGGGCCATACACGAGAGACGCTGACAGCCGGCGCTTCTGTGTAGCTCGGGGCTCTTTGTGACTTTTTATCGACCGACTGTTCCTTCCCAACACCAGGATCAATTCATCATTCCTCTAATCCGAAGCAATATCCAATGCGTCTATCCAGAATCTTCTATTACCTGATTGTCGCGTTGCTCGCATTCGCCACACTTGCGGTTGCGGACGTTGTGCCGGTACCCGCGGTGGTCACGCCCGAGAAGGTCGCCGGAGTGAAGCCGCGTAATGTGGTTTTCATTCTTTCGGACGACCATCGCTACGACGCGATGGGTTTCATGGGGCATCCGCTGGCAAAGACCCCGCACATGGACGCGATGGCGAAGCACGGTGCGCATCTGAAAAATGCGTTCGTGACGACGTCGCTCTGTTCGCCCAGTCGAGCTTCCATTCTGACGGGCCTGTATACGTTTCGGCATCGAGTCATCGATAACCAACGTCCTGTGCCTGAGGGGACTTTGTTTTTCCCGCAATACCTGCAGAAGGCGGGCTACACCACCGGGTTCATTGGCAAGTGGCACATGGGCCACGCGAGCGACAACCCGCGGCCGGGGTTTGACTACTGGTTCAGCTTCAAGGGACAGGGGCGATATTATCCGCCGGAAGCGGGAAACTACACGATCAATGACAACGGCAAACGCGTACCGCAGGACGGCTACATCACAACACTGTTAACGCGAAAAGCGGTTGAGTTTCTCGAAGACCAGACGAACCGTGATCAGCCATTCTTTCTCTACCTCTCGCATAAGGCTGTGCATGGCCCGTTCACGCCCGAGCCGGCGTACGACGGTTCGCTTGCGGAGTTGCCATTTGAATTGCCCGAATCGAGCAAGCTGCTGAGCGACAACAAGCTCAATCGTCCACGATGGTTGCTGGATCAACGTAACAGTTGGCACGGCATGGACTTTCCGCTGCACACGGGGAACACCGTCGAGGCGTTCTACAAGAGCTACTGCGAAGCACTTCGGTCGGTCGACGACAGTATCGGCGCCGTGATGGCGCAGTTGAAAAAGATGGGTATCCACGACGAGACGCTGGTCATTTACATGGGTGACAACGGCTACATGTTCGGTGAGCACGGTTTGATTGATAAACGCGTGGCGTATGAAACGTCCAGCCGAGTGCCAATGCTGATGCAGTGCCCCGATCTGATCGAGGGCGGTACGGTGGTGGAACAGGTGGTCGCCAACATCGACATCGCTCCAACGGTGATGGCGGCCCTGGGCCTGAAGAAGCCGTCCTATATGGACGGACTGGACTTCCTGCCGCTGGCACAGGGGAAGTCGATACCGTGGCGAGACTACTTCCTGTACGTCTACTACTGGGAGCAAAACTACCCGCAGACGCCAACTCACTTCTCTCTGCGAGGTGATCGCTTCAAGTACACGACGTACTACGGATTGTGGGACACGGACGAGCTGTTTGACATTCAGGCCGATCCGATGGAGCAGAACAACCTGATCCACCATCCGGATCACCAGCGGACGAAAACCGAGATGCAGTCTCGGCTGTATGCCATGATGGATGAGCTGGGTGGCATGGAGATTCCGCTGAATCCGCCGCGAGGAAGGCAGCAGAACAAGCGACTTCGTGATCGAAACGGTGTGAAGGCGACCGACTTCCCGGAGGCTTTCATTGTCGACGAACCGTTGAGGAAAGAAATTCGCTG
The DNA here is from genome assembly GCA_965216885.1 of Pirellulaceae bacterium. Classification (GTDB taxonomy): domain Bacteria; phylum Planctomycetota; class Planctomycetia; order Pirellulales; family Pirellulaceae; genus CAYNJG01. The sequence goes on along the minus strand of OZ244209.1, from coordinate 2,340,493 downwards.
AATTCGAATCGACGGGACGCTGACGATTTGTGTTTCACGATGACTTGTTGACGATATCCGCACCAGACTAGCGAATAGCGTGTTATGAACCAGAATCCCTACCAATCTCCGCCGACACCTCCGGAAACTCGTGAGACCCCCGGTACAGTTCAGTTTCGCGAATTTCGTGGCAGTGCCTTTTCGATTTCAACTCGAAAGATGATGACGCGTTTACGTCGCGAAGTCGAGCGATTCATTGAACACGAAGTCGGCGCCGCGAACGTGATCAACATTTGCGAACACACGGGACTCGAGCATTCGATTACGGTTTGGTATCGGGTGTAGTGCCATTCCGCTGGGGCCAGGAATCAAGCGCCGGCTGCAAAAGCGAAATGCAGCATGCCGCGAGTGGCTGAACGATGGATGGGTGACAGACCGTGTCGTTGTGCCATGGCAACTACCGTTTCCGGGTACAGCCGTAGCTTGGCCTCGCCGCGCGAGGGGAATTGCGTGTACGCCGTGCCCACGACCCAGGTTGAAAGCAAGACTGCCCTCCCCTGCCGGTAGTTCGATGTCTGAGCAAAAAAAAAGAGTCCGCCCGCGAACAGGCGGATTCAAGGACGCCAACCATCCATGCATAGATTGGTGCAAGGTGATTCCGGTAGTGTTCCGGCACGGAAGTCATCGTGGATTGCCTGTTGGGTGGATTCGTTTCCCGTCTTGTCACCTTCACTATCGGCTCTTTGGCTGGCTGCCGAAACACGAGTAACGAAGAGCGGACGCCGGTGGAGTAACGCCCGCCATTCGCTACGGAACATTCTGGCACTACCGTGTGGTTACGTCGTTGGACGCGGGCGTGCCTGGCGGCGTTGCGGCTTGTTGTCGTCTTGCCTGAGCCAGCTCGCTGGTTAGCAGCCCATGCGTGACCATGAATGCCAACAGATTGGCGTTCTTCGTGTTGCGATACTCGTTGTGAATAAGTGCATTTCGAAAGCGACCCAACTTCATGTAGGCGGCATAGTCGCCGGGCACGTCCACGCCGGCCTCTTTGAGCATGGACGGATCGGCCTGATCGAATGCCGGCTTGGCGTTGAGTCCCGTTAGTTGCTTCATCCATTCTCGCGAGGATGGTTTTTGTTTGCCAAGTTCCGCAAGTAGTCGGATTTGCGAATTAGTGGTCAATTCAATGCGTCCCATCATGACTCGATTGATGGTAGCTGGAACGCTGAGGGTGAGTGGCATACGGTCCTCCGTCCACTCCGGCGGCATCACGTAAAACAGTCGCTTGCCGGGAGATTGAAAATACGCCCGGTCCCATGTCGCCAGCATCGCGGTCGCCTCATCGTCATAGAGCCCGTCCTCAACCAGCGCGGCGTGCATGTCTGCCCGTAACGCAGTCAGATTGCCTGCAGAGAAATCAGTCTCCGCGAAGCCACGGTCGATGTAACCTGGTTCTGAGGGGCCGTCCGATGCCGCTTCCATCGCTGCGAGGCGGCGGTAGGCCACGTTCCCGTCTTGCTGAATCTCAACCAGCCACGCGGCGGGAATCACAACGGGCTTGGCCAGATCGAGCGTATGAAAACGTGACACCAGACGCAGGCGATCCTGTTCGACGTCCGTTTCCACTCGCAAGGGACCGGAAAATGCACCGACGCCACGGTAGAAAAGGTAATCTTCCGCTTCGCCTTCTGGCGTGACAACGCGTGCTGAGTTGGGGCCTCGGGGTGCCAGCCACACGTGGTCGTCCGTTTCCGGAATGGAGCCTGTCGCTCCGATCATCAGTCCCGACCAACGTAGTGAACCGACCGCGTGCTTACCGAGTCCCGCACCTCGATGTCCTGGAGCATGCACCGCCGCGTTCGGATAGAACTCGGTTAGCCAACCGCCCCGTAACTGCACGTCTACGTCCACACTCATGGGTTCGGACTGGCCCGATGGCGGATAGAAATAGATGACAGGAGTTTCCAGTCGAGTGGCAATTCGGTCACTCCAAAGAACGGCTTTGCTACGCAGCTTGCGAGCCGTTCGCCATGGCTCGAATGTCGATTGGACGATGTTGTTGGAAATGCGATGGACGAAATCAGGTACGGGCTCGTCGTCGGTGTTGACGCCTCCGACGGAGACACCGTCCAGCGAATGTAGTTCGGTAAACGTTCCCCACTCATGAACGACCAGCTTGTCTGTGGGCTCGTGTTCGGCGGCGTTGGCGGCGAGAGCGGCCACGATCAGGATGGTTCCGGCAAGGGTGGAAATGGTGCGTCGCATTTTCTGTGCTCCTGTGATGGACGAATGGCCGCAGCAATGGGCCTTCGGACAGGTAGACGAGCGAATCGACGAATCCAATAGGGGAAACCGCCGGGGGTTCTTCGAGCCGGTGTGGAATGGTGGGCGGCCGGTGGAGAGCGAGAATTTGGCCTGCTGAACGAAACTGAAAGATTTTCGTATTAACTTCGGTAGGGCGGTCGTCTACCTGTTTGAAGCACAAGGGATTCCAACCTCGAGTTGCCTATGACAGATGCGGAGCTGGTGCAGCAGACTCGGGATGGTCAGCGTTCGGCCTACGAAGAGCTGGTGCGCCGGTGGTGTGCGCGTGTCGTGGCGTACAGTCGATCTCGAGTTCACAGCCGGGAAGTCGCCGAAGACCTCGCTCAGGATTCGTTCTTGAAAGCCTACGTATCAATCCAGTCGCTTGGCGATCCCGCAAAGTTTGGGCCGTGGCTGCTGAGTATCGCTCATCACGCGGCAGTAGATTGGCTGAAAGCGAAGGCCAGAACCGAAGTTCAGTTTCCCGTGCATCGCAACGGGAGCAATGGCAGCGAGAGCCTGTTGAAGTCCGGGGTGGATGATCCGGGGGCCGCGTGCGAGAGACGCGATGAGCTGTCCAAATTGAAGGCAGAGATCGCCTCGCTGCCGGAAACGTTACGCGAAGTTCTGATGATCTATTACTACGATCGAGTCACCTACAGCGAGATGGCCGACATGCTGGGTGTCTCTGCCGCAACGATCAACGCACGGCTCACGAAAGCTCGAAAACGCTTACGAGAGCGGCTTTGCGAAATGGACGATGACTTGAGGAGCCTCGGATGAATTGCGAAGACGTAGCGTTGCAGTTGTCGGCATTCCTGGATGGCGAACTCGATTTGCGCCGATCGGCAGAGGTTGAGGAGCACTTGCGTCGTTGTGCCGAGTGCGCGGCGCTTGCGCAGGGGCTGCGGGAGCTGGATGAGGTGCTGAATACGGAGTTCGAATCAGAGCGGGAAGCCACCGCCCACGTCGCGGAGCGAACCATCCGTTTGCTTCCTGCGCAGGTTGGGGGCGACGATTCCCCGTCGGTTGCAGGTCGGGATCGACCGGTGAAGCCTGGTGACCATACGAGCGGACCCCATCGGTCAGACCTACGACGCTTGGCTTGGAGTGCCGGAATTGCTTTACTGTCGGCGGCCGCGGGATTCCTGCTGGCGGCGTCGATGTATCAAGGTGGTAGCGAAAATGATCGGGGCGACGGTCACGAACTTGCCGAACAAACCCATGCGCCGGCGGAGTGGTTTGGCTTTGTGAATCAGGCGACCGGCCAGCTTCAGGTAGCCGATATTGCTTCGCAGGAGTTCGCGGATCTGGAGATGCACCTGTTCGATGTGGGCAAGAAGCTACGGACCCGAGATCACAAGAGCGAGCTGCTGACGAGCGGCGGCGCCGCATTTCGACTTGACCGTAACAGTGAACTTGCGGTCCAGTCTGCGGATATGGCCGAGCTGCTTTCCGGGCGGCTGATGTGTTATTCCCCGGACAGCAATGCGGCGGCGGTGCTTAGTTGCGGTACGACCATCGACGTGTCGAAGGGGAGCTACGATCTCCGGTATGTGGGCGAACAGGAGGCGGAATTGATTGTGCTGGATGGTGACGTGCGCGTCACGGGCAGGGATGGAAAGAGCAAGATCGAACCCGGCAAGAAAATTCGCCTGGCCGGAGGCAAGGTGATTAAGTCCGATGATGTTGCCAATCCGCTGATTGAGACACGATGGATTCACGATCTCATTCGCCAAAAATCGCCGGGAGACGCTGAGCTGACGAAACGAGTGGACGCGTTGTGGGCTTCCATCGGGTACTCCAAAGTGCAACACCTCTATGAAGATGAATTGCGGATGCTTGGACCGGGGTGTGTCCGACCGCTGCTGTCGTTCCTCCTTTCGGAACGCCGCGAATACCTGTCCGATCGTCGACGGGCACTGGCCGCCAGACTGGTCGCGGATCTCGCGGACTACCAATCGATTAACCAGCTCGTTGCGCTCCTCGCTGACGACGATACAGAGATTGGCTTTCAGGCGGCTCGCGGTTTGCAACGCATCACGGGTGAGACTCGGGTTGTGACGCCTGCTCAATGGAAAGCGGAAGACGATGACCAACGAGCGGCCGCAGTGAAGGCGTGGGAAGAATGGCTGACGCGCCGAGAAATCAAGTCGAACACGATCTAGCGGTTCGTTCGACGGCTCGGTCTGCATACGCTTCGTCGTGCAGTGGTCCCGATGTCGTCTTGCGCCCGTCCGTGTCGATCTGCGGTTTGGCGTGCCGCGTCGTTGGGGCAAACTCGCCACGATCCAAGTGTTCGTTATTGGTTGCAGTTACAGCCAGTCGCCTGGAAGCTTCGTTTGGCTGTAAGATGTCCGGCGCTGGCTGGGTGCCAGGCGTCCGTGGAATTATCAACAGGGAGTGCCGATCGTGAACGGGAAATTGCTGGCGGGATGTGTGGCGGTAGCCTGTGTTTGTTTGAGCAATGCTTCGGTTGCACAGTCGCAAGATCGAGAACGGGAGGTCGAATTACGCGTCAAGGAAACCGCGGAATCGTACTATGACCTTGGGGGATTCCACTATTCGGCGACCACGCAATCCGCCGACGCCCAGAAATGGTTCGACCGCGGACTGGCGATGTGCATCGCGTTCAACCACGAAGAGGCCGTCCGTTGTTTTGAACGAGCGATCCAGTTTGATGCGTCGATGGCGATGGCCTATTGGGGACTCGCATACGCGTGGGGTCCGAATATCAACAATACGGAAATTGAGCCGCACCAAATTGCTCAGGCCAACATGGCAATTCGGCTGGCGCAACTGCACCGCGAAAATGCGTCGCCGCGTGAAGAAGCGATCATTGATGCGTTCGCACTCCGGTATTCAGTCCCCGTACCGGATGATCGCGAGCCCCTAAACCGAGCGTACTCGGACGCCATGCGACGCGTCTACGCGACGTACTCCGAAGATCCGCTGGTAGCGTCCCTGTTCGCCGAATCGTTGATGATCCTCCGCCCGTGGAAACAGTGGGATACGAACGGAGTTGCCGCTCCCGAGACGCCGGAGATCATGGAGGTACTCGAGCGTGCGCTTGCGATTACTCCCAAGTTCCCGGCTGCGAACCACCTCTACATTCACACGATGGAGGCTTCACCGACGCCCGAAAAGGCACTCGACGCTGCCAACCGGCTGCGAAATCTGATGCCGGGCGCGGGGCATCTGGTTCACATGCCGACGCACATCGACGTGCTGCTGGGCGACTACGAAAGTGTGGTGCAAACGAATCTGCGAGCAATCGAAGTCGACAAGGAGGCATTAAAGCGGCAGGGTGCTATGAACTTCTATACGTTCTATCGGATTCACAACTATCACTTCGTTGTTTACGGAGCCATGTTTCAGGGACGCAGTCAGCTCGCGTTGAAGGCGGCCGAAGATCTCGTAGCGCAGGTGCCCGATGAACTGTTGCAAGCGCAAACCGATTTCCTCGATGCGTTCATGCCCATGAAGTTACACGTACTGGTGCGTTTCGGTCGCTGGGAAGAGATCCTTGCGGCGCCGGAGCCCTCCGATAACTTGCCCATGAGCCGATCCGTGCGATATTACGCTCGAGCATTGGCCTATGCCGCTACCGGTCGAGTTGCCGAGGCACAGGCCGAACAGAAGTTGTTGGAGGAAACACGGGCGACGATCCCGGAGACCAGCATGCTCTTCAATAACACGTCGCGTGACATTCTGGGCGTCGCGTCGGCGATGGTCGCTGGCGAAATCGCCTATCGCAAGGGCGACCACGACGAAGCCTTCCGGCAGCTCCGAACGGCCGTTCAACGGGATGACGCCATGAACTATGACGAGCCGTGGGGCTGGATGCAGCCGGCACGCCATGCGTTGGGAGCGTTGTTGCTGGAGCAGAATCGATACCGCGATGCCGAAGCCGTCTACCGAGCGGATCTGAAGCGACACCCGCGAAACCCGTGGGCGTTGAACGGACTGGCAGAATGCCTGATGGAGCAAGGCAAGACGAAAGCGGCCGCCGCGATTCGAACGCAGTTTCTAAAAGCCGTTGAGCATGCCGACGTGGAGATCGATCGGTCGTGCTTCTGCCGGTTGGAGCGTGTTACGAACTAGGCGACCGTGAACCGTCGCGCGGCCGCGGTTATTGGGAACCGATTCAGTCGTCCGTCTTCTTTGGGTACGGCCGCAGTCCCAATAGCATCTCGGCTCGCTCGGTCAGCGGTTTCGCGACGACATCCTTGTCGGTGTATTCAGCCAGCACCTCGACCACTCGAGCGTAAACGTCCGTCCGCTGCTGGCTGGTGTCGATTTCGATGCACTTGCCCTTGCTCTTGAAAAGATCGGCAATCGGTAGCGTCTCGGCCTTGAAGGTTTCGAAACGCAGTTTGATGCTCTCCACGTTGTCGTCGGAACGACCGGTGTACTTGGATCGCCCCATGATGCGCTTTTCCAGCACGTCGTAGGGACATTCGAAGAACAACATGCTGGGGAGTTCTGCGTCACGACCGAATGCCTCGTACCAGCCTTCAAGGTTGGACAGGGAACGCGGAAAACCATCCAACAGGAAATTGTTCTTGCCGGTTGTGCGCGTGACTCGCTCCATCGTGTCCTTGAGCAGCTTGACGATGATCTCGTTGGGGACCAACTTACCCGCCGACAGATAGTCTTCGATGGTGGGGTTCGTTTCGCGTTCCGCCCGCAGCAGATCGCCCGTGGAGAGGTGAGTCCAACCAAGTTGTGATTCGGCGAGTTCGCACATGGTGCCTTTCCCGGCACCCGGACCTCCCAGGACGAAGACAACATTTGGTGCCGGGCAGGGCTTGCGCGGGTCGTAGTGGTGCAGGACAACCGACGGCGCCGGCGCGACGCCCTTCTTGTAAACATGCCACTCGCCTTCCGTTGGCGGCAGTTCCGCTTCGCACGTGAAGTCGTAGGCAAGGTGGCCGTCCAGGCGACAGATTCGCCATGAACGATAGCTGTTGGAATAGGACAACGCGGGACTGCGAGCGGACTTGCCATCGGCGCGATCCCACGCCAGTTTGCCGTTCCAATAACCGAGGCTGGAGACCGTGCCCGATTCCGATTTGGTCGGAGGTGCCGTGGAGGGCACGTAGAGCCCATCGCATTCCGGGAGTCCCGATCCGGAGACTTCGATAAAGTACGTGTTGGGCGGTAGGGAGTTGGTTTCGTCCATGTTTGCTTTTCAAAGATTACTGCGGAGTCGCGTGTGTCCGGTTAGAGCTGCATCGCGGGCGGAGTCTCCGTGCCGCTGCTTGCTGTCGAAGCGTGCTTCAGGGCGACTGCCAGAATCGGCCGTCATCGTCCGGCTTCTTGCCAAAGAACTGCCAGTCGGCGAAGTCGATGAGCGTCTTCCAGTCGTCTAACGTTTGATCGTGTCGTCCTTCACGATAACTTAGACCAATCCTGTCGGATGCATCAAGAAACGAGTACACATCTCGTGCTGCAATGCTGGTACGTCGTGTACCGGTTGGATTGGCCCACAGGTCTCCGCGGGCTTCGGTACACAACAACGCCCGAGGGGCAACGACCGCCTTGAGAAAGTGTTGATCGAAGGGCAATCGGTCTTCCCGATCGGCGAACTGGGCCAGCCGTTCATGAAACCAGTATCCAAAGCGGTTTGGGTCGGTGATTTTGGCCAGCGATTCGGCCGATTCCGGCGTGTCGCGGAAGCAGCCTGCCCCGCCGCAACCGGATCCGTTGGGAGCAACCAGTGCGATCCGCTCATCAAGTGCCCCGGCCAGCAGAGCGGCTTTGCCATCCCGTGAATGACCCGTCAAGGCAATGTGGTCTTTGTCGAATTCGCTACGTGTTTCCAGGTAGTCGACGACTCGCATGGCACCCCACGCCCACACGGAGAGCGTCGCCCAATCGGAATCCGGGTACGCCGCCTGGGCTGGGCCCACGGTGTTCCCCTTGTCTGGATCCAGGTCGCCACGCTGGTACTGCACCAACGCATAACCTCGCTTCATGCAGAGTGCCGTGCATGGCATGTCGGTGATGCGATGCACGGGGACGATGATGACAGGGCAAGGCCGTCTGCCGCCAGGGATTTGAATAGACACGTTCAGCTTGAGCTGCCGCTTCGAACCGATCGACAGTACCACGCGCTCGTCGACCGCGATGTTTGGCGGTGGCTCGACTTCCGGCTGTCGCTCCGTTCTCGACTGCCTGGCGTCCAATCGTGATTGAACCTTGCTTGCGATCACCCGATCGGGCTGCGGCGGCATATGCCCGTATTCATAATGCTGGATGATCTGCTTGATCTCCGCTCGCCGCGCTTGCCATTCCTGCACCGTGGAAACTCGCGATCCGTTGGCCATGGTGAACAGATCGGGTAACTCCCTGACGGAAGGTAGCGATTCAAAGTCTTTCGCTGGCGTCCACCCGGGGGCTTCATCGGAGGTCGTACCCTGTCGTATCGTCTGACGCGGGTGGGCCTTGTCGAAATTCAGCGAATAGCGAACACTGCCCGACCGGAATGCGACGTGATTGGTCTGCTTCTCCAACGTATCAAAGAACACCCGGTTCACGACATGGAAGCCCGCCGGTGATGCCGTGGCCAACGGGAACTCAAAGTACAGCCACACCTCGTTGGCATCGATCGATTTTCCTGCGAACTGCAGCTTCGCTTCGTTTCCTTCCGGTGTAGAGACGCGGAAGTGCTTCGCGAGATATTTGATAATGAGCGAATCGGCGTTTGGGTTCGATCCCAGGTCGATGCGTTTCGAATTTCGTGGAGTTATCGCCTGCTCGAGATCGATGCCACGAACCAACAAGGCAACTTCGAGCGACCGCGACCTGGCGTTCCAAACCATTTCCGCGTTGGTCTCATGAGCGGGATGCGCCCACGAGTCGTTGGCCGGAACGAGCAGCATCAGCAAAGCAAGGGAACGGAGGAACTGCATTCGGACTTTCGTTGTTATGGAGCAGCCATCAGAGACCGGGAGTTTCTGGCCGGCGTAGGTCGCACTCGCAAGCAGGCCAGCCGTGGCATACCGGAGTGGCCATTATCCGGGAGCTACACTAGTCCTCGTCTTCGTCTTTGGATTCCGCCTTCTTCGCACCCTTCTCTTCCTTTTCGGACTCGGCCTTGGCCTGCTGCATGGGGTTCTTGGACTTCTTGCTCTTGAACAGTTGGAAACGGGACTTGACCGGCTTGGGTGGCCAGAAATTGTTTTGCCGATTGGTGTCGGCCGTCTCGAGCTGCGGATCAAGCTCGATGGTCGCGATCTCCTGCTTCGACACGATCATCCGCGAGATACGCTTCGAATTCTTACGCCAGATTTCCGCCGGCAGCCGAATCGTCTCACTCGTGCCGCCCTCGAAATTGACGCGTAGGATCACGGGCATCACCAGTCCGCCAACGTTCTCCAGGTCCACGACGTAGAACTTGTGTTTCAGTTCCAGTAGTTCGCGTTCGTCCGGCTCCAGGCCCTCGATCATCTTGTCATATTCGCGTCGATCCTTCGCCGTCACGTCCAACGCGTCGTACTCGTTGTAGAAATCCTTCAGTCCCGGGTAACGATCTACCAGGCGATCCATTGCCTCGTTGCGTTGGTCGGTCAGGTCGCGTTCCTCAATGTCCTCACGCTCGGCCTTCTTCAGAGGCTTTTCAATCCCCGGGTTTCGCGTGTCAATTTCGTAGAGCCTGAGCGTCTTGATGCCGATGTCGACATGCTTGGTCGTGTAAAACCAGCCTCGCCAGAACCAGTCGAGGTCGACTCCCGATGCGTCCTCAATCGTGCGGAACAGGTCGGCCGGTTCGGGACGTTTGAACTCCCATTGCCGAGCGTACTCACGGAAGGCGAAGTCAAAGAGTTCGCGGCCGAGCACCGTTTCTCGCAGGACATTCAACGCGGTTGCCGGCTTGCCATAAGCATTGTTGCCGAACTGATGGATCGATTCCGAATTGGTCATGATCGGAACCTGGTTTTGTGACGCCATGTAGCCAATCATGTGGCGTGGCTTGCCCCGACGCGACGGATACTTTTCCTCCCATTCACGCTCGGCCAGAAACTGCAGGAACGTGTTGATGCCTTCGTCCATCCACGTCCACTGCCGTTCGTCGGTGTTCACAATCATGGGGAAATAGTTGTGGCCAACCTCGTGGATGATGACCGAGATCAATCCCGCTTTGGTGCCTATCGAGTAGGTGCCGTCTTCCTCGGGGCGGGGCCCGTTGAAGCAGATCATCGGATACTCCATTCCACCCACCGGCCCATTCACGCTGATCGCGGTTGGGTAGGGATACTTGAAGGAGTACTTCGAGTACACATCCAGGGTGTGCGCGACGGCCCGCGTGGAATACTTGCTCCACAACGGTTCGCCCTCGTTGGGGTAGTAGCTCATGCAGAGCACCTTGTCGCCCTCGTTCTCATGAGCGACTGCGTCCCAGATGAACTTGCGAGAGGACGCCCACGCGAAGTCGCGTACGTTTGCGGCGGAGAAGTTCCACGTCTTCGTCGACACGGTTCCCTTCGGCTTTTCGTTGGCCTTCGCTTCTTCGGGTTTGATGACGAAGCTCAGTTCGCCCGAGTTCATGATTTCCGACAGCCGCTCGCGTTGGAGACCGCTGAGGACATCTTCCGGATTCTGCAGTTCGCCGGTTGCCGCGACAACGTGGTCTGACGGCGCGGTGATCGAGACTTCATAGTCGCCGAACTCGAGCGTGAATTCGCCGGAACCCAGAAACTGTTTGTGTTGCCAGCCCGCGTAGTCGGTATACGCCGCCATGCGGGGATACCACTGAGCGATCTCGTAGATGTAGTTCTTGTCTTCCTCGAAGTACTCGTAGCCGCCGCGTGCCCGATTCTTTTTGGCGTTGACGATGTTGTGTTGCCAGTCGATCTTCAGCACGGTCGACGAACCCGATTCCAGCGGCTGCGGTAGATCAATGCGCATCATGGTTTTCACGATCGTGTGCGGCAGCGGCTTGTCCTCGCCGTCGGCCACCTTCGTGATGTCATAACCGCCCTCGAACTTGGCGCGATCCAGAAGCGAATCCAGATACTTGTAGGACATGCGGTCCATCGAGGGTGCCGTTGCCGACAGCAAACCATCCGCGTCCGGACGGAAGCGATTCTGATCCAACTGCACCCAAAGGTAGTTCAGTCGATGGGGCGAGCGGTTGTGGTAGGTGATGGTCTCCTTGCCGGTCAGACGCTGCCGTACGTCGTCCAGCGTGACGTCGATTTGGTAGTCGGCTCGCTGCTGCCAGTACTTCGGCCCGGGCTTCCCTGACGCCAATCGGGTCTCCGACGGAGTGGGCAGGATTTCATCAAGCTGCCGGAACGGATCTTCTTCGTACGTCGGCAGTTGTGCTGATGCGGGCTGCAAGGTTGCAAGGACGCAGAGTGAGGCAGCAAGCAGAGCTTGAAGGTGTCGATTCATCGAGGCGAGTCCTGGCTGGCAAAAACGGAGTTCGCCAGTATCGTTGCCACGTTGGATGAACGCAAGAAAGCAATGTTTTCCGGTTGAAATCTTCGGGGTGGGCGACTGTTCTAGCGTAATTGGCCCTCGTCTGACGCGGCATCGCGGTCGTATTCCTTCAGCAACATGGGGACTTCGATGACGGCAGCTGCTGCGGTGGCGATTTCAGGGTAGGCGGGATCCATTTTGCTGAGTGCCACAAGCATCCTCCACGTGTCGCCATTTTGGTTTGCAATGCGAAGCAGACGCACCATTTCGGGTTCCGTGGTGATGGTCTCTGTCGGGAATTTCGTCAACGCGACAGCCGCTGCGTAACGCGCTGCCCGGCTTTGCGCAGGGTCCTTCATGATGGACGCGAGGGTGGCGATCGCATCTTCATCGATCAACTCAACGAGGATGCGGTACAGATCATCGTAACGCCTCCGCCCCGGGGCATTCCGCAGGCAAGCCCGTTCAAGATCGGGGATTGCCGGTTGCACGGCGTCCCGACCGGATTGCGGAGCCGCGAGGTAAGCGATCTCCCGCAGGCAATCTGCGCCAGCCTGCACGACTTCCGGATTCGTCGACTGAAGGGCCTTTTGCACCGTTGGTATTGCGGCGTCTCCAAAGCATGCGATCACTTCGTAACTGCGGCGAAAGGTCTCGGCCTCGCCGGAGAGCGTTTCAATGATCGCTTCTTCATGCATCCCGACGACGCCATCGCGGGCAAGCTTCCGCAGGATCCGGATGGCCAGGCTCCTACTCCCGTACCAGCGAGGCGTCCAGAACGAGCTGGACGTGTCGTTGGTAATTTCGTTCAACAGAAATGGTACTGCTCGATCGCCCATAGAAGTGACGGCATTCTCGGCGGCAGCGAAGCGAGCCGATAACTTCAGGTCTCTCTCCGTCGTTACGGAAGTCGTGGAAAACAGTTTTGCCGTCTGCTGCCTCACCTCGCGGCGGCGGTGATCTGCCGGCATGGGGTAAGACGCCACCGCAAACAGATTGGGTAAATCGGCTGTGGAAGGCTGAGCGGGGAGCGGCCATGACTTGGCCACCCATTGCGGATAGTAGAGCCAGCCGGTTCCCACAACAAACCCCAACAAGGACAACGTCCCCAGCGCATACAGGTATCCCTTCGGTATGGTGATGCCTGGCGTCGTCCGTGGGGCTCCAAAGCCCTGCTCGCCTCCACACTGAATCAACCAGCCTCGTCGCCGCACGTAGGTGGCTGCAAGGATTTGCAACAGGCCTGAGGATGCATAGGCTGTTGCGAATCCGGCGAGCAAGGTTGGTTCGATGTCGAGGCTCAACAAGTGACCGCGGTCCACGCCCCAAGCCGAAACGAATGCAAATACACAAGCTACAAAGAGCAAGGTCGGCCCAGTGAGCCAAATTCCTACCCGGCTGAAAACGGAGAGAACCACCATCGGCCATATGAATGGGAGAAGGCATGCGACTATGCCCTTCACGCCTAAATCCAACAGGTCGGTGAGCACAATCACCATGGCCACCATGGTGGTGATGATGAACAGCCACTTCAAACTAAACGGCCGCTTCAAACTAAACGGCCGCTTGTTCGGCAGCGGTTCCATATCTTCCGAGCCGATTCGCCATTGCGATTTTGAACGAGCCACCAGCAATGCCGGTTGTCCGAACATCCAAAGCAGCAGTGAAAGTCCCAGAATGGGAAGCCACGGCACCGCCCCGAATAGTGGACCGGACAAAGGCAACGCAACAGTGGTCGCCACGAGCGTCAGAGGAACCGCCATGAGTTTTTGCCTCGGCGTCTTCCCGTATAGGGTAGTCCAGACGAGCACTGCCCAGATTCCCGTGACCACCGTTGCCAGAAAAGCGTAACGCAGGACGAATTCCCATCGAGCATAGACGGTGTCGATGGCGGCCAGCCACGAGATGCCTGCCAACAACACAAACCAGGTAATCGCCAATGGAAAGCATCGTCTCGCATTGGCAAACGGTGTGTTATCCATCGTCGAATTGGCCCAAGATGCGTGCCCCGAGTCCGCGTTGCAATCGCGGAACGTTCGCGCTCGCAGGGGCGATCGGACGAGCATTTCAAGCGTAGCCAAAACGGCCGCTCAAACCAAATCTTTCCGGTGTGAACCGTATCGCCGCCAGCCATTGAGCCAGCGCTAGTCGCTTCGGCGTTCGTCCGGAGTCAATGGCCGTTGATGGATGAAGTACACCTTCGTGGGGTCCATTGCCTCTGAGAAGCTACGATCGGGCAGAGTCCAGATTGGCATCCTGTTGTATTTCAAATCAAGTTGGTGGACGGTGACCGGCAGAGCGTTGAAGACCCACCTCGGTGGCTTGCCCTCGGCTTGCTTTTCAGCTTCGATCACCAGCATCAGTTCCAGGTCCCCATCGCGCACAAAGGCGAACATGCCTCCGTCCAGTGACTGGGGCGATTCCGTGTCATAGCGATACGTGGGCGTTGGCAGCATGCGTAGTTGATGCTCCACGCCCTTGGTGCGGTCCGCGAAGAAGTCGCGTTCGGTAGCACTGAAGCGTCGGGCGATCTTTCGCATCTGCGCCAACCGCAGCCGACGAGATTTCACGGGCGTCGAAGTCCCCGGAATGGGTTGTGGATTCCAGACTGGCTTTGGCGTCCAGACAAAGCCCGACGGCTCACGCAGCGCGAGGGCGTGTTCGCTGAACGACAGGCACTCGTACGTCCGCGTTCGGTTGACGTGTGAAATCAGGCTTAGCATCGCGGCGGGGCGACCCTTCGTTCCCCAAACCCACGTCGAGCCATCGGTCCATTCACCGATTGCCTCGCGATAGCTGAGCAACGGTTTGTCCCGAAGTTCCAGCGACTGCTCGGCTTTGCCTTCGGGCCGACGCGTGGCCACAATCGATTCCGCGGTCTTCCGAGTTGCCTTGCGAATGCGATCGGCTTGCTGCTTTTCCGACTCTTGAGCCAGTGTGCAAGCACCGCATACAAGTGTCAGTACGAATACTCGGAGCGTGAGCGACATATCATCTTCTCCCGGGAGATTCTGGATTACGTGCCGTAACGAGTCGTCTTATGACGCGGTGTCTGTAATGGCCTAGCGTTTCGTTATGAGTATTGCAACGTGAATCGCCCGGCGTCTACGGTCGGTTTGCGAGTTTATGACAAATTGACTTCCTTTGCAGGTTTTCAACGCTGTTCGCAGTCTGAGGGATTCCGCCGGGAGAATCCGGTTTATCCACGCAAGTCGCAAGGTCCGCTGCGCCGAAAATGGTGATGTGTAATACGCCATCGTTTCCGGTGATTGCACTGCTTTCGCGGTGGCGATGGCATCCCGTGAGCCGTCCTCCAAAGACCTTTGACTTCAAGATATGTCCGCTCGCGAGCCATCATTCAATAGATCGCGTTGCCTGTCTGTTCTGTTGCTTGTGTTGTTGGCGTCGCCAGGTTGCCGAACACGTCAGGTGCAACGCGACTTCCCCACGCGTGCGTTGGTGCCGTTTTCCGAAAGCGGCGAAGTGGGGATGCCGGATCGCTGGTGGACAACGTTCGGTGATGACGGGCTCGATTTTCAGGTCGAACGTGCTCTGGGCGATAACTTCGAATTGGCGGCAGCCCTACAACGTTTGCGTGCCGCGCGTGCGGTGGCAAGGCGAGAGGCTTCGGACTTCTTCCCGGATGTCGACGGCGTGTTTGGAACCAATGCGACGTTTGGCCCCGGTCCTACCGAGACGCGAACGACGTGGGGGCTGGATGCAAATTATCAGGTTGACCTGTGGGGCGAAATTCAATCTCGCGTTGACGCGCAACGCTTCCGAGCGGACGCGACCCACGCCGACTATCACGCCGTTGCCCTTTCGTTGGCGGCGGAAGTGGCCCGGACATGGTTCTCGCTGATCGAAGCACAGGCGCAGTTGAAACTGTTGGAGAAGCAACTGCGCACGAACCGCGACGGTTTGATTTCGCAAGAAGCGCGTTGGGGCGTGGCGGCTGGCGGCGGGAGTCCGGACGTGTTGCGGCAGCGACAGTTGGTCGAGTCCACCCTCGAACAGCAGGTGGTTGTCGAAGCTCGCGTGGAGATACTCGAACATCAATTGGCCGTGCTGGTGGGCGAGCTGCCGCAGGCGGCCAGTTTCGAGACGGGCGACCAGCTTCCCAAATTGCCTCCCCTGCCCTACGCGGGGGCTCCGTCTGAACTGCTGATGCGTCGGCCGGACGTGCGGCGTGACTATTTGGCGTTCGTGGCAGCCGATAGCGATCTTGCATCGGCCATTAGTGCCCAGTATCCGCGGCTCAATATTTTCGGTTCGCTGATCAATTCGGCAGAGAACGCGGAAACGCTGTTCCGGGACTGGTTCGTTTCGATCGGCAGTCAGCTTGTCGCGCCGCTGCTGGATGGTGGTCAACGCCGTGCGGAAGTGGACCGTAACGCGGCAGTCGTCTGTCAGCGGTTCAACGAATACGGCCAGACGATGCTCATCGCGTTTCAGGATGTAGAGGACAGTTTGGCGCTGGAACGTTATCAGCTGAGAAGGATCGAACGCCTGAATGCCCAGGTGAAGTTGGCCGAACAGGCTTCGGAACAACTCCGTCAACGATTCATTACCAGCGATGCTTCCTATTTGGACATTCTGAGTTCCGTTCAGTCCGAGCAACGGTTGCAACGCGATATCCTGTCGGCCAGACTGGATCTGGTACTCATCCGAATCAGTCTCTACCTCGCGTTGGCGGGTGACTTCGATCCGAACCCGCAGATGCTTTTTGATGGAACGGCTGTTGATTTCACGCCGAATTTCGCGGAAGTAGAAGGAAGGCAGGATTCGGACGTGATGCCCGAGCCGGAGTCCGGATTAGAGTCCGGGTTAGAGTTCGAGTCGGATTCGGGATTGGACTCGGTGGACTCGGATGTCGAATCCATGATGCGGCAACCGGAGTCATCTAAGCTGCGGACGCCACCTGAGCCCGTGCCTCCGGAGCCGGTACAATTGGAGTCGTTGCTACCGGGAGCCGTTGGTCCAGAACTGGTCCCGCCCGACTTCGATCCGCCCGAACCCGCCGCTGCCCTGGAACGACTCCCGCCCGTTGAATTCGTCGAAGAGATCCCCTGATGACTGACGCCAGCCCGCAACCGAAACGAAGTTGGTTAGGGATATTGGGGAACGCGATTGCCTGCGTGGCGATACTCGGCGCATCCGCTGCGGCGATTGTCGTGATCAATCGAACGGAACCAACGGCACAGCAAGTCAATAACCGTCGCAAGTCCGCCGCCCTCGTGGAAACGGTGATCGCTCGTCGAGGCACCTATTCGCCGCAGCTGGTCGTGCTGGGCGATGTGCGACCGGCGCAGGACATCGTGCTCAGTCCGCGTGTACGAGGGCAGGTGCTCGAGCTGTCGCAGAACTTTGTGCCCGGCGGGATGATTCGCGAGGGCGAGTTGCTGTTGCAGATCGACCCAGCCGACTTTGAAAACGCACTATCAATTCGCAGGAGCGAGCTGCTGCAGGTCGAAGCGTCCCTGGAGATTGAAGAGGGCCGGCAGAGTCTCGCGAAGAAGGAGTTGGCGCTGCTGGGCGATTCCATTGATGAGACCAATCGCGCACTCGTGTTGCGGGAGCCTCAATTCGCGTCGATTCGATCCCAGGTCGCCGCAGCGAAGGCCGCCGTCGAACGCGCGAAGCTCGATTTGGAACGCACGCAAATCGTGGCCCCCTTCGACGCTCAGATCCTCCGCCGGACGGCCAACGTGGGGTCGCAGGTTGGCCCGGGCGATGAGCTGGGGCAACTCGTAGGCATCGATGAATACTG
The DNA here is from genome assembly GCA_965216885.1 of Pirellulaceae bacterium. Lineage (GTDB taxonomy): Bacteria > Planctomycetota > Planctomycetia > Pirellulales > Pirellulaceae > CAYNJG01. The sequence continues at coordinate 2,323,011 of OZ244209.1, read as the reverse complement.
GATCATGGTGGCCGTGCCGGTTCGCAATTTACGCTGGGTTTTGTTCCCGGACGGTGATCGGTTGGGTTCGAAGGTCACGCTGCGGAATGCCGATGCATGGGGAGCAGACGTATCGCGGGAAGCTCGCGTGAGTCGCATGATTGGAACGCTCGATCAGGAGTCGCGTCTCGCTCGGGTGCTGGTGACCGTTGACGATCCGCTGTCGCAAAACACGGACGCGCCGCCCCTGATCCTCGATACGCTGATTGAATCGCAAATCGAAGGCAAACCGATCGACAACGTCGTGCGACTGAAGCGTGAATACATCCATGACCGCGATACCGTTTGGATCAAGAGCAACGGCAAGCTGGAGATCCGCGAGACGGTGATCGATTTCCGTGATGCCGAATACGCCTACATCCGCGAAGGCGTGGAAGACGGCGAAGAAGTGGTGACCACCACGTTGGCGACCGTGGCCGATGGCATCGGACTTCGTAACCTGGAGGCTTCGGCCGAGCCAGATACCTCGACCGGTTCAGATACCTCGATCGATCCGGGGGCCGCGACCGATTTGGATACCGCGGCCGAGTCCTCTGAGCCGGCTACCAAGCCCGCAACTGAGCCGGCTACCAAGCCCGCAACTGAGCCCACGCCCAAGCCCGCAACGGAGGCGGCACGTTGAGCCAGCCCGCCGAAAGCACCGACGCCGACTCCGGTCCCATCGCATGGATGGCTCGCAACTCCATCGCCGCCAACCTGTTGATGATGATCCTGTTGGGCGGTGGCTTGTGGTCGGCTCGAGTCATCCAAAAGGAAGTCTTTCCCGAATCGCAGTTGGACGTGGTGGAGGTCCGCGTCGGCTATCCCGGTGCGTCTCCTTCCGAAGTTGAACAGGGCATCCTGGCTCCGATCGAAGGTGCCGTGCGGGGCGTCAAGGGAATCGAGCGGATCACTAGCGAAGCTCGGGAGGGGCGCGGCGAAGTGCTGATCGAGCTGGTGGCCGGCGAAAACCGGATGAAGGCGTTTCAGGATATCGATCAGGCCGTCAGTCGGATTCGTACGTTCCCGGATCAGATCGAACAGCCGGAAGTGCGTCTGGAATCGGAACAGCGCGAAGTCATCCGTGTCGCGGTGTATGGCCTGGTTGATATTTGGACGTTGCGCAAGCTCTCCGAGCAGTTTCGCGACCAGCTGCAGTCGCACGAGAAAATTACGCAGGTCGAACTGTTTCGAGTTCCCCAGTATGTGACGCACGTGGAGATTCCGCGTCAGCGACTCCGCGAGTATGGGCTGACGTTGTCCACGGTGGCGAACATCATTCGCACCTCCAGTCAGGACGTGGCGGCGGGATCCGTGCAGACCAGCGCCGGGGAGATTCTGCTGCGAGTGAAGGCACGCAAGCAGTGGGCGAACGAATTTGCCGGCATTGAAATCGTTGCCGGTCGCGACGGACCCCTGGTCACGCTGGGGGATATTGCCACCATTCGAGATGGCTTCGAGGAAGCGGGCTTCCATTCGCAGTTCAGCCAGGAGCCCTCCGTCGAGCTGGCCGTGTTCCGCGTGGGGACGCAATCTCCCATCGAGGTGGCGGAAGCCGTCACGGAAACCATGCGGGATTTCGAAAGCTCGCTGCCGCCGGACGTGAAGCTGCGAATCAACCGGAACAGTGCCGAAGAGTTTCGCCGCCGACTCTACCTGGTCCTTGAGAACGCGGCGCTCGCCGTCGTCATTGTCCTTGTGATCCTTGCCCTGTTCCTTGAGTTCCGGCTGGCGTTCTGGGTGATGATGGGCATGGTCGTGTCCTTCATTGGCGGTCTGCTGCTGCTGCCCCTGTTTGGCGTCAGCATTAATATGATTTCGCTGTTTGGGTTTTTGGTCGTGCTGGGGATCGTGGTCGATGATGCGGTGGTCGTGGGCGAAAACGTCTACGAAAAACGCAACTCGGCGGAGAACTACGAGGCGGCGGCCGTTAATGGAACTCGTGAAGTCTCGTCTCCGGTGGTCTTCAGCATTCTGACGAATATCGTGGCGTTCGTGCCGCTGATGTTCATGCCGGGCGAGATGGGGAAATTCTGGGCGCCGCTTCCGGTGGTCGTCATCATCGTCCTGTCACTGTCGCTGGTCGAGTCGCTCTTTATCCTGCCGGCGCACCTCGCTCACGCCAAAGCCAAACCTGCCGGACAGCGTGGACCCGGATCGTTTTTACATCGCGGCCAGCAGCGTTTCAGTGCGGGCTTCAATTGGTTGGTCGCCCTGCTCTATCGCCCGGTTCTGAATGTTTGCCTGCGATATCGCTACGTCGTCTCCTGCGCCGCCCTGGGCATGTTTCTGGTGGTCGGCGGTTATGCGACCAGTGCTCACATGGGCATGATCCTGATGCCGGAAGTTTCCGCGGACGAAATCGAATGCGGCGTCCGCATGCCGGTGGGCACCACGCGAGCCCAGGCAGCCGAGATTGCTCGAGTGATCACCGAAGCAAGCCTGCGGATGTTCGACGAACACAATCTTTATGAGGTTGCCGAAGGCGTTGCGACCAACGTTCGCGGGCAGAGCTTCATCGATGTCGAGATCGTGATGAAGCCGCCAGATCAGCGGGACATGACGGCCAACGAAGTGATCGAGCTATGGCGCGAGTCGATTGGCGACCTGCCGGGCGTCAGTCAGGTGAGCTTCCGCGCCGAGCGTGGACCGGGCGGCCATCGGCGTGCGATCAATATTGCCCTCAGTCACAGCGATATCAACGTGCTGGAACAGGCCACGGCGACGTTCGTCGAACGGGCGGCCAGTTACGCGAACGTTCGCGACGTGAATGACAACTACAACAAAGGCAAGGCCCAGTACGACTTTCGGCTGCGACCGGAAGGCCGGGCCCTGGGGCTGACCGACGAAGAGCTGGGCGAGCAGTTGCGGGGTGCCTTCTTTGGTTCGCTCGCCTTGAGGCTGTTGCGAGGTACCAACGAGACGGAAGTTCGCGTAAAGCTTCCCGAGGACCAGCGCGAAGACATCCATCACCTGGAAGATCTCATCATTCGTACGCCCAGCGGAGCCGAAGTGCCGTTGCTGGATGTCGCGGAGCTGAGGAAGGACGAGGCATTCACTTCGATCAATCGGCGTGATGGTCGGCGTGCGATCAATGTGTCGATGGACGTGCAGCCCAAGCGCGCCGTGACGCAAGTGATCGAGGCGATGCGAGGCGAGGTGCTGCCGGACCTGCGAAATGATTTTCCCGGGATCACGTGGAGCTTTGAAGGCAGCGATGCAGAGATGCGACGCGCCACGGCCTCACTGTGGGGCTCGTTTGGATTCGCGCTGGCGGTGATCTATTCACTGCTGGCGATTGCTTTCCGGGGATACATTCAGCCGTTAATCGTGCTTGTCGCCATCCCGTTCGGAATCGTGGGGGCTGTCCTTGGACACATCTGGCTGGACTACGACATTTCGTTGGTCAGCCTGATGGGCGTGATTGCGTTGTCGGGCGTCGTCATCAACGATTCGCTAATCATGATTGATTATGCCAATCGCCGCCGCAAGGAGAACTCGGCCTTCGACGCGATCTCGCAAGCGGGTCTGCGTCGTTTCCGACCGATCTTGCTGACGACGTTAACAACGTTCGGTGGCTTGGTTCCACTGATCTTCGAGAAGTCACTACAGGCGCAGTATATTATCCCGATGGCAATTTCCCTGGGCTTCGGCATTCTCTTTTCGACGGCAATCATCCTCGTGCTGGTCCCCTGCCTCTACCTGATCCTGGAAGACTTCCGCCGTCTGGCTGGGTTGGATTGAAATTGCTCGCAGCGGCACGCCAGGGGACCTGGATCAGCGTGACTGCAATTCTTCGCAAGCGCTCGGTAGTGGACGTCACCGCAATCATCTGAGCAGTGACCCGTCCTGATTTTCCGTCTCCGGCGATCCACTGTTGCCGGTTTGACGGGTCGCTGAATTGACTGGGCGGTCCCGCGTGCAAATGGGGTAGCACTCAACCCCTCTCCGGCTGATCCTCGAAGCGAATGCGGGAAATGAACAACCGCGAGGGAGGCAGTCGATGTTAGGCTGTCCTGTTACGAGTTGGCGTGGCGGAGTGGAAGCTGTCGAGTGTTGGTCGGTCGACAAGGTGCGATGAAATCGCGCGATGCGAGGCGGCTTGCGAAGTTAAGGCATTCGTATCGCATCCAGGGCGTGTGCCTTTGGGATCGCGTGCGAGAATATTTTCCGAGGATGGGGTTGGGGGTTCAGAAGACAACTGATATCGCCGCCTCACCCGAGCAAGAAGAAACGGCTATGAGCGATAAGAAGATTCCCGTGGAGTGCCCAAACTGTTCTACGATCCACGAAGTCCCCATCAGTTTCAGGGGCAAGAAAGGATCCTGCAACGAATGTGGATTCAAGTTTGTGATTGCTGAGGCGACCAAGCTGGATCCGCCGCCGTTCAACGACGACCGGAAAGTACCACCGCCACCTAAACCGGCTCCCGTCACTACAAAGCGACGACCGAAGGCTCAAAGGCACAACGGTGCAATGTCGCAGCTCATCGAAGAATATCACGCTGAAATCGAGGCGAGGATCGGGAGGGCGTACAACATCGCCAAGATCTCGTTGGTTGGGTTAATTATCAGCTTCGTCATTGCTGCACTCGGTGGGATATTTGGCATCACAACGGGCGGCGGGATGTACGAAGCGACTCTTGGCTTGATGTTCGCAATGATATTCGGCGCCATCTGGCTGGCGGCAAAGATGTGGCTATCGCGGATGGTATACCTTTCCCTCATGTTCAAGATCGAAGAAAACACAAGGGACCTCGGGTGATATCCTCGACCTGCCCGCTCTCGTTCTCGCACTGCCCCGGCCGGCAAACTCTACTAGATGAAGTCTGGAATTCATCTGGAGTCGGAAATTTGGGGCGACCAAATATTGAATAAGGGCCGCCGCAACAAGCTGAGTGGCGAGCCACGACTGTATACGGGTCCCGATCTTCCATTCGCTTCCCGTTCCCCTTCAGTTTGGTTGCATCCCAAACCCCCACCCGTCGCCCGCGAGCTTCTTGCGGTCCTTGCTACGGTAACGGAGATTGAGGCTCTTGCTACAGCGTTGAGCTGACGAGTTATCCTGCTGTCTGGGTTTCACTAGTATCCCAGAATTCCGGATAACCAAATGACGGTAATTCGTTCCGCGAGCCCTTGACGAATTCAGGGAGGTATCCAGAATCAGTGGTCCACCAAAACCCGTGTTATCCAGAACGCTGGATACGTAACGTTAGACGGACTTAGTCGAACCCATTGTCATCGACATCGGTCGTCAGCGTCTCGTACCACCCGCGGCAAATCTCGGCCACCGTAGCACCAGCCACGTTTGACCCGCTGTCAGGCGTGACACGATACGCCTGGCGCCTTGCCATAGACTGTTGTATTGCGGCGTAATCGAGATCGTCGCACACCAATACAATTTCGTTCTTCGCCGTCTTGGCGGTAATCTCTTGATCTGGCATTAATCCCACACAATACAAAATAGAGAACCAAACAAAACTGATCACCATGGCTAACACCACCAAACCACCCGGCGGCTTCGGCTCCAGAGTACCCTCTTTCACGTAATCCACCCACTGTGTTTCTTCTGTACTCATCCTCAACTCCACTTCAGGTCCGCCTAACAACGGCGTGAACTCGGAGCACTCAAAAGGGCGTGCTCCGTACCCAATGCTTCTCGTTCGTGCCCGGTTACGCTTGTACGTTAGACGGACGCATTTCGCTCGTAGTGCTTGGCGAGTACTCAAGACCGCAGATGATGGTCGCTCGAATCGCACCGCATTTTGGGCACATCTCACCTGACTTAACGACTGCATTGCGTGCGTCCACCCATTCATGGCTACAGCCGTCGCCGCGAACCTTCTCAATAGGTATTTCCTCAGCGATGCGGAACACCCGCCAATCACCACCTCCGTACTGGTCTTCTTTTGCAAACGATCCATCTCGCTTGGATTCTTCCAGTTCAGACTCAGTTAGCACCATCGTTCTGTCATGCCATCCATCGAATCGGGTCGCAACATAACAACGGCCATGCACCGGAGCGGCATTCGTCGCGCTTTCTGAACTCATAGTTTTCTCCACCGTCGCCGGGTCTTCTGTACTCATCCTCAACTCCACTTCAGTCCGCCTAACAACGGCGTGAACTCGGAGCACTCAAAAGGGCGTGCTCTGTACCCAACGCTTCTCGTTCGTGCCCGGTTACGCTTGTACGTTAGGCGGAATCCACCGCAACAATCGTTTCCACAACGGAATTTTCCGATACGTCCGGATGACACCTTTCACGGCTGCGATTTCGCGTTCCACCCAACCTTGTATACATGCTCGCTCAACCCTACGACGAAACTCTTTCGCCATTGCGGCATCGCGGCCAACCCAACCGGCAACCCCGTCTTCTTGCACAAATCGTGCTTTGATCCTTGCCATCTTCACCGCGTCATTGAGGCTGCCAATGCGTTTCCGCAAATCACCGTGACCTTGATGCCAATACAGTACCACCCCGCTCGCTACTCGCTCTAATTTGTCCATAATCGCCACCTAACAACTCCACTTCAGGTCCGCCTAACAAGACGCTGGACCGGAGCGGCGGCAAGCTCCGGCTGCATGGAGGGCGGCAACCGCCGCCCGGTCAGCTAATTACGTTATTTGGCCACTCCTCTTCATGATCGACTACGAAGCCGTCCGTGCGACGAACTTGAAACGACTCGTCGGTGATGGCTTCACAGTTTCGCCATCGCTTCCGTTCGGTCCGCGCGGTGAAACCAACCAGCTTCGACCAGTGGAAGAAATCGCCAAGCGCCTTTGGGGTCTAAACGCTTTATACTTTTACGTGTGTTTTTCCGGGCGAGATTTCCCTACGCGTGAGATCCGCAACTGCATCGAACGGAATTCCCTCGCATCGCAACTTACGTCAGATGAAAACGATCTGCTCCGTGGTTGGCGATGGCTCACGCGGCGAAAGCACGTCGACTCAATCGGTTGGTACCTTGAAAACATGCTTTCGCTTTCGTGGGTGCTTGGGTTTGACATCGCTCCTTCGCTCGATGGCCAAATGTTACAAGGCGCGCTACTCGAAAAGATGTTGGTTGAATTCATCGGTGATACGGATGCCAGTTTTGCTGACTGGATTCATTCCAATTCACTTCGTGATGAAAATGATGTCATTGCTATGGAAGATTTGTTTTACTGTGCTCACAACGCAGTCCGCAGCGCACAACTTGGCCGCGATACCGTTCCAGAGGACTTCCATCCTGTCGTCAACGGTGGTGTAATTCATGAACGACGCCATGCTTTGACTTGGGTCGTATCTCCTGACACACATTGGGACGATACTGACCTTAGCACCTAACGCAGGCCAAATAACAACCCGGTGAACGCGGAGCACTCAAACACGCGTTTCTTGTACACAAACTCAACTCTTCGTGCCCGGTTACCGGGGACGTTATCCGGCTATCGCTATCTCCAATGGGCAGGTGGAATGGGACTTGAATCACGAATTTTTGCCCACAGCGATGGTGACATTGCTCGCCTGATTCGTGATGGATCGAATGCACAAGACGTGGGCGGCGTCATAGCATCGCTTGATCTCGGTCGTGATTGGCACGTTCTTCATTATCTGATTTCGGGTCGCGTTGATGCCGACGATAGTCCGGCTTGCACTCTTCTCGCTGGCCCGCTGTTGGCTGGAACTTCGGACCATTGCGGACTGCATACGGCAATCAAAATCAGTTCGTTTCACGTCGTCCTGAACGAGCTCAATCCTGACGAACTTGTTCGCCGAATCGACGCAAGTGCCATGTCCACGAACAATATCTATGATGCAGGATTTGTGGGGCTCGAAGACGGTCCAGAGAACATCAGGATCCGGTACGCCGACCTTCGTGCTTTCATTGCTGAATGTGCTCACGACAGCCTCGGCGCAGTCGTCACCATCCTCTAAACACAACGTTTGCACGTTACTTTTCAACTTCGAACGGGTATGCTGGATGCATCGCGTGATCCGCTTTGGTCGTCGGATAACAACCCGGTGAACACGGAGCACTCAAACACGTTTTACTTGTACACAGACTCAACTCTTCGTGCCCGGTTACCGGGGACGTTACCCCAATCAAATAAGAATGACATCGCTTGCGCCAAACACTTCCTCGTCGTGGCTTGATATCGCGACCATAGTGCAACGCGCAAACGAAGAGTTCGCGTGCGTCGTTGTCGATCAGGCCCGAGCAATGAAATACATTGCTGACCAGCTTGTCGCAGCAACGCCCAATATCGATCAACAGACGGCTGACGAACACTTGCAACCGCTGGCTGGTTCCGTCGAGATGATCTGCACGGACGATCGTCATTCCGATGAATGGTTCCTCAAGTGCATCGTAAAGCCGGAACGTCCGATTGAAATCGTGTATCATTTTGATGGACACAAGGAATCCGCCGCTGATTTACTTCAACGTTTGGCGCACGTTCTCGACTACGCCATTGCGGAATGAACTGGGGTAACAATCGCGTGCACCGGAGTACGCGAGCCGAGCGGTTTTGAAATTGAGAATCTTTCGCGCGTACCCGGTGACGCGTGACGTTAGCCCGCTGAGATCATTGGATGCCTTTTCTGATTGAAATCAGATGTCCAACTGCAACGAGCTACAAAAGGGACACCCAAACTTTGACACGACGTATCCCCGACATGGCCGTTGGGTTTTGAATTCTCTTTCGGCCGCACGCAGTAGGCGCAGGCCCAGTCACGCCAATATTGGCTGTCCCTTCCTTGGCCTCCGTCGATCTTTGCGCTCTGTTCCAGGTACAGGTCCAGTTTTCTGACCTGTTCGTCATAGAAGTCGATCAGGTGAACGTCCACTTGCATCATGCGTTGCACACTGTCGCCTTCGAAGCGTTCGTGTATGCCCACGCGATTGGTTCGGTAGCTGATTGGCTTCGGGAAGGCGGGAAGATTTTGTTGGTGGTTTACCGAGTTCTACAAACGGGACACCCAAACTTTGACACGACGTATCCCCGACATGGCCGTTGGGTTTTGAATGCTCTTTCGGCCGCACGCAGTAGTCGCAGGCCCAGTCAGGCCAATATTGGCTGTCCCTTCCTTGGGCTCCGGTTCGATTGATCGAAGGATTGACTGGGCGGTCACGCGTCCAGGTGGGGTAGCAGCCAGCCCCTCTGCGGCTGATGCTCGAAACGAATGCGGGAAATCAACAAACGCGAAAGATCCAGTTGGTGGTTGACTTACCCGCTTCGCCTTCTCCGCACTGAATAAGTCTCCATTCGTGTCACGCTCCCCTTCAGTTTGGTTGCCTCTCTAACCCCCACCCGTCGCCAGCGAGCTTCTTGCGGTACTTGCTACGGGAGCGGAGATTTGGCTTTTTGCGAAGGCGTTGCGCGCACGAGTAATCCATCTGTTTGGGTGTCACTAGTATTCCAGAATTCCGTATTCGAAAATAATGGTAATTGGATCCGCCAGCCCTTGACGAATTCAGGGAGGGATCCAGAATCAGGGGTCCTCCGAAATCCGAGTAAACCAGAACGCTGGATACATGACGTTATCCCGGAAGCGCGAACCAATTGATGCCTGACCAAGAACGCACACCGCAAAACGCTGCCAGCGCCAGTCAGTTTACGATGAACGTAACTGTATTCGGCGATATCAAGCCATCACCTGAATTGAGCCGCCAGCCTCAACGCTCGTTGAAGGGACACTCAGGGGGTCGCGACATCTTCACGGAAATAACACTTCACGACGCACGCAATACTGGCGGAATGCGCGTCGAGTACAACGTAACAGCTCTTTCCCCACAGGGTGCTACGCGGGCCGGCGCGGTTTACCTCAGCCAGCTTTGTGATTTGCTTACAACTCTGACCCGGGCTCCCGTTTGGTTTTACCTTCCCGATGATGATGCAAGGGATGAGCGGATTCGTCAGCATCGACGGTCCGCGCAAGTCGATAGAATTCTCACCGTAGCTGAATGGTCATGGATTACGGGCAATCTCGTATATCTCCGCAGAAACCACCCTCGTTTCCTTGCAGCTTCAAGTTGGTATCGCAAGGGATTGACCGGCAGGGACTCCCTAGACGACTTTTGTTGTTTTTGGCGTGTCGTCGAACGCATCGCATATTCGTATGCTGACAAATCAGAATGGTCCGACGAGGACAAGCAAGACTCAAAGGTTCGCATGTGCGTTGCTCAACTGCGTGATGACATTTTCCCTAAGAATGCTTCAGCGATTCTCGACGACAAGACCGTTTCTGAAATCGTAAAACTTCGCAACGACATTTCCCACGGAAACGTTCCGATAACGCCAGACATTATTGATGCGGCGAGCAACTTCATCCCGCAACTTGAAGACGTCGCATTTTCAATTCTGACTCGATTGCGAGAAACGACGCTAGTTGCCGATTCACCGGCATAACTGCCGAGGGATGAAGGGGACACCCAAACTTTGGCTCGCCGCATCACCTCTTCGCCGTTAGGCTCGGACTGGTCTCTTTCGGCTTGGTAGGAAACGCCTGCCCAGGTGAGTCAATATTGGGTATCCCTTACCATGCGATCTGATGCCCGCGGAATTAACAATGATTTCCAGGATTCTGCAAAAACGGCCTGGCAGTACCTGCCAGGCCGTTCGTCTTGTGGTTGCGGCAAGTGTACAAGCGGGACACCCAGACTTTAACTCGACGTATCCCCCACACGCCGTTTGGTTTTGAATGCTCTTTCGGCCGCACACGGGAAACGCATGCCGAGTCAGGCCAATATTGGCTGTACCTATCTGGTACTCCGGTTCTTGGCATTCTTTTACTATCCGCTGGCGTTGAGCGAATGAATCAGTTAGTCCCGTAGGTTTGGTAACTCAGGTAGACAGGAGAGGAAATGGGAGTCCCGGCAGTCCAAAGATTGAACTGGAAGAAGCTCGGAGAAAAATTCAAGGAACTTCGAGACGCACACGGATGGAACCAAAAGCAAGCAGCGAAAGCCGTAAAGAGATCCCAGCCCGATCTCTCTACTTTCGAAAACGGAAACTTGCAGCTCACAGTGGAAGCGCTCACGGTGTGGGCTGACGCAATGGGCATATCCATTGACGAATGCTTTGACGTACTCATGCACATCGACGAGGAAACATCACTTTCGGAGGAGGACGCTATTGAAGTTCTGGGTTGGTCTCTCAAGGACCTCAAGGATCACAGAGAACAGCTCGGTGCATGGAAAAACAAAAGTGGACGCTGGCTGTACTCCACCTACGCCGTGCACAACATCGAACGGCAGGAAAGCTTCCAGAGGTACATGGCCGGGCACTAAAGCACGGACTTCCGCGTGTACACAAGGGACCCCCAGACTTTGAATCGACGAATACCCCACATGGCTGTTAGGCTCTGACTGGTCTTTCGGCCAGACGCAGGATACACCTGCCCAGGCAGGTCGGTTTTTTTGGGGCCCGGTCTGATATTTTGTATCGCTCGACAGATTTCACTCGAACTGGATCGGGTGGGATAACGGGGACACCCAAACTTTGGCCCACGGCATCATGCTGTTCGCCGTTAGGCTCGGACAGGTCTTTTTCGGCTTGGCATGAAAAGCGTGCCCAGACAGGTCAATGTTGGGAGTCTCTGCCTGTCTCACCGGGGGGTTGCGGTTCGAGTTTCTCAGTATTCATTTGCGCAATTGGTGATATTCCATCTGTCGGGCCTTGACGAAATAATACCATTAGCCAAGGATCCACCTGCGGCCGTAATTCGATTTGTCGAAAGTCTGAAATGCGTGACGCTGAGTTACCAATTGGCCGGGATTTGTAAATGGAACTATTTCTCCTCTGGATGTTTTTCGGATTCGCAGGAAGTGCAATCCTCAGCCGATACAACAAGGCTGGAACTGGGTGCGTGCTCGGGTTGCTCCTTGGCCCGATTGGACTCGTTATCGCTTGGGCAATGCGAGATGACGAAAGGCTAGACGAAACACAGGCGCTACTGCAGGCGGCACGAGAGCCACGGGTGTCGCATCTCGCGCCGCTTCGCAAAGAAGTCAAATGTCCATACTGCGCTGAGTACATTCTTGAAGAGGCCGTCGTATGTAAGCACTGCGGTCGGGATGTTGCCGATGCTGGCAACTGATTCGCTGTCGGCATCACGGGCCGGGCAATACGGGAGGGGCACGCACGCTTTGAATCGACGGCCCCCACGTTTGCCCGTTTTCGCTCTGACTGCTCTTTCAGCCGGCGGCAGGAATACCATGCCCCGACATGTAGATATTGAGGGCGGATTTCAACGAGGTTCGTGGCCGAATTCAGGCACCAGGATGAACCACCGATTCTTAAAATTTGGGTCAGAATACCCGCAACGTCTCGTACATAGTGAGAATCGATTTGACCTTCATAACGGTGTCACGAAATCTGCCAGCGCGGCTTGCCCGTTCGGGGGAAAAATACAAACGGGGACACCCACACTTTGACTCGGCGCATCCCTCGCATGGCCGTTGGGCTCTGACTGCTCTTTCAGCCGGCGGGGGAAACGCATGCCCAGGCCGGTCAATATTGGGTTTCCCTTTCCGTGCCTTCGGGGCTGATCTTCGTAGCATGACTCTCCGAGTCGTGCGAAACCGGTTTGGTTTTTGCGTCGATGCACGACTCGGAGAGTCATGCTACGTTGGGGGACGGTGTGTGCGTGTCTTGAGAACGCTTGGCTCGGGACTCAAGCTCCAGGCGTTAACCAGTTAGCGGATACGCGAGCGACGTGACCTTGCCATCAACGCCAATCCCAAACAGGTAATCAGGCAAGGAGCCAGTTCTGGTTCGGGAACCGTTTGCACGGAAGTTGTTGTGGCCGCGACGAATCCGAAATTCGACGACAGCGCGAGGAAGTCGGCGAAGTCCACAATTCCGTCGGCATTGAAATTACCCATGCCCCATGTGGAGGTTGGGCCTGCGTTGAAATTGCCAGACAGAGCGAGGAAGTCCGGGAAGTCCACCATTCCATCCAGGTTCGTATCACCCGTTCGGAACTCGCGGCCCTGTGGATCGACCGAGGATGCATCCGCCAACCAATCGAAGATCTGTTGATCGGTGAGGCCTGGCTGAGCGTACAGGATATCGAGATCCGCGATCGTGCAGGATCCATCGGTATTCAGGTCACAGCCGGGAGCCACGACGGTGGGAGCGGGAGACGCGAGACTGTAGATGCCATTGAAAGTGGCCGGCATACCATCGGTGAAATTTCCCGCGCCGATAACGGATGCGGCTCCGGTCGTTGTGTCGATTTGGTAGAGCTGGTCAAAGGCTCCGATCAACCCCAGGTCTTCGTGCCAGGTGAGGCTCTGGATGCCGTGTCCCATATTGCCGATCAGCGACGTCGCGCCCGTGTTCATGTCGAGCGTATAGAGGTTGGGATCGTCGACAAGCGTTCCAAAGGGCGTACCGGCTCCGAACAGCGTTGCACTTGTTGGGTCGTAGGCCAGGCCCACAATCATGACGTCGCGGTCGCCGGTTCCAATTGCCGTTCCGACACCGGTGGTCGCATCAATGGAGATCAGCGTTGTCATGTGAGCAGAAAAGTCGAGGCTCGTCGCAAGCAGTTGGCCGTTGGCACTCGCAAGGCTTTCGACGCTGGGGAAGCCAACCGAGCTGGTGCCGACGCGACTGCCCTGCCCGACGAAGAAGCCCTCGTGCGGAATGGTGGCCAGGTAGTCCACGAAGGTGCCATTTTCGAGTTCGATGGCGTACACGGTGTCATCATGAAACGTCATCCCGTAGACGCCACCGGCCGGACTGAACAAAGGTCCGCTGGACAACACCGAGCTGTCGTCATTGAGCTCAAGGAAGAGCTGGAAGTTGGGCGTCGACAGCCGTGACTGGACGGCAAAGATATCGTCGGCCGCAACGGTACGGGGAAGGAGCAATGCGAGGCCCAGCACGCTTGCGTAGAGAACGACAGTTGAGAAGCAATTGGAAGGTCTCATCTTCAACTCGGTGGTATGAGTTCTCGCTGCTGCAACGATGCGCAGGTGGGTGTGCGTGGCGAATCCATTCCGCGGTTGAAATCGAGTAGAAGGATAACTGTGGTGCGTTCGCTTCTCAACAAAAACACCGGCGATCAGAAAGAACCGCCGGCATTTGTCGACTTGGGATCATCTGGCGGGCGTGCAAGGAAAAAGTAATGTATTAGCGACGTCGGCAGTGCGGGCCCCAACCGTTCAATATGGCCATGTTCCGCCCCATGCATTCGCCGGTGCACGGCACCAGTTCGAACTCCCGGCAAACAAGATTGTTGTCTGCGGATTGTTCAATTGCGGTGACCGTCGTGGTGCTCGATGCCGAGCCCGTCTTCGGCTGGTCGATCCTGGACCGGGGGCAGGAGTTTGGTCATCCGGGATCAAGAAATAGCGACCCGGGGGAAGACATCGGTCCCCCGGGCCGCTCGGTAAGGTGCTCCCTACGCCTTCAGGCAGGCAGCACCCAGTTCGACGCTAATGCAAGCAGTCGACGCTAATGCAAGTAGTGTGCCCTGTCGGATTGATCGCAAAAGATGGGCAGTGAGCTTCGCGGCTGATGCGGCTGTCAGCATGGACCGCGCACCAAAAGAGCACGAGCTGTTGGTGACGCTTCGTAGGTTTGCAAAGTTGCGGCGGTGCCGACACAAGAGAGAAAGTAGTCGAGTGTTTGCGTCGTCCGGTTGCCACGGCGTCAGCATTGAAAATCGTTCACAAGCATTCGTGTAAGGTAAACGGTATCACCGTCAAGTTTCAATTTAGGTGGTTATCGCTTGCCTTCCGGCGCAGGTTGCGATTAGTCTGACAACGTACCTGAATGATAAAATAATGATTGCGATGCACAGAACTCATTGGATGTCACTGCCTTGCGTGCCGGCTCTGGTGCTGCTGTTTTCAGGATTGGTCTCAGCGGAAGGCACGTTGTACACACTTAACGCGACAGGCTCGCTTTGGTCCGTCGATGTCGAGACTGGAAGTACATCAGAAACGACGTTTGATGTGTTAGGGCCCGGTAGCTGGAATGGCGTCGCCGCTTCTCCGGTCGATGCCAATTTGATCTACGCGGTCAACAATCCAAGACCCGCCCAGCTGCAAGATCCAAGCTTCTCACGGCTGGTGCGAATTGATTTAAACGCCGGACAATCCACGCCGCTTCCGCTGTTCGACAATGAGTTGCTGGGAAGCCCGAGCATCGTCAGTACGGGCATCGCGATCTCAATTCAGGAACCGGACGTGGCAATCGTCGTCGGGAGCGACACACGCATCCCACCGAATCCGTATCTTTATCGCGTCGATGTGGCAACGGGCGACCTGCTGGAACCCGCGAAAATCATGTCGAACGTAAGAAGACTGGAATCTCTGACGTTCAGCCGCGACGGTTCGACTTTATACGGTGCCAATCAAGACGGAGAGTTGGTGACGATTGTGCCTGAGACGGCCGACGTTTCAGTCGTTGGCGGTCCCGGGTTGTCGAATCACCTGACTGGCCTGGCATTCGAACCCGATGATGAAACCCTGTTCGCAATTGACGGCCTACGCAGCGACCAGTTGATTCGGATCGATGCCTCAACGGGGACGCTGATCGACATCGTGGGCCCTTTGGGGATTGTGGGCCCGGAAGGCCTTGCTTTCGTCACTGTTGAGGATGATCCGTTGGACTGCACTGAAGACGGTGCCGTCGACGTGTTAGATCTGGCTTGTTCAAACGCCAGCGGCACGACCCAGCAGTTGTTGACGCAATTGAGTCTCCTGGAGGGGGACTTTGACGGAGAGAATGGCGTGGACTTCGTCGACTTCCTGGTTCTGGCTTCCAATTTCGGGCGTCCGTTGGGGCGGTACATTGACGGCGACATAGACGCCAATGGCCATGTCGAGTTTGAAGATTTTCTCCGGTTAACGCGGAACTTTGGTCGCTCATCGACCGCATCCGTGGCGGCCGTTCCGGAGCCTTCGGGATTGTTGATCGCTGCACTGGCTGTGCTGGCAAGCTTTGTTGCGAGAACTCGCCGCCCGGAACGTGCAACCATCGCTACCCGCTGACCTGCATAGTCGACTGAGCAGATTGAGCGAGTGGTGTGGCAATCCATGGCATTGGGATTTCTTCCTCGACGGGACGCTCGGCGAGTGCGCGGTCCCCGAGTGCACGCGATTGCATGGCGGTCGATTGAATGCCGCGCGATCGGCTAGAGGTTTCGCATCCCATCGGCGCAAAAAGAAAGTGGGGTCTCATTGCAACAATGAGGCCCCACTTCGAAATCCGTCGTCAAAAGAGTAGCGATCACGACCGACTAGCTTCGGCGTTTGCGCGAGTGGCCAAGCAGGCCGACGCAGCCCAAAAGCATGAGCAGTCCGGCGGTTGGTTCAGGCACGGAAGCAGCGCCGGCAGCATCCTCTTGAGCTCGATACAGCTGATACCATTCGACAAAGTCGGTCATGTTGACGACGCCGTCGATGTTGATATCCCCGTCAGCAAATTGCCCCGGCTCGTTGAAGTTTCCGGCCAAGATACCAAAATCCAGCAAGTCGAGACTCTCGTCGAAGTTGAAGTCACCGGGAGTCTCCAGCTGGGTTACCTGAACATTATCGATCGTCCAACCCTCTGGTTCCTGTGTATTCCAATCCCATCCACCCCGGAATTGAATTTCCAGCGTGTCATTGGCATTCAGCGTACCGAGATTTGCAATCGAGTGAACGAATCCGCCGGAGTCCACTCCGAACATGTCCAGTCCATTCATGTCGCCGTCGTATCCCCAATCCGATCCTGATTGCATGAGGTCGTTGTAGCCATTGATGGTAAAGGCAGCGGCAGGTACGGGGCTAAGTGGTGCTCCGTTCACGCCGAACATCACAACCGCACCGTCCCAGGTCGCCTCGAATTTGTACAGGTGGTCAAACTCAAGTATGACAAGGCCATCGCCTGGGATGGAAATGGGGGGCACGTTTAGATGTTGCTCAAGCGGTGTACCGGCGGCAACTCCCGCGGCCGTCCATCCGTTGCTGCCGTCAACGCCTGTCGCACCCCAGGTCCAGGGATTGTCCGGTTCGCTGGCCTCAAGCGGATTGAACAGGGCCGCAGCGTAATCGCCGTCGTCACTGTCGAAATCCTCGAAATGAATCTCCGCTGCACCTGCATTCGCAACCAGGCAGCAAAGACTGATCAACGTCAGGGACCACGAGGTTGCCCGACTGACTGGAGACTTCAGAAAATCTGTTTTCATGGGATCTATTTCACTCTTAGTTTTGATGTGTCGAATAAATGTCTTACGACCGTCAGGGCGATGTTGGCTTCAACGCCAGGTACACGCTCAGGCCATACGCTGGGCGCATCTGCGGCCGCGTAACGCGAGAATCATGGTGATCGCCAAAAGGAAGGGGGCCAGGTTGGCTGGTTCCGGGACGGAGGCGACGACAGGCTGCTGTGCGTTGTAGGCCTCACGGAAGCCGGCGAAGTCTTTCAGGTCGACGGTCAGATCTCCGTTGAAATCGCCCAAGCTCACGGACGTTTCTGGAGTGAACGTCCCGCCGAAATTGTCTCGCAGAATCACGTAATCGAGCAGGTCGATGGCTCCGTCATCGTTGAAGTCGCCCGGCGTGAAATCTCCCAAGCCAAAGAACTCGATCTCGCCAATTTGAAAGAACGCTCCGCCCGGCGCAAGTCCGGTCGCATACGTTTCCATTCGAAAGATGGTGTAGGCCGATTCTGGCAGCACATAATCGTCCGTGTCGAAGCCGCCGACAAACTGGCGGACTTGAAGCCGCTCATCCCAGAGAGTCTCGCCTTCGTACTCGAAGATCGTGTCGTAGTTTTCGCCGTCGTTGGAGCCCAGGATGGCCCAATGAGTCGGGTCGCGCCCGGGAACATCGTTTGCCGACGAAACGGTGAAGTGCGTCAGGATGATGGGAGCCGACTGCAGCTCCGCCTCGACCCACAGGCTGCCTTCTTCTTCGATCACCGTTGCGTCCCCGCAGCACCACTTTGCGTTGCCGCCGCCCAGCAGGTTGTCAAACACGTTGAAGGAGAACTCGCCGCCGCCGAATCCCGGTTCCGCGTTGGAACGGAAGATGGCGTTGTAGCCAAGGTCTTCATCTGCAGCACCGTCGTTCTCCGGATCGGTTAAATCGCCGCCCAGCAGTGAAGCGGTGCCCGTGCCGAGAACCATGCCCGGCTGAGCCTGGGCTTCTGGTGAGACCAGAAGCGTTGCAGCCAGCACGACAATCAGGCTCGCTGCGCCGCCAAGGTTTCGTTTTCTCAGGCGGACGCACCCGAGCAAAACTCCACAGCAGAGAACCAGTGTGAGGCCCGCTGGTTCGGGAACAACGGCCGCCGTCCCCTGCCCCAGGGCCTGGAACGCCGCCTTCAGCCCAACAAAATCAGACAAGCCAACCGAGGCGTCGAAATCGAAGTCGCCCTCGGCGTAGGACGTGCCCGTACCAAAGTTTTCTGACAGGAGTTGAAAGTCCATGACATCGATGACTCCGTCGAAATTGAAGTCGCCCTGAAGCAGATCGTCGAAGCCCGTTACCTGAATGTTATCCAGGACATATCCGGAGTTACGTCCGTTGGCCGTGCTTCCCTCGTAGGTGAATTCCAGCTGCGCCAGGTCGACTCCGTCACCGTTGTAGGGCAGGAGCCCCGTGCGATACGCGTTGGCATTTGGGCTTGTGGCTTCTTCCGGGTAGGAGAAGTCAATAACGAAACCTTCTTCGCCGAGTCGCACAATGACATTGGCAATCTCGGCACCGAAACCGGGGCCGTTCTCCAGATTGAAGCCACCCGTGTTATCGAGGTCGCCACCCTGGTCCTCGCCGATGGTCGTGGGCAAGTCAAAAACGAGAGTGGCGCCATCGTCCGAAACAACTCCCAGACGCTCGCCTCCGTTGTTATTGGTTCCAACCCGCAAGTGGAAGGTCTCCACGCCGTTGCTGTCACGGCCAATAATGTCATAGTCCTTTTCGTTGTTGCCCTGTGTACGTCGCGTACCGACAGCAAATGAGACTTCGGCGCCGAGCAACCCAACTGGCATGGTGAAGTCAGCGAAGTAGGAACCGGTCACATCTTCGGCCGTATCCAGGTCACCCGAAGGGCGATCAAACAGCATGAGCGTGCCGCCGTAGGGACTTGGAAGGATGCCGACAGCATCCCCTTCGAAGAGTATGTCGCCCTGGCCGAGTGGAAACTCGTCTCCAGACCATTCGCCAATCTGACCCTCCGCACCATTCAGTTCGGAGGGCTCAAAAACAACGGGTGGATCAGCGTACTCGAATCCCGTTGAAAATACGGTGTCCTGAGCTGTCAACAGGCTTCCTCCCGAGAGCAAGGCCGCAGCAGCGAGCATGGGAATTGTCTTATACATATTCATGATCAGATTTCTGTTTTGTACTGGTGTGAATTGGATGGACGGTGACCTATCGACGTCGCATTGGTTGGGAGAGGCAAATCAACAAACCCAAGACGGCCAGCAGGCTGCCGCTCGGCTCCGGAACGCTCGCAGCGGTGGCTGGAGTCTTCCCAAAGTTGCCTGAGAGAGTCAGGAAGTCGTCGAACTGTGGGCCATCGCCAGCGAGATTGATATCGCCATCCGTATAGGCGGTTTTGTCCGTGTCGGCAAAATTGCCGGACAGGGTCAAGAAGTCGTCGAAGCCGACCTCGCCATTGCCATCCAGGTCACCCGGAAGTGTCCCGAGCACCGCCAGTATTTCGTCCAGATCGGGAACCGTTGTTACACATTCCAGATCCGCTGCATCCGTCAAGCCGTCTCCGCTACAGTCGAAGCCGGTGGATGTCTCGCCAAATGTATACTCGACCACACCAAAAGCGCTTCCCGCTGAGGTGGCGTATTCGAAGACCAGGTCCTCGATCCCCGTGAAGACACTTCCGATAGAAATCGATGCTCCGGTATCAAACAGGGCCGTGACGCCCGTCGGATTCAGCTCTGCCAGCGAGCCTCCCGAAGGATTGGCTTTTGCCCAACCCTCGCCGGCCAGACCGCTATCCGAAAAGCCAGTCCAGTCGTCGACGGACAACGAGCCGCTTTCGGACGTCACTGTGTAGCCGACGATGTCAAATTCGCCTGAAACCGAGGAAAGATTCTGAATTGTTGCAAGGCCGCTAAGGAGATCGACCTCCAGTGTCAGGTCACTCGGTGGGCCCTCGTAAGCGACAAGTCCCTCAGCAATCTCGTTGCCAACGGTGAGGTATTCAAAGACCAGATCCTCCGTGCCTCCCGGAACAAATGCGGTGCCAACGCTGAAAGCCGACGCCCCATCGACAACGGTCGAAGCGCCAAGATTTAGTTCTGAGAGCAAACTCGTCGTCAGATTCGCCTCTTCCCAGCCTTCGATGGTCTGGTCCTGCAGACCTTCAAATCCGTCGGGGTTGAGACCACCGGATGCTGAGCCAATGGAATACGCCGTGATCTCAAACCCCAAAGGGTTGGAAACCTCGATTGCGCCTGATACGCGGTTGACCGTGATACTGGGAACTTGCGACGGTCCGGAATACACCACGCCGCCGATGTGCATGGTTCCATCGGGAGTCGAATACTCGAACCCCAGCTCCTCATCCACCGGGAACACTCCGGTGCCCACGTAAGCGTTGCCCAGCGAAACAGGCCCGCCTACCGGGATAACTCCGGAGCCCTCCCAATTGAGTTCAGAGATTTGCTCGCTGCGAGGATTCGCCTCAGTCCAGCCGGGCAAAGACTGATTCGTGAGGCTTGTCCAGGCCTCCAGATCCAGGAGGCCGGTGGGAGAAGTAATCGTGTAGCCGTCGACTTCAAGATCGCCCGTGGAGAGTAATTCAATCTCGCCGGTGGCTCGATTTACGTTGGCATAGAGACGTTGGCCATATGCCGTGGCAGTTGGAGCCAGCAGAAAAAGTGCCGGCAATGTGGTGTTCAGTAACCACAAGACGTTGGTGATTCTCATTAGAACCTTTCCGCAGTAGAGGTTAATCCTGTTGTTGGGATTACGCCCGATGCAACAACCGCTCCAACCCTCCGGTGGGGAATAAGTAGCGCAACCCTTCAGCGGATGCCGCTCTGTCGCGCACGGTCTGCTAGCCGGGTGAGCGTGGCGCTGAAAGGTTGTACCTGGTTGCCGGTACCAATCTGCGGTTTCGGGCAGCGCGGTGATTACGCCCAATGCGTTCAAATGCGCAAGGGAGAAAGTTGTGATGATACGCCTAATGTTTTGTGTGCGAAGACATAGCCGAATCCGGAATCATACAGGTCGTTGTCCATCTCGATGAACAACGTCTTTACTTGACGCAATTGGGACGATGCCGTTTGGACGAGAGATGCGAGAACGAGATCAGTCATGCAACAACGATCTTCTGCCGATTGCGATAGCTCGGGCTGCAAGATCTCTTCTGCGAATAGTTATTTAGTGGGAGATTTTTGGAACACAAAAATTAATTCGTGCGGCTTGTTATTCAAGCAATCTATAAGGTTGCATGTAGGTGCCACTCGTTCTGTAGCTGAGCCGTTGCGACTCGAGTTCGTGGGGGCGAGCGTGTCGCAAGGAAAAACGGCCGATTAGCGATGCCTGTCGTGAGATGCCTATGGACTCAATTTGGCCATCGTTCCGATTGAACCTTCCATTTACCGTCTTCCGATACCAGCTCGAATTCCCAATTAACAAGAGTCTTGTCTGCAGTTTGTCCAATGATCGTGACCGTTGCGATGCCGGACTGCACAATACCGTCGAAACTCTGAACGCTCACTGGTCGGATGTTCCACCAGTCGTCGATGCCTACCAGCTCGCGCATGTTGGTGGGCGGCGAAGAGACGCAAAGCGATTTGACGGCATAGGCGTTGCGTTGTTCGATCGCTTCGCAGTACGCCCGAATGACCTGGATGACGGGCCCGTCTTCCACCGGCCCGTCGTTAACCTGTGGGAAAGGGTTGGCCTCGGCGGACGCCACGACGTCGTCGTCGACGATTTGGATTCCCTCCACGGTGATCGCTTCCAGCTCCGGTTGCCAGAAATCCAGCGTGGCCTGGGTCAGCTGTGCCTGCGCAATGTGGAGGTGCTCGAGCTTCTGAAAGTGTAGTAACTCGGCAAAGCTTTGGCGTTGGAATTGCGGGTCGGAATACATCAAGCCTTTCAAGGCAGCGGCGTTCAGCCCATGTAGGTCGTTGGTGCGGATGGACGTATCTGTCAGGTCGAGCACAAGGGGGTTCAGATGACCGACGGTGTTCAGGGCCGTGGCGGTGATCGGTGTGCCGCGCAGCCGAAGGGCGTAAACGCTATCCAGCCCGCGGAGCAACGCGATGCCGGAGTCGGTGACGTCGGTGCCGGAGAGATCAATATCAAGGCCGTTGCTGTCATCCAGCAGATTGGCAAGTTTCTCCAGGTCCGTGTCGTCAAAATTCGGTCGCGCAACCTTTATTTGCCAGACGTTGCCAACCACCGGCTTTCCGCCCAGCGTCACGTCCGCCAGCTCCGCGTGACCGGTGAGTTGACGTATTTCCTCGAGTGTCCTTGCCTGCGTTGAAACAAAGTTGATCATCGGTAGCACGATCCAAAGCAGCCCGATCAGTACGCCGAAGATCGCCACGAAGCGTGCCCAGCGGACCAGGCTCGGCATCAAATCGGCTTGAGTGACGGCCCCAATGTGTTTTGGATCGGCGACGCGATTTTCGCATGAGACAGGGTCGGCGTAGTAGCCCATCAAATAGAAGCAAGCCGCAAAGGTGATCGTCCAGTGCAATCTCATGGAGGGGATGGGCGAGCGAATCGTGAGTGTCTGTACGTCCCCTTCCACGATTTCGTCGAAACGTTCCTGAAACTGTCGTCCCAGGGAGGATGGTCTGCCGGAATCTTCGAAAACGAGTACGGGGTCGCCTTGCGACTGAAAGACCGTCCCGTCACCTGTGGTTTCGGTGAAGGATGCCGAAGCATATTTCTTCTCCGCTCCGGTAATCCCTCGCAGTTCGATGTTCTCGGTTTCGACGGCGCCACACCAGCGTCGGGTGCTGAGCGTGCCGTGGATGGAGTTGTCGACCTGATTCATGGCGAGCACCCGATCGCCCTGCAGAAAGACGCCGAGGGTGATGAATGCCAGGGCCGATAGCAGATAGGAAATCGCATCAGCACGACGGCTGGCGAAGTACAGACCGATGAACGACTGAGTCGCAGCCACCAACAGCACGACTGCGGTTCCTGCGAGTAACGCGGAAGTCAGCGGATGCGCGTGGTGCCAGGCCAGTCGGGTTACCGGAAGCCACGCCGTTGCCACAAGCGTGCGCAGCCCAACGGTCGTGTAGTACACCCGCGCGTGGCGGTCGGACTCGATGAGTAGGCCGCCAATCAGTCCCGCTACGAGACCACAAAGGATCAGGGTTCCGGGGTGCGGGTATCCGCTGAGCCCCGGCGAGACGGAGGGGTGAAGAATGATTCCGTCCAGCAGCAATCCAATCAACAGACCCAGCGGAATGGAGGCGTACAGTCCGGCTGCGTGAAGGACGGCTCGGGCAATGGCCCTGAAGAATTGAATCAAAATGCACCTCCGATCCTGTTTGGTGGCGATCTCTTGCGACAAGCTTGAAACAGTGGCTTCACAATTACGGGACGTTTTATCGCTGCCGTGCTGACGGTGGCGACATCGAGTTGAAATTCATTCGACTCTAACCCGTCAAACGCGAAGCCAATGGGTGGTCGGCACGAAACGTGCGGTTTTGATCCAGTGTCAAACGAAGAGCCGCCGCGTGGTTGCGTTTTAAGGCCGGACGCTCGAAGCGTACCACGCAGGTCGCCGCAAGTCGTGCGTTTACGCACACTGTTGATCCCGGCCGCACGGAATTCTGTGCGTGGCGGTCAGCTGCGGCCACCCGCGGGCAAAGATGTAGGAGTGTCATGATTAGCAACCAGACCAATCGATCGGACAACGGACAGCGCGCCATGGAGGTGCTGTTGGTGGATGATGACCAGTTACTCCGTGAAGATATGACGCGATACTTCTCGCGTCGTGGATACCGTGTGAGTGCCAGCGCCGGCGGAGAGCAAGCACTCGCTTTGGCCGATCAGCGGGCGTTTGACGTGATCGTGTTGGACATCATGATGCCGGGGATGAACGGCCTTGAAGTCCTGCGCCGACTAAAGGAGCAGGGCTCGGAAGCCGAAGTGGTCATGCTGACCGGACATGCTTCAGTTCAGTTAGCTGTCGAAGCCATGAAGCTGGGGGCACGGGAATTTCTCACCAAGCCGATCAGCCTGCGAAATCTGGAAATCGCGATCAGCAGCTGTGTCGAAACCGGCAAGCTGAAGAAAGAGAATCGCCAGCTCAAGGCCGTGCTGCGAAATCAGACGGGCAGCAGCTCGCATCAAAGCATGATTGGAGATTCGCCGCAAATGCAGCGCGTATTCCGGCTCATTGAACGTACGGCACGGTGTTCGGACCCCATTCTCATTCAGGGCGAGAGCGGCACGGGCAAGGAGTTGGTTGCGCGGGCGTTGCATGCGGCCAGTCCGCTATCCGATAAGCCGCTGGTCGTCATCAACTGCGCTGCCTTGCCGGAAACACTCCTTGAAAGTGAATTGTTTGGGCACGAAAAGGGAGCGTTCACGGGAGCCGTCAGTGCCAAGCCTGGCTTGTTCGAAGTTGCCGATGGCGGCACGCTCTTCATTGATGAATTCGGCGAACTGGCGGGCCCGCTGCAGGCGAAGTTGCTGCGCGTGTTGGAGGATGGCTCGCTACGGCGAGTGGGTTCCATCAAGGAGCGTCGCGTGAACGTGCGCATCCTTGCCGCGACGAATCGGGATCTCGTGAAGGAAGTGGCGGAGGGACGATTTCGCGAAGATCTGTTCTACCGAATCAATGTCCTTTCAATTCCTCTGCCGCCGCTACGTGCTCGGGTGGGCGACCTGCCCTTGCTGGTTGAGCACCTGACGGGTCCGGATTGGCGAGTGCCCGATCGCGTCATGGAGGTGTTCGAGCACTACCACTGGCCGGGCAATGTTCGCCAGCTGCACAATGCTCTGCAGCGAGCCAAAATCCTTGGGGATGATGGAGAAATTCGAGTAGAGAATCTGCCGCAAGAGATCCTGAATCGTGACGAAGCCCTGCGTACTCCCGCAGCTCCGCCCCGTTGCGACCTGGAGTCGCTGACGCGATCGCATATCATTGAGGCGTATCAAAACCACAATGGCAACAAGGCTCGTACGGCCCGCGCACTGGGAGTTGGCCGAAGATCGCTTTATCGACTATTGGAAAAGTTCGAGATTGAAGACCCACGCAACGTGGCCAAACAGTCTCCGGAGACCGCAGATGCCTGAGCCAAACGAGAACGCCGCCGCTGAACTACAACCACTGAAGATCCTGATTGTCGAGGACGATGAGGATGCACGACTGGGTTTGGCGGACATCCTTGAATTGCACGACCATCGTGTCCAATCCCTGGGAGCCGCGACACCTGCGCTGGAAATGGGAAGTCGGCTGGCGGAGTTTGACGTGGTCTTGATGGACCGCAAACTACCTGAAGGCTATGTCGAAGATCTACTGCCACGGTTTCGCGAGTTCGCACCGCGGGCTGAGTTCATCGTGGTCACGGGATACGCGGATCTGGATGCCAGCCTTTCCGCATTGCGACAGGGCGTTGCCGACTATCTGATCAAGCCCATCAATCCCGATGCGCTGTTGGCGACGTTGAAGCGAATGGCGAGGCAGCGGCATGTCGAACAGGCGCTGAATAGCGAGCGAGAGTTTGCGGCCAAGATTCTGGAAACCGCCGAGGCCATCATCCTGGTTACCGATTTCAACGGACGAATCATTCGCTGCAACCGGTATCTGCGTGACTTGACGGGCTATTCGGATCAGGAGATGCAAGATCGCGACTGGTTTGACGTTTTTGTTCCGGAATCACAGCGGCAACAGGTTCGGTCTGCGTTCGCCGACACGTTGAACAATCATGTTACGCGCGGTGTGGTAAATCCGATCGTCACTCATAGCGGTGAGCTGCGCGAGGTTCGTTGGTCACTGTCTGCATTTCGTGATGAAGCGAATTCTGTGTCCGGCGTGCTGGCGGTCGGTCTGGATATTACCGACATGATTGCGGCGCAACGATCGGCCCTACAGAGTCAGCGCCTGGCGACCATCGGGGAGACGATGGCGGGACTTGCGCATGAGAGCCGCAATGCTCTGCAGAGACTGCAAAATGCCGTCGAACTGCTCGAGGACGACCTGGAAGGCAACGATAGCGCGATGGGCTATGTGAAACGTATTGGTCGGGCGGGAAATCACCTACGCGATCTATTGGAGGAAGTTCGAAACTACGCCGCACCCATCCAGCTCGACCGCACAAAGACTCGTTTCCAGCAAATTTGGAGGCGAGCGTGGGAAAGCCTGGAAGCTCGGCACCCCAACCATCGCGGTGTGCTGATCGAAACAATTTCGGAAGACGGAGATCCTGTGCTGTCGATCGATCAGCGGCGCATGGAGCAGGTCTTCCGAAACCTTTTTGAGAACTCGTTTGACGCTTGCGGGCCCGAGGTCGAGGTTAGCATCACGGCGGATGCCCATGATGGTGAGCTCTTTCTTTCCATCCGAGACAACGGCCCCGGGTTGGACCTGGGCAGTTCGGGCAAAGCGTTTGACGCCTTCTTCACGACCAAACCCACGGGGACCGGGCTGGGACTTTCTATCGTGCAACGCATTATTGAAGCACATCGCGGATCGATTGCCGTGAGTGGCAACACGGATGGCGCCGAGTTCGTGATTCGCGTTCCTCTGGCGACCTGAGCGTTACGCAACTCGGTCTCACATGCCCGCCTTTTGTCGACTTCTGCGGGCACAATCCCCTTCCCTTCATTGGCTCATTTCTGTCTCGCGAGACCGACTCGTTGGAGCGTCCTTCTGCGCCCGGAATCTGCACTGTGCAGTGGGTGTGCATCGGCATTTGTGTTCTGGCTGTCGACTGTGCGGTGTGCGAAAACGCACGTGTTTTATAGGTCCAAACGCAAGTGCACACTTCGGCGCACTTGTTTGTTTTTTGCGGGCGATGAACGTCTTGGCGCTATGTTTTAATTGTGTCAGGTTCTGCGAGCCCGTGATTTTAATTCGCCTCTCGAAGAGCTTTTTTGGAGCAAGTTTTGGAAGCGACAGATTCTTTGCAGCCAATGGCACAACCGACGGTGACGATCGCTGCCCTCGCAACGAATGAGGTGCGAGGTACTGAGCAATCGGCGAGTTGGTTTGGGGTTCCGTGGGGAGTTGCTCTCCTGTTTCTGCCGCTGCTATGCGGCGGATGTTCGCGGGCGCCCGTACCCGAGTTCAGCTTGAACACGGAAGTGGCGGAACTGCCGGAACGGCATCAGGCCAACATTGAGGACGGATTGTTGCGGCTCTTCGGTACGCCCGTGACGCCGCGGCTCCGCGTTCCTGACCCGGACGCCGATGAGCCCGAGGAAGGCGAGCCGACGCCCTTGAAGGACGAGGTCCCACAGGAAGACCTGAAACACGGTGCGGCCGTCTACACGGCTCGTTGTGCAGGCTGCCACGGGGTGAGCGGCGATGGACTGGGGCCGGCGGCCGAGTACTTACGCCCTCGTCCCCGTGACTACCGCAAGGGGATCTTCAAATTCACCTCCACGCCGTACGGTGCGAAGCCTGCGCGTCAGGATTTGGTTCGCACAATCCGCCGTGGTGCGAAGGGAACTTCGATGCCCGCCTTCCCGTGGATGTCGAACGAGGATCTCGATGCGGTTATCGACTACGTGATCTTTCTCAGCCGCCGTGGTGAGGCGGAAGGCTACGTGACGTTCATGTCCCAGGAATACGACGAAGAGGAAGACATCGAGTTCTTTGAGTTTGAAGACGCGGTCGATTCATCGGTGGAGAATTGGCAGGACGCTGCTGGCCTGGTGGTGATCCCGGTCACGGCGGAACCGGCGTATGGTGACGAAACAGTTGTGGCAGGGCGTGAGCTGTTCCTTAGCAAAGGCTGTTCGAAGTGTCACGGCGTGGACGGCAAGGGACAAGTCGAATGGCTGAACCCCGAGTATCTTGCGAAGCAGGCCGAATTGCCGGAAGACCAGCGCGAACAAATCAACTACGACGCGTGGAAGGAACCGGCTCCTGCCGCTGATCTGACTGCCCGCATGCTGCACGGTGGACGTCGTCCGATCGACATCTATCGTCGCATCTATACCGGGATCAATGGAACACCCATGCCTGCGTTTGGCGATCTGTTTGCCGAAGAACCGGAAAGCATCTGGATGCTGGCCCACTACGTGAGGCATGTGATTGAAGGTGGTGACCCTACCGTGGGGATCGAATCGCCGGAGCCGGAACCCGGAGACGCCGCGGGCTCGCAAGAAGCTGAATTAGAGACAGAAACGGGTTCGGATGAGGACTCAGAAGAAGACCAGGACGCGGAAGCTGCCTCCGTCGATTGAATACGCCGGCGAGCCATCGCCAAACAACCCTGCCCGATAACGCTCCGGGAGATTCAGGACATGACTCCAGAAGACAAACAACAACGCCTTGGTGAGTTGCGTGATGAAATTGCGCGACTCGAGGCCGAGCTATCCGCCGATCGCCCCGCTGTTTGGCAGCCGAAACCGAATGAGTTCTATGGCATGTACCACGCGACGGCGGGCATCGTGCTGGGGATGGTGGGGGCGATTGCCAGTCTGCTATTCAACGTGCTCGGTTCGCTGGCGGTCGGTCAGCATCCGTTGAGATTGATTCAGGTGTACCTCACGTTCCCGCTTGGCGAACGGGCTCTGGCACCTGAATTCAGCACGGGGATCGCTTTGGCGATTGGCTGCTGCCTGTACATCGGAACGGGGATGGTGCTGGGTGTTCTGTTTCAAATGGCGATTGCGAAGTTTATTCCCAACGCGAACCTGGTGAATCGACTGCTGTTTGCCACGTTGTTGGGACTCGTGCTGTGGGGAGTGAATTTCTATCTGATTCTCGACTGGCTGCAGCCCTTGTTATTTGGTGGGAACTGGATTGTGGACTCGACGGTTTTGCCTCCGTGGGTCGGCGCCGCGACCCACCTCGTATTCGCCTGGACCATGGCACTGTTGTACCCGTGGGGAAAGCAGGACCAATATCGTCGGCCCTCCGGGGCGTACTCGCCGGCTACGACCGGAACCTGAGGCAGTAAGTGGCAACTTACGAAGGAAGAAAAATGACGACGGCATCCACATCGATCGAGCACGGCGAAATCCCTCGCCACGAAGACATTGTCGATGAAAGACTCGTTCGCTGGTATTTCTATGCGGCGTTGACGTTCCTGGGTATTTCCATGTGCGGTGGGCTGCTGATGGCGGCCCAGTTGATTCACTGGAACCCGCTCAATGGTGTCGAGTACCTGTCGCCGGGGCGCTGGCGGATGGTTCACACCAATGCCGTTGCATACGGGTTTCTTGCCAATGCATTTCTGGGGATGTTGCACTGGGTCGTGCCGCGGCTGACGTTGAACAAGGTCGCCAGTTCATGGCTTTCGTATTTCATCTTCTTTGCGTGGCAGGCAATTCTGTTATGTACTGCCTTTGGCATTCTGCTGGGGCCGACGTTTCAGGATCAAGCGTGGGTGGCCCGTCTCGCCGATAGCCTTCATATCTCGATGAACCTTGGTGCGCAGGGACTGGAGTGGGGCGAGACTCCATTCTGGGTGGACCCGATTGCGCTGCTGGGGCTCGCCCTGGTCGCATACAACTTTCTGGTACCTATCGGTCGCTCGCGAGGCCCGATGTACGTGACGCTGTGGTATTTCATGGCGGCGTTCGTGTGGACGTTTCTGACATATGCCATGGGCAATTTTCTTCCCGAGTATGCATTGACGGGAACCAGCGCCGGAGCGGTTGGCGGACTGTTCATTCATGACCTGGTTGGCCTGTTTGTGACGCCGCTGGGCTGGGGGCTGATGTACTACATCGTGCCGATCATTCTGAAACGACCCATCTGGAGTCACGGCCTGTCGCTGGTCGGTTTCTGGGGACTCGCATTCTTCTATCCGCTGCAGGGTATCCACCATTTCCTGTACACACCCATCCCCATGTTTTTGCAATACGGAGCGGTGATCTCGACCATCGCCGTCGAGTTCGTCGTGGCCACGGTGGTGATTAACTTCATCGGCACGATCTGGGGCGACGGGAAGAAGGCTTTCCAGAATATTCCGATTCGCTGGTTCTACACCGGCATGATCTTTTACTTTATCACGTGTCTGCAATGTGCCATGCAGGTCACGATGACCTTTCAGGCGCTGATTCACTTTACCGACTGGGTTGTCGGGCACGCACATCTGGTGATGTTTGGCGTCTTCAGCCAGTGGATCTTCGGCTTCATGACGTACCTCATGCCGCGACTGTTCGGGAAACCGTGGTATAGCACTCGGTTGTGCGAGTGGCACTTTTGGTTATCGGCAGTTGGCGTGTTCGTGATGTTCGTCGACCTCGGCCTGGCGGGCGTATTCCAGGGATTCTCCTGGGCTTCGTTACAGCCGTGGGAAGAAATGCTGGCCTACTCGCAGCCATTCTGGATCACACGGATCTTCGCCGGACTGGCGATGTTCTTCGGATTCCTCTGTTTCATCTGGAACATCATCATGACGTTGCGTTCGGCGCCGGAGGAAGCACCGGCCGTGGAAATGGCTCTGGCACCGGCGTGAACATGAACGATCGATTGAGCGAAAGCAGGAACATGAAATTGGAGATTTGGGAAGCTAATTCCTGCGACGAGTCGAGTCGCTTTTGCGGTGGCTCTTTGGAAACCAAAACAGTGAGAGACATGACATGCTAGAGAGTAAGTCAGGCATCCTCTATGTAGCAGGCATTGGCTTCTTCGTGTTCGCCTTTCTCTCGAACGCGGTGGTGCCCATGCTGATGTTCCAGGACCTGCCGGAAAAGACTGCCGAGGAAATGGCGAACGCCAACGTGATGTATCAGTTCACCGAACTGAGCAAACGTTACCCGGAACCATTTCGTCAGGCGTTTGGTGAGCCCACCGTTGAAACGTGTGCCGATGCGTTGCGGTTGGGGCGTTCGCTGTATGTGGGCGAAGGCTGCTGGCACTGTCACAGTCAGTTCGTGCGACCGGTTTCCAATGAATCGCTCCGCTACGGGGCTGTTTCGGAAACCTGGGAGTATCAGAACGAGTTGCAGCGTCCCGTGATGTTCGGCACACGTCGGGTTGGTCCGGACCTTAGTCGTGAAGGGGGAAGGCACGCCAACGACTGGCACGCCGTGCACTTCTTCCGTCCGAAGACCGTCGCGCCCGAATCGCCGATGCCGGAATATCCGTGGCTGTTTGAGGGCGACCCGGACAAGCCCAACAAACGTGGCTTGGCGTTGATCACCTACGTTCAATGGTTGGGATCGTGGTTGGACAGCTATCCGTACTATGAAGAGCTTGATTCGATTCAATCGGAAGGCTTTTGAGTTCAAGTTCATTGGCACTCGTCAGGAAACAGGATATGTCGAAATCAAGACGCGGGCCGCAGATCATCACGGCCATTTTTGCCGTGCCAATTCTGGTCTTTAGCGGACTGGGCTTTGGCGCCAAGTTCATCGAATTCGTACATACGTTTCAGGGCGAAGCGGAAGGCGCGTTCGCGATCACGCCGATGGTCAACTACCTGTTGGCGAGTGCCGGTTTCTTCTGCCTGCTGGTTTGGGCCAGCATGAACGGCATGTTTCACGATATCGAACAGCCCAAGCACAACATGCTGGAAGACGACGCGGCACTGGATCGCTGAGGCATGCGTTCCGGGGAATTGCACCAGACTTCGAATTGATGAAGGCATAGCGAAATGATCGGCCATAAGAGAACGAGCATCGAAAACGACGAGACCTATCACCACTACACCGGGAATCGCATTCCGTGGTTTGTTCGTCTGATCTGGATTGGCTTCTGGGCATTCGCCATCGTGTACACGATTCGGTTTCTGTTTCCGGCCATTCAGTTTGAACTCTTCGCGCAGTAGCTCGCCTGTCTGGCAGTCCGCGTGGAATCCCAATGGGGCCATCATGAAAATCGAGCCCTGTGCCTACTGCGGTTTGCCAACGGTTGTGCCCGCTGCGAGAATCGCGGCCGAGGCGTCAAAAGACAACGCGACGGCGAACGGGGATTCCCGTCGCGAAGGCGTGTTCTGCTGCCTTGGCTGTCGTATTGCGGATGGAATTACCAGTAGCGATGGGGCGGACGAATCCCGCTGGGCGATCACTCGACTGGGGATTGCGATCTTCTTCTCCATGAACGTGATGGTCTTTACGCTGGTGCTGTGGACCTGGAACATTCATGAAGTCGAAACCAGCCAGCAAGTCGTCGCGTTCCGGACCGTGCTTCGGTACGCCTGTTTGTTATTTAGTGCGCCCGTGCTGATCCTGCTGGGTGGTCCGTTGTTGCAGGCTGCGGTGGAGTCGATCCAGCGTCGGGAGTTTACCACTGACATACTGCTGCTGTTGGGCGTCGTGGCCTCGTTTGGCTATTCCGTGGCCGCATTGTTGACGGAGGCCGCGGATGTGTACTTTGAAGTTTGCTGCATGATTTTGGTGGCGGTCACGCTGGGCAAGTGGCTGGAGGGAACGGCAAAGCAACGCGCGACCAAGGCCATTCGTTCGCTGCGTCGGCTGCTGCCGGATACGGTTCGCCGATTGACAGTGGGAGAATCGCCGTCGCTGGATTCGGAAGGCGACATCACATCGATTGATTGTCGATTCGACCTCAATTGCGAACAAGAAATCCCGATCGGAGACGTGGCGACCGGTGATGTACTTCGTGTTCTGCCCGGCGAACGAATTCCTGTCGACGCGCGGGTTGTGGGCGGCGTTGCGGTCGTTGACGAGCAAGTAGTCACGGGCGAAAGTGTGCCCGTCTGTAAGGAGCCGGGCGATCGAGTTTACGCGGGCTCGTTGAATCAGACGTACGAAGCCATCCTTCGTGCAACCGGAACCGCGGAGCACGGAACCGTCGCGAGGCTGATTCAGGCTGTCGAGGAAGCAACTTCCGCGGCGAATTGCCGGTCGATCCGACTCGCCGATCAACTGGCCGCATGGTTCGTCCCGCTGATTGCGGTTGTGGCCGCGGCGGCTTTTGTATGGCATCGCCCTGCCGGCATGCAACACGCGATGATGGTGTCGGTTTCGGTGACCCTTATTGCGTGTCCGTGTGCGTTGGGAATTGCGACGCCGATGGCCCTGTGGGTCGCTATTAACTCGGCGGCTCGTCGAGGGATCGTATTCCGCAACGGAGATGCCGTCACCAAGCTCGCCTCGATTCGATCCATCGGCCTTGATAAGACCGGCACGCTGACCGACGGTAAACTTCAGGTCGTTCGCCGTGACATCGCCAGTGGTGCGAACGAACAGGACGTGGACTTCGTCACGCGACGTGTGGCACGGGCTTCGACGCATCCGCTGTCTCGGGCTCTATTGAGAGCCGGGCACATGGTGGGCTTGGCCGCGGCGAAGGATCCGCCCGATCGATCGGAGTTCGCTCCTATCACGGATCTGCAGGATTTCCCGGGCCTTGGGATGACCGCACGATGGGGAGACTGCACCGTGACTTTCGGGAGTCTTGTGTTTGCAGAACAACGTGGCCTGGTCGTGCCTGATGAGCTGTTGGCGGGGCGAGCGGAGGAAGCCGTCGCCGGCGAAGCGAACGCGATTGTGTGCGTGGGTTGGGAAGGCGAAGTCAAAGCCGTGTACCAACTGGCGGACCAGATTCGTAGGGAGTCAAAGCAGTCTATCGAACGTCTGCAGTCGCTGGGGCTGCGACTGGTGATTCTCACCGGCGACACGCATGCCCGGGCGGCAGCGATTCAACGGGCCACGGGCGTGCGAGCAGTCGGGCGGCTGCTGCCGGAACGCAAGCTGGAGGTGCTTCGCGAGTTGCCGGGGCCGGCTGCGATGGTTGGTGATGGGCTCAATGATGCCGTTTCGCTGGCGAGTGCCGATGTGGGGATCGCGCTGGATTGCGGTGCCGACGTTTCTCGTGAGTCGGCAGACATCTGCTTGATGGGCAGCACACTGAAGCAACTTCCGTTCGCTATCCAACTGGCCGTGGCGGCACGGAAGACCATCCGCCGCAATCTGGTTTGGGCGGTCGGCTACAACGTGGTCGGAGTGGGTTTCGCCGTTACTGGACACCTGAATCCCATTATTGCCGCGATTGCGATGGTGGGCAGCAGTTTGTTTGTGCTGACGAATTCGCTGGTGTTGGGGATGTCGCATGATCCGTCTGACGCCGCAAACCTTGACGCAGCAAACATTGACGAAGCAAGCCTTGAAGAAGTGAATGCTGACGTGGGGGGAACCGATGAAGCTGCGAAGGAGAATTCCGGTGATTGTGATGTCATTCGCGGAAGCCGTCCGGAGGAGACATTGCTCGAGCGTCCACAGGAATTCGAGCCCAAAACGGTGGAGGTGTCTCCTTGAGCGAGCTTCCTTTGGTTTTTGTAGCGGGCTTGCTGGGCTCTTCACACTGCATTGGCATGTGCGGGCCGTTCGCGATTCTGTTGGGTGGGGATTCGCGTTCGATGGCGGGCGGATTGGGCCGGCAGTTGCAATACAGCGCGGGGCGAATCTTTACGTATGTGATGCTGGGAGCCGCTGCCGGCTACTCGGGATTGAGCCTGTCGACGCAGGTGTCGAGTTGGGTAAGTCTGCCGGCGATCCTATCCATCGTCGCTGGCGCTTTCCTTGTGTATCAGGGGTTGGTGACGGCCGGCGTCCTCCGATTCGGATGGTCGAATAAGGGCGGCGCTTGTTTGGCGGGAGGCATTCTGGCTTCCTTCCTGCGTAGCCCAAGTTCGATGGGAGTCTTCCTCGCGGGGCTCTTTACGGGCTTTCTGCCGTGTGGCCTGGTTTACGGTTTTCTTGGACTGGCGGCCAGCACGAGGGATGTGCCGTCCGGGGCTGCCATGATGGCGGCGTTTGGGTTGGGGACGGTGCCCGTGATGGTGATCACGGGAGTCGGCGGAGGACACCTGGCGGCAGGGACGCGCGGGAAGCTACTGCAATTGGCCGCCTGGTGCGTGGTGGTCGCCGGTGTGATCTCGATCGCCCGAGGTGCCGGGTGCCTGCTGGCGGAGGATCCCGTTGGGGCTTGTCCGCTGTGCGGTTGAGGGAACTCACAGGGGTGACTGGATTGCCAACGCTGCGACGGCAATGCCCAAGCCCAGAATGTTTAATAGCACAATCATCAGGCCCACGCCGAAGATCGTGCGTTGTCCATCGTCCATCGCGCGTTTCTTGCCGTCGGCTGTCCGGAGTAGTTTGCTCCCCACGACACCGCAAACCCAAGACCAGTGCAGCATCAGGTGCAATACGATGCCCAGGAAGAAGACCGCGAGAACGCCAAACTGAATGTCCATGAACTGGCCGAGACTGAGTCCCCATAGCAAATAGCCCGACGCAGCCTCCGCTGGCGGAAAGACGAACTGAACCACCACGGAGATCCAGATCAATACACTGAACGTTAGCAGCAAGATCGCGTCCAGCCAAAAGTTGATTAGTGTTTGATAACGCGAGAAGAAGGTACCCCGCGATGCCCGAGTGTTTGCGTCGGGACGAATCTTGCTCGTTGCGCTCGTGGGCATGGAGAATTTCCCGTTGGGGTCACTCGTCGGGCGGTCTCGAGGACTGAGATCAGGATTTGTATTTGAAGTGATCATGCCGATCCGTATTGGCGAATGCCGTGCCAAACGGATCACGGCGGGTATCGATCTACGGTCATTTGTGTCTTGTCGACAGAGCGACCTCGGTGGCGATGCCCTGAGCCTCCCGAATTGGTCGATCGCGAGCCCGTCAGCGCCCCCACCCGCACATGTTTCGTGCGTGGCTGCACATGCGCGAGCGCGACAGAGCGGCATTTATGCACGAATGCGATGCGGAGTGCGGTGTTTGATGGGTAAGCAAATTGTGATGTTGGTGGCATCAATGTTGCTCTCTTGTTGACCGTACGTGCCGTCCATGTCGTCGACGGCATCGCGAACACCCCATGGCGGAGAGAAACGATATGTCACGACTGAAGAAACGGGAATCTGTCACTCGCATCATGACGAAGGAGCTGCAAACGATTCACCCGCAAACCAGTCTTTCGGAAGTCGGCCGCATCTTCGGAGAGAGTCGCTTTCATCACCTGCCTGTGCTGAACGGATCGAAGTTGATCGGCATCGTCAGCTTCGTCGATCTGATGCGCGTCAACTTCGCGGACTCCTTCGGCGTCGAGGTGAATCAGCCCGTCTACGAGGTGCTGGATCGGACGCTCAATGTGGAAGCGATCATGACCAAGGCGGTTACTACACTGACGGAGAAGGACAATATCCACGAGGCCGCAAAGATTTTGGCGGAGAGCGATTTCCATGCTCTGCCGATTGTGGACGAGGAGGGCGATTTGTTGGGGATGGTCACGTCCGCGGATCTGCTGAAGTACCTGGTGGCCCAGTACGACTAGAGGCGTGAGTGACGAGTGACGAGTGACGAGTGACGAGGGACGAGTGACGAGTGACGAGTGACGAAGCGGGTGGTAGCGCCGCCGGTCGAAGGGCATCCGACCGAGTCCCCTTGGCAGCTCGGTAGATTCGCCGAGGTTAGACCTCACCTCGGCGGATTTCCGAGCCGGCGAAGCGGATTTGGAAGCGATACACTTTCTTCGTCAGGCAAGTGATCTCGCCAGTTTTCAGGTCGACGCGTTGGGGGACGTCGACGCGATTGACGTTGGCGATCGCCCGATATCCCCGCTCGGCAAAGATGTCGATCACCATTGCCAGTGCCATGGGGTCGTCGAATAGTTTGTCTTCTGAGTTCACAACCGCGAGGCCGGGGATCGCGTGTCGCCGGATGATGGGAATGAACCGATCGGAGATCAGCCGGATCACGTCCCGAAAAAGTTCGTTATGTTCCAGCTCGTAGGCATCCATACGCTTCACCAGTTCCTGCCGAGCGTGCGTCACCAGGTCGCTGGCCAGCGGTAGGTGCCGAATGACATCGTAGGTGCCAGGGTCCAGCTCCATCGATGACTGGTAGTTGAGCTCGCGGAGGATGTTCTGTTCGACATCCGCGACACTGCCCTGGGCGTTGACGAAATGGTAGTGGTACAGCTCCTTCAGCGACTGCAGCGCGCTCCACGTTTCTTCCTTGAAGACTCGGTATCGGCGTCGTGCGGCGTCGGGATCGAGGTCGGTTGAACGAATGGCACGTAACGCCATGCCGTCTTCGATCGCGGCCCGGCGGTTCCATTCGGTGGCTTCGCGTCCACGTTGAAGCTGACGTTCGACGCTGGTCTTTTCGTCCACAAACAGGACCATGGCGTGCACGGTGGGTTTGCGAAAATTGATCGCCAGGGGCGTATCGTGGTGTTCGCTGTAGAGCTGGTTCATCTTGCGAACCAGCAGCTTGAGGCATTCGACCTGGACGCGAGTTCGTGGAAAGCCGTCGAGGACACAGCCGTCGCGGTACGCTTCTTCCAGGAGTTTGCGGAAGACGAGTCCGACGACTTCGCGATCCCCAACCATCAGGCCCGCGTCCTTGATGCGTTTTGCGGCCGGTGAGTCCAGGAGAGCACTGACAATAATGGGCTCGCAGGTGAGGCCACGGCATTTCATGATGAAACGCGTGTTGGTGCCCTTGCCGGACCCAGGTGCTCCACCCAACAGGATCAGTTCCTTGGAGAAGCGAAGGTTCTCGTGGCCATACTCTTCTTCCAGCTCATTCCACACGTTCCGGAAGATGAGTTGAGCGTCTTTGACTTCGAGGTCCCCGATAGGTTCGTCGGTTTCCTCGGTCGTTCGTGGGTCCCTGGTCGTCATTCGAGTGCGAAGCTATTTACGGGTTGTTCAGGCGTTGGAATTCGGACATTTCAGCTCGGCTGCCGACGACGATGGGTGTCCGTTGGTGTATCGTCGATGGTTCAATTTCGAGTACGCGACGCGATCCGTCTGTCGCCACGCCACCCGCTGCCTCAGCAAGGAAAGCAACGGGGTTTGCTTCGTAGAGTAGTCTTAGTTTGCCATCGGGATTGGTGGTCGTGGGTGGGTAGAGGAAGACTCCGCCCTTGAGCAGCGTACGATGGAAATCAGCGACCATCGAACCAATGTACCGTGACGAATACTTGCTACCTAGCTTGCCCTGTTGGAGGTTGTCGATGAATTGGTTGTACCTGTCGGGGAATGTATCACGATATGCTTCATTGACGGAATAGTAGCCGCCCTGTTCTGGCATGCGCATATTGGGGTGGCTGAGCATGAAGGCCCCAATTTCCGGGTCGAGCGTGAAGCCGTGCACGCCGTTTCCTACGCTGTAGACGAGAATTGTGGACGATCCGTAGACGACGTAGCCGGCCGCGATCTGCTGGGTTCCCGGTTGCAGGACCCACAGCTCGGGCTCGTCCAGCCGAGCTCCCGTGGGGCGACGCAGGATCGAGAACGTCGTGCCAACGCTGACGTTGACATCAATGTTGGAAGAACCGTCCAGCGGATCGAACACGACTGCATAGGAGGCATTCTCGGATCCTTTGTGGACAAGGATCGCTTCTTCGTTCTCCTCGGATGCAAGCACGCCGATGCTTTCGCGGACGCCCAGCGTATGCTGCAGCACTTCGTTGGAGTACACATCCAGCTTTTGTTGTACCTCGCCTTGAACGTTGACGGTGTCCTTGGCGCCCAGCACATCGGTCAGGCCGGCTCGGCGGACCTGAGCCTGAATGAGCTTGGCGGCCATCGTGATACCTGACAGCAGCCATGAGAACTCGCCCGATGCGCCGGGGAATCGCTGCTGTTCTTGCAGGATGTGTTGTTGGACGGTCAGAATCGAATTGGTTTCAGGCTGTTTCGCATCGGACATTTTGGCGATGTACTTTCGTTGCGGGGTTCGTGGGGTGATGGCGACCGGAACGGTAGAGTGGCACCAAACCCAGCCCCGTGATAATCGGCATCTGTCAGGAACAATGTGCACAGAAACGCTCGAAAGCGGCCAACCCGCCAAATTGAATTCTCAAGCGACATCGTACCGTTTTCGCTTGTGGAGGGGACCCGCAATGTCCGCCTGAATCGCACATTGTAGGCCACTTTATTTCGTCCTCTGCCAGCTCGTTATCGTCCGTGCCGATCCGTCGCCGGGAGGGCTGGAGGAATCGCCGCTCCTGGATTGGGTCGCCAGGTGTAGAATCGGCCGCAAGGGCGCGTTTGAAGTTGAGCCCCATTGGCGTCCAATGTCAGCTTCGGCAAGCACCTCTCAGGAGACACTCGTGTACCGACTCGCACCATGTTTAGCCTTCCTCGCAATCTGTCATGCCAGCAGCGCGGCGGAATTCGACTGGCCACAGTGGCAGGGACCCAACCGAAATGCCACTTCCGCGGAAACGGGGCTGCTGAAACAGTGGCCGGACAGCGGCCCGAGCCTGGTATGGCGCAACGACTCGATTGGCGGAGGCTACAGTGCTCCGGCTGTCTTTGAAGGGTACCTGTTTGGCATGAGCAACCGTGGCGACAAGGAAGTCGTTTGGGCGATCTCAGAGAAAGATGGCACGGAAATCTGGGCGATCGAACTGGGCCCCGCCTGCACGGAAGGCGGTTCGCAGGCTAACGAAGGGCCCGACTGCACTCCCACCGTTGACGGTGATCGAATGTATGTGATGGGAGCCGGCGGAACGCTGGCCTGCCTGCAGGTTGCCGACGGCGACGTGGTTTGGCAGCGACACCTGGTCAAGGACTTCGGCGGTGTCCTGCCACGCTGGCGTTACAGCGAGTCTCCCTTGATAGACGGTGATAATCTCATCTGTACGCCTGGAGCCAGCGAAGCAACCCTGGTCGCACTGAACAAGATGACCGGTGAGCTGGTCTGGAAAAGTAAGGTGGAGGAAAGCAAGGGCGGCGAATCATCCGGCTCCCCGCGACGACGTGGTCCCAGCATGATCGAACGCGATCTGGTCCTGAAAGCATTGGATGCCGATGGTGACGGGAAGATCTCCGCCGCCGAAATCGTCGCGGCGACAACCGCACTCGGCACGCTGGACAAGGATACGGACGGCACACTCAGTGAGGCCGAGGTTACTGCTCCTTCCAGTGGTCGTGGAGGACGAGGCGGTCGTGGAAGTCGTCGTTTCTCAGCGATGGGATTCATGCCGGTCAACAAGGCGCTCGATGCGAATCAGGACAAGGTGATCGATGCCGGCGAACTGGCCAACGCGGTCGCCGTGCTTGGGGAGTTCGACAAGAATTCCGATGGCGAACTGACCGACGGTGAAGTCAGTCCCCAGTTTGGTCGTGGCGGGCCCAGTTCGGGAGCGGCCTATTCCTCACCGATTGCGATCGAATTCGAGGGTCAGCGGCAATACGTTCAGCTAACTGCCACGACGCTGGTTGGCGTTGATGTGGCCGACGGAAAGACGCTGTGGCGGTATGACCGACCGGCGAACGGGATGCGGATCAACTGCTCGACGCCCATCTATCACGACGGCATGGTGTTCGCCGCATCCGCCTATGGAAACGGTGGCGGTGCCGTTCGACTGAAGAAAGGTTCCGAAGGAAAGATTCAGGCGGAAGAGGTGTACTTCACGGCGAATATGCAAAACCACCATGGCGGCATGATCGTTATCGATGACTGCCTGTATGGAGCGAACGGGGGCAACGGCGGGGGCTTTCTGTCGTGTCTCGATTTCGAATCGGGCGAGGTGCTGTGGCGAGACCGAAACGCCAGGAAGGGCGCGTTGACCTACGCCGACGATCGACTTTACCTCTACACGGAGGAAGGCACACTGATGTTGATTGAACCGAATGACAGGAAGCTTGTGGAACGCGGCCGTTTCGAGCAGCCTGATCGCAGCGATTCACCCGCGTGGACGCATCCGGTAATCGCGAACGGCAAACTCTATGTGCGTGATCAGGGTCTGTTACTTTGCTATGACCTGAAGCCGTGACTGCGGGTTCGCGGGGCAGCAGGCTCCGGCCAGGCAACTTTTTACGTGTGAAAGGCACCTTGCCGGGGCATACTGAAGAATCTCCAGGGCGAATGCGTTTAGTTAAGGGCCTGTTGATTTACGTGCTGAACGACAAAGCCGGGATTAGCCGCAGGGCGTTCGCCCCGGTTTTTTCGATGGTCGGAGATTCACCAACCGCGGCCAACGCCGTACGGCTGATTTAATCAACAGGGTTTTAAGGGCAGTTTCTTCCACGGTACGAACGGCGCTATGAGCAGCAGCACAACAGACGGCTCCCCGACCAGTCGACTCGAACGTCTCCGCAACGGCGATGAGTCGGCGCTGGCGGAACTCTTTGGGGAGTATCGCGAGCGACTCCATCATATCGTCAGCGTGCGGATGGACCGACGCCTGACGGGGCGAGTGGACGCGGATGATGTGCTGCAGGAAGTCTATATAGATGCCGCAGACCGGATTCAGCACTACGTTGAGAATCATTCCGGTTCGTTCTTTGTCTGGTTGCGGCTGGTAGCGACGCAGACGATGGCGAATATCTTTCGCCGGCATCTGGACGCAAAGAAGCGGGACGCCAAGCGGGAGGTATCCATTCATAACGGGCCGTCTTACGAGTCGGCCACATCGCCGATTGCGATGCAGCTGTTGGGGCGGCTCACCTCGCCCAGCCACGCGGCAATTCGCAAGGAGACGGTGCGGCAACTGGAAGAGGCAATTGGCGCGATGAAGCCGATGGATCGCGAGATCATTTCGTTGCGGCATTTTGAGCAATTGTCGAACTCGGAAATCGCCGAGGTACTGGACATTGGCGAGAAGGCAGCCAGCATCCGCTACGTTCGAGCCATCGCCAGGCTCAAGACGCTAATGGAAGGCATGTCCGTTAACGACAGCGAGGCATCGAAACAATGAGCAGTGTGGTCAACGGACGAAACGACGATTCCACCAGCAACGGCACGCCGGTCGACGACCATGCGTCGCAAGGTGATCGCACCAGTTCGACCCCCGGAAGGGACCCTGTCGAAGAGCTGGCTGCCGAATTCTCCGAGCGTTTGCGGGACGGCAAGCGAGTCTCTGTCGAACAGTATGCGAAGCAGCACCCGGACCTGGCGGATGAGATTCGCGAATTGTTCCCTACGATTGTTGCGATGGAACAACTGAGCACGCGTCGACAGAGGGAACGGGGTGTGCCCGATGGACCAGCTCCGCAGCAGTTTGGCGACTATCGCATTATTGGGGAGATCGCACGGGGCGGAATGGGCATCGTCTACGAGGCCGAACAGGTCAGCCTTGGCAGACGCGTCGCGGTGAAGGTGTTACCCACGCACGCCCTGCGTCGCGAAAAGGACGTGCGGCGGTTTCAGCGTGAGGCACAAACGGCCGCCGGGCTCCATCACTCGAATATTGTGCCCGTGTTTGGCGTGGGGGAAGAAGGCGGTCAACGCTACATCGTGATGCAATTGATACGCGGTGTTGGACTGGATGAAGTGCTGCGTGAGATTCGATCCGAAGTCATCACCGAGGCGGGCAATGAAGAAACCCGAGTGACAACATCGCGCGTGACGGTTGCCAAGCGGAGTGCCCATGATTTGCTGGAGAGCGAGCTGAAGCTGAACGCTACATCTATCGGCGATGAGGCGGATACCGTCGAAGGAGCAATCGTTGCCGACGGCGAGAAACCGGCGAGTGTGCGTCCGTTGATCGTGCAGTCGCCGATTGGTAACGAGTACTTTCGAAACGTGGCCCGGGTGGGTTTGCAGGCGGCGAACGCCCTTCACTATGCCCACAAGAACAATACGCTTCATCGCGACATCAAGCCCGGCAATCTTCTATTGGACGACGACGGCCGGATCTGGATTGCCGATTTTGGATTGGCCAAAGCGCTGCAGGACGACGACGTCACCTGTTCCGGCGACATCGTTGGCACCATGGCCTATGTCGCGCCCGAACGCTTTCGCGGCGAAACGACACGGCTCAGTGATATCTATAGTTTGGGCGTAACACTGCATGAGATGTTAACGCTGCAGAAGGCGTTCGATGGTGAAGACCGTGTGGCCGTGATGAATCAGGTCACCAATCATTCGCTGCCTCACCCCAGCAAGATCAACAAGGCTGTGCCGCGGGATCTGGAAACGATCGTCCTGAAGGCTGCGTCGCAGCACCCACGAGATCGCTACGAATCGGCAGCCACGCTGGCGGACGACCTGCAGGCATTTCTGGATGGTCGTCCGATCATGGCCCGTCCGCTCAGTCAGGTCGAACATGCCGTTCGCTGGTGCAATCGCAACCGCGGAATGTCGGCGCTGATGGCAACGGTGGTGGTGCTAATCGCTTCGGTCATCGCGACGCTTGTTTTCGGCTATCAACATGCCGACCACGAGCGGCAGCGGGCCGAACAGATTTCGAAGGCCGCCGTCGGGGCTCTTGACGAGATCTACAATCGATTCGCGATCACGCCATTGAGCGGCAGCCTTGGCGACGCGGAAGTGGACGCAGAATTCGGTGAGCTGAATACCTCGCAGATGCCAATTTCCAAGGACGTGGCCTTGCTGCTGGAAAACCTGCTGGCCTTCTATGACGAGTTGTCGGTTCAAACGAGGGACTCGGATGAAGTGACCGTCAAATACATTGCAGCCAATCGGCGGGTGGGCGACATCAAGCGTCGGCTTGGTCAGCTGGAGGACGCCCGGTCATTTTATAGGACGGCGATTCAATCCATTGACGGGTTGGATTCACTCTTGCGTGATACGACAACGATGCGGCTGGAGACAGCGCGAGTTCATAACGGCATGGGGCTCACGTTCCGTTTCGACGGGCGCCAGGCGAAGGACCAAGTGCAGTCTCACGAGCAGGCGGTGGCGATTCTCGATAGCGAGGCGGCCACGGATGAGGAGAAGTTTGAGTTGGCAACGTCGCTCTATCTACTTTACGGCGCCGAGTGGAATCAGCGGTTTTCCAGTCGACGACACCGCGGCGACAGGCAGAAACTGGATACGATTCATCTCGATCGGGCGGCGGACATTCTTGCAGACCTCAAACGCAAGAACCCACGGCGGGCCGACTACGACTTGTGGATTGCCCGGTGCCTGCTGACCCGACATCGCAGCGGCGAAGGTCGACAAGCCGCCCGCGTCCAGGCCATCGAGATACTGGAAGGGTTGATGGAACAGTTTCCGGAAAACCCCGACTACCAGTACGAACTTGGGAATCTCTACTACTCGATTGAAAAATGGAACGGCTGGAAAGGTCGTTGGCGTGAGTTTGACGAGGAGCGCCTGGCGCTGTCCGAAGCCAATCTGCGCAAGGGACTGGAGGCCACTTTGGGCCTGGAGATCCAGCATCCCAACATTCCGCAGTACTACCTATTGAAGAAGCAGCTCTACGAAAACCTCGGCGATGTGCTCCGAGTCCAGGAACGCTTCGCGGAAGCGGAGGGCCAGATTGAACGTTCGATGCAGATGCAGCGCATGCTCATTGAGGGCGAGGAGGAACCCGAAAGCCACAAGCCATGGTTGTACGAACTGCAGGTGAAGTACGGCAAGGTGATCGCGGAGAACGGCCGGCCCGAGCAAGCCAGGGAAG
The DNA here is from genome assembly GCA_965216885.1 of Pirellulaceae bacterium. GTDB lineage: Bacteria > Planctomycetota > Planctomycetia > Pirellulales > Pirellulaceae > CAYNJG01. The sequence continues at coordinate 2,278,582 of OZ244209.1, read as the reverse complement.
TGCTAACAGCGGCAATCAAACAATTGGAGTCGCTGGTCGCGGACCGCAGTCAACGTGACGGAAACCGCTATGAGGTGCGCCGATTCCAGGAAAACTGCCGGCGTCTGAAGTCCGGCTACATTGCCATGACGACCGTCCTGACGGCTCTCGGTGATGACGAAGGGTCCAAAAAGATGTTCAAGAAAGCCGAATGCCTCGAAAAGTAGGCATTGGAGAGGGGTTGGTGGGTATCGCCAAACTAGACTGGTAGTTCAGCCGGCGTTGCGTCTGGTTTGCCATCGGTTGTAGATTCCCTCGCGGGTTCCCGTTAGAAATACAGCCTTCTCCACGCCCCACGACTGCCAGCGAAAATGCCTCAGACATCCACCGTTGCTCGCCGATTTCCCGTCAGTCTTCCCCGCAATCGCCGCGCTGCGGCTTCCGTGCGTGTGGTGATCGGACTTGCGTTCGTGGTGCTAGGGGTATTCGCGATCTTTGTGCTGCCCCTGCTCTCGCCCGGGAAGTCGGGGAAAACGAACGCGGCAATGAAGACGAAGGTCGTGCAACGCGAGGACATGCTGGTGACCGTTACGGAGGAAGGTAACGTCGGCAGTGCCAGAAACATTGAGGTGAAATGCGGCGTGGCCGGCGGGTCGTCGATCCTCTGGATTGTGGAGGACGGTTCGCAGGTCAGTAAGGGCGACAAACTGGTCGAACTGGAATCGTCCGCACTCGAAGACGAGATCGGTGGCCAGCGGATAACGTTCGAGCAGGCACGAACCGTCAAATTGCAGTCGGAGAAAACGTGGGCCGTTTCCAAAATTGCCGTCACGGAGTATCTGGAAGGCACATTCCGGCAGGCACTGCAGGATAGCGAGGCCGCCGTGACGATCGCAGCAGAGAACCTGCGGACTGCAGAGAACTCGCTAAAACAATCGGAGAAGATGTTTCGCCGTGGCTTTGTGAGTTCCCTTGATTTGGAGGGTGCGAAATTCGCCGTGGAACGCTGTGAGTTGGAGCTTGGTTCGGCGCAAACGGCCAAGGACGTCCTCGTCAACTTCACCAAAGAAAAGACTCTCGAAGAGCTGCGGAGTCTTCGTGACAACGCGGAAGCTCAGCTGAATTCTGACATCGCCTCCTACAAGCTCGAGGAGACGCGACTGAAGAGGATGGAGGAGCAGCTCGCTAACTGCACCATTCTTGCTCCGGAGGATGGAATGGTGGTCTACGCCAATGAGAGTAGCCGACGATCGCAAACTATTTCCATCGAGGAGGGAGCGGCACTCCGCGAACAGCAGGTCATTCTACGACTGCCGGACCTGGCTGAGATGGAAGTGAAAGTAACCGTCCACGAATCCAAGATCGCTCAGATTAGCGTTGGTATGCCAGCTCGAGTGAGGATCCTTGATCGTGAAACGACCGGCAACGTGACGTCGATTGCCAATCAGCCGGAACCAACCAATCCCTTCGAGGGGAATTCGAAAGTCTACGCGGCGACCGTGAAGCTCGCGGAGGAGGAGTCGTCCACGTTCCGCCCCGGTATGACGGCTGAAGTCGAGATTCTCATTGCTCACGTTCACAATGCGGTCACGGTCCCGGTGACTGCCGTGATCGAAAGGGGGGGCAAGTATTTCGCGTGGGTGGTCACTGAAAGTGGTGAACCGGAACGTCGCGTGATTCTGATCGGTTCAAACAACGAAAGTGTTGTCGAAGTGAAAGACGGCGTTTTGGAGGGCGAAACGGTTGTCTTGAATCCCCGCGCAGTCATTCCTGATGCCCGCAATGTCGTTGGCGAGGAAGAGGCTGATGTCGAATCGAGATTCGGTGACGCTCCTCTCGACGTGAGCTAAATCAATACGCGGCTTGCTCCTTCTTCGTGGCCGAACTCTGGCCACCAGTCACCCTGCAGTCCGGGGCGACGTCGTCTGTGCGATCATAGACGCTGTTCTACGCACAATTCACGATTTTTGGGGCTACGCGCCAGCGGAGGAATGGTTAGGATCAGTGGCGGGGTAGCGCCTCCCTCCGCTTCCTGTGTCTCACACCATGTTTCAAACTTTTTGAGAGGGACCGCTCATGTCCTTGAATCGAACGCACTTTTTCTCTGCCCTGCTGCTTGGGGCCATCTTGTGCAGCCCAGTTGCTTACGCACAGGAAATCGTCTTTCAAACCAGCTTTGATGAAAACGACGGCTTCGTCGAACTGGCCACCAACGAGGACATCGGAGTCACGTTCGGGTACGACTATGTCGACTTTGATCTGATCCCGGAAGCGCCAAACTCGGGCCTGCTGTCCGGTGACGAATTTACCGGCCTGAAACTGGAAGCGAACGTGGAGTTTGGCGAAGCTTCGGCGATCGCCATGGTGACGGAAGGACTGGACCTTTCCGGCAGCTATGAATTCCAGGTGGATGCCTGGTTAAACTTCAATCCACCAGCCGGCGGATCGGGTACGACGGAGTTCGGGGGTATTGGCGTTGGGCACGACGGTAACTCGACCGGGCTCAATGGAGCTTCGTTTTTGTACGACACCGATGGCGACTCGAGTCTCGACTACCGAATGTTCAAGGATGTCTCGTTGATCGGCCTGGACACGGGGCAGTACGCATTGGATTCGCTGAACAATACTGGCGATATCGTTTCGGAGGCGTTTCCCGGGATTGATCTGGAGACGGCCACGACAGAGCCATTTTACGAAGGCACGACACCGGACGGCTCTGGTTCCTTTCGCTGGATGACGGTGAAAGTCGTTGTCGACACCGAAGCGATTGGCGTTGGCAATACCACCGATCCGGGGATCGCAACGTTTTCGCTGTCCGATGAAGCTTCGGGAAACACGGTGGAAATCGGCACGATCGACAACAGCGCCGGTGACGGCGTCGTCAACATGTCCGGCAACGTCTCCATCCTGTTCGCCGACCTGTTCACGTCCGTCGCACCGAATGGCGGTGAATTCAACTTTGGCATTTTCGACAACATGATCGTCACGACGTTGCCTGACATGAGCGATCCCCTGGATTGCGACATGGACGGCATGGTGGGGACCAGCGACATTGCCTGCGCTACGGCAGAGACCATTGCTGACACCCTCGCCGCTGCAAACATCATCGCAGGTGACCTTAACCTGGATGGCGTCGTCGAATTCCCCGACTTCCTGACGCTTTCCGGGAACTTTGGGGATCCGGAAGCTGCGGGCGTCTACGCCAACGGTGACATTGATCTCAGTGGCGAGATTGACTTCCCCGACTTCCTGACCCTGTCCGGAAACTTTGGGCTTTCATCTGCCGAATTGGCTGCCGTGCCCGAACCAGGTGGATTTGTTCTGCTGCTGATGCCGATGCTGTTGCTGGCTCGCTTGCGAATGCGACGTCAACGCTAGGGAAGAGATCGTCTTCCGGCAGCTGCGGCAACCAATCCCACTCACCTACAACACGCCAGTCAGCAAGCCACCGCACGTCGGTACACGACAGCCGGTGGTTTCTGGCAGGCTGGTAGGTAGTCCCCGTAGCCGCCGGACGGCTAACCACGCAAAGCATTCGGCTTCCATCGAGTCGCCGCGCAAGCCCGTGGCTTCGGCAGTGCTTACGTTTGCAAAGTGTTCTGCCAGCATCCGCATGATGACGGGATGACTTGCACCGCCGCCGGTCACGGTAACCGACTGCGGTGTTGCCGGCACGTTGCCGAGCGCCTGAACGACGGCCCCGACGGTGAGCGCACACAGGGTTGCCGCGCCGTTGGCGGTATCCAGTGTGTCGAGGCTGGGCACTGAAAACTGAAATCGGTCGGCCGACTTGGGCATCGGCAGTTGGAAAAACGGGCTTTGCAACGCGGTCCGCACAATGTCCATATGCACCGAGCCCGCCGCGGCCACCACACCGTCCTTGTCGAATGGCAGGCCCAGTCGCTGCTGCATCCAGGCATCCAGCAATCCGCACCCGGGGCCGGTGTCTCCCGCCAGAATCGCATCATTGCGTCCCAGCCAGGTCACGTTCGCAACACCGCCAAGATTCAAGACTACGGCCGGCTTTTCGGTGTCGTGCAGAAGTAGCTGATGGAATAGCGGTGCCAGCGGAGCACCCTGGCCACCAGCGGCCATGTCCATTCGCCTGAAATCGCTGACCACCGGGATTCGACACGCCTGCGACAGCCGCGCGGCGTCACCGATCTGCCTGGTGAAATTCCGCGAAGGGTCGTGCCGAAGGGTGTGACCATGAAAACCAATTAGCTCGATGGGGCGACCGGGATAGCGTCGACGAAGCTGATGACAGGCTTCGATATGCACGTCGGTCAATTGGCGTTCCAGTTCCAGGACGTTCGCCAGCGGATCGTCCGTCTCGTTGCGACCGCGAGCCGTCTGGATGAGCTTCGTACGAAAGTTGGTGTCGTAGTTAACGGTCAACGCATCGATGAACTCAAATTCATCGGCTCCGTCCGTCCGAATCAATGCCGCATCCACTCCGTCTGCGGACGTGCCACTCATCAGGCCGATCACCAGGCGGCTTGCGTTCGAATGCTGGCTACTGGCGGCTGTCATGCAGCACCGTGTTTTGATTACGGATGAGTCTTGAACAGATCCAGCCGGTAAGAAAGCTGGAGGTGGCTCCAATCACCGGAAGCCATGGCCATGCGATTGGGTAGGAAATGCCAAACTTTACAACCAGCAGTACGCACGTTCCGGTCAGGAGGGCGATGACTGCCCCGGTTTGATTTACGCTGGGGATGAAGGATCCCAGCGCGAAGAGTCCCAACAACAACCCGGCCGAGAATCCCGCAATCGCCAGGGCGTTACCAATAACGGCCTGATCAAAATTTCTCGCTGCGATCCCCACAATGATTTGAATGACGCCAAACACGACCGTGAGCACTCGGCCCTGCCAAACCGAACGCCGATCGCTGTCGACGTCATTGCGTTTGGGAATCCAGTCGGTGATCACGGCGGTCGCGGATGAGTTCAGGGAGCTGGAAAGTGTCGAGATCGCAGCCGAAAAGACCGCCGCGAGCAACAATCCGATCACGCCAATTCCCGTTGGCAGTTCCTGGACGATGTAAGTTGAGAAAACGCGGTCGGTGGACTGGAACTCCGTCGCGGGTGGATTTGCATGGTAGAAGGCGGCCAACGCGATACCCACGAACAGAAAGAGGGCGAATTGCAGATACACAACAAAGCCGCTGCCGACCATCGCCCATGCCGCATCGCGCTGCGAGCGGGAGGCGAGGACACGTTGCACGAGCATCTGATCGGCGCCGTGCGTCCCCAGCGTCAGGAACATGCCGCCGATGAGACCCGCCCAGAACGTGTAGACCTCGTTGAAACGCCAATTACCAACGGCGTCCTGCATGGCGAAATCGAACATTCGCAGTCGTTCTGTTTCGGCGGCGAATTCAAGAAGTCCGCCGACACCGCCGTCCAGGCGACCGACGATCAGCCCAAGAGCCAGGATGCCGCCGACCATATAGACAACCAGTTGCAGGCAGTCGTTCCAGATCACGGACTTCATCCCGCCGAGCACCGTGAAAATGATGGTAGCGATGCCGATCACGATCACGCAGAGAGGCAAGGGCCAGCCCACGGTTGCCTCCAGGACGACCGCCGTCAGGAACAGTCGCAGCCCGTCGCCCAGGTTTCGCGTGACAAGGAACAGTAGCGACGCCAGTTTTTGCGTCGCGAGCCCAAACCGCTTTTGCAGCAGTTCATAAGCGGTAAAAAGTTCGCCGCGAAAATAGAGCGGCAGGAGCCAGATGACGATCAACGATCGGCCCACGATGTAGCCAATTGCCAACTGCAGGAATCGCAGGTCACCGTCTTTCGCATACGCGATTCCGGGCACACTGAGAAACGTCACGGTGCTCGTTTCCGTGGCGACGATCGAACCGAGGATTGCCCACCAGGGTGCGTTGTTGCCGCCCAACAGGTAATCTCTGGCATTTTGCTGCCCTCGCCCCAGCCAGATTCCCAACGCAACGACGCCCACAAGGTAGGCGATCAGCACGACGGCATCGAATACAGCAAGATTCGCCATCAACGCTCCTGCAGAGTTGGCGTCGTCGGTTGCGGAACGCGATCCGTTCCATGCTCCCATGCCCAACGATAGAGGTTGCGCGTGTCCGCATAGCGTGCATCGCCGGATGTCGAACCCAAGACAACGACCAGCCGCCGGGCAGTCCCGCGAGTGGACGTTGATACGAGGCAAGCTCCGGCGGCGGACGTGGTGCCCGTCTTGATTCCGTCGTAGCCTTCAATGGCCAGCAACCGGTTCGTGTTCTTCCAGAGGACGTTTCGGCGGTATCCGGAATCTCCAAAAACGGTGCAGCCGAATTGGCGGGTTGCGACCACCTTCCTGAAAAGCGGATGCTGCATCGCACTGCGGGAGAGTGTGGCGAGGTCGCTGGCAGAGATGACATGCGCTGAATTCGACAAGCCATGCGGGTTGGTGTAACGGGTGTGCTTGAGGCCCAGTTCCTTCGCCGTCGAATTCATCGCGGTGATGAAGTGCTCGTACGACTGTTTCGCCGAGGGCTCCTTTCCGCTCTCGCTGCGCAAGCGATATCCAAAGTGTTCGGCCAGGGCAACCGAAGCGTCGTTGCCGGATGGCAATAACAGCCCGTACAGCAGCTGCCGCACGGTGACGCGTTCTCCCTCGCGAATTGCGCTCGTTGAACCGGGCGTCTCGTCGGCTCGCTGGGAAAAGACGATTGTCTCCTCGAGTACCTCGGGGTGGTCGGTCGCGTGCTGTAGCACGACGTACGCCGTCATGACCTTGGTCGTGCTGGCAGCCTCCAGTGGCGTGTGCGAATTGAATTCGCCGACGACGTCTCCCGTTGCGTCGTCAACGATCACCCACGCTTTCGCCGTGACAATCGGTGGTGCATCCGGCGGCGGCGGAGGCTGGAGGGGCAATCGTTCCGCGTTGACGACGTCCGGTGGCGGCACGGGGGCGTCATTTTCGATCAAGGTCCCGAGGGCCGTCCACGTTTCCATCGAAACAACGCCCGTCACGGGGAGCTGACGTTCGCGTTGGAATCGCTCGACTGCGCCTCGCGTGGCGGGCCCGAAATCACCGTCAATGGAAAGGCCGGGAGATGGCGTCAGGCGATCATTGAGCGTCCGTTGTAACGCTTCTACCAACTTGCCAAACGCACCCACTCGCAGTGTGTTGTCGGCTTTTGCACTTCCAAACCGTGCGACGATCGCGCCGCCAATTTTACCCGCCAGCAGATGAGCCTTATTGTCGTCGGCAAACGTCTGATCGTCATTGCGGTTGGACAGGAAGCAAACGGCAACGGGGCCACCGGCCGTGTAGAGAATCCCGGCGTCGGTGCGGCAGTTGGCAATTTCGCCGGTCTTGTTGGCAAAACGAACGGTAGCTGGGATTTCGCGGCCCAGCTTGGTGTCATCCTCGCACATCGACAAGTGCTGCAGCATTGCCTGGGTTGAAGCCGGAGACGCAAGCTCCTGCCGATGAAGCTTGGTGAGGAGATCTGTCATCTCCGTAGCCGTCGTGCTGCCGATACCGTACTGCTTGCTGCGTTCGGGAAAGATCGATGTGCCGCCGCGATAAACGAGCGAGTGAAGTCTTGTTTCCGGGTAGCCGAGCGACTCCATCACTCTAGCTGTCGTCAGCAAGCCAAGCTTTCCGGCGACGATATTGGTGGCGGTATTGTCCGAGTAGCGAATCATCAATCGCACATAGTCGCCCAGCGGTAGTTTGATTCCCGCGGAAAAATGGTCCGTCAAAATTCCGGACCCGGGAACCTTGTCTTCGTCTCGCAATTCGATGGGCTGCTTGAGATCGAGCTTGCCATCTTCCACCGCGCGATAGGTGGCGACCATCAACGGCAGCTTGATCAGACTGGCCGTTGGCATCGGGCGGTCGGCGTTATATTCATAGTGCTCGTTGGTTTCCAGGTTACGTATTGCGAGGCCAATTTCGCCCTTGTGGGATGCCAGGAGAGGTTCGATCGCAGATTGCAATTGTTCATCGACGGGCGAAGACGTCGTCGCTGACGTGGGGATTGCCGTAGCAGTTTCTACCGTCTGTGCACACAGCGAGGACGCGAAGATCAACAACAGGAATAGGGCATGCAATGATGGATTGAATCGATTGTTCATTGATCTTCAGCCAGTCAGTTGTACGCCGGAACCCGGGGCGGCGGGGAAAATGCAGACGCCGGAATCCAGTCTTGCTCCCGTTGCGATGTCGGACGCCAGCAACGCGGCGCCGTCCATGTCCACATAATCCAGCAGCGGCAGCAACTGTGCGATCGCCGAGATGCCCACGGTGGATTCGGTCATGCAGCCGACCATTACTTTCAGCCCTGTGGCCTTTGCTTTGTCGATCATGCGACGTGCCGGGGTGAGTCCGCCACATTTGACGAGCTTGATGTTGACGCCGTGGAAATTGCCCACGCAACGTGCGACGTCTGCTTCAATAAGGCAGCTCTCGTCCGCCAGAATCGGCAACGCGGATTGCTCGAACACGTTGCGGTGGTCGGTCCAACTGTCCGCCGGAAGGGGTTGTTCAATGAACTCGACGCCGAGCGGCTTCAATTGCTCGGCATTACGTAGCGTCTCTTCAACTCCCCAACCGCAGTTCGCATCGACGCGAAACGTTGCATCGGTCACGCCCCGCAACGCCCGAATGATTTCGACGTCCTCGGGCGTTCCCAGTTTGATTTTGTAGATGGGCCAGCCCGGCATCTCACGGAGCTTCGCGACCATCTTGTTGACGGAATCGATACCGATCGTAAAGCAGGACGCGGGCGGATCTCCGGGAGGTAGGTCCCAGAGTTCCATGAGCGGCTTGTCCTGTAGCTTGCCCCACAGGTCCCACGCGGCCTGGTCGATAGCACAGGTTGCAAATGGATCGTCTGGCAACAACTTCGCTAGCTCGTTCCAGAGCTCCTCCGGTGAGTCGCTCTTCAATGAACGGGAAGCAAGGAGCGAACTTGCAGACTGAATGGAATTTCGTAGCGAATCCGAGGTGACGCCGTAGTACGGATTGGTGGTCGCCTCGCCGTAGCCGGAAACGCCATCTTCGTTCAGCTCGACGATCACGGTCGGCTGGACGGTCGTCGTTTCTCGAGAGATCGTGAACGGGTGTTGCAGCGGCAGGTCGAAATCATGAATTACGAGTTTCATGGTTGCAATCGTTCCTGCAGGGCTAGAACGGCGGCGACCAGTTCGTCGGGGCCATCACGGAACACATCGCAGACGGGCAGACCCAATTCTTCGTGAACGGCAGTTTTTTGTTGCTCAGCCTGCTCGGGCGAGAGTCGCCTGCCATTCATCGCGACGCCAATGACTTCCGTCGGATGCACCAGCCTCGCGGCGGTTTCGTAGGCGTGTTTCAGCGTGGTCAGTGTATGCAGTTTGCGACCAGGAATTCCCCCGCACTCCTCACGGCCGGCTTCGAAACACAAGATCAAGCCCTGCGGTTGCGACCCGTGCAGGAGGCCAAGGGTGACGGCGGAATACATCGGATGAGCGAGACTGCCCTGCCCTTCCACCAGCAGGATTTTGTGATCGGGATTACGCAGCACCAGTCGCTCGGCTGCGCCAGCCACGAAGTCGGCGACGACCGTGTCGATAGGCACGCCTTCGCCAGAGACCATGATTCCCGTCTGCCCGGTAGCGAGGAATTTTGCCTCATGACCGGCAGACTTGAGAGCTCGCTCCAGCTCGAGCGTCACCACCATCTTGCCGATGGAACAATCGTGACCAACCGTGTGGATTCGCACTTGCTGATTGCCGAGCGGTTGCCCAACGGAGACGCCCATCTCTGAATTGCGACGAACGTCCGTGATGGTCGCTCCGTTCTCTTTCGCGAGACGACTGAATTGTTCGTCATCGCCAATGAAGTCGTGCAGGCCGGAGACGACATCCAGCCCCAACTCGAGTGCTTTGGCGATGGATTCTCGCCATCGATCGGGCAGCCTGCCGCCGGTCGGAGCGGTTCCAATCAACAGCGTCCGAGCATTGGGAGCTTCGGAGAGAGAAGCAATAACGGGAACGTTTTCGCCCGCCCCGAGCAGCTCGATCGCCATCTTGCCGGCGTTCTCTGCGTCGAGCACTGCGACGATTTCGGATTCGCAATAGCGAATCACACTGGCCCCGGTTTTGGCCGTCACGGGGTTCGAAAAACCCTCTGTGAGGACCACTATCTTTCGGTCGCGATTCATGCGGAATCAACCAACGAACTGCAGTAAGTTTTGAAAATGCCGATCATCCGCCTGAGAGGCTCAGTCTAGCAATCCATCATGGTATCGACTAGTTGGCTGGTTTTCACGAAGATAACGATCGCCTCGATTCGCCCTCCATCGTGACGTACGCTTCCCCAGCGGACCGCACCCTCCAGCCCACCTCAGAAACCATGCGAAAATTACTGCACGTGTTCCTTCCGGTCGCGATCATTCTGGCCTCGACGTTCGCGTCTCCCGCGATGGGGCAGGCCGTAACGTCAAAACGGGGCTTGGTGGCGACCGTGCATCCCGTTGCGACCGAAGCGGGAATCGCTGCTCTATCGTCGGGCGGAAACGCCATCGACGCGGCGATCGCAGCGGCCGTCACGCTCGGTGTCGTTGACGCTCACAACTCGGGGCTCGGCGGTGGATGTTTCGTGCTGATTAGAACTAGCGACGGAAATCTCGTCGCCATTGATGGCCGGGAAATGGCCCCGGCGGCAGCAACGCGCGACATGTACCTTCGCGATGGAAAAGTTGTGCCGGGACTCAGTACGACCGGACCGCTGGCCGTGGGCGTACCGGGCGCGCTGGCCGCGTATACAAAAGCCAGCTCGAAATTTGGACGACTGGAGCTCTCCGGTTTGCTCAATCGTGCCGCGGAAATTGCGGACAAGGGATTTGCCGTTGATCGTGTGTTCGCACGCAATCTCGTGGGCACTCGAGAACAACTCCTTCAGTTCCCCGCGTCGAAAGAGCTTCTTCTGAAGCCCGACGGAAGCGTGTATGCCGAGGGCGAGATGCTACGTTTGCCGGCGCTGGCCAGCACCTATCGCAAGATGGCGAGCGACCCGGACTGGTTCTATCGCGGCGAATTTGCACGGACCGTCGGCGACTGGATGGCCACACACGGAGGCCTGATTACCGCGGCCGATTTTGCAAACTACGTCGCCCGTGATCGAGAACCGGTCGTGACAACCTATCGTGGTCATACGATTGTCGGGTTTCCACCACCGAGCTCCGGCGGCATCCACGTCGCCCAGATACTCAACATCCTCGAGCACTTCCCGATGGACACGTGGATGCGTGACGACCCGGTGAAGGCTCAGCACGTCATTGCGGAGGCGATGAAGCTGGCGTTTGCGGATCGAGCTCATTGGCTGGGCGATGCCGACTTTGCAAAAGTGCCGCGCGGACTGGCCAGCAAATCTTACGCGAAGACACTCGCATCACGAATCAACGTTGACGTCGCGTCCAACGTCGACTCGCACGGACTGCCTCCCAATTGGGAAAGCGATGTCTACGGGAAGCATACCACGCACATTGCTGCCGCCGACGCCGAAGGGAATTGGGTGGCCATTACGGCGACGGTCAACACGTCGTTTGGTTCGAAGGTCGTCGTGCCCGGGACCGGGCTTGTCCTCAATAACGAAATGGACGACTTTTCGGCGCAGCCGGGAATGCCGAACGCCTTTGGGCTCGTTGGTGCCGAGGCCAATGCCGTCGCGCCAGGCAAGCGGCCGCTGTCCAGCATGAGCCCCACGATTGTTTTGAGAAACGACAAGCCGGTGTTGACCGTCGGCGGTGCTGGGGGCCCAAAGATCATTACTGCCGTACTGCTGGCCATCGTGCGTTCTATTGATGGGGGTCTGCCCGTCGCGGATTGCATTGGTCAACCGCGGATGCACCACCAATGGCGTCCGGACCTGCTGTTTCTTGAAAAATCGTTCGAACCTCGCGTCGTTAACGAGTTGCGAGCCAAGGGGCACAAGATTCAGTTCCTTGAATCGGGAGGGGTTGCTCAAGCCATCACGCAGCTTTCGAACGGGTTATTTCTGGGTGTTTCCGACCCACGCGTGCCGGGCAAAGCGTCCGGGCTTTGAAATGGCCGCTGGATCGTTTTGGGAAAACGCCTTGTGGCGGTTTTGAGATTCGCCCACAATGCCAGCATGCTATTTCGATATTGTCTTGTGGCCTTTCTTCCTCTGCTGCTCTTCAGCATTGGCTGCGGACCTAAAAACGAGCTCGGTCGCCAGGCGGTGACCGGACAGATTCGTCTTGATGGCGTGCCGCTGGATCGTGGCACAATTATGTTTGCTCCCGAGCAACCGCGGGGAGTCAGCGCCGGTGCGCAAATCGAGGATGGCAGCTACTCCATCGAGGCACACCAGGGCCTGACTGCAGGTCGATACATCGTTCGCATCTATGCGGCGGACGACAAAGCCGAAACCGTGGCGCCGGAATTGCCCGGTCCGGGAATTCGCACTCAGCCGGAACGCATCCCTTTCAAATACAACCTCCGTAGCGAGTTAACTCTGGATGTTGACGAATCGGCGGACGCTGCGACTTTCGACCTCGATATGGAAACAGGAAAGTGAGGGTCCCATGATCCGCCAAAGGACCGCATTCACGCTCGTCGAATTGCTCGTCGTCATTGCCATCATCGCCATGTTGGTCTCGATCTTGTTACCGGCCGTTCAAAGCGCTCGAGCGGCCGCACGACGAACACAATGCATTAACAATCTGAAGCAACTCGGATTGGCAATGCACAATTACGAGAGTGCCCACGCCAAGCTTCCCGTTGGAGCCTACAGCTGCTGTTGGGGCACCTGGCAGATTCAGGTACTGCCGTTCATCGAGGACAGAGCTGCCCATGACGCCTACGATCACACGCTGAAGATAGACTGGTCGGATTTATCGACGACGTACGGTTCCAGTCGGAATCGTCCCGTGACGACTCGTCGGTTTCCAATGTTTACGTGCCCGGAAGATTCTGTGACCACGCATTTCAATGGTATCACTTCGCACAACTACGTCGCGAATTTCGGCAACACGACGCACTACCATCATGAAGGTTTCAACCGCCTGCAATTCGGCGGAGCCCCTTTCTATGGCACCGAGGATCCCGAAGTCATTCGCGTTGGTGAGTTTCGCAAGATTACGGACGGTCTGAGCAAGACGTTAATGCTTTCGGAAACGGTTCAGGGGTTTGGCGACGACCTCCGCGGCTTCACCTGGTGGGGCTGGGGAGCTGCCTTTGAGACTTCCATTACGCCAAATTCATCCCAGCCAGACGTTATGCAGCAGAGTGGCTATTGCGATCCAGGTGTCGCGACCAATCCGCCCTGTACCGGCCAGAGTTCGGCGCTGCCAATGCACGCCGCAGCCAGGAGTCGACATCCCGGCGGTGTGCACGCGGTGCGTTGTGACGGCTCGGTCAGTTTCTATTCCAACGACGTGTTCGCCGACATCTGGCAGGCACTCGGAACGACTCGCGGCGAAGAAGTGACCGCCGGGGAGCTGTAGGGCCGTGCGGTTCACCAAAATGCACGGAACGGGAAACGACTACGTCTATGTCGATGGCTTTCGCGACGCGCTGCCCGGCGACCCTGCCAGTGTCGCGAGCCTGGTGGCTCAGCGGAATTTCGGCATCGGATCCGATGGCCTGATTCTGATCTGTCCATCGGACGCGGCAGATGCCGAAATGCGAATGTTCAACGCCGACGGCAGTTCGTCGCAAATGTGCGGCAACGGGATCCGTTGTGTTGGCAAGTATCTCTACGACCATGGGCTGGTGGGAGATCGACGTCAGATTCAGGTTGCCACGGGAGCCGGGATCCTGACGCTGGAACTTGAGGTGAATGAGGGCGTCGTACAGCAAGTCCGAGTGGACATGGGGGAGCCTTGCCTTGATCCCGAACACATTCCGACGACGCTACGCGGTGCAGCATCGGGACATAACCGAGCTGTAAATGTACTGTTGGATGTAAATGGCATGAACATTCCGGTGACGAGCGTCTCGATGGGGAACCCACACTGCGTGGTCTATGTCGATGAAATTCCCGGAAGTTTAACATCCGATATGGATCGTGTTCTGTCTGAGTTGGGGCCGGCCATTGAACACCATGATTGTTTTCCGGATCGAGTGAATGTGGAGTTCGTCACGGTCGTTTCACGTTCGGAGGTTCGGCAGCGCACCTGGGAACGCGGTTCTGGCGAGACACTCGCATGTGGAACCGGCGCGAGTGCCGTTTGCGTGGCGGGCGTTCTTCGGGGCCGTACCGACAGGGCCATCTCCTGTCACTTGCGCGGCGGCACTTTGCAACTGGAATGGGACGAGGTGTCGAATCACGTCTTCATGACAGGACCAGCTGTCGAGGTGTACCGTGGCGAAATCGATCTGCCGGCAGGCATGGATGCGTCGGAGTAACGTGGCACTCGGGGTGAAGTGTCTGGGCCTACGGACGAGAGATCGCAGGATGAATTCCGCCCCCGTCGCACGAACTGGAGCAGAACGCAACGAAACGTTCCCCCGGACTACCAGCACACATTTGGCGGGGGGGAAGTACGCAAGGCTACTTGCTGTCCTGTTTCAGCTCCCGGGCAACGCGCTCGGCTCCGCGGAACACTCGCATCACGTTTTGGCCCATGACTTTGTGGATGTCCTCCGCCGAGTAACCCCGGTTCAACATCTCCTGCGTGATCAGCGGATACGTCGAAACGTCCTCCAGCTGTGTCGGAAGAGCGTCCACGCCATCGTAGTCCGATCCGATGCCGACGTGATCAATGCCGCAGTGTTTGACGAGATGATCGATGTGATCCACGACGTCGTGGATGGAACCGCGCGGTAGCGGATTCTCGATGTCCCATTTCGCCAACGCTTCTTCGTACTCCTGTTCGTCCAGATTCGCAGCTTCCAGCTCGGCTTTCTTTGCGTCGCGTGCTGCCCAGCGAAGCTCCGCTTTGGGGGCAATGAAGCCGGAATAGAAGTTGACCATGATGACTCCGCCATTCTTGCGGACCAGGGGAAGCACGTCATCGGGGACGTTGCGAGGATGATTGGCAAGGGCCCGAGCGGACGAATGTGAGTAGATGACGGGCGCTTTGGAAACTCGCATCGCATCCCGCATGGTGTCGTCGGAGACATGGGACAGGTCAACCAACATTCCAAGCCGATTCATTTCACGGACGACTTCCTCACCGAAAGCCGAGAGGCCACCATGTTTGGCTTCATCTGTACACGAGTCGGCCCAGTCGAGCGTCGCAGAGTGCGTAAGTGTCATGTAGCGGGCTCCCATTGAATAGAGCCGGCGCAGTACGCCGATGGAGTTCTCGATCGAGTGCCCACCTTCCATGCCGATCAGCGAGGCAATTTTGCCTTCCTTGATGGTTTTGTCGATGTCGTCGGCGGTGAGGCACAACGCGAATTCGTCCGGGTAGTGCTTCACCATTTCGTGTACGAATTCAATCTGCTCCAATGTCGTCTGTAGCGACTCGCCTCGTAGACGCGTGCTTGCCGGAACGTAGACCGACCAGAACTGAGCTTTAACGCGGCCCTTCTTCAGGCGTTCGATATCGGTGTGCAGATCCGGTTGAGGGCGGGCGATATTCTTCTTGTCGAAGGAAGGCGTGCCAAGCTCGCGGAATGCCCACGGGAGGTCGTTGTGCCCATCGACGAGCATCGTCTCCGCATGAACCCGTTGGCCCTCGGGCGTCATCTTGACCGGAGCACGCTCTTCGGCGACGGCTGGCAAAGTGACGAGTGTTAGTAGCATCAGATATCGCATGACAGTCCTCCGGATAAGTTCCTGCGCCTCAGGGTCAACGTACCGGATCGTTCAGCGGTAGAGAAGGTACTTCTCCCGACGAGCACGGAACGGGGCGAGTTGCCGCTCGAGTTCGCTGCAGATTTGGTTCGTGGGCGTACCGGCAAGGATCGATTCGAGCGTCTCTGCGTGACCAAGGAGCTTCAGGGATTTTTGGGCTTGCCACTGGTCGCCGTAGAGGCTGTTCAGAGCACGCCCCATTTCGATGGCCAGCTTCGCTGCGTTGAATTCCTCGCGGTCGGTGAGCGAGATTTGCACTCCGCCGCACTTTTGGCCTGCGAATCGACTGGCGTTGGGGACAAACCACTTCGGAGTGAATTGGACACCTGGCAAGTTGGCGGCGTTCAGTTTGCGGGCCAGGTCGATTCCCGAGATCCAGGGTGCACCAAGGATCTCGAAGGGAGTGTCGGTGCCTCGGCCGACGGAGATGTTCGTCATCTCCCAAACACCGATTGCCGGATACAGGATTGCCTGATTCAGGTTTCGCATGTTCGGCGATGGATTGATCCACGGCAGTCCCGCTTCATCGAAGTATGAGTTTCGCCGCCAAGACGTGCAGGGGATGACCTCGAGCTTCA
Source organism: Pirellulaceae bacterium (assembly GCA_965216885.1). Lineage (GTDB taxonomy): Bacteria > Planctomycetota > Planctomycetia > Pirellulales > Pirellulaceae > CAYNJG01. Next base: position 2,262,241 of record OZ244209.1, on the reverse strand, counting down.
GGTTTGTGAGATCGCGTTCGGTCTTGAACATCCTCGCGAGTTCGCCAACGGTCATGCCATGCTGGATTGGCAGAGAATGGAATCCAACAAATGATTCTCGCCCGGCATCCAGCATCGGGCCTCCCATGCGGTCGCCGCGAATGGGGTTCGGGCGATCCAGTACCACGAAGCGTTTGTCATGTTGTGCCGCGGCTTCCATGGCAAGGCCCATCGTCGAGATGTAGGTGTAGTAGCGACAGCCAATGTCCTGAATGTCAAACAGCAGCGTGTCGATCGAGTCCAGCTGTGCTTTGGTCGGTACGCGCGTTTCGCCGTAGAGGCTAAAAACCTGTAGACCGTCCCAAGTTGAGTCGCTGATTTGGGATTGGTCCAGCTTGCCGGCGAGGCCATGTTCGGGACTGAACAGAGCGACAAGGTTCCCGTTTGGCGAACGCTTGAGTGCCTCGATTGTTGATGTGCCATCTCGCGTGATGCCGGTCTGGTTGGTGATCAGCCCGAGGCGTTGGCCTTTCAGGGTTTCGAATCCGGACGCGATGAGCTGGTCTATTCCTGTTCGCACTTCACTGATCCGGTTGTCGTCCTGTGACCGGACGGCCGATCGTGCATCTGATTCGGTTTCCGATTCCGTCCCCAACAGATCGTCGTCAATGGCGCTCACGGCGACGGTGGCAATTCGGCCCGCGAGGCGATTGATTGATCCTTTGCCGTTGGGATGGACGCGGTTGCTGAGAAAGATGAAGAACAGGTCGTGGGCCGGATCGATCCACAACACGGTGCCCGTGAATCCGCCGTGTCCGAATGCCCGGTCGGACATGTTCTCGCCGCGATTCGAGGAGTAGCCTGTCAGCTTGTCCCAGCCGAGCCCGCGGATGCTGACCTTCTGGCCTTCGACAATACGATGGCTTCGTGACATCATTTCGACGATCGATTTCGCGAGGATTCGCTTGCCGGCGTAGTGACCGCCGTTGAGCATCATCTGTGCATAAACAGCCAGATCACTGGCGGTGGAAAAAAGCCCGGCGTGTCCTGCGACGCCACCCATTCGCCACGCTCGAGGATCGTGGACTTCGCCCAGCATCCAGCGACCCTCGCGTTCTTCGGTCGTTGCGGCTCGTTCACGAAGTTCGGGTGCCGGTAGATAGCCTGTTTCGTGCATGCCCAGCGGTTGGAAGAGATTGGCCTGCGAGAACTCGTGAACCGTTTGTCCGCTCTGACGTTCGATCAGATCATCCAGCAGGATGAAACCAACATCCGAATAGACAAACCTGGTTCCCGGGTCGTAGGTCGTGCCAAGGGCATGGATCTTGCGAAAGGCATCGGCGCGTCCGCCATCGTAGTCGGCCACGGCATTGTCGGGGATGAAGCCGGCCTGGTGAGTGAGCAGCTGGGTCAGCGTGATTCTCTGCTTGCCGTTGACTCCGAAATCCGGGACGTAGGCGGTAACACGATCTCGCAATCGCAATTTTCCTCGCTCAACTAACATCATCACGCTGGTAGCTGTGGCGACGGGTTTTGTAATGGACGCCATGTCGAACACGGTGTCCGGCTGCATTGGTTGCGGTGTGGGAATCAGTTGCCGGTGCCCGAATGCCTCGTGATAGACGATCTTGCCACGGCGGCCGATCATCACGACACAACCTGGCATCAGTTCATTCTCGAGTCCCTCCTGAACGATGCCGGCAATCTCGTCCAGCCGATCGGAACGCATGTTCGCGTCGGCGGGTTGGGCTTTGGGGAGGGTCGCATGACTGGGCATGGCCAACAGCATTGCGAAAAAGAGTCCTCGGAAGACTTGGTATGGCGTCATGGCACGAACCGATATGATGTGGAGGCGAGGTGTCTGCCATTGTGTTCCCGATCATGCCAGGCCACAACCAACCGTAAAGTGAATGCCGTCTGAAGCCGGCGAGTTTGACGATCAATTCCCCGCGATTCGCCGCCCTTGCGGCCGGAAGCTCCTTGTCCACAGCACCCGACCCAATTCCAACGCCAACGACCGAGCAACGAAACTCGGAATCCGAACACATCGACGAAATGAGCTCCTTGGAAATCGTGGAGCTCATGAATCGTGAGGATCGGAAACTCGCCGACGCAATGGCCGCCGTATCGACCGAGATTGCTGCCGCCGTGGATGCCGTCGTAGCGGCCATGCGAGCCGGTGGTCGGCTGATCTATATGGGGGCCGGCACGTCGGGACGACTGGGCGTATTGGATGCCAGCGAATGTCCTCCAACATTTGATACCGATCCGGAACAGGTAGTTGGCCTGATCGCCGGCGGACACGGTGCGTTGGTGCGTTCGATTGAAGGTGCGGAAGACTTCCCGGAAGTTGGCGCAAACGATCTGGATGAAATCAACTTGCAGAGCAAGGATGTCGTTGTGGGGATCGCAACGAGCGGACGGACGCCCTACGTGATTGGCGGAATGCGGCACGCTCGAGAGCTTGGTTGCGTCACGGTCGGGCTGGCTTGCAACGCCGGTTCGGAACTCCACACGGTCGTCGACATCATGATCTGTCCGATCGTGGGCCCGGAAGTTGTCAGTGGATCGACGAGGTTGAAGGCGGGGACGGTAACCAAGCTGGTGCTCAACTCATTGACTACGGCGACGATGGTCCGATTGGGCAAGACCTACGGCAATTTGATGGTCGACTTGCGGGCGACCAACGCGAAACTCAAAGAACGCTCGGTGCGTATCGTTCGCATGCTCACGGACCTTGGCGATGCAGAGGCAAGACGCCTTGTCGATCGGTGCGACGGCGAACTCAAGACAGCCATCGTCGTTGCGAGGCGTGATGTGGAGCCGGCGGCGGCTCGGGAGATTCTAAGTCGTTGTCATGGTCAATTGCGTCCGGCGATTGATTCCAGCACGGACGCGTAATCCGCAGGCCCCGGGGAGATGTGACATGCGAATTGTTGCCGGCTGCGATGGCGGCGGTACCAGTTGCGTCGTCCGAATGGCAGTCGTCGATCGAGAGGGGATCGTGCGGCAGGAGCAAGCGGTGGATGGCCCGGCGAATGTTTGTTCGGACTCAGAGGGAGCGTTTGCAAGCATTGCCAATGCCGTTCATGCTGCTCGCGAGAAGCTGGAGCTCTCGGCGGATTTGCAAATCGATTCGTTCGTCGCCGGCCTGGCGGGAGCCGCATCCGTGAACGATCCGGCGAGTGTGGAGGCAGCACTGTTGCGGCGTCTGGGCGTTCAGCGACTGCAGATGGTCCCGGATGTCGACTTGCTCTTCGCAGCGTCGGAAGCCCGGAGCGACGCGGTGGCCACGGTCATTGGCACCGGTTCGATCGCCTGGTATCGCAACGAAGCGGGCAGTCTGCATCGCGCCGGTGGTCTCGGGCCGGACGTTGGCGACGAGGGCAGCGGGTACTGGATCGGTCGCAGAGGCGTTGATGCCGGTGTGTGTGCCATGCCCACGGACGATTCGCCAAACGCGATTGCGGCTCTTGCGGGGCAAGTCTTCGCGGCGGCCGTGTACGATTCGGTAGCACGGGAAATCTGTGATGTTGCCGCGAGGCATATTGCGGATCAATTGTTGGAAGCGGTTGCCACATCGCGGACATCGAATGCCACTCCGCTACCGTGGATCTGTGCTGGCGGAGTCGCGTTGCACCAGCCCGAATGGCTGGATTCAATTCGTGACAAATGTTTGCAGCGAGGTCTCCATCTGTCTCGGCCGATACTGATCGCCGAACCGGTTGCCGGCGCGTTGAAGCTGGCGATTGCACTCTTGCAGACTTGAAAGCCCGGAATGAGCAAGCGGCCGCCGACCATGTTACGATGTGCGAGCTGCGCCACTGGGTTGGTGTGGCGAATCCGCTGTCACGAAGGACTAAAAATGATTTCGAAAGCCCGGTTCCGGCTGATCGCTCTGGTCGCCGCCCTTTGTTTTGTCGCGAGCGTGCTGCATGCGGCCACTCCAAACTTCATCATCATCTTCGCCGACGATCAAGGTTACGGAGATTTGAGTTGCTTTGGTTCGACGACCATTAAGACGCCGCACATTGATCGATTGGCAACGGAAGGCCGGAAGTTCACCAGCTTCATGGTGGCCTCGCCGGTCTGTACGCCATCTCGTTCGACGTTGCTGACGGCTTGCTACCCAAAGCGGATTGGCATGCACCAGCATGTGCTCTTTCCGTCATCGAAAAAAGGGCTAAACCCCGCCGAGCATACCATCGCGGATCACCTGAAATCGCAGGGTTATGCGACGGCCTGTTTTGGTAAGTGGCACCTTGGGCATCATCCGGAGGTCCTGCCAACGGGCAACGGGTTTGACACCTACTTTGGAATTCCCTATTCGAATGACATGAACCACCCGGACAACAAAGGCAAGCCGAAGGGTGGTTGGGCCGGGATGGATATTCTTTGGAACGATCCCGAGTCTACGTTGACCAAGTGGAAGACGCCGCTCTTCGAAGATGAAGAGATTGTCGAGCTGCCCGTCGATCAGCGGACGGTAACGCGTCGCTACACGCAGAAAGCAATTGACTTTGTGAAAGCCAATCGCGAACAGCCGTTCTTCGTCTACCTCCCGCATTCGATGCCGCACATTCCGCTATATGTCCCCGACGACGTTCGCGATCCCGATCCAAAGAATGCCTACACCAATACGATCGAACACATTGACTCGGAGGTCGGCAGGCTGTTGGATGCGGTGGATGACTTGGGGCTGACGGATAACACTTACGTCATTTACACCACGGACAATGGCCCCTGGCTGCAGTTCCGCCACCACGGTGGTTCGGCTGGTCCACTAAGAGATGGAAAAGGCACAACCTTCGAGGGCGGCCAACGCGTACCCTGTCTGATTCGGGGGCCAGGCATTCCCGCCGGCACGGTGTGTGATGCGTTGACGGGAACGATTGACGTTCTGCCGACCATTGCAGCGATTACCGGCAAGGCGTTGCCTACAGAAAACAAGATTGACGGGATGGACGTTTCCGATCTGTGGATGGGCAAGTCGGACACGTCGCCGCGGAATGAATTCCTGTACTACACGTCGCGCGGAGCAATCGAAGGACTTCGACAGGGAAACTGGAAGTTGCTGATCAAGCGAGCCCGTGAGAATCGCAGGAATCCCGATCGCACGCCTCCGCCTCAGACGTTCTTGTTCGACCTGTCCAGTGACCTTGGCGAGCAGACCAATCTGGCGCCCGACCGCCCCGATATGGTCGAGAAGCTGACCGCACGCATGGAGGAGCTGGATGCGGAGATTACGGAGAACGCTCGGTCTCCGTGGTTCAAGAAGTAAGCCTGGTCGCCAGCCATCTTCGCTGGGGCCATTGGCTTGTGTTCGTCAGTGACTCGCCGGTGACTGCTTCCATGAATTTGGAAACAGTCGCCGGGCGTTGGCTGCATAGATTTTCGTCACCACGGTTTTGGGCAACGCCAGGCCCTGGACCGGTTCATCCAGTTCGGGGACTTTGATCATCTCGTCGGTCGTGAAGTACCGCCAGTCGCGCAGCCAGCGTTCGCGAATCGACTGATAGCGATCCGCGACGTCGTGACTGGGGCCAACACCGCTATCGCTGCCGTAGAGGATGCGATCCTGGTACTTCGTCAGGAAGGCAACAACCTGCTGACGATTTCGTTGCGACTGATACTGCAACTGGCCAAGTCGCGCCGCGGTCCCTGCGACGGCGTTGGGAAAACGGTCGAGAAAAGCAGCCAGTTCATCGACGCTCCATTCCAGGCTGGCCAGATGGGCGGCGAGAAACGGCAGATTCGCATGTTTGGTCAGCATTCGATCCCGGGCCGCAATCTGTTCTTCGTAGCTGGGCATTTCGGGATGCTGATACATGTGATACTGCGGGTTCCGCTGGAAGTAGCTGCGGTCGTTGTTGACGGTCATTTCGGTTAGCGGCAGCCAGCAGTTCTTGGGTTCACCCAGATGGCCCATCAGGACGATGTCTCGCTGCTCCAGGTGGTCGAAAATCGGGTCGAGTTGAGCATCGTCAATCATCACCAGGTGGCCGGCTTGATTGCGGAATACCATGCCAATGTTCTTCCAGACCTTCACGCCGACGGCTCCCTTCTGAATGGTCGAATCCAGAAATGCGATCGTCTTGTCCTGCCAATCGGGATCGTCCCATCCGTCCATGGGGAAAGATGAAACCGGCGCGACGCGACTGGGATGCGATGCATACTGCGCGAAGACCGTGCGGTGCTTTTCTCGCATCACCTCCGGCGGTGCCGATTGCGTGGCGATATTGAGAATCGAAAACCCGTCCCGAGCGGCCATCTCCATAAACGCCGCGTCGTCGTTGTGGAGATGAAAATGGATGTCGATCTTTTCGACGCGTGGAAAGTCTTTGACGCCAAACTTCCCCGCCGACTCCGACACGCCGATGGGGCGCCGACCGGTGCCCACATTGTCGTTGCCGTCTCCCAGGTCCTTTCGCATTTCGTCTGCGTGGTGTTTCAGACGTTCGACTACTTCAGGATGCTGGTCGGCGAGGTTGGTGGTTTCACCAAGGTCCGCTTGCAGATCGAAGAGTGATAATTCGAGGTTCTTCCGTTGGTTCTTTCCGGGCAGACCACCACTGCCGGGGATCGGTGAGTTATAGGTTTGCGGGAACATCAGTTTCCACTTGCCACTGCGAACGGCGACCAGCCGATTGGCGCCGTTGTAGTGATAGAAGACTTCATGCGGGCTCTTCGCTGCCGGAGCGTCAAACATCAGGCCGGAAATGTCGTGACCGTCTAGCTTATTGGGCGGCAAGGGGGCGCCACTGAGCGACGCGAATGTGGGCAACAGATCGATGGTGCTGGCGATTTCTTCGCATGTCTTTCCCGAGGGGATTTTTCCAGGCCAACGCATCAGGCAGGAAACACGGAAGCCGCCTTCGAAATTGGTGCCCTTCCCTTCCCGAAGCGGACCGGCGGAACCGGCATGGTCGCCGTAGGACAGCCAGGGTCCGTTGTCAGAGGTAAAGATGACGCAGGTGTTGTCGTCGATGTTGTTCGCCTTGAGTGCGGCAAGGATCTGCCCGACGCCCCAATCGATCTCACTGACCACGTCGCCGTACAAGCCGCGTTCCGACTTGCCGTCGTACTTCTTCGAAACGAACAGCGGAACGTGAGGCTGTGGGTTGGGCAGATAGATGAAGAACGGATCGTCTTTGTGTTCACCGATAAATTTGACCGCGCGGTTGGCGAGTCGCGTGGTGAGCGTCACCTGGTCCTCCGCGAGGATCTTTGGATTGATGACCTCGGTGCCTTCATAGAGCGGTAGGTGCGGCCATCTCTTGATGCGTTCCTCCATCGGCAGGTGTCGCACGTTCGGGTGGAAGGGCCACATGTCGTTGGAATAGGGGATGCCAAAGTACTCGTCAAAGCCCTGTTTGGGCGGCAGGAATTCCGGTTGGTGTCCGAGATGCCACTTGCCGAAACAGGCGGTAGCGTAGCCCTTTTGCTTGAGCACTTCGGCGATGGTCATTTCATCGGGGTTCAAACCGTTGGTTGACTTGGGTCCGAAGTTTCCGCCGATGCCAACTCGAGTGGGAATGCAGCCCGTTAGCAACGCAGCGCGGGAAGGTGAGCAGAAGGAACGTCCGACATAGAAATCGGTAAACTTCATGCCCTCGTCCGCCATGCGATCAAGGTTGGGCGTTTCGTAGCCCTTGGCGCCGAAAGGACCGATGTCGGCATAGCCCATGTCGTCGCAGAATATGACGATAAAATTGGGCGACCTCTCGGCCGCCCAGGTCGACGATAAACTGAGCAGCGTCAGAAGAAACAGCGTCAAACACAGGTTAGTTTTCATTTTCTTGAATCCAGTGAGGCCTAAGCTTATGGCTTGTGGGACTGTGAGGATGTCAAATACAGGTTCGAAACCTGTTTCGCCTGGCAGCATCCTAACAGGTAGCTCGCCGAGAATCAGGAAGTCCAGCAAACGAGAGGAAGACCATGCGAATTCAACTGCACGCCATGATTGCCTTTGCCTGCCTGTGGTGCCATCAAGCTAACGCCGAAGACTGGACACGATTTCGCGGGCCCAATGGCCAGGGTGTCTCTGCTGAAGTTGGCCTGCCGACGAAATGGAGTGCCAACGACAACGTGGTCTGGAAGACGCCCATTCCGGGATCGGCCTGGTCGTCACCCATTATCCTTGGCGATCAGATTTTTCTGACAACGGCAACGGAGGAAGGTGCTGCGGGCCGCATTCTGTGTGTGAATCGGCGCAGCGGCGAAGTTGACTGGGATGTGGAAGTCCACCGTCAGGAGCTTGGTGACAAGCGAAAAGAGAATTCGTATGCGACGCCCACGCCCGTGACCGATGGCAAGCGAGTCTACGCCGTGTTTGCAGACGGGGCCATCGTGGCGGTGGACCTTACGGGCAAACTGCTCTGGAAGAACACCGACGTGAAATTCCACAGCTTGCACGGATTGAGCGCGTCGCCATTGCTGGTGGGGGATCAGCTGGTGATGCCCTTCGATGGCAACAGTCGCGAGGACCGCAGGATTGGTTGGAAGGAGCCGTGGGGCGAAGCGGTGTTGTTATCGTTGGATACCGCAACTGGAAAGACGCGATGGAGAGGCGAGCGAGGTGCGTCGCGGGTGGCTCATGTTTCGCCCATCCTGATTGAAGATGGAAAACAGATCGTTAGTGCGGCGGGTGACTGTGTTCAGGGGTTTGATGCGCAGACCGGCCAACGCATCTGGACGGTCTACAGTCAGGGCGAGGGAGTGACGCCGTCGCCGGTCGTAGGCGAAGGGCTGATCTTTACATCGTCCGGATTCGAGGCGCCCACGATTCGAGCGATTCGGCCTGGCGGTCAGGGGGACGTGACGGAGTCGCACGTTGAGTGGGAACAGAAGCGCGGCGTGCCGGCAATGGTTTCGTTCCTTCACGTGCGGCCTTGGCTGTATTCGATCACTCGGGACAACATTCTATATTGCATGACGGCCGCGACCGGCGAGATCTTGTGGCAGCGGCGTCTCAAAGGGACGTATTCCGCGTCACCGATTCTGGCGGATGGCAAGATCTATATTTCGTCCGAAGATGGGGTAACGCTGGTATTGCGCCCCGGACCAAAATACGATGAGGTGGCCGTCAACGAGCTCGATGAACCCATTCTCGCTTCGATGGCTGTTTCGGACGGACACCTTTACGTTCGCACGGCGAAGAACCTGTTCTGCCTTGGCGGGGCGGAATAGACGCGCGAGCTGCTGCAAGGTAGACGCTCGCGGACCGGTAACTCGGAGACAACGGTAAATGCTCGATGTGCACGATTGGATGTTGGCTCGAGGCTCGCGAGGCAAACGGGCGTCGTTTTTCATGGCGATTGCCCTGACTGCCTGCTTCGCCCCAGGGAGCATGGCGGCGGAGGAAACGACAAGCTCCATTGATACCACCAGCGCGGCGCTGCAACGGCAGTTCGATTCAAAGGTCAAAACGTATCTCGCGAAAAACTGCCTTGACTGTCACGGCGATGACGAAGCCGAGGCGGCGCTCGACTTTTCGCTGTTCCCGACGGCCAATTCGGTGGTGGAGCATTTCGCGACGTGGGAGTTGGTTCGAGAACGCGTGCAAGCGGGTGAGATGCCACCGGCGGACTCTGGATTCGAGCCGGATCGGGAAGAGACGACCGCGTTTCTGAATTGGCTGGACGCTTTGCGTGACGACCACATCCGTCGCAACGCCGGCGACCCGGGCGAAGTGCTGGCTCGTCGATTGAGTGCCTCGGAATTCAACTATACGATTCGCGATCTGACGGGCGTCGACATTCGCCCAGCGAAGGAATTTCCCGTTGATCCATCCAACGAAGCTGGTTTCGACAACTCGGGCGAATCGCTGGTGATGACGCCGTCGTTGATGAACAAGTACATCGACGCAGCGCGAATGGTTTCCAGCCATTTGTTGTTCTTGCCTGACCGCCTGGATTTTGCTCCGCACCCGGTGGTCACGGAAACGGATCGTGACAAGCACTGTGTTCGCCAAATCGTCGATTTCTACCAACGGCAGAATACGGATGTGGCCGATTATCTGTTTGCCGCGTGGCAACTACGGGATGTGGATCCGGAAAGCGACAAATTCGCGTCCGCCGGCAGTGAACTTCCCTTGCGAACGGCAGAGTCGCGGCCACTTAGTATCAAATACCTGCGTACGGTTTGCGGCTTGCTAGGGTCTGACGCGAACCACTACGGGCCCATCGCGGAATTGCGTGAGGCGTTTCGCGACTTGCCTGCGGACGTCGACCGAGTGCGAGAATCGTGTGACGAGATGGCGAAACGAATCAGCGTGAATCGCAAATCGCTGGGCTTCGATTTTCCGCATCTGCAGATGCCAAGTGTGAATCGCGGGTCGCAGGTCCTGGTGCTATGGCGGAATCGGCGAAAGGCCAGCCATCGGATGACGCTCAATGACGAGCTGTTGGCGGAGGACACTGGATTTGCGAAAGCCGTCTCGGATGGGGCACAGCAGGAAGACGTCGTCTCTGCGTACGAAACGTTCTGCCGAGTCTTTCCGGATGAGTTCTTCATTGATCGTCGCGGCCGTGAGTACCTTGTCTTCAACAGGAAGGACCGGGATCGCGAGACGGACTATCGGCTGTTGAGTGCGGGTTTCCATAGCATGATGGGATACTTCCGTGACGACGAACCGTTGTGCGAACTGATGCTGACCAGCGATGACAAGCAGCGGCTGGACGATCTTTGGTTTGATCTGAATTATGCTTCCGACGTGCCGCGACGCCAGCACTCGGGTTTCATTTGGTTCGAGCGGGCGGAGGGGCGGTTTCTGACGGATGCCGAGTTTGACGATTTCCGTTCGGAGGACAAAAACGTCATCTCCGAGGAAATGATCTTTCGGCTGCGGGATGCCTATCGCGCTAAAGTCGAACGGTTGGGCGCGGACGATGAGGGCCTGGAAGCAGTCGACGAGCACTTTCGAATCGTCAACGTCAACGTCCGTGCAATCGAAGCCGCCCGCGATGCGGCTCATGACGCGCACGTTGCCCTGCTGCCGGAACTCGCCGAGCGGGCTTTTCGTCGCCCACTTACCAACGACGAGCGAATTGAGACGATCGCCTTCTACCACCAACTTGTGCAGCGAGATGGGCTCAGTCATCAGGACGCGATTCGCGACGTGCTCGTGAGCATTCTGGTATCACCTCACTTTTGTTACCGGTTACAGCCTTATCGGAAATCGGAAGATGACAATTCCGTGGACTCCGACGATGCAACGCGAGCGATCGGCGATGTGCAACTAGCCAGCCGCTTGAGCTACTTCTTGTGGTCCAGTATGCCAGACGAGACGTTGTTGCGTTTGGCACGCAACGGGAAATTGCACGATCCGGCGGTGTTGCAGGCACAGGTGCGACGCATGTTACAGGCCGACCGTTCTCGAGGGCTGGCGCTAGAATTCGCTGGCAACTGGCTTGGCTTTCGGCAGTTCGAATCGCACAACAGCGTGGATCGGGGTCGCTTTCCGCAGTTCGATGATGCGTTAAGAAGTGCGATGTTCGAAGAGCCAGTTCGGTTTGCGATGAGCGTGATCCAGGACAACCGGTCGGTGTTGGATTTTGTGCACGGCGACGACACGTTCGTGAATCAGGTGCTGGCAAAACACTATGGCGTTGCAGATGAGCTTGATTTTGCTGGCGAAGAATGGCTGCAGCTAAAGGACGCCGGCAAATTTGGACGCGGCGGCGTGCTGCCGATGTCGGTGTTCCTGACGAAGAATTCGCCCGGGTTGCGAACGAGTCCCGTAAAACGCGGCTTCTGGGTCGTGAGGCAACTACTGGGAACTCACATACCCGCTCCGCCTCCGAACGTACCCGAGTTGCCGGAAGATGAATCGACGCTTGGCGAGCTGACGCTGCGACAGGCATTGGCGAAGCATCGCGACCACGCGAGTTGTGCCGGCTGCCACGAGAAGTTCGATTCGGTGGGGCTTGTCTTTGAAAATTACGGTCCAATCGGCGAGCGACGGGAAAACGACCTTGGCGGCAGGCCCGTCCATTTGCGAGCCCCTTTTCCGGACGGCACCTTTCGTGAGGGCGTTGACGGATTGATCGAATACATCCGTGAGGAACGACAGGATGAATTCGTGGATACGCTATGCCGAAAGCTTCTCTCGTATGGGCTCAGCCGCTCACTTATACTGTCAGACGAGCCGTTGCTGGAATCCATGAAGAAAACACTACGCGAGACGGACTACTCGTTTCACTCGTTGGTTAACTCGATTGTTTCCAGCCCCCAATTCCTTCGGCAACGAGTCAGTGTGACGGACTAGCAATTGACAGTCTGAAACATCACGCCCCCAATGGCGTCACGCAATGCAGGAAAGCCAATCATGAATAGATCCAGGAACGTCTCGCGACGCTTGCTTCTCAAGGGTGCCGGCGCAGCAATGGCACTCCCGTGGATGGAGTCGATTCCGGTTTGGGGTGCTATTGAAGGTGCCGCGGCTTCCCAGCCTCCGCAGCGAATGGCTGTTCTCTTCATGGCCAACGGCGTGGCGTACGAACACTGGTGGGCGAAGGGTGCCGGGGAACAGATGGAGCTGGGCAAATGCCTTGAACCACTCGAGCCGTTCAAAGGCAAGATGAATTTCATCAAGGGCCTGTACAACGAAGCGGCAACGGGAGTTGGCATTCATCCAGGGCAGACGGGGAATTTGCTGTCCGGGGCCAAGCTACAAAAAGGGGCTGAGTTGCGAGGCGGCGTCAGCATGGACCAGGTGCTGGCGAATCACTTGGGGCAGCAGACGCTGCAACCGAGTCTTGTGTTGGGTTGCGAGCAGCCAACGACGGGCTACCACGAAACCAATTTCTCGATGGCCTACAGCTCGCACATTTCCTGGCAGGACGCGACGTCGCCCGTTCCGATGGAAACGTATCCCGCGTTGGCTTTTGATAGCCTGTTTGAGAATCGGGGCACGATGCGAAATCGCAGTGTCCTTGACCGGGTGCAGGAACACGCCAGGAGCTTGCGACGCAGTGTCAGCAAGAGCGACCGCGCGAAACTGGAAGAGTATCTAACAAGTGTACGCGAGATCGAAAAGCGTATTGATCGCATGCGGGAGATCTCGGACAAAGCTGCAACCAGGGCCCGAGACAAGGGGCAGCCGTTGGTGGCCATGAAACGTCCGGACAATGGCCTTCCGGAAGACATTCGCGATCACATGAGGTTGATGTGTGACATCATTGCGACGGCCTTCCAGACAGACAAGACGCGGATTGGCACCTTGTTGATGTGTCGGGACATCTCCGGCTTGATCTATCCCTTCCTGGATGTGCGACTGGCCCATCACCTTGCGTCGCATCGCGATACCACGGACGATTACCTGCGGATCTGCCAGTTCTACACCGGGCAGCTTGCCTATCTCGCGACGCGTTTGAGTGAGATGCCGGAAGGTGATTCCACGGTGCTTGATAATTCGATGCTGATGTTCATGTCGAACATGTGGTCGGGCAAAAATCACGACAGCTCGAAGGTTCCGATTCTTCAGGTGGGTGGACTACAGGGGAAGCTGGAGACCGGCCGCGTCCTGGATTATTCGGAGCGGCCCGACCCGGAGCGTCGGCTGTGCAGCATGTACCTGTCGCTGATGGATCGCATGGGCGTTCAGCTTCCCGAGTTTGGCGATGCGGACACGCGACTCGCCGATTTTTGATCGTTACAACAAGGTTGAATGTTGCCGGTAACCGTGGCGACAGAGTCTCCCTTTTCGACTTACTGTTTTCAGGGGTATCGGCGATGAAGACAAACGCGTCCTTTGCGATCATTCTTTTACTATTCGCAAGCCAGGTTCTGTCGGCCGCGGACCGTCCCAACATCCTGATCATTTTCACGGACGATCAGGGGTACGGGGACCTTGCCTGTTATGGCAATGAAAAGAACAAGACTCCCCGGCTCGATCAATTGGCCAAAGAAGGAACGCGGTTCACTTCGTTCTATTCGCAGACCGTGTGCGGTCCATCGAGGTCAGCGCTGCTGACAGGAAGGCAACCGATTCGTAGTGGCGGGTGGAGTATGCCGGCGGACGAAACGACGTTTGCCGAACTCATTCGCAAGGTCGGCTATCAGACGGCATGCGTTGGGAAATGGGATGTCTCGAATCGCCGGGCGATCATTGACCGCATGCCCAACGCTCAGGGGTTTGATTACTACTTCGGCGCGCTGGGTGCCAACGACAACGGTCGCGTAACATTCCACGAAAACAATGTGGCCGCTGGGGAGACGAAGGACATGGGGAGCCTCATTCGTCTCTATACCGACAAGTCCATCGAGTGGCTGAAAGACGGTCGTGACGCCGACAAGCCGTTTGTGCTGTATTTGGCTCATACGATGATGCACACCATCATCGATGCTTCGGACCGATTTAGGGGAAAATCAGAAGGCGGGTTGTACGGCGATGTGGTCGAGGAGTTTGACTTCGAGACGGGCCGCCTGCTGGACACGCTGGACGAGCTTGGTTTGTCCGATGACACGCTGGTGATCTACACCAGTGACAATGGACCGTGGAATCAGATCCGCTACACGGGGAAGAAGAAGGGCCATCCGCCGGGTTCAATTTTTTGGGGCGATTCGGGGCCCCTACGAAACGGTAAGGGGTCCTGTTACGAAGGCGGCTATCGTTTGCCGTGTATCGTGCGTTGGCCAGACAAAGTTCCCGCCGGCCGAGAATCGGACGCGATCTTCGCGACCATTGACTTCCTACCGACGTTTGCCGCGTTGGCGGGCTTTGAAGTGCCGCGCGACCGCCCCATCGACGGTATCGATCAAACGGATCTGCTGCTGGGAAATCGCGACACGGGACGCGACTACTTCTATTTCCATAACGCCGGCGTACGAAAAGGTGCCTGGAAATATCTAAAGTCGGACGCACATTTCCATGGCTACGCCGTTGACGACGCGAGGGAGCCCATAGAGGAACTCTACAACCTTGAGTCTGATCTGGGCGAGCGAACCAACCTCGCGAAGAAGTTCCCTGAACGCGTCGCCGAATTGAAGTCTCTCATGGAGAGCCTGGAATCTCTTGAGGGCTCCAAGGATCCGGGTGCAACACAGAGGATTCGGATTCCCATTCCAGCCAAATCCGCAAACTAGTAGGCCGTTCATGAGCGCATTGCCTCATGTGCTTTTGGTTTGCGGAGCAATCACCTCGCGGTGGAGAAATCCCATGATTCGTATTCGTTTTCCGGGCGTAGCGTTGTTCCTGTTCCTTGCGTTTGCTGCCTTCGCTTCGGCGGAAGACAAGCAGCCAGAGCTGAGGATTATCTGCTTCGGTGCTCATCCGGATGATGCGGAATACAAGAGTGGCGGGACGGCCGCACTCTGGGCGCAAATGGGACATAAAGTGAAGCTCGTTTCGGTGACCAATGGCGACATTGGGCATTGGAGAATGGCGGGTGGGGCACTGGCGAAACGCCGCACGGCCGAGTCGGCTCTGGTGGCGAAACGACTGGGCGTCGAATCCGAGGTGCTGGACATTCACGACGGCGAGCTACTGCCGACACTCGAAAACAGGAAGCTGATCACGCGGAAGATTCGGGAATGGAATGCGGACATCGTGATTGCGCACCGTCCATGGGATTACCATCCGGATCACCGATACGTGGGCGTTTTGGTGCAGGATGCCGCCTATATGGTCGCGGTGCCGTTCTTCTGTCCTGACGTTGCGCCGCTAAAAAAGAACCCTGTATTCCTCTATTCCAGCGATCGGTTTCAAAAGCCCTATCCGTTTAAGGCCGACATCGCGATCGACGTTGGGCCGGTCTTTGAAAAGAAGGTCGACGCATTGCTGGCTTTAGAGTCGCAAACCTTTGAAGGTGGAGCGTTGGGGAGCGCGGAGAAGACGGCACAGGCTCCACCGGCCACCCAGCCCGAGGCACGTCGCGAGTGGTTGCGGGCCAGGTGGGTGAATCGGCAGTCCGCCGAAGCCGCCAACAGTCGTGCGGTCTTGCAACAGCTCTATGGCGAGGAAGCCGCGAAAAGCATTCGCTTCGCCGAGGCGTTCGAGATCTGCGAGTACGGAGCGCAACCTTCGCCGGCGCGGATACGCGAGCTATTTCCGTTTCTGCCGTCGCGGGCTGGCGAATAGCGACCTGTATGTTGGCTCGGATTGCGATTACCAACGGAGTAGGTTCGAGCTTCGATTTCGTCGGTGGTCGACCGCAGAAATCGCGTGCGCTCTCGCGGACCTGTTCCGGGTGATAGACTGGTCGGAGGTCATTCGCCGTGAGGGAATCTCAAATGTCGAAAAATGGTTTGCGCTTCATTGGGCTCGCAGTTGTGGCCAGCTTCCTGCTGGTCGGTGACGCGTTTTCGCAATCGCTGGTCCCATGGAATCAGAATCCATGGTATTGGTCACGGGGTGGCGAACCGACCGTGTTGTTGGGCGGGAGCGACGACGACAACCTGTTTCAATGGCCGCGCGAGAAGTTGATTCCGCAGCTCGACCGCATCGTCGCAGCAGGCGGAAACGTCGTGCGGAATACGATGAGCGATCGGCAGGACGGGAAATTCGAGGTGTACGCATTCCTTCGTTTACCCAACGGGAAGTACGACCTCGATCAATGGAACCCGGAATACTGGCAACGCTTCGAGACGTTCCTGGCGGAGACCGCAAAGCGCCAGATTGCCGTTCAGATCGAAGTGTGGGACCGATTCGATTTTACAGACGTGCGAGCCCATGATCCGCATCGTTGGGAGAAGAAGCATCCGTACAACCCCCAGAACAATGTGAACTACTCGTTCGAGGAATCGGGTTTCGTGGCGCGTTACCCCGACCACCCGGGCGCGAACAAGCAGCCGTTTTTCTACACGACGCCGAAGCAGCGAAATAATCGAGTGGTTTTGAAGTACCAGGAGCGGTTCGTCAATAAATTGCTCGACCATTCTCTGCAGTACGACCATGTGTTGTACTGCATCGATAACGAAACGAAGGCGGAACCGGAATGGGGCGAGTACTGGGCGCGTTTCATCAAGCGACGTGCCGCTGCGGACGATAAGTCCGTGATGGTGACCGAGATGTGGGACGACTGGGATCTACGAGCGGAACGGCATCGGCATACGTTCGACAACTCGCAGCTCTATGATTTTGTAGACGTCTCACAAAACAATCAGAACAGCGGCCAGGGCCATTGGGACAATTTCCTGTTCGTCAGGAAGTACCTCAGCTCGAAACCGCGTCCCATGAATACCACGAAAACCTACGGGGCCGACAAGAACAAGTTCAAGCACACCGACCAGGACGCGATCGAGCGATTCTGGCGACACCTGTTGGCGGGAGCGGCTTCGATTCGCTTTCACCGTCCGCAGTCTGGCCTGGGCATCAACGACAAAGCGGTTGCTTGCCTGAAGGCGGCGCGGATGGTGGAAAAGGAAGTTCCTTTGTGGGAGCTGGAGCCAGCCAACGAGCTGCTTGGGAATCGGTCCGACAATGAGGCGTTTCTAGCCGCCGATTCGCAGCGGGCTCGATTCGTGTTGTACTTTCCTGCTTCGCCCAACGGAGCCGAAGTGTCACTGCAATTGCCTGCTGATGAAGCCGCGTATCGGGTCCAGTGGATCAATATCGACGACGCGACGCAGTCTGGAGCGCGTCGGAACCGTGATGCGTTGGCGACGCTCTCTCCGCCGGGGACAGGTAATTGGGTAGCCGTGATCGCGCGTCTTGAAGAACAGAAAGGAGTATCTGTGGAACTGGACAAATTCAGCCCTGATCGGCTTGTAGCCTGGTGCATTGTGCCGTTTGATGCCAAAAAGCGTGGTCCTGCAGAACGAGCGTTGATGCTCAAGCGGCTGGGGATCATGCGAGTCGCCTATGACTGGCGGGCCGAACACGTTCCAACGTTCGAACAGGAGATCCTTGCCTACAAAGAGCACGGGCTGGAGTTCTTCGCGTTTTGGGACTGGCATGAATCAATGGGACCGCTGATCGAGAAACACCAGATTCAACCACAGATATGGAAGACGGCTCCTTCACCAAAAGACGAGACTCAGTCGGAACGGGTGGAGGCCGCGGCGCGCTTGTTGCTTCCGCTGGTGAAGGAAACAGAAAGTCGTGGCTTGAAGTTGGGGCTGTACAATCACGGCGGCTGGGGTGGCGAGCCGCACAATCTGGTTGCCGTTTGCCAGCACCTGCGGCAACACCATGCGGCCCGGCATGTGGGGATCGTCTACAACTTCCATCACGCGCACGACCAGGTTGAACGGCTCGCTGAAAATATTGCCTCGATGCGCGAGTACCTGCTGTGCGTCAATGTAAATGGAATGGTGAATGAGGCGGAGCTTGCGAAGAACCCCGGCCAGAAGATCCGTCCCATTGGATCGGAGGCAATCGACGTGGAAATCATTCGCACTATCGTTCGTAGCAACTACGACGGCCCCATTGGGATTCTTGATCACCAAAACGAAAAGGACGCCGAGCTTAGCCTGACGGAAAATCTGGATGGACTTTCCCGCGTTGTCGAACAGCTCAAGCAAGCGGAATAGTCTTTGCGTTCCTTTTAGGCGAACACCACTATGACCCGTGCCGACTTCCCGGAGCGAATCGTCTGTCTGACGGAAGAGACCACGGAGACGCTCTACTTGCTGGAGGAAGACTGGCGAATTGTCGGCATTTCCGGTTTCACGGTACGGCCACCGCAGGCTCGGAAGGAAAAGCCCATCGTGTCGGCTTTCACGAAGGCCCGGATTCCGGAGATACTCGATTTGAAGCCGGATCTGGTGCTAGGCTTCTCTGACATACAGGCGGACATTGCGTCGCAGCTGGTTGCGGCGGGGCTGGAAGTACACATCTTCAATCACCGCAGCGTCTCCGGCATTCTTCGCATGATCCGGACGGTAGCGGCGCTCGTGGGTTGCCCCGGGAAAGGCGAGACGCTGGCCGGTCAGTTGCAGCAACGCCTTACGCAGATCGAGTTGGACTCACCGCCGGCGAGACGTCCGCGAGTCTACTTCGAGGAATGGAACGACCCGTTGATCTCCGGAATTCATTGGGTTTCTGAGTTGATCGAATTGGCGGGCGGCACCGACATCTTTGCCGAATTGGCGACTCGGCCGCTCGCCAAGGATCGGATCATTCACGAGCCCGACGAAGTTGCCCGTCTAGCGCCCGATATCATTCTGGGTTCTTGGTGCGGCAAGCCCTTTTCGGCCAGTCAGGTAGTCAGTCGCCCTGGCTGGGAGATCATTCCGGCGGTCCGCGCCGGGGATGTGTACGAGATCGATTCGTCCATCATCCTTCAGCCCGGTCCGGCAGCGTTGACCGATGGCGTGGATTCGATTCGGCAGTTGATTGCCAAATGGCGTTCGAAGGTCGCGGCGACCGGGCAAGCCGATTGAGTGGCCACGTTCGCCAGATTATGAGCTGACCGGGAATGGCCGCTATGCACCCTTGACGGTAGCGTTCTCCTTATCGCCCGTCTGGTCTTTCTTCTTTTCTTCGTCCTTGAATGCATCGTTCCATGCCTTCTCTCCGCCAACAATCGGCAACGAGAGGGAGGTTTTATCCAGGTCGATGGTCAGTTCCGTTCCGGGTTCCGGCCAAAGCGTAAAGTCCTGGTCGCTGGAGAAGATCATCAAGCCGATTTGTTGCCCCTTGGGAATGATTTGATCATCCGGCTGCAGGTCGAACTTCACCGTGTAGTACTTGCCCGGACGGAGTGGTTCGCTTTCGGTGAGTGACTTGTGGTTTTGGGGGTCCGCCCAGCCACGCGTGATGACATTGTCCGTAATACGTGCGTTTTTACGCGTGTTCCAGGGCAGCGACACGACCCAAACGGAAAGGTTGGCGGCTTCTTTGTCGCACGCGAGACGAACTTGCACGCTGGGTGTGCCGGAAATGTGTACGGGCCGTTTTAGTTTCGGAGTCACATAGATCAAACGGTGTCGGGTGTATTCCGCTCGAGCGAGTGCTTCGCCGTTGAACGAATAGTTATCGATCAGCGTTTCCTTGCCCTGCCGTTTGGCGACTTTCGTCATCAATTGACCCCGTTTCGGCGCGCCACCCTGCAAGTGAAATACAACCGGCTCGGCTGCCGGGTTGGGGTAGTCTTCGTAGGCGGTGGGTTTGTCGCGTTCGGCTTTCTCTCTTACAACCCACGCTTTCTTGTCTTCCTCGACTCCGTTTTCCACTCCGTGCAAATATCGAGTGAACCAGCGATTCATCTGTTTCATGGGAGGTGGTCCGCCGTGGCCGCCCTGGTGGAAGTAGGACTGATAGGGCAGCCCCTTTTTCTTTGCGGCCTCAAGAATTCGCACGCTGTGTTCGGGGACGACGTTCCAGTCATTGAAGGCATGAGCCATCAGTAGGGCGGCCTTCATGGGTTGGAGGTCGTTGAGGTAGTCTCGCCCGGCCCAGAAATCGTTGTAGTCGCCCGTCACGCGATCAAAATTGGCATGCATGATTTCGTCGCGGACGCTGGTGTCGCAGTTTGCACGCATCTCTTCCGGTCCACTATGAATGAACTCGTAAAGGCAATCGATATCTTCGCCCACGTAACCGCCTGGGTGGCGAATGAGGCCGTTTGAGCGGTAGTAGTGGTAGTAAGACGTGTTGGGTGCAATCGGAATGATGGCCTCCAGTCCGTCGACACCTGTTGTTGCAGCGGCCAATGGAATCGTGCCGTTGTAGGACGTTCCCGTCATGCCAACCTTGCCGGTGCACCAACCGGCTGACACTCGTTCGTATCCATCAACGGTGGTGAATCCATCGGCCCGGCCACACAGCCAGTCGATGACTGCCTTGGGGGCGAGCGACTCGTTGTCGCCACCCACGGTGGGACAACCCTGCGACAGTCCCGTACCCGGCGACGAAGAATGGACCACGATATAGCCTCGCGGTACCCACTGGTTGGCGTGCGATTTCGAAATGATGGGCCGCATGCCCTTACGTTTGACGGGCGGCTGCGTTGTTCGCTTGGGCGGTTCCTCACCAAGCTCCTGATGAGGATCCCAGAAATAGTCACGCCCGGCCTTCCCGGTGCCAGCGAAATACGGGCTGGAAACGTAGACGACCGGCAGCTTTAGCCCTTCCGTCTGCGTCTGCCTTGGGCGAGTAACGCTAACGTGAACTCGGTCGTTGCTGCCGTTGCCGTCGGAATCAAATTCGGTTTGCACCCAAAGGTCCTGACGTATCCAGTAGTCGGGATCCTTGAAGGCGTCCACCACCTGAGCTTCGCCGTCCTTGAAGACCGGCGCCGCAAGCTTCTTCTTCGTGGGCTGGTGTTCGGCGGCTTCCTCGGCAATTGCGATCGAGGTGAACAGGAGGCCGATTAGCGAGAGACGGCAGAGTGGCGACAGACGGTCGAGGGTGATTCTCATCGTGGCAACAGACGGTGCGAGGTTCTTGGTGGAGGCCTATCAGTGTACTTGTGTCGGACTTTGTTATCTGCCCAATTTCAAGACTGGTAAAGCGACTTTGCCCCTTCGCTTCCCTGTGCTCAACCGGCGGCTTGCGTTCCGACGTCGGTGTTCTGGTGAGTTGGCGCGTTGGTCTTGCCGCAGAAAGTCGCCGCCGAACGGACCAAATTCCGGGAACGGGTTAACTCCGCGAAGTGCGCTTCGCTTCTGGCGGCAGTTCGCCGTACGATAGGGCGTTCCATTTGAAACTCCTCCGGGGACAGTCCAGATGCATCTTCCATTGCTGAGTCGTGTTTGCGTGCGGAGCCTGATGCGGCCGGCGTTTTACTTTGCAATTACCCTTGCAGGATTGTCGGGGGCCTCGCATCTTGCTTCGGCGGAGGAGGACGACGCTGCGGCGATACGAGTCGGCATGGTGGGGCTCGATACGTCCCACGTCATCGCGTTCACGAAAATCTTTAACGATCCGAACGCAAACGGTGACCTTGCGAAAGCGGAAATCGTCGCCGGCTATCCTGGCGGCACGGATCTGCCTGCGAGTCGAGATCGCGTCGAGGGGTTTACCGAGCAGCTTCGGCAGAGAGGCATTGAGATTGTCGACACGATTCCTGAGCTCATGAACAAAGTGGATGTCGTGCTGCTGGAAAGCGTCGATGGTCGCATCCATCTCGAGGAGGCTACACAGATCATCAACGCCGGGAAGCCCTTGTTCATCGACAAGCCCGTTGCCGGTTCCCTGGTCGATGCCACCGCCATCTATTCACTGGCAAAGAAAAGCGGCGTTCCGGTGTGGTCCTCTTCTTCCGTGCGTTTTGCGAAGACGTTTACGGGCCTGAAGAATAACGACAAGATCGGCGATGTCATCGGCTGCACGACATGGGGCCCATGTAAGTACCAAGCGGGTACGCCGGACATGTACTTCTACGGCTTGCATGGCATTGAGGGACTCTTCGCGGTGATGGGGAGCGGATGCAAAACGGTAACGCGCGTCACGACGGACGGAGCGGACTTGCTGGTTGGCGTTTGGAAGGACGGACGCATCGGGACCTACCGCGGAATCCGAGACGGCAATTCGCAATTTGGACTCACGGTGTTTGGCTCACAGGGGATCGCGGCCGAGCACGGAGCTTCCGCGTACGGCGAACTGTGTGGCGCGATCGCGACCTTCTTCCGCACGGGGATCCCTCCGGTCTCCGCGGAAGAGACGTTGGAGATCTTCGCTTTCATGGACGCCGCCGACGAGAGCAAACGACAAGGTGGCAGTCCCGTGGAGTTGGCGTCGGTTGCGAACACCGCGAGGCTGGCGGCGACCAAATTGCTGGTAGACAAGGAGACGGCGACAGATGAATAAGCCGACACGACGTAAGTTCATGGAGGAGTCGATGATTGCCGCTGGTGTGTTGGCAGCCACGCAGGCTCGCGGTCCCGCCGCAATGGCAGAAGAAACGTCGCCCCGATTGGCGAACGAACGCGTGCGTCATGCGGTGATTGGCTGTCGCATTCGTGGTCGAGTCCATGCGAAGGAATTTGGCCGCCAGCCTGGGGTTGAGGTCGCGTATGTTTGCGATCCGGACAGCAAGCTGCGGCACGAACTGGCAACCGACGTCGAAGAACAAACTGGCAAACGGCCAATTGCGGTCGCCGACATGCGAGCCGTATTCGATGATGACACCGTGGATACCGTGTCCATCGCCGCGCCCAATCATTGGCACGCTTTGGCTGCGATCTGGGCCATGCAATCCGGCAAGGACGTGTATGTCGAAAAGCCTGTCAGTCACAATGTGGTCGAAGGTCGCCGCATCATCCAAACGGCTCGCAAGTACTCTCGCATTTGTCAGGGCGGAACGCAAAACCGGTCGCGAGGTGACTTGGCTGCGGCCGCCGAGTTTATTCGTGCCGGGAAACTAGGCGAAGTAACGCTCGCTCGTACGATCGTCTATGGAAATCGCAAGTCGATAGGCCCCAAAGGCAGGGCCCAAATCCCCAACAATATTGACTTCAACCTGTGGCTTGGACCTGCCAGCAACGCGGAGATCTCAAGGCCGCAACTGCACTACGACTGGCATTGGGTCTGGGATACGGGCAACGGCGAATTGGGCAACAACAACATTCACTATGTCGATATCGTGCGGTGGCTCGCTGGCCTCGAGGGACTGGGCGATTCGGTCGTCAGCGTTGGCGGTCGAGTTGGCTACCGTGATGCGGGAGAAACCCCGAATACGCAAATGGTGGTGCACCAGTTTGGCGGATCGTCCGTCTCGCACGCAGGCAAAACCGCAAAGCCGGATGTTACCGTTATCCAGGAAGTGCGTGGTCTGAAGAGCGATCCCTTCAGCTCGCACTTTAAAGCCGGCCACGTGATTCACGGAACGGAGGGCTTCATCGCGGAAGGCTCGCTGTTTGACCCCAAAGGCAGAATGGTGAAAACGTTCGAAGGCCCAAGCGTGAATCACTTCCAGAACTTCATAGCTGCGGTTCGATCACGCAAGGGTACCGATCTACGCGCGGAGATTGCAGAAGGGCATCAGTCAACGGCACTTTGCCACGTTGGCAATATTTCCCATCGATTGGGCGAGCCGCTGCATCCCCAGGGTATCGAAGAGCGGTTGAAGGATCTCAAACTGAACGCGGAGGCGACGTTGGCCTTTCGCAAGCTGCTCGGGCACCTCGGCGAAAACCAGATCGATCCCAACGAAACACGTCTGACGCTGGGGCCACAACTGCATATCGACAACCAGCAAGAACGCTTCGTCGATCGCGAGGACGCCAACCGGTTACTTGTCAGGGACTATCGCCGACCGTTTGTTGTGCCGAGCGAGAGCGAGATCTAGAGACCGCAAAACCGCAGCATAATAAGCTACTCAACCACCCTTCGGATCGCAGACTTCAACACCGCCTCGGTCTGTGGTGCAACGCGGGAAGCTCGCTGACTCGCTTCATAACCGCCTTCGGCGTAGTGCTTCTCAAGGCAGATATAGCCCGTGCCGTAGTCGCCATATGCAGCCACGGCGGTAAACCGGTTGGGGCGGAGCTGCTGGGTGAATAGCTGGTATTCGACGACGGCCTCGCCGGGCAGATGCACAATCGACGCGGGCCCCAGCTCCAGGCAGGTGACGGCCAGTTTGGCTCCGCTCTGACAACGCTGTAGCCAGGCGAGATCTGTCGCGGAAGATTTTCGATCCAGATCGGAAGAATTCGCGTCGTCGATGTTCGACCGCAGTTCGTCTTCCCGCAGATGCGGCGCCGCCGGGATGGCGACTTCGGTTGTTTTCCAGCGTAGATCATCGGCCGTGACGGACGTGCGTTCGGTATTGGCAAATGCATTCGCCATGCCTTCCGCCAGGCGAGTGGCCAGAAACTGGCGGTTGTCCTTCGAGCCGTCGTTGTACTTGCCTGCCCCAATGTTTCCGCCGGCACCATTGAAATGCACATGGGGTACGCCGTTCAGGGTGACCTGCCGAATGAAGCGGGCCATACCGGGAAAGTCGGGATTCGCCACGCCGCGACGATAATAGCTTTGCGGATGTGTGGCGTAGTAGGTCATGACGACGATCGGTGTGTCGTCGGCCCAGAAGCTGATGGATTTGAGACGCGGGTCGATCGTCCCTTCCGGTTCCAGCCGGAGCTTGGGGTCAGCGCAGGCCGTGTATCGGGTTGCTCGGACTTTGCCGTCCACCCCGAGGATGCGGCGATTGGAGGCTACCTTTTCCACGGTGGCTTCGCCGATTCCCACGTGGGTGATGGGCATTGCGTCTTTGACGGCTTGCTGTGCCGCTGCTGCCACGTCGGTGATTGCTCGCTGAGCGAACTTGACGTCAAACAGCGCGCCGCCCATACCGCGTTGAGCGAGGATGGCATCAGCTGCGAAATCGCAAAACGGCGCGTCATGCTGGTGGATCGTGTGGACCGTCACGCGATCAATCGTCGTCCCCGCTGCTTTGGCAATCTCCGTCCGCCATTTCGTGTGGGCCGAGTTGGCGATCCCAATCCAGTCAACACTGCAAAGGACGATTGGGTCGTCTGAACCAAGCAATACGACGCCGCTCGCTCGCAAGGACATCGCAACCGACTGACACGGATCGTAGGCTAACGGACTCCCAACCGGCGGGGAGACGTCGACGTCAAATCGCCCAACTCGCAGTGGTTCTGCATCGGCTGCGAAGATCGACGATGTGCAAAGCAGAATCAGAAGGAAGATTCGGTTCATGGTCGTGGCTCCGTCGTGAATGGCAGTCGTCTGGTTCGCATGACTAGCGTCGCGGCATCTGGCGATTCCAGTTGTCCCATAGCAGGTTGAATTTAGCGACCAGGCGGGAGTGTTGCGAGGAAAGATCGTGGGTTTCCCCAAGATCGTCGTCAAGGTTGTAGAGCTGGCGTTTGCCTTCTTCGAAAACAAGTTTCCATGCACCACGGCGAAATGCCCATTCGTTACCAGCTCGCCAGTAGAAGTCGCGTTCGGCGATTTTCTGGCCATGCAGCAACAAAGGAGCGAGGTTCGTACCATCGCTGCGGTAGGCGGATGAATTGACTCCCGCGAGCGAGCAGATGGTGGGCAGGAAATCGTTGGAGTGCGTGACCGAGTGTTTGACGGCGGGCTGAATCTTGCCTTCCCACGTAACGATCAGAGGGACTCGGTGGCCTCCCTCATACAGTGTTCCTTTCTGACCTCGCAATACTCCATTGCTGGAGATATTGTCAAAGTCGTCGCCGTAGGTCAGGTAGCCGCCATTGTCGCTGGTGAAAATGATCACGGTGTTTTCCGTGAGGTTCAAACGCTTGAGTTCGGCGACGATCTGCCCCGTGCTACGGTCAATGGCTTCGATCATGGCAGTCACATGCGGGCGGACATTGCTGCGGTCCGGGATCACGCCCCACTTGTCCGCCTTGTAGTCTTTGCCTTTCACGCGATGAGCTGGATCGCCGGGCCCCTGCCAGGGAAAATGAATCGCGAGGTGTGGCAGGTAGAGGAAGAAGGGGCTATCGCGATGCCGCTGCATGAAATCGATGGAGTGTTTCGTAAGCAGGTCCGTCGTGTAGCCGGCTTCCATTTCGATCCGGTCATTGTGCCACCAGTCTTCATTCCCATAGCGGTCGATATGCGAGTGATGGTCGCCATCGCCGGCCAACAGGCCCCGGAATTCGTCGAAACCCTGATCGATGGGGCGCGACGGCGCCTGAAAGCCCAGATGCCATTTTCCGAAGCATGCGGTGGCGTAGTTTTTTTGTTGCAGCAACTCGGCGATGGTGACGGCCGCGGCCGGCAAACCAAGATGGCGTTGCGATTCTCCCGATAGGGGACCGTCAAAGACCGGCCCGAACCGTTGCTGGTAGTTGCCTGTCAGAATCGACACCCGCGTAGGTGTACACATGGGGCCCGCCGAGTGAAAATCCGTAAACCGGATGCCGTTGTTGGCAAGCTTGTCGATGTGCGGCGTACGAACTTCGCGATTCTTTGGACTTTCGTAGCACCCCAAGTCGCCATAGCCCAGGTCATCGGCCACAATAAGAATCACATTCGGGGGTGATTCGGCAACGCCGGACGCCACACAACAAGCAGTCAGAAGGACGGCCATCCATCTATGAAATCTGTTCATCGCAAGTCGTGTTCTGTGTGGGGAGTTTACTGGATTGTACTGCTGGCAGCCTTGTTCGGCGGGTCAACTTCCACGCTGGCCATTGAGTCGCAGGAAATCATCGGTTCTGCCAACGCCGGCGGCAAGTACAAGCATCCGACGACCTTTACGGAGCTCGATAACGGCGATCTCTATCTTGCGTTTTACGGAGGTTCGGGCGAGTACAGCAACGACACGGCCGTGTATGGTTCGCGACGAAAGCAGGGCGAGCAGAAATGGTCTGAACCGAAAGTGATCGCCGACACGCCCTTTGTCTCCGAAGGCAACCCCGTCGTCTGGCAAGCTCCCGACGGCGTTGTCTGGTTGTTCTACGTTGTGCGATACGGCGAAACATGGTCGACCTCGCGGATACAGGCCAAGATTTCCACCGACGGAGCCCAAACGTGGTCGGACTCGATCATGCTGGTTTTCGAACAGGGCATGATGGTCCGCGGCCGTCCCGAAGTGCTTGCCAATGGCGAATACCTGCTGCCGATCTATCACGAAACGGGGGCCGACACCGAACGAACCGGCCCGGATAGCACGTCGCTCTTCCTGCGATTTAACCCTCAGACGAAGCGTTGGTCGCAAACCGGCAGAATTCATTCTGACAACGGGAACATTCAACCGGCGCTAGTTCAACTCGGCGGAAACCATCTGCTGGCCATGTGCCGTCGAGGCGGTGGCTACGAGCCGGAGGAGTTTGGCTACATCGTTCGGTCGGAGTCCTTTGACGGCGGCCAGACCTGGACGAAGGGCGTGGACACTCAGTATTACAATCCAAATTCTGCCATCGATCTGTTGAAGCTCAAGAGCGGCAATATCCTGATGGCCTATAACCATCACATGAGCGAACGTGACCCGCTGGCATTGGCTCTTTCGACCGACGGTGGAAAGACGTTTCCCTATCGAGTGGACGTGGCTCGCGGAGGCCCTCGCGATTTCGCCTACCCGTATCTAATGCAAGCTCGCGATGGAAAAATCCATCTCACCTACACGTCAAAAGG
Source organism: Pirellulaceae bacterium (assembly GCA_965216885.1). Classification (GTDB taxonomy): domain Bacteria; phylum Planctomycetota; class Planctomycetia; order Pirellulales; family Pirellulaceae; genus CAYNJG01. The sequence continues at coordinate 2,234,298 of OZ244209.1, read as the reverse complement.
GCGATCGACCGTCAATCATGCGACATTCGATGAACAGGAGATCCTTGACGCTCGATACGTTCAGCACGTCGACGTCTACCGCGAACCGGGGCGGTTTGGTGGTTGGCCCGCGAATCACGGAATCTGGTCATGGGGCAACGAGATTCTCGTGGGCCTGAGCGCTGGCTACTACAAGGACAACGGACCTGTAAGGCATGCAATCGATCACGACAAGCCGGAAGAACACCTACTGGCGAGGAGCATGGATGGTGGAGTTACCTGGAGTATTGAAAACCCGGCGAAAGATGGGGCACTTATTCCCAACGGTAAATCCCTACATGGCGTGGTGCCGCCGGGACTAAAGGAGAAGCCGTGGAAGGCGAGTCCCGGTGCGGTTGATTTCACCAACCCAGATTTTGCGATGACGCTGCGGATGACGGACGTGGACGTCGGGCCGTCAAGGTTCTACTACTCGATGGATCGCGGTCGACAGTGGCAGGGGCCGTTTCGACTAAAGGTCGGCGAACTGCCAATCGCTGCGCGTACGGATTACGTGGTAAACGGTCCGCGTGATTGCTTCATCTTTCAGACTGCCGCAAAACCGGACGGCGAGGAGGGGCGCCCGTTCTGCGCGCGTAGCGTTGACGGTGGAGCGACCTGGAAGTTCGTTTCGTGGATTAACGAATCGCCCGAGGGATTCGGCATTATGCCTGCGGCCATCAGGCTGTCAGAAGATGAGTTGCTCTGTGCCGTTCGAAGCCGCAATGGCGAGCGACGGTGGATTGAAACCTATCGATCCGTGGACAACGGTTCGACGTGGAAGCCAGACACGACGCCCGCTCCAAATGTCGGCGCCGGCAACCCTCCCAGCATGATTGTGTTGGCCGACGGACGCGTATGCCTGACGTACGGTCATCGTGCCGCACCATATGGCATTCGTGCGCGGCTGAGTGCCGACGGCGGCCGAACCTGGCAGCCTGAGATTATCTTGCGTCAGGATGCGGGTGGGCGAGATGTTGGTTACCCGCGAAGCGTCCAGCGGCCCGATGGGAAAGTGGTCACGGTCTACTACACCCATGACGCGCAACTGAGCGACCGCTATATCGGCGCGACCATTTGGGATCCTCAGTAACGCAATCACCAACCCGGCGGCGTGGCCTGTGGTAGACTCGCGTCTCCGGTCTCTTCACAGGAGTAGCATGATGTACCGATTGGCTTTGAGCCTTGCGACAATTTGGGCGACGACGCTTATATCGCCTGCTGTGGTTCACGCAGACCCGTTGAAGGTGTTCGTACTGGCGGGCCAGTCCAACATGCAGGGGCACGCGCAGGTGCGGACACTGGAACATCTTGGGATGGATCCGAAGACCGAGCCGATCCTTGCGAAGATTCTGGATGAGACGGGCGAACCTCGTACTTGCGACAACGTCTGGATTTCGTCGATTGGTCACGACGGAACCGAAACGGAAAGACACGGGAAACTTTCTGCGGACTACGGCGCGGCGGGCCGAGGACCCAAAGTGGGACCGGAGTACACGTTTGGGATCTACGCGCAGGCCCTATTGAATCAGCCCGTCCTGATCATCAAAACTGCGTGGGGTGGAAAATCGATCAACACGGACTTTCGTCCACCGAGTGCCGGGCCCTACGAATTCAACAAGCAGCAGCTCGAGAATATCGCAAAGCAGGGTAAGGATCTTGCCTCCGTCAAAGCAGACAAGGTTGCTGCGACGGGCCGATACTACCGGCTGATGATGGCGCACGTCCGGCAAGTGCTTGGGGATATCAAGCGGGTCTATCCGGACTACGATCAGCAGGCGGGCTACGAGTTGGCGGGTTTCGTCTGGTTCCAGGGCTGGAACGACATGGTCGATCGTGGTGTGTACCCAAATCGTGATCAGCCTGGTGGATATGACAAGTACAGCGAGGTACTCGCGCACTTTATCCGAGACATTCGCAAGGACCTTCAGTCGCCCGAGTTGCCGTTTGTCATTGGTGTGATGGGAGCCGGCGGACCGGTCGAGAAATACGGAGACTCGCAAAAACGATATGCCCCCATCCACAGCGGATTCCGAAACGCGATGGCGGCACCCGCCGCGATGCCCGAGTTTTCGGGGAACGTGGTTGCCGTGCACACCGAAAACTACTGGGATCAACAGCTAGGCGAGTTGTCGCAGCGTTGGGGCAAGGTGGGAGCGGAGAACCGCCGACTGAATAAGGACGCGTCGCTGAGCAAATCCGATCTCACCGCGGCGTTGGATGAGTTCACCAACAAACTCTTCACGTCCGATGAGTTGAAGGTTCTTGAAACTGGCAAATCCAACGCGGAGTACCATTATCTCGGATCAGGCAAGGTGCTGGCGCAGATCGGCAAAGCGTTCGCCGAGGCGGTAGTGACAGGGAAGCCTGCTGAATAGCGAGGTGGCTACATTCCACGATTGCGAGGAGTGATGAGATGCGCGGCAAGTTGACGATTGTTCTGGCGATTGTTTGTTGTTCAGTCGTGTGCTGCGTGACGGCAAACGCGGCAGGATTCCAATGTGGCGCCGCGGCTGTCGACGTGACGCCTCGGCTACTGCCCGTCATTCGCAATGGTGGTTTTCTGCAGGCGACCGACGATAAGATCCTGGACCCTCTCTACGCTCGTTCCATCGTGCTCGATGACGGGACCGAGCGTGTCGCGATCGTCGTGGTGGATAGCTGCATGATCCCCACGGACTTGTGCGATGCCGCAAAGCAACTGGCGGTCAAGGCGACCGGGATTCCCGCCGATCGCATTATGATTTCCGCCACGCACACTCACTCGGCTCCGAGTGTCATGGAGTTCTGTCTGGGGGCGGGCGCTGATGAACCGTATCGCGCATTCCTGCCAGGCAAAATTGTCGAATCGATTGAAAAGGCGAATGCCCGATTGCAGCCTGCCCGGGCGGGCTGGACGCGTATCGATGCTTCGCACTTCACAAAGTGTCGTCGCTGGATCACACGAAGCGACAAGCTACAGCGAGATCCGTTTGGCGAGCTGACGATCCATGCCAACATGCATCCGGGGCACCAAAATCCCGATTTTATCGGGCCGTCGGGACCCGTCGATCCGTGGCTGAGTCTATTGATGATTTCCGATGCGAAGGAACGCCCGATCGCCGCGTTGGCGAATCTGTCGATGCACTACTTCGGTGGTCACCGAGGGATTTCTGCGGACTACTGCGGTCGCTACGTGAAGGAATTCGCCGCACGGATGCAGGGCAAGGAGCGAAAGGCAGAAAGTAATCGCCCGGCCAACGCGGAGCCCGGTTTTGTGGCGATCATGTCGCAGGGTACAAGCGGCGATCTGTGGTGGGGAGACTACAGCAAGCCGCGAAATGAAAAGCCGTTTAATGACATCGAGGAGTTCACCACGGAGTTGGTCGACCTCTCCATGAAGGCCATTGAAGACCTCAATTACCGAAGTGATGTTCCCGTTCGCATGGCGGAAAAGCGGCTGACGATCGATCGTCGGGTTCCCGATGAGGAGCGTCTGGCGTGGGCTCGGCGACTGAATCGGTTGCGAGGTGATCGACCACCAAAGGATCGCCCCGAGGTGTACGCGCTTCAGGCCGAACACTTGCATGAGAACCCGACGGACGAGGTTGTGCTGCAGGCAATCCTCGTTGGACAACTTGGGATCACCGGAATTCCAAATGAAGTGTATGGGCTGACGGGCCTCAAGCTGAAGCGGCGAAGTCCGTTGCAACTGACGATGAACGTCAGCCTGGCCAATGGCGCGACCGGGTACATTCCGCCGCCGGAACAACACGCTTTGGGTGGCTACAACACCTGGCCGGCAACGACCGCGGGGTTGGAGGTGGCAGCCGAGCCACAGATCGTCGATACACTTCTCTCGTTGCTGGAAATCGTGGCGGAGGCGCCGCGGAAATCCTACACGGAGCCAGAAACGGCCTTCAGCAAACACGTCTTGGGGACCACCCCCCTCGCCTACTGGCGGATGGCGGAAATGGAACACACGCCCGGCCGGGATGCGACCGGGAATGGCCACGCGATTCGATACAGTGGACTAGTGGCGTACCATGTGCCGGGTCGAGCCGGTGATGGATTCGGCTCAACGCACGATACGCATGCCGTTCAACTGGCCGGCGGCAAGCTGGTGGCTGACAACCTCGCGCTGGGTGAGAGTTTTAGCGTTCAGTTCTCGTTTTCGATCGGTACGTCGTTCGACTTCCGCGGAAGGACAGCCACGCTTGTTTCTCGCGAAGGTGACGAGCTATATGTGTCGGGCACGGATAGTGAGGCACCGGGCCGGCTGGTGTTTGGCGATGTGACCGGCGAAACGCAGTTGGAGCGTGGGCGATGGTACCACTGCGTGTTTGTTCGCAACGGTGACTTTCTGGAAGTCTACCTGGACGGTAAACGACAGTCGGAATCTGCCCGGTCGGAACGCAGGAAGTCGAATGACGTTGCCGGTCCAAGCTCGTTGTACCTTGGAGGTGATCGGGCAGATGTTGCGAACCTGGAAGGGAAGTTGGACGAAGTGGCCGTCTACGACCGGGCGTTGACGGCCGAGGAAGTCGCCGGCATTTTTACAGCGAGCCGCAACCGCGTTGTTTCCGCCGAGCCGCAACTGAATTCGCAGCCTCTTTCGGCAGTGGATTCCATGCAGCGAATTCATGTTCGTGATGGATACCGCGTCGAACTGGTCGCAGCGGAACCGATGGTCATGGACCCCGTCGCGATTGACTGGGGGCCGGACGGGAAGCTATGGGTCGCGGAGATGGCCGACTATCCGATGGGCATGGATGGCGATGGAAGACCTGGTGGGCGAATTCGTATGCTCGAGGATGCAGACGGCGATGGACGATACGATCAATCAACCCTATTTCTGGATGGTGTTGGCTTTCCCAACGGCGTGATGGCCTGGCGGGACGGCGTGTTGGTAACGGCAGCTCCGGAGATATTCTTTGCCGAAGACACGGACGGAGACGGCCGAGCCGACCGCCGCACGACGATCCTTTCTGGGTTTGCCACCGGAAACCAACAGCTCCGCGTCAACGGATTGCGTTGGGGCCTGGATGGATTCATCCATTGCGCCAGTGGTGCCCATCATGCCGGGTACGAAGCGGGCAACTCGATTGATTCCCTCCTGCTGAATCGATCCATTCGATTGGGAAGTCGCGATTTTCGTTTTCATCCCGATACGGGCGAAGTCGATCCGCTGTCCGGTCCGTCCCAGTACGGACGGGTCCGTGACGACTTTGGCAACTGGTTTGGCGTGCAGAACAGCCAACCGCTCTGGCACTATGTGCTTGAAGATCGTTACATGCGTCGCAACTCGATAGGGCCCGCGACGGATCCACGTCGACAGGTGCGTGTCCCGCGAATGCCGGAGGTCTTTTCCGCGAAGCCGCCGCAACGGCGATTTCATGGCTTCGACCATGCAGGCCACTACACGTCGGCGTGTGGGATCTCTGTCTACCGCGACGAGCTCCTGTTTCCTCGGGAGGAGGTGCACGCCTTCACGTGCGAGCCATTTCATAATCTTGTTCAACATCATCGGCTGAAATCGGATGGGACAAGTTTTCAAGGTGATCGAGCGGATGATGGTGCGATCGACTTTTTCGCATCCACCGATCGTTGGACTCGACCTGTCATGAGCCGGACAGGGCCGGACGGTGCGTTGTGGATCGTCGACATGTATCGCTACATGATCGAACACCCCGAATGGCTGCCGCAGGGAGGCAAAGACGCTCTTCGCGCCGGCTATCGAGCGGGTGACGAGCGTGGTCGTATCTACCGCATCGTGCCGGTGAAGGAGACGCCGCGGCATGTTCCAAATGTGGCGTCCGCGGAATTGGAGCGGCTTGCGGAATTGCTGGAGCATCCCAATGGACTCGTGCGTGACCTGGCGCATCGCGAGCTGCTGATGCGGAAACCGGATGCTGCGACCGTTGCAATCATGACTGAAATTTTCCGGCGTAGCGATCTCGCCGAGGCGCGCCTTCAGGCGTTGTCGGTCCTGGCGGGGCTTGGACGCGTCGACCAAGAGTTGATTCGCACCGCGACTCGGGACGAACACGCCGCCGTCCGGCGCATGGCCGCGCTTTTGGCAGAGCCCCTTTCCGCCGAACAGGCTGCAGCGTGCGGTGTTTTGTCACTCGTCGAGGACTCCGATGCGACGGTTCGCCTGCAATTGGCCAACAGCCTTGGCTTCTGGTCGAGCGACGCGGCGACTGCGACGCTGCATCGCATGGCCCGGCGAGCAGACAATGACGAACACATGAACGCGGCCATCGCCAGTTCGATTCCATCTCACTTTGCCGCGTTGGTGGAACGCTCGAGCGATAAAGATTCCATCACGCGAATGGCAGCCCCAATTGTCGATTTGCTGCTATTGATCGGCGAGGAGCGCCCCGCGGAATTGGTCGTCCTCCTGAATTCGCAGCTTGCGGCGCATCGCGGGCGTCCAACGGTAGCTCGGATGAATGTGATCAGCCGTTGGTTCGATTCATTGTCGGATCGTGCAGAGACGTTAGATTCCCTGGTGGACAAATACGAACAGCTGGAGGAGGTCCGCCAACCGCTTAACGATTTCATTCAGTCTACGCGCGAGCTGTGCGGCGATTCTTTGGAAACGTCCGAGGTGCGGACCGCCGCCATTCGCCTTTTGGGACGTTTGCCGAAGGACCAGCAGGCCGACGTTGAACTCTTGGCCGAACTGGCCAGCACGGACGCGTCGATGCGAGTTCGAGATGCTGCACTGAAACGGCTAACTCGCATGTCACATCCACGTGCTGCGGCCGCCCTGGTCGAGGGCTGGTCGCAATACCTCCCACGGCAACAGGCGATTGTCGCCAACGCATTACTGAGTCGATCCGAATCGAGCATGTTGCTGCTCGACGCGTTGGCGGCCGGGCGAATCGCGACAAACGAGCTTACGCCATCCCATCGTCAACGACTAATGAGTTCCCGAAACACGATCGTGTCCGGTCGAGCCAAAGAGATGCTGGGGACACCAGGCACCGTCCCGTCGTCCGCCACGATGCAGCGTTACCTGAATTCGACGTTTGCCGGGAACGCGCCCAAAGGCGAACAGGTGTTTCGGGCGAACTGCAGCGTTTGCCATTCACTCGATCGAGGCAAGATCCCCGTGGGGCCCGATTTGCGATCGCTAACCAACCGCAGCAAGCAAGCATTGCTGACCGCCATCCTGACGCCGGACGTGAATGTGGATCCAAAATTCTTCAGCTACTCCGTTGTGCTCAAGAATGGGGAATCCCTCGTCGGCATCATCACCAGCGAGGCGGAGAACTCGGTCACCTTACGTGACGCGACGGGAATGTCTCGAACCGTGCTTCGCAGCGCGATTGAATTTGTGCAGCGATCGAAAAAGTCGCTCATGCCAGGCGGATTCGAGCAAAAGCTGTCACCCCGTCAAATGGCCGACCTGCTGGCGTTTGTGCAGGATCTGTAGTCCCCTGCCCCAAAGTGTCGATGCTGCTACAAACTCTGAGGAGTGCCCGTCGGCGTTAGCCTCTCGCACCTGGCCCGAATTGGCGAGAGACCAGAAGCGAACATTGGGCTAAGGTGAAAGCCACTCTTCTTTGCGTCCCCGTCGTTTGCTCGAACGAGGCAACTTCCGTGTATCGCTTGCATTGCGCGGTTGTTTTCCGAACGTGCTGTCCAGGATGGACACCGAAACGCGTATAGGGAGACAGGGGAGAGTGTCTTTTTGGGTGCGAATGGATATGAAAACGAAGACTCTACTGTGTGTTTTGTTGTGGTCGTCATTCAGCGCGGCAGGTGGCCTGCCTGACTTGCCGACAGACATGTTTGGCTACTTTGACTATGCGGTAACGGATTTGCCGTCACACTTTTCGTCGGGACGCAGGTCGGTGGTCAGTCAGGACAACACTCCCGCAAACAATCAGATTACGGATGCGGGAGCGACGCTGGGGCGAGTTTTGTTCTACGACAACCGCCTGTCTCACAATAATTCAACTGCCTGTGCATCGTGCCACGTTCAAGAGACCGGCTTCTCGGATCCGAACCAGTTCAGTATTGGTTTTGAGGGTGAGGAAACCGCGCGCCATTCAATGGCGTTGACGAATACCAAGTTTTACGCCAATGGCCGGATGTTCTGGGACGAGCGTTCCGCATCCCTGGAACATCAGACGCTGGAACCCATTCAGGACGAAGTCGAGATGGGTACGAATCTGGAAGAACTCAACACCAAGTTGCAACGCACGAGTTACTACGACGAGCTCTTCGAAGATGCGTTTGGCGATTCCGAAGTAACCAGCGAACGCATCTCGCTTGCTCTCTCGCAATTCGTGCGGTCCATGGTGTCGTACAACTCCGAATTTGACGCGGCATTCAATGGAACGACGAATTTGGATGAAGACCTGCTCAGTGCGTCGGCTCAACGAGGACACGACACCTTCTCGGATCAATGTGCGAACTGTCATCAGTCGAATGCCCAGATTGCTCGGGGTACCTTCAATAATGGTCTCGATGCGGTAACCACAGATCAGGGAGCTGGCGACGGGGAATTCAAAGCGCCGTCGTTACGCAATGTCGCGGTGAGAGCCGGCTTCATGCATGATGGCCGTTTCGCGACGCTTCGGGAGGTCATCGAGTTTTACAATAGCGGCATCCAGGATAACCCTGATCTTTCCGATCAGCTCGAGAATCGTGGGAATCCAGTTCGCATGAACCTCTCCGAATCGGACCTCGACGACCTGGAAGCGTTCCTCAATACGCTCACGGACGAATCGTTCCTGACGGCCGACATGTTCTCCAACCCGTTCAGCGATCCCTGTGATTTCGACGGAAACGGAGCCTGCGATGCTGTGGACGTGGACGAGCTACTCGCGGTCGGCTCGCTCGTGGACGGCGTCCTTGTCGACTCCAGCGGAAACGAACTCTATGACTTGAATGGTGATTCGATCGTCAACTCGCACGACCTGCAGCAATGGCTGGAAATGGCCGGCTCGGGATTGGGAACGTCCGCGTTCGTTCCAGGCGACGCGGATCTGGATGGCAGTGTCGAATTCAACGACTTCCTGCAATTGTCTGAGAACTTCGGCGAAGTTGCGGGCTGGACCGGTGGCGACTTCGATGGCGATGGAGTTGTCGGCTTCCCGGATTTCCTGTCGCTTTCGGCGAATTTCGGGACGACCGTTCAGGCAGCCTCGGTACCCGAACCATCCGGATGGATGATGACGGTGATTGCGAGTTCGCTGCTGCTGTCCGTGGTTCGTGCGGCACCGCGTCGCCAGGCTTAGGCGTGTAGTAATCGACGTCTCAACGTCGTCCCGAGTTGGGCGGATCCGCCTTGGGAGGAACGAAGTCGAAACGGGCGACGGCCAAATCACGCCGAGAGGTCGTCGCGCCGGTTTCGAAGACGCAAACCAGTTTTCCCGACGGGAGTACGACCAGGTCCGAATAGGCCGCGTGCCCTGCATGGATGGTTTGGTTTACCGTCCACGTTTCACCCTCGTCGTGGCTGACGCACAAGGTCAGCCCTTTCCTTTGTTTGCCGGGAACGCACGACATCAGGAAGATCCGTCGCCCCTCCAGGTCCAGCGTCGCGATTCCCGCATGGCAACGTTGATCGGTCAGGCCCGTGTTACGTGTGGGGAGAAACGTGTTCCCGCCGTCGAGGCTGACGGCCCGCCATCGAAATCCGGGCTGGCCTGGCGAGACGCGCTGATTCATATAGATGCCGCCATCTGTCCGTTCCGCAATCGAACATTCGCCGAAGCGAGGTTGGCTGCGTCCCCCCGGAGTCCACGTGACGCCGCCATCATCGCTGAAGATCACCGAGTTCGTCTGGAACTTTAGGTTGTGGACACTGGGGTCCTTGTCAGGACAGTAACAGCGGACGGGTACGACGAGTCGGCCGGCATGCTTGCCGTGCTGAAGCTGTAGTCCGGTGTGGACGGGCGACCACTCTTGCCAGTGTGGTCGTTTGATAAGCTGTAGAGTAATGTCCCTGGGCTCGCTCCAGGTGCGACCATCGTCCTTGCTTGTAAGCTGGAACCACGCTCGGCCGAGTCGTCGAGTTTCCTGGATGTTGGCGTAAAACCAACGCTCCTGAACCGTTTTGCCGTCGGCATTCCGCAACGGTGAACGAGAAACGAAAGTGATTAGGTCGCCATTTTTCAGATTCGCAACGAGACCCGTCGGTTTCAGTATCGATTGATCGGCCAGAGGGAAATTGTCCGGCATCAGGGCGATCGGTGCCGACCAGGTGCGTCCGGCGTCGTCGCTGCGAATCGCGAAGGCCTCAATTCGCTTTCCCCAATCACCACCGCTTCGATCCTGGTACACGATCACCAACGAGCCGCTGCGCGTGCGGGTCATCTTGGGAATGGCGAACGCACCACGATTGTTGCGTCGCAGGACTATTTCGCTTTCGATTCCAACCGCGACGGAGTTCGCCGGGAGTGTCGACAGCAGGCAAAGGGCAATGATGAATCGCGAAATCATGATGTCGGGTGGTGTTGGGGTGGGGCGTGTTGCGGCTATTTCAGACCCAGCATGCGATCGAGCGAGTCCGCCGTCTGATAGATCAATGCTTCCGGGAAGTGCTGGTAGGGATGGAAGTACTCGAACGTGAGGTAGCCGTCGTAGCGGATGTCGTCGAAGGCTTCCAACACGGCAGGCCAATTCGTGGTGCCATCGAGGAGAGGCCGGAAAGCTTCCAGCGAATGGTCCGTACCCTTCTTGGTGAACTCTTTCAGATGCACGTTCTTGATGCGATCGCCGAGAATGGGGATCCAGTGTTCGGGGAACTGGTATTCCATGATATTGCCGGTGTCAAAGTGAACCTTGACGTGTTCGCTGGAGAAGCCGTCCACGAAATCCGCCATCTCAAACGGCGACAGCAGGAACCCGTTGAAGAAGATGTTTTCCATATTCAGGGAAATGTTGAGCCGTTCGGCCTTGGGTAGGAGTTTGCCGATGGACTCTTTGGCTCGGCGAAGGCAGACGTCATTCGGCGTTGGGTCGTGGTCCTCTCGCCACGGCATGTGGACGGCTCCGGGAACGACCAACAGGTTTTCAGTGCCCAGGTCGTGGGCCGCCTGAGTCATCTTTCCTGCCAATTCCATGCCACGAGCACGCTCGGCCGGGTCGTTACTGGTAAGCGGATAGGGCCAGAACAGGAACGAACAGACGCCGCTGATTTCGATACCGATTTCGTCAGCCATTTGCCGAATGGCCACAAACTCTTTCGTACCGGATTTCGGCGAGAGGTCACTTTCAAGGTCATAGTTGAGTTCGATTCCATCAAAGCCAGCGTCCTTCGCCAGTTGCAGACACTGTTTGAGTGACATTTTGTCCGGGTAGGGAAACGCCCACAGATTGATCGACTTCTTCATGCTGTAGCGTCGCGACTTGGGAGCATTCAACACGGCAGGTTTCGGTTGTGCGGCGCCGGCTTGTGCAGCACCGGCAAGAGCGGCCGTTCCAAAGGCGGCGTAGGCCAAAAGCTGGCGGCGTTCGATCTCACTGGATGTCTCAGCGTCTGTCTTGCGTCCCATAGTTTGCTCCGTCTGAAGAGTGTTGATTTGACGTGGATACCGGGCGTAGGCGTTTCGCCGTTGCTGCTAGTTCGTAAGTCGTTCGACGTAGACGAAATTCGCTCCCCAGGACTTCGGCTCACCCTTTGCCGCGAGTTCGCTGCGGAGCGAATAGTCACCCGGTTGCAGATTGATTTCGATCGTGCACGAAGTGTCTGTTGACGACAGTTCGGTGGATGCCGAAAAGGGGCCAAGGACCACTTTCGCCGAATCGGCCATCAGCGGCATCGGCGTCTCCAGCATCGCGCGACTCAGTGTGAACCGATACCGCCCCGCTTGGGCGACGGTAACCGTCCATGCACCCTGCCCTCGATACCGGTCGCGGAGCGCGCCGGAATTCCAGGGGGCACCGCCTTCCCGCCAGTCCATTGCACACAGCAATGTCGATTTGGCTTCGTCTGCACCCAGCACGTGCCGCAGCGCGAGGTCTGATTCCGCTGGCAAGCTATTCCAGAATTGCTCGTACGCGGCATTCAGCTTCTGCACGATCGCCGGATGCTTCGCAGCGAGATTATTTTCCATGTGCGAATCGGCGTCGATGTTGTATAGGCGGCCGCCGCGGACGAGACGCCATGGCCCCATCTTAATGGCAGCGTGTTTCCACTTTTCGCGGTCACGAGCTCGTGGGCACTGCATCACAATCACGCGGTCGTCGTGCCACTTTCCGGCACCTCTTAATAGCGGAACGAGACTCCGGCCGTCCGTGCCTGGGGGGATATCGATGCCGCAGACTTCCAGGATCGTAGGGCAGATGTCCTGGATGCACGTGAGCGCATGGTTTTCTCCGGCCGTCGTCAGGCCCGGCATCTGCGCCATGCAAAACACACGATGCCGTCCTTCGGATGCGCCGCCCAGTTCCTTTTCGCGTTCGCTGCCCGGCCAAACCGGCTTTGGTGCGCCACGATCTCGCATGCCTTGATCCGTCATGAAGATCACCAGCGTGTTCTCGCGGAGCTGAAGCTTGTCGAGGTGTTCCAGCATCCGGCCCACGTTTTCGTCAATGGTCTCAATCATCGAAAGCAAACTGAGGTTGGTTTGCTCGGAAGTGATACCGCGTTGCTTGATGCGCGCCAGCGCTTTGGCTTCGGCCTGCACCGGGAAGTGTGTCGCGGGTGTGGGTATGTAGCAGAAGAATGGCGAGTCCTTGTTGGACTCGACGAAGCTCATCGCCTGATCGAACAATACGTCGGTCGAAAATCCGGAACTCTTCACCCACTTGCCATTGTGTTGGAAATGGGCGTCGACGTGGTTGTTGCCCGCGTAGTCTTCCAACTGCCCAATACCCCCGCCACCGTGTACGAACACCTCGTCAAAGCCGCGATTCGCTGGGTGGAAGGGATGTGACATGCCCAGATGCCACTTGCCGAACACGCCCGTTCGGTAGCCGGCAGACTGCAATCGATCGCTCAGCGTGGTTTCATCTGGACTGAGAATGGAAACGCCGCCAATGGTGTTGTGTACACCGTACCGCATCGGCTGCCGTCCGGTCAGCAGCGCCGCACGGCTGGGCGAACAATAGTTCTCCGCGTGAAAATTGCAGAAGTCAACACTGCTTCGCGCGAAAGCGTCAATGTTGGGAGTCTCTAGATACGGATTCCCTTTGCAGCCCAGTTCGAAGTAGCCCTGGTTGTCCGTCATGATCAGGACGACGTTCGGCTTCGACGTGTCTTCCGCGGCAGATAAACTCGCCGGTATCGCAACGATGAAGAAGCAAAAGATGGACAACAGACGGCAGGCAGTTGGTCGTTTCGTTTGATTGTTCATGCCGCGAGTTTATCAGATGCCAGAGCCCGAGTCTGATACCATGACGTGACAACCGCGGTGGCGTCGTACTTCCTGTGGCGTGCCGCAATGCAGCGTTGCTGCTCAAGTAACGCCGCGTCAGGATAAGGCAGGCCAACATAGGCGAGATCAACATAGGCGAGATCAGCCGGTATCGCCTTTGATTCACCGTAACCAGCAATTCAAAGACGGATTTCAAAATCAAATGATTGCAAGTCAACTGGCCCGAATCATCGTTTGCCTTTGCATCTTCGCTTCCATGGCTAACGCTGCCGATCGTCCCAACGTGTTGTTCCTTGCTGTCGACGACATGAACGACTGGATCGGTTGCCTGGAAACGACGCCCCGAGCGATCACGCCGAACATCGACAAACTTGCCGCACGGGGAGTCAACTTTACCAACGCCCATACAGCCGGCGTTTTCTGCGCGCCCAGCCGAGCGGCGATCTTCAGCGGGCAATACGCGTCGACAACTGGATGCTACCGTACGCCGCACTACTTCGTCTCTCACCCGGAGATTGAATCGCTCCAAATGTCATTCGCGAAAGGCGGCTACACCACGTTGGGCGCTGGCAAACTATTTCATCATCCTGCCGGAGCGATTGACCAGCGAGGGTGGACCGAGTTCTACCTGCGGAATAAATCCCAGCGTGCCGCGGGTTGGCCGCTGGATTCGTGGAGTGAAGAAACGCCATTTCCAAGCCCGTTTCCCGCGAGCATCTACAACGCCGGCGAACAGATCAGCGGCGGGCTCTTTCTGGAATGGGGAGCGATCCCCAACGAACGGGAGGAGGAAATGGCGGATACCAAACGCATCAACTGGACGGTCGAACAGCTCAAGCGACATCACGAGAAACCGTTTTTCCTCGCCTGTGGGATCTACGCCCCGCACTTCCCCAATTACTGTCCCCAAAAGTATTTCGACCTCTACGATCCCCGTGAAATCGAACTGCCGCCGTACAAGGATGACGATCTCGACGACCTCCCGCCCAAGATTCGCAAAATCAAAACGGCCCGTTCGCGGATTCACAAAAAGCTGGAGGCACTCGACGCCGTCGACGATGCCATTCACGGCTATCTGGCTTGCATGAGCTACGCCGACGCCATGATGGGGCGAGTCCTCGATGCACTCGCCGCGAGTCCGCATGCCGACAACACGATCGTGGTGTTGTGGAGTGATCATGGATATCACCATGGCGAGAAGGGTGATTGGGGCAAGCACACACTATGGGAGCGAACCTCGAATGTGCCTTTCATCTGGGCGGGCCCCGGCGTCAAAGAGGGAGCCGTCTCGGACGTGACGGTGAGTCTGATTGACATGTATCCGACGCTTGCAGAAATGTGTTCGCTTGGAACTCCACACCAACCGTTGGAGGGCCAGTCGCTCGCAGAGACGTTAAAGAACCCTGCCGCCGCGCAGGATCGCAACGTCTACCTGCCGCACATGGAGCCCGGCGAATACGCCGTCGTAAATCGAGACTGGCGGTACATCCGCTACGGAAACGATGGCGAAGAACTCTACGATCTACGCAACGATCCCAACGAGTGGCATAACCTCGCCGGAGACGAGCGATACTCGAAAGTGAAATCGAAGTTGCGCAAGGTCGCTCCCGCGACGTTTGCTCAGCCCGAGCCGAAATTGAATGCTCGGAAAGATCTTGTCGTCGATGGCTCTTCCTTCCGTTGGGAAAAAGGCATGGGCAATGCGCCGCGACGGATTCCGTATCGGCCCGTGATTACCTCGATCAAACCAATCCAGGCAACCCAAAGAAACGACAAGTCACCCGCTCGTGAAGCAGCCAAGCCCGACGCGGCTTCGCAACAGACGACTCAGAAGGCAAAACGCAAGAATGTCCTGTTGGTGGTTTGCGACGATCTCAATACGCACGTTTCGCCCTCGGGATACGATGCCATCCAGACTCCAACACTCGCCCGCCTGGCCGCCGAATCCATGACATTCAAGCGCGCGTTCTGTCAGTACCCGGTTTGCGGGCCGTCCCGAGCGTCGTTTTTATCGGGGCTCTATCCGCAGTCGACCGGAGTGCTCAACAATACCGCCGACATCCGTACGGAACGACCCGGCACGCGTACGCTGCCGCAGTTCTTTCGCGAGCATGGCTACTGGACTGGGAGCGTCGGCAAAGTCTTTCATTCGCCTCGACATGAGCACGGAAAAGTGGCCTGGGACGAGTTTGTGCGGTTCGAGAACGATGAGCTGCCGATCGTTCGCGCGGCGCGGGAAAAGTTCGAAGCGGAATTCGGATCGGTCGACGAGAATCCGAATCGCAAACGATGGCGAGCCATGCGCAAAGAAATTGCCGCTCCGCTCAACGCGCAGACGCCACCGGGGCATGGTCGCAGCGGGTTGACCGATGAACAGCACAAGGACGGAAAGAACGCCCGACAGGTGGTGAAGTGGCTAACGGAAAGCTCGCACGGCGACAAGCCTTTCTTCATCGCCTGTGGACTACAGAAACCGCACGTCCCCTTTCTTGCTCCGGACAAATACTTCGATCAATATCCATTGGAGGAGATCGCCTACACTCCGGATCGGCCGAACCTTTGGGATTCCATTCCGAAGACAGCAATGTCTAAACGCTATGCCGCGTTTGGCTTCGATCTGGGCAAGGAAGACGACGCACTGCGACGCGAGTACATGCAGGCGTATCACGCGTGTGTCTCCTTTATTGATGCGCAATTGCACCTGGTGCTCAATGCGTTGAAGGAGAGTGGGCATTGGGAAGATACGATCGTAATCTTCACGTCGGATCATGGCTATCATCTCGGCGATCACTTCCTGTGGGGTAAAGTCACGCTCTTCGATATTGGTGCGAAGGTGCCGTTCATCGTGCGTGTGCCCGGTGTCACGAAGGCTGGCGCAACCTCGGATGCGATGGTCGAATTGGTCGACATCTATCCCACGCTCGCTGACCTTACGGGCCTCGACGCTCCCGATCATCTACAAGGTACATCGCTACGGCCACTCTTGACTCATCCGGAACGCAAGGGAAGGAAGAAGTTTGCCTACAGCGTGGTGTCACGAGGCAAGAAGCTAGGCTTTGCCTTACGCAACCAGCGCTGGCGATATGGCAAATGGCCTGACGGCGAAGAGCTGTACAACCTCCGGAATGATCCGGAAGAGAAGCACAATCTGGCGACGAGACCGGAGATGTCGGAACGTCTCGTCGGGTTCCGTAAGCAACTGGCAGACAAACAGCCGGTCGCCGCGTCCGGTCGTTGATGCAAAGGCGGTCCGTGCACGACACCGCTATTCGGCAGGTACGGTTGCGGTTGCACCCCGGTCGCCGACCACGAAATACCCGAGCGGATTTTCTTTGAGATCAGTCATCAGCCACACCGCTCCAGGACGCGACTTGTAGGGTTTTCGCCAACCGGCTTGAAGGACACCGTACGCTTCACGTTGGTCGCCAGTTAGCTGAAAGACTTTGACCGGGTCGGCTCGACGATTGGTAAAGATCACATCGAACTCATCACCCTCCGGTGTCGAGTCTGGCCTTTTTGCTGTTGTAGCTGGTAGCCATTTCAATTTTGGCAACGACGCATCGCTGGCTGCCACATATTCCGCAAAGTCGACAGGTGCGAGACTCTTGAGCTCGGCAATCTTCTTGGCGTGTTCGGGGATCGCGGCGAGGTTATCCCATTCATGGCGATCCGTTTCGATGTCGTACAACTCTTCGTCGTCGTTGTCGTAGTGGATATACCGCCATCGTCGGCCACTGACGCTATAGTTTTTCGGTCGTCCCAGATGGGTGACCGAAGCGTGTGGCCATTCGGCTTGGGGATTCGCCAGCAAGGGCACAAGGCTGACGCCGTCGTTGGATTGCTTGGGCGGCAGCCCGGCGAGGTCCGTGAGAGTACGATAAAGACTGAGCAGATTCGTGGGGGCATCGCAGGTTTCGCCGGACTTCGTACCGCTGGGCAGGCCCGGTGTCCCCGTGGGTGCCCGGACAATCAGGGGCACTCGAGTGCAAACTCGCCATGCGGTGAATTTCTGCCAGTGCTGCTTTTCTCCCAAATGCCAACCGTGGTCGCTCCAGAGCACGACGATTGTGTTATCACGGTTGGGACCGGACTCCAATGCGTCCAGAACCCGGCCGACCATCGCGTCGGCGAAGGCGATGGATGCGAGATAGCCCTGAATCCCCTGCTTCCATTGTTGGTGTGCCTGAATGTGTTCGAAATACCGGTTGGGACCGCGTTTCTTGCCGGCCGGTGGTAGATCATCCAGATCATCGGCTCGGTAACCTTTGGGTAGCTGGATGTCCTGAATCGGGAATAGGTCGAAGTACTTGCGCGGTACAAACCACGGTTCGTGCGGTCGGTAAATCCCGCAGGCCAGAAAGAACGGCTTGTCGTGTTCTTTCTGAAGTTGCTCGCCGATCCATTTCGAGACCAGCCAATCGCCACCGAACTCCTCGTCTGTGGCGTCGAGTGGCGCCCAATCCGTTTCGATGTATTGCCATGGACCACCACGCGGCAAATTCACCGGACGTTTTTCAGGGTACAGAGTACGAGGGAACGGATCTTCGGTTTCCTTGGGTGGAAAATATTCGTCCCACGACTGAGCGTCCGTAAAGTAGTGCAAGATCTTGCCCGACCCAGCGGACCAATATCCATGATCGGCAAAGTATCGGGGAATCAAGTCCGCGTCCGGCAGGAGTTCCCGCATCTTCTGACGGTTGTCATAGAGGCCCGACTTATGTGGCGATATGCCCGTCATGATGGCCGTCCGCGATGGGTTGCACGCTGGAGCCGGACAATGCGCATTCGTGAACAACACGCCGCTTGAAGCCAGCCGGTCAATGTTCGGCGTCATCGCCTGAGGGTGCCCGCCAAGACAGCCAATCCAGTCATTAAGATCGTCCATGGAGATAAAGAGCACGTTCGGGTGCTTTTCCGCCGCAAAGGCAGTTGAACTGAACGTCATAAGCACCGCGAATAGCATTCGGTAGATCATCTTCATTGCTCCAAACAGACGGTCGTTGCTATGCGACAGTTTAACGCCTGCAGGCTCCTTTAGGTGCGCCACTTCGATGCGGATCGTAAGAGTACGTCCTATTCGACTTTCCCTCGCCGTCGAAACACGTAAGGTGTGGCATGTGAAACGGCTGGAGTTGGTTCACGCATTGCTGCTGTACTGCTAGACTCCGATGGCGAATTTGGGACATCTTCTGAGCACGAACGTGCACTGCAATCAGGTCGCGGGTTTTGGCATGACTACGGAACTGAATAGCACGTAACAGAGCAGACATTTTTTTGAGGGAATCATGAGTTCAAAGCCAGAATTAAGAGAAGCAGTATTGATCGGTGATCTGGACGCCCTTAAAGCATCATTCGAATATGCCGATCTTGGATCGAACGAATATTATGGATTCAGCTTGCTTCATCTCGCTGCACGCCGGGGCGGGCTCGCCATCGTACAATTTCTCGTTGAGAAGGGGGCAGAACTGAACCGTCGAGGAGGCACGTTTCAGGCGCCGGCTGTCACGTATTCGGCGGAGGATGGCGCCGTCGACGTTACAAGGTTTCTTGTGGGGGCCGGGGCTAAGCTGGACATCAGCCACGCGTTACGAAACCCGCTCATGAGAGCCGCGAAGGAGGGGCAAAGCGATGTCGTAGCGTATCTCTTGACCACCAGCATCGATCCGCACGCAACCTATCGTCTACCAACCGGTGCGTTGCAGAATGCGTATACCGAAGCGGAGAACAGTCGCAATCAGGAAGTCATCGATCTACTTGCGGCTCACGGCTGTCGAAGACCGGTGGAAGGAGTCGACAAGCCACTCTGGGAACCGCCGCCCGACCGCATGATCAATCAGACGCCCGAATTCAAGCGACACCAACAGATCACGGCGTACATGGAGTCGAAGTTCGGACCTGTCGACCCAAATGGCATGCAGGAATTACTCCCCGTTGTGGAGGGCATGTCGGTATCGATCAACATCATTCCGCCCAACGACAAACATCGCTTCATGGTCCTGTTTACTAGCGGAATGAGTGGCCGGCCCATGAACGTTCCGGAGGGGCAGGAAGATTGGCAATTTGCGGAATTGGTGATTCACTTGCCTGCTGAATGGCCTCACCCTGCCGACGCAAGCCGCGATCCAAACTGCATGTGGCCCCTGAAGTGGCTCCGCAAGATGGCTTACTATCCGCACCTTGAAAACACGTGGCTCGGTCGTCCTGCCGCCATCGTTTCGAGCGCCGATCCACCCGAGCCGCTTGGCCCAAACACCAGCCAAACGTGCCTTATGATGGTTCCTGACTTTTCCAACCTGAAGGTTCCGCTAGAGAAAGAAGACGGCAAGTTGGTTCACTTCTTCACGCTCGTGCCGCTCTATACGGAAGAACGAGATTATGAATTGCAGCATGGCATGCGGCCGTTCCTTGAACGATTAGTTGAACAGAAAGTTCCCATGACGGTTGTTCTGGATCGCCCACGTTTCGTTTAGGAGTAGTCTACGACGGGACGGATTCGTGAGATGAGACCCCATTTCCAGCAGCCGCATAGGGAATTCTGCGTTCCACCTGGTGGAATAGATTTGAAACGCAAAGACGCAAGGGCGCGAAGACGCAAAGATCCGCCCCCTGCCCTTTGCGTCTCCGCGCCCTTGCGCCTTTGCGTTGTTCTTTTTGTCTGGAGTACGCCGACGGTCAGGGCTTCCAGAAACCCGAAAACCAAGGAGCCCCGCCACTGTGACGAAGTTCACCTGTCGCCCTGGTCGAAGGCGAATTCATGACGATCAAAACACGGAGGACACAGAGGAAATTGAACCCGACTCCTCTGTGCCCTCGGTGTCTCTTTGTTTCAAATCTTTCGGCGTGGGCCTCGCTCCAAGGAGCATACCGGCCGGGGCGACGGCACGTATTCGTGAGATCAGGTCACATTTCCAGCAGCCGCACTTGGAATTCTGCGTTCCACCTGGTGGAATAGATTTGAAACGCAAAGACGCAAAGACGCAAAGACGCAAAGACGCAAGGGCGCGAAGACGCAAAGATCCTTCCCCTGCCCTTTGCGTCTTCGCGCCCTTGCGTCTTTGCGTTTTCATTTGTCTGGAGTACGCCGACGGCCAAGGGTTCCAGAAACCCGAAAACGAAAGAGCCTCGCCGCTGCGACGAAGTTCACCCGTCGCCCTGGTCGAAGGCGAGTTCATGACGATTAAAACAGAGAGGCACGGAGACACAGAGGAAATTGAACCCGACTCCACTGTGCCCTCTTAGTCCCTTTGTTTCAAGTCTTTCGGCGTTGGCCTCGCTCCAAGGAGCATACCGGACGCGGCGACGGCACGGATTCGTGAAATCAGGTCACATTTCCAGCAGCCGCAATTGGAATTCTGCGTTCCACCTGGTGGAATAGATTTGAAACGCAAAGACGCAAGGGCGCGAAGACGCAAAGATCCGCCCCCTGCCCTTTGCGTCTTCGCGCCCTTGCGTCTTTGCGTTTTTATTTGCCTGGAGTACGCCGACGGTCGGGGCTTCCAGAAACCCGAAAACGAAAGAGCCCCGCCACTGTGACGAAGTTCACCTGTCGCCCTGGTCGAAGGCGAATTCATGACGATTAAAACAGAGAGGCACGGAGACACAGAGGAAATTGAACCCGACGCCTCTGTGCCCTCCGAATCTCTTTGTTTCAAATCTTCCGGCGTTGCCCATGCCCCTGGGAAGAGACCAGACGCTACGACGGCGCGTATTCGTGAGATCTTCACGCCGTGAGTTTAGGCAGCCGCACAGGACCATGCACGACTCGGAGAGTCATGCTACGTGTCGCTCGCCATCGAGTTTCATTCGGGAGCTAGAGTAACCGGCTGGCCTTGGGCGTTCGGCCGATTGAGCTGATGGTTGGCATTGCGCTAAGACGCAAATTCTTGTAGCAGGTTCCGCATTAACTGGCGTGGCTGATTGGACAACGCTCGGAATATCAGGATGGGCGGAAAGATGAGCCAGCAAAAAATTACCGCGTTCAGAATCAGCCAATACTTGATGATCCCATACACCTCAATCTCGTAGTCGATGTGGCTGCCGTTCCCGGATGGTCGAATCAGGATTTGACCTCGCTTGGGGAACTCGCCTCGTTTCGGGCGAGAGGGTGAAGTCGAGCTGTAGCGCGCTCCCCAACGGCGAAATGAGATCTCGTTGGGGGTCGGTTCATGGACCTCAAAGTTCTGGGCGGTCATCGCGATCTTCAGTCGCTCAGTTAGCTCGATTGGCGACAGAGGTGATGTTATCGATTCGCTAATCATTCAATGTAACGCCAGCAATAGGTCAGTTCGGAGATCAGGAACTATCGAGCCCCGAATGGTGGCTTGAATCGTCTTCGACGCAATACGACCAAAGAGGCGGGCTTTGTTCATCACGCCGGCTCCTCACTCAAATAGGCTTCGTAGTATGTCGTCATTCTAACGCCTGCGTGGCCTGCGGGCTGTAACAGCTCGTCTCCATAGGATGAACATTCCCTTCGGCTAGGGCGACGAGTGTCTTCAAGATCGTGTCGTGCAGCGGGGGTAGTTGGAGTGCTCCCCAAAATCTGATGCGCGCGTTATGAAGGTCTATCGGCCACGAAGGCCAAAGGAGACTTTCGATGACGAAGAAACGAAAACGACGTAAGCCGGAGCAGATTGTGAAGCTGTTGCAGGAAGGCGAGGCGATGCTTGCCGCTGGCAAAACGCTTGCCGAGGTGTACCAGCGTCTGGAGATCACAGAATCGACTTGGCAACGGTGGACGAAGCAATACGGCGGTATGAAATCGGATGAAGCGAAGCGTCTGCGTGAGCTGGAGATCGAGAATCAGAAGCTCAAGGAGATGCTTGCCGAGTCCGAACTGGACAAGCGGATTCTGAAGGAAGCTCTGGAGGGAAACTACTGAGCCCGGCACGGCGGCGCGAGGCAGTCAATCATGTCCAGCAGACCTGCGAGGTGTCGCAGCGTCGGGCTTGTCGAACATTGGACCAACCTTTGAGTACCCAGCGATATCAGCCAACAGTGAAGGAAGACGAACCAGCTCTGCTTGCGCGCATCCTCGAACTGGTTGCTGAGTTTCCTCGCTTCGGATACCGGCAGATCACTCGCCTGCTTCAAGGCGAGGGTTGGCACGTGAACGCGAAACGCATCTATCGTCTATGGAGACAGGAAGGCTTGAAAGTGCCGAAAAAGACAGTGAAACGACGACGGCTTGGTTCCTCTGAAGGTGGTATCGTTCGCCGCAAGTCGGAGCACAAAGATCACGTCTGGTCGGTCGATTTCATCTTCGACCGAACCATCAATGGACGTTCATTGAAGATGCTCGTAGTCATCGATGAATACACTCGAGAATGCATCGCGTTGGAGGTTGGCCGAAAATTCACCGGCGATCACTTCGTTGAAACACTCTCCCATCTGTTCGCGATCCGAGGTGTCCCCAAATTCATTCGTAGCGACAACGGGCCCGAATTCATCTCACGGCGCGTCCGCGATTTCCTCGCCGCCATTGACGTTGGTACGTGCTTCATCGAGCCAGGCAGTCCGTGGCAAAATGGCTACGTTGAGAGCTTCAACGCCCGGTTGCGAGACGAGTGTCTGAACTGCGAAGAATTCACGACCGTGCAGGAAGCACGCGTTGTCATTAAGCATTGGAGAGCAATACAACCATCGACGGCCTCACAGTTCGCTCGATGGCCTTACCCCGGCCGCCTTCGGGGCCCGTTGTGCCGCTTCAACTCCAGTTGCTGCGCAACTTCCGTCGAAGCGGCACAACGAACCAGCACCTATTCCCCAACCAGTACCTTCATAACGCTGTATCAGGAAATGGGGGCATTCCATAGTCTTTCACACCCGGGTGATAGCAACGAGACAGGTCCTTCAATCGGTAGTCCTGGTGGGGGCCTGCCCTCGCCGAGGGCAATTCCTTCCGTTGTGCTCCACTTACTGCGATATCTGATCGATCTCCAGTTCGGAAGGTGGAATGGATTGCCCCCGTGCCCTGTTCAACGGATTGATAATGCCTGTCTTTCAAAACCGGTCTACGTCGTCGTTCGTGTGGCTACTGCTGACCTTTCACAGCGTTGGTTGTCACGGCACGTTTAACGGCTTGTTGCGGCCTGTGGGCCCGGACTACAGCCCGCCCGCCGCAACGGTTGCCGACAATTGGGCATCAGAACAACTCGATTCACCACAATTACTTCGGTATCTATACCTACGGGCATTTTGGTGGAGTGTGGACAGATAACGAGGTCGCTCACAACGTCGTTTATGGAATCGACCCACATGACGACTCGGATTCGCTCATCATCGAGAATAACTATACGCACCATAACGGGACGCACGGAATCATTTGCTCGAAGCGGTGTGACAACCTGACAATTCGCAACAACGTCAGTACCAACAATGGCGGTAACGGCATCATGTTGCATCGCGAAACGAATGATAGCCTGCTTGAGTACAACGTCACCAACAACAATGGCGATACCGGTATCGCCATATTTGACAGTCATCGCAATACGATTCGCAACAATGAATCGAAATTCAACAAGCACGGCATCCGGTTCTCTGTTGGGGCTGCGGATAATCTGATCGTTGATAATGTGCTCAGCAATAATAACGACCGTGGCATCAACTTCTTTCAAGGATCCGACTTGCCGACGCTGGAAGGTGACGGGCGACCCAAACGTAACACGTTCCGCAATAATGAGATCAATTCCAATGGCGGTTACGGGATCCGCGTGCGAGATGCGGATGACAACTTCTTCGAGGGCAACGAATTGCTGGATAACGGCAAGAAGGACACCGTGCTCGTGGAGGACTCAACCGGGAACGCGTTCCAGGGCAATATCTTCACTCCTGGGTCTCGTTTGAAGCTTCGTGGAGATGCCGGCTTCGCGTCGGACCTGAACGTTGTCGATCAACCCGATATCAAGGTGAACGTGGATGCGTTCAGCACGATAGTTTTCACCGGTAACGATGGTGACATATTCCAGGTACTCGATAAGCGCGGAAATCTGATTGCCTCCGAGACATCCGTCGATTCGTCCGGCTCGAGCTTGACCGTGGATTCGGGGTTGATCGGAGTCGCGAGCGACGCGCTGGTGCGGCTACTGCCGTCTACCGTTAATGTCTCCTCGCAAACGGTTCTCGTTTCTCCAACGGTATGGGAGGTGTCGTCCGGGCTTGAAGGCAAAGAGTTCACCGTCGACGCCGAGTTGGCGTCTGATGCGATTGACTACGTCATCGGCGAACTCGCGGCTCGTGCGTATTACGACGTCTTTCGCGATGGCTTGAGGATAGACGGGGGATGGACGGACCGAGATGGGGTTCTTGATTTCTCCGACGCACCAGGCTCGACGGATGAAGTTCTCTACGAGCTACGTCGGGGGCTCGCGATTTAGCGGGCTCCTGGAAGATCCCGAAATCGTGGTGTCCGTCTTCGGCCAACCCGATAATGGGCTGGACGAAGGCAATGGTTTCACCCTCGCCGATTTCGGTCGTTCGTCTTTCTTGCGCTGGACATTCTCGTGCTTCTATCAGCCGCCGCAGCGTGCGTTCGGCGGCACTTCGGGGTTCCCGGTGAGTTCCGTCAGCCAAACATGGAAATCATCAACAACCAAGATGATGCGGATCTACCTTACAGAGAGGGCCCTTGTGCACCTAATGCCGCTGCCTTCTTGTCCATTTCGGTTGCCGGGTCGTCGCTGCCGTGCGATTTTTTGGACAGACGTGCCTCACACGGAATGTGAGGAGTACTTTTGCCGGGCGAGTCAGGAATGTCCATCCTGCGCAAGGTGCGGCACGCGCGCGTGAAGCGAGTGTCGGCGACTGGTATCATGGTTGCAGCATTGCGCCGTACTGGGACAGGAGATGGCGAGCATTCTCCAATACGGTTGCCATGTCCGTTCGTATCTATAACGCTGCACCGAGGGATTTCCATGCGTTCTTTCAGGTTTGTTGCACTCCAGATTCTGACCGGCTGGGTATTGTTCGTTGGAATGGTCTCTCAGGTTGCCAGCGCAGAACGCCCTCCGAACATTGTGCTGATCCTGACGGACGATCAGGGCTATGGCGATGTTGGCTGCTTTGGTGCAACGGATTTCCGTACACCTCACATGGATCGGCTGGCGAACGAAGGAAGTCGCTTCACCAGTTTCTACGTCTCACAGCCGGTTTGCACGGCCTCGAGGGCCTCGCTGCTGACCGGGTGCTATGCGAACCGGGTAGGGTTTGCCGGAGCCCTGAATCCGACCAGCCTCAACGGTATTCACGAACGAGAATTGCTATTGCCAGAGCTGCTGAAGAGCAAAGGCTACGCCACCGCACTGTTTGGGAAGTGGCATCTCGGCTATCCGTCTCGCTTCAATCCGCTGAACCACGGCTTCGACGAGTACTTTGGCCTCCCCTTCTCCAACGATAACAGCAATCAGTATCACCCGATCATCAGGACCTTCCCTCCGCTGCCGTTGTTCGATGGTCACAATATTGTGGCTCGTGATCCCGACCAGTCGTTGTTTACGGGGCAGTTTACGGAAAGGGCGGTCGACTTCATCGACAAGCATCACCAGCAGCCGTTCTTCCTGTATGTGCCTCATGTGATGCCGCATGTTCCGATCTTTGCCTCCGATCGCTTTACCGGAAAGAGCGGCAGTGGTCGGTACGGCGACGTAATCGAGGAACTGGATTGGTCCGTCGGTGAGATCCTGAAGACGCTGGAGAAGCATGGAGTCGATGACGATACGCTGGTCATTTTTGCTTCCGACAACGGTCCGTGGCTGTCGTACGGCGAGCACGCTGGTTCTGCCGGAAAATTACGCGGCGGCAAGCTGACTACTTTTGAAGGCGGTGTCCGTGTGCCTTGCATGATGCGTTGGCCCAAAAGGATCCCCGCGGGTCGAGTCTGCGATCAGCTGATGACGACGATGGACCTGCTTCCCACAATCGCTGGTTTGGTGGAAGCGGAACTGCCATCACATCGTATCGACGGAAAGGACGTATGGTCGTTGATCAGCGGTACCGTAGAGAAGTCTCCGCACCAGGCCTTCTATTACTACGCGGGAGCCGACCTTCATGCCGTGCGATCCGGCGACTGGAAGCTGCACTTTCCCCACCCGTACCTGGAAGTTGCCGGCGAACCGGGAAAAGGTGGCAAGCCCGCCAACTTCGAGAATCTGACTCCCAACGCCATCACCGAATCCGGGTTGAAAGGCATCGCGTCGCGTCATGGCTATCGAATCCAACAGACGGGGCTGGAACTCTACAACCTGAAGGACGATGTCGGGGAGAGCAACAACGTGGCGGCCAGTCACCCGGACGTCGTGCATCGACTGACGGACCTCGCGGAGTTGGCTCGAGCGGATTTGGGCGACAAGCTGACGGGGCGGTCGGGCAAAGACTTGCGGCCCAGCGGTCGCGTCGAAAAGCTGGACATCGACAACTAGCCGGACTAACTGCATTGGGCGTCGGTTGGTCGTTTGCTTCAGCCTTTGGAAGGCTGTTTGCGAAACGGTCCGAGGTACCAATTCCAAGCGTCACCAAGCAAGACTCGGCCGTCATCCGCGGCCATAATGGCACATGGGATGAGGTACAGGGTCACGGCCGTCGCGAACAATACGCCAAACGCCAGCGAGACGGCCATCGGGATCAGAAACTGAGCCTGTAGCGAACGTTCCATCATCAGCGGCAACAAGCCTATGAACGTCGTGACGGACGTCAGCATGATTGGACGAAATCGTCGCACGCCGGCTTCAAGGGCCGAATCCTGCAGCGAGGCTCCTTCGTCCCTGCGGCGGTTGATGTAATCCACCATAACCAACGTATCGTTCACCGCGACTCCCGCGAGTGCCAGCATTCCAAACACAGACAAGTACGAAGGAGTAATGTCAAGAATGATGTGGCCCAGCAGAGCTCCGATGATGGCAAAGGGCACGGCCAGCATCACGAAGAATGGCTGAGTGACTGACTTCAGCGGAATACAGATCATTCCATAAAGCGTGAAGAAAAGGATCACCGCACCCATGATTGTGCGGACCTTGGCTTCTTCGGCTTCTTTGACGTGACCGGTGTAACGATACGTCAAACCGACTTTGGCATCACGGCACATGCGATCGAGGATCGGCGAGATCTCCTGAGAGATGCCTATCAGGTCCACGGTTTCGTCGACGGGTTGCGCTTCAATGCGAGTAATCTCAGCCCGGTCGTTTCGTTCCACGTAGGTGGGAGCCTTCTTGAAGGACACATTCGCCACGGTGTCCAGCGGCACTTCCACGCCCCGTGGCGTACGAATCTTCAGGTTGTCCAGCGTATGCAACTGACGTCGGTCTTGCTTCGGCAGTCGCACCATCACGCGAATGCTGTCGATACCTCGTTGAACGCGTTGGGCCTCTTCGCCATAAAAAGCCTGGCGGATTTGCCGTGCCAGTGACTGTTGGCTAAGCCCCAGTTCCGCGGCGAGCGGTTTTAGCGTCAGTTCCAGTTCATCAGAACCTTCGTTGATGCGAGCCGATGCCGTGCTGATCCCTGCGTAGCTCTCCAGCATTTCCTTGATGTCGCGAGCCACCTGAACCTTGGTGGAGGAGTGTGGCCCACGCAGCTCGATGAGCAGATTGGAGTCGTCGTGGTCGTACCTTTTGATCATGGCCGAATCGGCATAGATGCGGAAACGTTCGGCTTCCGGGATCTTGCCAATGAGGTCCGTCCACGCTTTGGAGATTTCCGAGTTCTTGGGGCCAGGCACGGAACGCTCATCCGGTGACATGATTTCGACGGAGATGCCGCCGACCGATTTTTCGTAGCTACGGCCGGGGCTGGAACCGCCGATCGTCTTGCGGTAATTCTGAATGATGGGCTTGCCCGAGCCCGGATCGATGAACTCTTCCATCGCCTGCAACTTCAGGAGTTGCGCTTCCATGCGATCTATGTAGCGTGCCGTCGTCTCCAGAGGCGTGCTGTTGGGGAGTTCCAGAATCGCCGAGATTCTCTGCCGGTCTACACTTGGGAACGAAACGAAATCCAGATGACCGCCCATGCAATAACCCGCCATCGCCAAACCCATACATGTAAAGGTGGCCAGCACGACGTTTCGGTTGCGTACGCTCCAGTGGAGCGTCGGCTGATAGATGTTCTCAATAAAGCGTTCCAGCCCGCGCGCCGTTGCGTCCTGTAGTTTCGCCAGCAGGTTGTCGCGAGGCTGCAAACGCAAGTGCTTTAGATGGCTGGGCAAAATGAGTTTCGATTCAACCAGCGAAAACAGCAGCACGGGTGCCACGACCGGCGGAATCTGTTTGGCGAAGTCGCCCCAGGTGCCTTCGAAGAACATCAACGGGATGAACGCGACCATGGTCGTCAACGCGCCGAACGTGACGGGCGTGGCGACTTCATGCGTACCCTGAACGGCGGCTTCCAGTGGAGGCAGGCCCTGTTTGAGTTTTGCGAATACGTTCTCACCCGTAACGATGGCATCGTCGACCACAATCCCCACCACGATGATGTAGCCAAACAGGCTCATGACATTGGCCGTGACGCCAAAGAATGGCATCAGGACCACTCCGCCTGCGAAGCCGACGGGGATTCCGATCACGATCCAGAACGCCAGGGAGGGACGCAGGAACAGCCCAAGCACGATCAGTACAAGGAGACTCCCTTGCGCCATGGACCATATGAGCGTGTTCAAGCGACCGCGGATCTGTTTCGAATCGTCGTCCCAAACGTAGATGTCGATGCCTTCCGGAAACCGGGATTCGCTCACGTACTTGCGCACGGCATTGGAGATACCAATCGCACTTTCATTTCCCGTCCGCATGACCTCGATAAACAAGGCGGGTTTGCCGTTGAACTCATTTCGTTGTTCGCCATCTTCAAAGCCATCAATGACTCTCGCCACATCCCCCAGTGTCAGCTCGGCACCGTTGGCAGAACGCACGGGGATATCCTCGAAGTCGTGATCGGAATACGCCTGCCCCTTCGTGCTGATGACGAATGTACCGCTGTCACTGTCGATCGCTCCGGCGGGCAAGTCGATCGAAAACTGCCGAATCGAATCGGCCAGATCCTGAAAGCTGAGGTTGTAGGACGCCATGCGATCGCCGTCGACTTCGACAGAAATCTCATAGGCGCTCTCACCTCGTAGATCAGTGATGCTCACTCCGTCCAGATTGGTCAGGTCTTCCTGCACGCGTCGGGCGAGTCGCCGCAGTTCGTGTGGAGTCAGGTTTCCCGTCACGGCGACGCTGAGCACTTCGAACACGCTGCCTGAATCCGGTATGAAGACTCGTGGGCGTTCGGTCTCCGTCGGGAATGTCGTGATGGCGTTGATCCGACTCTCGATTTCATCCCGAAGCGTCGTCAGATCGGTGCCCGGCTTGGCGCGGATGTAGAACCGAGCGCGGCCTCGCATGCCGTCGGCATTCAGTTCCTTGACTCCCTTGAGCCCTTCGAGTGCGTTCTCGACGGGGATCAGGATGGCCTTCTCGACATCCTTTGCGGTACCGCCCCGATACGGCATGTCGATCATGACGGTGTTCCAACTAAGAGTTGGAGTCACCTCCAGCACGGTGTGCTCCATGGCGACATAGATGCCTGCCACGAGGATGCCAATCATCAAAAAATTGGCGGCGATACTGTTGTTGGCGAACCAGCGAATCACGGAGGGAGCAGCCGGGGGGGCGTGGGGGATTGTAAGGCGGGACGTTGCGGACGGGGCATGATAGTCCGGAGGCGCGAAAATTGCGACGGAGCTATCTACAGGATTGTCGAGGTTAAGCCGCGACCTGCGATGCTACGTGCAATTGCATTTACGGATCGTATCGAATCGGGTTCGCGCGTTGTGGTGCGGTAGAAGATGGGCTTGAATGTTTCACGACTCCTGCCGCGCCGTGCGTGATAGCACCCATGGGAATCGCGGGCTGCCGCTTGTGGAATCCGGAGACAAAATACGTGCCCGCTGAAATACCGCCAATCCACCTTGTGTGGCTTCGGGCGATTCGGTAATCCCTCCGATCGAAGCAACGTACTCCATCGATAGCGACCTGTTCGGCGTGGTCCAACCAGCGGAAATAACGCAGCGTACGCGCAAACGAAGAGTCAATTGGCGACAATGGTTGGTTACCGCTGCGCTCCTTTCGATGCTCAGCATCCCGCTGCTCAACGAAGTCTCACGGCGTGTCGCCAGTGACGCGATGCAGTCCGTATCCGGTGGCACGGCGACGATTAGGAAGGTTCGCCTTGGATTGCGCAAGGTCACGATTGACGACGTTGTGATTTGGTCACCGACCTGCCAACAGCCCACGCTGGCTATCAAGCAAATTTCCGTTGATCTGTCGGTGTTGGCTGGCATCCGTCACGGCGTGTGGGTCGAGAAGCTGGTCGTGGACGAACCAGTCGTGCACTTGCAGTTTGATCACCACGGTACGCTCGTCACGCACATCCCGACCTTGCCGGCGGGCGACCCCGAATCCGAACCGGTAACGAGTCTGCCTTTTCGGCAAGTGGTCGTCCGCAACGCGAGATTTGCGGTTCACCAGACGGGACGGGAATCACTGGATATTGCTAACGCCGATCTACTTGTGTTACACGAAGCCGGTCGGGTGTTCGTGCGCGGCGAGGTTCCCGAACTGCTGTCGGCAAGCCTCAAGCTGCAGTCGAAGATTGACCTCGTGAAGCTGGAGTCGGAGTCGGAGCTATCGCTGCTTGGCGTACAGGTGAGCTCCGGTGAACTGGCGCGATGGCCCCTCATTCCTGATGCTGTCGACTTGCACACCTGGGAGGCGACAAGTTCGCTTGAATTGACGCAGTCAGGTTCGCTCACCAACTTGCAACAGGCCATCGTGAAAGTGGCCGTGGACGAATTCTCCGTTTCCACTCCGGAACGAACTGGCATCGTCAATTTCCGCGCGCAGGGGGCCATGGTAGACGGCAGCCTGAAGTTGCAGTCGCTCGGCGAATTGTTGGGCGGCACGTTTGGGGTGGACGGGACGTTTGAATTTGACGGGTTGGGGACAAAAGGAGATCGCATTGACGGCGTCTTGTCGGCCAACTGTTCGGGGGTGAGTACGGAATGGGTGCCAAACGAACTGCTTCCGGCTGAAGTTCAGGGCAAGTTGGAATCCAACACCAAGTTGTCCGTGGCGTGGCGAGACGGCCTGTTGCATCTGGACGGTGACGCGTGGTGTCGCGTTCATAACGTCGAGGCTTACGAGATCGCGATCGCCCCCACGACCACCAACGTGAAGATAGCCGGGGCTTTGGATCTCGCAGGGCAACAACCCACACGATCGACGGGAATGATCTCGGCAACCGTGGTTTCCGACGGGGTATCGATCGAGCAGTTACAGCGGTTTGCGGAGAGGTCGTCAGAAGGGCGTTCGCCGATCGATGGATTGGTGCAGTCCTCCGGGCAAGTGCGTGGCGCCGCAGAGATCAAGATCCCTCTTGCTACGCTCGCCGAACCAGCAAGCTATGCCGTGATCGGGACGATCGATGCCTCCGGTGTTCAGGCCAACGGTGTGTCCGTCGCACAGGGGCGAGGCGTTCTTCAGCTTCAGCATGAGCAACTACGAGCCGACTTCCGGAATCTGGTGTTGCTTGACATAGAAAACGGCGAACAGTCGTCCTGTAGTTTGATCGCGAAAGGCCGCTTGGCGAGCGAAGCCCCCATACGCATTGAATGCCGACTGGACCGATTGTCTCTCGCAACGGCCACTCGTCTGGCGAACATCGAAGGCCGGCAAATCGAGGGTGAGGTTCGCGCACACACCGTGATGCAGTGTCCGGCCAATCTCGCCGCCGAGCCGACGGCATGGCTTGGCGATGCCACGCTTCAGGTCGCCGGACTGCGAGTCGATGGTTTGCCGGTTGCCAATTGCCAGACGCGA
Source organism: Pirellulaceae bacterium (assembly GCA_965216885.1). GTDB lineage: Bacteria > Planctomycetota > Planctomycetia > Pirellulales > Pirellulaceae > CAYNJG01. Next base: position 2,202,113 of record OZ244209.1, on the reverse strand, counting down.
TGTCGCCTCTCGGATGGAAGAGCTACTTTGTATGAGCTGGCGGGCACGGTGGTTGGTGGACAGCTTCGTGGCGATGCGTCTTGTGGTTTGACAACGCCGTTCGCGTTTACGGGCGACGTGGCGATTGAAGGTGTCGATCTCGGAGTCGTGGCGGCTGCAGCAAGTCAAACGCCTGTCGAAGGTCGGCTTTCCCTTTTGTTTCAGGCGAGCGGAGAAGTTGCATCGTCAACGTGGCGAGCCATCGGATCGGCCAATGGCACCGAGCTACGTATTGGTTCGCGCTCCTTCGATCCGACTCGCCTGGATTTTGTGGCAACACCAAACATGATCGTCGCAGACACTCCACCCAAGGGGCTGTTGGGAGGGAGCTTGAGTCTTGAGCTCAGGGATTTCATGCCGGAGACGCGTTCTGCGATTTCTGTGGACTCAGCAACGACAGCTTCAGCCGGCCCCACGCTATCCGGGAACGTCCGAGATATTTCATTGCCGGCCATCATGCGGCTGGCGGGCGTGAAAGAACGCGTCGAAGGCGATCTTTCCTGTGACTTTACCGCTAGTTCACTAACCTCGCTGGAGGCGATTGATGCGGTGACCGTCATTACCTCGCCTGGCATCATGGTGCGAAACTCCGCGGTCAAACAGTTGGAAGCGAAGATCGCGCTACGGAAGGGGATCGCGAACGCTGATCTGAGTGCGGCGGGGTTCGGCGGCGAACTCAAGGTAGAAGCTACTGCAAATGCAGTGGAACTTGCGGCACTTCCGGCAGACGCATTGCAGCAATTCGCATCCTTGCCAGTGGCGGCACAGGCTGTTCTCTCGGAGGTGCGGCTGCAGGAGGTTTGGCCGGCCATCGGACAGCGTGATGCATTGCGGCCGTTGCGAGGGAGCGTAACAGCGACACTGACTCGAGGTGAGGCAGAACGCCAGAACGGCACGGTGGCGAAGGCGGATATCAAAATCAATGACCTTCGCTGGGACAATGTGCTCTGGTCGAACCAACTGCAGAGCGAAATTGTCTTGGGCGAAAAACTGGTGGACGTGCGTCGCTTCACAGGGCAATTTGCCGGCGGTCGCGTGAACGGTCGTGGTCGGGTGACGTTGGACGACACTATGAATGGCACCTTCGAGCTATCCACCTCAAGTGTCGCATTGCAGAAGGCACTCGTACCCATTGATCGTCGCGGGCAACTGGCCACGGGGCTGATGAGCATGCGTTTGCAAGGGCGACTTGGGCGGCGTCCTTCGGGGCGAGCGGTCATCTCCATGGATCGCGGGACGGCCGGCCCGATTGCGATGTCACGCCTTCGTGTGCCAGTGGATTGGTCTTTGGACCCGGCGGCGAAGGCAGTGCAATGGCGGACGACCAATGCCGCTGTGGAACTGGGCGGCGGTCGAGTGGTCACCAATGCGAAGGGGCGTTGGAATGGCAAGCTGGACATGTCGCTGACGTCGACCGCTCGACGCGTGGACACCGGACGAATCCTGAAAGGCAATTCCAGTGCGGGCGGCGGATTCCTTGACGGCACTGTCCGACTGAGTGCCAAACGAGCCACCGACGCAAATGATTTCAAAGGCACTTTCGATGCGACGCTCAGTGACGCGAGCTCGCTGGAATTGCCGGTGGTCAGCGATCTGACGAAATTCCTCACCACCATTCCGTCGACGACATCGTTTGACGAGAGTCGAATCCAGGGGCGACTTGGAAACGGCATCGTGCATCTCGATCGAGTGACCATGGCTGCTGCGAATGCACAGATGCTGGCGGAAGGCACGGCAACTCTTCAAGGGCGATTGAATCTTCAGGTGATGGTGAAGACAGATGAGTCGGGACCGGCCGACAAATTGCTTGAGCTTGCTGATTCACCGCTGCTGATGGCAGCACCCACGCCGATTGGGCTGGTCGCGAAGGCTAACGATGCACTAAAGAACCGCGTTGTGCACCTGCGGATTGGCGGCACGGGGGCTCGGCCGGTCATTCGACTGGAGCCCGGCCGGCAGATCGGGCAGGAAGCAATCAAATTTTTCATGAACCAGGCGATAGCCTTCAGGAATAGCTCTGATGAACTTTCATTCCGTTGAGTCAGCGATGCGATGGACGCGCGTTTCACTGCTCGTCGTTCTGCCATTGATGCTGACCGGTTGTTCGACCTTGAGTTCGCTCGGGCTGCCGGTGGCATCCGGGCCATACAAGATGCTGTCCACGGCCAGCAAAATCCGCGATCAGACCGGACACCCCGATGACGTCCCGCACGAAATGTCAAAAACGGTTCAGGCTGCACACCGAGTTGAACCAGGCGACGTCCTGGTAGTGGAACCGGCCGACTTCGATTCACCAATTCGCTTTTCCAGCGATCAGACGGTTCAATCCGATGGAACGATTGAGTTGGGGCAATATGGAACCGTGCCGGTCGCGGGACTGACGCTCTATGAGATCAAAAAGCAAGCTCAAACGCGGGTCGCAGCATTTCACAACAAGCCACGAGCCGGCGTAACTCAGGCTTCCTATGGCGGCCGGGAGAGCATGCCGATCAACACGGATCTCTCCGTGCGCCTGGTCAGCAACGAGAGTTCTCTGGTTTACGTGCTGGGAGAAGTGAATGCACCGGGTTCGTATCCGCTGGTTGGGCGGGAAACGGTGTTGGACGCGATCATTTCGGCCGGCGGTTTGACCGACCGCAGTAACGAGCACAAGGTCATCCTGACTCGCCCGAGATCGGCAGATGCTGACCCGCAGATCTTCCCAATTTGTTATCAGCAAATTGTCCAGCTCGGTGATACCTCGACGAACTACCAGGTGAAGCCCGGCGACCGAATTTACGTGCCAAGCCTGACAATGCTGGAAGATATTCGGCAAAGCCTCCAGATCAAGGAACGCAGTTGCCCACATTGCCGTGACTATTCGGAACGCAAGTGATAGCATTCCCCGGTGCTGCCACCCCATTTGCGTTGCGGAGTGATCGATCTTGCATTGTTCCGCAACGAGGTTGTAGAAGTTCCAGCGGCGGGCATCCAAACTCAATTTTGGCGAAGTCACATGAGCGCAACGGACGTCATCAATTCAATCAACAATCTTCTGCAGAAGCTGATCGGGCTCTGCATCATCGCCGGCATCTGCGTGGCAGGCTGGTTTGGATACGAACAGGTTCATCAGGGCGAGCGTCTCGGTGAGTTTCGCGAACGGTTGCGATTGACCGAGGTGGAACTGAAGACCGAACGAGAGAAAACAACGCAACTACTGAACCAGGTGGAGAAGCTGGACACGGCTCTGCATCTCATCAAGATCGACCATCGGCTCGCTGAAATACGAGTGCTCGATCAAACCATTGATCCGACCACGGGACGGGCCTGGACGGAGATCGAATTTGTGGAAATTGCGGATGACGGCCGAGAAATTGGCGAAGCTCGTCGCTTTCGACTGGAAGGCGATAAGGTCTACGTGGACTACTGGGTCGTGAAGTTTGCCGACCACTACGTTGAACGTGCGGAAATTAATCGTGCGACTTCAATCTGCCTGTTTCGTGGCATTCACGGCGAATACCAGAGCCCTGCCGAAGCCTATCGACTGGACGATGTCGGCGAGCGACCGCCTGCGTATGCTCGGGGGAAAGAGGTATCTGACTTCGAGCAGCAGATCTGGGCCGACTTTTGGGAGTTCGCCAACAACCCCGAACTCGCATATGAAAAGGGCATCCGGGCTGCTCACGGCGAGGAGCCCTACACTGCCGTCCGTAAAGGCATGACCTATCGGTTGGAGTTGAGAGCATCGGGCGGACTTTCGATCGCGCCGGTGGATCCAAATCGTCCCGCCGGACAGAATCGTTCGTCGTAAGTGCATCGAAATCGGGATCAAAGAGACCCAAGCCCTTGGCCGGCGGAAACTATTGTTCGCGGAAGAGCGGGCTGTCGATGACTGCGGCGATCGTCTCGACAATGCGGAACCCGTGTTCGGCCGCTCGTTCGACGATCGCGTCGACTTCGCTATAGCTCTCCGGCTCGATTCCGTTTGCGTAGGTCAGGAGCTTGGTAACAAAGCAACGCACAAAGCGGCGCTGATTTGCTTCCGTCTTCATGAGTTCGCGAAACTCCCGGATGTCGCGGTAGCTGGATCCCGTCATGAATGTCGCCGAGGCGTCGACGGGCGGTCCTGGATTCGCTTTTCGATTCCGTCGTTTGCCTGTTGACTGGGGTGGGTCATATCGGTCTCGCCATGCTCCGATCGGGTCGAAGTTCTCAAAGGCATATCCGTAGGGATCAATCGACTGATGGCAGGAAGCACAGGAAGCGTCCGCACGATGCGCCTCCAGCACCTCACGAATCGTTGTAGCGGAACGGATATCGGGCTCAGTAATGTCCACATCCGCTGGTGGAGGCGATGGATGGATGCCCATGAAATTTTCCATCACGTAGATAGCCCGGTGAATGGGAGACGTTCCCAGCGAGTCCGAAGTAAGCGTCAGGAACGCTGCCATCCCCAGGAACCCACCACGCTTGCCATCGTGAAAGGTGTGCTTGCGAAGTTTTGAATCTGGTTCGACACCATCGATACCATAGACGCCAGCAAGGTCGGCATTGACGAACGAGTAGTTGGCGGTCAAGAGTTCCGTGACAGGACGGTTTTCACGAACGGCGTGTCCAAAGAAGGCGAGCACCTCTTTGGTCATGTCCTCATGAATTCGCTTCTTTTCGTACAACGGAAATCGTTCGGGATCAGGAGCCATGAAGTTGATCCGGTCCAGTTGCAGCCAGCCGAACGGAAACTCATTAAGAAACTCATCAGCCTTACCGGTCGTAATGCGCCGGTCGATCTCATCTCGAATGGCTGTCAATGAGTCCAGCTTTCCCGCCTCGACCTGCTGGCGAAGAGCGTCCGTGGGGGAGGTGCCCTCAAGGAAGTAGGCAAGCTTCGTTGAAAACCGCTCCGCGTTGCTGGGTTCGCCTGAATTCACCAGCAGGAACGAAGGGGAAGAAAGAATGGCAACGATACCTTCCCGGAGTGCCTCAATGTCGCCCAACGAGTCTGCATGAGACTGAACCAGATTGACGATGGGCTGCAGCTCTTCGTTAGAGATCTCTCGCCGCCATGCTCGGGTTGCGATGGGGCGGAGTATATTTGCGGCGTTCTTTGCGTTTGGATTTTCGCCCAGCAACGCGATCTGGCGTTTGGGTGGCCATGATGCGTAGATTGGGCCTTCCACGGTCGCGTCGAACAGGATGGGACGCGGACCCTGCCAGTAGTCCACCCAATGAACCCAGTGCGCCGGGCTCGTGTTGCGACGCTTGGCACGCGGGACTTCTTCCGTTACGACACGCTGGTAGAGCTCGGGATTGTTCTGTTTGATGTAGTCGTGAGCGATCCGGTACTGGAATTTAAAGTTTCCGTTACCTTGCAACCGCAGTCCGTCCGTCAGGAACGAGTACTGCACAGCCGTTCCGGCTGCAAGCCATTCCTCCAGTTCGAGTTCCGTGACCCGGTCGTCGCGAAGCTGAAAATCGCGTACCCGGTCGCCCATGTGTGCTCGTAACACGATGGGGTCGTTGTCCCAAATCCCCGTTTCACGCTGGTCGTAGATGTGTCGGTCCTTCGTTTTTGCACGTAGCTTTATCCGGTAGCGACCCGTGTGCGGGACGGTTTCAAAACTGGCAAAGTACGCACGTAATCGAAGACTGAGCATTTCGATCGAATCGGCGGTCCGCTTGGTTTGCTCGGCACGCTTGCGATTGGAAATGTCGGTAACTCGCAACAAGCTCGAGGGTATCTGATAACTTTGGGTTGGCGGTCGGTCGCCCGTCAGAATCGTGGCGTCGAGCACCTTGCGAATTGCGGTAATGTACTGATCAAGGTGATACTCGCTCATGCCGAGCGTTTCACCGTGCGTATCAAAACCGTCCTTCAGCGTATCGCCAATCAGCATGGCTGCGGGCTGATGTGTGCCAAGATCTTCCAGCAACAGCACATCGCGAAGGCTGTTGGCGAATTCCCGATTGTTCAGCCGCCGTGGGGGAACACGTGTGGGTCGCTTCAACTGATCCTCGTAACGATTGACATTTCGCTGCAGGAAACGAACTAGCCGCTTGCGTTCTTCGCTGGTCAACCGATTATGCTCGGCCGGCGGCATCTCTTCAGCCCGCACGTATTCGAGGCTGTTGACCCAGTAATCTGCGTTGCCTTTATCGGGTCGAGCTCGCAATTGTCGTAGATCGAACTCGCCCTTGGGCTCTTCGCCCGCATGGCAACTGGAGCAATGTTTCTGAATCAGGGAAAGATCGGCTCGGGCAGTGCCGGCGAAGCACAACGCAGCGAGCGTTGCATACAGAACGAGCGGTCGGAGCTTGTTGTTACGCATGGCGGGAGCTGTGCCTGGTGTCAGCATTGGGGTCGTGACGTACTGTGGAGAATCGCATCCTAGGTTGGGAACTCGAAGGCACCGGTACTAGTGTTGAACTGGTCGCGTTCGATCCCGAATCTTTGCAGCAACGTTACATATAGATTGCACAGAGGCATGTTTTCACCGCTGGCGTTACGGGTGTCGACATGGCCGGCATGCGAGAACCCTCCCCCGGCAACGAGAATGGGGAGATTGCGATTCGAATGCGTGCCGCCATAGCCCATGCCACTGCCGAAGAGGACGACCGTGTGATCCAGCATGCTGCCTTCGGCGTTTGGTTCGGGGATTTCATCGAGCCGTTTGAGGCATCGGGAGAGTTGAGCGATTTGGAATGATTCAATGCCGACCAATTCAGAGACGGTGTCCTCCTTCCGGCCGTTGTGGGTGCAGGCGTGATACCCGCGAGTGACGCCTTTGACGTCGGTATATTTGAGTTCCGGGGAAAAGGCCACCGTGGCCACGCGTGTCAGGTCGGTTTGGAACGCATAGGCGACCATATCGAATACGGCGTTATAGCGATCCTGAATCGTGATTTCGGATCCCGCGAAATGCTGGGAAATGTCATACTTCGGCTTGTCTCGATTTACCCAGGTTTGGCGGTCGACAAGATTGTGTTCCAGCTCGCGGATCGAGTTGGCGAACAGGTCGAGCCGAACCTTGTCCGAACGGGACGCCTGACGGCGCACGTTGGCGAATTGCTCGCGAACGGCATCCAGTACGCTGCCGTTACGTTCCAGTAGCTCCTTCTGCTTGCGGCGCTGTTCCCGAGACAGATTGAGGAACAGGTGATCATAGAGCTGTTGAGCATCTGTAAATGGTTTGATGTCGACGCCGTTAGCATTCCAGCTCATGCGGATGCCGCGTTCGAGGCAAACATTCAACGACGGATAACGCGTGCTCGTGCCACCGCGCCTTGCGATGACCTGGTCGATGGACATGTTCTTTTCGGGAAAAGCAGCGCTGGTTTCCGGAAGTACGCCGCTGAGAAAAGCAATCTCGCGACCGTGGCCACTCTTCATTCCGTGGTCGGTGTGCGACAGGATGGTCACGCGATCCTTCATCCATTCCAGCGGGCGCACGGTGGTGGGAAGTTGAATGTCTTTCCCGAACTCGCTGGGGAAGAAATGGTCTGGATGCGCCCCGAACGGATTCCCCACGACCAGGAAACGGGTGGGCGTTTCAGAGCGACGGGCAGGAGCCGCAGCTCGTGTTACGGACTCGAGCATCGGGAGGGACATTGTGCCACCGAATGCTTTCAGTAACGTTCTTCGATCCAGCATGTTTGGGCCATATTTGGGGCTGTGATGGATGGTGTGTTCCTATACCGCACGGTGCCACACGATCATTTAACTGCCAATAAGTTCTACGGTCAGGGCAGGAAGGATTGTGTCGGTTTAATACATTGTACCCGATAGTAGCTCTCTTCGTTGGTTACCCGAACCAGCTCGGTTGTTCCGGTATTGGCTGTCAAACACTGCTGTCTGCCGCTACGGAATCGATGTCAGGAATCCCCGAGAAACGCCGTTCGCCTTTTGTCAGGATTTCTGTAATGAATTGCACCGCGTTGCGTCGGAGTCATGTGCCGCGTGAAAAGCTCACGCAGATTCATAACATAGATGGTGTAACCATGGCAGATTCACCTGGAAGAACTGAAGTTTCGGCGACTCCTAAACGGGATCGTTGGGCAAAACCTGCTGTACTGGCAATCGTTGTCGCCGTACTTGCGGCTGCCTGGTTTCAGTTTGGGGATGCGTTGACGCTCGAAGCCATCGCCGGGAAAGAAGCCGAACTGCGTTCCTTCCAGGGCGACCACCCGTGGTTGGTGTTCGGGTTCGCGTTTCTCGTGTACGTAACTGTCACAGGGCTGTCTTTGCCTGGAGCAGCAGTCTTGACGCTTGTGTATGGGTGGTACTTCGGGCTGGGGAATGGATTGATCCTTGTCAGCTTCGCTTCGACGACCGGGGCCACGATCGCCTTCCTGTTAAGTCGCTTTCTGTTTCGGGATGCAATCGAGAATCGATTTGGAGATCGGCTTGCCAACTTCAATCGATCGCTGGAACGAGAGGGTCCGTTTTACCTGTTTACGTTGCGATTGATTCCGGCGGATCCTTTCTTTGTGATCAACGCCGTGATGGGCCTCACGCCGATCAGAATTCGCACCTTCTGGTGGGTTAGTCAGGTTGGCATGTTGGCGGGGACGTTTGTGTATGTCTACGCAGGAGCCAGCGTCCCGAATCTTCAGACACTGGCGGACAAGGGCATCAACGCAGTCTTCTCACCACAACAGATGACGCAAATTATCGTTGCGTTTGCGTTGCTGGGCGTGTTCCCGTTGGTCGTTCGGACATTCGTGAACCTTCTGGGGACGCGGGCTGCGAAAAAGTCTGCCACACCCGCGGCATAGTATAAACGGAGGATCGACGTCGCGACGCCGGTCCACAGCGCGACTGCAATTCACTAGAACCAGTTTCATAACGACACTGCCAACATGGTCGAGCGTAACCGTCTGGTTCGACGACAGGCACAAATCCCACGTACTCGGTAACAGAGCGATGACTCACGAACTCGTCCAACTTACACCTTTCGACGATAGCAACCAGAAGCTCGAAGCGAACGTGCATCCTCCGTCGTGGGAGAATCCAACTCCCGACAAGCCCTATCATCTGGTCGTGATCGGCGCGGGTACCGCCGGACTCGTTACGGCCGCCGGTGCTGCTGGCCTTGGAGCTCGCGTGGCACTCATCGAGCGCGAATTGATGGGCGGTGATTGCCTGAACGTGGGTTGTGTTCCGTCGAAAGGAGTCATACGGGCTGCCCGCGTTGCGGCGACCGTTCGGGACGCGGCCAAATTTGGAGTGAACGTTCCGGAGGGTGCTGCGGTCGATTTCGCCGCGGCGATGGCACGCATGCGAAAACTGCGAGGAGACATTAGCCCGGCTGACTCTGCCGAACGATTTGCCGGCCTGGGCGTGGATGTGTACTTCGGGCAAGGTGCTTTCGTCGACAACAAGACGATCTCGGTGACATGCAAAGACGGCACGCAACGGACGCTGAATTTCAAGAAGGCGGTGGTCGCATCCGGCGCCCGAGCTTCTGCGCCGCCCATACCGGGACTCGATTCCGTTCGCTATCTGACAAACGAGAATCTGTTTTCGCTGACAGAACTACCGGCTCGACTCGGAATTGTGGGTAGTGGCCCGATTGGCAGCGAGATGGCGCAGACGTTCGCTCGGTTTGGGAGTGAAGTCTATCTGTTCGAAAGAGCTGACCACATCCTAACTCGAGAAGATGCGGAGGCCGCAGCCATCGTGCAAAGACAATTCGAGCGAGATGGAGTGCGACTGATGCTGAACAGCGAGAACTTGTCCGTGAGTCCTTCGGGCAACGGAATCAACGTTTCGGTGCAGCAGCATGGTGCTGACAAACACGTTGTCGTTGACGAGCTGTTGATTGCGGTCGGGCGTGCTCCCAATACCGACGGGCTGAATCTTGACGCGGTCGATGTGAAGCACGATCCCCACGGAATTGAGGTGAACGACAATCTGCAGACCACCAACCCGCGAATCTTCGCCGCCGGGGACATCTGTTCCAAATTCAAGTTCACACACGCTGCAGATTTCATGGCGAGAATTGTGATTCAGAATGCGTTATTTGCGATCGGCCCGTTCGGGAAGAAACGCGCCAGTGATCTGACGATTCCGTGGGCGACCTACACGTCACCGGAAATTGCCCATGTGGGAGTTTATGAAGAAGAGGCTAAGGAATCCGGCATCCAGATCGACACGTACATTCAACAATTCGCGCACGTGGATCGGGCAATCCTTGAAGGACAAGATGAAGGGTTTGTGAAGGTCCATACCCGAAAAGGCTCCGACCAGATCGTAGGTGCAACCATCGTTGCAGAGAACGCGGGGGACCTGATCTCGGAAATCACTGTCGCCATGGTGAACAAGATAGGTCTGTCAAAAATCGGTGCGACGATTCACCCTTACCCGACACAAGCAGAGGCTATTCGCAAGTTGGGCGATCAATTCAATCGCACGAAGCTGACGCCGACTTCGAAGGCAATTCTGAATTTGCTGCGTCGCATCAATGTCGGCAACTAGCGGTCGACCGTACATAGTTGCGTGGGACGGAAACGGCTCACAAGCGATTTATGAATTTGTTTCTTGCACAATCACTCGGTCTAGGTGGAGGTCGGGCGTGTCGGAATTGGTGCGTGGGCCGGTGTGAGGCCCATCACGAACGCGAATCGAACCTTTGATTAGTACCTCCTGGGGGGATCAAGCGTTCGTTTTTGCGGCAATTCGATCTAGGTAGATGTCTAAGGATTTGTTGCGCAAAAGTGCCCGCCCCAGACCGCGCGTTGGGCATACCACTCGTTTGAGGTGTGGCCTTATAGAGCGAGTGTTTCTTCTACTAACTTGTATCGAATGATGCGTTCTAGATATGAATTTGTTCGGTCAACACTTGATGCTGACTCCTGCCGTTTGATGGATCAATTGCGCCTGCGTTTTCGCCAGTTGGACGTGGAGCGACTCAAGACGGGAGAGTGGTGCGTCTACGTCACAGCAGGACCTACCGTGATGGACGAACCACTTCGTTTATCAGCAATTGGTAAGACGCTGGCTGTCGCCGCGGCTCGCATGATCGACATGTGTCGCTTCGTGGAAGAAGACCCCGAAGCACAACGTGAGTACTAACGCCGCCAATCGGCCGCATGCTCGTTTCAGGCCGTGGCGTTCGAGAGCTTCGTGGTGCGCAGGCGAAGAGCATTCAGGACAATCACGAGGTCGGACGCGACCATTGCGAACGCCGCCATGATTGGGTGCAGTTCGCGCAGGAAGTCGGGCACGACCGCAAAGGGTGCCAGTACACCAGCAGCGATGGGAATGAATGCCACGTTGTAGGCAAAGGCCCAAAACAGGTTCTGACGAATGTTCCGAAGGGTGGCCCTGGATAGATGGATGGCCGTCGCCAGAGTCCGCAGGTCTCCGTTCATCAGGGTCACATCGGCAGTTTCCATCGCAACGTCCGTTCCCGTGCCGATAGCGATACCGACGTCAGCTTGTGCCAATGCGGGGGCGTCGTTGATGCCGTCGCCTACCATCCCCACGACATGACCGGAGCTGCGAAGTTCGGCAATCTTCTGTGACTTTCCCGCCGGACTCACTTCTGCAAAAACTTCATCGATCGATGCCAGCTGCGCGACATTATTGGCTACGTTCGCGGTGTCACCGGTAATCAACAGGACCTTGATGCCCAGTGACTTCAGGCTCTGAACTGCGACGGACGATGTTGGTTTGATGGAGTCAGACAACGTGACCGCACCGAGGACCTCGCTCGCAGATGCGATCCACATGACGGAGTGTGTTCCTTGCTTCGCCGATACCAGCAGTTCAGCGAAGGCAGGCTGTTCGACGGGAAGCTCAACGTTTCGGGAACGCATGAGTTCCGAGTTCCCCACCACAACGCTCGACCCTTCAATGACGGCTTCAATCCCCTGCCCTACTATTGCGCGAAATTCCGTCGGGCGTTGAATTGTCAGGCCGCGATCAGCGGCCAAGTTGACGATGGCCTTCGCAATCGGGTGTTCGCTGCCGGATTCGGCCGAGGCTGCCATCGCCAATACGTCGTCCTCTTTCCCCGCGCTGCGCGTGGCAACCTGCTGCACCTCCAATTCGCCACGAGTCACCGTTCCCGTTTTATCCAAGGCAACGCACGTCACCTCGGAAAGCCGTTGAAGTGATTCACTGGACTTGAACAGGATTCCCTGTTCGGCACCCCGGCCCATGCCGACCATCACCGCCAGCGGCGTTGCCAGGCCCATTGCGCAGGGACACGAGATCAGCAGCACCGCCGTAAGCCGCAGAGTCGCCGCCGTCACTCCGGCGCCGGAGAGTAACCAGATTGCAAACGTAAGCAGCGCCACGGCGATGACGATGGGGACGAATACGTTGGAGATCTTGTCGGCGAGTTGCTGGATAGGCGCCTTGCTAGATTGAGCCTGCTCCACCATCTGTACGATTTCGGCGAGCATCGACTGGTTGCCCACAGCGGTTGCGCGGACAGTCAGCAACCCTTCGCCATTGATTGTCGCTCCAATAACCGAAGCGCCCGTGTGTTTGACGACAGGCATGCTCTCACCCGTGATCATGCTCTCGTCGACGCTGGAAGCACCCTCCATGACCTCGCCGTCAACGGGTATTTGCTCTCCCGGTCTAACAATCAACAACTCGTTCGCCCGCACATCCGCCGCGGAGATGGTGGTCTCGACGCCGTCTCGCAGCACGGTTGCTTCCGGCGGTTGCAGCTCGAGTAGCGTTTTTAGCGCAGCGTTCGTGCGCCCTTTGGCCTGAAGCTCAACAAGTTTCCCCAGCAGGATCAGCGTGATAATCGTTGCCGACGTCTCAAAGTAGACGTGTTCGCCCCAACGTCCGTCGCCGATCGTCTTGTCCAGCAACACGACCACGCTGTAGGCATAGGCGACCGTCGAACCCATCGCTACGAGCACGTCCATATTGGCGTAACGATTGCGGAGGCCTCGATAGGCACCCACGTAGTAGGCACTGCCGACGTAAAATTGCACTGGCGTCGCAAGGGCAAACATTAGCCAGTTGACCCAATCAGCATGTGCCCATGGGCCCCATAGCCCGAAGTCTCGGCCCATCGACAGCACGAACAGCGGGAGGGTCAGGACGAGACCGACCTGCAACTTCCGTAGCTGAACGCGGTAAGCGTCGTCCTTCGCCTGTGCTGCATCTGTGTCGTCGGCGGCGGGCAGCGCCTTGAAACCTGCCGCGTTCACGGTACGCTCGACCTCCGCAGCATCGATCGCCTCTGGATCAAATCGGACGCGTGCGGATTCCGTTGGAAAGCTGACACTCGCGTCATGGACACCGTCCAGCGAATTCAACTGACCTTCCAGGCGATTCGCGCAGCTACCGCACGACATCCCGGTGATCTGAAGATCGATGGTTTCCATGTTTCTGAACCTTGCTGCGAACCCTGATGTCGTTTCCCTGTCGTCATCCTAGCCCCTGATCGCCGTCGGTGAAGTCGAGCATGACGCCAACCGGGCCATGAACTCTGTGAGCTGCGTATGGATCTGCGGAATATTCGACGAATCAACGTGATCGGAACTTCTGGCAGCGGCAAGTCGACCGTCAGCCGCAGGCTGGCGAAAGCATTGGCTCTACCGTGCATCGAGATGGATGCGGTGTATTGGGGCAGAGACTGGCATGAGCCAGCCGATCCCGAGTTCCTACCAAAGGTCGCGGACATTGTCGCTCAACCCGAATGGGTGCTCGACGGAAACTACTCACGAACAAACGCAATCAAATTTCGACGTGCCCAGTTGGTCGTGTGGCTGGACATGTCGTTTGCCCGAACCATGTATCGAGTCACCAAACGGTCGTTTCAACGCGCGTGGACCCGCGAAGAGATCTGGGAGAACACGGGAAACCGGGAGTCTTTTGCAAAAGCGATATTCTCGCCCAAGTCACCCATCCGCTGGGCATTGGCGAACTATCAGCGAAATCGGCGCCGGTACGCGACCCTTGGGGACAACCCTGAATTCTCCGGACTCCAACTGGTTCGACTACGAACTCCGCGCGAGGTGGCCACATTCCTTGACGAGGCGGAAGCCTTGCGGCTATGAATTGTGATTCGGGATTCCGAGCCCAATGCCTCGTGAAATCCAGACGCGTCGACAAACAGGAATGGAATGGCCGACTACTTTCTCAGCGATACGCACTTGCGACTTGATCGCCCCGACCGCGCCGCGAGGTTGGCGTCTGTCGTCGATTCGTTCGAACCAGCGGACAGACTGTTCATCGGGGGCGATCTGTGTGACTACTGGTTTGCGACCCGACACGAAGCGGACGAGGCTTTTCGCCAGTGTGCCGGTCTGCAATCCATTGCGGCATTTCGCGAACGTGGCGGCCACTTCCAAATGATCGTCGGCAATCACGACGAGAGTCTCGTGGAATCTTTCAAGGCGTGGTTTCCCGGCTGTGTGATTCCCGAACCCTTGCGCGTGAGTTCATGGGGCCACGAGGTCTGCTTCACGCATGGCCATCTTTCGGGAGCGAGGTCCACATGGAAGAAGATATTGGGACGACGTTTTGTGCATCACGTCTTCCGCAACGTTCCGGCTTTTGTCGCCTATCAGTTGGACGCCTGGCGGCAGGCCGCGAACCGAAAATCCGAATTACCGCGTCGCCGCAAGTTTCTCGCCGCGTATGAAGCGTACGTTCGCAGTCAGACCGCGAAACCAAATTCGATATTCCTGTTCGGGCACATCCATCACAATCTGGATGTCACGGTCGACTCGGCCAGAATGATCGTCCTCGACTCCTGGTTTCACGGCACCAGCTACCTGCGAATCGACCAACAGGGTGTATCTCTTCAAGGCACATCGGGAATAAACGAGTCCGCTCCAACGCCCTAGATGATGGGATTATCGGGTTTACCGAGCGTCTCGAGGCCAAACGGCTTGTCTCAGCTTTGTATCGATCGATTGCTTGGCGTCGTCATTCGAATATGATCGACGGCACTGGGGCTTCCTGCGATGCCAGACAAGGATCGTGGAAAGTGCGAACAATTTGGTCCATGCTGCCTTCACGGGGAGGAGATTCACTATGTCACTCAAGTCCAGCGTCATCTTTTTAATGGTGCTACTGACGTCCGCCACCTTGTCCGCCGAGGAAAAGGCAAAGGTCGTATTCATCTCCGGCTCGCCAAGCCACGGTCCCATGCAGCACGAGCATCGCGCCGGAAACATGATTCTGGCGGACGCCCTGAATCGATCCGGTCTGGCGGTCGATGCCAAACTTGTCCCGCACTACGGTTACCCCAAGGATCCCGCGATACTCGACGATGCCGCGACCGTGGTGATCTTCTGCACCGGGCACAACGGCCATGTACTTAACGAGCATCTGGACGCTTTCGACGCCCTGATGAAGAAGGGCACCGGCGTGGTGATGGTGCACTGGGCGACAGAAGCTCGCAAAGGCAAGCCGGGCGAAAAGTTTCTTGAATGGATGGGCGGGTTCTGTGACCTCGACTGGTCCGTCAATCCTCACTGGACGCCACACTTCAAGGACTTCCCGGATCACCCGGTCGCCAACGGAATCAAACCATTTCGTGTTAATGACGAATGGTACTACCACATGCGGTTCGTCGAAGGACTCAAGGGTGTAACACCCATCCTCACGGACGTCCCACCCGCGGATACGCTACGTCGAAAAGACGGACCTCGCAGCGGCAATCCGACGGTACGCAAAGCCGTGGCGGCGGGAGAGACCCAGCATGTGGCGTGGGCGTACGAACGACCGAAAGGCGGCCGAGGCTTCGGTTTCACGGGCGCTCACAATCACGTGAGTTGGCAGGACGAAAACTTCCGCAAGGTGCTGCTCAATGCAATCCTGTGGACAGCAAACGTCGAAGTCCCCGAGGGCGGCTGTCCATCGCCCGCAGTCAGTGATGACCGCATCAAGGAAAACGTTGATGACAAATCTCGCCGCAAAAAAGCGGGATAGTTTCGAGTCTGCTTCGAAGCGATGCTTCGAACGCCTGTTCTAGTAACGCATACCCAGTCGGAGCATAAGTGCGCCGTCGAACTCGTATTCCTCGTCGTTGTTCTTGTACTCAACGCCGCGATTGAAGATGTAGCCAATCTCGGCGAACTTACCGGCGCCCCCGGTATGGACCGTCTCGATGCCAATGAACGCCCGCAGGTCGCGGATCGTCAGCTTGTCGGTGCCGCCCGCTTCACGCTCAACGGCAAACGAGCCACCGCCAAGCTGCCCGGAAAGGTAAGCCCACTTTTCACGGCAGTCGCCCACGCGTTCCAGGCGGTGAGCGATCTTGGGGCGCGGCAATAACATCTCGTATCGCCAGTCGGGTGTCGGCGACCAGATAAAGCCCACGGCGGGAAGGATCGAGATGTCGTCACGATCCAGATAGAAGGCACCCAGGAACAGATCGAACTCATTGGGGATCCACGTGTACTTGGCGTACGCTCCGCCGGAGAAGAAGAACGTGTCTTCGGAGGTTTCGAAATCACTACGGATCTTCGGTTGCATCCAGACATTCGTCTGCCAGCGTTCTGAGTGCTTCTTTCGCCAGACGATTGATAACTGTGCGTCGTAGAGTTTCGCCGGTACATCGACGACCGTGGGGCCTTCCAGAAAGAAAGTCCGCAAACCGGGCTGCAGCGCCAACACGTTATCGGTAGTGCCGTCCAGCGGAATCGCCACACGCACAAATGTGTTGGCCTCCGTTTGTTGGAATTCGCTTCCGCCGCCAATCCACGCGGCTTCGGTTTCCCAAAGCTGGAAGAACGATTTCTTGTGACGATCCAGTGGGAGCGCCGAGCTCACGCAGTCGCCCGCGAGATAGCCCCCGCATGTCAGGCAGGAATGCGCAGGAGCCGCCGCACATTGGTTGCAGTGTTGGCATTCCGCGAGCGCACGAGCCCCAAGGAAGGTACACCAAGCGAAGAAAACTAGAGTCCAGAGCCTTGCTGTTTTGGTCATCTGAGTCGGATTGCGGTTCAAATTGCGGGATTAGGCCAACATAGGGTTGATCGGCAGCAATCGCCGTTTCCCCCAATTTGATTGCGGAAACCTCGCTCTCTTTGTGATTTCCGCTACGGAAGTGCTAGCCGTGCAATCGATTTCTGGCCCAAATGTGAAGCTATGCGGGCATCGGTGACCGGGGGTATCTCTTGCTTAAACCTACAGCCCTTGACTCGTAGGCTGATTGGGGCGAGTCCTTTGTCGGCGACCTTGCCCGGCAGAACCTTCGTGGCATTGGCTTGGCGAGTCTTTTTGCCCAGTGCCCGGGATTGGCGAATGCTGCCTCACTTGATTGTGGTGTGAGTGGCCTTGGATATCCCTCCGGTGAGTTGGCTTACTCAAATCGATGCATGACGTGAATCCGTCGGTTGGTGTCCTAACTTTGCCCAGTCACCGTGACGAAGGCAATTCGATATTTCTGGACCATAAGACTTGAAGTCCGCCTGTTTTTACCAGCTTGGACCGGTAATAAGCTCAATGTTGATCGGAGTGCTATAAAGTTCGTCTAAGTTTTCACTGTAGTTGGGAACTGCGTCCGGAACATCATTTTTGTCCTGCACAACAGAGCGAATAACGACGGGGAGACTGTTCGCGGCCATGTCATCCTTGGCCTTCCTGATCCATCGCTCAGTTGCCGCTGCGGCTTTTACTCTGTATTCCATCCCGGCAACGACGCTTCCGTCTTCCGACTCAATACCAAAAGTGATCAAACCAGTTTCACCGACAAGCAGACCTGCCTCCGGCACGTCATCGAAAGCGATGAATTCAGCTCTGCCGCTGATCTGTTCGGCATTCGCGATCAGGGTGAAACAGAGTAGGCAGGTGACGGCAGCAAATTTCATCTTCAACATAGAAAAACCTGAACAATGCACAGCAACAGAGCCCAGCGACGAAGTGATGGGGCTGGTTTGGGATCGACAACGCAGGGAGGTTCACCTCTTTCGTCGCAACAACAACGCAAGCAAGTTCAATGATACCAGGACGCATGACGACGGCTCAGGAACGCTGGCCACCGCTGCAACCTGCCCGAAGTTCCCTGACAAAGCCAGGAAGGGAAAGAGGGTCAGGCTGCTTTCTGGTCTTTCTTGGTCGCCCTCATCACGATCAGTAAGTGTTCGTTGGATTGAATCGGGAATGCCTTAAAACGTCCCTGCCAAAATGGCCACTGGAGTCATAGTGCCGGTGATGCCACCTCACGTGAGATGTGGTGGGCCATTGCATCCACTTGCTGAGATCGCCATCCATGCTCCTCATGAAGAGCGCGTTTACGAACTTCCCGGAAGAGGAGCGAACGTGCCGGCATGACGGCCAGCCGATTGCTTCCGCCAGAATTTGATCGTAATCCAGCATTCGCTATGCTGGTCGCTTTCACCACCAAGAAGGCGATGCAATGTTTTGTGTTACTCGGCGACCGCATGGCAGGTCCTGCACCATGGCACTTATGATGGCGGCGTTCTTGACGCTGTCCATGTCAACGATGGCCGAAGAACTCGCCGGGATCAACACTGAGATTTTCGCCGACTTGAAACCGACAAAGGTTCTCGCTGAAGGGGCGAATGAGGGCCCCGCGTGGCACCCAGTCTTCGGGCTCTACTTTAGCGGTGGCGGTGGCATCAATCATCTCACGGCGGGCGGGAAAGCGATCGCCTTCCGCCCCGAAGCTGGCACTAACGGCATCCTATTTGACGCAGATGGACGAATGATTATCTGCCAGCCAAAATATCGACGCGTCAGCCGTATCGACTTGAAAACGAACACGCTGGAGGTGCTGACCGACAGCTATGACGGTCACAAGTACAATCAGCCCAACGACCTCTCGGTCGATTCAAAGGGTCGCATCTACTTCTCTGATCCCAAATATGGACCTCGTGAAGATCTCCAGCAGCGGGACGCCAACGGGAAGGCAATCGAAGGCGTCTATCGGATCGACGTCGACGGCTCGGTGACCCGCATCATTGAACACGAAGCCGATCGTCCCAATGGGTTGCTCGTCTCGCCGGACGATAAGTACCTCTACGTCGCGGACAACAATAACAACCAGTCGAACGTCAGTCGTACACTGTTGCGGTTCGAACTGCAGCCGGATGGCACGGTCAAGCGAAAGAGCAAGAAGACGCTCTTCGACTGGAAAACGGGCCGCGGGCCGGACGGAATGGTGATGGACGAAAAGGGGCGGCTGTATGTGGCGGGCGGGTTGAACAAACCCAATCCACCTCACGAAACCGCCAGTAAATTCAAAGGCGGCGTCTATGTGTTGTCCGCCGATGGCGACCTGCTGTCCCTTGTGGCCATCCCCAATGATGAAGTCACCAATTGCACTTTCGGCGACGCCGATTTGGAGACGCTCTACATCACTGCTGGAGGAAGTCTCTGGAAGATCCGCACGAAGTCAAAAGGCATTTCGCCCATGACACTGCGACAGAATCGCTCGAGGTGATGGACGAGATTACGGGTCATTGTTCAGTCAACGATCCGTCTTCCGTGGACAGTTGCTCCGCGTCCGTTTCCTCGGATGGCGCATCGAGGTCTGCATCGTCCGACTGGGGGCGGATTTTTGCTACCCGACCTCGAGCCCAATTGTTCAAACCCTCCAGGCGACTGAGGGCAAATGGGAAATATGTTTCCGGAAGCAGCACGTAGTTGTCCTTATAAAGTTGATCTCGCCGTTGCTGCCAACCTTCTGTGGGTTCTACGATCCCCGCCGATCGCAGATTGTCAAACAGGAGTTCAGCGATCCATTGGTGACCATCGATATGCGGATGGACGTGGTCGATCAGTTCATCATCACCCGGGATGCCGTCCTTTGCTTTGGACTCAAATAGCTTGCGGACATCGACCAAGGGAGTGCCTGTTTGCGCGGCGACTCGGTGGACCGCAACGTGCATTGGCTCGGTCATGCGCAATGGGCAGATGTCTTCATCCTTCGCCCGGTAGTAGGCCGTGCGGGCTTCTGCAAATCTCCCCAACGAGTCCAGCACTTTCGCAAGCAGATACTGAGCTTCCGAATAGCGAGGGTCCAGGGCGACAACCTCCTTCACTGCGACCAGCTTGGCATCAAGGTCGTCCCAGCTCATTTGTTTGGCTTCTTCCCATGCCTTGCTGAATCTTTCCAATTCCTCCGCGGAAAGGCCGTCGCTGTTTTCGGCCTTGAATGGCACGGTGTCGCGGATGTCCGAGATTGGATTTGCCAGTATGACCGGGACGCCACGACTGCGGGCCAGCCGAATCATGCGACGCAGATTGAGCTCGTAGTGTTCGACAACTCCGCGGTGCCAGTCG
Source organism: Pirellulaceae bacterium (assembly GCA_965216885.1). Taxonomy (GTDB): domain Bacteria; phylum Planctomycetota; class Planctomycetia; order Pirellulales; family Pirellulaceae; genus CAYNJG01. Next base: position 2,181,865 of record OZ244209.1, on the reverse strand, counting down.
TCGTCACGATGGTATTGTGCCAGACCGCCCTGATAATCCAGTAGGGCCTCGACCTCGGTTGGTAATTCATCCTTTGTTGGGGCGGGAGTTGCTGGGTTCAGCCAGCGCTTCATCAGTCCATAAATTCGCCAACCCACGACGCGTTCCGACACAGCTCGAAGCCATGGCGGCTGTTGTTTGATGTCGTCGTACGAGCGATCCTCAAGGAACTCGTTGTGACCGGTGTAGATCACGAACAGGTCCGGCTCGTAGTCCAGCGTCTCCTTCAGGATCGGGATGAGGCGATAGCTTGCGTAAGAAACACCGCCGCAGTTGACCACTCGCCAATCTCGCGTGTCGTCCGCTGCCTTTAGCGACAGTTCCAGCCAGGTCGTGAAGGATGTTTCAATCGCGTACGGTCGGCCCTGCACGGTTGAACCACCGAAACAGAAAATGCGAAATTCCTTATCCGGCTTCTCCACACGAAAAGCATCCGGACGGAAGAATACCTGCCGCTTGGGAGACGTCGTATAGATTGTGCCTTCTTCGTTTGGTTCGAACAGCGGAATGACGTCGCTGAAGCCAACGAAGGGGTCGCCGGAATCTTCAAGCTTTCCGATATCGAACGCCCGCAGCGTCCCTTCCAGGCCAAGCAGTAGTAGTAAACCGAACAGGATTGCCGCGATGCGAAGAGTCCACTGTCGCCCTGTCGATGTGGTTTGCTGTTTCGTTTCCGCCATTGTTGATTTCGGGTTGGTCTCTGGACTTTTCACAGGCTTGCAAGTGATCGAGAATGCGGATTCTATTTCGGCCTCAAGCAACCAGGCATTTTGTCATGTTCAAATTGAATCGACCATGGTTTCAACTGCTGCTCGTGCTGTCCGTCATTCTGACCGCGAAGACGACGGAAGCTGCGAAACCCAACATTGTTTACATCATGGTCGACGACATGGGGCCCGCGGATGCAGGATTCATGGGTTCGGAAACCATTATGACACCGCACCTGGACGCGTTGGCGAAGGAATCGTTGTATTTCACCGAAGCGTACTCGGGCTGTACTGTCTGTGCACCCTGCCGGTCGGTGTTGATGACGGGGAAACACATGGGCCGCACGTCCGTTCGCCTGAACACTGGCGGCGTCCCGCTACTCGATGAGGATGTGACCGTCGCGGAAGTCCTGAAGTCGGCGGGATACCGCACCGGTGGATTCGGGAAATGGGGCGTTGGTGACATCGGGACAAGCGGGGCGGCGGAACGGCAGGGCTTCGATCTCTTTTACGGCTACTACCATCAGATCCATGCACACAAACACTACCCGAAGTTTCTGGTCCGAAATGGTAAGAAAGAACCGATCACGGATCGCGAAGTCAACACGGCCAAGGGATACGCTCCCCAGTTGATCTTCAACGAGATGCTGCAGTTCATTCGCGATTCGGCCGCTTCCGGCGAACCATTCTTTTGCTACGCGCCATGGACCCCGCCGCATGGAAACTACAACTTCCCAAGGTCAGACCCAGCCTGGAAGTTGTACGCAGACAAAGACTGGAAAGGTAACCAAAAAGGCCACGCGGCCATGACGTCATTGATTGATCGATACGTCGGGGAGACGATCCAGCTACTTAAGGAGTTGGGCCAAATGGAGAACACAGTCATCTTCTTCCATTCCGACAATGGCGCGTCGCTGTCGCCGCAGCAGTCTCCCGACCTGAAGTCGTCCGGTCCGTTTCGGGGTCACAAACGTTCCGCCTACGAGGGAGGCGTGCGGGCTCCGACGCTGGTTCACTGGGAAGGCAAGATCAAACCCGCAGTAAACCGTCAGCACATTATTTCGGCGCAGGATGCGTTGCCGACCATCGCAGAACTGGCGGGAGCCGATTCGTTCGTGCCGGCGGACATCACCGGTATTTCGTATGTGCCCGTACTATTCGGTAGGCAGCCGGAGCGTACACACCTGTATCACTACTTTGAATGGGCACTTTGGGACTGGGGCAAGAACGTTGAGGTTGAAGGCGGCATGATTCAGGGCTTACGGTCCGGGGACTGGAAGATTGCCCGGCAACGTTCGGACCAACCCTGGGAACTGTACAACCTTGCCGACGATGTAGGGGAAACGAAGAATCTGGCCAGCGACTTCCCCGGCAAACTACGCGAGCTGATGACGATGGCTCGGCACGCACGAACCCCGATGCGTGATCAAGCCGAGCCTGCTCATCCCGAAGGGCAGAAATTCAACTAACGACCAGTCGCATGCTGCACCATCCCCATCGCGTTCTTGAGGCATCTTTCGCAATCGCACATGACTGACCAACCAAACCCGTACGATGCGGGCGACTCGGAACAACTTTCCGACCCGGCTTCAAATGAACAGCGCTGGGGGTCCTATGGATTGTGGATGTCACTCGGTTGCATTCTTACTGCAACGGGCGGCGTGCTGTTCATGGCGACCAATGCCGGATTGGTTGCCGGAATCATAGTGGTCTCGGCGTTTGCGGGCTTTTTTGTGGCGGCTCCTGTCTGCTTGATGGCAATCTTTCACCTTCGCGGCGTGCAACAAAAACTGGGGCTCATTGGTTTCTTGCTGAGCTTCACCCCGGCACCGATAGCATGGTCGTTGGCCAACTCGCTCGCCTGAGGATCGATTCGGTTTTCCACTATTGTCGCAGTCCATCGGGAAGAGTCGGATATTTCTGCCGATTCTGCGAACCGCTGCGTGGCAAAATCGTCTTTCTTTTCATAGCTCACAGGAAAGGAGGGCCAAAATGATTCGACCTGTCAATGATTCAGGTGTCTTGCACGTTCGATTTCAGGGGCGGAGCTGCGATGTTCCGCTCAAGGATCTGGATGTTGGTGCAGCGACGGACGACCGCGAGGTCAAGAACCGGATTGCCGAGTACCTAAGCGTACCGCAGTCCAGGTTCGAGTATTACACCGTTGATCGGCACCAAACCGGCAACATGACGGTGCGACCCGAGGCGGTCTTCGGTTAGTCGACACCGGACGACGGTACTGACTTTCGAGTTCGACGTGCGGCGTAGACCCGGACGGCACGCACTTGAAATCCAAACAGGCGAACGGCTGTTGCCAATCCATCTTGCCGCAACGGCATTTCGGCAGCAGCGGCCGCATTCGTCGTTCGCATATCGTTTCGGCTTTCGATTGCCCGAACAGCAGCTTCGCATACATCGACCAATGCGGAATTCCTGTCCCGGCAATCCCCGGGGAACCACATCCATGTGTGAGACCCTTGGGTTGCCAACGAGACATCCCGTACCCAACAGCACAAGCTTACAAACTTGCTTAATGGCTAAGCGCCAGTTTTATCAACTGGAGATTTCGGTTCGAATCCGAAGTTTCATGAACAGCTTATGTGACTCGTACGGGACTTTCCTAAACCCTCACGCACCGCGGAAGAAAGGAGACGACAATGGCAATTCAGGAACAGGACCTTCGGCTGGAGATTCTCAACACGCTGTTGGCGACTCCGCATCGGAAGCTGGGAGAAGTCTACGATACGCACGCATTGTTCATTGAGTGCGACCCGTTGTTCTACGTTCGCCTGGCTGCGTGGTACTTCGAGCATGGTGATGTCCGTGACCACAAGGAAATCTTTGTGGTCAACCTCGTGCTCAGCAAGTTCGCCGGCCACCGTGATGTTGGGCTGGCCATGCTGCGGAAGCTGCCGCCGTATCAGGTTGCGCGGGTTGTCGATTTCATTCATGGGCGAAAGCGAACGCGTACCGTTCGGCAGCCTCGTGAAGTCACGCGTGATCAGCGACGATCGATTGCACGTCGACGCTTCGGAACGGGGCAGCAGGTAACGCTATCGCCAGCAATGCCGAAGATGGTCGATCAGCAAGTGACCGAGAGCTTCGGGTTGTTTCGAAACGTTCCGCGAGCGATGCGGACGGAAATCACTCGGTATCTCCGTGAACGAGAAGCCGACCACGCATGGCTGGACAGCAGTGTTCTTCAGGCCCGAAAGAGCCTGAAGCGATTGTATGCGTTGTTGCATGTTAAGCCGGCCGAGCGTGCGCAGCGGATTCTGTTTGATGACGACCCGCCAACGGACAGTCGCGTGTTTGCGTTGCGGCAGTTGACCGTTGCGAAGAGCCCGGCTGAGCAGGCGGAGGCGATCGTTGCAAACCGAATCCCGTATCGCGTTGCCGCGTCCGTTATTCGGCAGATGACCCCAACAGTCATGATCGCTCTGGTCCACAACATGAGTGCTCAGGAGTTGATCAACAACATGGGTTCGCTGAAGCGGCGTGGCGCATTGGATATCGTTGAGATCCGGCGAATGGTCGAATCAAAGCTTGGAAACGCGAAGACGGCAAGGCGAGTTAGTGCGTTTAAGGCCAACCGTGCGATCGAGTCGACCGATGTCGATCAGGATCTGCGGAGTGCGCTCGAGGGCGTCGCGGATTCGCAGGTCAAGTCGAAGGGGCGTATCAAGCGTCCGACAGCGATCTTCGTTGACAAGTCGTCGTCGATGAATGCGGCGATCGAACTTGGGAAGCGGATCGGTGCAATGGTTTCGGCCGTTGCGGAAAGCGATCTGTTTGCCTACGCATTTGACACGATGGCGTACGAAATCACCGCCACGGGCGACAGCCTTGCAGCGTGGGAAACCGCGCTCACGGGCATCAACGCCAGTGGGTGTACTTCGTGCGGTATCGCGTTCCGCAATATGGTTCGCAACCGGCAGTACGTTGAGCAGCTTGTGATGATCACGGATGAAGGTGACAACACAGCTCCGGGTTTCGTACAGGGCTACCGTGAATACGCGGCGGCTTTGAACTGCGAACCGGCCGTAACGATCGTCCGGACGCCAGGGGCAACGGACTATGTTGAACAGCAGTGTCGACAGGCTGGAATGGAAGTTAACGTCTTCCAGTTCGCGGGCGATTACTACGCGCTGCCCAACCTGATTCCGTTGCTGACGCAACCGTCGCGTGCGGATCTGTTGATGGAAATCATGGCATTTCCGCTTCCGGAACGCCTTTCGGCATGACGCCGTGTTGTGGCAATCGCTGTAAGACCCGGCACGGGGCCTCTTTTGAGGTCCCGTGCCTTTTTACTGCGCGAATACCAAAAAGATGACAGCTTACGGCAACTCAACGCGAACTCTTCGGCAGACCAGGTGTCGTGCTGACGTGGAAACTTGCAAGGGTAAATCTGGGGTGGTGCCATGGAGTCCGCGTTTCGACTAGCCGCGATCGTCGTTCAGCGCCTCCTGGTTCGCGATGGCTCGCTTTCGCTCTTACGTACGGCCAGACTGAATAACGTCGTAGTGCTGTCCGGCAGCTATGACAAAGTGGAGCGTATACTGGAACTGCTGTCTGTCCGCTACCGATTGGACCCCGATCACGATGACCTTGGCGAAGCGAAAGTCATTTTCGCTAACAGTTCCGAGAAGCGTCGGCCTGGATTCGAGCGATCGCTCAAATGGTTTTGCTTCCGTGGCGGCTGGCTTGTTTCCACGGATTGGTGCCTGCAGTCTCTGATTGAAGAAACCTTTCCGGGCACGGTTCGCCGAAAACCGGAGGCGGTGACGCGTGACGAATGTATCCGCGCCGAAGCTGCGGCGGATGGCCCCTTCGCGGATGTGGACGTTCCCGGCAGACCGGCTCGTTGGCGACTGAGTTGCACGACGTACCCCATTGAAGTTCTGGATCAACGCAACGTTAGAATCGATGCGGCCAGTCACGATTTGTTGGTTCGGTACGGCGCGCCGTCGCTGGCCGTCAATTTCACATGGGGAAGAGGACGTGTTCGCCATGTCGCCGGTCACTTGTGGAATCCCGACGACTCTTTCCAGCCGCCCGAGCAAGAAGAACATGACAGCTTTCGTGATTCGTCGTCCATTGAAGGAGCTTGCGAGGATTTTCTTCGGGACGGTGTGCGACTGGATGATGCCGAGCGTCGCGAGGCTTTTAGGGAAGCGAATGTCAGTGCCGAGGACGTCTCTTACGACGACATTCAGTCCGCGGTTGTCGTCACGTTGCTGGTAGCTCGATCAATCTGCAGCGCACTTCGTGAGAATCCGTCGCCGGCGCCCAAACCAGGTCCGCTTCAACGACTATTGAACCTGGTTCGCAGGTCCGGGTCTTGGGAGAATGGCACAACCTATTGAAATCGGGGATACCGTGAGCGACAACATCCGCAACGTTCTGTCGAAATTCGCTGCCCAGGAATCGGCATTCCTTGCTAGCCAGTTTGTGGCCCCGAAGCTTGGCGATGGCGTGATTCGCGTGAGTGTCGGTGGAGCAATCTGCCGGATGCAGGTTGCTCCAAGGTCTTTCGTTGGATTCGGTGTTTTTCAGCCCACGTCCTTCACGGAAGCGACCTTGGTCCGCGAGGCAACGCTTTCGGAACGCAGTGCCTACCTGTGCAAGCTGCCTCGGATGAAGGTGGTCATGGCGGGGCGTCGCGATACGCAATGGGTCGCCCATGCTGCCCATCGCGGGGCTGCCCCTTTCCGAATGGCTTCGGCGATGCCAGTTCACTTTCCATCGGGGGCGTTGGAATTTGACGTTGCGAACGTGCGGTACGACTATCGGCAGTACTGGTTCGAGGATCTGGATGTTCGGCATTCTCCCGTCATGGCCGCCGCGCTGAGACGAGCGTTGGATGAGGCGATTAGGCCGCGGGATTTGCAAGTCCCCGGAATGACGCCCGAAATGCGATGCGTCTATGCCGAGCTGTATCGTCTGCGGCACGACGACCTGTACGCGCGTCGCGTTGAACTCGGCCATCAGCAGGACGAAATCCGACGACGGCTCGCGAGCAACCTTGCCCACGCGGGGGCCGACTTGGTCGAGTACGCCGAACATGGAGATGGATTCCGTGTCACGTATCGTGTAGATGGCCGTCAACACGTTTCGTCGATAGACAAGCAGGACTTGACCATTCAGTCGGCCGGTTTCTGTCTGGACGACCTTGATCACGAGTTCGACCTGGCAAGCCTGGTTGGCGTCGTGCGTGAAGGGCAGGACGACGGTTTGATCTGGGAAGACGCGTAACCTGCCGGGCTCTACGACTCGCGAAGCGTCCCGAAATACACCATCCCGCAACCATGGAGGCGACTCATGAACAACGACACGAACCTGATTCACGAGCGAGAATTCCGAGGCTCCGAGCTGCTCGCCAAAATGGCTGACACCCGAATCATCGTGTGCGGCGCCGGAGCGGTCGGGTCGTTGTTGGTCGACAATCTCGTTCGGCAGGGCATGCGCAATGTAGTTGTGATTGACTTCGACCGCGTCGAGGCACACAACACGAATACGCAACTCTACGGGTTGTGCGACGTCGGAGTCCGCAAGGCGGAAGTACTTCGGAACCGTGTTTTCCGCAACGTGGGTGTCGAGATCGCAGCGGTCCCGGAGAAGCTGACGGAGCAGAACGCGAGCGGGTTGTTATCCAACGTAGACGTTGCCGTGGACGCATTCGATAATTCGGAATCTCGAAGCATCGTTCATCGCTATTGCGCAACCAAGCGGATCGCGTGCGTCCACGTTGGGCTCTTCTCGGACTACTGCGAAATCGTATGGAACGAACACTATCAGGTTCCGCGAGACGTCATGGGTGATGTCTGCGAGTATCCGCTGGCCCGGAATATCGTCATGCTCGCAGTCGCGATTGCATCGGAAGAAGTCGTCAGCAGTATCGCCGGGCAGCCGCGACGCAACCTTTCAGTGACACTGGGCGATCTTTCGGTACGGGAACTGGAAATCGCAGTTTGAGTATAGGTCGTGCGGCCCGAACAGCCTGTCGCGTTGCCGTTGGGGAGCGGTAACGCGTACGTCTGTTTCCAACGTGCGTTTTGCCGCTACGGCTCCGGTTGGTCTGCCTCATTTCCAATGTTGCTTGCTTGTTGGTATGCCTTGACGACCGCGCTGTTGTCCGAATTTCCGTAGCCTCGCTTCTCGGCATCTTCCAGCAGGTCACGGTGGACTTTGGTCAGCGGCGTGTTGCTGCTGAGTTGTTCCGCGAGTTCGAGCATGATGCGAACATCCTTCAGGTGCTGCGACAGTCGGGCCTGCGTCGAAAAGTCGTCGTCGACCATCTTCCGCCCCTTGGTTGCCATCACACCAGACACGGCCGGAGTCTGCTCAAGAATCTCCAGCGTTTGGGCCATGTCAAATCCGAGCGCGTCTGCGAACGTCAGTCCTTCTGCGAGAACTGCTCGATGCAGGCCAAGGATCATGTTGTGCACCAGCTTGAAACGCGAAGCGGCTCCGACCTCGCCCAGCCGAAACGCTTTTGACGTGAGCAGCCCGACGACTTGTTGCACTCTTCCGTGCACGTTGGGTCCGCAGCCCACGAACACAACTGCCCTGCCCTCTCGCATCTGCACGCTGGATCCGGCAACGGTTGCTTCCGCATAGTGGGCGCCGTGTGAATTGACGATGCCGTCCAAAGCCATCATTTCATCGGGTACGCCGGTTGTCGTATCAATGACCAGTTGATCCCGTTGCAGAGTCGCTTGCGACAGCACGTCGTGGCCGATGCTGCTGGTTGGCAGCGAGAGAATGATCGTGTCGCAACGGTCAAACACTTCGTTTTCCGTCGTGACGAACTCACATTTTCCGGCTACGAGCGAACGACGATCAACATTCACATCGAAAGCAATCACGTCGATACCCTGGTCGGCGAGCCGATCGACGATCGCGGCGCCGAGCAGACCGACGCCAATGAGACCGATTCGTTGCGATGGAGCGGGTGAATTCATGCTTGTCCCCTGGAGGCCATGCCTTACTATTCCGGCAGATGCGAGGCAAAGAACCGGAGGGCATTTTCGGCCATCACTTTGGCGATGTCTTCCGCTGAATAACCGCGAGCCTGCAGGATCTGTTCGAGCTTCTGAAGGTCGGCGATTGTATCCAGGCCGCCTGGCGTTTGCTCGGTGCCGTAGCCACCATCAAGATCGCTGCCGATGCCTACATGGTCGCAATTCCCGGCAAGTTGGCAGATGTGATCGATATGGTCTGCCAATACATCGATCTCAAGAACCTCCCGCGTCGTTTCCCCGCGAATCCAGTTCGGGTAGAGCATCCAAGCGTCGCACGGCACGCAAATGAGTCCCTTGCGATCAATGATCAATTGCATTTGTTCGTCAGAGAACTGCCGCTGCGCCGGAACCAGACTCCGACACGCCTGGTGCGTCGCGATCATGGGGCCGCCGAAGCAGTCGGTCGCTTCAAAGAAGCTGGTGTCCGATAGGTGCGTCACGTCCAGGATCATGCCGATGCTTTCGAAAGCTCCAAGTAACGCTCGTCCAGACGTGGTGAGCGGTCCTTCCTGGCCGGTGCCTACCGCATATTTGCTGCAGCCGTAATGGACTAGTGACGTACACCGCAAACCGAGGTCAAACCAATGTTGAGCTTGCGTTGGCTCCATGATCGCGTCGGCGCCTTCCATGGAGACGATCAGCCCCACCGGATTCGATGCGCCGGGCTTGCGATTCCAATGCTCGAGCAAATCATGCCGGCTGCGGATAATGCGAACGTGCCCGGATAGTTCAAGTGCTTCGTAGTAGCCGAGGTGACTACGGGCGAACGCGTACACCTGTTCGTGCGTTGCAAAGTCCAGCGTCGAGCCATGCAGCGCTCCTTCACCGTATGGAACGCGTCCCATTAGCGTAGCAACGACGGTATCAACTTGCCCCTTTTTCATTTCCGGCAGTGTGGTTGTCGCACGACCACGAAACTTGTCATCTGCCCCGAGGTCCGTTGCGTTCAGTTCATCGAGGCTCAAGGTTAGATCACGCTTCCAGGTAAGCGCATTCCAGGCAAGGTCAAGGTGGCAGTCGAATATCCGGGGCATGGAACGGTTCGCCGTGTGGGTCAACTAAAGAAGCGACTTGCTGCATAGGGAGCGATGGGAATGTGTGGCTCCTTGCCCGCAAGCAACTCCGCGATCAGACGCCCGGTTGCAGGCGCCATGCTCAGTCCGAGCATATTATGGCCCGTGGCCAGATAAACGTTACTGAATCCCGGGCATTTGCCGACAATCGGCGTGCTGTCGTAGGTCATCGGACGCCACCCGAACCACTTCTCAGGCCATGACTCGTCAAGCTGCACGTCAACCAGGTACTCGGCCGCGGCAGCCGTGAGCAGTCGAAGTCGTTCGGGCTTGATTGTCTCGTCATAGCCCGTGAATTCCATGATCGAGCCCAGCCGCATCCCGGATTCCATCGGGGTTACCGCGACCCGGCGTTCCGGGAAGATCATCGGATACGTCGGACAAACTGCGGGCCGGGGGACGGTTATCGAATAACCCTTGCCGGGTTGGATAGGCATGCGATGCCCCAACACGGGAGCAAGCTGCGGTGTCCTCGCGCCCGTGGCAACGACGAAGCGGTCTGCCTGAAATGATTCCGATGAAGCCGTCGCAAAGTTGACCGTGCCGGAATCGACATCAAAAGCTTCCAGCGATCGTTCTTCGACGAACTTGACTCCACGCTCCGTCAGCTGTTCCCGCCACGCGTGCATCAGACGATCCGGCCGGAGGTGCGCGTCGTGTTCGAAGTACCATGCGCCGGACAGGCCCGGTTTCAGGGAGGGCTCGAAATCGGACAGTTCTTCGCCGGACATCTTGCGAGCCGGTTCGTCGAACTTTGAAGTCAACAACTGATTCGTAGCGTCGTACGAATCCAACGGACCACGGTTTCGGTAGACGAAAAGTAGGCCCTGCTTTTCAAACTCGCATCGCAAATCGTGCTGCGAGACCAACTCCTCGTACAATTGCAGCGACGAAGTCAGCAGCGGCTGGATTGCCCGTGCCGATTCCAGCATGTCGTCTTCGTTGCAGCGTTTTGCGAAGTTCGCCATCCACTTCCACATCGACAAATCCATTCGTGGCTTGATGACGAATGGACCGCCAGGTTTCAGGATGGAGGCAGCAGCGGAGCCAATCGCTCCTGGTTCGGCAAGGGGCAATACGTGACTGGGGCACACCAGCCCGCAATTACCTCGCGAACATTCTGCTCCAATCTTTCCACGGTCAATCACCGTGACGCGAAAGCCGTGTTCCTGCAGATAGTGCGCACAAGCGACGCCAATGACGCCGCCTCCAATCACCAGTACGTTTTGACCGTCACTCATATTGAATGCCGTTACGAAAGGGATCTGTATTGTCCCGGTACAGGGTCGTTTCTGCCGTGATCCACGCGGAACCTGAAATTTGCGGCAGTATGGTGCCGTCGGCATTCCATTGGAAGGAGCCGTCGAAGCAACTTCCGATAATGCTTTCCTGCCTCCATGGTTCGCCCGGCTGCAATTTGCCGTCCGCAGCAAGGCAGGCCAGCTTCGCACTGGTACCCGTTCCACACGGGGAGCGGTCGTACGCACCGCCCGGGCACAGTACGAAGTTCTGACTGTCGGCACAATGGGACGGACCAAAAAGCTCGATGTGATCAATTATCTGGCCGTCCTTGCCCGTGATTGCGTCGCGTTCCAGGCTGCGGCGAATGGCCTTGGTGAAATGCGTCAACGCTTCGACCCGACTTACGTGAAGCTCCTGCCCGTGGTCACCAACCAGGAAGAACCAGTTTCCACCCCAGGCAATGTCTCCAACGACCGGACCGTATCCATCGACATCAACAACGACTTCTGTGGCTAGTCGATAGGCAGGCACGTTTTGAATGGTGACCCGATGACCATCGTCGTGCAATTCGAAACCAACTTTACCCACAGGCGTGTCGATAAAGTGCTTCCCCGGCGCGATTCTGCCCAGATGAGCCAGTGTCACGGCGAGTCCGATCGTGCCATGTCCGCACATATGCAGAACATCGACGTTATTGAAGAAGATCACTCCCGCCACACAGTCCGGGTCGGAGGCGTCGCAAACGATCGCTCCAACGATGACCTCTGATCCCCGCGGCTCATTGATGACGGCACTGCGGAATTCCGAATGTTGTTTGCGAAACGCACTCGCCTGTTCTGGCAAACTGCCTCCACCCAGATCCGGAGCATTTCGGATCACGCAACGAGTTGGTTCTCCGCCGGTATGCGAGTCAATGATGTGGATTTGATTCAGGATTTGCGACGAGTGTTGCATTTTGGGAGACGCCCTGTGGCAATTGATCAACTGTGTTGAATTTACCGGATTCAACCGGATTTGGGACGCCCTGTCAGCACACTGCGTTGATGTTTTGCTTCAGGCGATCCCGTTCGTTGCGGAACGAGTTCGCCGAGTAAAGATTCTTTCGTCCCATAGAGCTATTCGAGGGCATACCCGACAACGATGACATACTTTGTAGTTAGGGAAGTACCTGATCGATTTCAAAGACAGACCACATGATGCGACGTAAGCAAATATCACAACGACGCGGTGCTGCGGTAATGGAGATGGCGGTCGTTGGACCGCTGTTCCTGTTCGTACTGTTCACGGTCATGGAGTTTGGACACTTCTATCTGACGGTGAATCTCTTGAACGGTGCAGCGGAACGAGCTGCCCGGCTAGGGATAACCGAGGGAGTGACCACCGCTGAAGTATCTGCGCTGGCGACGAGCATTGTCTCAGCAGCACTACCATCCAGTTCTGCGGACATTTCAGTCCGCGACGGAAGTGTCTTTGACGAGCTTGAATCCAGTGGTGAATCGGGAGGAACGGAGGAGCCGTTCGATCCTACGGAGATCGACTACGACGGACTGCAGCTTCTGGAGTTGGCGAATGCGGACGAGAGGCAGCTGTTTGTCGTCCGCGTTGAGGTGGACTACGCCGACGTGGGCATTGTAGGTCCCTACTTCCTCTCCGATTTGACCCTTGTTGGTCAGTCAGTAATGCGACATGAGTGAGCGGCAAATGATTTACAAACAGGCCAAAACTGAATCAAAGAAGCGCGAAGGCGCCGCGATGATCGAGTTCGCAGTGATCCTGCCGTTCTTCATCGCGTTGTTGTTGGGGATTATCGAAATGGGCAGTGCCCTCCATGCTTCCCAACGCATGCTATCCGCCGCCCGCGGTGGCGCCCGGCTGGCGTCCATGGACTGGACGGCAAAGTTGTCGGAAAACGAAACACCCAATCAGAAAGTCATCAAGGACATTCGCAACTTCCTGAAGGCCTCCGGGCTGCCTGGCGATTCGGCGACGATCGAAATCACACATGCCGAAGGCGATAGTGAAGGCAGCGTGTTTGACCTTGCCGATGAAGACAACGAGCTTGAGCTGTTTCGTGTGAGTGTGTCGATACCACACGACTCGATCAGCATGTTCCCGAACAACGTTATGGGTTCCAGAACTCTCCTGGAAACTGTTGTACAGCGAGCCGGCCGCTCCACGCTCAGCAACTAGTGCGGTGTATTGCGGACGATTCGTGTGACGCAGCATTCGCTGCAAACGTGTGTATTTTTTGAGAAGGGGAATTGGCTGTGGCAGTAGTCTTCAAACACAAATCACCCAAAGATCGTCGGGGGGGCATCATGGCTCTCGGCGCTCTCGCACTGGTGGCGACCCTGTGCTTCGTGGGATTTTCGGTCGACCTTGGTATGATCAACGTGACTCACGCACGAATGCAGGCGACCGCCGATGCGTGTGCCCTGGCGGCCGTGAAAGAGATTCAGGTTGCGTTGCAGGACATTTCGAAAAACGGCGGTGATGCTTCGGACGTCGACACCGTCACAGCCTATGCGGTGAATCAGGCTGGTGCCATGGCTTCCGAGATCGCGGATCTAAATGATCTCTATCTGGATCCATCTGTCGACCTGAAGTTCGGGCGACGTGTCCAGGGCGCCGACGGTTCATTCTCCATTGTCTTTGACAGTGGCCCGTATAATCTGGTCGAGGTGACGATTCGGAAGGATAACTCGGATCCGGGTGCACCGGATGCCAAACTGGCATTGTTCTTCGCACCCGTTTATGGCGACCGTACGGCGACGCTGTCCGTTTCGGCAACCGCCTACATCGAACCTCGCGACATCGTTTCGGTGCTCGATTATTCGGGATCGATGCGGTACGACAGTACGCTGTCTTCCAGCGCCGTTAATCACTTCGGCTTGTCCGCTGTGGAATCGGGGTTGGACGACATCTGGAATGCCCTGGCAACTTCCAATGCGGTCTTTTCGGACGACACTTCAACGCAGAAGTTTCCAGCTTCCGGTTTCGGCAACCTGAATACCTACTCGGGCGGCTACGACAGCGATTGGGATTCCGAAGACGTCTTCGATGCCCTCGAGCTGGGCGGTGAAGAAGGCGACGGAGTGACCTTCTACGACTGGCCGGGGTACGTTACCGGCGACTTCAAGAAAACGCTGGGCGTTGGCGAGTACAACCAGAGCTACCTGGAAAGTTATGGAATGAACCAGGACATTAGTTCATTCAAGATTCCCGATGGCTACACCTGTACTTTCTGGGACTATGAAAGTGGCGGGTCAGCGGGCGGCTGGATCTGGAGCAATGTCACCGGCAACCATGCGGATCTTGGCAGCTATAACCAGGATATCTCGCACATCATCATTGAGTACGAAGGCAACGACTACGTGCCGTTCCCTCAGGAGGGACGTAACTCGGACGGCACGCTCGCCGGCAAGCCCACGAAGAGCGAAAGCAAGGCGATGTGGTTGGACTACATTGACTGGGTCAAGAATAATTACAACTATGGTTATCAGAAGAAGTACAACTACCGTACTCTCATGGCTTACCTGCTCAGTCAGAAGGCCAGAAACGACCAATCGGAAGATCTTTGGCGTGCACCGATCTATCCCTTCCATGCGATGAAGGAAGGGATGACGATGTTCACCGAGTTTCTCGGCAACCTCAGCTTTGGCGATGAATTGGGGCTGGCGATCTACGCCACAACCGCTCGTCGCGAAACCAAGCTGGAGCATGACAGTGCGTTCGTGAACATTGACCTGGGATCGGATCACCTCACGGACAACTACGCGGATATCAACACCATCCAGAGCCACAAGCAATCGGCTCACTACGACAACCGGACAAACATCGGCGACGGAATCTACCAGGGCAGGACCCTGTTGGACGAACAGGGCCGAGCGAACGTGCGGAAGACGTTGATCGTGATGACCGACGGTAACGCGAATGAGTATCCCAGTGGGTTCTCCCTGCCGGGAGACTGGAATTGGGCCGAGCTCACGGATTACGATGGGGACGGCAATGCCGACTTCACGACGAGCGACACGGCGAAAATGTATGCCTTCTATCAAGCGAAGTTGGCGATCGACTCCGGGTATGACATCCACACGATGGCGGTGGGTGCTGGAGCCGACCAGAGTTTGATGCAGGCAATCGCGTTCGCTGGAAACGGTCATTACATCGAAGTGCCTGGCGGTACGACGGTGGAAGCAATGCGTGATCAGCTGGAAGCGGCCTTCGTGCTGCTGGCCGGGGACGTACCTCCCGGTAAGCTGATGACGAGCGAATAGACCGGCAACTGCCACTGCCGCGAATTCCCGACGGGCCCTTAAAAGGGCCCGTTTTTTTTATGCGCTTTCGGCTAACAGACCACCCGTGGCAAATACGCTCTTTTCCGGCGTCTTCGCTGGGGCTCCGGATTGCCAGCCGCCTCTACATGGCTTTCCGGTCGGCCGGCATTCGCCATAAGCCGTGTGTCGCCCTTAAGTACGGGCTCGCACCGGTGAAGCGTACTCCGAATTGAAGACGACAGCCCGTGGAATGTGTGATAGGCTTCACGTAGGCATTTTTTGACGACTTGTCATTTCCTGACACCGCGCTACACTACAGACATGATCCAACCATCCCGAAAACAGCGAGAAATCGAGCAGCGTGAGAGCCTGATCCTCAACGTAGCTCGTGAAATGCTCGTCCAGCAGGGCTATCTCGGCCTGCGAATGGACAGCATTGCGGACCGGATTGAGTATTCGAAAGGCACGATTTACCAGCATTTCCCGAATAAGGAAGAAATCATTCTGGCCCTTGCCAACCAGGCACTGGTGAAGCGGTCGGAGATGTTCTCGCTGGCGGTCACGTTACGGAAAACACCACGCGAACGTCTATCGGCCGTGGGGGCCGCGGCGGAGCTTTTCGTGGAGCTGTATCCGCACTTCTTCCAGGTCGAGCAGATCATTCGCATCAATTCCGTTTGGGAGAAAACCAGTGAAAAACGGCAGAAAGTAATGCGATCCTGCGAATCACGCTGCATGGCGATCATTAGTGGCGTGGTCCGCGACGCAGTGGCTCACGGAGACCTGGTGTTACCACCAGACGTGACGCCCGAAGACATCGTGTTTGGGCTTTGGTCGATCAATATCGGTGCGTTCTCGATACTCTCCAGCAGTGATTCATTGCAGGAGATTGGCATTCGGGACCCAGTCCTGGCACTCCGAACGAACATCAACTTGATGCTGGACGGCTACGAATGGAAACCGCTTTCGACGGAAGTCGACTATCACCACGTGCTGGATACAGTGAAGCGTGAACTCGCTGCCAGCGACCTTTTGAAGGATGCGTAGACCCACGCAGTTTTTTTTGGTGACAAAATGACGAAACGTCAATTTTTGGCGCATTATCGATTTTCAGGCAGAAGCCTGCCGAAATCAGGCGTCCCTTTCGTAGTACTGCTGCTGGTGATTCTTGCCGGCTGCACGCCAACTCCACTCCCTGAGCACACTGCGAAGGAAGACGCCGGGATGCCCGTTGTTGTTGTCGCAGCGAAGTCGGTTACGTCCATTTCTCGCGAACGCAGCTTCACTGGAACCGTCAAGGCCGCTCGTGAGAGTGCCCTGAGTTTCGAACGGCCGGGGCGTATCGTCTCCATTATGGTGAATGAGGGCGACCGTGTCGGAGCGGGACAGGCTCTGGCCACGATCGACGTCGAAAACGTCAAATCGCAGCTTGTGGGGGCGAAGGCTCAACTGGAACAGGCGGTGGCGGTCCTCAAGGAACTTCAATCCGGCCCTCGAGCCGAAACGATCGCTGCGAAACGGGCGGCGGTTGCTGCGCGGGTGGCGAATGTGAGTCGCCTGCAACTGAACTTTGCGAGAACAGAACGACTGGTCCAATCGGACGCGGCGTCCAGGGAACAGTTCGACGTCGACCGCTTCAATCTGGCCGCGGCGGTTGCGCAGCGTGACGCTTCACAACGGGAGTTGGACGAGTTGCTCGCGGGAACACGGAAGGAACAGCTCGCCGCGCAGGAAGCCACCGTGCGACAACTTGAAGCTTCCGTCCAGTCGCTAAAGTTAGACGTGGAGGACGGTCGGCTGCTTTCGCCCTACTCGGGACGCGTCGTGGAACGCCTGGTCGATGAGGGCACCGTCGTTAACGTTGGCATCACGGTATTGCGTCTGGTTGACGATGCCACGCCGGAGGTTTGGGTGGGAATCCCTGCGTCGATCTCCGATCAGTTTCACGTTGGCGAGCAGTACCGCATTTCTATCGGAGGCGAAGTGTACGCAGCGACTCTGGTGTCGCTGCGCGCTCAGCTCGACCCCGTGACGCGAACTCGAAACGTCGTTTTTCGACTGGATAGCGACGCAGTCAAACCACGCACCGTGCCGGGGCAAATCGCCAGACTCAGTGCTACCGAAGAAATTCAGGCAACCGGGCTGCTTGTCCCTTCCAGCTCGCTGGTACCCGGGGTCCGAGGCCTGTGGAACATCTACGTCGCCGTGCGTTCGCCCGATTCCGCGGCCCACTTCGTTGAACAGCGAAACGTCGAATTGCTCTACGAACTTGGCGATCAGACGCTCGTACGGGGCACGCTTGCGGAAGGCGAGCCGGTGATTGCCGACGGAGTTCACCGAGTCGTTGCGGGGCAGGCCGTCCTGCCAACCGCCAAACAGTCGGAGGCCACACGATGAGCGACCCGAATCGCCAATCGCCAATCTCATGGACGACGCTGTTCCTACGAGATCGTCGACTCCTGTCGTTGGCTGTTTGCCTGATCCTGGTGGCGGGGCTGGCTGCACTGGCCGTATTGCCACGCATGGAAGATCCGGTTTTGACCCAGCGAGCCGGGATCATCAACACGGTTTATCCGGGAGCTAATGCTCAGCGCGTGGAATCGTTGGTGACGGAGAAGATCGAAGCGAAGATCCAGGAGATCGAAGAGATCAAGGAGTTACGATCGGTGAGCCGCGATGGCATCTCCACGATCACGATCGAACTCAAGGATTCCGTATTGCGTCACCAAGCGGATAACGTTTGGTCCCGATTG
Organism: Pirellulaceae bacterium; assembly: GCA_965216885.1. Lineage (GTDB taxonomy): Bacteria > Planctomycetota > Planctomycetia > Pirellulales > Pirellulaceae > CAYNJG01. Next base: position 2,163,750 of record OZ244209.1, on the reverse strand, counting down.
CGTGACAAGCTGGCCGACGCCGAGCCGCAGCTGCCGGAGGGTGCGTTCGATCCAGAATTCGACAAACTGAATATCACCGCCTATGCGTTGATTGTCGCGCTACGATGGGACCTTGAACAGGAACCCAACTACGCCGTGCTTCGTCGGCAGGCTGAGGAGTTGGATGATCGCCTACGGGCGGTCACGGGCACCAAGGAAGTCGACACCTTCGGAAGTCCCAGCGAAGAGATTCTGGTCACGTTGCGTCCGGACGAACTCACTCAGCGGCAGCTTGCCGTAACGGATGTTGCCAGCCAGCTACGCTCCAGCGACGCGCGGGTTTCCGCCGGCACGCGACGGGGGAAAGAGAGCGACTCCTTACTGGAGATTGGCGATCAGCTTGATTCGATCTCCCGTATCCGCTCGACACCCATCCAGTTTGCCGGCAACGGTCAGTCGGTGTCGCTGGGGGATCTTGCCGAAGTGACCCGGTCGGTGCAGCTCCCATTGCGTTCGCAGGCGATCATTGACGGGCGTCCGGCGATTTCCGTGGCAGCCATTGTTTTGCCGACGCAACGCGTGGATGCCTGGTTCGACGAGGCACGAGACGTTTTGGCCGAATTTGAGACAACCCTGCCGGCTGGTGTCACCATGGACGTGGCCTTCGAGCAGGATACTTACGTTCGTGGTCGACTGGCAACGCTCAGCTGGAATCTTCTGCTAGGTGCAGGGGCGGTGATCCTGGTTATCGGCGTAATGATGGGTTGGCGGAGCGCCATCGTCGTCGGTATTGCCCTGCCATTGGCTTCGTTGATGGTGCTTGCGGGATTGAATTTTCTGGGTATCCCTCTGCATCAGATGTCCATCACCGGCCTGATCATTGCACTGGGGCTCTTGATCGACAACGCAATTGTGATCGTGGATGAAGTCGGCCAAAAGATGCAATCAGGCAAGTCTGCCAATGCAGCGGTTGAGGAGAGCGTACGGCACCTCGCTGTCCCCCTGTTTGGTTCCACCATGACGACGGCACTTTCGTTCGCGCCGATCGCGTTGATGCCGGGGCCAGCTGGTGAGTTTGTTGGTTCAATTGCAATCAGCGTGTTGCTGGCGATCTTCAGCTCATTCCTGCTGGCGATGACGATCACTCCCGCGACGGCTGCACTGTTTCAGGCGTCACACCGCTCGAACGAAGAAACAACAACCGCGAGCCTACGCCGCCGCGCGTCCTGGCTAAGCGTTGGCGTCCGCAGTGACCGGATGACAGCGTGGTATTCGCGCGTGTTGCACACGTTCTTTCGACGCCCGATTCTCGGTGTGACCCTGAGTCTTGTAATTCCAATTGCGGGGATGGCTCTTGGCACGACTTTGACGGAACAGTTTTTCCCGCCCGCTGATCGGGATCAGATAAACATCCAGCTCGAACTTCCGGCGATGGCTTCGATGTCTCGCACGAAGGACGTCGCAATGGCCGCCCGGACGATCATGCTGGGCTACGACGATGTACTGGGCGTCGACTGGTACCTTGGCGAGAGTGCTCCTTCCTTTTACTACAACATGCTCGCCAACCGCAGCGGTGTTTCGCAGTACGGTCAGGCTCTTGTGCAGTTGCGTAGTGCGGAAGGCTCGCGAGAACTCATTCATCAACTCCAACGCCGGCTTGATCGAGAATTTCCGTCGGCCCGTTTTCTGGTGCGGCAACTCGAACAAGGGCCGCCTTTTGAGGCGCCGATCGAATTGCGTGTGTTTGGACCGGATATCGATCGACTGCGCGAACTTGGCAACCAGGTACGCAATGTACTCGCTGGAACGCCCGATGTCGTACACGTGACGACCGACCTGGGCGAGGCACTACCTACGATCTCGTTGGACGTGGACGAAGAGAAGGCGAGGCTGGCAGGTGTCAGCCGAATCGAAATTGCCCAGCAGCTGGAGGCTTCATTGGAAGGAGCGGTCGGCGGGCTTATCCTCGAAGACACGGAAGAGTTGCCGGTTCGCGTTCGTTCCGGCGATGACCTGCGATCGGACATGGATCGCATCAATTCGTTGCAGCTGATGGCCATTTCGCAGGATCAGGTTCGACGAGCTATCCCGCTATCCAACGTTGCAACGGTGAATCTGGTTCCCAAGACACCCGCCATTCGGCGAGTCGACACGCAACGCATGAATGAAGTGCGAGGTTACATCACGGCTGGAAAGCTACCGGCCGATGTGCTGGCAGCATTTCAACAGAGACTGGATGAAGCTGAATTCCAGATGCCCAGCGGCTACCGGATGACGATTGCCGGTGAAGCGTCCAAGCGTGACGAGGCCGTCGGCAATCTAATGTCCAGCGTCGGCGTGCTGATGGTGTTGATGGTGGCCACCCTTGTGCTTTCCTTCTCCAGTTATCGCATCGCGGGCATCATCGGCGCGGTGGCGGTGCTCTCCGTGGGGCTTTCGTTAGGGGCATTGGCGATTTTTGGCTATCCGTTCGGATTCATGGCGATCGTTGGCACGATGGGACTGATCGGGGTGGCGATCAACGACACGATTGTCGTACTGGCCGCGATCCGGGAAGACGAGGCAGCCCGCCGCGGAGAACCGGACGCCGTAGCGGATGTCGTGCTGAAGAGTACTCGGCACGTCCTGGCGACGACATTAACGACGATCGCCGGCTTCATACCGCTGCTTTTGGGCGGCGGTGGATTCTGGCCTCCATTGGCAACAGCGATCGCGGGTGGAGTCTCGGGAGCGACAATCCTCGCGCTACTGTTTGGGCCGTCTTGCTACCTGATTCTAATGTGCCCCAAGTGCCCCGGCATGCAGCAAGTGAATCCCGAGCAGTCGGAGTCCGAGGAATCAAAATTGCTGGTTGCGTGACGGACGTTTGCGGAGTGATCCCGTCTACGATAGAGTTCGCTGGTAGAAATCGAACTCCACTATCGTGCGGAACTACTCATGCAACTCAACTGTCGCTTTCTTCTGGCTTTGGCGAGCACCGCCCTGCTCTGCCCTAACGTCGTCGCCCAATCACCCAACGAGCTGCTCGGTCGATGGGACATCGTCATGACACGTGCCGATGGTGGCGAGTTTCCTTCGTGGCTGGAGGTCCGCAAGTCCGGAAACTCAACACTGGTGGGAGCATTCGTGGGTGAGTTTGGCAGCGCGAGGCCCGTTTCACACATCACCACCCAGGGCAATTCGTTTCGCTTTGCGATTCCTCCGCAATGGGAACAACGAACGGACCTTCAGGTGGTAGAAGGAACGTTGGAGAACGGAACACTTCGCGGTGCGACAACGGACGAAAAGGGGAACACCATAAAATGGACAGGAAGCCGGGCACCAAAGCTTGCCAGGACTTCGCCTCCGAAATGGGGAACGCCCGTTTCGCTGTTCAACGGCAAGGATCTCGAGGGATGGAAGCCTTTGCTGGACGGGGTGGAGAACGGATGGGTCGTAGAAGGCGGCGTCCTGTACAACGCCAAGCCTGGGCAAAACATCGCGACCGTGCAGAAGTTTATGGACTTCAGGTTGCATGCCGAGTTCAAGTACCCCAAGGGCAGCAATAGCGGGATCTATCTTCGAGGTCGTTACGAGGCCCAGATCGAAGACAATTTTGGTGGCGAAGCGGAGAGTCATCGGATTGGTGGAATTTACGGTCATTTGACTCCATCCTCAAATGCCGCGAAAAAACACGGCGAGTGGCAGACGTACGACATTGAACTGGTGGGACGCAAAATCACCATCCACCTCAATGGCGAGCGAGTAATCGACCGGGCCACGATCCCCGGTATCACCGGCGGGGCACTCGATAGCGACGAGGCGGCACCCGGACCGATCTACCTGCAAGGAGATCACGGTCCCGTCTGGTTCCGCGAACTTACCATCACAACCGCCGAGTAGTCTCCATTGGGAAGGCCGTCGACCATGTGCTGCTTCCGCTTCTTACTTGTCGGTTTTGCGTTGCTAGTGGGATCGACGGCCATCGCGGCGAGGCCCAACGTACTCTTCATTGGGATCGATGATCTCAATGACTACGTCGGTTGCCTGGGCGGTCACCCGAATGCGCTCACGCCTAACATCGATCGTCTGGCCAGTCAGGGAACGGTGTTCACCAACGCCCATTGTCAGGCGCCAATTTGCGGGCCCAGTCGGGCGTCGCTATTTTCTGGATTGCGACCTTCCACGACGGGAATCTACGGACAGATCCGGGACACCGGACTGCGCGATGCCAGCAAGGTAACGCAAGAAGCCACCTTTCTTCCCGACTACCTTGAACAACAGGGCTACCGTACGGCTGGTTCCGGCAAAATGTTCCACAACGGCGATCGTGCAAAGTACTTCGACGAGTACGGCAAGGGTACGAACTTTGGCCCGAAACCGAAGAAGCGATTCGCGTACGACCCGGCGTGGTTTCCCGATCGCAGCGGCAGCACCCAAACCGACTGGGGAGTTTTCCCCGGCGAAGACGAGAATATGCCGGACCACGACACGGCGGAATGGGTCATCGACTGGTTACAGCAGCGTCAGGAAACCACATCGTCCGCGCCGTTTTTTCTGGCGGCGGGTTTTGTCCGACCTCATGTTCCATGGTACACGTCGCAGAAATGGTTTGATGCTCATCCTGTCGATCAATTGTCGATGCCCGCCTACCTCGCTGATGACTGGGATGACCTGCCACCGATCAGTATCGCCGTCAACGAAGCGCCCATGATGCCGTCGATGAAATGGGTAAATGAGAATCAGATGCTGCCCGCGATCGTCCAATCGTATCTCGCTTGCACAACGTTCGTCGACAACCAGGTTGGTCGAGTGCTCGAGGCGTTAAATGCATCACCGTACGCCGAAACCACGTATATCGTGTTGTGGTCCGATCATGGCTATCACGTCGGCGAGAAGGGGCGATTCGCCAAACAGTCGTTGTGGGAGCGATCCAGCCGTGTGCCGCTCATCATCGTCGGCCCCGGATTGCCGGCGGGGCAGCGATGCGATCGTCCGGTCGAACTCCTGGACTTGTATCCCACGTTGCTCGAATTGCTAAACCTTCCCCCCAACGCAAAGAACGAAGGGCTTTCGCTGGTGCCGTTGTTGCTGGACTCGGCCGCAGAGCGTAGTCGCCCCGCGATTACGACGTACGGCCCCGGCAATCACGCGATTCAGGACGAACGTTATCGCTTGATTGTGTACGAGGACGGTTCGCGCGAGCTGTACGATCACGAGCAAGATCCGCACGAATGGCACAACCTGACAGCGGAAGGGAAGCCGGGACTACCGGCGGTGGAAAGTCGGCTACGTGGCTTTGTGCCCAAGGTGAATGCGCCTAACGCGAAAGGCAGTTCCTATAACTTCAACGCCTACTTCCGTCGCGTTCTGGCGAATTGAGTTCTTCGCTCCCCTCAAGACTGATCTCATCGAAAGCCCAACATGAAGACTCTACTCGCCGGTGTATTGCTGGTCGTCCTGTGCGTAAGCTCGCATGCTCAGACGCGGCCTAACGTGCTATTCATTATTGTCGATGACCTCAATGACATGCCGCTACATCCGTCTGGCAAGCCACACGTGCCGACACCCAATTTTGATCGTCTGGCGAGCCGCGGGGTCAGTTTCACGAACGCACATTGCAACGACCCAATCTGCGCTCCGTCCCGTTCCAGTTTGATGACTGGGCTCTATCCGCAGACGTCCAGTCTCTACTGGTTCGAGGACTACCGACAGAACGCGATCCTCAGCAAATCCGTCACGCTGACGGAGCACCTGTCGACCAATGGATATGGCGTCTACACCGTTGGCAAAATTTACCACGGCAACCAGGATCCCAAGGGCTTCTATGCCGGCAAGGGCCCCGGTGGCAACATTGGCCCCTGGCCGTGGGACGGTCGAAAGGAAACCCGTAGAGGCCTCATTCCGCATCCCCAGCAGATGTTCTTCTACGCGGATGATGCCGACCCGGACATGGATTACAAATGGGAGCACACGTTTGGCTCGCTGGCGTCGATCCCGGAATACGCGGCGGACCCGGACAATGGTGTTCCGGGTTATCGAGGCTGGAGACTATCGGGCCAGCCGTGGCGATACGAGTCAGACGACGACCGTGATTCGATGCCGGACGAGACCAATGCGGCGTGGGCAGCCCAGGTCCTCAGGCGTCCGCATGCGGAAAAGCCCTTCGCGATGTTTACCGGTTTCAGTCGAACCCACACGCCGCTGTATGCTCCGCAGAAATACTTCGACATGTTTCCGTTGGACGAAATCGACGTCCCTGAAGCTCTCATGGAAGGCGACCTTGAGGACTGTGCGCCCAGCTTGGCGAACACCAGTCTCTATGCCTTCCGGCGATATCAGATGCTCTTTCATCACGAGGACCGTCCGCAGCTATACAAGCAGTGGTTGCAGGCCTATATGGCTTGCGTCGCGTTCATCGACGACCAGGTGGGCACCGTGCTTGATGCACTCGACGCCGGTCCGCATGCCGACAACACGGTCGTTATCCTGACCAGTGACCATGGTTTTCACGTCGGCGGCAAGGAGGCACTGTACAAGCAAACGTTGTGGGACAGCGGCACTCGAATTCCATTCATTGTTGCGGGGCTCGAGGGCATGCCGGAAGGTGCTACCTGCCACCAGCCAATTTCGCTCATCGATGTCTACCCAACCTTCATTGACGTCTGCTCGCTGCCAGAGGATCCGCACAAGGGACGTTCCGGATACGACTTGGATGGTCACAGCATCAAACCGCTCGTGCTTGACCCGGCCGCGGATTGGAACGGTCCGAACGTTGCAATCACTGCACTGCCAGGCAAGGATCACAGCCAACACGTGCAGCACATCGGTACGCTTTACCCGCACTTCTCCGTACGTTCGCGCGACTGGCGTTACAGCCTGACATCTGACGGGCAGGAAGAGCTCTATCGCTACCCGAGTGACCCGCATGAATTCACGAACCTCGCGGGCAATCCGGAGTTTGCTGAGATCAAGGCACAGCTCCGCAAGCAGTTGATTCACCTACGCGACGGCAACGACTGGAAGGAGTATTCAAACCTTCCATCGCAGGAACTTGCGGCCTTCGAGTTGCAGGGCGAAGTTAACGGACCCGCCGAGTTCAAACTTGGCGAAACCGTCATCGCACAGATCACATCAAGCGGCTGGACTGCGCTACGACTTCGCGTTGCGGGGAATCGCAGTCAGTTGTGGTTGAATAACCGCGTGGCATCCGACGACGTCAGCCAGAAGGATTTCACCGCCGGACTGCTGAGAACCAACGCAGCCATCCGCCAGATTCGCATTCGGGAATTGTAATGCTTGCGAAGATGTGACCGTTACGCGGCAGCCTGTACAATACGACTCTCAACAGCCGAAACCTCGTGAGGTGTGAGATGCGTATCGCTTCAATCCTGATGCTACTGCTGTGTTGTCATTCGCTGTTCGCCGCGAACGACTCCATCCCGCCAGCCACGATACGGACCGCCGTCGCGAATGGCCTCCAGATCGTGCAGAAGGCTGCGAGAAATTATCCGGAGCACCGCGACTGCTTTTCGTGTCATCATCAGACGTTGCCGATGCTGGCGATGGACCTCGCCGGTCAACGTGGTCTCGCGATCGACCGAAAACTCATCCAAAGCCAGGCCGAGTTCACCTGGAACACGTTCAACGAAAGACGCGAGCGACTGGCCAAGGGAAAGGGAATTGGCGGCGCGGCGATGACCGTTGGGTACGGACTGTGGGCACTCGACATTGCGAAATGGAAACCCGACACGACGACAGAAGCCATGGTCGACTATCTTCTGCAACGTCAACGAGAGGACGGTTCATGGCATCGAAGTTCCGATCGACCGCCACTGGAACAGTCCGATTTCACGTGTGGTATCCTGGCGATTCATTACATGCGCAAATTCGCCACGGAAGACCAAAAAGCGGATGTGGAAACGTCGGCGGCACGACTAAAAGCGTGGGTGGAGGCCACTCCACCTGAATCTCACGAAGACGCCGTTTCCAGGTTGGGAGCGATGGCCTTGTTGCGTTGTGCACCCGGTAAAATGGCAGCGTTGCGCGACCAGATTCTGTCCGCGCAAAAGCCCGACGGCGGCTGGAGTCAGCTTGCCGAGATGGACAGCGACGCTTACGCCACGGGGCTAACCTTGTTCACGCTGCACCGCACGCGTCTCAAGGCGACGGACGCTCGCTTCCAGCAAGGATTGCATTACCTGCTCAAGACACAGCACGACGACGGATCCTGGCATGTAAAGACAAGGTCGAAGCCCATTCAGGAACTCTTCGACAACGGGGATCCCCACGGTCTGGATCAGTTCATCTCGATTGCCGCCACGAGCTGGGCAACGGCGGCCCTCTCACTGGCTTTGCCCAATGCTTCAGAAACCACGTATAACGCCGCGACGCCCCCAACCGACGACGTCTTGGTTGCCCGGGAGACATACGATCGAGGAACCGATGTCGAGCCCATGATCGTTGTCGCCGATGGTTTGAACGAAGACGGAAATCTGGTCGAAAACTATCGCCGAGGTCTCCGATACGCGATGGATTACTTTGGTAACTACGGCCCGTACTACGTCTATTTGCTCGGCCCCGGCAACGAATCCAACGTTCGCGAAATCTTCCGCATGCGTGCTGAACGGCGAGTCGACGTATCGTCTTCGACACCGGCGAACGAACAAATTGACGAGTTCCTCAGGCGAGAGAACGTCGTCTCAGAAATTGATGCTGTCCTGGCTGGCAAGGCCGAAGGCGGGCTGACGTGGACGCAGTCACCGCCGGTGCTGTACGAGGATGTTACGACCAATGCGACCGAACGCATGAAGAACCCCATCGAGAACACCTGGGGAGCCCTGCATGAATACCACCATGTTTTCCAGATGGCTCATTGCGACACACGTGAGGAACGATCGTCGGACCGGCACATCAATTCGTGGATGGCAGAGGGCATGGCCACGTACAGCTCGGCGAAGTTCATGGACAACATGAGCCTCATCGATTTCAAAAGTTACATGCTGGAGCTTCGGAAGACGGGAGGCAACATTGGAGGTCCGGGAATTAATGAATTCATCGCGACCACGAAATCGTGGCAGTTGCAAAACGAAACCTATTGGGACGGAGGCCCCTCGCCGCAGGTCTACTACATGGTGGGAGCATGGGCGACGGCGTGGCTGATTCATGTCCAGGGCGTGGACGAGGTTACCGTCCTGAAGACGTGGTACCACGACATTCCCAAGCTTGGGAAAGCCAAGGCGTTCGAGCAACACATGGGTATCTCGTTACCCGATTTCTATGAGAAATTTGACAACTTCATTCGTCAGGCAGACGAGGAAGTCATGAAAATTCTGCCGTAGGCTCGCGTTGTCCGGGCGTGATGGGCGTGCCCCGTTGCTAATGCAGCGTCGATTCGACGACCGTTGGGCACTCAAGTGGCACAAATGTCGAATTCGACATGTACTCTTCGACGTAATGCAGCTGTTCGAAAGCCGAATTCTGCTTGTCTTGCTGGGGTAGCTGTAGATCCTCGACCTGCGACAGAATGTCTCGCATCTGCAATTGCAGCATCGCCCCGGAGACTTCCGATACACTGCGACCGCTTTCGATGTGACCGACGATCCGCGACAGTTCGGTCACGCGATGCTGCAAACGTTCGACGTCCCTGGCTCGGCTATTGGAGCGACGCCAGATCGACTGAATCACATACAGGACGAGAATCAGCGTTGCGATTTTGTACATGGCCGCCTCATGAAACCGGTCTGTCCACTTTCCCTCTATTCGACGCTAGGTCAAAAGGGGCCAGCGAGCAAACTGGAATCGCCGCGAATTGCCCCGCAAGACAATCCGCTGGGCGAGCACCGCGTCAGGCTGCTGCTCGTTGCCGAACCGGTTTGTCTGAGTTGAGCCAGTTACGCATTTTCTTGATGTCGGATTTCCAGGTCGTTCCCAACCGGCGTTCACAAAAGACATCGAACAGCAAGTCGATTGTTTCCGAAAAGTCTCGCAAACTCTGAATGCGATCAATCGAATCGACGGACACATCATTTCCGATTTGAGTGATCTTTCCAGATCCAACCGCGAATGTTTCCGCCTGCAACGTCAGGTCGTATTGCTCGTCGTTTCGAACCAGCGTCAACCCAGCCTTGCGTGGCAATTTGCCGTATTGAATCGCCTGCATTGCCTCCGGGAGCACGATGGGCGATTCCGCCGAGATGGTTTCCTTGCCGGATTCCCCACGTGGACAATCGAGCGCGAGCGTGCGGGCAAACATGCCGCTCACACGGGATTCGTCGCTCAATTCCAGCGTGTCCGTTTCCGTATCGAAGGTCCACCACAACCACAACAGGAATTCGTTTCCAAGGTAATCGTAGTTGTCCGACATGCCATTCCACCATGTCACTTCCGCGCGACCACCGCTGCCTTCCTGTTCCACAAAGGGAGTTGGACTCAGGCCGTAGAGTGCATCCAGCTTCTTATATTCCGTCGCGTAGGTGTGTGCGAGCTTTCCCGAAGTGACAGGTTCCAGTTCGAGCCCGAAGCCACGTTCAAGCATGTCCACGCACAGCTCGTTGGCCGTCGAGCTTGTCGAGCCAACGTAGATTTCATCGTTCGAAGCATCCCAAAGGACCGAGGTCTGCGCCATGCGGCGGAATTTGCCGGTGGCGGCCTCCTCTGCGCATCTCGCTTCGACCATTTCCTTGGCTTCCTGCCGCTGGGCTTTGGTTGGCTTGCCGTCCGGGTTGTCGACGGTTAGCGGAAGTAGCTCCATTTGCAGCCACGCATTGCGAATGGCCGCCGGAATCTGGTCGGAATCAACACGTACGCCAAAGTGCAAAGCGTCGCCGAGAATGTTTTTGGCTGCCGAGAAATTGGTATCCAGTAAATGCGCGCCGGCGATGAAGCCTGTCCGGGGTTCTTCCAGGGCCACCGTTTCCAGTTGGCCGATCTTGAATTTATCGAGCAATTTTACGTGTTCTTCGCCAAGCTCCGGTGTCGGATCTTTGCTCACCCAATATCGCTGAAACGAAACCGTACCTGCCAGAAAACCCATAGTTTGCCCAATCCTGTTGATGTCCGCTTGTATTCGTCCGTGTGTGGCCAGATGCACCGTCGTAGCATCGGCCGCAGGACCGGTGATCTTTCTGCCGAACGACCCCGTCGGCAAAGTCGAACCCGATTCCGGCCATGAACATGGCAAACCCGACGATTTCCTTCAAGCCGGCGAAGGCTGCCGAAGTCGTCAATTTGCGGAATAGTGGATAGAATTCTCTCATGAATACATCGCTCCAGAATCTGACATTCGATAATCGTTTCACTAGTAGCCTCCCGGGCGACCCCGACACGAGCAACTCGCGGCGTCGCGTCGTGGGGGCCGCCTACTCACGAGTGCAGCCGACTGCCGTCTCGAAGCCGGTGTTAGCGGCTCACTCAGCGGAAGTCGCCGACCTGCTAAATCTGTCCGTCGACCCGGAACAGTTCGCGAACGTGTTTGGCGGCAATACGGTGCTGGACGGCATGGACCCTTTTGCGATGTGTTACGGGGGACATCAGTTTGGCAACTGGGCCGAGCAATTGGGCGACGGCCGGGCCATCAACCTCGGCGAGGTGCTCAACGACTCCGGCGAACACTGGACGCTGCAACTCAAAGGCGCCGGTCCAACTCCGTATTCCCGGACGGCCGATGGCCTGGCGGTCCTGCGGTCGTCGGTGCGAGAATTTCTGTGCAGCGAAGCCATGTACCACCTTGGCGTCCCAACAACGCGCGCGCTCAGTCTTGTCGTTACAGGCGAGCAGGTTCAACGAGACATGTTCTACGACGGAAATCCAAAGCTGGAACCGGGAGCGGTCGTGTGTCGTGTGGCGCCGTCCTTTGTGCGTTTCGGGAACTTCGAACTTCCCGCCGCCCGACGCGACGACGCACTTCTCAAACAGCTCGCAGACTACACGATCCGGCGAGACTTCCCCGAATATGCAGCGGACGAGTTGGGCATCGAGCAGTACGCGGCGTGGTTTACCGAAGTCTGCCGTCGAACCGCGGAGATGATCGTCCACTGGATGCGCGTCGGCTTTGTGCACGGCGTCATGAACACAGACAACATGTCGATCCTTGGGCTGACGATCGACTACGGACCCTACGGTTGGCTGGAGAATTTCGACCCTGGCTGGACGCCCAACACGACGGACATGCGTGGTCGTCGATATCGCTTCGGTCACCAGCCGCAAATCGCCGGCTGGAACTTGAACAAACTGGCCAATGCAATCGTCCCGCTCATGGGCGAGAAGCCGCCCGAGGAATGGATTGACGCACTCCGCGCCGGGCTGGACGTCTATTACGAAACCTTTGACACCGGCTGGAACGCGATGATGGCGTCCAAGCTGGGCTTGCGACAGTTCGAAGCCGAAACGGATGCTTCGCTGATCGAAGACTTGCTGAAGACGCTACAAATCGCGGAAACCGACATGACGATCTTCTTTCGGCGACTTGCAGCCGTTGAGATCGATAGCCCCGGCGAACGAACGTGGCTCGAGACCATTGCGCCGGCCTACTATTCGCCCGACAAGCTGAAGGAAGATGACCTGACGGCGACGGACGAATGGTTCAATCGCTACTTCGAACGCGTTCGACAGGATGGCCTGCCAACGAAGGAGCGAGTGCAACGCATGAATGCGGTAAACCCAAAATTCGTCTTGCGAAACTACATCGCTCAATTGGCCATCGACAAAGCAGAAGCCGGCGATTACTCGATGGTCAACGAACTGCTGGAAGTCCTCCGCCATCCGTATGACGAGGACGCGGGCCCGGACGAACTGGCGGCGAAGCGTCCGGAATGGGCGCGACATCGAGCGGGATGTTCGATGTTGTCGTGCAGTTCCTGACGAACGGAATTCAAGAGCCACATTCGTAGCCGCGTCAACTTGCAGCTATCGCCGCCGTCCGCCTTTGCATTCGGGGGTGGCCGTAAGCGGATCTTCGGGCCATTTGTGTTTGGGATAACGCCGCCGGAGCTCCTTGCGGACAACTTCGTACGTCGTTGCCCAGAAGCTCGCCAGGTCATCCGTCACCTGTTGTGGCCGATAGTTTGGGGCCAACAAATGCAGCAGCAACGGGATTCGCCCACAGCCGATCCGTGGCGTTGTTGTCCACGAAAAGATCTCCTGAATTCGCACGGCCAGCACGGGTGGTTTGCCTACCGCGTAGTCGATCTTGATGCGGCTGCCGCTGGGAACTTCAATACGTTCGGGGCACTCGCGATCGACTGCTTTGATTTGATCAGGCGTCAGTTTTGACTTGAGCCAATCGATCCACGGGGCTGACTGGAGCTCGCTGAAACTGCGTTTATCGTGGCAGAGTTCCTTCAGGATGCTCAATCGCAACGCGTCATCAAGGGCGGGCAAGTTCAGGTGCGGACACCAATCTCCAAGGCATTGCAGCCGCGTGCCGAATGAGGCGAACGCAGACCCTTCGTTGGGAGCCACCGCATCCAGTCGCCGGGACGCTTCCTTGAATAGCAGTTCGGCACATTGTTCTCGATCGGAAATCTGCGAAGTCTTCTCCGATAGCAGCAGATCGTACCAATAGGTTCTGCGTCTTGCTTCGACCTGTTTGCGAGTCGGATTGAAGAACAGCTCTTCGCGTTCCGAAACGATTCCTCCGTGCAACCATTCAGGCTCGATTCCGGTGGCTTTGCGCACATTCGCTTCGGTGGCACGATTGTCGACGTCGATGCACAGAAACAACTCCGGCTGAGCTACACCACTCGTGGTGGCGAGTCGGACGCCACGTCCACCAACCATTTTCCCTTTCGGATCGCCCGGTTTTCGCCGTCGCGCGAGGCGGTCGGGGAACGCTGCAAGGAGACACTGTGCGACGACCACTTCGAGTTCCTCCGCGTCCTGGGAGTCATGCGAGGCCCCGTCGCCAGGCTGTAGCAATCGAATGAACTGGTCCGCTATACGCCGGATCGTCTTCGCGCCCACTCGATGTATATCTCCAAACATCGACGTGCTGTTCCCGGATTCGTAATACACCATCAAGGCGAGCAGTCGTTGCGTGATGTCACACCGCCATTGACGTTGAGACCGAGTTGGCGGGCGGCCTCGATTGCCATCCGGGCGAGGCGAGAGAAACGGATCTCGTTCGCCGAGGATCGCGGCGACCAGCGCCATCTCCGGGACGGAATCGAACGCCTCTGCTTCGATCAGCAATCGAGCGAGTCGGGGTTCCAGTGGAAGCTTGGCCATGCGATGACCAAGCTTTGTGATCCTGTTGCCACGCACAGCCCCCAGCAATTCCAGCAGCTGCTCGGCCGCGAACAACGACTCTTCCCGCGGACGCGTAAACCAGGGGAAATCGTCCGGCGACTCGCCCCACAGGTATAGCTGCAGCAGGGTAGACGACAGGTCGGTGCGTCGAATCTCCGGTTCCAGATGTTCCGGGCGTGCACGGTGAGATTTTTCGTCCCATAGTCGGATGCAGACGCCAGCTTCCAATCGCCCTGCCCTGCCGGCCCGCTGAGTCGCCGAACTTTTCGAAATCGGTTCCAGTTGCAGGCGATTCAGTCCGGCGTCTGCATCAAATCGCAACACGCGTGCCTGCCCACTGTCGATGACCGTGCGGATGCCTTCAATGGTGAGGGACGTTTCCGCGATGTTGGTAGCAAGGACGACTCGACGTAGTTCACCCGCCCGGAGGACTCGCGTCTGTTGGTCGAGCGGCAGGCTACCGTGGAGCGGCAGGATTTCACATCCCTTTAGGCTCCGTTGCCGCAGAAGTCTCTCGGTTTGGCCGATTTCTCCGACGCCAGGCAAGAAGACAAGCACGTCGCCTTCGCGCCGGGCGACCACGTCGTGGACCGCTTCGGCGGTATGCTCCGCAATTGACTGCCGCGGTCGAGACGGCTTGTAGCGAATATCGACGGGATGCAGCGTACCTTCGGTTCGCACGACCGGTGCCTTGAGGTAGCTACGGATCTCTTCCGTGTCCAGTGTCGCCGACATAATGATGATGCGAAGGTCGTCGCGTACGAGTTGCTGAAGATTGCGGACGACTGCCAGCAGGAGGTCTGCGTTCACCGAGCGTTCGTGGAACTCGTCGAGAATCACGGTCCCCACATCTTCCAGCATCGGGTCGTTGGCAAGTTTCCTTAAAAGGATGCCTTCGGTCGCCACGATCAACGCCGTTTCGTCGGAGACTCGGCCGTCGAATCGCACCTGGTAGCCAACTTTACGGCCCAGTTGCCAGCCGCGTTCCTCCGCAATGCGCTGAGCGGTCGAGCGGGCCGCGACACGGCGGGGTTGCAGCAAGAAGATCTTGCGATCCGATGAGCCCATTTGTTGCTCGAGCAGATGCGCAGCCACTCGCGTCGTTTTACCGGAGCCCGGTGGCGCTTCGAGAATCAGACCGTTCGATTCGCGCAGGCGACTCACGATCTCGGGAAGCAGTTCGTCGACGGGCAGTGGTTGCATTCAAAAACCTGAATGGATGGTGAGCCGTGTTCTACACTCGCGGTGGTGGACCCGAAAGTCGAGTATCCGTTCGTCGCGAACGCCACGAATACGTTTAGGCTGCCAATACGTGACATGGCGGCGATATCGAACGGCGACACAAATACCGTTATACTTGGCCCGGTTCATAACTCTGGGGGAGGTCTCGATGTTCGTGCGATTTGCGTTTCTTGCCGGTTGTTGGCTGGCGTTGGCGTCATCTGTGTCGGGAGATGCGGTACGACCCAACATTATCGTCATTCTTGTGGACGATATGGGCTATTCCGATATCGGCTGTTACGGCGGCGAAATTGAAACTCCCAATCTCGATCGACTGGCAGCGAACGGTTTGCGGTTCACGCAATTCTACAACTGCGGTCGATGTTGCCCTACTCGCGCGAGCCTGATGACCGGACTACATCCTCACCAGGTTGGTATCGGGCACATGACCGAACCGCCTGGCCAACCGCTCGGATTTGAAGGCGCGTACCAGGGCTACCTCAACGACAACTGTGCAACTCTCGCACAGGTCCTGAAAACGGCCGGCTATCACACCCTGATGACGGGCAAGTGGCACCTGGGCTACCACCGTGAAGAATGCTGGCCGCTCCAACGCGGATTCGACCGCTATTACGGCTGCATTCCCGGTGCCTGCAACTACTTCGAACCCTCAAAAGACCGAGGCATCTGGGACGGAAACGAACGAGTCGAGGTTGGTGAAGGCTTCTACACGACGGACGCGTTTACCGACAAAGGCATTCAGTTCATCGACGAAGCAACCAAACAGGACGACGAACCATTCTTCCTCTATCTGGCTCACAACGCACCCCACTGGCCGTTGAATGCAAAGTGGCTGGACTATCAAAAGTACAAGGGCAAGTACACGGAGGGTTGGGAAGCGTTGATGAAAACTCGACTGGCCAAGCAACAGGAGCTGGGGCTCTTTCCGAAGGACATTACACCCGCTCCCCACGTCGGCCCGAAATGGGATTCACTCAGTGAGCAACAACGCGTCGACCTGGATGCGATCATGGCAGCCTACGCCGGTTGTATTGACGCCATCGACCGCAACGTTGGGAAGCTGGTTCGTCACTTGAAAGAGATCGAGGAATTAGACAACACTGTGATCTTCTTCATGTCTGACAACGGCGCCTGCCAGGAAGGCGGCATCCTTGGGCAAGGCAACGAGGCAATGATCCGCAATCCGCCACCCGGGACGGCCGGCGTTCGGCAGGGCCTGGCGTGGGCCAATGCGTCGAATACGCCGTTCCGTCTTTACAAGCACTTCGTTCACGAAGGCGGTGCTTCCACGCCCATGATCGCTCACTGGCCGGCTGGCATCCCGAAATCGAAACGCGGTTCATTCATTCGCCAGTTCGGCTACCTTCCCGATTTCATGCCGACCTGCATGGAGCTGTCCGGAGCTACTTATCCGGCCGACAAGCCACAGACCGTTGGCAAGTCTCTCGTTGCCGCGCTCCAGGGAAGTAGCCAACCAATTCACGACGAACCCATCTACTGGGAACACGAGGGAAATGCCGCCATGCGGTGGGGCAAATGGAAGCTCGTGCGTGAGTACAAGAAGCCGTGGGAGCTATTCAACCTCGAGGCCGATCGTACCGAAATGAGCAATCTCATCGACGTCGAAACCGACCAACGAGAAAAGATGCTGGGCATGTGGGAAGCGTGGGCGGCGGAGCATCAAGTCGCATATCCGAAAGCCTTCAACATGTATCAGTTCCTGAATGAGAAGAAACGTAAGCAACGCGAAGCGGAAAAGCAGGCGGCACAAAAGAAGGCCGCGTGATCGGACGTGTTGAATAACACTCAATCCTGCCCGCCAAGGAGGCAACCGATGTTACGCAAGACTCTGGTTCTGACATTGCTGCTCGCGTTTGCCAGCGTAGCAGTTGGCGATCGCCCCAATATCGTGCTCGTCTTCATCGACGACATGGGCTGGGCTGACTTCTCTTGCTTCGGAAACGAAGCGGTTGAGACCCAGAACATCGATCGACTGGCCGCGGAGGGCATACGCTTCGAACAGTTCTACGTGAACTCGCCCATCTGCTCGCCTTCCCGCGTGGCGATTTCGACGGGTCAATATCCACAGCGTTGGAAGATCACGTCCTACTTAAGCAACCGCAAGCACAACGAGGAGCGTGGCGTGGCCCAGTGGCTGGATCCGGCGGCTCCGATGCTGGCGAGGTTTCTGAATAACGCCGGATACGCGACCGGTCACTTCGGGAAATGGCATATGGGCGGCCAACGGAATGTTGGCGAAGCGCCACTCATCACCGAGTACGGTTTTGATGCTTCACTGACTAATTTCGAAGGGCTGGGTCCCCGTGTTCTCGCGATGAAGGACGCGTACGACGGCTCGCCCGTTAAAGCGCACACGTTGGGATCGGACAAGCTCGGCGACCCGTCAGAGATCACGTACGTAGACCGCTCGCTGGTAACTCAGTCGTTCACCTCTGCGGCGCTTGAATTCATCAAGCAGGCGGAGTCCGATTCGAAACCTTTCTACGTCAACGTTTGGCCGGACGATGTGCATTCGCCGTTCTTCCCGCCGCAGGCAAGGCGTGGCGACGGTTCCAAACGGAAGCTCTACCACGGCGTTTTGGACACCATGGACGAGCAACTGGGCGTGCTGTTTGATTACGTCAGGAACAGTGAGCGGCTTCGCGAGAACACGCTGATCCTCGTGTGTTCGGACAATGGACCCGAACAGGGCGCCGGTTCGGCGGCACACCATCGAGGCTTCAAAACCCATCTCTTTGAAGGCGGTATTCGATCGCCCTTGGTTGTCTGGGGGCCGGGCCTTGTGGACAAGGCAGCAACCGGAACGGCCAATCTCAAGTCCCATTTCTCAGCCGTCGATCTTGTCCCAACGCTGCTGAAGATTGCGGCCGTCGATGCACGCGAAGCAAAATTCGATGGCGAAGTGCTGGATGCAACTTTGCTGGGCGCTTTCTCGCAGTCACGCTCACAGCCAATCTTCTTTCGCCGCCCACCAGATCGAGATTCGTACTACGGAATCGACGACTGCCCTGACCTTGCCGCCCGCGAGGGTGACTGGAAGCTGCTGTGCGAGTACGACGGCAGCGACGCGTTCCTGTACGACCTTTCCAGCGATCCCGGTGAAACCAATAACGTGGCTGACGCGAACCCCGGCGTCGTCAAAGCTCTCAGCAAGAAACTCATTGCGTGGCACAACGCTATGCCGCCTGACAACGGCGCCACCTACAGAAAGAAATGACCATGAGATTTTCACTCGAAACAAGCTGTAGGCCGTCTTCCATGCGATACGTACGCTACCTTCTGCCACTGGTGCTGTTGTCGTTCGCGTCGTCGCTGTTTGCCGCCGATGCCCGACCGAACATCGTCTTCCTGATGGCGGACGACCAGACGACCTACTCACTGGGTTGTTACGGGACTCCCGGCGTGGAAACGCCCAACATCGACCAGCTCGCTCGCGATGGAATGGTGTTCGACAGGCATTACGTCTCGACGGCGATCTGCATGGCCAGTCGCTGCAATGTGATGACAGGTATGTTCGAGTACAAGCACGGCTGTAACTTTGAACACGGCCCCCTGGTGCGTAATCACTGGGAGAAGTCGTATCCCATGCTGCTGCGTAAGGCGGGCTATGTGACCGCGATGGCCGGAAAAATCGGGTTCGAAGTCGCCGACAAACCGAACGGGAACCGAGGAGAACCCAAGGTGCTGCCGGCCGATGACTTCGATCACTGGGGAGCCGGACCCGGGCAGACTTTCTATCAGACCGCCAAGAACAAATCGATGGCGAAGTACGCCAGGGAGTGGCCGCACTCTACCCTTTCCTATGGCGCGTTTGGCCGGGATTTCATTCAGGCAAATGCAGACGGAGGAAAGCCGTTTTGCCTGTCCGTCAGTTTCAAGGCACCGCACAAGCCCGTGCAGCCGGACCCCAAATTCGACAATGTCTACGCTGGCAAGAAATTCACCAAACCCGCTAACTACGGTCGACGTTATGGCGAGCACTTCTCGCTGCAGAGCCGACAGGGTCGCCAATTTGAGCGTTTCCATAGTTGGGAATACAGCTCCAACTACGACGCGGTGATGGCCAGCTACTACCAGCAGATCTATGCCATCGACGTGGCCGTGGGCATGATTCGTGATGCCCTGAAATCGGCCGGCGTCGCCGACAACACGGTCGTCATCTACACCTCCGACAATGGTTTCATGTGCGGCTCGCACGGATACGGCTCCAAGGTGTTACCGTACGAAGAGTCATCGCGAGTGCCCTTGGTGATCTTCGATCCCCGGCATACAAACAGCGGCGAGCAACTTCGCTCAAAATCATTGACGGGCAATGTCGACATGGCCGCGACGATGCTGGACCTGGCGGGCGAACCCATCCCAACAAATATGGATGGCAAATCGCTTCTGCCCGTGTATTCGGACCCGACATCGGTCGTACACCAACATCTTCCGCTTATCAATGTCTGGGGACCAAAACCGGTTTACAGCCTCAGCGTCGTCACGGCAACGGAAAAGTACATCAACTGGCCCTACTCGAAAGACGAGTTCACCCGGACGGAAGAACTCTACGACATCGAACTTGATCCGCTGGAGATTACCAACCGGATCGCCATGAAGTCCGACACGGGGCGACTCGACGAGTTGCGAAGGATCTACGATGGGTACGTGGCGGCGTGGAAGAAAGACGCCGTTCCTTACCATCGCTACGCCGAGCTGGGTGACTTCTTCGAACGACCGGCTGAATAGCACGAACGTCTCGTTTTTGCCTCGATTGCTGCCGGCTTCACCCACGTAGTCGCCAGAGCCGGTAGAATGTTTGCTCAACCTCCGGGAGAGCAAAATGTATCGAGTTCGTTGTCTGTATCCTGTGATTGTATGTTTGCTGTTTGCCGCCTCGGCGCACGCGCAGCGTGATCCAATTCGGCTGACGCATGGGCCGATGCTTGGGCAGCCTACCGCCAATTCCATGTTGGTTTGGGGCCGCACGTCCGATGCCGGGGAGTTCCGCGTTCAGTATGGAACCAGCCCCACCGCGATGAAATCGCTGAGCCCTCCCGCGGAGACCACGTCCGCTCATGACAACACGGGCGTCGCAAGGCTGCAGAACCTGAAGGCGAATACGCGATATCACTATCAGATTGTCGTTAATGATCGCCCCCATGGTCTTCCGGGCACCTTCATGACGCTGCCGAGCGCGGCCGACACACGTAACGCGGAACACAATCCGGACGGCCTGTTTAACTTTCGGTTTCAAATTGGCTCTTGCGCAAACCAGAATCCGCTTCACGGAAACGGTCATCGGTCCCCGACCTACGAGCACCTGAATAATACGTGGGCGCAGAAGACTCACTTCCACATCATGAACGGCGACTGGCTGTACGAGGAGTTGCGTCGATATCCTCCCGAGGCGTGGCGACTGACGCAGGGTATTGAAGAGTATCCGTTGTCCGTTCAGGTCATGCCCACGGTTGTCGGAGTCTGGGAGAACTACAAGCTCTACTTGTCTCGTGGCACCGAGCTGGCCAAATGGCATCGCAACATGCCCAGCTACTTCACCTTCGACGACCACGAACTGGTGAACGACATCTGGGGGTCCGGCGAGCGAGGGAAACGCCATCGCCGCACCGTATTTCGCGACATTGGCACGTACGCATGGTACGACTATTTGGGCTGGGCGGACCCAATGCATCACGACGTTCCGCTGCATTTTGGACGCGGTGCGATGAAGGCCGGTAGTGACTTGCTGATTGATCGCAACACCGATTTCACGAAACTGCCTCTGGACAAGATGCTCAGCCTGCACGTGCATTGGGGCGGGATTCACGCGGGCGTGAACGACATGAAGTACGACGACGATTCGGGCAACCGAAACTCATACGTCTACGATATCGTCGAAGTCGTCGACAAGCATACGTTGCGACTGCACATGCCGGCCCGTGAGGACGACATGGAGATGGCGTACTCCATTGGTCGACCTAGCTACGGCAGTTTCAAGGTAGGCAACTGCGAGTTCTTCCTGTTGGATACGCGCGGCGATCGCGACATGCATGACGTCCGCCAGCGGGACAAGCCCGGCGTGTCGATGCTTGGCAAACCGCAGACCGAATGGTTGATGAAGTCGATGCAGGAGAGTGACGCGGACTTCTTCTTTGTCGTTTCGTCGGTGCCATTCATGATTCCACACAGTGGTGCGGGGGGATTCGAAGCAGACACCGCCAACAAGGAAGAGGCATGGACGGGTTTCTTCGATGAACGCGAAAAGCTGATCAACGCCTGGGATAAGCTTGGCAACAAGAAGGTCTTCGTTATGACGGGCGATCTTCACAACAGTTTTGCGATTAAGGTTACCGAAAACGTCTGGGAGTTTTGCTGTGGTCCTCACAACAGTGTGAACCACGTGCCCAAAAACGACGAAAGCGACCGCCCGGCAACCGGCAAGTTCAAGTTTGGCCCGCGCGAGTGCGACATTCGCTGGAGCAGCTACATCCTGCCGGACATCCCGCGTCTTGAACGGCTCTATCCGTACTTCTGCGTCGTCCAGGTAAACAACGTTTTCAATATGCCGAAGAAGCTGGGCGGAAACCGCTGGGTGAAGTACCCGCATCCACAGATCATTTTTCAATACTACGACGGACGGACGGGCGAACTGGCCTACGCCGAATCCGTCTCTCTCGACCGTTAGAAGTCGCAACAGAAATTCGCTTGGGGAGCCAGTCGATGACGACTCGATCTGAAGGAAGACGCTACGGAACAACCTATGCGTTTGTTGCGTTGATGCGTGCCGCAATATTGATAGCGGCGTCAGCATGCGCCACTGTGGCCGCACGCCCCAATGTGATTCTGATCTATACCGACGACCAGGGGTTTGGTGATGCAAGCTGTCTGAATGCCGACTCGAAATTCAAAACGCCCAACATCGATCGGCTTGCTCGCGAGGGCATCTCGTTTACGGACGGGCATTCGAGCGACACCGTTTGCACACCGTCACGATATGGCTTGCTGACTGGCCGATACAGTTGGCGGACGACTCTAAAACGAGGCGTGTTCGGGGCAGAGAAGCCGTGCCTGATTGCCGACGGCCGAATGACCATCGCCAGCCTGCTGCGTGACCACGGCTACGACACCGCTATGGTGGGAAAGTGGCACCTCGGCATGGATTTCCCCGGTGAGGCCGGGAACCGCGATTGGACGAAACCGGTCAAAGACATGCCGCTGGACAAGGGCTTCGACTACTTCTTTGGCATCCCTGCATCCATGAACTACGGCGTACTCGCCTGGTTTGAGGGGCGATTCGCAAAGGTCCCGCCGACTCTCTACACCGCCAAGAAGCCAAACCGGATAGCGATCTCGGACTATCGCATCCAACCACCGTACGAATCGACGCCCAAGGAGACAAAGACAAAGTTGGGTGTCATGGGGATGGAGACCGCACCGGACTTTGTCGATTCCGAATGCCTGACCCGCTTCACGGACAAGGCGATTGAGTGGATGGCAGGCAAGGCGGATTCCGCCCGCAACGGTAAGCCCTTCTTCCTGTACCTTCCCTACACTTCGCCTCACAAACCAGTAATTCCGCTTCCAGAGTTCCGCGGGCAGGGAGAAGCTGGCGCTTACGGCGAATTCATGATCGAGACAGACCATCACCTGGGCCGCGTACTCGACTTTCTGGACCAGGAGAAGCTGGCCAATGACACGATGGTAATCTTCACTAGCGACAACGGTCCGGAAACAACATGGAAAGCTCGCCGGAAGAAATTCAAGCACGCCAGCAACCATATCTACCGGGATGGAAAACGGTCGATCTATGAAGGCGGGCACCGTGTACCGTTTTTCGTGAGGTGGCCGGCGGGTACCAGGAATCCGGGTCGCGATTGGACGGGCAGCGTATGCCAAACCGATGTTCTGGCAACCATTGCCGACGTGGTTGGCGCGAACCTGCCTCCGAGCGCAGGCGAAGACAGCGTCAGCTTTCTCCCGGCCCTTAAGAACGAACAGCCCTCGCCTCGAGCGCCCATGATTCATCATGCAATTAACGGTCGCATGGCTATTCGAGACGGCAATCTGAAGCTCTGCATGGCGCACGGGAAACAGGACCGGGTGCAATTGTTCGACTTGCAGGCGGACCCGGGTGAACAGCAAGACATTGCGGCGCAGCGGCCGGAAGAAGTACAGCGACTCACTCGCAAGATCACAGAGATCGTTCGGTCGGGACGGTCCACACCGGGGCCGGCGCAGATGAATGACACCGAATACTGGAAAGATCTGACGTGGATGACGCCGGACGAATACGCAACCACAGCACATTCCCTGAGCGTCCTCAAAGCCGTCCGCGACCGGTTTTCCCTGGATCCGTTTTATCAAAAGCACGTCGCCGTCATGGGGCTGCCGGTTGTTGGGTCGGTCAACGTCTCGGACGCTGCGATTCTTGAGGCTGCCTGGATTGTCGAAAAGATGCTGGGCCACCGCCCTGACATCCTGGACGCGATGGCCGAGAACAACACGCGGCTGGCGGTCATGGCGTGGAACGAATTTACGACGGATGTCCCCGAACATCGCGATCTCAAACCGCGAATCTATTGGGACCGCCGAGCGCGAGGTCTTGGAGCAACGAAATCCGCGCCGGCCGTAAGCTGTGCGGAAGAAAACTTGCTGTGCCACCCCAACGACCCTTACTCCACAGAAAATATATGCATCCATGAATTTGCTCATGCGATCCACAGTATGGGCATGCCGGAGGTGGACCCGGAATTCGACGACAAGTTGCGTCTCGCCTATGAGACCGCAAAGGAACGCCGCTTGTGGGAAGGCACGTACGCTTCCACGAACCGGCAGGAATACTGGGCGGAAGCCGTGCAAAGCTGGTTCGACGACAACCGGGAAGACGATGCCTTGCACAACCACGTCAATACTCGCAGCGAGCTGCGCGAGTACGACCCGGGCGTTGCGAGACTATGCGAAGAGGTGTTTGGTGATCGCGAATGGCGTTACCGCAAACCGGCGGCAAGGCCGGCTAGCGAGCGGGCTCACCTGGCTGGCATCGACTTCGCTTCCTTGCCTGCCTTTCGCTGGCGGAAGGAGCCAATTCCCGATGAACCTCGCGTTCGCATCGATACAACCCGCGGTCAGATCGAAGTCAAACTAGACGCCAAACGAGCTCCCGTGACGGTGGCCAACTTCTTGCATTACGTCCACGAGGGATTCTATTCGGATGGCCTGTTTCATCGCACGGTGACGATGGACAACCAGCCCGACAACAAGGTCAAGATCGAAGTCATTCAGGCTCAAGCGAATCCGGCGCGAAGCGAAGAATTCCTCCCGCCGATCCGGCTCGAACGCACGAGCGAAACCGGGCTCCGCCATCTTTCGGGAACGATTTCCATGGCCCGCGAAGTTGAACCGGACACGGCGATCGACCATTTCTTCATTTGTATCGGTGACCAACCGGAACTTGATCACGGCGGAAAACGCGACAAGACCGGCGAAGGGTATGCCGCGTTTGGCATTGTCACAAAAGGTATGGACGTCGTTCGCAAGATTCAGGCGGCCCACGCGAACGGGCAGACGCTTGATCCGCCCATCCAGATACAAAGAGCCGTCCGGTTGGAGTAATTCGCCTCGCCCCGTCTTTGCTGGCCAAAGTGAAGCGGAAATTCCCGGTCGATTCGACTAAAATGGTCGGAAAGGCAAACGAGAGGGAGACCATGCTGACACTTCGCTATCTCATTCTGATCGGTCTTCTAGGGGCCGTTTCGGCAACTGCCGCGGAAGAGTCACACTTCTTTCAGGAAGTTGTGCCCATACTCCAGCGAAGGTGCATTGGCTGCCATAACGACTCGGACGCAAAAGGCGACCTGTCGCTGCAGTCATCAACCTCCGTCATGGATGGTGGTTTTCTCGAGCCGGGCAGTCCTGAGGGTAGTCGTTTGCTGGAAGTGGTCATTCCCACCGACGGCAAGGCAGAGATGCCGCGGAACGCCGACCCTCTAACACCCGCGGAGATCGCAGTCCTGCGGAAATGGATTGAAGACGGAGCTAACTGGCCGACGGAAGCGACCGTTTCGGAGGCATCTGTTACTGATTTTGATTGGTGGTCGCTGGCACCGCTGAAGCAACCGCAGGTTCCTCCCACGCAGGCCGGCCAGCTCATCCGAACACCGGTTGATGCCTTCATCTATCAGAAGCGAGAAGAACAAGGCCTGAGCGGTTCTCCCGAGGCAGATCGGCGCACGCTGATTCGCCGGCTCTATTTTGACCTGTTGGGGCTGCCGCCAACGCCCACAGAAGTTGAGCGGTTTGTGAATGACGCCGACGATCGGGCGTACGAGAATCTCGTTGATGAATTGCTTGATTCAAAACATTACGGCGAACGGTGGGCGCGTCACTGGCTGGACGTTGTCCATTACGCCGACACGCATGGCTATGACAAAGACAAACTCCGACCCAACGCGTGGCCGTATCGCGACTACGTAATTCGGGCCTTCAACGAGGATCGGCCCTACCAGCGATTTGTCCGCGAGCAGATTGCGGGCGATGTATTGTGGCCGAATGAGTTGAACGCGATCACGGCCACGGGCTTCATTGCGGCCGGACCGTGGGACTTCATTGGGCACGCGGAAGTGCCAGAGACCAAGATCGACGGTCGCATCGCAAGAAATCTGGATCGCGACGACATGGTCACGTCGACGATGAACACCTTCACCAGCACGACAGTACAGTGTGCTCGGTGCCACAACCATAAGTTCGACCCGGTCACGCAAGAACACTACTACGGCTTGCAGACTGTTTTTGCAGCACTCGACCGGGCAGAACGAACCTTCGATCGCGAACCCGAAGTCGCACGGCGGCGAAGGCAGCTAATGGCTGAACGAAAGGCGGCTCAGTCACGAGAAGCCAAGGCTGCCGAAAAGATTAGGGAATTGGGCGGTGAGCAACTCAAAGAACTCAACAAGCAGATCGACCAACTGAACAGGGCACTTCGGGAAGATTCGGGGCAACCAGCGTTTGGTTACCACAGTCAACTTGCTGAGAGCGAAGACACGACGAAGTGGGTTCAGGTTGATTTGGGCGAAGTGTCGCAAATTGATCGCATCGATCTGATTGGAGCTCACGACGATTACGCCGGCATAGGAGCTGGCTTCGGCTTTCCCGTTCGCTTTCGCATTGAGATATCCAATGACGCAGTTTTTGGCGGGGAGACCTCAACAGTCGCTGACCTTACGGACGAAGATGTGCCCAATCCGGGCTGCGGCCGTCAGGAGTTTGGATTGCCGAAGGGCTCCAAGGCTCGATACGTTCGCATCACGGCAACCAAACTGGCAAAACGGGCTGACGCCTACAACTTCGCTTTAGGTGAACTGCTGGTATTGCGCGGCGATAACAATATCGCCAGGGACAAGACGGTCACGGCGATGGATTCCATTGAGGCGCCGGTTCGCTGGCAGCGAAAGAATCTGGTTGACGGGCATTGGTATGGGCAATCGCAAAAGCCAGACATACGGAAAGAACTCGACGGTGCGAAGGCAGCGCGAAACAGTCTTCTGGCGAAGCGCATTCCGCAAGCCATTCTGGATGCCCAGAAGCACGCGGCGAAGGAACTCGAATCAATTAGTTCCAGTTTGAAAGAACTGCCGGAACCGGGCCGAGTCTACGCCGGGATGATTCACACCGGTGGCGGAGCCTTCAAGGGAACCGGTGCCAACGGCGGCAAGCCGCGGACCATCCACGTCTTGCATCGCGGCGATATCCTGCAACCGCGTCAGCTTGCAGTGCCTGGTCGCATCCCGCTAGGACCGAGCGACTCGGTGAAGTTCGAACTTGACCCGATGCACGCCGAGGGAGATCGTCGCGTTGCGCTGGCGGACTGGATCATCGACCCGAACAATCCACTCACATGGCGATCGATCGTGAACCGAGTGTGGCAGTATCACTTTGGACGAGGAATCGTTGAGACTCCGAACGACTTTGGACGAATGGGAGCTCAACCAACGCATCCCGCGCTGCTGGACTGGTTGGCGGTTGAGTTCCGCGACGGTGGGCAATCGTTCAAGGCACTGCACCGCCTGATCGTGAATAGCTCGACGTACAGACAGGCGTCGACAGCCACGAGTCAGTCAAACGTTGAGGCCGACAGCGGCAACCGGTTCTTATGGCGGATGAATCGTCGCCGGCTCTCCGCTGAAGAGGTCCGCGACGCAGTGCTGCACGTGAGTGGGCAACTTGACGAAACCATGTACGGCCCCGGAATGAGGCTGTTCGTACTCGAGCGACCCGAGCATTCACCTCACTACGAATACCACAAACACGACCCGACAGACCCCGCTTCGCATCGCCGGTCGATTTATCGCTTTATTGTGCGAAGTCAGCCAGACCCGTTCATGACAACGCTGGATTGCGCTGACTCGTCACAGAGCGTTCCCCGCCGCGACGAAACGGTTACTTCGTTGCAGGCACTCTCGATGATGAACAACAAGTTCATGTTAACGATGGCCGCGGAATTTGGGGCCCGCGTCAGCAGTGGCTCGAAGGACGCCGCAAGCCAGGCACTCAATGCGTTTCGCCTCGCAACGGGTCGCGAACCCACCGCCGAACAGCTTCGAGATCTCGTTGAGTATTCAGAAGAATTTGGCATCGAAAATGCCTGCCGCTTGCTATTCAATTTGAACGAGTTCGTGTTCGTCGACTAACCCCAGTGAAGGCCATGTCAGAAATTATCGCTCACGACAATCCGTATCAACCGTCGCGCGAAGTCGCCTCGGGGGCTGTAACTGCAGTGCCCAGAAACGAAGGCATTCGAGCGGTTGCATCACGAGGTGCTTGCTACGGAGCAGTTGCCGGCCTCGCCGTCGGCGGCATCACGGCCATCGTCGTCGGCGCGATTCTTGACTGGAATGGACAAGACGCGATCGCCCGTATGATGGTGCTCGCGGCGCTCTTTGTGGGATTGCCTGTTTGCCTGGGCGCTTTCGCGGGTGGACTCCTCACCTTCTGCGCAAAAGGTCTCTCGGACATCTTGCGACACTACATCAGCCGGTAGCGCGGCAATCAAAGGGGATTTCAACATGCACAATCGACGCCAGATGCTGCAGAACGTTGGGCACGGGTTCGCCGGCGTTGCTCTAGCAAGCCTCCTGCAATCAGAAACGGCAGCCGCAGCGGGCACCGATGGATCGCGTGGCGTGGTTCGAGTGTTGCACAATCCGCCCAAAGCGAAACGTGTGGTGCAGATGTTCATGGCGGGAGCAGCCAGTCACCTGGATCTGTTCGACCACAAGCCTATGCTGGACAAGCACCACGGCGAGAAGTCTGACTTTGGTGAACACGTCGAGGCTTTCCAGAACGGGCTGGGCCCCTGGATGAAGAGTGTGTTTCCGTTTCGCCCGTATGGCGAATCCGGAAAGATGCTCAGTGATGCTGTATCGCCATTGGGCGAGGTCGCGGACGAGCTGGTCTTTGTTCACAATCTGGTTGGCAAGACGGGCGTCCACAGTCAGGCAACCTACCTCCAGGCAACGGGGTTCGATACGCCGGGCTTCCCGGGCATGGGCTGCTGGGTCAGCTATGCCTTGGGCAGCATGAACGACAACCTGCCGACTTTCGTGGTTCTGCCGGACCGACGAGGGTTTGCGTCGAACGGGCCGAAGAACTGGGGGACAGGCTTTCTGCCCGCCTCGCATCAGGGCACGATGATTCGGTTGGGACTGGAAAACCCAATCGCGGACCTGTTGCCGGATGCGCCCTTCGTCACCCGAGAAAGTGACGCCCGCGCGATTGCCCTGCTAACGAAGCTCAATCGTGACCACCAGGCACAACGTCCCGACGATACTCGACTGGAAGCGCGTATTCGCAGCTACGAACTCGCGGCCCGAATGCAACTGAGTGCTCCCGAGGCACTGGATATTTCCAGCGAACCGCAGTACATCAAACGCATGTACGGACTGGATCACGGCAAGTCGGCCTTCGACAAGAACATTAATCCAGTGGAGGAAGCGGACTACTTCGGTCGCAAATGCCTGGTTGCCCGTCGCTTGCTGGAACGAGGCGTTCGGTTTGTGCAGATCTGGTCTGGTAACGACAACAGCTTCCCGCGCCGCAATTGGGATTCACATGAAGATGTTCAACGCGACCAGGGTCCGCTGGCGACGGGTATGGCGGTTGGCGCCTCGGCACTCATCAAGGATCTGAAGCAACGCGGAATGTTGGAGGACACCATCGTTCTGTGGACCACCGAGTTTGGCAGAATGCCCAGCACGCAGGGCACGAAGGGGCGAGACCACAACCCGTACGTCTTTACCAATTGGCTGTGTGGGGGCGGAGTCAAACCCGGCGTAACGCATGGCGAATCCGACCAGTGGGGATACAAGCCGCTGGATCGAGACAATCCAACTCAGGTGTATGACATTCACGCGACCATCCTCCATCTACTGGGGATCGACCACCGCCAGCTCACGGTGCGACACAACGGAATCGATCGCCGGCTGACAGACGTGCATGGTCACGTGATCTCAGAGCTGCTGGCCTGACGCTTTCGGGATCGCTATCGTCTCCGTCCCGCGATCTCACAGCCGAATGCCTACGGCTCCATTTGCCGGAACGACTGCAAACCAATTCGCAGCGGCAGCACGATGGCAATTCCGCTCAGCGCGAGGCAAAGCAAGAGACCCGCCAACGTCGCGGACGTCGATCCCAGTTCCATGAAATCCGCGGCCTTCCCGCCGCCAGATTGTTCGACCTGGTAGTAACTGGGGATCGCCACGACGATCACCGCGGAAATAATGAAAATCGCGCTCACCACCAGGTTCAATGTCCCGCCAAACCCGGCCGCGATTTTGGCAGGCGACGGCTCGCGGAGATTCGGGAACCTCGCCCCCAAGCCCACGGCGATCGCTGAAAGCCCGATGCAGATTGCCCAGCAGACCACCTGGTGCAACACTGCGATCCATGGAGTTCGGGTCACAATCTGCAACATGAAATCACTCAGC
Source organism: Pirellulaceae bacterium (assembly GCA_965216885.1). GTDB lineage: Bacteria > Planctomycetota > Planctomycetia > Pirellulales > Pirellulaceae > CAYNJG01. The sequence continues at coordinate 2,133,322 of OZ244209.1, read as the reverse complement.
AGGATCAGCACGGCGCACGGCACAATGGAAACCGTGGCCGCAAACAGGAGTTTACCCCACAGAATGAGATCGCGATTGACCGGCAGCGTCCCCAGAATCCAAAAACGGCGTCCTTCGAGACTGATCATCGGGAAAATAAATCGAGTCGTGAATGTCGATTGAATCAAACCAACGACGCCGAGGTTGAGAAAGCCGATGAGCGTCATCCATGAGTCCAGTGGCTGGCCATATTGGAACCGCCGCACGTTGACGAAGTAGAGCCCCAACAATCCGAAGAAGATGAGGAACTGTGTCCAACGTAATGGGTCGCGTCTAAAGAGGCGGAGGTCTTTCACCAGCAGGAGTTGCACGGGTTTCGGAAACGGAGCGGCCAGGCGTAGCGCGAGGCTATCCATCCATGAACGCTTTGTGTCACGATTCGCTCGACCGATACTCTTGAGTTGGCTATAGGCCGGTCGCAAAAGCTTTCCGCCGGCCGCCGCGATGAGGACGGGCACCAACATCGCGTTGGCGATCAGTACGGAAAGGTAACCAAGGCTCTCACGCCACGAATCCTCGCCTTCCGTCGAAGCCGGATGCGCTGCCTCCAGCAGTCCGCTACTCAGCCAGTAGCTCGGCAGGAGACGTTGTTCACTGTGTCGAAGTCGTGACATAACGTCCTGAAACCAGAGCGGCGTCATTATGTCATTCGGATTGGACGTCACAAAAGACCACGCGAAGTAGGCTCCGCCGGCAAGGCAAACCACACATACAAGAACCAACGCGTGGAGCCTGATCTTGGGCAGATAGGTGACCAACAACAGGCAGGCGATGGCTCCCAACCCCGCCGGCAGAAACACAAACGAAATCATGAACGGCAGCAGCAATGCGTAGTAGTACCACGGTGACTGCGCCTGCACGCCGTAAGCTACCAATAACGGGCTGCCCAACAGGATGAAGCCCCAGCAACTGACGACGATCGCTTCCTGGAATTTGTGCAGGACGATGCGATGCGTGCTGGCTGGCGTGGTCAGGAGATAGCGAACTTCCTCACTGTCGAAAAGCAGTCCGTACAGGATGATGCCTGACGAGACCGCCAACATCGCCAACAAGGAGAGAAAGAAGATGTTGTAGATCGCGTGTATCGTCTGCGCCTTCGTGGCTTCGTGTGAGATCGCGGAATCGAGAACCTTGAAGCCTTCGAGGAAGACCCAGAACATGCCACCCCAGAACACGCAGGTCAAAATGGCGACCACGCTTACCCGGAGACGCGACTTCGCAAGCAGGTCCGCGAGTAGGCGTAAGCCATGTTGAAGCCGAAGCTTTTGAAAGAGGTCTCGTTCTGTTGCCGCGTCAAGCATGTGCGCTCCTTCTACCAAAGGCGACCTCAATGAGAGGCAACCGCCGAATCCTGATCGGGAGCAGCGGGAATCTCGGACGTCAGCGACAGGAACAGGTCCTCGAGATTCGAATCCTGCTGCTTGACGCGTTCACGAAGCTCTTCCAGCGTCCCCAGGAATTGCAGTTTGCCCTGAAAGATGATGCCTATCCGGTCCGCGATCTCCTCGGCCACTGACAGCGTATGCGTTGAAAGGAATACGGACGAACCCGCCGTCGCCTCGTCGCGCAGCAACGTTTTGACGATACGCATGCTGCGAGGATCAAGTCCAACCATGGGTTCGTCGACGATCAACACCGACGGACGATGCACGATCGCCGAGGCAAAAATCACGCGTTGTTTCATGCCATGCGAATAGCCCTCGGCAAGACGATCCACAAACTCCTGTAGTTCGAACGCTGCAATGCTGCGATCGATGTTCTGGCTGGCTTCCTCGGGGTCGAGCCCATACATCTCCGCGGTGAACTGCAGGAACTCCCGCCCCGACAGCTTCTCGTAGAGGTAGGGCTGATCCGGCACGTAACCAATATGGCGGCTTGCATCGCGAGGATTGGTCGCAACGTCGATGCCACATACTGAAATCTGACCCGAGTTGGGGCGCAGCAGGCCGACGATGGATTTGATGGTCGTCGTTTTGCCGGCGCCATTCGGGCCCAGAAAGGCGACCACCTCGCCGGGTTGGACCTGAAGATTGAGCTGATCGACGGCCGTTCGAGTCCCGTACTTCCGGGTGAGATTATTGATTTCAATCATTTGGTTTGAATTGCCGAATCCGTAATTGTCGTCTCCGTTTGCTGCTGATCGCCCTGGAGCTGGGCGACTTGCTTGCTGCCGTCCGTTTCCGCCGCCGGTTCGCGAACAAACTGAACTTTGACACTGGCGATCCACAGATCCTGTCGAAGGACAGTGCCATCTCGAGTGACCCATGTCTCACTGACGGGCCGGCGTGTCGAGCTGATGCCGCTACCGGAATCCTTTTTGAACACGACTTTGTAGGTCCGCATCATCTTGCCGTTCCATTCGACCAGTTCTTCACGGTCAACACGGGCTTCGATCAGCGTGAGCGGACTATGTGGCATCAATGGCTGGTAGGACTGAAACGACCACGTCTGACCTACGTGCAAGTTCGCGAGTTTCGGGCGAGGCGAGAAAGTGTCTGCGAATAGCGCGTCGGGCGGGAGCACGATCTCACGATTTCGGAAAATTTCATTACTGGTGTCCGCATCGGGCCGAATCCGAGCAGCAAGGTCCAGCTTGTCATCAATCACGTGGCCATCCAGCTGCAGAAGAGCCTCCAGGGTGCCAACGTCGACCGATGTTTCAAAGTCGCTGAGCGATCCGTAGTTGTCGAAGTTCATTTCGGTGAACACCCGCAGATCCAGCATGCCGATTTCGCCGGTCAGCGGAGCCGCAAAACGACCAAGAATGCCCATGAATTCCCGCACCATTTCGTCCACGGGGAGCTGTTCGAACTGGACCTCGCTGACGATACGGCCGGTGCCGTCAAAACTTCGCGTGATTCTGTTCTCGGCCCAGCCAATGTTTCGGCCGTTCCATCGAATAGACCATTTCACTGGCTCCGGCGTTTTGGCGGTCCGGGGAAGGATTTGACCGTAATCGGGCGGGTTTCCGGCAGTTAAAGCTGGCAGGATTTTCGTCGAAAGAAGCCATCCCGTCGACGCAAACCACAGGATCAAAGCGGGAATCCAGTACGCTCGGCTCGGCATTTGGCATTGCTCCTCATGTCCTCGAATCAACGTTTCTCATTGTATCACAAGTAGTTATGTCGACGACAACCGAAAGAACAGCGGTCCCCCCAGGCGAAATAAGCCGTCCTCCAGGGAATTGCCGAATTCCTCCCGTAACACGCCCATTGCGGCCCTATTTCTTTACTTTCTCACTTCAATCCCGCAGCCGCAGTTTTTAACCCATACGGGGTATGTTAAGATGCTGCCGCTCCCGAAAAGCTGAGCATGGAGGAAATAAGATGACTCACGGAACCTACTTCGTTCAGGACTGTCCGACTTGCGGACGTTCATTGCATATTCGCGTCGAGTACCTCGGCCGGCAACTGTCGTGTCAGCACTGTCGCGGAAAACTGCAAGCTCAGCATCCCGAAGATGCCGAGCAAAAATCCGACTCACTGGCGCTGCTGCAGCGAGCAGATGATCTACTCAGTCAATCGCGAATTGCCTGAACGCGTTCTCTCAATCCACCGCCCGTCTCGGGCGGTGCCGACCAATACAATTGTGGCTGCGGCAAACTACTTCGCGGCCACCGAGATTTTGGTCAGATCCTCGAAGAAGTTCGGGTATGTTTTTGCCGTACATCCCGGGTCGTTGATCTTCACTCCGCGGATTCTCAGGCCCGGCAAAGCCAAACTCATGGCCATTCGATGATCGTCATAGGTTTCGATCGTGGCCGCTGTGAGTGACTCTGGCGGGTGAACGGTGAAACCGTCTTCGAATTCGTCCACTGCTGCCCCGAATTTCCGCAGTTCGATGGCAAGATTGCCGATTCGATCCGTTTCCTTGTGCCGATTGTGCGCGATGCCGCGAATTGTCGTAGGGCCTTCCGCGAACAGTGCAACGGCACTCAACGTTTGAGCCGTATCGCTGACGTGAGCCATGTCACAATCGATCCCCCGCAATTTTGCTGGACCCTTTATCGACATTCCCTCGCGCGACTCCGTCAGTTCACACCCCATACGGACGAGCAGATCACAGAACTCGACGTCTCCCTGAAGTGATTCGCGATTGAGGTCCTGAACGGTCGCTTCACCACCGGTGATCGCCGCCGCAGCCCAAAAGTAGCTGGCGGCCGAGGCGTCTGGTTCAATTCCGTATTCTCGCGCCTTGTAAACTCCACCTTCAACGCGGAAACCCGCAGGCGACGATGTCGTCGATACTCCGAACTCCTCCATGACCGCAGTGGTCATGTCGACGTAGGGCTTTGAAATCAATTCGCCATCGACAACGATCTCGACTGGTGCGGTCGCGTAGGGAGCCGCCATCAGCAAACCACTGAGGAACTGGCTGCTCACGTTCCCACGAATCGAAACCTGTCCCCCGGGCAACCCGGTCGTTGTTACCTGAACGGGAGGGCAGCCGGTGCCATTGAGGCTACTTACCGAACAACCGAGCGAGTTGAGGGCGTCGATAAGATCCTGAATAGGACGCTCCCGCATTCGGGGAACCCCGTCCAGCGTGTATTCGCCAGCTCCTACGCTGACCATGGCCGTCAGGAAGCGAACGGAAGTCCCACTGTTGCCAATAAAGAGTTCAGCCTTATCGGCCGGTAGACGTCCGCCCTGCCCTTCCACCACCAGGCGGTCAGCGTGTTCTTCCACGGGAATGCCAAGCCGTCGCAAACTGTCGATCATGACATGGGTGTCGTCGCTGGCTAGCGGTTGGAGCAGCGTCGACGTGCCATCCGCCAGAGCAGCACAGATCAGCGCTCTGTTCGTGATGCTTTTGGAACTTGGTGGTCGAATACTGGCCTGGATCGCGCCCGATGGTGTAACTTCGATTTGTTCCGTCGTCATCTAACGATTCGCTACCTTCCATAGTTTCGAGACGCCGCGGACAAAAATCGCACCATCGGAAATGACCGGGGAGCCCATGACACTGTCGTCAAAGGTGTAGTCGGCGACCTTGTTGCCATCCGGATCCACGATCGTCATCTTGCCTGCGTCATTCACCGCGTAAACATGATTGTTCGCGACGATCGGACTGGCCCAGTACTTACCGCCGACACGAACCTGCCAGAGCTGATCTCCGTTTTCGGTGTCATGACAGTTAAGCACGCCGGCGCTGTTGATATAGATCAATCGATTCCCGTCCACGACGGGGCTGGGGCTGGGTTTGATCTTTCTTGAATCCCACGCGACGCTGGCACTTTCTCCCGTGTGATCGAGCGCCAGGAAAGTACTGCCCGGCACGTACAATCGGCCTTCGGCGACCGCAATACACGGAATCCCGCCAACCTCCGCATCGACCTGCCAGACGGTGTCACCGGTTTGCAGGTCGTGGGCCGAAACATTCTGGTCGCATTTGAGAATCACCAGATCCGTAGCACCCTGGACGAAAGCCGGTGAGGTCCAGTTTGAGTCCTGGGGGCGATCGTTACGCCAGATCGTCTGTCCATTGGTCACGTCCATTCCGACAACAAACGAATCGCCCTTACTTTCGGCCTGACAGACGACGACCCCGTTGGCGATGAATGGCGAAGATGCCATGCCAACGTCGTTGCCCAGTTTTGGATGGTCGTTACCCAGCCCGCGAAACCACTTGAGTTCGCCATCCAGACTGAGGCAAACGCAATCATTGGAAGAGAAAAAGGCCACGATGTGTTCGCCATCGGAAGCGGGTGAGGGCGCCGCATTGGCACTGGTTGGATGACACAGTGTTCGGCCGGTAGCCCAGAACTGGCGATGCCATAATTTGTCTCCAGTCGCTGTGTCGTAGCTAATGACATGCAAACGGTCCTCGCGAATACCGCTGGATGCGGTTACGACTACCTGATTTCCGACCACAATCGAGCTGGAGACACCACGCCCGGGAACATCCGTCTCCCACACAATTGAGTTGTCGTCACATTTCGTCGGCGCACTTCCGTCGGCGACTCCGTTGTTCTCGTTACCACGAAAGCTCAGCCAGTCTGCGTTGACAACCTGGACGCCAAGACAGAGTATGATCATGCCGATGGCAGCTGTATTGAATCTCATGTTTTCCCTGACTCAAATTTGAGATCGTGAACTCTTTGTTGCATTTCCCGCCGGTCTATTTTTCGACGGGAGCGGGACGGTTCTTCGCCAGGACGGCGGTGCCCACAGAATCGCAAACGCGAATCTGAAACTCCCAGTCCTGTGCCCAGCTCTCGGTTTGCTCGTTCTGGCAGACCTTCAGAAGGATCGTATTCTTGCCTTTGACCAGCTTGCCCCGGGTGACGTACTGGTCAATTTTGGTCCCCGAATGGTAGACCTCGCGTTCCAACAGTTGTTCGCCATTGAGCCACAATTTAACCGCACAAATGCAGCCGACCCGCAGGTCGACCTGTTTGGCCTCGGTGGATTCGAATTCGGTATAGGCGTAGCCGATCGCCCCCATGTGTTTACCGAGGGCTTCGTTCAGGTTGACCATGCCATATTTGTCGCCCGTCTGATGGTCGATCCATTTCACGTCGCCAACTTTGCCACGGTAGCTCTGATTAAGCGTGACCGCCTTCTCCGGCGGATAGGCGACATCAAAGCCCCCGGAACCTGCGTTTTCAAAAGGGCCAATCAGTTTCCACGCTGTCAGGAATCCGAAGTGAGTTGGGAGATCGATCTTTTGACCGAGTTCGACAAGCTTGTCGTAGGCGGCATCAATCTGGTCCGAATCGCGGGCCGAAGTCAGGGCAACGCGGTACAACGAGCTGGCGGCTCGCTTATCGCCGTCCGCGGCAGCTGCTTTCTTGAGCGTCAGGGCAACGGCATCGCGTCGCATCTCAAGGCTGGTATCGTTGAGCATCTTGGGGATGATCCGGTCCTTCGCAGAAGCATCAACCTGAAGCAGCCACTCGTAAGCTAGTCTGCGTGCACGCGGTGAGTATTGCGGATCGAAGACGATGGCCTCCAGCTCCTTCGCCGGTAACTTTCGTCCATCCGAAACAGCTCTTTCGGCCACCTGATCCACTGCTGCCCGGATCCAGTTCGCGGCCAATGGCTTGCCGTCCTGGATCCCCTTTAGCAACTCGGGCAAGGATGACACCGGAGCCCTCCCCAGCGTCCGCCATGCTTTGGCTGCAGCTTCGTGTCCTTGCGCCAGATTGCCAATAGAATTAACGGTGGCAAGTTGCGACTCGAGCGACTGTCCCAAGGCAGTTGAAACGAACACACCGGAAAGACCGGCAGTTGTCCCGCAGACTGCTACGAAAAAGATGATGCGATTCACGGCTAACTCCAGCAGAGGTTGGATTCGCCGAATTGTAGCCGATTGTTGTGATCAATGGCTACAGTGCCACTCCGTCAGCGAGGCTGCACTGTGTCCTGCCGTGCGGGTAGCTGGCGGGCCGCAACCGGGGTCAAATCCCGTCCCGCTTCGACGATTTCCTGGCGGCGAGATGATGCCAGATCCGTTCGTCCGCGTCGTCGAAGTTCCGAATTCCGGCTTCCACGATCAATCCGTCCGGGTTCACCAGAAAGATGGCCGGGATCTTTTTCAACTTGAGCTGCCCGACAATGGGAGCTGCCCAGCCGCCGTTGGTGGCGATTTGTCGCCAGGTAATCTCCTCACTCGCAAGAAATGCGTCTCGCTTGTCGCCATCGCGATCAAGGTTGACGCCGACGAAGTCGACGCCCAATGGCGAATACTTTGCGTGAAGCCGCTTGATGTCCGGAGACAATTCCACGCTCCGTCCGTTCCAGCTTGCCCAGAAATGGACAACCGTCCAACGGGACTCGATTGCGAGCGGGAAAGTTTGCCCGACGCGACTTCCATGAGCGGAAGTTGACGCCGTCTCTGGTCGGTTGCGGGTTTCATCCGAATCATTCCTGACAGCGAGGGGTGCTGCCGAGGTGATGGCCCACCAGGCAAGGACTGCGGCAGTGGCGTATGCGAAGGCTCTGCGTGACATTTCGAAATCCCATCGGAAGTTAAGCGTATGAATCCATCCAAATCGAACCCTGGCCGACGGCCAACCGATTTCTGGAACCTCTTCGGGGTGATTTGCGGTCATCGGTTTGTTTCGCACCGAATATGTCGCTCGCCCCATGCAAGCAACGAAGCCGCCAACCTAACTGCGATTGGTGTGGTTTTTTGGAAACACAATCGCATCGCGAGACGCAATGTGGATAATTGGGCCCGATCCCCAAATTGCGAAAGAGCCCCACATGCATAAGCCCTTGATTGTCCTTGTTGCCATGGCGTTGACACTGCTGCCAACCAGCCGCAACGCATTGGCCCAATCCAACGAGCCCGTTGCCAGGAACGTGCTACTCATTGTCGCCGACGATCTGCGAGCCAGCGTGTTGGGTTGCTATGGTGACAAGTTCTGCCAAACGCCCAATATTGATCGGCTGGCGCAATCGGGAATGCTATTTCGACACGCCTATTGCCAGGGAACCGTGTGCGCTCCCTCTCGCAAATCGTTCATGTATAGCCGCTACCGCGATACGAAAGGCATGAACCTGGGCGAGCACCTGCAAACACATGGTTTGTATACCGCTCGGGTTGGCAAGATCTATCACATGCGAGTTCCCGGGGACATCATTGCCGGCACGAACGGCCTTGACGTGGCCACGACCTGGACGGAACGCTTCAACGCACCAGGCCGCGAAGCTCACACGCCCGGCGAATACGCTTGCCTGAATCAGAACATTTTCACGCGATCACAGAAGAACCGCGAATCAACACGAATGCCCAACCGTCCGTTCGTCTCGGTTGTTTGCGACACGGATGGCTCCGACCAGCCGGACTTCCGCGCCGCCACCAAGGCCATGGAGCTGTTGCAAACGCACAAGGACGAACGATTCCTGCTGGCAGTTGGACTCGTCCGCCCTCATTACCCGATGGTCGCTCCGGAAGAATACTTCGCGCCCTATCCCTGGCAGCAAATGGAATTACCTCCCTCACAGGAAGGCGATCTCGACGACATTCCCAAACAGGGAAAGAGCGGTACGTCAAACGTCTCCAACCCGATTGGCCGCTACCCAACGAATCAAAAACGCATGTGGACGGCCTACTATGCCGCTGTGTCGTTTATGGACGCGCAAGTCGGTCGAATTCTGGACGAACTCGACCGTCTTGGTCTGCGAGACAGCACGGCAATCGTCTTCATCAGCGACCACGGCTATCACCTTGGCGACCATGGCTTCTGGCAAAAGTCAAACCTGCATGAACAGGTTGTGCGTGTCCCCATGATTTGGTCCGTCCCCGGAATGCCATCGGGGCAAACGGATGCATTGAGCGAATTGGTCGACATTTACCCGACCGTATGCGATCTCGTAGGAGTGCCAATCCCCGAGTTGGTGCAAGGCAAGAGTTTGCTGCCGGTGGTTCGATCACCGGACGCGCGTGTTCGCGATGCGGCGTTGTCATTGAACAAGGGCTATTCGCTGCGCACCGACGACTGGCACTACATGGCGTATCAGCAAGGCGGAGAAGAACTGTATGACATGACGTCCGATCCGCATCAATTCACGAACCTTGTTAGCAGCGAACAACATGCTGGTCGACTGAACACGATGCGAAACTCGTTAACTACGAAGCTCGCCGAGCACGACTTACCAACGTTGACACAGAAAACGACAAAGCCGACGAAACAAGTGTCACCCAAGTAGAGGCTGTACTTCCCGGAAAACCGTTTCATAGGAGTTGTCCCACGGGAACCGCCCAAGGCTGTCCGGCCAGACAAGCTGCAGCGCCGAGAAATCCGGCCCGCCATTGAACCAGCAACCGCAACCAAAGTGGGTCTCGTAGTGATGACGGTGTACAGCTCGAAACTCGCACGGGCAGCCAGCCAAAATTCCATCAACACGGCTGCCGGGTCCAAACGAATGCCCGGCTTTCACCAGTTCCCCAACCGCATTGACCAATTGATGCAGGTCGCCTCCCAGCTTTCCGTCATCCAGTCCGAAGACAATTATTTCCGGATGGCCAAATGACTTCGAGAGTCCAATCGAATAGGCGAACGCTGGTCCCACGTCGTCGGCGGCAATGATGCACACATGCCAGCCGTGACACGCTACGTCGTCACTGATCTGTTTTTCGTAGTCCACCGCATTCATCACATCCACTCCACAACGTTTCGCATCGCAATTCATTCCCGACACTCTCTAATCCATAGCACAACGCGCAAAATCACGATACGTTTTTGTCGTCCCTGGCCTTTCGGGCAATGTGCCTTTCCCCCACTCTGATTTCACTTGTCGGTCGTCGCCTGATACAACCAACACGCCACCAGACTGCACAAAACTTTTTGCCTGGAACCAAAAATGGATCGTCGAACATTCAACGCGGTCGTCGGAGCCGCCACCTTGATGCCTGCCGGGCTTCAACTTTCAGCGAACGAAACAGACTCACAACCAGACGGGCTGCCTTCGTTACTTGTTGACACGCACCTGCACTGCTTCGCGGGTAACAGCAGCAAGTTTCCGTATCACCGCAAGGCACCCTACACGCCGCAGGAAGTCGCTTCGCCTGAACATCTCCTGAAGTGCATGCATCAGGCGGGTGTGGATCACGCGATTGTCGTGCATCCCGAACCGTATCAAGACGATCACCGATACCTGGAACATTGCCTTGACCTTGGCGATGGTCGCTTGAAGGGCACGATCCTGCTATTTGCCGATCGCCCCGGATCGCTCGACCAAATGAGCCGCCTTGCCAAACGTGGCGACATTATCGCCGCCCGGGTACACGCCTACGCACCAGGGCGGATGCCGCCATTTGGCAAACCAGAACTACGGCGACTATGGGAACTTGCTGCGGAAAATGGCCTGGCAATTCAGCTGCACTTTGAACCTCGACACGCCACGGGTTTCGAGCCCCTGATTCGCGAGTTCCGCGACACGCTGCACATCATCGATCATCTCGGCCGCCCGTTTCAGGGAACTCCCACGGAGCACGCGATGGTGCTGCGATGGGCCGACCTGCCCAACACCGTTATGAAGATGGCGGCGATCCCGAAGCAGGGCAGCTACCCGCATCGCGATATCCGCCCCGTCATTCGCCAGATTACCGATGCTTACGGAGCAGAACGAATAATCTGCGGCGGCGGCTTTGGGGCGGACGCCACCGGCGACTCCTACCGTGCCGCGTTCGCCCGGACGCAGAGCTACCTCGGGCACTTGTCTGCCGACGAGCAAGCACAGATCCTTGGCGCCAACGCAAAACGCCTCTTCAAGTTCACCGGCTGACAGGCGACTGCCACGGAATGTCTTGCTACCGGACAGACCCATCTGGAGAATAGAGCTCTCAGTGGAACATGGATAGCGAGCGACATGCCGAATCCCTACGAAACGCCGGTTGATGCCGAATCATATGTGCCTCGCCCAAGAACAGCCGAGGGTCTGTCGCTGATTTGGTTTGCATCATCGCTGGCGGCCACGACGTGGTTGGGTTACGCCGCCATCTACTATCTCCACTTCTTGGTTCCACGGCCGTTCGAATTTGGCATCAAATCTCTCGTGCCGGCCTCCATCGCGGCGACGAGCGGGACGACACTCTATTCCACCATCCGTAAGTTCCGCTTCCCCGAACTCGTCCAACGTTCCACGAAACCCTCGTTGTTGTTTGCCGGGCTACTGGCTGGACTCTACACCACAATCATCGCCTATTTCAGTTTCCGCATGACGGCACAACCGTACGGCGCGGCGAAGGTCGGCTTCGTTGGTTGCATCCTTGGGATCCCGGCGGCCTGGGCGATATTGAAATTGGAAACACGGGTCGTTCCCGGAACACCGGCGCAGCCTCGTCCCGTAATTGACGGTGGCGCGAGCATCTTCTGGTTTGCCGGCGTGGTGATGTTGGGTTCAGCAGTGTTGATGGCAACGCTCAGTCCTGCCTCCAACATCGCGGAACGGTTGTCGGCGGCCACCATGACAACGCCGCTTGTTGGCATCGTCTTCGTGGCGGCCTATGGATTGTTCCGGGCGATCATTCCCCTCGCTTCGACGCCGACAGTTGCCTCGCGTGTTGTCGCAGCCACCGTCTGTTCGGGCGTCTGTTTTGTGTGTTTGTATATTCGCCTGGTCGTCATGAAGATTCAGCCCAGCCCCGTGAATCTGCTATTCCTGCCACTTGGCGCATTCATTGGCGCCGTCGCGGAGCTACCGCTGGCGAACGTGTCGCAAAGGCAGCAGCATTCCGATCCGTCGCAATAGTTCTGTTATGGCCGTGGATCTGCGTTCGACGTAAACTGTGATTTCGCCGAGATATCTTTCCCGCAATTCATTTCGCAGACGCCCAAACGCATGAGATACGACCCGATTGACGCCAGCCTGTTCGTTGGAAACCGCGACAAGCTACGAGCGATGCTCAAGCCGAATTCCATCGTCATTTTGCATGCCAACGACATCATGCCGACCAATGCCGATGGCGTGATGCCCTTCATCCAGAACACCGATCTGTTCTATCTGAGCGGAGTGAATCAGGAAGAAACGGTCCTTGTACTCTTTCCCGATGCCGGCGACGCGAAGGACCGCGAACTCCTGTTCGTTAAGGAAACCAGTGAGCTCATTGCCATCTGGGAAGGCGAGAAGCTCACCAAGGAACAGGCCACGAAAGTCTCTGGCATCAAACGAGTCGAATGGTTCGATACGTTCGCTGCTCACCTCCATCGTCTCGCTCCGCAGGCAGACCACATCTACCTCGCCACGAACGAACACCTGCGAGCGTCAACCGCCGTCGAAACGCGAAACGACCGGTTCATCAAAGAATGCCAGGCTCGCTATCCGTTGCATCAATTCGAACGCCTGACGCCACTTCTGCATCGCCTACGAATTACGAAAGACCCGATCGAACTACAAATGCTGCAAAAGGCGATCGACATTACCGAAGCGGGCTTCCGGCGAGTGCTGGAATTTGTCGAACCCGGAGTCGGCGAATGGGAGATCGAGGCCGAATACCTACACGAGTTCGTTCGCAGTCGATCCCGCGGCTTTGCGTATCCGCCCATTATTGGATCGGGCAAGAACGCCTGTGTATTGCACTACGTTGAAAATAACTGTGTTTGCGAGGACGGCCAACTCCTGCTGATGGATGTGGCTGCCGAGTGGGCTAACTGGAATGCCGATATGACTCGGACCATTCCCGTTAATGGTCGATTCACTGATCGCCAACGCGACGTCTACAACGCGGTGCTGGCCGTCTTCCGCGGCTCGTGCGATATCTTGCGACCCGGCATCACACCGCTGGAATGGCGTAAGCAAACCGTCGACATGATGGAAGAACAGCTCATCAAGATCGGACTCGTTGATGCCGCCGCGGCCAAGGAACAGGACCCTGAAGAAAAACCGCTGGTCAAGAAATACTTTATGCACGGCATTGGCCACCACCTTGGTCTGGACGTCCACGATGTCCATCCACCCAACGAACCGGTCGCCGAGGGAATGGTATTCACGGTCGAACCCGGCATCTACATCCGCGAGGAGAACATGGGCGTTCGTCTGGAGAATGACATTGTCATCGGAAAAGATCGGAACATTGATCTGTTCGACAACATACCGATCGAAGCCGAAGAGATCGAAGAGCTGATGAACGCCAGCCGCTAGTGCGAAAAACGCCGTCGCATCGCACAATTCCGGCCATCTGAAATGGGACGTCGTTTAAGCTGGAGGACGACTTTCACTCGGTGGCGGACGAATGTTTCGGAATCAAATCGAACAACTCGAGCGACGTCAACTGCTGACTGGCGGCGTCGTGTTGGACTCGACCGACGACGTTTTCGACGCAATTCGCTCTGGGGACGTCGCGTACGACCTCAACGAGGACGACGCCGTCGACGCCACGGATGGCCGCTTCTTCCTTGAACAGGTCCTGAACACTCGGCCGGGCGATGCCAATCTGGATGGCGAGATTGACTTCCGCGACTTCCTCTCCCTGTCGCAGAACTTCAACGCCGTGGACGCCACCTACAGCGAAGGCGATTTTGACGGCGACGGCAGCGTTGGATTCCTGGACTTCCTGCAGCTCTCCGGCAACTTCGGCTTTGAAACCGCGGGCCGTCACGTAGCGTTCGGCGATGGTAGCAAGTTGGTTCCTAATCGAACGATCTACGACGCATTGGCGCATGCAGAAGACTTCCCGGGCGCGATCGGAATTCGCGAAGTGAAGTTCATGATTGATGTCGCCGCTGGTGAAGTGTTCTTCGTCAATCAGAACCGCCACGCGTTCCACTATCAATTTGCGCTCGCCGGAATGGACTACCAGGGGACCAACGCGCAGTTTTCCGCCGACACCTACTTCCGCGATAGCCGTCGCTTCCTCGCGGGCAGTGTGTTGGCTCATGACAACGTGGACATCGACAACGAATTGGGTGTGTACACCATCGAGTTCTGGCCGACCGATCCCGTAAAGTCATTCCACGTCGACCTGGCAGTCGAATATGTCACGCAGGCGATGCCGTTCATCAGCGATCGCTTCTTCTACCATCCTTCCAGCGAAACACAGAGGGATCTGTACACTCAGGAGATCGATGCCTACGCAGCTGCAGGAATCCCCGTCATTCAAACGGAGGATCTATTTGGCAACCAAACGTTCGCACCACTGAATCACGGAGTCGGCTACGGTCGCTTGCGAGTCGTCAACGGCAGCGATGGTGTTCCGCTTAGCCCGCGCGACGTCGTCATCTTCGAAAACATCCCGAATGATCTGACACACGTAGCAGGTGTGATCTCCGTCGAGCCGCAAACGCCGCTGTCCCACGTTAACCTTCGAGCCAAACAGAACGACACTCCCAACGCCTACATCCGCGACGCCTTACTGGATACCGAGGTGCTCGGATTGATTGGCAAGAACGTGCGATTCGAAGTGATCAACGATACCTACACGCTACGCGAGGCGACCGAAACCGAGGTGGAGGAACACTTCGACCAGATCCGGCCAGCCGAACAACAGATAGCTGTACGCGATCTCAGTCGCACCGCAATCGTGACACTCGCCAGTCTGCGGAATGCCGATCAGAGTGCCTACGGAGCGAAAGCCGCGAACCTTGGCGAACTCGCCAGTCTGTTGCCGGACGCGCAGGTTCCGGATGGCTTCGCGATTCCCTTTGCGTTCTACGATGAATTCATGGAAACAAACGGGTTCTACGCGGACGTGGCCGAATTCATGGCCGATCCGCGATTTACTTCGGATGCGGCCGTTCGTGATCGTGTGCTGGACAGTTTCCGTGATCGCATCCAGGACGGAGAAGTTC
Organism: Pirellulaceae bacterium; assembly: GCA_965216885.1. Classification (GTDB taxonomy): domain Bacteria; phylum Planctomycetota; class Planctomycetia; order Pirellulales; family Pirellulaceae; genus CAYNJG01. The sequence continues at coordinate 2,118,045 of OZ244209.1, read as the reverse complement.
CCTCGCATATCTCCACGGCCCTGGACAACACCTACAACCAGCTCGTCAGTCAGCACGGTGCGGCGGCTTCCTTCCGGGCGAGGTCGTCGACCAACAACGAAGACCTCGTTGGCTTCACGGGGGCCGGCCTCTACCGCAGCTACACGCATCGTCCGCACGAAGGAAAATTGGAGAACACGATCAAGCAAGTGTGGTCATCGCTGTGGACGTTTCGAGCCTTCGAGGAACGCGAGTTCTGGCGAATTGATCATTTGAGCGCCGCGATGGGCGTGGCCATACACCCGAACTTCGACCTGGAGGAAGTGAACGGCGTTGCGGTTACAAAGAACATCTATGACGAAAACTGGCCGGGCTTCTACGTGAACGCCCAGGTCGGCGAGGACCTTGTCACGAATCCGGAAGACGGGGCCGTGCCGGAGGAATTCCTGATCTCACCGATTGGCGAGAATTTTGAATGGGAAACGCAGTACATTCGCCGCAGCAATCTCACGGACAACGGCGCTCCCGTGTTGTCGGAGCAGCACGTTCTGGAATTGCGTATCGCCATGCAGCGAATCCAGTCACATTTCCGGGCAGTCTACAACGCCTTTGGCGACCGCGAATTTGCGATGGATATCGAATTCAAAGTGGACACCGATGGCCAACTGGTCATCAAGCAGGCAAGACCGTGGGTTGACTGACCGCCCCGAGCATCAGCCTGCTCGCGGGGAAGAGAATCGAGGATGCCGCCCACACCCAGTGCTCGCTGGCCCCGCCTCACGCAAACCGTTAAACTAACGGCACGACGTTACGTCGCCAGCGATACAGGTCGCTGTCGGTCCGCGGACAGAACTACAAGTTCCCTGAGATTGAATTGACCGTTGGGATCCTTCTTTCCTGACCCAAATCTGCGGACGTTGGGTTTGTACGCCACACGGCGTGAAAGGAGGACCTTCGTGTCCAACTCCGAATCTACCCGTTCGCTGCCCACCAACCCTGACTTTCGCCATCTAAAACTGGAGGCGAAGTCATTGCTGAAATCGTGCCACAACGGCGAACAGGACGCGCTCACTCGAGTTGAGCCGTTTCGCAACGACGCCTCGAAGCTCAATCTGGCCACGGCTCAATTCACGATCGCCCGTGAGTACGGTTTCAGGTCGTGGACGAAGTTGAAGATTCACGTCGAGAATGCCTCGAAGTCCTTCGCCGAGAAGCTGCACACATTTCTCTCGGAAGGCTGGAGCTGGGGCGATAGTCGCCGCGCGGCCGCTGCGTTACAGGAAGAACCAGAACTTGCAGACGCGAACATCTTCGCCGCTTGCGTCGCCGGCAATGCAACTCGAGTGCGAGACTTACTGGATACGGACCCGAACCTCGCCACCACCACGGGAGGACCGAAGAAGTGGACGCCGATCCTGTATGCAACCTGGTCGTATCTCATGCCGAAGCAACAGGATGCACAGATTGAGGTCATGCAGCTCCTGCTGGAACATGGCGCCGCCCCCAACGACTACTGGCGCGAAACCGGTTGGAACCGCACGAAGGAGTCGGCCCTCTACGGCTGCGTGGATGCGAACTGCGATCGAGCCGCCACGGTCATGCTGGAGGCGGGGGCGGATCCCAACGATGGCGAATCGCTGTATCACGCTTGTGAAAAAGGCAATCTTGCGATGCTCCAAACGCTCGGCAACCATGGGTTGAACGAGAAGGACATCTCCTACTGCATCAAACACGCGATGGATTTCCGGTGGTCAGAAGGCATCGACTGGTTCCTTTCCATGGGAGCTGATCCCAATGCCGTTCATCCCAGCGCCAACGAGACGTCCTTGCATTGGGCCGTCAAACGCAGCTGCAGTCTTCGCACTATTGAATCGCTGCTGGAACACGGGGCAGATCCGAACCGGCGCACCGCAAAAGGAACTTCCGCTTTCCTGGGCATCCAAGGCTGGACACCTTGTGATTTCGCCCTTCGGCTGGGGCGAACGGACGTTGTTCAGCTTCTCAAGAATGCTGGAGCCACGCCTACGCCCAGTTCGACGGCGGACGATTTCCTTATCGCCTGCGCGGCTGGAGATCGCCCCGCCGCACAAGCGATCCTCGCCCAGCACCCCAACATTCAGTCGACGCTCGACGAGCACAATCAAGCCATGGTCGCGCACGCAGCGCAGGTCAGGAGTTGGAACGGTGTGCGACTGATGGTTGAACTGGGATGGAAGCCGGATCAAAAAGGCGGCTGGATGGGAGCGACTCCACTGCATTGGGCCGCCTGTTATGGCAACGACGAAATATTCCGCTTCCTGGTGGAAAGGGGAGCCGATCCGCAGTTGGACGTTGGCGGCTATTTCGGTACGCCGTTAAACACGATTCTGCAGTGCCGCTGGGAACGAGGCCACCACGCCCGCATCCTGAAATACCTGCTGGATGCGGGCATCAGCGTTCCCGAAAAAGCATTTCCCTGCGGTAACAAGGAGCTGGACGAAGTTTGGACAAGCCATGACCATAGTCGCTAGTTAGGGTACCGCCCAGATTCGTGCAAAAGTACACGCTAAGGCCCCGGCTGGCGAAGCTGTAACCAGCCGCGATCTGTGCTGAAATGTTCCGGGTGCTTCACGCGGATTAGCCGCGTCGGTTGATTTGCCTGCGGCGACCCAGCCAGTTGGCGACGAGGCAGCGGTCCTGGCTGTATCACTGACACTATACCGCAGAGCTTGGGGTAACAGTCCAACACCTCGGAGGCTAACCCGGTAAATCAAGCCTCTCCAGGCACCTCTCGATCTTCTACGCCAAGGAATGCTTCAATGTGCTCCTCAATGTCCGCTGCCGTGTCGTAGTCCGGCCCGAGGTTCAGCAATTCCACCGTTCCCGAGCGGCAGATCGCGTGGACGCCGTAGGTGATTGAGCGCGATATTCGATCGCGATCAGAATGAAAGTGAGGGAAGCGGTAGTGGCCACCAGAGTTACGGTGAGACACTCGCTTGTGGCCTATCTCGACAGCTTTGACGAAGAGCTGGTCGAAGCCGGAGACGGTCGCTTCCTTGGGCGCAAACCACGGGAAGAACAATGGCGTGTTGCTTACCGTGACGTGGCCTTCTTGGACGTGAAGGACCGTTCTGTTTGCCCACATTGCTGCGGCCGTGTAACACGCCATGGCTGCAAAAGTGAAGCAGACTAGTGCCCCAATTGATGTTGGTTTCTCTTCCGGCGGACCAGGCAGAAAACTACTAGCCCCAATGGTGGCAAAGAACGACGCAAGGGTTGGGCCAGCGCAAGCGACGCCGACAGGACCGACCGACCAAGACCACCAGGGGCACTCGATGCGTAGGCTGGTAGCCTCCTCCGTAACTCGGCATGTGTGTTTCCTGCTAAACCGCAACATAGCCAAGCTCCATCTGATCCCGCATGAACAACCGATCTTCGCACAGATAGGAGATTCGATATACCGTGCTGACAATTGTCCGCCAACCAAATCTCGGCGCCCTTTTCCAGCAAGACAGAGCGCCACTAATAACTGAGTCGAACAGTCTCACTTCCCGCTGACATGTGACTTCGGCGAGTTGGAGTTTCGTTTAGGTGACAGCGGCGGCTGCTAGTCGCCTTCATCTCGGAGAAAAGCCTCGCTCACGAGAACGCTGGCTGCACTCGAATGGTCGCTCGGTGGATCCGAAGGGACCGCGCGAAGTCGCGCACTAGCAGAGCAACACCGTCAAGATGCAGTCACTTTAGAAACTCCACGTCGCCGGTTTTCAATCGATAGTATGCTGGCACAATCGGGAGTTTTGAATCGTGGATAATCTTCGAGCGGGACATCAGATCGGCGGCGGCCAATCGTGCGTTCGCTCGCACATAACCAGCCATCGCATCCTTGCCCGAGGGCTTCTTCTGCAATGCAGGCGTGATGTGACCCACAAGATGCTGGAGTGCCGGACTCGGTGCTGAGCAGCCGGACTCCTTCAGACTCAGGGCCGCGCCAACAGCGCCACAACATTCGTGCCCCAACACGACAATGCCTTTAACTGAACTCAGGTTCGCCGCAGCGTATTCGATGCTGGCGATGGACGAAGCGTTCGCAATGTTTCCTGCTACGCGAACTACGAACAACTCTCCGATGCCTGTATCGAAAACCAGTTCCGGCGTCACGCGGCTATCAGCACACGAAAGTACGATGCACCAAGGCTCCTGTTTACCGGTCCACATCTCTCGGCACTTCGGGGACTGGTTTGGATGTTCCAACTTGCCAGTCTTGTATCGTCCGTTGCCTTCGTCGAGACGATTGAGAGCTTTCGTCCAACTATTGTATTTACCATAGTTGCATTCGGATCCGGCTGCGGATGTCTTCGGTGCCTTTTTCGTTACTTTTCTACCCATCAAACCTACTCCTTAATTGGACAAAAAACCGAGCGGACCGGCTCACAGTGACCAGTACCAGGAAGTTCGCAAACGCGATGACGTGAGCGATCACCCCAATGATGTATTCTCCGCCACTTCTAAAAAACGCTCCAGATCGCAAAGGAATAAGGAGCGGGAAGTTATTTTTAACCGAGATTCCCTGCCGCGTTGCGCGAATCAGATACCTGGCCTGCATTCGAGTCGCTACTGTTTCCAGCCGTCAGTCCACGATGCACGGCCTGTGCTCGCTCGGCCGCCAATTCGGCGGTCTCCGCGAGAACCGTGATATGTCCCATTTTTCGGCCGGGGAGAGGTTTCTTCTTTCCGTACAGATGAATCTTGACATCAGGTGTGGCGAGAGCGCTCACCCAATTCGGTGAACATTCTTGCCAGATGTCTCCGAGCAGATTGACCATCGCCGCGGGGCGCAACTGCGTTGTCGCGCCCAGTGGCAATCCGCAAACCGCCCGCAACTGCTGCTCGAATTGACAAGTCGAGTGGGCATCGACCGTGAGATGTCCAGAGTTGTGCGGTCGCGGTGCCAGCTCGTTGACTAGCAGTTTTCCATCGGCCGTCAGAAAAAATTCGACACAGAGCACGCCAACGACATTTAGCTCTTCCAGGATCGCGTGGGCGATGTCGACGGCTTTGGCTGAGACGGAAGGCGGGAAGTTGCCGGGCGCTACGGACACGTCAAGGATGTGATTGCGATGTTTGTTGGCGATCGGGCCGTAGCAGGCCCATTCGCCTTCCTGGCCGCGGACGGCGACCACCGAAAGCTCAGCCACAAAATCGACGTACTTCTCCAAAATCGCCTGCTCCCGATTGGCTTGCGCCCAGGCTAACGCGGCGGCCCGCGAATCGACTTTACTTTGTCCCTTGCCGTCGTAACCCCACGCGGCGGTCTTCAATACCCCGGGGTAGAAATCGTCGCCAACTGCGTCCAGATCAGACGCCGCGTTGATTGCAAAAAACGGCGTGACCGGTATGCCGCATTGGGAAAGAAAGGTCTTTTCACGCAAGCGATGTTGTGTTGTGTGCAATACGTGACCGCCGGGAAAAACCCGCACGTATTTTTCCACGGTGTCGATGATCTCCACTGGCACGTTTTCGAATTCAAACGTCACCACATCGACCTGTTGCGCGAACCGGGCAACCGCGTCCAGGTCATCATAGCCCGACTGCACTTCCACGTCCGCAATCTGTCCAGTCGGCGTGTCATGTTCGGGAGACAACACATGAACACGATAGCCCAGTCGACGGGCAGCAATGGCAAGCATCCGCCCCAACTGTCCGCTTCCCAACACGCCGATCCTGGAGCCGGGCTGAATGACTCGGTTCATAGCTCGGAATCCTTCATCACTTTGCTTTCCTGTTCGCTCGCAAACTGCTTCAACTTTGTTCGAAGTTCGGGCGTTTCGCTGGCGAGCATTCGCACGGCAAGCAACGCCGCGTTCTTTGCCCCTGCCTCGCCGATCGCCAGCGTACCGACGGGAACGCCTCCCGGCATCTGCACGATCGACAACAGCGAATCGAGCCCCGAAAGTGCCCGTGACTGAATGGGGACCCCCAGGACGGGAAGCGTCGTCATGGAAGCCACCATTCCCGGCAGGTGAGCGGCGCCGCCCGCTCCGGCGATGATGATCTTCAATCCGCGTTGTTCCGCGTCACGGGAATACTCGACCATCCACTCCGGCGTCCGGTGTGCCGACACGACCCGCCGTTCATGGGACACATCGAATTGACTGAGAACCTCCGATGCCTGCTGCATGGTAGGAAGATCCGATTTGCTGCCCATGATGATGCCGACAAGCGGCGTTGTAGACTCGTGCATTGTTCTGATGTTTTGTTTACCGGCAATTCCCTGAATTTAGTAGATCCCACCACGTGATCGGTACACGTGGCCCATCTAATGGTTGATCATCCTGATGAGAGCCGCAATTTTCTTGTGTTGTCCGATGGGATGCCGCAGGTACATTGATTTGTCAACCCGATACGAATTGCGACGGCCGTTGCGCACGCGTTCGACGTAACCGTCATTTTCGAGATCGGACATAATGTGCCGCACCGCCCGCTCGGTAATGCCGACTTCCATCGCGATGTCGCGTGTTCGCATCGTCGCATCACGCGCCACACATAACAACACATGCGCGTGATTCGACAGAAACGTCCAGCCCACGTGACGATCGCTCGCGTTCATCCGTAATTCCTGTGTCGACAAAATAACGCATTTCCCTATTCAGGTATGCGCATCCCCGGCGAGACCATCAAAGAAACACAGTACCGGAAAATGACTTCCGCAGTCAACCCGTTCCGGCAACTCATCGGTGCTTCAGGTGTGGACGTCCAGGCTACTCGCCCAAACTCCTGTCGCATTGGCTGCGCCAAGCTCAGCGGGGAAAACGACCTATGAGGATCGCCACGACGAGCTATCCTCCCAAGCCTGACACACCTCTCGGTTAACCGTCACAGAAACGAACGTTTTGGGAAGGTGTCGTAAAACGGGCCAATCCCGTCCGGATTCGCGGCGTCGTCACACCTTTTCAACTCCACGTCGAATGGTGTTGTAACCCAGTTGTGAATCATGAGTTGGTCGCACGGGTGGGAAAGGCTTGCGATTCCCCTCGATGTTTAAACCGTGACCGCGGAATGCAGAACGCGCAAGGAATCATAACGTGAGTGCGATGGGGCTTCAGCCTCAAGACGGCATTGGGAACTGAACACTGAATCAGGCGCAGCCACTTCGAAACAAGCTCCGCCACGACGGCCTATTCGAGCGTCCTGGGCCAGTCGTCTTTCAGCAATCGAGACAACGAGCGATCGGCCAGCAGCTTTCCGTCCGTTTGGCACGTCGCACAGTAGTTCGTTTCGTTCTGCGAATACACGATTCGCTGTACCGGCGAATCGCAGACAGGACAGGGAGCCTTGAACCGGCCATGCACGGCCATTTCCGGTCGAAATGCGGTGACCTTTTCCGGGAAGCCGTCGCCGATTTGAGAATCCAGCAACTCGGTCCATCGAGTCAACGTGTCCACGACTGCACCAAACAACCGACGAACTTCTTCATCCGACAGGCGACTGGTCCACTTAATGGGCGAAAGCCGGGCAGCGTGTAGGATCTCGTCACTGTAGGCATTACCAATTCCGCCAAAGAGTCGCGGGTCCGTCAACGCTCGCTTCAGGGTATGGTTTTCGCTTGTCAGTCGCGCGGCGAATTCATCGAGACGACACTCCAGGGGCTCGATACCGCCGCGATCCAGATCGGCAACCAGTGCCTCATCGTCAAAGCACCAGATACCGGCCCGATGTTTCTTCCCGGCTTCGGTGAGCATCAGAGTGTCGTCGGCAAAATGGAACGCGGCGAGATCGTTCTTTCCCTTCGGCTTCGTGCCTGCCTTCTTACGATGAAATCGCCCAGCGATCATCAGATGGAACACCAGCCACAAGCCGCCGGAGAGTTCCAGGACGATGCGCTTGGCTTGCCGACGAAAGGCTACCACTTCCCTGCCCTCGATGGAGAAGATGTCCGGTTCAAACGTTCGCAACACAAAGGGACTGCGGACGTCGACCTTCTGCAGTTCCTTTCCGGCGTAGAACGAATTCAACCGCCGTACGTAGACGACGACATCGGGCAACTCGGGCATGGCAGATTGATGTGCGTGATGAAATGTCTCATTGATGGTCGATTGTCGACCCGTCCTTACAGCGCGCCGGAAGAACGCAGGACATGATAGCCAATTGCGAAAATGCCGGCGTCCACAAGGAGATGACTGATCCACGGTCCCAACAACGAGCGAGATTTCTCGTACTGCCAGGCCCAGATCATCCCACCAATCGCGATCGACAACGACAGAAACGCCGTCAGCCCCGACCAGCCAAAGTACATGGCCAGCACAATCACGTGATGAGCCATAAACGCCAACCCACTGATGACCATCGACGGCACGAAGCCCATCACATGCCGCAGTTGCCCGAAGACGAACCAGCGGAAATAGTACTCTTCAAGAAACGAGTGAATCAGCGCATAGAACACGCCCATACCAATGAACAACGTCGGGCTGTCGAAACCAAGCGTTTGGATTCTCGCTGCAAGCTCGGTACTCAGGTCGGCGATCGTCTCCGCCGGAATCATGAGAAAGACACCGTACATCGCAGCTGAAACCGCGAGGCCCATGCCGATCCCAAAGGCGAGGCTGGTGCCTCGACTCCAGATAGCAGTATCGGTGCTGTCGTCGGGATCAGGCAGCTTAGCCGCCCACCAGGACTGTTTCAGATAGAGCAGGAGCCAGGCGATTGGAAACGCAAACTGAATTCCCTTTCCAATCGAATAGGCCACCTTCTGTGCTGGATGGTCTGCCAGTAGATGGAAGTAGATCCAGGTGACGACAGTCGGCAGGCCAATGGCGATAGCAACCGCCAGCTTGCGTCCAGTCGTCTGGTTGCTCTGATTCATTTTGCTCTGATCAATTCCATGTGACGCCAAGCCATCAAGCCAGCGTCGAGTTTGCGGGTAAGGCGGTCCATGCCGCGCCGTGGAGCGATCCGAATGTTCAAGAGTGAATTGTTCCGAATCACTGCGTATTGGCCGGGCAGGTCAAACATGATAACCGGAGAACACCACTCGATGTCGGAACAGATACAGCGAACACGTGAAGTAGTGCTTGGTATTTTCGCGGAACTAGGCTCCGAGGATACCGAACTTTGCGAAACGGTGTTGATCCGTGATGGTCAGTACTGCGGGCATCGGTTCAGTTGTGATGAGTTCTCGGCCGTTTGGTTCTTCGAAGAAAACGAGATCAAGGTCTCGGATAACTCTCGATCGCTACTGCGAGTTGAGTCGCTGGATGAGCCGACGATTCGACGCGCTGCTTAGTCGCGAGCGATGACGGTTCTTGCGCGGGCCCGGGCGAAGTCGCCTGCCGGGCACGTTACCGAACCGATCAAATACTGCCGCCAGGGTCATGCGACGGCTGTCAGCCAGACACTTCAAGCGTTGAAGTTGGTCGTGCCTCCGGCAGGGATGCTTCCGTACCACAAAGCGTTCTTCTGTCCGCGGTAGTGCTTGATGAATTGCGTAGGCGTTTGCGTTACCACTCGGTTCCGCGAATTGCTGTAGTGCCAAACCGTGCCGTTCAGCAGCACACCGATATGCTTCTTGGGCACATTCCGCAGTTCAGTCCTCCCGTTCTTCGTGCGGAAGTTGCTGGTGCCGCTGACAAACATCAGTCCCTTGTAGGCGGCCATCGTTGCCGAATCGTACTCGGCAACCGTTGCACACGACGCGAAAATCTCGTGGACCCGAAGGCTGGCTCGCTCGCCCTTCCGCTTCTTTTTCGTCGTCATGCCGTGACACGTCAGGCCGACCGTTATGTTCAGCGCGTGCCCAACGAAATGGGCGCAGTGGTTGTTCGACGTGTCCGCGTAGCTGCTGGGACAAATCTCGCTCATGCCTTTCCCAACGAACGAATTCAGCGAAACGGCACCACCCACAACGGGAGTCGCCGGGACCGAGGCTGGAGTGGCCGGACTCGCCGCGGCAGAGGTGCTCGCAGGAGACGTCCCGCCGGATGCTCCCGAACTGGCGTTGTTCAGTTCCAACATCGTCTTGCGGCCCGGCTCAACGATACCATCGGGATTCCGCATGAATCGTTTCTGGAACGATACGATCGCGGCGACGGTGGCGGACGCCCGCGGTGGCGTAGAAATGAGCCCGTCGGGTGTGCCGGGACCGTAGTCGTCGTTGCGGAGATTCGTTGCCGCGGCCGCGAGGAGGTTCTGCACGGTCTTCACGTCGGCCCGATGATTCGTCGCGTTCTTACCCTTGCCCCGACCGACGCTGCTGCTGATCTTCTTTGCCATCTCAAAATCCTTCCGCAAAGTGGTTCTAAGATTGAACTACCGTTACGGAATGTTCTCGTTCCAAAACGCGCAGCGTTGCGTGCTGTTTTGAAGTTTTTGAGAGGTTGGCATACGCACCACGCAAGGCGCCGGCGTACGTCCAGACGTGGCTTTACTTTTTTCGCTTACCAGGTTTCGGGCGATAGCCTTTGCCGGGAGCATTTCGCGACTGTTTTGACTTGGTCTTCTTCTTGCCCTTCTTTTTCCCGTCGCCCATCTTGTGAACGTAGTCGCCGCGGAAACGAGCGTTCGCGTCGGACCTTCGAGCTCGAATGGCTTCCGGCGGCGGCGAGGAGGGAATCAGACTGTCGCAATCGTTGCCGATCAGATCCTGGCGACCTGCTTTTTCCAACGCCTTACGAACCTCAAAGTAATTCTCCGGCTTGAAGAACTGCATCAGGGCTCGTTGCAGTTTGCGGTCCTTCAGCTGTTTGGCAATGTGGACCGGTTTCTTCGTGAAAGGGTCCACTTCCGTGTAGTACATGGCCGTCGCGACATCAAACGGCGCCGGAATGAAGTCCTGAACCTGGTCCGGCTTGTAGCCGTTCTGCTTCAGGAACATGGCGAGGTGGATCATCGAATCCAGGTCACTACCAGGGTGGCTGGCGATGAAATAGGGGATGATGTATTGCTGTTTGCCGGCCTTCTTTGACTCGTGATTGAAGATCTCTGTGAATTCTTCGAAATCATCGTTGTCCGGTTTGCGCATCTTGTCGAGCACATCCGGATCAGAGTGTTCCGGCGCGACTTTCAGGTGACCGCCCACGTGGTGTCGAACAAGATCTCGCATGTATTGAGGCGAACGTTTCGCGAGGTCCATGCGAATACCGCTGGCTACGAGCACCTTCTTCACGCCAGGCGTCTCGCGCGTTTCCTTCATCAGGTCGATCAGCGGACCGTGATCCGTACCTAGCAGCTTGCAGATTTTGGGGTGCACGCACGACTGGCGACGACAGACGGCCTCCACCTTGGGGTCCATGCACTTCATTTCGTACATGTTCGCAGTCGGGCCGCCGATGTCGCTGACGGTCCCTTTGAAGTCCGGGCTGCTGGCCATCTCGCGAACTTCGTTGACCACCGATTCCTTGCTTCGCGACTGGATGATGCGTCCCTGGTGGGTGGTGATCGAACAGAACGTGCAGCCACCAAAACAACCTCGCATGATCGTGACCGAATCCTTGATCATTTCATGCGCAGGAATCGGGTCCTTGTAGCTGGGGTGCGGACGCCTGGTGTAAGGCAGACCATAGATGCGATCCATGACTTCCTGCGAGACTGGCAGGGGCGGCGGATTGCAGACGATCGCCTGTCGATCGTGATACTGAATCAGTCGTTTTGCGTTGTACGGGTTGGTTTCGTTGTGGATGATCTTCGTGGCTTCTGCGAACTGCATTTTGTCATCGCGAACCTGTTCGAAACTGGGAATCGCAATCGCGTCCTCTGGCGGGGTCTCGCTGGCTCCCATGGCGTACGCAATGCCGCGCATGTCTCGCAGATCCTTCACCGATTCGCCCGCCTCCAGGCGTTGGGCAATTTCGACGATGATGTCCTCGCCCATTCCGTACGCGACCAAGTCGGCTTTGCAGTCGAGCAGAATGGAACGCCGAACTTTGTCGCTCCAGTAGTCATAGTGCGCCAACCGCCGCAGCGAAGCTTCCACTCCGCCGGCAATCACGGGTACGCCCTTGTAAGCCTCCCGTGCCCGTTGGCAATACGACAAGGTTGCGCGATCCGGACGCAAGCCAATCCGACCGCCCGGCGAGTAGGCGTCGTTGTTGCGCACCTTTCGATTGGCGGTGTAGTGATTGATCATCGAATCCATGTTGCCGGCGCTGATGCCAAAGAACAGCCGGGGCTTGCCAAAGCGACGCCAGTCTTCACAGCTCCGCCAGTCCGGCTGGCTGACGATACCAACGCGATAACCGGCCGCCTCGAGGACTCGACCAAGGATTGCCATCGCCATGCTGGGATGGTCGACATAGGCGTCACCCGAAATGAACACGATGTCCATCTCATCCCAACCACGGTCCTCCATTTCCTTACGGGTCATGGGCAGCGGTTTGCGTACCTCGGCATCCAGCTGCACCACCGGCAGCGACGCGAGAGCATCCGCCATTTCACCGGGAGCCGGTCGGCAGGGAGTGGGACGTTTTTCGACGATTGGCAACGAAGGAAGATTCATGCTGCGATTATAGGAGGGCACCCGGATCTCAGACAGTCGCAATCACAAGTTACTTGGGGCACCACCGACGGCGGACACTCGATACAATCGCCAGAGTCTCGCAGGCGATGCGAAAAGTCGCGTCTGCTTTACGATTCCAACGGCCCAGTTTGGGTTCTGCCGTCACGAAGACCAGCCTATTCGCCAACCGGCAGCCAGTCGATTCGCCAACTGGAAGACCGGCGACAACCAGCCCATCAATGGTATACTCCGGGATTCCATTCGCTCGCGAGAGCTGCGTAAGCGGCGACCAGCCGGACACACCATGCCCGAATCGCAATCCACAGTATTCACCGTCGCGGACGACACACCGCCCATCATCGTCGGGGCGTTGCGGCACTTCATGCCCGATCAATCCTGGTCGAAGGTGCGAAAGCTGCTGCATTCACGTCGTGTGACCGTGGGCGGAACCTTGTGCGTCGACGAAGGACGCAAGCTCCGTGCGGGTGATTCCGTCGAGGTGTTCAAGGAATCTTTGCCACCGCCACCAACGGCCGAGGATGTCAAAATCCATCTCGTCGACCGCGATGTGGTTGTCGTCGACAAGCCCCCGCGCATGGTATGCCTACGCCATCGATCGGAAAAAAACTGGCAACAATCTCGTAAGGCCAGACAGCCGGTCCTGGAAGAAGTTATCCCGGACCTGATTTACAGCGAAGAGCGAGTCGATCGCCCGCGCGTGCTTTCCGTGCATCGTATTGATCGCGACACCAGCGGGCTGCTGGTCTTTGCAAGGCACGATCGCCCCAAGCTGGCTTTGATCGAACAATTCGCCGCGCACGACGTTGTCCGCGTCTACACGGCGGTCGTCGTTGGGAAGCCAGCCCATCAAACCGTCCGTTACCACATTGTTCGCGACCGCGGCGATGGTCTGCGTGGTCGCGCGAGGGCCGAAAACGCCGGCAAGGAATCCGTGACTCACATTCGACCCCAGCGGACCTTCCGGGGCGTCGATGGCAACGAGTACACGGAAATCGAATGCCAACTGGAAACCGGTCGAACGCATCAGATTCGCATCCACCTCGCCGAGATGGGCCATCCGGTCTGTGGCGACCGCGTCTATCGGGGCGGCTACGAGCAACCTCAGTTGGCCGACACCAGCAACGCACCACGCCTGGCACTGCACGCTCGCGAGCTTGGCTTTACGCACCCAGGTAACGGCGAGCCACTACACTTCACGTCGCCATGGCCACGAGATCTGGCAAAGTTCCTGGCGAAGCTGGAAGGCGTGAAATACGATCCGCGAGCAGCCGCCATCACGAAGGACGTGTAATGGAAGGTCGAAATCGACCACGCCGAAAAGGCAAACGTCCGCCGCGCAAAACCGAATATCGCGGCCCCCAGATTCCCGTCAAGGCAACGCCTGTCACCGAGCTTGCGCCGGACCCGGCCGCACCGATCCCCGTTGTCTACGTCAAGAATCGCATCAGCCAGCCGCTGCTTTACAAGAAGCGAATCGGTCGAGTCAAGAATGCCAGGCCGGGCGATCTCGTGGCTGTCTACACCGAAAAGGAAGAGCTCATCGGGTATGGGCTCTATAACCCTCGCAGCGAAATCTCCGTGCGGATGCTGTGGTACGACAGCGAATTACCCACCGACGACATGTGGAACGCAAAACTCCAGGCCGCCGTCGACCTTCGCCGCAATGTACTTCGAGTCGAGGAAGAGTCGAACTCCTACCGCGTTGTTCATTCCGAATCAGATGAAATGTCGGGATTGGTTGTCGACCGTTTCGGTGACGTGCTTTCGGCCGAAGCCTTCAGCCTTGGCATGTATCAGCGAACTCAAGCGATTCTGGATCGCATGGCCCCCATGCTGGGCACGAAGCATTCCATCGTACAAACCAGCCCCGCCTTCAATTCGCAGGAAGGCTGCGAACCGCCCACGATGACTTCCCCAGACTTCCCGCGTCAGGTGATCATCAAAGAGCACGGCACGCGATTCAAAGTCCGTTTCGAAGGCGGCCACAAAACGGGCTTCTTCTGCGATCAACGCGAGAACCGCAAGAAGCTGGCCAGTTTCTGCGAAGGCAAAACCGTGCTGGACCTGTGCTGCTACACCGGTGGATTCTCCGTTCAGGCGATGAAGCTGGGCAACGCCAGGGAAGTCACCGGCGTCGACCTCGATGAGACGCCACTGAAACTGGCGAAGGAGAACGCGAATCTGAATCAGGTCCGGGCGAAATTCGTTCAAGCCGACGCGTTCACGTATATGCGGGAGATGATCAACAACGGTCGGCAGTACGACGTCGTCATTCTTGATCCGCCCAAGCTCATTAGAACTCGAACCGAACTGGACGAGGGCACGAAGAAGCACTTCGCATTGAATTGCCTGGCGATGCGGTTGGTCAAACCCGGTGGACTGCTGCTGAGTTGTAGCTGTGCCGGTTTGCTTCAGGAGTCAGACTTCATGAACCTGCTTGTCGCCGCCGCAAAGCGAGCCGGTGGCGAAGCGGAGGATTCCACGCCCGAGCGAACGTTCTACAAGTCACGAACCATGCAGATTCTGGCCAAGACGGGAGCCTCTGCGGACCACCCCGTGATTTCCAACTGTCTGGAGACGGAGTACCTGAAGGCCGTCTGGATGATTGTGCACTAGCGTCTTGTGGCAACGGCGGAGCTCCCCCAGCGATTCAAGACGCTCCCATCGACGCCGGCTACATCAGCAGGAAGTACAACAGCCGAATCGCGACGGCCAGCCCCAACCACTTGGCTCCGTTGGAGATGGCGGGAGGCTGTCCCTTCTCCATCGCTTCACGCCACACAGCCGACAGGCCAATCCCCACGGACAAACTGCACAAAATGTGCATCGCCATATACAACGTCGCGTTCCATCCGGTCAGCCACGACTGGGGAGCACTCCACGTCGCCACCTTTTCAACTACGGGAAACAGTAGCCCGCCAATCGCGACGCTGGCCATGATCTGGATTGTCGACTTGTAAAGATACGGCCGCCGTTCGACGATCAAGATCGGAAGCAGCGTTTTGACAGCCTCTTGAGCGGTCACAACAAAGAACATGTGGAACAACATCACCTTGGGCATGGCCCACTGCACACCCAGCAATAGCGATAGTGCAATGGCCGCAAAACCGGACAAAACTCCAGCGAGAATCGCGATCAACCATGACTTCCGTCCCGAGGTCGCCGCGACACGCTCGTTCAGCCATCGAGCGTACGTCATTGCGGAATCGGGCGTCGTGGTATCTCCGGCCACGATGGCGGGTTCATCCCAGACGGACTCCGAGGAACCCTGTGTGTTCGGCGACGTAGTCAACAGGTGGTCATCCGGTGACCGTTTCTGCGTTGGCAGGTATTCGTCGGGAAGCACGTGTGGTTCGTGCTGCACGGACTGATCGCGGCTTGGTCGGTAGTGTTCCTTTTGCTCGCCGTTGGGACTCGCAAAGGGATTCTCTTCAGTCATGACCGTGTCTCTCAGGCGCTAGATCTGCAATAGCCCGTGCCGCTGGCGAGAATGGCGGACATCATCACTTTGTCTTTGCCGCCAGCACCCTTTCCGGCAATCGCCGCAGTCTCGATACGGATGTTGCAAATCGCATCGTAGCCCTGCTCTGCGGCCTGTTCGCGAAGACGCTGCAATGCCTCGCGCCGTGCTCGGTCGATCAGCGATTGGAAGCTGCGCAGTTCGCCACCAAAAATCTTGCGAATGAAGGCCATGAGAGTCTTCAAATAGTCGCTGCTGATCACCACCTCGCTGCACAGCATCATCGGCGGCTTGGTGGCGTCCGAATACGGGAATGACTTGATCTGCGTACAAAGGACGGATTGGGAATCCTGTTCCCGACGATCAAGGTCTGCGAGATGGCGACGCTCGACATAGCCGCCCACAAACAGCCCCAAAGCGATAAAAGTCCCGAAGATTGCCAGTTGAAAAAGCAGCACTTCCATCGGTCAGGCTCCTCGTTCGGCAACAACCGCAGTTCCATACGCGTACAGCTCCGACGCTCCGGAAGTCACAGAACTTGTTGTAAATCGAACGTTCACGACCGCGTTGGCACCCAGTTCCTGAGCCTGAGCGAGCATGCGTTGCATTGCCTCGCGACGCGACTCGGTGAGCAACTCGGTGTAACCACGCAATTCGCCCCCGACCAGATTCTTCAGCCCCGCAGCGATGTCTCGCCCGGCATGTTTGGCACGGACAGTGTTGCCCTGCACGATTCCCTTGATTTCGCGAATGCTGTAACCGGGAATGGTTTCCGTATTGACGACGATCATCTTTCTTCCTGTAACGTGAAATTTCTTCTCACAGCACGTCCCCTGATGTCCAACCGCGAATTCAGGTCACTTCTTGCCCCATCGTAATTCCCAAAGTCGGGCCAGTTCTTTGACAATTTCTGGGTGTTCTGCCGCCAGGTTCCTGGTTTCCGTTCGGTTGAGGGCCAGGTTGTACAGGGCCCACTCGCCCTTCCCCTCGCGAACGATCTTGTAGTCACCCTTCACGATTGCATGCGTGTTGCTGTGATTGAAGATGTAGTGGTGTTCGCGATCGTTTCGTTTTCCTTTCAGGATCGGAACGAGCGACAGGCTTTCATGCGGAAGAATCGTCTTGCCTGCATGGACTTGCGGGAATTCCGCATCCGCCAGATCGACGCACGTCGCCATCATGTCCACCACATGGCCCCGTTCGGACGTTATCGTCCCGGGTGCGGTCTTCAATCCCGCGGGCCAATGCACGATTGCTGGAGTGCATGCACCACCATTATGAACATTCGATTTGTAACGTCGCATTGGCACGTTCTGGGAATTCGCCCAATTGTGACCAAGGCTGCCGTACGTCAACGGTCCTCCCATCGGAACATTGAACTGGTCGCCCACCGCCACGGTTTCGCCGTTTGCTTTTGCCTTTGCAAGAATGTTATTGGCCGTATTCCAGCCGTTACCACTGAGATGCTCGCCACACGCTCCGTTGTCGTGGAAGTAGATGATCAACGTGTTTTCGAATTGACCGGTACGCTTAAGCGCCGCGACGATGTGGCCGACGGACTGGTCCATGTGATCCACCATCGCTGAATAGACGGCCATGTTCCGAATCCGCCACGGCTTGTGATCGACCGACTCCCAGTCTTTCACGCTGCGTTCCTTCTCCGGCAGCGGCCAGCGTTGCGTATCAATGATTCCCATGTCCAGCATGCGTGCATAGCGGTCGGCCCTTAGCTTCTCCCAACCTTCGGAATAGCGATCGATGTACTTCTGCACCGTCGCTTCCGGAGCATGCAGTGGCCAGTGGGCCGCCGTAAACGCGACGTACTGAAAAAACGGCTTGTCGGAATCGGAGAAGTGCTCGATCTGTCGAACCGCTTCGCTGCCGATTTTGGTTGTGTAGTAGAAATCGTCGCTATCGGGAGCGGTCGGTCTAGTATTCCGCGTCAGGGTGTAAGGGTCCCAGAACGAGCCCGCGCCGGTCATCGTTCCGTAAAAGTCATCGAAGCCACGCTGAATGGGGCCATCCTTTTCGGGATCCATGCCAAGGTGCCATTTGCCAACCATGCCGGTCTGGTATCCAGCCGACTTCAGCACTTGCGGGATCGTGACCTGTTGCGGCGAAAGCCCGTCGCTATACCGGCCGCTCATCAGCGTCGCACGCGTGGGCCAACACCGCGCGGTATTGTAGAACTCCGTGAAGCGGAGCCCACCGTACGCAAGAGAATCGAGGTTGGGAGTTTCAATCTCTCCACCGAAACAACCGAGATCCGAGAAGCCCATGTCATCGGTCAGAATGATCAGGATGTTGGGACGTTCTTCGGCATGGGTGGGCAATCCCGACAACCAAAAACCAAGCAGCAGCAAGTAGCCGAGTATCCGTGTCTGCATCGCCGTGTTGCCTTTCCGCATGTTGAGTTGCTTTGTTCCCGTGATCGACTCCGTGTAATGATAACGAATGCTGGCACACCTCGTTCGGCCGCCGTCATTCCGAATCGCGGTCAAGCCCCGTCGGCAACCAACTCGTCGGTCGAGATTCTGTCTCGATTGAGCTAAGATGCTGTTCCGGAAATCGACAAGCTCCGACTCGTTCAGGCGATGGTCCATCGACCCATGCGAATGAACCGCCCCTTAGAACCCCACTTTGGCGAGTGACCATGAAAATTAAAACCCACCTCCCACTGGCAATCATCGCTTGCCTCCTGGCAATCGCGACAGCTCCGGGAATCTCTCAGGAAACCAGCAAGCCGGACACGATGAAAGAAGTCATTGATCTCTGGCCACAGGGTCTACCGAGCGGCTCGGTAAAGCTCGACGAAGCCAAAGTAGCGGACCTCAAGCAAAAACAGGCCGTACATCCCCGGGGACACAAACTATACGTCGAGTCCGCAGACCTGACGGTTTACCCGGCTAGTCCCGACAAAGCCAACGGGTGCGCGGTCGTCGTCTGCCCTGGCGGCGGCTACAACGTGCTTGCCTGGCAACACGAGGGGCTGGAATTGGCCGAGTACTTCAATTCAATCGGCGTAACCGCATTCGTGCTGCAGTATCGCGTGCCGCGACGTATCCCGGACAAAATCCATTGGGAACCGATGCAGGATGTCCAACGAGCGATGCGTGTTGTTCGACATGAAGCCAAAGGCAAGAACCGATTCAAGATCGATGCGGACCGAATTGGCGTGCTGGGATTCTCCGCCGGTGGACATCTCACCGTGATGGCAGGCGTTCAGTACGACACGAAGTGCTATGAACCGTTTGATGCGGCCGGCTCGGAAAGTGCCCGCCCCGATTTCATCTGCCCGATCTACGCCGCCTATCTGGCCGACGGTTACAAGGACAACGTGGCCGAACTGGGGCCGCTGGTGACGGTCACCAAAGATACTCCGCCGACCTTCATGGCCGTGACGTGGGATGACAATTTCCGCGGCGCGCAGGCGGGCCTCCTGTTCTCCAAACTGCGAGAGCACGGTGTCCCGGCGGAATTACACGGCTACTCGAAAGGCGGTCATGGTTACGGCATTCGCAAGTCAGACAATCCGGTATCCACCTGGCATGATCGCCTGACGGACTGGCTACGCGTGAGTGGCTTCCTCGAAAAGTAACACGGTCCGCGGCACCAACTCCGAATTCCCCCAACGAGCGACCGATGTCAGTCAAACTTCATGCCTTGATACGCTTCACCCTGTTTGCGTTACTGCTGGTTCTTCCCGTCGTCGCGCACGCAGAGCTGGTGCTGCCCAAAGTATTTGGCGACCACATGGTGCTGCAGCGAGACCAGCCCATCCATATCTGGGGAACAGCAGATCCCGGCGCCAACGTGCAGGTAAAGTTTGGTGAGCGGGACCAAACCGCGCGAGCCAATACCGACGGCAAATGGTCCGCGGAACTTCCCCCGTTGCCAGCCAGTACACTCGCAAGAAGCCTACAGGTGCGTTCCCGTGGGGACTCGATCGACTACGACGGCATCCTGGTTGGTGACGTCTGGCTGCTAGGCGGCCAAAGCAACATGGAAGACGTACTGGAGAGCATCTACCACGGGGATACCGAAGTCGCCTCGGCGAACTTTCCCAACATTCGACTGATGACGGTTCCGCAAGCCGCCAGCCCGACTCCGCTGGATGATATAGACCGTTTGAATGAATTCAATTCATGGACGGGACGGCACGAACTCAAAGGCAGTTGGCGAGCATGTACGCCCAAGGCCGTGAGTCGTTTTTCGGCCATTGGCTACATTTTCGGTCGCCGATTGCACATGGTTTCGGGCGTACCAATTGGCCTCATCGACGCCTCCTGGGGAGGCACGACGGCGGAAGCCTGGACGTCTCGCGAGATGCTGGCGACCATCGACATGGCGAAGCCGCTCACCGAAGAGTGGGATAACAAGATCGCCAGCTATGACCCCCAAGCCAACCTGCAAAAACGGATCGAAGGCTGGGAGCGAGCTACCGAACGACGCAAAAAAGAAGGCAAGCCGGCCAATCGCAAGCCCACCGAACCGGACCCCAGTCCCGCCGTCAATCGAAACAACCCGGGAGCCTCCTTCAATGGGATGATCAACCCAATCGCCGGACTGAATATTCGCGGTGCCATCTTCAATCAGGGCTACAACAACGCTCTCGGGCACAATGCCCGGCCGCAGCTCTACTCGAAAGTATTCACGGCCATGATCAAGGACTGGCGAAAGGCGTTTCGAAATGATTCATTGCCCTTTGGAATCGTCGCCCTGACCGCTGGAGGTGAACCTCAAACGGATGCGACGTTTGAAATCCGCACGGCCGATCCGGCTCCGTTCATTCGAGAGGCACAGGCCAAAGCGTTCCTCGAACTGGACAATGTGGGATTCGCCCCGGCCTACGACCAACAGGTGCCCTGGTATCATCCGCACAAGAAATTCGAACTAGGCGAAAGAATCGCCCGCTGGGCACTCAACACGCAGTACGGACAGTCGCAAATTGGCTGGCGACCGGCCGTGTGCATCGAATCGAAAGTCGTCGGCGAAACGATGGAACTCAAATTTGACCGCAACGTGCGTGTCCACGATGGGCGACCGTTTTCGGGATTCTCGATCGCCGGACTGGATCAGCACTTCTATCCGGCGTCAGCTGAATTTGTCGTCGTCGGGAAAGATGAGCGTGGCCGGGATCGCGTTGATGAATCTCGCCTGACTATTTCCCATCCCGCCGTCGTGGAGCCAATTGCTGTGCGGTACGCATGGGCGAGAAATCCGCTTGGAAACGCCGTCAATGCACAGCACCACGAGCGGACGATCCCCATCGTCTCTTTTCGAACCGACGACTGGGATTGGGAAGACGCCCCGTTCGAAACTGAGGGGGACGACGCTATGAAGCAATACCGTGCCTCCGTCAACAAACGCCGCGCGGCGGCGCGAAAGCAGACAGCCAAGCGGCTGATGGACGACGCCCAACGAATCCTGAAGGCTGGTGCGTAGCGATGAGCTTCCTTCGAGCTGGTGTTCCCGTAACACTTGCCACTTTGACTTTCCTGCTTTGCCTTTCGGCGATAACCGGACCGGCCACGGCACAGGACGATTTCGACAACGAGCCGATCAACTACCGCGATTGCACGCCCACAGATGCAGTCTACCGACTGGCCCAAGAGCTCGAGTCGGGAAGTAAAACGCTCGAATGGGACGAGCAGCACGGCTGGCTACCGGCATTGCTGGATGAACTGGAGGTGCCCCAAAGTTCGCAGACGCTGGTATTCTCCAAAACCAGCTTGCAGATCAGAAAAATCTCTGCCAGTCGTCCGCGTGCGCTCTATTTCTCTGATGACGTCTATCTGGGCTGGGTTCAAAACGGCGACTTTGTCGAACTAGCCGCCGTCGACGACACGCAGGGAGCGATGTTTTACAAGATGCGACAGCAGGAGGCGTCGACCGAAATCGTGCGAGATCGCGGCGAGTGCCTCGCCTGCCATGCAACACGAAGAACGCAAAGTGTACCTGGGCTTCTCGTCCGCTCGGTGTTCCCGGCCGCCGATGGACAGCCCGTCTTCCGGCTTGGAACGACCACGACCGATCACTCGACACCGCTGAAGGATCGATTTGGCGGTTGGTATGTCACGGGCGGGCACGGAGACATGCGACACCGCGGCAATGCCGTGCTGGAAGCGGGTGAAGAAACGCTGGACGTCGATGCCATGGCGAACCTCACGGAACTACCGCGGCGAGTCAATGCTGGTCGATACCTACGACCATCCAGCGACATCGTGGCATTGATGGTTCTTGAGCATCAATCGCAAATGCACAACTGGATCACAAAGGCTTCCTACCGCACCAGACAGGCACTCCATCAGCAGCGTTCCATGAACCGGATTCTTGAACGCGACGAAGACTACCTCAGCGAGAGTACCGTTCGCCGAATCAATTCCGTTACGGAGGACCTGTTGCGACATCTTCTGTTCTGCGATGAGGCGAAGCTAACGTCACCGATCACGGGCGATCAGGAATTCGCTGCACAGTTTGTTTCCCGCGGGCCAAAGGATTCTGACGGCAGAAGCCTCCGGGACTTTGACCTTCAAGAGAGAATGTTTCGCTACCCTTGCAGCTATCTGATCTACTCACCCTCTGTCCGCGAACTACCAACTGCGGTGCTAGAACGCCTTCACCTTCGCCTGACCCAAGTACTGAACGGAGAAGACGCATCCGAGGGATTTCGACACCTGTCGCCAGACACCCGCTCCGCCATTCTCACTATTCTGCGTCAAACACACTGGATGTTTCGCTGATGGCAACATTCGCTCAATTACCCCAACCGTTGGGGGAGTATTGACGCCGCCCCCTGGACTCCCGCAAATTTGGCGAATCCCAAACCACAGATGCCGATACAAAAGCGTAGTTTGCGTTAAGATAGCGTGAGCCGGGGCGTTTACCGTTTTTGGATTGTTCAACTAATGAAGCTTAGAGACTGTCAGTTTCGGCGTGGATTTACGCTCGTCGAACTATTGGTAGTGATCGCCATCATCGCGATGCTGGTCACCCTGTTGTTGCCGGCTGTGCAATCCGCACGCGAAGCCGCACGACGCATCCAGTGCATGAACAACGTTCGTCAGTTGGCGCTGGCGACGATGAATTACGAGAGTGCACAGGGTAGCCTTCAACCAGGCGTGCCCGTATGCACCGAACCGACCAAACTCTGGATTCAGGGCGGCACCCAGACCGGTGCGATCTGCCAGGGACCGAACTGGCTGCTCAGCCTGCTGACCTACATTGAGGAATCAGCTCATGGAGCGGCTGTTCCGCAAGCCGTGGAGACCCATATCCACAACGCGGCGGATGACTTCGAGCACTACGGTGATGACATTGGCGATCGCTCGCTGAACATTGGCAACACGACCTACCAGGGTTTTACTTGCCCGTCGGCTCCACAGATGACGCCCAATGCCCGCATCGACACTTACGCCCACGATGCCTGGATTGCGAAAGGCAACTACGCCGCCAACTGGGGATCAGACACCTATATGTCCTGGACGAAGCCAGCTCGCCACGGTGCGTTTGGCGTCGAATTGCTTCCGGAGTGGGAGGACGTCACGCAACGCGAGGCTCACCGCTCGCTGCTAGGCGGCTTCAAAATGGGCTACGGCAAAGGAACTCGCATCCAGCAGATCGAAGACGGTTCTTCAAAGACGATGATGATCAGCGAAGTCGTTGGCTGGAACGACTCGCGCGATGGACGAGGTGGCTGGATCCTGAACGCGATGGGAAGCTCGCTCTTCTCCGCGAGAACGGGGCCCAATTCGGCCGATCACGACAAGATCCCGATGTGCGACCGACGCGGAATCCCCGACGGGCATCCGCTGGAATGCACCGAGAACCGCAGCAACGGACAGGTTTGGGCAGCGGCCCGTTCAGAACACGCCGGTGGCGTCAACGTGGCCTTCTGCGACTCCAGCATGCGATTCATTACCGATGGAATCGATCTTGAGGTGTGGCGAGCCATGTCCACGCGTTCCGGAAACGAAGCCGTTGGTGGACGATTCGAATAGATGCCTCGCCTCATTCAACGATATCTTGTTTGCTTCGCAGTCGCGATGGCATTGCTTGCAGGCGGTTGTGGCTCGTCCGGCGAATGGGAACCGGCAGACAGAGACCTGATTCGTCACCTCATCTCGGAAGTCCCCGAGTCTCGCGACAGTGACGAGAAACAGGCCGAACTCTTCGAAGCCGGGGCCATTCCCGACAAGAGTTGGTGGAAGACGTCCTCGGAGAGTCTCCTGGTCGTCGATGAAATTTCCGTCTCAGGCGATTCAGCTACCGTCACACTGGAGCTGGAGAATATGGTGGGAGAAGTTGTAGGCAACGCCACATGGCAATGTAAAAAGCTCGACGACACATGGATGATCACCGCGGCGCCGCTCGAGTAGACGCGAGAAAGCACTGATATCACTCGATGTCACTGTGATTCGCAGATCTTGCCGCGGAATCGCCATTCGCGTAACTTTCCGCCAACCTACATTTTCAGTCGTACGGAAAGAGTTGTGCCATGGACGGTACCCACCAGAAGAAGCAACGCGTCGTCGTATTTACGGCCGGCGACCTGACGTGGGACGAAGAGGTGTTTCTTCATCGGCTACGCGACAGCCAGCACGTCGACCTCGTCGCGGTGTACGTCGACCAATGGAAGCGTCCCTTTCGTCGCATGCGTTTTCTGATGAAGAAGTGGGGTGTCTCCGTATTCGCGGTTTCCCTGTTCTTTCGCGCTCTACAGGCAGTCAGCCTCGAAAGACTTTGGCGGAAATGGCATGACCGCTTTGTTCCTGTCGTGGCGAGTACTTCGTACGACAAGCTGGCCGATTCCGGCGTGGTTGTGAAGTTCGTACCGAACATCAATTCGAAGTCGGCGGCGGAGGAGATTGCCAGCCTGAAGCCCGACCTTGGGGTGATCGTGGGCGGCCGCATCCTCAAGGACAGGATCACGCAGATACCGAAACTGGGCACGCTCAATATTCACAAGCACGATGCGACCAAGTACCGAGGCTCTCCGCAGATCGGATACATCGAACGGTTAAACGGCGACGCCGTGTTGAGTGTCACCATCCATTTCGCCACTTCCCGTGTCGACGAGGGCGACATTGTCCGCATGGAGCACATCCCCATCGAGCATTGCGACGACGACCGCAGCCTCCCGATCAAGGCCGCCCACATCGGCATGACGACCTACCTCGAAGCGATCGAATCCGTCGCCACGGGATCCATCGCACGCCTGCCGCAAGATACCCGCCAGGGCGAAACCTACATCACGACGCCGTTCATCACCCGCCTGCGCTTCTGGCGCAAATACCGGAAACGGGCCGACAACAGCTTCGCAATGCTGGCAAAGTTGTCATGGCGCAAGAAGCTGGTCTACGAATGTTACCGGACGGTTCGGTTCGCAGCCTGCATGTTGCTGCTGCCGTGGCTAACCCGACGTCGACAACAAATGGAAGCGAACGGAACAGCACCCATCGTCATGCTCTATTACCACGCGGTCGGAAATGGCGGCGAAAACTGGATGACGCTGCCGATGCATCGGCTACACGAGGACATTACCTACCTACGAAAACACTTCAGAATCTTCAGCCTCGAAGAAGCGGTGGACCGTCTTCGCTCTGGCAAGAACAACGAAGCGGGCGTCGTGCTCACATTCGATGACGCCTACGAATCCTGCTCCCGAAACCTTGTGCCGTATCTGGACTACTACAACGTACCGGCGACGATATTCGCCTGCCCTGGTGCTGCCACGAAACGAACCTTGCACGCTCACGACGCAAAGAATGGCTACACCGAAGCGATCTCCATGACGGCTCAACAGCTGGCTGATGCATGTAGCCCGAATATAGAACTCGGTAGCCACGGCAATTTCCACGAGAACATGGGCAGCATCGTCGGGGACGAACTTGAGGAAGCCGTGGTTGGTAGCGCCGACGCACTGCAAGCGATAACCAGCCGGCCCGTCCGCTTTTTCTCGTTTCCTCATGGCAAGAAGCATCACATGTCCGAGGAAGCTCTTGAACGTGGCAGAACCCGATACGACGCCATGTTCTCGGCGTATGGTGGTTACAACTTCCCTGTCGCTGAAGACACATTTCACTTCCAGCGGATCGCAAATCCAACAACGCTGGAATCACTGGTCGCCATCATGAACGGGCTGCACCGTATGACGCCGTTCTATGTGGATCGTCCGGCGAACTATGCGGGCCTCGCCAAGACGACAGAAGTCAACACAAGCGCAAAGGCGGCGTGACGCGAGGAGGGCGTTTCGTCCATGCCCAGTATTCAGAACCCGAAGATCGCGAAGCCGCGCGACTAGGCAAGAATGTCTCGCACGACTTCTCCATGAACATCCGTCAAACGAAATCGTCGCCCCTGGTATCGGTACGTTAGCTGTTCGTGATCGATTCCCATCAAATGCAGAATCGTCGCGTGTAGATCGTGTACATGGACTCCGTTCTCGGCGACGTTGTATCCGAACTCGTCGGTCTGGCCCCATGTCATGCCGCCGCGAATCCCGCCGCCGGCCAGCCACATTGAGTAGCAACGTGGGTGATGATCACGGCCAAAGTTGTCTCCATTCAGCTTTCCCTGACAGTAGTTCGTTCGCCCAAACTCGCCACCCCAGACGACAAGCGTGTCCTCCAGCATGCCACGTTGCTTGAGGTCCATCACCAAAGCCGCTGACGCCTGATCCGTCTCGCGACACTGCCCGGCCACACCACCCTTTACGCCGCCGTGTTGATCCCAGCCCTGATGATATAGCTGAATGAATCGTACGCCACGTTCCGCCATGCGTCTCGCCAGCAGGCAATTGGCGGCAAACGTACCCGGCTTGGTGGCATCTTTGCCGTACATATCCAGGATGTGTTGCGGCTCGGATTCGATGTTCGTTGCCTCGGGAATCGACTGTTGCATACGGAACGCCAGTTCGTGCTGTGCAATTCGCGAATCCAGCCGACGATCGCCCGTCTGCTCTAGCTGAAGTTCGTGCAACTGCCGTAGAGCATCCAGCATCGCGCGTTTCGAGCCGACAGAAATCCCATCCGGATTATTGAGGTACAGCACGGGATCCTTGGCCGCACGGAATCGCACGCCCTGGTGTTGGGACGGGAGGAATCCGCTTCCCCACAAACGTGACACCAGCGGCTGGCCACCCTTGTTCCGGGTTACCATCACCACGAACGCCGGTAGGTTACTATTCTCCGTTCCAAGTCCGTAGCTCAGCCACGCGCCCATACTGGGGCGACCAGGGAACTGGGATCCCGTTTGCATCATCGTCACGCCAGGGCCGTGATTGATGGCTTCGGTGTGCATCGAATTAACGACACAAATGTCGTCCGCGATTTGCGACTGGAACGGCAGGATCTCGCTCATCCAGGTTCCACACTCGCCCTGTTTTTCAAAACGAAACGGAGTCCCCGCCAGCGGCAAGCTCGCCTGGTTTCCGCTCATGGCCGTCAGACGTTGCCCTTTGCGAATCGAATCGGGCAGTTCCGTGCCGTGCAGCTGATTCAGAGTGGGTTTGTAGTCGAACAACTCCAGCTGTGATGGGCCACCTGCCTGAAACAGGTAGATGATGCGTTTTGCTTTTCCGAATCGATGTAGGGCGGGCATCGCGGGTTGAGCCCCTGCGACGTCTCCCGATAAACCAGCCAACGCCATGACGCCCACGCCCATCCCGAACTTTTCAAGGAAAGCACGTTTGCTCATTCCGATCGGCGATTCGTATCCGCTGCAGTTCATCAACCGTCTCCCGTTCAACGCTTCATCATGACTTCGTCCAGGCCGAACAGAGCGTTCGCCACGACGGTCAGTGCTGCGAGTTCTCTTGTATCCAAATTTTCTTTTGCCGTCCGTTTCCCAACCGACAGATAAGCCTTCAAACTTTCATCTTCCAGGATCTCGATCTGCCGACCATGCAAAGCCGTCAGGATCGATAGTTCCCGGGGCGAGGGAGTTCGGGACGTCAACCTGTGAAAAATCTGTTTGATGCGATCCTCTGTCTTGTCGTGCGCGACGATGGCACTTTCCGCAAGCGTCCTGGCGGCTTCTACGAACTGCGGGCTATTCATCAATACCAGCGTCTGAAGGGGCGACGCCGTTCGGCTCCGCTTCACCCGACAGACATCGCGTTTCGCAGCGTCCAATGCCATCATCGCCGGAGCTGGGCCGGTCCGCTTCCAGTACGTGTAGACGCTACGACGATACAGACCTTCACCCTCGTCTGGTTTCATGGGCTTAAACGAGACCTGCAAGTCGTACGGTTTGACGGGCGGCCCACCAAGCTTCTCGACCAGCAATCCGCTGCTGGCCAGCGCCTGATCTCGCAGAATCTCCGCCGACAATCGATAGCTCGGAGCTCGGCCATACAGCATGTTTTCCGGATCACGCTCGAGCTGTTCCTCCGTTGCCACCGAGGACTGCCGATACGTGCGAGACTGGACGATGCCCGCAATCAGACGCTTCGTATCCCATCCGTTTTCCATGTAGTCTCGTGCCAACCAGTCCAATAGCTCAGGATGTGTCGGCTGCTGCCCCTGACTGCCAAAATCCTCCGGGGTTCGCACCAGTCCTGAGCCGAACATCATTTGCCAGATTCGATTTACGGCAACGCGAGCTGTCAGCGGGTGGGAATCGCCCGTCATCCATTGAGCCAGTCCCAGTCGATTCCGGGGCAACGATTCCGGCATCGGCGGCAACGCGCTGGGAGTGCCTGCCTCCACGGGGTCGCCCGGAGCATCGTACGCCCCGCGGTTCAACAAATACGTCTGTCGCGGCGCGGCCATCTCCCGCATGACCATGATCTCCTTGAGCGACTTGTTTAGCTCGGCGTATTCCTTTCGGAGCTTCTCCAGCTGCTCGCGAGCCGCCTGTGCCTCGGGCCGTGCGGAATTCGCCAGTCCCCGAATTTCGACGTCAGACAATCCCGATTCGGACTCGGGATTATGCAGCATTCGTATTTCTGCTGCCTGCAGTTCACGATCAAAGATCTGAAATTCATCTACCACCCCATCCCGAAGCCCAATGTCGCGGAAGCGTTCGCCAATGGAGATGTGATCGTTGCCGCCGCCGCGGATTTCCTTGTACAGATTGTCCCGGACAATTTCGATGTCCGACGGAGCACCGTTCAAGTAAAGCCGTAAACCATTTGCTCGGCTGGAACCATCGTAGGTGACGACGACGTGTTGCCACGAGTCAATTGGGAACTCGTGGGAAGCCCTAATTCGGATGGCGTTGCCTGGCCAGAAATGAATCAGCGACGCGCTCAGCTTGCCGTCTTCCAGCAGCAACTGATATCCACGACTTCCAGCATCCGTCCATGCCCGCGAACGATGAAACACGACCGCTCGATCAAATTTGCGAGGGACCTTTAGCCACAGACCGACCGAGAAAGGTTCGTAGCGAGCGAAGTTGCCTTGCTTCAGTTTGACCGCGTCATCGCCAGAAAGCTGCACTGCCTTCCCAGAGACACCGTCAACAACCATGTTCTTGCCACCGGCCTTGTACTCATCAAAATCCAGCGACTCTAACGGCTTTGGAATCGTGGGGACGAACGACTCGTCAAAATCCGAACGCCGCAACGACTCCAGTAACTTCGACTCGGCTTCAACAATTTGTTGTCGCAACACGTTTGCCTTCGCCTCGTTCTCGTCACTGCCCAATTGCAATGTGGGAGTCGGAATCGACGAGGTGAAATACGAGTACAAGCCTGCCTCGTCGATTTTGTCGAAGAACGCCGTCAGTTGGTAGTATTCTTTCTGCGAAAGCGGATCGTACTTATGGTCGTGACACCGGCAGCATTCAAACGTGAGCCCCAACATCGCCGTGGCAAAGGTTTGCGTCCTATCGGCGACGTATTCAATGCGAAACTCTTCGGGCACACTTCCGCCTTCAACCTTTTGCGGATGCAGCCGATTGAACGTGGTCGCCAACAACTGATCTTCCGTCGCATTCGGAATCAGGTCACCCGCGAGCTGTTCCGTAATGAACTCGTCAAACGGCATGTTGTCATTAAACGCCCGAATCACCCAGTCTCGCCAGGGCCAGACAAAACGTTCCCGGTCGACCTGATAGCCATACGTGTCGCTGTATCGGGCCGCGTCCAACCAGATAGAGGCCATTCGTTCGCCGTAACTGGTTGAGGCGAGGAGCGATTCGACCATTTTGCCAACCGCATCCGGCCGACTGACATCAAATTCCGCCAGTTGATCTGCTGTCGGTGGCAATCCCGTGATGTCAAAAGCCAGCCGCCGCATCAATTGATGCTTGGGGGCAAGCTCGCCCAGCTGCCAACCTTCCTCATTGAGTCGTTTACCAATGTAATGATCAATGGCTTCGCCAATCGAACCGTCGAATTGCCGCGGCGCGATCGGCTGGAAGGACCAGTGAGTTGCGAATTCAGCGCCGCCATCAATCCACTTCCTGATGGCTTCCTGTTCGGCCGCCGAGAGCTTGAGATTGGAATCCGGTGGTGGCATGCGTTCGTCCGGGTCGCTGGACGAAACCCGCAACCATAATTCGCTGGCTGCGGCATCGCCTGGAGTCACGATCTGCGGCGCGTTACCGGATTGGGATTCAGCGTGCAGGTTGTCCGCAACATCCAGCCGCAACTCTGCCTCGCGGGCCTCTTCATCCGGACCATGACAGACGAAACAGCGGTCGGAAAGGATGGGGCGGATGTCGGCATTGAAGTCGACATCCTGCGCAACGACGATGCCAACCGATTGCAGGAGCAGGCAGGCCACAAGAACGGGACGAGCTAAAACCATAGGACCGGGATTCATGGGTTAGGCGGGTATCCGCCCATTGTAGCCCAAGAAACGACCGGCCGTGGAGTTCAGCTTCCTCGTCAGATTCCGCCGGTAGCCGCGTTTTCGTCGTCGTCGATCGAATCCAGCCAATTGGTTTCCGCGGCCAGGGCAGCCCCAATAATGGGCTGCAGTACGGCAGCGAGTGGATTTCGGAGTCGGCGGTTCGAGACCAGCGAAACAATCTCCGGTGGCGTCGGCGTGTCGACAGGTTCGCTGGCAGGTTCTTCTTCCTCGGGTTCTTCGACAGGCGCCGAAGGCTCTTCCGGCTCCGGGACCACGTTAGTCACACAACCGCGTACGCGGCGATTTCCAACGTTCAACAGACAACGCTCTTCCTCTGGAGTGACCGGCTCATCTTGCTCGGGCTCAGGGGCAACAACCGGGGGATCCGGTTCGGCGACCGGTGGATCGGGTGTAGCCACAGGCTCCGGATCGGGTTCCGGCGTCTGGGGCGGGTTGGGGCTGCAGTCGCCAAAATTGAATGTGCCGTCTGGTTCGATGCATCCGCCCGCATCGTCGACGGGTGTTGTAGGAGCGGACGGCTCAGGGGCCGGCGGCTCGGGCTCAGGGGCTGGAGGCGCCGGCGGTTCCGGGGCTGGAGGCGGCTCGGGTTCCGGCTCGGGCGTCGACACGCCGCAATCACCACTGAACTTACGGGTTCCGTCGGGTTCAATGCAGTCGTCAACGGGCTCCTCGGGCGGCGTCTCGGGCTCCGTTGGCGCGGCAGGCGGCGTCGGTGTTGGCGTGGGCGTTGGAGTAGGTGTCGCGCAGTCGCCAGAGAATTTCGTCGTACCATCCGGTTCGATACATGGATCCGTCGGCGTATTCGGAGTCGACGGCGTGTTGTTGCGAGAGATAGTCAGGTCCTTGATCTGACTGCGTTGCCGGGCATCCACGCGAACGGTTGATTGATCACCGTTGGCAGAGTCTTTCGCGATGATGTTGTAAACGCCCGCCGGAACGTTGAGCGTATAGACACCGGCGCTGGTGGTGGTCGTCTTGAATTCTGCGCCACTGGATACGTTGCGGGCCGTGACTTCGGCGCCGCGATTGGCATTGGTAACAACACCGGCCACCGATCGCTGGTAGTTGTCACTGCAGCCAACCTGGATGTTGTCGAAATGGGCCTCCATATGGTTACCCACAAGATTGCCGTAAATCCCAAAGGCGGGATTGAGCGGACCGGACGGACCACCGCCTACGTGCGAATAATAGCCTGTTGGGACATCAACGTGATTGGCGACCAGATCACCATTCAACCATGCACGCGTGAGTCCACCGCCGAACGGATCCGCCACGTATTCGATGTCCCAGTGCTGCCACTGCCCAATCCCGGTCATCGGCGTGTCAGAAATGCCAACGAAATCGTAGTCGCGGTCGGAAGAGATTCGTCGCGCGTCAGCTCTCACCGAAACCCGCCAGGTCGGCTGGCCGTCAATCGAGGTGGTATGAATCGAGAACGGAGGATTCAGGGCAACTTCCCCATTCTCCCGCGGTCCCCACATTTGCGTGATTACCGCCCAATTATGATCCGTTAGCCACGATCTTTCTGTCGTCGGGAAACGTATATCGAAAGATATGTTGTAGTGATTGTCCGGCAGTGTGTAGATGCCCTGCTCACCGTAACACCCGCTATGCGGAACACGTGCGACCAACATCGAGTGAAAATCGGTATCCGAAGGCTGACGCTCGGCAATTAGGTAGCCCGAGTTGCTGAAGCTAACATCGTTGTTCCCAAAGGGTTTGAACCAACCGTTATTTTCGGAGAAGGCGAGGTCGCCTTGATTCAATGCTCGGACTTCCGCAGAATTTACTGCTGATGACGAGAACGCAAAGGTATCCGCGGCGCTCACGCCAGACAAAAGTCTG
Source organism: Pirellulaceae bacterium (assembly GCA_965216885.1). Taxonomy (GTDB): domain Bacteria; phylum Planctomycetota; class Planctomycetia; order Pirellulales; family Pirellulaceae; genus CAYNJG01. The sequence goes on along the minus strand of OZ244209.1, from coordinate 2,085,452 downwards.
CGTGGCTCTAAAGATTCAAATCTCATGGATGTCGCTCGAGGGATTATTGTCTCTCTGCCGAGACATGCTATTTCGGGGCGTAGTATAGTGATGCCAAACCAGGCAAGGCACCCTTCGCAATGCGGTGTCAATCAAGGCAGAAACTGAAATAAACACGCATGGCTGGCTCGTTCACAAACATGAATAATACGGACGGTCCGACGGCGACTACGTCACACCCCGAATCAATAACGTCGAACATTTCATTCAGAAAAGGCAACATCATGGGAAAGTGGTTCATAGCACACTCAGCGATATTCCTTATGGCAATGAGTGGCATTTCACCAGTCCGTGGGGCGGGCCCAACCACGCCCAAACTGGCGAAAACTTTTAAAACGCTCGTCGCAGAAGCCGAATCGAAATCAACGACGGAAGAACAGGCTGAAGGCGAAGCCACCAAGTCCAGCACCTGGAAACAGGCCACGTTTGGCAACGGTTGCTTCTGGTGCACGGAAGCCGTCTTCGAAGAACTGCACGGCGTTCGAAACGTTCGGTCCGGCTACACCGGTGGCAAGGTACCCAATCCAACCTACCGCCAGGTGAGCACCGGATTCACGGGCCACGCGGAGGTCATTAACCTGGAATACAATCCGGCCACCATCTCGTTCGCCAAACTACTGGAAGTGTTCTGGCGTACACACGACCCAACAACGCTCAACCGGCAGGGTCCGGATTACGGCACACAGTACCGATCCGCAGTCTTCTATCATGACGACGAACAAGGTCAGCTGGCGGCGCATTTCAAACGTGAACTGAACAAGGCACACGCCTATCGCAAGCCAATTGTGACGGAGATCACAAAAGCTTCGAAGTTCTACACCGCTGAACGCTATCATCAGGACTACTTTGCCCTCCACGGCCGCGCACCGTACTGCCGTCAACAAATCAAACCGAAACTAAGCAAGTTCCGACGCGTCTTCGCCGACGACCTTGCACGCAACAAAAAGAACCGAAAACCAAAAGCAGAAACTCCCGCCAAATCGCCAGCCCCTACGCTCGAGGAAGTCGAAGAATGAGAAAGCCAACGCCCATCCTTTTCGCCTTACTGCTCCTGTCGTCCATCGCCATCGGCGAGGACAAGGTTGATAGCGCTAAACCGGATTCCACCATCGCCGGGGACGCGACTACCAAGACGGCGAACGCCAACGTCGATGAAAAGATCTCACTGAAGAAGATCGTCAAATCCGACAAAGAGTGGCGAAAACAACTCTCACGCAAACAATTTGAAGTGACTCGCCGCGCGGCTACAGAACGAGCGAGAACGGGCAGGTACTGGAGCATGAAGGCCAAGGGCACGTACCACTGCGTATGCTGCGATCTGCCACTCTTTCCCTCAACGACCAAATTCAAATCGGGAACCGGTTGGCCCAGTTTCTACGCGCCGGTCCAAAAAGAATATATCGCACAGAAGGTCGACCGCAAACTCTTCTATACCCGCGTCGAGGTTCTCTGCAAGCGATGCGACGCTCACTTGGGCCACGTCTTTAACGACGGCCCCCGCCCGACTGGACTCCGCTACTGCATCAATTCGGCAGCGTTGAAGTTCGAAGCCGAAAAGAAGAAAAAGGACAGCAAGTCCAGTAAGTCCAAAGACAACGAAACCGACAAGAAGGAAGCGGATAGCACCCAATCCGCGAAGACTTAGTCGCCTACCGGTCGAAGAGCGGGACCTGAATCGGGCTGGCAAGGTAACGGACAAGATCGCGGATCTCTTCGTCTGAATAGGTCCGCAACAACCCGTCCGGCATCATTGATTTCCCGGAAGTCGTTAGGGACTCGACATTCTTCAGGTTAAGACTAACCGTCCCATTCTGCGTTTTCAGCTGAACCGAGTAATCATCGTGCTTGACGATCAACCCGGTCAGGACGCGTCCCTCGTCGGTTACGATCGTCGTCATACGATAGGCCGCATCCACCAGCCCGCTCGGATCCACAAGGTTCTGCAATACGTAGTCCAAGTTCGCACGCCCCGATCCCGTAAGTTCTGGTCCGAGGTCATTGCCCTCACCAAACAGACGGTGGCATTTCGCACAGGTCGCTTCAAACAAACGTCGGCCTGCCGTGGGATTTCCTGCGGCCAGAAACTCTGGCGTCAACAGCTTGCGGTAGTGCTCCAACTGCCGCGACTTCTGCATTGCTTCGACATCGGACTTCCAGATCTCCTTCACGGCCGCACCAATCTCGGGATCGACGTGGTCACGCAAACGTTGAAGTGAGTACGCCGAGACCGCATCCGTATAATTCGGATTCGTTCGCAGAAAACGCAGAAGTTCTTTTGCCGTATCCGCCCGAGCAGTCAAGACTCCGATTGCCTCTACTTGTTCACGCCGATTGAGTTCCTCTAGCATCGGAAGCAGCACGCCTGCTGTTGCAGCAGTCGACCGGGCTGCCAATCCTTCTATCGCCTCCAATCGCAACTCGGAGGACGACGCAATCACGCGGTGCAGGAATTCCGCCTCCACCGAGTCAGCCAGTTGGAGGACAGTTGACAATGAACGCAGACGTTCCGCTATTGGCGTCTGCGCATCCAGCACTTGAGCCTTCAACGAATCGATCGCCTTCTGATCTCCCAGGGAAATCGATATGCGAGTGAGAAGAGGTAATATTTCCGAATTGGCCTGATCCAAAAGAGGAGCGAAATTCACATTCCTCAATGAAACATTCCTGCAAGGAGATGATTCCAGCCCTTTCGCGATCCCGGTCAACAAGGGCACTCGGTCGGTGACATCCGCATTTCCGACGAACTCGAACAGCGAGCTCAGGGAAGTGCGTTTTGTGTCTTCGGTAAGTCTCCTGATGACGAATTGTTTTAGCCGCGGCAACTTTGCCTTCCGTGCAAATTGCAAAGCCATGTCGGAATCGCTCGCTACCAGTGGTTCCACTGCGTACCAGATCATAAGCGGCAGGTAGGGATCGCTCGCGTCATCGGAGAACTGCGACAGGACACCTGCTACTGCCCAACGAACTTTGGCTGGTAGTTTTCGCATCGCGCTGGCGACGGCCAGACGCACGCGTGCATCCGAATCACCCGCGGCCTGTTGACAGACGTCTCCCGCAATCGCTTCGTCCAGTGCGTCGTCAGTGAGTAACGTTACCGCCCAGCGGCGAACGTGCGGATCTCTGTCGCGGGCCGCTTCAATGAGTCGCTCAGGCGGCAAGGCTCGCATCGTGTGCAACGTCCACATCGCCCGCAGTCGATCAACGGTTGTTTCACCCGCGATAAACTGTTGCTTCAGAATCTTCGCCGCGTTCAGTAGATCCTCGGTGTTGTTGGCTGCATAAGATCGCTCCTGCAGTAACCGCCGCGAGTGGCGTACCAACCATTCGTTGCGGTGCGTGTGCAGTTCCGCGAGATCGACGGCACTCAGGGATGCCAGATTGAATTGTTTCCCGCGCGTTGGGCGGTGCGTCAACTTATAGATCCGGCCACTGGAACGATGACTTCCATCTTTGTCGTGACATTCTCCGAAATCGTGCCAGTCGCTGATATAGACGCCACCATCCGGCCCGTATTTTTGTGACATCGAGCGAAACCACGGATCGTTGGCAAAGAAGAAGTCTTCGCGGTGAACTCCCACATAGCTTGATCGGCTTGGGATCAGCGCGTCGTTGTTCAACCGATTACCGTGAAGGTTGCCCGTAATAAACGTGCCGCGAAATTCGTCAGGCCAGTTATCTCCAAGGTACACCATGCCCCCACAGTGCGCGTGGCCGCCACCGGCGACGTGATGATGCTCGTCGGTCGATCTTGAACTCTGCCAATTCCCGCCGCCCCAATGAAGGTGATCCGCGATCGACTGAATCCGCTCGTAGACGAACGGATTGTCCTTCTCAAACGTGCGGCGTTCGCAGTACATCCCGGGAACGATATGCCACAGGTGCGCGATAACGGTGTTACTGGTTATCAGGTCACCGTACTCATTGAAGTCAGCACCCCATGGGTTCACCATGCCGGAAGCGAGAACTTCGAAACTGTCACTACGATAGGGATGGTATCGCCACATCCCGCGCGTCATGGCAACTCGAGCTTCCGCTTGGCTGTTGGGGGGGCCCACCTGCGATTTCGACGGCAAACCAATTGCCCCGTACAGCCAACCGTCTGGCCCCCAATGAAGATTGTTGACCACGTTGTTGTTGGATATCTGAAATCCATCCAGCTTCGCGATAGGCCCGGAGTCAGGGATATCGTCTCCGTTCCGATCCGGGATGAACGAAAGTTCCGGTGTATTCGCCAGCCAGACACCTCCGTGCCCCACGGCAATCCCGGTGAGATATCGCCCCCGGTCCCAGAAAACCTTGCGGCGATCAAATTGGCCGTCGCTATCCACGTCTTCCAGAATGATGACCCGGTCCTTACCCTCGCCTTCCTTCCAATCGGGATGCGAGTAGTTTTCCACAACCCACAATCGCCCGCGATCGTCGAAATCAAAGGCGATGGGTCGCCGAATGTCCGGCTCGGCAGCAAACAGTGAGACCTGAAAACCATCCGGAACAACAATTCGCGCCAGCGATTCCTCCGGAGACAGAGAAACGTCAGCAGAATTCTGAGTGTCCGTGACGCCGTCAGGCAGTTCATCGGCGTGGCACGCAGAGGTAACCGCGGCTAACAGCAGCAAGATCCACATACGATGTTGTTTCACAATATCAACCTTCCAGAACGACTCGGTGTTGACCATCAACCACTCCCTTGGTGCCTATCAACGTGACGAATGCTACGTCTGTCGGGAAACTTGCCCGAATCCTTGCCTGGCATGACCGTTGCAGAATCACCGGACGTCATCCCGATTTTAATGAGGACCACATGAATACCATCCCCCTTGAAACCGCGCAGTTTTATCGCCAGTCCGTCAAACAGCAACTGAAGGCCGTAAAACGCGTTCGCAATCGGAAAGCCATTCACGACTTCACGGTCTTCATAATGGGACTCGGAGCCATCGCACTTGCAGTGTACGTAATTCCAGCAAACCGGGCGACGCTACTGCTCCTGGAATCAACGATCACCAGTATGTTCTAGTCAAGTCCGTCTCGGTCTATGGTATCCATGATCGGCTTCGAGGGACTGCGTGACCCGGTCCCTCGACGGTTGAGCACGAACAGATCGCGCATCGCGGCCACGCCTCAGGTTACTACGGCGAGGCTAGTTCGAGCCGTAACACAAAACGCGGCCATCAGTCGTCGTCAAATGTAGACGTCCGTAGGCCGTGGCCATGCCATCCCAGGTTGGCAGCGCATCCAATTTCAACTCGCCGAGTTTGGTGCCGTCCGCCGCAGAAATCACCTGCAAGATCGCCCCCTGCTCTCCATCCAGCGCCCGATCCTGCTCGGCCAATTTTGCGTTCACGGAAGTGTCTCCGTTCACGAGTCGCTGGAACGTCGATTCCTCATCAATGATGTCCGGCGGACCGGCGACAACCAGGTTATCGTTGATCTTCAGCATGCTCCTCACCAGCAGCGGTAGGTCGGTTCGCCATTTGTGCTGCACAAACGAACCCGAGGGTCGCCCGCGACTGCCGCGGAACCGAGCGGCCTTGCCGACGATGCCGTCGACGACTTGCACGCCGTCCAGTTTGCCGTCATTCCCGTTGCCACTCAGGTCGACCGCTTTCCGATCTGCGAAGGAAAACCGCAGGACTTCCTTTGCACCTGAGACCTTCGCGTTCGGAAGATCGAAGCGATTGGCGACGTCCTCTTCCGTCAGGGCCGAGTGGAAAACCCGTACTTCATCGATCACCGCCTGAATCGCGTTGGGAACGGGATACTCACCAACGGACCCACCATCATCTGCACCGATTTCAAGACTCTGCTGGGGGTTACCGCCAATCAGACCGGCCTTCCCTTCCGTTTTCAGCTCGCCATTCACGTAAAGCTTGACATCACCGTTCTCATGCAACACTCCAACAAGGTGCGTCCATTTTCCAGTGATGCGTCCCTTTGCTGTGACCGTCGTGAGCTTTTCCGAACTAGTGCGTACGGTAAATTGCGGCTTACCACCTTTAATCCAAAGGCTATACCCCATCGCCGGACCACCGTGCGCAACGACCACGCCATTGGTGCTGGCAGGATTAACCCACGCCTCCACCGAGATTGCTGTCTTGGTGGGATTAAGTGAATCCGACTTCGCCACTCGGACCATGCTGGTCGTGCCAGATCGGCGCCGAGCCTTACCGTCTGAAGCCGATTCCAAAGCTTCCTTGGGTGCGTTCTTCCTGGTCGAGAACAATTGATGCTCAATCGTTGTCGTCCATTTTAGGTACTCCGGGTTTCGTCCAAAACCGTAGACGTTCTCGCCATCCGAAACGAGGATCCGCCCCGACGGTGCGTACTTGCCAGCCTGGTGATAACCGGAGTGTCCACCGGCGAAGCTACGACCGTACACCCAGTACGAACGGTGAAACCACGTATCATCAAGGAATCCCATGGGAGCGAAGAGGTGAGCCGTTTCGCCTTTCTGTACGGCTCCCTGTTCCGATGGTGTCCCCGAGTGAGGGCCGGGGGCGACTCGATTGCCCTCGAGATCAAACTCCTGCGATCGCATGTAGACGCGTTTCCCGTCACTGGAAAGTACGTCCGTCAAACCAACCGGCATATTGAGCACCTGAAGGCGTTCCTGCAGATTTCCGCCCGTATCGGGATTCTTTTCGTCAATGATCGTCTCGGAAATCACGTCCCCCGATTCGGCGTTGAGTCGGAAGAGTCGCAGGCCACCGTCGAGGAAATTGGAACGCCCCGCGACAAACCATGCTTCTTCGTTCTGCACGAAAACGCTGCCGTGGATCGGCCAAACCGATTCCAACTGTTCGAATGCCATCAGGCGTCGATCCACCGGAGCACCGCGGAACTTCCAGACCAGCTCGCCATCCGATGCTCGCAACGAATAGACCCAGCCGTCCGCTGAACCAAACAGAACGCGTCCGCGATCGTAGGTCGGCGGCGAATCGATCCGGCCACCCGTCATGTAGCTCCACGCAATCTTCCCCGTGGAGGCATCAATCGCGTATACGGTGTGCTTGTCCGGCTGCGCGACATACACCAGCCCACCGGCGACCGTTGGTGCAGTGAGTTCACCACCGAGTTTCACATCCCATCGCTTGTTGAGATCACCGGTAACCTCTGCCCCAGTCGCGGCACCACTGCGGAAGTTGTTTTGCCTAAAGGTCGGCCATTCATTGACGGAGTCAGCTGCATCAAGCAGTTCCCCGCCATATCCTGGGCCCTTTACGAAGCGGTCCTTGTCCTTCAAGTCCGCGGGGACGCTGCGAGTCGTTCCCGCCGGGGCGAGGGCGTTCAGTCCGTAGAGCTTGGCCTCCGGGTAGCAGGCACAGTTGTGCGGCGGCGCGTAGACAAGTCCGTTGCACGGCATCACGCCATAAAGGCAACCGCCTCGCACCCAATGATTGATATCCCAGTGTTCTGTCTTGGGGTCGACAAATTCGATGCCCGTTCGCGACGGCATCAGGAACTTGTCGGTCGCTTTGGCGATGTAACAACGATGGTGGAACCAGTACGTTTCTACGTCTGGCGGAAATTCAACCTTGGCGTCACCGGTCAAAGGATCACGCCCAGTGAAAACTCCCGTGTCCTGCGTTTTGGTTGTCGGTGCGTTCCAGACCAAGCCCCCGGAAACCAACAGATCTTCCGGAGATTGATACCCGGACTGGGCATGCGGGGCCTCCCAAAGCTGCTCGCCTGTTTCGACGTTGAGCGCCCGCATCTTCCGGTCGCCGCCGGCAAACAGCACCACGTCGCCGTAGATCACCAACTTGGGTCCGAAGTTGAACGTCACGCGTTGCCGTCTATCAATTGGTACCGATGTCCATAGCTCTGCTCCCGTTTCGCGGTTGAGGCAAACCAGTTTCTTGCCATCATGGAAGAAGACCCGTTTCGAGTCCGCGGACAGCGTTAGTGGAACGACGACGGAATCCACCTTCCACAGCACCTCGCCATCCGGCTTCACGGCGACGATCTGCCGTGTCTTCTCATTCCAACGATGCTCACGATTCACTCGGCCCTGATCACCGGTGTTCAACTTCGGGCCATAACGTGTGAGGTCCGACTCGCCGGGATTTACCAGCGTGAACAACGTCCCGCCTTCAAATATGACCTCCTCGGTCGGTTTGGTTTCTTCATAAGTTTCCAAAATCTCGCCCGTTGCGGCATCAATCGCCGTTAACGGTTCCCGGATCCCCAAGGTGCAGTAGACCGTGTCCTGCGTGGCGACCAATCGCCGAGCAAGTTGCGTTGGACCACTCTTCAGGGGCCACAGATGACTGTGCCAGGTAGGAATATCCTGCTTCCAGAGGATCTGCCCGTTGAATGCGTCACGTGCGATAAGCTTCCAGCGGGGCGGCATCTGAATGGAGATCCGTGATCCCTCGTCCATGATGTAGAACATACGTCCGCCGGCGGAAACCATGGCGCTCATACTGGCCATGCGATCGTGGTGTCGCGACCAGCGTGGACTTCCCAGCCACTGCAGGTGACGCGGCGGGCCGACCTCATCATCATGAGCCACGGCATTGCCGCTGGCATCGTGAAGGTAGTGCGTCCACTCGTCAATCGAATCGGGACGTGGCTTCTTGACGACCTTCCACTCGCCATCCTGTTGGATGTAAGCAGTGCCATTGGGAGTCAGCACCCTCAAGACTTCCTCCATCGAAACGCCGTCGAGGTCATCCGCCACGACCAGGTTAACCAGGTTGTCGATGTAGGGCAGAGCCGTACTGCGCAGTTGATCGAAGGTGACCGCGCCGTATTCGCCGCTTTCCGCCACTCGTTTTCTGGCCGTAGCAACACGACTAGCATCGCGGTCGAGCCCATGAACCTGGTAGCGGTCATTGACGCGAAGTGCCGAAGTTAACGTTCCGTCGCCACAGCCCAAGTGCACGACGAAACCGCCGGTCGTCTGGGTGGCATTCAGAATCTCCTGTGCCTGGTCGGCACTCGCCGCCAGGCAGGCGCTGGCCAGCAAGTTCAACGCAACGGCAATTATGATCAGACGCATCGCAATCTCCCCAGTGATCGGACTCGAACGCCCCCATTATCACCGCGAGACAGCCCGTCGCAAGCGCGAAACAGCCAACGCTTCTTCAAGGCCGCGGAAGTACGCAGCCATGCAACTCAACGTTTCGATGCGATTCTCGATCTACTTGTCTTCAACCGACGCGAAATCGCCGGCGTTGACAACAAACAGCTTTTCGGGGTCGATATACTTCACAATCGCCGCGTTCACCTCATCCACGGTCAACTTCGACACCTTTTCCTCCAGGTCCGAAACGAATTCCATCGTTCGGCCCGCATTGGTGTTCTTTTCGATGAGCTGAGCGAGACTTGCATCATTTGAACGGGCAACCCGCTGACTCTGGATGTAACTGTCTTTCGCTCGCTGCAACTCCTCTTCCGTCACCCCGTCCTTACGGATCCGGTCGAGTTCCTCGGCGATGGCGGTTTTTGCTTTTTCCGCGTTCGCTGGATTGGAGATCGCATAGATCAGCAGTTCCCCTCGCACGTCATGAGCCGAGATCACCATCATCGAAGCCACGCTGTAAGACAGGCCCTCTTTCTGTCGCACTCGATCTCCCAGTCGCGACGACAAACCGCCTCCACCACCGAAGATATCATTGCCAATCATCAGGGCCGGATAGTCCGGGTGTGAATCGTTGATTGGAAAAACGGTACCAGCGAAATAGGTTGCGTTCTTCTTGTCCGGCGTTTCGATGACCTCAAAGCCCTTCTTGATTTCGGTCATTGGCCGGCCAATACGAGTATAAGCCTGCCCGCCATCAAGTTCCTCGATCGCCCCTTCAACGGCATCGACGACTTCCTTCGTATCCACGTCTCCGATGACAGTCAGCTCCCCTGATTTGCCGTTGATCATGGCACTATAGAGTTCGGCGATATCCTTCGCAGAGACTGCCTTGATCGCGTCAATCGTCTCCTGGCTGGAAGCAGTCGCTCGCGGGTCGCCCGGTTCGAAAGGACGCAATTTCTTCAACAGCGAGATCTGCGAAAGTGCATTCGGGTCCGAAAGCTGCTGTTCGTAGATAGCCAAATACTGCTGCTGCAACGTGTCGAATTCTGACTCTTCAAAAGAGGCGTTCCGCAGCACGTCTGACATGAGGTTCAGGACGGGTTGCAGATTGTCTCGCTTCGCCTGAATCGAACACGTCAAAGCACCTGCGGAGCTGCGGAAGGTCATCGACGCGCGATATTTGTCCAATTCGTCCTTCAACTGCTGCCGGGTATGGGTCGTCGTACCACGCATCAGCATCGCGCCCATCAGGCGAAGCTCGGCAGTTTTGTCCGTCAGCGATTCAAGGTCCCCGAAACGCAGCGTCAGTCGTAAATCCAACGTGCCCCCGCGAGTCTTCTTTGGCAACACGACCACTTTCAGGCCGGAGGGAAGCGTCAGGCGTTCGCTGCGAGAATCAATGTTTTCTGGCGAGACATCAAACTTCTCGCCCATCGCTACCGCTTCGCGACCCTTGTAGTCGCCAATCATCTCCGCAAGATCCGGTGTCCTGGCGATGGTTGCCCGTTTGGGTGCCTCGGTTGGAATGAACATTCCCAGCGTCCGATTACTGGGCAATAGAATTTCCGCTGCAACTCGATTCACATCTTCCAGCTGTGCGGACTCGAGCCGATCGCGATAGAGAAAGTAGAGTCGCCAGTCGCCCTGCGCCGCCCACTCCGACAGGTTGATCGCAACCCGCTGACTGTTTCGCGACGACTTCTCCCAATCGGAAAGCAACTTCGATCGCGAGCGTTCAACTTCTTCCTTCGTGAGTGGGTTCTCTGGCAGCCCCTCAAGGACTTCAACGATCTTGTCCGCCACCACGTGCGGCTCCACCCCATCGACAACTTCGGCGAGGTACATCACGAGATTGGGATCGTGCGTCGGATAGACACCACCGCTGATTCGGGCGGCAAGTTTCGCCTCAACCAACTCCTTGTACAGGCGACCGGATGGCGCCTGCGCCGCTGACGTCGCCAGAATGTCAGTCGCCGGCCAATCCGGGTGTGGACCTGCAACGATGTGGTAGGCAACACCGACCATCGCGACGTCTCCTACACGACGCAACGTCACCAGTCGTTCGCCATCCTGCACGGGCTCTTCCGTGTAGGTGTCATTGAGAACGCGTTCCGGCTTTGGAATCGATCCGAAATACTTGACTGCGTATTCGAGCGCCTTCGGCGGGTGAAACGCGCCCGAGACAACCAACATGGCATTGTCAGGCTGATAGAACCGCTCGTAGAAGCGACGCAGGTTTTCGACGGGAACACGTTCGATATCCGCCTTGTTCCCAATCGTCGACTGGCCGTAATTGTGCCAATCGTAGGCCGCCGAAGTGATCCGTTGCTGCAGGATGGCCGCCGGGCTATTTTCACCACGCTCAAACTCGTTGCGAACCACGGACATCTCGGACGCGAGATCCTCGGCCTTGATATAGCTGTTCATCATTCGGTCAGCTTCCATCTTGATACCGAATTCAAGATTTTCGTCGCTGGCCGGCATTGTTTCGTAGTAGTTCGTGCGGTCCAGCCACGTCGTGCCATTCATCGAACGCCCACCTCCGTGTTCCTTCACCGCCTTTGGGATGTCATCATACGTTGGCGTACCCTTGAACAGCATGTGCTCCAGCAAGTGTGCCATTCCAGCTTCGCCATAACCTTCATGGCGCGAACCCACAAAAATTGTATTGTTAACCGTGACGGTGTCCTTCGATGGATCAGGGAAGAGCAACACGCGCATCCCGTTCTCCAACTCGAATTCAGTGATTCCTTCGACAGATCGGATCAACTTGGGCATCGATTGCGCCCTCACGGAAAGTGGAACAAGGGAGAGCAGCGCTACGGCAAGCAAACAAGCCATTCGAGACATTGGAAGAACCCTCAGAAGAAGCGAGATACGATCAGTTTGCGGACAGGCTGCTCCGCGTTCCCGAATCCTATCAAAGGCAGCATCCAACGAACAGAGATCACTGCCTGGTTCGCTCAATGTGGGCTTGCATCGTGGCGATCATGCCTTTGCCGACGCCCTTGACCTTGCCAATCGAACCGTCCGAAATCGCCGACTCAAGCGAACTGAGGCTGTCGATTCCGTGATCCTGATACAACGTACGAGCCGTCTTGGCACCCAGGCGGGGTATTTGTGTCAATTCGAGCACGCTTCGCGGCGGTGGCGTGAAGTACTCGTCACCCTCATCCATCTTTTTGCAAGAGCCGGTTTCCAACAGCTCTGCAATAATTCCAGCAATGATTTTGGACACGCCACCGATTTCACTGAGGCGTCCCTCTTCGGCCATCACTCGAATCGATTCAGGGTGTCGCGAGATCGTATGGGCGAGCCGCGGATACCGCGCAGCGTGACTCTCTTCGTAGTTGCCGATCACCAGGTAATCGTAGAGTTCCTTCAATCGCTCGCCCAACTCATCGTTGCAATGCCAGCGAACGCGGCCCTTGGAATCCGTGTAAGTTTCTTCGCTCATCAGATCTCCGGAATTGGATCGGTTGGCAGCACTTCCTTGCCCTCCCAGATCACCTTGCCGTCGTCGTCCCGCGTCAGGATCCGACTGCGGCTATTGGGTGCCGGCTTACGGTTGTTGGGCGGGATCCATTTCCGGTGCTCGGCAATCTGACTCGCATACGCTGAGTCATCGATCAGATTGTGCCACTCGTTTGGGTCCTGTTCCATGTCGTAAAACTCTTCACTGCCATCCGCGTAGGTGATGTAGCGATACTTCTCCGTACGAATACCGTGGTTATCGTGATTGTGGGTCGTAATCGCAGGACGAGCTTTCTTCGCATTTGCATCCAGCAGCTGCGGCATCAAACTAACTCCCTCTAGATCCTGGTTGGGAGGCAGATTGCAGAGCTCCAACAGAGTTGGATACATGTCCAGCAGTTCTGCGGGTTTGCTACAGGCGGCACTTCCGGACACGCCTGGCCCCGCGAAGATCAGCGGTACTCGTGTCGAACGGTCCCACAGTGTGTTCTTACCCGTGATGGCCTTTTCTCCAAGGTGCCAGCCGTGATCCGACCAAAGCACCACAATTGTGTTTTCCCGCAGTCCATTTCGATCCAGCGCATCCAGCACACGCCCCACCTGACTGTCAACGAAGCTTGTGCAAGCCAGGTAAGACCGCACAAGATTCTTCCATTGACCTTCGTCCTCGAGGAATTTCAAACGTGGCTCCGGTAGCTTCCAGTGCAGGTACCACGAGAACCGCGGCGTATCATCGCGATCACCGGCCAGGTACGGCGGAAGTTGCAACGTCTCTTCCGGGTAAAGATCGAACCACTTTTGCGTGGCGTAACACGGCACGTGCGGCAGGAAGAATCCACACGACAGAAAGAAAGGCTCGGTCGGCTTCTTGTCGAGTTGTTCGACAGCCCAACTGGCAACCTTCCAGTCACCTTTATCTTCGTCTTTGTGAGGAAACACTCCCCAGTCAACCAGCTTGTGCTTCGCCGGCGTATCCACCAGCTTGGATTCTGGCCAAACTCCAACTCCGGCTGCCGGCCCCAACTCATCGAACTCGCGATCCGTTTTCTTTCGCCCGTTGCCACCGTGGTAGATTTTGCCGGTCGAGTACGTGCGATAGCCGTGCCGAGATAGGTATTGCGGCAGCGAAACCACGTCCGCAAACTCCTTCACGTTGCGAAACCACGGACTCAGTCCATAGATGCCCGTCGTCGTGGGCCGAAGCCCCGTCATCAAGCTCGTCCGGGAGGAATTGCAAAGCGGCGATTGGCAGTGCGCGTTGCGAAACAGCGTTCCGCGACTGGCGAGGCGATCGATGTGGGGCGTCTGCACCTGCGGGTGGCCTTCAAGGCAGCCAAACCAGTCATTCTGATCGTCAATCGCGATGAACAGGATGTTTGGCTTGTCGGCAGCCGAATAACCGGCCAGCAACAGGAAGAGCGCGAAGGTACTCGTAATGCAACGGAACATGGTTACGCCTCGATTGATGGAAAGTCTGAAGGATGGTTGCTATTCGGCATTCGCTCGCCGCAGAGATTCAACATGGTAGTCGAACCAGATTGGTTTCAGCAGACGAATCATCTCCGTCCGCTTATGGGCCAGCCCCTCGATTTCCAAATACGTATGGTCGATTTTGAGTTTCCGCAGATGCTGGTGGAAGTCCCGAATCGTAACGATGTGCGTTAGATCCCGAGTGCCACAAGCGATCATGATTCGCACATTCTCGCGAATACGATCGCAATTCTCCGTCGCGAGCCGGTAAACATCGTCCTGCTCCCAATTCGCTCGATCCGGCCCCAGCAACAACCCCGCTCGTTCGTCCGCGGCGGTGGCATCATAGATCTCCAGCAGTGGCGGAACATTTCCTGCCTGGCAAAACAGACTGCAGAACATATCCGGGTACTTCATCGCCAATCGTGTCGAACCGCGACCGCCCATGGAAAACCCCTCGATGCAACGTCCCTTCCGTGAGGCAATCGTGCGGTAGGTCTTGTCAATGTGCGGAATCAGTTCCTCAATGAACATCGATTCGATAGGGAATCGGCCGTCCGCCGAATTCTTGTAGAACGTGCTACGCCCGCCATTGGGCAGCACCATGATCATGTCCGGCCACCGTCCCGCGACGATTCCGTCGTGTAAAACCTTCACCGAGTCGAAGCTGGTGAACTCGTCCCCACCGTTGCCGTGCAGGTTGTAGATCACCGGAAACCGACGCTCGGGCGAAGTCGCATATGCGGGCGGAAGGTAGATGCAAAAACCAACTTCTTGCCCTGCCACCTGACTCTGAAAAGTCTCGTGCTTCGTGTTGGGAGGTAGGGGAAGCTGATTTGCCTTGGGCGTATTCACCCAGACAATCGACGGTGCCGCCGGTCGACGCCTGGCGGCGGTGCGATCACCACGGTCCTGAGCAAACAGTGGACTCGGCCCGCAAACCAGGAACGCGCATGCCAGGCATGGCGCCAACACCAACATCATCCGCCTGCAATGCTTCATGTTATTCATTGTTCTTCGCCATCGCGTCCAATTCATCAAGCCGAAACCGAACGCTCATGATGTAGGGCTGTTCGCCCGGCGTCCAATGTCCATACGTGGTCGTCACGAAAGTCCCGTCTGGCAAGACCTCGACGCCTGGGTAGGCACAATCGGCACTTTTGTGATTGTCCTTCAAACGCACGCGGTACTGCCCTTCCCTGCCGTGGACGATGTCATCGTACGTCCCGACCCAGCCCACCCAGTCGCCCTGAGTCGGGCTTTCGTGTGTCCGGTCGCGGAAGGAAATGAACAGTCGACCATCCGGAGCATACTTGCCGGTGTGCCGGTCGCCAGTAAGCGAACCGGGCAACTGCACCGGCTGCGTCCACGTGTCCCCTTCATCGTTGCTAAAGATGACAAACGAATTCAGCTTGCGGCTGTTTTCCCGTAGCAAGACCGCCAACTGGCGCCCGTCGGGCGAACGAATCAAACCCGGCTCGCAAAGATGAGCCGTTGCATGCCGGGCGATTACCATCGGTGCCGACCATGTAAGTCCACCATCGTCCGAGAGCGTTTTGTAGACCAGAAACGGTCCTCGCTGATTGCTGCCCTGGATGAAGCGGCCATCGTCGTGGAACAATGCCATGTATCGACCGCCACGAAGTTCTTCGACACAGCCCATGGCCACGATTCCCCCGAAGTCCCCAATGCTCTTCAACTCAGACCAGTTCGCCCCGTCGTCTTCGCTGACGGCCATCCTGATCGGATATAGCCCCGAAAACATGATCAACCGTTTGGTTCCGTCACGATCAAACACACGGTGAATCGTCGGGACCTCTTTGGATGTCGCCCAACTCTTCGGAACGGGAAGACGTTCGGACCACGTTCGACCGGCATCCAAACTTCGCTTCATCACAATTCCCCCGCGACCATGTCCCTTGGGGAAAACACAGATCATGGTCCGATTGTCTTCCAGCAGTACGGTCGTCGGATGGCCAAGGTATTGCCCTGCCTCACGATCCACGACAACCTGGCGGTGGGTCTCTCCATCCAGATCAAGTGTTGGGATGGAGTAACCTCGCGGCGGTGCAGCGGCGTTCACCGGCTCTTCCGCAGCCAGCCGTTGGCTATTCGAGCACGCAACAATCAACAGAACTGCGGACAACGTGTATTTCATGGTGGTCCCCGGATGCAAGAACATGGCGTGCGTCCAACTCAGCCGACATTGCTCAAAGACAAACACGCCCCACAAATTGAAGGTGTCCAACTGCTTACGCCGCCATAAGAACGCGGGCCTATTGTATCGCCCAGACAACTCACGGGGCGAACAGCTCGGCGAACTGTTTGCGAATAGACGTGATTGACCAGAAGGTCTTCAATTCCCCGTCAGGGGTCAACGCATCTTCAAACTTGACGGTCTGCAGCTTGTCGAGCTTCTTCAGATCCGCAACCGATTCCCGGGTTAATTCAAGGTTTGAGATCACAACCGTGCAGCGCCCACCGTTGGTGCCGCCCTGATGATCGGTCATTGATCGAATGTGCGAGAGCTCCTCGATCTTCTTCTGGATATCGCCAAAATCGGTATCCCTCGCATCCCAATGTAAGCCCACTGTCGTCTTTTCCGGGATTGTGATGAACCGCTGGGGAGTCATCGTTGCCCCATCCAGCTCGAGGACCTGAAGGTTCATTGCCAGCAGCAATTCCTGCAGCTCCTCGGTAAATTTCATATGACCAAGATTCAAACCCGACAGCGAATCTAACGTCGCAATCGCCTTCAGCCCATTCATCGACAAGTCGACGCCACGCAGCGAGAGCATCCCGATCACGGTGGTGTTCCAGGGTTCGTCATCACCACCGTCGGCGTTGGCAAGGTCCCAAAGGTGTTTTTCATTCAGGTCCGTGTTATCCAGAAAGATCTGAGCGGACACACCTTTCAAATGATGCAGTCCCGCACCCGTGATCTTCGTTCGCCGCAAATCCAACACTGCGAGCGTGGGCAAGTTTCCAACGAACTCGAAAATTTCATCGTCAACCGGCGAGCCCGCCAACGAAAGATGCCAAATCGGGGCCATTGGATCCACATTGCGTTTCACCGCCGCCGACGTGATAGCCGTGTCCTCCAGCAGCAGTGTCTGCATGGTGGGCATTGACGCCAGATAGCTGGTCGATTCGTCGTCGAAGTTGGTGCCAGTCAATGCCAGGTACGTGAGTCGATCGAAATTCAAATGTTTCAGGAACGCCGGCGTAAGCTTCGTGCCGTCGCTCACGGTGAGCCCATACAGATACTTGAGATGCAAGCTCCCGAGTTCGTCGTCGGTGATCGGACTGTCGCGGCTGACCTGAACGCTCAGGAGCCCCGGAAAGCCGGCCGCCAACCGATGATCTCTTGCGGTGGCTTCACGGGTGAAATCAACCGCGGCGACATGATACTTCGGAAACGAATCATCAAACGCACGCAGTACGTTCCAGCTTGTGCGGGGTGTCGCAGTAAAGATTGCCGGAAACACCGTCTCCAGTCCATAGTCAGAAATCCCCAGACCACCTGCCGCTGCTTGCCGCCGACCAGAATCCATCGTCAGGAAACACAGGATCGCCAGCACTAATGACACTGGAAAGATCACCGTGCTCAGCAGCCACGGAATCCACCCGGAACAGTAGCGTCGCATGACAACAACCATCGCCAATAGCATGATTGCGATTAGCCCCATCGACACCGCCAATTCCAGCCACCCGGACGTTTGACCGAACCCCGTGTAGTAGACCGTCACCAGCAAACCGGCCAACATTCCGGCGATGCACGGCGTCAACACCGCGGGAGCAGCAACATTGCGTAACCACAACCTTAACGCGGAACCCTGTGCCGCCGTGCCGAAGACGACCGGTGCCGCCGTAACCAGGCCAACGACCAGCCCGATGCTTGAATTTAGAAGAAGCGTCGCGGCGCCACCGGCAAAGCCACACAACAACCACGCCAGCAAGCGAGGAATCCGCGACTTCAGGCACACTGCCGCGATGACGGACACAACGACGGACGCCAACACCATCCCAACCTGCAATGGCCGGTTGTTTCGCACCCAAACGGTCCAGTCCTGGTCCTGAGTGGCAATGTCAAACACGCGAACAACAAAAAAGCAAACCAGAATCCCACCGTACAGTCGATACGGAGGGCCTGGCGGGGACTGCGGTTCCACTGCGTCAGGCTTGGCTTCCACCGGCTCGATTTCACTAACATTGCTCATAGCAGGAGTATAAGTGAATCCCGCCGTCAACACCTAGCGAATCCGATTGCACGTAGCAGGCCGTTCACTGCCAACCGCTGCCTCGCGCAGTCCGACGCCAGGAAACGCGGAATGCCGCCTGCTCGGTGACGCAAAACTGAAACCTACATCGACATGGTCACAGCGGGCAGATAATATCGAGGGACAGGATCTCACCGATCCAACCCGCCCTCACCCGAGTTCCCACTTCGGGCCCACCATGTTCAACTCGTCATCCAATCAGATCGCTACATCCGCTCGCGCGGCTATCCGGCGCCGCCCGCTCGCATTCGCGGCGTCCCTGCTGCTGATCACAGTAACGCTGGCATTCACAGGTTCCGCATCCTTCGCGGGGGAACCGGTCGCCGACTACGAATCACAGGTGAAACCAATCTTGATGCGGCGATGCGGGCACTGCCACGGTGCAGAGACGCAGGAGTCGATGCTGCGATTTGACACGTTGTCCATTGATATCGCCAACGACCGCTCCGCCGCACAGCACTGGCGGGAAGCCGTGAATGCAATCAATGCCGCGGAGATGCCTCCGGAAGATGAACCTCCCCTGACTTCTAGTGAACGCGAAACCGTCGTCTCCTGGATCACGGCGGCAATAGACGAAGCAATCGCTCAGCAACGCAGCACCGGTGGACGGACCGTCTTGCGACGGCTGACCAATGCCGAATACCAGAACACAATGCAGGACCTGCTGGGTCTCGATATGGACTACACGCGGGACCTGCCGCCCGACGCGGTCTCGCCGGAAGGTTACACCAACAATGCCCATGCACTTCGCATGTCGGCTCTGCAGTTGGAGTATTACCTCGATACCGCCCGTCGCGCCATGGATCGTGTCATTGTTACCGGGGCGCCACCGGAAGTGTTTCGCCACGAGTTCTCCAAAACCAACGTCGGGGGCTGGCGGGGCGCCGTTGAAAAGACCAACCGACTTGAGCGTGCTCAGAAGTTCCTCGTGAAGATGGTGGACAAGTATCCGGAGTCCGGTGAATTCCGCGTCCTTGTTCGTCTGAGAGCCGAGTTAAAACCGGACAAAGGCTTCCCGCTCCTCGAATGTGCGGTCGGCTATCGTCCGGACACCGAAGTCCATTTCCGCGTCGCCGGAACGCGAGAGATCGTTGCCGAAAAATTGCAGCAGGTCGAATTTCGCGGTCGGCTGGAAAACCATCCACTACCGGTTCGCGGCCAGGGCAAGTATCCCGGGCTCGTCGTGAGACTACGCAATGTCTACGACGACGGTACGCCCATCCCAACCAAGCTGGAAAAGATCAAACGCGATGGCAAAGACGTGCAGGCTTTCCGACCAGAACCCGACAAGCCTGCAATCCTCGTGGAATCGCTCACGTTTGAGGGCCCCGTCTACACCACATGGCCGCCAGAACTTCATCAGCGCATCCTGTTTGAGTCACCTTTGCGAGATGCCAACGAAGTGGCGTACGTGCGAGAGGTACTCGATCGTTTCATGACGCGAGCGTTTCGACGCCCCGCTACTCGCGATGAAGTCGAAGACATGTTCTCATTCTTCGCCTCGATTCGACCGGACTACATTCGTTTTGAAGATGCGATCCGCGAAACACTGGCCATGGTTTTGATCCAACCGGCGTTCCTCTTCCACCTCGAACCGGCCAGCGAACAAAAGCGAAGTGTCGACGACTGGGAACTGGCTTCACGTATCTCTTACTTCCTGTATGGCAGCATGCCGGATGCTCGGCTTACCGAACTGGCACGCCAACAGCGCCTGCGCCTGCCCGACGTCCTGGAATCCGAACTCGACCGACTCCTCGACGGTCAGGCCGCCCGGCCTTTCGCCACTCGTTTTGTCCAACAGTGGCTTCAGCTCGATCACATCGACAACGTTTCCATTGATGGCAAACGTTACCCGGGCTTCAACGACAAACTGAAGTCCACCATGGCGACCGAAACGGCCGAACATTTCCTCACACTGCTGAAGTCCGACGAGAGCGTTCTAAAACTGCTCGATGCGGACTTCATGATGCTCAATGAGACCCTGGCCAGGCACTATGGCATCGCCGAGGTTTACGGACAGCAGTTTCGGCGAGTGGCAATCGACGAAACTTCAAAACGCGGAGGCGTCCTGACACACGCCGGCGTGCTGCTCGCCAATTCAACCGGCAAGGACTCCCATCCGGTCCGTCGCGCCGTATGGATTCGAGACCGCCTGCTGGACGATCCCCCGGCCCCGCCGCCACCGGACGTACCGCCGCTCGATGAAGCTGATCCCAAATTCGCAGAACTGTCCGTGCGAGAACAACTGGAAATCCATCGGGATCGGGAATCGTGCGCGTCCTGCCACCGCGACCTCGACCCTTGGGGCATCGCCCTGGAGGGTTTTGATGCCATTGGGAAATGGAAAGGCGAATCGGAACGGGCCGATGATTCGGCCGGTTCGCAGCCGTTACCGGATCTTTCCCACAACTTGCTTCCCAACGGAGCGGTCCTCAATGGCCCCAAGGCACTGCGAGAGCACCTCGCAAAAGAGCGACACGCGGAATTCGCGAGGGCAATCGTGAAGAACCTGCTCAATTTTGCGCTGGCACGTTCGCTGGAAATTGGCGACGAACCGACGATTGACGCCCTGACTCAACAGTTTGCGGACAACAACTACCGACTCAAACCGCTCCTTTTCGCAATCGTCAAAAGCGAACCTTTCCAAACCCGTTAGTCCCGTCATTTAGACCCGTCATTTGCGACGAACCCGGACGAACCCGACAGCTTGGCGATAGTTGCACGGTGACACAACGTCGCCCCGTAAATTTCCCACTTCGATTCCTGCCCCGTTCTGGTGTAGAATGGCAGCCGTCCCACCGAGACCGGAGCCCTCCGCATGTCCAAATCCTGGCATCTCGATCGCCGCACGTTCCTCGCGGGCGCTGGTGCATCGCTTGGCCTGCCCATGCTGGAATGCATGGCAGCTACCCAACCAGCACCCACGCCAACCCGATTCTGTGGCATCTATTTCCCTTTTGGCGTCAGTCTTCCCAAAGAGGACAGCGAACAGTCAAACTGGCGCTGGTTCCCCAATGGTGAAGGTCGCGACTTTCAGTTCAACGACAGCCTGAAGTGCCTGGAACCATTGCGAGATAATCTCTCAATCCTTGGCGGATTGTCGCATCCCAATGGCCGCCGCATGGGGGCACACGATACGGGCGACACGTTTCTGACCGGCGCCCTCCTGGAAGGCAAGCACCTGCGCAATTCGGTGTCGCTGGATCAGATCATGGCCGAACGGCTGGCCCACCAGACTCGATTCCGATCACTGGTCATGTCGACGGACGGTGGCGTCGGTGAACCAACACGCGCCAGCACCCTGTCCTACAACGACAAAGGTCGTCCGATTCCAGCGTTGAATCAACCCGCACAGATTTTCGCCCGATTCTTCGGAGCCGGAGATGCTGACACCTTCGCTCGTCGACGACGCCTGAAGAGTGCGGCCAGTATGCTCGACCGAGTCCTCGAGAATTCCAATTCGTTGAAACTGCAACTCGGGAACAACGACCGCGAAAAGCTCGAAGAGTACCTTTCGTCAGTTCGACAAATCGAACAGCGCGTCGAACGCTCACAGGCATGGCTCGAAGTGCCACGACCAGAGCTCAGCGACGAAGACCGCGATGTGCTGGAGCTCAACTCTGATGACGAAGCACCGCTCGAATACATCCGCACCATGTACGACCTGCTCTACCTTGCTTTCCGTACGGATTCGACACGCGTCGCGACGTACCAAATTGCCAGCATGGCAGACGCCTCCTCCAAGGCGGGCAAGTTCCCGCAGCTAGAAGGCTTCAAGGGCTCGCTGCACAGTCTTGCACACGACTGGAACAAACCGGAAGGTGCGGTGAATCTGGGCAAGTGGGATCAGTTCATGGCAACCCAGCTCTCGTACTTCCTGACTCGAATGTCCCAAACCGCAGACGGAGACGGAACGCTGCTGGATCATTCAATTGTGCTCTACGGCAGCAGCAACAGTCAGACGCACAATAATTCCAATTACCCGCTGGTACTCGCCGGCGGCAACGGCCTCGGGTTGAACCACGGCCAGTTCCTGAAGCTTCCGGAAACGGTGCCGATGGCGAACTTGTTTGTGACGCTGCTGGATCGAATGAATCTGCCAACGGAAGCGTTCGCGGACAGCACGGGTGATATTGCGGAACTCACCGTGTAAGCGTCTGGGGCCGGCGAAACGGGGGCTACCTCAAGGAGTCTCCGCAACCGTATCGCGGAAGGTCGCCCGTGACTCGCGCAGCCAATCTTTCATGTCGTCGTCCTCCCACTCGCCCGCTAATCGAAACAAGTTGGCGTAACGAGCTTCCTGCTGCGAGATCAGTTCGCGAGCGATCTCCGAATTGCCCCGCTCGCGTTCAATCACAACCAGCGATGTGGTCAGATTCGCCAGCAGCTCATCGTCGTACTGGTCCGACAATTCCGGGTCGTAGTCCGTCGTCAACTGCTTCATCGCCTCGCGGTACTTTTCGATCGCTACGTCGCGACTGCCGGACAGCTCCAAAGCCTGGCCCCACGTGTAGTAGAGGTCCGGCATATACAAGGCTTCGGCGTCCGTTTCAACATCCAGCTCTACACCCGCCTCCCATGCGTCCCCGGAAGGCTCTTCAACCAGCTCAGCGTTCCCAACCATCTGCATGACACTCTCACAACGCTCGCAATGCTGCGCGGCTGCAGCGTAGTCGCCAAGCTCCAACTCGATGTCCGCCGCCCCAGAGAGTGATGAAACCAGATCCAACAGATACTCAATGTTGTCTGGGTCGGTGGCAACCAAGCCCTCATCCAGCTTCAACGACCGCCGATAGTGGTCTGCTGCAACTTCCGTATTCCCGGCTGCCGCCTCCAGTTCCCCCATCGTGAAATGGGCGTAGCTGATTGGGCGAACACGCCGGTAGATCTTCGCGTTGGCGGGCCGTCCGTCGAAATCCAGCTCGTCGCCGAACTGGAGTGCAGCCTTCAGCTGTCGCTTCGCTTTTCGGTCGTTGTCGAGGCGATATTCAATGATCCCCATGCGTACCATAGCCGCCAGGCGAGTCCAGCCCACGGATTCCGTAACGTCAGGGGTACGCGGGAAACCGTCCAACCCTCGCAAGGCAGACTTCAACACCTCGCGTTGAGCAACATAGGTCGACGGATCGCCTTCCTCATCGAGGCGTTCATAGACGTCGTATACCATCGACTGAAGTGTCTGGAGCGCAATGTTTCGTTGCTGATCCGCTGTGTCTTTGAGAGCCCGCATTCGCACCGCCGCGATGGTGCCCCCGACGGCAAACAGCAGCAGCAAAGCAGCGATTGCCGCCATCAATCCCGCCACTCGCGAGTTACGGCGACACCAGCGAACAGCCCGTTCGATCCTGCCGGTCGGCCGAGCCGTGATCGGTTTGTCCTCCAGCCATAACTGCAGGTCCCGCTGAAAGTCACGCGCCGTAGCGTATCGCCGTGACGGTTCTTTGGCCATTGCCTTCAAACAGATCGTTTCCAGATCGCGAGGAATCGTGTCATTCAACTGCCGAGGCGTTCGAGGTTCGTCGTGCAAGATTTGCATGAGAGTCATACGCTGCACGCCCCGGAACGGTGTTTGGCCGGTTAGCATCTCGTAGAGCAACGCGCCCAAACTATAGATGTCGCTACGATGGTCGATGAAGTGCGGGTTACGAATCTGCTCGGGACTCATGTAGTTCGGTGTCCCTGCCAGAGCCCCTTCCCGAGTGAGCCGGGTGTTCACTTCTTCATCCAACACCAACCCAAAATCGGTCAACTTGATACGACCGCTATCCGCACTCAGTAACACATTGGATGGTTTAACATCACGATGGATCAGTGACTGCGCATGGGCCGTCATGAGGGCACTCGCGAGATCACACGCGTACGCGGCTGCTTCTTTGGCAGGCAAGGTCTCGCGTTCAGCCAACCGATCGGCGAGCGTCATGCCTTCCACATATTCCATCACCAGAAACGGACGGCCCTGCGCATCGCTGGACAGATCGTAGAGCTTGACGACGTGTTCGGAGTCGAGCGCCGCCACCGCCCGAGCTTCCCGTTGTAATCGCACCGCCATTTCACCATCCAACTGCCCGGTTTCGTGCAGCAACTTGATCGCCACATCGCGGTCGAGCCGCGGGTCACGTGCCTGGTACAAGGTGCCGCTACCACCTCGAGCAATCTCGCGAATGATTGTGTACCCGGCGAAGTCCGTATCAGTCGCAGGACTTCCCGTTTGCTTGCGAACCGGTGGCCCCGCCGCTCGAAGGCGATCGATCAAGATGTTCAGCGTGGAGTCCTTAGGAGCGACATCATCGGGCGACGGTGTGTTGGGGTGCTGCGTCAGTCTGTCGAGCACTACATGGCAATCCGTGCAGTCATTGATGTGCTGCTGGACTTGCGATTGTTCGGACTCGGGCAGATTCTGCCGGAGGAACTGCCGAAGCTGTTCTTCATCGGGACAGTGGCTCATGTCGCTTTAGTCGGCGTGCCTTTCCTGTTCCTGAGTTTCCAGCTTTGCGACCTCGATTCGCAGCATCTTGATCACCCGCGACTTCGAAACGTAGACATCCGCCACCGGAACCCCCAGCCGCTCGGCCGTGTCCGCCGCCGACAACTGCTCCACCGCCGCCAACTGATACGCGTTCCACGTCGACGGCTTCACTCGCAATCGAACGCTATCTTCCGCCGCCTTCAGGATTTCCTGCTGCCACGCAGCCTCAATCGAATCTGAAAGTGCGTTGGAGGCTTGTTCGTCTTCAAGAATCTCCAGCAATTGGGAATCACGGGGCGATTCCGAGTTGGCACGCCTGCGCGACATGTCCCGAACCACGTTGACCGTTATCGTCTTCAGCCAGCCACGAAAACGTCCCCGCGAGGGATCGTAACGGAAGGTTTGCATCGCCGTGACCAGCTTGATGAGTACTTCCTGTGTTACGTCTGCCGCATCGGATTCTTGCAGCGAATATTTTCGGCACCAGGAAAATATTCTGGGCGCGTAACATTCGACAAAATCGCCCCACGCATTTGCATCACTGGCGTCCTGGATGCGCCCGAGGAGCGTAACGCTGGTGACGGTGTTTTGTTTTGAGCTATCCAAGTGCAAATTCGAAAAAGTTTCTGAGGCCGTGCAAGAACCGTATTTGGTCGCCGTATCAACGTGCGACAAGGCAATTCTGCCTCGCCGACGGGCGGTTCAAGGTCCGTCGAACCTCTTTCACACGGAGAACAGCCATGGGTAGCTCAATTCTGTCCCGCTCGTCCAAGCAACGCAAATCGAACCACCAAAAGCAACGCATGTTTGGTTGCGAATCGCTGGAGAATCGGCAGATGATGTCGGCAAACCTTGCAGGAGCGGAATTTTCCGGTCCACAGGCTCGCATCATCAATGGAACCAACACCGACCAGTATGAGGCAGTCGGGATCGTCAACAACGGCTGCACGGGCACGCTGATCTCACCCACACACGTCCTGACGGCTGCCCACTGCACCGTGGGCGTGGGTGACCGGGGCGGCACATTCAACGTTGGCGGCGAGACCTTCCGAACCACCGACATCACCGATCACCCGCGGTACAACGACAACCAGTTTGATGTTGGCTACGACATTTCGATCATGGAACTCAGTCGTCCGGTTGATGGTGTCGACCCCATTCAAATCAATCGCGCGACGCCCGAGGTCGGACAGTTGCTGACGCTGGTTGGTTTCGGTGAGGGCGGTAACGGCAACAGTGGCGGCCAGGGCGATTTTGGCAACAAGCGAGTGGGCACCACGCCGATCGACGAAGTTACCAACCAGCACATTAGCTGGAACTTCGACAACAACTCCGAAAGCAACACCGCCCCGGGTGACTCGGGAGGCCCCGCCTTCCTGACCGTGGGCGGGAACCTCTTCATCGCCGGCGTGACCTCTGGCGGAAGCAATGACGATTCCAGTCTGGGCGACTTTTCCTTCGATACCCGAGTTGATGTGTTCGCTGACTGGATCGACTCGATCGTCGGCACCACGAACGAGCCCGACCCAACGCCTGATCCCAATCCGACTCCTGATCCCGACCCAACGCCTGACCCAGATCCGACTCCAAACCCTCCAATCGCCGGTGATGACCACGGAGACACGCCCGACTCCGCCACGGAACTGGTTCTCGACGACGGCTATGCGGTCATTGAAGGCGAACTTGAAGTCGAGGGAGATCGCGACATGTTCGAGCTCAACCTTGACTCGTTCTCCGACGTCGCGATTTCCCTGGCCAGCGTCGACGGTGACCTGGACACCTACCTGCGAGTGTTCGACGCCAACGGAAATCTGGTCGCGGAGAATGACGATTCCAACGGTACGCTCGACAGCAGCCTGACAGCCGATCTTGATGCGGGACAATACTTCGTGTCCGCAGGTTCGTACGCTGACAGCGAGTCCGGGCAATATGACCTGATCGTCGATGCCCTTGCATTGGAAGACCCCGATACGGGCGGAGTCTTCCCGGGCGCCGTCGACCTGGAACTCGATGATCGCGGCCGAGGACGAATTCGCGACGCAGTCGATGCGGATGGAGCCAACCTGTACGCCGTCACTGCCGACGAGGCTGGCCAGATTACCATCCGAACGCGAGCACAGTCTTTTGATCTCGATACCATCTTGAGAGTCTACGACGGCGAAGGAAATGAAATCGCCTACAACGACGACTTCCGGGACCAATTCGATAGCCGCGTTCGCATGAATGTCGACGCTGGTGAAACGCTATTCATCGAAGTGACCTCCTACGGCGATACTTCGGGTGAATATGCTTTGCGAGTCAACATGCGAGCCTCCTCACGGGCAGCCGGGACCTTTGGTGCACAAGCTGGTAGCTCGCCGGATTCCTATGCCGCCATGATCGACATGCTCTTCGCGTCACGACGTGACGATCGATAGGCGAGACGCTGGAAGACGCTTTGCCCCTCAACTGCACGAGAGGGGCAAAGCTATCTCCACAAAGGCCTTTTCGATGTGGGGAAGCAAGGGAACGCTCAACTTTACGTTCGGTAGATTACCCCGATACGCGGTACGCCATGTTCGACGCTCCGTTCGGAATTGCGAACATGAACTGGCTCAGGAAAGACGAAATCGATGTCTGGTCATCGTCATCCGTGATTCCGATGAGATCGCTTGATTGCCCTACGTCGTAACGCAAACTGGCTTCGATCTCGGCAATAAGGGTTTCACTGGTCTCCCAGTCGTCATCATCGAGCAACGCGACGTCGACATATGCAGACTCGTTTCCAGCCTCGATTACCACGGAACGGGATGGAGCAATATAATCTTCACCAGCGGTCGCCGTTCCGCTCAGGGAAATGTCCACGACCAGATCCTGCGAAAGGTCTCCGGATCGGCTCACGATGAACTGGGCCACGCCCGACGAAGATTCGACGATTTCCCCGCCCACAGCGGAAATTGATACGCCAGGCAATTCTACCGGTTGCAAACCGACCGCAGCAGCAGCCATTACGGCGAGGGAGATGCTGGACGATTGATCGTTATCCAAAATCTGCATGTTTGCCGTCGTGCCCGATCCGAGCGTGTAGTTCGCGTGCGTCGACAAATTGATGTTCAGCGTCTCATTGGATTCGACGGTCATGTCATCAGTAATGTTGACGGTGATGTTTGCTGTTTTCGAACCAGCCGGAATCACAACGGAACCGGACAACGATGAGAAATCGGAACCGTTGCTCGCTGTCCCGGAAACCGAATAGTTCACGGTCAGCGGTGTCGACACCAGCCCGTCTCGCGTTACTTCCAAATTGAATGAGCCGATTCCTTCCGGAATCATTGCTGTGCTCGTCTGACTACCGCTGCCCGAAGCAGGATAAATCGCAGACGTGAACACACTGCTGGGCGCTTCCAACGTTACTTCCGGTGGCAGAAGCAGGGGACCTAGCGCCGACCACCAGTTTGCAGCCAACAATAACTCGCCCGCCGGATTTGGGTGCAGGTCGTCAACGGTGTGCGTGGCAACGTCAAACGCAGGATTTCCACCGTGCCCGTCATGATGATCGACAATCGTGATAGGCGACGTAGCCGTGGAGCCTGGCCAACTGGCCGCACCGTCCGCATTCACTTGATCTTCGATGATCAAATTGAAGTCGTCCACCTTGCCCGAGTTGGCCCTATCGTGAGGGGTGATCGTGCCCAACAGAATATGAATGTTCGGATTCGTCGCCCGTATGCCAGTGAGAATGTCACGCAAATCCCGTTCGAAGGAAGCCTCCGAGCGATTGCCAATGGTGTCGTTTGCCCCCAGCAGCACCAACGCTATGTCGCCACCGATGCTCGACCACCTGGCAGGATTGGAGATAAACGTGCTCGTGGCCCACCCACGAAAAGATGAATGATTGTCGAAGTCTGACGGAAGTGTGCTTGCGTTGTATGTCCACCAGCCAACGAAATCTACATCCGCAGTGATGTCCGTATCAGCGTCGATTTCACTATACAAACCAGGGCGGTAGCTGACTCGTGGATCGACGCCGGCATTGGACGCGTCCGTCGGCGAAAGCCCGGAACTAATACTGTCACCAATAATAAAGACGTCCAGCGAGCCCTCCGTAGCAACGACTGGCGTCAACTGAAGTGATTCCGGGTCGAAGTCCTCGCCGTCAAAAATTGGGACCGCATCCGGATCCAAGGGTGCCGCGACCGGTTCAATTTCGGTTGGCTCGGGTTGAGGCTCAACCACGACGGGCTCTGCGTGTGCCACCGTCGGCTCAATCTCAACCGGCACCGGCTCGACCGGTTCAACCACAGATGGCACGGTCTGCGCCTCCACTGGTTCAACCACGGCCGGCTCAGGCTCTACCCTAATTGGTTCAATTTCAACCGGCTCGGGCATCACACGTCGGCGTATAAATAACCGGCGGGATTCCAAACATTCCAGTGATGAAAAACGAGTCCTTCGTCGCATCTGCCTGTGTCTCTTGCCTGTTTCTCTTGCCTGATTACTCCCCACCATCAGGGGAGTTCACAACGCCATATTCGCAAAGTATGCGAAAAAAGCGAGCGAAATGCACGTAAACTTATCCTATCGCTCAAAATCGACACGCCCATCGGTCGCTCACGTTTCGGCAACTGCAGCGAATCCGTAAAAACCAGATTTTTATTACAACATCGAGCAATATGCCGGCACCATGTAGACACCTGGTTCCTGCACACAACACAACGCCAAAGCATTTCAAATCTGGGGTAGCTCGGGCCCCCGAAACCCCGCTCAATCAAGACTTTGTTGCGGTTCGATGGCACAGCAGGATGACTGAGCGAACTTCTTGGACCTTTCAGCTTGAATGCGAAGGTCAGGATGTGAAAGTTAAATCCCAGCGTTTTCGCGGCTTCATAACTTTCCTTTTCCGTTTGAATGTTTACCGGGGCGGAAACCATGAGTTCGGCGTATCCCAACCCCTGCTACAGAAAACCGGGGTACGCCCTGGTCAGGGTGAAATCGAATTCACCAACATGCCAATCCACGGGCCAACGTAGTGGCCGTTGTCGTGGAAGGTGCGACCGCTCACAAGATTGCCGTCGATAACGCAAGGCTCGTCGACAAAGATCCCGCCGCACACCTCAAGGTCAAACTTGCACTTGGGTACGGTGGCCATTCGACGTCCGCGCACGCAATCCGCGTAGGCCGGAATTTCAACACCGTGGCAAACGCTAGCGATGGGCTTCTTTGCCTCGAAGAAATGTCGCGTTACGCGAACAAGATCCTCGTCGTAGCGAATGTACTCCGGTGCTCGACCGCCGGAGAATAGAATGCCGGCGTACTCCTCAGGTTCGATGTCCTTGAAGGCGATGTCCGCATCGAGTGTGTAGCCTTCCCATTCCTTCGTAATCGTCCAGCCGGGTTTGACCTCGTGGAGGACAAGCTGATACTTCCGCTTCTCTGGCGCGGCCACGACCGGTTGAAACCCTGCCTCGATCAAACGGTAGTACGGGTACATCGTATCGAGCGTCTCGGTGGCGTCGCCGATGATGATCAGGACCTTATGCATTGCGCTATTTCCTTTCGCTGCCGGCGCGGCGATTTCGAACGGCCGTACCGGTTGTCTATTTACCAAGAGACTCAAGATAAGTCAGAAGCGACCCGAAGTCTTCCGTCGTGATTCGCTTCAACAATCCTTCAGGCATGACGGACACTTTCTGGGTTGCCCGGTCTTCGATCGACTCCACCGGAATTTTCATTTCCGTACCTTCATTGTCACGAACCGTCAGCTCGACATCACCTTCATTGGTGACGAAGCCGATAATCTGTCGGCCATCATCCAACACAAACACGTTGGTAACGAATCCCTGGGCAATCGAACGATTCGGCAGCAGCACGGCTTCGGCCAGCTGTGGACGCTTGTACGTCTTGGCAACGTTCGGCAAGTAGGGCCCCCTCAGCGCCTCGCCCTTCTTCACGGTGTGACACTTTGCACACTGAAGCTGTTCGAACAACACCCGCCCGCGATTGACGTCGCCCTTGTGAGCAATCGCCTGAGCCAACACGTCTGCCTCCGTCAGGTCTCCGATTTGCGGACCGGCCGGCGTCGGAGAGGCCTCGAGCTTCCAGTCTTCGGCAATGGACTCGGCGATCTCACGAACCTTCTCTTCGGAAGACTGCAGGGACATGAGTACCTTATCCGACAGATCTCGACGACGAGCACGACGGATTGCAGTGAGATAGTTTGCCCGGTCGTTCAACCACGCGTCCTGCAACGCATCGTTCGCGGTCTCTTTCACATCGCCCTTGGCACTACGTTCGATGGCCGCCAATGCCGTGAGAGCCCAATCGAGGCGGTTTGGTCCGGCGGACAGCTTGACCAGTGAATCCACATTCCGGGCGAGGTTCCCGTCCCGCAGAAACGCCCGCCGGACACCTGGATCATTGTCCGCTTCAAGCCAACCCAGAATCGCGGCGACTGCGGTTTTACGTTCCAGGTTCAATAGTACGGGCACGGCGGCCTGGTGCAGATCCTTGGTGATCGCACCATCGCCCGTCAGATTCAAAAGGAAATCGCCAACGGCCGTTTCGACTTCAGCCTCGTCGGTGAGATGACTCAGCAACAGCGGCAATGTTTCCTGCGGATCGGAACGTGCGGAATTGACCAACCATGCCGTCATCTCGGCGAGCCGGATTCGGTGCCGCCCCAACTGCCTGATCAGTTCCCCCGCCTGCTGCACGCCCACGGATTCCAAAGACCGAGACAGGTGTTTCGCAATACGTTCGGACTGTTCCCAGGTCTCGGGTTGATAGTAAGGGCCACGTGTATCCGGACGAGTGCCCCAGCTATTACCCGACCACTCGCCTTCCACAAAATGCAATCGACACAAGGCAATTAAGAGGTCGAATTCCCCGGTCTCCGTCGACCGCCGCAGCAGCTCCGACACGACGTACTCTGAGTGAATCGACTGCAGCACCTTGACTAGTGCCGATCTCATCGCCGGCGAGGCCTGATCCAGCTTGCGCAGACACACTTCACCGGCACTCAGTTCGATCAACGCCTGTCGCGTTGTATGCGAGACGATCGGATCGCGATCTTGCAGTAGCGGTACAAGGTCCTTCGCCAGGCTTTGACGCTTCAGTCTTGTGATGCCGACGACGGACTCGAGGCGTGTCCGCGGATTTGCGGCTTGCAGACCTTCCAGCAACCGAGCATCGTCGACACCGGACGCCTGATCCCACCTATCCGCAAGCGCGCGAATGGCGAACGC
Source organism: Pirellulaceae bacterium (assembly GCA_965216885.1). Lineage (GTDB taxonomy): Bacteria > Planctomycetota > Planctomycetia > Pirellulales > Pirellulaceae > CAYNJG01. The sequence continues at coordinate 2,053,472 of OZ244209.1, read as the reverse complement.
CTGGATAGATGGGTCATCGCAAAGATCTCCAATCGCGGCGTGAGCCCCGGCGCCGGAAAGCTGCTTCAAGGTGAAGACTGCTGCCACTCGATGACTCAGGACCGCGTCGCGGTTTGCCGCCAGCTGCGCCAGTGCCTCCGACGCCGGCTGCAGATCTCGTCGCACAATCGTCCGCGACGCCGCCAGTCGCCGGCGATGGCTCGGCGATTGCAGTTGCCCGACAAGGTCCGCCGCGCTCAACGTCTCAAAGTCCGGCAACGACTGCGGTTGGTAGCCGGTGGGACGCAGGCGCAACACATAACCAACTTCATCGCCAACGTAGCGAAAGGTAGCCCCTTGCCAACTCGCCAGGTACATCGTGCTGTTCGCGTCGACATCCAGGTCAGTCACTCGGGGCAGATCAATGAAGTCATCCTGCGTCGGCGCGAAAGTGCTACCGTTCGGTGACATCGTGTGGCGGAATATTTTTTGCCGCCCCCAGTCCGCCGTGTACAGTGCGTTGCCATAGCCATCAGGAAATCCGGGTTCGTCCATGTAAAGCGCACCGCACCCGGAACCGCCGCCATAGTCAGCCAGCGGCTGCACAATTTCGTCACCGAAGTTCATGTACAGGCGTGGATAACCATGATCTTCCAGCCCGGTAAAATGATGCAAGCGAATATCCCAACCGCCCCCGTCGTTCGTGTTGTCACGCGTGAATCCATTGAGTAGTGGATCCATTGCCACTTCAAGAATGTTCCGAGTGCCTCGCGAATAAATCTGGAGACCTGTTCCGTCCGGTCGAACGCGAACCACGCCTCCCCCACGAAACTGAAGCTCTCGGCCGTCAGAGCCCACTGCTTTCATGAACCCAAAGTCACCAATAGCGAGATACAGCCAACCGTCGATCCCCATCGTGACACCGTTGGACGTATGATCCGCTGGGCGATCGGCGAAAGTGAAGGCAATGTCTTTGACGAGGATCTTCTGCTCGTCGGAGATTCCGTCGCCATCGTGATCGATGAAGGCACTGAGGTGCGGCGGATGCAACACATACAGCCGGTCGTGATCCCACACCATACCCCGCGGTGAATCGACGTCGGGCACAAACAGCTTCACTTCGTCCGCCTTGCCGTCGTCGTCGATATCCCTCAGTCGATACACGGCCCCGCGTTTCAGTTCGCGGTCCAGAGAACCGTTCTGGTCCACCGCGACGTACAGAGTGCCGTCTTCCTCCGCCGCCACGAAGACCGGATATTTGACCGCCGGCGGAGTGGCGAAAACGGTCGCGTCGAACCCCGGTGGAATGTTCTTTAGCTTGTCGTCGTCCACCTGAGCCGGCGTGGTGGGCTTGAGATGGCCCGCGTCCAGTTTTCCACACGCCCACAACGTGCCTCGCGTCAGCAAATCCAGAAACTCCGGGCTGCTGACCGTCTCGTTGTGATGGCCCAAGGTCGTACCGAAGACTCGCGTCCCCCGGTAGTCGTTCGTCCAGACGCAAACTTCTTCGTTTCCCTTGCTTCGATTTTTCGCCGACGCCAGCGGATGGGCCGTGGGCCACAACCTGGCGATCTCATAGAGCTCGCCCTGAGGATTTGCCCAACCCGGCCCGAACCCCTGCATGATTGGATGAGTTGCGTCTCGGTTCAGAACTTCATGACCATAATGCGCCCCGTGGCCGTGAGACGTAACGCCACAGAACTTGAACCACTCGTCCGTACCGTCACGGTAACAGTGCATCGCACAATGGATGAGCACAGCCGGCTTGCCTTCCTGATGCGGCTTCAGGACTCGCTGCGTCCAGGCGGGATCCTTGATACCAGCAAAGCACTCGTCGTGAAGGACAACATCAAACTTGTCCGCCCAGTTTGGATCCTCGTAGAGCGGGATGCGTGTGTCGGTGCTCGAACCACCCTGCTGCACGACAGTTACTTCGATGTCAGCCCTCGCCTCCAGACCGTCTTTGATGATGTTCTTTTGACTGTCATAGTCGTGGCAGCAACCGCCCGTAACCAGCAAGGCGCGAATGGGCTCTGCCCCTGACGCAACGCAGGAGCAACCGACCAACAATAAGACTACGAGATTTTGTCTGACGGGCATGATTGATTTGAACGAAGGAGGGTTCGGCTGGGCAGGACGCAGCCGTCCACGACGCTTCTTGCTACTTGCGGCAACCACAAGCAAGCAGCACAACGCCTCTCGCTGCGACGCCCAGTTTACACACATCGCGATCATCGTGCATGGCAGTCTCCCGCCGATGACGTGCCCAGCACCGCTACCCAACCACGCTACAACTTCCCGTCGTTTTCGAATCGCACGCCAGATCCGTTCGTGACAACGGCATGGAATATCGATACGTTAACGACCAGGAATACCAAGCACTCACGATACGGTGTCAGCCATGATTCGGACGCTCATCCTTTCAACGATTGTCGTACTATCTGCAACCGCCGCGGTAATAGCGGAAGACCAGGTCGACTGGCCCGCATGGCGTGGCGAAAATTCCGCAGGTAGCACCGAAGCCGGCAACTATCCAACCAACCTTTCGCCAACCGACGCATTGTGGTCCGTCGAATTGCCGGGCAAGGGATGTTCGACACCGATTGTATCCAACGGCTCCATCTACGTGACCGCGCCGATCGACGGAGACGATAGCTTGTTGTGCTACGACACATCCGGCAAGGAAGCGTGGCGAGTCTCGTTTGGCAAAGAGGTTCAAGGCAAACACCGCAATGGATCTGGCAGTAACGCGTCCCCGGTGACTGACGGCGAGACCATTTTTGTCTATTTCAAAAGCGGCACTCTGGCCGCCGTCACCACCGACGGCAAACTACGATGGAAAACCGACATCGTCGAGCGGTTTGGCAAAGACACTCTCTTCTGGGATCACGGAACCTCACCCGTGGTTACGCAGAAGTATTGCGTGCTCGCTCGTATGCACAACGGAGAATCATGGCTCGCAGCGTTCGACAAACTCACCGGCAAGATGGTCTGGAAAGAGCCCCGCAACTACGTCACGAAAACCGAGAACGACCACGGATACACAACACCACAGGTGATCCAGTATGGCGGCGAAGAATGTTTGCTGGTCTGGGGCGCTGAGCATCTGACGATTCATCGATCGGCCGACGGCAAACTCGTTTGGTCCGCCGACGGCTTTAACCCCGACCAAAAGCAACTATGGCCGGCAATCGCGACGCCCGTCCTAACCGACAACGTGGCGGTAGTGGCCTTCGGCAGAAATGACCGCAAGATCCCCCGACTCTTCGGCGTTCAACTGAAGGGCGAGGGCGATACGGCCACCGACAATCACATTTGGACTCGCACCGACATTGGCACCTTTGTCCCTTCGCCAGTCGCCTACAAAGGAAACGTCTATCTTGTCCGTGATCGGGGCGAAGTCGAATGTATCGACCCCGCGACGGGCGAGAGCATCTGGAGTGATGCGCTCCCCAAGGGAAGACCGTCCTATTACGCGTCCCCGATGATCGCCGGAGATCTGCTGTTCGCTCCGCGTGAAGATGGTGTCGTATTCGTCGCCCGAATCGCGGACGATCGGTTCCAACTCCTCTCTGAGAACGACTTCGGCGAGCCGGTCATTGGATCGCCCGTGCCCACCACAAACCGAATACTCATTCGGGGCGAGCGACACCTCTATTGCTTCGAGCGAGATTTTAATCCGCAAAACTAGCAGTCGCGGCTCAGACATCAGACAAATCCGCCTAGCAGTGGCGGGCGGCGTCGGGCGTAACCAGTCCGCGAATTTCGTCACCGATCGACTTGGAAGCGGCAACGATAATCGGCTCGCACACAAACGGGTCGGACCGTTCGCCTCGAGGATTCAGGAAGACACCGCCGGCTTCCTCCAGAATTACCTGCGGTGCGGCCACGTCCCACGTCGCTTGTTTCGGACTTGCCGGGTTGTTGTCGTGGACCGCCGCTCGCAGCGGAGTTCCACCAGCCGCAATCCGCATCGCCACTCCCGAATAGGGCAGGCTGGACGTCACGACTCTTGCCCCTTCGCCGGACCGCAGACGATTCCTCAGCTCCGAAAAGTACTCGGTCTCCAGCGACGCGTCACCGTACTGATTCATCTCTACCCATACACTGGACAATCTGTCATCCGTGTCGCAAATCAGTCGTCGCCCATTTCGCCAGGCGCCGCGACCGCGTTCCGCGTAGAAGAGTTCGTTCACCAACGGGAAGTAGACGACCCCCAGTCGTGTCTCGCCGGCAATCCGCAGAGCGACCAGCACGGACGGGTATTGCGGCCCCGCCTGCATCAGAAAAGCGTTCGTGCCATCTAACGGATCAATGATCCACATTTCAGGCTCCGGCGCGACATCGCAATTCAGCTCTTCCGACATGATCAACAGGTCACTCGATTCCCGAATGACGGCGGTCGCGGCTGCATCCGCGTCCAGGTCGACCTGCGACACCAGATCACCGATCCCCTTTTGTTCAACGCCCGAGAAACTCCCGGCGCCGGCACGAATTACATCCCCCGCCGCCATTGCTGATCGTACGGCCAAGCCCAACAAAGGAGAAACAGATTGCGAGTGTTCGTGGAGACCGAAATAGCTCATAGGTTTCCTCGTGTTTCCGCCCAGGCGATTTGCTCTACCAGGGACGTCGGAAGTGTACGGAGTCTGCTCCAGGAAAATGACTGGCTACGCACAATCTTCATCGCATCCCAACGCGTTCGCCAAATTCGGCCGCAACGCTGTCGCCAACCCCGAATTCGACAAGAACAAACCCGGTGGACACTGCGATTCTTCCGCACGCGAATCGCCTGAAAACCACAGCAATCAATGTGCCAGCATGGCAACCGGGATTTCCAGCACCGAACGTTGTGAAATGACCTCGAACGGGACTATTTCCGAAACGTCAGGAAACGTCACGCTGCCACACCGAGCAAACATGGTCCTCGATCACCTGCATCGCCCGGCGTTCTCGGTCGCTGGCCGTTTTGTCAACGATGAGCCGTAACGCCTCGAGTTGCCGACGAAGCTCCTCGGCGTCCAGCAAATGAACTCGCGTTGCAAGGATCGCGGCCTCCAGCACGGCATGGCTGGCGCGATTCCAGCCCATAAAGTCGCGTACCCTGCCAGATTCGATGACGCGACAATCGATTTCGGCGCGGTCCTTTGCGGTGTCCAATTGTTCGACTTGCAGTCCGTACCAACGGCACGCGTCGGCCAGCACCAACCCGTTGAATTCGGAGTCGGCGGTCGTCGTCTGCAGCACTTCCGGCTTTAATGTCCTGCCGGCGATGGCATCCGCAACCAACGCCACGTCGTCGGTCACATGGAACACTGCATGCCGATTTTCTGCGAGGTTCGTAAAGGTCCGAGAACCCTGGAACGGACGCAGGCGAAACGAGCGTAGATCCCTGTCGGTCACTGGCCCCATCGGAGACACATTGAGCGTACCGTCCGCATTCCGCGTCGCCAGAATGCCCTCCAGAATGAACTGATCGCCACTCCGTACCGCCCGTGAATTGGAGACCATATCTACTTCAGCGTTGAAAGGTATTCGACGACGTCCCGAATTTCCATCGGCGAGAGCACCTCCGACATTTTCGGCATCGCCGATTGCGTGGCGGCGCTCCGCTCATCGATCTCGGACTTACGCACAACGGTCTGCTTTCCGTTGCTGGCACCAACGACGATTTGATCGTCATCTTCCGAGATCACCGTGCCGGTCACCAGCTTGCCGTTGTCCTTCACGATCGTGACGCCCTCATAGCCCTTCGCAATCGTCTTGCCGGGGTCCACGAGCGCTTCCAGGAGGTACTGGCGTTCCTGGCCACCAATCCTGTTTAGCATCGGACCGGCCTGCTTGCCAACGCCGCCGGCATCGTGGCAGCGAATGCACTGTGCTGACACATGATTACGGTAGATGAACTCGCCCCGTTTCGCATCGCCACCAAGCAACGCGAACTGGAATTCGCCGTAAGGAGCGTCCTTGATCTTCGATTCCAGTCCTTCCATCGCGTCGCCCTGAATTTCCATCTGGCGGGCGGCGTGAACGACGTCTAGCAACAAGGGCGTTGCCTCCGTCGCTTCTCGTTCGATCATCAGCTGCATTGCTGAAGCTGCCTGCTCCGTGCCAAACGCTGGCACCTGTGAAACGAAGAATTGCTTCAGGTCCATCGTCGAGTCCGTATCCATGATCGCCCAGGCTCTTTCTGGCTTCCGCTGGACAAGCAGCCCGTATGCCGCCTTCCACAGATCATCCCCCTGTGTGGCAATGTTCCCATTCAGGATTTCATCAATCAGCAAATCGGTCGCTGCATCGCCCGATTTCGCCAGCGTCGACAGCAGGGAGACTCGGGTTGGCATCGCGATCGATTTGGTCGCCACCCACCCCCGCAACAACCTCGCATCCATCGGTACGTCCAGGGACGCAGCGCAACTGATGGCCGCACCTCCAACGGTGCCGTCGGTCGCCGAGAGAATCTCGGTCAGATGGTTCGCCAACGCAATACCGGCTGCGGCGGGTGCGGAACGTTTGGTCTTTCGAATTCGGCCCTCAACGCGATCGACAAGCGGAAACTGCTTCCACACCTGAAGGCATGTGATGGCTTCCCGCTTCATTGAATTCGACAGATCGTCACTTCTTGCCGGGTCCTTGATGAAGTTCACCAGCCGATAGGCGGCGGCGAGATCGCCCACCCGCAGATTGGCACTGATGACCCTGCGCAGTATCGGTTCGTCGGCCGGCAATTTCTCGCGGTCCAGCATGGCGGCAACGGCAGGAAGCGCGTCAGGAATCGAGAAGTCGTCATGAATTGCCCGCACCGCCTCACGAACGACCCGCACGTCTTTGTCCTTGAGGAACTCAATTACCTGCGGGCTTTTCTGTCGACGCAACGCAAGTGCCGCCCCCAGTCGCACCGCAGCGGACTGATGAACGGACGCTTTGACCAATTGCTCTGCGGACGCGGCACCCGACAGCCCATAAACAGCCGCATGCCGAATAAAGAAGTCCTTGTCATCGTTCGCCTGCAACAGCTCGAGCAACGGTTTGGTGCTGCTGTTGGTTCCCGTCTTTGCCAATGCGATGGCGGCATGGCTTCGCACTAGCGGCGCATCGTCTTTCAACAAGGGAATCAGATAGGCTTCGCTACGTAGCAACTTCAAATCGCCGGCGACGCGAGCACACTGTTGTCGGATTTGAGGGTCTTCGTCCTGCCATGGCAGCCGACCGGCAAGGAACCGTCGTTGGCTTGGGTTGGCTTGTTGGATGAGACCCCACAGTGCGTGAATACGAGCCAACTGTGGAGCGTCCGTTCGATTTGCCAGCCCAATGAATCCCAAACCATGATTTCGCTTGACCAACTCGTCCTGCGCAAGATGACGTACGCGACGGTCCGCGTGGGCAAGCAACTCTTCCAGTTCGCCAACTGGTAGGTCACCGACGCCGTTGTTGATTAGACGTTTGACTTCCGCTCGTATTTCATTGCCCTGAACCGCCGGATCATCAACCCGGTAGACGATCCCCTCGTCGTTCGGAGACCATTTTCCAATCCAGTCGGCAAGGTAGCAACCGCCGTCGGGACCGAAGTTGACGGAACTGACCATCAAGCCGGCGTTGAACGTGTGTTCGTCTTGCATCTGGAAGCCGGCTCCCTGCGGAGTTGTCCGAAAGGCCGTTACCTTCTGCACCGGGAACTGCACACAGAAGAAGAAGTCCTTGTACTCGTCATTGAGTGCCGTACCCGGATTGAATTTGAAACCACCCGGCCCAACCGAATAGTTCTGCATGGGCGGAGTAATGTAGGCCGGCTGCTGGGGGTGCTGCGGCTTCCACATCCCTTCCGCCGTCCACGGGTTGTAGGTCATGCCGCCGTTGTATTGACTCCAGCCAGGCGAACGGAATTGCCAGTTCAGACGCCAACCTGAATCGCTGCCCTCGGCGATGTAGACCGCTCGTTCACGTTCGTCTTCCAGGTCACCGTCATTGTCGACGCCAAACATGTTGCCGTACTGGTCAAAGTCAAACTCCTGCACGTTCCGCAGCCCAATTGCGTAAACCTCGAGATCGCTTCCGTCCGGGTTCATTCGCAGCACGCCGCCGGTATTCGGATAGTGCAACCGCTCGCCTTCGCGGGTCTCGACGGAGAACCCATTGTCGCCGCACGAGAAGTAGATTTTGCCCTCGGGCCCCACCGTCAGCCCGTGAAGGTCATGCCCGTCGAACGCCGCGTGGACACCAAAACCACGGAACATCGAGTAGCGCTCATCCGCCTTCCCGTCGCCGTCGGTATCGCGCAGTCTCCAAAGGTCCGGGTAGACGGTAAACAGGACATCACCCCGGTAAGGCATAACGCCCGCAGCAACACCATTGAACTCCTCGTTGAAACCGTCGGCGTACAGCGTTGACTTATCCGCTCGGCCGTCGCCATCCGTATCTTCAAGAACCCTGATCCGCTCTTTGATGGTCGTCAGGTCTCGAAAGTCATGGACGCCATCGTTGTTGCGATCCTTCAGCCAATCCTTGTTCACCCCGGAGAGTTCGGGCGCCATGTTCCGTCGGAAGAATGATCGCATACTGGCAAAATCGTCGCTCGCCAGGTCATCCAGCAGCCACGTCTTGTGGGCTCGAAGATCAATGTCGACCGTGCCGCGTCGAGCGGTTTCAACAAGATAGAGTCGCCCCTGATTGTCGAATGACAACGCGACGGGGTCTTTCGTCATCCCGTTGCTGGCCCATTCGGTCATGACCAGCCGGGACGTGTCCGGGACCTGTGCATCCGCGCCGCCCTGAGCGATTAGAAGAACGCAACAGCAAAGCAGCAAGCTGATTTTCGTGTACATCAATACGACCTCTCTGTTCGAATGGTCGCATGATACACGCTATTGCGTGCGTTGTGGAAAGCCTCAATACCTGCGTCGCAAACGCCACGTCAGGGACTCAATACTGGACATCAACCACCGATGACGAAGTTGCCGTACGAATCGACCGATCATCGAGCATTCGCCCGAGGAGAGCTCCTCTCGCAGGGAAGCGGCTGCCCGAGCCGTGAGGGCGATCTGATGGTGTAATTGATAAATGTGGCAAGTACTCATATTTGACCTCCTGGTCCTGTTTCGCGAATCCCACCGCTGCCGTATCTGATTTGCAATCCCCATGCCAATCTCCAAAACAGCGAGAATTCAGCGTTCCCAAGGAATATCCACCGGCTTCAGGTAAAAACTACACAGTGCTTGCACGTCATTTGGCAAGACCTTCGCGAGTATCGCACTTGCGTGGACACCTTCGGTCCTGCCCCAATCAGCAAATCCGGAACTGGCCGCATTTCGCGACACACAGCCAGCAGTGATTGCAGATTAACGAGCGAACTACATGCCAAACAAAATGCCGACGACACCACCGAATACAAATCCGTACACAATCTCCGTGCGGTACTTCCAATCGCTACCCAACATCATGACCAGTAAGGTAATCGTCCGGGGTACCGCCACGTGGGATTTGTCCCCATGGACTGGAACGAGACTCAGCGAGATGGCGACAATGGCGTGAAAGATAAGATGAGTCGCTGACACCGCCGCCGGACATCAGCCTACAGTTTCATCGAGCGTATTTTTTGGAGTCAGAAATTCGTTAACGTCCGTAAACTCTGTCGAGAGCTTTTCACAAGACCTTTCTATAGCTCAACCGAAGCAACGATCACCTTGTTACAACGCCCCGGGGAGAACGTGCGAAATCACTCCACCATCGCGAAGTTATCGTTCGAAGCACTTGAATCTCGGCGCTTGCTCGCCGCTGACCTGATTGTGGAACACGATCTCCTGCCAGCCGGCAATCCCGACGAAGAGGTCACTCGTGTGGTTCGCGTCCACAACGTAGGCGACGAATCCGCGCGGCACACGCTGATTCGCAGTTCCCTGAACGACGAACTGGACAACGCCACCTGGCAGCGCTCAATTGGAAGAGGCTCTTTCTCCGCCGACCCGACCTTAGGACGCGAACCGGATCTCGAGATCTTTGGCGGCACCTCCAACTCCGTCTCGGAATTCGTGCCTATTGGCGATATCAACGGCGACGGTGAAGAAGACTTGCTCGTCTATCGCGAGCGAAGGCGTGACGGCCGCTGGATGGCGGGCAACAGTACGATCCTGTTCTCGGCCATCACGTCGACCGACACCCGCGTCAGGGCCTTTGATATCAGCAACGGCAGTCGGGGAATCCATCGCGGACAACTCCGCGCACTAGGCGACGTCAACGGCGATGGTTTCGACGACATTGGTTTTCTCGACCGGATCATCTGGGGGCAGGAGATCATGAGGAACATTGACTTGTCACGCCGACAGCAAGACAAGACGACCCTGTTCGAGTGGAATTCGGAGTTCATCAATCGATTGCTCCCAATCGGCGACGTCAACAATGACGGTTTCGCCGATCTGGCCGTCTATGCAAATGGGCAGCAGCTCATCCTTGGCCAACCAAACCTGGGAGACACCACGCGATTCGATTTCTCCGAGCTGACGACCGATCAGTTCGTGACGCTCGAGTGCAATCCACCAAATGGCTCATGCCATGCCCCGCACTGGCGATACGGCATCTACGGCGCTTCCCCGATCGGTGACCTCAACGGAGACGGTCTGCAAGATTCCATCGTCGGACTCTCCGGAGTCGGCTCGATCGTGATCTACGGCAACCGCGAACTTGGTGGAACGACTCTCTTCGCCACTTCGCTCGGAGAACGAGGCTTTCTGATCCCAACGCAATCAGGAATCCAACTTGGTTATGACGTGACGCCCGCGTTTTTTGGCGACAGCATTCGGTACACGCCAGGCGGCGATTTCGACGGCGATGGATTCCAGGATCTCCTGTTGGTCATGGCGGGAAATGATTGCGATTGTACTTCGTCCATGCGTATGAATTCGGATGCAGACGGAGGCGCGGTCGTCATCTTTGGAGGCCCAGACCTCGGTCGAGGTGGAAACTTTCGCGAAGAAGAATCCCGCACGCTAAAACTGAGAGTCACCGTCAATCACGACGACCTACGTCCCTTCGCCGTCGCCAGGGATGTCAATGCCGACGGCCGTGACGACGTTGTACTATCCACGGAGGCGGTCTCGTACGTCATCCAGGATGTCGCAGCTGCACCGGACATTGATTTCGGTTTCGGCGGGCCGTTCTGGACCGAGTCAAACACGCAACTCAACGGTGAAAACGGGTTCGGGAGCTTTGGAAACAGGTCCTACGTCGACCTCAACCGGGACGGCTTTACCGATGAGATACTGTTCGACACGGGTTCTCCGGCGAAAGTATTCTGGGGTCCAAGCCAAAATCTCGTCCCCACGCCGGGCACACGCAACATCGAAGAGGTGCTCGATATTCCACCCGGTCACAGCGCCGTCTACCAGATACGTGGAGACCGCCGTTTCACCCTGCAAACGATCTCAACCACGGCCATCGCCGGTGAAGCTCAGCGTGATGAAGACCTACGCGACAACTATACTTCCAGCCAAAGCGCAGTGCTCCTGGATGTACAAAGCGAAAGCCCCGAATGCATTGCCGCGGGAGGGGAATTCGAATGCCAAATCACAATTTCAAACAACGGCCCAGGCAATGCGTCGGGCGTACATGTGAGCGGCGAATTCCCGATCGAAATGGATAGCCTGTCATGGCATCGCAGCACGACCACTTTTCCACCGACTTTCGATCTGCGTAGCCTCAACGGCGCGGATGGTGTGACATTTGCCGGTCCAACTCGGGTCTACGCGGAGTTATCGCTTGCCCCCGGTTATGACATGCCGCTGTTCGCGGGGCTTGGCGAGCGCGTGGGCGGTCTTGGCGACACAAACGGAGATGGCTTTGACGACTTCTATGGCACCGGAACACTGTACGACGGTTGGTTCCCGGTCTCTTCAGACGCCTCCGCAATCCGATTCACCGGGGTACCGTCTCTTGGAACAACCGGCGAGTTTCCTCCCTTCGAAAGCGTGGACACTCCGCCGCCTGCCGCCGTGATCCACGAAGGCGATTTCAATGGAGACGGCATCTTAGACCGTGTCACCAGCAATCCGGCGGCAAATGAATTCCGCGGAGAAACGTATGTGACCTACGGCAATAGCGACGGCATTCCGGACATTCCCCCGGGCGTCTTAAACGGAGAAAACGGTTTCGTCGTCACGGGCGCAAGCCCCAACGATCGCACGGGGCATTCGATTGCGTTAGGCGACATCAACAACGACAACTTCGATGATCTGATCATCGCACGCGGTCGCAACAAATGGCTGGAGTGGGGGCACGGAAGCTATACGTCACCGCCCGCCGTCTACGTCATTTTTGGGAGTGACGCGACTGCCGAACGAATTTCCGTGGCGGATACAAACGAATCGTCTGGTTTTCAAATCAAAACCTTCAGTGAATTCAACTCGGTCGCCAGCGATCTCGACGTCAATGGCGACGGGATCGACGACATCCTGATTGGCGACGTCTTCGGAGGCGTCGAAATCGAAAACGGGTTTGGCCGGCACCATGGCGGACTCTATGTCATCTTTGGCCGGCAAGATTCCTCACGAAACGGAGACGGCCCAATCACTGACGTTGTCGATATCCCACGGGGCAGCGAGATTGCATACACCATTCGCGGAACAGTTCCCGACGGAGTCGAAACAGTTCTCACAACAGTCAGCGCCGCGGCCTCGCGGCAGGTAGAACTTGACCCTCGTTCAAACCTTGAGGTTTTCGACATTGCAATCCGAACGATCGGGGATGCGAACAACGACGCGGTCGTAGATTTCGCCGACTTCCTGGTGTTGATGCAGAACTTTGGGCGTGCCCACGCCCGCTATTCGGACGGAGACTTCAACTCCGACGAACGGGTCGACTTCATGGATTTCCTGATCCTGTCATCCGGTATTCAGAACTAGCAAGTCTCTTCGCGGCGTCTTGTCGCCCAAACTGGTTTCCGTAGTGCCACGAGTGACGCTATCGGGTCCTGCCAAAGTTGTCACTGAGCAGGAGAAAGTCCGTGAAATCCACGAAACCGTCGTCGTTGAGATCGGCCTCGTGATCCGATTGCGGTTCGTCGGAAAAGGCACCGGCCAGAATAAGAAAGTCGGAGAATCCAACTTCGCCATCGCCGTCAATGTCACCTACCAGCGGCACCTCGCTTCGGGGAATCGTCCAGAGTTCCGTGCCAGTGCGTCCGTCGTTGGCAGTCAGCAACACGTTACCATTTTGATGGACGATCGAACCGTCCCCGAAGCCACTTTCAGCACCATCAATGAAGTCCGCGACCAGTCGTACTTCACCTGTTTCCACGCTCGCGGCAAACACCTCGCGGCCCGTCGCAGTTGTGATCGCCGAATAAATGAGTTCGCCGTCTCGAAGCACGATGTCTCGCGGTGTGCTTCCACGACTTCCCTCGACCGTATCGGCGGCCAGTCGCGTACCCTCCGCCGTGCCGTCCGTGACCCATATCTCCGTCCCTGAATTTCCGTCGTTTGCTGTGAAGTACAACTTGCCATCGAGCACCGACAGCTCTCGCGGATTGGAACTGGTTCGTCCCGGGAAAAGGTTCACCACCAGTGATGTACCCTCGGGCGTACCGTCGGTGCGCCAGAGTTCCCGCCCGTTGACGAAATCGTCCGCGACGAAGAACAGTTGATCGCCCATCAATCTGAATTCGTTTGGCTCGGAACTGCGCGTACTTGCCGCGATGTTGGCCAACTGCACCGTGCCGCTGGCCGTGCCGTCGGACACCCAGATTTCTCGTCCCAGAAAGCTTGTCGCTGAAAAGACCAGGCGATCTCCCACGACGATCAGAGACCGAGGCGACGAGCTGTTAAGGCCGAAGAAAATGTCTTTCACGCGTTGCGTTCCCGCGGCCGAACCATCCGTTTTCCATAATTCGGTCTGTTGGCCATCGCTTGCCGAGAACCAGAGTTCATCCTTGAAGACCGTCAAACGCGTCGGAAAACCGTTCGCAGCACCGGGAGCGATGTCCCGAACCAGCATGGTCCCGGCGGTCGTGCCGTCACTCCGCCAGAGTTCCTGCCCGAATTCCTCCGTCGCCGCAAGAAAAAAGATGCCGTCGTCGTATTCCAGCATGGATCGCGGAAAGGATGACCCGCCCCCCGGCTGGACTTCGGCAAACAGACGAGGCGGCCCTTGCACGTCTGTCACCCACAGTTCCTGTCCCTGCTGGGCATCGGACGCCGCGAAGAACAATTGATCACCAATGACTCGCAGATCGGTCGGCGTCGAACTCCGGAGGCCGGGATTGATGTCTGCGAATAGTGCGGTTCCGGCCGATGTCCCATCGGTTCGCCACAATTCGTTGCCATGCTCTGCGTCGTCCGCGATGAAGAACGTGTACCCGCCCAGTTCGATGAATCGATCGGGGTCTGATCCGCTCGTTCCTCCCTCGATGTCCACCAACTGTTGGCCACTGGCTGCCGCCCCATCAGTCACCCACGGCTCGCGGCCCAAAACCGGATCCGCCGCCGCAAACACAACATCACTGGCAAAGGCGGTGATATCCGTGAACGGGCGAGGCTCGGTGGGCTGAAGCTGCGTCACCTGAACGGCATTTGCGCTGGCCGCATCAATACTGAAGAGTTCGACGCTGCCATCTTCCGTCGTAGCGGCGAAGTACAGCTGTTGAGCCACCGCCGTCAGCTCATGAGGTGACGTGAGATCGCCTGACACTGTGACCATGTTGCCAGCAGTTCCATCGGTACGCCACAGCTGAAAGACCGAGCCATCGGATGCTGCGGCAAAGAACAGCGAATTCCCGACGACCGTCAGCTCATCCGGAAACGATCCACGCGATCCGGGTAGAACATCAGAGACCATGACGGTCGTCTCGGCCAAGCCGTCACTCGTCCACAGCTCTCGTCCATTCACACCATCATCGGCCGCGAAATAGATCGAATCTCCCAAAGCCGCCAGCGACTGCGGATTGGATGACTCGACGCCAGCCCGAATATCGCGAATCAATCGAGTCCCTTCGGCGGTGCCGTCCGTCGCCCACAACTCTCGGCCGTGTTCCGGAGTCTGCGCGATGAAATACAGTTCGCCATTAAACCGAGTAAGATCCGCGGCGTTCGAGCCATCCTGCCCGGGTGTGACATCCTTCACCAGTGCCGTGCCCTCCGGCGTACCGTCAGTCGCCCAGAGCTCCTCTCCGAATTCGCCATCGCCGGCGACAAACAGCAGCCGTTCTCCCAGCGGAGTCAGGTCTCGAGGTTCTGCGTCCCGGAAGTGGTCGCCTAACGGAATCGCCACCGCACCATCCGTCTTCCAAAGCTGACGACCTCCCTGGCTACCGAGCGCAACGAAATAGAGCTCATCGTTAAAGACCGTTAGTTCCGTCGGGCTCGAACCATCCAGCCCGGGCCGTATGTCAAAGGCCCGTTCAGCCGAATCACCGGGCGTCCAACTCCACAATTCCCGTCCGCCCGTAGCATCCGTGGCGGCGAAATACAGGGATCCCTGAAATTCCGTGAAGCCTTCCGGCGCACTGCCCACCCCGGCTGTGCCCGGCTGTTCCGCGAAGATGTTAATACCGCCAACGGACTGGCCGTCGTAGACCCACATCTCGCGACCGTTGGCAATCGTTTCCGCCGAGAACACCAGCGAATCGCCAATGACCGTGAATTCACGCGGATCCGATTCTCGCGGCATTTCAACAATGTCTGCCAGCAGAACGGGGTCGGCGTTCAGCACCACGCGAGCTTCCAGGCACTCCATGTGCAAACTACGCCGCAGTTGCGGAATGTTGAGTTGTTGAAGCGATTTCATACTTGCTGCGATGTGACTGCGGACCCGGCGAAAGTGCCATTATCTCTCGCAGGCAAAATGCAGCAACAAAAATCGGGGCGGTGGGTTTCACGTGTGAAACGCCAAACACCCCAACGCAAAAAGAACTGGATGTATCGCGTACCGACTACCCAATGTAGCTATTCGCTCACTGATCAAACGGCTTCAACATCGTTCCCAGTAAACCGGCCACGGTGCCTATCGGACGCAGGCTAGTTCAATTCAGCGAGGCGGATCTTGCGATATTGGCACGTCATGTCCTTGCCGCCATGCAACTGGATTCCAAGCGGGCCCTTCTCGATGGCAGATTCCGATTTGTAGCTCATGACATGCTCGCCATTCAGCCAGACGGAATACGTCTTGCCCTTGGCGACGATGGTCATTTCATTCCAGTCCTTGAGCTTCAGGATGCCTTTCACTTTGGCTTCCTTTGGATAGCCCTTGCCCGCAATGTACGGCGACGCCGTCATATCACGCTTGAGCGACCCGGAAATCCCGATCTGAATCTGCTCTTTGGAATTCCGGACGTAGATCCCCGTGTCAACTGTGCCGTCGCCGAACTTGAAGTCGAACTCCATTACAAAGTTCTTGTACTCCTTCTTCGTCCACAGCGTCTGGCCCTTTTTGGCTGGACCACTTTCAACGTACAGAACTCCGTCCCGAGCCTGGAACCATGTTTCGTTGTTCTCGGGCGCGACCCAACCTTCGAGGTCTTTACCGTTGAAGACGGTATGCAGCTCGCCTGCAACGGTCGAAGAAGCAAGCAAGGCCACGAACACAATAGCGAACAGATTTCGGTTCATCGGATTACCGTTGGGTGGGAGGGATCAATTCTGGGTCACATCATACAAGGGATTCGACCCAACCTCAAAACCCGGGGATGGGTCTTCGTAGCACACACTACGCGCAACCAACTTCCTGGAAGGGTGGATGTGCATTGAATGCCCGCAACGCCTTGCCGCGCCTATCGCGGAGGCCGAATTTCTGTGATTTCGCTCAGCTACGACTAGAACGGCGGTTCGTCGTCGTTCTGCGCTGCCTCGGCAAGAGCCGCATTCGCGTTGGAATTGGAAGCCGCCGCGGCGCCGCCACCGGTGCCACTCATGACTTCAAAGCCCAGACCTTCAGCATTCAGGAAGTACTTGACCTCGCTCTTGGCGTCTTTCTGCCATTTGCGGCCAGAGAGGCGATACTGAACCTCCACATCATCACCGACGTTCAGACTGTCGACCGTGTCACAGTTGTCGTTCGTGAACTCGACTGGAACGTAGTTGGTGAATTTCTGCTTGTCTTGCTCAAGCACTACGAGGCGCTTGCGAAATCCGTTTTGACCGTAAGTCTTGGTCTGGTCGATAAAGTGAACTATGCCTCGTACTTTGGTATCGCTCATGATTCCTCCCTAAATATGACTGTCACGACGTCGAGCTTTAATCGGGATATGGTACCGGTCGATTGCCTCTGCTTCCACCCGTCAGCATTGGCGACCTCCACGAAATTGCCTGCACCACCCAAACGAACAGCCACATGGCGCACGAAAAAAGGCCCGCGACGTTTGCCACAGGCCTTCGTAGTCAATGAAACGTGCTGTTGGCTATTGAATCGTGTAGCCAGCCAGCTTGCTGGTTGATTCCGCTGCTGTTACCAGCAAGGATTCAATATCGGGGTTGGTTGTCTTAAAAGAACAGGTGAGGCCATCAACATCAGTGACGACGTCAGAAACACCTGGAATACTGGTCAGAGCGCCCCGGACCGAGGCGGCACATCCCATTCACGTCATGTTTGGAACGTTGAGGCTAACAGTGCGGACTTCTGAGCCCGTGTCATCAGGCGTGGTCTTCGCGGCGGTATCGCCAGCGTCAGCAACCGGTGTCGCAGGCGTGCTCGCCGTGCATCCGATTGCCACTGCCGCAACCCCAGCGGCGAGTAACATCAAAAAGCGTTTCATTGGAAACTCCGTGAAAAAAGAACTTTTACCGTTACGGTAGCCTAGTCCGGTCGACCTCAAAAACAAACCCAGAGACTTTCTGGATTTCCGCCACGCGGACCAAAAACACCGCATTTTTGCCATTCATCGGCGTAGGAAGAACCGCTCCAACAGTTTTCCCGAAGGAGCTTTTGTGAATCTGCACACGACGACAGCTGCTATCAGGGACACGACCAGTTCAGGGATAAACGGATCGAGGCCCGCAAAACGCACCGGTTCGAACCTGCCAAACTGCATCCATCCGGCAACGTACATCACAACGTGAGTCAACGAACCACCCAACATCCCTGCCAGCGCACCGGGTGCATTGAACCGCGGCCAATAGAGTGCCAGTCCCACCGGAATCAGAAAACTCGCCGACAGGCCGCCTCCCGTGAAGATGATGATGTTCTGCAGATACTCCGGCGGATTCAACGCCCCCAGAAACGCCGCGATGCCAACGCTGGCCGTTACTGCGTAGGTAAGCCGCTTCATCGATCGCTCGGATGCATCCGGATTGATGTCGCGCTGGTACACGTCTCGCACGATCGCGGACGAAATCATCAACAGGAAACTGTCTACCGTCGACATCACCGCCGCAAACGGCGCCGCCACCAACAACCCCGCCAGCCACGGTACGCCCGAAAGCCGCGTTACGTTCTCCGCAAGTGCGGGCATGATGCGGTCCGGTTCAATCTCCATACCCGGCATCAGCACACGACCGCAGCAAAAGATGATTACCAACGGCAGGTAGATCAATGAAAAGTAGATCGACACCGTGACGATCGATCGCTTCAACGTTAGCGAACTGTTGAACGACATCAGTCTCACCATGTTGCTTGGCTGACCGGCACCCGAGAAGACCCAAAAGAAGAAGAACGAAATGGCCACACCCAACGGTAGAAACCCTGCTCCGTCGTCGGCACTCGGACCGGGCGCTGTCACATAAACTCCCGGCTGATCGCGACCATATTTGTAATCCTGCAAGTCCATCACGCCGGCAACCACGACGTCGCTACGCGTCGTTGTTCGAGCGACTTCATGGGGCGACCGAATCTCCAACGCACTCGTTGTCAGGGTCTCCGTGGGCAACGATGCGGCGGGATCGCTATCGGTGGCTTCTCCCGGTGCGCCCAGTTCAATTTGCCGGCTGACTCGAAATACCCGCCGAGCGTTCCCATCTCGCACCGGCAACTCGACCCAATCACCGAAATTGACCGGTATCCGCTGGCCGTCGCTGGGCTGTTCGAATTGAATGGTGCACTTGAGCGGTGGCACCATTTTCGCCAGGTCCTGCGTCGCGTTTTCAAGTCCGCCGACATGATGCAGTGTCATCGGCAGCAAGATCAGCACACCAATCACCATCACGATGCCTTGCATGACGTCCGTCCACACCACCGCACGAAAGCCGCCGTACGACGTGTATACAATCACTGCGAAGGCGAAGAACAGCAAACACAGCACGTACGCTGGGTCGTCAGGCATCCATGGCAAGCCCTGCGTCATTCGACCCGCCATCGACGCGGCCGTCGTAAATAGCGGGCTGTCGTCCAGCAGCGTCTTCAGAATCACGGCGCCGGCCTTGAACTGAGCCACGAGGTTGAAGATCAGAAAGAAGATGATGAGAACGGTCGAAACCGTGCCAACGGGGCGACTGTCAAATCGGGACGTAAGCACATCCGGGATGGTGATCGCTCCCGCTTGTCGCGACATCTGGTTCAGCCGTTTCCCCAGCAGCCCCATCATCAGCGCCGGCACCAGCATGTAGCTGCCAATCCACAGCGCAAGGACCCAGCCATGGGAATAGATGCGACTGGGAAAGCCCGTAAAGCTGCCCCCCGACGCGCTCGTGGCCGCGAAGGTCAGCGCGAACGCCCAAACCCCAAGGCTGCGACTGCCGAGGAAATACTCGCTGAGAAAACTCTTTCCCTTCTGAAGGCGGCTGGAAAGAATCGCCAAGCCGAAGACGGCCAACGTGTAGATCGCGAACGTCATCAACGCGGCGTTCGAGCCATCGACCTGTCCAATCAGCGAACCCGGCATCATGCGTCCTGCTCGACCTCGGTCACCGGAGTCAATTCGTCAGAGGGCTCCGCCAACTGGTCGTCCACCATGAATACCTGAGCGAACCAGATAGTGAACAACGTCGCTGCACCCCACGGCACGCAAACTCCCCAGAAAACCCAGCGAGGTATTCCGGCCACGACCGCGACGTTTTCGCTCGACTGATTGCCATAGCCCATCAACCACGATACGCCGACACTCCACACCAGAAACACGACGAACGCCACCAGCAAAACCTGTGTCTCGCGACGTGAGTTTAGATAGACAACATCGAAGTCGCCTTCCTCGTTCGTCGTCACGCGGTCGTCATCGGTCATCGCTGGTGATCCCAATCCAGATACCATTCGCCAGATTTCCGGGCGGGCATGCTTGTATCGTGTGCCCAAGAGCATAACACGCGGTATTCGCCGTTTCGAGGTCGAAGACGCAATGGTACGATCCCAATCCGGGAATGTCCCACCTAACGCAAAACCAGTCATCGACTCCGCCGCCGCTCGGTCCAACCGACCATCCCATGATTGACTTTGAACAACTTGAAGGGCCCTTCGGCGTGCCCCTCTACTTCCAGCACCTGCCGGTCAACACCGTCTCGGTTTACTGCCTCATGTTTGTGGGCAGTGCGGATGACGAAGTGGCCGGTGGTCACGGCATCTACCATTGGTTCGAGCATATTCCTTCGCGAGGAACGCAGAAGTATCCGGGCGGTTACCTCGACACCGAGGCTCGCCTGGTCCGACACGGTGGCGGTTCCGACGCCGAAACGGGATTTACCTACACCGGCTTCAGTGCTGACGTGCCCAAACGAGTCTGGCCCGATGCGCTCGACATTCTGGCCGACATGATCGCCCAGCCACTGCTGCGTCTGGACGATATCGAAGCCGAACGAGAAATCATCCTGCAGGAAATCGACGAGTGGCATTCGTCGCCGTACTCGAAATCGATCTGCAATCTTCCATCGATCTTATGGAACGGTCATCCGCTGGGTCACGACCAACTGGGTACCCCCGAATCGCTACGCTCGATCGATCCCACCATGCTCCGGCAGGCCCACGAGCTGGGTTACTCGCGAAATCGATGTGCGATTTTTGTGTCCGGAGATATCGAACGAGCACAGTTGATGGATGTGGTCGCCAAGTGCTTCGAGCGACTGCCCGACCGGCCAGTAACGCCCCGCACGCAACCAGCGTCCTATGGCGCGCTGCCCACCTGGAAAGCTGGCGAAACGACCGTCGTCGAAACCGGCTACGAAGACTCCGTGGCCTACCTCCTGTTTCCAGTGCAACCGATTTCAGCAGGTGTAAACCTGAGGCTAGAGTGGGACTTTCTCGCTGAGCTCTTTTCCGCGGGCGAATTGGGTTCGCCCCTGAACCGAATGGTCCGTGAAAACGCGCAGCTCGCGTATTCGCCGGGCTTCACGTGTCACGCCCATCCCGACGGCGGATATGCAGGCGTCGTCGCCCAAACGAGCGTCGAACCGGATCGTGTGATCGAAGCCTTTTGGGAGCTCATTCACGGCAAGGAGATTCGTTCGACCGACTGGCTGGACTATGTGCGAGACACCATTCGCGGCGAGATCGAAATGCATGACCCGCACGCGGGCGAATACACCGAAGAAGGGAGCGCATCCCTGATCCACTACGGGCGAACCCTTTCCGACCACGAGTACGCCGGGAAGATGTTGGGCTATTCGGATGAAGAAATCATCAGTTGGCTTGACCGTTTCACGCGGGAACAATCACACACGCTGATCTTTCGTGGCAACGGGTAGCCGCTAGACTCGTCTGGCCTGATTGGGTACGGCGGGCCACGCCTATTGCGAGAACAACGCACGCATACGGCGGACCTGGTGGAGGTCCATATCTGGCGGCTTGCGTTCCAATAGCCAATCCAAATCATCGATCGCCGCCGCCTTGCGTCCCAGTCGATGGCGAAAGACCGCCCGCATCCCGCGCAGGTCGCCGACCAGCGCCTTTTCGCTGTCCGTTTTTGGCGTGGGCGTCACGGCGATCGTCGCTTCGATGTAGCGCAGTGTCGCTTCCGGGTCCTGGTCGCGATTCGAAAGTCCCAGCATGTTGTTCAGCATCCGACTGAGAATACCCGCGTGACCGGCGGTGGCGAAGTCTTGTTCTCTTGCCCGGCGGCCCGAACGTTCAAACACCATGGCCCTCGCCTCCGCTCGCGTCATCCGTTTGCCGCGGTCGTAAACATCGACAATCTGAGCCGGTTTGCCGACGGGCTCGTGACGCACGACGAAATGGCCGGGAAGTCCAACACCAACGACATTCAGCCCCAATCGCTTCGCCAGGGACATGTACAGCACCGACAACGTCACGGGAATTCCTTCCCGGTCGTCAATGACGCGGTCCATGTGACTGTTCGCTACGCGGTAGTAGAACGCCCTGCTGCCATGAAACCCGTTCTCCGCAAACAGGTAGCGATCCAGTTCGACCAGCTTGTCCTCGTCCGTCATGTCGGCATTGAACCGTGACTTGATCGTCGCGACCATCGACTCCACCGTATCCACGTACGCTTCAACATCGAGATCCACGTTGTCCAGCCGCGAGATCCACAATGCACCACGCAACAAATCGATATCCGCATCCTTCTCCGTTTTGACGATCGACCTCAGCTCGTTGCACACCATCGACAAATGGATATCCTTCCCGAGTTCTCGCAGCTCCTTCGCCTGATTCTCCAGGTCCCTTGCCTGCCCTTTCAGAATTTCCAATCGGTGGCCCACATCTGTCGTTTGGGCGATCAGATCTATATCCAACAACGTCTCGCGACCGCCAAGGGTGTCCAACTGCCGCTCCAGCTCAACCTGTCGAGGCTTGGAGAGTGATCGCGAAGCCACCTTGTTGCCGAATTCAAAATGCCGAAACGACGCACTAGTATGGCGAAACTTGCACAGCCCAATGGCACCGGGCGGCTGAGTCAGTTCGTCTACGGAAACAACTTCGTGTCCATTCACGTAGCCCACGATGCGATCCTTCTCGACGCGGACTTTCATTTCGTTCCACTCACCACGGCGGTAGTGTTCGGTGTCAATCTCTTCGATTACGTTCCACGTAAATTGCGTCGGACCATTAAAGCTGGAGAGTCGAACGCTGCCGCCTGAAGGATAGAAACCGTAATGTCGATCGCCCTTGTCGGAATGGAACACCAATCCCGCCGCGCCGGATTCATCGCCGAGCTTCACTGACACCGCCAGTTCAAAGGGTACCGCCGGTTGCTCATCCGATCGCAATAGTAGCGAGCGACCGCCGAAGCCTTCACCCGCTCCTTCGACCAGAATCTTTCCCTGTTTTTGCCGCCACCGGGCGCCGGAGGTCGCCTGCCAACGGGAAGGGTCCAATCGACCGATCGTCTTCCATTGCTCGATCGAGGTCGGATTGGGCTTTTCGATCAGGGCCCGCAGAGACGCGGTCTTAACAGCAAAGCCGAAAGGCAAAGCCAAACTCTTGCGAGCCATCACGCCGCGCACCTTGCCGTTCATATCGAGCAACGGGCCGCCGCTATTGCCAGGCTCGATCGTCATCGCGACCTGCCAGTAGTCATATCCGTCGAAGTTTTGTACGCCGGCGACGAGACCGCTGACAACACTATTTTTCAAACCCAGGGGATGTCCGATGGCAATCGTCTGCTGGCCTTCCACCAAGTCTCCGGCTGCCAGTTCCAGAGCAGCCAGACGTGATTCAGGTTTAATGCGCAAAATCGCAAGATCCATGTTCCGGTCGGATGCAAACACCTCTGTGACCTCGTACCGTTTGCCGTCCCGCATCTGTACCCAGACAGGCCGCGCTTCGCCGATCACATGCAGATTCGTGGCAATCAGCCCCTCGGCGTCGATCACAAAACCGGTTCCCATGCCTGCTTCGTCGGCCCCGCGACCTTCCGTGGTCACAACAACGATGCTCTCGCGGGTCTGCCGGGCGATGGCCTGGACGGTTTGGGGGTCTTCTTGACAGAGGCCAACGGTTGGTAGGATCAACACGCAGAGTAAGGTTCGAAGGTATTGCATGTCGTTCAGTATACCAGCCCGAGCTTCGTCGATTTCCCCCGGTTCTCCTGGCAGCTACTCCGATGGCACCTAAACGCATTTTTGGAATTGGAACCGTCGTTATCGACCACACGGTTGTCCTTTCCAGTTATCCGGCAAAGGATACGAAAGCCTCCATCCAGAAGCACTGGCGACAGGTCGGCGGACCAGTACCGGTCGCATTATCAACGGCTGCACACTACGGCGTTCCGACGAGCTTTGCCGGCTGCTGGGGCAAGGACGAGGGCGGAGCCGAAATAGAACGAGTCCTCACATCACGCGGCGTCGACCTCCGTTGCAGCCGCTGGTCCCCGTCATGGAGCACGGGATTCGCGCACGTCTGGACGGATGAATCCGACGGCAGCCGCACGATTGCCTTCAGCCGCGGCGAATCCACTTCTGCCACCGAAGAAGACCTGGAAAAGATGCGTCTCGATTTGCGGACTGTCGACATCCTACACCTCGATGGCGCGCAGCCAGAGACCGCTCTGTTCGCAGCACGAGCGGTAAAGCAACATGGCGGCCTCGTCGTCCTCGATGCGGGGTCGCGAAAGCCCGGGATGGAGTTGCTGATGCCCATGGTGGACGTGCTCGTCGCCTCAAGCCTTTTTTGTTCCAGTTGGTTTGAACACCCCGACCCTCAGCCGGAGCAGTTGGCCGGCTTGGGGCCCGAACTGGTCATACGTACCCGGGGAGAATCCGGAGCCACCCTGCTCGTGCGAAACGAACGCACGGATGTCCCCGCCACGGACGTGACTCCGGTGGACACAAACGGCGCTGGCGACATTTTTAGCGGCGCGTTCCTCGTGGGGCTCGCCCATGACTGGCACCCGGAACAGTCACTACGCTTCGCGAACGCCGTTGCCGGCTATTCCGTACGATTCCATGGCAATGATTCGCTGCCTTCACTGGACGAGCTTCGCAAAGCGAAGTTGTGGCCCCACTAACACGGCACCGACGGCTCATTCCAGCAGATTACGTTTCAGCTGCTCGTCAATCAGTTTCTTCCCGGCTTCGTCCACAAGATCACGAACCTGGTCCAGATAGTTGGAGTCCTTCGTGAGATTCATCGACGACACCAGCGAGCCAGCGTAAACGGCGCCATTCTCGTCTCCCACTTCGATAAGCTTTCGAATGCGAGCCCTAACCTCACGTGAAAGGGAATCGTCAAACTTCCGGGAGTAGAGGGGCGTGTAGAACTCCTCGATGCCCTTCTCCAGCTCCTCGTATGCCGTCTCCCGGATAGCGAATCGCGGAGAATCGAGCGACGCGACCAGCGTATTCACCCGGTTGTTGATCTCGTCCGCATCTTTGGCAAGATCATCCAGAAGTTGCCTGACGACCATATCGTCAAACCGGCAAAGCGGCGCGACTACACCAACGTGATCCAGCAGAGCAAAAAAGTGGTCGTCCACAAACCGCGGCTCGCTGGCATACAATTTTGCGAAGTTTGCCGCTTCAAACTGTTGAATCTCTCCGTCCAGAATCTCCGAAACAACCACGGCTCCCGTCGTGCCGTCCTGATGGAACCGGTGGATCACCCTTCCGCCGACAAGCGTCAACGAAAGGCCCTTCTGGTTTTCGCGCAGCCACAACATTCGGTCCGGATGGACGCTTTCCAGGATCCGCAGATCGAATTCCGTCGGCGACACTTTCATCCGTGCATTCATCACACCGTCCTCAAAAGACATGGTCGCTGTCTTTCCTGACGATCGTGCTGAACGCGAACTGTTCTGACTTCCTCGCAGTTCGCCAAACAACCGAGCCACGTTCGACTCGCTGGCGTTTCCCAGCTGCCGTTGACGCAACAGTATTTGCTGCTGAGCGTTGTTTGGTTCCGCTTTGACTCCCTCTGCTTCCAGTAAATGTGTCACCTCCAACCGCACGTCCGCCAGAGACTGCCCGGCAAAGGGAACATCCCAATGGGCACGATCCAGTTTGAGACGTTCGCCGTCCCAGGAGATCTGCATCAGAGCCTGCAGTTGTGATGAACGGTGCGGAATCGGACCATCCTCTTCGGCCGGGTGTACACGACTCCAACGCCGACGCTCTTCTGGAATTTCCACCTCACCGGACGAGAGTTTCGCCATGGTCTCACCAATTGTCGGAGGCGAACCATATCCAACACGGCGACGATTCATCATGGCCTTGCGTGGCATCTCGCGTTGCATCGTGCGAAACGCCTCTGTCCGACCAACCCGTGGATGCTGCCTCTGAAAATCCCGCAACCTGCGATGCACCTGTGTCGAAACGTCGCCGATACCATTTCGACGGTCATTCCTGCGCAGATCCAGTTCGATGTGATATTGGGCCAGTGTCCGTTGTCGAACTTCAATTTTCGACCGCATGGACTGGCTGGCCGTCACCAGCTCGCGTTCGTTCGCCTGGAACTCCTTGCGGAACTTGTCTTGCAGTTTCCTGACAGCAACCGAGAGCTTGTCCTTTCCCTCGATCATCGCATTGAGCTCGTCTTCCAACGCGTCGAGCAACTCTGCGTCCGCTTTGGCCTCACGATCCTTCGCGTCCTCCTCAGGATTCCGCTCGGCGGATTCATCGGGCTTCGCCTGTCCTTTCGCCTCCGCCAGCCTTTTCGGTAACTCGGGCGCGGCGTCAGGAAACAGTTGCTCGAACGGATTGTCCTGACCGACCGACAGAGTGGCCATCAGCAGCAGGAACGTGACGGATCGAAACAATAATCGATAGAACATGTGCTTTCCATTACGCGTGAGCGAGACTCCACATGACCAGTTTAATGGAGCCGACCGTATTGGGCCAAGCAGAAGCCCACTTTTGCAACCACGCGAACAGTCGTCACCCTATGCTTCGGCGGCAAAGAGTGCCGAATTTCGCAACGGAATGAACGCCATAATCGCGGCGTGCTCATAGAGACTCGCTCGATCGACTAGACCATGCGTGAGAATGCCGATCGCACCTTCTTTCTGCTTGGAATCCGTCTTACCAAACACGATGTCATCGGCCTCGCCCAGCTCCGTCCCCCCGCGAATCAAACTCGCGACCTTCGGAGGCAATGGAAAAGTTGCTGTACGTGATTGTCCTACAACGTCCTCGGTTTCGCACACAATCCACGCAAAAGCACGCATCCCTTCCGGCGTGTCTTCGATGCCGCCTTCCAGTCCGGCCCAGATGGCGGCGTCCGGTTCGGCCTCCCTTGCCGCCCGCACGCGATTCAGCGCACCAGTGCGAGTTTCGTCATCAGACATCGGCTGATCCGACACGCCCGAGCCCACGGCGACAGAATGCAACTCCGGCGTCAGTTCCGGAAACAGTTTTTCGAAGGCGCCCAGAATGGCGTTTGCTTTCACTGGATTTTTCGACGCTACGACAATCTTCATACGTACAACTTCCGTGTTTGATGGTAGTTCCAACTGGCCGACAACTACCGATCCGCAAGCTCACCGCCGGGCGACTCGCGTTTTACCTTGTCCTGATCCAGCAATCGCTTCGACTCGTTCAACAGGAATTCGACATCCATGAACGGATCGTAACTGATGTCCTGCCAGCGAATGTGTCCCTTGCCATCAATGAGAAACGTACCGTGGAGCGGCAGGTCCTCGAAGTCGTCGTAGGCCCGAAATTGCCTGAAGACATCGTGCGAGGGATTCGCGACCAGCGGAAACGGAATCTTTTCGCCGTCGTAGTTCTCCTGCGATTTGCCCAAACCTTCGATGTTGTCCGAGCTGATCGCAACAATTGAAATACCGGCCTTCTCGAACTCTTCGACTTTGGGCGCTATCGCCTGAAGCTGTTCGGCACAGTGGAGGCAGCCATATCCCAGATAGAACACCATCAGGACAGGGCGACCGCGGTAGCCACGCATACTTTGCAGTGTGCCGTCCGCCTCCGGCAACAGCCAATCCGGAGCAGGCGCCGGTTGCCAACGAAACGGTCCCAGGGTGTCCAGGTCAGGTTGCTCACCAAGATCATCTGCCGGCGGCAACTTGATTCGCCAGTCTTCGGGATAACCGAACTCAGCGGCGATCGGAGCGAGACGCTGGAACACGGGCGAATCCAACTCCAGCCAGTTCGAGTTAGCTCGCAAATCGATGAAGGCTTCCGCCGCCTCCGAATGATTTCCGGCCAACCACTGTACCTCGACCAAGCCAGCGAGTGCCGTCACCTGATTCTTGCGGTCCTTGGCGTACTTCTTCGCTTCCTTCACGGCCTCTTCCGGCTCCCCAACCCGCACTCGAACGCGAGCGATCGCCATCTTGCTTTCGTCCGCCTCTTCCAGCAGCTTGAGGGCTTCGGCCAATTCGCCTCGCGAAATTGCTGCGTATCCTTTGATTGCGGCGATCTTGTGTTCGATCGCTTCAACCTTGCCCTCGTAAGCGTCCTGCTTTTTCTTCAGACGCTTCTCACGTTCCTTCTTTACCTTCTCTTCCGACGTTTCATCGTCATCCTTGTCCTCTTTGCCATCTTTTTCGTCGCCATCTGCTTCGTCCTCGCCATCTTCGTCTTCCGCCTCTTCCTCGGCCATTTCCTTCAGAACCATTTCCATCGTGGGAGGTTCAGCCTTCACCAATTCCACTCGAGACTGTAATTCGTCGACGATGCGATTTGCTTCCTCTAGATCACCACGCGACGCCCGAGCGATGCCCAACAGACGCAAACGCTTGAGCTGATGGTCTTCTTTTTCCGTTGGCTCCAGGTAGGCACTCTCCCCAAGCGCAATTGCCTCGTCCCATAGTTCAAATCGCTCGAGCACATTCATCAGTCGGTCGCGTCCGTAGCCCGAGCTCTTGCGTTTCTCCAGCGTGTTGTATTTCGGATGACGCGGAAGTTCGATCATATTGCGAGCCAATGAGATGGCTTCACGCGTTCGCCCGACATTCATCATGTTCCTGATGAACCATTCATTGTTGTGGGCGAAGTTGTGAATCTGATCCGGCAGCACCATGTCGTGCATCATGTGTCGATGGTCAACACGCGCCGACGCTTCCTGGAACCAGGCAGCATCCCCATATCGCTTGACGCGAGAAAAGATGTGACCGCACATGTGCCACATGTGAGCAATCCCGCCGGCAGCCGGTCCGCATTTGGCGGCCGAATCGAGCGCACGCTGGGGACTCTTCTGATCCCAAAGATGAATTCGGTAGTGGTGAACGGGATGCGACTTCTTCTTGGCCAGAATCTCGTCCAACACCACGTCGACCTCCGCGTGCGTGCGGTCCGCGGATCCTCGGTACTTGTACAGCAGGAACCCGAGCAACGCTTTGGCCTCAAAGTCTTTCGGGAACTTCTCGATCAGGGCTTCCACATCCTCCACGTAGGCAGCTTCGCGTTCCTTCTTCTTGCCATCACCAGTCAGGTAGCGATGCAGTGCCGAAATATACATCTGCTCGCGTTCGGTGGCGTCACCGGCAAGCTCTTTCGCCTGCTCGACGAAGTCCCGGGCGCGATCGTCATTATTTGCGTTCGCAGCGGCCATGCCCCAATAGGCGATGGCACACTCCGGATCCAACATGGCGGCCTGACGAAAAGAACGTTCCGCTTCGAAGTACCAGAACCCATGCAACTGTCCGATGCCCTGCTCGATGAACTTCTGCACCAACGGCTCGTCGGAGGAAACCTCAAAGGAGATGTCGCCCATGCCGGGCATGAGAGCAGCCTGCTGACGGGGGCCCTCATTGAACACTTCGCCGTGCCGTGAATGCCCGGCAGCCGGTCCAGCATCTTCTTTGTCGTCGGCCTGCGTCGCTTCCGCCGCGGCAATCGCGTCGACAGCGGCTGGCGAGTCGGTATTGTCCTCCGCGAAGCAAAAGGCGGAGGCTGACAGAATTAGTAGCGACAGTAAAGTCGTGCGTGTCATGACAATGTCCATCGGCAGGCAACCGGAAGAATCCACGGAAGGAAGGCTGGATAGACAAGCTTAATCGTTGGGACTTCGCCTGTCGAACACTCGATGCGTTACACACAGATCCCGTCGTTCAAGCCAACAGTTGCACGAGATACGGGCGATACCCGCTGAAGACGTAGATACCCGCAAAAGCCAGCAAGTAGGCGAGCCGGGTTCGTTTTTGTGACGGCTCACACTGCGCGAAACCCATCGTCATGAACAGATTCCCGAACCCCAACACCGGCACAATCGTGTACGTCGTCAGAGTAAAGAGAAGCAATGTGCCGTTCCGCACGCTGTCCAGCCGCTTCCAGAACCAGGGCAAGAACAAAACGGCGAGTAGCCCTTCGATAAATAACGTCCACCATGTCATCACCAACGCGATGGATGAAACCGTTTCCGGGTACTCCAGCGGCAACCTATCTGACGCATTCGTCGACGATCGCAACCCAAAGAACGACTCACTATTCGCCTTCTTGTTAGCATCGGACAGACCGCCCAGCGGGCACGTCACTGCCTGTTGAAATCGATAATCCTGCACCAGCTTGTAATGAAACAACGAGCCGTCGTAGAAGTCCGGAATGATGCACTTCCAGACGAACGCGAACCCAAAACACAAGCCAATCAACAGCCGGGCGGAACCACTGAGCAGACGCGCATAATCCTTACTCGTCAGCGCGATCGATACCGCGAGACACCAGTAGGCTCCGAAAAACAAATGGTCTTCGTTCTCAAACCAACGGAACCAGAGTCGCGGCAACCACGACGCCGCCATTAACAGCCAGAACAACGGGTTGGCTCGCAGCCCCGGGACAAATGTGATCGTGGCAAGGAAGAGTCCACCCAAAATGCCGTATGCCCAACTGTGCGCATTCAAAATCAGAACAACGGCGGTACACAATCCAATCCAGGTCATCGGTTGCACGGCGGCAACGCGTTCGGCCAATTCGTCGTAGGCCTCGACGATGCAATTCCACGCGGCAATCACAGTTCTGACAACTCCCGATACTGTTGCGTGCGAATGATCGGGAAACGCGCGATGGACTTGTCCTGCTGATCGAATTCGATGCCCCACATCTGCAGCTCCACTCCGACCGGCGAAATGCGACGCTGGTCTGTCGAACTTGCCAACCGCACGGTCGAGTCTTCAGCCGAAGTCCAATCACGATGCAGCAGCAACACGGCAAGCTGATCAAGCTCCTCTTGCTGCGGCCACACTCGTGTCTTCAAGTCCAGGTCGTGACAGCCCGTCGGAAAGTTCGCGGGGAGACGATTTCCATCGGCGTCCACAAGGTGAAGCTGATAGAAGCGACTACCGTGAAAGTCGACCGTGCAGAACATGCCGAACGCACAGCCGCTACCCCACGTCGACCTTCCGCTCTGCAATGACTGCTGCATGTGAGTCAACGCGACCACACACAACAACGTCGGCACTGCAAACAGCCGAACGAGATAGCCAGCATTCCACGCCATGATCCGGACCCGAAGGCACTTCGAGCGACGAGTTCACGATCAAACCCTATCGCTACTTCCTGCACACACCGCACAACGCGAGTGTCGGAAAACCCTAGCATGCCGCGAGGGTAAAGCCTCACCCTGTCGCGACTGTTCGCGCGTACAGCCCTCTGGAACGACCGGCAGACCTACAGTGATGCAGATTCTGCCGATTGCAACGCGTCGCCTCCGCCACGCATGTGCCCGACCTGCCGCGGACCGTGAAAGAAAGGTCGACCTTGCGGGCGAGTGAAGTCATGGCTGATCGAGCACTCAGGGAGGAGATTTCTCAGACGCCTCAAGCCGCGACGCGAGATATCCGTTTGCCTCAAATCCAGGTCGCCCAATCCCGTCAGCATGCTGAGCGCGTCGATGCACTCGTCATCCACTTTCGTCCTTGCGAGCGTGAGACATTTTAGTTGCTGTAGTCCTGATAGCTCTTCGATGCCGCGACTTGAAACGCGCGTGCCATCGAGCGACAGGACTTCGAGATTGGAGCATTGCCCGACGTATTCGAGTTGGTCGTCCGATACGCGCGTGTTGTACAGGGAAAGAGACCGTAGTCGATGCAGCTGGGTGATGTGACGCAATTGCTCGTAGTCGAAGACACAGCGACTGAGACTGAGCGATTCAATTGCTCCCAATCGGGGTAATGTCCGGAAGGCTTCGCTATTGGAGAATCGCAATCCGTTCGCGACAACCGCATCAATTGTGCGCCCATCGTTTGCATAGGCGCGAGCTCCCTGCTCCTCCAGTTCGCTGACCGCCTTCTGCTTCCATGCGGACGTTTCGCGCCATGACACCAATGCCAACAACACAATGACCAGCACACCGATGCCATCGACCATCCGCAGTGGACGCCGAGCGTTTCGACCTGAATCGTTCACGTATTTCTCCTCCGTTTTACGGCGAAAGATCGCTGCGCACGTTTGCCTCTCAAGGTTGAAACGCGAACCGCCATACGATTCCACCTTCGAATTCGGGAATTGCTATTTCCGCGGGAATCAACAATCCCGTAACCTGTTTGCCGTCCGCACACCGCGACAGCACTGCCACCACCACCTCCCCCTTCAGGAGTCCATGATGAGCAACGAAAAAAACGATGACCGCCTTTCCGACGAGATGGCGAAGATCCTCATCAAGTCAATCGAAGACGTCGAGCGCGAAGAAGCGGATGCAATGCTGGGCACCAACTCCGAAAGCGAAGCGTCGAACAAAACTGACGACAAGAGCGAAGCCGCGTAAGTCCACACGGCAATGCGAGAGCCGAATCGTTGCGATCGCGGTACTCATCTAACGCGCCAGTAACCAGCCAGGACAGGCAACGCCCTGACGAACAGCGGAATCGTTGCTGCGCCAGTTAAAAGGCAGCTAGTTCAGTACGCCTTCTGGAAACACATGATCGCCGTCGTCTCCCAGCGGCAGGTCATGGACGCTGTGCGCAAGCTTGACGGGCAAGGCATCATAGAGATGTGGGAACAAATCCCCTCCCCGCGAGACTTCCCATTTCAGGCGTTCGCCAAAGTCGGCGTCGTCGAATGAAACGAGCAGCAGGTCTCGCTGCCCCGCGAAATGTTTCTTCACGGTTTCCTGCACCTGCGCGGCAGCGGAAAAGTGAATGAACCCGTCCTTGATGTCCACTTCAGCACCGCGAAACGTCCCAGTCGCGGTCGCATCGGCCCAAGCGGATTTGGACACGATTTTGTAGATCAGCGTTCCCGACATGTAGACCGTCTCTCTGCAGTTTGCGCGTAAAGAAGGCGGGCAATCCAAACTGCCCGCCTTCCTCTGATTTAAGGCACTAGCCGTGCGACTCGCTAGACAACTTCGGTGATACCCGGAGTTGGAATTGGGTAGCGACCTTCTTCGTCCGGCACGGTTGGCGGAACGTCGTTCATCGTGGTGAACTTGTCAACCGGAGAGATGACCAGTTCCGAGTTGAGGGCGTCGTCCCACTTGATCTCCTGTCCGGAGTAAGTGGTCATACGGCCGAGGATACTCGTCATCGAGCTATACGCACCGTATTCGCCTTCGTTGGGGATGATACCCTTACGAATGTCAGCGAACAGGTCGTGATGCTCCTGCTGGTGACCACCACCACCGCCACGTCCGTAGCTGTAGGTGCGGTTGCCGTCCGCGTCGAGAATCCGGGCACCACCGATGTCACAGGTACCCTTGGTACCGTGAGCATGCTCGGAAACGCTGGACCAGGTGTTCTTGATATGGCGACACTGGCTGAGCATCTTCGAGCCATCCGCGTAGGTGTACTCGATCATGTGGTGATCATAGATCTCACCATTGTCGATGCCCGTTCGGACCTGACGTCCACCCTGCCCTTGTGCCTTCACGGGGAAGCCATCCTTGAGCCAGTTGATGACGTCCAGGTTGTGGATGTGCTGCTCGGTGATGTGATCACCGCACAGCCAGT
Organism: Pirellulaceae bacterium; assembly: GCA_965216885.1. Lineage (GTDB taxonomy): Bacteria > Planctomycetota > Planctomycetia > Pirellulales > Pirellulaceae > CAYNJG01. Next base: position 2,019,862 of record OZ244209.1, on the reverse strand, counting down.
TGAAGTAGTACCAGTTTCGCATCTGGTACGCCATTTCGGTCTGCTCGGGTTTACGAGGTCGCGTCCAGACGCCGCCACCATTCCAGTAGGCTCGCGTGAGGATGATGTCACCGATCGCTCCATCCTGAAGACGTTTGATCGTCTCCCGATAGCGACGCTCGTGACGACGCTGCAGACCAACGGCAACCGCGAGGTTCTTTTCCTTCGCCTTCTTCGCAGCAGCGACGACACGACGCACACCGGCGGGATCAACGGCAACCGGCTTCTCCATGAAGACGTGTTTGCCTGCGTTGATGGCGGCTTCGAAGTGCAGCGGTCGGAAGCCTGGCGACGTCGCGAGGATCACGATATCGCAGTCCGTTTCCAGAACCTTCTTGTAGGCGTCAAATCCTGAGAACTGACGCTCGCCCGGTACATCCACCTTTTCAGGGTGCTGGCCTTTTAGACCACGCAGAGTCGACTGGACCTTGTCGGGGAACGCATCGGCCAGCGCCACGAGCTTCGTCGCACCCTCGGTGTTCATTGCCTGAGCGGCGGCACCCGTTCCACGACCACCGCATCCAACGAGGCCAATTTTGATCTCATCACTGCCAAATGCGTGCGCCGTGCGAGAAAGCGCCAGTTGCCCGGCGACCGCTCCACCCGCTACCAGAATGGATGACTTCTTGATGAATTTCCGACGACTGGGCTGCTTGCCGCCAGTGCTGGATTCTGATGACTGACTCACGTTTCGTCTCCCGAGGCTGGATATAGATTGGCGTACCGCACCGCACGCCGAGGTTGGTCGTATCGCAACGGAATCATAGTTGCTTTGGCCGAAGCCTTCAATTCTGCCTGGGTGTCCAAACCCCCGACAAACTTTCGGAAATGGGCGTTCCCTTCGGAAATCATCGAGTTTCCAACATGTTCGCTACCGCCGATAAAGAACCCTGAACATACCCACCCAAATTTACCTTGAATCAACCCCGCTGTGTAGGGATACTCACCCGAGGAACCAGAAGAGGTAGGAATAAGCCGCATGTTATGGCTAGCGATCGCTCTATTCGCCGTAGTCGTCGTCACATCGATGACGGCCTACAGGAATCGGCGTTTATGGTTTTGCGAGGGCTTTAAGCGTCATGACTTAACCGCCAATCTATCCGGGCCTGCACAAGACGGAATTCGGGTGTGCCGTCGTTGCGGACTCAAAGTACGATCTTGAGTCGGAAACTTCCCGTTACCACGACACAAGTAAATCACGGTGTCCGCGCAATCAGTGACTCGACCCCACCCCCTCGCAAACAGCCAACCATTGCGACTCGACTGGGATCGCTTCTGCGTCGACTGGTCCGGATCGCCGCAGTGGTCTACGTGGGGATCGTAATCATGATGGCGTTACTTGAGACCTTTCTCGTCTATCCCGTACCACCCCAATCCCTCGGGGAGTGGGATGCCGCCGCGCAGGGTGTCGAGGACGTGCTTTTCGAAGCCGCGGACGGCACGCAACTCCACGGTTTCTACGCATCTTACGACAGCCCCAAGGGTCATGTACTCTTTTGCCACGGTAACGGAGAGCACGTCGGTTTCCTCGGGGAGGCCATCGTTGAACTGAGCCGTGAGCTTGAAGTCAGCGTCTTTGCATTCGACTACCGAGGCTACGGAAGGAGCGATGGCAAGCCGAATGAACCGGGTGTTCTCGCCGACGGCGAAGCCGCGCAGCGTTGGCTGGCGAATCGAGCTGGAGTGCAACCCGATCAGGTCATCCTATACGGGCGAAGCCTTGGAGGTGCGGTGGCCGTGCATCTCGCCGACTCGATCGGTACACGAGCACTGGTTGTGGAACGAACCTTTGACTCGATGGTCGAAATTGGTGCACGGCAGTACCCGTGGCTGCCCGTTCGCTGGATCATGCGAAATCGTTATCCATCCGCCGACAAGATTCGCAGTTTTGACGGCCCTTTGTTGCAACTCCACGGCTCCGATGATCCGCTAGTCCCGATCGCTTCAGCACAGGCCCTCTTTGCGGCCTGCCCCTCTGAACACAAAGAATTCGTCACGGCACCCGGCATGGGCCACAACGGCGCGACTCCGCTTGAATTCATGGACAAGTTCAAGAAACTTCTCCTCGAGCTGGATAATCAGCAGTAGTGCCCGCAAACGGGACGCGACCGCAGGCAACCCGGTCAGGAAGACCTCGTGTGTCGCCAGCCTGGCATGATAAAATGGAGCGGCAAAACACCATGAGCCAGGACTCCCAATGAAGACTCACCGCCGTTCTTTCCTATCGACCAGCTCGCGCATCTCCGCCGGATTTCTCGGCCTCCGTGCCCTCCAGGCGCGAGCCCACGATGTGGAGAGTCCGGATTTCGGATACGGCCCGCTCATGACGGACCCGAAAGGCATCCTCTCGCTACCGAAGGGCTTTTCCTATCGCATCATCTCACGTGAAAAATCACAGATGGATGATGGCTTCTTCGTTCCCGGGGCACCGGACGGCATGGCGGCGTTCCCCGGTCCGTACGGTCTCACGATCGTCATTCGCAACCACGAGTGCAGCCCGGAACACGACGGGCCCTTTGGCAAGGATCGCATCAAGGAAGCGGACATCGATCGATCGAAATTCTACGACGCCGGTGAAGGCATGACGGCGTGTGCTGGCGGCACCACCAGCATTGTGTACGACACCAAGAAGCAGCAGGTCGTACGTCAGTTCCTGAGTCTCGCGGGTACGATCCGCAACTGCGCCGGTGGCGCAACCCCGTGGAATTCGTGGATCACCTGCGAGGAAGCACAGGACTTGCCGGGAGTCTATGAAAAGACAAACGTCGTCCTGGAAAAGGGACACGGTTACAACTTCGAGGTCCCCGTCACTACCGAAATGACACTGGCCAATCCCGAGCCACTCGTGGAAATGGGACGCTTTCGCCACGAGGCGGTTGTTGTCGATCAGCCCACCAGCATCGTCTACCAAACCGAAGACCAGGGCGATGGATTGATCTATCGATTCCTCCCCAACGAACCGGGTAAGTTGAACAAGGGCGGGAGGCTACAGGTTTTGCACATCAAGAACCGGAAGTCCTGCGATACGCGCAACTGGAAAGAGCACGAAGTATCCCTTGGCGACAAATTGACCGTGCAGTGGAAAGACATCGACGACCCGGAATCTCCCCAGGACGACCTGAGAAAACGCGGCTTCGAAGCCGGCGCCGCCGTGTTTGCTCGAGGAGAAGGCATGTGGCAGGGCGCCGCACGCGAAATCTACTTCGCGGCGACCAACGGCGGAAAATCGAAGAAGGGTCAGATCTGGAAGTACACGCCGTGCAAGCAGGAAGGACGGGAAGAGGGCGGCGATTCCGGGACGCTCGAACTGTTCGTCGAATCTCACAAGCCAGGTGTCGTCGAGAACGCAGACAACCTCACCATTGCCCCCTGGGGCGACCTCGTCGTTTGCGAGGACCGAACTGGTGACGTCGTTCGGCTGGTTGGTGTGACAACCGATGGAAAGCAGTATCCGTTCGCCCACAATCACACCGATGCCGAAATGGCGGGCGTGTGTTTTTCACCCGATGGCTCGACACTGTTCGTCAATATTCAGCACCGTGGTTTGACGTTGGCGATCACTGGCCCGTGGCGAGGCACGAGCGCGTAGAGTCCATCGCGATTGCGAGACGATAGCCGCGTTGTTGCGAAGCCAACGACAGCGTTACTTCGCAGCCGATGGAGAATCCGTCACTGGCGACGCGCCGGTCATCACCAGCGGCGCGTCCAACGTCCGAGCTACTTTTGGACGCGATTTGGCTGCAATCAGCTCCTTGCGAATTTCCTCGGATTCTGACCGCGCGTCTTCCATCTGCTTTTGCCGCGCCAAGGCCGCTGCCTTATTGAAGTGACACTGCCGCGCCTGTCGCCGCATCTCGATTAACTGTTCACGTCCCACAACCGGCGTGAAGCCCATCACGAACGGACGCATGGTCGAGTTGTTGATAAAGCCCGTTCCGCCGTTGGGCAGTGTCAACGAAGGCACCGTTGAAGTGTAACTCCGGTCACTGCCTTGCGAGGCCGTGATGCCCAGATTCCAGGAGAAGTTACCCTTCCTACCACCGAAGCCGAAGGTATTGCCCGACCCCGGAGTGAATCCGCCAAACGCCGGAGTCGCACTATTGGCACTTCGAAAGAACATCATTCCGCCAGCTCCAACATGCTGGAAGCCAAAGTCGAGCCCGAAGTTCTCATAGAAGCCATGCCCCCCGCCAATTGTGGGGGCACTCACGGTCGTTTGTTGAGCCAACGAGTGGCACGTGCCGCACGCTATGAGCACGGCTACCCAGACCACCAGCAATGAAGGAACACGGTGCATTTGATCTTCTCGCTCGAAGCATTCGTTGCCGACCAGAACCCTTGGGGAGTATATGAAAGTTGACACTCCCATCCAAGTAAATCGCAAAGGTGTGACACGAGCTTCCCTACGTCGCCGTGCATGAACCGCTAGCAGCAGCGTGCAAACTTTGACGAATGGCTTTGTCGAATCTGGCGCCGTCCGTACAATCCACACCTTCACTGGCAGGGAATGGGCAGCATCGTCCGGCAACATTGAGTATCTGAAGTGGCGGCACGTAAACGACAAGGATGTGGCTGGGAACAGCTTGAGGACCGCCGCGTGCTCACGTCAACCGCGCCGGTGTTCGCGGTCACAGCGCCCGAGCAGTTCGAGTTGCTGCCCGAATCTACCACCGTGGTTGCCCATTCAATGGACGACCTGAACGGAGACGGGCTCAAGGATCTTATTCTCGCGGGATCCATCGCCCCTGAGCCCAACGTCGCCCCGGAATCCGATCCCGATAACAATGAGGAACTCGAGCCCAACGACGAGGCGGAGTTCGAGCCAGACGGCGACCCAGCACAAACGGCTCGATTCTTCCTTCGCGCTTTTCTCGCTCTGCCGGCCGGCGGATTCGCCAGTGGCATTGAATTCTCGACCGCACAATACACCGCCATCCACGTTGAATACGTGGCGGAGGAAGTCTTCATTTCGGCAGCTCGCGACGGGTTGATGACCGCATGGCAGGTTTCTCACCACGAGGATGCCATCGCATTCACCGAGATTGTTGATGTCGCCCACGAGGACAAGTTTCTACGCCTGACGGATATCAACGGTGACCGCCAGCCGGATGTCCTGATGAGGAACGGCGATACGGTCATCGCGGACCTGTCCGTAGGTAACGACGAAATCGAAAACGACGAGGCGGCTGTCCTGGCCACCTCCCTGCCGAGCGAAGTTCTTGCTGTGGATGTCGACCACGATGGCGACCGTGATCTGGTCTTCGCCTGCCGAATCGAATGCGAATTTCCCGACCACCTGATGGCGATGCTCAACGACGGACTGGGAAACTTTGACGAAGCTCTTGCTCTGGCGCCCCTGCCATCGGAAGCGGTTTCCGGTCTGAAGATGCACAAATCCCCAGATCACGGTGTCGGGTTCACCGCCTATTCGCCGACCGACGCCGAGGATGGGCGATTGCTGGTCTTTGCACCGTCATCGCCGAATACGGATAGCGAGGCCAAAACGGATCCCGGCGCTGACGCCGAAACGGATCCCGGCGCTGAACCCGAATCCGAAACCGAAACCGAAACCGAAACCGAAACCGAAACCGAAACCGAAACCGAAACCGAAACCGAAACCGAAACCGAAACCGAAACCGAGGAACTTACGGCACCCGCCGAGATCCCGCTGGACGGAATCCTGCACGATTTTGTCATGCAGGATGTCGATGGCGATGGCATTCCGGATATTCTGGTTCAGCAGCAAACAACGGACACTCGCACATTCAACGTCACGACCGAGCTAATACCAGGTTTCGGGAACGGACAATTCGGCCGTCCAATTGCCATTCCCGTCGATCCGGGTGCCTCGCTAGTTACCGACGGCACGTCCGGTGCGATCCACTCGATATCGGAAAACGGCACGTACGCACGCCTGCCCATCGATCGGTCCTCAGGCAGCTTCGCGAACGAACTGCAGACGATACCGTCAACCTTTGACTCACGTACCGCGCACGTCAATGACTTCAATGCCGACGGCTACACCGACGTCGTCGGGAGCTACACCGGCGGGCTGGAAATCCTGTTGGGAACGCACGATGGGGAATTCATTTCCCATCTCGTCACGCTTGAGCACCTGGAGGCGTTTCAATTCTATGTAGGCGAATTCGACCAGGTGCAGGGCGCCGATGTCGTGGTCGTTGGCACGGCCGAATCCGATGAAGCAACACACGTACTGCGAATCGACCTCCGAGCTGAAACTCCCCATATCGTCAGCGACCAGGTGATCGAGAGCGGGATTGTGATCGAACAAGCAGACCTCGATGCCGACGGTGTCGAAGACTTTGTGCTTCGCAGCAGTTTCCAGTCCCCCGAACAGACGACTTCGGTTCTGCTTGGTCGCGGCGACTCGTGGACTTCACAGGTCCTGTCAACGTCGTCAGCAACCGTCGCCATCCAGCAACTCGATGACGACGACGCGATTGAGGTTTACGTTTTTGAAGACCCAATCCGAATCTTCAAGTTCATCGACGACGCCTTTCTCCCGTGGGGCGATATCCCCAAGGGCACCAGCCGCGCCGTCGTCACCGACTTCAACGATGACGGGCTGGAGGACTTCCTGTCCATCTTCAAGAAGAGCAACAACGGAACCACACTGAGTGCCTTCTCTAACATGGGTGATGGAACGTGGGAACCGTGGCAGCCCATTCAGGCCAGCGATCACGAGTTACTGGACATCAATAACGACGGTCTTACTGACGTCGCTTCAAAACGTCACTTGTTCATCAACAACGCCGACGGCACGTGGGACAAGTCAGACGAAATCGTCAGTGACACGCCGGAATGGGCCGAACGAGACGAGTATGTGGACGTCAATGGCGACGGTGTGACCGATGTCGCCAAACTTCATGCGACCACGGGACTGCTGTCGCTTCATGAATTCACCGGCGGTGGTTGGTTCGACGTCCAGCCCATCCCGATCCGAGGGTTCGACTATCAGTTGACCGACCTCAATAACGATGGCCTTGCCGACCTGCTGGACTTTAACAAACAACAGCTGAGCGTTTGGCTCCGCACGCCCGGCGGCTGGGCGGAACAACAATCGCTCGACGACACAACCCAGACGATTCGAATTGCCGACAACGACGGCGATGGGCTGCTGGATATTGGATCACTGCGAAGCGAAAGTGCACTCTGGTTTCTGCAAACGGAGGAAGGCAATTTCGCCGCCACCGATCCGGTCAACTACGGCCCCTATGCGTTGGAAGACGTCAACGGCGATCAGCTCGACGACATCGTGCTCACTTCTTCGACGGCGCCGCTTTGGCAAACGAAAGTCCTCTATCACCCCGGGACGGAGTCGGGTTTCGGTGCGCAGGAATCTTTCGCCGTGGATGCGACGGGTCTGGATGCAGGACAACTCACCGAATGGGGCTACCGCTGGATCGACGACAGCGAACCGTCCCAAACCCAATCAACCCTGTTGGTCGCCCACGCATTAAGCAACGTTCGCAATCCAATGCCCCGCGAACATCGCATCCTGGACATTGATGAGGACCGGGACATCGATCTGCTCGCCGTCCACACGGGCGGGCTGGCCCTGCTTCTGGGGATCGGCCCGGGCGATTTCGACGCCGACGGTAAACTAGGTCACAGCGACCTCCAATTGCTACGTGCCGGTTTCACCGCGGAAGAGCCAGAAGACAGCCACCTTGATTTGACGAATGATGGAATCGTCGACCAGGCCGATGTGGTGGTCTGGGTTCGAGAACTCGCCAACACCCACCTTGGCGACGCCGACCTCGACGGCGACGTCGATTTCTCCGATTTCCTGCGATTTTCGCAGAATTTCGGTGCCAGTGACGCTCTCTGGGCACAGGGTGATTTCGACGGCGATGGCCATGTCAGCTTCCCGGATTTTCTGGTGCTATCCCGTGATTTTGGAAATGACAACTCGGACGAAGCCCCCAACGAAGAGGTGGGGCCGGAACGATCAGCCTGAAGTTGACCGTTCTGCTGTGGATCATCGAAGATGTGTCCGTTTATCTGGTAGTCACTTCTTGCAGTCCTCATAACAGAACGCGACGGGTCTATTTCCATGACTTTGAAAATTGCTGCTTCCCTGATTTTGATGCTGTCGACGGCATGCGTCGCCCACGCTGACTGGCTTCGATTTCGTGGCCCCAACGGTTCGGGTGTGAGCGAGGACACCGTCGAACTGCCAACTCGCTGGAGCAAAGGCGAAAACATGGCGTGGAAGGTCGCACTTCCCGGTGCCGGTGTCTCCAGCCCGATCGTCGTCGGCGACAAAGTGTTTGTTACGTGCTACTCGGGATACGGCCTCGACCGGCAGGAGCCGGGTGAAATTGAAAACCTGAAGCGTCACCTTGTGTGCCTCGACGCCGACACGGGCAAGATCATCTGGGACAAGTCCGTCAAAGCGACGCTCCCTGAAGACCCCTACACCGGTATCGGTGTCCCATCGCACGGTTATGCATCTCACACTCCCGTGTCCGATGGCGAGCGAGTCTACACCTTCTTTGGCAAGTCGGGCGCCGTCGCTTTCGACATGGACGGCAATCAGCTCTGGCAGACGAACGTGGGCAAGGAATCCGACCAACGTCGTTGGGGTTCCTCCTCCAGTCCGATTGTCTTCGAAAACGTGCTCATCGTGACCGCGTCCGCCGAAAGCGAAGCATTAGTTGGGCTCGACACCAAAACTGGCAAAGAGCTGTGGCGAAAGGAAGCTTCCGGACTGGCCAACGTCTGGGGCACGCCCGCACTTGCAAACGTCGGGGACCGAACCGACGTTGTCCTTGGAGTTCCGTTTGAGATCTGGGGTTTCGATCCGCTCACTGGCAAATTCCGCTGGTACTGCGAAGCCGTTGAGGCCGACCAGTTTTCGACCAGTGTCATCGTCAACGACGGCATCGTCTTTGGAATGGCCAGCAGCCGCGGTGGCGGCGGTGCGGTCGCCATCGAACCAGAAGGCTCCGGCGACATCACAAAATCGGCCGTACTCTGGTCCGGTGACGAATCGGCAAGATTCTCCAGCCCCATCGTGCATGACGGACTCCTTTACGCCGTCGACGGCAGCATTGCTAATTGCTTCGACGCGGAAACGGGCGACAAGATCTACCAATCACGACTTCAACGTGGCGCCGGCGAACCAGAACCAGAAGAACGCGGCGGGCGCGGTGGATTTGGCCGCGGCGGTCGAGGTGGACCTGGTCGAGGTGGACCTGGTGGAGGAGGCCCCGGCGGTGGAGGCGGCCCCGGCGGTGGTGGTGGACGTGGTGGTCCCGGTGGCGGCAGAGGCGGACGCGGTGGTGGTGGCGGAGACTTCTCGTCGCCGGTCGCCGGCGATGGCAAGCTGTACTTTGTCAGTGGGTCCGGTGCCGTCTATGTGCTGAAGCTTGGCGAGAAGTTCGAACAACTGGCCGTCAACCAAATGGGAGATGGCGAGGAGCGATTTGGTGGCTCGCCTGCCATTTCGAAAGGTGCGTTGTACTTCCGCTCCGACAAACACCTCTACAAGGTTGGCAAGTAGCCCGCCCGCTCTCCAACCAGAAATCACAAAGCAGCCTGCCCGCAACCACTGTCGGCAGGCTGCTTTCGTATCCGTCGCCGTCACTTCCTGGCGAGTTCCCGGTGCCGGAAGCAATCGATGGTGTGATCATTCACCATTCCGATTGCCTGCATATGGGCATAGCAGATGGTGGAACCAAAGAACTTGGCACCACGCTGTTTCATGTCGCGGCTGAACGCATCCGATTCGGCGGACGTCACTGGAATCTCGCCCGACACTTTCCATCGATTGCGAATCGGCTTGCCGTCGACGAATCGCCACGCGTACTCATCGAACGAACCAAATTCGTCCTGAATCTCGAGGAACACACGAGCGTTGCTGACCGCGGCTCGGATCTTCAGGCGATTACGAATGATGGCCGGATTAGTACAAAGCTTCTCGATCCGTTTGTCCGTAAACCTTGCCACCTTCTGCGGCTGAAAGTCAGCAAACGCCTTGCGGTACCCGTCACGCTTCTTCAGCACGACGGCCCAACTGAGTCCTGCCTGGGCGCTTTCCAGCGTGAGGAATTCGAAGTGCTTTAGATCGTCCCGAACGGGTACGCCCCACTCCTCATCGTGGTAGCGCAGATACATCTCGTCACCAGCCTGAGCCCATTTGCATCGCTTCTTCTCGGCCACGTTCAGCTCCTGTGAGATACCGCGGGTCAGCGGACGGCAACTTGTCGTTCGGCCAACTATTGCTTTTTCAAGGTATACATGGTCAGCCCAGCCAAATCGCCAGACGGTGGCGGCGCCAGTAGGCTGGCGATGTATCCAACGACGACGCAACTGCCAATCCCGAAGAACGTATACATGTACCCGGTTACGGCGGTGTACTTCCACAACCAGAACATTACCCCGGCACCGACAAACGCGCCGACAAGGGCCCCCGTCGAATTGGCTCGCTTCGTGAACGCGCCCAAAACAAACAGCCCTCCGAGCACGCCCATAAACAGCCCAACGACCTTGATGAACTCATCGAACCGGGAACGGATGTTTGGATCGATGAAGTAGAGCCCCACCAGCGTCCCCGCGACGCCGAATAGCAACGTCAACACCTGCGCGAGGCGAAGGTAACCCGCTTCGTCACGACAGACATTGATCGGTCGCAGGAAGTCGGTCACCACCGTCGTGGCCATTGAATTCATGCTGGTAGAAACCGTCGATTGCGCCGCGGCGAAAATCCCGGCCACAATCAGCCCCGCAACACCCACCGGAAGCTCACGCGAGATGAACAGGGGAAACACCTGGTCGGATGTAATGTTCGGGTCCAGGCGATGCGGCTGCGATTGATAGAACGCGTACAACGCCGTCCCAATCGCGAAAAACAGAATCGTGGTTGGAATCGCCAGCACAGCATTGGTCCAGATGGAACGAGCCGCCAGGCTTTCTGTCTCCGTCGTCATGTATCGCTGCACGACCGCCTGGTCCGCGGTGTACGACGACAGGTTCTGGGCGAGTCCCCCGATGATGATGAACCAGATGGCGACCTGCGCGCTGGTCAGGTCCATATTGAAGTGTGCCCAGTTGAACTTCTGCTCGGCATTGGCGGCACTGATGAACCCGGTAAAGCCGCCATCCACTCCGCCGATCAGCCAGATGCACGCCAGCAATGCCCCGCCCAGCAAGACGACGGTCTGAATCGTGTCGGTCCAGATCACCGCTTCAATGCCGCCCATGGTGCAGTAGATGATACTGAGGATGCCCATCATCAGAACGCATTGAGCGGGTGTCAGGGGCGTCGCGACATCCAGCGCCAATCCCGTCAGCGAAAGCACGACCGCCATCCGAAAGATGTGAAATGTCGCGAAACTGGCACTGCCGAACAATCGTACAGGCCGACTGAAACGACGTTCCAGATACTCGTAGGCGCTCGTGGCATCAATGCGACGATAGAACGGCAGCGCCACGGCAATCGCCACAAAGGCAACCACAGGGATCGTGAAATTGAGGATCGCCACAACCCAGTCTTGCTGAAACGCTTTCGATGGAATCCCCGTGTAAGTCAATGAACTCAACATCGTTGCGTAGATGCTACATCCAGCCGCCCACCACGGAATCTGCTTACCTCCCCGGAAGTAGTCATCCGTGCTGCTGTTCCTGTTGGCGAAATACAGACCGACGCCCACCATCGCCGCGAGGTAGCCGAATAGCACCGTGTAGTTGATGATACCAAAGGAGCTCTTCGGCGGAACGAGTTCTACACTCCAAACCGCCGACGATCGCACTCGAGGGCGAACTTCTCCGGACGGCACCACGATCGTTCCGTTCCACTTTACCGCCTGCGTCGTGACATGATTGGCCGGTGACGGCCCCGCATCCACCCATCGATCCGTAATCGTGTGATAGGCGTACGTCTTCTTCGGGAAGCCAGGATGGTCGTCCTTCAGATCGTCCGCCGTGGCGAACATAGAACCATCGGCCCCACCCAAAACGAAGACGTGATTGTTCCCCACGTCGATGGCCGTGCCCGCCATGACCGCAGCGGGCGCGTCACTCCTCTGTCGCCATGCCTGCGTGGTTGGATTGAATTCCCAAACGTCCTTCAGAAATTCAGGACTACCGTCTCGCTCGACACGACCACTGATGACGTAGAGGCAGCGTTCATAACCGTTGTGTTGGGCGACCGTCAGATTGAACGCTCGATTTCCGCCGGGGCATTCGGGCAGCTCTTCCCAGGCATTCTTTGTGATATCACCGGTCAGCGACAATCGCCAAAGGTTGGCCATCGCCGAATCCAGCTTTGGTCCACTCTGCCCACCCGCAAGGTAGACGTAGTCTCCGATCACCGCCGCCTGTCCGTAGGCACACGGTTTTGGCAGTTTAGCCATCTCGGTGCGTTGAACCTGGTCGTTCTCCCATTTCAGAAGAAACACATCGTCAAAGGTGTTCGTGCTGTCGTTTCCGCCCATGACAATCACGCCCGCCTCGGTGGACGCACAGGCCGGGTAGCCCAGTGGCGACTCCAACTCGCCAGCTTCCCGCCAGGTGGCTTCATGATTGCCCTGTCGCAGGACGTAGATTTTCTTATGCCAGACCTTGGACGTTTCCCAAACGGGCTTCGGGAAATTCGCACCACCGGCCACGATCAGAGACTCGTTGTGAACACCCACAACAGGCCCGGCCACTCCCAGCGGATCGGGCAACTCGAACAGTGACTCCCACGAAAGCACAATCTGACTCTGGTCCTGGCTCCACGCGAGCGTGCCAGATAAAAAGCAAAACGCCAGCGCAACGACTGCTGTGAATTTCATATTCCCGCCTGTTTGTTAGCCGCGAGACCAATCAAAGAAACCGATCTCATCCAGTTCCTGCTTCAGCCGTTCAACGTCGGCCGCAGAGACCGACTGTTGCGGCAATCTACATTGCCCGCACGCGACGCCCTGCATTTCCAGGACCGCCTTCATTGCCGAATGGAAAGGGTACTGATAGATGGTGCGAATCATGTTGATCGACCGGCTCATCCATTCCCTTGCCCGAGGCAGATCGCCCTCGGCGAAAGCCTCCATCACGCGTTTGTAAAGGGGAGCCGCCACGTTGTACGTGCTTCCCACTGCACCCTCGGCACCAACCGCAAGTGCCGAGAGCAACATTTCATCGGAGCCCCACAGCACGTCCATGCTTTCGTCACGCCATTCGCGACACGCCTGGTATTCATGGACGGTGGGAGCCGTGTATTTAATTCCCGCCAGATTCGGAATCCGGTCCGCGGCCATTTCCAGGAATTGCAACATGCTCACTTGCGCACCCGTGAGATGGGGAATGTGGTAGTAGTAAAAAGGCAGCTCGGGCGCGGCGGACGCGATACTGGCCATACAATCAACCAGTGTCGGTATGTCCTGAACCTTGAAATAGGACGGTGCATTGGCAGAGAACGCGGTCGCACCAATTTCTTGCGCGTGGCGTGAAAGGTCACGAGCCTCGAACAAGCTGTTATGTCCAACCTGAACGATCACTGGCAGGTTGTACTTCTCCGCCGCCGACACGTAACCTTCCGCGACCAACCTACGTTCGCTGCCATTGAGCGAGATACCCTCGCCGGTACTGCCGCAAACATATAACCCGTCCACAGACGAACCGGAAAGATGTTCCACCATGGGACCAATCTGTTCCGCCCAAACGCTGCCGTCGGAGTGCATCGGTGTATAGGTCGCGGCCACCAGGCCGGAAACTTTGAACTGTCGCATCAAGTCCTCGCACAAAAATTGTTCGCATCATCGTATCGACATTTCCAGGCCCGCTCCAGTCGACAGGAACTCCGGTACCGACAACACATCCCGGACATGCTGCCCCAACTCATGCCACTGTAAGCTCCCGAAGAGCTCGAGCCGCCTAATGTACAAGGTTGATACGAAACCCCGCGAGCACTCCACCACGTCCTGAACCCTGCCGCCGGTACAGTCGTTCGGCGACGCGTCGTGGTGTCGGCTAGTTACACGGCTCCGGTGCTCAGACCAGGTTCCGGAGACAAAGGTTTGGGGATGGTCTTCGTAGCATGACTCTCCGAGTCGTGCAGAGGCGTTTCAGGTCCTGCAGCGATGCACGACTCGGAGAGTCATGCTACGACGGGAATGGCGTCGGCGAAAACAGGTGGCTCTGAAACGAGCGTTTAACCGGAGGCAGTTACGGTACCTACGCAGTCGCGACACTGCTTTCCGCAGTACGACTCTCCGAGTCGTATTCATTCACCTGAGGGGATTCAACATCCAAATGACGTGGCGTCGCAAGTGTTCAGACCGCCAAGTGACGCACTGAACGAACTTTCAATCCCTTCCGCACATGCTTAACGTTGGCTGTCCCTTTTGTACTCCTTTTTGCGACGGAAGGTATTCGTGAGATCAGGTCCCATTTCCAACAGCCCCACGGGGAGTTCTGCGTTCCACCTGGTGGAATAGTTTTGAACCGCAAAGACGCAAGGGCGCGAAGACACAAAGATCCTTCCCCTGCCCTTTGCGTCTTCGCGCCCTTGCGTCTTTGCGTTCCCATTTGTCTGCACCACGCTGACGGCCTGGGGATTCCAAAATCCCGAAAACGAAAGAGCCCCACCGCTGCAACGAAGTTCACACGTCGCCCGGCCAGAAGCCGAATTAATGACGATTAAAACATACAAGCGAGGAGGGCACAGAGAAAACTCCCCCCACTCATCTGTCCTTCAATCTTTCGGCGTTGACCATGCCCCAAGGAAGAGGCCAGTCCCCGCGACGGCACGTATTCGTGAGATCAGGTCCCATTTCCAACAGCCCCACGCGGAATTCTGCGTTCCACCTGGTGGAATAGATTTGAAACGCAAAGACGCAAGGGCGCGAAGACGCAAAGATCCTTCCCCTGCCCTTTGCGTCTTCGCGCCCTTGCGTCTTTGCGTTCCCATTTGTCTGCACCACGCGGACGGCCCGGGGATTCCAAAAACCCAAAAACGAAAGAGCCCCACCGCTGCAACGAAGTTCACACGTCGCCATGGTAGAAGCCGAATTCATGACGATCAAAACATACGGGCGCGGAGGGCACAGAGAAAACGCGTTGACCATGCCCCAGGGAAGAGACCAGTCCCCGCGACGGCACGTATTCGTGAGATCAGGCCCCATTTCCAACAGCCCCACGCGGAAGTCTGCGTTCCACCTGGTGGAATAGATCTGAAACGCAAGGCCGCGAAGACGCAAAGATCCTTCCCCTGCCCTTTGCGTCTTCGCGCCCTTGCGTCTTTGCGTTTCCATTTGTCTGGACCACGCTGACGGCCTGGGGATTCCAAAATCCCGAAAACGAAAGAGCCCCGCCGGAAGGAATATAGAAAGACTACAACCGGCCGCGCAACCCTGTTCTGTTTGCCGATAGACCGATTCTCCCGGCACCTAACACCAAGGTCGCAGTGAAGCTTCGGCTTTGACCTTCTTGCCGATCTGTTGTATGGAAAACTCCGTCTGTTTGAGCTCTCTTTCCGTGAGCGGTCCGCCCGATGGATTCTTGATGTACCCCAGCGCGACGCTGGTCCCGAGTGTCGGGCCGTAGCATGCACTTGAAGTGTAGCCAGCAACTTTGTCGTTCCAGAAAATGGGTTCACCGCCCCACAAAGTCACACCGGAATCCACGAGCCGAAAACAAGCAAGTCGTAAACTTGGCGTCTGGTCTTTCAGAGACAACAGCGCCAACTTGCCAACAAAATCCGTTTTCCAATCGATCGCGAATTCCAGCCCCGCCTGGAATGGATTCTCGGCAGGCGAAAGTTCATGCCCGTATGCTCGGAAACCCTTTTCAATACGCATCGCCGAGATGGCCTGCGTGCCAATGAGCCGAATTCCGAAGTCAGCCCCCGCCGGTTGCAGCAACTCGTAGAGCCGAACAATATCGCCAGACTTCACATGAAGCTCCCATCCGGGTTCGCCAACATAGCTAACACGAATGGCCGTGAGTTTGATATCATCGATCGTCGCTTGTCTCACGGTGCCGTAGCGCGCGGGCGATACGGAAAATGTGTCGGCATCCAGTCGATCAAGAACCTCCAGCGACCTCGGGCCCATCACGCCGAGCACACCGTATTCGTCGGTGACATCACTGAGCCAAGCATCCGCCTTGTCAGGTGTATGCCGCTTGATCCAGTCAAAATCCTTTCGCTGCTGCGCTGTCGAAGTTACCACGTAGAATTCGTACGCTTGCAACCGGGCAACGATCAAGTCCGCTTCAAACGTACCCTTCGAGTTGAACATCCCCGTATAGACAGCCTGCCCAACGTCGCAATCAATGTTCGCCCCACAGATATTCTGAAGAGTAGCCACAGCATCGGGACCGCAGAACCTGAATTTCCCAAATGTGGATTGATCCAGAATCGCAACACCTTCACGGCATTGTCGAACTTCCTCCGCAACGCGTTCATGCCAGTTTTGCCTGACGAAAGAGTATTCGATATCTGCAGCTTCGTTTTCCAACGCGTAATACCGAGGTCGTTCCCAACCGGCCGTCTGTCCAAAGAAAGCGTTTGCCTGTTTGTGGATGTCGTACATCGAACTGGCACGTTGGCCGCGTGAGGTTTCCATTTCTCTGCCAGGCCACGCCATTTGGTAATGCAGCCCCAGCACTTCGCTGACGCGATCCTGCAAGAACTGCCGTCTATTTTGAAACGGAAAGAAACGTTGAACATCGACGGAACAAAGGTCCATCGTCATACCACCGTTTTCAATCCACTCCACCGCGTACTTTCCCGCCCCGCCGGAACACGCGATCCCGGCCGAATTCCAACCACCCTGGACGAAGAGTCCTTCTGTCAGAAACGGTTGCCCCATAATAAATCGGTTGTCGGGCGTGAAAGCCTCCGGTCCATTGACGAACTTCACGACATCGTTCTTGCTGACACCACGAAGACGGTGAGCGAGCGATGCCATCGGTTCCTCGAAATCCGGCCAGTCAGGGTCCAGCAAAGAGAACGCAAAGTCGTTGGGAACCCTGTCACCGATATTCCATGGCTTTGTGTTCTTTTTGAATGAACCCAATTTCATACCGCCATCGTCCAGCGATCGAAAATAGGTTCCTGCATCCGGGTCTCGGGTACAGGGCGAATTGCGCGTGACGCCCTCGATTGGACGAGTGATTACGTAGTGATGTTCGCAGGGGTAGACCGGAATATCGACACCAACGCTCAGTCCAATTTGCCGCATCCACATGTTGCAAGCCAAAACGATCCATTCGCACTGGATATCGCCTTGGTCTGTCTTAAGACCGGTGAAACGTTTGATGCCGTGGCGTGACTCGGTGAAATACAATTCCTGAACCGAGCAACCTTCGACAATGCGAGCTCCGTTTTGCAATGCTCCCTTTGCCATTGCGACCGCGCACTCGCCTGGTAACACCCTTCCGTCACCAGGCAGATAGACCCCGCCTACCAAATCGTCCGTATTGAGCATCGGATAGTATTCGCCGCACCGCTCGGCCGATATAACTTCTGCCTCAACGCCGAACAACTCCGCCATGGCTGCGTTACGTTGCAGTTGGTACATGCGTTCTTCGCAAGCGGCCAATTGAAGCCCGCCGCATTGCAGCCAACCGGGGTCGTGTCCGGTTTCTTCCGCCAGACGCTGGTATAACTCTACCGAAGCCTTATTCACACGAGTCTGTGCAGAACTGCTACGCAGTTGTCCAACCATCCCCGCTGCATGCCACGTCGTTCCCGACGAAATCGAGTTCTGCTCCAGCAAGCAGACATCCGTCCAACCAGCCCTGGCAAAATGGTACGCAATCGACGTCCCGGCAACGCCTCCACCAACGATGACGACACGTGCTGATGAGGGCAGTTCTGCCGAGGGCAGTTTGAACTCCGCCTTCACGGGTGTGTTGTCATGCCTTGTTTGAACTTTGCTCATTGGGAAGCCCGCTGTTGTTGTGCCAACGCCACGCGGCAGGCCGAAGAAGTCTTACTCAAGACCCAAACAACCCGGACATGGGCGGCCGCACTGACGATTTGCATCCGAAAACGATGCCCGATTTTAGGGCGCATCTGTTTGGTAGACATCTAGCCCAACCGAACATCAAACAAAAACATGACGAATCGAACCTCGACTTCAGTTGATCATCCTGAAGCCGAATGATGAACGGCCCGTCTCGATAACCGGTCGCAGTTTCTGTCCATCGAAAGTTCACGACGACGCCGGCACGAAGACAGTTCGCGCAGTCGACCGACTTGGCAATGTGACACAGCGAAAAGGGCAAGGCGAGCGATCGTGGCCGAGGCGATTCGACCGGGCGCGGATCATAATTCGCCGACAAGCCCTGCGTAACGCGAACCACGTGCGTGGGTCCCGTCAGGCTATTCGTGTTCCTCTGCCACAGAGATCGCGTCCAGTTCGCCGCACAAGCTGAAGGCTTTCAGTGCTTCCGTCGTCGCAATATAGGTGATGTAGTGGTAGTTGCCGCGATAGAGCGAGTGCATCCACCAGCGGCCGCTTTCGCGCTGCTCCTTCTTCAACCACGCAAGTCCTCCCTGGATGCGAGCATCTGATACAGGGACATTGTTCTGCCGCATCAGCACAACGGCCAGCGCGGTCATGTACGGGTCGCTCTGCGGCTCGTCGGCATCCGGCAGATTCCTGATCAAGTTTAGTACGGAACGACTCATTTCGAAGTGCCAATCGTCCAGCGCCGACATGTCACGCGTGCTCCATCCGCCGTCGGCGTGTTGCTTCGAGGAGAGCAGCGCCAACCCTGCATCGCGATCAGACTGAGACACCAAATCCGGCAGATAGTGAGCTAATTGCAATTTAAGGACGCGGTCAAAGTCGTTCTTGGGGGGCGTCGTGCGGAGCCACGTCCTGAGTTTCTCGACGCGACCGAGTAGTGCCTCGTCCGTGAGCCCCGCAAGCCAACCGGGAGCAGCGGTAATGGCACGAGCGGCTTGCAGTGAAAGTTCGAAATCTGTCGTGACGTGCGGAATCTCGACCTCGCCATGGCTGACGAAAGCTCCACTTTCCCATTGATGCGCAAACATGTCACGCAGCGACCGATCCGTCGCCTCGGAGAGTTCACCAGAGATGTTCCGATCCCACTCGGCCAACCCGGCACTCCGCCAGACGCTGGAGAATGCCCCCGGATAGTACTTGTGCCCATTCTTGTCGGCCTCCTTCACGACGCCGATGTCCCGCGGCACAGCCTTCACAAAGCTGGCCCGCACTTCCTCGCTCGGCATTCCGAACTGTCGCGACCATGCCGTGTACTCGGTCAGATAAGGCCCTGTGGTATGGCAATTCACGCAAGACCGCCCGCGAACCCAACTCAGTGCCCCAACCTCCAAATACCTCGCCGCCGCCAGCACCGATTTCGGGCCGAACGTCTCCACCCGCGGTTCATTCGGCGACGGGATGCTGACGCGAACTTCGTCGAGCTGATACTGAACGGCGGGTTTTCGAGAATACTGTCCGTAAGCGTCAGCGTTTAGTGCGAGTGTCGCTGTCGTCACCGCCAGGACAAGACAAGGGATCGAGGAAGGACAAAGACTTCGGGGAGGTATCTTCATATGGATTTCTCCACGCGGGGTCATTGGGGAGGAGGCCGCTCGCAACCGCCTGGACGCAGTGTAACAAGTCGCTTGACAGGCGTGCCACGACACCACGCAATGTAGCCTTCGCCTCCGTTCATGCACTGGCCGAACTGGCTACCGGCTACGCCACGATTTGAACTCCGCTGTGCGACAGACTTCGAACGAGCTCTATGGTGCCGGGGCGCCGGCGGTGCCGGAGGGGGACCGAAGACAGATGCCAACTGGGGAACATCTCGGCATGCCACCCAGCCAGCCAGTCCAGCCGACCAGACCAGGGTTTCGGGGGTTATCTGCCCCGAAGCCGAACTCGCCGCAAGCTGTTCCAGCGTGTACTGCGCGTGAGCCTGGCCGTTGACGGCGATATACCAGGCCGCAGGAGTCGACCGAGCTCTTTGTCCTTCTCCGTACACGTGCAAGCGAGTCGAAACGTTTGCTACGCCCCGCTTCGCATTGTTGTTATCCGTCTGGGCTACTCTCTGCTCCAAAACTCGGCGGCCGGCTACTTAGTTCAACCATGATGTTGTCGGAAGCAGGCAAAATGTCAATTGTCGCCCCCGATTCAAGCAGGTTATCAACCTCCATGACTTCGAGGACCGTGTCCATAATTTCCGGATCCAGTCTTGAGATTTCGTTGAGCGCTTCTCCAACAATACTTGGGCGGGCCGACGCCGCTTCCGCCATCTTTTGCGATACTTTGTACGCTGTTTCGCTCCGAATCAGCCCGACACGATTCTCGCCGTCCTGCTTCATGGCACTTGTGACCTGAACGAGACGCTTCACGACCTTTTCGGTAATGTTTTGAACCATGTGCTGGTCGGTGAATTCAACTTTTCGGATGTAGACGGAACCGAGCTTGTAGCCCCACTTCTCCGAGAGTGGAGAGACGGATTGGCGAACCGTGCGACTGAGACTGTGCCGATCTTCAAGCATCTTCTCCATCTCGAGATTACTGAGTGTGGAAATGGTGGAGCTTGTTACGTTGGCCTGCAAGGAACCGTCGGGATTGGCGTTGGTAAAAAGGAATGCGACCGGATCCTTCACCTGCATTTCGTACCAAATGCCAACTCCCATGGGAGTGCCCTCTTCCGAGTTTACCATCTGGCTCCGCAGGTAGTGTTGCCGCAAAGCGGTGTTCACCACGTACCGTTTTCCGAAGAACGGAATCAACAAAGCACGCGTCCCGAAGTGGGTGAACGGGAATTGCAAACCAGGAGTGTCAAGCGTGCCGATCACCTTCCCGAAAAGCGTAAAGACCTGGGCTTCACACTCGTCAACACAAGCATACAGCCCGAAAAACCGAGCCAACGCCAAAACGAACGGTATGAAGATCAAGCCAATGACCAAGGAGGAGATAAAGAACATTATGCTTGCCCTCCACGTCGTGAATCGTTTGCTGCTACCTGAATGATTCGATCAGCGCGTTTGTATAGGGGAACTCGTAAGTTGCGAAGATACGCTTTCAGACAGGACGATCCGCCCTCGGCTTTCACTGTCGTGAGTGTGTTGGCGAGCTCTCGCAGCGGCGCCACCTCCGACTGGGCATTGTTGGTCGCGATTTCGACGGCACGGGCACTCATCGTAATTTGTTGCTCCGAATCAGCTCGTGCCGTGCTGATGTCTCCAGCGACTTGATTTCGAGTGCTGTTGATTGCTGATAACGCGTGGTCCACTTCGCGCGGCGGATCAATCTCGGTGATTAAGGCGGCATCCAGTTCAATTCCGTATCGGCCTGTCGTCGAACGGCATTGCTCCTCCATGTATTGGTTGAGCAGAGGCAGGTTCTTCCGAAGATCGTTGATGGATACGCCTTCGGAAAGTTGCACGTCACTGCTCTCCGGGTCGACCGACTCCCCCTCGGCAAGGAGGCTCTTGCCTTTTGGATCAACAAAATTTGCGATTCGTTCGCGCAATACCGAGACGAAGTAGCCCATGACGTGTTCAAGTGGGCTCGTGACTCCAAACAGGTAGGGATACAAATTGTTCTCGCTGATGCGATAGCGGATTTGCCCATTGACGCCAGTAGTCAAGTTGTCTTTGGTGACTGCTTCGATGGTATCCTGAGCTTTCGAGGGGTCCCACGACAGGTCGACTGCCTGGGTGGCCACACTAACCTTGTGAACCCTCTGCCAGGGGAATTTGAAATAGGGGCCGCCCGGCCCGATGACGCGAACCTGGGGATACTCGTAGCGGTCCATTTCATCGCCAGTCATTTCTGGCGCGGGAGTGTTTCCCGGTAGCTTTTGCACCGCTCCAAAACTGGTGACGACGGCTCGTTGGTCCGGCCGCACGGTATAGAGACAACCGATTAAGATTCTCACCACGATATAGGCGAGAATACCCAGGGGAAAGCCAATAAATTGCACTCTTAGCTCCTTCTCTTTGGATTCGGTTACCTCAATGCTGAGAAGATCATACCACGTTGCACCCAAAGTTGTTGACGGACGAGTGCAAACGAAACGCACTCAAGCCCCGATCCGCATGTGCGTGATTGTTGCCGAGTCGTTGTATGGTGGAGTTCCCATCTGCATCGCGAAGAAATTCGTCAAGCTCCTCAAGCGGGGAACCCGCAAGGCGGACAGTCTCGGCCGGGAAGGGACGCTTCGTGGTGCCGGCTATCTACACGGCCCCGGTACTCAGACCAGGTTCCAGAGACCAACGATTTGGGGCTGGTTTTCGTAGCATGACGCTCTGAGTCGCACAGAGTCGCTTCAGGTCTTGCTGCGATGCACGACTCAGAGAGTCATGCTACGACGTGGCAAGCGTTCTGTCTGCGATTCAGCCAATGAATGAGCTTCCGATCGCTTCACGTTCCTCGTAAGATTGGATCTGCCGATTTTTCCGTCTACTCAGTGTCGCTACGCTGCAACTTTCAACCTAAGCGAAATTGTCGTTATGGAACTCAGTGAGTTCGTAAGTACTGACCTGTGAGATCATCGTACTTCAACAATCACAGGGACATCCCCGACCAGATGGACATAGAGCTAAACCGGGCAATAAAGAAGAACGACCTCCCAAAAGTCCAGCGCCTTCTGAAGCCCAGTGATTTGGCGGCAACGGACTATAACAATAACGTACTGCACTTGGCTGCGAGCAGGGGTGCGACTGACGTTGTGGCGTTCTTGCTCGAGCAAGGAGCCGACATAGAGCACCGTTGTGGACTGTATGACGCCACCGCAATCGTTGAAGCGGCGGAAAGCGGGCATTTGGATACGGTTCGATGCTTTGTCGAAGCGGGGGCCCAATTGGATACGAGTGATTCGCTACGCAACCCACTGATGAGGGCCGCCAAGCAGGGGCACAGCGATGTCGTAGCGTACCTCTTGACCACTAGCATTGATCCGCACGCAACCTATCGCCTGCCAACCGGTGCGTTGGAGAATGCGTATACCGAAGGGGAGAACAGTCGCAATCAGGAAGTCATCGATCTACTTGCGGCTCACGGCTGTCGAAGACCGGTGGAAGGCGTCGACAAGCCACTCTGGGAACCGCCGCCCGACCAGATGGTCAATCAAACGCCCGAATTCAAACGACACCAGCAGATCACGGCGTACATGGAGTCGAAGTTCGGACCTGCCGACCCAAATGGCATGCAGGAATTGCTCCCCGTTGTGGAGGGAATGTCGGTATCGATCAACATCATTCCGCCCAACGACAAACATCGCTTCATGGTCCTGTTTACTAGCGGAATGAGTGGCCGGCCCATGAACGTTCCGGAGGGGCAGGAAGAATGGCAATTTGCGGAATTGTTGATTCACTTGCCTGCTGACTGGCCTCACCCTGCCGACGCAAGCCGCGATCCAAACTGCATGTGGCCCCTGAAGTGGCTCCGCAAGATGGCTTACTATCCGCACCTTGAAAACACGTGGCTCGGTCGTCCTGCCGCCATCGTTTCGAGCGCCGATCCTCCCGAGCCCCTCGGCCCAAACACCAGCCAAACGTGCCTTATGATGGCTCCTGACTTTTCCAACCTGAAGGTTCCGCTAGAGAGAGAAGACGGCAAGCCGGTTCACTTCTTCACGCTCTTGCCGCTCTATACGGAAGAACGAGATTATGAGTTGCAGCATGGCATGCGGCCGTTCCTTGAACGATTAGTTGAACAGAAAGTTCCCATGACGGTTGTTCTGGATCGCCCACGTTTCGTTTAGCGGATTGTGCCAGTTACAATGGCATTGAAACGCTTTGTGTCAATGAGCCACGTCCGTGGAAACTATGCTGAAATACCTGCTACTAGTTGCGACAACTCTTTTCCCTTCAACGCTCTACGGCCAATTTGAAATACTCGTGAGTTCGCGAGATTCGGTCAAGCTCGTTGACGCCTCCGGCAATGTCTCAACGTTCGCTTCGGGCTTTGGATTCGTAACAGCGATTGGCATTACACCCAACGGTGATGTTTTGATCGGTGACAACCGTTTGGATCTGGTCTCCCGTTTCAGTGGTGATGGTCAACTCGTAGGGGAATTCGCCGACCTAAGTGGGGAAGGTGTTGCCGGCATGGACGTCGACGCCAACGGGAATGTCTTGATAATTCCGGATAACGGCGTCCATGTGAACCGTTTCAATAGCGACGGTTCGATTGAGGAACTTCCCACCGGAGTGAACGGTAGCGAAGTGCTTGCCGACTTAGGCGGGGGATTCCTGGTTGCGGACAGTAACCACGACGCGGTATGGCGTTTTGATGACGCAGGAAATGCGACTGGCGTAGCAGCTGAGTTGGATTTCGCTAACTATCTCGCATTTGACCAACAAGGCAGTCTCTACGTTACCCAAGGCTTTGGATTTGGTGATGTGTACAGATTTCACACGGACGGATTAGCCGAAGGGGTCTTCGCCTCTGGCGGGCTGTCGGACGCCGCCGCGTTGGAGTTTGCGCCGGACGGAACGTTCTTTGTGGCCGACAAGATTCAGGCCAATATTCGGAGATTCTCCGGAGACGGCAGCGATATGGGAATCTTCGCGATCGCAATTGGTGGGGGGGTAGCAATGGCGATTCGAACCGTTCCGCACTGTGACACGCTCGAAGATTTGGAGTTGCTCGCTGGCGACTTTGATGGTGATGGTGAAGTCGCTTTCGATGATTTTCTGGTTCTGTCTTCCAATTTTGGCCTTTCAGTTGAAGACTATCGCCAGGGAGATACCAACTGCGACGGCATGATCGACTTCGACGATTTCCTTTCGCTAAGTCAAAATTTTGGAGCCAATCCCGATTCCGTCCTCGCTGTGCCGGAACCTGATTCCGTTTTCGTCACTCTGTTGGCATTTGCTATTGCTGGCTGCGTCGGACGAGCCCGTTCCGCCGCGCGAGTTTCGGTAATGCTTCCGAGAGATCGTGCGGAAGCGTAAACGCGGTCAGGAACCAAGGAGTGCTCGAGTTGCCCAAAGCCAAATTGTGGTTGAGGTCATTGGTCATATCCGAACAACCGCACGCCCGCTGCTGTTCCCCAATCTTCAAATTTGGCCCCTGCCCCCTTCCCCGAAACTTCGATGACGGAGAAACAGATGGTTTTCCAACGCCAAACCACTCTCTCAGATCTATCCGACTTTGTTATCGAACGGTTAAAGAAGGAGTTTGGGCTGTGGTTCGAGTTAACCGCCGGCTACATGGGAATCCGAGAGTTCGCCTGCGCCGATTTGCGTGATGGGGCGTCGTGCCTTCAGGTAGATTTTGGACTCGAGCAATTTCCAAGGGAGTGTGAGCACTGACTGGTTTCGACGATGAACTGTTCGTGTCATGGCAGGTTACGACCGATTCACGAAGGGAAATCGAGGCTGCCGACCTAAGAGCAGCCATTCGCGATGCAATCAGCATTCACGAAGGGTGCAAAAATCAGATTTCCACAATTTCATTCGAGACCACGGCTGATTGCACGTGGAATGAACTCAAGAATGGCCTTGCTGGCTGCCTTCCAGAAGCATCAATACAGCGGATTCCTGAATACTCGGACAAGCTATTGGATGATCCAGACTTCGTCTGGGAACTGGATGCACACTATGGGCTGATGACGTTTTCAACTCCCCTAAGCCCACATGAATTCTTCGACATGGCCAGCGAGCAATTGATTTCGATTGATCGACCGCCCCATCTCGGCACGAAGATTCCCTACAAGGCATCCGGGCAATTGAAGGATTTGGGGGCCCATAGCTTGATAGCGGTTCTAAGGCGGTACTAGCATCTGCGACTCGAGACCATACGACGTACGCACCTTGTTTCGCAGGGCCATCACGCTAGAGTTGACGCCAATCCTGATAGACTATCGCGACGGAAAGTACAGGCTCCCACCAATGCCAGGAACATTGAAGATGCAGTTTCGACAATCGATTCAAACACTGACGCTTTCGCTGTTATTCGCTTCCCCCATATTTGCAGAGGCACTCGACTGGCCCCAATTCCGCGGCCCCAATCGAGACGGTGTCTCGCCGGATACGGGCCTGCTGGAGGAGTGGCCCGACGGCGGGCCAACTCTGCAATGGACGGCGACCGGCGCCGGACGAGGCTATTCGAGTCTCGCAATCCAGAACGGCAAACTGTTTACGCTTGGCGACGCGCCTTCGACGGCCGACGACAAGGACGAGTACCTTGTGTGTTTCGATGTTTCCAACGGCGAGCAACTGTGGAAACGAAACGTCGGACCTGCCTGGAAAGCCGGCGGCCCTGATAGCTGGCAAAGCTCCCGCTCGACGCCGACACTGGACGGCGATCACTGCTATGTGCTCACCGCTCACGGCAAACTACTTTGCTGCTCGACGTCCGACGGTGCGACGATCTGGAAGAAGGATTTGAAGGCGGACTTCAAGGGAGACAAGGGCGACGGCTGGGGCTACGGCGAATCCGTCCTCGTCGATGGCGACGTGGTCGTCTGTACTCCGGGCAAAGAAGACAACACCATGGTTGCGCTCGAGAAGAAGACCGGGAAGCTCGTTTGGTCCGCCTCCAGGTCCGAAGATCGCGGAGCCGGACACGCATCGATTCAGATCAGCGAAATCGACGGCACCAAGGTCTATGTCAACACAACCGCCAGCGGCGCAATGGGCGTCCGAGCCAGCGACGGCGAACTACTGTGGACCTACGACATCGACAAGACCACTGCCGTGATCCCCAGCCCCATCATCCGCGAAGACCTTGTGTTCTTTACCGCTGGCTACAACCGCGGCGGAGCTCTCCTGCGGCAAGTCGCCAAAGGCAAATCCATTGAAGTCGAGGAAGTCTATCCTCTGAACAACAAGCTGGAAAACAAACACGGCGGCGTCGTCTTGATCGGAGACTACCTGTACGGCGACAGTGGTGACAAAGGGATGCCGTTCTGTGCCGACCTGATGACCGGCGATGTTGTCTGGCGCAAGCGAGGAAGTGGCAAGAAGTCGGCGGCCGTCACGGCAGCTGATGGACACCTCTATATCGTCTTTCACGATTCGACCGTGGTGCTCGCCCAAGCGACGCCGGACGGTTACGAAGAGGTCGGCTCATTCGAACTTAAGGACAACGGCTACGAACGGCCGATGTGGTCTCACCCGGTCGTCACTGGCGGGAAGCTGTTTGTTCGCCAGGACGACAAGATCTACTGCTACAACGTCGGCTCATAGTCGATTCGAAGAATGAACCGACTGAGCGAGAACTGAACCGCTTCTATCTTTTCGCCACGATCTACTATCGGCCAAGGACAACGCCGAGTCTCGCCTTGATGCGGTCTCGGCCTTCCTTGGTCTGCATGAATTGCGTGAAGGCTTTACTAACCTGAAAATAGTTCTCCAGCCGAGCCTTAAAGAAGCGAACGCGATCGTGCGCCTGAATTGGTTTCAGGTGCGCGTCCAGTTCCGGCGACGGATGCAAGTCCGCAATCAGGTGAATGCGATCTTCTGTGCCGTTGTTTTGGACGCTGTGCCAGCAACTGGCGTCGAAGTACCAGGCCTCACCCACCCCAAACTTGTACTCATTGTCTTCGACGTACATTCGAACGTCGTCATTGGTGACGACCGGAATATGAATCCGAACGGTGCCTGTCGTGCGATTCTGTCCATAATCCTTGTGCTTGCCGACAACCGTACCGGCCGTAAGCCGATAGAACGCAATACGCAACGGCTTTGCCCCGAACTGCGGTAACAGCTCGTCGCAGATGTAGGAGCAGGCTTCACCAGCGGGCGTCTTCTTCACGTTCGGCCGATCCGAGCAACGCAGATCGTCCGATTCGCCGTTGATCGAATACAGCGAAATGCCCTTCCAGTTACTTACACCTTCCTGGTATCGGTTCTGGTTTGACCATGAATCAGAAGCAATCCCCTCGTAGTCTGCAATGAGTCGTTCTGCATCGATCTTGATGCCATCCAGGCTGTAGCAAACGGTATCGTTGTTGGTTTTTTGCATCGCTCTTATGCTGCCAATCAAAGCTAAAAGTTGAATTCAGGCCCACTTGGTTTATACGGTTGCACAACGTGTGCCACAAGAATGCGGGTCACCCTGATTCCCTACCTTCATCAAGTGTAGGCCATAACTACAGATCGGGCTCGTAACGGAAATCCGGTTATTCCGGCTTCTCCGACAGAAACAAGAAGGTCCCCAGCTTCGAGGCCGTCAGGATGTCCATTCTGCCATCTGCATTTACGTCCAAACTGGACACCTGGACACCGACGCCAGATTGTCGATCGACGACATGAGGAACAAATGAAGATTTGCCCTGGTTTCGTACGAGTTCGAACCAAACCAAAACGGGGTCCGCACCTGGCTCAACATCCCCGTCCGGGCCGTGTGCCCAGCGGCGTTTGCCCGTGACAAGATCCGGAAGGCCATCGCCGTTGATGTCGGCGACCGTCATCGCATGCGGCTGCGAGAAGGCAATTCCAAACTGACCAATCTCGTCCCGCGTCCCCATGATGCGATGTTCGCGAAAGCGTGCCGTCTTACCCAACGGCTGTTGTTCGTACCACGCCAGCCCCCACTCATGCGCGTGCTGTGCGGAGACAACGTCGTTGTCGCCATCACCATCAATGTCGAAGGCGAACATCTGCGCACCACCACGCTGTCGCGAGAATCGACCTGCGTGGAATTTCCATTCAGCGGCTCCGCGGTCCACAGGCTGCTCGTACCAACCATCGTTGATGATCAGGTCCATACGGCCATCGCCGTTGATGTCACCAACTCCCTGGCCATGATAGAACTGAGGCCAATCGCCCTTCTGCCCAACCGGCAGAAATCGCCACGGCTTCGTCGGCTGCTCTGGATTCGGCTGAATCGAACCCCACCGCCCTTCCCAATGGCAAATCACCTGGGGAATCCCATCACCATCCAGATCCTGAAGACACGGAGACTCCCCCTTTACTCTTTCGAAAGCAAGGTGGCTCTTCCACATCGGCTGCTCTCCGGCGGCATCCTCATCCGCTCCCGGATTTTCGTACCACTTGGCTTCGTGCTTGTGGACTCGGCCAAGCACGAGGATGTCAGGCCAACCGTCTCCACTGAAGTCATGCACAAAACTGAACATGCTATTGCTGGGGCTGGGCGCGGGCTCCAACGGCACCGCTGGATAGAAGGCATGCGATCGGGTGAAGTCCGGCCCTTCATACCAGAACGGGCCGGCGACAATGTCGGGTCGGCCGTCGCGATTGATGTCACCGGTCGTGACACCATCGCAGTAATACTTGTCGGTTAGAACAATTTTCCGAAAACTGACTTCCCCTGCTGCGGCCACGGAGGTTAACAACAACGACGCAACGACGGTGATAGGATGCATGGCTCGTTATCCGTTTGGTGGAGTTACTGATTCTAACACGGTTGCTTCGCCCCGTTCACACGCCAGGCTCACCTCACCAAAATTGAAATCCATGACCGCGCAACCAAAATCCCACAAGCTCGCCCGTCGATCGGTCCTTGGCATGCTAACCGCCGCCGCAGCAGGTGGCTTGAGCGTGCACGCGAGCGGGGTCGAGGGCGATGCGTCCTCCGTTTCCGAGGACATGATCCAGCAAACACAATGGCTGGGCGGCCTGGAACTCAGCGAGGAA
The DNA here is from genome assembly GCA_965216885.1 of Pirellulaceae bacterium. Classification (GTDB taxonomy): domain Bacteria; phylum Planctomycetota; class Planctomycetia; order Pirellulales; family Pirellulaceae; genus CAYNJG01. Next base: position 1,990,269 of record OZ244209.1, on the reverse strand, counting down.
CAACAGGCCATGGCGGCCGACGCCCTCGCCGACGCCCAGGATGGGTTTCACAAGTTGCGTTCGCAACCCATCGATCACGGGACTGCGCCGGCCGTCGTCTTCCAGCCGCTTGAACCCACGCAGCCGCCGTTTGACACGGAATCCCGCACCGCGGACTTCTCGGAAACCGTACCGCCGGAGAAACCCGATACGGACGAAGACCTCGCGTTCATGCCGGTAAGCGAGCTCTCCGCGCTCCTTCGGCATCGCAAGATTTCTTCGGTGGAACTCACGAAAATCTACCTCCAGCGACTCGCGAAGTTCGACTCTCTGCTCAAGTGTGTCGTCGCCCGCACGGATGAACTCGCACTCCGTCAGGCCCAGCATGCCGACCGCGAAATTGCCGCCGGCCGCTATCGCGGTCCACTCCACGGCATTCCGTGGGGCGCGAAGGATCTCATCGCCTACCCCGGCTACGCGACAACGTGGGGTGCGCCGTTACTTCGCGAGCAGCAATTGGATTACCGAGCGGCCGTCGCTCAAAAACTTGACGCCGCGGGCTGCGTGCTCACGTCGAAACTGTCGCTGGGAAGCTATGCGGCCGGCGACCAGTGGTTCGGTGGCAAGACTCGAAATCCATGGAACCCGTCAAAGGGCTCCAGCGGATCGTCGGCCGGATCGGCTTCCGCAGTCGTGGCGGGACTGACGGGATTCACGATCGGCACGGAGACCATGGGGAGTATCACGTCTCCGTCGCGACGGTGCGGCGCCACGGGGCTGCGGCCCACATTCGGTCGAGTCAGCCGATATGGCTGCATGACGCTCAGTTGGTCGCTGGACAAACTCGGCCCCATCACGCGATCCGTCGAGGACTGTGCCGTCGTCTTTGCCGCCATTCACGGAGCCGACCGTCGCGATCCCGGCAGCGTCCAACGTCCCTTTCACTGGCCGCCCGTTCGTGGGCTCGAGTCCCTCCGCGTCGGCTACCTCGAAAAGGACACGGAGAAATATGAGACGGAACTTCAAGTGCTGCGAGACCTGGGCGTTAAGTTGATTCCAATCCAGATTCCCGCGAATCCGCACAGCGGCATGCTAAACATCATCCTCACCGCAGAGGCGTCCTCTGTGTTCGACGAACTGACGCGAAACGGAGAACCCAAAGGCGTCAAGTTCTGGCCCAAGACATTCGCGATGGGGCAGTTCGTGCTGGCCAACGACTACCTGCGCGCGAATCGGATACGCCGCCAACTGATGACCGAGATGGACACACTGATGCAGACGGTCGATGTGATTGTCGGGCCATCGATGATGAACACAACCAACATGACGGGGCACCCACAGGTCGTCTTGCCAAATGGATTCCGCAAGCAAGACGACCTGAACGTGCCAACGTCTCTGACGTTCACCGGTCAGCTCTACGGCGAGACGGACCTACTGGCCGTTGCCGACGCCTATCAAAAGGCGACCGGGCATCACCTTGCCCGGCCACCAATCGATGACTTTCAGGAAGAGACCGAACGGTTTCATTCCGAGAGTGACTTGCTGGACAACGACCGACTCTACGATTGCTAGACCAGCTTCAAAACGACGTGGCCCGTATGGTCGAGCCAATGTTCGTAGTACCGCCTTTCAGGCGGAAGGACACGGCAACCCAAGCCAAGCTGATCCTTCCGCTCAAAAGGCGGTACGACGAACTAACCACGCGCTGTCCAGCTAGAGTCGGTGCGTTGATCTACGTCGCTTCAGACTTTCGTCCGAGACAAATAGCTACGGCGAGACACGGCGAATCTTGATGTTGCGAAATGCAACTTCATTGCCGTGATCTTGCAGGCAGATGTGGCCGTTGTTTGGCTTCCCGAACAAGGGCATCTTGCCGAACTTGCTTTTCGCCACCTTCGCGTTCCACTCGTCACTGCCTTTCACGTACTCGCAGTACTTCTTGCCGTTCATGTACTGCACGCACTTTTCGGGCGTGATCAGGATGTGCAGGGTGTTCCATTCGCCAGCCGGATTGGTCGCGTCAATTTCCGATGGGTACAGCTGATACAGCCAGCCAGCCTTTTGCGGGTCGTGCCCGTCCTTGTTGTCCTGAATCTGAATCTCTGGGCCGGTCTTCCAAGGCGTGTTACCGTCTTCGGTGACGTGGTACATCAGGCCGCTGTTGCCACCCTTGGAAATTTTGTAATCCACTTTGAACTCGAACGCCATGTAGGCTTCACGAGTGATAATGTCGCCGGCACCGCGTCGCAGGTACTGAATTTCGCCGTCTTTGACCGCCCAGCCGTCGCTGACTTCCGGTTTGCGGTAGTTCCGCCAGTGAGCCATGGATTTGCCGTCAAACAGCAGCTTCCAGCCGGCATCCTTCTCGGCTTCGGTCAGTGTGTTGTTGTGGTGATGGTCGGCGAGTGACAGTCCGGCGAAGGCCGACACGATCAACAGGATTGAGCAAGCGAATTTCATTTTGCACCCAGGTTGGAGATGGTGAATATTGATTACGGGACGTCTAAGATAATGGGCATCGCTGACGAACGCGAGTCGACGGGCCCGCCCCGACCACCGCATTTCCTCGCGACGTCCCAACTGGCCATTACCTCCAACTCCCGCACGGCCCACGCAATGCCCAAGCTCGCTTCAAAGTCCGTACTGAAAACAGCGCCGCTCGTCGAATCTCGCCGTAACGTCTTTGGGTCGTCGAACGTCCGGCTCCCCCTCTGTCGAACGACGTTTGGAATTGCCGTCCTCTTCCTGTTGCTCTCCGCACCGGTAGCAGCCGAGCCCACCACCAATTTCGTGTTCTTCCTGGTGGACGACATGGGGTACATGGACATTGGCGCCAACAACCCGGACACCTTCTACGAAACTCCCAATATCGATCGCCTCGCCCAAACGGGAATGAGATTTACGAACGGATACGCGGCCAACCCGGTGTGCAGCCCGACTCGCTTCAGCATCATGACTGGCAAGTATCCATCTCGCGCGGATGCGACGAACTTCTTCTCGGGTCGACGTCCGGGCCGCTTTCTGCCGGCTTCGTTGAACAGCGTCATGCCCCTCGAAGAAGTGACGATTGCCGAGTCACTCCGCGCGGCAGGATACCGAACCGCGTTCTTTGGGAAGTGGCACCTCGGACCGACGGCCGAGTTCTGGCCCGAGCACCAGGGCTTCGACCACAACATTGCCGGCTACAGTCGCGGAATGCCCGCCGCCGGATTTTTCTCTCCCTACAAGAACCCCCGGCTCCCCGATGGCAAAGACGGCGAGCACCTACCGACGCGACTCACGAACGAAGCACTGAAGCTGCTCGACCAGTTCAAGGATGACCCGTTTCTGCTTTACGTTTCGTTCTATTCTGTCCACACGCCGCTGCAGGCTCCGAAGCCACTCATTGCCAAATACGAGGCAAAGGCAGCTCGCATGAGCGAAGGCACCGAGTTTGCGCCCGAGGAACAGGTACACCCCAACGCGAAGAATCCACGGCGAGTTCGAATACGCCAACGACACGCAACTTACGCTGCCATGGTCGAGAGCATGGATACCCAGATCGGTCGCCTACTGACTCGACTGGAAGAGTTGGGGCTCGACCAGAACACGGTCGTGATGCTCACGTCTGACAACGGCGGCCTGTCAACGTCCGAAGGTTCGCCAACTTCCAACCTTCCTCTACGCGGCGGTAAGGGCTGGGTCTATGAAGGCGGTATCCGCGAACCGTTCCTTGTTCGCTGGCCTGGAACAACGCCTGCAGGTTCAGTCTGCCATGATCCGGTCATCTCGACAGATTTCTATCCCACGATTCTGGACATTGCCGGACTACCAACGAAGCCTCAGCAGCACCTGGACGGCAAGAGCCTCACACCACTACTGAAACAGGAAGGCCCCGTCGAACGTGACGCGCTGTACTGGCACTACCCGCACTACAGCAATCAGGGCGGATTCCCCGGGGGTGCAGTCCGGATGGGTGATTTCAAGTTAGTCGAACGCTACGAAGACGGCCGCGTCCACCTCTACAACCTGCAGACTGACATCGGAGAACGACAGGACCTGGCAGCCGAAATGCCGGAACTTGTCAAGCAAATGCGGGCAAAGCTGCACGCGTGGTACCGAGACGTGGACGCCAAATTCCTGCGGTCCAAAGAGGGCCAAACCGAATCGCCGTGGAGTCCGCCCGGGCAGTAAGCTGGTGGCGTGAGGTGAATGGCACTTAGAAGTTCGGCCTACGCGCGAGCCAGATAACCGTGAGGTTCTTGGGAGGCACCGGCGTTTCCAGTGTTTGAGGATGTGAAGTTAGAGCTGCCGGGCTCCAATTTATGGCTACGCGAGAGGCTCGTAAAAGTAATAGCAAAGGCCGTCCGGAGCAACGACAAAGAAAACCTGGTGCTGCTCTCCATCTCGTTCATCCACTCGCCAATTCCCTACTGGTGTGCTCTTGGCGTCAAATTCCTTCTTTAGTTCTTCAATGTTCGCGACACGGACCGCAGCTCCATCCTGAGATGCATCCCCGCCATTGACGGCGAAGCCGATGCGCGTCCCGTCACGTTCGAGGATCAAAGTGGGAATCGGATCGTCAGTGCGGTCGACTTCGGTCATACCAAAGTGCTTCGTGTACCAAGCGCAGGTCGCCTCCAGATCGGTAACCGGAAGGGCGAGCACATCGTCTTGGTAGGGGGCAGCAGATTGGAAAATGGGTTGTGACATTCTTGGGTTAAAGCTCCGGTGATTCTTGATGCCTAACGTCCAGGATAAAAGGGTTGCGACGCTACCCTGCCCATTTCGATTCGCCCAGTTTCGTCACGCCGGTTCACGCCGCCGCTATCCGATAGGCGGCGTCGATATAGAGTGTCTTCTCGATGCACCGCATTGATGATAACGCGTACCGTCGCCGTAGCTGATCGGTATTCAGTGTCAGGCAATCGTCAAGCGTCACCGATGTGAAAGCCGGGCTTTGTTTGCCCAGATTGTAGTGAGCCCACAGGCTGCCCCAGAGCCCGGGAAGCAATACGGCCGAACCGAGGAAGAGAAACACCTGGAGTTGCCGGCGTCCGTTGCCAAGCAGATACGCCTGCATGCACAACTCTTCTTCCGGATCCATGCCATATCCGAGGATGAGATGATCCAGATCGTGTTTCGCGAAACCGGGAACAAGCTTTAACCCTCTACCGTCCAGCATGGCCACAAGGTCGTGCCCTACCGTGCGAGCTGGCAGAGACCGCATGTAGGCCATCCTGTCACTGCAACAGTTGCGAGCAACTAGAAATTGCAACGGCTTGATGACGCAGCAGATCTTTATGTATTTCGTCACGTTGCCGAGAAACCTGCGCGTGCGACAAATGTTCTTACTGTTCGAACGTAGGGACATCGAGAATCTCCGCGAGTTTCAAATTGAACGTGGATGTCGAAATCCCAGCTGGCCGGACAACGGCTGGCATCACCAGTCCACACGGAAATGCATCCATCCTGAAGACACGTATTCGCCGGCCGCGTTCATGCCATGGCTATCCGCCGTTTGACGTGGGCGACAACGACCTGAAGGCGGAACGGATTTTAGCATCTCGAAGCAGTACGATCGACCATATCCCGAACGGAATGCCCAGGAAGAAAAATGGTGAGACGCCGGGAACGCAAGAAAGTATCGCGGCGACCCACGCCAGTCGATACGACTTCAGGTGCCCCATTCGCGCAGCACCAATGCAAATCACCAGCAAAACGATGAACTGGAGACCGCCGACGAAAGCTCGGATGGGGTCTTCGCCGCCTTGCAGCCCCCGTGCGAGCATTACGAAAAATGAAACCAGAGGGATCGCCCCGAAGACAGAGTGAATCGAGGCCATGATCACCAGCGCCGTCGCCGGCCGCGACAGGCGCTGGCGTGCAGAGGCAGCAGCGTCAACCGAGACAATACTGTCAGAGACCCGCGGTTGATAGGGATTCGGCAATGCCATGGAGTCAGGCGATTTCAGTTGTACAACGTCCGCGGCATTCGGGCCGGAATGAAAACGTTGAATACAAAGTACGCGATTCTGAGAGCCTCTGTTCACTCACGCGCGGTCAAGTAGCCGTGAAGACGGGAGGCAGCGATCCCAAATACAATAAGTGCAATTGGCAGAATGAGGAATCCAATTAGCCCAAAGCTGCGCAGCCCCATAAGTGTCACGGCGATAGATAGGCCAACAACGAAGAGACGCCAAAGACCGTTAAAGGAATTGCCGAATCCAGCCATTGCTTGAGCCACCTAACGTCGAGGGTGACCGGATGCTAATGGTTCACGACCAATCGGCGACCGGTTCTTTTGAGCACTACTGTTCCACGGACTTTTTTACCTGGCGTTTGAGCTTTCACCAGACCACAAAGACCCCATACGGTATCGGACGGTCACCGAGCCATCGCAACTCTTGATATTTTGTTTCTTGGATTGGCTATCCATCTTCATCAATCTGCTTTGAGGAAGGGTATGGTCCCAAGAAAACGATAGGGGACAGCAAAACGGGTCGGGTTCTCGTTCGCCTTGGGATCTTTCCTAATGATCAGAAGACAATGGTCAATCTCTGGGTACGGTACAACCAGCACTTCGCCAGCATCTCCAAGTTCTAGCGTAAGTTGTCCGTCTTGTTCCGCAGATTTGGTGACCTTCCATAGATAGTTCCTCTCACCATCGAATTCGCACCAAAATAGCGACTGATCGGTCTTGATCACGTGCCCAAATGGAATTTTCGCTTTGAACCGGGGCTCGATAAAGAGCGTGTTGGCTTCACTTGCTCTCGCGAATAACCATGGCTTGTAGAGATCCTTCAATTTGGGAGCCGGAGCTCGCTGACGCTGAAGCTCAAGAAGTAAAGCATCATCCTCTGTGATCCTTTCAGCAGCTGCAGCAATGTTCTCTGGTGTCTGGGTCGGAGTTGTCGTTACAGGATTTGGAGCTTGCAAACCTTCATCGCCAGATCCAACTACCTGTGCTCGGATCGACGGAAGGAACACGACCGTCGATAGAAAAACGAAAAGCCAAACGACAAAATAGCGTTGACTGGTTTCAGGAATCTTCATGACTCTACTTTACTGATTTGTTGGTCCCAATTTTGCGCCTCACACCGGCAATTGACGGCAAAACGCATAGGCTGTCAATACATCCCGAGTGTCGAGCCGACGGCCCCACAAGCCCGGAAATGGCCGGCTTCGTACAGCCAAGTTTTGGCGACTCGAAGCGATTGAACGCTCCTTCATTACCTCATGCGCAAGCAGAACGCCTGGGAAAGGAAACAAAGGAACAGCCACATTTTTGAGGCCGTCAAGCCAAACAGTTGGGCGTCCCTGTTATTCCCTCCACGCCGTTACCTTTGGGGGCCGGGGACCGATCAGCTCCTGGCCATGGACACCGTTTCTGGCGGGTCGTTCTGGAATTCAAGCGAGACTCATTGGGTACTCACTGATCACCTTGGAACCGTGCGTGATCTAGTCGACTATGATGGCAACCACGTCAGCCACAAGACCTATGACTCATTCGGTGTCGTGCAGGACGAAGGTGCTGTCAGCATCCTGTTTGGCTATACCGGTAGACCGGTTGATGACGCGACAGGGCTGCAGAACAATCTCCACCGTTGGTATGACCCTGCAGTTGGCAGGTGGCTCAGCGAAGATCCGATTGGATTCGGTGGCGGAGACGCGAATCTGTATCGGTATGTTGGGAATGAGAGTACGGGGTATGTGGATCCTTCGGGGTTGGTGATAGGCGACCCAAACGCAACCCGTCCGAAGCCGCCTGTGAATAGAACATGGTTCCAGTATTTGTTCAGGGGATTCGGCGCAGGCAGAAATACGATTCAGGGCATCGCAGACCGCAATCAGGCGGCAGAACAACAACTTCGTCGTTGGGTTCTGGAATTCCGCCAGCACGGACGAACAGCACCGTCCCGATGTGAAGAGCTGCTCATCGGCCTAAACGCGCAGCTTGGGATGGGCATCGCGCCTGAGTTGTACGTTAGCGACGAGATGATTGGAGCTATTTCATCTGCGGAGCGGGCCGCCTACGCAACATTCCAAGAACGTGTCAACGGAATCGAGCTTGCAGCGACCGCCCTTCCACTGGCGATTGGAGCAGCTGGTGCAAAGCCTCCAAACCTAACTCCCGTAGGTGCGGGGCGACGCGGGGCGTTTCGAGCCGCAAAAAGAAGAATGGGCATCCCTGTTGCACAAAAACCGTGTGATGTGCTCCCGAATTATGATAGACGGGGGAGACTACAGCCGGGCAAGGTCTACGAATTTGAACTCCCTGCAAAGGGCGGCGGAAAAAAAACTGTTAGGATTCGTGACGACAAAGGTGGCCACTTCTACGCTCCGGATGACGTGCAAAATCGTGGACCGCATTTCAACGACGAATTTGGTGGGCACTATGACTACTGATCCAAAAATCGAATACGTCTTTGACTGTTACGCAGACAATGAAGTCTTCAATCTTCCAAGGGCCAGTTTGAATGCTTGTCAAGATTTAGGTTGCATTTCGTGGGTACAGAAAACAACAACGTTGGCCGCAAGCCAGCACGCTTGTTTCTTGGCTGCTGTGCGTTCAGCACTTGATTTGCGTCCGTCATACTGCGTGTGGTTGCTGGCAACGCACTCGACGTGGCAACCAGACAATCGCCTCACGCGGCATCAACGGCTATGGAGTTCCTTGAGGTTACGAGAGTTGAGCATACCCGATGGACGTTTTCTGCGTGAGCACATGCAGTCAGAAGCTACGGGCTTAAAGTGGCGAAGCGCGGTGCAGATTGAATTTGGATCCGTCCCCAATGCGGTCGAGATTGTTCGGACGGAGCGCAGTTGCTTGGTGCTTGCACTCCCACATGGGTCGGACGCCCTTATTGAGAATCTGATTGAAAACGGCTGGGAAGATGCGATTGTCGGTCCCTCACCTTCCGTGCTAGGCACTATTATTCCCAAACGTGGTATTGTCTTCCATTCCGTCGGGGCATTTGACGATGCGGAGGTCGGTGCTGTCGCATTTGCGTCGTCGGATAACATAGATGGCTGGAGGAGATTCCTCGGATTGTAATGTCGAGAGGCTCCAACAACCTAGGGAGTCAGTGACACGGGGGCAGGCTACTTTCTTTTGAGGGCGCCGAGCAATCTGGATTCCATGCACACAAAACAGGGACACCCAATATTGAGCGCAACCCGAAGCTCCTCCATTGCCTGATTCGCAAACAGATTGCCTGCGACGCGGCGTCAATTGGACGGCAAATCCATCGAATCGACCGCGACAACATCACGATCATCAAAGATGGCGCAGCAGCGAACCCAATCGGTACTCACTGGCCATTCGAAGAAGAGTGCTGAGCTACTCGGTACTCAACATCTGAGCGCCGGGGCCGTGTAGATAGCCGACACCACGACGCGTCGCCTCCCGGGCGAGACTATCCGCTTTGCCGGCGGCCCGCTTGAAGAGCTTGCCGAACTTCTTCACAAGGTCACACCACCCCTCGGAGTCCACACCCAACCGCACCAGAATCGGAGCCAGATGCGAGGGGATCGCGCCGCGTTTGTCGCGTCGCAACTGACGACCGGTCCAGTCGAGCAATTCCAGATACTCTACCAGCGACATCGAAAGAAAACCCTTTAGGCTTGCCCGACGGTTCACCGGACTCACGTCCGCCCCCACGGCGTCCGTCCGCTCATCAATCTCCAACGGGCTGAGCCAGCCACTGCGCGATCTGCGTCGACTGCGTTCCCAGGCATGCGTCTTCCTCGCCTTCGTTTGACGCTGGCCCAGATCATCGATGCGGTCTTTCGCTCCCGTAAACTTCGAATCCTCCGGAGTCTTCGCCATCGCCGCCCGAATGGGATTCAGGTCCACATAGGCCGCACACGCAAGCAAAGAAGCTTCATCCAGAATCATCTGAGCCCGATATCGACCTTCCCAAAAGCGACCGGTACAGCGATCTTCGCGATTACTGCGTCGAGCGATATTCTCGGCCGTGCACCGCATCCACCAGCTCACGTCCGACAATCGCAGCCGGATTTCCGCCAGCCGTTTCTTGTCGCCGGTAATCATGGAGATCTCGAAATCCTCGGGATCGGCAGGCGAGCCATCCTTTTCCCGTCGCTTGGGAAACAACCTCAGCCAGCGTCTTGCGACCTGTTCATCAGACCATTCTTTGGCCACATCCGGTCGGCTGCGAAGGATCAGATGCAGGTGGTTGGACATAATGGTGTAGGTGAGGCAATCGATAGCAAAGACGCCGGCGAGAAACTCCAGACGTTGCCGAATCCATTCACGCCGATGCTCGAAAGACTGCCCACTCACAGGATCGTCGCCACAGAGATAGGCCCTGCGCACGCAGCGATTCACCAGATGCAGGATCTGCACTTCGTTTGGGTTGACGTATTCACCACGCGCCTGTCTGGGCATGCTTTTCCTGCCTCTAGCTTAAAGAACCGTCAGAATCTAACGGGCAAGCGAGCAATTCGTCAAGCCGAACTTTGGGTGTCCCGTTTAGGTATCCCCGATGAGAATTGAAGTTGCGATTGGCTGCTCGAAGTCGACGAGCGTAAATGTCTGAAGGCCGATCGGTGACGCCCCAAAGCTGTCAAGCCTGCTTGAGGGCTACGGAGCGTCAGGGCCTCGTCGATTGGATCGCTGCACTCGCCCCCCGAAGACGAACTGCTGACGCGTCTGTACCGCACCGATCGGACAACGCGAAACTACGTCATGCGAATTTCGGTACTGGTGCCCTAGCGTGTTGGTAACTCGGAACCTCGGCGCATGAAAAAGCCCTACCGCCGAAGCGGTGGGGCTGGTTGGGATCGACAAAGCAGGGAGGTTCACCTCTTTCGCCGCAACAACACACCCAACGCAAGCAAGCTCAAGGACGCCAAGCTAACGGATGATGGCTCGGGGACGCTAAGCCAAGTAAGTTCAGCAGTAAAACCAAAGTTGGGGTCACCCGATTGGATGTTGATTAGCCTGTTTGCTGACCAGTTGAAAATCACCTCCGTAGGGTCGAGCGTAGTAATGAAGTTTTCCGACCGGCCAAAAACCGTCATTTGGGTTGACCCAATGGCTCCTGGACCATTTACATCGATAATCAACGCATCAGTGCTAAAACCCCTGTCCTCTGAAATGATTAGGTCGATGTCTCCTTCGAAACGCTGATTAACTGAACCAAAGTCGTATTCGAGGAAATCTGCTTTTACTCTGTATTCAATCCCAGCGACTACGCTTCCGTTGTCGGATTCGAAACCAAAAGTGATCGACCCAGTATCACCGACCACCATACCGGCTGACGGCACGTCCTCGAAAACAGTGAACTCCGCTCTGCCACTGATCTGTTCAGCGTTAGCGATCAAGGTGAAAAAGAGCAAACAACAGACGGCAATGGATCTTATTCTTAACACGGCGATATACTCCAGGCTGCATGATTTAGTAGATTAGCTAGGTGTAGACGAGTTGTCTGCACGAAGAGAATTTGGTAAGGCATCTATGAGCTAGCAGCCTGTTGATTTCTTGATTTACGTGCTTCAGGCGGCGAGCACGTTGGCGATCGCTTGATTGGGATTGGTGGTTATTTTGAGACGGATGACGAATCTAGTGGCGGGGCAGAGCGATTTTAGATGGCGTTGAATGGCCAGATGGGCAAGGCGGAGCCTTGCGGCAAGCACCGATAGGTATCTTGGCTTCCCGGCGCCGATCAACTTGCGCATGATCCGGCCCAGATTGAAGGCCATTGCCACACTCATGTAACGCTTCTGAACTTTCTCCAAGCCGCGAAGCCAGGTGCGACGCGCTCCGCCGGTGTCGCAGGTGTGAGCGAAGCTCCGTTCCACTTGTTCGCTGCGGGCTCGCTGTAGATGACGGCCTCGCTTGCCGACCGTGTTGCGGCGGTTGCGACGATAGGCCCATTCGTTCTCCGCAGGCTTGTCCTTCCACTTGCGGGATGTCTTGCGTTCTGGTTCGGGAATGTAGGTGCGCCAACCTGACTCGCACTGCAAACGCTGAAGACAATCCTCACTGTGGTATCCCTTGTCCGCCACGACTTCTTCGACTTCGCAATCCGTTCCTGCCTCGTTCAGATGCGTTTGAGCGGCGTACAACGTGTCTTCGATCGTCTGCGTATCGCCCGTGTCGCCGTGATAAACTTCCGCCGCAACGATCACTTGAGTTTGCAGATCAACTGCGTGCTCAGCCTTGTATTTCAGATGCGTGCGACCATCCTTCATCTTGCCGATGCGGCTGTCAGGGTCGGACGAACTCTCCCAGTCGGTGTTGCTGACCTTCTTGTTTTTACGGCGTTTGTCAAAGCGACGCAGCTCTTCGTCGTCCGGATCACCTTTGCCTGTTTCTTCTTCGTAGAGCTTGCGAAGATACTCACGCCAGTCATCGCCGTTATCGCGTCGAACGATCGATTTCATCGAAGCGTTGGCTTCCAGGTCCGTCGCATCGACGGCGATCGTCTTCCCCTTGAGCAGCTTGTGTTTTTGCAACGCAGCCAACACCAGCTCAAACGCGAGGCAGTGAATTTCCAGCGGCAGCCGGTCGCGTGTTAGCGATAGCGTGCTGTGGTCAGGAGTCGATTCTCCTGGACGGTAACCAAGAAACCGCGCCAGCGAGCGGCTGTCTTCGCAACGCCATGCGATTCCACGCTGGCTTGAGATATCTTCGAAGTAGCCGATGAACAGCATCCGGAAGTAGACGCCCGGCGCCAGCCCTTTCCGACCCGTTGTGCAATAGTAAGGTTCGACCGCCTTCTCCAGTTCGCGATCGAAATCTGACTCCGCCAGCACTTCATTCAGCTTGTCGTAAAACACATTCCGAGGGCCACGACCCAAATCCTCCGCGGCTACCCAAAACTCGCACTGTTCTTCACTGCGACGACGACCTACACCCATCACAAAATCCTCCATGAATACCGTATCCTAACTATCGTCATTTTCATGGGAAGATCGGTTGAAAATCAACAGGCTGCTAGGAGCTTCTAAATAGTCGTCGGGGGTGGAGCAATATGACGTATCGCGCATCAAGTGAAGCTATCCGCGAGAAAAGCTTTCCAGGAAAGCCTGGCAGTAAACGCCAAGCCAATCGTCTAGCAAGCAGGGAGAGGCAACCAGCCAACCGCCGCGGATCTGCTCCTTGGAGGCAGCCAGCTTGATTGTTTCCGTTCGTCGAGCCACAATCACGAGAGCGAAACCCAGCTGATCACGTCTTATTTACGGAGGAAAAACAATGACAATGCGAGCTGTCAGCATTTTGCGAGCAACCCGAATCTTACTCTGGGATCTCACGGTCGCCAACTCAAAGGGGGACATCGATCTTAAAGATCTAGCAAGTAGGGTGGACGTTCTAGAGCGAAGAGCCCACGCTGAAATTAACAGGATCGATCGAGGTGAATTCTACGAAGACGAAGAAGAAGACCCTCTTGATAGTCCACCCGAATGAGACCACGACACCTAAACTGTTTACTGTTTTGACTCTGACCGATGAGGTAAAAGATACGATGGCAACAAAGACAACTGACTACAAGATCCCGCAAGTGCTTCGGGATTCGCTTATGCGGCGATGTCGCCCCAAGTCTACGACCCCGTTTGAGAAACTGGGCGTCACACAAAACAGGGACACCCAATATTGAGCGCAACCCGAAGCTCCTCCATTGCCTGATTCGCAAACAGATTGCCTGCGACGCGGCGTCAATTGGACAGCACATCCACCGAATCGACCGCGACAACATCACGATCATCAAAGACGGCGCAGCAGCGAACGCAATCGTTACTCACTGGCCGTTCGAAGAAGAGTGCTGAGCTACTCGGTACTCAACATCTGAGCGCCGGGGCCGTGTAGATAGCCGACACCACGGCGCGCCGCCTCCCGGGCGAGACTATCCGCTTTGCCGGCGGCTCGCTTGAAGAGCTTGCCGAACTTCTTCACAAGGTCACACCAGCCCTCTAAGTCCACACCCAACCGCACAAGGATCGGAGCCAGATGCGAGGGGATCGAGCCGCGTTTGTCGCGTCGCAACTGACGACCGGTCCAGTCGAGCAAGTCCAGATACTCGACCAGCGACATCGAAAGAAAACCCTTCAGGCTTGCCCGACGGTTCACCGGGCTCACGTCCGCCCCCACGGCGTCCGTCCTTTCATCAATCTCCAACGGGCTGAGCCAGCCACTGCGCGATCTGCGTCGACTGCGTTCCCAGGCATGCGTCTTTCGCACCTTCGTTTGACGCTGGCCCAGATCGTCGATGCGGTCTTTTGCTCCCGTAAACTTCGAATCCTCCGGCGTTTTCGCCATCGCCGCTCGAATGGGATTGAGGTCCACATAGGCCGCACACGCAAGCAAAGAAGCTTCATCCAGAATCATCTGAGCCCGATATCGACCTTCCCAAAAGCGACCCGTACAGCGATCTTCGCGATTACTGCGTCGAGCGATATTCTCGGCCGTGCACCGCATCCACCAGCTCACATCCGACAATCGCAGCCGGATTTCCGCCAGCCGTTTCTTGTCGCCGGTAATCATGGAGATCTCGAAATCCTCGGGATCGGCAGGCGAGCCATCCTTTTCCCGTCGCTTGGGAAACAACCTCAGCCAGCGTCTTGCGACTTGTTCATCGGACCATTCTTTGGCCACATCCGGTCGGCTGCGAAGGATCAGATGCAGGTGGTTGGACATGATGGTGTAGGTGAGGCAATCGATAGCAAAGACGCCGGCGAGAAACTCCAGACGTTGCCGAATCCATTCACGCCGATGCTCGAAAGACTGCCCGCTCACAGGATCGTCGCCACAGAGATAGGCCCTGCGCACGCAGCGATTCACCAGATGCAGGATCTGCACTTCGTTTGGGTTGACGTATTCGCCACGCGCCTGTCTGGGCATGCTTTATCTGCCTCCAGCTGAAAGAACCGTCAGAATCTAACGGGTAAGCGACGGGGCCGTCAAGCCTGACTTTGGGTGTCCCTTTATTTGTCACTAACGAGCGTTGATGATCTCAGTCATCGCTATCTATGGGGGCCAGGCACGGATCAACTGCTCGCAGTCGATTCTACGTTGGACAAGAATGACGATGGAACATCCTATTGGGTGCTCACTGATCATCTCGGGTCGGTGAGGGATCTGTTAACGCTCGATGGCAACCATCTTGCAGATTCGCACGTTTCCTATGACTCATTTGGGAATGTGACATCCACACCAGGAGGAACCAGCATCCTGTTTGGCTATACTGGCAGACCGGTTGATGGCGCGACAGGGTTGCAGAACAATCTCCACCGTTGGTATGACCCGGCGGTGGGGCGATGGTTGAGCGAAGATCCGATTGGGTTCGCGGCGGGAGACGCGAATCTGTATCGGTATGTGGGGAATGAGAGTACGGGGTATGTGGATCCGGATGGGTTGGAGGGGGCACCAATTCTGGGCACCAATACGTATTCAGGCTTCACAGCAGACAATCGGGCGGTCAGCGACTTTGTTCGCTTTTCATTCATTGAACAGTGGGCGAGTGGCAATGCCGCGTTTGTCAATCGATACATAAACAACCACCCGCTCCAGCAGGCGTTGCTGACTCATCGAGTCGAGTGTGACCCGGCCAAATCGACGGTAACCCTAAGTTTGAAGGAAATGGTTGATATAGGAGCCACCAACTTACACGTCATGGGAAGGCTACACGGATCCTCAAAGTACAAGCCCGATAACTTTCTGAGCCAATTGAAAAGTCTTAGAACTAGGGCGAGAACGGCGTCGGCGATGTTGTCCGAGCGCGTAGAATTTTCTCGCCTTTCCCGTTCCCGTTTGCGGGGAACTACAGGTACTTTCACAGTGCGATATCGTGGGGATTTAACGGTACAGCCGGATGGTAAATGGGAATTCAAAGGGCAGTTTCGCTTTGAAGACGGATGGGACTTCAAGCATAGTGCAAGCCGACAGGGGCTCGGCAATGGACTATGCCGAGCCGTACGATGGGGGATCCCCGGCAATGACTTCAATGTCGTAAGCCAATGGCAAACAGTGCAAATGGACTCAACGGGAGTGTTTAGATGGCCGGGAAGCCCCCTGAAACGCAATCGTGTACCCGACACTATCATGTACACGATCCTTGGAGGCGAGGTGCAGTGAGTTCACGAAAAGCGATGACTTTGTACCTAGTCGCCACAGCGATAATTTCTGCTGGTTTCTATATGCGTATCTCACCGCTGCGGAGGGCTCTACCTTGGAATGCAAGTGAGGTCCGCGAATGGAAGTGGCAGGAAGGAGCACTACCAGACTACATGTATCACATGTCCGCCAAACTTGCCCCGCACGATTTTGACGCATACGTGGAAAAGATTGGCCTGCGGCCCCACAATGATCAACCGGACATTCATGGCTACGAATTTGAGTGGTACGGGGATGAGAAAGTTGACTGGTGGTGCCGAAACGGTAGTTCTGGTTCCTTTTCGGACGAATGGAATCAAGGGGGAACGTACGCTAAGTACGAGCAAGGTCGAGTGTTCCTCTATTCGTTTCGACAGTAGTTGATGATGCCCGCCGGTCGTCACCCGAGGACGAGATTTGTCTGACGTCAACCCATACGCAATTTCAAGACATACAGTGGGAACAGGGAACCCATTGCGGAAGCCGGCGATCTGCCTAATCGTCCTCTCAGTCCTCTTCATGTTGGTTTGGTTGATCGCATTGCCACTGATGGTGCGATCGATCGGGGCTATTGACACATCCACACCGTCCGGGGTCGGCAATATAACCGGGCAGGTTCTATTCCTCCTTGTTACAGCCGTCTCGAACTGCGTAGTTATTTTGGGGGCGATCGGCATGCTACAACGACGCGAGGCCGCAAACAGGGACACCCAAAACCTCTGGCTCGACGGATCCCATGCGGCTCCAAAGAATCGGCGACCCAAGAACTCGGGCGGCTTTTCGACGTGCGGTCTGTCGTTTGTCTGTTGCGAGGCGCATTAAGCTCACCCATCCGTGTCGTACAAACAACGCGACCCTGCGGTGGGGCGATGGATTTCAGAGGATCCGATTGGTTTTGGTGGCGGAGATGCGAATCTGTATCGGTATGTGGGGAATGAGAGTACCGGGTATGTGGATCCGGATGCAGGACACAAAACAGGGACACCCAATATTGAGCGCAACCCGAAGCTCCTCCATTGCCTGATTCGCAACCAGATTGCCTGCGACGCGGCGTCAATTGGACAGCACATCCACCGAATCGACCGCGACAACATCACGATCATCAAAGACGGCGCAGCAGCGAACGCAATCGTTACTCACTGGCCGTTCGAAGAAGAGTGCTGAGCTACTCGGTACTCAACATCTGAGCACCGGGCCCGTGTAGATAGCCGACACCACGACGCGTCGCCTCCCGGGCGAGACTATCCGCTTTGCCGGCGGCCCGCTTGAAGAGCTTGCCGAACTTCTTCACAAGGTCACACCACCCCTCGGAGTCCACACCCAACCGCACCAGAATCGGAGCCAGATGCGAGGGGATCGCGCCGCGTTTGTCGCGTCGCAACTGACGACCGGTCCAGTCGAGCAATTCCAGATACTCGACCAGCGACATCGAAAGAAAACCCTTTAGGCTTGCCCGACGGTTCACCGGACTCACGTCCGCCCCCACGGCGTCCGTCCGCTCATCAATCTCCAACGGGCTGAGCCAGCCACTGCGCGATCTGCGTCGACTGCGTTCCCAGGCATGCGTCTTCCTCGCCTTCGTTTGACGCTGGCCCAGATCATCGATGCGGTCTTTCGCTCCCGTAAACTTCGAATCCTCCGGAGTCTTCGCCATCGCCGCTCGAATGGGATTCAGGTCCACATAGGCCGCACAAGCAAGTAAAGAAGCCTCATCCAGAATCATCTGGGCCCGATATCGACCTTCCCAAAAGCGACCGGTACAGCGATCTTCGCGATTACTGCGTCGAGCGATATTCTCGGCCGTGCACCGCATCCACCAGCTCACGTCCGACAATCGCAGCCGGATTTCCGCCAGCCGTTTCTTGTCGCCGGTAATCATGGAGATCTCGAAATCCTCGGGATCGGCAGGCGAGCCATCCTTTTCCCGTCGCTTGGGAAACAACCTCAGCCAGCGTCTTGCGACCTGTTCATCAGACCATTCTTTGGCCACATCCGGTCGGCTGCGAAGGATCAGATGCAGGTGGTTGGACATAATGGTGTAGGTGAGGCAATCGATAGCAAAGACGCCGGCGAGAAACTCCAGACGTTGCCGAATCCATTCACGCCGATGCTCGAAAGACTGCCCACTCACAGGATCGTCGCCACAGAGATAGGCCCTGCGCACGCAGCGGTTCACCAGATGCAGGATCTGCACTTCGTTTGGGTTGACGTATTCACCACGCGCCTGTCTGGGCATGCTTTTCCTGCCTCCAGCTTAAAGAACCGTCAGAATCTAACGGGTAAGCGAGCAATGCGTCAAGCCTAACATTGGGTGTCCCTGTGTTTGCCCAAAGAGCTGAGATGTCAACGGAACGCTTGTTTGATGCGTATATTATTCGGTCCAACGGGCTCCACGTGATTGGCAATTCCACGTGGTCGATTTGAGTATAGAAGTCTAGCGATGTCTTCGGCTGAATGCCGAGTGTCGACAGGACTGTGCGGAGCGGAATGCCCTGTTGTTCCAGATGCTTTATGTACGCGTACTTCAGGCTGCGGAGTGAGGTTGACTCGTCGAGTGGAGTGCGGTCCAAGACGCGATTGAATGCCTTTTGCAAGGTGGATTCGCTCGTGTGCGTCTTACCATCGCGGCTTGGAAATAACCACTTGGATCTGCCAATTGTCTTCAGGTGATTCTTGAGTGCCGCGGCCACGGCATCGGCAATCGGTGATGTCCGATATACACGGCCTGATTTGTTGCGGACTCGGATATCCTGCCGCTGGAGATCGACGTCTTTGGTCTGAAGCCGAATGACTTCGCTCACATCCAATCCAAGTGAATAGACAAGGGAAAATGACAAGTGTTGCGGGTGGCCTTCGCATGATTGCAAAAACTCGCGGACGTCCTCCGGTGAAAGGAGGTCGGGAATTTTACGTGTGCTCGCCGGACGTGGAATCGACTTCAGGTCGAGGTCTCGGTCACAAGTCGAACTGTAAAAGAAATGAAGAGCATGGACTGCCTGATTGACCGTGGGAGGGGAATACTTCCGGCGTGTAATTAATGTGCCGATGTAGTCAGCGACTTGTTTTCGTGAAAGCCGGTCTGTTGCTTCGTTCGGGAAAAAACGGGCCAGATCATCAAGCCACATGATATAGGCTGACACCGTGTTTTCCGCGTAACGTCGGCGGCGGAGCTCCTTCTCAAAACGATCGCGGAATGACTCGTGTGACATCAAATGGGCTTTAGGAGCAAGAGGTGCCAGCTAACGTCCCCGGTAACCGGGCACGAAGAGTTAAGCTTGTGTACAAAAAGGACGTGTTTGAGTGCTCCGCGTTCACCGGGTTGTTATGTTGCGTTTGAAGCGGAAGCAACGCGACAATCCGCGAAGGATTTGCAACAATTGTAGACCATGTCGCGCTGTTTCACGCAGCGGCTCGTTGGTCAACGTCGCCCTTTACGCCGAAGACTTTTGCAACGCCAAGAAAATCACCAGCGGAGACTTTGTTGCAGGTGGCGGTGACAGCAGCCCAAAGCCCAAGCGAGATTGTCGTACCAAGGAACCACGGTGCACCGGATTTTCCATACCACGCTAGGGCAAATGCCAATCCGAGAGAAATGGCAGAGAGAATCACGTATGCAATTACTAGGAAATTTCGCAAACGTGCCACCTGTTTGGTGTAATTAGATCGCGCCATGAAGGCCTCCTGTACTTGGTGGGCATCCATGCCGCCAGTACGCCAAAGTCCGTAGGCGTACAGTCATCATTCGATAACGAACCGAGCCAAGGCCGTTGGGCACATGCTCAGTGCTGTCGCTCTTTGCGACGTATCAGATTATTCGCAGTGGCGGTTGCGTGGTCAAGTCAAATTCACTGGTGGCCCGCAGAGACCGAGCAGCATAACGTCTGCCGTAACCGGGCACGAACGGAAGACTTTGATTTCAGTTGCCGCGTAAATGAGTGCTCCGGTTCACGGCTTTGTTATGCATTCCCTATCAGTTCGGTCAAGAACGTGAGGCCGTCTTCGACGCGTTTTTTTATGGCGTTCAGTTGGGTCTGCGAGAATTTCCCAGATTCGCCGTGCGTGCCACCACTGAGTACATGAAAGAGTTGAACAACGTTGTCAATGTTCACGTCAACAAAATCCTCGAATGCGGAATCGCCCAATCCTCGTTCCTGCAATAGGAAGGCAATCTTGGAACGTCGCGTGGCGTTACCCCGGTCGGTTCGTTGAGCATCGGGCATCGCGGCAAACACACTTTCGTCCGGTGCAGAAATCTCAAGTAGTTCCGTAAACAGTTCCCGGCAGCTTGTGCAAAAGTGGCGAGCCGCATCAGGATTGTCGGGGCTGAATGAAAACAGTGCGCCCCGCCAGCGATCATTGAGGTCATCTGAAATCTCACCGAGCCGGTCTCCCAATTCAATGGCAAGCTCATCAACATCTACAGCTTCGTCGTGAGTATCGAGTAGACAATTGGCGACCGCGACGCTATTCGCGGTTTCGCGTTCCGCCAAGTCGAGAAAATGGTTGTATTCTGGGCCGAGTTGATTGGATTCGGCTCTACTATCAAATTGGGTGTACGCGTTGCTTAGTTGATCAACCGACGTTCGGTATGTGACGTAGGTTGTCGTCTTTGTCGTTCGGGTTCGACTGAGCTTGTTCAGCTCCGATTTGAGCCTTCGTTGATTGGCGCGAACGCGATTGTTGTGTTGGCGTACAGCGCGATTGTACTTGTCGATCTCACCATTGACCTTGCGGATTCCTTGCTTGAACTTGTTTTGCGCCTGTTTGATTTTGCGCTGGGCTTGGCGAGCCTTGCTGCGGCTTTGAGATTTTGAAATGCGACGAGCCACGTTGACCTCCGTGATGGTAGATATCCAGAAACGGAATTATTCGCAGCGAGCCGAACATAGGCAAATCGCGTTCCGGGAATGCCTAACGTTATGTATCCAGAATTCTGGATAACTTGGATTTCGAAGATAGCCTAATTCTGGATAACTCGCTGAGTCCGTCAAGGTCTGACGCCACCAATTACCATCATTTTGATATCCAGAATTCTGGGATACTCAAGAAACACAGATATCCGGATAACCCGTGAACCCAACTCCGCCACAAAAGTCGCAATCTCCACTCCTACAGCAGGTGCGGGAAGAAACTCGCAGGCGATACATGTCGATCCGTACCGAAAAGGCTTACCTCAAATGGATCGAACAGTTTCTTCGATTTCACAAAGAGGCCGCTGGAGAGTGGGTCCACCCCCACCTCCTTGGAAATGAGGCGGTGAATGACTTTCTGACGGAACTGGCCGTCAATCGAAACGTCGCAGCAAGTACGCAGAACCAGGCCTTCTCCGCTCTGCTATTTCTATATCGAAAGGTGCTAAAGGTGGATATCGAGATTTCCGCCATTCGCGCCAAGAAGCCGCCCAAGCTGCCCGTGGTTCTCAGCCAGGATGAGGTGCGGCGATTGCTGCTCGCGATTCCCCTTGGGACCAAGCGAACGATGGCCGGATTGATGTACGGAGCAGGACTGCGGCAGATGGAAGTCTGTCGCCTACGCGTGAAGGATGTCGATTTCGCTCGAAAGCAACTCATCGTACGTGACGGGAAGGGTGACAAGGATCGCGCCGTTCCCCTGCCGGCACGGCTTCGGGATGCCGTTGGCAGGCAACTGGAACTAACGTTGGCATTGCACCAAAAGGACCTGGCTGCCGGTGCGGGATACGTCTATCTGCCGACGGCCATTCGGCGCAAGTATCCGCAAGCAGCCCGGTCCGATGTTTGGCAATACCTGTTTCCGGCCGCGCAGTTGAGCACGGAAACCCGGCCCCACCAGGAAGAATCGCTGGACGAACCAGATGGTGAACTGCCGGTAACGCGACGGCACCATATTCATGAAACGTCGATACAAAAGGCCGTGTCAAAGGCGGTCAAGGTAGCCGGCATCAAGAAGAAAGCTTCTTCTCACACGTTGCGTCATAGTTTCGCCACCCATCTGCTGGAGGACGGTCAGGATATCCGGACGATCCAGGAGCTGCTGGGGCATTCGGATGTGAGCACCACGATGATCTATACGCATGTGAGCACGACGGGTGCGACGGGGACGATCAGCCCGCTGGATCGGATAGGGATGCCGGTGGAGTAGGAGTGGCGAGTGGCGAGTGGCGAGTGGCGAGTGGCGAGTGGCGAGTGGCGAGTGGCGAGTGGCGAGTGGCGAGTGGCGAGTGGCGAGTAAGGGTGTTTCGGTCGAGCCGGGTGAAGACGGACAGGAATGACGCGCCCGACAAGAGTACTCCTCACACTCCGGGTGGTGCACGACAAGAGTACTCCTCACACTCGGTGTGATGCACGACTGTCCGGAAAACGCGTGCGTTTTTCGTTTCGTCACGCGGAGCGAGCCGAGTACTTTTTGGGGGCTATTCGAACCTGACCAGTAGGTCGCCGGTTTCTACCTGGCTGCCGGGTTTGACCAGAATATCCGAAACCTTGCCGTCGGCTTCTGCACCCACGGTCGTCTCCATTTTCATCGCTTCCAGCGTCAACAGCTTCTGGCCTTTCTTGACGACGTCTCCAGCTTTGACGGCGACGGTAACGACCATGCCGGGCATCGTCGAGCCAACCTGTTTGGGATCCCCCGCGTCGGCCTTGATCGCGGACGGTGCTGAAGGCTCCAACGAACGATCCAGCACGGACACGTCGCGCGGTACGCCGTTCACTTCGAAGAAGACCGTGCGTCGACCGTCCGGATGGGGCTCGCCGGCAGTCAGGAATTTGACGATCAGCGTTTTGCCGCGCTCAATCTCGACCGAGAATTCTTCGCCGGGCTCCATGCCGTAGAAGAATACAGGCGTGGGCAGCCCCGAAGGATCGTAGAACTCCTTGGTGTGGTTGGCGAAATCCGCAAACACCTTCGGATAAAGGAGGGACGACACCACTTCACGTCGTGTTGGCTCGCGATCCAGCAGTTCTTTCAGCTCGACAGCCTTGCCTTCGAAGTCGGCCGGCGGCATCGATTCGCCAGGACGCGTGGTGAGCGGAATCCTGTCCTTGAGGACACGCCTTTGGACTTCGAGTGGAAAACCACCGGGCGGCTGGCCCATGTTGCCACCAATCAGGTCAATCACCGAAGCCGGATATGCCAGTTCCCGCCTACCGGACAACACATCGGCGGGCGTCAGTTCGTTGGCGACCATAAACAAAGCCATGTCACCAACCGCCTTCGAGGTTGGCGTCACCTTCACGATATTGCCGAATAGCTCGTTGACCTGCGCGTATACGTGGCAAACTCGAGCCCACTGATCCACCAACCCCAGGGCACGCGCCTGTTGATACAGATTCGTATACTGGCCGCCGGGCATCTCGTGGTGGTAGAGGTCCGCCGTGGCTGGCAAGACCTGACTCTCAAACGGTGCGTAGAATTCTCGCACGGCACGCCAGTAGTCGGCGATCGCATCGAGGCTTTTGACGTCCAGCGTCGACTCGCGATCCGAGAATCGCAGCGATTCGACCACGGTATTGATGTTTGGTTGAGCCGTGCCACCGGATAGCGGAGCCATAGCCGCATCGGCGATATCCAGATCCACCTCCGCTCCGTTCAGGATCGCGGCGGCCTGAACGCCGGCCGTATCATGCGTGTGGAAATGAATCGGGATGCCAATTTCTTCCTTCAACGCCTTCACCAATACGCGAGCCGCCTCGGGCTTGCAAAGACCGGCCATATCCTTGATGGCCAGAATGTGAGCCCCCATTTGCTCGAGTTCTTTCGCGAGCGTCACGTAGTATTTCAGATCATACTTCGGTCGCGACTTGTCGAGGATATCGCCCGAATAGCAAATCGACGCCTCGCAGATAGCGCCCGTTTTCACGACGGCGTCCATGGCGACCCGCATGTTGGGCACCCAGTTGAGGGCATCGAAGACGCGGAACACGTCGATGCCCGCATCGGCCGCTTCCTCCACGAAGGCTTCCACGACATTGTCGGGATAGTTCGTGTAGCCCACGGCGTTGGACGCGCGGAGCAGCATTTGAAACAACACGTTTGGGATCTGTTCGCGAAGGTTGGTCAGACGATCCCACGGCGACTCTTTCAGGAATCGCATCGAGGTATCGAACGTCGCTCCGCCCCACATCTCAATCGAGAATAGCTGAGACGCCGTCAGCGAATAGGCTTCGGCGATTTGCATCAGGTCGTACGTTCGCAAGCGGGTTGCCAACAGACTCTGGTGCGCGTCGCGGAAAGTTGTATCGGTAAACAGGAGTGGCTTCTGATCCAGAATCCACTTACTGAACTTCTCTGCCCCCAACTCCTTGAACTTGTCCCGTGACCCTGCGGGAGTTTCCTGCGTGGCGGGAAACTGAGGCGTCAGCGCCGGCTCGCGCCGTTTCGCCACGGGCAGGTCTTTCACCAATGCGTTTTCGTTGACGATCACGTCGGCGAGGAAAGACAGCAACCTTGTAGCGCGATCCCGTCGTTTTGGAATCTCGAACAGTTGCGGCGTTTCGTCGATGAACCGAGTCGTACACTCGCCGGCACGAAACGTATCGTGATCCATGACTTTCATCAGGAACGGCACGTTGGTCTTCACGCCACGGACACGAAACTCCATCAAACAACGTCGCATGCGTTTTATGGAATCCACAAAGCGGCGTCCCGAGGCGGTGACCTTCACCAACATCGAATCGTAGAAGGGATTCACGACGGCCCCCGAGTAGGCACTTCCCGCATCCAGCCGAACCCCCATCCCGGCAGCCGACCGATAGTGGGAAATACGGCCATAGTCGGGCAGGAAGCTGTTTTCCGGATCTTCGGTGGTGACTCGACACTGCAGCGCGAACCCACGCACGACGACATCTTCCTGCGTAGCGAGGCCAATCTCTTCGTTGGAGAGCTTTTCGCCCTGAGCGATCAACAGCTGGGATTTAACAATGTCGATTCCCGTGACTTGTTCGGTGACGGTGTGTTCGACCTGAATCCGCGGATTGACTTCGATGAAGTAGAACTTGTTGGTATCCGCGTCCACCAGGAATTCGACGGTTCCGGCGTTCTGATAGCCAACCTGATTGCCGATTTTCAGCGCCGCGTCGCACAACGCATCCCGGACCTCATCGTCCAGATTCGGGGCTGGTGCGATTTCGACGACCTTTTGATGTCGCCGCTGCACGGAGCAGTCACGTTCACGCAGATGCAGCAGGTTACCGTGCTGATCGCCCAGTAGTTGCACTTCGATATGCCGGGCGCGGGTGATGAATTTTTCGATGAAGATGTCTTCGCTGCCAAATGCCGAACTGGACTCACGCTGCGCCTGTTCGAACTGGCTTTCGAATTCATCCGCCGACTGGACGACTCGCATACCGCGACCACCGCCCCCGTGTGCCGCTTTCAGAATGATGGGGAATCCGAGTTCGACGGCCGTTTCCTTGCCGGCAGCGACATCCTTAATGGCTTCCTCGGTTCCGCCCAAAATCGGGACGTCAGCCTTCTTTGCGATCTGGCGAGCGGTCGTCTTGTCACCGAGCGACTCCAGCACCGATACAGGTGGCCCGACGAAGACGATTCCCGCTTCCTCACAGGCCCGAGCAAACTCGGGCTTTTCGGACAGGAAGCCGTATCCGGGGTGAATCGCGTCCACGCCGTGTTTTTTGGCAACTTTGATAATGCTCTCAACGTCGAGGTACGCTCGAATTGGCTCGCCCGTCGAGCCGACCTTGTAGGCTTCGTCAGCCTTGAAGCGGTGGAGTGCGTAGCGGTCTTCGTGCGTGTAGATGGCCACCGTACGGATGCCAAGTTCGGTAGCACTTCGGAACACGCGAGTTGCAATTTCGCTGCGGTTTGCGACAAGTAGTTTCTGAATCTTCATTGCAAATTGCCTTGGCGGTCTGACAGCCTTTGATCTGTTTGACGCTGGTATATCAGCGATTGAGCGAGACCGAAAGTGCATTCCAGCGATCTAACGCTCTCCAGTCGGGATGTTGAGGTTGAGTGACCGATCGGCGATACTTTTTCGGTTTGCCGGGGATCACCAAACTGCCAGAACCACAGCCGGGGCCGAGATGGACTCTGAAAATCCTTATCGTGATCAAACCGCATGGGACAACGCTCCGGGGACCGGAGAATTCAGCGTGGGCCCGGAAGGTGAAATCAAGTTATCACCAGGACAAAAGAAGGGCTGGGTCGGGCATGTCCCCGTGGTCGGTTGGCTGTTGCTGGTACACAGCATTCTGGCTCTGGCGTTCGCCGTAGGGCTGATTGCCTTGGGGATAATGTTGCCGGGCACGATCGCCGCCGAAGCGGAGAACAATCCGACCATCCAGGACCAGGGCATGAGCCCGGAACAGCTTGAGCTGTTGATTCAGGTCGTATACGGCGGAATGGGTGTCGGCCTGCTGGTGATCAGCTTGATGGGAATTGTGGCCGCGATCCAGATCCTGCGATTCCGATCCTATCTCTTCGATATTTGCGCGCTCAGTGCGGGCTTCTTTACGGTTATGGCGGGCTGCTACTGCTTCCCGACGGCTTTGGCCCTGGGGATCTATGGGTTGGTGGTGATGCTGAACCCTGCGGTCAAGACAGCCTTTGAACTGGGTAAGGCGGGGAAATCGGCAAAGGAAATCAAAGCCGCCTTCAAGGATTTGCCCGTCTAGGTTGAGGGAAGCTGCGAGACGATTGCCAGGTCGAGAGGGCGCAGCCAACGCCCAAGTGTGATTGCGCAACGTTGAAACCGGCTCTAGGCTAGGTCTGTTCGCGCTGTATCGCCAATTGCTGATGGCAGTCGGTCAACAGTGATTGGAAAATCTGGAATGACTCGTCCGCCAGCAGGCGCTCGTTCACCAGTTCACGCACAGCGTCATGTCGCATAGCCAACAATTCCTGTTCGATGCTGTCCAGGCGGTCGCGGGTGGCAGCATGATCGTTCAATTCCTCTAGCAGCGAGTCCAGTCGCTCGTAATACCGATCGATGCGATTCTTTTTCCGCAGCGTCAGCCACTGATTAAAGGCTGCCACCATGCCGCAGAGTGCCAGGAACAGTGATAGCAGTAGCGCCATGGGCTCGGAATAGCGTTCGATAAAGCTAGGTCGCTGACGTTGGTAGTAGGCGACGGCTCCATCGTGCAGGGGGAACTGCAAGTCGGCTTGTGCGAACTCCTCGTTGATATCCTGCGCGGCATGATGGCTACGCATGATCTTTGCCCGGTTGGCCACAATCGATTCAACGATCGACCTGGCGACGGCATCGGGAAGGTCCGACCGACAGACCAGAGCGGATCGCAACGCGAAACTTTGCGTGGGACTTTCTGGCAATCCCAGGCCGTCCTGAACAGGGTAGACGTATCGCGGAATCGTGAATCGATCAACGTAGGGATACGTCACGGCGAAACCATCGACTTCATTGCCTTCACTGGCAATCCCCAGCGGAACGTATCTCAATTGGCCTCCGCTGACGAGCCGCTTGAGCGAGGGCGACGAAATGGACGTGATAATCAAAGCCGCATCGATTTCCTTATTTTCGAACGCTGCTTTACAGTCGGCGATACCGATGTAGACGGGCGAGAATTCATCGTCCTCAATCCCAAAATGCTCTAGCAACTCGTGGACGACATGCCAATTCCCGCTCCGTCGGCTGCCGACCGCGACACGACGCAGCCTCCCGTTCACCGGCCGCAAGTCATAGATGGATGCAATTTCTTCGCCGGCCTCGGCATCCCGCGGCACCAGAAAATGGCAAACGCCACGATGTAAGGGAATTAGAGTGCGGATATCACCCAGTGGTTCGGTGTCGTTGTGGACGATCGCCAGGTCCGCGGCTCGTGTTTGCAGCAGCGTCATGTTGGCCACGCTGCCGTCGCTGACTTGCGTATGGATCGTGATCTGCGGATCGCCCATGACTTCGGAAATGCCCTGCCCGATGGACAGGAAGGCGCCGTTGTCAGGCCCGGTCGCCAGCGTCAAATCACATTCCTCAATCTCGCCCCAATTCGTCCACCATAGGGCGAGCACGATTGCCGAAACCAGAAACAGGCAACCCATCAGAGTCAGTAGCTGGCGGATGTTCATCTCGTCAGTCCATCAGGGCGTTGCGGTCTTCTCCAGCCAATTGGCCATCGTACCGGTCACAAAATCAGGCTGGTCGTGCTGAACGAAGTGTTCGGCGTCCGGCACGGTAACGATGGTGAGTTCTTTTTCGACGTATTTCCACGTGCCATTCAATCCATCCGCCAACAGGTAGATATCACCCAGCCCATGAATGACGAGCGTCGGGCACTTCACCATCGGCGGATCACCCTCCGCTTCCTTATAGGGCGGTCGCGGATAGTTAGCCTTGTAGTAGTTCAGCATTGCCTCAAATGACGATCGCTCGAAGGCTGC
Organism: Pirellulaceae bacterium; assembly: GCA_965216885.1. Lineage (GTDB taxonomy): Bacteria > Planctomycetota > Planctomycetia > Pirellulales > Pirellulaceae > CAYNJG01. Next base: position 1,961,852 of record OZ244209.1, on the reverse strand, counting down.
AACGTATTTCTCACGAGCGTCCGCGTCTTTCACCCATGTGGCGAGGCCCTTCGCATTCAGAAATTTGTGAGCTCCCGGCATTTGGAAGTTCCGGGCGTACTGGCTGTTCTTCTGTTGTTCCGGATTGTTCGCCAGCTCGCGTTGCAGGGCCCATGGGTGAGGCAGATTGAGGATGATCAGCCTGTCGGTCATGTCGGGATATTCCATCGCGAAGGACCACGCAACCATACCGCCCCAATCATGCCCAACAACGACGGCCTTCTCGCGACCGAGGCTCTTGATCACCGCGCGGACGTCCGCGGTCAACTTCTCGATTTTGTAGTTCTCAACGCCTTCGGGTTTGTCGCTGAGGTTGTAGCCGCGTTGATCGATGGCCACGACCTGAAAGTGCCTGGCGAGCGTCGGCATCTGATGACGCCATGAATACCAGTAATCGGGAAAGCCATGCACCATGACCAACAGCGGGCCCTCGCCAGCGGTCACGTAATGGATTTTCACATCGCCCGACTGCGCGTAGCCGTGTTTGCCAATGCCTTCCGCCAGATCGGATTCGGCACCGCACACGACGCTGGCAGACATCAGCAACAGAATGGAGATAAACGCCGCTCGCATCGTGGGAGACTCCCCTTGGTGGTCCGGTATATTGGCTGGAAGTCTACCAATACGGCGCCCAGCTTCCTAGAGAAGCCGCGGGCTAAAGGAGAAGCCGTACGGGTTGATAGACAAGACACATCGGATTCATCGACACGCCGCATGGTAGCGGAAACCGCCTCACGGGCTCATGTGAAGCCGGCGGTGCAACAGGAGAGGTCGTCTGCCGGCGGTGGCATCAAAAATCCGTTGTGCAATAATCCGCCTTCGAACCAGATCTAGCAGGAGAGCGAAAATGCAACGAAGAAGAATTGGGCGTAGTGGTCTTGTCGTTTCCGACATTTGCATGGGAACCATGACGTTCGCCTCGCAATGCGACGAACCACTTTCGCAACAGATCATGGATGTCGCCTACGATCGGGGAATCGACTTCTTCGACGCCGCCGAACTGTATCCCGTTCCACCCATGAAAGAGACGTTTGGAAAAACGGAAGAGTACGTGGGCCGGTGGCTCAAAACGAAACCTCGGCACACGGTCATCCTCGCGACGAAAGTCACCGGTCCGGGTCACGGTTGGTTTCGACCGCCCGTGCGTGATGGCTTCACAGCATTGGATCGCCATCAGATTATTCGCGCTTGCGAAGACAGCCTGCGGCGACTTCAGACGGATTACATTGATTTGTACCAGACGCATTGGCCCGACCACGGGATGCCGTACGAAGAAACGCTGGAAGCCTTAACGGAACTCAAAAAGTCCGGCAAGGTTCGCGTGATCGGTTGCAGCAATGAGACGTGCTGGGGAGTCATGAAGAGCCTGCACGCTGCCGAGAAGCACGGTCTGGAACGTTACAACTCGGTGCAGAACAATTTCAGCCTCATCAATCGGCGTTGCGAGAGTGAACTCGCGCAGGTCTGCCGAAAGGAAGGCGTTAGCCTCTTGCCTTACTCGCCCTTGGGTGGCGGTGTTCTGACAGGCAAGTACAACGAGGGCAATCCAGCCGGTGGCCGGTTCACGGCGTATCTTGAATCCGGTGGCGAACGGCAGAAGGCGATGGCACAGCGTTTCGTCAATGAGCGATCCCTGGAAACCACCCGTCGACTTCAGGACATCGCCACGAAGCTTGGCATCACGGTCACGGCGCTCGCGGTTGCGTGGAGCAAGCAACACGATTTCGTCGCCTCCACGATCATCGGTGCAACGACCGTCGATCAGTTGGAAGAATCGCTGGCCGCCGATGACCTCGCTCTCGATGCTGAAACGATGGCCACGATTGACCAGATTGATCGTGAGATCCCAACGCCCATGACGGAAGACGGACTGCGCCGGCTGTAGCTGGCCGGATGAGTTACTGGATGGTTCTGTGCCGGCCGGGCAATTTGGCGTTTGGCGTTTGGCGTTTGGCGTTCGGCGTTCGGGCGATCGGGCGATCGGGCGATCGGGCGATCACGGCTCGATCAGACTAGTTGGAATGCATGGCCAGGAATCCGTGACAAGAATCGGTTACGGATTTTGCATACGTGCGGCTCCATCACCGCCAATTAGGGCGACGGACATCCCCCGCCAGGCAGCCGGAACACAATTTGCCGGTGGTTTCACAACATTAACACAACGATTCGCTTGCTTAATCTACGGTCCTGTCAGGCCGGATGTCCGGTCAAAAACAATGACGGCCCGTTTTCTTCACTGACATAGATGCTTGGAAACTGAAGCTCGCCAGTACAATGCGATGTACCTCGTATCCAGTTTTGGATACCGACGTAAATAGACGGCAACGTGACGCTGCAAACTCATCGTGTGGCAGCTTCCAGGTATTTCTCATTCCGCGAGTCCGCGGGACGAACCAAAAGCACTTGAAAACGGCGAAAGTTCGGGAGTCAGTTTTGAGCAGCAACAAGAAGAAAAGACGTACATCCCGCGTCGAGGCACTCGAGAACCGGCATCTGCTGAGCGGCTCGCCGCCGACACCAGTCGATCACCTGCGCACGGTCGCGGAGGACACGACCGAACCGATCCGAATCGCCGTTATCACCGCCGATATACTTAACGGCGACTCGGCAGACAATCCGCTGGAACTCGTGTCGATTACGAGTGTCGGCAGTGCGTCGGGAACGGTCACGCATGACGACTTCGTGATCTACTACACGCCGGCGCCGAACTTCTTCGGCACCGATACCTTCTCCTACACGGTCACGGACTCGTTCGTCGACCCAAACATCTCCGGCCTGAGTGGCTCGGCGAACATCATCATCACGGTTACCGGTTCACAGGATCCCCCGACGGCGAATAACGATTCGTTCACGGGTGTGGGTGCGACTCCGGTCACTGGAAATGTCCTCACGAATGACGACGACGTGGACGGCGACAGCCTGACCGTTCAGACGTCTCCTATTAGCGGTCCATCGAATGGTTCGCTGACATTGAACTCCAACGGATCGTTCTCCTACACACCGAACAATGGTTTCGGCGGCACGGACTCGTTTGTCTACCGAGCGAGCGATGGTGGTCGCACGGACGACGCGACGGTCACGATTTCCATCAACGGCGCGCCGGTAGCCCGCAATGACTCCGTGAGCACGGCTGAAGACACACCGCTCAACGGAAACGTACTTTCGTCCAATGGTAATGGCGCCGACTCCGATCCAAACGGCGATCCGCTGTCGGTCAACACGACACCAATTTCCGGCCCCAGCAATGGTGGTCTGACGCTCAACACAAACGGCACGTTCACCTACACACCCGGCGCGAACTTCGCCGGTTCCGATTCGTTTGTCTATCAACTTTCGGACGGCGTCAATACGGACACGGCCACCGTGACGATCAACGTCTCGGCCGTGAATGACCCTCCCATCGCCCGCAACGATTCGGGCTCCGGGCAGGAAGACAATCAGATCACAGGCAACGTACTCGCCGATAACGGCAACGGTGCTGATTCGGACATCGACGGCGGTGGACTAACGACCAGCGTCGTGACCGGGCCGCAGAACGGTTCACTGCAACTCGCTTCCAACGGCGACTACACCTACACGCCCAACGCCAACCACAACGGCAGCGACTCGTTCGTCTACCGACTGAGCGACGGGCTGGGTGGCACCGATACCGCGACGGTTAGTCTTACGATCTCGGCCGTCAACGATGCCCCAACCGCGGTCGACGATCAATTCTCCACCGATTTTGAGACCGCCGTCAGCGGGAACGTCCTGAATGACAACGGAGCCGGTAGTGACTCGGATATTGAAGGCTCACCGCTCAGCGTGGTCACGACGCCTGTTTCTGGCCCCAGCAATGGCGGCCTGACGCTGAACGCGAACGGCTCCTTCACGTACACCCCGAACGCAAATTTCAGTGGGGACGACTCGTTTGTCTATCGGGTATCTGATGGCAACCTGAACGACACGGCGACCGTGACGATTTCCGTTGCGGGACCGGGCAACATGCCACCCGTCGCCAACAACGACGCCTTCACGACGACCGAAGACAACGCGGTTTCCGGCAACCTGTTCAGCAACAACGGCAGCGGTGCGGATTCCGATCCTGATGGGGATCCAATCACATCGAGCGGACCCACCGGCACGCTCCCCACCAACGGCACCGTGGTGATTTCGTCGAACGGCAGCTTCACCTACACGCCGGACGCAAACTTTAACGGTACCGACACGTTCGGCTACGCAATTAGCGATGGCAAAGGCGGGACGGACACGGCGTTGGCCACCGTTACCGTGACTGCCGTCAATGACCCACCGATCGCCATGGACGACGTGTTTGCCGGCAACGAAGACCAGCCCGTCACGGGCAGCCTGTTCGCCAACAACGGCAGCGGAGTTGATTCCGATCCCGACGGCGACGGCCTGACCGCTTCGGGACCAACTGGAACACTACCCACTAACGGCGATGTCGTGATCGCAGCCAACGGCACGTTCACGTATACGCCCGATGCGAATTTCATTGGCACCGATACGTTCGGCTACTCCATTAGCGATGGCAACGGCGGCACGGACACCGGGCTGGCCACGGTCACCATCGCAGCGGTCAACGATCCCCCGATCGCCCGAAACGATGCGATCTCGACCGACGAAGATACACCGGTCTCCGGAAACGTACTGATCAACAATGGGAACGGTGCCGATTCCGACCCGGACAACAATCCGCTGACAGCTTCCGGACCGACCGGTACGTTGCCATCGAATGGATCAGTCACCGTCGCCAGCGACGGATCGTTTACGTACACTCCGGACGCAAACTTCAATGGATCGGATTCGTTCGGCTACTCGATCAGCGACGGGCAGGGAGGTTCGGATACCGCCACGGTTACGATCACGGTTGACGCGGTGAACGACCCACCGGTCGCCCAAAACGACATCCTTACAACTCCCGAAGATGAGCCGCTCAGTGGCAACCTGCTTGCCAACAACGGAAACGGGACGGACCAGGACGTCGACGGCGATTCCCTCACTGCTTCCGGACCAACCGGCACGCTGCCCTCCAATGGCACAGTGAGCATCAACTCCAACGGTACTTTTACGTACACACCCGACGCCGATTTCAACGGCACCGACTCATTCGGCTACTCGATTAGCGATGGCAAAGGTGGCACGGATACCGCGGTTGCCACGATTACCGTCTCGTCGGTCAACGACAAGCCAACCGCCCAGGACGATGCCTTTACGACGGACGAAGACGTCGTGCTAAACGGCGATCTATTCGTCGACAACGGAAACGGTGCGGATTTGGATCCGGAAGGAAACTCGCTCACCGCCAGCGGACCTACCGGCACGCTACCCTCCAACGGTACGGTGGTGATCAACTCGAACGGAACGTTCTCGTACACTCCAGACGCCAACTTCAATGGCAGTGACTCATTCGGCTATTCCATCAGCGATGGGTTGGGCGGCACGGACACTGCGCTCGCCACGATCACGATCAACGCTGTCAACGACGCACCCAACGCCAGAAACGATCAGTTCGCTCAGGCCTTCGGAATGGCGATCACCGGCAACGTCCTGTCGGACAACGGCAACGGGCTGGATTCCGACATCGAAGGAACGCCGCTCCAGGTCGAGTCAACGCCTGTCACTCCGCCCACCGGCGGTACGCTCAGCCTGGCAACGGATGGCTCGTTCACCTACACCCCCAACGCAAACTTCAGCGGTAACGATTCCTTCGTGTACCGGGTTTCCGACGGTGACAAATCCGCCACGGCCACGGTCTCGATCTCAATTTCCGAGCCGGGCAACTCGGACCCCGTCGCCAACGACGATGCCTTCACCACGAACGAAGACACTCAGCTTTCCGGCGATCTGTTTGCCGACAATGGAAACGGCGAAGACAAGGACGCGGAGGACGACGCGATCACTTCTGCCGGTCCAACGGGCACGTTCCCAGCGAACGGAACGGTCGTTGTCTCGCCGACAGGCACCTTCATCTACACGCCGAATGACGATTTCTCCGGCACCGATTCATTCGGGTATTCGATCAACGATGGTCGCGGAGGAGTGGACACGGCGCTGGTGACGATTACGGTTCAGCCGCTGAACGATGCTCCGATCGCCCAGGATGATCAGTTCACCACGGCGTTCGAAACGTCGCTGGATGGTAACGTCCTCACGGACAACGGCAGCGGAGCCGATTCGGATGTTGACGGTGACGACCTGACGGTTGACACAACTCCGGCATCAGGACCATCCAACGGCGAATTGACCCTGAACGCTAACGGCACGTTCACCTATACGCCCGATGCCGGCTTCAGCGGAGATGACACGTTCGAATATCGCCTACTCGATGGCGGCCTGTCGGACGTCGGCGAGGTCACCATCTCCGTGCTGACTTCAACCAACGCACCACCCGTCGCCAGGGACGATGAATTCGACCACTCTGAAGACGGTCCACTCATGGGCAACGTGCTGTCTGACAACGGAGACGGCCCGGACTTTGATTCGGACGGCGAGACGCTGCTGGTCGACACGACGCCCGTATCGGGGCCATCTAACGGCGAACTCGAACTTCTGGCGGACGGTTCCTTTACGTACACGCCTAACGCTGATTTCGCCGGCACGGACAGCTTCGTCTATACCTTGCGGGACGACGACGATGCCACCAGTACGGCAACCGTCACGATTCAGGTTTCGACATCAGACAATGCACCTCCCGTTGCCATTGACGATGCTTTCGCAGGCACCGAAGACTCGGACATCACTGGCAATGTGACCGCTGAGAATGGCGGGGCGGCGGATTCTGATCCGGACGGTGATCCGATAGAAGTCCTCACCGGCGAGACGGTCGGGCCGGACAACGGATTGCTGGACATCCTTGCAGACGGTTCGTTCACTTACACCCCCAACGCCGACTTCTTCGGCAGTGATTCGTTCACCTACACGATTTCCGACGGTGAAGGTGGATCGGCCACGGCCACGGTTGTGCTCACGATTGCTGGTGTGAATGACGAGCCGACGGCGATCGCCGACGATTTTGTGGCCGTTCCCGGCCAGCGATTCGAAGCCAACGTCCTCGACGACAACGGCAACGGCCCGGACCTGAATCCGGACATGTCAGAACTTACGGTTCGCCCAACACGCAACCGCCCTCGATTTGGCGACTTTTTCCTCAACCCCGACGGTTCGTTCTACTATGTCCCCAACGCCAATTTCCTGGGCGTCGAGAATTTCACGTACACAATTCAGGACGAACAGGGAGACTTCTCCTTCGTAACGTCGACGATTACGGTCATTCCGCCGACGGTTGCCTCGGCCACGATAAATGAAGACTCTGGCCGATTCGATAGTCTCAGCGACGTGAAGATCCATTTCACGGAAGCTGTGGGCGACTCGGTGGAAGTTGGCGACCTGCTTGTCATCGCTTCAGACGGCACGCCAATTGACACTTCCCTGGCGACGATGGAATGGGATCCTGCGACGAATACTGCCATCTGGGATTTCTCAGCGATTGACTTCCCGGTCGACGCCTACACACTCCGCATTCCATCGGGCTCGGTACAGAATCCAATCGGTACGATACTCGATGGAAACGGCGATCGAACTCCCGGCGGCGACTTCAACACCGAAGCCATCGTCACCTGGGCTGGAGACGCCAACCTGAACCTGATCGTGGACTTCTCCGACTTCCTGACGCTCAGTCGAGGTTTTGGCAGCACCGATGCTGTTTGGGCCGAGGGCGACTTTGACGGAAACGGCACGGTGGACTTCAGTGACTTCCTGGGCCTGAGCCGCAACTTTGGCAAGGAACGTGTGATCATGACGCCGGAAGCAGAAGCCTCCATGGCGTTGACGGCGTTCTTCGCGTCACAGGCCGACGACGATGATGTCGACGAGGCCTTCGCTGACGACTCCGATTGGCTATAGAGCCAGAAGGAATCTGGCCAGTTCGTTCTCGCGAAAAGGCACGACTCGTCCGCTGACGGTCCTGCCTATCCAAATGCCTGCGAATTTACTGCCGAGCGGCGACATGGGCCTCACCGTTAGGTCGGCCCTGCAAGAGTAACCTCATTGATGCGATTCCCGGTTCGCCATTTCCACGTCAACGTATGGACTCGTCGGGCAGCCCGCTTTTGATGCCCTGGTCCATGGGCATGACGTCTTTTTCAATACCGGCGTCCTTCATCAGCTGAGTCAGTTGTCCCTGAAGCTGGCCGATTAGCCCTACATAACTCTGGTCGCCGATTAGATTTCGGCGTTCTCCCGGGTCGCTATCGAGGTCATACAACTCCGCCTTGTGTCGATCTGGCGAACCATCACCGTGTGGGTAGCGAATGTACTTCCAGCGATCCGTCCGAATCCCGCGGACATTGGGCGTGTACGGAAACTGCTTTTCGTAGTTGTAGTGATAGAACCATCCCGTCCGCCAATCCGGGTCGCCTTGCGTCACCAACTGGCGGAACGAGCGACCGTGAATTTCTTCCAATGGTTCAGCCTGTGCCAAATCAAGAATGGTGGGTGCCACATCCGTCGTCAGCACTTGCTGGCGGATTCGCTTTGGACTATTGGACGCCGTGAGCCCGGGATAACGCACCACCATCGGGACACGAATACTGGCTTCGTGCATCGTCCGTTTGTCCACCATGCCGTGCTCGCCCTCCAGCAGCCCATTGTCGCCCATGAAGATCACGACCGTATTGTTCAGCTCACCCATCTCACGCAGCGCGTCGGTGATGCGGCCCATGCTGTCGTCGACGGAGAGGATCGTTCCCCAATAGGCTCGCACCATTCGAGCGAAATCGACGACGCCACTGGCTTTGTCGTTGGGGAAGGATTTCCGCCAGTCAAAGATGGGGCCGTAAATCCCGTGCCAGGTTGTCAGTCGCTTCGTCATCCATTCCGGCTTGCCTGCCAGATCGAAGGCCGACTGCGGATAGTTGACTTCAACATTGTCAAACACATGTTCGTACTTCGCTTCCGGGAAATAGAAGCTGTGTGGAGCCTTTTGCCCCAGCATCAACATGAACGGTTTGTCGCTGCTGGCGCGGTGATTCTTCATCCAGTCGATCGAGAGATCCGTGACGACCGTGGTGTAATAGCCCGGCACCACACGACGCCCCTTGCCATTGAAATTGAACTCCGTATCAAAGTACTTCCCCTGCCCTTTGTGCGTGACAAACTGATCGAACCCGGGTCGGGGCTCGTCATTCTTCTCGCCCATGTGCCACTTCCCGTAATAGGCAGTCGTATAGCCCGCCTTCTGCAGCTGCCGAGGGAAGCTGGCCAATTCCTCGGGATACTCCGTGAAGTTGTTCGTGACACCGTGGGAATGAGCGTAGAGGCCACTCAGAATTGTCGCTCGACTGGGAGAGCAAAGACTCGTGGTGCAAAACATGTTCTCGAAGTAGACGCCTTCGCTGGCGAGCCGGTCGATATTCGGCGTCTTCAGGTGAGGATGGCCGGCACAACCAAGAGCGTCCCACCGAATATCATCACAGAGCATGAGGACGACGTTCGGCTGTTTGGCAACGGACGTACTGGCGGTCACCACGCACGCCATGAAAACGAATGCGACGCTGAGATTTCGAAACATATTTCTTCCCAAGATTCAGGTTCGATGTTGGAGCGAACAGTATAACCGGATCAAATCTCACCCGGACCCTGCAACGCCCCTGAACGCCCGACCGGCGATTCGGCGAGAACGGCTTGCGATGATAGAATACTGAATTCAACTTTCCCTCGCCCGAGCACCCACGTGACCGCAATCCTCGGCATTTCCGCTTTCTACCACGACTCCGCTGCGGCCCTACTGGTCGACGGCGAGATCGTTGCCGCTGCGCAGGAAGAGCGGTTCACGCGAAAGAAACACGACCATGCGTTCCCGCAAAATGCCATCGATTATTGCCTCGCAGAAGCGGGAATTACGGCCGCCGACCTCCGTTACGTTTCGTTCTACGACAAGCCCATACGCAAATTCGAACGACTACTGGAAACGTACCTTGCCTACGCACCGGCGGGCTATCGTTCGTTCCGGCAGGCGATGCCCCTTTGGCTGAAGGAGAAACTCTACCTGCCACGCGCGATGGACGCGGGCCTGAAGAAGCAGTATCGCGGCCGCTATGTCTTCATGGACCACCACGAGTCGCACGCCGCGAGCGCCTTCTTCCCCTCCCCGTTCGAAGAGGCCGCCATCATCACCTTTGACGGCGTTGGCGAATGGGCAACGACATGCACTGGCGTCGGCAAAGGCAACCGGATTGAGCTCACTTCCGAAATTCGCTTTCCACATTCGGTCGGATTGCTCTACTCGGCCTTCACCTACTACACCGGTTTCCGAGTCAACAGCGGCGAATACAAGGTCATGGGACTCGCTCCGTATGGAGAACCCCGATTCAAACAGCAGATCCTCGACCACCTGATCGACCTGAAGGACGACGGCTCATTTCGCATGGACATGAGCTACTTCAATTACTGCCAGGGACTGACCATGACCAGTCCCAAATTTCACGCGGTCTTTGGTGGAGAACCCCGCCAGCCGGAATCCGAAATCACGCAACGCGAAATGGACCTCGCCGCCTCCGTTCAAGCTGTCACCGAAGACATCATGCTACGGACGTCCAATCATGTGCAACAGCAGACCGGGATGAAGAATCTCGTCATGGCCGGAGGCGTTGCACTCAACTGCGTCGGCAACGGCCGAATCCTCCGCGAATCCCGTTTCGACAACGTCTGGGTACAGCCTGCAGCCGGAGATGCGGGAGGCGCTCTCGGTGCGGCCATGTTCGTCTGGCATCAACTACTGGAGAACGAACGCAGCACGAAAAGCCCGGATGCCCAGCACGGATCCTTGCTGGGCCCGGACTACGATGATGACGAAATCGCGGCCTTCCTTGCCGAAACCGGGGCCGTTTCAACCAGAGCGGAAACGTGGGAAGAGCTCCACGACGTCGTGGCCAATCATCTCGCCAACGAACAGGTGGTTGGCTGGTTCAACGGCAGGATGGAATTCGGTCCCCGTGCCCTTGGCGCACGCAGCATTATTGGCGACGCACGCAGCGAAAAGATGCAGTCGACCATGAATCTGAAAATCAAATTCCGCGAGTCGTTTCGCCCCTTCGCTCCCGTAGTCCTCAAAGACCACGTCCACGAATATTTCCAGATGCGACCTAACGAAGACAGCCCCTACATGCTGATGGTCGCCCCGGTTGTGGATTCGATCCGCAATCCCCAGACGAACGGCGACGCGACGGGATTGGACAAACTGCATCAAGTTCGGTCCGACATTCCGGCCGTCACCCACGTCGACTATTCGGCTCGAGTGCAAACCGTCGACGACGTGCGCAACCCCCGCTTCCACGGATTGATGAAACGGTTCCACGAAATCACGGGTTGCCCGGTACTGATCAACACCAGCTTCAATGTGCGGGGCGAACCGATCGTGTGTTCGCCGGAGGACGCCTTCCATTGTTTCCACGTCACGGAGATGGATGTCCTCGTGATGGGAAAGCATGTTCTGGTAAAAAGCGACCAGCCGGAACTCTCTTCGGCCGACCGAGAAAAACACCTTTCCCAATTCAAGCTGGATTAATCTCCCATGGCAGCGGTTGACCTGAACCTGAATCCGTCCGACCGGCAGCTTGCCCAGTTTGGCGTCATTGGACTCGTCGCACTTCCGGTACTCGCGTGGCTGTTCACCGGCAAACCCACGCCGGCCACGTGGGAAGCAACTCACACCCAATGGATTGGAATCTTCGGCGGCCTCGGGCTGTTGATGGGAGGAATGGCCGCGTTCAAACCATCACTCCTGAAGTGGGTCTTCATCGCGGCGAGCCTGATCACGTTCCCGATTGGCTTCGTCGTTGGCGAAATCCTGATGTTCACGATCTATCTGATTGCATTCGCCCCGATGGCACTGCTGTTCCGCATCATCGGCCGCGACGCCCTGGAAAAGCAGCTCGATCGCAACGCCGAAACGTACTGGCAGGCGAAGGCTCAACCCAAAGACGCAGCAAGCTACTTCCGGCAGTCCTGACGATCTGGCAATCGGCCACGATGCCAACCTAACGACAACCGACGGGAGACCAACCGCGAAATGGATTTCGAAACCGGCAAGCTCACCGATGTTTCGCGAGCTCAATCGTCTCACCGTAAACGCGAGTATCGATTGCTGGCGATCGTTGTCCTCATAACCAGCCTGCCATGGATCGTCTGCGGCTGCATCTGGCCCTTCGAGACAACAGTCTTCTATTTGTTTGCCGGCTACTTCCAGGTGTTGCTCACCTTTGCCACCAGTAGTGGCACCGACACATCGCACCACATTCGGTTTCTGCTTTGTGGGAGCAATCCAATCGGCATGACGGGCGGATCATCGCTACTACTTGGTGGCGTCGACGCATTGCTCGACTGGCGTGAAGACGCGGGCGAAAGATCCCGGTCACCGCTCCGCTCCTACGCTCTGCTGCTCTACAAATTCCTCATGACGCCTGTCGGAATCCTCTTGATGCTGGCCGAGTACACCTGGGACGCGGTGTTGATGCGGCGGCCCGGCATCGTGAAGCACAAGTGGAACGAGCTGTTCTCGCTGGCGAACTACCATTCACTGATCTGCCCGGAGAAGTCAAACGACATCTTCTATGCAGACCTTGCGGTGGCGAAATTCAGAAACGATCCGTGGCTGTATCAGTGGCATCGGCTGCGAGCGATGGTCTTCGAGCTGGAACATTACCGCATCGATGCGAATCGTGGCCTGGGATCCCCCGATACCAACATCTTCCACCAGTCGGAATTCGAAGCGCACCAGTCACTCTCGCGTCTTCGGCTGGCTGAACTCCAAAATGCGGTCTCGCACCACTACGAACAGGACTTAACCGAGTTCCCAGTCCCGGGAGCGCTCGCTCAAGCACTACTGCGAAACGCCCGCCCCATCGACCACTACCTGCGAATGCGGCAAGACTTGGCTGATGCTTCGAAGCTCCCCGCCGCGTCATCGTTCGGACTCGATGAGTTCGTACCGTTCAGCCACGAACGCGGAATCTACCTACGATTCCTGGTCTGTGAGATTCTGGCCCACGGAATTGAAATCTCACGGAAACGCCTGACGGTCGAAGAACGCGATTGGCAGTCGCTCGTCGAGCTGGGTTTCCTCGCCGATGCGGAAGGCGGCTACCAGACCACAGACTTGTTTGAGATCAAACGGGAAACCATGCTCGATGCTCACTTTGTAGCGATTGCGGATGAAGAAGGCACTGCACTAAGTCTCGCCTCTATCCCGTCACTGCTATTCATTGGCAAGCAAGCCTACAAGCCGGTTACATCTCACCCACCGGTCGGAGACACGGAGCATGACAGCTGAACGTCTACTTTCCGTGGCCATTGCTTTCGGGGTCGTCGTCTACGCGGCAGTCCTGCAACCAAATTCCTTGATCCTTGCTGCTATTATCCAGACGGCCTTTCCTCTTGCGGCAATCTGGTATCACGAGGAAATCAGTGACATGACCGGCAGAGGCAAATTCGAGTCAAAGACGCCGGCCATCTTCATTCGAATCCTGGGATGGGTGCTTCTACTGCTGACACCAACAGGCGTTTGGGGCCTCAAGTTCCGCCTGGAACTGGCCGGTCCATAGTAGTTCAACCGCGAACCCAGACTGCTACGATGCGTCATAGACGACGTGAAGTTCCACACAAAAATTACCACGCCAAAGAACTGCAAACGGGTCGATCAATCTGACCAGCCGGTCGAAAGCAATTTATGGATATCGCCAAGTACAATCGAGACGCGTGGGACAAGCAGGTCGAAAAGCATAATCGCTGGACCGTTCCGGTTTCCTCGGCAACCATCCAAGCCGCAAGGGTCGGAGACTGGGAAATTGTGTTGACGCCCATGAAGCCTGTCCCCAAGTCGTGGTTTGGAGAATTGCCGGGCAAGGACGTGCTCTGCCTTGCGTCCGGCGGTGGTCAGCAGAGCCCCATCCTTGCCGCGGCCGGTGGCAACGTGACGTCCTACGACAATTCCGCTGCGCAACTGAAACAGGATCAATTGGTCGCCGATCGAGATGGACTTGCACTGCAGACATTGCAAGGTGACATGCGAGATCTTTCCGCACTTCATTCGGATTCCTTCGACCTGATATTCAATCCGTGTTCGGTGTGCTTCATCCCGGACGTGGCTCCCATGTTCCGCGAAGCTCATCGAGTACTGCGGCCCGGCGGCAGGTTGCTCTGCGGATTCTCGAACCCGGCTCGCTTCATATTCGACGAACTGGCTCTCGAAGAGGGCGACATTCGGGTTCGGCATCGACTGCCTTACACCGACGAGACTCACTTGACGCCCGAGGAAATCGGCAAGTACCGCGAGAACTCCGAACCGTTCGTGTTCAGCCATTCACTGGAAGACCTGATCACCGGCCAACTTCGTGCCGGCTTCCAATTGACGGACCTGTACGAGGACACTTCCCCGGGCGATATCATCTCCGAATTCCTGCCGTTGTATCTGGCAACACATTCGACGAAGCCCGCCTGATCACGCGCCCAAAATGCCCTGCAAGCCGCCTATCGCAGGGGCCGATCCTGTCTGTACGATGGTCGGTCAATCCTTCACGGCGCAGCATACATGACCAACGAAAACAACCAACTACAACTGTTAGACATTCGCAACGAGACCTTCGTCCGAGAAGTCTCGTATCACCCCGAATTGGCTTCCACGAACGTGACCGCCATCGAGCTCGCACAGCAGAGCTCAGAGACACCGCTGCTCGTGATTGCCGACCGCCAGACCGCCGGCAAGGGCCGGGGCGGGAACTCCTGGTGGTCATCCAACGGGGCACTGACTTTCACGCTGGTGCTGGACCTGCCAATGCTCTCCCCAGAAGAGCTCAGTTCGTTCTCGCTCACAACGGGTCTCGCTGTCTGCCAAACCCTGGAACAATTCGCCCCCATGGCGGACCTTGCGATCAAATGGCCCAATGACGTCTACATGAACGAACGGAAGGTCTGCGGAATCCTGATCGAACGTCCCGTAGCAAGCGAGCCCCAGTTGGCGATCGGCGTTGGCATCAACATCAATAATTCACTCGCGGACGCCCCGCCTGAATTGCAGGGCAAAGCTACATCCGTCAAGGATCAACTCGAATCGGAACTGTCACTTTCCCTGGTCCTCACGCAGGTCCTCCAGCAGATTGAGTTACGCGCGAGAGACCACGTTCACAACCGCGAAGCACTCCTCGATCAGTGGCGCGCCTACAGTCTGCTCACCGGTCGCAACGTGCAAATCGATTCGCCCGGTCATCGCGTCGCAGGAATCTGCCGGGGCATCGACGAAGAAGGCGCGTTGCTAATCGATGACGGACAGCAACAACATCGCTGCGTCGCCGGCGTTGTCTCTCGTTTCGATGCAGATCCGCAGTAGGACCTCCATCATGAAACCAACCATCGAAGCTCGGCAAAAGCAGCTCGCACAGCTCTATTCGGCCAACGCTTTCTCTCAGGCCAGCACCTCCTGGGGCGAGATCCTTTCGTCTCATTTCGGAAAGCTGGAAACACGCGACGGCAACGTGCTCAACTGGGCCGAACCTGTGCCGACGATTGAAGCTGCACGTTCAATACTGGACCGTCAGCCAAACTCGCCCGATCAGATTGACCAATGGTTGCCTCATTTCTCTTCCCTGATTCGGGAAACGCTGCAGCGAGGCCAGAACCTGCATCACCCGCGATACATCGGACACCAGGTGCCCGCGTCGATTCCGATCGCCGCACTATTCGACGCCATCGGTTCCGCCACCAATCAGGTGATGGCGATCTATGAAATGGGGCCGTGGGCGACGGCTGTCGAGCGAACCATGATTGAGCGGCTGGGTGCCGAGATTGGCTATGAACCCGGGACTTTCGCCGGCCTGATTACGAACGGCGGTTCTCTGGCGAATCTCACGGCACTGCTGACGGCTCGAAACGTCCAGCTGAAGGATACCTGGCGAAAGGGAATCGACTCGCCGCAGCGACTGGCATTTGTCGTGCAACAGGATGTCCACTACTGCGTCACCCGAGCCGCCGGAATTCTGGGAATTGGAACCGACCAGATTGTCCGCATTCCCGTCGATGATCAGAGACGCATGCGAGTCGATCGTCTGGACGAGGCACTCTCCCAATTGAAGGCGGACGGCCGCCAAATCGTCGCGGTGGCTGCAGGAGCTTGTGCAACCCCTATCGGAGCGTTCGATCCGCTCGAACAGGTCGCCGATGTTTGCGAGCGACACGGAGTTTGGATGCACGTTGATGCAGCACATGGTGGCGCCGTCCTCATGAGCGACGAACATCGGCATTTGCTTGCTGGTATCGAGCGTGCCGACAGTGTCGTTTGGGACGCACATAAGATGCTCTTCATGCCGGCGTTGTGCGCGTTCGCCTTCTACCGAAATCGGGAGCACCGATTCGCGGCGTTCGAACAAGATGCCCCCTACCTCTTCGACCCGTCCAATCCAGGCATCGCCGAATTTGATAGTGGCATTCAAACGCTCGAATGCACCAAGCGTGCGGCAGCGTTTCCGCTGTGGGGAATCTGGTCTCTGTTTGGTCGCGAACTCTTTTCAGATTTGGTCGACGTCACCTTTGCCATGACGCAGGTCCTGTACGACAAACTGAGTGCCTCGGACGACTTTGAACCGCTGCATGATCCGCAATGCAACATCGTTGCCTTCCGCTATCTGCCAGCCGAATCCGCCAATTGGTCGCCAGAGAAACTGGGTAGCTTTCAGCTGGACGTCCGCAAACGCGTTATCCAATCTGGTAAGGCGTATATCGTTCCGATCAAACTGAACGGAATCGGCGCACTACGAGCCACCGTCATCAATCCCTGCACAACCAGCGAAGATCTCGATTCTGTGCTGGACGCGATCCGGGAAGTTGCCGCCACGATCAAATGACCCCGTTTCGACGCTGACAGTCCAGCATCACGTTGGCCGCTAAATCGGCGGCGGAGCGGGCAATCGCTGTGGACGCCGGCGCGGATCCGGCTGCTGGCCACGTGGGGGCTGCTGTGCGCGCGGCGCCGGCTGTCCGCGTTGAGGCTGCTGCGTACGTGGAGCCTGCTGTCCTCGACCTTCCTCCGTTGCGCCCTCAGCCGTTGGCGGTTTGGACGGCGGCTTTCGAGCGGACCTTCTCAGGTAGATCGTCATCGTGCCCTTATTGTCGCCCAACTGACCGAAGGGCTCGCCGCAGCGAACGTAAAGCTGCCCATCCGATTCGGCGACAAAGCTCCCCTTCGCTCCGATCTGAAAGGGCTCGCCCAACTGATAGTCCTTCATGATGACGCCGAGCAACTGGCCGCGAAGCTCAAGCTTCTTTGATTTCGGGCGTGTGAGTTTTCTCTTACGCTCCATCTTTGGCTTCGTCGTCGGTTTTGGCTTGGGCTCTTCTTCCGCTTCGATTCCGTCTGCCGTCGCCTTCTCGCCCGTGCCATCCAGTGTCCATTCGCCCTTGGCGATACAGTCGTAGTAGATGCCTTGCTGAACGTTGATGGTCGGTTGCCAGCCAGCCTTGGCCAGAATCTTGTCGAACTTCTGGGGCTTCGAACCCTCCAGATCCTTGAACCGATGCTTCCAACGCCACGCACAGAGGTCGGCGCGATAACCGTTGGACACGTTTCGGACAAAATGGTCGTATTCAAACGTCAGTTGTTTCGCAACGCTTCCATACGCCTTGCCGAAGCTGACGCCGGACTGCCCCGCCATCAACCCCATCCCCAGATCACGAAACTTGCGGTTGTAGTTGGGGTTGTTTGCCAGCAGATGACATAGGGCCCATCGCCATGCGTAGGCCTCCCACGAATCGCCGGTGATCTGATCTTGCTTCACGATCTCCGCCAGCTTTTTCGGCTCCTCGGCCTTACGCAGATAGCTGAGCACACGCGGATCAACGTCCACTTCCCGAATGCCGTCTTTCCAGTACTGACCCATCTCCGCCATGCCTTCGCTGTACCACGTCGGCCCGGTGTCACCGAACACCGAGTGGCAGTAGGCATGAACCGCTTCGTGTTGCACAACGCCAGCATCCCCGCAGCTGTAGATCACCGACTGCGAGGCCCTCATGCCGTTTGACGCCACCGCCTTCTTGGTGAGCGTCGTTCCTTCCTTCTTCTTGATCTTCTCAAGGATTTTCGGCGGAAGCCCCTCCACCGACCAACGAGCGGGGTCATCCACGACATAGCACTGCACGACGCTCGTTTGCAGGCGGCCGTAGTATCGCGAGACCAGCGCCAACATGGTCTCAAGCTTGTCCAAAAGCATTCGGGCCTTGCGGTCCGAAAGATCCGTCTTCACGAGGTAATGCTGACTTCGCAATTCACGCGGCGCAACCGGATCGTCTGAAAAGCGATCGTAGCTACCGCCCGTGGAAGAAACCGTCTCCACGGCGGGCTCGGACTTACGTCGATTGCCCTTCGTTTTCGTAGCACTACCATCGGCCATCTGAATGGAAATCTTCGATGCGATATAGTCGCCCGTGCTAAGCACAACGCCAGCCACTTCCGTGATCTGGTCGCCTTCCCTGACTCGAGACATATCGCGCGTCGCGACAGTGACCTTCACGTCCTTCGACAACGGGATGGTCATGCGTCCCTTCGATGCGAACCGCGATCGCGGCAACTTCAGTGTCAGCCGCCCCGGGCGAATGTCTTCGACGCTGCCGGAAATGATGCAGGCCGATAAACCGCGATCGTCCTTCTTCTTTCGATCTACGCGAACTCCCGGCTTGAAGCCATTCTTGTCGGCCCACGCGATCTTCGTCACCGGCGCACCCAGCTTGCCTTCGTCGCTGATGTAGGTCTCGACCCGAATCGGGTACCCCTTTTCGACTACCTCGGGACCTATCGCGCCAACGATTCGAATGTCGGCCTTCTGCGCCGTGAAGACGGCGTTGGGATTGAGTTTCAATCGACCATCGTCGCGCAGCGTGTAACGCATCTGCCACGACTTGCCAGTTCGGTCCGTGATGGCCACCGTGCCATCCTTGACCGCCTTGATTTTGCCCGAGGTGTTGAATTGCCGCACAGGTCGAATCACCTGAGCAAGCGCCGGGCTGCTGCACGGCGCGCATATCATCACCGTCAGTACTAACCTGAAAATCACCGTGGCCTCGACTTTCATTCCGACTCGCACATGCTCTGTTGCCCGTAGGTCGACAAAGTATGCCTTACGTTCCGCCTAACTCCAATATCGCCGGAGCGTGACGTCACGTCAAAATAAAAGACGGCTTGTCGTTGGCTTTCAACGACTAGCGAGCAGGATGGACGCGTGCCTGAACAGAAAAGTCCAGCCGTCGAAACAGGCACGTTCCGGTCGATTTCTCGCAAACGTAGTAGAGAGCGTATCCCTCTAACGTATGGTCCGCAGCTTCGGCGGACGACTGCAACTCCACTTCTACACGCCGCACTTCGCTCGATTCGGCCTTCGGAGGGGCCCCTTCGAAGGCGACCAACTGCCGCCGCGGCACCCAACCTTTGCCGCCCTCAATCCAAACCAGCAGGGGCTCGGCCTCGTTGTTCCACTGTGCGTCCTTGCCGGCCAATGAAAACTCGAGGTGCAGCCGCACGCTCTCTCCCGGCTTGACATGTGCCGGCACGACCGCGGCCTGGACTTTCGCAAATCGCCCATCGTCGCGATGAATCCGACCTCTCGGATCGGGCGACTTGGCGGTCAACTCCGCTTCGAATTCCTTCGCAGGTCGAGCCACCTCCGCTCCGCTGAGACCCACCGACAGCCTTACTGGCGTTTCGCCCCGCTTGGTGATATCCGCGATTGCGGAGTCTACCCAGTCGTAGAACGGATACGGCTTTGCGAGTCGAGGGCCGTACTGCTGAATCCGACGCCGCCAGATGTATTGATTGGGATTCTGATCGAGCGCCAACGTCCAGTTCGATACCGCCGCAGCAAAATCGTCCGATCGTCGATCGGCTGTCTCGTACCTGCGCCGCAACGCAACTCCCAGTCGAAAATGATGCGTACCGTTCGGCTGCAGCTCGAGCGCCTTTCGATAAGCGTCGACCGCAACATCCGGATCAGCCCGAAACCACAACATCGCTGCATCCCCAAGCTCACGATACGCCGTCGCCGTTCCGTTCGAAGCGACAGACTCTTCAAGCTGCGCCCGAGTTTGTCGCATCGCCTTTGCAGCCGACTTGCCAGCTGGGTAGTCCGTCGTCAGGAACGTATTCCGCACCCATTCTTTGGAAGGACGCGTACTCCGGACGACGCCATGTTCATCGATCGCGGTCGTAATGGGGACCGCGGCTGATTCCATCCAGTTGATCGGGTCGTGCAGAATCGGCCAGTCAAAGCCCTTCCACTGCGCGAACAGGCGGCACCGTTCGGCATGCTGCTCTTGGGTAATCCCAAGCAAAACAAGCTCGCCGGATTTCACCTGGTCCTTCACTTCTTCATGCCAACCTGGCACGTGCGTTCGGCAACCCGCTCACCACGAAGCAAACTGAATCAACAGCACCTTTTTGCCACGAAACTGCGACAGCGCGACGGCCTCACGATTCTCGATGTTGGGCAATACGAAATCAGCCAGCGGCTCGCCGACGACGGGCGAGTACGCATGACAAATCGACGACCCGAGAAACGCAACGGCAATTCCCGCCAGGCAATTCACTGCAACCCGAATCATGCCGGTTTCTCCAGCGAGGCCTGCAACATGCACTTGAATTCTTTCGGGAAGTCGACCGACACTCGAGCGTGGACGGCTCCCTGCCGATCGTAGAAGCGTTGCTTACCTGCCGATGTGAAAACGCCATCGTGCCAGATATTGGGGTGAATATAGAGCCCCCTCGTGCCATCACACCAAAAGGCTACAAAATCCTGCGGCTTCACATCGTCACCGGGAAGCGCGAGCGGAAGGAGGAACGGTTTCTTCTCCAGTGGATAGAACAACTGGCCACCGTCCGGGTGATAGTTGCAGTGCCACAACATCACGCACTCGGGCTGACGCGAGTGGTCTTCGCGAGCTTCACCGGGTTCGGTTGCGTACCCCAACACATAGTGCCCACCGACCGCTTCGTTGCTGCCGTAGAGTACGTCGCCCTTCCATTCGCTGACGAAGATCCCCTGTGTCGTCCCACCTTCATCACCACAATCCGGGTCAACCGGACGCCACCCCTGCGCGGGCCAGCGAACGATCTCGACATCGAACTGCTCGGGGTCACCGTCCACAAGGCAACCGTAGCCATCCAACGTTTCATTGGTGGCCACAACCGTCGGGATCTTCACTCGCTCAAGTCCCGATGGTACGCCAGGATTCAGATAGTCTGGTGCGGTACTTGTCATTCTCTGTTCTCTAACGTCCTGTTTCGTGAATTCGCGACGACGCACGCTGGAGTGGTCAGAGCTTCCGACTACCCTCGGTCAGCGATCAAGTAGCTCATCATACAGCTTCAGCATCGCATCCTCCTGCGACTGCCACGAAAACTTTTCTCGCACCGTCTGAATCCCGTTGGAAGAAAAATCTTTCCAAAGAGCCTCGTCTTCACGGAGTCGACAAACGGCATCGGCGATCTCGCGTTCGTCCTCCGGATTCACACAGATCCCGCAGCCATTGTCTTCGACCAAACGTTTCCATGTCGGAAAGTTCGACGCGATGATGGGGATGCCAAACTGCATGTATTCAAAGAACTTCGTCAGCTCTTTCTTTTCCAAATGTTCATTGGGAGGAAAGATCGCCAGCCCCGCCAGCCATTCGCCTTCGCGGTATTGCCGCGCGATCTCCGTGAATGGCACATTCTCCCCTACGCCCACGAACGAGAGTTGTTCGAGATGCCCGCCACATTCTGACTGAATCTGCTGGTGCAGCGGCTTCTTGCATCGCCCAATGAAGCTGACGGTGGTGCCGCTCACATATCCGGGGATCTTTGCGTGAATGTGAGCACCACGATAGGGATGCACGTTGCCCGTGTAAATCAGATTCGTCGTGGACCGCCGACAACCCTCTTCGGCTTCCTGCAACCGCGGGTAGTTCAACACCATCGTCGCCGAGGGAAATCGTTCCGCGTAGTAACGCTCGGCGATCACGCGTGTAAAACCAGACGTGAACAGTAGCTCAGCGAAACCCGCGAGGCGACTGATTGGCCACTGCAACAATTTCGGAATGTACGGTTTCTGACTGACGCTGCTGACGTAGTCTTCGTGAATGTCATAGATCACCTTCCCCCCGAGCAACCGCAACAGGATCGCGAACGGAATGAATTCGGGGTCATGAAAGTGATAGACCTGGCTCTTCGTCGACTGGGCCCGGCGAAACGCCTGCCAGTTCGTCACCAGCCAACGCCAGAGGCGTGAGGTCGTCCGCGGCAGGGCCAATACCGAAACGCCTTCGATTGTTTCATCGTGGTCATTTTGAACGACCCACGAAACGTCATGCCCCGCGGCGGCCAACGAGACGCATTCCTTCAGGAAGACACGATTGTCGACGACCGAGTGAACGGGAGAGATATGACAAACTCGCGCCATGGAGAAAATGCCCGGCAGGTACGCTCAAGTGAAGCCACGTTTTAACGGAAGACCCGCCCTGAGAGAAGGGAAGCACGATGCGGCGATGTCTTCCGAGAACTGACCGAAATGCTGCGATCAAAACTGCAGTGGCTTCGGGCCGATTCGCACGACCAGGTCATTTGCTTCGTCACCACGGATGACGCGAATGTCAACAGGCTCGTCGATTGCGGATTCCGCCACCAAGCGACGTAACTGAGCTGGCGAGGTAACCTCGACACCATTCCAGACAGTGATGAAGTCGCCCGGCTTGATGCCCGCGGCTTTCGCCGGTGACCGATACGTGTTGACCACCTGCTCGATCAACGCGCCGCCAGTCTTCGAACCCGGTGGTGGCGGGCTGAGTCGCACACCCAACCAAGCCTGTTCGGACTGGCGCTCCTGCGAAAGAATTTTGTCGTAGATCCCACGCACGCGTTTCGACGGAATCGCAAAGCTGACTCCCTGGTAGACCGGCCCAATGATGGCGGTATTGATCCCAATCACCCGCCCCATGGAGTCCACCAACGGACCACCGCTGTTACCGGCGCTTACGGCCGCGTCGCTCTGCAGGAACTCGTGGTAGTTCCCACGATCGAAACTCTTGCGAGCCTTCCCGCTGAGGATGCCAAAGGTAATCGTCTTGCTGAGCCCAAAAGGACTCCCCAACGCCCAGACCATGGATCCTTCCTGTGCAGCGTCGCTGTCACCCCAAACAGCCGGAACAAGATTACTGGCGTCTTCGACTCGCAACAGGGCGAGATCCGAAAGGCGGTCGACTCCGACAACTTGAGCCTCCAACTCCTGGTCGTCATTTAACGTCACGGTGATCTTCTCGGCGTACTCGATCACATGATAGTTCGTGATAATCTCACCTTTGTCGCTGATGATGACGCCGGATCCCTGTCCGTGAACAATATCGTCGAGCGGACCGGCGCTCAGTGCAGCATCCTCGGCGATTTCACCGGGCGACGCTTCCCGCGTCGTATCGATATGAACGACGCTCGGCGAGATCTTTTGATTCACCAACCGCGAGGCCTCTGAGAGACCAACCAACGGGTCGTCCTCGAGTCGTTCCGTAGCGAATTCGAAAGCCGCTCGCTGGCGACCCAATTCGATTGCGTAGTGAACTTCTTCCACCAACGGCGGCATTACGAAACGCACGAGTGCAATGGCAGCCATAAAAACGAGGAGCGTCACAATGACCGAAGAACGCGGTTCAGCGGTCGGGTCCTCGACGATTTCGATGTGTTCATCTTCCATTGGGACTCCTTGTCAGTAGCGTGCCGCCTTGACGAACGAAACTTGCCAAAGGGAACTACCACCGAGGTGAAGACATGCCAACAGTATAGCCAGTGTGTCAAATTCTCCATCACCGACATCTCCGCAATGCCCGGTTACCTCCCATTCGTAAAGCGATTTGGCATATTGCGTCGACTTTTATGAGCAGGTTGTAAAAGCCCTGTAAGATCAAAACGTGGACACTTTGTCCATGCAACAAAACCAGGACACCCGTCCTCGAAGCGAATTGGGCGACGCGCCAAACAATGACTGCGTTAAGCGAGCGAACTACGGCGGGTCATAGCCACCTGGATGCCACGGATGACATTTGCAAATCCGCATGACGCCACGCCAGCTACCTCGCACGACGCCATACTTCTTCACCGACTGAATGAAATACTCAGAGCATGTTGGGCGAAACCGGCATGTCGGCCCCAGCAACGGACTGATCAACCACTGGTACAGCCGCACGAGGCCCACGAGAAACTTCGCCGGCAACTGCGTTAGCCACGCCAGGAGTCTCACGATTTGCCCCCGCTGCCTTTTCCGCGCCCGTAGCCAGCCCCCTTGCCGCCGCCCTTTTCCGTCCGCTTGCCCCGACGTTTTCCACTCGCGTTGACACTATCCTGCCCCGGTTTACTCCGCTGCTCCAAACGACGAATAATTCGTTGCCTCAGTTTTCCAAATGAACGCCGGATTGCTTCCGGGCAGGGAGAGACACCTCGGCGTGGCAAGATCACAAGATCCACGCCTGGCTGTTCGTCGTTAGCCTGATGGCGAAACGAATCTCGCAAGAGTCGCTTCCATCGATTCCGAACCACCGCATTGCCGACTTTCCGCGATACCGTCAGTCCAATCCGCCAACGTGACAGGCCATTCAGGCGGCCGTACGCGATCAGCGTATCGTCAGCGACGCTGCACTTGAGATCGAAAACTCGCCGGAAGTCGTCCGTACCCAATAGCCGTGCCGACTTGGGAAATGAGTTACGTCCGGGCGAATCACCAGCGTCGGTCATGCGTCTGCTTCTGGCGACGCGGGCGGCAGCTCGTTGAGCGGCTTGCTGGCCCAATCGTCTTCGCTGGGGACCGTATCATGGGGCAACCGGTCCGCCGCCGCAGCGTAGCCTTTGAACATATGCGCACCGGCCTTGATCACAATGAAAATCACCAACCCGAGTACCACCACCACGAAGAGGCCAACGGTAACACGCAGCTGGTTGATTGGCGAAAGTTGCTTTACCGCCGGCGCTGCTTCCGCTCCGCTGGACACCTCTGCCAACAGCACAGCAGGCCACGCGCAGACACTTCGCAACGCTACCATTTCAACTCCGACCGCGGCTCCTCGCCGCGTTGTTCTTCGATCTGTTCAAGCAGCGCCAGAGCACCTTCGTCGAGAGACTCCGGAAGCGTAATCTGAATCTCAGCAAACAGATCGCCCTTCCTGCCACTAGACTCAACGCCCAACCCTCGTACCCTCAGCCGCTTGCCGCTACTGGTCCCCGGAGGAATCGTCAGGGAGATCGTTCCCTTTGGCGTTGGAACATCTACTTTCGCGCCTTTCGCCGCCTCCGTGAGCGTCACGGGAACGTCGACTTCCAGATTGAGCCCGTCTCGTTTGTAGCACGGGTGCGCGCCAACCCGAACGGTAACCAGTAAATCACCGGCCTCGCCGCCACGTGGCGACGGTTCACCCTGCCCGCGCAAACGAATCTTCTTGCCATCTTCGATCCCTGCTGGAATCTTGATGTTGATGGTCTTCTGTGCGCCGCTGCCGTCCACAACACCGACGTCTGCATCACCACCCAGCACGGATGTGTGAAATGAAACCATCACCTCGTGCCGGAGATCGCGGCCCTTGGGTCGCGGTGCACGCCGCTGGGTTTGCGGACCAGCACCGCCCTGAGAGAACTGCCGAAAAAGATCGGAGAATCCACCGCCGCCTCCGCCGCCAAAAATGTCGTTCAGATCGACGTCCTGAAACGGGTTCGGTCCACCGCCTGGCCCGCCGCCCATACGATCGAACGAGTCTCCATAACGGTCGTATTTCTGACGCTTGTCCGGATCGTTCAACACCTCGTACGCGGACTGAATCTCCTGAAAGCGTTCCTTGGCCTTCTCATCCCCGGGGTTCAGGTCCGGATGGTTCTTCCTCGCAGCCTCGCGATAGGCTTTTTGAATCTCATCCGCCGAAGCACCGCGAGATACACCAAGAGTTTTGTAAAGATCTTTTGCCATTTGCCGCTTGTTTCGAGGGTTACTTTGCCAGATTGTACCGAGAAATCACCCCGCGGGTAAATGACCGCAGTTGCCCACCAACGGTCAAATCGATACCCAAACGCATGAATTCACCGGAGAATTGCGGCAATCGCCAAGCTTGCTCTCCGGGAACAAACTATTCTGGATTCCAGATCGTTTCCCGGCGTCATTCTTCGTGCAGCCCGCCAACCACATGGCCTCAACCAGCCCGCCATCGTCGCCCATCTCCAGCACCAACATCCCCAGCTCCCGTTGCGGCCGGCTGGCGCGGGTCTGGCTTGTAGTTTGCCTCAGCACCTGCGGATTTTCCGCTCCTACCCGTGCCGAAGTGCTGGGTGAAATGGACCTGACGGTTCTTGACGCCACCACCAACGACCCGATCCCCGTTCGCCTGGAAATCCTCGATCGCCGTGGACGAGCGCCCCGCATCCGCAACGTTCCCCGATTGGGAAACGATTTTACCTTTCGCGATCTGCTGACCTTCAAGCTGAAGACGGGGACGTATCAGTTCAAGATCGACCGCGGTCCGCATTATCACCAGCGCCGCGGTGTGCTGGAAGTCAAACGCGATGGTTTCGACCAAAAGACGCTGGTGCTCCCGCGATTCGTCGACATGGAAAAGGAAGGCTGGTACGGAGGCGACCTATTGGTTCGACGCGATCGCAATGACCTGGAATTGCTCACCGAAGCCGAAGAGCTGAACCTCATCGTGGCCCCGTCCTGGACGGCAGGGAAATCGTACAAGAGTTACGAAGTCGAGCAATCACACGCGACCGATCCCATCGGCAGCCATTTCGCCGATTTCTCCGGCGGCACCACCAAACTCGAAGGCGGCCGCCTGCTAGCAGCAAACCTCGCCGCAAACGTTGTAGCCAACCCCGAGAAGATCACGACAGATCCTGTCGGCTTTGCACGATCGATGAAGAGTGCCGGCGGTCACATTTGTTTGCTCGAGCCGTGGGCAAAAGAAACTCCAATGCTCGTGGCGCTCGGCCTGGTGGATTCGATTGCCGTCCTGCCGGACCACCTGGAACAGGCCGGCGACAGAAACTCGCGAACCGGAATAGCCACCGACGACGACCGATTCAATGGCAAACATGGATCGGGCCGGTACGCGGAGCACATCTACTTTCATTTGCTCAACAGCGGCTTACGAATCCCACCGGCCGCATTCAGCGGTTCCGGCGACTGTAAGAATCCTCCGGGGTACAACCGGGTCTACGTTGCGTGCGGGCAGGATTTCTCACCCAATACGTGGTGGACCAACCTCGAAAAGGGGCGCAGCATCATTTCAAACGGGCCTGTCCTACGAACGCGGGCGAATGGAGAATTGCCCGGTCACGTATTCCCCGGAAAGGCTGGCAACGTTGTCGACCTGGAAATCACCTGCAACCTGGGGACTCGGCAGAAAGTCGAGTACCTGGAAATCATCAAGAACGGCCGGGTTATCGAGTCCGTTCGACTGGACAAATGGGCGGCCAACAACGGGCGGCTACCGATCGTCAGCTTCAAGGAAAGCGGGTGGCTGGTCGTCCGAGCGTTCGCGCCCGGTGAAGAAAACTATCGCTGCGCAACCAATGCCCCGTTCTACGTCGACGTCGACGGTCAGCCCCGAATCAGCAAAATGTCAGCTCAGTATTTTCTGGATTGGGTGTTCACACGAGCTCGCGAACTTCGAAAACGCGGACCCGGCGATGGCGTAACGCCGGAAGAACTCAAAACCCGCATGCTGCAACTGCGTGACGCGCGTGACTTCTGGCAAGAACGAGTTCAACGGTCCAACGCACCGTAGCGGCGGGTGCGTTCTTCCATCGACTTAGCGATTGGCGCGATCGAACTCTGCGGCCAACGACTCCAGCCCAAAGCGTGTCGCATGCCCTGTCTTGGGCGATGCCACCACATCTTTCGTTTATCTGAAACCTGAAATGCAAACCGGTTAATTGTTAACCGGCGTACGCTTCCAGTTCAGATCCCAATCTTTTTCCCGAGCCATGTACCAATCGGCCGCGGCTCGCATGTTGTCCTGCCGAGCCATGTACAGCACGGGCTGCTTGAGACCCTCGTTCAGATACAACGTTCTCAGGTTTTCGTCGTTTCCGGTAACTCCCCGCATGTAGACGACGTACGCCTTGCTCTCCGGGTAGTTCTGCGTCACGACGAAGTCGCCCGCTTCCAGGTCAGAGACTGCCTGCATGAACTCCTCGCCCGGGAACTCAACGCCCTCAACAAAACTGATGCGAGGCGGACCCTGACCGGTCGGAGTCGCGCCGAAGGTCATCCAGGTAAATTGCCCGGTGTCCTTCACGTCGTAATCTTCCGAGTCAGCAAATGCAGTTTGCAGTGACTGTTCTTCGCCGGAAACCTGCTTGATGATGCCCTCGCCAGCCTGCCTCGCCAGCTCGATGGCTTTCTGCAGCTTGAGGTGCCGGACCACTTTTGGTCGGGCTTCCTCCAGCGTTGGCACAAATTCTTCCTTTATTTCCGTCTTCCAGAATACGAACTGCGAATCCACATCCGATGCGGAAATCTTTTGTGGATCAAAGAGCGTTGTCGCAGGCGAGAAACCCAACGAGGTGAAGGGAATGCGTCGAATCTGACCCGTGCTGAAATCCAGTTCGAAGGCACGACCCAATTCGTATTCGTCCGCCTCGAGGGCACTGATCAACGGAATGGTGCCGGATACGAGCCCCAGCCGCTCGGTGACGGCCTTGAGGTCGGGCGGAGATGGTTGTTCGCCGCGTTCTTCTTCCGGAGTTGTATCCCAATACATGTAGTCCTCGAAGTAGGACTTCATTTCGCCAATAACTTCCTGAACCGCCGTGCGGATGGCCTCGGTCGCCTTTGGCCTTGCGAGTGTCCGTGCGATGTCGTCGCGAACCTCTTCAATGGGGCGGTATTCGACAACTTCTTCGGCCTCTTCCTCAGATTCTTCCGATGCGGCAGCTTCCGTGTCCGGACTTGCCGTGTCAGTCGACTCCGTGTCAGCTACGGTCACTTCGTCGGCCGCTTCTTCGGTCGTTTCCGCTGAAGCTTCTTCGTCAGCCGCATCGTCGCTGGCTGGAACTGAGTCGCTCGCTTCGTCCGTAGCGGTTTCTTCGAGCTCATCCTGGCCGTTGCCGGCTTCTACCTCATCAACGTCCGCCGCTTCAACTGCAGCGTCCTCGGCTGCACCTTCTTCGGCTGCAGCTTCTTCGGCGGAATCGTCTGACGTTTCTGCTGGCTCGTCTGTGGCGGGCTCTTCAGCCTCGACCGCGTCCTGCGAATCCGTCAGAGGATCGGCACTCTCGTCATCAAATCCGCTCAAGTCCCCGAGCGAAGGAGCCGTCAGTTTCTTGTACGAACTTTTGTTTTCGTCGTAGTACGCCTGAATCTCTTCGTCCGTGATCTTGGCAACCTCACGGTCCAAAATCGTCGGAAAATCGGCTTTCACCCACTGGAATGCGATCCGCATTGGCTCCTTGAAGCCAGGCGTGGGCGTGATTGGCGAAGGATAGGTGTCCTTGTACTCGTCGTAGAGTTCCGCGATTTCCGCTTCCGCGGGTTCCTCCTTGACGTCTGCCAGGTAGTCTTCCGCTGGAAGTTCGATTACCTCGGCTTCCATCCGACGATACAGTCGCTTGAAGTACGCAAAGGCTTGCCCGGGGCTGACGGATGTGTCTTCCAATCGACCGTCGAATGCCGAACCGTTGGCCATCACCCGAATCTGATGAGCGGCCATTTCCGTACGAATTGCATCGAACAGACGCGGTTGCGACAGATTTCCGCCGGTCGCTTCGACCAACAAACGAGCAAGCTCGTTGCGGTCCATGGTGTCGTTCGCGAGGTGTTGTGTCAGATATTTCAGGACCGCATCATCGCCAATGCGTATGCCCATTCGCTCGGCTTCGCGAGCGAGCAAAATTGATTCGACGACACTGGATTCCGAAGATGTATCAGGGACGACAACAATTCGAGGTTGTCCCCCACGTTCTACGGTTCGCTGTACCACGGCACGCTGGAACGCTCGTAGCTGGGAACGCAAAACTCGCTGGTTTTGCAGCTCACCTTCCCGGAGCTCGCCGCCAGACCAGCTCACGGCAACGGTATTCGTGTCCATAACTGGACCACGACCGCCACTTTGACCCATCCAGTCACTAAGAATAGGAAGTACACCGAAGGCCAGCATCGCCCCACCTGCGGCAATGGCGAGCATCGTTTTCTGGTACTTACGAAATAACGCGAGGGGATTCATGGCGGTCTCTCTAACCGGAGCCGGAAAGCTCGAATACTTGACAAGGTCCGCGTGATCGTATTATTGATTCAGCGGACGAAACGTTTCGAAATCGTGCCGAGATTGTAGGGAGTGGCTCCCTAAATTCAATCCCAGTAAGGAGTGTCGGTGCTTTCGCCGGACAGGACGCCTGTCGAACGCCCCCTTCATTTACCGAGTAATGAATCGTAGGATTTTCGCGACTATACAGCTGGCAGCCAACAGAGTAGTGCGATGCAATGCCAGCATCAGATAAGTAAGTTCTGTCGGGCTTTCGTCAAACGAATCGAAAGTGTGCGGTGTAATTTGCGGCGATTAGAACCGTCGCGCAAACTGGACAAGCGATTACAGCTTCCCCGGTCATAGATTTTTGTTGGACAATTTAGAGCTCCTCGCTGATGCTGAATCAGTGAATCAATAGGTGGGACTCCCACGGGTACGAAATGGCCAAGCGCGCACCGAAGAAAAAAAAGTTCGACCCGAAAGAGGTCGAGGGCAAGCACCTCGTCATCGTGGAGTCTCCTACGAAGGCCAAGTCCATCAACAAGTATCTGGGGAAAGACTACTTCGTCATGGCGTCAGTCGGACACGTCCGTGACTTGCCTCGCAGCGCTCCCAAAGGTGCAAAGCGTAAGGATCACCCCGTCCCGGGCGTTGATCTCGAAAATAATTTCAAGCCGACCTACGAGGTCATGCCTGACAAGAACTCGACCGTGTCCGACCTCAAGAAGGCCGCCAAGAAGGCATCTGACATCTGGTTCGCGACTGACCTCGACCGCGAGGGAGAAGCCATCGCATGGCACCTCGCGGAAGCTCTCGGGGTTCCAACTCGCGAAGCCAAACGTGTCGTGTTCAACGCCATCACCAAGGCCGACATCGTACGTGCCTTCGAAAGCCCTCGTGGTATCGAACAAAACGTCGTTGACGCGCAACAAGCCCGCCGGATCGTAGACCGCATCGTCGGATACCAGGTCTCTCCTCTGCTCTGGCGAAAGGTCGCAGCCGGGCTAAGTGCCGGGCGCGTCCAATCGGTTGCCACGCGTGTTGTTGTCGAACGTGAACGCGAAATTGAGGCGTTTGTCCCTGACGAATACTGGAAAATTGGCGGGCTTTTTGCCACCGAAACAGCCAAGGCCAGCTCCACCGGCGACGCCTGGAAAAAGTGGATCACGTCCGAAGATCGCACCATCAAACAGCAGAACGCATGGCTCAGCGAGCAGAAATGCCTACGCGCCGAACTGGTGAATTTCGAGGGCTCCAAATTTGAAGCCACCGACCACGTGGCAGCTCGCAAGGTCGTCGAACAGCTGGGACTGGACATCTCCAACGTCGTCGAAACGACCAATGAAAAAGGCAAAGGCCCAGCGAAAAACCTGGTCGCGTTTGAAGGTTCCGTGGACAACGCTCCGGCGTACTCAATCACCAAAATTGAAACGAAACGAACCACAAGTCGCCCCTCCGCACCCTTCATCACATCCACGTTGCAACGAGCGGCCGCCAATCGTCTCGGGTTCCAGTTGCGACGCACGATGCAAACGGCCCAGAAGCTCTACGAGGGTGTGGACCTAAAAGGAACACGCGGGCAAACGGGTTTGATCACCTACATGCGAACCGACTCGACGCACCTCTCAGGCGAAGCGATCAATACGGCTCGAAACTTTGTTGAGAAGGAATACGGCGCCGACTATTTGCCGGACAAACCGAACATCTACAAGACCTCCAATAAATCCGCTCAGGAAGCTCACGAAGCCATTCGTCCGACGGATGCCAGCATCACGCCAGCGGACGTGAAAAACCACCTGAACGACGATCAGTTCAAACTCTACAAACTCATCTGGGAGCGGTTCGTCGGCTGCCAGATGGTGCCCGCTCAGTGGGATTCGACCGCCATCGAAATCAAACCCGATGGCGTCAACGCCACGTTCCGGGCAACGGGTCGTATCCTGGTCTTCTCCGGCTTCTACAAGGCAACCGGCGTCCCCACCAGTGACGACATTGTCCTGCCACCGCTCAAGGAGGAACAGGAGCTCGCACCGATCGAAATCAACCCGACGCAAAAGTTCACCAGCCCTCCGCCGCGGTACACAGAAGCCAGCCTCCAAAGCAAACTCGAAGAGGAAGGTATCGGCCGACCATCTACCTATGCAGCGATCATTAGCACGATTCAGGATCGTAAATACGTCGAACCCATCTATCCTCGCGACAAGCGACTGAGGGCAACCGATATCGGCAAGGTCGTCACCGACAAACTCGTCGACGCGTTTCCTGAAATCATGAACGTCGGCTACACCCGAAAGATGGAAGCCGGC
Organism: Pirellulaceae bacterium; assembly: GCA_965216885.1. Taxonomy (GTDB): domain Bacteria; phylum Planctomycetota; class Planctomycetia; order Pirellulales; family Pirellulaceae; genus CAYNJG01. The sequence goes on along the minus strand of OZ244209.1, from coordinate 1,929,231 downwards.
CTGGACGAAATTGAATCCGGACAGGAAAAGTGGCAGAAACTGCTGAAGCGGTTCTACGATCCATTCAAGGTGGCGCTAGAATCCGCGATGGAAAACACCAGCCACGCCAAAGCGGAAATGGAACCGGCTCCCGACGATATTCGCTGTGCCAAGTGTGGTGCACCAACCGTATATCGCTTCGGACGAAACGGGCGATTCCTCAGCTGCTCGCGTTTCAATGTTCCCGTCGACGTGAATCCTGAAGGCCACGAAGGCAACTTCCAACTCTTCAAGGCCAAGGGGAAAGCCAAGCCCCAAATCGTCGACAAGGACACCGGCAAGAAAGCCGGTTGGCGATCACTTACGAAAGACGACCAGGCGAAGTTTCTGAAGATTTCCGACGACATTGAGAGTTGCGACTACGCGGCCCCCATTGATTCGGAAGGCAAGCCGATGGAACCGGAAATGACCGACATCCTCTGCCCCGAGGATGACACACGGCTCATCAAGCGCAACGGACGTTTTGGCCCGTTCCTCGCCAGCCAAAACTATCCGGAAGTGAAATTCATCCTGAAACTAGATCCTAAAAAAGGCACGGTCGTGTTGCCCAAAACGGATCCCATGCTCAGCGAAATAACGTGCAACAAGTGCGAAGAAGCGCCGTTGTACGTTCGCGAATCAAAGCGTGGCCTGTGGCTCAGCTGTTCGACATTCCCCAAGTGCCGGGGCCGCGTTGGCTTCGGTTCCCTGGAGGAAGACGAGCAAAAGAAGATTGAAGCCAACTGGAAGAAATGGGCGAAGGCTCATCCGGTTCCTGTCATTAAAAAGGTCGATGGTTCCGTCGTTGAAGACGGCTACCTTCCTGTCCTCGGCGACGGTGCACCCAAAGAGGAAGAGGACCAACAGGAAGCCGATTTGGCGGGCGTCGAATAGACCGCAACCCGTCCTCGCGCGGCGATGGCGGGCACCTATCGACGATGTCTGCCCTCCGCCCAATCCACCCATCCTGACATATTTCCGTGCGAATCCTGCGGCAATCTCGCGTCGCCGGGTATTGGGCGTTGACGATTCAGAGAGCCTGAAGACCTTTGTTTGTCCCCATTTGCTCGTCTGCTAGACTGGTCAGGCAGCAACCACCCGATTGGACCAGGCAGGTGTCTACAAATCGGTGTTTTCTCAACACCGCAGCGCGACTTTGCCCGCCTCAAAGAGTGTTGCCCTTCCCCACCGATTCCCCAACAGGTGCGAGCATGAAACGCCGTGGCTTTACGCTAGTCGAGTTGCTTGTAGTCATTGCCGTCATTGGCATTCTGATCACGATGTTGCTGCCGGCGATGAACTACGCCCGCGAAGCAGCGCGTCGTACGATGTGCATGAACAACATGAAGCAGTTGTTGCTGGGCCTTAACAACTACGAATCCGCCAACGCGGAATTCCCCGCGGGCGCCACCTGGCTGCACCGCGAGCCCAAGGCGAACGGCGAGGAGTACCCGCCCGAAGACTATCGGGAAAGCATTCGCATTGGTCCCAACTGGGCGATCATGATCCTGCCGTTCATCGAAGAGCAGGCGACGTTCGACAAATTCGACCTGGACACTCCGATTCGCGACTGGACCAACCGCGACGGCCGTAGCACTCGCATTCCAACGATGGAATGCCCCAGTGACTCAGCCAATGTTGAAATCCCCCACGCCGCCAGCGGACTCTACAACGCCTTCGGATCGAAATGGGCCCGAGGCAACTACGCCGCTAACGCCATGAACCGCCCGTTGTCCGATCCGGAACGACAGGAGCGATGGTGGCGAGATCCACAACGCCGAGGCGTGCTGGGACCGGACAAGACTACCAAGCTCAAAGAACTGTTAGACGGTACCAGCAAGACCATCATGCTGTCCGAAGTCCGAGCTGGCGTTAATCGCCGAGACCGACGCGGCGTCTGGGCGATGAGCGGCGTTGGTTCCAGCTCATTGTTCTGGCACGGGTGGAGTAAGGGTTCCGTGGGCTCGGCGAATGGCCCCAACGACCCTAGCACTTCTTCCGATGATATCCCCGGTTGCCTCAACATCATCAATGACCTGAAGAAATCAGGCTACGATAGTCCCGTCGCCTTTCTTTCCAAGGAAAAGATGACCTGTCGATTCAATCGCGCGGTCGCCGCACCCCAAAGCGGACAGGCCGGAACCCGAAGCCAACACCGTGGCGGCGTCATCAGCGGTTTCGTCGACGGTAGCGTTCGATTCATCGAAGATGACATCGAAACATCGCGGACGTGTTGCAGCGTTTGGGATCAGATGATCCTCAGTCGCGATGGGTCGGAACTCTGACTCTCCAAACTTTGGCCGAACTTCGCCAAGCTCGGCCTTAGGCTCAGCTCTTGCCGTCCGCCCGTCTGGAAGGTGCGTTGAACATGCGTCCCCTGAGATTTCTGCTGCTACTCCTTGTTTCACTTTCCCTGGTGGCTGGCTGCTCCCGACGACCGGAAGGTCACCGTCGGGTCCGTGGTGTGATCCAACTTCCGGGTGGCGAACCATTGTCGGGCCTCAAGGGAGCCTCGGTGATTCGCTTCGATTCGGTCAACCCGGAAACACGCGAGGAGTACGAGAGTATCGGCATGCTGGAAGAGGACGGCAGCTTCGAGGTGATGACTTACTCGGGCGGCGACGGAGTTCCGCTGGGCGAATACAAAGTCGTCCTGAACATGGAAAAGTATCCCGAGAACTTCAAAATCGTCCCCGATCCCTATACACACTACGAAACCACGCCATGGCGAGCGACCGTTGAGGCCGATGGCAAAAACTATTTCACCTTGCAGATTTCCGATGACCCGCCCAAAACGAAAGACGACTCGAAATAGCGGTCTTCGCAATCGGCTGTCGCTGAGTGTGCTCGTGACGGCCGTCTGCCTGGCGGCCCTGTGTGGTTCCGGCTGCAAATCAGAACTGCAGCTCGCCGACCACCTCGCGCCGGAATTCACCAATTCCATTGGCATGAAGTTCTGCCTCGTGAAACCCGGCGAATTTCAAATGGGATCACCGCCGGACTGGCCAGCCACCGATGGCAGCCAACCGCAGCACACCGTGCAAATCACCAAGCCGTACTACGTCGCAGCCTTCGAAGTCACGCAGGAAGAATTCACGCAGATCATGGAACTGAGCCCCAGTCATTTCTGCGACACAGGGCCAGGAGCCACACACGTACAAGGTTTGGATACGAAACGCTTCCCGGTGGATCGTGTGACGTGGGAGGAGGCCGTCGAATTTTGCGAGCGACTCAATGACATCCCCGAAGAGCATCGAGCGAACCGGAAATATCGCTTGCCGACCGAAGCCGAATGGGAGTACGCCTGCCGGGCCGGCTCGACCACGCCCTATTCCCACGGCGATTCCATCGGCACCCAGCAGGCAAACATTCAGGGATCGCCTGACTCCGACCCTGCCGCTCCAGGTCGCACGACCGAAGTTGGCAGCTACGCACCGAATGCCCTGGGGATTTACGACATGCACGGAAACGTCTGGGAGTGGTGCGCTGCCGGCAAACGCGAATACACGTCGCGCGCAGTGACCAATCCCGCGGCAGATCCGTCGTTCTACAGTTTGATTCGCGGCGGAGCGTGGGATTATCCAGCCGAATACTGTCGAAGCGATTTCCGACAGGAAGCCATGTCGGGCTACGTCTATTTTGGCTTCCGAGTGGTTTGCGAAGTCGACTCGGAATGAGCTTTCGCACCGGCTGCCTTCGAAAGCACGCTGTCCAGCGGCTTATCGCTCGTCAATCCTTCCTTGAGAAATTGGACCAGATCCGCCTGTTCCGACTCCGATAGCGGAATCACATTCATGAGAGGATCCAGCTGCGGGTTCATCACGCCTCCTTCGGCGTAGAATTCGACGACGTCCTTCAATGTTTTGAAGCGACCGTCGTGCATGTACGGCCCCGATCGACTCACGTCGCGCAGCGTGGGCGTCTTGAACGCACGCCGATCCATGGGAAAGTCCGATACCGTGAAGCGGCCCAGATCCGTTGTCGCCTCCACATTCTCCGGATCGATCCCCACACCAAGGTTGTGAAACTCGTGGTCCGTGAACAAGGGTGCCCGATGGCACGTCGAGCAATTCGCGCGAAAGAAGAAGACATCGTGCCCTCTCTTCGCCGCAGGTGACAGGGCATCACGGTCGCCGGCGCGATAGCGGTCGAACGGCGTCGTACCGTGCCGGATGGTCCGCACGAACGCCGCGATTGCCGCCACGACGTTCTCTTCGCTGGCAGGAGCACCGAATGCCGACTCAAACTCCGCCGCGTAGGCTTCGTCGGCGCGGAGCAGTTCCACGAGCTTTGCCAACGGCATTCCCATCTCTATCGGGTTTTCAATGGGCTCGCGGATTTGATCTTCCAATGAACGCGCCCTGCCATCCCAGAACAAGAGCGGCAGCGTGGTAACATCCAGCAACGTGGGCGCGTTGCGCGTGCCTCGCTTTCCTTCAATCCCCTTCGAGGTCGGCAATCCGTCTGACCACCCTTGTCGCGGATTGTGACATGTCGAGCAACTGACGGTCCCATCCTTCGACAGCTTTGTGTCGAAGAACAGCCGCTCGCCCAGCCTCGTCTGACTCGTCGTGGCCGGCTTGGCAGGCGAAATCGCGACGCGTGGCAGGACGGGAAAAACCAAATCGGGCTCATCCTGCGCAAACGCGGCCGATGACATGGACAGCCATGCCGCCGTAAAGATGACGAGGTTACCCGCGCTGACCGTTATCCATTTCATCCAGCGATAGGGTTTATGAGACACGGAGTCACTCACTGCGAAATCGGCGTTTCCAAATGAAGCTGAGTCGGGACGATATCTTAACGCACCATTCAGGTTCTGACGCCAACATGAGATTCGACACGGAAGTCCGATATGCAGGCCACTTAACCATTATGCCCCCAGAACGGCATCTCTGGTTATAGTAATCGCTGGCGAATAGTAATCGCTGGCGAATAGTTCCCTCGATTGTCCCGCAATGACCTGCTGTAGTTCATTGTGAAGTGCGGCATCGGCGGCCGACACCGGCAATCCAATACCATCCGAGGCGGTTTTCATGTTCAGGAAGTCACCCGTTCGTCAAATCGAATCTCTTGAATCACGCGTTGTACTCTCGGCAACCGTCTTCGAGCATGACGGCATTGGCTACTTTTTGCAGGTCGGCGATCCCGGTTTCGCTCGTTACGACATTCAGAACGAGCAATGGCTTCCGCGGCTGGACCTGAGCAACGCCACCGGCTCACCGTCCGCCGCTCATATCGACGACGACGGCATTTACGTCGCCTATGGCCGAGCGGTATATCGCTATGACCTTAACGGCTCTTCCGACACACACCTGATCAACGCAAACGACAACGTGCATGCTTTGCACACCGACGGCGACATCCTGTTCGCGAATCATTCCGCGGGACTGTACACGCGATACATAAGCATCAACAAAGTCGACAACCAGGTCGTCGATACCATAAATGATTATCTGGATACCACGTACGGCACGTCGATCGCCCCCGAGCAGAACAGGATCTACGGTCGTTCGCGAGGCACAAGCCCCGCCGATATCACCTTCGTGTCCTACACCGATGACGGTCGATTTCAGCAAAATGGCGACAGCCGCTACCACGGAGACTACCCCAGTGCATCGCAAGTCTGGCTGTTTGACGACGGCCAGCGCCTTGTCGACAGCTCCGGGACGATCTACTCCACATCGCTCAACTACCTATCCAGCTTTCAGAGCCAGGTTGTCGACGTTGACTTCGTCGGCGGCGAAATCCCCATCGTCCTGTCCGGACCCTCGCTCACGGCCTACGGACTGAATTTACTACCGGCCGGAAGTGCTGACCTGACGTATGCAGCGACCGACCTGTTCGTCAACGATGAAAACGCCATGGCCTTCTCGATTGACCCAACCGCGTCGCAGGGTTGGCGTGTCGAAATCGTCAGCCTCACGTCGCTGGATACTCCTGAACCGGGCGAACCCCTGAACCCAGACGGTCTGTCCTTTACACCAAGTCGCGTCGAACTAACCAACGACGGAGTGGCGTTGCTGTTCAGTCCGGAAAATCTGAGCGTATTCCGCTACGACACCATCACGCAGAGCTGGGGAGAAACGATTCCACTGGTGGACTTCCCGGAGTTTGGCACCTACTCGGCGGAGACCAACACAATCTACCACGCGTATTCAACGGGGTTACTACGAAAGATCGACCTGAATGCAGACGAGCCGACGGAAGAGGTCTTCGCGACGTTGCCGCAGGCGCCCCTGGGGCTGGCCACGGCAGGCGAATTCCTCTTTGCCGTTGACCCGTCCGGTGCATGGGTGAGTCATTACACGTTCGCACCGGACGGAACGCAGATCAGTGCCGTCGAATGGAACTATCGTTCGCAAGAGTACGTCTGGAGCGAAGTAAATCAGAAGATGTATTTCTTCCGCGACGACACTTCGCCCAACGACCTGCTTTCGGAAGACATTCGCGCCGACGGATCGATCGGCGACAAGCGAGATTCGCCGTTGCATTCCAGCGGCGGCTTCCGCCATCCCATTCGTGTCGCTCCCAACGGTAGTGTCGTGGTACTCGGGTCGGGCCTGATTCACGACGCCAACACACTGGAACGGTTGACCCAATCGCTCGCGAACCCGGTCGACGACGTCACATGGCTGGGCGACGAGGCGTACAGCATTCGAACACTCGCGGGAACCAGCTCTTCACAGATCCAGCGTTGGTCGTCCGCGACATGGGGACTCACCAAGAGCACGCAGCTGGAGGGTCAGCCAATTTCCCTGAAGACCGTGGGGCCAGACCGCTTGCTGGCCATAACTCTCGACTCGGACGTACGCCCCGTGCTTACGCTGTACGACGACAACCTCGACATCGTCTTATCGGGGGCTCCAATTGCCGACGCTGGCCCTGACGTCACCATTGACGTAGGCGCGCTCGCGACTCTGGACGCCTCGGCATCTTACGATCCCCTGGAACCAATGACGCCTTTGTCCTATTCCTGGACGAAACTGAGTGGCCCGGGCGACGTCCAGTTCAGCGCACCCAATTCCGCGATCACTACGTTTTCTGCCAACGAGGCAGGGGTCTTTGAAGTCCAGTTGTCCGTTAGCGATGGAACGTACACTTCAAGCGACACCCTGCGAGTCACGAACCGAATCAACCTTCCGCCCGTCCTGGACACCAGCAATTCGATAGCCACCGGCACCGCAGGCAGATCGGACGTCACGTTAACGGCGCTGGGCTCTTACGACCCCAACGGTGACGCCTTCTCGATCATGTGGAGCGTGGAGTCTGCTCCAATGGGTGCCCTGTGGTCACTTACATCCGCAGACGGCGAAACGACGGGTTTTGAAGCCGACACGCCCGGCACCTACGTCGTCAGGGCCACCGCTTCGGATGGCTCGCTCTCGTCCAGCACGACGTTCGAAGTCCAACTTGCCGCCAACCAGGCCCCCGTCGCCGACGGTTCGCTCTCGGACACTTCCGTCGTTGCCGGACGTGCCCCGGCCACCCTGGACGGCCGTGCCAGTACCGACGCCGAGTCCGACGACCTCACGTATGCCTGGGAAATCGTTTCGGCGCCCGATGGCAGCTCCCCGGTACTCTCCAGCGCTCAAGCCGCGTCCACGCGGCTAAACGCCACGACGATCGGCGACTATCTCGTTCGCCTCACCGTCAGCGATGGCCTCGCGGAGGATTCGACGGACGTTCTGGTCAGCATCACGGCAAATCAGACTCCCGTTGCGGACGCGTCACGAACCGCAACCAACCTGACGATGGCAGATCTGCCGGCCCGGCTCGATGCTACCGCCAGCTACGATGAAGATGATGCGACCGTAGCCTACAGTTGGCGTCTACTCGCTTCGTCCAATCCTTCTTCACCGACCATTACCCGAGGTGACCGTTCCATTGCGTCAATGCACATTGAACAGCCGGGCAGCTACGCCGTCGAACTGACCGTCCGCGACGGCGCATCCCAAAGCACCGACTACCTCATCATCACAGTCTCTGGAAACCAGACTCCCATTGCCGACGCCACGGCATCCGATCGCATCGCCGATTCCACGACACCTCTGTGGCTGGATGCGGCCCATAGCTGGGACCCCGATGGCGACCCGCTGACTTATACATGGACCATCCTCGCCGCGACAACGGAATCCCCACCAACGATTCTCGATCCCGGCGCGGCGCGAACGCAGCTTCAAGCATCGTCGTCGGGCAGCATCACCGTCATGCTGGAAGTCAGCGACGGAGTTGACGCCAGCCTTGCCTTTCAACTGTTGACCGTGCGAGCACCGGAACAAACGGTGACCAGACGAGATGGCGACGCGAACCTGGACGGCATGGTGGACTTCGACGACTTCCTGATTTTCTCTCGCAATTTCGGCGCTACCGACGCTGCGTTTGAAGACGGAGATTTCGACGAATCGGGAACGATCGACTTCGAGGATTTCCTGCTGCTATCGCAGAACTTTGGCTCGACGAGCCCGTGATATCGACGCTCCAAATGCGGCCAGCTGCGTTACAATCCAGGCACCATGGATAACCAACGAGCCCGCGAACTGGCCGAATTCTATCGAACCACACTTCTCCAGGACACGTTGCCGTTCTGGATGACACATGCCCTCGATGACCAACACGGCGGTTTCCTCACAGCACTCGACCGCGACGGCACGGTCATCGATACCGACAAGAGCGTCTGGCATCAGGGCCGGTTTACCTGGCTCCTGGGCGAACTCTACAACAATGTCGAACCCCGCAAAGACTGGCTGGATGCCGCGGTGTCCGGAGCCAACTTTATGGAAGCACATTGCTTCGACAAGGCCGACGGCAGGATGTGGTTTCACGTCACTCAGGACGGTCAACCACTGCGTAAACGGCGATACGCTTTCACCGAGTCCTTCGCCGCCATCGCCTTTGGTGAACTCGCAAAAGCCACAGGCGACTCTCGGTACGCGGACCTCGCGGCACGTTGCCTACGAACTTTCCTGGAACACCGCCCGATTCCGAAGTTTACCGATGTTCGCCCCACACGAGGAATCGGTGCTCCGATGATTGCGATTGGCTCGGCCCAGGAACTGCGTGAATCAATTGACCTGCCGAACGCCAATGCAATCATCGACGACGCGATTAATATGATTCGAAACTTCCACCTGCATGCCGAACATGAAGTGGTGCTCGAGACGGTGGGCATCGACGGAAAGCCAATCGATCATTTCGACGGTCGCCTGCTCAACCCCGGACACGCGATCGAAGCAGCATGGTTCATCCTGCGAGAAGCCGATCACCGGAAGTCTGCCGATCTACTACAACTCGGCACGAAGATGCTGGACTGGATGTGGAAATGGGGCTGGGATACCGAGTACGGCGGCATCATCTATTTCAGAGATCTCTACGGCCATCCACCGCAGGAATACTGGCACGACATGAAATTCTGGTGGCCTCAGAACGAGGCGATCATCGCCACGATTTACGCCTGGCTGCTGACCGGCGACGACCGGTATAGCAAGTCACACGCCGAGATACACCAATGGGCCCACGAACACTTCGCAGACCCGGAATATGGCGAATGGTTTGGCTATCTTCACCGGGACGGCCGAGTCTCGCATGAAGCAAAGGGCAACATGTGGAAAGGCCCGTTCCACCTGCCACGCATGCAATTGATTGCGTGGCAGCTACTCGAACGATACCTCAAGACCCCACCGCGAGCTATTTGCTAAAGTGCCTGGCCGGTATTTCGCCCAAGACCGATCACGCACTTACGAAACATGTGCCGGCTGGCTCGAGCAGCCGGCATGCCTCGTCCTTGACCACGCTCCCGCATGACCTCGTCCCTAACCGACCAGCTTGCGGCCACGGGCGAAGTAGGTGCGACCGCCAAGCACGACGCCAATCAGCCCAAGAGCCAAGAACGAGCTAGGCTCAGGTACCGCAGTTACAGCGGTAAAGATGGTCACCTTCCCCGCGGTATACAAGATTGGGTCATCGTAGTTCGAAAACAGCTGTATATTGCTATTACCAATCAGCACGAAGTTCGGCTTGGTATCCGCCCCTTGTTGCCACTGCATATTCGGAAGATAAAACCCATCACCCTTGTCGGCAAGCCTAAAAAGATTGCGACCGGGCGTTGTATCGTAATTGGTGTAATCAAAGGTGATGCCGGTTGCAGTGACATTCAAAACGTCCCCAATCGATTCACCCCTAATTCCATATGAACTACCAGTAATATCGCCATCGACAGCCGGGTCGTAATCGATCGTCCCTGTGTCTGGATCACCATTTGAATCAGTGCCACTGTACGTGAACGAAAACCCGTCAATGTTCGCATTCGTGCAGCTCGTACCACAAACCGAATCGAATGTAATCGTCCCCTCAATTGTGTAGGTACCCTGATCGCCCACCGCATTATTCTCCAACTGGTAGGTGACAGCCCCACTACAGGGCAATACCGCAACACCCAGAAAAACCAACAAACTCGAAACCAACGCAAATCGAAACATCCAAACAACTCCAAGTAGGTCACATTCACCAAAACGCCGCCTCGCACGGACCCGTGACATACTACCCATCTACCCCCGACGACTCAACAACTATCGTACCAATTGGTTGCAATAACTTAGATATTTACACCAAACCACCCGACGCGACACGACGGAACAGCCAAAGGAAGTACCCAAATCCGCTCCGCAGACAAGGACGAGCACACCCACTAGACCTTTACCAAGCGTAGATCAGTTGCAGTTTTTTCGGGTGGAAACGAAAAAACTCGAAAACTCCCAGTGGTTTTGTGCGTTTGTTTGAATAGCAAACAACAAACAAGGCACGCCACGGAGGGTTTTCGAGTGAACAAGAAGATAAGACGACAGCTCAAGGCACGCAAGCGCAGAATCGAGCGACGGCTGGCTGCGTCTGCAGGTTGTCATCAAGGTTCCCAACTCAGCGCACAAAATATCAAGTATGAAATTGCCGATCGTCAGCAAGCCGTCGCCGCTGGCGGAATCGGGCTCATCCATCGGATGGTGAAAGTACTTCGGCTGGATAACGCCATCAATCAACATGTTTCGTTGTTCAAGTTCTGGCTGCCCTATTCAGAATCCGATCATGTGCTCAACATGGCCTACAACATCCTTGCTGGCGGAACTTGCATCGAACATCTCGAGTTCCGACGCAACGATGAGGGTTGGCTCAACGCGCTTGGTGCTCAACGCATTCCCGATCCCACCACGGCCGGAGACTTCTGCCGCCGATTCAACCCTGTCTCGATCTGGATGTTGATGGAAGTCTTCAACGCGATCCGTACCAAAGTCTGGCGTCAGCAACCCAGTCACTTCTTCGACGAAGCGATTATTGATGGCGACGGCACGCTGGTGGAAACCGGCGGAGAATGCAAACAGGGAATGGACATCAACTACAAGGGACAATGGGGCTACCATCCGTTGATGATTTCGCTTGCGAACACGGGCGAGCCACTCTACATCGTCAATCGTTCTGGTAATCGTCCGAGTCACGAAGGAGCCGCAGCGTGGTTTAGTAACGCCGTGGCTCTGTGTCGCAAGGCAGGCTTTCGCAAAGTTCGCCTGCGAGGTGACACGGACTTCTCGCAAACGGACTTCCTCGACGGCTGGGACGACGACAGCGTCACGTTCGTGTTTGGGTTCGACGCTACGGCGAAACTCTACGAAATTGCAGAAAACCTGCCAGAAGAAGCCTGGTCGACGTTGCAACGCAAGCCTCGCTACGAAGTCAAAACGTCATCGCGTGCCAGGCCGCATCGCGTCAAACAGGAAGTCGTTGAAGGTCGCGAGTTCGAAGACATTCGTTTGGTTAGGGAACACGTGGCTGAGTTCCCCTATCGACCTGTCGCCTGCGATCGCGACTATCGCATGATCGTGGTCTGGAAAGAACTGGAGGTACACAAAGGCCAACGCAAACTGTTCGACAACGCGAAGTGCCATTTCTATCTGACCAACGACCGGGAAAGTTCGGCCAGCCAGATTGTGACCGAGCAAGCCAACAAGCGTTGTCATCAGGAAAACATTATCGAGCAGCATAAGAACGGAGTACACGCATTGAAGGCTCCGCTGGACAACCTGCTGAGCAACTGGGCGTATATGGTGATCTGTTCGTTGGCGTGGAGCCTGAAAGCGTGGGCCGCCTTGCTGCTTCCGGTGAGCGCCCGTTGGCGAGATCGTCACGAGCAACAAAAGCAGAAGTTGCTACGCATGGAATTCCCGACGTTCCGTCAGGCGATGATCAACATTCCAGCGCAGATCATCCGCAGCGGCCGGCGACTGACATACCGTCTGCTGGGCTGGAACGATTGGCAACCCGTGTTCTTCCGCCTCTGGGAACGGCTTTCCAGGCCAACGCTCTGTTGACGCGTTGTTGAGAAACCAGGATACGGAGGTCCTGGTCCGCCCCAACGCCAAACCCAGAAATCAAACAACAATATGCAAAACAAAAATGCCGAATTCCAATCAACGACCAAGTCGTCACGATCGAACTACGCCCCACCCAAACGAACATTCTCCGTGTTTGGCTACGCTTGATTAAGGACTAGAGCGTACCACCTTTGGTGAACTGCCGGGCAACTGAAGAAGTCCCCGGCAAAGCTGCTACTCGGGCCGAAAGGCCAGTCGAGTGGCCAGCTCAGTCGGCGATTCCGACGAGCTCAAGAAGCTTCAGCGCATTCGTCGAGGTGGCAACGCCTGACCGCATCTCATAGTCGAAGGTCGTCTCGTCATCGGCGGTTACCTTTCACCGAAATGCATGTTGACGCGAGATCCAACCGCAGCTCACTGACAGCCAGTCAAGAGCAACATACTGAAAGGCCCACTCCACCTACCACGCATGCCAATTGATTTTGTGGCAGCTACTCGAACGGTACTTCAAGAACCCGCCGAGACTCCCGTGTTGAAGAATGCCCGGGCTGTGCCTGACCAGAATTCCGACCAAGCACATCCGAAACACTTGCCGGCTACCTCGCCCAAGCAGCCAGCACGGGACAAGCTTGACCACGCTTCCGCATGGCCTCGTCCCTAACCGACCAGCTTGCGGCCACGGGCGAAGTAGGTGCGACCGCCAAACACGACGCCAATCAGCCCAAGAGCCAAGAACGAGCTGGGCTCAGGTACCGCGGTAAAGATTGTTGGGTTTCCGGACGGAGTCAAATTTTGAAACGCGTTTTCTGCTGGAAAGAGACTAGTACCGAGTGCGTACTCTTCAGTCAGATCTGTACCTTGGCGCCACGCAAGAAACGGAGCGCTACTGCCGCCATTACCTAGCACAAATTGATTACTACCTGCTTTTTCAGCGAAGTCAAATGAAATGCCCGTTGCGGTCACGTTCAAAACGCTCGCGTCACCAGAGATCCCAAAGAACCCCGACGCAATTACACCATCAGCGGCTTGATCATAGGCGATTGTCCCTGACGATCCATTCTCGTACGCCAATGAATACTTCAAGATATCCGCGTTTGTACACGAAGTCCCACACGCGGAATCAAATGTGATTGTTCCAGTGAGTGTGTAATCACCCTGACCACCAGCCGCACCATCCACAATCTCATACGTGACAGCCGCACTACATGGCGACACAACAGCTCCCAAAAACAACAACAGACCAGAAACCAAAGAAAAACGAGACATTGAAACAACTCCAGTAACAGGACACAGACACTACGATTACGCCGACTTCCCTTCCGACGTCGCGCCATACTACCAATACCCGATTTTTCGGTCAACAACCATAGATATACTCATGCACCAATAGCGCATATACTTACAGGCCCCCTCAAACCACCCACTGGCTACCGCCTCAAAAAGCCCAAGCCCCCCTGCCGTTGCAGCCACAACCAACCGCAAGGGCAGCCCACATACCGTGAGGGGCCGGACAGCTGAACAAGCCCCCCGGCAGAGACCCGAAACAGGGTGAAAGGCCGGTCCCGCTGCCGCGAGCTCAGTCGGCGATTCCGACGAGCTCAAGAAGCTTCAGCGCATTCGTCGAGGTGGCAACGCCTGACCGCATCTCATAGTCGAAGGTCATCTCGTCATCGGCGGTGATCGTTTCACGGAAGTGCACGTTAACGCAGCGATCCAGGAGTTGCTCACAGGCAGCCAACTCAAGATCATGCGTCGAGATTGCTCCCATCGCACCATCCTCGGTCAAACGACGCACAACCCGAGTGACCGCCGTATGCCGCTCGGCCGAGTTGGTACCTTGCAGGATCTCGTCCAGCAGGAACAGCATTGTGCGGTCGCCCTGCCCCTTCATTGTAGCGGCCCGGTCGACGATCTCTTTCAATCGCTGGAGTTCCGCCATGAAGAACGAGACGCCATCTTCCAATGAATCCTGAATCCGCATGCTGGTCGCGATTTGCAGGGGACCCAACTGCATCTCCGTGGCCGCAACCGGTGCTCCGGCCTGAGCCAACACTACATTGGTTCCAATCGATCGCAGCAGCGTACTCTTGCCGGACATGTTTGATCCCGTGACCAGCAGGAAGCTGCCTGCCGGGCCGAGCTGAACATCGTTGCACACGGGGCTTGGTATGAGTGGATGGCCAATTTGTTCGGCCTTGAGGTGACTGTGTTTCACGTCATAGTCCGGAAAGACCCAGTCAGGATTGTCATGGACCACCGAACCCAACGAAGCCAGCGCCTCCAGTTCACCCACGGCATCAAACCAACCGCGGACCGCATCGCCCCATGTTCGGTGCCAGTTCTCCAACACATGAAGCACGTGAAAGTCCAACATGAAGGCCAACTGCAACAGCAAGTGGAAGACTCCAAACAGGCCGGAATGACGCATCTGAGCGACCGCCATGATTCGAGTCAGTTGACTCAACGCCACCTGGGGCCTGGCGGTATCCTCTCCCATCCGTTTGCGTAGTTCCTTCAGCAAAGGAGCATCGGTGGGCAGCTTTTCGAACAGCCCCAGCAATTCCTGGTATTGCGCCACGTCCCGCTGCCGCGAATCCACCATATTGAAAATGTCATGCACGTTCCCCACCAGAAGCACGCTCAACAGCAGATTCACGGCAAGGATCGAAAGGCAGATCACCAATCCCACGGTATTGGAGACAACTCCAACTACCATCAGCAGCACGGCGATCACCCACGCTGCGACCAGAACCCGACTGCACCAGGAAATCCACTGCCGCGATTCCAGCCACCGAGGACCTTCGGCCCATTCGACGAACGCCTCGGGCCCCGCACCACTGGTTGCCAGTACACGACCGCACAAGTCCAGCTGTTCTCGATAGTCTCGCATCGGCGCCAGCGCCGCGGCTGCCGCATTTCGATCACGGACGACTTCCGGCGAAGCACCGTCCGCCAGCCAGTCACGCAGCAACCCGATTCCACGCGGAGTATGGGTCCGGCAAATCAGATGATATAGCGACGCATGCCCGAAAATATCCAGGTCGTGACTTTCGTGCCTCAATGACGTCGGCACATCCACCTGGCATTCAGGAACACCGTTCCACGTTCGATCCATCCGAGCGACCTGAATGAGCGACACCTCCTTGCGTTCGTTGGCCAGTCGGATCGCCTCCGCCAGCCGCTCGTCCGCCGCGGCCAGGACAAGCAACCCAACAAATGCCATGATCGCCAGGAAGACCGCCAACGCCGGCGAGATGTAGGCATTCAGCACCAGCACCAGCAGAATCAGCCAGACCGCCAGCACACCAATGCGAGCTCGAGAGACCTTCATCTTCCTGGCGGTCAGCAAATTCACTTCGGCCGCGCAGGCATTAATTCGATCGTCGTAGTAGGCTCGCGGCGAACTGCCGGAACCCGTTCGTTCTTCGGACATCACTGCTCCACCGCATACAGGTCAATCCCGGATCATCGCCTATCGCACGATCGCCGGAAACCCCGAACTCAGCGGCTGCGGTTGATGGCAGCTTCAGGCGTCTTCACCGAAGCCGAAATTGGCGGCCATGGCCAGAAAATCCTCGAACCGGACCTCACCGTCGCAGTCCAAATCACCGGCCGCCCAGCCCGCCTCGGCACTGCCAAAGTTGCCCGACAACTCCAGAAAATCCTCGAAGTCAACGTCGCCATCGAGGTCCAGATCGCCCCGTCGCGTCTCGGCGATTTCACGTATCCAGTAGTCCGAGTCCCCGGTATTGAGTTCGCCGTCTGCATTCACGTCGTACGTCGCTACGTCGGCATCGGGGGTGTGGAGAGCCGCGCAAAGCAGATCGATATCGGCCGCATCCACGGAACCATCCAGATTGAAGTCCCCCGGCAGACCGGCGTCACCAACTCTCCCCACAACCGAAGAGAATCCATAACGATGGGTAATCAACAGTTCCGTCGAACCGCCGCTGGACGTCGCGGATAGCAGTGCCCCGTCGATCCCTGGAATCACAAACGTCTCGCTCGTGGCCGGCACGCTATCGGCCACACCTTCCATGAGGACAATTTTCGTGGACGGCGACGACGAAATGAAGTTGCCGCCTTCCGCGACCAACAGATCCCGCACACCGTCGCCCGTGACGTCCGTGGTCACGATGCTGCCCAGTGTTCCGCCAAGGTACGTCTCGCCAAGACTTTCAAATTCGCCTGAGCTCCCGTCGAGGAACTCAAACGTCTCTTGATAGACGACGATCAGTTCATCGGCCCCATCACCGTTGGCGTCCGCGGAGCGTAGCGATTGCACGTTCTCTCGGCTTGCTGCAATTTGCGGTCGACTGAGCCCACCGCCGGGCTCTCCCCAAACGACTCGCACCGAGTTCTCGCTATAGCTTCCAAACGCAGTATCGAGATACCCATCGCCGTTGAAGTCGCCAAACGTGTGGTAGTGCGAAGTAACCGCCTCCGCGTCCTCCACAAACCCGTTCTCTCCGTCCCACGCCAATGCGTGAACACCCACATTACTGACCACCAACAGGTTAGCACTACCGTCCGGTTTGGACTCCGCCACGGTCAGGTTGGAGACATTGCTTGCCCCTGAAAGACGCGTTCGGTCGATTTGGTCGAAACTACCGTCCTCGAGACTTCCATAGACGACAATCGAAGACGACAGCGAACCAACGCGATCGTCGCGGCCATCACCATCGACGTCGGCAACTTCGAACAGACGCAACGACTGCGATACGCTGCTGGCCATCAAAGACTCGAATCCGCCCGCTCCGTCTGCGAGGATTGTCCCCAACTGATGTCGGCCCGACACCGTCATTCGAATCGACAAGTCGTCCGATCCATCACCGTTGAAATCGCCCACACGCAAATCATTCACGGTTGCGTTCGAAGACAGTGGAATATCCTGCAAGGTGTATCCACCGTCCGCGTTGGCAAGGTAGACGGTCAGCGTGGGATCAGGCCGGAATATCGTCGCTACAGCAACGTCGCTAATTCCGTCGGCATTGAAATCGCCCACCACGGCGGTGCGATTGGTAAAGGGGTTATCGACCGGCTGAGCATACTCAGTCGCCGATTCCACAAAAGAATCATCCGCCCAGGAAAAAGTTGCGACAGTGTTACCCCACTGCTGAAACGACACAATCGACTGCCCGTTGGTGTGCACGTCAAACGCTCCGGGCGTGCTGATTCGAACCGCTTGATGCAGCCTGCCATCGCCTCCACCAAGCAGCACCGATACGCCGCCCGGCCCGTTGTTGGTAATGGGATGGTGGAAGGTGCTATCGTGGCCCACCACAAGATCGTTCAGCCCATCAAGGTTGATATCGGTAACCGACATATCAATTGGCGAGCCGGCGGTTTCGTAGTTGTCATGGGTTCCGGCAAAAGCGCCCATTCCATCTCCCATCCACACGTGAATGTTCTCACCACCATGATCCAATTCGCGCGAAACCCAAGTGCCCACCAGCAGATCGATATTCCCATCTGCATTCATGTCTGCCAACTGAAGCGTTCGCACCGGACCGGGATCGACAACCTGATACGTACTTTCGAAAGCTCCGGATCCGTCGTTCGACAGCACTTCTACGGTGCCGTTCTGCCGATCCGCCGCCCCCACGACCAGATCTACATGCCCGTCCCCGTTCAGATCCGCACTGGCGAGGCTGTACTGCCCGCTTCCCACGGCGTAACCAACACCGTCGCCAAACCGTCCATCGCCGGTTCCCGCCCGCACTTCCAGCTGCGACGCACCTCCGACAACCAGATCCTTGAAGCCATCACCATTCAAATCCTCCAACAGCAACGACGTCGCAGCCGCACTAACAGTTTCACCATCGATAACGCCGCCCCATTCTGCGGACTCGGCCGCCGCTTCGCCGGCATTGATGAATACCTCAATTCGACGTGATGTAGCGACCAGCAGGTCGGGCAGGCCATCGCCGTTGATATCCGCTGCGGCAATCTCCGAAATCTCGCTGGAGACGCGTTCCTCACCAAACCGCTGATGCTTGCCATCCTCCTGCAACCAGAGCTCGACCCGCCGGTTGCCGGTAGAAATCACATAGTCGTCCAGGCCATCCCCGTTCAGGTCGACCACCAGTCCGTTGGTCACCTGCGTGTCCGACGTCGGAAAGAATTCAAACGTCGACGATTCCTCCAGCGATATCACCGGCGAGGCGACGCCCGTCAGCAACCGTCGAGATTCCAGAAGTTGTACGTCCAACCGTCTTTTTTTTGCGCTTCTCATACCCAAATAACGTCGCACCATTTCACCGATTGCCAGACCAGCCGTCATTCTGGTCGACGGCAAGAACATTTACAAAGAAATCGTCCGCTAATCGCGCAAATACCGTGGGAAGACTGAATCCCCGGCTGGCAATCAATCGGTCGGCACCATGAGTTCCGTGACGGCCTCATGCACCGACTTGTGAAGGTCCGTCGGCGTCCCAAAGTACACACGACGTACGACACCATCCGGCCCGATGATGATCGTTTCAGGCAACGTCTCGACCCGAAACCGATTTCCCAGTTTCAGGTTCGAATCAAGGCCAACTTCCAGATCAAGGTCGCGACTGGCGAGGAACGCCTGAATCGTGAACGGCATCTCCTCCTGATTGACGGCAATCAACCGCACCTTGTCTGCCGGAAACGTGGAAGCAAGCGATGCCATTCGTGGCAACGAACGCAAACACGGCGCGCACCAGGTGGCCCAAAAATCAAGAATAATGACCTTCCCCCGTTCGTCTGCCAAACCAACCGAACTTCCGTCCAGCATCGGAATCGTCACGTCGTCGAACGTCTTACCAACCAGCGGAGAATCCGTACCGGGCTCAAGCTCGCCATCGACGAATTTCGGCTCCGGCGTTGGCTCCAGCGTCCAGTCAACGATGCTCGCCAGCGATTGGGCCGCAATATCGCTGTTCTGAATCTTCAGCACCTGGGATAGCGGAAACGAGCAACGCTGAAGTTTTGGATGGCTGCCCACAATCTGATCATCTGCGACCAGCGGCTCCTTCAAAAAGAACACGGAACCGTCCCGCAGCGTAATCAACAGGGAATCCGCCAACGGCGTGTTCGGCGAAGCGGATGCCGGCGATTCCAGCCAGACCAGCGCCGCCAGGTCGCTGCGAGGCATGTCGACCTGCTCGTAACGAGATTTGAAGCTGAGTCGATTTTCACGCAATTCCAACAGGTCGCCACGAAGCAAATCTCCATTGCTGGAACAAAGCACGCACGTTGGAGCATCCTTCACGCGATTCCGGGGCAACTTGAGGATCATGTCAACGTCGCCTGCAGCGGCAAAGCCAGCTCCCAGGCGTCGGGCTCCATCGCCCACCCGCAGTCGCTCAATCACCAGCCGAGGCTTACGACTACCTCGGCCATCACCCTGACCCAACGGCCCCCGAGCCGAACCGCACTGCAACCACAAGCCGCGATGTTCGATCCGTTGCTTGATGTCCGTCGAGAACGCTTCAATCCCGTTGACCCAAACCGTCAATCGCGTGTCGGTCGACTCCAGCGAAATGGTTGCGCGGCGTTCTGGAATTGGCGGTAGCTTGCGCGAACTGGCGGCATTCACCAAACATCGAGCGGACAGGCGTTCATTCGAAAACGTGAATCTCGCGATACTGCTGCGTGGTTGTTTCGTCGAGGTACCAAGATGTAGCGTCAACAGCCCCACGAAGTCCTTGTCCCAAGCGCAGCTAAACGTCAGCTTCCCACCATGCAGCAACGTGAGATCCCGCATGCTCACCGGGTCGCCAACCTCCAGTCGCTCCTGCGATTGCTGCAATGGACGTGACGATCGCAGGAACTCCCAGTCTGGCCCGTCGAGCGCCACGCGCCCGGTGCCCTGCAACATCTCCGCCGCACGAACTTCACTTACCGGAACGGTACGTTCCCCGGTGTATGGTGTCGACAGCGTCAATTCGTCCTTCGCGATGCCAACCAGGTCGCCAATCAAGACCGAGTTGTCTCTCAGGTAGACAACCTCACTACCCCGCTGAGGCCCCGCGACGTCGTCCGATTGCCCCATGCGTCGTTCGATCGTTTGAGCTTCGCCAATTTCAAACGGAACGGCGTTTCTCGCCCCGATGGGCGCCCAACCGAGTGCATTCGATTCGGGCACGGGCCGCAAGTTCCCACACAGCCGACTGCCTTCGCCCACCAGATGAAAGTCAAACTCGTTGGTGCGTCCCTGAAAACACCGCACCGACGCCAGCCCCTCGCGCTTCGCCACAACCGGCTCGACCACCGCCGCAACTTTGACCCTCAGACCATCATCATCCAGGGACTCCAGCGTGCCTGTAAATTCTGTGCCATCGTGAAAGCGAATATGCTGAGGCTGAAGCTCCGTCTTTCCCGTCGCGATAAATTCGGCGACCGCCAGTTCCGCCACGTCCACGGTCGTGCCGCCCTCCAGCTCCAGCGTGCCAGCTTCCGCATCGAGACTCTTGATGGACTGATTGAGAAGCTTCCCTGAAGCGAGCCGAATGTAACCCTTACCGGCTTCGCGATCTTCCGACCCCGACGCGCCATTCCACTTACTGAGCCGAATTTGCTCGACAACCAGATCGTCACTACGATTCTTCACAAGAATGCCAAAGCCTTTACCCGGCTTCGGCTTGTCGACCACAATCCTACCCAACACCCGCGAGCCGTCGCGATGCACGCTCACTTCGCCGGTGGTGTTATCCCAAACCAGTCGAAGCCGCAGTTCCTTTTGCCGTTCTGTCAGCTTCAACAAATGCTGAAAGTCAGCCGTCGCCAGCGAACTTTGCGCCACAACGTCGTCACCCCACGACTTCAGACTCAGCCGTGGTCGCGGACGTGTTGCGACCAAATCCGCGGGCGAGGAAAAATCAATTTGGAAGCCCGGCTTTCCCGTCCACTTGAGGACGAGGTTGATCTCGGCAACGTCCAGTTCGGGAAGATCGTGGTAGAGCTCGCCACCGTACTTGTCCGTTCGAAGGTGACCGTGTTCCGTGGCTTCCCATTCCGCAACACGCCGTCCTGCCTTGAGCACCTTCCAACCGTCCAGCCATCGGGGGCCGTCATAAAGCACCTCGGTATGACGCAACTGCCGCACTTCTCGCACAAACTCGCGTCGCAGCGAAATCGTGCCCAGCCGCGCGCTATCCAGTTCAAGCGTGTCGTCGTTGATCGCGGTCAGCTCGCCGAAGAAAGCGTCACCCGTCGACGTTTCCACACGGAAAGCCCCAGCAGGCTTGGGCGCATCGCGATTGGCCGGGAATTCGAAGGCGGCGATGAAATCACTGTGAACCTCCAGCGGCGAACCAAATTGCCGCGACGTCCACGTAATGAATCCATCCCGATAGCCCGTGAGTTCACCGACCAGCGTATCGCCATTGTTCCATACAAGGCGTCCTTCGGAAGTATCCGCGAACGCTGCACCACCGAGGGCAAGCAGCAACGTTAAACCAAGTACCAGTCGCTGCATCACTCTTCCCCCAATAGCCGTTTGATTTCTGCAGTGATTTCGTCGTGCAAACCACGGCTCACTCCGAGATAGACCGCCGACACGTTACCCTCCTGATCCAAAATCACGGTTTGAGGAATCGTGTCGACCTCCAGTTCGCGACTGGCCGTGCTCTCCACGTCCACCGCGACGGTCAGATCCCATTCCTTCGCTCGGACCAACGTTGCAATCGTTGCCGGATCGTCTCCCTGATTGACCCCCACCAAGGCAACTTGCTCCGGCGAAAACTGCTTCACGGTTTCGATCAACTGCGGCATATTGCGGATGCAGGGAGCACACCACGCGGCCCAAAAGTCCAGCACAACGACTTTGCCCTGATAGTCGATAAGATCCAGCCGCCGATCGTTTTCCAACATCTTTGCATTGAACGAAATCGGTTTCCCCAGCAACTCCGAAGCGAATCGATGGTCGCCGGACTGGCTCTCGAACCGTGGCTCAATCGCGTGTTTCATTTTCCATGTCATGAACGCGTGGCCATGAAACCCCGTTGGATGATGGCCCCGCAAGATCGTCTGAATGCCGTCGACCGGAATCGAACATTCCCCCAGTCGCGGGTGAGTGCCTTCCAGCGTCAGGCTTTCCCCTTCAACCATCCGGGCATCCACAAATGTCAACGTAGTCGTATCACGCAATACGATTCGCCAGGGATTGAGGTTCGCATCGCCATTGGCAGGATCCTCCGTGTGCAACCAAACGACCCCCGAAACCGCCTCCCTTGGCAGGCGCATGTCGCGTGATTTGCTACGCATCCTCAAACCGGACTCATCCAGAGCCACAAGGTTGCCGCGGATGGCGTCGCTGTTGGTTCCAATCGCGAGATGCGTCAGCGACTCCTCCGGTCGATTGCGTGGAATCGTCAGCAGCGTTTGCGGGTCGACACTCCCGGTCGTCTGCCGAATCGACTGACGACGAGTCTGACTGACCACCAGGTCACGCACGGTCACATCAATTGGCTGCTTCTTGCGTTTCACGGCGGGCCCAAACAAGGGCCCATCACTCACCTCAAAAGCCAACCCGGACCAGGGACCACCATTTTCATTGCCCTCCACCGAGTAGACCGTCTTCCCGTTGACCTCAACGCGGAACGGGTCACGAGTCTCCACGACCACCTCGAAATGCTCTTCCCCCTCAAGGCACGGGATGAACGCGTTACGTCGCGAGCCCAACACAAAGAGCTTCTCATCCATGAAGTAGAACGGCAGTTTCTTTTCGTCGGAACGGTTTTCGGCGGTCAGAATCAGATACAGAAACATCCCGCCCGTACCCTGGTTCCGCTGCATATTGAACTGTATTCGATCACAGCCCGCGAGAATCGAATCCCGCTGCACGGCCCCGGCGCCCTTGAGCCTCAGTTCGTCGGCATTCACGACAAACTCCGCCACGGCGTCGTCGACTGTCCGGACCTCCCAGCGATCATCGAAGCCCGTCAATGGCTCGACCGGAGCAGAGGCGAGTTCGATCGCTCGCACGTCGGCAGACGAAAGGCGTACCAGATCCGAAAACTTGCTGGTGACCTCAATGCCGGTCGCACCCGCCTGCTGCAGTTGCCCCGGCACGACATCGCCATTTCGAAAATAGATGAGATCATCCTGCGGCCCACCGGCGACGGACGAAGTTTGTGTCGCCAGCTGCAGTTTGATTTCGGTCGCATCGCTCGTTGCCACGGGAGCCTCTGCCCCCTCGGGTCGCCACGCGATGGCATTGTTCTCGCCCGTCTCCAGTCGGCCATGCAGCCTGATCGCGGTCTGCTGCGAGAAGGGCTCGTCCGAATTTCGGGACAACAGTAACGTTGGGGCACCATTCTTCGGCGGCAAGACCTTGGGCCCAAACACGATCCGCTCAAGATCCACGTAGCTGCAACGCACGTCATTGCGGATCCCGGGGACCGTTAGTTGAAGGCTGGCATCATCCGCTCCGCTCACCGTACCACGCAACGTCTCGCCGTTGTGAAACACACATTCGACCATCTGAGGAAAACGGTCCGGGACGCCATCCGGATCCGGCACCGTTTGATCCGCCGCGCGGAAGGCGATCTCGGCGATGTTCTCCCACTTCACTTCGCGGGTCTCTTCGCCATCCACGACGCTCACCACTTCCGCATTGACCGCCCGCACGTCGCCGGTGATCGACGTGTTGTCGTCCAGCAAGACGGTGTCCCGCGTTTGATCCGCTCGATAGATATCCAGCGAACTGCTGGCACGAATCTCCAGCCGCGAAAGCGTCAGACGAGGCCCCGTGTTCTTGATATAGATCCCGGCCGGCCCGGACGAATCCTGTTTGGGAACCGAGATCTTCCCAAGGTATTTGCGATTGCGAAAAATCGATAACTCGCTGGCGGAATGATTCCAGCGCAGCAACAACTGACACTTCGTCGTTCGACTGGACATCGTATCCAGTTGCCGAAACCGTCCGTTACTTCCTAACGACTGAATCACGTAGCCGCTGACGCGCGTCTCCACCTTGACGGTCTCTCGCGTTGCTTTTCCGTACGGTGTCAGAAACCGCAACTGGAATGACGGATTGTTTCGCCACAGAAATTCAACATCGATATCGACCGAGCCGGTCGCCGGTAGCTCACGATAGAGCTCGGCCGCCACCAGCCGCGTCGTCAGGCGACCATTGGCTATTTCCTCCCATTCACTGAGCTTGCGGCCATAAGTCAACGTACTCCAGCCACGCAGTCCTCGGGGCCCCGAATACACGTGCGCCCGTTCGACCGGATTGGCGATCATGCCCACCGCATCACGGCGAAGGTCCAACTCGCCGAACAGCTCCGTCTGGACAGTCAGATACTCGTCATCCGAGCTCTGAACATTGCCAAAGAAGCGATTCCCGTCGCTCGTCTCAATCACCTGCGCCGTGTCATCCGCCTCGCCCAGCTCTCGTTCCCGGGCAGGGAATCGGATCATCCGCAGCGCGTCGAAATTCAGCCGCAGGGAATCCACAAATTGCGGCGCAGACCAGCTCAAGACCCGGGACGAAACCCCGGTCAATTCGCCGTCCAGCATGTCGCCGTTTCGCCAGTACAACCTTGGCTGGTCGACCGGGTCCTCCGGAGCAGCGAAAGACGTCGTTGCAAGACACGAAACGGCGAGGACAACGAGCATCGCAAGTACGCGAACAAACCGAAAAGCTGACAAGGGAGCCTCCGGTTATCGCTCGTAGATCGGCAAGAATCGGTATTCCAGCGCCAGAGAAAGCAACGCCATCGCGGTTCCGTACGCCTTTCCGTAGGTCGCGTCGACACTACCGTCTGCTCTCTGAAGACTGCGAATCAGCAGATTGTTTTCCGCTTTCCAACGTTTCCACGCTTCAAAGTCGCCCTGGAATAACGCCTGCGCCATGTAGTAGCGGAAGTAGCTGGGATGCGAGGAAGCCTTGTGATCGCTGCGGTCCGAGATGTAAGTCATCGTCGAATCGAATTCCTTCCAGCCTTTCCGCTTCCCGATGGAATAGACGAGCGTCGTAATGGCCGATCGGTTCATCGAATCGCTGAAGCCACCCATACTGCTCGAGTAGTCCACCGAGCCGTTGGATCGTGTGCGGGCTCGGAAGTAGTTCAACGCGTTGTCGATGACCTTGTCCGGCACCTCGATGCCAGCATTTCGCGCGGCAAGAAGCCCCATCAATACGGCGCCCGATACCGACGTATCCGCATCCGAGGCATTGGGAGAGTAACGCCAGCCGCCCAATCCGTTCTTCTTCTGTGCCGTCATGGAACACCGCACCGCCAGCTCCAACGCGGAACCTATCGAGCGTTCGCGACCAGCTTCCTGGCCACTTCCCCATAACAGCGTTTCGTCGATGGCGCCGTACGCCTCGGCCAGCGACAACATGGCAAACCCATGGTGATACATGCTGCCGCCAAGATAACCAGTGTTGGTGTCCTGTTCCTCGACAATGTGCCGCACACCCTTCCGGATGTTCTGGCTGTAGCGCCCGAAGTTGGGATCTTCACCATGAGCCAGAAATGCCATCACGCACAGCCCGGTAATGGCGCTGCCCTTCTGTTCGGCATACCAACTGCCATCCTGCTTCTGCGTTTGAGACAGAAACTGCAATCCGCGATCATAGACCTGTTCGACCTCGGCCGGCACTTGCTCGCCATAGCGAATCGCGGAACCAATCCCTGGTACCTGAGCGTGCAGGCATTGCCCCAGCAGGATCAAAAGGAAGCCGGTCTTTGCACAGCGATTCATCACGATTACTTCTCAAGCTCGCCAAAGTACGCGTCCAGACCGGATCGATATTCCGCCGGGAATCCACTACCAACGGTACCCGTCGCAGCTTCACTCACCCGATCCACGCGCTGCGAATTCTGTTCGTCACCGCGTCCCAGCAGGGCCAAAGCGGACTCTTCGGTATCACCTTCGCCACCGCCGTTTGGATTATTGCCACTGCCGCCCTTCGAGTTCTTCTTGGGTGGCTGCTTCCGCTGCACCTGCAAAAGAAGCTCGATAATCTCGGTTTCCGCAGCAATCGTTGCCGGCCCCGTGTTGGGCTCTGCTAGTAAGCCTTCGACCTCGCCCATGATGGTTGAAACCTGGCGAAGCAACTGCGTCTCCTTGGGGAAGGACGCGCCCTTCTCCAGTTCCAGATCCGCAATCTCCTTGAGCGTATCTTGCGTCATCTGATTGATTTCGACCTGAGTACCGGCCAGCGCGTTCGCGCGTTCCGAATACTTCTCCAGTCCCATTGCATCACGGGCCTGATCCGTGCCGCGAGTTTCATCTCGCAGTCCAACTTCTTTCTCGAGGATCTTCATGACGTTCAGAACAATCGTTGGCGACAAACTGTCACCTTTGGAGCCCGGTGCCGAGCCCCCGTTCGGTCAGCCAGGGCCTACTAACTGTTCGGCCCACCTATCGAACGTGTCCGCCCAAAATTCGGCGTGGGCGATGGACTGCCCATGGAGGTTATCACTCACAAGCCCAGAGAGTTTTTCGAGTCGAGTGGAAACCGACAGCGAATCCATCTCGCCGATCACCGTGCGAAACTTACCCTGCTGCACACGACTATAGTAGGCCTCGAGATCTGATTGAATTGTTGCCAGATTCTCGCTTTCCGCCTTCTCTCGGTCGGCCACCTCGTTAGAAGTGTCCACTTGATTCGGCGTCAGCTGACTTGTCCTTCGACCGAACTTTTCCGCCAGCGAATCGTTCAGCTCGTCGGCCACCTGAAGCTGTCTACGGGACGCCGCCTTCAGCCGCTTTACGAAGGTACTCCCTTCAAGGTTGTCCAGAATCCGCTGAAGCTCCTCTGCAATCCTGGCGAATTCGTCCAGCAGATTCTCCTGCTCTTCGATCGCCTCATCCAGTTTTTCCTCCAGCGATTCTTCTTCCTGTTCTTCTTCGGGAGGCGGCTTCTGCTTCGGCCCGCCGCCCAGAACGGTCGTCGAAACCAGCCCCAGTTTGCTACCGCCTTTTTCGGGCTTCTTCTTTTTCCCTTCTTCGTCTTCGGACGCTTCTTCGTCGTCCGCCTTGTTCATCGACGATTCGATATCCGAAATCGACGGTGCCGGTTTGTCATCCTCGGATTCCGATTCCTCGGATTTGCCGTTGGACCTGTTGTTGGGGTCACGGTTGTTTCCAACCTGCGGCCCCTTGGGCTTGTCACCCGATTTGCCGTCCTCGCCTGCTTTTGAATCCGATGAATTGTCGGGAGCCTTCGCAGCCGTCTTCAGCAAATCGGCAACCGAGGGCATGCGGTTCCTGGAAAGCTCGTCGAGCGTCTTCACCATCTCCGCGAGACCCTCCATCGTCATTACGTTGAATTGGTCGTTGCGAGACGCTTCCTTGATAAGTTGCTTCCCCGTCGCAGAAACCGTGGCCAACTGCCGGGCATTGGCACTTTCCGCCGCCGCCTGCGTCTCGATGCGATCCCGAGTCTCCCGGTTGGTGAGTTCTTCCTTAGGCAGCGCCCGAATCGCCTTATTCTCTTCGTAGAGCTGATTCTCCCGCTCGTAGACTTGCTGGGCTTTTCGCGACCAGCGTCGTAGCTGTTCGGTCAGCCAATTCGCGTGATCCTGTGGACTCAACACAAAGAGCGTATATGGCGGCGAATAGATTCGCTCGCGGGTCGGCAAATAGTCGACCGTGTACAGTCGAATCTGCAAGGTCTGCGGTGCGATGCCCTCACGAGCAGGGCTGAACGTGGCCGTGGCCTTCAGTTCGCTCGCCTCGGGAGCTCCCAATGCGATGACCGCCTCACCCTTTGCCGGTTGCGGGTTCGTCAGAGGATCTTCGAGACCCAGCCACTGGATCCCGATTTCCTTGCAGCCAAAATCGTCGTCAGCCGTCACATCGAACGTCAAAACTTCGTCGACCATCACGACCTGCTGCCGGTTGAGCTGGCTGCACAAAACGGTGGGCGGCTGATCTTCGTTGGCTTCCAACCGCAATTCGAACGGCTGTTTCGCGGTGAGTCCATATTCGTCCGCCCAACTCAGCTCCAGCTTGCCAGATTCATTGACGACCTTCGCCGACGTCAGAATCGTCCGTTCCTTGACGGTCTGCTTCTCACCATTGAGCGTTGCTGACACCAACTCGCGAGACGCGGTGGCCACCAGCTCCGCGTAACTGCCTTTGACCACCGAGACACTGCCGCCGCGAGCGTCCCGTGAAAGGGTTGTGTTGTATTGCAGATACTCCGGTAGTCGAATATTTGCGACGAGCTCGGTAAGTTCCGGTCGCAGTTTGGGCTCGACCGGAATCGTCGTTCGGGAATCACCGACCGTGAGACTGATCACTCCGTCTTTCTTCTGCGGAGGCAGCGTGAACGAGTATTCATTGCCCGTCAGATCGACTTGTACTTCCGGCTGCTTGCCAATCTTCGCCACGGCCTTCGACGGTGCCCAAGCGGATTCCTCCGACACCTTGGCCGACAACTGAAAATCTTCGGAATAGGGAACGACCAGACGCTCTGGCAAATTATCCAGTTGAGCAAACGTGTACCGTTCCGTTGCTCCCCAAGGATTGAACCATCTCTGCAACGCATTCAAGCCGGCGGAAGGAACCAGCAGCAAAGCCGCCAACGCAATCGCACACGGCACCCCCGCCGCCCACGCCCATGCGCGGTGTCGCGGATTGGGGACTGCGTCCACGAAGGACTTGTCTTTGATGTCTTCATCAACCTGCCGCAGTGCCGCTTCGCAAAGCTGAGCCGACCGTTGTTGTTCGACATCGTTCTGCGCCAGCTCGATGATTCCCAACATGCGATCCGACAGTCGCGGCATGCGATGCTTCAACAATCGCGCCAGTTGATCGAAGCGACGCGTTTGCCAAACCCAACGGTGACATTTCAAAGGGAACCAGATCCCAAGCCCCGCGGCACCCGCCAACAGCAATGTCGCACGCAGCCAAACGGGCGTGTCGATGAATCGATCGGCGATGAACACTAACAGGTAGGTGATCAGCAAACCAAACGCGGCCGCACAAAGCCCTTCGATGACCTTGATCTTCCAGACACGCTTCCTAAACTCGTCCAGTTTGTTCCGCGTTCCGACGGGAATCGCCAGCCGCTGATGAAGTTGGTTTTTGTTCATGCAAACCCCTGGTTCCGTGTGTCCGTCGAATGGTCCGTACCTCGGATGGACGAGTGAACACGCATCGCCTCTGCGACGACGTTCGATTCAGAAGCCGCCGAAGCGGTCACTCCACTTTCGGCGCAGACTAAATAGATGCTCTGTTCACAACCCCACCATCTTACGAACTCGACGGGGCGGTCGAAACAGGTATTCGACCGTTGAAGCGTTTTCCGCGAGATTATGCCACCGCAAACACAAAGTTACGGAACTAGTTCGCCCGAAACGCATTGCTTATCGATCTTGACAGCAAGGAATCAGCGTGGGGCATTTTCCCAGCGAGCGAAGTCAACGGCGTTCACGCGTACCGCAACTGCAGACGGATCGTCGATGATCGGTGACCGTCCTAAAGCAGACCCCCGACCTACACCTGGCCGGCCATCTTGCGCCCCGACCAGAAGATCCCTAACAGCAGGACAATCGAACCGGCCCAAAATGGGTTGCTCCACAATCGTAATCTTCGCACCAGCGGGTCGGGTTCCGGCAACGATTGAATCTCGTCCACCAGCTGTTTCAACTGCTCGGCCTGAACCATCTTCCCGCCCGACACGCGTGCGATCTCGTCCAGCACATCCGCTCGAGCCGGCTGACCAATGCGTTCGCGATCGAGCCCCTGAACGGACAGTTTGGTCTCCAGCGTCGAATCGTTTTCCTGGCATGCCAAAACCATGCGGTACTCGCCACGTTCCGTTGGAGTAAATGATCCGGAGAACAAGCCCCACTCGTCGTCGTTGGCTTTCAAGCGGATCGTCTGCGATTCGCCCGAGGCTGAAATCGCCTGAACCGTTACGTTGCCCGACTCAAGTGGCTCGCCTGATTTACTGACCACGTTCGCGTTCAAGGTCACCACGGTATCGGTCAGCGGTCTATCCGGAGAATAGAAGAGCCGCATGCGATCGCCCTGCGCGATGTTCCGCTGGTACGACATCCAACGCGCCACCTGACCCCAGAAACGATAGTGGTACTTGTCCTCAACTCCCTTTCGCCAACGCCACGCCGCGTCCGTCCCCATGAAGAGCACCTTACCGGTACCGTAGGTCTTTGTTACCAGCAGTGGAATTCGACCCCGTGGCCCCATTTCGGTTTTGTGCGTAGCCAGCACTTCGGTACCGGCTTTGGCTCGCAGCGCGGCCGCATACCAATGGAAGCCCGGAAGCGTCTCCCATAGTCGAGCGTTGTCGCCTTCATCGTCTTCCAACTTCGTCAGCAGACTCAGCCGCCCGGTTTCCGTCAGCTCGAATTGCGATGGCTCGCGTGAGCCCCAACCGCGTAGTTGACTGGGATCGAGCACGACCGGATACAGCTCGTCCAGCTCGGTATCCGCCAGCGAAAGGTGTCCGCCTCGCATCCCGGGCATCAGAATGAGCCCGCTGGCCTGCGAACTGACCAACCCCTTCAACAACCGACATTGCTCAAGCGTCAGCCCACTTTCACCAACACCAACATCGCCCAGCAACACCACGTCATACTTGAGGAGTTCCTCTAGCGTTGCCGGGAACGTCTTGATGTAACCTCGGCCACCGCCCGTTTTCGAAAGCCCCGGATGAAACAGCAGGCAATTAACTTCTACGCCGGGATCCCGCTCCAAAGCGTTGCGAATGTAGCGATACTCCCAACGAGGAAACGACTCAATCAGTAGCACCTTGATGGCCTCTTCCCGAATTGGGATCGGCACCACGCGTGAATTGTTGTCTTCCACCAGCTCGCCCGGCTGATTTGGAACGTGCACCAACAACGTCGATTCGCCAGTCCGCATCGGCTTCCACAACAGGGAGTCCTCGACGGTACCCATCGGCGGAATGGTGATCTGACGCGTCACCTTTTCGCCAGTGGAAACCTCCAGCACAACGTCGGTGCGCACTTCGCGTGGCAAAGAGCTACTCACGACAAACGGAAGTCGCATGGGTTTTGTGACCACACCGAACGTCGGCACATCGAACCGTTCCAACACAATGTCCGGCAGCTTGGACTCGCTGCCCGCGACGATTGACCAAACAGGACTCTTGTTCAAACGCAGGCGGCTGGCCGTGTTGGCCGGCGGTTCGCCAAGGTTCCAGTCCCCGTCCGACAGCAGGACGATGCCCCGCAGGTTTTCATGATTCTTCATGGCCGACGTGAGCGCGTGATTCAGATCGCTGCCGGCGGTCGGAATATCCAGCGTCGAACTGAATGGCTCGACAACGACGTCCATCGTCTTGCGGGCTTCCTCCCAGACATCATCGGCGACTAGCGGAGCGACAAATTCACGACGACTGATCGGGCCGCCGTCCTGCACGACGTCCTTCGTCTCCATGCTGCCCGATTCGTCCGCCAGAACCAGTAACGTGGGGCGCTCCGTCGGCTGATAGGTCATCAACCATTCCGGCTGATTAAACGTGATCGCCACCATCGCCACGATCAGGGTTCTAATCAGTTCAAGAATGCCGACGCGGGGCGAATAGCCACTTTTTCGCCAGCCCAGCCACGCCAGCCACGCGGTCAGCAGTACCAGCCCGACGCTTAACGCAAGGATTAATGGAGTATTGAGAAAACTGGGTGACATATTCGAAGGCGGCGAGCGAATAATGGGATAACGTTCACGGTTCTGATACGGTACCAGTTTGGCGACGGATCGTGTGAACCCAGATCATGCATTATGATCGCAGATCGT
This sequence comes from Pirellulaceae bacterium, assembly GCA_965216885.1. Lineage (GTDB taxonomy): Bacteria > Planctomycetota > Planctomycetia > Pirellulales > Pirellulaceae > CAYNJG01. The sequence goes on along the minus strand of OZ244209.1, from coordinate 1,897,135 downwards.
TGTTGATGAGAGACTGCTTGATACAAGTTTTACAGGCGGGGCCGGCACTGACGTCCCGTATTGTAGTCTCCCGCGTGACGGCAGCGTTGTGTTGAAACTGATTCCACGCCTGGTTTGAGGAAAAACCGTGTCGATTGACGTTCTTTGCACTGAATGTTCGGCGAAACTTCGTGTCCCCGATGAAGCCGCAGGGGCCCAGGCAAAATGCCCGCATTGCAACGCGGTCTTCGACATCGACGCGAACCTGGTGAATCAGGCACCCGCAGCTGCCCCGCCGACGCCTGACGATCAGCCCATGGCGCCGCAGCCGCCCTCCGGCGACGGGCATCCACCACAGACGCCCGGCGAAGTCCCGCAGACACCGCCACCGCCCAACCAATTTTCCGCCGGCGCGCAAGACGACGTGAATCCCTACGCGGCGCCTCCGTCTTCTGGACAGCCAGAAGCAGGCTATCCGCTCGCTTCCACGCAATTTGGACAGCTGGACGCGGGCATGACGCTGCAAATCGCCTGGGAGATGTTTCGGGCGAACATGCCACTGCTTGTTACGACCCACGGGACGTTCCTCCTGATCGCCGTTATCCTTTCCGCGCTATCCAACGCCGCCGAACAAAACGGTTCCCCCGGGCTTTCGGGGATGATTGACCTGGTTAGTGTCGGGCTTCAGTGGTTCATGACGATCGGTACCATTCTGATCACCGTCGGTCTGGCTCGAGGCCGGCATGTCGAGTATGGCGAACTCTTCGCCGGTGGCCCCTGGTTCCTACGCTTCGCCGTCGCCAACATTTTATACGGGCTGATGGTCGGCTTTGGCCTGCTGTTACTGATCGTGCCCGGAGTCTATCTGGCGGTGAAGTACTGGCCAGTTGGCTATTTTGTCGTCGATCGCAATATGCAGATCATGGATGCCTTTAAGGCAGCCGGCGACTACACGGAGGGCAACAAGCTGCAATCCATCTTGCTCTGGTTTCTCTCGTTCCTGGTTGGACTCGGGGGCATCCTCCTGTTCTGCCTTGGATTCGTCCTGGCATACCCCATCATCACGTTGATGTGGAGCCTCGCCTACCTGATGATCACACGCCAGGCAATCCAACGCCCGCAAGTCTAACATTGCTCGTAGTGCCGGTTTCAGTGTTCGTAGTACCGGCTTCAGTGTTCGTAGTACCGGCTTCAGCCGGCTCCGCGCTGTTCCCCATGCTCACGCATGGGGCAACGTGCTGTCGCCGCTTCGCGGCTGACGAGCGCCGCGTGATACCCCATGCTCACGCATGAGGCTACGTGCTGTCGCCGCTGCGCGGCTGATGGAGCGCGGGAGTGCCACGTGATACCCCATGCTCACGCATGGGACTACGTGCTGTCGCCGCTGCGCGGCTGATGGAGCGCGGGAGCGCCGCGTGATACCCCATGCTCACGCATGGGGCTACGTGCTGTCGCCGCTTCGCGGCTGATGGAGCGGGGGAGCGCCGCGTGATACCCCATGCTCACGCATGGGGCTAAGTGCTGTCGCCGCTGCGCGGCTGATGGAGCGCGGGAGTGCCACGTGATACCCCATGCTCACGCATGGGGCTACGTGCTGTCGCCGCTTCGCGGCTGACGAGCGCGGGAGCGCCGCGTGATACCCCATGCTCACGCATGGGGCTACGTGCTGTCGCCGCTGCGCGGCTGATGGAGCGCGGGAGTGCCGCGTGATACCCCATGCTCACGCATGGGGCTACGTGCTGTCGCCGCTGCGCGGCTGATGGAGCGGGGGAGCGCCGCGTGATACCCCATGCTCACGCATGGGGCTAAGTGCTGTCGCCGCTGCGCGGCTGATGGAGCGCGGGAGTGCCACGTGATACCCCATGCTCACGCATGGGGCTACGTGCTGTCGCCGCTTCGCGGCTGATGGAGCGCGGGAGCGCCGCGTGATACCCCATGCTCACGCATGGGGCTACGTGCTGTCGCCGCTTCGCGGCTGATGGAGCGCGGGAGTGCCACGTGATACCCCATGCTCACGCATGGGGCTACGTGCTGTCGCCGCTTCGCGGCTGATGGAGCGCGGGAGTGCCGCGCAATTCCTCACGCTCGTAGTACCGGCTTCAGCCGGCTTGCGCTGGAATGCCGGCCGGTTCGCCATGCCGCGGTGCCGTGGCACAGCCCGCCAAGAAAACGCAATCAAGCGTCAGTGAGCCGGACGACGTGAGCATGTGGACCAAACCGCCGTACCGCCCTACCCAAGGCACAAAGCCGCTTCGACAATCAGCGCAACCGCCATCACCGCAAGGAAGATGCGCCACACCTCATTGGCGAGCGCCGCGCCCTCGCCCACTTCGTCACTGATCTTATGAAAATCGAGTCCCTCGAACATCTCGTTCAATGACGGGTCATTCACGATACTGGCCGTATCCTCGGACATCGACCTGTTAATCGCTGCGAATTGCCCGTCTCCACTCGAGTACGATCCCGAGTGGAACGTTCTATCCGAAGTGACAACACCCTCCGGTGCATCCGACAGTGGTTGCCATGCAGAGACCATCTCGCGAGGCGCCATCCCGGCGTCCAGTTGGCGGGCACTACCCTGTTGCCTGGCCCCCATCTCAATCGCACGCTGAATCATGACGTAAAGAACCACCCCGTCGCTCGCGAGCGATGAAGCATCTCCACGAGGCAGCGTCGCGTAGAAGTACGCCGGGACATTGCCATCACTCCGCAAGAGCAACGCGTCCCCGTTGGTCAGCCGAGCCAGCGATTTCCCGACTCCGTCCAGTTTGCAATATCGGACCGTCTTCTGCTTGCCAACCGGAAGCGCATTTCCGCTCTGACTCTTCGCCAGCAGATCCGCGTCGTTGTCCCAACTCCCCACACCCACGGGCTCTTCCGGCTTCTGCCATGCCTGCCACTGAATGCCGGCGAATGACGTCGAATCCGGTGTTTCTGGCGGGAAAAACAGCACCGGCTTGTTCTTGTTCAGGAACGAAGTCACCTGTCCAGCCACCGGGTCCGATGGCAACGCCGCATTCCAGATCAGCAGTGTCGTTTTCTCCCAATCCACTTCAGCGATTCGAGCCGACGGAAGTACCACGGCTTCGAATTGAGACGCCGGATCCGGGCTGGCGGCGCTGGCGATGCGGAGCGGCTCTGCAGTCGTCGCGTCATCGGAAATGACCGTCACGTGACGAGTCGCCTCGTCCGCAAAAACAAAATAGAACTCGTTGTCCGCCGAGTTACTGTCGCCGGGAATTCCGACGCGTCCCCACCCGGACTCCATCGCCTTGTCGATCGGAATCGTGTGCCCCTGCAACGCGAACTCCTCACCGTCGACCTGCACCTCCAAGACGGATCGTGCTCCATTCACAAGGAACTCCAACGGCAACGTTTGCGAAGCGAGGTTCTCACTTTCGCGACGGACCTTCACATCCAAAACCAGCTCGTTACCACTGGCGGCCGTACGCTTCCGCACATTCGTGACGGAAACGGAAAAGTTGTCCTCGCCCGGTTGCTCGTAGGCCAGTAAATGGAAACGAACTCCATCCAGCCCGGCAAAGCCATCGCGAATGGCCGCCCAGCGACCGTCTTCGCTGCGCCAGTCATTGCCACGCAAATCGGAAGCAATCCAGACGTCCGCCTGCCCAACTTCGTTGTTAACCAGATACTCCTCCGCCGCCTGCAGCATGCGCGGGATGTCGGCTTCATACGCCGACGGCCCAACCTCAGGCAATTCCGGCAACAACGCGGCGTCAATTTCCTCGGGAGTTGACGAGTTGCTCTCAATCAACACAACACGCTTGCCTTCGCCCGTGGTTTCCAGCAATCCGGCCAGCTTGTTGATCGCCGTTTCACGCTTCGTCAATTGAGTCGTCGGATCCTGTTGCTCCATGCTGGGCGAACGGTCCAGCAGGATAAGCACCGTGTCGGACCGATTGCCCACCAGCGCCCCCAGTCGGCCACTGAGTAGCGGTCGACTGATGGCGAACACCAACCCGGCGATGGCCAGCATCCGCATTGCCATAATCAGCCAGTAGCGCAGTTTCGCCATGCTGCGTTGTAATCGTTTCGCATCCAGCAGGAACATCATCGCACCCCACGGCAACGTGCGATGACGCTGCCGATTGATGAGGTGAATGATGATCGGCAGGAAGATCAACGGCAGCCCGAAGAGCAACGCGGGATTCAGGAAGAACGATCTCAGAAAGCCCATCTGACTACCCCCGCCCCAACAGGAATCGCGCCAGAGCCTGATCGTATGGATCTTCCAGCAACACGCGGTGATAGTCCACAGCCGACTCGCTGACGACCGTCTTCAATTCACTGAGGTAGTTTTCCAGCGAGCGTCGATACTCTTCCACAATCAGTGGCGGATCTGCGAGGATGTGCGAATTGCCTTCCAGATCCAGAAAGCGAATCGGCCGATCGAACTCAAATTCCAGCTCGGATCGATCCAGCGTATGAAACACGGCGACGTCGTGCTTGCGAAAGCGAAGGTGCTGAAAGCATTCGCTCAGTTCCGCCGGCCGAACAAACAGGTCCGACACGATCACGATCAACGCTCGCTGCGCAATGCGTTCGGCAGCTTCATGCAACGCCGCTGCGAGCCCCGTCTCTCCCTTGGCTTCACAATGCTCGAGACTATCCAGAACGCTGCGAAGATGAGCCGTATTTCGCTTGGGTGGAATCTGCGTCTTAAACTTCTCTGACGCACAGTACAGCCCCACCGCGTCGCCCTGCCCCGAGGCGAGATAGGCCAGCGTACCGGCAATCCGCCGAGCATAATCCAGCTTGCTGAGGCCGCCCTTTTGCCCCTCCGGGCGGTAATTCATCGACCCGCTCGTGTCAACAATCAGGCACAGCCGCAGATTCGTGTCGGCTTCGTATTCCTTGATGTAGAAGCGATCACTACGACCGTAGGCACGCCAATCGAGTCGCCGCGTATCGTCGCCGGGCACATATTTCCGGTAGGAAGCAAATTCGACACTGGAACCCCGAATCGGACTGCGGTGCTTGCCCGCCACATTGCCCAACATGGGGACGCGAGCCTTCAACGGCAACGGAGCCAGCCGACCGAGCACCTGTGGATCCAGAAAGGAACGCATGTTTGACTTCCGCAAGGAGGAACAGAAATAGAAGAGCCGGTTAACCCGAAGTTAACTCTCCATCTCCTTGACCAGTCGTTTCACAACGTCCTGGCTGGATACGCCTTCCGATTCAGCAGCGAACGTGGTAATCACGCGATGAGAAAGGACGGGCTCGGCCACCTCCTCAACATCCTCCAGCCGCACCATGTAGCTACCCTGAAGAGCAGCTCGCGCCTTGGCACCGAGGATCAGATACTGCACCGCACGTGGCCCGGCTCCCCAGCCGACCAGCGGCTTCAACCAGTCCGGCGCGTCCGGCATCTTGGGACGGGTCTTCCGAGTCAGGTCCGTCGCGTATTCATAGATATGCTCGGGCACGGGCACGCGGCGAACCAGATCCTGGAACGCAATGACTTCCTCCGCGCTGATGATCTTATCCAGTTGCGGAATGTCAGAACCTGTGGTCGTCCGGGCAATTTCAATCTCTTCGGCTCGTTCCGGATAGTCGACCTCGATCAGGAACATGAAACGGTCCAGCTGCGCTTCCGGTAGCGGATACGTACCTTCCTGTTCGATCGGGTTCTGCGTCGCGAGCACAAAGAACGGAGCATCGAGGTCGAACGAACGCCCGACGACCGTCACTCGTCGTTCCTGCATCGCCTCCAGCATCGCGGCCTGCGTTTTGGATGGCGCTCGGTTAATCTCGTCTGCGAGCACGATGTTCGCGAAGACCGGTCCTTTGATGAACTCAAACTCACGCTTGCCGCCCTGCCCTTCTTGCAGGATGTCCGTGCCGGTAATGTCCATCGGCATCAGGTCGGGCGTAAACTGAATCCGGCTAAAGTCGAGGCTCATCGTTTCGGCCAGGCGACTGATCAGCAGCGTCTTTGCCAATCCCGGTACGCCCATCAGCAGACCATGACCGCGAGCAAAGAGGCAGATGGCCAGTTGGTCGATGACCTTCTTCTGACCAACGATCACCTTCCCCAATTCTTCCTGCAGTCGCTGATTGACTTCGCGGAGACGGTCGATTGCGGCCACGTCATCCGCAGCAAGATTTTGAGACGTATCAGTCGACATAGAGGCGGGCCCTGAATCTGGAGCGAAAACTTCGAGGGTTCACATTGTGACTGCCAGCGGGTGTATCAACAAGTCGCTTCGTCGTTTGGGCAAATCCGCGGAACAAACGCAAGAATTGCCCAACCCAAACGGCTCTTTTTGCAAGCCATTTGACCGTAAAGCACGGACAACTCCCGTTGGTTCCAGCGACGACCTACTTCAGCCGCGAGGCGGCGGCATTATGTAGCCCCATGCGTAGGCGTGGTGACTCTCGCGCGCGGAGCCGGCTGAAGCCGGTACTACGAACACCGGGAACAAGAGCCCCCATCAACTTCAACACCCGAACTGCCCAACAGCTCCCAGAAGCCGCGAAGCGGCGGCAGCACGTAGCCCTTTGCGTAAGCGTGGGGACTCTCTCGCGCGGAGGCGGCTGAAGCCGGTACTACGAGCACCGGGAACAAATGCCCCATCAACTTCAACACCCGAACTACCCAACAGCTCCCACAAGCCGCGAAGCGGCGACAGCACGTAGCCCCATGCGTAAGCGTGGGGAACAAATGCCCCCATCAACTTCAACACCCGAACTACCCGACAACTCCCAAAAGCCGCGAAGCGGCGACAGCACGTAGCCCCATGCGTAAGCGTGGGGACTCACGCAGAGCCGGCTGAAGCCGGTACTACGAACACCGGGAACACGAGCCCCCATCAACTTCAACACCCGAACTACCCGACAACTCCCAAAAGCCGCGAAGCGGCGACAGCACGTAGCCCCATGCGTAAGCGTGGGGACTCACGCAGAGCCGGCTGAAGCCGGTACTACGAACACCGGGAACACGAGCCCCCATCAACTTCAACACCCGAATTGCCCAACAACTCCCAAAAGCCGCGAAGCGGCGACAGCACGTAGCCCCATGCGTAAGCGTGGGGACTCTCTCGCGCGCGGAGCCGGCTGAAGCCGGTACTACGAACACCGCGAACAAAGGCCCCCACCAACTGCGATAGCCAACTACCCAACAGCTCCACCAAGCCGCGAAGCGGCGACAGCACCCCGGAACCCATATTACTGATAACGCCAAATTACGCGTTGACCGCGTCTTCGCACCCCGGCGCATTGCCACGCGAAACACGCCCATTCGAAACGCGCTTACTCGTAACGCAACGCGTCAATCGGATCCAACTGACTCGCGCGCCGAGCCGGATAATAACCAAAGAAGACGCCCACAAACGCGGCAAACCCCATCGCAATCATGGCAGCCGGTAATGAAATCGCGATCGGCCACTCACTGGGCGTAAAGGTATTGATAAGCTTGGTCGTCAACACCGAGGCAAGCACTCCCAGCGCAATCCCGGCGACGCCTCCCAAGCTGGACAGCAAGATGGATTCCACCAGGAACTGACGCAGGATGTCTTTCGGTCGAGCCCCCACGGCCATGCGAATGCCAATCTCACGCGTCCGCTCGGTCACCGAAACCAACATAATATTCATGATCCCCACGCCGCCGACCAGCAACGAGATGCCTGCGATCGCAGACAGCAGCAACGTCATCGTGCCGGTTAGCACGCCGAGAAACTGACTGATCTCCGCGGACGTTTCGACTCGAAAATCAGCCTGCTCACCGGGAGCCAACCGATGCCGCTCCGAAAGCAAACTGATAATTTGTTCCTGCGCTTTCGGCACCAGCTCGCGAGACTTGGCCGCCAACATGATGGCATCGATATTATCAAACGACGAACCCTGCAGACGCATGCGAGCAGTCGTGTACGGCATCACCAATACGTTGTCCTGATCCTGCCCCATCATGTTCGCACCCTTCGGCTCCAGCACACCCACGATCCGGAACGGGATGTTGTTGATGCGAATCGTCTCGTCCAATGGGTTGCCGGTCTGAAAGAGCTCCTTCACGACGGACAGACCGACGACGCAAACCTTCGAGCCGGCCGCGATATCGCCTTCACTAAAGAACGAACCCGCCATGAGCGGCCAGTTCTTGACGATCAGATAATCAACGCCCACACCCAGCATCTCGTTCGGCCGCGTGTTTTCGCCACGATAGATGACCTGACCTCCCGCCCCGACCAGCGGTGAAGTGGCCAGAACGGCATCACATTCTTCGCCAATGGCGATCGAATCCTGCTTGGTCAACGTCAGCGAGCGTGCTTGCCTGACACCGCCACGACGAGCCATCCGTGGAATCACGACGAGGAAGTTCGCGCCAAACGAGTTCAATTCGTTCTGCACCAGCGCGTTGGCACTCTGGCCAATCGACACCATCGTGGTTACCGCAGCGATGCCAATCACGACGCCCAACACCGTCAACGCGGCTCGCATTTTGTTCTTCGCAAGCGCCCGGAAGGCGATTCGTAATGTCAGTAGGAGGTTCATGCATTTCCCTGCAAGAGCGAGGCTGCCTTCTCATTTGCAGCCCAAAATTGGATCCGACTAGCCGCCGAAGAATCCGTTCTTCTTTTTCTTTTCGCCGACAACCACTTCGTCGCCTTCTTTCAGGTCGCCGCCAACCAGCTCCGTCATGCGACGTTCATCCTGATCGGCCAGCCCTGTTTCGACTTCGACAGCTCGCAGCTTTTCGCCGTCCTTCACCCACACATGACGCTTGTTCCGCGCCTTGTTGGCTTCCGTCCGCTTCTCCGCACTAATCCGGTCGCTGGCTTCGCCTTCATCCTCTTCGTCGTCATCACCACTGGGACGAGCCCAACTGGATCCGTCGAGAATCTTCTGATCCTCTTCGCGAACGTATTTCTTGTTTGGGATGTATCGCAGAGCCTGATTGGGGACCCGCAGCACGTCGGTCCGTTCTTCAATCTTGAAAGAAAGGTCGGCCGTCATGTTGGGAAGCAGCTTCATTCCCTCATTCGGAGCCTCCACGACGACCGGGTAGGTAACCACGCTCTGCGTTTCCGTGGCGCTCATGCGAATCTGAAGAATTTTTCCCTCAAAGAGCTCCTCGCGATACGCGTTTACCGTGAAGGTCACCGGCTGGTCGGTCTCTTGAGCCTCGCGGATGTAGCCAATTTCGCTCTCGTCGACGGACGCGTAGATGTGCATTTTCTCTTCCATGCCGACGCCAATCTCAAACAACTCCGGCGTCTGGAAACTGGCAGCCAGCGTCTGCCCGGGCTCAATCTTGCGATCGATGATGATGCCATCCTTGGGCGCCGTAATGTCGGTGTAGCCAAGGTTCACCGTTGCGATCGAAAGCTGCGCGGTCGCCTGTTCAACGGACGCCTCGGCCACCAGCAGCGATGCCTCCAGCTGTTTCCTTGCAAACGTTAGCCGATCCATCTCGGCCTGCGAAACGAAGTCCTTCTTCTTTTCACGCAGCCGCACGGCACGCTGCTCGTCATTGATGGCAAGCTGAAGCTGCGCCTTCGTGCGTTCGACATCACCTTCGCGTATCTTCAGGGACGCCGCTGCGGAATCCGCTTGCGCCTGAATGAGCGCCGGATCGACGCGGGCCATCAGTGCGCCCTTCTTCACGGGCATGTTGAAGTCGATCTCGACGGGCATGTCGCGAATCGGCCCCGAGACAAACGATCCAATCTTGATCGTCTCGATTGGCTTGATCTTTCCGCTGGCACTGACGAAACGCAGCGCGCTGCCGCGATCGATTTTCTCCACCTTGAATTCGGGGCGATTCCGCTCTTCCCATTTTTCCTTCAGTGGTTTCGCCGATACCGCACCGATCACTCCAAGAATGACCAATCCGATCAGAGAACGTGCAAGACAGCCCATTGACCAGCCCGAATGTTGAAGATTGCCGCGGCAGACCAGACTGGCTGCTGATGGCGAGATTGTTCCTGGTAGCCATTATTCTTGGGCCGGCCCGTAAAACCAACCCGCCGAGCTGTATCCTTTCGTGACATGGCCGGGAAATCTGATGTTTGCCGCGAGGCGACCGGAACCCCATAATGTGCAGCCTGAAACCGCGGTATCAGTTTGGGGGTACATATCTAATGATGCGCTCGTATCTACGAGTCTTTACACGGCGTAAGTTCACCGCTGCACTCACATGGCTGCTGCTGTTCATCTCGCTTCACCCGGCGGTCGCCACCGAGCCGATCTGGATTTGGGGTAAGCCGGACGCGAATAAGGAGGCAGCGGATGATGTTTGCCTCTTTCGCAAGACATTTGAGCTCGATCAGCCCGCCACTCGCGGCATCCTTCGTATTACGTGCGATGACGAGTACATCGTGCGAATCAACGGGCGTCTCCTTGGCGTCGACGATAACTGGCAGCATATCGAGCAGTACGATGTGACCTCTCTGCTCAAGTCCGGCACCAATCAATTCTTCATTCGCGGTCGAAATCTAGATGGACCGGCTGGTTTATTGGTGCACCTCGACGTCACCCTCGAAAATAGTCGTCAGGTCGAAGTCGTTTCGGACGACACCTGGGATGCCAGCGTGCAAAAGCGGGGAACCTGGAATCCAGATGCCGTCAAGGAAAAATCATGGCGACCGGCTTTCACCAGCGGTCCCCAGTCGACCACGGCGCCCTGGAGTGACGACCTGGCGCTCAACGAGCAGATCAGCGTCTTCCCTGCCAGGGCAGGCGAACGGGAAAAATTTGAGCTGCGTGAAGCTGATCGAGTTCTCTTTCTTGGAAACACGGTCATCGAACGAGAGCAGCGGTACGGTTTCTGGGAAGCCGCGTTGACGACGCACTACGCTGACAAGCACATCGTCTTTCGCAATCTGGGTTGGAGCGGCGATACCGTGCTTGGCGAAGCACGCGCGCGATTTGGCACACCGGCCGACGGCTTTGACCACCTTGAGGTCCACGTCCACGCCGTCAAGCCAACCGTCATTCTGTGCGGATACGGCAGCAACGCCATCTTCGCCGGCCCGGCTGGATTGCAGCCATTCATTGACGGATACAACCGGTTGCTCGATTCGCTGGAAACCACAGGAGCCTCCATCGTACTGCTCGCGCCGCTCCAACATGAGCCGGTCGACGGTCGTCTGCTTGCCCCCAGCTACAACGCCAACCGCCCCGCGTATGTCGCAGCCATTCGCAAACTGGCCGCGGAACGCAACTGCCGGTTTGCCGAAATCGACCAGCCCGCCGACCAGCAGCTCACCGACAATGGCGTCCACCTCACCGAACAGGGCTACCTCGCAACCGCGCCGATGTTGTTGAAGGCACTGGGCCTGACTCCCCATCGACACGAGAGTTTCGACGAAAAGCTGATCACCGCCATCCGCGAGAAGAACGAACTGTACTTTCATCGCTGGCGACCTCAGAACGAAACGTATCTGTACCTGTTCCGCAAACACGAACAGGGCAACAACGCGGTCGAAATCCCCATGTTTGACCCCCTGGTTGCCGACGCCGAACGCAAGATCGACGCACTCAAGAAAGAAGCACAACAGCCATGAGCCTACGAAATCAATTGCCCGTCGTCTGTTGTGTGTTCGCGGCACTGTGGCTGTCCGGTTCGACCTTGCAGGCGCAGCGAAATCTGAAGAACATCCCGGATCCGGATCCCTTACTGCAACTGGCCGAGCTGGAAGTTGCGCCGGAATTCGAGATCAGCCTCTACGCGGCCGATCCACGCATTGCCAAACCAATTCAGATGAATTTCGACCCCGCCGGTCGCCTCTGGGTTGCCAGTAGCGAGGTCTATCCGCAGATCGAACCCGGCCAAAAGGCCAACGACAAGATCCTGATCATCGAAGACCAGGACCGCGATGGCGTGGCCGACACGACGACCGTCTTCGCCGACGGACTGCTCATCCCAACCGGCGTCGAACCGGGCGACGATGGCGTCTACGTGGCCAACAGCACAGAACTGTTGCACCTGAAAGACACTGATGGCGACGGCGTCGCGGATACCGAACGCGTCATGTTGAGTGGCTTTGGTACGGAAGACACCCACCACATCTTGCATACGCTGCGGTGGGGCCCAGAAGGTCTTCTATACATGAATCAATCGATCTACATCCACAGCCATATCGAAACACCGTATGGTGTGCGTCGCATGAATGGCGGCGGCGTCTGGCATTTCCGTCCCGAGACGATGCAGCTTGAACCGTACACCTACGGACTGGTGAACCCCTGGGGACATGCCTTCGACAAGTTCGGGCAGTCTTTCGAAACCGACGGAGCCGGCGGCGAAGGCATCAACTATGTCTTTCCGGATTTCGTCGGCGTGACGTCGCCCGGAGCCAAACGCATCTTCCACGGCCTGAATCCAGGCAAGCCAAAACTCTGCGGCCTTGAAATCATTGGCGGCAGCCACATCCCGGAGGAATGGCGAGGCGACCTGATCACCAACGACTTCCGAGCTCATCGTGTTTGCCGCTACAAGGTGCAGGACGATGGCGCGGGCTACACTTCTCGTGAGCTGGACGAGTTGGTCCGAACGCGACACCAGGCGTTTCGCCCCATCGATGTGAAGCTGGGCCCCGACGGCGCGATCTACATCGCCGATTGGTATAACCCCATCATCCAACATGGCGAGGTGGATTTCCGTGACCCACGACGCGACCACACTCACGGTCGAATCTGGCGTATCGCTGCGAAGGATCGACCGCTGCTACCGCCACGCAATCTCTACGACACACCTACAGCGGAACTCCTGAGGCTCCTCGCCGGCGACGAACCGTACTGGCGCAGGCAGGCGAAACGCGTGCTGAAGGAACGCGGTGCGGACGACGTACTACCGGTACTCGCAAAATTGCTGCCGGACACGAAAGGACGCACGCGTCTGGAGATGCTGTGGGTCTACCAGTCGCTGGACGTCGTCAACAATGAGCTGCTATCCGAGCTACTAAAACACGACGACGCAAAGATCCGCGCGGCTGCGTGCCGCGTGCTTTACCACTGGCAGGACCGCGTGCCCAACCACATGAACTGGCTGGAGAAACTGGCCAATGACGACCATCCGCAGGTTCGCATGGAAGCCTCGCACGCGCTGCGGCGTTCGACTGCCATCAACGCCGGGTTGATCGCCATGCAAGCAGCGCAGAAGCCTACGGATCGCTTTCTAAAGTACGCACTGGAACAGACGGCCGACCAAACATCTGCAAACTGGCTCCCCGCACTTCGACAAGGCAAGCTCTCCTTCGGCGACAATGCGGCAGGTCTGTTGTTTGCACTCGCTGCCGCCGATTCCGCCGAAGCCGTGCCAATCCTGCTCGCTTCCGCCGACTCCTGGTCCAATGATGAAGGGGCAACACGACAGGTCATGAACATGGTCGCCGCTCGAGGCAACCGCGATGAGCTCTCCAGTGTTTTCGATCTCGCCGTAGCCCCCGACACCAAAGACCGCCTGCGAGTATCGCTGCTCTCTGCATTGCAAAATGCCGCCAGCAAACGCGGCTTGCGTCCCGCCACCGATGTCTCCTCCGTCCGGGAGTTGCTCACATCCAGCAACGCCGACGTGCGAGCTACCGCCATGCAGCTTGCGGGCTCCTGGCACATGCGTGACCTGGCGACGAGCTTTGAACAAGTCGCCAGCGACGAAGACGAAAGTAGGCCGATCCGGTTGGCGGCCATTCAAAGCCTCGCCTCTATGCGGCAACTCGATTCGCTCGTTCACCTGGCAGGGCAACAGCAGCCCATCGACCTTCGCCTCGCAACCGTTGCCCGCATGACGGGCGTCGACCTCAAGGCAGCCAGTTCCGCGGCAATTGGCTTGCTACCCGAACTCGACACCAGTCACGATCCGACTCCGCTATTGCGGGCATTCCTCAGTCAGGACGGCGGCGATGCGGCTTTGACTTCCGCGTTGAAAGCGTCTGACGCAACCGTCAATCAGGACGTCGCCAAACTCTGCGTTCGCGTCGCGCGGACCAGCGGACGGGATGTCGGCGCGCTGATCGAACAACTCAATCGCATCGGCAACCTCGCCGCCCAGCCCGAGCCACTGACAGACGCGGAACGTCAGCAACTATTGGAGCAGGCACGAACCGATGGCAATCCCGTTCGAGGTGAATCGGTATACCGACGCAGCGAACTGAACTGCCAGAAATGCCACGCGATTGGTGGAGCTGGCGGCAGCGTGGGCCCCGACCTCGCCAGTATCGGCGCGAGCGCACCGGCAGACTACATCCTTGAATCCATGCTGGAACCCAACGCCAAGATCAAGGAAAACTATCACAGTCAGATCGTCGCCACGGACGAAGGCGAGGTTCTCACAGGCGTGTTGTTGCGAGAAACCGATGAAGCCCTGATCCTTCGTGACGCCGAGGACCGCGAGATTTCCATTCCGCTGGATTCGATTGAGGAACGCAAGGACGGCGGCAGCCTGATGCCGGCGGGGCTCATGAACGACCTGACAAGACAGGAGACGCTGGATCTAATCCGATTCCTCACCGAGCTGGGGAAGATCGGCGATTTCGCGCTCTCCCGTCAGGCTTACGTGCGATCATGGGAAACGCTCTTGCCGGGAGCCAACGCCGGTCAGCTTCGACGTCGTGGCGAACCGGAACTGGCCGTCGACCCGCGTTTCAAATGGACACCACTCTACGCGCAGGTCTCCGGGCATCTCGATCCAGCCGAGGCTGCAGCATTTCAGCCGGTGAATGTGACATCTCCCACCAGGTACTTCCGCTTTACGCTCGACTATCCCACGAACTCCGCGCGATCGCTGCAGCTCAATCGCACAAACGGAATCCGGATCTATGTCGATGGCAAACCCGTCAAACCGGCAGCGGAGCTGCAGCTTGAACTCGAACAGGGGCAGCACACCGTGATGCTCGCGGTCGAAGCGGCCGATGCGAAGCCAATCCGCGTATTGGTCGGCACTCCGTGATCGAGTTCCTCCTTCAGCTCGCAGGCAGCGACGTCACGGAAGAACGGGCAACGAGGCAGCAGCAGAGCCTTCTGCTCGCAAACGCCATTGCCAGTGCCGTGCTGTTCGCCGTCACGTGGGCACTATGGTTCCGGAGCACGACGTTCCCCACAGTCCCGCTATTCCAGATCGCCGGCGGTATTCCCGCGTGGTGCGACGGAGTCTTGCTCGTTTGTGCATTGACGGGCATGTTCGGCGTCGTCACCACCAAATGGCGTCGCCCCGCCGCCTTGGTTATGCTCCTCGCCAGCACGTTGCTCGTTTGCATCAGCCAGCATCGTTTGCAACCGTGGCTACATCAGTTTGCACTCTTGAATGTGTTGGTCCTGCTCCTTCCTTCGCGCGGGTTCGCCTCATGGGCCCGAGTGCTCCTGATCAGCCTCTATGTATTCTCGGCGATCAGCAAACTCGACTACGTCTTCCTGCATTCATTGGGGCAGCAGTTTATCGACACACTCGCGGGCTTTTTCAATTACGACGTGACCGGCATCCCGTGGAACTTGCGGCTTAAGATTGCCTGCCTGTTCCCGGTCGCGGAGCTGTTGATTGCCGGTGCCCTTCTCATTCCCACCTCCCGCAGGATGGCCGGATGGTGCGCTATCGGCATGCATGTTGGGCTGATCGCCATACTGGGGCCGTGGGGACTTGGGCATCAGCCGGCTGTCCTGGTTTGGAACGTACTGTTCGTTGCGCAGGTCTGGATCCTGTTTATCCGCAAGGGAGCTGAGCCTACGCCACCAACGCACGAGTCGCAAGAATCGCAAGAATCGCGAGTTCGCCAATTCAGCTGGATCGCGTCAGCTCTCGTGCTGTTGCCCGTGCTGGAAATCGTGGGGCTCTACGACCACTGGCCCGCATGGCAACTCTACGCACCACGGAACAGCCGAGTCACGCTGTCGGTGCTGGAAACCGGTAGGGAAAACCTACCTGATGAGCTACAAACCTATATCACCGCGGAGCAGAATTCGCTGTGGCATCGCTTCGAAATGGATCAGTGGTCGATTGATACGCTGGGCGTACCACTATACCCGCAGGACCGCTTTCAAGTTGGCGTCGCTTTGGATTTGGCAAAGCGACACAACCTCGCCGGCGGCGTTCTGGTTCAGTGGCAAGGCGTCGCCGACCGGTGGACCGGCAAAAGGAAGACCGCCACCTACCGCAACACCGACCAACTGACGGAAGCCGCGAGGGACTTCCGTCTTAACGCCTACCCACTCACGGAACACTGACCGTATCCAACTAACGGGCGAAAGAGTCGCCCATTGCCGTTTCACGACTGGGCACGTCTTCGCCGAATGCGACACGGTACCCTTCTTCGCTATTCGAGATCAGGCTCTTGCCCTGAGCAATCAGCCCTTCAGCCTCAAGCTTTGCCTGCTGGCTTTCGGTCGCCAGCTTCTGGCTCTTGCTGAGCAGCTTTTGCCCCTTGGCAACGAGCTCCTGGCCCTGATTCCATTTCTTGCCCAGCGACTTGGTCTGCTGCGACTGCGAAAGCATCTGATCGCCAATCGAAGACGAACCCTGTCCCGGCATCAACGAACGTACCGTTGTACAACCACTCGCAAACATTACGAGCACTGCGAAGAGCAGTATATTTTTCATGATGAACCTCATGGCCACGATGAGAAGAATTTGCGGTTTTATCGTCCACCGCATGGCACGTTCTTCAACATTGAGACAAGAAAGGCGCGACAGCAACGCCCGCACCACCATGACATCAAACGAAAAACGCCCCACTAACTGCGGGGCGTTTGTTCATCAATTGGTATAGAGACGTCAGCTATACGATTGCTACCGTTGCATCGTCATTGATGCGAGCAATCAGCTCCTGCTGAACGCGATCGGCATCTTCATGATCGATCTGGCAAGTACCAGCGGCTCCATGGCCACCGCCACCGTAGCGAAGGCATAGCCCACCAATGTTTGTGCTACACGAGCGGTCGAAGATCGACTTGCCGATCGTGAACACGGTATTCTGTTTGTCGCGTCCCCACATGCAGTGGATCGAGATATTGCACTGCGGGAACAGCGAATAGATCGTGAATCGATTTGTAGCGTAGATCGTTTCTTCCTCACGCAGATCCAGCACGACCAGGTTGCCGTGTACTGTGCTACAACGCTTGATTTGTTCTTTCGCCAATTCTTCGTGCGACCGGAACAACTCAACACGTTCGGCAACATCGGGAAGTGCCAGGATTTCCTCGATCGTGTGATTCTTGCAATCGCGAATCAGGTCCATCATCAATTGGTAGTTGGAAACCGTGAACTCGCGGAATCGTCCCAGCCCGGTTCGAGCATCCATCAGGAACGACAACAACTCCCACCCCTGAGGACTTTCAATGTCTTCACGCGTGAACTTCGCGGCGTCCGCCTTGTCGACGGCAATCATCATTTCGTCGCTGATGCCCGGGAACCGCTCCTTGCCGCCAAAGTGATCGTAGACAACGCGAGCGGCCGAGTCGGCGTCCGCGTCGAGGATATGGTTCTCTGCAATTTCACCTCCGGCCCGCAACGCTTCGCTGGCATGATGATCAAAGCACAGATAACAGCCTTCGACATAAGGAACGTTGGTCAGGATATCGAATTCATTGACTTCGATTTTCCCGTCCTGCATATCCTTGGGGTGGACGAACTTGATCTCTCCCAGAATGTCGAGTTCCTTGAGAATGATCGCACAGACCAGACCATCAAAGTCACTGCGCGTCAAAAGTCGATACTGCTGCTTGTCAGACATGTTTGGCTCCGAATGTGGGTCTCACGCTACAGAGCAAACCTACGTCGAGATCGACGTTACCGTGACCTCTTCCAGCAAACTTTTCCGGGCAAGGCGGCCAACCCTCCCGTCGGGCCAATCCGAAACGAACAACCCTGACGATAATTCCGGAGTGGGCGATAACACGGCCTGTCAGACGTCGAAGCGGATTCCCTGAGCGAGTGGCAATTGGTCTGAATAGTTGACCGTATTTGTGGCCCGCCGCATGTAGGCCTTCCACGAATCGGATCCGCTTTCACGGCCTCCTCCGGTCTCTTTTTCGCCGCCGAAAGCCCCACCAATTTCGGCTCCGCTGGTGCCAATATTCACATTCGCAATGCCGCAGTCGCTGCCAGCCGGTGAACAGAACAGCTCCGCCTCGCGCACGTCAGACGTGAAAATCGCGGAACTCAGTCCCTGGGGCACCGCGTTGTGAATATCAATGGCTTCGTCCAACTGTTGGTACTTCATGACATACAAAATCGGTGCGAACGTCTCCTGCTGAACAATGTTCGCGTCCGCTGCGATTTCCACGATCGCCGGTTGCACATATACGCCGCCAGGTACGCCGCCCGTGACGCGATCTCCTCCAACCAGCAGTTTGCCGCCCTGCTTTTGTGCTGAATTCAAGGCGTCCTGCATGGCGTCGCCCGCAGCTTCATCGACCAGCGGGCCAATCAACGTACCGTCCTCCAACGGATTTCCGATCGGTAGCCCGCCATAGACGGCAACCAGCCGCTCAGTCAAATCGGCGGCGATACTTTCATGGACAATCAACCGCCGCAGCGACGTGCAACGTTGACCACAGGTTCCAACAGCTGCAAAGACAATCGCCCGAACGCACAATTCGAGATCTGCCGTCGGGGTCACAATCATGGCGTTGTTGCCGCCCAATTCCAGCAGTGACCGCCCAAGCCGTCGGGCGACGACCTCCGCAACCGCACGCCCCATTCGCGTTGAGCCTGTCGCCGAAATCAAAGGCAGCCGAACGTCTGCTGCGAGGGCGCTTCCCACGTCCGCTCCGCCAATGACGACACTGGACAAACCGTCGGGCACATCGTCCATTCCCGCAGCAGCCTTGTTAAGAATACTTTGACAGGCCAACGCGCAAAGCGGCGTCTTTTCCGATGGCTTCCAAACGACGGGATCACCACACACAAGCGCTAGCGCGGAATTCCACGCCCACACGGCCACCGGAAAATTGAATGCCGAGATAACGCCGATTGGCCCGAGCGGATGCCATTGCTCTGTGAGTCGGTGCGAGGGTCGCTCGCTGGCGATGGACTTTCCGTAGAGCTGTCGCGACAGCCCAACCGCAAAGTCACAGATATCAATCATCTCCTGCACTTCGCCGAGTGATTCCTGAAAGATCTTACCGGCTTCATAGCTGACGATCGTCGCGAGGGCATCTTTGTGCTTTCGCAATGCTTCGCCGAATCGCCGCACCAGTTCACCGCGACGCGGCGCCGGCGCGACCCGCCAATCGTGAAACGCACTGCTCGCACCGGCGACAACGGTCGCCAATTGCTCTTCCGTGGCGGCGGCGAACTCCACGATCTCCTTGCCGTCAATCGGAG
The DNA here is from genome assembly GCA_965216885.1 of Pirellulaceae bacterium. Lineage (GTDB taxonomy): Bacteria > Planctomycetota > Planctomycetia > Pirellulales > Pirellulaceae > CAYNJG01. The sequence goes on along the minus strand of OZ244209.1, from coordinate 1,877,880 downwards.
AGACGACCCGGATTGGTTTCCCCTTCCCGGCGACGCATTCGTCGCCAACCATAATTGCCTGTGGAGTCGATACGCCCAGGTCCGACAATGCAATTTCAAGCTGCTTATCCATTCCCATGCTCCCTTTTCCCTGAATCGTTTTCGACGTTAGCCCTGAATGGACGTCATCGCCGTGTCTGTCTTGTAGTGTCGCCCAAACCGGTTCGCCAAAAAGACATCGAAGTCCACATCTTCCTGACGGACGAAACCGGAGGCAGGAAGATGGCCGCTAACGTGCAAGTCAACTGCCGTGCAAATGCCCGCCGCCGTCGTGATCTGGATGCCACTCCATCGCTCGCCATCAATTTCGGCAGCGTAAACTTTTCGCGCGTCATTGATCTGCACGAGATCCCCGTTCCGCTGCCCAACGACAGAAACGAATGTGACCACGACATCCTGGAACGTAATCGGCACGGAAGACTCCAGCAATTCCTTGAACATCTCGCGCCGCTCGCTCATCCGAAGCTCATTCACCAGAAACACCATCAGGTCGCGATGCCCCTGGTAACGAATCGTCTTGTAGTTCAACTCGCGTGCTTTTCCGTCCAGCGTTTCACACAGCGTGCCAAGTCCACCGGACGTATTGAAGGCTTCGTAACGAACGCCGTCCAGGGAGAAGTTCTCCAGCCCCTCCAGCGGAAGCACATCAATGCGTCTGCCTTCCTGAATGGCTTCGCACGGGTTGCAGTACTCGTTGATGAGCCCATCAGTCGACCACGTCAGGTTGTATTTCATCTGCCCCGTGGGGAATTGCGGCAGCGCGCCGACTCGCATGTGAACCGTCTCCAGCGAATCAAACTGTCTGGCCACATGTGCCGCCGCGATCGAAATAAAGCCCGGGGCCAATCCACACTGCGGCATAAAGATCTGCCCGGCTCCGGCCCCGGTCGCAACCTGCCGCACGGCGCGAGTCGTTTCGACGTCCTCGGTGAGGTCAAAATAGCTCAGGCCCGATTTGAGCGCACATTCGGCAATCAACGGATTGAAGCGAAAGCTGAGTGCGGATATCACACTGTCCTGGTCGCGCATCGCCTTGCCAAGTTCCTCGGCACTGCTGGCGTCAACCTGAATGACGGGAACACCGCGATTACCCGCGATTCGGTCGAGGGCCGCCTGTTCATAGTCGGCCACGGTGACCTGAAAGTCGCCCGAGTCCATCAGGAATTTTGTAATCATGCGGCCGATTTTTCCGGCGCCCAGCAGCAATACACGATGCATTGGAGACTTCCAGCTTGTCTTGAGAATCCCTTGTCGCGGATAATTATAGGAGCCAGCCCCGTTTCACCCCATAACAATCCGCCGGAAGGCCAGTCCCCAGCGAGCGAAACATGACGGACTTCGACCCCACGAAATACCAGTGGAAACCGCGCCCGGAAGCAGCCCTTTACGTGCAGCCCCGCATCGATGAGGCACTTTCGGCCAATTCGTGGCTACAGGCCTTCGAAGGCAGGCTCCTGAATGAAACGGGAACGCGGCTGCTTGATTGGCTGGACCACATCGTGGTGGACAGCTCCGCCGATCTTGAGAAAGCCGGCTTTCAACGTGCGTGCGGCGCCAACGAACCGGAATGGTACGAAAACCAGCACGGTATCTTTCCGAAAATTCTTGTCGCGCCAGAACTGGTGAAACGAACTCCGACATTGGGACTCAAGGTCGAATGCATCGAGGACTTCGTGAATGCTCACGGTGACGCGATACTCACCAGTGCCATTCAGGGAAGTCCCGGAGCATCACGTCGATTCGCCACGCTGAAGCTGCAACACGAACAGGACACCGGGCTGACCGTCCGAGTGGTCGAGCGACATGGGTATCGCGGCTTTACGACCGACTTGCACGCGAACGACATGCAGACGAACGAAATGCAAGCGACGCGACAACGAGCACTTGAGCAATTTCGCTCGCGTCCACGGCCTTACGATGACCCCGCATCCGGATTTAAAGCCGCGATGCAAATCTTCAGCTCACTGGAATCAGAAGTTGACAGGAACTACCTCTGCGACGCTTTCTTCCAGACCGAACGAGAATACTGGCAAGGCAGAAACAACGCCGCACAAACGCAATTCGAACGGCAGTCCGCGACAGGCATGGGCTGGGCCAATCACGACCACCACACCTACCGCTGCAGTCGCGAACACTTTGCGCCGCTGATCGCGTTCCTTGAGCTTGCGGGTTTCGAATGCAGAGAACGGTTCTACGCCGGCAGCGACGCCGGCTGGGGAGCTCAAGTGTTGGAGCAGCCTGAATGCGGCATCGTCATCTTCGCAGACGTCGACATGTCTGCCGAAGAGCTGGCCGGCGACTTCGCGCACGACGGCCTTCCGCCCACTCGCGAACTCGGCACCGTAGGACTTTGGTGCCAACTGCACGGCGATTCATTCCTCGCCGCCGGAATGCACCATCTGGAATGCCAGTTTGATTTCGCCGCGTCCCGGCAACAGCTCGCCGCCGTGGGCATTGAAACGATGGCTCCCTTCACGGACTTCCCACACCTGAAACAGGCCTTCACCGTCGGCGAACGATGGCAACTACCGGAAGAGAGGCTGGTGTCGCTGGTCGATCGCGGAGTCATCTCCAGCGACGAGTCAGCTCGGTTCTCCGCGGATGGAGTGCTCGGATCGCACCTGGAAATCCTTGAGCGCAATGATGGATTCAAGGGATTCAATCAGACCGGTATCAGCGAGATCATCCTGCGGACGAATCCGAAAGCTGCCCGGTAGCGAATGCGGCTGGCGGTCCGCGTGGCTATGTCGACGCGTCTTCCAGTTCCGCACGATCCGTGGCCGCCAACAACAGCTTTGCCACTTCCTCTCCCGGAACAGGTCGGCCATAAAGAAATCCCTGAACCTGCGTGTAGCCTTCGGACACGACGGACTCCAATTGGCCCTCCGTCTCGACGCCCTCTGCCGTTGTCTCCATACCAAGATTCCGTCCCAGCCCCGCAACCGCGCGGACGATTGCCATCGAATCGGACGTTGCGACGTTGGCATCCACAAACGAACGATCCAATTTGATTTTGTCGAACGGAAAACTGCGCAGATAGCTCAGCGACGAATAGCCAACTCCAAAGTCGTCCATCACGATACGAATTCCCATATCCCGCAACGCGTGCAGCGTCGCCAGTGTTTCTTCGCTTTCCTGCAGCATCGCCGTTTCGGTAATTTCCAGCTCCAGGCGATGCGGATCAAGTCCAGCTTCACTGAACGACCGGACCACGTCATCCAGCAACTTCTCATCCTTGAACTGTGCGGCAGATACGTTGACGGCGACGCGAACGTGTTCGGGCCATCCGGCGGCTTCCTTACAGGCGGCCTCCAACACTCGGCGCCCGATGGGCACGATCAACCCCGTCGCCTCCGCGATGGGAATAAAGTCAGCCGGCGCGATCAGCCCCTGCGTGGGGTGTTCCCAACGAACGAGCGCCTCAAGGCAACAAAGCCGTTCGGTCCCTGCCGCGAACTGTGGTTGATAGTGCAGTACGAACTGATCCTCGCGTAGAGCGACCATCAGCTCTTCGCTGATTTGCCGCTGCCGTTTTGCCTCCGTATCCATCGACGGTTCAAAATATCGGTAGACACCGCGACCATCTTCTTTGGCTCGATAGAGTGCGATGTCGGCCTTCTTCAAGAGTTCGTCCGGCTCGGTTGCATCCGCCGGAGCGTTGGCGATCCCCGCGCTGAAACGAACAGCAATCATCTGCCCTTCGATTTCGAAAGGAGCCTTCATGGTTTCGTAGAGCCGTTCAGCGAATGTGGCAACGTCCCGTGGCTCACCGGAACGCAGGATGATCGCAAATTCGTCACCGCCAAGTCGGGCTGCAACGTCCGTCTCGCGAATACACGTCGCCATCCGTGCCGCGACCATCTTCAACAACGCATCGCCCGCCGGGTGCCCCAGCGTATCATTGATTTCCTTGAAACGATCCACATCCAACAACATCAAATGCGTCTCGTGCCCGTCGCGTTTGGTCTGCTTGAGGTACTCGCCCAATCGCTCGTTGAATTTGACCCGGTTCGGCAATGTCGTCAGCGGATCGTGTAGCGACGCGTGTTTGACCGCCAGCATGGCCAATTCATGGTCGGTGATATCCTGCACCACCCCAAACACCTCGAGAGGTGCGCCATCGGGTCCCGCTTCGCTCACTGCCCTAAGGTGAAGATGGCCGATGTCGCCGCCGGGCCGCTGGACCCCAAACTTGATGTCCGTCGTACCGGGCTTCTCGGACACTATCCCCAACGCCTCACGGAAACATTCTCGGTCCGATTCGCAAATCATCGACAGGACATCGTCAATGTTCGGAGAGAACTCGTCCGGAGACACACCGTGCATCTGAAAGGTGAGGTTCGACCAGGTGAGCTCACCCGTACCGAGCTGTAGTCGCCAATGCCCCACGCAGGCGATATTGGTTGCCAATTGCAGCATGTCTTTTTGCTGGACCGCATGGGCTTCGATTCGTCGCAATTGCTCGGTCCGCCGATCTACCAATGACTCCAGTTCCGCCTGCGTAAGTTGTGCCTGCCTGGTGAGATTCCACTTTTCGGTCAGTGCAACGGCCAACTGCGCGACCTCAATATTGTCGAACGGTTTCTTGAGAATCAGTAGCTTGTCGGTGTGACCCAGCCGTTCCAACAAGTCGTCCCACGAGTAGTCAGAAAACGCCGTGCACATCACGACCTGGAGATCCGGCGCAACCTTCCAGATTTCTTCGATCGTCCGCAGACCGTCCCACCCCGGTGGCATGCGCATGTCAACAAACGCCATTGCGTAGGGATCGCCACCTTGCTGCGCCTGCTCCACCATCTCCAGCCCTTGCTGTCCCTGATGGGCAGACTCGAGTCGGATTTCGGGCAGAGCCAGCCGCTCTACCTTGTTTGGATTCTCGCCAAAGAACGCCAACTCCGCGTCCAGGTAATCCCGGTCGGCCGGTTTGATCGAGAGCACCTTACGGTAGTCTTCGTGAATCGCGGGATTGTCATCAATAATGAGAATCCGTCTGCTTGTTGATTCCACAGCTTGCATCTTTTACCTACCTGAACGCCTTAGTTCTTCTCTTGACCGTCGCGGCCGCGTGTTGCGATTGGACAGCCATAAACAGGAAACGACATCAGCTGCGGCGACTCGCCCCGCAACACACGTTTCAGCGAATCACTTGCCGTGTTCTCTCCCTCATGTCCACGACTACTCGTGACACCACCGCTAAACAGCAACCGCCCATCAGGCGAGTACAGCATCACGTGCCCGGATGTCGTGGCGCCAAATCTCGTCGCCTCAAGACCGCCGACATCTTCAAACGGACCCGCACCCGCGATCTCGGTCATGTTTCGCACCAGGGTTGTATTCGCCCATTCGTCCGCCCTCGGCTCGGGGCAGAACATGACCGGCACAATACTGACTTCCGGGTGGCCCGCCACGACGCGATTCAGCTCGGTCGCAGTGGCTCGACTGCAGGGGCAACGCGGGTGAAAGAAGACCAACAAGTTCGGCTTGTCGATCGAAAACGGCAACGGACTTTCGGCAGGCCATTGCAACGACGAAGGCACATCGCTTCCGGCTGTCCCGGAGTATAGTGCGAGGGCCAACATGCCGACCGTCGTCGTCACGCCCCAAGCCGCCATCGTCAGATACCACTTCATTGCCGTGCCTCGTTTGCCTCTGTTGCGAAAGGCTAGAACGGGATCGACGGTGTCTCGCTAGAAGGCGGGATATCCCTCTTGCGTCAAACAACACCCATGGATTTTCTGCCGTGATAATTGATGGCGGATGCTGCGGCAACCTCAGGAGAATCCATTGCGTTCCTGCATAGTCCCGCAAAGAAAAACATCAGCACATTCAACATCGGAATTACCGACAACTCGTGAAACATGCCGTTGGGAAGGTAGGCCGCCATCAGCATGACGAGGATCAATCCGAACTGCCTGCGCCAGAGAGGCAGCTCTGTAGCATGCCAGAGAGACCACCCCGTGGCGATGAACATCAGCAACATACCGCAGAACAACGAGACTCCAATTAGCCCGGATTCTACCAGCAGGGACAGGAAGATATTGTGTTGCACGTACGTCTTCGCAACCTCCATCGGCAGGTCGAATTCACGTGTCGTGAGATACTCCAGGTTGTACCGTCTATATTGCGACAATCCGACGCCGGTCAGCGGGTAGTCCTTGAACATTTCATACGCGAAGGCCGCCAGAATGGGTCGCAATTTGGCAGACTGGCTCATTTCTTCCGCGGATACATTTTTGTCCCGCTTGAATTTCGACAGTGCCGGCTTGGCGACAAACAACAAAGCCCCGCCGGCGATCGCAGCGCACAGCATAACTCGCATCCGGTGGGGCTTCGGCACCAGCATTACCGCAAGGGCCACAAATGATGCAGCCACCCCCAACCAGACACTTCGGGTCAGCGTCAGGAAGGCACCGCCACTAATGAAACCGGCAACCAGCAACACCAGGGGGCGATGAGCCTTATACACTTTGTCCCATAGCATCAGAGTGCAAAACAGACTCGCTGAAAGATACATGCCGTTGCCGACGGGATTCAGAAACGGCCCCCGGCCGCGGCCCAGGAATTCTTCGTGTTCGACGGACATGATGTACCGAGGAAACACTAGCGCCCGAATGCCAAGGACTTCACAAACGGCGGTCAACGTCAGGTAGATGCCGAACAAGGAGAATGTGACCAGAACTGCCATCTGAGCGCGTTCGCCAAGTTCGCACCGCGAGGCTAACCAATAGACGGCAACCGGCATCAGGTAGAAGAACAGCAGCGTCGAAACCGACTGCCCCCCGCCATATTTCCAGTCATGAGTAAATGTATTGCCAACCATGAATGCGGTGAACACGACCAGAACCCAGTCGCAGCTTTTCAGCGCCCGCGCCTTCAAACCAAACAGACTTCGGTTCATAAAATACATGCCGGCCACCACCACCAGCATCAACCGGTCGAGCGTGATCACCGAAACATGAAAGAAGGGGTGCCCCAGGCAACTTCCGGAGACAATCGTGGCAAGACAGCCACCAATCACGCCGCTACGGCGCAGGAATTCCCAGCCCCAGAACATCGCGACCAGCGCAAATGGAATTAAAAGCAGTAGCAACAACATCGTGAACTTCCGTCGAGAAACGTAGTCCACAAGCCTAGGTTACGAAACGTTGCACTTCAGGATAGAGAGGGATATTCGTCACAGACCACAAATCCCACGCAGCTATAGTGCCTGCTTGATGGAGGCCGACGACGTGCGTTCGACGCAGCCACTCACCCCCGTTTGACTCGATAGCCAATATCGGAGAGCTTCTTTTCGATTCGTTCGGACTGTTCGCCCTGGATCTCGATTGTGTCGTTCTTCACCGTGCCGCCGGCGCCGCAGTGATCCTTCAATATCTTCAGCAGGGCCTGCAAGTCCGACTCATCCGGCGCAAGCCCTGAAATGACGGTCACGACTTTGCCGCGTTTGCGCTTCTCCGATTTCACGCGTGCTGTTTGCCCATCCGGCGGCAGATATTCGATCACCTCCGGCAACGGTTCACACTTACAGTCCTCTTCCAGCTTCTCACACCGGTCGCACGTTGGAGGAATATCGAACTCGGTGCCCTCAAATAATCGCATCGTTCTTTACCGTCTTCTCAGCAGTCAGTTGTCCTAGGCCGCCTTTCCGGGAGGCCGTTGCAAGTGCTCGCCAAGCGCCTTGGCATCGACCGTGCGGATATGCAGATCACGCTGAGGATAGGCGATTTCAAGATTGGCTGCACGGAATAGCGTGTTGATCGCCCGGTTCAGTTCATCCCGAACCTGGAATGCATGGTCGCGTCCCACGATGAAAACCCGCAGCTCCAGATCCAGCGTACTGTCTCCAAAGCCCATGAAAATTGCCGTCGGTTCCGGCTCGGCCAGCACCATGGGATGTTGACTCGCGGCCTCCAGCAATCTTTCCCTTGCCAACTGGGGATCACAGTCGTATCCAATCCCCACCGGCAGGACGACGCGAGTCACCGGATCGGAGAGCGTCCAGTTGATCACGTCTTCGGTGATAAAACGCTTGTTAGGCACGACCAGTTCGCGACGGTCATAGTCCGTGATTGTCGTCGCACGAATCTGCACACGAGTGACCTTCCCGGTAATGCCGCCCACCGTCACCATGTCGCCAACGCGAACGGGACGTTCGGTGAGGATGATGAGCCCCGAGACAAAGTTGGCGAAAATCTCCTGCAAACCAAAACCAAGTCCAACCGTCATCGCCGCGACCAGCCACTGCACACTGCTCCAGGTGACGCCGACGACATAAAAGGCCGAAACAATGCCAGCCAGTGAGATCACGTATCGCGAGACCGCCGTCAACGCATAGCGAGTACCGAAGTCGATCGGCAACCGCTCGAACACAGTGACGTTCAACAGGCCGGGAATATTTCGGGCAGCCATGACCGTAGCAAGCAGTAACACCAGCCCCAACAGGCCGTCTGCCAATGAGATGCTCACTTGCTGCATCGACGTCTGTAGCTGAAGCGTTCCGTCGTCGGCCTCCACTTTCTCGGAAACCACCGTGGTCGTCGACCAGAGTTCGGTGCGATCAAGAATCCGCAAGGCCGGAAACATGTCCGCCCAGATCACCAATGCACCAACCACACATGCCACGGCGGCCGTACCGCGTAGCAAGTTCCGAACCTGCTGACCAATCTCGCGAAAATCCAGCTGCTCGTCCGGCGGAGTTTCGTCGGAGTCGTTCGCCTCCTGTTGCCTCCGTTGCATATGGCGCATGGCTGTTTTACGTCGAGCGATCGTGAGGTAACGCCCCACGAGGCCGTGCAGCAACACGACCGTCAGCACCAGCCACAACGACAACTGAGCCCGATACGCCAATTGATAGGAGGAATAGACGTAACCAACGGCCGTTACAACACCCAGCGCAAAGGGAATCGCGACGCAGATACCGTGTAGCACGTGGCGAGCTTTGAAGAGCCAGACATCACGATTCGCCCACACCCCACGAGTACTTCGATAGGGATCCAGCAGCCGATGCATGAACAGAGCCATGACGACCATCCCTGACATGAACGACAAACGCCCCAGTGAATTGCTCCAGTGGCCCTCGTGGTAGGACTCAATCAACATCACGACAAAGACCGCAGGCAATCCAAACAGAATCAACAACCGAAGATTGTGCCGGATCACTCGAATGTTGTTGACGTGCCAACCAAAATGACATTCGGCGAGTCCCTCGGGGCGCACCGTCTGCTGCAGGATCGACAGCGCCAGCCACATGGCAGACGTCCACTTCAGACCGGCACCAATCGCCTGCACCAGATCAACAGTGTCTGTCGATATCAAAATGAACCAGCTCACCACGAAGCAGATGCCCGGCAGGATACTGGCCAGCAGGAACGTCTCCAAAGAGACTTCCATCGTGGGTGCAAACCGGCTGGCAGATTTGACCGCCGCCGATTCACCAATGCGGCTAATTCGATCCTTGAGGCGGTCCAGCAGGACAAGGCAAATAGTTAGTGCGGTTAGGGAAGCCAAGCTCATTACCAGATTGGACTGCAGGAACTGCCCGACCTCTCCAACGAGTTTCGCCCACTTGTCCAGCGCAAACAGGTCCGCAAGCCCTTCGCGAGCTTCCTGAACATCGCGTGTCGACACGGGATCCGCACTGCGAATCCATAGCACGCGTTCCTTGATGTAGGCCCGGTGCTCGCGAGTCACCTTCGCCGAATTGTTCAGGGCACTGTTGAGATCGGCAAGGATAGTCTCATAAGCAGACAGGTCTGTCCGCAGTTCCCCGAGATACTGTCGTCGCGTCTCCAGAAGTTCGCGCACCATCGACCGCGCTTCGTCTTCGGAAACGCGCGACGACAACTGCTTTGCCCACGAAGTCGTCAGCTTGTCGATTTCCCACATCGCTTTGCGTTCGTCGTTGACGTCCATCCATTCGAGTTCGACCTGCGTTAGCTCATCGGCGACCGCGATCGCCCGCTTTCGAATTGGAACATCGTTCATCAGCTCATGCTGTTGCGAACGCAGCAACACGCCGATCGCTTCGGTCATGCCGACGTCTTCCACGCGTTGCTGCACGTTGAGAAACGACTTTTCCTGGGCCGCAAACTGACGGGTGATCGACTCAAGCTCGCCCTGCGCCAGCCGCATCTTCTCGTGGTAGCGCGAAAGCGTATCCGCCAGTTCCGCGTTTCTTAGCGCCAGCTGACGAAGCGCCGGATCAGCCTGCTGCGCCGTGATCTTGGCTTCGTCCAGTCGACGCTGAACCTCTTCTTCACGCTTGCCCGTCAACACCTTGTCGAAGTGTTTGCGGAGCTTCTCGCGTCGCGCGATCGACTGTCGATCATGGTCGGACTGCAAAGGTTGCAACTCATCGGTCGCCAGCGAATACTTCGCCTCGGCTTTGAGAAACTTCTCGCGTGCCTGCAACAACCGCAGACGAGTCCGCTTCTCCCACTGTGATGCCTTGGCATGCAATGCGGACGTGCCCTCCGGGGGCCCTTTCGCCAACTGGGCCTCGGTGGCCTTTTCCTGCTCGGCAATCTGCTGCAGCTTTTCCTGTGTCGATTTTCGTTTCGACTTCAGGTCGGCCGTCTGTTTTTCTCGCGAAGCCAGCTTCTCGCGGAGCGACGCCAGTTCATCGTCCAGCACCACGATCGCCTTTTCGAGTTCGTCGATCGTCATGCCATCCGCAACCGGCAGCTGCTGCTCGCTTGCCGCCGAACGCAATTGCTCCTGCAGTTGCGTCAGGCGTTCGGGAAGCTGTTCGAAGGACTGACGCGCCTGCTCACTTTGGCCCTCCAGGTCGTCCGCTACCTTCAACCATTCCATCGCCTGATTCACGACCGCCGACAATTCGGCCTTCGCTGGCTCATCGAGTGCTTCCGACGCAGCAATTTCCTCCAACTGCAATTTCAATTCGGTCGCGGTTGGCACCTCGAACTCGGTGTGCAAACCTGCGGCGTCCTTGGCGTCGCCTTGATTACTGTCGTTGTCCCTGCCAACGCCCGCCGTGTCTTCACTTGCTGTTACTCCGGCAGCTAGTCCTGTCCCCTGCCCCTCAACGATGGCCGCGCCGCCCTTTGCAGCATCTGTATCGTCGGAATTCCGCCGCAACACGGGAGCATGCGTTTTTTCGATCGCCCGACGAGGATTGGCTTCGCTATCCACGGGAGTTGATTCAACCACCCACGGCTCGACGGACGCGACGTACTCCGGGGTAAAGCCCGAAGTGTCATCGGACTCGTGGCTGGCAAATGAGACGACGCTGACCGGATGGCGCAGCGCATCGCCTTCTTCAGCGTGCCCAGCGGAAGCGATAAGAAACACAGAGAGGCCGATCGTCCTGATCAACCCAGCACGATAGGTGCCGAACATGGGATCCCCCAACGCGAAAGTCCATTTTTGCGTGCTGGATGATAACAGGAGCACCCAGAAAGCAACAACGACAATGCAACCAGCTACTCGCTAGCATTGAACTAGCCGAGGCAAAGCGTGTGGGAAACCATATCGCAGCAGCGTCAGCTTAGAATTTCACCCAAGGTGCCCGTGCTATCAGCGTAGTCATCGCGTTCGATGCCCAGGCAATGCATCTGGGTCAACCACAGATTCGCCAGCGGCGTGCCGGGGTCACAGTGCACATGACTTCCAAGCTTCAACGTTCCTCCGCCGCCGCCCGCCACGACCAGCGGTAGGTCGTTATACTGATGGGTCGTGCCGTCGCCCATGCCGGCACCAAGCGTAAAGATGGTGTTGTCCAGTAGCGTGGTCCCGTTGGCCTCCTCAATCGTCGACATGCGCTCCACAAGATTTGCGAACACCGAGACGTGGAAGCGATCCAGCTTCAGCAGGTTCTCGACGTGTTTGTGCGGAGCGTGCGTCATGGCGTGATGGCTATGAGGCTTATCGAGGATTCCTTCCCAGTTGGTCGGCGTCGTCCATCGCTCCGGCCCGACCATCAAAGTCCCCACATTCGTCATCCCAATTTGCAACGACGTCACCAGTAGATCGCCCATCAACTGAATGTACTCATTCCTTGGCAACACAGCCTCCGGCCGTTCGATGCTGGCAGCGGCTAGCGCCGACTTCATGTTCTCGATCCGGTCCATCCGCTGCTCAATGGTACGGACCGCATCAAAGTACTCGTTGAATTTGTCTCGGTCACTGGAGCTCAGACGGCCCATCATTCGATTAGCGCTACCTAGTGCCAGATCCGTAATGTTACGGGCCGGTGAGTTTGAACGCGTACCGAACAACCGATCGTAGACCTTGCGAGGATCTCGCATCGAAGGCGCTACGTGCCCGGTACCGTACCAGGACATATTGTCGAAGTAGATCGACTCAATGTTGTTTTTGTGATCGTTGCAACTGAGCTCAAGCGTCGAGAAGGGCGTGTTGCGGCCAATGCTGTCGGCGACAACATGATCCAGCGTCCTCGCCAGAGGATAGGCCGAATTTTTTACTTCGTAGGGAGCAACGCTGGTCAGGAAGCACGACGCCGCCTGCGCGTGGGAATCGGTACCCTGCTGAAAGGTGCGATCCATCCCAGTGATCAGCGAGATGTGTTCGCGCACCTTGTGCAGAGACTCCAGCGTCGGCGTCAACGTCAGGGGATGAACGCCCTTGGGAACGATCTTGCCTTCGAATCGCCAGACGTTGTTTTGCCCCGCGAATTTCGGCAGCTCACGATCGCTCTCCCCGGGGAAGAAACCGCGCCTGGTGATACCGTTGGGCAGGTAGAAGAAAGCCATGCGTTTCGCGGGACTCTCCCGGCTTGCCTCCGCTCCAAGACATTGCCCGGCGAAACTCTCCAGAAATGGCAAGCCAAGAATCGAACCACCCGCGCATTGGAGGAATCGACGACGCGAATCCGGTTGTTGTTGAAAAGTCATCCCAAATCCCTCTCTTGGTCTTCTTGCCCCCGGCACACTGTTGCCGGAGTGTATGCCTAGTCTTGCCCGATCGTATTCTTGTGCAAAAAGGAATCGCTCATCGCGATCCCCTTCATGACGGTCCGCAACGAGTCATTTCCATTCGCTGCTGCTTCGGCGATTTGATCCAGCGTCGGCTGATCCGCCGGTCCCAACTCACGCCCGAGCCCATAAGACAACAGGTGCGCAACAAACGCACGTGTGAATCGGCCCTTTTCCTGAATCAACAGTTTCTTGAATTCAAGGGCGGTGCCGAAATCGAACTGATTGAACAGCGTGCCGCCCGGATCAACGTCCCGACCATTCTCGTAAGTGTCTCGCCAAACTCCCGTCGGACCATAGTTTTCCAGCGCGAAGCCCAACGGATCAATGCGATTATGACACCCTGCACAGTCGGCTCGCTTCCGATGCGCGGCCAGCCGTTCGCGAATCGTCATCTTTTCTAACTCCTCCGCATTGGATTCAGGTAGCGGCGGAACATCAGCCGGCGGTGGTTCCGGTGGGTCGTTGAAGATGACCGCGTTCATCCAGGCACCACGCGTAATTGGCTGCGTCCGCACGGGCGTTGAAGTCATCGTCATGATCGCCGCGTTCGTGATCACACCACCCCGCTTTGGGTCCTCCAACTTCACGCGGCGGAACGTTTGCACCTGAACCTCTCGACGATTGCTAACCTCGCCACGGTAGTTGGCGGCGAGCATGTCGCTTTCCCATGTAAAGTCGGGAGCAAGCAACTCGATGATCGAGCGGTCCTCCAAGAACACGGTTTCGAACAACAGCAACGGCTCGGACATCATGTGCATGCTCGTGCGATAGCCGTCGTAATAGAAATAGGAGAACTGTTCCCGGTCGGGAATCGCCGTCACCAGGCGGTCCAACTGCAACCACTGCGACGGAAAGTTCTCGCAGAATCTCGCTGAACGCTTATCGTTCAACATGCGGTCAATTTCGCCACCTAGCACCTCGGGGTCCGCGAGCTCCCCCGACTCTGCCAGATCCAACAGCCGCGCATCCGGGATACTGCTCCAGAAGAACTGCGAAAGTCGCGAGGCCAGCTCGAAACCGGAAACCGGCTCACGCCCGGCTGATTCCGGCGAGACCGACTCGCTACCGCCTTCGTAGAAATAGATGAAGTCGGGCATCCCGATGATCGCACCAACCGTCGTTCGCATGGCGGCTTCAAACGTAGCTCCCGACTCAAGCTCTCGATTTGCGAGCGCCACGAACTCCTCAACCGTCTCGTCTTCGACCGTCCGCCGGAACGCACGCCGCAGGATCGGCCGCAATCGTTCTCGCGCGGTTGCGAGGTTGCTCGTCCGCGGTTCTGTCTCCTCCGGCGTAGCAAACAGTTCTTCCCAGACTCCACACTCTTTCGCGTTGACGTCCGGACTGGCAGTGATTGTCTGACTGAGGTTCAGGAACGACTCCATCAACAACGGCGAGAGCGTGAGATGGTCCGCCCGATTGTCGAATCCATGTTCGGCTCGCTGATCCTGCGGAAACGCAGCCACGCCCCGAAAACCCTCCGGACGTTGATTGTCGATGTCCTTACTGAGCGGCCGGCAGGAAACCTTGACCTCATCCGGCATCGCACCCGAAGCCGGATCAAAGTAGTCGACCCTGCGCCGCATCAGTCGCTCGTTCAGCTGAAAGATATCGCGGTCCAACTGCAACAAGTCGACGACGGCATTGTTGTACTGAAACCGATTCATGCGCCGCAGCGGCGTGGCGAGAAACGGCTGCGACTGCTGGACTTCTTTCGCGAGTCCCGTCAGGAGCTGCACCATCTGACTCCGCAATTCATCCGGCAGCTCGCCCTCGTCTTCTGGCGGCATCTCCCGATCGCGCAAGACGACGACCAGCTGTTCCAGCAATTCGGGATGCGACTTCAAATCCGCCACCGCGTCGAGCGCGAACAGGTCGACATCGCCCTCACGAACTCCATCGGCACCATGGCACATCACACAGTGCTCGCGAAATGCGTTCACCATCGCCTGACTGGCGATCCCGCCGGCGGCGTTCGCTTCCGCTTCGGTGGCAGCGTCCACATTTTCTCGCTCTCCATCGGCGACCTGCGCCGTCGCGATGACGGGCGTAACCAAAATGAAGATCAATCCGAGCAATCGGGCGGGGGCTGATTTCGTCAAAATCGTGCTGAGCATGGTCGATATCCAAATCGGGGAGGACCTCTATGATCCACTGGTTGCGGTCGTCATGCAATCTCGACCTGTCAGCATTTGTATCCCGCCCTGCCGACTGTACCGCACCTCGATACGGTCTATTTCGGTAACTCCGCTCGAATCCATCGCCAGCGAGGACGATCATGAGCCGATTCAAGGCACTGCAGGCAGCTTTTTTAGTCGGCTGCTTCGCCACCGCCGCAGCAGCACTTTCTCCCGAGGAAACGGCCCGCGCCTACATCGAGGCACTCAAGGACGGAAAAGCCGAGACCGCCGCGCCGTTCTACTGGGACGCGAATCGCACGCTCCAAAATGCGTTTGGGCTCACCTATATCCAGCTGCAACCGGAAGACCGCCTGCGATCTCAAAGGGCGTTCTGGAAATTCCTGTCGACGCCCTTTTCCAATCCGGGTGTCGCCCGATTGTTTCGCACCACGGTCATTGTTTCGGCAACGCCCGCGATGCTGTCCCCGGACCTGGCCATGGTCAAACTGAAGATCATCGGCAACGGCGGAAAACATCGTGTCGAGAACACGTTGCTGCTTCGCCAAACGCCAAAGGGCTGGAAGCTGGTTGACCAGCAGCAGAACGATCAGATGTCCATCCGAGTGGCCATGGGCGTGACGTACGCCACCGAACAGAAATCGGCGACTGACACATTACCGGATGTGCTCGAGCGTCTGGTTGGACAATTGGAAAAAGACGTCCGGGCGGCGAAGTAGCCTCCATGCACCGCCGCCCGAACGTCGAGTCTTCTAGTCGGTGGTCGATGCGTCCGGAGAAGCGTCGCTTTCTGTCTCTTCCACCACAGCCACTTCCACCGACGCATCGGATTGTGTTTGCGTTGGCGCTGCTGTTGCCGCAGGTTCAGCCACTGGTTCAGCCGTGAGCGGATCGGCCTGCGACTCCGGTTCCGGCCCCGCCTGGGAATCACTCTGTGCTTCCGGCGTTGCCACTGAAACTTCTGCGTTTTCAGCAGCCAGTGCCGCCAAACGCTCTTCCTCTGCTTTCGCCAGACGCGAAGCTCGGTCGCTGGCGACCACTACCATCTCGGCAGCTCGCGCTGCGACCGTGTTGCAGTTCGCACACAGACAAATGAACTGCGGCTGATCGCCATCCTCTGCGACATCCTTGCGTTTCTCAAGATTCAGTGCCCTGACGTCTGCGTAGTCGCAGCGTTCGCAGCGATACCGAGAACGCTTCGCGGCAGCGAGCGCCGCGGGCCCATACAGCCGACGCAGCTTCCCGTCCGTTCGTTTGTTCAGCCATTGAAAAATGTAAAGCTCAACCGGAGAAAGATGCTTCTCGGCCGCTGCCTTCATGCTGCGTGGAACTGATTTTGGACCATCGTCCAGATAGAGATACCCAAATGCGAGGCGAGTCGCTTCATCGACCTCGGGCAACGAGCCTAGCCGTGCTTCGATGGCTTCCGGATCGCCAAGGTATGAATCGTCGACAATAAAACTGGAGTCGGTCATGCGAACTATCCTTCAGGTCAAACATCATGACGGCAAGCTTGCCACGCCGGTTTCCTCTGGCACGTACAAACGAGATTCGGATCGCCACGCCAAACGACGAGACGAACCAACGCGTTAACTAACGCCTTAACTGACGCGGTCTACAGCGCCTTGGGCGGACCGATGGCAGAAGTGAGGCGATCCGTCGCGAGGTGGAATTGTGGCACCTCCGAAACGTTGACCTCCACAAGATCCCCGGCCTTGTCCAGCAGATCACGGCAATCCGGGCTGAGATGCGTGATGTGCAGACGCTTGCCGCACCCCTCGTACTTCTCTGCCAGATAGTTGATCGCTTCCAGGCCCGACTGATCGTAGACGCGCGTGTAGTAAAAGTCGACAACCACGTCGTCCGGATCTTCGTTCACGTCAAACATTTCCTTGAACGAAGAAGCAGAAGCGAAAAACAACGGACCATGCAACTGATAGATCTTGCTTCCGTATTCGTTGTATTTGGTATCTGCCCCCAAGTGCGTCGCATGTTGCCAGACGAACACCAGAGCCGAAACGATAACGCCCAGAATGACGGCAGAAGCCAGATCGTGCATCAGGACCGTGTAACCGGCCACCAGCACCATGACAAACACGTCAGATCGCGGCATACGATTGAACATCTTCAACGACGCCCATTCGAACGTGCCAATCACCACCATGAACATCACACCGACCAGTGCCGCCATCGGTATCTGCTCGATCAGCGGTGCAAGGAAAAGCACAAACATCAGTAGGCAGACAGCAGCCACGATACCGGACAGACGACCGCGTCCACCGGAGTTCACGTTGATCAGCGATTGGCCAATCATGGCACAGCCGCCCATGCCGCCGAACAGCCCGCAGATCAGATTTGCCGCACCCTGCCCAATGCATTCGCGGTTGCCGTGGCCTCGCGTCTCGGTGATTTCGTCAATCAGCGTCAGGGTCATGAGAGATTCGATCAGCCCAACGCCGCAAAGAATGATCGCGTAAGGGAAGATGATCTGGAGGGTTTCCCAGTTCATCGGCACCATCGCGTATTGCAGGAAGAACAATTGAGGCAACCCACCACTAATCCCGACGTCGGCAGTTGCCATTTCGTCGGCTGCGTGGGCTTCAGCTTCATCAGCCGCGTCCACGCCCTGGGCGATTTCGTCCACAGGAACCCCAAACGAAGCGACCAACGCAAGCTCGTCCGACGACAGGCTTGCTACCGCATCCGCCGAGATAGTCGCTTCCGAAACAGGCTCTTCCGATCCGGCATGACCGTGTCCATGTCCGTTTTGTGCAGCCTGCGAATTCGTCCGCAACATATCACCGACAGTTGCCAGGGCGTTCGTCTCGCCACGCGGACCGGAGACTTCCACCGTTTGATTGATGGCCAGCGACAGGAACGTCACGCTGAGGATTGCGACCAGCGATGCGGGAACCGCCTGAGTGAATTTTGGTAGCAACCAAATGATGCCCATCGTGAGCGCAACAAGGGCCAGCATCCACCAAAGTTGAACGCCCGCCAGATATTCCAGCTGTCCCGAGGCACCGAGCGTCTTGAAGCTGCCCAATTGGGCCAATCCAATGACAATCGCCAGGCCGTTCACAAACCCAAGCATGACGGGCCGTGGAACCATGCGAATGAATTTGCCAAGCCGCAACAAGCCAATCCCGATTTGCAGCAAGCCGCAGAGAATGACCGTGGGGAACAGGTATTCGATTCCCAACTGTGCGACTAATGCGACCACCACGACCGCCATTGCGCCGGTTGCACCGGAAATCATACCAGGCCGACCACCGCAAACCGCTGCGATGAGCCCGATGAAGAACGCAGAGTAGAGGCCGATGACGGGAGAAACACCCGCCACAAAGGCGAAGGCAATCGCTTCAGGAACAAGTGCAAGAGCTACAGTCAGGCCGGAAAGAACGTCGTTTTTTACAGTGCCAATACGCGGACGAAAATAATTGAGCATCAAAATCCCGGAGGCAAACAAACAATTGAATGACAAACGCGTCATTACGCGGTGGCTGCTTCAACGTCGCGAACGCGGCTAAACAGGGCAGCACACAGACAAAGAAACGGGTTGGACGACGCGGGCGCTTCGGTAAGAAAAAAGCAATCTCAGCGAGAAGTCCAACGTTTGGGTAAGGTCGCAAAGCTCAAAGTATAGACCTTACGTTACGCCCGTCAACGCGACTTCAGCATTAATTAATCGTGAAGACGCACCATGCGGCCGTAACGATTTCAATACCTAAGAGCCTGTTGATTTTCATTTTCAGTGCGATCAGCGAGCGGCAAGGCGCTAGCCGCCGTTTGATGTCGGCGCTTTGTGTTGTCGGCGCTTTGTGTTGTCGGCGTTTCGAATCAAGAAGGCTGGTTCCATGGGCTCACGCCCACGGCTACGTGCTGCCGCCGCTTCGCGGCTGGATTGCGTTCGGCATGTCGCCCAAGCCGGCATCGTGAGCGGCGAGGCGTTAGCCGCCGTTTGATGTCGGCGCTTTGTCTTGTCGGCGTTTCGAATCACGCAGGCCGTTTCCATGGGCTCACGCCCACGGCAACGTGCTGCCGCCGCTTCGCGGCTGGATTGCGTTCGGCATTGGCACCCTCTGCGCGGCGCAAATGGTATTCCCCACGACGGCATCGTGAGCTGGTTCCATGGGCTCACGCCCACGGCTACGTGCTGCCGCCGCTTCGCGGCTGGAATGCGTTCGGCATGTCGCCCAAACCGGCATCGTGAGCGGCGAGGCGTTAGGCGCCGTTTGATGTCGGCGCTTTGTCTTGTCGGCGTTTCGAATCACGCAGGCCGTTTCCATGGGCTCACGCCCACGGCTACGTACTGCCGCCGCTTCGCGGCTGGATTGCGTTCGGCATGTCGCCCACGACGGCAGTGTGGGCGGCGAGGCGTTAGCCGCCGTTTGATGTCGGCGCTTTGTCTTGTCGGCGTTTCGAATCACGCAGGCCGTTTCCATGGGCTCACGCCCACGGCTACGTGCTGCCGCCGCTTCGCGGCTGGATTGCGTTGGGCATGTCGCCCAAGCCGGCACCGTGACGCTGGTTCCATGGGCTCACGCCCACGGCTACGTGCTGCCGCCGCTTCGCGGCTGGAATGCGTTCGGCATGTCGCCCAAGCCGGCACCGTGACGCTGGTTCCATGGGCTCACGCCCACGGCTACGTGCTGTCGCCGCTTCGCGGCTGGAATGCGTTCTGCATATCGCCCAAGCCGGCACTGTGACGCTGGTTCCATGGGCTTACGCCCACGGCTACGTGCTGCCGCCGCTTCGCGGCTGGATTGCGTTCGGCATATCGCCCAAGCCGGCACCGTGACGCTGGTTCCATGGGCTTACGCCCACGGCTACGTGCTGCCGCCGCTTCGCGGCTGGAATGCGTTCGGCATATCGCCCACGACGGCAGTGTGGGCGGCGAGGCGTTAGGATCGTTCCATGGGCTCACGCCCACGGCTACGTGCTGCCGCCGCTTCGCGGCTGGATTGCGTTGGGCATATCGCCCACGACGGCAGTGTGGGCGGCGAGGCGTTAGGATCGTTCCATGGGCTCACGCCCACGGCTACGTGCTGCCGCCGCTTCGCGGCTGGATTGCGTTGGGCATATCGCCAAGCCGGCACCGTGAGGCTGGTCCCATGGGCTCACGCCCACGGCTACGTGCTGCCGCCGCTTCGCGGCTGGATTGCGTTCGGCATTGGCACCCTCTGCGCGGCGCAAATGGTATCCCCACGACGGCATCGTGAGCCGGTTCCATGGGCTCACGCCCACGGCTACGTGCTGCCGCCGCTTCGCGGCTGGATTGCGTTGGGCATATCGCCAAGACGGCACTGTGGGCGGCGAGGCGTTAGGATCGTTTCATGGGCTCACGCCCACGGCGACGTACTGTCGCCGCTTCGCGGCTGGTCGGCACCAGGCATATCGCCCGCGTGGTAGTAACGTCCAAGGAAGTCCCCACTCACACGGCCAATACGAAGCCTCCATTCGCCCTCGCAAGCCGTAACACGAACGAGTCATCGTCCCCCCTGGACTCAGGCCCGTTTTCGTCGCGCCGCCACCCACAGGCACAACGTGACTACCAACACCCCAAAAGGTTCGCCCGGCTCGGGAACCGACTCGATACTTGCCGTTGAAGCCAGCCCAAACGATTTCGAAAGTGCAACAAAGTCACTGAAGTCGATCAACGCATCGCCGTTGAAGTCGCCTTCCGCCCAACCACCAACCTCACCAAAATTTCCGGCCATCGTCAGGAAGTCATCGAACTCAACCTGGTAATCAAGATTCGCGTCACCGGGGAACGTGCCAAACGCCTCGCTCACCCACGCATCCAAATCGGCATCGTCCTGCACGCCATCGAGATTCAGATCGTAACGATAGAAATCCGTTTCGCTCCGTAACGCTTCCGCCAACCGATCAATGTCGTTGGCGGACAACGTCCGGTCGAAATCAAAATCGCCCGGCAGAGATAGCGACGCATACCTCAGCGTCGCCTCGATCAAATAATAGTCGCCCCAAACGTAGCTACTGTCATCTCCCGGATCGCTCGCACGATAGCGACGTGAACCGTGCAGCAGCAGGCCCGGACTCTCGTCCAACGACGAACTGAAGTAATCGGATGACTCCGACGTCAGCGCCGTGAGCAGCTCCACGCCCGCATCGAAGTACCGTTCACGGTTTGTCGCTTCCGTTTCAATGCGGCTCAGTTCGAACAGCCCGGATGCAGCAATCGCCGCCGCCGTCGAATCCTTGTGCGCCAGCGTCGTGTGCTCCGATGAAAAGTCCGCCAACGGAACACCGTCGGCTGGCAAATTATCGAGAAAGAAATCCGCCAGCCCGCGAGCCGTCTCCAGAAAACGCGTTTCACCCGTCTCGCGGTAGGTCGTCGCGAACCCGTGAATGCCCCACGCCTGCCCCCGCGTCCACGTACTGTCGTCCGACTTCCCCTGCCCCGTGTACTGACGCTTGATTTCTCCGTTGACGGGATCGTAATTCACGATATGGAACGAACTGCCGTCGGCACGAACGTGATTGGCTCGAGTCTGATCCGCATGGCTCACGGCCATCTCATAGAGCTCGTCGGGCGTTCCTTCGAACGCGCCACCTCCGTTTCGAACCGACCAGAACAGCATCTCCAGATTCATCATCGTGTCGATAATCGTCAGGAAGTTCGTCGTGTTCGTCCGTGATCCCCACGCTCGGACCATGCCGACATCCGGATCGTAGCGGCGGCTGAGTGACTCCGACGCCGTGAGCACCACGTCGCGGTAGTCCTCTTCGCCCGTCATTCGATAGCCATTACCGAAACTGTTGTTGACCATAAAGCCAAGATCGTGCGTGCCAGTATTGAACTTCTGGCCTTCAATTCCCGCCGTCCACGCAGCCGCCCGATCTCGCCATTGCGCATCTCCCGAGTAGTCGTACATCTGCCACAACGCGCCCGGATAAAAGCCGCTCACCCAATTGAAAGAACCGATCGTTTCCCAGGAACTGACCGGCGACACATTGCTCGCCTGGTTCGGATAGAGCGACTTGTTCTCGTTGGCCAAGTCGTGTGCCGCAAGCTTCGTGGCAGCGGCCGACATGATGCGGTCGACATCCACCGCCAGCGACTGTGCCGCACCCGCGAACAACAACAGCACACCGCAGATTAGTCCACGGCTCTTTTGCATTCCCATACGACCGCCTCACTTCTCCATAAAAAAAGCCCCGACCGAATCGGGGCTCCTCCCACGCACAAACGTGGATGTCAGTTACTTGCGGCCTTCTTTGCGATCCTGCACCGGCTCGTGTTTGCCCCACTTGGCTTTCACTTCGCCCTGCGAAGGACGAACCAGCGGACGCACGATGCGGAAGCCAACAAACGTCGCATCCGTGTGATACCAGATACTCTTTGGAATCTGCGGGTCCTGCTGCTTCCATTCCGCGTCGGATTTCTCACGAGCCGCACTCCGCAGCAGGTCCGGATCATCGTAGTAGCTGCCGCCACGTACAACGCGAGGATACAGCGTCTTTGGAACCATCAGCGGGTTGTCTACCGTCTTGCCGGCCGACTTGCCGTAGAAGTCTTCCGAGTACTGATCCAGCACCCATTCCGCCACGTTGCCGTGCATGTCGTAAAGGCCCCACGGGTTGGGCTTCAGCTTCTTCACCTTCTGATATTTCTCGTCCGCGTTTTCGTAGTACCACGCGTAGTCGTCAACCTTCTCCAGATCGTCGCCCCACGAATACGCTGTCGTCGTCCCGGCGCGGCAGGCGTACTCCCACTCCGCTTCGGTCGGCAGGCGGTAGTATCGGCCCGTCTTCTCCGTCAGCCAGTCGCAGAAAGTTCGAGCGGCCAATTGGGTCATGCAAATCGCGGGGTAACCTCGCTTGCCCATGCCGAAGTCCATCGCCATGTAAGGCGGCGTCGGCTGGGTCAACTGATATTCGTCCGCCGCCGCGTCTCGTGCGTTTGATTTGATGTTGAGTGCCTTGCGACGTTGAATATCAAGGTCGTACATCCAGCACTCATAGGCGTCCCAGGTCGTCTCCGTTTCGGCCATCCAGAAGGGAGCCACCTTGACCTTGTGCTGCACTTCATCGTCGGCACGATCAACCTCGCCATTGGGACTGCCCATGGTGAATTCGCCGCCCTTGATGGGCACCAACTTGATCGTAACTTCCGTGTGCTCGATCTGCTCGCTGTAGGGCTTCATCTTGTCTTCCGAATTGGCGGAAGAATCCTTGACCTCCAGCGGAGCGTACTCCTCAGCCAGCACAGTGGTCGCGCATGACGCGAGCAGCGTACAATAGACGAGTGTTCGAATGACCGACGAAATGGCCCTAAACATGTTCCGGACTCCGTTGAATAACCGTAGGTGGGTGGGAATTGCCGCGGCAGCCTTATGGATTGGCGGCGCCGTTGTTGTACCCGCAACCGCCGAGCCGTGGAAAATGCATCGGCAGTCAGCCTCTCATATGGGCACCAAATGGCACATCGCATTGTATTCTCGCGATACAAAGTCAGCAAACGCCGCCTTTTCCGCAGCATGGAAGGTCATCGGCGAGATTGACGGCGATCTGACAAACTATTCCAGCGACTCCGAGCTAAATCGACTTTGCGCCACCGCGCCGCACGAAAAACCCGTCGCCGCTGGCAAACACCTCTGGACCGTCATGCTGGCAGCGCGAGATCTCAGTCGACAAACCGACGGCGCCTTTGACGTCACGATCGGACCGGTCTCCAAACTCTGGCGTCGAGCGCGCAAGAAAAAGCAGATGCCCGACGCGGAAAAGCTCGCCGAAGCAAAGCAGGCCGTCGGATACCAACTCATCAGATTGCACGACGAAGATCGCTCCATTCAGTTGACGCACGCCGACATGCAACTGGATCTGGGCGGCATCGCGAAAGGCTACGCCGTCGATCAAGCACTAGAGACACTGAAGCAGAACGGAATCACCCGAGCACTCGTCAACGGCGGTGGCGACCTCGCCGTGCTGTCGACGCCGCCGGGCGAATCCGCATGGCAGGTCGAAGCTTCCAGCCTGGATCCTCGAAAGGAATTTCGCAGCGTCCTACTGGCGGATGCCGCCATCGCAACCTCGGGCGACGCGTGGCAATATCTGATCGTCGACGGCAAACGCTACTCACACATTATCGACCCCAGAACCGGGCTGGGCACCACTCACCGCATTACCGCTTCGGTCACCGCACCAACGTGCATGCAAGCGGATTCGTTGGCATCCGCAGCCTGCGTCCTGCCACCAGCAGAAGCCATGAAACTGTTGCAAGCTCACAAGGATGTCCAGGCCACGATCATCATGATCGACGACGCCGGCAACCAACGCCGATTTGAGACACGCGACCAGGCACGCTCGCACTAAGGAGCCGGTAAAGCCTGCCTCGCATCGGAATTACGGGATGCAGCGTCGTTTGCCTCATTGGTCTCGACGGGACCAACCTTCTCGTCCGGCGGCAACTGCACCTCCACGCCAAACAGCCGACCGTCGCGCTCGACACGTAAATTCAGCAAGTCCGCACGAGTCATCTGCCCTCGAAATTCGCTGGCGTCGCCAACAAGCTCCCCGTTCACTCGGTGAATGCGATCCAACCTTTGCAAGCCAGCGTCAGCGGCCGGGCTGCCCGAAACCACGTTACTGACGACAACCGCATTTGGCTCCGCATCAGTCGTCCGCCACGAGATGCCAACTCGCGGCGGCGGCAGGTCGGGCGGTACGTTGAGAACTCGGCGATCGCCCTGTCGCATGACCACGATCTCCAGCCCGCTATGCGCCTCTGCGATGCGTCTCCGCACATCCGCAATGCTGTTCACTTCCTGCTGGTTGATAATCGTCATCACGTCACCGGGGACAATTCCCGTCGCGTCGGCCTTCGAACCGAGCTCCACGGACTCGACGACGACTCCCGGAGCATCGTTGGTCGAAAGCCGAACGCCCAGTCGCATCGGACGCCCCGCCGGCGGCTGCTCAAACTGACGCTGTAGCGCATCGGTTTCCTTGAGATTCGCACTCCGAAAATCCGCCATCGATTCGCGATTCGCCATGCCCACCACGAACTGCCGCACGAGTTCCGCCGACCTCTGCAGGCCGTCGTAGTTCAGACGATGCTCATCGTCGCTGGCCTTGTGGTAATCATCATGCAATCCCGTGTGGACCATTGTGATTGGCACACCGCGGCTGAAGAAGGGATAGTGGTCGCTGTTGTTTTGCACTCGCCATGGAAAATTCAGTTTTAGCTCGGTGGATCGGTTCGCCTGACTCCAGGCAAATCGCAGTCCCGGCATCGAACGAGTACCGTACAGCCCAAGGCTCTCGGACAACCTGCCGATCATGTCGACATTCACCATCAGTTCGATATTGTCGACCGGAACCGTCGGCTGAGCGAGCCAGTATTTGGATCCCCACAGCCCCTTTTCCTCGGCATCCCAAAAGATGATCAGCAGCGTCCGGTGCAGCTCGGCCTGCTTCAGCGAGTTGGCGATCTCCAGCAGAGCCGCCACGCCGCTGGCATTGTCGTCCGCTCCGTTATGAATCAGGCCGATCTGGCCTTTGCTGGTCTTTTTTGAACCGTATCCGACATGATCGAAGTGGGCAGAAAGCACGATCACTTCAGACTTGAGCTTTTCGTGTTGGCCCGGAATCTTTGCGAGGATGTTTCGATAGCCGGCCTGAAAGGGCTGAAAGTAACTTCCGGCCACTCCCGCGGGCTGAATCGCCATTTCCTTCAGTTCGCGCCGAATGTACGTGGCAGCCGCTCGACCGCCCTGCGTACCCGCTTCTCGCCCCTCCATGGCATCGTCGGCCAGCGTGGCAACATGCCGCCGCAGTTGGGCGATCGCAATAGGCTTGAGCGACACGTTGGCAGGCGAGCTCGACTCGGCAGCAAGACAGCACGTCCCACAGACAAGCCCCCAAAAGAGCGCAAACCGACTGATTCCAGGCACTGTTCCCTCCGTTTTGGGTGACATGGTCCGTTACCACCTTGCGGCGGCGCGCGAATTTAGCAGAATACACCATTCTCAACAACGCACCACACTCGCCGTTTTTCCACCAAAAAACATCACCGAGCGTTCGTATTTCTCGGCTGATGACGGCCGAAGGGTGTCCCGAAGGTGTCCCCGATGACTGCAAAGACCCACGCGAATCGACCCAAAAGGCCCTACGGCAAATATAGTCTACGGCCCGCCCCAAATGGCCAGTGGCGGAAGAAGGTCAAGGGCAAACAGTACTACCTTGGCCCTTGGAGCGAGCCGTTACTTGCTGAGCAGCGATACGAGGAAATTCTGCGCACGGCACCACAACAATGCACAGAGCCACTTACTATCGCCGAATTATGCACAGCCTTCATTGAGAGCAGCGAGTCAAAACACCACCGCGGAGAACTTAGCAAGAGCGCACTGGACAAATATGACACGGCGTGCCGCTTAACAGTGAGCGTGATGGGTCGCGATACCCTGGCTGCCGATGTAGGCCCCGAGCATTTTCGGCAGCTACGCAAAGCCATCGGTGATGACCTCGCTCCCACCACGCTGAGCCAAAAAATAACGATTTGCCGATTGATCTGGAATTTCGCAGAGCGCAATCAGTACATCGACAGGCGTGTCGCATTTGGTGATGACTTCACCTTACCGCCGTCCAGGACCATCCGAAAATATCGTGAAGAGAAACGACAGAACTTAGGGGCAAAGTTCTTCGAGCCGGCCGAAATAGAACAACTACTCTCCGCCGCTGACGATCGAATGAAAGCCGCCATACTGACTGGACTAAACGCAGCGTACGGCCCCGAGGATCTACTACACTGCAAACCCACCAATCTAAACGGGCGATGGCTGGAGATGCCTAGGGGCAAAACGGGAATCGCTAGAAAGGCATACCTTTGGGACGAGACCTTCGAGGCCATCAACAAGATCAAAACAGGGCAGACGATTTTCGGTGTGCGTCAGTGGGGCACGCATAATAGAGACGTAACTTACTATTTCCGAAAGCTGCAAAAGGAAGTGGGCTGCTACCGGCGAAACCGAGGCTTTTACGCCTTGCGATCGACATTCCGTACCGTCGCAGACGCAAACGGTGATCGCACCGTAATTGATTCCGTCATGGGGCACGCGGACAATTCAATGGGCGCCATCTACCGACAGCATATCGATGACGAACGGTACATAAGTGTGAGCGACTACGTCCGAAGATGGCTGTTCGAGTAGACCGAACAAGCACCAGGACATGCACTCGCATCGCGAAAAACACTGGCTTTGATTGCGACCTCCCGAGATACTTTTCACATGCACGAGAGTTTACTTACCCTTTTCAGAAACACCCAACAATCGGCTTGAAGATCGACCTTGGATAGAACAAGGCTCAAGGGAACGTACGCGAATTGCCTGCGCCCAAGCTCTAAATCAGCTTAGAGGAGTCGATTCAACCCACGCTGATCGCTCCGGACGACGTCACGAGTTGCAGAGATCATCTGTTGCGCGAAGGCGGCCGACCAGATCGCCACAGGAACCCGGGGCCGGCGTCTAACGCGACCGTAGCTCGGAAGATTACAGCCCTGCGATCCTTCTTCGCTTTTTTAAGCCGTGCAGGATTCAAGGGCGGAAATCCTGCTCACCCGGATTTCTGCAAAAGCCCGAAAGTTCCGACCGACGGCAAAACCGTCGCGATCAGTCCGAAGGAATGTGCCCTGCTCCTCGACGAGCCGAGTTCTAAAACTCCCGTAGGAGTTCGCGACCGGGCGATACTCCATATGCTGGCTTTCATGGCTCCGCGCGTTAGCGAAATTGCCAGTCTCGACGTAGGCCATATCAAGCGAGACGGCGAACACTTCACAGTCGAATTCAAGGGCAAAGGGAACAAACCCCGTAGAGGCGTTATCCCACCTCTCGCCGCAACACCGCTCAATGCATGGATGGACCTCGCCGACATCCGTCAGGACCGATCTGGGCCACTCTTCCGCCCTTCCCTCTCGGCCCGTGGTATGGGTTATGACGGGTTCAAGCGAAAACGTGTTAGCCACCTGCTGATTCAAAAGGCGGTCAAGAAATACGCGGCGCGAGTTGGGCTCGATATCGCTGTGACCGTTCACTCGCTCCGGGTCACGGCAACCACAGAGGGCGACAAAGCCGGGGCGTCGATTCTCGAGCTGCAAAAGTGGCTCGGCCATGCCGACCCGCGAACAACGATCGGCTACATCCGATCGCAGCAGAATCTCGACAAAAGCCCGGCGTATATCATCCGATACGGCTAACCGCCGCAACGGCGACGAAGGACTCGCTTGGACCAAGGCCCCAGAAATCTAGATCTATTCAGGCGGCCGAGGTTCATTCCAGCGGATCTGTGGGAAAATAACGCAGATCGTAAAAAAAAACGATCTCCCGCTAAATCGAAAATGGATTGCTGCTTAGTACCGGGGTGTAGCACAAAACACATCCGCTGGCGAGAATACCGACATGTTGACCCCACTCACGTTCAACCAAAGCCTCCTTAAACGCGTGCAATCGTTTGATTGTGGCGATTCGTACTATTCGCAATGGATTGCTGATGTCCATCAGGGGGCGTTGCGAAACATGGAGGAGCACAAAAACACTGTCTGGATTTACGAATCCGGCGACGACGTGGTTGGTTATGGCTCTTTGGGTCAGATTCGTTGGCCGTTTCCACCACCGAACGGCCCAAAGGAACAGGTCAGCTATATCCCGATGCTCGCCGTTGCATCTGCGTTTCAAGGGCAATCAGATGGAAACGGCCGCTACGCTGATCAAATCGTGGAACACTTGATATCCGAAGCCCGGTCGAGTGCTTTCACAAGGCTGTGCCTGATGGCTTTGGACACCAACGTTGGTGCGCTACGCTTGTATAAGCGTAATGGGTTCGTCGACCCGCAATGGTCACCTCACCAAACGTCGATCGGAAACTTCCGAAGACTAGTTATGACTCTCTAGGTTTACGCCCCGTCCGCTGCCTTCAAGAATTCGGGGGTGAAGATTTCGCCCCGTGCCGTCTGGTCGAGTAGCAGGTTTCGGTCAGCAACTTGGAGGTACTCTTCTGACCGGTCAAGGCACTCTTGAAACTTGCTCAAGTAGTTGAGTTCGTATCCTCGTCGCTCGTGCGTTCGTACGTCTACAGCGACGGTCTTTGCAAGTTTAGCCCAAGATCGATACAAGGAATCGATAGCCGCCCCAACTTCAGAGATCGAACCGCGCACTGGGCGCCCTTCAATCACATTTTCGCGGTGCGAGTCCTGAGCGAGAACGATGATCCCGAATACATCGATCATCTTTTCCAATTTGTCTTCACAATCACAACACTGCATTGCTTCCGTGTGCTGCTGCATTGTTGGCTGCTGGTGCAGTTCATCGAACTGGCTTTCAGCGATCTGAATCAAATTCATACTCATGTGTAGTGCTCCCTAGGGCTTATCGACAAAGCGAAGCCCTGCTCCAACACTTTAAATATAACTGACGAGTTACAAAAGGCGAGGAGTTGAAAACATGTCACAGAAGGATTCCAACGGTTCACGCCTCGCAACACAAACCACAACATACAGACCCAAATGGAAGCTCGACCACAATATGTTGTGGTATTCAATTACAGGGCCCGCGGCGGTAACGTTTGTAACCGACAACGGTTAAATGAATCAAACGTTACCGCCGCGGGCGCTGTTGATGCAGATTCCCCGCTTTCTTTCGCCTCGCACCCGCCCTCCACGGCTGCCCGCAAGGCAGCGAACTGGACACCACAAGTGCGTTTGGGAGATCGCCGCGGAAAAGCTGATCACGGCGTTATCGGTGTACTTCGGGGTTATGACTGCGAAGCTATAAGCGGCGATTAACCTGCCCCTCGAACGCTTGATCGATGCGTTGAAGGTTTGGAGGGTCCACGATCAAGCACTCCCCTACCCTACCTTCGCCTGCAGGAATCCAGAAAACGTCCGCGTCGCTTAGTCTCGTTGGTGAATGAATGTTAGGCTGGGGACACCCAGCAAAGGAGTTCACAATGGAGTCCCCCAAAGCCCTCTACATTGACGGCGAAGGCATAACGCGAGGCTACTACGTTTACGTCCACAAAGACCCCGAAACGGGGGCAGTCTTTTACGTCGGCAAGGGCCACGGCCGGCGAGCCTGGCAACGGGCGGGGCGGCACCAGCTCTGGTTAGGAAACACCAGGGATCTAAAGGGACTGTGGGACGTCGAACTGGTCCACACAGATCTTAGTGAAATCGAAGCGTTCGAACTTGAAGCGAGACTCGTCAAAGAACATGGTGGACCGGCGAGCTGCGGCGCTGCGGCGGAAAACTTACCAACTGGCTACCCGGAGGTGAAGATCCAATAGCAATGATCGTGGGACTCCCCAAGGAGTGGTCTGATTTCATTCAGGCATACGATGACGAGCGCGAATTCAAAGAGCTTCCGCGTGACCATTAAGAAGGCGTCGCGCTCCAGCTAAAGCAGCATCTAGATCCCGTAGTTGAAACTCTAGAGGAACTCGCTGAGAAAGCGGAAGACGATTTCGATGAAGCCCTTGAAGACAGCATACCGGTCCTGGTTATTTCTCATCGGGTAATGAGTAGACAGTGCCGTTCAGCGAAATTTGTCCTGACTTACAACGGCACACTTGGAGCAAATGCCGGACCGGGTTCGCCGGCTTTTCGAAAACTTCGCCCTGATAGCCAAACCGCATGTTGATGACGTTGAGGGCAGACTGGACATACATGTCACCAAAACGGTTATTGTCATTGCCGTCCACCGCAATGACAGATGGGTGCTCATAATTACCTTTGTCGCAACCAGCCAAAGTTGGCTCGACTTCCTTCTCCTCAAGATGCCAGCAATCCTTCAGAGTTACTCGGCAACGGGGCGAATTTAGCCCCATCATCCAGTAAGCAATCGCTGGAGCGCCCTGGACCTTTACGTTTTCAAGAAGACAGTCCAAATGACGTGGTGTGTTGTACTTGTCCATCGTAACTGGCCCGATTTTTATGCCGAACCGTGTTCTCCCCTTAGGGTCCATGCACTTCACGAAGCAATCCCTGATTATGACAGCGTGCTCGCCCTCCCCTGGCCCCTTGTAGGGCCGAGGCCGTTCATACTCCAATGAAATTCCGTAACCCAGATTGTTGAGGAATTTGCACCCCTCAACGAGGATGTTGCGGGGAGATTCACCAGGGTCAGGCTCCACGTCCAGCCCGGCTCCCCAGGTAAGGTATGCGTTGTTGAGCTGACTGTTGAGTATCCTAATGCTGCTGACGTTGGTTACCGTGATGTTATTCCGGAGATTACCCGCCACAACCATGTCATCGATCGTGATATTCTCACCATCTCCTCGAACTTTTATTCCGTCGCCGCCGCAGTTACGTATATCGAAGCTACGGAGTTCAACATTGGTGACGTGCCCCTCTATGGATACACCCATACGAGTCCCCGGGTCGGGGTTTTTTTGCACACGACTGCCGTCTGGTCCTCCATTGAACCGTCTGTCGGCATCGTGGGCAGGGAACATGCTAAACCTTGGTCGTTCGCTCGTCGCAACTGGTTCTCCCTTAACAAGTGTTTGTCCACAAATCAAAAGATTCTCGGTCCGTTCTACGGGAGCTGGAGGCTTGTGGGCAATGTAGAACATGTTCTTCGCAGCGAATCTGTCACTGTAGGCGCCATCCTCGACTGTGATCACCACGCCGCTCTGCAACACAATCGTTTTTCGTTTGACCCCTAGTATTTTCACTTGGTCATCCAGCTTCCAATTGAAGCCGAGATTCGGGATCAGTACAAACCGCTGCCGCTGCGCATTGTTCTTGGGCTGCTCAGCGTCAATTGCCTGTTGAATTGCTTCGCGATGGCTAACGCCGGGTCGCAAGAACCAAGCTACACTGATGCACCACAATTCCCCCGTTCTTGCTCTAAGGTCCGCGCGGTCAACGTCATCAATGACCTCTTCACCTCCGGGCACATGGGCGACAGCCTCCGCCCATGTATCAACTAGCTCCTTCGCTTTCAAATCATGCAGGTCAACACTGCTAATGGACATGATGATGTAGACCGCACAGACAGATCGAACTCCAAGAAGCATTTTCATGTTGAGGCGTTTTCTAAAATGAGGCATTCAAAAAAAAAGGGCTGCGCTCGCACCTTAATCCTATTCATACCCAACCCAGTAATTCAAATGGATTCTAGAAACAAAAAGATTCCCTCGTGATGCCATGACCAACGATAGGGCACTCCCCTGCCCTCCTCAACTCCCGCAATCTCGCTCCATTTGCTCGCGGAGAATCACGTCCAGGTAATCACCACCGTCACCGCTTTTCGACGCTCGCCGGTATTGATCTCGTGCGAATGGTGACGCGTTTTCCAAGGCTCGAGTTTTGAACTCGTTCGGGTTGGGGAGGCTTGCGAGGTAATCGCGTAGCTTGTTGTCGATCGCTTGTTGCTGCTGTTGCCGTTGGCGTTCTTCTTTTCCTTTCGCGTGGGCCTGTGCGGCCCTCAGAGCTTCTGCGGCCGGATTTCCAGCTCGACCAATTTCGCGAAGTCCGTTCGCTGGGAGGCGGAATTCCATGGTATCTGGATATTCCTGGATTTACGCGAGTCGCTTCCTCCGTAGGGCTGTGCCAGAGCCAAGCAGCACCTTGCTATGTCTCTTCGGTGCGTTGGTAGGATTCAGCACAATCCGAGAGGCGATGAATAGCTGCTCTTGAGCACTCCTGTCACTTTGTTATGTTCTCTCACCATGAGCGAACCAGCAAAGTACATCATTGAAAGACTCGGTATCTGCAGTACGGATGGTTGTGACCTTCCCCTGACCAAAGGTCCTGGGTTTGATGAAGGCATCTGTCATACGTGCAACAAGGCGAAATATGTTGCGGAGAACGTGCGAAAGGCCGCCGAGAAACTGATCGACGACGAGTAGCGTAGTAACGTAGTGAGGTAGAAAAAGCAGTATTTAGAAGGCGGCCGCAAGGGCCAAAAAGTCGTCGAAGGCGACTTCGCCGTCGCAGTTCAAATCGCCGTCAACGAAGACCGCATCCGTGGCACCAAAGTTCCGGGACAGCTCGAGGAAGTCGGTAAAACCAACCTGTCCGTCTCCGTCGATGTCGCCCGGAGTTCGCCCGCGCCCGCACTGAAACGGTAGCAGAAACGCGTTCGGTCCCCAGTCCTGAAATGCAAATTCATCGAGCGAATCGACGTCCGGACTCCAGCGGACGGAGACAAAGCCGTTAATCTCGGCGTACGGATCTTCGACGCGTATGCTGGTCTTCAGGTCTTCACCGCCTCGCACTTCAAGGGGCAACGCCCCCGAAGTGTTGATGCGTTGACGACTTGGGTGGTTGGCGACCGAGATCCATTCCGAATCAGACGACTGCCCCAGGAACTCGGCTCCTGTAATTGCGCCCACAGCGACGACGTGGGCTGTATGGTTGCCTGCAGGGTTCGCCAGGTAGATGTGTTGATCTGGTCCGACGTATGACGCGAGGGGTTGCGAATACTCTATCCGGGTATCGGTGATTACCTCGTCGATGCCGTCGCCATTGAAATCCGCACCCGTGGCTGGGGAGGTAAAGGGTGCGCGAGTCGGATCGGTCAGACGCAACCAGTCCTGCCACCCTTCCGTGGCGGTCCGGCCCGTTCGGTGCCGAATGACTTCGGTTGGCTCGTAGAGACCCGGACCGTCCTGATCCATCGCGTCGTAGTCGAGCACCAACCAGGTAAATTCGCCCGGTCGAAACTCACGGGTCAACTCAATGTAACCCTCGTAACTGAGGTTAATCTCGTGCTGGTGGGACACCAGCAAGCTGCGGAACCCTTCCGTCAGCCCGTCTGGCCCTCCGGTATAAACCCGGATAACCAATAGCTCCGAGAACGGCTCGTCGGCTTGGGATATCGTGACGTAATCATCGAACCCGTCGCCGTTCATGTCGCCGACGCCCTGCCCTGGTCCGGGGAAAAACTCTGTTAGCAGGTTTCGATTCTCGAGTTGCTCAAAACTCATGGTTCTCTCTGGTTAAGTTCTTGTGCCCGACTCCCCGATAGTACCGGACCTTCTTGACGGCGGCAATACGTATTCGAGTGGGTTGTGTTTATCTTTCCTATCGCATAGTTGCGTGCGAGTTAAAACCCTCGCCTTTAAGCGAGGGGGTGATCGGTCGATACATACCTCGCGTACCACCCGCTTCAGGTCTTCTGCCTCGACGCCTTTTGGAACTTTCTCGGGTCGCGGCTGTGCCCGATTGAACGTCTGGTAGTTTTCTTTTTGTTTCAAAAAGGGTCCGCCGCCCCGCCCAGTAACAATTCAGCGCGACGGACCCAACCGGAATGATTTGTTACGCGGCGACGTCGATTCGCATTGCGTTGATGGCGTCCACCAATGCCGTGTGTTTATCCAGATCGATGCTGTCACTCGCTTCGAGTTGTGCAAGGCGCAGGCTGAGTCTCTCGAATGTCTCTACCGTGTCGGGAATAGTAGTCCCTATTTCGATCGCGATCTCTGTCAGCTCTTTGCGGGTGACGTCGCGAAAGTCAGACCGCGGTATCAGGTCGTATCGAGTCTCGCCGATAATCCAGATCACCAGGTAGTGCTCTGTGTGTAGGTTGCAGTACGCCATGCCGTCGTCACATTTTTGGACTTCGATTCCGCGTTTGTTGGTTTTGGGTGCTGTGTCCATGGGTTTTTCCTTTTCCTTTTTTGAACTCGAGAACCGAATCGACGCAGCTACCGGCAAGCTGCGCCGGGTCGGGCCACGCGCCCGGCTTAAAGTGATTCGACGTACCACTGGCCCTGCGGATACTCCGCGGGCATAGGCACTGGTTTCGTGATTTCGGCGAGAGCATGCTCTCTTTCGTATTGATGTGCGGCCGCAATGAGTACATCTTTCGCAGGTGCCTTACCGGCGGTAGTCAGAACGTCGACGTCGCATTCCGGTCGAGAAAAACCGTGCTGCCAGGTGACTCGGTGCTTATGCGTCGTAATGCTGCACTGATTGTTTGCGGCGTGTGCGATCTCGATGTCGCCTTCGTCGCGGCCGCATTGTGCAGCGACCTCGTGAAGAACCCAGTCGGAGAGTTGCTCGGGTGTGTACTCGTCGTCGGTCAGACCCATTGACTCGAACCCTGGACACTCGTCGACACTATCCTCGCGTCGCAACGTACGGATCAGCCTCGATAAGGCGTCATATTCGTTGAGTCCCCAGATGTCTGTAGGCTCGGGATCGCGATCGGTAAATGCCTCGGCCCATCGGGCGAGCCCGCGATCCTCGAGCAGGAGAAATTCGCGCGGCTCCGTGCCGTACTCCCAAGCCACTCGCACCTGTCCGGTGTCTGTCTCGTAGTCTGTCGTAACGGTGCATTCGCCCTGCCACCAGCTCCCCTGCTCTGCCCATAAGGCTGGCAAGTCCTCGAAGTGGGCGTTGATCTGGTCGACTAGCAGGTCGATTGCTTCCGCTTCCGATGCTCTGGCCTCTGCGTCCCAGAGATTCCCCCAGGTCTTTTCTGTGCTGCCGGGCTGTCCGAGTGTCCAGGTAGTGACGTAGTTTGTAGTCTCGAGTTTGCATCGGTGGTGCGCGTTGATCGTTACGATCAGTCCGGATCGTGCCGGTGTGGGTGTGTCAGTCATCATTCTTTTTTTCCTCTTCTCCGTATCGTGTCGTGTAGTTGGCCGCGGTATGTGGTACCACTCAGAATGTTTTTGTTTGGGTTGCCGCGGCGGCCGAGACTGGGATGAGCCCGGCCAGCGCTAAAAGAACCGCAAAATATGCTTTGATCTGCGCGAGCAATCGCTCGTAGATCGACGGCCTTACCGTAATGAGGGTGTGCTTCACCCTTTTGCTGGCGCGTTCCCGCGTCGATGCTCCCGCTCGATATTTCACTCTGCCGGGATCTGTGTAGACGTCGACGATTTCGCCCAATTCCAACTCTTCGCGGAGCGGGAGATCCCGCCATGTGTCGCGGATCATGCGGCGGTGTCGTCGGGCCAGCCGTGGAGCAGCCAGATAGATTTCAGGTCGTGGGGTACCGCCGGGGGCGGACGTTTCGACGCTCGATACGATCGCAGCAAGTTCCGGGGCTCTCCGAATTGCCGCGTCGAATTGGGCGGAGATCTTCTCCGCCGTTTCGAACAGGTATGTATTTTGATGGTCTGTCATGTTTTCTTGCGCGGAGTGGTTGTGCCGACTACACCTAGTATACCGATCTCACTTGACGAAGTCATTACTTTGTTTGTGAATGGACGCGGTCAAGTAGGTGGGCTATTATTGAGGCATGAGTAAGAAAACAAATGCAGATCGAAACTGGGGCGGTAAGAGGGAAGGCTCCGGCTCCAAGCCTCGCGATGAGGAAGCCGGCAAGCGAGTTCCGAAATCGTTCAAGCTTCATCCGGACATCGTTGCGTTTTTGAAGACGACGCCGAACATGACAGCAGCGATCGAGGAGGCATTAATACGCTCCAAGGCTTTCCGAGACTGGAAAGCAAAGCGAAAAAAGTAGTCTCTGGGCATCTGCACATTGGTCCGCTGGCCCTGCGGCGATCGTTTGACGGTCGCCGCTTGCAGCAACCGCGCGGGATTGTTCTTGCAACCGATTGGTCCTGATGCCTCTCGGATGGCGCTCAGCCGAATGTTCGACGCAATCGAGGTTGAAATCTGCCCCGCTGCATTCGGTGTTTTCTCAGGCTTGCGTCTGTATTCCCGAATACGGCAGTAGAAATCATCCTTGAAAACGTGCACCATGTTGATCGTCGCTGCTCAAAACCAGTTCAAGCAATGGGCGAGTGGCTAGCCAGGACTGCACGAACAGCTCGACAGCTCCAGGCGACCGGATGATACTGCAGCCGTAGTCGAATTGGACTTCAATGCCGCACTGAATGTTGGATTGTTTCCGTGTCAGCACGTTGTAGATTGCGTTCATCCATTCAGGCTGGTACTTCACATCCGACGTACTGGATGCGACGCAGGTGCGCAGGTCAGCCATGATGCGTCCATCTACCGTGGGCTTCGAACGTTGAGATTTGTAGTGCCGTTGCATCGCATAGAATGCTGACTTCGCTCCTGTGGAGCGCTTGATTGCGGGACGCAGTTGCTCCTCCAAACGAGCCATCAGCTCCAGGAACCCCTGCTCACCGAGCTTCCTAAGACGGGTCCTGAATCCACCCGAGACGCGATGAGGGATTGTTATCGCAGCCACTGCCGATTCGGGGCGGAGTGACAGTGTAAGGTGTGGGTAGCGGATGAAGTCTGCACCTCTGGCAGCTTTCAATGGAATGAAGTCCCAGACACTCCCCTCATTCGTTATCGCTGGCCGCCGTCCCGCTAGAGGGTCGACTCCCAGTCGTGATTCTAACTCTTCTCGAGACTGCAGGTCGTCTCCCAGCAGCCTGATCAGTCGTTTTGCTTCGCGATAGTGGAAGGGCTGCTCGTCGTCAAACCTCAAGCCGTTAAACATGGTGATTGTTCCCCTCACTTGGTATCCGCTGTCGATAGATTGCTCCTCGAAGACCTCCATGTAACGGACGAACTCGAGCACCCAAAGAGAGTCTGCCGTCCGCTGCGCGAACCATGCATACAACTGTCGCCATTGAATGAGGATTATGCCTTTGGGCATCTTTGAATTGATCGCTTCAACTGTGACAGCCACAAATAGCGGGCGTTCAAACCCGTACCTATCCACTGTCTTTGCATGCCTGTTCAGTTGGTCTGCCGTAAGTTGTGACTGGACCTTCATCTCGAAGAACACGCCCCATCCATCGTCAGAATAGATCGAAAGATCTGGGAGACCGTCGCTGCCATCTGATGCTTTCAACGGTACTCCCGGGACCGATTGTTGCGCAACACGGAGTTCACTCGATGGCGGATACCCCGTTACACCAAGCCAATTCAGGAAGGGAACAAGTAGCTGCCGATCACGAGAAAGCACACAGAAAAGTGCGTGCGTGAGTTTGTTCTCGGGCTGATCGTATTGGTCGAAGATGTTCCGCATGCAGCAGATTGTAATCGCGCACCGCTCACAGGTCCTAGTACAGCAATGGCGACTTCTTCCACTCGGCAAATGCATACCGCTTCCCTGCCCTGTCGTTGCAGAGTCGATGAAAGAGAGGGGCTCACATTTTGCGAGTTCGTTCGCTGCGGTTTCCAGTCGGCGGCCTGTGCAATAGAGGCCACCGACGTTGTGCCAGCTCGCGCGCCACCCCTGTGGCGCCTGTGTTCAGCGTAGCTTGGTCACGTACACTTGTACGTGTAATCCTACCACTGTCCGTATCGTCGGTTGTTACCGAGCATTCGATTAACTTCGGATCGGTCGGTGATGCGATTGACCTTCACGATTTTCCCTCTGCCTCGCTGGCGCGTTTGATTTGCTTCCGCTTCCGTTTCTTCCTTCGCTTCGAAGTGGGTTTGCATCATACAGCCGAGCGTCGACATACCAGCCAGCATGCCGCGGTAACAGTCAGAAAGGTGGTTCTGTGCGTGAGGCGGTTCGGACCAAACGACCTTCTTTCGGCCGAAGCGTTCGCTTGTTTTCTCTTCGGGAATTTCCGCATTGAGGTGATCCGCGAACATCATATGACGCTTCGGATCGGCCTTCCAAAGTGCCCACGATCCGGGGTCACCGAGCTGCGCGAGCATTGTTTGGTGTGCAAAGCTCATCCAGTAGTTCGTGTCCATTTGGAGTTGCTTGTCCATCTTTGGTGTGGCCTTGGTCAGCCAATAATGGCCGTGAGTTTCGCCCGGACGTTTCTTGTACGCTGACATCGGGGCTTTATCCTCATCGATGCCGACACCGCGGGAAGGCAGTACCAGACCCTCGACTCCCGATTCGCGAACACCCTCCATTACCGCGTCATCCCAGTGCGCGACGTCAATGAGGATTCGGGAGTGTTTAAGCGTACGGCCGGTGCCGTGGACCGTGTAGCTACGATCGGCCATATCGGCGATAAAATCTCGCACTCCTGCGATGATCCTTGCTTCATCAGTGGACGCTTTGGGGTATGCATCGGTCAGCGTAACCCCGAGACGACCGAGTTCGAAATAGTCCGTACTCTGGCCTGGGTAAGAGCCATAATCACATACGACTCCTCGGAAGTTCGAGGACGCGACGCCAGTCACGTAGAACAGGCAATCCTGCTGGACGTCGATGTAGCTACAAACGTGTTCCGCCCACTCTGGCAGCTTACCACGCTCCAACTCGGTCATCTTGTTCATGATGACTTCGGGTGCCGCTTTGAATCGCAACTGTGTCGGATCTACGTACGGCTCGTTCTGACCTTCAGCGAAAAACGCCTCCATCGATCGTGCCATCAGATGGATTGCATGTTGGATCGCTGACACCTCCTCTTTGCGCCGGTCGTACCGCTCCGGCCACGTCGCAACCGCACCTTCTTCTATCTCGGCCTGATGCTCAAGATAGTACGCATTTCGCACCGAATTCGGCTGGTCATTGCGCAGACAGTCCTTCATGAATGCGATGTACTTTTGCACCGCCTCGTCGTTGACGGGCATCTCCGACAGCATCTTTTTCCTGATGGAATGCCATTCGGGGTAGATCTCTTTGTTAAGGATTTTGTCCGCCAAATCGTTCTTATAAATGACGGTGCAAGGCACGACGACGCAGCAGGCTTCGGTCGGTCCACCGAGGAACGCGAGGTCTCCCGTCAGCGTTGAAAGTCGGCTCTCTACTTGGGCTGCAGACTTTGCAGATGCACGGGTCTGTGGATCGTCGGCGATGGCAAGATCAGGCCGGAGATCTTCCAAATCTTCCGTGGTGACGCTCCAACCGCGGAGGTTTCCGGTCAGGCCCGCGCAGGCCAAAACCCCTCCCGAAACATCAGGGTATTTCCAATCCGGCGGGTACTGGACCGTTGGAAAAGAAATCAGATTGCTGTTCCACGTAATCGCCGTCGAGAGGCCATTAACGTGCTGCCCCTCGGCCTTCCTCGCTTTGCCGCCGAGCTTGAAAATTGGGTAGCAGACTTCTGGGAAATCCCTACGTAAGAGCTTGTTCAGTTGGAGTTGTTTTTTGATATTTCCGAGACGTTGAGCACCAGCACTGTCCGTCGCCCCGACGATCAAAACAAACCTCCGAAGCCCGTGCAAAACCATCCATTCCGCTGCACATTCGGTGAGCTTGCTATTGTGGGTGGGGATGCGGTGCTCGGAGCAGAGATACATAGAATTGGGTGAATCGACTTCAACGCATTGCATCACCTCCGATTGCACTCTTTCGACTGCAGTGATCGGTACTTTTGTGTCGTCGCGGAGTGTGACACTATGCCCGACGCCAAAGGTATTCACGACCTGCTGTGTGGTGCGAATCGTCGTCACATCGCATGCGGTGGTCAGCCATTGGTGCCTTGCGTCAGCGACAATACGGGCGCCATTTCCAAAGTGGATCGCGTAGCAATCATCGGGCAAATCGAGCGGGGATTTGGCTGTGACTTTGGTCGGCTCGCCGGTCTCATCGAGGAGACAGTCACCGACAGAAACCTGCCCCATCGTTGTCCATCCCGACGGTGTTGGTAACAGCGTTTCGAGGGCTAGAGCTTTGCCACCACCCCTCGGGCAAGCGAACGCGAGCCACTCGGAGTTAATGGCCGATCGCTCAAAAGCCTCGATCAGTTCGCGATGGTAGGAGGCCCACGGCAGGTTAAATGTCGAGCCGTGATAGTACTCCAGATGGTACTTCAGGCTTGTCCGCGACCGCTCCCGATGGTCCCACTGGATGCCATGGAACGGGATCGCCCCAATGTCCTGGCTGTCTTTCGTTAACGCGGCGTTTCGCGCCTTGTTATAGGCATTTTTATCGGTCTTTGCGGTCCAGTTATGGTCCGGTATTGGCCTCGCGACGAGGTCAAAATACGGCTTGGCTTCGGGGCGTAGCTTGCCCAAGACCTGTTGTTGGTCGGAGTACGACAGGGACTTGAATCGCTCAAGGTCGTCGGCTGTTGGCACTTGCAAATCGAATCACTCACTCGGTCAAATCTCCTCCATGGGAATTTCAGAAAAAATTACAAACAGACAAACAAACAACACTACCTGGTTTATCTGCACCTCCGGTTGCCCCCGATACCCGGGAAACGCAGGCCCTATAGGGGACCCAATACCCCAAGAGGGGGGTACCCCTGCGTAGGCCCCGTCAGAACGGGGTACGTAGCACCGACCATTCGCGGATCAAGGACTTATCCCTAATAGTTTTCTGCAATGCCGGCTGCATATAGGGTCGTGGCTTGTATCTCATTCGCGTTCCTTTTGGCACGAACTGCAATTTCTTGCTGCCTCGCGTACAAGGGAACAGGATGCCGTCTATCAGCTTCCCGTTAGCGTTCTGCACTCCGGCGATCGCCGTCCCACCAAACTCCAAGAGAGCCGGCACTGGCTGCCGTGAGATGACGCGTCGATTGTTGGTGCGGTAAAGCCGGGGCCCGACTATCACACTGTGCTCGCGCGAACTGTAGTGATATAGGATTGAGTCGCGCAGATTGATTCTGCCGCGGCGTGTCTTGGGCGGGTTGCCGGCGGTGGAATGTTTCCGCCGGGTGACGCGGATCGACCTACGGGCGACCTTGCGGACACGGGCACCGATCTTTTTCATCGCGCGGGCTTCTTTTCGCGCAATGCGTTTGGTTACGGCGACCAGGCTCAATCTGAGCTGAACTCTCGATCGTGGCATGTACTTGCCTCTCTGATGTGTGAAAACCCTCGCCGCTGGCGACACCATGCGGGTCACAAGCGCACGGCGCCATCCAGCGGCGAGAGATGTATTCCTTAGACCTGGACGGCCCCGATGTCGTTTGCCCCGTCACAGCGGAATAGCGTGACGCCCTGCCCTGCTGCAACGCTTGCTGGTACCTGCTGGCCCAGGACGATATTGGCGGAGTTGACGGTGACCACGGTCGCCGTTGATCCGTCGGCGAACTGCATGAGATCGCCTGGCCAAAATACCGCTGGCTCGTTAAGCCCGACCACGGTTCCGGATGTCGCTGTGACGGTTGTCAGCGGCACAGCGTTACCGATCGCAGGGGAACTGGCCAGCGGCTGGTGATTCGCGCCGAGCTGCGGGTTGGCTTCCACTGAATTCGACTCGCCAATACCACTCATGGCCGCCTGGTAACTGGCGAAGTTATGATCGGTGAAATCGTTGTCGTTCTGGTTGACGTTTTCATCCCACCCAAGTCGGAATGAACTTGAGCCGGCGAGCAAATACTGGCTCCCGGAAGGAGGCATGTAGTAGATGTTGCCATCGATCCGGTCAAACTCTGCGCCCGATCGAGCCCACGTCGTAACCCGGGCCGTGTTCTCGTTTGTTCGTGTTCGCGAAACAATGTTATTCACCCACGTTACATTCGAGTTCGGGATTGTTGGATTCGTGGCATTTTGGACCTGCGGATTCAGGATGATGCCGTTACCGACCTCAGCACGAGCGCCAACCGGGCTACCGTTGTCGTCAAACGTGTTGTGGTAGATGCGAATGTTGCGGCTGTGTCGCATGCCCAACCCGTCATGCCGAGATCCTCGAGGACGTCCAAGCGACGTATCGCTCGGGTCCGGTCCGCCTCGGGAGAACTGGGCATTATTTGCAAACGCCCGGTTGAACCGCACAATACCGTCGAGTACTTCGCCGGTTGCGGAGGCCGCCTCGCTACCGGGTGCAATCTGGATGATGCCGTGATTGCCATAGAGGACATTGTCCTCGATCAGGAATCCAACAGTATCGTCGACCCAGATGCCGTGCTCGCCGCTAGTCCAGAAGAGCCGGTCGAGGCGATATCGATAGCGATTGTTGTTGTAAATTCGGTTGCCGCGAATTACCTGTTGCCGCGCTCCGTTCTCGAGCTGCACCCCCGATGCAATGTTGAGAAAGATATCGTTGTTTTCGAAAATCGAATCAAACGTATTCGTTCCCGCTGACAGAATCCCCTGACGTCGATTATTGGAGAACGAGCTGTCATAGACTCGCGTCCGAATGCCAGACTGCTGGAGGAAACCATCGTTGTTGTCGTGTGAATTACAGTCGAGGACTAACGTGTCCTCACTGTTGTTAATCACCTGGATGCCGGGGCCTGTTGGGATATTCTCAATCTCGCACCCGATCACTTTTATCCGGTCCGAAGAGGAGATGCTGATACCTACCCCACTTTGCGCGACGTTGTTTTCAACGCTGCGAAGGGCAGTATCGACGTGAACGTTCCGGAAAACGACGTCGTTGGAATTCTCCAGGTTGACACCGCGTCGCCGAGCATTCTGAATCCGCAAATTTTCGAAGAGGGTGTTCGAGACGTTGTTCGCCCGAACGGCGTACTGCGATGTTTGAGGGCCCTCTCCAATCAACCGGTCCTCGCCCAGATCGTTAGGGTCCGGCGATGTGTCGAAAAAGTTTCCGTCGATCGTTGCCACGCCCGGAGACGTAACGCAAACATTTTGTTTTCCGCTGAAACTCGCTGACGAGCCAACAGGAAGTTGATAGGTTCCCGGTGCAATCGTTAGCCGGCCGCCGTTTTGCAGGTTCGCGATCGCCCCCAAGAGCGTCGTATCATTCGTTGCGTTGACAGGTTGGGACGTGTCCAGGGTCCGATCACTGG
Organism: Pirellulaceae bacterium; assembly: GCA_965216885.1. Lineage (GTDB taxonomy): Bacteria > Planctomycetota > Planctomycetia > Pirellulales > Pirellulaceae > CAYNJG01. The sequence continues at coordinate 1,834,226 of OZ244209.1, read as the reverse complement.
TGAAGTTCGGGACGTTGACCGTACATTCACGCGTTTCTGTCAGCGTGTCAGGGCCACAAGTGAAGGTTGCTTCGAGGCACAGCGTCACTGTCTGGCCTTCGAACGCAGAAAGATCTACTACATCGCCGGCGAGCGGCATGGGAATCGATTGCGTCGTCGAGCCTTTGGCAACGAGGGTGATTGAGTTAACGGACGTGCATAGTCCAGATGTTGACGCAGATGCGTTTACCGATACCAGGCACGGATTTGGCGGGTTCAACTCGCATTGCAGAATCGCATCGAGTGTCTCACCGTTACATTCCGTAGGGGTAGGGTCTGGATCGGGCGGTTCGCCGCCCCCGCCGTTGTCACACGGGATAACCGTATTCGTCCAGCCAGTGAACGAGCTACTTGCTTCGTCGGAGGACTCGCGAATGATCTCGATGTTGTTGATCTGTTCGGTATGGCCGCTACCCGTAATGTTGTCGATACGGACGTCACACAGAGGTGCAACGTTACCGTTCAGAATCGAAACGGTAACATTCCAAATTCCGCCGAGTTGCTGATTCAGCCACGTCTCAATGCCGCCTCGCAACTGCGTCTGCGCCAACGTGCAATCGGACCCGGTGTAGGGGAATAGGTTGCTGTACGTCGTTCGGCTTGTTGTAACGTTGAGTCGATACGATCCCGCGATGTCGTTAGGCAGGCTCGGGGTGCTTGTCGCACTCGGGGACGATGCGTAGCAGACAGACGTATCCGCACAAACGGTAAGCGTGTTGCTCCAACTGTCGAACGTAACAGACGCACCGTCTGACGAGTCGCGTGTAATTTGCAGCGATACGATCTGCTCTGCGGAACCAGTGCCGGTAAGGTTATCGACGCGAACGTCGCAAAATGGTGCGACTGACCCCAGTACGGTGATCGTAGCCAGCCACGTCCCGCCGATCGTGGCGGCCATCCAGTTTTCCAAGCCTGTGCCGAGTTCCTGGCCGGCGACCGTACAGTCCGTGCCTGAGTACGTTACGACGGTGCTGTAACTTCCTGCGTCAGTGACGAGGTCAAAACGGAAACTCCCGGGGATGTCGTTTGGCAGCGCCGGCGTAGCGGTCGGGCTCGATATCCAGCATTGTGTCGTTGTCGTACCGACTGGGTCCGGCGGTCGGCACGGGGTGGTAGGTGGGGAGCTTCCGACGTTGTAATTTGTGAAAGCCGGCCACGCGATAAGGTCGCCTCCGCCCGGATTCTGGCCTTTGTCCTGTGCGGTCAGCGCCAGTCGATAGGCTCTATCGCATTCGTATGGTGCGCAATTGCCGGAGGTATACGTAGCATTGGCGATTTCGACGCCTGACTCGTCGTAGTAGCGGATCGCCTGCTCCATCGCGTCGCCGAAAAAGTTAAACGTACTGGTTACCGAACCGCACCCGGGTAAGACCTGCGTAAACTCGTACTCGCATGCATTTGACGTCGGTGTGTGAGTGGCCCCGCCTGACTGGAATAGCGTGCTATCGGCGAGTGCCGCGATGCAGGGATCTTGAAAATTCGCGTTGTCGAACTCGTGAAACGACACGTCGCCGGACACGCCTTCCGTGAGTTCCATATCGATCAACTGCGATGGCGAAGCTACGCCTGTGACGCTGGAAATGACAAAACCAGTCCCTTGCGGAGTTGAGCCGGGCGCCGTCGTGACTGTCCACGCGCCTCCACCGAGAGTCGTTGCAAGCCATGCCTCCAGATCGGTGGCAAGGTTAGCCTCTACGGCTGTTGCCGTACTGCCGCGGTAGGTCAGGTTGGTGTCTGCGAACAAACTATTGCCGTACTGAATTTCGACCCGCAAAAAGTTGAGGCCGCGCGTGTTCCATGCACTCGAAGGAAAATCGCCTCCGTCGGCTGCCGGCGTTACGTTGAATGCGTTGACGTTCGACTGCAGATCTTCGCCGTCCAACCCGATCGGGATCGGGCACGGAGGCTGCGTGCTGCAGTTCGGGCAACTCTGGACGCTCGAGCAAGGGTCGCAGTCGCAACGGTTGAGACAGATTGTGTTAGTGATTGGCTCGTAGGTGACCATGGTCTACACCCCGTAGGATGTAGGGCGGATCTCTTTGAGCACGACGCCGTTTTCCGCCCAACAACCGCAGAGACAGTCCCGCGGTCCGTCCGCCGCGCCAACCCACGTGCCGTGACGGCGATCGTGGATTATTTGTTTGTCGCAGACAGGGCACGTGTATGCGAGCCGTAGATACCTCGCGCCGCCGTACTCAAACGAGCCGGGCAAGGCCACGACCTCGATAATCGGGCGCCCTTCCGGATCTTCGCCGACGATAGGGCCGGTCGCGTCCTCGAGTGGCGTCTCGAGCCGCTGAATGCGACGGTACATCGCCTGCCGCGACATTCCCAGTTGGTCGGCGGCTCGTGTTACGGAGCCGTCACAGCGTCTTATCGCCGCCCTGATTTTCGTCTCTTCAAATCGTTTGGTCTGCTCGCTGAGATTCTGTTTCATGTCTTTTTTCGCGTGGAAAATGTCAGGCCGATCTACGCGTATTATCCGGGATCGAGATGGGTGATTCATCTTTTCACGCCGCAGATGTAGACATATTGCGATTTATTTTCTCGCGCACGCGACAATAAATGTGATAGCAGTGGACAGATGTAGAAAGTTTGTCGCATCAACGCGACATGATGTGCATGATCTGTCATAGAGGCGTGACACAACTGTCACGCAAATAAGAAAAGGCCGCTGCGAACTGCCATTCGCGCGGCCTTGTAGAACACCAACCCCTGTCAAAGGCGATGCGACCATGATTCTATCTGATGCACAACTCGACGACTACTGGGACTTCATGGATGGGTATTGGCAATCCATCATGCGGCCCCGGGTCACTAATTGGGGGGCCAACAAAAACAACTGGTTGCCTACGGCGTGGGCGGCGACCTGTAACGTCGGTACGCGTCACGTCCACGTCGATCAGCAATACGCGCAGTACGTCCGCGGGCACGTCCATGATCGGCCGCCCGAATCGACGTGCCTGTGCGATGCGTGGCGGTACGGTGACGCCAATCAGGACGCGGACCAGACGTGGCTGCTGACATTCGAGGCCAGTGTCTACGGGGAACTTTTTGATCCCGCCGGTGAGGTGACTGAGTGGAGCGAGGATCTGTGGTATCCCGAGGCGCTGCTCATCCATGTCCCCGGCGTGGGGTCCGATCGGTGGGAATTCACGGCTTGGCATTCATTTGAGAATACGTTTGTTGAATTTTCATTTAACCGCGGGTCTCGAGTCGCTCTCGATGAGCAACCAGCCGTGATCGGCGAGAATCCGATCATCCGTGGTGCATTGGCCGTGCTATTCACTGCCTGCAGATGAAAAACGCGTGATGGTGCGTTGTGGCGGGTATCCCGGGCCAGTCGGGGTGCCCGTTTTTTTATGCGCCGGTGGACCACGAATCACGAACCACCGGACAAAAACCCGCGATCGCCGTCATGGGCCCCTCAGCCGCCTCGTACGGCCTCCTCGCTTCGGGCGCTCACAGAGTCGCCTAGTGCCGAGATTGTCGCTCCTGCGTGCTCTGTCGCGTTCGTGCGTTCGAATTCGCCAGTTGGTAGCCGCGAGGGGTGGCCAAATGGCGAATTCGCCAGCTTGCGGGTTGCCGTAGATTTCTTGCCAACAACTTTAACCCCAGAAGAGGGGGTTGGCAAAAACATGCAGGGAACCCTAAACCCTTTCCCCACAATGGTTTAGGGTCGCTATCAAGCTCGCAGGTCGATTTGAGCCTATAAAAGTAGTGCGGGTAACTCCAAGTCCTTGCACAGCAACACGTTACGGCGACGTTTTGGCGCCGATTGGTTTTTGCCGTCAACTCCAAAATCAGACCGGCAGACCGGCACTTTATAAAATGGATTTTCGAAAACCACTATAAATACAGACTCAAACCGGTGTCGAAGGTGCGGGTAACCCCTGTTGACGAAAACGGGTCAGACCGGCATCGACGGGTCTCGCGGAGGTGCTTACGCGGGGTCTGCCGGTCTGCCGGTCTGCATGTGGAGTCGGTAGTAGTAAAAAAAGAGTTGTGTGAGTATCACCTGCTTCCGAAGGACCCCAGTCATCGCAGACCACCCCAACATAACGACAAATACACACACAACTCTTTTTTCTCTATGTCCCACCACCACAATCAGACCGGCAGACCGGCACTTTATAAAATGGATTTTCGAAAACCACTATAAATACAGACTCAAACCGGTGTCGAAGGTGCGGGTAACCCCCGCCGGTCTAGGGTGCCGGTCTGGCACCTCAAAAAGCACGTCAGACCGGCACCCTACCAAAAAATGATGGGATACATTCTGTGACACAATGCGTTTTCTTGTGGAAACTCGGGCCACATGGTTCAAATATTGAACCGTGATGGGTGCGGGTAACCCCCAAAACAGAGACCGGCACCCTGTTTGGACCCATTTTGGGCCGAAATGCCGGTGTCCAAAAACAGAGACCGGCACCCTATTTGGGCCTAAAATCGGGGTATGTCTTGGGTGCAGGTAACCCCCTTTGAAAACACCGTTTTTGGTACCGCGTGGGTCTGATTTCGACCAAAAGCCTGCGGCAGACCGCAAATGTCGGCGCATAGAAGAAGCCGCCCGAGTCAGGGCGGCTTCTAAAGAAAACCCGCGTCTAAGCCAACCAGAATTGAAGCGTTCCCTCTCGAGTCTCACCGCTCTGCAACGTCACATCCGTTAGGAAATCCTCGTCCCACTCATCGGCCAGCAGGCTGATTTCGACGTCAGAACCAACCCACTGCTGCAGGGTCTCTGAGAGCATCTTCGCTTTGGCTTTTGGCCCGCACCCTTCATGGTTGCGGATTTGCCAGAACAGATTTAGCGAGCCGCACTGATCGAGTATCTCCGCCGCGGTCATTCGTGGATGCGACAAGCCCCGCCCTCGCCCCGTGAGGACCTCATTGGCCAACGTCTGGACATCGTACTCGCCGTCCTGCGGCTCGAGCCAGAACTGCCGTATGCCTTTGCGATCGACCCTCGATCGAAACACCGCGTCGAACGGCTTGTTGTCGGTCGTCACCTGGAGCGACTGGCCAACGAATTTGGATAACGTCTCGGTGAGGCGTCTCGCCTTAATCGGCGTGCTTACCTCCTGCTGTTCGATCTTCGCAAACATCCCGCCCTGATGCTTACACCGGTCGAGGAGGCGGCTGGCAGGCAGCTTGGGGAACCCGCGGTCGAAATGCGAGTAGAGGATTTTGTTGCACATCTCGGTGAAATCGATGGCGTCCCGACCTTCCGATTTTGCCTCAGTGAAATTAGTCATAAACCCGGTGTGCCCGTTGGCTTCCAAGATGCCGCCGATGACCTCCGTGAACGGCCCGAACCGTCCTACGGCTTTGCCTCTTGGTGCTCCTTTTTCTCGCCACTTCGCGATCATGCCGATCAGCTCGGCCAGGATCGCCTCTCGATTCCGCTTGGCGTAGATTACGGGGTCAGCAATCTTGAAACCGGTCCGTTCATCGGCCTCGCCGCCCTGGTAATGCAGATCGATCGTGCAGCATCGTTTCGCCAGCTCGCCGTCGACTTCGACGTCAGAGTTGAGTGTGGTGATCCAGGTGATCGAGTTTTCTGCGCGGACGGATACCGACGAGCCCAGCACACGACCACCGTACGTAGGAGCGGTCAAAGCCTCATCGAGGGCGGCCGACTTCAATTCTCTTCGGACGTTGTCCCAGAGAACATAACACCGCCCCTCCCGGGCCAGCGTCGTAATGACTTTGGCGACCTCCTCTTCTCTCGCCGGGAAACCTGTAGTATCGACTTTGTTTGCGGTTCGTAGCCGGGCAAGGATGAGCCCCAGCTTGGTTTTACCGGAGCCGGCCTGGTTGGCGCGGAGCAAGGCCATCGGCTTAGAACCCATGAAGCGATTAGCCAGTAGGGTGGATAGCATCATGCCCACAAAATTTACCCGATCGACATCACTCGACCAGCAGAAGTCCTGAAGCATTGCATCGATGTGCTCCGTGCCCTTACGCGGCCGCACCGCCCGCCCGGCGTAATAAATCCCAGAAGCTCTGTTGTACCCTGGCTTTGCCAGGTTCCAGTTCTCGTCGTAAACGGGCGACTCCGTATAACACGATATTTTGGGGAGTGATTTGTTCTGGCGTTGTAGCCAGCTCTTGGCGGCCTCCTGGGGCAGTCGAGGTATCGGGCCAAATCCCTTTTTTCCCTCCAACATGATGTTAAATCCGAAATCGGACATGGCACCCCACACCTCGTCGTACCGCGTTATTGCACGCGTCGTGGTGCCGGATTCCGGCTCCCGGATCACGGTCACAGATTCGTTGCGGTCGTAGACGTGCCCGGTCGCAGCGAACGCTCTGGAGATCGACTGGGCAATCACAGAGTCATTATCTCTGGCCGCGATCGTAACTGTTTGGTCATCGTCAAAACCGTACCCAGCTTTCGCGAGTGCTTTCGTCGCCTGTTTGAAAGCTTCTTTCTTGTCCGATTCGTATAGGTCCGGATTACGAAGCGCTGTGTACGCTGCAAATTTCGTAAATTGGGCGTGCCCGTCCTCCATGTCGATCGAAAAGGGCCAGGCGTTCGTCGAGTACACGTCCAGCAGATCATTGCCTTCAGAGGACACGCGACCGACTGTACCGGCGTGTCCTTCGCCTTTATCTTTTCCGGGGCGGTACACATATCTCGGGTTTCCGCACTCGTCGAGCTGCCAGCCCTCGGGCTCGAGGATTTCCTCCCAGCTCGTCTGCGCGGCGTAGTCGTTGCCCGGTGAGCTGGGGTCGGCACAAGGAGTGAAATCGACCTTGGTCCGCTCCTTTACTTCGACCTCCGTCAACCCTCGAGCCGCATCCAGGAGCCTGTTGGTTTCCTCATCCGTGATGCGGACAAGAGCGCCAATAGACCCCTGCTCATAGGTGTAGGGGCGCCGGAGTCGATGAGTGTTGACCGAGCTGCCAGGGATGATGCCGTACGGGCGCGTCTCGATGAGGGTTTTTGGCTTCGTGACCTGCGTGCCATCTTTTTTTAACCGCGGGTTGCCGTCGGCATCGTTGACCGGCACCTTGCGCATCGCCAGCACTTCGATTCCTACGGTGAGGTCCGTTTTGCACAGGTACTGCCGGCCGCCGCCCTCACGCGGCGTTTTTACAATAACCATTTTGGCGATGAGATCAGGCCCAACAGCCTCCTCGTAGGCTTCACGCAGCTCGGGCTCGTCCAGGTCGATCGTCAGGTAGCCATCAGAGATTGGGCCGGTCAGGATTCCGATCCCATACTCCCGGTTGAATCGCGATCGGATCGCGGCCTCCGACGGTCTGCCGACAGGCTCACCTTTGTCATTTTCCATGCGTCGCAGATCGCCCCACTTATCAAACGGCGCTTTGCTGCCGTCGGCGAGGATGCGTATCGGCATCAGGCCCTGTTTGTGGGCCTCGACCGCGATCGCCCGGGTATTCGCGATGGCGGCTTTTTGGGCGTCGAGTTTCGCCTGGATTTTTTTTGCTTGCTCGTTTGTTAGCTTCTTTTTGTCTTTGGACATCTGGCGGGTTTTCGCTCAAGGGAAAAGTTTTCAAAACCCACCCCGACCCCGCCAGTACCACCAGATTTGAAGAAACCAGGGGTTGCCGCTCCATCAAGCCGCCTGATATACTGGGGATAAAGGTTTCAAATAGGCCGTCCAGCAAAGTAGTATCCTGCTGGGCGGCCTTTCTTTATGCGCGTCCGCACAGTCCGAAAAGAGCCGCCAAAGACGGGTGCCGGCGGGACCATCCCCACTCGACGGGTGCATTTTCTCAGAGTTTTGCTAGGGTCCACAAGTTTGATTTCGGCAACTTCTCGCCAACTACACTTGTCATCAAAAACGCAACACCCGCCCCCGTCGGCACTTGCGTCAGGATTCCCGATGTGAAAAGTTTTTTTGTTTAATCGCGAATTGGCCTTGTTTTGTGGCTCGTCAGACCTCGGTTTCGACCGGGACTACCACCCCAGAACGCCCCAAAGCGATTCAGGGTCGTAGCCTCAGCGAAACCAACACTCTTTTGAAAACATCTCCGTTGGGAAGTAGACGGAAAGTTCCGGCCGTTACTGGCGGCAACTTACTCGCGGGCCTCAGCTCTGCCCTGCCCTCTCCTCGCAGACGTTTGCGAGGCTTGGAACGTGGAACCCGTACACGAAGGGTTTCGGCACTGGCCCATCTGCCGCGATCGTTGCAGAGCGACGCGCTCGACTGATGTCGGCTGCCCGGAGGGTTATGCGAGACGACCAAATTGGCTCCCAAAGCGAGAATCCATCGTCGGAAAGCGAAGATGCCTGAGCTTAGCGAGGTTTTGCTAAGCTTATAGCTTTATCTTCTCCCCGGCTTTGTGCGTGTTGCAGAGACGAAGGCCCTTAGCGGTGCCGTCTTCGCCCTGACACCTCTGCGTTTCGAACCAAACAAATCAACACCGACGATACGCGGCTGCGTTCGGATGATGAATCCGACGCGTCGAAACATTCAGCCGATTCTGGATTGGCCAATTGGTCCGGTGCAGTTTTGAATGTGGAGAAATCAGGCTCGAACAGCGTTGACTGGTTCTCGCAGTCGAGCCTAGCGACATCCTACGCATGGACTTAGAATCCCTCCTATGCCGCTATCCGAAAGACTTGTTGAACTTGAAAATGCAGTCTGCGATGAACGGACGTTTCTCGACTTCCTCAACGCACTAGCCCAAGAGCGGTTGGCGGATGAAGAGGCCGAAACAAAGAATCCGAGCAGTCCATATGGACCCAGCCATGCTGGTTGGGAGTGCTCTACAATCGGAACTTACCTTGACGCAGCCCATGCATGGGCTGCGTCTTCCATAGATGGCCTTCCGATGATGCCGTTAGCGACAAATCCTTGGAAGCGTCTGGCTCAAATACTCCATGCGGGCAAGACTTATGAGTAAGTTGTCGTCTGACGAAAGGGCTAGTGTGAACGTCGACGCTGATTTCGCATCCCGGCAACATGCTAGGGAAGCGTCGACCTAAGGCTGAATTAAGCTTTGAACAACTCGCGTCGGTCAAAATGCCGATTTACCTTCAGGATTCGGCTTCGTGACCTCGGCGTGATACTTCGACGCGATTACAGTTCGGGGGAATTGGGATTTTGTTTCCGGTTCAATTCTTCAATTATTGATTCATACAACGGTTCCCATCGGGGGTCGTCTTTGAACCAGATGTATGATTGGTCCAGTGAATCCGCCGCGTTGATGTAGTCTGATCCGTCCAAGGAGTTTTCAAGGCAAAGCGCTTGTCTTCGATACGCTAGTAGGCGTTCGACCGTCAGGTGTTGAAGCTCTATTGATGTGAGCGGTCGAATTCGACGCGGAAGAACCATGGTAGATTGAACGTGAACGGGACGATACGGGCTACTTTGAAGTAGCCCAAAGGGCTCAAAGAGATTCTATTTCGCTATTGAACAGAAGAGCAATGCCGTCACTTCGGCGTGAAACTCCGATGCAGTCCAGCCGCGTATCTGTTTGCCTCCTCTGTACTTAGCGGCAGGCTCTTCGTGCAGGCGTTTGACAACGCGAGGGCTGCAAGGAAACCCGCTCATTTTCCACGCAAACTAAAGTCGCTTGATGGGGCCGCTGTCTCGTAGGATTCTGGCTCCGACGCAGCGGTTTTGGCCGTATCGCCACACCGCTGATAATGAAGGCCTACACGGGAATCTGATGATTCGCGAACTGGCGTTTACAGGCGTCGAACGATGAGGCCGAAGCGACTTCGGTTATGCTGTATCGACGTTTGTCACGCTTTACGAATACTAGGGCCGAACACGAGCACCGCGATGGAACCAAAACCGACTGTCCGTTTAAAGTGCGAGTCAATTCCATATCGGCAAGGTTTCATAGAAGTAACGCCGTCTATCCACGCGGGACACGTCAATATCGAGACCTGGGACATTCAATCGAAAACTAGCTTGGATAACGTGTCCTGGGTCGATAGCGATTCAATTTCGGACGAGGACGTTGTGGCAAACACCGAGCTTGAATTAACGGCTTTCGAAGCTGAGAAACTAGCCGACGCAATCATGGCTGCGGTCCGACAACTCAATCGGGAGCCTGGCTAGGTTGTGACTTCCAAACTCTGGAACCGCGTGCCAACAGGGACATCCATTCAACTACTCTCTCATTGCCAAACGACCTTTCGACAAATGAGCTACCGTCGACGAAGTGTTTGCGAGCATAGTCAGGAGGAACCAATCTATGGATCAGACGTCGAGTGAGCCTCGAATCCGCTACGAGTGGATAAAGCACGATAGACGGCTGCTGTTGTTCGATCGGAAATGAACCTGACGGAACAGTCACCAAATGCGAAGTACAGCCCCCCGTCATGTTCGCTACGGAACGAATAGGTGTTGGGCCACCAATTTGCATCATCTGATGTGAAATTCGGGGGTATCGCACATGTACCATACGCGTGTGCAGAATACGGCCACGAAGCCCACGTGTTGAATTGCGGAGCTTCTTCTCCAATCAGAAAGGTTTTGCTCAGGCCGTCTTGAACTTTTGAGTCGCTCATGTCGTACTTCACGTCATTTCGCCACATTATTCCATCGCCGTGCTCAAATCCGTCGTATGACCCATTTGTCCCGCGGTTCTTGAAATCTGTTCTGATGTTCTCTGCCGTCAGGCGAGGATCATCAGGCCCTATTGTGATGTCATGCCCCCAATTCGCGCCGCTGACTGCCTTGTAGTTGGACTGACCGATTGGGAGGCCAACAAAATGTCCCCCATCGAAGCGTGGCCCTGAGTTACTAAAAGTGCCAGACGGGCACAGCAACGAGGTGATCTGCTTTCCCGTAACGCGGCTTTCGCCCAAGCCTGTAGAAGGAATGTCTCCGGCATCGTAAAGTGCGGCCTCCTCCAAAAACGGAAGCGAGACCGCAATCCAACTCCAAGCATTCCCTTTTGGCCCAATGTCGGTTGGTACTCGGAATCGACCGGGCGGGTAACGAGAATTGCTGTCGTGATAACCAATCACGGCCAATCCAACGTTGCGTATCCGATTCTGACACTGCGTCCTCCGAGCCCCTTCCCTCGCAGCCTGAACTGCCGGCAGTAGCAATAAGGCCAGTAGAGCAACGATACCAATCACTACCAGTAGTTCAACAAGCGTGAATCCAGCCTTTGGGTTTCGCATCATGTCCCTCATCTGCTGTGTGTAACTTCTTGGCTGCGAACAAACAGCCCAACTCTGCACTCTCTCTGCGTGTTCATCAGGTCGAAATATGAAAAACGCTGCCAACCGATTTGCGGAGATTCGCCCCGCCAAACAATCGGCACCCCATCACCAAACGAAACAACCCACCAACGGCCTCTAGCCTTTTGCAATTCCTTCGTGCTGCGAAAGTCGGAAGGGAGAAATGAAGCTACATGCACAACATGCCTCGAGTCGTCTTCTTTAAGTCTGCACACGACTCGTGTGTCGTCCATGCCTAATTCTCGCATGTGGTATTTGATTCTGTTCAGTTCCCGTGGACTGGTAACAAGAACGTAGTCTCCACGACGGTACTCTCTGAACATATGTTTCGGCACATCCGCAATTGTCGCGACCGCTGGTCGGCTCAATCGATCAACGGAAGCAGAAAAACAATAAGCAAGAAACAGGCAACCTACGCAGTAACAAGCCCATCGCCTATCGAACCTGAACACGCCATCTACAATCAAGCCAACAGCTCCTACACTCGTAAAGGCAAGGTACCTTGGCTGGTAGATAGAAAAAGGAAGTATGAACGTCATTACCGCGCTGATTAACCACGGCAGCGCAAATGTGAATAGCCAGAACGGAGCAGGGGCATGCTGTGAACGCAATGATCTATAGACGCCTCGGGCTACAATCGCGAGGACTGCCACAGCTTCAAAGTGAGTAAACGAACTGCCCCCCAACAGAATCTCAACTGCGTCCCTACCAACTTCGCTGAGCGCCGTAGGTGGTATCCAATACCCCCGCGAAACGGTTCGGACTTGCGTCGCTAGAACGTGCAGCCACGGTGTGAATAGTATTCCGACGAAAGCAGCCGAAGCCCAGAAGGCCACTCCAATTCGTCGCTTGCGAACCTGAAGCCAGCCATGATACGCCATATGAGCGACGTACAGCAGCAACGCAAAGTAGTGTGTGTACAACAGTAACGTCATTGAAACGACATAACAAAAGCCATAGCAGAAATTGCTCTGACCACCCTTGGCAATGACCAAACAGAACCAAGACGACAACCACGCCAAACTGATCGTCAATGAGTACATCCGTGCATCGATCGATGTTGAGATAGCGGTGTCGTGCAGGAGAAAGATTGCAGACGCAAAAACTCCCCTTTTAACTGAATCACTTAGATGTTCGTGACGAAAGACTCCATAGATCAGGACTCCAGTTGCAATGGAAATCAGGGCAGACAACAGTCGTAGGCTACCTATTGACTGTTCGCCTGTGATTTGTGCGAAGCCACGGCCGACGAGGTAGTAAAACGGCGGATGTACGTCATCCGCCGTTTTCTTAACGATCTCAGTGCAGTCGTATTGGATCAGTCGCCAAGTGAAGCACTCATCGCGCGAAACGGGTGTGACCTGTGACGCATAAATGCGAAGAATTACCGCCAGCCCGAGAACTGCAATCCATGCAATTCTCCAGCCAAATCCATTGATGCGGACACCTCTACCCATGTAGGCAACCTTCCGGATACATCACACATGAAATGTTGGTGTCAGGTACCGCATGAGTCGAGATTGTCTTTCTCACCCATCGATTCACACGCCGAGCAATTGTGGGAAACTTCCTCCTTTCCATTTTTCTCCATGCCAGTACCACCGCTCGAATTAGCGCTGAAGTTGCCGGTCCCACACCCGCTTGCACTGCAGAGCAACTGTCCTTCCGTCCAGTCGCAGCTGTCACCACCTGACGCGGATTTTGCGTCAGCCAAGTGGGGACCTTGAATACCCATCACGCCCAAGGCTAAAAAACATACTACTCCGGCCATGATCCTATTCATGACTATCTCCCTAAAAAAACCAATCAATCGTGCCCAGTTTGGGCCAATTCGCGCGATACGCTCGCACTCAAGCTTGTCTGTTAATTGCATACCAGCCCAAGAACGCGACTGCCACAAGACTCACGCAGACGAAGGCTACTGCTCGCCGGCGACGTGCCGGCATGAATGCCCTTCGATTAAGAGCTGCCATTGCGTCGACCCTTGGTACTATCTGGTTATTGAGCCACGCGAATTCGAGGTGGTGTGCATCGACCATGTTAACTCGCGATCCATCTGGTCGTTTCGCCTGTAACTCGAAACTGTCGGCGTCTAAATCGCCATATTGCAAATGATTCATGGTAACGGTGAATGTCTTCGTTTTCTCGGGAATTGGCATGTATGCGCTTCCCTTCTTCCCTTCTGTAATTACGATCCCGCCGTCAATCCATCTAGTTCCGTCAGGTAGTTTTCGCCTTCCCTTAGGGATTTTCTGAATGTAAGTAAAAACTCGCGGCGTTGGTGGTAAGACACCATTAAGCCATTCAGCAACCTCATAAACCGTAGTGTCCTTCGATTCACCCACTTTCGCGACTAACTCGAAGTGGCTAATGCCACGATTCTCTTTGTTGAGCGAAAGCGTAATGCGATACTTGGGCGTGGAACACAGCAAAGTCACTTCGTTATCGCGACGAGGAGCTATTTCCTTTGTCGCGTTTGTCAGCAATGAATGAATGTCTGTAAGTTTGCCATCGAGGTTTGTGAGGCCGAATGCGTTTGACGCATTGCTGAGGACAACCCTTTCTTCCCAGTAGTTGTCGCTTGGGTTTAGGTAGGCCGTGCTGGATTCTGTCGTGCTTGACTCGGAGTGCACTGTGGATTGAATTTGGTACTCGGGGGTGAACAGCATTTCAGTGCGTTTACGGTCAACTCCCCCGGCCTGATATTCGCTGGACCTTTCGGACGTGCCCCACGTCATTTTGCGGCGAAAATCAATCTTCCATTCTTCCGTATTCCCAAATTCACTACCCGAATCCGCCCGAATCACTGTGTTGGCCTTGAAGTGCACGCTCGGCATCCCTGCTGCTCGTTCTGCCAGTTCGGCGACGAGTTGGGCTGGCCCAGCTCCTATTGCAAGTGCACACATAGAAAAACAAGCAAACAGAACCATGAAGGATCGCATCAATTTAACTACCTCTCGTGGAGTTTGGGCGATGAACTGCGCCCAGAATCGAAACTGCCAACATGGTGGCATTTATCACAACAGGCCCGACCGGAACGGTATCGGCATTTCCAGGGCCAAAGCAGCCACAGCCTATCTCGAGATCACGGCTCGCCGCCACGAGGTGAATTCCAAGAAATGCCGTGAAAACCAGTACGCAGATATTAAAGGCACTCGAGCGACATGCCCCTGTCAGTAATGACACGGCAAGAACGAGTTGCAAGAACGGAAGTATAGCGGCAACGACGCAGGCGCCATTGATACCAACCATTCTGTATTCCAGGCTCGCAGCCGCCATGTAGTAAGGGTTGCCCATGTGGAAAACGCAACTTGCAAGGAGGACTAACCCCAGAATCGTACCTGCAAACTGAGATGTAATGTTAGTCGTCAAATCTCCCCCTCCATTCCACATAGCCTTCGCGGTACACAGATACATCACTATATCCGTTTATCTCAAGAAAGTGGGCGATCTGATCGGAATAACCACAGCCGGCGCTTTGGCAGAATACGACGATTGGCTGACTCCGGCTCACACCACGCAGTGCTTTTGCCCTTACTTGGACCGGCGAGTCGACTGGGATGTTTCTGGCGTCCGGAAGAGACCCGTTAGCGAAGTCTCGCGCGAGGCGTGCATCGATCAGCAAATAATCTGATAACGATTCCGCAAACACGTCTAGAGTTATGCTCGCAAAGGCTGGAGGTGTAGGCTGTAGCGCGGTAACTGCTTCTGGATTGCGCAAGAAGCCAACTGAAGAAAACGCATGAAATATTACGGCAAGCCCCAGCGCTACAGTCAGCAAAACGACGGTACCAGAAAGTGAGTGATCGCTCCCCAAAAGCCTGTCGATCGATGTCCTGAGGATGCCGATGGAAAAAAATGCCACGGCACCAAGAAACACCACGTTCAGGTGGCTTGTGTAGATATATGGGAGTTGCGCAGTTGTATCTGACACGATAATGGCACTACCATCCCAAGTGGCGAGCACTTCTGCGAGTGGAATGTGTTTGGTCTCAGGGGCGTCGACAACAATAGCATCGCCACTTTCAAACCCCAGGAATGCAACCCAATGCGAGTATTCGTTTTCACCGCCTGGGCTACGTACGTGCAAAATCATAGGCGATTGAGCGGCCTGCAACTCTAGGTAACCAAGATTCTCTACGAAGTGTGCATCGGCACCAAAATCGCGTGCGGCTTTGACAAGCTCAGACGCCGTACTGCCAAGCGTAGTACCAACATACTTCTTACGAATCAAATCGCTCGGCTTCAAATTAAGGCCGAGGCTTCGCAGGCAGGTGTAAACACTGTTGACGCCGCAATACCCCCTTTTTGCTGGCATTAACAGTTCGGGGTTGGTGCTACCAGACTCTGTTGCAGCGGCGTCCCCAAACGCAATCGCTACCGTCAAGCAAGCGATCACAATGCAGCTATTCTCCAGCGAAGATATCAATCCAAACCTCCAGAGCTAAATGGACAAGAATCCGAAACTGAAACCAAACGCGTAAATCACTAGGAATGCGCCAGACACGACGAAGTATGCTGTTACGAATGTCTTCGAACGTTGACTCAGGAAAGTGGCGATACCCAAATATAACGGGATGACCGGCATCAAATAACGACCCTGACTTGCCATACACATCTCGTAGCCGCGAGTGACATACGGAACAGACACCAAGCCAAACGCGACCGCTGCCTCGGACCGATCGATCCACCCACCACGAAATGATCCCCAAAGCATGAGCACGGCCGCTACGAAAAGCAACGGATTCCCCGCTTGCAAGCTTGCGAATCCGTATGGGCAAGTGTAGTCAACGGAATGCCAATTTGCCGTTCCGGCAAGGTACACACTCCAGATTGGCTCCAGTGTGACCAAAACGAAAAGATGGTCGAATGGAGGTAATTCAGGCATGATTCGCCAGTTGGTTTGTGTCTGCGCGAATGCAAAGGGTGATGCAAACGCAATTGCTTGCCAAACGACGTAACAAGCGAGCCCCCAAGTTGACAAGATAACGACTATTAGGACTCGGAGAAAAAGCTTCGCGTTGAAGCTAACCTGCTTTAGGGACATCAACAGAAGTGCCGGAAGCAGCGCCACACCGACGGGCCTGGCGAGTGTTGCCGCCCCAGCCAGCATCGCCAACAGCCAAAAGTTCCAATTCAGCCTGATACCTATCAAGCACAACAAAACGATCAAGGTAAATATCGATTCACTGTAAATCGCTTGCATGAAGAATGCCGTCGGGAATACCGCAAAGGAAAACACAGCGAGCAGCCGTTTTCTGCGATCACCATCAAAACGCAAGTCTGCATAGATTCCCATCAGGACTACTGATGCAAAGAAACAGGTGTGTGAAATCACCAGCATCCCGATGTCGACGGGCACCAACTGGGAGACTGCAGCACCCAACATCGGATAAAGTGGAAAAAACGCGACAGAAGACATTCTTTGCTTATCAAAAGAATAACCCTCTGTTGCGATCTGCAGGTACCACTGGCCGTCCCACTGCGACACGCAAGTCATGAACGGGGTTTGACTCGCCTTTACGCGATTTGGCGAGCGCCGGCTGGACGATCCGCTCGACAGTATACCGAGCAAAAATGCTAGTGTTACGACTGCAACACTGGTCAAATAGCCAGCAACAGGAGTGCTAAGGTATTTAGCTCGCAATTGACCGCACCTCCCGACGGGCTAACACAATACGCCAGCTATCACATCGCCCAAACCGACGTCGCAATACAAGTAGTCGCAGCAACATTGACAAAGAGTCAGGTATCAAATTAACTTTACTCCCGGCAACATCGAGGTAATCTACGTGTACTGAATCAATAGCATAGCCGAGCTTTGTTGCCGCGAGCAGAAGTTCAACATCAAACAGATAACCGTTTTCGTGTTGTTCACAGAACAAGGCCCTAGCCACGTCACCTTCCAGCATCTTGAAGCCACATTGTGTGTCTGCAAATTCCAAGCCTGTAATCGCTTGGGTAAGGATGGAGAATACGCGGCTCGCGAACCGGCGTTTACGATTTCTTGATAGATAGCAGCGGCTCCCAACCGCAATGTCAACACCAGCGTCGATCCTTTCTCTCAACTGTGATTCAAACTCAAATGGCACAGCTGAATCAGCATCCGCATATATCACGCGGCTACAACTCGAGATCATAACTCCCGTACGTACGGCCGCTCCTTTACCTCGGTTAAACTGGTGCCTGACGATTTGCCCTTGTTGCCCTAACACATCCCGGGCAACCCCACTGGTCCCGTCAGTACTTCCATCATCGACTACGATAATCTCACTCTCAAGGTGCGGTTGTGAATCGAGATAGCCAACAATGGCTGTAAGAGTATCGCCAATTCTATCTGCCTCTTGAAAAGCAGGGATAATCACAGACAGACTCACAATGACACCTCATACTGAAGAGGTTGTGAACTCGATAGTGCTCTTACGCTACAAGAAAGTAACGAGGAGAGTCAAGCAATTCGCCAGAGGACTTTTCCCTATTCTTGCTTTGGGTCTGAAGTGCCCCAATTTTCTGTACCAGTGGTTATGAGAGTTGGGTTTGGGTAATGGTTTCCGTTGCTTCATGGGGCGGAGGGGTGTGCCGCTGGAGCGAAGGGAGCGCAGCGACCGAAGCGGAAGTGTGGGAAACCCTCCCGATACACGCCCTATTCCAACTGGACCTAGGGAAATTGGGTCAGTTGATTACGTGTATGGGGTATCGAAGTTCGAAGTGCCATGCAGTGATTCCGACACAGCTGCAATGCTTGGTGCTTTTGAGTTTGTCACTAGCAATTGTCGAAGCAAGGGTGAGTTGTTTCCAGCGATACTTTCGCCTCACGACGCCCTCCCGTTTTTAAACTGGCTGAATACTAGCTTGGGCTATCAGCCGGCGTACAAGATTTCACCGAGTCTTATGTGGGATCCTGGAGACCTTGGCTACGATCCCGAAAACCCGTTGAGAAACTCACTTGCAAGGTTCTTTCTCCCGAATGGAGATGAATCCCATAAAGCCACGTACTATGACCCGGTGAATGAATCGTGGTTTGACTACGCGACGGGGAGCAATGAAGAGCCAACGCTTGTGGCTTCCGGAAATGCCCTAGGCACCTTGGTGGCTGGGAGGGTGACGGCAACGGCCAATTTGGCCGATGTGAACCAAGCAGGTGGGCCAAGCGCGTTTGGGACTGTAGGTCAGGTTGGAAATGCTTCGGAGTGGGAGGAGGGTGGCGACGAGAATTTCCCTGCCGATTTCCGGTGGTACTCCATTGGCGTGAACGACAGACGTTATTCCTACGACCGCTCCAGAAGGATTTAACGGATCGGAGGCGGGAGAGGCATTCGAATTATCGACCTTGGTCCTTTCGTTGGCGATTTCAACCGTGACCGTCAAGTTGACTCGGAAGACATCGATGCCCTGTCGGAGCACATTCGCTCCATGGGCACAGATGAACTGTACGACGTGAACGGCGACGGCCTCGTGGACATGGACGACCACGCATTCTGGGTTGAAGACGTGAAGGGAATCCTGCACGGCGATGCTGACATGGATGGTGCTGTTGAGTTCGATGACTTCTTGTTCCTGTCGAGTTCATTCGAAATGGAAGCCGGTTGGGCAGGCGGTGACTTCAACGGAGACGGCATCGCTGAGTTCGAAGACTTCCTGGCTCTGTCAGGCAACTTTGGGCAAGTAGCAGCGGTGGCCAGCGTCCCCGAGCCATCATCAGCCACCTTGGCATCCTTGAGCTTGCTTGCGTTGGGTATTTTTTTCGACGACGACGGTAGGCACTCTCATTCCGTCGGTCATTGAGAGCCCCACCGCTTCGGCGGTGGGGCTTTTTCATGCGCCGAGGTTCCGAGTTACCAACACGCTAGGGGACCAGTACCGAAACTACATCATGCGAATTTCGTCGACTTCGGGCAGCCAAACGGAACTTCAATTCTCATGGTTTCAAACGTCGAGATAATCGTCGACGTCATCGAGCTTGCACACGTATGCCGCTCCGTCGCGAAACAACCTGACGAGTTTCTCGCCAGTCGCTTTGTCCACGAGCCAGCGGTGTCCGCGAGCCAACGGTGTCCGTTGTACTCGCCCGAGCAGGCGTGACCGCGAAGAAAAGAATGGCAGTCCCGATTCGTGTCACTCGTCCCCTAACTAGAGACACGTCACAAAGCCACAACAAGGGAAAACTGATGCCAAGGAAACCAAAGATCGCCGGTATCTACAAGTTCATGAATCGCAAGAACGGCAAGTTCTACATCGGGTCCAGCGTCGACTGTCATGCTCGTATCGCTGAGCACATCCGCCTGCTTGGTGAGGGCGACGACAAGTGCAAACTGTTGCAGCGTGCGTGGACCAAGCATCGAAAAGACGCGTTTGAACATTTCATCGTTTTAGAGTGCCCCCCAGACGACCGGATTTTTATCGAGGAAGCCTATATCCAGACGCTAAAACCGACGTACAACTGTAACCAAAACCCGACGGTACCAGAGCCTTACCGCCGACCCGTTGTGCGATACAGCCGTCAGAATCTGTTGATCGAAACGCACCCGTCTATCCAGCACGCCGCAGACACTATTGAGTCGCACTACCGACATATTGTTGCGGCCGCTGACGGGAGAGTCTTTCAGACCAAAGGTTACCGCTTCGCGTGGTATGGCGAGACGCTGATCGATACGGACCGTCGAAAACCAATTTTTCAACTCACCCTCGATGGTACATACATCAAAAAATGGTCAGGGCCCCAAGAGGCTGCCGGGGCCCTCGGGATCAACCAATCGTCGATCTCATCCTGCCTCAGCGGGAAGTTACGGAAAGCTGGCGGCTTTATCTGGTCGCGATCTCGCAAGAAACCTCAGCCGGTGCGCGACGGCAAACCCGTCTACCAACTGGACGCGGATGGCAACGTTGTTGCTGAGTTCCCGACGATCAAAGCGGCTGCGTTGGCGGTCAACGGTGACGCCAGTGCGATCTCCAAAGTCTGCAAAGGCAAGATGCAAACGCATCGCGGGTTCGGTTGGAAGTTTGCTTGATCACGCCAGCTTTTAAGGGGTCCCCAACAAACTTTTGCTTTCTGTCTCGATGCCGTATTGACGCCATCAAGTGCGGTGGTATTATTGGGTACCTGAGAGCGACCAACCAACCTCGCCCCCCGGATGACCAACCACCGAAAGCAACACCATGCGAATCACATCACGGAATCCAGTACGCCGCCAACTCGCTAACGCAATGGAAAGCTATTACCCCACGCTGGGCGACGCGCTGGATCAAATTAGCACCGTCCTGGAAGCTCACGACATGGCCCTGGTCCCTGCGAATCTGGTTGGTGACGAGGGATCGAAACTCCTGCACATCACGTCTCTATCCGGCGCGAAACTCTCGTGCTGTGATTGCGGCAAGGAAGTCGGCGGAGAACTGGATAACGGCGTGGCCCTGTCCTGGTATCGCATGCCGTCCGGCCGCTACGAAGTAGTTGCGTACGTTTCCCTGTAGACACCGCCCAAAGGGCAACCCAAACAACTCGAAAGCCGAAGCCGGCCGCGACGATCAATCGTTCGATCGATCAGATCAATCGATCAGGCTTCAACCCTCCGACGCTCCCAACCGTGCGTTGAAGGGTTGAAGCCTGAACCACCGGAACAACTCCGAGAGCAACACACCAAGCCCTGAAATTGTCGCAGCGACTTCTCGCCTCTATTCAAAAATCGCCCCACACCGCACCGGCAACATGCCGGCCTCAGAGCTTTGGGCAAGTGCGCTCAACGTTGCGCGATGTGAGGGCGTGGCACCAATCCTAACCCGCAGGCTTGAATTGGTCATGACCCGCCAACGGGCCAACTCCTACCCCCTCTGTGGAGGCCGGACGCCGACCCCAGCCGCGGAGCCGGCCCCCAGCTTTCTAACATGTCTCGAGCCAATACTCCGCGTCGTACTCTCCGATACGCCGCGATCGTAGCTCCTCGAACTCTCGCGGCGTGAGACAGATCTCGATCCGATCGTCGACAAACTCGTCGAGCAGGTACTGCACCGCCCGGAGCCTTGCGAGTCGGCCGTATGGGTTGTTCCCGACGATGTCGATAAAGAACCCCTGCGCGCGAAACTCATGCAGCAGATCGCTGCACCGCTTCGTAGGGAAACGTTTACCCGGCACCTCGTCGTAGAGGCAAAAGTTCGCCGCCATTTGGACGGCGGCTTCAACGGTGATCATCATCGGTTGGGGCTCTTTGGCGCATGAAAAAACAATACCTGGCGAGCCGGTATTTTTCTAAACTCGAGAAGGTCGAGCAAGGTGAATATCTTTGTTTGGCAGTTTTGCTGCCGGTAGAATAAATGAGTGTTGCCCCCGACACCTGGCTCGCGAAAGCGGGTTGGGATTCAACCTGTCGGGCTGTGCAGCCGGACCTTTGGGGTCGGCTGCCATGCCGACGGTGGGCGGCCCTTTTTGTGCGCGTGCGTCTACCTCACTTCGAGCGAGATCGTTCTGCTGGGCTCGTTCTCGCGTCTAGTGTTTCCCTCAATCTTCGCGAGCAGATCGACCATCCGACGATCCAAGCTGCTCTGCTGGACTGTCATGCCTGCGACAAATTCATTCGCCGAAAACGCCGACCCCGAGAAATTGTTGACCTTGAACGTCTCAATCGCTTTGTTCGTGGCGGCAAGCGCTTTTTCCGCCTGACCGACCGGACTGTTCTCTCCGACCTGCCCACCCTGGAATTCCGTGGCAGTCTCGAGTTGCGAAGCCTTTCTTTGCACCCCAGCGATCTTCGCTTCGATTTCTTTTATGTCATTGCTGAAATCTCGCTTGGTCACTTTGTCGAGTTGCTTAAATAGCGCGAGTTCTGTGCGCAGAAAGGCTTGATTGCCAGTCTTAAAAACACCGACTCCGGGGATCGCGTCAATGGCCGCATCCGCAACATCTTTGCCGGTAAGGTCGCGGCCGCCGAATACTCGCGGTAGTTGGCTCCCGGTCTCCGCCAACCGACCAAGGAAGTCTAGCACCGCGTTCTCTTCCACGGCTACGTTGAGTTCGTTGAGCGCCTCGGCCAACGTAAGAATTGCTGTACTGACGGCACCACTTACGGCAGGGTTCTCGCCCAAGGTCGTCGAGAATTCGTCCCAAGCTCCCGAGAGTTCCGCGACGGATCGCTCGTAGTCGGTCATTGAGTTGGCCGCCGTTTGTGCCGATTTGCCAGACGCGTCCTGCAAACTGTTCACAGTCTTGAGGATGTCGCTTCCATCGCCCAGAAAACCGATGTAACGAGCGGTGGTTTCATTCAGTTGGAGTTGCTGGATTCTTGCGATTCTCCCCTGAGTCGTATATTGCGACAGATCCGCCTCGAGTCTCTTCAGGGCCTCTGATGCGCCAACGAATTCTCCACCCTCGAAAAGCTCGAGATCGCCAAACGCTTCGCGATTTTTGACGGCCTTGTTCGTCAGATCCTGGAAGACGCCGGCAATTGCCGTTCCGCCTTCCGGACCTTTTACGCCGGAGTTGGCGAGCTGAATGGCCAACGCGAGTTGCTCCTCGACCGAAATACCAAGCTGCGTCAGAATGCCAGCACTCTTGGAAACGGCTTGGGCAATCTGTCCGGCCTCGGCTCGACCTTCCTGGTTGATGTCTACCAGCAAATCTGCGAGGCGCTGCATGTTGTTTAGCAGCTCGTCGAAGTCCTCGCTGAGTTTCCCCAGCCCTGATAGGCTGTCGACGAGCAGCTCGGGCGCTCGCGACGGAGCCACTTTGGCGGCCTCGGCAAAATCTGCGAGGACCTCCAACGCTCCGTTCTGCAGCGATTCTAGTGGGATACCTGATGACGCCGCACCAAAGATGATCTCGCCGATCTGGCGTGAATTGAGTTTGGATTTACGTGCGGCACTGATCACAGCGTCGACGAGGCCGTCGATCTCTGACTCGGCAACCGTCCCGAAGACCGCGGCCCCCTCTTTCACGATCCGGCGGATCTCCATACCGTTTTGAAACCCTTCCACGAGCGCGCTTCCAATGGCGCTACCGATGCCGAGGCCGGCAATCACGGTGGGCAGTGATTTGAGTCCGTTAATCAACGGCAAGTTGTTCGCCACGATATCGATGATCGCGCCACCGGCTTTGACTGCATTTCGCGTCGTCATGTGTGTCTCACTATTGCAGTGCCTCGAGGGCCGCTAATTGCTTCGCGCGATCGTCGAGATGCTCGAGGTTATCTGTCTTTCCCTCTCGACGACTCACGAGAGCTGCCGTAACGTGCAGGTGATTCAGGTCCATTGGCATCAAATCACGCGGAAAAGTTATGGGGTCCGTCTCCGAGAATCGGAAATGATTCTTGAGTTGGGCTGTCTGCCACGCAGACTGGAACCATGACTCTGACGCCGTTGCCGATGCGGCCCAGTAGAGTTCGCGTAGGGATTTCCCCTCTACGTCTCCGACACCGGCGACACCGACACAGGACCAGGCGAATTCCCAGTAGCCACTGTCCGGAGTATCTGGTCTTCCACCGCCTCCAGTACCTGCGTTGTGATCTCCTCGTTCCGTTGCCAGTCGAGACACTTCTGGATCACATCGATCCGTCTCGCCCCCATCTCCGCGATCACTTGAGTCAGGACTTTCATCAGTTCCGGCCGCCTGCTGTACAGGCGGCGGATAAAAAAACGCAGCTCGTCCTCCAGGGCCTGGTATGCCAGCAACAGTTTGCAGCCCTCTACCTCGTCGGAATCGAAGCGCCCCCAAAACACCTCGGGGTCGGTGATCTCGATCTCTGCCGCCTGCTCTTGGACCATCAGCCAGATCACCTGCTCTGTGATTGCCGGCACGTCCATTGCATTGGAGAGCTGCACCGTACATTGAGCTGGGTGCATCAGATTGATACCGACCTCGGCGACCAACGTATGTCGCACGAACTTGTCGATCTTGAGATGGAGAATCCACGTTTTATCGTGGTTATCAGCGAATGTATGCATGGGCCGACGCGTGTCAGTTAGAGATGAACCTTTGTTTAGGTCTATTTTCTCAGAATTTGCGTAGCCGTTTCAACATAAATATTGGTGATAGCAGATCGCGGGCCCGCTCAAGGGGCGACGGAACATCCACTACACACGATCACCTCGGTAAGCGTCGCAGCGTGCCCAAATACGAGCACTTCGTTACCGGGGCGAAGATCGCAAAGTCGCTTGCCGGTCGCGGACCAAATGTTCGGCTTCGGTTCGCGCCACGCGACTACCTCCGCAGCCCTGACCTCTTCACGCTGATGGTGTCGGAACCTCATCGCGTGACAAGTGCGCAGCGTGACGCCGGTGACGCAATCGGCGTGGCGCGTTACGCCTTCGGGTAAGTTGGACACACCTCGATCTATACCACGAGACTTCGACTATATCCAACATGTCGAAACGCGACGCTGAGTGGAGCAAGGTCAATGTCGAGTACACGCATTTTTCTCTGTGCTTCACTCTCCAGGCTTTCCCCGGGTCCTTGATTGACGCGCCGTCGGTATTTAGCTTGGTGACGGAGCACTTCGAATCAAAGGATCTGTGATGAACCATTTTCACATCTGCGGGCTTTTCGCTCTGCTCGTTTGGGCCTCAATTTCCAGCACCACGTCGGCCGTTGTATTCCTTGATGGGAACGGCCAAATCTCTCCTGCGGATGAGGTTTACCATCCAGCCGTTGGGCGAGTGTATGCACCCCACGGGACTGATAGTGGCGTGACGGGTGTTTGCACTGGTTTCGTGTACGACGATGGCCACGATAGAGATTACGCAAAAGTCATCACGGCAGGCCACTGTGTCACCGATAACGAAATCGTGCGATTTGACCGGCAGGACGCAATGGGTAACTGGTCAACAAGCTACGGAATAAGCTTCCAAATGGAGGGCTTTCGTCGAAATTCCGGCCCTCTGGGTGAAGCGTTTGACCAGGACCTGGCCGTCGTAGTTCTTCCCAAGACTGGATTGGAGAATGTTCCGGGTCTAAGGCCCGTAGTCGAAAGACCGAGCAACGAAACACTTAGAGTCACGGACCTAGTGGTGGTGGGCGTAGCACCTACTGCGGGTATTCTGTACGACACTCCTAATGCTCCCACTCCGATCAACGGGAACCCCGATTGGGTCCAGAGAGGTGGTTCATCCGAGTTTCTTGGAGAAGTCGTCCACGGCAGTATCGAAAAATTCTCATTAAGGGCAGAGCGTCAAGCTCCAGGCAACATCATTACCTCGGGGGACTCTGGCGGCCCAGTAATGCTTGGGGACGCGGTACTCGGTGTGCATTCGACAGCAATCGCGGCTCCAAATAACACGCCGGCCCTCGGCCGACACTTCAACGCTATAGTTTCAACTCATACGGATCTGACATTCCCCGAACACCGAGAATTTGTGGATAGGGATTTTGGGCCAATTTTTATCGGCGGCGCTTCATTAACGAGTCGCGTCACGACACTCAAACTTCCCGCAGATTCGAGCACTGCTTTTGCATCTAACTGGTCTACAGGATCGCTTCCCACCGAAGATGACGTTGTCGTCTTTCTGGGGGACCCCTTAGCCCAGAGAAATATCGTATTGATACACGAAACACACCCAACCAGCCCCACGAGTGTCAATCGAACCTTCCGTGGGTTACTTAACTCGGCCAACCTTTGGTTGTGGTCTCAAGCCAACATTCATGGCGGAGTCGTAAATACTGGCACAATAGAGGTTGGTAAACTTTCCGATCTGGATTTAGCGGGGGCGTGTCCACTTACGCCGGACATTGACAAAGGCGAAGACACCGGTTGTTTGCACGAAGGGACGCAAATAAATGCCCGCCAATTTATAAATGACGGGAATCTTCTTTTGTATTCATCGTCATTTGAACCGTTTCCTGGTGAAAGATCCAGTAGTGCGCCTACTGATCTACCCGCCGGCAGGAGTCGCGTAATTGTGGACGAAACCTTTGAAAACAATGGTTTTGTTGAGCTTTTGTCCAAAGGAGCTGAAGGTGAAAACACCATATACTTGGGCTCGGCTCTTCTTGCAGCTCAGGAAATTAACAACAATGGAGAAATTCGCCTGCGTTCACACGTCGTCGAGCGACTGGGACCTCTGGCGCGCACATACACCCGCCTGTTAGCCGAAACGATTCGCAACGGAGAAAACGGTGTCATCGCCGGCTGGGGCAACATTTTAGGAAACCTCGTTAATGCTGGAGACATGAAGACAGGGCAACTGCTGGCAATCACGGGAGACTATTCGCAGGAGCCCGGAGGTGTGTTGTCCCTTGACTTGACGGATGTCGATCAACCGCCCGTGTTTACCGTTTCTGGCTCCGCAAGACTTGCCGGCAGCCTTGAAGTCAACACGATGTTTTCTGGCCTGTCAAATCATCCAGATGGCGTTAGAGCCCTCAAGGTCGAGGGACAGATCGATGCTACTGACCTCGACATCGTTACTCCAAACAACTTTGTGGGGTACGACGTTATGGTTGTCGGCCAGTCAATAAATGTACTGCACCCCGGCTTTGAACCTGGAAGCGGAGCGCTAGTATCGGACGGGACGTTCGTTAGTGAGAATCGATCGAACATCGATCTTTCGGGGCAGGATCTCAGAGGTATCGATCTAAGCCGTGGGAATCTCAACAACACCATCTTCAGGGATGCAGATCTGTCGGCGTCGGAGTTCAGGAGTACCAATCTTTCAGGTGCTGTGATTAGCGGCGCCGACTTTACGAATGCGGACCTGTCGGAAGCGGACCTTCGAGGAACGCTCGGTTGGTCCGAGGCATCCGTCGTTCAGGCAAATCTTGGTGGTGTGGATCTAAGCTACACGAACTTGTCAGATGCTGAATTTGTCGGAATCAACCTCGCATCGGCAGATTTCAGTCACGCAATCCTTGAAGGGGCGAACCTTTCTGGCGCGGACCTTAGCTCTTCAAGACTCATTGGAGCCGCTCTGGATTCCGCGATTCTGACTGGCACCGACTTCCGTGGGGCGGACTTGAGTGGGGCAGATCTCAGTGGAGCCGCCTCTCTCCTCGACGCCTTACTGGATGGCTCAACGAGCTATGACCAGGACAGCGTCTTTCCCTTTGACTTTAGTCCGACCGAATTCGGACTGACGTATGTTGGGACCATGTTACAAGGCGATTGCAACAGTGACACGATCGTTGATGCCAACGACTTAACATGTGTCGGAACGATCGAAGAACGTGACGCAGTCCTCCTTGAGCTGAATACGCTGCCAGGCGACTTTGATGGTAACGGCAATATCGACTTCGTCGACTTCCTGGCACTGTCGGGCAACTTCGGAGGCCCCGGGAGCTACGCCCAAGGCAACATCGATTTGGCTGGAGACATAGACTTTGTCGACTTCCTGGCTTTGTCGGCAAATTTTGGTGCCGCACCGTCCGCTGAATCTGTGCCGGAACCGTCGATCACGACACTATGGGGAATGGCTGTTCTATGCTCTCTGTTCTCTCGTCGGCGACGTAGCTGATCGTCGCGGGCACGACTGGGTATATGGACATGGTACCGGTTTCTCCATAGCCCGCCCTTGGGCGTTATGCGGCCGCCCTGCCCTTCAACTCGATGTGCGACGGTCGAACACCCCGGGACCTAGCCCTATCGATACACGATCACTTCGGTAAGCGTCGCGGTGTGCCCAAATACGAGCACTTCGTTACCGGGGCGAAGATCGCGAAGTCGCTTGCCGGTCGCGGACCAAATGTTTGGCTTGGGTTCGCGCCACGCAATGATCTCCCCTGCCCTGCCCTCTTCGTGCAGGTAGTATCGAAACATCATCGCATGACATGTTCGTAGGGTGATACTGGAGACGCAATCGGCGTGCCGGGTTACGCCGTCGGGCAGGTCAGACATTTCTGTTTTTTCTTGTTTTTTTGCGTCAGGGTTTTTCGCCCGGTTCGTTAACATCACGGCAATTGAATGTCGCCAGTGCGGCACCCTAGTTGGCATCGTTTTGAAGAGGAAACAGGTGAAGCTTTTCATTTTACTGATTGCGTCGTTCACGTTCTCTGAAAAAGGAGACCTACGAACCTGGGAATCGACGGCTGGTACTAAATCAAAGGCGAGCCTCGTCGGTGTTCAACTCGACGGAAAGAATATCTCTCACATCCACCTGGAGAAAGATGGCAAAACGCTGGAACTGCCGGCCGGCAAGCTTAATCGGTCTGCTCGTTTGTATGTGAAATCGGTTGCGCCAAAAATGTATTTGCAAACGTTTCGTGAACGCCAGAAGGAGCAAGGGATGGCCAATGACATCGGCGCGCGAGACATGAAAGCGTGGAATCGTCAGTTGGATACCATGACAGATCGCGACATGGGACGCGATCTGCGACGCCAGTACGACGAGAGAATGGATCGCATGGAAGAGTGGCAGCGGCGTTACATCGTCCTCAAAGCCAGCCGGGAAATCCTCGAATACAGATATGTTAATACCAACAAAACTCCCGCCGAGTGGGTTCGCGGAGGGCTGTCCAAGGCTCTCCCAGAGATTGAGTTTATCGAACGGTGTGAGCACATCAGAACGCTCCCAAAAATAGAAGAGTGGGAGCCTAACGACATGAACTACTTGCTCTATTTTATGAAAAGAAAACTCGGTCGACGAGGGCTACAGGAAACGCGCGCGTTACTGCTGGAAATCACTAAAGGCGAATTGGACATCGCGCATATGGAGGGTTACGACCTGGCCCTCAAGCTTAACTTTGGGCTTCAACAAGGTTTGAAATAGCTGACAGCGGATCGACGCGAAAACTCCGGGAAATTGCAACGGGGGTGGAGAGTATGAAACCAATCGAATGCCGCCAGTGTGGCACTGAAATGCAATTGGTCGAGGTCGACCAACAAGACAGCGCCAATAAAATTATTGGCGCCATCCTGATTATCGTCGGGCTGTTCCTGTCGCTGATCGGGATCGGCATCATCCTGATTATCGTCGGCTGCGTAGTGCTGAGCAGCAAGAAACGTGTCATTCAGCAAACGTGCGGAAACTGCGGCTACAATTTCACGACAGCCTTTCAGCCAGAAGTGAAGAAAGCGGAACCCGTAGACGTCACTCCGCTCGTTCGACTGTTTGCCGGATTGAGCGCGCTGGTTTTGTTTTTCATCTTCATCGTCTGGGCGACTTCGCCGACGAAGTCCGAGCAGTGGGACAAACGAATCGAGGCACAACGCAGAGCCAACGGATACAAACCGCCCCCACAGACAGAGCCGGAACCTGAGCCGGAAGCGGTACCAGAGTCAGAACCACGGCCAGAACCAGAAGTAACGGCAGTCGAAGAATTTCGCATGGAGCTTTTCACAAACCCCTAGGCCGCCCTGCCCTTCAACTCGATGTGCGACGGTCGAACACCCCGGGACCTAGCCCTATCGATACACGATCACCTCGGTAAGCGTCGCAGCGTGCCCAAATACGAGCACTTCATCGCCGGGCCGAAGGTCCCGCATTCCTCGTCGGAATCAAAGCGATCCCAAAATAACTCGCGGTCGGTGATCTCGCTGTAACTAGAATAGGGTTGTCCGGATGCCAGATTTGCTGGCGTTAAACACCACACGCGATTGGAATGTATCGAAAATGGCTTGGATTGTGATGGGTTTCGAGGGCACCGGGAAACAATGGCACCCGTGGCAAGAGAGGGAAGATCTGCGAGGCGCCGAGAGCCACAAAGTGCAGAAACGCAAACCTAAGCGTGGGAAGAAATTCAAGCAGTTGACGGGCAGCTTCGTCGCGAGCTTCGTTAAGGGGAGTAAGACGTCGCCATCGATGAAGAAATACTTTCCCGGCCCCAACATCTACGGTAGCAATTGCGACGACATCTTCCGCGACGCCCAAGCCTGGTATGAGGGAGTCAGAAAGGTTAACGCCAAGATTTGTCTGACTGGTTACAGTCGCGGTGCATACATCGCGATGTGTTTTGCGAAGTATCTGGCGAGCGAAGACATCGAGGTCGACTTCATGGGGCTCTTTGACCCGGTGAGGATGGACAGTTCAATGCAGGTCTATCGTACAAAAGTAATCGCAAACAACGTAAAGGTTGTCCGCATCGCGTATCGCAGCGAGAAGATCGGCTCACGTCGAACTTCGATGGACAAAGTCGGGAAAATCTACGCCGACAAAATAAAGACGCCGAGATTGGAATGTCCGGGCTCACATGGTGCGCTTGGGGGATTCCCCAACGGTGCGGGGCCGGGAGACAAGCCCCACAAAGGACAAGGA
Organism: Pirellulaceae bacterium; assembly: GCA_965216885.1. GTDB lineage: Bacteria > Planctomycetota > Planctomycetia > Pirellulales > Pirellulaceae > CAYNJG01. Next base: position 1,803,844 of record OZ244209.1, on the reverse strand, counting down.
CATCCGGAGAACCCCAAGAAGTTCCATCCAGACAAGGAATGGACCGCATGGTGGCAGTCAGGGAACTTCATTTCAGTAGGGGCTATCAGATGTGGCGTACCAGTGCGCAGACTCGTCCCTGCGGACGGGTCGCGATTCTGCCTTCCGAAATCGGAGTGGTACAACACAGTTTCGTATGAGAAAGAGCCAACGAAGTACAACCCAAACGTGCGGCGTCCAGCATATTAATTGTCGAGACATGGGAACGGACAACCTGCCCTATGCGATGTCCGTCCCGCGAACTACGGCACGACCTCACACTTGGACTCCTCCACTGCCGACCTCGACCGAGACGGTACCGTCGGCTTCGACAACTACCTTGCACTCGCCGCCAACACTGGGCGTTTGGAAGCGGACACATGGTGACCTCGACTGCAACGGCCTCGTGAACAACGGATCAATGCCCCGTGCGGCGAGGCCCAACGCCTGAAATCTGCGTGGTCAGGGATAGCAGTCAGCCTTGGCTGTAGGAATAATGCCCACCACCTCCCGGCAACATTTCACGAGACTGTTAGCATGGCCAAGTCAAAGAAATCGAAGTCAGCTGCTATCCGCGACGAACTCAAGAAACACGGCGGTTCGCCCAAACGCGTAGCGGAGGCGTTGCGAAAACAAGGCATCAAAGTGACAGCTCAATATGTGAGCGTCATCAAGGCCAGTGATAAACGAAAAGCCGCCGAGAACGCCGCGCGAGCCTCTGTCGCCGATCGGGGCGACCTGGAAGCGACCAAAGCGTTATTCGACAAAGCCGTGAACCTGATCAGCAAAGCAGGCGGTGCGGAGGCCGCACATAAAGTGATCGACTCGGCTGCGACGTTGATGTCTCACGTGCGATAGCATGGATACTCCGCTACCCACGGAAGAGATCAGAGATCTTGCTCTTTAGTTCATAGCCGCAAGGTTAACGAAGTTCCCCGCTCTTCCCCTTCGTGCAGATGGATCGCCTAGCATGTACGCAACGGGATGTTGGGGACACAATCGCCGCGGCGGGTGACGCCTTTGGGTAGATCAGGCATACCACGAGACTTCGATTATACTCAAGACGTCGAAACGCGACGTTGAGTAGAGGTATGGTCAGCAAAACAATCGTAATTCTCTTGTTCCTTGCGCAGTCATGTATCGCCAGCGATATTCGAATTGCGTCGTGGAACATGTTCAACGCCCCGAGTGACGAACAGGCGGACACACTTGCTGTCGTAGTCGAGTCAATGGGGAACGTTAGTCTACTTGCGATGGCCGAGACGGATACGTCATCAGCACCACTCACGGCGCGAGTTTTCGGCGAGAACTTTGAATCAATCGTTGCCAACTTCGACGGTGCAGGCGATCGGACAGGCTTCGTTTATGACACATCCGTTTTGACGCTACTCGCCAGCACGGAATTGAGCGATGGACTAACGCATCCAGTTTTGCGTGGTGACTTTCGGCAAAAAGGGATCGTCGGCGTCCCGGATATCCACGTGTATTCCATCCACTTAAAAAGCGACGACGCTGCCAAAAGGCTTTCAGAGGCGCAAGTCATTGTCGAAGACGCCAAGACTCTTGGGCCGAACGCGCACGTGCTCTTCGCGGGTGACTTCAACCTTCGGGACGCAGATGAGGCTACGTTCCGTGAGTTCATGACTATCGCATTCGACGCGCATGACCTCACAAGGCCCACGGACGTTACATGGAGGGACAATGACGAATTCCTGCATCTTCATTCGCAGGACCCTCGTAACAACCTCGACGACCGGTTTGACATGCAACTCGTTTCGGATGATTTCTTTGACGGTACTGGAGTTGAGATTGTCGAGGGTTCGTATCGGGTTCATGGAAACGACGGATCTCACATCATGGGCGGCCCAATTAGCACCGGATCTGGATCGCCGGAAGAGGTTCTTGCTGCGTTAGGTTCGCTCAGCGACCACTTACCAGTGATTGCAGATTTCACCTTGGGTGCGATTCTTGTCGGTGACATTGACGGTGATGATCTTGTCGGGTTCGACGACTTCCTGATCCTGTCGAGGAATTTCGGCGAGATCAACGCCAGCGCATCGGACGGAGACATCGATAACGATCAGAGCGTGGAGTTTTCAGACTTCCTGCTTTTGGCGGGTAACTTCGGAGAAGAAGTGATCGTGGCAAACGTACCAGAGCCAGGATCTAGCGTGCCGCTACTGGTCGTCCTTGCGTTTATCCTCAGTCGCCATCGCATCTTGGTGATTTTTCGTTCGCGTTCCTTTATTGGGACTCGAACTCCGCGAGCCGGTTTCTCCCTCTAATTCACGTGCGAACTAGTACCATGTGGATCGCGACCTTACGATCGGATTTAAGGCAGGATCGTTAGCAGCAGCACGAAATCAGCAGGCATCGGCGCGATACGAGGCAATTCAAAGAGGCCGCGACTGATCAGTCGCGGAAAGAAGCCGGCGACGGCACAGGTGAGGCGGTGAAGGCCCTGCTTCAATGAGGCCGCGACTGATCAGTCGCGGAAAGGGCGATACGTCGAAAAGCGGGTAAGGTCACACCCAAGCTTCAATGAGGCCGCGACTGATCAGTCGCGGAAAGCTGACCGCGACCAGACATACACCTCCATGAGTCGCCAGCTTCAATGAGGCCGCGACTGATCAGTCGCGGAAAGGTCGCCATGACGGCCGGATGCTGCAGGGCAATGCAATGCTTCAATGAGGCCGCGACTGATCAGTCGCGGAAAGATGCTGAGGAACAAGGAACGCGGACAGAACAACCTGTTCGCTTCAATGAGGCCGCGACTGATCAGTCGCGGAAAGCAGCGGACTGCTGGGGGTAGAGCCGAACACGGGCTAGCTTCAATGAGGCCGCGACTGATCAGTCGCGGAAAGGTTTCGGAACATTTCATTTCATGGTTTTCGCCGCGGCTTCAATGAGGCCGCGACTGATCAGTCGCGGAAAGCAGGGGTAACCCCATAGCGAACCGGATCCACCATGGCTTCAATGAGGCCGCGACTGATCAGTCGCGGAAAGGACTGCAAACCGGGTACATCCTCGTACGGCGAGGCTGGCTTCAATGAGGCCGCGACTGATCAGTCGCGGAAAGGGCCTGGTCGAAAAACTCAGCATTCGGGATGTTCGCGGAGCTTCAATGAGGCCGCGACTGATCAGTCGCGGAAAGCAGGCTTGAGCAGTTGGAGTGGTCCGACGAATCACGGGCTTCAATGAGGCCGCGACTGATCAGTCGCGGAAAGACTTCGCCGGCTGCGTCGGCTTCTCCGTCACTGCCCCGCTTCAATGAGGCCGCGACTGATCAGTCGCGGAAAGTGATTCACGGATTGACAGACCAGGACGTTGCTCTCCTCGCTTCAATGAGGCCGCGACTGATCAGTCGCGGAAAGTCGGTTTTGCGGCGGGGCTCAGTCGAGCATTCCGTGAGCTTCAATGAGGCCGCGACTGATCAGTCGCGGAAAGACAGGGGCGGGGGTGGTAAACAACATGCTGACCAGCGCTTCAATGAGGCCGCGACTGATCAGTCGCGGAAAGAGCCAGAGCGGCAAAGAGGAATAAAGTACGCATGTCAGCTTCAATGAGGCCGCGACTGATCAGTCGCGGAAAGTTGGAGAACGTAACTCCAGCGCAAATCATCCCATCCTGCTTCAATGAGGCCGCGACTGATCAGTCGCGGAAAGGCCGCTTGCGTAAGTGCTTGCGTTGCAACGGTCTAAAGAGCACTTTGCGAGTGGCTCGCGGTCCGGATGCAATGTAACAGGGAAAGTGCGTTTCACATTTGTTATTTCCATTTCTTTACCCGGGAAAAGCAACTTGCGAGCACAAGCCGGGTTTTGCCCACCGCCTAACCGCTCGCTCGGTCAACGTGTGACAAAAACCGGGTAGTGCCCGATCTCACCTGTCAGCAGCCGAGCTAACAAGCGCACCTGAATTTCAAGTATGCGTCGATAGCTGACACGATAACCGAATATCGGATGCGTCACCAGTTGATCCATGCGTTGCTCATACGCCAGGAAGAAAGCCTTTCTACCTTGCGACGTAAGAGCCACCGAGTCACCGGCTTGCTGGAAATGTCTTTCTGAAACCATCCGCTGGTTGATCGCCGTCAGGACAGCCGAATCAACCACCAGCGGACGAAATGGCTCCATCAGATCCAGTGCCAATGCCGGACGACCGAATCGAGGTTGATGGTAGTACCCCAAATAGGGATCGAGCCCCACCGCAGCACTGGCAACAGTCAAATCCTTCGACAACAGGCTATACCCCAAAGACAACAACGCATTCACCGGATCTCGCGGCGGGCGACGGTTTCGCTTCTGGAAATCGAATCGAACCACTGTCGAGTCATTGGGCTGTTGTGTGGCCAGTTCCTCGTCCTGTTCTCTCGTCTGTCCAACCTTCAGCATTCCCCCGAAGTTTTCAAAGTACGTGCGAGCCGCTACGCCCTCGATACCAAGTAGCGACTGTAACGAATCGGTGCGTTCCGCTTCGCCCATCATGGCTTTCATGAATCGAAGTGCCTCAGCGGGAGGCTCAACATGATTTCGCATCAACAGCGTTCGCTGATTCCGAATCTTTCCAGCGACCAAATTCCTCGCGAGCCGCAAACAAAACTGTTCGTTATCCGCCATGCGGAACTGCTCTCGCCGCCACATGATATTCTTCAGGCCAACCGAATGAGTCATCCCATAGAACCAACCACCGAAGCTATAGTACAAGAGCGGAATCTCGGCCTTCATCAGGCCCTGCACTGCCTGCGTCGAGATTTGGACCGACCCCATCAAGTTAACTTGCGAGATATCCTTCAGCCGGATTTCCTGAACGACTCTGTCTTTTTCTTTGACTTTCAACACTTCGCCCGACTTGCCAACGTACAAGCGTTGCGTGTTGAGATACACCGGCTTACGTTCATCGCGAGTCGTCACCAGCTGCCGTATGGGTTTCGTTTGCAAATCGGCTGGCTCGTCAAGGAAATCGGTCGGCGTAGTGGGGCCGATATCAAAGAGTAATCGCTGCGAAGATCCTGAAGCATCCTGGGGCAACATTTTCGAACAATGCGTCGTTTCATCGGGGAGGCAGATCCCGACCAAAGAACACTTGGGGCATTTGGGACTATCCACTAGCGGCGGCGGCATCCGCTGAGACTCAACGGTGGCTCGTGCATCGTGTATCGTTGCCTCGGTGAGAGCCAATAATTCTTTGTCGATCGGAATACGAACGCGTTGTCGAGTTTCCCAGAAGAAGAGGATTCCCTCGTCACACTCGTATCCGTTTTCTCGCAGCACCAGCGCTTGCGCGCACAGTTGGATTCGCTCTGGATCCCACGCCCCCAACGAACCATCCTCCAACTTCTTGGGCGAGCCTCGCTTGTAATCGACGGGCGTCGCTACATTGCCCCTCACCTCCACCAGATCCAGCTTGGCGAGCACGCCATGATGATCGCTGTGCAGCGTAACCCTGCGAGCATGAATGTTCTTCTGCTCAACGACATCCTCCCCCGACGGCAACGAGTCCGTCTTCTTGTCGACGCTTTTGTGTCGTGCCGCTCCTTCTATGGTGTAACGATTGTGAGCAAACAACCCGTCGACGTATTCCAGGTAGAATAGCCGAGGGCAGTAGGCAAATTCGTTCAGCATCCGCGCTGGCAGGTGTCGGCTCGCTTCCTTGCTGTGTGGGTCATGGATCATAGTCTCGACTGGATAAACAGGATGTGAATTCGTAAGTTGAGGCTCTACACCCTGCCGGCAATGGTGATCCTGTGGTCATTCAACCTCACAAATCAAACCACATAGCAGGCCGCGTCCACTGGCGAGTATGGTTGCCCCAACGCTTCGATCACTCGTTCGCCGCGACCATCTGTCGGACCGAGGTTGATGAACAATACTTGATCAAGATCGTGATGAAGAATTTTCGACAGCTCGGTTCGGCACTGAGTAAGCTCGCTCTTGGTCAGCTGGCATTCGAACACGCTGTACTGCAGGTGATCACCCCAGTTCCGCATCGTCTTATAGACGTTGCGAAGCCGTTTCGGGTCACGGATGTCGTAGGAAACGATAAAGGAATGTCTCACGGTTGGCTCGTAATGGTAGAAACGGTCCGTCCGTGGATATACTTTCCGTAGTCTGATTTGAGATTTCCAGCGACCTAAATGGTAAGGCCGCAATCAGCCCAACGCAAGAAATTCGGCAGGAAGGTAAAGGAGACTGGAGGCAGTATTCGAACTACCTCCTGTCCCCTATAACCTGCTGCCTATCCTCACCTCGCGACTAGTTCACCGAATTGTCAAAGAACCTTTGGTCAACATCGAATCGGCCACTTGGAATAGTCCCCCGCCGTGATGTCGTGTCTTGCCTAGGCAGATTGGGCCCGAGACGGAATTGATGAATTCAAGCCGCAAGCTCGCCTGAAGGCCTGCACCTGTGATTGCCTTCCAGTCTAAGACCGTTACCTGACGAGGGCGAGGCAGTTCGCGGCGTCGAATTTCAGTCAGGACATCTCGAATGATAACTTCCTCTGGGCTCGTTTTCTTCGCATGACGATTGACACGGTAAGGCGTCAATGATGTCCAGCTGCTTGAAGGAGCAAATAGTGGATCGGTTGATTCATCGATTTGAGTTCGATTCAGACGCATCGCTCCATCGGGACCGGCATGCAACGTATTGAACCCGTCCAGTGCCAATTCCAACGTGTGGGTATGTCTTTTCGATTCCCGACGCGCGTTATCACTGAGTGTAGGCTGAATTACAAGCAACCGCGTTTCCGTCGGATGGAATACGTAGGTCAAATGTGGCTGAGCGACCGAATCGGCGGGCCCATTTGTGGTGTGCCCACTGAAATACGTCGGTAGATGTGTCTCTCGAAAATAATTGCCAACCCGTGCCATCACCGCGCGGCGAAGCGATTTTGCAAGGCGAACGGGATCAGGATCGTCAGCCAAGCCTGACTCGATTGAAAAGGCGAAAACGCCCGCATTCGTTTGGGACGGCTCGAGCAAACCAAGGCCCATAAATCGACCATCACCGAGCAACAATGGGCCGCTAATAGGACGGTCAAAAGCTAGGTTCGCATGCCATAATGAGTGTTTATTGAATCGGTCGCCACGGGCGAAATCTTCCACTCGCTTACCACGTCCGCTAAACGGTTCGCGCTGCAAGTGGACTCGTATAACCTGCGCAGAGACGCCACTGTGGCGTAGCGCCTGCCGCAACGCGGAGGTTGCTTGCTCTTGCTCTAGCCTTCGCTCCGCTGCCCCTTTGTTATCATCAGCCGTTCGATTGCTACGATTCGGTTCGATGCGGCGTCGCGTTGCCTGGGTGAGCGCGATCGGTGTGACCGTTTGCCAGGAATATGACGGCCTGCAGTCGATACCATAGTGTTCCAGTTGCCGATGTGGCTGAGCAGGAACCAGATCGATATCGCGTCCGTGAAGGCGGAGAGTTAGCCCAGAGAACGCCCAGACAACATCATCGGCTCGCAGCGGGCAATTGGCAGGGACCTCGATCACGATGCGGCGAATCTGCTGGTCGGCGTGTTCATGTCCGATCGATGGCAAAGGAATAATTTGAACGCGTGCAGAGATCGGTCCTGCGTTCTCGCCATTGAGCTTGCGTCCCACGAGCGTCTGCCGGATTTCCGACTCGCGATCCGGCATCGCGGTCACGAGTCGCTCGACGGCTGCGTCGCGAACTTCTGTCACGAGATCAACGACCGCGGTCGTAGGCCAAGAGGCGAGAGCCGATGTTGCGCGGTCAGATAAATCAAATTCAGCTCGAGTTTGACTGTTCTCGTAGGAGATCAAACGCCATTTCGGTTTGCCTCGGCGCCTAAACGTCTGCCCCTTGCGGTCGGCTGTCACATCGTATCGCTTGGCCATATCCGCATGTCGACGTATCAAACTTGCAACCGTACCGCTGGTGGGGCATTCCACGTTGCCGCGTCCTGCTGATGGGCGATGGACAGGGCCGCGATGGGAACGCAGCTTCTCTGCCATGGCGTCTGTGGAGATCAGTTCCGCGCAAGCCCAAGCCGCGTCGACCGTTCGCCCAAGTTGATACAAGCCGTCGGCCAATTCACAGATGTGCTCGGCGCTCGATTTGGCTTCACTCTCGTCCGTCAAATGCCAGCAATACATAAAGGGAACTTCGGCATCGAAAAGCAGGGGACGAATCGACTTCTTGGTTCGAATCTCTCCCATGCGTCGATGATCGCCGCCCTTGGCATCAAGGTCGTTGTTGGGCACGTAGGTCGTAACGGGTTGCCCGCCGCGTGTTGCTGGTGTGGCAACGATCGGCGGCGGTTGTTGCTCCAACCACTGAAGGGCCAGGATGCTCTCTTCCGGAAGCGGACCTGATAGCCCTCGTCCGGCCATTAACGCTTGGAAAAGGCGTGCTGGTGAAGGGATCGAACCCGAGCCGTGATACCAGCCTTCGTGCAGACGAACGGAAATCGCAAGTGCATTGCTCATGACTACTCCGATTCTTCGTCTGTTGCTTTACCAAGAAGATCCTTCGCCGCTTTAAGGTCAAAGTCGTGTTCGCTTGCAAGGCCGAGACTTTCCCATGCTTTTTGAAGCGGCTCGTAAGCGGACGTCGCGTACACTTGCACGAGCTTCTTAGCTTCATCGCTGTTCAAATCCACTGCGTGCTTGTCGCCACGGCGAGGCACGATCTTCCAGTCGTCCGCCGCATCGGCGATCCGCAAGTTGCATCCTTCGCGAAGAAACATATCGACATCTGTCGTTGCTGTTAGCAATGACAGAGCGAGCAAGTATTTGCGCAACGCTGCCGTCTCGTCATCATTCGCTCCGACGATTCCACGCAGTGCAATGAGATTGATGGTCACGTGACGTTCAACTTTGTCACGCACAACAACACCCCCTAACCCTTGAGCTGGTGCATCATTGAAGCCCTTCTCGGACAGCTTCTTTCCTTTCGGAAGCGCTTTCTTTAAGGCTTCTCGCTGTTCTTCGTCGAGCGCTTTCCAAACCGAATTGAATTGCGACGCTGACTTCAACTGATCGACGTCCCAAGCACGAATAATGCTTCGAACCAAGCGAGGTCGCTTCTCACCAGAACCACCGCGAGAATCCCAGCATCCGAAAACAAGTGACGTTGGCGCGATCGTAGCCAATGGCATCGCGTTTCCTGTCTTGCGCAGTTCTTGGAAGGCTGACTGAACGGCGGGCAACAACGAAGGCGATGACTGTACGACCGCATCTGCGGCACGATGAGCTAAGTCGAGCAGCGAGCGCTTCTCTTTCCACGGGTTCTCACATTTGGCGGCCTTCGGGGTCTTCGTCTTTTTGCACGCTTCACACTTCCCGCACGGTTCCGTGCGCAGAACGATCGAAATCTGAGGTACAAAGCCAGCGAGAGCAAGTCCCGATTCGGCCTTGAACGCCGGTTCCAATCGATTCGCTTGCGACCCAACACTATCGATCAACGCGACCTTTGTGCCGTCGGACAGCGTGTCGATATTGTAACCAACATCCGCGAAGGTCGGTGGGTAAACGATCTGGTCTTCGCCGTCTTCGCCTTCAACCGCCAGCAAACGCTGACGCATGGACAAAGCGACGGGGCCGGTTGGATCCGTCGCCCATTGGTCAAGTAATTCGGTTGTTAGTTTGTTAGCTTCGCTCATGGTCGTTCTCCTCATATACGGTAGTGATACAACGTGCCTGGCCCTCTTTCCCTGGCCAGCCGAGATTCATGCGGAACGTACGCTGCGGCAACGGTAGATCAGGAGCGCCAAGCGACGCTCGCAGAAAGAACGGATCGAACAAATCGCCATCGGCGCTGACACCTAACGCGCCATAACGGTAATGAAGTTTGCCGAGAAACTCTGGTCGAGCGTGCGTCAGTCCAATGGCTGCCATGATCTCGACGATTGGATAGCCAACGGTCTTAAACCTTGGTCCGCTGTGTGCGTTCAACGAAAAACCGATGTCGAGCGGAATGTAATCACGCCGCCAATCCAACCGGAAGCTGCTGCTCTGCTCGGCCCAAACGCCAAATGGATCGTCAACCGAAACGGCGATCATTTCACGAACAAGATCAAGCGAGTCGCGAGCCAATGCGGCACCGGGATATCCCGCAGCCCCGGCCCAGAACTTCACGTTGTCGCGTCCGGTCTCAACGCGACTATCGCCCCAATGACTTATCTCAATAGACTTTTCGAGCAACTTGTGCTCCGGTTCAGCAACGCTCAAGACTGCCGTCAACGTCGCTGGGCTTGCCGGTGGTGGAAACGGAAACGGTTCGTCGCTGGAATATTGCGAGGTCTCGACGCTCCAACCAGAAGTCGCCAGACCTAACTCGGTTGCCGAGCGAGAAGTCACTTCAGCATCGCGAAGAAAACATAGAACGGTTTCGATCGGGCTATCGTCTCCGTCGGCTAGTAGACGAAAACGAACGTTCGACTCATCCGTCCAATCAAATCCCCCGGTCGCGTCGCCCAACAGAATGTCGGCGGCCTCGAGGAACCCCAGGCACGCAAACACTTGACCAGGGTTCAACAAGTCAACCGGAATCGATGCTTCACCCATGAGAAACCTCCTGCAGATCGCTTCGTTCTTCGCCGACTACTGTTTCACTATCAGTGCCGTCACCGTCCTCGTCAACCTTCGCTGATGCACGATGATCAGCAGCCCTTAGGATCGATTCGAGCCAAGCCAACCCCCACGGCCCCCATCGTTTTTGCAGCCGCGCGAATCGCAAAGCCACTTCCCGCGCCCGATCAGATAACGCGGATGGTGGCGCGTCCTCACATCCGTCTGTCGGAATGGTTGGTCGCGCGAAACCGTGATGCGCAGCGACTAGGTGCAGCGTCAGATCCTGCAACTCTTCATTTAGCCCGCCGAATTCCAAATCGTTCTTCAAAAATGGAAGCGAACCGAACTCGTGACGATAGCCATCCAGTAAGCTATTGCGGAACGGACCAGGCGTTTTCGCGAATGGTCGACCCGCGTCCGGAGCACTGAACGCGTTCTGCCAACGGGTGGAACTCTTGCCGTAATCGTGATTCCTTGCCGCGACGCGCAGCACGAGTGTCAAGTCTTTTGATAAGTTCAATCGCCCGGCGAGTCGCTCCACTTCGCCTTCGGTATCAACTAGGTGAGCTTCTAAGCTACGGAGCCCTATGGTCGAACGACTCTCTTCGCTCGTCACCGCCCGACGATACTTCTCGACGATCAAATAACGCGATGGTTCGTCTTCGTCCGCCGCTTGAATCGGTAACCGATAAAATGATTGCCAGCTGCGATCTCGCTTTTTCGTGCCAGCTCGCTCCCTCAACTCCTCGGCTGACTGATCCACGATGCGGAAGGTAGGAATCGGCTCGAGATCCGTGTCGTGCGGATCGCGGTGCTCGATCCACTCCGTCGCTTTCATGGCATCAGCGGCTTCGGCCGGCAACATCTCAGGCGCTTTGTCGTCCAACAGTCCGCTCGACAGCCCACCAACACGAGCATCGACGATCAGCGTGCTACCGAAAAGCTGGCGAGCGAATTCCTTCTTGTCATCTTGCGCTGATTTTCCGCCCACGAAACGCAGTTCCCGCAGCGACAATCTCCTCTGCACATCGCCCTTGCGATTTAATAAGATGGCCACAACATCATCATCCTTGGGCAAGCGTCCCAAATCCTCGGGCTTCGCGTTTTTCGCCGGTTTCGTCCTGAGCTTGCAGATGCGATCGGCACGCTTTAGAAGCCATTTGAGAACGTCGTCGCTGCCGGTCTCCAGTTTTTCAGTCAAATGGACCGGCGCTGCCTCAAAGAACTCTTCGATTTGCTTGTCGGTGCATTGCTCCGACTGAGTCGGCAAATGCTTCCGCCACGCGACCGTTGTTTGCTGTTCGTCCTGAACCCAACCTCGCAGCCACGGTGCGACCAGTGGTCGGGCTGCATGCTTTTCCAGCGACGTCATGGACCAGGAATCGAGAATCGGTCGCGTCAACTCTGGACGCAGCGGCGGCCGTGTCGTTGCCGAGACCTGAATCGCCGCGAGGTTTTCGTCATCAACTGCGCGGAGCTTGAGTTGTCGCAACGCTTCGGGACTAGCATCGCGATCGCGAGAACCTTCGATAAAGGGCAATGCCTCCAGTGCCGCTCGAAACTTCGGAGCGTCAGAAAACTGTCGGACCAGCTGATGATCGTTCGCACCCCGCTGACGCTCTGGTTTCGCGATGGCCTTCGCTAATGCCGTCTGTTCTTTCTTGTCAGGAGTGTCACGCATAAGCAATACACGAATTTCGGCTTCCCCTTCACCTCGTCGATTGACACGCCCAAACCGTTGCACCATCCGCTCGAACGCGACGAGATCACCCACCATGTGATCAGCGTCCAAGTCAACGCCGACTTCCCCAGCGCTGGTCGCGAACACGAAGCAAGGCATATCTGGCTTCGATTTCGTTCCGGCAAGAAAGCCATGATCCTCTAGCCATTCTTCCACTTGCTGCCGCTCCCGTACGCGACGAGATCCAACGAACAACTGTTTTGCGATCTTCCGCTCCGGTCTGTTTTGTTTTTTATCGGCCTTGGCCCGTCCCGTGACTACCTTTGCCACTTTTAGAGCGTTCTCACGACTGTTGCAAAAGACGATGATGCGTTGACTTCCGGTTCCTTCATCTGAAAGTCCCCACGCTTCGTTAGCGAGTCGTTCGACCAAATCATCGCAATCATGTTGACATTCGAGCAGCCGGAGTCGCTTTACCGCCCGTAATCGCTTGCCTGCCACGGAATGACTCAGGTCTTGCCCGTCTATTTGAAGAACATCGCCCTCTGCCACGCGTCCCGTTGCCGACAGCGAGAGCAGGACCGAGCGAGGGATCAATTTTTCGCAATCGTCTTCACCACGAAGCTCGGTCTGTGGGGCGACCACTCGCTCCAGCAACGCCTCGAACGGCGGCACTAAATGTGCTTCGTCGACAACAAACAACGTATCGACACCAAGGAATCCGGCGTGATACGGCCGCATCTTTCTCGAAACTCCATAGCCCTCGAACAACAACCGTGAGCCAATCATGTCGACTGTACCCACGACGACCGAAGGCACGGAAGGATCCGATAGCCAGTGACCGTTATCTGCAAACTGACCTCGAAGCGTCGAGATCGGGAGCGTCGCTTCTCCGTCAAGTTTCAAGTTCGCCCCCATGTCTGCAGTCGAAGAAACCCAATCTCGTAACCGTTCCGCTTCGCGCGTCGCCTGATCAACTACCGCCCTGCGATCGACCACATAAACGAGTCGCTGCGGCAAATCAGCACCTTCGGCCTTAGCGACTAACCACGCTGCCATAACACTTGTCTTTCCCAGCCCTGTCGGAATATCTAACACCAACCGGTTGCCGACGCCAGAAAGAAGACTTTTCAGTACGGCATTCTGCCACGGAAATGGTGACTCATTGCCCTGCAGCCCTAATGCCTTCTTCAATGTTCCCATCGAAACGCCTGAGGTGTTGTTGGAAGTAGTGTTGTTGAGGTGCTGAAGAAGAGCGGCATATCATGCTGATGGGTTACAAATTCAGCAGCCCCACGCCCACAAGGACACGCCACGGCCAAGCCTAGAATAGACTGACGCTCGACGCCAGTAGACGAACAACCCGGTCCCAAAGTCCTCGCTTTTCGTCAAGCAGCTCGATGATCATTGCCCGTTTGATTCGTGCGGGAGGGAGCCACGAGGCTATTGCCGGAAGCGATCGACGCGCAGTTCGACGGAATTATCTAACAGCACCGACATCGGCGACACGCTCACGGTCGAAGCCTGGTGGGCGAGCACGGAAGCCTGCCGTCCCGCGAGATCCTCACCGGTGCTGCGCCGATTGAAGTGGCTCAGGCGAGAGTCCGCGACAACAGAGCGCGTCCTGATCAGCGAGTTAACTTCAGCCTACTTGCCAAGGACCGATGACGACTTGGGCCGACCCTCTATTGAATCCACCTGGAATGGAAAATCCTGCGTGCCAATCAGCACAACCCCGCGCAAGACCGCACACACCAGGACGTACTGTCGCTTGTCTTGAAGCGGCATGCTTTGTGCGACATAAACGTCTCCATCTACACTTCCTACCGCAATTTCTTACCAGGCACCATGAAGAACAAAGACAAAACGAACGGCAAAAAGGAGAGCGGCCGCCCCATCAAACAGAAGGGACTATCGAACCGTGCCGATATGCCATCGAACAAGGGTGCGCGTGCAGTCAAGCGAGGTGACACGGCGCCCTCAGCAACATCCAAAGGCATTGAACGTTTTGTAGTCAACGAGTCTGTTGAATCTGCTCGCGCCGCAAAGATCAGTGCCGTAAGGGATATAGTCAATGAGGTGCCCCCGCACGACGTCGATACGCTTTCCAGGGTACTCAAGGCGATCATTGATGGTACTTCGGTCGACGACGCGGTTGTCCTACGAGAGGCATTGCTGGAAAACCCGGACATGGCAGTGAGTTCTGCTCCGCAACCGGACGATACACTGTCTGCAGACTGGCGGAAGGGTGGATACCCCTATAAGAACTTGATGTCTCGGAAACGCTACGAGAAACAGAAGTATCGCCTGCAGGTAGAACTCCTCAAACTTCAATCATGGGTCAAAGAGACAGGACAAAAGGTCGTCGTGCTTTTTGAAGGTCGCGATGCGGCGGGGAAAGGTGGAGCGATCAAGAGGTTCATGGAGCACTTGAACCCACGCGGTGCGAGAGTCATCGCATTGGAGAAGCCAACTCTTGAGGAGCGAGGGCAATGGTACTTCCAGCGCTACACGAAACACTTGCCAACTGCTGGGGAGATCACCTTATTTGATCGCTCGTGGTACAACCGAGCTGGTGTCGAACGGGTAATGGGGTTCTGCGAAACGGATGAATACACGGAGTTCATGCGTCAGGCTCCTGAATTCGAGAGAAATCTGGTGCGTAGCGGAATTCACTTAATCAAGTTCTGGTTTTCGGTCAGCCAGAACGAGCAGCGAAGGCGGTTCAATGAGCGTGAAGCTCATCCGCTGAAGCAATGGAAATTGTCGCCGATCGACAAGGCCTCGTTGGACAAGTGGAATGAGTACACAAAGGCCAAGGAGGCGATGTTCTACTACACCGATACTCCAGACTGTCCCTGGACTGTTGTGAAATCGGACTGCAAGAAGCGGGCAAGACTCAACGCGATGAGGTATGTCTTGCATAAACTCGCCTATACCGGCAAGGCAATCGATCAAGTCGGCCCCATTGATCCGCTACTGGTAGGGCGGGCTCATGTCGTTTTCGAAGAGGGTGAACACTCAAGTGGTATCCCAGTCCTGTGAGTACGTTCTGCTATGAGTTCGTTTTACCCTTGGATGACGTCTTCGGTTCCCTTTTCTTTTGAGATGACCTCTTCCGTTTTGTCTTCTTTCGGGATTTCGGCTTCCGCTTGGCCTTTTCCTTACGAATGGAGACGGGGTTGGGAGCAGGCTGAGATCTTGGGTTTCTCTTGAAGCCCAGTGCGACGATAGGCGAAAGCAAGTCCGCTATGAGGTCGAGTGAGCATCTTTGAAACTCACCAACCTCTTCGGATACCTCATTTGCCTTTGGTTTTCCTTGCCGTATCGAGTGATTGTCTGCAGACAAGAACCCTACGATTTCGCCGTGGTAGATAATCGGGGCAACTAGCCATTCACCCTCTGGGTCTTTGTGCAGTTCCTTGGCGTTTTCATCTGCCTTTCCGAATAGCTCAAAGTGCTGAAATTGGGCGTATGGAGATTCGTTCGATCGGTCAACCGTATAGCGACAACAAAGGTCGTTGGAATCCGTCTCGATTCCAACGTAGTCATTGTCCGTCGTCGAACGCCCATGGTTAAACGACCTGATGATTGAGAAGTGAATTGGATCTGTCGACTTCGGAGTCCTTTGCCAACGGCGCACTCTTCGGATACCGCAAGAATCGTGCAAGAGAGTCTTCAATGCACCAGTGATGATCGTTTCTCGGAAAACCGGGTCCTTCAGCTGTTCAATGGTCCAATCTTCATTATTGTCTGCTTTGGCAAGATTTCGATTCAACACTTCCATGAAACGAGACGCCGAACGCTTTTTCGCGGCGACACCAGAATCAGAGTCAGAAGAATTCGCAACCAGGTTTGCGAGCCGTGCTATGCGTTCGGTTTCGGAAGAAAGGTCTTTCCCCTCGCGTGACCAACAGACAAGTACCGCTGACGTCAATCCGGCGACTCTAACTGGGCACGCAAACACTGGCCCCTTGATTTGGAAATAATCGAGTCCATCCCCGGAAACAAAGCCTTCGTCGACTGCTTTGCGTGGTTCTCGTTCGAGGTAAGTCGTTCGCTCTCGCAATACTCTTGCCGCAAGGCTCTTACTGTGAAACGAATAGAAGAAGTGATCGGCTCCGGAGCGAGGCTCACCTGATGTGGTCACCAAGTCACTATCGAAGTGCGCGACAATTCGGCCATTCCCGTAGTCAATGTCGTACAACAGATACGATAGCTTCAACGGCCGAAGCTTTCGGCTTGTATCCATCACGGACTGGAAAGTCTTCATGTCCTCAATAAAGGGGCGAATGCCAGAGACGAGCTTGGTCCGGTGTCGGTACTCGACGTAGAGTGCTCCGGCGGCATCAGCTGCCAACTTCATTGCACTGCGATGGCCTTCTGAATAGGCGTCGGAGCTTTGTGATTCGACGCACATGACACCTACCTTGTTACCGTCTGCTGTGATTTGGTAGGCCATGACGCTCTTGGTGTCAGAGTGACAGTATCGCTTCCCCGACCTATAACCGGGAGATTCATGAATCGCCGGAAGGTACGTGTATTCACCGTCCGTCTTCGGAGAGACAAACGCCGACCCGACAAAACTGTCCGGTGGAATGTGAGATTCTTCCTCTCCGAAGTGACCGGGGCCTCGTTGTCTTTGCGACGGATAGATCCCAGTGCTGTAAAGGGCGGGAAGATGAGGAGCTTTAACGAATGCGATCTGGCCTCGATCGGATCCGGTTCGCATAACACAGGACTGCAAAAGCTCGTCCGCGGACTCGACAAGATTGAAGGCTGGATTCTCGAGCATCGATAACCTGCTAGATCCACTTACTCGCTTCGCGACCAGACCGGAGAGTGTCTTTAAGAATGAGCAAACCGAAAGTGTTCTCCAGTCAGCAGCCTTCAGCTGGTCGTCGTCGGGCTCACGGCAGATGACGCAGTGAATGTTGTATGAATCTTTGAGGAGTCGGGCCAACGATTCGTCCACTTCGTCAGCAAATGCCACGGCGTAGTGCGGGCCAAAGTCAGCCCCATACGTCAACTTCGCTGTGTCCATCAATTGCAGGAGGTCGCGATCCTTTAATGACGAACCGATAAACAGGAACGTTCGCAAACTGAGTAGGCTGGCCAAGCACTCATTGAACGCACGGTTCAGGTGCATCAGGTCTCGGTACTGGTTCTTGGTTAGCACGAGTGACGGACCATTCCCAACATCACCGTGGATCTTAACGACGGAAAACCGCCGATGCTTTATGGCGCTGAACAACGCTTCTGGATCCCTCCATGTCCAAACGTTCGGGCGGCACTTGTATGCCGATTCCAGTAACCGATCGTAGTTCGTGGTAATGGCAAGCGAGAACGGAATGCGTGAGATTGCGTAATGAATAGGACTAGGCTGGTTGGCCTCGCCAAATTTGTCCCAGACATATTGCTCGAGTACTTGCCCAAGGACATGCTGAAGTATTCCCGCACTCGTCAGGTAATCTCCCTCCTCCATTAATAGGCGGGCTTGGGCAAAGGCATTTTCATTTGCTGGCGGGGGAGACATGGACTGCATGCCTCTAACGAGACATTCGTCTAGAAATCTGTCCCAGCCTGGGAGCCCAACGGGAATTGATGTGCCCGCTCCCGTGTAAACGACGCCCTTCTGTCTTTCTATCGCATCGGCCAGAGATGACAGATCGAATCGAATGTCAATATTCGGAAGAAGTGTGTGCATCAATAGCCTCCGCCGGCACCTGCCCGCCAACAAGTGTTCGGGGCTGCCTGAAATTCCACTCCAATCCCCATCTTTTGTCTGACTTTTTGCCTTCAGACCAAAGAGCGGCTCTCAAACGCTTGGCGATACCGTACATTTCGAATTAGAAAGGCCGGGCAGTTGCTCGGCCTTTCCCAGATGACGTATTCTGTTGGGGTCTAGTAACGCAATTCTCGTTTGGGTCGCTGCCGCGTCCGTTTTGAGTGCCTTTGGATTGGCACCCGACGCTGATCCTCAAAGGTCGCGAGCGAGTCCGGCGAAATCTTATACCGAGGCCGCATGTTCGGCAGCGAAAAGTTGTGCGCCACCAAATCGCCTCGTTCGATCCACCCCTTTACTGTTCGCGTATCCACGCCCCATCGGGTGGCGATTTCGCACACCCCCAGAAACCTCGCAGCCGTGGCTGCGGGTTGTGAGTCCATGTCCATATTGTCAGACGTCCCAATATGATGGTCATCATGACGTTATGATTCTCGCGTTTGATGGTCGACGAAACGACTCGGCAGGAGGCCCATCTTGAGCGTCTGCGATTTGCCGCATTTTATCCCGGCAAACTTTTTGGTGCCAGACGAGTTCTTCGGGCTCTTTACCGGCAATCGCTGGGTTGATACTCTGGTCTCTTGATGCGAGCAATCACATCAGTATTCGAGACGACGGTGTCCCCTAAGGTGTCCCGAGCACAACTTGAGGCACAAAAAACGAACTTAAATCGAGAATACACCATTGTTGGACGGAGATCTGTCCGACATACAACCAATCGGGAGGCGTGGCTGAGTGGTCGAAAGCGCTTGATTGCTAATTAAGTGAACGGGCAACCGTTCCGCAGGTTCGAATCCTGTCGCCTCCGCTTTACTGCGAAACCCTGCATAACAATGCGAAGTTATGCGGGGTTTTTTGATGGGCTGCGAGGTCGTGCGATTTGATGCGACACCATGCTGGTGCGCTTTTTGGTGCGCCCGGGGCCGAAAAAGTGGTGCGCTTTGAGATTCCTGTTCTAGGCATCTGCCCACTCCTTCCTCGGTCTGATCGCCATCTGAACCCACTCGCTATCGGTCTTTGGAATAGCGTCGGGGTTAGAGGCTCTTGCCTGCATCGCCTTCCCCGCCGAACGACGCGCGGCTCTGCGGTAGTCGCTCTCTCGAGCACGCGCATAGTGCCGGTTAAGCACGTTAATGCTCATGCCCAGCCACCTCGAAACTTTGTGCACTGGAAACCAATCGAGGAGGTCCGTTGCACAGCTCGATCGCATCGAATGGAACAAGTAAGGCCACGGCTGCTGACCTGATCGCCAAACAATCTTCTGAAAAGTTGTGCGCAGATTCACGTTTCTCCAGCCGGACGCAGCCATTGCTGCTCGCCGATGCTTCGGGTCGACAACGTAGATTGCTCCCTCGTGCGCAGCCTCCCAAGCGGCATTCAGTTCCTCTCGAACCTCAGCAAATAGCGGACACAGTCTGCTGTCATGCCCTTGGTGGTGTTCAGTCTTTGGAGACGTCACCAGCATATTGTCCTTGTCCCAAAAGATGTCCTGCCACCGCAATGACAGAACTTCCGACGGGCATCTCATGCCAGCGTACCGACAAAGAACGGTGATCAGTCTCCAGTCTCGGTTTGGACATTGCTCAAGGACCGATTCAACCATTTCAGGTGTCACTTCCGCATGCTCTGCGACCGCACCACCCTTAGCCCTTACCTTGGCAAATGGATTCTTTGTTAGTGCTTCGTGGTCAACAGCATACTCGAAGACCTGTCGAGCAAAGTCGAGTCGCTTTTTCACTGTCGCCTCAGCCATTGTCTTCTCGTTTCCGTCACAATCGGTTCCGACGACTTTGGATCGCAAGAAAACACGGTACTCGCTGGCTTGGCCTTTGTTGATGCGACTAAACCGCTTGTTCGCATCAAAAAACTCCATCAGGCCAAGTTTACCCTGACGCCATACTTCCTTTGTTGCTGGCTTAACGTCCGTACGGCTATTTACGTACTGGTCGATCAGCTCTTCCAGCGTTTTTGGGAAGTTCGCGGAGCAAAGCTCAATCAAGCCGATGTCCGCTAAGCGACGGAGGCGACTCTCGTCTAGACGCCGTATTAGCTCTTCAACTCTTGCTTGGAGAGCAGCACTCTCTTCCGCCTGCCCTTTAATGGCAGTTTCTATTAGTTCCTTGTAGTCGTTGGCCGCGCGCTTGCTCGTTCTTCCGAGTCGGAGAGTATGCCGTTTCTTTCCGAACATGAACCGCACTTCCGTAGTTCCCGAGCCTCTTTTGACAATTGATGCCATCTATCCTCTCCTCTGTTTGACTTGCGTTACCTGAGTCCGAGTGCAACGAAACCGGCCCACTTTGACGTCGGCACTGGGAAGCGATGCTGCAACTCCCCGCTCGAATAAGCCGATTGTTGATCGAATTTCGCAAGGTGCCTAGAGCTGGCAAATGCGGTCGATAAAAGCCTGCAGGTCGTCGATTCTGTACCGGACAGATCGACCAATCTTGACGGAACGGACCTCCCCTCGATTCGTCAACTCCCACAGTTTTCGCTCACTGATTGCGAGCGCTTTCGCCGCATCCCGTGAATTCAGCAGCAGGCGGGGAGCTTCTTCGTGTTCGAGGTTGGAGATGTTCATTGCGCGTCCTTCTCTATCGAAGTTCAGAACAGACGTCGTTCGACTTGGTTGCCGTAGACGGTCCAGCCGCTGTTGGGTTGCTCTTCCCGACCATAGAGTTCGAGATATGGGCCGGGACTTACTTGTTCGATGAGTTGGCGGAAATGGAATGGCTTGCGGCTGTGGCGCCCTCGCGGTTCGACGTGCCAACTGGCGACGTCGTTGCGCCGGAAGCGAAGTCGGCCGCGAACGCCCAAGAGCAGAAACTCGTGCGAGATTCTGTAATAGTTGCCCATTCCGATCGTGGGCTTCGTCCACACCATGCACGACTTGTATACGAAACCCCAAGCTCGAATGACCTGAAAAGCTTCTTCGAGGAATCCATTGGTCGTCCAGAGGTGTAGGTGGGCTCGATCAGTGACGAGTTGTTCCACTGGCTCGCTGCAAATCTCTTCCAGCGACATCGTGGGATAATGATTCTCGGCGGCTCCTCGCGACGACGTGTTTGAGTAACGCCATGGTGGGTCTGCAAGCACTGACTGAAACCGTAAGCCAGACGCAATCAACGCGTGCAGGTCAGTCGCGATACTCGGTGCTGGCGTTTTCTCCGCCAGACTTGCGTCGCTGTTCGAGACAGGCGTGCTCACTGGGCGACGTCTCCGTTCCGAGTGAGCAGCCACGTGTGAGCTTCGTCGAGGACGAGCCGAACCAGAGGAATATCGTCGCGACCCAACCGAGTGGACTCCTTCCACTGATCGCCGTTACGGAAGAGCCGCACAACGCTCAGCGAATATCGCACTCCGTTTTTTGACTTCCGTTGCCAGATGCGCACCTTGATCAGGCCGCGACGTATTTCCTTGGCTGGTTTACTCATTCGGTCTGTCGCTCCAGCCTTGCGTCAGTGAATCGAGCTGTTCGACGAGTGAGTTCAGCGCCGACGTTGCATCAGAGGGAATCCAACCATCATCGAGAATCGAAACTCCCAGTACCTGACATAGCTTGATGATGTCACGCAGGTCGGATGCTTGAAGTTCGTGCGTAACAGTCAGACCACTCGTAATACGAAAAATGTTGAACCGATAGTTGTTGGGATTTGATTCGTCGTTTTCTCGGTAGACGTGTGAAATGAGCTCGCCGGCACCCACAATGGCAATTGGCTGTTCGTTCGATGGTCGATTCGGGGCCAACATGGTTCACCGTCCTTCCTGAGCAACGTCGCCGTGGCGCCAGATCCACGCGTAGGCCATCTCGGCAGCCTTGGCGACAAGCGGAAGTTCATCTCGGTTGAATGAGGTTGTTGTTTTCCATACCTCGCCGTCTCGATACGACCGAGTTACTGTCACCGTGAACCAGCTCTGTTGTTCGTTCTCGTTGGGCCAGACCGTTGCACGGATTCGACCGACTTTGATTTCGTGAAGTGGTTTCTGGCTAGTTGTCATGGTGTGCGTTGAATCGTTCGTAGTGGTCGATGTCAATCATTGCCGAGTTGGATGCTCGGGGAATTGGATTCTGGGTCTGTTCTGGGGTTAGTTGCTCGTCTGGTCTTCGTCAGGTCCGTATCGCTCTTCATCCTCTGGTTTCGGTGAAGGCTTCCGTTGCGTCGTCTTCGATAGCGCTTTCAATGCGGCCTCTAGCGAACGCAACGACGCCTTGATCTCACGCTTTTCGTTCTCAAGATCCTCAAGCCGCTGCTGAGCTGCTTGCTTGGCTCGCACCAGTGAACGTCGAGCGTCAGTCAGTTTGTTCGCCACAGTCATGCCTCCGAGTTTCCGTCAAAGGCAATCTACGAGTTGATCGAAATCGCCAGAGCTGGTTCTGGGTCTGTTCTGGGTTGACGGTTCAACCGAATACGATGGGCTCGACCGATGCCAGAAATCCGTTGACACCAGAGTTCCCCCGTGGCAATCTTGACGGCGCATGAAAAAACGCGGGCGAGGAGCACTATGTGCTTGCTCCTCAACCCGCGCAAAACGTTGCCTGTTTATTGTGAGTAACGCCAGTATTCGTCGGCGAGCATGACTAGCGTGCGAGGCCAGTCAAGATCCGTGACAATCAATGTGGCGTTATCCGTTTCCGTGAAGAAGGCCGAGACAATCTGGCCTTTCTCTTCACGAACTGCCTCATCGTTCACTCGGCACTGATCGTCATCCGCGTCGCCCCAGTCACCCATCATGTGTCGGGTGATCAAGTCGTTCGCCTTGTAGCGATCCAGTTTTCTGGCCGCACGGCGAGTTACGGCGATAGTGCCTAGCTCAACAACCATGATTCCAAGTGGCATTATCATGACGCCCTCCTTGCTTTTGCCAGCACGCGTTTTGTGGCGTTTTTTCCCGCTCGTCGTAGTTGAACATGCTGACGGCAAATCCAACTGTGCGCCATGTCGATCGCCTTCATGGCCATCGGCAAGTCGGTATGTCCGAGCGATGTGGTTTCCTTCCACGTATTGTTTGTCTTGTAGAGACGCGTGACGACGGCGTTGAACCACACTTCGCGGTCCTCCGTTTCGTTCGCCCAAATTGCGACTCTGATTTTCCCTAGCTTGATCTCATGGGCAGGTTTGTTTTGCCTCATGACACCTCCTTTCTAAGCGCGAATCGATGGACTCCATTGCCATTCAACTCGCTAGTTTTCAAAAGCAGCCCGACTTTCGTCGATCTGCAACCAAGAAGCCGTCTCCAGCTTCAACCAAAATCGATTGCCTCTCATTCTTCGTTGACACTCACAACGAAGCGTGGCGAAAGACAAGAGAGACCTGGCCGAAAGGTCTCTCTTGTGTAGTTAGCTGAGTGCTATGGCAGCGTGTTCGGAAAGAAAGAAAATCAATCCGAAAACAAACATGCCAAGCATTAAAAAGAATGCGTCCCGTGTCGAAACCCATCCAGAACTGGTGGGAAGCGACGGGGAAGCCTTAGCGTGCTTAGGGTTCAAAAACACCTCGGCCAGATGCGCACCGCGATAAGCAACGCCTGAGTGGAGCTTGATCTCGTCGGGAAGATCCTTGCCATCGATGAAATGCAATCTGCCGTCAGCAGCTTGAATCGTCATCGAATGGATCCTCCGAGTCGTCGACCGTCCATTCTCGGTGTGAATAACCTTGCAAAACCGTTTATCACCAGCTTCCAATGCCATGGTGATACCTCCTTGTCTGGGCGACTTGCAGCCGCACGTTGGTTCCTCCATTCCGCTCCTGCGGATGGTTGTTCGACACCATTCGGCGTCAGCTAGTTCCGTTTTCTGCTGTCGAACTAACATGGTTGATTACCCGAGATCTTGAATGCAAACGGCTCCTTCCGGAGCCATTTGCCCACACACCTGAACCGCGTTGTAACTCTCCGGTCTTTGTTGGTGTGCGTGTCTCCCTTGTTTTTGCACCTCTCGGAGACATGGTTAGGAGAGGTTTTCAAGATGCCCCAAGTCTAGAAGTTGGGGCTTGGTCGGAAATGAGGTTCTGGGGTGGTTCTGGGTCGCTGAGCGTCAGCGACCTAAAACAAGACATCCTGTCGTTCTGCCTCCGCGGTCTATGCAACCGACGTCAATTGCGTGCATTTCTTCCCGCGTGAAGTTTGTCAAACCGACGTTTCGTAGCGAACCGACACAAACTCGGAGGTGTTTTTCCCCGCTGTGACTTGGTGGCCAAGCGAAACGCCGCCAGTGCAAACGCCATGGATTGGTCCACGAGTTAATTGTTAGGCAGAGTTGTGCTAGGTTTTTCGAATGGAATCGCAGTGGCAAGTATGCCACTGCGGCGCGAATTTCCGTTAACGCTAGGCGGCGGCTTTCATTTGATTCGGACCGCTGCGTCGTGCTGCGGTGATTCGGCTACTGTCTTCGTGGACAAGTCGGCAAAGATGACGCGGTAACCATCTTCCTGTTGATACCAAAGAATCGGTCGATCGCTTTGCCCCAACTTGGCTCCCTTGCCCGCGTAGAACGCGTTGCTTACATGGTTCGTGAACTTCAGTCCTTGCTGAGTCTCGAAGGCTTTTCGCATCTGTGCTTGCGAGGGCGATCCACCTTGGGACGCAGAATACTCGCTCATCGTTTCCGAGTAGCCGTTGCCAGTGATGCTCGAAGGAAAATCACCACCTCTTACTCTGCAGACTTCCCGCAAAGCTTCGACGAAGTCGGCCTCTGATTCGTGCGGAGGTATTCGCGAACCCTCAATCACGGTGTAACCGTCAGGAGGGGTTAGGCTGAACAACGCCTCATTAAGCTTGATGTTGAATTCACAGTTGGAAAGTGTGAGTTTCGCGGGTTTGTTGAGTGGCTTGAGTTCGATGCTGAACGGTGCACCGGTTTCTTTGTCCGTCCAGAATTCAGCCCTTGCAACTTTTCCACCTTCGACACTGCGGCCAACAATTGTGCGACCGTCCGCTGTTTTTTCCCCCAGCCATGTGACCCTTGCGATCGGGTCACTCGCTGCTTCATTCAGGTGTTGAAGGATTCCTGCGAAAGGGTTCGATTGACGTTGCATCGTTTGTCGAACGGACGCTCGTTGACCTGCTGGCAAATCGGCCATACTTCCAAAATAGAGCTTCTTAGCTCGCTTTGCGTCGATGTCTAACTCGATGCCCCGGCCAAGTTCCCAATTCATGATGGCGACGCGCTCGCTATCTTCGCGGCGGTCAACACCCGGAGCAAAAGTAACTCTATGGGTTTGGGCTGGTTGCCCATCCGGTTTGACGGTCATCTCGTATCGACCGTTTGTCGCATTCCTAAAGCTCTCAATCACCTGTTCCAATGCATACGCATGGTTCGCGGGATTGCCCTGCGAAAACCAGAAGACGCCGCCGAGCAAGATAGCGGCCAAAGTTGCAAAAAGGGGTTTGTAAGTCATCAGTTTTTCTCCCATCGATTTAGGCATCAGACCTTCATCGGACCGTGCCATACCCGGCGAGTCGTCAAAAATGGTCGGGAAGATGGCGGCTGCCTTGTGACTCTGCTGAGCAAGAGTTTCGGGATGTGAGCCGTCTTGCACTTGAGCTTTGGCGTTGGCAACAATTTTTTGAGCTTCCACGACGGCCTTCGCCGCTCGCGTTTCAGAAACAGGAATCCGACCGATTTCGCTGACACGCCGTACCACGGTTTCATCTTGCTCTGGTACTTGGCCGTTATTCTGGGTCATCAATCATCCTCCACAATTGAGGCATTTGTTGGCGGGCTCAGGTGCTTACGAAGCATCTGCACTCCCTTACTGCACAGTGAACGAACTTGATGCGGTGACTTTCCGATCTGCACAGAAATCTCGTCGTAGCTGTCCTCGTTCAAGTAACGCATGACGACTGCTTCACGATTAGCTGGCGGCAACTTGACGAGGGATCGAAGTGCTTCGTCCGCTCGTTCGCGCAGCTCCATCACATCGGAAGGAGCGCGTTGTTCGTCCGGAATGTGGAGGGGCATTGGTTCCGTTTGACGGATCGCCTGATCACGCCTCCAGTTGAATGCCAACCGCATCGCAGACTGCCGAAGGTAACCACCGAGATTGTCGATATCCTCAAGTCGTTCTGGTGCTTCCACAAATCTCAGAACCAGCCGCTGCAACAGCTCTTCGGCGGCGTGCTCGGATAACGTAATCCGCGCTAGCAGTTCGAAGAGGTGTTTGCCCTCGTGATCGAGGGTCTGCATCAACCTGTTCAATTGTGGTTGCATAGGAAGTCTCCAAGAGTGCCTCACTCTACTCGACACGCGAGAAGAAGATGCGCACCCAAGAAACATGTGCAGAATTCCAAAACTCCACGAAATACCGGAGCGCGACTCCTTTAGGCCTACCGCATCAGGGCGGAAAGCGGCCGTAGAGAAGTAGATCTCGTATATGACCAACCAAATCGTGTTCACCATGGCAACTCGTAATGGTGCGGTGATAGACGAAACCTATGATTAGCCTCGCAGTGAAGCGAGTCGGTGTTGGCTTCATCGTTCGACGTTAAGGCTCAGAGGTGTGCGCACACAGACGACACCGCCAGCTAAGTCGCGTCGGACACATCATCCTCATTCAGTTGCGGTTCGTACCCCGTCGCA
This sequence comes from Pirellulaceae bacterium, assembly GCA_965216885.1. GTDB lineage: Bacteria > Planctomycetota > Planctomycetia > Pirellulales > Pirellulaceae > CAYNJG01. Next base: position 1,777,251 of record OZ244209.1, on the reverse strand, counting down.
GAGCTGTCGATGGGAACCGCGGGCAACCGGCGTAGTCAACATTCCCGAAAACGATGATTGGCGTCTTTTGTAAGACGTGCCGAAATGCCGTGACGTAGAGCATTGGAACTGAGAATTTTCCCAAATAAGGGTGAATTCGGGAAATTCCAATCGCTAGGGGCCGCCTCCATTGATCAAGTATGATGGTCTGCGGTGTTGTTTCAGCCGCCCCACCTCTGCGACCTAGCCGAAGCTCGAACTCGCCGAAGTCACATCAACTTCGGAGGTTGCGAAAAGAGCGCTAAGTTCAGCGGGAAACGCTACCGATGAGTTTGCGGCTTGTTGGCACGGCGCTCGAAGCAATTCCAATCATCTATGTTCGGTGTACTCAGATCATACGTGCCATCCCGTGTTAGGGAGACAACTTGCCTGTTTCCACAAGAATCGGTCCGTACTCTCGCAACAACTGCTGGCCCTCGGTGAGCATTTTAAGATCGGCGTCCGACCAGCTGTTGGGTTGTGAGTAGACACTCCAACGCGGACTCGATAGCTGACGGTTTCCCGTGATTCGGGCGAGCCACTTCAATCCATCGACCGAATCGTCTAATGCGCCAATCCCCTGAATTGCTGACAGAGACATGGGCTCGGGTTTTGTGACTCGGCGGAATTTGACTGTGCCAGGTCCGGCTCGGCGAGGTTGAACGGTTCGCGGTTGCAGGAAGGGAGCCAACTTTGTCAAGACTTCAGTTGAATGGGCCTTTGCAATCAGCTTCTCTCGCGCCTCTTGTGCGAGTCGTTCCTTCTCCGCACGCTCTTCTTTCGCGAGTCGTTCTTTTTTCTGTCGTTCAATTTCAGCCAGTCGTTTGGCTTCTCGTTGCTTTTTCTCGAAATCCTCATCTTCCTGCATTACCTCCAGTCGAGACTCGGCATCCGCAAGGTTCTCTTTAGCTTGAAGATTGGTTTCCTCGACGGGGATTGTTTTGGTTCTGGCCAAAGTGAAGATAGCTCGAGCATCCGCTACGCCCTTCGTCCATCGCTTGGATGCATCATCGCCCAACTCATGCAACGACTCTATCGCAGCCATTTCATGTGCGGTTAGAGCCGCAGGGTTGGGTTGATTCGATAGCGAGTCTACTTTTGTTTGGTGCGCCGACAACTGCTTCTGAGCGTCTCGCAGTCTCGTTAGCGAGATAGTTCTGTCATCAGTAACTTGCTTCGTCGAGTTCATCTTCTCCACAAGATCGGGAAACGCGGCGACTTGGACTCCAGCCTCCCCTGACCGCATCGGCTCGATTTCAGTTTGCCATTTTTCAGCTTCCTCGACCGCTCGTTCGAGTAGCATTGATGCCTTCGTTGTCTGCTTGCTTGCGTGAATCAATTGACGTTGAATGTCACCGAGCGTCGGCGGTTGCGGTTGTGGAGTCGTCGACGGTTGCGGATTGGGTACTACCGGATTCGGACTCGGCGTGACCGATGGCTGGACTTGGGGATGCCTGCGACCGAACTTCTTCTGCAGAGTTCCCAGGCCCGTGAATAGAACGCCCAACAAGACGATGAAGATGGCGGCCTTCACATAAAACTTGATCTTATACCAGGTGTACATCGCTACTACCTCGCGGGGGCTCGTCCAAGTTGTGGACGCAATTATACGAGTCTCACTTTGCACTTCATCTAGCTGACGTTCGCCACACGCTCTTTGAAGGTATCGCGGAATGACTTTCCCATTCGATGTTTTGGTTCCTTAGCATCCTGCTTGGGTGCTTCGATCAGGAAGGCTCCGGGATGCGTCGGCCAGGGTGCAGCGCGGCGCCGCAAGTATTCCTGGTAGGGAATGTGGTAAGAGGATTTCATCGGAATCGACTTGCCAGCGAACTGGGTATAGCCACTGCCGAATGTGAATCGCACCAAACTGGAGTGGCGACGAGAACTGATAGCCATCAGCTCGTCTTTGTCATAACGTGCTTGGTCCTGTTCACTGACGCGGACCATGCCGTCTTGCGCCAACATCTCCTCGTAGCGACTTGTGAGATCACCGGTTCCGCGTTCGTGCTCCTGATACCACGTCGCGGCAATGTCGCGTTTCATACCGGACAGCGACTCGAGGCGTTCGAGCGAATGCAGATCTGATGCACGGAAAATCTGCTTCATTGCGGTACACGAGTCGATGGTGTCGCCCAGGTCCGTTCCTTGGCGTCGTAGCTGGCCTGCAGTTTGGTGAGCACCAATGATCGTCCCGCCCATATCGCGGAATTGCTCAAAGATGAGTTTGATGCCATCGCTGATGATCTGCTGCATCTCGTCGATGAAGAAGTAGACTCGATTCTTGTCTTGTGGCTGGTGACTGGCTGCGGTGAACATCGCCCACAGGAAAAGCCGAGCAATCGCCGGAGCGTTTGTCGGTTCCACAGCCGAGCGCAGCCATAGGTACACCACCTGCGGCTCTTCGTACAGGTTCCGCATATCGATCGCGTTTTGATGGATCTCAGGGTGATCCGAGTACATCTCCGGCACGACATTTACCGCCTGGCTGCTGCCGAGTCGTTTCACCAGTGCGGCCAAGTGACGTGCCTGCCTCCAGTCTTCCTCGTAGCCAATGGATGAATACCATTCGCGATTCGCCAAATGATCGCTCAATTCAGCGAAGGACCTCGAACCAGTTTCCTTAAGCACGTTGTTCATCACGATTTCGTTCATCGCCGTAAAATAGCCAGCTCCGTATTCGATGCCGTAGTCGAGCGATAATCCCTGCAGTATTTCTTGAGACAACTGCTCCGTGGAAAGTTGAGAGTTGTGCGACTGCAAGAACGGATTGAAGCCAAACGATGTCTTGCCAACCTCATTGGAAATCCAGCGGAACTTGAGTCTGCGAGTGCGTTCCGCTTCCCGACGGCAGCTTTCGAACAGTGCTCTGTCACCTTTTAGGTCAATGATGACCACCGTCGAGTCGGCCCGAGCGATGAGCTGTGTCGCTTGCGGAGCCATTGCCAACGCAGTCTTGCTCGCACCACTGTCGCCGAGTATGTGACCATGCTGGTCCTGAATGTCGCGATGGACGAGGATTGGATAGTCGGATAGCTCGCTGGCTCCCATCAGTAGGTGGTCGCGTTCCAATTCGTCCTCTGAATTGAGTATTCGTTCCACGTAGTTGTCCCAGTCGCTCGTTTCGTCGTCTTTGTGTTGCGATAGCTCTTGCTCGAATCGCACAAGTAGCGGTGCAGCGAACAGCCAGACTGAACTGAATAGAACGATGGGCCCGGCGAGGCAGATTGCCAACACGTTGAGAATCAATTGAGCCGAGAACGAACCTCCATCGATCCAGACTGACCACGGTGTAGGTAGGTGAACGCCAAACCCGAAACCAATTGTTACCAGCACAACCGTGAGCAGCGCCCAGCGATGCCAAGGGTTTCGCAGCCAACGCGTTGGGAATCGAAAGACCCCGGCTGCCGCAGTGTGATGAACGTCGTACGTGATGAAAACAACGAACGCTCGCCACGTAGCAGCCCAGCACTTCTCTGGATCCGGCCAGGGTACAAACATGCAGGCCAGAACGTTCCAGACAATCGAAACGATCAAAGTGCAAAGCCCAAAAACGAATGGCCACGCTGTCATTCCAAGCTCGAAGTACGACGAGCCGAAGATCGAAAGGCCCCAAGCCGCTCCAAGCAGAAACGCTCCCGCGTAGAAGGTCGCCAATTCCGGGCAATCGAGCGACCAGCCTTCGGGAATCTGGTGAGGTAAGTTCACCTTCCACCGTTTCGTTCGTTCGAAATCAACAGTTGGACCAGCCAAAATCCACGCAGCCACCTGCTTGGCAATCAGACAGCTCGTAAGCCAGGCGACTACCAGGATTATGCGGAGAGATTCGTCGCTCCCCGACTCGAACGACTTCCATGCGAGTGATCCTGCGAAGCTCAGGTAGAACACGGCGACGATCAGCACATCCCGACGCAGCAACGCTCCTGTTAGCTTTCGAAATCCTGCCCAACCCGCCAACAGAATTGCTGCCGCCAGGAGTAAGCGATTCCACCATGGCACGATGGAAGCCACGAGATGGACCGCGACCGAGGGTATCAACATCAGGGGGAGACTTCCAAAGAGAAAGAGCAGAGTCAGTCGCGTCTCCTGTTGAGCGGATAGTGGTCGTGTTCGGTAATTCAGTGAAGTGTCCTTGGCCGACGACGGTAGAGCATCGACGTCCAGCAGGTCATCAGTCGTTTCCGGGAATAGCTTGAACATGAAGTCTCCTTGAGCAGCTATACAAGTAGGTCTTTGAGATCGGGGAGGACAACGACAGAGATCTCAATTGGGTCGAATTCCCCCGACGACACACGGCGTTGAATCTTGGCTTGGTGTTCCACGGTTCCGGTTAGCACGGTGATGTGAAAGCCGCCTTCTCCCATCAGCGAGCAAAACTCGGGAATGTTGATCCGTTGAGCGATTGCTCGTCGCACGCGAGAACGAATCCGATTGGCCATACCACCTCGGTCGAAGAGCAACAATTCGAGATGCGGATCAGTTGCCTCGTTGGCCAACACGTAACTGGATGCTCCCATGCCGTGACGCCACAGCTCCGGGAACCGTTTCCGAAACTCCGGTGCCGTCAGTCGCCGTTGACCGGAAGCGATGCAGTAGGTGGCCGTCGCCAAGATGCACGGCAATGCCTGCTCGCTGATAGACCGCGGGGTGTATGCTCGTTTTTCGAGCAGAACGAACGTGCGACTCGTTGGTGCGAAGTACGAATGACCAACATCGAAGGTGACTCGCCGTAGCAGACCGCGACGCTCCAATCTGAGAAGCACACGATTGACGTTCTTCATGCCGAGGTCAGACTCAAAGCAGGCTTGAAACAACAGCCTGTTCGTCAACGCCCTGTAGTGAATCACCGACTTGAGTATGTCGGCGTCGCGAGGTGTGAGGTGTCGCTCGTGCTGTTTCTTTCCCATCTTGAGCCTCACCAGATTTCGTAGTTCAGCGGAATGCTAGCGAGCTGCTCGTGCAGTTCGATCAACCGGTCAACTGGATAGTCGCCGCCATACTCGACGGCATGGCTCGGTTGGCCCGTTTCATCGATAAGCACTGCGTCGGGCCGAACACGAACGGGCCAATCAACGGTTAGACGATCTTCGCCGAGCCAGCGTTTCACCAACTCGCCATCTCGGTATCGCAAATAGACTTCGCTGACGTGGAGGTCATGGGTGAGTTGCGTTAACTTGATCGAGGCAGCTTTCCCGGTGCCGAACAAAGCGACTGCTTTGCTCGCAGCTATGACTATCGATTGCATTGATGCATCGGTCATCGCACGACGATGCAGGTAGGTCGCGACGGTCTCAAGGTCCGGGATCACGTCGCCAATACTCCATTCCACAATCGCCTCTTCATCCAAGTCGATCGGGCGGGCGAGCGCTCGACGTAGCCTGACGAGTTTCCGTTCCGCGAGTCGGCTGAGAGCGGACTTTGCCCGACTCTTTCCCCAGCGGGATTCGGTCCACCAAGTCCTGGCAACTTGCGACAGCGTCAACACGCGGACCTTTTCCGCGAGAGTCCGAACGATTTCTTCTTCGCGCTCGTTCACTTGGAACCCTTAGGTTTCTTCTTCAGGTTCTGAACTCCGCTTTGTTTTCGCTGCGGCGACGGAACTTTTTCCGGCTCACGTTCTTGTGGTTCCGTTTGTTGGGAGGGACGCCCCAGTTCCGGCGATGCGTTCGGCTTTGAATCCGGTTCACTTGGCGTCAGCTTCGCCGGACTGGAGCGAAGTCTTGGAGGCGGCAATTTCGCTTTGGGCTCTTCCAACGACTTCTTCGCTTCCAAGAGTTCCAAAGCTTCGTAGGCACCAGCCATCACCGACTCGAAAGCACGTTGGCGCAGATAGTCGAAAAATGTCAGCACAGTGAGTTCTCCGTGAGAGTTGAATTCCGTTGCAGGAATTCTCGGAGTTGTGCCCAAATCGAGGTGTTGGTTCTGGGGTGGTTCTGAGTCGGGCGAAGATGCCCTGCGTTAATCAACGTGAACGGGATTCACCGCGCAACCTGCGATTCGTTCTTCTGGGTAATCACTGCAACAGCGCCCCAGAGGAATTTTGATTGGTTTAAGCACCACTAAGTCGTGTACTGATGCGAAGATACGGACGATTCCTGACCATTTTCATAGTTATCAACCATTACCCCCTACATCTGTAGTTTCAAACCTGTGGGTGCGTGTTGCAGTTGAGCCCAACCACTCATCCGTATTCGGCAGTCGACCAAATGCAATCTTCGTCACGAAAAACCGTCCGCTGCCGAGGCAAAACTGAGCGAGTTTTGGAGACGTTTCGCGTTCGTGGAAGAACGTATTCTGCAATCGAAAAACTCGGCGGTCGGGGAGCGTTTCGCGTGGTCGATTCGCACGCTGGACCGGGCGGAGACTACCGAATTCTCTATCGACTTCCTAAGAAAGAGGTGACACGGCAGAACCTCGAGACGCTCAAAAGGATTGGTGGCTCGAACCGCAATCGCAACTTCCCGGCATTCGTCGATTTTGCCAACCAAGGCGCCGACACATTCATTGTCGTTGAATGGGTGGACGGATCCAATCTCGGATCGTACTTGGAGACCGTTCATAGTGGTAAGACACCCCGACCAAGCGTCTCAGAAGTCGTTCGATTGGTCCGTGGTTTGACCCACGGAGTGTCGCATTACCATCGACGATCCAACGTGATCCATGGCGACATTTCGCCCGCCAATATTCTGCTGACGCACAACAGCAAACAACTTTTGTTGGTCGATTTTGGCTCAGCTTGGCCCATTGAGTCGACGTCCAGCAAGGACGCTGGAGACGGCGTGACGCAGCCCTATGCTGCGCCTGAAAGGTTGGCCAAACATGCCGCCGAGGACTTTCGATCCGATATGTTTTCGCTCTCGGTCGTCGCGTACGAACTGCTCACTCTTGAGATTCCTTTCGGTCGTCTAGGTGGGCGCGCCGGCCTGCCTAAGTTCGTGGCAAAAGGAAAACAGACGTATCGCAACCCTTCCGAATTGATCGACAAGTCGAGACCAATTCCCAAGCAAAGTCTAAGGCTGTTGGATGCCTGCATTGAAAAAGGACTCGCACTTGAATCAGCAGAGCGATTCCCCACATCGCAGGCGTGGCTTTCGGCGTGGGACGAGCTTCATTTGGCCATGAAGAAGGGAACCCGGCTCAACCCGCTAGAGGGTTTGGTTGTTCGTGGCATCGAGTCGTTCGTCGATCTCTTTTTTTCTGGCAGAAAGAAACACTGAATGCGTGTCGATCTAACCGAGAGCCACGCGTAGATTCTTCTTCAAACTCGATCGGTGCGGAGGCACAGAACCAAAACGGTCTCCGCACTGGCAGTGATACAACACTTCCGAATTCCCCTGCAGAACCACCACGTTGTTGCCTGCTCGCCGCTCTTTGTTGACCTGCCGGAGCGAGATCATCTCCGGTCGGCCGTAGTCGCAATTCGAACATCGATTCCGATTTTCTGGGAGCCTGGGCTCGACCGATCGCTGTTGCGAATCATCGATGATTCGAGCTAGATCGGCCAGTAAGTTGATCGCCCGCTGTCGAAGTTCATCTGTAATCGCAAATGCCAGTCCTTTTGGAGAATCGGCTGGAAAAACGAGGCCGTAGGGGCATCGCAGATGGCCGTCTGATTCGAGCAACAGAGCGTAGGCGACGAGCCGCACCTCATGCTTCGGAAACAACTTTCCCGGTTCGGGACCGAGAGTGTAACCGCCGGATTTGATGACCGGAATTCGAAAATCGCCTCGCTGAAGAACTCGCCAAGGGCATCCTTCTAGCGGCAACTCCGGGTGCCGAAATTGGCGTTGGTAACTGATTGGCTCGAACCCAGCCTTGAGCATCGACCACCAGTTGACTGGCTGTGTGCCAGAGACATTCTCCAGAGGCTCGGCGGCTTCCGCATTGATCGCATTTCGTCGCCGCAACACAAGCGTGACGATCTCAAACAGTAGGCTAATGCTCCAAACGAACAACCCGGCGGCGATCGCCGTCGAAACGTACATTCTGGTGGTTTGTTCGTCGTACGAAGCGATGAACATGAACACGACGAAGCACGCCCCGGCCAGAAGACTAAGCAAGCACTGCCACATCTTCGACGATAACACTTCTTCAATTCGTTCGAGGTCAAAATTGGGCAAGAACGTCAGCCTCAGTAGCGGCTCATCCAGGTCGCGGTCGTCACCCGTTTCAGCCGACAGAATAGCAGAGCGATCACAGAAGACCTTCTGGCCTAGCGCATGCACACTGATGAACTGACGCACGCGACTTCGAATTGTCTTCGTCGATGCTGCGTCGGGTTTAATGACTTCGGGTTCAGCCTCGTTCGAGCTGGCCTGTTCATCGAGATTCGGTTGTTCCAACGCAGCATTTGCCTCGACCTGTATCGGCTCCGATGAGACGCTATCGGGGTGATCAACTACCGTTACTTTCTCTTTGTCGTCGGCCGCTGTTTCGTTGGATGAGACTACGGGCGGCACTAGTTGTGGTCCGTGATCGAGCACCTCGCTTGCTGCGATTTCTTCCGATTTTTCGAGACGCAAAGGATGCTGTTGCGTGGATCGACGGAGCTTTGGAAGCTCCGAAAGAAAGGGCTCCAGTTCTTCCGAATCGAAGAAGTATTCAAACACTCTTCGACTCATGGCCAATCCTTCAGGGCCTTGATGATCGGCTCGAAGCTCGCTGGTCGGTCCGCGGGAAAAACGTCGACCGATTTCATAACGAATTCGCGGACCGCATCTGGAACGAACGTATCCGCAGGAAGAACTTCGTCACCGCGTTCTGGCAATACACCAACTGCCGCGTGAACGAAGATCCGGCCCCAACTATAGATGTCCGCGGTCTGATCAATCGGTGCGGAACCATCAACCTCCGGAGCACGGTACGGATCTTCCGGCCACTCGCTTGGCGACACGGTTGGTCCGCCTTTCGTCAGCTTTGCAAGCTCCATGTCCGTCAACACAGGACGATCATCGCTTTCACGTAGAATCACCGAATCCGGCGCAAGTTCCCGCCGAATGATCTCCGACTTGTGCATCGCGAACAGGCCTTCCGCAATGCCCGTCATGATGAACTTCAGGTGATATTCGCCCAACGCACCATTTGATAGACGCTGGCTAAGCGTTTCCCCTTCCTCCCAGCGATCCATCACCCACCATAGTCCGTCGACCAACGCTGCCGTAATGTTCTGAGCGATATTCGGATGCGGACCGATCTGCTCGCACACATCGGCGTGGCGTGAAAGATGACCTTCTACTTCGTCCTTCTGTTCGCAAGTCATGTGTCGAAGTTCGTAGCATTTGCCGCGGACGATACGACCATTGAGAAAGCGATGCGTCAGTCTCGCCAGCTGGTAGTGCAGGCCATTGGTTGTCTTGTTCCAGCCAGTCAAATAGTCATCGACCGCCCACTCCAACACCTGTCCTGCTGGTGTCACATCCGTGGTTACACCGAGTGCTGCCAATTCGTCAGGATGAAGTACTTCCAACGGATCATCGATTCCAAATGCTTCCGAAACCGCCTGCGAAAGACTGTTAAGCAACACGGGCTCGCCCCGAAGTATCTTCGTTGTCGTCTCTTTGCTGAGCCCCGAGACCTTTTCGAATTCTTTCTTCGTCAAGCTAGCGCTAATACGCAGCCGTTTGATCTTGAGCGGGTCAGGGCGAAAGTCGCGTTGTTCGAGTTCCACGCCACCACCTCAATCGTTCGTATCTAGTATGGCTTCGCCGTCATCGTTGACACCGATTCTGACACTTTCGAGTCCTTTGGCCTTCGCATCCATCAGAACCTCACCAAGCTTGGAATCTACCAACCGAGCCAACTCTCGAGTGTCATTAGCTGCGTCCGCGAGGTCCACAATTTCGTAAACGATGCGAGCATCGACATGCTCGACGACCATTCCATAAGAGTCCGCGGTCTGGCGAATCTTGATGGCTACAATTTCAGCATTCACGACGCCTTCGAGAGGTTTGAACACATAGACTTGATCGAAGCGACTAATAATTTCCGGCCTAAAGGTTTTTGCATCTCGGAGCGTCGCTCGCACCGCATTTCCAAGCTCAAACGGATCGTCGAACTGATCTACAAGCTGGCCGATTGCTTTGTGTTCGGCGTTGCTCGTTAGGATGATCACTGACTGCGTAAAGTCTGCCACGTCTCCGGATCCCTGTTCTGTCAGGCGACCTTCTCCCATCACGGAGAGCAGCAGATCAAAGATGCCTGAGTAGGCCTTCTCTATCTCGTCAAACAGGATCAGCCGTTTCGGGTTCGAAGACATCGGGCGCGTGAGCTGACCACCTTGTTCCGAAGCAACATAGCCGCCCGGCGTACCGATCAGTCGAGTCTTTCCTTCGGGACCGGAGAACTCGCTGCAATCGAAACGCAGCATGTGCTTCTCGTCATCGAACAAGTATTCCGCCAGTGCTTTCGCGAGCTCAGTCTTGCCGGTTGCAGGTGGCCCGACGAACAGCAGGCTTGCGATCGGCTTGCCACGTCGCTCCTTTCCCCATTGCAGCCGGATAAACCGAGACAAATCGTCGAGGATATGATCCTGACCTCGGACTCGCTTTCTAAGCGAAGTCGCCATCTCCTTCTCGTCGATGATGCGAGCGTTTCCTTGGCGACGTTTCTCTAGCATCTCCAGCAGAAGCTCTTTGTCAGTGATGTCGAGCGGGTCCATTTCAACCCCTTATGTGGTCACGGTCGATCTTTGGTCTGAATAGCGAACTCGTAAGGAAAGTTCGCGGTGATGGTCCGCTTGGGCCGCGACGAGCGGACGGCGAAGCAGTTTTCTGATTCGCTGGGGAACTAACGCGAAACATGCGTCGTCCTGCATCTGCACGACTTGAGTCGCCACGATCTCAGGATCAACATGCGAGAGTTTGACGCCGTAGTCTTTGCATTCTTTCTTCAGAATGAGCGCGACAACTTCCGACTTCACTAGTTCCGTGGGGAATTCGAACGCCAATACTGCATTCACGGCGTTCAGAATCTGGCGATCAAGTTGCGCATTGTCACCGAGGATTTCTGCAACTCTTTGTTGACGTGCCATCCCCGCGAGCCCGGTTGAGGCTTCAGCCGCTTCCGCTCCAAGCGTCGTGGTCGTCAGGACGACCGTTGTCGATTGAAAGTCGACGTTGCTCTTCGAGCCGGGAGCCTTCAGCTTGCCGCTCGAGAGGATTTGCCCGATGAGCCCAGCCACATCCGCTTTCGCTTTTTCAACGCTCTCGAAGAGTACGGTCGAGTGAGGTCGCTTTCGGATTGCCTCAATGAGCGGCCCATTCCGGTCCTTCGTCCCCACCAGTTGCCCGGCAGTTATTCGCTCGCAATCAAACACTTCGATTGCCGCGGAACCGTACAACAGTTTGCTTGTTACTCGACTCAGGTAGCGTTTGCCAATACCTTCCGGACCAGCCAACAGGAACGATGCCAGCGGAGCATTCGCGGCGGCTTTTCGTCCACGCCGCAACGTCTGGTTCTCGAATATGGTGTGGAAGACTTCTTCAATGTTTCGATTCATGCCTCGGACGATTTGCTTCGCTCGAAAGGCAGCGACTTCGAAGTCACGACGTGAGGACAACTGAATCTGCGCCGGCGCACTCGCCTCACCTTGGTTCTGCGGTGGCTGGTCTCCGGTGAAATAGCAAACCATGGCGACATAGCGGCTGACAACACTCGATCGGCACCACTTGGCAAGCCGAGTCGGCTGTCGTCGCATGAACCACATCACGGCCAAGTTGCAGATGGCGAAGCACGTAATCGCAAACACCAAGAACCAATGGAGTTGTCCCAGACGCGAAATCACGAACCACGCCAGCATGACGTAGGAAAAGACTCGCATTAGCGCAAAAGGTTGACTCACGGCGACGCGTCCAACAGAAACTAGCTGAACCACAAATACAGCACGCCGACAACTGCCAGCACCACATTGATCTGGAAGAACCAATAGTCTTGCCAAAGATCGGCGAAAGTTTGTCTTGCTCGACCGATCATTGCACGACCACTCCCATCGTGTGTTCCTCGCCGACATCCATGTACTTTGCGAAGTACTCTCCTCGACTCGTTCGAAACGACACGGTGACTCCGCCGCCGCCATCCTTTACGCCGCGTACAGTGACGGTGTTGTTGCCTCGGTCCAACGGAATAGACAGCATCGTGCCCGCATGCATGATTGGTACCGTGGCGAAAGATTCTCCGTTCACCACGACTTCAATGATGTCACCATCTTCCGCACAACAGTCGAATAGCTCGATTTGGAAGAGCTCCTTGCGGCCTTCCTTTAGTGCTTGAGTCAGTGCTGAGTTTGCATCCAAAACCGGTGGACGCACATCCGGATTCTGAGATGGCGACGGCATCTGTTGACCAGCTTGCAGCATCGCCGTGGCCGTCACCAGATCGTTCCGCAACAGAGCCATTCGCACCTTCTGCAAAGTAGCGCTGTCTGCGTCACTCGATGTCACAACGATGGACGGCACGACCGTTGACGCGTTCGAAGTATCGATCTGCACAAGTTGCGAAGTCGTATCTGTCGAAGCTCTTGCGGCTGCCGCCACGTGCTGCCAGTTCTCGTGCTTCTGTTCGGCGGATGCTCCGAACATGGTGAACCAGCCTCCGACAATGACCGCTCCCAACAACGCCAGCGTACCGAGCGACTTCGCCAGGGAAGGGCCGTCAGAGCGATTGGCCATTCCCGGTTGAGACCAGTCCGAGCCCGAGCTTGGCACAGGCTCGCCATCGGGCATTGGCGGAAGCTCGATGTCATCATCAGCCTGATAGTGAGCCATCCCCAACTGCTCAGATTTTGGGATCGGTGACATTTCCGGATCAGGCATCACCGCACCTCTTTAGGTTGTCAGTTCATACCTCCGTGACGTGGTCATTGAACATCCGAGTTGCGACGAATTATCGTCCCTATGATTTTGCCCAACAAGCAAATCGATGGGCCGAGGTCTCCTTTTCTTGGGCATTCGAGAGCGCATCACGTCGAGTCGTAAAGCAACTTGAATCGAATCGATCACGCTGATTAGCGCATGCGGAAGTTCGTCGGCATTTCATGTTCGAGACGCTTGATTAGCCATTTTGACCGTTGATAAATTCTCGTTCGCCTCCAGATAGCCAACTTCGATCTACTTTTAGATCCCGGAACTGATCCGAGCGATCCCAAGAAAGAAGAAATCGCCGAAGAATTCATCAGGCGTCGCAAGAATGAATACGGGCAAAATCGATCGAGTGATAAAAGCTACCATCAAATTCAACTCGACAAATTGAAGAATGGAAAAGACGAGTTCTTTGTCGCTATCCAATCGGATTAGTTCTTCGATGACAAAGGGCGGACGCGATTAACTCACGAGGTCAAGCTTCCACCGAAGAAGAAACCGGAACCAACTGATTCGATTACCAAGGGAGAGAAGGACAAAGCCAAGGAAGCCGCTACCGGTGAGCAGACTACGCCCGCAACAACCGCAGCTGCAAGTCTAACTGAGTTCACTTTCTTGTTGACATCCGCTCATGGTGTCGTGGTACAGTCGCAACATGAACGATCCACCTCAAATACGAATCCGTTCGATTTCTTCAAGGCTCGGTTCGTCCGATCGACGATCGTAGAGCTTTGTGGTGCGAATGGATTCGTGATTGGCGATATTTTGAGCGTGCTCGACAGAACCGCCGTTTTCTAGATACGCGGTTATGCCGGTCGCTCGCATCGTGTGACAACACACTCGTGATTCGATGCCCGCTCGCTTGGCTCGACGTTTTACCATGCGAAGTACGTCACCGCGTTGAAGTCGCGACGAGGTGAGCTTGCGGCTGCAATCGAGAGTCCGGAACAGCGGCGACTGGAGTTCGTTTCTGATTTCCGCGGCTTCGACGTACGCCTCAACGTAGTCTTGCGCCTTATGATGCGCTGGTACGTCGTGGGTCTTGCTGCCCTTCTCGTAGAGCCGAAACCATCTTCTTCCTCGCTGCACGAAGAAGTCTTCCACATTCATCCCAACCACGGCGGAAACCCTCGCGAAGCTGAAGACCATCACGCCAATAAGTGCGCGATCTCGCAATCCAGAGATCGTGTTGACGTCAATCGAATCCAGCAGCTGCCGGGCTTCGTCGGAACTAAGTACCGGTGTCTTCCCTTTCTTCACGACGTGACTTGGGCCGCGTACCGATGAAGCCGGATTCGTTGGAACGATCTGCCCAACAACCAGATAGTCGAACATCTTGCGAATCGCCGCCAAGTGCATCTTCACGGTCGGAGCTTGCAACCGCTCTCCGATCAGTTCGATGTACCCCGCAACAACAATCGGGCTGATGTTGCTTAAGTCGCATCCGCAGCCATCACACCAATCCAAGAAATAATGAATTGCTCGAGCGTAGGCTTCACGTGTTCCAGTATTTCGAATATCAGCGGTGAAATACTGGACGAACCGATTTTTCGCTGCAGCCCCTGCTCGTTCGACGATCTGCGGAACATAGGCGTCGAGAACGACAAGTTCGGTTCCGACGGGAATCGGGAGTCTGACTTCATCCTTCATTTAACGAGCATGCCACAGAAAGGCTGCTGCAAAAAGGACATTTTGAGGGAGCTTTGGTGCTTCGGTTTCAAACCTTGAAAAACTCATAGAGACAACCGAGTAGTACCATGTGTCAATCAATCTCATGATATTCCAACTCACGCCATTAGCAGTCGACCGTTCATTTGGCATGACGAGTAGTTGCATGGTATATCGAGGGATTCTCAGCAGCGGCGGCGATCTGCAGTGTACGCTTCGGTCAAGGTCCGCATCCGGCTGCTGCTTTTCGTTCTGCCGCCAGCGGTGGCTATCGCCACTTTTTGCTCGTCGTCCGTGACGAGAAAAAGCAGAACGAAAAGGCTCCACATTGACTCTTCGCTGAAATCTCTTTCGCGCCGCCGTTGACCGAAAAAATGCTGGCGAGGTTGTTTCGAGGTGGCAACGCGTAGTCCGGTCTACGCTGTCGCGTCAGCTTCGCAACGACCGGCCGTTTAAATGATTGAATGCAGCTTCAGATGCGATATGCTTAGCGAACTATTTTAATCCGCGAAACGGATGTCGCCGCTGAAGCCTCGCCTCATCGGAGAATCCGCAATGAAATCTCTCATTTCGCTATCGATCTCACTCCTGCTCCTCGTGAGCACTTCAGGGCATGCCGAGCTGGGGTCGGACTACGAGACGATCCGTTTCTTCAATAGTCGCAGCAAGCCCGAGAAGCTAACAGCGCATACGCTTTCGCCAAATGGTCGTTTTTTGGCGATGAGTTTCAGCCGAGACTTCGGTGGTCGAAAAGGTATCTCAATAATCGATCTCCAGAAGAAAGAACTCGTTTCGCAAATCGCAAACTTCTCCTACTTCACGCTCGCGTTTAGCAGCGACTCGCGGAAGATCCTAGGCATGGGAGGTTACGCTGGCACAAAGATGTTCGACCTTCCGGGGCAGCGCTGGCAAAAGGTCAACACGCCACAGGTCAATGGGAAGATCGGCATCGACGTGAAGGAGAAGAACGGCAAGTTGCTCGTTACTCAAGTCTTCGAAGGCTACAACCCGACGCTTGGAGATCAGATTCGTGTTGGCGATGAGGTGTTGGCCATCAATGAGGGCGAGAAGCCAACGCGATATAACGATGATCGCGAATGGGTCTCGCTACTGGGCAAACGCCTCGACAAGGCATTGGAGACGATGCAGGGGCGTCCGACGACCTGGGTCCAATTGCGACTCGGCAGACGTGGTAAGGCGACGCCTGTCGAGGTATGCCTCCAGCGACAGTGGCCATCGAACGTCGACCACACGCTACCAACGCATGGCAACTCGCTGACACGCTCCATTAGCAAGAACGTGTTTAGGTTTTATTCCGCAGACACTCTGGCATTGAGCGCCTTCGTTCACTTGCGTGATCTACGGAACGATGGCCAGAAGGCGATCTCGCCGGATGCAAAGAGCTTCGCATCCGTAGCACGCCTCGCGGATCGAAGCGATTTCGCCGTTGAGGTACATTCTCTCGAGACGGGTACGGTCGAGGCGTCCGCCATCCTGAAGGAAAACAGCTTTCGTGCACTCAGATTCTCCCCCGACAGGAAGCATGTACTGGTTGGTACTCGCGACACTGTCGAGATTCTGGATGTAACATCAGGAGAGTGGCAAGAACCCGTTGTACTTACTGCACCAGAAGACGCCGACCTCGGCCGGGTTGTAACTCGCAGGATTCCTTTAGGTTTCGGCTTACCCGGTGACCTTTACACGACAGCTCGCGATGTTGTTTTTGCGAAGCCCGCTGCGCTTGATGAATTTGCCGTTTCGCCGAGCGGAACACTGGCCATTGCGTCAGAGAGCGGCGACATTATTCTCGCGAGTTTGGAGACCAAGGAACGGGTCGGACTAGTTGGGGACGGTATTCTTGGCGGCAAACCATCCATGATCGAGTTCGCGCCAGATGGAAGGTCATTGGTGGCGTACGCACAAGGCATGCTCCACATTTTCCAGCTCGGATCCGAAAGCACAAATTCAGCTATCCAGCCAGAGAAAGTCCAAACCGCCGTCGGTGAACCGCCCAACTAGCAAAGCGTGACATTTCCCGCAGAACGTGATAGGAAATCAGTGCACGAAGTTGTTCTCTATCTGCACCGCATCGAGTAGCTCAAGGAACCGCTTCTCAGTGTTGCAACGCTGCAGCACTGGGAGGCTGGTGGTCTCATCAAGGTTTTGTCAGTCTTTTTGAGTACTTGCTCGCCCCCAATGTTCGCGAATCGTCGCGAGCACTCTTTCGCCCATCGAGTCTGACTCAATTCTGTAGGGCTTTCGCAAATTCCTTTGTTCACAGGAGAACACTGTCATGTCGAATCCGGCAACCAAAGCACGTCCCGTCCACGAACTTCGCATGGGCCGCATCCGCGCAGCGATCTGGGCTAACGAAACCCAGAACGGCATGCGTCACAACGTCACGATCAGTCGCATCTACAAAGACGGCGACGACTGGAAGGACTCGACCAGCTTCGGTCGCGACGACCTTCCGCTGGTGACGAAGATCGCGGACCAAGCACATTCATGGATCTTCGCGAACGGAAGTTCGTCGAATGGAGAGGGGCAATCGAACGGCGAGAAGCCGTTCTGATCAACCAAATACTGGTCGTTTTGAGGGCTCGCAGAATCGCAAGTCCGGGTGGCGTAGTAGTTTTGAACACCGCAATTTGAGATTGCCGGCCACCGAACGAGCAAGAGATTTCGGAGCCCTCGACGACTAAACTCGGTGTGGCGGACTGAGTGCAATTGGAGCGACGAATTCGAACGCTGTCACCGTCTGTGATCCACCAGATTTCTTCGTGAGGGAGGGTATCCTTTCAAGCTGTCCGAATCTGCTTGCACAGCGGAGCTTGTGGATTCGCCACTCACATCAAGCATATGTACGTGCAAGTCACGGCTGCCGAGTAAGAATCGCCGAAAGGAATTCATCGCTGGCAAGCTTAAGTGGTACATTCTGGCAAAAAATTCGGACAATGGCTAAGCTTGCTATGCTGAACTCTTTTCCGTCAAGGTCAAGGACGACATGAAGGATTTCTTCGATCTAATTCGGGACTTGTTCAAAGGCCTGTTCGACCTAATCCGCGACCTCTACCGCATTTATCGATCCACGAAGCGACATCGAATCGCGGGGATACTCGTGATCGGCGGCATCGGTCTCTTATCCACAAACCTGCTTCAGCTCATTGCCGAGTACGTCCTAAAAACGCAGTTTCAGATTCAATATTCGATTGACCCAACGTATTTGGGAATTGGATTGATTTTAGGTGGAGTCACATGGGCTGTTGTCGAAACCTTATTGGAACACCACAGAGGGAAAGCGAGCGATAAGCCCAGTACTTACACGCTGAATGAAATCATGCGTGGCGCGGAGCGATTGACTACGATCGCTTCAATTGAACAGGTTGCACCCTCCGACTGGATCGATCGGCCAGAGGAAAACCAAATTCAAGCGTTCCTCCAATCCAAAGAAGGCAAGGTCCTTTGTTTACTCGGGGAGCCGGGGTGTGGAAAGACATCGCTAATGGGTCGACTTGTCCATCGTGTTCGCCACTTAGACTGCATTATTGCTATCAAGGCTGATAGGCTGCCGACCCACGAAAGTTTCAAGGATTGGGCAAGGAACGTAACCAAGCTCGAATTGTCTCCAGTCGAAGCAATTAAGGAAGTTGCGTCTAGTCGCCGTGTGCTGGTTGTGGTGGATCAGATGGACGCTGTGGCAAGCCTAACGGATGTCCAGTCCAGTCGCCTGAACGACTTAATCAACTTCATTCGAGAAATTGCCCAGATCGAAAACGTCAAGGTAGTGGCGTCCTGTCGAACGGTAGAGTTTCGAAGGGACACGCGTTTTTCAGTAATCGATGCTACGAGTATCGATCTATTGCTCCCATCATGGGAAGAGATAGTACCGAAACTAGCCGCAGCTGGTGTAGAACGGTGGGACGGCTGGCCTGATGACGTCAAAGAATCTCTCCGGAACCCGCAACATCTGACTCTTTTCTTGGAACGGGTAAAGGAGACGGCTGATCAAACGCCGTTCGATTCCTACCAACTAATGCTCGACGATCTTTGGGAAAGAAAGGTGAAAGTAGCAGAGGATCAACGCTTGATCGATAAGATGGCAACTGACTTTCTGGAGGCAGAAACCACGCACATGCCGAGCGCTAAGTATCGCGACGCGTCGGATTCCGTGACGCGAATGGTGGCGGCTGGCCTGCTTCGGAGAGTTGGTTCTTCCTTAGAGTTCGCGCACCAGACATTCCTTGAACACGCGCGAGCCCGTCACTTCGCAGCTGAGAGTCATTCATTCACGAAACATGTTGTCGATCACGAAAACTCAATCCTGATTCGCCCCACTCTTTGGTCTGTGTTGACATATCTACGCGGGAGCAGGTCGCCCAACTATCAATCCGAACTGAATTCTTTATTCGAGCAGGTCACTCGACTCCATGTAAAGTTCCTGCTGCTAGACTTTCTTGGACAGCTGGATGAACCGTATGACTACGAGGTTGCTCACTTCTTCGCTTGTGTGAGTTCCGAAGAGCTTCGCGCCCATGCACTTGCGGCCATTCATGGCAAAAAAAACTGGCTGAAATCAATCACTGGCTTGCTGCCAACTTACATGCAAGGGTCGCAGAGCGACCGCTGGCACGCACTTCAGATTATCAATGCGTCATGGAACATAGATCAAGAAACTTGCCTCAGACTTGTAAAGGCGCATTGGTTCCCATCAACTGAATATGACCAATACATACTGTTATCGCTTCGAGAATCGTCTCAATGGACCGACGAACTGGCGGATATGGTTTGCGCTGTCATTCAGCGCTCAGCCGAGGTTGTTAGAGACGGTCAAAGATCCTACGTCTTGGAAGACCTGACTTACGTCATTTCCAATTCGGCTCCAACGCTTGCTCCAAGAATCTGCGCTGCTTCGCTGAAAAAGCAAATGGAATCTGGCCAACGAGACCTGCTAAAAAGCAGAGGGGAGTGGTACGAGTTGCCCGGAGTTGCAGAAGCGGCGCCGATAGAGTTCTTAGTACACATTTGGCCGATTTTTGTAGAACTCTGTTCACGGGAAGATCGGCATGATTCCAGCCTACTAAACCGCTATTTAGGATCCACTGCTTGGGAGTTCGATTTAGGAGAGGGGCATTCCTTACTTGATTCGATTCAGGATGCGGCCTCAAGGGTTGCAACGTCCAATCCAGAGGATTTCGTAGACACCACACACCAATCTTGGACTTGTGACAGTCTACAGGTGCACGCGGTTGTGACGTCGGCACTTTCGAAGGCTGTGACTGCTGGTTCACTGATTGAAGTAGCCTGCGAGTACCTAATGTCTGACAATCGACGCTACCTGATGGGGGAGTTTAGGAACAGGAGGAAGTACACAATTGGTCTCCTCGAAGCACTCGTATCGCAAGTCAACCCGGATCAACTGCGCAGAATCGTCGAATCGGTTGCAAGCTA
This sequence comes from Pirellulaceae bacterium, assembly GCA_965216885.1. Lineage (GTDB taxonomy): Bacteria > Planctomycetota > Planctomycetia > Pirellulales > Pirellulaceae > CAYNJG01. The sequence continues at coordinate 1,757,263 of OZ244209.1, read as the reverse complement.
CTCGCAGTACAAACCCGGTGCGATTCTCGAAGTTGCACACGATGAATACGACGCGGCTGCTCGGATCGAGTTATTCTCGGTCATCCCAAATGACCTGCTGAGCTCCGACGATCTAAGACGAATCGAAGCCGATTCTGAACGTGCGAAGACAGCAATAGAAGAAGCGAGGGCTGTCGCAGCTTTTGAGAGTCGGCAGCGCTCGCAAGACATCGAGCAGCCGCCGCTGTCCTCTGATGAAATGTCAAATGTCACCGACGAAGAGATCCTCAACGTCTTCGATGACGCCAATGAATCAGAGAGATTTAGCGGCTCATACGCATCCGCAGAAGAGCTCTCGAAGTACGCAAAAGAGGACCCGCAGCGAGCGATCAACATAGTCCTTGATCTCATCCGACGTCGCAAAGAAAAGCCAGCCGGTGAAGTAGTGCGATCCCTTGACGAAACGGATCTAACACCAGAACAGCTATTTGAGTGTGTGCGACAGATTGCTTCAGTTCAGCCTCGGTCCGTGCAGTTGCGATCGAACGTAGGCGCGTTGGTGTACAGGCTGTCCGCACTAGGCGAAGTTCCGGACGACGTTTGCGACGTTCTTAAGGAATGGCTCCTAGTGTCATCGGACGACAGTGAAACCCTTTTCGGTGCGGATTCTTCAGTAGAGATTGAGGGTGACAAGTCCCGTTCAATCTTGTTCGGCACCGCACCGCGGGAAATTCTAGACGTTGATCTGTCGTTTTGGCCGCTTGTTGGAATGTCGAGGGGAATGGTGGTCCGGAAGGAGCCAAAGTTCGACGCGTGGTGCGATACCATCCGTCAGTTGTCAAAAGGCGCGATTTCAACACGTACATGGGAAAACGCATTCGAGATCCCGATCCTACGTCGAAAAGAGCTTGATGCAGCAAACCTCGCAGACATTCTTACTGCAGTGTTGCAAGCACATCCATCGGTTGGGCTAACAGTTCGATGGATTCGGCTTGTGGGCAACCTCGCCTACAAGCTGCCTTCGAAATTTGTGGAGTCGTTTCTCGAACAACTTAAGCAGAATGGATCGTGCCATGGATATCAGGCCTACGGAGAATTGCTAACGTGGCTGGCAATTCACGAACCGGGGCGGTACGAAGACATGCTAAGAAGCGAGTTCACACTTATGAGTTCGCACGCCGACGAACATACAGAAGCGTTCTGGGTTGGTGTAGCTTTTGTGTCCGCTAAGTTGTGGGACGACAGACCTCGACGTGAATTGGCTTCTGATTTCTTGATTCGTTGTTGTTCGCAGAACTCCGAAGCCGTTGGCAATGCCATCTCGACCGTCTTTTGGGCTGCCGAAGACTTCCCTCCAGACGCCATTACGGAAGGACTCTTAGAGGCGATTACGCAAAGTCCATCTCTTGTGCAAGGCCGTTTCGTTTACGATTTGGTTGAACATCTCGTGCAGCTATTGCCATACGCCAAGATCGGTGTCCTCGAAGTTGCTTTTAAAATCGTTGAGTTCCACAGCTACGATCTCGGATCGGCAGCGACTTCAGTTTCTATGGCAGCTCCCCATCTTGTCAGCATCTCAATGACCCTCCAGCGTTATCCTGAGACTCAAAAAAGAGCATTAACGCTCTTCGAGAAACTGCTTCAATTGGGACTGAGCGAAGCTAAGGCAACGATCGACGAGATCGATCTCCGCCCACATTCCCGTTCTATTCGAACGTCACGAAAGCCTCGTCGGCGGCGACGAAAGCCGCCCTTCAAGCCACCGAACTAGTAAGGATTTCTTGGTGCCAGTAGAACGTTTCTCGTTACGGCTCCCTGGGAATTGTTGGGTTCGACAGACTGTGGTGCGATCTAAGACTATCATCTCGCCGACGAACTTGCGCCGAACTGCATTCGGTCACATCGGTCGAATTAAGCTCGAAGTGTCGGACCGAGCGGCGTTGGCGTGGCGATTGAGAATCTAGCCCTCAGGGGCCACGTTGAGCACTAGATGTCTATCGTCTTTTAGTTCGTAGTTGCACTCAACGCTAACTTCGTTACTAGCGTCAATAGGGCAGAGCGTTAACTCGGCTGACGCGAGTTTTGGCATCCGATCCTGAGGCCCACGTTCAAATCTGGCAATGATTTTAATCATGCCAGCTGCCCTCTTGAGTACGATCTGCGATGACGATGAAGCAACGGTCTCTTGATCGTCATCGGATTCAAGTTTGAAGTTTGTAAGTGGAACCCAGTCACCATTCTCGAAAGACACTTTGCCGGAACACTTGTGAATTGGAATTATGACATCATTCTGGCCGATGATCTTTTTTTCTAGGTAAATCCTCGTGCTGAGCCAACCGATCTGAGGTTGCCCACTGCGCCACCCCACCAACACTCCGGGGCCATTATCTTTGGAGGAAATGCCGATCTTCCCCTCAATTGCTGTCCATTCGAAAGGCACACTGCTTGGGCTGTCTGAGTCGAGTCCTCTAAGAATCGTACGCATGTCCTCAAGGGACCGCGCTGCCTGAATCGCTGAGTTGAAATCTACAACCCGGTCTAGGTCAATCGTACTACGGCGGACAACCTGAAACAGGATTCGGCGACACAAATCAACGTCGGCATTCAGCACATTTTGCCTAGGGGAGGTCGACATCTTGCCGAGTGAATTCTCTCTTGTGGCGTCGATGTCGATGATTTTTGGTCCGCCATCAGTCAATAGAATGTTGCCCTCGTGCAAGTCTCGATGCGCCACCCCGGCTTTGTGCATGTGGTCCATGCCGTCTAGTACGCCTTCGCAGATACGAATGACGTCGGGCAAAGAAACTCGGTCGCCAGCCAAGAGCTCTTCTAAAGTCGACCCTTCCAACCATTCCATGATTATAGCTGGAACAGTTCCAAGTCCGTCGATGTGGACATTCCGGATGTCGTGTACGGTTACGATGTTTGGGTGCGCGGCCACACGGGCCAGGGCTTGAGCGTGCTTAATAGCATCCGCTCTGTTTGCTTGATCCGGCTTGATAATTTTGATCGCAATTTCGCGTTTCAACTTCGTTTGGCGCCCCCTGTACACTCGACCGAAACAGCCGCTATTCACGGCTTCAAGAACCTCGATGTCTGCGGCGGTATCCACGGGCGGTTCGCTCGACAACTGTTCTCGACCAAGCGACGTCACGAGGTCAACGACGTCATCGTCTTTTTGCCCCGTCCCAATTCGAATGGGTAGACGTGAAAACTCTGTCCTTATGTATCGCCGGTCTGCAAGGTCGTCGACGATTTCCTTAAGGTCCTTTCGTTCGAGCGCCGGGAAACCGTCGAATAACGCCGCACGAACAGACTTTTGAGATAACCTCTTGGCAATTGGAAAGGTCAATGGTTCGTTGGCGACTCTATCAGGGAGTGAAGCCAGGAACCGCAATACATCAAGAGCTTCTTCCTTCATTGGTGTTCGTTTCCCAACTGCTTTTACGCGTCTGTCGAGTGTGCCTGAACTGTGCCACGACGAGACGCGTCAGAATCGGTGCTACCCGCCATCCATTGACGAATCAGCCATCTTCAGTCACGTCCTACCATTCCGGGTGGGCTCAATTCTACCAGCAGCGAATCTTTTGCTCGACTAGCTTTTGGATTCTGTATTGTGAGACAGAAACCGAATGCCCGCGGTTCCGGACTGCAGCAACCGGCTTAACCGGTACGTCGGCAACAACTCCTTTTTTTTCGTAAAGAGTATGGTTGAGCACGCGCATGAAACAGCTTCGCTTCGATCCGGCCCGCGGGCAGCGGTCGGAGCATTCGGCCAATGCATTTCAAATTGACAGGTTCTCGCGGGACTACTGACCACTATCCCGTACAAGAGACGGGCGACTATCCTTCGCTTGCTTCGCCAAAAAACAAGGAGAGCTCCAAAAAGGTGCGCCAACTCGCCTAATATCGACCGAATGTTCGGTGTTACATCACGAAAGGCCGAACGATCTGTCGGCGAAGTTGAAGATCATCCGTCGGAAGTTGGTGAAAGCCCTGCCTTGCCCTCGCTTCGTTAACTGCTCGCAGGAGTACGAGCAATTGCCGTCGCACAGGAGCAAATCGGGCGTAAGGAATTCGGGAAAAGTCTTCCGACAGAGTCTCCACTGATCGGTGGCAGGCTCGTTGAAGAAGGAATGCCTTGAGCTCCCGATACGTCCACGGATCGATCCGAACGCAAGAATGCCACTTCACTGGTCGTCCGCCTTCTGGCGTTACCCCGCTACGGCGGTAGCTGATTGAGTAGCCTTCGAATTTGATAGGGTGTCGTCGGCAATCGCGGATGCGGTTCCGTTCCTGTTGCTTGAACGGATGATGGCCCGCAGTCGCGAGTAAGAGGAACCAGTGGCCGTAGCGGATGTACTGCATGTTCGCGAGGCCGCGTTTCTTGCGATAGGCCCTTTGGCGATCGGTTTGGTCGATCTCGTATTTCTCAACCAGCTTGCGATCGACAGCAGACGGGTCTTTACCTTTGGGTATTCGGCCCGTCACGTACCACCAGTATCCGTGGCGGAGGTAGCACACGGCTACTTGTTGGACGAGCCCTTCGGGAGATGATGCGACGCACCGGTACTTCATGGTTCCTCGCTGAGTTACTGCAATCAATAAAACAAAGATGGGGTTGTTGCGGCCAGAACCCCGGTGCCGTTCTTCCATGAAGAAACCCTTGGCGTAAGCAGGCGTGCCGCTGCTTTAGCAGCCACGGTACTGGTGAAGTGACCTCGACAGAACAGAAGTCGTGATCACCGGCCAGCACTCGCCGCACGTTGCTTGGCAGTCACTATGTGTCGATGGCTTTGTTTGCACTGGTTTCGTCAGTGCACTGCCCCAATACATAGTGCCTACAAAAAATAACCTCAGCCGAACACTCGATCCGTCGCAAGACGCACCTCGAGTGTTCGTCGTCAGTCCGCCGCCAGAGGAAGCCACTTTTCCAAGTAGCCACCTCAAGCCGCATCGCTGCCAGCCAAGGAAGCCGACGCTCACCATTGAGCGTCGACCATACATCTCCTAACGGGGTCTTCGACCATTCAGTGCAAAACACCGATACGTCTCAAGCCCCTCAGCCCTTTCGTTCCTGCTATTCGACTGGGACATCACTCCCAACCAGCAGACGGGTCGCGACTGCCTTGCCGCGCACGATCCAAACAGTGCTTCTATATAAAGGAAGCACCACTGGCTCATGTCCAAGCCTTCGCTCGAAACACCGCTCGCACTTCCGCACGAGTTCTACTCAGGCCACGCTCCCACACTACGGCTTTTGACGGTACGACCGTCGGCGACTGCGAGCTACCGCTCGGTTGCCGATGGACCGCTCTCGTTGTTCGCTAATGCTACAACGCCGCTTACTTACACATGGTCGACAAACCATGCACCGAGTTGCCAAACCCGGAGGCCGCAGTGCTTCCTGCGTTAGTGTCGGTCTTCGACTCTGAAGTCACGTTGCTAGGGCACTTCATTCACTCAGCCTAAGCCGATAAGAATGAACAATGGCCCGGTCCGCGTGGGTATGTGCTGCCTTCCGACAAGCCATACTTTCCAAGCTGATGCGTCGTCGATGACGAACAGGGCATCAGCAAGATTTCCCACCTACGAAACCAGAAGCTCGGGGTACCAACCCCACACGGATTTTCACGGTTCGGCACCGTCTCTTCAGAATCTCACTGGCAAGCGCTCTCTTACGTATTCGATTGCGCCTTTCATGGTTGAGCTTTTCACGTTCGGAGTTTTAGTTCGATACCCGAGGTTGTCAGCCCCGGTGTTGCCTGTCGCCAGACAACAGCTCCCCACGCCAGCCGCGTTGAACGAACTCAGTTGAAACCAACCAAGCCCGGACCCCACGGACGGGATTTTCTCGCACGAGATAAACTCGCAACGAAATCACCCGCTTTGTTTGCTGCTACGATTGCAGCAAAGAAGCATCGCCACAGCGATCACTTCACCGACACGGCTTTCATTCGCTAAGAAAACGAAGAAAGTCATTCCGCATCGCCCGAATTCATAGCTCACGGTTCACCGTGAGCCAGTCATTGGATAGAACGCTGGGATTACTCCGACATGAAAACTCTCCGAAACAAATGGAGCATGAAATCAATCGGGATTACGCCAACGAGCCTCCATCGCTCTGAGCGAACGGTAGGGTAAGAAGCCAACGAGTTGTTTCAGTAACCTGAAACACTTTTTCAACAACTCCCCTCCGAACCACGCGTGAGAGTTTCCTTCTCACGTGGCTCTCCAGTAGTTGATTTTGATAGCCGTGGACCATCGTGTTGTCCGTAGTGGATCTTGCAGTGACAATCATGACAGACCGCCAACGTTTTGCGTCGACGGGCACTCATGACTCTTTCCCAACGGGTTGCTCCAGTCAGGTCAGCAAGCTTGTTAATGTGGTGCATCTCGACAGGGCCGATAGCGCCACAAAGCTCACAGGTGTCCCGAAGCATCCGCTGCTCCACTTCACTTCTTCCACTCCACACCGTGCTTGGCGTATCGCCAATCGCCTTCCATAGACTCCAGCGAAGTGGAATACCTCCAAAGTGAGCGACCAGCGGTCGCTTCTTGGGGCGTTCCACAATCACCCGGATGACTTTGTAGTCCCCCTCCATGGTCAACAGGGTCCCTCCAAACCGTCGGTAAATCTTTGGAACGCTGGTGCGAAGTTTATTCGCCAGCGTCTGGACTAACGACCGTTCTGCAATCCACTTCAGCCGGCTTAGCCGATGCAGGTTGTACGCCATGCGGTAATACTGCACGACTCCGCTGTACTCCGCCTGGTATTGGGTCACGATGCTGTACGGACTATCGTTCAACCGTTCTGGTAGGTGAGTAGGTTTCCCATATCGCATGTACTTGGCGCATTGCTTCCGAATGACGGACTCTGGCACCCGTAGACCGACGCTTCCGTTTATGGAACGTCGCCCCTTCGTATGCTTATGGTCGACGTGATGCACGTGAACTTCGTAACCTAGAAAACGAGCCTTTTCGTCTACTGCATGTGTGATTAAGGTTTTCTCGTCACTAAGCCGCAGCTTCAATCGTTCGCGTAGAAACGAGCTGATGTGCTGCTTGATTTTCACGGCTTCCGCCTTTGGACCTACGTACCCCAACAGAAAGTCGTCTGCATACCTGACGTACCACAAGCGTCGAAAGTTGGGATCATGTGGTTCGCGTGATGGAAGCTTCTGCGCCGCAAGGGCGTGCTCCCGCGCTTTGTCCACGTCACCTCGCTTCCGAGCTTGCGATGCCTTCACAGCGTGCAAGACGTACGGTGGATACGACTTTCGGCGAGCGCCGCGAGTGTGTTTCGGAACGAGTTCCGTTTCGACATACTTATCCAATCGGTCGAGTACGAGGTTCGAAAGTATCGGACTTACAACTCCTCCTTGCGGCACGCCGCTGTAGGTTTGGTTGAATTTCCAATCTTCCAGGTAGCCAGCGTGCAGCAGATTTCGGATCAGTCGCAGAAAGCGTTGGTCGTGAATGCGCTCTGCCAATATCTCGATCAAGACTGAATGATCAATCTCGTCGAAGCAGGCAGAAATATCGCCTTCAATGAACCACTTAGTCGCTTTGCCACTCTGACGAATTTGCAGCAGCGCCGTATGGCAACCTCGATTCGGTCGGAACCCGTGAGAACGGTCACTGAATTGCGGCTCATAGTAGGCTTCCAAGATGGAACGGATAACTTCCTGCAGGAGCTTATCCGACCAAGTTGGCAATCCTAGCGGTCGCTTCTTGCCGTTCTTCTTTGGAATGTGCGTGCGCCTAACCGGCGACCATCGATACCGCTCATAACGCAGCGTTTCGATGATCGAGTCGATTTTAGCTTCGGACATTCCGTCCACGGTCTCCTCCGTAACCCCCTGTGTCATGGCGCCTTGGTTGCGATATAGCTTCCCATAGGCTTTCAGATACAGGTCCTTTTGGTAGAGCAGTCGGTACACACCCTTCAAGGGCAGTCGCCGCTGTCCACGTTCACAAATGATGCTTAGTATCGTTTCGGCTGTTCGCATCCTGCGTACCTCACAATGTTTAACATCCAACTACCTGCCTTCCTTCGCCCTGTGAACGGCTCTCCCGTTCTCCCTGGTGGGGCGTTACTCCCACGACTACTACGAAGGCTCCGTTACCATAGGGCTCTCGCCCCGTAGGCAATCTCGTGTTCCGTCAACAAGGAACGGTAGAGCGACTTAGGTTCCCAACTCACAGCCTTAAATGAGCTCACTGCTCATCGTTGCATCGGGCAAGGTGTCTTGCGGTCGAGACGCGGATACCGCAACTCCCGATGCCGTCGGCGTGCAGGCGTGCTACCGACGAGTGTACCTCTGCACCACTGGCTGTTAGGGTTCAAGCAATCAAGCTTTAACCATATCGCTCAGGTGTCGCGGGACCGCGCTATACACGCCTTCGAACGCTTCCCGCTTTACCAACATGCTCTTGTCCCCTCCTCCTTTCAGATTGCAGGTAAGTTGGTTCACCTCGGAGTCATTTACCTTGAACTCCGGCCGACTCAGTCGGCAATTAGCCTTGTTGCGTACCACGACGCACCGTCTCCACGTACTCAGCGCTAAGAGCCAGCAAATTGCTGTGGCAAAAAAATTGCCAGTGGCAATTGGAAGCTGGCAAAGCTTCCGGTTCTTATCCGCGGTTGATGAGACCACGATTCCCGAACCCGCTGTCCCCGTCAGGAGACATCAGCTCAATCACTCTTCTTCCGACCACTATCGTGATCGACTTCGAGCGAATGCGTTTCGCATGAGCATGACGACCGGCGAGTGGAGTACTCGCCTACGCCAAGAACCATACCAGTACCAGCGGGAATGTCACGAGAACGTCGCAATTTCGTCTCAATCAAGCCTCGATTTGCGCTCATGGCTGAGTTGTGCTACTCGATTGGTCGGAAATAAAACCACTGATACGGAGGTAGCATGACAAGCGAAGTACAAACCATCTACGAAGATCGGCGAGGCCGGATGAGGCTCAAGATCGTTCGCAAACCGGGGCAATACGGACCACGATATTCGACGCTCGTTTATCGTCCATACAAGAAGGAAGAAGACCAGCAGGGGAATCCGGTTTGGGAAGAAACCCACTGGCTCGACGAGCAAGATGTCCTCAATGCGTTGCGATTGCACGAAGTCGCCGACGACATCATCGCCGAAGTCAAACGGCAAGACTCATTCGACGCCTCCAATGAGGCCGCGTGAAACGGGGCAAGACGCAGAAACGAATCGCCGGAGACAGCAGAGTCCAGACCGTATTCGTGGACATCGAAACTGCCGGTATCGAACTGCGTCGGCCCATCATTCAGATTGCTGCGATCGCCGTTGACGCAGATGCTGAAGAACTGGCGCAGTTTGAGGTCAAGATTCAGTTCGACGAGAAACGAGCGTGCAAAGACGCTCTTCGCAAGATTCACTATCGCCGAGCCGAATGGAAGCGACACGCAGTTCCACCAAACAAAGCCGCATGGTCATTCGCCGCGTTCTTGCGCAGGCATGCGTCGGTTGACGTTGTTGGTCGCGACCTCAAGACCTTTCGGGTAGCTCAGCTTGCGGCCCACAATGCACACTTTGACGGTGAGTTTCTGCGGAACTGGTTCGACAAGTTGGGCCTCTTCCTGCCAGCGTCTTACCGGATGCTCTGTACGTTGCAGCTTGCCTATTGGTATTTCCACGAACATCCAGACCTGATCGCTCCCGACGACTACCGTCTAGGCACACTCTGCGATTACTTCGGTGTTCCACTCTCTCCGCACAAGGCCCACGAAGCGTTGGCCGACGCGCAGGCAACCGTTGGGCTCTACCGAACGATGCGGACTGTTCGATCGCGGTCTCAGCCACAGACCAAGGCTGCGCTGTGCACGCAATGCTGATCTACTGGATTCTGGTAGCGGTCGGAGCGTTCCTTGCCGAGCCGGTCATGTTCGCAAAAGTCGTATTCGGCATCATTGTGGTCGTAGTCATTCGCATCATGTGGTGACGATTGGGCTGTGGATAGCTTGTGAACAATTCCAATCCCGGGAACCGACAACACGTGTCGCTCGCCGTACGAATTCTAAGTCCGATCACGTGTCGCTCGCGAAACGAAAAACTCAAAATGCGTGTCGCTTGCGGTATCGTTTTCCTCGGATAGCGTCGACAATGGAACGCCTAAGCTGGCAAAACGATTGAGTTTCTGACCAGTCTCTGATCAGTTGGCTGCATCGTACAAGTACCTGATACAAAGTACCTGAAATCAAATGGCTGATTAGTAGGTTTTGAATATCGGTTGGTTAGCGATTACGTTTGGCCTTCGCGAAACGTTCGGCATTTTGGGATGCCTGCTTTTCTGATTGACCAGCAGCGAGAAACTGATCGAAGATACTCTCACGCACGTTGTCGAGCGAATCCATCGCCTTCGTCGGAAGCTGATCGGGAGTTTGCGTGGAACGTTGCTTCCTTGCCCGCTCGGCGAGTGCGTGTTCCTCGGCTTTGCGGACTTCGTACCACCAATCGGGCGGACCATTGGTTCCCTTTGCGGCTTTGTTAAGGTTGTAGCGTAGGTATGCCATCGGACTTCGCTTGAAGAAACTCATTCCGAATCGTTCTCGGGCTGCGAGGGTGATGTCCACCCATTCACGCACAAGCGGAGTCGAGAACTTCGAAACGAGTCGAGCCGCGTCACGCGAGTCAAATCCGATGTCGCAGAGTGGCTCCAACAATGGTGATTCGACCATTTCGAGATCAGGTTTCCACCGCAGAAGATTTCCTCGGGCCATGACGAAGGAATAGCGTTTCTTTGCTCGTTTGTACAATCGCGTTTCACCGGGCCGGAGAACTCCAGCCAAGATAAGGCGACGAAGGCAATGACGCAGTCGTGCGTTCTGCGCGGAGACAGTGAGGTCGCTGCTATAGCCAAGCACGTTCGCGACAACGTCGCTGACGGACAGTGAGTGCGAAACTTCCTGACGGCGAAGTATCTTGCTTGCAAACAGGTAGAGCCGACGGCTCGCCGGATCAAGGTCTCGAAAGACATTAAGGTGAAATCTCATGGCTCCGCTTGCTGCTTGGGCGAACTTGAAAAAGCTCGTGTCCCACGTGATGCGCCACGCTCTATTCGAATTCAGATCGGCTGGGAGTGATGTGTTGAAAAACCCGAAGTTGATGCGGCGATGCTCGGCCATGATGGGATCATAGAAGTTGTCGCTGAAGTACTTCACCGCTGCGATGCGATCGAGTGCAGCAGTGAACTCTTTGTATTGCCGTCCACCTCGCCGGCTTTGAGGATCGATGAGTCCCAGTTGACGCATCAAATAATGCCGCGTCGCGTGTAGCTCACCGTCGCTGTCCTCATTCGCCAGCGTAAGCGCAAGAAGCCCCCAGATGATGAGTTCGTCATTGGGTGATAATCCGAGCGGGCAGAAGATTCGAACTCTCGCTGTACGGCGTTTTCGACTCTTGTCGCTGAAACTGAATTCGGTCCGGTGCTCATAGTTTGGGACCAGCGAGATCCGAGAATCCATCGAACACAACGCGTGCTCCACAAGCGTCAATTGCCCGACGCCGCTACGAATTCTCTTGCTGGTTCCTCGAGCCATGTGCTTTAACCGACTTAAATCAGGTCAGCACTAACACGAAGCGGCTCGGAGCAAAATGAAAATCATAAACGTCCCCAGCTTATTTCGAGCGAATGCGATTTCTCAAGAAAACCAAACAGTTACACGGAATTGCCAGTGGCAATCTGGAGAGACGCAGACGATCGCCTTCATCAATCAGAAAGGAGGTGTCGGAAAAAGCTCGTCATGCTTTCATTTGGCAGGAGCGTATTCGGCAATGGGGCTACGGGTGCTGCTCGTAGACGCCGATCCGCAAGCGTCGATCAGCCAAGGATTCTTTGGTCCCGAAGTCGTTGAGCATTTGCCCCAAAGCTCAACCATCGCTGAGCTCTTTGACGAACGCTTTGGCTTTGCCAGTTGGAATGAGCTGGTGGTTCCCACGGCTTTCGAAGGAATCGACATCTGTCGAGCCAATCAGAATCTCGCCAGATTCAATCATCCAGCTCCGGAAGAATCGGGGATGGGACAGTTTGCACTCAGAGAGTTCATTGAGTCGCAAGATCGCTACGACATCGTACTGATCGACTGCCCACCAAATCTGTACCGCTGTACGTGGTCGGCCTTAGTTGCTGCCGACTGGGTTGTCATTCCTGTGAATCCTGAAGACTTCGGGACGCAAGGACTACGAGCGGTCCATGAGGCCATCGAAAACGCGCGAGTCCTGAACCCAACTTTGCGGAGGATGGGACATTTAGTAACTCGCTCCGATGGGCGTTTACTGATTCACAAGTTCTATGAACGGAGACTTCGCAAGAAGTACGGCAACCTAGTGCTGGATTCTTTCCTGTCTGAGCTTTCCGCATTCAAGATGGCCGTGGCCGATCGTACGCCCGTTCAATTCCACGATCCGAAGAGCCGTGCTGCTCGTTTGACACGGGACTTGAGTCGTGAGATTCTCGACCGTACTGATGTGACAAACACCAAGAGGCGAGCAGCATGATATGGCAACGACACAAACCAAATTGGAGCAACTAGAGCACAACGTCAATGAATCGATCGGCGCACGCCGGCAACCATTGTCGCGTCCAAAGCTGAGCCCGGTGGCATCAGCCAAAGACGTCGGTCGGCGGCCATCGAGAAACTACGGGCGGATCGATCTCAATCAAGTCATTCCCGATCCCACTCAGCCACGCACTGAATTTGCACCTGATGCGATAGAACAGTTGGCGCAGAGTTTTCGCAACAAGGGGCAACTCTCGCCGATCCGAGTTCGCTGGAGTGCCGACCACGGAAAATGGATTGTGATCTACGGGGAACGCCGACTGCGCGCCGCTCAAGCTGCCAACGCCCAAACAATCGAATGCTATTTTGATGATCGCGAAATCTCGGAGGCAGAGATTCTCGAGCAACAGATGATCGAGAACTTACTTCGCCGCGACCTGACTCCAATCGAACAGGCCCGAGGCTTTTCGGCATTGATGGAACTGCATGGCTGGAACGGAAAGCAAGCAGCGGAAGCTCTCAGCGTACCGGAATCAACGGTCAGCAGAGCGTTGGCGTTACTAGATCTTCCGGTAGATCTTCAGGAGAAGGTCGACAGCGGTGAACTAGCAGCTCGCTCTGCCTATGAGATCAGCAAGCTCGACCAAGAATCCCAGCAACGAGACTTTGCCGAGAAAGTGGCCAACGGTATGACGCTGAAAGAAACCCATGCCGCCGTCGCCGCCACTCGAAAACCGAATAAGCCTTCAAAGAAAAAATGCGAGTCAAAGCGACTGAAGTTTATCGCTGAGAACGGATGGCATGTTGTGGCGATTCCTCCGTCAGATGGCTCAGGTAGTACCTACCATCACCTGAAGGAAGCACTTGACCATGTCGTGGAAGATGTTGACTTCCGAATCAGAAGCAACATTCGCATCGACTGAAGCTTTACTTTGCCGTTCGATCCATGGTACGAGTAGGAATGCTTCAATCTTTTCGAGGAACAGTTGATAAATTCGGGATCCGCACTCTTCGGCTAGAGAGGGACGACGAGCACGGTTGCCCACTTGATGAAGGCGTCGCGGAATTCTGGTTTGTGGCGGACCGTCGCGATGTCCGCCGAATTCGTGCGGCATTTTTCGCGGGTGAGCGTCAAACCGCACTTTCTATGATCTGCGAGAGATCTGTCTCGCTCGGATCAATCGTTCCGCCTCGGTAACAAACTCGTTCCGCATTCCTTTGCAATTTTCTCAAGAGTGTGATACTCACTTTCTAGCTCCTTCCTTCGCTGTATCGGGAAGATTCGGCTGCTGCGTTTTCTGTTGACGCCGTCAGCAGAAAACCGGTGGCGTGCATCGGTTTTCGTTTGGTTTTATTATCCGGACGAAAGGTGCAGCATGTCTGCGAACAAACAAGATGAGAAGCCGACAAGTCTTTGGGCTTTCATCGAAACCCTCATGGCGGGCGAGGTCCAGCCACTTTCTACGATCGATGACGACAATCCGCCTTGGTACGAACCGGGCGTTATCTGCGAAATCGACGAGAAGACCTTTTGGTATTTTCTCGAGTTACTTCCACCGCGTTGGATCAACGGGAACTGGTTTGCCTTCGGTGAAGGTGCAGGACCATTTCGATTGTTCTGGCAATTGCAGGGCTCGTACTTCGCTCGCGAGATGACCGATGAGGAAACTCAGACGTTCTGCGAGCTTGGTCGCGTTCGACTCTATGAGTGAGGTGAGACGATGGCAGAACGAACTCAGTCAATAGATGACTTAGCCGAAGCCGTTGAATCTCTGACTCAACAAGTCGTCGTGCTCAGGCAGGTGATCGACGAGCTCGTCACTGAGGTTCAGTGGCGGAGTCAGAATCCGGGTCTCGGAACTTCGATTTCCACCGACGCATCGAAAGCTTTTCGGTTGATCCGTCAAAGCGGAAATTCGAAGTGAACTCGTTACCATCGGCGACGATATCGCAACTGCGTGATTCTCTCGACGTGCCGCTCTCAGCAGGCGGTTCTCAAGGTCGGCTATTCGGCTAAACCGACCGTTGGCTTCTACGAAGTCTAACACACTTCGGAACGCAGCTGCTTCTTAAGCAAAAGTTGAGACATCTCATCGGCGGCTTCTCTTATGGTGCCACGGAGGTCAAGGTCCGAGATCGCCAAGGCGTTCTCTGCTGCTTTCTCTTCGCGAAAGACTCCACCCTGACCTGCCGTGTCGCCATTCATGCGGGCCGCCGGCAGGCCCTTGTTCGATCACTCGCTGCTTTGCCGGATGCAGCAATTCTCAAGGACTATCTCATGAAACGTGAAGAAGTTACTGAACTCGTAGATCGTGGTATTCGTGAATTGAACGAAGCTTTGGCCTCTGGCAAGAGCGACCGTTTACAACAGTACCTCGACGTGATGGCTCGATTCCCTCGCTACAGCTTCAACAACTGCGTGCTTGTCGCGTTGCAATTTCCGAAGGCGTCACTTGTCCAAGGATTCCATGCGTGGAAAAAGCTCGGGCGATCTGTGAAGAAGGGTGAGAAAGGAATCGGCATCATCGCACCCATGATCGGCAAGAAGAAAGACGAGGATGGCAGAGCTGACGATAGCGTTGGGAAGGCTATCTTCGGATTCAAAGTCGTTCACGTGTTCGACGTTACCCAAACGGAAGGCGACGAGCTACCAGAGTTTGCTCAGGTCACCGGCGATCCCGGCGAGAACATTCCTGCGGTGGAGGCTCTGATTCGTTCGTGGGGAATCGAACTCAAGTACGAAGAGATTCCGAGTGGTGCTGACGGAGTTTCGAAGAAGGGAGAGATCGTCATCGATCCCGACCTCGATCCACCGGCACGACTACTGACTTTGGTCCACGAGGCCAGCCACGAGCGACTGCATACTGATTCCGAACGTCGCAAGGAAACGACGAAGACGATTCGCGAGACAGAAGCTGAGGCGGTAGCTCATGTCGTTTGTCGAGCCCTTGGTTTGGATACGATCGACCATTGCGTCGACTACATCCAGCTCTACAACGGTGACGCCGAAGTTCTCACGAAGTCGTTGGATTACATCCAAAAGACTGCGGCTGAGATCCTCGACGGAATTCGGGAGCACACATCTGTCAGCCCCAGCGAGGTGGTGGCATGACGGGAAAGATTCGGCTCGGTTGCCATGCTTGCGACCGATGTGACTTCGATTTTGTTTCGAAGGTCCCAGATGACTGGACCGACATCACCGAAGTCCGCAGCTACGAGGAGTCTGTTCGTGAAGTAGCGGATGACGACAGTGGCTCACCATTCGATTGGCAGACACACCTTGGCACCTGCCCTGATTGTCAAACGGAGGACACCTAACGTGGACCCAGATGAGTGTTTGGCGATGATCTTCGAGAACATCACGCACGAAGAGTGGAGTGACGCAGCAGACAACGCCGAGAACCTCCGCGAATGGATAATGAAAGGCGGCTTCGCACCTGGTGATGGAAAGCTTCGCAAGACATCGATCTACCATCTATTGCGATGGCTCATCTCGCATCCGGAACGGAATGAGGAATGACCGCATCTGTAGTTTGCCGAATGATCGAGTTGACTCGTGAATCGGCTTTGAGTCCAAGGTTTCGCAGCACGCCAACCGGGACTCCTTTCGAGCTTTCGTCTTCCATGCCCCTCGCTTCCTTTCCTCCGCAATAGTTTTCGTGTCCATCAGCGTTCAGTGAATGAACAACGAAACAATTCCTACGGAGGAATCGATGAACAAGGAAAAGAAAAACAAGCCAACTCGAATCAAGGCCGGTCGCGGCGTCGTTGCGAAACTCTGGAGAAACCGCAACAAGAATGGCGAGTGGTACAACATCAACATCAGCCGCATCTACAAAGATGATGACGGTGAATTCCAAGACTCAGATAGCTTCTCGCGAGACGACTTGCTGCAGGTAGCGTTTGTCGCTCGCAAAGCATTCGACCACATCATCAGCGAGTCCGACGAATACGAATCCAACTAACTCTCCCGGCGGGCCGCAAGTCCCGCCAATCTCGAATTAGAAGAGGTTCGTCAGGATCAGGTAGCCGATAAACGCGCCGATTCCTGTCGCGACAAAGTCCCTCAATCTTAGTTCAGAAACGGAAGTCGGAATCGCGGAATCAGCCCGTACGTGAAGCCGTGATTTTCCTTGGTTTGTTGTGTACATCAGTCGAGCCTGCCACATCCGTCGGCCCGGCGCAAGCAGAATCCGAAGCCGTCATTTTTTTCTGGACTTCGGTTCACGCTTGGCTGACTCAAGCCAAGCCTGGCGTTTACCTGGGACAGTATCGAGTTAGCGTTTGCTGAATCTCAGCACGATTGGCGTATCAAACGGGTTGGTAGTTATTGGTGGGTCCAAAACAACGGGTGGCTCTACAAAAACTGGAGGCTCGTTGATGGGAATTACTGGAGGGGCAACGACGATCGGTGGATTAATGATCACGGGAGGTTCAATCACTGGCGGTTCAACGACGATCGGTGGATCAATGATTACAGGAGGTTCAATCACCGGCGGATCAACGACGATCGGTGGATCAATGATCACAGGAGGTTCAACCACCGGCGGATCAACGACGATCGGTGGATCAATGATTACAGGAGGTTCAATCACCGGCGGATCAACGACGATCGGTGGATCAATGATCACAGGAGGTTCAATCACCGGCGGATCAACGACGATCGGTGGATCAATGATCACAGGAGGTTCAACCACCGGCGGATCAACGACGATCGGTGGATCAACGACGATCGGTGGGTCAATGACGATCGGTGGGTCAATGACGATCGGTGGATCAATGATCACAGGAGGTTCAACCACCGGCGGATCAACGACGATCGGTGGATCAACGACGATCGGTGGGTCAATGACGATCGGTGGGTCAATGACGATCGGTGGGTCAATGGTGATTGGTGGGTCAATAACTATTGGAGGATCAGGATTGACCGGTGCCAGAGTTCTGTCGACGACTGGAATACCACCTGGGAATAAGTCCTCAAGAAGAGCTTCGTCTTGGAACATTACCTCGTCGACGGAGCGTCCGAACTCGGACGACAATTGCAAGAAATCGGGAAAGTCTATTAGCCCGTTGCCGTTGAAGTCACCGTCACGCCATTGGCCTGCTTGCCCAAAGCGATCGGCCAACCGCAAGAAGTCAGCGAACTCGACAGTTCCGTTCAGATCCGCGTCTCCAAGTAGCTGCCCAGGTGCGACTATATTCGTTTGTCCCGAAGGAACTCCGGCCAAAGGTTCAACAACGACTTGCCGCAGAGCGGAGGCTGAGTTGATTGCCACGTCCCCAGCCGATTGCACACGGACATCTCGTGTCGCCGCAACATTTAAGTCCGCAAATTGGTCCACCACGATCAAGGCTACATCTGCAGCTTCTGGAGATACTTCGATTGTGCCGGCGAGATCTGCGAAGAACCTCACCTGCCCAGGCTCTGCCCTTGCCAGAGCTTGTCGTTGAGCACCGGTGAGTCCGCGTCCGCTTGCTAAATCAATCCTAACGTCTCCACCGAAGTTGCCTGCTCCGTTGGCACCTAGCACCAAGTTAATCTGACGTCCTACGATGTTCGCTTGCTCAAAGGGAACTTGAGGAACAAGGATCTCGGATGGTCGTAGAATCTCCGAAGGTATCGCGTTGAACAGATCATCGTTTGTCCAAGTTGCCAATTCGCCAAAGACACCTGCTTCCGAAATTCGATTGTTGGCCCCCAAATTCGTGGTTGCCACATTGATTGGATCGCCCATCGCGACCAGTGAGTGATATTCACCGGAAGCGACTTGCGGATCGAGAACGATCAGATTCGTGCCGTTCAAAGCGTCGCTGCGAGTACGTGCCAAGCGGACCCTTCCGTCCGCAACGCCAGTCACTCGAGCGAAATAGGTTTCGCGGTCTACCAATCCACCGAGTGAACTGCCGCCACCGGATCGATAAACAACGAGTTGCCCATCGGTGAATTCAATATCCCCAACGTCGATCGAATCCTGCTCGTCAACGCCTTCACTCGGATCGAATTCCGCGATCGAGAAAACATTGGTGAGTTGCACACGCTGCTCGTCGACGCGAATGACGAGATAAATCGATCCGTTTTCCAGCCTCGGGACACCACCTTCACGACCGCTCGAGTACTTCACCGCTTGACCGGTCTCTAACGCATGCAAGCCAATATCAATCACTGCGCCGCTTACTGAGTTAAATGGTGAATGCAGCGAGCTGCGGTTGGCGGTGTCGTATCGGAAGGTGGCGTCGTAGGCATTCGGATCCAGCGGTCCGCCTAACGCGACATTGCCAACGGGGCCCCAGATTCTGTGCAGGCGGTGGTATTCCGCTGTTCGTTCGGCTTGAATCGGTGCCAAGCGTCGTGCAATCTCGTCATCGTTCAAACCAAAGTTGCGATAGTATTCCGTTATCGACGCTCGTTCCGGAGCTGGAACAGGTACCACGAAGTCGGGATCGTATACGGCGGGATTCTCTTGCTGGAAGCGAGCTCGCCAGTAACGATGGTATTCGCTGCTGCGAGTGTTTTCGTAGGCATCGACGTTGCGAGCAATCAGCAGCGGCGAAGTGTCCGGAGTGACTTCCAAACGCTCGTAAAGCTCGAGACGCTCGCCGATGCTTCGCTGGTCTTGTTCCAACAACAAGTTGGCGTCAACAAGTCCGCCGCCGGCAACGCGGATACTCACGTCGCCGAGACCACCAGCCTTGTCCGCACGTTCCCAATCCACTCCGCCGTTCGTGTCAATGCGTTTCAGTTGCAGATCGCCGTTGGTCTCCTCGATTGCGACATCACCTAGCGTGGTGATCGAAACGAAATCCTGTAATCCACTACCACTATCGATGCGAAGAGGCTCTAACGCAGTTCCGGCTCCGCCTGATCGAGAAATAAGTTCGACGCTGCCACCTCGAACAATGGACTCCACACTTTGGCGAACGATCCCACCATCGGCTTCGATTTGAACATCGCCGGAATCCAATCCGGTCGAGACAGCCCCAATTTTCAAAACCCCATCTGTCTCTCGCAGTTTGATGTCACCTGCATTGCTGAACGCGAAGACAGATCCTGTGCCGACGGTATCCAGATTGAGGGCGACCAAGCCCCCGATGCCCAGCATGGCATCCGCCCGGAAGCCGTTGCTACTGATGATGGAGCTATCGTTAAGCTGAACAACTTCACCGTCGGTGTCCAGCACGACGGCTCCTGATGGGTTGTTGATATCGCCGTTCAACAAGATGTCACCCACTGAATCGACTTCAACGCGACCTGAGTTGTAGCCAATAAACTGGATGTCGATCGGACGGTCGGCTCGAATGCTGTGCGTGTGGATGTCCTTCTTATCGATCGAGATAGTCTCTCGCAAATAGTAGGTGGTTCCAAGTCCGAGGAAACAGCAGCTTTCATCCCATTGTTGCCTGTGGACGATGGGCGTACTGAGATTGATGCGCTCGAATTCATAGGTGTAGGTGGCGCCGGGGCTGCCGGAGTCGCGAACATACGATCCCTCGCGTAGCGATCGTGGCGTGCCAAATGTCTGGTGAGGTCCATCCACAACGTTGTCGGGGTCGGCAACAAGGAAGTCGATTCCCAACCAATCTGAAGTCGCATAGGTGGTCGTTGTACTTACCGTGAGGTTGCGACCTGTCGTCCAGAAGTACCGATAGCCGGGCTCTGGCGAGTAACTGGCATCGCGGACGCCTGCGGTGGCAACACTGATGACGGGCGTGAGCGTATGGTTGATAAAGGATTCGGCAACCGGCATGACGTTGATGCGAGGCGAGGACGCCAGAAGGTTATGGCTCAATGACAGCTGGGTAAGGTTGCCCGAAGTCACGAAGTAACTTTGTCCATCCACGAGGCCTCCCACCGGGGCTGCACCATTACTGCGATAGACAACACGTTGCCCAGCCGAAAAACCGTGTGGACGCCCAAAGTCAATGACTCCGCTATTCACACCATTTACCGGATCGAAGCCGCCTGTGCCGATCGCAGTGAATCGCGTCGTCGTTCTTTGCACGCGATCGCCAATACGCTCGTATTGCGTAACGAGCGGTACGCCCGCACCATTTGCCTTTCCGAAGTCGGTGATACGAAGTTGTCCAGCAATTTCACGACTATTGGTGACCTTATTCACCAGCAGCGGTAACGATGTCTGATTGTCGATGTCGATCCTTGCGTAGCCGTCCATCACGCGAAGTTCACCGTTGCCTGTACTGATGATCTCGCCGGTGAGGTCCATGTAGCCGCCTTGGACACGGACTGCATTCAACTCGAGGCGATCGAGTGCGGCGTTGAAGAAGACCTTGATGTTGTTTGTGTCCTCCGTCGTCGAAAACTCAACACCGTTTTGCTCGACTGGATCCGAATCGCCCAAGTCTAGCTTCACGTAAATGAATTCATTGTCCGCAGGCTCCAGCCCGACGTTCGTCAACGTGAGCAGCGCCAATGTGGAGTTCCCGCCGAGGAAGAAACTTCGTGCTAGACGAGCTGCGTTTAGCTGGGCGTTCATTGATGTGTTGTTCGGAATCGTGACTCGGTGATCAGCAATACCACTTTGCACGATACCGTTAACATTAAGCTCCTGTGCGCCAATGACCACGTTGTTTGCGGCGATCACGTGGCTGCCGACGGTAGACGCGACCGCCGTATTGACTTGACTGACGAGTCCCAATTGCGATGCTGTTCTTGGGGGCCGGGTAACGCCCCCCGATTCGCCAATGGACTCTGCCGCGGCTTGGACGGCTGCCCATGGGCCACCGATGGAGAAGCCACCAGTTTGCGGTGCGCCTGGATCGCCGCCGACGTGGAAGAGTGCTTGAGGTGCGGTCAGCACGAAATCACGCCCCGCGTTGATCACCAAACGACCGGCGTTGATATTCGCTCTGACATAAACGCTACCGGCGCTTTCGATCGTCACGCTTCCTAGCAAGTTTTCGATGTCGCCCGCGATTTCAATGTCGGGTGATCGGAAGTCGCGGAATGGACGCACTTGGTTGGGAGCATCGTCTTGATCGAATGTATTGCGAATCGTGATCGTCGGTGGAACCGAATCTGCCGATGAATCGATGACACCATCAAAGTCAAGTCCGGGCACTGGATCGTTCGCACTTTGAAGTTGGAAAACGGCTGTTGTCTGATCGGTTGGATCGTTCGGATCACTAAACCTTGTAAACTGAATTCGCCCGCCGTCGTTGTCGGGAATGATGATCTCCCCTGTCTTCAAAAAGGCCGGGCTGTTGTTCGTGATTGAGACGTCCACGTTGCCTTCCGCACGCAGTGTTCCCGACCCGGTAAGCCGCTCGGAATTAATGTTCACTGTGCCCGATTGCGCCCAGATGTCGTCAAGCGTCACGACCGGTACGTCGAAACGATGGGAGAAGAATTCATCTCCACCCACAAAGCTGTTCAATTCCAGCTCACGCATCTGCCGCTCGACTAGCACGAGTTCTGCCTGATACGCTGCAACTGCCTCGAGATCACCGGCATACTCGACAATCAATTCCAACAGTCGCTCGCGTTGTTCCATCAGCAAGTTCTGAAGGGACTCAATTTGGATGGTGACGCCTATGTCGCCTGTGTTCTCAGTGATTTCGATCACCGAATTGATGTCTTGTGGATTTGAACCCTTGTCGATCGTCAGAATGCGGTTCTTCAAGAAACTGACTTCGACAGTTCCGTTGACTTGGACTTCGGTGTCTTGGTCGAATGCGATGGTGCCGCCTCGCTGTTCTTCCGGCACACCGCCTCCAAACAGGTCGTTGATCGCTCCAGCCACACCGGTGAGCCAGTTCTTCGTCTCGAACGAACTGCGAATTTCTGTCGCACTAAGTTGTTCAGCCCGTAGGTTGACATCTTGCCCGGCACGAATCAGCGAATCCGTACCGATCGTGACGTCATGCCGGAATGAAACATCAACCGTCGAATCGTTCTGGTCGATTGGGATCGGAGAAGCATTCAGGCTATCGCCCTGAGCGGTAAGTTTGATCGAGTTGCGTCCACCGTTGCCCAGCGTATCTTCTTCCGCCCGTACACGGCCAGCCAACAACGAGACGCTTCCGAGTGCGACTACATCGGCCCGTTCTCCAACGACGACATGATTCTGTCCGCCGAGTTCGATGTTGGAACGCACAGTTGCAGCAGAGGCAAGACCGGCGGTTGTTGCTTTGGGCTCGGACTTCAGATCTGACTGCGTGCGTGTCTGCAGCACGAGATCGCCGAATGTGCGAATTTTTGCACCGTTGCCGATTTCAGCGGTCGCATCGTTGACGTTCGCGATGATGTCGGACGACACCCCGGACCCCACGACGAGACCTCCGGAAGCCAAGCGTACGTCATCTTCTCCGTTGATGTCGTTTTGGGCACTCACGATGAAGCGACCACCAAATCCTTTGCGTTCGGTCACCTCCACATCCGCGAACGAACCGATGTTGGCGTGCGTCTGGTTTTCGATTTCGGTATTGCTTCGTGCCGCGTTACCTTGAATTACACCGCCTGAGCCTGTATCGACATTCCACTCGTTCGGACCAAGCAGGTCTTTGTTGTTGGTGCTGTTGGAGGTCACCTGGATATCGTGGGCCTTGACGCGAGCTCGTGAACCAATACGAGCTTCGACATTCGCGTCAACTTGGTTGTCTGCCCAGGAGCCACTGTGACCGATGAGGGAACCCTGTGTTGAGTCGGTCTGACTATCAAATCGAGCGTTGTGTCGAGAAGTAATTGCCAGACTCGCAAGATTCATGTTGGTTGCAGAGGTGATTGGCGAATCGGCGATGTAAGCTCTCGTACTGCTGTCTGCATCGACGTTGGCAACAGCGGCAGCAATCGCGATACCTCCGCCGACTCCGGAGAAGGAGCGGGAGAGGTTGGAGTCTTCGCCAGTCGCCGTGATCCGCATTCGAATGTTGCTGGGGCGGTCATAACGAACGGGCGTTCCAGGTGAGAGCGAACCGACGTCGAAGACGGTATTCGTCCCAATGGCGCCACCAATAGCAATGTCTGTGACATCCAATTGCAGCTCGCCCGCAAAACTGGGACTGGTCGAAGTGAACGAATGCGTTTCGCCGGTCGTCTCCGAGTTGTCCAGCGTGATGAAGCTCGTACCGTTGCCGATGGCTTGGTTCAGGTTGCTGGCCAACTGAACTTGCCGGGGCTCAGCAAGTTGGAATTCGTGACCATCTCTTGTCGAGTTGGCCGTATCCAGGTCAACCAATCTGCCACTTGCGGGCTCTCGAAGCTGGAACGATCCGTCTGACATCCCGACAACTTGGTAGGTCGACTGATCTTTGAGCCCGCCGATTGCTCCTTGGCCACGCGAATCTGCCTTGTGGTTGTAGACCACAAAATCTCCGTCAAGCAAACCAACGTCCGCCAATTGAATCGAGTTGCTCACCGAGTTGGTGTTTTCTAGCAAGAGAGGCACCTTATCGACCGGAAAAGCGTAGTAGACCCCGCCCGATTCAAGTCCTCGGATGTCAGTGCCTGCTCGAATATTCGAACCAGCGCCGACGTAAGCTTCGGTGTCGACGTCAGAAACGGCGTCCGAGAGATTGCCACCCACGACACCCAGCCCACCGCTCTTGCTGTCGGAATCGGCGACTTGTCTAGAGTTCCCGACCGCGACCACGTCGACGGAATCGCGAATGGTGAGCGTGGCCCCGGGAGCCACAAACGCGTCGACTTCACCGGTTGTGGAAGCCAGTGATTTGGTTGCGTTGACCGTGATGACGCCACCCGATGTTCCGGTTGCCATCGACTTCGCGTTTTCGCCACCACGGGGTCTGCCCAGCGTCGCTCGCACATCTAGATCATGAGCAGTAATGTCGCCGCCCACCGATGCTTCGATATCAGGATTGGCCGTTGCTTCAGCCCACGAAATTCCAAGCGTGCCGAGACCACCTTGCACACCAAACGCATCCGCGTCGGCAATTGGAGTCGTCCGTGCTCGAACGTCGACTTGCTTTGCTGTGATGTCGTCGGAGTCGATCAGGGCTGTACTCGACTGCGCGTAGTCGGCGATCGCCACCGATCCACTGCCTCCAAAAAAGACTCCACCAGCGACTGCATCAGCTTCAGCCTCCACCGTTCCCGTCGAGAGAGCCGTCACGTTGAGATCATCGACGACCATACTTGAAACTCGGCCGACATCTCCTCGTACGAAGGCGTTATTTTCACCGTGAACCTTGGCGGTTCCTACGGACGCGCCTACTGAGACGGCACCGATCTGTCCTCCCTTCGCATCTGCTTTCACGTCGTGCGTTGCCAGCGCGTTCACATCCACACGTCCAGAGGCTCGCTCGATACTTGCGTTCTCGTCGATGTGTGCATTTTGATTGCTGTCCATGTCGACAACGGCAACATCAGCGCCAATTGCAACGACACCCCCCTGTCCTGCGAACGCGAGCCCTTCTGCTTCTCCGCGAACTAGATTCGCTTCTACCGTAATGTTGTTACCTTCGATGCCGCCCGCTCGAACGGTTGCTGCCCCGATATAAGCATCCGTGTCGCTTACGAGGTTCTGCACCGCGACGGAGGCACCGACCCCCACGAATCCTACGGCTCCGCTGCCGGCCACTGATTCGATATCGAAACGTTCCTTGGCTAAGACGTTCACGTCATCACTTGCAAGGATTCTTGCCCCGTCGGCAACAAACGAGGTGACGCCAGCTGTTGCCGAATCGCCTGAAGCATTAAGTGCGGAGTCGGCCGTGGAAGCAGTGCTTCCAGACATCGACTGGAGCTTCGTGGAGATCAAGCCGATCTCCCGTCCAGTAGAGTTGTCGCCTTGATCTTCGAACACAGCCAAGTTGTCGACGAAACCTTGCGTGGCGTTGTCTCCCTGCGCCGTTGTTTGCTGGAGCGAACCGCCTGAAGGATCGTTCAACGCGTCTTCGCTGAGCGGTGCTGCTCCGTCTTGTTGGACTTCGTAGGTGGCGTCTACGGGAGACCCGACGTTCAATACGGAAATCGAACCCGTGATACCGACGAGTCCACCTCCTCCGCTGACCGTATATCCTTCGATATCCTTGTTCGACATCGCATGCACATTGACGTCACGTGACGCACGTACATCAGCTCCGCTGTCGATGTAAGCGGTCGTGTCATTTCGCAAGGATCCCACATCCACGGCACCTGAAGCTCCGACGAAACCAGCCCCCAAAGCCCCTGAGAGCAAGAACATCTCAGAATGATTCAAAGCTGCCACCGTCACATCATCGTTCGCAGCCAGGTTTTGCGTGAAGGAGACGAACGGTGTGTTATTGATGCGAGCGTTCTTGCCGATGTACGCCGTAGTGTCCGAATCGACAACTTCGACTTGCACAGCGCCGGCTACCCCAACGAACCCACCTCCAACCGCAGCGGTCACGGAGGTCAGCTTTTCGCTGGAATTTGCCTGCACGGCGAGACCGTCATAATTTTCTGCTGTTCCGAACGCTCCTGTTGAGGAAATGCTGCCTGTCGAAATACCTCGAACACCCGACCCTTGCCCTCGTGCGTCGATTTGGGTGAAGTCGCCGACATATGCCTGCGTGTCTTTGTCGATGAGTGTCACGCCAACGCTACCACCGACACCGACGAAACCTGCTGCAATGTTTCCCACCAGCAGGAAGGCCTCCGTATCGTCGTTGGCTGCGATCAGTACGCTTCCGCCAGCATCCACGTCTGCTGCTTGCGATACGTTCTTAGCACCACTGCCGATGTGAGCGTGAGTCACCGAGTTGATTTTCGGAACCGACACCCCAGCGCCAACTCCGACGTAGCCAGCCGCGACGCCCAGCGTTACCGTCAGCACATCTTGCGTGCTCTCTGCTTCCACGATCACGTTTTGTTGTGCCTCGACGTTAGCGCCGTCGTCTATGAACGCACGCGTATCGGTATTGATGACTGAAACATCCGCTCCCGCCGTAACCCCGACAGTTCCAGCCGCTGCCCCGGCAACTATCCCCATGTCCGAGTAGTCGTTGCCCGCTTTCACGACGACATCTTGCAGGTCTCCTCCCAATCTTCCCGTGTTGATCTGGGCTCCTTCTCCGATATACGCTTTCGTGTTCGTCGAGATCACATTCACGCCGCCGGTTAGTGCGACGCCGACAGTTCCAAAGCCGCCATTGAACGCAATTGCTTCGATATCGTCTTGGTTCAAAGCCGTTACGATCACACCATTGGAAGCAGTACGCTCAGGAATCACATGTCTCTGCATCATTAGTGATGGATCGGTTGTGCCTCCATCGAGCGTGCCGCCATCAGGGTTCGGATTGGTGCTATCGAGCGAAGCGAATTGAGATGGCGCTGTGACCTCGGAGTTGTGGCTTCTCGCCGAGTGAATCAGCGACTCGTCGTCGCTGGGCGCGAAGCCTTCAGCGTTTCCAGTGTCCGCGACGTGCGATACTGAAAACTCTCCGGTCGCTGCGATGACTCCACCACGCAGCGCGCGACCTTCGACGGTGGCGTTGTCGCCAATGAAAGCTTCCGTTGTTTTTTCGATCACCGGCACTCCGGCATTGACGCCAATGCCTACCGTACCCGCCGCAACACTACCGACAATCATGTCAAGTTCCGTGCTGTTTTCGGCGGCAACCATCACCGCCGAGTCAGTCTCAACGGATGCGGCTTGTTCTGCGTTGATGCCGCCACCAATGTAAGCGCGAGTAACGTTGTTGATCGAGTAAACGCTGGCAGACCCAGCAACGGAAGCTGTCCCGCTCGCAGCGAGCGTCGCAGCAACAGACGTGTCTTCTTCCCAAGCGTACGCTCGAACTTGAACATTTCCGGTCGCACGAACATCTGCTCCACTGTCGATGTAGGCTTCCGTCGTTTTGCTGATTACGCCGACATCCGCACCGGCTCCTACCGCGACAGTTCCTGCTGCCGCCACGCCGCCGGCAATGCCAAGAATGTCGGTTTGATCGTAGGCTCCAACGTTCACGCCCTGCGACACGGCGCTCTCGATGTGGATTTGATCGTTGATAACCGCGTCGCCAATGTAAGCTTTGGTCGTTTCGTCCAGCTTGGTGACGACCGCTGACCCCGCGATACCAACTGTTCCACCACCTTGCCCCGTCATCACAATGGAAAGCACGTCCTCGAACGAGTTGGCGGTGACGGACACGCCAGAGATTGGCTCAAAGACTCGGGTACCTTCCACGTCCTTGCCAGCCATCACAGGGACCGGTGCGCTAAAGCCAAACGCTGTGACGGTTGCTCCATCTGCGATCCAGGCCTCCGTCCGATCGTTCTTGATAATCGTACCGTTCGACACTCCAAAACCAACTTCGCCACCGTATCCCAGCCCGCCAGCTACCGACGAGATGTTTGCATCGCTGCTGGCGTCGACGATCACGTGGCCGTTTGCTCGCACAGTGGCATCGTCGATGAAGGCAAAAGTTTGGGTATCGAGCGTTATGATCGAAGCAGAGCCCGTGATGGATGCTGTGCCGCCGTAGTTGCCCCCAGCACTGACACTGAAGATCGCTTCGTCGGCGCTAGATCGAACAAAAAGATCACCCACGTTCGCGTTCACATTTGGAGCAATGTAGGCTTGGGTTCGTTTGTCCACGATCAAAACGTTTGCGGATAGGCCGAGTCCGACGTCTCCGCCGATGGCGACTTGCCCTGAAATCGCCGTTAGAATCGTGTTGTTGATAGCCTCGATCGTTGCGGTGCCTGATGCGTCGATATCCGTGCGAACATACGCTTGCACATCTTCGTCGAGGTTGAGTGACACCGCCGATCCGCTGGCAGCCAAACCACCGTCAGGCGATGCAGCAAGCGAGGCCGAAACGCCCACAATCTCAGTTGAGTTCAAAGCGGTAACGTTGAGATTCCTCACGTTGATTGACGCGGACTCGTCAAGCCAGCTATGGACTTTCGTGTCAATGAAGACGAGTCCTACGTTTGCACCCACGGAGAAATCTCCTTCGGTGGTTATCGCAATTGCACCGGCGATTGGAGTCACGATGTTCGTGTTACGGGCTTCAACGTCCAAGTTCTGCACGTTGATGATTGTGTCCGTTGGGAATTCGCTCGTGGACTTGTCACCAACAAAGGCTTTCGTGTCGGTGTTGATGATTGTCAATGGGACGCCGCCCGCTATGGATCCCGAGCCTTTCGCTGCCGCGCCGCTTGCAGAAACAGCGGTGACATTGTTATCGGAACGAGCGTGTACTTGCGCCGATGAACTCGAAAGCGACGCATTGCGAATCCAGGCTCGAGTTTTTTGTTCTAGTTGGTTGTGTGCATAGGTGCCCCCAATACCGACGTCGTTTCCGAAAGCGAATGCTCCCGCCGCAGCAATCATGCGTGGCTGGGCCAACGCATCAATGATGGCATCCTTCCCGACGACCACTTGAACCGCATCTTGGACGTAGGCTTCGACTTGCTGCGCGAGCCAGTTGAATGCGACGGAACCTGAAATGCCAAGGCCATAGTCGCCGCCGATTCCTCCGTCGCCCACTGATGCACTTCCGCTGGAGCCAGAACTGCTGTTGGATGAACCCGAGCCGCCTGTTGCCAACCCAGCCGCGGCACCGACTGTGATCACGTCCGGGTTCGATTGTGCTTGAACTGTCAAGACACTAGAAACGTCAATCGTTCCCTCAGCGCCACCATAGCCACCGGGCGTAACAGCTTCCACGCGATCACCGATGAAGGCTTTGGTAGTATCATTAACAATCGCAATCGCAACGGAAGCGCTCACTGCCGTGTCCTCTGCGACGCCGAATGTTGGTGTGATGATTGTCGACGTCAGATCGTTGTCCGCGATAACGGACAAGGAACTCGCGCGAACTCTAGCGCGATCTTCGACGTAGGCGAGCGTTTTGTTCCTCATGTGCTGAAACGCGACCGCGCCGTCGATGACCGTCTCGCCCGCGACATTGCCAGCCTCGACGAACATGGTCAAGTTGGCGCTGGTCTGAGCGTCAAACGAGATGTTTCCACCGGAGGACACGGTCGCCAAGTCGTCGATATAGGCGACCGCGTTATTCTGGGTGATGACGAAGTCGAAATACCCGCCGATCGCCGTATCGGCGTCATTGGCGATCAGATTCAGGATCGAGAAATTGCCAGCAAGACTGACGGCGGTCATGGAGGCCGCCGCGTCCAAGTCCACGTTTTGGCTGCGACCTGTGAGCTGCTGGTTTACCTCGGCTCCCGTGGCAACAACGGTATGGGCAGAGTTGAATGGGAAGCTGAAATGCAGACCACCTCCGAAGCTGGTACCGCCATCGGACTGGCCACCTGCATGGATGAAGCTTGTGCCGATATCTTCTTCGGCGTTTAGGATCGTGTCCAAGTAGTCTGGTATTTCCTCCTCTAATTCCTTCTTCACGTCATCGCTGATCTGAGCACCGTGAGCGTAGATGGCGTTCAGTGCTTCGGTTTGCTGTGCCGCTCCAAGACCGGCAACAGCCAACGCTAGATCGAGCGGATCGATGGGGCTGGTGAGCGTCGCGTTTGAATCGACGTCGATCAACGCGTTGGCGTCCACGTGAGCGTTCCAGCCGATACCTGCATTGGCTTGATTCCCTGTTTTGGTGAACACAATGGCACCACTGATTGCGTCGTCTGGAGAACTACCGATGGTCCCTACGTTCGCCGACGCACTAGTTTGAGGTGAGTCGGACGTGTTTGATTGAACGGAAAGATTGCCGCCGATCTTGAACCGACCGAAGTGTCCCACGAGTGCGCTCGAGTTATTGTCCACGTCGAACTTCACCAAACTAGCCGCAATTCCAGTTTCTGCCTCGCTGCCATCGAAGTCGAGGTCTATATCGTCAACGCCTTCAATCGTGCTGTTGATCGTTTCTCCCAGAGGCAACTCGGAAAGAAAGTTCTTAACCTCGTTGAAAGTCTCGCCGATCGGAGCGGCGGCATCTTCGAGTTCCGAGCCAAACACTCCATTGCTGTAGGACGCGAACGAACGAGTCTTGTTCTCTTTGTTGTCGGAAGTTGCCGTGATGGTCGCATTGCGTTCCGTCGTCAGGTTCGCGGCAATGTCTGTTGTTGCATGCGATTGATTGAAGCCCATCGTGAGCGTGATGCCTGCCCCAGTCTCATCGTCTTCGCCGACACCGAATCCGGCGGCCAAGGCTGTATTCCGGTACGAGTTGCTATTCGCTGAGTCGAAAGACGCGTTCCCTGCTTCGACCACAGACCCGGGATCGAATCGAACCCGCGACTCTGATTCGCCAATGCCGAAGGACAACGAAACGTTCGTGCTTTCTCCCGCCGCCGGAACGAACGTTCTCACGTCCAAATCATGGTCTGCGCTAGAACTTACGCTCAGGTTGTTTGGTGCGACCAGGGTCGCACCGTTTGCAACGTCAATCAGGGCGATAGGATTTGCATTGCCGTACGTGACCCCAAAGCCACCTTTGAGTGTGGTGAGATCTACGATCGCATCCGAGTCAGCAGTTACGTTGATCGATTGGTCGGCACGGATAAAGGCTCCAGCTTGAATGTCGATCGTCGCTTTGGCTTCAGACGTTACTGCAATTGCGGTTTCGGTTGATGTGATTATCGGATCTGCAATTGCGGCGCGACCGGCAACCTGATCGTCGACGCCCACGTTACGAGCCGTTGTGTAACCGGCCTCGTCGTCAATTTCTTGCCACAGATATTGACGGATCGGTCGCCGATCATTTCCTGCGACTAGTTCCAAACCGGCTTCACCATCAATTTGTGCGGCAGCCAAAGCAACCGTTGGCTCCTTCGAGTCCGAGATCTTTTCGCCGCCTCCAAGGGTTCCGCCTTCATTCAGATACAACCGATTTTCCCCGTTGCGAACTGCGATCACAAGGTCGTTGTCGCCGTCACCGTCAATGTCATCAATCAGCGAATCTGTCACGTTGTTCAAAGACGTCTCGACATTGGTCTGAGAAAAACTTCCACCGGACCGATCGAATCGTCTAACTCCGCCATCGAAACCGACGATGATCTCGTTCGCCGCATCGCTATCAAGATTCGCGATACTTACTGTGGTTGTGTCTCCGCTGCCACCCAACGTTGAACTCGTTCCGAATGATCCTTCTGAGTTGAGATAAACCCGATCGGAAGCCCCCTGGATGCCAACAATTAAATCAGCTGTTCCGTCGCCATTCACGTCACCTGTTGCCAATGATGTCGCTGGCCGAGTCGCAGAATCCACCGTGACGGGTGCGCCGAAACTTTGCGTTGCTGTGTTGTATTGATAGGCGAAGATGCCGCCTCCGTCTGTTGCCACGACGAGTTCTAGTTGCGGATCTGAATCAAGATTGACCAGTTCGACCGCGGTTGTGTCTCGAGATGTGACTTCAACGTTGCCTTGGAACGACAACGCCCCGCCGTTGTTCAAGTACAATCGATCGGGCGCGCCTCGATTGCCGAGCACGAGATCGAGATCGCCGTCGGCATCAACATCGGCGAGATCAAGTGACGTCGAAACGAGTTCATTGACATCGATCGAAGTGGGGCCGTCCGAGTCTTCTTTTCGCAACCCGTAGAGCAATAGCCCTTGTTCACGTGTCGCGACGATAAGTTCGACGGTACTGCTATCTCCGTCCAGATCGCCGGTTACGATGTCAGCCAAGTCATGGGCAAAGTGTTGATCAACCCGAGCGTCTTTTTCTGTTCGTGCCGTCGCGTTGATCGCGATATTGGTACCCGTGATTCTCGCGTCGGTCCCCACGGTGATGGATGCGTCAGACTTGTCAACGCGGAACTCTTTGAGCGTGAGGAAATCCCAAGTTTGGTTTGTCCTTTCGTCAGCAGTTAGCGTGACGACTCCCGATCTGGCGTTAGTGCTGCCGTGCGCAATGATGTTAGCGTTGGCTCCGACGGTGATCGACGGTGCTTCAAGCACAATATTCCCAGAGGGGGCAACGGGCTTTGCGTCCCAGTGGTTTTGACCGCGTTCCACCTGTCTAGACGAAATGGTTGCGTCTTCAGCGAGTGTAATTCCTTCGGTGGCAGACAGGTTGATATCGGTCAATCCGAATCCGCCGATAAAGCCGTCGACAGTCAAATGACCGACGACTCTGATGGTCACGTTGTCAGCACCTCCGCGTGCATCGCCAATCACCGATGTGATAGTTGTATCTCCATCAAAGGCGAATGTTTGGTCGCCACTGACAACGAAGTCTGATCGAAACGGACCAATCAACTCGGGAGCGAATGGAACGTACTCGGGGAATGTTCCGAACAGAATGAGACGCGGCTGAACGGGATCCTTCGTGGGGATGTCCCCCAGATCGGGAAAGTTCGCGGTTCCGTTTTCCCAATCTTGAAAGAGTTTTCGGAACACCGGATCACGAAGTGTTTGGCTTTCCCACAATGTGAAACTGCCGTTGCCGGTCGGATAACTAATCTCTTCCCAATTTAATCCGACTTCATACTTGTCGACCGACGTCGGGCGGACGAGATATTCTGTCGTCGTGCGAATTTTGTCGCTGTCCGCAGGGGCAAGCTTATCGACACGAAGGACTCGGAAACCAAGGGCGGGTTGGGACGGATCTACAAGGTTTACACTAAAATCGTTGTCAATCGACCGAATGATCTCGCTTGGGAACACGTCTTCTAAGACCAAACGGTTGAGTCGAAGCAGCGCGGCACCGGATGGCGAGTCAGCATTCAAAGCACCGGTCTTTTCGAGCAATGTGAGTTCGGCATCGCGATAGATGTCGAACAGCTCGAATTTCCGAATTATCTCGTTGAAGTCTTTGACGAGCGCCGCTTTGAGAACGTCTGATGTTGAAATCGGGTTCAATAGCGCCGGGATGGTGTCGCCACCCAAATCCTGGAGCAGTTTCAACGTCACCTGTGCGGCTACGTCATCGCCAGTCAAGTTGAGCAACGTCAGGCGCAAGCGGTCAACAATCGGGATACCAACGATGCCCACCAGAACAGACTCGTCGACAAAATCTTCGGCGACGAACAACGAATCGCTCTCGTCCAAATTGTCTGCGAGGAGCGTCTTCAAGCTATTCGGAACGTTGCCCGCATTCATCGCGGCGACGTCGCCAGGTCCGGCAGACCAAGTTTCGAGCGTCCTTACGACTTCCGAATAGCCCGCATCATGGCTCGTCATAATCTGAGCCGCAGCCGGATTTCCGACGGGCACAATTCGAACCCGGCCGGCGATCACCAAATCTCCAGCACCTGCATTGACGCGGTCGCTCAATTCGACGCGTAGCGATCCGGCATCGACGTCGAATGTGCCCAAGTCCTCCCATGATTGTCCCGTCTGTTCGGGTACCGAAGGATTCGTTGGAAACACCACTTCGTCATCGGGATTCAATCGTTGATTGATGTTGACTGCCTGTGGGCCGTCCGCCGCGAATACGGTGTACTGGGCTGCGTTGCTCGGCAACAACGAACCCTCTTCTGTAACCTTGATGTTGAATGCCCAATCGACTTGGACTTTGTACTTTCCGTTAGACAATCCAGCGAAGTCCCATCTCGCGATGTTGTCACCGGTGCCCGCGGAGTGGAAGCGATACAGTTGCGATATGGTCGTGCGGCTATCTTGCCTCCAGACATGATCGGTGTCGATGGATGTCAGCCAAAGGTCCGAAGACACCGGTTGATGCGAATAAACGTCGGTCACATCGACCAAGTCACCGAACTCGTTACGCGTGCCCGGCATGGTTGCCGTAAATAGGTTTCCTCCGTGATTGCCAGCTACATTGAGCGTTGAGAAGTCGTACGCTCTACCGGTCATGTCCGACAGAAGCCGACTAATCGTCTTGGGCTGTAGTTTGTCGACTGGCGTTTCGTTAACCAGTGTCTCCTGCAGCAGCAACAGCTTGGCCATCTGAACGGCATTGCTGTATGGGTAGAACTTCTGCTTGTCGAACTCGGCATTGTCTTTCAAACCGCCGTCCGCCCCGGGGTGATAAACTAGTTCGATCGTCCCCTCTCCGAATGGAAAGACTTCTCTTGGGTCAGACGGATCGATATCCACATTCAATGGTGCTCGGTGCCCGGTTCCGGTGAAACCGAGAATGTCATCCAACCGGTCTCGGTCTGTAGCTTTGAAAACCGGAAACTCTTCACCGTTGATGATGATGGCTTTCAAATCCATCTTCGTGGCCATCGAATCATTCAAGATGTCGAAGACTTCGATGTCGAATCCGAATCGATCCAAAATTTGTTGACGGATGAATTCGATAAGGATCTGCTTGATCTCGTCTTTGATCCAGTCGACGAGAGGGCGAATAGGATTCAGGTCCGAAAGCAATTGGCTTACCGGATTGAGCACTTTGTCTTCCAGCTCGCCGGCAAATCCTTCGATACCCGCTTTGAGTTCGCCCACTTTCCGAGGCAAACCAAACATGGGCAGCAGGAATTGGTTCGTGAACGAATCGTCCGTCAAGCCATCGTCGTTCGGATCGGATAACTCATCCAATAACACATCGAGCACACCAACTTCATTCTCTTCTGATACCCGCGTATCCAGAAAATACTCGTCTTCGACGTCCGCGCCGTAGATCTTTGCATGTTTGTTTTGCAAATCCCGCTTTGCTTGCGGATCAAACAGAGCTCGCGATACTGCAAGGCCAAGATTGCTCCAATTTTCGAGTCCGCGATCAATGTTTGCGATCCAGTAGTTCAAATACGCGATGGTGTTTCCGCCGAACCCCTGTGCCATCGCCTCAAGTTGACTGGTGTCCAGATCGCCGCCGTTAAAGAGGCCTTCGAATGTGTCTCGCAGACTATCGACAATCGTCTCGCCGACGCTCTTAAGGTCATCGAGCATTTGATCGGTGTTGAGCGCATCGTTGCCTTCAAGCAGTTTTTCACCTTCCAGAAGAATTCGATCAACGAGTTCGGCAAGCGGTTCCTCGGTCAGAGTTTGGTTTGGATCAAGGCCACCGGCGTCCGCGAGAGCGTACTTAAGTCTTTCGAGCTTGTCTCTGACGGATAGCACGAAATCGATGGCGATACCGCGAGACTTTTCATTTCGAAAAACCTGCAAGACTGGCAAGCCGTCAACGTCCGAACTTCGCTTGATAGTGTAGTCATCGAACTCACTCTTAATGTTCCACATGCGGCCTGCGGTAATGACACTGACTTCCGCATCTGCAACGAGCGGCTTGATGTCCGACGCAAACTTATTTCGCAGTTCGTCCGTAATACTACCGCCGTCAAGTTTTTCGGCGATTGCGTCTAAGTCAGTTTTGGAAAACTCTTTGTCCGGAGCAAGTTGGATTAAGTGGAGCTCACGATGTCCCGCAAGGTCTGGCAGATCGTTCACAAACGTATCAAAGACGAAGCTCGCCGGTGCCTCGAGCGGCTGGGATATAGAGCTGACGGTGCTGACATCACCATCGGGTAGCCTGTCACGGATAATGTTGTCTTCGTCGTCATCTTCAATTCCATCGAGCCCAACCGTTGCGTCACCGATGTAGGCTTCCGTCAGAAAGTGTCGCACGGCGTTCGAAGTCGCCAGTGGTTTGGTCGCCACATCAATGAATCCGGGGAACGGTCCCCCAGTGAATTCGTTGACTAAAGTGTGCGCGAAGACATCACCAATTGCGTGTGTTGGGAACCCGTATCCCCAGGCTAGAATCTGAAGTTTTTCCTCTGGCGAATAGCGGTCGTTCGTTTGTGCCTCCCACGCTTTGTCCAAAGCATGTCCAATCCAGATACCTGTGGAATCGGGGTGAATGATGGCTTGCCCCATCAGCAAATCGGGAAAGCCATCGGGGCCAACCGCACCCGCAAAGTAATAGGCTGGGTACTTCTTGATCGCTTCGACGATCCGGGGATGAACTTCGTAACTTCGGGTTTCGCCTTCGTCGTCGACCCACAAATCTAGCTGACCATCTTCGAGCAAGTCGTTTCGCACATCGATTGCGATTTCGATGTGCGTTGCTGGCTTGTAGGCTCGACTTTCCAATTCATCGTGGTCGTGAGTTATCCCGACGAAATGTACGTGTTCCTCACCCAGAAGGTGACCAACTTCGTGGTTCACGACACCACCTAGCAATCGCCCGTAGTCAGCTGCGTCATAGGCAGCCATGACGATCGCCTCGCTGTAGACGTGTGCTACGTCGGATAGATTCTCATTTCCATGATCGATCGATTCAGCGAGCCCCCAGAAATTGCGCTCTGGGTGTTGGTCTCCGATTTTCACGGTGGCGAAAGGGCCGGATTCTGGCTTGGCCTCAACAAAATCAACGCCAAGCTCTTTCTCAGCTTCGTCGATCGCCCCTCGGAAAGACTGCCAAAATGCAGCTTCGTTCGAGCGAAAATCGAAGTCACCAGCGCTGGCGTCTTGATGAAATTCTTGTTGGAACTCCAAGAAAACTAGTTGCGAATCTGCATGCAGCAAAAGACGCGACTCTAGTTGCTCCGCGATACTCACCAACCTTCTGCAATTCCTAAGGTTTCTCAGCTCCCGAACCATAACTCCGTCTCCGAAAAAGTCTTTTACCTTCGGTTAATTCGGGGAGGAGTAGCCCACCCACCAGGGCGGCATCTTAGCGTGGCAATCAGCCAGATTGAAGCAATGGCGTCGGGACGGCTTAAGAATTTCGGCAAATAGTCTAGCGAGTCGAGAATGCCCGATGAGCGACGCCAGATTCACAACGAAGATGGCTGACGACTCACTTAATTTGCGAAGTTCTGGGCCAGTAGTAGAAAGTCCGTGAAATTAACGATTCCATCCTCGTCGAAGTCCCCCATTGCCCAGGTCGCATCCGTCGCTTGGAAGTTAGTCGACAGTGCCAGAAAATCTATAAATGTCACCTTACCGTCACCGTTGGCGTCACCAGGAATTGATACAACTGGCAACTCGAAGACTCTAAGCTCATTGCCAAAAACGCCGTCGTCTGCTGCCAGTAAAAGCGTTCCATTCGGACCTGGCTCAATTTCTTGAGCGTCTAACAACTTTGAATTGGAGAGTGGTCTAGTATTGGCAGCTGTGCCGTCAGTCTCCCAGAGGCTACCTTCTCCGTTTCGATATCCATGGAAGTATATTCTGTCACCGATTCGAGCGAAGTACTGACTGGAATATGGCAAACCAGGAGAATGGTCCGAGAGGATTCGGTTCACTCGCACTTCGGCCAATCGCTTCGTTCCTTCGATCGTACCGTCTGTGGACCAGATCTCTTCTGGTGACGCATACACGAGTCCGTTAGCTGTAGAATCGATGATCTCAATTGGCACTCTTGTGTTCACGATCGAATTCAACTTATCGGCTGATACATCATACGCCCAAAGCTCACCGTAGTTCGCGGTGGACAGCGCCAGATGCTCTCCCGCGACATCGAGTGCGCGTGAGCGAATCGGCAAGTCGACCGAACGCACGAGCTGCTTTCCGTCCAATCTTGCGATCCAAAGCCTCGTGCCTCCGCCAATCAAGTCGGACACTGCGAACAAACGATCGCCGATCAGTTGAATAGATCGGATGGCGTAACGGGTTTGACCGATGTCGAGAATCTGATGCGTGCCGTCCGTCGTTCCATCAGATTCCCAAACTCCGTTTCTGGTTCGTATGTATAGTTTGTCACCGACCTTACGAATTGCTCTCACATCTTCCAGATTGGATGGAGTGAATTTCTTCGTGCCTTGTTTTGTGCCGTCCGTAACCCAGATCTCTAACGGTGCGATCGAGTAGAAGTCGACACCTTCGTACCGTGCGACAAGAAAGAAAAGCTGACCTCCAAGCTGAATAGCTGGACCAATGGGTTCGCGTGGCCCTGTATCACTATCACCACGCGGGAATTCTTGGGATATCTCGGTCGTCCCGGGCTCCGTGCCATCGGAAGCCCACAGGGATTGCGTTCCCCAACTCGGACCTGGAAAACTGACGCTATCATTTGGGCTGTGGGCGAAAATCGCCTTACCTTGAATCGCCCCGATCAGTATTGGCTCTCCGCCACGTTGCACATTTAATGTTATTGGCGGAGCTGGCACGGCATGGGTATTTTCTTCCCGCCCACGGCTAACCCAAAGCTGAGATCCCACCGCGA
This sequence comes from Pirellulaceae bacterium, assembly GCA_965216885.1. GTDB lineage: Bacteria > Planctomycetota > Planctomycetia > Pirellulales > Pirellulaceae > CAYNJG01. Next base: position 1,718,811 of record OZ244209.1, on the reverse strand, counting down.
AATAGATTTTGTCGTCGCTAAAGAAGAGATTGCTTGGATCGGAGCCGCGCGATCCTGTCGAGAAGACGTTCTTTAGTAACCGAGATGAACCTTCGCTGGCCATCCAAAGCTCAGTGTCGCCATCACTGTCGGTGCCACGAAAAATCATCTTGCCGTTGACCAGAATCGGATATGGCAGAAGTGACTGTAGCTCAGAGTTTGGAAAGACTTCGCGGAATTCGAGAGTCCCTTGAGCCGTTCCGTCCGAGATGATCGGATTAACCGAATTCCAGAAGAATAGGTACTCTCCAACCGTCGCCAGCTCCTGCTGCGTACCGACTTTGGAAACGAATTGCGTGCCCCCAGGTGTGCCGTCGGTCTCCCAAAGTTCGTAGCGGGAGCCGCTGCGGGCACTGAAGTACAATTTGTCTTTGAGTATGCTGAAGTAGCGATAGCTTCCAATATCTGATGCGATCTGTTGGGTACGAATTCCATCCCAAACCCAAAGCGCTGACTCATCGTTCACTGTGGTGTGAAACAGAATCTGTCCCTTCAGGTTGGCAAGTCCGGAAACGATATCGGCTTTGCTGACCATCTGCGTGCCCAGTTCTGTACCATCAGATTCCCAGACTTCGCTGCCTTCCTCTCCATTCACTTCGAAAACGAGATTGTCTTCGCGTCGCACGGCATCGGAGATGCGGGAGAATTCACTTAACTTCACCAAACCATTTGGTTCGTTGTTACTCACGTAGACTGCGTGATACTCTCGTGTGGATTCAATAACAAACACGCGTAGACGCGTAGGAACAACGAGGCTTATTAGTTCCAACGTCGCAATACGATGTGTGTTGCTTCCGTCACTCCACCAGAGTTGATTGGGGCGGCCCGGCCGATCATTGAGGCGAATGTAAACACCGTTGTCGCCACCATGAACACTTCGAATGCTTAGGTGAGTATCAGACCAATCGTAAAGAGACTTCGTGCCCTCGACAGTTCCGTCGGTAGTCCAAAGCACTGGCCCCTCCGTTACAAAAAACAGAGCCCTACCGACCTTTGTTAGTTTACCAATCGAAGGAAAGTCGAACTCTGACCCGAATTGGACGGTACCTTCCGCAGTACCATCGGTGCGCCAAAGTTCGTTGTATGGGTGGCCCCTTCCGGCCTGATCCGAATGAGCTACGAAGTAGCCGAAGTCTCCAAAGCTTGTGAGCTGAGTCGGATAGGAACTATTGGTGATCGTATCGATGTCTTTGACGAGAGTTACATCCAAAAGATGTCGAGATTCCAACATCTCAACAGTCGGGACTCTTGACTGGAATACCATCGTTCACTTCTTTGGTTGGAATATTCCGAAACAGCTAGGTAAGTGTTTGTGTGATACGCTGCCGCTTTACCGCCCCGTGCTAGGTCCGAACATTTCCGAAGTTCTTGGAAAGAATCAAAAAGTCGGCAAATGAAATCGTCATATCGCCGTTAAGGTCTCCTTCAGACATTCTTGCGTCTGATTTCCCGTAGTTCGCGGCGAGAATGAGGAAGTCTTCAAATCCAACATGGCGATCATTGTTAAGGTCACCTGCTAACTGGTTGCGAAACCAGCCACCTTCGCCAAATCTCAAGATATCGACTTTGCCGTCCAAATCGACATCGGCGAGTAACATACCGCCAATTACGTTCTCAGATGAGCTTGTCGTCGCCTCATATTCGTCAACGTTCCTGTTAAGTACTGTGATTCCTCCGCTCGGGCTGTTCCGAGTTGTGACGATGTCGTCGCGACCATCGCCATCCAAGTCGGCGACAGCTACCGACCAAGTTGCAGCAGCGTCATATATGTTTACTGCCTCTGCAAATGAGCCGAGCCCATCAATATTCTCATAGCTCAATACGCCGTCGCCGTTAGCGGTCACAAGGTCAAGATCTCCATCGTTATCCTGATCGTAGGCCTGAATATCATTGGCGCCCACACTGCCGAAGCGGAGCAATGACAAGTTGGTCTCGAACTTCGTCCCTTTATCGATATTCTCGATCCATCCGAGGAAGCTGAGTGGCGTATCGCTTATCGTCGAGAAAACAAAGTCTTGGTCGTTGTCGCCATCTAGGTCCGCGAGTGTTAACGCATTGATCGGACCTTCCATGATGACCACTCGAGGAAGTTCGAAATCTCCGGCACCATCATTGGCGTACCAGCTGAGTTCTCCACCACCACCCAGAAAGCCGGGCGTGTTAACCACGAGATCCTGGTCGCCATCACCATCTATGTCAACAGCCCGGACCAGCCGTGGGGCAAGTAGCTCAGGTGGGATCTCAATGATCTGACGCATTACGAAACCATCGTCGGTGTTTTCGAGGATCGAAACACCGTTAGTGGGATCTTCGACGATTAGGTCTACATCTTGGTCACCATCAAGATCGACGGTGTCGAAGAGACGTGATGTCAAATCGGAAATGGGATGCTCCTCAAATCGTACTTCTCCGTTTTCGCTCTGATTCTCTAACCAAACTAGCGAATCTTCATTTAAGACGATGATGTCTTGATCACCGTCTGCGTCCATATCTAGTGCAGTTAAGACGGCTACAGAATTCACAATCGGCGGCTGAGACACGAGGCTGATTGCAGTAAGCAGATGTCGCGGCACTAAGGATTCAAATCGCAGCGCACGATAGGTCTCCATGCTTAGCCTCCAAAGAATTCTCGACGACCTGTGAAATTCACCGAAAGCAATAAGAAGTCTTCGAAGCTGACCGTACCGTTTTGATCGAAATCACCTTCTTCCCAGACCGCATCCCGTTTTCCGAAGTTTACACTCAACGCTAAGAAATCCTCAAAGCCAACGTTCCCGTCTCCGTCCGCGTCACCCATGATGCGCTCGGTAGCTGTCGGTCCCAACTTCCAAAACTCTAGGCCGAGTATGCCGTCATTCCCGGCGATGAGGATCTCGTCGTTCAGCGCGGACAGTTCGTTAACCTGTCTCAGCGGGTCGGTGTCGATCCTCACCGTACCTTCCCGAGTTCCATCGGTTCGCCAAATCCATTGGCGGTTCGGATTGTCGTCGGAGAAGTAGAGAGAATCGCCAATTCGCGTCATGCGTTCCTTCACATCTGTCGAACTCGATCGGAGACCGTCATCTCCTCCAGGAACGGAATCTACTAACATGAATGTGCCGTCCACAGTTCCGTCAGTCCTCCAGACCTCCCGTCCGTGCTCTCCGTCATCTGCCGAAAATATTAGGAGGTCGCCCAGGTTCATTAGGAACTCAACCGGACGCCGGCCAGGGGTAAAGTCTTTCAGCATCTCTGCATTCCGTGCCATGCCGTTGCTGACCCATAGGCTGACGGGTGGGCCAATGCCCGAGCTCCCCCGCAAGCTCATAGCCACTCTATTTCCAACGCGGGCGAGCTTCAGTGAGTGAAAATACATGTCAATGGACTCAACGATCTCAGGCGTCGTCGACGAAGCCATGTTGACGACATAGATGAGCGACCCAGATTTTCGACTGCGATTGGTAACAACGAAAAGTTGATCCTCGACCGCACGTATGCTGCTCACAGAGGTCCCGAACTCTACTTCCGGGTCATCAGGACGAGGCGGAATTTCGAAAACCCTACGCGTCCCCGCTTCTGTACCGTCCGACTTCCATACAACGCTTCCGTTTGCGAGGTAGAGCTGGCCGTCCTGTACATAGACCCTACGGGCGGCCATACCTTCGACCTCGAACGGTTTCGTTCCTTCAATCGTGCCGTCACTCACCCAGACTTTGGTAGCGTCCACGGACTCGCTGGCCATGAAAAAGAGCTTTCCAGCAAACGAAACGACTTGATCAGGACTTCGACCGATTGGATCCCAAAAGATGTCGTAGTCGAAAATGCGCGGGCCATGTGAGGAAACCATACGTGTCCCAGTTCCCTCACTAACCCAGAGGGTCTGTTCTCCGCCCACGTAGTCGGAGAAAAAGACTAAATCGTTGTTGACTCCAAGGATGGTGAGATCCCGAGTTGGTTCAAAGGGGAGCGAAACCGGAACAGTACTTTCGTTCGTTCCGTCGCTACGCCAGAGCTGCCCGGCAGCAACGAAGAAGTGCCGGCCACTTCCGGTTCTCGACAACTGCCTGAGTTCTGATCCACGTGTTCCTGTGTCGAAAACATCTCTAACACGTTCCGCCAGTCCCTCACTCACTTTCCAAAGTTCATGGTCATCGTGGATATCAGTTCCCGAAAAAAAGATCTGGTCAGCAGCAGTTGCGAATTGCTTGGAGCGATCGATTCTGCCGAGATTGGTATGTTGAACGATCTCGTGAAAAGGACCTGTTCCTCTCGGAGTTCCATCGCTGATCCAATCATCACCCCCCGATCTAAAAAGAACTTGATCGCCGAAACTGGTTAGACCGGAAGCATATGTGTCGGTCGGAAACGTCTGGATACGTCGTGTTCCTTCGCTTGAACCATCTGAAGTCCAAAGCTCATAATCTGTCCGTCTGCTAACTACCTCCTGATCGCCAAGAAAGTTAGTGACTTCCTCATAGACGTATCGCGTAGCGAGTGTGAAATGAAGAATTCCGTTTTGAACGACCGCCGAAGTAACTTCCCCCTGCCTTTCGACGAGAGCTGCAACTTCAGTACCGGCAGAGGAATATAGGGTGATTCGCGGCTGAGTACGCTCCTCGACATTAGCTTCTTCGCTCGCGAAGAAAAACAGTTCTGCATCGGCCGAATATAAGCCGGCTAGTTGATCTTTAGTGGTCAACAACTGGGCTGTGTCCGCAATCCCATCCCACAGATAGACACTTCGTGTCTCTGAGGACGGTACCGTAAGCATCGCAACACCTTCACGGAAGGGGACAACCTGCTGGATTGGACCTGGGGCGACTTGCCTTAGTGTTCCGCTGGCGGTGTCGAATGAATGCAACCCAACGTCCGATGTGTGAAAGAAAACTAGATCTCCCGAAGTCAGAATTCTTTCGCCCTCAATCCATTCGAGGCCGCTCCTCGTTTTTACAACCTCGACGGTGCCTTCGACCGTTCCATCGCTGCTCCAGATCTCCCAACTACTTGACTTGATAACCGTGAAGAATAATCGGTCATCACCCGCAACTAGATAATCAATCGCTGCAGACGAGGATGGCGATTCTTCGAGAAGTAACGTGACTTTACCCGTGCCATCCGACTTCCACAGCCTCTTGCCATTAGTAAAGAATAACGATTCGCCCAACGCGGTTAGCTCTTGAAGTCGACCGAACGTAGGTGATGAAGCGACTAGTTGCGTTCCCACCTCCGTTCCATCCGACCGCCAGAGTTGGTTCGCTGCAAATGAAGGCGTTTCTGAATCCGACCGGGCGATGAAAAAGATGGTATCACCAACGCTAACGAGTTGGTCAGCGAAAGAGCTATCGGTGACCGTATCGAGATCCTTGATTAGCGCCGCGTCTAAGAGTTCGCGTCGTTCAAGCGTATCGAAGGCCGGACGAAGTTGGGTACGCATAATTGTTTCCCGAAGTGCAGCTACATCCTAGGAAAACGATTGGCTATTTCAAAACAACCTTTTCAAAACAACCTTTGGCTGACCAATCCGAACAAACGCAATGCCTAACAGCACTAATAACTCGAAGCAGTACTCGGGCTCCGGAACCGCTGTTGCGACCATGTCCGCGTTTCTCGCATTGAGGTAGTTGATGACAACCAAAGCATCCCGCGGGACAATGAATCCGTCGTTTGTTACATCAAAGAATCCCGATGGAATTCCATCGAAATCCACTGCTTGTCCGACACTATCTGTGTAGTCCCGAGAATTCAGCGCATTGATTAGCTTTATCGCGTCACTCGGGTTGATTCCACCATCATTGTTTACGTCCATTGGATTGACGATGTTGCACCAAGTTAGGTCCTCTCTCACAAAAAGACCTTCAGCAAATTCGAATGCATCTTCCCCAATCGCAGCTCCCATCATTCGGCCGGCAAAATCATCGGCTGGAACATGGATCCCGCCCCATAGTCGCGAAATTCCGGCTTCGTCGGCTGCGTCATAGTAGCTGGCCCACTGTAAGGTTACCGGCTCCGAGGGGCCATCTTCGAAATGAAGAAAGTCTTCGTCGAAAGTCTTCTCGCCAAGACCGTCCGGAAAGTACTCACTGCCCGTGAAGCTCGTCAAGATTTCCGCAGCAGCACGACTGAACGTACTATGCCCGGAGACGTAAGCTGCGAACGCGGGAGTTACAAAGTTGTCATCTTGATATGGCACCCAGTTTTCCGCGAGTATCCAGTCGGTACCACTCAAGTCTGTTTCGGGATTCTCAGGCTCGTGATTCCATGAATGGACCACAACACGGCCCACCATTTCGTCTTCGGCGAATATTGGTTCGAAGTTTCCATCGGAGTCTCGATTCGCATTCACGAAGGCGTTCCGGTGTTTCCCACCCTCAAGAATTGACTCCGCCGTAATGATCTCGATGAGCCCATCTACCAACGGCAAGCCGTCCGCGTGATACGACGGTAGCGCTGGGTCCGATCGTTGCCCTAGCCTACCCTGGTAACGGATCTTCGTGATCGGACGTACATAGTCATATTTTTCTTTTGTCCCCCAAGCAGCAATCGCCGCGTCGTGTACGCCGCCGTTAAGTGCTAGGTACAACTTCACATCCCATTCAATGTTGGAGACCACATCACCGGATCCGCCTACGCGTCTTATGACTGAGGGATGATTGCTGATGTCGTTTGCTATCACGTTCCAGTGTCCGGCGGGGTCTCCGAATTTGGACCGTCCGCCCAGTACTCAGCGAGAATTCGACCATAGTCTGCTCGTCGAACCATGTTGTCTGCATAAGCTTGCCCGGTCATCGGGTTGACTTCGTAACCGACATCCTGATGAGTTCCAAGCGGACGATTTCCGGTGACATTCGGCGAGATGTTGATCAACTCCGCTCCTCGCCCCTTCGAAGGATCGAGAGCATTGCTGTATTCGATCAATCGGACCGTATCATTGCGGTACTCAACGTCGCCTTCCGCTCCTAACAGTGGAGGTGGGCCCGGATCCATGTGGCTCCAACTGCTCGCTCCGTCCGCCTCTTTGCCCATGGCGAATGTCGTGACGTTCCCCCAATGCGGTCCGATAAATGTCTGCAGGTCCTCGCCACGAAGTTCGTTCTGTGTGACGGCCTGGTTCAGGAACAATGGTTGCCATCGATTCGGATCGGTCAATGGAGGGGCGTCAGGCGTAACAAGTCCCGGGTACTCGACGACCATCGGCACGTTAGCTGGAGCATATCCTGTGGTGTCGACGTAATTGTTAGCTTCGTTGGATCCGTCATCAAAACTAGCGGCAAGGATCTCCCCAGCAATTCGGTTACCAATCGCGGCAGCGGAGTTACCTTCCGTTGATGTGAAGGACAGATCGTAGCCAAGATCTTGCATCAGATCATCGAACAAATCCTGCGATGCAGTTGGGTCAACTGCGAGTGAGTAACGCTGCGACAGTACTCGGTAAGCGGCGTGACTGATGGCTTCGTTCCGAATGTCATGCACATCACGACCATCGAGTGCTGACTTCTCAGTGTAGAAGTGGCCACTAGCGATTGGATCGAAGGTAGCCCACGCGTCATACATTGCAGCGGACGTATGGTAGAGGTTTCTCGAATGAACTGTCGGTGCCGGAAAATCGATTCGTATTGCATCCAGCAAAACCTCGTTCCAGCGTTGCGCCACCGTTTGGCCAAGAGTGGCGGAAGCGAGCGTGAATAAAACAGTGAGGATTCGAATACCAAAACAAACTCTCCGCTGAGCAAACATTTTCGTTACCGGTACAAGTCTCTTAGGTGTTCGTGGACCTCTAAACTCCAACTCAGTTTAGTAGAGATTGCGCAACACTCAGGCTAAATCGCCGTGAAAAACGGGCCACAACCAGGTAACTGATTACACAAAGAAAGAAATGATCAAGTAACTAGACAGCGCTGCCACATAAGCCAAGATACTCATGTAGCCGAATTGAAAAACGGCCCAGAACCAGGAGCCTGTCTCTTTGCGTGTAACGGCTTGAGTCGGCAAACACTGCATCGCCAAAACGAAAAACACCAGAAGGCTCACGCTAGTCGCCGTAGTAAACACTGGAGTGCCATCCGCATTTCTCGCCGCACGAAGTTTATCCCGAAGTGAACCAGCGTCCGCTTCATCTCCTAGTCCATACAACACCGAAAGTGTTGAAACCACAACTTCTCGTGCCGCGAAAGATGACAGGACTCCCACACTGGTCTTCCAGTCGTAACCCAGTGGGCGAAAAACCGGATGAACGAACTTTCCTGCTCTGCCAAGCGCCGAATTCTCTTGCGCAAGCTGTTGTCTTTTTACTTCCACCGCGGATTCGCTCATGGTCGAAAGATCCATCTCTCTTTGAGATGCCAACTCGACAAACTTTGCATCACTCAGCTTTGGGTAAGTCGACAACGCCCAGATGCCGACTGAAATAAATAGGATCACCGTGCCTGCATTCTTCAGGAATGCGATTCCGCTTCGATACGCCTGAAGTCCCGCGTTCTTCAATGACGGAACTCGGTAGGCTGGCAAGTCCAAGACGAGCAGTGACGGTTCACCGGGCAAGATCGAACGCTTGAGGACCCAAGCAACAAGAAACGCCATGATCATGCCAAGAGCGTAAGCTGCGACAAAGAGTCCCGCAGCGTAGATAACATTGTTCGGGAACAACAAGGCTGAGATTATCGCGTAGACCGGCAGTCGAGCAGAGCAGGTCATGAGTGGGATAACCATGATGGCAGCCAAACGATCGCGACGCTTCTCGATGACCTTTGCTGACATGATCGCTGGTATCGCACATGCATGAGCGGTCAACATTGGCACGAAAGCTTGGCCCGGCAAACCAACGCGACGCATCCAGCGATCAATAACCACCACAGCTCTCGACAGGTAGCCTGAGTCTTCTAGCAGCGAAAGAGCGAAAAACAGGATGCAGATCTGAGGTAGGAAAACGATGACGCTCCCGACTCCTCCTATGATGCCGTCCGTGATCAAGCTCTTTATGTCGCCGTCAGGAAGCCAGCCGCCAACCAGTGCGGAAAGACCACCGAACAGTGACTCGATCAAATCCATGGGAAACGTTGCGAACCAAAACACCAGCGCAAAAACGACAATCATCGTCGCCGCGAATGCGAATGGGCCAATCCAGCGATGCGTAAGGAAGCCGTCGACTCGGTCAACGTAGGCGTCGAATTCGCTTGCCCTTTGTGCGGTTACTCTACTCGCGACGCCGGACGCCCAACTATGTCCATCAGCGTATGGACAACTACTACAAGAATTGCACAACGGTTCTTGAAGGACTTCAAGAGACTTTCGTTCTACATCCGCAATCGATTGCTTGAGTTCCTCGAATCCCTCGCCCGTTCGCGCCGAAATCGGAACGACCAAGCATTTGAGTTCCTCGCGCAGCTTCGCATAGTCGACTTGAACTCCTCGCCGTTGTGACACATCCGACATGTTTACCGCCACGATCGTCGGCAGGCCGAGATCGACCGTCTGTCCGGCAACGACTAGACTTCGTCGCAGGTTTGTAGAATCCACAACAACTAACGCGCAATCCGGGCGTCCTTCCTCAGCCTCAAGAACTGATTTTGCCGCCTCTTCCTCTGGCGAACTGGTGTCGAGACTGAACAATCCCGGAAGGTCAACGATTTGGATTCGCCGTCCACCGCAATGAAAAGTCCCGACCCGTTTTTCAATCGTTGTGCCAACGAAGTTAGATGTCTTCGCGTTGAGATTCGTCAAACGATTGAAGACCGACGTCTTACCGACATTCGGGTTGCCGATCAAAGCAACGGTAAGCTGCTCGCCTTCCGGCGCGTCGATCATGTTGGACTCTCGACATGTATGTTTTTCGCTAGGTCTTTGGCGATTGCGATTCGACTGCCAGCAGCCTTAACAATGAGTGGATCACCCCGCCGGGCAATCTGGATGTGTTGTCCTTCAAAAACGCCAAGTGCCTTGAGGCGTTTAGCTGCTGAGTCGGACAAGGCGATGGAGCCCACGATCCCGCGGTCGTTTGGTAGTTTGTCGAGCGAAATGCTCATTGAAGCCCAGATTGCAGATGAGAAGCATTCTCAATAGGGCGAAATTCTACATTGAGGTTAGTTCTGATTCAACGAGAAACAACAGTTCGAACTCCCGATAGTCCCGTACGGCAGTTAGAGGGAATTCGAAAGTGGCAGATTGAGATGAGGCAAGCTGGAACTATCGGAGATGACGCGTGTTACGTCTAGGGTGATGGGCGCACGAATCCAACTAACTCTCCCGGCGGGCCGCAAGGCCCGCCAATCTCGAATTAGAAGAGGTTCGTCAGGATCAGGTAGCCGATAAACGCGCCGATTCCTGTCGCGACAAAGTCTCGAACCCGCAGCTCAAATATGGACGTCGGAACTTCGCAATACTTCCGCTGGTCCAGTGGTGACCTTATACGTTTAGATGATTGCATCGTCAGACCATGGCACGATTGCACGAAATAGGCAACCGTTTCGATGCAACCTTGTTAACTTCGGATTCGACGACGTAGTGACAGTGAACCGACCAATGCAAATCCCAGCAGCAACGAGCAACTCGGTTCAGGCACAGGATTGAAGTCGAATGCCCCATCTTGCCGGAGATAGAATTCACAGGTCTCAGTGCCAACGCAGTTCATTTCGTGGCCCGTCATCGCTGGAACACTGAATGCGCCACCCGTCGGCATTGCGATCGGATCCGTTTGATTGAACGGAACCGGAATCTCCACTAAACCGTTTAGCACGATTCCGTTGGCTATTTCGGTGTGGTAGTGAGCAGGAATCCCGGAGCCGGCTTCGACCCGAACGATTGTGCCATGAGCCTCCGTTGCTCGATCACCAAACACGGTGCGAAACTCAACACCGGGAAGAATCGTTTGGAAGCCCGTCGACGAGTCAAAAGGCACTTCGATTGCTTCGGGGTTACGTGCCGCTGCTCCCATTGCATCGTCCATGAAGTTCGCGTCGAACGGTCCATCCTGTTCAATAAGGAACAAACAGTCAGCGTCTTCGTTCAAGCAAATCATGCGATGATTCACGCCGCCGGGAACTAGACTCGAGCTCCCACGTAGCATCGTCATTGGGTTATCTTCGTTGTCGGGAACAGGAATCGACATCGGTCCGTCGAGTACCATCGACCGTGTATTGGCCGTGTGATTGTGGGTCGGGATTCCACCTCCCGCTGGAACCTTAATGAAGCTGGCGTGCGGCCCGGTTGCTCGGTCACCGAAAACAGTGGAGATTTCGATCCCCGTACCCGGCACGAGTTCTACAAACTCGGCATCGGAAAGCGGCTGCCAGAAAGCGCTTGGGTTTGCCGGGACATCTTGAGCAAATGCCCCTGAAGTCAGAAGTACCAAAAGTGTTGATGCCAGCGTTGTCGTGACGGTCTCTCTCATTTGTTCTCCTAAACACCAATATCCTGCGGCTCCGGCCTGATTAGGCTAAGGAGTGACTGGATATATGGCTTTGCGTTAGCTTTGCTCGGCAGAGTGATGAACGTGCTGGGCATCTGACCAAAGAGCCAACGAGCAGACCGTGACAAAAGTCACCCTGTGTGGAGAATATCCCTTTCAACCGGTCGATGTGTTAGACATCGCTCATTGGTCGAGGGTCGATGCTTTACTCGCACCAGACTCCGCGGTCAATGAAATCGTCTAGCTGGCAGGAGTAGGTCTCTGGAGAAAGTCCGTTCTCCGTAATCCAATCATCGTTGAAGTAGGTATTGGCGTAGCGTTCTCCGCTATCGCAGATCAACGTTACGATGCTGCCGGATTCATTCCGCGACTTCATCTCGGAAATGAGCTGGAACACAGCCCAAAGGTTGGTACCGGTGGAGGCTCCGCACTTTCGATCAATCAGGCAATCGAGAGTTCGAATTGTCGCGATGGAAGCGGCATCGGGAACTTGGATAACTCGATCAATTACACTCGGAATGAACGATGGTTCAACTCGCGGTCGCCCGATACCCTCGATGCGAGATGGCCGATCGCATGTGAGGTCTGGGTCGCCGGTACGAAAGTAATCTGCGTATACACTGTTCTCCGGGTCTGCAATACAGACCTTTGTGTCGAGTCCTTGATAGCGAATGTACCTTCCGATAGTGGCTGAAGTTCCTCCCGTCCCCGCACCAACCACAACCCAAGACGGAACCGAATACCGTTCACGCGACATTTGGCGAAAAAGCGACTCGGCGATGTTGTTGTTGCCGCGCCAGTCCGTGGCTCGCTCCGCGAAAGTGAATTGATCCATATAGTATCCGTCGAGCTCTGTGGCGAGGTTTGCTGCTGCGGAGTACATATCGTCGCCATCGACGAAGTGGCATTTGCCACCGAGGAACTCGATCTTCTTGATCTTGTCTTTAGAAGTGCATTCTGGAATGACGGTGTGGAACGGCAGCTCCAACAGTTTGGCAAAGTATGCCTCGCTGATGGCGGTACTTCCGGATGACGCTTCGACGATGGGCGTTCCTTCGGTAATCCAGCCGTTACAAATCGCGTAAAGGAATAGCGATCGAGCGAGACGATGTTTGAGACTCCCGGAAGGGTGAATCGACTCGTCCTTCAGATAAACATCGATATTCGGACACGCACAGTTTGGGAATTTGATGAGGTGTGTATCTGCCGACCGATTGAAATCGGATTCGATTCTTGAAATCGCTTCTCGGATCCAAGTGTTTGAACTAATCTCAGCACGTGTCACTTGAGGTTGCAGCCCTTCTTGAGCGGTTCGGTTCTCATTCATATCGTTCGCCTTCGGTTCCTGAAATGTAGCATTTGGCCCGCGGTGGCCGAAAAACCGTCATTGCGAGTAGAATGGCGGGTTTGGGAGTATCAAAAGATCCATGGAACTCGATTTCCATCAAGATATTGGCGTCCTCACCTCCATCGTGGACTCGATGCAAGCAGGCCTGTTTACGGTCGATGCCAAAGGGGTCTTCGTGGCATGGAATCGAGGTGCGGAACGAATCACGGGTTACTCGGCGAGAGACTTAATTGGTCAGCCATGTACTTTGCTCGAAGGACCGAATTGTAAGGGGTTCGGTTCGTTAGCTGAGTTGTTGGGCGCATCCTGCACAGAGACTTCCGCAGTTTGCGAACAACAATGCAAAGTCATGAGCAAGGACGGCCGTGAGATCCATATCCACGGCAACGTTCAACTGGTTACTGACGAGAAGGGTAATGTGTCGGGAGCCGTTGGGTGCTTCATGGACCTAACCCAGCTGGTCCATGCGAATGAAAAAATCAAGGTACTCGAAAAACAGGCTGCTACGGGATTTGCGTTTGAGCAACTTGTTGGAAACAGCGAGGTGATTCGTGAGACGTTTCGGCAACTTCGGCTCGCAGCGGACAGCGACGTCACCGTCCTGTTGACTGGGGAATCTGGCACGGGCAAAGAGTTGGCTGCGAGGGCAATTCACGCTCAGAGTGACCGAGCAGATAAGCCATTTCTGGCGATAAACTGCTCGGCAATCCCAGAATCTTTGCTGGAAAGCGAGTTATTTGGCCACGTTGAAGGTGCATTCACCGGCGCTAATTCCGACAAGCTTGGGATGTTCGAAGCTGCAAACGGCGGGACGTTATTCCTGGATGAAATTGGCGAGGTCAGCAAAGCGATTCAAGTCAAACTCCTGCGCGTCTTGCAGGAACGAGAAGTCAGACGAATCGGAGACAACAAGACACGCAAAGTCGATGTCCGCGTCGTCACTGCGACGAATAGAGACGTGAAAAAACTCGTCGAAGATGACGTCATGCGAGAGGACTTCTACTATCGCATTCATGTCTTCGAAATACGGCTACCTGCGCTTCGCGAACGTAAGGAAGACATCCCTTTGTTGGTGGATCATTTCATTCGCCAACTCTGCGTCCAGAAGGGCCGAGCCGTGGATGGCATCGCGAAAGATACGTTGGACGTTCTGCAAGAGTACTCGTGGCCCGGTAACGTGCGCGAATTGCGAAACGCGATCGAACACGCCTGTGTCACGGTATCAGGAGATCGCATCACGTATCACGATCTTCCGCTGGAAATCCGACAACCGCAAGCGGCGGGCGTGTCCGTTGCAACAGCGGAATCGACTCTTGCCCTAACACCTGACCAACAGGAAGAGCGACAGCGGATTGTGGATGCTCTCAATCAGACGCGCGGCAATCGAACGAAAGCCGCCCAGTTGATTGGGACAAGCCGCGTCACGCTTTGGAAGAAAATAACTCGGTACGAGATTGAAGTACCGGATTAAGAGCTGCTTCCGCGCGAAATACGTTAACAGCAGCGTTAAGCGTTAACCTTAACGCTTAACGGTTTACCGTTAACCAAGGCTGCGCTTGGAATAGGGGAATTCGCCCCAAATCTCTCCATTTCTCGGAGAAAACACGGCATCTGCTAGATGGAGCAGTCGTCGAAATCCTTTGTGGCACGGCGTCTGCTTAAGGCAGTTCCCTGTTGCGGTATCCGCCGCTCGTCAACCCAAGCTTCAACAGGGAAGAGAAATGACTGTCGCGACCATCTCGCCGAAGGATTTGCACGAGAAACATGGCGAATCCATTGACCTCATCGACGTACGAACACCGCTGGAATTCCAAGAAGTCCATGCTACCACAGCTAAAAACGTCCCACTCGACCGACTGAATCCAGACCAAATCGTTTCGCAGCGAAACGGCAATGGACACTTACCGCTCTATGTGATCTGCAAGAGTGGAAGTCGTGGCGCGAAAGCGGCACAGATGTTCGTTGATGCTGGTCATGACAACGTCGTCAACGTCGATGGCGGAACAGACGCGTGGGCTGCCGCGGGTCTTCCCGTGAAGCGTGGAAAGAAGGCCATGTCTCTGGAGCGTCAAGTTCGACTCGTGGCAGGCTTCATTGTGCTTGTTGGCGCACTGCTGGGCATTCTGGTGCACCCCTACTTCGCTGGCATTTCAGCGTTCGTGGGAGCGGGACTTATGTTCGCCGCCATAACGGATACGTGTGCAATGGGCATGTTGATTGCCAAGATGCCGTGGAACCAAGTTGCTTGCGATACAGACTGCAAGACCAACTGATTGGAAAGCTATGTTAGTCACGCTCATCGGCGCACTCATCATCGGCTTGACGCTCGGAATGCTAGGTTCGGGCGGTTCTGCGATTACGGTTCCGCTTCTGATATATCTGGTCGGGCATGGTGCGAAAGAGTCAATCGCAGAATCGATGGCGATCGTTGGGTTAATTTCGATTTTTGCAGCAATCCCTTATGCCAAGTCGAATCAGATTGAATGGCGCAGCGTTTGGTGCTTTGGCATTCCCGGCATGCTGGGAACGTTCTTCGGAGCTTGGCTCGGTGGCATTGCGTTGGAAGCCCTGCAGCTAGTCGTGTTTGCCGCCGTGCTTGTGGCTGCAGCGTATTCCATGTTGAAGAAATCGCCCGGTTCAGTTGAGAAACAAAACGCAACGCCGGATGACGCTCGACCGTCTGCTTGGTTGATTGCAGCTCAAGGCATTGCAGTGGGATCGTTGACAGGGTTTGTCGGAGTCGGCGGCGGATTCCTAATCGTCCCGGCGTTGGTGTTACTTGGCAAACTGCCAATGCGACTGGCGATCGGAACTAGCCTCGTCATCATCGTTTTCAATGCAATAGTTGGTTTCGCCAAATACGAGCATTATCTCATTTCGCAAAACACCTCAGTGGACGTACAGACCATTGTGGTGTTCGCGGTGATTGGAATCTTGGGCAGCGTGATCGGGCGATCGATCAATTCCCGCCTCAACCAGCAGATGCTCAGGCAGGTCTTTGCCTGTTTTCTCGTGGTGCTTGGAAGTTTCGTCATGATCCGCGAAGGAAGCAAACTCATCCTTGGTCCGTCGAGCCAGAATTCGGCAGCAACTGAATTACTTAACACTTCGACGCAACCTGTATCGCTAGAGCGTCAGAACTAAAGGAGAACGGACATGTTACTCAAATATTTCTACGACCAAGCCGTAGCTCACGCGTCCTACATGGTTGGGTGCCAAAGGACCAAGGAAGCAGTCATTGTGGATCCGGGTCGAGATGTCGAGCAGTATTTAGACATGGCGAATCGGGAGGGCGTTAGGATCGTCGCCGTCGCCGAAACGCACATCCACGCGGACTACGTATCGGGAGCACGCGAACTGGCCGAGCGAGTTGGTGCAAGGCTGTATGTTTCCGACGAAGGGCCCGCCGATTGGAAGTACCTGTTCGCCAGCCAGTACGATCACAAGCTTCTCAAAGACGGGGACAATTTCAGCATCGGGAATATCAAGTTTGAGGTTCTCCACACGCCGGGACACACACCGGAGAGCATCTCGTTCATGCTTACCGATCAGGGTGGCGGAGCCGATAAACCGATGGGCATTTTTACGGGAGACTTTGTGTTCGTCGGAGCCGTCGGGCGTCCGGATTTGCTGGAAGAAGCAGCCGGAGTTGAGAACACTGCGGAACCGGGGGCCCGCGATCTGTTCAAATCGACCGAACGATTTAAGCAACTGCCAGATTACCTCCAAGTTTGGCCAGCACACGGTGCCGGAAGTGCATGCGGAAAGGGGCTCGGTGCGATTCCGTCCTCGACCGTCGGATACGAGAAGATGTTCAATCCGGCTTTGCAATACACCGACGAAAAAGAGTTCGTCGATTACATTCTGGCGGAACAGCCACCGGCTCCTAAGTACTTCGCGCTAATGAAGCGAGTAAACAAGGAAGGACCAATGATTCTTGGCGGCGAGGGGATCCCGCAAACCGTTGAGACCGGCGAACTCAGTGTTGCCCGCGAAGTGGGCACGATTCTCGACGTGCGAGTACCCACGCAGTTTGCTGACGCTCATGTCCCCGGCGCAATCAACATCCCCCTGACGATGTTGGCATCTTGGGGCGGGTGGGTTCTCGACTATTCAAAGCCGCTGTACATACTTGCCGAAGGCGGAACGCTGAAAGAAGCGACGCGTATTCTGCGAAAAATCGGTGTCGAGCAAATCGAAGGAGCTTTCTCTCCCACGGAAATCAGCGCGGCGAACTTGACTACCGAGTCCTATGAAAATGTACTTCCTGCTGATGTTTCCGCGAAGATCGAGAACAACGAAGTCACTCTCATCGACGTTCGCAAGCAAGCGGAGTGGGCTGCCGGACACATCCCGCAAGCTGATTTTCGCTTCCTCGGTCACTTGCCGGAACACATCAGTGAGATCGACGATAGCAAACTGATTGTGGCCCAGTGCCAAAGCGGCGCTCGTTCTGCGATTGCGACAAGCATACTGCAGGCCGCTGGCAAGAAAGTTGTCAACCTCGCAGGCGGCTATCTAGGTTGGAGCAAAGCTGGTTTGCCTACCACTACCGATGCCGTGTCAGCTGAGGCTTGCAGTATTGGTAGTTCGGGATCCTGCTCTTAGGAGTCGCCATGAAAGACATAGCAACGTTCGTACTTGTTCTCGGCGTGTGGTTCGCAGCTGTTCGTTGGGTGCTACCTCGCTTCGGAATCCATACGTGAATGAGTGGATCGTGCGCGAAGTCTTCGCCACCAGTCGCAAACAAGGAAAGCCATGAACAGACTGTTCAATAAATTGTCGATGTGTATCGCTTTGCTCCTCACTGCGGTCATCGCAATCGCTGCTGCTCCGGTGGAGCCTGCTGGCACAACGTATCACCATCCGAAAGTTGCCAAGTACGGAAGAGTCGTTCGGCTCCCCACGGCGAGTCAGCAGCCGCGAAGTGGTAGCAGCATTGTCGTTGACATCACAAAAGGGAGCGATCCTACGAAACTCAATGCCGCGATCGAAAAAGTGAGTCGTTTTGTCAACATCTACGCAGGTGCTGGCAAGGATTCAGCAGCTGTAAGAATCGCCGTAGTGCTACATGGTGACGCAACACTCGCCTCATTAAACGACGACGCCTATCAGCGGAAATTTGCAATTGACGCGAATCCAAATCTGTCCTGCATCGCCACGCTCAAAGAAGCGGGGGTCGAGTTTTACGTTTGTGGGCAATCGCTCATTGGCAAAGGCGGACACCCCCACGAAGTCGCTGAAGATGTCTCGGTCGCTGTATCCGCCCTAACGTCGCTCGTGAATTTGCAGGCCGACGGATTCGCTTACATCCCAATGCTCAAATAGCTTCGGCTCAGGTTACGAGAACATGGACGACGCCTTGTCAGACGACGAAGAAGCTCGCCAATGGCAACAACGCTACGAGTCTGGCAGAACCGGCTGGGACCGCGGTGAGCCAAGTCCTGCTTTGCTCACTTGGTTGGACGAAGGACTGTTTCGGCAAGTCAAGTCGGTGCTCATTCCCGGTTGTGGAAGAGGCTACGAAGTTGTCGAGTTGGCCAGCCGCGGTTTCGACGTCACAGCACTGGATATTGCTCCGACACCACTTGCGGAGCTGTCCGATGCCTTGAAACAGCGAAGCATCAAAGCGAATCTGGTTGAAGGTAACCTCTTTGACTTCAATCCTTCTCAGCCATTCGACTTGGTCTACGAACAGACTTGTTTGTGCGCGATCGAACCCCAAGAAAGAACAAACTATGAGGCTCAGCTTGCCAAATGGATCAAGCCGGGCGGCGTGCTTCTCGCGCTCTTCATGCAGACTGACAACAACGAAACCGGGCCACCGTATCATTGCTCCCCATTAGATATGGCAAACCTGTTTTCAACCCGGCGGTGGGAATGGAGCCCAGATACAAAGATTGTTGAGCACCCTGCCGGTCTCAAGGAAATTGCCGCCGTGCTGAGACGGCCAGAAAGGATCGAAAAAAATGAACTCACTTAATCGGCAATTTGCCTTGTTGTTGTGCGTTTGTAGTTTTCTTGTGGGATGCCAGAAAGCCCCAAAACAAATCATAGAAACCGAGGCAAAGGCAACTCTAGCACCGTCAGATGCGATTGACGACGGAGTAAAAGCCAGAGCGATCGCTGCCAAGGACGCAATGTTCAAGCAGCTATCGGGAAGGCTAATGGAGGTCATGAAATCCGATGGCCCAGGCGCCGCGATTGAAGTTTGCAGCAATGAAGCCGCTAAGTTTGCCACCCAAGTCGGTGAACAGCAGGGCGTCAAGATTGGCCGCACCGCACTCAAGCTTCGCAACGCAAAGAACCAATCTCCAGCTTGGGCCGAGGGTCTGCTTTCCGAAGAACTGACCGAGCCACATTTCGTCTCGATTGACGCGGATACGGTTGGCGCATTGCTTCCCATCAAGCTGCAGGAAAAGTGCTTAACGTGCCATGGGGCAAGAGAGTCACTGGCATCGCCGGTCAAGGAGCAGCTTGCGAAGTTCTACCCCGACGATGCGGCGACTGGCTTCAAGGAAGGTGACTTGCGGGGGTGGTTCTGGGTCGAAGTACCTCGGAAGGTCACGAACTCAGCCGATTCGGCAAGCATCGACCAAGATGCCGCCGGCGAGACGGGCTTTGTTGGCGAAGAACACCAGCATGACGCATCAGACGCCCATGGCCCCATGCACCAAATGGGACGACATGGAGGAGGAATGGCCGAACGTCGAGCGGACATGACGACGTTGCATTCCATGTTCGCGGATCGCGAAAAAATCGTGAGGAAGGTCACGATGCTCACCAATGGCGCCGAGGCAATCACAGAATCGGACGAAGCATCAATCGTTGCGCTGATACAAGAGCATGTTCCGGCAATGGAAGACCGCGTGCACAGCAACGAACCGCTGCCACCGATGACTTTCCACCCAATTTTTGTCGAGCTCATCAAACACGCTGACGATTATGAGCTTTCATATGAAGAGACCGACAAGGGCATGAAGGTGACATACGAAGCAGACGATCCTTTCGTGATTATGCTCGTGCAAGAACATGCCAAACTCGTAAGTCGGTTCATCAAAAATGGCATGCAAGAAATTCACGCTCCCTACAAACTGCCGAGTACCTCAACGTCCTCGGACTCCAAAGGCTACTCAACAACGCCGACTGGTAGTGCGAGCCCATAGCCTCGTGCGACCGACACTGGTCGGCTTCAACAAGGAAGCTGCGAAAACATCGGGTACACGATGAAGCAATCGGATTCGTGGCGGTTCCATACGGCGACTGCCGAAACTCTTAACCAGCGATTGCCATACCCTAATGTGACGTTTGTCACTGAACCGATTTACCCAGCCGAATACAAACGAACTGAATCTTGGGGACCGCTAGTGAACAGCTTTCATGACTCATTTCTTGATCAAATCACGCTGTTTCACCAATAAGGTACCCCATGAAAACACTCCGCAATTCTTTGCCGTTTATCGTCTTGGCTTTACTCGTCACCCAAGCAGCAGCTATACAGGTTCCTCTTGAGGCAACACTTACCGCACCGAATCAGAATGGTACGAATCCAGTTTTTCGCACGGATGCCGGCGGTGTTGTCCCCACCACCTCGACGGGCTTTTTCAGCGCCATCTTGGACACCGAGCTCAACCAACTCACCGACGTTTCTCTCAGCGTCGTTGGAATGAGCACCAGCGATCTTCGCAATTTTGGACCAAACTCGACTCCGTTTCATCTACACCTGCCCAATTCCGGAAATGAAGGCGATTTCGGTTTCAACGTCGTTGACTTGGTGTTTGGATCAGAACCGATGGACTTGGTTGATACTGCCGACGGATTCAGTTTCAGTCGAGACTCCGTCTCTATTCTTGCCGCTGACCAAGGGGCTTTCCAAGCGGCGGGCGTGCATCCCGGTGACGATGTCATCGTTGATCGATTACTTAGCGGGTTTCCGTTCGTCATTGTGCACTCCACTAAGGATGTTTTCACCAATGATGGAGCCGTCCTTCCTAACGGTATGGCTGCCCCTGTTGGTTTTCCGTTTGCTGAACTTCGAGGTGAAGTCCGGGCAGTCCCAGAGCCAACATCGCTTGGTGTCTGGGCAGCATTGATTGGATGTGTAGCCTCTTTGAAGTATCGACGCCACCGCTAGCGTAAAGCAGGAGCGTTAAGGTGTTTCGTTAGCGCTTAACGCGAAAGTTAACGACTCTCTTGCAAGGACGCTGTATCTACAGCGTCCTTGTCGTTTGTTGCGACGGCATAAGAGTTGCGATTATCCAAAGCTCGTTCTTCATCACCATCAGGGAATCGATGGTGCCGTGCTCTTCAAGGAAGGAAAAGGGACATGATTCGCTTCACACTCATCGTATCACTCTTCATTTGTCTGGCCTCGGACTCAGCCGTGGCGCAGTTTTCGTTCTTCGGACGACAGCAGTCCGCGAAGACGATCAGTGCAGAACAGCTCTATCAGTTGCTCACGAAACAAGCCTCCGTCGAAAAACAGGCGACGGAACAAGGGCAGGAGAAGCCTCCAGCAGATTTCGTGTTGGTTGATGTACGCTCGCCCAAAGAACAGGCGGTTTCGATGATCCCCGGTGCGATTACCGCGCAGCAGTTTGAACGCCATCGCCAGCACTATCAGGGAAGGACAGTGATCACGTACTGCACCGTGGGTGGTAGAAGTGAGCACTATGCTCGAAAGCTGATAGCTGCCGGGCAATCTGCAATGAATTTCAAAGGTAGCATCTTGGGGTGGTGCAAAGCGAAATACCCCCTCGTGACGCCAAAAGGAAAACAAACGCAACGCGTCCACACGTACAGCGCCCGCTACTCGGTCCCGTCGCAGTATTCTGCCGTCCATTAATCGAGCTGCACTATTGCTACTACGGAGAGAATAATGTCTGAGACTTGGAGGCTGCTCCCGTTTGCTGGAATTCTGACGGTGATGCTGATTTGGGAGACCGTGGCGCCACGACGAGACCGTGTGGAGAGTCGACTTCGCAGGACGTGGAACAACTTGCTTCTGGTATGTTTGAACTCATTGATGCTGCGGCTCCTCCCGGTGCTTTCTGCTGTTGGGGCAGCCACCCTTGCAGAGCAGAGAAGTTGGGGGCTTTTCAACAACGTTGCAATTGCGTCATGGCTTGAGCTGATTTTAGTCCTAGTGTTATTCGATCTGCTCATCTACTGGCAACACGTGGCGGCTCATCGCATCCCGATGCTTTGGGACTTCCACAAAGTACATCATGCTGACCATGACCTCGACGCAACATCGGGTTTAAGGTTTCACCCGTTCGAAATTGCCTTTTCCATGTTGGTCAAATGTATCGGGGTAATTGCCTTGGGAGCTTCCCCCTTGGCAGTCTTCATCTTCGAAATCGTGCTTAACGGCTGCGCGATTTTCAATCACAGCAATGTCAACCTACCGCAGCCCATCGATCGAATCCTGAGGCTGGCTGTCGTCACGCCGGACATGCATCGCGTGCATCACTCGGTCAACTCCGAGGAAGCTAATAGCAACTTCGGCTTCAACATTCCGTGGTGGGACCGTGTCTTTGGCACCTATCGAGCTCAACCGGAGGTGGATCACAGGGAGCTGGACCTAGGAATCCCAGAATTACCGAACGAAGAACAGACGGTACCTTTGAGCGCAATGCTCCGCATGCCGTTTCGTGCTACTACGGGAAGAAAACGTTGATTTTGTTCCCGCTAGTCAGAATTGACGTGTAGGTCGACAATCCGGGGTATCCAAGCATGGCCAACAACATTGATAGAATTGATGCTGAGTAGACGATGGAGGGAGGCATGCGTATACGAACAGAGCGATCGAATGACTACGATACAATACGTGCGGTTAACGTCGCAGCTTTTGAAACACCATCCGAGGCCAACCTAGTAGACGCATTGCGAATACAAGTGACTCCTACTGTTTCGCTTGTCGCTGAAGATCAAGATACGATCGTTGGCCATATTATGTTGTCGCCCGTTTCACTATTGGGCCAACCCGAAATCAAAGTCGCTGGGCTCGCACCGATGGCCGTCTCACCAACTCACCAGCGAAAGGGCGTTGGCTCTGCTCTTGTGCGGGCCGGACTGGAACAATGTAAGGAGCTAGACTTTGTCGCGGTGGTTGTCCTGGGGCATCCCGATTATTACCGTCGCTTTGGATTCCTTCCTTCTTCCAACTTTGGCATTGAGTCGGAGTACGACGTGCCTGACGAAGTATTCATGGCGATGGAACTCGTTCCAGCCTCCTTAGCTGGCAGATCAGGGAAAGTGCAATATCATCCAGCGTTCTCCGACGTCTGACACTTCTTTCGATCGTGCTATTCTGCCGTGATTCGCCCTGTCGATAACCACTGGCACTCACAAGCTCCATGGCATCCAATAGGATGCGTCACATTCAAACACTAGGTTTCGCAGGATCAACACAACGAGGTTCATCATGGCAAGGCGTGCTTTTTACGGAGACTTGGAAACCAGTCGCATATTCGCAATTGACGTTGATACCATGAGTCGAATCGTCGAAGAAGACATTCCCATAAACGCTCCGGCGTATCCTGTTGATTCTGTCACTCCGGACGTGTTGTATGCGATCACGCGCGGTGTAAAGTCAGTCACTCCCATTAATATCCGAAGTTATACCGCTCGCTCTCCTATCGAGCTGTCACACAGACCACGATCGACCGCCACGAAGAAAGTTGGCAAATCGCACTTGTGTCTGATTGCGGGAGCGGACGAACCAGTCACGAGCGTGCTCGATGTATCGTCAGAAAGAGTTATCCAATCCGTTGGGTTGCCCGGTGGTCCCACGTCGTACGATTATGGCGGTACTCTCGCGAGCGGGCATCCGATGTGGATCGACCGCAATAATTTTTTCGTCATCGACAGACGCAGACGGCGCATCTCTATCTACGCACTCAACCAATCGCTGCCTCTTTGGTCGTTTCAAACTCCCACCTCCTGCCACCACATCGAAGTTTATCGAGACGGCTATGTCGCGCTATGTGAGGGCAACGTCGGCAGCAGAATTCCACCGTCCTTGGTATTTTTTAGCTGCAGTAAGCGATCACCAAGCCCGAAGAATTGCTCGGTGAATGAGGTCTTATTCATGCCTTCTTCGGAAGGTGGTGCTCATCACATCGGCATCATCGGCAACACGATTTACGTCCCTACTTCCAATGGTTTCGTGTATGTCGTTGAGCCTGCCAAGAGCGGATTCAAGTTTTGCAAGCCGATCAAAGCTGGTGCCGGTTCTGGGCATGTATTTTTCAATCCGCAGTCGAAGATGGGTGTCGGAGTCATTGTGAATCACACCGACAAGTTCGTTACGCTATTCGATCAAGAAAAGCATGTCGCCATCAAAAACGTGGAAGTCGCAAGCTTGCCCCCAGCTGGCAAAAAGTCACAGGCCCACACGTCGGCGATCGGTGCAGGCGGACGATACTTCTATGGTGCCGCAAGCCTCGACGGGGAGTTCTACCGTATCGACCTGCGTTCCAGGACGAAAGACACCGTGCTTGACCTAGATACATACGGGGCGAAAGCCAATCCCCTTCAAGGCTCGTTCGTGTGAACTCTTGAAGATCAGAAGAACTACAACGAAGGAATCCGTTATGTATGCCAGAAACTTTTTCCTAGTAACCGCCTTGGCCCTGTTGTCGGCCTGCTCGTCTCCGGTAACGACTGAGCCATCTTCGGCTTCACCGGCGGTCGATACACCGGATGTAAGCTCTGCAACCAACGAGACGTTCGTTATCGATGTCCGTTCTCAAGACGAATGGGATACCGGACACGTGGAGCAGGCAGTCAATATTCCGCACACCGAGATCGGCGCCCGGATCGGCGAAGTCACACAGAACAAAGCAGCGAAGCTCATCGTTTATTGCAAGGCGGGAGGGCGAGCAAATGCGGCCAAGAAGACCCTCGAAGGAATGGGATTCACAAACGTCGAGAATGCTGGTGGATTCGACGACATCAAGAATCGCTATTCCATTGCCGAATAGCCGTTAGCGCGACTGTTAAGTGTTAAGTTAACACTTAACGGGGTCGTTAACGCCCGACGCTCCTAGAGTGGCAAACCGGGGAGTTTTTCGCGAGTAAGTCGGATAGGTTAACGAATCATCGACGTTGGCACGGCAGATGCTTAACACGGTGCGCTGACGATTTACTACATCGTGTGCGTCCGGAGAAGCATCTTGTTCTTTCAGCGTTACTATCTCGATTGCTTGGCTCATGCGTCGTACTTGATCGCAGATGACCAGACGAAGGTCGCGGCAGTTTTTGATCCGCAGCGAGACGTCGATCAGTACATCGAAGATGCAAACGCCCGCGGTCTTCGCATCCGCTACGTGTTTCTCACACACTTCCACGCCGATTTCGTCGCTGGACATATCGAGCTTCGTGAACGAACCGGAGCCAAGATTTATCTCGGCGAGCACGCAGATGCGGAATATCAATTCACGCCCATCAAAGACGGTGACATGCTTCAGTTCGGCCAAGTGCGACTGAAGATTCTGAGCACTCCCGGTCACACTCCCGAAGGAATCTCGATCGTCGTTTATGACCTCGACGAAAGTGACCTCAAACCACACGGTGTTCTTACCGGCGATACGCTTTTCATTGGCGATGTTGGTCGCCCGGATTTGCTGGCCAGCATCGGATTCGATCCGGACGAAATGGCGGGCCAGCTATACGACTCGCTCCATCTCAAACTAATGCAACTACCGGACCCGACGCTGGTTTATCCGGCGCATGGTGCTGGATCGATGTGCGGACGCCAGTTAGGAGATGAGTTCGTCAGCACGATCGGCGAACAAAAGGCGTACAACTATGCCCTTCAGCCAATGACTAGATCGGAATTTAAGACACTGGTCACCGCAGACCAACCGAAAGCGCCAAAGTACTTCACGCACGACTCGATGCTAAACCGAAAAGATCGTCAGCCACTCGACGAGGCAATTGGAGCGGCACTAAACCCGATCGACCTGTCGGATGTGCTCTCGATGCGCGATGACGGTGCACAGTTGCTCGACGTTCGCGACTCGGCCACCTTTGCCGCGGCTCATCTAAGTGGTTCCGTCAATCTTGGACTCAACGGCCAGTATGCCACGTGGTGCGGTACTTTGCTCGACACCGAACGCCCCATCGTGGTAGTCGGCGATTTGGATCAAATCGAAGAAGCAATCATGCGGCTCGGTCGAATTGGCTTTGATCAAGTGAAAGGCTATTTAGAGCATGGCCCCAAAGCCTTGGGACCACGTCCCGATGTCGTGAGCCGAGTGGACCGTGTTACAGTCAAAGCACTAGCTGGTGAGCTTTCGGCAGACGACCAATTACAAGTGATCGACGTTCGCTCCGTCACGGAGTGGGAATCCGCACACATCGAAAACAGCGTTAATCTACCGCTTAATGAGCTAACCGAACGATTGGATCAGATAGATCGCGGAGCCACAGTGGCGTTGCAGTGCCGAACGGGATACCGCAGCGCGGCAGCCTCATCACTGCTGCTAAAGAACGGATTCGAGAATGTTCTAGACGTCGTTGGCGGACTTGATGCTTGGACAGCATCCGGGCTGCCTGTTGTTGGCAACGAAACAGCCTGTGTCTAACGGAGGAATTTGATGGACTGGATCATGCAGCCTTGGCCTTGGTGGTTCTCAGGAATCCTGATCGGCTTAACGGTTCCATTGCTGTACCTATTGGCGGGTAAAGGATTTGGGATTTCTACGAGCTTGCAACAAGTGGGCGCAATGTGCGCGCCAAATAGCAAACTGGACTACTTTCGAAAATACGATCGCCACGCAGGAGTCTGGACGCTTGTGTTTGTCGTTGGCATTGCCATCGGCGGATTCATCGCCACCAATTTCTTGTCACGCCAACCTGTAGCTTTCCTTCCCACTGAGTTTGCGGGCGCGGCAGGTGGTTTGAAGTTGCTCGTCGGCGGATTTCTGATCGGATTCGGGACACGCTACGCCGGAGGTTGTACTTCTGGGCATTCGATTACTGGTATCTCGAATTTGAATTGGCCCAGCCTCGTCGCCACGATTTTCTTTTTCGTCGGCGGTCTGGGAGTCACTTGGGGACTTGGAAGTCTGCTCTTTTAAGGGACACCACTATGGAAACCACAACACTCAGCGCCCCGGATGGAGCGAAACAGCAACCCCTGCCTTCCGCCAACGGTATGACGCCGTTTGGCTACGCGAGCGTGCTCGCGATGGGAATTTACTTGGGTGTGATTTTCGTGAAGTCCGAGGTCGTTAGCTGGCAACGTGTACACGACATGTTTCTCTTCCGTGAGGCACACATGTATCTGATCATCGGCGTCGGCGTCGCCGTAGCGATGATTTCGATGCAGATCATCAAACAGCTACAGCTAACATCAGCCAACGGCCAGCCAATCGTTTACAAGCCAAAACCGTTTCACAAGGGTGTCATCTTCGGCGGAATGTGTTTCGGAGCAGGTTGGGCAATCACGGGCGCCTGTCCCGGTCCTATCTACGCTCAGATCGGTGCCGGGCAGTGGATGGCGATCTTCACATTGGTTGGAGCTCTGTTAGGCATGTTCACGTACGCCACTCTCAAACCAAAGCTGCCGCACTAGTAACCTCGAAAGGCCTTCCATATGCAAACTCTGGAATCGGAAGCAGCACAACAGCTGCAGGAAAAGCTGAACGACCCGAAAGTCGCCAACGCATTGATTCGCTTGCTCGACCGAGCGGACGAACTCGAACAAGCCGCTCAACAAGTTTCCGAAGCTTCTCAAACCCTGCCGGGAATGGTCGCTGCTGGCGCGGACGTAGTTGACGAATTGTGTCGAAAGGCTGGGCAATCCGGCGTCGATGTCGAGGCGAGATTTCAAAGCTTGATGGATTTGTTTCTAAGGGTCACGGAACCCAAGAACATGATGGCCTTAGAGAATCTGGTGGCTCGCCTGCCTCAGCTGGAAGAAGCCAGTCGCCTGATTGATGAGGTGCCAAATCTGGTTGCCACCATGGGCGACGTGTTTGAGGATTATGCTCGACAGGCACAAGAGCAAGGAATCGACATCGAAAAGAGTGCATCACAAAGCCTCCGAGCGGTTCTGCTGCTCGGCTCCAGGATAGACGACCAAACGCTAGCGACACTCAGCAATGCGGCTAAGTCGCTGACCGTAGCGCAATCGGAAAGCTGCAAGTCGGAAGGACCGGCACGAGTTGGTGCGTTCGGCGTTATGCAAGCCATGTCCAACCCCGACGTACAAAAGAGCCTTGGCTTTGCAATGCGATTTGCAAAGTGTTTCGGCAGCACACTCTAAACTAGGTAACAGGTCAACCATGTCCAAACATCATCACATCGTCATTGTTGGCGGAGGTTCCGCAGGCATCACCGTTGCGGCTCGCCTTCTCAACGCAGACCCAAATCTTGACGTGGCCGTCATCGACGCGGCAAAGAAGCATTACTATCAACCCCTGTGGACACTCGTCGGCGGTGGCGCTTGCAAACCCGAAGAGTCCGAACGCGACGAAGCAGACGTGATTCCATACGGTGCCGAATGGATTCAGCAATTCGTTGCGTCCTTTGATCCAGAAAACAACTCGCTCCAGACAAAGGATGGATCAACGATCAGCTATGACTTCCTCGTCGTCGCTGCGGGAATTCAAATCAATTGGGATGCGATTCCCGGCTTGAAGGAATCCGTCGGCAAAAACGGCGTGTGCAGCAACTATTCGTACGAGACGGTTCGCAGCACGTGGGACAACATCAAGAATCTCAAGTCTGGTAGAGCGATCTTCACCCACCCGAACACTCCCGTAAAGTGTGGCGGTGCTCCACAGAAAATCTGTTACCTCGCAGAAGACTTCTTCCGCAAACATGGTGTTCGAGACAACATCGAAGTCGTCTTCTGCCATGCTGGAGCAAAAATCTTCGCCGTCGAAAAGTACCGCAAGACGCTTGAGCAGGTAATCGACCGTAAGGCAATTGATGCTCGCTTCCACCACAACCTGCACGAGCTTCGTCCGGACTCAAAAGAAGCAATCTTCAAGCACATGGAGTCGGGCGAAGAAATCGTACTTAAATACGACATGATCCATGTCAGTCCGCCCATGGGAGCGCCGAACTTCATCGCCCAGAGTCCCCTTGCCGCCGAGAACGGGTGGGTCGATGTCGACAAACACACGTTGCAACATACGAAGTTCTCGAACGTCTTCGGCATTGGTGACTGTTCGAACTTGCCGACTTCGAAGACCGGTGCGGCGATTCGCAAGCAAGCTCCCGCGCTTGTCGAAAATCTGCTGGCCCTCAGTCGAGGCGACCAACTTTCCGGTCACTACGACGGCTACACTTCGTGTCCATTGGTGACGGGTTATGATTCGATGGTGTTGGCTGAGTTCGACTACGACAAGCAACCTGCGGAAACGTTTCCGTTCGATCAATCAAAAGAACGATTTAGCATGTTCCTGCTCAAAAAGTTCGGACTTCCGAATCTCTACTGGCACGGCATGTTGAAAGGCCGAGCTTAACAGCCCTGGAAACACACCCACTATCGACCTGTCGAGGAAACGAATATGGTTGCCCACAACGTTGAAGAATTTGACGATGGAAATCTTGAGTTTGAAGTCACGGACGCACAACAACCGGTGTTGGTTGAATTCGCTGACGCCCATCGCCGAATGGACGATGATCTACTAAACGAGATCGCCAACAAATACGAGGGGCGCGCACGGATCGCATTCGTCGATGCGACTGGGAACTACGATGCTGCGTGTCGTTTTGGGGTTCAACACTTTCCATCTGTTCTGCTATTTCAAAACGGACACGTAGTCGATCGGTTGATTGGCCGCGAGGCCCGTGAAGTGTACTGTCGATGTATCGACGAAGCTCTTTGTCCCAGCTACGTCATCTGAAAGGACCTCCTCGATGAGTAAGGCAAACGAAGCGGATCCGAATCGAAAGAAATGGTCCGACGATGCCTTGGCGATGACGGTTGCGGCCATTTTGTTACTACTGTCATTTGCAGCCGTCCTCTCTGTAACAACTGACTCTGCTGCTGCTGATTCCACGATCACAAGTCCCCTAAAGAGTTGGCTTGCGAAACCGGCAACATGGACGCAAAGCCCAATTGAAGCATTCCAAAGTGCCGACAACCACACTTGGATTGGTATTCTGGGAGCGTTCATCGCGATTGGTTTGTTGTTTGCTCTCGCGACACAATTGCAAAACAAATCTGGGGGAGCCTTTCTAAAGGCTTTTCCATCCGTGTTCGCATTGGCGACGTTGGCCTACGTCCTCGCCGGCCACAGTCTGGTGAAAGCATACAACCTTGAGTATGCACTATGGGCAATTGGCGTTGGGCTTCTTATTAGCAATACGGTTGGTACTCCGAAATTCATTCGGCCTGCGGTGCTTACTGAGTTCTACATCAAAACCGGTCTGGTCCTGCTAGGAGCAGAAGTTCTCATGTCGCGACTGCTTGCACTTGGACTCCCCGGAGTTTTCGTCGCTTGGGTCGTGACTCCCATCGTTTTGATCACCACCTATTGGTTCGGGCAAAAGATTCTCAAGATCGAATCGAAATCGCTCAACATGGTTATCTGCGCCGATATGTCGGTGTGCGGTGTGTCAGCAGCGATCGCGTCCGCAGCCGCTTGTAAAGCGAAGAAGGAAGAACTCTCTTTGGCGATCGGCATGTCGCTGTCGTTTACTGTCGTCATGATGGTCGTGCTACCGGCTGTTATTAAAGCAGTAGGAATGAGCGAAGTGCTCGGCGGTGCGTGGCTTGGTGGAACGATTGATTCCACGGGCGCAGTGGCAGCCGCAGGAGCTGTTTTGGGTGACCGGGCGCTAGAGGTTGCGGCCACCGTCAAAATGATTCAGAACATTCTGATCGGTGTAACGGCATTCGGTATAGCTACTTACTGGGTAACTAACGTTGAAAAAAACTCGGATGAACGACCAAGCTTGATGGAAATCTGGCATCGGTTCCCCAAATTTGTGATCGGATTCGTTGTTGCTTCGATCATTTTCTCCGCGCTGTATGCCTTCTTACCGGACGGCCCCGAACTCGTCAGTGCGACGATCAAGGGCTCGACAAAAACGCTTCGTGGATGGTTCTTTTGCCTTGCCTTTGTGAGCATCGGCTTGGCGACAAATGTCCGCGAACTGATGCCTTATTTTCGAGGCGGAAAGCCGCTCGTATTGTATCTGTGCGGCCAATCGTTGAACCTTTGCCTAACACTGTTCATGGCTTGGCTGATGTTCGAAGTTGTCTTTAAGTCTGCGATTTGAGGGACGAATTCTTGGAGCCAAAGACGGACGCGTCGCGTCTCAATAGCAACCGCAAGCGCTTGGGGGTAGCCATTGTGGTGATCTCGATCGTGTGGTTAGTGTTGCTTCCTGCTCTGGCGAGGACTGATGCTGGATCGAACCACTTGCGGTGGCTGGAGACAAACCAGATCGATCCCTCTGCAATGTTTTACACGGAACTCGATTGCGTCGACGGACTCTTGGATCCTTCTGACAGACCGAAATGAGTTGTCTATGGCTGCTACGCTAGGCGATGAGGAAGGAACGTGCGAGACAAACGCGACGCACCATCAGGGGACTCCATGTCCTGCGTGACAAACGTCACTGAAGGGAGCAAGGTCGCCAAGTAAAGTAAATGGATCGACACTCTCGTTCAGGAATCCGCACATGTTCACAGCCAATATTGGGACCATTGATCGCGCCACCCGCTTGGTCGTGGGAGCCATCGTCATCGCTCTTGGCATGATGTACTCGAATTGGTTTGGTGTAGCGGGAGTCATCCTCGTGTGCACGGCCTTCCTCCGATGGTGCCCAGCTTACTTGCCGTTTGGTTTCTCAACGTGCGCTGCTGAGTCCGCAGCTGAATGAGTAGTTCGGTGGCCCGCCCATTGGATGGAAACGTTGTTGGAAGACAGAACCGTGAGCTATGTGTAAAAACATGCACTGGCAGACGAGCTGTCTATGGCTTGCTGGTTACGGCGCAGTTCATCATGGCTTCACTGATCGTCGTTGTGCTGACGTCTCCCGGCCATCTTTTTATACCGAGTGTATTGCAGCTAGGTGGCGTGGCGTTCGGACTGTCAGCGATCCTCACCATGCGCATCAAGAGACTGCGGGCAACACCTGCGTTGGCCGAAGGCTCCGAACTAATTCGTCACGGACCCTATCGGTTCGTTCGTCACCCGATGTACTCTGCGCTCTTGATATTCAGCAGCAGCTATGTGATCAGCGACGGTTCTTGGTTGTCAGTTCAACTCTGGCTGAGTCTCTTTGTAGTTTTGCTTACAAAACTGCATTACGAAGAGGTCGAGCTTCGATCGGCATTTCACGAGTATGATGACTACGCTCGCAAAACGAATCGCCTTATACCCTGGGTCTGGTAGTAGCCAATGGTCTCGACTTGCTAAGCTACTACACCGAGTGCTGTGTCAAGTTACAGAATTGGAGTAGCGTAATTCGCCAAGAGATTCGGGTCTGTATGATTCGAAAGTCTTGGCGACTTCTGCTACGGATGACATTCCCATCTTAGGCTCGACAAAGCACTAGCTTCGTTTGGCCAACTCTATCGGATTACCAGATTCAATGATCCCCGAACGCGAATATCAGCAACTAGCCGCGGCTTTTCCGTTCGCTGCTGCTATCAGTCAAGATGCGAAAGAGACGTTGATGCAATCGGGGATTCGAGTTTCTCTGCCCAAAGAACAGCGTGCCTTCGGGATGGGAAGCGCCTGTGAGTCGTTCTTGCTGGTGACGGAAGGAAGCGTCTGCGTTGCAACGTCTTTCGAAGATCGAAGGTTGTTGCTCTATCGCGTAGGCCGAGGCGAGAGCTGCATTCTGACGACGAGCTGCATTATGGGCGGCGAGACATACCCAGCGGACGGAATCGCCGAATCAGACACGGTCGCGATCGCGATACCCGAAAAGGCTTTTCACAAGCTCTTGCGGGATGCTCCGCCATTTCGTGAATTCGTTTTCTCTACGTTTTCCTCTCGAATCGCGAATTTCGTTCGCCTGCTTCAGGAAGTCGCTTTCAAGAAACTCGACAGACGCATAGCCAAACACCTTCTTGGACTACACACGGAAAACGTGACACATCAGGCGATAGCGTCCGAACTCGGAACGGTTCGTGAAATCGTTAGTCGAATTCTCAAGTCATTCGAGTCCGACGGATTGTTAGCGCTGTCACGCAACAAGGTTTCAATACTCGACCGAAGTCGTCTCGAAGCCATTGCGAACGCCTAGGGTTTGATGCATTTCCACGGCAATTGCTGAGTGACAAAAGTCACATAGCAATTCGCCCAATGGCTCGGTGACCAAAGTCACCGACTTGTTTGATTCACTTCTGAATAATCCTGAATCAACATCGAATCTTGGCCCCAGTGGAGTCTGCTACTGAATTTCTTGCGGTTTCTGCCCCGCAATACGAATCGTTGCCCATCGCACCAATGCTGGGGACTCTTTCGTTTCTCCATGTCTGCGTGACCATAGTCACGGATATACCGAATCCAGCTAACTAATCTGAGAGTTCTATCGTTTCTCCCCGCACCCAATCCAACTATTTCGAGAAAACCGTGAAAACATACTCCACCCTGACTTTGCTCATCGTTCTATTTTCAACACGACTCTATGCGCAGACTTACGAAGTGACGGTGGATGTTCTTTGGAACGCCATTGATCATCCCACGAATTTCCCAATGGGGAACGCTCACGTCTCTCCTCTGATCGGAGCGTCCCATCGAGAAGTCATGACGGTTTGGGCACCGGGCGCGATGGCAAGCGCCAATGTAGAAGCTCTTGCGGAAGCCGGAGATCGTTCTGGGTTGGAGGCAATGTTCGACGTCAGCCCCAATGTTTTGACCAAGTTTGTTGAACCGGGGCCCACCGATGCGCCAGGCACCATCGGGCCGCTAACTTTCGAAGTAAATGACGAATTTCCACTAGTTTCCTTTGCCACCATGGTGGCGCCGAGCTCTGACTGGTTCTTTGGTGTCAGTCGTCTCGACCTTCGCGAGAACGGGGAATTCGTGGACAGCTTGACCGTTGATTTGTTCGCTTATGACGCAGGCACTGAGAACGGCACGATGTTCGACCCGAACAACATGCCAACGATGCCGCAAGAAACTATCGAACTAGTAGATCAAATGGCGTACTTCGGCGGCATGTCTCCGGTCGGACGAGCGACTTTCACTCAAGTTGTCCCAGAACCCGGTTCTAACGTCCTTGGTGTGCTCGGCATTTGCGCTCTAGGCGTGTATCGCCGCCGCCGTTGAGCTTTCTTCACCTCGCTTCTTCCACTTGAGTAAACACCATGAAAAGAAACCTATTACCCATCGTCGTGGTCGCCCTAAGTCCCTTCACATTGCTTGCTCAAGACTCATTCGAGTTGATGGGCATGCTTAGCGCTGCCAACCAAAACGGATCCGACCCGGCAGTGGTCATGGACCCAAACGGTGTTGTTCCCACGGATGCGGCGGGAATGATTCACTTGGTTGTTGATCCGATGTCCAACACACTCGACTTTAGCTTGGAGGTTGATGGGATCTCGACCGGAGAACTTCGCAACTTTGGCCCGAACATGACGCCGATACATTTACATCTCGCGGGAGGCGGGAATCCGGGCAACTTTGGTCCGATCTCCATCGACTTGTCACTTGATGCACCGATGGGGTCGTTCACTGACACGTCCGATGGATTTACCTTTGCTCGCGAAGACGTATCGATCTTGCTGGAGGATCAGGGTGGAGTTGCGATCGGCATGCACCCCGGCAACGACCAGATCATCGACGCACTTCAGTCTGGGAATATGTTCGTACTCGTACACACGACCAATGATATATTCACCCAAGAAGGCGCAACACTTCCGAATGGCAATCCTGCTCCGGTTGGTTTCCCGTTTGGAGAGATTCGCGGCAATGTTAGTGTGGTTCCCGAACCGTCTTCTGGAGCCTTGCTAGTCGGGGCATGTTTCGGGCTGCAGATGTTTCGTCGTCGCAGAACAAAACAATAGACGAACTGGGAGGACTTAGTCTGATTTGTTTGCAGTCAAGCAGGGTACCGCAATGTTGAACAACCGTCGATTTCCCCTTAGGTTCGCGCAGGAAAAACTTGAGGACCGAAACCTACTCGATGGTAGCGGAGCCCCATCCGGCGAGCCCGTCGACGAGTTTGCGCTGATCGATGTCAATGAGACGTCCCCAAGTTTCAATGAATTGGTTTCGCCGGAGCAATTTGATGGGCAGACTACTGCTTGGTACTTGATTCGATCGTGGTGAGCTTACTGACGGAGTCAGTTCGACTCACTGGGGCAGTTGCAACAGGACTTAGATAGAAACTATCCATCTTCGGAGTTCAGCATACTCGCCATCAATGCGATTGATGCGAGCGATGCACGCGATGTCCAAAGCGCTGCAGTAATTAATGATCTGCCGCTGCTTCAGGATACCGACGAAAACCGAAACGGAAACTCCGACGTTTGGGAGTTGTGGTGGACCGGCGAAGGCCCCTATGACTCTCGTGAGGCGTGGCGAGATGTGCATGTGGTTGATTCCGATGGCGAACGCACAGACGTGTTCGACTTGACAACCCATGACCTTCGCATCCCGAACAATTATGATGAGTTAAAGAGTCTGATGATCGATGCTGCAACATCCAGGCGAGTTGCTCTGAGTCCGTGGCAAAATCGTGTTGAACCCCTTGATACGAACAGCGATGGTTTCGTTGCTCCAAATGATGTTCTTCATGTCATTAATCGAATAAATCGATCGGGTGCTGGTGAGCTTCCAACTCAGTTGGCGGTCTCGGACTACTATGATGTGACGGGGGATAATTTTGTAACGGCGCTGGATGTTCTTACGATCATTCGACACCTTAATCGCGTGTCCGGCGCTGGGGAGCCTGCCGGTGAACCGGATTCTGTACCGCATACCCAAACCACCAATGCAACAACCATGGCTATCGACACCTACTTTGCCGCCGCGATTGCCCAGGAAAAGGAACGCGACGAGACTAGGAAGCTGGAAGTAGGCCGTCTAATTCAATAGGGAACGAAAATGGACACAAGGAAAAAAAATGGTCTATGCATGGTCGCAATGTGCTTGTTCGCATTCACATCATCTGCGTTAGGGATTCTTCCGCCTGAACTAACTGAAGACTTCTTCGTCAGTGATTTCAATCACGATCGTGTGGTTGTCTACGACCAAATGGGCGAATTCGTAAGTGACTTTACGGGAGAGGGACTTAACGGACCTCGTGGCGTAGTCGTCGATCCCGGAGGCAGCGTCTACGTAGCAAGCGAACTAAGCAATGAGATCCTCATGTTCGACACCGAGGGCATTTTGGAGGGTCGATTTACCCACGACGGTCTTTCACGCCCAACGGGAATGGCGATGCACAACGGCGAATTGTACGTATCCAGCTTTGCCGGCGATGAGATCGTGGTGTTCGGAGCAGACGGAACATTAAGTCGCAGTTTCTCGGGCGGCGGATTGAATGGCCCCAACTGCGTCGCATTCGACTCCGAAGGAAACATTTATGTAGCGAGTGCGATCACCGCTGAGGTTATTAAATTCAACCAAGAAGAAGAATTCGTGACTTCGTTCACCGGCGGCGGTTTGAGTAGCCCGATGGGAATCGCTCGCGACGAAGACGACGTGCTCTACGTTGCTGGTGGCGGATCGAGCAACATCGTCAAATTCGACACTGATGGAAACTTTCTCGGTCAGATTCGTCACCCAGACCTTTCCGGACCACAAGGCGTCGCGTTTGATGACCGAGGTCATATGTTCTCTTCGTCCTTCTTCAAGGACAACATCGTCGAGTTCAATCGAGAAGGCGACTACGTTCAAACGATCACTGCTGGAGGCTTGGACATACCGCGCAGCATCGCGTTCATCCCAACACTGGCCGAATCGTTGCTTGGTGACTTCAATGGCGACGGAATCTTGGGGGTCGCGGACATCGACCTGCTGAGTCTGGCGGTTCGGTCCGGAATGTTTGACGTGAGTTTCGATTTGACTGGTGACGGCATGCTATCCATTGAAGATCGTACTTTCTGGGTTGAGGAACTGGCTGAGACTCGTTTCGGAGACGTAGACTTCAACGGTGTCGTGGAATTCCCAGACTTTCTTGCCCTGTCACGCAACTTTGGTAGTGAGGGCGGTTGGGCCGAAGGTGATTTCGATGGTAGCGGAGTCGTAGCGTTCGCCGATTTCCTGCAACTGTCTCGAAACTTCGGTCAGACTTCCGCGGCGGATATTGTGTCTGTGCCCGAGCCTGCGAAATCATCAATGCTTGTGGCAGCGTGCCTCGGGCTGGTACTAGTACACAGGCGATTTGGTGTACAAGAATCCTCCCTGCCTCTTTGAGAAATTAGACGAGCGGCAGATGAGAATTCACCCGTCAACAACGTGTTATGAACGAGGCACCACGGCTTGGCGGCAAATCTCGTTGGGTACGAACTCATCTGCCGATCGGTTAATCGGCATACCGTGCACGGATTCTACCGACGATCGACGCGACGGCCACCAATACCATGGGCACTAGCAGCGCCAAGGTAACTTCCGTCGTCGCCGGCGAGGTAATCGGTTGGAGGATGAATCTCGCGAGTTGGAGCACGTACACGGATGTGGCTGCGATCGAGAACCACTCGATTGTCAGTTGAAGTCGGTTTTGCAGGGAAGCACGCCGATCGACAGATTGAAGAATCTGTTGGTTCTGTTCCTCGATCTGGGCATCAATCCGAGTCCGTAATAGTTCCGCTGCGCGGGAAACTCGAAGCGACACGTCTAGAACTCTGTCCTTCGAGGCACGGCAGGTTCGAAACGCGGGGTCGCTGCGACGAAGAAGAAAGGAACTAACGGAGAAGATGCCTTCCAATTTCCCCTCGCGAAGTTCATTGATCCGGTCCAACATGATTTCCGCATAGGCGTCAGTAGCCCGAAACCTATTCATGCTCTCGGCTTTCAGCAATTCAACGTCCGCTGATAAATCGATGAGCTTCGAAAGTAGCATCTTCTCGTCGGATATCGAGTCAATCGCTTTGAAGCTTTTCATCACGTCTTCTAACTCCGCTTCGATTCTGGTCATCGGTCCTGCGATCTTGCGTGCTTTCTGTAGGCCGATAAAGGCGAGCATGCGGTAGTTCTCGATGTCAATCAATCTTTGAATCGCTCGGCCTATGCGGTCGGTGTCGTCGGTCTTGGATTGGACGAGGAAGCGTGTGTTGCCTTGAGGAGAAAGTAGATAGTCGGACCAAACTCGCATTTGCGAGTCCGAAATGTTGGAAGCAATCATCGAATCAGAGTTGAACAGCTTTTCGATGTCTGATTCGTCGCCGTATTCAGCAACATTCTCGACGCATATCTGAAGGCGATTGACGGTTTCGCCGGGAATCTGAGCTACCCATTCGTCGGGAATCATCTCAATCGCTGGAGAGCTGTCAAAGTCGGCAAGTGAGTTCCCAATGAATGTGTATTCCGTAAATTCAGTGTGGAACTCGACCCGCAAACAGCTGCCGCCAATACTCACTTGCTGGTGAGAGTCCCCGGCTGATTCGATCGAAGCTGAAAGCGACTGAACAAGTACATTAACATGACTTCGTTCCTTTTCGATCGGAGCGTCGCCACGGAACATGGCCAAATGAAAGACAGTGGAGCCTACGCGCACATCTGGCAGCGGACGGGCGTGCAGCTCCTGATGGAGGCGAAGGAACTTGTCCATGTTGCCGTCCTAGCAGATGCGTGGAAGTTGTTCGCCGATTGGAACGGTGATGACTCGGGAGGCACCGATCGAAGTCTTGGCGACAACCATGCCGGGATGTTCCGGAACGACGGTGCCGATTACCGCTGCGTTGGCTCCGTAGTCGTTGGACTTCATCGCAAGCAGGACATCTGAAGCGTGATTGCCGGGAACGATGCAAACCAACTTGCCTTCGTTGGCGACGAGGAGCGGGTCGAGTCCGAGGATTTCGCACGCCGACTGAACAGTTGGGTTCACCGGTAGGCACGAGTCTTCGATGACGATGCCGCACTGAGATGATTGTGCGATTTCGTTCAGGCTAGCAGCGAGTCCTCCTCGCGTTGGATCGCGGAGTACGTGGACGTCAGGGCACTTCTCAAGGATAGATGCGACCATGGCATTGAGCGGAGCCGAATCGCTTTCGATGGCAGCCTCGAACTCCAGGTTCTCTCGCACACTCATGATGGCCATGCCGTGGTCGCCAATCGTTCCGCTTAAGATCACGACGTCACCAGGTTCTGCGCGCGTCGGTGCGATGTTTACGTTCTCGGAGACGACTCCTACACCGGCAGTGTTGATGTAGCAACCGTCTCCGTGACCTTTTTCGACGACCTTGGTATCGCCAGTGACAATCTCCACACCAGCCTTGCGGGCGGCGGCTCCCATTCGATCGGCGATCTCCTTTAACTGTGCAACCGGAAAACCTTCTTCGATGATAAAGCCTGCGGTCAGGTAGAGAGGTTTTGCGCCACTCATCGAAAGGTCATTGACCGTCCCGTTCACTGCGAGATCGCCGATGCAGCCACCGGGAAAGAAAAGCGGTTGAACGACATAAGAGTCCGTCGACATCGCCAATCGACTAGCGTTGATGTCGAATACTGTGGAGTCGCCGAGACCCGCAAGTCGTTTGTTCTGAAACGCCGGTAGAAAAATGTGCTCGACCAATTCCGCCGACAATTTTCCACCGCCGCCATGGCCGAGGATAATGTGCGGGTAGTCTTGCAATGGAACGGGGCAGCTTAGCCCGTTAAATTCGACACCATTGATCTTCTTTTCGTTGGCCGTACTCATGACACCTGTTCTGTTGTCGCTTCTTTGGGGGCGTCGAGCTGCACAAAGCGGCCATAGTTGTAATAGGCGGCACATGCACCTTCGCTGGAAACCATCGTGGCCCCGAGCGGCGAGCGCGGTGTGCACTCCTTGCCGAAAGCCTCGCATTCGTTCGGCTTGATGGCTCCTTTGAGCACGTCGCCGGCGCGGCAAAGGGGAGACTCGCAGGTGCAAATATCTGTAACCGTAAACTTGTGTTCGGCATCGAACTCGTGATAGGCCTCGCTGAGACGCCATCCGCTGTGAGGAATCGTGCCAATACCGCGCCAGCCACGATCAGTAACCTCAAACACCTCGTTGATTACGGCTTGAGCCGCGACATTGCCCGCTTCGGATACGACTCGTGGATAGGCATTTTCAACGAAGGCTTGGCCACTTTCGAGCTGAATCACCGTGCGACGAATGCCTTCCAGTAAGTCGAGCGGTTCAAAGCCAGTTACGACGATGGGAATCTTGTACTCATCACACAATGCTGGGTAATCGGCAAAGCCAGTCACACAGCAAACGTGCCCCGCCGCGAGGAATCCATTCACTCGGTTTCCCGGTGAATTCATGATGGCTTCAATGGCGGGAGGTACGAGAACGTGCGAAACCAATGCCGAGAAATTGGTGATCCCTTGATCCTTCGCGAGCTTGACGGCCATCGCATTGGCGGGTGCAGTTGTCTCGAAGCCAATGGCGAGAAAAACCACTTCGCGATCGGGGTTCTCCTTAGCGATATTGACCGCGTCGAGCGGCGAATAAATGACTCGAACGTCTCCACCAGCTCCTTTGATCTTGAAAAGGTCATCCTTCGAGCCGGGAACGCGGAGCATGTCTCCAAAAGAACAGAAGATGACTTCTGGGCGACTAGCAATGGCCAGCGCTTTGTCGATGACTTCCAAAGGCGTCACGCAGACGGGACAACCGGGGCCGTGAATCATCTCAATCTTGTCGGGCAGAATCTGGTCGATGCCGTTACGAATGATCGAATGCGTTTGCCCGCCGCAAACTTCCATGATCGCCCAAGGTTTGGTTGCGATTCGATTGATCTCCGCAGCGAGTCGCTGAGCCTTCTCGCCATCGCGATATTCTGTTAGGTGTTTCATGATTCGGCTCGGCTGGGATTGGCGGTCATGGCTTGAATACCGGGTTCAAAGTCCGTTTCTCGCAGCTCTTCGAGTTCATCCTCCAGCAACCCCAGCTCTTCAAATGTGCGAAGTGTGTCTTGAGCGGATTTCTCGTCGATCTTGCTGATGGCAAACCCAACGTGCACGATGGTGTAGTCACCGACTTCGATATCGGGCAGGTAAGCGAGGCACACCTTTTTGACGACACCGCCAAAGTTGACCTTTCCCATTCGCGTCCCTTGAGCATCAAAAATCTGCTCAACTTTTCCGGGTACTGCTAAACACATGGCTGATTCTCGTTTGTCAGTGATTCGATAACGGGCTGGCAATCCCAAAGCATCACGCGGTTATTTCCTGAGTCAGTAACGGCAAGAGTACCTTTGTGGATGCAGATGCCATACGGCCAGCAAAGGGTGTCTTCGGATACTGATTCCCAGCGGTTTTCACCGTTCGACGCGAAGTCAATTTGCCCAACGACATCTACCGCTTGAGCGTAGACGTCGTCGGCAAGCGGAATGCGCCAGAAGAGGATTCGGTTATTGGCTGTATCTGCTGCCGCCAACAGCGAATCGCTACTGGCGATTGCGTAAGGAAATCGAAGTCGCTGTGAACCTTGGGCGTCGTAAGGCAACTCGTAGGCGGTTGTGAAATCCTTTTGGCCAATCACGATATCGGCCGCGGCATCCTGCTGTGGAAACTCCTTCCAGCCGAGGATGCGATGGTTCCCGGCGTCGGCAATGAACAGCTGATTGTCGATCGTGGCGAAATCATGTGGCCAGCGGAAAGAGTTGGCTGCGACGGGACCCCCGCGGTTCTCGTCGATTTCCGACTCGCTCGATTGCCCGATCAGGACATCGGCGGGTTGGTCTGGTTCGGGAATCCCGTTCCAAATGAGCACACGACGATTACCGGTATCGGCAACACAAAGGCGACCATCGAGGTAGGCGATGCCGTACGGCCAGTAGAGAGATTTGAGCGACGGCGTGTCGCCACGATTGATTTCGACTTCAGAGAGATTCGCCTGACCGATTGCATAATCGGGCGGCGTGTCGGACTGGCTTGGGATTGTGTTCCAAACTAGAACCCGATGATGCCACGCGTCGCCAACCAACAGTTTTCCGTCGGCGACGATGACACCTGTTGGTAGATGTAACCCGTTTTCGGGGCCACGACCGCGAGCAGCAGGTCCTTCGCACTCGAAGTTGGGTTGGCAAAGAACAACGTCGGCGGCGGTTTCGTCGGAAGTTGGAACGCTATTCCAAATCAGAATTCGGTGATTACCGGAGTCACAAACAATAAGGCGTTCATCATCGAGCCACACACCTCGTGGAGCGTACATCGTCGTGGCACTTGGTTGTGCGTCAGGCAAAGCCAAACCAAACGGCGATCGAGCCCCCAACCAAAGCTTGGGGCGGCTCAAA
Organism: Pirellulaceae bacterium; assembly: GCA_965216885.1. Classification (GTDB taxonomy): domain Bacteria; phylum Planctomycetota; class Planctomycetia; order Pirellulales; family Pirellulaceae; genus CAYNJG01. The sequence goes on along the minus strand of OZ244209.1, from coordinate 1,676,682 downwards.
CAAGGCGCCTGCATGTCAGGCGCAGCCGCGTCCTCCGGCAGCCCTCGCTTTGAGATGCTAACCGTCTGGATTTCAGAGCTTGGTTGTTGACTGTTGGACATGACTTTTACATTGCGGTTGGGTTAGGCCGGGCGCACAAACACGCGGTCGCTTTCCACGCGAAGCGGGAACGGCTCAAGTTGGCATTGTGGGGCGGAAAAACATTCGCCAGATTCGCTATCGAATTGGAAACCGTGCCAAGGACAAGTAATCGTTCCCGCCTCAGAATCGAGCAAGCCGCCATCAAGCGGAAGTCCCTGATGAGCACACGAGTTGCGGTAGGCGCGGAGGCCCTTTTTCGACTTGATAAGCAAGATGTTGTGTTCGCCACTTTCAAAAGCGAACGGCTTGCTTTCGGTTAACTCGTTGACCATCGGGCCCTCGACCCAACCGTGCTCCTCGTTTTCGCTGCCCGGCACCGAGAGCTGGACGAGATTGGATGGCTCGTTTGGCACGACCTCGACCTTTTCGATTTCAGGAACATGCTCCCGCAACGACTCCTCGACGGTATTGCGCAACGTTACCGAAGACATGGAGCAACCATTGCAATTGCCCGAGAGCTGAACGAATACTGTCTTGCCCTGAACATCGACCAAGCTGACATCACCGCCATGGGATTGCATGTAAGGTCGGACCATGTCAATCACGCGGCTAACTTGAGTCCGCATGTCAGCACGAACTAAGCCGTGCATCGCGAAGAGTGCGTAAACGGTTGGCTCGTCGACCATCTCGAACAGCAGTTGCTTACCGTTGGGATCGTTTTTCAACGTCTTGACGATATGCGTCAGTCCGGCCTTGTGGAACTCTTCGATCGTCGACTTCAGCGTCATCGCTTTCGCTCGAACGTCCGGCTCCAGCGTTTGCACCTCGGCGATTGCCTTGTCGACTCGTTCCGCGAGTTGGTCCAAGTCGTCGACCGTTACGGTTGGAACGCTTGTCTTGGCTTCAGTTTCTGTTGACATAAATGACTCCGATTTAGACGGACTGATAGCCCGAGTGTTGTTCCAACGATTCAACGGTCTTTTGCAGCAGCAATTCCGCGAACAATTTCTTGGCCATGGAGATCAGGGTTGCTTCGACAGTGCCGCCATCCACAGATTCGACAGAACGAGTTGGAAGGGCTTGCAGCACGAAACACGCTCCCTCAACGCTGTTGAGCAAGAAATCCTCAAACACAGCGTCGGTAAAATCGTTCAGCAAGGCGACCTCGCCTGATGAGCTTTCATTGATACTCTTCAGGGCACCATCGGCTCCGCGAAATCGTTCTTCCATCCGAGCGACAAAGCGTTCGGTTGCTGTCTGCAAAAAGAATCCGAATTGTTGTTTTTGATAGAGGTCCATGTTTGTCTTAGTTGGTTGTGAGTTCGGCAGGCTCGCCTTGATCGCCCATCCGCTCATTAATCTGTTCGACGAGCTCCCTCGCAGCGTTGGCTTGCTCAATATGCTCGTACCAATGGAATAATTTGTACGCTTCGGAGAGTTTTTCCAGAGCAGGCTTGAAGATGCCAAGATGTGCCAGTGCGTTGGCTTGGTTTAGCAATACCAAAGCGTATGCGACCGGGTCTTTGGCCCGGCTGCGAACCTGCAACACGTTCTCGTACGTTTCTACCGCTTGAATCAGGTTGTCCTCCGGGTGTGAGCTGGGTGCGTACACGAGAGCATTTGCCAGGTTCATGCTGATGCTTGCCCACATATCCGGATGCTTTTCCGGGGTGTAGACCTTCAATGCGTGCCGAAACGACTGAACAGCGATTCCACTGCGCAGTTGATTGCTGGATTCCATCGCTGGCATGGACAAGTAGGCGAGGCCCAAATTGTTTTGCAGCTGAGCGAACATCTCGGGATGGGCTTCCTCAGTAATGCCGTTTTGAAGTGCGGTCTGGTAGGCATTCACAGCTTCCAGCAAAGCACCTCGCTGGCCATTCGCAGCATTTTGAAAGACCATTCCAAGCTTTACGTGCAACTCGGCCACCAATAATGGCAGTTTGCACTCCCCAGCCAGGCGTATGGCCTCTCGATAGGCATTGCTCGCAAGTGCGGGCGCAAAACCGGGCGTCGTTACCATGATGTCGGCGTGCTGAGCCGTCAGGATGGCGGTCAACAAAGGCGATGCGGAAGACGCAGCGCTCATCGCCTGTTTGATTTTTCCTGCTGCGTCTGACGGCTTCTTCTGTTCGAGATCAAACGCTGCGGAGGTTGCCAGTGCTAACGCCAGCAGTTCCCCGTCAACAGAGAAGTCGGACGCGATCGCATCGGTGATACCAGAGCCGAATGCCGCAACATCGAGAAGGACTGCCCAGTCGCCGTTGAGTTGCCGGGAAGTTTCTGCATAGGCCTCAGGGCTTGGCTGAAGTACAAACCGGTTGTATTTCGCTATCGGCGACGACGCGTCACCTAACAGGTCACTTGCCTGTTGTATTTCACCGCGTGCTGCTGCCGCAAAGAACTCCCACTCAGTGGGTAGCTCGACCTCAAGGCTTCCCTGCAAAAGAGCCTGCAACGCACCGTGGTCGTCTTCCACGGCTGGCAGCAGCAGGTTCGCTGCTGGCGGCGGAAAGATTCCGACAGGTTGTGGGCGAAGTTCAATCATCAAAGGCCGTTCCTAAAATCCTGTTGGTGGACGAATCTGTCGGTTGGCCGACTTTTCCATCCAAGACGCCGCGACCTTCGCCTCTTGCTCAGTTGCATAGTCGTTTATCCGTTTCCAATTATTTGTTACCGGATGCTCGTCATCGGTCGGCTCCCACGATGTCACGTTTAGCATCACGACCCATCGTCCGTTCTCTTTGACAACTCGCGTTGTTGCATCGAGCGGGACGAATTCGCCGTCATCAGCTTGTGAGTTGTTGGGTTCATTCATTGCCTTCGCGCTCGCGATGTAAGTCGACTCGAAGTCCACCAATCGAATCGTCCCAATTCGCCGTGAATCGACCTGATGGAATCTCGAAGTCAAAGACTTCCGAGATCAGCAAGCTGCGGTCTCCTGCCAGATTCCGCTGTTTTAGCATCAGACCACCCGCCGCCGCTCCGCGTGTTGGCAACAGTACCAACATTTCGTCTCGCCAAAGTGCCAACAGTGTATCTTCGGGGAAGAAGTGCTCGGCATCTTCTCGCGGCAAACGCAGATAACCGTCTTCCGACAGCTCAAGCTGCATCGTGGTTCGAGTTGGTTTATTGACTTGCATGGTCGTCATTCTACGGCCTTTCGCTCGATGACCCCAAAAAGCCGCTCGACGAGCTGGTCGATTGCTGCGTCCACAGGCGGAGAAAGGATTTCACCAACCTCAAAATCTGCGCCTTCCACGAGGTAGACCGTGACTTTGTCTGGGTAATCGTCCTTCAACAACCAGTGCCCGAACGCGATCGCGTGATCCCAGCGGAAGGCATGTAGGTTGATACCGTCGATTGGTGGCAACTGCTCTACTTCGTCGCCGGGAACTTCAAAGATCGCGCCTGGCTCGCTGCCTGATTGACACGCATCGACAAGGATCACATGCCTCACGCCTCGCATTTGAAATGCGACGTCCATTCCACCTGTGCCACCATCTGCACAATGAACGTGCTCAGGTAGTCCTCGCTCCCACATGCGCCGTATCAGCACCGGTCCAGTCGCATCGTCACCGCGCAGCAGATTGCCGCACCCAATAATGAGCGTGTCGATGCCACTCGTCGTGGGCTTTGACGGGTCGAAATTCTCGATGTCTTGGTTCAGGTCTATGCTCATAAAACTACAGGGGCTCGGTGACCATGCGGCGACCGAGCCCTCAGCAAGTTGCGTTCTGACGTTTGGCCGGTTTAGCCAACTTAAAGGTCCGCTACTCGACCGCTTATGCTCCTTCGCCAATGCGGAACCGCGAGAGTTCCTTTCCGGTCTTGCCATCGTATGCGTGGACGGTGCACACGAGACAGGAGTCATACGAACGGGCGACGTGCCCCATCTCCACGGGGTCCGACGGGTCTTGGATTGGCGAACCGATGAAGGACTGCTCCATCGGACCATGAACTTGATTACCGTCCTGTGGCCCAATGTTCCAAGCCGTCGGTGTGATGACCTGGTAGTTTTCTATCTGACCGTTTTCTATGACGATCCAGTCAGACAAAGAACCGCGGGCGGCTTCGGTCGAGCCAAAGCCCTTGCCCGAAGCGTGTTCAACAGGTTTGGTATAGAACTTGTCGTGTAGGTCGATCTCGCTCAACCATTTTTGAGCAAGCTGATAGTACTTGCATGCTTCGTGCATACGAGCCATCACTCGAACAAGGCAATTTGCGCCTTCCTTCTTCACCGCGTCGAGAATCAGCGGATCGTAGTCCTGATGCTCTGCAGCACCTTCGCGCCCCGCAATGACTTGCCGAGCCAAAGGTCCAGCTTCCAGCGGCATTGGGCCTTTACCGGGCACTTCGTAACGCGGTGACTTGGCCCAACTGTATTTGCCTTGCTTGTGGCCTTCTTGTGGATCAACCGGTTCCGTCTTTCCTTCCCATGGGTGGAGGTAAGTGTCGCCCTTGAAGAACGAGTGTGCCGTGGACTCACGTACGTTGAGATGATCGAAGTCGTGGAATGCTTCGCCGTCATAAACTCCTGCCCGATTAATGAGAGCATCGTTGCGTCCGTCGATTGTCGGATTCTCATACAGTTCCGGTTGGAAATAGGTTCCCGTGGCAAGGAACTTGCCACAACCATGCCCGTACTTGTCCAGCCCCGCCGCCTTCGCGAATCGCAGGAAGAGGCCACAGTCGGAGTTCCGCTGTGAATCGTTTTCGTCAGCCCATTCCCACACGTCGTCCCAAGTCTTGTTCTCCATCCATCGTTCGATCGAACAACCGAGCCAACAACCCTCCAACCACTCGCGCTTCCAGTAGTCGAGGATAGCAATGGAGCGAGTGACGTCGGCGAGATTCGGACCGCACATCACGCCGCCGGGAACCATAAAGCTGGAGTGTGGCCACTGCCCACCGAAGATGGCGTATACCTCAACCGGCTTACCAGACAGTGTGACGCCCTTCTCATAGCTCGTGCCAACGAATGGCGCGAATCGCTTCACGACTTCTTCGTATTCCGGAAGTTTCGCGTAGTTCTTGTTCGTCAAGTCGATCGCGAACAACGCGTAAAACCATCGTGGGATCGACTGCAACGTCTCACAACATTGAGCGATATTGCGAACCAGCGTCGCATTGCGTGGAACGTGAGTGCTCCACGCCGTGTCGAGTGCGTAACAAGCCTTGTAGAGGTGACTGCCGCCGCAAATACCACAGATGCGGGGCGTAACGATCAGCCCCGCCTGCGGGTCTTTGCCTTTGAGAATAATCTCAAAGCCGCGGAACATGCTGGCCTCAGTCCATGCATCAGAGACGACGCCATCGGTAACTTCCAGTTTCAAGTCGAGATCGCCCTCGACGCGACCGAGAGGACTGATCCTCATTGGGGTTGCAGTAGCCATCTATAAAACTCCAGTAAATATTCGGTTGGGTGTGCGTTGTGTGGAAGGCGGGCTAGACGACAAACATGTCTTCCTTGGACCATTGCGGAGCCGCGACGCGAGCAGCCGCCGCATGAGCCATATAGGTCACATGGTCCGTTCCCTCAGGCACATCCTTTGGAATCACGCCACCAACCTTCTGTGTTTTGAACACGGTGCCGGGCGCGAGGTCATAAAACGGGAATTCCGGCTCGGTGCAGCCGGTACAAGGCATTCCAGCTCTTGTCTTCGACGACTGACGATTCCAAAGAATGCGGTTGCACGGTGAGTGAGTCATTGGTCCACGGCAGCCAAACTCATAGAACAGGCAACCGGTTCGCGTCCCTTGCCCAAACTCCATCGTCGATTGTTTGTACTCAAAGAACTGATTGCGGGTGCAACCGGTTTGAGTAAACGTCTTGAAGAACGTCTGTGGACGCTGCAGATCATCAAGTGAGATATCGCCAGCCCGGCCGCTCGCGATTGCAACAAGAATCTGAGTTACCCAATCCGGATGGCAGGGACAACCGGGGATATTGATAACTGGCAAGCCCCACTTGGACTTGAAATCAGCCCCAAGATATCCACCATGGTCTCGCTTCAAATACTGAAGCCCCACGCTGTCGGTTGGGTTTGGTGCATTAGCAGGAATCCCGCCCCAGCAGGCACAATCGCCCAGAGCGACAACCGCATTTGCTTGAGATGCAAGCTCTTTGACCCAGTCCTTCATCGGCCGATCAGCGAACATATTAAAGCGGCCAGACCCGTTAGGGCCCATGATGACGGTGCCCTCGAACACAAAGATGTCGAGTTCTTTCTTTCCGGCGGCGATGTCCCGCAACATCTGTTGCACTGGGTCGCCCATATCCATGCCCAGCGACGGGTGCCAAAGAACGTCAATGCCAAAGTCCGTCACCAAGTCACAAGCACTCGGCTCTTCTGCATTGAGAAACGACATCGTGTTTCCACTACACGCGCCGCCCTGAAGCCAAAGTAATGATGCCATAGGTAAGACTCCTGTTGAGTTTTTCCGATAAGGTGATTTGAGTTTGTTTTCTAGTTAAAGCCCGAACTTGACCGTCATGCCACACATCAGCACCGCGAATCCGGCCATCGCGTGTCCGTAACGATGCATGTCCGGGAGACGAATAACCTTCAGACCGTAAATAAGCACACCAACCGCCGCAGTCATTGCGCCAACGGTTGCTAGTGTGAATGCTCCCACGACCCAGAGAATCGCCCATGCGTTTGCTTCCGCCGCTGGATACATCAGCAGCGGAATCAAAACCTCACATGGCCCGAAAACAAAAATCAAGAATAACAACCACGGGGTGGCAGAGCGCTTTCTGCCCTGACGGCCGACCTCCGAAACGGTTGCTTCATCGTGGACATGCCGATGCTCAAGGTCGTGTTTGTGCGAATGCGTATGCACGGTCCCATCGGGATGTGAATGCAGGTGAGTATGCGGAATGTCGCGAATCGCCCGGACCACTCCCCAAGTGAAGTACGCGACTCCGAAACCAATAAGAAGCCATGCGGCTCCATCGCCCCGGAACGATTCAAGTGACTCAAGTTGAAAGATCGCAGTACCGAGCATCAGACCAACCAGACCGATGACAACCGATCCCGCAACATGCCCCAATCCGCAAAGTGCCGTGATCAGGAACGTCTTTCGAGCCGACCAACCGTTGCTCTTCGACATTGCAACGAACGGTACGTAATGATCCGGGCCAAGCAGGGTGTGCATTAGCCCTATCGAGAAAGCGGTTACGACGAGAATGTTGGTGTCTGCATCCACTGCGTGACAGAGCCTTCCCAATTGATTTCAAACAATGGTTCCCAGTGTTTTCGGGTTATCGGCATTTCTTGATTGATTTGAAATAGCATGAACATGCCATTGTTTAGTTTTTCTTTTGATGCGACTTTACGTTCGGGAGAAATCTGGAAAAGCGAGACTAGGAGCGCATTATGTCTACAGCCTCAGCGCCATCTGCGGCGGATCGCCTTCAGGAACGGCTCAATGACCCCAAGGTTGCAGAGGGCCTAAGCCGCCTACTCGACCAGATCGATACTGTGTCGTTCGCCGTCGAGTCAGTCGATGGATTCATGCGACGCGGCGAAGTTATTGCAGATTCACTTGCAAGCGGAGTCGCAGAGCTAAAGCAAGGTGATATGGAGCAAGCGTCCGACTTTCTGGAGAAGGCGCCCCAGATGCTGAGGACCGGCACGCAGCTCGCTGATGCAGCTACCGAGTTGAATATCGATGAGCTAACAAAGTCCAAGGTGCTGGAGCGTCTTACTGATCCGGAAACCCTTGCAACCGTGAACCTGCTTCTCGACAAGTTGCCATTGGTTGCCTTCATGCTGGAATCGCTCGAAGGATTCATCAGCCGTGGCGAGACCGTCGCGGACAATCTTTCTGCCGCTGTCGGCGAACTCAAACTCGGCGAGCACAACATCGATCTTGCGAAGCTGCCTGCCCTCTTGGAAAAACTGCCAAAATTGACGGAGGCCGGTGAAAAGCTGCTCGACTCCGACCTGATGGGCGATGGGCTCCCCAAAGTCATAGAGGCTGGAGTTAGCATGGTTGACTCCGGCATGATGGATAAAGACGTCGTCAGAACGCTTGGCGACCTTGGTAGAAAGAGCGCGGAGACATACAACGAAGTTGCGAGCAAACCAGTTGCACCCGTTGGCGGTCTATTCGCAACGCTAAAGGCGACAAAAGACCCGGACGTACAAAAGTCCGTTGGCTTTTTCTTTGCGTTCGCGAAGGCGTTTGCCAAACACCTGAATTAGAGCGACAAGATGCACGAATTATCGATTGCCAATAGCCTCGTTGAGATCGCATCCGAACATGCGCTCGAAAACAGAGCCGAGTCGATTCAATCGATCACTCTACGAGTCGGTGCTTTGTCTTGCGTCCACAAGAGTGCCTTGGAATTCAGTTTCGAGTTGGTCACGAAAGACACGATGCTCGAAGGCGCTCGACTAGAATTCATCGACGTTCCAGTCTCGATATATTGCGAACCATGCAAGCGCGAAGTGCAACTACCGGGAATTCAGCGATTTCGATGTCCTGACTGTGATACACCCAGTGCCGACATTCGGCAGGGCAAGGAATTGGACGTCGAAACGATTCAAATAACACAAGCAGCTACGGCGGAAGTTTGATCATGATTGAGCCACGAATTCTTGAAGTCCGAACAAAGATTCTGAAGAAGAACGACGAACTCGCTCGCGAAATGCGAGATGATTTCGTTCGCTCTGATGTGCTTGTCAGCAACATGGTATCCAGCCCCGGAACCGGCAAGACTACTTTGCTTCGCGAAACATTGTCGCGATTCGTCGAAGCTGGCGACAAGGTTGCCGCGATCGTCGGTGACCTTGAGACAGACAACGATGCAAAGAGGTTGGCGGAGAGTGGTGCGCCGGTCCGCCAGATCATGACTCACGGTTGCTGCCATCTCGAAGCAGACATGGTTCAGGAACATCTTGATGGCTGGACCGTTTCAGATTTTGACTTCCTTTTCATTGAAAACGTCGGCAACCTTGTTTGCCCTACCAGCTGGGACCTTGGCGAATCCGTTCGCATCGCGTTGCTGTCCGTCACGGAAGGAGAAGACAAGCCACTCAAGTATCCGGGACTCTTTAACACCGCTGATGTCGCGGTTGTTACCAAGATAGACCTATCCGAGCCGTGCGAATTCGATCGCGAAGAAGCGTTGGAGAACATACAATCAGTTCGTCCGGGCATGCAGGTCTTCGAGACCTCAGCGAAAACAGGCGATGGGATGGACGAGTGGATCAACTATCTAAGAGCAAAGCGAAATCAACTCAGGAGTACGGCCAGTACGGTCGTGGCACCTCAGTAGAAACTCCGCGCTTAGATGACCTTCTTCCCGATAGTTCGTCCGAAAAGCAATCGCGTGACACCGATAGCCGTTTGGTGCTCCACGCACAGCGGCGACTTGAGCAGCTCTCTGACGCCGCACATGCCTTCTCTACGCAACTAGATTTCCACAAACTACTCGGCGACATTGGCGAACAAGCGTCACGTCTCATCCGTGTTGATCGCGTAGTTGTCTACTCCAACATCGACGGAAAATTGGTTGCCGAGACGAGCTGTCCAGATCGCCAAGGGCCGTCCGAGCCCTCCGACGATATTCGTTGGTGCATTCGCTACTTGAAACCAAAGGTCTCCAACATGCTGGAGACCACTCAAGAGCCCGTGCGCAATCGCATGTGCGTTCCGCTTGTAGCGTCGCAGAATCGTGTGCTCGCCGTCATCGAGTTTCAGAACAAGCTGACAGGCGGTGAATTCACGGACGAAGACCAACGAGCTGCACTGTGTCTCGCCCGAATAGCCACGTCGGCACTTGATCGAGCACTTTTGTTCTTTCGCATTGAGGAATGGCGAAAGTCGATTGAAACGTTGCTGTCGTTCAACGCGACCGTCAATCAGCGTCTCGCACCGGAGCAAATGGTGCGGGAACTCGTTGTGAACGTCACCGGTTTTCTCGGTGCACAAGGCGGAATGGCTGGCATCGTGATTCGCTCTGAGAGTGGCGTCCACTTGCAGTGCGATGGATTTTACTTCGGTGATCTATGGACAAGTTTCTCACGTACATGGGCTCCGGGCGAAGGCATTCCCGGAACGGTATTTGAAACACAGTTTCCTTATCTAATCGCCGACTATAAAGCGGATGGACTCCGCGAAAGGGACCTAGCGGAATCATTCGAGCTAGGCAGCTGCATATGCGTTCCTATCAAGAATCGAAAGGAGGAAGTGTTGGGGTTCTTCCAACTTCACCGGCGAGTTGGCGAGCCAGAGTTCACTTGGCAGGAAGCTGGTTTTCTAGAATCACTGGGGAACACAGCCGCAGTAGCCATTGAGAACGCCCGATTAGTAAAGTCGCTGGAAATCAAGAATGAACAAATCAGAAGTCTTTCGGAGGATCACGTAAACCGGCTAGAAGCCGAGCGCCGACATATTGCCCGTGAGCTTCACGATGAAACAGGGCAAGTCCTGATTGGATTGAAACTCCGATTGCAGATACTTGGTGGGCTGCTAACCGAAGACCAGTCCGACGCCAAGTCAGAACTGGCCGAGCTGCGAACTCAGGTGAATGGCGCTGCAGTCCAGCTCAAAGACATGGCCAAGCGATTGCGACCACCTACATTGGATGAACTGGGATTCGACGCGACGTTGCGAGAACTGGTAAGCGAGTTTCGACGCAAGCGGAACATCGAGGTAAATCTCGACTTGGATGTCGCGCCGCGCCTTTCCGGCGAACAGGAAACTGCCCTCTACCGGATCGTTCAGGAATGCTTGACTAACATTGCCAAGCACGCCGAGGCCAGCCGCGTTGACATCACCTTCTACGAGTCAGCGGAACAACAGATTCTTCGCATCTCTGATGACGGTGTTGGGTTCGAGACGAACGAATCAAACAAAGGCTTGGGGCACGTTGGGATCAAGGAACGCGTCGCCATGCTCGGAGGGCAAATAAAAGTATCGTCAGGCGTTGGTGAGGGTACAGTCGTAGAAGTCATCCTTAACAATTGCGATACGGCATGAATCGGCAAAAGAAAATTCGCGTCATCCTTGCCGACGATCACAATCTCGTCCGCAGTGGCATGGCCGCATTATTGCGTCAACACGGTGGGTTTGATGTCGTTGCCGAAGCAACCAATGGTGTGTCAGCGTTGGAGGAAATTCGCAAACACGAGCTTGACCTTTTAATCGTTGATCTCGCCATGCCACGACTTGGCGGCATGGCAGTCATCGAAGAACTTCGACGAAGCAAAACGTCGATCAAGATACTTGTTCTATCCATGTACGACGATGCCCAGTTCGTTGCGCGAGCAATGAAGACTGGAGCAAACGGTTATCTTCTCAAGCAGGCCTTAGACGAAGACCTCTTTCAAGCAATTGACCAAGTCCTCGATGGCCATCGCTTCATTAGCGACTCCATCGATCAGGCTGCGTTTACGGAATTCACCTTTGACGATGCCGAACTGACTTCCCGCGAGAAGGAAGTCTTGCAGCTAATCGGAGAAGGAATGACGAATGGACAGATTGCGGAAACGCTATTTATCAGTCCCCATACCGTTACGCGCCATCGAGCAAATCTGATGCAGAAGCTGAATGTCCACAATCGCGTAGAGCTCGTCAAAGTCGCGAGTAGTCGAGGGTTGATCCTGATTCCCAAGAGCGGCGATATCTAGGTTTCGCCAGTTCCTTTCGCAATAGCTTCTTGTGCAACGATCGCCTGCCCCAAGGCCAAGCCACCGTCGTTTGGAGGTACGGCCGCATGACTGAGCACATCAAACCCACAGCCCTTCAAGGCACGCCGCGTCAATTTCAGCAAAAGAACATTCTGAAAGACGCCGCCCGTCAAGCCTGCACAATTCACTCCTGAGGCGTCTCGCGCCCGTTCGCATACCTGACAAATCATGTTCGCAACGGCATGGTGGAATCTCGCTGCGATGACTGCCGCGGCATCACCGCGCGCAACGTCGTTGCAAATCGTTCGCACGAGCGACTCGCAGCTAATGAGAGGATCGCAATCCGACAAGTCAAAACGATAGGCAGTAGGATCGACATCGTTGATGACTTCGGACGCAAGTGACTCCATTTCCATTGCAGCTTGAGCCTCATAAGAGACTTGCTGCCGGATGCCGATTAGCGACGAGATCGCATCGAAAAGCCTTCCCATGCTGCTCGTATCGGCACAATTCAGATGGCCTTCGATCTGCCTTTGCAGAAGACTTCTCTCGGAGTCCGAACACATTGCGACACTAGGCAGCCGGTCGTCCCAATCCAATCCGAGGCTCGTGAGTAAGGCAAGTGCCGCGCGATACGGCCGCTTGATACTCGCGTCACCACCGGGCAATGGAAAATACTGCAAGTGTGCTATGCGCTGAAATTCACGATCATCGGCCAGCATGAACTCGCCGCCCCAGATCGCTCCGTCTGTACCGTAGCCGGTTCCATCGAAACAACAGGCAATGATGGAATCCAGTTTTTTGTTTTGGTGCTCCGCGATTAGCGATGCAGCATGAGCGAAATGATGCTGAATAGGCAGGAATGGTACGTCTAGCCTCTGCGCCAACTGACGAGCCCACTGACTCGACAAGTATCCCGGATGTAGGTCACCAGCGACCGCTTCGACTTCAACGCGAAAGAGCTTCAGGAAGTGGTAGACGTTTCGCTGTAGCGCTTCAAGTGTTTCGATATTTCCAACGTCACCGATGTGCTGACTCAAATAGGCGTAGTTGTCCTTCGTGATGCAAAACGCCGCTTTGATCTCACCGCCAACTGCCAACACACTTGGTCCGGGCTTGTTCAGTAGCACTGGCATCGGCGCATATCCACGCGACCTGCGAATGGGAAGCAATTGCCCATCAACGGATCGGACCACCGAGTCATCGCACACGACGTTGATGTCACGGTCATGGAACAAAAAGCGATCAGCTAGTTTCGCAAGACGCGTACTGGCTTCGTGATTCGTTCTAACGATCGGTTCATCTGAGATGTTGCCCGACGTCACAACCAACGGCGATGCGGTCTCAATCAACAGATAATGCAGTGGCGTGTACGGCAACACAACGCCGACGAAATCGTTGCCCGGAGCTACGGCCTGGAGCATCTGCTGAAGAGCCGAATCCGGTTTCTTCCGGAGCAGGACAATCGGTCGTTCTTTCGATTCGAGTAGCGCTTGCTCTTGGCCGTCGACCATTGCGAAGGTGGCAATTTGCTCGATGCTCGCCGCCATAATCGCAAACGGTTTGTCAATTCGGCCTTTGCGTTCACGCAGCATTGCCACGGCTGAGACATTTCTCGCGTCGCAGACTAAATGGAATCCACCGATTCCCTTCACAGCGACAATCAGCCCGTTCGCTACGGCTTCAGAAAATCTCGCGATTGGTTCCGATCCATCAGACTTCTTTTGAGAATCTGCCTCGCCGTCTGAGAACCATATGCCGGGACCGCAGTCAGCGCACGCATTGGGCTGAGCATGAAACCTGCGATCCGCTGGATCATCGTACTCCGCTTGGCACCGTTCACACATCTGAAACGAGTTCATGGTCGTGGCAAGCCGATCGTACGGTAAGTCCTCCACGATCGTGAACCTTGGCCCACAATTTGTGCAGTTGATAAAGGGATACCGGAATCGGCGATCACCGTCGTTCATCAGCTCGTCAAGACATTCCTTGCACACCGAGATGTCCTGCGTGACAGGACAACTTTCGCCAACTTGCTCCTCACTGCTCCGGATAGCGAAAACCAGCTCAGAACGCTCGACAGGAATTTCGTCAACTTCAATCGAGTCAAGTCTCGCCAGCGGCGGCGGATTGCGTTCCAGCTCTTCAAGAAACTGGTCAATTGCAGTCCCGTCTCCCTGAATCTCTAAGAGTAGACCTGTTGAATTGTTCTGTACCCAACCAGTCAGAGCGAAACTCTTCGCCAATCTCCAAACAAAAGGCCGAAACCCAACGCCCTGCGTACCCCCTTTAATACACACGCATTTTCGGGTCTCTACTTTCATGCGACGAAATCAGCGGAATGACCGAGCTGGAATGGAATACACGACCGAGCTCAAATTGTAGCCGGTCCACGAATCGAGGTGGGCGATGCGTATAATTGGAGGCCGCTTCATCTCATCAACATGGGGCGGAAGTGAATTACTGCGGATTGGAAAACGCGTCGAAACGACCTGATTAACTCGTGAGGTACTATGCGAGCTAGACACAAGAATGAGATCTGGCTGATGGCATTAGCGTTGTACGTGGTTGCTTTCGCAATCGGCTGCCGCGTTCAAACTGCTGCTACAAACAACATCTCCGCCGCGCGGCTTCAATTTGATGGATTCATGAAATCGAAGAGCGGAGCCACGTGAATGGAATGACCAAACACGGTCAAACAAGCCCTGTTAGGGTTTGACGCAATCAAAGATGTGAAGATGGAACTTCATCGCGACCAATTCATTGTGCAGTACGATGCCTCAATCATTGGACTGAAAAAGCTCTTACAAGTGTGCGCAGAAACAGGCTACCCTGCGACGCTTACTGACTCTGCTGCCGCTGAAACACGGAGTGCCGAGATTGAAGAACATGAACTGCCCAAGTTTTTTCTGGAAGCCGTAGAGAAGGCAAGAGCCGAAAAGAAACTGTTAGTATTGGATTTTGGGGCGAAGTGGTGCGTTCCTTGCCAACGAATGGAAAAAGAGACCCTCGTTAGTCCGGAAGTTAGCCAATTATTGAGTCGATGCATCCTTGTGAAGGTGGATGCAGATGAGCAGCCGGAACTTATAACAGAGTTCGGCGTAAGCGGCGTACCTGATATTCGGTTCTTGTCACCTGATGGTAGCGAACTGAAACGGATCATGGACTACCAAGACTCGGCGTCGTTTGCACTTGAACTGAAACAGGCACTGCGGCAAATTGGCAACTAGAATCTGCGATCACCGACTGTCTTCCGACGCCAAACACGGCGAGCGACGATTTGCGAGCGAAATAGTTATGCCAAAACTACACGCAACAATTCTGATGGTCACGCTTGTGGTTGGACTCATGCCTGATTCCCTACAAGCAGAGAGCATTGTACTTAGGGTCGAAGGTCTCACGTGAGGCAAAGTGAATGGCCTCGGCTGAGGTCAAACGATCGCGCCCGTGCTGGCGCGGCTCGACCAGATTAAGGGTGTCACGAAGAGTTACTCCAACTACTCCGGCACGCTTTTAAGAATCGACACAAGTACCGACGCTCCGGACGAATTACTCGTCTCCATACAAGAAGAACTTTCTTCACTGGGCCGCAAACCGACCGCCTTGGCTGCCACTGACCGCGACTCGGTTCTCACTGATGAGTCGTGGCGTGGGGCGACCGGAGTCCGGGTACTCACGGTCATCGAGTTCGGCACGTTTGCGCTTCGTTGGTTCGCAAAACCAACTGTGTTCGTCCCATTGATTGTCGCCGCAGTTTGTCTCTATTGGCAACGGCGGCGACTCAAAGATGTCCGGCCTTCCGGCTAAAAAAGTTCGCCGAGGTGTCTTGCCGCGGCGAACCATTGAGATTGTTTCGCCGGACAGCCGGCTCGCCCTATCGACGGTGACGAGCGCAGCCAAGGAACCCTAGTCCGGCGAGTAGCGCCATGAAAGCCGAAGATGGCTCTGGCACAACCTGCCCACGAATTTCTCCAGGGCCGTTCGCTGCTGTGTGGATGTTGAGGTACCAGTCACCCGCCAACAACTGACTTTCAAATTCGTCACTGATTGTTGTCGAGCCAATTGACGGACTAGTCAGTCCACTGATGTCCCCGACGTTCACCTGTACTCCCGCAGTCTCACCAAATCCAGCTGGCCCGTGGAAGTGCATTCCCATAGCTGGGCCGGATAGATTGTCCCAAGAGATGTTCCATCCCAGCAGATTGCTTCCCGGATCATAAGCGATCAACGCAGTACCACCAGCATCCACTGGAACACCAGTCGGGGCAGGAATCTCTTGTGCAACATCCAATATTGCCGACAAGTTGATGTTGGAAGGATTTGCCTGTCCACGGATCTCCCCCGGTCCGTTTGTTGTCGTATGGATGTTGATGTACGACTCACCAGCAAGAAGATTCGTTGCGAATTCATCAGTGATCGTTGTCGATCCGATCGATGGGCTAGTGAGACCGCTGATATCACCAATGTTCACGGCAACCCCCGCCGTGGCGCCAGCCGCCGCTGGAGCGTGGAAGTGCATTCCCACCGCGTCGCCGGTGAGATCCTGCCAAGCGATATTCCACGACAGCTCGTTGGAGGCATCGTCATATTGCAGGTGGGCGAAACCTCCGGCACTGGTCGAAACACCAGTGGGAGCCGGGATCTCTTGATCCGTGTTGATGATCGCCGAAATGTCGAAGACTTCCGCGGAGACGTTTGATGCGAGGAAGATAGATAGAATTATTGCTAGATGTTTCATTCTCTTGATACTCAAAACAGTTGGTGGTTCTTGAAGAAGATTCTGGCTGTGATTTCTACAGTAGCGGTCCCACGCAGTTGTTTTGCAGGTCAAGATGAACGTGCCCACTTACCTTACGAAATTCGGATGCGGAGCAGATGCAGGAATTCTGAAAAAAAGACATGTTTTCCTCATGCCGACCTGTCCGTCAGCAGATTATCCGATCGGTTCTGCCCCCTTTTCATCCAGCCGTGTTGACTTTGAGTTCCGCCTGCCTTCGGCGATGGGGCCGGCAACCTCTCGGATTCGCTGTCGCATACTCGTGGAATGCTGCTTAGCGCGCCGCAATTATGTTGGCAACATTCGGCGGCAAGTCGGTCTTCCTGTCCATGGCAACTATCATGGTCCGAACTTTCCGCCGCTTTACGGGGACGCCAATGCTAGAGATGACGAGTGTTTTAAAGAGCCGGGAATCAACGGCCACCGCCGGAGAATTTGGCTAGTCCGCGATTAATGATCGATCCCGTTCGTCTACCTCGACGACATTGGAAAATGCAGTCAGGGCATACTGACCGAATTGTTGAAACTGAACGGCGTGAATGTGGTCCATAATGGCTTCCGCCACTTCGTCGGTGGCGAGAACCTCAATTCGAACTAAGCCTTCGCGTGAAAATGGTCCTCCTGTCACCATGTGCGCACCACGCCCCGTGCAGGCAACAAAGTTGTATCCTTTCGCGCCGAGCTTCATGAATCGCTCAAGGAATTGGTCCCTGAGAGTAGCGTCCACGATAACCACTACGCGGCGAACTTTTACGGTCTTTAACATTCTGACTCCTCGTTTGGAAATAGATGTATACGCTTTTGCCTAGAGCAAGTTTCAAAACCGTGGTTGATGCTGATAATCGTCGAGAAATCCAGACCGGAACTTGTTCGAAACGGGGGTTATGCCGCTAGTTCTAGCCCACGGGAACGATAGACGTGATCATTCGGGCGACTTCGATATAGATCGGAATTCCTATGGTCACGTTCCACGTGAACGTTAGGCCTAGAGAGGCAGCCAATGGAAGCGTGGGGCTGGCTTCAGGTATGGCTAAGCGTTGAACGGCCGGCACAGCGATGTAAGACGCCGCCGCGCAAAGGACTGCGAAGAGCACGTAGGTACCCAAGTAAAAACCATGTCCGATACAGAGACTGTAGAGATGAAGTGCGATCATCCCTGCGGATGCGAATAGCACGGGTGCAAACAACCCAAAAGCAATGAATCCCCATCCCGCTGATCTTAAATCGTGAAGTTTTTTGCAAGCTGTCATACCCATTTCAAGCAAGAACAGACACAAGGCTCCTTTAAAGATGAACACAAACAGGTGATCAGGACCTTCGACAACGTGCGGGTCTTCGATTGCCTGCACCCCACTAATGAACCCAACAACCAAGCCACCGAACAACAGAAACAATCCGGGGTTGAGGAAAACCTCGTGTGCGACCTTCTTCGAGAACAACGAAGAGTGCCGGACACCGTCCACGTCCCCGACATCACTCTTAGGAAGTTGTGATTGGTCGTATTCTGGTTCGCCCGGCATATTGCCGCTGCGGTCCATCCCTTGCTGTCTCATGCGAGACACCATAAACAGACCGACGAGGCAGCCAGGGATCTCCATGCCGGCCAACAAGACTGGCATATAGCTATCGTGGAGAATTCCCAACGTCGCCAGAATTCCAAGGCAAGTCACAAACGTTCCGGCAGAGTCCGAGCCGTAGTACGCGCCAACCGTTACGGTGTCAATGCGACGCATTGGTGTAAGCCACTGCAGGAGCTTTCCTGCTGAGAGCCCGACAATCCCGTTCACCACCATGCCAACCATCAACATACCGGCGGCAACAGCCAACTCGGAGGACGACTGTTGAGCCATCAACTCGCCACCGTGCCAGCCGATTGCTAAAAGCAGATAAATCGTCAAGGTTTGATACAGCGGCTTAGGGAATTCGAGGGGCACTTTGAGTAATGGGACCGCAAACCCCAGAAAAAAGAAGAGCAGCAACGGCTGGAACAAATTTGTTAGGAAGCTGTGCAGGATACTTTCAATTACCCCACGAGCTTCGCCCGAATGAGTTGGCGTTACTCGAATAACACCTTGGGTTTGTGCGACCCTAAGTGTCTCCAGTTCTGGGCCGTTCACAAGTAATCCGACGATCTGTCGAGGAAGAACTTCGTTGGAATCCGCCGACGCGTCCTCGCTTGTCGTCAGGCTTGACTGACCGGTTGCTGTTTCGACGGAATACACTCGAATCTTACGGAGGATGAAATTCGCTTTCGGTCCTTCTTCACCAAGCGTTGCCAATTTCACATCGACGATGTCGCCAGCGGCGATCGAATCCGCACCGTCGATTTCCGAAAGCGTCCTAAATAGATTTAGTCCGACCGGACGCGTGCTCAGTCGACCTGCCTTTTGATTTTTCGTCTTATCGTCGGACGAGTCCGACTTAAGCAAGCCAGCTTGTGTGGGTCTTGGGTCCGCAATAGCGTTGTCGCTGGCATACACCACCCGCGCAAAAGATATCGCCACAAAGAGAAAGGTGGTTAGAAGAATGGCTGACCTTGTTACTTGATTCATCTCACTTTTTCTCTCGTAAGCAAGACCGCGATGCCTTGCGAAATCGTTTACTTGACCTAGCGCACGCGCGTATGTCCGTCGACTCAGATGCAGATCGGAAGCTTGTCCTTGGATCCGCAATAAGCATCAACTTGGCAATCAACGTGCCATTGACGGTGCATCGAACACTTTCGGGGAGGACTGGTAAGACTTCGAAGAAAAGTCGCCGATTGAAGCTCCACTTCACCCGTGACGAAAGGCGAAGTTGTGACATTCTCTGCAATCAGTTGCAGACAGCGTGCAAATAGTTGCAGGCATCCAATTGATGGCCCTGGTGTTTCTGGGGACAATCAGCCAACAGGAGATTGGTCACGGATTTGCAAGCCTGTACTGGGGCAAACTCTCGCGTAGGGCTGGCAATCGAATGTTTCGAGTCAAAGACAGGAAAACGAGCAGATTACATCGGGGCGCAGTAGTCGCCATCCTAACAATGAGTGCCGCTGCACTGTCGATCACCGTTTGGGAGCTATATGACTTTTCTCGAGAGCAAATCCTGGTTGAGGAACTAATCACGAAGCTGCCAGTCGAAGAAAACGAGGCCGCCAAATTCCTGTCGGGAGAACTGCGTTGGCAGTTTCGACTAACGATTTTGGTTGTGCTCAACGTGATCGCAACAGGCATTGCCATCGTACTTCTCTGGCGCGCATATCAAACGTCGCAGGAATCGCTTCGCGATATCAAGACGCTCGCGGGGGACATCCTCAGCTGTATGGATCAGGCGCTCATCACGACTGACCTCGCGGGTACTGTGACCAGCATCAATGAACGCGGGCTTGAAATGCTGAAGACCACCGTCGATTGTGTCGGTCTCCCACTTACGGAACTCTCTTCTACCGTGCCGCTCAACGCCTTTCGCATTGAGTGGAGCTCGGGAGTGCCCAAGACAGTGGGGCGGAACTTCACGGTCCAATCGAACGGAGTCGACCGAGTCTTCCGTGGCTTTTGCCAAACACTGACAGACATCGACAACAACGCAACCGGTCATGTCTTACAGTTGCGTGACGTGACCAACCAGGTGCTGGTAGAAGATCGCATGCGACGTATGGAACGTTATTTGGGTTTGGGCTCGCTCGCGGCTGGTCTGCATCATGAAATCAAAAACCCTCTTGCCGCATTGTCGCTTCATGCGCAACTGCTTGAAGAAGAACTCAACGTAAGCGCCCCTACGGATGAAGTTCGCCGGATGCTGAACGTCATCAAAACGGAAATGCAACGCGTTGGCGGTGTGCTAGAAGGATTTCGCGATTTCGCATCCGTCGAACGTTTGAATATTTCGCCGGTCGACATCCGGGAATTGCTTAGGCAGCAAAGCGAACTGATTTCGCCTCAAGCCAAGAAGCAGGCGGTTGAGGTTCAGTGTCTATGTCCAGATGGTCTGCTAAACGAAATTGATGGGGACCAAGGTCGATTGGAACAGGTATTGCTAAACGTGCTGATCAACGCTTTGGAAGCGATGCCCAACGGAGGGCGACTATTGTTGACTGCCGAAAGCGACTCCGATTCATTGGTAATCAAGGTCGCGGACACCGGCACCGGTATTCCATCCGATCTCCGCGACAAAATTCTTGACCCATACTTTACGACCAAGAGCAAAGGTACAGGGCTCGGCTTGGCCTTATGCGACAAGATTCTAAGGCAACACGGCGGCAGTCTCGATTTCGACACAGCCGAATCAGGTACTACTTGCCGGATAACCTTGCCGATGACGCAACCAGAATAGGTGCTTAACGATTATATGAGTGAACCGTTCCATATACTTGTCGTTGATGACGAACCCAACATCCGAACTGGCCTGGCAAAAGGTCTTGAGAAGTTGGCGGACAAAGTCGAGACGGCGGGCACGGTCAACGAAGCCCTCGACAAGTTTGCAGATGGCCGCTTTCAACTCGTGATCGCAGATGTCAGACTTCCCGGTGATCGAGACGGATTGGACCTGATTACTTTGGTTCGAGATATCAGGCCGGAAACAACCGCCATCGTCATAACGGCCCATGGCACCGTTGAGACCGCGGTAGACGCAATGCGTCGTGGCGCGTTTGACTTCATCACAAAACCAGTTGACTTAAATCTCATTCGTGAGCAGGTAACGAAAGCCGCCACTCATCACCGGCTTCAATTGGAGAATCGAGTTCTCAAAGACAAGTTGGCCATAGCTGGTGAGTTCGCCGGAATCGTTGGTAACTGCAGCGCTCTCAAGCACGTACTTTCCCAAATCAGACAAGTGGCCGACACCGATGCAACGGTTTTGATTCAGGGCGAAAGTGGCACAGGTAAGGAACTAATCGCTCGAGCATTGCACGATCTCAGTGGCCGCTCTGCAGCCAACTTCGTCGCCGTTAATTTGGGAGCACTTCCCGAGTCGTTGCTGGAAAGTGAGCTTTTCGGGCACGAGAAGGGAGCTTTCACCGGAGCTACCCGGCAGAAACCCGGCTGTTTTGAACAAGCGATCGGCGGAACGCTTTTTCTCGACGAAATTACCGAGATTCCGGCCAAAAGCCAGGTCGACCTTCTTCGCGTTTTGGAAACGGGGCAGTTTGCTCGCGTCGGAGGTGAAGCAACCTTGGACTCAGATGCTCGCATCGTATCGGCCACCAATCGAGATATTTCCGAGATGATTCATGATGGTACGTTCCGTGAAGATCTATTCTACCGTCTGAACATCGTTCCGATCGAAGTACCGCCATTGCGGCAACGGCGAGATGATATTCCACTGCTTGTAGATCATTTTCTCGCCCACTTTTGCAATCGCCACCGTCGAGACGCAAAGAAATTCACTGCAGACGCGCTCGCAGTGATAAAAGGTGCAAGTTGGCCCGGGAATATACGCCAGCTTCGTAACGTCGTAGAACGCTTAGTCGTCACCGTGCCGGACAATCGTATCTCGGTGCCCGACTTACCAGCAGAACTATTGGCTAAATCTACTTCCGCAACAGATTCGGTCACCACGCTGGCGGAGGCTACTGAAACTGCCGAGCGAAAAGCGATTCAGGCAGCACTTATAGCGCAAGACTACCATCGCGAGCAAACAGCCAAAGCTCTCGGCGTCAGCGTCCGCACGTTGCATTACAAAATGAATCGCTTCGATCTACATTGACAGTTGTTTATGGGGCTGAGTCAGGGGCACACCGTTTTTTCGCAATGCCCCCTTCAAAGGTCACCGTCACTCACCAGCGAACTGATCTTCGTACTGCGTAGGTTAGCGTCAGTTGTTCGCGATTGATAGCGATTCACTACCTCGACGAGTGGCGGCGGCTCGCCAGATGGGAAGCTCAATGGCTTCTTCAACGCTACGCACAGAGCCATCGAGCATCGCGACTTGGACCATGTTCTCGTGGTAGCTTCGCGAGGTGATGATCGCGAAGGAAGGCGAACCGGCACTTCCGTTCTTGCCTTCTTGCCATGAGTTGTAATCGGCATCAACAATGCCAACTTCTTCACCCGCGTCGAAGGGCACATAGCTGTTTGGGGTAAGTGCTGCGGTGAAGCCAGTGTGGTGAACTCGACCGTCAGGCCATTCGGTGTGGCCGGTGTTCTTGAATTGTGCGCCGGACGCGACGATTGCAGCGGCTTCTTCGGGAGTTGATGGAGGAATATGTTGAGATGGTCCGCCGTTCCGCATGTACGGCTGCCATGCTCGGACTTCCGCGGCGAGCATCGTCTTGCTAGTTCCGTCTACCACCTTCGCAAGCTTCATGTTGCTGTTGGGATAGAACAGCCCGTCTCCGCCGCGGCGCGTTTCCGGATCGAAAACAAACCACGTCCCGAAGTTGAACCCGTAGGTCGTCGCAAACAACCGAGCTCGTCCTTTTCCCGGATCTCGCATTTGTTCAGCTCCACCGTCCGATGGGCATTGGTAGACGGGGATCTGCAAAGCATCGATTGCCTTCTGGTAGTCCCACGCGGTGTCCAAGCTCACTCGATCGTAGAGACTCGCTTCTTCCAAGTAGGGTAAGACACGCCCGTGAACACCCCATGACCCGTTATTGCCAGTCTCGGTGACAGACAGGTTGACCTCGGCGCTTGGCGGAAGGTGGCCTCTTGCCGATTCGTAGTTCAGCGTAGCGAGAGCCAGTTGCCGCAAGTTGTTCTTACACTGCGTTCGTCTCGCAGCCTCACGCGCGGCCTGCACTGCTGGTAACAGCAACGCCACAAGCATCGCAATGATCGCGATCACAACGAGTAACTCGACGAGCGTAAACGCGGCTCTTTTTCCCTTCGACACGTGACTTCTCCTGTCGTTCCGTGAGTTCCACTCAACGCCATTGGCAAAGACCATGCCGAACGGGTTTCGCCAATAATTCATTCGAGGAAGCGAACGAAGCAGTATTGGGTGTCGATCCAACAGACAGGCTGTTACTTTGACCGACAAGACAACGGATGCTGCAAATTGCAAGTCGAGTAGAATAAGGATTTCCTCATCCCGTGCGCATATGCGATTTCCCGTTCGATCCCAGATTCTGCTTCCGATGTCAGCTGCAATGGTTGGCGTCGTCGTTGGAAGTGCTGCAATCAATTCGTGGTTGGCTCAACGCTCAGCGAGAGAGCGGATCAAACGTCGGACTGACGAGGTCACGCGAATCCTCGAAAATGCATCCTTCCCACTCACCGACCGAGTCTTGGAACAGATGGCCGGATTGGCCGGCGCAGAGTTCGTCTTGACGCAGTCGGACGGGGGTGTCGTTGCCCAGAGCAGCTCTGTCCTTGCAGATGTGAAGTTCGACGCCGGCGAAGCTGAAGTTGACGTTGAAGACGAGTTTGGCAAAACCGTTCAAGTGAATGACTCGCGGTATCTCCACCGAGTTTTGCGAGTGAATACCACTCGAGCCGGTCCCGATCTTCGGCTGCACGCCTTCTTTCCCGCCGATGAGTACCGTCGCATCTGGCAACGATCCCTGCTCCCATCCTTGCTTTCGATGGGTGCTGCTCTGGCCGTTGCACTCTTGTGCGCGTTCTGGATCGGCAACTCGGTCGGTCGGGCCGCAGAAACCATAAAAGAACAACTTCAGCGAATTGCCGACGGTGAATTTCAGTCGAGCGAGCTGCCGGATCGCGACGACGAACTTCGCGATATATCACATGCGGTAAACCAAACAGCTGGAATACTCGCGCGGTTTGAGGACTCTGTGCGCGAAGGCGAAAGAATGAAGACGATGGTCGCGATGGGAGCAGGGCTTGCTCACCAAATTCGCAATTCATCGACCGGCTGCCGCATGGCATTGGATGTCGTTGCCGAAGAAAACGAACTGTCGGGCGATGAAGGGATGCAGGTTGCTCGACGCCAGCTTTCGCTGATGGACAACTACCTACAGCGATTCTTGATGCTGGCGAAGGTCGAGCCAAGTCGAATCGAACATCAGGCGGAGGATTTGCGAGCGATTGTAGCCAGGGCAGTCTCACTCGTCCGACATTCCGCCATGCATTTGAATGTTGAGTTAAAATGGACGTCCGAATCCAACGCAGAAGAGAGTTCCGCATACGTCGTCGGAGACGTCGTCGCGATTGAACAGGCCGTGGTGAACCTGTTGCTAAACGCTATGGAGGCGAGCTCCACAGCGGCCGCGGTACAAAAAGGCAATCAGCGGGCGGAAGTCGTGGTCAGGTTGTTGTGGGCTACCGAGGACCTGATTCAGGTCGTGGTAAGCGACAACGGAGCCGGACCTTCGACGGACCAAGACGTTTTTGCTCCATTCGTAAGTGACAAGAAAGCGGGCGTCGGTCTCGGCCTTGCAGTCGTCAAGGAAGTCGCTGCCGAGCACGACGGCCAAGCAAGTTGGAGTCGTAGCAGCGACTGGACGGACTTCACGCTCGAACTGCCAGCGCGACAAACGGAGACTACTTAAGTGTCAAACCTTTTGATTGTTGATGACGAAGAATCAATTTGCTGGGGACTGTCCAAGGTTGTCGAAGGACTTGGGCATACGCCGATCGCCAAACCCTCTGCCGAAGCTGCACTGCAGCTTCCCTCAGATGCTTCACCAGTTGCAATCGTACTTGATGTTCGTCTTCCCGGCATCAGTGGACTCGACGCAATCGGGCAACTGCGTGACCGTTTCGGTGATATACCGATCATCGTGATCACGGCTCACGGAGACTTGGAAACTGCGGTCGATTCGGTTCGCAACGGAGCGTTCGAGTACGTCGTCAAGCCGTTCGAGACGGATCAAATACGCGAGTTGATCGTACGTGCTATCGAAAACGCGGTGACACAACAGGCTTCATCCGCCGAACCTGCCCCTGCCCACATTGATGGTATGAGCGGAAAGAGCCGTGTGATGCAGGAAGTGTTTGCACGCATTGCTCTCGCGGCGAACACAAACGCCGGAGTGCTGATTCAAGGTGAAAGCGGTACCGGTAAGGAATTAGCCGCGCGAGCAGTACATCAATACAGCAATCGTGCCGAAGGTCCTTTCGTGGCGATCAATGTTGCCGCTTTAAGTGCATCACTAGCTGAAAGTGAGATGTTTGGCCACGTCAAGGGAGCATTCACTGGAGCCGACGCGGAACGGGCTGGCCTGTTGCAGCAAGCGAACGGCGGGACTTTGTTCTTGGACGAAGTCGGTGACATTCCGCTTGAGATGCAAATCAAATTGTTGCGAGCCTTGGAGCACGGGGTTTTCACGCCAGTTGGCGGGAACAATCCGATTACGAGTGACTTCCGGATTGTCTCGGCCACGAACGCAGACTTGACCCATGCCATCCAATCCGGACGCTTCCGCCACGATCTGTTCTACCGTCTCTCGGCTTTTCGAATCGAAATGCCGCCATTGCGAGAGAGAAACGGCGACGCTGTTTTGCTCGCACAGCAATTCGCAGCAGCATTGAGTAGCGGGACCCAGAGACTTTCCGATGCCGCCGAAGCAGAAATCGCGTCTCGATTGTGGCATGGCAACGTGCGGGAACTGCGCAACGCTATCGAGCATGCCTTAGTCGTCTCTCGCGGAGGACGCATCGAACCTCGCCACCTCCCGGAACCACTCGCTTTATCCGTCGTCGCGCCGCTATCCGATGCCAATCCGTCGCTATCTGACGCAATTCGAAACTGGGTCGAGTCTCGACTTGCGAACGGTGACGCCGCCGCAGACATCAATCAAGAGTTGCTCGCCATGGCTGAGGAGCCTCTAATCAAAGGCACATTGGCTCGGCACGACGGCAACTTTTCGGCCGCCGCGAAGGACCTCGGCGTCCACCGAACAACACTGCGGAAGAAAGCAGACGATCTGGCCGGCGGTTCCCATCGCGAAAAGGGATGAGCAACCGTCACCACGTTTAGCGGAACCCCTAGAGACACTGACCATGCCGGACACCGAGACGCTCATCGAGCTCATTCGCGACGGCGAATTTGACAAAGCAGTCGAAATGCTGAACGCTCATCCAGAGCTGGCGAAGTCACGCACCGGCCGATCCGGTCAACTTCATGGTGCATCGCCTTTACATTGGGCAGCACACCGCAACGCCGTGGAGCTCTGTCGACGATTGCTCGATCTTGGTGCAGACGTCAACGATTCTGCCAGCGATTGGTGGCTCACGCCCTTGTCTTGGGGCGCCGATGCAGGAAGCGTTGAGGCCGTCCAATTGCTTCTGAACTCGGGCGCTGACGTAAATCAAGACGCGGTTGCGGGGACCACGGCTTTGCATGCTGTCGCGATGGGTGGATCAACTTGTGGCGAAGGTGCCCCAGCCGCTTATAAGAATACCGCGGAAGTCTTAATCGCGAACGGAGCCGATATCAATCGACTCAGCGCTGAAACAAAGAGGCAAACGCCACTCGACGCAGCTATCGCATATGGGAATACTCACGTTGAAAAAGTGCTGCGAGATCACGGGGCGGTCAAAGCTCAGAAGATTTCATAGCCGATCCGTTTCGTCTAGGCTAGGTTGCGTAGCGCACGAGATACCAGCTCGTTGAGGAGTTCAACGCTTGCCATCATAAGTTTGGCGACGGTGAACATCTTCAAACGCCGTAGTCATCGCTGACTCGGCTTTGTACCCAACAGCTCGATAGCTTTCGACCTACCGCTTCGCAACTTGGATTCATCAAGGGGAATCCCGAGTGCTCCTGCGATGCCTTGTACTGAAGCGGCGTTGATTTCTGTTGCGGCCACGTCGTGCGCCGTTTCGCCCCGTGCGTTCGTTTTGGTCGCATCTCCCCCTTGTTTCAAAAGCAGATTGACTGCAGTGTCGTTGCCCACAAACGCTGCTGTATGGAGTGCAGTGCTGCCGTCTAATCCGGCATCGTCGACGTCCGCGCCTCTCCGAAGGAGTAGCTCAACCGCCGCATTTTGTTGGGCGAGCACTGCCCATTTCAACGGAGTGATTCCGTTTCCGTCCGACCTATTTATTTGCTCGACTGAGCACTTCTCAATTACCGGCAACTCTCCAGCCTTTGCCGCAACCCAGATGTTTGAGTCCGGGATCTGCTTGCCGGTCTTTCCTCCATGTTCGGCGAGGAGGTTGGCGGATGCCTGTCTACCTGATTTGACTTCGTCCATGTCAAATTCAACTCCGCCTAGCCTTCCCACGAACTGGATGAGTCCGCGTGCTTGATTCCAATCTCCGTTCGCGCTATCCAGAGGAGTCTCGCCACCATTGTTCTTCGCGTTCAGATTGGCTCGGTGACTCAGCAGTAACTCTACCACTCGGCGATGCCCAAAGAGAGCTGCGGTGTGAAGAGGTGTTGAATTACCTCGGTCAAGCGAATGAATATCTGCTCCGTTATCCAAAAGGAATTCGACTGCTTCCGATTTCCCGAAGGTAACCGCCAACGATAGAGGCGTGCTGCCAAGCCGATCACGGGAATTCACATCGGTGCGTACAGCCAAATGTCGCTGCAAGCCTTCCACATCGCCGGTTCTCGCAGCAAGCCAAATCGTATCCGGTCCGTCCGTGGGATCCGGTAGCTTGATTAAGGTTGGTTCGTACGGCGCCGCCCTCCATACTGGCAGCGCGTCGGCAATTTCATCTCGTATCGCTTGACATCGATTCTTGATGAAGTCCCGAATGGCTGACGTTTCAAGCCGCTGATTGGTGCTTACGAACGGCCGAATCATGGTCTCGATGCGATCTACTTCGTGTACCAGCTCGTCTTCGTCCCATACATCGTCGAAAAGCTGCTGCAGTGTGTGGAAGTAT
Source organism: Pirellulaceae bacterium (assembly GCA_965216885.1). Lineage (GTDB taxonomy): Bacteria > Planctomycetota > Planctomycetia > Pirellulales > Pirellulaceae > CAYNJG01. The sequence goes on along the minus strand of OZ244209.1, from coordinate 1,648,459 downwards.
CTCTTGCGTCCTGACTCACTTTCGTAGAGTCGATAAGGGATTAGCCCCGTTGTTTTGACAGAGATGGGTTCTCGGAGATCGCGTCTCAGATGGCTATAAGTTTCGAAAAGGGCGTCCGCTCCCCACGGGATGAAATGAGATTTCTTCGTCTCCGGATGGACATAGAAAAAGTAGTTGTTTCGATTGGCGGCGTATCCGTCCCAGAATCCAAGCAGTCCCTCGGTTGCCCAGTATCGATAGAACGAGTCAAGATCGACGTGTTGACCGATCACCGACTCAGGGTCCGCGTCCGTCGCGTCTACTTTGGCTAAGACAAGCATGTCGGAGCTGGATGCAGCTACATTTAAGGCGTGAATCGCGAGAACGTTCTCTCCGTTCTTGAGCAGTCGTTGATCAATGGGATACGACTCGAAAGATGCGGTGTTGCCTTCGTGCGAAGCTGTGGCCGTGGACTCGAAGCTCAGTTCTTTCGGGGCGTTGAATTCAGCGATGTTTGAACCATTCAGGTAAGCGACGAATCCATCGTCATACTTCAAACGAAGGTAAACATTGCCGGCGAGTTTGGACGCATCTTCAACACGGAATCGGTACCGCAAGTACAGGGATGTCGCTTTACCGGAGAGGCTTTCGGCAAGATTGAAATCGTCGCTAATGAGCTCGTGATACCCATCGTTCAACTCATAGCCGGCGCCGGCTGAGCCCGATTTCCAGTTTGTGTCATCAAAGTCTGATTTGAACCAACTCTCATCGTCATGCCCGTGTGTCGGCACCCAAGCGCGAGCCAAAGAATCGGTACGCAGAAGCTGCTTTGAGGACGTAGACTGCAACGCTTTCGTTAGTCGACGGATGGCTTTTCGTCCAATCGACTTTTTGCCGACCTTCCTCTCAAAGCTACGTTCCCATCCCTCATAAAAGTCGGTTACCGTTCCCTCGAAAAGAGTTCCCTCGTCGTCTTCGAATTCGCGTTTGAGCAACGGTCGGCCAATCGACTCGACGTGCGAATAGATGCCGAGGTTCTTACCGTTTACAGTCACTTGGGCATATGAACAAAGCGGGGCCGGCACTCCAGCTTTTCGAAAAAATGCGTAACCAAGATACTGGTCCATCAGCGTCTCGTCTTGGCGATTATTGTTGAGCGTAAGCTTGGTGTAGTCATTCCATTTGTTCTCGTCCTTTTTCTTTTTGTAGTCGAGCTTGATCTTGAGGGACGGTCGCTCGACGCTTTGCGATCCGACAAAGCCTTTCTTCCGAATCCCCACGGTGCCCAGATCCTTTCCGTCGAACACAACATGGGCTTCGAAGTAAGAGTAGGGACTCTCTGGGACTTGGTACTGTCGGTCTTCACCGAGTGCCGTGAAGATGTCACGGGTCTGTCCGCAGAGCTCTTCCCAGTCTTCTTGCTTCAAGTTGATTTCGACCCTTTGAACACGATCGGAAGGAAACATCTCCTGAGCATTTGAAATACTTTGCGCTGTCAGTCCTACTAGCGTTCCCAAAAGGAAAAATCGGCGTACCGTGAAACCAAACATCAGACTGCCTCAAGTGAGTCTCGGGAGGGGGCACTAGGGAGTAGTCAAACGCAACCGTGTGAACCGCCAGAAAAAAGGCCTCTTCCCGAAAAATTCCACGCCGAACCAATCTGAGGCGACGACCCAATGAACTTCTGTGTGCCCGAAACGAAAATAGCGACTATGACGGCTAAGTTTCCTTGTCGATACCGACAAGCAGTATGTAGCCGTCGCGTGCTTTCGGCTCTTGAGGCAAAGATGTACGGGTGTTATTCAGCGTCTTCGGCCAACACAAAAATTGGCGTTACTCACCGATCACCCCATCGAATCGAGGCCGTTGAATGGCCAATCTAGCCTCATCTACAAGTCGATGAATGACGCTGCGCCAACCGGCTTCCTGTCTACCGAAGAACCCTACCGCGATCTCCAGCAATGCTCCCGCGAAGTGGTGATTCATTCGCAACATCCATTCGGCAGGGACATGTTGAAAGTACTCGGTGACAAATTCCTTCGCGGCATCTTCTCTCACAGAGCTTGCTAGGACTCCTTGAGCAGATAAGGCGGTCATGCGAGCTAGTAGCATCGCGGGGTCAATGACTGGATCGGCCATGGCCATTGAGTCGCAATCGATAAATGTGACTCCACGCTTGTCGAAGAAGAGGTGCTCCGGTTTGATATCTCGATGAGTTGGGGCCAACACGACTTCGGGGTAGTTGCTGATCTTGCAAGCGATTCCTTTGACGGTGGACGTCAACTTGGGGCAGGCGGCGCAAAGTCGACGAACAGCACGGATCAAGCATTGAGATTGCTGTTGGCTGGTGTGATGTCGATCCAATCGAACGCTGGATGTGTTCAGCTTGGCGAGCGTTTCTGCGACGTTTCGCATCACGCTCGGGCTGTAGTTCGAAGTCAACATGTCCTCGAGAGTCAAACCAACAGCACCTTCAAGTAAAACGGTCGCATAAGGCTCAACAAAGCCAATGGGGCTTACGCACGTGACGCCGGCGTTAGCACATAAAGTCGATAAGCGTTTCAGCTGATCAAATGACCGTTTGGCCTCCTCGCTTGCGGGGTAAATTTTCGCGAATAGGTTGCGCGAACTACGGTCATTCCAAGCGGACGAAGGCGGACTGATTCGTAGCACCGCGGACAAGCCAGCCCGGTAGCGAACCACCGACACTTTACATTGTTCGACATTATGTCCCGGAACACCAAAGTATGACGAAACGATTTTGACTAGAGGCGTAGGAAACTTGTTGAGAACGGTAGAGAGGTGTGGAAGTCGTCGGTCTTGTGGGAACAGTTGCACAAGCATATTGAGTTGCGTCATCGACGAGGCAACTGCAGAACACTTGGCGTCGACCGAGTCTTGCTTCGAAAGCTTTCGCACGATGTGAGATGCGTCCTTATTCGCGTAAATCGTGCCAGTTGCCGATACGATTCGGCCCTGACTCGCTTTTGTGTTGGCGATGGCGATTTCGTACTGGAACACACCTCGCTGGCCATCTCTAACCCGAACACGAGAAAGCCGACACTCATCAAATCCTTCGACGGGCATATAGGGGGAGAAATGTTCTTTGAATCGTATCAGCATCTCGCTTGTGTCAAACGCGACTTCTACAGCGTCCTCAAAAGGCAAAACAGCGAGTTGTTTTTCTTGTGGTGGCATTCAATTTGACTCTAGTAGGTCGCGAACTCATCAAGAACAGAGTCGGGTGTGCCGCATCGGAGCACTTTTCCCTCATCCAGCACGACAACTTGGTCGTAATTAGCAGCAGCGGCTAAGTCGTGAGTAATCAAGATGCAAGTTTTGTTTCGCATGAGACGCTCGATGCCCTCCGTCACACGCGACTCACTCTCAACGTCGAGTCCCGTCATTGGTTCGTCCAATATCAAGATCGGCGCGTTCCTAACGAGAGCCCGAGCAATCGCCAGCCTTCGTTGTTGGCCCCCTGAGAGTGTTGCTCCACGACCTCCCAGCAACGTGCTGTAACCCTCGGGCAACTGTTGAATGAATTCATCGGCGTGAGCCAATTTCGCAGCTTCGACAATATCGTTCTGTGTCGCCCCCAAGTTTCCGTATCCGATGTTCTCCGCCACGGTTGATCCGAAGAGCATGGAATCCTGAAGTACGACACTGATCTGATTACGAAGGAATTCGACCTGATACTCTCGTAGATCGATTCCGTCGAGAGAAACAGAACCAGACTTCGGATCGAATAGGCGGAGCAGGAGCCCGATCAATGTTGACTTGCCGGCGCCCGATGCTCCAACAACGGCCAGCCGTTCACCATGTCTCAACTGGAAAGACACATCAGACAGCACTTCGGAGTTGTCTTGGTAAGCGAAACTAACGTTTTCGAAAACTACGTCACCTGCAATCGTCGCGGTTCGAATGGCATTCGGGGATTCCTTGATGCCGTCTTCGAGCGAGAGAATCTCGGACATCCGCTCGATACTGACTTGTAGGCGCGACAGTCTGACTGTCTGCTTTACCAAGCGGCGGATGGGACGGTACAAACCGTGCAAGTACGAGGAGAAAACGAGGATGCTGCCCGGCGACATCTTGTCATCCAACACGAGCAAGGAGCCGTACAATATGACTGCACACGTTCCTATCGCAGATGTAATCTCGACTGCACGCGCGGCGGCACTTTCGATGCGTGCGTTTTGCAGTGAATCTTCGAGGTATGCGTCGTTCTCAGATTCGAATCTTTCCTGTTCGTGTCGTTCACGTCCGAAGGCTTGGATCAACTGAACAGACCCCAAGGCTTCTGTTATGCGCGAAGTAATCGCCTCTTGCTTCTTTCGCTGGGAGCGTTGAACACGACTTGCCTGCCGATGCAAGACTGCAATGGTTCCCACCAGCAAAGGGAAAGTACCGAGCACGACAGTCGCGAGCTTCCAATTCATCGCAAACATTACGGCGAATGTGCATGCGATCACAAGGAAGTGGGATACCAAAGCCAGCGCAGAATCAGAAAAAAAAGTTTTGACAGAACCAGTGTCACCGCTGATCTTGGTCAACAGCTCACCCATGCGACTTTGTGAGTGAAAAGTAATGGATAGTCGCTGCAAATGAGCAAAAAGCTTTGTTCGCAGAACGGAGGCAAGGTGATTTCCAATTAACGCCGTCTGGAATGACTGAACGTATGCGAACGCTCCTCGGAGGCATGCGATGACGACCAAGGCACTGGCGACAAGTACGACTGCCTTGGGTTTCTCAAACTCAAAGAGTGGCGATGCAAATGCTAGTCCATCGGGTACTGGATGATCGAGCAACACATAGTCGAAAATAATCTTCAGCGGCCATGGACGTATCAACTCAATTAGCGTGAGCGTGATCATGGCGCCCACCGCCAATGCCAAACTCCTTTTAGCACTGTTTAGCTCGTTAAAAACGATGCACCAAAAGTGATTTCGCCTCTTCATGCAAAAGACTCCCGCGACCAATGCGTGAGCTCTTCCTCACACGCTTCCAGAACGTTTTCCGTATGGCCGTCGCGTCCCGGGACAACAGTGGAAAGGTAGATGTGGCGAACCAAAGTCAGCAACCGATAAACGCTGACAGCTTTTGCATCAGCGAATGGACTGAGTTCATTGAATCGGTTGATGATTGTGTCTTCCAATGATTTCATGGCCAGTTTATCGCCGCGCTCGCGAATACTTTGCTCCGTGATGTGTGCGGCGAAGTTGCCAATGTCAACCGCCGGGTCTCCCATGCAACACAAATCGAAATCAAGTAGGTAGAGTCGGTTCCCGTCCACCACCACTTGGTCCGAATAGAAGTCGCGGTGAATCGGACGAATCAGGGGAAACGGTACGGAAGCCGCAACTTCCACAGCGGCGCGAAGTGCGCAGTCAATTCTTCGTTTTAAAATCGGGGCATGGCGACACACTTGCGGCAGGCGTTCTCGAAGAATTCGAATCTCCTTCGCCATGTCATGAGTCGCCGTGAATGCGAGATTGCTGCAGTGAATTTTGTTTGCTGCCTCTGCGATTCGTGAGGCCAACTGCTCCGCCCCATCAGTTCTCAACAAATCGGTGGCAAGGCTGCCGGGAACCTTTCGCTGGAGCCACATCTGAAGCTTGCCAACCGTTCCAATTGGTTCGGGCACGCAGATGTTATCTGGTGTGCTGGTGCTGAACCCCGCTTCCCAAAGTGATTTCAGCGTGCGGTATCCTGACTTTCCGAATCGATTTGCCCGCACCTTGCCTATTAGCACTGTACGTTCGAGTGCTTCGCGTGGACGCTTCACTTCCACGGCATACTCGACCACACAGCGCTTGCCCGGTTTATGTCGCGTTACCCTAATGCTGCGAAGGGTAAGGTTGCCGTCGGGCCGGATGAACCCGCTAAGCTTTCGTTGGAATTGGCCCTCGACAAACGCTGGGTCAAGCGCCGCAGACAGAGTTGGCATTGTCTCGTCACGAGTTACGCAAAACTCGTCAACAACTTTCGGTGTCATGAGATCGCCTCACGGCAAAGTGGCGAACGAGTCTCTTTCGCAATTTCAACAATTCGACTCACGTTCCTGTCCCATGTGTAGTGTTTCGTGACGAAAGTAGCCGCAGCCTGACCAAGCGAGAGGCGAAGACCAGCGTTGCTAAGCAATTTGCGACAGCAGTCAATGAGGCCGTTCGAGTTTGCGGGCGGATAAAGCAGACCATGTACTTCGTCTTCCACGACGTTGGGAATCTGTCCGACCGCAGGTGCGACCACGGGAATTCCACATGCCATGTACTCAAACAGCTTGAGCGGTGAAAAGTAGAAATCATGGTTCAGTTTCGGGTACGGAGCGACGGCGATGTCAAACGTCGACATGACCTTGGCAACTTGGTCGTGCGGAATACTTCCCGTGAACGTAACGTGCGAAGCTAGACCGAGTGCGTCAAATCGTTCCTGCAACCGGGTACGCATTGGGCCATCGCCGACAATAGTGAGAGTTAGTGTCGGAAAATCGGACTTAAGCGACGCCAGCAAGTCAGGTAGTACTTCGACCCCGTGCCACGGCTTGAGTCCACCAACGAATCCAACAACGGGAGCCGTGTTGGTCCCGCCATTTGCGTTCGAATCGTCACCGATGTCGCGTTGGCGAAACAGATCCGGGTCAACACCGTTGGGCACGACATGCACGCGTTCCGGGGCTACTCCGATAGCAATGGCATAGTTTCGTACTTCTTCCGATACCGCCAGAACCGCGGAAGCACGAGAAAGCGTCCATTCTTCTGCGTCAGTCGCGAGCTGATTGAGGGCAGAGCCGCGGTACTCGGCCTGCTCTTGTGCCAGCGGAGCGTTGAGCTCGACGATCAATGGCCGATCAATCGCCGCCGCCAACTCGACTCCCGCCGTGGAAAACAGCGAGCATCTTTCGTAGATGAATTCCGGTGGGTGGCTGTCAAATTTTCGGATAAGACGAGTGGTCAGTTGTTGGTTGTAAAGAATCCGACGAACTTGCCCAGCGACGGATCGACAATCACTACCAATACCAAGGCTGAACGCCTTGAGTGCCAACGCCGCATCCTTGATCTCGTCGTTTGGAGGAATGTGCAATAGACGTCCGCCAAGGTATGGGGTTGCCTCCCACGGCGACTTGTTCAAGGCTGGGGTTACAAGCAGGACCTCGTGGTTGGCTCTCGAAAATGCTGCGATCAAGCTGCGGATGTGGATGGCGCCGCCCTTACTTCCAAGAACGGGAATTCCGAGATCGGCGGATAGGTAAAGCACCTTCACAGATTTGCCTCAGCAGTTCGGATTGACTGGAGGCAGCACGGCGAACGATCCACTTTGCCCATCTGGTCGATGCGAAGCTCTACTGAATTCGCCACAAGATCCGGAAGTCGATTGAGGCCTCCCAGATCGATTCGATCCCGCACTCCGGTGGGAGCCTCCAGACTCTTATTAAGCCATGCAGAAAGAGTCTTCGTGCTTAGCTCAGCCGGGTGTAGCATCTCGAGCAGCCTTTGGTCCCGTAAGCGTTTTGCTCGCTCGAGTTGTTCCTGTCGCGGCGTTACACGTGGAATAATCAGGCATGACTTTTCATAAGAAAGCAACTCACAAACGGTGTTGTATCCACCCATCGCGACGACGCGATCCGCTTTTTCAATGAGCCATTCCGGGCTCTTCATAAAGTCGATGACTGTGAGCTGGTCACGTTCCACGGATAAGTCATGCAGTTGCTCGCGCAGCGAGAGCGGCATGTAAGGACCTGTCAGAACCACCCCCACCATATCATCAGGGAAATTCGACTTGGCGAAGGTCGAAGCAACCAGTGCGCCGTCTTCGCCACCACCGACCATGCAGAGTGCGATCCGATTTTGCGAAGAAGCAAGATGCTCGGGAGGTAGATCTGCTCGCTTACTGCAACGCCCTGACGATTGCGATCGATCAAGGTAACCAACGTATTGGAGCTTCGAAGCAACGTCTTGCTGTAAGCCGTACTCGCGGGCTACATCGTAAACCCGTTGGTCACCGTAAACCCAAACGGAATCATAGTACTCACGAATGGCCCGATCATATTGCTGTTGTCGCCAATCCCTAGTGGCTTGGGCAGGCGCATCAAGAATGTCGCGCAAGCCTAGCACGCAATGCGCGTTGTGAGACTTTAGAACTTGAAGAGCTGGCTCTAGCTCTCCGCCCACGCCAAGGGGGACTTTATCCGCGACGAAAACATCGGGTTGAAAGCTCTCTATCGTCGAACGAAGAATCTCTGAACGCATCGAGATTGCCTCCGCCATAGATAGCCCAGCGTTTCGAGCCTCATATTCCCCTCCTGCTGATTTTCTCAGGGAAGGGATAGTCACGAAATCAACACATCGTGGTATGTCGAAAAGTGTGCTTTGGCGGGCCCCGGAAACCATAAGAATCGCGGGGTTGCGTAACGAACGTGAAAGTCCGCATGCGATCGATTGATTTCGTCGAATGTGACCAAGTCCAACCGCATCGTGTGAGTAAAGCAGAATCCGGACGTTTTCTCGTAGTGAAGTCACGTGGAAACTTCCTTGATTGATTCAACTAGATACGGGGATAAGAATATTAGGAACCGGTTAAGGCCCCGCTTGGTGGAGGCAATTGAGTGACCTCCAACCGCCACGTTTTCTCAGCTTTTTCCCAGAATCTTTGGCCCACGAGACCTTGATAAGAGTGGGCGACATAGTGGTTGCCGTGCGGCCCCCCGATGTCACCATTGTTGAAGTGATTCCGCTAACAGATTAAACATCCGCCGGATCTCGGCTTCCCATTGGCGGTCACGCAATCGGTATCGCCGACAAGCGCGACGAAGAAAGTTGAACGCCATGTAAACAGGAATGCGCACGAGCGTTGCGTCGCCTTGGGTTTCGCAATAGCCATCGAGGAACGCAGTCTCGAGTGCTTCCCGTTCGTCATAGTGCGTTCGCAAATACGCGATGAAGTACGCTACGTCGAAGGCCGCATCTCCCAGCGCAAACGTGTCCCAGTCCACTACCCAGAGCTGCTTGCGATCAAAGAACATCTGGCGGAGCTGGTAGTCGCGGTGAAGAGGCACACACGGAATCGGTTCCGTCCACTCAAGTTTGTGTAGCTTTTCCATCGCCGTTTCGATTAGTACTGCAAATTCAGGAAAAGCTACCGCTAACTCTAACGGATGAGGACGAATAAGATCGTGGACATGGTCCATGACCGTTTTCTTATCACCGGGAATGTTTCGTTGGCAATGCAGGCACGCTAACGCGCGACCAATGCGTAGCGCGATGTCCTTCGCCGCCTCGGTTTTGAATAGAACAGTACATGCCTCACCGGGTGCGAATTGTTGCACCACAGCCCGCTGATCTGGGGCGTGTAGGAAAGGGGTTGGTACCGCCAAAGGGTCTGTTCGATTAAGGGATTCGTTTAAGGACGCCATTGCTTCGAAAGCGATCGTCAAACAATCGCCCTCATGAAACTTCACAATTGTTCGCGATTCCTTGCTGCTGCGATCGTCATCGAAGCATGCGACACAGCTGAATACGGACGCTCCTTGCCGCGAGCTAATCGACTCCGCAAACACTGTGGATACCTTGCGGCCCTTGTATTCAAAGTGACGTCGCACGAGTTCCCTGCATTCGTCGACTTCCGAGTTCATACCGCAGCCTCAAGTATCAACCGAGCTGCCGCATCGTTGCCGGTTTGCAGCAAGTCTCGCGAGTAAGCGTTTTTCATTTTTTGAAGACGTTTTCGAGACAAGCAAAGCTCGACGACATCCGCGAGATCTTCTTCCCCATCACTCGAAACGCTTGCAAGACCGTTCGTTTGCAACTGGAGTACGCGTTCTAGCTGGTCATCGTGCGAACGTGGACTCGGTAAGAACACCGCCGGAGTCTTGGTTAGCCGAATTTCCGTAACTGTGTTGTAGCCTCCCGCCGAAATCACCAAGTCCACGCTCGGCAGCAGATGCACGAGATTGGGCTCTGACGTCACAATCTGCATCTGATCGTGAGCGCGACGAGACTTCGGATATTTGGGCCCGAGAATGACGAGATGGTTTAGGTTGGGCTGAACTGGCAAAAGCCTTTCGTGAACACGTTCGATGAAATCGAAGAAGGCGTCCGCTTCTTCCACGAACCCACCACCGCCGGGCGTAGACAATAGATTGAATGCTGCAGGATCTAGTGCGTACTTTTGAGCAAGTCCACACACCTTGTTCTGGTCAACCTGTCGCGCAATGGGCCCAACGAAATGTGTTTTGCCGACAAGCTTTGGCGGTACGTCCAACACAAACTCCGACTGGGTATGTGGCACAATCGCGGTTCGAAACACCCGCATGGACCAGTGTTCGAAGACTGCGGCCTGTCGGTCAGCCGCGCATTTTCGCATGATGTATACGATGGATGCGTCCCGAGTCGGTAGCAGCTCCTCGATGTTGTTGGGCAACATCGTGTCGTAGACAACAACTGATGGATCAAACGAGCGGACAACTTCCGACCATGTAGAAATACTTCCATCATGATCGGTGAAGACCGTGAAATTATTTGCGTCGAAGTCAGCTGGGCATTCGCCGCGTGAAAAAAAAAGAATCTCCGCGGATGGCTCAATTTCTTTGATGGAAGTAGCGATATTGAGGCCCCTCATCAAATGGCCTAGGCCTCGACGATTGGACGTTCGAAAGAGAATCTTGGCACTCATTGCGGACTTCTCTTTCCGTCGCCGATGGCCCATTGGCGGAAAAGCTGTCGCAGTGTCGCCGAATTTCTCCGCACGTCAAATTGTGCTTCCACAAGTGCTCGCGCATTGGCAGAAATCTCGTTCGCAAAGTCTCGGTCCCGCAGAAGCTTTGCACACGCCGTCGCCAGACTCTGGGGATCGTTGCAAGCGGCGAGTAACCCTGTCTCATTGTGCCGAATCGCTTCAGGAATCCCGGTTACCGGTGTCGACACCGAGGGAGTACCCAAAGCCATCGATTCCAGCAACACCGTTGGTAAGCCATCTCGATCTCCGTCGGCGGCGACGATGCACGGTGCTACCAAAACAGCCGAACCTGCAATGATCCGCTTCACATCGTCGGCGGGAAGAGCACCTGCTAGACGAACGCAGTGCTGCAGGTTCTTGGAAGCAATGCGATTCTCCAACTCAGTCCTTAGCGGACCGTCTCCAACAACCGTACATTGCGAGTCTTCAAATCCGTTTTGCCTGAGTAAATCGCAGGCATCAATCAGGTCGCGAAATCCTTTCTTTTCAACGAAGCGTCCGACAGCTACGAGATGATTTTTCTGTGACCGCCGTTCTGACAACGGAAATTCCTCAAGTGAAAGTCCGTTGTAGACCAATTCGACTTTTTCCCCCAACTCACCGTATGTCCTGCGAAAATGGTCGACGTTGTACTGACTCACCGTCACGACTCCGGCCGCGTCCATGATCTTCCGCCGCATGTCCTCATCATCAACGTTGTCCCGATAGATGTCTCTGGCATGCGCCGTAAACGAATAGGTGATGCCGCACATTTGCGTGGCGAGCCGAGCGACGGATGTAGCTACGTTGCCGAAGTGTGCGTGAATGTGTTGGATTTTGTTTTCAAGCACAGCTCGGGCGACGCAAGCTGCTTGGTAGATGACAGCTGCTGGTGTTTCTCGTTCGCCCTCAACGACGTCCCAAACATTCGGCACAACTTCGCCAACCTGATGCAGGCGATTCAGTAGCGCATCCGCGTTCGCTGGTAGCTCGTCGAAATACTGTACACTGGCATCGACTCTACTCAGCGCGGGATGGAAGCGACCGTCGTTTGGTCTGCGAAGCGAGAAGATCTCGACTGGGTGCTGAGCCGCTTGATGAGCCAATATCTCATTCAGCACAAACGTTTGTGAAAAGCGGGGATACACCTTCAGTAAGTAAGCGACCTTTGGAATACGTCTAGCGTCATCAGGGATTGCTGCGTCGGTCATGAGAGTACCCGGAAGTCCGACGTCTCAAGAATATCTCTTGCGCGGCCGAGCAGTCGGTGCGTCCGGGAACGCCAGCCTTCGTGCATTTTCCGAAAGGCCAAAAGGCCTCCTTTGATGCACGCTCGAGCTTCCTGCCACCTAAACTCCCGCAAGCAGAACGAATTCGGTCTCTTACTCCGATACGAATCCACGAATGTTCGCCGAGCGCTTTGAGCGGCATCAGCCGACAGATGATTCTCGAGCCGAACCACGAAATTTGCCACGTCTCGAAGCTGTTCTCCGACACCACAAGAGCCGAAATCGATGACTCCCAGCCTATCGCCATCGACCAGCATTTGGTTCGAAGAGAAGTCTCCATGTGCGAACCCGACCGACTTAGTTTCTGTTGTCCGCAAACCGGCAAGAAGCGATACCAGTTCTTTGACGGTCGGAAACTCGTCCGGCGCGATGCAGTGTAGCGATTCTGCGGTGCGACTCAGGGAAACCAATTCGGCGTCATCGCAAAACGGCGGCGCTTTGATGGGAAGAGCATGAAGGCGTGATAAAAGACCGGCCGCTGCCTCCATGTAGTGACTCAAATTATTGCGATTTAGTTCCTTCGTTAGCGTACTCCCCGCCACGCGACTTTGAAAAGCAATTCCCTGCTCCGAGTCGTAACCCAATGGTTCAGCAAGAGGCAGCCCGTGCGAATCTCTGAATTGCCACAGCTTCACCATGATGTGGTGTAGTTGCGCTGCTTGCTTCGGTTCTGCAAACATCCGGCAAAAGATCGAGTCTTGTTCGTTGCTACTTCCCTGGTCGAAACGAACGAGACAGTATCGCTCCGGCCGGTAGCTCGCCACTTCTATGGCAGCGTTTTCTAGGGGAACACATCGCCGCTGCGATAGCGAAATAGCACGATCTAGCGCGGTCTGGATTTGCTTTGCCGAGAAGATGTGCGGGAGCATCTTCAGCTTCAGGTCACCGGGCACAAACGTCATGACGGCGTTGAGATCATGAAAGTGAAGGTAGGCCGGGAGCGAACCCTGAGTCTTCAGATGTTTGACACGACGTCGTATGTAGCCCGACGAAACGGGTTTGAAGAATAGCTTTAGTCCCGCGACCACAGTGGTCTCACTGCCGCTGCGGATATCAGCGACGGTGAAATCGTAGAAAACGTGACAGTATCGCTCAGGCTTCAGTCTGACGAGCACCACCTTTGCATCGAGCAACCGGACATCAGTCTGCATCTGTATTGCTGCCCTAACTCGATTCCGAACAGCGGTTGGCGACAATGCCAATTCCATCGCAGGCAGAGACGGGATACTTGCAAAATCGTCATACGATAGGCGGTCTGGATTCCAGCCGAGCTGCTGTGCCGACATCATGCTGTCCGCCTCCTCTCGGAAGCGAGTTTGCCATTATGGAATAACCTTCTCAGAGCTAATGCATTCTTTTCTACGTCGAACTCTGCCACGATTTTCGCACGTGCGGCAAGAGCCATGCGGTTGCGTAAAGAAGCATCCTCCATCGCGTCTTGGATGACGCTCGCCAACGCATGCGGGTTCTTTTGCGGGGCACTAAATCCCGTTTCGTTGTGTTGGATGACTTCTCGTAAGCCCGTTACGTTTGTCGTGATACACGGTGTCCCCAAAGCCATGGCCTCCAGAACTACCGTAGGCAGTCCATCGCGATCACCATCTGCAGCTTCCACACAAGGGGCTACCAATACCGCAGCTTCCCGCATGTGCCGGACGACATCGTCATGTGACGTGGCTCCCGACAACCGAACAACTCCTTCAAGACCTAAGTCTGAAATCTGTTTGCCTAGTTGTTCCCTCAGTTCGCCTTCCCCGAGGATGTCGCAGGTCAGACCGATTGAATTTGTTTCCCGCAGGATTGCGAATGCGCCGATCAGGTCTGCGAACCCTTTCTTCTCGACAAGCCGACCGACCGCGACGATCTTCTTCGATTTGTTGGTCTCAGCGGCGCGAAAACTCAGTTCGGTTAGGTCTTGCCCGTTGTAAATGCGGGTGAATTTCCCAGAGTTGTTGGGAAAGCGGGACCTCAGGTGAGCAAGATTGAAATCGCTTACAGTTACCACCGAAGAGGCTTCCTCGATCTTCTTCTTAAGTTGTTCCTCACAGACGTCTTGATGAAAGATGTCCTTTGCGTGTGCTGTGAATGAGTACGGTATTCCCGTCATCTGCGAGGCGATTCGAGCCACTTCAGTGCTGCTCGTCGCGAAATGCGCGTGGATGTGGTTGATTCCTGCCGCCACCATGTGCTCTGCCAAAGCGCTAGTCTGACATATCTCCCGAGGAGTCGCGTGGATGGCACCAGCCAACACGCGTCCCGCATCTTCGTAGTTCTCCAGTAGGTTGCGAACAGACGACCATACGTCTTGGCTCTTGGGCTTACTGGGCAGATACGTGACCTCTGCAGAGACCTTCGTAATGGAAGGTTGAAAACGACCGTCCACTGGCGGTAGCAATGAAAAGATACTGATGCCCCATCCAGCTCGCTCATGAGCAAGGATCTCGTTGACGATGAACGTCTCGGAGAAGCGTGGGTAGCGCTTAACGACATAGGCGATTTTAGGTGGTGGCTCGTACGACATCATGAGCTTTCTGTCGTCATACGCGAGTCGACGATTGTATTTGCAGGCCTGTTCATGCTGGCAACGACGTTTTGAAACTGTTTCTAGTCTTCATACTCTTCACTTTTGCGGCGGCGAGTCCTCTTCTGCCTCCGCTTCGATTTTTTCGATAGCCTCTCGAGCGGCAGATCGAATCTCGGCATTGTTCGATTTGGATAGGCGACGAAGAGCAGGAAGCGCGGGCTCCGCCGGTCCTCCGATTTTTTTAAGTGCCTTTGCGACATAGCGAACAACATCTGGGCTACGGTCCTTCGTTGCCGAAATAAGCTCTGCCTGCGCTCGGCCTCGTTCATCACCCATCTTGTAGATTGCTTTGGCAGCGTAGTAGCGGGTGCGATCGTCGTTCTCCGGATTGACAAGGGCGGTCGACAACTGGCCTACAGCGGGAGCGCTCGCTTCTCCAAGTTTTGCCAGCGATTTCGCTGCCCGATACCGCACCTTGGGATCAGGATCGGCAAGCGCCGCGGCAAGCGAATCGACCGCCACAGACGCGTCCACGCCATTCTCTATATTCTCTTCGATTAATTTCGCCGCGGCGTAGCGTGTGTCACGTGCCTCGTCATCAAGCTGCGAGGCCAACCGTTCAATGCTCGGGTTGCCCGAACACCCGACAGCGACGACAAACACCAAAGCCAGCCAGCGATTGTTTCGGTTAGCGATCATTGATCCTTCCCAACTGCGAAAAGGTATCGCCGTCAATGTCGTAGCCAATGTTGTGAACTGAACCATCGCCGTAGGCTGCCGTGACTCCGCCGGGATGTGAAGACCCAAACCGCTTGTCTCCATCTCCGACGCCGACGAAATCAGGAAGGGGCCGTCGAGATGTGTCGCGCATCGTGTCGGAGTTCCATCCTGCCGTGTATCCTTCGTTGTCATCATCCTGTGCCGTCCCAAGCAACGCCAAGTTCAGCCGTTTGTCGGCAAAGAGCATCGTCTTGCTCAAACCATCTGTTACTTTCTTTAGAGAGATCGGCTGGAATCGACGTATCAACCCGTCGTTGTCACGGTTGCTTGCTCCATAGTCGCAGAGCCCATGCGACAGGTTCGTGCCCGTGATGGGTGGGGAGTAGTGGTCTTCAAAGCTCACCGTTTGCGGAGTGCGGCGTGAAGGGCAGAAAAAAGTCTCGATCTCTGCAGCAACTGCGGATGCCGGGTCACTCTGCCAAACTGTGGATTGCTCAAGGAACGGAAGCAGCTGAAAACCCCAGCCGGCTTGCTGGTTTGCTCCAACGAGCGGTGCGCCTGCTTCAAAGGTAGGAGCGCGATCCCAATCCCAACCTCCGGAAGGAAGACGACCATGGGCACTTTCGAGATTCAAGGCAGCAAGACTTAGCTGCTTGAGGTGATTTTGGCATTGGCTTCTCCGAGCGGCCTCCCTAGCCGCTTGTACGGCCGGTAGCAGCATCGTTATTAGTAGTCCGATGATCGCTATGACGACAAGCAACTCAACCAACGTGAAACCGTGACGTGTTGTTTGGCTCTTCTGAATCTCAAGCATCAGTTCGATTCCTGTTTTTGAAGTTCCTCGGTTTTAGAGGGGAGTTCAATCCGAGCGAGTCATCCGCCAAGAAAAGTCGTTCCAAGGCGGACGCCCCACTACTGCGGTCTGATCGTTCGACTAGGTGTCGAGACGGAAAGTGCCGGTGAGTTCACCAATCGTGATCTCGGACCCCTCCAGCACGTTTGGGAAGTCTTCGGGAAACGGGTGATCGTCCTCGTCAGGGTCGGTGGAGTATTCCAACTCGCCGTACCCTCGAGAGTTCGTCGTTAGAATCCCCGCGAAAACGTTATCTACCGCCACTTCGAATGAGGTGTCGGAAGCGCCACCGTAGAGCTCCACTTCGAATTCGGTTTCGCCATCTTCGATTTCGAATTCCGCTTCTGCCCTTCCAGCATCGCCGGAGATATTCGCTTCAAGTTCAAACTCGTCATCCGAGTCATCATCGTCGTCTAGGTTGTCATCCGAGTCATCATCGTCGTCTAGGTTGTCATCCGAGTCGTCGTCCGAGTCATCATCGTTGTCTAGGTTGTCATCCGAGTCATCATCGTCGTCTAGGTCGTCACCTGAATCGTCGTCGTTCGAGTCATCATCGTCGTCTAGGTCGTCATCTGAGTCGTCGTCGTTCGAGTCATCATCGTCGGCTAGGTCGTCATCTGAGTCGTCGTCGTCCGAGTCATCGACGATGTCGTCGTCTTCATCCAGCACATCATCATCTGAGACATCTTCAGAATCGTCAGCGGCGTCGCTCTCACCGCTGGCTGCTACGGGCTGGCTCGACTTGCCAAAGTTCTCGGCCATCGCCATGAAATCAGGGAAGGCGACAGAACCATCGCCGTCAAAATCACCCTGTTCCCACGTGGCGTCTGATCCGCCGAAGTTTTCCGCGAGCGCCATGAAGTCGGCGAACTCGACGGTTCCGTTGCGGTCGCAGTCGCCCGGCATTGCGTCGCCTGTCACGGTGTCGGCGGCTAAGAGTCGTCGATTTTCAAGTCCTTCTATGTGCAATGATCGCTTGGGGCCTTGATTTGGCTGTCGATTTGTCATGGATGGGATTCCTAATGAAGAGAACCGAGCGGGCCCCAGCTCGATAGCGTCAATCTTCCGGGCCTCGACCACGCAGAGGCAAAAATGCGTTGGCCAACCGCCAGAGAATCCGGAATTTCTCAGATTAGCCCACACCCTCTTCGGGGTTCTGATGCCCAAAGTTTCTAGCCAGAATTAGGAAATCGCCGAAACCTACCGTTTCATCACCGTCTAGGTCGCCTTCTTCTCTGGTGGCATTCTCTTTGCCGAAGTTTTCAGCTAACTCCAAAAAATCTGTGAAGTCTACGAGCCCGTCTCCATTAATGTCACCCAGAATCAAAATGCATTGAAAGAGTCCAATGAAGTCGTAGCCGCAATATGGATCCTCTGTTGGATCAACGGGTTCTATCCCAAGCGGAATATCAAGTGCATTCACCAAAAGTGAGTAAGGTGCATCACTTGCGGGCAAAGCGCCACCCATTGTGGAAATAATCACGCGGTACTCGCCCGGTGATAGTAATGTCGTGTGCGTCCCCAATTCAGATGCATACGATTGGAACTCGTCCAGCACAGCACCAAGCTCGTCGGCAATCTGCACTGTGAGCTGCGAACCCTCCGCCGAATGACTTCGATCGACACCGAATTGAAATAGTTGAAGCCGATTCACTTGCACGCGATGTTCGACTTGCGTTGCCGTGTTCGAAATAAGTCCCGTTGCTTTAGGCGTCCTTCCGACGGGGTCGTCTTCAAAGCGAACCATCATCTCATAGTTACCCGTATCGTTGGCCGAAGCATGGTGAGCTGAGACTTGGAACTTCAAGACTTCGCCCTCATTCACATCAATCAATTGAAGAATATTCGTTCCTTCACCGTGTATTAGCCAATTGGTTGGAACCGCGTTGCCCAATGCGTCTGTGACAATTACTTGCGTGCGCAATCCCGGACTGAGCGACGAAAGTTGAAGCGTCATTGTGCTATGAATTGACTCCGGAACAGTTATCCGGTGACGGTCGATATCACCCGCTATGGATAACGCATTGCGGGTGACGAATCTTGTGCCCGCTGTCACGCTAGCGTCTTCGGCCAGCTCGATTTCATTGCCCTCGATGTCGTCCACGCCCATGTCCTCATCGAGGTATGCCTCGTCGTCATCGTCATCTGATGATGCATTTGTCAAAGCCTCAAAGCGTCGCTTCACGTCTCCTTGTTCCAAAGCACGGACTCGGCTCTTGGCAATCTCCAGCAGGTCTTCTTCGGCGATCAGGTTCGTTTCTGGATACTCCACAGTCAGGGAGTAGCCGCCTACGTCATAGGGCTTAATCCCGATCGACGTGACGCGAAGATAGAGTTTCTCCTCATCGGGCAGCGGCATTTGGATCGAATTCCCGAATGGTCCTCCGGCCCGCGATGTACCGAGCACCTCGCCGTCTTCTGTTTCGACGGTCACTCGAGCCTGAAGAAGACTCACTTCGTCCGTAATCAAACGAATGACCACAGATTGTGAATCCGTTTCTTCTTCCGGCAGTTCTTCGTCATCGTCCTCCCGTTCATCTTCGTCTGGCTCGTCGGTTTCTTTATGCTTGACCTCGAATTTGTACAGGTCTACGTCATCGGACGTTTGTAGGTCACCGAAGACCACGCCCGGTGTGGAACCGTCGTCTTCCACTTTCATCTCGATCTTCGCTGCACCATCGCCTCCTTCCTCCTCATAGATGTCGGGTCTTCGCACGCCGTAGATTTCTTGCAGCGCTGCGACATCCGCTGCAGTCAGTGTGGTTGATTCCGGCAAGTCGTGACGAAACAGTGGAGAAGCCGAATCTTCGTTGTGGTCAAGTCCGAACACATGGCCGGCCTCGTGAAGTGCCACCGCAAACAACTCGTCGAGAGTATCGATCTCGGCATTCGAATTAAAGAAGACATCACCTACCCACGTTCCATCGACGAATTCATCCGTTGGAATTGATGTCGCAAAAAAGTCGGAGTCCATCGGTATAGCCGAGATACGAATATCTCCGAATCTCGGATCGCCTGCCGTCGATCCAGCTACGCCGAAATCTGAACCATCATCGGAAACGACGCCGATATCCGCGTTCGTGTGCCGAGCCCAAGTCTGGAAGCCTCGCAAGATCGCTTCTTGCCATTCCGATTCCGAACCTAGCGATTCAAATGTTGAGAATAATGTGCTCGTTTCCGGCCCAACACTCGTCCCGTCAGGCGCAAAGCTAATCGATAGACCAGCATCGACTCCCCAAAGCACACCGTGTCCATCCAGCAGCCTGCGAGTCTCCAAAATCTCAAGTTTTCTTCGTCGTTGTCGCATCAAAAGCTTGCCTATGGTTTTCATTCTTGTGGGCGAGAGGCATTCAACCGCTTGGCCGCATCACAGAGTTCTTGAAACTTCTCAATAGCCCAAACGTTTTCCAAATCTGAGTCCTTCGCTGCCGGCTCTCCCAGTGAAATATCTGCTCGCAGTGCTTGGGCCGTCAGTTCCACGGCACGGCGTTGTCGAGCGGGATGGTCCTTCCCCGACATCGCGTAGATGCCGGCGGCTTGGAGGATGGTTCGAGGCGATTTGTTTAGTTCCACAACTCGGTCGGCATCCGCCAAAGCCTGCTCGAAATTTCTTAGTCGTGCGTTGATGGTTCCGCGCCCCGCGATGGCTTCCGCCGACAAGGGATTACAGGAAATCAAATGATCGAGATGAGTGATTGCGTCTTCCGGGGCGTCCAGCTTTTCAGATAACAGGTAGGCACTGTTCAACCTGGCGCTGTAGCTATTTGGGTTCAACCTCAACGCTTTTTCAAAATCCGCCAAGGCCTGCTTCGGGTTGCGGTGCAGCTTGGCCACGCCTAGGGAAACCCAATCCAATTCAGTCTTCGGTACAGCCTTCATTGCCGCCCGGTGATCAGCATTCGCGGCGGCAATGTTTCCGAGCAAGCGATGAACGCGTGAACGAATGATGAGCATTTGAGGCCCCGCATCGCCTGCCGCAATGACTTGGTTGAGATCCGCAAGTGCTAATTCGAAATGGCCTGCAGCTTTGTGTGAAATCGCACGATGCAGGAGCACGACTGTACGACTGGGAGTGCGTTTCAAGAAATGCGAGAAATCTTCAACCGCATCTTCAAAGCGTTGCAACCGATGTCTTACCTGCCCGCGAGCGAAGTAGCAGAGATCCACGTCAGCCTTCACGGCAAGACTCGCTGTAAAGCATGTCTCGGCCTTTTGCCATTCACGAATGCGAGCGTACGCCATGCCCAAGTCGAACCATTTGGAAAAATCGTTATTCGACAACTGGCAGGATCGCTCTAGAAGCTTGATCGCCTCCAGCACGTTCTCATGATTTTCACTAAGTGCCAGATTCAGGGCGCGTGCTTGCAGCTCGTCTGCGGTCTGCGAGTCTTCGTTATCTCCATTCGCTTTTACAGATATCGCAGTTTGACCTGTTGTTAGTCGAAAGCGATCGGTTAGCAGTGAATCACGAATCTCACTTTCTCCGTTGAATTCAGTCGCCAACTCCTGCCAGTGATCGACGGCAGCTATATGCTCATCCGCACTGCCACCGCGTAAGGACAACCATCGGTGGCCTTCGGCGATGCGGAACGCTAACTGCCCCAACAAAGCCGTTGCCTCCCTTTGGTCATTCTTCGTCAGTTGCTGAAATTGATCCGACTGTCTCCAAGGCTGTTTGCCGACGAACTTGTCAACCAAAGTCTCAGCAGCCGCAACTGATTGCGTCGCGTCATTCACATCGAGATCAAACGAGGAAAGTCTCGGCAACAGCGTGATGAATTCAGAATTGAATTCCGCATACTTGGTTTCTGCAGCCAACCGCTTTAGCTCTCGACCGCGCGATGCCCATGCAAAGGCGGCAAGTACACCTACTACCAATAGCAAACTGCCGATGGACGTAACCGAAGTCAGCCGCGGATGGCGACGGCACCACTTTGCAAAACGTTCTTTCAACGAAGTGTTTGCCGCGTACCGGAGTGGTTGGTCGTGTCGATGACGTTCGATGTCTTCGTGCAGCGCGGACGCCGACTGGTACCGCTCAGTGGGAGTGAATGCCAAGCATTTCTGAATAATGGAAGAGAGTCCCGGAGATACGATCGACAGACGTGTCACCAATGGAGCCTTCCTGTCGTCGATTGCGGCGACCATATCGTCAGAGTTTCCAAAAGGCTTACTGCCGGTCGCGACTTCGAAGAGGACACAACCGAGAGAATAGACATCGGACCGAGCATCTGTACCTGTTTTTTCTTGAGGATCCGAGAGGGCATGTAAAGCCTCGGGCGCCATATAGGGCAATGTGCCGCCGATGTTGAATAATGAGTCAGCGGTTTGGAGGTCCTCGGCCAGATTGAAATCTAATAAGTGAGGCTGAGCCTTATCGTCTATCAAGACGTTCGCCGGTTTGATGTCGTTGTGCAGGATTCCTCGCTGGTGCGCGTGCGTCACCGCGTCGGCGAGTTTGCTGGCCAAGTTCAGTAGTGGAGGTTCGCTCGCAAAGTCACCACGTCGGTCGACCAGCGTATCGGTCCCGATGTATGGCATGCAGAAAACATTGAACTGGTCGTCTTCGTATACCGAGTAAACCGGAACGATGTTCGTGTGCTGCAGTTTCGCGATCTTCTCGGCTTCTAGACGCTGGCTTTCTTTCCTAGGAGCGAACTTCAACACGACTTCTCTTCGGGAGAGCGACAGTTGCCTTGCCAAGAATACGCGAGACAGAGCTCCCCGCCCGATCTCTCTTACGATCTCAAAGTCTCGCCAAGCGACACCGGGGGACGGTACGCTGTTGGAATCGAAGACAGTCTCCGAGGTGGCCGTTTTGTCTGAAGTTCCGACGACCGTAGACCAGTCCTTCGCATCCACCCCCTGCTGGCGTGCGAACTCGCCAACGGTGAGTGCCTCGCCCGCACCTATCCGCTGCCGATACTCTTCGTACGCCAGCTCGGCCCGCAGATCCGGGTGCTGCCTCAGGTCGGGTAGCTGGTTCTCGTAGTCAGCAAGCGTACGCTTTTGCCCGATCGCCCAAGCCAATTCCATATCGACCCGCATCACTTCAACGGCAACACGCATAAAGCTAGGGTCGTCGCGACTCGGCAGGTGTTGCTGGAAATCGAGATTGCTTTCTGCGCTCCACGATCGCTCAAATGCGATGACGTAAGACTCAACTTTTGAATCAAGTAGTGCTTCGCTCATTCTGCTTCCTCGATCGCTTTCTTGAGCTGCGCTCGAAAACCGTGCAGCACTCGTTCGACCGTTCGCTTCGACAAGCTGGTCTGTTGTGAGATGCTCACAATGTCGTGGTCCTCTAAACGGAGTTGAACGATTTGCTGCTGGGGCTCGGTCAGGCCTCCGATGACCTCTTCAATCGTGAGATGCAGAATTCGCAAGGCATTTTCGTCACCAGCCAGAGCATGGCTAAGCGACGCGATGTCCATGACCTCGGTTGTTTTCCGCACATCGCGTTTCGAAGCTCGATGATGAACGCCAGCGGCCCGAATCTTGTTCAGCGCGATCGTCGACAGGAGTTTCCAGATCGTCTCGCCGTGCGGAACGTCATATTGTCCGCTGCTTACGCGACGGAAGAAGGTGCGGAACACCGATTGGGTTATGTCTTCCGGATCAAGTCGACCGGAGAGATCCCGACCCAGACCTCGATTCGCAAGTCCGGTCAATTTCCGTTGATAACGTTCGAACAGACCATCAGCGGCGTTGCCGTCACCATCTCGAACGGAACGGATCAATGAACGGTCGGTCTTGTTTTTTGGATCAGTCACAGAAGCCATCGGAAACACAAGAATTCATGAACGGACCGGGCCGTTGGGTGGGAGTGGAAAAGCTCTCTCCCAACCGCCAGATTAAATGAAATAACCTCATTTTGGTGAGTTCTCCCCTATGTCTAGCGATTTCCGGCGTAAAGATTCGGGTGTAAAGATCCAAAACAAGCCCGGTCTTATGAGAAATTCACACAACGTGGCCGTCACCAAACCGCCAAGAATGACGGTGGCCACTGGAAACAAGATTTCCTTTCCGGGCAGGTGTCCGCCGATCACAAGGGGCACCAAACCGATACCTGTGGTGAGCGCTGTCATTAACACCGGCGCGAGACGTTCAAGGCTGCCGTGCATGATCGTCTCTTCTGTGAAGCCCGTTTCCTCGATCTGTTCGAGGTACGTCGAGATCAAGAGCAGTCCGTTACGAGCGGCGATACCACCGAGAGAAATGAAGCCAACCATGGCTGCGACTGACATCGTCTGTCCCGTGAGGTGTAAGGCCACGATGCCTCCTACGAAAGCCGCGGGCAACGCAATCAGGATTTGCAACACGAGACTCACAGATGAGTAGGTGGAGTACAGAACGACAAATACTGCGATCAAGGCCACCACGCTAAGCAGCAAGATTCGTTTGCTTGCTTCTTGTTGTGCCTCAAATTGCCCCGCGTAGGTGACGAAGTAGCCTTCTGGAAGTTCAACCCGTTCTGATACTCGTGATTTGATTTCTCCTACCACGCTACCTAGATCTCGACCAAGCGTATTTACCCTGACGACGATTCTGCGGCGACCATCTTCGCGATTGATCGTGTTCGGCCCAGCGGCTTCGTAGATCTTTGCAACAGCCTCAAGCGGAATTCGCGTTCCATCAGGGAGCTCTAAGGGAACTCGGTGCAAGTTATCGAGATCACGTCGGTACGGTTCGTCAAGCCGAAGTAGCAAATCGAAGGTCCGTTGTCCGTCAATGATCTGCGAGACTTCCCGCCCGTGTATTGCCGTTTCGATGAAGTCTTGTACGAACTTTGCGGTCACGCCGTAGTACGCCAGCATGTCGTGCTTCAACTGCACGCGGAATTGTGGAGTCAATTGCTGCTGCTCGACTACCGGAGGCGCAATTCCTTCCATGTCTTCAATAGCAGCTTTGATTTCCTCCGCGTGACTTCGCAACTCGGCTAGGTCGTCACCAAACACTTTGATTGCGATTTGCGCCGTGACTCCCGATAACATGTGGCTAATCAAATGAGCGATTGGTTGTTCGACTTCGGTTTCAACGCCGGGAATGTGTTCAACCGCTTCGTGCAGTTCTTCGATCAGCTGTTCGCGACTAAGACCACTGTTCGGATTCAGGGACATCACGTATTCACTGATGTTCACTCCCATCACATGTTCATCCTGTTCGGCTCGTCCCGTCCGGCAAGTGAACCAGAGCAACGGAGCATTGGGCTGCTCGTCAGACTTGACAAGCTTTTGCAAATTCTTGTCGGCTATACGACTTAGCAGACTACTTGCCTCAAGCGATGTGCCCGGAGGCGCGAACAGGTTGACTTGAGCCGCTCCTTCGTCGAACGGCGGCAGAAAGTCTTTACCCATCGTCCATGTCAGTAGACCTCCGACGATGCAACCGCTGCCGAGCAATGACAACATCGTGATTAGGCCAACAGGTTGCATACTGAACTTGATGGCAGGGGCAGCCAATTGCTTGAGGCCGCGAAGTACTAAACCATCTTCCTTTCTTTCCGTAACTTTCGCTTTCGGCAACAAGAAGTACGAAAGGACCGGCGTGACCGTGAGAGAAACCAACGTCGAAGCCACGATCGAGACGATGTACGCAACCCCCAGCGGTGTGAACAAGCGACCTTCCATTCCACCCAATGCAAACAGTGGTGCGAAAACAACAACGACAAGAATCGTACTGACGATGATCGCGTTGCGAACTTCCACACTCGCGTCAAAAATTACCGACACAACGGCGCGCGGAGATGCGAGCTGGCGGTTTTGCTTCAAACGACGAAAAATGTTCTCTACATCGACAATCGCATCATCCACAAGCTCGCCCATCGCCACGGCCAGACCGCCCAAGGTCATGACGTTGATGGACAGACCGAGCCACCGAAACACAAGTGCCGTGACCAAAATCGATAGTGGTATCGCGGTGAGTGTGATGAATGGCGTGCGAAAGTTGAAGAGAAAGATGAACAGGACGATCACGACGAGTATCGCGCCGTCCCGCAGTGCCTCAATCACGTTGTGGACACTGTGGTCGATGAATTCCCGCTGCTCGTAGGTTGAGTCGATTACCACGTCTTCAGGCAGGGACGACTTTAGATCGCTTATGGCCGCGTGAATTCGTTCGGTCACTCGACGTGTGTCGGCATCGGGCTGCTTTTGAATCGTGAGGACAACGGCAGGGCTCCCGTTTACCGACGAGTCACCGCGTTTCGTTTGCGCCGCTTCCTTTACGGTAGCGATTTGCTCGATGAGGATCGGACGCTCGCCAACGTTCTTGACCACGGCCTCACGAATTTGAGCCACTGATTCGAAACGTCCAAGTCCGCGGATCAGAAACTCGCGCGAGTTTCGGCTCATGAAGCCACCGGTCACATTGAGATTACTTTCACCAAGAGCAGCCTCTACCTTGTCCATCGAGACGTCGTATTGATGCATCTTGTGCAGATCAACAAGTACATGGAACTGCTTCCGACCGCCGCCCATGGTGATGACTTGGGAGACGCCCTCTATAGTCAGCAAACGCTGTCGAACTACCCAATCAGCAAGCGTGCGAAGTTCCAACGCATCCGTGGTTCCGTCTTCACTCCACATGCCTACCAATACGATTTGGCCAAGCAAGGAAGAGATTGGGCCCATCTGCGGACGAACGTCCTTGGGTAGTCGATCTTGGACTGTCGCCATTCGCTCTTGAACAACTTGTCGGGCCGTATAGACGTCCACTCCCCAGTCGAACTCGACATTGATCACGGACAATCCGATGTCCGACGAACTACGAACAGCCATCACCCCAGATGCACCGTTGATTGCGGTCTCGAGAGGAAACGTCACCCGCTGCTCTACTTCTTCCGGTGCCAGTCCTTCGCATTCCGTGACGAGCACGACGCGGGGGCGAGTCAGCTTTGGCAGCACATCAATCGGCAGAGACTGAGCGACAAGGCTCCCAAGCACGATCAACGCAATCGCCATACAGACGATCAACAAGCGGTTTCGGAGAGAAAACTGAATTATTGCGTTGAGCATTGTTGCACCTCGAATTAGTGGTCGTGGTGGTGGTGATGGCCGCCACCGCCGCCCGCCTGCATCTCCATCGCAAGATGCAGATTGAAGGCATTGTTCAACGCGATCTGATCGTCCGCATGCAGTTGACCGTCGTTCGCGATAACAGCAACATTGGCGTCACGATGCAGCAGCCGCACTGGAACTGGTTCAAGCTCGACAAAGATCTGTTCGTGGTCATGGTCGTCGTGATCTTCGATGTGTGCGTCCTCGTCGTCATGATCGTCGTGTGCTGATTCGTCGTGATCGTGCTCTTCATCGTGTACATGTTGCACGAACACGAACGCGTTCGGACCCTCGATGACAACGGCTTCCGCTGGCAAGAGCAGTTGCTTTTCCCATCGTTCCTCTGGAATCTTGAGATGCACCCTTTGGCCCGGCTTGAACTTCCATTGCGAGAAAGTGCGGCCTTCCCTGTCCGTCAACGACTGTTCAACTTCGTTCGTCAGTGGCATGTAAAACCGAAACGTTTGCGATTTCGGATCGACGTGGTTCTCGACGTGCAGCAGTTCGAGGTTCTCGCGGCGAAGCCGATGCGCGTGTCCGTCGTCTTGAACGTGACCGAATTCGGCGGAAACCGTCCAGCCCTTTTCACTTAGCAGCTTCAACGCCGGCAAGTCAGACTCAAAAGCGGTTCCTTGGATATACAGTTCCGCGTGATACGCGAGCGAGCAAAGCGGTTCCCCTCGTTGCACGGAACGTCCGGGATGCACCTTCAATTCTTCGATTGAGTAGTTCTTAGTAGCTGGCGCAGATGAAAGGGAAACCGGCAGCGTCGTTGGTTCGGTAGTGAACGTCGGTATTGAAATTGTGAGCGTCGAGGCGAGCCGACGGTCTTCTACGATCGACTTCAGAACACTTTCAGGCAATCCACGAGCACGTATATCCTGCATCCGTGTTTCTTGCTGAGCCTGCAGCTGCTTTAGTTCGTATTGGAGATCTCGTTGTTTGCGACCCGATACGGTGCCAGAACTTGTTAGTGGTTCCAGTCGCGCGATTTCTTCGCGAACAACCTCTGCCCGAGCCAAAGTTGCGAGCAGTTCCGACTGAGATGCCGCTAGATTCTCGTCGGTAATCCTCACCGTCAGGAGCTTCTCGCTCGCGCTCAATGCTTGTCCCTGCCTTACCAGAACGCTTTCAATAACGCCCGAAACGGGGGCCGCCACCGTTAGGTCGCTCTTACCCGGAACTTCTACGATCTGGCCGGGAACGGTGCGTGACTTCCAGTAGTCACGAACTTCCATCGCGCCCATTCTGAGCTCAAGGTTCTCGAAAGCTTGCTTGGTCAGCGCGACATGATCTTCCTCTTCATCGTGTTCGCCTTGGTCGTGCTCGTCATCGAGGTGGGCATCCTCATCGTGGTGCCCGTGGCCGTCGTGCTCGCCTGTGGCTTCAGCCGCCTCATAGATTCGCGGATAGAAGTAGAGGCCGGACAGGTTGCCTGCGGCGAACGTTGCTACGAGTATAAGAACGAACAACAGAACGCGATTTGCGATCTTGGTCATGGCATTGCTCTAGCGGAACGGATGCGTCAAAAAACGCAAAAATGGAGACGCACATCTTTCGCGCGTGCAAGAGACATACGTGAGCGGGGCGCAGAGAGAGAGACGCCGCTAGATTAAGAACACTTGAATGGCTGGTCGAGAAACTAGGTCGCCAGCGCAGCCGGGCGGACCGCGATCGTGGTTAGCCCTCAAGTTCCCTTCGAAACGAAGGTGCGTCCAATCTAGTGCTACGGCAACGAAATGGGCTTGATGCCCATTATCGTGGTGCGAGCGTTGAGCCGTGTCCAAGAACACCGATCGAGAATGACTATCGCAATCGTGATCCAACTCGTGCAATGCAAGAGTTTGATCGCTAGAGGTTTGGTCGTGATGTTCCTCAGCGAAGCCAACAGCCTGAAGCCAATAGTTGTGTTCAACGCAACCGCACGGGCAAGCCCCCATCTGATAGAGCAGACAGGTGGCGACGCTGATAGACAGCAACCGGCGTTTAAAAACGTTCCAGAACATTCCATTATCCTAGTCGTGGAACCACCGAAGGCCAAAGCCAAAGTTGATTACCTGAACAGATCGTTCATGCTTTTAGCGGCTGACTTCCGTTCCCAAGCTATCTGTCAGCAGGAAACCCTGAATTCGTTCGAAACTGAGTCTCATTTGCAACTCTGCATCCAGGTATTCAAGGTTTGCTTCGCGGGCGGCCCTTTGAGCATTGAGAACATCGGCCATCCCCAATTCGCCCTCGGAATACGCGACCAGCGAGTTCCCGCTGGCTTCATTCGCTTTAGGAAGAATCGTTGAACTAAACTGAGTGGCCAAAGTTCGAGACTGTTGTAGCCGACCGAATTCGGTAGCGAGATTCTTTGCGATTTGGTTCTCCAAGCGACTTCGTCGCTGGTGCGATGCATTTAGATTTGCATGAGCCTCTCGGATGCCACCTTGATTTCGATTGTGTATGGGCCACTGCCAACCAACCTGCACGCCGGCCACCGTGTAGTTCGTAGCAGCGTCATATTGCACCGAAAACTGCCCCGTGATGTCCGGAATCACCTCGGCTCTTGCACGTCGCACAGCAGCTTGCTCACGTTGAACCGCCGCGGAGCTTTCACTCAAAACTGGTGATCCATTCAACAGTCGTCCCAATACGTCTTCCCAAGACAATGTCGGGACCTCTGGTAAATTTTCATCCGAAAGTTCTGTTGGCTGCAGAACTTGTACTCCGACGATTTGGGCCAAGGATCGCCACTGCGTTTGTTCTTGCACTTTCAAAGTCATGAGAAGTGCAGCAGTCCGTGATTGCTCAACCTCCGCTAGCAGCATGTCTGTCTTGCCAGTCTCTCGGGCTTCGACTAATCGCCGAGAGATATCGACGCCGCTGTTCAGGGAAGCCATAAACTCACTCATCACTTTGATCTGTTGTTGCAGATTTAGAAGTGAGTAGAAGGCCAAACGGACATCACTGAGCACGCGTTGCTCGGTAACTTGATAGCTTGCCTGCAATCGTTGAAGATCTCGACAAACAACTTGCTGCGATAGGCCGAGCTTTCCACCACGGATAAAGGTCTTTTGAACGAACGCTCCTTGTTGACCGCCGTGCCCCTCGTTACCAACCTCGGAAGCCAAGTAGCCAACTGTGGGATTTGGCCCGAGCCCAGCCTGAACCCATCGCCCCCGCGCTGCCTCGACTCGACTCCGCGCCTCACCTAGCGCTGGGTTGAGCTCAATCGCCATGCCTTCAAGGTCACGAAGCGACATCACCTCAGTATCATCACCACCAGCCTTCGCGACGGACGGAAGGCTAACGACGAGAAGAGCAGCAAGTAGAGGCATGGCTACGCGCATGCTGCGCACATCGTCACCACAGACTGAATTTTCCAGTCAGGAGTAGATAATCGATACAACCCAAACCTGCTTGCGTGGCTTGTCGAGTTTGCAGGCAGTCGGTTCCAATGTGCCATCATCGACCTATAAGACCTACCCTTAGGCGCCAGAGCACTCAGTCTTAAATTGATTCGCTCAACAGCATTTTGAGTACCGAAGAATGGTGCGCGTTTTGGTGCGCAATCCGAACCCCCATTTCGGAAATGACTGCCTTTTCACACGGGTTCGAATCCTGTCGCCTCCGTTTTTTGAAAAGATTCCTGTGCAGTTTTGACTCCGTTTTCTCCCTATTTCCCTGCGTTTTCTCCCTATTTCCGTCTCCTACGCAGGGAACGGCAGTTTTTCTCTCCGAAAAAGTCATGCAGGGAAAACACCGGGAAAACGGGGACTCAGGGAATCGCCAGGCACCAAAATAGGCACCAAGCTTTTAGGGAAACAGCTCTGGTGCCTGTCACTCTAAATTGGATTCGAACCTGCGGAGCAATCGCAACTTCTTTCGGAGTCTTGGCTGGAATCGACGACGACTGGTGACCAACCCCCACGAACGATACCAGTTTCTAAGTTAAGTTTTGCCTCACGATTATGCCAGCCGCATCGTGGAGTGGAGGCGCAGCCGTAACGGAATGATGCGGCTGGATCGATTCAGGTGCCGGGGGGCGGTACCCCAATGAACCGTGTGGCCGCACAGTGTTGTAATGCCGTCGCCAGCGTTCAATGAGCACCTTGGCTTCCAACAGCGTGTCGAATTGCTCACGAGCGAGTAGCTCATCACGAAGCCTTCCGTTGAAAGACTCCACTTAGCCGTTTTCCCAAGGGCTCCCCGGTTCAATGAAGAGCGTTTTCACGCCAACGGTAGCCAGCCAATCACGCACCTTCTTGGCCGTGAATTCCGGGCCGTTGTCACTTCGTAAGTAAGTCGGGACACCGCGGCGAACAAACAGGTCAATCAACCGCTCCAGCACATCCTCGCTGTCAGATTCCCCGCTGCAAGTTTCCAGCTTTTACTCCGCGCCGGACAATTCTTTTCTATCGTCGTGTTTTCGCGGTGTGTCTTCGTTTAGACTGAAGGAAAGTTATTCCGGCGCGCCGGAGAATTCTTAGTTAGGCGGCTAAGCACGCCGTATTGGTACAGCATGTTCTCACGCCGAAAGAAAAAACTCGCCACTGATATCGCGGCCGCAATTGGTGTTGAAGTTCCCGTCGTCCCCAAAGTCCTGACGGAACTTGCAAATCAAGCGTACGCAAGTGGAAAATCGGGGTTCGCGTTACCTGGCTTCGGCAAGTTTCGCTTGGTATCAGGCACCGATGCCGTCGGTACGGATCCATTCACGCGCATACGGACGGTGTTCCATGCCCCTCCGCAGGTTGAATTTACTCTCGACACGTCAGCTAAGAAGGGGTTTCTCGCGGGGCGGGAAGAGCCTTCCGAGACAACGGGAACGGTCGGCACCCGCACGTTGAAGGAGATCGCGTTAACCCCAAAACCGGATGACGTAGCTGCTGCGGGAATAGACAACCCGCGTTCCTGCAAACTCAAAGTGGGTGGTGAGCCAGACTGGTTACAGGCACCAGAGACTCCTGTATGCTGTGGAGATACAATGGTTTTCTACGGCCAATTCGATTCGCTTGACAACCAGAACTACTGTATAGGCGACATGGGGAGGCTCTATGTGTTCTTCTGCCAATCGTGTTGCGCAGCTCGATCTGTGTTACAGTTCTAACGGTGGAAAAAGCATGGCAAACATCCGTAGGTAAGCAGTACGCCGCCTAACAATTGCGTGAACGCGGAGCCGGCGAACACGCATTTTCAAAATGGAAGCGTTTCCGCGCCGGCCCGGTTACGCCAGACGTTAGGCGGCTCAATCCATATGGGTATTCGCGCGGGCCTTACCGTCATTTCTGCCGAAGCGCTGCATGAGATCGAACTCGGCGGGAATCCAGCTTTGGACGGGGCGACTCGCTACGCCATCGATAGCTTGTGGGTTGATTTTCATGCTGCATTCAAACAGCAGGGTCCGCCACTCGATAAGGTAATCGCTGGAGACACCGCGCACCCCCAATCAACGCATTCACTTGAAGCGCTTGGCGCGTCTTACGACTACTACTGCGGATTCGTTTCCGTGTCTTTGGTGCAATCGATTGCAGATACTCTCGACGGCATCGACAACGATCATATTCGACGACTTTTCGCCCCGGCGAACGTTCTAGATCGCGATCCGGATCTGTACTTCTTCAACCAACTCAGATCCGCATATTCCGATGCTGCATCCGGTAACAATGCGCTGATGATTGTTATTGCGTGACCAAACTCATTGCGTTTCCGGCCAAGTGACCGTTTCTGGTATACTTTTGCGCATACTCAAACGTGCTGGAACGTGGTTCGCCGCTGCAAAGCGGCGCCGCCTAACAAACGGGTGAACCGGAGCCCTCAGACACGCGTTTCTTGTACACACACTTATTCGTTCGGGCCCGGTAAAGCCTGACGTTATCCCGCTCAATTTACTGCTCCAGGTTACTTGAAGATCAAAACATGACGACGACACGAGTAGGTTGCACCAGATGCGGCACGCAAATCCTTCCGACCACCGCCGAGAAGAATGGTGGAATGTGCAGGCCGTGCAAACTTGGCAACAAGCCAATCGCACCCAAAACTGCCGTGGGTAAGATTGCACGGTCGTATTCGGTGATCAGAGAACTCACCACCGGCATCGCCTTAACAATCGGGTGCGGTGGGCTTGCGGCTTTTTTCACATACAACGTGTTTACTGGCGTTTTAGGCAATGACTGGTTCTTCCGGTATGTGTACTCACCGGTTTTTGTTGTACTCTGTTTGCTGTTTGTCGTTGCAGGGGTTGCGTTTGTCATTTCCGCATCAAAGAAAATGAAGCAGAAAACATAATGAGCAACACCGCATCCGTTGCCACATACTAAAAAAATTGCTTAATTTTCGTGCCCGGTGATCGTGGACGTTATCCAGCTCTACTTGAAAAGAAACAAAACAGTACGCAATGACACCAGAGACCCCAAAGCCACATCTTTACTCCAAGGTGATCGCAACTTCTTCGTACGTTTTTGCGGCCCTCGGCGTTGTCGCTGGGATCGCGGTCCTCGTGTTCTTGTTCTCAAATATTGAGAGTCGAAAGGACATAAAACTTGGCCTAATGTCTCCACTCTTACTTGGCGGCGCAGGCTACATCCTCGGTATGAGCATTGCCTTTTTATTCGCGCCGACTTCATTCATTACAGGAACGTCTGGAAAGAAATGGATGGACATGGTAGGGACAAAAAGCGTTGGCGCAGCGCGTGCAGTGTGCGCAGCCGTTTCGTTGCTCGCGGCAGGGCTTTTTGCCGTATTGGTTTGGGCGGCTGCAACAGGCAATTTTTGATACATTAGATGCTTTCAAAAAGAACCCAAAGATCACGTGGCCCGAAACGGTCGCTTGAAAAGATGTAACGCTGGATAACAAACAATACGATGCACACGGAGCCGCGGGCCGCGCGGGCTTTTCTGCTTGCAAGACTTTCGCCGCGTCCCGGTGATCGTCGACGTTATCCCTGCTCACGCCAATCACGGATGGACGATCGATGCAATTCCGACTGCGGCAATGCTTTGTCGCGACGATCTATTTCGCGGTTTGTTGCTCGATCTACACGCATCACAGCGTTTGGCTTGGAACACTTGTCGTAGCTTCAACAGTGCTGATCCTCACTTGGACCACCGTCCGCGCCTTCAATCAACGCAGCAAGCACTTGCTCGCGTTCTCGGTCGGCTCGTGGTGTTGGCTTGTTCTGCTGTTCGGGTTCTGGGCCGAATCGCCAACCCGATGGGACGTTGATCTTTTGCTCATCTACGATTTCTTCAATCTATATCGACCACGGCCCGAATCGACAGGGTCCGCTCCAGCAACCTACGCCTACTCGCATTCACTCTACCTAACGAATTTCCCAATGGCTGTTTCGCCGCCCGTCGTTCCTAGTTGGTACAATGTTATTCGATTGGCTGCCTGCTGGTCGTCTCTCCTTGCTGGTCTGGTTTGTGTGGCGGCCTACGGCGCATATTCATCCATCGCAACTCGGTCGGCGGTACCCCGCGCCAGCGTGAGAAGACGCGCGGGATAACCATGGGGTGAACGCGCAGCCCTCAAGCACATTCTTTTTTGTACACACACTCTTCCGTTCGGGCCCGGTTACCCTGAACGTTCTCGATGATTTCGCGCATAGGTCGGATTCACCGCCCGCAATTCGGCAGTTGGCGAACTCGCGTCGGCCACATCAACCGCCGAGCTTAGCTCGGCGACGCCAACCTCTGCGGTATGGTAGACCGCTGTTTTTCTGGTGGAATCGTCCGAGACAGAAGCGTGTCAAACCTCTGTCTCGTAGCGACTTCTTCTATGCTCCGAGGTCATCGCCACCGACGCGACTTAACCTGCGTCGGTTTCACGCCGAACGCACCAAGCCAAAGTCCGAAAGTGCGTCGGTCGTTTTGTCCGACGCGGGTTAGCGAACTGTCAGGTTGAGGTGAGTTTTGTGCCTTCAGATTCTGTCAAATAACGGTCGGTGAATCAGACCGCTGCTGGAATGAATGGGTTGGGATTGTCACGTGATTCGCAACAGATATTGCAGACACAACGCAAGTCCTTGGGGCACGGTATGGGCAATCAAAACTGGTTTGGTACCGGAGTTGTAATTGAACTCATAGACAGGAACGTCATCGGTACCGACAGCCGAGAAATACGAGAAGCAGTAGATTTCGTCCCACGCGAAGACAATGTCTCTTGGCGAGAGTTCAAAGTCGAAATCGTGCTTGACTATGTCGTTCGCGTCATGGGTTGTGTCTGCAATTTCATCAAGTGCCAGGAAACGGCTTTCATCTCGCGAAAACCCGCCGCCCGTCCGCACCATGAGCCGCTGAAACGCTGGCGGGAAAGTGACGCCCAAATTGGCGGATATCGCGTTTACCTCGTCGTCGGTAAACCGAGGAGCCTCGTTGAGTGCCTCAGCGATGCTAAGAATCTGTGATGCGGTCAAGTTCCCCATTGTCGGTCAACTATTGCAGCGGCCCAACTAAAATCACATGCATGGCACTGTGCCGAATACTCGAAGCCTAGTCTACTCGGTTGGACACGTAAAACGGACGACGCGAGCCGTTGGTGTCAGTCAAAACGACAAATTTCGAGTCTGCTTCGGACAAGGTGACGAATTGCACTAGCCTAATCGTTTGTTCAACTCGGCGACGAGTTCGCCTGGTGGCCGGAGTCCGATGAGTCCACGTTTCTCTTGACCGCCGATGATTATTGCCAGAAAAGGGACATTCACCACGTTGCAGCGTTTGCACAGGTCAGCGTTTTCAGGCGAGTCGATGTCACATGACACGAAGTGTATTCGCTTATCAAGCTTCTTACTGGCTTCTTGAATTGCACGGTCCATCGGAACGTCAACACCGTTCCATTCCGCCCAAAAGTGGATAACAACTGCCGGATGTTCGACGACCATGTTCGTTATCGTTTTGCTCGTTACCGGAGGCGTAGATGGTCGGAATCCGGGAACAGGACGATAGTGTTCGCGAGTCATCTATTGTCCTCAACTAGTATGCTGGCTCCAGAATCATTCGGTCACTCAGCGGCACATAATGCGTGCCGCCGTGTGACTTTGCTAGGTCGACTAGCAAGGTGTCGACCAATTGCCCGTGACCAGGAACGGCGTCTGGTGACCGGCTACATATTAAGGTTCGTGCCTCATCTGGGGAGACTCCACATGCAATAAAGTAGAGCCAAAGAATCGTGGGGGAACGGTTCTGGCCAGCAATGCAATGGATGAACACATGTGATTCTGGTTCAGCCAACATCTCGTGCAGCGAATCCATTGCTGACAGGGCAACGCCATCTGGAATGCGTTGAAGGTCGACGACCGGGCAATCTCGGACTTCGCAGAACCCAAACGTCTCTGCCGAAATGACACTTCCACCTTCGCCAACGTCCAGGACATGGGATACACCTTGGTCTCGGAGCACGCCCGCACGTTCCGGTGTGGCGAATTGTCCCTGTGCAATTCGTTTCGTTATCCAGAATACGCGATGTTGCATTCCAGATTGTAAACCAGGTGTATGATTCATAGACACTTCCTGAACCGTGTGGAGAGCCAAAGCCGTGAGCATTGCCATTGTTTCACAGTGCCAGTCTATAAATGGCAATCCATGATGGTCACAAGGACGTTGTCTGGTGCGACCTTAACTCTTCGCACAACTTCTGCATCCCATTTCTTCATGTCAGGAGATTCATCAGCTTTCCACGGACAACTGTGCCATTTACCATCTACGAGAACCGCCGCAACAGCATCCAACTTGCTTCCGTCGACATCAACCTCACGCTTGCGAGCCTGCGATACGAATTCTTTGCAGCTGACTCCGAATATTCTGGCAAGAAACGGTGGTTGTTTTGGGTGCGAAAGCCTAAGCACTTGATGGTCGGTAGCGATTCCATAGTAATCGAACTTGACGTCACTTGAACCGTGGTCATCAGCCTCATTTGCGTAGTCAGCAAACGGGTACATCGCAGCGTCGGGGTCATCGTCGATGACAATTGCAACAAAGTGTCCCATGGTCTCGGTTCCGCCCCCAGCATCTTCAATGGTGCAATGCCGCAGTATAGCTGTTGGCTTCTGCCGAAGCTAACTTTGGGCCATGCTCCCGAATTAGCATCGGTCAAATAGGCCGACGCACATTGGCCGAATCGCTTTGGCTTCATCGTTCGACGCAGATTGAGCTGTATGCTCATCGGTCTACGAATGGGAATGACACCGCTGCGTGTTCGCCAGTTTCCTACGAGACAGAAGGCACATCAACCTCGGACCTTAGAGGAAACTGCCCAAGCTCCGAAGGGTGTCAAACCTCTGTCTCGTAGCGACGGGCTCTATGCTTGGAGGTCTTGCTCACCGACGCGGGCGGTCATTTCGAGGTCCTTGCAAAAAACTGGCTTTAAAAAGCTGCTACTAAGACCAGTCGAAGGTCGTCAAGGCTAGACGAAGTTCCGGATGGTAGAAGAGTTCCAGATTGCATCCGCTCGTGTCGACATACACAAAAGAATGCAACCAGCCAATGTAGACGAAGTCAGTTCCATCTGCCGCCTGTGGCAAGGGATATGTTTCATCGGATTCCTCCGTCGCATCACACTTGTGTTTCGACAATGGCCAATCTCCTATCTCTGTCCAGTTTCCCCAGCCTGGTTTGCCACCAAGTTGATTGACCAGTTTTAAGCGGTCCCTGTCGCGACAGACTCCATGTTGTTCAAGCGAATAGGACGAGTGAAGTCCATGGTATTCTTGGAAATGCGTTCGGTTGGTTTCAAATGACTGCCTGGCTCTTTCGTAATGTTCGTGCAGTTGGTTTGCATCGACTTCAGCTTGACGAGCATCGCGAGATTCTAGCTTCTTCCGTAAGAAATACTCCCAATCAGATGCGAATGTGTATCGCCCATGCTCATCAATCCGGTATCCAATCCAGTTCTCACGACAGAGTTGCGAGTGATGCTCGGACGTCAACTCGCCGACAACACCTTCGTATGGTTCGACAGGTTGAACAAAATGAATCGGTCCCTCCCACGCAGGATTAATATGTTTCAGTGATACCGTTGCGACAGGCAGCAAGTATTTCAAGTGGGTCTCAATGTCCTCGGCAAACACCGTTTCCGGTTCTGGAAATGGGGCAAAGTAGTCGGCCTCTGCATATAGTGTTCCTCCCGCATTCGGACCATGGGGTCGGTCGTCAACCTCAAGCATGTTTCTAAGCGAGGCTTGGACGTCTTGGCTGTGCTTCATGAAGATGTTTTCTCTGTCGGGCCTGTCTAAGACTTCGAAAAGATTTGAGACAGGCACAACCTCGCAAGCTTTGAGTTCATCTGCAGAAATCTCGTCAGGGTGCTTAATAGTCCACCAGCGGTCAAAGAAATCCGTTGTAATCGGAGCGTTTCCGCCAAAGAAATCCTCTCCCATTTCCGACCGCATGTGGGCGATGAATATCTGTTTCGCCAAACTCCCAAGCGTGGCACTATCGAAACCACTGGGAAAGCTGTAGCAAAAGAGACTTCGAGCAAAGTCATGAAACCAGTGTGAAAGCTGGCCACTCTCGAACAGCTCGGGTTTGGCGGCTACGACCAGTTGCATCAACATGATCTGCGTTTCGCAAGGGAAGAGAGGTCAATTGAGCAAGTGCAGCGGGCGGTCTGCTTCCTCGTAGCAAACTCCTGCTTACTCTGGTCTTATTATTGAACGAATACCACCATCTGTGGAAGGTCATACCGTCAATGGCCAGAATTCAGCCTTTCTTCATGTCGCGTCAGGTAAAAAGACCGAAGCAGATTGAGCAATTCGCTTGGACGCTTCGGATTCCTCCGACGCACTCAGCGAGTTAGGCTCAGAGGTGTTCGACCGCAAGCGACACCCGCTGACCAGCCCCCACGAACGATACCAGTTTCTAAGTTAAGTTTTGCCTCACGATTATGCCAGCCGCATCATGGAGTGGAGGCGCAGCCGTAACGGAATGATGCGGCTGGATCGATTCAGGTGCCGGGGGGCGGTACCCCAATGAACCGTGTGGCCGCACCGTGTTGTAATGCCGTCGCCAGCGTTCAATGAGCACCTTGGCTTCCAACAGCGTGTCGAATTGCTCACGAGCGAGTAGCTCATCTCGAAGCCTTCCGTTGAAAGACTCCACATAGCCCTTTTCCCAAGGGCTCCCCGGTTCAATGAAGAGCGTTTTCACGCCAACGGTAGCCAGCCAAGCACGCACCTTCCTGGCCGTGAATTCTGGGCCGTTGTCACTGCGTAAGTAAGTGGGGACACCGCGGCGAACAAACAGGTCATTCAACCGCTCCAGCACATCCTCGCTGTTCAGCCGCCGAGCCACGTCAATCGCAAGACACTCGCGAGTGTGCTCGTCAATCAGCGTCAGCATGCGGAACGCTCGACCTTCGCTCGTGCGATCCATGACGAAGTCATAACTCCACACATGATCTTTGTGTGCTGCTCGAAGTCGCACGCAAGAGCCATCGTTCAGCCATAATCGTCTGCGTTTCGGTTGCCTTTGAGGGACTTTGAGCCCCTCCTGACGCCACAACCGTTCGATTCGTTTATGGTTCACTCGCCAACCTTCCTGCCGTAACATGCTAGTGACCTTTCGATAGCCATAGCGACCGTAGTCGCTGCCTAGCTGCACCATGCGACGCACCAAACGTGGCTCATCACTGGGTACAGATTGGTGACGACGCTGGGTACTGCGAGGTTGTTGCAGCACCTTGCAAGCCCGACGTTCCGAGACACGCTCTCTACCGAGAGCATCTCGGACATGTTCGACCGCCGTTCGTCGTTTCGTCGGGCTCAATAGTTTCCCGACGCGGCTTCCTTGAGAATCGCCTTGTCCAGCTCCGCTTCGGCCAACAGCTTCTTCAGCTTCGAATTCTCTTTCTCTAGCTGCTTGAGACGCTTGGCTTGATCCATTTTCAAACCACCGTACTCCTTACGCCAACGAATCAGCGTCTGGACCGATACGCCAATCTTCTTGGCTGCAAGTTCCTGCGATGTCCCTTGGGATGTTAGAACCTCCGCTTCGCGAAGCTTCGGAATGATCACCTCGGGACCGTACTTCTTTCCTCGTGGCATGATTGCCCTCCTGTTTGTGATGCCAACCAGAATTTTCCATTCCAGGTGGACTCATTAAAGGGGGCCGGATCAATCCTCTCTTTAAGAATCGCTCGCCCGTGGTCCAATAAATGGGGTCCACTTCAGAGCATGGCGTCACTTCTGTAGAACGAGCCCCGGAAGAAGAGGCCAAGTTGTTCATTCAACAGCATTCAACAGCAATTCAAGAAACCCTTAGAGCATACGTCACCCGCAACAACCGCAAGCTTAATTCCGTCCTTGCGGAAGCCGAGCTCGTTCTCATGGTTTGGATTCGAGAGGGGGTCTCTATTTCACTTCCGGATTTGTACCAGCACTTTATGATCAAACCTGACGCTCAACAGCTGCCCCGCGAATCTTCAAGAAAGAGACGGCAAGAGCGAACCCCGATGAAAAAAGCGGATCGTGAAAAAAAGGATAAACGCGGCAATGACCGAGGCAAGGGGGAGGGATAGGTTTGTGGTTGGCACAGACAAAGCGCCCGTGCTCCACGATTTCAATCTAATTTCTCGACCTTTTGAACTTGTAGGAGTTTTCACCGGCATGGGACAGAATGTCGGGATCTTCAACCAAGTAGTTCACTCGATTGCATGAAGTCAGAGGTAACTCGATTCATTGCCTCAGGCGGCCCGCCGAAACCAACGTATGCGAATACGCAGTTATGGAAGACCGGATCACGCACGAAGAATGCTCCCCAAAGCGGTCCTTCCTTGCTCCACACACTGTCCAAGGCCATTGTGCAATGACTGAAAGTCGCATTACCGGTTGCAACAACTATCGCTGGCCCCAAGATCACGCAATTTTTGAACGACCTAGGCCGAATCTCACTCAAGTCTATACGTGGCAGTTCCCACACGTGAAACCAGCAGTTGGAAATCGCATTCGGTGAGTTGAGATCACTCTTGGTCGCCTTCTTCACTTCGGTGTCGAGTGGCAGCGAAAAGCTTGAGTTGTATATAAACCCAGCCCCAACCGTCGTGCAGGCTGAAACATTATACTTTTCAGTTGTATCGCTGACGACTCGGTCGCCGGTCCAATTGTCCCAGCCACCGATGCCGGGGAACGAAATGTCCAGCAACTTGCAGTGTGTGCCGTGTACGTGGTTCTGCCCGAAATGGAGGTCTTTCGCGAAGGGAGTGTTAATTGTTAGCGATGAAGCGTTCCCGTCAATTTCATAGCCATCTACGAAACTCATTCGCAACCGATTGACACTGACCATCCTACTAGTAGCGTCAAAAGCGACTTCGAGAACAGGCTGTCGAACCCCTGACCGGATTACGAGATTCATGCCTTGCATCTCCACATCCCACGATTCGTGGTTGGCGATTATTTCGAGCTCGCGTAGCTTCAGCGTTGCCTTTCCATTCAGGTCACAGAAAGCCCCTGACAGCAACAGCTCTCCGTCGATCAATTCAAGGCCAATCAACACTTCGTCATTGACGACGACCTGCGTCTTGATGCAGTTGTGGGCCGTGTTGCCTGCGAATCGCAGTGAAAAACTCTGCCCCCCCAAGCACGACATCCAAATCGGGTCGCGACTCGCATTGAAGGGCTTCTTTTTCTTGTCTGCAATTCGTTCCTTAGACAGGCGACCGGCCGTCGTGTCAGCTTGGCAGTTGGCACAAAGAAGTGTCATCCCCTCTGCCTTGTGTTCTTTGGCATCCTCAAAAGGCGGATCAAAGTGCTCGTACGTGTAGGGTAGTCGTCCACACACCACACAACCAAAGTAGCTTTCTTGTCTAATCTGTCGGCGTAGAGGCAGCGGAATGTACCGTGATAGATTGTGCTTTTGTTTCCGTTTGGGCATGTACATTCCTTTGGCTGAGTTTCTTGAGAACCCCTGCTAGGGCCTAATCTTCCTTAGCGTATCAAGAAAGGTACTCACCGTACGACACTCTATTTCCAGCTCAAGTTACACCTAGCTAGCCAGAAAAATTTAGGGTACACCTGCCCCCCCCCGATGCTTGTACCACTCTAAGTGAGAGAGTCGTGATGATTTGACCTGTGTTCTGGAGGCGCAGCCGTAGCCGGAAGAACACAGGTTGCCGCGAACGCGGCGGGGGTTTGGTAGTTCAAGGAACTGTGAATGCGGTAGTGGTTGTAATTCAGGCGCCAACGGTCGATCACCCAACGTGCTTCGTGCATGCTCAAGAAGATCTCCTGGTTAAGTAACTCGCCTCGTAACTTTCCGTTGAACGACTCGACATAGCCGTTTCCCCAGGGACTGCCTTTCGCAACGTACAGTGTCTTCACGCTGGCTTGCTTCAACCAGCGGCGGATTCTGCGAGCTACGAACTCGGGACCGTTGTCGCTGCGGATATGCACCGGAGTCCCGCGAACGGCGAACAAGTATTGCAATACACCAATCACATCTTGAGCGGTGAAGTTGCGAGAGACTTCGATGGCAAGGCACTCACGTGTATATTCGTCGATCACGACGAGAAGCCGTAGACGACGACCATCTTCTGTCCGGTCCTGCACGAAGTCATAAGACCACACGTGGTCTTTGTGTTGTGCCCGATGGCGGACGCAACTGTTTTCGCTTCCACCTGTGCAACGTCGACGACGATGCTGTTTCCGAGGCACCTGCATGTGTTCTCGCTTCCAAAGTCGATGGACTCGCTTGTGATTGACGGACCAGTTGCGGGCTATCAAAGCCCGATAGATTCGCTCGGCCCCGAAGCGTGGACGTTGCCGAGCAAGAAGACGCATCTCCTGTAACAAACGAACTTCATCTGTGAACGAAGTGACGTGTAACGCTGCGTGCTACGTGCCTGACCAAGCACTCTACAGGCACGACGCTCTGAAATCCTGTGTGGCCCCAAACGCCGACGTACTTCCGTGATCGTCCGCCGACGACGCTCAGGGCTTACCAGTTTCCCTTCGCCGCCTCCTTCAGGATCTCCATATCCAAGGCTTGATTCGCAACCATCCGTTTCAGCCGCGCGTTCTCCTTCTGAAGAGAATTCATCTCCTTCAACATGTCTGGCTGCATGCCCCCGTACTTCTGACGCCATTCGGTAGTACGTCTGCTCCGTGATCTCCAAGCTCTTGCAGACCTCGGGGACCTTACGCCCTTTGCCAAGTTCTATATCTGCCTGACGAAGCTTCGAGATGATCTCGTCCGAACCGTGTCGTTTTTGTCC
This sequence comes from Pirellulaceae bacterium, assembly GCA_965216885.1. Lineage (GTDB taxonomy): Bacteria > Planctomycetota > Planctomycetia > Pirellulales > Pirellulaceae > CAYNJG01. Next base: position 1,606,134 of record OZ244209.1, on the reverse strand, counting down.
CATCGAGAGGCTCCTTTCTGGGCAAAGCCCAAAAGAATTCTCTCACTCACACTAGCTCAAGTTTAGGGGAGGAGGTCAATTCAACCGCTCCAGCACATCCTCGCTGTTCAGCCGCCGAGCGTATGCACCAGACTCTGGACTACGTCTCACCCTGTCAGTTCGAAGAATACTACCACCAGACCATAGCCGTTTGAAATCACACCCTCGCCGTGTCCGCTAGGGATGGGCTATCGCAGCTTCCCTGCTTCCCTGCTTCCCTGCTTCCCTGCTTCCCTGCTTCCCTGCTTCCCTAGGATTCGACTCCAAACACCAACGAGTAAGCCAAGAACGGTGCGTGTCCGGCGAAAATCGATTAGGCACCAAAATAGGCACCAATGACACAGGGATCGATTCAGGGAAAACGGGGATCGAGACGCAAGTAGAGGCTGAATAACGACTTACATTCAGGGAAAAGAAGCAGGGAGCGTCCCGCCTCGAATCCTGTCGCCTCCGCTTTATGGTTATCCACTGGCCCCCTACGAAGCAGCATCAGCCTGTTTCCGCGGGGATTCCTGGCGGCCAAGTCATGGGTTTACACGCCAATGCGTGGCAATGCTGACCGTGACTGAACCCAATTTCTTCGTTCGTGGGTTACGCCAGTCAACCGCCGGGACGAAGTGCACTTCGGTTGTCCGCGTACAGATCTCTGCCTCGACGGCCGCCTTTCGCCCCATCCGTCCCACGACAACGCGGATCGGAAAATCTTCCGGCACCTCGGTCTCGCTTGCGTTCGCAGCACTTCGACAGCACGCTTCTTGGTTGGCCGGATATACCGAACTGGTGAAATTGAGCGTCTGACGAACTCCGCTGATTTACAGTTGAACGCTTCAATGAGGCCGCGACTGATCAGTCGCGGAAAGACAACCGCCTGCGTCAGTTGTATCAGGGACGCTCGTGCTTCAATGAGGCCGCGACTGATCAGTCGCGGAAAGGTGGAGGGTGGTGGTGGTCATCATCGTGACTCCGTAGGCTTCAATGAGGCCGCGACTGATCAGTCACGGAAAGGTGGTTCGGATTCGACATCAATGATCGGTACTGGGAGCTTCAATGAGGCCGCGACTGATCAGTCGCGGAAAGCAAGGAGGCAGAGAAAAAGCAATTCGACGAGGACGTTGCTTCAATGAGGCCGCGACTGATCAGTCGCGGAAAGTCAACAACCCGCCTGAAGGCGACGACGGTTGCTGCGGCGGCTGCTTCAATGAGGCCGCGACTGATCAGTCGCGGAAAGGCGATCGCGGACGCAAACAACGGTACGGACGTATTGCTTCAATGAGGCCGCGACTGATCAGTCGCGGAAAGCGGTCTTTCTTCTCGGCCCCTTCGGGGGCCTCTTCTGGCTTCAATGAGGCCGCGACTGATCAGTCGCGGAAAGCGGCTAGAGGCCGAGCGGGAGCTGCTGGTGTACGAGCAGCTTCAATGAGGCCGCGACTGATCAGTCGCGGAAAGTCCGCTCAGATTGGATGCAACACGAAAAAGGAATCTTGCTTCAATGAGGCCGCGACTGATCAGTCGCGGAAAGCTGCGATACAGCCGCCAACAGGCGAGGAAAATTCAGGCTTCAATGAGGCCGCGACTGATCAGTCGCGGAAAGAACACACAGAGGCCGGCACCTCAGCTCAACCTTCGAGCTTCAATGAGGCCGCGACTGATCAGTCGCGGAAAGGTCATCGAGCTGGTATTAGTCAGCAGGCAGGGAATCTGGCTTCAATGAGGCCGCGACTGATCAGTCGCGGAAAGTCGGTCTCGTAGGCGGCCTCATCGCGCGCCTGTGCCCGCTTCAATGAGGCCGCGACTGATCAGTCGCGGAAAGGTGTGGGGGCCCGTGCCTGCGGAGTCGCTCGGCTTTGCTTCAATGAGGCCGCGACTGATCAGTCGCGGAAAGTCTAGGTGCAGTCCATCCCGCGCGGAATCGCGGCAATGCTTCAATGAGGCCGCGACTGATCAGTCGCGGAAAGAGTCGCGTTGCCTTCAAGTGTGACCTTTTTGTTGTCGCTTCAATGAGGCCGCGACTGATCAGTCGCGGAAAGTACTTCCGTCCCGCGAGTTTCAGGACCTCTACGTTGCTTCAATGAGGCCGCGACTGATCAGTCGCGGAAAGCATAATCAGCCCCCGATATCGCCAGTGTCGACGAATCCGCGCTTCAATGAGGCCGCGACTGATCAGTCGCGGAAAGCGGATTGGGCGTGTGGATCAATGGTAGTCAGATCATGCTTCAATGAGGCCGCGACTGATCAGTCGCGGAAAGGTCGCCCGCGTAAGTGCTTATGTGACAACGCTCAAAAGAGCACTTTGCGAGTGGTTCGCAGTCGCGGTGCAATATAACAGCAATAGCCCGTTTCAAATGTGTCATCCCCCTTCTTTTTTCGGAAAAAGTGACTTGCGAGCAGAAGCCGGGTTTTGACCATCACCCAACCGCTCGCCTGCCTAACGCGTAACAAAAACCGGGTAGTGCCCGATCTCACCGGTCAGCAACCGAGCTAACAGGCGCACCTGAATTTCAAGTATACGCCGATAGCTGACACGATATCCGAATACATTCGAGCACGATCGACTCCACATCCGAAGCGGAATCACCAACTGGATTCCGATCTCCCACGTTGTCCCGCTAGAAGAACTCGCGCAGGAGCATTCCCAAACCTCCAGCACGAATGGTTCCACGCGCTAATGTGACGCCGGCTTTCTGGAGGCAGGAAATAGGAGCCAGGTCGCAGGAATCAGAGAACGAGAATCGCGACCCCTTGTCCCGTCAAACCTACTCCCAAACTCCAGTTCCCTAAATCCAACGCTACGCGGCTGTTTTCACCGAATTGTCAAAGAACTTACTGCATTGCGTTCCGGTATCCCTAAACCATCATCCGCTTTAAGACCGGCCATTAAGCCGAAGCCGCAATGTCGTCCGGCGCCGATGGTGAGGGGTCCGGGAATTTGAAGTTCGTCGTCGAACTTGAGTTTCAAATGGACGGCGGTCTGACTGAGTAGGTGCTTGGGGCGGAAGTAGCCGACGGGCCGTTTGTTGTGATCGTACTTGTGCGCTGACAAAGACTGCGGCCACCATGAAGTTGCACCCCATTCGAAAGTGCATGGTTGCTCGACGCCTGATTGCCGAAGCGCCTTCTCGATAGGCTTGATGGTCTTGCTCGATTTGTGATCGTCGTGTCCGGGAAGGATCACCGGGGTGACGCTGGCCCAGATGTTCGATGGTCGAGTATAGAACCTAGCGACGTTGTCGCGCTTGACGTGGATCAACGTGGGACTAACTCCCTTGAATTCATTCCCTCTTTTCGGCTTTAGCTGTTGCCCCGAGAGTCGCTGTGTCAAATGCTGCAGCCACCGATCATCGCCAAGCGGAGCGATCACCATGACTCGACGGATCGACGGGTCGGTGTGTTTCATTCCGATCGACGGCAGCGGGACGTACGAAAACTGCTTGTGTGGACCATTGCCCTTTTTAGCGTGGCCCGCGACATAGTTGTCAACCCAGTCTTCCGGGTCAGCAATATCCAACGGCGGCGAACCTCGCATGGCCTCTATCGCAGCGTGACGAGTCATCCCCGCAACGTGCATCAGTCGTCGCTGCGAAGTGCGAGAGAAATCCCCCTTGTCTTCCCGCAATTCGAAAACGGAATACGGCCGCCCGAGCGGTCGCTCGCTTGATTCGTAGAAGACCGAGTCGAAAACAGTTGGCTTCAAGGCCGGATTGAGTGGATGTCCGTGTTCAACGCGATCTCGGTTCGATTTGAAGACACGTTGAAGGTCACTCCATGTAGAGTGGGTGGAGTCAAAGCTCACCGGTATCCGCAGCATCCCGTTGTCGCGGGTCACCCGGTCACGCGGATGCCAACGGATACCATTTCGAAATGACACGTCGTCCTCCTCCAAAACGCGGCCATTTGCGAACGCAATGTCGATGCCCCAGCCCAAGCATGTAAGATGGTTGGAGGTCTGACATGCCGACTTTGCGAGCCCGACGTCTTTTGCGTCAATGGTCCACAAGTAGTGAATCTCTGGATCGTCCAGCATCAGCGTTGGACAAACCAGCTTGTCGGTCAATCGCTGTTGTCGATTGAACTTCTTGTCGCCATCATTGTTGGGAACGTATCGAGTGAACTCACTGAGTGTTTTTGTGCGGGGAGCTATAATGACGGGCGGTGCAAGCGACTGCAGCCACCGCAGACTTCTCCCTTCGTCAGAATCCAGCGCGCCGCCTCGTGCGATACCCGCCAAAAGTGCCTGAAATAAACGGTACGGTGACGGCGGCCACTCCGCCGGCCCTTCTCGATTGACCTTTCCGTGATAACGGTCATCCAACCAGCGTACGGTAATGCACAGTTGGGTCATTCGGCTGCCTCATTCGAATCCTGAACGCTGCCGAATGTCCCAGCCTTCATGGCATCCTTGCACTCCTTGATCCGCGTGCGAATCTGCTCTTCAGCCGCATGCGAATCATCGTGTTTGCAAGCGATATCTAACAACTCTCTGGCAACGTCCGCAACGCCATCTGGAAGCGACTCGTCACCAGACATTGCTTCCAACTCATTTGCGACTTCTGTGAACGCGCTGATGTCTTGTTTTCGTGGCTTCGTCTTCGCTGGCTTTCTTCCGATCGCTTTCTTTGCCTCCTTCAATAGATCGCTCGCGACTTTGAACGGGTCTTTCCCTTTCGCGTCAAAACGCATCAACGTCTCTTGAGTAATGGGACCGAGCTGGGAAATCTTCTTTCGGTCGTCTTTCTTGCGTCCAAGAAAATTCTCGGCAACGCCCTTTTCGAATTGAAGGTCCGTTCTGTTCGCTTTTTCCGCAGTCCAGTCTTCGCCCGCAGCTTGAATGAATCCGGCGTAGGCTTTCATTGCGTAGTCGATCGCGTCAAAATCAGAAGGGAGTTCTTTGCCGTTCGATTTGCGGTAGACAACCGTTGCTTTTTCGGCCTCATTGTTGTCGCAAGGCCGAAACCGCAGGTTGCAGCCTTCCCGCAAGTTCAGTTCAGGTTCATCCAACGCCGCAACCAACGCAAGCGACAATATATAGCGCTGTAGTGCTTTCGTTTGCTCTTTGTTGTTTCCCTTCAGCGTTCGGATCGCAGCAACGTTAACGTTGACTGTTCGAATTAGCGTACTCGAATCAGTCAGTTCGACACCTCCGACGATCTGCGTGCTGAGCGCGTGCTTCATTCCTTCCTGCGAAAGGTTGTTGTCATCCTCCTTTTTCCCAGACTCGACATCAGCAGCTACGGCACCCGCCTCAACATAATTGACGGCTGGGGTGTACTGTGCTGACTTGGTCAATTCGCGAACGTTTGTCGCCCTAATGTGAGCCTTCACCGCGCGTTGAACTTTGACATACGTAGAACGTGAGTCCCAAACACCGAAGACCAGCGATGTGGGTGCGTACTTGGCTAGTTCGAAGAAGTTGCCGGACTTTGCTTCCGTGAACGCATCGTGCAGTTCGGCAGCCAGTGAGGACATTCGAACGACAGCATCAGCAGCGCGATGCCCTACGTCCAGAAGATTGACCGTTTCGTTGCCAACAGCTATTTCGATTTTTGGAACCAGTTTGCCATCTGCAATTTCTTTGAATCTTGGTTCAATTCGATTGCTCTGAGACTGCGGACTGTCGATCTCGCAGATGTTAGTGCCGTCTCCAAATCGATCGATGTTGTATCCGGGTTCTTGCTCGCCAGTGCTTTCACTCTTGCCATCTTTCGTCTCAGGTGGCATCTCGACGGTCACGCGATATTCACCTTCTCGAACGGAGTGCGTCCGACCACGACTTCGTTTGACTGGATATGTCGGCGGGAAAACAACGAGCTCTTCCTCATCAACTGGTGTAAGCTGCTGCTTGATAATGAATGCGACAGGACCGGCGTGTTTTAGCCAATCGTCAAGTGCGGACAATTGAGTAGCAGACATCGTTAAGACCTTTCGTTGGTTGAGATTTGAATTGCTTCGCCAAACGCTTTGTGCTTTCGTTCGCCTGTGCGAAAGAAGTTCGTGAACTGCCAAGTTGCCGTTCCGGGAAAACGGGCGATACCAGACGTCACGATAGAAGCAACAGCAACCGGCAAAGGTGTATTCCATACGCCATAGCATGAGGTGTTTGGGGATTCAGTGCGGCTCGGGCGAAACCTCTGAAGTCCAATGAAGCAAAGTGCTTCTACCGCTGGGAAACAAGAGTGCTCCAGTTTGTGTGTGTCAGGGGACCAACCAGAGTCGAGGGGATGCGATTTAGCGGCGCGACGTGAATCGAAATAGAACGGCTCACGCTTCTTGCCCTTCTTGCTACTCCCTTCAATTGGGTCATAAACAGCAGTCGCCATGTTCAATGGATCAACATCCTCAATGTCAATTGCGCGAAGCATCGCATGCAGGATCAGCCTTTCATCCATTGACCCTGCCCATGGCTTAATAGACTTGTCTCTCCACCAATTCAGTCGAAGCGAAGAATGCTGATCCAGACACGCAACTTTAAGTTCAATTGGGCGAACGTCGGCACCATCACTTTTGTCCGATTCGGGCTTTATCTCGAATGAGGATTCGTAGGCCACGGTAAGCAACTCTTGAAGCGTGCAAGCCTTCCCATTCGGTACGGTAATGTGAAACTTCCCGTCAACAAACCATCCTTCCACTCCCGTCCACAGACGGTCGGCGAGTTCGAAAAGGCCGCAGCACGCGAAGAACTGGCCGGGGTTGGTAGCGTCCACGTTGATTGAGATTTGGGGCTTGATACTCATGATTGCGCCTCAGAGGGGTCCGCACTCGCGGCCCAGTCGGCAGCTCGCAGGATCGATTCGATGTACGCCAACCGCCAACGACCGTAGTTTCGTTGCAAACGAGCGAATCTTCGCGGGACTTCGGTGGCTTGCGCCTGTGCAGCTCCGCCGGCTCCCGGTTTAGTGTCGAAGGTTTCGTCGCTTGGGAAATGAGGGCGAGCGCGTCCGTGGTGTGTGGCGACGACGTGGAGAATCAAAGCTTGCATGTCCGCATCGAATTCTCTTTCGAATTGAGCATGAAACTCCTGTGATCTATCGAGCAAGTCGATCAAAGAGCCGAACTCGTGACGATACTGACTGAGGCGTCGCGGTATCCATCGCGGTTCGCCATCTGGCTTCCCGGGCTTTGCGTACCATTTTTCGGGGTTTGGATTCCCGATCGACCGTTGCCATTGTTCGCGACGCTTACCAAGGTCGTGGACTCTAGCAGCGAAGATCAGTGCTTTGCCGAGCGGTTGATTCGCAATGCTGAGTTGTTGAACGATTTGAGTAATTCGCTCTACGACATCATTGGTGTGATGCTCCCATGAGATTGGTCGCGGTGAGGCTCGCGTAATGTTGTCGGCGGCTCTTGGTTGGACGTACCAGTTCCAGCGGCCCGATTGGTCATCGGTTTCTTCGTTCTCGGACGTACTTAAATCAAGGCTTCGAATAAGAGCCATACCGGCGGGAGGTACGTTGCCGAGGACTCTACAGCGTTGCAGTTGTCCATCTTCGTCCAGCCACCGATCGGAGATGTCGTATTGACAATCGGACGAATGTTCAGCCGAACCGTTGAGGAGGCCATTCTCAAAACCACCGACCTTGGGCGGTAGCAGAACGGTGCAGTGGTGAATCCTCGCTTCGTCGTCTTCTACAATTGAGCTTAGAGTCACCGTTTCGACTGTTCCGTCCGACTCCACAATCCACACCACGACGTCGCCATTTGGTTTTGCAAGTTTCTTCAGTTCGCCGAATACTCGCTCGCTTTTGTCGCGTGCCAGCTCGCAGGACTTCAGCGGATAATCTTCGAGGAGAGATTCGGGCGAATAGCGTTCCAGAAGCTCGTCGCTACAGAGCCTTTCCACGTCCTCACGCCACGCGACGCACGTTTGCGGCGGCTCCCACTGACTGATTCCGTGAAGGTACGGCTCCAGCGGCGCACGACCGGGCATCTTTTTACGAACCGTCGTCATCGCCCACGCATCGAACAGGATGTCGGTCGCAGGTAGTATGGTCGGAGGTGGAGCGAAGGCTTCGACTCGTCGTCGTGAATCCAGTTTGTCGAGTGCCGCGGGGCTTGCGGTTCGATTGAGTTCGTCGAGCAGCGTCAGAGTTAGCTCACGCCGTACATCGAACTCCGTGATTTGAAGTTTGCCTTTCTTGTCTTTTTTTCCAAACGCCGCCGGATACACGACATCAATCTTTGTGTCTTCGCACTTGCCAAAACGATTCACTCGACCAAATCGCTGAGCCATGCTGTCGAATGTTGAAAGATCGCAGACAAGATGATCGGCGGAAATGTTGACTCCAACTTCGCCCGCACTCGTACAAATCAGAAAAACGGTTCCACTCTTTGGCTCGACGCCTTTGTCGCGATTTGACGGCGGCAGAAAGCGTTGGAAAATCGCCGTATTCACCAACGCATCACGTTCCAAACCGCGAAGCGTACCCGTCAACTGGGCTGTTTGGGCGCTCGGCAGTCTTCCCGAGAGCTCTTTTACGGCGTCGACGGTTTGCAAGAATATCAGGACCGCCGCATCTGATTCGCCGTGAGCCGTCGCAAGCTTCTCGATCTTGGCAACGAGGGCCTTTCTTAGATTGTTGTCGCTGAGGTGCTTTCCTTTCGTGTCTGTCGTCGCGATCGGATGCAACTCAAGGTCCTTCGTGGCATTGATGCGTTGATCAACGATTTTGTGCTTGCGGTCTGCCTGCGTTAGTCGAATGGTGTGACACTTGTCATTGCTGTCTACGTTCGTGTGATTGTCTTCGGTTTGACTTTCCTCGCCGGTGCGTGTCGTCGCGGATAAGGACATGATGCGATAGCTTGGCCAAGGTAACTGGTCTTCGTCTCCTAACGCTAGCTCCCTTCGAGCAGGCTCGTTCTGCGTCTGCTCAATCTCAATCGATTCGATTAGTTTTTGGAACGCGGGTTCAAGGTGAGCTTCATCGTGAACAAGCAATGCGTCCTGCCCAAGAAAGCCGGCATGCAGTGGCTTGGCTTTGAAACCAATTCGATAGCCGCCAAACAGCAGGCGGCTACCAATCATGTCAACCGTACCGCAGATAACCGCAGGTCGAGACGGGTCCACAGACCACTCACTATTGTCAGCATATTGCCCACGAAGGGTGCTGAGCCCAAGTTGCCGGATCGTTTCCCCAAGTGCGCCACCTACCTCAGGTCCCCGCATTCGAAGGCGTTCAACTTCTGCCGTTGTTTGATCGACAACAGTCCGACGATTGACGACATATACAAGCCGGCGAGGAAGCTTTGGCTGAAGGCTCCGAGCAATCAGCCAAATCGGGACGACTGACGTCTTTCCAAGTCCTGTCGGTAGGTCCAACGCCCTTGGAATGTGATTCTTGCACAGGCATTCGAACAATTGCGCCTGCCAAGGAAACGGCCGGTTATCCGTAAGCGTTTTGAAGTGCTCGCAGAAGTGCCGTTGTCGATCCTTATTCACTATCGTTGTCCCCTTTCTGCTCAACAAGCCCGCGAATAAACGGCCACCTTCTGAAGCAATGGCTGGCGGGAAGGAATCGGAATCGCCACCGATGGCCAGGGTCCGCGATGCGCTTTCGAAGGGACCGACGGATAGTCTTTGGGAAGTCAACACAAGAGATGGGGCGGTGGGCGTTTCGCTTTCGACGGTCGTCAACGAGCTGGCCAACTGAGCCTGCCGAAGAGGACGCCGAGATGCCTGTCGAGATATTGTATTTATGATCCATCAATTGCCTGTATGCCGGCTCGTCCAGTCGAGCGTCTATCAGAAGCCGATGGTGTGACACGTCCGGTCAACACGAATAGAGTCTCTGCTATCTAGTGGATATCAACAATCACCGCCTACCTGCGGAGGGGGCCATTTGTTGACATACTCCAGTTACGCAAGAGGTGCGAATCCCTGACGCGAAATTCGAGTGCTAATGCCCAACGACCCAAGGGGGTTCACTACCCCCGCTTCAGTCGTTGCGGTGAAACGATTACCCGAACTGATCGAAGACATTCCCCGGCAAGCCGTAGCCGCCGGAGCCATGTTCCGACAATCGCGACATCAGGAATTGGATGAGGCGTTTCGAGATTTCGTGAAGCGACCGACCGTAGCCCCAGTCGTACTTCGCGAGCAGGACCAGCTCGTTGAGCGAACCTGCGACCGATCCATTGAGTGCCTTTGCGAAGCGTACCTCGCCGGCCGGGCAGCGGGGTGCTCGGTGAAGACTCGTTCGTGTCCCAACTCGGTCAGGAACGAGCCGATCGTTTCCGTCCCGCGATGTATGAGACTCTGCTCGCCAGTCACGCCTTTGCGAAGCGACAAACACGATAGTAGTGATGTCGTGTTGCAGAAAATGATGTATTGCGTGCGGCTGACGTTGAACACGTGTCACGATCAATCGACGTACGGATAGTCCGCCAGCTCGGTCGCATCGAGTTTGCCTGCCGTGACTTTGGCATTGAACATTTGCGATAGACGGAAAAGCTCAGTGGCAGAATCATGGCGTCCCCGTGTTGATACGAAAGAGCCATTGCGATCGTCGCCGCTGCGTACTCGCGTGGCATACCAGCTTGAGTTTAGCCAAGGCAGACTTGGTAAGATACGATCGTACCGTCAGTTGCCTGGCGACCATCTTTTCCACTCGTCGGTCCAATCCATTCAGTGCGAAGCCAACCATGAAGCTGCTGCCAACGTTCAACGCGACCCCGGTCCTTGTCGCGGTTTCACTGTGTTGCGGTATGACAGCCGCTCGTGCGTGGGCCGAACCAAAGCACGCCCCAACGAATCTGCCGATGGCCAAGGCTGAATCGGTCGGCATGTCGACCGAGGGCTTGAAGCGTATTGACGAAGTCATGCAGGAACACATTGACGCCGGACGTATCAACGGTGCGGTCACCATGGTGGCTCGACGCGGTAAAGTCGTCCACTTCTCTACGCACGGGAAAATGGACGTAAAACGAAACCGGGAAATGGAACCCGACGCAATTTATTACATGGCTTCCTCGACGAAGCCCGTCATTGGCGTTGCCACAATGATGATGGTTGAGGAAGGATTGATCAGTCTGAGCGATCCAGTTTCCAAATACATCCCCGAGTTTGCCGCTGCGAAAGTTGCAGTGCTGCAGCAGGCCCCCAATTCATCGCAAGGTAGTTTCGAGAAGAGCCCCAAGCAGAAGAAGCCCAAACAAAAGAGTCCCAAGCAGAAGAACCCAAGCCAGAAGAACGCAAAGCAGAAGAAGTCCAGGAAGGAAGTCCCAGAATATCGTCTCGTCCTCGCGGACACACCGCTGACGATTCGTCATCTGCTCACGCACACGTCCGGCCTCATGAGTGGTGGAATCGGTTCGGCCGTGAATCCGGTAAAACGAACCAGTACTGATACGCTTGAGACCTACGTCGCCAGGCTCGCCAAGGTGCCACTCGACTTCCAACCTGGTACGCGGTGGGCTTACGGGAACGCGAGCATCCATGCTGTCCTGCCACGCATCATCGAGATCGCCTCCAAAACTCCCTTCGAGGAATTCGTGCAGAAACGAATCCTCAAACCGCTGGAGATGAACGACTCCCATTTCAACCTTCCCAGTGAAAAAGAATCGAAGCGTGTCGTTGTCCTGTTCAAAGGCCAGCAGGTAAAGAAGAAAGGCGGCGGCATGGGACTTTCCAGTAGTGCCGAAGATTTCCTTCACTTCCAACAGATGCTGCTGGACGGAGGCGAATTGTTTGGGAACCGTCTGCTGAGGCCGGAGAGCGTGGAGGCGATGCGCAGCAATCAGGTGGGGCACCTTTTTGGAAGTGGGAAGAAAGGTCAAAAGGGAATGGGATTCGGTTATACCGTCGCGGTCACACTGGATCCGAATCTGGTTGCGAACTATCGCGGGAAGGGTTCCTTTGGATGGGGCGGCGCAGGCGGCTCGATGTCCTGGACGGACCCCGAAAACGAATTGGCGGCCGTGATCATGCTGCAACAGCCACGTGGCTCGATGCAGCGAGATTTTGCCAGAGCCATTCACGAAGCGATCATCGACTAGTATCGCTGGCCAGTCTCAGCCGAGGACGGCCAAGCTCACTGGCCCGGACACCCTCTGTTACCCACGGAATTGACGCGAGCTCCGGAAGGACGTTACCCGCGGAGTTTCAACCGTCGGCTACAACGCGTCGGCGAGCGAGATTTCGAACGCCCGACGTGAGCTTGAGCACGTATTTCCGAGCGCAAATCACACGGGCTCTCCGTGCTTTCCGGCAATCTTTGCAAAACGTGCGTCAGCATTTGATGGCTGCTGCGTAAGGCTGGCTGACGCTGTATCGGTTTTGAAAAACCACGCCAGCTGTCAAAGATTCGCCAATTTCGTACCACGTCCGCTCCGCGAGAGATTCATGTTACGACTGTCCTTTATTGCTTTACTGGTGGCGACTATGTCGCAGTCGACGTATGCGATTGTAGAACTGGCAGAATTTCAGGTAACGCACATCTCAGAAAAAGAGGCGGCCGTAGCGCCGCGATGCATCGGCAAAGGTCCCCATCATGGTTTCGGGCAAGACTCGCAACCACTGATCACCACGCTGGAAGACTGTGGCCGGTCGAAGACGTCATCGTTTACCACCGGCACTACCGGCGACCTTCGGTTGTTCGACGCCAATGTCACCAACTACGGCACGACGACCGCACTGTTCAGTCGGAGGCATCCGCTGCCGTTGGGCGGACTTGAACAGACGCGGCAAGGTATGGGAACCGTCGCTTCTGTCCGAATGATCCCCTGGCACGGTGCGGCCGATGTGTCGACGTCGATGTCACTCGTCGAGCGATTGTCCGAACGGTTTGGCAGTTCAGAACCCGCGATCCTCTCGTTGGACATACGTGCGGAGAACCTGGACCGTTTCTCGCACGCGAACGTGAGCGTTTTTGATCATGACACCAACGAACTGCTACTCTCCTGGAACGGGGAGCCGATGGAACCAAACAACGGCTCCTGGTTTTCGCAGGAACTGGACTTTGGCGATCGAGTTGGACATGCGATCCGATTTGAATTCGAGGCAGATGGCCGTAGCACTCATGGAACGAGCTCGCTGGCAGCAGCGGTCTATCTGAACGTCCCGGAGCCAACCGGTTCGGCCATGGTTGTGCCGATGGTGTTCGCCGGCGATTCCGAAACACGCTCAACGTTCAGGCACGAACAGAATTCGGGCCAAACACGAGGTGGAAGTGAGTCGGCTACAAGAGGGCCTGGCCATAATTCCGGGCCAGCGCGAGGAAGTCCTCGAAGTCGACGTCGCCATCATCGTCCAGGTCCCCATCGCTCGACTGCACCTCCGAGTCCGTTCGGCCGAAGTTCTGCGAAAGCAGCAAGAAGTCCTGAAAACCAACTTCGCCATCGGAATCGAGGTCGCCCGCCGCAGCACCGTCCGTGCCGACATTCTCAAGGAACTCGAAGCCTTGGCGGAAGACGTGCGCGAAAATATCGGGATCACCGTCGTTATCGAAGTCGCTCACGGCAATACGAAAGATCCCGTCTCCAATGATGCGCTGGTCAAAGCTTTCCCCTTCGCGGTCGTAGAAGAATAGATCCGAGATTACGCGCGTTCTGCCGCGATCAACAGGAACCACCAACTCCGCCTCTCCGTCACCATCAAAATCGTGCAATTCCATGTCAACAACAATACCAGGGGCGAACGGCAGGTCGAATAATGCTGCCGGACCGTTTTCAGCATCAACACCAGATACGAACAACAGCGCATCCCCAGTACTAACAACGGCATCGACAAAGACGTCGCCATCAACATCGCCGAACTCGATCTGAGGCCAACCAGGCCGTCCCCATAACCCAGTAACAATTGGAAGCCTTTCTTCGCTAAAGGCTCCGTTCCCCTGGTTTCGGTGCCAGAACACCACAGAGTTTGCGAGATCACCAAGGCCGTCAATTGCCACAGCAACGTCAAGCTTGCCATCCTCATCAATGTCGCTTGCCGCGATCGAACGAACGGAATAGAAGGTTGCAAGACCAAATACTTCGGGAAACCCAAAGTTGTTATCACCGAGGTTCTCCTGCCACCAGGCAGCCTCTTCAAGAGGGAACGAGCTGAGCCCACCAACAGCGAGCAAATCCAAGTCTCCATCCGTGTCAAGGTCAACAAGACGCGTATCGATCATAAATGCAACTTCATCCCCATGGTTGATGTCTTCGGCAGCAACGAATGCCCCGTTTCCATCAATGTTTTCGTACACGGCAGTGCGAAGCCCGAGACCCAACAGAACATCAACATCGCCGTCGCTTTCGAGGTCCGCAAGGATCACTCGCCCCACCGTGCCCTCGGTCGTGCCCAATTGACCTCCGCTTACAAAGTGCACTCCGTCGACGTTCTCGATCCACGATACTGTGGAAACCCAACGCCCCCTCACCTGCGATTCGCGAACGACGATGATGTCCACAAATCCGTCACCGTTCAGATCCGCCGACTCAAGCCTGTCGACTCGATCAATGTCGGCGACGACAGGGTGTGGAACGAACGCCACGGCTGAAAGACACAACCGGGACTCCAGCGTATCAACAGTCAATCGAAGGCGTCTGCTCATAGTTCAACCCAACCATGCGTATGAGGTTAGATAGACGATTGTAACTGCGATGCCAGCGTTGGCAGAAAGACAAAGGACTTTGCCTCAAACCACACCACCACTCCCCTGCCCTCTACACCAACCGGGCGGAAGCTCACTCATTGAATCCAACGCGGGCAGAACCCCTGCGGCCAAAGTCAGACGCTGAGAATTGCCACCGAGCCAACTCGAACGATCGGAGCTGTCGAAACTCCAACCTCGAACCGGTACGCACCGCTTATTGGACGGACTTTCTCCTACGGCGTAAACGGACCCTTACAGCTCATCCAACAAATGGCAGCCATACCCGACGTCGGTCCACGAGCTCGCGCCTGTTCGTTTTGCCACGGCCTCTGTGCGAACGCCATCAAAACCTCTTCGCTCAAACAACTGCAGACTTCCGTTGCGAGCGATTGTTGAATCGTGAGCGTTACGGGTCATTGAGTCACGTTAACGCCGCACATAGGATGTGCCCGGCCATAATACTGACGCCGCTTCTACGAGGAAGATTGATGAAAAACTTCGCTGGAATTCTTATATGCACGTTCGTCATGCCAGCGTTGCTTACCAGCAACTCGCTTGCCCAGTCGTCGCCCACCCAAGACGCTGCGCGAGCTGGTGGCATTCGGCTCCTGCCACCAACTGCCACCGTCGGCATGACGGGCCGCCCTGCGGCGATGGTGAATTCAGACAAACTTCGTTCCGTTGAACGTGCGGGGCTCTCGAACTTGCTACGGCATCTACTCCGAATCGACGTGGCAAATCTGAACGTCGTTGCCGGAGCCATGGACTTCAACTCGTTCGACAGTCCAGGTATCGGTTTCGCACTATCGTTGAAGAAGGCGACTTCCCCCGGCCAGATGGCGAAGGACCTGCGTCTGAGAGGCAGACCAACCAAGCTCGATGGCAAGCCCTACCTGTTCGCCCGCCCCGAATCGATGAACCTGCTGGTCATCAATCCCAAGACATTGATCCTTGGAAGTGATGCCGTTGTGCGGGCGATGAAAGACCGAAGCGGAACCCCGACCAGCAGCGATGTCCACAAGCTCCTTACTGCGGGAAAGGCGAGCGACCTGCATCTCGCTATGGATACCGCGCGGAACAGGGAAATGCTGGACTTTGCCATTGCGAGGCTTCCGCCGTTGCCAGAAGAAGCGGGCATCATCAAGAAGCTGCCGGAAATGGCAACAGCCATCGAAGTCAGAATCAACACAACCGATCAGCTCAGTTTCGAGTTGACGATTCACGCCACGGACGAAGCCACCGCCGGCGAACTTGCCAGCGCCATCAGCGAAGGAATCGCACTCCTCGGTGCGCTAAAGCCCATGGCCGTTGCGTTGAAGGGACCGCATGAAAAAGAGACCATCGAAACGCTATTTGATATCAGCCTCGCCTCGCTGCAGACAAAAACTGTCGGATCGACGGTTGTTATCGGTGGGCCAATCACCGACGAGTCGGCGTTTCTTCCGGCGCTGGCCGCGTACGTTCAAACCACACTCGAGTTGCGCACGGACCAAGAAAATCGCATGCAGGCACGGAATGGAATTCGCGCCATCGTCATGGCATTCCTGATGCACGAATCGGCAACGCAACGTTTCCCGGCACATGCACTCTACAACGATGCGGGCGAGCCCCTGCTCAGCTGGCGAGTCGCCATCCTGCCTTTTCTTGGGGAAGAAGCGTTGTACAAAAAGTTCAAGCTCGACGAGCCATGGGACAGCCCCCACAACAAGAAACTCATCCCGCTGATTCCAAACACATTTCAGACCGGAGCGGCCCGAGGCCTGACGCACCTACAAGCTGTGATCGATCCCCAGCACCTTTTTTCCGGCAAGCCCGAGGGACGCCGTATTTCGGAGATCCGGGATGGCACTTCACGAACCATCGCGGTGCTGGAATCATCAAAGCCTGTACCCTGGACCAAACCCGAAGACCACACGCTCGACCCGCAGGATCCCACTCGTGGACTGGGCCATTCAACAAGTGGACAAGTCGTCGTTGGGCGATGCGACGGCAGCACAGTAGCGATCCCCATAGCTCAATTGAAGGAGACCCTGAAAGGCATGCTTACCATTGCCGGTGGCGAGCGTTAGCAGCCTGTTAAGTTACGTCCTGAACCACAAAGCCGGCGTTCGCCCCAGTTCTTTCGATGGTCGGAGATTCACCAACCGCGGCTAACGGCGTACGGCTGAGTTAATCAACAGGCTGTTAAGCCTTGCAAAGCCGCAGCGAGCCTGCTTCATGGAATCGGTCCCCCGCCGTCTGCCGTTTCTAACTGCGCAAACGCTGGATCCCGGGCCCGGGGACTAAATCTGGACGCCACTTGAATCGAGCCTCACAGGCTTACGATACGCTGCGAGGATGGACCCGAGAACACTGGCTGGCAACCGCCAAACCTCAAAAGGGGGCACGCTGCGCGTCCAACTCCTGTAGAAGACAGCGGCAACTTTTGATTTTGTAAAGACGTTCGATCAGCTTCACTCGAGGCAGATCATTGCGACTCGTGCATGGCTTGCGACATCAACGGATGAACGGCGATCGCTTTGCATGTGCTGCAGATGTGGTAACAACGCCCCTGCCGGTCGCGACGACTGTCCCAACGATCGCTACGGGCCGTGTGTCGATGAATCTCACTGCGCCGATACTCAACACCGGCACAATAGTAACTATTTTCGTCGTCCCCGACTCGCTGCCACACAACACGGTGTAGGTAGTTCGTCCAGTCTCTTGGTTCATTCATCGTACGGTCCCTGCCTGGAAGCCTCCCGGCCAGGCGTCAAGATTGCCACCAGCTGCCCTTTGCGACCCAGCGACGGAACTCGCCGAAGCGGTCAGCGAAAAGAGTAGCAGATTTCGTCAATCTCCAGAAGCTTCCCCGTTCACCCCGACTCAGCACTTGCACACCGCCTGTCGCTATGTCGAACGCAATCCACTCACGACAGGGACTGTGATCCGTGCCGAGACTATTCGCGAATCAGCCTTTGGATTTAACGTGGCTGGCGGTACGGCGCCGAAGCATGAGCCAAGAAGACCGACAAAGCTCAGGGCCTGGATGCACAACGGGAGGTCCAGCCATAAGCAAATGAGAATTAACGCTTGACGTACGACGATGCAATTCCAACTACCAGACAGGCCACCCACTCTCTGGGGGTGCACATTACGACCGGAAGAAGGTTGAAGCAATAACCATGGCGAGCTAATATCCAAAACTATATGCAAAATCGAGAATGTAATAGGTGCCCGGGAATAATGCCCAGCCCTATAACAATCGTGTCGATTGCAGTCAGTCACGCGAATCCAAGCCATTTTCGGCGGAGCGACAATTGTGAAGGTTAGTGTTTTTGGACTTGGCTACGTCGGTTGCGTTAGCATTGCTTGTCTGTCGCAAATGCGCCACCGGGTGATTGGCGTCGACATCATCGAATCGAAAGTCAACGCAATTGACAACGGTATTCCTACCGTCATCGAACCCGAAGTCACGGAACTCATCGAGACCGGCCACCGTGAAGGGCGTATTTCGGCCACGCTGGACAGCAAACAGGCAACGTTGTCCACGGACGTCTCACTCGTCTGTGTCGGTACTCCGGCGGACAAATCAGGAGGGCACGTCCTGACCGCCGTTGAAGCCACCGCCGATGCGATCGGCGCAGCACTAATGGAGAAGGAAGAGGGCCACCTGGTCGTTATCCGAAGCACGATGACTCCCGGTGTCGTCCTTAACAACCTCCTCCCACGAATCAGGCGTGCCGACAACCCGAACAGCCACAAAGTTAGCGTTGTGATCATTCCAGAGTTCCTCCGGGAGGCCACGGCCGTTCAGGACTACTACAACCCGCCACTGGTCGTGGTCGGCACGATTGATGGCGAACCCGACTTCCATCAGGCGTTGATCGCGGAGATGCTTTGCGTCGATCCCGATGCGATCCAGTGGGTCGGCTACGGTATCGCCGTCATGATGAAGACACTATGTAACGTGTTCCATGCGATGAAGGTTACGTTCGCCAATGAGGTTGGCTCTCTGTGTGCCGAATTGGGCATCGATGGACGTAGTGTTATGCATTTGCTTACGCAAGACACCAAACTAAACATTTCACCGGCTTACCTCCGACCGGGCATGCCCTATGGCGGATCCTGCCTACCAAAGGATTTGAGTGCTACCGTCGCACTCGCAAAGAAGAATCATGTCGATACGCCGTTGCTGAAAGCTATTGGCGAAAGCAACGAGGCCCATAAGGAACGTGCTATAGCTGCTGCGTTGCAGGCGGCCGGCAGCCGAGCTATTGGCCTCGATGGACTGTCGTTCAAGAGCGGAACCGATGACTTGCGCGAGAGCCCGATGGTGCAGCTGGCGGAGCATCTGATTGGGAAAGGTTTTGATTTGCGGATTCTTGATCCTGATGTCCGCACGTCGGCGCTCACGGGTGCCAACCGGGAGTACATCGAAACGCGCATTCCTCATCTTGCAGAGCGACTGGTGGCCGACGCGGCAGAACTACTTGATCACGCCGAAGTGATCATTCTCACTCGTGACAATGATGACCTCCTTGCCCTCGCGCGACTGAAGACCCCCGCGCCTCAGGTGATCGACTTGACCGGAGCGGGCCGTCAGCTCGAACCAGAAGAGTCCCCCCAAACCACCGAACGTTAAGATGGCAGGATCTTCATTTTCAAGTGTCCAATATCCTGGTCCGCAATTTCACGCATCCGCTGCAAGCTGCACCATCCGGCATAATCTGCGATGGCGGTCATTGGGATTCGAGAATGGTGATTGACAACGGTAGGCTCCCCGCGTTTCATTGAACTTTCCGGTACGTCTCGCCATTTCATTATCTGAACATCGTTCAAAAGTTCGCTATGTCTTCTGATAACGGTTCGCTACGCTCTGCGTCGGTCTCGCAAAAGTCCGATTACGTCGAGATTGATCTCATCGGTTCCATCTTGCGGAACTGGCGTCTGACGGCTTTGTGCGGCATCCTCGGCGCGACGGCCGCGATCGCCTACGCTTTCATCACGCCGACGATATATGAGTCGGAAGCGGAGATCATGGTGATCCCCAAGAACGAAACGCTGCCGATGGAGAACCTTGAGGTCACTCTTGGCTTCGAGCGGCCTGACTCGATCGAACTTCTCGCTACGCACGCCAAAGTCCTCAAGAGTCGCAGGATTGTTATGGCGGGCCTGAAGAAGCATGGCCTGCTGGACCTTCCTTCCGTTAAGCCCTACCTCAGTGAGAAAGTCGATCAGTACGACTATGTCATCCTGAATACCTACGTAACCCGCGGCGGCGAGGGGGCAGCCAAGACTGCGCAAGTGCTGAACGTTGGTTTCAAGCACCCGGATGCATCCGAGTCGGCCCAGATCCTTAGCGCCGTTATCGAGGCCTATCAAGAGTTCATCGCGTCCACCGCACAAAGCGCCGGCAGCGAGGCAGCCGAACTAATTTCCCAAAAGAGCGCTGAAATCTCGGACCAGCTTCGGGTTGCGGAGAACAACTACCGGGAGTTTCGCGAACAAGCTCCGGTGCTGTTTCATCAAGGCCATTCTGTTGAAAACGTCTCACTGAACGTTCATCAAACTCGCGTCGCCGACCTTGAAAAGCTGCTTTCTGATCTTCAACTGCGTCGCACCGCCGCCACTTCCCGGCTGGAGATCGTCAACGACGCGTTGCTTCCGGAGAACGCGGCGAATCTCACCGATATCGAACGATTTGCGTTGATCGACCAGGCGGACATCGAGCGTCTGACGTTGCTGGTCAGCATCGAACTGGGCGGCAACATGCAGTCGGAAGTATTCCTGGCAGCACAGCCGGAACGTGCAGAAACCGCGCGGACCGAGTACGGACGACTTACGGATCTCAAGCTTGAAGCGAGTGCGTTCAGCAAAGAGCACCCTCGCTACGCCCAGCTAAAGGCTCAGATTGACGCCGTCGAAAAACTCATGACGGAGCACAAGAACGAGAACCAGGAGCTCGACGACTTTGACCTCTCCCAGCTGACGAACGCGTACCAAAAACTCCTCGAACACGACATTCGCGACATCGATGAACGGATCGTCGAACACCGAAATCTCATTGAAACAGAACGGGAAAAGGCAAAGTCCCTCATCTCCTATGAGATACGGGAAAAGCAACTTGCCAGCGAGGTAACCCGTGCCAAGACCTTATACGACGCGGTCATTGATCGCCTGAGGGAAATCAACCTCGCCAAGGATTATGGCGGTTTCATTACGGAAGTCATCAGACCGGTTGAAATTGGCCGCAGGGTGTGGCCGAAGAAGGCACTCCTTGGCGTCCTCGGGATGCTTGGTGGAGTTGTCCTTGGAGCGGTCCTTTCCGTACTACGGCAGTTCTCGGACAAAGCGTTCCATAGCGTCAGCGATATCGAATCCACTCTGGAACTGTCGCTAATCACCAACTTGCCACAGATGCGAAAAGCACGCCGACACAGCGGCGGTGTAGCGAGTACGATCGTCGCCCATCATTCCCCCGGTTCCATTGCAAACGAGAACGTTCGCCAACTAAGGACCTTCGTTCTGCGGCAGGCGAATAGCAGGCAAGGATATGTCTTGCAATTCACGAGCGCACTACCCGGTGATGGTAAGACAACGGTCTCCACGAATCTGGCTGTTTCTCTTTGTCAGTCCGGGAAACGAATTTTGCTCATCGACGGGGACATACGACGTCCTTCGATTGGCTCGACGCTCAGCATCTCACCATCGGTCGGATTCGCAGATGTCCTTCGGGGTGACGCTTCCATCGAAGACGCTGTCGTCGACCATCCAGAGATTGAAGGCCTTCACGTTCTGGCTGGCGCACACGAAGTCACGAAACCCACCGAGCTACTATCAACGAGTCATTACCCAAAAATGCTTGGCCAGCTTCGCGATCAGTTTGACGTGATCATTGTGGACAGCCCCCCGATCCTTTCGGTTGTCGATCCTGTCATCACTGCCGAATACGCAGACGGCGTGATCCTGGTGCTAAAACTTGACGAGGAGTCTCGAGCGCACACGACAAAGGCAGTGAAGTTACTGAAGCAGGCTGAAATCGACGTGCTTGGCCTCGTCCTGAACAGCTCTAACGAAGCGCTCACGCGTAGCGACCGCACCGAGGTTGGGTATGGATTCGGATCTGCGGCAGCCAGGTCCCGAGCGTACTACTATTCATCGCGAAAAAGGTAGATTGAACCGACCGTACCCGCAGGCGATGGCGCGGTGAGACAGCTCATCAAGTAGACCCACACCATGATCAAGGACTCGCTGCTCTCCGTTGCCGCCCGGTTGATTGGCGTTGCTGCCGTTTTCGGCATGCACGTCATCCTCACGAGAACGCTCGAAATCGGATTGGTGGGCGACTTTGTCACCGGACTTTCGTTTGTTGCAGTCCTGGGTATTGTTTGCCGGGTTGGACTTGATGCCGTTGTGACCCGTAGGGCGTCCATCCACTTGCAAAACGGTGACGTCGCGATGGCCCGCCACATGCTCAAGTCGGCCTTCTGCGTTTCCTTTGGTATCGCGTGCCTGTTTGCGGCAGTTCTCTACCTGTTGTCGCCAGTCATAAGCCAGCTATTTCAGTCCCCGGGGCTTACGCGCATCCTGCGAATCCTTGCGTTTTCGATTCCAGCGTTTGGATCCGTCCATCTCCTCGCCTACATGCTGTTTGGGATGCAGAAGTCGGCGGTGGGATGCCTCTTCCAGTCAGCCGTGATTCCTTCAGCGGCGGGAACGATGTTCATCGCCATCTCGGCAGCAACGCGGCAATCGGCAATCACCTATTCGATTGCGTACGTTGCATCGACATGGCTGGCGCTGGCCTGGGCGTTGATTGTGGTGCGAAGAGGACTCCGCCTGCCAGCAACGCCACCCGATGGAGACCCCGGCGAGAAGGAATCAACCGGAGAGACCACCAGAAGTCTGCTGCGTGAATCGATGCCCCTGCTCCCGGTTTCGCTTCGCAATGTCGTTTTGACATGGTGTGACATCTGGCTTATCGCAGGTTTCCTCGGCACGGGCGCCGTTGCGATCTACCACGCAGCTTCTCGAATCGTCCGATTGATTATTGTCATGATCAGCGGCGTCGATTCCGTGGCATCGTCCGCCTTTGCGAGATTGCATGAGAAAGGCGAGACACAGGAACTACGGCGACAGAGTTACCGCTTCACGAATCTCATGATTGGCCTGAACCTGCCCATTCTCGTTGCGTGCATTGTACTGCCAGGCACGCTTCTGACAATTTTTGGAAACGAGTACGCTGAAGGGGCGAGCGTGCTACGCATCCTTGCGATTGGCTTTGTCATCCCTGTTCTCTGTGGACCGGTTGGCTATCTTCTGATCATGACAAATCAACACGTCTCGGTTCTACGGGTAGCAATTCTGACGATGACCCTGAACCTTGTCCTGAACGCTATTCTTATCCCAAGAATCGGGCTCGATGGAGCTGCCGTCGC
This sequence comes from Pirellulaceae bacterium, assembly GCA_965216885.1. Classification (GTDB taxonomy): domain Bacteria; phylum Planctomycetota; class Planctomycetia; order Pirellulales; family Pirellulaceae; genus CAYNJG01. The sequence goes on along the minus strand of OZ244209.1, from coordinate 1,583,108 downwards.
AACGGCCGCCTCAGTCATCTGTTCAAAGCTGGTGTCCAATCTGATTGCATGGCAAACGCTTGGCTTTGTCGTACGGCCTTCGTGGAACCTGGCGTTACCAGGAAAACAGGCGAACTAGCCATGCGAATCCCAACCTTGCGGCGAATACCACAGATTTCCCAATGGGAATTGATCCCGTGCCTGTTCGTGTTGATCATCTTCTCCGAATTTTCCTGGGAGTACCCCGACGGCACCGATAGTGCGTCACTTCGCGCCGTGCAGATGCTGATAAAGGCCGGCTTCTATTGCATGCTCGGAATAATTGCCGTTTATCGTTTCTCAGAGCGGATTTCGATTCCCCGAGTGATCTTTCGTGAGTTCGGACTGTTCGTAGCGCTCTGCGGTTGGTTCACGCTCATGTCGGTACAGACTGCGACAATGGGTCGGAGCATCAGTTCGGCTGCCTGCATGGTATTTTGCGCTGCCTATGTCATGTCGCTTTTTGCCCGGGGTGATGATCGGCTTTCGGATCGAATTGTCCTCACGGTAAAGTGGGCAACAGGGTTCATCGTTATATCCTCCTGCATTCTCGCGATCGTGAACCCAGATCAGTTTGTGCTGACCAAAGACTATTTCCAGGGAATTCCGTTCCGACTGCGCGGCATTATGGGCCACCCAAACGCCCTTGCGCGCGCAGGCGCCGTCTTCGTGCTGATACATTATTTCCAGCGCAAGGAGATACTAAAATGCAGGCGAAAGACATTCACGGCAATGACCCTCGTCACAGTCGCGCTGGTCGCAATGCTGCTTTCGCAGTCCCGAACCTCAATTGTCGTCATGCTCGCGGTTCTCGGTGCAGATGCGGGGTGGTCATTCCTTCAACGGATTCGAATGGTTCGGGGATTGGATGTTGCAGTCATCACCCTTGGCGCCTGTCTTTTAGTGGCCGGCGCAGCGAGGCTGGCCTATCAAAACCAGTCGACCGATCTCGCATCCACGTTCTCCCGTAACGGAGATGCCAGCGAGGTTTTCGAACTTGCCGGGCGGACACCACTGTGGCGCGACGTACTCAAATTGGCTGCCCTGCGTCCACTTACTGGCTACGGACTTCGTGCGGGTGAGACGGTTCTTGTTGATTTCCACAACACCCAGGACCCCAAGAACCAGTGGGTCGCGCCGCATGCCCACAACATGTACCTGGAAGCCCTACTTTCGGGAGGCTATGGCGCTGCGATTGCCCTGTTGGCCTCGATGTTCTTCGCAATCCGTTCGTCACTTGACGCGGTGCGTCGTCGTGGGCAGGACACGGATCGACTCTGTCTGGGCATTGCGGCAATGGTATTCGTCGTTGGAAACGTGGGACGAGGCGTCATGGGGGTCTATTTCGTGTTCGTGATTTTCGTGACGTTCTGGCTACTGGCCAGCTATCGAACGGTGACGCCGCCGGAGGCACCGACCGCAGGCTGATGATCGGAAAGCCATCCAAACTCGATTGGTACTATCGTAGACTTCGAGCCATGGGGCCAACGGAGATCGCTCAGCGTTGTATTCGCAGGGCCCTTCATTCACGCAACGAACGCCTCATTGCGCAGAGCGTCGATGCAGAATGTGGTCAGCGGCGCACCAATGCGTATCCGGCAGTCAAGCCAGGAACGCTTCCGGCCCAATATCATGATGCGCTATTGGCCGAGTCGACCGCGATTCGCAATGGCGACTGGACTCTCTTTGGCCATTTACCCGTGCACGTCGACATGCCTCCTCAGTGGCATCATGATCCGCTGGCTAACCGGACCGCAGACCCCACGCCACGGTCTTCAAACATCGATCATCGCGACCTGCCAGGCGGAATCGACGGGCGTGTCATCTGGGAGCTCAGCCGGTGGTCGGAACTCACTCGACTGGCGCAAGCTCACTCGGAGCTGAAGGACGTTTCATCAGGGGAGCTGTGCCTTGAATTGCTCGAGGACTGGACGCAACACAATCCTCCCCTGCACGGTGTCAACTGGACCAGCCCGCTTGAAGGCGCGATCCGCCTGATCAATTTCGCCTGGATGGATGCGCTCTTCCACGATACGCTTGATGAGGATCTTTCCGGGCGGTGGCGGAGTCTATGTAAATCCATCCTCCCTCCTCACGTGCGTTGGCTATGGCTCGAGCGCAGTGTGGGAAGTTCGGCCAACAACCATCTGCTAGGCGAACTCGTCGGCCTTGCTGTGGTACTTTGCCGCTGGCCCGATCTTTGCAAGTTATCGACCAACATAGAACCGCTTCGCACGGAGATTTCCCGACAGATCTTACTGCAGTTTGCGACAGACGGTGGAAATCGTGAGCAGGCACTTCATTACCATTGGTTTGCTCTTGAGCTTTCTTGGCACGCCCACCTTGCTTTCGAATCGGCACTTGGCGACGGATTGACCGCCGAGGCACTGGAACGGCTGGAGTTGGCGACTGAGTTCTTCGTCCAACTTGCCGAGACGGACGAACCGTGGGACTACGGTGATTCCGACGATGCACATGTCGTTCCTCTGTTTGCCCGCATACAATCCAAGATCCCGGAGTTTCATGCATGGGCTGCAGGCAAGAGCAACGCAGTTTCACACTGGTGGCCAGGCAATCCGGCGCCTAACCTCACGAAAACGGAGGGAAGCAAATGGCGACACTTCCCCGACACCGGGTTCAGTCACTTCCGCAACGAAAACTGGTCGTTGCGATTCGATCATTCACCGCTTGGATTTGCACCAATGGCAGCTCATGGTCACCTCGACGCGCTGCACTTGTCCATTTGGCATCAGGGAATGGCTGTCGTCATCGACCCGGGGACGGGTTGTTACTACCACGACTCCAGTGTCCGCGACTATCTGGCCTCCTGGGCTGCGCACAACGGCCCAAGGTTTGACACGCCCGCCGATGAGCTATCGCCACCTCGATTTGGCCCGTTTCTATGGGGCCGCTTACACGCCGATCCCGTGCGTGAAGACGACAATGACGTCAATGACGTGACCGCAAGGTTTCAACGTTCCGCTGGCGGCGTAGTCCGTTCCGTTAAAAAACTGAACGATAATACGTGGAAGGTCACCGATCGCCGTGCGTCGCCGGACATAACATTCCCCCTAATAGTTACTTGGCAATTCTCTCCAAAGTGGCAGGTCGATTTCGCAAATGAGGGAATGGCGACATTCACTCTAGCTCGAGAACAGATCTCGATTAACATGGTGGTTTCCAGGGGCCAACTCAGTTCAAAAGTCGATTCTTCCCTTCCCAATGCATCGGGCAACGACCTATCCGGCCTTTGCTCAGACGCCTTCCGCAGTCTAAGCCGCAGCTCAAGTGTGACCTTGCGCTCGGACGACTTCATCGAAACTATATTCAGTACCCAAAGCTGACGGATGCCCGGACAGAGACACATTCTGATTATCGTTGAGAATCTTCCTGTGCCGCTCGATCGTCGAGTTTGGCAGGAGGCGCAGTCATTGCGGGATAATGGATACCGTGTATCGGTCATTTGCCCAAAGATGAGGGGCTACACGAAATCCCGCGAGACGATCGATGACATTGAGATTTATCGACACGCGATCTCAGGTGAGGCGACCGGGATTACCGGTTTCATACTGGAGTACACGACGGCAATTCTGGGCGAGATATGGCTGGCGTGGCAAATCTGGTTTAAATCCCGCTTCGATGTAATACACATCTGCAATCCGCCCGACCTGCTCTTCATCGCCGCGTTCCCATTTCGTCTTTTTGGCGTGAAGATCATCTACGACGTACACGACCTTTGCCCGGAAATGTTCCTTGCGAAGTTTGGGAACAATCGCGTCTTGCTGAGTGGGGTCAAGATCGCCGAGCGACTTACCCTGTTATGCGCCGATGTGGTCATCGCCACCAATCAGTCGGTGCGGCAGCGCATCAAACAACGCGGCAAGCTCAAGGATGAGGATGTATTCGTTGTCCGCACGAGTCCGACAGCCATGAGCACGGACTGGGAGCCTGATGATTCGCTCCGCTGCGGTCGTAAGCACCTCGTCGGATACATTGGCGTCATGGGAAGTGCAGACGGCGTCGACCTTCTTCTCGAGGCCATCCGCATCGTCGTTAAGGAAAAACAGCGAGCGGACATTCAGTTCTTGCTGATGGGTAAGGGGCCAGAGCAGGAATCCCTGCGCGAACTACGCGACGAGTATGGCCTGACGGAGTTCGTCACGATGCCGGGACACGTTTCGGAAGAGTACCTTGGCCGTGCCCTTCGCACCATCGACCTTGGAACCGCCAGCGATCCAACCAATGATTACAACGATCATTGCACGATGAACAAGACGCTGGAATACATGATGTTCGGCAAACCACAGGTGCTATTCGACACCACGGAAGGTCGCTTCTCAGCGGGCGACTCCGCCATCTACATTCAAAACAACTCGACTGCTGACTTTGCGGAAGCGATCTGCGACTTGCTGGATAACGATGCAGAGCGAGAACGCATGGGGCGCATTGGTCGTGAGCGACTCAGTGAGATCAGCTGGGATGCATCCAGTCAGGCCCTCGCAAAGGCATACAATCGCTGCCTGGGATTGAGCGACGAAACTGTGGAGCAGCCAGCGTCCAGGAACCGGCTTACTCAAGAAACTTCCTAGCGCAACGCATCCGTGGACAGCTCTCCGCACAGACCGCCAACACAGGATGTCACCGCACGACGGGACGTGGCGCAGTACGCCATGGCGATTCTACTCGTTGCCGCGTGCGTCACACTTGTGGCCGGATTCGATCCCATCTGGCTTCACAATGACGCGGCCCAATATGAATCGACGGCCCGCAGCATCCGTGATCACCACGAGGCCAGTACGAGCATCGTATTCTTTGGTGAACAGGTTCTCTTTGGCAGAATCCCAGCTCCCCAGACCGTCTTCCCACCTGGTTTTCCAGTACTCATCGCGGGCGTTTCGAAAATCTCCGGGCTCGACCTCAGGACGTCCGGCTTCGTTTTGAACCTGACGTGTTACTTGTTGACGGGCTATCTCATCTTTGACCTCTGCCGGACGTTAGGTGGCCATCCGGTCGCCGCAGTCTGCAGTTCGCTCACCTGGCTTTGCCTGGGCATAGCCGTGCATTGCACGCTTTGGGGCGTAAGCGAACCTACCTTCATGCTTTTTCAGGTGCTTGCCCTTCGACTTCTGGTAAGTCGAAAAATCCACTGGGTACTACTGGCAGGCTGTTGCGCGGGGGTAGCGATATCCATTCGCTATGCCGGTATCTTCCTTGTAATGACAGCAGCTTTGAGCTACTTCATCAACCTCGTCACGCGCTGGGATTGGGATACCGTGAAGGAGGCACTCACGTTTGCTGCACTACCGACAGCGATGGTCTTCTTCCTGTTCCGCAGGAGTGCACAACTTGTGGGTACGCCGTTGGGAGGCAACAACTATCCTCCGCAGCCAGTGAAACAATCTGCCATGCTCTTCATCTCCAATGGCATGAAACTCTTTGGGATCGATCGCCACGCGGCACTCAATAGCGATTTCATAATCCTCTACATCGTGGTGGTGGCTGCCTTTGCCGTCATCCTGGCGAGTCGCTTCGTTGGTGACGCGGAACGCAGGGCACAGATCAAATCCCTGATCGTGGATGATCCCCCGGCCCGCCTCATGACCATGCTCTATCCCCTCGCCTATGTCGGGATTTTGTTTGCCGTGCATGTACGAAAAGGCGCGGGCGTTTCAGACAGACTATTACTTCCGTTCGTGCCCTTCCTGGGAATCTCGATCGCCCTCATGGCGTCTCACGTTTCATTGCCGTTGCGATCCAGGCCGTTGCGATCCAGATGGGTAGTGCGAACCGGAATGAGTATCTTGCTGACACTATTTCTCGTCGGGCAGGTCAACGCATGGCGACATCATCTGAATGCAGACGAATATCCCACCCGTGAAATGCAAACGGCCCTGTCCGCTAACATGGACGACCAACAAAGCCTTGCTATTTACCTGCAAGATAACGTGACCAACGAAACCCCTCTGCTCTGCAATCAGCCTCAGCTAACGAGTGCGCTCCTGGATGTCCCCGTGATTGGGTTGTCAACCGGCCGCTACAATACCGACGGGGACTGGACGGCCGAGCGAGTCGAGGCAGAAATCATCGATCGCTTTCGCGTTGGATACATCATGAGGTATCGCACCAGTGAGTTCTTACACAAGTTCACTCCCGCGATCTTCTTGACGATGGAAGATCACCTTGGGCATCGCCTCAAGCGTATCTTTCAAACGGACGAAATTGCGCTCTATGAAGTTCTCCCTGAATCTCAATCGACGGGTGGTAGATGATTTCCCAGACGCCGATAAACCACCCGCTGTCAGTTCAGAATTCCCGCATCTCCAGCGGTCCCAGGTGTTATGAGTAAACTTGACGTCATCATGGTCGGCCCAGCCATTGAGGTTCAGGGCGGAATTTCAACCGTTATCAACGAGTACCTCAAGACCGACATTCAGGAAAAGGTCTCCCTCAGACTGATTCCCACACTTCGTGACGGTTCGAAGGTCTACAAGTGCCTCGTGTTCGTAAAGGCACTCTTCCAGTTCATCGCCGCATTGCTGCGAACCAGACAACCGGTCGTCCACATTCACCTGTCACAGGACGGCAGTTTCGTCCGCAAACTCGTCCTGTTCTGCCTCGCGCGACTGTTCGGCACCAAGACCGCCGTTCAACTTCACGGTTCGCGTTTTGAAGCTTTCATGCACCGCAATTGGCTGACAACGCGACTGACTCGATTCATGTTTGACAACGCAACCATCGTTCTGGTGCTGTCGAAGGTCTGGCAGCAAAAGCTGAAGGAATTCTCGCGAAACGAGAACATCCGTACGTTCTACAATCCAATCGAGATGACCGAGGAACGGCGGTCGAACAACGACACAATCGACGTCCTGTTTCTCGGTCGACTGGGCGAACGAAAAGGGATCTACGATCTCCTCGAAGCAATCAACATCAACGAGGACTATTTCCGCCAGAAAAAGGTCAGATTCATTTTGGCCGGAGACGGCGACGTCGACGAGGTTCGCTCCATTGTCAAATCACGCTCGTGGAACGACTTTGTTGAAGTACCCGGCTGGATTGACGGCGATGACAAGCTGAATTTGCTCAGGCACTGCGAAATCCTCACGCTGCCGTCCTACAACGAACAAATGCCAATGTCCGTGTTGGAAGGCATGAGCTTCGGTTACCCCATCGTCGCCAGCGACGTAGCCGGTATACCGGAAATGGTTGAGGATGGACGAAACGGATTCCTCTTCAAACCGGGAGAGGTCAACCGCTTGACCGCAGCGATCGTCCAATTGTGCGATGACGAGGACCTTCGGCATCGCATGGGAATTGCAAGTCGAGAAATCGTGGCAACGAAGTTTGAAGTCCACGTCATCGTCGACCGCCTGCTAGACATCTACGCTTCGCTGTACGAGCAGGAATAACGACGGCCCAGCTGACGGTTACGCGACCGCCCCATTGGCCAACCGGTGCGTCGCTGCACGGATCGTCCCGGGCTGCTCCTGGTGAAGCACCTGGACAAGCACCTAGCGCATGCGGCCCTTGAATTGCACGATATCGACGGTGAGCGATCCGCGTACGATATCCCCGGCCTCCATCCCGGCCTCGTCCAGCGTGACGCTGCCGCCCACGATCCGCATCTCCCAAAACCGAATGCCCTCAATCAGGGCTCCCGCGGCGCTGGCTGGATCCCCGGACGGCTCCTTGAATTCGCCCGTTTCTGCTCCCACACTCATCGTCACCCTAATTCTGTTGGACTGCCGTTTGCCGACGAAAACGATCGTGGGTCGACGCCTGCGGCCAAAACCTTCTTCCTTGCCATAGGTGGCGTAGACGCCAAGCCTGGAAAACCTGACCTTCTCTCCATCGATGGTGAGCTGCAGTTCTGCCGTGCCTTCGCCGTACGGATCCGAGGGCTCCGACGCAAGCCACCGGGTGGTAAACGTCCCCGTGGCTTCACCGATTTTTGCTGAGTAAAAAGGCGTGCGAGGTTCGCTTGAGACCCTTCTGGGCCACGACCGGAATTCTCGCTCGATGATGCGTCGACGCGACCTGATGAAGTTACGAGCCTCCTCCATCGCCCCCGCGCGTAATCACGCTGGCTTCCGTGGACACTGCCTTCCACGAGGTCTTCAATTCGGTCGATCTCGGCAATCAGCGCCTCCTCATCCCACGACTCCTTCAACAGACCACGCATTGTCTCTCGATATCGGTCCGCAACACCCTCCGTGTGATACAGGCGATTCGACAACAGCGATTTTGTGTGCACCGATTCGGGACCACTCTTGAACATCTTTGCCCCACCCTCATACGAGAGTGCAGCGTCCACGCCCCACGGCATAAAATGCAACTTTGAATCGCCGGCGTGAGCATAGACGAAGTAATTATTCTGGTTGTTGGTGTAGCCATCCCAAAATCCAATCAGACTCTCCATGGCCCAAAACCGCACGAACTCATCCATGTCCAGGTGTTGCTCGAGCGTCTCCATGTCGACATCCTCGGCAGAGACCAGGTCCGCAACCGCTGACAGTTCCGTCCTGGTATCGTTTTCGTCCACAAGCTTCGCCTCGAGGGCGTCAATCTTTCCTGGAAACAGATCCGCAATCGTACCTTCGTAGAGCTTGCCGTCAGCATCTCCGAAATTCCGCTTCAGCATGGATTTCTTCACCGATTCGACATTCGTATAGATCCCCAGCAGCTCGCCGTTTACAGTCACCCTCGCGAGCGTACACCGCGACGCAGGTAAATTCGCGTCACGAAACAACTTGTAGCTAACGGACTGACTGACAAAGCCACGGTCTTGCTTGTTGTTGTTCAGCGTCAGACGATCCAGTCCGCGAACAGGCGCCTGCTCGACGAATTCGTCAAACTTGATTTTCAACGAAGGGCGTTCGGAATCTTGCGAGCCGATGAAACCCTTCTTGCGAATCCCAACACTCTCAATTACCTGCCCGTTGATGGTGACGTCGGCCTTGAACCACGAGTAAGGCGACGGCGGCGGCGGCTTTCGCAGAGCAAGCGCGAAATTTCGTGTTTGGTATCGAAGGCTGTCCCAATCGTCCTTCGCGATCCTGACGTCGACCTCGAGGAGTCGGCTCGAATCAAAGATCTGTTCGTCCGTAATTGAGGCCTGATCTGAATCATCGACTTCGTCCGAACAGGCAACTCCGCCCGTCAAGCTGACAGCGATCACGCAAATCATCGCGAAGATCCAGTTTTGCGTACCGGTGGTTCGACTGGATGAATACTGGCTTCTCATACGAGTCCTCACAGTTTCTTAACAATCACCGCCCAACGTAGACGAAACGACCGCAGAATCCAATCGAGCAATGGAACTGCTTCCAGAGGAAGGGGAAAAACTGCGCACCCCTATCTAGTACCCACCAGCCATCTCCCTGGTTTCGATGGAGTAGCAGACCAACTACGTGGCGAATCAGAGCGTCTTCGTTTGCCAGCGACGTCAGCTCAGCTTGGAGCCACAATCGCTGCGTTCGCCTATGCCCGCCGTCTGCGTTGCCGCGACCAAACGCCAAACGTAAGAAGAAGTAACAGTCCGATGGCCGAGTCGGGTTCCGGAACGGATTCAACTGAGGCTGCAACCAGAGACGGTCGCCATTCCGGCAAATGCCAAAACACCTCCGCCCCAGCCCCAAAGTTGAGCGCCAAAGCCAGGTAGTCGTCGAAGTCGACTTGACGGTCCCAGTTGAAATCACCTTCGGGCCATATCGCGTCCGTGCTGCCGAAGTTCTGCGACAGCGTCAGGAAATCGTCGAAGTCCACCGTGAGATCAAAGTTCGCATCGCCAGGGTACGCGGAGTAAACGACGTAGTTGCACTCGCGAAAATAGAGATCGTCGACCAGATTAACGCCATCGGCGATCGCTCGGTCAAGATCATATCTCGCTGACAGCGTGAGTTCGCGATCCTCAAAACCGACCGCCGACCCAGGAATTGCCGCGTAGTAAATCCCGTGCTCGTCATTGCTCAGCATGAACACGAAAGGCGAGGCATCTGCAGAGGTCGTCCCGTCACCGATTGGAATCAGGTAGCCTCCGCGCGACCGTACGCCGAGGGATCGTTTCCCGTAAGGCGGAGTCCCCGGAAACCGCAACACGATGTTGTCGTCCCGAGTAATCCAACCAAACATCATCTGCGTGTCGAAGCAGGACGCAAATACCGGCGATGCAACGCAACTGCATACGCACACGGACGCCAGAAAAGATCGCATCGCATTCTCCCTTTCACGGAGGCGGCTTGACATCGCTTGCTCTCGGCGGCGGCTCGCGAGCCTGTTTTGCCGCCGCTTCGCCACCGTCCAGTTATAGCGACTACACCGCCTTACTCAATCGATCCGATTGACGGGCAAATCGCACCGGATATCGCCTCGCCAAATGCGCAGATAAGGGCAAACCCTCAAGTAGGACAAACCCCCACACTCCAGAATTCAACTCAATGCGAACAAGATAACGGGTAGACACCGCTCCCCTTGCCAGGCAGACATACCGACGCGGTGTCGACGAGTGCACGAACGACTCGCACCAGGGATCACGCAGACGGACAAGTAGCTAGAAGCAGCATCGTTGGCGACCAACCAAACATGATGACCTCGATACTTTTGATAGGCGCTATAGGGGCGGGATTTGTCGCCTTCTTTGTGTGCGCGATTGGCGTGGCAGCGATGATCCGGCAGAAGAGAATCAACAACCGAAAGAGGAACACGCGTACGGGCGGTTCCAGCCGCACAGCCAATGGGTCTCGTACAGTCGCGACCGCATCCCGTTCCGTACCGAACAAAGCGAACTCGAAAAGAACGCGAACTCCGTCAATCGCGGCGAACAAAGTTCAGCAGTAGGACAGGCTGAGCAGCGAGCTCTCGTCTGGCGGAACGTTTTAATCATAACAACGCGTCTCTCGCAAATGGTGCCGAACCTCCAATGCGTGCAGTGTAACCTTATGGTGGCGACGCAATGCAACTACCATTTCGGCATCCAATGGTGAGGGCACATGGAATCTATTGGCAACATCGACCGACAAATCGAATGCAGACGTTGCGGTGGGCGCTTCACAGTTCGACAGCTCATCCTTGCGGTGGAAAAGTGCTACAAGAACCTGCAAGTTTCCGTTTCCCCATTGCCGTGTTGCGGCGACAACGAAGAACTGTGGCTGCGTGACGGCCTGGCTTCCCGAGGGTACATCTACGCCGCGGGGCAGGCACACTTCGCGGACATGGAGCAATACGATGCGCCCAACCTGAAGGTCGCCTATACGTCGGGCGATGTCACCGTTCGGCTGGGCGAATTCAAAAAGCGGCTGAACAGGCAGTGACCAAGAATGTTCCGTCGTCGCACAAACGGAAACAGGACACTGAAAAATTGTTCCGTTGTACGCGAACGCATCCGGTACAAGAAATGCAACAACGCATGCGAACCGCCCGGAATCGAGCGAACTCCACGCCATGCGAAGCCCCTCAGGAAAGCAGCGTGGCATGGACACCACACGTGATGACCAAACTCACGGGCTTACCCAACAAACACTGCCGTCTATTGAGATTGATTGTCAATTAAGAGAACTCAAACTAAACTACAGGCAGATGCTTCCAGTTAAGGCCCGTGCAGGAGTCCCATCTTGAACGAACGAATTCTCGCCGTTTTTCCGCAGGAAAACGATAGGGAACGCCTTGTCGTTATCGCTCGCGAGACCTTTGAGGGCACCGAAACGGTCCTGCGGCAAGAATCTCGCTGTGACACTGGGTGGTTCGTCCAAAGCGAGATCTCGGCCAGCCCACAGCAGATGGCGGGCCTGAAAGTGCTCCTCACCAGCCGGTCAACGAAAGAACTGCTACCGAAGAAACAGGACCATGCGACGGTCCTGCCGATTGGACAGCACGTCCGCCGACGAGCCTAGCGGGACTGTCAGGTTCGCTCGCAGCACCGCCTTGAGGCGGCTGCCTGGCTTACGATATCAGTGCGGTTCAGCCTGAAGGCGGCACTACGAACACGTCTCACAGCATGAATTCAAGGCTGCAGACCACCTCCCAGGCCCCAGCGAAAACGGGCATGCTGCAACTTATGCTCCAGCACGCCCCTCGCGTGTCTCACGTCAGGCTGATTTCAGATTCGTAGATTCACCCGATCCGGACGACGGCTGACCAATCAGCTTGAGGTACTCGTCCACGCCTTCCTGCTCTTCCTTCAGAATGTCCTCGAGGAAGACGACCAAGGCCTTGTCGTCGTCAGCCAGGTCGATTGCCTTGCTATACATTTCGACGGCTTTCGATTCGAATGCCAGACTGAAGTTCAGGACTTCCTGAAGATCCTGGGATTGCTTCACGTCATTGCGGACGACAGTCGGTACTCCACCTAGCGCGACGATCTTGTCGCCCACCAGTTTCGCGTGCCCGAACGACTCTTCCGCGTCTTCGGCGAATCGCTCTGCATAGACCTCACGCCATACGCCCTGAATCGTGAACGAAGCCTGCGAGTACTGGGCGACGCCCGTCCACTCGTGCTTCAGGATTTCATTGAGATGATCGATAAGTTCCTGGCTTGCCATTTGTCGGCTCCTTTTTGATTTCTCTCGACCCGCGCGAAACACCTGCTCGCCCGAGCCACTGTATCGTTTGACGCTCTGTTCGACGGACACTCTTGCGTCCGCGACCAACGAGCGATACGCCCTTCTCCATTCCAGACGTTCGCTGTTGCCCTCGCAAGATTATAGAGCTCTTCGACGCTTGGCTAGTCGAAACTTTACGCGTAGCATCGAATGGCACTCCGCAGAATCGAGTGCTGAAAACGAGTCTCAATTGCGTTTGCAGGAACGCTACCGCGTCACCTTATCCAGCCGATCACCTCGACGCAGAAGCAGACCGGAATCAACGATTGCTGCGGCGTAGAGCACTGCGCCTCCGAAGTTCATGCGGCCATCACTTCCATCACCCTCCGCGGCGGGCTGCTCCGTTTTCCACAATGCATTTTCGGCGACCAGTTTGAATCGCGGTCCCGATTCGATCACGGTCGTTACGCCACTTCTACCAAACAGGTAGATATGATCCCCGCATCCAATCGGTGTCGCCCAGGTGCTCTGTTTGGTCCGCTTGGCGTATAGCTCCTCGCCAGTCTGCAGGTCAAGGCAGTAGACGACTCCCGACCGATTTACGAAGTACGCGTTGCCGTTGTGCGCACACGGCGAACCGAAGGAACACGTCGCTCGCTCGGCACGCCACACGTAGTCCGCCGTGAAGCTGCCGTCGTCCGACTTCGTAACCTCAATCACACCGTTGGATTCTGCCGCCTTACCCCCGCCTGACTCACCCCGACCGGCCGATGCACCAACAAGGAACCGTCCATCACCAAGCGGAACGGGGGTTGGCGTGGTGTTGCCGCTGATATCGTCGAAGCTCCACAACCGGCGACCGGTCACCGGATCGTGGCCTGCCAGTTTTCCGCTTGCACTAACCACAAGGTGCGAAGACGCTCCAACCGGTACGAGCCGCGGGCTACTCCAGGAGGTGCTGCCCACACCGTCCACTTTCCAGATCGTTTCACCACTCTTCTTGCTGAGGCACAGGAGATACGGCTCGTTCTGACGTTCGACCCACACGAAGACCGACGAATCACTTTGCTCGACCGATGCACCAAGACCATGACGCGCCTTGATGGGACCGTAGTCCGCGACGAGATCACGTTGCCAACGCAACTTGCCGCTATCATCCAGGGCGACAACATTGCCCCCTTCAAAAAACGCTATCACGCCCGTGTCATCACAGACCGGTGTCGGAGCCGCACGACTGACGTACGACGAGTTCTTTTCCGGACTACTGTTCCGCAGATCATACTTCCACAGCTGCTGGCCAAGGTCCGCGGCGAAACACGTAACGTGCAGGATTTCTTTGTTCTCCCCCGAAACCGACGTGCAGTAGATGTTGTCGCCGGCGACGACAGGGCTCGATTGTCCGTAACCCGGGATCGGGACGGACCACGCGACCTTCTCGTCAGGTGACCATTCCGTCGGGAGCAATGCGGCAGCGGTCGTGCGACCTCCATTTTGAAAACTGCTCCAATCGGAACCGAAGAGAGGTTTGATGAAGCAGACTCCCAACATCAATACCGTGAGACGAATTGGAAAGTGTCGCATGGTCGCTCGTTTCCTTGAGGATGGGACGCATCAACCGCCAATCGAGCGGCCGACAATGTCTCTAGTTCAACGCCCAGGGTCCAGGTATTGGCTACTGCACCATGAACGACGCAAACTGAAAAGTCGCCAACGCAGCCACGTACGCAAGCACGGTCATGTAGACCAACTGAAATATGGCCCAATTCCATGAGCCGGTTTCTCGTTTCGTCACGGCTTGCGTGGGCAAGCACTGCATGGCGAGGACGTAGAATACCAGCAAACTGTAACAGGTCGGCCGCGAATACACCGGAGTGCCGTCCGGGTACTTCTGAGCCCGTAGTGTCTCCGTCAGCGACGCTTCGTCCTCGGCACCGTCTTCGCCGATTCCATAGATGATCGACAGGGTCGAGACGATCACTTCTCGCGCTGCGAACGACGAAAGCACGCCAACATTGATCTTCCAGTCGAATCCAAGCGGCCGAAAAACGGGCTCGAAAGCGCGCCCCAGTCGTCCCGCGAACGAATTGGCTAGCGCGGCCTGCGAAACGAGCTGATCCGCTTGCGCTGCAATGTCGGACTCAGCCTCGTCGTCCGACTCCGCCTGAAGTCGCAATGCACTCACCTGCTCCGCCACATCCGGGGGCAAATCGCTCTCGTCCAGCTTTGGGTACGTCACCATGATCCACAGAATGATCGACAACGCCAGGATCACCGTTCCCGCCTGCCGTACAAACACGCTGGCCCGATCCCAGACGGTCAGCAGGGCGTTGCGCAAACTGGGGCGTCGATACGGCGGCAATTCCAGAACCAGCGGAGACGTCTCTCCCTGCAGGATTGTCCGTTTGAGGCAAAACGCCGCTCCCAGCGCTGCCACAATTCCCAGCAGATAGGCCCCCAAGAAAACGAGTGACGCCATCAACTTCGACTCGCTAAACAGCAAAATCGCCAGCATCCCGTACACGGGTAGCCGCGCCGAACACGTCAGCAGCGGCAGTACCAGAATCGTGACCAGCCGGTCTCGCCAGTCCTCTATTACACGCGTCGCCATGATTCCCGGAATGGCACAAGCGTGTGCGGAGAGCATCGGCACAAACGCTTTCCCCGGCAGTCCTACGTAGCGCATCAGCCGTTCCATCACGAAAGACGCACGCGCGAGATAACCACTGTCTTCCAGCAAGGCGATACAGAAGAACAGGATGCAGATCTGCGGCAGGAACACCACGACACCGCCTACTCCGCCAATCACTCCGTCGATCAGCAGACTGCGGAAGTCTTCGACCGGCAGTAGCGCCGCGACCAGCGATACAAGCACCGCCACACCACCCGTCAACCAGCTCCAGCGATACCGAGCCGCCCAACCAGCGACCGTGACAGCCCCGAAGGTTCCGGCAAACACGGAAACAAACCAACCCAGCCCCTGCGTCGCGTCAGCAGGAATCAGCCGGTCGACGCTCGCTCCGAGCCAACCGAATAGACCTTCAATCAGATCCATCGGAACTCCCGCGAGCGAGAAGATCAGATAGAAGACGCCCAACATCAGGGAAAGAAAAGCGAGGATCCCGATAACCGGATGCGTGAGCACGCGATCAATGCGTTCCACCGATTTACCAAGCTCCGCTGGCGTTTCGACAATTCCATCAGCCGTTCGCGCAGCCCAGTCGTATCGCGCCGAGAAGGTGCAACCCGTGCATCCGGCGATGCATGATTCCCGATCGTGCTCGGCCGGCAGGACAAGCAGCGGATCCTGAAACCGTTTTCCGATTGCGCCCGTCAACTCCGCGAGCCCGTTGCCGGTCCATGAACTGACGGGCACAACTTCACAGCCCAGCCTTTCGGCAAGTTGCGAATGGTCGATCTTGATGCCGGACTCATTCGCAGCATCAATCAGATTCAAGGCCACGATTGTCGGCCGGTTGAGGTCCAACACCTCGCTGGCGAGAAACAGGTTTCGCTCGACATTGGTGGCGTCCAGAACCAGGACAATCAGATCCGGAGCGGCTTCATCACGAAACTGCCCCTTCAGCAGCTCGGCGGTCACCTTCTCTTCGGCCGTCTGCGAATCGAGGCTGTAGAGACCGGGGAGATCCAACACACTAACGCTGTTGGCACCCAGCTTCAGGCGACCCTTCCGGACGTCGACGGTAATCCCGGGATAGTTCGCCGTTCGAGCTCGCAACCCCGTCAACGAATTGAAGAGCGCAGTCTTTCCCGCGTTTGGATTGCCAACGAGCGCGATGGAAGTAGCCGTGGAAGATGGAGTGCTCACGTGTCGATATTGATTCGTATTCTCAAGAGGAATGTTTCAAAAGCTTCTTAGCAGCTAAATCGTCTGTTTGGGCGTCCATTGGCGATGACGCTGATCGACGCGAACTGCATCAGTCAGCTGTTGCGGTGAGCTCAAGGTCGCCGAACCACGACCTTCTCGGCCAACCGGCGAGAGACTCCAATCCGAGTCCCCACAGCCATAACGATCAACGGATCGCCCGTTTGAGCAACCAGAATTCGCCTTCCATCACAGATACCCAGTCGCTGAAGCCGAACGCGATCGGATGGACTGGCCGTGATGTGGTCAACCAAAACTTCAGTGTCGGCATTGATGCTGGTGAGTGGATCTGTGGTCATGATTGGAGTCAGTGTGCGGCGATCGCTATAGGTGGGTATGCGCGGAATGGACAGCAGGCGGGCATGTTCACAGCTTCGAATTCTAACCTTTTTCCTTTCGCCATGCTCGTTCCCCGTCGTACAGAAACAGGCTCGACGACCAACAGGAAATGGAAACCACGCCGGCTTCCATCGGACGCCGGTACTCCTGCAAAGCAAGGCTTAACAGCTTCAGGCGGTGTACACTCGGCATTCCAATGTTGGACGCGAAAGGGCGTCGACGCCGGAATAAACAATGATTGTGGATTCAAGCCGCGAACTGCCAAAGAAAACCAGCGAACAACAATTTGGCTGGCGTAGACGGTCCAAACATTCTTCGTCCCCGAATGTCTTGTGCAACCGTCCGGCTGGCTGACGGAACGTCTGAGACGCAGGCGCTCCGTTAACACTAACGTATGAATGCACGCGTGAATCGTCAACCGCAGCATACATCCCCGGGATCACGGTCACTCAACCCCGGGGCCGGGAATTCAGCATCTTGTTCATGCAAGCGTCGATGTTCACGGACCCACACCGAAGATTACGTGCTCATGCTCGGTTCAGGAGCCGGACGTGACCAGGGTACGCTGCGGACGTCCTACCAACTGACTCTAAAACCGGTAGACACACCGACGGACAATGCCGTGCCGGAACCCGCAACCGTCATCATGTTCGCGCTCGTTGCTCCGCTGATCCTGTGGCGTCGGCGTCACAGACTGCGAGTCTCCTGAAATGGGCGAAGCTGCGGTGCAAGGCAAGACCGGCCACTACCGGTCTTCGAACTCATCCCGCAGGATGGCGTAACCCAAATGATTACGCCATTCACCCGCGATCTTGAGATAGCCTTTCATCTCGCCTTCCAGGCGAAACCCACAACTCAAGGCGAGCCGTTTGGAAGCAGCGTTTTCGGGCATCACGTTTGCCTGCACCCGGTGTAGCCCCACACCATGCGGTTCCTCCGCAAACGCGATCCTCAAGAGGCCACGCACACCTTCGGCGCCATAGCCTTGCCGTTGCCGGTCAGGGCGAACAGACCAGCCAGCGTACGCATTCAGAAAGACGCCCCTCGAGATAATGTTCAGGTTGAAGCAACCTATGACTTCACCGTTCTCGAGCACTCCAATCCGTTTCAGGTCGAAGCCCACGTCCTCACAACGGGCTGCCATCGCCAACTGCTCTTTGGCCATGCTCTCTGCCGTCGCGCCCTCCGGGTAAGCCGGTACCCACGGACGAAATGCTTCCATCGATGCGGCGTGAAAACGAATTAGCGAATCCAGATCGCTCGCAACCGCCGCGCGAAGAACGAGTCGATCCGTTCGTGTACTGCGGAGTTCGCATCGATTACCCATATTCATCAATCTTGATCGCCAGTGGCCAATAGCTCCGCCTCAATAAAATCGCGAACGGCAGCACCGGTCGACGCTCCCTGGAGTTTCGCGACCTCCCGATCACCCTGCAAGACTAGCAAAGTCGGGGTCGTATCGATACCAAACTTTCGCGCCACGACGGAAAGCTCATTAACGTCAATTCGAGTAATCGGCAGCCCCGCAGCGGCCAGTTCCTGAATTTCCGGTGCGATCTTCTGACACTGGGCACACGTCGCGCTTTCAAACAACACCACAATGCGACCGGGTTGGTGGCGAGTACCAAAGTAGCGGCGTTGCGGAATAGCCGTCCCTTCACGTATCTCACGAAAAACATTGTCCACTTCGCCCGCCGAGTAGCCGCGTTCTTTTGCCACTACCTCGACAAATCGTTGCAACGGGAATTCTGCGGGCGGAAACTCCTCATCCACTTGTGCCAACAAAACGGCGTACTCCGAAAGATGCCGAATCAGCGTGGCGTGATCCTCGGGTTGGATCTCATGCTCGCCGACGCTCCCGAAGGCCTGTTCGTAGAGTGCCTTCGCCCCCATCAGGTCGGCATCGTCGTAGCGTTCCGCCGCCTCGGACAATGCCTGCAAGATCCACGGCTCCCAACGATTACCGGGCCGCGGGACCAAATTGTTGCCGACACCAAGCTTCCGCTTCAGCGCTACACCCGATTTAGGTAAGCCACTAGCTTCCACGAAGTCCCGCAACTCGTTGTCCGACATCACGCCGTGCCGGAGCTTTATCGGCATGCCATCCTTGATCAGCAGAACACCGGGAACTCTCTTGACGGGTAGTTTCGCGATGTAGTCCGGATGCTTTTCGATGTCGACACGTACGATCGGAAAACCTTCGTCTCGCAATCGATCCAGCGTTGGCGCCATCACGGCCGCCGTCAGGCACCAATCGGCCTCCAGAAATACGACGGCATCTTTGGGGATCTCAATTGATGATGCCTTCGTTGGCTGGGAGTTCCCTGGCGACTTCGGGGTTCCTTCCCGCGTCTCCCCTGTTTTCGCCTTTTCAAACACACGCCCCTTTGCCTTCAGCATCACTCCCGACTTTGGCCCCTCGACCGTGTCTCCCCTACCCTTCTCGGTCCCCGCCTTCTCTTTGCTCTGTACTGGCTGCCCAATCGAATCCATCAGTCGCAACACATTGTCCTTCCTTCCGCGGACGATTGCGATGTCCGTGCCCTCGAGGAACTCGACCCGCGTCTCGTTGGTCGCGGACGACGCCCTCGGCAGTTTGGATCCGGACCTATCGAATTCCTTCTCTACGATCTTTGCCACGGCCGCTCCACCGCGGGAGAGTGTGATGTTTCCCTGACGAACTTCCAGGCCATCAACCGGCCCATCAATTTCGACGGTGTACTGCCCCGCTGCGATCCGGGTCGATGTCGCACCACGTTCGATCGACAACTTCCTGACGACCTTATCCTCTTGCATCACTCGCACCGTGGCGCTTGCATCGGGACACTCAACAGTCAGCGTGCCCTTGTTTGTTTCAATGGAGATCAGAATGCCGGCGAGCAGCAGAACACCGCCGGCCGCAGCGCCGACCAGCCAGTTCCTGACCGTATTGCGCCCGCTCTCCCCCATCGACTCCGCGACTGTCGCTGGAATCGCCGGCGGTGGTACTACCTCCGGCTGTTGGAGATGAGCCAGACAACTGGCGAGTACGTCTCGCACTTCCGCCGCCGAGTCGTATCGGTCTGCCGTGTCCTTCGACAGCAGCCGATCGACAATGCGCGACAACCAGGTGGGCACGTCGGAGTTCACCTTCTGCAGCGGCCGATGCTGCTCGCCGATAATTCGATTCAACACGCCGAACGTCGTCTTCGCCCGAAACGGCGAGCGGCCGGTACACATGAAGTACAACACACTCCCAAGACTAAATAGATCCGACGTGTGATCGACATCCAAACCCTGAGCCTGTTCCGGCGACATGTATTGCGGAGTTCCCGTGATCACACCGCTCTGCGTCATGTTGGCGTCATCCGCCGCTCGAGCCAACCCGAAATCCGTCAGCATCACACGTTCAACGCCATTCTCGAGCAAGACGTTCGCGGGCTTCACGTCCCGATGCACCAGCCCCTGCGCGTGTGCGGCCGAGAGCCCCGAAGCGATCTGCATGCCGATACGCAGGACTTCCCGAAGCTCCAGCGGGCCATCCGCATCGACGCGTTGCTGCAACGACTGGCCGTCGATCACAGGCATCACAAAGTAGGGCAGCCCGTTTTCTTCGTCGACCGTCTGAATTGGTACGACGTGTTCGTGCACCACCGCCGCGGCCGACTTGGCTTCACGTGCGAAACGCTTCCTGGCTGACGCGCTCGTTGCCAGTACCGGCGCGAGCACCTTGATCGCCGAATAGCGATTCAAGGCCGAGTCGTACGCCTTGAGGACCAGCCCCATGCCACCACGCCCCAGAAACTCGACGACCTCATAGCGTCCGAAGCGCCCAATTGAATCCGGATTGTCGCTGTGCGAGAGAATGTCGAGTCCGTTCTCTCCGCCGGACTCGGCTTGCCCGATTTCGCCCTTCAGCAGCTCGGAAACGGAATCCCAGTCCACCTGGTCTTTGGAAACCGACTCCAACGTATCCTGGCACGCCACACACGATTCAATGTGCTCCGTGACGTCCTGTTCCTCCGGACCCTCCAACTCGTCGTTCAGGAGCTGGCGGAAAACACCCTGGTCATAATGAAACCTGGCAATCATCTTATTTTCCTTTGCGTAGTTAAGCAGGACGTAGGTTGATCTGTCTGAGTCGCCCGCGACTGCCAGATCGTCGTTTGTTGCCGTCAGGTGCGAACTTCGTTGCCACTACCCGCCGGAGTTCTGGAGGATTCAATCCGGTCGACTTCTCGTTTGATGCGTGCCAATACCCGGCATCGGGCGACTCGAACAGAGCCCGCCGACTTCCCCAGCACGGTCGCCACTTTCTCTGCGGCCAGACCGTCGACGGCCGTCATCCAGAAGGCCTTCCAGGTGGATTCCTCCACATGTTGCCGCACTCGATCCGAGGCCCAGTGAAAGACGGCGCGTTCGTATTCCATGTCGAAGCACGTCGCTTCTTCGCAGTCGTGATCCGCTTGTTGCTCCAGCAACTGCATCACGGCCGAATCGCCGGAACCACGAGTTTGCCTGTCTCGCGTCAGCACGTTAATCATCAGATTTCTGGTGATACGAGACAGCCAACCGCGGAATGCACCCTTCTCCGGGTCGGGATCAAATCGGTCGATCGATTTACCGACAGCCGCCAGGACTTCCTGACAAAGGTCATTTGCATCGGCGTGCTGAAAGCCCTTCTTTACCGCCAGGCGATAAATGAGCGGCTGATAGATCGCGACAAACTCCTCCCAGGCTTCGTGATGTTGTGGATCACGAACTCTCAGGATCAGCGACGGGCGTGTTTCAGGTCCGGGCATGTGTTTCCTCTCGCCTGATTACACACAGAATGCAGCCCCAACGTTACACAAAAAAACCACACGGCACGCAAACAGCTTGCTCACCATGACTTACGCACGACAGCAGCGAAGTTTCGCGCATCAGTTTTCAGTTCCCGGTAACCCGCAAACGCCGTCACCTCGGTCCCGGCGGAAGGTGCTCCATCAGATACCTGGCAATCAACATCCTTACATGAACCAGCGTCCCGGGACCTTCACTCAGCCCATGATCCCGATTCGGATAGACCATGTAATCAAACTGCTTACCGAGTTCGATGAGACGGTCGACCAGGCCCTCGATGATCTGAATGTGCGTGTTCGTCTCGCCGGAGCCGGTGATGATCAGCAGTCGCCCCTTCAGGCCCTCGGCGAAATTCAACGGCGATGATCGCTCATAGCCATCGCCGTTTACCTCACGAGTGCGCATATAGATTTCCTGGAACCACGCGTTGTAGAGGTGTGGCTGTGGCTTCGGAACCACCGCGATTCCGACGTGGTAGTGATCCGGTTTACGGAACATGGCATTCAAGGTGTTCGATCCGCCGCCGCTCCATCCCCAAATCCCAACACGAGAAAGGTCGACGTACGACCTCATTCGCCCCAGTTCCTTCAATGCTTCCGCCTGATCCTCCGTCGACAGTGGCCCCAGGCTTCCAAAGATCGACCGTCGCCACGCCGCGCCTTTAGGAGCCGGAGTGCCTCGATTATCGATCGACACCACGACATAACCAAGGTCTGCTACCACTCGCAGAAAGTGACTCTGCCCGGCGCCCCAACGATTCAGAACCGTCTGTCCATGAGGCTCACCGTACACGTAGATGAAGACCGGGTATTTCTTCGTTTCGTCGAAGTCACGCGGTTTGATCAGCCAGGCGTCCATCTCGACACCATCGCCGATGTCCAGCACAAGGAAGTCCGTTGGATGCGAAACCACCTCCGCCGCCCTCGCGTGCAGTTCGGCATTGTCCTCCAACACTTTTACGACACGATGACGGTCTAGCTCCACTAACTCCACCACGGGCGGCGAATCAAACGTCGAAAACGTATGAAAGGCATACGCGGCGTTCGGAGAGAAATTGTAATCGTGCGTTCCCGCCTGATCCGCGGGCGTGACCCGTTGAAGCGAGCCGGTACCATCCAGCGGCACGCGATAGAGATACTTCTCGGTGCCATTGTCGGGTGAAGCATAAAAGTAGTACCAACCATTCGCTTCGTCGACGACCGCACGATCGATGATGTCGTATTCACCGGACGTCAACAGCGAGGATTCTTTTCCATCCCGCGAACACAAGTAGGCGTGTCGCCAGCCATCTTTCTCGGTGACCACGATGAACGACTGTCCGTCGCGAATCCACGTCAGCCCACGATTCTTGCCCTGGCTGGAAATCGCCCACGCGGAATTCGACTCGCGGTAAATGCTATGCGCCTCGCCGTTCGTTGAAGCCAACAGGAACTCGCGTTTGTCGCGGAATCGACTGAGCTGTTCGACCAGCAACTCTTCTCCGGCCCATTCAACCTGCCCTAAATAGAAGCCGTCTCCGGTCGATTGCAGCGGTACCCAACGGACGTCACTCGCTCCCTTGCGGCTCTTCTCGACATCAACAAGACCAACTCGCAATGACGTGATCGTCTCACCGACCCGAGCAAATCGTCTTTCACGAACTCCGGGATACGAGGGATCGTTAGGAACCAGCATCGAACGCTTCTTCACCTTCGAACTGTCCGATTCGATAAACGCGACGTGGCTTCCGGTCGAGTTCCATTGTGGATCTCTCACGCTTACATCATCGCCTACCTCGTGAAGCGACGTTTGTTCGTCACTCTGCAAATCGAGCAAGAACAGACTGCCATCACGAAGCTCCAGCCGGCTTTTGCCGTCCGGCGAAACGAGCGACGACGACTCGGAAGCTTCTGAAGCCAGCGACTGACGACCGGCCAGCTCGCCGGTCCGCGAGTCGTAAACGACACGATTCATTTTCCCGGTTTCGGCGTCCCGCTCACGGACCGAGTACGTCGCACTATCCGGCGACCATCTTCCGGAAAACGACTTCCCCCGAAACGCACCTTCCTCATAGATGGCTTTCAGCCGAGCTTGCGTGTCGTCTCCCGGGGAAGCTGCCATCAGCCTCCCGGTAACCGTCCCGGCCCCCAACAACGCTGACGCCAAACACAACAGAACCGTTTTGTTAAAGCTCATCTTTCGTCCATCAACAGGCCATGGGTCACACATCCGCCACGCTTTCGTTTCCGGCTAACTTAACAGCAAACGTAACCCGTTGCGTGGAACCTCCGGGCGCGCTACGTTCATCCGAAAGTTTGGGGCAGCAGCGGAAAACCGCGAATCATAATCACGCGGCCATCATCCATTGGACTACCGCCTACCTATTCTTCGTGGCGCACAATTTTTCCTACAGCGTACTTTCTTGCTTTCTTTGTTCCACGTTGACTTTCGAAAATCGCTCCGATAAGCTCGTCCGTGTGGTGGTTGCCAACGCATCTGCGAAGGCAACAACAGGGAACTCCGGTGAAACTCCGGGACGGTCCGGCCGCTGTGAGCCATCAACAACCAAACGGTTGTGGTTCAGCCTCCTTCTTTATGAAGTGCCATTGCTTGCGACGCAGGTGAGAAGGCTTTGAGGTTTGAATGATGGCGAGTCAGAAGACCTGCCACGAACTTGACTCGCGTCCCTCCTGGTTTGGGGATTCGTGTTACCGGTTGAAAAACAAGCGTTCACAAGAGCGATGTTTTCCAGCCAAACCCTGCCATTTTCAGCTTTGCTTCGGGTGTACTACCTGTGTTTGCGAACGCTCGGAATGCCGCAGCTACTCATGACGATTCCCGGCCTGCTGAATTTTTGACGCGGTGACTTACTGCGCGCGTTGAGGTTTCCCCATGGCCGGGAAAGGAATCCATTTGAAAGGAATCAAGGCCGTGGGACGGACTGACACAATTTCGTGCGCGCTTTCGGTGCGCAAACGCGACGGCAGGCAAGTCAATTTTGAAATCGAGCGTGTGCAGAAGGCCGTTGAAAACGCCTTCCGTGCAGAACATGGTGAGCCGGACGAACAGCCGCTTCCCGAGCCCATCCAGGCGGACGTGGCAGCAATATCCGCACACGTGCAGTCCCTCGCAGGAAATGCGCCCTCCGGTCAGCCCGTGGGTGTTGAGCAAATTCAGGACGCAGTAGAAATCGAACTCATGCGACTGGAGCACTTCCAGGTCGCCCGTCGCTACATTCTCTACCGAACCGACCACGCTCGCATGCGAGCCGTTCGGCAGCGCGACGACTCGCTGTTGGAGACTGCCGACGAAACGCGACCTGCGACCGGGCTGCAATTGAAACTGGAAAACGGCGTTCAGGTGCCCTTCGATGCGAACCGTCTGAGCCAATTCCTGCGTTCACTTCCTGCTGCCTCCGAGTCAGAAATTGACGGCGAGGAGATCATTTCCGAAGTCGTTCGCGGCGGGTTCGAGGACATGACGCCCCGAGATGTGGCGCGGTCGCTGGTGCTTTCTGCCCGCAGCCGCATTGAACGGGACCCGTCCTACGACCGGCTGGCCGCCCAACTGCAGCTGGCAATCGTGTACCGGGAATCCATCGGGGCCTCGCAGGTGCATGACGGCTTCATGGAAAGATACCGTGCCGGCTTCGCTCGATACATCCACGACGGCATTCAACACGAACGACTGCACGAAGACCTACTGAGCTTCGACCTCGAGAGACTGGCAACTGCGATCCTGCCGGAACGCGATGGGCAATTCCGCTACCTTGGCATTCAGACGCTCTATGACCGCTACCTCATTCACGAAAACGGGCGTCGAATTGAAGCGCCGCAGTTCATGTGGATGCGTGTCGCCATGGGACTTGCCATTGGGGAAGGCAACGAGCGGGACGAACGCGCGATCGAATTCTATCGCCTGCTGTCCTCCTTCCGCTTTATGAGCGCAACGCCGACGTTATTCAACTCCGGCACGAGACACCCCCAGCTGAGTAGTTGCTACCTGACGACTATTCAGGACGACCTGCAGGCAATCTTCAAGAGCATTGGTGACAACGCCATGCTTTCCAAATGGGCCGGTGGGCTTGGCAATGACTGGACGAACGTCCGCGCAACCGGCTCGCTCATCAAGACAACCAACGGAGAGAGCCAGGGAGTCGTGCCCTTCCTGAAAGTCGTCAATGATGCCGCCGTGGCCGTGAATCAGGGCGGCAAACGCAAGGGAGCCGTTTGCGCCTACATCGAACCATGGCATCTGGATTTTGAAGAATTCATCGACCTCCGCAAGAACACCGGTGACGATCGCCGCCGGACGCACGACATGCACACCGCGGCGTGGATTCCGGATCTGTTCATGCAGCGAGTGAGGGGCAATCGACCCTGGACGCTCTTCTGCCCCGGCGAAGTCCCCGACCTTCACGACCTGTTTGGCGCAGCATTCAGAGATCGCTACGAAGCCTACGAGCGGCAGGCCGCCAAGGGCGAACTGCTTCAGCATCGCACCGTCTCTGCCGTGGATCTATGGCGAAAGATGCTAACGAGACTCTTCGAGACGGGTCACCCCTGGGTCACGTTCAAAGACCCGTCCAACATCCGTTCCCCGCAGGATCATGCCGGCGTGGTTCACAGCAGCAACCTGTGTACGGAAATCCTGCTGAACACCAGCGAAGACGAAACGGCCGTCTGCAACCTGGGTTCGATCAACCTGGGAGCTCACATTACTCATGGCCGTCTGGACCTTGAGCTGCTGCAGTCCACCGTCGAATGCGCGATGCGGATGCTCGACAATGTCATCGACATCAATTTCTACCCGACACCCGAGGCCCGGAACGCCAACCTGCGGCATCGTCCCGTTGGACTTGGGTTAATGGGGTTCCAGGACGCACTGCACAAACTGGCGATTCCGTTCGCGGATGATAGCGCCGCCAAGTTTGCCGACGAATCCATGGAGGCCATCAGCTACTACGCGATCCTGGCGTCGAGTCGTCTCGCGTCGCTGCGAGGTACGTACCCAAGCTATTCAGATTCAAAATGGGATCGCGACTTGCTGCCCATCGATACGCTGGATCTGCTGGAACAACAGCGCGGGGAAGCCGTGACCGTTAACCGCACGCAGAGACTCGACTGGAACCAGCTTCGAGAGCATATCGCCAAGCACGGCATGCGAAACAGCAACTGCCTTGCCATCGCCCCCACAGCGACAATCTCGACAATTGTCGGGGCGTCGCAATCGATCGAGCCAACTTACAAACACCTGTATTCGAAGAGCAATCTTTCCGGCGAGTTTACACAGATCACCGAGCGGCTGGTTACGGCCCTCAAAGATCGCGATCTGTGGGACAGGTCGATGCTGGATGAACTCAAGTACCACGACGGCGTGCTAGCCGCGATCGACCGCATTCCTGACGACGTGAAGAAGCTCTTTTCGACAGCATTCGAGATCCCGGCGTCGGCTCTGATCGACGCGGCCGCACGGCGACAAAAGTGGCTCGACCAGGGGCAATCGCTCAACCTCTACATCGCCCAACCCAGTGGCAAAGCCATTGATTCGATGTACACGCACGCCTGGCGATCGGGACTGAAGACAACGTACTACCTGCGTTCTTTGGCAGCGACTCAAGTTGAAAAATCAACGGTCGACGTCAATGCGCACGGGATTCAGCCACGTTGGATGAAGTCGCGTAGCCAATCCAGCGAAATCCGCGTGGACCGTGAACATGCCGTCACGTCCGAACAGGCAAACAACCGCACGGCATGCTCCATCGACGAACCGGACTGTGAGGCGTGTCAGTAGGCGACCGTTCGTTCCCGTGACCCTTCATTCGGACAAGCAATGCGATTCTATGTCAATTGGCTGGAGCGAAGCTTTTGGATTCGGCATACGCCTGGCGTTTCCCGCGCATGGGTGCGGGCGGAACGGAATGGAGATGAATTCGTCATCACCGACCCAGGAGGATTCGATCTACCCAAACGCGACGGGCCATTCCTTGTGATTCAACTGAACCGCGAGAACCGTCTCATCGCCGGCCCCCAAACACTCAAGAACCGTCTGGCGTTGGCCCGCTGGCTGCGGCCCCGCTCAACCTGTCCCATTCCCACCGACCCAAGGATGTAAAGATGACCAGCAAGGAAACAGAAACGTACAAACCCACCGCAAATCGATTCGCAGCCGATGAAAAACGGCTCATCAACTGCAATCAGGTCGACGTCAATCAACTTCTGCCGCTCAAGTACCACTGGGCTTGGGAGCACTACCAGAACGGATGCGCAGATCACTGGATGCCAACGGAAGTTCCCATGACGCGGGACATTGAGACGTGGCGAAGTGATCGACTGTCGGCCGCTGAACGACACGTCATCATGAGAAACCTTGGCTTCTTCTCCACCGCCGAAAGCCTGGTCGGCAACAATTTGGTGCTGGCGATTTTCCGGCACGTCACGAACGCCGAGTGTCGACAATACCTGCTTCGCCAGGCGTTTGAAGAGGCCGTTCACTCGCACACATTTCTGTACGTGATCGACAGCCTTGGCCTGGACGAGGGCGAAGTCTTCAATATGTACCATGAAGTCCCGTCGATCTCCCGCAAGGACGCGTTCGAGACCGAACTGACGGCAGAAGTGCTTGATGCGAACTTCACGACGGAGACGGACGAAGGAGCTCAGACTTTCCTGAAGAACCTGATCGGCTATTACCTGATCATGGAGGGCATCTTCTTCTACACCGGATTTGTCATGGTGCTGTCCTTCCATCGCCGGAACCTCATGACCGGTATCGGCGAGCAATTCCAGTACATCCTCCGCGACGAGACGATTCACCTGAACTTCGGAATCGATCTGATCAACGGCATTCGCAACGAGAACCCTCCTCTGTGGACCGAAGATTTCCAGGCTGCCATGATCGAACGAGTGCGATATGCCGTCGAACTGGAACTCGACTACGCTCACGATTGTCTTCCCGATGGCATCCTGGGACTCAACCGGGATCTTTTTCGTGACTATGTGCAGCATATCGCCGATCGGCGACTGGAACGAATCGGACTGCCAATGCAGTATGGGTCACCCAATCCGTTCCCCTGGATGAGCGAAACGATGGACCTCGCCAAGGAAAAGAACTTCTTCGAAACGCGCGTTACGGAATACCAGGCCGCCGGTAGCCTCAAGTGGGACTGAAGCTCGAGTGAGACTAAAGCGCCGGTGGGACCAAAGATGGGCGAAGTCATGTTGCACGCTATACTGTATTTTTTTAATGCGGAGAACCACCATGGCTGACGAGTACCCCGAAAAAACCTGCACCATCGAACGCCTGGTCACTCACGACCAGCTTGTCGCGGCAGCATTGTCCGGTGCCAAGACACAACAACGCCGCGCGGGCGTGTATGGTTACCCCGGTGAGAAATTCACGCTGCAGGATACCGAGTTCGAGATCACGGGCTTGCGGACTGAACGGTGGGGCGACATCACCGAGGAAGACGCGCGTTCAGAGGGATACCCAAGCCTCGACATGTATCGCGCACTAATCGAGCGCATGCACCAGGGAATGGACTGGGACCAGGATCAGCCCGTGTGGGTGCATGAATTCGCGAAAGTGTAAAACCAGTCCCAACTCGCCCACGGCGCAACCACAATGGCACTCACCTTAGCTTGGAGGGCGAGCTTTTCCTCAGTCGCGGAGCGACGGCAGACGAAAGCCTGGGACTTCAGTCCCTGGAATCGAATCAAACACCATCCCGATAGTCGCGGAGCCACGACAGACGATAGTCCGGGACTTCAGTCCCAGGAATCGAATCAAACACCAACCCGATAGTCGCGGAGCGACGACAGACGATAGCCTGGGACTTCAGTCCCTGGAATCGAATCAAACACCATCCCGATAGTCGCGGAGCGACGACAGACGATAGCCTGGGACTTCAGTCCCTGGAATCGAATCAAACACCAACCCGATAGTCGCGGTAGCGTACAAACCTCCCAAAGCTTGCGATTCCGTTCGATGCATAAACCGTGACCGCTGAATGCAGAACGCGCGTGGAATCATAAACTGCGTGCCATGGGGCGCAACCTCGGGAGCGGTCGCCATGGCCCTCAACAGAAAGCCGTCGTCATGGAACGTCAGTCTCCACCTGAACGGGCGCAGCCGCGTCGCGATGCACTGAAGGGAATTTCAGCGATCGGCATGAGCACGATATGCGGTCCGCTATCCAGCGGACTTGCAGCCGAGACGGCCGCTCAGCGAAAGCATCCCTGCCCCCTACAACGCAAAGTGACCTCATTCGCAACGAGAATGCCAGGCAGGGCACTCGTGAATGGATGCTGAACAACACCCGGATTGATCCGGAGACGAAATACCGTTGTCCCTGGATCGAAGGCTATGCCTCGCATGCCAGCATTGCCGCGGGCGAGACGCTTTCCCTCCACGTCAGTTGCAATCCGGCCTCGGCCTTCACGATCGACATCTATCGACTTGGCTACTATGACGGAATGGGCGGACGCCTCTTAAAGCGACTTGGCCCTTTCGAAGGCACGACGCAATCCGATCCGGAAATCGGTGAAAAGCGCGTGCGTGTCTGTGGTTGGGACCCGTGCGCTGAAATCCAGATCCCCGCTGACTGGGTGAGTGGCGTTTATGTCGGCAAGCTGACCGCCTTGGGCGATGGCACGCAGAGCTACGTAATATTTATCGTTCGCGACGATCGCAAGTCCGACTTCATTTTCCAGTGTAGCGACAATACCTGGCAGGCCTACAACCGTTGGCCGTCGCAGTTTTCGCTGTACGACAACGGAGAACACCAGTGGTACTGGGGCGGCGGGACACTGGTCAGCTATCAGCGGCCGTACGGCAAATACTGCCAGATCATGGACGCACCACTGTCAACGGGCTCCGGCGAGTTCTTCCTATGGGAGTTCCCTTTCGCCTTCTGGATGGAATCACTGGGCTACGACGTCACCTACATCTCCAACCTCGATACGCATCGCAACCCCGCCGGGCTCATGCGGGCCCGTGGACTGCTGAGCGTCGGGCATGACGAATATTGGACCATTGAGATGTTCAACAACGTAAAGTCCGCCATTCAAAAGGGACTGAACGTCGGATTTTTCTCCGGCAATGCGGTTTGCGGTCGCATCATTTGGGACGAGAAAAAACGAGCTTTCGAACGCGTGGGCGTCTACGGACCACCGGGCGGAACTCGCGAATTCGAACAGATGAAATCGCTCGAGCACAAACGTCCCTACGCCAACGAGCTGGTGGGGGCTCACAGTACGGGACCGGTAACGGGCGGGGCCGACTGGATCTGCTCGAACCCAACTCACTGGATCTACAAGGATACGGGGATGCAGGCAGGTGACCGCGTGCCGGGCATCATCGGCTGGGAGTACCATGGCGACCCGGCACCAATCCCGGGTTTGGAAGTTGTCGCAACCGGACCGACGTTCAGCTCACCGGATTCGCCCAATGGCGGAATCTACACGGCGACGGTCTATCCGGGACCGACAGAAAATTTCGTCTTCAATGCTGCAACTTGCTGGTGGGCCGACGGACTCAGTAGTCCGCCGGGGTACGTTCGTCCTCATATCTATATGAAGCCAGAAGGCCCGGACGTTCGTATCCAAAAGATTACGCAAAACGTCTTACACCGCATGCTGCAAACCAAAGACTGATTTCCGTTGCCTTTTCTGCATGGTGCGCGCTCATGACGGGTGCCCTATCTGCGCGACAACGCCAGGCGTCGCCAAATCACAAGTTGTCCACGTTTACGGCGGCAAGAAATCCAATAAATCCGGGTGCAACGAAAAGAAAAAATATAAAGTGTGACTCAATGCCTTCTACGGATTCCCACTGTCCACCAAGAGACTTGCACGTCCACACAACGACAAATCCCCGACTTATGCAGCACAGCCAGGAAAACACAATGAACTAACCTTGACGTCACAACGTCCAGAGACAGTGCAGGCGCCCGGTCTGCGATGGGGCTTGCCCCAATGAGCCGGCAGATGGACTTGAGTTTCACCCATTCCTAACACGTTCCGGATATAACAGAAGTAATAACCGACTGAGGATTCGGTAGCGTCCCCCATTGATTCGACAACGGCGAACACAGCAAGGAGCAACATGGGCAGGAATGAACTATGTGCGGAATGGAACGATGCCGGCATTTGTAAAGGCGATGTGCTGTTGTTGCACAGCAGCGTAAGTCGCATCTATCGGCGATTCAGGAAACGCGGCGAGGCCATTTCTGCGCCCCAGATCCTTGACTCGTTTCTGGATGCAGTTGGCCCATCCGGAACCTTGCTGGTTCCCCTTTTCAACTTCGAATTCACGCAGGGCACGGCATTCGACATCAACTGCACGCCATCGAAGATGGGGGCCCTCACGGAGGCTGCGCGACAGCTTCCCGCGGCGGTACGAACCGGCCACCCAATCTATTCGTTTGCCGTTATTGGCGAGCGAGCGGACGAATTCGCGTCCATCGACAATTTCAGCGGCTACGGCAGCGATTCGCCCTTCGCTCTACTCCATGAGATGGACGGAAGAATCGCTGTACTCGATTTGCCAGACCGCCACAGCATGACGTTCTACCATCACGTCGAAGAGATGAACGACGTTCCCTATCGCTTTCACAAGCAATTCACAGGAGATTACACCACGATCGCTGGCGACAAAGAGGTGCGAACGTACGGTCTGTTCGTGAGGGACACCGACAAGGGAGTCGAAACGCATGTCGATCCGGCAGGAGAACTGATGTGGGAAGCCGGCCTCTACGAAGGTTGTCGACCGGGAGAAGGCTGTGGATTACGCACCGTATCCGCCTCCACCATGTATACTTTCGTCACTGAAATAATCAGCAGCGGCCGAGCGGAAAATCTCTTATACCGCACTGGCCCAACAGGTGTATTTGGCTGATTGCGAACGTTACCTCGACGCGTGCCAGTAGGAGACCAACCATGAGACGCCGCACATTTCTGCAAGCCGGCGCCGCCGGAATTTCTCTGGGCACGGCGGCCGCCAATTCGATCGCCGCCCCGCAAGCCAATGCAGTCGGAACCGATCAATCTGCCACCGGCAAAACGGCTCGGCATTCCTTCGCCCTGGATGGCAATCGCGTCCGTTTCTATTCGGCTGACGTGCAAAAGCCTACCAGCGTTCTGGTAGTCGCAGACACTCATCTGTTCACCGATGACGAGCGGGGCGAGCCCTACCGCCGCTACAGTCAGAGGATGGCAGCCGCGTACAACACCACGCAGCACTTTCAAACGGGCGATGCCACCACGCCCACAAAGAGCTTCGAACAGGTTCTCCAACGAGCTCAAGAACAGAACGTTGACATGTTGGCGTTGGTCGGTGACATCTTCAGTTTCCCTTCGGAGGCGGCAATCGACTGGGTCGGCGAGAAACTGGAGGGTTCGAAACAGCGTTACTTCTACGTCGCTGGAAATCACGATTGGCACTATGAAGGGATGCCCGGTTCGCTGGAAGAATTGCGATCGACATGGATCGACCGACGACTGAAGCCACTCTACCAGGGTCGACACCCATTAATGTCGTTCCATGATGTTGGCGATGTCCGCATTCTCGCGGTCGACAACTCGCACTACCAGATCCTGCCCGAGCAACTAACCTTTTTCCGGCAGCAGGTCAAAACAGGCAAGCCCCTTTTGCTGACCGTCCACATCCCGCTCTTTGCCCCAGGCCGTCCGATGGGATTCGGATGCGGGCATCCCGAATGGGGAGCAAAGTCGGACCGCAATTTCGAACTCGAACGAAGACCACGCTGGCCGGCTGCCGGGCATACTCAAGCAACCTTGGACTTCCACCGCGAGGTCTTTTCTACGCCCAACCTGCTGGGGGTTTTCGCCGGGCACACCCACCGCAACTCCGTCGACGTCATCCATGGTATTCCCCAGTTTGTAACCGACGACAACGCGAGCGGCGGCTATATGGATGTTGAGCTGCTACCGGCCTGAGCATCCACTTTGTCACCGTTTGAAACAGCCATCCTGCTCCCCACAGGAAGCGTAGTTGAATTCGTCGCGGCCAGGTACAATTTGCCATCACTGTACCGCTTCGTCCAAATCCATTCTCTCTTCGCAGCTCCGCGCCCACCCACGATGGCTCAACACACAAGCCTCCCCGAAGCAATTCGTGCTCATATTCACCATGGTGATTGTGTCGCCATGGAGGGCTTCACCCACTTAATCCCTTTCGCCGCCGGCCATGAAGTGATTCGTCAGGGAATCACCGACCTGACCCTGGTGCGGATGACTCCCGATCTCATTTACGACCAGATGATCGGCATGGGCTGCGCCAAGAAGTTGATCTTTTCCTGGGGCGGAAATCCGGGTGTTGGGTCACTGCACCGACTACGAGACGCGGTCGAGAAAGGCCATCCGCACCCGATTGAGATCGACGAACGCAGTCACGCCGCCATGACCGCGTCATACACCGCAGGGGCAGCGGGGCTTCCGTTCGGCGTGTTACGTGGGTTCACGGGATCGGACCTTGCCCAACACAATCCCAGCATCAAATTTATCGACTGCCCTTTCACAGGCGAGAAACTGGCGGCAGTGCCGTCTATTCGGCCTGACGTGACCGTGATTCATGCTCAACGAGCGGATCGGCGTGGCAACGTTCACCTTTGGGGTATCGTGGGCGTGCAGAAGGAAATCGCTCTGGCCGCCCGACGAGTGATCGTGACCGTCGAAGAGGTCGTCGACGAACTGGATGCACCACCCAACGCCTGTATTCTACCATCGTGGGTCGTCACGGCCGTCTGCCTTGTGCCCGGCGGGGCGACTCCGTCCTACGCTCATGGCTACTACGAACGAGACAATGGATTCTACAAATCGTGGGATGCCATCGCCCGCTCGCGAGAAACCTTTCGCGAATGGATGAAACAGCATGTTCTACAAACAACAACTCCTTCCACAAACGACTGATCCCAAAGAATGACGAACGCGACCCCCGCCGAAATCATGACTGTCGTTGCGTCTCGATGGCTTCGCGATGGAACGGTGTGTTTTGTCGGCATTGGCATTCCCTCCAAGGCGGCCAATCTGGCGAGACTGATGCACGCTCCCAACGTGGTGTTGATCTATGAGAGCGGCACCATTGGCGCCCGCCCCGATGTCCTTCCGCTTTCTATTGGCGACGGAGAGTTGGCCACCACTGCAGACTCGGTAGTTTCTACACCAGAAATCTTCTCGTACTGGCTGCAAGGCGGCCGAGTCGAAGTGGGGTTCCTGGGCGCTGCACAGGTCGATCGTTTCGCCAATTTGAACTCGACGGTGATCGGCGAGTACGTCGACCCGAAAGTGCGTCTGCCCGGAGCTGGCGGGGCGCCGGAAATTGCCACGCTGGCGAAGGAGACGCTGATCATCATCAATCATGACAAAAGAAAGCTGGTCGAAAAGGTAGACTTCATCACGTCCGCCGGATACCTCAGCGGCGGTGATGCCCGCGAGCAAGCAGGTCTACGGGGTGGAGGGCCCTCCGCCGTCATCACGGACCTCTGCATCCTTCGCCCGGACAGCACCACCAAGGAACTGACCGTGTCCCATCTCCATCCCGGCGTCACGCGCGAACAGGTGTCCGAAGCCACTGGCTGGAACGTCCAATTCTCGTCAGACCTCGGTGAAACCGAATCACCCACCGACGCCGAGCTCTTCACCCTGCGCGAACTGGTTCGCCGCACCGACGTCGCTCATGCCAG
Source organism: Pirellulaceae bacterium (assembly GCA_965216885.1). Taxonomy (GTDB): domain Bacteria; phylum Planctomycetota; class Planctomycetia; order Pirellulales; family Pirellulaceae; genus CAYNJG01. The sequence continues at coordinate 1,547,833 of OZ244209.1, read as the reverse complement.
CGGGAGTACAAAATGAGCAATGCGTGGATCTGCGACGGAATTCGCACACCCATAGGACGCTACGGCGGTTCGCTTTCCTCCGTACGCCCGGATGACCTCATGGTGAGCGTCATCAACGCCCTCATGGATCGCAATCCGGATGCGGACTGGACCGCGGTCGATGATCTCTTGGTCGGATGTGCCAATCAGGCAGGCGAAGACAACCGCAACGTCGCTCGCATGGCAGGTTTGCTATCGCAGCTTCCCGACCACGTGCCTGCCATGACGGTCAATCGATTGTGTGCATCCGGAATGGATGCCGTGTCCATTGCCGCACGCTCGATCCGCGCCGGCGAAGCGGAACTTTGTATCGCCGGCGGCGTTGAGTCGATGTCGCGAGCACCCTTCGTCATCCCCAAGACCACCACGCCGTTTGGCCGCGACGTCAAACTGGAAGATACCACCATGGGCTGGAGATTCGTCCACCCGCGGATGAACGAGCTATTCGGTTGCGAGACCATGCCGCAAACCGCCGAAAACGTCGCGGAAGAATTCAAAATCGATCGCGAGGCCCAGGACGCATTCGCCCTTCGAAGTCAACAGCGAACGGCGGCCGCCACCCAGCGTGGATTCTTCGCCGACGAAATCGTCCCCGTCAAAGTTCCCGTCCGGCGCGGCGACCCGATCATCGTCGACGCTGACGAACACCCTCGGCCGCAGACCACGATCGAGGGCCTGCGGAAACTCAAACCGTTCGTCAAGGCGGATGGCACCACGACCGCCGGAAACGCATCGGGCATCAATGACGGTGCGTGTGCTCTGCTGGTCGCGTCCGACAAGTTGGTCGAACAGGCTGGGCTCACACCAAAAGCTCGTATCGTGGCTTCGACGGTTGTCGGATTGCCACCGCGAATTATGGGAATTGGCCCTGCCCCCGCGACTCAACGACTGCTGAACAAGACAGGAATTCCGCTAGAAGAGATTGGCGTCATCGAGCTGAACGAAGCTTTTGCATCACAAAGCCTCGCGGTACTACGAGAACTGGTTTTACCCGATGACGCACCCCATGTGAATGCCAACGGTGGCGCGATCGCGATCGGCCACCCGCTGGGCATGAGCGGAGCGAGACTCGTGCTCACAGCGACCCGCCAATTGCAGGAAGCCGACACACAATATGCCCTGTGTACGATGTGCGTCGGAGTCGGTCAGGGTATCGCCATGCTACTGGAGAAGGTATGACGACCACTTCGAACCCCGTTGCTCTGGTAACGGGCGCGGCGACCGGCGTCGGCCGTGCCTGTGCTATCCGCTTCGCATCCCACGGCTACGACGTGGTGGTTAACTACCTCGGCCCCGAAAAGGACGAAGTGGCGAAAACGGTGGCGGCGATCGAATCACACTCGCAAGTTGCATTGCCGATTGCGTGCGACGTCAGCGACACCGAACAGACGACCGCCATGGCAGCTTCCGTGGAAGCACGCTTTGGTCGACTCGACGTCGTCGTCAACTGCGCGGGCACAACCCATTTCGTCAGGCACGATGACCTGGACGGCATGACCGAAGCCATGTGGGACAGGATTCTGGCGGTCAACACCAAGGGACCGTTCTTCGTGACACGGGCTTGCCGGCAGTTGCTTGCGGCCGATGGCGGCGGGGCGATCGTCAACGTCTCCAGCGTGGCGGGTATCTCCGGATTTGGATCTTCCGTCGCCTACTGCGCCAGTAAAGGCGCTTTGAATACGATGACCAAGTCACTGGCCCGGGCACTAGCACCAACAATACGCGTCAATGCCGTGTGCCCCGGTCCGATCGATAGCGGGTGGCTACGTCAGGACATGACGGATGAACAAATGCAGCAGCGTGTCGCGTCTTTCCCAATACCACGTCTGGCACAACCCGACGACATTGTTGACACGATCTACTACCTCGCGGCAGGCACGACACTCACGACAGGGCAACTTCTGGTCGTGGACGGCGGCAGAACGATGTAAGCCGAATGCGACGACTCCCTCAACGACACGCTATGCGGAAATTGACGATGAACAGAAAACGAGCAAATACGCAGGGGCCTTCCATCCTCATTGCCACGGCTCTGGCAATTGCCGTCCTGATTGCCACGCCCCGCAAATCCGTCGCACAAGATGCGTTGGCCAGCCCGCCGAGCACGAACACTGTCGTGAGCACGTCGAACGGGAAACTGTCCGGTGTTGAGATCGACGACGGCATGACTGTCTTTCGCGGCATTCCTTTTGCTGCCCCGCCCGTCGGTGACCTGCGTTGGCGACCACCGCAACCGGCGAAGAAATGGACGGGTGTGCGGAAGTGCGACGCTTTCGGCGATGTCGCCTGGCAAAGCATGGTTGGTCGCACCAATCCGCCCGAAATGAATGAGGATTGCCTGTACCTCAACGTCTGGTCCGACAACGTCAGAGGCGAAACCAAACAGCCCGTAATGGTGTGGATTCACGGCGGCGGCCTAAGTCGGGGTTGGAGCAGTCAAGCGAAGTACGACGGGACGGCACTCGCTCGAGAAGGCGTCGTCGTGGTATCCGTAAACTATCGGCTTGGACCATTGGGCTTTCTCGCCCATCCCGGACTCTCAGTCGAATCTCCACGGGGCGTTTCGGGAAACTACGGTTTCCTTGACCAAATCGAATCACTCAAATGGATTCGCCAAAACATTGAACAGTTCGGCGGTGACCCTGACAACGTGACGATCTTCGGCGAATCGGCTGGCGGCACCAGCGTCGCCACCCTGTGCGCATCGCCGTTGGCGCGGGGACTCTTCCACCGCGCGATCATGCAAAGCCCGTGGATGTTTGGCTACATCAATCAGTTGGCGGAGCCCAACATCACCCCCCTCCGCAAGCCGTCGCCCAACAGCCCCACTGCGGAACAGGTCGGACAGGAATGGGCGTCCGCCTTTGTCGACCAAGAGGGCACGACTGCCATCGCCGCGTTACGCCAGCTTCCGGCCGAGCGGTTGGTTGTCGGGCGCGAGTACTACAAAACTCGCGTGACCGTCGACGGCTGGCTGCTGCCGGACAGCCCGTTGGCAACATTCGCTGCCGGCAAACAGGCCAACGTGCCGGTCATCATTGGGACGACCAAAGACGAGGGCAACTACTTCACCTCTTTCGTGCCACCGGAACGCGAACTGTTCGACGACCGTCTCGAGGAATTTTACGGCACTCAAGCCGCCGCCGTTCAGACGCTGTACGCAAGCGAGTCGTCCGAGTCGCTCAAGGCCGCCGGCAGTCAATTCGTCACCGACGCATGGTTCGTGCAGCCCGCGAGGCAACTACTGGAAGGCATGCGTGGCGTCTCCTCTGCCGCCTATCAATATCAGTTTGCGGTTCCAAACCGAAGTAACCCGGCAGTCGGTTCGCCGCACGCAATCGATTTGAAATACACATTCGGTACACTCAACGATAACGCGATAGCAGCAGACAGGCTCGCCTCGCAGACCATGATCCGCTACTGGACGCAATTCGCCAAAACGGGCGATCCCAACGTTGCCGGCCTGCCCGAGTGGCCAGCTTACGACGCGGCTCAACGGTTCCTGAAAATTGCCGAGCAACCCGAAGTCGATCGCCAGTTGGCCAAGGAAGCCTGCGACGTGCTCGACAAAGCGACTCGCCCCTGACTCCCGCTAGACGGACGGGACCGCCCAGTGACCTCCCGATCGATATTCCCGCGACAGCAGCTTCGTGGCTTCGGGATCTCCGATGAACTCCAACTTCTCCGCATCCAACGTCAACGTGCGTCCAACGCGTGTCGCCACGTTGCCGAGATTGCATACGGCCGCCGAATGGAAACCAATCTCGATTTCGGCATTTGGCTGACGGCCCGACCGGATCGCATCAATAAAGTCACGGTAGTGGTTGTCGACCTTCAGCTTCGCGTGTTCGGTTGAATCAAGATCTGGAATGCGTCGATTGCGGTCGTCGAAGACCTCAAACTTCCCGCGCTTGCTAATGAACATCCGCCCCTTCGTGCCGTAGTACTCGGCGCCGCTGTCGGTGTTGTACGGATAGCTCTTCGACCACAGCCGCATTTCAAAGATGAGTTGACGCGTGCTACCGAATTTCCCGTCGCCGGGGTACTCGAACGTTGCCGTGATCGTATCTGGAAATTCCTGATCGTCGTCGAAGTAGTACTTGCCACCCATCGCCGAGATACGATGCGGCAGGCCCTCGACTCCCAGTCCCCACCGAGCGTAGTCGATTTCATGGGCGCCATCATTTCCCATGTCGCCGGTACCAAAGCTGTGCCACCATCGCCAGTCGTAGTGATGACAGTTCGAACGGAACGCCGTCTTCTCGGCGGGACCGACCCACATGTCATAGTCAAAGCCAGCCGGCGGTTGTGACGGCGATTTGTGCCCGATGTTCTTTCGCCGCTGAATGTTCCACGCCTTCGCAACCAACACGTCGCCGATGATCCCGTCACGCAGCATTTCAATGGCCCCGGCCGTGAACGGATTGCTGCGTTGCTGCGTCCCATGCTGCACAACGCGCCCCGTCCGACGAGCAGTCTCCACCAGCATCTTTCCCTCGGCCACATTATGACAACAAGGCTTTTCAAGGTAGACATGCTTCCCGGCTTCACAGGCCAACATGGCCGCCGGTGCGTGCCAATGATCCGGAGTTGCAATCGATACCGCGTCCACGCTCTTGTCGTCCAAAATCACGCGCAGGTCGGAAACGGGACGGGCATCCGGAACTTTCTGCGCAGCTTTGGCCAGACGCTGTTGATCCACATCACAGACGTAGGCAACATCGACGCCATCCTGTTTCATCTCCGCGAACCGACTGACGTGCCCACTCCCCTGACTGCCCGTTCCGATGACTGCGACGCGCAATCGATTCGCAGCGGCCCGTGCATTGGTCGCCGTCAGCGTGACGGCCGTTGACGCAGCAATCGTCGACCGCAGAAAATCTCGCCTTTGTTTTGTACTGGATTGTGACACGTGCGGCTCCCTCGAGAAATTGTTACCAAGGCACCATTTTGCGCTTGCGCAACGCCTGAGTCCAATCGCACCGCCTCCGGTCGCCACACCCACGCCGCTCAGCCCAGCCAATGCACGGCGATCGCCTCTTCAAAGCTGGTCACACCGGCCGCTGCCTTCGACAGCGCATCGGTCAACAAGCTTGCGACGCCTTTGGAACGCAGCAGTTCCTTCAAGTGATTTTCGCTGTCTCCGCCCGATATGGCGTTCGCAAGCGTGGCATCCACCAGCGCCACCTCAAACACACCGACACGACCGCGAAAACCCGTATCGCGACATAGTTCGCAGCCACCGGGCATGGCTACCGAAGCCGGCGGCGTGAGGCCCGCTACCTTGAAACGACGCATTTCTTCTTCCGTTGGTTTGCGTGACGTCTTGCAACTGGAACACAGCCGTCGCCGCAGTCGCTGATTGATGATACCCGTGAGGTTTCCTGCAATCGACCGATCACCGATTCCCATATCTCGCAGAGCCGTGACCGTGGACGCCACGTCACGCGTATGCAACGTCGTGAGCACGTACTTTCCGCTACTAGCCGCCTGCATCGCCATCCGGGCAGCCTCGGCGTCGCGGATCTCCCCGACAAAGATCACGTCCGGGTCCATCCGCAGAATGGTCTTCAGTCCGCTGGCCATCGTGATGTCGTGCTTTGCATCGACCGCCATCTGACGCACAAATGGCACGGCGTATTCTACGGGATCTTCAATGGAAACGATATTGCTCTCGGGACCGCCAAGCATCTCCAGCATCGAATAGACCGTGGTCGACTTGCCCGCACCAGTTGGCCCGGTCACCAGCACCAGGCCTTCCCCCAGCCGCAGCATTTCATCTACCAGCTCCATGGACTCCCCGGAAAACCCGAGGCTTCCCATAGGCAAGGCGATATTCTTGCCATCGAACAGCCGTAGCGCGATCGCATCACCGGCCGCCACTCGCGCGGTCGTGATGCGAACTTCCAGATCCGACACCGAGTCCGGCAAGCGAACGCGCCCCTCCTGCGGACGAAATGGCTCGGCAATGTCGAGATCAGCCAGCGTCTTCAGCTGGTTTTCAAGATGCTCTCCGATGACAGAACTCAACCGACAGTACTCTTCCAACTTGCCGTCGATACGAAGCCGCACCATGACCTCGTTTGCTCCGGCAGGATCAATGTGCACGTCAGTCGCGCGCAGACGCCGCGCTCGTTCGATCAGGTCGATAGCCTGCGATTCCGTGCCAGCGTTAAACACGGGCTCCGATTCCTCCACAAACTCGACGCCTTCCATTACCGACCACTCGCCTGGATCGCCCGACTCCCATCGGATCCAGTCGTTGCTCAACAGTCGTTCTACCTGGCGGTCGCTGGTCACCGAATGCAGATCCAGCTTCTCCTGAAGGATTGCGCACATCTGCGAAATACCCTCATCCCGTGAGGCCGGGAATCGCTCGCCCAGCTCCTGACCAATCGTTTCGGCAGCCCGAACCAGCGTGACATTTCGGTTCTGCTTGCGGGGGCCTATTACAAGGACGGGGCAATCGCTCGTCCGAACCACCCGCTCCGCCACGCTCCCCAGTGCGAAGTGCGAGAGTCCCGTGCGACCATGCGTTCCCATGATGATCATGTCGATATCGTGGTCACGAGCGTAGCCGGTAATGACGTTCGCCGGATCGCCAGGCACAACCTCCCGATGCGTTTCCATCGCGAGCTCTGACTGCTCGCTCACGGAACGACCAAGTCGCTCCAACTGTTCACGCAAACGCGCGGCCTGCCCGTCGCCACCCGGAGTGTCGCTGACAATGTGGACGAGATGAAGTTGCGGTTTGCAGGCCCCTGAATCCGCCGACGCAGAATCGACAATCAACGAACACGCGTAGTCCACCGCCTGTTGGCTCTGCTCGCTGAAGTCCGTAGGAACCAGGACACGTCGTACTTTGGACATGATGCCACCTTTCAATAATGACCAACTATCAGCACATCCGGTATTCAGAATTCCGGTGCAAAAGCCGTTGTCGTACCGTTTTTTCGTCGCAGCCCCGACAGGTTGTCGCCCGACGTGATCACCAGGATTCCCGAATCCGTCACGTGAAAGCCACGCCGTCGATCAAAGTCGGCATCAAACCCCAGTTCAGCGCCAGGCGGAATGACCACATGCTTGTCGATGATCGCGCTACGAATTTTCGCCCCTCGCCCAATCTGGACATCATCAAACAGAATCGAATCGCGAACCCGACTGTAGCTATTGATGCGAACATTCCGGCCCAGCACGCAATGATCGACGTGACCACCGGAGATGATCGAACCCTGCCCCACGATGCTATCAATGGCCACACCGCATCGCCCCGACTCCTCCTGCCCGTTGAAGACAAATTTCGGCGGTGGGAGCGCGGGTTCCGTGTACGACCAAATCGGCCAGTCGGCGTCGTAAACGTTCAACTGCGGATCAACCGAAACAAGGTCCATATTCGCCTGAAAGTAGGCATCCAATGTTCCAACGTCCCGCCAATAGACTTCCGACTTCTGGTTTTCATCCCGAAACGCAAAGGCGTAAACGCCGTTGCCGTCCTTGATCATCGCGGGAATCACATCTTTCCCGAAGTCGTGCGAGCCTTGAGAAGTTGCATCACTGCAAAGCTTGTCGAAGAGACAATCGGCATCGAAGACATAGATGCCCATCGAAGCCAGACTCCGGCTACTGTCGCCCGGAAGCGTCTTGGGATGCTTGGGCTTTTCTTCAAAGCCCACGACACGACCATGTTCGCCGACTTCCATCACGCCGAATTGCTTTGCCTCCGTTTTCGGAACCGTTAAGGCACCAATCGTTAACTGCGCCCCCGATGCCTTGTGAAAGTCGACCATCCTCGAATAGTCCATTTTGTAGACATGGTCGCCCGCAAGGATCACAACATGACGCGGAGCTACTTTTTCCAACGAGTAGATATTCTGGTAGACCGCGTCCGCAGTTCCGCGATACCAGTTTTCGTCCACGCGATGTTGCGGCGGTGCGATGTCGATGAACTCACCGAGTTCGCGGCAGAAGTACTGTCGCCACGCGAGATCAATATGCCGATCGAGACTCATCCCCTTGTATTGAGTCAACATGAGGATGCGACGCAGACCACTATTGAGGCAGTTAGACAGGGCAAAATCCACAATCCGGTATTGCCCTCCAAAGGGCACCGCTGGCTTCGCCCGGTCTCTCGTCAGAGGGTCCAATCGCGAGCCCTTCCCGCCGGCAAGGATAACGGCCATGCAGCTTTTCATCAGGCAAACTCTCCGGGATGTCCGCAAATACAGACGAGGAGTGACGAACCACGTCAAACTTCTCGAATTCGGTGTGCGTACGAACTGACGGTTTCTAGTACTCAACCACTCGCGGCAGTTTCTTCGCCTGTTGAATCCAGTCCTTCACGCTTGCCAAAGGCGGCGTTCGTCGCACAAGGCTACGTTCAACATTCACCTCTGCCAGCTTCTCGAAGAGGTGTTCGGCCTTCCGCTTGGATAGTTCGACAACCGTGTCGACCCCCGCGGCTTCCAGCAGGTCCGAGTATTCCTCGCCGACTCCGCGTATCCGAAACAGGTCGGCTCGATTGACCCAGTCGAGTATTCTGCGGCCCTCGACGCCCGTGATCTTCGCGATCTCCCTGCGGCCTTTGCGGGTGGCCCCGCGTTCCAGCAGCGACTGCGTACTTCCAATTTTGGCAAGTGCCAGTTTGTCGGCGAATTTTTCACCAACCCCTTCGATATTCACCAGAGCGGGCATCGTCATTTCCTTTCAGCGTTGGCGTCGTAAGTAGCACAACCTCAGCAGACACAGTTGCAACTGTGGTGCCGAAAAGGAAACGAGAGACTCGATTCAGAAGTGTCGGCAGATCGCCGAACAAAGTGTGCGAGAGAACGCGCGAACCGTGGTCCCGGCGTGCGAGAGAGCACGCAATGTCCGAGGGCCCGCGAGGTGTGATCAGCGCTGCGAAGCGCGACCGGCGCGTTGTGCCCACTTGCGAATCATGGCGGCCAACAGCAGCCAGGGAAAAACGCCAAATCCGGCAGGCTCTGGCACAGCGACCGAGGACGTTTCAACCGTCTGTCCAAAGAAATCCGACAGCCGCAGGAAGTCATCAAATTCCACCATGCCGTCAAACGTGAAGTCGCCCATCGACCAATCGCCTTCCTGGCCAAAGTTGCGGGATAGGGTAAGGTAGTCCTCCAAATCTACTTCGCCACTACGATCGGCGTCGCCAGGCAAAGCGGCTTGTCCAACCTGAAGATGGTCCACCGCAAGATATCCGCCTTCCAGATCGGACACCACCAAAAACTGCAGCTCACGTATACCTTTGTCGTCAACGAAGCCAAAGAAGAGGTCATCCGCGTTGGGCGATTCCGGATCATACAACGGAAGGTCAAACACCCGCTCGACCGTCAGCTCGCCTTCTGCATTCGTCATGGAGGCAACGGCAAAGGGCAAACCAGAAAGCGGATCCGGCGACCCCACCGCATCCGTCCATGCGAATCCAACAAAGGTCGGCAGTGGCCCTTCATCGCCGAACACAAAGCTGGCATCGGCGGGACACAATGGCGGAAAGGTCACTGCGCATGACTGTGGCGAGCCCAACAGAAACGCACCGGAATCCGGGTCCCCCGTGTCCTCGCCTACTGAATTCGCTGTAGAAACCGACGGATCCGAAACGATCGCAAAATTTGCTCCCAGCATGTCCTCTGAAGGTACCCAAACCGCGTTTGGCACATTGAATTCGCCATCCTCAAATGTCTCAACAAAGAGCGTACCGGGCATCCCGATCTCATTGAACGGACTGTCTTCGACGCCACCGTAGTGCTGCACCCATGAATTCTGCGCAAAACTGCCTTGCACGAGAATCAGCATCAACGATGCTGCAATTGCCCTGGAAAACATTTCCAACCCTCTTCAAAGTCGAAGTTTCTCGATCCGAACCAGCAACGCATCTACAAGACCAAAATCGTCACACCCTACCGGCGCGCTGCGTCTTCCTGTGCCTCAAATGTCAGCCGTCACGCCGCCACGTTCGATGCATCCTACCTGAAAGGTGCAGATTTTTTACCGAAATGGTCAACAGAGTTTCGGGCCCCACAATCGGGGCATCGAAACGTGTAACTCGCCAGGAACCTGGCCCCGGCGATCGCCCCGTAATCACACTCCCAAATCTCAGAGTTTTGAATTGCAATCAATTTCGATGTGCAAGTATCGTGGCAACCGATGGGCGATCATGTGGAGACGTACTAACAAACTGAAACTTCAACATGCCGTCCGGCCCAACAAGCACATCTCCGCCCAGTTGGAGCTGATCCGACCCCGGCGTTTCAATTCGACGACCATGACCAAAGATTAACTGCATATAACGCCATATCGAGGCAGGACTATAGATATTCGCCCACCCCGCCTGCAGCATACCGTAGGCCCGGTAGAGCTCGCGTTCTGAATCAATCAGCAATGGCCACGGCAGCTGCGTCTGTTCGACGTAATCCCTGGCCATCGAAGCCGCGTCGAACGTGACAACAACAACGTCAATCTCCAAATCGTCCAGTCGCCTCTGTACCTGACGCAACTGCGTCACGTGCTCGCGGCAGGGCAGTCATCCAAGATGCCGATGCATGACCATCAGCAGCCAACGCCCGGAGTAGTCCGAAAGCCGGTGCGTCTTTCCGTGACTGTCGGGCAACTCAAACGGGTAGGCCGATTGGGCATTCATTTCTTCACTCCGAGGTTTACGTGTGCGGGGCAGGAGATGGTTCCGCAGATCCTACTGAGCCGAGTTTTTAACCTGACGATCGATCGTCTTTTCGTTGGAGTATTATCCTCCGTCACCGCCTTATGCCTTCATGTCTCTTGCAAGCAACGCGAACACACTCCACACCATCACGAGCCACCCGCCGTAGGTTCGTGGTTCCGGTACCGTCGCCACCGTCAGGCCACGAGGTGGACTGCACCCCGGAGCAACGTCGCAGATTCCGAAAGAAACGCGTGACTCCTGATTATCGTCGGTCAGCGTGATACTGCCATGCAAGATCGTCACAAATCCAAAGTCCTGCCGGAACCGGGGTGCGTCCCAAAGGATCTCCTGCCCGCTGTCGGTTGACAACCGGAGGTCCAATCCAAACGCATCAAAGGGAACCCAGATGTCGGTCAAATCCAGTTCGACGATCCCTGACTCTCCCTGCCGAGTCGAAACAGGCGTGAACGAGCTGTTGCCGGGCGTCAATTCGTACGACGCGGTCGGCGACGAAAACCGAACCGACCAATCCGTCAGCAACGAGTTGACGGTTCCATCGTCCAACGTCCCCACGAACCCGCTGGTCGAGATCGTGCCGCCATCCATCGACCAGCCGGAATCAAATCCGTCGTGCGTGACAACCTCGTAATTTCCAGCAAGCACGGGAACGGAGAATAGCCCAATACACGCCGAACAAACCATCAATCGGAGGCAATCATTGGTGAAGATCATGGCGTTTCATTTCCACGGCCGCATCGGCCCGCTAGTCGTTCTTGAGTACGTTCCTGATAAGTTGCAGCACACGCTTCTCTGACGGCGAAATACTCCCGTATGTCCAATATCCGCCGGACGCTTTCGCGACTCCTTCCGCTCGCTCCAGCAACTCGGAATCAAGCAAAGTTCCCCTCGCCGGGGAAAGACGCCCACGTAGTTCCTGGACAAAGTTCTTCCATGCTTCGAGCATGTCGGGGCCGGGAAAATTGTCCAACCAATGCTCAAGCAGTCGATGTGTGGGCGATGCGACATCAATGCCCGCCGCCTGCTCGGCCGCAAGAATCCTCTCTCGTTCTTCGGGAGAAACGCTCCCATCGGCCCAGGCGACCGCGACCAGGGGAATGAGAGATACGGCCATTATAGTTTCCGACCGAACGTCAAGGTCCACAAGTTCCGCCAGCACGGCGTCGTTCCAGACCCCTGAGGCCGATCGCACTTCACGTTTCGCCTCCCGATCCGTAGCCTCGGAACGCAGTTCATCGATTAGCTGCTTGTCGACATCGTGGAAAAACGCATTCTCAAGAGCCTTCGCTCGATCATTGAATCCTATTGTCTGCATCGTTAGACCTCTCAGTGAATAGACAAAAAAGACGGCACGCTAACTTCGCGACACACCCGGTCGTCAGGCGGCCTCCACCGGAGCCCGCAGGCCTCCGAGGATGTCCATCGTCGAGACGATACCCAACAAACGATCATCCTCGCCCACGACCGGTAGATGATGGATGTTCTGCTCCAGCATCTTGTCCGCAATGTCGGTCACCGAGTCGTCAGCATGCACCTTGACGACCTAGTTCGACATCATGTCTTCGACACGCTCGTTCGTCAGTTCATCCAGCGCCACCGCACCAAAGTTCAGCAAACCGAGACTCGCCGGCGACTTGGCTGAATCCTCGAGGTCCTTGTCCCGAGCTTCCGCAATGATGTCTCTCTGCGAAATGATCCCGATGCATTTGCCATCCGCGGACACCACCGGTATCGCCGAGATGTCATTTTCCGCCATCATCATCAATGCGTAGTGGATCGTGTCCCGCTGCCGCAGCGTTTCCACCCGCGTGGTCATGATGTCCTTTGCCGATTGTTTGTAGATCCCAACAACCATTGTCCTGTCTCCCGTGGGGTAATTCACCAATTGCGCCAGCAGCAACTACCCTGGCACGGTCGAATGCGTCGCAACCGGCGGGCCAACCCGCTTCCTTCAGAAATGCGAGGCAAATGAGCCCCGCCGGCGCGCTCGATTGAACGAAGCAGTGCGGATCCGCACGGTTTGAATCCCCAGAGATCACGAATTCACGGCAGCACCAAGTGGCACGCAGACTGCCATCCTTTCCTCCAGGCAGAACCCAACATCAACTTTTTCGTGGCGACCGATCATGTCCACTTCAACGCCGAGGCCCGCTCAAGTTTGCCAACGCAATTCGCCCGACGAACACCAGACCCTGCGCAAGAAACACTACAACGCCACCGTCACGAATATTGATCGAGTGACCGACAGCCTGATGATCCTGAAGGTCAAACCGGACGCCGGCATCCCGTCTTTCGAGGCCGGTCAGTACACACTTCTTGGACTGGGTAGTTGGGAGCCACGACTGCCGCAAATTCCGGCCAAAGACACGACTTCAGAGCCTGCGTCCACAACCAACAGGCTACTACGTCGCCCCTACTCCATCAGCTCCCCGATCTACACGGATTTCGGACGGCTGATTCGCGCAGGTGAAGACGGAACGCTGGAGTTCTACATTGCGTTGGTACGCAACTCCCAAAGGCCCGCCGCGCTCACACCACGATTGTTCATGTTGCAGAAGGGCGACCGCTTGTACGTAAGCCCGCGTTGTCGAGGCCGATACACGCTGGAGCGAATCACCAATCCAAATGACACGATCGTATTCATGGGGACTGGCTGTGGCGAAGCTCCCCATAACGCCATGATCTCTGACTTGCTGCTGCGGGGACATGCGGGAAAAGTCGTGTCCGTCATCTGTACGCGATACCTGTCCGACCTCGCCTACTCCGGTATGCACCACCTGCTGGAACGGGCTTTCGAGACCTATCGCTACCTGACGCTGACCACCCGTGAAACCAGGAATCTCGACCGCAAACATCCCCACTACCTTGGCAAGCGTTACATCCAGGACTACTTCGCCTCCGGGGACCTGGAAGAAGACGCAGGCGTCGAACTCCAATCGAACAACACCCACGTCTTCCTGTGCGGAAGCCCCAAGCTTGTTGGCGTCCCACTGCACACCCATGACGAAACCGTTCGCTACCCAAAGCCAACGGGCATGATCGAACTGCTGGAGAACCGCGGATTCACGATTGACCGGGCCAATGATCCCGGCAACCTCCATTTCGAGAAGTACTGGTAGACAGGAATCTCTTCTCCACCAATTCCCCATTCAGTCCATTTGTTACGTGCCAACCAAAGGAGCTGCTATGAAAAACATGATCACTCGTATCCTGTGTCCGCTCGATTTTTCCGCTGCTTCGATGGTGGCGCTCGACTACGCTCAGGAGCTTGCGCTGGCCACCAAAGCCACTCTCGTCTTGTGCCACGCCTTCGATCGCCCCGCCTCTTTGGACTATGGCGATCAGACAGATCCGGCCGACGAATCTCTTCGCCACAAGATGGTTGAAGTCAAAACGACCGTCCCCGTCGAACGGTATCTGCACGCGGGGCCGCCTGGCGAAGTCATCTGTTGGCTCGCTGACGACCAGGACTGCGACCTGATCATCATGGGAACGCATGGTCGTACGGGCCTGCGACACCTGCTATTTGGCAGCGTGGCCGAGTACGTCCTACAACACGCCAACTGCCCGGTAATGACGATCCGCAAACGCCCGGCCAAGGAAGCAGCTCATACCGAGCCGCTGGTCATACCGTTGCCGGCACCGCGATATATGTAGCTGACAATCATCCTACGCCTCACTCAACCGGGAGTCATCATGAAGGTATTTGCCAAAGACGTCATGCAAAAGGACGTCAAGACCGTTCGCCAGGATCTTGCAATGGCCGACCTTGAGCGGCGTTTCATTGCGGACAACGTCAGCGCTTTCCCCGTCGTTGACAGCGACCAATCTGTGCAGGGGATTGTGACGGCCCGCGACGTGTTGGCCCATGTCTGCGAGCTCCGCAGCGAGGTCGAAATGTCCACCAGCTTCTACGACGAAGAAGGACACGCAGACTTCACATCGCTTCTGGACGACTGGGTGTCGGCCGAAGTAGGCAAACGTGCAGATCATCTTCGTGTCAGAGACCTGATGACCGAGGATGTCATTTCCGTCCCCTCCAGCATGTCACTTCACGAGGTCGCAGCGCTACTAACGGAAAAGAAGATCCACCGGGTGTTGGTCATTGATGATCGACGCCTGGTCGGAATCGTCAGCACCAGCGACATCGTTCGCGCCTGCGGTAACGACTTGATCGACATCTCTTTCAAGCCGCCGGAAATTCTTGACTTCTAACATCCGAAGCCAGAACAACATGCAATCCAACGAGCGACTTGTTCGACTCTGCTGCGTCAGGAACATGATCGAGGCCAGGACGATCCGCCAAGTGCTGGCGGACCATGCGATCCCCTGCGCACTGGTCGGCCCCTGCAAATCCCCATCGCCGACCACCACTCGGGTTTCGGCACCAGACAGAGGTAAGGCATCGGTCACCGACTCAAGCGACCAACAGATCACCATTATTGCGTGGGAAGACGATTTCGATCGTGCGGATGCCGCCCTCCAGTCGCACTGGAAGCCTCCAGCGAAGCCCACCTCGCCATAGCGATAACACAAACGACAGCAGTTTCCCTGGTGCGTTTCGTCTAGCTCTCTGATTCGCGTGGATCATCCAGATCGAATTTTTCAATCAAGCGATACAACGTACGTCGGCCAATCCCCAACGCTCGTGCCGTCCGCGCCTTGTTGCCCTTGTGCTTGCGATAGGTTTCCTCGATGTGCATCTTATTGAGCGTATCCAGGTCACATTGCGTCCCCGGAGGTGGCGCGGCCGCCTTTTCAGCTCCGGACACGATCTCCGGCGGGAGGTTCTCAAGGCGGACCACTTCATCTTCGGCAAGGATCTTCGCTCGCTGCAACGCGTTTACCAACTGGCGGACGTTGCCTGGCCAACCATAGCGTTCCAGTACGGGCATAACATCCGGAGCGACCGTCCACTCCGGGCCCAGAAAGTGTTCCGTGAGCAGAGGAATATCGCCGGTTCGTTCACGCAGCGGCGGTAGATGGATTGTGAGCACATTGATTCGATAGTAGAGGTCTTCACGAAAATTGCCGGCCTCCACTTCCTTGATCATGTCCCGATTTGTCGCCGCGATAATCCTGACTTTGACTCGCCGCTCCTGCACGGAACCAACCCGACGCAGCGAACCATCTTCCAGTACGCGCAACATCTTTGCCTGCAACGGGCCGGCCAATTCGCCGAATTCATCAATGAAAAGCGTGCCGCCATCCGCCACTTCGAACAATCCGGGCTTCGCACTCACCGCACCCGTGAAAGCTCCTTTCTCGTGCCCGAACAACTCACTTTCCAGCAGCGTTTCAGGGAGGGCGGCGCAATTGATGACAACCAAAGGCTTGTCGGCCAAAGGACTGGCTTCATGCAGAGCACGAGCGACCAGTTCCTTGCCAGTGCCGCTTTCACCCTGAACGAGAATCGGATTGGTCGAACTCCCGGTCCGTTCGATCAGGCGATAGACCTCCTGCATCTTCGGCGAATCGCCGATCATCGAGGGATGCGCCTTGTCCTGCCGCGAGATCACCTCTTTTAGTTGGATATTCTCCTTACGAATCTCGCCCGACTCGACGGATTTTCGAATCAGAAGGTCGAGGTCCTTCAGGCTCATCGGCTTGGACAGGAATTCGCGGGCACCCAACTTCATCGCTTCCACGGCAGCTTCGATCGAACCCTGCCCCGTCAGCATGACAACCTCGGCCTCCGAGCCGCGCTCCTTGAGCGCTCTCAACACGTCGATGCCCGTCATCCCCGGCATCATCATATCCAGGACAATGACATCGAACGCACGCTGGTCCGCAAACGCCAATGCCGATTCACCGTCTGCACATTCACTGACGCTATAGCCACGCCGCGAAAAGAACCGTGACATGTCGTCACGCAACTCTTCATCGTCGTCGACAAGTAACAGATCAATTACTTTCTCGTTTTTGTCAGCTTCCGACATCGATGCCTCCATAGGGCGGTATCGCACACAATGCGTGCGGATTAGCACACTAAACCGTGCACTGATTATAGATGAACTCAAAGGGAGTGGACCGTTGCTACCACCGCACGGGATTCGATGCGTGTGGACATCCGCACCGCGATGGCCTTTCGCTCCCGTGCAACGTCACAACGACTCGCAACCGTTTGAAACCAATCGCAACCGGTGTGCCACTCCGAGTCACTACGCACACAGCGCATTCCAATTCGCACACCCTGCGTCCCCCAACCGCTGCTTTTGCCCTTGGCACCGTCTTTGCGACTCATGCTTTTCATGCGTTAGATCTGAAGTCCCGCACGAAAACGAGAGTACCCACATGCCAGTCCTCACTGAACCCAAAAGGCGACCCATACGAACCGGGCAACGAGCCTTCCCGTCAGCGGCCAATCCCATCCTGGAAGCTCGCCGCCTCCTGGAAGCCAGCGCCTTGTTTCGCAGTCGCAGCCATCTGATACACATGCAACATCTCGACGGGACTCTCCGCCTGGACGGACGCTTGCCCTCCTTCTACCTGAAACAGATGCTGCAAACGATCCTGCGTGACGTCGATGGCATCACCCGGATTGATAACCGGGTTTCCGTGCTTCGTTCGTAGCGAAAGAGCTGTCAAACCGCCTCGGCCCACTACGACTCGGGGTCGACCACATTCGCTCCATCTGCCGAAATGGCCTGTCCGGAACAAAGTAACTCCCATGACCACCTGCGTCGAACTGGCAAACCGTGTCCACGAATTCCTGCTGTCTCCCAAGGCTTATCCGGAAAAGCCGCAACGAGTCGAGCTCCGGGAGACGCACATTTCGTGGGTGTATCTGACGGAACGCTACGTTTACAAACAGAAGAAGCCGGTAACATTCGAATTCCTCGATTTCTCCACACGCGAGAAGCGGCAGTACTACTGCGACCAGGAAGTCAAACTCAACCGCCGACTCTCACCGGAGGTCTACCTGGGAGTCGTCCCGGTTTCCACGGACCCGCACGGAAACCTCCAGCTTAAGCCCGGTGACGAGGTCGTCGAGCCGCTGGTGAAGATGGTTCGGCTGGACGAATCATCGACGCTGGAAGCAACGATTCGAAATGACACTCTGACCGCGCTCCAGATACAGCGGCTGTCGAACATGGTCACCCGTTTCTACACCGCTCAAGCGCCCGCCATGCTGCGGAGCAGTCAGTTCATAGACGGCATCCAACAGCACATCATTGCCAACGGAAACGATCTGCTAACCACACTGCCGCAAGCCAACTATGCCATCCGGCGGATCTCCAACTCGCAGCTACGATGCCTGCGGCTTGAATCCGACTACTTCATACAACGCGTCGCGGACGGGCGAGTGGTGGACGGGCACGGCGACCTCCGGCCGGATCATATCTATTTCCAGCGTGGCAAGCCCGCCATCATCGATTGCATCGAATTCAATCCAGAATACCGCACCAATGATGTCGTCGACGAACTGGCATTCCTGACGATGGAATGCGACCGACTTGGCAACCACGACGTGGGCGAGTCGATCATGAACGCGTACCTTGAAGCCAGTAACGATACCCCCGCTCCGTTCCTGTCGTCCTTCTATCGCAGCTACCGAGCTTGCGTCCGGGCCAAGGTTGCGGCCTTGCGGGCAACGCAGGAAGGACTGCCCGACACAACGAAGACGGCCGCTACGGAGTTGGCACAGGATTATGTCCAGCTGGCGAAACGCTACACCGCAGAATTCGGCAAACCCATTGTCATCATGGTTGGCGGCCTCAGCGGAACCGGAAAATCAACGCTCGCGAACGCCCTGCGAAGCACACTCTACGGCGAACTCCTGCAAACCGACGTGATTCGCAACGAGCTTTTCACACCGGAATCCTCGAATGGCAAATACACCGCGGCGGGTCGTCAGCAGGTTTACCAGGCAATGGTCGACCGTATCGCCAATTCCCTCTCACGCACGCCGACGATTGTGCTGGACGGAACCTACTCGAAACAGACATTCCGCCAGAGTGTTTACGAAAAGGCCAATGAACTGGACGCCACCGTCTTACAGGTGCAATGCCAGTGCGCCCCGGAAACCGCCGTCGCCCGCATTGCGACCCGGCTCGATGCCGGCAACGACCACTCCGATGCCACCCCCGAAGTTTACGACTCGCAGAGTGAGTCCTACGAGGAACCGCTCGATTGCATGCCCAGAGTCACCATCGATACCTCCCAGATCCCGATTGATGGGCAGGTCCGCGAAGTCATTTCGTTCGTTCGGCAGATGTGCCGCAGCTAGATCTGCGTGACCCTGGTTATGCGAGACCCGCCGGGCATTGGCCGCATGACGCCGCGGCCCCGCTCAGCGACACCCGTTACAAAGCGAACCGTACTGCGCACACCTTGTACTCGGGGATCTTGGCGATGGGGTCCACTTCGTTGATGGTCAACTTGTTCACATTCCCGCTGGGGAAGTGAAAGTTGCCAAAAACAACTCCCTCCGAAACGCGCGTGGTCCGTCGTACTCGAGCTCGCAGTTCTCCTCGGCGTGATGCCAGCGTCACCCACTGGCCATCCTCCAGCTCATAGCGAATCGCATCCTCGTAACTGACCTCAATCATCGGCTCGAGACAAACGGCCGCCAGCGCCTCCGCGCGGCGTGTGAGTTCGCCACCGTGCCAGTGATAGAGCACGCGCCCCGTCGTCAGCAGCAGCGGGTAATCCGCGTCCGGCAATTCGGCAGCGGGTACGAAATCAACCGCGTGAAAACGCCCCTTCCCGCGGGCGAACTGGCCGACATGCAGGATCGGTGTGCCCGCATGCTGTTCATCCGGCACCGGCCACTGCAGCCGTTCGCCCCGCGCCACCCGCGCGGCAGTGACGCCGGCATAGCTGGGGGTTAACGCATTGATCTCATCAAGGATCTCTGCGGGCGAATGATAGTTCCAATCGGCGTATTTACCCGTGGGCACCCGGTCCTGCTGCAACAGCATGCGAGTCGCCAACTGCGAGATGATTTCCCAGTCGGCTCTCGACTCACCCGGCGGATCGATTGCCCGTCGTACTGGCTGGATACGACGTTCGGTATTGGTGAACGTGCCCTCCTTTTCCGCGTAGGCACTACCCGGAAGCAGCACGTCCGCATATGCGACCGTCTCCGATTCGAGAATCTCCTGCAGCACGACAAACTCGGCGTTCGCAAGACATTCTCGAGCGTGATTGCTGTCCGGCTCCGTCATCGCGGGATCCTCGCCCATGATATACAACCCGCGGATGGTTCCAGCTCCGGCCCGTTCAATCAGTTCCGTGACCGTCAGTCCCAGTTTCATGTCGAGCGCTCCGGACTTGGAGAGCTTCCATGCCGCCTGAAACTTCGCTGCGATCATTCCATCATCCACTCTTTGATAGCCCGGATAGACATTCGGCAAGGAGCCCAGATCACAGGCTCCCTGCACATTGTTCTGACCGCGCAGTGGATTCACGCCTCCTCCAGCCACGCCAATGTTTCCCAGCAGCATTTGCAGGTTCGCCAGAGAGAGCACATTTGAAACTCCCGTTGTGTGCTGGGTAATTCCCATGGACCAGATCACGGCCATCGGGGAAGTAGTACACAACAACTCGGCAGCGGCTCGCAAGTCGACTTCGGGCACGCCCGTTATCCCGGAGACGACGGCCGGAGTATACGCGGCGACCGTATCGGCCAGTTCACTGAAGCCCTCACAGCGAGACTCCACATACTCGCGGTCCAGCCACTCGTTCTGGATTGCCAGCTGCATGATTCCGTTGATCAACGCGACATCGGTACCCGGTCGCTGCCGTAAATGCAGCTCCGCAAATTCGACCATGTCGATCGCTCGCGGGTCGGCGACGACAATCCTTGTTCCTCGTAGCGCTGCCTGTCGCAGCATCGCGCCAAAAACGGGGTGCTGCTCTGTCGTATTCGATCCGGTAATCAGAATCGCTTTGGCTTCTGTAGCAATGTCGTCCATCGAATTCGTCATCGCTCCGCTGCCCATCGCCATCGCCAGGCCGGCAACCGTCGAGGAATGACACAGACGGGCGCAATGATCCACGTTGTTCGTCCCCAGCACCTGTCGGGCAAATTTTTGCATCAGATAGTTTTCTTCGTTCGTACACTTCGCCGAAGAAAGCACACCAAACGCGGAAGCGCCCGATTCGCGAGCGATGCCAGAAAACCGATTCGCCACCAACCCCAAGGCTTCCCTCCAATCCACCTCCACCCAGGGACCCCGATCAAATGGCCGTTCGCTGACCCGCTTCTTGTCCAACAGGTACTTTCGAACCCGGGGTCGCCGAATTCGTTCGGGGTGATGCAGGAAGTCGTACCCATATCGGCCCTTCACGCAGAGCGAACTTCCGTTGACCGGCGCTTCTTCCGTAGACGACACACCCACGACCTTCCCTTGCGCAACGTTCAGGTCAAACTGGCAACCGACCCCGCAGTAGCCACATGTCGTACGCACCTTCTGATCAATCTTCTGGACGTCCATCGACATCCGATCCTCCAACGCCCCGGTGGGACAAAGCGCAGCACACGCGCCACACGATTCGCAGCCCGCCTCCAACATCGAAGTATCGTTGCCACAGATCAAATGCGTCTGATCGCCGCGTTCAGCAAGGTTCCAGATGAAGCGTCCCTGAATTTCGTTGCAGGCGCGAACACATCGAGTACAGAGGATGCACTTGTTGAGATCCACGTGGATGAACGGATTGCTATCCGAGTCCACTTCGTGCCGCGTTTCCACGGCCGTCCGGCGTTTAGCTCCATACTCCTTCACCAGCCGATCAAATTCAGCCAGTGGCCCGGGTGCCGCTTCGCATCGTGCCGTAGGTTCTTCCGGCCCCTCGGTGTTCGTCGCCTCTGGGAAACGCGAGAGCAGCATCTCCAGCATCGATCTGCGATGTTCGTGAATCAGAGGTGACGTGGTCCGCACCTTCATCCCCTCGGCGACCTTCGTACTACACGCCGGCTGCGGCAGGCGTGAACCCTCCACGTCGACCACGCACATTCGACACGAACCAACCGGTGACAGCTCCGCGTGATGACAGAGCGTCGGCACGCCAATATCCAACTGCGCCGCTGCATCCAGAATGGAAGTGTCGGCGGCGACCTCGATCGTCCGGCCGTTAATGGTAAGCGTCGGCACAATTCTCCCCCTTATGAAAATACGTACTATGCCAGGAAGTCGCGAGGAAAATGCCTGAGAGCACTTTCAATGGGCCACGCCACCGACATTCCCAGACCGCACAGCGACATCATCTGCAGCGTCTCGGCAAGCTCCTCTAGTCGACGAAGGTCCTCTGCGTCACCATTGCCGGAAACGATCTTTGCCACGACATCTCGCGCCTGCACAACGCCGACGCGACAGGGCGTACACTTCCCACACGACTCGCGAGCGAAGAAGTCCAGCAAGCCAAGCAGCATCTCAGCGGCATTCACGTATTCGTCGGCAACCACAATGGCGCCAGACCCCAACGCGACGCCCGACTCCAGCGCGTCGTAAGTCAGCTCGGAATCCAACAGCGACTCGGGCAGAAACGTGCCGGCCGCTCCACCGGTCAAAGCAAATTTAAATTCGCTGCCCGAACGCATGCCACCACCGAATTCCTGCAGCAACTGGCGAACGGAGATTCCTTTCGGTGCTTCGCAGATCCCCGCATGCGTCACATGCCCTGAGAGGCAATACAGTTTCGTTCCGCACGCCCGCCCACGACCGAGCTGCCGATACTCCGCGGGCCCTGACTGCACGATAGCGGGTACCGAGCACAGTGTTTCCACGTTGTTCACAACGGTCGGCTTGCCCCACAGTCCACACGTGGCCGGATAAGGCGGTCGCTCGCGAGGCTCACCTCGCTTTCCTTCCAGCGATTCCAGCAGTGCCGTTTCCTCGCCACAAATGTATGCCCCCGCACCACAGTGAATCGCCACGTCAAACTCAAAGCCGCTACCCTGAATGTCGCCGCCAAGATAGGTTCGCTCGCGAGCCTGTTCGATGGCCTGCCGAAGAACTTCCGCCGCTCTCGTGTAAGCGCCTCGTATATAGACCACGCCCTTCGTGGCACCAATTGCCCGAGCACAGATCGCCATCCCCTCCAGCAGCAGGTGCGGATCGGCTTCCATTAACGCTCGGTCCTTGAACGTGCCCGGCTCGGACTCATCTGCATTGCAGACGACATATTTCTGATCGCCGGTTGCCTCAGCAGCCAACCGCCACTTTTGCCCTGTGCGAAAGCCTGCTCCACCCCGCCCACGCAAACCGGAATCATCCACATCGCGAATGATCCGCTCGGACTCCGTGTGCAGTGCGACAAGCAAACCGCGATACGCACCGGCAGCCAACGCAGCGTCGATTGAAAGCGGATTCAGCCCAAAACGTCTCGTCAGAGGGCGTCTGAAAAGGTCGGGCGTCGGATGGCCAAGCACGTGCACCATGGGATTCCTGTTCCCGAGCGACCCGATGTCTGCGGAAAGTTCGTTCACGCTTCCCGCGATGAAACGCTCGCCCGTGCTGCGGTCGACCATCACCGACGGCGCCTGATCGCAATACCCAAGACAACTCGTTCGAGCTACACGAATGCTACCCCCTTCCGCGCGGGAACGGCACAACGGATCGCTCCCCGCCAGTCGACACGCCGGGCCATCGCAAACCCGGACGACACCCTTACGCGGTTGGTCAGCCGTTCCGGATTCCAGGAGTGAGTAGAAGCTACATGCGCCACGCACGGCAGCTTCACTCGTCGAAGTTTTAGACGCAATTCGGTCGATGTCCGTCGCAGATACGGCTCCTTCAGTTGCCTGAACCTTGCAGAGCGATTCCAGCACTTCGCCCGCGTCCTGACTGCCAGCTTGCAGTCCCAACTTTCCTCCGACACGGGCATTCCCGGCGAACGCGCCATACTTTTTTCCCTGTTTCATCGCCCCCCCGCCTTTCGCAAGTACACGAACCAATAGACAAGGCCCACCAGAAGCGAGCCCCCAATGACATTTCCAATCGTCACGGGAAGCAGGTTGTTCAGGACAAAGGGGCCAACGCCAATCGATTCGTCGGAACCACGCTGTGCCTGCACCAGAATCGCCACCGGAACAAAGAACATATTGGCGACGCAGTGCTCCATGCCGGTAGCCACAAACGCGGTCACTGGAAACACAATCGCCAACACCTTGTCCGCCACCGAACGGGCACTCAGGCATAACCACACCGCCAGGCAAACGAGCATGTTGCAACCGACGCCGGCGGCGACCGCTTGCGTCCAGTTCAGACTGCACTTGCTGACGGCGATCTTCAAAATCGTATCCCCGACAGCTCCTCCCCCGCCGTCGGCAAACCCAGCGATAAACACGATCAGGGCGATTCCTACGGCCCCGACAAAATTTCCGGCATAGACAATCAGCCAGTTACGAGCCACCTGGCGCAGACTGATCTTGCCGCTGGCCCACGCCATCACGATCAGATTGTTGCCCGTAAAGAGCTCGGCCCCGGCCACGACCACCAACACCAGTCCAAGACTGAATGAGAGGCCACCTAGCAGCTTCGTCGCTCCAAACGCGCCGCCGGCCGGCCCCGTTGTGACGACCACCGTGTAGAGAACTCCACCCCATGCGATGAACGCTCCAGCCAACAAGGCTAGGACGAACGTCGAGGTAGTATCCAAATTCGCTTTGGCCTGACCAATCTTCTCTGCCTTTGCCGCCATTTCCGCTGGCACCAGAGCGTCCGGTCCGTGATGAGTTTCCATTTCTCGCGAGTCGCCTTTCTTTTCGTCCGCGGCCTGCTGCCGTCTCAAGCGGCTGTTATCGATCGACGCTTAAACAAGCTCGCGTTTGCACGTGTGATTCGATTCGACCGTGACTTTTCCGGACGCCCCAGCCATGTCCAGCTCCACTTCATGAAAGCACGGAATCGCCACGCGAACGGGCGGTGGACCAGCATGCCAGTCTGCTTCCCAGGTCAGATCGGCGGTTTCCACATCAAATTTGAAAGCGACCGACAGCTTTCCCCATGGCGTCCACGTGGGACCGTACGCCATACGTTCTTTGCTGTAGTGCCAGTGAGGAGGAATCCCCGAACCGATCACCAACGAATTCGCTTCCTCACGGACGAACAGGTTTCGAACCGCCATCAACCACGCCGCCGCAGTGGTCACGTGCTGCCCGTCGCCCATGCAACCACCCATCGTTCGCGGGTGAATCGCCTGAGGCCATTGCCCGGTTTCCGACGCCAGCTTTGCGACCACGTTGATCAGTTCGAAACTACGCGAGTCTCCGTTTCGCAGCATTGCCTGAGCGATCTGAAGGGTCAGAAAAGGATTGATTCCCGAGTGGATCATGTCCTGGAAAAAGCCGCCATCCACCATGCAGTTCTTCACCAGGAACTCCAAAGTCCCCTGCAAACGTTCGTCGCCCGGTTCGACCAACTGCAACGGATACGAAGCCGCCAACGACCCAATCGCGCCCGCATCCATCCGACGTTCCGGCGCCGCCGGGTAGGCCAACATGCTACGCATATAGTCCGTGGACTCGAGGCTACGCTGAATCGATCCAGCGATTTGATTCGCGACCGCCCCGTATCGTTCTGCAACCGCACTCTCACCCCTGCCCTCCAATAACCGGCTGGCCGTTTTCAGTCCGGCGATCGACCAAAAATCGTCCCAGTAGTAAAAGTCACTCGGGCCAAGATATTCAGCACTGAATCCCGCAGGCATCAGCCCCGCGGCCGGAGAGCCAGAGTCCGCGGGAACCAGCTTCTTGCAAATCCAGTCCGCTGCCTGCCGAACAACGGATTGCCACTCGGGCGGCAAATTCCTGTTGGTGAACTGAAGATGGCGTTCCAGCAACCAGAGGGCCTCGCCATTCGCGTCCCACTCCGCTTCCTGTGAATGAAAGTAGCCGGTGCGATCCCGGCATTCCAACAAATGCGGAATCGCGTCCACGACACGTTGCTGCAATCCGTGGCACATCGCCGCGTTCAGTATGCACGCCGCGTCACGAACCCAGAATCGCTTGTACGTGTACGGTCCGGAGTAGACTTCTCCGGGCGTATGCAACGCAACAGTCCGCAGGGCCGCATCGTGCAGCGCCCGAAACCGCTCGACCGGGACGTCCAACCTCGTCGTGTCCTCCAATTCCCGGGCCCATGCCTTCGCTGCACACGCGTGTTGCGAATCATTGGCCGCCTCACCAGATGTCACCGCGGCATTCGGCGTTCGGGAACCGGCCCAATGCTGCACCGCTTGTCCATCCAGCGGAACGCTTAGCGTAATCTCACGCGGTTCACCTGGTTCCAGCTTGAAGGCAGCCGCTGCCGTCGCCATCCCGACCGGGCAGTGCACCGATTTCGCACCATCATTCCAAACCAGCGCCGAGACATCACCGTGCTTGTAGTCTGACGTGAAATGATGATCGGCCGGTTGAGAAAATCGCACATGACCATGATCACCAATCTTCCACGCGTCTGCATTCGCGGCCAGTTCGATGTCGTGCACAAAGCTGACACCTTCCGGATTGTATGGGCGAACCGACAACAGCAACCATGCCGCCTCGCCGCTCTTCGCCTGCCAGCGTTGCTCCACGGCTTCCCCACCCCGATCATCGCGCACGACTTCTACCGTCGACGACAACCCCATGCTGCCGTGACTGCATTCGGTCGTCAGCTGTAATCCGTCATCCATCTGCAGTTGCTGCCCCACGACGCGTTCGCGGGACGGCACGAGCTTGCCACCCTCCATTTGAAAGATCCAGCCATCGATCGACCACCCATCCCAAAACGGCGTCAACAACCCGCGTGGATCCACGATCGGCAAGTGCTCGGAACCGGGAATTCCGACTGCCGTCCAGTTGCGATGCGTCAGATTCACATGCGTGATGGAAAACGCGCGAGGCACGAAGGCCTCATCCTTGGGGTCGAACTGACGCTCCACCCAGTAGGGCCAAATCCAGTCGCGATTGTGCTGAATGGCATTCGCATTCATCAGCCCTCGGGCATGAAAGACGACGCCCGCCCGCAAGAGCTCCGCCGGCGCCGTCACTTCCGAAGGCTCGGCGAACGAGTGTAACCGAGCGAGAACCGAGATCGGATCGACGAATCCTTTCGCCCTCGCGACGCGACGGACCACATATTTCCAGGGTAACCATTTCGTGAACATCGTCCGTTTCCTCGATTCAGTTTGAATTCTCGACAGGCGCGTAAAGTACGGCCCTTTAACGCTTCGCTTGTTTCCTTACGTGGCGATGGCAATCAATGCACGTCATGGTCAACCGGAAGTAGCCGATTCCGGCGGCATCGAGATTCCTCGCCTTGCCGGCGTGCCCAATCCCCTTCGCTGCCTGGCGGAACTCGGCACTAATGCGGGCGTATTCCTTCGTTTGCACAACGTTCCACCCGGCATCCAGATTCAGAAGCTGCAGCGTCTGAGCTTCCCTTTCCAACAATTCATAGTCCTCGAGCGCAAGCCCCATGATGATCGCCTGCGAACTGACGAGCTTGCGATGCATCAACGCGCGAACGTCCACCTGGTTCGCCGCATCCGGCGTTTGCGTCTGAGCGGTACGAGGGAGTGTCACGCATGCCGCAATCAGGCCGGCCACGGCGATCGGAATGAGCTTCTTCATGGTATGTTCCTGTAATGAGTTTCCATTGTCAGTCGAGTCTTTTAGCCGCGCCATACGATTCGGGCGCGCGTTCAGTCTTTCAGCACAAGGACCGGGCATTTCGCGTGTCGTACGACACCCTGCGCGACCGACCCCAAAAAGAACTGGCTCAGCCCGCCGTAGCCGCGAGACGGAATTACAACCAGCCGCGCGTCAATGTCTTCGGCCAATCCCGCAAGTTCCGTCACCGGATCACCAATCAACACTTCGATCTGAACGTCACCGATATCCGCCAGCGACAGCTTCTCGGCAATCGCCTTTCTCGTTTCCGCAATTCGCTGCTGGTCGTTTGTCGGTCCCCAGTAGTAGGTCTCCGGCCCGATCGGCATCTGATGCAACACGTGCACAACACGCACGTCGTCCTTGCGGTCCGCCAGCGATAGCCCAACGCGAACCGCACGAAGCGAGTTGTCCGAAAAGTCGAATGGTACGACGACGCGTTCTTTCTTGAACCACTTCATGAGTGGGCTCCTTTCAAATCTTGAGCAGTGCCGCTCAGCCCTCGTTGATGTCGCCGTCTGTCTTCAGGACCAACACGGGGCACTTCGCAAACTGCACGACACGTTCGGCAACCGAACCGAGAAACCAACGCCTGACACCCGTCCGACCATGCGAGGGAATCACGATCAGGCCAGCCTTGACCTCTTCCGCCAGATCTCCAAGCACGCGTGCCGGATCCCCGAGGCCAACGTTTACCTGAACACCATCGATCGCGTTTTCCTCCAGCTTCTTTTCGATGGCCTCACGAACCGTCGCCCTGCGTTTTTCATCGCCCATTTCATCCCATACGACCAACGGGTCGGTCGCAGGCAATTGCGTCAGGACATGTGCGACATGAACTTCGTCCGGGCGGTCAGCCAGCAGCAGTGCCATCCGCACCGCGTTGATGCACTCGTCGCTAAAGTCGAAAGGCACGACGACCCGTTTTCCGTTGAACCAACTCATAGCTTGCTCCCATCTTTGTTGAAGGGTTGGTGGTGTGGCCCGTCAGATTGCGAACCACACTCCAAGGACCCCGACCAGCGTGCCCAGTGTGATGAACGCCATCAGCACACCGGAAACTCGATATCCAGCCAGCAGGTCTTCTTCGCGCATCTCGTCAATCTGTTCGGTGGTGAACGCTTCATGCAGTGCGTCACTGGGTGTTTGATTTGACAGGTTTACCGTCGCCATGGTTTCGCTCCTCGTGTTACAGGTGAAAGTGACTCCGAAAAACAAATTCGCAATCGCCGTGCCGAACCCTCTCGCCGGGTTTCGCCCTCGGGAAACCCGGCTTGTGGATCAATGCGGCACCGAGGCGCGTGCGAACGGGCACATCTGCACACCCAGACACTGGCGCGACACACTCGAGCGCACTGTTCTCGCGCTTCGCCCACGTGCACTTCACCAGCCAGGCAAACCAACACGTCAGGCAAACCAACACGACAGGAACGCCGAATTCCAGACGGCACAAACAATGCAACGCGTATCACCAAAACGAACCGCGGATCATCGAACCATGTCGAACCAAACAACCACCCATGACACTTCTGCCCGGCGGGACCATACTCCTGAACGGATTCGCGAACGCCTTGCGCAGGACAACTCAAACTATCTTTCTGATTTCATTTACGGCGCCATCGACGGAACCGTGACGACCTTCGCGGTCGTATCCGGCGTTGCGGGAGCCGGCCTTTCGTCGGGCATCGTGATCGTGCTGGGATTGGCCAACCTTGTCGGCGACGGCTTCAGCATGGCTGCCAGCAATTTCCTGGGCACTCGCGCGGACCGACAACTCAAGGAAAAGGCACACGCAGAAGAAGCACGGCAAATCGATCAGCACCCGGAAGGCGAAAGGGAGGAAATCCGGCAGATCTACGCACAAAAGGGCTTCGAAGGCGACGACCTGGAACGAGCCGTTGAAGTCATCTGTGCGGACCGCAACCGCTGGATCGAAACGATGCTCCACGAGGAACTGGGTATCGATACCGCCACCCGTTCGCCCGTCCGAGCCGCCAGCGCCACGTTCATCGCCTTCATGTTGATCGGCTTCATCCCCCTGTTTCCGTTTTCACTACAACTACTTTCCGTGCACGTTGACAGTCCGTTCCTCTGGAGCTGTGTCTTTACCGGCATCGCCTTTTTCGGCGTCGGTGCGGCCAAATCACTCTTCGTCCAACAACACTGGCTGTGGGCCGGTGCCGAAACTTTGCTGCTGGGAGGCAGCGCCGCGGGATTGGCCTATTTCGTCGGTGTGCTGTTGCGAGGAGTGGCCTGATGACTGAGCGTATTCGCACACATGCCCGGGCTGGTCTCGACGTCCGGTCCAATAAACGACCGTTTGGCTGCCATCGATCGGCACGGCACAGTGCTTGCGGTTCAGTCTTGGGAACCAGTTTCCACACACCGTCGCCCCGACGACGACATCGAAAAATGGAGTAAGACCATGTTGGTGAAAGATATCTGTTGCAAGAACGTCGTTACGATCGACGCCACCGACACGATTCGCAAAGCGGCCGAGACGATGGCCCGGCAGAACGTTGGTTCGCTGATTGTGCTCAACGAAAATGGCACGCCGCACGGGATCCTCACCGATCGTGACATCGCGACCAGCGTCGTCGCAAACCGCCTGGACGCGGACCAGACAACGGTCCACGACGTCATGGCACATCCCGTCGTATCGATTCGCGACACAGCCAACATGGAAATGGCGCTCGACTGCATGACGTTCGGCGTGCGTCGCATTCCGGTTGTTGACGAGCACGACCGACTGGTCGGAGTCGTCAGCCTCGATGACTTTCTGACCATGTATTCCGAGGGATTCGACCAGGTTCGCCGCGTGCTGCAAAAGGAGATGGCGACGAGCTAGATTCCCCGACGACTTATTACGGAGACGCCCACGATGCAAACGTCCCACCGCTCGCACGGAATGGTACCCGGCAGCCACTTTTTCTTCGGCGCCCTGGTCTTCGCGTTAGTCGTGCTAACGTTGCTCTCTGCACTCTACATCGAGTTTCTCAATCAGGCGTTGTTGCGAATCGGGATACCCAATTCGCTATCACTGCCCATCCTCGGGGCCATCATCATCGGTGGATTCGTCAACGTCCCACTGCATCGAGATCGCTACCCACGGCCTCAGCTTGTCCAGTGGCTGACGTACTACCGAAACTGGGGCGAGGAACCGTTCCCACTTCGATCGATGCAGACGAACACGATCGCAATCAATGTCGGTGGAGCGCTAGTGCCAATGGCGCTGGGAATCTGGCTGGTGGTCCGCATGACGTCCCAACCAACTGTGTTGGTGCCGTTGGCATTTGCGAGCCTCGCCAATGCCCTGCTCTGCCATCGTATTGCCCGCATCGTTCCGAATGTCGGCATCCTGCTCCCCGGTTGGGTAGCGCCCGTGGTGGGAGTCGGACTCGCTTGGGCCCTGCTGCCCCCAAACTCGGATTTCCACACGCACTTTGCCTTTGTCACCGCGATCGCCGGACCCTTTATTGGCGCTGATCTGATGAATCTGAAAGACGTCACGCGAATGGGCGTGGGCACCATGTCGATCGGCGGCGCCGGTCCCCTCGATGGGATTCTGTTGTCAGGCATGCTTGCCGCGTTGTTCGCGTAGGGTCGGCGGTCTTGTGGTCACAGCCATGCCCCGCACCTCGTAGGGAAGCCACGGGGTCCACAACCACCCCAACAAAAAAGGGACGGGATCTTCCCGCCCCTTCTGATTCACGGCTAGTGGCAGCCGATTTCATCCATGTCTACTGGAAGAGCCCCGCCGCGACCAAAATCTCACCGAGATCCGTGTCGCCTTTCGCGACTGCTTGCTGGAATCGCCCTCGCTTCCATTCTGTTTTGGCTCCGCCGACCGTGACATCCGTGATGCGTTTCGCCTTCTCTTGCCACACTTCGAACGTCCAGTTTCCGGTTGGCAGATTCTTCAGTTCGAATTCGCCGTTCTCATTCGACACCGCCACGTAGGGGTGATCCTTTACGAGCACGTAGCCGTTCATCCAGGGATGGATTGAACAGGAAACCGCCACCGGGGCCCGCTCGGCCTTCTTGAACTGATGCTTCAGCTCGCTATTCGCGGCGAGGATCGGGTTGATCGAAAGGTTCGCAACGGCGTCGATCTTGGTATTGTGGCCCACCGCATCCAGGTTCCGCACCAGCAACGTCTGCGAGGTACGCAAGAACGTGATGTGGTTGTTGAATCGACACATCTCATTGTCCAGCGTGACTTCGCCCGTCGCCGACGAGGAGTACGACTCGTGAATCGGCAGGGCCGGATCGCTCTTCTTCGTGTAGATGTAGACGACGATATTCTGGATGCCCTTGTTCTCCGCGTTCACGACCAGCGATTCGCGGAATAGCTCGTGCTTTCCACACACCTGGAGATCCTTGGTCGGAGAAAGCTTGACCATTTTGGGAGCGTCGCCGTCAAGCACAAAACGACCCTTCAGATTCCCCCAGCCACCAGGCTCGACGGGCACTTCGTCTGCGGCAGATGACTTTGAAGCAAGGGGGTTCTCCAGCTCGTTTCGAACCGAAGATGTGGCTACCGGGTCGGGCGTCGGGGAGGCCGGGGTGCTGCCGGATTCCGACGTGGACGAGCTACAGCCCATCGCGAGGAGCAGCAGACCGGGGAGCATGAGGCGGGGAGACATGAAATTCCTTTCAACAAAAGCGGAAGGGATGCCAGACGCGGCGAAAACGCTCAGGCTTTCGACACGCCCACAATCCGAAATTATCGAGCCACCGACATTGGCGGCTCCATGACCACGACTGCATACAACCGGCGTGCCACGCAGACCCCCATCAAGTTAACCGCCGAATCCGCGTATCCCACGCCGCCGCCCTCGCTTTGGCGCGCACCCAATTTGCCGTTGCGCGCCAGGCCGCACACATTCCACGGCACATCTTCATGCACTCGCAAATCAGAGCGGCGACTTCGCCTGGCACGCGCCTTGCGTGATCGCATGGCAGCTCGCAACGAAAGGGAGATGCATGCCTACCAACACTCCAACAAACGCCACTCGCGAAAAATCGCCTCTGGTTCGTGAGTTCCTTACCGACCACCAGCTCATGTCCAAGCTCCTTACCGAGACCGTGGCTCACCTCGAGAAGAAAAACGACGCAGCGGCATTGGCGTCCGCGATACGCCTCGACAAGGTCGCCGGCCCGCATATCGCCTACGAAGAATCAGAACTCTACCCACGCATCAGCGGCGAAAAACTGATGTCCGACACGACCCGTGCGATGTACGACGAACACCGAGAAGCCGCATTGGCTCTGAAAAGGTTGCTCGATTCAAGTTCCACCAACGGTCCGCTGCAGGAAGCGCAGCGGCAACAGATCATTGCCGGTTTGAAAACAGGCATCACCCACGCCGAGCACTGTGGATCGCTCATAAGTTTGCTGGACGCGCTACCAGCACCTGAGCAGGAAGAATCGCTGGCCAACCTGCTGGAATACCGCGAACGCGGCCGCAGCTGGACTGAACGCGTGCGTTAACGATCGGACCCGACTCCCAAAAGGACACCACGAAAGGAACCCGACCATGTGCCGACTCTACGCTCTGCTCGCCAATGAACCCACCAAGGTTGAATGCAGTCTGGTCTACGCCCAAAACGCGCTCATGGAGCAAAGCCGCCGAGACTCCACCGGTCGGCAACACGCTGATGGTTGGGGCGTCGTGTGCTACGACAAGCTCGACCGTCACCGGATCCCCACCACCGTAAAGCATTCCAACGCGGCCTTTAATAGCGATCACTTCAGTCGCTCTGTGGAGAAGGTCTATTCGAAAGCCGTCGTCGCCCACGTGCGGTTGGCAACCGTCGGCTACTCGTCCGCCCTGAACGCTCACCCGTTTACGTACAACGAATGGACATTTGCTCACAACGGAACGATTCCGCGATTCGAAACGCTGGGTCAGCGCATGGAATCCAACATTGGCGAACGTTACATGAATTGCCGGCTCGGATCGACCGACAGCGAACTCTTCTTCCTCTGGATTCTGTACCAGATGGAGGCCAACGGCATTACCAGCGACAACGTGGCGGAAAGGCAGGAAGAAGCACGCCGCCTGCTGGCAACAACGGTCTCCGCGTTGGCTGCGGATTGTCTCGAATACGCTCCCGAACAGGAACCTCGCCTGAATTTCGTGCTGACAAACGGACATGTTCTGTTCGCCTGCCGCTGGAACAACTCGCTGTACCGGATTGTGCGAAGAGGCGTCTATGACTGCGAAATTTGCGGCATTCCCCATATCGACCACAACCCCGACCGGGAACACCGAGCGATCGTTGTTGCCTCCGAACCGATCACCGATGAACCATGGGAAGAAGTCCCCAACCAATCGCTGATGTACGTCGATCCGTCGCTGAACTGCATGGTCGACGAGATCGGAAACGGCAACCCGGTCGGGAAGTAGCAAACCTGGTCGGGAAATAGCAAACCTGGCAAGCAACCACCCAGAAATCAACTCGACAGGAAATCTCATGATCAAGCGCATTCTCGTTGGTATCTCCGACGCCACCTACACCGCCGCCTCGACACGCCACGCCCTTGACGTTGCGAAACGCAGCGGCGCATCGCTGACCGGCGTCTCGATCCTTGACGTCGCCGGGATTCGCAAGGATGCCGCGCTCACAATCGGGGCTCCCAGCCACAATAGTGAACTGCGAGCCGCCGCTTTCGAGGAAGCACGCAAGTCGATTGATGAAGCCGTCGACAAGTTTGCCCGCCTGTGCGACGAAGCGGAAGTGAAGTGTGATTTCCATAAAGTAAGCGGCGATCCGTTCCTGGAATTCATTGAACATTCCAAATATCACGACATCATGTTCTGTGGGTTGCGTCGGCTCTTCGAACACGGCGTTTTGCCCGAACCCAAAGACGAATTGGCAAAGTTGGTCGCCGCCGGTGTACGCCCCATCATCGCCACCGGAAGCCGGCATCGCAAAACGAACAAGGTGCTAATTGCCTACAGCAATTCCGTCGAAAGCGCGAAGACCATGCGACGCTTCACCCAGCTAAGCCACCTGCTTGCGCCCAATGCAAAGGTGCAGGTCGTGTCCTTTGGCAAGCAAAGTGGTGAAGCCCCTGCGGCTCTACTGGAAGCAAGGCACTACCTGCTGGCGCACGGCATCGACGCAAAAATCAATTTCGTCGAAGATTCGCCACGCACAGGCGTGCTGGAGCAGGCCGAAGCGTGGAACGCAGATCTGATCGTCATGGGCAACAGCGCAAAGAGCCTCCTGCGCCGCAAGGTACTGGGCGAGACGGCATTGCACACGATCACGAATTCAGAAATCCCGCTGTTTCTTGCTCAGTAGCTGCTGCCGGTTAGCACACGTCACTCTGCAACCTTCTAACACCGCTCGTTGTAGCGACGCTCAGGCGGAACCATCTGCTTGGTTCGCGCTGCCGTGCTCTTCCGCCTAGAGAGCGGTACTACGAACACGGCTCGCGCTAACTCAAACCTGGCGCCGCCCAGCCAGTGACTCGTGCAAATCGCCCGTTTCCAGCCGCCCGCACACCTCTTCCCCGCACGAGCGCGCTGCAGCGCCCGCCTCGGCACACTTCCCTCCAGCAAACGGAGTGTTCTCAGGCAAAAACGAATTGGCACACCTGTTGCCATTAAGAATACCGAGTGCACAGGCCACTCATCACCATCCACACTCCAGAAAGGGTAAGCGCCATGAACGTCAAAAACATCCTCGTCCCCGTCGACTACTCGGACAGCGGCGATGCCGCCATGGCCTACGCCGTTTCGCTGGCACGCGAATACGACGCCGAGTTGCACCTGGTCCATGTCTACGAAATTCCCTTCGCGACGGTTGATGCCGGATTCGCCGGAGCCCCCGTACCCACGGTCCCTCCAGCGGACCTCAAGGAGGAAGAGGCGCGCCTCGAAATGGTAACGCCAGCAGAAGGCGTGAAATTCCGACGGGAGTTCATCGTCGGAAACCCGGCGGACCAGCTGGTGGACTATGCAAATGAACATGCGATCGACCTGGTCGTCATGGGTACCCACGGTCGCACCGGCCTGAGCCGCCTACTGATGGGCAGCGTTGCCGAGGCTCTCGTTCGTCGTTCGCCCTGCCCCGTCCTGACGATCAAGCAACCCGCGGAACAGCTCAACGCAACTCCATGACCCCACATCGAAACGCCGCACGTCAACCACGAAAGGAACCAGCCATGAAAGCCAGAAACATTATCTGCCCGGTCGATTTCTCGGACGCCAGCCAGGCCGCCCTTGACCTTGCCTCGAAACTCGCCCGCGAGAACGACGCCAAGATCTATATCGTCCACGTTGAGGAGAATGCGGCGGTCGCTCACCCGGGCCTCTTCGGTGGACTACCGCCGATCAACTGGCCAACACGGCAGAAGCTCAACGCCATTCTGCCGACGGCGACCGAAGTGCTGTTCGAACACGATCTGTTGTTCGGAGATCCGGCGGAAGCCATCACCGATTTTGCGAAACGCAAGAACGCGGACCTGATCGTCATGGGAACCCACGGCAACACCGGAGTCCTGCGAGTCCTGCTGGGAAGCGTCGCGGAAGCTGTCGTGCGAACGGCGACGATCCCGGTCCTGACGCTCAAGGCTTCCACAGCGGAGATCCCGGAAGACGAGAACGTCACCCCAACGGACGCTACAAGCGAAGCTGGGGCAGCCAACTAGTTGGCCGAAAGCCCAACGCCGTCCGCCAAAATCTGGCAGGAGATACATGATGAAGAACCCCGGCAAAACGCTCACCGCCTTTCGTGTTCGCGATGTCATGCGAAGCGAGGTCGTCACGCTCAACAGCAAAGACACCATGGACCACGCGGCGTCCGTACTGCATAGCTACGGCATCACGGGAGCTCCTGTGGTTGACGACCAGGGCGAGTGCGTCGGGGTCCTGAGTTCTTCGGACTTCGTCAGCCGTGAGATCCTGTCGGCCAGCGTTCCCGCCGCCGCCACGCTGGCTTTTGATTCCATGTACATCAAGAAAACGTTTTCGCCCCCGGAATCGATCGAGCACAACACTGTCGAGGCGTACATGACGCGCGATGTCCAGACCGTGAAGGCTGGCGCCCCGATGCTGACCGCCGCGCGTCTGATGTGCGAAGAGTGCATCCACCGCGTGTTTGTCGTGGATGACCAGAAACGTCCGGTTGGCGTGCTCAGCTCACTGGACATTGTCGCTTGCACCGTTGTCGCGATCGAGGAATGAACTGACAACCACCAACGAATCCCAGGACCGATCCGCATGCTCGAGAAAGGAAAATCATGACTCCGTACCACCTACTCGCCGAAGCCGCCAAACGGAACGAGAACCGAAGTTTCCTCGACGCATGGCATGATTTCGCCTGCTGGGAAAAAGCGCGAGGCTACCGCGACGACCCCAATGCCGCATCGAAGGATGACATCGACTGGGTGCAAACACTCCACGAACTGGCCACTCGCCTGGAGGATCGGCAAGGCAATTCAGACGACTGCCGAAATGCCCTGGAGGCGGCCGCGGCTTCGTTTGCCGGCCTGGAACACGAACAACAAATGTACGACGCGCTGGTCACGTGGCACCAACAGCGCCAGCGGGAACGAGCCGAGGCTGCCGACAAGACAACACGGCAGGCCGAATTCGTGCCCCGATAATCCGGCTTCAATCGTCTTCCCGGTGCCCGCATCGGGATGTCACCAACACCGAACGACATTTCGTCATCACAAACCCGGAGGGTCTCTACCATGAAGGTCGCTATTGGAATCGACGGAACCGAGCTCGCAAACCAGGCCGTGGGCTTCGCAGGACGTCTTCTCTCGCCAAAGGTAGACGATCTAATGCTCTACTATTCGCCGCCCGCGTTTCAGCTTTCCTCGAAATCGCCCGTATCCCCGCACGCCCTGTCACTGGCCGCAACATCGTTGGCCAACGGTGTCTTCGAACTGGCGAAAGGCTACCTGCCACCGGAAATGGAGTCGGTAACCAGCACGATGCGCAGCGACCGCTTGCCCGCCGACGGCTTGATCGACCTGGCAGAGGAAAACGAAGCGGATCTCGTCGTTGTTGGCTCGCACAGCGCGAAACGCAAGTTCCCGTTCCTGCTGGGCAGCACCGCACGCACGGTCGTACACCAGACCACCCGCCCCGTCATGGTCGTCCGCGGCCGGCCCCTCCGCGATGTGGCGGCCATGAACGTCTTGATCGCCTGCGACGAACAGCCCTGGGGCGACAACACCAATGTTCTGCGGAATCTCTCCTGGCCGAAGGACACCATCAGCACCCTGTTTCACGTCACGGAAGCCTACGACGATGAATTCATCAAATCCGTGATGACGCACGGTTCGGCGAATGTGCCCAACTCAACTTCCATGGTCCGCGAATACCAGGCGGCCATCGACGCCCGGAAACTCGCCGCCTCCGCCAGGTTGGAATCCCTAAAACAACAGGGCCCCGCGATCCTCCGTGATGCCACCGTTCAGGTCGAACAAGGCGACGTGGTGGACGAACTGCTTGAAAAGATCGAACGAGACAACATCGATCTGGTCGTTCTTTCTTCGCGCAAGTCCGGCGTGATCGACCGTTTACTGGGGAGCGTGACCGAATCGATGCTGACGCGATGTCCGTGCTCCTTGCTGATCGTTCACGCGACAAAGAGCGGAAGGCCCCTCGGCAAGTCTGCGGAGGACGAAGCAGCCCAACACGCCGTCAACTGACCCAACGCGGTATTTGCCTTCGCAACGTTTCATCGAGAGGTAATTCAATGCGACTGCCTATCGTTCAACACCATTGGCCGTCACCGAGTCCATCCGATATCCGTCGAGCCGTGGAGACCGCAACCGATCTTCGATCCACGAAACCACGCCTCCGGCGACCCTCCAGATTCGCGCCGGTCGCCTGCACGGAAATCGGCGACGAACCCGCGCTGCAAATTGACGACTACAGTGAAATCCCGCTGCCCAACCGGGAACGCGACGCCATCTACATGCAGCAGCGAGCCTGCTTGCGGGCGGCGCCGGGAGACTGGATCGTGACCAACTCGCCCGTCGATCCCGCCTATATCGACTACTTCGAAAACCGCCTGGGAATCGTTCCCCAGCAGTGGATCACGGCCGAGTCCGCCTCTGGTCCCACCAAACTCGCCATTTCGTGCATTCGTTCGCGTTCCGCACGCCGAACCCTCTGCCATGCCATTCGCCGCAAAGGTCTGCGATACATCCACCCGCACTTCGCCAGCTTCGATGTCTGGGAACTGGCTGCGTGGCTCCATGAATTCACCCGGATGCCGCTGCAGGTCATCGGCCCACCCGTCGAGGTCTGCCGCTTCGCAAACGACAAAGTGGAATTCGCGGACCTTGTCGCTCGGCTATTTGGCCGACGATTCGTCCCCTCCACGAAGGGCGCCTACTGCATCGCAACTCTTAGCGGAGCCGTACAGGAACTTGCTCGCTCGCACCCGTTCCTGGGGGTGAAGATCCCCAACGGCGTCGGCGGTCACGGCAATCTATTTGTGGACACCCGAGACGTCGCCGGCAAGAGTCTCCGCGAAATCCACAGCTATCTGGGCGGCCGGTTTGCGGCAGCGGGAATTTCTACCGCCGGTCGAATGTTGGTTGATGTCTGGGAAACCGCCGTCTTGAAGAGCGGGTCGATTCAGACCTGGATTCCTCCTTTGAGCGAAGGGCCGCCCATTATCGAAGGCCTCTTTGAACAGATTATCAAGGGCGAAACGGGCCAGTTCCACGGCAGCCGGGAACTGCACGCGCCACCAGCACTTAGCTCGCAGATTGTGGATCAGACGTATCTCCTCACCATTGTCTTCCAGCACCTTGGATACGTCGGAAGATGCTCGTTCGATTTCCTGCTGGTGGGTGAATCCATGGAAACCGCCGACGTTGAGTACATCGAATGCAACGGACGATGGGGCGGCACGAGTGCTCCCATGACGTTCGCCAACCGTATGCTTGGCGATTACGAGCACGAACGTTCCTTCGAAACACTTCGAGTTGCAGACCCCCGTTTCGCAGCCCAGTCCTTTACCGAGATCGCCGCGAGCTTCGGCGATACGCTCTACGATGCCCGCACTGGCAAGGGCGACGTTGTGCTCTTCAACCCGGCTCGCGCATCACTGCGGTCCGAAATTGAATCCATCCGCTGGAACCACCTTCGGCGATCGACCTCGACACCATCAACCCGGGAGGCCAAACCATGCACCACGACCGACGACCCTTTATCGCAGGCTTACTAAATTTCCTTGTGCCCGGGACGGGCCTACTCTACCTGGGGTATCGCCGAGCCGCACTGATTAACTTTGGCCTGGTGAACCTGATTCTTGTCGTGCTCACCTTCGTCTGGACATCACCGGCAATCATCGAACACATCCACTATGTGTTCCTCGGATTGGCCGCGTTATCGGCTGGCTATGCCCACGGCGTGGCGACCACTCGGACCAATCAACGACCCAACAGCCGCTCGCCACGTCGCCCAAGGAACACTCCCGAGACGGGTGAGTTTACTTCCAGCCAAACTTGAAAGCGTAGAGAGTCGCATTCCTGTAGCTAAATCGCAGCCGAACCGTCTCCCCATTCAGGCCAACGAGCTTGTTGGGCGACCATTCCGGACTCGCTCGCAGTTCGTCACGATTCGAAAATTTCGCCGAAACGCCGGGCACCGGTGCTCCCGATTCGTCGAGCAATTCGACTTGCAGCCACCCCGCCTTCGCGTCGAAATTGAGCTGCAAACGATCTCCCTGCAGTTCAAATGGCTTGGTGGTTATCGTCCCGGTGT
Source organism: Pirellulaceae bacterium (assembly GCA_965216885.1). Lineage (GTDB taxonomy): Bacteria > Planctomycetota > Planctomycetia > Pirellulales > Pirellulaceae > CAYNJG01. Next base: position 1,507,750 of record OZ244209.1, on the reverse strand, counting down.
TCTCTCCCGCCTGGTATCCAATAAAGCGATCCAGAGGAAGCCGCGCCAGCCCGACCTTGCCCATCACCCGCTTACTGCTGCGCGGACTATGGTGGCGATTGAAGTGCCCCGTGTAGTAGATCAGGTGTTCGTCACCGCGGGTGATGATCTCCGATGACGGCTGCAGCATCCCCTTGTCGAAACTGCCGTCGGGACCACGCGGCACAAACGGCTCGCGACCATGCACCCACGTTTTGTCATAGTTGACGCCGTCACGACTGGTGCCGATGAAATAGTCGATCACATCCGCGTCGGGACGCTTGTTCGGGTCAGCCACGGCAACTCGCCCTTCGGCCCCAGTCAATTCGCCCGCCGTCAAAACGTGCATCAAACCGAAGTACACGTTTTCATGAATCCAGACGTTCATGGACTCCATCTGATACAGCGGCACCCCGTTCGATGACAATCGACGCTCGGGATCGTTTACGTTGACGTCGATCAGCGTTTTCCACGCTTCCGGATGAGCCTGTAGATCGTTCCCGCCTTCGTGAACCATCACACGCGTCGCCCGCGATTCCTGCAAGCCGCCGTCAGCCCCAAGGTCCGTGCGAGTAAGCATCATGTAGCGTTTGCCGATCGAGTCCCAAAGGATCTGATTGAATGTGTCCGCCGCACGACCGGTAACCGACTTCCCGCCGTTGTAGCCAGTCCAGTGGATGCCGTCCGCCGAGTAGCCCGCCGCACATTTGGTGTTCCCGGGATTGTAAGCAGACTTGTATTTTTCAGGGTGCCCCCATGGAACGGTTGGATCAATCATGAAGGAAGCCTCGTAGAATGTTCCACGTTCTTTGCCCCGGTGGGTGACAAGATTGCTCTTGCCGTCCCTGGAGATTTTCGGCTTCGTCCACTCGATGCCATCGAGCGATTCGGCATACCCGGTATATGCTTCCCCGCATGCCCGATACAGCATCTGAAACTTCTCATCCCGCTCATTCCAGACCACGGACAGCCGGCGACCGAACTCATAGTAGCCGTCATCCTCAGGCAAGCCATCTGGATAGGTTTTCTCCGGATCGAAATCCGTGGGCACACTGGGGCGCATGACGATGCCCACTTTCTGCGGACGGCCCAACACGCGCGTCACGCCCTGTGTCTCCGCCAACGCATAGTCGTCCACCAGCAACTGCTTTTGAACCCCGACCGGCGCCAGCTCATCAGCCGCGAGTCCAACGCCCGCCATTAACGACAACGCAAAAACCGTACACTGCATCGTCAACTTCATCTCAGGACCTCCCCGCATCGATCTAACCACTACCGGATGCAGACGCATCACTAATTTCCGTCGCCCTCACCAGCCAACCACGCGAGGCTGAACTCGGTGTACATAATTCGCCGGTCGCCTTTGAACAGCAGCCCAACCGTCTCGTTCGGCAGAGCGGCAAGGCACGAGTACTCGCAGCGTTCCGGATGCACGACGCGACTGACGGGCCACGTTTCTCCATCGTCTTTGCTCAGTCGCACCCTCAGCCTGACGCGTTCATCGGGATCGGACGGATTTGAAAAGAGCAGCCTGCCTGGCCGTCCATCCTCACTCCACGAATACCTCAGCAGACTCGCCTGGCAAACCGGCTCCATCAACTCGTCATCGACGCTGGATTCACTCCACGTGACGCCACCATCGCTGCTATAGGCAACGAGCCGATGAAAGGGACGACCGCCCTTCTTGTTCTGATTTCGCCCACAAAGCAGTAGGCGACCGTCACTCAATTCAACAACCTGTGATTCGTTGCCAACCACGCTGTCTTCCGAGGGCCTCCACGTCTTGCCATGGTCGTCGCTGTAAAAGACCCACATGCGATTTTCACTCACCGACTTGCCGCGAGGCCGCATATGACACGGAATAATCAGCCTTCCCGCGTGCGGTCCGTTTCGTAGCTGGATACCAATGCCCGGCCCCGTCCACACAACCGCCTTTCCAAAGGAAGTGTTGATGGATGTGGGCCAATCCCACTCGGGATGCTTGATTGACGCCGTAATGTTCTTTGGCTCGGTCCACGTTAGACCATCGTCTGCCGAGGACGTAACCAACACCTCGAATTGATCACGGCATAGCGCCAACCAAATGACGCCCGTTTGGCGGTCAACGACGGTGCATGGATTCCCGTTGGTCACCATCAACTGATCATGGTGCCCTGCGATCTTCTGCATCGGACTCCAGGTCTTGCCACCGTCTTCGCTGCGTTTGGCGACCAGATCCACATCACCGTGATCCGAGCTGCCGGTCCGCCGCGCCTCGCAGATCGCCAACAGGTTTCCCTTCGGAGTTACGACCATCGAGGGAATTCGATACGTGTGGTACCCGTCGCGACCGCTGACAAAGACGTCCACTTTGGGTGGATCAGCCGTCTCCCGATCTTCAAGAAAGTCCAACAACCGCTGTTCGCTGAGGGCGCCGCCTGCGTTATGGCCTCTATCGATCGCCTTGATGTGAACGACGTCACCATCGAGATAGCTGAATATTTCGAGGTTGCCCTCGCGACGCGGAACTTCCAGTTTTCCGCCACCGGTCCCCATATGTCTGGCCCACTGGTAAATCGACTCCTCCGCGTCAACAAACGGCAGTTTACCGTCGTTAGCCGGAATCATCGGCGATGGGCCCCCGCGATACGGTACCAGCCGATCCTCCGCGCCCGATATATTCAGAATCCGCTTGCCGGTAATCGGCTGGACCACGTTGCGATAGCGGTTGTCCGGCCCCTTCGCTCGGAAGTTTTCTCCGTCGTATTGAAACGTATTCAGGGGACTCACTGCACTGACGTAGTTTCTGATGTTCGTGAGCCGACACTCGATCAACATCTGATTCACGAGCGCCGCGCCGTTCGAACTCCCCATTACGCTAAAGTTGTCCGCCTGGACGTTGTCAAACGTCGCGATCTCCTGGATGATCGATTCAATGAAGTCCAGATCGTCCGCCTTCGAACGCTCGGAAACGATATTCCAACTCTTCTGATAGCCCTCCGCAAATACCATGATGTACGTCTTCGACATCGCGGGGTGGGACTTCACAAATCTCGTCATCGAGCCGCGGGCATTGCCGCCGTTGCCATGGAGAAAGACGAAGACTGGAAACTTGTGGTTGTTCGCGTCGCGTGAGGTGACGCCCTGACGCGGCGAAGTCTCCGGCACGTGAACCAGATAGGGGCGCTGGAAGTCTGTTTCCTGCGACCAGGTTTGCGTCACAAAGTAGGTGCCCGAGGCGAGGTCAGCCGCGCTCGCGGTAACTGCCGTGCATCCCATCAACAGCAACGCCAGGCCCCACGACACACCACCGCAGGTAAAATCAAACTTCCTCAAGACGATGCTCCTGCAACGATATTTCCGGACCAGACGACCGACCACAACGCTATGTCATAAGTCGCCCCGCAGTGCGCAGCAAGCGCGAACCGGCATTGTTGCACATTGATACGCGCCCTGATGGCCTCTTCGAGCATACCTGCCAAGGCGCAAAGAAGCAGGCAGGACCCGGCAACGAAGTGAATTCGAAGCCGCAGGCCCAGCCTGTATTGCAGTCATGCGACTACCTCAATGGCAATCGCTCTTACGGTGCGTGTGAGGCACTAATTACCCGCCCGACAGTTCGCCGCTGGTCTCTACGTCCCCTTCGGCGTGTACTTCCGGGCCCATCGGAACATTACGAAGACCAGTCTGGCGATGTCGGGCTTCCAATCCAAGATGCCCCCGATCAACGGCCTTGGCGACGACCGTTTCGGCCCGGTGAATTGCCTTCACGATAGCCGAGTAAACATTGTTGTGACGGGCCCGCACGTGGAGCTGCCCGCGGGGAACCAGCTTGATGTCGATCGTGCAGACCTTGTCCTCGCCCCCCTTGAGTCCATTCTCGTCCAGAACGTGGACATCAATGTGACCGATCCGGTCTTCGAACCGACCGACGACCAACTCCAATCGTTCCTCGACGTAACTATCAACGCGCGGATTCTTTTTCTTGTTGTGGATGTTTACTCGCATTGCCATCTTTCCAAACCTTTCTGTGAAACGAGCCGTTCGCAGCGAACTCCGTCCCAATTCGAGCACGACGCAGGACCTGAAACTCCAGTCGGGATTCCCGACTAGAAGTCCAATGTCGTTTCGAATGGGTGAGTTTCCCGCCCCGGTCGCTTCGGATACGTGTTCTTGCCATCAACATGTCGTTGCACGTGCCGATCACGCCAACGCCTCCGTTTTCCAGCCTTCTTCGGAGTCGCCGGTTCAACTCGAATGGCAGGGCGTTTGGGTCGCCTGACGCGGGTCAATTCAGTCGTAGTCATGACTCACCTCCTTATGTCTGGTTGGTCATGAAACAAACTATGCAACCGACATGCCGATGGCTGGACCGGCTCATTTCCCGAAGATCACTAGCCGCGCGCACACCACGGCTGTGCGTAAGTGTTCGCACTGTGCCAACGAGCACACCCGCGGGCTCACCGGACAACCTGACACCTGACGGACGTGGAAAAACCCGGCCTGGTACGGAGCGTGCATCAAGTTCCCCCGATGCAAGGATCACGGAGCGCATACATGGCCACTGCCACATCAACCACTACGAACCGCTACTGGTCGAATTCGGTGCATGAAGTCGCCGGTTCATGGTCGACTGACGTCGAAGCGGGTCTCACGCAGGCAGAGGCCGACCGGCGACTGAAACAATATGGTGCCAACCAATTGCCGGAGAAACACCAGGCGACGCGATTGCAGATCCTGCTACGGCAGTTTCAGGACGTCCTCATCGGGATCCTCTTCCTGGCCGCCATCATTTCCTTCTTCGCCGGCGAATCGTCTGACGCGATCGCGATTCTTGCCATTATTGGATTTAACGCCACGCTTGGGTTCCTGCAGGAGTGGAAAGCGGAACAGGCGATCGCAGCTCTGCGAAACATGCTGTCGCCTCAATGCGATGTGATCCGCGACAACGAGGAGCAGACAATTCCGGCCGCTCAACTGGTTCCCGGCGACGTGGTGGTGATCGAAACGGGTGATCGCATTCCCGCCGATCTCCGCGTCCTGCAGGCAGTCGACCTGAAACTCGACGAGTCTGCGTTGACCGGCGAATCACTGTCGGTGGTGAAGACCGCCGATGCCGTCGCAGACGACAGCCCCCTCGCCGAACGCAAATCGATGCTGTGGACAGGTACCACCGCGACGAACGGTCGGGCTCGCGGAATCGTCGTTGCTACGGGCGGGAAAACCGAGTTCGGCCGGATCGCCGAAATGACGACGTCGGTCAGCCTCGACCAAACACCACTGCAACGAAAACTCGCGCGTCTCGGCCGCCAACTGGGCGTGATGGCAGTTGCCGTTTCGCTGCTGCTGTTCCTCATTGGCTGGTGGTCCGGAAAGCCTGCCATCGACATGTTCCTGACGTCCGTCTCCCTGGCAGTTGCCGTCGTCCCGGAAGGTTTACCGGCCGTGGTTACGCTCACCATGGCTCTGGGCATTCGCGCCATGGTGAGGCGAAAGGCATTGCTACGGAGACTTCAGGCCGCCGAAGGGCTTGGTTCCGCAACCGTCATCTGCACCGACAAGACGGGCACACTTACGCAGAACGAGATGACGGTGACTCGCATCTGGTTGCCGGCGGATGAAGTTGAAGTCACCGGCGTGGGCTATGATCCGGCCGGGCATTTCGAAAACAATGGCAACCGAGTCAACTATCGCGAGCGACATGATCTGCGCCGCTTGTTAACCGCCGCCATGCACTGCACCCACGCCTCGATTACCAAATCGGCGGATGGCGAATGGACGCCACACGGCGAACCCACCGAAACCGCCCTGATTGTGGCCGGGTACAAGGCATGGCTGCCGGTCACCCGGCCCAACCTGCTATCCGAACATGCTTTCAATTCCGAACGCAAACGAATGTCGGTCGTCGAAAACTACGACGACGAACTGATCGCCTTCGCCAAAGGCGCCCCGGACGTGCTTCTGGAACGCTGCACACAAATCCGCGTCGGTGACGAGTACCGCGAAATGAACTCCGCTGACCGCCAGCGAATCAATGACGCGCTTTACCGCTACGCCACGCAGGGATTGCGGACGTTAGCGATCTGCGAACACCCACTTCGCGAATCCGCCGCCGACGGCACCGTCCCGTCGCATCACGACGCCGAAACCGTCGAACGAGACCTGACGTTCCTGGGTTTCGTCGGGATGCTGGACCCGCCAAGAATTGAAGTGCCGCATGCAATCTCCGTCGCGAAGGCGGCTGGTATTCGCGTCGTCATGATCACGGGCGATTCGCCGGATACGGGACTGGCGATTGCGCAACAGGTCGGCATCGACACCTCGACGGCAATTACCGGAAGCGAGCTGGCCGATCTGGGCGACGACGATCTCATCACCAAACTCAAGCATGACGTCGTCTTTGCCCGCACCGCTCCCGAACACAAACTACGCATCGTCCGGCTGCTTCAGGAAAGCGGCGAAGTCGTCGCCATGACCGGGGATGGTGTCAACGATGCCCCCGCCCTAAAGAAGGCCGACGTCGGCATCGCCATGGGCAACCGCGGGACGGACGTGGCCAAGGGTGCGGCCGACATTGTCCTGACGGACGACAACTTCAGTTCAATCATTGGCGCCGTGGAGGAAGGGCGTCGCCAGTATGACAACATTCAGAAGTTCGTTCGCTATTTGCTGTCTTCCAATACTGGTGAGATCGTGGCTATCGCGGGCAACATCATGCTTGGCGGACCACTGATCCTCTTGCCCGTACAGATCCTGTGGATGAATCTGGTCACCGACGGCATCACGGCCGTTGCCCTGGGAGTTGAGCCAGCCGAACGGCGCGTGATGTCGCGTCCTCCTCGAAACCCAAAATCAAGGATACTTGATCGCGTTGGCATTGCCTGGATACTGCTTTTGGGTTTGTACATGGGCGGTATCTGCCTGTGGCTCTTTAGCTGGTATCGAGCCAGCGATAGTGTCGACCTCGCGAGAGCTCAAACGGTTGCCTTCACCGGACTCATTCTCGTTGAGAAGGCCAACGTGTTGAATTTCCGCTCGTTGCGTGATTCGATGTTTCGCATCGATGGCCCCGCAAACCACTGGATCTACGTTGCGATGCTGTCGATGGTCCTGCTGCAGGTTGCGGCCGTACACGTTCCGTTCATGCAACAATGGCTGCATACGGTACCGATGACTCTTGAGGACTGGGGGCTCGTCGTTGCCCTGGCCCTTCCCGTTTGGTCGCTGGGAGAACTACTAAAACGACTTGTCCGGTAACGCGTCCGAGCAAAGCACACTTCGACTGTCCTTCCCATGACTCAACCACTAAATTGCGTACAGCGGCTGGCGACCTGGATGAAAGCGAAAGAAACGAAAGATCGTCCGTGGCTGCTTCTCCGACGGAACTACGGCCTGAGCAGCAAGCCAACGACGTCCTGTCAAAACGGACACGAAACATGAACCAACCTCAATCCAACAAACAGTCACGGCTTGAAGCGATCCTCAATAATGCCGTGGATGCCATTATTACGATCGATGAGCAGGGACTCGTCGAATCCGCCAACCCCGCGACGGAATCGCTCTTCGGATACGAGGCTGCCGAAATTGTCGGTCGCAATGTCAACATGCTCATGCCGTCTCCCTATCACGAAGAGCATGACGGTTACGTGCGAAACTACGTCGAAGGTGGCCCGCGCAAGATCATCGGCATTGGGCGCGAAGTCACGGGACGCCGCAAGGACGGCTCGGTCTTTCCCATGCACCTGGCGGTCAGCGAGTTTCACGACGACGGCCGCCGTCTTTTTACCGGTATTGTCCGCGACATTTCCGATTTGAAAGAAGCCGAAAGCAGACTACGCGACCTGAATGACGACCTGGAAGTACTTGTCCGCGACCGCACCCAGGAACTCCGCGAGGCCCAGGCCGAACTCGTAAAAAAAGAGAAGCTGGCAACGCTGGGGCAGGTTTCAGGAGGTATCGCCCACGAGATTCGAAATCCGCTGAACGCCGTGAAGACGTCCATCTACTACCTGTCAAATGCTCGCACCCCAACACCGGAAAAAACCAACGAGCATCTCGACAGAATCGACCGGCAGGTAACACTGATCGATAACGTCGTCACAGCGTTATCCGACGTGGCCAAACTCCCCGACCCCAACCGCACGCCGCTCGACCTGACCACGGCGTTGCCGCAGATCGCGCGTGCAGTGGGGCTGCCTCCCAACATCGAAGTACAATGGCAGTTTGACGACGGGTTGCCGCATGTCATCGTGGACGAGTTCCAGATACCGATCGTTTTCAAGAACCTGATCCGCAACGCCCGCGACGCAATGCAGGACGGAGGCGGCACCATTACAATTGAAGCCACCGCTGAAGGGGAACATGTTGACATCTCCGTAGCGGATACGGGAGTTGGCATCGCGCCGGACCAACTACAGAAGATCATGGAACCGCTCTACTCCACCAAGGCACGAGGCATGGGACTGGGCCTTGCCATAACGAGAGCTATCGTCAAAAAAAACAGCGGACAATTGACCGTTGCAAGCACGGAAGGTGAAGGTAGCAAATTCACCGTGCGGCTGGACGCAGCGAAGCCAACATCCAGCGGGAACTGAACCACACAATCGCCACTTCCTTCGCAACGACGGATTCCCCAGTGAGTAGACCAACTTCCATCCTTGTGGTCGATGACGACGCAGACATCTGCAGTAACGTCCGCGATATCCTGGAAGACCTCGGTTATCGCACGGACATCGCTCACGACGGCCCTTCAGCACTCCGACTGATCCGCGAGAAGCCGTTTGACATTGCCCTTCTGGATTTCAAAATGCCCGGAATGGACGGCGCGGAACTGTATTCTGAAATCCGCAAACTCCGGCCCGAAATCGTGGCAATCATGATCACTGCCTACGCCGGGTCGGACGGTGCAGAACGAGCAAGAGCAGCCGGGACATGGCGGGTAATGCGGAAACCGGTCGATTTCGCGAGTCTCCTGCCGCTTCTGGAAGAGGCCATCACGGTACCGATCGTGCTGGTTGTCGATGACGACCCGGATTACTGCGACAACATCTGGCAGGTCCTGCGAGATCGCAACTATCGTGTCAAACTCGCCCGAACCGAAGAGGAAGGCATCCGTGCGGCAGGCGGCAAGTATGACGTGGCCATTGTCGACCTGCGGCTAGGCAGCGGCGACGGACAACGGGTGATCTCGATGATTCGGGCAGCCAAGCCGGATGCAAAGATCATCGTTGCGACGGGCTACCCAGACCTCGATGATGCGAACAACAGCATCGTGCTTCGCAAACCGATTGACGTGGACCACTTGCTCGCCGAGCTTGAAACCAGATAGCTCGACGAGCCTCGACAGGCATTACTTCTGCCGCAATTGCTTGTGGCAGGCCACGCAGCTCAACGTCATCTGGTTGTAGCCCAGCGTCAGCCGGTCGAGATTCTCTTCATCGGCCGCCTTCAAAATCTCTTCGTTCGCGAACTGGAAGAGCCTCAACTGAGTCCGGTAGCCTTTCGACTTACCGCGCACAAAGCCCTCCAGTCGATTGATGAACTTCAAGTGCGTGGCTGCCTCTTCGACCGCCACGAAGTCCCCCTCCACCATGCCGGCGAAGATTCTCTGGGCATGCTTCAGCTTCTGTTGCATCCAGATGCTGGGAGGATGAGTCGCAGCTTTTTCCTTTCCTGGCTTGGCTTTGGCAGCTTTCGCTTTCCCCGCTTTGGCTTTTGCTGCTTTTTCGTCCGCGGGCTTGTCTGACGCCTTGAGCGTGGCTATTCGCCCGGGACTCTCGACCTTCCCCTGCTCCGCGACAGACTCTTTCTCCTGCCCCACCGCGGGGCTCGACAGCATCACAGCCACCAGCAAAACAGACAGTACGGTCTTCATATCGTTCTCCTTCTTCGACTGGACGGACGCCGGACCCACCTGCCGTCATTGGTCGGCAGACTCAATGGACGACACGGCATTCAACCGATCCTTGGCCCTCGAAACAAACCGCTCGACAAACTGACTCACCTCGGGCCAATTCGTGTATTCATGATTCTGCGAGTCATCGGTCTCCCCGCCAGCCAAACCGACCACGCGTTTCATCAGCAGACGCTTGAAAAATCCGTAGTCCTGATACTTCACCGCGCCGGCCAAAATGGTCCGATCCAGCGGCTGAAATCCCGTCGACTCCAGAAACTTGTCCATGCAACGCCGTGCGTCATCTCGTTGATCTTCGGTGCCGGCTGCCGAGAGACTGACGGAGAAGAAGGCGGCGGGGATCATCGATAACTGGGCCTGGTTGGTTTCGATATAGTCTCGCAACACGTGCGAATGAGCGCCCATGTGCAGCGGCCCACCAACAATGATCGCGTCCCAGAGCGAAGTGACCAGATGTCCAGCCATGAACTCCACGTCCTGCGTCGACGCCTCGTGACCAAGGCACCGTGCCACGTCGGCCATTGCCTGCCCAATCTTCTCGCACTGTCCGTGCTGCGTGTCGTAAACGATAAGAATTTTCATTCTGCCAATCCTTTCGTGTTGATCGAGTCGCTCGTCAGGGTATCTGTTTCGTCGCCGGACACGTCCCGGACGGTCATTACCGGGCACGTCGCAGCTCGAAGCACTGCGGTGGCCGTTCCACCAATCAGGCGACTGGCGATGTCACTCCGCCCACGGGTCCCCATCACGATCAGATCGATCTGGTGCTCCCGTGCGCAACGCAGGATTTCCTCTGCTGGCGAGCCGTGAAGAATCACCGCGTCGATGTCGACATCGCGATTGCGAACGGAATCCAGCATTTCGACGTTGGTCCACAATGCCTCAGGCTCGAGGACCCCCGCGACTTCGTCGTAAGTGGGCACCGACGGCTCGACGACATGCACCAACAAGATAGATGCCTCGCGACCGTTCGCCATCGCAACGGCAAACTGCAAGGCAGACTTGCTGGATCTGGAAAAATCAGTTGGTACCAGAATTCGTTCGGCGAGCATTACAGCCTCCATCGTTGAATCGCTCAACCAACGAGGCATTTGCCGTGCCGATCCCAACTGTATCCCGCCAGGCAACCCGCCCCTGCCTCCTTAAAAACCGAAGTGTGCCGCCGTCGCCCGGTGGTGTGCGGATTCGCACTGGGCACCAAGGGAAACGAATGCGGCCAACGCCCGCTTTGCCGTGGTACAGGCTTTGCAAACCAGTAAGTCAGACGAACCAACACCAATCCACGAACGACGAGGGCAAACAAATGAAGTCGCTCTGCTCACTGGGACATTGCCGAAAACGTGGAGGTCGCCTGAAACCCAGCGCCGGTGCCCACAGCGATATTGGCCATCGGCCATCCAACGAGGATCTGGTGTTTGCTGGAGAGCATTGTCGACTGTATGTCGCTCTGGACGGTGTGGGTGGTGCGGCCGGCGGCGCCGAAGCCAGCCGAATCCTGCTCGACCAGATCACCCGTACGGTTGAGGCGATGTGCGAGTCGGCATCCTGCCAACCGGATCAGGACCTGAAATCAGCCGTCGCCCGGGCACTCTCCGCGGCGAGCACCGAGATGCTGCGACTGTCCGCAGAAACTCCCAAGTACGCTCAGATGGGAACCGTGTTCGCACTCGCCTACATCGTGGACGACACACTGCTCTACACACACGTTGGAGACGCTCGCGTCTATCTCGTGCGACGTGGGAAGGCGCAGCAACTCACCACCGACGAAACATACGTGCAGCTGATGGTTGACGTTGGCGTAATCGATCCCGCCGACGTCCCGGACCATCCCATGCGAAACGTGATTCTGAACGCGGTCGGAACGCAGGCCGCGGACTCAATCCCCGTCGTCCACTCAAGGCTTCTACTACCGGACGATATCGTGCTCCTCACCACCGATGGCATCTCGGACAAACTGTCCCCCGAGCGTCTGGGAACGCTGCTCAGCCCGGAACAGGAGCCGGATTCGCTCGCAAGAGCGGTGGTTGACGCTGCGATGGACGCCGGAACCCGCGACAACGCATCGTGCGTCGTTGTGCGAGTTGAGCGAGCTCACGACCATGCCGACGAAGCCGGCGAAAGCGTTCGCGACGAACTGCACAGCGAACTTAACCGGCTCCACGAGCTACTGGGACAGGTCGATTCGGTGGACGACGACCTACGCACCGAGATGGCGCAACTCGCCCGCGAAATCGAAGAAGCCCTGAACCACGACGGGACGCCCGATATCGCGCACCTTCGGCAACAGATTTCCGATCGGGCCCTGGCATTCGAAGTCAGTCATCCGCACCTTACAAATTCCGTTGCCACGATCGCTCACCTGCTATCCAGCATCGGCATTTAATGCCCAATCCTGGCGCACCCTGTGCCGGCAGGTGCGCAGTTCAGCACACCAACCGGCCCGCTGGCACACTTTCCACGAGACAAGCAGGCGAAAACGGGCGGAAACGGCACATGTTGGAACTGGCACGAATTTTGAAGATAGTCATGGCAATGAGTTGTCCCCAAACCAGGAATCCAACATGAAGATTGCCTTCTTCAGCACGAAGCCCTACGACCAGAAATTCTTTTCCGGCCAGACGACGTCCGGCGAACACGACATCCACTATTTCGTCCCGCGACTGACTCGGGAAACGTTGCCACTGGCAAAAGGCTTTCCCTGCATCTGTGTCTTCGTCAACGACCAGCTTGATCGCGACACCATTGAGTCGCTGGCAGCCGATGGCCTCCGCCTCATCGCGTTGCGCTGTGCCGGCTTCAACAACGTCGACCTCGACGCCGCTCGCGATTGCAATGTCGAAGTCGTGCGAGTTCCTGCGTACTCGCCCTACGCGGTCGCCGAACATACCGTCGGCTTGATGCTGGCCCTGAATCGCTCGCTCCATCGCGCGAACAATCGCGTCCGCGAGGGAAATTTTGCCCTCGACGGGTTACTGGGATTCGACTTCCGGGGTCGTACGATCGGCGTGGTTGGCACCGGGAAAATTGGAGAAGTCGTCTGCCGCATCATGCGTGGCTTCGAATGCAAGATTCTGGCCTATGATCTCGCGCCCAATGACGCGTGCGTCGAAATGGGAGCCAAATACGTCAAGGACCTCGACGACCTGTACGCCGAGTCGGATGTCATCACGCTACATTGCCCACTTTCGCCACAGACTCATCACCTCATCGATGCCACCGCGATCGAAAAAATGAAACGCGGAGTGATGCTGATCAACACCAGCCGCGGTGCGCTCATCGACACGCGAGCGGCCGTCGCCGGCCTGAAGACCGGTCGCATCGGCAGCCTTGGCATTGATGTCTATGAAGAGGAAGCCGACCTGTTTTTCGAAGACCTGTCGAATGTCGTCATTCACGACGACGTGTTTGCAAGGCTCCTGACCTTCCCCAACGTCGTCGTCACCGGACACCAGGCGTTCTTCACCGAAGACGCGTTGATGCAGATCGCCTCAACCACACTCGGCAACATCACCGACTACGAAGCCACCGGCCGTTGTGACAATTCCGTTCTTGGCGGGACGCGCAAGCCCGTCGCCTGCACAGGAGAAACAGAAAAATGACCACTCGCATTCTCTGCCCCGTCGATCTTTCCCAATCGTCACTGGCGGCGCTGCGTTACGCGGAAGAGCTTACCGGCAAGCTCGATGGGGAACTAATTCTCGCCCATGCGTTTCGTTGCCCCGGATCGTGGGACATGCCGGGGCAGACGAAGCCTTCCGATGAAATTCGCCAGAACATGGAAGCACTGACGTGCGAACTCGCCAGTCAACGCCTGCTGCACGCCGGCCCGCCCGGCCCTGTGATCTGCTGGCTGGCACAGGAGCATGCCTGCGACCTGATCGTGATGGGCACGCATGGCCATACGGGACTGAAGCACCTATTAATGGGCAGTACGGCCGAATACGTCCTCCAACACGCACGCTGCCCCGTGCTCACCGTGCGAGATCGTAAAAAGAATGAGCCCCAACTTCAGGAACCCATCGTGATGCCGCTACCCGGTCCCGGCGCATAACCGCAACGTGGCACTACACCAGGAGATTTCAAATGAGCCTACCGCCACCGCTATTTCTGTTTCCCACCGACTTCTCGCCCCATTCCAATGTCGCGTTCGAACATGCCGAGAAACTGGCTTTTGCCGCCAACGCCAAACTTCTGGCCGTCCACGTCTGCAACATGCCAGATATGCCGTGGAGCACGCAATCCGGGATGACACACCACGAGGACCTGAAATCCCGATTGAAGAAGATCGACTCATCACGCGTCGAAGTTGAACATGTCTTCACGGTCGCCGACCCGGGCCCGGAAATCTGCCGAATTGCCAGCGAACGCAATTGCAAGACGATCGTGATGGGCGTCACCAACAAGAGCGGGCCAGACCAATTCCTGTGCGGCAGCGTCCACGAATTCCTCGAGCGTAACGCCTCCTGCCAACTGATCACGCTTTGTCAGCAACCACCCGCGACGCAAACCACCGCCTGACGAGCCTACCGTGCCGGGTCGCGTCGCCACAATTCGCACCTCCACGTGGCCCCGTCATGGAGTCCGCAAGATCTTTTCCATCTTCTTCCCCTTGGCCAGTTCGTCGACGAGCTTATCCAGGTACCTGACCTTTTGCATCAGGGGACTTTCGATCTCCTCGACTCGGTAACCACAAATCACGCCCGTGATCAGGTGAGCATTTGGGTTGAGCTTGCTTCTCTTGAAGAACGTCGCAAAGTCTACCTCGTCGTCTATCAGCGATTGCAACCCTTCACCCTCAAAGCCAGTCAGCCAGGCAATGACCTCGTGCAGCTCTGCTTTGGTCCTGCCCTTCTTTTCAACTTTGTCAACGTATAGCGGATAGATGGACGCGAAGGTCATCTTCGCAACCCGCTCTTCGGTGCCGGGTGGTGGCTGTTTCATGGCAATGACTCGACGATCAAGGAAGAGATGTTTGGTCGTTGGGTAACCGCAGGCGAACTGGAAACCAGTTTATTCAAGTTCCGCTCGCGAATAACTACCGGACACGTGAATGCCGGTGTAATTCGACGATTTTCATTGCGTTTCGCCAATCGGGCAAGACTTCCGCTACGCTAATGTTTCGACGGCGAGCAAAGCGAACCAGCGAAGAATGGCGACTGCCTTGAAACCGAATCCCTACGAGTCAAAGGCAATTGATGAACCGACGCCTTCGAAGGCTGGCTGCTATCTAATCTGGCTGGCGTTCCTTGGGATGTTGGCGTTCATGTTCGCACTGAGGTTCTTCGCAAGCCAAATCCGCACACCAGTCATGCCGCCGTAGCTTGGTGGCGTCACATCGCCTTTCCGAGTGCACTCGCGGCAAACCAGCAACCATTGGCGACTTTCGGAACCGGCGCTGGGAGGGTGAGGCTCCTGCCGAACCGGGCAGTAGTGTTCGCTGGTTTTGTAATCGGCTCGGCGGGAGCCTCGCCCTCCCGAAACTCCCGACACGAAATCGTCCGGCGCAAAAAAGCGTTCAAGACGACTTCCCTCCAGCAGCCATTGGCGACTTTCGGAACCGGCGCTGGGAGGGTGAGGCTCCTGCCGAACCGGGCAGTAGTGTTCGCTGGTTTTGTAATCGGCTCGGCGGGAGCCTCGCCCTCCCGAAACTCCCGACACGAAATCGTCCGGCGCAAAAAAGCGTTCAAGACGACTTCCCTCCAGCAGCCATTGGCGACCCACGGAACCGGCGCTGGGAGGGTGAGGCTCCTGCCGAACCGTGCAGTAGCGTGCGTTTGTTTTGTAATCGGCTCGGCGGGAGCCTCGCCCTCCCGAAACTCCCGACACGAACTCGTCCGGCGCACCAAGGCGTTCAAAACAGCTTCCATCCAGCAGCCATTGGCGACCCACGGAATCGGCGCTGGGAGGGTGAGGCTCCTGCCGAACCGTGCAGTAGTGTGCGCTGGTTTTGTAATCGGCTCGGCGGGAGCCTCGCCCTCCCGAAACTGCCGCTACGAAATCATCCGCTGCAAAAAGGCGTTCAAAACAGCTTCCATCCGGCGGCCATTGGCGACCCACGGAATCGGCGCTGGGAGGGTGAGGCTCCTGCCGAACCGTGCAGTAGTGTGCGCTGGTTTTGTAATCGGCTCGGCGGGAGCCTCGCCCTCCCGAAACTGCCGCCACGAACTCGTCCGGCGCACCAAGGCGTTCAAAACAGCTTCCCTCCAGCAGCCATTGGCGACCCACGGAACCGGCGCTGGGAGGGTGAGGCTCCTGCCGAACCGTGCAGTAGTGTGCGTTTGTTTTGTAATCGGCTCGGCGGGAGCCTCGCCCTCCCGAAACTCCCGACACGAAATCGTCCGGCGCAAAAAAGCGTTCAAAAGAGCTTCCACCCAGCGGCCATTGGCGACCCACGGAACCGGCGCTGGGAGGGTGAGGCTCCCGCCGAACCGGGCAGTAGTGTGCGTTTGTTTTGCAATCGGCTCGGCGGGAGCCTCGCCCTCCCGGATTGCGAGCTATGGCTGTCGTCTACGTGTAACAAAAGCGAAAACCCAAAATCGGCGGAAAGATTGTCCCCCCAAGGTATGCTCGCTCGCTGGTACTACGTAGGCTTGGCAGAGAGTCCTTCAGCATGGGTCCAGACGCGGTGCAATCCCCGTATCTCCCGGGAAGGATTCGCACGACAACACTTAACAAAGATCCAGAATTCACGCCAAGCCAACAGGGCCGAAACCAAAACAACCAAAGGAAAAACGATGCCAAAATTCATGTTTCTACAACGCGGCGGCTGCGAAGAACGTCCCGAGATGACTCCAGAACAAATGGAAGCTGGTATGAAGGCGTGGATGGAATGGATGCAATCCGGCAAGGAAGAGGGGTGGCTCCTGGATCCCGGAAGCCCGCTGGATGGCCAGGGTGCCGTGGTCGATGCGGATCTATCGGTCATCGATGGACCGTTTGCCGAAGCCAAGGAGCTGGTGGGCGGCTATAGCATCGTCGAAGCGAACGACCTGGCGGCCGCGTGCGAACTGGCGAAACGGACCATGAAACTGGCGGGTGCCGGCAAGATCGAAGTCCGACCGTTTGCCAATCACGAAATGTAAGAACGCTCTCCGGTCAACTCGGCCAAACCAACGAGTCTGAGCCAAGCCAGCCCATGTCCTCCGATCCCAGCAACCAACTGGTTGACCATTTCTTTCGACACGAGGCAGCGAACCTCATCGCGGTGCTGACTCGTGCGTTTGGATTTGGCCGTATTGAGATGATCGAAGACATGGTGCAAGTCGCAATGCTGGAGGCACTCAATGCGTGGCGGTATTCAGGGATCCCCGAGAATCCGGCTGCGTGGATCCACCGCAAGGCAAAGCACCGCATTCTGGATACCCTTCGCCGCGAAAAAACACTCGAGAAAGCGCTGGCGTTCTCGGGGCAATCCATCGACGCGCAAGAACAGGTGGTAGACCAGTGGTTGGCAGAAGACCAATTGCCGGACAGTTTGCTGCGGATGATGTTTGTGTGCTGCAATCCCTCGCTTGATCGCAAAGCGCAGATCGCGTTGACTCTGAAAACGCTGTGCGGTTTCGGTATCTCCGAGATCGCACGTGGGTTAATGCTGCCGGACGAAACCGTAAAGAAGCGGGTTCAACGAGCCCGAAAGCGACTCGCCGAAGCCAACGTAACACTCGACCTTCCACCGCGTATTGAACTCGAGCAACGTCTTGCCGTTGTGCACGACGTGCTGTATCTGATGTTCAACGAGGGATATAGCACCTCGCGCGGCTCGGAACCGATCCGTGATGACATCTGCGAAGAAGCCGCCAGACTCTGCCATCTGATCTGCCAGTCCAACTGTTGTTCGCCGGCGACCAGGGCACTTCTGGCCCTCCAGCTTTTCCATTCGTCCCGCCTGGACAGTCGCGTTGACGATGACGGAGGCGCCATCCTCCTGGAGGACCAGGACCGATCGAAGTGGGATCCCGAACTGATCCAACACGGCCGGTATTGGCTTGCCAAGTCGAAGACAAAACACCCCACGGTGTACCACTACGAGGCCGCCATCGCGATGAAACATTGCGTCGCACAATCGGTCGATCAAACCGACTGGAATGGCATCGTTGAGCTTTACGACAGACTGGTCGCTCGACGGGATTCGCCGATCTACCGATTGAACCGGGCGATCGCCATCGGACAGACCGGCGACACGCTCGCGGCACTCAGGGAATGCGAATCGTTAGGCTCGCGGAAAGACATGCAAGACTATCTGCTATTGGACTGCGCGATCGCTCGTTTGCATCGAATTGCCGGCGACACCGCGCAAGAATCAAATGCGCTGCGTCGCGCGTTGCTTAAGTCCCCGGCGAATCATGAGAGGGCCTTCATCAAGCTTCGGTTGAACGAGATTGCTCAGGAAGGTCGTTGACCCCTCAGCCTGGCGGCGACGGACATTGCGATTACGTGCAACCAACGTTGGAGGGTTCGATGCCTGAACCAACGGCACACCGCACATTATCGCCCCCGTGTCGAGAAACACCGCGGCACACCGCAGCCCTGAACCGAGGTCGCCAGGAAAAGCTACGTAGGATTGTTCATTTGATAACTCTATCGAGCTCAATGCGCTTGGGTTTCTTTCCGACCAAGGGCTAAACTGTACGCTTTTTCCAGCGGCTTATCTTGCGCCCCCCACGGAGGCTTCAATGAATCTCGGTGCCTTTTCCGTCAGCCTTGCCGTCAAAGATATAGAGAAGTCCAAAGCTTTTTACGAAAAGCTTGGCTTCACCGTGTGTGCCGGCAGCGAAGAACAGCACTACCTGATCATGGACAACCGCGGTCACAAAATCGGACTGTTTCAGGGCATGTTTGACAAGAATATCCTGACGTTCAATCCGGGCTGGGACCAGCAAGCCAATCCGCTGGCTGAATTCACTGACGTACGTGAACTCCAGCGAGAGATAAAGGCCAGTGGAATAGAGGTCCAGACCGAAGCGGACGAGTCCACAACAGGGCCTGCTTCGCTGTTCCTTGTTGATCCCGACGGCAATCCAATCCTCCTCGACCAACACGTCTAGAGGAGCTGATCCTTGAGCGCATCGACAATCCTGAAGAAGGTCGCTTTGCCCTTGCTGCTGGTGGCATTGGCAGTCCATTTCGGCGTCTTGTTCAGCGTGCCCACAACGCACGTGTCGGCAATCTGGCCCGCAAACGCGTTCCTGCTGGCAATCCTGCTTGGGCTGCGAGGCCGCATGCGATGGGCGACGCTGCTGACCGCCATCCCCGTCTTCCTGGCTATCAAGATCACGACGACAACCGGTGTGCTGAACGCCTGCCTGTTCACGGCCGCGAATCTCGCGGAAGTGCTATGTGCCCTGACGATCATCCATTGGGTCACCAGGAGCGAAGTGAACTTTTCGCGCCTTACTCACCTGGGCACGCTGCTGTTGGCCATCATTCCGGCTACGGCAATTGGGGCGGCGATTGGCTGTATCGGCGTGGCCAACAGCGGCGGCCCGTTACGCGAAGCATTGATCCAGTGGTGGGCGTCGGATTTCGTGGGCTTCGTCGTGGCCTTGCCGGTCGCGATGATGCTTCCTCGATGGCTTCAACAATTGCGTCACTCTTCCATGCGGCAACGACTGGAAATAGTCTTCGCTTTCGCGGCACTGTTTGTGACTGCGTGGCTGGCGTACGGGCCGAGTGCGTCGGACATGACCATCCTCAGTGCGCATTTCATCCCGGTCACCGTGATGCTCTGGATTGTGTTGAGATTCAGGTCGGAGGGGGCTGCTGCGGCCTGCGCCGTCGTCGCGTTAATCGCGATCTACTTTGCGATTCAGGGACAGGGTCCGTTCTCCGTCTCACGCCCCGAAATCATCGTCCCGATACTGCAACTATTCCTCGTCTCCATGACGCTTGGAATGCTGTGCGTCGCCGCCCTGGCCAGCAAGAACAGTCAGGAGCTGGACGACAGCCGAAATCGCTATCGCCTGATCATGGATTCCGTGCCGGACTGCATTCATGAGCTGGACATGAATGCGCGGCTCACGTCGATGAACGCGGCAGGCCTACAGATGCTGGGCGTCTCCGACGAGAGCGAAATCCGTGGGCAAGACTACCTTTCGATCCCTCGCGAGCAGGATCGTCCGGCCGTCAACGAAGCCTTCTACGCTGCCAGACTGGGCGAATATCGCGAATTCTCCTTCTCCGCCGAAACGAACGAAGGAACATCACACTTTCGTAGTTGCCTGGTGCCCGTCCGCGACACCTATGGAAATGTCACCCGAATCGTTGGCGTGACACAGGACGTCACCAGCGAGAGCGACATGGAGAATGCACTACGGCAAGCCCAGAAGATGCAAGCCATCGGCAGCCTGACGGCGGGCGTCGCTCACGACTTTAACAACATCCTTTCCGCCATCCTTGGCCACATCGAGTTACTGGAGTTGCGGGCCGGCGAATTCCCGCAGCAATACATCGAAACGATCAAACAGTCCGTGCAACGCGGGGCCTCCCTGACGCGACGCCTGACGGCATTTGCCGGCCAAACCAACCAGAAGCCGACCGTCACCGACGTTTCGACGGTCATTTCCGAAACCCTGGAGCTGCTCGGTTCGACACTAGGCGAGGACGTCCTGATTCGCTGCCAATGCGAGCCCGATGCATGGCCCGTTTTCGTCGACCCGCATTCTCTGGAAGACGTGCTGATCAACCTGGCTTCCAATGCCCGTGAGGCGATGCCCAATGGCGGTGACCTGACCATTGAGGTTGAGAACCACCCCGGCGAACCCAACGCCCAGGACGACAGTGAAGGTGACTTTGTTCGAATCACGGTTACCGATACCGGCAAAGGAATTCCGCCGGACGATCTGGATCGCGTCGTCGAGCCCTTCTTTACGACCAAGACTTTCGGGCGCGGCAGCGGGCTGGGGCTGAGTATCGTGCATGGCTTCGTTCAACAGTCCGACGGAAAACTGACCATTGAGAGCGAGGCGGGTGCCGGAACATCCGTTAGTATTCTGCTGCCGCGAGCAAACGCCACGGACGAAACGCATAGTTTTTTCCAGGATAGTGAACCAAAGACGCTGGACGAATACCGCGTATTGGTAGTTGAAGACGATGCGGATGTGAGGTCCGCCTGTGTTGCCATCCTGCGAGACGCACAATACGAGGTTGTGGCCGTTGGCGACGGAGCCGAAGCCCTTGAGCAACTGGGGAACCCCAATGCAAACTTCGATCTACTCTTTACCGACATCGTCCTCCCGGGAGGTATCGATGGTGCGGAAATCGCCCGGCAGGCGCGACAAATGAACCGGCACATTCGCGTGATCTATACCACCGGATACTCCGAATCGGCAAAGCTGGACCACCTCGAGCTAGACCCGTCCATTCGTCGACTGGACAAGCCCTATGGTCGCGCCGAGTTACTGACTGCTACAAAAGAAGTACTTCAGGAATCACGGCAGCGAATTCAGTAGCCGTCGCGGGCCACAGCGAAGAGAGCGTTGCTTGTCGGCATCCCATCGACCGCACGCAAGATACGTACGGTCCAATAGGCGATGTCTGACAGGCAGCGGTCGCGATCCGCGTTACTTGATCCGGAACTCGGGAGTTCCCGCCTGAGCATAGGGATTCGTTGTATCCAGTGCTGTACTCAGTTTTGAATCGTCGTTGTACTTTGACGAAATCTTGACATCCGGATGCGTGATCTCAACTCGATAGATGCCGGGAATAGCGCCAACTTTCCCATCGTCTCCGGTAACACTGCACGAACCTTCGATATCCGTTTCGCCCGATGCGCCCGGCACGTCTCCCATAAAGGATTCGGGAATGAGTGCGACGGTGGCACCTTCAAGCGGACGCCCGCGGTAGATGACTCGGCAACTATAGGACTGCCGTTTGTCAGCGAACATCGCCGTTAGTTTGTCGGTGAATTCCTGTTCCGTGATACCACCATTACCGTCCTGATCCAGCCGATATTGAGCCTGCATCTGCTCCTGCCCGGAAGTCAGCAGTTCAAGCCCTTTGCACTTCTTCAGTTCGGACTTGGACACTTCGCCGTCCGAGTCGCTGTCGTAGTCGGCCATGATCGCGGACGCCACGGCCGCCGGATCGAGACTCACGACATCAAACGTGTCTTCACCTCCGCCTCCACATCCCAGCGTTGCAACTAGAAGAAGACCAGCGATTGCCGCAAAGTAGACTCGTACGTACATGGATTTGCCCACCTTCATGATTTACCGAAGCGGAAAGAGTGTGTTGGATATCACCGCATTTATACAACAAACGGCAGCTCACGTTGAGCTGCCGTTTGTGTTGTTACATGCCTGTTACAGCGATCTTGATGGAAGCTTAGAGAGGCTGATCAGGAATCAGGCTCGTTCCGTTCGAACGGTGACCCTGCTGCTGCCAAACTTCACGTTCGATGTCGAAACCAACGGACTTGACCGAACCGTCACCGTTGCAGACGTTAACGCCGCTGCCGTGTGCCGCACCCGAGTAGTAACGAGCACCGTTCTTCGTAACTCGGTCAGCCGTTGAGTCACGGTGTGGAACGTACTGGGTAACCCGGAAGTTGTCGTTGTTGAATCCTGTGCACCAGGTCTCATTGTCACCCCAGTCATCACCGGTGGTGTACCAGTCAACCATGACGTATTTCTCCATGATCATGACTGTCTTACTGAGCCCGTCCTCAACGTGATTGATGCCGACCTTACTGTTGGTAAAGCTGAAACCACTGTAGATGATCCTGCCGCTCTGGCGTCCCGTTTCACTACCGGGTCCCCAGCCGTTAGTACCGGCGGAGATATCAGCAGGACCCGGGTTGAGCTCATTTGCCTTCTGCGAACCACAGTTGATGGCGTAGTCAGCACGACCGGCAACTGCGTTTGGACTGGAGTTTCGAGGCGTTCCCGTCTTGTTCGGGTAGGCTCGCGACTCGCGTCGAGTTGGGCAGTTGATCAAAGCCAGCGGAGATGAAATCACAAGTGAGATTCCGTCACGTTGCCGCTGTGTAATCTCGTCGGGCAGGCCGTCTCCACCATTTGCGTGAAAGGCGCCTTCTTCCATATAAGGAAGAATGTTGAACAGCCAACCGCCAGGCTGCTGTTCGCCCTGGCCTCGGTCAGCGTCCCCAACCCAGCTCCAGCCCCAACCACCGGTCGGGAAATGATTGTTCACGGACTCGTGATTGAGACACGCAAGTCCAAGGTTCTTCAGGTTGTTGATACACTGCGTACGTCGCGCGGCTTCGCGTGCCGACTGAACTGCTGGCAGCAGCAAGGTGACCAGCATCGCGATGATCGCGATCACAACCAAGAGTTCGACCAGAGTGAATCCATGTTTTTTCCGCATCGAATTCGCCTTTCGGGAGAGCTAGAAGGTGGGAGTGCTTGGGTGGCCCAGACCCGTTATTTCAGACTCCCTTTATAATCGGTGGCGGCCCAAATTTAAAGATCTGTCGATTTTTCTAGGCTGCCACATTAAATCCGCCAAAAATCACTGAATTGCGAGCAAAAACTCCGCGATTTGAGGATTTCCAGCATGCTCCGCCAAGGCGATCGGCGTCATCCCCCGGCCATCAGCAATGTCGATGCGAGCACCGCTGTCGACCAACAGCTTCACCGTTTCCAGGTTTTTGCTGCTGACGGCACGATGAATCGGCGACACAAAGTACCGCGACTTCGCAAGGTTTACGTCCGCCCCGGATTCGATCATCAACCGCGTGACTTCCGGATTCCCATGGCCGGCCGCGAGATGCAAAAGAGCCGCGTCCCTTGGATGATCGGCCTCGTAGTTCGTGCCGCTGTTGAGCAGCCGCGCGACCACACGGGGGTGATTATTGCGGACCGCCCAATGTAGAGGTGCCTTCTCCTGGTGATCGCGAACGTTCGGATCCGCGCCGTGCTCGAGCAACATTACAACGATCTTTAGCGAACCGTTGATCGCCGCATAGTGAAGCGCCGTTCGTCCCTGTGAATCAACCTGATCAACACCGACTCCAAGATCGAGAAGGTTGATGACTTCCTGGACGTCACCATCACGCGTCGCCTCCAACAACGGCCCGGTGCCATACTCGTCAATCGCCCTCGGGACCAGTTCGACAGCACCAACCACACACACCAACGCGACCGCAATTCCGTTACCGAGCATCGAAAATCGAATAGACATCTGCGACCTCCTAGTACTGCGTGGCCGAAGCCCGCGCACCTGATGCCAGGGCCTCCCTATTTCGAGTATCGGCGAAACATGAAGATTCGAACAAGAAAACCGCCCACCTCTCCGGTTAGAGGAAGTTTTCCGGCAAGCACTGCCTCCATCGATGCTACCTCGTGCGAGCCGACTGCATCGCTTGCACGGCGGTTCCACAGCACGACCCCGACTGATACAAAGCTGCCTGCGTTGACCATTTGGAAACGCATAGCTCGTCACGAGACAACTCTATCTTCATGCCGTGGTTACTGCTTTCGCTCACGTCCGCTCTGTTTCTTGGCATCTACGATCTGTGCAAGAAGGCTTCCGTTCGTGACAACGCGGTTCCTCCCGTGCTGCTCGCCAGTTGCCTGTGCGGAGCGTCGATCTGGTTACCGTTTGTCGTGTGGTCCGCCTGGCATCCGGAGTTTCAGGACAACGAATTTCTCTTCGTTGATCCCCTGCCGTTAAAGGCGCACGGCTACCTGTTTGCGAAGTCCGCGCTGGTCGGCGCTTCCTGGACATGCGCCTTCTTCGCCCTGAAGCACCTGCCGATCACGATCGCAACGCCCATCCGCGCCAGCAGTCCGGTGTGGACAATCCTTGTTGCCTGTTTGTTTATGGGCGAACGGCCGACGCCGCAGCAATGGCTGGGCGTCTGTGTAATCATTGGCTCGTTCCTGGCTTTCACGCTGGTTGGAAAGCTGGACGGGATCGTCTTCCATCGCGACCGCAGCGTGGGACTGATGGTCTGTGCAACGTTACTGGCGGCCTGTAGTGCACTCTACGACAAGTACCTCCTTCAGAATCTGGCGTTCCGAGCGGCGACGGTTCAGGCGTGGTTCTCCATCTACCTGGTGCCCGTGATGATTCCGCTGGCAACCTATTGGTTCTTCCGGCAACAGCGGCACACACCTCTGCACTGGCGCTGGACAATTCCCATGATTGCCATCTGCCTGCTGATTGCCGACTACCTGTATTTCTCTGCAATCCGAGCGGACGGGGCGATGATCTCGCTGATTTCGCCAGTGCGGCGAGTGTCCGTACTGATTGCCTTCCTGGGCGGCGGCTTCTTCTTCTCCGAACAGCACTTGCGGCTGAAAGCCATCTGTACCGCAACCATGTTGGCGGGAGTCTGGCTGCTCAGCCTCTGACGCGAGACCAGCTTCGCGGTCTCTTGCTCGCAGACGATAGCTCGTCCTCTATTGATCGTCATTCGGATCACTCCAAACGACACCGCAACCACGCAGCTTGAATCGCAAGTCACGAACGCCTTCCCGCGTGAGCCCATCGTTTTTGTTTAGCCGCAGTGAAGTGACTCCTTTGAGCTTCGCCAATTCCTTCAATCCTGCGTCCGTGAACTGATTGCTATCCAGTGAAAGCGTGGTCACGCGAGGCGGCAGGGATTCGACGAGCAAGCGTATGTCCTCGTCATCAAGCTCACACGAACTCAATAACAGATGCCGTAACGCCGTGAACCCGGACAAACTCTTTAGCGCCTCCTCCGATAACGGTGTGGCGATCTGCATGGAGACGATGCCCTTGCAAACCAACAGCTCCGACATCGTTTCTGGCGTCAGCTCAACCCGATTGAGTGTAATCGCGTTCAACATGGTCGGCATTGCGGGATCCTTCAGCAGGCCGCGCATGATTTGCGCATTGAGCTCACATTCATGCAACGTCAGATAGGACGTTGCAAACCCCTCGAGGTCTGCCACGCCAGCCTCCGTCCACTCCACACGCGACAACGCGAGGTTGTAGAGCGTCATTCCGCTCAATGCGCGAATTGATTCGTCCGTGAACTCCGGGCCCGTCAGATAAATACCGCTGACGTCCGACATGAGGGGCAGCAGACCGACGAACTCTTCATCCCCCATGGGCGAGGAGAGATCGACGGTCGCGAGCGTCTGATTGAAGTTCCAACCAAACGCGCCCGACCTGGTCTCCAGAATCTGTTCGAGCAGTTGCTGCGACGGCCGGCGATGGAATGCGCGTATACGCTCGACGGCGATTACACCGAGCGCCATCGTAATGCAAAGGCTGGCCACAAACGCCAGGAACCCAAAGCGTTGCTTATCCTTGCCTCGCAAAAACCACCACTGCAGCCAACCGAACGTCGCGGAAACCGTGAGCCCCACCAAACCACAGACGATGCGACCGAACGTCAACAATGGCGGGCCGTTCTGCGAGCCGGAGATTGAAGCATAAAAGGGCAACTCCAGCAGCTCGGCGACGATCCACGGCGCCATCAGGACGCCAACCAGCGCGCACCCGAACGACCAGAACACCAGTAATTCACAATTGGCAGACCAATAGGCCAGCAACAGCCCCACGATGGCCGCCGTAATCCAGACATGGTGCGAGGCAACCGTCATCATGAACGGAGCCATGAGAAACCCTAGTACGACGGTAATTTCAAACAACGCCAACGCGCCGCGAAACGGATTGCCTTTCGGGATCGGATTGACGATTTTCCCCAGCCACCGAAAAGCGAGGATGACCGAGTGCTCTTCCTTGTCGTTCGTCGTGTCCTCTATCACCGGAAACATGTCCGGCCGAACACGCGCCCCCACATAAAAGACGCCGGCCAACATCACCCCCACCAAATATCCGGCACCCGCGCCAAATATTGTCAGCAATACGATGACAGAAAGCAGGTGGCCGTAACGATCGAGGCCTCCACGCACCAATTGAATCCCCGTCACTCCCACCAACTGCTCATCAAGCACCAGCAACAGGAAGATCACGGGGCCCGCAATGGCACCAGCAAGATAGGATGCCGCTCGTGGCCGCACTCCGCGAAAAAGCAGCACTTGAGCGAGCGTCACGGCTGTCGCGAACAGAAACCAGATCGCCGTCGTCGCGAAATCCGCGCCCAGCAAAACCAGCAGACGAAACAACACGCAGTAGACCGTCAGCAGGACGAAGATCGCTCCGATAGAAAAGCGCCGAGGTACGCCGACCTCCTGTTCGTCCCGGAATCGCTCCCCCAATACTTCAAACATGCTGACCCCGACGAACGCAGAAAAGACAGTACGTCTTAACCTAACAAGCGTCGCCTCGAGATGCAACAAGAACTGTCGCGAACATCCCACGAGCGCTGCCATGAACACGAGCGCGGCTCATTCGAAACAACCGTGCAAGAACCACGCGCCGTCATTCAGTTGCCGGAACAACCAGAATCGATAACCGGCCGTCGTCTCCACCCGATAGTAATCACGTCGTTCGGAACTGCCACGCCACCAGCCCGTTTCGATACGCTCCGGTCCCCAGTGTCGAGCCACTTCGTATTGCCGACTCTGAAACTGAAACCATGCCGGAGGTAGCAAACCGCTCTCACGATTGCCTGCCTCGCCATCTGGCATTCGCCCGCGTTGCACCTGCAGTGGTAGCGGCGGATCATGCAACCACAAAGGGCGGTGCGGAGCCTTTAGTGTGTTGGCCGTTACCGGCTTTCGGCGTCCCGACTTGATCGTGTCTGCCAACAGCTTCTTTCGCCATGATTTCTCCGGCAGAGCCCCCGCCTGCGCTTGAATGCCAAAGACACACTCCTTGCCCAGTCGGCTCGACAGACGATCCACTAACTGTGCGACTTCGCGGTCTCGCCCCTGGCCGACTTCATCCCACAGCACGGTTTGCTCGCCGTTGATCCGCACGGTCGTGGTCGCCGTCAAACGCACACACCGAACGGCTTCACGCATCTGTGAATTTTCCAGTTGTAACTGCAGCAGCTCGAAAAGGTGATCGGGATTACTGCTGGGCTGAAACAGGCTCACCGGTAGCGTTCGCGAGTTGCGTGCCCCCACCAGTTCCGCCTCGACCTGAACGGCCGCATGATCGTTCTGCGCCAGCGTCTCCGATACCTGCTTCGTCAGCTCGCGCAGCATCGTATCGATCGTTTCACGACGCGATGTCGGGTGCTCGAGATTCCATTCCGCCGCAAAATGGGGCGGTGGCCGCAACGCCGTAATGACTTCCGGCTGGATTCCCAAAGCCTGATCGATTCGCTTGAGCAACAATTCTCCCAACCGCATCGCCAGCCCATCGCGGGGCAGTTGCAGCAACTGCGAGATCGTTTCCACGCCCAACTGCCGTAGCGTCGAACTGGTCTCTTCGTGCAAACGCAGGGCCTCCACCGGCAACGGGCCCAACAGCTCGGTGGTATCACGCGTCGAGTCGACAGAGTCGGCGGAAGCATCCTCATCCTGCTGTTCGCCAAAATGAGCCAACGCCCAGGCGGCCCCCACGGTATCCGCCAAACCGACCTGCGCCGCGTATCCGCGTTCGTCGAAAGCACGCCGCACCAGACGAACCAAATTCTGCTCGCTACCAAAAACAGGAGCCAACCCCGTCACGTCCAGCAACAGCGACGATGGAGTGGCAACATCCTCCAGCCCGACGACCGGACTGAAACGCTCGCACCACACGGCTAACTCAACCAGCTTGTCGCGATCGAGCTCCCCATCATGCTCTTCCAAAACCCAGTCGTCCGCCGGCTTCCCGCGTTGGCGCACCGGCTGTGACGCGCCCGGCGGTGGCGAACTTCGCGGCCCACGATTCGCAACACCTCCCGCAGTAGAAAAATGCTTCTGCAAGGCGGCAACTTCCGCCAGCGGCATCCCAACCCGGATTCCAAAATCCTGCGCTCGCGAACAGGCCGCGACCACCAGACGCCCTCGCCGCGCATCACGAGCGTGCAAAACCAGAGTTTGACAATCAAGCTCGGGCCGAGCGACGACGATTCGCTGAATGGGCCACGCGGGGAGCCATATGCAGAGAGCGCGTTTCATGACGACGTTCTACACCTTTCAGAGTTCCCATCTCATTCAGTTCCAGATCAACACTCGTGCCTTCAATCGCACCACTACCAGCCCTCCCCCGTTGCCGTAACAGGGTCACCGAACAGAAGCGATTTTCGGCGGCAGCACCCTGAGGAACCGCCTGCTTCAGCTGGCCAGTCTGCTGAAGCTGGCCAGTTTGAGGCTTCACCAGCAACTGCACATCCGACCACGTTGGTAACGACTGCACGCGAGCCGGACGCAACAACAGAGCCAGCGTCTTGCCGGATTCAGCCGCCAATTGCAAACGGCGAAATGCACGCGGATCCACCTTATCCAGCCATGCCACCACAACGCCCACTCCGGCACAACGCAGCGCCTGATCCAATGCCCAAAGCTCCTCCGCCGCCGACATGACCTGGCTGTCACTGGAACGCACCACAATCAGATCTTTCGTTTCGATCCCTCGCGCCACCGCAGCAGGCGGATAGAAACGACGCCACCGGTCGGTAACCACGCAGCAACACTGCGTCGCATCCACCATCCGCGTTGCACAGTGCATGGCCAACGCACCGGCGCCACTGCCAAAGTCCTCCGCCAACAGCTCCACCAGCATGCCCGCCCGCAATCTTCCGCCGGGCAGCAGTTGATCCAACTGATCACACCCCGTCGAAAGACAGTCATCATCAGACACTTCCGCTGCGGAGAACCGCGACAACTGCTTGCGCAGCGACTCGACCCGGTCGAGCACACTGGAAGTGTCGAGTTTGGAATTCATGCCCGCGTCCTGGCGTAACTTGCAACAAGACAGATACTGTACACATGTATCGCTATCCGTTCAAGCAATCCTGAAGGCAACCCGCGACACGTCCGGTCACAACCAATGCACCGAATGCGCGCATCGCAATCACAATCACAATCACAATCAGAGACAGGCAAAAAAGAAGATCGCCACGGCCAAGTGATGCAACCGCGACTTGGCAAACGCTGGCGAGTCAGCCCCAACGCAGCCGCGGCACCCCGGGGGTCACTGCGCCAGCATGCCCTCAGGGCGTGCTTCGTCGCGCATCTGGTTTTCGAACGCAACCGCCTGCGCGACCAACTGACTGACAATCACGGGATGCTGATCCGCAACATCCTCTGACTCGGAAATGTCCTGCGAGAGATCATAGAGCTGAGGCGGCTTGACCTTTTGCCGGTTGCCGCGAGCAGGCGTGCCAATGTGCAGCTTCCACTTGCCCTTGCGCATCGAATGCAGCTTGAACTTCTGCTTGTTGTGGCCCTTGAAGTAGTAGAACGCGTCGTGCGGGCTTTCCTTTGACTCGCCAGACATGAGCGGCCAGATGTCCTTGCCGTCAATTTTCCGATCGGGAAGCTGGGCATTCGCCAGTCCCGCCAACGTTGGCATCAGGTCGAACGTCGCGGCCACCTTGTCACACGTCTCACCAGCCGCAATCTTCCCCGTCCAGCGCATGATCGTGGGCACTCGCATGCCACCTTCATAGGTCGTGAACTTGCCGGCCCGAAGCGGTAACGCCGAACCGCCGTGATGCGGTGGCTTGAGATTGAGCCACGGGCCGTTGTCGGTCGTGAAGACGATCAATGTGTTGTCATCAAGCCCATGTCGCTTAACGGCTTTCAGCACTTCGCCGACCGACCAGTCAATCTCCTCAATGCATCGCTGGTACGCCATCGAGGGATCGTCGGTGTAGAACTTTTCCGAAACGAAGATTGGAATGTGCGGCATGGTGTGCGGCAAGTAAAGAAAGAACGGTTCGTCCTTATGCCGATCGATAAAGCTGACAGCCTCCTCGGTGTAGCGCTGCGTTAGCGTTGGCTGGTAGGCCGGGCGTTCGATGATTTCGTCGTTACGCATCAGGGGCACGTTCCAGCGACTGATATCGTTGTCGACGAAGTGCTTGTCGAGGTCGCGCTTGCCCGCTTTCTTGACCGGGTCCATATCATTGGAATAGGGAATCCCGAAGTAGTAGTCGAATCCCTGACTCGATGGCAGGAACTCCTTGTGATGGCCAAGGTGCCATTTGCCGATGCAGCCAGTCGCGTAACCGCGGGGCTTGAGGACTTCGGCGATTGTGACCTCGTCCGGGTTCAGACCCTTCACGTGATTGGGAAAGTAGACGCCGACCGTACCCACCCGCGGTGGATAGCAACCCGTCAGCAACCCGGCACGCGAAGCCGAACAGACAGGAGCCATCGCGTAGAAGTCCGTGAACTTCATCCCGTCGCCGGCCATCTGGTCGAGGTTGGGAGTCTTGATGTTCGGCGAACCAAAACAACCTACGTCCTGGTAGCCCTGATCGTCCGTGAAAATGACGATGAAATTGGGACTTCGTTCAGCCACCACGTTGGTGACAACGACCAGCAAAAGAGCGATGGCAAAAAGTCGATTCATGTCCTGTATCCCGGTTCGTGTATCCCAATTATTGCCGCAACAAGCTGGCCGCTTGAATTTCGTCTGTCATCCAATCGAGCAGTTGCTGGATTGTAACCAGAATCGTGCGCCGACTCGACAGACAGCCAACGTCGTTGATAATGGCGTTTTGCGCAGTTGGGCACCAACCATGAATATTGTCCTCATTGGCTATCGAGCTTCCGGGAAGTCGACGATCGGGCGACTGGTTGCCGAGCGGCTAAACCTGAAATTTGTCGATATCGATCACGGCATTATCGCTCGGTATGACGGAAAGTCCGTTGCGGAGATCTGGAGCGAGTTTGGCGAACCGGCGTATCGCGAAACGGAATGCGACGTCACCGAAGAAGCCTGCGCGGCAGATCAGCAAGTGATCGCGCTCGGAGGTGGCACGCCGATGCAGGCACGAGCTTTCAAAGCGATTGCGACGGCGGGCCAGACGAAGCGATTTTTCCTGGAAGCCAGCCCCAAGGCACTTTACGAACGCAGCCAAATTGACGTTGCCAACCTCGACAATCGCCCCGTATTTTCTGCGGATCGTAGCGGACTGGAGGAGGTTGAACACATGCTCCAGATACGTGAACCAACTTACCGTGAACTGGCTGACTTCATCGTGAATGTGGAATCCCAATCGCTCGACCAGGCCGCCGAAGAAATTCTGTCGATCGTCGCGGGTGGTCAAAGCCCGTCGTAAGCCTACGATGTGGACTGCCGAAAGCTGTGGCGTTTGACGAGTCCGCAGCCCTTACCCTTCTCAGTGATGGTCTGGTGATAGATGGAAACCACCTTCAAAACGCAACGCCGTGTCGAGTTCAACGAAACCGATATGGCGGGGATTGCCCACTTCACGAACTACTTCAAATATATGGAGGAGGCGGAGCACGAGTACCTGCGTACACGTGGACTGTCCGTTGTACTGGATGATCCCAAAGGCAAGCTGGGCTTTCCCAAGATGTCGGCGACCTGCGACTACAAACGGCCCGCCCAATACGAAGAGCTGATTGATGTCGACGTCGTCGTGCGTTGCGAAGACGGCAAATCGGTAACGTACGACTGCACCTTTTCCAGCGATGGCGAAAAGCTGGGCAGTGGTCAGCTACGGGTTGCGTTCTGCCGGTTCCCCGTCGACAAGCCACCCTACGCCGTGCCGATTTCCGACGAAGTCATGGGCAAGCTGTTCAACTAGCCTGCGCCGCGACACACCGTTGGTTCCTATCGCCGCCTGCCGGCACCAACTGAACTGGCGAAAGCCTGACTCCAGCCAAAACCCTGATTCCTAATAGCAAAGTCTGATCGCGATGAGTTACGACGCAATCCTGTTTGTTTCATTCGGTGGCCCCGAAGGCCCTGATGACGTGATGCCCTTCCTGGAAAACGTCTTGCGGGGACGCAACGTTCCGCGTGAACGGATGCTGGAAGTTTCCGAACACTACAAGCACTACGGTGGCGTGAGCCCAATTAACGCTCAAAACCGGGCGTTGATTGCTGCGTTGGAAAACGAGCTGGAGCAACACGGACCAAACCTGCCGGTCTACTTTGGCAACCGAAACTGGAATCCGATGCTGGCGGACACGATGCAAAAGATGAAGGACGACGGTGTCAAACGCGCTATCGCCTTCGTGACCTCCGCGTTTAGCTGCTACTCCGGCTGTCGCCAATATCGCGAAAACGTCTATGCCGCTCAGGATGTCGTCGGCGAGGGCGCGCCACACGTCGACAAGCTGCGCGTGTACTACAACCACCCGGGCTTTGTCGAACCGATGGCCGACAACGTGCGGGCGGCACTCGCAGGTGTGCCGGAGGAAAATCGCGATCAAACTCGTATCGTATTCACAGCGCACAGCATTCCCGCCGGCATGGCGGCCAACAGCAAGTACGAATGGCAATTGCAGGAATCCTGCCGACTGGTGGCCGAACACGTCGGCAAGAATCCGTGGAAGCTTGTCTACCAGAGTCGCAGCGGTTCGCCCCATTCCCCGTGGTTGGAACCGGACGTTTGCGACTACATCAAGGAATTGCACGAGACGGAAAAAATCACAGACGTGGTCGTTGTGCCAATCGGCTTCATTTCAGACCACATGGAAGTGATGTACGACCTGGACGACGAAGCGAAAACCCTGTGCGACGAACTGAGCATCAACATGCAGCGTGCCGCGACGGTCGGCACCGACCCTCGGTTCGTGACGATGATTCGGCAATTGGTAGAAGAGCGAATGGCAGAAAGCCCCAGTCGACTTTGCCTTGGCGAACATGGCCCCAGTCACGACGTCTGCCCCGAGGACTGTTGCCTGCCAGGGGCCCGACCGCCCGCGAGACCGGCTAACGCCTAACCAAGCGAATGTGGTGACGGATACTCGCGGAGCGTGGGGCATCTTGCCCGCTCCGCCGAGGCGCAATTCAGAAAAAATTGCTCGACCTAAAAAGTGACGATGGACGGTAGATCGTTTGTGAGCCAACCCGTTTAGTTTTAGCGGGTAGTGCACTGACGCGACGTTGTCCATTTTTCACGGAAGCCCCAGGATGTCTCACACTCGTTTTCTCGTTGCCCCCCTGCTCATGCTGAGTGCGGTGGCTCTTGCCCAGGACCGGCAGCCCTTCATCATAAACGGCCTGCCCACGGAAGCTTTTCCGGCGGTGGGGATCGTTGGTGAGGCCTCGGTCGGCGGTTTTTGTTCGGGTACGCTCATAACCCCCAATCACGTGCTGACCGCCGCACACTGTGCCGAAGCCATTCTTGATCTCGGCGAATCAGACACGGGTACCTTTGAGGTTGGTGACCGCATCTACCGTACGATCGCGGTGGAAATCTTACCGACTTACAACAATCGGATTTTTACGGACGACATCGCGATCCTTGTGCTGGAAGAGTCGGTCGAAGGTATCGAACCGATGTCACTTAGCGACTTTCCTCCCGAAGTTGGCGAGGAGGTGACCATCGTCGGTTATGGCGGTCAGGGGACTCCCGAACAGGGCAGCGACGGTTCGTTCGGTGAGAAACTGGCGGGACGCGTCACGGTGGATAACGTCAGCGACGAAGAATTCTCGTGGCTCTTTGATGATCCAAACGAGAGTAACCCGGCACCGGGAGACTCCGGGGGCCCCGTCCTGATCGATACGGGCGAGTCGTTCCTGATTGCCGGCATCGTGTCTTCCGGCACCAACGCGGACGCTCAGTTAGGTGACACCAGCTTCAATATGCGGGTTGATGCGTACTCGGACTGGATCACGGAAACCGTGCTCGAAACGCAAGCCATT
Source organism: Pirellulaceae bacterium (assembly GCA_965216885.1). Lineage (GTDB taxonomy): Bacteria > Planctomycetota > Planctomycetia > Pirellulales > Pirellulaceae > CAYNJG01. The sequence continues at coordinate 1,473,216 of OZ244209.1, read as the reverse complement.
CTGGACGCGATCAACCAGCCGGTTGAAGAAGAACCGGAACCGGAGGAACCAGCGGAAGAACCGGCCGATGATGAGCCGGCGGAAGAAGACCCTGTCCAAGAAGACCCTGTCGATGGCGAGCCCATTGGGGAAGAGCCCGATGTGGACGCAAATCCCGCTGAAGAAACTGGGGGTGAACCCGAAGGCAACTGCCCTGCATCGCCGGACGAATCTGCGGCGACGGACGACCCCGCTGCGGCAATCCCGGACACGGACTCGGAAAACGATGATTCCGCCGATGCGGCGGTCGGCGAGGAGTCAACATCTTGTACAGAAAAAGGCTGCCGCGAGGGAACACGGAGCCACGGTCATCCGCGCCGAAAGCAGCGACGACCGGTGGGAAGCTACCAGGAGAACAAGAAAGCTTGGTCGTTTTCCGCCTCTACCGCCCCGCGACGTCAAAATGTACGGAGATTGAGGTAGCTGGAGGAGGAATTCGGGACCTCGCAAAGTAAGGTTTGATTATTGGAAATTGCATCACTTTGGCGATTTCCCACCCGCTAAGACGCTCCCTGTACAGTCGCAATTGCCCGGGTTCGTCCTAGTGTGCCAATAAGTCCGATCGTTATGGATTGATTGCACGAAAATCGGGCGATTGTCGCCCCCATCGCTCGTTTAGACATGGAGAGCATTTCGCTCCTTTAAATACGGGATCCTGAGAATGAATGTTAAGAAGCCTTTGCACTGCGTAATATTGCTAGCAGGGATCGCTTTCGCGTGCTCGCTCACTCCATCGGTCTACGGGCAGGCGACCGAAGCGGTTGATGCCGTGTCGGAGGTGATCTCCGCTGACGAACCCGAAAACGGAGAGCTCAGCACGGAACGTTCGATTACGTTTTCATTCAGCAGTACCCCATGGAAAGAAGTGCTGGAATGGCTGGCGGATCAGTGCGACCTTTCTTTCAATCTCGACTACACGCCTCGTGGTACGCTGAACTTCATCGACACCGATCGCAAGTACACGCCATCGGAAGCGCTCGACGAAGTCAATGGACAATTGCTGGCCCGTGGCTACACGCTGGTTCGGCGATACAAGACGCTGTACATCATTGACCTGGATGCAGAGATCGACCGCAAGTTCATCAGTGATCTGCTGAACGATACCGCGATCGACGACCTTGGTGACATCGGGCGATTTGAACTTGCCAAGGTCAAATTCCAACTGAAGGCGATCAGCACGGAAGACGCCGAAAAGCAAATCGAAAACATGGTCGGACCACATGGTTACGTGATTACCGTACCGCTGGCCCGCCAATTGATCATTTCTGAGACCGGCGAGAATCTGCGCCGCATACGCGACATTCTTCAAAACGTCGAGAATCGTGTCGGCACTGACGGCGTGCGTTCCTTCCGTCTCAAGCACGCGACCGGAGACGATGTACTGGTGGTGGCCAAGCCATTGCTGGGTATCGAAACAGATGCCAACGCGTCCGAAGACGGTTCGATTCGCATCTCGATGGACCCCAAGGGCAAAGTCATTTACGCAACGGGCAATCCAGACAAGGTCGCCCTCGTTGAGCAGATTGTCATGAAGGTCGACGCGGATGCGGCGGCCGCAGGAATCGCAGAGCAATTGCAACTGGTTTCACACCAGGTCCGTCGCGAAGACCCGTCGGTTGTGCTGCGAGTTCTTGAGACACTGTTCTCCGGCGACACGCGAATTCGCCTGCAAACCAAGGCCGACAGCATCCTCGCCTATGCAACCGCCGATCAACACCGGATGATTCGAGCGACCATCGCGGAAGTCGAAACGGAACCCACACGGATCGAAGTCATTTCGCTGCGTCGCAACGATCCCATGTTGGCAGTCGCCCTGATCGAACGCATGTTCGGCGTCGATGCCGAAGAAGAAACGGAAGGCGCTCCAATCGTGGACGCGACCTTCGATCCCGATCAACTGATCATCAAAGGCAACGCCGCACAGATCGAACAGATCCGCGCGTTGCTAATCGACATGGGCGAGCGACTGGCCGTCGACGGCAAGAACACCGGCCCCGTGACACGCGTCCTGCCCATTAGCCAGGAGGCCATGCCAGCCGCCATCAAACAGCTTCGCGAGCTTTGGCCAACCATCGGAAACGGAAATCGCATCCGCATCATCCAGCAACCCCAAGCCCCGCTTTTGCGAGTCGTTCCTCGTCAGGAGTTGGAAGCCGACGATTCGGAAAAACCGGCCGAAACGCCAGCCAAAGATACGACGACATCCAATTCGTCGCCCGTTTCACAGTCGCTCTACGTGAGCCACCCGCTGGAACTGACCGACGACAATGCAGTGGCCAGCGACGTAGTGGCGAATGACGCGGCGAGTAACGCGGCGGACATTCCGGAATCAACGACAATCAATGTCCAAGCCGGCCAATCGAGCCCTGAGATCATCCTTTCACCGACTCCCGATGGGTTGGTCGTCGTCACGGAAGACCCCGTCGCTGCAGACGCCCTCGAAGATCTCCTGATGCGAGTCGCCGGCGTGGGTAGCGGATCGCGTTACCACATCTTCCACTTGAAACATGTCGACGTCGAAGAAGCTCAGACACTGCTCGAAACCCTTTTCACGGGCGGCCTGGTCGACGATGCAGCCGGCGGGTCGGACCGCGGAGGAGCCATGGCCCTGTTCGGTGGCGGCAGCGGTTCCTCGATGGGAGCCCCCAAAATCATCGCCGACAAACGTCTCAACCGGCTGTTTGTTGAAGGTTCGCCTTCCCAGATTCGCGACACGGAACAGTACCTGAAATTCATCGACGTCGAGGACGGCCCGGTCGAAGTTCAAACGAACCCCAAGCCGACCTACATCCCGGTTTTCTTCACAAGTGCCGAATCGGTCGTTGAAACGCTCAAGCAAATCTATGCCGACCGCATGTACGATGCCAACTCGCGCAATCGCCAGCAGGGCGGTCGTGGCGGAGGAGGCGGGTTCGGCGGCTTCTTTGGTGGCCGCGGCGGCGGCGAGCAGACAACAACCGCCACCACCGGCGAGATTGCCAAAATGACCCTCGCGGCGGACGCCTCCAGCAATCTGGTGATCGTCTCTGCACCCGGTCCTCTGGTAAAGGAAGTCAGCGACGTCGTGCGGCAACTGGATAGCATGGCCCAGAACGCTCCGACCGAAGACTACTCGATTGGACGACTTTCCAAAGGTGTCAGCCCGGTCGCCATGAAAGCCGCACTCAAGGGTGCCTACGGTGACACGATCCAGACGGAAGGCGAAGGGATAACTGCGACACCATCCACCAGCTCAAACTCCGGAAACACAAACACGCAAGCCTCGCCATTCGGCGGTGCAGCAGGTTCTCAGCGAGCAGCCCTGCTACAGCGACTGCAAGGTGGCGGCGGCCCGTTTGGTGGCGGTGGCTTTGGTGGTCGCGGTGGCGGCGGAGCAACTGGCGGACGTGGTGGCGGCGGCGGAGGCGGCGGAGGCGGCGGACGTGGTGGCGGTGGAGGAGGCGGCGGACGTGGTGGCGGTGGACGATAGGTTCGCTACCATCGCTGAATCCCTGCACAGAGAAGACAGATTGAAATCAATGCACTGCAGCAACGAATTGTTGTTGCAGTGCCAACTCAATTGCGAGAGATTGTGAGCATGAGCAAGCAAAAGACATTTCTCGGTATCGCGGTCTTGATGGCCATTGGATTGTTGGCTTCTGCTGCTATGGCACAGCCGCCCGGCTTTGGTGGCGGTGGTGGTCGTGGCGGCGGAGGTGGTGGATTCGGCGGTCGTGGTGGCGGCGGAGGTGGATTCGGCGGTGGCGGTTTTGGTGGTCGCGGCGGCGGTGGTGGTGATCGCGGCGGCGGTGGCGGTGGTGCGAGTGACTTTCGCCAGCGCATGATGGAACGCATGGACTCCAACGGCAACGGCAAACTCGAGCAGAACGAAGTCTCGGATCGCGCTCGAGGATTCATCGAGGGCATGGTGCGGCAGGCCGGCGGCACCGTAAAGTATCCCCTGGAGATCTCATCGATCACCGGCGGTGGCAGTCGTGGTGGACGCACTCGAGGTCGAAACCAGGATAAGGATGATGACGAGTTCGAGTATCCTCTGGTCGCTGGTTTTGGTGAAGAAACAACAAACACGGCATTCGGATTGAATCCGAATCTTCTCAACGGTCGCACGATCGACATCGAAGCAAGCTACGACAAGCGAGCACTCGAACAGCTCGATCGAACCATGGAACGCTACGACAAGGACGGTAACGGCGTCCTCGAATACGAGGAATGGCGCGGCATACCGTGGCAATCGGACCCACGCGTTTCGGACGTCGACAAGGACGGCCGACTAACGCGAGCGGAAATGGCCGAACGCTATCGTCAAACCAATGGCGGCTCGACACGTGAACGAAACAGCGGCCGAACCGGACGCACCGGCGGTGGCGACGAACGCGGCGGTCGTGGTGGCGGTGAGCGTGGAGGCGGAGATCGCGGTGGTGGACGAGGCGGCGGGGATCGTGGCGGTGGCGGTCGAGGCGGCGGAGGTCCGGGCGGTGGCCAGACTGGCGGACGCGGAGGACGCGGCGGCTTTGATCCATCCGCGATGCTGCAGCGATTCGACCAGGATGGCGACGGAGTGATCAACTTCGACCAGATGGACGACCGCGTGAAGAGTTTCGCCGGCAGGATGCTCGAGCGATTGGGCATGGAGGCGAAAGGCCGGGTAAAAATCTCCGACATTTCGAAAAAGATCGAAGCGGCCCGCAATGGCGGTAGCACTCGGGGAAATACTCGCGGCAAGACGGAAGTCAAAGAAACGCCCAAATCGGAACTCGTCGAGGGAGCTGACCAATTCGAAGGCTCTTACTCCTTCCGGCAGGAATCCAAGCGTTTGAAGGGCGTTCCACGCTGGTGGGAGGACCGCGACGAGAATGAAGACGGCCAGGTCTCACTAGGTGAGTACTTCACGTCGCGTTCAGCTCGCGAACGGCAGCGGCAACTACGCGAATTCGACAAGCTGGATGCGAACGGCGATGGAATTCTCACTCCATCTGAAGCCGAAGAAGTGGACGAATAGGATTGGATTTCGTTTCTGATACGAGGCAGAGATCCTGAACACATTAATTACGGATTCGACGGCACGGTCGTCACGATGGGAGAAAACAGATGAGTAACAAGCATTTTCGTCGACTTGCACTGGTCATCACGATGTTGGCCGTCTGCGCCATGACTGCGTACGCGCAGCCTGGTGGCGGTGGAGGTGGTCGCGGCGGCCGTGGTGGCGGCGGCGGTGGATTTGGCGGTGGCGGTTTTGGTGGTCGCGGCGGCGGTGGTGGTTTTCCCGGTGGCGGATTTGGCACCACGTCGATGGCACAGTTTGTTAGCCGCACAGACGTTCAGAAAGAACTCGATCTTGAAAGCGATCAGGTTGAAGAGCTTAAGGAGATCGCAGACAACGCCCCCGGCATGCGTGACCTGATGCAGGACATTGGCTTCGATTTTGGCGCGATGCGGGACATGTCCCAGGACGAGCGTCGCGAAGCCATGGAAGACATGCAAAAGCAGATCGCAAAGAAGATGTCCGAGCGTGACGAAGACACGCTAGACGTACTGACATCGCGACAGAAGAAGCGAGCCAAGGAACTCAGGTTCCAGTACGACGTGTCACAGGGACGTGCCCTGAATGCACTGGTTAGTGCCGACATTGAGCTCGAAGACGATGAAGAAGATGAGCTTCGCGAAGCAATGGATTCGGTGAACACCGAACTCCAGAAACGTATCGCCGAGCTGCGTCTTCAACTCTATGTCGAGGCACTCGGCAAGGTCGTCAGCGAAACCAAAGTCGAAAAGCTGATGGGTGAAGCCTTCACGTTCGACGCACGTACCGCTCGCGGTGGCGACCGAGGCCGTGGTGGCCAACGCGGTGGCGGAGACGCTGGCGGACGTGGTGGTCGCGGTGGCCGAGGTGGCGGTGGTGGAGAAAATCCACGTCGCGGGGGCCGACCGACCGACGATGACGAAGAAGAAGATGCCAATCCACGTCGCCGACGCGGCAACTAATTGCCCTGGCGAACAGGGCGCGAACCCCCGTGGCCTGATGCTGGCTTGACGCACAGGATGACTGTACCGTCGACTGGCGAAACAGATGATGCGTAAAGGAAACCCTGTTGCCCAACAGGGTTTCCTTTTTTTATCGACCTTCCCCTCTGCATGGGGAAATCTGCGAATCGAGCGACTGGCACGGCGGATGCAATTACGAGAAGCATTCGCATGGCAAAGTCTCCCCTCGGTGAGAACAACGCACATCTAACAAGAGCGTTGTTTTGGAAGAGACATCGGCGGCGTTCGGCTGACTACCGGACGCCGCTTTTTTTGTGCGCGACTCGAAGTTACCAAACTCCAAATCGCGAAGCTCTGATTTGCGAGGCCCTAACGCGTATCGCGATTCGCCAGCAGCACAGCTTCCGCCAGACGCCGCGTCTCAACGATCCCAAGGATACGGCCATTCTCGCCAGTGACCGCTGCGTACAGTTGGTCATCTCGCTGCAACGACGTGAGCGCGGCGATCGAGGATTCGCGACGGGACAGCCGCACGATCGGCCGCGGTTGAGGCAATTCTTCGTCGGACAGATGCAGGTCCAACACGTGATGAAATCCGATTAGCTCCCGCTGTTCGTCCTGAACGAAGAGGACAGCCGATCGACGGCGACGGGCGATACGCAACATCTCCTGCGTGGACATGGATTCCCGAGCCACGGCCAAACGTGACGTCGGCACCGAAAACCGCTCCAGCGGTAGCGTGCCAACTTCAAACATGCCGTCCGCCATTTGCCTTTGCGATGGCACCAGCACCCCGGCCTCATGACCTTCAGAAAGCACGCGTTTCAATTCGCTGCGTACCAGTCGCAACTGCAACTTCTCGGGCGACACACCAAGAATCCCCTCCAACAGCCGACCCAGCCCCCAGAGGATCGCCGCCAGCGGAGAAAAGATCACCGAGAACACCAGGAATACCGGCCCGGCAAGTCGCAGCAGCCGGTTGGGAGCCAGGAAGAAGAGATTCTTTGGCATCAATTCGCCATAGACGAAGATGATTGGCGTCATCAGCATCGACACAATGAGATCCGCGCCATTGGATTGCTCGGCCCAGATCATGGTGGTTCCCAGCACGATCGACCAGCTGGTCAGATAGTTCGCAAGGTTGTTTCCAACCAACGTCGTAGCAACAAACAGCGTCGGGTTGTTCGTCAGCCAGATCAGCCCGCGCGAGGTGGTGTCACCGCTGAGTGCATCCAGCGCCAATCGGGTTCGCGTAGCGCGATAGAACCCCGTCTCGCTGCCGCTGAAAAACGCGCTGAGAAACAACCCAACCAGAAGAAGACAGATCACGCCGATCATGCTTCCTCCTCGGATGAGTTCTTGCGAATGTTGAGGGTGTAGCCGCTGTCTTCATCGCGATCGAGCACTTCGAACTGAAACTGAGCCCAGTCGCACGAATCACCGGGCTCGGGAATCCTCTGCAAGGCTTCCTGAAGGACGCCCCCAATCGTTTGGTTGTGCGTCTCGGGCAGCTCAACATGGAAGTAGGCCGCCAGTCGGCGCAGGTTGGTCATCGATGTCGCCCGCCACAATCCGTCCTCGACGACCGTGATAGGAGCACGATTCAGCAGACGCTGGCTGCGACTGGGTTTGTCCGTAAAGACGACGTCCATCACATCGTCAATCGTTACGGCACCCACGGTTTCGCCCCATTCGTTCACAACGACAGCAACTTCCCGATCCTTCGTCAGCATCAGCCCCACCGCATCGGCAAGGGGAGAACACCAGGGCACATAGACAACCGGTTCCGCCGCGGCCTCCAGATGGTCCGGATGGAGCGACCAGAGACTGTCCAGCCTAACGGCGGTCGCGATGTTTTCTGAATCGTCCGCGGCGAGGAACAGATAGCCACTCCGCGTCGTCGAACCTTCGAGATCCGCAAGAGCGACCGGCGGTCGAAAGAGTTGCAACTGAGTCGTGGGTCGCATCGCTTCATCAACGCGCAGATCCGATAGTGCAATGATGTTGCGCAACACGGTTTGCTCTTCGCGAATCAGTTTGGCGTCCGTCGTCGACAGTTCAATCGCACGTTCAAGGTCGGCGGATGCCAGGCTTTCTTCGGATCGGAATCCCGGCAGGAACAGGCGCCGCGACGCCAACATGACCATCCGCAGACTCGGCATCACGGGGTCCACGATTCGAACCATGACGGCCAACGGCAGGCTGCACGCGGCGGCAAGGCGACGGGACATCAGAACTGCAACGGTCTTGGGGAGCATTTCGCTGAAGAAGATGATCAGCAGCAGAGCCCCAATCCGCAGGGGCCACACGAGGTTGCTACCCGGCGGCAATCGATGTTCGACAATCGAGGCCAGCGCGAAATAGGCAATATTGGCTGCGAGGTTCCAGAAAAGGACGGCAGACAGGACCCTCTCCGGGTCACTCAGCAATTCCGCGGCGGTCTGCTGGGCCGTAGTTCCCGCCTCGAGGATGCGACGATCCGCGGGACGCAACGAAAACAGGGCCGCCTCGCTTGCCGAGAAAAAGGCGGAGCATCCCGTCAGCAGCACCATGGCCACGAGCCACGGAAGAATTTCCAACACGTTGGACCTCCATTTATCCCATTGCGTCTTCCACATTGTAGCATCCGGTTTATCGCTACATACAACCCGGACCGGTACGCTGGCAGATCAGGACCACGGGCGCCTCAAGAAGCACGCAACGCGTCAGCGTGATTCCGGGGCGGGACAGCTGACGCCCGGAATTGGGCAAACCCAACCGACTACTCGTCCACCGTCGTTTCACGCCCCATCGCAAAGTCGAATTCGTTCAGGGCAGGCACCATCATCGCGGCGGTTGTAAACCCGTAGGCTACCGCTGTGACAAGGAAAACCGGGAGGTTGAAACCCAGCAGGAAACTGACGATGGCATAGAACGTTGCAAACGGCAAAACCAGCGAAGCCATGCCAATTGCCGGAGAAGGGTTTCGGTAGCCCAGCGAGATATAGAGTCCCACGCCCCCCCCAAGGATAAACGCAAGGAATGGAGCAAGCTGAGCCTGGAATGCGCCGCTGAACGACACCATCATCAGGATGCACGTAATGACCCCCATGAAGAGGAAAAAGACGGTCCCAAGACTGGCACCAATCGCGGTTCGCGAATTGGCGTAGTTCATACCGCAATGGATTCCCAACATGGCCACAAACAGATTCATCACCAACAGCCCACCGCTGACGAACCAGAGGTTCTCCGTCCCCATTCGCCCGTTCCACCACAGAAACGCACACAGCAGCATCGGCAACAAGATCATCTCTTTCGTGTTCCAGAACACGCCGCCCAGTTTCCCGAACAGGAATTCACTGGGGCTGAGGTCCGTAACCAGCAGCAAATCCAGCGAGCGTCCGTCACGCTCGTTCGTGACCGCCGTTACGGCAAGAGCGTTCATGATCACCAGACTCACAAGGAAAATCATCGCCAATGGGAAAGCGGTCGCGTCAATAATACTGGCATAGCCTTCGCCGGCGGTTTTGGGTTGACCAATGATCCACCAAAGGGCGAATGCGGCAATTCCGAAAAGTAACCAGTACGCAACGCGGATCGCGAGCACCTTCTTACCGTAGGCCCACGTACACGTCTCACGCCACAGCACGGGATTGTTCCAAACGTGGCGGACACTGCCCTTGCCTTTCAAACGCAGTTGCGAATCAACGTGTGCGTCGTGATCCGTTGTGGCGTCGGACGCCTCATCAGTAGCCTGATTTGCCGATTGGGTAATGTCCGTCAGGCGGATCTCACGATTCGGATTCCAGATGCGCACCCGCGCGATGGCATACGCATTCAGCACCATGGTCGTTAGCGTTGTAAAAATCAGGAAACCAAAGATCGATGGCGACAGGAGCAACGAACGTTCATCGAAAGAAGGACGCGCCGCCGCAATCACCGCACTCATGGGGCTGAACCAACTGGCGAGCGTCCCGGTCGAAACACTGGCCAATTCAGATCCCAGGGCGCCATAGCCTACGGCTTCCCAGGCCCCAATCCAGAACACCAAAGTCAGCGCCGTCATCGCGAGCGTCTGAAAAGTCTTCTCCCGGTACAACGCGATGATGGAACCGAGCGTTCCGGCGGCCAGTACGGTGGCGATCGTAACCGCAAACACGCTGATGACCTGCCCTGGCGAAATACTGCCGAACAGCATCGCGAACATGAATACCGGCAGTCCCGCAAACATCATGACCAGGACATTCAGCAGACTACTGAGCAATCGCCCCAGCACCAGTTCGCTGTTGGTGAGTCGCGTCATCAACAACAAAATCAGCGTCTGTCGATCCTTCTCCTGCGCCACGGCGCTGGCCGACATCATGGCCGCAAAAAACACAGCCAGCGCGAGCTGAATCTGGGCCAGCATCTGAAACAGAATGCCCCCAAAACGCGCCATGTCGCTGACGTTACGAATTACCTGCGTACCGGCCAGCACGAGCCATGCCGTACACATCAGCAGCAAGAGAGCTCCCGCGTAGACGGTGCGATTGATGAAGAGTCGCGGCCGACGGGGCGCCGTAACAAGTTCGCGAGTAAAGACTGGACCGATAAACATATTTTTCTCTGTTTTTTTTGCCGGGTCATTATGCACGGCACATCGATTCCCTTCCAGACGGTCCACGCCAACCTGGCCGCCAGCAAGCTAACCTGGCGACAACTAGACGGCGGCGAACTCCCCAGCAACTCCCCACCCCGTACGAAGTAGCGCCGGTTCCGGTTCTTCCGGTTGGAAGTCTCCACCGCGGAAATTGGGACGACCGGCCTTCCAATCCGCCGAATTGTGACGGAATATTGTTGCCACACTCCACCCCCCCATGAAAGATGGAATTGGCAGATAGACAGATTCGATTGACACGAACCCCGTCACAAAGGCGTGATGCCCGAAAAAGACGCAAAACACGCTGTTTTTGCTCGACCGAAACGGCATTTCGTGTACAAATCGGATTGGGGCCATAGAAATTCTAGGCAGTTTAGAACGAGAACAACGTATGAGAATTGAGCACCTTTTTAATCGCAGTTTAGGCGTTTTCGCCGTTCTGTTTTTAACAGCGACGTCCGTTCAGGCCGGGGCCGTTTGCGGAACCACGGACTGGCAGGAGTGGGACGCAACGTCAGCTGTCGGCATGCTCAACGGCATTACGATCAGTGCTTCCACCACCTCATCGTCCGAGTTCGGTGGCTTCGGTCGTAACCACTTCGCTCAGCCGAGCATCGAGGATGATTGCGGTGCCTGGGACGCAACCATGCCTTTGACACACGACGATCTTGGTCTGATCGCAACGAACGTCAATGCAGGCGACACGCACGAGTTTAGTTTCGACGGCCCCTTCTCCGACGGTTTCTTCTACATCGAAAACTTCGACGCCGGTTCGATCGCCAAGATCACCGCCGTGGGAGCAACCGATATCAGCCTTGTTGGCCAGAGCACTTCGATCGGTTTCTCACCGTCGGGTGACAACATGGGCGTACTCAGCTCCAGCAACATGGGCTTCGACGGCGAAGGGGACGCGATCCTGATGTTCACCGGCGACGTGACCAGCATCCTCGTCGAGTATTCGGCAGGCGAAGGAGCCAACGGCATCCTCTACACGTTCGCCGAACAGTGCGAAGAGCATGCTGTTCCCGAGCCAACTTCGTTGTTGGTGATGGCCGGCCTGTTCGCCATCGGCGGTGTCTTCTACGTTCGCAAGCAGAAGTAACTTCCACCGAAAAACCACCGCGGATTGCCTCACGGCAACAACCGTAATGATTCAAGAGGACGACCTGGTCGTCCTCTTTTTTTGTGCGCTAGCCGCCCATGTGTAGCACGGCCTTTACTCCGGGCGGAAAAACCTTTTGGCTCGCATCAACGTGCCGCTCCGCCTGAAAGGCGGTACTACGAACACGTTTCACGAAATCGCCGACCACAAACCTCGCGATAGGGACCTGTCGAACTGCCAACAAACACGATCGCCGGTATAACAGAGGAGTCCAGCTCTCCTCTGCGGCGGACCAAATCATGAAAAACCTCTTCAACGATCTCCCGGAGTCTCTGCCCGACGAGCTGGTTGAGGTCCTTGCGCAGAACGCTTCGGTGCGAATCGAACGGATTGTATCTACCGGGCACAGCAGTCCCGCGGACTTTTGGTACGACCAGGGTGAACACGAATGGGTCGTCATTCTCACAGGCGAAGCCAGGTTGCTATTCGAGGGCGAAGCAGAACCGCAAATCATGCAAGCCGGCGACTTCATCAACATTCCGGCCGGCAAGAGGCATCGCGTCGAATGGACCAGCCCAAATACCCCAACCGTATGGCTCGCAGTTTTCTACCGGGGTAAGTAACGCGCGGCCAAGCCATCGCGGCGGCACCCCGAAGTCCCCTGTAATGCGACCGGTGGCATAGCTGCGCTGACCGCCAACGCAAGGATTTGGTCAATTCCAACGCGGACGATTCTTAGTGCGCATATGGATTGTTGCGCACTGCCATTGCGCCGCCTTTGCGCGAATGCAAATTCGACCATTTCTTTGACGGAAAATTTCGCCAGTGATAGTTTCGTCTCAGCGGGGTTAGGGATCACTCCAATAGCAACATTGAGGCAATACATTCTGGAGAAGTGAAGTGAACCTGCAACGACTAATGTGTCTTTCGGTGGCACTCGCCGCCCTTGTTTTGAACCCGGCGAACGCGGCGACTACCTTTCTTGGCCCCGTTACGCCCTATCTTTCGGTTGACGATACGCCTGCCAATTTCCTCTGCAATCTCTGCGACGATTGCGTCCACGTTCTTGAAGACTTTGAAGACAACTCGCTGGATCATGGCATCGTGATCGACGCAATCGACGGACAAATCCTCTACCCCGGTTTTGGCACGGGGCTGGACGGACTAACCGATTCCGTGGACGGAGACGACGGTTCCGTGGATGGCATTGGGAACATGGGATACTCTTATTTCTCGCCCGCCAATACGCTGACGATCCACTTTCCCGTCGCCGTAAAATCGGCCGGCGTTGTCTGGACCGATGGCGACATTGGGTCCACGACTCTGTTCGAAGCCTACCGCGATGACCAGCTGCTGTATTCGTACGGCCCGGTCGCGCTCGCGGATGATTCGTTTCAGGGCACCACGGCCGAAGACACGTTCCTCGGCGTGCAGGCCACCGACGGCATCACCCATCTCGTGCTGACCAACATCGGCGGATCCGGGATCGAAATCGACCATATCCAATACGAAGACTGTAGCGCGTGCGTCGCCGTGCCCGAACCGGACGCGTTTGCGATCGTTTCCTTCGGCGTACTGGGGCTGATTGGCTTCTGTCGACGTAGCGGTTGATCGACTGCGAACGGGGCCTCGCTGGTTTCGTGCTGGCACTGGCGGGGCTCCTTCGCGATTTCCTCAAGGCTCTTCTGCGAGCCCATCTCGGCGACAGGCGTTTCAACGATCGCTGATTCCGCCTGCTCTCGGCGGCCGTTTTCCACCGCATCCTTGCGACGCCGGCCTACTGTTTGGCCCCTGATTCCGTGCGTCCAACGCAACGGCCACCCTCTAGCCGTTTTCCTGTCAGCCTTATGCACTTCGCTGATTTGTTGTTGACAACGGCCACCCGATTGTATTACCGTCTTAATACAGAGGTGAAATATGCAAATCCACATCAACACGTCCGACGGGTCGCCGTACTACACCCAGATACTGGCGCAGGTGCGGTTCATGATCGCGACCGGGCGACTTGCACCCGACGAGCGTTTGCCGCCAGTGCGCAAGCTCGCCGAACAGTTGACGCTCAATCCAAACACGGTGGCTCGTGCCTATCGCGAGCTGGAGGCCGAGGGACTGGTGACGACCCGACGGGGCGCGGGGGTGTTCGTCAGCGACGGTGTGTCGCCGCTTTCGCGCAAGGAACAGACGCGTGTCATTAACGAACGCATTGACGCCTTGCTGACATCGGCCCAGCAACTGGATGTCGACGACGAAACGCTGTTGAAACTGGTTCGACAGCGAGCCAAGAAGCTCAAAGGGAGACAGAAATGAGCCGCGTAATCCAAATTGATGATCTCAGTCGCAAGTTTGGCCAAAAGCAGGCGTTGTCGGGCGTGAGCCTTTCTATCCCGGAGGGCTGCGTCTACGGGCTCGTTGGCGAGAACGGCGCGGGCAAGACGACGTTGCTCAAACATTTGCTCGGTCTACTACGCCCGCAGTCCGGCAGCGTTTCGGTCTTCGGCCTCGATCCGATTGCTCACCCCATCGAGGTGCTCGGGCGCATTGGCTACCTTTCCGAGGACCGCGCGTTGCCGGGCTGGATGTCGGTGCAGGAGGTCATCGGCTACACCGCAGCCTTCTATCCGAAATGGGACGATCGCTACGCCATGGAGCTACGCGAGATGTTTGAACTATCTCCATCCCAGAAACTAAAGAGCCTTTCGCGCGGGCAGAAGGCGCGAGTCGGCCTGCTCCTGGCGCTCGCGTATCGCCCGCCTTTGCTGGTGTTGGACGAACCTTCTTCCGGGCTCGATGCCGTCGTTAGGCGAGACATTCTGGCGGCCATCATTCGCACGGTTGCCGACGAAGGGCGGACGGTGCTGTTTTCATCGCATCTCCTGGACGAAGTCCAACGCGTATCGGATCGCTTTGCCATGATTCACCACGGCAAGGTCCTGCTGTCCGGCGGCATGGATGAAGTCCTCGACCGACACGTTCAACTTACGGTTCGGTTTGAATCCCCGCAGGACCGATCCCCCGACATCCCCGGCGCACAGTTTGTCTCGGGCGAAGGCCGAGAGTGGTCTCTGCTGTGCAACGGTGATCGCGATTCGGTAGCGGCAACCCTCCAGCAATCCGGGGCGGAGATCGTCGAACGCCGGCGGCCGACGCTGGAAGAACTGTTCGTCACCCGATCGAAGACCCAGTCTGGCTCGGCCTCATCCTCCGGCACCACCTCGGAAAGCAACACGTCGGAAGGAGCCAACCAATGAGCCCCATCCTGCGAGTTCTCACTTGGGAATATTGCCGCCGTGCTTCGTTGCCGCTGCTGGGCATTGTTGTCGCGGGACTTGTCCTGCCGTGGATCCTGTTTCGGGGCGTGCTGGACATTCCCGTCATTGAATTTGACTCCACGAACTACTACCCGGCCTTCATGGGTTTGTGTGGAGCCATGTCGCTAATCTGTTCGCTGGATGCCCAGAAGGGCGTGCGGCAGCGGCTTTACACTCTGCCCGTTTCCACGCAGTTCATCTTTGCGTGGCTGATGCTTACTCCAATCGTCACCGCTGCGATCGTTCACTCGTCCGCCAACCTTTTGGCGCGAGGACTGTACGGAGTTCAATGGCCATGGATTCGGCCCTGCCTCTGCCTGGCGGTCCTGGTGATTGTCACTCAGTATTTCCATTGGCGTTTGCTCTACCGTTCGGTTTACCACACCTTTGCATTCCTGGTCGGCTACGCGTTGCTGCTCTACGGCTGGAGCCTCTGCCACCTGGTCGATGGCCGGCTGGTTGTACAAAAGCCATTCTCAGCATTGGAACTGTTAACCATTTCGGCGCTGGCGGTCGTCTTCGGCGGTTTGGCGTTTCGATCGCTGGTTCGCATCCGCACCGACGGAGAACTCGACATGTCCCAACCGTGCGCAACGGACTGGGCCGAAACGAAATCCACAACTACCGCGAAGCAGAAATTCGCGTCGCCGGAGAAGGCCCTTCGCTGGTTCGCGTGGCGACAGGCGGGATCGATGGCCATCCCCGCGGCACTCGGTGTGGGACTCCTGGCGATTGGTTTGCTCACCCTGGGAATCACGCAACCAAACCGAAAGATCTTCGAGCTATCTCTGGTCGGACTGTTCATCTCCTGCTTTGGATCGGGCTCGGTGATTGGCACGGCCATCTACCTCTGCGTGCGCATGCCGGGCGAAACGGACTCCCAAGTCATGTCGCCCTTCCTTTCAACTCGGCCCGTGACGGTTCGCACGATCTGGCGCACATTCGGCATGACGATGTTCCGAAGTTGCGTCGTCGCGTGGTTGATTGCGATCACGGTTTTCGCTGGCGGTCTACTGTTCGCCAGCATGGACGCAAACAATCGCGGCACGATCAGCCAGGAGTTTGATGGCCTCATGATGGACTGGCCAGCCGGTTGGTTGGGCGCCACGATGCTGCTGCCTTTCTCCTTCCTGGTAATGTGGACCGCGGCAAGCGTGGCTGCGAGCGTGATGTTCTTTGGACGCGATCGGCAGGTCACGCTGCTGTTTGTTTTCGGAGTGATTGCAGTCGTCGCGTTGGCGTTCATTGGACTGGGTCTGCAGCCGGCGGCGGCCGAACGCATGAGCCAGATCTCCTGGCTGTTGGCTGGCAGTCTGGCTGTCGGTGCAACGGCGTGGGCATTTGCTGTGGCAAAGCGCCGCGACCTGCTATCGCAGAATGAATTCATACTGGGACTCTGCGTCCTCCTGGCGATAGCATCCGTGATACTTCTTGTATCTCCGTGGGAGATCGGCAGTCGCATCGCGCTTGCCGCGTTTTCTACGCTAACGGTCTTCGCCATCGCGGCGGGCCCGTTGGGAATCGCGGCTGCCCGCCATCGCTAGCAGCACTACCGGCAATGAATCCTGCAGAACTTGCCCCGACTGTGTCGAAACTAGGAATTGAGGCGTACTCGCGCAGGAGGGGTGGCACGATGCAGACCTACGACATCATCGTACTTGTGATTTTGATCGCCGGAGTGGTTTGGGGAGCTCGACGTGGTTTCGCTCGTCAACTGGCGACCATGGGCAGCCTCATCCTTGGCTACCTGGTGGCCGTCAATTTCCGCGAACCGATGGCACAGCTCATTGAGCTGGCGCATCCGTGGAATCTCTTCACGGCGATGGCCGTGCTGTTCGCGGGGACTTCGCTGGCGGTCTGGATCCTCTTCGCGATGGTGAAGAGCGGCATTGAGGACAAAGGTCTGGGGAGTTTTGATACCCAACTGGGCGGCTTGCTTGGACTGGCAAAAGCGTTTGTGCTGGTCATGGTCATCACGTTGGTCAGCGTTGTGATGGTCAACGAGACGCAGCGGCACGCGATCCTCGATTCCTATAGTGGCCATCATCTTTGCTTGCTTATCAACCGGGCAACGGGCGTCGTCCCAACCGAGTGGCAGCAAGCCCTGCAACCGTATGTGGATACATACGACGAACATCAGTACCAGCACGCCCTGGATTCGCCGACGATCGATGCGTTTCCGGACCCCTTCGAAAACGCATCCCCCAGCGACTCGCTTTCGCCCTATGACGATCCGCTCTTCGGTTCAATTCCGATCGATGGCGTATTACCACCGCGCACTCGCCCCGAGCCAGTCGTTCCGGAACGTGTTGTGCCCGAACCTGTGGTTGCTGACGCGTATTTCCCCGTCGAAGACGTCGCGTCGGGTGATCGTCCATTCTCTGCCAATCGCGGCGCCCAACGAAATCGCTTCGACGAAGCAGACGCTGCACGAGATGAGCGGGTACCACAACAGTCTTCACTGTTCCGTACGCAACGCTAACTCGCTGCATGCGTTGATCGACTGCGACTCCAACGGGCGCGATCCTTCTGACAAGACATCTCTTTGTGTTTCCAGACGAGACATCGCAACTGCCTGTCTGTTAAGCCTGACGCCGGAAGCCCTTGTGGACCGCACCAGGCTTGAGACAGCGATTTCGTGTAACGTGTTCGTAGTACCGCCCTTTAGGCGGAACGGCACAGCACCGCGAAACAAGCAGATTTTTCCGCTTGAAAGGCGGTACCACAAGCGAACCTGAAGCTGTCCAGATAGACTGACCTGGCAAACGAAGCCCCCTACGACAGGAACGACACATGAACTCCAAAATCGACCGACGAACGACCATCGTGTCCTCCCTTACCGCGATCATCGCAGTCTCGCTATCCGCACTCGCAACCAGTGCGGCCGACCTCAAATCCGACGCCGAGCCGCTGATTGCGCCCTACATCAACGCGGGCATCCTTGAGGGACTTTCCATTGGAATCATCAAGGGTGACCAGACGGCCACGTTGCACTACGGCAAGGTCAACGATCGAAACCAGACGCCCGACGACAACACGATCTATGAAATCGGCTCCATTTCCAAGGTCTTCACGGGCGTGCTCCTGGCCGACGCCATCCATCGTGGAAAAGTAAAACTGGACGACGCCGCTCAGGCCCACGCACCACCGGGGGCGAAGTTCCCCGCATGGGAAGAAACACCGATCCGACTGATCGATCTGGCAACGCACACGTCGGGTCTACCGCGATTACCCGACAACATGCCGTTCTCCGATCCCGCCAATCCGTACGCCGACTACACATCAAAACTGGCACTCGAATTTCTGGCGAAACACAAGCTTCACCGAGCGCCCAAAGCTAAGGGCGAGTACTCGAACTTTGGCACCAGCCTGCTGGGCTACCTGTTGTGCCAATCCTCCGACCTCAAATACCACGACCTGCTCACCGACCGAATTCTGAAACCACTGGGAATGAAATCCAGTGGCGTTCAACTCACACTCGACCAACAAAAACGATTCGCAGCGGCTAACACGGCCCTTGGTGTCCCGGCCAAACCCTGGGACTTCGCCGACCTCCCCGGCGCCGGCGGAATCCGCAGCACGACGCGCGACATGCTGGTGTTCGCCCACGCGAACCTCGCGCCAACGGACAACGAAGTGGGCAAAGCCCTGAAGCTCGCATGGAAAAATCAACGCATGGGTGCCGGCTTTGAAATGGGGTTGGGTTGGCACATCGCGAAGGACGGCGAGACGCGGTGGCACAACGGGCAAACGGGCGGCTACCACTCCATGCTGATGATCAATCGACCGCTCAAGACCGCCGTTGTTCTGCTCACCAACACCGCCACATCCGAAGTCGACCAATTGGCCGAGCAGCTCATGCGGCAGCTTGCTGGCGGAAAAGAAACCCCGCGAGTGTTTGACAAATCGATCGATGTTTCCAAAGCGGTAATGCAGACCTACGTTGGCCTCTACGAACTGGCCCCGGGCGTGAATTTTGACGTGCAACTGAAGGAGGGAAAGCTAATGGTTCGACTCGCCAACCAGCCTTCCCTGCAGGTCTTTGCAAAGACGCCAACGAAATGGTTTTACAAAGCCGTGAAGGCCAGCATTACGTTCCAGACGGACGATGATGGCAACGTGACGGCTTTGGAGTTGTCGCAAAACGGGGCACAACAAACGGCGAAACGCATCCCGGGCAAGGACTAGCCCGCGACGCCCGGCGTGCCGCCGTCGCATTACTCGCCAGCCAGTTGCTTCAGTCGCGAACTCAGCTGCTTCACCACGTCACGCCTGGAGGACCACAAATTTGTGGCCTCCGCCGGATCATTGGCGAGATCATAAAGCTGCCCTTCCGTTTCTTTGCCGTCCTTCAAATCCGGATTGAGCACGTCGGCGGACAGGAATGGGTTCCCGTTGCGATCATGCGCGAGAAAGCCTGACGACCCCGGACGAGTGATCAACTTCCATTTTCCGGAACGCAATACGATCGGCGTTTGAAAGCTAACAAGCTCGGTACGCACGACCCGACTGGACGTCCCCTGCCACACGCCGGCGAAACTCTTTCCGTCCACGGCCGAATCTGGCAACGTGGCGCCGACCAGATCCGCCAGCGTCGCGTGCACATCCACAAAGCTCAACAGTTGATTGCTGCTGGATCCCGCCTTCACCTTGCCTGGCCATCGAACCACAAACGGCACTCGATGCCCGGCTTCCCAGACGTCGCCCTTCATTCCACGCCAGCCGCCCATCGAGTCGTGGCCATAACGCTTCGTGTCAAACTCGTACCAAACCGGTCCGTTGTCGCTAGTGAAAATGACCAGCGTCTCTTGCTCGATCTTGTTCGCTCGCAACGCAGCGAGAATCTGCCCAAGGATTGCATCGGTGTGAGCCACAAACTGACTGTACTCTCCGGCTCCATTCGCGGCCGCGTATTTTTCGCTCGGCAGCCACGGCGTGTGCGGCGAAGTCAGCGGCACGTAGAGAAAGAACGGCTGCTCCTTGCCTGAAAGGGAGTCGATCCGTTTTGCCGCCTCGGTACCAATGCGATCGAGGCACGCTTCCATTTCAAAGTCAGCACCACGTTTTCCACCGCGCCAGAAGCGACCCTGAATTGGATTCCAGTCCTTGGGATCGCTATTGCTGTCAGCGATCGGCACCGTGGGCGGATTGGGTACGCTGCGATCTTCGATCCAATAGAAGTCTGGAATATCCAGTGACGCCGGAAGCCCGAAGTAGTCGTCAAAGCCGCGATCGCACGGGCCGCCCGTAATCTCGCCAGAGAAATCCAGCTCCTTCGCATTGTCGAAGCCCAAGTGCCATTTCCCCACCATCGCCGTCGCATAACCCGCCGTGCGCAGCGTGTCCCCCATCGTCTTCACACCCGCGGCGATGACCGGCTGCTCCTGCCATTTCAGCGAAGTGCGGAATGCATATCGCCCTGTTAGCAGACCGTAACGAGATGGCGTGCACCATGCGCCGGCAGCGTGCGCGTCGGTGAAGCGCATTCCAGCCGCCGCGAGGGCATCGATGTTGGGCGTCGGACATTTCGAATTCGCGTTGTAGCAACCCGCGTCCCCGTAGCCCATGTCGTCTGCAAGCACGATGACAATATTCGGGCGTTCCTTTGCTACAGCAAACGAACATGTGAAAAGCAACAGCACGCCAATGCGCAGGCCGATCGTCAGTGTATTCATGAGAGACATAGTGCTGATCTCGTGTCAGAGTTGCCGTTCCGTAGTTCTTAGTTGTTCAGCGGCTGGGTGCTTCGCAAATAGGCGAAGAGATCCGATACCTGTTCGTCCGTCATCTGCTTTAGCAGGCCTTCGGGCATCAACGACCGCCCCAACACGCGTGACTCTTCAATCGACTCGCGATCAATCGTCACCGTGTGACCTTCTGCCGTCCTCAGGACGACCACCTTGTTGTCACGCTCGACCATCAAGCCCGTGATCACTCGGCCATCATCCGTCAGCACAAGGTAGTTCTCAAAGCCCTCGCGAATTTCGGCGTTGGGATTGATCACATTCAGCACCATATTCGGAATGTCGTCACGCTTATAGGTCGTCAGGTCCGGCCCAATATCCCCGCCGTCGATGAACAGTTTGTGGCACTTGCCGCAGTTCGCGCGAAACAGCTTCTGACCCTCGTAGACGTCTCCGGTGCGGTCGTTCAACAGCTTCGCGATGCGGGCAACCTGCTGCTTCATGTCTTCGGTCGTCGCACCAGCAATCTGCCCCCAACGTTCCTCGATACTTTCATTGAGCGTCTCATCGCCAAAAAGCAGGCAGTTTCGTAACACCTCGATCGAAATCGCCAACGGATCAATCTGCTCTTCCTCAACGGCTGCGATCATCTGCCGTGCCCAGCTGACTCGACTGGCCAGCGTTGCCTGAGCAGCGTTTTGCGACTCAGCCGAGAACATGGCGAATTGGTCAACGAGCGACGTCGCGATGGAGTCCGCTTCGTAATTCTGCAATGCCCCGATGGCCTCGACACGCAAGCTGTCGTCGGTATCTTCCTTTGCAACCAGCGACGTCAGCACGGCTGGCAGTCCGTCCGTCTTCAGTTCCGCACACAGCCGAATGAGTTCCACGCGTTTGTTCACGTCGCCACCGGACTGGATTGATTCGTAGGCGTTGCTGATCGCCGTGGCGTCCCCCTGCCGAATTTGCAACGCGGCACTACCTCCGCCGGACTTCGCGATCTGTTCGACCAGCACATCTGGCAATCGAGGCAACGCGCGACCGGCGAAAGCTTTCTCAAACCCGACCATCAACGACTTTCGACTCGCCGCATCCGCCGCCGCCAACAACCGTGCACAACGAGCCAAATCCGCTCGCGTCCCTTCCATGGCGAATCGCTGCATCAGTCGCTCGAGCACCGTTTCTGTGACCAAACGCTTCGTCCATACGTCCCGGTTGCTGGTGAACATTCCAACGACCTCATCCGGAGCCCGCCGACAATGCGTCTCCAGCCCCCACCAAACCATTAGCGGTTGGTAGATGTCATCGGCGTCCTCGTCATGAGCCAGCAGTGCCTCGAGCACAGGTAGCCCCGTTTCAACTCGACGACCAAAGGCCGCCAACTGCTGGCGAACTTCCACGTTGTCATCCTGCTTCGATAGCGTGACGATCTCATCCAGGTATTGATCGTTGCGTTGATCGCCCAACAGCCGAACGGCCCATACGCGAACGTATGGATAAGGATGGCGAAGCGCTAACTTCCACGTTTCGTCATCAACGTCCGCGACAAGATTCAATGCCCAAAATGCTTCCAGGGCCAACTGCCCGTTTTCGCTGGCCAACAACCGCTTCAGGCGAGGTACCGACGCGGAATCCCTACGATCACCCAACACACGCAATGCCGTGCGGCGATACCATCGATTGGCATGCGACAGATAGTCCACCAGTTCGTCGCTGGACGCATTTCCCAGATCGAAGGACTCATTCGGTTCCACATCCTTCGATTGAAGGCGATAGATTCGCCCGTTCGCCGGATCAATATTGCCTTCATGATTGCGATAGTGATTCACCTGCCCGTCGTACCAGTCGCAGACGTAGACGCCGCCATCAGGACCGACTTTTATATCGACGGGCTTGAACCAGTCATCCTCTGACGTCAACGGACGCGACGTATCGACCGTTCGGAAGGAAGAGCCCAACGGATCGATATCCGCCACGACCACGCGGCCCTGCAAGGGCTCGACACCAAACAGCTTTCCATAATAGTTCGTGGGGAGACTGCCACCTTCGTAGACGATGAAGTTGTGCGTAAAACGTTCGACATCGTGGTGAGGCATGCCGTCGAAGTAACCAAACGCGTACGGATTTGAAAGCGGGCCGTGTTTCGTGAAGCCCTTCCGCAAGTAGCCTCCCTGCGGATAGTGAAAGCCTCGCGTATTGCCGCCGTTATGCCCGGAGAACACTCGCCCCACCGTGTCGATCTCCACGCCAAACGCGTTGCCGCCACCCTCCGCGAACACCTCGTATTCGCGACGTTCCGGGTGGTAGCGCCAGATATTCTGTCCCTGACTATAGATCGGTTTGTCTTTGAAACCCGGACGCACAATGTTTGCTGTCACGGTACTCCCCTGAGCTCCATACAGCCAACCATCCGGCCCCCAGCGAAGACTGTTGGCAATCGAGTGACTGTCTTCCAGCCCAAAACCGGCGAGATGCACTTCCGGGTCACCGTCCGGAACGTCATCGCGGTCGCGGTCCGGATAGAAGAGCAGATATGGTGGATTCAAAACCCAGTGCCCACCGCGACCGTGGGCGACCGCCGTGGCCATGTTCAGTCCGTCGACGAACGTCTTGTGCTTGTCGAAACGACCATCGCCGTCCGTGTCCTCATGGATCGTAATCTTGTCCTTGCCCCGCACGTGATTGGGCGGCGCGTCGGGCACTCGATCGTAAACGTTTCGCCAGTACTGATCGTGGCTGACAATCTTCAGCCCCGCAGGATGCGGATACTGAATGTATTGCACGACCCACATGCGGCCGCGTTCATCGAAATTGAGAAACAGCGGCTGCTTCACCGTCGGCTCGGCCAGCATCTGATCGACGCGCAGATCGTCCGAAACCCGCATGGCCTCCAGCGACTTCTGCGGCGTCAGTCCCCCGGCACGGGACTTCTGCGATTCTGAATCGATCGGCTTGTCTGCCAGCGCAGCGCAACACACAAAGCACACGAGAACGAGGGAACGAAGGCAATTCATGGCGGACTCCAGTGAAGATCGTTGCCATTCTAGGAAAAATAGCCGCCCGGATGTTGTCAGCCGGCCAATTGGCCATGCCACCTCGAAGTCATCATTCCATTCGGTTTCAACTCAGTTTCAACTCGGTTTCAACAAAGTGATACTCAACCTACAGAACCTCGCTCTTGCTTTTGCACGTCGCATACCGGACCATACTCCGAAGAACAGCTCATTGTTGGAGAATTCGGATGGTTCGGTCGCTTGCACTTTTGACGCTACTGCTATTTGCCAGCAGCAGCTTATCCCAAGATACGTTTACCCGATTCCGCGGTAACGATGCCACCGGCGTCGCCGAAGATGATCCACGCTATCCCACAACGTGGGACACCGAGAAAAACGTGCAGTGGGCGACGAAGATCCCCGGCTGGGGTTGGGGCAGTCCCATCGTCTGGCGTGACAAGGTGTTCATCTCCGCCGTCCACAGTGAGAACGAATACGAAAAGCCGAAAGGTGGCTTGTATCTCGGCGGCGGCCGAGGCGAACCGCCCAACACGGTCCATTACTGGATGGTGTACTGCCTGGACATCGAATCTGGCGACCTCCTGTGGAAGCGTGAGGCACATAGCGGCAAACCTGTCGTCGGCCGTCACCCCAAGAGCACGTACGCGGCCGAAACCCCCGTCACCGATGGTGAACGACTCTACGTGTTGTTCGGCGACCTTGGCCTGTATTGCTACGACTTCGATGGCAAGCAAATCTGGAAGCACATGGTCGATCCCAAAAAGACGATGCGGGATTACGGAGCGGCGGCATCACCGGTCCTCCATGGCAACCAGGTCATCTACACCTACGACAATGAAGAAGAGTCTTACATCGCGGCGCTCGACAAGACGAACGGCGAAGTGCGATGGCGAGAACCCCGCGACGAAAAGACAACATGGGGCACTCCGTTTATCTGGGAGCACGCCGGTCGCACCGAGATTGTTCAAACCGGCAAGAAAGAGAATCGCTCTTACTCGCTGGACGGTGAACTTCTCTGGCACTTTAACGGCAAGATGTCCGTCCTGACGATTCCTTCCCCCTTTGTGATCGGCGACACGCTCTACATTACGTCCGGCTACTTCCAGGATCCCAAGCGTCCCGTGTACGCGATCCAGCCGGGCGCCGAAGGCGATATCACACTCAAACAAGGCGAGACCTCCAACGAATTCATCAAGTGGTCGCTGGAAAAGATGGGGCCGTACAACACGACGCCAATCGTCTACATGAATCGCTACTACACATTGCTGGATCGCGGCATGCTGACGTGCCATGACGCCACCTCCGGCGAAATCATCTTCGACCGTGTCCGCTTCCCTCGCGGAGCCAGCTTTACCGCTTCGCCATGGGCCTACAACGGCAAGGTCTTCTTCCTCAGCGAAGACGGCCGCACGTTTGTCATTACGCCCGGTGACGAAATCAGCGAAGAAGATGGCAAGAAACGACTCAAGGTCGACCAGGTGAACGACGTCAACGACCTGTGCATCACAACGCCTTCGCCGGCCCAAGGCAAGCTGTTTCTGCGAACGGCAACCACCGTCTACTGCATCTCAGGAAAGTAAACAGACAGGCAGGTCAACGGATGCTCACGCCGACGGAACTGGAGCACTACCGAACGCACGGTTACGTCATTCCCGACTTCCAGTTTCCGCAGGAACGGGTCGCGGAGCTACGTGCCTGCATGGACCGGGTCATCTCCGAGAACCCGAACACGCGCCCCGAACAACTGGTCAGCATTCACATTACCGAATCGGGTATTGAGGGCGTGACCGGCGACACACAGTTCTTCGACCTCACCAAAGATCCAGCCATTCTGGACATGGTCGAACAGATTATCGGGCCAGACATCGTACTCTGGGGATGTCAGGCCTTTTGCAAACCCGCCGGCGATGGCATGGAAGTGCCCATGCACCAGGACGGACACTATTGGCCCATCGAACCGCTGGCCACGTGTACCGCATGGATCGCGATCGACGACAGTAACGTGGAAAACGGCTGCATGCGAGTTATCCCGGGGACCCACACTGACAGTCAACTGGTGGCACACGAGCATGATCACCGATCTGACATCGTTCTGAATCAGAAGGTCGCCGGCGACCCGGATCGGGACGCACGTGCTGTCGACATCGAACTGAAAGCCGGACAACTTTCGTTGCACGACATCTTTCTCGTCCACGGCTCCAACGCCAATCGATCCACAAGACGCCGCGCGGGAATTGCGATCCGATACATGCCGGCGACTTCCTGGTTCCGTCGCGAACAACACAACATCGGCACGAAGGCGGGCTACACCGTCAACTTCACCACTCGACCGATCTGGTTGCTCCGCGGAGAAGACCGCAGTGGCAAGAACGACTTTCAGGTTGGACACCAGCCAAACGAGTGACCATATCGAACAGCCCTCAACAATCAGTTAACAACACACTGCTCACGGCTGAATTCAATCAGTCGCTCTACCGTGATGTTTCCCGACATGGGATATACATGACTGCGGGGTTTTCGAGTCGCAGCATGGCGATAGGTCTTATCGTAGTACTCCAGTAGCCCGTAGGCCACGCGAAACATATCGCCGGCTTCAAGACAGCCCAGCACTTCGTTCATCCGCTGATTGCCTAGCCGTCTCTCCAGACGACGCGTCGCCGCCTCAAGCCCCTCGGAATCCAGCTCCCCATACTCCTCAGCAAGATTCTTCGCCCGCGTCTCGCGATCCACATCGACGAAGATGGCCGGCGAATCTCGCATCACCGACCAAAGTTCATGGGGAACTCGAACTTTACCAATCGACGGACTCTCGTCCTCGAACCAAACCACCCGGTCCGCATCAAGTTCCCGCAATTGAATGTACAGGTCGTTTTCGAATTGCTCGACCGTCGGTTGAGGAGGCAATCCCAAACCACCGAAGGACGATCCGCGATGATTGGCCAAACCTTCCAGGTCGATAATCTGCTCGCCTGCATCTGCCAGTTCTCGAAGCAACGTCGTCTTCCCGGCGCCCGTCATGCCCGACAACACAATGATCCGGCGTGGCCTCGCAAAGTCTGCGTGCGCCGAGCGGCGGAATGATTTGTAGCCCCCGGACAGAATCGATGCGTCCAGCCCAACCTGTTGAGTCAGCCAGCTCATACTCTGGCTTCGCATGCCACCACGCCAACAGTGAATCAGCGGCGCCTCGCCCTTCGAAGCGGCGAGCGTCTGCTCGGCCAGCGCCCGCATTTTGGGACCGACGATCTCCAGCCCAAGCAAGACCGCCGCGTCATGGCCTTGCTCCTTGTAGCAGATCCCAACTCGAGCCCGTTCTTCGTCCGAGAAGAGCGGAAGACTCACCGCCCCGGGAATATGCCCAGCAGCGAACTCGGCAGGCGAACGGACGTCAGCGATCGTCCGCGTACCGGCAGCCGCCAGAAAATCATCAATATCAAGCTGTCCGACCATAGGCCAGATCGTATCCGCACAGCAAGATCCACGCCACATGGCGTCAAGATACAGCAATTCGCACGCGGCTCGGGAACGCACAGCCCGGGGGCTCCGCGTCCTTGATCATCCGCCAATGTGCGGTCTCAGTATAGCGAAAGAGCCGGTTTCTCGAGGCTCACGCATGGGGCTACGTGCTGTCGCCGCTTCGCGGCTGGTGGATTCCGGGCCGCCGCCTACCCCACGCTTACGCATGGGGCTACGTGCTGTCGCCGCTTCGCGGCTGGTGCAATTCGGGGCGCGCCGCCTACCCCACGCTCACGCATGGGGCTACGTGCTGTCGCCGCTTCGCGGCTGGTGCAATTCGGGGCGCGCCGCCTACCCCACGCTTACGCATGGGGCTACGTGCTGTCGCCGCTTCGCGGCTGGTCCTCACCCTCCCTCCGTGTGCTCTGTGCCCTCCGTGTTATCTGTGCTTCCCAATCGACACGACGCAATCAAGCACGCAACGAAAAAAAACCCAACCGAGGACCAAATCAAACCGAACGCTGGACGATCAGGACGCCACTTCGCAACGGGAGACCACTCGTTCACCTTTGAAATATAAGAAGTCAATCTGCTCTAAACGGGAACTCTGGGGTGACGGGGTTCGGCAACGATGCGTAGGCGAGTGCAATTGGGCGAAATTGAGGGGCAACCCGTGACGACAAAACGTCCATTTTCCCTGTGGGGGCACCTCCACTTTCAACGGTTCAAGACAATAATGGTCCGGAATGGATTGATTCGCACATTGAAAACATTGGCGCACAAACGCCAGCGTAAGGAACGTTATGAAGGTAGCAATTACAGGTGCCACGGGTCTCGTCGGAACGGCCCTCACCAAGCGACTCACAGAAGAAGGGCACTCGGTTGTTCCTGTCGTGCGCCGGAAGACTGGCGGTGAAGAGATCTTTTGGCAGCCCTCCGCAGGCAAGATCGATGCCGGGGGATTCGAGGGTATCGATGCCGTTGTACATCTCGCCGGTGAGAACGTCGCCGAGGGACGCTGGAACGTTGCCAAGAAACAACGCATCCTCGAAAGTCGCGAGAAAGGTACTCGGCTTCTGGCAAAGACGCTCGCGGAATTGAACAACAGACCGGGCGTGTTTGTGAGTGCCTCGGCGATTGGCTTTTACGGCGATCAACGTCCCGAACCGGTCGACGAAAAGGCGGGCGCCGGAGTAGGCTTCCTTTCGAAAGTCTGTCAGGCGTGGGAGGAATCTTCCAAGCCAGCCAAGGATGCGGGAATTCGCACCGTCAACGTTCGAATTGGCGTCGTGCTCAGCAAGGATGGCGGCGCTCTGACGAAAATGCTGACACCCTTCAAAATGTGTGCTGGCGGCATCATCGGCAGCGGCAGGCAGGTTTGGAGCTGGGTTTCCATCCACGACGTCGTTGGCGCTATAGTCCACTCGATTCACACCGATTCAGTAGAAGGCCCCCTGAACGCGACGTCGCCCAACGCGGTCACCAACGCCGAATTCACGAAAGCATTGGGGTACGTGCTGGGACGCCCTACGGTGATCCCCATGCCGGCTTTTGCAGCAAAACTGGCCTTTGGCGAAATGGCGGAAGCATTGCTCCTCTCCAGCAGTCGCGTGATCCCGCAGAAACTTCAGGATACGGGCTACCAGTTCCGACATGAGGATCTGGAAGCAACGCTACGTGAACTGCTAAAGTAGTGGGCTCGACCGGAAGAGTTCTCGGCATCCCGCCGGGCCGAATCCGCCAATCAAGTGCCTGTCGCTGCTCAACCGGCTAGTGACCGGGCTTGCTGCAGTCCTGTTTCCGGCCCGCGATCGGGCTTCAGCATGCGGCGTGTCCTTGTGGCGATATCGGGTTTCCGGCTAAATGATGCCCGATGACGACTGCTACGAAGTACACGAATCCGATGTCGCTGCCCATCCTTAATGTCGCTGCCTATAAGTTTATCCCGCTAGACGATCTCGGACGGCGGCGACGCGAACTGAAAGAATTCTGCATCGCCCGGCGGCTCAAAGGTACGATCCTGCTCAGTGAAGAAGGCATCAACCTCTTCCTTGCAGGGTCCGACGAAGGCGTCAACGAACTGCTTGAGCTGCTCCAGTCCGATACGGTGATCGGCGACCTGGAGATCAAACGTAGCCGCAGCGTCGACATCCCCTTCAACCGGATGCTGGTCAAAATCAAACGCGAGATCATCTCGTTTGGCGTCGAGGGCATCGACCCCATTGGCAAACCGTCTCCCAAACTGCCAGCAACCGAGCTCAAGTCGTGGCTGGACGAAGGGCGCGACCTGCTGCTGCTGGATGTGCGTAACGATTACGAAGTCGACCTGGGAACGTTCGTCGGCGCGAAGGCGATCGGTGTCGACCACTTCCGCTTCTTTCCCGGTGCCGTCGAGCAATTGCCCGAAGAGCTCAAGGACAAAACTGTCGTGATGTTTTGCACCGGCGGCATCCGCTGCGAAAAAGCCGGGCCCATGATGGAGCAGGCGGGCTTCAAGGACGTGCATCAACTGGACGGCGGCATCCTTAAGTACTTCGAGGATTGCGGCGGCGAACATTACGATGGCGAGTGCTTTGTGTTCGACCAACGCGTAGCGCTCGATCCGGACCTACAGGAAACCGACACGACGATGTGCTTCGCGTGTCAGGCAACACTCTCGAAAGCCGATCAGGAATCACCGCAATACGTGCCGCCGGAATCATGTCCACATTGTTATCGACCGCCCGAAGTGCACATGGTGGAACTGGCCGAAAAGCGCCACGCCCAAATCGCCGCCGCGGCGACTCCCCTGCCCGGCAGCCAGCCCTATGAGAATCGACGTCCGGTCAACGTACCGTCGAAGTGCGATCGATTTCGGCTCATCGACATGCTGGAGACCATGCACCCGCACGTCGACCACGACAAGTGGGTCAAATGGATCGGCAGAGGCGAGTTCGTTCGCGACGACATTCCGCTAACGGTCGACTCAATCGTCAGGGCCGGCGAGCGTGTCGAACACATCGAGTCAGAAACGGTCGAACCGGACGTCAACGCCGACATCCAGATCATCTATGAAGACTCGATGTTGGTGATTGCCAACAAACCCGCACCGTTGCCAATGCATCCCTGCGGCCGCTTCAATCGCAACACGTTGGGTTACATCCTGGACAAGGTCTACGCACCGCAACGATTGCGAATCGCCCATCGCCTCGACGCCAACACAACCGGTGTCGTCGTGCTCTCACGCACTCGGAATGTAGCCCGCATTGTGCAGCCACAATTCGAACAGGGGAAGGTTCGCAAGCAATACGTCGCCCGAGTCCACGGCGTACCGGAAGAAACCGAGTTCGTCTGCGATGCGCCCATCGTACCTCGCTCGTCGACCGCCGGATCACGCCATGTTGGCGAAGGTGGTCAGGCTTGCCGCACCGAATTCGAACTAATTCGAAAGTGTGATGACGAGACCTCGCTATTGATCTGTCGACCGATCACCGGCAGAACAAACCAGATCCGTATTCACCTCGCTCACCTCGGTCTGCCCATCGTCGGAGATCCGCTATACCGCGGTGAGGAGACCGGTGACCGGCAGACACTTGATCTCGGTGACCGGCCACTGTGTCTGCATGCGGAAAGAATCGAGTTCGAACACCCAGAAGATCGCCGAGCCGTTTCTTTCGTGGCTCCACGACCGAACTGGGCAGACTGACTTGATCCTCGTGCCGGCGAACAGCTTCAAGCCCGCGACAGACGCCTTACAAACTCCTCGGCGACGCCACGACGACCGAAACACGAGAGGCCGATCGAGCGCGACCGCTGGTCAGCGATGTACCATGGCTTCCCCCTAAATCCCGCGTAACCACCAGCATCAGCAACACAGCCCCAACAACAAACGATCAGCGCCCCTACAAACTCGACGACAAACTCGTCCCCCAAGGGGTAAACTACCGATAGCTCAGGAGTCGTTGCACCGCGACTGTTTCAGCAAACTGCTTCAAACGACCTGCCTCGCAAGGCTTATTTCCACACCAAAGGTTTGCCCCATGATGGTCGCGAACGAATCCCCAGCATTTGTCGAAAACGCTTTCCGCCGATTTTGCTACGTCGCGCTGTTCGTCCTGATCATCGGCATCTTGTCCATCGTTTTTGGGGCCGACCAGACGGAAACG
Source organism: Pirellulaceae bacterium (assembly GCA_965216885.1). GTDB lineage: Bacteria > Planctomycetota > Planctomycetia > Pirellulales > Pirellulaceae > CAYNJG01. The sequence goes on along the minus strand of OZ244209.1, from coordinate 1,441,868 downwards.
CTCCAGCTATTCGTGCTGGGAATCCCCTTCTTCATTCAGTGGCACGCGGTGCGGTGGTACCACGAGAACGAAGAACTCGATTTCGTCACACGGACGATTCTCTGTTTGCCCGTGTGCAATCCATTCATCTTGTTTATTGGCTGGTACGAAGCCAACACCATGTTGCGATGGGCGGGATTGATCACCTGGATCGGCGCATTGCTTTGGGGCCTGGCGATGTACATTCATTAACATCGCTTGTACGACATTGACCGCGTCCGTCCTGACGACGCCCAACCACCAACAACCCCGACCGACCGGTCTCTTCGATCGCGAGCCCGACTGCAAAAGCATATTATGTTGGCTACGCAATTCATCCGCACCATTGCCAGGACCATCTCTTCGTCATGGCAAAGTCTTGTCCTGGCAGACATCCTGTACAAGTTGCTGGCGTTTATTCTGCTGACTCCATTGTTTGTCACGTTGTTTCGTTGCCTACTGACGCTGTCCGGCAACAGCGTGCTCTCCGATGTGGACATTGCAATGTTTTTTGCCGGCCCCTTTGGTTGGCTGTGCGCTATTGTTCTGGGCGCTGTGTGGCTGGGAATCATCGCTTTCGAGCAGGCTACTCTGCTTGCGATCATGGCAGCCAATGCTTCCGGCAGCAGAATTGATGTGCTTTCCGCTTTGCGATTCACGGCCAGGCACGCACCGAGGATACTCCATGTCGCGGGACGATTGATCGGATGGAGCCTGCTGATCATCGCTCCGTTTCTGGCGCTTGCTGCTGGCATCTATATCTGGCTACTCAGTGACTACGACATCAATTACTACCTGAACGAGACACCAACGGAGTTCGGCGTTGCCGTGGCCGCCGGCGCCGTAATTGCGGCAACCGTCGTAGGAATCCTTCTCCACTGTTACTCTGGCTGGTTTCTCGTCTTGCCATTGGTTTTGTTCGCCGGAGTGCCGTCCGCCAATGGCCTGCGAGAGAGTCGCGAGCTTGTTTCCGGCAGCCGGCAACGGATCCTGGTTTGGTTGGTCACATGGGCATTGGCAATTCTCACGGTGAACGCGCTACTAACCGTGATCATCGGTTTTGCGGGCCGATTGCTAATACCATCCAGCGTAGGATCGCTGGCGATTTTGGCCGCTCGCGTCGGCTTGCTAGTGCTGGTGCTGGCGGCCGGTAGTCTCATCCTGAACCTGTTCGCAACCATCGGTTTGGCTGGCATTCTGTTTCATGGTTATCGAGAGATCGACCCAACTGCAGGTGCTGCACTTGCCGCGATCCCCTGGTCCGATCGTCCCACTCAGGTGATCCAGAACTTGCTGTCACGCCGAAGGCTGCTCGCGGCTGGCGTGGTCGGTGTACTGAGCGCGGCGACGCTCGGGTACTGGTCACTGACGTCGATACGTCTTCAGGATGACGTTCAGATTATGGCTCACCGCGGAGCTTCGAAGGTCGCCCCGGAAAATACCATGGCAGCATTTCGTCAGGCCATTGAAGACGGCGCCGAATGGATTGAGATCGACGTGCAGGAAACCGCGGATGGCAATGTCGTCGTCGTGCATGACAGCGACTTCATGAAGCTGTCCAAGAATCCGTTGAAAATCTGGGACGCGAAACTCGAAGACCTTCAAGACATCGATATTGGAAGCTGGTTCGATCCCCAGTTTTCCAGTGAACGTGTCCCCACACTGGCTCAGGTTCTAAGACTGTGCAAAGACAAAGTCGGAGTCAATATTGAGCTGAAGTACTACGGTCACGACCAGCAGCTGGAACAGCGGGTCGTCGACATCATCGAATCCGAAGGAATGGTGGATCAAATCATGGTGATGTCGCTCAAACCCGCAGGCATTGCGAAGACCAAAGCGCTTCGGCCCGATTGGAAGTGCGGGCTCTTGCTTTCCGTCTACGTTGGCGACCTGGCGAAGGTCGAAGCGGACTTCCTCGCCGTGAACGCGAGCTTTGCCACTCGCAGTTTCGTCAATCGCGCTCACGAGGCCGACAAAGAGGTCTTCGTTTGGACCGTCAATGATGTGGCATCCATGTCTCAGGCTCTGAATCGCCGTGTCGACGGCATCCTGACCGACCGTCCGGATCTGGCTCAACAAGTGCTCAAGCAACGAGCGGAGATGACCACGGCCCAACGCCTCCTGACGGAGACAGCGATCTTCCTCAATCAGCCATCCAACAATGCGACGCCCTAATCATTGCGTCAGTCGCGCTGTTCACGCAGATACTGAATCGACATCAATCGGCTGCCATTTCGCGACCCACCATCACGCCTACGCCCGTATTTCGTATTCCTCACCGACACGACTAGCGTCGATGAACCACTCGTACGTACTCTGCAATCCATCGTATAACTCGATCTGGTGTCGCCACCCAAGTGCGTGAAGACGGGAAACATCGAGCAGTTTTCTTGGCGTGCCGTCCGGCTTGGATTTATCAAAGGCGATCTTTGCTTCCGGATAGACCACCATCCGCACCATGTCGGCCAACTCCGCGATGGTGACGTCCTCGCCCGTCCCGATGTTGACGGGCATTTCTCCCTCGTAGTGTTCCATCAGGAACCAACAAGCTGAGGCCAGATCATCCACATGCAGGAATTCCCGGCGTGGCGTTCCCGTTCCCCAGACCGTCACTTCGGATTCGCCCGCCAGCTTTGCCTCGTGAAATTTGCTGATCAAAGCCGGCAACACGTGCGAATTCTTGAGATCAAAATTGTCGTTGGGGCCATACAAATTGGTGGGCATCGCCGAAATGAAATTGCAGTCATGTTGACGGCGATACGCCTGACACGACAGAACACCGGAAATCTTGGCGATAGCGTACGCCTCGTTGGTAGGCTCAAGCTTGCCCTGCAACAAGTACTCCTCGCGAATTGGTTGCGGGCAATCCCGAGGGTAAATGCACGAACTTCCCACATACAAAAGTTTCTCGACCCCCGTCTGCCATGCCGCCGAAAGAACCGACAGGTGCATTAGCGAATTGTCCACCATGAAGTCCACCGGACGTTGGCTATTCGCCAGAATTCCGCCCACCGTTCCTGCCACGTGAATCACCCGATCGGGCTGCTGATCCTCGAAGAATGCCAGGACGCCGTGCATATCCCGCAGGTCAAGCTCCTGCCGCGTTGCGGTCAACATGTCGACGTGATCTTTGCTACCGGCCCGGACCACGGCGGATCCAACAAGTCCCCGATGCCCGGTGACGAATACGTTACTCATCGAAATTCTTTCAATTGATGCGTTACCAGATTCCGTTTTGAATGAAGGTGCGAACCGCAATGACCGGCCTCTTTACGACGCGTCGCGAGATCGCGTCAACTGGCCAGCCAGCGTTACGCCTACTAAATCGTGTCCTGACGAACCGGCACTCGCGGGCGTGTCGTCTTGAATCGATCGAGCTGAAACAACTCGCGGTCGGCCAGTTGCAGATCGTGGTCAACCATGATCCCCACAAGTTGCTTGAGGTCGGTCTGTGGACTCCAGCCAAGCTTTTCCCGAGCTTTCGTGGCGTCCCCCAGCAGCAGATCCACTTCCGCTGGACGGTAATAACGAGGATCAATCTCCACGTATTTCTTCCAGTCCAACTCCAACTGTCCAAACGTCAGCTCCAGGAAATCCCGGACGGTCGTGGTTTCGGACGTCGCGATCACATAATCATCCGGCTCATCTTGTTGCAACATTAACCACATCGCTTCAACGTAGTCCTTTGCGTAGCCCCAGTCCCGCTTTGCATCGAGGTTGCCAAGGTAAAGCTTCTCCTGCAGGCCCAGTTTGATACGAGTCGCCGCACGGGTGATTTTACGAGTAACAAACGTTTCGCCGCGACGTTCGGATTCGTGATTGAACAGGATCCCGTTCGTCGCGAACATGTCATAGCTACGCCGATAGTTGACAGTTTGGTGAAACGCATAGACTTTCGCACAGGCATAGGGACTTTGGGGATTGAACGGAGTCGTCTCGCTCTGAGGTGTCTCCAACACCTTCCCGAACATTTCGCTACTACTGGCCTGGTAGACGCGAGACTCCTTTCGCTTGTTAAGTTGCCGCGCGGCCTCCAGCACGTTCAGCGCGCCCACACCATCGGACATCAACGTGTACACCGGCTGATCGAAAGAGACCCGCACGTGACTCTGCGCTCCGAGGTTGTAAATCTCGTCGGGTTCGACATCCAGAATCAGATTGGTGAGCCCCAGTCCATCGGTCAGGTCACCGTAATGCAATTGCAGACGCGTGCCAGACTCGTGAGGATCCTGATAGAGGTGTTCGATGCGTTCGGTGCCGAAAGTGCTACTGCGACGAACAAGACCGTGGACGTCATAGCCTTTCTCCAGCAGTAGCTCGGCGAGGAAAGAACCGTCCTGGCCCGTAATGCCTGTGATGAGTGCAGTTTTCATGGAAGTGTTGCTCCAGGTTTGGATAGAAAATAGAAAACGAAATAGCTGTTCAGTACTGACTGTCTGTGGGCGACACTTCAAACGTGAATCGCGTCCGCGGCGGGTGAATATTCTGAGCCAACGCCTGGCGAATCTGCCGCATCTTCATCGAGGCTCAGGCTCTCGATGGCGTTTTCCCGGGCCGTTGCCAGACCGTACTCATGACGGTAGCCGGTGGCATACAGCTTCGACGGGTCGATGTAGACGAGCCCAAACGGATAGCAATGCTTCCAGACCTTCCACTTGATGTGCTCCTTCACATACTCCATCCATAACGGAAAACGAAACGGAATCTTGAATCGCTCGTCACGTGTTCGCTTCCACGCCATGCGCATGAAGTCCGAAAAGCGGGGCTTCGGCGCGTCATCATGCGACAGGTTGTAAGCAACCACTTCGCCTGGTTCCTGTTCGATATCGGGGGCGGTCGACCGGAACAGAAAGAACAGAATCGCGTTCATGACATCCCGGTAATAGACGGCGTGACAGTGTCGCCCACCACGCCACATGCGCGTGCGTTTCCCCCACTCCGCGACTTTCAGGATGTCGTGTTCCTGCGAAATCTCTGTCGGACGAAGCACGACGTATTTGCACTTGCTTCCATGCCGCTCAATCATCTTCTCGCCGACGCGTTTCGTCCGCGCGTACTCGACCATGAATTCATTTTCCATGTAGTCGTACCGCGTAACGTTCTCACACGGGATCAGCGGAGTCTCCTCCGTAACGCGACGGGCGGTCGGGGACCCATACACGCAGATCGAACTGGTGTAGCAGAAGTACTTGACACCAGCGGCTTCCGCGGCCTTCACCAGTTCCCGTGAGGCAACACCGTTGACCTGGTCCATCGTCGCGCGATTCCACAGCTCCGCGCCCAGGTGCAGCACATGCGTGACGCCCTCCATCAACTGCGTATAGTCGACAGCTTCCAGGAAATCCGTCCTCACCCATTCGATGTTGGGGTGTTCGTACGGCGGATCCGGAGTTGCGACTCGCATACAGAATCCGAGTTGTGCCATTCGCTGTAGGAGTGGCTTGCCAAGACGCCCGGTGCCTCCGGTAATCAGAATGGTCCCGTAGTCGGCAAGTTGTTCCGGTGTCAGCGAAGTGATCGAACTAATAGGCGTAGAGCTCATGGTTCCTCTGAATAAATGGTCAATGTGTCGATTCACTAGTTGATTTGGCCGCCGGCAGTCTCTCAGCTGCCCGGAGATAGCTGAACGATTGCAGCACGGAGGTTCCCAGCAGGAATGGCACGTACCCCAACAGTAAACCGGCAACAACGCCCTCCGGTCCGTAGATCTGCACGAGCCCTGACATGGCAAGCAGGCATGCAATGGCGGCAGCCAGCGAATACCAGGTGAGGCGCTTTATTTCCGAGACGCCCGCTAACAGGAACCAGAAGACCTGTTGCAAAAACTGGCATCCATTCCATAGGAACAGCAACCACACCAAGGCGTGTGAAGGCATAGGTGTTTCCTGACCGACCCACAGCTCGATTACGGGTCTCGCGAATACGGCTCCAATCGCCATGGGCAGGATCGCAATGCCCAGCGTGCCCCACAGCGACTTCCTCAGTGTTTTGCGAATCCAGTCGAACTCGCCCTTTGCGTGGGCTTCGGAATACATCGGCCAGAGAGCGAGCATCATGGCGTTTTGCCCCACGGCGAACACGTTGAACATGCGCTGTACCAACTTGAACGGTGTCACCGCCGTTGCCCCCAAGGCGCTAGAAATGACGATCGGTGGCACCGCGTAGAGCACTGCGTTCAAAACTTGCTGAACACTGAAATGCCCGCCCAGCGACAGTACGCCCTTCACGGCCCGAAAATCAGGGCGAAACGCCAGCCAGTCGTTCCAATTCAGTTTGTGGCACAACCCCAGGAGCAACAGCCCGTTGATCGCCACGGTAGGCAACACGCCGAAAATGAAGAACCAAAGGAAGCCAAACTGAAAATACGTGGCGGCCAGCAGAAACAACAACGTGACAATCGAAGCGGCGGCCTGGGACGTGTTGTGCCACCACCCCAGCTGCCTGCTGTACGCCAAACGCTGCCCCAGCCCGAGTGGAAGTCCCAGACAAAACATGGACAACGAAATGGCAGCCGCCGCGGTCGCATTGGAACTCACGGCGGGATCTTCCAGCCGAAACAGACTGGGCAGATCCAGCATCAACAAGACTCCACCGGCCAATGTGGCAAGTAGACAGCCGATTCCCAAGAGCACCACAAACGTACTTCCAAACAGGACTCGCGCCTCAGCATTTTTCTCCTTGGCGAACGCATCCGCCAGCTTGTTCTGCAGCCCCATGCCAAGGCCCAGATCGGCGAAGTTCATCATGTAGTTGATGCTGTTGAGCGTCATCCAGTAGCCGAATCCCTCGGCACCAATTCCATTCAGAACGACCGGAACCTGAATCAACTGACAGACAATGGAAACACCGCGTGAGGCAAACGATGTGGAAAGAAATCGCGTGAACGATTTCGCTCGCGCAGAACTGTTCCTACACCGGTCCCATAATTCCAGGAGCGGATTGGGAAGTGCCTTGCGGGCGAGTGAAATAGTCAGACTCTTCATCAGTTGTTTTTGAACTGCGTTCTATCGTGGGTCGTTGGTAATCGTTGTCGGGCGGGTCCGCCGTCAATCGCCAAGCACTCTGTCAATGAGCGGAGCACCCATGCGATACCAAGTAAGGTGCAGCATGTAGGCGTTCTTGACGTTGGAAATTACGCTTGTGCGAGAATGTGGCAAGAAGCTGGTCAGCAACCGAAACGTCAGCGTTACCTTGGCAATTCGAGCGAGCATTGTGTTTTTCGTCCACGGCGACTGAAGCCGATAGGATCGCATCAACCAATCCGCCATCAGCAGATAATTCCAGTTCCACGCAACGCGCGTGACGCGGTTTTCGCGCCACGCGACCGCGTTGACGGCCGGTTGGTCGCCGAAGCCCGGCGCGATGTCCTCGTACTCGCCGAACTCATAGGACTTCTCCATGAGGTCCAGTGCTTCGCGTCGAACCAGCATGAATCCAGTGTTGCCCACCCAATCAACCGGCTCAACGAACGGCCCCGGAATCGGCTCCTTCACCAACCCCATATTGCGATCCGGAATATCGGGTAATTTGGGAGCCACGCGGTGATTGATCAGAATGTCATCGTCAATCACCAGATATCGGTCGTAACCGGGAAACGCGTCGGGCACCAGCAACTTCTCCCAATGCGGCGTTCTGTCGCTTTCCGGTCGCGACGGCTCATGAATTCTCTCGAAGTTGTAGCCGTGCTTCGACGCGTAGGCCGTGGCCCTCTTTACGGCCAGCATTCGCATGGTCGTATCGGGACCGATCGTCACCATGGCAATTAGTGTTTTCATCTTGTGTTAATCGACTCTCGCAAGAGGTTCCTGGCTTGGGCTGGATGCAGCGACTGACTGGCAGGCCGTCAGAAGCATTCGACGGCGTTTTCGTCGGGGGCCGATACGCGGTCGTAATCGAAAAAGTCAAAGTCGCGACCGAATCGCTTGTCGATCAGCGACAGGACTTCCTGGCTGAGACCGGGCAACTCCCGGCTTCGTGCCCGTGTCTTGTTCAGATGCGGCAGCGGCGGCAGTTCGACGTCGTGTTGACGGAACAGATTCGCCAGATCCTCTTCCAGACTTTCAAAGCGGATCAGATGGTCGACGATTAACGCGTTGTCCTGTACGACAAAGTCCGACTGCCGCATCGAAAAGTGCACGTAGTCGTGGCTGTATTTTTTCCACCACTTCCGACGCGGCAGTTTTTCTGAGAGTGCAAGCAGCAGAGAACTGTCCTTGGTTGATTCGCAGTACTTCCAGGCGCTGAGCAACCTGTCATAGGGATTGCGAACGATCGTGAAGGTCGTTGATTCCCTCCACAGATCAAGAAAGCGTTGGCGAAACTTCTTGGCGACAACATCACCGACAACGATCAGCTCCGTCTCTTGCAGTTGTTCTTCACTGGGCCACTTTCGTGTCTGTCCGTAAATATGGACGTGTGATTCGAGGACACCGCGCAACAGCTTTTCGACTGACGTCCCTGCTGTTTTCGGCGTCTTGACATAGATAATCCGTTTCATGACTTTAGGGCTCCCGGGTAATGGACTGGTCGGTAATGGTCGCGTCGATTTCAGCACCGTCGTGCAACAGCTCCCCAAACACACCTGGCGACACCGCGAAGTCGACGTGCGTTCCACGGCCAACGTCGACAGAAAAATCAAAGTCGGCGGATTGGGGGAACAGTTCGCCTCCGAAGCCTCTTCGGAAGTGAACCTCACCGTCCAGAAAGACAATGCCCTCGCATCCGTCGCGCCCCTTGCTGTTCCGTTGAAAATGGCCTTTGATATTCACTCGGCCGTCCACAGGACTCGTCCACCGCGCTACGGCGCACGCTGGGCGACCATCCACGAATCCGGGATGCACTGTGTTGCGATCCAGATTGAGAAACTCGGACGGGCCCGTCCAACGAGTGCCCCATGGCGAATCGGTTAACTGCATTTCACGAAATTCGCTACTGGAAGACGAGCGATCCGCTTGCGAATCCGGCGCCTGGTAGTAGCCATAGGTCCACCCGTGCTCGTTCTGTACTTCCGAGTAGTCCGTCCTGAAATTGGCCAACACGCGGGGAGCTCGGGCGGCCGGGCGGAAGGCAAGATCCTCGCCGCGCACAAAGACGGGATCGGGCCCGAGAGCAATTCGAACCCGACCGTCACGAGGCTCATGTTGGCTGGCTTCCCCCATCATGTTGACGACCTCGACGGCCCGCTTCGATTTCACGAAGACTTCGAAGGGCGTATCGGACCAGCAGACTCGCACGCTGCCGCTTGAGCCCCGAAAGTGATAGACGCGAGATTCGGCGTAGCGATCATCGAGGTCGCGACGCACGAACACCTTCCACTGAAGTTGCTGAATCAGTGTCGCCAGCGCGACGTAGGGTGCCGCAACGGCGTAACGTCCAAGCTGGCTGTCGGGCGCGCGGAGCAGGCCCATCGTGAGAAACTGATCGGTATCGTGCAGCAGATACCAATAGACTCGTTCGACGGCTTCGCTGGTCAACAGAAGCGCGTATTGCTTGATCAGATATCGCGCTATCTCCGCCCGACCCTTTTCGTACAGGTCGAGTCCGCTTTCCCATTCGTATTCCCCAAAATTCTGTGAACCGGTTTCCGTGACCCAAATCGGAATTGTCTGCCCCGAGTTATACTCGCGAATTTTCGCTTCCAGCCTGGCGAGCTCCGCATTGACTCCGTCCGGACGTTTGCGATAAGGATGGATCACAAGACCGTCCATGTACTTCAGACCACCGTGCCGGAAGATCGACTCCAGGTAGGGCACGGGAATGTTCACCGCGGCACCGCCAAGCACTGTCACTCCGGGGGAAGCGCGTTTCACACGCTCATACGCCGCACGCAACATTTTTGTGTAGTAACGCGGGCGATCCTCGGCGCTGGGGCCACTGCACCACGAACCGTTGTATTCATTCCATACTTCCAGAACTTTTACCTGGTCTCCAAACCGACCAACAATCGATTCGCCATACCGACCAAAAGCCTTCCGCCCCGCGTCCGTGTACGGAGTCAGGCCGTCGTCGTAGTGCGGATTGGCAAACGACATCACGACCAGGGGCTCAAGGCCCAGACGCTGGCTCGCCGCCATATACCGAACTGATTTGCGAGGGAACGAATAGTTGCCCGGCTTCGTTTCAACTTCGCTCCAGTAGTGTTCGTCACGTATCGACGTCAGGCCGGCACGTCGAACCAAGGGTAGAACATCGACGTCCCAGCCCTGCGCGAAATGGGTCATGACTCCGAAGCGAGTACTCCCGTGCGACGCAGAAGGACGCGGGATAACGGCGAAACTGCGATACTCGACTTCATGATTGCTGCCCTTGCTCTTGTCACTGTTGCCAGCGGTACTTAGACGCAACAGAAAGTAGCCTCGCCGATCACCCAGCCGCGGCCGAATTCGAGCCAGATTGCCCTCCACGGCGGCCGTTCCAGTTTGCACGATCTGCCCCCAGAAATCCGAGGCCGTCCATTGAACCCGTTCGGCCCGCGTGACCAGCGGGATGCTAACCGGCTCGTCCGGGGCGAAAACGTTACCCAACACCGGAATCGCATCCGACTCTTTCAGAGCCGCCTGAATCGTATCAACATGCACGCTGCCATGGTCTCCCTGCACATCCCGTCGCTCAACAACGAATGAAACCTCGCGCGCCGGTGGATGCCATAGCCGATCGCCAACGCCGCCCCACGCCTGGTAGCCATCGCCACCGTTGTATTGCGTGACGACCATTCGATGCCATTCACCGTCATTGGGGAATTCGTGCCTCTGCTGGTGTACCTGCCCGGTCGCGTCGATCATCCGCAGCGTGATACACGTCAAGTCGTTGGACCGAACCCAAAACCGCAACGCCGCCAGGTCGCGTTCCACTCCACGAATTCGGCGACTGGCCTGCACCCAGTCTTTGTCCTCAGGCCGAAAGCGGATGACTCCGCTGGATCGCCCACGGTGAGAGGCCGAACTGTCCACGTCCATCGCGCCAGCGAAGCCGCCCGTATCTTGTTCGAAGTCGGCCATCGTTACGACCTGCCCGTGAAGCGATCCGCTCGGGATCAAGACCGCGAGGATCGCCGACAACAGGTATTTAGTGACACCAGACATCGATGCTTTCAGTTGGCGTTGATTTCGGTAAGCACTTCAGCAACTGCCGAGCGGTTGTTGGGTTGCGACATTTCCGAGCGACCACCAAGTCGCCAGTCCCTCGCTTCCAGCAACTCGATCACACGTTTCCAGGCACTATTCCAATTTGTTTCGTCGCGGTAGCTGGCGAACGCGTTTTGCGATAACCGTGCGTACTCGTCCGCGCTCACCAACACGTCGCGAATTCCCCGAGCTACAACATCGGGCTCTTCTTCCGGTGAGAAAAGCAGCCCGTTGTCGCCATCGCGAACGTAGGAGCCAATGCCCCCGACGCGAGTTGTGAGCGGCGGCGTGGCAAACGCGAATGCTTCGCAGATCACGATCGGCGAACAGTCCGCCGCAGTGGGAAGCAGCAGAAAATGTGCGTCAGAGAAGAGTTCGCGCAACTGCTGACGACCCTCGCGGGTGGCCTTGCTGATAAATCCATGTTGCCGAACGAATGCGGGTTTATCGTCCTCGCTGAAGGGAGACAGTCCCACGATGTGCAGTTCGGCCCGGATCCCAAGTTCGATGAGCCGCTGGCAGATCGCCACTGCCACATCACCCCTTTTGCGTTCCCATTCGACCGCCAGAAACAACAGGCGGCAGACACCGTCATCGGGATTAAAAGTCGTCTGAGTCGGCGATCCTTCTGCCGGTTCGAGGTTGGCGCCGTACTTGACGACCTCGATCCGGTCGGCAGCCTCCGGGCACAGCTCGCGGGCACAGTCGGCAGCCCAATCACTGGAATACAGCGCCAACTCGCAACCCTTCAACGCCTCGGTCTCCTGGAGTATCGCAGCCCGAACCGTCATTGGATGCAGTTCGGAAAACTCCTGGTAAAAGTCGACAAGCTGCGGGAAGCAGGCATCGGTCCAGAACACATACGGAATGTTCGCAGGCAGTCGCGAGACGGGAACCGAGCTTGGTGAGATGACGAAGTCGCCTCCGTGCCTGGCGACAAAGCGTGATATCTGTCGTGCAAAGCTGCTACGAACCATCCCAAACCGGGCGAGGTGAATTTTGCCACGCCCCAACTTTTCCAGAATCTTGGTTGGCGAAACGGTCCATTTCGTCCGCTCCGACAAGGGTCCACAGACGGCAAAATCACCGAGCGTCGACGCCCCCTGCAACATGTGGTAGGGAATGCCGGACCACGCAAGCGGATCGTTGGCGTCAACGATGTCAGTAAGGATTGGTTGGCGTATTTCTCGCATTACGGAATTGGCTCCGAGTGGCTGTTCGCTGCTATTTTGGTTGTCATGTCTATTGGCTGCCGATCGTGGCGTGCAGCCCTGGCGGCTGGGGAACTTCATCCTCTTCCTGGAGACTGGCGAGGTAATCGTTCACTCGCCAAAGCCCCGTATTTTGATAACGCTCCATGTAGCTGCGCCAGTTCCCGGCGACGAAGCCGAGCCTCCAAAGCTTCGCCTTCCACGCCGGCACGCCTCCCTGCAACTTGTCTCGGACCCGGTCTTCTTCAAGCGCGAACCGCTCAAAGTCGCCCGTGAGGTTGCTGCCGTGCAGCCGAAATGCAACGCTCAACACCGGCGTGTGAAGGAACCGCACCTCTTGCATTAGCGCGCGAACAAAGAGATCCATGTCGCCGGCGTACCGGAAGCTGGCGTCGAATCCCTTGAGTACCTCAAAGGCTGCTCGATTGATAAACGTGCCGTGCGTCGATAGCGGATTGCAGCGGATGCGATAGAAGTCCAGCAATCTGGCTGGATTCCGTACAATCGGAAATTCGCAGATCGGCGCACCATCGGCCTTCACCAACATGGCGCGACTGTAAACGATTGTGGGCACATCCGGATCCGTATCACGCAGCGCATCCTCTGTCAGTTCCGCGACGCCAGGCAGAAAGAAATCGTCGTCATTGATGTAGGTCATCCAGTTCCACGAGGCATCCCCCGCCGCTCCATCGTTGATCGCGCCGTACATGCTCGCGGACGATTCGACGACGATGTTGGTATTGGGAAATGCCCGATGCAGCTTGTCGGCAGAGTGCGCCGGGCAGGCGATGGTATGTGTCCACGGCACGGCAGCCGAAATATGATTCAGGCTGTAGATCGTGTCGGACAGGTAACGTGATTTCCCTGTCGTGGGAGTGACTACGAGGAGTTTGGGCATCGCCAGGTTCCTTACTGGGAAAGTAGTTGGTCGTAGAGGGAGATGGTGCGCTGCAAGGCGTGATCGTGCGAGAAATACGTTCGACTGGCGGAGCGATGATCGGTACGTTCGTCCCTCCGCTCGTAGAGGTTCAACAGGCCGTCCGCGACGTGCGCGGGACTTTCGAGAGGAACGTACTCCAGCTTGTTGAAACCACACTCTTGAAACTCGGTGTGCCCCGGACACTCCGTCAACACCAACGGAAGGTCCGACGCCAACGCTTCAAGGACGACCAGCGGTAGTCCTTCATAGCGAGCGGTCGACAGGAAGGCGTCGGCCGTCTTGTAGACTTCGTGTGGGCGACCGTGATAGTCGCTCCATGTAAACGCCGACGCGATTCCCAACTGTTCCGCGACCGCGTGAACTTCACTTGCCTGGCTGCCCTGCCCCACAAGATTGAGGTGCAGTTCCGGGCAAATCCGCTGGGCTGCAGCGAATCCGCGTATTAGCGTCACCGGGTCTTTCTGGTACTCCAGTCGACAGATCGAGGCAATGACAAAGCGATCTTGCGGCAGCGACTGCTGCTTCCGAAGCTCCCATTTCTGATCTTCATCGGCCGGACAATATTTCCGAAAGTCGACACCATTGTGAATCTTGATCACCCGTTCGTCCGTGATACCGAGGCGACCGGTAGCGAATTCGTGTTCCTGCTGATTCGTCGCAACGGTATACCCAACCGGCCCCAGGGCTCGCTCGGCAAGGTTCGACAATCGGGTCATCAGCGTTTGCCGCGGTTGCAAACCCGCATACGCGTGGGGCGTGTAGACAACGGGCACGCCGATCACCTTGGCGACACAACGCCCCAACACTCCGGCTTTCGCACTGTGGCAATGGATCAGTCGCGGTCGATTTCGCCGGCAGAATGAAATGATGCGAGAGAGCGCCACCGTGTCCCAGGGACTGGGCGTGTTGGTGACTCGCATATCGATCGTGGGCACGTTGAAATTTTTCAAAAGGCTGGAAAAACCATCCAGCCCACGGTCTTTTCGACAACTGGAAAACGCCACCGCCGCCGAGTTGCCGCGTTGCAGGAGGTGCTCGGTGAGTTCTGCGACGTGCGTCAACACGCCACCAGCGCCCGGTTCAAGCATTTGGAGAATCATGCCGCATACTCGTTTCTGCCGTAAATCGGCTCTTTGAGAAGTTCCTGGTAAAGTGACTGCAACTGTGCCGCGTAGTGAGCGCGGCTGGTGTCTCGCTTCGAGAATCCGCGATAGGCTTCTCCGGCCATGTTGCGGACCGGAGCATCAGCGCGGATGCGGCCAAGGGCTCGTTCCAAATCGCCCTCGAGGTACGGATCAAAGATCAGGCCATCGCGCCCATCTCGCACCCATTCGGAACTCCCTGCCCATTTCGAGACGATGACCGGTACGCCCAGGCTCATGGCCTCCGCCACGCAAATCCCGAACGTTTCGTGCCATCGAGACGGCAGCACCACCGCCCGCGCCTGCTGCAGCGCGGCGCGAACCCCCTCGGCATCCTGCCAGCCGGTAATCCTGACGTTGGGGTTGGCTGCCCTGACGGCATCCGCCGCCACACCGTCGCCGACAAAACGCAGCGGAATGTCCAACGTTCTTGCGCTGCGGGCAAGTTGCACGACGCCTTTCTCTGACGACAGCCGGCCTACAAAAACGATTTCCTGTTGTCGCCACGGTTCGGCCTGTCCCGCCAGCTTCTCGATTGGCGAGTAGATAGTCGATATCCGTTCGCCCGGGAGGAAACGTGAAGCAAACTCGCCACTGCGTTTTGATACGGCGATGAAGTGGTGAATCCCCTGCGGAATGAGTTTGAGGGCCTTGCAGATGACCATCCGGGCACTCCGCAGAACGTGATACGTCAGCCTCCGGTCCGTATTCCGAAGGAGTTGCAACGGCGTCGCGTCTTCATGGATGAAGGCGTCCCGGGAGAAGTCATAGTGCAAGCCGTTTGGTGAAAAGGCAAAGTAGTCGTGCAGCGTCAGAACGACCGGCAATCGCAAACTTCGCGCCGCGGAAAAGACGGCCGGCGACAGGCATCGACCATAGGAATGCACGTGGACGACCGCAGGCTTTTGCCGAGCGATTTCCGAAAACACATCGCGACACTCGCGATAGGCCTGCCACGACCAGAGGTAGCTGCAAGCACTGCGAATCCCCGGAGCTGCTGCAACGTCGCGGACACCAATCTTCTTAGTCGTCACGCCCGGGCAGCTTCTAAGCTGCTCATCAACTTCGGCTCCACCGTGTACGAGATGCGGACTGTCACCGCCCTCCGCTAACGCGAGGCACGTATCGATGGCGACGCGATTGGCTCCGCCCGTGTTGGTCGCAAAATCATTGACGACGATTACTTGCAAGTTGTCACCTCAGTGTTGTGGGTCAATGCGGGGATAGTTCTCTCAACGACGTTTGTGCGGTCCGTTTCACGCAGGAAGTCCGTCGCTCCCGGTGTGGCCGACTGGTTTGATCGCCCCACCAGTACGAACCACAACTGAAAAGCAATGGGCCAGCGACTCAGGCCGGAGAACGGATTGAATGCGAGCGCAAAAATGCATTCGATCATGAAGTTGTCGCGGATCTCATCCGCAGGACGATTGGGCACCACCGACCGAAACAAAAGGTCAAACCCGGTCAGGCCCAGGCAGACGAAGAAGAACACCGCCCCCAATACGCCGCCTTCACACCAACCGTTGAGTAGTTGGGCATGGATCGAGATTTCCAGGGGTCCGCCGAATTCAAAGCCGCCCGATTTACCAAATGACGATTCGCGGTAGAGCACCTCGTGATAGTGCTCGAAATAGCCGGACGCCGTGTACCATGTACCGTTGCCAATCAGCGGATGCTTGAGGATTCCATCCAGACAGAACCGCAAGTGGGTCGCTCGCTCAATGTCGGAACGCGACGTGTTTTGCCGCACGCTGAGCGAATTCAGCGTTAACACCGCGGCAACTGCACTCGCCGAGATCAGCAGAAAAATGGCAACATGGCGACGACCTTTCTGATAGGCAAACGGTCGCTGAGCGGTAAACGCAAGCAGCGACAACGCTGCTCCACGAGAACCAAACAGAATGTGTGCGCCGACCAAAGCCAGCAACAGCACGCTGGAAGCGAACAAATGACGCTTGCCAAGAAAGGCACAAATCAACAGACACGTAAAGGTTACGGGTGCGGCGAAACCAAATTTCCAGTAGTCGTTGAAGAGCGGAGTGTACAACAGCGTGACGGCCACGTGCCCCGCGATCGTGCCAACCATATACGCGATCCAGCCGATCCGGTTTCTATCCAACAGCATCCACAGCGATAGCGCATTGGTCAGCAACACACCAAGCCTCGCGATGCCCTTCATGGACATCAACAGCGGACTGCCCCAGTAGAGGTCGGATAACACGTAGCCCACAATCGAAATGACCAGGGCTGCAACGGCGAGGAGCAGCCGAGGGCGATCGAGCACCTCGAACCACGGTTCACGCCGGGCAACTCTGTCGCTGATCATGAGCGGCAGTAACGCCGCGGCAATGGGTTCGGCCAACGTAATCGTGCCCAGCCCTTTCATGGTGAACAACGACAGAAAGCCCAACCCAAACGCGGCAATCAACGTCCAGTGTTGCACGGCATAGTGGACAACTCCGAAACGCAAACCGTCGAATTCGGTGGTAAGCCCCTGCGTGAGGGAGCCACGCGGCGAACGCATGTTGGTCGACACCGGATTCATCACCGCCGCGACAGCACGTTCATCGAGGATGTTGGGCGTGGTGTTCAGCTTGCTACTTTCTCAACAGGATGCCTTGCCTGATCATGGTGCTCGCGAACGATGCGCAAGGCCGGCTGGTAGTGACTGACTTGCTGCAGCTCGCCATTGGCGATGACGCCCATCAGGTTGGCCCCGTGGCTTACAAGTTGACGGGTCGCGTAGCTGGCGACCGAGCGGCTTCTGGAATTAAGCCGCACGACCAGAAGCGTGAAATCAACGGCTCCCGCAACCGCCAGAGAAACGGACGTGTCGGAGACTGGTGACGAGTCGACCAACACCACGTCGTATTCGTTGCGGATTCGATCGAGGAACTCCCGAATGACGTGTTCGTAGATTTCGTCGCCTTCCCATGAAAAGGGACCGGCGGGCACGATATCCAGATTGGGCACTTCCGTCGCGATCGTGACAGAATCGACTGATTCACCTGCCGTAATGGACGTCACGCCAATTTCATTCGAGACGCCAAAGAGACTATGCAGCGTTGGATTGCGAAGATCGCCTTCGATCAGCAACACGCGCTTGCCCGAGCGGGCCATCGAGACGCCAAGGTTGGCAACAACGACGCTCTTGCCTTCCCCCGTCGCTCCACTAATGAACTGCAGGACGAGGTTGTCTTTCTGCCCCGTGCGAAATGCAAGTGCGGTTCGCAAAGAGCGAAAGGAAGCTGCATAGGGCGTCTCGGGGGCATGATGGGTTGCCACCGAAGGGGCGATTTCCGATTTCGAATACTGCTTTCGTTTCCTGGAGAACCGCTTGCTGGGCACCTCCGCAATCAGGGGAATCCCAAGCGCCGATTCAACGTCCAGTTTGTCTCGAAACGATTCGTCCGCGAACTCTGCCAGCAGTGCAAGGCCGCCGCCCAGACTGATTCCCAACACGCCAAAAACGGCAAGGATGAATTTTGCGTTGGGCCAAACCTGATAACCGGGTTCGACGGGCGTGATTTCTTCAGTCAGGAAGCCATCTAGATCGCCCGTAAGTTCCAGTTGACGCAAACGCTGGATGAGCGACTCGTAGAGTTCATTGGAGCGTTCAAGCTGCCGGTTAACCCGATCGTATTCGATCTCAAACCCCGACAACGCCTTCGCCCTTTCCTGCTCGGCAAGCACCAGGTCGCTGGCGGCATCGAGCTGGCTTTGTAGGTCTGCCATCTCCTGTTCCAGCAGATGCGAATACGCGGTCGCGATTTCCGACGGCGACACGCCCTGCTCACCACCAAAGGAGCCCATCACTTCGGTATGGGCCGAAAGGTATCCCTGAAGTTCTTCGACTGTCTTGTTGAGCTGCTGGACCGAGGAATGATCCGGAGTATAGATCGCCGATTTGCGTGCCAGTTCGACCTTCAGTTTGACCAGCTCTCCGTACTGGTTGGCCAGAGAGACGGGCAGGCCGCCCCGCCCGACGTCCAGGCTCTGGCTCAGCCGTTCAATGTCCTGCTGATCGATCCACGCGAACAGCTCGACGGGACGAACATCAGTATCCTTCAATAAACCACGGATGCGTTCCAGACGTGCGCCCAGCGACGCGAGGCGAATCTTGAGCGTCGACCGTTCCGCTTCGAGCTGTGCCAACTGTTGCTGGTGCGGATTGCTGGTCAGGCCGTTGTGCCACACCAGCGGCGATGAATTGAGGAACGCTTCACGCTTCGCCTCATTTTCCAAAACGACGTTGTACATTTTGCGACTCGCCTCGGTGACGGCGACCTTTGTCTCTTCCCCCAGGCGGTCGGCAATGTCACGCAGGAAGATCCGGTAGCTGGCGACAATCGACTTCAGGATCGTCGCGCAATCGTCGCCGGATGCGTAGTGTTCGAAGGTCACCTCGACCACCTGCGCGTCGCGGGCGGCGTCGGAACCACCTCGCCGGACGCCAAGATTTCGACGGATGTAGCTGATCGCGTGCCCGACATCTTCATCCGTCAGTTCCCCATCCACGACGGGAGGCGCCTGCAGCATGCCTTTCAACCCGATAGGCCGTCTGGCCTGCGTGACAAGTGAGCTGAGTTCGGTGAGCCGGTCTCTTTCAATGGCCGCACGAATCACGCGCGGACTGGAAAGAATCTGCATATGGGTCCCGAGAATCTCGCTCTCAATACTCCGTTCCATCGCCGTGTCACGGGACCCCTCCGATAGCGCCGGCCCCTTCTGAATTACCAACAACTGGGCCGAAGACCGGAAGCGTCGCTCGGCTGTGCGGAGATAGAGAACCCCCGCCGAACACAACAGGATCACGGGAACCAGAACCAGCAGCGGCCGCCGAACGAACGGCTGTAAAAAGGGAAATCGGGAAATCATGATCTTGCTAGGTCTCTTTCGGGAGCCGGTTTTTCGTGATGCGTTGCGAAGGTGTGCGTGCCTTTCGGCTGGAAAGCAGGTCGGCCAGGCGAAGCGACCAGGCGTAGACCGTCAGCGCCGTGTTAACTCGGCCCGCACGCGGAAGCACGCTGCCATCGGCGACAAAGAGATTCTCAAATCCGTGCACACGCCCTCGACTGTCAACGACCGAGGTTGCCGGATCGTCGCCCGACATCATCGTGCCGCATGCATAGCCGGTATTGGTCAACGGCGACTTGCGGGCAGCAGACGGCATGCCCTGCATCAACAGTTGAAATCGAATGCGTCGACGCAAACGGCGGTGTTCGGAAACGGCTTGTGGCAACCGCGAATGTTGATAGTCAAACGTTGGCGGCTGCCCACCCAAACCATCGGTGACCCGGTTGTCCGGCGAGGAGCCATCCTCCGTCGTCAGCCAAAGCCCATACGCGCGCTCGCCAAGAGCATTCAACAAACGCTGCGACCGAAAGCCCGGCAGCCGTGCACTGAGCACCTCGCCATCGATGGCACCCAGAGGTTGCACACTGCTGTGTGGGCATGCGGTATGACAGAGCAAAACGGTTTTACGGATGACATCCGTAATCCGGCGGAACCCAAACGCGAGGACGATTGTGTTGAGGTGCTGCTTGTAGTTCCTGCCGATCTTCAATTTCGCAGCAGCCGATTTTTCGTGGCGATCCGCATAGCGTTGCAGCAGCCTCGGCGAGTGAAGCGCGCCGGCCGCGAGGATGACGGTCTGCGCCCGAAATAGCGCCCCATTCGCGCATCGCACCGCGCCGATTCGATTTGGCCTGTCACGCGGTGCCTCCAACGCGATCGCCTCGTGTCCGGACAAGAGCGTTACGTTGCTGAAGTCTTTGATCGGTGCGAGCAACTTCACTTCGGCATCCGACTTCAATCCGCGAGGCGACGCGAAACCGCCGTCGAAACGTTCCGCCTCACGCGGGTAGGTGCGAATATCCGGATGCAAGCCAAGCGGCAAATCAGCTTGCTGCCACTGGCCGTCCAGCTTGCGGAGACGGGTTACGATTCGATCGAGGTCCGGTTCGACTTCAAACTTCCTTGCCCCCAACAAGCGTTCCGCCTCGGTGTAGTAGGGCTCGAATTCGTGGTAAGCGAGCGGCCATGCCGGGCACTGATGCCCCGGGTCCGCCATAAATTCATCTCGGTCGAATCGCACCAGTGCTCCGCCGAACCATTTCGTCTTGCCGCCAACGTTGAAGTACTCTTTCGGCGTGACCTTGCTGCCATCGGGCGTCCGCCAGGACTCGGTGCTCGAAAAACGTGACCGGCGGACCACCTGATTCAGATCCAGTGTCGAGCCATCGTTGGGGAGGGACTCGCCCTTCTCAATGATCAGAATGCGGCTGCCATCCTGCGCCAGCCGCCAGGCGGCCGCTGCGCCCCCGGCACCCGACCCGATGATGATGTAATCGAAACTCGTCACACTCCGTGCTCCGCTGGATGAGAATCGGCAGCGGAACCCACCGTTGCGATGTCGAGACGTATTGAAGTCAGAAAGGCAATCACGGTTAGACGTCTTGTTGCAACGAGACAAGCCATCGTCGCCATACCTGTATGGCCGACGCAGACTCCGTCCCGGTGGGGTACAGAAATTCGTTGATGTCGGTTTGAAAATTAGCCTGGTATTCATCTTGGGAATTCAACTTGCCCAATAACGCGGATCATTGTGTCGTCTGCCCCGACGCCCTTCTCGGATCCCGTCGTGGCAGAACAGGTTCAGCCTTCCCTGGCGACAACGCCGTCGCCCGGGTGTACGGACTTCATGGCTGGTCGACCGTGTCGGTGCGACCTCAAAGTTGCTCGTCAATACGCACCCTCACGCAGCAGCACGGTCTTCACGGTGCGAAGCAGAATGAAAGCGTCCAGCCAGGGAGACCAGTTGTTGACGTAGTGCCGATCGAACGACAGCCTTTGTTCGTAGGTTGTGTTGTTGCGGCCCGATATCTGCCAAATGCCCGTAATCCCGGGTTTCACTTGTTTGTAGAGCTGATAGACGTCGCCGTATTTTCCGATCTCGGCATCCACGATTGGACGAGGTCCAACCAGGCTCATCTCGCCCACCAGCACATTCCACAGCTGCGGTAGCTCATCGAGGCTTGTCTTGCGGATGAATTTGCCGAACGGCGTAATTCGCGGGTCATTCTTCAGCTTGCGATCTCGTTCCCATTCCTTTTGCAAAGCGGGATTCGTGGCGAGATGCGTCTGCAGGACTCGATCCGCATCAATGACCATCGACCGGAACTTCCACAGATAGAAATGCGTGCCTCCCGCCCCAAGTCGACGCTGACAAAACAGCACCGGTCCTGGAGAAGTGATCTTCGTAATCAGGGCGATCGTAATACACAGCGGCACCAATAACGGGGCTGCCAGGCAGATCGCCAGTAGATCCCCCAACCGCTTTGCGATACGCGATGATGGAAGTAGCAGGCAATTGGTGAAATGCAGCTCCGGCAGCCCGGTACACTCACCCACTCTGGAGGACAACGTTGGCTGTTCCGACAATCGCGAGACAACGTGTACGTGCGGGAGGCTGCACGACGAATTGACAAACCGACCAAGGTTGGGACTGTCACTGGTCAGGATCGCCCGGTGTGCAGAATGTTCCCGACATAGCGTTTCAACATCGGCTGACGACGGTTCATCACTAACCGAGCTGCCGTTCCCGTCCCGAACGGGCCGAAGCCCACGCTGCGGATGGCTTCGAATCGCATCAAAGAGCGCCGCGTTGGAAGAACGACTCCCGACCACCACGATCGGTTGTGACCACCACGCAAAGTGCGAAAAGAAATTCCGAGCAGCAAGCCGACAGGTCGGAATCGTCACCAGAGCCATCAGCCAGAGCACCGTCAGCATGACAAACGCGGAACGACTGTCGTCCGTGGCCGGCTGGATGTACCAGGCCGCAGCCACGCCAACCATCACGATCGTCGAGGCGATGACCGTGTGCCTAAACTCAGAGACGGCCGACATACCAACGGCAGGGTAAAGATCGAAGAGGTAGAACGAGACCACGAAGGCCGCGCAGATCCCGAACAGCAGCTTGACCCCACTGGGTTCCGCCGAGCCGACATGGATCATGCCCTCAACGAAACTCGCCACGAAACAGGCAATCGCGAGTCCGGCAAAGTCAGAAAAGATTAAGGGCAAAGCCGTGCGGATATTCTGCCACAGGATGCCCTCGTTTCGCCGCGTGCCCGCTATGTTTGGCGAGCGATCGCGACGGATCGGCGTTGTTGAAACGACCTGGCTCATCACTGCTGCCCTCCGTTCTGGAGGGACCAGCTAATGGTGATTTCGCCACGGTAACGTCGGAAACGGTACCAGCTTCCTGGCCAGAGACCAACGCTCCGAGTGCGCGCAACTTGATCGTAAATCCGTTGAAGATTAGGATGACACATGCGTAATTGTCTGAATGGTTTTGAGCTAAAGGATGGTTACGCTAGGGGTCGAGCAATTGCCGTTGCTACGACCCCGCTTTCATTAAGTCCGTTGGTGAAAGCGATGGATTGGCATGACTTTCAAACATGCCGATCCCAATACTTATCTCGCAGTACTCCAAATGGTTCGTGCTTCGTCCCGGCGAGTAAGACCCGCCCCTCCTGTGCGGGATGCGCTGATTGCAATAAGAGTGCCAATAATTTCCGTGAAGGTGATTTGCATGTTTTGGTGCATATTCCACCCGTAATGTTATGGCTCTCGATTCGCATGCGCGATCAGCGAGCAACGGTCGCCGAGAAACTGGTCATCTGGCGCGCTTCCAGGACCGGCTTGTTAGGGCGAGGTCGGTTTCGCGCGGTAACTCCGAATCGCGGATTATTCACAATGCCCCACGTGAAGCAGTTGTCGGCCAACTTATGGATGCTGCGGTTGTGCAGAACAAACGACGCGTGGCGACTTAGCTGTAGGCATTTTGAGTGGCTCGACGATACGCACCGTACTGCCGGTTCTGCAGTCTGATCCTGCATTGGCAATCGAGCTGAAATCATCACTTAACGGAATGAGTAACTGTGAGAGGGACTTCACGATATCTTCTTTCGGCGACCGTATTCCTGTCGTGCGGACTATGTCCCATAGCCGTCGCAGAAGTCTTTGCGCCGTTAGATCCGCCGGAAACGCCAGTTCAGCACCAGCAGATACCGCACTCGCAAGAAGTCGTGTCGTGCCCACCGGCGGTCGCAAAACTGGCCGCCAACCGGCGGGATTATGCGTTACAGCTTGCTGAGCGCGGAGCGTTATGTTCCGCCGAGGAAGAATTGGTGGAAGCCCTATGGCTCATTGCGCAATCGCACGACCACACGGGCCGCACCTCCGGCCACCGGTTGCACCTGGAAGCCGCCCTGTTGGCGATCAAGGAAGCGGAAGATTTCACGCCATATCTTGGTCGCCGGGCCATCCGATCGGGGCTTGAGCGAGCGTGTGTCGCCCATCGCACGACCATCGACCGTAACGACCTTGCCACCGTTTCGGTTGTGGAATTATTACGTCGATACCTCGATGCCGCGGAGACCTCCTTCGTTTCCGCTTTACGCGAGGAAAAGCTGGGAGCCGAAATCGTCTATGTAATGGCACGCGTCGAGGAGCTGGCCGCAAGGCAGTCCGATCAATCGACACGATGGTCCGCCGCCAAGAAGATCATGCTTTATCGAGTCGCGAGACGAATTGATCCCGGCAACGTTTCCGCGGCAAACGAATTGGCCGTGATGCTGGGCCGTTTTGGACGTTGGGAGGAGGCGAGAGACATTCTGTTGAGTGCCACGACCGACAACACTCCCAAACCCGCCTGGCACAATCTTGCCACCATCTACAACGCATTGGGTGAACACCAGTTGGCGCAACAGGCCACCAAGCTGTCCACAGAAAGCGTCACGCCAAGGCCAGCCGTCAGGTGGGTGACTCCGGCCACCTTTACGAAGCAAGTCGACACCGACGTAACCATTCGCTCACCAAACACCACGAACGTGGCCACAACTGCCACCGAGGCGAGCGTCAACTCGAACGAGGCAACTGGCGTTGCGGTAACGTCAGGTTCGGCAGTTCGCACGACAAACTCTCCACCAAACGTGGAGCAGCCCGGGGGACACTTCTCCTGGGCCAGGAAACTCTTTCCAGGCAAACGGAAGCAGTAACAATAGCCCAACACAGGCGGTGTGAGAGTCGAGTCCACGGAGATTAGGTCATGAATCATTTGCGAATCCACAAGCAACTCGCCTGGTGTTGCGTTGTCAGTCTGCTTGCAGCGATCACGTGCAATTTATCGCTCGCGCAAGGCCCCGTTGTTAGCCTTGTACCACCGCCACAAACTTCGTCGCCTCCGGCTCCGGCGAACGTCGCGCCACGGATGGCACCCGTCCCATCGTGGCCAGCGGTTGGAGCTGCGGCAGAACAAGCAGCAGGAGTTCCGGCATCAGTACCGGTCGCAGTTCCAGGATCAGCCCCGGCCCAAAAACCTGCGGAATCACACACCATCGTGATGTCTCCGCCGGCAGCGTGTTCGACCATTGGGCCGATGTCGCCGTGTCCGGTGAAAGGGTTTCATTGCGTGGGCTGTGAAAGTTGCCGTAAGGGCGGCAAGAAAGGCTGGGCGGGAGCAGGACCGATTCCATGGCAAGCCTTTGATCAGGGCGAATACATTGGCCCAGCGCGACTGGCGCACGTACCGGAGTACCGACTGCGAGTCGATGATTCGCTGGATTTTGTCTTCCGCCTCACTCGCGAGCCGTCTGCCGATCCGTATAGGCTCGACGTCGGAGACATCATTAAGGTTACGTCTCTTGATACTCCGGAGATTGACCGTGAAGCCGAGGTCCAGCCCGATGGTTCGATCTCGATGATGTATCTGGATCAGGTCCCGGCCGCGGGAATGACCTTGCGGGAACTACGGGAAGAACTTGAACGTCAATATCGGGCGAAAATCCAGACGCCCAACGTTTCGATTCAGCCGGTTAAGTTCAATGCAAAACTGGAAGAACTGCGAGCGGCCGTCGACAATCGTTATGGTCGCGGCGGTCAGGCACGAGCGGCCCGGATTACGCCCGAAGGTACAATCCAGTTGCCCGCGATCGGGTCTGTCCCGGCGCAGGGATTGTCGCTGGACGAGCTAAAACGGGAAATCGAACTGCGGTACCGCAGGATCGTGGCCGGCCTGGAGGTGACTCCCATTCTGGCCGAACGAGCACCACGCTATGTCTATGTCGTTGGTGAAGTTCGCGTTCCGGGGAGATACTCGTTGGAAGGGCCAACCACCTTAATGCAGGCGGTTGCGCTCGCCGGCGGTTGGAATGTGGGTGGAGACCTGAACCAGGTCGTCGTCTTTCGGCGCGACGAAAACTGGCAACTCATGGCGGTAAAACTGGATGTCTTTCGTCCGCTGCTAGGCAAGACGCCCTGCCCCGCAGACGAAATCTGGCTACGAGATTCCGATATCGTCGTCGTACCCAAACGCGGCATCCTGCTAGCGGACGACCTGATTGAACTGCTCTTCACGCGTGGTTTGTACCGCATGCTACCGCTCAACTTCACCGCACGGCAGCTGAGCGTGTTCTAGCAGCCTGTTGATTAACTCAGCCGTACGGCGTTAGCCGCGGTTGGTGAATCGGTGAATCTCCGACCATCGAAAAAACCGGGCCTAACGCTTCTGCGCCGCGTTTGTGGCGGCGGCACCGAGTGGAACACTAACAATCGCCTCGACACTGCGCTAAAACCAGGCACCTCAAGCTTCGCTTCGAAGCACAATCGCCGTAAGGCATGGTCGCGCTACGCCCACTTATGGGTGGATTTGAATTGGTACGGGTTATGCGTTTGACGCAAAGGTAGTAGGCATCCCCGTCACGCAATCCTTATAGCCCAGGTTTCATGATCGACTATAAGCCTCCCAACGAACCCACCACGACCACCATCCAGCAGCATATCCTTCAGGAGCAGCAGCAATCCACCGGTGCGACAGGAGAATTCTCATGGTTGCTATCTGGACTGACGCTGGCAGCCAAAGCCATCCATGCGAAGGTATCACGAGCTGGACTGGTAAATATTCTTGGTGAGTATGGCCGGGAAAATGTGCAAGGTGAATCGCAACAAAAACTGGATGTGTACGCCAACGAAGTAATGCTGCACAGTCTCAGTTTCCGCGACAGCGTCGGCGTCCTTGCTTCGGAGGAAAATGACGAACCGATTGTCATGACGGCATCGGACGCCTCGAAGTATGCCGTGGTGTTTGACCCCCTGGACGGTTCATCAAATATCGATGTCAATGTTAGTGTCGGAACAATCTTCTCCATTCTGAAGAAGCCAGAAGAATCTGCGGCACCCGGCAACGACTGGATCCTGCAGCCAGGCACGAAGCAGGTCGCGGCGGGCTACGTGCTCTACGGCGCGTCGACGATGATGGTCTACACCGCCGGAAATGGTGCACATGGTTTTACGCTGGACCCATCGATGGGCGCGTTCATCCTCAGCCACGAGAACCTGTGCATGCCAACGCAGGGCAAGTACTACTCGGTCAACGAAGGATATCGGGCGTCCTTCCCGGATGAATTCAATACCTATTTCGAAGAGCTTCGTTCTGGCTTCAACGGAACCCAGTATTCGTGCCGGTACATCGGGTCGCTGGTGGCGGACTTTCACCGGACATTGCTGAAGGGTGGTGTGTTTGCATATCCTCCGACCGCAGCCAGTCCCGGCGGCAAACTCCGGTTACTCTACGAAGTCAACCCGATCGCCATGATCGCCGAGCAGGCAGGCGGCGTCGCGTTTGACGGAGCGCCCTGCCGGCGTGTGCTCGATTTTACCCCCAAACACGTCCACCAGCGGAGCAGTTTCATTGTTGGCGGTATTGATGAAATGAAGTTGTTCGAGCGGCATGCGTCCAAATCTCTTTTGTCGCCTCGAAATACGTCCGTCTGACATGTTGGGGGCCTGAAGTATCTAAACGCCGGCGCAAGCCGTAGCCCTTAAATTCCACTTACGCTGATAACGTCGTTCTGCGGCATCTCCCAGGGTACAATGGCTCCTCGCCAAACATTCCCGGAGGATGATATGCCCGCTGTCTCACTTACACGCCGCAACGCCATCAAGGCGGCCGCCATTGCGGCTCCCACCATAATTTCGTCGTCCGCACTGAGTGCTCCCAACCGAACGGCCCCCAGCGATCGAATCGTCATGGCCACCATCGGCACGGGCGGTCGCGGAACCAGTGACATGCGTGGCTTCCTGAATTTCGCGCAAGTTCAGATGGTCGCGACGTGCGATCCCGTGACGTCGCATCGCGTGAATGCCAAGAATCTCGTCGACCAGAAATACGGCAACTCGGACTGCAAACACTACAACGACTTTCGCGAAGTCTACGACCGCGACGACATCGACGCGGTGCTCATTGGGACCCCCGATCACTGGCACGCGATCACCACAATCGAAGCCTGCAAACATGGCAAGGACGTTTTTTGCGAGAAGCCCGAATGCCTGACGATTCGCGAAGGTCGAGCGATGGTGGATGCAGCGCGGCGATACGGTCGCGTGGTCTCTGGCGGTAGCCAACGTGTGCTCGGCGACTATGGTGACTGGCCTCGACTGGTGCGAGGCGGCGCGCTGGGCGAAATCCAGGAAGTTTTTGTAAGCTGCGGTGGTCCATCCGGCGAGTGCTTCTTGCCCGCTCAGCCAACCCCCGAAGGCATTGACTGGAATATGTGGCTGGGGCCTGCACCATGGCGACCGTTTCACGAACGCCTGATCAAGGGCGGCTTCCGACCCTATCGCGACTATTCAGGTGGCGGCATGACCGACTGGGGAGCGCATCGCTTTGGAGCCTCCACCTTCGCCGTCGGGGTACACAAAACCGGGCCGGTGAAGATTACTCCGCCGGATGCCGACCACAAGTATCTGACGTTTGAATACGAATCGGGCGTGAAGTTCTATCACGGCGGAACCAACAACATCACCTATAAGGGAACGGAAGGCGAGTTGCCCGGTAAGCACTTGCCCAATGTCGAACGCGTCGAAATGGAAGGCTACAAGGGTAAGGGCGGCATCTTTGGTGACTTCCTGCATTGCGTCCGCACCCGTGAATTGCCGTTCCGCGATATCGAGGTTGCCGTTCGTGCATGTACCGTTTGCCATCTGGGCAACATCGCTTACTGGCTGAACCGACCGTTGCAATGGAATCCCAATACCGAACAGATCGTCGGCGACGAGGAAGCGGCCCGTTGGCTGGACCGCCCCAAGCGCGGACCGTGGTCGGTGTACTCCAGCGTTGTTGATTCTGCTGCTTAACCAGCGTCCCTCCCAATCTCCATCGCGATCGATCTCACCCAGCGCGATTCCCTCCTCAAGTACAGCTGAATGCCATGCGAACCCAGTCGCTACTAATCTGCCTGAATGTCTGCCTCATGATCGGTTCGTCCTGTTTTGCTCAGGAAGCGACAATCTCGCAGCTAAACGCGTTGCTCCCAGAGATCGGCGCGAAGTCGATTGAAGACCGCGCTGCCGCGCAACAACAGTGGGAGCAACTTTGCTATCCACTCGGCGAGCCACAAAACCCACAGCGAAAAGCCGTTTGCATCGCCATCACAGAGATGCTGGATCGTCCCCGCGTTCGATACTCGGCAAAGTCATTCATGGTGAAGCAACTGGAACGTATCGGTCGCGACGAAGTCGTTCCAATCCTGACTCAACTGCTGTCCGACGAAAAGGACGGCCTCCGCGAAGCAGCTCGACGAGCCCTGGCAAACAATCCGGCGCCGTCCGCCGGCAAGGCCCTGATCGCTCGCTACCGGAAGGCAAAGAATGCCACGAGAAACGAGCCATCCTGAACGCAATAGGCTACCGGGCCGAAC
This sequence comes from Pirellulaceae bacterium, assembly GCA_965216885.1. GTDB lineage: Bacteria > Planctomycetota > Planctomycetia > Pirellulales > Pirellulaceae > CAYNJG01. The sequence goes on along the minus strand of OZ244209.1, from coordinate 1,412,669 downwards.
CGACATCCGCCCAATTCCTCACCTCGGTTGCAAGGAACAGCACAGGCCCCGTGCTCGTTGCAGCGAACGCCGCACTAAGCCGAGTCGCGAGAAACCCCGGAGTACTTCGCAAAGGCCAGGACAAAGACGCGATCCTACGCCGGGCCGATCAGTTGGCCGCCAGCGGCAAGACCGCCGAAGCCATCACGATCTATCGTTCCCTGCTGGAGAATCTCTCCGACAATGCTTTCGGTAACGCGGCGTTCATTGGACTCCTGAATCACGTCGACGAAGCGGAGGCGATCGAACTGATTAACCAGGCAATGTCTGGCGACGATCGACTGCGACAGCAAACGGCCATGGCTCGAATACGAAGCCTGTCGCCGACGGGGCTGCTACAGATTTCGCAGTCACTGAACGAACGCACCGACGTCGCGAAGGTGGCCATCCTGACGGCCATCGGTTCGCAGCACAGCGATTCCGCTCTCGCCGCGGTAACAGAAGCTACAAAATCAGATTCGCCGACCGTGCGACGGGCCGCTCTCGAAGCATTGGCGGGCATTGGAAATGCGGACAGCGCCGACCTACTGTTCGAAACGCTGCTTCAGACTCCCGATGACCAAGAACGGGAACTCGCCAAATCTTCACTGGTCGCCATTCGCGATCCCGCCATCGACACAAAACTGGTGGCTCGGTTCAAACGAACCTCAATAACCGAAACGCAACTGCTGATCCTCGAGATCCTCAACAACCGTCGGGCCGTTGCGGCACTGCCGACTTTCGTAACCGCGTTGTCCAGCGATTCAGAATTGATTCGCCAACGAGCAGTGGGTGCGATCAGCCGTCTTGGATCGGAAAAGGAAGTCTCCAGCATTCTCGCGGTGCTTGGCAGTTTCACGGGTCGCGAAAAGGATCGGGTTGAGAAGCAGATCGTCAACTACTGCCGACGCTTGCCCACCGGCTCCGAACCCGTGCTGAGTTACTTTCGTAGTTCAACGCCGGAGACACAGACGCAACTGCTGCCGTTACTGGGCCGCATCGGGGATGACGAGTCGCTGCCGACAATTCGACGGCTGATGTCCGGCCCGCATGCCGGTCTTCGAGAGGCCAGCGAACTGGCACTGGCAAACTGGCCGACGGCGACGGTCGCCGGCGATCTCCGCAAACTCGCAACCTCGGCGAAATCAGCTGGCAGCAGGATCCGCGCACAACGGGCACTCGCTCGTGTTGCCGTGTTGGGCGGAACCGACGCAGAGAAGCTCGAACATCTTCAATTCGTAATGAAGAACGCCACGCGAGATGACGAACGCAACCTTGCCATCGAGCGTGCCAAGGCCGTTCGCACCGTCGACAGCCTCAATTTCGTGCTGCCTCACATTGAGGACAAGGTGCTTGGCAAACGAGCTCGAAGAACGGTAATTGACCTCGCCCACCATCGGGCACTACGCGAGGAAAACCGCGGAGAGTTTGGACCGGCACTGGAACGAATCATCCCGCTGATGCAGGATGCGAAGCAACTGGAACGTGCCGAAAAGTATCTGGCGAACGAATAAAAAAAGCGGGAGGCTGGGCCATCCCGCTCTTTGAGGTGCGATATTGGAAGCGAAGTGATTAGGCTTCGCCTTCTTCGACTTTCCAGGAGTACTCGACGTTGCCCTTCTTCTTGCCCTTCGAGTCATTCTCCGTGTAGGTAACTTTGATCTCTTCGAAGTTCAGTGAGAAATCTTCCACCGGTACGCTTTCGGATTGCCCGCTACCCGAGATGTTGTAGCTGGTCACCAACACGTTCGTCAGCTCGTAGCGATAGTAGGTCACGCGGCCGGCGTCGGTATACGAAGCCGTCATGTCGATTTCGACTTTCGGGAAGACGCGACCATTGGCAACAGCTTCGGCAATCTTGGGACTGGCCTTATCCAGTTCCTTGGCACAACTGATATCGTCAAGGATGACATCACCACGTCGACGTGTAGCTCCCGTCGCTCCGCCACCAGGCTGATGCAGTCCCTGGCCAAAGGAAAGCAGGTCGCTCCATCCCTTGTGATCTTTGTCTTTGCATTCTCCGTCGACGCCGTCAAATTTGATGTAAGCAGCCATGGTTCCGTTCCTTTGAGAAGAGGTGTGCCGCCGTTGCCGGCAGGCGATTGACTTGTGCGATAATTACATTCTCGGTGGCTCCCGGAATATGTTTCCTCAATTCGGCCAGTAATCAGGAATTTCCACCGGGATGCTTTTTTCGGTCAAATTCGGCGTGTTCTAACCGGTAACCGCCTGACTGCACTGGCAAAATGCCAACTTCTCCGCGACAATTCGCGATTCGCCCGTTTCCGTATTTGCCGCATCCATATCGCGACTCAACACCATCATGGCATCCAAAACGAAGATCATTTATACGCTGACCGACGAGGCTCCTGCCCTCGCCACGCGATCCCTCCTTCCCGTCATCCAGGCGTTCGCCGGCGTCTGCGATATCGAGGTCGAAACCCGGGACATCTCACTGGCAGGCCGCGTGTTGGCGAATTTCCCCGAGTCGCTGAAACCCGAACAACAAATCGGCGATGCCCTGGCCGAACTTGGCGACCTGGCGAAAACTCCCGAAGCCAACATTATCAAGCTGCCCAACATCAGTGCATCCGTCCCCCAACTCAAGGCGACGATCACGGAGCTGCAGGAGAAGGGATATGCAGTCCCCGACTTTCCGGCCGACCCGCAATCCGATGAAGAAAAAAATATTCGCGCAAAGTACGGCAAAGTTCTCGGCAGCGCCGTGAATCCCGTTCTCCGGGAAGGCAATTCCGACCGCCGCGCTCCCGGTGCGGTAAAGCAATACGCAAAGCAGAACCCGCATTCGATGGGTGCCTGGTCCAGCGACTCGAAAACGCACGTCGCCACGATGGGCGATGGTGATTTTGTATCCAACGAACAGTCCCGCACGATCGATAACGCTGGCAATCTGAAGATCGAATTCGTGGGCGAAGACGGCTCGACCACGACGCTCAAAGAGTCCGTGCCGGTGCTGGCCGGCGAAGTCATTGACGCCACGGCGATGAACGTCAGCAAGCTCAATACGTTCCTGACAAAGGAAATTGCCGACGCGAAGGAACAGGGAATCCTCTTCTCGTTGCACATGAAGGCGACCATGATGAAGGTTTCCGACCCCATCATCTTTGGGCATGCCGTTCGAGCGTTCTTCAGCGATGTCTTTGAAAAGCACGCGGAGTCACTAGATGAAGTGGGCGCCAACGCCAACAACGGCCTTGGCAACGTGCTCGCGGCCATCGACAAGCTGCCGGCAGACAAGAAGGCCGAGATCGAAGCAGAAATTGCGGCGGCCTATGAGAGCGGTCCGGATCTCGCGATGGTCAATTCGGACAAGGGCATCACGAACCTGCATGTACCCAGCGACGTGATTATCGACGCCTCCATGCCGGCCATGATTCGCACCTCCGGACAGATGTGGAACAAGGCAGGCCAACAGCAGGACACGAAGGCCGTTATCCCGGACTCCAGCTACGCCGGGCTTTACCAGGTCACCATCGACTTCTGCAAGAAACATGGAGCTTTTGACCCGACCACGATGGGTACGGTACCCAACGTCGGACTGATGGCTCAGAAGGCAGAAGAATACGGCTCGCACGACAAAACATTCGAACTGCCATCCGCCGGCAAGGTGCGAGTCATTGACGAGAGCGGACAGGCACTACTCGAGCACACCGTCGGCAAGGGCGACATCTGGCGAATGTGCCAGGTCAAGGACGCTCCAATCCGCGACTGGGTGAAACTGGCCGTCAGCCGTGCCCGAGCGACCGGTTGGCCCGCGGTCTTCTGGCTCAATGAAGAACGCCCGCACGACGCCCAACTGATCACCAAGGTAAAACAGTACCTCGGCGATCACGACACGTCGGGCCTGCAGATTGAGATTATGTCGCCCGTCAAAGCAACCCAGTTCACGCTCGAACGCGTCAAGAACGGCGAGAACACGATCTCCGTCACCGGCAACGTGCTACGCGACTACCTGACCGACCTGTTTCCAATCCTTGAGTTGGGAACGAGTGCCAAGATGCTCTCCATCGTGCCTCTCATGAATGGCGGCGGGCTGTTCGAGACCGGAGCCGGGGGTTCGGCCCCCAAGCATGTCCAACAATTCAATGAGGAGAATCACCTGCGGTGGGATTCGCTGGGTGAATTCCTCGCGCTGGCTGCCTCGCTGGAGCATCTCAGTGAGTCCACCGGTAACGCGAAAGCACGCATTCTTGCGGAGGCGTTGGACAAGGCGACCGGACAGTTACTGGTACAAGGCAAGTCACCGTCACGGAAGGTCAACGAGCTGGACAACCGTGGCAGCCACTTCTATCTCGCGATGTACTGGGCCCAGGAACTCGCGAAGCAAACGGACGATGCGGACTTGCAGACTCGCTTTGCCGGTGTCGCCGAGACGCTGACGGCGAACGAAGCCAGGATCGTGGAAGAGCTTAATTCCGTCCAGGGTGTCGCCAAGGACGTCGGTGGATACTACTTCCCGGAAGAATCGCTGGTGAGGACGGCCATGCGTCCAAGCGAAACGCTGAACTCGGTCATCGATTCGATCGAGTAATCGTTTGGCAATCAGCCTTCGAAATAGTAAACAAAAAAGCCGCGTAACAACGCGGCTTTTTCAATTCATAATGCTGGTTGGTCGTTTGATTCTGCCCGCGGGCAGGCAAACCCGACCTTTCGCATCGCGTAACTGAGCTCACTTGAGCAACTCAGCCACGGCACGCAATTACACGCGCTCGATTGCGTTCAGCTCAACGGCTGGAACGTCGATCTGCGACGTGTTATCCGATGGAGCAGGGCTTCCAGTGTCGCTTGGTGCGCAACCGAGGAAACAACTGAACCCAATTACCAAAAGACAGAATACCTTCTTCATCATGTACTCCCGTTTTCGAAACGATTTAGGATCTCTTTGATTGGATGCCAAGCGGCGTCACCTGAGAGCCCTATAGTAAGGAAACTGAGCATTCGTGAAAAGGTGCGTCACGTCACTCAGCCGGCGAGATCAAACCAGACCGTCGCACACTTCCCAAACCGCGCATCCGCGTGGAAGCTTCCTGGGCCATTCGTGATGATCCCTGAAAATCGGTGAATATTCCCACCTTGTTCGCGAATTCCCAGTTGTCCGCTTTCAACCAACGATCGGCACGTCCCATCAAGCCGTCCAACGTGTTACGCTGGGCGACATGAGAACACCGCACAGCCATTCCGCCGCACTGTTTTTTCGACCGCTCCTGGCACTGGCCCTTCTACTGCTTGCCGCCGGGCCTGGCCATGCGGCCGATTCCCGCCCCAACATCCTGTTCATCATTGCCGATGACCAGTCGCCCTTTGACCTCAAGATCTACAACCCGGACTCCATCCTGGACACCCCGAACATCGATCAGCTCGCCCGCAAGGGAATGACCCTCGATGCCGCGCACCACATGGGAGCCTGGGTCGGGGGCGTGTGCACTCCGTCACGACACATGATCATGTCCGGACGCACGGTGTGGCACATCCCCGACAAGGGAAAGTCCAAACGGAATCCGAACGTGGGTAATCCAGAGCTCGTGCCGCCCGGCCTCGTCGACCAGACTCTGGCCGCGGTCTTCAACCGGGCCGGTTATGAAACCATGCGTACGTGCAAACGCGGCAACAGTTTTGAGGGCGCCAACCGCCAATTCACTGTACGACACGACGCCACACGCCGCGGGGGCACGGCCGAAACTGGTAGCGCATGGCACGCCGACCAGGTGCTCAACTACCTTTCCGAACGAAATACCCGGAAAGAAAAGAAACCCTTCCTGATCTACTACGGATTCTCACACCCACACGACACGCGGGACGGAACGCCCGAGTTGCTTGCCAAGTACGGCGCCACCAACCACACGGACAAGGAAGTTCTGCCGGCCGCGAACCCAAAGCAACCACAACTACCCGTGAACTACCTTCCCGCTCATCCGTTTCACCACGGGCACCCAAACCTACGCGACGAAGTTGCCGTCAAGGGAGTCTGGAAGAAGCGAGATGAACGGACGATTCGCAATGAGATCGGCCGGCAGTTCGCCTGTAGCGAGAACATCGACATCCAGATCGGACGAGTCCTGGAATCGTTGCGTGACAGTGGTGAACTGGACAACACCTACGTCGTCTACACCGCCGACCATGGCATGGCGATCGGTCGACACGGATTGCAGGGCAAACAAAATCTGTACGAACACACATGGCGCGTGCCGTTCATCGTGATGGGGCCCGGCATCAAGCCTGGAACTCGCGCTCCCGGGAACGTCTACCTGCTGGATGTCCTGTCGACGCTTTGTGACCTCGCCGGCATCGATGCACCCGCCACCAACGAAGGCACCAGCTTCAAACCCGTGCTCAACGGAAAAGCTGAAACGATTCGCGATGTGCTGTACGGCGTCTATTCCGGCGGCACAAAACCCGGCATGCGATGCATCAAGAAGGACGGCTGGAAGCTGATTAAGTACGACGTGTTGAACGGATCGGTTCGAGAAACCCAACTGTTCAACCTGAATCAGAATCCACATGAATTCCTGCAGGAACACCACGGTCTGACAGAAGGAAGCAATAACTCGCCCAAGCTAACCGACCAGCACGTCAATCTCGCCGACAATCCGGCCTATGCCCCAAAAAGGCAAGAGCTGGAATCGCTACTGCTCGCCGAACAGAAGCGACTCCATGATCCGTATCGCCTTTGGGACCAACCCAAAGACTGAATCGCCAGGACGACTCAACATTGATTGCTTACGGTAGCAGAAAGACCAACCCTACGGTTGCTGCTGCCTGGACCAACGCCGCATCGACTTCTCGAGGCATCGTTTGGCGAATGCAAGGCACACAATCCCCGGGCGGGCGATGACCATACGTGCTCACACAGGAATGCACTGGATCGACACCCATTTTGTAGGGCAGAATTGGGATCTGCAGAATGAACTTCGATCCCGAGATGATCGGCTGAAGAACGGGCAACTGGCTCTGGCCATATCGTTCCAATGGCACGTCGTCCAGATAAGCCGGCATGTGGAAGAAGTTCGTCGGCAACCAGTGAAAGTCTATTTCACTACTGAATCGACTGCCTGTTCCGACTACCTCCTCCGCGAAGAAATCCGACGTGCAATCAGGCGGAAGCCGATCGCCATCGTGCCGCAATACGGTACGGATCTGGCTGATTGGCTTAAATAGCGTTTCGCCCTCTCCTGCACTACACGCGGCAAACGATTCCGCATTGAACTCATCAATCACAACCTGGGCCAACACGAAACTGTTCAGGCAACAGGCAAACAGCAGGGCAAATAGTATTCGGTACATGGCTCCATCCATCGCACTAAAGGCATTCACTGCTACCATCATCGTCGCGGCGACACCAATGCATTCACTTCACTGCATCACCCCGGCCATCGCGACTAACCGACACAGTCGTGCTGCGACCGGGAGGGTCACTCCGAAAGCCGGGCCGCTAGCACACCGTCCAGTGGAGCTAGGTGCCAGAACAATTTGGAACTATCCGATTGGAACTAGCCGAGGCTACGCAGCCTTTTGACGGCACGAGTCACCGTTTCCACAGCGATGTCGACGTCGTTGTCGGTGTTGAATCTGCCGATCCCGAAACGAAGACTGCTTCGCACCTGATCCTCGCTGAGCCCGATCGATCGCAGTACATGGCTGGGCTCCGGATTGGCAGAAGTACAGGCGCTTCCGCTGGAGACCGCGAGCTCCTCCATATTCATCATCAGCGCCTCTCCGTCCACGCCTTCGAAACGAAGATTCAAATTGCCAGCCAGGCGATGCGCAAATGCCGGGCCATTGAGCTCGATGTCATCGAGAGCCTCGGTCAGTCCCTGGTAGAGCCGCTGTCGCAAATCAGTGGCTCGCTGGCGATCCGCGTCCATGTCGTCAACGCAGATCTGCAGCGCCGTGGCGAGTCCGACAATGCCCGGCACATTGAGTGTGCCACTTCGCCGACCACCTTCCTGCCCTCCTCCATCAATGAGCGGCGACAGTCGCACGCGGGGACGTCGCCGGCGAACAACCAGCACGCCAATGCCTCGTGGTCCGTAGATTTTGTGTCCGGAAAAACTCAGCAAATCGCAACCCAACTCGTCAACATTTACGGGAATCTTGCCGATTGCCTGCGTCGCATCGCAGTGCAGGAAGACGCCGGCACGATGACACTCGTCGGCGATCTCGCGGATGTTGGTCAGTACGCCAATCTCATTGTTGGCCGACATCACCGAAACGAGCCGCGTCGATTCACGCAGCGCATTCGCGATGCTCGCCGGCTCGACCATTCCAACGCGTGACGCGTCGTCGACGACCGGTTTGACCAACTCCACGTCCGCTCCACGACGGGCAAGCCTTTGCAGAGGATCAAGCACCGCCTTGTGCTCGGTTTCAACACTGACGAAGTGGCTGGCGTCAAGTTCCAGTCGGTCGGCTATCCCGCGAATTGCGAGGTTGTTGCTTTCGGTTGCTCCGCTGGTGAAAACAATTTCGCTTGCAGCAACGTTCAGGAGCCCGGCGATCGTTTCACGCGATTGGTGAACGGCTTCGCGGGCAATTTCGCCAAAGCGATGTCCAATGCTGCCAGCGTTCCCGAAGTGCTCGGTCATGTAAGGCATCATGGCTTCGAGCACGCGCGGGTCGATCGGCGTGGTGGCATGATTGTCGAGATAGACGGGATGCTGCACGATTCAATTACTCTGCAATGTTCGCGGACGTTGCGTTGGGCAACGTCACCTGAAACATGGTACCGCCCGCTTCGCCACTGTTCACCTGAATGCGTCCCTTCCAGCGATCCACTAGTGTCCGCACGATGTACAGGCCCAATCCGGTGCCGGGTTGCTTGCGTTCCAGTTCCGTACCGAGACGGACAAAACGGCCGAAGATCTTTCGCTGCAGGGGCCCCGGAATGCCCTGCCCATTGTCGCTGATTCGTACAATCGCGGTGCCCTTATCGGGACGATATTCCGACGTCAGCCCGCAGCGTGGGTCGTCCGGCTGAGCGTACTTGATAGCGTTGTCGATGAGATTCCGAAAGATGAGACCAAGATCGAGCCGGTTCCCCAACACCCAACATTCCGCCAGGTCCATGGTGATGATCTCGGGCGAAACGCGATATCGCTTGCAAACTTCCTCGACGCATGATGTCAGAAGTTCACTCAGATTAATTCGCTCGGCACTCTCCGCAGGGCTGCCCTTTTCCAGCCGCGCGGCCGACAGGATGTGGTTGATCAGCAAATCCAGCCGCTCGACATCGTCCAGCATGAAGCGATAAAACTCGGCCTGCTCCTCCGCGCTAACCGGACGTCGGCTGAGCGTTTGCAGGTACAGCTTGAGCGACGCGATCGGCGACTTCAATTCGTGCGTCACGCTGTCGATAAAGTTCGACTGACGGCGATTCAGGTTGATCGCCTTGATCGACAGAGTCAGGTATATAACCACGCCAGCAATCACCAGCCCGAGGAACACCAACCCCAGCACAAGCAGCGTGTAGTACGTGGCTCCACTGGAACCGGGTGTAACCAGAAAGAACACAACGATCAACGCCAGCAGCACCAACATGATGATGGCGAGGTTGATCGGTAGGCTTAGCGGTCGACGGAACATGGGGCTATGGCACAAGGTTGTTGATGAAAACGGGCGGAGAAGAAATGGCTACCATCTTCGTCGTGCTGTGAAGCCACCACGCGGCTCGACCAAGCGAGCTTCGAAAGAACCCGTAATCGTACCGCCCGGCTGTAGCGAGAACTCGGAAAGCTCCATTTTCCCACGCACGGTGTCGTAGTTCTTGTGCTCGAGCAAGCCAAACCGTTCATCACCATGCTGGCCCCCGGCCTTGAAACTCTCAGCGAGATTCGCGTCGTCGGCCTGCAATCGAAAATCAACGTTGTAGGCCCGTTCATTGATCACGGCGGCAAACACAATTGCCACGTCCGAGTGGTCCCCCGGCACACAGCGGACTTCGGCGATCGATGCCGATTCGCCGTGCAGAGTGATCGTGCCTTCCACCTTGCCTGTGCCCGTCGCCCCAACTTCGCCGCACTGAATCGTGAACTGCCCCTGTGCTGAACCAACTTTTTCCGAATACCGGGGAATGCGAGGTTGGCCCACGTACGCCGGCCAACGCTGCAACTGCATCTCGACAAGCTGGCGACGATTGCGAATAAAATCTCGCATTTGTTCCATTTCGCCAAACGCCGAAATCTGCCCAAAGCCAACGATGTCCATGACCTGCGTCTCCAGCCGTTCTGTCTCGGCCAACAGCGCGGTTTCGTCCCAGACCGAACTTAACGTCTCCATCATCACTTCCCGATAGCGTTCCGGAATACCTTCGATGTTGTAGAGCCGGTTCGCCAGAATCCCTTTCGCCTCAACCGCCGCGTTGCCCTGACGACCATGTCGTCCACCAAAGCAACTGTCGGCACCCCACGGCATAAAATAGAATTTGCCGTTGCGAGGATCGTTGTACATAAAGAAGTTGTTCTGATTCTGCGAATAGCCATCCCAAAAAGCGATCAGACTCTCGATCACCCAAAAGCGAAGAAAGTGATCGACGTCCACGTACTCTTCGATTTCCTCCAACGTCGGACTCTCCTGGTCCAGCACTTCCGCCAGCGCAACCAGCCTTGCGCGATCGCTCTTTTTGTTCGTCTTCGCTTCGACCCATTCGATCGCCTTGGGGTAAATATCCGTAAGCGTTCCCTCGTACAGATTCCCCGAGTCATCGCCAAACTCCCGCTGCAAAAATGGCTTGCGCACGGATTCGACATGGGAATAGACACCGAGGAACATGCCATTGACAGTCACGCTGGCCAACGTGCATCTTGGCGCTTTCAACCCGGCCCGGCGATACAGCCAATAAGTCATCGACTGACTGAGCAGCGAGTTGTCCTGCTTGTTGTTATTGAGCGTCAGGCGATCAAGCCCCGCGACCGGTTGCTGTTCGACGTATTCGTCGAACTTGATTTTCAACGAAGGCCGCACACGGTCCTGCGAGCCAATAAAGCCCTTCTTCCGAATCGCAACGTCCTCGATCAACACGCCGTCAACCACAACGTCAGCCCGGAAGTTGGTGTACGGTTTCGCCAGCGGATTCTCCACGGCCGAATGAAAGTTGCGTGACTGATTGCATAGCGCCCGCCAATCCAGCGGATCCAGAGTAACGTCGACCTGGACGATATGGTTGGGCTCGAACAGCCCTTCCGCGGTCAGTTCGCGGGACGCCTCCGCCGATGAGCCTGCATTGGAATCTGCCTCACCGGGCGACCGCGCCTGCTCCACGCCTTCGCGTTTCGATCCCACGGCAGGCTTAATGGCGGCGGCATACAGTCGACGCTGAAATTCGTCGCTGGTCAGTCCGCCTTCCAGCGTCCCTCGAGCCGCCAGATCCAACCGCAATCGCGTTCCCAGCTCGTCCTCGGTCAGCCGCCCATTTTCATCATGATCGAGTCGCGAAAATGCGAACGAGTCCGAGCTACGCCGACGGCCACCGCCGTTCCTGCGACCATCACCGTCCCCGCCACCGCGCTGCTGGTCCTCAAACATCTCGGCAAATTCCCAGTCGCCAGCGAACAGTCGACGCAGATTCGACGAGTAGTCCGCGAGGAAATTTTTCGTCCCCACCGGAGAAACGACCAACGATGCGAACAGGCACAAAGCCAGCGGAACGAGCAAGTAGGTCAGAAATCGCAGGATACGCATAGCGGAAACCATTGCACGTACACGACCAGGTAAGCCCACATTCTACCCGCTAACGCCACGCGAACGAATCCGGTTCTTGTCGAATTGCGGCCTCGCCCCGGGGGAGCACTCTGCAACGCTACGATATCGCCGCGAACAAGATTCCAAACTTTGTGATACGACTATTTCACAGCCACGATGTAGGCGATCCAGCACTCGTCGCTGGGTGCTTCGGCAGCGCGATACCATTCATCAAGATCTTCGTCGTCTTCGTTTTCCCAATACACGTAGCTCGCGCTAAAGCCGGCTTCTTTCAACATCTCGCGAACTTCGGGGATCGTCCAGAATCGCCAGTGATACTGGAACGCATGCTTTAGCTTGCTGCCATCCGGGAACTTGAAACTGATGTAAAAGCTGCAATCCGCCGTGATTGGATTGTAGCTCGCCTGTTCCCAGTGATACTTGAATCCCTTCTTGCCTTTGACGATCGTGCGTTTGTCGGTCTGGCCCTCCACGAGGCAACCGCCGCCACCCATCATGTCCATCACCATGATGCCTTCTTTCTTCAGATTGCTTCGCGCGACACGGAAGTACTTGATCACTTCTTCACGTGTCTTGAAAATCCAGAAAGAGAAGTTCTGTGCCGCAAGGACATCGGACTTGGGACTGTTCTTCTTCCGCACATCCTGCTCGAGCACCTTGACGCGTTTTTTCTGCGACGGCTTGAGCGGCGCGAGATTATTGTCGCGTCCCCACTGAAGCGTTTCCGGACAAAGATCCACGGCAACGGCCGTTCGATTGCGTCCCGCCTTGACCCATTCGCAGCAGACCGCAAAAGTGCCGCAGAAATCTTCTCGCAGCGATTGCGGTTTGCGGCCAAACTCTTCCTTGAATGCCTTAACGAAGAAATCCACCTCGTGGTCGGCATGTTGCACCGATTGCTGGTAGAGGTCGAATTTGTCCGCCGTCGCGGCCATCGTCTGCTTGCGCTTCTTTGCTGCCATGTTTGCAATCCATCAAGATGTAAGTCAGGTTGAGGGCCCTTTTATAACAACTAATCCGAGTTCAGGCACGAAGGCAATGGCCGCCTTCGTCGTTCACCCGGAATGACGAACCCTATTGATTCAGATCACCCGGCAGATCCAGCACGCGTCCCAAATGCCGATCGTTAACGGGCATTCCATGCTGCGACCAAGAGCGCGTGCGACTGAAACCTTCAAACGATCGGTCCGTGGCGTCCCTTTTTCTCCGTCAGGTAGCGACGGATCATCCACATGTGGCCGAAATCCGCGAGACATTTCTCCACGTCCGACAGCAGCTCGGTGGCCGATTGATAACGATCACCTTGATCCTTCGCCACCATACGATCAAAGATCGCTTGCACAATCGCCGGAGTGTCATCGCGGTGCTCGGCAATCTTCGGAACCGGCTGCTCGCGATGTGCCACGATCTTTTCCACAAACGTCGTACCACCATAGATCTCACGAGCCGTGAGCATGAAGAAGAGCGTGCAGCCCAAACCGTAAAGATCCGAACGATGGTCGGCGTTCTTGGAATTCAACGCCTGCTCGGGAGCCATGAATCCCGTCGTCCCCAACAACGTTCCCGTAGCCGTCAGTTCACTCGCATCGGTTGAAACACCGTTCGCCTCTTCCTCCAGCACCGCGCGAGCCAGGCCCATATCGAGAATCTTGAGCGTGCCGTTACGATGCACGAGCATGTTGGACGGCTTGATGTCGCGATGGATGACTTTCTGCCCATGCGCAAACTCCAGCCCTCTCGCCGCGTCCCGCAGGTATTCGAATGTGGTTAGCAAAGGCAGCCCAACGCCTTTTTCGCGAATCGAATCCGCAAGATTGCCGCCGTCCACGTACTCCATCGCCAGGAAGTGTCGCCCGTCGACCGCACCAAAATCGATGGCCCGCACCAGGTTGGGGTGCTCGAGCTGCGTGGCAAATTCCGCTTCCCGAGCAAACCTCCGTACAGCCTGCGAGTTGTTAGTTAGCTGAGCGGGTAAGACCTTGAGCGCCACGAGTTCCGGCGCGCCGTCTTTTCGCGCCTTGAACACCACGCCCATTCCGCCGCGACCGATCTGATTGAGGATCGTGTACTCGCCAAAGCGAAGCGGCTGAGTACTCCCGCCCAGCAGCACGTCAGCCTGGTACTGCGTCAACTGACAGTCGCGAATCAGATCCCGCGTGATTTCTTCAACCGGACGGCCCACGTAGGCATCGGAGTCCTGTACGTGCTCGGCCGTCACCGAAAGGCCGGACTTGTGCAGCCGTTGAATGAAGTCGTCGCAGTCCATCCGCAAACGTCACTCCGTGGTAACAGGGACGATCAGGCAGCCAGGGTCATCCCGTTCGTCACCCAACGGACGAACGGCCGCGCACTACGGGCCGAACCGTGCGGCTCCGCCGTCTTCGATCCTAGACGGAAGAACGCCTCGCGTCAAAATCGTCATGTGGCGGTTTCGGGATCTCTCCTGTAGTCGCGCAGCACATCAAAACATTGCGCTATTGGGTCTTCGCCTTTGGCTTGGCAATCTTTGCGACCGGCTCCTCAAAGTCCGTCTTCGCGGTCTTCAGGTCCAGTTCCTTTATCCACGTGTTGCGATAGCGTACATCGTGACCTTCGCATTGCAACTTCAGACCGCCGGGCACATCCGTGATTCCTTTTCCGCCGTCATTGCCACCGTCGATACCTGAGTTCGGGCCGCCCCAAACCTTGTTGATGGGAAAGTTCGTGTGAGCTTTCTTGCCATTGAAATACAGGGTTACGTTGGCCTTCTCCGTTCGCTGGCCGTCCTTGAATCGAGCCGCACGGAAAACGATATCGTAGGAGTTCCAGGTTCGCGTGCCGTTGTATAGATCGTACGGTGATTCCGATTCATTGATTACCGCCGCCATCCCGTGCTTGGTCCTGTCACCGTCCAGCACCTGAATTTCGTAACGGTTCTGCAAATAGACGCCACTATTGCCGCCCTTCTTCGCAATGAAGAATTCGATATGCAATCGAAAATCGCGATACTTCTTCTTCGTTACGATGTCGGCCGTTCCGTATTTTCCGCCGGCCGCAACGGGGTCGTCGGTCATCACGCACGAACCACCGTCGACGGGATCATCGACAACCTTCCATTTGATCGGCAACTTCGACGCGAAACGAGGACCTTCCCAGTAGGTCCATTTGTCGTCCAGCATTTTTCGCGAGCCGTCAATGATGACTTCGGCCCCTTCGATCGGCTTTGCGCCGACTCCAATATCAGCATTCGCCCATGAACCGGCGAAAGTAAGAATTGTCGCGATCAACAACAGCGATGGAATGCGCACGGGAGGGAACCTTTCATGAAACAGTTTTGATTCGTGCCAATATCATAACCAATCCCAACCACCGCCGTCGCGACACCAACGCCTACCGAGCCTTCAAAAGCTCGTCGATCCGGGCGCGCAGTTCCGCGGCGTTGACGCCTGCAAGCAGGAACCGCTTGTTACGGTTCGTATCACCAGAAACCAGCGAGACCTGTGATTTCTTCAGCTCAAGATCTTTCGCGAGCACAATGCGTATCGCCGAGTTCGCCTTGCCTTTTTCCGCCACCTGAACCACGCTGACCCGCAGCGTGCCATCGTGGCACCCTTGAACGCCATTGCGTTTGGCACCCGGCACGGCTTTCACCGAGATAATCACTCCGCCCGCGACTTCCTCCAGCTCGATCATAAAACGCCATGCCGCCAGTACCACCAGCGGATCCCGATTGTTTCTCAGTACGTTGTTGCCGAGAAGAATATCGGAACCATTTGGGCACCAAGCGCATCTCAGCCTCAAAGGTCCACTACAGACTCACCGACAGGAAAAAGTTATGCGAAAAGGCCAGCAAATTCCACGTGCCATCCTCACATCAATTGCATTGACGCTGCTCTGCGGTACCGCGATGGGCATGATTAGCGTGGGCACTCTCGACAAGGAAAAAGCCAAACAGAAGTACGGCATCACGATGCACGCCCGCAAGAACGGCGATGCAGGCATCAAGGTCTGGCTGAAGTTCAAAAAGCAGGGCTGGTTGGAGAAGTTCACTTACGCCGAACTTCGCATGAAAGACAAACGCGGCAAACACCTCCTGTCCGCAAAGCTAAAACCCAACCCCGTCCACTTTCGGCAAGAGAAAGATGTCACCACGGTCGCGTTTTCCGCTCAGCCCGAGCAACTGGAAAAATGCAGTTTCCTGGTGGTCTGCTACCAAAGCATCGAAGGCGACGTTGGCTACTACCTGAACCTGAAGGATTTCCTGGACCTGAAGAACCCCGTCACCGAGTAGCTCGAAGCGCCGCCCGCCAAATCTCCGAACCCACAACCGTGCGTCCGATTCGAACAAAACGCGCTCCGCTATGTGGTCTAGTGCGTCGCCGATCCCGCGTCGCGAGGCAATCGAATTTCATTAACCATGGCCACGATCTCCGCCGGCGGCGGGGCCGTCATCGACGACACGATGGTGGCCACCACGAAATTCAGAATCATGCCAAGGAAACCAATGCCTTCCGGGGAAATCCCAAGGAAGTAATTTTGATGGTCGGCGACGAACTGAAAGTAGACGATATAGCTGAGCGTCGCTCCTATGCCACAGATCATGCCCGCGATCGCGCCGGCTCGATTCATCCGCTTGGAGAAGATCCCCATCAGAATCGTGGGAAAGAATGACGAAGCAGCGAGTCCAAACGCGAAGGCCACGGTCTTGGCGACAAACTCGGCCGGCGGATTGATGCCAAAATAGGCAGCGATACACAGGAAAACGAACGACGCAATTCGAGCCCAAAGGACCTCCTGCGCGTCGGACATGCCCGGACTGACGATCTTCTTCATCAGGTCGTGTGAGATCGACGTCGACAGCACCAACAGCAAACCGGCAGCCGTCGAAAGCGCCGCGGCGACGCAGCCAGCCATCACCAGCGCGATGACCCACATCGGCAGATCCGCCATTTCCGGATTTGCCATCACGAGGATGTCCTTGTCGTAGTAGACCTCGTTCGCATTGTCGATCAGCGGGTTGGTGACTTCGCGCGCCGCGCCGTCTGCTCGTTCGGCAGCGTACTTTGGCTTGCCTTCGAACGCCGCCCCGGCGCTATGCTGCATCACGCCGTCGCCGTTCTTGTCCGCCCAGGCGATTAGTCCGCGGTCTTCCCAGTTGCGGAACCACGAAGGGGCTTCGGAATAAGGCGTGTTGTGGATCTCGGAAATCAGATTCGTGCGAGCGAACGCGCCAATCGCCGGCGCGGTGAGATAAATCACTGCAATGCATGCCAGCGTCCAGCATGCTGAAGTACGTACCGCCCTTACGGACGTCACGGTGAAAAAGCGAACGATGACGTGCGGCAAGCCAGCCGTTCCACACATGAGTGCCGCCGTGATGCAGAACATATCGATCTTCGAAATACTGCCGTCGGTGTAACGGGGAAAGCCGAGCTCGACATTCAGATCGTTGAGCTTCGTCAGTAGCGGCACGGGATCGACACCGTCTTTCGTGAAGTCCCCAATCAATCCCAGTTGCGGAATCACATTTCCAGTTAGCAACATCGAGATGAACACGGCAGGAATCGTATAGGCAAACACCATGACGCAATATTGAGCGACCTGCGTGTACGTGATGCCCTTCATACCGCCGATACCGGCGTAGAAGAACACGATGCCCGCACCGATCAGCACGCCGGCCGAGACCTCGATGTTGAACAGCCGGGAAAAGACCAGACCCACGCCGCGCATCTGCCCCATGATGTAGGTCATGCAAATAAAGATCGCGCAGACGACGCCCACAAATCGGGCAAAATTGGAATAGAAACGATCACCCAGAAAATCGGTGACGGTGAACTTATTGAACTTCCGTAGATACGGAACGATCAACGTCGTGAGTAACACGAAACCGCCCGTCCATCCCATCAGGAATCGCGATGCGTCGTAGCCGCTGGCGGCGATCCCCCCGGCCATCGAGATGAACGTCGCGGCACTCATCCAGTCCGCGGCGGTGGCCATACCGTTGGCGAAAGGAGACACTCCGCCACTGGCGACGTAATACTCCTTCGTCGTGGCTGCTCGCGACCGTAACGCGATGCCGATATAGAGGGCGAAAGACAGACCGATAAACAGGAAGTTCCAGATATCTTGCGTCATTACTGGGCTTCCCCGTCGTAGTCGTACTGCCGATCAAGTCGGTTCATCAAAACCATGTACAGCAACAGCAACCCGAGGAACCCGACGATGCTGCCCTGCTGTGCCATCCAGAATCCCAATGGGGCACCACCGATCGACGGCAAGTACTGATCGAGAAAATCGCGAAACAGGATGCCACATCCCAGCGACAGGAATGCCCAGATCGCCAACACGATGCGAACCACCCCAAGACTACGGGACCAGTAGGCATCGTGACGCGCGTCCTCGACGGTGCGTTCGGTTGAATTCATATTGGGTCTCGAACGGAGGGAGTTTTGATCCGCAATTGTGCCAGATCAAGAGCCGAACTGCCATCACGCTACGGCAACAAGCCGCACGAATTCGTCTTGGGCGCACCTAGAATAAAGTACGCTCGGCCGCCGGCGTCGGAGATTCGGACTCCTCGCGCCGCGCCGGTTTGACGGTTTTGCTGGCGGGAACCTTTGGCGAAGCTTCGTCTTCCTTAACGACCTTCGTTGCGGAATGCTTCCTACCAGTAGCCTTCTTCGAGCCGGTTTTTGCGGCAGCCGGTTTCTTTGCAGATGGCTGCTTCGAAGTCGACTTCTTTGCAGTCGACTTCTTGCTCACACCCGCTTTCTTCGACGCCGCTTTCTTGGCGCCGGACTTCTTAGATGCAGCTTTCCTGGAGCTCGATTTCTTCGACTTCGACTTCGACTTGCCTGTCGCGGGCTCCTCGGAAGTGCTACCGTTTTCAAGTTCGGCTTGCCCTTCGGGCTTTCGCTGCTTCCCCTTCGACGTGCTGGGAGCACTCACCAAGGGGTCCACAGCACCATCCAGATCAGCACCTACTTTCGTCTTTTTCAGCCGCTTGCGAATGTGGGCCACGTAGTCCTTCGAAAGATCGAACCCCAGATAATTCCGCGCCAGCTTCTTGGCGACGACCACGGACGTGCCGCTACCCGAGAACGGATCGAGCACGGTGTCGCCTTCGTTCGAACAGAGGCGAATGATACGCCCCAACAGTTGTTCAGGCATCTGACAACCGTGGAAGCCCTCGCGCTCTTTGAACGTGCCCGCCACGCGCGGGTAGTACCAGGTGTCGTGATCCGGCTGAAATCCTTCCGGCGCGTCCTGCGGCCTGAGGATCCACGTGTTGTCCGGCAGACGCCCCTTCGGATTCGCCCTTTTGTCCGCATAGACCAGCTGCCGCGCCGAGGGCACGCGAACGGCCGGATCGTCACTGTTAAAAACAAAGTTCGCGGGGTCTTTGACGAAGTGAAAAAGGTGCGTGTGCGACCGCGAGAAACCCTTCTTGCAGTTCACGCCGAAGGTGTAGTACCAGATTACCCAGCTGCGACAATGAAAGCCAAGCTCGCGCTGAGCGGAAACCTTCAGCTCCGCCGCAAACTCATCGCCAATCGCCAGCCAGAAAGTGCCGTCGTCCGCCAGCACACGGTGGACTTGCCGCATCCATTCGGTGGACCAATCGAGATAGTCATCCGCCGAACGTTTGTCGTCGTAGACATCGTATTCATAACCGATGTTGAACGGCGGATCGGCGAATACAAGATTGACAGAACCGTCGGGCAATTTCGCCATCCGACGAATGCAGTCACCTTCCTTGATTGTGTTTAGTTTGACACTCACCGGTCGCTCCCTCTGACGCTTGGCAAGGCACTGCGTTCAAGCCCGACGCTCCTGAATTGCGTTCAACAACGGGCCCGCTACCGTTGTTCCGTCGTAGCATTCTACAGGTTTTCAATGCCTTCGAAGAGTACCGATCCGATACGAACGTGCGTCGCGCCTTCCGCAATCGCCTGCTCGAAATCGCCGCTCATGCCCATCGACAGCCTTCCCAGACTCATGTCCGAATACTCGTCCTGCACACTATCCCGCAGCTCTCGGAGCCTCGCAAAATCGCCCCGAGCCTGATCCGGAGTCGTCCCGAAACCCGCCATGCACATCAAACCGGTAACCGTGACATTGTCCTTGCCGCGCACATGCTCCATGACGGCCGCCATGCCATCCGGCTGAAAACCGTGCTTTGCTTCGTCGGCGGACACGTTGACCTCCAGCAGAATCTCCTTGCGTTCCCCGGGAGAAAGCTCCGCTTGCAGCGAATCAATGGCGTCCAACAACCGCAGACTATCGACCGAATGCACCAGAGACACCACGGGCAGCGTGCGACGCAGCTTGTTCCGCTGCAAGTGACCGATCTGATGCCAGCGAATCGGCAGTTCAGACAGTTCTTCCGCCTTGGGCCAGAGGACCTGCGGGCGACTCTCGCCAAGGTCCGACGCACCGACCTCAAATAGCGCGCGAGTTACCGCGGCATCTACATACTTCGTGACCGCAACCAACGTCACTTCTTCGGGCTGACGATTGGCCAGGACCGCCGCGTTAGCGATGCGGTCCTGCACGGCATTGAGATTCGATTGCAGCTGTGACTTCAGGTCCATGTTGGCAATAACTGAAACGTAGGAGGGACTCCCACAGTTTCGACCACGCGAATCATGGTGACAAGAGAGTGCGGACCTAAATCACACTTATGCGGCGGCGTTTCCCCCTAAGGTGCCAGCACAAACATCCGCTCATCTCTCCAACGTCCACCCACAATTTGACGTCACACCTACGCCGTCACATCAATGACCGGTTCCGTCTCGCCATCGAGCCCGAATCGCGCCAGCAGGAAGTCGGAAGTCAGATTCACACCAAGAAACGTCCTATTCCCCGGCGGATCGAGCGAGCGATAGACCACCCACTGCTTCTTGCCAATCTGAATCCGATAGGCAACCGCAACATCCTTTTGCACCATACGCAACTGCTCGGCGACGGATAGCTGCCGCCAGGTCAACGCCCGGGCGCTGCGTTTGGGATCAAGATCAAAGAACAGCGGAGCGTATAACGCACGCCCCCGTTGCTTCAGTTCCAACCGCGCCGGGTCCAGCCGCATCCGATTGTCGCCCTGTGCCGATTGCCATTCGGATAGCGGCAGCGGAACCACCGTGCCCAGACGCTTCGTCCCGATGATCGTCGCTTCGGTCGTCTCTTCCGCTTGCTCCAGCACCACGCCACTGGCGAGCGGAAAGGAATGCTGATATTCGATCGTCGTCGTTCGAGGTGACATGATCGCGTCAGCCACAAACGCGAACTGCTCGGAACGGGAAAGCAGGAATTGCCGCTGCAAACGAATACCGCCCGCGCACTTACATTCCAGCTCGATGTAGTCCATGTCGCGATCCGACTCCCAACAGATCTCCTCCCACGACGATCCCAATTGCAAAGGCTGCTCATCGATAGAAATCTTTGGCAGGCATCCGCCGGACGAAATCACCTGTCGCCCCGACGCCAATTCCCAGTTGAGCCGCCCGCTGCCGTACGTCACTCCCAACCGTGCGGAGTTCGGCCGCCACGACGTCCGCATCACGGCCGACCGAGCCCACTCCGAGTGCTCGGCGGGTTCCGGAATGTCGGCATCCTCCGGCTCACGTTTACCACGGAACAACCGGAATGCCGCCATGTCGGTCTCGTCGTCCGTGAGCTTCAGGACACATTTCATCATCGAATCAAAGTGTGGCGAGTCCAATTCGCTACCGAAACAGCTGGTTCCGTTGGGCCGCGCCCATCGCAGCGTTTGCCGAGCCAACCAGTCGAACTGCGAGCGCACCGCCTTGTCCAATCGGCCTCGCTTGACCTCGGTGTCCAACGTCAGAATCCTCGCGCTGCTGGCGAGCAACAACTGAATGTCAGCGATGTGCTCCTCGCGCGGTGTGCCCTCCACATCCAGATGCTCGTCGAACAGACGAGCCATCCTGCTTCTCGCTGGCTTCCCCAGAGACTTGCAGATTGGCAACAAGGTCAGGCCATGCGTCAACACCATCGGCAGCTCGACCTGCAACAAGAGTTGCGTCACAAAACTGCCAGCCCCCACGTTCGCCTGCTCGTCCACCGAAACGGTCACCAGGTCAACCAGCCGCGCGACGATCTGACACCATTCTTCCGGTGACAGGCGAGCGGCCAACAAGGGAGCGGCATCGGCCCACGCGATCGCTTCAATCGAATGATCAATCGACATTCCCGCTCCACCGTGCGATGACTGCACGGAGGGCTCCGCGGGGACAACCTCGCCAAGCCGCCCCAGCCAATCGCGCGCCGCGGCCGACCAATCAAAAGTGTCGACCTTTCGTGTACTCTTGAGCTGCAACAATCTGGCGGTCGTCGAGTGGTGAATCACCGACTCCGTGGGCACACCCCAAAACAGACAGTTCGGGCCGAGCAGCTTACGCAGGTTCGACTTCTTTTTCCGTGATTTCAGCTTGCCGCCAAATTGGTCCCAATCGCCAACCTGCCCTTCAACGTCCGCCAAAACAGCCCCAAACGGCTGCCCGGTACGATCGCTCAGCGAGTCACTTTCAATATTCGTCGACAATGCTTGCTACCAATCCATAGTTAGCGTCTGAGGGATCAGAACCTATACTCCTAAATGGAGCCTCTCGATTTGGAGTCACGCCAGAGCAGCCGCTCGATTCGGGGCCAAACCTGCAGATGACGCGGACACCTCAAATCAGCTACTCTGTGCGACTGACACAATCTACCAACTGATGGCTGGTTGGCAACGAGCGCTCCACCGGATGGCCGCCACGACGAATTCGTGCGGACACGAACTTGCCGAACGCCCCGCCAAACACCCGAAAGCTGCACGAATCCAGCAGGAGCATCCCATGGATCGCAATCCACTCTTCCCATCGGTCGCGTTGAGGGCGATGGCGGTCATCGCGTCGGTCATTTTGGCGTACGCGTTCTACGGATCAGCCACCTCTCTGGCGTCCCCTCAAGCCACCGCCCAAGCCGGCGCCGGTGCGGCCGAATCGGACTCGACTTCCACTCTCCCTGAAAAAGCCGAGCCGAAGCTGGAGCCGCTCCCCGAATTGTCCTCCGACTGGAAGCCGCTGGCCCCCAAGGACAGCATCGAGAAGCTCTGGATCAACACGAAGCTCAAACAGGTCGCCATCGACGGGGAAGTCTGCCTGACGCGTGGCTACCTGGAAATGTTCGCCTGCGTGAAGAACACCAAAGAGCACGAGTCCGTCGTGTCACTGAAAGCCAAAGCCTTCAAGATAGACGCCACCCTCCGAGCCCTCGGCGCGAAACCGGGGTCACCCGCTCGATGGGATCGAGGCGGCCGCTATTCCAAAGCCACGGGGCCCGTGATCAAGGTGATCGTCGAATGGATGTCAGACGGAAAGCCAAAACGCATTCAAGCCCAACACTGGGTACGTGACCTGAAAACAAAGAAGGCCATGTCACACGACTGGGTGTTCGGCGGTAGCAGCACCTGGAAAGATCCGGAGACGGGCAAGAACTATTATCGCGCTGACGGCGGTGAAGTCATTTGCGTCAGCAACTTCCCCGTCGCCATGATGGACCTGCCGATCGAGAGTTCGCAGGCCAACGAGGAGCTGGCTTTCGAGGCACTGACCGAGAACATCCCACCTCGTCGTACGCCTGTACGAGTCTATCTGGCGCCGGTATTCCCCGAAGCCAAAAAGGAAGGCACATCAAAAAAGGAAGGCACATCAAAGTAGCGTCATGACCATGAGAAATCCGCCAACTCGCCGGCTTTGGCTGGCCGTGCTCCTGGCCGTCGTTTTGCTACCGAGTCTCGGCTGCCTCAATTTTGGCGACGACGTTTCCACCACATCGCCAACGCCCGCGCAGATCGCGCGTTGCCGAGCGGAAATGTACCTCAGTCCGCACATCACGATTGCCGCCAAAGGCTTCCATCTGCTGGGCTCGGGCATCGACGACGTAATCTGGTTTCGCTTTACTGCCGAAACGGATGCGATCGCAAACGTCTTCCAACCCGAACTTGTCGACGTCACCACGATGCAACCAGCCGAAGAGCTTGAGAGTGGCCCGGAAGAGACGTGGTGGTCGACCACCGACGCCCTGCAGGGCGCCAGGTACTCGCTGCCGAACGCGCGCTTCATGAACGTCCACTACGCGGACAACGGCGACGGCACGCTGGAACTATTCGTTGCGTGGTTCGAGATTTGAACGCAGGCTACCGTCAGCATGTTCTCGAGCGCGACCGCCGCCTGTCAGTCACCAACGATCGCCAATGCGTAAGCCGTTGCATGCGAGCGACAGTGTGAAATGCTGATCTGCATTTCCGTGATATTGGCGTCGATACAACGCTGCTTCGCGCCACCGGCCAGCGCAATGGTCGGCTTGCCACCGCGTTCGTTACGAACCTCAACGTCCCGCCAACTGATGCCCTTGATCCAGCCGGTGCCCAACGCCTTCAGGACGGCCTCTTTCGCCGCCCATCGTCCAGCGTAGTGCTGTGTCGCGGCGCGACGCTTTCGGCAGTAGTCGATCTCGTATTGCGTGTAGACGCGACCGATAAACAGTTCGCCGTGCCGCTCAATCATGTTGGCGATGCGAAGGCATTCAACGATATCGGTGCCGATTCCATAAACTTGCATGGTGTTGCCCAGTCTTCAGTTCGCCTGATTTCGTTTTGCCTTGCGATGCGGGTACTGGCAGAACATGAACTGTTTTGGCAAACCCGCCAGCCGCCGAACCTGCTTCAGCGTATCGCTGGCAATATCGCGTGCATCGTCGCTCATTTCCTGAACCGATTTCATGACCGCCTTGCGATCGCTGGCAATGTCTTCGCGTCGCGTTCGCAGCCCGTTGATCAGCTCCGTCACGATGTCGGCGGTCGTCTGCTTGAGCTCGCCATACATCCCGCCACCTCGATATTTCTCCGTCAGCTCGCTGGCAAGATCCGTTTCGCCGCAGGCTCGAATCAACGTAATCAGGTTCTCCACCCCGGGACTCAGCTCGTCCTCCGCGAGATCGCCGGAATCCGTGACGGCCGAATTGATCTTCTTCCGCACACTCTTTTCGTCTTCGAACAGCCCGATGTAGTGCTTGGGCCCAAGGCTCTTGCTCATCTTCTTGTCCGGAGCCGCCGGCGACATCACCTTGGGCGTTTCCGTTGACAGTGCGACCGGCTCGGGAAACAGGTCTTCGCCAAACTGCCGGTTGAACCGCAAGGCAATCGTACGCGAGAGTTCCAGATGCTGCTCCTGATCCTTCCCCACAGGTACAAACCCGGCACGGTAAATCAGAATGTCGGCCGCCTGCAATGTCGGGTAAGTAAACAATCCCGCACTGATGAAGTCGTCGGATGAATCGGAAACCTGCGCACTCTTGTCCTTGAACTGCGTCTGACGGGTCAGGTCACCAAAGGAAGTCAGGCAACTGAAGATCCAGTACAGCTCCGTGTGCTCGGGCACCAGCGACTGAATGAACACCGTGCTCTTGTCCGGCTCGAGCCCGGCGGCGAGCAAATCGATGACCATGTTTTCGGTGTTCTTCTTGAGCACCTTGGGGTCGTAAGGCATCGTCATCGCGTGCAAATCGACAACCCCGTACACGCAGCGATATTCGCCGCTGTCCTGCAAGTCTACCCAGTTGCGCACGGCTCCAAAGTAATTGCCAAGGTGGACATCACCGGTCGGTTGAATGCAGGAAAGTACGGTCTTTGCTGAAGACATGGTTTTCTGGTTCTGGTTTTGAAACGTAAAAGCGAACGGACGAGCGGCTATTGCGGTTTCGTGTCGATCGAGCCAATGATGTCGGCAACGCAACTGGCATTCAACGACTGCACCGCACCGGGAAGCTTGTCGAGTATTGTCATCGACGCCGTGGGATCATAGAAGTTCGCGGTGCCGATCTGGACCGCCGTCGCACCGGCGACAAGAAAATCCATAACGTCGTCGATCGTCGCGATACCACCAACACCAACGATGGGAATGTCGACCGCTTGAGCAATCTGATAGACGCAGCGTAACGCGACCGGCTTGATCGCCGGGCCACTCAGGCCCCCCATCACATTACCCAGTGTTGGCCGTTGCTTTCTCCAGTCGACAGCCATGCCCAGCAGCGTGTTGATCGCCGTCACCCCGTCCGCGCCACCGCGCCGGGCTGCATCAGCGACTTCCACAATATTTGTCACGTTTGGCGTCAGCTTGGCCAGCACGGGAATCTCGCACGCCGCGCGGACCACCGAGACCACCTGCTCGCAAAGTGAAGGATCGGTACCAAAGTTGACCCCGCCAGAGACATTCGGGCAGGAGACATTCAGCTCGATCGCTGAAACCCCCGAGCACCCATCCAGCTTTTGGGCCATCTCCCCGAACTGCTCGATCGTGGCTGCGGCGATACTGACAATCGTCGGACAGCCAACGCCGGAGAGATACGGCAAGTGGTGCAGACAAAACTGGTCGATGCCGTCGTTATCAAGCCCGATGGAATTTAGCATCCCACCAGCCGTCTCAAACGTACGCCACGGATGATTCCCAACTCGTGGAGCATGGGTGACGGTCTTGGGCACAATGCCGCCCAAGCGCGACAGGTCGACAAGCCCTTCCATTTCCCGCGCGTAACCAAATGTCCCGGACGCCACGGTGACCGGATTCGGCAACGCAAGCCGGCCGAGACGTACGGACGCGTCGAAGCCCGTTGGGGACGGTGGCATTTCAGATTGAGAGGATGTCAAAATGAGCTCTTCACCAGAAATCGCGAAACCTGGAACGTTAAGCTTGGAACGTGAAACGTGGAAGCAGGTCCCCCGGTAGCAGGAAACCTGAAAGGGCCCAGTATCGTAGAAGTTGGCGCATACAGAAAGCCGGAGCATTCGTCCGGCTTTCAATTCACGACAGGCCACATTCGGTTCGTAGTTCCGCCTTCAGACGGCCCACAATCGCGAACGCATCGTCCCCGTTGCCCAGCCGCCGCCCGAAGGCGGCGCTACGAACAGCAGGACCGCGTTAGATGATGCCACCGTGGGTCCGGTAAGGCGTCATGTGGTCGGGCTGGTCAAGGAACCAGATACGTTCCCATTCATCCAGAATGGCTCGCATGTTTTCCGACGTGTTAATCAATTGACGTGAACGTCGAACCGGATCAGCCGAGTAAATCGGAAGGAAGCAACCGGTGCTGGAAGAAATCGCGAAGGCCAACAGGGCCAGGCAGATAATACGACGCATGATGTAACTCCTCCATGAGTATGCTTTTGCGTTGAATTTGGTTCAGGGTCCGGGAGGCCCGGCCTGTGGAAAATTGTCCGTATTCGTTTCAGGACCGGCGGTACCCGGTTGGGGATCACCTTCGGTCACATTTGTCTCTTCATCGCGGATTTGCATTTGCTTCACCCGCTCCTCCATCTCCTTACCTGGCTTGAACGTAACCACGTTTTTCGCCGGCACCAGAACTTTGTCACCCGTCCTTGGGTTCCGGGCCTTCCTGGCCGCCCTGGGTTTTACCTCAAACACTCCGAAGTTTCGAAGCTCAATTCGCCCTTCCGTTACCAACGCCTCAACGATTGCATCAAAGGTCTTCTGAACGATTTCCTTGGTCTTGAGCTGAGTCAGACCAATCTCTTCCGAAATGGTTTTGACGATCTCTTTTTTGGTCACGCCGTAACTCCCAGGACGCTAACTTCGCCCCGACCTTGTTTAGCTATTGAAACGCCAAAATGGCGATGATTCTCTCCTGTCGAAGTGGTTCAACTGTATTTGGGTTCGCGATCGGTGTCAAGCTAATCGATTCGATGGAAGTGCCTATCCTGATTGGGTTTCGAGCGATACCGAGCCGCCGTGGCAAGCCTCCCCACAGACCGCAAAAACAACGCAAAACCCTACACAGAAACGACTTACAAAAACAACCAGCAACAACACATGACTGCATTGACGTAAGTGCTTGTATTAAAACAGCTAAGGTCGCCTTGCGCGAATTCATCACGCAGTGTCATTGATCGTCACCGCGAGCGACAACCTTTAGCTAATCGTTACAAAACCTACTACCAGAGTTCCCACGTGTCGGTCGTCAGGACGTACACGGCTAGCAGTGTGTTCGTCACGCTGTGAGCCACCACACAGTCCCAGATGTTCTTGGTCTTCAGGTACATCCATGTGATCAGCCCAAACCACGCCACGGCGGCCACAATCTCACCGGGGTGCGTCATGGCCCCATAGGCGATGATGCCCACGATGCCCTTCCAGGTGGCTTCACCAATCGGAATTTGATCCCAATCAATGTCTTCGATGTAACGCATCAGGAAGCCCCGCGAAAAGAACTCCTCGGCCAGCGGAATCACAAGGCACAGCCCCAACAGGCGAATGCCCATAAACGTGTACATCCACGTCGGCGTCGTTTTGAGTTCTTCCCACGGATTGAAACCAGCTCGCGAGTTGGCGCCAAAATAGGCACCGATGTGCAGATATTCCTTATCGAGCCACCACAGACCAAGCCAAACGACAATGCCCACGACACCGACGCCAACGGCGAAGGGTGTCACGCGGAATGGTTGCTTGAGGTAACCGGGGAAGGCAAACAGAATCGCGACCAGGGCCGTCAGACACGCAAAAGAGTACAGGTAGGGGTAGAACGTCGAATTCAGCTTGAGTGCTTCGGCATTCTGTGACTCCAGAAACTCGGCGTAGGCCGGACGAATTTCGTCGATCCGATCCTCTTCGACCATCGCTTCCAGCTCGTAGAAATGCGACACATACTCGCGAAGAGCACGAATTTCACCCTGCAATTGCAGGTCCACGTCGACGAAATCGCTGTCGGTGCTGTTCAGTAGCGTCGCGCAATTCTGCACCAGCACGCTGACTTCCGACGATTCGTCATCGAGAGAAGTTTGCACAACCTCAAGATCCAGTCGTGTCTTCACGTCCTCGGCATCGGCCGCCGGCAAACGCTCGATGCTCTCCTTCAACTGGTCACTCATCGAACGACAGTAACCACGCATATCGTGTGCGGGTGCAGTTTTCCGGATGTTCTCCATCTGCGTCCCGAAGCTGGTTCCCGCCAGGTAGACAAGGAACGGCACCGCCGTGATCAGAAACGCCCACCACGACTTCCCATCGCCAAACACCGGTTCCACCAACGGCAGCATGCCGGGCGGAACCTCCTGGTTCCCTGGCGTTTTTACTGCGTCATTCCCTGAATCGGCGGAATTATTTTCGCCGGACGGATTGTGATCATCGGGCTGCTGAGAGGGGGAGTCTGCGGGCATAAGAATACTGAGGCGTAGGGATGGCCGGGAATATCTGAAAGTGCTGTTCGCACGATGGCCATCAATCTTGACCGATCATGGGCGAATGACAACCACCGGAAACATAGCTTACACGCCGACTCCGAAACGGTGGCCTGCGATGGTTATAGGGCGCAGACGAGCGATATCTGGCGATTTTAGCAGGGGACTGGGCCCATCAGACTTCCAGTCCGCCTTGCAGGAACTCAGCCTCATCCTGCTCACGAGTCCGCCTTGGGCGGGCCTCTGCGTAGGAACGACCTTCCGGCCGCATCCGTCGACTCTGACGCTCGGTTCGCGATTCGCTCTCGGACATCTCGGCGACAAAATCCTGGTAGCGAGCGTGCGTGTCCCAGGCGATCCAGCCGAAAAACAGATTTGCTGCCAACGAGGCAAACAATGCCACCGTCGGCCAAAAGGGCAACCGGGGTGATACCGCCAAATCACTGGAATCGCCGTCGGTGACATCGACGCCTCCCGCAGCGGACGTTCCGTTGGAGCTACCGGCATTTATTCCGTCATTCGCCGCACCGGATGCATCGGAGAGCGAGACGACGGGTTTCGCTGTCTTGTTGGTGGTGCCCGTGATGCCGCGACCTCGTTCGGCGATCTCGTCATCCGCCGGAACGCCGCGCCGCGTCGATTGCTGCAATGACTGATTGGCCCGCAACCCATACGGCGGAGGATCGTCGATTAGCCTTGCCGTTGGCGTGGTGAATACGTCCCGATTCCTGCTGGCAGGCGGATCGACATTCAACGGCTGGTTAAGCCCATCGTCGTACGGACCACCTCCCGATCTTCCCCGGGCGCGGAATCCTTCGTCGTTCCGAATCCGAGTTGAGTCAGCCCGATCCTCTCGTGTGTTGATCGCACCAAAATCCGCTTGCGCCACTTCGTATCCGTAGCGATCGTCAACTGCTCGCCGACCGCCAGATGCAGAAAACGATGAATCTCGTCCATAGGATGAATCCCGATCGCGGAATGTACCTCGGCCATTGCCTGCAGCCTGACCGCCGAACGGTTGCCGGGCACGAGCGGAATGCCGTCCATCGATACCGCTCTGATCATCTGTAAACGCCGTGCGGGCGTAGAGCGGTTCCCGCAACTGAGCTCTTGGGCTGTGAGGAACCACGGGCGAACGTTGTGGGCTGCCAGGCGTTGCCGCCGATTCACCAAGGCCACGTCCCGAATCCGCCGGCGCAGTTTCTATGATGTCAGCGGACAATTGGGCTTTGGGGGCCTCAATCGGCACTTCGTCGTCACGACCGAAGATGCTTCGCCGGGACGTCTCCAACGACGAATCGAATGACTCGTCGGTCACGGTTTCCCACGCCGGAAGCGTGCCGTTCCGTGGGGTGATCTGCGGGGCGTTGGTTTGCGGCTGCGAGCGAGCCGGAATCGGACCAAAATCGGGCTCCGTGAAATCAGCAAATCGAGCGCCGGCCGAATCGCGATCGCTCGAAATGGCTGTATTCGGATTTTGCTGTGCCATGGATTTCGCAAGAAAACCCAACGACAAGAGAGCGACGACGACAAATGGCCACGGGTTGTTCGACATCCTATCTTCCTTCTCAAGTGCTTTCCTGCACTGGTCCGGCTGGATCGTATCCGCAGACAGCAATGCCTGTAAAGAGAGATTGCGTTGCTCGCTCGACCTCGCGTCCACGGCAAAGGCCCGCCGTTCGCCGCCCAATCTTCCCGGCGTGACAGCTAGCTGGATGACTTCAATGCCTGGTCCATTGAGGTGATTTCACGTTGGAGGATCGTCAGCAGCACTTGCAAGAAGGCAACGACCATCGGCCCTACCAAAATTCCGATCGGCCCCAAGGCCTGAACCCCCCCAAGGACGCTCAGTAGCGCCAGCAACGGATGCAGCTTGGACTGCCCCTGAAGCACCCACGGTTTGATGACATTGTCGGCCATCGAGATCACCAGGGCCCCGTAGACCGCCAGGAACCCCGCTTTGGCGTACATCCACGTCCGCACGCCCTCGGGATCCCCGGTTTCTTTGACGAAGGCTATATAGATGCAGCACGGCACCCAAACCGCGGCGGCTCCCACAAACGGGATCAATGCCAGCACGGCGGTAAGGAGCGTCAGCAGAAAAATCGAGTCCATTCCGACGATCTTGTATCCAATGCCGCCCAAAATCCCCTGCGCCACGGCCGACAGGAGCGTTGCCAGCACGACCGCTCGACTGACCTTGTCAAACTCCTGCAGTAGTTCCAGCTCGTGCCGGTCGTCCAGTGGTGACAGGTGCATGAAGGCATTGATCATCTTGGGGCCATCCATAAAGAAGTAGAACAACGCTACCGACATGATCCCCAGGCCCACCAGCAGCCCGGTAATCAGCGACGTCGCCGTCCCCGTGATTGACGGCAGCCAGCGGGTCGCATCGCCCGTAATCAGCATCGAGATCCATTCCTTGATCTGATCGCGGCTGGGATTAACCAGCTCGACGGCCCATTTCCAGAGGGGACCGCCGAACAATGCAGTCCGCACCTCCTCGTACTCCGCCTGAATTTCGGTAAGCGCGTTGCGCTGCTCCAGCACGGTTGTGGGAATCCCAATCGTGCCCTCCGTTGGAACTCGGCTCACCGGGAACGCGGCCACCTTTGCCGAAAACGCATTTACCAATTCGACGAATCCCGTATCCGAAGTTTCGCCGGATCGCTCGAGCATCATTCGTAACGAACGCTTCTCAGCAGTGCGATCCTTGTCTCGCAGTTCCGGACCGAACTCGCCAGGGCCGACGTCGGCATAGAGCTGACGTCGCAACTCGGCGACGGCAGGCGCAAGGGAATCCGGAACTTCGCCGTTCGCGCTCCCCAGTTCCTTGACGGCATCCCGAGCTTCATTCTTGAGCCGCACGACCTGTTCTTCAATGAACGCCTGCGTGCCCACGATGAGCGTTTCGAGGTACGCCTCATCCGTGGTCGTAGCCCGGGACATGGCTTCGTCGAGCTTGCGGATCTTGTTTTCGATCGTGTCCAGTTCCTCGGCGAACGGCTTTTGCAGTCCCATCGAGCGCCGTACCTCGGCCATTTTGTCGATGTACTCGTCCTGACTGCGGATCAACTGATTGGCTTCATACAGCCCCAGAGCCACCAGTCCGGTCAGTGGCACCAGCACCGCCAACATGATCGTCGAAGTGGTGATTGCCGCCGACGCGGCCGGTCGATTCCCGCATTTTTCGCTGACCCATTCGTGCAGCGGACGAAATATGACCGCCAACAAACAGGCGAGGAACAACGGCAGCAGAAATCCCTTGATCACGCTGTAAAAGAAAAATCCGCAGACAACGATCGTGACGCACAGCATCACAAACGACACATATCTTGCGATCGTCGACGTGCCCGAGGCGTGGTTGGCTGAATTTTTGTTCATGATCCCTGTCGCTCAACGGAAACGTGGCAAGTCCCTCTATTCAAAATCGCGACGGCCGTCATGAAACACGAGGACGGACTGCCGGTAATGACATTCGGCTTGCGTGAATGTCGCAAGTTGCGAGAATTGCGACCGTAACCCACTTGTCGTCGCCAATCAATTGCAGCCGGACTCAACTCTGACTATTCGCCGCCAACGCCCCGAGCTTGAGTCTTGATTTCAAACTCCGACGCCAACGCCAATTCTCCCGGGCGCAAGTTCAGCTGGGTACCGATCGCCAAACTGTTGGTGATGGCGGTGGTGATCTATTTCATTTACCGTGCCGTCGGTAAGGCACAGTCGGAATTTGGCGACCGGAATTTTGATATCGCCAACATCCGCTGGGATTGGCTGCTTGTCGCGTCGATCTGCTACGTCTGCGGCATGATCCCCATGGGCCTGAATTGGCATCGCCTGCTCAACGCAATGCAACAGCCCGTGCCGATGACCGACGCCGTGGTGACGCACTTCATCAGCCAACTGGGAAAATATGTGCCGGGCAAGGCCTGCGTTCCGGCAATCCGATTTGCCCTCCTTAGCAAGGTCAAACTGCACGCACCCACGGCCTTTGTCAGCATGGGCGCCGAAACGCTGGCCATGATGTCCGTCGGAGCGTTCCTTGGAGCGGGCATTGTCGCGATGAGTTCCACAGCGAGCGGATCGGTAAAGTTGATCGCCGCAGGATTGGCGCTGCTGGCAGGAATTCCCGTCATGCCTCCCGTGCTGCGGATGATTGTCACGATCCTCGAAAAACGCCGCGCCAAGAAAGCGGGAGAAGAGCCAGCACACGTCGCTCGCAACCTCACCTGGCGAGTTGTCCTGATCGGCTGGCTGGGCATCGTGCCGGGCTGGATCCTCCTGGGATTGAGCATGTTTGCGACGATGCGGGCGCTGAATGTGCCAGAAACGCAGGATCTTTCACTTCGCGAGCTACCGTGGATCACGGCCAGCTACGCAATCTCGGTGGTCGCGGGTTTTGCGTCCATGTTACCGGGTGGATTTGGCGTCCGCGAACTGGTGATTCGCGAACTCGTAGCACCGGAATACGGAGCGCCTACTGGCCTTTTGGCCGGTGTACTTCATCGCATGGTGAGTTTAATGTCGGAGTTGGTCGTTTCGGGTATCCTTTACTTTTCCCGCCGGCGGCCTCCACGGCAAACGCCACAAGACTGATCCAATTCACGCTCCCCTCAGTGAGATTGCATGATGCTTTCCATCGTGATCCCGGTCTTCAATGAACAAGACACCATTCGCATTCTGCGAGATGAGCTGGATGCAGTCGCTGCAGCTCACGACTACGAGCTGGACATCATTTTCGTCGATGACGGCTCCAGCGATGAGTCATGGCCACGCATTGCGGAACTTGCCGCCAGCGACTCGCGAGTGCGGGGCGTTCGCTTTCGACGCAACTTTGGCAAGGCCGCCGCATTGAGTGCCGGCTTTGACGCGGCTCGCGGCGATCTGGTGATGACCATGGACGCCGATCTTCAGGACGACCCCAAAGAAATCCCCCGCTTCCTCGAACATATCGACAACGGATTCGACGTTGTCAGTGGCTGGAAGAAAGTTCGCCACGATCCATGGCACAAGGTCGGACCATCACGCGTCTTCAACGGCCTTGTCAGTTGGTTAACGGGCGTCCAACTCCACGACCACAACTGTGGCTTCAAATGTTATCGCCGCGAGATCTTTCGCGAAGTGCGTCTTTACGGCGAACTCCATCGCTTCGTCCCCGTGCTGGCGGCCGCTCGCGGCTGGAAGATCAGCGAAGTCATCGTTGACCACCGCGCTCGCGAACATGGTGTTTCCAAATACGGTTGGTGGCGAATCCCAAAGGGTTTCCTCGACCTGCTGACCGTCAAGTTCCTGACCGGATTCGGGCAACGACCGCAGCACGTACTGGGTTCTTTCGGAATGGTCTGCTTCCTCGTCAGCCTGCTGGGCATCTCCATCCTGACACTGGCCTGGATCGTCACCCGGATTCCCGGCCTGGGGCTCGAGGCGATTCATCTCCACGAACGCGCCGTATTCTTCTACAGCCTGACCGCATTGGTGATTGGTGCGCAATTCATGCTGGCCGGATTCCTCGCCGAATTGATCACCGCCATGAACGTGCGGTCCACCGACACGTTTTCCGTCAGCGAACGCGTTGGCGGGGATGAAGACTGGCGAAGCTCGACACTGCCCGAACGACGCAACCGCAAAGAGGCACACTGATGCAAGAACGGAATCCTGCAGACGACGGCGAGCTCACACTGAGCCCGGCAATGCGGAGGGCAATCTATGCTCTGATCGTCGTGTCATCGCTGGCGTCGTGCATGGGCCGCGTCATCACCGTCCGCTCCAAAGACAGCCGCGGCCCGTTCCTCAGCGCCAACGACCGTAGCCGTTGGTGTACGATCCGCAATCTCGTCGAGCAAAACACGTTTGTCATTGATTCACTTCAGCGCAATCCTCAATGGCAGACCATCGACAAAGTGCAACACTTTGGCCCCGACGACAAACTGCACTCCTACTCCAGCAAGCCGCCGCTCTATCCGGCGTTGCTCGGGGCGCAGTACTGGGTCATCAACCGTGCCACCGGAGCCAGCTTCAAGCACCATCCGTTTCCCATCACACGAACCATGTTGGCGATCAACAACGTGCTACCGCTTCTGCTGTACTTCTGGCTGATGATTGGCCTGATCGAACGGTTTTGCGATACCGACTGGGCCAAGGTCTTTGCCGTCGCGGCGTTGGGCTGGGGCACGTTCCTCACAACCCTGGTGGTCACACTTAGCAATCACCTGCCGGCCGCGATTTGCACGCTGATCGCGCTGCACGTATTCATCTCGATCTGGTACGACCAGAAGACGACATGGTGGCTGTATGTCGCTGCAGGGCTGGCGGCGGCGTTCACAGCCGCAAATGAGTTGCCGGCATTGTCGCTGCTGGGGCTGCTGGGCCTTGCGTTGTTGTATCACGACTGGCGCCGCACGCTGATGTACGGCACACCCGCCGTGTTGGTCGTTCTGGTCGCCTTCTTTGCACTGAACTACGTCGCCCACCAAAGCCTTCGACCGCCGTACATGCACCGCAACTCCGAGGTCGCCGGCACCGGAGCAAACGGCGACGACAACTGGTACGACTATGAAGGCAGCTACTGGTCGCGAACCGACAAGACGGGCGTCGACGCCGGCGAACCTTCCAAACTCATCTATGCCACACACGCGTTGGTTGGCCACCACGGCATTTTTTCACTCACGCCTATCTGGCTATTGAGTATCCCGGGGCTGTTTTGGTTGGCGGGACGTCAACGCGACATCCCCATGCCGACGCTCGCCGGCGGAATTGCCATCCTGACGCTCATTTGCCTTTGCTTCTATCTCTTCCTGCGGCCCGTGAAAGACATGAACTACGGCGGCGTCTCCTGCGGGCTGCGATGGATGTTCTGGTTCACACCGCTGTGGATGTTCGCGATGTTGCCGACGCTCGACCGCATCGCCCACTCCGTATTCTGGCGACGAGCCGCCTATGTCATGCTGGCGATTTCGGTACTGTCCGCGGCCTACCCCGCTGCTAATCCCTGGCAGCACCCCTGGCCGTACCAAATCGCAGAATACCTTGGCTGGGTGAGCTGAAACGAATCGACGCAAGAACGCCCCTTCCCTGACAGACTGCCCAAATCCGGCGTTGGTATTGGGGACGTGTGCCTCAGGCATTACATTTTGGTCGAGAGGTGCGTCGTCCGACAACACGATTCTGATACCAAGAGGAACAGCGAAATGTCGCCACAATCTGTAACAATGCCAACGCTACGTTCAGCCGCCCTGGCGGCCGCCATTACCTTCATCCTTGGGGTGTCGACCAACGTCGTAGCGCAGCAATCCGGTATCGATGGCACCGCCTTCGACAAGTCCGTTCGGATTCAGGATGACTTTTATCGTGCGGTCAATGGAACATGGCTGAACGTCACGGAGATCCCCGCGGACAAATCGAACTACGGATCATTCACCGTCCTCGCGGACCTTTCCGAAGAACGAATTCGCGAGATCATTGAGTCGGCTGCTGCCGAGACGCACCCTGCCGGTTCAGACGCCCAAAAGGTCGGCGATCTGTACCGCAGCTTCATGAGCGAAGACCGCGCCAACGAATTGGGCGCCAGTCCCGTCGCCAAAGCCATCAACCGGCTCAACAGGATCACCAGAACCTCGCAGTTAAGTTCCGTATTCGGCCGCATGGAAAAGCTGGGCGTCGGTTCCCCGATGGCAATGTACGTTGGCCAGGACGCTCGCCAATCCACTGAATATATTGTCACGTTCTACCAAAGTGGCACGTCCCTGCCCGACCGCGACTACTACCTGGAAGACGACCCCAAGTACGACGAAGCACGCGAAGCGTACAAGCAGTACGTCACCGACGTACTGAAACTTGCCGGTATCGAATCCGACGGTGCGGCAGAGAAGTTGCTGGCGTTGGAAACGGAATTTGCCAAAGTCCAATGGGAACGCACCGAGCTCCGCGACGCCGAAAAACGCTACAACAAATTCACGCTCGAAGAGCTGGCGAACCTCACGCCCAACATCAACTGGGAAGCCTTCCTTGAACAGGCGCTCGTAGAAGACAAGGGCGATGTCATCGTCACGGCCCCCAGTTTCTTCGAAGGCCTCGACAAGATCATTGCCGCCACGCCCATTGAGACATGGCGACTCTACCTGCAGTTCCTGGTCGTTGATTCGTCAGCACCGTACCTGTCGCAAGACTTTGTCGACGCACACTTCAGCTTCCATTCGAAAGCACTGGCCGGCATTCCAGAACAGAAGCCGCGTTGGAAGCGTGGCGTCCAAACGGTGGAAGGCGCGTTGGGCGAAGTGGTCGGCAAACTGTACGTCGAGAAGCACTTCCCACCGGAAGCCAAGCAACGGATGGAACAGCTGGTGCAGAACCTGCTGGAAGCGTTCCGCCTGAGCATTGACGAACTCACGTGGATGACCGACGAAACCAAACAGAGGGCACAGGTCAAGCTCTCGAAGTTTACCGTCAAGATCGGCTACCCCAATGTCTGGAAGGACTATTCCGGACTCACCATCAAGGCCGATGATCTGCTGGGCAACATCCGCGCTTCGGCACTCAACGAGCATCGTCGCAACGTCAACAAACTGGGCAAACCGATTGATCGTGAAGAGTGGGGCATGACTCCGCAAACCGTCAACGCGTACTACATGCCGCCGAAAAACGAGATTGTCTTTCCCGCCGCCATCCTGCAGCCTCCATTTTTCAACATGGAAGCGGACGACGCGGTCAACTATGGCGGAATAGGCGCCGTCATCGGCCATGAGATCAGCCACGGTTTCGACGACCAGGGCAGCAAGTACGATGGCGATGGAAACCTGAAGAGCTGGTGGACACAACGTGACCGACAGGCTTTCGAAGCCATCACCAAACGCCTCATCGAGCAATTCAACGAGTATTCGCCTCTGCCGGGTAAGAATGTCGACGGTCAGCTGACGTTGGGGGAAAACATCGCGGACCTATCGGGGCTGGCCATCGCGCACAAGGCGTACAACCTTTCCCTTAAAGGCAAAGACGCTCCCGTGATCGACGGCTGGACGGGCGACCAACGATTCTTCCTCGGCTGGAGTCAGGTATGGCGCCGCAAGTATCGAGACGCAGAAATGATGCGACGCCTGCTCACCGACCCACACGCCCCCTCGTGGTATCGGGCCAATGGCCCCGTGATCAACATTGACGCCTTCTATTCGGCATTTGAGGTCAAACCCGAAGACGCGCTATTCCGTCCCAAAGAAGAGCGTATTCGCATCTGGTAGCGGCCACCCGGCGGACATGCCGGCGTTTGGCAACCTGCAACACTGCGGCGAATGCCGGCACTCCCACCGCCCAAGGTACCCGGTATGAATTACTGGAACGGTAATTCGTCCATGCCGCCACAAACGACGCCCGGCCGCGAATTCGCGGCAAGAACCGGCACCCAGCGGCTCTCAGGCGTTATCGCGAACTCTGGCACGGAGCGTGCAAATTGACTTGCGGTCAATTCGTACGCCCCGGGATCGCCAGCAATGAGCAGGAACACCAAAACCAAAAGCAACTCCATTCGCCGCAAGCGTTCATCGAAGCCACGCAGGCTTCGGCCCGAACAACTGGAAGCTCGCGTCGCCCTTTCCGTCACGCCGTTTCCTTCAAGCGCCGGGCTCTATCAGATCTATTCGAACCACGGACAGACCGGGCTGGTCGACCCGGCCGCCGGGACGTTTAAGAACACCACGCACCGTGCCGCTGAACGAGTCAACGCCGCCGGATTTCGTCCGGCGGACAACTTCGCTTACGGAATCCTCACGGCCTCCCACGAGCTCGCTCGCATTGGCGCCGACGGCCAAACCGAAAACCTGGGTGCAATCGAGGGACTGCCGACCAACAAGGGAACTTACTTCGTGGGCGACTTCGCCAACGACGACCTGCTGTGGATTCGCAACAGTGGGCAAATGGATCGACTCTACGGCGTCAACGTTGAAACGAGCGCCGTTGAACAGATCATCCAAACCGATACCCCGCTCACCAACATCTTCGATATTGCATTCAATCCCGTCGACGAAACTTTCTACGCATCTCGCCGCGGCCCAGAAAATGAGCTCATTGCGATCTCAAAAGAAGGTGCGGTAACGGTTATTGGCAAGGACGGACTGCAGAAGATAACGTTCGGTGCGATGTACGCAGACTCGGAAGGGACCGTGTTTGGCGGAGCGAATCAGACCGGCAGGGTCTATTCGTTCAACCTCGAGACGGGTGTCGCAACCTACGTAGCCGACGGCCCAAAATCCGGAACGAACGACGGGTTCTCCAACTTCACCAACGTGCTGGAGTTGCCCCCAACAGCCACCGACGACGTCTTCGCGACGGAAGCAATATCGGTCGTCGTCGGGAATGTCGGCGCCGACAATGGCAACGGCGAAGATGTCGACGGTAACCGCGATTCCTTGAGCGTCACAGCCGTGAACGGCGTCACCGACCTCACCGCGCCCGTTAAGATCGACTCCGGCGCAAACGTAACGATGACCGAAAACGGCTCGTTTCTGTACGATCCCGGTGGACGGTACGACGACCTCGCGCCGGGCCTGACCGCAACGGATTCGTTTTCCTACACGCTGACCGACGACACCGGAAGATCGGACACCGCGACCGCGACGATCACAATTGAGGGCGTCGGTCGCCGGACCGGATTCGAAGACTACACGGTCACGGGTCTGAATGGTCCGAACGTGAATCGCGAACTCGTGAATCTGGGCGACATCAACGGCGATGGCTTCGCGGATGCGGCGGTGAGCAACCCGAATGCAGCGAACGGAGCCGGCGAAATCTACGTGTTCTTCGGAACAGAAAACGGCTTGCCCGACGAGCTGGACATCAAGACGCTGCGAACAGTCAACGGTCAGGCGAGCTCGGCCGGCGTCGTGCTTCGCGGTGCGAATGCGAACGACCGCGCCGGTGTCGCCATCGCTGCCGCCGGTGACGTGAATGGCGACGGATTGGCCGACCTCGTGATTGGCGCGAGCGACTCCGATACGAACGCACCGAACTCGGGCAGCGCCTACGTTGTTTTCGGCAATCAGAATCTCGCCCCCGAAGTACTCCTTTCCTCCGTTCACGACGGCGACGGCTCGGCTGGCTTCGTCGCCCACGGGACCAGTGCCCATGACCTGACCGGATCCTCTGTTGCCGGAATTGGCGACATCAACGGAGATGGCTACGACGACGTCGCCATCAGTTCTCCCCATGTGGACGTCGACGGTATGCGAAACGCCGGCCAGGCGTACGTCGTGTTTGGTAGCCCCGTGACCGCGTCATCGTCCATCGAGCTCGCCTCGTTGAGAAGCGTTAACGGAGGCGATGGCAGCCGAGGCTTTGTGATGTCGGGCCTGCAAAAGCATGCGTTTCTTGGTTCGCATCTTGAAGGCGGAGTCGACCTGAACGGAGACGATTTGCCCGACCTGCTGGTGACGGCGCCCAACACAGACGTGGACGGGATGGTGGACGCCGGCGAGTCCTATGTTCTCTACGGTCGCGAGTCAGGGGATGGGCTTCCTTCCGACATCGACCTTCGCAAATTGCGAAACATTGGCAACACGGAGGGATTCGTGATCTCGGGGTCCGTTCGCAAATCTCGCACCGGCGGATACGTTCGCATCTCGGATGACCTCAACAACGACGGACACTCCGATCTTGTCATTGGGATGGGAAACACGTCCAGCTCGGAACGCTACGTCCTGTTCTGCGGATCAACCTTCGAGGACAAAATCAGCATCGCGTCCCTCCACGGGAGCACGTTGGTCTACGTCGACAACTTCGACGTTGGCAACCCGGATTTCGATTCCCGCGATTGGGATCAGTACGGACATAGTGTCACGCTGCATTCTGACGTTGGCAATTCCGTCACCATCTGGGGAGACCCGCACGTGGTGATCACGCTGGACGGCATCACCGAGAAATTCGACATCGGCTACGGTGCAGGGAGCGTTCGCCTGAATTCCACGACGACGGTCTCCTGGCACACGGTTGCCTACGACGCCAACAATCCGGATGCGTTGTTGCCACTCACCACGTTTGCGATTGACCAAACAGGAAGCGACAACGACATCTCGCTGAATACGCTGGACGGAGTGGACGCCGTCGACCTGCTGACGGGACTGTCCGATGCGGACATACGTGAGTTGGCGGCGCAGTTGCGAACTTTCGCGGGCGACGCCAAAGCACCATTAACGCAGCGAGCGATTTGAGACGTATCGCTTGCCTGCGTGACCAGACCCGAGGCCGGTCCCGCTTGAGCCGGCCTCGGAATGGTCTTTCTCATCGAATCAGCGACCACTATTCCGAAAGACTAATCTGCAAGGACGTAGTTCTCCATCCGATCGTAGAAGTCCTTCATGATCGCGTCCTTGTCAAAATTCTCCCAGATCACGACCTTCCGCGGATTGTTCGGTCGGTCCGTCCATCTGTCATCGGCAAACTTCGGAGCTCCGATCACGACCCGGTCGGCCCACTTCGCGTTCTTGACGATGGCAACGGCAGCCATATCAAACAAAGGGCGCTCCGTCGGACTGCCTCGAAATTTCTCAAACAGTTCGACGGCGTAGTCTCCGAAATTGTTGAACTCGCCACCATGTCGCCCGGTCACCGGTTCGGCAATCTGCGGACCCTTTCCGGGCATGATTCGCTTGATGTCTTTCAGTTTTGCCTTCACGGCATCCGTCCCGCTTGGTTTGCGGTAGCGGACCATGACCATTTCAAAGGGGACGTTGGAAGCGAGAATCGGGTCAATCGAAGTAATGTCGTGCACGAAGTTGTATTCGCCGGGATCGGGATAATTGGAACCGAGCCAGACGATGCGGATATTTCTGGCGATCGAGGGATCCTTCTTCAGCGCCAGCGAGATGTTGGTGAGCTTTCCAATCGGCATCAGCACCAACGGCCGATCGTCCTTCGCTTTTGCGCGTTTGATGATGTGATCGACCGCCGCGTGGCCATCAAAGTCAGCCTTCTTGATGTTCGGGACGATTTCGTCGTACTTGCCACTGGCCCCCGCGATGACTTTCACCTTCTTCTCGAGCGCACACAACTTCACGATGCGTTCGGCTTCATCAACGTGCTTCTGAATCTCTCCGCCGCCGGACGTTGCGTTGACCGTGATACCCTCCACGTCAAACAGATCACCGTTGAACAGCATGTAGGCGATGGCATGCTGGTCATCCAACTCGTTGTTTGCGTCCGTATCAAGCAGGATACGAATCTTCTCCGGTGGACTTTCTCCCCGTAGATCCGAACCACCTACCCAAAGTACACACACCATCATCAAGGCGTACTGCAATGCGTTTTTCATCATTCGATTGTCTCCCAGTGATCAGTTAAACGATTCGCGAGCGGCCCAAATAATACCACGTCAAAATCCGCGTGTCCCGGCACCAAACATCGACTTCGGGCTATAATGCCGAGCCAGATTTGCGGTCTGTGGTTTCGCTTGCGGTACGGCGGAATGACGAACGAGGCAACTTGCATTACATCCGTGGCACACACACGGATACAGAGAAACTCTGGAGTTCGAAAAGATGAAACGTTTGTCTTGCATCATGTTGCTTCTTCTGGGACTTGGGTGCTCGTCGCAGCCAACGACGGGCCCGTCCAACGGCGAATCACCCGACAGCGCTGTGACAAAGCCTCGCATTGCGCTGATCATGAAATCACTTGCCAACGAGTTTTTCTCGACCATGGCAGCGGGCGCAAAAACGCATCAGGGCAACAATGCCGACACCTACGAATTGATCGTCAACGGAATCGAAGACGAACGCGACCTCAACCGTCAGGTGGGAATCGTTGACGAAATGGTGGCTGCGGGCGTCAACGCCATCGTCATCGCTCCGGCCGATTCGAAGGGACTGATCCCGGCCCTTCGCCGCGCGAAGGCGGCGGGCGTGGTGGTGGTGAATATCGACAACCGCCTGGACAAGGAAATCCTGCAGCAGGAACAGATCCAGATTCCCTTCGTCGGACCTGACAACAGCGCCGGCGCGAAGAAAGTAGCCGACCACCTGGCCGGCCAGCTCGCCAAAGGAGATTCCGTCGCCATCCTCGAAGGCATTCGCACCTCGTTCAACGCTGCCCAGCGGCGCGAAGGTTTTGAAGTAGCCCTGCGTGAGGCCGGTATCGAAATCGCCGACAGCCAGTCTGCGGAATGGGAAATGAGCAAAGCCAATACGATCGCCTCCTCGATGCTGAGCGAGCACCCCGAAATTAAGGCGATCCTTGCGGCGAACGATAGCATGGCGTTGGGGGCCATCGCCGCCGTGAAGAGCGCAGGGCGTGCCGACGACGTGAAAATCGTGGGCTTTGACAACATATCCGCCGTGCAACAGGCCATCCGTGAAGGCAAGGTCGTGGCGACGGCAGATCAGCACGGCGACCAACTTGCGGTATTCGGGATTGAGGCTGCCTTGAAGCTGATCGCCAACCCTACGGCCATCCCCGAAGACGTCGAGACGCCCGTGGATTTGATCACTGCCAGCGACTTGATCGAGTG
This sequence comes from Pirellulaceae bacterium, assembly GCA_965216885.1. Lineage (GTDB taxonomy): Bacteria > Planctomycetota > Planctomycetia > Pirellulales > Pirellulaceae > CAYNJG01. Next base: position 1,369,221 of record OZ244209.1, on the reverse strand, counting down.
ACCGTGCGTCGTTTCTAGAGTTCGCCAATTGCAAACCGTGAAGCGCTCGCCCCCGGAGCCCGCAATCGAAAGTCTGCTTGCCACTTCGCAGATCACGAAGACCTACGGCCAGGTCACCGTCCTCGACCAGGTCGACTTCGACGTGCGCGCCGGTGAGATCCATGCGCTGCTGGGCGCGAACGGAGCCGGCAAGAGCACGCTGTGCAAAATCATATCAGGCCTGATCCAACCCAGCGGCGGGACAATGTTACTCCGCGGGCAACGCTTCCAACCGCGTGGGAAGCTGGCTGCGGAGAAGGAAGGCGTGGGGATCGTTCAGCAGGAACTGAATCTCATTCCCACGCTCACCGTCGCCGAAAACCTGCAGCTCAGTCACTTGCCCAGTCGATTTGGCGTGATACGCCGCAAGCAATTACACGAACTTTCCGACCGCGTATTGCAGCAATTCGGCCTCCAGGAAGTCGCCTCCGAAACTCCCTTGTCCGAGTTGGGCGTGGGGCGACAGCAGATGGTTGAAATCGCCCGTGCACTGGCACAGGACTGCGATCTACTGATTCTGGATGAACCGACCGCCGCGCTGAGTCAGACCGAGTCCGAACGACTGTTCACATGGCTGAAAGAGCTGCGGGACCGCGGCGTCGGCATCATCTACATCAGCCATCGGCTGGCGGAAGTCAAACAACTCACTGATCGAATCACCGTGTTGCGAGATGGACAGCTTGTTACGACTTGCGACACGGCACAACTGTCAACGGACGCGATGATCGATCTGATGAGCGGGCACACGACGGCGACTGGGCAAGGACAAACGAAGGATCACACCTCCCTCATTCAGGACAGTATCGGACTGAGCGTTTCAGCGCTGTCATGCGGTATGGTTCAGGACGTCTCTTTCGAAGTCCGTCGCGGCGAGCGACTGGGGATCGCCGGCTTGGTCGGATCCGGCAGGACGGAACTACTTCGCGCCATTTTTGGCGCCGACGTTGCCAGCCGCGGATCGGTACAGGTTCTCCCTGGTTCACCAACTCGTTTTCGTTCGCCCAGCGAAGCCGTACGCGCCGGACTGGCACTGGTGACCGAAGACCGCAAACAAAACGGATTGCTACTGCCCCAGTCGATACAACTAAATGCGACGCTCGCCGCACTGCATGATCGATATTCGGCTGCCGGAATTCTCCGTCAGGCAGCAGCCCGTGGAGAGGCAATCGAACAATGCGAGCGACTCGATTGCCGCTACGAGAACATTGACCAGAGTGTTGCCACGCTCAGCGGCGGCAATCAGCAGAAGGTGGCTGTCGCCCGTTGGCTGCTGCGAGACGCCAGCGTGTTCCTGTTCGACGAGCCAACGCGGGGGATCGACGTCGCGGCGAGGCAACGCATCTACCAACTCATGGAGTCCCTGGCACGAGAGGGCAAGTCGATGGTGATTGCCAGTAGCGACCTTGACGAACTACTGTCGAACTGCGATCGAATTGCAGTCCTCTCCGCAGGACAACTGACGGCCGTTTTCTCCCGCGAAGACTTCGACGAAGAACAAATCGCCAAGGCGGCATTTTCCTCCTACGTTCCGCACTGACCACCATGCCGCAACGCTCAAACTTCCAACGGACGCTTCTTCAATACGCCGCTCTCCTGGGCGTGCTGTTGATCATGATTGCCACGTTCGCGATCTCCACCAGCAACTTCTTCCAGCCGCCGACCTTTATTAGCATCGCAAATCAAATTCCGGATCTGACCTTCATCGCCGTGGGGATGACGCTGGTGCTAGTCATTGGCGGTATCGACCTTTCGGTAGGCTCGGTGTTGGCATTGTCCTCAGCCGTCCTCGGCGTGCTGATGGTTCGCTACGAGCTTCCCCTGTGGGGCGCATTGCCGGCCTGCCTGTTGGTTGGCATGCTGTGCGGACTGCTGAATGGCCTGGGTTCTGTCGGGTTTGGTATTCCATCTTTCATCGTCACACTCGGCATGCTACAGATTGCCCGCGGGGCGACGAAAGTCGTCACGGACTCAAGGTCTGTTTACATCGGGCGTGCCGTCGAATCATTCGCGGAACCGTTGCCTGGCGTTTCGCTTTCTCCAGCATTCTTTGCCGCCGTTCTGACAGTGGCGGCAGGGCAGTTTGTTTTGACGCGCACGGTCTTTGGTCGCTATTGCGTTGCGATCGGTACGAATGCGGAAGCGGTTCGCATGAGCGGCATCAATACGAAGCCCTGGTCGATCGCGGTGTTTGCAATTAGCGGAACACTTTGCGGTCTCGCGGGCCTTTCACAGACTTCCCGTTTGTCGACGTCCGACCCCAACGCTGCGATTGGCATCGAGTTGTCCGCGATTGCCGCGTGCGTGATTGGAGGCACCAGTCTGATGGGTGGCCGCGGAAGTGTCGTCAGCTCGTTTATTGGGGTGCTCATCATCGCCGTTTTACAAACGGGGCTGGCACAGCTGGGAATCTCCGATGCCAACAAGCAAATCATCACCGGCCTGGTGATCGTGGTTGCGGTCATGATGGATGCACTGCGCGGTAAACTTGCCTTGTCGTCCGGAAACGAATGACAATGCGGGCATGAAAACCGCAATGTTGGCCGGAATTCCGCAAAGCCTCATCCTGCCGACTGGATCGCGGAAGCACGGTCGGTACTTTAGCGCTCGTCAATTTATATAAGACCGTTACGAAGACCGTCACATCGGCTCACGTAACATAATAGCGCTTGTCATCATGTCTGTGGAAAAGTCACGATTCGCCTGGCAGTCCGTCACCCTGTTCGCACTCGGTGCGGCGGGCGTCGTACTTCTCAACATTCTAAAACGACACGACCTCATCCACGCCGAAACGGAGGGCCTCGTCAGGCTTATCCTGAATGCCACATGGGGATCGCTGCTCATCTACAGCAGCATTCGTGTGCCACTGGACGGGATGCTTCGTCTTTGCATCTACTTTGCGGTCTTTGCTGCGTTGACCGAAACGGTGCTCGACTACACCGAAGATGTGCAAGCCTGGAATGACGTAGCCTTCATCGGGCGAAACAGCTCCGTCCGCCGGACCCTGGAGTCCATCTTGGGTGCTGCCTGGATGGCGGGAGGATTCGGAGCCGTTTTTGTCTCGATTCGTCTCATCAGGCAATCACAGAAGACGGCAGAAAACACGATTGAGAAGCTGCAGCAGTCCGAGCAGAACCTGACGATGTCGAACCAGAAACTCGCCGATGCCCTTGATGAGCTCAAGGAGGCACAGCAGCAAATCATTCAGCAAGAGCGGTTATCTGCCATTGGAGAAATGGCCAGTGGAATCGCACACGACCTGAATAACGCCCTCACGCCTGCCGTCGCGTTCTCGAAGATGCTCTCCAACGACTCCAGCAACTTCAGCAAGGAGCAAGCGGAGTTCATCGACTGCATCAACCGCAGCACGCGTGACGCCGCGTCAACCGTCAAGGGCCTACAGCGTTTCTATGTCCGGGACACTCGCGCCACGACCCAGAGCCTTGTCAGCATTGGCGATCTGCTGGAGCAGGTCGTATCCATGACGCGACCAAAATGGAAAGATGAACTGGAACATCGGGGACACCAGATTCATTGCAATCTGGAACTCGACCAGTGCCGTCCCGTGAACGTGATCGATTCCGAGCTCCGTATTGTTTGTACCAATCTTATTTTCAATGCCGTCGAAGCCATGCCCAACGGCGGCACGCTGACGATTCGCTGCTTTGAAAATGAACAAGGCGAAGTGGTCGCGTCGGTTGCCGACACAGGGACGGGCATGTCGGAAGAAGCGATGTCTCGCTGTTTCGAGCCGTTCTATACGACGCGTAGTCGCGGCTCCGGATTGGGCCTGAGCGTTTGCCACGGCATCATCGCCAAGTCGGGCGGGCGAATCGTCGTGCACTCCGAATTGGGCAAGGGCACCACGATGTCGGTGATCCTGCCTGCCGATCGCAAGCCACTACTGAAGGCCATTAATCGCCCCGCGTCCAGTCCCTCTTTCGAAAGACGCGTGCTGCTGGTCGACGATGACGCCAACGTCCGGAAGGCGTTGGCGACTGCGCTGCGAAGGCTGGGCGCCGACGTGACCGTGGCGACTTCCGGGGCCGCCGCCATCGAGCGACTTCGGAATGCCCACGTTGACATCCTCATGACGGACCTTGGCATGCCGGACATGGACGGCAGGCAAGTCGTACAGTTCGCAAGAAACCAGTTCCCCCATTTGTTCGTGGCGGTCATTTCGGGCTGGAGCAAACTGGATGTCTCGCAACAATTCAGCCCCAGGCACTCGCCCGACATCGTGCTGCAGAAACCACCATCGATGGCAGAACTGCACGATGTCCTGGAACAATTTGAGGATAGCATGACGGCGGTAGCTACGGATGAGTTGCCGCAAGCGTCGCCCGATAGTTCCGTTCCAGCCGCGCCCGCTGCCATGAACGAAACCGTTTCGTCCACACCAGCGGACAACTGACGGCAGCTCTGCCGGTTGACGGAGCCCCAGGTAGGCCCGTCTACGCCACAAGGCAGCAAATTCCTGCAAACCCAAGCAAATCCGCGTAGCTGTCGCGTGTCCCCGGCATCTATAATGATGGCTTGCCCGGGTGCAGGAGCTTACGCATGGCGTATCAATCATTCTCTCGTCGGACCTTTCTGCGACAAGGAGTCGGTGGCGGAGCGGGCGCCATTGCCCTGAATGCGTTGGATGCCCACGCCCGCGGCACGACTCACTTTCCGGCTCGTGCCAAACGCGTCATCTGGCTGTTCATGCACGGTGGCCCCAGCCACGTCGACCTGCTGGATCCAAAACCGGAATTGTCGCGATTAGCCGGCCAACCCGTTCCGGAAAGCTTCGGCGAAGTGATGACCCGGCGCAAGGTCGCCACCAACCCGCTGCTTGCTCCGCTCAAACCTTTTCGTCGCCGTGGTGAATCGGGATTGGAGATCAGCGACTTCCTGCCGCACACGTCCCGGCATGCCGATGAGCTGTGTGTCATCCGAAGTCTCCATGGCGACAGTGTGAATCATCCGCAGTCGGTCTATCAGATGAACACCGGCAGCATCCTGATGGGAAACCCTTCGGTGGGCAGCTGGGTCGCGTATGGCCTGGGCAGCGAGAATCAGAACATGCCCGGCTTCGTGGTGCTGCCCGACCCGGGTGGCGGACTGAAGGGCGGACCGCCGGCGTGGGGCAACGGCTACCTGCCAGCTTCCTACCAGGGCGTCACCATGCGCCCGGGCGAAACGCCCATCCTGAATCTGCAACCTCAGGCAGGCATCAGTTCAACGCAGCAACGCAAAGTGCTGGACCTCGTCAATCAACTCAACCGCAGGCATCTCGACCAGCGAAATCACGACGACAAACTGTCGGCGCGGATTGACGCCTACGAGTTGGCCTTTCGCATGCAATCAGCCGCGCCGGAAATCGTCGACCTTCAGCAGGAGACTGCCCAGACCCACAAGCTCTACGGGCTGGACAAAGACGCGACGCGTGAGTTCGGCCAACGCTGTCTACTGGCGAGACGCATGATCGAACGGGGCGTACGCTTTGTCCAACTCTATTCCGGCGACACGCTGGGCTGGGACGCTCACAAGGACGTCCTGCAGAATCACACCGACTACTGCCGTCGCACGGACCTGCCGGTAGCCGGCTTGCTGACCGATCTCAAGCAGCGCGGCCTGCTGGAGGACACGTTGGTGATTTGGGGCGGCGAATTTGGACGCATGCCCATGAGCGAGCAAGGCAAAGGGCGAGATCACAACCCGTGGGGATATAGCGTGTGGCTCGCTGGAGCCGGCATTCGCGGTGGCCGTGCCTGGGGAGCCACCGACCCCATCGGGCTGAGAGCGGCCGAGGACAAAGTTCACGTCAATGACTTTCACGCGACACTCCTCCACCTGATGGGAATCGACCACAACGAACTCACGTACTATCACAACGGACTCGACAAGCGGCTAACCGGGCCGGATGAAGCTCACGTCGTGAAGGGAGTCATCTCCTGATGCGGTTCCGCAAATCATTCCCGGCGTTAATTGCAATGCCGCCGCTGCTTCTGGTCGTCGCGATCTACTGCGTCCTGATCGCCCCCCATTCCGGCTTTGCGGAAGACACAGCCGCCCTTGTTGAGGAACCATCGATCACCGACTTCGATCGCGACCATTGGTCCTTCAAACCGATCGAGCATCCCGAGATTCCGGCGGTCGAGACCACTCAAGCGGTCCGCAATGCAATCGACAATTTCGTCACGGCCCGTCTGGAAAGCGCCGACCTAACCCCGCTTCCCGAGGCCAGCGGCACTACCCTGCTCCGCCGATTGAAATTCGATCTACTGGGGCTGCCACCCACGCCCGCCGAAGTCCGCCGTTTCACGCAGGGCCTTTCGGACGCCGACTATGAACGGCTCGTCGACCGTCTGCTTGGTTCACCACGTTATGGCGAACGCTGGGCTCAGCACTGGCTGGACCTTGCTCGATTTGCGGAGACGGACGGATTCGAGCACGACAAGGTGCGACCGAATGCCTGGAAATACCGCGACTGGGTCATCAATGCCCTGAACGAAGACATGCCGTACGATCGCTTCCTGCGGCTGCAGATTGCTGGCGACCAGTTGGAGCCCACCTCCACAGACGCTCGCGTGGCGACCGCATTTTGCCTGTCCGGCCCGGACATGCCGGATATCAACTCGCAGGACGAACGTCGACACAACCTCCTCAACGAACTGACGGCAACCGTTGGCTCGGTTGTGATGGGATTGCAACTCGGTTGCGCGCAATGCCACGACCACAAGTACGATCCCATCAGCCAGGCCGACTTCTATCGCATGCGAGCCTTCTTTGATCCTGCGGTTTCCGTCAAGCGAAACGAATCCGTCTTCGCGCTCACGAAAATTGATCCGAAGGTGAAGAGCTACGTGATGCTTCGCGGCGATCACCGCCGGCCGGGACCACCGATCGAACCGGGATTCGTGCGTGTCGCGCATACGCCCGCAACATCCAGCGTGGAACGCCAATCGTCGGCGACCAGCCGGGCGGATCTCGCGAACTGGCTCACCCGTGCCACACATCCCCTCACAGCGAGAGTCATCGTCAATCGCATCTGGCAGCAGCATTTTGGGCGTGGCCTGACTTCCAGCAGCAGCGATTTCGGCGTCATGGGAACCGAGCCGACACACCCGAAACTGCTGGACTTCCTCGCCTCCGAACTACCCAGACATGGCTGGAGCCTGAAATGGCTGCATCGACAAATCGTCACCTCGGCAACCTACCGCCGAGCCAGTCGCGACTCGGAACCCCATTGGGACGCCGCCACCAGAGGACTCGCCGCCGAGATTCTTCAACGCGCAAACTCAGAGGACCCAACCAACGAACTGCTCGGCCGTTTCCCGCGCCGTCGCCTGGAAGGGGAAGTGGTCCGCGACGCCATGCTGTGCCTCAGCGATCGGCTCAATGAACAAACCTCAGGACCCGGTGTGCGGCCTCCGCTGCCACCGGAGTTGCTGAAGACGCTCCTCAAGAATCAATGGAAGGCGACGCCCGACGCTTCCCAGCATGATCGCCGCAGCATCTACGTCTTCGCGCGGAGAAATCTGCGCTACCCGATTTTCGATGTCTTCGACCGACCAGACGGCAACGCAAGCTGTGCCTGCCGCGACGAATCAACAACCGCCACGCAGTCCTTGCTGATGTTGAATTCCGAGTCATCGCTTGCGACGGCGAGAAAGCTGGCCGCACTATGCCTTCGCCAGCGTGATGGAGAGGCCGCAATTGGACTCGCTATTGAACGTTGCTTCGGTCGTGTCGCCACGGAAGCCGAACTGGAATTACTCACCAAGGCGATGCAATACGAGGGCGAAGACGAGGCCAACTCGATGACCCAAATCTGCCTCGCCTTACTGAACGCGAACGAATTCCTGTACATCGACTAGCGAGCCGCGTTCACGGCGCCCCCGTCGAGTCCCGGACGCCACGAACACGATAGATGGCCTCTTTCCCGAACGACGAACCGGTTTCTGTCAACAGTTCAAAGTCGGCCGGGTCGCCCTGTTCGAACGCCGCCGCGTACGGAAACGTACGATCGCTGCTGGCCTGGTAGAGGAAAAAGTCGGCGTTGTTCTGACGGCAGTAATCAACCAGTTCTTCGTACGATGCCCACGGATTCGCGATTTGCTTGGTACGTGCAAAGTATGGGAAATAGGCCGTCCTTGAAACCGTCAACGGATGCCGATCCGCCGGGCGATGCGGCTCGATGGCATCGGCCAGCACCTGTAGACGCGCCATCGAATAGTGAAGATGTTCGGTGTCCGGTTGGGCGATCATGTTGTAGAGCGGAAACGCCCCCGAGGCGAACGTCAGCATCACGCCAGCCGTGAGCAACGCGAGACGCCGTGGCAGCGCCGGTACAAAACGCAGCAGGGTATCCGCCAGCACGCCGCAAAGCGTAACCAGCCCCACGGCGGAACAGATCATGATTCCGGGCATGCTGATCAAGAGGTACCGCACGGAAAACGCCGCGTAGACAATCCCCGGCACCAGCAGCGCAAGACACAGCGCCACGAACAGACCGAATCGCTGAAACCGTGCCATCCCCATCACGATCAACAGTCCCACTCCGCCAAACAACATGTTCATCGGACCAGGCAGCATGTGGATTGGAAAATCAAAGAGTTGCGTCACGCTGTAAAGCGTATTCTTGACATGAGGAATCACGGCACTGGCAGGCTTGGCCAGTTCATCGGCAGCCTCAGGGTGACTCATGAGATACGTCAGGTTGATCTCGGTGGGACTGAATCGCAGGCCCCGCAGCTTCTCCTCGTACTCGGCCTCGGTTGGCTCGTTCAGCAGCGCCAGCCACGCCTGTCGCCCGTTCAGGGCAACCTTCCCCATTTTTTGGCTGACGGACCAGACATGAAAGGAAATCACGGCCCCAAAGACGACCAGAAATATCGCCGACCACGCGATCCCATTAAGCCATTCGAATCGCAGGTCTTCGTTCCACCACAGCGAAAGGAGATGCCACGCCGGCAAGATAGCCACCCACAATATGCCTTCGGAACGAGTGAGGAACCCCAGCCCCAACAAGAGTCCTAACAAGACCGCCTGTCTCCAGGAGGCCCGAGCAGCCGGTCGGCGTTCGTAGACGAACAGGGCAATATAGACGATCGAAACGTACATCGGGTCGGTCAACATGGCCGTGTCCAACTGAGCCAACTTTGGACAGAAGGAGATCAACAGTCCCGTGATCAGCACGACGCAATTGCTGAAGTGTAGGCGGACTAACGACAGCACGGCCACGAGACTTAGCGACGTCATGATCAACGACACCGTCTGTGCCGAATGCTCCGCAGTCATCCCCGAAACTCGCGAGACCAAGGCCGCCGAATAGGGAAACAACGGCAGGAAATCAGCACTGCGATATTCAAGATCCGCGGGCGTGTGCCCGGAAATCGTATTGATGCTGGTCAGAAACGAAACGCTGTCGTGGTCCGTGAACAGCAAGTTGGACTGCAGGATCGGAATACGAATTCCCAGGAACGCCACCAGACAAAAAACGACGACTGCCCAGAATCGGAAGGCTGCGGACTTACCATCCCCGGTAAGACCTTTGTCCCTGACCAACAGGTCGTGGGTGACCGCCTCCAGCGAGTCGATCGACAACTCGTCCGCCGCGGAATCATGACCGGACGAATCAGAATAGGACATCAAACCGCTTTCCTTGCCGACAGACAGTATTGGGCTCCCAGCGGAAGCCACCGCAGACTTGCCTCAACGCGTCGGTAGGTATCGCCCGGACGTGGAATGAACAGAATATAGTCACGCGATACTCGCTTCAGTTCAGCCTCTCGCGTCAGGCGATCGGCGGTCGACATCGAAAGCAGCGTCGCGTCGCGATCGAATTCACAGCGACTGACTGCATACTGCGTCGCCGGATTCCATGGGTTGTGTTCGTAGATGGCAAACAGGCCGCCGGGTTTCAGGACACGTCGGGCTTCCGCCGTAAAGGCTCCCCAGTCCGACGGTGGAACATGGTGCATGACGCAAATGGCAAACGCCACATCAAATTGAGCGTCGTCATAGGGCAATCGATTTGGCGAATAATCGCGGTACTCGACACCGGGATTGTTCGCCTTCGCCTGTTCGATCGAACGCGAAGAGATATCCGCGCCGTGCAGCTCGCCGACCTTTCCCACCAGATGTCGATCCGTGCTGCCAACTCCGCAGCCAATATCCAGCACCCGCTGCGACGCCGGGTCGCCTACGTGTCGGCCAATCAACTGCAACAGGTGATCTGCTTTGACCCTCACGAAGAATTCGTGATCGGCGCCGGCGAAATTGATCGACTCCTGAAGCTTCTCACGATAGTTGTCGTGGTAGTCATCAAAATCAACGACCCCGTCATCCGTGAAATCTTTCAGTCCCCGGGAGGACGGCCGTTTCGGCGTCATCACTTCTTCGCTCATTATGAATTCAACGATATCGAATGTTCGGCGAGCACCGCGCGATACTCGGGGTCTAACAGACTTCTTGCCTCACGGTCGCGGGCTTCTGACAAATAGTACGTCGCCAATTCCGGACGGTGCCTCCAGTGTTGCCGCTCGTCCTCCGTGGCGCGGCCGGGATGGAACAGCACTTCCAACCAGCCGTCAGCCTGTTCCGGATTTATGGCCTGCAACGCCCGTCGAACCACGCCTGGTGTCATTCGTCCGGTGAACAGTACGCCCACAAACGCCTCGTTGAAGGGAATGGACGCCTGTCGCAACACCGACATCCCGCGACGCGACAGCCCATTGAGCAACACGTGTTTGATGATCCCGGATCCCAACCATGGACTCGGAGGCCACGCCCAAATCGACGGTTCGCGCACGATTCGGACGCCGGCAATTTGGCAGTCGTCCTTAAGCCCTACAATTTCCTGCAACACAAATGGCAAGAGGTGATAGTGTCGATGACTGTCGAGAAACAACGGACGTTCCGCGCCAAAGAGTTCGCAAAATCGCTCCACCTGCGCGCGAAGTTCCAAACCCACCTGCTTCGAGAGTGACCGGCGACGCTTATCACCGCCTGTCAGAAAACGCATCATGAGGCCAAAGAACGACTGTCGAAATTCACCGCGTGCGTCAACAAGATCCGGCAGCAATTCAGGATCTGCGACGCACGGGCCTTCCGCAAGATTGAAATGCAGACAAAGTCGCCAGTCAGGCCGCGCCTTGCTGTGCCAGACTTTCGCCGCGTATTCGGTGGCCCAGCCATTGACCATGACACTCGTGCTATTCAACGCTCCATCTAACAGACAGCGCAGAATGCCGTCGGTAATTCCTTCCGACAACCCAAAGTCGTCCGCGTGTGAATAGAAACGCATCGCCATCGAACCTACCGCGGGAATTTTCGCTTGCGTTCTGATGCCATTGTGCCGCGTGGCACGCTCCCATCGTCCGGCAACGTGATTGCGGCTTCGACGGTATCTTCCGCGGCACCGATTGTATTCATCGTATCCGCGGAACTGGCAACGCGTTCGGCGCTTGCCGCCTCGTTGGTATCGGACTGAATGAAATACAACGGTCGCTGCTTGACCTCGGTGAAGATGCGGCCGATGTACTCTCCAAGAATGCCAATACTGAACAGCTGCACGCCGCCAAGGATCATGGTGATCAACACAATCGAAGTCCACCCGGGCACCGTGTCCCCGCGATAGTGGGCCAGCATCGCATAGCCGAAATAGACCATCGCCCCGCCAGTCAGCAACATCCCAAACAACCACGAAACTCGCAGTGGGTGCGACGAAAAGGAAGTCAGCCCGTCGAACGCCAGCAGGAACATCTTGCGAAGGGTGTACTTGGACCGCCCTGCGACGCGATCCGAAACTTCGAAACTGACGGACGTTTGGCGGAAGCCGATCCAACTGACCAGCCCCCGAGCGAATCGACTTCGTTCGCCACACTGCAAAAATGCAGCGACGGCCTTGGGGCCCATCAGACGAAAGTCGGCCGCGTTCGGCTCGATGGGTACATCGGACATGCGGCTCATCAACCAGTAGAAGGCCGAAGACGTCCAACGCTTGAGGAGAGATACCTTTGTATTGTCGATGCGCCGAGTAAAGACGACATCGTAACCAAGCTGGTACACGCGAATCAGTTCGGGGAGCACGTCGGGCGGATGCTGAAGATCAGCGTCCATCGTGATCACGGCCTGCCCTCGTGCGTGCTCGATACCGGCAGTAATGGCTGTCTGGTGGCCAAAATTTCGAGACAGGGCGATTCCGCGAACCCGGGGGTCCGCAACCGCAAGATCCTCGATCAGCCGAACCGTCCCGTCCTGGCTACCATCGTCAACGAGCAGAACTTCGAAGTCATGCGGTAGCGTGTCCAACACGCCTGCCAGCGTCTGCCAGAAGGCGAGTATCCCCGCCGCCTCGTTGTACATCGGCACGACGATCGTGAATTCAATCTGACGGCCCATATTGATTCCGCAGGAACGTAGCAAACCCAAGAACGTGGCACACCCCAGGCAATTGAGAATGATAGCAGCCCTCACAGAGGCCCTAAACCAGGAACTTCGGCAATAGGGGTTGATCGCCAAGCCCCCACCCATCTGGCCCGCAGATTTGCGACGCGAATTTTCACTTGCAGGGATTATGAATAACTAATTGCAACAAGTGGTAAGAATCGTGATACTTCTTCAGTCTCGCGTCCCAGCGCTATTCGTTTCCTTTTTTGGCACGACCAATGGATTACGTCGTCTTCCTGCAGTTCTTTTCGCACCGCCTGATTTGGCCGTTTGTGATTATTGCCGTCGTGGCTTTGGCCATCTGGTTGTTGAGTTGGTTCTTTTTCCCAGATCCAGCCCCCCAGGATATCGGGCGAACGCTACAGAACCTCGATGGCCTGGATCTCAAGATGGCTAAGCGTCTGAAACGTTTTGGCATCTATTCGGACCGTGATCTGATCCGGCTTTCCGCGCGTGGACAGCAAGAACTCGAGTCGCAGCTTGGTTTGCACAATGGGGAATTTCACACCTGGCGGCGGCAGATTCTGGCACGCTGGCGCGATTCCTATTTGCCGGAAGAACTCCGTAACAGCCAACTGATCTATCCCGATCCGGAGCTGGGCGGTCGTTACGCAAAAGCTCCCTCCTTTCGCGACGACCTGACCAAGCTCGACGGAATCGACGCAGCCACGGCCAAACGAATCAACGAAGTCGGCATTTACACGTTCGAGCAACTGCGATTGCTTACGCCCGAACAGCAAGCCAACCTGAAGCACCGTTTCTCGTTGCCGGGCTTTGAATTCAACCAGGTTCCGATGCATGGAGTGACCGCCAAGGCGCTGGCTGCCCACATTGCCGCGCAGGGTGACGGAAACGCTCAGCCAATCACAACCAAAACGTTCCTGGCGGAGGCCGTGGACCAGGCGGAACAACAGGACACCAGCGAAGATCCCAAACCGGAAATCTCCGCGGTGGACAGCACGCCGGCAGACAAATGCGATGGGAAGGTTGACCACGCCCTCGATGCACGGCGCAATGACACGACTACCTCGTCGCAAGTCTCCGAGGACACAATTCCAAAATCCGTGATGGACCCGGAATTCGGACGCGTCTACACGGCTCCGCCGCCGCACCGCGATGACCTCAGCAAACTGGAGGGCGTCAACGTCGAGTCCGCGGATGAGCTGAACCAGAAGGGCATCTATACGGTCGACCAACTACTATCACTCTCGCCTTCGCAACAAGACAAACTCGTCCAGCGGTTTGACCTACCGCATGCGAATTTCCGCAGTTGGCGACATCGTTACACAGCTCCTGCTGCGGCCAATTTCCTGGATCCCGAACCCACGGAAGATGTCGTTACGGAAGAGCCGTCACGGTTTGATGGCGAGGCGTCAGGCAACGAGTGGGAAACCAACGCGAGAACTGCCACTCAGATCGACACCAGTAACAATCCGAGCAGCGAGGAGCACGCCGAACCGGAACCGTCCCTTCCACGAGAGCACATTGAATCCCAGCCCGTGCCATCGTCCGCAACGATGGAGGAACACCCGGAACTCGGACGCGTCTACAAAACCGCCCCGGAAAAGGTGGACGATCTAACGCGGCTCAAGGGCATCGACGCCGAGCGGCAACAGCGACTCAATGATCTGGGCATCTACACGTTCGATCAATTGCTGTCGCTTGGCACCAAAGGCCAACCGGCGCTCGCCCGCGAGGCTGACATGGCGGACCTTGATATGGTCGACTGGTGCCGCTGCATCCACGCATGGTCCCGCGGCGTAGAAACGGTCGCCGAGGTCGACAGCTCCTACCGCGTCGGAACGCTGCACGGTGTCCGCCTGCGGGAAGTTGCCAACGGCGTCTTCGACGGTGAAAAGCTGGTCACCCACCCGGAACAGGTCGTGTTTCGCGGCACGAATCCCGAAGCGTGGGGCACGATGGTGCTCGCCGCGACCGACGGTGTCGAGCGTAGCCTTGCAGCCGGATCGGTGCATACCAACATCAACTACGTGCGCGTGCGGCGAGTGGACACTGGTGAATCGGTCGTCGCATCCACCACAAAAGGTCAGCTCTTTTCGAATGGACCGGATGGCCAAACCAGCGGATGGAACGGCTCGTGCGAGGAATTTCACGGTGCTCGACATCTTGGCATTTATTCAAGAGATATTCCCCAGGAAGTCGAAACGCGGTTTGGCATGGGCGGATGGGGGTTCGGCCATCGCTTCCACCACAACAATCAACAGGAGTGGGCCTGGGCGGGACGACTGATCCCGCAAACGCCATTCGAAATCAGCGTCGGTCACATTGGCTCGCCGAGCGGCACCGTCGTCTTTCGCAGTAGCGAACCCACGCTCTGGAACACGCGAGCTCGCAACGGCAAGAACCACTTTGCCCTACCGCTGGACGCGGTCACCCACCCGGTTAACTACCTGCGACTGTTGCGCACCGATACAGGCGAAGCCATCATCATCCGCATTCGCCGCGATCAACTGTTAGCTCAATCGGACAATCCCCGGTTAGGGTGGAATGGAAGCAACGAGCACTTCCTTGGCGGCCATCACTTGGGCGTCTACCATCGCGATGCACCGCAACGCGTGGAAGTAGCCTACGCTGAGGGCGGTTGGGGATTCGGGCATCCGTACGGCGACAACAATCGACAGGCGTGGGGCTGGGGAGGTCACGACATTGGCGGACCGACCGTTTTCGAGGTCTCCCTGTTGGAGTTCCTCCCTGACTACCTACAACATGAATTGTTGGAGTAGACGGACCTTAACGTCGGCGAGACTCCTCCGACGAGCGAAATGTCCCCATGACCATGTGGACGAGTTTTTGGCAGCGTTTTGCCACCAGAAGCACAGATTTCTCGCTCGCCAGCCCGTTTCGTCGTATTTCAGGCAAATCCGCTTCCCGCAGAATGCCGAATTGTATAATGTAGTGACGTAACTGACGGGCGATCCGCTGACCCAAATGGCGGCGCCAAACCGTTTTCGGAGATCGAAAAGATGGCAATTGAGCTAACCGAACGTGCCGCTGTAGAAGTTAAGAAAATTATCACCGAGCAAAAGCTCGAAGAAGGCACCGTGCTTCGGATTGGCGTAACCGGCGGTGGCTGCAGTGGTTTCTCGTACGCACTCGGGTTCGATACGAACTACGACGCTGAAAAAGACGCGAAGACCAGCCAGCACGGCATTGATGTCGTTGTCGACCGCAAGAGTGATCTCTACCTGGACGGCACAAAGCTGGACTTCTATGAAGGTCTGGACAAGCGTGGTTTCACGTTCGACAACCCAAACGCCGTGAAGTCCTGCGGATGCGGCAGCTCGTTCCAGGCGTAGCCTGACGAAAAGCAGCCTCCAGCTGACAATTCAACATTTGCAAAGGCCGCTCGCTGGAGTCGGCCTTTTTGCTGCGCTGTCCCCAACCAGTCAGGCAGCGAGATCTCGCCGAAGCGTTCCCAAACGCCGTAGCCCAATCGCCACCTACCAAACACCAAGTCCCCAACTAGGTCAGCAAGTCGTGCTTGATCTCGCCATGCACGTCCGTCAGGCGAAAATCCCTGCCCTGGAATCGGTAAGTCAGCCGCTCGTGATCAATGCCCATCAGATGCAGCAGCGTCGCCTGAACGTCATGGACGTGTACGCGATCTTCCACCGAATTGACGCTGTAATCATCCGTCTTGCCGTACGTTAGTCCGCCACGAACTCCGCCACCGGCAAGCCACATCGAGAAACAGTGGCTATGGTGATCGCGGCCGTAGCTGTTGCGACTCATCTTGCCTTGCGAATACACCGTGCGTCCAAACTCGCCGCCCCAGACGATTAATGTATCGTCCAGCATGCCGCGCATTTTCAGATCCTGAATCAGCGCGGCCGTCGGTTGGTCGGTATCACGAGTCTGTTGTTGAATCTGGTTCGGCAGATTGCCGTGCTGATCCCAGCCCTGATGGAACAACTGAATGAAACGCACGCCACGTTCCGCCAGCCGCCGGGCCAACAGGCAGTTGTAGGCGTAGCGCCCCTGACGCTTCACATCCGGCCCGTACATTTGCAAAACGTGTTCGGGTTCGTCCGCAGTATCCAGCAATTCGGGAATCGACATCTGCATCTGAAACGCCAGTTCGTACTGCCTGACGCGGGCCTGAATTTCCGGGTCACCCACCTGATCCAGTTTCAACTGGTTCATTTTCGACAGCCGATCCAACATCGATCGTCGCATCTCGCGGTCAACGCCCGGCGGATCATAAATGTCCAGCACCGGGGAACCCTGATTTCGAAACTTCACCCCCTGATGCTCCGATGGCAGGAACCCGCTGCCCCACAGCCGGTCGTACAACGGTTGTCCCCCGCCCCGCGAACCGCGTGAACTCATGGCAACGAAAGACGGCAAGTCCTTCGTCTCCGAACCCAGCCCATAATTCAACCACGCACCAATGCTGGGTCGCCCCGCAATCTGCGATCCTGTTTGAAAGAGCGTAATGGCCGGGTCGTGATTGATGGCGTCCGTGTAGAGCGAATTGACGAGGCAGATATCGTCAGCCACCTGTCCGATACAGGGCAAAATGGGGCTGAGCATCATGCCCGATTCACCGCACGGCTGAAACTCGTACTTTGTCGGCGCGACGGGAAACGAAGCCTGAGCCGAACTCATCGTCGTCTTGCGCTCTGCCGGATAAACCGACTCGGGCACTTCCTCGCCGAATCGCTTTCGCAAACCTGGTTTGTAGTCATACAAATCAAGCTGCGATGGTCCGCCCGACTGAAAAAGATAGATAATCCGTTTCGCCCGCGCGGGAAAATGCGGCCCGGCCGAGTCAGTCGTGCCCGCCTGGGCATCCTGCTGCAGCAACGAGGCCAACGCGGCCGCACCTAGCCCCGTTCCGGCTTGCGATAGGAAGTAACGGCGCTGCTCCAGACGAGCATGCACGTCACGGGGATGGTTGGATTCCGACATCGCCATTACTCCCGGGTTACCGTCTCATCGAGGTTTAGCATCAGCGAAGCGACCATCGTCATGGCGGCATGCTCCGCGACATTCAGCGATTTGTCGCCTGGACGAGCCCCCACCGCGACCAACTTCCGTGCCGCCGCTCGGTCCTGCTGGAATCCGGCGAGGAACGAATCGTACGCTTCTTGCATCAGCGTCGCCTCTTCCTCCGACGGCCAGCGACTGTTCAGTAGCCGAAAGCCCATGCGGATTGCGGCTTCCGCTTCACCTTGCTCCAGCATTCGCTCGGCAAGAAATCGGGATGCCTCGACGAACGTCTTGTTGTTCATCATCGTCAGTGCCTGAAGCGGCGTATTGGTGCGATCCTTGCGGACCACACACACCTCGCGTTCGGCCGCGTTGAAGGCCAACATCGACGGCGGAGGAATCGTGCGTCGCCAGTAGGTATACAACGACCGGCGATAAAGATTCGGGCCACTATCCTGCTTGTAGGTGTTGTTCGAAATCGCTCGCCAGATTTTCGGCGGCATGTACGGCTTGGCCGACGGCCCACCCAGTTTTTCGTACAGCAGTCCGCTTGCCGCGAGCGCCTGGTCACGCAGCACGAAGGGATGTAGCCGATACCGTGGCCCGCGCCCCAGCAGCCGATTTTCCGGATCACGCTCGAGCTGTTCAGGTGTGACCGCGGAAACCTGCTGATAGGTCCCGCTCAGCACAATCAGCTTCTGAATGGCACGCAGATCCCAACCGGATTCCACCAGCTCGACAGCCAGCCAATCGAGCAACTGAGGATGACTGGGCAGTTCGCCCTGCAGCCCGAAATTCTCGCTGGTCTTTACCAGCCCCACACCAAACAGGTGCTGCCACATCCGGTTCACGGCCACTCGAGCCGTCAGTGGATGCTCGGGACGCACCAGCCAACGCGCCAACTCCAGCCGATTGGCAGGACGCGAATCGTCCGGCGCTGCGCTCAGAAACGCAGGTACCCCAGGTGAAAGCCGTTCGCTTTTGTCCGGCAGATTGTATTGCCCCCGATTCAGCCGATACGTTTCACGAGGCTTATCCATCTCGGCCATCACCATCACCGTCGTCGGCGATCCGGCCTGCGGTCGCTTGAGACCATTCCCGTTGTTGCCTTCCCGCGCCGCGTGAAGCTTGAGCGGCTCGTGCTCGCGAGCGACGTCTTCTTCAGGCAGGAGATTCGGCCAGCTTTCCGGGACCTCGACGAAGGGCGGACTGTTGCCATTGTTCGGACCAACGCCCCATTCCGGCACATTATTGAAGTAGGCGAACAGCTCGTAGTATTCCTTCTGCGTGAGCGGATCGTACTTGTGGTCATGGCAGCGAGCACAGCCGATCGTCAGGCCCAGAATCGCCGTGCCCACGGTGTCCACTCGGTCGACGACGTTTTCCACGTGCCATTCCGCTGGTATCGATCCATCCTCGGAATTGATGCGATGATTGCGACAAAATCCCGTCGCGACCTGCTGGCGAAACGTCGCGTTGGGCAACATGTCACCGGCCAGTTGTTCGATCACAAACTGGTCGTAAGGCATGTTGTCGTTGAAGGCCATGATCACCCAGTCGCGCCAGACGTGCTGGTAACGATATCGATCATTCTGATAGCCATCCGTGTCGGCATAGCGTCCCAGATCCAACCAGTGGGCCGCCATGTGTTCGCCGTACCGGGGCGAATTCATCAGCCGGTCGACGACCAACTCCCACGCATCCGGTGATGCGTCACAGACGAACGCTTCCACTTCCGCGGGCGTCGGCGGCAAGCCCGTCAGGTCCAGCGTCACTCGTCGAATCAGTTGTTCGCGTTCCGCCGGGCGAGACGGCACTAGCGAGTTTTCCCTGAGCTTCGCGTGAATAAACTGATCGATCTCGTTACTAACCAACGACGGAAACTCCGACGCCGGAACCACGGGACGCCGAGGCGGGACAAACGACCAGTGGCGGTCAAACTTCGCGCCGCTTTCAATCCACTTGCGAAGCAACTCACGCTGTCCGGCATCCAGTCGCTTGCGGAACTCCGGTGGTGGCATGCGTAGTTCCGGGTCCGTCGATTCGATCCGCGCCAACAGCTCGCTTTCGCCCCGCTGCAGAACATGCTCGGCCGATGCGCGATCATCCAGCCGCAAATCGGCCTCGCGAGTGTTCGCGTCCGGACCATGACATTCGAAACAGTTGTCCGCGAGAATCGGACGAATGTCCCGGTTGAAGTCTATCTCTGCCGCGTCATCCGCCACAACCTCCGCTGCTTGCGCGTGGGCGACGCACGAGAGTATCCACGCGATCAATGCAATCAGGATGTTGTGTTTGATTTCAGCCAACGTCTGGCATCCTATCGGGCGGGAAGTTCTTCAATCCAGATATTGCGGTACTGCAGCGGGTTGCCATGTCCCTGCAGCTTGATAGGACCGGGCGTTCCCTCCGGCTCGCCGCGTGAACCTCCCGTCTTGCCGTCAATTTCAAGCTTGTCGTGGATGACGATGCCGTTCAACCGAGCGGTCAACATGGCGTTCTTGATCTTCTTGCCACTTTCATCCGCCACGGCGTTGTAAAATTCGACGTCATAAGTCTGCCACGATAGCGGCGGCAGGCACATATTGAGCTTGGGGTTGGCCTTTTGATAGATGCCACCGCATTCATTGTCGAGTCCTTCAAGGCCGAAGGAATCAAGCACTTGCATTTCGTAGTGGTCCACCTGATAGAAACCACTGTTGCCACGCCCCTGCCCTCGAGCGGACGGACGGAACGGCATCAGGAATTCGAGATGCATGCGGTAGTTCGAAAACTTGCGCGTGGTGAGCATGTCCTTGCCGTCGGTGTTCAGCCACTTCGTTTTCTCGTCCAGTCGTCCACGGACCCATTCGTCCTTGTTTGATCCGTCGAACAACACGATCGCGTTGGCGGGCGGTTTTGCCCCCAGCGTCTTGCTTTTACGCTTCAGCTTTTTCAGCCGCACCGTCTTGGTGCCGTACTTGTCCTGCCATTTGACCGTCAGGTCTTCACCCTTCAAAACCCCGCTGGCTGGCAATTGACCGATTGGCGGGAACTTCTGTGTGGCCGAAAACTCCTCGGGAGCCTGCGCCAGATACTTGCGATCGCCTGAAGCACTGGCGAGCGTGACGTGGCCATCTTCGATGGAGCCGACAAGCAGCGACTTCTCTCGCTTGTTCCAGCCATCACCGGGCAGTCCGCCGGTGTAAAGCACGACCTGCAGATCCGCGTCGTTCAACGCTATCGCCTGCGCTCCGTATCCGTCTCCGTAGTACTCGCCCTGCAATGCGAAAGTAGCCGGAATATCATCCGCTTCTGCGTCCGTCCAAACTTCCGCACTCCCCGCGGACACCATTCCGCAGAACAGAATTGCCAGTGTGAGAGACAGTCTCATTGCGTCGCCTTTCAGTTGGCCGTCGTACTGCCGCCGGGTTGTTCCGCACAATGACGGAACGACTTCGAAGGTGATCGCGTTCCGACGTAAACACTCCCATAGCATAACCAAACGCGGGACGCTCTTCGAATCCCGGTTGTTGCGTTCACCATCCTGAATTCAACAATTGCGGGTCGCGCAGTTCCAGTTGCGTTGCTTCGGTCACGAGGATGCATGGCAGTTCGGGCTTGTATCGCTGCGCAGCAAGGTTTAGCTTGCCGTGCATGACAGCCAACTCCGATGAATCAACTCCTTCCGAAGCGCCTCCAGCGAGCGAACGCCAGGACGCCGACCTCTGTGCAGCTGCCTGCCCGGTCTGCGGCGGTCGGCTGGAACAGATCCGCGGCAAATTCCATTGTTCGCGGTGCCACACCATCTGCGAAACGTGTTGCGACGGCG
This sequence comes from Pirellulaceae bacterium, assembly GCA_965216885.1. Classification (GTDB taxonomy): domain Bacteria; phylum Planctomycetota; class Planctomycetia; order Pirellulales; family Pirellulaceae; genus CAYNJG01. The sequence continues at coordinate 1,347,980 of OZ244209.1, read as the reverse complement.
GACGACTTTGAACGGAGTTGGCAACAGGCCAGCTCGATTGATCGCACGTCAGCCTCGAATGCCCGCAAAGCACACCCAACGAAAGAACTCACCATGAGATCTCTGCCGCTCGCCAACATGCTGCTCGCCATTACGCTGCTCTTCGTGGGCCCCACTTTGCAAACCGGCTCTCACGCATCCGCACTTGCGGAAGACGGTGAGTTCACTCCCCTGTTCAACGGTAAGAATCTGGACGGTTGGGTGCCGGTCAACACGGCCGAGTCCACGTGGTCGGTCAAAGAGGGCATGCTAATTTGCAACGGCAAACCAACGGGAGAAATCCGTACGCCTCGGATGTACCAGAACTTCATCCTTGAAGTCGAATGGCGACACATGAAACCGCGTGGCAACGCCGGCATCTTCGTTTGGGCCGATGACATTACCTCGCGTGGTGTTCCCTTCCATCGTAGCATCGAGGTGCAAGTGCTGGAGAACGCCTACGGCAACACGCGCGGCTACACCACACACGGCGACATCTTTCCAATTCATGGCGCGAAGATGACGCCCGTCAACGGTCGCGGTGGCAGCCGTGCCTTCCCAACGGAGAATCGCTCGCGGCCGACCCCCGAATGGAATCACTATCGCATTGAATGTCGCGATGGCTCCATCACGCTCGCGGTGAACGGCAAAGTTGTGACGCGTGGCAACCAGTGCAGTCCCAGCAAAGGCTACATCTGCATCGAATCCGAGGGCGGTGTCGTCCACTATCGAAATATGCGGATCCTGGAGCTACCGGATACTCCCGTGGACGATCAAGACGTCGCCATCGCCGACCGCGGCTTTCGCAGCCTCTACAACGGAGTGGACCTGAACGACTGGCAATCCGAAGGTGCGTGGAGCCCGCAAGACTGGGTGCTGAAGGCGATCAAAGGCGGCTGGATTGAAAGTCGTAACGCGATCCAGGCTGAGGCGTTCATTTTCGACGTACGCGCGAAGGACACGCCCACCCTGAAGCTCATGGTCTCCGGCCAAACGGTCAGCCTGTCGCTCGACGCCCCCGAGGTCGCACGACACCTCGCGAAACCGGGCGGCTGGAATCGCTTTTCCGGTACATTCGAAAACGCAACGCTACACCTCCAGGTCAACGACAAACCGCTACCGGCAATCCCAATAGTCGACGCAACCTCGTCTCGCTTGCGACTGGAAACCAGCGGCCCGGCAGACTTCGCAAACATCTACGTGCGCTCGGCAACGAAAGCGGCCAAAGATTAGTCGGGGCAACGAACACCACAGCTCAGGTCCAATCGGTCACGGCAACACGCTTCTCGTCGCCCCGACATTCACGTTGGCTTTGTGGGGAAATGCCGCGATAATGTGATTCAGGCGCTCGACTGGTCACCACCGGCCCCGCCAGATACAATCGGGTACGCGACGTAACGAGGTCAACTCGTTTCGCCGTCCCACCTAACTCCCCACCTCCACCACGAATTTATGCCGCAGTCACCTCGTTCACGACGATGGGGCGCGAACCATCGCGTTGCCAACATGCTGCTCGCCATGTCAATCTTGACGTGCGGCGCGGCCCACTCCGTTCGAGCTGACAACGTAACCAGCGTTCCGGAACACGCCGCCGAGTTCCTCGCTAACAACTGTCACGACTGCCATCAGGGCGACGAGCCCGAGGCGGGGCTGGATCTTGAGCAACTGTCGTTCGACCTCGACAACCACGACTCCGTGAGCCGATGGGTGCGAATCCTTGATCGCGTCCGCGACGGCGAAATGCCGCCACCGGATTACAACACGCTCGAGCCGGTGGCCAAGACGCAATTCCTTGAGCACATCGGGCAGCCGATTCGCGATCATCAACATGCCCAACAAAAGGCTGTCGGTCGCGTGCTTGCGAGAAGACTGACTCGAAAACAAATTGAACGCAGCCACCACGATTTGCTGGGCATCGACATTCCGCTGGCCGAATACCTGCCGGAAGAATCACGGCAGGGCCGATACTCCACGGTCGCCGATGGCCAGGCGATGTCTCACTTTCAGATGCAGGCTCATCTCGCAGTCGTCGATCGAGCTCTCGATGAAGCCTTTCGACGAGCCCTCTCGGCCAAAGACGAATTCCGACGCGAGTTCGACGCAAGGGGAATGGCTCGCAGGAACCCCAAGAGACGCTGCCGCGAACCAGAAATGCGGCAGGGTCAGGCCGTCATCTGGAATGGCGGCGTCACGTTTTACGGCCGGATTCCAGCCGCCGCCGCTCCCCGCGATGGCTGGTATCGATTCGCCCTCACGGTATCCGCGCTGAAGTCGCCGGCCGAGGGTGGCGTTTGGTCATCCATCCACACGGGACTTTGCGTTTCCAGCGCTCCGCTACTGACGCACATCGCGTCTTTCGAAGCCACGCCCGAACCGCGCACGATCGAATTCGAAGCGTGGCTGCCGAAAGATCATATGCTGGAGATTCGCCCGGCGGATGCGACGCTCAAACGAGGCAGATTCGCCGGCGGACAGATTGGAACCGGTGAAGGCGAACCGCAGGACATTCCCGGAATCGCGTTCGATCGCCTGACTATGCAACGCATTCACCGCGAGCCGCGAAACGCTGTGCGCCAGCGGCTATTCGGTGACCTGAAGTTCAACAAACGGCAACCCATTTCGGACACGCCCGAAAATGACGTCGAACGCATGCTGCTGGCGTTTGCCGAACGAGCATTCCGTCGCCCCGTCGAACGCGAGGCGATCCAGCAATATATCGAAGCGGCCCATTCGCGGCTGGCGGACAGTGATGACATCGTCGCGACGCTGCGGTTTGGCTATCGCGCGATCCTCTGCTCGCCACGCTTTCTGTATTTCAACGAACAGCCCGGGCCGCTGGACTCGCATGAACTCGCCACGCGACTCAGTTACTTCCTGACCGGCAGTTGTCCGGACGCGGCGTTGCGAAGCCTCGCGGACTCCGGGGAACTCAAGGACGAGGAAGTCCTCCACGCCGAAATTGATCGTTTGCTGAGCAACCAGCCAAACGACCGCTCCTTCGTTCGAGACTTTGCTGCGGAATGGCTCGATCTTGAGAAGCTGAACGAAACGGTGCCGGACCGAAAACTTTATCCGGACTTCGACCCTGTCGTCAGTAAATCGATGCTCAACGAAACGCACGCGTACCTCGACCATCTGCTGGCTGAAAACCAGAGCGTGCTGCGACTGATCGCCAGCGATTTCACCTTCCTCAACAATCGATTGGCGCGGTATTACGACATTGAGAACGTCGACGGCGACGCACTGCAGTTGGTGAAGCTGCCGCCGGAGAGTGCTCGTGGCGGCCTGTTGACACACGGCTCCATCCTGAAGATCACGGCAAACGGCACCAATACATCACCGGTGCTGCGCGGTGTGTGGATCTCCGAACGACTCCTCGGAATTCCCATTCCACCACCGCCGGAAAACGTCCCCGCGATCGAACCGGACATTCGTGGCGCGACGACCATTCGCGAACAGCTCGAGCTTCATCGGTCGGATGATGCCTGTGCGAGCTGCCACCGAAAAATCGATCCGTCCGGATTTGCCCTTGAGAATTTTGATGCTGCCGGACAATGGCGCGAGTTTTACGGCAAGCCCAAGGGCAAAAAGGGCCGATCCAGACTGAAGATCGACGCCAGCTACCATTGGCTGGACGGCGAGGAGTTTCGTGACGTTCGCGACTTTCGCCAACTGGTTGCCGCCGACTGCCGACGTATCGCCCGCAATGTCGTCGAAAACATGCTGGTTTACGGAAGCGGTGGCCCCGTTCAGTTTTCCGACCGCGAGGCCGTGGAAGCCATTGTCGACCGAGTCGCGGATGACAACTTCGGCTTCCGCTCCATCGTTCACGCAGTTGCTACTAGCGCCGTTTTCATGAGCAAATAGAGTATTCTGGTGTAATCCATCCGAGGTCCAACCATGAAGAACTTTCAAATCGGTTTTCGCAAACAACTCGATCGCCGCACCGTGCTGCGCGGCTGCGGTGCGGGCTTGGTCATGCCGTGGCTGAGCGCGATGGCGCCGGCGTTCGCATCGACCGCCGAAAGTAAGCCTACCCGCCGCTTCGTCTCAATGACGCTTGGGCTGGGCCTCCACGGCGACAACCTCGTGCCTGAGTCCAATGGCAGGGATTACAAGCCGTCGCGATACCTCGAGCAACTGCAGGACATCCGCGAAAAGTTCACGGTCATTTCTGGTTCGTCGCACCCCGGCGTCAAAGGCGGCCACCGCGCAGAAGCCAGTCTGCTGAGCGCGGCCCGCATGAGTGCCTCGGCTGCGTCACGCAATTCGATTTCCGTCGACCAGTTGCTCGCGAAACACCTTGGACACAAAACTCGCTATCCTTCGCTGGTGTTGGGGCTGGCCGGCAGCAATAGTCCGTCGTACACCGAAAACGGATCCATGATCCCCGCGGAGAGCTCGCCGTCCCGCCTGTTCACGCAGCTGTTTGTCAGCGATTCCCCGCAGCAACAGCAGGAACAGGTCGCTCGCGCCAAACAGGGTCAGAGCATCATGGACCTGGTCGCGGACGATGCGAAGTCACTGCAACGAGACCTGGGCGCCGGCGATCGCAATCGCCTGGACGCCTACTTCACTAGCGTACGTGACCTGGAAAAACGGCTGGTGGCGTCCGAAGCATGGGCCACTCGTCCAAAGCCCGACGTCGAACGCGACAGCCCCGTGGATATCGCCAACGGTAACGACTTCATCGGGCGGCAGCGGTTGATGAGCGATATGGTTCGCCTTGCATTGATGACCGATTCAACGCGATTCATTTCCCTACACCTTGGCGGCAGCGGCGGCGTGCTTCCAATCAAAGGCGTCGACGATGGCTACCATTCGCTCAGCCATCACGGTCGCGACGAGCAAAAACTGGAGCAACTGGCGCTGATCGAAATGGAAATCCTCGACGCCTGGGGCGACCTGCTTCGATCGCTGGATGAAACCGATGACAACGGCGGAAGCTTGCTGGATCACACGTCCCTGTTGCTGACCAGCAACCTGGGGAATGCCTCGAACCACGATAATCGAAACATGCCCGTGCTGTTTGCGGGCGGCGGCTTCCGTCATGGGCAACACCTCGCGTTCGACCGCGACAACAACTACCCGTTGCCCAACCTGTACGTGTCGATGATGCAACAGACCGGCTTGCACTTTGATCGCTTTGCAACCAGCACCGGGACCATGACCGGCCTGGAACCAACTGCTTAGTCGAACCCAACTACTCGGCCGGAGCGTTTCGCAACTCCCAATCGCGATTCAACGCATCCTCATCCACTTGATCGGGATTAGGCAGTCGGCCGGGGCCAGGGCGATCCGACGGCGGCAGTTCGGAAACCAACAGCGATTGCTCCAGCGGATCAAGTCCGAGCACCGCTTGCATCTCGCCCAGTGTCTGGAACCAGTTTCCCTGGGCGTCGATGAGCTTGATTTCCGTTTCGTTGGCCTTACTCTCGAGCAGATTCAGGTAGATCAGATCCGCCTTGCCTCGATCGAACGCAAACCGGTAACGCCGCAACGTGTCCAGCGCCGCACGCAGGGACAACTCGGCCTGCTCCACGATCTCCGAGTTCAATTGCAGGGCGTTGTATGCCGTCCGCAGATCAGCTTCGATCTTGTTCTGCTGCAGGAACAGCTTCTGTTGCAATTGCCGGATCTTCGCTGCCGTCGACTGCAGCTTGCCGCGTGCCTTGCGCCGTTGAATCGGCACTTCTCCCTGCACGCCCACGACCAGTAGGAACTCACCCTTGTCATCCGACGAACTGGCCGGCATTCCCAGATCTTGCGATGCCTCCGCAACGAAATCGAACGAGGGCAGCATATCATTGCACGCCAGCTGTTGCTCCCAGCGAACGCGTTGAATTTCATACTGCAGCACGCGAGGTTCAGGTCGTCGCGAAAGTGATTCCGCCAGATCCGTTGTCAAATTTCCACCGACCGGGCGTTCGGTGATCGGAAACTGATTCGGCAACCAGCCAGACGTCGCAATGATTGGTTGGCATGACGGGTCCCGCAGGAACAAAGAGAGCTTGAAAGCCGCCGCCTGGAACTTGCGTTGCGCGTCCAGCACTTTGACTCGACGTTCTGCAATTAGTTGATTGTTCAGGATCACGTCCACTTCGGCAAACAACTTGGCCTGCAGACCCGCTTCCAGCTTCTCCCCCCGCACCTCGGCGAGCTGCAGGAGCTCCTGTTGCGCCTTGAGGACATTGCCGGCGGCGACCCACTTCCAGTACGTGGCGGTTGCCTCTCGCGCCGCATCCAGAATCGCCTGCTGCAAAACGGGTTGCGAAGCCTGTCGAGCCAACGTCGCCTGAAACACGGAAACGCGATTCAGGTCGATCGCTTTGCCACGCAACAGAGGCTGCACCCAGCCAACTTTGAACTCACCGCTTTTGTCGGTCTCGCGTTCCTTGTACCACGGCTGAAAATCACCGCGACCGACCCGATAGCCGGCCGAAAGATAACCGCCCCACCAAGTCTGACGAGCAACGCCGATCGCATGTCGGTGGTTTTCATAGAAACCGGTGGGCTCGTTCAGCGAGTATCCCTTCAGCTTTGTATCGAAGGCCCCCCACGACGACAGTAACTCGCCATTCGTGCGGCGATACTCTTCGCGGGCCTGCTGGATCTCGGGATAGCACTGATAGAGACTGGCAATCACATCGGCAATCGAAAGCCCGTCCGGAAAATCCGCTTGCATGCCTGCAGACGCTTCCACCGAGTAGCTCAATTCGTCGGGCACGTCCGCCGGCAACCGAGATAGCACCGGGCCGGCAGTCCCCTGCCCGGCTGACTGGGAAGGCGCTTCGGTCTCCGCGGTCGTATGCCGAATCGCGTTTTGAACAACGGGAGACTCGTCGCTTTGCTGATTAAAGTTCGCGTTCCACGCGGCCTGCCGAACTGGTTCGGGCGGGACGTTTCGAAGCGGGGGCGTCTGCGCGGAAAGCAAGCTGGCGACACAAGAGAGCAGCATGAACGGCATCAATCCGCGTTGGCGACGCAGTTTCGCCCCCAAAATAGCCGTAGCCAGACGTCGAACGGAAGTCATTGCTATCACTCAAGCTCTCAGATGTAAACGATGAACAGGCTACGTTCAGTAATATCGACCGTCTGGATAAAACGGATTGCCTCGGGATGAAAGGATCCGGCTGGAGAAGGAACACACCCGGGGTAAGTGGCAAAAGAAACTCGGCCTTCGTCAAGCTTGAACCCCTCGCCAGACCGACAGCAACGAATGCGCCTGCGGCAAATCTCGGCTGCTCGGCTGAAGTTCGAGCGAGCTGTCTGGTCGGTCACGCCGTTCCCCAACGCTAAAGCCCCAAGCTATCACTTGCCGCCGCTACGGGGACTCGCGAGTCATCGCCGACACCAGCACGCCAGCTCGAATACAATGTCGGCTTCCCTACCGAAGCCCACCCTCGAATCAAATGCCATGAAAAGCCTATCGATCCTGCTGGCAATCGCCGCCTTCGTCGTTTCGCCGCTGCTCGCTGTCGCCGCCAAACCCAACGTCGTGATTCTTTTTACCGATGACCAGGGAACGCTCGACGCCAACTGCTACGGCTCAACCGATTTGATCACGCCCAACATCGATCGGCTTGCCGCCACCGGAGTCAAATTCACCCAGGCGTACGCTCATACCGTTTGCTGCCCGTCACGAGCGATGATGATGACCGGTCGACACCCGCAACGTAGCGGCGTTCGGCACTGGACCCAGGGCAACATGCATTCGACGAACAACTCCATCAACATGGCCCTTGAAGAGTTGACGCTCGCGGAGGCCCTAAAGGACGCGGGCTATTCGACAGCGCTCTTCGGAAAATGGCACCTGGGCGCCCATCGCGATTTCGGCCCGAAAAAACAGGGCTTCGACGAGTTCTTCGGAATCCGCGATGGCTTCATCGACAACTACACGCAATGCTACCTTCATGGCTCGGGATACCATGACCTCTACGAAGGTACGACGCCCATCCACGCGAACGGATCGTACTTTCCGGAACTGATGGTCTCGCGAGCTTTGTCCTATATCGACCGCAAGAAGGACGAGCCTTTCTTCCTCTACGTTCCGTTCAACATTCCGCATTACCCGGAACAGGCGCTGGGGCAATTCGAACGGCTCTATGAAAACATCGCCGATCCGGCCCGGCGGTCGTACGGCGCGATCGTCACAACGACGGACCATTACATTGGCAAGATCGTGGACCGGTTGAAATCGCACGACATTCTGGAAAACACGATCGTGGTTTTCATGAGCGACAACGGTCACTCTGAAGAGACGACGTACCGAATCAAAGTAGACCAACACGTGAGCGGCTATCCGAAGGATCACTTCTACGGCGCCAGCGGAGGCGGCAACACGGGGAAGTGGATCGGACAGAAAGGCAGTTTCCTTGAAGGCGGACTTCGCGTACCGGCCATCATCAGCTATCCCGCAAAACTGCCTTCCGGCGCCAGTCGCGATCAGATCGTCACGGCGATGGACTGGTATCCCACCATCCTTGACCTATGCGAAGTCGACCGACCGACCGACGCGCCGAAACTGGACGGACAATCGCTGCTCCCCATCATCGCCTCGTCCCAGGCAAAATCCCATTACAACGGAGTGCTGCATTTTGGCTGGGGCAACAAGTGGGCCGTCCGCCGAGGCGATTGGAAGCTGATCGGCGAAGACGGCAAAACGAAGGTCACCCTGCATTTGCTCAGCGGTGACAACCCGGAAGTCGAGGACTTTGCCGACGAGAAGCCCCAAATCGTCGAAGACCTGCGAGCCCTGCACACCGAGTGGGCAGCGGAAGTAAAGCCCAAACGTTCGTAGATCAGGTGGAACAGGTGCGGCCGCGCGCCACCTCGAGTTAAAACCCGAGGCTGACATATGTCGCCGCTCCGCGGCTGGCGCGTAAAGTGGCGGAGCCACGATAGACGATAGCCTCGGACTTCAGTCCGAGGTACAGGATGCCGCGCCCCCCACAGTCGCGGAGCGACGACAGACGGGATGGTAAGCGACCCCCAATCAAATGTTGCCGCTCGGAATGCGCGAGGGCCGCGCGCCACCTCGGGTTAAAACCCGAGGCTAACACATGTCGCCGCTCCGCGGCTCGGGGATACGCGAGGGCCGCGCCACCTCGGGTTAAAACCCGAGGCTGACATATGCCGCCGCTCCGCGGCTGGCGCGTAAAGTGGCGGAGCCACGATAGACGATAGCCTCGGACTTCAGTCCGAGGTACAGGATGCCACGCCCCCCAAAGTCGCGGAGCGACGACAGACGGGATGGTAAGCGACCCCCAATCAACTGTTGCCGCTCGGAATGCGCGAGGGCCGCGCGCCACCTCGGGTTAAAACCCGAGGCTAACACATGTCGCCGCTCCGCGGCTCGGGATGCGCGATGGCCGCCAGCCACCTCGGGTTAAAACCCGAGGCTAACACATGTCGCCGCTCCGCGGCTGGCGCGTAAAGTGGCAGAGCGACGACAGACGGGACGGTAAGCGACCCCCAATCAAATGTCGCCGCTCCGCGGCTCGGAATGCGCGAGGGCCGCGCGCCACCTCGGGTTAAAACCCGAGGCTGACATATGTCGCCGCTCCGCGGCTGGCGCGTAAAGTGGCGGAGCCACGATAGACGATAGCCTCGGACTTCAGTCCGAGGTACAGGATGCCACGCCCCCCAAAGTCGCGGAGCGACGACAGACGGGATGGTAAGCGCCCCCCCAATCAAGTGGCGCCGCTCGGAATGCGCGAGGGCCGCGCGCCACCTCGGGTTAAAACCCGAGGCTAACACTTGCCGCAGGTCCGCGGCCGATTCGCCACCGTCCCTCAGCCATTTACCGTTGTTGCTCCAAACCAAAGACCGGCGCATGATAGTGACTTCCTGTACACTACCCGATCTACCGTGACCACAATGCCATCCACTCATCACGGAATACTGATTCACGTCGTCTTCAGTACAAAGCAGCGATTTAAGCTCCTCCACAAAGACTGGCGGGAAGACCTGCTCGCTTACATGGGCGGCACTGCCTCAGCTCACAAATCGACATTGCTGCGTGCCGGCGGCGTCGAAGATCACGTACACCTTCTCCTAAAGATCCATCCCGCGTTCGCGATCTCCGAAACCGTCAAGACGCTCAAAGGCAACGCTTCGAAGTGGATCAATGAACAGCGAAAGTTCCCGGCGAGGTTTGAATGGCAGAAGGGATACGGCGCGTTCTCGGTAAGCGAATCAATGTCCGATACCGTAAAACGCTATATCGAAAACCAGGAAGAACACCACCAACGCCAAAGCTTCGAGGACGAGTACCGGGCGATCCTGAAGAAACACAACATCGAGTACGAACCGAAGTTCGTATTCGACGACGAGCACGTCGGCTAAACATCGCGGCGACGCGCTGTCGCCGCTGGCTGCCTAACGCAGCACAGCGACGTGGTCTAAAACGGCAAGACCTCGAATGAGCCCGGCGGCAGGCTAGTTGTTGATTGAACGCGTGGTCCGCATTTCAACTTTCCACTCTTCTGGCTTTTCCGCAACGTCGCTGTCGTCGTCGTACAACTCGCGCAAACGCTCCAGTTCCGCCTTCAAGTTCGCCACTTCGTCGGCATACTCGGGATTTTTGTACTCGTTGGTCAGCTCATCGGGGTCGTTGACCAGATCGTAGAATTCCCACTCGTCAAACTGATAGAAGTACATCAGTTTGTGCGTTTCCGATCGAACTCCGTAATGACGCGGAACCATGTGAACGCTGGGGTACTCGTAGTAGTGGTAGTAGATGCTCTTGCGCCAGTCGTCCGGCGATTCGCCTTTCAACAACGGCACGAGCGACTTACCCTGCATGTCCGAAGGCACTTCTGCGCCAGCCATTTCCAGAAAGGTCTCGGCGTAGTCGAGGTTCTGAATTAGATCGTCGTTACGCGAGCCCGGCTTCGTAACACCTGGCCACTTGGCGATGAACGGCATCTTCAGCGACTCTTCGTACATCCAACGTTTGTCATACCAACCGTGGTCGCCAATGTAGAAACCCTGGTCGGATGAATAGATGACGACGGTATTGTCGTCCAACTTCAGATCTTCCAGTGTCGCCATCAGCTTGCCCACACTCTCGTCTACGCCCTTGACACAGCGCAGGTAGTTCTTGGCGTAGCGTTGAAACTTCCAGCGAACAAGATCGTCGGCCAGCGGATTCTGACGATGGAACGAGGCGTCCTTCGGTCCGTATGCGTCTCGCCAGGCTTTCGTCTGCGCCGGCGACATACGCTGCATGTTTCGCCAGGCCGATTTGTCGTAACGTCCCTGAATTGCATTGCCATCGAAGTCGGCCGTGAGGTCCACGAACAGGTCGAAGTTCAGGTGCATGTGGCGATCAATCTCCAACTCCTGAAAACGAGCCGGTGGTGCGTTGTCGTGCCACTTGTCGAACAGCGTGTTCGGATAGGGAATCTCAATATCGTCATAAAGGTGGAGGTGTCGTTCGGCCGGCATCCAGTTACGGTGCGGAGCTTTGTGTTGCACCATCAGCATAAACGGCTTTTCTGACTCGCGCCCCGACTTCAACCATTCGACCGCGAGGTCCGTGACAACGTCCGTGCAGTGTCCTTCGATTCGCTTGGTACCTTCTGGCGTTCGCATGTCCGGGTTGTAGTACAGCCCCTGGCCAGGAAGCACTTTCCAGTCATCGAAACCCTGTGGCTGGCCCTTCAGATGGGACTTGCCATAAATGGCCGTCGTGTAGCCGGACTTCTGCAAAATCTTTGAGAAGATCTGTTGGTTCCAGTCAAACGAGTTGCCATTGTTCATGAACCCGTTCTTGTGACTGTGCTTGCCCGACAGGATAACCGCGCGACTGGGACCGCAAATCGAGTTCGTACAGAAGCTGTTTTCAAACAACATTCCCTGACGAGCCAACTTGTCGATGTTCGGCGTCGGGTTCACGTCCTTCAGCCAGCCGTTGTACGCACCAATCGCGTGCGGCGCGTGGTCGTCACTAAAAATGAAAAGAATGTTCGGGGGAGCTGCAAGGCACGACGACGCCAACAGGCAAAGCAGAATGAGGGAGTTGAGCAGACTGCGCATAGTGAAGATGAATCCAGCTGAGTTTTCTTGACCAGGCACTATGTTAGCGATGCTGCATGGCGGATGGAAATCCCCTCCCAAATTTATGTTCCGAGTCGCGAAATCGCCGTAACAAGGCACGATCTCCGCCCGCCGTAGACCCGCCGTTCAACTTACATACGACTTACATTTTCTCGGCCCCCGAGTCCGTAAGATTGAAATCAGCGACACGGGACGACGGGGTTACACGGGCAAATCAATTCTCAGTACCCGGGAACTCCTCCCCGGCGTCCCGCGTCAAAGTCCACGTGGCAGGAACTCCACGTACGCCCCGACTATTCGAGCATGGGAGAGAACAAATGAATCGAGTCAGTGTATTGACAGCCAGATTGGCCGCGGCCCTCGTGGCGAGCAGCATGGTTGCCATCGGAATCATGGCCATCGACAGTCCGAGTCGGGCTCAGGCACCCGCCGCTGCAGCCCCTCCAGCAACCGACGCTGGGGAGACTTCCAAACAGACGGATGCGGAAAAGGAAATCGCCAATAGCCCAACGGAAGACCTAGCCGAACGCGCGAAGCCCAAACCCATCAGCGAGCAAACCAAACGCGGCCTCAAGTACCTCGTCTCTCAGCAGCACAGTAACGGTGGCTGGGGTCAGGGCGGAGGCTGGCGGACGAAATCCGGCGGCGGTCGGCAGGAAGGCGAAAACGTCAAGGATCCGCCCGATGTGGGAAACACGTGCATCGCCGCACTGGCCCTGATGCGAGCCGGAAATACTCCGACGTCCGGTCCCTATTCGAAACAGCTCAATCGTGCGATCGAGTTCATCCAGCGGCAGGTCAAGGCAGCCGACGAAAAGTCGATGTACGTGACCGACATCCGCAACACGCAACTCCAAAGCAAGATCGGCGTCTATGTGGACACGTTCCTGACCGGCCAGGTACTCGCTGAACTGAAGGGCCAAATGCCTAACGAACAAGCCGAAAAGGAGCTGTTCGCGACGCTCAACAAGACCATCAACAAGATCGCCATCAATCAGAAGGAAGATGGCACGTTCGAGGGCAACTCCGGCTGGGCGAGCGTGCTTTCTCAGGGCATCGCTTCGAAGGCCATGAACTTCGCTCGAGCCAAAGGCGTGAAGCTGTCCGAAGAGGTGATCGTTCGAGACGCAAAACAGGCACAGCAGATGATCGCGGCCGCTTCGACGCCAACCCCGGTGGCCGACTCGTCGTCGGTCGCGACGGCAACTAGCGGCGTTCCAATCAGTCGAGTGGGTGGCTATGGAGGCGGAGTAGGCGGCGGTGCCTACGGTGCTGGTGGCTATGGAGGCGGGCTGGGCGGCGCGGCGTACGGTGGTGGTGGCGGGACCGGTGATGCTGGCGTCGCGCTGTATTCACTGAGTGCCAATACCAACCGCGCCAACGCGTACGGGATCTCGGCGAAGAACGAAATCAAGCGCTATCGCGGGCAACTCGCAGATAAAACACTCGACGACGCCACAAGAAAAGAGATCAAGGAAAAGGTCGCCTACTTCGAGCAGGCCGAAGCCGAACAAACCGACAACCTTCGACTACTCGTTCGACAAGCCTCTGACGAACGTTTTCTGAAGGGTTTCGGCAACAACGGCGGAGAAGAATTCCTCAGCTACATGAACATCAGCGAATCACTGTTTGTCAAAGGTGGCAAGGAATGGGACGAGTGGGACAAGTCCATCACCAAGGGCATCCAGGGTTTCCAGAATAAGGACGGTAGCTGGTCCGGTCACCACTGCATTACAGGACGCACGTTCTGCACTTCGGCAGCGATTCTGTGCCTGCTGGCCGACCGCATGCCGGTTCCCGAAGCCGAATAAGCGGCCTTCAAGTGAGGCGTCGGGGCACCCGGCGAAGCCACGCGCACACGTGCTTCGCCGGGAACTGGCGCCCTCAACTAACGGGTTCGACAATCAGTCAGCGCGGAGCACAACATGCACACTGCCTTCAAGCTTCAACGCCGAAACTTCCTCGCGACATGCGGAATCGCTGCGGCGACGTTTTCCCCAAACAGCATTGCAGCCAGAACGCGAAACGCCACCAAGGACTGCCATGCGGCGTGCGATGCGATCGCGAAGGCGACACAATTCCTGCTCTCACACAAGTCAGAAGAAAGCCTGTGGCGATCGGACGTCTATGGTCCATTCAAGAACGAAACCGCGCTAACGCCCCGCGTGCTCCTTGCGCTACATTCCGCCGCTCGCGTCCTGGACAAGACCACCCCCGCGTTCGCTGAGTGCAATGCGGGGGTGCAGCGAGGCACGCAATGGGCCGTAGACCGGATCGGACAGCCCGTCGCCTACCCGGTCTACTTCGCGGCGGACACCCTGCGGCTCATGAGCGATTCCTCTAGCGATCCACAACGCATGCAGCACGTGCGTCGCTACCTCGCCGCACAACAGCTCACGGAAGCTCACGGTTGGAAGCTGAACGATCCGCGATGCGGCGGCTGGAGCTACGCAAAAGCAGCTCCCCTTCGACCGAACGACTCGACGGCAATCTCTCCGTTGGCCGAACCGAATCTATCCGCAACGGTAGCTGCGTTGGAGGCGCTAAACTCGGCCGAAAAACCCAACGGTAAAACGTCCAACAAACGAGCCATGTCGCCACAGCAACGACTTGCTCTGCGATTCCTGCAACGCCTCCAAAACGCCGACGGCGGCTTTCGCTTTGTGCTGGACGACGCCGTTCGCAACAAAGCCGGTGCGCGAATCGAAAACGGGGATATGACCTTCAACTCTTACGGCAGCGCGACGTGCGATGGCCTACGTGGGTTGCTGGCATGTGGGCTGCCGGCCGAACACGATCGCGTGGTTTGTGCCGTCCAATGGCTGAAGCAACATTACTCGGCGACCAGTCATCCCGGGCAATACAGTGAATCGCGAGAGTACGCGCGAGAAGCCGTCTATTACTACTACTGCCGTTCACTGTCGCAGTGCATGCATTCGCACCCGGAATTGCTGCCGCGGGCATGGCACGGCCAACTTGCGGAACAGCTGATCTCGCGTCAGCAACTGGATGGCTCATGGAGCAACGACGCGGTCGACGTTCGCGAGGATGATCCGTTGGTTGCGACGCCGCTGGCCATCATGACGCTCGCAAATTCCGTTACGGCCACTCGTCAACAAGCGTGACTCGACCAAACGGTTGTCCGCTTGATCGAGCTCCCACCTGTTGCGAATTCGCCGTGACGCTGCTGGCCGCTATTCCTGTTGCTCCAGCGTTTGCCCAAAGTGTCGCGAAAGTACCAGGAAGTCGGGGAATTCAACGACGCCGTTGAGGTCAAAGTCGCCTTCCAGGAATCCGCCTTCGACTTCAGTACCAAAGTGTCGAGACATGATCAGAAAGTCACTGAAGTCCACTTCGCCGTTTGCGTCCGCATCTCCCGGCAAGACAGGCTCCGGTTCGACGTTCTCCTGGAAATCCTCCAGCCATGCTTGCAGCAATTCATCCGTGCAGTCAAATTCGGCTAGTTGCTCTTCGTCGAATTGATCCAACTCGTTTTGCGACACGCCGGTGAGATTCCCGATCTGCTCGAGATTGCTTTGCAGAAATTCGGCGAAGGCCTCGTCGCCCAGTTCTTGCCGGAGCTGCTCCATTTCTGGCGGGAGCTCAATGGGCTGATCGTCGACGTTGGGATCCGGAAGTACGATGTCCGGACAGGGCTCGTTGCCACCGGTTTCCCGGTCGAAGTTTCGCAGCCACTGGTCCAGCAGCCCCTCGACGCGATCCAATTCGGCGAGCCCTTCAGGATCAAGCTCCCCGATGGTGTCTTCGGTTACCCCAGAGAACGTCCCGGTTTCCTGCTGATTGGTCAGCAACCACTCGACGAACTGCTCTTCGCCCAACTCCTGCAGTAGCTGTTCGAACTGAGGCGGCAATTCGGGCGGCTGCGACGGCCCATTCAACACACCCGAGAGGTCAATGATCAACGGCTCGGAGATAGAGTCATACAGAAACTGCTCGTTGTTGAATTCGACAAGCTCCAGCACAACCAGATCGGCCAATGCCTCTTGCTGCGGTGGGTCGATTAAAACCTGCCCCAGTTCCGGTAGTTGCGAATTGTCGATCGCCTGCCGCCAAAGGTCCGGCGGAACCAGATCGTCAACGTTGGTGCGGAACAGGAATTGTTCCGGCTGTTCGTTCTCAAAAATCAGAATCTGCTGCAACTGGTTTTCCGGTACGGTTTCCAACACCAACACGGCCAGTTCTTCCACGACGCCTTCAAGCAGGCCATCGATCTCCTCGAGCGTCACGACTGGACCAGCTCCACCCTCTTCGAAGTGCCGTGTCCAGTCATTGAGAATATCTTCGACTTGCTCGAATTGATCGATTTCCTGTGGGCCAAGTTGCTCGATGTCCTCGGCAGAAACGCCGGAAGCGGTCCCTGTTTGCTGTCGATTGGATTCCAGCCACTCTGCGAAACCCTCGTCGCCCAACTCCAGACGCAGCTGCTCAAATTCGGGCGGCAATTCGGGCGGCCCATTCTCTTCGCCAAGGACACCAGACAGATCAAAAACGAACTGCTCTGAAAGCTCCTCGATGATGAACTGTTCGTTCTGCAATTCCACCAACTCCAGCAGCACCAGATCGTTCAGCGCCTCCTGCTGTTGTGGGTCGACCAACAACTGCCCCAATTCCGGCAACGGCGATTCGTCGATCACTTGCGGCCAGACTTGCGGCGGCAGTATCTCCACCCCGTCGGTGCGAAGCAGAAATTGTTCGACCGGTTCGTTCTCATTCGCCTGCAGGATCGCCTCGAGTTCCGGATTTACTTCAAGAGCCGCTTCTCCCAATTCGATCACCACCTGATCCAACCGTTCGCGAATCAATTCGGGCGTATCGAGCGTACACATGTCGCCCGTCATGAGACGTTTTGCCTCAAGAGCTTCCAGCCCACGGATGGGACGGCGATTTCTGATACGATTGCGGCCGAGGCGTCGTGATCGAAGCATAACAGTCACCCTGATTTCGTTGAGGGAAGTGGCAAGTCAATACGCTTGCGTCCTGTGAATCAGACGACGTGCAGAGTAGCGACAGAATTTCCCGTTACAAGAAAAAAGAAGCGACACGCAAACCAAGAATTAAACCCACAAAAACGCAAGCCGATGACTCAACCACGCATTGTTGCGGACTATTCGCTCGAAACGCCCATCGATTTCCACGACGCCGTCAGCTCGATGGCAGGGGAACAATCGACCGGTACCTTCACACGTGTCCCGGGTGAATCCGACGAATTACGCGAACGCTTTGCGGCGCGGGTCGAGCACGTCCAGGTGCTCGGTGAACGCGATGCTCCTTCCTTGCCGGGCGCAGCAAAACCGCAAGCTGGCAGCAGATACCAGTACGGTAACGCCAGCATCAGCTTTTCGCTGGAGAACGTTGGCGGCAATCTTCCCACGATCATTTCAACGATCGCGGGCAACCTCTTCGAGCTCAGGCAGGTCTCTGGCCTACGTCTGACCGACGTCCATTTCCCGCAGGAACTGAGCCAATCGTTCACCGGGTCGCAGTTTGGCGTTGCCGGCACGCGAGCGCTATGTGGCGTACACGAACGCCCGATCATTGGAACGATCATCAAGCCCAGCGTCGGCCTCTCGCCCGCGGATACAGCCACACTCGCCGGAAGTCTCGCTCGCGCCGGACTTGACTTCATCAAAGATGACGAACTGATGGCCAACCCACCCCATTCTCCGTTGGCGGACAGGGTTCGTGCAGTGATGGCGGTAATCAATGAAGTCGCCGAGGAAACCGGCCGCAAGCTCATGTATGCCTTCAACATTAGCGACCAACTGGACGCGATGCTGCGGCACCACGATACGGTTCTGGACGCGGGAGGAACCTGCGTGATGGTTAGCTTGAACAGTGCCGGTCACGTCGGAGTGGAACACCTGCGTCGTCATTGCCAACTACCGATTCACGGACATCGAAACGGCTGGGGCATGTTCTATCGCAGCCCCGCCATCGGAATGGACTTCACGGCCTACCAAAAGCTGTGGCGGCTGGCGGGCATCGATCATTTGCACGTGAACGGCTTGCAGAACAAGTTTTGTGAATCCGACGAATCGGTAATACGTTCCATCAAAGCCTGCCGTGAACCGTTGCTGGGCGGCTTCCCGTTGATGCCAGTCATTTCGTCGGGACAATGGGGTGGGCAAGCGCCCGAAACGTGGCGACAAACCGGAACGCTGGATCTCATGTACCTGGCAGGCGGAGGAATCATCGGACATCCCGGTGGCCCGAAAGCCGGCGTGTCGGCCATCCGGCAAGCATGGGAAGCCGCCGCCAACGGAATTGATCTCGAGACGCATGCGGAGACTCATGAGGAACTGCGGCAGTCACTCGAGTTCTTTGGCAACGCCGACCATATAAAACGAGAACGCTAGACCAGCCACTCGACTTCCCCTTCAAAACAAAGGAACTGAACGATCGAACTCCTGCTGGCCTACTA
This sequence comes from Pirellulaceae bacterium, assembly GCA_965216885.1. Classification (GTDB taxonomy): domain Bacteria; phylum Planctomycetota; class Planctomycetia; order Pirellulales; family Pirellulaceae; genus CAYNJG01. The sequence goes on along the minus strand of OZ244209.1, from coordinate 1,329,457 downwards.
TGGTGACGACTTCACCGGCTCGACCGACGTCATGGAGTCACTAACGCGCGGCGGTGTTGAAACCGTCCTGTTTGTGGAACCGCCCACCGACGAGCAGCTCGAGCGCTACCCAAACGCCCAAGCCATCGGCATTGCGGGAAACAGCCGCACCATGAGCCCCGCCGAAATGCAGCAAGCTTTGCCGCCGGCCTTCGACGCGTTGCTGCGCCACCGCCCGAACATCGTGCACTACAAAACCTGTTCGACGTTCGATTCGTCACCGGAAACGGGCAACATTGGCCGAGCGATCGAGATTGGCATGCAGCGATTTGGCAATCAGATTTGCCCGCTCGTCGTTGGCGCGCCGGCGTTGCAGCGGTTCTGCGTCTTTGGCAACCTCTTCGCCCGGTCGGGACTGGACAGCGCACCGTTTCGGCTGGACCGCCATCCAACCATGAAGTGCCATCCAGTCACTCCGATGGACGAAGCCGACCTACGCGTACACCTTGGAAAACAAACGCAGCTTCCCGTGCAGCTTATCGACGTCCTAACCCTGGACGCCGAATTCAACTGGCGCAAGTCGATCGGTGATTTCCACGGTATCACGCTCTTCGACACATTGCGCGACGAGCACCTCGCCTCGATCGGTTTGGCGATCGACGAACTGCAGCAGCGCGAAGCCAAGCCGCTCTTCACCGCGGGTTCCTCTGGCGTGGGCTACGCGCTGGTGGAACAGTGGCGACGCACGCGAAAGATATCCGGGAGCACCGTCGAACGCCCCGGAAAGTCCGTGGCACAGACGCTCATCGTCTCCGGGAGTTGTTCACCGGTGACGGAACGCCAGATTCAACATGCAATCGCCCGTGGATTTGCGGAGGTGGCGGTCGACACACCGGCCGTCGGCGCCGGCGAGCAAGCAGCGACCGAGGCGGCGGCGGAACGTGCGCTGCATTATCTGAGCGAAAAGCGATCCGTTATCGTCCACACCGCACGCGGAACAGGTGATGCCCGCATGCAACAAAACCTTGCGACGCCCCAACAGTTGGGCGATACGCTGGCCCATGTGTTACGGCCTGCGTTGCAGACGCGTTCGCTGCAGCGGGTCGCAGTTACGGGAGGCGATACCTCGGGGCATGTGGCACGCAGGATTGGTATCGAGGCTCTCGAAATGATCGGGCCGTTGGCGCCCGGCGCTCCGTTGTGCCGAGCCAGAAGCCAAGCGAATTGGCTGGATGGAATCGAAATCACGTTCAAAGGCGGCCAGGTTGGCCACGACGATTTCTTCGAGGTTGTTTTGAATGGCGGCCCGATTTAGCGTCGGCCGAGGTGGTTGCGGTGAGGGCGAGTCGCGCATGTTGGTCGAATCGGGGACGCGTCCAACGGAGAGCCGAATGACGTGGGGCGGAGTGTCGCCCGGTACCCCATGCTCACGCATGGGGCTACGTGCTGCCGCCGCTTCGCGGCTGAGCGTGCGGAGAGCCGGATGAGGTGGGTGGAGAGCGCCGACGGTACCCCATGCTCACGCATGGGGCTACGTGCTGCCGCCGCTTCGCGGCTGAGCGTGCGGAGAGCGCCGGATGAGGTGGGTGGAGAGCGCCGACGGTACCCCACGCTTACGCATGGGGCTACGTGCTGTCGCCGCTTCGCGGCTGAGGTGGGTGGAGCGCCGGATGAAGTGGGTGGAGAGCGCCGGATGAGGTGGTGGAGAGCGCCGACGGTACCCCATGCTCACGCATGGGGCTACGTGCTGCCGCCGCTTCGCGGCTGAGGTGGGTGGAGAGCGCCGGATGAGGTTGCTGGAGAGCGCCGACGGTACCCCACGCTTACGCATGGGGCTACGTGCTGTCGCCGCTTCGCGGCTGAGGTGGGTGGAGCGCCGACGGTACCCCATGCTCACGCATGGGGCTACGTGCTGCCGCCGCTTCGCGGCTGAGCGTGGGTGGAGAGCGCCGGATGAGGTTGCTGGAGAGCGCCGACGGTACCCCACGCTTACGCATGGGGCTACGTGCTGTCGCCGCTTCGCGGCTGAGCGTGCGGAGAGCGCCGGATGAGGCGGGTGGAGCGCCGACGGTACCCCATGCTCACGCATGGGGCTACGTGCTGCCGCCGCTTCGCGGCTTGGCAAGTCTCGTCGCTCGCCCCTCGCCTCTCGCCTCTCGCCTCTCGTCGCTCGTCGCTCACTTCTCTTTCGTAATGTTTTCCACGCTGGCACGAAGGTGCTCTTCGTCGAAAACCTTCCTCCAATCCGGTTGAAAGATCTGCGTCTTCGCGTCTTCAATGGCCAGCTTGCAGCCGGCGGAGAAGTCCCAGTCGATCTGGTCGAACAGGATCGCCAGCTCGACGTTAATGTGCCCCAAGAGAAAATCGCGAGCTGCCTCCGCGGGGACGCCGCGCTTGACCGCTTCGTCCATGGCCTCGCGAATGACCGTCAGGCACGTTGCGCAAACGGTCTCCGATAACGCCGGCTCCAACATCGCCATTTGCTCGACCGTCACGCGGTGCGAACGAAGAATCGGCGCCCACAACGTCGACGCCAGTCGCTCGCCCAGTTGATAGTCGGCTTCAGTTCCCTGCGCCAACGCACAGACAATTGACTGTTTGGCGATTCCGCCGCCAAAGTAGTCCTGCCGTGCTTCCGGCGTCGTTTCATCGTTGAATACGGGCGGGTGCGAGGGGTGGGCTACGAAGTACGCAACATCCTCACGCTGCGGAATCTTGCCGGCGTACGGAGCCGCCGGGTCGAGACACATCAACAACGCGCCGGACTTCATCAACGGCACGACCTGCGTGGCAGCTTGGCCGATCACGTTATCCGGAATGGCCATGATCGTGGCGTCCGCACCAGGCACGGCTTCTTCGATTGCCACAGGCGTGACGCCGCGATCTCGCAGACGTTGCTCGCCGTGGCCGGACGCCTCCACGTGAAGCACCTCGTATTCATCGGGGTGTTTGGAGAGCGTGTTGCTCGCACGTGTTCCCATGGCTCCCGCTGCACCCAGCAAAGCGACTGTGGTAGGCATTTCGTTCTGTCCCTGGTTCCATGAATGGGCAATCTCTCAGTATTACGTATCCAGCAGGGCAACAAAACGGAGGGGCGGGAGTTTTGCGGAATCGAGAACGCAACATGATTGCCTTGCAACTCAAGACATTTTGTCATATACACCAGGAGGTATACGTCACTCCGGGATCACGCGATGGACACCGAGACGAACGCGGCGGACACTGGCAAGGTCAGGCTCGAAATTGTGGGAGCAAGAACGATTGCTTTCGCGGCGTTGTGCCTTGCGTTCATGTTCGGACTTTATCCCTTGCTGGATTCGAGTGCGATCTCCTTTAACGAACCTACTTTGTACGTCGTTTTTGGAATCATTCTTGGTCAGTCGGTGTTCGCGGCAATCATCGCGGGCCTTTATGGGTCAAATTGGACGACCGGGCTCCTGATCGGAAGCTTCCTCGTCATGGCGTCGTTCGCCCTCTTTCTACAGGGCGCCACGCTTTTCGGTAGTGCGCCTCCACGAGACGTGTGGCTGCTGCTGTACCTGTCGCCCTCGCTGACCTTTGCAGCCATGTTGCCGTTACTGATAGCGCGGTATCTGGGACGAGCACAACTGGTACTCGAAGATCGACGATACGCCCGCTACCCCGCCAGCCTCGGCAAGCTTTTTGGCAACGTTGTCATCGTCGCCGGGATTGTTATGACACTTCGAGCTCCACAAATTACCTGGGGCACACCACCCGCCCAGTTCTGGACGTCCTGCATGATCGTCGGAGCGATCATCGCACTGCTGTCGACGCTCGTATCGTTGCCGGCGGCATGGTCACTGAATGCGAGGTCCTGGCAGCATCAACTGGCGATCCTGGCAATCACAGCTGTTGTCGTGTACTCCATCATTACCGGCATCATGTGGACGCTGTCCCTGGCACTTGGCCCCTTACCCGATGCCTTCTACCAGGCCGGTCCGGTCGTCACGTTCGTGACAACGTGCGTGCTGTTTCTTGCCGTTACGGCACTCCGCGCGGACGGATTCCGGCTGCAGACCAAAGAGACCGCGCACCGCTATTCCAAAGACACCGACGGCGTAGTTGCGAGTGGCTACGGAATGGCCATTCAAATCGGCACCGTCTTGCTGCTTACGCTCGTGCTTAACGTCCACCTCGGCCAGCTGCAAAAGGAACGCAACCGCGCCGCATGGCTGGTCGCCGATCTGCACGAACTGCTCGGCAGCACCAACGTCGACTTGCGGTTGCCCAATGGAGTCCAGGTTGGTGCGTACATACCCAATGCTTTTGTCGAGAGCATCACCATCCCCAACAGCAACAACGAAACGGTGGCTCGCGCGATCGACCGCCTCGCGGAGGCAGAAGCCCTGGACCGACTGATCTCGCTGCACGTCTCCGGATTCAATGTCGACGACGAAGCACTAAAGGCGATTGGCCGGTCCAGGCGATTACAGGCGTTGGATATTTCGCAGGCCGACGTTCGCGGGGTCGGCTTTCGTCATCTGCAACAAATGGAGATTGCCGAACTGAAACTCGAAAACCTGGTGCTCGATGAAGCCGACTGGAACGGAATCAATGGCGACCTATTACACACCCTTTCGGTCGCTCATTCGGTGATTGACGCAAAGCGTTTCGCCGCGTTCGTCAGGAAACTGCGGCTCTTCAACCTCGACCTGACCGGAGTCGAACTCAACGAAGAACTCTGGGAACTCATTCCATCACGAGAGTATCTAACCGGGCTCACCCTCTCCCAAACGAACGTCACCGCGGAGGACTTGGTCCGTCTGGAAGACATGTATATCAACAAACTCGACCTGTCCATGAACGAGATCGGTGACGAGTGCATGCGGGCGGTCGCCAAACTGACGCAACTCAAGGACCTCAATCTACGCGGAACCCGAGTGACCGACGCAGGCGTCGCTCTCCTGCTGCCGCAAGTTCGCGAGACCCGCCATTTCTCGCTGAACATCAGTGAAACCGACATCAACGGCACGGCATTTAACAAGTGGGATCGTTTGCCGATGACCCTGAACGTCAGCAAGACCGACATCAACGACAGTTTCCTCGATCAGATTATCCGTATCCAAAAACAGTATCCCGCCGGCCTCCGACTGCTGGACCTGAGCCACACCGACATCACCGACGCAATCCTGCCCAAACTGGGTCAGATAAATTGCCGCCGAATCGTGATCACGGGTACCCAGCTGTCGCCCAAGGCAATGGCCCAGGTTCCAAGGCTGGGTCCCTCGATCAATCAATGGGAGATCGGTGACCAGCAGTTTTCCGAAATGGAGAAAAACAACCTTCAGATGGCTGGCTTCCAGCTTTACACCAAGGACACTCCCGTCTGGTAGCAACTTGCGTCGCGATGCACGCAGCTATTTCTGCGGCGACACCTTCCCGTTTACGACCAACGGCCCGTCGATGGGAAGCGTATAGCTTAGTGCGCCAATAAACTTCCCCTTGGGGAGGTCGGCATAGTTGTCGTGGCACATGGTGCACTTTTCGAAGACCACCGGAATGGGCGTCGCAACGCGAAGATGTCGTGTCCCTTTGCGTACTTCGATCGATTCAACGTTGGTCTTGCCACCGGCAATTGCTTTGACGGCTCGCTTTTCGAAATCGTCTTCCGCCACGTTCTCGTCGCTGTAGGGCTCGCCCGTTGCATCCAGCAGCCGAACGCGATGCCAACCTTTTTCCTCGGCGGCCTTGAACAGCATCTTGAAAGCCGTGCCGGCGGGAATCATGTCCTCGTCCGTGACGTAGTGCTGCGTAATCGTGACGATGCCACCTTTGTAGATGTCATCGAGCAAACGCACTTCCCTCCTCGCGCGTTCGAGTTGCACGTCCGGCTTCGCCGCGGGCTGTGATTTTTTCTTCGGCTCCGCTGCAACCGCACCGCCAACCACACACACAAGCATCCCCCACGCCACCAACCAGCGCACGCTCATTCCTGAATCCGCCATCATCATTCTCCCAGTAATCTGCCTGTTGAAAACTGCACCGGCGCCTAAACCGGACAACTTCATCCGTTTTACGCCCGCCAAAACCGGATGTCAACATCCACTTTTCGGTTTACGGCCATTCCACGGGAGATCGCATGGTACACTTGGTTGATGCATGGACATTCCTACTGCCGTCCGTTTCCCAACATTCATTCCTGACAATCGCCGGCTCCCACATGTTTTCACAGACTCAGGAATACGCACTTCGCGCCGTCGTGTGGCTGGCTCAGCACCCCGATGAAACGCCCGCGGGCAGTCCACGCATTGCGGAGGAGACCTGCGTTCCCACCAGCTATCTGTTGAAGGTTCTGCAGGAGTTGGCGCGACAGGGCATCGTCTCTTCGAAACGCGGAGTGGGCGGTGGTTTCACGCTGGACCATTCGCCGGACGATCTCACCGTGCTTGAAGTGGTCAATGCGGTGGACCCGCTGCGTCGCATTTCGGCTTGTCCGCTGGGTTTGAAGACACACCGGCACCAACTTTGCCCCATGCATCATCGGCTGGATGAGGCCCTGGGGCTGGTTGAAGACGCGCTGGCGAATTCCACTATTCGCGAAGTCATGTCAGCGCCGGGGCGTCCCGAGCCGTTGATCGAGACGGTGAAGAAGCGCAAAGCCTGACGCCACCGAACACACCGGTTCTCCCCTCGCCGTGGCAAAATGGTCGTGCCATTTGTTCTACGGAACCCCCAAAACCCGAAGAAATCGCGAAGAAAACGGGTTGGCTCTCAACAAATCGCGTGCCTTCGCTAAAATCAGGGGACACAATATCCAGATCATGCGCAGAGGGACAGGGCATGTGGGGATTCTCCCGACCGCGGAACAGCACGATGAACCAGTACTTCAAACGGTACAAGATGCAAGTGTCACTACGACATGCCTCTTATGCCATTTCAGTGCCCGCGGGATATCAATTACTACCCTGGGAGGAGCAACTCCTGGAGGCGCATGCGATCGCCAAGTATCGCAGCTTCCGCGATGAGGTGGACGCGAAGGTCTTCCCATGTCTGGCGGAAGAGTCCGGATGCCGACGACTCATGGGGGAGATCTCGAACAAGGCCGGCTTTATGCCCGAGACGACGTGGCTGGCCGTGTTTCGGCACCCCGGCGGATCGGTCGACTTTTGCGGTACCGTGCAGGGCATTCGCGACGAGTTTGGACGCGGTGGGATTCAGAATCTGGGCGTCACTCCCGAGCACCGCGGTCAGGGGTTGGGCAAGAGCCTGCTGCAACATGCCCTTGCAGGATTCCGGCGCGGAGCACTACGCTCTGTCAATCTGGAAGTAACTGCGAAGAACGCCGTTGCCGTCCAGTTGTACCGCAACATGGGATTCCGGCACATCAAGACGGTCTACAAGTCCGTCGAAGTCGCGATGACCTGAAGCGGGCACGCGACACCGATCGGCCGTCGTCATTCCGGTGCCTCCGTTCCTGTTAGGTGGCACGTCTATCTGAACCTCGCGAGCAAACTTTCATTCCGTGACGCAACAATCCATACATCAACACACGTTCGACAACGGGATCACGCTCCTTGCGGAAGAAATGCCGTGGCTCGAATCGGCCGCCTTCGCATTCCTCATGCCCGGCGGCGCCGTTCGTGACCCGGATGACCGATTGGGACTTTCCAATCTGCTTTGCGACATGGTGCAGCGTGGATCCGGCAACCTCTCCAGTCGCGAATTCGTCGAATCGCTCGAGCGTCTGGGAGTGGATCGCAGCGCGTCGGTTTCGCTCTCGCACACCAGCTACTCCGGGGCGACCCTGGCCGACAACCTGCTGCAGGCGTTGGAACTGCACGCGGATTTGATCCGTCGCCCCATCTTCCCGGAAGATCAACTGGAAGAAGCACGACAGGTCTGCTTCCAGGAGTTGCGAGCTTCGGAGGATGACCTGGCGCACCGCGTGATGGAACGCGTGCGACAGCTTCAGTATCCGGCCCCGTGGGGTCGATCGGTCTACGGCAATCTGGAACACGTCCAACAGATTGACATCCACGATGTGCACCGCCAGTTTGGAACTTGCTACCGACCGGAAGGAACGATCATTAGCGTTGCTGGCAAAGTCAACTGGCCGGAACTGCTGGACAAGGTTGGCGAGCTTTTCGGCGACTGGGCGTCCCAACCGCTCGACGACGTGGAAGAAACTCCACCCACCGGCACGTTCGCCCACCTGCCACACGAATCCAACCAGACTCACATTGCCATTTCCTACCCGAACGTTCCGTATCGGCACGACGACTACTACCAGGCGCGGGCGGCGGTGGGTGTGCTGAGCGACGGCATGAGTTCCCGACTGTTCACGGAAGTACGCGAGAAAGAGGGGCTTTGCTACACCATCTACGCGACGGTCAATACGCTTCGCGACCGCGGGTCCGTGTTGTGCTACAGCGCGACCAGCACCGAACGGGCGCAGGAGACGCTGGACGTCGCCATGCGTGAACTCATCCGACTGGGTGATGGCGTGGAAGACTCAGAGCTCAATCGCCTGAAGGCCCGCATTAAGAGCGCTCTGATCATGCAGCAGGAATCCAGTGCCTCGCGAAGCGTTTCCATGGCGATTGACTGGTACCATCTTGGACGCGTTCGCCCCCTGAAAGAAGTCTCCGATGCCGTCAACAGTCTGTCGGCCAGTTCGATCAATCAGTACCTCAAACAGAATCCGCCGCAGGACTTCCGGATCGCCTCGCTAGGTGAAAAACCGCTCGTCATGCCGGCGTAAAACGCGTTCGAACCACCGATACCCCGGGTCGCTCACGATAACTAACAGCTGAGCCATCGCCAGGATGGCATCGGCACGAAGCCACCGACCAAAGTCACCGATCAAGCCCCAATAGACTGACATGAAGTTCAAGCAACACCAGCTCGACAACGGACTCCAGATCGTTGCTGAATGCAATGACCAGGCGTATTCGAATTCCACCGCCTTCTTCGTCCGCACCGGTTCACGCGACGAAACGCCGGAGGTTGCCGGAGTCAGTCACTTCCTGGAACACATGGTCTTTAAAGGCACGCCACGCAGAAGTGCCGCCGACGTCAATCGCGAACTCGACGAACTGGGCTCGCACTCGAATGCCTTCACCAGCGAAGAGCAGACGGTCTACTACGCCACGGTGCTGCCCGAGTACCAGAACGAGGTCGTCGACCTGCTGGCGGACATCATGCGCCCGTCATTGCGAGAAGACGACTTCGAAACCGAGAAGCAGGTCATCATCGAAGAGATCCTCAAGTACGAGGACCAACCGCCGTTCGGCGCACACGAAAAGTGCATGGAAGCGTGGTTTGGCGACCACGCGCTGGCGAAGAACGTGCTAGGCACGACCGAGAGCGTCGGCAATATGACTCCGGAGAATATGCGAGCGTACTTCCAGCAACGCTACAGCCCGGGCAACATCACACTCGTCGCCTGCGGCAATGTCGACTTCCCCGCTTTGATCGCTTCTGCCGAACAGCATTGCGGAGCGTGGGAGTCTTTTGAGGCGGAACGTGTTGCCCATCCGGCAGATGGCCATCAAGGCAAAACCCGAATTGCCAAAGACGGCGTCGCTCAGGAATACGCCGTGCAAATTTCGTCGGGCCCCAGCGCCACGGATCCACTTCGCTTCGCTGCGAGACTACTGGCCTACGCCCTCGGCGACGACAGCGGAAGTCGCATGTACTGGAACCTGGTTGATCCCGGAATCGCTGAGTATGCCGGTGCATCGACCTATGAATTCGATGGAACCGGTATCCTGATGAGCTACCTCTGTTGCGCCCCGCAGGACACCGGCGAAAATCTGGATCGCTTCTGGATGATTCAGGACGAAATCGACAGAAACGGAATCACCCAGGAAGAACTGGATCTCGTCAAAAGCAAAGTCTGTTCGCAAATCGTCCGTCGCAGCGAACGCCCCGGCAGCCGACTCTTCACGGTTGGCAACAACTGGCTTCAGCGACGCGACTACAAGACCGTCAAAGAAACCCTTGACGTCTACCGCTCCGTGGAACTCGATGACATTCGCGATGTGCTGGATCAACACCCACTATCGCGCACGATGACGGTTTCCGTGGGACCTGGCCCCGGCCCCGAGTGACGTCCGAATAGATCCTGCGGACATCACCGCTATATCTTTGCGCGCGTCGCGCCGTCATAATGCCGTCATCCTTCAACCGAAAAGGGCGGAACCATGACGACACGGATCAGTGGCAATCAGGGTCGACGTTTCGGATTCACGCTTGTCGAACTGCTGGTGGTCATTGCGATCATCGCCATGCTTGTGACACTTCTGTTGCCCGCCGTTCAGGCAGCACGCGAATCGGCCCGCCGTGCCCAGTGCATGAACAACATGCGGCAGATCGGCCTGGCGGTGCAGAACTTCCATAGCGCCAACAACCGCATCCCTCGCAGCCACAACCACGAAGAAAAGAGCGGTCGCGGCTGGATTACCGAATCGCTGCCGTTCTTTGAAGAACAGGCAAAGTACGACGTGCTGCAACCTTACTTCTCTGGTCGATTCGGCAACCAGTCCGGTATCAATTCGCCCGATGTCGCCAACATCGTCAGGACGCCCATCGCGATCTTCCGTTGCCCCACCGCGTCATCGCTGGAGACTTCCACCGAACAGTTTCAGTGGGGCGGCAAAGAAATTGCCCTGACGAACTACAAAGGAAATCTCGGCAACACCAAAATGGGCGGACGCGGTGTCGGCAGTCCGGACTGCCATCGCTCGCCTGATTGTCGCGGACTGTTCTGGCGGTTCTCATTCACCAAAACGATACGCTTCAAGAACATCAGCGACGGACTGAGCAAGACGTTTCTCGCCGGCGAGGACCTCCCACGCTACAACCGCCATTCGGCTCTTTACCACGGCAACGGTGACTACAGCAGCACGCATTTTCCGTTGAACCTGAAACCCAACCCACCTCGCCCCGCCGACTGGCCGACGTCAATCACGTTCCGCAGCGACCATCCCGGTGGCGCCTACTTTGCATTCGTCGACGGCACCGTTGCGTTCATTAGCGATTCGATCGATTTCGACACGTACCGCTTCCTCAGCACACGCAGTGGCGAAGAGTTGGTCAGCAACTACCTCAACTAGTCGTCCTCCGTGAAATCTCCTCTGCAAACCGGCTACAGAAATGAACAACCTCCCCGCCATGCGCCGATATGCGGCGTTGATCGTGTTCGCCTTCACACTCGCCGCAACAGGTTGCGAGCAGACACTCCCGGCGACGGTAACCGGAACGATCACCATCGACGGTAAATCGCTGCCCGAAGGCGAAAACATCACAGGCACCGTCATGTTCTACCCAACGGCAGGCGGTGCCGCCGCCTTCGGAGACGTAACTTCAGGCGGTGCGTATCGCGTGACGACAGGCTCGACCACGGGGCTGGAGCCAGGTGAATACAAGGTCACCGTGAGCGTCGTCGAAATGGACCCACCGCCGCCGGGCGGATACCAGAACGCGCCGGGCCAGAAGCTCATCACGCCGGCTCGCTATGATGATCGCGATCGAACGGACATCACCGTGGAGGTCACCGCGGGCAAGAATCTCATTGACCTTCCGCTGGAATCGGCGAAGTAGCCGCCGGCATTCGCGTCCACCACGCAATGATCGCCAGCACAACCGCCACCGGTGCCAACCAACGAAACGCCGGCAGGAAACTCTGCGTCGCCGCTTCGGTTTCGGCCAACAATTTGGGGCCGACCGCAGATGCCAACACGCCCAACACCTGAGCCGTGCCCTGAATCTTCCCCAGATTCTGCTTCCCAAACGCGCGGCCATAGCCGGTAAAGAACAGCACCGCAAAGGCTCCGCCCACAATTCCGTAAACGCCCGAATGCACGATGACTCGAGTTGCCGTCGACAGAAACGGGAATCCAAACAGGACACCGGAAAGCAACAACAGGTTGATCGCCAACAGGCGTGGAATCGACACCCAGCCGGCCAGCCAACCGTAGAGAAAGTTGCCAACCAGGCCGGCAGCCATCATGGCTACCATCGCTGAAATGAAGATTTCGTGGCCAAAACCCAATTCGGCAATGACCGCTTCATTGAAAAGCGTCAGCCCCGAGAGCACGACGTAGTAAAACGCCGTACCCAGTGTGAAAACCCAAAACACCGGCGTCGCCATCGCCTCCCGCCAGGTTGCAGAGACGCCCTCCACTTCCTCCGTTTGTGTTTCGGCCAACTTGCGACGCTCGGCTGGTATCAGCAGATAAGCCACGACGCCCAAAACTGCGATGCCAATGCCGACGGTCGTCCAATGGCCCCGCCAGTTTTCCACCGTTATCGACCCGCCCAAAACAGGAATCGCCACCGAAAACCCGATCGCCACCAGCGCCGAAAAGACTCCCAGCGCGATGCCCAGGTTGGCAGAAAACCATTTGCCGACAGCCGTGACGCTGGCCGTCGAAAGCGAACTCTGCCCGAATCCTCTCGACAGAATGAGGAACAACAACAAGCTCGTTGCCGTCACCGTCTGCCCCATGCACACCGTCGTCCCACCAACCAGCAACAGAGCTGCAGGCAACACTCGGCGAATTCCCCACTTATCGATCGCTGGACCGCACGCAAGACTGAACGATGCGCCCAGGATCGTCGCCCAGAACGTCAGATTCGCGTAGGTCGTCTTGGCGACGCCCAAGTCCCCCAACAAGGGCTCGGTGATCAATCCCAAGCCGACGGTACGGCCGGGTAGCGTGGCGACCATACCGGCCGCCGCGATCACGACTACCAACCAGCCATGATATTTTGCATTTACGAGATTCAAGGGTCACCCGAGAGAGTCATTTCGAAACGAGAGCAGCCACATGTGTGACGCGAGCTACGTAATCTAATCGGATTTCCCCCAATGAACCACTTCCAAATCTGGACGACGACGACGCAAGGCTTCGACCGCATCAAGCTCCACCGTTGAACTGACGAGGTTCAGCCGTTTTAGTTTTGGCATATCGCCCAGAAACTCGAGACAATCGCCGCTGATCTTCGTGCCCGCCAACTCGAGCACTTTCAGGTTTTCCATTCCACAGATAGGCCTCAATCCCTCGTCGGTGATCTTTTCATTGAAGCTCAGGTCCAGCTCCACCAGTCGCGTTAACTTACTCAGCGATGCTACGCCCTTGTCCGTCACGTCAAACGAGGCTGCTTCCAACGCCACGAGATTGGACAGCTTTTCCAGCCGTGCGACATCGGCGTCCATCAGGGTGATTCGATAGCCGAAGGCCAGCCGCCGGAGCTGCTGCAGTTGTTCGAATGCCGACACGTGCGCGACGTCAATTTGTTCGTCGATTTCGATCCGCAGGTCTGTCAGGCCTGACGCCTGGCCAATTTCATTGATCCCCCTGCTCCCGAGTGAAACGGCGTCCGTATAGATCCTCAGCGAAGTCAGATCCGGCGCCCCGCCGATGCCCTGCATGCCGGCGGCCGTCACTAGCGGCGATTGCAGGTCGACCGAACGCAGCCCGGGAATCTGCCACAGTTTGGCAAGGTCCGCATCTTCGGCGAACTGTACCGTAACCGACCGCACGTCGGGCAACGCGAACAGTAACTTCCATTCCGTGTCCGTCAGTGTCGGCCCCATGGGCAAGGGTCCTGAAGGGGCGGCAGGATCCGGTTCACCCACGGGGAGACGATTGAAGGTAATCGAAATCACGTCGTCGACGTAATCCGGCCCCAGACGCCTGCGGATCAGATCGGCGCTCCATTGCAGAAACATCTGGTACCGACTGGGCGGTGTGGCAGGCGCACCTCCCATGACTCGCAGCGCCCCGCCGACCATACGCGGATTCGCAGGAACCTCCGTATAGTTGTAGCGCACACTTCCGCCAATTCGTTTGACGGCATTGACGGCCAGCCTCTGGCGCTGCCCAGCGTTCGCCCAGATCCCCATCGAGATTGCGATGGCGGTGATACCCAGCAACATCGCCCCCAAGCTAAACCGGAGAACCTTGCGTCGTTTTTTTACAGTCATTTGAAGCCCTTCAGCTCAACTGCAATACGTATCACATTCGCGGCGGTTCAGACCAATCTGCAAAGTCGCTTTAGTGGCCGAATCGGCTAACCAATGGTATCCTCAGCGGAGGCGGGCTGTCGGCGTTGAGCACCTTATGTGAAATGAAACTGAACCTTCTTACTTGCGCCGTCGTGCTGCTGCTGGCGAGATGCTGCATGGCCCAGCAGCTCTTCACGGGCTTTGAATCGGCGTCGCTGGCAGATTGGACAATTTCGGGCGACACGATCCGCCTCGTGGGCGAAGAAACGCTGACCAGTCGGCCGGACACCTATCGCTGGGTGTACTTTGGCATGCAAGACGCAATTGGGCAGCAACCCGATTTTCGCATCGGCTCGCCCGGCAATCTCTTCGCCGGCAGTCTACTGGGGCACCGCTTTGTCTGGAGCTACGACCAAAACGACTGGAACTTCTTTGACAACAACCAGGTCACAGGGGCGGAATTCCGTTTCAGCAACGACGCGCCCTTCGAGCAATCCGCGGTCTACGTCGCCTACAGCACTCCGTATCCCTTTTCGAGAACCATGGATCTCGTGGAGGAGTTCACGTCCGCATGGTTCGTCTCACCAACCAGTAGCGCTGACGCGAACTATTCCATCGGCAGTTCGGCAGATCTTCCACTCTACAGTTTGCGGATTACGAACCCGCTGGTTCAATCCGAAAAAACCCGCGTCGTGCTGGTCGGTGGAAACCACAGCGGCGAAATGGGCGCCCACTTCGCGCTTGAGGGTATGCTGCGCTTCCTGACCAGCGATGACGAGCGTGCACGGCAGATACGAAACGAAACCGAGTTCTTTGTCTATCCGCAGGTCGATCCGCTCGGTCGCACCGAGGGATACTATCGTGGAAACTCCCTGAGTCCCGCTAACGACCACAATCGTTTTTGGGATTCCAACGTGACCGGCGACAACGGCGGATTCCCGGAAATCGATGTCGTTAGTTCGGCAATGCGAGTGGACACCGATGCGGATGTCGATTTCACACTCGACTTCCACGGGTTCTTTGATTCCGGCCCCAACTTCGTCTACACCGATTCCGCCGGCGCCGAGACTCCGTTCCTCCAGCAACTGGTTGCCAGCAACACCATCGATCTCGAAATTGACGACTCAACCACTCCCGCCGGGATCCTCGAATTCTGGGCCAAGACCAGTGTTGGATTGAACTCGACGTATTCCTTCACGCCCGAACTCTCACCGAACATGTCCAGCGCCGAGCTCTTGCAGATTGGCCACGCGTTTGGTGAAGCCATGTACGTGCAACTGGGAAGTCCGTCGTTTACCAGCTCGGCGGCGGAAATCGACGTGCTGCAGACGGAACTGCGTATCGGCACGGAAGACTTGCAGTTTGACCTCAATCGTGACGGCCAGAATGACAGCGGGGATCTTGATTTTCTGTTACGTCAGATCCTTGAAGTTAATCCTGGCGACACCGATCTCGATGGTCTGGTCGACTTCCCGGATTTCCTCACGCTCTCGCAGAACTTCGGGCAGCCCGGCGGTTGGGGCGCCGGAGATTTTGACGGAAGTGGCGAAGTCGACTTCACCGACTTCCTGCAGATGTCACGGCACTTTGCCGGCGGAAACGTCACGTCGGTACCGGAGCCTTCCGGCATGACCGTGATCCTGACGAGTGCATCACTGCTGCCATGGTGCCGTCGCGCACGATCTCTCTAGGCGCCCCCCTCGTTCCCGGGCTCCGCCCTGGAACGCACTGCCTCGGAGGCTCCGCCTCAAAACCTCCACCCACCAACACACGGGTGGACCCCAGTGGGGAAACGCGCCCCAATCACCAACTAAATCTCCCCCCCCAAAACCTGCCCCTATCTCCACCATAACTGCCCCCCACCGGCCAAAAATCCCAAAAAACAAGCCAGAAAACACGAGTTGACGCGTGGAGCCAAATGGGTATGCTTGGGGACCAATGGGGATAAGTGGTACGCAGGGAGTCACTCAGGAAGAAATCGCTGGCAGATGCTTTTAACTGGGTCATTCAAGCGAGCGATCGACGACAAACTTCGCATTGCGATCCCCAAGCGATTTCGGGATTGCTTTCGCACGGCTTCGGACGAATCCGGCGACGTGCTCTACATCGCACCAGGAACAGATGGATCACTAACGCTTTACACGGAGGCATCGTTTCGCCGCATCGCGGACCAACTCGACAAGGAATCTCCCACGGGCAAGGAAGTTCGGGCATTTAGCCGCCTCTTCTTCTCTCGGGCGGAGAGCGTGGACGTTGATCGTCAGGGTCGAATCCGAATCCCCCGCGAGCTGGCCGAACTCGCCAACATCGGTTCGGAAGCCATGCTGATCGGCGTTAGAGACCGCATGGAAATCTGGGAAACCAAACGCTGGGACGCATACGTAACCCAGAACGAAGAAGAGTATGACCAACTGGCGGAGCAGGCCCTGAAGTCGAAGACCGGCGATTAGCCGGCGATGCAGGGCAACCAGCAACTCACGGACGAATCAAGGAGCACACATACCGACTTGCGTCTTCCGTTGTTCGCTTTACGCGGTACGGAGGTCGGCGGCCCATAGGCCACAGGGTCGCCGACCAATCCGGCTTTGAAGGTGCCGGATATGACCGCGGATTTTCGCGTATGGATTGCGCGAAGATTGCGATCCCAGGAGCCTGACTATCTCCCGCAGCAGCCAGGCTCCTTTGGCAGTCTACCCGGCCGGGCACATGGACGTGTCCGGGTAGGCTGCCATTTCATTTCTTGCGACGCTTCACCGAGCCACCCATTCAGAGCGACCGCATCACGAATCCTGAACGTCATGCTGCAGTGAGTAGCGAAGCAACGCAAAACCGCTGTCGTACAACTTGCGATCTTCCAGTCGCAACTGTGTGCGCGGCATGGCTTCTGCAAAAAGCGTTTTGCCAGCCCCCATCAGGAACGGATTCGACTTGACCACCAATTCGTCGATCAGAGGCGCCAGTTCCGAAGCAAGAATCCCACCGCCGCACAGCCAGATCCCCATTCCTTCCTGCTCCTTTAGCTCGGCAACCAAATCTCGCACGCGGCCACTGACAAGCTCGACACTCGGACTGGGGCACTCGGTCATTGAACGCGAGACCACATACTGCTTCATGTGACCGTACGGGCTGGTGATCCCCGCCAACAAGCCGACTTCGTAGGTGTGTCGCCCCATCAATACCGTGTCGAAGTGCCGATTCGCGCCGTCGATGCCCAGCGGTTCACGGAGATGAGTCGGCATCGTCTCCGGATATTCGTCCAGCAGATCCTGAACGTGGTCACCCTCAAAGGAAAAATCATCGAGTCCGCCGTCCTCCCGGGCGATGAACCCATCCGCGCTACAAGCGACAAAATAGGTGAGCTTACGCATAATTGATTAGTCCGTCGCTTGTGGCTCCATTGGCCTTCCACATTGTGCACACGATGTCGCCAGTCGGCTCACCATGCGTCCGCAGTCGGGGCACGGCAGCAGGTTGGGGAACTGCGATTGCGTCGCACCTTTCCGCGTGAAAAGAACCACTCCCAGTACGAGAAGTCCCACCATTAAACCGCCACCCAGCATCACGGCAATAATCAACAGCTCGTTTGTTCCCGGTACAAACATGATCGGCTCCCGTATCAAACACCAAGATCGTCGACGTGGACATTCCTGCCCAACTGTAATCGATTTGACTAATGCGACGCCATAAGCAACAAGTGATTCCGCCACATATTCGAAGGGCCGCGTTTCCATGGATGCATGGTGCTACACCGCCCAGGTTCACTGTGTACTTCCGACGTGCAAGCTATAATGGCGGCACCAGCACCGCGAAGAGAAATCGTATGTCCATTCGCCACCTGATTGTCGCTTTCATCGCCCTCATCCTGATTCACGTACAACCAGAATCGGGGCGAGCTACGGAACTTCCGCGTCCGGACGTCTATAGACTGTCCCCTGGCGCGAACTTGCAGTACCAACTTCAGGAGCTGCTCGTTCGAGCGATCCCGGGCGACGTGATTGAGTTCTCCGAAGGCACGTTTCAACTCGATCGCCAGATTGATCTCGCCACGGACAACATCACCATCCGAGGGCAAGGCGCCGACAAGACCACCATCAGCTTCAAGGGTCAATTGTCCGGCGGTCAGGGAATCGAGGCCACCGGCGACAATTTCGTCATTGAAGACATTGCGATTGAAGATACCGCGGGAAACGCAATCAAGGTTATCGGAGCTCGAAACGTCACCTTCCGGAATGTTCGCGTCGAATGGACGGGCGAAGCCAGATCCAGCAACGGCGCTTACGGCCTCTACCCCGTGCAATGCCGGAATGTGCTCATCGAGAACTGTTCGGCGTTCGGTGCATCGGATTCAGGCATTTATGTCGGGCAGAGTCGCCAGATCATTGTGCGCGGATGCCGCGTGGAGCGAAATGTCGCGGGCATCGAGATTGAAAACTCAATCAACGCAGATGTCTATGACAATGTGGCCACCAACAACACCGGCGGTCTGTTGGTGTTTGACCTACCAGGCCTGCAACTCAAGGCAGGCAGCGACGTACGCCTCTTTCGCAACCGGGTGGTCGACAACAATCACCGCAATTTCGCGGCACCGGGAAACATTGTGGCCATGGTACCAGCCGGTACGGGTGTCATGATTATGGCCACCGACAAGGTGGAAGTCTTCGACAACGACATCACGGGGCACCACACGTCAAACGTTTCCATCATTAGCTACCTGATCTCCAACAAGAAGATCAAGGATCCCACCTACGATCCCTTCAACAAGACCGTTTCGATTCATGACAATCGAATCTCCAAGGGCGGCAAAAAGCCCGGAGGGCAACTCGGCGACGTGCTGCCGCCCGCCCTGGGCCTCCCCATTCCCGACATCCTGTTCGATGGCATGGTGGCTCCGGCGAAAGCAGCGAACCCCACCTCCAACGCCCGCAGCAAGATCTCCATCTACAACAATGGCGAAGCTCGATTCGCAAATTTCAAGCTCGACCAGCTTTCCATCGAATCCATACAGCAAGGCAAGTACTCTGCGTCGCGAGATCTGGCGCCGCATACGACACCGCAAGAGCCGCTCGCTGCGGTCACTCTTCAGCCTCACGACGCCCCCGCACCAACGGCCAGCCCCGCGGTGATCGCGTACCGCGCGGCCCCCGAAAAGCTTTCTGGCTATGGACTCTTTGAGGGAACCGGCTCAACGCAACAGCCGGTCGACGGAGTCGTTCCCTATACGCTGAACACAAAACTGTTCTCCGATTACACGGACAAGTATCGATTCATTCGAGTTCCCGCGGGATCATCGATTGGCTACACCGACAGCGGCGTCCTCGACTTCCCCGAAGGCACGTTGATCGCCAAGACGTTTGCCTACCCAATCGATGAACGCGATCCAACAGCAGGCGAACGCTTACTGGAAACGCGCATCGAAGTCCTGCGGAACGGCGAGTGGTTTGGTTATTCCTATCAGTGGAATGACGAGCAGACGGAAGCTCATCTGTTATTGGGTGGCGGCGTCCTGGATGTCTCATGGCTGCGTAGCGACGGCAGCGAAACCACGAACCGCTACGAGATCCCCAATGCCAACCAATGCCTGAATTGCCATTCCCAAAACAACAAGTACGTGCCCATTGGCCCCACCGCCCTGAACATGAATCGGGAGTTCAATTTCCCGACGGGTACCAAAAATCAGCTCGAGCACCTCGCCAGCAAGCACGGCATCGACGGACTACCGCCGATCAAGGACCTGGACAGCATGCCGGTAGCCGATGACCCGACGACCGGAGATCTCGATCGTCGTGCCCATGCGTGGCTGCATGTGAATTGCGCCCATTGTCACAGCCCCAAGGGAACCGCTCGAACTTCCGGGCTCGATTTGAGGTACTCGCAGAAGAATCCGGCCAAGTTTGGCCTTTGGAAATCACCCGTTGCGGCCGGCCACGGATCGGGAGGTCGCGAGTATGACATTGTGCCCGGCGAACCGGACAAGTCGATCCTGCTCTTCCGCATCCAGTCGACCGACCCCAGCATTCGTATGCCGAACGTGGCCCGAAACATGGTTCCCAATGAGGCGACAGAGCTCATACGTGAGTGGATCGCCGCGATGCCAGACGAAAAGTAGAGAGAAACGCGAATTCGAATTCGCGCTCGCTTCTCAACGAACTGTTCGCCGCTGTTCAGACGGGACGTTCGCTTGCTATCGGCGTCGACTGCGAAAGCATCTCCGCGACGCTGACCGTGTCGCGTTTCGCCGCTTCGCCGCCCTCGTCGTCCGCATCTGCCTGACGAACCTGCGCGGCGTACCACTGAGCCAGGTTGTCTGCCGAGTTCTGCCCGGCAACGTCGACGGCAATCAGCTGCATCGTCGATTCGGAAACGCCTTCCGGAGGCTCGCCAGCGGCCCCTTCATCCGCTTTCAGGCTGGAACTGCCTGCCCCTCGCTGTTCGGCCGACGCCTGATCCACCGTACCAAGGAGTTCATGGAAGATCGCCAGCACATCGCGGGGCTCAACAGAATTGTTGCCGTTGCAATCCACAAATGGACTCGGAGCAAGCGGCATCACCATCTGCGTCGGCAGATCGCCAGCAAAACCTGCATTCAGAACGTCGATGACGGCCTGCGCGTCGGCGTAGGTGATCTCGCCATCGTTGTTGACGTCGTAATTGTTCTCCGGATTCTGCCATGGCAGTGAATTCGGCGCGACGTCGATACGCACTCGAGCCGTATCCGTCACGCCTGCATCGTCCATCACGGTGTAACTCAATTCGACTTCGCCGACAAACGAGGCAGGCGGTGTGTAGCGGATGACTTGCGTCGTTTCGACGGCGTCATTAATTGCGTTACCGGGCGTCGAAGGGCGATGGTTATCGTACGAATGAGATTCGTTGCCAATCGTGCCGGGAATTCGCTGAATCGCATCCACGTCCAACGTTCCATCAGGCGGCCCTTCCCAGCGCTTCATCTCCCGCGCCAGTTCGATTCGACTGTGGGTGGAAACTTCGCCCCACGCCACAAAATCCAGCATGTTCGAACCCTCGTCGAATCCAGACTCGCGGCTGTGATACAGAATCAGTTCGCCGCTCTGTCCGGACATCTGAAGTCCCGCCGGCCACGGCATCTGCCGGTACCCCCGCGCCGGAACGTCGTCGCTGGAGAGTGCCGCGATATCCACATCAAATTCGCCCGACACCAACACGTGACTCACAGCACCAAGATCGACTGACTCCGTAAACGACGAGTTGTAGATCTCGATGTACTCGCCTGGCACGATCTCCGAAATCACCAGGTCCGTAATCGGGCGATCGACGGGATCCAGTGTTGCGGGGTATTCGATCGTTGCGATCTCCGCGACGCCAAACTCCGGCATCGTGATATCCGTAATCGAGAGCCGACTGCTGCCGACATCGTTTGCCAACACGTTGATCTCGGAGGTGGCGCCAGACAGAACGGCAACCGAATCGTCCGCGCCATCGATGGCACTGACCGCAACGTCGATCAGCATCTGTCGCAGCGTGCTGTAACTCTCGGGCTCCTCGAGGCTATTGATCGTCAGGTTGTACGAATCCACCGCGACACCGTTGGCATCGACAATGACCACATCGCGATATACGAACGGCCAGTCGACCAGCCACGTGTCCCCGAAATTATCGCCGTCAGCATCGACGTCCTGCAGCCACGGAATGTCTCGGCCTTCGGTGACGGCAGCGTTCCCGGATTCCTCCTGAAACGGATTCATCCCCAGGATCTGGATATCGAGCTCCGGGCGACTGGCGCGGAGATCGTCCTGCAACTGATCGAGATACCCAAACTGGGCAGAACAGTACACTCACGTCGCGAAACCGAAGTACCACGCACTCACCTGGCCTCGAAAGTCGGATGGTGAGACCAGCTGGTCATAGGTTTGTGACGTCGGATTCACGTCAAGTAACGAGAACTCGGCGACAACATCCAGTGACGGTTCCGCCGCCCCTAGCTCGGAATTTCCCGAAAGCAGATACCGGGGCTCGCATAACTCCGCCCCGTTGAGTCGATTCCGCGATTTTGGTTTGCCTGACATAGGAACCAGTCTAATTGGCGATGGGAGATTGTCACTTAGGAGCGACTCAATTGCTGAACACCGCAGATTCCGGCACTTTCGACCGCTGCCCAAAAAACTTCTTTGGTTTCTGAATCCGATTGCCGGTACCGCTCGAATACCTTTCTCGAGTGCTCACCAAGACGATCTGAATCAACCCAAAAATCGAAACTACGGAATCACGAAGGAATTTCCATGTCACGTTCAATTTTGACATTTGTACTGGTCGCCTTTTCCGCCGCCACCCTCCCCGCAGCCGAGAAGGATATTGTCGATACGGCCGTATCGGCGGGCAGCTTCAAAACGTTGGTCGCCGCCGTAAAGGCTGCCGGCCTGGTGGACACACTGAAGGGCAAAGGGCCGTTCACGGTCTTCGCTCCGACTGACGAAGCGTTCGCAAAGCTGCCGAAATCGGCAATCGCCGATCTACTGAAACCCGAAAACAAGGCGCAACTTCAGGCGATCCTGACGTATCACGTCGTCCCCGGAAAAGTAATGGCTGGCGACCTGCTGAATGTCGGTGAAGCCAAGTCGGTGCAGGGATCACCGGTCAAATTCTCGCTCTCAGTAGAGAATGCGAAGATCATAAAGACCGACATTGCTTGCTCGAATGGGGTCATCCACGTGATCGACTCGGTCATCATGCCACCGAAGAAAGCTGTCAAAGCGGCCGCGATTCCTCGAAAAATGATCCAGCAGGTCGTTGCGAAGGGTAGCCAACTCTACAACACCGGCAATCATTGCCAGTGTGCGGACCTCTACACCAAAACGATGACGCATCTAACGAAGATGAAAGGACTGGACGTCGCAACCCGCGAGAAGATCGACCACACCCTACAGGTCGCCAGCACGTCCCCCGACTCCAGCAAACGAGCCTGGGTACTTCGGCAGGGACTTGGTTCGGTCTACCATCAGGCTGCCCACTAGCGGACCCTACCCCGCAAAGCGTTGACTTTATCATGTCGAGCGAGAGACCACCGCGGTCTCTCCTCGCTTTTTCAATGGAGTGGACGATTGTCTGATTCGGTTCTGACCAGAGTTGCATCCGGAGCGGCAGATGCCATGGAGCAATGCGTCGAGACCTACGGCGGTCTGGTCTGGTCGATCGCCCGGCGATTGTGCAACAACTCCGCCGAAGCGGAAGACGCGGTCCAGGAAGCCTTCCTGTCAATCTGGAAGACTGCAGACAGATTCGACCCCAGCCAGAGTTCCGAAAAGACATTCATCGCGATGATTGCCCGGCGACGAATCATCGACCGACAAAGAGCCGCGAAACGACGTCCGGAAACTCAATCACTGACGGACCCGATATCGACTGAATCGAAAGTTGGTGCTGACTTGGAAACCCACGAAGAAGCGACGCGAGCACGACGGCTCATGTCGGAACTGCGCGATGACGAACGTCGCGTGCTTGAATTGGCCGTCGACCAGGGTCTCAGTCAGACCCAGATTGCCCAACAAACGGGGCTGCCTGTCGGCACCGTCAAAACACATGCCCGCCGCGGTATGATCCGATTGCGAGAATTGCTCTCCGAAGGCGGAGCAAGAAAGGGGGCGGCGGTATGAACGACCAAAGCCATAATGACAAGCTTGACCACGGCAACGACGATCACCAGCGACTCCTTGAGCTGCTTTCCGATCGCGCACTCTTCGGCCTCAGCGAGGAAGAGCAGGCCGAGCTCGAAGCCCTTCAGGCCGAGCACCCGCACGTCGATGATCAGGAGATGGACCGAATTGTCGCCCTCCTGGAAGCGGCCCCCGCCAACGACGACGAGATGCCCGAGTCGATCAAGCAAAAGATCCTTGGTGAGTCCCCATCAGCTTCGACGGCCCCGCCCGCTTCGGCGACTGCGTTAGCTTCAGGTTCGGCAGCCGCCGGAAAGGCGAATGCACCGAGGCCATCCGGGTCCAACATGATGCGAGATGTCATGCTCGTCGTCGTTGCTTCCGCAGCCACACTTTTTCTCGCCGCGGCGACACAGTTTGGGGAATTCGGCAACAGTGTCGCGAAACTGCCGACGGATGCAGAAGCAATGGAGCTCCTGAAAGCGAACGCAACCGACCTCGTGACCGCGGATTGGGCTCCAACGGACGAGGCGACACCCTATTCCGGAGACATCGTCTGGAGCAGCGATCGACAAGCCGGATACATGACGTTCCGCGACCTCCCGGTGAACGATCCGACGAAGGAGCAGTATCAGTTGTGGATTTTCGACAAGGACCGCAACGACGCCTACCCGGTAGATGGCGGAGTCTTCAACATCACCGGCACCGAGGCAATCGTACCGATCGATCCCAAGATTCGTGTCGACGCCCCGGTGATGTTTGCAATCACGGTTGAACGGCCCGGCGGGGTCGTCGTTTCGGATCGCACGCGACTACCACTGCTCGCCAAGCTGTAGGAATTCGCCCGATCGGTCACCTGTGCAGTCGGCAAGTACGCCAGCGTCACCCAAGAATGACGTCTACGATTTACCATTCGTTGCATACCCGATCCGATGCCGGGTATTGAAATCAGCCCAGGGTAGCAGTCGGTAGCCAGCCACGCGCCGCCCCCGATCACTCGCACCGCGATTCAATGTCGCCTACTTCGCGAGTCTCTCTTTCGCACGTCGCATTTCCACTCATACGTTGCGTTTTGGCTCACGAGCTTCACCGAGCCATTCTCGCTGCAATTTACTGCCAGACGCAACGCGTCCTCCCGCAAGCGAGCTACGGTAGCGTCGCCCCTCGAATCGACGAAGACGCTTTACCTCAACCTTGCGGCTAGTTCGCCACAACGAACGGCGGCTTCGCAATCGCGATTGAACAACTGCCGGAAAGCCCCCGGTGCTGCGACGCTCAAATTTCGCACGTTCATCGCCACGAAAATCAGTGGCGTCGGAAAACGGAATCCGAAAACGAAATCGAGCAAAAACGCGGCCGTGAGGGTGAATCCTGACAGAGGTTTCCTTTGGACATCTACCTCACGAGAGCACTGAACATCCAACGGTTCAGTCAAAAGAAATGCTGAAGCTCCAATCGCCCGCGACTACTCGACCTCTTCGTTGCGAGACGCTTGAACCCCGACAGATGCTCGCCGCCGACGCGTACGAACCGGGGTTGGACCCGGCCGTCGGAGCGATCGTCACGTCGTACGATGCGGAAGACTACCGGGACTCGATGAACCCGCGAGATCAATTGACCGGTTGGAAGTCGGCCGTCGACGAGCTTGCCGCGCTAGGTGCCGATGAAGTCACGTTCTCGGTTTATCGCCTGGTGGATGGCGGCAACTTCCGAAATGGACCGACCATCGACACGGTCACCCGCGCGGTGGATTATGCCGTGCAGAAGAACCTCAAGGTCACGTTGCTGCCGCTCTTCGAAGCGACCTCCGGCGGCGGTTGGCGCGGCAACTACAATCCCCAAGGTGCGGAACAGGACCGATTTCGAGAGCAGTATGCCGAATTCGTGATTGAACTGGCCAGCATCCCGGAAGTATCGCGACTGGACATCGCCAGCGAAATGGATGCGATGGTGACGGCCATTACCGGCCCCGAGCATTCAAACTACCTGTACTTCACTTCCCTGATCGAAGATGTCGTGGAAGCTGGCCATGAGGGGCAGATCGGTTTCGTTGCCACCGCGGAGTCCTACCGAGATCATGGCTACGAAGAACTCTGGAAACTGCCGGACGTCGACTACCTGGGGGTCAGTGCCTACTTCCAGATCTTCGAGGGCTATGAATACTGGGGCGTCGGAGAGTTGGATCACGAAGAGTTGGCCTGGATCGCCGGCGTCGACCCACTCCCAGAAGAAACCGTGCAGGAGATGGTGTCGCGATGGAACACGATCCTTGATGAATTGACCGACTACGCGGCGGAGCTTGAAGAGGCTACCGGCAAGGACCTTCCCGTGTTCATCCAGGAATTCGGGGCCGTGCAGAAGAACTACGCGGCGGCGTTTCCGGCGATGGTTTCACCCGCCGACCTGGTCGCTGCCGGGGCAGGCGTCGACGTCAGTGAGCTGACCGACGCCACCGCCGACGACGCCTACGAACAAGCCGCACTATACGACTCGCTGTTGCAGGCTCTGGAAGGGCGCGGCGACACAATTGACGCCGTTACATTCTGGACGTGGGAGCACCAGGCCAGCTCCAGCTATCGCAGCGTACCGAACCAGGACCTCTACCGGGAAACGTTCGCGATCTGGCCCCACGACGGCGGCGGTGGCGAAGTCGTCGCCGAGTTCCTGCGTACGAAAGAAAGGGTTTTCGATGGCGACTTCAACGGTGACGGACTAACCGACGTCCTTCGCTACGGCGGAAGCACGGGAGATATTCTCGTTGGACTTTCCGATGGAGACGGATTCACCTATGAAACCCGATGGTCGAACCTCATGACGAGGATCGACTGGGGCTCCGTGGTCGTCGGCGATTTCACCGGCGACGGCATGGATGACATCGCCGCCCGCGCCAATTCCGATGGAACGTGGTGGGTCGGAGCCTCGACGGGATCACGTTTTCAATTCTCCTACTTCAAGTCACGCTGGGACCGAAACGGATACTGGAGCCACGTACAGGTTGGTGACTTCGACGGCAACGGTTTCGACGACATCATGGGACGCAACGAAATCAACGGTCGAATTCAGATCGCTTCCTCCTACGGCACCGGGTTCACTTCCTGGACATGGAGTCACTGGCTGCAGACGAATCCGGGCACTGCCGCCGATGATCCGTGGGCAACACGGCTGGTCTGGAATGACCTGATGGTTGGTGACTTCAACGGTGACGGCAAAGACGACATCGCAGGACGGGCACTGCGAGATGGGACCTGGTGGATCGGCATCTCGACGAACGACCTGCAATTTGTGGCCACCAGTTGGGGACGCTGGTCACGAACCAGCGATTGGGTACACATCAATGTGGGCGACTTCGACGGCAACGGTCGCACAGATTTAATCGGCCTGGATCTCGGGAGCGGTACATGGAAGGTCGCATCGTCGCTCAACGAACGACTCTATTCATGGAATTGGGGCACATGGTCAACGCATGTCGACTGGTCCATCGTGATGATTGGTGACTTCAATCATGACGGACGCGATGACCTGATGTCGCAAACTCTGCAAACGAAAGAACTGTGGGCCGGCATTTCCCTTGGCTATCGGTTCTCAGGGCAATACTGGGGAAAAACCTATGGCGATTTCGTGTACTCGTTCGCAGGTGACCTCGACGAAGAGGAAGGCACTGACCTGATCTTTGGAACTCTAAACCGCGTTTGGGTCGCGGAACTTTCAACCGGGACCGGCTTTCACACGGTCGCGTGGTAACGCTCGCTGCCACTCAAACCCCCAGCAGCCATATCTGCCAACAGCTCGGATGCTGACGGCAGATATCAAGGCCCGCTGCGCTCTCCAAATATTCCCTGGATATTAACTGGCCGATCACAGATCGTTCTTCGTTCCTTAAACTCCGTCCCGTCTACTTCCTCCCTCGTTGCGATCCCCGCAACGACTCTCAGAGGAACGCTACTGACAATCAATTTGACGAGCTTCATGGAAACGCCGCGTACCCCGCGGTCGCTCGCAGATTCCTGCAGCCTGTCGGCTGCCCTTGATCAGTTAGCTCGTCGAGTTGAATTGCTCGCCTTCACCCCTTCGACGCAACTCACAACTCGGATTAGGACTATCCATGCTACACATTCGGTTCACACTGGCCTTTGCAGTTTTTGCAACGATCTTTTCCACCACCGCTTCGGCTCAATATTCAATTACCGTCCTGCACAACAACGACGGCGAGTCGGCCCTGCTGCCTGATGATCCCGCGGGTGGCATCGCCCGTTTCTCGTCGCTCGTTGGGGACGCAAGGACATACTACGGCGGCGAAGGGCACGGCGTCGTCACGGTTTATGCGGGGGACAGTTTTCTGCCCAGCCCGGAATTTCAGGCAAGCCTGAACTCGGGAGCTCCCGGTAGTCGCACCTTCTACGACGCGCTGGCACTCAGTTCGATTGGCTACGACGCGGCGGTCATTGGCAACCACGAATTTGACGCTGGCCCAGACGTTCTCGCCGAATTTATCCAGGACGCGCAAACCACCAACGCCCTGCCCTTCCTCAGCTCGAACCTTGATTTCACGGCGGAAGCGGGACTCAATTCGCAGGTTGGAACCAACATATTCTCCAGCACCACGGTCTCCGTGAATACCGCAGGCGGAGCAAAGAACATTGGCATCATCGGCGCGACCACGGAGAACCTGCCGTTCCTGTCCAGCGCCGGTGCCGTCACGGTGAGTGACGTCGCCACGGCCGTTAACACCGAGATCGCAGCTCTGACTGGAACCGTCGATCACATGATCCTCGTGAGTCACCTGCAAGGCATTGGCGAAGACATTGCCTTGCTGCCCTCGCTGAGTCCCGGCATCGACCTGATCGTTGCGGGCGGCGGTGACGAAATCCTGGCGGACCTCTCGGCACCGGCGAACGCGGGAGGCCCAGCCTCTGTCGCCACCACCGGCCTGCTGGGATCACATACTGTCGACCAACCGGCCTACCCCAACCTGACAGGCATGGACTCCGCCGGCAACGTCGTGCCCGTCGTCACCGGGGCCGGCGATTACCAGTATCTGGGTCGAGTTACCATGAACTTCGACGCGGCCGGCAACCTGCTTGCCTACGACGCAGCTTCCAATCCGCTCGCAAACAGTATCGCCCTCACTCCGGACGCCGCCATACAAACCAGCGTCGAAGCTCCCGTTCAGGCATTCGTTGACGCACTATCAGCAACGCGACTCGCAACTTCGTCCGAACTCCTACTGGGCAACGGCGACCGAGACGTGATTCGCGCGAAGGAAGCGGGGCTGGGAAATCTTGTGGCGGACGCCTTCCTGACGGCTGCCACCGATATCGCCGGTGACTTTGGAGTGAAGACTCCCGACTTCGCGGTTGCTAACGGTGGCGGCATCCGTGACGACATTGAAGTCGGCGAAATAACGCTGGCAACGACGTTCGACATCTCGCCCTTCGGCAACGTTGTCTCCGTCATCGAAGATATTGCCCGCGAGGATGTGGCCCTGATTTTTGAGAACGCCTACTCCCGCACGATTGACGGCGCGGCTGGCCCTGACGTTGATCCAATCCGCGACGACGTCGGCGGAACCGGCCGGTTCCTCCACGTTTCGGACGGCGTTGAGATTGTCTACGACATTACGGCAACTCCCCAGGCTTTTGCCGACGACGGATCCATCTCGCAGGAAGGCGAACGCCTGCTGAGCCTCACCATTAACGGCGAGCCGATTGTTGCCGATGGCGAGGTCGTACCGGGTGCCGCTCTGACGATGACGATTGTGGACTTCCTGGCAAACGGTGGCGACCAAACCGTCGGCAGCCACCTTTCCCAGGACTACGGGTTCACGCGACTTGGCCTGAGCGACCAGAATGCCCTGGCGAACTACGTCACTGCGCTTTCCGGCGGAGACGACATGTTCGATATCGCCAGCGATGTCCGTTACGACAACGTTCACGACGGACGCATCACGGCAGTGCCCGAACCCACCGGAATCCTACTCTTCCTTGGTGGAATCACCGCCCTCCTGGGTGCGCGACGCCGACGCTAGTCGCCCCGTCCGTCTGAAATCCATCGAAAGGGCACGTAATTGCGTCCCTTTTTTATTGAACTAGCCGACGACCTTCTCCGGGGGGAACCCCAGCGCGTCGTTCGCATAAATCGTTCGATAGTGGCTACCGGTCTCGTTGCCTGATAGGCTTGTGACAACATTCGATCCTGAACCGGGGAAGCCAGCATGTCACTTCGCATTACCGTTGTCAGTTGCCTGATTCTTGTCGCCCAACTTGCCCTCCACGCGCACGCGCAGAAAGTCGAACTGCAGCCGTTCCGTGCGCAGGTCGAGCGTATCGAAAAGTCGCTCCGGTCCGTCGGACAGCCCTTGCCGGCAGACGTCGCCGCTCGCCTTGCCAAAGCCAAGCAGGCCGACAACGCGATCGTCGCCATCCAGGAAGTGCTCGATCCGCTATGTATCGCGATGGTCGACATCAACGCCGAGAGTCGTGTGAAGGTTGCTGCCGGCCCGGCCCAAAAACAGCTCGTCCAGCAGGGATGGACCAGCTTCCTGGTGAAGGTACAAAACCTCGCCGGAGTCACGGCGAAACTCCGCGCCAGCAGCCCCAACTCGTTGCCCCTGGTTTCACGATCCACGGGGGCTCACAAGGCACGCAACAAGATCAGTCAACAGGAAGTCGACGACCGCTGGCTGGAAATGGCAATGGTTGACCAGCGTCCCATGATGCCGACACTCTCGGGCTTGGAGATCGAGTACCGCGTCGTGCAGCTTTACAGCCGTGACGCGGGAAAACGCGAGGCCGCACTGGCGTTTGATGTCGGACAGGGTACGCAAGACATCGGCTTTCGCAACGCCCTGCCTGTATTGTTCGATTGCCGACCGGCGAACCGGGTGCGGCTGAGCATCCTCGATCACGACGGCAAACCTGCGATGGCCGAATTCGTGATCCGCGACAAACAGGGCCGCGTCTATCCAGCGCGAGGCCGCCGACTGGAACCGGACTTCTATTTCCACGATCAGATCTATCGCGAGGACGGCGAAGAGCTACTGTTGCCGGCCGGAAAGTACGACGTCACCTACTCGCGCGGGCCGGAATACCTGATTGAGAAACGCGAGATCGAAGTCAAAGATGGCCAGCCGCACGTTGAGTCGTTTCGGCTGAAACGCTGGATTCACATGGCCAGCCGTGGCTGGTATTCCGGAGACCATCACATTCACGCGGCGGGATGCTCGCATTACGAAGCCCCCACCGAAGGCGTGCTGCCCAATGCGATGATGCGACACATCCTTGGGGAAGATCTGAACGTAGGTTGCGTGCTGACATGGGGACCGTGCTGGTATCACCAAAAGCAATTCTTTGACGGTAAGGTCCACAAACTTTCCGAAGAGAACAACGTCATGCGATACGACGTGGAAGTGTCCGGCTTCCCCAGCTCGCATGCGGGACACCTCTGCCTACTGCGTCTGACGGAAGACGACTACCCGGGCACAACAAAAATCGACGAGTGGCCAAGCTGGGACTTACCCGTCTTGAAATGGGGGAAGGACCAGGGTGGCGTTGTCGGCTTCTCGCACAGCGGATGGGGGCTGGAGGTTTCCAGTGAAACCCTGCCAACTTTCGAAATGCCTCGCTTCGACGGTATCGGCGCCAACGAGTATGTCGTCGATATCGCCCATGATGTCTGCGATTTCATTTCCGCCGTCGACACGCCGATCGTCTGGGAACTCAGCCCCTGGTATCACACGCTCAATTGCGGCTTTACCTGCCGCATTAGTGGCGAAACAGACTTCCCCTGCATCTACGACGACAAAGTCGGATTGGGCCGTTCCTACATCAAGCTCAACGACAAGCTCACCTATGATGAATGGGTAATGGGACTCAAAGACGGCCGCAGCTACGTAAGCGACGGGCTGGGCCATCTCTTCGACTTCAAGGTGAACGACCTGTCGGTGGGCGAAAAGGGAGACGGTGACAGGCCGAGCTTCCTTGCTGCGGCCGGTAATGAAAAACTCAAAATCACCGTCAGTGCCGCCGCGTTCCTGGAGGAGAAGCCCCGCGAGGACATTCGGGGCCGCCCTCTGACGCAAAAACCCTACTGGCACGTCGAGCGTGCTCGCGTCGATGATTCTCGCCGCGTTCCCGTTGAACTGATCGTCAATGGCGAAGCGGTCGAGGCGCAATTGATGGAAGCGGACGGGAAAGTCAACGAAATCACGTTCGACTACACGCCAACCAAATCCAGTTGGTTGGCGATTCGCATCTTCGCCAGCGCCCACACAAATCCAATCTTTGTCGAACTCGATGGAAAGCCCATTCGCGCCAGCAAGGAATCGGCGCAGTGGTGCATCGATGCGATTGACGTTTGCTGGGATTCGAAGAAAGGACGCATCCGTGAGGAAGAGCGACTTGCAGCGAAGCTCGCCTACGATGTCGCGGCAGCGAGGTACCGAGAGATCCTGTCTGAATCCGAATAGCAGTCGGCTGCGAATCCAGGGTGTACAGGTTGTCGGCCGAACCTGTACACCAACCAACGTCCCATCACGGCGACAAGGGCTCCGGTGGCAAGCGTTGAATTTGCTCGCGGAAGTCACCGGACATTTCGGGAACTTCAAGATTGAACGCATTCTCCGACGGTTCGCTACCCTCTTCGTAGCGAGCCGCATTTGGACTCGGTTTGAACGCGGCGGGATATTCTCGGCCTTCGAAGAATTTGCCCATTGGGCCCAGCGAACAATATCGTTCCTCGAACAGGCGAACGCCGTGCGATTCGAGAATTGTACCGGTTTCGACTTCCAGCGTGGCCAGCGCCGTATTGAGCTGCGTGATGGACCGCGCCTCGCTCGTCACGCTACCGGCCCATGTATTGATCGCCAGCAGCACGTCGACGAAATTCACACGCCCGGCACGAAATGCCTCCAACTGCAGATTCAGGCTTTCCTCTGCCGCGGCACGCGCGTTCTTGAACGCTTCATTCTGCAGATAGAGCGAATCGAGCGTCCGGAGCAAATTCGCAATCGAGTGCGACACTCGCAACAACCCCTGCTGCAGGTTCGCTCGGTCGCTGGCAAGCAGCAGTTCATTTTGCCGTAGGTTCGCCCGTTCAGCTCGCAGCGTGAATGGCACGGAGAAGTTGACCGCCAACGACCAGTCCGTGTGATCGCCCGGGTTGGCCTCCAGTCGGTCACCAATCGGCATCTGCCCTTCCAGGCCATTCCAACGATACAGGGCAACGGCGTCCAGTCGCGGCTGAGCCCGGTTGGCTGCCTGTAGAATTCGTTGCCGATCCGCCTGAAGCACAATCTTCAGTTCCACCAGATCCGGTCGTCGTTGTTCCGCAAGCGAAACCAGGGAGTCCCAGTCGAATTCAATCTTCTCGCGAATCGGCGGCGTCGTGGGAATAATCGTAAAGTCACTGCCCGGCGGCATTCCCAGAATACCTCGCAGTGAAGCCACTCGATTGAGCACACTGGCCTCGGCGGAAATCAGGTTCGCCCGAAAGTTGGCCAGCGAAGCATTCGTTTGCGCGGCCTGACCAAGGTTCGAGATACCTTCCTGCAATCGCATGCCTTCCAGCTCAGCGACGCCCTCCGCCTGACGAATCTGTTGCCGGATTACCCATAGCTCAATGCGAGCCTGAACCAGATCCCAGTAACCCTGAATCACTCCTGCGACCATGTTTTGCAGTGAGTTCTTCAATCGGAAGTACGATGATTCCGTATCGAGGAATGCAAGCACGACCGGCACGGAATTGGCATCGACGCCGCGACCCTGAAGCAACGGTTGCGAGTACGAAATATCCACATTCGATGAGGACAGCGGATTCAACGGCAGTGTCTCGTTGCCAAAACGCCTGCGATTCGTCCCGACGCCCAGACTTGCGTCGGCACCATTGAGCATGCGTTTGTTCACTCCCATCGAAAAGTCATAGCGATCCGAGCGACTCCCGGTAATGATCGAGCGTGTCCCATCCAACGGGTCGAAGATGGCGGAGGGAGTCTCACTGCGCAGGAAGCTGTTGTTGATCGAGAGCGTTGGATCAAAGGTCGAACGCGCCGAGTCGATTCCCGCGTTCGCAATACCCGGGGAGTAAATCGTCAAGCCGCTCGACGCTGCCCCCGCCCCGCTCAGGACGCGCACCACGTCCGTATTTTGCAAGGCAATCCGGATTGCTTCATCCAGCGCCAGATTCCATTCCGGCAACGCGTCGGCATTCGAAACCGTCGGCGGCACCGAGTTGCGCGGCGCCGGCGCATATTGATAGTCACCACTATCACGAACCTGGAATCGACCCTGTTCGTTGGGTATCAGGATTCGGTCCCGCTGCCCGCGAGCCACTACTGTCACAGCAAGCACAAGCGCGATAGCAGCAACAATGCGGCAAGTCTTTCTGTAGCTTTTCATCACTAGAACAGTTCGGAAGCCACCGCCCAGAATTTCAGACAGAACAGGCTCCTACCGGACACTCCTCACATTCCGATGCACCTTGCGACGGTGGAACCGGCTCTGAGGGAGATAGGGTGGCGGTAGAATTCCGAGGGTCTCGGCAATGATCGCAACAGGACTGGACCGGACGAACGCAAGCTCTTACGCGACCGGTATGCTTCCGGGAACCGGCCCCTAACTTCGTACGGAAGGATACGCGTTTGCTACGTATCAATTGAGATCAAAGACAGCCAGACAAGCACGATAGTCAAGCTCGATAGTCAAGCTCGCTCGCGAACCTATTAGTCGTTTTCGGCCTGGTCGCCAGGGGCCGCTTCCAGCTGAGGGTCGGCCCCCGGCTCCGGCTGATGGTCGGACTGATTGCCGGCCTGGTCGGTGGACTGTTCGGCCGCCAGTTGGTCCGCATCCGTGGCGAGAACCTGCGAGCCGTCACCGGGCGTTACACTTGAACCGGTGTCCTCCACGACCAACCCGTCGCGAAGCCGAATGGTGCGTTTGGCGTTGTGAGCGATCTCCGGATCGTGCGTCACCAGGATCAGTGTGATGCCATTCTCGTCGTTCAGTTTTCGGAAGAGCTTGATGACTTCCGCACTGGTTTTCGAATCGAGGTTTCCGGTTGGTTCGTCGGCCATCAGAATGCGAGGTTCGTTCACCAGAGATCGAGCGACCGCAACGCGCTGCTGTTGGCCCCCGGATAGCTGCGCAGGATGGTGGCCCATCCGATCACCAAGGCCGACCAGCTCCAGTAGTTCTTCGGCTCGTTTACGTCGCTGCCGGGCCGAAATGCCCTGGGAGTAGAGCAACGGTAGCTCCACGTTCTCGATCGCCGACGTTCGCGCCAGCAGATTGAAGCTTTGGAATACGAATCCGATCTTGCGGTTCCGCAACCGAGCCCGTCCATCCAGAGACAACTTCGTGACTTCTTCACCATCCAACTGATAGCTGCCGCTGGATGGTCGATCCAGGCAACCCAGCGTATTCATCAGGGTGGACTTGCCGCTGCCGGACTGCCCAATCAGCGAAACATATTCGCCGGCATGAATATCCAGCGTCACGCCCGCGAGAGCTTTCACTTCCACCTCGCCAAGGTCATAAATCTTGCGGATGTCGCGTAATTCGATAAGTGCCATCTGGTGCCGGACAGTGCTGATCCAAAGGAAGACGTCCCATCCACTCAGCTGGTGAACAGACCGTACGACGTCGAAGTGAACCCGGAATTGGGACGCTTTTGTGGACCCAACGCGCGAGATCCTGCAGCCCATCCTAGTCGAGATATCTGTGGCTGTGTGTAACGGTACCCCGGCAGATTATCCGAGGTTTCAACAAACTTGACGTCTCTGGTATCTTCCGGTCCATGAGCATTAAAAGGATTGCAATCACGACGGGGGGCGGAGACGCTCCGGGACTCAATGCCGTTATCCGAGCCGTTACATTGGCCGCAATTCAGCGTGGCTGGGAGTGTGTCGGGATTCGTTGCGGGTACGACGGCCTAATGCACCCTGAACGCTTTCCCGAGGGTGGCACAATCAAGCTGGACCTGGACGCCGTAAGGGGGATCGCCCACACCGGGGGCACGATCCTCGGCACAACGAACCGCGGCAATCCGTTCGCCAACGAGTACAAGGATCCGGACGGAAATGTCGTCAAAAAGGATCTGTCGGCGGAACTC
Source organism: Pirellulaceae bacterium (assembly GCA_965216885.1). Classification (GTDB taxonomy): domain Bacteria; phylum Planctomycetota; class Planctomycetia; order Pirellulales; family Pirellulaceae; genus CAYNJG01. The sequence continues at coordinate 1,293,775 of OZ244209.1, read as the reverse complement.
CTGAAAGGCTTCCAGAACGAAAAGATCGACGCCGTCGTTGCGATTGGCGGTGACGGCTCGATGGCCATCGCCGGCGAAGTGGCCAAGCTGGGCATCAATGTTGTGGGCGTGCCCAAGACGATCGACAACGATCTTGTCGGCACGGTGGCCACGTTCGGATTTGACACCGCTTTTTCCTACGCCACCGACGCCATCGGCAGACTGCACAGCACGGCCAGTTCGCATCAGCGAGTGATGGTGGTGGAGGTCATGGGTCGACACGCCGGCTGGATCGCACTGTACAGCGGAGTCGCCGGGTCCGCGGACATTACGCTCATTCCCGAAATCCCGTTCGACATCGAAAAGGTTGCCGCAAAAGTCAAACAGCGAAACGAACGGGGACGCAACTTCTCCATCGTCTGCGTATCCGAAGGGGCGTTACCAATTGGTGGCGACCTGAGCTACGTCGACGGCGAGCGAAAACGGCTGGGCGGAATGGGAAAAATTGTTGCCGATCAACTGGCCGAACGCGTCCCCAACGGTGTGCGCCACGTTGTACTGGGCCACCTGCTACGCGGCGGAGCGCCAACCGCTCGCGACCGCCTGCTTTCATTCCGTTTCGGAGCCGCCGCCGTGAGGGCCCTGGAGGAAGGCCAAAGCAACGTTCTGGTTGCCCTCGATCCACCTACCGTACGGTATGTTCCACTCGTTGAATGTACGAAACGCCAGAAGTTGGTGCCCATCGATTGTGATACGATAAAGACCGCCCGGGATCTGGGAATGTGCCTGGGCGACTGAACGAAACCAAGACGGACAGACCGATGATTTCAAGACGACAGATGCTCCTTTCCACCGGCGGAATCATGATCGCCGGCGGAGTCCTCTCGACCGACAACGCGTGGGCTCAGGACCAACCCAAGGATCTCATTTTCCGAACCGAGGACCCGCGCAACGCCGAGCCCGAGCTGGCCAAGCTGGTTCGCTCGTGGATCACCCCGACGAAACATTTCTACGTTCGCAGCCACGCACCCAATCCAAAACTGAATCCCAACTCGTTCCGCTTGCGAGTCGAAGGCATGGTCCGCCGCCCGCTGTCGCTCTCGCTGGAGGAGCTGGGCAAGTTCGGACAGAAGTCCACGACCGCAACCCTGACCTGCGCCGGGAATCGCAGAGCCGAGTACAACCGCGAAGGGAAGGTTGGCGGCGTGCAGTGGGAGTCCGGTGCAATTGGAAACGCCACGTGGGGCGGCGTCTCACTGGCCGATGTGCTGAAGCAGGCCGAGATCACGACCGATGCAAAACACGTGTGGTTCGAGGGCCTCGATGAGATTCCCAAGAGCGGCAAAGTCATTCCCTTTGGTGGGTCGATTCCAATTTCCCGGGCCATGGTCTCGGGCGGCCCCAGAGCTCCTTTGCTGGCGAACTCCATGAACGGAGAAACGCTCACGCCAGACCATGGCTATCCGCTACGCAGCCTGGTACCGGGATACATTGGTGCTCGTAGCGTCAAGTGGTTGGGCAAAGTCGTGATTAGCGATCGACCATCCCCCAACCATTACGTTGCCACCGCCTACAAGATTGTGAAGAAGACCGAACCGATTGACTGGGCAGAATCCGGCCCGATCTATCGCTACCCCATCAACGCCGCCATCTGCACACCGCAACCCGCCGCGAAAGTGAAGTCGGGCGAACTGGAATTGACCGGCTATGCGTTACCCACCGGTCGCCCCGGCAGCAAGATCACCAAAGTTCAGGTTTCCGCTGACAAAGGGAAATCGTGGGTGTCCGCGGAAATGACCGGAAATGATACCGAGTTCTGTTGGCAACTATGGAAAGCGACGGTTAACGTCACAGCCAACACCAAACAGCTGACGCTGCGAGCCTCGGATAGCTCTGGCGGATTCATGCCGGGCCGCGTTCCGTGGAATGCGAAGGGCTACCTGCAGAACTCATGGTACCGAATGCCGATTCGCGTCAGTTAGCGACCGTTGCGGTAGGTGAACCACATGACCAATCGTCCCAATTACCAAACATTTCAGTAATCAGTAAATAGAAGCACTACATGAATATCGTCGTCGTCTGCGGGACAAACCGCGATGGAGCTCTGTCTCGCCTGCTGGCCACGGAAGTCGCCGAGTCCTACCGTCAACGGGACCACAATGTCGATCTGTTGGACATGAACGAATTGCCGGCAGATGCCCTCCTGCCCGATGCGTACAATCAGAAGTCCGATTCCGTACAGAAACTGGTCGACCGCTTTCTGGCGTGCGATGGCGCCGTATTCGTCATCCCCGAATACAACGGCAGCTACCCCGGCGTCGTCAAACTGTTTGTCGACATGCTGCCTTACCCGGAAGGCTTCGATAACCGACCGTGCGCGTTCATTGGCATCGCTGCCGGTCAGTTCAAAAGCCTCCGTGCCGTCGAACATTTTCAACAAGTCGCCGGTTACCGAAACGCTTACATGTACCCAAGGCGAATCTTCATCGGAGACAGCTTCAAGCAATTCGTCGATGGCAAACTGGCTGATGACGAGCTGACGAAACGGATTCACGGTCAGACGGACGGATTCCTGAAATTCATCAGTTGCGTGAAGAGCTGAGCAAATGCTGGAAGACTACGAAGGCTCGCGTGCCGAATTCATGAAAATGCTGGCCGAACAGGATGGCCCACCGGCCTACGTCCTGCGAGGACAGCGTGTTGAACAGGTGTGGAACGAACTGCTCCAGCAATGTCGACGCGATCGCGAGGAACTGCTGGACATGCCACGCACGCGCCTCGCCCAGGTGGCGGCGTTGATCGATCAGCGTTGGTCAGCGCTTGAGGCGTTCGTTGCAAACGACCACGCGGCCGAATACTACGGCGGACTGTTTGCCGAATGGCAGCCCGAACTTCGCGTTCAACTGGACGCCACAACTTCCGACCGAAAGATCCGCGCCTCGCTGCGAGAGCTGGCGAAATCCTTCGAGCGATTTAACACTCGCTGGGAGAAACACGTAAGCAAGGTCAGCCTGAGTCACGTCAACTTCGAACGCGACCAGTACAACGACTACTACCTCGTCGAGAAATCAGCGGCGCTGGGGTCCGACCGCATCGCAGAAATGGGATTCGAACGGCTGAAGCCCTGCACCCACGATGACATCCGCAAAGAGATCCCTGCTTTGGTAGTTCCCGCCATCCGTTAAACCGGGGCGACTGACCCTGTGACTTGCTCCACGCGGCGTGCAACTTACCAGGTATCCGACCGCTCGCCGCGGCAAAGAACTTGACCGTGCTTCCGCTGGGGCTTATTTTGCCAACTTCGATTCGCTGGTCGACATTCACTCCGGGAAGAATCCATGAATTCCTACGTCGCTGAATTGGTTGGGACAATGCTACTTGTGCTGATTGGCGATGGCGTTTGTGCCAACGCCAACCTTGCAGACACGAAGGGCAATAACGGGCCGAACTGGTTACAGATCAACGTGGGATGGGCACTGGCGGTTTACATAGGCGTACTCTGCTCCGGCGAATTCAGCGGAGCTCACCTGAACCCCGCCGTCTCCGTTGGACTCGCGGTTGCCGGCGAATTTGCCTGGAGCGACGTCGTACCGTACATCGCTGCTCAAACGGTGGGCGCCTTCCTTGGCGCGGTACTGGTCTTTGCCTTCTACATTCAACACTTCGCGGGAACCAAAGATCCCGACGCAATCCTTGGCTCGTTTTGCACCGCGCCGGCGATTCGCGGCAGTATCCACAACTTGTTTAGCGAGGCACTGGGAACCTTTGTCCTCGTCTACTGCGCCTTGATGGCCAGCGGAGCGATGGTCACCATGGGTGACGGTGCCAACGCGGTCGAACACAAAGTCGGACTGGGAGCCGTCGGCGCGATCCCCATCGCGTTGGTTGTATTCGCCGTGGGTATCGGGCTTGGTGGAACTTCAGGCTACGGAATCAATCCAGCCCGCGACTTCGCGCCCCGGCTGGCTCATGCCATCCTGCCCATCCCGGGAAAACGAGACAGCGACTGGGGATACGCCTGGATTCCCATCGTCGGCCCGTTGCTGGGTGGCATTGCGGCTGCGGTGCTCTATATCGTTGCCGGACATTAGTCGGCCGCTAGTCGGTCGAACCATTGCCATCAGTGGGTGGGACGAGCGTGGCAACGGCCACCGGCGACTCTTCGGCATTTCGCTCTGCCAGCATCTGTTTGAATGAATCCGGATCGGTTACCGCATCCCTGGCGTTCAACTGGCGAAATACCGCGGCACAGACGATCAACGCAAGGCTACCACCAAAGGACGCCACGAGAGCAGGCATCGGATTTTGAAACGCTGCCGCGCAAATGGGCCCCATCAGCGCACCAAAAACCAAACCCGTCAGCATTCCCACCATAGCTCCGTAGAACCGCCGGTAGTGATACAGACCAATCATAATCCCGAACAACAGACCGCCGGTGCCTCCCCCGGCCATCGCAAAGGACAACTTAAAGCGCAGACTTTCAGCCCTCGCGATGCCCCAACCAAACTGAGAGATCACCACCGCGAACAACGTAATCGCAAGGAAGATGGCCCCCAGCGAGAATCCACGCTGCGGCCGGGAACCGTTTGGATTTTCCATACTTTCGCGCCTGCCAGCTAGTTTCGATAGTCATCGGGATTGAGCAGCTTGCCATCGCTGCGATGTCCCAGTTGTTGAAAGACGACCTGCGACATGGCTCCGTTCATGAATTGAATACGACCGTCGCCGAAAGCCATGTGTGCCCCTGACCCGTGCGAGCTGCCAAAGCCGCCAACATAAATCGCACCAGGGCTTTTCGTCGCCACCTGCGCCGGCTCATCGCCATCTCCCTCGGAGTCGTCCGCTTCGGGTGGCGCGGCTTCCTCGGCAACCTCTTGCTCGCTTGCGGCAACCTCTTCGTTGAGTTGTTGGTCGCCATCCACTCCCCCGCCATCCGTCTTCGCGGCAACACGCTCGGTCACCGCCGCCGGAACGGGTCGCCAACCCGAACTGATGGGCGAGCCCGTGTTTCGCAACGTCGCTCGGGTCCCGGACATCCAGCCAAGATCATTCGGCAACGCATTCTTCTCCCCGAAGAAAAGGGTATGTGAGAGCCCATCCTCGACGTCGTCGGAAGAAGTTTGACTGTTCAGATAGAACACGCCATTGTTGCTTCCACCAATCGGCGACTCCACGTCGTGGTGGCATGCGGCGTAGTCAGACTTTGAATACTTTTGTTCGGAGATTCCCGACGGGCAACCAAGCGTCGGGATGCCGAGGGCGCGAATCGGTGCGTGCGAGCTGTCATAGACACTGACCGTCATGTCGACGTTTTTGCGTAGCGCTCCTTCGTCCAGATACGGTAACAACGCAATCACCCAGCTATGGTGAAGGCCGTTTTCCTGATTCGTAATGGGCCCGGTTGCGGTATCGGTTACGCCCGCAGGAAAGTGACCATGCGCCATTTCATGGTTTTGAGCCGCCATCACGATCTGCATCATATTGCTCTTGCAACTCGCCTGACGCGCACTCGACCGAGCTGCCTGGATCGCCGGCAACAACGCGGAAACCATCATGGCAATAATCGCGATCACCACCAGCAGTTCCACCAGGGTGAACCCCGAGTGGAATCTGCGATATCTACTTCGTCGACTCATCGTTCACTCTCCCTGACCCGCAGTGCTTTCGGTCGCTGTATCGGTTTCGGTTGGCTCGCCATCGGACGACAACGCTTTCGTATCCGGAGCAACACTTATCTCAATTCGCCTGACGGCAATGGCCTGAAAGTCGGTCGATCGCGGATACACGGCTCTCGCTTCGATGACTCGTCGGCCGTTTTCACTCGGCTGAACCTGAATCTCCACACGTCCCTCCAGCTTCCCGCCCAACTGTTCCGGGGACACCATCCACACGTCGTCTTCAAGGTCCGCTCCCGCTTGCAACGCCACGGCCGTTCGTTCCAGCGCCGTTTCGGCGAGTAGCATTGCCTGGACTTTGCGTTGTCGCTGCCGCGACATCCGTGCGCCGAGGGCCATGTTTCGGAAAACGGCACCAATGATCGCCGTCACCACAATCAGGCAAATCACGACTAGCAGCATGGTCATCCCGTTCCGCCGCGACCTGTAAGACGAATTCCCCCGGGCATCGATCGATCGTATTCTTGATGCGGTTCTAGTCATTGCCATTACTCCACCTCTGATCCCGGCGTAATTCCGCCCACACCGTGGCACCACGGCTGGCGATGACGTGTCGCGGATCGAAAGACGCTTTGGGCTCGAATTCGGTCGATGATTCCGACCCAACGGTAAGCCCCAGCATGGTGACGTTTGGCGCCAGCTCGCGACTCTGAAAACGGACCGTGTGGTGGGGAGGAACCTCAAAGAACTCCTGCCTGGTGGATGCTCCCTGCACCAGAGTGCGGACGATGAACTCGCCCTCGTGCGCCCACGTCAACTCGCGGCCGTTCGGTCCCGCCAGTGTCGCCCCGCCGTCGCTCAGGTTGGCTTCCGCGGCAGACGCTACGTCCGTGCGGAACATGCCAGTCATTCGCGTCAGCGAGTTCGCATAGGCCAGCTGTTTCGTCGACGCCGATTGTTGCCGCATCATGGACGACAGCAGGATGGCCGTCATGGACATCACCAAAGCCGCCGCGGAGATCACCATCACCAGTTCGATGAGCGTGAAGCCTTCGTGTCGCTGGCGCATTCTAGTTGCCCTCCGATTCGGCCGCGTGTCGCCACGCAATCAACGGCCGCCTTGCCGTTGAGCCGGAGACGCTTCCGCTCGGCAGCCGGCGAATGCGTACTTCCTTCGCCACGGCCTGCGTCCCAACAAGCTGTACCGAGCTTTCTTCAACATCGACGTCCCAGCTTGCGTCGTCCACGAACGTCCGCGCCTCCTGCAACAGTCGCTCCTGATTCACTTCACCGTACGGCAAGGCCATGGCGACAGCCATCAGGTTGGATTCCCGTTGGAGGGCGATGCGTTGAACTTCCAGTTTCGTGCGCTGCCGTGAAATAGCAACGCTCATGCGCGCCATCAGGCCGAAAATTATCGACAACACCGCCAGCGAGACCAGCACTTCCAACACGGCAGCACCTCGCCGTCTTTGCCGTGGCCGGCTGGAAGTCGTTGACGAAGTGATTGCCTCACACACCGGACACCTCCTCGATCAGAGTCAACAGCGGCGTAAAACATCCAAATGCCAGGAACGCGATCGGGACCGCAATCAGCAACAGGCACACCGGAGTCGCAATGGCAAGAATCGTCTTTGCCCGGTAAATCATGCGTCGCCTCCCGGTGGAGGCCAATTCGCGCAATGCCCACGCGAGATTCCCTGCCTTCGTTGCGGATTTCAGGACCGCGGAATCAGACTGCGTGATGATGCCCTGCTCCAGGAGACTCTCACACCAGTCTTTCCCCAGCGTCGTTGTTCCACACGCGTTGAGGATCCGTTCCCCCACATCGACTCGGGGATAGTTCGTCCCCAATTGCCGGAGTGCTTCGACCATCGGCAATTGCTGTTCGACACATACCGCCAACCCCTGCAGTACAGTCGGATCTTCAGACTTCCCGAAGATCCACGCGAATGGCCAGGGCAACCAAACCCGCCCGCAGGCGTAGAAAAATGCCGCAATCAGGAAGTTCACCAAGACATAGAGGAGAAACGGCAAACCAAGGTACCAATACCCGGCGACCCGGTTTGCCAACTCGATCATCAACTGGGAAACGGCAGGCAGTTCAACTCCGAAGTCGATAAAGATCTCACGGAAGGTAGGAACAATCTGCACCATAATGTAAACGGTAATCATCACGCACGCCGAAGCCACAAACAGAAGATAAATCGTCTGCTCGAAAATCGGTCGCCAGGACTCTTCCGTGGAATCCCCCGTCCCGGACGACTCACGCAACGCGATTGCCATTGCTTTGGGGTCTCTTCCCAGCTGCACCATCAGGGTCGCCTCCGCAGGTAGCGGATTCCCGGACCGCTTGAGTGCTCTTGCCAGTGGCATTCCGGAATCGAGGAGATCCGCCAACAGCCACGCCCGGCGGGCCATCTCATCACATCGCCGAGCTGCAAACGCCCGGGCCGACGGTGCGAGGGGCATTCCTTTCTCCGCAGCAACTGCCAACGTTCCGAGTAGTGCACGCTTTTCGCCTTCCCGGTATTTGGCGACCGCCATCGCGAAGATCAGCAGAACAATGGGAATTGCGTATAGCGTCAACATGGCCATACCCAAAAAGATCATCGTCCAACCGGCGATCGTCCCGGACAGGACAAACACGTCGTCCGCCGCTGCGCGACTGTTGCTGTACATCAGTCGGAGCGAAACGAGAGCGGCCAGGCCAATCAGGATCGGCGGTAGAGCACTAAGCAAGAACACGGACTGTGAGACTCCCTCTTTTTCTCAGGCCAGATTCGATATGAGTGAAATCAATGGCAAAAACATCGCAATCACCAAGGTGCCAATCGCAGAACCAATAAAGATCAGCATCATGGGCCCCATCAGGATACTTAGCGCAGAGCCACGCATACGAATGCGTCGCTCAAGCATCTCATGAGCGCTTCTGATTGCCTCGGACAAGGCGTCGGTCTTCTCGCCCCACTGAACGACGGGAACAATCGATGCTGGCAACCGTTGGGTCGATTCCATTAACTCGCCCAACGGAACTCCCGCTGCCGTGCCATTGGCCAACCACCGGGCAACCTGTTCCATATTGGGACTGGCCACACCGGACGAAGTCAGCCGTAGCGCTTCGGGCAGCGGAACCTCGTGTGCGAGCATGATTTGCAGCAAACGCAACATCTGGGCAACTCCCGCCAGATGAATGATTGGGCCCAAAATTGGAATCGAGGAGATAAACCTCGACCACCCGACCTTGCCGCCAAAAATGCGAATCAACAACAACAACGACGCGGTCACCACACCCATCCAGAACAAGGTCGTCGGTAAATTATCGGACAGACGAATCCATGCCTGAGTCGCCGCCGGTAGCTCGGTGCCAAAATCAGCGAAGATCGACCTCATCGGACGCACCACCAAAAGCAGCGCCGCCATCAGCAGACCTAACGTCGCCACCAAGAGCACGGCGGGATACCACAAAGACGTCGAGACGCTGCGCCAGACATCGCGGTAAGCTCGTTCGTGATCGATCAGACTATCGAGTGCATCCCCCAGGTTGCCTGATCTTACTCCGGCGCGAATGACGCCAACGACATAGGGCGGCAAGCCATCGGCACTCTCTTCGGTCAGTTGATCTTCCCATTTCGCGCCGGACTCAAACCGGTTGGCAACCTCGCGCAACTGAGCTGCCAGCCTTGTCGAGCCGGCTTCCTGCGCCGCAGCCCGCAGTCCTTCCGGCAGCGGCATACCACTACGCGCAAGCTCCGCCAAAACCTCCACCAACTGCCGCTGTTCGTTCGGTGATTCCGCCATTACATCGACTCCATGGCATCGCCCAGCGATTGAAGCACCGTATACCACGGAACAAACACCGTCACGGCATAGAGCATCGTGACCACCCCGCCCAACGTAAAACTGAAGATCACGGGCATCGTTTTCCGCAGCCATGTCGCTGCGTCTTCCGTGCGACGTCGGTAGGTATCCGAAGCCCTTGCGAGCGTCAGTTCCAACCGCCCGGCACTCTGGCTGTTCTGCAGGCTCCAACGAACAAGCGGCGGGATTCCGCGATTCGCATTCTCGGCGGAGCCCGACTGGACATCCCCCCGTTCAATTTGCTCCGCCAGTTGGTGGGCATCTCGAGCCAGCTCAACACCGCCGCTTGCGTTTCCCGCCAGACGCAACGCCGTCTGCAGCGGTACGTCCTGGCGAACCAGCAATTCCAACACTTCGGAAAAGGCCTGCAACCGACTGTTTCGCAACAATCGACCGACGCCCGGCAGCGAGTTGATCCATCCGGACCACAAACCAAACTGCGTTGCAGCCAACCAGAACAGGCCGACGCATAGCAGCGTCAGAGGCACGACCCAAAACCAGTCGGCCCAAACGGCATAAAAATCAAGCAGTACAGACGTAGCGTCGCCATCGGTGCCACGACCGCGTAGGGAATGCAAGCCGTCACGTATGCTCCCGCCGAGCTGACGCAGCACCAGCGTCGAAATCACCAGCGTCAGTACCAATAGCAGGATTGGATAGACGAGCGCCGAAATCGCCAGTCGCCGTAACTCGGAAAGCTGCCTGGCCAGTCGCGCGAAGCCTTCCAATGCGACCGTGAGTTTGCCACTTCGCAGCCCCGCCTCGACCACACTTCGGTAGATTTCGGGGAAGGGAGCGTCATCACCGGCCACAACATCCGCCAGATTCTCGCCCGCCTGCAACTTCTCACCAATCTGTTTCGCCTGGGAACCAAGTCGCGGTGGAAGATCCTCGGCCAATTGAATCAGCCCCTGGTCCAGCGGAATGCCGGCACGCGAGAGTGACACCATCTCGTCGCACAACGCCGTGATTTCATCCACGGAATAACTCGGCCTTGCATAGCGTGGCTGTGCGTTCATCCGTTCCCCTGTGGCGAACCAGGGCGAGTAGCATCCATTCGCAGGCCAAACACTCGTCGCACTTCGTCGGGAGTCGTCGTTCCGTCGGCAACCGCCGCGACAGCTCGGTCCCAAAGCGTCGTCATACCATTTCCTACCGCCAATTCCTCGATCCGAGCCGCCTCCTGTCGGGCGAGAATGGCTTTACCAATGGCAGCCTCGCGCGGCTGTAGTAGCTCCGCCACGAGCGCCCGCCCGGCGTACCCCGTGCCCTTGCAAAGGTCACACCCACGCGCGATTCGCGCACTGCTGACCGGGAGCCCCAGAAAATGATCCTCGTCAGCTGTTGCCTCAGCACAATCGCACACCCGGCGAAGTAATCGCTGGCACACGATCCCCAGAAGTGCACTCCTCAACAGATAGGGCTCCAGGCCCATGTCGATCAGGCGGCTGACGGCTTCGGCGGCGCTTCCGGCGTGAAAAGTCGTGATGACAAGCTGACCAGTTAATGCGGCCTGGAAAGCCACTTCGGCGGTCTCACGATCCCGCATCTCACCGACAAACATGACTTCGGGATCCTGCCTGAGCATCGACTTCAGACCAGAATGCAGATCAAATTCCGCGGCTGGATTGACCTGCGATTGCGACACTCCCGGAACTACAACTTCCACGGGGTCTTCCAGCGAGACGACACTGCGCCCCCCTGCAGATTCGGCAACGAGATGCCGAAGGCACGCGTAGGCGGTTGTTGATTTACCGCTACCGGCCGGCCCTACAACAAGGATCGCGCCAGAAGTTTCCTGCAACAGCGAAGACACCTGCGGCAGAATGCCGGATGGTAGTCCCAGCTGCTCCGGCAAGAGCAACTCGCCAGCTGCCGCGAAAAGCCGGACCACGGCACGTTCTCCGAAAATCGTCGGGAAAGTGCTGACTCGCATTTCAATGGCGTCGTCCGGCCGACGAATACGACCTTCCTGCGGAATGTCCGTCCTGTACGTCAGCAGCTCGGCGAGCACTTTCAGCCGAGTTACGACGTCGGCAGCCTCTCCGCGTGGATAAACGCCCACTAACTGCAACACACCGTCCAGGCGCCAGCGGATCTCAATTCCACCCGCAGTCGGCTGCAGGTGAACGTCGCTGCATCGAACCGCACGGGCCAAAGCAAGCAAACTATCGACGAAGTCGGACGCATATTGCGGAGCGGCTGCATCCAGTGCGGCCAGTTGCGCCTGCCCGTCCAGCGTCAAATTTGCGTTCGTCGACACCCGTCACCCAGCCCACGGACCTGTACAGTTCCCCCGAGGGCCACATTCTAGTGAATTGACGCTTTACAACAAAACCATTCTGTCTTCTTTGCCTTTGGGACAGTTCCAGCACTGGAATTCGGGCGGCATTCCCAGCCCCGCAACCAAGGAGAGTGCCCCGAGCGATTCGAAACGGAAATAGCTTCGTTTGGACTCCCTGCAAGAAGGGTTCCAGCCCAATCGACACCAATCAGCCATGATGCCAGCCATGATGCAACGGGCCGAAACAAAAAAAGGTTCATGGCCCCATACCGAGACCATGAACCTTTGGGTGAGCGCAAATGCTCAGCTAGTATTCTTCGCGATTCAGTTGGCAGCGGGCTGTAACCGAATCCGACTCACTGAAGATAAAGGGCGAGATCCATCCATTCCGGGCGAACGGAACTTCGACGCTGACGGTAATCTCATCGGTCTCAGACGTTAGCACACCTGGAGTCACGACGACATTCACATTGTTCGCCCCGACCGTCGACATGATATCTTCAGCCACTTCAGTTACATCCGACACTTGCGCGCCCGGAACAATGCCACGCCGTGCCGCTTCATACGCGGCATTGTCCGCAGTATGGCGCTGAACATTAGCCAGACAAAATTCGATGGCAGCAAAAAGTAGCAGTAACAAAATCGGCGTAGCGATCGCCATTTCGACGGTGACTACACCGCGACGACTGGATTTACGAATTTTCCCAATCACATGAATACCCTGAAGTGTTAAACGGTAGCATCAACAGACGGAAGGCTACTCGGCCATCACAACTGCATTCTTCTCAGCAATCTCACGAAATATCACGTTCAAAGTATCAAAGTCGGGGGCATGATGATGGAACCCGGCGCCAATCCTGGCGATTTCCATCATCGTCTCCTGCTCTGCTTCATCACTGTACGTAATCGTCTCAAGTTGTAGGCCAGGCAATGCGGCGACCGCCTCATGGGCTGCCCTATAAGCCTCGGCCACCCCAGCGGCTTCATCGATCGGCTGATTGGCTTTGCCATCCGTGAGCACAATCATCACCGGCGACGAATTTCGTCTTCGTCCGGGACCGTTTAACGCTACGATTCCAGCTCGAATACCCTCGGCGATATTCGTTCGACCGGCGACACGAAGATGAGTCATGGGACGTCCTCCCTGGTCGTTCCTCGAATAAATGCGCATCTTGGTCTTGACCAGGTAGTGGGTCGTGGTCAGCGGAATGTCAATCCGCGAAGCAGGTATCACGATCCCACCGCACTTCGAGGGCTCGTCAGCGGAATAGGTTACCAAGGCCAGGCGTTCATAATCCTCCGTCCGCCTCAGCACGACAATGAACTTGTTCACCGCCCATCTTAGCGAGGCCCACCGACTTTCAGTCGCATGGGGTCCATTGCAGACAGTCAGCCCGTACGGCCCACGAGTCCCGGTGACCGTATGCGTCATGGAGCCAGACCGGTCAATCACCAGGCAAAAGTCCCGTTGCAAATGAACCGCTCGGGCTACCGACCTGGGGGCAAAGTTGGACGTATCAAAAGTACGACTGAATGGCAGCCCAACAGTCCCCGAAAGTGAGTCAGAAGTTCGTCGTCCCGTCACCCGAGCCGAGTTGGACGGTAGGCCGCCCTCCACAAAATTGAACACATCGTCATGTCCCTGTTGCGATGACCCAAAGACAATGTCTTCATCATCGAGTAGCAGTGGATCTCCAGCGACGCGATTCAACCGCGCGGCTTGGCGAGCCACAGCCGCCGCTTCTTCCGTCGTTCCCTCTTGTGCCAGCGTGGCAACTGCAGCACGTGCACTGGCATCCGTACTCGTGCGTAGCTCGGTTCTGGTGAGTTGCATATACGCAACGTTAATCGAAAACGCGGCCGCACCGATAAAGATCACCAGTGTAATCAGTATCAGAATCACCATCGCGCCCCGGCGCTCACGGCAGGGATGACTTTGATTTGGCGTTGGCATTTATCTATTCCTTAATCATTCGTGCAGTGGCGGTCAGCGTACCACTGAAAAAACGTAATGGCAGCACAGCATTTCTGGCGACCCGCGCACCTACCGTAACATGAACAATTTCTCCTGGTGGAACCACACCTACCCTCCCGGGCCCGACTTGCGCATATCCATCGATACCACGCTCCTCGAGAACCTGACGGCTTCGGTCAAGCGGAGCCCGATTTGATCGAGTATCGCTCCTGATCGCCACACGAACGCCTTCATATGCCGCAATCGAAAGCGACTGACGCAAGAAGATCATCGAGGTGCATTCAAGCGTGCCAATGACAAGCAACACCAACGCTGGCAGACAAACAGCAAGCTCCACCACGGCGGTGGCTCGCCTGTCGGCTGGTCGACGCCTTCTGATCCTGTTTAGTCGAATCATTCCCGTTCTCTCTTTTTTGGTTCTGTTCCGCATCGGCGGCGTATTTGCGACCTAGACCAGCTCTGCCTGCTCTTCACGGGCCCGATCTTTTTCACGTAGTTCTTGAAGTTCCTCCGCCAGGCTGTTGAGATCAACTGCAAGCTGCGCCCAATGATCGCCATCGCGGAACGTGACGGGAGTGTAATCCTCTCCCTGCACGAGTTTCTTCAAACCCGCGCGAAACGAGACCATCGGGCCAACCACACGGTGACTCAACTTGATGGTGTCATAGATGAAGACCGGCGACAGAGTGGCAAGTACAATCAACAAGAGACCATATTGCCGGCCGAGACTTTGAAGGTTTTCCATAACCCCGCCCTCGAAACCACCCAGCAGAACCTGCGTGGCAAACAGGTACACAAACAAAAGCAGGTTTGTCACGCCCCAGTGGAGCATTACTTGCCGCATCAATGCGCCCTGCACCTTTGCGTCCACGAACAATTTGCCGCGTTTGTGTGCCGGCCGTGCGTCTTTTGCTTCGCTTTTATTTTTTTTCATGATTGGACGGTCCCGTCTGCGAAAAGCGGCCAATTAAATTAGTAGTCAAAGAAACATAGGAGCCATAACGACCGCATGTAGAAGTACGCGAACCAAATCCCGAATTGGCCTACCACCATTGGGCTAGTGAGGTGTGTGATTGATGAGCTTGTGCCGCCTATATCGAGATACCCAACCCAATTGACGGAAACACGACATACGCGCCGCCAACTTCGACAACGCCTGATCAACTGAAGGCACACCCTCAGCCAACACGTTGCTACAAACAGGGCGTTCCATCGTGGCGGCGAAAGCAAGAAGACTTCACCGCCAGCTCGGCGGTGAAGCAGCCAGACAGAGACGACTACTACCCGAGACTTCAACTCGGGAGCTGAGATCAGAGCGCCGACGCTAACTCGTCGTGGGCGCGGTGGAATACGCTGCAGCCGGTCGCGATGCAACGCCGTTCAGACAACGGCAATTCCTATCTGCGACCGCCAAGCAGTCCCGATCGCCACAGGAAGTAAACTAGCGTCAACGCGGTCGAGATCGCGGCCGCTACATAGGTCATCGCTGCGGCGGTCAACACTCGGTCAATCCCCGTTCGTTCGTCCAGGTCAACGATTCCCGCTTCCACGACAAGCTTCCGGGCGCGATTGCTGGCGTTGAATTCAACAGGGAGAGTTACCAACTGAAACAGCAAGAGACAACTGAACAGCGCGACACCCGCTCCAAAAATATAGATACCGATTCCGGTCTGTCCCTGCGGGGTACTCGCGACCATTCCGGCACCAATCATCATGGCGAAGTACCCGATTTGGTTGCCAATCCCGACGGTTGGGACCAGCGCCGATCGAAGCCACAGCGGACCGTACGATGTAGCGTGCTGGATCGCGTGCCCTGCTTCGTGCGTCGCGACACCAATTGCCGCAATCGACGAACTGTTGTAAACCGGTTCCGATAGCGCCAGACTCTTCGTCCTTGGGTTGTAATGATCCGTGAGATAACCACTGGCAGGAACCACCCGGACGTCCGAAATTCCGGCTCGATCCAGTAACCGCTGCGCCGCCTGAGCCCCGGTAATCCGCCGCCGTGATGGTACCTTTGAATATTTGTTAAACGCGGATTTGACCATCCAACTGGCCAGCCCCGAAATCAACATGCCTGGAACTACCACCAACAACAAGTAAGCCATTTCGCCATCTCCTAAACTATTTCACTGGCTGCCGATTTGGCAGCCCGATGCAAGATCATATACAGCGGCAACTGCTATGCCGAGAGTGAAATCGCGGCAAAATGACCGGGCCCTTTCAACCTGCCGGAATTCTGCGGTACGCTGGTCGCATGGCGAAAAAGAAGAAACAGAAAATTCGCGCGACATTTCGCAAGAACCGACAGGTTCGCACCCGCGAACAGAACCTCACGGAGAAGTATCGCGAGCACGGGTTCGAAGCGGATGACTCAACACGCACTGAACGCATCAGTGGCAAAGGCGACCTCACGCGAAAGCGCACCGTCGTGGGAACCGAACCTGCCAACGAAGAAACCGGACTCGCCATCATTCGCGACGTCGACGCCAGCCAGTGCCTCGCCGGCACCGTTCTCCGATCGGGTGGACTAAAAAGCACCGTCCGCGACGACGAAGGCACCATCTGGGAATGCGCGACTCGGCGAATTCTGAAGACATTGGCGACCGACCAACGCCATGTGGTGGCCGCGGGGGACCGAGTCCTCTTTCGCCCCGACCGTAACAACGAAGGCATCATCGAACGAATCGAGCCGCGACACGGAGTCCTCTGCCGAACCAGCCGCGGCCGACAACACGTGCTGGTGGCGAACGTCGACCAACTGTTGATCGTCAGCAGTGCCGCCGAACCCACCATCAAACCGCACCTCATCGACCGTTTTCTTGTTACTGCCGAGAAATGGAACATCGTCCCGATTGTCTGCATCAACAAAATCGACCTCATCAACCCGGCCGACCTGCAACCGCTTGTCGGCGTCTATGCCCGTATGGGCTACCACGTCATCCTGCTTTCGGTTGAGGATGGGACGGGCGTCGAAGAAGTGCGACAGTTGGTCCAGGAACGACAAAGCGTTGTGATCGGACAAAGTGGTGTTGGCAAGTCGTCGCTGCTGAATGCCATTGAGCCTGACCTGCAACTGCGAGTCAACGCAGTAAGCGGTGAGTCGCAAAAAGGGAAGCACACCACAACGGCCGCTCAACTTGTACCACTGAACATGGGTGGCTATATCGTCGACACGCCTGGCATCCGTCAGTTTCAGCTATGGGACATCATCCCCGAAGAAGTCATCGGCTTCTTTCGGGATCTGCGTCCCTACGTCAATCTCTGTCAGTTTCCCGACTGCACCCACACTCACGAAGGCGACTGCGCTGTAAAAAACGCCGTCGCCGACGGGGGCCTCGATGCACGTAGATACGAAAGCTACTGCCAGATGTTCACGCAGTCCTAGCCGACAGCAGAGCCCGACAACCCCGCGTACCGCGACCGTGCATTAGAAAGGGTCGACCGGTGGAGTTATCCCCACGGCCCCCAGCTTGTGCGGCTGATACTCGACGGTGAATTCATGGGGCCCGACGGACAGGATCGCCGCCGGTGGCAACAGATGCGAATCGCGTTTCACACCGTTCACCTTGATACCATTGGTGCTCTTCAGGTCCCGCACGAACCACCAGCCCTCATGTAGAAACAACAGGCAGTGGTGATGCGAAACGTTGCCCGAATCGACCACCACATCACAACTGTCATCCCGACCTATCGTGGCGCGTGGTTTGGTGATCGTATACGACTTCTGCCCACCCTTGTAGTGCAACGCAACCAGCGCCTCCTGTTTGGGCTCGTCTTCCACCGGCGGCGCCGGCTTATCCAGTTGCTTCACAAGCGTGACTGCACTTCCCTTCCGGTCAAACACCACCTTGTCCATGAAGGCCCACATCAAAAACAGCCCCTGCCCGAATTCCCCCCGCAACGACTGGGTTAGCCCCAGAGACGAGACTTCCTTGACGTCGAATCCGCTGCCTTCGTCCTTGACGACAAACCTTGCTTCATCCGGCGTCACACGCATGATGACGGAGACGCGACGATCCTTGTAAGGGGGTCGCCCATTCAGAATTCGGGCTTCGCGAGTTCGACTGCGCGCGTCAAACTCGATCCCGGCATGCTGCTTGAAGTCGAGATTGCCGTGATAGATCGCATTCATCAACGCGTGCTCCAGAGCAGCCTCGATCTGAAGCAAATTGACGCAATCCACTTCGGACACGTCCTGCACCCGCTGTCGGGCCAATTGCAGCACGCCTGGAATCAGCGTTTCATCATTTTCCAGCTCCAACTCGTACTGCAACAACCTCGTCGACGCGTTGACACGATCTTCGATCTTGAACGTGCGCCCCAACTCCAGGACGTGCCGGATCGTGGAGCACAGAGATTCGGCACTGTTGGACTTGGGCACATAGCCCGCCGCACCCGCCCGCAGGGCCTTGGTCGCGATTTCTTCGCTACCAAAACCGGTGATCAGAATGATGGGCGTATTCGGATACTTCGCACGCACATGCTTCACAAGTTCCAGGCCATCCATGACCGGCATCTGCATGTCGGTCACCACGATATCGGGAACCTCGACTCCCATCGCGCGGAGGGCCGCATTGCCATCCTCGCAAGTGCGAACCGCGAAATCTTTTTCCTGCCCCAATAGCTCTGAGAAGAGCCGCAGGTCCACAGGCGAATCGTCCACAAGCAAGATATCAGTCATCGATAGGTCCCCCTTGGCAAGAACAGTCTTGAGAAGAGACCCGATCGCACGGCAGGCAGCAGCTGCCCTCGCACCCGCCATCGTTCAGGTCCTATTCCAGATAACGCCTCCTTATTTGATCGCACAGGCGATCCGTTTCGTGCCTCAATCGTTCCAGCGCGTCCGAAGCATTCTCAAACACGCAATCTGCCCCAAATTCCTCCAGTATTTTCGCCGTCACTTCAACATGCTTTGCAGAGAAGTGATTCGCTGATCCCTTCATGGTATGAGCTGCTCTTCGCAAGGTTGGCCCGTCCTGGTCCCGGATGGCCAACTCCATACTCGATATCAACTTGGGACATTCGTCCGCGAGAATAAATGCCAACGTACGAAGCGTATCCGGCGAGCCGCCAACGCGTCGCAGCGCCGCATCGAAATCAACAATTTCCGGGTCTGGGTCCGCGTCCCCTGAATCGTTTTTTGGCAAATGGACTTGAGCGTCTTCGCTACCATCGGCGGTTCCATGAGTCGACACCGATTCTCCGGCCGTTGACGGCTCCACTGACTCCGTCGCAGTCTCCACCGCGATTTCGAACGAACTCTCCGATTCACTTTCAGCCGGCACCGCCTGATCTTCCGGCCTTCCACCGAAGCTCAGTACAAACCCCTCGCCCTCCGCATCACTCTCGGGCGGAGCCTCAAGCGGCAAGACCGACCGAATTGTGGCGTACAACGTCTCCGGGTCAATGGGCTTCGAAACGTATTCGTCCATACCGGCATCAAGGCAGCTTTGCCGATCGTCCTTCATTGCGTGTGCCGTCATGGCGACAATCGGCGTACGTTGTTCGGCCGCCGCTCCAACCCCACTCGCCTCAATTTCACGGATCGCACGTGTCGCTTCAAGCCCATCCATTTCCGGCATCTGAACGTCCATCAGGATCAAATCGAACGTCGAGTCCCGGAAGCAATCCACAGCCTCCAAACCATTGTTGGCGACCACCAGGTCGTGCCCCTGATCTTCCAGCAACGCCAGTGCCAGGCGTTGGTTGAAGTAACTGTCCTCCACCAACAAAATCCGCTGAGGTGGAATGCCGACGTCTTCCACCTCGATCGTGCGACCGTCCCGGGAAGCATGCACGTCCAGGACGCGAACAATCGTGTCAAACAACTCGGATTGCTTGACCGGTTTCGTCAGACTGCCGGAAATCTGCAACTCGTCGCGACGCGGCTTGTCACCGAGCCGCCCACCAGACGTCAGCATGATGATGGGTGTGAGATTAATGCCCATTTCAGACCGAACCCATTCAGCCAGATCGAACCCGTCGGAATCCGGCATGTTGACGTCGGACAAAATGAGCTGATAGGGCCGCCCGCCTTTGGCCGCCTCCACGAGAGCCGGCTTGGCTTCTGCCACGGAACCGACCGTCGAAACGACCATCCCCCAGGCCACCACCATCTCTTCAAGGATCAGCAGGTTCGTCGCGTTGTCATCCACGATAAGGACACGCATGCCCCCAACAATCACCGGAACCTGCCGGGTGCCGTTCCCATTGCGAACATCCAGATCAAGGCCAAAATGGAACGTGCTGCCAACGCCCGGCTGACTACGAACCTGTAGCTTGCCGCCCATCAGCTCAACCAATCGTGTCGAGATCGCCAGTCCCAGGCCCGTGCCGCCATAGCGCCGCGTCGTTGAGGTGTCCGCTTGCTCGAACTCCTGAAAAATCTTCTCGCACTTCTCCGCGGTAATCCCGATCCCCGTATCGGTAACGGAGAACAACAAGTGAGCCACTCCGTCCGTGATGTGCGCGCATCGCACTTCAATGACAACTTCGCCTTCTTCGGTAAACTTGATCGCGTTGGCAACGAGGTTCACAAAGACCTGTCGCAATCGTCCAATGTCCCCAAAGAAGATGCGAGGAACTTCCGGGCGGATGCGGACGTTCAGGTCCAGCCCCACTTCGCTGGCTCGCACGGCCAACGCCTTCATCGTGTTCCCTAACTCGTCCCGCAAGTCGAATTCAATCGCATCCAGTTCCAGTTTCCCGGCTTCGATCTTCGAGAAATCGAGTATGTCGTTGATCACTCGCAACAACGTTTGCCCCGAATCCCGGACCATCGACAGGAAATCCCGTTGCGTCGGATCCAGATCGGACTTCAAAACCAGATCCGTCATACCAATGATTGAATTCAACGGCGTACGAATCTCATGACTCATGTTCGCCAGAAAATCGCTCTTGGCGTCGTTGGCCATCTCCGCCGCTTCTTTCGCCTCTCGCAATTCCTCACGTTCCTTCTTGCGGCGCGTAATGTCGCGACCAATACCAACCAGCCCCCAAATCTTTCCTTCCGAATCACGGAGCGGAACCTTCGACGTCAGCAAGCAGCGTTCCCGCCCATCCAGTCCATGCGAGGTCTCTTCCTGATCAAGCAGAGGATGGCCGCTCCGCATCACAATCTGATCATCGGCCACGTATTCACAGGCGAGTTCCGGCTGCGAAAAGTCGTAGTCCGTCTTCCCCTTGATTTCCCGCAGCGAAGTTGCACCAAGAACCTGTAGCAACGCGGCGTTGGCAACGATGAAACGACCGGCGCGATCCTTGACGAACACCTGATCCGGAACATTGTCGATAATCGTCCGCAGCAGATCACGCTCGCGGGCCAGCTGCTCCTTGTTGAGTTTCTTGCTGGTGATGTCTCGCGATATCCCGAACGTCCCGATGATCTGCCCGTCCTCATCCTTCAGTGGCATTTTCGACGTTGAACACCACGTATCCTCGCCGTCCTGCCAGGTTTCCAGCTCTTCCTGTGCGAGTACCGGTTCGCCCGACCGAATGATCTCCTCTTCGTCCTCCCGCGCTTTCCGCGCATGCTCGTCGCTAAAGAAATCGGCGTCGGACTTCCCAATGATCGACTCGGGATCGTCAATGTGAAACTTCTTCGCCAACCCCTTGCTGACGCGGATAAACCGGCTGTCGAGATCCTTGAAATAGATGCTGTCCGATACGTTGTTCAACAACGCCTCCAGCAAGCGATGCTCGTTCTGAAATCGAAGCTCGGCCTCCTTGCGCGCCGTCGCATCCCAGAACATGATCTGCAAACCAACAATCTGCCCGTCGGAGTTGCGGACGGGAGACTTCAGCACCTGGACATATTTTCGGTCGCCGTTCTGAACGCTATGAGCCTCGATCACCTCCAGCGGCTCGCCCGATTCAATCACGCCCAGATCGTCGTCCGTGTATTTCTTGGCAAGCTCGGCGGGAAACAGGTCAAAGTCTGTCTTGCCGAGTATCTCTTCGAGCTCTCGCCCAATCGCATCGCAAAACCGCTGATTGGCCAACACGATACGGCCGCGCAGATCCTTTCGCAGCACGTTCATGGGCAGATCTTCAATCAGACCGCGAAGATCTTCAGTCGCCGGTTCCGATTGCGTGTCGGCCGATGGCCCCAGCGCGGCGGCAGACGGTTCCCCGGCAAAACCCACGGAAGCGTCCAGCAGCATCGCGTTGCCGCCGACAATTGCCAGTCCGTCATCGCGGTCAACTCGGCAGAGAGCATCCCGCAAGGTATGAGTTCGACTTCCGTCGACGATCCGGTAAGTGATCGAAGTTGGCGCCCCTGCCTCCGCAGACCGAATCGCGTTTCGAAACGCATCAATGTCATCCGGATGGATCTGCTCGAGCCAGTCCGTACCGGCCAGTAGCTCATCCAGTGGACGGCCGAAGAGTTGTTGACCGGCCGGATTGATGTCCAGCAACTGAAGCTTGTCGACCGAAGCGAACCAAATCATATTGGGAGACAGGCGAAGGAGCCCACCTACCAGTTGGCCCCGCGAGGGGACCTGATTCGGTTTGCCGTCGTCGACTCGGCTCATGTCGATCTCACATCAGGAGGTTGATACTTCCCCGGAACTATTTCCCATGGAATGATTTCCCACGGGGTTGTCTCCCTTGAAACCACAGCCCAATTGCAGAACCGCATCGCGACTCATCGGTTGCCCGGTTCCCACCGCCAGATTCCGCATCTGAATTCCACGTCCAATTATGGTTGCCCGAACAACCTTTATCCAATGCTACGTCGTCAGCGTCCGCAGTTCTTGACCAGCGTTACAACGTTGCCCTGTTCATTAAAAGTAACCTCATCGCAAAACAGTCGCATCTTGGCCAATCCTCGCCCGGAAAGCGTACCATCGGCAATCACATCTTCGGGGCTCCGCGAGCCGGCATGATCAAATCCGGGCCCTTGATCCTCGACCTCGATGCGTATCTGCGTGCGGCTAAACTGGGCGCTAACGGAAACCGCGCGGTCCTTGTACGGCGACGACTTCATGCGAGTGTCAATGATCGTGTCCGCCTCCGGGTCGGCAAGGTCGTAGCCAACCGACGCCAGCTCCTGGGAAGTTAGCTCCAGATTGCCGTGATAGATAGCGTTGGACAAAGCTTCCTCCACCGCCATCGCAACTCGCACGAGCTCCGTTCGATCCAGCAGTTGCATGGCGTCGATTGTTTCCGTTAGTTGCTCGACCTGCGGCGCAATCAGGTTGTAATCCGTCGGTAACTTGAAGGTGCAATTGATCTCCACCCAGTAGGCCCGCAGCTCCCGTAGCCCCTGATCGGCCCGGGACACGGCCAACACCTGCATTGCCGTTCGGAACAGATCGTTCGCCAGCTCGGCCTTGGGCACATAGCCCGCCGCCCCTTGCTTTAACGCCAGAACGGCCAACTCTTCGCTACCCTTCCCCGTCACCAGGACGACGGGAATCGAGGCGTGGTTGCTGTGAATCTCCTCGACCAATTCCAGCCCGTTCATGTTGGGCATGTGCAGGTCGGTAATAACCAGATCCGGCGCCGAGCGAGAAATCGCCTCCAGCGCCAATGCACCGTCTTCCGCGAATTCGACATCCAGACTGGAGCCGCTTTGCAAGAGTGATCGAGCTAGTTCTCGATCGACGCTTGAATCATCTACTATGAGCACAGTGGCCATCGGTTCGCTCCGTAGGATGTTGGCGGAAGACGTTCGACCCGATTCGTCAATTCAAGTTGTTCGTGCTATTGCGCCAGGTAAACTCTCTTCGACTTTGAATTGGGATCGCCAATTGTTACGGGACAACGGCGGTACCAAAACTGATTCACGCTACTGATTCACGCAAACGACATACGCAGATTGTACCAATGTCGCGCGGTGATTGTGGCCGTTGTGGTCAATATTTTTTCCACCAGTTGAATCGACGACATCAAACCGCACAAACCAAATCGATCAACCAGACGTCACAATTCGTCGTAGTAGCTCCGCGTCACAACTCCTACCGACTGCACGACTACACTCGATGGTCGTCAGCTACACGCCCATTCGCCACAGGTTCAATGTTACCATCCCGAGCGACTGAAGCCGGAGCCGGAAGAGCTACGCGAACCGCCCGATGAACTGCGTGACGAACTGCTGCCTCGACTCGAAGAAGAGCCGCTTGAGATTCCGCCAAATCCGCTGCTACCGATGTTGATCGAGTTGCGCCGACGTCGACGCCTCGCCGCTTCCGCTTTCCGGGCGGCTTCGCGTTCGCGCCGATAAACTTCCCGTTGGGCTTTCTGGATGGCGTGCGATGCCGCACCCGCGGCTGCCCGTGCCAGTTCGACCATCGCCGAATAATCGCCACGGTTCAACGCTTCCCGGGCTCGCTGTAGTTCACCGGAGCCTGGCGATCCAAAGATACGTGTCCCAAATCCGCCAGTCCATCGAGTCGCTTCAAACACCGTATCCGAAGCCGTCTGAAACACCGCAACCAGCCGTTGAGCACGATCCAGCTCGCCTCGCAAGCGTCCCGCTGCCACTCCCAGTTCCGCATGGACGGTGGCGGCTTCACGGTCCACGCTCTGCCAGTCGTTGTGCGCCTCATTCAGATCGCTTTCGATCTTTTGAATCCGATAATCAAACGCTTGAATCTCGCGAATGCGAAGCGTTGTCGCCGGGCTGTCAGGGATGCCATCGTGGCGTGCCTGATCCACTAGTTGCTCGGCTCCACGGCGTTCCTGCCGTGCACCAGCAACCGCGCGGGACGCCTCCTCGAACGCGGCATGATCAGCCTCGACCTGAACCTGCACGTCCGTCACATGCTGCTCGAATTCGTCGATGTCGCCTCCATCCTGAAACGGATCACGGGGCAGCGTGCTTTCGATTTCGCCACGCAGTTGGAGTACGTCCTTCTTCAATCGCTCGTAGGCATTCATCGTCCCTCGCATCGTGCGGCGGTCCGAAACTTTACCCGCCAACGCCTCCGCGGACCGCTGCAGGGCAGTCAGCTTGCCCTCGTTCTCCCGGCTGACGGCCGTGAGTTGCGAACAGTGCTCATCTATCTCATGCAGACGTTGGTCCGCTTCTTGAATGTGCCCGTCGGCCAGAACCAGCATGCCGTTCGCTTCGATCAGTTTGCCGACGCGAAACTTACCGGACGCACCCCGCACCAGTTCTTCGGCATCATTCAGTGAGTCTCGCGAGGCAGCAAGGTGCGTTCCCACGGACGAGGAAGGATCATCGTAAGAAGGATCGCTCGCCTGAAGCACCAAAGCCGTGTCCGCGTATTTCTGACGCACTTCGGCCAGCAACGCTTCGTGCCGTGGCAGCTTGTCATTCACTTCGTCGTGCTGTTGGCTGCGTCGCAACAGCTCGCGATCAAAGGTCCCCAGCACCTCCAGCGTCTTGGTGACCAGCTCGTGCCCGGTCGCCACCTGTACGTCCAGCTTGTCGATCGCCTGTGCGGCGGCGTCCACACCACCGTGCTGAATCGCCGCATGTGCTGCAGCAAACAGCTTACGTGAATGCGAAAGATTCTGATCCGGATGGGCATCAGATTCATTCAGACAATCGGACGCTGGAACCCCCAACGCCTCCGAAATTTCCGATCGCGCCGCCGTAATCTCTGCTTCCAGACGATTCATCTCCGGCGTCGACTTTGCCTTCAACGTATTCGCCAGTTCGATCGCCCTCCGCGCCTGCTCACCAAGTGCCATCACCTCCGCGTCGAACTGTTTCGCATCCTCGGCAATGCTGCGTCCGCGAGCCGTTTGCAATAGCGAATTGCCGCGTTCCCCCAGCAGGCCGACGCGTTGTTGAATCCAGTTCGTGTTGTAATCCAATGCCCGCAACTGTGGGCCGTACTCATTGAGCTGCGGGAACACCTCCGCTCGCGCCTTCTGAACCGTCGCCACAACGGCCAAAGCGTCCGCCATCTTTCGCAACCCAACAGGAATGAACCCCTGTATCGCCTCGACCGGGTCCACCGCCGCGATCCCATCGGCCCTGTCAAAGTCGCCCTGAGCCGAAGGAATGAGCTCTTCAAACAGTGTCGGGAGCCCCAGCATGCCATCGTCGTCGGCGGCTTCCGCCAATTCAGTATCGAGTGCCGTCACCTGCTCAATTTGTTCCTGTAGCAGCGTCAACTGATCGTCGACATACATGAGGCTATTTTCGACAGTATTCAGCGTGTCCGTCGCCGTGGCACTACGCTCATGAAATGCCTCGAACACCTTGTCGAAGGTCATCGTCACTTCTTCCGGAACTTCGGCTCCCGTCCGTTCAGACTCGCGCTGAATCACCAGCGGCAGCCCCTTGTTACGGTGAAACTTCAGCGGCTGCCCCGAGATGTGATTGATACCGCGTTCAAAATGCGAGCCGCTGAACAGGTTGGAGATTTTTCCCGGCAGACTGGCCGGACGAATCATTTCGCGTGCTTCGCCCATTACGCGTTCCACCTCCGTGGACATTACCAACAGGTCGTCGACATCCTCGAACGCGTTGTTCGTTAGCTTCTCGGTCGTCCCTTCGTAGCCACGCTTCCGGGCACGCTCCTTGTCACCCAGAATCTCATTGGTGCGATCAAACAACTCATAGACGCGATCCATGGCCGCACGAACGCTCGTTTCGCGCTCGTCCAATTTCTCAAAGGCTCGCTTCATCGCCGGAACACGACGTCGGTTCAACCACACCAGCACCCCGGCAAACACAAGGCACAGCACCGCAGCGGTCGCGACACTGGCCCTGAAGATCAATTTGCGGCGAGCCTCCTCAGCCGCAATACGAGCCCACTCTTCCTGGATGGCCTCGTTGCCACGCTCTACAACCGCGCTCGCCTGCTGCACCTTCTCGGCGATGCCAGCATCACCGTTGCCCATGGCAGTTCGAGCCGCGTCAAGCAGCTCCGTCGCCTGACTTGCCGCGGTGGGACCAACCGTCAGTGAATGACTGGCGAGCTGCTCAATCTCACCGGTGAGCGAATCAGCCGCCGATTCGAAAGTTTCGTACTCAGCAAATGCATTCAAGAAGCCCTCAACCGCATGGGCAATCTCGTGGAAAGCGTCTCGCTGTTTCGCGGCGTTGTCCACCGTCAGTTGGCCCTCGACCTCCTTGAGCTCACGCCGCCACTGCACCACCGGCGGCTTCGTGAGTTCCCCCGTCGCCTGCGGATGGGCGGTCCTGATTGACTGCGCCTTCCCCTCGACGGACGTGATGCTACTTTCCAGGGCACCAATATCCGTCTTCAGATTTACGAAGACGCGTTGCCGAGCACGTTCCTGCTGTTCGGCGCGAGCACGTTCGGCTTTGATCTTGCCCGTCAAACGCGATTCGACGTTCTCGATCGTATCCCGAACCGCATCAATGATTCGTCCGCCACCGCGCATCGCCCGAAATGCCGGTCGATCGAGCTCGCCCACCCAATGCGACTCCCCAAGGCTACGCGTATCCTGCGCGACCGAAGCGTAGTAGCTGAATTTCCGTTCGGCCAGAAACAGCACGAACACCGCCCCGTTCGTTTCCCCTGTCCGCGCGTCTCGCAGGTCACTGAACGAAGTCCGCAGCGCAAGTCCCCGCCCCAACGCGTACTCGACTGCGTCCATACCTTTGAAGCTGCGACGATCAAGCGACTGATAGCTTTCGCCTTCCGCGTTCCGCAACAGCACGACGGTCCAGTTCGGACCGTTCTCGTCCAACCAACGCTCCAGCCCCTTCAGTTGCTCCAGACCAATGCCCAGATCGCCCTTCACGTAAAGGTGCTGACTGGCGTCCCACATTTCGATCACATCGTTCGCCGATCGAATGTTCGGGTACCGACTGAGCGAAAGGCTAACTCCCGCCGACTGCCCGCACACTGATACAGGCAACAACAACAAGAATGCGAGGACCAGCCGTTTCATGCCTGCCATAACCTTATTCCGTTGAGCGAAAAACAAATTGCAATAGCGGCCATTGTAGGAGGAATACCGCGTCTGGACATCAGCCCCGCGTGTTCAACCTCCGGTACGCCGCGGCCCGTCCAAGCTTACCTCGCAACCTGGAAGAATGATTTGCGAACAGGTCCCCCGGGCAGCAACGCCGACAGCGCAGCGGGCAGTCTCTACGAAGATCATCCCTCGTGGCGGTCACCCACTGGCCTGTTGCTTCCGGCCCGTCAACGTTGTGACGATCGATCGCACATAGTCCCGATCGATCAATGCCGTCAGTCCGACATACGTCACCGCGCCCAGCGCAATCAGGCACAATAACCATCCGACCGGCCACCGCACCGGTTCGACCAACCCGGACGCCAACGTGACCACCGCTGCCATCGTGACCGAAACGGCCATCGGCACCGAAACCTGCCTCAACACATCGCCGAAAGTCGTCGGCAACATGCGTGAAAGAATCGGACCATTCAGCAGGCAGAAGCTAACAACCATCAGCACCGCATAACTCCACGCCACGGTTTCCGTGCCAAATCGCGCGGCGATGGCGAACACAGGAATCGAAACCGCCGTCAGGCCCAGATTCCAGTAGAACCCGATATCCGGTCGTCCCAGCGAAATAATGGCCACGCCAATCGGACTGCACAGCGTGCGGAAGACGCCCACGATCACCAGGATGCGCAACAATCCTGCTGCCGACGCGTAACGCGCGTCGTAGCCAACTTCGATGAACAGCGGAGCAATCGCCCACAGCCCCAACAGGCAGGGAATCGTCACACTCGCAAGAAAACGGATCACCTCAAGGTACGCACGGCGGAAGCGATCACGATCTTTCAGCTTGGCGAAACTGGGCAGCACGACGTTGATCACGATCGGATTGATGCGAGTCAGCGGCAGAACCACCAGCTCGAATGCAATGCGGTAAATGCCCAATGCCTCATCGCCCAATATGCGGCCAATGATCATGTAGTCCGCATTCGCACCGAGATAATTAATAAAGCGTTCGCCAATTTGGTAGCCACCAAACCGCACGTACTCGCCCAGCCCCTCGCGTTGAAACACCAACTGCGGGCGACTGTAATCGATCGCCACCGCATAGCACATCACCAGTTCGACAATCGCGCTCACGACATAGCCGTAGGCGATCGCGTAAATCCCGGCCCCGTTGTACGCGGTAATGACGGCGACCAGCATCGAAGCCGTCGCCCCCGCGACACGAATTGCACAGATCGAGCGGAATCGCAATTCCGTTCGCAACACTGCCTGAATCACAATCGTCCAACTGTTGAGAAAGGGCCCGATTGCAATCGCAAGGATCACCCATACGAGTTCTGGACGCTTGAAGAAAGCAGCGATCAACGGCGAGCCGAGACAAACGCCAACGCTCACCAACAATCCAATCGCGACGCTCACCCAGTGAATGGACGAGAGAACACGGCGATCCTTGGTCTGCTTGTAAATGATCGCATTGGACATGCCGCCATCGGAAATCGTCCGAAACAGATTGACGGTCAACATCGCCATCGCGAACAGCCCCAACTCTGCCGGCGACAGCAGCCATGCCATCGCAATCGAACGAGCGAACTGTATCAACGTTGTGGAAACCGTCGAGGCGGCCGACCATTTCCCGGCAGAAGCAACTTCGGATCGTATCGAACCAGGCTCGCTCAAGAGTCCACCGCTCCCAGCAGAATCCGTTCGAGCTTCTCGATCTGAGCGTCGGTGTCCCACTGCGAAATATGCTCGCGCGAGCGACGACCAAACCGTTCTCGAAGTCCCGCGTCTCCTGCGAGCTGCTTCATGTTCTGTGTCATGCCATCCAAATCATGTTCATCACACAGCAGCCCCGTTTCGCCGTTCAGAACCTGTTCGGGAATGCTTGCGTGTCGCGTGCTGATGATCGGCAATCCGGAACCGGCCGCCTCCGCGATAGCGACCGGCCAGCCCTCCCGGTCACCCGTCGGTGAAGTCACCGAGTGCTGGACGAATACGGAAGCATTTCGCATTGCGTCTCTCACTTCATCCGTCGACCGTGATCCCATGAACTGCACCGAATCGTTGATAGCCAGTTCGCCCACCAACTGCTGACATTTCGACAAAAGATCGCCGTCGCCAATAATTCTTAGCGTTGAATTCGGCTGCTGACGATGTGTCTCCGCAAATGCCCGGATGGTGAGTTCCGGCGCCTTCTTCTGAGTCAGCCGGCCTACCATCAGGAATTCCACGGGCCGTGATTCGCCGGTTGCGTCATCTGTTGGCTCGCCCAGCTCTTTCGGACGGAAAAGCTGCATCGGCACGCCGTAGGGAACACGATGAACCTTCGCCGCATCGATGCCGTTATCCACCAGCCACTCACGCATGTACTCGGCCACAACAATCAGTGCCTTCGCACCGCGGCCAGCTCGAATGATCTTCCGCGCGTAACGCGGATCACGCACCGCTTGCGACAGATCATGTCCATGAAAGTGAATCGCGTAGGGTTGCCCCAAGGTTTGCAACAAACCTGCATAGGACGTTGCCGTCGTGCCATATTGAATCAGCGTCGCCGCCGGAGCCAGCTCCGCATACTGTTCGACCAACCATTTTCGCACCGCCGGCGAACCCGAAAACCGCGCGTAGCCCAGATTTCGAAAGCGATTCCAGACACTGCCCAGCAGTCGCACGGGCATGCTCGACCCCAACAGCCGCACCGGCGCCGAAGGCACCAGCGATGTCGGTAGGACGCGCACATCACAGTCGTCCGTGGCCGGGTAGAGATCCGTATTGCGATGCTCGCGGCACAACACGGTAACGTGCGAATTCCGCATCCGCGTGCCGTGACGGTACATCCAGACTTCGCTGCGAACGCCAAACGCCGTCGCGATGAACATGATGTTCGGCTTGCTCATGCTTCCACCGCTGAACCCTGCGAGACACCCTTCTTCGCCACGATCACATACAACAGCGGACGCCGGTTGAAACCCTTGCCCTCCAAAGCGTGTCGCACGACTTCCTGCGAATTCGGATTGGCCACGTATTGCACCAACCGGCTCATGAGCTTGCCGGCCGGGTAAGCATTGAAAACCTTGGCCAGAATATCACCCAGCACCTGCCGAATCTTGCCGACCGGCGCCAGCATCTCGACAGTCAGGCCCGCCTTCTCCGCGTATTGTCGCAACGCGAATTCCGTATAGCGATGAAAGTCGTGTGGTTCTTCGTGGACTCCGTACATGAAGGGCACATTCAAAATGAGCGTACCGCCGGGCTTCAGCACACGCGCAATCTCGCCCCACACATGCGCCGGTTCGCTGATGTGCTCCATGACATCCGAGCAAATCACCGTATCGAACTGGTTGTCCTCCAGTGGAAACGGTTTGGTCAGATCGTGAACGTGATCGAGGAACCGATTCTGATGCAGCGATTCAGCCCAGTCCATGCACGTAATCTGGTCGGCATGGTGTTGATAGAGCAAGTAAAACGGAGCGTGCCCACAACCGAGATCCAACAGATGGCCTCGGCAGTACTGCGGAATGAGTCGAGTGTAAACTTCGCCAACGAGGTCCGTGATCAACCGCGACGCCACGCTCACTTCCGCCACGTCCCGCGACGCGCGCACACGCCCGGCATGTAGCTCATATTTCGTTGGCTTCCACGACTCCACGTTTTGCATTGTTGCTCACTTTGTTTCGCCCGCGAGGACGCTTTCGTCCGGTTCAGTCGACCGCAATCCCCAGTTTTTCTCGCACGAGCTGCTTCCGCTGCCGTATGGAACGGGACTTCTCCAGACGCTCGGTCACACGCGTCAGAAACGACCGCGACTGCTGCGTGGGCGGCTTCTTCTCAATCGCGCCAACCTCGCGCGAAGCCACGAAATGCGTGTAGTCGTACTTCTCCCAGATAGCGACGTACTCCCAAACGACCGGCTCCGCCCCCAGATCGTCCGCTAGCCGAAACAGGTCTTCCCGTTCCACGATTTCGTCGATTACCTGCAACTCCTCCGGAGCATGTTCCATCAGATAACGCTGCTTCATCGGAGTGGGCGTGGTCAGCACCAGCGTTCCGCCAGGAGCAAGACAGGATGCCAGCGTCTGATTGAACGTGGGCCACGTGTCTTTCGGAATATGTTCGTAGACATCGATTAGCGCGATCACGTCGAACTTGCCCGCCGGTGCATCCGACAAATCGGAGACGCCGTAGTGAAGGTTGGGCAGATCGAACAGCGTCCTGGCAACTTCGATATTCCGCGGCGAAATATCCAGGCCCGTCACCTCAATTTGCGGCCGGTCTCTCCCATACTCCCAGGCTAACTGACCGCAACCACAACCAACGTCCAGGATGGCTCGCGTCGAATCGTCGACGTACTGCATCACCCGCTCGATGGCCGCCGTGACCCGCGCGTTTCCATAGACGAAATCGCGCTGCTGCCGATTGCTGAACTCATCGTAAAAGCTGGCGACTTCTTCTCGGCTTTTTTGATTCATTGGAGACCAGAAGTAGGGAAAACGCGGCAGTTGTGGGCTTCTCAGACAAAGCTTCGCGTCGGATTACCAACGCGTGGTTGAGTTATACAGAAATGACCACATTACCCATAGTTCGTCACGGCGGCGTTCCGGCTGTGCCGATTCTGACGACGCAACAGACGGACTGAATGAGTGCCCACCGCACACGAGCAGCACTGCAGATCATGAACAGGGGGCCCTCCCGCATGCAGCCCATCGCCTAGCGGGCGGGCCAATTCCAAATGGGCACATCGAATGGATCGACGCCCACGAATCCGGTGGACCCAAGCGTCTTCTGTAATTCGAAATGCACACATTGATCCGTTTCACGCAACGTTTCCAACAAGCGCGCCGAATGCGTGACCACGACGATCTGCTGATGCCGCGAGTACTCGCAGATCAACCGCCCAAGGGCCGGCAGCAAGTCGGGGTGCAAACTCGTCTCAGGTTCGTTCAACACCATCAGCTCGGGCGGACGCGGCGTCAACAATGCCGCAACCAATAACAGGAACCTCAGCGTGCCATCGGACAACTCAGCCGCCGAAAGCGTGCGCAGCATACCGTGCTGCTTCAATGCAACTCCCATCCGAGTTCGATTCGAGGCGATGCTCAACACCGATCCGGGAAAGGCATCCTCGATCGCCCGGTTAAGGGACTCGTAGTCGCCCACTTCCAGAATGGTCTGTAGCGCCGCGGCAAGATCACTACCGTCGCTGGCCAACACCGGTGTTCGCGTGCCAATTTCCGCACGACGGGCTGGCGAGTCTTCGTCGGTGCGAAACTGATCGTAGAAACGCCACGACCGAATCGATTCGCGGAGACACACCAGTTCCGGCGCATTCGCGGGATCGACGTATTCGGTGAGCATACTGGTGCTCTCTTCCAGCGGCACGTCGACCTCCTGCCAACGACCGCCATCCACCCTACCCCGCAAATACAGTCTCCGGCGATCGACACACATCTCACGCGGTCGCATCACGGGACCTGCCCACAGGCACTCGCGTTTGATGACTGGGTCCAGATCGAACGCCGACTGTGACGGCACTGGCAAACCAAGTTCGATGGTGTAGCAGAAGTCGTCGCCGGTAAACCCAAGCTTCAGGCTGACGGGCTTTTGACGCTTCCCGCCCTGAACCGGAGTGTCACCTTCGATCATCGCTCGCGAGATCTTTTCGGGACCAGCCCAGAGGGTTGATTGCAATCCGCCTTCACGAGCCAGACTGCGCACCAGACGACCGTTTGCCGTATCCGCAAGCAACCTCAGCGAACGATAGATACTGGATTTGCCGCTGCCATTCGGCCCGGTGATGACGTTCAACTGCCCCAAACACAGTACGATTTCACGCAGCGATCGATAGCCAGAGATTGCCAGGTTGTGCAGCATTTCGATTTCGGTTGGTAAGTTGCCTCAACTCGATCGATTCTACCGCACCCAGGACGCCTTCGAAAACGGCGCAGCTAACCGCGCCCCTATCCAGAATAACGTCGCCGCCTGCACCGCAATGCGGATTTGTCGCCGTTCTGCTGGTCCAATATCGTCGCTACCGATGGCTCGCGCCGAAGATTCTTGCAGCCGCCCAAGCAGCCGGCTCAGCTCGGTACACATCGGCCACACCATTAACAACTCCACCTCCACGATTCTCACCCCACTTATGGTTGGCAAGCGTCTCCACACCTACTAATATCGAGGTCTTGTTAAAAGAGCATCGTTCATAACATTAAGGGAGCGTCGCAGATGGCATTCACGATGGGAGCCGGTGTCAAGAGATATAAGCTTGCTGGCCCTACCCGCAAGTACATTGGAACATCCGGCAAGCAGCGCCGCTGGGTTATGGGTCGATGGAGCTTCAACAATCCCGTTAGTGCCACGATCTTTGGTTACATCAACGGCAAAGGCCACCTCGCCTACGGAGAAGCGACCATCAAGAGATTTGAAGAGATCCTTAGCATGCCCGGAATGGCCGGCTACTCCGGGTTCTCCATCTTCGACCTTGCGGAGAACGTCCCGCACCCAACCGCACAGGCGATTGGTCGAATTGGAAACGCCATCAAGAAAGTCTCCAGCGACATCGGCCAACTCATTGATGACGAAACATTGAAAAGCTGCGGAGGGCTGAACAACCATACGGCAAAAGAGACCGATCGCTACGTCAAATTCGCGCTCGCCTATTGGGCACTGGAACCAGAAATCGGGCCAGCGTACCGATACCAAAGCGAAAGAAACGTTCAGGGCCCGAACTCGCGAAACCAGCCGTTTGACCCGTTCTAACGTGCGATGGATCGCCGCAGCGCTCCGGGCTTCCGCGAGATGCGACGTGATTCAGATTCACGGGTGACTTCCAGGAGAGACCAATTCATGATCGGCCTGTTGCTAGAAGGGGTGATTTTGATCGCCGTGTTATCGGTACTAACCGGCGATGATATCTGGACGTACGTCTACGCCGGATTCCTGGCATTTTGCACGACCGCCGTGGGTGTCGTGCTGTCGGTCGTTCTGGCGATGCTTCTTCCCAGCACCATTGCAATTGCAGTCGCATTGCTATCGACCGCCGCAGGCATGGGGTTCGCGATCTCGCATTTCTACGATGTAGAATTCAAGAAAACCATGATTGGAGCGGTGGTCTATTTTGCACTCACGATTGTCGTCAGGCTACTGATGAGCAACGTCGCAACTGTCATCCGACGGAGCTTGGGTCTGCAATTGGTACGCCTCGCCTCACGGGCCGCCAGCCCCCGCGTCTTCAAAGTTCGCCGACAGGATCAAGAAGTCAGCGAAGTCGACAAGCCCGTCCTGATTGAAATCGCCTCCTCCGAACCCGACGGATTTGCGTCCGAAGTTTGCCGACAAGATTTGAAAGTCCTCAAAATCCACCACGGAATCATTGTTCGCGTCGGCCATTCGTCGTTGTTCGTACCAAAAGAGCATGTCAAATCGCTCATTGTCGATCACGAGATCCCGGTCGCCGTCGCCATCCACGTCCAGTAGTTGCGCGCCGCTCCCCATCGCAGCCGGACGTGGGACGTCTAATTCGACATACTCCTCAAACTCGAGATTCCCAAGGTTGCGTGCCCAGGCGAATGACCACTCGTCGAACAGGTCATCACGTCCGTCGCCATCGACATCAAATGGTAACAACTTTGCCGATCTACCCTCCGGCAACGGAACTGGGAGCACCCGCATCTGATCACCCACCATGGCAACCAGACGAACAGAATCCGACGATTCCACCAGCAGGGAATCGGAGCCGTTGCCATGCATACTGGCAGCAAACAACGACCTCCCGCTCACCGGCAGTTGACGCCGATCGGCAAACCGTTGGAAACCATCGTTCTCGTACCAACTAATGCCGTCGCGATCCAGCCCTACAACGTCGTCATACCCGTCTCCATTCATGTCCAGTATGGCAACGCTTGCAGCATCCTCTGATTGAATGACTTCGACCAGCTCGAACGTCCCATTGTAGTTGACATACCAACTCAGACCATGCAAGCTCCCGGGTCGTTCGTCCAAAGATCGCTCTGCCACGAACAAGTCCTCGTCACCATCGCGGTCGATATCGAATAAGCGATAGTCAGCAATATTATGCGAAACGCGAATCGCGGTGGGCTCCTCCAATCCTCGTTCGGATCCAATTGCCAGGTAGAGCCCCGATTCGCGTCCGAAATTTGCATATAACAGATCCTTCGTACCGTCACCGTTGATATCGAGATTGCGATAGGTCGGGCGGCTTGGATACTCTCTAAGTCCACCGACGATGAATACCGGTTCAGCGAACTCACCTGTTCCCAGATTTTCATTCCAGATGAGATTAGCGCCTTCCCAGCCCGAGACAACATCCAGATCACCATCATTGTCGAGGTCGGCGACCTGCATTGCCGTACTTTCCTGGAGAATACTGCCGGTCGATATCTCGGTGCGGTTTTCGAAGATGAATGCCCCCTGTCCATCGATGTTCTTCGTCC
This sequence comes from Pirellulaceae bacterium, assembly GCA_965216885.1. GTDB lineage: Bacteria > Planctomycetota > Planctomycetia > Pirellulales > Pirellulaceae > CAYNJG01. The sequence continues at coordinate 1,257,745 of OZ244209.1, read as the reverse complement.
AGTAAGCGGCGTAGTTGACAATATCGTTGTCACCATCGCTATCCATATCCGCAATGGCGGCGGGTTTGAAAGATGTCGCAAATCGTTTTTGCCATGAACCGTCAGGGCTACGTCGAAGCCATGCATAATAGGTGTCGTGGAACGGTGCATTGCTGCTCCACGCGATGTCGTCGACGCCGTCGCCGTCGATATCACCTACCACCGGGGGAAACTCGGGCTCACTGGTGCGGTGCCAGTCCACGGCGGTCGGAACGCCGATACCCCGATTGACGTCGAACGTGGCAAAATACAATTCTTCGAGTGAATAACTGACGACGGGATCCGAAACCGTCACCACGAACAGGAGGTCGATCGCGTCGTGGCGCGTCGCGGGAACAGGAGTGACCGATCGAAAGGCAAAAAACAGTTCGAAATCCAGCTCCAGCAATGGCAGCTCACTCATCCGAAGGATCGTCGAATCCCCTGCGAAGCTGCCGTCTCGGTGTTGCCTGGACCATGAAATCCGGTCTGCCGTGAGCCAGAGGATGTCCGGATATCCATCCAGATCCATATCGACAATCGCAGCATCGACAAGGTGCTCAACCGAAAGAATTGCAACGGGCGGGGCAAAGTTGTCGCCCGTCCATTCAAACAGAAAGAGTGACTCGTTTGCCCTGGCCAGAAGGTCTGCATCACCATCTGCGTCAACATCGGAATTCATGAGTGCTGTTACGCCCGGCAAGTCACCGATTACGACCTGTAGTCCAAACTTACCGCCACTTTCGTTTGCGAACATCGAGACGCTCCCGTTCATACTCGATGAAGCAAAAAGGTCCTGGTCACCATCGCCGTCATGATCGAAAACCAGAACGTCGCTGAGCCCCACGATAGAGGACGTCCACTCACGGTGCTCCACCAACGTTGTTGCAGAAAGCACAATACGAGGTTCAAAACGTTCAAAAGCCGGCCGGGGCATGAATGTAGGTACCTCAATTCAGCTTTCTGTGCGCAACGGCGCACGTATGCAATCCCCTCCAATTGTAGCAACGACGAGTGCTTTCCCCGCTGCAATTCCCGGTCAACTCCACGTCGCCAGCCTGCGGGCCATCAGAATTGCCTGCGTTGTTGCCCTGTCGCCGCCGGACGCCCGGCAAAACCACGCCATCGATACTCATCGATGCCGCCGAAGAAAGGCCGCCAACAGCAGCCCCACAAGAATGCCAGTGCCACCCGAGGGCTCCGGCACGGCGATGGTGACGGTCGCAAAATACGTCACAAAGAGATCGGTGGGGCCCTCTGCCGTCAAGACGCCCGTTTCGACGCTACTCCAGTGCAAGCCCATGTAAGTAGTCAGGGCGTACGGCCCCGCTGGTAGGCCCGTCGTGTCGAACGCCACTGAATCGCGAACCAGGTTGCTACCCAACGCCTCCTGAACGATCGACGCGTCCAGGTTGCTCAGTGCAATCGGGCCAATGGCAAGGCAATACCGCCTCCCGACGGTGCCGTACCGGGTTCCAGAATGTATACGGGAAATGCGGCGTGCTGCGTCTCGCCAATGCTGGTGGTAAACGTCGGCTCCGCGACCGGGCAGTAGCTATTCTCAAACTCGATTGACTCTCCGGCTGCAACCGAGAACCTAACAGGAGCTCCCTGCTCCACCGTTGCACTGACTGGGTGAGTAATTTCGAAGGGATTAATCATTACGGAAAACACCTCCGCATGATCATTGACGATGCAGTCCTGAGCGGCAGCGTGCCCAAACATAACCAGGCAGACCAGAATTGACTTAACTCGCACGAAATCCTCCGAGACTGTGTCACCAGTCAATGCGTTGATCATAACCGCGACGACAATGAGCCACCAAACTGACTCGCCAAAACAACGAAGTCCGACAAGTCGACCGTGCCGTCACCGTTCAGATCACCCTGCTCTCGTGATGCGTCAGACTCACCGAAATTCGAGGCAAGCACCAGGTAGTCCGAAAAGCCCACCGTGCCATCGGAGTCGAGATCCGAAAGCAAGCGCACTTCGCCAAGCGTGGCCGTGTTCGTGCGTGGATCCAGATCAATCTGCGTCGCACCCACCGCGGCGGTCACGGTGCCGGCGGGAAGCTCGGCTCCCTCCGGCAGCACACCGCGAACGGAATAGATCACTTCCCCACCCAAGGGTAAATCGATCACATCAGAGATTGATCCCGTCCCAGATGCCGAGGCCTGCTGCCGACCGAATATGACGTGAACCGAACCATGCCCCCGGTGGGGCTCGACCAGTACGCCACCACCAATGTCGCCGACCAGAATATCATCGATACCATCGCCATTGACATCGAAGTCGCTCGCGACGGTGATAATTTGCACCTCAACGTAGGAACTGCCAAACCCGCCGTCCACCCGAAATCCGTTTCTCCCATCGACATCTGAAACCAAATTCAGAGCGGACCATTCAGGACGACCGAAAAGCACGTGCACCCTGGCGTTTCGCCTTTTCGTTGACTCTGGATAGTAACCCGCGTCGCTCCCTTCGCCGATGATAACGTCATCAAAACCATCGTTGTTCACGTCGCCGGTTGCGACAGAATACCCGGTTAGATCCCCCGGCGTTTCGCCGCGTACAACAAAACCGTTCGCCCCATTTAACTCGCTGGTGGGAAGAGGTGGAACTCCGTTTTCAGTACCAAACGTAATGTACGTCTCGCCTCGCTCGTCGCTGGCAAGGTTGTCGCTTGTCAGTCGATCCGCAAAGCCGTCTCCGTTGACATCGCCAAAGATTTCAGAATTCGGCGAAGGAAGCGTTTGATTGATCTCTCGGTGTTCCGGGAAATCCCCATCGCGCGATCCAAAGTCCGCACTACCATCAAAATGGATCACGCTCGGTGTCTGAATACGAAAGTCCGTAGGATCTTGCCCTGCAGCGTAGATGTCGTCAAAGCCATCGTCGTTGACGTCACCCAGGCTCCCCACTTGCATGCCAAGGTTCGCGAAGAGCATTGTCTCATAGCCTCCTGGCGGGAAGGAATAGTCTGCATACGCACGAGGAGGGCCATTGAACGTAGCGCCGTCAGCCCCGTTCAGCCCCTCCAAACGCAGAATTGGCGGGAACACCATTTCACTCCGTACCCATTCGACGCCCGCGAGATCCCCAGTGAAGTCTTCGACGATCGCAACGTCTGTTGCCTTCGACGGACCAGCGTTGCCAACCCGCAACTGAAATTCAATATCTCCCTGCGCCCCAACCAGTATCGGCGAAGCTGTCTCAACATTCAGCAAAACTGCTTGCCGGGATGACGCAACATTGTCCCGCAGATCCTCGTCGCGTTGCCATTCCTGACCAATCACAGTACTGGAAAACGGAGCCGCCCTTTCACGAACGCTGCCGCGCACCGTGTATACCACGCTGGAATCCGGCGCGACCGTAACCAGTTGGTCAATGTCCCCAGCCCCGGTAACTATCTCACGAATGTCATGACGTCCCAGAAAGACTAACGCGTCCTCCCCTTCGCGGAAGAGCACCTCATCTACCAAGCCGTCGCGGTTCAAATCGACATAGTTTCTGTCTCCCGCCTGACCGAAACCACGAGCACCATCAAGCTCCCGGGACTCGTCCCGAATCCAGCCAAAGTGGATATCACCTGATTCTTCGTCATCAACTTCTGCGACATCGAGCACCGCGTACGAGACCACCTCCGTTGAAATCACAAGGTCGGTGCGACCATCGTGATTGACGTCATGGGCCCTTGCCACGGGTCGGCGATCATAAAGCTGATTGAAGGTAATCTCGAAACGTCGAATCCGTTCTCTTTCGGCATCGAGAAGTCCGCCGTCGCCAATATCCGTCGCCCCATAGACGATCGCCGCGCCGCCCGTCGAATCAAACATGCTCTCTACCGTCGCCGTGCAGTCGTCTCCGCAATCATTGCCCCGCATCGAGACCAGCAAATCATCAATGCCGTCACCGTCAAAGTCGGGCCCACGTTCAAATCGCACATTCCCTACGCCGCCGTCCGAAAGAATATTGAAACCCAGCAAACTCACATCGTAACGGGAGCTTTCGCTGGGAATCAGAAAACCATGTTCTCCCGGATCATCAAGATACAACGTCTCGTTGGGCAGCCCCGGTCCACCAAACAACACGGTTGCTCCTGTTTCGTAGACTCCAAAAATCGCGTCAGCAAATCCGTCACCGTTTAGATCTCCAATGGGCGACGCGTAACGCACCGTTCCCTCGCGGCAAAGCGGAACGACTCCCGCGCATTCCAGATTCAGCGTCTGATCGGCGTTCAAATCGTCCACATTGACGCTGGAACCAGCAACAAATCCGGAAGCGCCAAAGACGATCCGATGTACTTCAGGCACCAGCATGTCATCGATTCCATCCGCATTGATGTCTCCGATGCCCACAATGTTGCCCAACGAAACAGTTCCATTCAATCCATGCACGAACCGGACGGAGGACGAACTCTCCGAGGAGAAAACATCGATCGCACTTTCCTGACCGATATTGGATCGCCCAGGAATGACGCGTCCCCCAAAGGCCAGATCGTCGAAACCATCCCCGTTTATGTCACCAATAGCTGCATAGCTACGTGCGCGGGGATTCCTGCTATCAATGAACTCGACGCTACCTTCTGTCGCCGTCCCGATGTCATACGCTGAAGAGAGCTCGCCAGTTGCCAGCATGGGCCCCAGGCTTTCCCAACGCTGCCGTGAGTCTTGCTGAATTCGATCCAGCATAAAGTCTTCAACGCCATCTCCGTTGATGTCACCTACAGCGTGAATGTCGTTTACAGCGTATTCCGAGCCATCATCTCCCCGCGTCGCCCGAATCTGAAAATCGGGAGTCCGACCTCCGGTTGGATCCGAGATAAACTTCGCGCGATCCTCGTGGCGTTCCCAAACGGGATCGACCAATTCAGAAGTCAACGAGCTGCGGACCAGCGTGTCGCGGGCTACTTCATCGCCCAGATTGTGGACTCGGATTGTGCGAGTCACCATGTCGCCGACTTCCGCAGGCTCGATCGCATCGTGCTCAACCACAAGATCAACCGCCAGCAGCCGCCGGATTTCCAGCGATTCGAAAGTGCCTCGTCGTCGATCGCTCATTCGTGCAGCCCTCCACCGAATTGCCGGGCGAGCACAATGAAATCCGACAAGTCGACCGTGCCGTCACCGTTCAGATCGCCCTGCTCTCGTGATGCGTCAGACTCACCGAAATTCGAGGCAAGCACCAGGTAGTCCGAAAAGCCCACCGTGCCATCGGAATCGAGATCCGAAAGCAATCGCACTTCGCCAAGCGTGGCCGTGTTCGTGCGTGGATCCAGATCAATCTGAGCTGCACTCACCGTGGCGGTCACCGTGCCGGCAGCAAGCTCGGCTCCCTCTGGCAGCACACCGCGAACGGAATATATGACCTCCGCGCCCAGCGGCAGATCGACCACGTCTGAGATCGGCCCCGTCCCAGATGCCGAGGCCTGCTGCCGACCGAATATGACATACACCGCACCGTGATTCGCAAAATAGTCGACGGGTACGCCGCCGGCCGTATCGCCAATCAAGATATCGTCGATGCCATCTCCGTTGACGTCGAAGTCACTCGCCACCGTGACGTTTCGCACCAAGCTCGGGTGGCGCCGGCCGTCTCGTCCCACGTCCAGCCAGAATCCATTGCGGCCATCGACATCAGCGAGAGAAACAATCGACGTCCAGGCAGGTCGCCCGTAGATCACATGCACGCCCGCTCGCCTCACCTCGTCTTCATTCGCCGCAACGACCTTGTCACTACCCTGCCCTATGATCACGTCATCGTAACCGTCGTTGTTCACATCACCGGTCGCAAGCGAATACCCCGTGAGATCACCGGGGCGGTCTCCGCGGATAACAAATCCGTTCGCGCCATCTAACTCATGCGTCTGAATTTCAGGAATTCCAGAGGCATTGCCGAACGTAACATAGGTTTCACCCCGCTCATCACTGGCGTTGAAGTCGCCTGTGATGCGATCGACGTAACCGTCTCCATTGACATCGCCGAGAATTTCGCTGGGAGTAATGCGGGGCTTACGGACGAGTACTGCGTCGTCTGCGAGATCTCCGTGCGATCGGCCAAAATCCGGCCCTCCGTAGAATCGAAGCGACTGCGAACTGTAGACAGTAAAGCCCGTCAAACCGATGGCATAGATATCGTCGTACCCGTCATCATTTTCGTCACCAAGACTTCCGATCTGAAGTCCCAACTTCGCAAAGACCGGCAATTCGTACGTGGCGGGAGGACGAATCCGATCAAAGTAAACTCTCGATGGACCGTCGAACCTGGCACCATCAACTCCATTGACATCCCGCAAATTCAGTATCGGAGGAAAAACATTCTCGCTCCGGGTCCATGTGACATCGGTGAGGCCGGCGGTGATGTCCTCACGAACCTGCACATCGTTTGCAATCGACGGCCCTTCGTTCCTGATGCGAAGCTGCAATTGCACTTCGCTTTCCCCACCGACGTACTGGGTTACAGGATCGACAGCAATCAACACTGCGTCGCGGGGCGATATGACATTATCAACTAGGGCGTCACCCAGCCGTTCTTCGGTGGAAGCAACGACGGAACTTGAAATGGGTATCGCTTCGTCACGCAAACGACCGCGAACGGTGTAGACAATGCTCTCGCCCGGCTCGACATCAACAAGCTGATTGATATCACTTTCACCGAAAGTCGATTCGGGCTCGGGGGATCGCCCCAGAAAAACGTCGGTAGCCATGCCTCTCTGAAATACAACCTGGTCAACAAGACCGTCGTGATTTACGTCGAGGTAGTCACGGTCGCCAAACTGTCCGAATCCATGTTGTCCGTGAAGCGCGAGGGATCGCTGTGGATCCGCCCGTCCGCCCCAACCAAAGTCCGTGTCAAAGAGCCCGTCTGAATCGAGCACGACGTACGAAACCGTCGACGTTGAAACGATCACGTCCAATCGACCGTCATTGTTGACATCTTTGGACGATGCCAAAGGCGGGCCGTCGAAATGATTGACCGTCGCACGAAGCCGAAGAATCCGTTCCAACTCCAGATCCAGGATACCACCAGCACCAATGTTCGCCGACCCGAAAATCACCCCAGCGCCGCCGATCGAGTCGGAGTTCGCTTCATCGCCGCTAGTGCACGAGTCGTCGCAGTAGTTGCCGTGCAGCGAGATCAACAGGTCGTCGATCCCGTCTCCGTCAAAATCACCACCCTCCAGAAAACGCACCATTTCGCTACCGCCATCAGATCGCACGTTGAAGCCCAACTGCTCTAGCCCGCGAACGGTAAATTCGGTGGGAATCAAGAACCCCCTGTCACCGGGCTGGTCGACGTGCAAGGTACCACCTCGCAATTCTTGACCACCAAAAATAACCAGCGAACCGACATAACTAAGCCCAACGATTACGTCATCGAACCCGTCGTTGTTCAGGTCACCGACCTGCGACGCACGCTTGGGATTAACGTATCCGTATCGACAACTACCCTCGCGTCCGGCGCATTCCAGCGTCAGCGTCTGGTCAACATCCAGGACAGACACATCAACGACGCCATTCGCCCCAAACTCGGTAGCCCCAAAGACGACGAGACCGGGTTCATTCAATACGATGTCGCTCAAGCCATCACCGTCAACATCACCGATACCCCAAAAACCGGAGAGCGTCTCGTGATCGTTGACGACATTCGTGAACCGCACGAATGAAGCAGCGTCCTCGGCAGCAAAGTCGAGGAATTCGGGCTGGCCTATCGAAGCGTGGCCCAAGGCAACTACCGGTCCGGAACCGATGTCGTCAAAACCATCGCCGTTGATGTCGCCCAGCGGCGTAAATTCATATGGGTAGCGTCCTTGAGCGTTGATCAGAATCGACGTGAAATCAGAAGACCTAGCCAAATCCAAAGCGTCAGAGACATCGCTGAGGACAAGCATCGGCGCCACAAGTCGCCACCGTCGCGAACCTGCCTCTTTTCGCATCCGATCTAAGAGGAAGTCTTCAACACCATCTCCGTTGACGTCGCCCATTGCTCGAATACTGCTAACCGCAAATTCCGATCCGTCCGCGGCCGTCGATATCGGAATCTGAAAATCGGGAGTCCGACCTCCGGTTGGATCCGAGATAAACTTCGCGCGATCCTCGTAGCGTTCCCAGACCGGATCGACCAATTCAGATGTCAACGAGCTGCGGATCAGCGTGTCGCGGGCGACTTTATCGCCCAGATTGTGGACTCGGATCGTGCGAGTCACCATGTCGCCGACTTCCGCAGGCTCGATTGCATCGTGCTCGACGACCAGATCAACGGCCAGCAGACGACGGGTTTCGAGGTGCTCGAATGCGCGGCTAAAGCGACGGCTACGTGTGCTTGGATGTACCATTCCCAACTCCGTTTGATGTCATAACGGAGATGGTACGGGCCGCCGCAGTGAGCCTGACGCGAAAATTCAAAGATTGACCATGATTTCCGCGATCAACCAACAAGCATGCCAATTGCCGGCCCCCCAAACCCGGGCTGGAGCCAAAGTCCTATGACCACTCGAAGGAGAAGCTGAGCAAGGCCTTGTTGCCGGGTTTTACTTCGCTCGACCAATCCGCGATCGCGTACAGCATGTCCATCAGCGGGCCCATCCGACACAGCTCGATCTTGTCAATGTGCTTGATCATGCGGCGAAATTCGCTGTTCACGTTTTGCTGGGTGAACCGGAACTTCTTGAAGGACGTGTCGTCGGCCCACATGAGATTTTTGTCTCGAGTGTAGATGCTGAGGTCGACGTCGCATTTCATCAGTATGATCTGCAGCCCCTGTCCGATCAGTCGTTTGAAGGTGGACTCGGCCATGCTCTTCATCAGATTAACTGTCAGGCCACCGGTCATCGAGCCACCGGTGTTGACGCCGTTCATCGACAAGCCAAGGTCGACCAGTTTGTTCATTTCCCACTCGTCACCCCAACGGCGATTCTTCTTGTCGTAGTTTTTCAACCGCTGTCCCGTGCGTCCCGTCCGACCAACAACACCAACTCCATAAACGCTGTAGCGACCCATCTGCCTGCTCCCATCAGTCTTGCTCTTCGCGTCGTTCTGGAATCATGCTGAACAGCATGCAAACGACGCCTTCTACAAGGGAAATCCGGGCGATGGACTGTGGGACGACAGGCGAACGGTGAGATTCCAGCGTTTCACGGATCGCCACATCCGGGCGATTTTTGCCGCTTTTCGACGGGAATTGACGCAACACGGTCCGTGGTCCCCGGAGACGTGGCTCACCCGGTGCAAAACTGGAACCTCAATCAGGCAAAACCGTCTTCACAAGGTCCGCAGTGCCCAGCGTTTTCGGGCAGAAGAAGATCTCGCCGGCCGTGTACCCCGCAAGCGCCCCCGTGTATTCGGCACCGCTGCGAACACGATGAAACACATAATCTTTCTCGGGTGGAAACTGCGTCTCATAACAGCGAACACTAGCCAGCTTCTTGTCCAGCGTATCGGAAATGTCGACGACGACGTTGCTCATGCCCGCACCGAAATCGATCGCTTCAAACGACAGTTTGTAATAGAGCTGACGCTCGATCGTGTGGACCGGCAAGCCGTCGAAATGCTCGTCCCACTTCGTTAGCCGCGAATAGAAAATACCCGCGTCCGTGATCTGCATGGCTTGCCAGTGATCCGGAGATGCCATCGGAGTTTTGGCTCCAAATCCGATGACGATACGGGGGCGTAGCTTGCGAAATTCCTTCGCGAGCGCAACTCGAGTTTCAAAGCAATCGAAGAGTCGCCGATTTGGCAAATCCAGCGTGATTCGCTTCGTCACGCCCAGGACTTCCGCGGCGCGCTGCGCCTCAGCAAGACGGACTTCGGGGCCTGGCGAGCGAGGGGTAGGTTCGCCATCGGTCAGATCGATAATGGCAACCCGATAGCCTTGCGCGGCGAGCTTGGCCAGCGTCCCCCCGCAGGCGATTTCCACATCATCCGGGTGCGCGCCCACGGCGACGACGTCGTACGAATCTTCACTGTTCACGTTGTAAACTCCATCTTGAATTCGACTGCAGAACAGCCATGCATGATCGGGCAGATCACCAATCTACCGCACGTCCATATTTAGGCACGAGTCCTGGGCGGGTTTTCCAGCCTCGGTGGCCCGCTTGCCTTGTTTTAGCGTGTTGGGACATGACCTGGCCACCAACCAGGCTAGAGTTCCAGGTCGGAACCAAAGAGTAGAAAGCCAATGTCTAATTACGACACAACCACTTCCAGACCGGGATCGCTCCTCTCGCCCAGGCGTCCTGATCGTATGCCCCGGATTTTGATCGTGGACGACGAGTCCGTGAATATCAAGGTCACCAGAAAGTACCTGGAGACAGCCGGCTATACCGACTTCCTGACGACGTCTGACGCGACCAAGGCACTGCCCCTGATTCTCGGCGAACAACCGGACATCGTGCTGCTGGACATCGTCATGCCCGAAATCTCGGGGCTGGAGATTCTGGAAGCAATCCGCGAAAACCCAACGCTCCACAACCTGCCGGTCGTCATTCTGACTGCCTCGACGGAGCGAGACATCAAGTTCCGCGCACTCCAGCTGGGCGCGACCGACTTCCTGGCCAAGCCCGTTGATCCCAGCGAGCTGACCCTACGCGTCAAGAATATCCTCTCCATCAAACAGAGCCACGACTACCTCGAGCAATTGGTGCTGGAACGCACGGCCGAGCTGCTGAAAGCCCGCGACGCGGCGCTGGCCGCCAACCAGGCCAAGAGCGACTTCCTGACCAACATGAGCCATGAAGTGCGCACGCCGCTAAACGCGGTGATCGGCATGACCGACCTGATCCTCGATACGAACCTGGACAGCGAACAACGGGAGTTTGCCGAGACGATCATGAAGAGCGGCGACGCGTTGCTTTCCGTGGTCAACGATGTGCTCGACTTTTCCAGAATCGAATCCGGCACGCTGGAAATGAACTCGGAATTGATCGACTTGCGGGAATGCGTTCAGGATTGCATTGCCGTATTCGGGCCAACGCTGCAACAGAAGAACATCGAACTGACTTCTGCCTATGCCGACGAAAGTCCGCAGCATATCTACGGCGACAAGGCGCGCGTGCGGCAGATCCTGATGAACCTGCTGGGCAATGCCATCAAGTTCACCGACCAGGGCAGCATCGAGGTGACCGTCACCAGCGAATGCCTTGGCGAACTGGACGACCTGCGTCTCCATGAAATGCAGTTCTGCGTACGAGATACCGGAATTGGAATCTCGGCGGAGAAAATCGAATCCATTTTTGGTTCCTTCACCCAGGCCGATTCCAGCCCCACGCGTGAATACGGCGGCACGGGGCTTGGTTTGGCGATTAGCCGTCGGCTGTGCGAAATGATGGGCGGCCACATGCGAGCCACCAGCAAGGGGCCGGGCAAGGGTTCCGCCTTCCACTTCACGATGGTCGCCAGCGAAGCCATGTCGACAACGGCCGCCGATGCCGAATCGCTACGGGGACGGCAGGTCCTGTTGGTGGATCCCAATCGCGAACGGCGAACCCGATTGGTCGAAACCTTCGAAGAGTGGGAGATGACCGTCGAAGCCGTCGCCACGGCAGCCGATGCCTGCGAGTTCCTCAGCCACGAAAGCTACCTCGATCTCGCGTTAGTCGACAGCGAAGTTCAGGACATGGATGCCATCGTGCTTGCCGACGGAATCCGCAATCTACTAGGACCATCGACCTTCCCGACAATTCTCCTGCATGGGCCTGGACAGGAACTGCCACCCACCATGAGCAAGACGCCCCGCTCGCATGTGCTCCATCGTCCGCACGATGATTCGCAACTGCTGAATGTGCTGGTTTCGGCGTTCGAAGATTCGGTATCCAGAAAGCGACGCGATCGCCAGCCAGCTCTGGTTCCGGCGCAGCATGCCCTGCCGGAAGTCGAACTCAAGATCCTGCTGGTCGAGGATGACGCCATCAATCGTCGGGTTGCCTCCAGCATCCTCGATCGTATTGGATACCCGGTCGACATCGCCCGGAATGGGCTCGAAGCCCTCACCGCACTCCACAAGCAGACCTACGACGTCGTGCTGATGGATATTCAGATGCCAGAAATGGACGGCCTGGCCGCCACTCGGCAGATTCGCACATCGTTACCGATGGATCGCCAGCCTCGGATTGTCGCCGTCACGGCCAACGCCCTGATGGGCGACCGCGAGCGATTTCTATCCATTGGCATGGACGACTATGTCAGCAAGCCGATTGATCGACGACAACTGGCGTCGAAACTGGCTCATATCAGCCAGCAAAAACACGCTCGAGCCAAGCGGGAAGGCACACTGCACCAGGATTTCTGGAAGGAATCGAATCGACTCGCCTCGGCCCTTTGACGATTCCGCGTCGAAAGCTTACAAACTACGGTTTGGCGGCAGTTGCGGACGCGTTCCAGTGGCTCCCGCGAGGGGGAGCCGTGAATCGGGTCAGGCCTGAAATATGGAGCAGCCCTAAGCGGGGTACCTTTGTGCGGGAGCCACTGGTGCGCGGACCACTGCTGAATGCAAGGGACGCGCATCTCACGTTATCGTCGACGAACGATGCCTGGCGACAAACGGACTCACCATGGTCGACTCGGCTGAAACCACCGACTCTGCGGGAGATTCCCCGGAACCTGGTGGGCAATACATCGTCGTAGCCCGGCGATATCGTCCCCAAGGCTTCGACGACCTGGTCGGCCAGGGAATGGTCTCCACCGCCCTGAAAAATGCCATCGATACCGAACGCGTCGGTCACGCGTACCTCTTCACGGGAGCTCGGGGAGTCGGCAAGACTTCCACCGCCCGCATCCTGTCCAAAGCGTTGAACTGCCAGAAAGGCACCAGCCCCACGCCGTGCCACGAATGCGACGTCTGCGAGTCCATTGCCGCGGGCGACGACGTGGATGTGCTGGAAATCGACGGTGCCAGCAATCGCGGAATCGATGAAATCCGCCAGCTGCGGTCCAACGTCAGCGTGCGACCAAGCCGAAGTCGATACAAGATCTACATCATCGACGAAGTCCACATGCTCACCAAGGAAGCCTTCAATGCGTTGTTGAAAACGCTAGAAGAGCCGCCCGAGCATGTGAAGTTCATCTTCTGCACGACCGACCCGGAAAAGATCCCCATCACGGTCCTGTCGCGATGTCAGAGGTTTGATTTTTCGCCCGTCGGTGCCGACGAAATCGTCACTCGATTGCAGTTTATCGTCGAATCCGAAGGATCGTCCGCGGACGTCGAGGCACTGCGATTACTTGCTCGAAAAGCGGCAGGTTCCGTTCGTGACAGCCAATCGTTGCTCGAGCAACTAATGTCGTTTACGGCCGAGAAAATCACGGTCGATGCCGTCCACAACATGCTGGGAACCGCAGGCGCAACTCGCCTCTACGGAGTCGTCCGGGCGCTGGCCAGTCATGACGCTGCCGGGGCACTGAGCGAGCTGGATCAGGCGATTGGCGACGGCGTGGATGCCGGACAACTGACCGAACAACTGCTGGGTTGCCTACGTGACCTCATGGCACTTTCCGTCGGTGGCGGCAAAGAGCTGCTGCTGCATTCTGCCGAGAGCGATGCCGAAGAGTTGTCGAAAATCGCCAATGACTGGGGTACGCAAAACCTGCTCGCCGCCGCCCAAATCGTCGATGAAGCGCTGGCTCGGATGCGGATGGTCACGCACTCGAGAATCCTGCTGGAAACGGCCCTGATTCGCATCGCTCAGCTCGAAGACCTTCAGGATCTCAGTCAGCTAATCACGCAGATTCAGTCGGGTGTCGCGCCAGCCGCACCGGCGGTCAAAAAAAAAACTGAACCGCGCGTAACTACTGCTGCCACGGCAGCACCAACCGCTGCACCCGTAGGCAACGCAGTCAATTCGGCTAACACAAAACCAGCCAAACCAGAGGACCCGGGCCCGGCCACGCCAGACGCGGACCAGGGTGCAGCCGCTTCACAAAGCAACTCGGCGGCGGTCGGAAAATCAGTGAGTCTCGATCGCGGGAACCCCGACGGGGTCGTTCAAGACGCGGTTGCTGCACCGGCGTCGTCGACACCGGAAAATCCTCGAGATACCGCTGCAAAACCTGCCAATCCATCACCCGCAAAGTCGCCGAGTGGCCCGGTTGCGGCTCCGCCATCGGCGACAGATGCGAGTCCCGTCGCGGATGGCACTCCCAACGCAGCGACCAACGAAACGGCAAGTGAAGCTGTCGTTCCATCGGGCGATGCGGCCAACATCTGGCAACAAGCGATCAGCGAACTGGACGGAATGGCAGCGGATGCGGCGTCGGACTTTGTCTCAGCAGCAAATTCCGCGCCAAACCGACTGGTCGTGACGTTCGCTTCTAGCTATACTTCGAGTAAGTCGTTTTGCGAACGGCCTGAAAGACATAGTGAGATGGAGAAAATCGTCTCCAGAATCGCTGGCAAGAAGCTCAAACTGGAATTTGCCTTGCGGGCTGATGTAGCCCACGAGAAGCCGGCAAAACCAACAGTTTCTGCCCGCCAGCGAGAGCGGGAGATCTCTCAAAGACCGTTCGTTCAGCGGGCGGTTGAGATGTTCTCCGGTGAAATCACGGGTGTCACGGCTGCTCCGCGAAATGATGATTGATTCGAGTCAATTGGGGATGAGCGACGCTCACTCCGGTCGCCGAATCCTTATCCCGAATTCACACAGGCAGACCAGCTGAATCACGGCGAGCACGCGGCCCAGGCATAGCTAACCGCGGCCCAGGCAATCCGCGACTTAGGCGTGGCGAGAAACCACAGTGATAGCGTGGCGTCTGGCAGTGTCGATTCGTCCTTGAAACGAAACGGAAGCAGATCAGCACGATGTTCAAGAACCTTGCGAACCTCGGCAACCTGATGCGGCAGGCCCAGGAAATGGGCGGCAAGATGCAGGAAGCAAACGACAAACTGAAGGCACAACGGGTCACGGCCTCGTCCGGCGGCGGCATGGTGGAGGTCGAAATGAACGGCCTTGGACAGATGCTGAAGCTAAAAATCGAGCCGGAGCTCGTTGAGAAAAATGAACGTGAGATGTTGGAAGATCTCATCCCGGCTGCGGTCAATGATGCAATTAAGAAAGCCAAGCAGCTGCACGTTGAAGAAATGAAATCGTTGACTGAGGGAATCGACATTCCCGGCATCGATTCGGCAATTGAGAAGTTCACCGGGATGGGCGGCTAACGGAAGCTGCGTTCAGGATTCATCAGATATTCCAGATTTACGGGAGGCCGACCACAAGGAAAGACAAATCCATCACGGATCGAATTGATTGCGAATTGGCGACCTAGACTTTCACATGGCATTCGCCGTAGTTGAATTCTCAACGCACACATTCGTGATTGACCCAGGCCTTTCTAGTCGGAAAATCCCATGCGCCAATCTTTTGGTTTAGTCCAGACGCAAACGCAGAAGCAGGTACTCGCTCCACGGATGATTCAATCCATGGAGATTCTGCAACTGCCCGTCATGGCCCTGCAAGAGCGCATCGAGCAGGAACTCATTGAGAACCCGATCCTGGAAGCCCAGGAAGAGTCTGTCGTTGAGACACCCCGGGAAGCCGAGAGTCCGGATGCAAAGACAACCGAAGAGAAAGAGTTGGTTGTCGATGACAAGAACAACTCGGACGACTTCGAACGCCTGCTGGAGATGGACCGCGAGTATCCAGACCAGTTCAATGACGCACCGCGACGTTCGGCGTCAGAAATCTTCGAAGCCGGCGAACGCAAACTGGACGCAATGGCGAACGTCGAGTCGCGCAGCGAAACACTGCATGCACACCTTGAGCATCAACTCGGCGAGCTTGAGCTACCTGGCGAGATTCGCGAGATGGCCGAGCGGATCGTCAGCAGCCTGGACAGCAACGGCTATCTGACCGGCAGCCTTGAAGACATCCTGCCACCGATGTCCGACCCCGCGACGATTCACCTCGCCGAAAAGGCACTCGAAATCATCCAACAGCTCGACCCGATCGGCGTCGGGGCCCGGGACCTGCGTGAATGCCTGCTGCTGCAACTCACGCCCGACCTGCTGATGTACGACGAACTGTGTGTGCTCATCGCCGACCACCTCGACGACCTACAGCACAACCGTCTGCCGACCATCGAAAAGAAGACGGGCCTCACCCTGGAGCACATCCAGGAAGCACTCGTTGACATGCGAACCCTGAATCCCAAACCGGGCGCAATCTTTTCCGACGTCGCCGCACCGACGGTGACACCCGACCTGTTCGTCGACCAGATGGAAGACGGCTCGTTCCAGGTACGCATGGAAGAGGGTCGCACGCCCAGCCTGCGAATCAACAAGTACTACCGCGATCGATTCCTTAGCGGCAAGGCAACCGCCGAAGAGAAGGAATTCATCAAGCGTAAAATCAATGCCGCCCAATGGCTGATCGAATCCATCGAGCAGCGTCGCAATACGCTCCATCGCGTCGCCCAGGCGATTGTGGATCACCAGACGCGTTTCCTCAATGAGGGACCGGAGGCGATCGAGCCACTGAAAATGCAGCAGATTGCTGACAAAGTCGGCGTCCACGTGACCACCGTCAGCCGCGCCGTTGGCGACAAGTGGGTGCAAACGCCGCGAGGTATTTACCCGCTAAAGAGATTCTTTGCCGGTGGCACGAAAAGCGCCGATGGCGAAGATATCACGTGGGACGCAATTCGCCTGAAATTGCAGGAATTGATTGACGGCGAGGACAAGAGCAAGCCGTATAGTGACGATGAACTGGTGAAGAGGCTGAAAGCACATGGCCTCTCGGCCGCTCGTCGAACCATTACAAAGTACCGAAAGAAAATGGGGATCCCCAGCTCGCGGCAACGACGTGACTGGAGCAAGGTGCAAAAGAACGGCAAGAAAGAGCCGATCACCTAGCAAACCGATCGTTCCCCACGGCAATGAGCACAAGGGAGTTCGCAGATGACCTTGAATCGGGACCGTACCATCATCACGATCGTCGCCATTTACCTGGCCGCGATCGCGGGCGTCGCAACGCCACTTCTTTTGCAGCCAACACTGTCGCCCGAGCTCCAGACGTTGCTGGCATTCGCAATCGCCGCCATCGCATTTCTGGTGACGCGCCACGCCATGGCGAGTTCTCTTCAATCCCGGCAGGATCGTATTGCAAAACGCAAAGCGAACCGCCAACGTAGCCCATGGGGCGAGATTCGTACTACCGAGCCCTCCCCGTTCAACGATCGCCTCTCCAGTTTTATCGTCCGCACCGAAACCACGATCGAACGCCAGGCGGCTGCCGCCAATGCGATCCGACAATCCGGACAATTGTGGTGCAACGAGGAGCAACTCGCCTCCGAACCCACCGACCCCAAACCCACCTGGTTCATTCGACGGCTGCTGAATCGCATCCGCGACGCGGTTCGCGGCTAGACGGCGGTGCGGGGGTCCGGCACGAGATGGCCATCTGCCGCGCGATCTCGTCTCGCCCATTCGAGGCATGAACGGGCGATTCATTAGACGAATTGGCTCTCTCCATCTAAACTGCGGCACATCTATTCTGCGACACTTCATCCGTTCCGTGTATGTAGTCTAAACCGCCCCGGAGTCCGACATGCAATTGCGTCCGATCGTTCTTTGTTTGCTTGTTTTGTTATGGCAGACGCCCCTGTCCTCCACGGCCATCGCTCAGGCGGTCGCCGAAGCCGGGCAAATTGAAGGCACGGAAATAAACCAGGGGCCCACGGCACTCGACGACTACGTCAATGCTCCTGATGACAGTTACAAGTGGAACGTCGTTGGCTCGCAGGCAGCTCGGGGCGTGACCATGTACGTCATTGACCTGACTTCCCAAACGTGGCTATCGCCCGACAAAGTGAATCGAACGAAATGGAAACACTGGGTCACCGTGCTTGTTCCGGACGGCGCGAAGGCGGATACCGCGATGATGTTCATCGACGGCGGTAGCAACGGTCGGCAGCCGCCCACGGCTCCTGATCCCCTGGCCGCCGCGGTTGCCATGTCGACTCGCAGTGTTGTCGCATCCGTCGGACAGATTCCCAACCAGCCCCTGGTATTTCACGGAGACGATCAAAACCGTGTCGAAGATGACCTGATTGGCTACACGTGGGACCAGTACCTCAAGACGGGCGATGCCTTGTGGGCCGCCAGAATGCCGATGACCAAAGCGGTCGTTCGCGCCATGGATTGTGTTCAGGAATTGTCGAACCAGCAGGACTTCGTTGGCCCGAAGATCGAGCACTACGTCGTGGCAGGCGGATCCAAGCGGGGTTGGACGACGTGGACCACGGCTATTGTGGACAAGCGTGTCAAAGCGATTGCGCCTATCGTGATCGATGTCCTCAACACCAACCTGTCGATGCAGCATCACTACGCCGCCTACGGATTCTGGGCCCCGGCGATCACGGACTACGTAAATCACAAGATTACGCACCGTCGACACCATCCGCGACACAAGGAACTCCTGCAACTGGTCGACCCCTTCGCCTACCGCGATCGCCTGACGCTTCCCAAGTGCATCATCAACGCGACTGGCGATCAATTCTTTGTGCCAGACTCCTCGCGATTCTACTTCGACGAACTGACCGGTGAGAAACACCTTTGCTACGTCCCCAACGGCGAACACTCGCTGGGCGGTACCAATGCCCCGGATACGCTGGCCGCATTCCATCACTGCATCGTGAACGATATTCCACGTCCCAGTTTTGATTGGACGTTCCCCGACGACAACACGATCAAAGTCAGCTCGAAGACCAAGCCGACTCGCGTGCTGCTTTGGCAGGCCAATAACCCCAAGGCTCGGGACTTTCGTGTTGATACGATCGGCCGCACCTATCGCGAGTCGACGGTCGAACAGGCTGACGACGGTACGTGGGAGGTCAACGTCAAAGATCCGGCCGAGGGCTGGACGGCTTACGTCGTGCAGCTGGAGTTCAACGTTGGCGCGGCCAAGCCGATGCGTTTGACGACACCGGTTCGCATTGTGCCAGATACCCTGCCCTTCGCTGACAAGCAAGCTCCATCGCTACCTGTCTCGGCGGAATAGGAGGGAGGTTGGCCGCTCCGCGCGGGCGGAGGATGAGGCGGAGCCTCTGAGGCAGTGCGTTCCAGGGCGGAGCCCGGGAACGAGGGGAAGGAGCAGCAGCGGTGAGTTCCATGAGGCGGAGCCTCTGAGGCAGTGCGTTCCAGGGCAGAGCCCGGGAACGAGGGGAAGGAGCAGCAGCGGTGAGTTCCATGAGGCGGAGCCTCTGGGGCAGTGCGTTCCAGGGCAGAGCCCGGGAACGAGGGGAAGGAGCAGCAGCGGTGAGTTCCATGAGGCGGAGCCTCTGAGGCAGTGCGTTCCAGGGCAGAGCCCGGGAACGAGGGGAAGGGGCAGCAGCGGTGAGTTCCATAAGGCGGAGCCTCTGAGGCAGTGCGTTCCACAGAGCCCGGGAACGAGGGGGTGAGGTTGGATTCCGCCTCGCCGTAGGCATTTCTGCTGTCATCGGGATTCGATATGGCCGTGCCAGCAGAAAATCGATAGTATCCTTCGGGGCGAATTCGGCCCGCTATTGACACAAATCACGCTCGTCCGCGGCTGCGGACTTCTTAGGGAGAAGAAAAACCATGTCGACGGTCTATCGTTTGGGACTCGTAGTGGCGATCATCGGCGTCGCCATCGGGCAGGTGGGGGCCGCCACGACGGCCACGAAAAAACCGGCCAATCAGCGGATCAGTTTCCGCACATTGAAAAAGGCGAATGGTCACTTCAATAGCGAAGAAGAAGCGGCCAGCACCGAGAAGACACTCAAGCAATTGGGCTGCGAAACCAAACGCTCGCAGCACAACGGGCACATTGATCTCGCCTACGAGTGCCGATTCTGGAAGACGATGACGTTGAAGGATACGGCGGAGGTCGACAAGTGGCACAAGTGGCTGGTCGCCAAAGGCTTCGCCGTAGTCCACAACACGCCCACCAAAGAGCACAAGGAAACGGTCGAGTACGTCCTGAAGGACTGGAAGACCTTGCACTTCAACAACGAACTCAGTGCCAAGGCACACGTCGAGATGTTCAAGATGCTGGGCTGTGAAGTCAACGTGTCCAAGCACAATGGCCACGACGACGTGAAAGTTCGTTGTACTTCCATGCAGTCACTGGGAGTTCCCAATCACGCTGAAGCGCACGCCTGGATGCAGATCCTGCAAAAGCTTGGCTTCACCACGCTGCACGAGCACTAGACGCCGTCAGCATTACCGCGAAATAAAAAGAGCCGGGCATATAAACCCGGCTCTTTTCTTGCGCCGCTGCTTCCTACGCCGCTGTCAGTTGCCCTTGAGCCGAATCAGACGTCAGCGGGCTTGGGGCATTCAAAACCGGATCGATAGTCGCGAGTCAGCCATGCGTTCGCGTCATCGTTATTCGTGAAGACTTCCTTCTCCGGATCGAATTCCAGCTTGGGGCCCATGGACAGCGGATACTTTTCCAGATCCACGCCACTGTCCTTGAGATGCTGAACCGTGCGATTCAGTGTCGCACCGTTGTCATCCAGGCTCTTGATGTCCGAGAGAATTCCGGCCGCTTCGTCAACGGACACGTGATTCTGCTCACCAACGTAGTACGAGATGTTGCCCAGGTGGCTGATGGCCGCGGACAGGTGGCCTTCCAGCGCGGAGGCATTCAGGTCTTCCGCGTTCCGGGTGTTACAGGCTTCGACATAGTTACCAAAGTGATCACCGCCGCCCTTGAACTCCTTAATCACGTTGAAGCTCTTGTCGAACGCCACGCAGTGCGTATAGCTGCGTTGCACGAGGTAACCTTCCGTTCCGTAGAAGATGACGCCAATCTTGTTACCACGGGTCGCGGGCACCCACTTCTCCGTGCCATCAACGTCCTTCATCTCCCCGAACAGACGATTGATTTCGTCATCCGCCGACGCCTTGATCTCCAGACCGCGGGTCTCGAAGACAATGCACTTGTCACCGTAATCATAGATCGAAACTTCCGTGTTGCCCGCGTCTCCGGCATCCACGTAGTTGTCGTCTTTTCGTTCGGCCTGGTACCCCAGTCGACCGCCGTAACAGGTGATCGTCTTTGGGTGTCGCATGAGGCCCAGTCCCCAGCGGGCGATGTCGGTTTGGTGCGGCCCCTGATTACCGAGATCGCCGTTTCCGTAGTGACGCTGCCAGTGCCAGTCGTAGTGGAATTTTCCGCGGGTGATTTTTGGCGTCGTCATCGATGCCGGGCCGCTCCATAGATTGAAGTCCACGCCAGCAGGAATTGGGTAGTCGCCTTTGGGACCAATCGAGCGACGACGCTTGTAGCACAAACCGCGAGCGAAATTCACTTCGCCGATGTTGCCCTCGTTCATGAACTTGATGCCGTCATGAATCGCCTTGTGCGAACGACACTGCGTGCCCACCTGACACATCCGTTTGTACTTCTTTGCAGCCTCCACCAGCGCCCGGCCTTCCATCACGTTGTGACAGATGGGCTTTTCAATGTAGGCGTCTTTCCCGGCCTGCATGGCCCACACACCACACAGGGCATGCCAGTGGTTGGGAGTCGCCGTGCTGACGGCATCGACCGACGGATCATCCAGCGCGACGCGCATGTCCGTGACGACTTTGGGTTTGCTCCCAGTCCGTTTTTCAACGTCGGCTGCCCGTCGCGCTCCGGCTGCGTCGTCCGCATCCACCAGGTAGAGAATTTCCGCGTTCTTCATGCCGGTGAACGCACCGATGTGACTGCCACCACGGCCGCCGCAGCCAATCACGGCCAACCCAATCTTGTCGTTGGACGCCTGCGCGGCGGAAGATTTGCGGATCGCAAATGTGGACGCAACCGCGGCGGAGGCCGCCGTAAACTGACGACGTGAAATCTTACTCATGTTTTGCTCTCTCTGAATGGCAATGAAGGTGGGAAATTGGGAGAAGGACCGCTGCGATATTGTCGCCGACGGCCGATGGAATTTCAAATCCCCGCAACGGTCGCCCACGGCAGCAGTTAGTATCGTCGACACGGCGTTCGGGATGCACGAGATTGCGAGCGGCGGTGAGCTTTGCGGGAATGTGAGCCGAGCTGCACATCGAACGCCAAGCGAAGCGAACGACGCGAATTCAGCTACGCAGCTCGCCTTCTTCGTTGGCCTGCCATGTTGTCCCATTGGCCACGTCGACCGCGGTCAGCCACATTCCGCCGTAGCAATACGTGTCGATGCACATCAGGTGGCCAATGTCGAAAATCTCCCCGCTCTTGTCCGGCGTGTGGCCAACAATCGCCTTCTTGCCGGACACATGCGGCCCGGGCGTCGATTCAATGAGGCTTCGCCAACGCGTGATCGCGGGGTCCTGTTTCTCAAGCGGCACTTTGGGGCTGTAGTTGCCATGCACAAAGAAGTGCGAGTCGGTTTCGTAAAAGGGTACCGCCGACTCCATGAACGCTACGTGCTCGTCCGGCACGACAGACAGGTCGCCAGAAAATCCGTACGAGTCCAGCGTCGAGACTCCACCATGCTTCAACCACTCATGGGGCGGCTTCCCACCGCGAACGACGGCCAACATCATTTCTTCATGGTTGCCTTCGACCAGCACCAGGTTGCAGCGACTGCGAAGCTCCAGCAATTGATCGATTGCAGCCTTGCTGTCCGGGCCGCGGTCGACGAGGTCACCAAGGCTGACGATGGTGTCCGACTCGACGACGTCCATAGCTTCCAGCAGCACGCGCAATGCCACGGCACAACCATGAATGTCACCTATAGCGATGATGCGGTCTTCCAAGAAGAATTCTCCCAACTACAGAATTGCGGCCTCAACGAATTCCGCTCCATCCGAAGATCCACATCGACCAAACCAGGCCAAATGCTTTCGGCATTCTTGTAGGTGCCGCGGACAGAACCGGGATAGATGGTATCGATTGCACCGACGACTGACACCCCGATTAATGGTAGCAACCGTAGCTGCCGGAATTTCCACGATCCAGGTAATCGACTCATTCGTCAACCACCGATGTCCAGAAAGTTAAATCTGCTTAGGAGGAAAGTCATGCGATCAACCGTTTCGTTCTACATTCTGGCCATCGTTCTGTTTTCGGTCCCGGCGATCGCTGAAGACACACTCACTCTGCTCAACCGCTTCCTCGACAAGGCAGCGAAACGCCCCGCGGCCGACGTGGCACCAGCAACTCAGGCACCAGCCCCTGTTGTCGCTCGAGTCCAACAGCCGGACTACGATCCGCAACCCGTTCGTGTGGCACAGAAACGCAGGTCTGTCCTGAACCTCGGCGACGAGAAGGTCTCGTCCTCAACGCCCACTCTGGCGACGAAGCAGACGGTCGACCCCAAGGTTGAACTGGAAACCAAACGAGCCGAAGCCGCCATCGAACGGCGGATGCAAAACCTCGAGGCATCCCTGCGGCGTGAAGAACAGCGACTGGAAGCTCGACTGGGCGACCTTAACAAGAAGCGTACTGCCGCGTTGGAAAAAAATGATGAGAAGCAACTGAAGCTGATCGAAAACACAGAAAAGCAGGCGATCGCGGCATACGAACGAAAAGTTCAACGCATGCTCGACTCGGCCGTGGCGTCAACGAAAGCCGCTCCCGTGCGACAGCCGGTAGCCTCGCAGTCGTCCGCCAACTGGAACAAGCCGACGAAACCAACGGCCCCCACAAGTGCTCGCAAGCCGATCAACAAACCAAAGCCCGAGCCAGAGCAAAAGCAACGTCGACGATTCCGACTTTGGCCGTTCAAGTAGTCGCACTTCCCCTCGCGACAAAGCGGCATTGGTAAGGTCCGGGCACGAAAGCAGCTCCTATCCTAATCGGGATAGGAGCTGCTTTTCGTTTGGCCCTTCGCAGAATCAAGCCGCGAAAGACTCCACTTTCAACTCTCGTCGAATACCTACTCCTGCACAGGAATCAGCTCGTACCGGTCGATCTCGACTCAAGCGCAAAACCAACCCGCTAGCACCGATAACAAACTCGCCTAGACACAAATTGGCGTTCTGATTAAGTTTTTCGGCCAAGTGCTATTGGAGTCCCCGATAGCAGACTTGACCCAGTTGTCCTCTGCCGAGCCCAATACCTTCAGGCCGGGCGTTGAAAGGATTTGACGCGTTATGAACCAAACACCTGCTGCAATTCTCGTTCTTACCTCCTCGATATTGGCCTACGCTGCCACATCAGGCACGACGGCCATCACCACCGGGACAGGCGTAACCACGCACTCGTCACCGGTCGGAGTCATCCTTGGTCTTGGAGGGCTGGTCCTGGGTATCTGGGGCGTGATCTCACTGATCGGCGCCAGCATCCGCGATCGCGAACTCATGTTCGAAGGCGCGCCGCGAACCGACCTGATGGGAATGCTCGATCCTCGAAGAGCCGCTCGTCCCTACACGCCGGTCGGTACTCCCGTTCGTGCTGCCACCACCGAGGCTCCCGGCGTCGTTCTGTCGCCAGAGATGAAAGCTCAGCTATCCATGGCGTCGCACCTTGAGGGTCGCGAGCGATCCCAAATTGTGGAGGAAGCACTACGTCGCTACCTGCCTCGCTATGAGAACTCAAAGGCCGCGTAAGTTATTGCCGATGTTCCTGTTGGGCTGGGCGTAACTCGCTTGCGGAAGAATGAGATGGATTTTCGTAATCTACTACCACTGGTAATTGTCGCGTTGGTGGCGTTCGTCGTGTTTCGCATGGCACTGAACGCCATCAAGACTTCCGCCAAGCTGTTGGTATGGCTGGTGTTGGCAATCGTTGCCGCCGGCGCCGGCTTCCTCTGGTTGCAGAACCAACCGGGGGCCGAATCGCAGAACATTCCCGTCTTGCGAATTCCAGCCAACAGCATCCCGTCGTCCCTCCCTCGCTAGCGCGTCAAATGCGTATGCCCGAGGGAGTTGTCGGCTTCCAAACACAGACGCAGGAAGCTTTCGACCTACGTCGCGGGTACGTCGGTAGGGTGCGGCACGAAGAACGCAGGGCCGTAAAAGTCCCATTTCGCGCTAAACTCGTCACGGCGTATTCTTCAACACCTGTCCGATACCGCGAACGACCGTGTCGGTCGGTAAATGCGAGCCTCCCTCGGTCGAGACAACGATGTCTGCATGATCCCGACTGGGACGCACATATCTTTCGAACATGGGCATCACCGTTTCGGTCCACTGCCGTTGAACACTCTCGGGCGTGCGGCCACGTTCCGCCACATCTCGACGAAGACGACGTTCATGACACAGCTCGGCCGATGCGGCAACAAAAACGCGCAGGTCCAGTCGCTCGCGAATTCCCTGTTGCGCCAATAGCAGGATGCCTTCCACAACGATGATCGGCCGCGGATGCGTCGTCACCGTCTCCGCCTTCCTTGAATGCGTTGAGAAGTCGTATTGCGGCATCGCAATCTGATCGTTCCGCGACAAGTCGGACAATTGCGACAGCAGCAGTTCAAAGTCGATCGCCTCCGGTGCGTCAAAGTTCAGCCGATTTCGCTCTTCGATGCTGAGGTGATCCTGCGGTCGATAGTAGTTGTCGCATGAAATCAACAGGCATCGCTCGCCCAATTCGACTGCCAACTGATCACAGAAGGTCGTCTTGCCACTGCCGCTGGCGCCGGCGACTCCAATCAGAAACGGACGCTGGTCCATCAGATTCTCCAACGTCCCCACGGCGTTTCCGCAGGGCGATCGAATCCCCATGAGCTGGCCAGGCCGTCCGCGGCATCCTCAACGTCCGTGATTTCACCCCACGGCCCGTTTCGCAGGAACGCGTGGGCGAATTCGTGGGCAATCACGTAGTAGGCAAACTCGTCGCTGCACTTCGCCAGCAACGGCTTAAGCACAACATTGCGGCTGCTGTCCCCAAACGGCCCCGGTGGAGCCATGAATACCGTCGATCCTTTTCCCGGCTGGAAATTGTCCAACGAGATAGTGAACTTGGGATCTTCCAAGAGATCCTTTAACACGTCAGCCGGCAAACGATCAAGAACGTGCTCAATCCGTTGCTGCAATGTCGGCAATTCGTGGAACGACTGGAGGCGCGACGCGTACATCAATGCAAGCCGGGGTGTAATCGAAGGAAGTCTCGATTCTAATTGCCCTCCCCTACCTTCGACAACTCGGGCGAACCAATTCCCTCGAGTTAGCACAACTCAGAAAACCGCCCGATCGACGCCCCTTGCACCTTCTGCTCCCATTGCTCGCCAGTCTGCTGTTCGTTTGCGGGCTACTATTCGTAAAACGCACCTTCAGCCATGGCGTCAGTCCATGGACGGTCACCTTTCTCGCCAATCAGTGGGCGGCGTTGGTCTTTTCCAGCCTCTGGCTGCTGGGGGGAACGATGCAACCGGCCTCGATGTTGTGGCAACCGGCAGTCATCGCGTCGCTCTACATTCTGGGGCAGGTGTTCACCTTTTCAGCCGTCCAACACGGCGACGTTTCGATCGCCACGCCCGTATTCGGGATCAAGGTGGTACTCGTAGCATTTCTTGTCACCGTGTTGTTCCAGGAAGAGCTGACTTCGCGGATCTGGGTCGGCACGGTGTTGGCGACCATGGGAATCGCTCTGGTGCAATGGAACCCGCCCAGCCATGACCCGACAACAGAATCTCCGCGTCCCTCCGCGGTGCTGACGATTGTCCTGGCGATCCTCGCTGCGGGAGCCTTTGCGTGCTTTGACGTGCTTGTTCAGAATTGGGCGCCAGCGTGGGGCCCGGGACGCCTCCTTCCAATTGTCTACTGGATGGTGGGAGTCCTGTCCCTTGGCTTTCTTCCTTTCGTCCAGACGCAGAAACTCCGCGACCGGACGATCCTGCCAATGTTATTGCCGGGGACCCTACTGATCGCTCTGCAGGCCGTCTGCCTGGTATTCACGTTGGCAAATTTCGGTGACGCAACCCGAGCCAACGTCGTCTACGCGTTGCGCGGGATGTGGGGCGTACTGCTGGCGTGGTACGTCGCGGTGAAGTGGGGCGGCAACGAGGCTACCCTGCCACGGAAAGTCATGATCGTTCGTGTCCTCGGAGCCAGCCTGCTCACGGCATCGGTGATCCTGGTGGTACTGGCTGGTTAAGCGGCGGACGCTTGCCGTCGAATCAGTCTTTTCCGATCTCGCGGCGCACGTGCGTCGGTTCCACCCCAACTGACGCGAAGTTGTTGCCAGGCGTATGCACGCCACGAAGCGAATCAATGCGGCATTGCCTGAAACCCGCATCCGGGTTCGAATGCTTGAATGAAGACCAAAGAAGAACTGTTCGACATCGACCGATTCTGCAAACGCACTGCCCAGGAGCTGGGCATCACCGCGAAGCAGGTCCGCGCCACGTTTGAGTTACTGGATTCGGGCAACACGCTGCCATTTATAGCTCGATATCGCAAAGAGGCCACGCAGGGCCTGGACGAAATTGCGTTGCGCGGCATCGAAGACGCGCTGTCGAAGGGCCGCGACCTTGCCGCTCGGATGGCAACCATCCTGAAGACAATCGACGGCCAACAAAGCCTCACCCCCGAACTCCAGCAACAGATCGAGCGCTGCACCGAACTACAACAGCTGGAAGATCTGTACCTACCATACAAACCCAAGCGTCGCACCCGCGCCACCGCCGCGAGGGAGAAAGGGCTGCAGCCGCTGGCCGATCTGCTGCTCAAACAAGAGCCACTCAATGCGTCTCGATCTTCGATACTCGGACCCTATGTCGACCCAGAAAAGGAAGTGCCAGACGAAGCCACTGCACTCGCGGGCGCCTGCGACATCGTTGCAGAAACTTGGGCCGAGGATGCCGTACTTCGCAGCGAAATGGTCGAGCAGGCCGTTGGCTACGGCAAGGTTCACTCGCAGGTAAAACGCGGCAAGAAAGAAGCCGGCGAGAAATTCGAGATGTATTTCGACCATGCGGAAACGGTCAAGCGCATCCCTTCCCACCGGTTGCTGGGCATGAAACGTGGTGAAGCCGAGGGCATCCTGCGAGTGAGCGTGAAGCTGGACGACGAGTACACGCTGCGGAAACTCCGAACGAAACTCGCCTTCAATCGGCAGTTCGAATTCCACCGCACGCTGCTGGAAACGGTCGAAGACACGTACCAACGACTGCTGCTACCGGCAATGCAATCCACCGTGTTGCAGAACCTCAAGGAACAGGCCGACCAGGAGGCGATAAGTGTCTTCGCGAAGAACCTCCGCGAGCTACTCCTGGCCGCCCCCGCCGGCGCGAAGGTGACCATCGGAATTGATCCGGGATTTCGCACCGGCTGCAAGGTCGCCGTTGTTGACGCGACGGGAAAACACCTCGACCACGGTGTGATCTACCCGACGCCACCCCGCAATGACACCGCCGGAGCGGAAACCACATTGCTCGGGATGATCCGCAAATACGATGCCGAACTGATTGCGATCGGTAACGGCACCGCGTCGCGTGAAACGGATCAGTTCGTCTCCAGCCTCATCAAATCAAATGACCTGTCGATCACCAGCGTCATGGTGAGCGAATCGGGCGCCTCCATTTACTCGGCCAGCGAACTCGCCGTCCGCGAGTATCCCGACCTGGATGTAACGGTGCGAGGTGCGATCAGCATCGCCCATCGTCTGCAGGACCCGCTGGCGGAACTGGTCAAGATCGACCCCAAATCGATTGGCGTCGGACAATACCAACACGACGTGAATCAGGCAGCGTTGAAGAAAAGCCTGACGCGCGAGGTCGAATCCTGCGTCAACGCGGTCGGCGTTGAGGTCAACATGGCAAGCGCCCCGCTGTTGGCGTGCGTCGCCGGGATTGGTCCGAAGTTGGCCGAACGGATCGTCGAGTTCCGCGATGCGAATGGTCGCTTCGAACACCGAAAGCAACTGGCAAAAGTCCCCAAACTGGGCCAGAAAGCATTTGAGCAGGCCGCTGGGTTTCTCCGCATCCGCGATGGCAGTCAATCACTGGACAATTCGGCCGTCCACCCAGAAAGTTACCGTGTGGTCGAAAAGATGGCCGGGCAGTTGAAGACATCCGCCTCAAATCTGATTGGCAACGAACCCCTGGTCCGCAAACTGAAACCGCAAGATTTCATTGACGACCAGGTGGGCTTGCCGACCGTGGTGGACATCCTCGAAGAACTCGCAAAGCCGGGGCGGGATCCTCGTAGCGAGTTTCGGGTCGCAAAGTTCACCGACGGTGTTGATTCCATGTCCGACCTAAAGAAGGGTATGGTGCTGGAAGGCGTCGTGACCAACGTCACGAAGTTCGGAGCCTTTGTCGACATCGGCGTACACCAGGACGGTCTCGTACACATTTCGCAATTGGCGGACCGATATATCGATGACCCAAACGAGATTGTGTCCGTCGGCGATATCGTCAAAGTGAAAGTGCTTGAGGTCGAGGAATTGAGAAAACGAATTTCTCTCTCACGCAAAGATCTCGCGTGACGGTCTGAGTTCGCAACCAGGCCAGCCGGCGATGCGTTGGTCTCCAACGATGCGTTAGCTTCTCACTTCTGCGGATACGGCTTCAAACACACGCTTTGGCCGATACCGCGGGCCGTTTAGCATCGTCCCAATGAAAGTGTAGCGAACAAGGTATTCGTAGCTCAGCAACAACAGGCCGCTCAATCCGACCGTGATGATCGTGAATTTGGCCAACGCGGGAATCTCAACCTGGGCCAGAAATCCGTGGGCCAGCATCACCAGCGGAAGATGTGCCAGATAAAGCCAATACGACGAATCAGACAGATACCGCATCGTCGGGCTTTCCTGCGACATGAAGCGACGAAAGAGCCCCATGCACCCAAACGTCATTAACCAGGCATAACTCACCTGCAACAGCACGGACAACGGACGCTGCCATTGCTCGGGAATCGCGTCGGCACCAAAACCAAACTCCCCGACCGTAAGTTGCGAACCCAAAGGAAACAGAATCAACAAGCTGATCGGCAGACTGAGCCACCAACCGCTGCCGACTTTCCCCTCGTCGTCTCTGGCGTCGAAATAGAGTGCCCCGTAGCCGAAGAATATCGCGTAGTAGAACAGCACGTGGGGCATCGGTAACAAGCCAACGCTAGTGTCCGGACCATAGACCGGATAAATCAGCCCCATGAACGCCTGCGGCAGGCACGTCAGCGGAATCAGCCACGCATACCGCAGCGGCGAGACCACCAGCCAGTCCGGTGCACCCTGCCAACCAAATCGCTCGGAGACTTTTGCATACAACGCAAACCCGGCGACCAACCAGCAAAGAAACCAGAGAAACCACAAGTGATGGAAGATTGGAACAAAAAAGAACACGCCGACAAACACACCGATCAGGCCGTCGAAACCCGAGTCCCATTCTTTTCCGAAATCCTGTTTTGACTCTTGGTCTTCATCATCCGTGTCAGCAAGATCCGTTTCAGCATCTTCCGATTCCCCTTCGCCGAAGTAGATGTCGTCAAAGTCGCCTTCCAGAACAAGGTCGGTCGCACCATCGCCTGACTGCACTTCCTTTAGCAGCGAGACGCATACTTTTCGGCCAGTCTGCCATTCCGCACGATCCAGTTCGATACCCAGCAACGAGTTGGAGACCCACGACGTCAACTCCCAGGGCACTTTGGCAACTTCGGTAGCGGTCGATCCCTTGTCGTTCTTGATGGCGACATCCGCACCGCGGTCCAACAAAACCTCCGTCGCTTCGGCCCTCCCAAGAAACACCGCAAGGTGCAACGGAGTCCCGCCGTCGCCGGACTGCTGATTCGGATTCGCGTCGGCGTCAAGCAAACATTCCATGACTTCCGTGTGACCTCGCAAAGCGGCCTCGTGAAGAGCCGTCATCCGCGACATCGTGAACGGTTCATTGACATCGGCGCCCGCTTCAATCGCCTGCGTCACCCCGGCAACGTCCCCTTCCATGGCGGCCATTCGCAGTGCGGAATCGTCTCGCCCCGCCCCGTCCGCCCCCAACGGGGTGTTGCTGACAATGGCTCCCACAATTGCAGCCACGAAGACAGCCGGAACGATCGTGAACACGCCAACACCAAGCGGCAGCAGAATCCGATTGATGCGATGTTTGATCAACGCGGGCAGGCCGCGTTTGCGCCATAGCATGGCAGTAAAGAATCCGCTGACCAAAAAGAACAGCGGCATGCGAAAGCCGTGGATGGCTGCCATGAAGACACCAAACCCCGCATGCTGGTGCATATCCTTCACCGGCCAGCCGCCTTCGCCACCGGGGATGTAGGCGATCGCTGCGTGGAGAGCGATCCCCAGCAACATGGCAATCGCACGAAGTGCATCAAGATCGTGGCGGCGGGCAATAGACGCGGGTTTGGACGACATTCAATTCATTCGCAGGCGGAGTTATTTGGTTTTCGCCTTTGTAATTCGAAAATGCAATCCGCATTATTGGTCTCATTGTGTATCGCGTCAGGCGATCTGACCATTCAGCTCGTCATCAATATGATGTTTGATAATTTCCGCGAAGCTCGCATCCGCTCTGAAGCCAAGCTCCAGACCACGACGAGCGTCAAACCTGCGCGGCCAGCCTGCCACCATTTGGCGTACGAAATCGTCCGGTTTGTGAAGAATCCGTTTCACCACGTTTTCACCCGCCACCTCGCGTAGCGCTGCGATCTGTTCGGCAACCGTGACGGCGAGCCCCGGCATCGTTATCGCTCGACGCGTCCCCACCACGTTTCCATCGATCCCGGCCGCGTGCAACATGAAGCCCACGGCGGCGCGGGGGCTGGCATGCCAGTGCAGCACGGACTCATCGACCGGCAACACGGCCTCCTGCCCGGCCAACGGTTCGCGAATGATATTGGAAAAGAAGCCCGACGCAGCGAGGTTCGGTTTGCCGGGTCGAACACAAATCGTTGGCAGCCGAATGGCGATGCCGTCGAGGATGCCACGTCTCGAGTAGTCGGATACCAACAGCTCGCACATTGCCTTTTGTGTCCCGTACGAGGTCAACGGCGTACAGAAGAAATCATCGCCGATCGCTTCCGGAAAAGGGGCCCCAAAAACGGCAATGGAACTTGCAAAGACAAACCTTGTCTGCAATTGCGCCTGTCGAATGGACTCTAGGAGATTGCGCGTCCCGTCCAGGTTGATGCCGTAGCCCTTTTCGAAGTCCTGCTCGGCTTCGCCCGAGACGATCGCCGCAAGATGAAAAATCACATCGGGCTTTTCAGCGATGAGCTGATCGACGGTCTCTCTTGATCGCAGGTCTCCGGATTGAGCGACGACCGGAACCGCCGAGGCCGCATCCACGCTGGCTTCGACCACGTCAAACAACCGAATTTGCTCGATTGGTTTATCGTTGAGTTTGCCGTCCGCAACCAGCCGTTGGGCCAGCTTCGCACCGATCATCCCGGCACCACCGGTAATCAGAACTTTCATCGTCAACTCGCTTTCTTGCTCAATTGGTTTCCGTCTAGCCGCGACCAATGTAAGGCATCGTGGTCGCCATCACCGTCATGAAGGGCACGTTGGCATCGAGTGGCAAATTCGCCATATAGACGATGGCTTTCGCCACATCATCCGGATTGATAGTGGGTTCGATGGAAAGCGAACCATCGGCCTGGGGCACGCCGACCTTCATTTTCGCGACCATACTGGTGTCGGCGTTGCCGATGTCAATTTGCCCGCAGGCGATGTTGAACTTGCGGCAGTCCAGGCCCGTCGATCGTGTCAGCCCGGTCACGGCGTGCTTCGTGGCGGTATAGCCAATCGAACCGGGCCGCGGAACATGAGCCGATATGGATCCGTTGTTGATGATGCGTCCCCCCATGGGATCCTGATCCTTCATGACGCGGATCGCACCCTGTGTACAGAGAAAAACGCCCGTCAGGTTGGTGGCGACAATCTTGTTCCAGTCATCGATCGTCACGTCTTCTACCGGCGACCCCGGTATGTTGATGCCGGCGTTGTTGAACAACAGGTCGAGGCGGCCGCATTCGGATTTCGTCTGCGCAAACAGCTCGTTGACCGATTCCGTGGACGTCACATCCGCATCGATGGCCAATGCGTTCTTACCAAGCTCGCCGGCGGCTTCGATGGCTTCGTCCAGCTTTGACCTGGTTCGGCCCGTCAGCACCACGCGGAATCCGTCTTCCAACAGCGCCTGCGCCGTGTGAAGCCCAATCCCGCTACCTGCGCCGGTGACAATTGCTACTCTCATCGCTTTCCCCCTTTGGCGGTAATCCTGTTACCGTAACCAGGCCATGACCGAGGTACAATGCGAGCCCCGCTCGGGCTCTGTCGATGCAATAGCGGCTGATGGCGCGACACAAGGCGTGAAGCGTTCAGGCGATATAATCCGGAACCGGAATCACCAGGTTGGCCGACAGGGCAAAGTGGTCCGAAAGATAGAAGCGTTTTCCGTCGACGCTCAGGGGCGTCGCATGCACGTCCGCGTTGCCAACGCGAATATCACCGCCAACGAAAAACCGTGTGTAATAGGCAGTGTAGCCGCGCGTCCCTTTGCGGAACCGATTGGTTCGGCTGTCCCAGGTCGCTGTTGGCGGTTTGGGCGTCGCGAGGCCCAGCTTCGCCACTTCGCGGTCTTCCGTCAGACGCGTATTCGTATCTCCCACAACGAGCAACCTCGACGTGGTGGCCGCTTCTCGAATCCGACGCAGCATTCGCATACGGTTGGCGGCACCGGATTTGCCCGGAGCGAGGTGTACGTTCGCAATCGTCACGTCCATTCCATGCAGCTCCGACATGACCGCACAACGTTCCACCACCGAATGCGTAATCGGCAACTCGGCCAGATCCTTGTGCAGCAGCGTCACGATATTGCCACTGTGACTCTCGGTCTGCTGCCGAATCAGCACGTAATCTTCGATATAGGGTGGCACAACTCCCGACACTTCCTGGAGGAACACCCAGTGCGGTTGCTGCCGGATAATGAAGCGTCGAATCGCATCTTCGGTGTAATCCGAGTCCCACCCGGTGGGCGCCTGAGCCGAGGGCACCAGCATGGCCAGATTCCAGGTCAGAAAACGAAAGGCGACGGCTTGCGATGGAGATGGCACAACAGAATACGCAGGGTAGGACTCAACCGCGGCATTCTACCAAATATGCCGCCAATCGTCGTGACGGAGAACCGGGACGATCGCCGTCCACCTTGCCGGAAACCACCAAAACGTCGCGTACAAACGCAAGATTTGACTCGTCAGATCCTTACACCAGTTCTTTACATTCGGTTGCTACGATGCCAGGCACGTAATTCCGATGCCGTGTACCTGCCCGCGAAGCCATGCAAGTAGCTACGCGCATCGCCCCTCCGCCCTCGCACGACAATTTGAGCTTACGACATGAATCACGCACCCCGCCTGCTCCAGCTTGCACTCTGCCTCACGCTCGCATCGCTACTCACCCCGGCCATTGCCCATGAGGACGGTAGCCACGATCCGCCGCCCAAAATGGAAGTGGCCGAACAGCACAAGCCCACCGTCCTGCCGGACCGAGTTGTACTTACCTGGAGCGGAGACCCTCGCCACACGCAGGACGTGTCCTGGCGAACAAGCTCCGACGTGAAACAGTCATTCGTCGAATTTGCTGTTGCGACCGAAGGCCCCTACTTCGTTGAAAACGCCCAACGCATCAACGCGACGACGGCACCCTTCGATTCGGATCT
Source organism: Pirellulaceae bacterium (assembly GCA_965216885.1). Classification (GTDB taxonomy): domain Bacteria; phylum Planctomycetota; class Planctomycetia; order Pirellulales; family Pirellulaceae; genus CAYNJG01. The sequence goes on along the minus strand of OZ244209.1, from coordinate 1,223,234 downwards.
TGGCACCTACCACCTCCATACCGCACAAATCCGCGCTCTCGCGCCCAGTACGAAATACGCGTATCGCGTTGGCGACGGTAACAACTGGAGTGAATGGTTTCACTTTACAACTGCCAGCAATCAGCAAACGCCCTTCTCCTTCATCTACTTCGGAGACGCCCAGAACGACGTGCGTTCCATGTGGTCGCGAATCATCCGTGAAGCCCAGGCCGACGCCCCGCGAGCGGCTTTCATGCTGCACGCCGGCGACCTGGTGAACGTCGCCAATCGCGACAACGAATGGGGAGAATGGTTTGGCGGTGGCCACTGGCTGAACGCCATGATGCCCAGCATCGCCACGCCCGGAAACCATGAGTACAGCAAGAAGACGGTCGAGGTCGACGGCGAAAAAAAAACAACGCGCACGCTGTCGCGGCACTGGCAACCCACCTTCTCCTTTCCGCAAAATGGCCCGGAGGGCTTGAAGGAGTCCGTCTACTGGATCGACTACAACGGTGTCCGCTTCATTTCGCTGAACTCGAACGAGCAACATGAGATTCAGGCCGAATGGGTCAAGCAGGTACTAAAAGCGAATCCCCATCGCTGGACCATCGTCACCTTCCATCACCCCATGTACTCGTCTGCAAAGGGTCGTGACAACGTTGAACTACGAAAATTGTGGAAGCCGATCTTCGATGAACACCGCGTCGACCTCGTTTTGCAGGGGCACGACCACAGCTACGCACGCACAGGTCTGGAGCTTCCCGAGACCGCGGAGAACCTGAGCACCGGCGTGTCGGTCAAGGAGGGCCCCACCGTGTATGTCGTCAGCGTCAGCGGACCGAAGCAGTACGACGTCGGCGAACGAGAATTTTTTCATCGTTCGGCATCCGGCGCGCAGCTGTATCAAATCATCCACATCGACGGCGACGAATTGCACTTTGAGGCCCGAGTGGCCAACGGCGAACTCTACGATGCGTTCTCGCTGAGGAAAGTCGAAGGGAAATTCAACCGCCTGCGAGACGACGTGCCGGAGTCTCCGGAGTTCCGCAAGCCCGCCACGATTCGAGTCAAAAAGCCCGAACCCACATCAGAAGAAGTCAAATCAGACGAGCCGGACAAGGCTGCCCCGAAGCAGGCAAATCGCGACGCAAGCGGTGGCCCCCGAGGACGTCGAGGTCGTAACGGCGGCGGATTCAATCCCAACGCCATTTTCGAAAATTTCGACAAGGACCAAGACGGGAAACTCGCCGGCGAGGAGATTCCCGATCGCATGCGAAGTCGCCTGAAGTCCATCGACACGGACAACGACGGCAGTGTTTCCCTGGCCGAACTGAAGTCCTCGTTCGCTCGCCGGTCATCGAATCCATGAGCACGACCAACCAAGGCAACGTCAGCTAATCAAGCTACGACGCCTCCGCCGGCAGTTAGGCCATTTCTGCCGCCAGATTCCCGGTCGGTCGGCGTTCAGACGCGGAACCGTCGTAGTGACCACCAAGCTGTTGGGCGGTGGCAGTCAGTTGCTCGGGCGCCCGTTTCCCAAACCGGAATTCCTGCCCACCCAGCAGCAACGAACTCATCAGCAAGCCGCCACGCAACTCCGGTGCATCACCGGCCCACTGTCGCACCGTTGCCGGACGGAACCATCGCGGTGCAGTGAGCGTCCACGCGTCTCCGTTTCTCGCCAACAGACAACGCGACATCGCCGGAATGCCCTCAAACGGTTGCTGCGGAAACACGGTTAGCGGACCATCGACGGAACTCGAGGATTCTGTTACCCACCAGTGTTTTACAAAATCGAAAATGATCGTGCGGTAGTACACCTCGCGGCGTTTCACCCATGCAAACACCAGCAGACATCCGCCCAGAATCAGCAAGTTGATCACCGTCGCGATGGTGGGACTGAACGCATATATCGCTGCGAGCACTCCGCACAACGTCTTGTTGGCGGCTTCGAACATCGCGTCGATCATGGGCACGGGTGTAATCCAGATCATGATTTCAAAGAAGAACTTCACCGTGTTGACGACGATGATGTTCACGACGGTCGCCAGCATCAACAGCGACTCGGCGGTGAACTCAAAGATCCCGGCCTGGAAGACGACCTCCGCCATTTGCGGATCGTCCGGGCCGGAGAGTTCAAGATTACCCATGTAGCGGACGACCAGCAAAATGACAATTGCCGAATAGGTCTCCAGTTGATCGACCGCCTGCGCGAACGGCTTGCTGACTTTTGAAAACCTGGGCACCGACGTCAGCACGGTAAGGATCAGAAAGGTGAAGAACACCAGCGGATTCCGCAACGGCGTCGAAGCCCGTCGCAGATAGTGATCCTCCGGTAACCGTTCTTCCCCGACGATCGCAATCCCGGAGAGCAACGTGAGACCAAAGAATGGCGACAAGGCGACCGGGCCAATCGCCCCCAACCATTCGGTAGACGACACGCGATCGGACAATGCATCCGCAACCAACATCTCCTGCGCCGTGATTGGATTGTTCCCAAGATCAAGATCCAATTGGTCCACCAAGTCATGCAAATCCGGTTCTGTGCGAGCCGGCTGCTCGACGGGCACATCCACCGTGATATCGTCCACCGACGCCTCGCCGACGGAAATGTCGCCAACAGAGATGTCGTCGACCGAGGCTCCTTGCGAGTTCTGATCGACACGCACGTCGCTCAGATCTACCTGCCCCAGTACCTGGGACGTATTGAGCATCAGGATTAGACACAGCACCCATTCTGGTTTTCGAAAGCGTTGCATTGATTCCCGGATTTCCTTTCGAGTTCGGACCCCAAGCATTATTTTTCGGGGCATACCTTGCAAAAGAAAGGCTTCGCATCCAAAACACCCCGTTTCCGCCTATTCCCGCAGGGCATGCGGGCCCGGCCCCCATAAATCGCCAATCAGGGACACGCGTTGAATACCTCAGTGCAGCGATGCAATGCCAACGCAACGTTACAAAGACCGCCGACAACCTCCCGTTGTCCGCTTGGCCAATTGCCGCGTCTGGCAACGCATTCTACACGCGACGTCGGCCGACCCAAATATCACAAATACGCTCGCAGTTTCGACGAACGAGACGAGCTATTTCCAAACGCGGCTTCGACCGGACGATCCCCGTTTCAACTCCGCCGGTGTTACAATGCGATCCCTTAATTACTCCAATCCAGATTCAAATCTCGTGGTGAGGTGGATGATGACCAGTCCCAATCCAGGCAAACGACAAACTCGACGGACGATTCTCGGCGGCGCTGCTGCCCTCGCGACGGGAGCCGTGCTACCGCGTCACATCCTTGCCGCCGATCCCGTCGCAGTCGAAGACAAACCCACGACCAACGATTCAAAGCCGAGCTCCGTCATCAACGGTGTGCGAGTCGGTTGTATCACCTACAGCTATCGCGGAGGTGACGACTCTGCCGAGGCAACGCTGAAGAATCTCCTCGCGGACGGCCTGAGCGAAACGGAATTGATGGGCGGGCCCATTGCGTCGCACGCAGGAATCACTGTCCGCAGACGAGGCCGACGTAGCCAGGAACAGGAACTTCCCATTGACGCCGACCGCCCCAAGGTTCGCGAACAGCAGCTCGCCAAGTGCGTAGAGCTTCGCAAGATGTACAACGACGCGGGCGTCAACATTCACATCCACAAAATGGCTTTCGGACGAACCGATGAGGAAGTCGACTTCAACTTCCAGGTCGCGAAGGCTCTCGGATGCAAGGCGATCACCACCGAACGGAACGACGCGCAGGTGAAGCGGCTCGCTCCGTTTGCAGAAAAGCACAAGATCTGGGTCGCTTTCCATAACCACACGAAAAACATCCCCACGATCGAAAACCTCGATCCACTGATGAATGTGGGCGACTATGTAGGATTCAATCTGGATATTGGCCACTACGTTGCCGGTACCGGCGGCAAGTCTCCGATTCCGGTGATTGAGAAATATCACGACAAGATCATTAGCCTGCATCTCAAGGATCGGACGGCCGACGGTGGCAACCTGCCGTGGGGACAAGGACAAACGCCGATCGCTGAAGTCCTGCAACTGCTGAAGAAAGAGCAGTGGCCGATCTACGCAGACATTGAACTGGAATACCGTGTCCCGAAGGACTCAACCCCGGTCAAGGAAGTCGCCAAGTGCGTTGAATACTGTCGCGAGGCACTTGCGTAGCCTGCCTTCCATTTGATTGAACAAGGTTGAAAAAGGCCGGGCACGACGTCAGTGAGAACCTGTTTCTCACTGGCGTAGCCCAGTACCCGAACTTCGAAGGACCGCAGGAGGCGCGCAGTAGCAACTCTGCCTTCCTGCCTCGGGCGATCTATTCTGAGTATCTGGGGAAGCTCCACGACGCAGTGAAACCCAGATTCGCCCATGGAAAAACGCCATTCGCCCTGTCGATGACCCGGGCTATCAAAACGACATCCCGGCTTGCGAGGGCATCGCGACCGGAATGTATCCAACGCCCAGTTGAAGAATCCCAATGCCGCGTAGAGCTCGCCTAGCTCAAAATCGCCGTGAAAGTTACCATCTTGGGCTGTCTCGAAGGCTCATTACGCAAGGAATAGCAATGAATTGGCTCGACAGCAAAATCGCAAGGATGATGTGTGGCGGCGTGCTGCTGTGCATGGGCACGCTGCTTGGAGTTTGGCTGAGCGGATCCGGCGAACCCACGGAGTTGACTCGATTTAACGAGACGCTCGTACACGCGTCTTCCGCCTCCAACGGAACCAGTTTTTCGATCGCGACCGGTGCCATCGACGACGATGCCGAAGGTGTCTTCGTCCTCGATCACGAAACTGGCGAACTGAAATGTGCGGTTCTGAATCATCGATCGGGCAAGTTTGCCGCGTTATTTTCGACAAATGTGACAAAGGAATTTGGCGCAGCCAAAAATCCGGAATACCAGTTGGTGACCGGATTGGTAAACTTCCGTCGCAGCGTCACGCCCTCGGTCCGTAGGGCCATGTCGGTCGTCTACGTCCTGAATTCCGCTACCGGTCAGATGGTCGCCTACGGAATCCCCTGGCACCGCGAAGCCGCCACGACTGGCAGAAAACAGATCGGCACACTACAAACCATAGATGGAATGCTGGTACGCGACTGAGCCCGACTCAGGATGGTCCGGAGTTCACGGCTGCCCGGCCGCGACTGGCTTTCACTGGCCGCGCCGCTCCTGTAGACCACAGGCGCTGTTGCAGGCCAAGAATGTTCGCGGCCCCGAAATTTGCTTCCTAAATCACTCTGCCCACGCATGTCCAAGTCGATACAACTCACGATCAACGGCAAGCCCGAGCAATTCGACTCGGACATTACGATCGCCGATCTGCTTTCGAGACTGGAACTTAACCCGAAGCAATGTGCCGTCGAAGTGAACCGCGATCTGGTTCCCCGCGAATCCCACTCGGATCACTCGCTGGCCAACGGCGATGAAGTAGAAGTCGTCACATTTGTCGGTGGAGGCTAACCGATGGCAACCGCTGAATCTTCCGAAACGCTTCCCGAGTCGACTTTGCAGATTGGGAACAAGACGCTCCGCAGTCGCCTTATTTTGGGCACCGGGCGCTACGACTCGATGGAAGTCATGCGCGACTCGCTGGACTACTCGGGCACCGACTGCCTGACGGTCGCCGTTCGCCGCGAGCGTCTGTACAACACATCGGGCCAGAACATTCTGGATTTCATCGACACCGACCGCTACATGTTGCTGCCCAACACGGCAGGCTGCTACTCCGTCGAGGACGCGTTGCGTACCGCCCGGCTTGGACGCGAGATCCTGCGTGGGCTGGAAAACCCCGGTGCTGACTGGGTGAAGCTGGAAGTGTTGGGCGACAACAAGACCTTGCTGCCCGACGTGCTGGGAACCTTGCAGGCGACCGAGACGCTGGTCAACGACGGATTTCAGGTGCTGTGTTACACGACCGACGATCCGGTTATCGCCCGCCAGCTAAAGGAAGCTGGCGCAACCGCCGTGATGCCGGCCGGCAGCCCGATTGGTTCAGGACAGGGAATCCTGAACCCCAACAACATTCGTATTTGCATGGAATATCTTAAGGAAGGCGATCCAACTTACCCCGTGATCGTCGACGCCGGAGTTGGCACCGCCAGCGATGTCGCCTTCGCAATGGAATTGGGCGTCGACGGGGTGCTGCTGAACACTGCGGTAGCCCACGCCCGCGACCCCATCGGCATGGCTCGCGCGATGAAGTATGCCGTCGACGCGGGCCACCTGGCGTGGCAGTCCGGGCGTATTCCCAAACGGCTCTATGCCTCAGCCAGCAGCCCGGAAGAGGGCGTGATCGGCTCGCAGGATCCTTATAGCTAATCCGCCGCCCCGTAAGCTCAACGCCACGTCCTGCGTTTCCAGCCGGACGCGAATTCCTTCGGGAAGAGTCAGCTCGCATAGGCGAACCGTGGCATCCGCCATAAACTAGGGGATTCGCCCCCTCGCCCAACGCAGCCAATCATGCCGTCACTCAATGTCCACGACATCCTCGGACCCGACGGCAGCATTGCGCGACGGCTGACGAATTACGAGCATCGCCAGCAGCAACTGGATATGGCAGATGCAGTCTCCCTGGCGTTGAAAGAGAAAAAGCATCTCCTCTGCGAGGCGGGCACGGGCGTCGGCAAGAGCTTTGGCTACCTGGTTCCGGCGATTCTGGCAGCAACCGCCGAGAATGCTGAAGGCAAACTGAATCGCGTCGTCGTGTCCACGCATACGATCAGCCTGCAAGAACAACTGCTGCTCAAGGACCTGCCGATTCTCAACAGCGTGATCCCACGCGAATTCACGGTCAGCCTCATCAAGGGGCGCGGTAACTACATCAGCCTGCGACGACTCCGACGAGCCGTTGACCGCTCGCGACAACTCTTACACGACGACACCGAGCTCTCGCAATTGCGACAGATCGCGAAGTGGTCAACCACGACGACGGACGGCTCGACGAGCGACCTACCCTTCAAGCCATGGGGTTCAGTGTGGGACGAAGTCCAAAGTGACAGCGGCAACTGCCTGGGCAAAAAGTGTACGACCTATAAAGAGTGTTTCTTCTACGCCGCCCGCCAACGAGCGAAGAACGCGACCATCATCCTTGTGAACCATGCGTTGTTTTTCAGCGACCTTGCGCTACGCCAGATGGGAGCCCAGATCATCCCGGACTACGACGCGGTGATTCTGGACGAAGCCCACACCGTCGAGCAGGTTGCCGGCGATCACATGGGCCTCCGCGTCACTTCGGGCCAAGTTGACTATACGCTCAACAAGCTCTTCAACGACCGCACGAACAAAGGTCTGCTGGTCGCCGACAAACTGGCCGTCGCCCAGCAGAAGACCCAGGACTGCCATTACCTGGCGGACGAGTTCTTTGGCGACATCCGCGAATGGCTGGACAACAATCAGGGTAACGGCCGAGTACGCTCGCCCGAGATCGTCAAGAATCAGCTCAGTCCGGCACTCGGGCAACTGTCTCGAATCCTGAAGGACTACGGGCTCAGCCAAACGGATGCTTCGAAGAAACAGGACTACGTCGCGGCATCGGAACGACTGGGAGCGCTCGCCGGCGACATTGAAGCATGGCGCAAACACGCACTGGAAAGCGGCGTTTATTGGGCGGAGGCATCCCTGACGCGACGCGGCCGGCCTCGCACCACCCTGGCGTCGGCTCCGCTGGACATCGGCCCCATCCTTCGTGAACAGCTTTTCCAACGTTGCAAGAGCGTCATCCTCACCAGCGCCACGTTGACGACCGGCGCAAAGTCGTTCGACTTTATGAAAGCTCGCATTGGCCTGACCGAGACCGGCACGCTGAAACTTGGCAGTCCGTTCAACTATCGCGAACAGGCGAAAGTCATCCTCGTGCGTGGGATGCCGGATCCATCGGACAAGGCCGACTTCCACCGCCTGTCCGTCGAGATGATCAAACGCTACGTCGCTCGCACCAACGGTCGCGCCTTCGTGCTGTTCACCAACTACTCGTCCATGCGACAAATGGGATCGGACCTGACACCGTGGATGGCCGAACGAAACATGGGCCTTTTCTCTCAAGCCGAACAACCGCGACGCAATGAATTACTGGAACAGTTCAAGCAGTGTGAACGCGGCGTGCTGTTGGGAACCGACAGTTTCTGGCAGGGTGTGGACGTGCCTGGCGACGCTCTGCAAAACGTCATCATTACCAAGCTCCCCTTCAGCGTCCCGGATCAACCATTGCTGGAAGCCCGACTGGAAGCCATTCGACTGGCCGGCGGCAACCCGTTCCGCGACTACCAGCTACCGCAGGCAATTACCAAGTTTCGACAGGGTTTCGGGCGACTCATTCGCACCGCCACCGACACAGGAATCGTCGTCGTGCTTGATCCGCGGCTGAAGACCAAGCAATATGGTCGGCTGTTTCTTGATTCGTTGCCGGATTGCGAAATCGTTGAAGAATCCTTGACGCATGATGCGGAAGCACAACACCCCAACACCAGCCCATCCAACCAATTCGAAAACCGCTGAGCCAGTTTTCCGGCACGCACGCGCCCCGGTTCGCGGGACATTCGTTCCACAACAACCGCTCCACACCTGACTTCGCCAAACGTTAAACCGAACACCGCCTACTCCAACCCGATTTCACAATCATGAGCAAAGTTCTCCTCGTTCATCCGTCTGACGACATGATCGTCGCGTTGCAGGACCATCCGGCTGGCACCACCATCACGATGGAAAATGAATCCATCACGCTTCGAGCTCCCGTTGAAGCCAAACACAAGTTCGCTCGACGGCCCGCTCGACAGGGCGAAACCCTGAAGATGTACGGCATCGTCGTCGCCGAGGCTCTGAGAGACATTGCAGTTGGCGATCCGCTGACGACCGCCAATCTCAAGCACGCCACCGGTGCGATTGAAACGCAGGGGCAGCCTCAGACATGGGACGCGCCGGATGTCTCACGATGGCGCGACCGCACGTTTGCCGGCTACCATCGCCCCGACGGCCGAGTGGGAACGCGCAACATCTGGATCGTCGTGCCGCTGGTCTTCTGCCAAAATCGAAATCTTGAAGTGATGAAGGAATCGCTCCTGAATCAACTCGGTTATGCCCGCAAGCACCGCTTCAAATCGCTCACCGAACGACTCATTCAGCTTCGCGCCGAAGGGACGGATGCCGCGACGATCCGGGAGACGACCGTAGCGCCCGATTCACTGACCGATCCGGTCGACCGACTGTTCCCCAACGTCGATGGCATCAAGTTCCTCACGCACGACGGTGGTTGCGGCGGTCTCTACGAAGACGCGCAAACCCTGTGTGGGTTGATCGCTGGCTACATCAATCATCCAAACGTCGCCGGCGCGACGATCATGAGCTTGGGGTGTCAGAAGAGTCAGATCGCGACCATGGAAGCCGAACTTCACCGCCGCAATCCAGATTTCAAAAAGCCGCTGTACATTCTCGAGCAACAGCAGGAGGGAACGGAGGACGCGCTGCTGGACAAGGCATTGCGTCACACGTTCTCGGGATTGATGGAAGCTAACGAACTCCGCCGCGAACCGGCGACGCTGAACCATCTATCGCTGGGCGTCGAATGCGGCGGGTCCGACGGTTTCTCCGGCATCAGCGCCAACCCCGCGATTGGACATTGTAGTGACCTTATCGTCGCCCTCGGCGGCAGCGTCATCCTTTCGGAGTTCCCCGAACTGGCTGGTTGCGAAGGCGACCTGACTTCGCGGTGCGTCACACCGAAATTGGCCGACCGATTCCTGACGATCATGCGAGAATACGACGCGCGGGCGCATCGAGACGGCGGTGGCTTCGACCAGAACCCTTCGCCGGGCAACGTTCGAGACGGCCTGATCACCGATGCGATCAAATCGGCGGGAGCTGCCAGAAAAGGCGGAACTTCACCCGTTTGTGACGTGCTGGATTACCCGGAACCAGCGACGAAGCCGGGTCTGACCTTGCTGTGTACTCCCGGCGGCGATGTCGAGTCCACGACGGCGATGGCCGGTTCGGGAGCCAATGTACAGATTTTCTCGACTGGATTGGGAACTCCAACCGGAAATGCAATCACGCCCGTGCTAAAGACCTCGACCAACACCACGTTGTTCGAAAAGATGCCGGACATCATTGACATCAACGCCGGAGGTATTGTGGAAGGCACCGAATCCATCGAGGACGTCGGTGCAAAAATGCTGGACCTGGTGATCGAAACGGCCAGCGGTGACCATCACACGAAAGCCGAAGTGCTGGGGCAGGACGATTTCATTCCGTGGAAACGCGGCATCACGTTTTGACGCGTGGATTGGTGTCGCGGGGTTTGTTCCGCGGGAGGGCTGAAACGAGTTCCGGGGCGAGTGAGCCGGGACGCGAGAACCGGGAGGGCGTAATCCGGGAGGGCGAGGCTCCTGCCGAGCCAACAATATCACAACCGAAAACAAGCACACGGTTCGGCAGGAGCCGCACCCTCCCAGCGCCAACACAAACAAATCCGATTCCAAGCTCGCGTAATCCGGTAGGGCGAGGCTCCCGCCGAGCCAACAACATCACGACCGAAAACAAGCACACGGTTCGGCAGGAGCCGCACCCTCCCAGCGCCAACACAAACAAATCCGATTCCAAGCTCGCGTAATCCGGTAGGGCGAGGCTCCCGCCGAGCCAACAACATCACGACCGAAAACAAGCACACGGTTCGGCAGGAGCCGCACCCTCCCAGCGCCAACACAAACAAATCCGATTCCAAGCTCGCGAAATCCGGGAGGGCGAGGCTCCCGCCGAGCCTACAACATCACGACCGATTCCAAGCTCGCGTAGTCCGGGAGGGCGAGGCTCCCGCCGAGCCTACAATATCACAACCGAAACCACGCTCGCGGTTCGGCAGGAGCCTCACCCTCCCAGCGCCAACACAAACAAAAACGAAATCCCTGCTCGCGAAATCCGGGAGGGCGAGGCTCCCGCCGAGCCAACAACATCACGACCGAATCCCTGCACACGGTTCGGCAGGAGCCTCACCCTCCCGAAAAAACGCATTGCCCCCAAGCCGCCCCATTTGACGCTTGCTTGAGTAACTGGTACGCTAACCCGCGTTCGAAGCGAGAAGCTGCACCGAACAAAACGTTCTTGGCGGAAACGACCAGCAGTTGGACCAGATAGCGTCGAAACTGCTCGATCCACGATCACTGTCGAGGTTGCGCTACTGCGTCCGCCCATTCAAACGTATTGGATTTAGCCAGTCACTCCCTGTTGCTGGCCGATGAAGGTCGTTTTCTCTCTCCCTCTATCAGCCCGTCGCATCATCTTGCGTTGGGATCCCCGTATTTTACGTCTCAACCGAGACGATTTCTGACTACAGAGTCCTGGAGAATATCAGCAGCTATGAAAACCTATATCGCCTTTGTCATCGCCATCAGTCTTCTTTTCGCCAACGCCGCGAATGCCCAACTGTTCACTTCCGATCTCGACGACGCAACCGGTTGGGGTGTCGTCGCCGACGATGATACGGACTACCAGTTTGGCTTCGATTACGGCCCCTTCGGAATTCCGGCCGCTCCATCAGGCACCGGAACGACCGGCGTCGCCATGATGGCCAACATCACCGACGCACCGGCCGATGGCGGCGCAACGATCTCGCTCTACCCGGATGGTCTCACGCTGTCAGGCCAGTATCGCGTGGAAGTCGATATGTGGCTGAACTACAACACCAGCGGCGGCACGACAGAAGCGGGCGGACTTTCGGTTGGCTTCACTTCGGATTCGACCGTTAATGGGGCTTCGTTCATCGGCAACTCGGACGGTGACTCGTCGCGAGATTTCCAACTGTTCGAAGACGGAACCGAGATCCTCTACGACCCCGCCGTCTACGCCATCAGTTCGCAAAACAACAACGCAGCTGATCTTGTTGCAGCATTTCCCGGTCAGCCAACGCCGGACGCACAAGGCGAGGCTCCTTTCGACCCGACGAATGTGATCGTCACCGCACCGGATGGTTCGCTCGGTTTCGCCTGGCATACGCTCATTGCAGACGTCGATACCGATGCAGGAATCGCTACTTTCCTGGTTGGCGACGTCGAAATTGGAACCGTGACGGGTGCAGACCTGACCGGTGGCCTCGCGTTGACCTATCGCGACCCCTTTGGCTCCGTGGCAAGCAAGCCGGAGTTTGCGTTTGGCGTCTTCGACAACGTGACGGTCACGCAGATCCCCGAGCCAAATTCGCTCGCACTGCTGTGTCTCGGCATCGTTGGACTCGGTGCCGCGCGACGACGACGCTAGTTCGGGCGATTGGTTCTCGTCCGCCATCGCCTCGTCTGTTGAGGAGGCGAAAACGGCACTACGTTGAAACCACCTTGTCGGCGGCGAGAGGAAACGACACTCTTTGGACAATGCAACCAAAGAGTGTCTGGGCGGTGAAGTGTACGGTTCAGCGTCGCAGCCGTACGCCTATTCGTGATACCCACGCCACATCCAGACCAGCGTATCCGCCAGAGTGTGCTCGAAGACACGACGGTCGCAGTGTCGTGAAGCCTTGCTGAATACGTATCGATAGTCGTAGCCTTTGTCCGCCAACACCCTGGCGGTCCGCTCGTTTGCCATCACCCAGTTGTGATAGGTCTCCTCGGGATCTTTCGCTCGCAGATCGTTCTCCGCAACGTGGGTGAAAATCCGCAGGGGTTTCTTCTCGGTGTTGCCGATCAGGTTCATGCTGGAGTGATACTCCCATGCGCCCAGCGGGTACCTGGCTTCCTCCGCAGCGTCATCATCCTGCTGATCAACGAACGTACCGGAATAGGTGATGATTCTTCGAAAAAGGTCGGGCCGAAACCAGCCCATCGTCAGGGCGGCCGCGCCACCGGAACTGCAACCCATCGTGGCCTTGCCCCACGGATTCTCCGTGAAAGCAATGTTCGGATAGGCCTTACGAATTTCCGGGTTGCTCAACACCGCGGGTAGCACTTCATCGTTGATAAATCTCGCGAGCCGATCCGACATCGTGTCGTACTCAAGACCACGCTGACTGCCCTTGCTGTCGTTGCCGCCATTCTGCACCGCAATCGTGATGAAGGCAGGCAACCGTCGATTCTCATCCTTCGCGATCGACAGATTGTCGACGGCGTTCCTCACCAGGTCGAGCCGACTGGGGCCGTCATGCGTGACGAGAATCGGAGCCTTGTCACCGTCACGATATTTTGCCGGAACGTAGACGCTAATCTTGCGTTCCTTGCGAACGGGCTTCTTGGGATTCAACGTTTTGTCGTCACCACGAAAGATCTTGCTATCGGCCAACGGCATCGCGAATTCAAATAGCTTGCCCTTCGGGTTCCCCTTGTCAGTCAGATCCGGGTCAATCGTAAAGTCCGGACCGACGACATGGTTGCCATTGCCTTCCTTGCCGGGCTTCTCCGTGTAGCTTTCCTGGCCACAGACCGTCGCGCTGAACAGGGAAAAGATCAGAGTAAATACGTGAAGCTGAAAAGCCGATTGTAATTTCAATTTTGCGAACATGAGCCTATTTGTCCGTTGGTGTTGGAGGGATGCCATGAGCTTACCACTCCCGAAGGCCGGTTGGAAACCGCCGCGAGATTGGGCCAGTCGAATCGAACTCCCTATCCGATATGCGCCAGCGAATTCGAGCCACGTGTTCGTAGTACCGCCCTTTAGGCGGAATGGCGAGGTAACGCGGGCCAAACAGATTCTCCCACTGAAGGCGTTACGGCGAGCGCGCCTGTCGTAGTCCAGTTAGTCCTTCGCGAGCGCCGACGAATGATCGTGGATGATCAGCCACTGGCCCTCGATCTTGCGAAAGACCAGGCTGAAATTGCCACCGATGTCGTCGTCCTGCTTTCGTTTCAGATTCCAGTTCCCCAGCACGAGCGCCACGTTGTCGCCGAGGAGATCAACTTCCAGATTGGAGAACGCCAACTGCCCCATTTTCTCCGGCGTCGGATATTTCTTTTTGTACGAATCCAGCGTCGCCTGCCAGCCGCGTCGCGTCGTCCCGCCGGAACTGAACGTCAGCTTTTCCGACTTCCAGTAGTACTTCATGAATGCGGGAATGTCCGCTGCATTCCACAACCCCACCTGGGCCGTGAGAACCTGTTTGATCTCGTCCGCCACGGCGTCGTCTTTCGGGGTCTCGGATTCTCCGAATACTGAAACGGCCATTGCAGCAAATGTCACCGATAGGGCGACCATCATGAAACTTCGCATGTTCAACTCTCCTTGCCGGAAAACTACACGATAGATCGGGGCGGTTTGGATTGCTATATTGCCAACGTAACAACTGCCCCGCCAAGTCCCGATAGAGGCGAACTCCATGCGACCACTTTCCCTCCTCCTCAGCATCGCACTTCTGTCATTGGCATCGTGCCTTCACGCTGCCGAGCCGGCCAAAATCGTCCTTATTGCCGGACGACCGTCGCACCCGCCGGGAATGCATGAATTCAACGCTGGCGTTCAGCTCATCAAGACTTGCCTTTCCGATTTCAAGGACCTGGACGTTCATATCTGCCTCAGCGGTTGGCCGAAGGACGAATCGGTTTTTGAAAATGCCAAGGCAGTCGTTTTCTACATGGACGGCGGAGGTCGGCACGAAGTCGTCCAGGAGGAAGGCCGCCGCCTGAAAATGGTCGACGAATGGGCAAAGTCCGGCGTCGGGCTGGGCTTCATGCACTACGGTGTCGAAGTTGTCGCCGAGCAGGCCGGTGATGAGTTCAAACGCTGGATTGGTGGCCACTACGAACACATGTTCTCCTGCAATCCGATTTGGGAGCCCATGTTTACGACGCTGCCGGATCACCCAATCACCCACGGCGTGAAACCGTTCAAGGCGAAGGACGAGTGGTACTTCAACATGCGATTCCACGCGGGACTCAACGCAGAAGTGAAATACGCAGAAACCGACGACCTGAAATTTTGGCCCATCCTGGTTGCCAGACCTTCTGACGAAGTTCGCGATGGCCCCTACGTCTGGCCCAAGGGTCCGTACGATCACGTACAAGCCACGAAGGGTCGCGCCGAAGCGATGATGTGGGCCGTCGAACGCAAAAGCGGCGGTCGTGGATTTGGCTTCACGGGCGGACACTTCCACGAAAACTGGAGCAACGACGACTATCGCAAGACCGTCCTGAATGCGCTCGCGTGGATTGCCAACGTCGACGTGCCGGAAAAAGGTATCGAATCAGAAGTGTCGCAAGAACTGCTCGATTCGAATCTGGACCCGAAGGGCAAACGATAACCCGACGCTATCCGTTCAAATGCGAACGACGCGGTCCACGGGCACCGGCTCGGAACCGCCTCGATCGCCTGCGGGACCGACGATGACGACGACCTGCGGTTCCCGCTCGAAATCAATGACGGATTGATCGATGTAGAGATCGAAGGCGTACAGACAATGGCCGCCGGAATGTTCGGCAGGAATGAGCCGGCGACGGTTCATCTCGGCCGACTCGTTCGCGACCAGTTCGAAGAGCGACGAATCCTCAGGTTCTTCCAGCGCACTTTCCTCCCACAGGTCCTGTAGCTTCAGCACGACACGACGGCATGCCTCATCCAGCTCGGGCGAGGGCGCATCGTAGCTGCCAATCGCCAGTGCAGCTCCCACCACGGATGGGTCGGAAACGTTCATGTTCGCAATGACGACGTGCGTTTCGATCGCCACAAAATCGCCAGCTCCCGCCAGATAGTGCTCACGAGCGGTGCGAGGTGGTTTGAATGCCCAGTACAGCAGGACGAGCGCCGGCGGAATAGCGACGACCGTGAGGCTCATCAGAAACGCGACAAGACACCAGATCCATGGAAACGACTTGTCGTCGAATCCCCGCCAGCGACGGTCGACGTGCTGCCTGGACGCCTCCTTGTCACCAAGGAACTCCAGGAAGTTCGCTTTGGTAGCTTCGTGATCAATCATCAGTTCGTTACTCAACGGACGCTGTGACGGTCAACGCATTCTAGCTCAAAGCCCTCCCCCAATTGAACGATCTGATTTGTTGCAGCACTCCGGAGCGAACCTCTGATTTGCATTGGGCCGATCGTCAGCTTACATTCTTGGCCGCAAATCATTCGCCGCCCTCCCCATCCCCGCCATGCGCATTCTGCACCTCATCGATACAGTCGGCATGTACGGGGCCGAGCGAATGCTGCTGGACCTGATGAGTGGCCAACGCGAGGCCGGCTGGTCACCAGTACTGGCCAGTGTCGGCGGTGACGTCCGTGGGACACGTCCCATCGAATTGGCCGCAAGAGACCGCGGAATTCGTGTCGAGAAATTCCCGCTGTCGCGAGGAATCAATCTGCTTGCCGGCCAGCGAATCTGGCGTTTTGCGAAAGCGTCTCGCTTTGACCTGCTTCACAGCCACAGCTACAAGCCCAACATTATTCTTGGGCTACAACCCGTTTCGGTGCGACGACTTCCGTTGATGATGACGTTGCACGGCTGGCGACTCCCCAGCAATCCGGTTGCCAGGTTCGTACAGTCGCTGGAAGCCCACGCGATTCAGCGAGCCGACGCCGTCGTCGCCGTACATGAAGCACTGGCCAAAGATGCCAGGCTCACGAAACTTCGTCGTCATCAATTGCAAGTTGTCCACAACGGGCTTCCCAACCGCGTTTCCGAACCGCCCTGCCCCACCGAAGCCCGTCTCGCAGAAGAACTGCAGCATTTTCTTCGCGGCAAATTTGCCATCATGTCTGTGGGGCGGCTTTCCGCAGAAAAGGGGTTCGAGGTGCTCCTCGCCGCTGTCGCCAAATTGCGGAAAGAGGGTACCAATGCGGCCTTAGTCGTCTTCGGTGAAGGCGACCGTCGACGCCGGCTGGACCGAACAGCGGCGAAACTTGGTATCACCGATTCGCTGAAAATGCCCGGCTTTGTAAAGCAAATCCGGCCTTTTCAATCGATGTTTGACGTGTTCGCCATGCCGTCCTACGCCGAAGGACTCCCGCTGGCCCTGTTGGAAGCCATGTCGGA
The DNA here is from genome assembly GCA_965216885.1 of Pirellulaceae bacterium. Lineage (GTDB taxonomy): Bacteria > Planctomycetota > Planctomycetia > Pirellulales > Pirellulaceae > CAYNJG01. The sequence continues at coordinate 1,206,321 of OZ244209.1, read as the reverse complement.
ACGAATTCCCGTGGTCGCCTCGGCGGTGAGCAGCCTGCCGGACATCCTGCAACGGGGTGCCGCCGGGAGACTCTTCGACACGGGCGACGAAAATTCTCTGGCAAACGAACTTTTTTGGGTCAGGAATTCTCCGCGGGCCGTAATGCGGATGGTGAACCATGCCGAACGGGTTGTGCACGACGCCTACCCGTTGAAGGCGATGGTTCGAAACTACCAACGGATCTCGCAAGAAGTCGCGGGCATCAAAGGAAATAGGTCGACGAATTTGAAGGCACGGACGCTCTCAACAACTTCGTCGTGAAGTTCAAGGAGCTGATTTTGATTAGGCAACCACGCGTTCTGATCGTTGATCTGAACAACTTTGCGCGCTATCCCACGATCTCCGTCGGGCTGCTGGCGGCCATCCTGCGGAATGAGAGTTTCATCGTCGATGTATTCTCCCCACTGGCGACCGGCGTGAACGGTGTTGTCCGCGAGGCTCCGGTGCCGGCATGGGGCCTGGCAGCCGAACGCGTCAAATTCCGCTCTGCGATGACGAACAATCCGGTTGTGCGCGCCGTGCGGGAATGGGCAACCGGCACTGCCCTGCACGCCCCGGCGCTGGCCCGACAAACGGAACGAGTCGTGCGCGAAATTGCCGACTGCCTGGACCATCAGGAGTACGACGCCGTTCTCGTATCCAGTTACCTGATCTACTTCGACCTCTGCAAACAGATCGCCGGAGTATGCGCGGAACGCAATGTTCCCATCCTGCTCGGTGGGCCCTATTTCGCGCAACCGGAAGTGCGCGAGGAATGGCTGAAGATCCCCGGTCTCTCGGCGCTGGTCGGCGGCGAAGTCGAACCCTACCTCGGCGAACTGGTCCGAGCTTCCATTCACCGGGAGGACCTGGCATTTCCGGGAGTCTGGTCGAACAGCCAGTCCAATGCGCTGGCCCCGCCCCTGGAAGACCTTGACCGCAATCCATTTCCGGACTTCAGCGACTTTCCCTGGGACCGGTATCCGAATCGGATCATCCCCATGGCCACTGGGCGCGGCTGTGGTTGGGGTGCCTGCAAATTCTGTTCGGACATTACCGGATCCGCCGGACGCAGCTTCCGTTCGCGCAGTCCCGAAAACGTTCTGAATGAGATGGCGTACCAGGCGGAACGTTTCGATGCAAAACTGTTCGTCTTCACCGATCCCAAATTGAACTCCGACCTGGATGTCTGGGACGGGCTGCTGCAGAGTACCCAGGACCGTGTGCCCGGTGCGAGATGGATAGGTGCCGTCCATGTCGATTCCACTCGACCTCGCAACGGGCTTACCGAACGCGAATTCGAGGCTGCTCACAACGCCGGAATGGTTCGATTGACCACGGGACTGGAATCCGGCAGCCAACGAGTGCTGGACTTGATGCGCAAGGGCGCCGACGTGGACGTCTCCTCCAAAGCCATCTGCGATGCAGCGGCCGCTGGGATCAGCGTTCGCGTCACCATGATCGTAGGTTATCCGGGCGAAACGGCGGACGACGTGCTGCGAACCGCCGACTACCTCCGTGCCCATTCCGAATCGATCGAACGCGTCGTCGTAAACCGCTTCCACATTCGCACCGGCACCCGATTCCATCGCGAATACGTCGACGACCCGTCACGCTTTCCGGAAATCCCCACCGTCACCAATCGACACCGACTGGCGGTCGTCGAACACGATTTTGGACATCGCGACAAACCTTACCGGCGTGCGATTGATCAGGTCCTGCAGGCCGCGCACGAAGTCAATCGCCGTCCGATTCGCGAAACGGCACATGAGTTCGATGGCGTGATGTAATCACCGGTTCGAAACTTGCATCAAGGTGTCTGAACGGACAAAGCGTCCCATCGCCAAAACCCGCACGCCGCATCACCTAAGTCTGGTATTTCCCGTGCGGCAATTACACTGGAATGCATGCCAGTCCCTGTCGCCAAACCCAATACAAGATTTATCGTCGCATTGCTCGCGACGATCGCGGTGTCGATATTTCCGCTCGCCACCGAGACCGTTGCCGCGAACGATCAGTTCGAGATTCAACGGCGGCAGATCCGCGCGGAACTGGATCAGAACCAGGCGACCGTCGATCTGCTCTACCAGCAACTTGATCTGTTGAGCACCGACCACGGACCGCCTCCCACACATGATTCACCCAATCCCGAAGAAGCAACACGGAAGTACCTCGTGGAGGAGATCCGGCAGTACGACGACCGCAGTGACGTGCTGTACGCCAAACTGGACGATATCGACGCAGCGGAGACGAAGCGGGACGTTGAGCGGCAATTGCTCGCGGAAGCAGACCGACTTGAGGACGAGGCCGGTCAACTGCGACACTCGGGGCTGCAGCTTGCCGCACTGGGTCGCGCTGCCAAAGCTCGAATGATCCGCAAGTCGCTAGAAACTGGAACCTGGCAGGCTGGAACGTGGCAGGCTGGAACGTGGCAGGCTGGAACGTGGCAATCCACCGCGACGGAACAGCAGGGACAACGGAAATCACTGGCCGCTCGCATCGCGCAGGCCGTGCGTATCGCCGAGCTGGAAGACGAAGTCACTCAACTCCGAGTTCAACTTCAGCGATTGCGGGCGAATCCGACGGAAAACCGGACGCACGGGACAACTGAGTTACCTCCTCCCGCGACGCCGTCGTCCGCTTCTCCAGCCGCTAGTCTACCGCTGACGTCGCCTCGATAAAAATTTCGCGACAGAGCTGCCGACTAAGCGAACCAATGCCTTCACAGGAACTCTCCCGGGGCCCCGCGCAATTCAACGTTTCGATCTGATTGTCCACCATCCATGCGATGACAGCGTCCATTTCCGGTGGCGACGTGAAATCGTACAGGAGGAACGGACGCCGGTGCTTCGCCGCCATCCGGCGAGTGTAGTCGGTGCCGCCCTTCAGTTTGCCGTAGTACAGAATCAACGTACCATCGGATTCGATAACATTGAGCTCCGTCCGCAAGGAGTAGCGGCGTGACTGCGTTTCTTCCAGTTGATAGAAGTCCGGGATCCGGCCGTCCTCCGCGAGTCGACCGTGGGGACACTTCCCCCCATGCGGGATTTCCAGTTCAATCGCAGCATCGAGCGCACCACGATCAACGCCCGTCTGACCGCCCGAGATAACTTTCATTAGTAGCGTCCGTGCACCGCTGGTGTTCATGCGTATACATTTACACCCTGCCCCGCGATAGCGTCAATCGGAGACCGGAGATTTTCTGGCAGCCACCCGAAACTTCGCGCTCCGCGACCGCGGATTGTCGGCGACTTCCTGATCCGTGGCCACCAGCGGTTTGCGGGTCAGGACTTCCAGCCGGTCGTCATCCCGAAATGCGTTCTTGACCATCCGGTCTTCCAATGAATGGAAGCTGATGATCGCAATCCTGCCACCCGGACGAAGACAGTCAGGCAGTCGCTTGAGGGCAACATCCAGTTGCTTCAGCTCCTCATTAACGGCGATTCGCAACGCCTGAAACGTTCTGGTCGCTGGATGAATGTTTTGGTGGCGGGCCTTTGCCGGAAGACTCCTGCGGACGATTTCGGCGAGATCCAGAGCGGTTGTGATTGGCTTTTCGCGTTGCCGCTCGCATACGGCCCGGGCAATCCGGCGACTGAATCGCTCCTCGCCATATTGGTAGATAATATCAGCAAGGCGCTCGGCACTCACCCGCTCGAGCAACTGCGCGGCGCTCTTTCCGGCCTCCGGATTGAACCGCAAATCCAGGGGGCCATCGGCATTAAAGCTAAACCCGCGGTCCTCGTCATCCAGCTGATCACTGGAGAGTCCCAGGTCCAGCAGAATACCATCGACGGCCTCAATTTCCGCTTCCTCGAGAATCTCCGGCACGTCTGCATAGCTACATTCAGCCAGCAGAATGGGGAGTCCTTGCAAGGTAGTCTCCGCCCGCTGCACGGCGACGGGATCGCGATCGACGGCGACAACACGGCCATCGTCCCCAACGCCCGCCGCAAGCAGTCGCGTATGTCCGCCGCCGCCCATCGTGCCATCGACGTGGACCTGGCCTGGCTGGACCTCCAGCCAATGCATAACTTCGGCGGGCATGACGGGTACATGAACGGTGTGTTTCATGCAGCCAATCTACGCGAAGCGCCCCACTTCGCGTAGACGACCTGACGCGACTTCGCCGAGATTTGCAAGCCACTTCCCAGATATCGATACCACGGTACTTCGTGCAACTACCAGGCAGGGCTCAATTTGCCACACCTTCACCGGAAGCCCGATTCGGCGACGCGCCGATCGCCTCCATCAGACGCACCTGCCGGGTCGCATTGACCAGCAACTCCTCGAGTTGAGAGACTTCTTCGCGATAGCGTTTCACAACTTCTTCCGAACCGGATGGAAACTCCTTGCCGTCGAGGTCGCGTTGCAGCGAATTCAACTGTTCGGCAAAGTCCTCTTCGGCCTGCACTGCTGCGTCCAGCAACTCGTTTACGTAGGAGTTGTTTGGGTCGATCATCTTCAGCGCTGCGTTCGCGTGGCTACCGATCTTCGGCTTGCGTTCTCGTACGGAGAAGTCGACAAGCAACTTCAAGAGCGGCACGGCGGCCGCACCCTCTTCCCGCATCTTGCCAAACTCATCAACCGCGGGAGCCAGGTAGTCGTACGTCCGCAAACCGGCATCCTGCCGCATGGCCTCCCTCACGTCCGGCTCGAAGCGTTCAATAATTCGATCCAGAACACTCCCGATGTTTTCCCCACCCAAATCCGCCACAAGACTAACCAGATTCCCATAGTCGACTCGGGCCCAATCCGAATCGAAGATGGCATCAACCAGCCCCGGGGTAGCAGGAAACCATTTCGCCATCAGTCGTAACGAAGTTGGCTCCATCGCAAATGGAGTCCGTTCCTGAAACTCGCCGACCAGCAAATTCGCAACTTCCGTCGATTCGGTAGGATCGTGGCCTTCGCCCACCATCGTCCACACGAAGTTCTTCTTCTCCCACATCTCGGCTTCACCCGCGGGATGCGACAGGCGAAGACGGAGCAGCCGTCCCATGTTCTTTCGCAGGGCCTCACGCAGGCGACGATGATCCCCACTATCGTGCGTGTGGAAATCGTTCGAATTGAGCGTTGCCTGCACCAGGCGGAACAGAAAATCGCGACTCCGCGCGTTGCCGTTTTCCATCTCGTGACAAATCGCTTCCACAACTGCGTCCAGCGACAGCCCAAGCATGGAATCGCGCACCAAGCCAGCATCCAGCTTGAACGAATGCGGTTGCCGGGCAATGGCGAGTATCGCGCGACTGGCTTCCTCCGATCGATCCTCTCCCAGCATTCCAATCGCGCGAATCGCCGACTGCAGCTGCCCCAGATCACGTTCTATTTGCAACGTATTCAGAGCACTGTCGTAAGTGATTCCCTTGTAGGTGGGTACCGCGGGCTCGAAAACGTTCGGCTCCTGAGGCGACGGCGACGCTGGATTGTTTGATGCAGCCGAATTGTTCGCAAAACCCGCCTGACGATTCGCGTTGCCAGCAGCCTCCGACGTCGCTCCCAGTCCCTGGTAATCCCAAAAGCTGCGACGATTCGCCCCGGCGTGCGTTGCGTCACCGGGCGCACGCGTCAACATGACAGCGATACTGGAGAACATCGTGTCCACCTTTCGCTGCACGGCAAACTCGGCCTCCTCATAGGTCATGCCAACCACATCGATGCGCCCGATGCCGGGCCCCAGATGCAGTTTGCCGGAAGGTTCGAGTCCATACGTTCCTTTCACCGGGCTGGGCGTCGTGATTTCGATCATGAGTTCCGTGTCGTAGCGAATCACGCCGCGGGTGAGCGACGCGGGCAACTGCATTCGTTCCGCCCGTACCTCTTTTTGCAACGCGTCGAACTGGAGGGCTATTTCGTCAAGCGCCTTCTCGGTAGCCTCTCGTTCTGCCTTGAGTTGATCGATCTTTTTATCCAATTCGTCACGACTTTCGACACTCTCACGAGCAAACATTTCATTGCGTTGACGTTCGTTACTGGCGATCTTATCCCGCACAGCCTGGACATTCATCATGAGCCGTTCCAGCTCCCTTGCGTTGTCGACCGACAGCACCCCGCCTGCCCGTGACAGTTCTTCAATCCGCTGCTCTGCGTCGTCCATGCCGCCCTTCGACCGATAGCCCTTCAAACGCTCATCCAGCTTCTTCACTTCACGGAGTGCCATCTCGGCATTCCGGCTTGAACGGCGATTGTCAGATCGGTGTTGCCGCAACTCCTGAAACTCATCCATTAAGATGGCGAGCTGCTCTTCGTTCGCAATCAGCGAGGCAGGCTTGCCGGCAACTGCGGTCGAACCGGCAGGTTGGGCTCCTCCGAACCAGTCGGCTCCCGCAGTAGTCTGGGGCGTCGAACGCCAGGGCGTCGGCGCGAAATCCGTTGCCGTCGCAGCGACCGCGGGCACGGACGTGACGGCACTCGCGTGTGGCTGCGACTGCACTTCCGCCATGAATGTCAGATTTCGTTGCACCGCGATCTTTGCTGGCACAATCTCCACGTTGGCATCACCCTGGACTTCCAGAGTGTATTCGCCCGACCGAAGCCGGATCGTCTCTTCGCCCTTTTCGATCACCAGCGTTTCAACGGTTTCATCACCCCGCCGGACCACGACGGTGGCATCGGGATCATCCGATCGCACAACGAGTTCGCCAAAATCCGTCGCCATGCGGAACAGCACTCCCGCGACCACCGCCAGCGTGCCCGCCATCAACAGGCCGATCCAGGGCGTCCAGCTATTTCCACGTCGAGGCGTCTGTAACTGCGTTGCCACGTGCGACTTCGCCTGACGCGCCGCCGTCACGGAGACAGGAGGCATTTCGTCCGCCGCCGGTTCGCTGGCCGCAAGACCATCACGCAGCAACGTCTCCAAATCCGCGGCCGCCGCATGTTCGCTGAGTGCCTCAGCCACTTCCCACGCTGAATCGAATCGCTCGTCCGGATCTCGCGACAGCATGCAATCGATCAACTTGATGAGATGCGTGGGCAGATCTGTACGGACGGCTCCAATCGACGGCGCGGGTTTCGTCGCCAGCGCCGTCATCTTCTTCATCAGCGTGCTGTACTGCGGATCCGCGTAAGGCGCTCGCCCGGTCAGCAGCTTGAAGAGCGTCGCACCGAGGCTGTAGACATCCGTCCTCTGATCGACGGCGTGGCTGTCAATTCCCTGCTCGGGTGACATGTAGTCCAGCGTCCCCATCAGCGTCCCGACGGTCGTAATCTCATGTCCCTCCTGCAAGTGCTCATCGCCCAACAGCGCCAGCCCAAGGTCGAGGATCTTCAACGTGGCCGACTCGCCAGATAGCCCGCCGGTCGCGGCAACTTGTTGACTGGCAAGGATCAGATTGGACGGTTTCACATCCCGGTGAACCAATCCGCGCTCATGGGCGTGGTGCAGCCCGATCGCACATTGCCGGGCCAATTCACACGCATCCGCGACGGGCAATGGTCCAAGTCGACGGACCAATCGCGCCAGATCCAGCCCGTCGACGTATTCCATGACCAGATAATGCATGCCGCCGTCCTCTCCCGCATCGCTGGCGCGGACAATGTTGGGATGATCGAGTCCGCCGATGGCTTCCATCTCGCGTTCGAACCGCGATACCGCCGCGGCATTGACCCAGCGATTCGTCGGCAGCACCTTCAGCGCAACGGTGCGTTTCAGTTTTGTGTGAACCGCGCGATAGACGTGGCCCATGCCGCCAGCGCCTAATTTTTCTTCGATCAAATACGGCCCAATCTGATGCAGCTCGCCAGGCAACAACGCGGACGCCGTCGTGGGTGCCGATTGAATCGCGGCAACCATCCGCTTCAATCCAAGTTTCAGCGCGTTCTCCGTCGGGACGGGCGCTGCAATGCCAGCCTCCTTCATCGCACTGATGAACGTGTCGCTCTGTTCGGCGATGGCGACAACCGTGTCCTGACAGGGCCCGCAGTCGTCGATATGCGCGGCAACGCGAGAAAACGAATCCGCCTGAAGATCACCGAGCACAAAGCGCTCGAGCTCCGGCTGGGGAATGCACTCGTCCTGGTCCAACATGCTGAAACTCCGTGAAGGATTTGCTTCAATTCCGGAACATCGTGTTCCGACGTAGTGGCTCTGAAGAGCCGCGACGCATGGCCGCTACATAGACAACGAAATCCCTGGACAGGAAAATCCATTGAGTTCGGCGAGCCGACAGAAACACAACCGCACGGTCGCCATATCGCACTCGAGAACTGGCCGAATGCAACGGCAACTCACGCAACGGCGACTGATCTAATGGCAACTAGTGCAGCAGGTCGTCAAATTCGTCGCGTAATCGCTGCAGCACGCGGGATTTGGCTTTGTAGACCGTCCACTTCGAAACGCCCAACTCGGCCGCAACATCCGAGGGCGATTCGCCCTGAATCGTCGTTCGCCAGAAAGCCTGCCACGTTTGTGGTTCGAAATCCGTTCGCATCAACTCCAGGGCACGTCGATGAACGCCGCTCAATTCCTGCTTGCCTTCGTCGGTATCCGGCGATGGCGGAACGTGGGAGAGTTGTAGCAAGCGGCCATACGCGGTGCTTCCGCCGGACGCATTGTCTCGCCCGGCACGTTTTCGAAAATGGTCTCGGACCTTATTGCGGGTTACCGTCCACAACCAACCGCGAAACGAACCATCGTGCGAATAGCTGGCGATGTTCTTCATCAACCCGGCGAATACATCCTGCATCACATCCGCGGCGTCATCCGGCTGCAGACCGTTTTGCCGAGCCCATTCATAGACGACCGGACCGTAGAGCCTGGAAAGCTGCTCCCATGCGCGACGGTCATCAAGCTGCACTCGCCGAATGAGGCTCCTTGAGGACGACTCGCGATGAAGGGCTGTCTCGGCCATAGGCGCAAGCTTTTTCCTTTTATTATTGCAATGCGTGAATCACGCCGGCAGTATCTTAGCGAAACCAATCGTCGCGAGAAAATCGAAAGTTCTCCCGGGGCGGTTTTTTCGCGGATTTAGGCGTGTTTCGGGCCCCGGCCGACTTTCTTCCAAGAATTATTTCCGGATCGCTGTAACGCATCGAAGGGTCGCCCGTATGTGTTAGCGAGCAGTCGAGAGTTCGACGCCAACCACCACCACCGAGATCCAAAAGGGGCCCAATCATGTCCGTCGCAAAACTCAACAAGAGCGTTCTTCAACTTTCCGCCATCGCCCTCCTCGCCGGAGTCAGCGTCGGACAGGCCCACGCCGGAGACATCTTCGGCCAGATCGTCAAAGGCGTTGTTCAGGAGGCACTGAAGCCACAGCAACAGCCGCCACGCTATACGACGCCCCAGCAACCACCACGTTACACGACTCCGCAACAGCCGCCACGTTACACAACCCCGCAACAGCCCGGCTACACGACTCCACCGCAGTACACCTACCCACAGCCAACTCCCGGCTATCCCTACAACCCAGAGATCTACAACAGTGGAAAGCAGATCACAAACGTCGTCTACGATCCGTTCACGGGACGCTACCGGGTAACGACCACGCAGAACAAAGTCCGCGAAAGTGCACTCGACCCTAACCGTCGCTACGCTGACCCCGGTTCGATCCAACAAGTCAACGAATATCAGACCGATGCACAGGGACGACAATGGCACGTAACGGGTACTCGCTGGACCACCAACGGCGTGCCTCACGGAAATCTCAGTCGCCGACGCGTCTCCAGCGGTGGCGGCATCGACCACGACGAGCGAGAGAACGTCGTCTTCTCCGCCCCGAACTCGAATGGCAGCCAGAGCAACCGCACCAACGGCAATCAGAGCAACCGCAACCGCAACCGTACCACCAACAACAAGTCGAACAGCTCGAGCCAGCCTCGAAAGCTCGGCGGTTCCTACAGCCCCTTCTAAGCTTGACGGCATCTGCAGGGCTGATGTCGAAGAAAAGGACCGCATGGAACTGATCCATGCGGTCCTTTTGCATTTGGCAACGGCGACTTGAAGCTGTAACAACGACCACCGGCTAGTACGCGACCGCCGGACGAGCTTCTTTCGATAGCTGCTCTTCGACATACTCCGTAACATTAACTCCCGGCGGAACTCGCAAGTGACTTACCGTCTGCTTGGGAACGACGGTTTCATACGTCTCCTGACGCATTTCGCGTGTGGGTACGGTTACGGTGTAGTTCTGCTGCCGATCCCCCACCGTCCGAACACGCTGCTGCTGGACCGTGTTGACATACGGCACTTCGCGAACACTCTGTCGCCGCTCCTGTGTGGTGTGCAGGACTTCCACGTCGGTGAAACCATCCCAATCCGACACCGTTTGCTTCAGGATGGTAACTCCCGGACGAAACTGCTGTGATGCGCTGCGAAAGTTGAAAGAACGCCCCGGCTGGGCGGCTTGCTCACGCTCCATCGGAAACGACAGTCCTTCCACATCCAACATCAGCTTTTCAATTCGAACCTCGATGATTCGATCCCGCGCGGCCTTGCGACGATCCTGAACTTCTCGCAAGCGAGCAACGCGGTCTTCCAGTTTCGTCAGCTCTTCTTCACGCTTCTGATAGTCGGCGTCAAACATCATCTGCATGTGCTTGCGTAGTTCGGCGGCAAGCTCGACGCGCTTCTCGGCGTTTTTCTCTTCCTCAATCGATCGTTCCAGCCCGCGCAGCTTCTTGACGTCCTGCGATTCCTTTACGGTGACCCTACGGCGCGAAGCCTGGTTGGGCCCCCGCCTCCGGAACGACGACGCAGTGTTACCCTGCAATTGCGGAAGATCGACGCCTTCGCCCGACACACTGGCGTCGCCAAAATCGGACGAGCTCGAAGTATTCGTTTCAAAGATTCCGTTCTCAGCGCTCGAAAAACTTCCGCTTGACGACGCAGCATCAGAGGAGGAATTTGAAAACTGCGCTGTATCGTCACCAAAATCGCTGCTGGACGAGTCGGCAAAGATATCGTCCGCGGCGCCCCGATCGAGCCCGATCGCTGCGTCCCCTGAATGGGAGCCCGAGGAGCCCGACACATCTTCGGCAATAGACGGTGCGTCCGTTTCGAAAACATCCGCCGCCCCACTACCGCCATCGAAAATAGACTGCTGGGCTCCAACTCCGATCGCAAACATCAACAGACAACACAGGCTCAATAGAAACGTTGTTCGGTACATGTCAGTTCCTTTGTGGATGACGGGATCGTTGCGAACTCCGCGCGGAGGCAATCGGCGTCCCGCGTGAATCAATTCAGTCGCGGACGGGCTTCAGCGGCGGCAGGCGGACTGGCCGGCGTGGGCGGGAAGATAGGCGTAACACTCGTTGACGGATAGGACTGAATCCCGTAGGCCGGTTGCCATGCCGTTCCGGGCGTAACAGCGGGCGCTATAGCGGGCGCAGAATTGGCCGTGGTATACGGTCCTTGCTGACGCACCGGCACTGCGGCGGGAAATGCGAGCCCTTCCGCATCGAGCATGACCGTCTCAATCTGAAGCTTGATGATGCGATCCCGGTTCTGACGCTGCTTCTCCAACACGGATCGCAGCAGCCCCACGCGTTCCTCCAGCTTCTTCAGCTGTTCATCTCGTTGGGTCAGGTCCGCATCAAAGATCGTCTCCAGCAAGACCGTCAATTCATCGCCCAGTGTCGCCCGAGCAATCTCGTCCTTTTCACCCCGAATCTTCGACTTCAGTTCGTCGACCGTTCGCAATTGCTTGACCTCTTCCTCCGACAACAGCCGCTGTTCCGTTTGCAGAATCACGTCCGCTCGCTGATGAGTGCGTGTCATGGGGCCCTGTAAGTTTTGATGGGCCGGCACAGCACGATACGGCGACGGCACCGAACCTGGCAAATTGATCTGAGGAGCCCGAATACGCTGCTGTTGCGATAACACCGGTCGAGAAGACGCGGGCGGTTGGGCCGGGGGCGGAACAGCATCCAGCAGTGGTTTTGGCGAGGACGGTGCCGCGGGTGCGACGACCTGACCCCACAGCGAATAAGCCACTCCGCCCACCATCAACGCGGCGATTAGAAACTGCCTGAACATGCTCTTCTCCTATTGAAGTTGTTGAGTTACTGGATCCGTCGAATCCATTCCATCGAAGCTACGCTCGTTGCGATCTTCACCTTGCAGCGAGAATTCGGTTGCTCCCGACTCCATGGCATCGGTGATACCCGCGGCAGCGGAAAACTGGGCGTTCCACGGGGAGACTGACACCATCGGTTCCCCAAACAGATCAGTTGGACGGTTTGCGAAATCGTCGACCAGCTCGTTTGCAGCGTCCAGTCGGTCGTGGAAGGCTGATTCGAAGAATGGCAGTTCGCCCGCCGATTCGATGTCTGAAGCGGGATCGTGTCCGAACGAAGCCTCGCCGACAAGCCGTGGAGCCGATTCGGAAAAATCGCCGACGGACTCCCCTGCAGGAACGACTGGTGCCGGAGCGACTGGTGCCGGAGCGTCTGGCGCACGGATGACCGGCCCGCTGGTTGTGGCCGCCCGACGAGCGTTCCACCAGGGCGAAGCAGCCCAGAAGCCAATCGCCAGCACGACCGTAGCGCCCACGGCGACGACCCTACGCCAGCGTTCCGTCCGCCGGCTGCGACGACGAAACCGCACATTCGCTCGTTTGTCATGCAGCAACTGCGTTAGTTGAGACGAGACATCCGCCGCGGTGGCGGGACGGTTCGTGCGGTCCTTTTCCAGAAGTGAATCAATCAAATTTGCCAGCCCCGCCGGCACCTGTTCGTTCACGTCGTCGACCGGACGATGCGGATCGTTGCAAATCCGATGCAACGTTCCCATGGCTCCATCGGCACGAAAAGGAGGTCGCCCCGTACACATGAAGTACAGCACACTACCCAGCCCAAACAGATCACTACGTCCATCGATCGATTCGCCGCGAGCCTGCTCGGGAGACATATAATGTGGAGTGCCCGCAATCACGCCAGAACGCGTCACGCTGGCATCATCTGCGGCGCGTGCGAGCCCAAAATCGGAAATCAATACCCGGTCGACCGACTCTTCCAACAACACGTTGCCAGGTTTGACGTCGCGGTGCACCAGCCCCTGTTCGTGAGCAGCCGCGAGTCCGCTGGCGATCTGAGCACCAATTCGCAGCACTTCGACATTGCTCAACGGCCCTTCCCTATCGACCCGCGCCTGCAGAGAATCACCAGCGACGAACCGCATGACCAGAAACGGCAGCTTGCCAGCGACATCCACGTTGTGAATGGGGACGACGTTTTCATGAACGACCGCCGCCGCCGACTGGGCTTCACGCGAGAACCGCTGCCGAGCGGCACCACTGTGAGCAAGGTGTGGGGCGAGCACTTTGATCGCAACCGGTCGATGCAGTTCGGTGTCGAACGCTCGCAGCACGATGCCCATGCCGCCCGCGCCAATCAGCCGGTCCACGTCGTAGCGCCCCACTCGGCCAAGCATTTCAGGATGCGACGGCGGATCGAGAAAGTCCAGCGAAACACGATCCGCCTGTAGCGGCATGTCCGGTGAAAGCTCGGCGTCGATCGACACGACTACCGACGTTTCGGCTCCACTCGCAAGCGCGATCGCGGCATCGCTCCACGAATCTTCGTCGGCAGCCAATTCCGCGAGTCGCCGCTGACACTGAGGGCAAACTTCGATGTGGCGGGTGGCTTCGTTTTCAGCGGCCACGTCCGCACCATCAAGTAACTCAAGGAGAACCTGCTCATCACAACTCATGGTTGTCGCTCCTCATATCGCGCGGCCTCTTTTCGCAACCTCGCCATCACGCGACTACGAGCGACATAGACGGCGCCCACGGACAGACCCGTTTTCTCCGCCGCCTGCTCGGCCGTCCCGCCTTCGACGCTGGTGACCCAGAACGCCTGCCACGTTGACGATTTCACTTTCGGACGAACCCGGTCCGCCGCCCAGCGAAAGATGGCACGCCGGTATTCGGTGAAGAAATCATCCGACTCGGGAGCACTCTGTTGATCCAACAGGGCGTGAACGGCTGAGTCCCCGCTGGCCGCATGGCGGCACTGGGCTTTGTATTCCTTACAGAATTCGTTGTGCGTGATGCGGTAGAGCCACGTGCGAAACCGCGCCTTGCCGCTATCCGGCTGAAACCGGTCGACGGCTCTCGCCACCGCCAGCAAAACCCGCTGCACCAACTCCATCGCATCGGCATGCTGCAACCCGCGATGCATGGCCACCCGGTAGATCACCGGTTCATAGATCCCAACAAACTCGCGCCACGAATCGGCATCCTCGCGGTCGCGTAGCCGCAGAATCAGGCTGTTGCGTGTTTGGGGTGCGGTCGTCACAGAAGCGTCCCTGGATGATGTGGATGTATGTTACACCTCCGGGCAACGAATCTCTTTCACACAAAAATGTGAAATTCCTGGCATGCGTCAACCGGGACGCGCAGCATCGACAGCAAGGCACGGCTACACGACACAACTACCAGGTCCCTAGCGAGCGAAAAACAGCCAGTCCGTGTGCTGTTCGCCAACGAGCTGGTTTTCATGCGTCACAGGAACGACGCGCACTTCTCTGAAAGAATTTTCTAACGCCTTCACGAACGGAGAATCCTCCGCGTAAGACCACACTCCCAATACCCCCGCCGGGCTCAGGTGACGAGACGCGGCGGAAAGACCGGCCTCGGTGTAGAAGCCACTGTTCCCTTCGCCCAATCGATCATCCGGCGAATGGTCAACGTCAATCAGAATTACGTCGTACGTTTCGGACGGTTCATCCGCCAGCATCTGATACACGTCACCCCGGGTAGCTCGAAAGCGTCGTTCGTTATTCAGCGTATCGGACAACGGAACGAGTCCATCCTGCATCCATTGAATCACCTGCGGCAGGAATTCGATCACATTGAGGTCGTCGACCACGCCCGTCGCAATGGCCGCGTTGGCGGTGTAGCCCAGCCCCAACCCGCCGACCAGAACTTTCAGATTCTGACCACCGTGCATTTCGATGGCCTGGCTGGACAGCATTCGCTCGGAATCCGTATAGAGACTGCTCATCAGGAATTCATGATTGAGCGTGACTTCGGTGACAATCGTACCGGGCTGGGAGAGCAGTTCCCGCCGCCTGAGACATAGCAATCCGAGCGGACTGTCATCGTAGGCAAGAATCTCGAAATTGAGTTTCGTCATGCGACCAGCGTAGCGTGCAGCCGGCCTACGGGCGACCGACAAAGGCCGAAATGGCGAATTCTCCCCACGCTGACCGTCGCTGAGGAAACTGGTACGATGTGCCGATTCGAAGATTCCATCACCGATCTCCTGCATACGATCATCAAAGAATGTCCGATTTCGCACTCGCTCCGCCCGTTCGTGTTCTGCTTGGCCCTGGTCCCAGCGATATTCATCCGCGTGTCCTGGAAGCCATGGGAAAACCGACCGTCGGGCACCTGGATCCGTTCTATCTGCAATTGATGACCGCCATGCAGGACAAGCTGCGTGCCGTGTTCCAAACGCAGAACGATATGACGTTTGCGGTTTCCGCCACGGGATCGGCAGGCATGGAAGCGACGATCGTCAACCTGATCGAACCGGGCGACTCGATGATCGCCTGCGTGAACGGAGTCTTCGGCGGACGCATGGCGGATGTGGCCGGTCGCGCCGGTGCGGAAGTCACCAAAGTCGAAAAGCCATGGGGCTCCGTCTTCGAACCGGCAGACCTCAAGGAAGCGCTGGCAACTGCCAAGCCCAAAGCCGTCGGTATCGTCATGGCGGAAACTTCCACGGGTGCAGCGCAACCCATCAAGGAAATCGCCGACCTCGTGCATGACGCCGGCGCCATGCTAATCGTCGACTCGGTGACCTCGTTGGGCGGGATGCCGGTGAAGGTAGACGAATGGGGAATCGACGCGATCTATTCCGGTTCGCAAAAGTGCCTCAGTTGCCCTCCTGGTCTCGCGCCCGTCAGCTTCAATCAACGAGCCGTCGACGTCATCCTCAATCGCAAGACGAAAGTGCAAAGTTGGTACCTCGACGTTTCGATGCTCGCCAACTACTGGGGGTCCGATCGCGCCTACCATCACACCGCTCCAATCAACATGAGCTACGGACTCTACGAAGCCGTTTCGCTGATCCTCGACGAAGGTCTGGAGAACTGCTTCGCCCGCCACATGCGAAACCACCTTGCCCTGAAAGCGGGTCTCGCGGCCATCGGCATCAGCTACACCGCTGATGAAGGCTTCCAGCTCCCCATGCTCAACGCCGTTCACGTCCCCGAAGGCGTCGACGACGGCACGGTCCGAAAGGGACTTCTGGAGAGATTCGGAATCGAGATTGGCGGTGGGCTTGGCGCATTCAAAGGCAAGGCCTGGCGAATCGGGCTCATGGGCTACGGGGCTCGTGAAGCCAACGTTCTGCTTCTTCTGGCCGCCCTCGAGCAACTGCTCGGTGAACAAGGGTATTCCTTCGACCGAGGCGCCAGCATTGCCGCCGCAAACGAATCTTACGCATAACCGGAACAGTGGCCCAGAAAATCCGCTCGTGGATGTTGCGACAGGTCCACATGGGGTGACCAAACACAACCCTTGCGGTAGGCGTGCCTCGCCGAATTGGGCCTTAATTGCACGACCTTGAAAATACCGTCAGCGGCAAGGGGCGACTTGCGTAATCTTAAACTAGGTTTCACTAGTTCAGGACCCTTACGTCACGAAGCCCCCAATGTCCGCAAATCTCAATGCCGATGTCCGTGCAGCCTTTGATGGTGAGCTGAACACCCACCTCGCCGAGATGCTGGGCGAATCGACCACGGTAGTTTCCAACGCCATTGATGTCATCTGCACCTCGGTGACAGCGGCGCTCGTGCGACACACGACGACACTTGACGGTACCGAACGAGTCTTCCGAATCATCTCGGAATATGACGATACGCCGATCGGCGACTTAAGACATCGGGTCATGTCAGGCGACACCACCGGCCTCACGGATAGCATCGAAGACGTCTTTGGAGACGCGACCGGAGACTATTACAACCTGATCTCCAGTTATGCGCAGACCCAAATGGACAGCGTCGGCCGGCTGACTGAGATTGCGACGTCCTTCCTGTTGGCGGTCTGCGCCGATCGCAAGGTTCGCGCCAAGTTAAATCGTAGCGAGGTCGGCATGCTGTTGGCGGCACAGGTGCAATTCACCGTGCTGCCAGGGGAAACCGTCGAACAGATCAAGACAATTGCGGACGGCATTAACGTACATTCAGCTTTGGACATTTTTGTACCAGGCTCCATACCCTTAATGAGCACTCCGCCGTTGAGGTCTGAAGCGACCGCCGCTCCAGCTATCGATCCCCCGACCCCAGTTGCGTCAACAGGCGATCGCGGCATGCAAGAGTTTGCCCGCACAGTGCCACTTGGTTCGGAAATGACCGAATCACAAACAATGGCTGTTGCCATTCAACCCGACATCACGGAATCACCGGTCCTCCAACCGGGTGCCCTTCCCTCGCCACAACCAGCCGCGCCGCCAACAGCCGCGCCGCCAACAGCCGCGCCGCCAACAGCCGCGCCGCCAACAGCCGCGCCGCCAACAGCCGCGTCCCCAACAGCCGCGTCCCCAACAGCCGCGTCCCCAACAGCCGCGTCCCCAACAGCCGCGTCCCCAACAGCCGCGCCGGCACCAGCCTCATCAGCACCGCTGCCGCCGGATCCGGTCTCCCAACATCCGGCCAGCGTTGAAATCCTCGCCAAGAAGACCGAATCCAGTTCTTCAGGTAACCAAGTCAACACCAGCAAACACGTCCTGAATTCTGCCGTCTCCAACCGCAGCAGGAACGAAGCGGTCAAGCTTTCTGAATTGGCCGTCAGACCATGCAAGACGAACCCACACTTCGAAAAAACCATTGCCCGGATCGCCCAAGAGGCCACTTCGCGCGACCAAGCGAAGGACGGCCAGAACGCCGACGAACGCGAGATCGAAGCTTACGATGCGAAACGAAAGACACTGGATAACCGAAAGCGACTGCTTCGTCTCGTCCTTCCAGTGCTCGCCGTTACTTCGATCTGGTTCCTCGCCTATTCGTTCATCGGCGCCAGCAAGTCACCGAGTCTCGAACCAATTGAGCCAAACACCCAAACGATGCCCGCTACTCTGACGCTTTCGGAATCCGAAACCCCGGAGACGGTCGTTCAACCAAACTCCGTCGCGACCGCTGAGTTTGCCGCAGCCAAACCGGTGCCTCCAGCGACGCCGGAAGAGGACGACGCATCGCAGCCGCAGGCACGCACCGCCGCACCGCCAAGACCTTCCCAGCAAATGGCGAGCCCGGCGATCGCAACGTCGACACCCAGGCCAACGTTGACACCTACTACAACTTCGACACCTACTACAACTTCGACACCTACTACAACTTCGACGCCTACTACAACTTCGACGCCTACGGCAACGTCGACACCCCGTCCACCAAGACAACCCGCACCACAGTCGGCCACGACAGGCACTCCCAACGAAGGATTTGTTGTCGCAGGGAAATACCGCATCCCGGTATTTGCTGCTCCCCGCAAGACGGGACGATCCTACTATTCCCACCGTGCCCCTTCGCAGCCCAATCCGCGCGACGCCCAGAACGGGCTAGAATAGGCGACTGGCATCGCGGTCAAAGCAACCGCGACTGCCGTAACACGCCAATCTTGCCGCCGGTACCGAGGCACTGTTGAACGGTCTAGCCGTCTTTCCGCCCGAGCTTTTTGTCTCGTTTGCCGCCGTCGTTTCGCTGGGCATCTTCGTGCAGTCCGCGACAGGTTTCGCCGGTGGATTGATCATCATCCCCCTGATGCTGTGGGCCGGACATGGCATCCCGGAAGCACAGGCCGCTGTCCTCACGGCAACGATTCCCCAAAACCTGTTGGGCATCTGGCGATTTCGTGACACCATCGACCGACGCGAAATTGCCTTCCCCGCGATGTTGCGTTTCATCGCAATGCCCGTTGGCGTCGCCACGCTCTACATGGTTGAATCGCTGCCGCTGGAGCAAATCCGGCAACTCGTCGGCGCGGTCGTGATTGGCTGCGTACTTCTGCTGGTTTTCCTGAAGCCACGCCAACGGGCAACCATCCATCCCGGCTGGACGTGCCTTGCGTTCCTGTCATCGGGATTCTTCGTAGGGCTGACGGGCACCGGCGGTCCAATGATGGTCATCTGGGTTCAATCACACGACTGGAGCACCCGGAAAATCCGCTCGTTTCTCTTTGTGATGTACCTGCTTTCCATCCCGCCCGTACTTGGCATGTTGTGGTACGCATTTGGAGATCGAGTTACCACCGCGGTCCTCAGTTCCGCCCTGTTGATTCCCATCCTCGTACCAGTTACCCGAGTCGGCCTGCAATGCGGTACCTGGCTGGGACGAGACCGACTTCGCAATGTCACCATGGCCGTCCTCCTCGTGATCGGCGCCGTGGGCCTGCTTGCACCTCTCTTTCGATAACAGCCCGACTGTTACCAGGAACTTGCTACTCGAGCCCCAAGCTTGGCAAAGCCAGTGCACCATGCCACACCATCTCCACGCACAATGGACTCCACAAGCCACTCCACTCTTCGATGCCCCATTGCCCCACGCCGCTTCGTGTGGCCATTCGACGCGGTGAACCACGTGAGACCTGATCACACGGAGAAACAGGAAGACCAAAACAGGAGACCAAAACAGGGACACCCAATATTGAGCGCAACCCGAAGCTCCTCCATTGCCTGATTCGCAAACAGATCGCCTGCGACGCGGCGTCAATTGGACGGCAAATCCACCGAGTCGACCGCGACAACATCGCCAACATCAAAGATGGCGCAGCAGCGAACGCAATCGTTACTCACTGGCCGTTCGAAGAAGAGTGCTGAGCTACTCGGTACTCAACATCTGAGCACCGGGGCCGTGTAGATAGCCGACACCACGGCGCGCCGCTTCCCGGGCGAGACTATCCGCTTTGCCGGCGGCTCGCTTGAAGAGCTTGCCGAACTTCTTCACAAGGTCACACCAACCCTCGGAGTCCACACCCAACCGCACCAGAATCGGAGCCAGATGCGAGGGAATCGCGCCGCGTTTGTCGCGTCGCAACTGACGACCGGTCCAGTCGAGCAAGTCCAGATACTCGACCAGCGACATCGAAAGAAAACCCTTCAGGCTTGCCCGACGGTTCACCGGGCTCACGTCCGCCCCCACGGCGTCCGTCCTTTCATCATTCTCCAACGGGCTGAGCCAGCCACTGCGCGATCTGCGTCGACTGCGTTCCCAGGCATGCGTCTTTCGCACCTTCGTTTGACGCTGGCCCAGATCGTCGATGCGGTCTTTTGCTCCCGTAAACTTCGAATCCTCCGGCGTTTTCGCCATCGCCGCCCGAATGGGATTCAGGTCCACATAGGCCGCACAAGCAAGCAAAGAAGCCTCATCCAGAATCATCTGGGCCCGATATCGACCTTCCCAAAAGCGACCGGTACAGCGATCTTCGCGATTGCTGCGTCGAGCGATATTCTCGGCCGTGCACCGCATCCACCAGCTCACATCCGACAATCGCAGCCGGATTTCCGCCAGCCGTTTCTTGTCGCCGGTAATCATGGAGATCTCGAAATCCTCGGGATCGGCAGGCGAGCCATCCTTTTCCCGTCGCTTGGGAAACAACCTCAGCCAGCGTCTTGCGACTTGTTCATCGGACCATTCTTTGGCCACATCCGGTCGGCTGCGAAGGATCAGATGCAGGTGGTTGGACATGATGGTGTAGGTGAGGCAATCGATAGCAAAGACGCCGGCGAGAAACTCCAGACGTTGCCGAATCCATTCACGCCGATGCTCGAAAGACTGCCCACTCACAGGATCGTCGCCACAGAGATAGGCCCTGCGCACGCACCGATTCACCAGATGCAGGATCTGCACTTCGTTTGGGTTGACGTATTCACCACGCGCCTGTCTGGGCATGCTTTTCCTGCCTCCAGCTGAAAGAACCTTCAGAATCTAACCGGTAAGCGACGGGGCCGTCAAGCTAACATTGGGTGTCCCTTTTTTGCCTCACTCCTTTCTTGCCTCACTAGACTTTGGGTGTCCCTGTTAGGTCCTGTTTCCAGATACGCAATTCGTTATCACGACCCACGAGAAAGCCTGGTTTCATCAGATGATCTCGGCCAAGTTGATCACGAAGAAGACGGGTGTCATCTTCCGGGGTTGGTCGGTCGATACCGGACCGTTGGTGAACGAAGCGACAGACGTGTGGGAAGATATTGATGCTTGTTTGCTGGTGGATGACATTCCCGCCGCGGCCGCGCGTCTTCGACGGTACATGGAATACATCGCCGGGGAATTGGGGGAAGCTCTCGGATCATCCGTCCAATTCCGCTTAGACGGCGACCATGACCTGGGTGAAGTGCTACCCAACGTGATCGGTAGATTTCGCGAACTGTTGTCCAAGGCAGCGAGCGCCGCTCAGGCTTGGAAGGACCAAGAAGCGGCTGCGAAAATCAAAGAACTCAAGAAACGCTTGGGCAAATCAACTGCCGCCAAAGACGTGGAACAATGGGCAGTAAACAAGGCGGTTCACTACAACGCGTGGGCAGACTTTGTAAAGCAGGACTTCGAGCCGATCGTGAAGGCTTTCAAAAACTTGTTGGACTGCTTCAAGTGTCCCAACTGCGACAGTTTGCTCACCACATTCCCACGCAGAGGAAAGGTTGAGACGATCCGTTGCGACTGCAACAGAACGAGCTTCAACCTCAAAGAGCCCTAACTCTCGCAGAACCCCCCCTCTAGACGCAAGAAACTTTGCGGAAAATCTGGATAATAGGAGGGCCACCAATTTGCTCCACTTGGAAACAAGTGGAGCAAGTGTGTACCGCCTGATCTTGATCTCGGACAATCTAGATCGGGCGGTAATTGGTATGCATGTCGCATGCGAATCCAATTAGCTCACTGCGCAGATGACATGTAACCAGCTCGACCACAAAGTACCCGTTCACGTCCAAGACATGATCGATACGAACTTCAATTTCCTCAAACAAATCAACGACAAACCCGAATTCGCCGCGTTCCTGAATGACCTTTTGTTCGATCGCTATGCAGAACGCAAAGGTGGTGGATCCGAGTGAGATTTCTGCTGAAAGTGAAACTTGACTGACCTGAATTCGACGCCTGCGAACGCATACCCGTGGGAGGACTGCGACGCTCTCTCGCCGATTCTTGCTGCGCCAAAATACTGGGCCGAAGTTGTCACGAAACGCGCCTCGATCAGTGACCCTATGTATGCGCGTAAGGCTGTGAAGAAAACCGTAAAGCGTTTCGACAAATCACCGTATGTCATCTCGATTGACGATGACGAGAGTTTTGGGGCTGGATTAGTCCGCTTGATGTCGAAGCGAGCTGGGCGCACCGCCCTACTGAAACACTTTGCCGTCGAAACTTCGGTTCCTGATCCCAAACAATACTTGGCATACAAGGTGTACCGAACCGTATTTGACGAATTACCCAAGGCTTGGAGGCCATTCGATGATTTTTGCGACGAACGGGGTGACCAGCATTTTCTTTGCGTCGAGAAGTTCAAGGGCTGGCTCGATGCGACGCCGATCAACGAGACAAATGTAGAGCACTTAGCTGCATTGACGTCGTCGTTTGCAATGCTGCAGCCAGAAATTCGAAAGCCCGTCTACGATTACCTGGTTTCGAAAATCCAAGGAATAAGGACGTTACTCGACGTGGCCCGTCATTCTGACGAGCGCACACCTACGCTGTCGGACTCTGGCAAAGACTCCCAGAGAACCGAAGAGTCACCGAACCGGCGTGCCGAAGACCGCACTGGCATGAACGCTGAATCGCTAGTTTCCGTTCTTCAGCGTTGGGAGTTAGACACCAGCACGCTCACCGTGGCACGATCGTCTCAACTCCTTGTTGAACTTGACACAATACAACGCGAGATTCAGGGCGAAAGAGAGCGTTATTCAAGCCGACTAAATGCAGCGAATGAAGCCCTAAATGCACTCACTCAGCTTCACGAAGTGTCTTTCTCCGGATCGGACCTAATTCCGCGCTTCGATGATCAGTCTATCGATGATTCTTGTGAAAAACTCGGAGAGCTGACTTCGTCAATCGATGCAGTTTCCGAAGGCCTATCGACACGACGTGAACTGCTGAAGCGACTTGGTCGTAAGTGGAATGAAATCGATGGCGTAGACTCCATCGCCTCGCTTCGAGACGTAGTCGAAACAGAAATTGGCTCACTGCGAGCTGAGATTTCCAACAAGGCAAAGCAGGAGGAGGAAATACAATGGCTTCTACAGGAGTTCTTGGGGCATCCCGTCGAAGATCGACCTGTTTTCATTGAAGCACTTTCATACAACGATGTGGTTCAGCTTGGTCATTCCATCTTTGGTCCACCATTGCTTGGCGGTAGCGAAAGACTAGCTTCTCGCATTAGAAACGATTTCGCACTCGTTGGATTGCTCGCAGGTACGTTGGCAGCCAGCTCCCCCAATGACATGGTTTCCTTTATTCAGGACGCTCTAACGGCTTGCAAAGGAGACGCAAGCAAGGTTCATCAAACACTTGTATTCTTGTCGCCCGAAGAACTACTTCTCGTAGCCGTAGATCGTCCCGAACGCACTATCGAAATCGTTGAGTTGCTGCTGGCTGCTGCCATAAAGGCGAACGATCATGGAAGACTTGTAAGTCTAAATCAATTCGTTGAGATAAGCCGCAACCAGACGGGCCCCTTTTGGGATCTATATGAGGCGTTCGCTGTCTCTGCAATGCAGGGCGGCGAATTGGATTTGCAACAAACACTTCGCAAGAAGGCAGTGCAGAAGGAATCCCCTGAGAAACACCTAAACGCTCTGCTCGCCGACTTGAGGCGGAGGCCTTCAGCGGCTGCCGGTCCACTGTTCCATACGTTGCAAGAGAAAGCTCGTGATCGGTACATCCTTCCGCTTAGAGCCACGATCGAATCTAGGCAAATAGAAGCTGCATTGCAGCAATGGGGACATTATGGCGACATCAACGACAAGGTAGAAGCTTGTGTCGCGGCCATGTCTGAAAGGGAACGTCGTAGAGTCGAGGCTCGACACAGACACAGCCTCGAGAAGTATTTGGATGCGTTTGATTCGCGCCTTCGGGCCTGCGGAAGGGCTTTCGCTTCATCGCCCAATTCAGGGGAGCGGCTGATCAGTGAACTCCGAAAGTTTCGCGAATCGCACAAGGATTCCCAAGAGCCGCATTCAAAACGACTTATGCAAATTGTCTCTCAAGAAGACGATGGCTTTGGGCCAGACAACGACTTCGCCTGCCGAGTTTCGGGTGGTGAGATATCGGACGCCTACGCAGAACTCATACAACCAACGTCGTTGAACTCCTGGTTGGCTAAGTCACGCGGTGATTCGATTGGTGTGAATGCTATTGCTGCCGACTATTTGAGCAGCGTCTTGGGCGAATCGTGCTCTACGGTCGATGAACACTGCATCCAGTTCTTTTTGGATCTTGAGGCATTCGCTGCCGCAAAAACAGCCGCAATGGCCAAGGCAGAACTCGTGGAATTCGTAGACCGCTTTCTAGACGGTAGAAAATCCGATCTACTGAATAACACAATCATCGACAAATCCAAGAGCTACCGATCAAAGTGCCCGAACATCGAGTTGCTAACCGAAGGCTTTTTCACGACTCTGAACGCCTATGAATTCGGTGAAGCAAAGGAATACCTGCGAGCGTTAGCTGAGGCAATCGAGGAGTATGAGTTTCTGGCTGAGCCAGAAAACAGAAGACTCTACGATTTTGCGTGCGAGCTTGGAATTGCTAGTCCACCAAAGTCTCGAGACGCCATGGAGGAAATCGCACGAAAAGCGAAGCTAGAAGCTGGGGAACGCCGCTTTCATATCGAGCAGCTTATTGCCTGCGCGTCTGCCTTGCCACAGCTTCTATCGGATTCATGGACGGAGGGCGCAGCTCGTTTGGATTCTCCGAAGTACTGGCCCAAAACAGAGGAAGTCGCCTTTGAAATCGCGGGATGGATCGAGTTCTTCGCGGATCTTTTGAAACGAAAGGCCAGTAACTCCCTTGATTTCGCGATGCATGTTTCATCGTGGTTCCTTAGCGAGCTTCGACGGATCCCAGAACTGACCCCTGAAGCTCATTTTGACGCGTTTTCGAAATTCAAAGCCCTTGGTGAGCGAGAGTATTGGGAAGAATCCGAAGTTCTCAAGATGATCCCAGTTGAGGAACAACCACCCGAAGTTGATGACTCGGAAGTGAAAGAGAGTGAGAACTCTGACTCCCTGCCTGTCCCTGAGGTGGTTGAATACGATTCATCTCGACAGGATTTGCCAACTAGTGACGAAGTCAGAAGCAATGACATTCGGCAGCTCCTAACCACTCTACGGCGCGAAGTGGCGCCTTATGTTTCTGCTGAAGACGCCAAAGAAGAATCAGATCAAGACGTATCTCGGTATTGCGCACAAGAAAAATGGGGGGCTGTCCGCACAGCAATCTCTAAGAGAGTCTTTAAAGAGAAACCCGAAAATCAGTTGACCGACGAGGAATGCATCTACGTAATCGCGTTGGCCCAGACTGATAACGACAAGGCTGCACTAGAGTTTGGGCTAATCGGACTTGTTGCAGAAGAAGTCTATGGAAGCAAGTACTACTTAAAAGCAGCCAACTTCCAAGAAATCTTCAACCAGCTTGCGACTAGGTGGATTCAGGTAGCGGAGCCCAGCACAAATCACGATTCTGCACTAGCTGAATGGATTCGCAATTTGCCGAATGGCCGCCGTGCCGATCGGAATCGTCCAGCTTTTGAAAAAATGCTTAGGAAAACCGCATGCATTGTGTCTGATCAGTCTGGCGATCGTGGCGATTTTGCTCTGAGTCGCTGGCTATGGGATGCCGACAAAGGCGGAAAGAAAGTTGCCGACACGAGATGTGACTTGCTTCATTTCTTCTACCAAATCGGTAGATTCGATCTCCTAAGACACCTGGCTGACAATCACGCTAACTCGGTGCGAGCGCCTCTTCTCCAGTGTCTTGAAGCCTTCAACCAAAGTGAATCGAATGAAGCTGCATTGGAGGAAGCCCAGCAGTTGTCTCACATCGTGGTTGAGGCTGCTGGATCCCGTTACCGCCCATGGAAAAATCTGCTATCTCGTTTGGACAGAGCGCCCAAAGAATACGTTGACGATTCCCCGCTCACGGTTGAGAAAGAGTCAATCCAACGGGTAGGGAACGAAATCGTTTTGCATTTTCAATTGATTCCTTCGAGATATGACTGGCCACACTACCTGCAAATGCACCTTGGCGAGGAAGGTGGCAATCGCATAACGAAAGAATTGTTAGCCGGTGAAACACTTACTCGGTCCAAAGTTGTCAGTGCTACAATTCCATTCGAATTCGCTAGTGATGAAGGCGACTTTCTCAGAATTCCTTTTGAAATCGAGGGGGAAAGTGAAAAGACACCCAACATATCCTTGAGGGGAACTTGGACGTCTGAGGAATCTGATCGCGATCCTCTACGCAGACTCGATCTCTCTTTGCTTCAACGCTACTGGCCCTACGCCGATGGCAAGGATGTAAAGACTGAAAACGCGCACCATGGCCGCGAGCATCACCTTGCCAAGATCGACAATGCAATCCAAGCTCATGACGGATTTCAAAAGAGTCTCATCATAATTGGCCAACGACGAATTGGTAAAACTTCCCTTTTGAATCAGGTTGTCGCGTCGTATCCTCCGCGTAGTGGCGCCTGTGTTGCAGCTTTCGCTGATATATCGGGATTCGACAAATCTGCTGATTCCTTGCGGGGTTCGCTCTTCGACACAATTATCAATCAAATAGAGTTTGCTCCGGGTGGTAAGAACAAGGAACTTTTTGAAAGCCTAACGGATCAAGGGACCAAGCTAAGTCGCATTGTAAGAGAGCTAAAACCCAAGCTATCACTTTCGGGTGCGCTCGAGGGGCTTTCATCAGCATTTGAATATGCCACGAATGGTAAGATCAAACGGCTCGCGATTTGTCTCGACGAGTTCCACTCCGTCTTCGCTTGGCGTGACGCTGAAGAAATCAACAGTCTCATGTGGGACCTGCGGCAGATCGTTCTTAGTTCAAAACGAGTCTCGTTACTCATGGCCGGATCAGGACTAACACGACGCCTGATCGAACAGTACGACCAAGCCTTTTTTGGGAGCATCGATACCCCTATTGAATTAACGCCTTTCGACGCGACCACCGAATCGCAAGCAATCGCAGACACGTTCTTACCCAAAGAACTTCGCCAGAATGTATCGCCGGACGAAGGTCAACGTAAACTACTAATCGCAAAGGCGTGCGAACTTACTGGTGGTCACCCCTGGTATCTAGCCATCCTTGGATCAAGTATGGCTTCATACTTTGGCATTACCAAGATAACGCCGGCAATGCTTAACCACGTTGCGGAAGAGTTGCTTCTAGGGAATGTAAGACACGGCGACAAAGAAATCCCTCCTTCCTACTTTTATTTTCATCTGTTCGGCTCACTCGACGTCCTCCACGAACGGGAGGGTGCAATAACTCGTCTGGTGTTACTTGAAGTTGCACGAAACACGACGTTTGAGTACCCGTGGCTCAGGGAACGCAGGCTTTTTGATGCACAAGTGTATGGCAAAGCGTGTACTCGGCAAGAGATACGTAACGCAATCAAGACTCTTTGTACTGATTCGATTTTGGAAAAAGAAACTAGAGCCCGTGAGCCCCGCTATCGAATCCGAATTCCACTTGTAGCCTCAGCGCTAAAGCAGGATGCAAATAAGCTTGAGTCAGAAGTAGTCGACTACATCGAAGAGGCCTAGGGGTAAAAAATGTGGATTGGAGATAAAAACAAGAAGCTCTTAGTTGACCGAGTATTCGATGGGTTGTCAGACCCTGAATCGGGCACCAGTTATTCACTAACAATTCCGCCTGGGTTCGGTGAATCCTACGTGCCACGTGAGATCGCCCGACGTCTTCGGTCGTCTTCTAAAGCAAAAGTTGCGCATATTGAAATAGATATGCTGGGGAAAGACTGCAGTTTTGTCCGGGAACTCTTTAGACAATGGAATGGCGAGGGAGAAATACCCGAATCGCTATCTGAAGTGATCTCGCGACTGGCTAACGAAGGTGATTCGAACGTCATAATCATATCGAGGTTTCACAAGTTTTTGGATCTGGATGTAGCAGACGAAGCGCTTCTTCGTACCCTAAGAGAAGCGGAACAAGCTAAGGACATTAGAACTGTAGTTGCGAGTATCTATCCGCTGAAGTGGATTGAAGCTGAATGGAAAAGACAAGGGAACAAGCTTCTGGGAAGCGGATTCGGCGATATGCACGCGCCGCGCCATTCACAACCCATCGACGCGGGAGAGTTCTTCCAAGCATTCTCCAACTACCGAAACGCAGCTGTTCCCCCCACGGTGATCAAGAAAGTACTCGCTTGGACAGGTGGGGTTCCACAGCATTTCAAGGATGTCCTAGATCTTTGGGTCGACTGTGAAGCCCCAGACTTGGAATCAGAAGAAACGCAATTCCGCCAACTTTCATGTGACAGAGCCGAGTCGCTTGCGAAGTACCTTGATGCAGACGGTTCTAAATATTTAGATCTAATCGTTGACATCCACATGCGTCAGTTCGTTGAAGACGCGATACGAAAATTCAATGTACATCCATGGTCCGACCTAATTCTCGATGAATCGGGGCTGCGATCGGACTCACTCGGCGAACAATGCCTAAACCGCAAAGTCAAGTCAGCTGTTGATGAATCTCTCGGCGAAGACCCTCATTCAACACAATTGGAGCTGGCTGAGAAAGCGTATCGAAGTGGCCACTTCGATTACGCTCTTAGATGCCTTTCAGCAGTCTCAGACTCCGGTTGCACCGGTGAAAATCGTTTACTCATTCATCATGTGCGCATCATGGACTCACTTCTAAGCCGGGGTATCGATGCCGAATGGAAATCCCTGAAGGACGCCTTGTGTGCAGCGGAGCAACACCTGGAGGAATTCGGGCTGTCACAAAAAGACGTACAGCGACTAAAGCAGAAGTACGGTGAGTTGCGTCAAATCAGCGAAACGGTGGCAGGTTCCTTAGGTCGTGGTTCTACAAGAGTAGTTGATCAACTATCGGTTGGTGATTCCAAAGAACGCCAAGCCGCGTTGGCGATACTTGTTCTCCAGTACGAGGATGCGAAATCCTCCCGCGGCAATTCCGAGTCAATTAGCAAGGCTGTAGCGATGCCCGAGCAACTACTTCGCGTGTGGGCAGGCTGGCACCTAGGCATTGATTACTCAAAGGTACCAGAAGACAACAGCGAGGCATGGGAACTCGCAAAATCGCAGTGGAAGCTAATCCGTGGTGATGAGCTACTTGTGCCAGCCCCTGGAGAAAAGTTTCCCGGGTTTGCTGTATTCGCATTCTTTTGCGTATCAAAACAATCATTAGAAGAAGGGAGAAACCCACTAATCGAAGATTTCGAAGAGCTCAACACCATCCAATTCGCATTCGACCTGCGCAATGCTCCGGCGCATGCTACGACCATGTTCAACGGCAAGAGCCGTCGCAAGTACTTAGACTTGATCGAGAGATGGTTAGTAAGACTGTGTGAAGGCTATCCTGATGGAAGACTTACTTACAGAGAGGTTTTGTCTTGGGTTGCTCTGCTTCCATTGGCAAAGAATTCGAGTTTGAGTTGGTAGGAGAGAGGGATTTCGTTTCGGCCAATCCCTCGAAGCCGTGCGCAAAGATCATCACTAAAAGAACCACTGTGGCCGCGTTACGACGGCTGGTTGCTTGCTGACTTGAAGCAGATTTGTGTCCGCTTCGTTGCCCTCGCTGGTCGAGATCGTTGGTCTCGACGGCAACCTGCTCGTGCGTGGCGTCATCTGTCATGGAACCATGTTCCCTCCGGGGGTAGATTCCATAACTAGTGGCCACCATCTCATGGTGGACACTCGATTTAACCTCTTTTTGCACACACCCAGAACCAACGCGCACGTCGGGTGTATGCCGTCGTAACGCGGCCACAGCAGAATTCTCATCACTGTGAAGATCTCTGCTCTAGCAGCCTGTTGATTTCTTGATTTACGTGCTTCAGGCGGCGAGCACGTTGGCGATCGCTTGATTGGGATTGGTGGTTATTTTGAGACGGATGACGAATCTGGTGGCGGGGCAGAGCGATTTTAGATGGTGTTGAATGGCCAGATGGGCAAGGCAGAGCCTTGCTGTTCGGCGACAACATGTTCTTTGCTTTAGCGACAATTAGAACTGTTGCCTGAGTACCTACCTGGCCCCAGCGGCAAGCGACCCCCTTCCGAAGGGTCGCGTTAAGCCGCGCGGCGCATCCCCGCTTTTTTGGCGAGAAGATTTACCCAACTTAACTCTGTTCTCGACCAGATATGTCGAGCGCCGAGATTTAAGTGGTTTTCTTCTTCGGCTTGCTTGGACTGGCTTTGCTCGAATTCTTACTCGTCGATTGCGAACTCGAATCGGACTCTGAATCCTTCGATTGCTTCGCCGACTCCAGACGGAAGCTCGGCAAGTTTAATTCCAGGATCACGCTGTGGTGAACCAGTCGATCAATCGCTGCGGCCGTCGTCATGGGATCTTTGAAGATCGTCTCCCACTTTGAAAACGGCAGATTGCTCGTGAGCATCACGCTGCCGCGTTCGTAACGTTCGGCCAGCAGTGTGAACAACACTTCCATCTCTTCACGACTCTGCTGCACGTAGCCAATGTCGTCGATCATGATCACGTCGAATCGACCAAGACGTTTCAACACGCGGCTGAGTTTCAAGTCACGTTTGGCGATCAACAGTTCCTGAACGAGTAAGCTGCAAGGACTGAAGTAAACGCGTCGTCCTTGTCGTACTAAATCCAGGGACAGCCCGGCAAGCAGATGTGTTTTTCCAGAACCAGGCTTCCCAAAAGCTAAAACGTTTTCGCAGCGATCGACGAACTGACCGTCGGCCAAGCTGCGAACCTGCCGACTCAGCTTCGTGCCAAGCCGCTTCATGTCGAAGCTCTCCAGCGTCTTCTCCAATGGCAGCTTGGATTGACGAAGCATCGTTTCGATGCGATTCACGCGGCGCGTTTCGCACTCTCGAATCGCCAGCTCCTGCAAGTACTGTTCGTAGCTCAGCGTTTCTTGTTCCGCTTGCCGAGCTAACGGTTCGTAGTTGTCACGGAACGCTGGTAGACGAAGTTCGCGCAGTTGGTCCGCGAGTGTTGGGTTCACTTCCGTGCTGATCATCAGAGACCTCCTTGTTCTGATTATGAGAATGATTGTCGGAAAACGTCGTAGTAAAAGTTGCGTCCTGATTCGGTTCGATAACCCCGTCATCCAAACGCATTTCCAAGAGCGAATCGAATTGGTTCAAGTCCACCGCTTCCACGTGAACTTCCGTTGAGCTGGTGGTCTCCGCGTCATCGTGACCAAGTAGCTCAGCGCGAACCGTTTCGATCGTCCATGGTTCGGTGTGTTCGGGATGCAGGAGTCGCCGCAGGATCGCTTCCAACGCCGATTCGTTCTCGCGAGCCGCCAGCCGAAGCAGCTCTAGATAGTCTTTCGTCGCTGCGTTCCGACTACGACGCTCGCACAATTCGTCGTAAGCCATACGGAAATGGCTCGTCGGAAACAGGTCTTCGCGATAGCGATAGTTCTCAAACGCTCCCGGCTTTCGCACCAGCCAATCGATGATGTGACGATAGTTCACACGATGCTTGCCGCGACCTCGCAGCCGAGGAAACTGATCAACGCGACGCTGGGCGTACCAGATCTCCAGGTGGTCGGCAAAGATTCGCACTTGAACACGCTCGCCAATCAGCCGGCTGTGCACCGAGTACGTGTTGCCTTGCACTTGAATCAACGAGCCACTGTTGACCAGCACCGAAACTTTTTGATGGCTCTCCAAACGCTTGGGCGGGAGCTCACGCAGCACCGCCTGTTTTGCCGCGAGGCGCTGCGTGCGTCCCGAGTTCCGGCCATCGACGATCTCTTGCAAAAACGTTTTGTAAGCATCGAGGTCTGAAGTGGACCCCATTTATCGGACCACGGGCTTAGATAGAGAAATTCGCTCTGGGTGTTAAAACGGTGAGTGAAACGAACCGTTTTTTCAGGAGCCGCCTGGATGGCAAGGAAGCGTCGAATCTTCAATCCACCTTTCAAGGCGAAGGTAGCGTTAGAAGCAATCAAGGGTCACCGGACGATCAGCGAGTTGATGGGTAAGCACAAGCTCCACGCGACTCAGATTAACCTTTGGAAGAAGCAGTTGCTCGAGGGCGCTGAAGTTATCTTCGAAAACGAGAACGGCAAGAAGGCGAAGCCGTCCGACACCGACGAGCCGCAGACGGCGGAACTCTACGAGCAGATCGGTCGGCTCAAAGTTCAGTTGGAGTGGCTCAAAAAAAAAGTGGCCGAGCACGGTGAGTGAAGCCAGAACTTGGATCGACTTTGATCATCCGCAACTCAGTGTGCGCGAACAATGTCGCATTCTTGGTCTGCATCGTAGCAACGTTTACTACGATCCGATTCCAGAGAGCGAGGAGAATCTGCGACTCATGCGGATGATGGATGAGGAACATCTGAAGCGGCCATGCCGTGGCTCGCGGCAGATGGTGGACTTCTTTGATGCCCAGGGGGTTGTCGTCAACCGCAAGCGAATCCAGCGTTTAATGCGAAAAATGGGCATTGAAGGCATCTCTCCCAAACGCCGCACGACGCTGCGCATGGAGGGCCATCAGGTCTATCCGTACTTGTTGCGCAATCTTGAAATCAATCGACCGAACCAGGTTTGGTGCTGCGACATTACGTACATTCCGATGCAGCTTGGTTTCTTGTACCTGGTCGCGGTGATGGACTGGTTCAGCCGCTACGTTCTTTCGTGGCGATTGTCCAACAGCATGGACCTCGACTTTTGCATGGATGCTTTGGACGATGCGTTTTCCTCATTCGGCAAACCAGAAATATTCAACACCGACCAAGGATCACAATTCACGAGTCGTGAGTTC
The DNA here is from genome assembly GCA_965216885.1 of Pirellulaceae bacterium. GTDB lineage: Bacteria > Planctomycetota > Planctomycetia > Pirellulales > Pirellulaceae > CAYNJG01. The sequence goes on along the minus strand of OZ244209.1, from coordinate 1,173,406 downwards.
ACCAACGCGCTGAAGTCGCAGGACGTAGCGATCAGCATGGACGGCAAGGGCCGAGCGATTGACAACGTGATGATCGAACGACTCTGGCGAACCGTGAAATACGAGGAGGTCTATCTCAAGGAGTACGCCACAGGAACCGATTGTAGAAATGGGCTGTCGAGTTATTTCCAATACTACGGCCATGAACGCCGACATCAGTCCCTCGACCGCAAAACACCATGGGCCGTCTACCGTCCCAAACGCTCAAGGCGAGCTTGATCCTCTCTCTAAGAATCGCTCGCCCGTGGTCCAATAAATGGGGTCCACTTCAGTCTGTGAAGTCTCGACTGCCTCGTAGCATCAACGCCTGATTGACCGAGTCTTTGAAATGGCGATGCGACGACTCGACATCGCCGTTCTCGTTCCCGCGACGAGGCTGCGTCTTCTCCATCTGCAAACGATAGTGATTCATCAACCCTTCGTACCGTGCGGTGAAGGTCGCGGTGGGAAGACGGTCGTCTTCTTGGCCAGCCTCGCGTCCAGCCACTTCTTCGTTCTTGCGATGCTTGCAAGGATTGTTCACGGCTGCACTCATGCGATCGGTCCGATGACGAAGTGGGACTCCGCCCAGCTTCCACAACGCATGTTGCAAACCGTCGCTGAGTGATTGAAAACTCTCCGAGTAACAAAGATGCACGGCTTCCCAGTTCGAGTACGTCAACACGAAGTGGTACACCAGGTGATCCAGCGGCTGGCCGGCGATCGTCACGTTCAGGCTGGTCATGTGCGTGAAGTCCGACGCCCCGAGATCGCCCGGATGATGCGTCTGGCTAAAGAACACTTCTTTCGCCGGACCTTCAGTGGATCGCCATTGCTTGACGCGGCGTTGAAGCGTTCGCAGTTGTCCATCCTGGAACTTGCCTTCGTGTTCTCGTTGTAGCCATTCGAGAATCGTCTTGGCTTGCAGGCCTGGATTGAGCCGCAGTTGTTCTACGACTTCCTGCCAGACGTCTTCGAACGGATCCTTCCTGGTCCGCCACGAGTGCTCGACCTTCGCTTCGCTGGGCAACTTCTCCAAAGCTCGATACCTCCGTGCCATCGTCTCCGACATGCCGCTCCGAAGAGCCGCCAAACGTAACGTCATCCCTGACGACAATAGCTTGAATAACTTCCGTACCTGACGATCCTCAACCACCGTAAACCTCCTTCAATGCGAAGGCTACGATTGTTCAGGTCACCAGTTCTAATTGTCGCTCAGCGACAATTAAAACCACTCAAACCAACAGTTCTATTTGTCGCCGAAAGTGGAAATTGTTGTCGCTATACACCTTGCGGCAAGCGCCGACAGGTATCTTGGCTTCCCTGCACCGATCAACTTACGCAGGATCCGACCAAGGTTGAATGCCATCGCCACGCTCATGTATCGCTTCTGGACTTTCTCCAGACCGCGAAGCCACGTTCGCCTCGCGCCGCCCGTGGTGCAGGTGTGAGCGAAACTTCGTTCAGCTTGTTCGCTGCGGGCTCGCTGTAGATGACGGCCTCGCTTGCCGACCGTGTTGCGGCGGTTGCGACGATAGGCCCATTCGTTCTCCGCAGGCTTGTCCTTCCACTTGCGGGATGTCTTGCGTTCTGGTTCGGGAATGTAGGTGCGCCAACCTGACTCGCACTGCAAACGCTGAAGACAATCCTCACTGTGGTATCCCTTGTCCGCCACGACTTCTTCGACTTCGCAATCCGTCCTGCCTCGTTCAGATGCGTTTGAGCGGCGTACAACGTGTCTTCGATCGTCTGCGTATCGCCCGTGTCGCCGTGATAAACTTCCGCCGCAACGATCACTTGAGTTTGCAGATCAACTGCGTGCTCAGCCTTGTATTTCAGATGCGTGCGACCATCCTTCATCTTGCCGATGCGGCTGTCAGGGTCGGACGAACTCTCCCAGTCGGTGTTGCTGACCTTCTTGTTTTTACGGCGTTTGTCAAAGCGCCGCAGCTCTTCGTCGTCCGGATTGGCTTCGCCTGTTTCTTCTTCGTAGAGCTTGCGAAGATACTCACGCCAGTCATCGCCGTTATCGCGTCGAACGATCGATTTCATCGAAGCGTTGGCTTCCAGGTCCGTGGCATCAACCGCAATCGTCTTACCCTTGAGCAGCTTGTGTTTTTGCAACGCAGCCAACACCAGCTCAAACGCGAGGCAGTGAATTTCCAGCGGCAGCCGGTCGCGTGTTAGCGATAGCGTGCTGTGGTCAGGAGTCGATTCTCCTGGACGGTAACCAAGAAACCGCGCCAGCGAGCGGCTGTCTTCGCAACGCCATGCGATTCCACGCTGGCTTGAGATATCTTCGAAGTAGCCGATGAACAGCATCCGGAAGTAGACGCTCGGCGCCAGCCCTTTCCGACCCGTTGTGCAATAGTAAGGTTCGACCGCCTTCTCCAGTTCGCGATCGAAATCTGACTCCGCCAGCACTTCATTCAGCTTGTCGTAAAACACATTCCGAGGGCCACGACCCAAATCCTCCGCGGCTACCCAAAACTCGCACTGTTCTTCACTGCGACGACGACCTACACCCATCACAAAATCCTCCATGAATACCGTATACTAACTATCGTCATTTTCATGGGAAGATCGGTTGAAAATCAACAGGCTGCTAAGCTGCCTTTTCGTCGCGTTGAGGTATTGGACAGCCAGTTCATCCATGATTTCCACCACGCGAGATCGATCAAAGCTCGGATCTAGCATGAATCTAACGGCAAACTCTTTGTTTTCTTCAGTCAAGGAGCACCCCGGGATTGGCCGCTTGCAACAGCCCAAAGAATCTATTCAAGGATTTGTTCAACCTGTATTGCGTCATCGGCAATGAGACGATCCTCCGATCATCTTCAAGTTGAACGATGGAGACGGCCGGGGCATTTCTTGCGACAGTTCTTAACATCAAAAGGTGTGGACACGTAACGCCGATTCCCTCAATAAGTATACACGCCCGCGATTCACTTCAAGGATGCTCTGCGGCGGGAACCCTTGTTTTACAGGGCCAAATCGACCATCGTTAAAACGTGTTAAGATTAGCGGACAATTCGCTGCCTCAAGATGTCGGACAAGAGACGCTAACAAATTTTGGAACTGGGCAACGAGCCAACTACATTGAATTGAATACCTTTTCCCAAGAACCGAGCTCCAGCGTGCCGCAGACTTTCTGGTATTCCACACCCCCCGCCCTTCGAATCGAAGTCGCCGGCGGAGATATCGAACGCTCGATCGAAATGCAGCAACCGTATGCGCTCGTCGGTTCACACGAGCGATGTGATATCGTGCTGCCGGACGCCAGCATCGCCAACCGGGCTCTACTGCTGATCGCCACCTCTAAAGGCACTCGGGCCATCATCCTCTCGGAACGCTCGAAGAGGTCCGGCACGATCCTCACCGTGAAGCCGGATCGACCGCTGAAGGTTGGCCCGTACACGCTGCAGGTCGAAGCCAATACTGCCGAAGTCGCAACGGACACGACGACAGAAGTTCCAACGCCGTCCACGACCGAACAAGCCGGCTCCGAATCGAACGAACACGAAACGCCACGGGCCGTTCATACGCTGACGTGGAAAGAGCAGACGGTCCGCAAGTACGCGCAACTGGCCGATCAACGTCCGCTGATTATCGGCCGCAAAGCACCGTCGCACGTGCGAATCCAGGACAATCAGTTCTCCGGCGTCCACTGCTGCGCCTTCCGGGCTGGCAACCGCATGTGGATCATCGACCTCGCCAGCACCAATGGCGTGAGCGTCTCTTCCAAACCCATTCAATGTAGCGAAGTGCGGACGGGGAAATCATTCCGGGTTGGCTCCATCCGCGTCCACTACACACAGCTACACACCGAAGAAGCCACCGCTTCGCTGCAGCTAAATGCACAACTTCGATCGAAGGACGCCGACGCGACACAAACTGCGATTGAGGAACTGGAGGCGAAGACCAACGGACTGCAGCAAGAGGTGGGAGCTGCCATCAACGCAGCGCAACGACAACTCGCAACCATCGCCCAACTGGAAACCGAGCGCGACGCGCTTCGGACCACCATTACCGAGCTCGAAAGCAAGCGCGACGAAGACGCTGCAAGAATCGCCGACCAGCAAGTCGAGCGTACGAAACTCCGCACCACGATTTCGGAGCTGGAAGCCCAACGCGAGGATCACCAATTCGGCATCGCCAAACTCGAAGCCGATCGCTCCAGACTCGAAAGCGAACGCGCCACACTCGAGGCCGAACGGACCAGACTTGAAAGCGAACGTGACGAGCACCGGGCCACCATCGCCGAACTCACGCAAGCGCAGCAGCGTCAGCTTGAACAGGGCCAGCAGGCGGAGACGGAACGCCTGAACCAAATCGCGGCTCTACAGAATCAGCTCGATGAAATGCAAACGAACCAGCTGGAGACTTTGCAAGCGAAGCTGGAGTCCAGCGACCGCGAACTCACGGAAGCCTGGACAGAACTGACGCGGCTGAGTGATATCGAATCACAAATGAACGCGCAGCAAACACAGCTCAACGAATTGAATGAGCTCACGACCCGCGCGGAGAGCTTGCAGGAAGAACTGGATAGGCGCGACCAGTCTATCGCTGAACTCCTCGAGCAAACCGAGGCACTATCAACTCGGGACGCGGAAGTCCAGCGACTCCAGGAAGAACTGACCGCCGCCCATGCCGAACGCGAGGCGACGAGGCAGGCCCAGCAACAGCGTGACGAGACGATCGAGGCACTGCAGAACGAGAAGGACGAACTCACCGCACGGTTGAACGTTGACGCGCCCGAGCACGTCCGCATGATGGAACAGGCGTTGCAGGAACGTGAGGCCGAACTCGAGAAGCTGCGTGATGAGCTCGTCGCGGAACGCCAGGTTTTGCATTCGCTGAATCAGGAGATCAAGCCGGTCGACGTCGATCCGGGCCTCGCGTCGAATGATGACGAGGAAGCCTGCATCACTTCGCTGGACTTTCAGAACGTGCTGGAAGCGGCGCTCGATGCACTGCCAGCCATCGACGAAACGCCCGTTGCGCGCAAGCCGCGTTAGACTCGTACTGCCGTACAGTCTCACGCCGTTAGACCAGCGGGTCCACTACACGTCGATTTCCCAGCCCTTGCGGTAGGCACGTCGAATGTACTGATCCAGTTCCGGGCGTCCTTTGATGTGCATCGCGTTGGCGTCCCATTCCAGCTTCGTTTCCGGCATGCGCTGAGCGATCACACCCAGCAGGATGGTTTCCGTGAGCTGCCCGGCCAGATCGAAATTGGATTCGGATTGCGGAATCTTGCCCGTGACCGCGTCGAACCACTCGCGGTAGTTGTCCTGCCCGGCAGCCCGGGGCAGCGACTGTTCCGGCCATTCGAAACCGTCAATGGAGTCCTCCGTCTTGAGTACCCATTTTCGATTGCGACCGCGATTGAAGAACAACTTGCCCTTCTCACCAACCACCACACTACCAAAATCCTTGAAGGACATGCCTTCCAGCACTTCTTCATCGGGATGGTTGTATTCGTTGCTGGCCTTTTTCAGCGACCAGGTTTCACGATCGAATTCGGCGTCCACGAACCCGTCGTACCAGTGGTACTTGAAGCCATCGTCGGCGGTGTACTTGCTGCGGCCAAACTCCCAGGTGATCTTTGAGTTGATGGGCGGAGAAATATCCGTCGCGCCATTTTGCTCGGCCGTCACGTTCATGGGCGCGCCGGACTGCAACGCCCAGTACGGCATGTCCATGATGTGGCAGGCCATGTCCCCGAGTGCCCCGGTTCCGAAGTTCCACCAACCTCGCCATGCAAACGGGGCAATTTTGGAACTGTAGTCGACCCACGGTGCGGGCCCAATCCACTGCTCCCAATCCATATGAGCGGGAACGGCTTCTTTCGCCGGAGGCACGGCAAAGCCTTGCGGCCAAATGGGGCGATTCGTCCACGCGTGAACTTCGGTCACTTTCCCGATCACGCCAGCTCGAATGAGTTCAATCACGCGACGCATATGGTCATTCGCATGAGCCTGATTGCCCATCTGCGTCTGCACGTCGTGTGTGGCTGCCAGCTCGCGCAGCTTTCTGGCTTCCCAGATACCGTGCGTCAGTGGCTTTTGCGTGTAGACATGCTTTCCGGCTTTCATCGCCAACGCGGTCGCATGAAAGTGATGATGGTCGGGCGTTGACACCGTCACGGCATCGATCTTGTCGCCCATCTTTTCCAACATCTCGCGGTAGTCGCTGAAGTAAACGACATCCGCATGCGCCTTCCGCACGTCGACCATCGACTTCTCTTTGCGGCTGACGTTGCCCGACAACTTGGTCGCGTCCACCACATCAACGAGAGCCCCCACCTGAAAACCTGCCTTCACCGAACCGGTAATGTCCGCCTTGCCTTTACCACCGGCTCCAACGCCCGCGAGTACAGGCTTTTCCAGATTCCCCCACGCACGGCTGGGAACAAAATGAAATCCCATGGCCGCCCCGAATGTCGCTCCGGCCGTTTTGGCAAAACTGCGGCGATCGACTTGCGTCGTCTTCTTTTCGTCAGACATACCGTTTTCTCCGTGCGCAATTTTCAGGTGAAGGAACGGCCAATCGTAACCTCGCCGGCAACCGGTTACCAGACATTCAAACCACGCGGCGGCGCAGACATACACGCCCACGCAAACCTCGCGCTGCCGACCGTGCGCGGGGACTCGGGCCAACAACGCTACTCGTTCAGCTTACGTACCAACACGTTGCGATAGAAATGCGTGTCGCCCTTGCCATGATGCTGCAGTGCGATTCGCCCCTTCGTATGTCGACTGTCTTCGATGTCGGTCGTCAGAATTCCGTTGACCCAAAGCTGAATCCGCGGCCCCTCGCAACGAACCCTGAAGTGGTTCCAACTTCCCTTGCGAAAAGCCGCACCCACTTCACCGAAGAACTGATTGCGTTGCTGGTCACCCCGTGGCCAAACCCAACCGCCGGAAGCAATCGCGTACAGCATGCCGCTCTCTTCGTTGGCCACTTCGCACTGATAGCCTTTGGGGCGACCATTGGCCTGAATTTCGCAACGGAATCCGATCCCGGCGTTGTAGCCGTCCAGTGGCATTTTCACTTCCGCGGTCAGTTCGAAGTCTGCGAATTCCTGCTCGTGCGCGATCCAGAGATTCTTGCCTTTGGACAGCATCGAAATCGTGCCATCAGCAGAAACAGCAACTCCCGAATCGATCCCGGACCAGCCCTGGAGACTGCCCGGCGTCACTAGCGAGTGCCACTTCCCCAACTTCAGTCGATCCAGAAACCCATGCGCCGAAAAGCTGCAGAACATGGCCAGATCCTTTTCTCCCGACTGATCGAAAACAGCCTGCGTGCTGGAAGCCTGCAGTCGATCCGCCCGAGCCGCCACGTTCTCCATCGCACCTTTCGCATTCGCCGCGGCCGTCCCCAACATTTCAATCGCGCGAGTGGCGTACAGCACGACGTTCAGGTCGTCGTGTTCAAGCAGCCCCACCAACACGGGCAGCCCCAACTGCAACTCACCTTGCTGACACACGGCACTCGCCATTTCGATGCGGACGGCCAGCGACTCGTCATTCAGGCCCTTCCGTAATTGCGACCACTGAACTGGCGTGATTTCCGCTGCACTTTGTAACGCGATCGCCGCCCAGTACCGCTGAGATGCGAATTCGGAGTTGATCCAGTTCGCCGTCGCGTCTCCTTCCGGCGAAAAGAGACCAGCCGCTGTTCGTGCCGCTTCGTCGCGACCCGGCGATGCTTTCGACACGAGGCTCATCGGCGTATCGCCGGCGAACAGCTCCCACGCCCGAACCTCTGGAAGGAAACCAAGGTCCTGCGTGCCCGTCACGTGCTCCTTCATCGCCCCGCGCAGTCGCTGTAGCGTCTCCGCATGATCCGGCTCACCGGCCAGATTCCTGATATTGTGTGGATCAGCAACACAATCGTAGAGTTCTTCGGCCGGCTTGCGAGGTCCGGCATAATGCTGCTGGGCCGCCGTCATGCCGTTGCCTTCGGCAATACGATAAAACTCGTGCCGAATTTCGCTGAGATCAGAATACGAAGAGTACTGATTCCAACTGCGGCCGGGCATGAAGTTGCGAATGTAGAGGTAACGCTCGTCTCGCACCGAACGCGCGACGTCGACCACTTCATCAATCCGATCGCGATGCCCATAAACATATTCGCGTTGCGACCCACGCGATGCTTCGCCCAGAAAAGTCGAACCCTGCATATACGCTTTTCGCGGCAGGCCAGCCAAACCGAGCACCGTGGGCGGAAAGTCCACGAAACTCACCAGTCGATCCAAAACGTCGTTGGGCGCCCCTGGCGAGAACTGCTGGTACTTCTTCGGCACGCGAACGAGCAGCGGCACGTGCATTCCGCTGTCGTGCAACAATCGTTTGTGTCGAGGCATGCCGGAACCGTGATCTGAATAGAAGAAGACGATCGTATCGTCCGCGAGCCCATCTTCTTCAAGCTGAGCGAGAATGCGTCCCACCTGGTCGTCCATCGCCGTCACGCAATCGTGATACCGGGCCCAGATGCGGCGCGACACCAGCGTGTCTGGATAGTACGGTGGCAGCGGCACCGTGTCCGGATCGTGGATATCGTCCGCGGACAGCAGCGACTGCACTTCCTTGCGAAACCGTGACTGCGTGTAAACCATCGAGCGACTCTGATGCGACGTCATAATATTGAAGACGCTGAAGAACGGCGCGTCGCCCTCGGGACGCTTTCGCCAGTGAGCGGTATTGCTGCTCTCGTCCCAACTGTCGCGAATCACTTCCGGCGCACTGGAAGTGTTATAGTCCGTCTTGAAGTTATTACTGGTGTAATAGCCGGCGTCCCTGAGTAGCGCCGGAAAACCGCGCATTCCCTTCGGCAAGGGAAACGCCGACCGCATCTGCTGCGTACCCAAAGTCGTTGCATAACAGCCCGTGATCAGACAGGATCGCGATGGCGAACAGACCGGTGCCGCCGCAAAGGCATTCGTATAGCGGACGCTCTGTGCGGCCAGCCTGTCGATATTGGGGGTCGTTGCGTAGGCGTCGCCATAGCAGCCCAACGTGGGACTCATATCCTCAGCGACAATCCAGAGAATGTTTGGCCGGTCATTGCCCCAAGCAGATGCCACCGCCAGAAGTAACAACAAGAAAGCACCGCGAGCCATATCCATTCCTCTTCTACAAGTTGTGTTGCCAGAATTCTAGCAGCATCACGACTGCGACGTGCAACACCATGACGGCAACGAGACACACCACGCTTTGCACGTCGGGAAGCTACGGCGTGAGAGCTACGGGAACGAGCGTACTGGGAGAGCTGCCGGCCGTTCATCAAGCTGTCAACGACCACGCATGGCCACCACCGGATCCAGTCGGGCGGCTCGCCATGCGGGAAGAATCGCTGCCACGGTGCAAACGCTGACAGCCAACAGGATGACAATCAGCAGATCCAATGCGGAGAAGGAGAATACAGACGCGTCGAACTGCTCGCCAATGCGGCCTGCGATATACTTTTTGACGAACACCGCAATCACCTGAGCCAACGTAAACGACATCACGATCGCCACGCACGAGCCCACCAATCCGGTCAGCGCGCCTTCCAGGAGCATCAGTTGCAAGATACTTCGGTCTTCCGAACCGACTGCCTTGAGGATGCCAAACTCGCGCGTCCGTTCGAGCACCGAAACGACCATTGTGTTGGAAATCCCAATCGCCGAGATGACCAGAATCAGAAAACTCAATGCCCCAATGACCATCCGGGCCTTCCCGATCTCCTCGTCGATGCGTTTGACGATTCGCCACGACGAACGCGTTGAAAATCCCAACTCGTCGACATCCGCGAGTAACTGTTCCAGATTTTCGGCTCGGTCCACCACTCCAACCGCCCCGTAGAAACTCTCGAAGCCTTCTTTTTGCGTCTCGATTTTCCCGGCACTCAAAGACGGCATGTAAACGTCCGCGCCGCTATTGGAGCCCACAAAGTCGAACAGCGAGAAGCCTTCGCCCTCCTCCGCATCACGCACGACGCCGCGAACGACATACTCCCGCTGGAACATCCCGTCACTCGACGATTTCGTATCACCACCGCCAAACACCGACTGAAACAGGGCCTTGTCCTTGTCGTTCAATGCTGACGACTGAAACGCCTTCACCAGACGCCGCATGGCAGCCGGTGAATTCCCGGAACCGGCGAGTGTGGCCAAATCACTTTCCATGAGCGACTTGAGCTGCGAACCACGGTCGGCACTCAGCCGCACCGATACGGTTACGGGGCGACCAACCAGACTACGCACTTCCTCATCACTGACGAAGCCCAGCCGATACGCGGCATACTCGCCAATCAGCATGCCCTCTTCGTCATCGCGTTTGACGTACTCACCAAACAACAACCGTCCCATCGCACGCTTGCCGTGACTGGCAATGCGAATGGACGCGTTCTCCTTCGTCTCATCGATCGAGATCGAGCACCGCAGTCGACTTTCCGGCAGCACCTCCAGCATGTGCGGCAACGACCTCAGCTCCTCCATTCCCTGCTCATCGAGCGGAACGCGATCCGAGTTTTCATTGAGCCACTTTTTCTTCAGCCGCTTCTGCAGTCGCGCACGGCGGGCGGAGCTCATCTCGGCGTCAATCCGCAGGACTTCTTCGGGCACGTCGCCCTCGCGTTCCCACGATCGATAGATGGCGAACCGACGTACGTCCTCGGAATCGTTGATCATGCGATCGAATCCGTCGCTGACGCCACGCGTCCCGGCAAGCATCATTGCCAGCACGACGCACGCCAACACCACACCAAGGATGTTGAGCAACGTGCGCAGCTTGCGCGACCAAAGGTTATGCATCGCCATTAGGGCGACGTCCCAAATCGTCACGAATCGTCCTCCGCAACTCTGCCATCGGACAGCCGAACCATCCGGGTGCTCACGTCTTTCGCGAGCGTCGCGTCATGGGTAATCAGGACCATCGCCGCCGCCGTCTCCTCGACCACTTCGAGAATCAGCTTCGTCACCGAATCCGCCGTCGCCGAATCAAGGTTACCGGTTGGCTCGTCAGCGAGCAGCAGAGGTGGCCGATGCACGATCGCGCGAGCAATCGCAATACGCTGCTGCTCGCCACCGGACAACTGGGAAGGCCGATGATGCTGGCGTCGCTTCAGTCCAACTCGTTCGATCGCCTGTTCCGCCAGGCCGCGTCGACGGCCCCTGGGTACGCCCTGAATCATGAGTGGAATTTCGACGTTGGCGAGCGCCGAACAATTGGGCAACAACTGAAACGATTGAAACACGACGCCAATCTGTCGACAGCGATAATTCGCGAGCCCCTTGCTGCCCAAAGTGCCAAGAGAAAGCCCGCCAACTTCCAGCACACCGCCTGTGGGTGTGTCGAGACCCGCCAGCAGATTAAGCAGCGTGGTCTTACCGGAACCCGATCGGCCTACCAGCGCGACCCGCTCGCCATCGTGGACGGCAAAATCGACGCGATCGAGCGCTTTCACGGGATGAGCATCATCACCGTAGTGCTTCGATAGTTGTCGTGCTGAAACAATCGGCATGAAAACTCCCGTACTTACCCGACACGTTCACTAACTCTACCTTGGCGCAAGCATAAACCAACCCCATCCTGACAATCAGCAAATCCTCGTTGTGACGGTAATGCCGCTGCGCAAATCACAGATTGTTTCGGTGATACCGTAGATTAGGAAACCGATTGTGTTGATAATGAAACGCTCCGATGGCAACACCCGTCCGCAGCTAACGAGATGAGGCTTTCCGATGCGTCCCTACGTAACGACTACGTGGATTCTGCTCAGCGGGTTTCTACTTTCCCTGGTTCTTTTGTTGGCCGTGGATCCAATCTGTGACTCACTTCAGCAACAACGCCTCGAAGCTCGGGCAGTCACCCACATTCAACACGTGACGCTGGGAGCCCGGAAGCGTATACAGGCAATTGCCGAATTGCCCGACCAGCTTCCTGATGGACCGCTAACCAAATCACAGTTCGAACAAATCGCCGCCAATCTGATGAAGACTCCTGGCATCTTCTGCGTCGAATGGTGCCCACAGGTGCCAGCCAGTCAGCATGAGGAAGTCCGGCAACAGCTCAGCGAGCGACTCCAACGCGACGTCCAACTGATGGAATATCGCAACGGACGTACCGTGGTCGTACAAGACGAAAAGGTTGTCCGGCCAACATTCTATGTTTATCCCGATGAAAAGAAGACGCAAAATCAACTTGGGATCCACCGTGGTGGCGGCTGGAGAGAACGCACTTTCGCGCTGCGCAATCGCGGCCAGGTATTCGTCACTCACGGAAATCTCTGGTACGGCCAGGACCGCGTAAGGCCGGCTGCACTGGTCGCGGCACCGGTTCAAAAGAAGAGTAAGAAACCTCGCGGGCACTTCTTTGTGGCCTTCGAACATCTGTTCGCGCCCATGGACGAGAAGACCAGAGAAACGATTGTCACGGTGAAGGATATTAGCAAAAGCGACTATAAGCCCCATAAAGCCTCCAGCAAGCCGCACCTGACACTGCAAACGGTTGAATCGACGGAGTCGGGATTCGTCGCCCGCCAACAGATCGCCGGTCGACTGTTCGAATTCAGCGTGCGTGCCGCGTCCTACGGCATGTTCCGTCCAATCTGGATTCCCTGGTCGTTGTTCTTCTTTGCGAACCTGGGCGCCACACTGCTTGCGTTCACCTACTATCAGCGCGAATCCGAAGAGTTGAACCTTCACAATCGTGAACTCGAGCGACAAGTCAACCGCCGGATCGCACTCCAACGTCATCTCCAGACGCTACTGGATTTACGCGACCAGGAACGCGAATTGATTGCTCACGAGATTCACGACGGATTTGTGCAGGACGTCATTGGGGCGCAGATGTTCCTGGAATCGGCCCTGCATCTGATTGGCGATGATGATGTCCGCCTGAAAGAGCAGACCACTACCGCCGTCTCCCTCCTGGCGCAGGCCATCGATGAGGCCCGCAAAACGATCGACTGCCTCAAGCCAAGGGTTGTCGACGAGGTGGGCCTGATCGCGGCCGTCGAAGCGTCCGTCACCGATGACCAAAAGAAATATGGTTTCGAAACCCGCTTCGTCTACACGCAGGATTTCCCTCGCCTGCCGGTGATGGTCGAACGCATTGTCTATCGAATTGTACGCGAAGCCGTCAACAACTCACGGCAGCACAGCGGCAAGAAGAACGCAACCGTATGTGTGACCGCCGAGGGCGACACGATACTCCTGGAGGTCACGGATACGGGCGTTGGCTTCGATGCTGATAGTATTGGCGACGACCGTTTTGGCCTCGCCGGTATTCGGCAGCGAGCGGAAGTCCTCAGCGGCGAGGCACTCATTACCACCTCGGAGTTTGGTACTCGCGTCGCCGTTCAATTCCCGATCCGTCAAAGCATCGCACCGGGACAACCGAAAAACGAATCCCTGCTCCTGCAGAACTAGACAAGCCAGCCGCGCCGCTGGACTAGCCACGTACGCCGAACCAGCCACGCACGCCGAACCAGCCAGGCGAAGAACGCTCACGGCCCCGAAGCGGCCGCCACGATCGCTTTCATCTCACGAATGACCTCGGGAAACCGATCCGCGACGTTCGTGGCTTCGCCGATGTCCTTCGCCAGATCGTAGAGTTCCATGGGCTTTTCAGCGCCTGGCACGACGGCCTTCCAGTCGCCTTTGCGAACGGCCTTCTTCTTGCCAAAACTCCAGTAGAGATACTCGTGAGCGGGCTGTGGCTCGCCAGTTAGCGTTGGCACATACGAGATACCGTCGATCGCTTCCGGCGTCTGTGCACCTGCCAGCTCGCAAGCCGTCGGCAACCAGTCGTACGCCGCCAGCGGCTCGTCGCTCTCGCCGCCGGCTTTGATTTTGCCTGGCCAACGGGCGATGGTCGGCACTCGAATGCCGCCTTCGTACAGGTCGCGTTTGAAGCCTCGCAAGGGCCCATTCGCATCGAAAAATTCGTGCTTGTGACCACCTTCACTGTGCGGTCCGTTATCGGAAGTAAAGACTACCAGCGTGTCGTCGTCGATCTTCAATTCACGCAGCAGCCCAAACAACCGGCCCACGTCACCATCCATTCGGGTAATCATGGCGGCCTGACCTTTTTCCACGTCCGACCATTCCTGATCGGCATAGATCCCAAAGTCCGGTACCTCCATGCCGTTCTTTAGCACGCGACCGCCTTCGTTGTTGGCGTGCGGAATCGTCCAATGCACATGCAGCAGGAAGGGTTGCTGGCGATTGGCTCGGACAAACCCCAGCATCTGCTCGGTCATCACGTCGTGCGAGTACGTCTTACGTTGCGACGAAACCCGCCCGCGGCCATTCGGGTAGTCGCCAATTACGTTTCCTTCCAGCGTAAACCTGGTCCGGTTCCGCCAGAGATATTCAGGGTAGTAGTTATGTGCACGACTCTGGTCGAGATAGCCCATCCAGAAGTCGAACCCATTCAGATTGGGATGGCCCGAGTTATCCACGTTGCCCATCGCCCACTTGCCGACGCCACCGGTCGCATACCCGGCGTCCTTCAAGAGTTCTGCCACCGTCACATCGTCCGGCTGAAACGCATATTGAGCGTTGGAATCGATCGCCGTATGCCCCGCGTGCATCCCGGTCCACAGACACAATCGCGACGGTCGGCAAACCGTATTGCCGGCGTAGTAGCTGGTCAGCCGCAGTCCCTCGGACGCCATCTTGTCCAGATGCGGCGTCCGAATAACTTTCTGCCCAAAACATCCCAGATCCCCGTAACCAAGATCGTCGACCATGATGTAAATCAGATTGGGCTTTCTGGCGATCGCGGCGCAGGGCCAAAGTGCAAGTGATACCCAGACAAGAACGAATAAAGTACGCAGCGACATTGTTTTGGAACCTCGAATCATTGTCGTTGGAACGGTATGCTCGGTAGCCGGCAGCGGGGCGCCGTGTCTCGCGGACAGGTCCAGACAGTGTATCGGAACGGAACTCGGCAAGTTGAGCTTATACAGGTTAGTCGACGACAACGGCATCGAAGATCACCTCGACATTCGCGAGACCACCACGGGACTTGGCGTCTTCGCCACGCGACCGTATCCGGCAACCGCCGTGATTGGCGAAATTACGGGCGAGCTCTCGCGGAATGTTGATTTTGCGACGGACTACACCTTCGACCTGGACGAAGGTTTTCAACTAGAGCCCTTCGAGCCGTTTCGCTACGTCAATCACAGTTGCGATGCCAACTGCGAGTTTGACTGGCTGGACGAGGTTGAGAACGATCCCTTTACTCGGCGCCTCTACCTCTGTGCCTATCGCGACATCCTTCCCGGCGAACAACTGACGATCGACTACAACTGGCCCGCTGCCTACGCCATCCCCTGCGACTGCCGCTCGCCTCTCTGCCGCGGCTGGGTCGTCGCCCCGCACGAACTGGCCGCTGTGGCCCTCAACCTCGTCGAATCGAAACGCGTCCCGGGGCACAGACCAAGTCCATTGCCAGGCAACCCGACGGCACCTGAAGAATGATGAAGACGCCTCAATTTACGATCCGGTTTGCGCTGACGACGATCGCAATTGTGTGCATCACCCTGGTGCCCATAAGCCGCTACCATCGTGAAGAGAGGTTTGCTTCAGCAGTCCAAAACGCTGGCGGAACAGTGTTCTGGGCACATCGCCGGGATGAGATTGCATTCGCATCCGCGTTCAATCGGGTCGAAGCCGTACACTTGCCGCCGGGCCAACTGGATGGACAAATCCTCGCGTATGTCGCTTCGCTCAGAAGCCCAACGCAGCTGGTTATGCGGAACACCAGCGCAGAAGACGACGGGCTGAAGTGCATTTCGTCGGCCCGATCTCTCAGAGTACTGGATCTGGAAGGCACGGGCATTTCGGACTCGGGACTTCAGTATCTTCGAGAACTGAAACACCTTCGCGAACTATCCGTTAACAACACCGCCGTTTCCTATGAGGCGCTACTGGAACTGTGTGATGACTTGCCGCTGATCGACGGCGATGCGATCGTGGAATCGCGTGCGTGGGCGGAATGCGCAGAGAAGGGAGCAGTATTCTTTACCGTGTTCGGGAAGAAGGAAGAAATCCATGTCCGAGTCCCCAACAGCCTGGAGAAAGAGGACGTCGCCAGGCTCGCGCAGTGGATACCTGGCGTCGCGCGAGTTTACGTGGCTGATGAAGAGGATGACCCTGTTGGAGCCGTGTCGATTACAACCCGAGGGAAGTGAAATGCCCTGCGACTTGTCATGGGCGTCCCCGGGAGGGCGAGGCTCCCGCCGAGCCGATTACAAAAATAACCGTTCACAAACGCACGGTTCGGTAGGGACTGGGGATGATTACGGACTCGCAATACGGGAGGGCGAGGCTCCCGCCGAGCCGATTACAAAACAACCGTTCACAAACGCACGGTTCGGCAGGGACTGGGAATGATTCCGGATTCGCAATACGGGAGGGCGAGGCTCCCGCCGAGCCGATTACAAAACAACCGTTCACAAACGCACGGTTCGGCAGGAACCTCACCCTCCCGCGCCGACCGCTTCGCGACAAAGGGCGTGGAACGGGAACTCGTGCGAACGCTCAGCAGCCGTGGATGATTACGGACTTGAAAACCGGGAGGGCGAGGCTCCCGCCGAGCCGATTGCAAAATAACCGTCCACAAACGCACGGTTCGGCAGGAGCCTCACCCTCCCGCGCCGAGCGCATGGCGACAAAGGGCGTGGAACGGGAACTCGTGCGAACGCTCCGCAGCCGTGGATGATTACGGACTTGAAAACCGGGAGGGCGAGGCTCCCGCCGAGCCGATTGCAAAATAACCGTTCACAAACGCACGGTTCGGCAGGGACTGGGGATGATTCCGGACTCGCAATACGGGAGGGCGAGGCTCCCGCCGAGCCGATTGCAAAATAACCGTTCACAATCGCACGGTTCGGCAGGAGCCTCACCCTCCCGCGCCGACCGCTTCGCGACAAAGGGCGTGGAACGGGAACTCGTGCGAACGCTCCGCAGCCGTGGATAATTACGGACTTGAAAACCGGGAGGGCGAGGCTCCCGCCGAGCCGATTGCAAGACAACCGGTGACTAGCGCACGGTTCGGCAGGAGCCTCACCCTCCCGCGCCGACCGCGTTCTGCCAACTTCTATTCCGCACTCCGTTACTGATCGTCGCGGTATACTTGGACGTCATATCGTGGCAGATACGCAACCATGCGCCGGCAACGCCCCAGCAGGGTCCCCGGGCACCGTTCGTGGCTGCCACCCCTGGTTCTCTTGCACGGACACTAACGACCATGAAAACACAGCAGTACATTCCCAACGGCGGTGGCGAGGACTATGACTATTCCCAGGACCACTGCTACGTGAAACTGGCTTCCCGAGACACGCAAGGCGAGCTGTCCTTCGTCGAGGACAAATTGAAGCCCGGCTTCCGACTTGGCCGCCACCACCACAAAGTCATGACGGAAGTCTTCTACGTGCTTGAAGGCGAAATCAAATTCATCTTCGACGATGAAACGATCGTTGCCGGGCCGGGTGACACGCTCACCGTTCCGCCCAACGTGTGGCACGCGGCTGAGTGCAAAGACGGCGGACGGATGCTCACGATCTTTCGCAACGGGCGATTCGACGAGTTCCTGGCACGCCTAAAGTCCATGACCGACGAACAGTTTGAGGATGCAAAGTTGATGCAAGCGGTCTCCGAGGAGTTCGATACTTTCAACGAATAGCAGCAAATGCTTCGCCTGCTATCGTCAAGTTGCCTCTGTGGCGTGACGTACACACTGGCACAATACCCGCGCGTTGCCATTTTTGGTGGTAGACGCGAGACGACCACTTCGTTTTCAGATAGAGGAAGTTCCAACCACCTGGCTGGACTCCCCCGTACGATCCGAACCGGAGTTCCGCATGCAGACACGATGGATTCGACTGGCCCTAATTTTTGTAGTATTCGGCGCGGCAGGCACGGACGTTCTCGGGCAGGGTTTTCGCCGCGGTCAGGGCCCCGGTGGGCGAGGTGGCCCCGGTACTCCGGGCGGGAACAGGCTTGAATCAAGCGGCTTGAAGGTCGGCAGCCCGATGCCCGAAGCCACCGTGTTCGATGAAGAGGGAAAACCGTTCGAGACAGCGTCCCTGAAAGGCAAGTACTCGGTTGTGGTTTTCGGCTGTCTCACGTGACCGCCCTTCCTACGTAACGTCTCCAGTCTGGAGGCGGTGTATCGGGACTACGCTCCCAAGGGCGTCCAGTTTCATTTCGTCTATAAGACTCTGGCGCACCCGGAAAACAACGGTTACGTCAATCCGGTCACAACCGAAGAACGTTTGCTGCACATTCGCGAAGCAAAACGAATCTTTGACGGCGTGACGATTCCATGGCTCTGCGACAACATGCAAAACGACCTGAAGCATCAGCTGGGTGGACTGAACAACCCGGAATTCATCTTCGATCCGAAAGGAAAGATCGTTCGCCTTCGCGACTGGAGCTCGCCAGACGAGCTTCGCGCCGACCTGGAACAACTCGTAGGACGCGCAGCGAAGACCACCAGCGTTCGCGACCTAAACCTGAATATCAAAAAGACAGCAACGCCGACAGCTCCCAGGGGAATCGTGCCCAAACTCCCGTTGAGCGGCCGAATGCAGCCGATCACGGCAATCGCCAACACCGAGAAGAGCCGTTCGCCGTTCTATGCCAAGCTGCGAGCCGAGGCAGACTCGTCTCTCCTGAGAACCGGTTCAGGAAAGCTCTACGTCGCCTTCCATCTGGATCCCCTGCTAAACGTCTGCTGGAACAATCTCGCGAAACCGGTGGAATACAAGATTACTTCGTCGGGAGTGGCGAAGATCAGACCGTCCGCCGGTAAAGGCCCCAAGGTAGAAGCCGCCTCGGACAGTGACCCCCGCGAGTTCCTGTTGGACATATCTGCCTGGAAGAAAGATCAACCGTTAGCGTTGGAAGTTCGCTACTTTGCCTGCAACAAAGAGGAAGGCTGGTGCCGGCCGGTGACTCAGACTTACGAACTGCAACTGACCGTCGACGCCGACGCGGGCACGGTGCGATCACGATCCGGCGGTGGTCGGGGTGGGTTTCGCGGAGGCCAGGGTGGCGGTCGCGGCGGAGGTAGAGGTGGATTTCGCGGAGTGCCCGGGAACCGTCGTCGACCAGGCCCGTGACGGAACAAAATTCCGACTCACGCTAGTCCTTGATGGCTGCAGTCCGCCGTAAGGCAGTCATGAACGGCTTTCACGGTCAGCGGTTTTTCGAGTACGAAATCTGGCAGCGTGCGATCCGTGAATTCCTCCAGCACCTGGTCACGACTCCATCCGGACACCACCGCAATTCGCAGTTGCGGATGTTGGCTTCGCGCGCGGGCGACCACTTCACAACCGGACATTTCCTTCATGCCAAGGTCTGTGACCAGAAGGTCGTAGTCGTTGGCATCCAGGAGTTCGAGACCACTGGGACCGTCGCTGGCACAGTCAATCACGACTCCCGTCGAGCTGAACAGTACCTGCGTTCCGCGTCGCACCCATTCGTTATCGTCGATGCAGAGAATTTTCTTTCCCGCGACGGATATCGGCTGAGTCGTTTTCGTCTCTTCGACCGGTGGAGGCACTCGCAGCGCGGGGAAGCGAACGGCAAACTGACAGCCAGCCTCGACACATGACTCGATCTCCATTTCCGCACCGTGCCTTCGGGCGATCCCATGGCACACACTAAGCCCCAACCCACTGCCGTGTTCCTTTCCGGAATAGAAGGGTTCGGTGCATTGCTCGATTTCGCCCCGGGTCATACCGCACCCCTGATCCGCCACCTGCAATTTGACTTCGTCTCCGATGCGGCTGGTCGAGACGGTAACCTCACCACCCTCATCCATGGCTTCAATTGCGTTTAGCACCAGGTTGGTGACCAACTGCACAAGCTCCGTCGCGTTGCCGCGGATCAGACAGTTATCCTCGAGCCGCGTCCTGACTTCCGTCGTGACGCCACGTTCTCCGTTTGAGTCGCTAACGCGAAACTTTGTCAGTGCGACCGTACGTTGTACAACGTTCGCCAGATCAACGACTTCATGTTCGTCGGTATTCACGGGACGATAGAAGTGCTGCAAGTTCTTCACGACGTTGATGGAATGCTCGGCACCCAGATGAATCAACTCCATGGCCTCGCAATCGAATTCGATCGATTCCTCCAGCATCGCGCGAGAAAGCGATTCTACCGGCGTCAACGCATTATTCAGGTCATGCGCCACACCACTGGCCATTCGCCCCAGAGCACTCATCCGTTCGTGCTCGATGGTCTGCGCCTGAGCCAGCTTGAGGCTTTCCATCGCTGCCTGCAATTCACGATGGGACGCCTGCATTTCACGATCACGAATTCGCAGTGCCGCGTTCGACTTATCGAGGCCGTTGACAAGACTGTAGATCAGATAGAAACCCGCGCACGTCCAACAGGCAACAATGAACTTTTCGATTGCGTGCTTCCAGAAGCCATTAAACAACGCCGAAATTACCCGGAGATCTTCGAGGATCTCGAAGCCCAGTTCTGCTCCCAGGAACACGATGCACAAAGTGACAGCAAAACGAACAGAGCGTTCCAATCGCCGAGCGGAAATGGCCAGAGCGCTCAGCAAGATGGAGCAAATTACCAGCCGTGCAGAACTTTCCCCCAGCTTCGAAATCGCGCCCTGGTGCTCGGCGACTTCCAGAGCCCACACCGCCGCACTCCCGACCGCGAACAGGATCAGGAACCGCAGTGCGAACTGTGCTCCCGAACCAGGACCTGCATCCGCGCTCTCCGTCGTTGCTACAGGCGATTCTGACATACGCAGATCCGGGAATCGTTGGGAAGTGTCTGAAGGAACAGGCAAGTCTCAGTCGGAACAGGCAAGTCTCGGCAATCCCTATTTGGCAAAACAGGATTGCTTACATTCTTCGGCTCGTGCTGTTACGAAACTTCTGGCTCTTAGCTTACAGAGTAAATACAACGGTGCCTTCATAACAGAGCCTACCCATAATGATTGGCCCGATCGTTCACGATTGCAAACGCCTGGAATTGATCTTAGAGGCGAGCCAGCCAAACCTTAGGATGGTCGAATGGCCCGTTTTCAAAACACGCTTGCCCATTTTCGACCGCGGATCACCGTACGAGGCTTGCTGTTTATGATTGCATGGGTCAGCCTCTATCTGGCTGCGTGGCGACTCACCATCTCCGCAACCGAGAACATTGAGGCCAAACTGGGTCGCCCGGTCGTTGTTGTACCCTGCCCTTTCGTTGTTTCTGTCTTCGAGCCCATTCCCACTGAGCCCCCTCCAGACTCCTTCATCGCACGCATCAAGCCGGAATACTGGATAGCCGCCGGCATCGGCTGGGAGCCACAACCAACCTCACGATACTATTTCTGGTTCTTCGGCTACCTTCGCCCCACCTCACATGTCCAGCGCAGGCGAGACTACATGTATCGTGATGGTCGCTTCATCCCAATGTACAAAGGTCCCCCCATCGTCATTGAAGAAACCACCGACGAGCCGCCCTTAGGCACCCAACGACCGATTCCACTGCCGTAGGCCTCAAGGAAATTCCGGGGTCTTTGCGTCGAAATACAATGAACGCCGGAGAGAGCACCCAGTGTATCAATCTGTTGTAGAATGAACTCCGCTCGGCCCCATCCCTCCTCCTTCCGCCACAACCGACATGCCAATCTGCCAACATAGCGAATTACACGTAACCCTATGCCAACCCCGAGTGAACGTTGCACCGACTTTGGGGTTTACGAGCAAGCTGATTGGCATCTTCGCAATGTTGATCACATGTTCCTCAACCGGACTCGCCCACCATCCGGCGTGGCCGCAAAAATCCGGGCCTCTTTCTTGTGGCGTTGCACGTCCTACCGAAACGAAGAACCTGCCAACCGAATGGAATGAAGAGGCCGAAAAGAACATCGCCTGGAAGGTAAAGCTGGAAGGCATCGGTCACTCGACACCAGTTGTGGGTGACGGTCATGTATGGCTCACGTCCGCCACCGAAGATGGCACCAAGCAGTTCGTGTACTGTCTGGACAGCGGAACCGGCAAAATCATCCATCACAAATTGCTCTTCGAAAACGAGGACCCCGAACCGCTCGGCAACCCGGTGAATTCCTATGCGTCGCCGACAAGTTACCTGACGCACAAATCCCTGTACGTGCATTTCGGCACCTATGGAACCGCCAAGCTGGATGTGACGACCACGGATGTGATTTGGCAACGGCGTGACATCAACTGCCGTCATTTCCGCGGGCCAGGATCGTCTCCGGTTCGATACGGAAACACGCTGTTTCTGACGTTCGACGGCATCGACCAGCAGTTCCTCACGGCCCTTAACGTCAGCAACGGCGAGACGCTGTGGCGGACGGACCGGACAACCGACTACGGCGACCTGGACAAGGACGGCAAGCCAAAGCGTGACGGCGATTTACGAAAGGCCTATAGCACTCCGGCCATCATACGGGTCGGAAGTGGTTTGCAGGTCATCTCCGTGGGCTCGCGAGCTGCGTTCGGCTACGACGCCAAAACGGGCGAAGAACTCTGGACAATCACCCACGACGACTACAACGCGGCAGCGCAACCCTTGCAGCACAAGGACACCGTCATCCTGAATACCGGTTCGCGTGGGGCCAACCTGATGGCCATTCGCCTCAACGATTCTACTCGCGGCGACGTGACGGACTCTCACGTTGTCTGGAACCGGGAAAAGGGAAACTCACGACTATGCTTTCCCGCTCTGTATGAAGGCCGCATTTACTCGTTGACCGACAACGGCGTGCTCAGTTGCATCAACGCCGACACCGGAGACGACATCTGGACCGGTCGGGTCGGTGGCAATTTCGTCGCTTCCCCCGTTATCGCCAATGGGCTGGTCTACCTGTTCGATGAGCAGGGACGTGGAACGGTTGTGGGTACGGGCGACAAATTCGAAGTCGTCGCAAAGAATCAGCTCTCGGAAGGTGGAAAAGCCTCACCGGCAATCGGCGGCGGAGCGCTGTTTGTGCGAACAGCAGGACACCTCTACAAACTGGCCGCGCCTTCGGCCCCGTAAATTGGCCACGTAGTCGGCTTCGCAGCTCGAGTCGGCCGTCCCGTCGATCACCGTGCGGGACGAGCTCCTGCCAGAGACCAGCGCAGGAACGATTGCTACAATAACGTTTGCCTACGGTTGCCACCGAACTTTGCCAGCGCGTTGCAGGTGATCCATCAACGTGCGCTGCAATTCCGTAGCCTCTTTGCCGCTGGCCGTCCGCGGATTCTCCTCCAGCGGATCCTCGTCGAGGTTTACCAGCACCATGGGTTTAAACGGCGAACTTTGCTCGAGCTTCCACGGCCCACGGCGGATCGCATAGTAGGCTCTGCCCTGATACCGACGATTGCCCTCACGACGCACCCAGACGATTGTACGATCGGGATTCCCTTCACCACCACGCAGCCAGACGTCGGTGAGACTGACGCCGTCAACGTGTTCGGTCACCTTCGCGCCGGCGATCTCGCAAATTGTCGGCAACAGATCCATCGTGACACCAATCGCGTTGGTTCGCTTCGCGGGGATCTTGCCCGGCCAAACCACACAGGTTGGAACCCGAATTCCACCCTCCCAATGATCCTGCTTGCCGCCTCGCAATTTGCCGTTGCTCTGCGAGTGATAAAGCGATCCACCGTTGTCAGACGAAAAGATGACAATCGTATTGTCTTCGATGCCGGCCTCCTTGATACCGGCGATCACCTTCCCGACACCATCGTCCAGGTGTTCGACAAAGGCCACGTTCAGGGCTCGTTTTTCATCCAGTTGTGGTTCGCGTTTTTTCACCTTCGCCAGCCAGTCCTTGGGCGGCTGGATTGGAAAGTGCGGTGCGTTGTAGGCGAGATACAGGAAGAACGGCTCTTCGGTCTTGCTCTGTTTTTGGATGTAATCCATCGACCACTCCGTGAACAGATCAGTCGCGTGCCCCTTGGGGTCAATCGTGTCCTCATTGAGTCGCATCCAGTTCACACCGCCACGCAAATGCGTGTAGTAGTCGTCCATCATGTCGGCGAGGAAGCCATGAAAATGTTCGAACCCACGCGAGTTGGGAATATTCGGCTTTTTGAATCCCAGATGCCACTTGCCTACCATTCCTGTGTGATAGCCGGCTTCTACCAATAACTGCGGGAGCGTGGGGGCAGTCGGGTCGAGGTATCCCCAGCTATCGGGCGCCCATTGCCGAATCACTCCGGGAACGCCGGCGATATCCGGGTAACGCCCCGTCATCAGCGAAGCGCGTGTCGGCGAGCAAACGGTGCAGTTGGCGTAGAACTGATCGAACCGCAGGCCCCGCGACATCAGCTCGTCGAGATGCGGCGTTCGCATATCCTTTGCGCCGAAGCAGGCAAGATCGCCGTAGCCAAGGTCGTCGACAAGAATCATCACCACATTCGGACGATCGGCAGCATTCGCGAGTCCCGGCATCAACAGCAGGGCAAGCGCCAACATCCATCCAGCTCCAGTCGTCGCACGCATATACCATCTTCCCCGAATGAGTAGGTTGCTTCCCAGCAACCCATTAAATGCTCTGGGGCTGACGGAAGCAATACACCGGAACAGACGGGTGCCACGATCACCGAGTGCGCTGCCGGGCCTGTGACGGCACCTATTTGTGACGTCGCCGTCGCGAACCGCAGACCCAGACCAACAGCCCCAGGCAAACAAGCATACTGGAGGCCGGCTCAGGAATTGACGCCACGCTGAATCGGTTGGAAGACGATTCGTTCAACCTGTTCACAACGGCAAGCACATCCCGCGCGACAATGTAGCCATCGTTGGTGACATCAAAAAACAGCGACGGAATTCCATCGGGCCGATCAGCCGCGCCAAATTTCTCGTCGCCCATGCGACTATTGACTTCGGCAATGAGCTGGTTGAGGTCGAGCAGCGTCACTTCGCCATCGTTGTCCACGTCGGTTTCAAAAACCACGTTGCACCAACCGAGATCACCACGCACAAAGAGATCCTCGGCCGCCGCGTACGCCGTCTGTCCAATATTGGCGCCCATGACACGTCCAGCAAAGTCATCTGCGGGAACGTGAATGCCGCCCCACAGACGCGAGATTCCCGCTTCGTCGGCTGCGTCGCGATAGGTCGCCCACTGCAAGGTCACCGGTTCGCTGGGCCCATCCTCAAAGTCCAGGAAGTCAACATCAAAGGTCTGTTCACCAAGGCCACCCGGAAAGTACTCGCTGCCAGTGAATTCCGTGAGCACTTCGGCCGCAGCCCGACTGAACGTACTATGACCGGACACGTAAGCGGCGAATGCGGGCGTGACGAAATTGTCATCCTGGTAGGGCACCCAGTTCTCGGCAATAATCCAATCCGTGCCGCTCAGTTCATTCGCAGGATCGTCCGGTTCGTGGTTCCACGAATGGATAACGACCTTGCCGACCATTTCTTCCTCGGTGAAGTGTCGACCATTGCGGTTGGCATTCAGATAGGCGTTGCGATGTCGTCCGCCCGTCGCGATGCTCTCGGCCGTAATCAGCTCGACGGCTCCCTCCTCCAGAGGCAGTCCATCTTTATGATACGACGGAAGCGACTCATCCGACGATTGCCCAAGGCTTCCCTGATAACGGATCTTGGTAATCGGACGAACATAGTCGTACTCGCGTTTCACTCCCCATGCGGCCACAGCGGAATCATGAGATGCACCATTGAGAGTCATGTACATCTTCACATCCCACTCCAGGTCACTCACGACCGGCCCCTGACCGCCAATCCGACGCTCAAGTTCCGGATGTTCTGAAACCTCGTTCGCCAGCACATTCCAGTGTCCCGGAGGTGTTTCTGATTTAGGACCGTCGGCCCAGAATTCGGCGAGAATGCGTCCGTAGTCGGCCGTCTTGACCATGTTTGCCTCGTACGGCGCACCGGTGACCGGATTCACCGAGTACCCCACGTCCGTATGTGTTCCCAACGGACGATTGCCCGTCACAGCCGGAGAGATGTTGATAACTTCCGCGCCCGGCCCTTTGGTCGGATCCAACGAGTTGCTGTACTGAATGACCAATAGTGAATCGGATTTGTACTCGGCATCTCCGTCGCCTCCAAACTGTGGCGGCGGCCCGGGGTCAATGTCGGCCCAAGACGGTTGGGCGCCCGATTGCTGCCCCATCGCGAAGGTTTCCACACTGCCCCAATGCGGACCGATGTAAGTTTGCAAATCCGTGCCTTCCAGATCGTTCTGGGTAACGGCTTCATTGAGGAACAACGGCTGCCAACGATTTGGATCTTCAAACGGATCGGCGTCCGGCGTCAACAAGCCTGGATACTCAACGACCATCGGCAGATTGGAAGGCGAATAGCCCGTATTGTCCACGTAGCCGTTCGCTTCATTGGAGCCATCGTCGAGCGTCTGAGTGAGAATCTGTGCCGCGATACGATTACCAACCGCCGAGGGCGCGTTGCCGACCGTCGACGTAAAGTTCGGGTCGTATCCGAGATCATCCATCACCGAGTCGAAGATCGCCTGCGAGATGATGGGAAACGTGGATTGTTGATAGCGTTCGGATAACACGCGATAGGCGGCGTAGCTGACCGCTTCGTTGCGAGCTGCCTCCGCATCGATACCGTCGATCGAATGCTTGTCCGTATAGAAGTGGCCGCCAGCTACCGCGTCGTAGGCCGACCACGCGTCGTACATCGCAGCGGAAGAATGATACAGGTTTCGCGAGTGTACCGTGGGCGCGGGAAAGTCGATGCGAATCGCATCCAACAGAGCATCATTCCAACGACGCGCAACGCTTTCGGCGTGGGCGGCGTGACAACAGAAAGCGAACGACAGTAATAACGCAATCCGCGTGCTTACGCGACAGAACATGACGTGACCGTTTAACTCATGGAGCAATTGAACGATGACAACTCTTGCCGTCAAAAAATCGAAGCCCCCTGCGGGACTTGGGCGTTGTGAAGCGCCAATCTCTCCATCCTAATGAATCAAGGAGATCTCCCAAGCATTGTGCGAAGGAACAACCGTAACCAGCCCCTTTTGGGGTCCGCAAATTACGTTTGTAGCAAACGCCCAGTCGGCGATTGCAGCTCCATGAACGCTCTTTCGGCGAACGAATTCTGACAAGATTCCGGGGTTGCACTTCATGCTGTCGCCAACGCACAAAACGAGCGTTAAAAAGCTTGTATACTGGTCCCAAATTCTGTTTCGTCGACTGGAGGCCAGCATGCGACTCATCTCGCCAATCATTGCTCTGTTACTACTTTTGGTGTCATCTTCACTGGCCCAAGAGTCGGCTCCGAGTGTCCACCCCTTATTCTCGGATCACATGGTTCTCCAGCGTGGCAAGCAGGTTCCCGTCTGGGGAACTGCCTCGCCAGGCGCCAGCGTTACGGTGGAATTTGCCGGAAGCAAAAAAACCGTCACCGCAGAAGCAAACGGCACGTGGCTCGCAAAGATTGGTCCGTTCAAGGCGAGTAGCACGGGACGCAAGCTCCGGGTGTCCGGTGCGGGCGACCACACCTTCAAAGACGTCCTGGTTGGCGATGTCTGGATCTGTTCCGGTCAATCCAACATGGAGTGGCCGGTCGCCGCATCGAATGACGCCCAGCAGGAAATCGCCGCGGCGTCGCACCCCGGCGTTCGCCTGTTTACGGTCCCCAAACGCATCTCGCTGACACCACAACAAACGGTCGATGGCCAATGGAGCGTTTGCACGCCTGATTCCATTCCGGGATTCTCGGCCGTGGGCTATTTCTTTGGTCGTGAACTCAATCGCGAGCTGAACATCCCCATCGGCCTCATCCACACGTCGTGGGGCGGTACCGTCGCCGAAGCATGGACCAGTGCCGAGGCGCTCGCAAACATGACCGACTTCGAAGCCTCGCTGCAACAGCTGGCTGCCAATGCCACGGCCGTCGCGGATGGCTCATTTGATCTGGAAGAAAGAGTCAATGCCTGGTGGCAGGAAAACGCCGGAGGTTCGAAACTTGCCGCCGCCGACGTTCGCCACTCGGACTGGAAAACGATGCAACTGCCACAGAACTGGGAGGACGCCAACGTCGGCCTCGATGGTTTTGACGGCATCGTCTGGTTCCGAACCGAGTTTGAACTCCCGGCCAGTTGGCAGGGCAAAGATGTCGTGCTCAACCTGGGCGAGATCGACGACGCCGATACGACGTGGGTGAATGGTCACGAGGTTGGCAGCACGAACGGCTGGAATCAGAAACGCAATTATAAAATCGACGCGAAGCACCTGAAGACCGGGCGCAACGTCATTGCGATTCGAGTCTTCGACGGAAACGGCGGAGGTGGCATCTACGGTAAGGACACGAAGCTCGCGGTCACACAATCGGACGACAAGAGCCAAGCGATTGAACTGGCTACTGCATGGCATTTTCAGGTCGGCCCGAAGCTGGCGGACCTCCCGCCGTTCCCGCAGTCGTTCACCAACAATCCAAACAACGTAACGGTGCTCTACAACGGCATGCTGGCTCCGCTCAAGCCGTTTGGGATCACCGGCGCAATTTGGTATCAGGGCGAATCCAACGCGGGTCGCGCGGAACAGTACCGCGAACTGCTGCCCACGATGATCGCAGACTGGCGCGACCGCTTCGAACAGGGAGACTTCCCATTTCTGATCGTGCAACTCGCCAACTTCATGCAGGCCCAAACCACGCCCGTCCAATCCGGTTGGGCCGAATTACGCGAAGCTCAACAGATGACGGCCGATCGCGATCCTCAAACCGGCATCGCCATCACGACGGACATCGGCGAGGCCCTCGATATCCATCCCCGCAACAAACAGGATGTCGGCAAACGCCTCGCACTACAGGCACTTGAAATCCAATACAAGAAGAACGTTGCAGCATCGGGCCCCACGGTCAAAGACATGGGCATTCTTGGCGACTCGTTGTTCATTGAGTTCAATAACGTCGGCGATGGACTCGTCGCCCACGGCAAAAAACTGAAGGGCTTCGCCATCGCCGAGGCAACCGGCGAATTCGTTTGGGCCGATGCGGAAATCCGTGGCAATACGGTTTTGCTGTGGAATGAGGATTTGGCCGAGCCGATCCGGGTTCGTTACAACTGGGCAAACAATCCCGTGGGTAACCTGTTCAATAAGAACGGCCTGCCGGCGGCACCTTTCAGGACGGATCGTCGCTAGCCGGATCCAAATTGCCATCGGTAGTCGCCGCGATCGAGTCGTGTACGACACGTTCACCAGCAAACCTGATTTCAAAATCTGCTTCAGCCAAACGGAGTTGACGTGATGCGTATGCGAATTGGTGCGTGCCTGTTATTGCTTGCCGCCGCGACCGCTTGCCATGGCCAGTCAAACCCACGACAGGTGGTCGAAACCACCTACCCCTGTTCTTTCGATAACTCCCAACAGCCGACGCTCGTCTACAATCCGAATTCCAGACGAGAGGTGCCGTTGGTCGTGACGCTGCATTCGTGGAGTGCAGACTACAGGCAAACGCTGCATGCCGACATCGCCCGATGGTGTGTCCGCAAGGGCTGGTTCTTCATTCATCCCAATTTCCGCGGCCCCAATCGATCGCCCATGGCATGTGGCTCCGAGGCCGCCGTATCGGACATTCGAGATGCCGTGGCGTGGGCAAAAAAGGTCGGAAAGATAGACAGCCAACGCGTCTATCTGATCGGCACTTCCGGCGGCGGGCACATGACGCTGTTGATGGCCGGTCGAGCTCCCGAGCTATTCACGGCAGCCTCCGCATGGGTCCCCATCACGGACCTCACCGCATGGCACGGTGAATCCATTGAGCTCAAAAACAAGTACCACAAGGACATGGAACTCTCCTGTGGCGGGCCCCCGAACCTGAATGAGCAAGTCGCATTCGAGTACCGGCGACGTTCTCCGCTGACATGGCTGAAACCCGGGCTAGGCGTCGCCATCGATATCAACGCCGGGATCAACGATGGCCACACAGGCAGCGTCCCCATCAGTCACTCGCTGCTGGCCTTCAACGCTTTGGTGCCCGAAAAAGATCGCATCGAACAAGACCACATTGACGAGCTGGTTCGTACCGCGAAAGTCCCTCCAGCGCTGCGTGACCGTATGCTACGCGACAAGACCTACGGAAAAAAGCCGCCCCTTTTCCGCCGTGAAGCGGACAACGTGCGAGTCACCATCTTCGACGGTGGTCACGAACTGATCTCCAACGCGGCCATCCAATGGCTGGAATCAAGGCGATAGCAGCCAGTCGCCCGCGGCGGATTGAGCGCGTTCAGCGGGTTGATCGCGTTCGGCGGGTTGAGCGAGTTCGGCAGCTTAGCCGCCTTCCTGATTCGTGGATCCGTTGGCAACGGGCTTTGCCGCCGCCCCGTTCGCATTGGGCTCGGCGCCATCACTGATCTTCTTCTTTGCCTGCTCCAACAACATCGCGTTCAGGGCATACTGAAGATTCGGGCCTCGCAGACTGCCGGCCATATGGCCGTAGGCAACAGAATCTTTGTGATCTTCGGCTGCCGTATCGAGATACTCGACCATCTGACTGACGCTTTCGATCCATTCCTCCTGCGCCGAAATAATGACGGTATTGCTGACAGCGTCGACGCCCACCGACAAGGCGCCCGCAAAGCTCTGCCGAACCTTCGTCGGTTTCTTGTCCTTGTTATTGTCAGCCCCAATACCGCCGTAGACACGTACGTAGCCCGAATTCTGCGACTGTTTCTCTTCGCCTTTTGGATCTTTGGAGAACTCCTTGTCCTTGGAGCTCAACAGGTCGCGGTAAACTTCCTTCAGCGTCGCAGCTACCTGTTCCGCGCGAGCGTGCTTGAGCTTGAAGATGCGGAATCGCCGAGCGCTGATCGTCTCCTCCGATGGAGCCTTGTCGTAAATTTCGATAAGCCGCCGCACGGTCGCCAGTTGTTCCGGGCTGGCGTTGGAAACGAGAATCGAATTGGTGTCCAGGTCGTAGATGAATTTCAACGGACGCCGCGACGAAAGCCCCGTACCACTCTTGCTCTCTTCGAAACTGAGCCCCATCCACGCTCGCCACCAGTTGTCCTCGGTGTTGAACTCGCCTGACTCGGCAAAGAATTCCTCGAGGTTGACGACTACCGAACTGGCAAATGCGTACTTCAGATAGAACACCTCAAAGTCTTTTGCTGGCGGCGCCACCTGCTTCAACAGATTCTCCAGACGATCGAGTGCCTCGGTATCTTTCGAACTGATGACAATGCGGCCATCTTCGCTCACGGAAATCGTCACCGGTGGCGGGGTCACAGCCACGGCCACCGGGCTGGTCGGAGCTGGCACAGCTCTGGCCCCGGTACCGGCGGACAACTGAACCAATCGCGTGAGAGACCCTGGATGCGAAATGCGGCCCGAACGAGTGGTCGTGCCGGGCGCCGGTTCTTCCGTCGGGCCTTCCACCGTCCCATCGAGATCAACATCGGACGCTTTGTCCTGCGTCTTGTCAAAACCCTCGATACGCAATTCGTTGGGGCCAATCGAAGGCCACGCCTGTCGGATCTGTTCGAGTATCCGCATCGTCGCCTCGGCATCTCGAGGATCCAGCATGCGAACGGTGTTGGGATTCCCCTGCCCACCTGGAATTTCACCCATCTTCACGAGGAAGTTATTCACCTCCTCAAGCTCCGCCTTGGTCGCCCACAACAGTAAACGGTTGCGTTCGACATCCGCATCAATGCGAAATCCTTTGCTGGGATCTTCCTCTTTCGGCTGATTGTAGCGATACGAGAAGTACGAGTAGCGACGACCTGAGTCCTCCTCCTCTTCCTTGCCGACCATCAGTGCGTGAATGGTGGCCGCCATGCGATCGGCGGGCAGATTCCGCAGCCAGATGACTTCGAATTGGCGACCGCTTCCATCAAGCCCGGCGATCATGTTCTTGATCTTTTCGTGGTCGACGGGCGTCGCGTAGGCGAAGATCGTCTTCGAGTTACCATCAACGTTCAGTTGCGTTTTGGGCTCGAGATCACCAATCTGCTTGAGGGCATTCACAATCGAGTTGGGGTCGAGCGTGATCAGCTTGTACTTTTCCATCGTAGCCGGACCACGAACCCCAACTTGCATGGCGGGCGGGGCGTCTTCGTCACCAATATCGATGCTGCGAATGGACCGTTCGATGACTCGCATTTCCGCCGGCGGCGCATTGACCAGAATGCTGTTGCGTCGCTGGTTCACCGTGATATGAACTGGCGACTCGCCTTTCTTCAGGAACTTCGTGACGTCCTTCCCCTTTTGCTGCATCTGCGTGAAGAGTTGCAGACGACTTTGCTCGAGCTGCAATTCCTGTGGCGTGCGGCGGGACGCCGGATCCAGCCCCAACAGAATCATCACCTGATCCGCGACCAGGTCCGCGCGAGCGTGACGGATGATGAACTCGCGTGGCACGGTATGATTGGCGGCCGCGGCATGCTCGGCATTCAGCAGCCGGCTGACGCCCCGCAAATTGCCGACGGCACCAATTACCAACAGCCGATTCGTCGCCAGCAGCGGCTGGACTTTCGCATGCGGGCTCAACAGCGGTTTGATGTCTTCGGCGACCTTGTCGGCCTTCAACTCGTCCGGTAACGGAAAAGTGATTTTCACAAAGTCGTACGAAGGCAAGTCCAGCAACTGGGATTCGTCTTCGATTCGTGGTAACAGACTGGGCTCCAGTTTCTCGATCTTGAAGACCGAAAGCACCTGCCCCTGCAGCACCATTGTGTAGCCGCGATCCAGCAGCAGTCGATTCAGAAGATCACGCGATTCGGTCAGTGTGTGCCGCTTTTCCGTGATGAGATTGACATAGTCCGCCGGCAATTCCTGCCAGTCCAAGCTGAGGTTCGAAGCGTCCGCCAACCACTGCAAGACCTGTGGCCACGGTTGACCATGAAAGCTGAACGCGACGCGACCGTCAGCATCGGGAGTGACCTCCAGCTCCTTCGGGTCCGGATCCGTTTTCGGCTTGGTGGGACGCTTCACCGACGTTGGAGCCGAATCACCTTCAGCCTTTTTGTCTTCCTTTTTGCCGGAGTCCCCGTCCTTCTTCTCACCGTCTGATTTCCCGGCAGCGTCCTGCCCCGGCTTGTCTGCCTTGTCGGCCGACGCGGGTTTCGCCTGCGAACCTGGGGGCGTGGCGACACTACCTTCAATCACCTGAACCGCACCAGAGCCGGCCGGCACTGCGAATTGCTGGGCTTCCAGTGGCGAAAGCAGACCGAATAGCAAGACAGACGTAACGACGACTCGCCATGTGTCTCGACACGCGAATCCCAGAATACCTGACCGCCCGCATCGCAAACCACGCATCTGTTTGCTCCTCTGTAAAAGCAAAACGACCACGCCAAAGACAGCTCGTCTTGATTGTAAACCACCCAAAAGTGTGACGCAACACAGAATCCGTCATGCGGCACATTCGCCGTGCGACGGTGTCACGTATTGGGACGAGAATCAGCGTGAAAACGGGCTATTCCGCGACGGCACGACGGCCGGGGTTACCGTAGCGGTGATAGTCGAATGAAAGTGATTGCTCGTTGAGATAGCGAAGTGTTTCGACATATCCGTCTGGCAGCACGCGATCGTCAATGACCGAAACGAACGCATCAGAACAAGCGGTATCCACCACGTCATTCCGGCGTTCATGTGACAGCACTCGCAGTCGATCAACGTAGCCGGTGCGAATTGCCGTTGCCAGCTCTTCATCGGATTGTTCGATGACTTCAATGCGCCCCGGCAGATGATCCGCGAGAATATTGAGCACCTCGATTGTCCTGGCAGGTAGGTCATCGGTGTGCGACGTCGTCACGAAAGCACGCGCGGCGACCGCGGCACTCACGGCTATAAGTGTTTCAAGGAAATCGTCGTTCGCATGCAGCCGGATACGAAGTTGTCGGACGGGACGATAGCGGCGAAGGTTGTCCTGACCGAGAATCTTGACGGTGTCATGTTCGCCTGAAAATTCCGCCTGCATCGCCGCGCGTTGACTGGCGGTCGAAGCTCGCACCTGCTTGACTTCGTCGGCGGCCAATAGCCCCTGCGACCGACAATAAGCCAGCGCGGTTTCGAAGATCGCCAGTTCATCGTTGGTATCCACATCCGCGGCCGTAGCGTCGCCGACTGACTCCGCGTCGGCCCCGTTCATCGCTTCGACACCCTCGCCCGGTTCGCATTGCATCAACGGTATGACGTAGTGCGGACCACCGGCTTTCACGCCCGGCCCGTAGGCGCTGCTACCCACGCCGCCAAAGGGCTGCCGTAACACGATCGCTCCGGTTGTGGGACGATTGATGTACAGATTGCCGGCACGAATCGAGTCTCGCCAAATCTCCTGCTCGCGATCATCCAGACTTTCCAGCCCGCTGGTCAGCCCATAACCGGTTGCATTCACAATTCCGATCGCATCCTCAAGCCGACGGTACCTCATGACTCCCAGCACCGGGCCGAACAGTTCCGTGCGGTGAGTAAACCCACCGGACATGACATTCCATTTTACTCCCGGCCGATAGAGCTGCCGGTTATCCGAGATTCGCTCGGGCATCACCAACCAGGACTCACCGGGCTCCAGTTCTTTCATACCTCGCGCCAGTTCGCCTTGCGGAGGCCGGATGAGCGGACCGATTTTCGTCGAAAGATCCCACACCGAACCAACCCTCAAGCTGCGCACCGCATCGGCCAACGTTTCACGGAAGCTCCGGTCTTCATAGACTTCATCCTCCAACAACAGCAAGGAAGTCGCACTACATTTTTGACCACCGTGCCCAAACGCCGAATGCAACACGTGCTTGATCGCCAGATCACGATCCGAAAGCGCCGACACGATCGTGGCATTCTTCCCGCCCGTTTCGGCGACCAGATGCAGCGACGGACGGTCCGCCAACATGCTGCGAGCGGTTGCGGTTCCGCCGGTAAGAATCACGGTGTGAACCCGTTTGTCCTGAATCAAGCGACGACCGCCCCGCGAACCGGAACACGGCACGACCTGCAACGCCTCCTGGGGCACTCCCGCATCCCAAAAACACTTTGCAATCACCCACGCAGGCAAGACCGTATCGCTGGCCGGCTTCAGAATGACGGTATTGCCTGCCGCCAACGCCGCCGCCACGCCACCGCAGGGAATCGCCAGCGGGAAGTTCCATGGGCTGACCACCACCACAATTCCACGGGGCACGGAATGAACGGATTTCCTGTCCCGCATTGCTTGCACGGTGAGCGGATAGAACTCGACGAAGTCAATCGCCTCACTGACCTCGGGATCCGCCTCTGCGAACGTTTTGCCACCGTCCAACATGGCAGCCCCAATCAAATCACCACGTCGCTCTCGCATGAGTTGCGCCGTGGCGCGCAGCAGTTCGTGCCGCCGCTGGTCGCTCATTTTTCGCCAGCCGGAAGGATCTGACTCGGCGCATGCCAGTGCTCGATCTATGTCGTCCGCGTTGGCTTCCGAAAATCGGCACGACACCATACCCGGTCGGGAAGGATCAAACGACTCGCGTCCCGCGCGTTCCAGCTTGACCTCGTCGCCAGCAACGACCAGCGGAATTTCCGTCGCTGCGTCCCCTGCCCTACCTTGCCATTCCGCGACGACCGCCTGCGCCCATTCGGCATTGGTCGGAACTCCCCAGTCCGTATCCGGTTCGCCCACATAGCTGGACCAGTGAGCCGCCACCGGAGGCTGCGTGGGCGATTGCCGCCGATCCTGATCCTTTCGCGGTTCGGTGCTGACCGTGTGCATGCCGTCCAGTGCCTTGCGAAAACCAGCCGCAAGTTGCTCCCAAACCGGCGTTTCGGCTTCCAGTTGAAATGCGTGCCGCAGGAAGTTCTCTTCACCGGTATTCTCGTCCATTCGCCGCACGAGGTAGCCAATAGCATTCAGAAACTCGTCACGCCGACACGCCGGAGCATAAAGCAGAACCGACCGAGTCGCCTCAAAGATCGCTCGACGTTGATGGTTGGCCATCCCCTCCAGCATTTCAAACTGCACGGCCGGAAACATCGCCGTTTCGCCCGCCCACAACATGGCCAGCGCGATATCAAAAAGGTTGTGCGAAGCCACGCCGATGCGAATGTATTCTGCATTCCCCGGCTGCATGACCTCCCGCAGCATCTTCTTGTAGTTCGCATCCGTTTCATGTTTGGACGCGTAAGGCGCGTAGGGCCAACCGCCCATGGAAGCCTCCACGCGTTCCATCTCCAGGTTCGCACCCTTCACCAGCCGGATCGTCAGCGGAACGCCGCCGGCCTCGACACGCTTGCGCGACCACGCCAGCAGACGCTGCAGGACTCCAAATGAATCGGGCACATAAGCCTGCAACGCGATTCCGGCGCGAACGCCCAACAACCCCGGTCGATCCAACGCGCGAAACATCGCATCCACGGTGAGATACAGGTCGCGATACTCTTCCATATCGAGGTACACGAAGCGGGAAGACGTCGTCCCATCCGCACGTTGGAAAGTCTCTCGCAAGGACGCCCGATAGAGCAGCTCCATCCGGTCCGCAACAATCCTGGTCGTATGCTCACGCGAGATCGGCGACACTTGTGAATAGATGGTGGTGATCTTCACCGACACACATTCAACTTCCGGCATTCGCAGCGCGTCGAGATATCTCTGCAAGCGACGTTTCGCCTCATCTTCCCCCAGTAGTGCTTCGCCCAGCAGGTTGACGTTCATGCGCACGCCTTCCTTCTGTCGCTGCCGCAGATGCTCGGATAGCATCTCTTCCTCAGCCGGCAAAATCACGTTGGCCGTCTCCCGCCTCATCTTGTCTTTTACCAGCGGAACCGCCACCCCCGGCAGGTACTCGCCGAACGACTGAAACCCCATCAGCATGGTCCGTTCCAGCGGACTGAAGAAACGTGGCACGCCCTGCAAATCAAGGATGTGCGTCAGTTGGTCGGCAACTCGGGCGGGCGTCAGCGTACGAAATGCCTGGTCGGTCATTTCAACGAGCGTCGCCTTGTCATCCGGACGACCAATCATCCGATCCAGCTCGGCTTGTTGGCGGCGTTCTTGCGGAGTCTGCAGCTGCTGCGAACGGGCGAGCAGCTTTGTGGCGATATCAATAGCCTTTTCGGCATCGTTATTGCCAACCGCCTCAGCCACCATGGTCTCAACAGACAATTCGTCGTCGATGTGCGTCATCAGAATCCTTCATCGTGCCTATCGGTTACAATCGCGACCAGTCATCGGACACCGCTTCGGTAAGGCATTCGATGGTTGCTGAAATATACACATGGGCCCCTTCATGGGTGAGAGCAAAGATGTCGAATCCAAATCACAGTCGCCAGCTGCACACCGGCCGGCAACGAAGACAATCGCTGCTTCTTTTTCTTGCCATGTTGTTCCCCGCCTGCGGCCTCTTCGCCGAGGAGACAGTCGACAGGACTTCGCCCCGCAACGTCCTGTTCATCGCCGTTGACGACCTGAGTTGCGCTCTGGGCTGCTACGGTGACGTGATGGCGAAGACGCCCAACATCGACCGCCTGGCGGCCACCGGCGTGTGCTTCCTCCGAGGCTACAACCAATTACCGCTCTGCAACCCAACTCGTGCGTCGCTGATGACGGGCCTGCGTCCGGACACGATCAAGGTCTACGATCTGGATAGACACTTTCGCGATGAGTTGCCCAACGTCGTTACGCTTCCGCAGGCATTCCAACAATCCGGCTACGTCGCCACGCGTGTCGGAAAGATCTATCACTACAACGTTCCGGCCTCGATCGGCACCGACGGCTTCGACGACCCTCCCTCCTGGAATCATACGATCAATCCCAAAGGTCGCGACAAGACGGACGAGGCGTTGATCACCAACGCAGAACCGCATCGAAAAATCAGCGCCGCACTGAGCTGGCTGGAAGCCGACGGAACCGATGAAGAACAAACGGACGGGATGATCACATCGGAAACCATCCGTTGGCTTGAGCAGAACGGCGACAAACCATTCTTCCTCGCGGCCGGATTCTTTCGCCCGCACACGCCCTACGTCGCGCCGAAGAAGTACTTCGACATGCATCCCCTTGATCAAATTCGCCTGCCGTTTGCACCCGAAGGCGATCGCGACGACATCCCGGTGGCAGGTTTTGCGCACAACTGCCCCATCCCCAACTACGACCTGCCTCGTCCGTTGCTGCTCAAGGCGACACAGGCATACTACGCTTGCGTTTCGTTTATCGACGCGCAGGTCGGTCGCCTGCTGGACACGCTCGATCGCCTGCACCTGGCCGACAATACGACGATCGTCTTCTGGAGCGATCACGGGTATCACCTTGGGGAACACAATGGCATCTGGCAAAAGCGAACGCTATTTGAACAATCCGCCAGATCGCCATTGATCATTCGCGATCCCCGCGCCCAAGGTAATGGGCAGGTGTGCCGACGGATTGTCGAATTTGTCGATATCTTCCCAACCGTCACCGAGCTCGCTGGCGTCACGAACCCAAAAGGGCTTGAAGGACGCAGCCTCGTGCCGCTTCTGAACGATCCCCAATCACCGTGGAACGGCTACGCCATCACGCAGGTGCTACGGCCAGCGGACGATCGGCTGGAGAACCAGGTAATGGGTTGCAGCATCCGCACGGACCGGTGGAGGTACACCGAATGGGCCAACGGCAAAGCGGGCCGCGA
This sequence comes from Pirellulaceae bacterium, assembly GCA_965216885.1. Lineage (GTDB taxonomy): Bacteria > Planctomycetota > Planctomycetia > Pirellulales > Pirellulaceae > CAYNJG01. The sequence goes on along the minus strand of OZ244209.1, from coordinate 1,134,830 downwards.
GCTCTACGACCACCACAGCGACCCCATGGAGTTTCACAATATGGCAGTGAAACCCGACAAGCTTTCCAGGGATGTAATGCAGCGTTTGAGCAAGACGCTGCGAGACAAGGCCTCCGGAGACACCCCAACGGTCCCCGTGAATCCGGCAAGACTGTAGCGACCGCCATCGCGTCTATCTCCGGCTGGGCGTGTTCCACACAGCTCAACTGCCAGCCAACACCAACAATTCAGGGCGGAAAGTTCCGAATCCGCGGGTGTCACGGATTACGCCGCGGGGGATATAGACAGCCCCCTCTCGAGGACCGTGAACTGTTGCATTGTCGGGACGATCACCATAACGGCGCAGCTACAGTAATATTGCCGTATCATCACGAAGTGCACGAACCCTACATTTCGTTGTCCTATCGCGGGCATTGCGAATCCGACGATGGTGGCACGGCAGCGCCTCGGACGTGGCGAACCAGAACGCTTCGCCGTCACAACTCGAATAAACGTAACAAGATCACGTGGAGAACAGCCATGAAGCCATTTGTGGTGCTACTTGGAACCGCAGCCTTCCTCGGCTTCTCGTGGGTCAGTTGGAGCACGTTGCGCGGCCCGATTGAGAATCAACTGACAACGACGGCTCAGAGCGCGCTCAACGAAGCCGGACTGGATGACGTGCAGATCAAGTTTGATCACCTGGATGGTGTTGTTTCCGGTGTTCAAACCGCCGAAATGGAAACGAAGGTACGAGAAATCGTCCTGTCGACGATTCCCACAGGACGTCTGGTCTTCGAGCAACCACCAAGCGACAGCGCTAATTCAACCACCGAGCAACACGTCGATCACGACGCTCTTGCCAACGAAATTTCAGCCACCGATACGGCTTCTGACGCCCCCAACGAAACACCTGCAACTCCGCTGGACGCGCTCGCGGCGTCCGATGACGAAGCCGATCCGGCGACCGTCGCGCAGCTCGACACGCTGGAATCTCACGACAACCCGGACGAAACCAGTCGATTCATGGACGCGATCGGGGAACCCGGAACAGCCCCAGAGACGCTTGACGAACCCCTCGAGCCTGCCGACGAGCTCGCTGCCGATACCAACCCCGACTACACCGTAGACGTTGAAGACCTCACGTCCGACGACGAATCCGAGTTGCTGAATCCCTTATCCGACAGCGATCAAGAGGAGTCCCCGGAACTCCTCGCCGGAGACGGCAGTGAAGACGCGCCCGAAACCATCAGCAGCCCCGCCGTCGACGACGCGACTACCGAGCAATCTATCTCCGAGGATACCGTAACGTCCATCGGTAACGAGCTTCCCACTATCGATGCCCCCGCAAACCCGCTCTCGCTGAATGAGCCCACTGACGACACGGACATCGCATCCTGGGATTACGAGGAAGTTGCCGATTCAGCGACCGAAATTCCCGGCGACCCTGACACTGCCGCGGAACCTAATGCGGATCCAAACGCGGCCCCCAAGACAACCGCGCTAACGAATGGTCTCGACGAAACCCAAGATCCCGATTCGAACGAGAATTCATTGGCGTCGGAGATTCCGCCGGCCATCGTAGAAAACAACGACGCAACGCAATTATTGAATCAGGCTACATCAACGAACGAAGAAGCGACGGAGGACCAGGAAGCCAGCAACGCGGTCGAACCGCTGGGCTTGCAACCCTCGGACGATGAGTCGCTTGCTACTCTGGAATCGGTTTCAGACGCTTCCTCCTTCGAACCCGCTGATGAAACGACGCTCTCCGCTACGAACCCGGAAGTGGACATAAACACAGATACAGAGGTGACCGGGGATGCTAACGCAGACGGAGAAATTCCGTCGAACACAACCCTTGTAGTTACCGAGGATGGTTCGATCGAGGTCACGGAGACCGCGCCACTCGAGGATGCAACTCAGCCACTGCCCGCTGCGGACGCAATTCAGACGCCAACCCAGTTGGAGCAAGCTGACTTGGAGCATACTGACGACGAACTGCCGACGATTGAGTCGCCACAAGCCAATTTGACGCCAGAAGCCAATGCAACAGTAGAAGCTAATTCAACGCCCGCAACGAAAACGACTCCGGCGACGGCGTCTGCCACCGACGCAGACTCGGCTCCGCAGGGTCCCCGACCGCGATTTGGCGTCTATCTCTCCAACAACCCCAACGACCCACTCGTCAGGGTCGTTGCCCCCGGTAGCGCCGCGGCCAATGCCGACATTCGGGTAGGCGACTCCATCGTCCGTTTCGGAATTCGCAATGTCTCTTCTTTCGAAGACCTCAGTCGCGCCGTCATGGAAAAAGCGGGAGGGGACCAAGTCCCTGTTTGGGTCATGCGAAAGGGCGAGTTGCTTCGTAAATCGGTGAAGCTGCAGAGCGCATCCGCACCGCTGCCGCCCGTGCGAGCCCCAATCACCAGCAAATCGAACACCAGGAATCAGTAATCGAACACCAGGAATCAGTAATCGAACGAGCGAAATATTATGACTCCCACTACCTACTACCTATCGCAAGTTCTACCAGTCTCGCTGTCCATTGCCGTTGTGTCTCTCATGCTTGGGGCCGCATTTGGCAGGCTGCTTTGGGGACATTACCCGGCACGAGCGCTAGCCGCCGAACGTCAGAACGAGAACCTACGAAACGAAATCAGACGCCTTAACGGTTAGATAGCCGGGGCGAGACAACCAAGGACCAGGCAACCAAACAGCGTACGCTGGAGGGCCACATGCAGAACACCATCATCTTCTTCCTGAATCAGGCGCCGCTCTTGTGGGCGTCCATGTTTGCAACGTTCTTCGGAATCGGGCTCATGTACGCATGGTGCGCGTGGTACGTGTACGCGGATCGCCTGGAGGACGCTGAGACCGAACAGGAATTCCTGCTGGCAGAACGTTCTGCGGTCGGTAATCGCCGACAGCCACCCGCTCCGGCGCCTGGATCGCTCAGCACTGCCGAAACAAGAATCATTTCGGGCAACGAAACCGTGCCGGGTCTCATACCGGGACTGGTACCAAAGCCGTTGAACGCCACGGACGCAGGCGGCAAACAGCCCGCCCCCCCGAATACGACAACGGAATCTCCCGCCAACGTAACGTTGACCTCGGATAATCCGTGGATTCAGTACCGGAAGGGTGACCACCTGCCGAAACAGCAAGCCGAAACTTCGGCAAGGTAGTCCAACTGCCGGGCGGATGACTATGATGCCTCTGAAACAGCAGGGGCATTCATGGCACGCAATATCGACTACATCCATCGCATCCCGGTTCCGAATCCATTCTTCGAGGGCCGCAACAGCGTCTACCTCATCAAGTCGGATCCGATCACGCTCATCGACACGGGCGTTGCGACCGACAAGGCTTTCGCTCAACTCAGCGAGGGCCTCGCCAATCAGGGACTGACGACGGCCGATGTTCGCCGAGTCATCTTGACCCACAAGCACATCGACCACATCGGCAGTGCGTGGCGAATTCAGCGCGACGGGGGTGCGGAGGTCTACATCCACGAACTGGAAACCAGAAGCCTCGTGGACATCGACCCCAGCGGCAAACGCTTCGGCGAACTGGTGTCACAACGCCTTGAGAAATGGCAGGCCCCACCGGCGCCCGCATCCCCCGACTCAACGTCGAAGATGCCTCAATGGACGCTGGAGGCCTGCGAATCGCCCATTGCACTGCAGGACGGCGACGCAATCGAAACGGAGCACGGGCCGATCGCCGTAATCCACACACCCGGCCACACCATGGGCTCGGTTTGCCTGAAGCTGGGTGACGAAGCACTCTTCACCGGCGACCACGTTTTGCGCGCCATCTCTCCTAATGTGGGCGCCGGCGACATGCGCAGTCGGGGCATGCTGACACATTTCCTGAACTCGCTGCAGAAAGTGCACCCACTGGGTGATGAAATCGTGCTCTATCCTGGCCACGGCAGCCGTTTTGATGGACTCGCCACACGATGCGACGAGCTTCGGGAACACCACGTCGAACGCCTCGACAAGACGCTTGCCGCAATTTCACACGAACCGAAGTCCGTGTACCAGGTCGCTCTGGCACTGTTTGGTGACCTGGCGGACTTCCACATCATGCTGGGCTGCGCAGAAGCCAACTCGCACCTTGAATACCTTGTCGACAATGGTCGCGCCACAGAAACAGACGACAAGTTTCTCGCCGCATCGGCATGACGACTACTGCGCGAGTGCCGCGCATCGTCGACGTACCCATTTCTGAAATGCCATTCCAACCGACAGCCAAATCAGGAACAACGCGGCTCCCGGTTCCGGAACGGCGACAATGTTGTCGACAGACAGGAAAAACCGATTGTCCGAGACAAAATTGTCGTTGACGTCGAAGATGCCTGATTCAACCAAGCCGGCACCGCCTCCGCAGACGCATTCGTAGATTTCCGCTCGTAATGTGTAATCAATGTCGACCTCAATGGTCTGGCTGGGAGCCAACGTGAACGAAAACGGGAGGATCCCGGACCGTTCCAAATAGCCGCCAAACCCGGCAATCGGCAAATCGTTCTCCTCATTGCCGAAATCAGTGTCCGACCGAATTTCCGATTCGAAAACCTGTGGCACGGCGGTGTGAATCGTCAAATCCAGATCCGAGTCCATCATCGCCCCCGCAGGCCCCATGGAGGCCGCGAAAACGGCATGCGAATACTCAAGGATCAAGTCGACCCGGTAGGCTTGCGTTGGCGAGCTGTTTGCGAACGACAAGGACGTCGAGTTGAAGGTTCCGTCAAGGTCAATGGCGGCCCGCAAATCGACGTCAGGAACATCAAACGCGGGCTCAAAAACCGCCTCCGCCCTGGCGTGAGCTTCCCCGCCAAAACCGTCGCCGGTTAGCCCGCCACCGACACCGCCGCCATTACCATGATGCGTGAGGGTCGCGGCAATGACGTCGGCCGTATCCGCCAGGTCGTCGGTGTAGCCAAACGTCATGTCCGCCCCGCCGACTCGAGCGGTGAATTCCCCATCCTGATAGGCGTCGTCACCAAAGAAAAAGCTATCGGTTTCACTGAAGCCCAACGTGCCCGAGACCACGATGTCCGAGACGATCATGTCGCCCCGACATATTGGCGTGCAGAAAAGTGCAATCAGCAAGACGCACAGCTGGCGCCCTTTTTGGGAAGTTATCATCGGTGCCGTACAGAAAGGGAATCAAGCAACATCGGTCACAAAGCGACGGACATCAATTATGTCGCCGCAGACATTAAGCAACGATGAGAGATCGCCGTTTTCTGCACGCGGTTTCCCGACAGCAATTCCCGCCGGCCAGACCCGGGATCCGTAGTCGCCGCAACCTCGTAAGAGGCAATAAACACACCCGCGGGCAGCCGCAGGACCGCGGACCTGTCAGTCAAGATCGACGGTCATCTCCCCCAGCTCCACTTGCGGCACGTCCATGTTGATCGTGTGCCTACCGCCCGGCCACGCCTGAGCGAATCCACGACGGTCGATGACGTACTCGATATTGCCCACCGACTCGTGCCACAGTCGCACCGTCCAGGAACCGGCGGGAACCTCTTCAATCCGGAAACTTCCGTCGCGGGACGAAACGGCCGCCCACGTGTGATCCAACACCAACATGTGGGAATTTATCCACGGATGGAATTCACAGCGAACCGGAACCGGATCAACCGTATTCGAAAGCCGGCGCACGGCCTGTTCCCCACCCGGAATATTGACCGCGTCCTGGCCCCCAAGATCGACAATGTGCCGCACCGCGTCCCGGTTTCCAATTCGCAACTCCTGTCCCGCTCGTAACAGAAAAGCTCGCGGCATAATTCGACCGGCTTCAAAACGAAGCGCCTCGGCATCCTGCGGTGGGCCGCCGGCGCCCACGTCCGCCTCGCCGTCCCCTTCCAACCAGACGAATACATTCGCGATGCCAAAATTCTCGGGATCGACCAGGCGTGCCTCATCGAGGATCTCTTCGGTGAACACGCTGACATCGCGGGATGGCAGGATGACCTTTCGCTCGGGAACTTCACCCTCAAAGACAAACCGGCCCGTTATCGTCACCAGTCGCGCCCCGTCCGGCCATTCGAAGGGCTGCTGAATCGCTGCTTCGTCGTCCGGCTTGCCTGTCGCGGTCGCAGGTGCAGTGCTTTGAAATGGATTCACGTCGCTGATCCAGAACGCTGCGCCGACCATGACCAGCACTGCCAGCGCGACGAAGATTCGATTCCGACGCGACCGTGTGGGCTGCAGTCGATCCGGTATCGGCTTACCCGGATTTTGTAGCGACGCCAAACACGCCGACAACAGCGTGTTGACTTCAGAGGCCGACTGGAACCGCTGGTCAACGTCTACTCGGTGCAATCCGCGAATCAGCACCCCCAACCACGCGGGCAATCGGGAGTTCAACTTGTGAATGTCCGGGGCCGCGTGGTCGGTAATCCTCCGCAAAACACCGTAGCTGGTTTCCGCCAGAAACGGCACACGGCCCGTCGCCATCGTGTACAGCAAACTCCCCAGACTGAAGAGGTCGCTACGGTGATCCACTCGATCGCCGCGTGCCTGTTCCGGTGACATGAAGTGGGGAGTGCCGGCGAGAATTCCGGTCTGCGTGATGCTGGCGTCATCGGCCGCTCGAGCCAATCCGAAATCCGTGATCACGACGCGATCGAGTTCCGGTTCCAACAGAATGTTTGCGGGCTTGATGTCACGGTGTACCAATCCCTGCTCATGCGCCGCCGCCAGACCTGCGGCAATCTGCATCCCGATCCTCACGACCGATTCCACGTCCAGTGCTCCGCGATCATCGAGGCGATCCTGTAACGAGCCACCGGAGACGTACGGCATCACCAGGTAGGGAACTCCGCGATGCTCCGAAACGCTGTGAATCGCAATCACGTTGGGATGCAGTACCGACGCGGCAGCTCGGGCCTCCCGGGAAAATCGTCGACGTGCAATTCCCGAGGAAGCAAGGTGCGGAGCCAGTACCTTGATCGCGACAAACCGGTTGAGCGAGGGCTCGAACCCCTTTAGCACAATGGCCATCCCACCAAAGCCAATCGCCCCCACGATCTCGTAGCGCCCAATGCGCCCCAGCATGTGCGGGTCTTCCGAGGGCGACAGCAGCTGCAACACGCGTTGCAGGCCGTCGTGTCCGATGGCCTGCGAATAGTCCGAAGTCGCCGCGTCACGGGTTCGGAATGGATCCTTGTCGTCCGCGGCCATGGTGTAGCTGGAGTCGTTGGCCGCGAAGGAACGCGCAGCACTTCCCGAATCATTTGGATCACTTGTGCCAACCGATCCAGCCAGCTCGCCCGACGCCTCGGCGTTCCTGTCGAAAGTATCCGTCGACAGGAATTCGCCAGCCTGCTTCCACCACGTCGCATCGGCGGACTGTTCGTGCAAGTCGTGCTGGCACTTGCGGCAGTCGTCAAGGTGCCGCTCAAAATCCTCAAGCTCTTCGCCCACCAGCGAACCATTCAGAAATTGCTGCACGCGTTGCCCATCGCATGTGTCGGGTTTCGGCATTGTCACTTCCCTGCTTGCCCGGTGGTCGCCCGTTGCAGTTGTTCGACACGTTGCCTGATTCTCCGAATCACGCGGCTTCTGGCTGCATATACACTTCCGGGCGACTTCCCCAATCCCTTGGCTACGTCGGCCACGTTTTCGTTGTTCACGGCCGTGCGCCAGAATGCCTGCCATGTGTCAGCTTCGAATTCACATTCGACATCGGTGGCGGCCTTGCGAAACTCGGCGCGCTGATATTCGCGTTGCAACTCCTCTTCCAGCGAACCAACTTCCGGAAGTTCCTGCAGTCGCCGCAGCGTGCTGGTGCCACCGGTCGATCGGTTTCTGGCCTCGCGCGACACGCAATTAATGACAGCATTCCGTGTCACCGTCAGCAACCACGCGCGAAACGAGCCGCGGGACCTGTCGGCCTCCCAGTCTTTCATCGAACGGGCAACGGAGACAAAGACGCGTTGCGTTACGTCCTCTGCATCCGCGAGCTGCAGACCGCGCCGCAAAACGAATCTCAGCACGGCGGGGCGATAGATCGTGACGAATTCTCCCCACGCCGCATCGTCGGAATCGTCCTTGATACGCTGAATGAGTGTCTGTCGCGTATCGGGAACTCGTGTCATGCTGAAAAGAGTGCTTCGCGGTACGGGCGGACATCACGCCGCCAACACAATCTGAGGGAGCGAGTTGACCAGTGACAACCAAAGATCGCCGCGAACAGGCACGACGACCTTTGGCTACATCATAGTCGGTGCGTTCCCCACATGGCACGGCCGAAACCACCCGGTGGTCGAAGTACACCGCCTACCGTTTGGCAAAGATCGCCGGGTTGAGACGATACGTGTGCTCCTCTGTCTTGCCACCAGCAACATCAAGCTGATAGCGTCCCTTCTTCCATTTCTCTTCCTTCCCGTCAATCTGCACCGACTGGATGTAGCCTGCTTTCTCGTGCCAAACTTTCAAGGTCAACTTCCCCGCCGGCAGATTCTTCAACTCGAACTTTCCGTTCTCATCGGATATCGCCATGTACGGATGATCCTGAACCAGCACGACGCCCATCATCCACGGATGAATCGAACACGTCACCTTGACGGGGATAATCTCCGATTTCGTTAGTTTGAAGTCGACCTTGGCGTGCGCAGGAATGATAGGGTTCACGCTGGTGTTCTTCAGGAAATTGATCAGCGCGTTGTGCCCAACGGGATCTTCATTTCCCACTTGCAGGGTCTGCCCGGTGCGGACGGTAATCGCGTGCGGCTCAAACCGACACAGCTTGTTGTCGATGCGGACAATGTCGTCCGCCGTCTGTTTGTATTGAGGATGAATCTTGCCGGGCTTGAACGCCCACATCACAACGTTCGCCACGCCGCGGTTCTTTTCATTGATAACCAGCGTCTCGTCGAACAGTGGCTGCTTGCCGCAGATCTGCAAATCCTTGGCGGGCTTTAGCTGCATGGACTTTGGTAGCTTTGTGTCCTTGTCGCCATACACGAACTGCCCCTTCAGGCTGCCCCATTCTCCGTTGGCCGGCGTGTGGATGGCCCCAAGCAGCATCGCCACCGCAAACAGTATCATCAGTCGACTCGTCATCTCTTCTTCTCCGAATTGAACTTGAAAAGGCTCTCTATTTCAGGAACACACGGGCCGCGACGACATCTGACACGACTTTTAAAAAAACTTTTGGGGTCTGCCGGGGCGAGCTGCCCCGAATCTGATCCTGCAGGATTTTCGCTACAAACTGTGAACCTCCGGCCGCAAAGATGTCTCGGAATCGTTGCTAATCTGACTTAGAATGGGTGGTCTCCTTCCCGCCTCACGCCGTCGGTTAGCCGAATGAAGTCAACACGATTCGCCTCCACCCGCTTACCATTCCTGCTTGTTCTGCTGCTCGCCTGTTTGATCACAGTCGCCGAAGCACAATCAGCCGAACCGCAGACGAAAGGACCGCAGCCCGTCGATTTCGCTCGCGAGGTACTGCCCGTGCTGTCGAACAAGTGCTTCGTCTGTCACGGCCCCGATACGCAGGAAGAAGATGGATTGCGGCTGGATTCTTTGGAAGCCGCCACCAGTGATCGAGGTGGATATCGGGCCATCGACCCCGATAACCTCGCCGCCAGCGAACTGCTGGAACGCATTCACTCCACCGATGCCCCCATGCCTCCGGAGGATGCCGAGAAACAGCTCACCGATGCAGAACGCGACATCCTGACGCGATGGATCAAGGAAGGTGGCTCCTACGCAAAGCACTGGGCGTTCGTCCCGCCAACGAAAGCTCCCGGCAAATCCAGTATCGACGAGTTCATTGTTGCCCAACAGCAATCGGCCGGAATCACGCTCGCTCCGCAAGCTGATCGTTCGACGCTGGCTCGACGGGTTGCCCTGACGCTGACCGGATTGCCACCGGAACCGGAGCAACTGCAGGCGTTCCTCAATGATACCTCGCCATCGGCCTACAGCGATTTCGTCCAACTCATGTTTTCGTCGCCTCGATACGGCGAACATCAATCGCGATACTGGCTGGACGCGGTACGGTACGGCGACACGCACGGGCTGCACCTGGACAACCGCCGCGGCATCTATCCCTATCGCGACTGGGTCGTGCGGGCCTTCAACGACAACCTGCCGCTTCATCAGTTCATTACGTGGCAGCTTGCCGGGGACCTTCAGGAGAACCCCACGACCGACCAACTGATCGCCACGGGATTCGTACGCATGAATCCAACGACGGCCGAGGGCGGCGCTATTGCCGCCGAGTTCCAGGCGAAGAACAACTTCGATCGCACGGAGACCCTGGGCACCGTTTTACTGGGCATGTCGCTGACCTGCGCCCGCTGCCACACGCACAAGTACGACCCCATTACGCAGACCGAGTACTACCGCCTGCTGGCCTTCTTCAACAGCACTGCGGAAAGTGCGCTCGACGGTAACAAGTACGACTACGGCCCCCACCTCAAAGTTCCCAAAGACCATACCGGATGGCAGCAGTATGCCGAACTACGCAACGCCAGCGAAGAAATTGCAGACCGCGCGAGCAAATCTGCCGAATGCGTGCCGGACAACTGGGACAAGTCCAGCGCTGCTGAACGACTGGCCCTGATCGCCAACGAGGACTCACCGTTCGACACACCAATCCGCGAACAGGCCGCCGCCCTCAAAACGGAATACGACGAACTACAGAAATCGTTCACCACCACGCTCATCGCGAAAGAACTGGACAAGCCGCGCGAGACGCGTGTACTGAAGCGGGGTGAATACGACCTGCCAATTGGCGAACCGGTGTCTCCAGGCATCCTTGAAGTCATGGGCGCGTTCCCGGAAGGGGCGCCAACGAATCGCCTCGGGCTGGCACAGTGGCTCACTTCGCGCGATCACCCGTTGGTTGCCCGAGTCCTTGTGAACCGCATCTGGCAACGCGTTTTCGGTTATGGGTTGGTCCGCACGCCCGAGGACTTCGGCTTGCAGGGCGAACAGCCAACACACCCGGAATTGCTCGACTGGCTGGCCGTCGAACTTCAGGAATCTGGCTGGGACTTGCAACACATGCTGCGTCTGATGGTCACCAGCCAAACCTATCGACAGAGTTCGGCATGGCGTCCCGAAATCGACGACCCGGAGAACAAACTCTTTTCTCGTGGCCCGGCATGGCGATTGGACGCCGAGGTCATCCGCGATCTGGGACTGTGGGCGAGTGCATTGCTGGATCCTCACATGGGCGGCGAAGGCGTCAAGCCCTACCAGCCCAGCGGCATGTGGAAAGCACTCGCACACCCGGCCAGCAACACGAAGAAGTACGAACGCGATAAGGGCCAGCCGCTCTACCGCCGCAGTCTTTACGTCTACTGGAAGCGTACCAGCCCGCATCCCATGATGACGCTCTTTGATGCTCCCGATCGAGAGTCCAGCTGTGTCCGGCGTTCGCGCACCAACACTTCCCTGCAGTCACTGGGGCTGCTGAACGAGACCCAACGTATCGAAATGGCCCGTGCTTTCGCCGAACGGTTGCTCACTTCGAAAGCCGACGACGACGCGCGCATCGACCTGATCTTCGAACTCCTCGCGTGCCGAAAACCAGCTACCACCGAGAAGGCGGCCTGTACCGATCTGCTGCACGACATGCGACGGCGATACCGGGACTCCACCGAGGACGCCACGGCACTCCTCTCGATGGGCGACGCACCGCGCAACGAGAAACTGGCGGTCGCGGAGCATGCGGCCTGGACCCAGCTCTGCGTCACCATCCTCGCCAGCGACATCGCGTTGCTTCTGTACTAGCTACAGAACAGACTGCTCGACCAGATATTGCCAGTCAACGCGGACTTCGCCTTTCATCCAACACAATTGCTCGCGGCCCAGAGAATCAGAAAACATGAATAATCCAATTCGCGAACACGAACTAATGTCCACACGCCGACAGCTCTTTGGCCGCACGGCATTGGGTGTTGGCACGGCGGCGCTGTCGGGTCTCCTGAACCGGGATTTGCAGGCTGCACCGGCGGCCGCAGGCAGCAACGCCGAACCGCGGGCGAAACGAGTCATCTATCTCTTCATGAGTGGCGGCCCCAGTCACCTGGATCTCTGGGACTACAAGCCCGGACTCAAGGACAAGTTCAACCAGCAACTGCCCGATCACGTCCGCGACGGCCAGCGAGTCACGGGCATGACGGCCAACCAGAAAAGCGGTTTGCCGATTTGTCCCAGCAAATATCGCTTTACCAAAATGGACAACAATGATCGCGGCGTTTGGGTCAGCGAACTGCTTCCCTATACGGCTCAGGTTGCCGGGGAACTCTGCGTCGTCCATTCAACGTTCACCGAAGCGATCAACCACGACCCGGCGATTACCTACATTCAAACCGGCAGCCAGATCCCCGGTCGCCCCAGCCTGGGCGCATGGATCAGCTACGGACTTGGAAGCCAGAACGAGAATCTACCGCACTACGTGGTGATGCATGCCCGCACCAATCACCCCGAACAGAGCCTGTTCAACCGACTTTGGGGCCCCGGATTTCTACCTTCAGAGCACCAGGGCATTCTGATGCGCAGCGAAGGCGACCCCGTACTCTACCTCAGCAATCCGCCAGGCGTTAGTCGCGACGACCGCCGCAAACAGCTTGATGCATTGGCGGCCATCAATCAGGCCCAACATGAACGCTTTGGAGATCCGGAGATCCTTGCCCGCATCAAACAACATGAGATGGCCTACCGCATGCAGACCTCCATCCCTGAACTGATGGACCTGTCATCGGAATCGCAGGCCACCTTTGACCTCTACGGTGACGACGCAAAAACACCAGGAACGTTTGCCGCCTGTTGCCTGAACGCAAGACGGCTGGCCGAACGTGGCGTGCGAAACATCCAGATCTTCCATCGCGGCTGGGACGCTCATGGTGGGCTACCTCGCGAACACGGTTCACAATGTCGCGACGTCGATCGCGGATCGGCAGCCTTGATCATGGACCTGAAACAGCGCGGGATGCTGGATGATACGTTGGTCGTCTGGGGCGGGGAATTTGGCCGAACGGTCTATTGCCAGGGCAAACTGACACCCGAAAACTATGGTCGGGATCATCATCCACGCTGCTTCACCACCTGGATGGCCGGCGGTGGAGTCAAACCCGGAATCACCTACGGACAGACCGACGAATACGGCTACAACATCGCCGATGAACACGGGCAGCCAATGACTCCGCAACCTTCCAAAGAGTCATGGACGCCGGGCACCATGCACATCCACGATCTCAATGCAACGATCCTGCACCTGATGGGAATCGATCACAAGAAACTGACTTACCGTTACCAGGGGCGAGACTTCCGGTTAACCGATGTCCATGGTCACGTGATTCACGACTTGATCAGCTGACGGCGCCGACCTTCGACATCCGGCCCAATCCCCGGCCCAATCCCCGGCCCAATCCCCGGCCCAATCCCCGGAATCACGACTCGCTTTGCCCGGCGGTGGCGACCAGACGAGCTTCCGAGTCGGCCGTCTTCAACATTTCCTGCAGCGATGCATCATCCCGGTCGTTGCGTTGCTGACAATGCATCTCAAGAATGGGCAACGGATCAAAGACTCGCCATGCAGGAACCGCAGAAACCAGCGATGCGACAAGGTATCCCCCTCGCAACGTCCAGACGAGATAGCCAATCGTCGCCACGCCACTGACCGCCGTCGCGGTTCCCACGGCGACCGCCATGGCATTCGAGTCCTCCTCGATCTGATCTCGTATTACATTCAGGTTGTTCCACAACAACTGCACGTCGTGGTAGTACGATTCGACGTCGAACTCGAGTTCATCATCGAAGTATTCAACCGCGATCTGAATACCCGAAAGCACACGCAAGCCAAGTCGGTCCGACGAAACAAATTCAGTCAGAACTTCCGGCGCCGCGACCGGGACGGAAACGGGCTCCACGAACTCGTCCCCTTCCGACTGTGAAACCGAACGACCCGAGCGATTTCTGGCGGCCAACTTGCGATCGGGATCGCCCGGGCCTGAGGGACTGCTCAGTTCCGGCAGGGTCGTCGTTTCGCTTCCCTCTTCATCCATGTCGTCGTCGACTGAATCGTCCGCCTCTCCCGAGTCTCCTCCGGAGCCCACCGGGTCCAGCCCACCGACCGCCTGAACATTGATGAAGACAGTCACCGGGTTCGACAACGAATTGCCGTCGTCAACCACATACGTAAAACTGTCCGTGCCCACGAAGCCCGCCAGCGGGACATAGTCGAACGAGCCATCCGGATTCAACGATAGCGTGCCGAACGAAGTCGTATCGACCACCACCGCCGTCAGCGACGCCGAATCAATGTCGACGTCGTTTCCCAACACTCCCTCCATCGGCAGAATGCTCAGAGGCTGGCCCGGGGTGCTTTCGAAAGTGTCGGTGGCTGCGAGCGGCGGATCGTCGACCGGCGTAACCGCAAGGCTGACCGTCGCCGTCGCTGTTCCACCAACTCCGTCGGACACCATATAGACGAAGGCGTCGGAGGTCGTCTCGCTATCGTCATGGACATACGTGAAAGAGCCGTCCGAGTTCAGTGAAAGGCTCCCGTTTACTGGCCCCGACACCAAACTCACTGACAGCGGGGCACCTTCCGCGTCGCTATCATTCCCCAACACACCGGGAACCATTGAGACGAGAGTCCCACCCTCCATTAATCCGTAACTGTCGTCACCTGCAATCGGAGCGTCATTCGTACCGCTTACCAGGATGCTGACAATTGCCGTATCCATCCCACCATTGCCATCATCGATCCGGTAGACAAAGGTGTCGGATGTCGACTCGCTTCCGTCGTGCGTGTACACAAATGAACCGTCTGCGTTGACCACCGCCGTGCCATTTCCAGGACCGGACACCAGCGAAGCGGTGAGCACATCGCCCTCCGCGTCGGTATCGTTCGCCGTCAATCCCGAGGCCCCCGCACTAACAACGCCCCCTTCGCTGACCACAAACGTCTCGCCGGTCGCCACCGGGGCGTCGTTCACCGCACTGACCGTGAGCGTAACGGTCGCTCGCGATGTCGAATTCCCGTCCGAGACCTCGTATTCAAAACTGTCCGTCAACGTTTCACTGCCGTCGTGGCTGTAGCTGAATGAACCGTCGCCGTTGAGGGTCAGCGTCCCGTTCACCGGACCACTGACCAGCGTTGCCACCAACGCGGTCGAGTCCGGATCCGTATCGTTGGC
The DNA here is from genome assembly GCA_965216885.1 of Pirellulaceae bacterium. Classification (GTDB taxonomy): domain Bacteria; phylum Planctomycetota; class Planctomycetia; order Pirellulales; family Pirellulaceae; genus CAYNJG01. Next base: position 1,119,676 of record OZ244209.1, on the reverse strand, counting down.
CAGCACTCCGGTCGCGGCAGACTCGGCGGCAATTCCGCCCTCAAAGACCGAGTACGCGTCCGCCGTGGCGATTGGAGTGTCATCAACAGCATTCACCGTGATGGCCACCAGCCCCATTGCCGTACCGCCGTTTCCATCATCCACCTGGTAGGTAAAACTATCCGCGGTCGTCTCACTACCGTCATGTGAGTAGACAAAGGTGCCGTCCGCATTCAGGGACAACGTTCCGTTCACGGGACCAATGAAAATCGACGCGGTCAGCGCGTCCAGCTCCGCATCCGTGTCGTTGTCGAGGATGCTCCCAGGTGACACATGGGTGCTCCCTTCCATTACGCTGAAGCCATCCGCCGTCGCGACGGGAGCGTCGTTGACCGGTGTCACAACAATGTTGAAGGTTCCGGTCGCCGCAAGCGATCCGTTTTCGCCACCGTCCGCCAGGCTGAACTCGAAATCATCCGCCGAAGCTTCACTGCCGTCGTGCGCGTACGTGATTCGCCCCAGGTCAATGTCGGCCTGCGTGAAATTTCCGGCCAGACTCAGAGGCGTCCCTGAAAGCAGGATATCGCCGTGTGATGCCAGCCGAGTCAACGTATAGGTGAGTTCGACGCCGTCGTCATCCACGTCACCCTCATTCAGTAGCGAGTTCCCAATCGCGGACGTGGAGCCTTCGTCGAGCGTCAGCCCCACGTTCGTCGAAACTGAAGGCCCGTCATTGATGGCGTTCACCGTAATCGTGGCGGTCGCGGCAGACGCATCAAGCAGGCCATCATCATCGCGAGCCGCAAAACCGAATCCCGAAACGCCGCTCCAGTCAGCATCGGGGCTAAAGTAGACGGTAAGTGTTCCGCCGGTCGCCGCGTAGTCGAACGCCGTTGTAGCCGAAGTCGTCAGACCTGCATCCAGATAGAGGCCACCGTTTGCAGGAAGATTATTGAGCACAAAACTGGTGACCATGCCGTCCGGATCGCTTCCGGAAAGAATGATCGATCCCGGCGTGTCCTCGTTGAACGTCCCCAGCGCATCCGCAGTAACTGGAGCGTCGTTCACGTCCGAGACCGAGACCGTCACCGCGACGTTGGTGGAAGACTCCGCGCCATCATCATCCAAGGCGACAACCTCGAACGCCGTTTGGGTACCCGTCGCATTCGAAGCCGGCGTCCAATAGGCTCGATCCGTGGCGGTGATCGTGTCGTTCGAACCCGCCGACCAGGCCGTCGCCGTACCGGAGCTCGTGCCAATCCGCAGCGTTCCGCTACTGATGCCCTTGACGACAAACCCGTCTACCGTGCCGTCCACGTCCGCTTCATCACCCTGAGCCAGCAACTCCGCAAGCGTCAGTTCAACTTCGGTGTCTTCATTCGTCGTGTCCACCACCGCAGCGAAGGAACCTAACGTCGGAGCGTCGTTCACGTCCGATACCGAGACCGTCACCGCGACGTTGCTGGAAGACTCCGCGCCATCATCATCCAAGGCGACAACCTCGAACGCCGTCTGGGTGCCCGTCGCATTCGAAGCCGGTGTCCAATAGGCTCGATCCGCGGCGGTGATCGTATCATTCACCCCCGCCGACCACGCCGTCGCCGTACCGGAGCTCGTGCCAATCCGCAGCGTTCCGCTACTGATGCCCTTGACGACAAACCCATCTACCGTACCGTCCACGTCCGCTTCATCACCCTGAGCCAGCAACTCCGCGAGCGTCAGTTCAACCTCCGTGTCTTCATTCGTCGTATCGATAACCGCTGCGAAGGAGCTCAGCGTCGGAGCGTCGTTCACGTCCGAGACCGAGACCGTCACCGCGACGTTGCTGGAAGACTCCGCGCCATCGTCATCCAACGCGACAATCTCGAACGCCGTTTGGGTACCGGTCGCATTCGAAGCCGGTGTCCAATAGGCTCGATCCGTGGCGGTGATCGTGTCATTCACACCCGCCAACCACGCCGTCGCCGTACCGGAGCTCGTGCCAATCCGCAGCGTTCCGCTACTGATGCCCTTGACGACAAACCCATCTACCGTGCCGTCCACGTCCGCTTCATCACCCTGAGCCAGCAGCTCCGCAAGCGTCAGTTCAACCTCCGTGTCCTCATTCGCCGTGTCGATGACCGCTGCGAACGAACTTAACGTCGGAGCGTCGTTCACGTCCGAGACCGAGACCGTCACCGCGACGTTGGTGGAAGACTCCGCGCCATCATCATCCAAGGCGACAACCTCGAACGCCGTTTGGGTACCCGTCGCATTCGAAGCCGGTGTCCAATAGGCTCGATCCGTGGCGGTGATCGTGTCGTTCGAACCCGCCGACCACGCCGTCGCCGTACCGGAGCTCGTGCCAATCCGCAGCGTCCCGCTACTGATGCTCTTGACGACAAACCCGTCCACCGTGCCGTCCACGTCCGCTTCATCACCCTGAGCCAGCAACTCCGCAAGCGTCAGTTCAACCTCCGTGTCTTCATTCGTCGTGTCCACCACCGCAGCGAAGGAACCTAACGTCGGAGCGTCGTTCACGTCCGAGACCGTAACATTCCGTGTCGCGGCAGTGCTACTTCCCGATCCGTCAGAGACCGTAAAGCTGACGGTCCGAGTTGTTGTGTCGGGATCTTCGCTACTGTTGGAATACGTGATGCTACGAAGGGCCGTTTGATAATTGGCGACTGATGCGGACCCTGTCAGAGTCAGGATGCCGGTCGAGGAACTATAACTCCCGCTAATCCCATTCTGGTCGACAAAGTTGAGGCTATCTTCGGCGGCCAGGAAAGCACCAGTGATCTGAACCACCGCCGATTCGAGACTGGAAGAATCGTCCGAAACGGTAAGGCTGGAATCCACGACCACCGCAGGGCCACTCTCCGTGAACGCAGCGTTTCCTGCCGACGCCACAACCTCCGGCGCCTGATTTCCCGCCACAAGCGTGATCCCCGCCAATCGCTCGCCCGCTACGTCGAATCCTGCGTCCGCACCTTCAAACAGGAGACTCGCGGTAGCCTGAGCCGTTCCGCTGCCCGACGTCGTTTGCGTCACGTCGAGCACGAAGACATCGTGTTCGGTTACCGCCAAACTGTTCGTGCCCACCGTCTCATTCTTTTCGAGCACCACCAGTACCTGGCCAGATACAAGGTCAGCACCGCCAATGGACACGTTCGACTCGATTAACTCCAGCCCCACGATCCCTTCGCTGTTTCCAATGTCCACACCGTCAACCAGGATAACGGATGCACCACTTGTCACCCCGGCACCGGCTCCCGTGAGCGTGACCCATTCGATCCAATCCTCTGCATCTCCGGGGCCTCCCTTCTCGACTCCCACCAGGAAACTTCCGGCCGTGAGCGTGGTATCTCCAACCATCGTATCGGTCTCTACGAGCGTCAACGCCCATGTATCGGCTGCGCCATGAATCGACTGCAAATCATCGGCGACCAGAACAAATGTCCCTGAACTGTAGTCGCCCACCGCATCCGGACGAAACGCGAAAATCTCATCGTCCGTCACGGAGATCGAGTTCGTGCTGGTGAAACTCTCATTGGCCTCGACCGTCAACAACACGTCTCCGGCCAGCAGCGTTACCAGGTTCGCCCCGGAACCTACGACGACTGCCTGCGAAACGTAGTGCATTCCGTTCAAGTCTGCGTTCGCGTCATCGGCGAAATCGTCGAGATTCAATATCGAGGTGACCGTACCTGCCGTCGTCCCCGGCTCGAGCGAAAACCCCGGGTCGCCAAAGGACAGAATCTCCGATGCCCCCCAGGAGCCCAGCCCGGTGACTCCACTTCCGGTCACATCCGTGTCCGTCGTCAACCACAGAGACTGGGACAGCATAAACGCCGAGGCGCGAAGCTCGCCAACGTCCGTCGCCGACAACGCGCGGGTATACACGCGAACGTCGTCCAGCTTGCCCTCGAAGTCTGAAATGGTTGCGGATTCCCCGCCAATCGTCAGCGGCGCCACCGGGTTGATCGTTCCGTAGGTCCCCGCAAGGACGCCGCCAGCCACGCCATCAACATACAACTGTATTCCAGAACTGTCCTTGGTCGCGGCGATGTGATGCCATTGACCATCCGCCTCAAATCCCAACGTGAAAGTATCGATCGCAAAGTTGCTGCTGCCTTCGATGTAGAAGTTCACATCGTTGCTGCCATCGGCAAAAACGGAGAAGCCAGAACTCCCATCGTGCGAACCGATCATTCGCGTCGAGCCGACGGGCGATGCCGTCGCGTTGTACCAGAACGACACCGTAAAATCGCCGTTGAAGTCGAGGCTTGCATCGTCGGCAACCGTCACGACGCGATTGCTGTTTGCAGCGTCCCCGGCAAAGTCAATCGCAAAATCTCCAACAGCGCTTCCGCTATCCCACGTGGGGCCATTCAGGAGAGTACCGTCGTTCCCGTTGGCTGTCGAATCGAGCGCCGTCGACCCGCCGTTCTCCTCGAACTCATAATGCGCGACGAGATTGCTGGTAATGTCCAGCGTCCCCAGCCAGTTCGCCGTGGCCAGACCCGCAAAGAGATCAGTATCTTCAACCACGCCCGTTTGATACTCAAGATCCCAATCACCGCCCAGCGAACGGTGGCCCGTCACATCGTCACTGGCCGCGACGTCACACGCGCAAAGCTCCGCGAGGGAATCGATGAGTTCTTCACCCGACTCCGACTCAGCCAGATTGCAACCGTAAATCAGCAGGTCCGCATCGGACGCAAGAGAGTCTTGCCAACCGGCAATTTCACCGCCGTACGCCGCCACGTTTTCCTGAGTAAGCCATGTGCTCCCGAGTTGAATGCCTCCGCCACCACCGTGCGCGACGATGTGCACCGAATCGAGACCATCGAGCTCCCTCAGCACCCGGGAAACCTGTTCAATTCCGTCGACCTCGGACTGAAGAATCAACACGTTGGCATCCGGGGTCTCCGACCGCAGATCCGCCAATAGTGCATCCAGATCGTTGATCCGTGAATCTACAACGATCAATTCACTGGCGGAATTGGCCAATGGTTCGGCTGTGAATGGATCGCCAGGCCATGAGCCATCGGCCCCCTGCGACTCCTCCGCCACCGAGAAATCGGGAAAGAGTCCCGCAGCATCCGATCCAGCCAATCCTGAATCGAGCACCGGTTCCTCAATCGCCTCGGCGATCGGCGAGGCACTGTAGAGCACGCGAGGTTCAAGCGAGACAAAATCGCCTGACTGCGCGCACGCCGCCCTGGGGCATCGACTGCCGAACAGCCGCGCACGAGCGGACGCCAAAATTGTTTTTAGGACGCGATTCATGGTACAGAATCAACTGTATTGCACCACGAACGCGCGGGGGATTTCCTACAGGTACTTCGCGGCAATTCCGTAGCGTGTTATGCAATACGGCGAGCAGATCCGGACCAACACTTCCGCGATAGACAATCTGGCATTTCCTGTAGGTCGAAGATCTGCACCTGCAAAGTGCATCCTCCCAGCCAGCGAGCCGTACCGACGCGCAAGCGGTCGCGGCATGGCGCCTACACCTGGACGCCTGCCGCGAGGAGTTGATTTTGGCGACCTTGAACCTGAATGCGTTGCTGCAGCACCCGGAGCGACTGCACTGCCGACGCGGCTTCAGCTTTCAGGCCTGACTTTGCGACGTCCTCAAGCTGCTTTGCTGGAACCGTGAAACAGTCAAAGCCGGCCGTACCACCGGAACCCTTCAACCAGTGTGCGAGATTGGCCAGTTCCGCCATGTCGCCTGCCGTGCACGCCGATTCCATTGCAGCCAACTGCTCATCGAGTCGCTTCACAAACTCCAGAACAATCTGACGAAAATCCTCGTCATCCATCGGCAACGTGGATGAGATCGGCGGCGCATCGACTGCTGCCGGAATGGCAACCATCGGCGGTGCGGACGGAGGCATGGGAGGCACGGATGCAGGTGTGGGTTCAGGCTCAACGGCCGACGGGCTTTCCACCACCCTGACTTCGCCGCCCACGATGTCGCTAACAAGTCGCAGCAGTTTGTTCGAGTCCACGGGCTTCGTCAGGAAATGCGAACACCCTGCCGCCAGGCACTTCTCCTCATCCTGAGTCATCGCGTGAGCAGTAAGCGCCACAATGGGAATCAGACATCCACGCTGACGCAAAGTAGTCGCCGCCGTATAACCATCCATCACTGGCATCTGCATGTCGAGAAGAATGACATCGAACTCTTCCTGTTCGGTCAGATCGACCGCAACCTGGCCGTTTTCAGCTTCGACGATCGTCGCACCGGCCCGTTTGAGATACAGGCGAAGCAACTTTCGATTCGACTCTCCGTCATCCACAACAAGAATTTTGCAGGGAGGCAATTCGGCGTTCAACGTTGACTTCTCTCGCACACCCAACGCTTGCACGGCTTCTTGACTTGGGATCCGGCGATACTCGTCGATGTTCCCCGGATCAATCGTTACGATGAAAGTCGTTCCCGTACCAAGCTTACTTGTGACTCGGATCCCGCCGCCCATGGCTTCCGCAAAGCTCCTGGCGATTGCGAGGCCCAGGCCGGTGCCGCCAAACTTCCGGGTCACGGAAGTATCTGCCTGGCTGAATGGACTGAAGATACGCGCCAAAGCTTCTTTCTGAATACCAATTCCACTGTCGACAACGCAAATCTCAAGCTGTTTCCCAACGAGTCGGGATTGCACCTGGACCCCGCCCTGTTCGGTGAACTTGATCGCATTGCCGACAATGTTCGTGACAATTTGGCGCAGGCGAACCGGATCACTCTCGACAAACTCCGGCATGCCCTCTTCTGGCAGATAGCGAAGCGACAGCCCCTTTTCGTCCGCCTTGACCTGCAACACCTGTAGCGTCTCAAGAATGATCTTGTGACTGGAACACTTTGTCGTCTCGAGCTCCATGCGTCCCGATTCAACTTTCGACAGATCAAGGATGTCATTGATCAGCGACAACAGGTGTTCGCCGCTGGAATGAATCGTATTCAGGTACTCATCCCGCTCGCTTGCATTCGCGTCAAAACCTCGGCGCAACACATCGGTAAAGCCAAGGATCGCATTCATCGGGGTACGAATCTCATGACTCATCCGCGCCAGAAAATCGCTCTTCGCCGAGTTTGCGCGTTCTGCCTCCTGACGCAATTTCTTGTGTTCGATTTCCTTTTTCTCAAGGACCGTTACATCCTCCAGACCAATAAAGACGCCTCGCAGATTTTCGTTGTCTCCAACCATGGGCGTCGAGTTAACAATCAGGGTTCGCGGACCATCTGTCGAATCGATGCGTAGCGTTTCACCCACAATTGGCAACTGGCTGCTGAACGTGACATCCCAGGGCAGCGCACAGCCTTCTGGCAACACCCACGGAAGTTGCTGGATCCCCTTTCCCATGAGCGTCTCGGGAGAATGTCCTACCCACCCCGCCACGGCATCATTGGCAAGCACGATGTCTCCATTGGCATCGGCGACAATCAATCCACCGGCAAGCGTATTCAGGGCCGTTCGCACGCGCTGGGGAACCGATTTGGCATTCATCACCTTGAGCATTCTGCCAAGATAGAAGTAGTAGACGATGAAGGAGAGGCCGCCAACAAATGCCATCAGCTTCACGGCGTCCCCCTGCGCGAACCCCTTCAGACCAGCTGCAGAAATTGGTGTGAAGGCAATCTCTACAACGCCCCACTTACTGCCCGGCCCGTCGTACACGGGCACCACCACCCGGCACTCGTTCCTGAATTCAGTCGCGACCTTCCAAGTTTGTGAATGGCCCGACGTTTCGACAATCATATTGGCCGAATCGAATCTCCGAACCCCGGCTGACAATACGTCGGCGTCGCGACCACAGATTGCTTCCAGCATCGATTCGATCGACTGGATATCCCCCCGCTGTGCAAACAACGAAGTTGTAATGGCGACAGTCTCGCACAACTGCGCGCGTGATTTGAGTCGCAGGGCAACGGAATCTGGCACGATCCCGGTTTCAACAGCCAGCATCAACACGCCCAACAGGAACAGCGTCAGGCCGAGAGATACGAGGAACTTTGCAGAAAGTCGAAACATGGCATTTCAAAGGGGCGAGGGGTTTTGGTGAGAACGGTCGGCCAGAAGTTTTATCCGACCATGGAATCGAGCTTGTCGTGTTGTTTGGCTGCACGCTTTGAGGTCTTTTTCGGCTCGATCGATTCCAGTACCGGAAGCGGGTCGACCAACATCCACGGACTGGCTGTCGACAACAGACTGCCAACCAGGTAGCTTCCCTTGATCGTCCATACAAGCCAACCAACAGAAAGCGTTCCCGTGAGTGCCAGCCCGCTGTGCGCCTGCCATTCATTCAACCTGGCGGTCGACATCACTGATTGCTCAATAGATTCAAAGTTGGCCCCGGCTGTCACTTCATGGAACGGTGTTATCGAGAAAGCCTCCCCGATTCCGAACGCTCCGGTTTCGAAGTCAGCACCTGCCGTTGTTGCGTCGACGCGGTATCGCGTTTCTCTCGTTTCTTCGCTTTCTGAACGCGCTTGACGTTCGGCGGCCTCGGACGTTGACGCTACCGCAGGAAGACCGTCCACAGTTTCTTCATCCACCGGGGCGTTTACACTTGAACTTCCAGACGCAGACGGACTTTCGCGACTCGCCGGTAGCGGTCCGGGAGTGACCCCACCCTCTCCCACGGCCCCACCATCCTCGCCGGAACCTCCATCCTCGCCGGAACCATCCTCCTCGCCAGGCGCCCCCTCCTCGACAGGGTCTTCGGTGGGAAGACTCGGTTCATCGTCGCCCTCGTCTCCTGGCCCTTCATCGCCCCCGCTATCCAACCCGAGAGTGACGACCTCCAACGTTACCGTCGCTTCGCCAACAGTAGGTCCATTGGTGATCGTGTAAGTGAACGAGTCATCACCGATAAATCCGGCGTCTGGCGTATACGTAAAGGAACCGTCTCCGTTCCAGACGATCCCGCCGTTCGTTGGGGAAGCCGTCAAAGTCGCGGCGCCCATATTGGGCAAATCGTTGGCCAACAAGCCGACCTCCTCCCCGACGGTCAATGTAGAGCCACCAACCATGAGGTAGTAGTCGTCCTGTGGATTCGCACGGACGTAGACCTCCAGAACCACTTCACTCGCAACTCCCTGGCCATCGTCGACAGCAAATACAATCTGATCTGCGGTGCCGCCATCGGCACGATGAACGTAGGAAACGCGGCTATTATCAATATCATCCTGCGAGAAGCCCGTCACAGGGACCCCTGGTGCGTCCACCATTTCAAGGTGACCTTCAACGGCTCCGACCACCACCCGATACTGAATCTCTTCACTCGAGTCGTCTGCGTCACTTACCAGCAATTCATGAGCGGAAATCGTTACAGCTTCCCCCGGGTTCAACACCAGGGGCGAACTACGTTCAACGACCTGCTCGGCATTATTGATCACGACAGACAGAACCCCCGGCGTCGAGGCACCCTGCCCATCGTCGACGACAAAAGCAATTGAATCGCTGGTTGTGTCGCTACTGTCGTGTACATACACCAGTTGACCAGCATTGATATCCGCCTGGGTAAATTCGGTGACCGCCACACCCAAATCGCTCAACAACTCCAAACGCCCCCACAGGGGAACGGATGTCACGGTATAGACCAACTCTTCGGCCGTATCGTCCGCGTCGGCTGTGCTCAACACAGCTTCCGAAATGAAAGCCGTACTCCCTTCGGGCGCCGACAGCGGAGCGTTCGTCGCCAGCGTCTCCTCAGCATTCACAACGTTGATATGGAAGACGCCCGAGGTAGCATCGCCCCTCCCGTCATCGACGGTGAAAGCAAACGAATCGAATAGGGTGTCCGTCGAATCGTGGAGGTAGACAACGTTCGCATTGTCTATGTCCTCCTGCGTGAAAGTACTACCAACAGCCAACGCGACGCCGGGGTCGTCGCCGAGTTCAAGCCGTCCATGTGCGACCGACGAATCGATGACATAGACCACATGTTCGGGCCCCGCTGTGGGACTCACGACATGCAGCAACGTCGTGTCGATCCTGCCAGCGGAACCCTCGCCCACCCCCAGCGGCAGCAGGACAACGACCGCCTCTCCGGATGCAGGTTCAAATTCAAGGGAGACCGTCGCCGTGGACGCCGCAACGAACTCTCCCCCAAGTCCCGTCGAGTCGGTAACCGCATAGTTGAAGGTAACGAGATCCAGAGCAAGAGGATCCCATTCGTACGTGAACGTACCATCGGCATTGAAGGTCAACGCCCCCGCACCAGGTTCCGAACCAGCCACCAACGCATACTGCAATGACACATCACCATCGGGATCAAAGTCGTTGTCTCCGACGGAACCGCTGATGGTGAACCCAGCCCCCAGCACAAAGCTGTCATCATTCGCGTGTGGCACGAAATCCAGGTCAACAACATTGGAAAACTCAGACGTATTTGACGCAGCGTCGAACGAAAGCAGTGTCAACCGATCATCCGCCTGTAGCGTGTAGCCACTCGTTTCGACCCACGTGTATCCTCCCGCACCGGCAAATTCCGCGCGGCCATAGTACGTCAGGCCTTCACCGTACTGAGTGTCGCCAACCACGTCCGACGCGTCCAAATCCGTCGCGATGTAGAACTCAATTTGCTGCGCCGGACTAGCGACGAAGTCCGCTTCCACACGAAGTGGATCCAGTAGCGATGGATCGACTTGTGCGACTCTCAGCTCGGGATGATCAAGACCGAAATTCCCCCGAGTATCATTGGTGCCATCAATTTCATCTACGCCATCACCAACTCCGGTGTCGCCATGCGGCGAAAGATCAATAGCGATCAGCCCGTTCCCACTGAAGCTGTTTTCCGAAATGCGGTTCTCTACGGAAGGAGCGGCCCCCAACGAATCTCCGACAACGAGAACGCCATTCCCGGCATTTCCATGAATCACATTGTGCTCAACGACATTGCCATCCCCCGCAAGCCGCACACCCGATACTTCGATTCCCGCGCGGCCGTTGCTGACGATCGTATTGCCCACGATCACATTTGCACCACCTGCGTTATACAGGTCGATCCCCATGCCACCAGAATCTGCAATGTAGTTGCCAAGGATCTGATTGCCCGCCCCCCCCGATGTGACAGTGATGCCATCATGATCATTTGCTACGGCGGCGTAACCAACAATACGATTGCCGACAACACGCCAGTCGTCCGCCCCATCCAGCAGCACTCCGCTCCTCCGGGAACCGACGATCATCGAGTCGTGCACAACGCCGCCACTTGCGCCCTCGACACGAAGGCCGTGACCGCCACCTCCATGAACGGACGACGATTCGGCTCCACCGTACCGCGCATCAGCACCAAGTATCGCACGGCCAAGCATGAACCCCGAAAACGTACTGCCAATGTCTCCAACAACGACATTTCCTCCCGCTGTATCCCCGAACCCGTGGATGGCGACGTCCGTCACAGTCACATCGCTGGCCAGCACATGAAGGCCGGCGGCAATTGCCACGCCGTCCGCTGCGAAGAGCTCCAACTCTGGGCGAGGTATCCCGTCCAGCGTCACTTCATCGGTCGACCCGACACCAATCCAGCCGTCATCACCCGTACCGACAGATTGCGAGTCGCCATCGTCTCCCGTGTTTGTATCACGCCAACTGACACCATCGACAGCGCTGATCGCGCGACCATCAATCGTCGTGAGCGAATCCGTGATGACGGGCATCGCCTCCGTGATTTCGATCTTCCACCACGCCGCATCCACCTCCGTGGCATTCGCCGCAACGGCGGGAACGAATCGCATCTCGTTCGCCCCAGCAATTGCATTTGCGTTCAGAATGAACTGACGCAGAGCCCCCTGCACCGTCCGTCTTTCCCCCGTATCGTCGTCCCGACTGTCGCCCCCCGCGGTGTGCGACACCACGTTGAAGCTAAAACCAAAGTCGGCATCAACGACGTCCCCAATCGAGACGTCTACGATTGCGATGTGTTCGGATGTAGACAACCGACTCGCGTCGTCTGAAACACCGGCATTGCGCCCTCCATAGGCGGTGCCCCTGAAGTCATAGGTCTGCTCGGCCCAGACATCTCCGTTGGTGAAGTCGCCACTATTCAGCGTTCCAACAATCGATCTGGAATCAACTGCCACCCAGTAAACTGCGTCCTCAACGCCTTCAAACAGATAGGTCCCATCGCCTGACGTCGTCGTCGTCCGCACCAACAGATCCGCGTCATCGGCCAGACCGTTTCCATCGTCCTTATAAAGCAGAACGGTAACGTCACCGAACCCGATGTCGGAGCCGTCAGCACCGTCGCCCTGCACGTCATGCCAAACCGTACCGGAGATGGATGGCTCCGCTACATCATCAACATGTATCGTCACATCCCCCAGGTCCACTCGTCCTCCAGAATCCGCAACCCGAATCGTCAGCGTGTGACTGACTGATGTTTCATAGTCAAGCAGGGACGCGTTTGCGATCGTCAGCGTTCCGGCGTTATCAATTGCAAAGATACCCGCCGAATTCCCACCGACGATTTCGAACTCAACGATATCATCGTCAGCATCGAAAGCTACGACCGTAGCGCTATAGAGAGCGTCGTGTTCCAGAACGCGGGCCAACGTCTGATCGTCGACAACCGGCTGGCGATAACCAATATATTCTGCCGCGAGAGAAAGACCCTGAATTTGGGGATCGTTGAGTCCCAGATCATCGGATTCGACAAACACCGAAGCGGTCCCCCTTGGTGTCGAACCGGCTTCGCTCAACTCAACGAGCACAACATCCGAACGGTCGAACACCGTTCCCGTAGCAGCGTAGGTGACGTCACCATTGAAACTCATCAAGAGGCTACCTGCATTTAACGTCGCCCCACCGATGGAAGTTGTCCGCTCGATCAACTCCAACGCTTCAATCTTGTTGGTCCAACCGAAATCGCCCCCCTCGAAGTCGACCAAAACAGAGGTTGAGGCAGTCACCCCATCGTTATAGTACTTCATAATCATGTGACCATCATTGATCCGGCTGACCCCAAAGAGCAAACTCCCCTCTTCCACCAGCACCCCGCCAACCACGGTATCGAATTCGACCAGCGTGACACTATCTATCTGGCCAGTGCCTAGATTTCCCGTCGCGATCTCATAGAGTCCGCTGGTATAGTCGCCAGGTGATTGCACCCAAACCCGAACGACGTCGCGTGGATTAGGCGTTATGCTCGGATAGTTGGCGTCGCTTACAACCAACAGGAGATCTCCCCCCAACACACTGACACCTCCACTCATTACCATGTCACGGGAAACATGATGAAACGCGCCCAGCCGAACGTCACCGCCGGCATCGTCCGCAACATCCATGAACGAGTTGAGTGTGCCATTGGTCGGTCCAGACATCCCCAGCGTCAGGTTGGGGCCGGTCATTCCAATGATTTGCGTACGCGTCCAGCTGCCGATTCCGTCGGCTGTCGCGCTCCCAACCCCCTGCGTACTAAACAGCAAGCCATCCGCTGTCACCCCAGGTGGTGAAACGTTAATGCTTGCCGTACCGACGCTTGTTCCTCCATCTTCGTCCAGTAGCTGATACGAAAACTGATGGGTCCCGATAAACCCGGAATCAGGCGTGAACGTAAATCCACCATCGGAATCCGCGGTGACGACGCCTCCCGCGCCATCCTCCACGATCCCCCCGAAACTTATGCCCCCGTCTTCGACGTCGGAATCATTCGCCAACAAACTGTTGGATGCGGTGGCGGAAACCGTAAGCGGCACACCTGCTTCCGTCGTGTAGACATCGGACCGAGCGACAGGGTCGTCGTTTACTCCCGTCACGACGATCGTCACGGTCGCCGTATCGGACTCACCGGTCTCATCAACGATTGTGTAGCTGAAAATTTCCTCTGCTGATTCGGAATCACCTAGCGACTCAAATTGACCGTTGGGATCATAGCCGATGGTGCCATCGCCATTATCAGATAGTAGCCCAACAACCCCCGTTGGATCGTAGCTTTCCAGAGTCAGGACGCCTGTTCCCAAATCATTCGCAAGGACATCGATTGTTACAATGCCGTCTTCCGACACCGTAACCGAGTCCGAGACAGCGACTAGCGAGTCACCACCGAAGGCCCGAACGAATACACCATCGTCGTCGCCCGTTCCCAAACCGCTCCACGCCGCAACGAACTGAGCTTCCGCCAGTGCGCTTACAGAAACATGCGATTGCGATGCAGTCGTCGACTCGTTGATCACGAACTCGTCGCCCGTGGCCACCACAATCGGATTGCCGTCCAGGTAGTCCAGCTCGAACGTCCGCGCAAAGACGTCGGAACTGCTGGCTGACGGGCCGTCTCCCTCCCACACAACGACCAATGAGTCGTCATCCTGAAACGCGACGCTGGCAAATGCCTGGTTCCCAATAACTTCTTCATTTACGTACATGACGTCTTCAAACGCAGGGGCGCCCGTCAAATCTGCATTGAAGACCTGAATGATAACCCCCGCCTCATACAGTCCGGCGGCACCGTGTGTGGCAGACGCGACAATAGCAGTCATCCCGTCTTCCCTGACGGCAATCTGGGGCGTCCAGATATCGAGATCCACCTCAAAACCCAGCACCGACGACCAGGCTGAAGGCTCGACAAGACTGGTTATCGCAGTGCCGCTGAAGTTGAAACGGCGGAATTCGACATTCGCGGTATTCACGCTCTGCCAGGCAACCACCACGTTCCCATCACCGTCCATCCCAACGACTGGTTCATCCTCATCCGCACCACCGACACCGGTCGAAATATTAATCTCGCCGGTATTGGCCGTTCCATCCGCGTGAAAATCCCTCAGGTAGATATCTGGCTCGCCTTCTGTGATCCCCTCCCACACGATGGCAAACTGGCCGTTGTCGTTCATGGCGATATCGGGGTTGCCCTGCCAGTTCACCACCGTCTCATTCACCAACGTTTCGTCGTTGATGGCAACACCACTGGCATCAAACATGCGCATGTAAATGCCAGCTCCGACCCCATGGTCCTGCCCTTCGCTTTCCCAAACGGCGACAAAGCTACCGTCACCGTTGACGACAACGCTCACGTCGTCCTGCTCATCCGCCGTGTGTTGATTCATCATCTGGGCAGCCCCCACAGGCGTTCCCATCCTCTCGAACCTTTGAAAATACACATCATCACTAAGCGACGGATCGCCCGAGCCACCCGTCCAGACAACGACGTAATCACCGTTGTCTGCAACGCCAACGGCTCGTGCTGCACGGTCCGCACCTGAAATCACCGTGGACTCGCTCTGGCCCACCGGCAAGGTACCATCCTGATTTACGAGTGTTTCCGGCGAGCTGACGATCTGTAACGTATGGCCCCAGGCCGCAACGAAATCGGTGGAGAATATCGCTGCACCATCGAGTCTTCCCGAGACGTATTCAAACTCCCAGTCGCCTCCATGGTCGACGTGCCCTGTCATGTCAGTACTGGCGCCAACGTCCGCTCCCGTCAACGAGGCCAGCGACTCCACCAGTTCGACGCCCGCATCGTCCGCCGCCAACTCACAACCGTATAGCAGGATGTCGCCGCCATCCGCCAGGGCATCGCCCCATGCGGCAACCTGCCCCGCGTTACCCAACAACGAGGTCGGATCAAGAAAGCTCGCGCCCAATCGAAGTCGAGCGTTCTCGCCGTGCGAAACGATGTGTACGGTATCAACGCCTGACATGCGGGAAAGAGCTTCCGAAATCTGCTCGAAGCCATCCTGCGAAGCGTCCAGAATGACCACCTCGATGCTTACGTCCTGTCGGTTGCGCAGCAGATCCTGCACGAGAATTTCGTAGTCCTCCGTTGAGGCGTCAACGAACACCATCTCCGTCCGCCGACCAACTTCCTGGTCGTCGCCGAACCAGAAGTCTTCGGCGTCAAGAAGCCCGATTTCTGTTTCGCCAGGATCGAACAGGTCGGCATTCGCTACGTCATGGAGGTCGCCCGTCATTCCGTCGGGCTCAGTCAACTCGACGCCGGCCTCCCCCCACGCATCGGTCGACTCCGACATTGCCGCCGGTAACTCTTCACCGGCAAGTGGCGAACCGCTATAGGCAATACGGCGTTCCAAAAGCGCGTAGTCGCAACCGACCACCGTACGTTCTTCGACAGCTGCATCAATGCCAGCGAGACGACGGAGGTGGCTAATGAACATGGCGGCGACTCCTGCGAAGACAAGTTGTTCGCAAGACACACGCTCATGCAAACTACCTTCGGAAGTCTATTCCACGGGTACCGCGCAGCTCCGCAGAAGCAGAAATGACGTTTGCTCCAGAAAGCGGCCTGACCCCGACAGGTCAACCAGGCGACATTGAAGGCTCGTACGCTACGAACCTCACTCAGTATGACGGCAAGCTTTCCGACTGAAGGGAGGGTGGAAATGCCGACACCGGCTTCGAACTCCCCCACCCGACCTCAGGAACGCGAGGGTTTGCCGTAGGGTACTCGGGGAGTGCACGCACTCCGAAGGGCTCGGGCGCCTCGGCCGGAGCGTCCTCTTCGAATCGATTTGGCGTCATTCTCATGACAGGCGACTCACCTTCCAACGCACTTCCGTTTTCGGACACGCCCGCTCCCTGATCTTCATGATCAAAAACCAGCGGTGCCCCAAAGGGAATGCAGTCCATCCGGCGAATGCAGTGCGAGTAATGTAGCCCCGGAACCAGGCTACCGTAGGCGGGGCCCGATCCCGGCGGTGGTGCCAGCCGCGCTTCTGGCTGCTTTTGCTCGTCGTAGAGATCCGGCCAGAAACCGCTGTCGTCGACCTGCAACAGCTCAAGATCAAGGAACAGATCAATGCGATCCAGAATGTAGTCGATATGGGCGCTGGCAACCCCGTTGAGCGACGCGGTGTACGCCGTCTGAGCTTCCAGGAAATCACGAGCCGTAATGTTGCCCAGCCCCTCATCCAGCTGCTTACGCGTACTCAATCGTCGGTCACTCGCGAGTGCCGCACTGGCCACGGCGATCAGATACTGCTCACGATCCAGTTGCAGACTTCGAATGTCCGATCGAATCGCAAACTTAATCTGGTCTTCCGCCTGCATCAGGTTACGCAGTGCAACGTTATAGTTGATCAAGGCAACACGGTACGAATTTCGCTGTGCCCTGCGATTCAACGGAGCGTCGAATGTCAGCCTTACGTTGCTATCGCTGTCATCGAACGTAAAGTCGAACGCCTCGTTACGAGTCGAGTCGGTGCGTATCGTCTGACTGGCCTGGAGATTCAGGATCGATCGCAGGTCATCACCGGCAAGCTTGATCTGCCGCCATGCGTCCGCCAGATTCCCTCGTTCGTTCATGAGGTCAAAGCGGGTTACCAGCGCCGTCAGCATCGCTTCGTCGGTGTTAATCTCAATGGGCTCGAGCCCACCAATATTCGAACGCTGCAGCTCGTCTCCAAGCCGCAAGACCTCACGTACCAAACCCGACGCATCCAGCTGCTCGTCCGTTGGCACGACAGCACCGACTTCCGCCAGCAGCTCACCGGCGCTATCGGAGATTTGCGCCACCCGCGCAAGTTCGTCAGTTCGCTTGCGAACATTCTCCTCGCTGGTAAGTTCGTCATCGTCCGGTTCACTGAGTCGCTGATAGACACCGTCCAGCTCTGTGGACAGGGCGTTGTAGCGTTCTGCCAGACGAGACGCACGCTCCGCCATGCCTTCCTCCTGCCCAAAGGCCACGCCTCGCAATCGTCCCAGCTCCAGCAATGATCCGATCAGATTCATCCGTAGAAAAAACAACTTTGTTGGCAAAGGAGGACGCGGGGAATTCATTTCCTGCTCGAGCTGCTTACGGAATCCCGTGGCCTGAATCGCGATCGCTTCCGCCTGCAGTCGATTTAGCAGTTTCGTCGCTTCATCAAGCACACTACCCGGCTCCACTTCAGACTCCATGTCGAGCATTGGATCGTCCAGGTCTTCGATTCCGTTTTCAAGGGTCGCCTGTAACTCAAGCTGCGCCTGTAGCTTTTGCGCTAACTGAATCGCAGCGTTGACCACCAACACCCGATCATCGACCTGCTCCAGTCCATCGCCGCGACTATCCAGTTCTCCGCTCAGGTTGCGAAACGATCTCCGTGCCAATTCGATGGCAACGGTGACTTCATCCCGAGCCGTCAGGATTTCCAGTTCGGTAAGATCCAGGTTGATCGGTGTTTCCGGCGGAATGCCCAGCCGCAGCTTCAGTTGATCAAACGACTGCTCCAGATCGTTGCAGCTACGAATGACTCGACTGCGGCTGTTGAACGCGTTTTGCTCGAACTGGTCAACCTGAAAACGCGGGATCCGCTGGGCCAGAGCATACTCGCTCTGGGCACGCGCAAACCCGCGTTGGTTCGTGAAGTAATCGAGCATGTCAATCTCGATACTCCGATAGGTCAGCAGCAGTCGGTAGTAGTCCGACGCGATGTCGCGGAAAAATTGTTTGCGAAAACGAGCGTAATCCCGAGCCGCATAGACGACGTCGCGTTCAGCCTGAGTGAGGTTCTCAAACACGCGGTCACGCTGGAGCAGCGGCTGTGAGATCTGCGCGAACAACTGCGAGCTGACATCTGTGGCGAATCCACTGGGACCGTTGAACGTAAGCACGATGTCATTGGCAAAACTCGCGAGTAACTGCCCGCCCGTTGACATCACCTTTTCAACCGCGGCGCCTGATGTGATACCAAGCTGGTTCGTCGTGATGCCCGCCTGATTCGAATGGTTGTAGTCAACGTCGGTGCCATTTCCGAACGGAGAGAATTTCAACTGATAATCATAGCGCTGCAACGTCAGTGCGAGCGCGGCTCGATACAGATTCTCTTTCTGCGACTGATATTCACGACTGTTGAGCACGGCCAGATCAATCAGATCCTCCAGCGACAACCGGCCCGCTTCGTCAAACAAATCCTGCGACGGATCACGGCCAAACGTATCACGATACTCGTCCGTAATGGAACTGAACTCAAGCGCTCGCATCAGACAGCCGGGCGGAATCGACGACCAAACGGGCTCTTGCAGCGGAACCTGTCGCACGGAATTCTGGCTCATCACGCCAATGGCTTCGTTAACGCGATCCGTTTCCTGCTGCACGTCGTCGGGTGAGGGCGTCTCCGGCACCTGATCAAGCGGCAGGAACGCAACTTCGATGTCGCCGTCGACTCCTGAATGCGAAGCAAGGCGATATGCCGACTGAGCTTCCACCTTGCGTTGACGCGACGGCAGTCTGAACATCGTGCGATTGGCGAGTCGCGTGAAGGCAGCTCCAAAATTGTCTGCCATGTCAAGTCGCTGGAACCTTCGCGGATCGCGCTTCTGCGTTTCCGGCAACTCGTACTCGTACAGACTCGGTGACGGAGCAGGCAGGCTCGGATCATCCGGACATGAATTGTGAGCCAGTCGCGAATGCGCTGGCGGATCAATATTCAGACCCGCTGGGTGCCACGGAGCGCATGCGGTCTTTTGATGCAGGATACCGTAGCTTTGACTGTCCGCGCGCAACCGGTAACGTTCCCGACTACAGCCGGACACGACAACAGCAAGCAGAGCAATCAGAACAATGGATTTTGCGCGCAACGGTATTCCCTTCAGACCTCTGGTTCGGACGGAACGAGCAATTCGAGTGAATGCGAATGAGCCAACACTCAAGTCCCCCCTCGTTAACCCATTTACGCACTCTCTCGTCCAAGCGAACTTGTCCGCTCTATTGATCCACTGCCTGGGTGAAAGGCAAGACGACAAAGCGAATCGTAAATCGACGAACTCGACCAATATTCCAACCACGACACGGTGGAGACAGCAGTGACTGCTTGATATTATGTCAGTCCACTTTTGGTGAGACATAAGGCAGCATTTCCATTTGAGGTGACAATGAACGATTCCGCAGAACCCAAACGAAGCAGCAGCAAGCTGGTTCTTGTGGTCATTGGCTTACTCCTGCTGGCAACGCTTCCGTTTTTGCCATGGGTGTTTCACGGCTGGGCGCAAGGCAGTGCAGAGCAAGCTGTCATCGCTGCCGGCGGGCGGGCTTCGTACGGCAAGCGTCTGTTTGAGGAGGGCGACTATGTAACGGACGAAAAACGGCAGGGCAAAACGTTCATCGGTGACCTGCTTGGCGATGCTTTCGTCGAAAAGCTAACCCAGGTAGAACTTCGCAAGGAATTGCCAGATTCTTCGGTTCTTGGCAAACTTCGAAAACTGGGTGACTTGGAGATCCTCGATGCCTCCGGCGCCAACTTCGGCGACGAGCAGCTCAAACTGTTTGCTGACAGCGCAGGATTGAAGAAATTGTGGGTCAATGGCAGCAGGATTTCTGCCGCCGGCCTCGAAGCCATCTCCGGTTTGCCGACATTGATGTCACTGAGTATCGATGATACCGAGATCGGCGACGACGC
Organism: Pirellulaceae bacterium; assembly: GCA_965216885.1. Classification (GTDB taxonomy): domain Bacteria; phylum Planctomycetota; class Planctomycetia; order Pirellulales; family Pirellulaceae; genus CAYNJG01. Next base: position 1,099,377 of record OZ244209.1, on the reverse strand, counting down.
GATGGAGAGCGTCGGCAAGCACGCCAACCTGAAGCGTCTTTATATGGCCAACACCAAGATCACGGACTCCGGCATCGAAAAGCTGAGCGGTCTTTCAGTACTGTTGGGCATTGGCGTTGAGGGCACCGGGGTCACCGATACGACCGTCGAGCATCTCTCCAAAATGAGCGCACTCAAGGAAGTACGTCTGGGTGATACATCGATCACCAACGCCGGCGCCAGCAAGCTGGGCGCGCTGAAGAACCTGCAATCGGTTAACCTCACCAATACCCGGCTCACTGCGGACGGACTGGGCTGGATGGCGGAGGCACCGGAACTGGAAATTGTCGACATTTCAGGTACCGACATTGAGGATGACATCGTCGACATCCTGCTGAAAATGCCCAAGCTGGTATCCGTCAGCCTGCGAAAGACGTCGATCTCTGCCGACGCGGTCCAGCAATTGAAGCGGAACCTGCGAGGTGCAACGGTCCAATATGATGAAGATCGAATTCAAATCGGCCGCTAGGGTCCCCGTTACCGTCCCTCCACCAGGTCCATAATCTTCGCCCCGCCGATCACCATCCGCCGGCGGGCTTCTCTGGGACACAACGACCCCGCTGGACTTCAATCGCCCTCCTGTCCTAGACTTGGCGTTTGACAGAAAAGAAGCAAGATATAACCACGGATGGCAACCATGGATTCGGAATATGATGTCGTAGTTATCGGCACGGGCCCCGGCGGCGAAGGGGCTGCCATGCAGGCAACCAAGAGTAACCTCAGCGTCGCCGTCGTTGAAAAGCACTGCAAGATTGGCGGCGGCTGCACACACTGGGGCACGATCCCCAGCAAGGCTTTACGACAATCGATCTTCAGCGTCGTCGAGGTCACCCAGCACCCGCTCTTTCAAAACACATGCCCCGATCCGCTGGCAACGTTCACGTTTCCCCAACTCCGGGCCAGCGCAGCGGCAATCATCGAAAAGCAGGAGTCCATGCGTCTGGGCTTCTACGTTCGCAACCGAGTTCCCATCCTGCGGGGCACGGCACAGATCGCCGGCCCCAACATGGTTGAAGTTCACGGCGACGAAGGCGTCTTACACCGCGTCAAGGCAAAGCACATCGTCATTGCCGTTGGCTCGCGACCCTACCGCCCCAAAGATGTCGACTTCGATCATTCGCGGATTTTCGATAGCGACACGATTCTTGATCTGCAGTTCACCCCCAAATCAATATCGATTTACGGGGCCGGCGTAATTGGTTGCGAATATGCCTCGATGTTCCGCAACCTCGGCGTGAAAGTAAACCTCGTCAACACTCGCGAACAGCTGCTCGACTTCCTCGATGACGAAATCGTCGACGCACTCAGTTACCACATGCGCGACACGGGAATCGTTATTCGAAATCGCGAACGCTACTCCAGTATCACGGCGGAAGAGGACGGCGTCATCCTGAATCTGGAGAGCGGTAAGCAATTGAAATCCGACGTGCTGCTATGGGCCAACGGCCGTTCGGGCAACTCGGATGGACTCGGACTGGAAACGGTTGGCCTGGAAGCGAATAGTCGCGGACAACTGGAAGTCGATGGCGACTTCCAAACCAAGATCGAGAACATCTATGCCGTCGGCGACGTAATCGGATTCCCGTCGCTGGCCAGCGCCGCGTACATGCAGGGACGAGCGGCCGCATCGCACATCCTGACTTCCGACGAATCCGAACGCGTCTCGTTCGGCAGCATCCCAACGGGCATCTACACCAGCCCGGAGATCAGTTCGATCGGCAAGACCGAACGCGAACTCACCGAAGCCAACATCCCTTACGAGGTCGGGCAGTCGAAATTCAAGAGCCTTGCCAGAGCGCAGATCATGGGGCGCAAGGTTGGCATCCTGAAGATCCTCTTCCATCGGGAGACGTTGGAATTGCTGGGCATCCACTGCTTCGGTGTCAACGCATCCGAAATCATCCACATCGGCCAGGCGATCATGGAACAAGAGGGGCCGGGAAATACGCTGATGTATTTCATCAACACGACCTTCAACTATCCCACGATGGCCGAAGCCTACCGCGTTGCCGCCCTCAATGGCTACAACCGACTCTTCTGACAGCGCCAACGGCATGCACTCGAAGAGTGACGTGACCAAACGTTTCCCGCCGACTGCAACTATCGCAAGCGCCTGCCCCGGAACATTCCAACCGCACAGCACGTCGCCAGGAAAGCCAGCGGCAGCGTGCCGGGCTCGGGCACCGCACCGTCGTATCGAACTACCCCGGAAATGGCTCGCACGCCTACCGGAATGAACGACAACTGAAGGTCGGCCTCCTGATCGTCATTCCATTCCGCTGGAAGTTTCAACCAGTCTATCGCCACCGGATCTTCCGAACGGAGACTCAGGAGCCCGTTCGAATAGGACTCGACAATTCCGAAAGGCCCGAAGTCAGCATCTTCGATGTTCTCCAGAATCAGAATTGAATCCGTTTCCGAAGTAATGTCGACTCCGTAGATCTCAATTCCGCCGGAAGTCAGAACCAGATGCTCGCTGAGATTTGGTGCTGCTATCAGCGAGATCACATTTGCCGCCGGGTAGCCTACCGAGCGTGGCCCAAACTCGAATCCCACATCCTTCAATGTGTAGACGAATTCAATATCAGCCGCTTCGCCGTTCCACTGAAAGTCAAAATCAACGCTACCGTTCAGAAACGCCTCGCCGGAGAACGCAATCCGCTCGGGACTGTTTTCCAGAAACCCGCCAAACGGCCCAGGGTCCGTTCCCGGCACGAGGGCCCCGCCAGGCGAGCGAATCTCAAAGGACTCCAGCTCGTGCTGAAAACCCTGAAATGCAAATCCTCCATCGTCGTCGATCGTCCCGCGAATAGGCGTCAGCGGTAGCGGAAAATGCACATCGAAAGGACCACGCCGATCGATAAATCCAACCTGGCGATAACGGAAACTCAAATCCTGCTTGGGCGAGTTGATATCGTAGCGGACCGGCAACACAACCGTCCCGTCAACACTCACTCGGCTATCCGTTGACAGACTAATGCGAGTCGAACGACTGGTCGTTACGGTGTCGAACGGTCCGGGGTCCACCTCGTCGTGGATAAGTGCTCCACTGCGTGACGTAATTATCAGGTCCCGCAGCTCATGACCGTTGCCGGTAACCTTCAACGCCAACGTCGAGTGATCCACGGAGATGCCAATGGGATTCGTGGGTGGTGCCTCGGGGTAAACCGAACCGGGAATGAACTGCGACCCAACATCAAAGTCGTCGATCGTGTAGCCGTACTTCACATCGCGAAATCCAAGATTGCGATTCCAGCCGGCCGAAAGCGTCACCGAACCGTCAATCACGACATTGTCATCGGCTGTATAGACAATCGTGTGAGCGTTATTACTTTCCAGTCTGGTAAACGGGCCAGGGTCCGTCGCCGGCACGAGCGCGCCCGTCGTCGACGCGAAACTCAGGCGGCCAAGTCGCTGCCCCGTCCCACTCACGACGAACTTGAAATCGTCGTCCATCCGCAAACCGAGTGCCTGACGATCTCCTTCTTCAATCTCGACACGCAATGGACCGGAATGAACGGGCCCCACAAGGTTGTAGCTGTACTCAACATCCGCGAGCCCAAAAGGATTCCAGCCACCCGTTAACGTGATTTCTCCATCCACGTGGACTGCACCAGCGTCGCCGAACACACCGTAGGTCAGCCGCTCCGGAGAATTGTTCAGCACGAAACTGAAATCATGCGTCTCACCGGTAATCGCCGGATTCAGAGAGCCGCTGGGCGAGCGGATATCAATACCAATCAAATCCTGACCAGTACCGCGAATGACAAATCGATTGTTGTCATTGAGCCCCAGCGTTACGCCGGCATCGGGGTTTGGCGTGACGTCCGGGAAAATGGGGCCGGAATCGATCAACTGAAAATCTGCATTTCCATACTGAAAATGGACATCGGGCGTTCCAGCGGGATTCCACCGCGATGCAAGGGTCACTTCGCCATCTATTTCCAACGTCGACCCAGGAACGGGGATGTAGGCAACATTCGTATCACGCCCTACATACATGATGGCAAACGGGCCGGTCTCGCTCGTTGGCCCAGGGAGCAACGAGCCGGATTGCGATTTAATATTGACGCCGGATGTATTCGCAGCCTCACCACTCAATACGAAATGGTAACGATCATCCACGCCAAGTGTAAGTTGCGCTATCGCACAGCTGGCCATGCTCCATAGCACGACGGCCGCCAACATAATTCTCATGAGCTGTATGTCCTGTTGTTTTGCACCGGAACCGGTGACTGCAGAATGACAAACGAGGCATTACCGAAAGGTCTCTTCAGAAGCAATATCAAGTTCACGGAGTGTATTTGTTGGCAAAACGCCAAGTCAAACAATTCGCGACGACCGGCGGCACACTTGTGATTGCAAGCATCTTTGGAGAATATCGGCTTAAGGATCAGCACAAGCCGTTAGAGCAAGCCCGCCCCCGACCAATCAAGGCCATCCCATCGCGACAAACCCTGACGCCCACGCGCTAACGACATAGCTCAACGCAAGTTAGGTCTGCGACTCAGACGGTCCAGTCGATCTCATCACGACCGGAGGAGCGCAAAACTTCATTAACAGCGGAGAAGGGTCGGCTCCCCAGAAACCCCCGGTGAGCGGACAAGGGTGAAGGATGAGGGCTCGCAATAACGTGGTGAAGATCTTCATTTACTAGCCGACGCTTCTTCTGCGCTGGACCACCCCATAGCACGAACACGACCGGTTGCTGCTTCTCATTCACGCGTTGGATGACTTGATCGGTGAACGTTTCCCACCCCTGTTTCCGGTGCGAATTCGCTTCGTTCGCACGAACGGTGAGAACCGTATTCAACAACAACACACCCTGCTGTGCCCACGCGGTCAGGCAACCGTGCGTTGGAATCTCGCAACCCACGTCCGCAGCGAGTTCCTTATAGATATTCCTTAGCGAAGGCGGAATCTTTGTGCCATGCTGAACCGAAAAGCAAAGCCCATGAGCCTGACCTTCACCGTGATAGGGGTCCTGCCCTAAAACCAGAACTCGCACGTCCGCATAGGCCGTCGCCTCCAGCGCCGCGAAGACCTGGTCCTGCGGCGGGTAGACCTCATGGCGATTTCGTTCGGCATCCACGAACCTGGTTAGCGCAAGGAAGTAGTCCTTCCGCACTTCGTCCGCCAAAACATTCCATGTCGTCGGTAGTTGCATGGCGGCATGCTACAAAAAAAGCCGGCGGAGTGACAGAACTCCGCCGGCGTGCAACCTCCCTGATGAACGCGATACTACGCGACGTTCTTCAGAAAGCCTTCCAGTTTTTCGCTTCGCACGGGATGCTGAAGCTTACGTACCGCTTTGGCTTCAATCTGCCGCACACGCTCGCGAGTGACCTTGAAGATCCGTCCCACTTCTTCCAGCGTGTAGGTGTAACCATCACCCAGCCCATATCGCAAACGGATAATCTCGCGTTCGCGGTACGTCAGTGTCTTCAGCAGATCTTCGATTTTGTCCCGCAACAACCCGCGTGAGGCGTTCTGCAGCGGATTGTCGGAAGCCTGATCCTCAATGAACTCACCGAAGGACACGTCTTCCCCATCCCCTAGCGGTCGGTCGAGGCTGACAGGATGACGCCCGATGTCCATGATGCGACGCACCTCGTCCACGTCCAAGCCTGCCCGATCAGCGATTTCGCTGGTCGAAGGAATGCGACGTTTTTCCTGCTGCAGGCGTTTCTCGATATTCCGCAATTTCGACAAGACGTCGATCATGTGCACGGGAATTCGAATCGTACGAGCCTGATCCGCGATCGCCCGCGTGATGGCTTGTCGAATCCACCACGTCGCATACGTGGAGAACTTGAAGCCACGGCGGTACTCGTACTTGTCGACCGCACGCATCAGTCCGGTGTTACCTTCCTGAATCAGATCCAGGAAGCTCATGCCACGGTTGCGATACTTCTTGGCCACGGAGACGACCAGACGCAAGTTGCCGTTGGACAGCTTGCGTTTGATCTTTTCACAAACGCGCAGCTCGCCGGTCGCCAGTTTGCAGCTGGCTTGCAGGCTGGAAGGGGTCTGCTGGGTGAGCGTCATCAGCTTGTGCAATTCGCGACGAAGCTGGGACTGCAGCATGGTCTGACGTGGATCATCCTTGACTTCATCCAGTCGCTTGCGGACCAGCACCATACGTCGAGTGTGCTGTTCCAGCTGTTTGATGAGCGGCTGAACGCGACGCGTGCGTAGACTCAGTTCTTCCACCAGTTGCAGGCACTTCCAGCGACGACAGATAAAGGCCTGTCGCGCGATGCGTTTCTCGGCGGCCGGCGTGCTGCGGGAAAGCAGCTTGGCGAAATCCTTGCGATTCAGCTCCAGCAATCGATCCAGGAGCGGCAGGTTGTGTGGCATGCGTGCCAGAATCTGCTCCTTGGTCAGGCGTTCGGTCAGCGACACCTTGATCGTACGATCAAACGGCAGATCGCCACGATAAACCTGCTTCAGGATGTCCACGGTCGCCTGCATGGCAAACGCGTTGGACAACAGAGCCCGGCGAAAACGCTTCCGCGAAACTTCGATCTTCTTCGCGTGGGCGATCTCCTCATCGCGAGACAACAGCGGGATGTGAGACATCTGGCTGAGGTACATGCGAATTGGATCGTCGCTAAGCTTGGGCTGCTCGTCGGCCGACAACGAACCATTGGGATCAGCGTCCGGCGGCAATTCCGGTCGCACGTCTTCAAAACTGTCATCCGGGAGTCGAAGTTCTTCGACAAGATGAACGCGATTCTGATCAAGGGCCAGCAGAAGATCGTTCAGCAAGGCAGGACTGGTGTCCTCATCCGGAAGGAATCCATTGACCTGATCGTAGGTCAGCATTCGTTCCTGGGACTTGGCCAGTTCAATAAGTTGGTAGAGGTCTGGGTGAAGGTGTTGCACAGTCATATCCCCACGCGCGTCGTGCGCTAACAAGGAATTTCAGGATCGAGCCGGAACGGGAGCCGACTCAATTTCGACGAGGGTTGCGTCCTTCCGTGGATGCATCGGAGCCCTGTCTGTTTTGAATCGCGGGCGTGAAAATTCACGTTCGCGATTCGCGCTTGGCATATGAACCTTGGTGACTGTTTAGTCGGGGAGGTCGGAGCGTCGAAGTTCCGATCTCTGCTTTATGCAAAAATGTTTCATATAGCCGCTATGTATCGAGTCGTTTGGACTCGAACAACTTGTTCAGTAGTTCCATCTCCTCCTGATCGGCGAGGTCTCCGGATTGAAGTGCCGCGACGTCATCGCGGCGTGATTTCTTTTCTCGCTGGTTGGCAAACGCGGCCAGCAAGTCATGTAACTGCATCTCAACATCATCAGCTTGAATACGATCCGCCGCATCCACCAGTTCGGCCAAAATGCCAAGGAGCGCCGGATCCTCCGTCGCGTCCATCACGTGTTTGTAGTCAGGTACTTCGCCCGCCGCCTCGATTTCCTGGTAGATAACCAGAAGCTCCTGGCCGACGGAGGTTCGCATTTCTTCCGGGGCGACCTTCTCAACGACAGCAGCGACTGCATCAGGATTCTGAATTAGCAGCGTAAAGAGTTCGCGTTCCCAGCCATTAATGTCTTTGCGGTTTGAGGGCTCCTTTGCCGTCGACGATCGGTCAACGCGCGGAGTGTGCGCCCGCTTCAGCGTCAGCAACTGCTCACGCAGTAACGGTTCATCCACACGGAACATACGGGCAATCCGACCCAGCATCTGCTGTTCGCGAAGGCGGAATGCGGCCTCCGTCTCTTCTCGCACGCGGGGAGCTTTCGACATGGTTGCAAGAATTCGCTGCAGTGCCGCGTTCGCCTGTTGGGTATCGCGATTGAGATCGATGCCGTTAGTCTCACGTTGAACGCAAAAGTCCAGCGCGTCCGGCGACTGTTCAATCAGTTCCTCCAACGCTTGCGAACTTTTCTGCAACACAAAATCGCACGGATCCAGCCCGTCCGGCAAACAGACCATGCGAAGGTCCAACTGCCCCTCAATAAACAGTTCAAGCACTTCTCCGGCTCGTTTCTGCCCCGCAGCGTCACCGTCGAGCACCAGCGTGACGCGATCCGCATAACGCTTGAGCACCTGGACGTGACGCGATGTTAGCGCCGTTCCACAAACCGCAATCGGAGTCGTGATACCTTCCTGCCGGGTTACCACCACGTCCGTGTAACCTTCCATCACCAGCACGTTTCGAACCTTGCCGTCTTTCCGTTGACGCTCCAGGGCGTCGCGAACGAGATTCAGGCCATAGAGCTGTTCGCTCTTGGAATACAGCCGCGTTTCCGGCGAGTTGATATATTTTGCCGCGTTCTCATCGCGAAATTCCGGCAAGATCCGACCGCCCACGGCAATCGGACGATTTTGAGTATCGCGAATCGGGAACATGACTCGACCACGGAACCGATCGTAGGTTCGACCATTTTCCTTACGAATGACCACGCCAATCGCCTCGAGGACAGCCGGGCTGTAAGGCGTTGACCGGGCACGCTCTGACAACCATTGCCATTCGTTGGGCGCAAACCCAATGTTGTAGGTTTTGATACTTTCGTCGGTAATATTTCGACCACGCAGGTACTCGCGAGCCGCCGCGGCCACGTTGCTTTCGATGAGACAACGGTGAAACTGCAGTTCGGCCCACGCCATCGCCTTGTAGAGCGTCGCCTTGTCGTCGGGACTGCCCGGCTTGGCTTTGGGGCCCTGCCGCAGTTCAATACCCGCCTGCTCGGCCAGAATCCGCAGTGCCCCGGCGAAGTCCACATTCTCGCGACGCATCACGTAGCTGAAAACGTCACCCCCTTCGGCACACGTCCAGCAACGCCATGTCTGACGTTCCGGATTCACCTGAAGGCTGGGATTGGTGTCATCATGGAATGGGCACAGGGCGACGAAGATTCGTCCCTTTGGAACAAGGTCGCGTTCCGCAGCGATGAGCGCAACGATATCCGTTGCCTCGCGGACTTGCTCCTTCAGATCCTGCGCCGCGGGAAAAGACACCGGGCGACTCCTTTGACTTCGAGGTTAATCGGGTTTGCACCCGACGAAAATCAGTAACCCCAAAGACGGCTAGTGTACTGAAAAGCCATCCGTGACTCTCGGTACAACAATTCGATGTGACCACTCAATCAGAGTGAACTCGCATCAATTGTGCTGCCATCCATGGCAACCGAAAGATTCTAAGCGTCGACCTCTTTCCGTCAAGCCGAACAAACGAGACCGCGACAGCACTGCAATCACCAATTCGCAACGCGGGAAAGCCTGCCTCTTGCGCCACCGTGGTCACGGAACTCCGTCACACCCGCGCTGTTCGCCGAATAATTTCCACACCGTCGGTCTTCATGCGATTCGCTGCACGATCGTCGATGTCTTCCAGCATATGCAATTGAAACGGTCTCTGCTTGGACCACTTCAACCCTGTGGTAAAAGAAAAGTTGATTCGTTCGGAAACAGGCATGCTTTTCAACACAGCCTCGGCAATTTTGTTCGATCTGGCGGACGTACCGCCTTGGCCGGTCACAACCGCGACACGTTTTCCACAGCGAATGCGTTGTGGAATCGAGTCGATTTCGGGGCAGGATTCCTCCTCCAGCAGCAGCGATTCCACGGGATCGAAGTCAGGCAATTCGACCTGTGGCAATCGATCCGGAATCGGCGGACTCCAACGTAGATGCCCTCGTGACCGCGCGACGCGAGCCAGATGAAACGGATTGTTTTCGTATCCCTTCAGATGCGATTGGTCCAACAGCAGCACGATACTGACGACCTGCAGGCCACCGCGACCGCTGAATTCCTTGCCTCCGTAGACCGTCCGTGAGAACGCGAACGTTGAACCGACAAGTCGATGGAAATTCAGACTTTCGGCATCCATATCCGAACCCAGCGTCGCATGAGAAGGACACCAGCGATTCAGCGCCGCAACAATGTCACCCGCGATCCCGGGCGACTTCGCCACAACGTGATACCCCTCGCCGTGGCGCGTTTTGCTGGAAGTATAGATAGCCTGTTCAAGAAACATGATGCTGCTGAGCCTGCTTCGACTTTACGATTTCATGGCCCACGCCAGCGGCTCGATGATGCCAGCCGGCTGGACATGTAGCGGCAGGTAGTAGTCACCCTGTTCATGGCTGATGCGAGTAACGCTGCCCACAACGCTGGCCGCAAAGAACTCACGCTTCGGCAAGTTCCGCTCGGAGTACGCATAAAACGCCGGCAGGTTGTGACGCGCGAACTTCTCGGGGTCTTCGGCGGCTTCCCGGCACAGATCTGTCTTGGTAAAGGTAATCGCCAGTGGAATATTCACACTGCGTCGTACGAGTCCATTCCGACGCGCGTTCGAATGGATGTACGTCGCGATCTTCGTCGCCAACAGGTCCTCGTCGGTTCCATGGTCTCGCGCCTTCAGGGCATCGATTAGCAGAATGACCGCGTAAGCATGGGAGACGCACGTTTTTACAATTGGAAAGCTGTCCGGGTGATCCAACTCCATGGAGACGGCTTCACCCGCGAGGTCCGGCGCCACAAGGTCCAGCGGATTTCGATTTCGTTTATTCTTGTTCTTGTGCTTGCCAGATCGCACTTCGCAGTGAATCCAGTTCCACTCGTCGGATTCAACGACGGTCTTTTCAGGGAAGCGTCGACGCTCGAGTGACGCCAGCGTTTCCTGCTGCACTGCCACGGAGAAGGAATTGTTCGCCTGCCCAACCACATCGTGCTGCGCTTTGGACAACATGTCCAGCAACATTCCAATGTAGACCGTTTTGCCCGCGCCACTGCCACCGAGAATGGGAATGAACTGCGGCTTCACGCCGCGATTCTCCGCGCATTCGGAGATCGCCAGAGGAATATAACACTGACTGCAAGCCTCCGACTGTGCACCATTCTGCGCGCCGCAGCAGCAGCACGTAATGATCTTCGATGCACCAAAGTAGCGATGCGTTTCCAGCTGTTCAGTCTTCATTTCGTCGTCCAGCCATGTTGATGGTGTGGGCCATATGTTTCGTCTGTGTTTCGACCAGGACCGTCATTCCGTTTCCACATGCGCCAGCAGGTGCGCGTCGGCAGCGCATCGGAACCCAACGTTGTAGGCGCGATTGAGCAACGGCTGCCCACTCCGGAACAGGCACGTCGCCTGGGAAGGCAAGTAGCTGTCATAGGCACCTCCGCGAATCTCTCCCAGCGGTTCTTCAATGGGGACCATGCAGCCTTCAAACTCGACTTCTGCAAAACACGCGTCCACCCATTCCCAGGTGTTACCTACCAGCTGCACAATGCCATTGGGGGTCGCGGAGTCCGCGTAGTCTCCGACCGGTACGGTACCGCGAATTCCAGTTCCATGAATGTTGGCTCGTTCGACCTCGTAACTCTTGCCCCACGGGTAGCGACAGCCCGGATTCCACCACGTTCCCGCACGCTGCCACTGCGAGGAAGTAGGTAGTCGCTTACCGATCCAGTTCGCGTACGCGTTTGCTTCGTGCCATGAAATCCCGACCACGGGATGATTTTTCATCTCAGGTCGATAGGATCCATCCTGCCAGAGCGCCGGGCCAGGAACTCCCGTCGTGTCCGTGAACTGAAAAACATAGGACTGGATTTCAACCGGCCAGAAGCTCTCGTCCCGATAGCCGTCCGCGTCGACGAAGCGTTTGAACTGGACGTTGGTGACGGCTTTCCGGTCAATGAAGAAAGGTTCGACATCGACTTCGAACGTACCGCAATCGTCGGTGCTACCATCAACAATGGCGATGTTTTCAAGTCTCGTGGTGCCAGCTGGCACAAACGCCATTTCCTTTTGCATCATGTTCGATGCGGCAGCCGTCGCATCCGGCTCCCAGATCTCGGACTCGGCAAGCAATTTGCAATAGCCACCGGTCCGCAGCAGGTGTTCCGCGCACGGGTCATCGCACAGCGGTGTAGCAACGACCGGTTCATCGAGCGTTTTGGTCGACCGCTTCAATAAATTCATGAGGCCCATGTCAGTCTCCTGTGTGCGAAATGTCTATTCGCGATGCTTGTCATATTCACGTTGCAGAAATCGAAACTGCTTCGATTTCTCCATCGCTCCTGCTGATCCTGAATTCACCGGACGAGTGGTCATCGCCGGCGCTACTCCGCTTTGTGTTTTTGCTTGCGGAGATTTTGTCTGTGGCGTGTTTGTCTGTTGCCGACGCTGTTCCGATTCGAGCGCCGCCCACGCGTCGATAAGCTGTAATCGCTCGCGGTGCAGCAGTTCGGCAGTCACTTCGTCAACGTCGAGTGCCGATGCGGCGCCAGCGTGGTCTCGTTCCGGGTCGTGGTCTCGCACCAGGCTGTGGTCTCGCTTCGGGCTCTCACCGCCCCGGTCGCAGGACTGTTGACCCTGCAGCTCACCTGACTGCCAGTCCGCCGCCGTCGCCACTTCCCGCAACTCGGTAACGCACTGAGTCAACTGGTCGACCGCCACATACAGGGCCCGCGCATGGTCTTCAGCCGTAAATCTGGAAGCCCCGCCCTGCATGCCGTGTTGTTGTAGTTGCGGATTCATTCGTATCGTTTTGCCTGTTGAGTAGAGCCTCGCCTGACCGGAGAACTTCGCCCAATTAGTCCCTGTCCGTCGGGCCGTCCAGACTGTGCCAAAGTTTCATGAGCCGCTGGCCCATGGAAGGCGGTCGGTAGTCGGCCATGTCCTGTTGATGGAGCTCTTTGAGGTGCTCGCGGAAGACATGGAACTTCTCGTCGATTTCGTTCGTCTTCGGGTGCGACGCCTCCATTTCCATATGCGTCTCCATCTCCTTGAGCCTTGCAGTGATGTCGTGTTCCCGTCGGGATATGGCCGCTCGTTCCTGAGCGATTGTGAGGCGTTCCTGTCGAAGCGCCTGTTCAATACGGGCTTCGATCGCTGCCTCGTCGCCGGATTGCGTATGCTCCGCGACCTGTTGTTCCAACTGCCGGCAACGATCCGTCGACTCATCGAGTTTCTGTTTCGTGGCCTCGTGTTCCTGTCGTAGCCGATTTAGCTCCTCGGCCAACTGCATATCACCGCCGGCGGTGAGCGTTGCGTCTGCTCGATTTTGCGTCGCGACGCGTTCCTGGCTCTCCCGTTCCAGGCGACTTCGCAGCACGCCAATTTCGGCTTCACTCTCTTCTTCGCGTCGTGCAATGCGGGCCTCGATATCACCGACCCATGCCTCAATCTGTCGCTTTTCATCCGCCTCCGCCGCCTGCAACTCCTCAAGAATCCGCAGCTCGTGTTCGAGATTGGAAAGACGTTCGTCGCTCATCTGCAGCTCGAACAACAGATCTTCCATTCGATTGCTTGAGGCGCTGACGGCCACTTCCTCCAGCGAACGCGACGCGGAATGCGAACGCATTTCAGATATGGTGGCCTCGCGTTCTTCCAGCTCTTTCTGCAGGAATTCAATTTCCGAATGGAGCAGCGAGATCGTCGAATCTTCGACACTGGTTTCATCCACAGCAGTCGCTGGTTTGCCAGCAGGCGTTGCAGCCGCACTGGGCGTTTCGTCAAAATCGGCGAATCGGTCGTCAACCGACAATGGAGCCGTTTCTGTATCGGTAAGTTCGACGGTTTCGTTCACATCGGTGCTATCCGCATTGGCCGAGGACAAGGTCGCGGTTGTCTCGTCCGTCGACGACGGCACTGCCGACTCCTGCTTGAGCGATGGCAGTGGAGCCTTCGACTCGGCCGCCGCGGCAACCGGAGACAGGGCGGGACGCCCAAAATTCATCTGGTAGTTACCAAAACTCAGCACGTCACGGGACGTTACCTCCGTCGCCTCGTCAAAGGTCGCGCCGTTGACCCGGGTGGGTGAATCCGGATTCCAGTTATGTACCAACAGCTGTTCGTTGCGAAATTCGATCAGACACTGTCGCTCGGCAACCGTGGCATCCGGAATTTGGATATGACATCCACTGCCACTACCAACCAGGGCCGCGACACCTTCGGGCAATTCGAACTGTTTCGTGGAGCCTGGCCCCATCAATGTGACGAAGGCAACAGCGCCCTCGGTCGTTACGTTGTGCATAGATTCTGCTCCGCGGTGTCGTTGACCAAACCATCACTGCAATCAGAACGTCCCAATACTTCCAGCAGCTTTTCGGGTCCGAAGGGTCGCTCGATGGCGACGCTGGCCCCTTTCGGGACAGTGCCGTCGTCGTTGGTTGCGACCCAAAGTGTGCGATCGGACGTAACGGCGGCACGCAATTCCCCGAAGACCTGCAAGTCGGTTGCATCGACAACCACGACGTCCGGCGACGTTCGCCGAGCGACAAGGCGCGCGGCGGTCGCATCGTTGACCACGGTCATCTCATAGCCCGAATGCCCGTCAAAGGCTTTCTTGATGGCATTCGCGACGGCTGCCTCCGACTCGTAGACCACCACGCGTCGGGGCGATTCACCACCGCCACCACTACATTCAATCAGTTCTGCGAGCTCAAAGCCGTACAGCACGGCCCGCAATTCGGAATTCGAGCCATCGATCGCCTCGCCAAGCTCCGACAATGTGCGAGCGGACGTGAGCTGCCCCAGCACCATCGACTGTTTTGCCGTGAGCCCGGCGCGATCGAGATTCTGCCCGCGAATGGGCCGCCGCGAAAACGACTCCGAGCCGGAGATTTCTGGTAGCTCATCCGCTCGACGCGTAATCGCGCCTTCCACCAACAACGCCAGCACACTCACATCCAGTGGCAGACGCTCGAACAGCGACGGCACCTCCTTCCGGCCATCGAACCGGAACGATTTGAGTTCTTCGCCGAAGCAGTTGACCAGCAGCACGGCGGCCTGGTGTCGAAGCAGCTTTCGTAGCAGGCGAGGATCGAGCACTTCCGTATTCAGCAGATCGAGGATACTCTCCAGGGCCGCACCACTGCGTCCCATCGTGACGTTCAGTACGGGCGCCAGTTCGTTCAGCGATTCAGGGAGTCGGTCCACGACCTCCTCCGCAGGAACTCCCGTCGAAGCGATACCAATCACGCGTCCGGCGTTGAGGTAGATCGAGTACCGTTTGTGTTGACCTTCGATCTCCAGCGTGCCGTTCTTCTTGCCGTTGTTGAGGAAGTCGATCACTTCCCGAATCGAAAATCCCTGGAACGTTCCGGAGAGGTCGCTTTCACCCTGTTGGTTGATAACCTCGGGAATGGCGGTGCCATCTGCCTGGGACGAAACGATCATCTGGCCGGTATCGAGCGCGTTGCCGACCGTCGTCAGCAGCAACTCTTCGGTGTAGGGCTTGGGTAGCATATCGACGACGTTGGAAAGGTCGGCATACTCCACGTACGCTCGCTTCCGCAGAGTCGAGCTGATTACCACCGGAATTTTGCTGAGTTCGGGATCGGCAATCAATATCTGGCAGACGTCGAAGCCTGTCGTCCCGGGCAGTTGATGATCCAACAGGATCATGTCCGGCCGGTGCTCGCCCGCCATCTCGATGCCATCCTCGGCATTGGGCGCGAGAATCACGGAGTAGCCATCACGACTGAGCGTACTGTCCACCAGTCTGCGGATCGTCGCGCTGTCGTCAATAACCAGAATCGTTGTGGTATCAGCCATTGGTACCGCCTGCATTTTCAATCGTCGGTTGAATCAGTTTGTCAAACACTTCGGCCGTGAGCGGCTTGGTGACGTAATGGGTGGCTCCCGCTTCGAGAGCAACCGTTTCCATCTCTTCCGGCGAGCGACTGCTCACCATCAATACCGGAACGTTTTGCATGTTGGGCTGCGCTCGTAGCGCCTCCACAAACTTGATGCCATTCATCTTGGGCATGTCGAAGTCGGTGATGACGACCGCCCAATCTTCCTCCTCCAGCATTTCCAGGCCCTCCATGCCGTCCTGTGCCTCATGTACGACGAGGCCCTGCTCCCGAAACATCATCGATGCAGCATTTCTCGCACTCAGCGAATCGTCGACAATCAGGACATGAGCTTCACAACTGTCGTTCACCGCATTGGTATTAATGCGCGGTACGGCCGTTTCACCGTCCACAATCGCCTGAAGTGTGCCGGCAAGTCGCAAGGCATTCAGCACAAAGACCAGTTGCCCGTCGGCCGCCAGCGTAACGCCGCCAAACAGTTTTTGATGTCGCATCAGGGCCGGCAAAGGCCGCACCACGACCTCCTGAGGGCCAATCACCTCGTCGACCACAAAAGAGATCGTGTGTGATTCATCGGACGACTTGACCGGATTGGGCACTCGCTCAATCGCGATCACGTTGGCCGAGCTTCGCGATGCTGTATTTGGAATCCCAAGTGCATGCGCGAGGTTTGGTATTGACGCATCTTCGGCGACTTCGGAATCGTCCGCACTGCGGACAAACTGCATCGGCAACGCCACCAGGTGCTCGCCAGCACGGACAACCAGCGCGTGTTCGGTGATGGATTTCAGCGGCACCGTCAGGCGTATGTTGGTGCCCTCATTGGGCGTCGAGTCCACTTCAATCCACGAATGAAGCTTCTCCAGCGTATCCGCGACGACATCCATTCCCACGCCACGTCCGGCGACCTCGTTCGCCGTCGACCGTGTCGACAGTCCGCGACGAAAGATCAGTTTTCCCAGTTCCTCACGACTTGCATTGCGTCCATCCTGTAGCAATCCAAGCTCCGTTCCTTTGCGACGCAATGATTCGTAGTCCAACCCGCGACCATCGTCTTTCACATTCAATGTCAGCAGGTTCGGAGCACTAATGGCTTCCAGCGTCACGGTGCCGACGGGGTCCTTGCCCAACCGGCGTCGCTCTTCGGGGGATTCGATTCCGTGACTCACGGCATTTCGAATGATGTGCATCAGCGGGTCAAGCAGACGTTCCTGTACCGACCTTTCCAGGCCAGCGTCCGAACCAATCACGTCAAGGCGTACCTGTTTTCGCTCAACGCGGGCAGCATCCAGCGCAGCGCGTTGCAGGCGGCGAAACATCCCCGTCACCGGCATACGCATGATCGAGACCAGTGCGTGACGGAACTGCCGAATGAAATTCGAGACGGCCACATGCTCCTGCGTGATGGGCGAATACGCATCCCGCAACAGTTTGCCAATCTCGCCCAGGTCGTTGGCAACTTCCCGCAGCGGGCTGCCAGCCGATTTCAACGTGGCGACGGGGTCGCCCAGTGATGTCCCCTTGAGCAGCGAACGTTCGAGATCACGAATCCGGTTGCCACAAACTCGCAGGTTCGCGTCGATCTCACGAAACCGGTCTACACGCGCGTCGCGTTGATTGTCCAGCATCGTCAGCGAGGTCAACATGTCCAGCAAACGATCGAGTTGTTCGCCTTTCACACTGATGGAGTCCTCGCCCTCACTGGCCGCTTCAATGCGGTTGGTGGTTTCCGTCGGGGCGTCTTCAGTCGTCTCGGACTCCTCCGACACACTGTTGCCTGCCAGCAATGCCGACTGTCGGCGCAAGGTATCCAGGCACCCCAGAAGTACCTCCGTAATCTGCGCCGGAGTGGCTCCTGGCTTCTGTACGAAATCTTCGATTTCATGGATGTAGCGGCCCGTGTCCGTGAGTCCAACGGTCGACGAAGCGCCCTTGAGCGTGTGCAGCTCCCGGCAGATCTGCCCGAGAGCCTCGGCACGATTGTTGTCCGACTCGTAGTCAATCACGGCCTGATCCAGCGCAGCAGTTCCACGCGCCGCATCGTCAAGAAAAGCTTCGGCCAACTCCTCACATTCAATCTGCCCCAGTTCCGCGGGCCGGATCACCGGGTCCTCGCAGGGGCCGGCGACAATGCTCTCGGCGCCCGCCGGTGAAGCTTGACCGGACGTCTGGCGAGGTTTGGCTTTGGCCGGCCCGGATTGGGGCCGCGTTACAGGGCTCGGCTTCGGCTTGCGCGGAGCAGCCGGCGGCGAATCCCCGGTCGACGGCGACATGGGATCGGTCGAAAGCTTCGCCAAGGCCGACTTGAGAGCGTCGACCTTCTGAATCGGCTCATCAGGTTCGACACCTTCGTCCTCGGACGCAACGAAATCGGCGAAGATCTCGTCGTCCCACGGATCCAGGTCAGTGGTGTCTGTGACTTGCTCGTTCATGGCTGCATTTCCCTTGGTCGATCCGACTTATTCCGCCGCGACCAATTGCTCCGTCGGTGCCAATTCGGATGCTGCTGCCGGGGCACCCTGTCGGGCAGGATGCGGGGCGGCATTTCGCGTACTGCCCGCCAGCGGTGCGAGCAGACCCGACAGATCGCTCAGGGCAGTCGTCAACTCATTGCGTTTGGTGGTCTCCACCTCGATCTGCGCCGCCATCCCGTCGGCTGCGATCAAAATTCCATCCAACGCCTCTGCGACGGCCGTGACGTTCTGCAATTGCCCGTCCGACTTCTGCAGTACTTTTTCCAGGTGCTCGCGAGACTGATTGGTTGTCTGGCGAATCTCGGACATGGATTCGGTCAAACGACGAGCTACCGCAAGCTGCGCGTCGATGGCGTCTTGTCCTTCCGCACAGAGCTGGTTGGTTTCCTTCGCTTCACCTTCAACCAGATTGAGCCGATCGACAACCGATTGGGCCGATTCCGATATGATGCCGGTCAGCTTGCGAATCTCGTCGGCGGCAGCCGCGAATCCGCGACCATGCTCTCCCGCTCGCACCGACTCGATCGACGCATTCAAAGCCATGGTATCTGTCTTGGTTGCGTATTCGTTGATACTACGAATTAGCGTCATGATTTCAGTCGTTTGATCTCGCAGTACGTGCGTCTTCTTTTCGCAATTCACGATAAAATCGCGCAGCGACTCAAGATTGCGCTGGAACGCCAGCAACCGCGAACTGACCGATTCTGCGACCTTCGTCGTCTCTGAGTCCTTCGACTTGGCACGTTTTGTGTTGGAGTTGACCGTCTCAACACTTTGCGCGAGCTGATCAATCTGCAACGCGGCCGTCTTGACGAGGTCATTCTGCGTGTCGTTCGCATCGAGCAACGACTCGTTGATGACCTGCATATCCTGCCCGCAGGAAAAGATGCGGCCCACGAGCTTTTGGGCGTCGTTGCCCAGGCTCTGCAACAGCAGGGAAAGCTGCCGCGAAGGATTGGCCTTTCCGGTGCCACCGGTAGTCCGGCGATCAAACGCCACCAGCACCGATTCCACTTCACGACATTGATCGCGTCCCTTGGCTGCAACTGCCGCCAGGCGGGAAACGTGCGTCACAATGTTATTTGCGGTTTGATGAAACTCGGTCGTCCCCGGTGGCTTTTCACCTGTCACAACGGCGTTTTCGACGATTTCCAGCCCACTCCTCGTGCGCGAACGCAGGTAGCGGTTGGCGGCAAACGCCAGACCGAGAACCAACATAGCCACAAGGAATAAAGTGAACGCGCCTGAAAACGACGGAATCGAAACGGCGGCCAACATTCCGGCGCAACCGACCACAATATGCGTCAACAGCGACGACGGCGTATAAGACTCGGATGGACTGCTCATACTCTGTCTCCAACTGCCGGGCGCAACTCGTCACCAACACCAAGAACGGACCACTCCAGTTGCAGTCGGTCTTCAGCAAGGCGATACAAGCCATCGAGATTAAGAACGCGAACGGAATTCCCTTTCCAAATCGACATACCAATAAGTGCGGTTGCCCATTCGTCCTGCGGGCCCCCCTGGGAACAATCGATCGATTCAATCGTATGGACCTGTTCGACGAGCAGGCCCCAGCGGCCGGATTGCCCGTGAACAACCAACAGCTGTGTTTCGTTTTGCGGTTCACCAATCTGAAACGGGATCCGCAACACGGGTACAAATTCGCTGCCCTCGTGCCATAACCCCGCGAGGATCGGACTGGAGCATGGTGCCTTGGCATAGTCCGGCTTCGAAGTGATCTCACGGATCTGGGTCGCTGATGCGGCGAAGAACTCGGAGTCCACTTCGAAGACGCAATAATGATCAGTTGCCATTTCCGTCCTCCTGTCGACGACGTGTTCGGGCTTCGGTCTTCTCGAGCAGGCTCCGCAGTCCAGCCAACGGATCCTTCGTGGCCGTTGTCTCCGTCTCGTATTCGTTCGCGTGTTCGGCCCCAGCCGCCAATACGGAGGAGGTCGGGTCCGCGACCTGGCCGCCATGGGCTTCGCGATGCGGAAGACCGTGCCGAATTCCTTCGTTGTTTCCCGAGCTGTTTGTCACCTCGACACCGGTCGCACCATTTATCGGGATACCGGCCCGTGTAATGTCTGCCAGTCGCCCCGACTGTTCCTCCCGCGGCTGCACGCAACTCGCACCCGCCCCATCAATCGTGGCAAGCTGCATGCGTGTGGTGTCCAGCGTGTGTTGAATGCGATCGAGACTCTCCAGAATCTGCGCTGCGTTTTCGAATTTGCTCATCGCCGCACTCACGATCAGTTATGCAACCTGAAGAACATCACGGACAGCTTGAACAAGCTGTTCACCACAGACGGGCTTCGTCAGGTAAGCCCCCATACGGTCCCCCAGAATCTTTACGGCGTTCGCCTCGACGCCCGTCAGGAAGATCACCGGCATTCGGCTGTTGATGTAGTCCAACTGTTGACATACGGCATAGCCATCCAGTTCCGGCATATTGATGTCCAGAATGGCGGCGTCCGGGTCGTGTTTTGAGATCTGTTCGATCGCCTCACGGCCGTTTTCCGCCAACACGACTGCAAATCCAGCCTCTGTCAGCCGCTGCTTGACATGGACGCGAACAGATCGGCTGTCATCGGCAATGAGGATCGTTGGCTTGGAACTCATGTTTCGTTGTCTCAGCTAAGGTTTGGGCCGTCAGAAGTTAGGGTCTGCCCACCAAGAAGGTTAGTACGCGGTTTGCAACGATGTCCGCGGTAATTCAAAGGCCGCAAAAACTAGCGGACTTGGCGGTTCCGACGGCACAGTAAGTTCGTATTGCGACGATGAAACACCCGTCCGAGGAGCTGTTTTTCACGCCATGTTGCGACTCTGCCACAGTAGTTGTCACATCGCCGGCCCACGCCAGCAGCGGACATCCGCGTTAGCTTTTCGTTGGGTTCTGGTTGCTTTTCGCTGAGTCCCCCGGCTCCGTTGCCCTGGATGAAGTCTTTCCGAGGACACGAATCATGGATATGCTTGGAGACAAAGGATTCTCACGCCAGCACGGATGGCCCACATGTCTGGAAACAGATCCAGCGCGGATCAGAGCAAATCGATCGGTCAGTTCACCGACTTTATGCAGCGGAAATTTGCCCCGCACATCGCCTCACACTCGGTTTTGGAACCGTCGCCTGGCCAATTTGCCGAATTGCCAAACCAGCTCGACGATCGGTTGAAGCAAGCCTTGCTGAAGACCGGTCTCGAAAGACTGTACTCGCATCAGGCAGACGCGTTCGAATCGATCGGAAACGACAACGACACGGTGCTCGTGTCCCGCACCGCCAGTGGCAAGACACTCTCATTCCTGCTCCCGATCCTCGATCAGTACATCAAGTCCGAAGCGCCCTTTTCCGTCGCCCTGCTCTATCCGACCAAGGCCCTGTCACGAGATCAGGAAGGAACGCTTGGAGGGCTTATGCAGGCCAGCGGCACAGACGTTCGCCTGGGCACGTTCGACGGCGACACGCCGCGAGAAGAACGCACGAGGATTCAGTCGAGCGCCGATTTCATGATCACCAATCCGGATATGCTGCACTCCGGAATCCTGCCCAACCACAACCGCAAATGGCGAACCTTTCTCTCTCGCCTGCGTTACATCGTCATCGATGAAGTTCACACTTACCGTGGCGCTTTTGGATCGCACGTCGCCAACGTACTCCGCCGCCTGGTTCGCGCCTGCGAAATGCACGGCAGCCGCCCCACCTTCGTTTGCTCGTCGGCGACGATCGGAAATCCTGCCGAACATGTCGAAGCCCTGTTTGGTCGGCCCTTCAAGGTCATCGACAAAGACGGTGCCCCGCGGCCTCAACGAGATCTGTTCCTGATCAATCCGCCGGTCGTACAGAGCCACGGTCATGCGTTGTATCGCAAAGGGCCCAACTCTGTCAGCATTCCGCTGATCCGCGAAGCCACACGTCTGGGCGTGCGGACGATCTGCTTCTGCCGCGCACGGCAGCAGGTCGAACGGCTCGTTCGCGCTGTCACGGACGGAAACGCAGACCTGAAGTCGAAGGTCAAACCCTACCGTGGTGGTCTGCTTCCCAATGAACGGCGCAAGCTGGAAAAGGACCTCGCCGAAGGCCGCGTCAACACGATCGTCAGCACCAACGCGCTCGAATTGGGTATCGACATTGGCGACCTGGACCTCTGCATTCTCAGCGGACACCCAGGCTCCATGTCCAGCTTCTGGCAGCAGGCCGGACGCGTCGGCAGGCGTGGTTCACGAGCCGTCATTGTCTACGCCGCGCGCGATACTCCCATCGACCAGTACTTTGTGAACCATCCCGAATTCGTCCACGAAGCCCCCATCGAACGCGCGTGGCTGAACGCCAACAACCCTTACATATTGCTGCAGCACATGCCCTGCGCGGCCCACGAACATCCCTTGCGTGACGAGGAAACCGCGTTTCCCGAGCCGGCCTATTCGGCGGCCTTGAGTGTGTTGCGTGCGGACGAGACCGTCAAGGAATACCACGGGAACTATCGCTACGCGCTGCGAGACTACCCTGCCAAGGGCGTCAACCTGCGGGGCATGACGGACTACAACATCGAGATCTTTTGCGGCACCGAAGTCATCGGCGAACTCGATCCCATCGGCGCGCGAGGGACGCTGTACAAGGATGCCATCTACCAGCACCTCGGGCGGCGTTACATGTCGATGGACCTGGATCTTGAAAAGAAACTCTGTCGCGTCGATCCGGTCGACGTGGACTACTACACCGAATGCGTTTGGGAAAGCCGCGTTAATCTCACCGAATCCCTGGAAAAGTCCGCACTCCATGATGCGCAACTTGAATTTGGCTACATCAATGTCAATCGACAGCCCAAACTCTACAAGAAGATCCGCGAACGAACGTTGGAGAATATTGGCTACGGCCCCATCACGCTCGACCCGTTCATTTACGACACGACGGGCTTTAGCTTCCGACCATCCGACGCATGGCGAGAAGCCGTCACGGCAACCGACAAACGAAAGCTCGGCGCCGCACTGCATGGACTCAGTTATATCCTCCAACGCACCGCCCCCAGCCTCTGCCTCGGTGACATCAAGGACATCGAAACCGACGTCTCGCTATCCGAGGTCGATGAAGGCGAGGGCAACTGGTACAGCGCCCTCTACCTCTTTGACACCATCGAAGGCGGCGTCGGATATGCCGAAAAAATCTACGAAGCGTTCGCCGACGCATTGCAGTTGTGCAAGTCGGTGATTGACCAGTGTCAGTGTTCCGCCGGCTGCCCCTCGTGCGTGCCCGCCGTCCCGCCCGGCGTTGACGATGTCGAGCTTGAGCAGTTGCTGGTTGAGTCCAATGCCTCCGTCGCCTGCACAAAAAGCCTTATCGATTCGCTACTCAGTGGTGAAGTCGTCATGCCCGTGGTGACGATGCACGAACTACCGGCTCGTTCACGAATTGACCCACCGGAAGCGGATGCCGAACTGGAGAAATTACGGGAACGGCTCGGTCACGCCGGCAAGATTCTCAAGAACAAGCGATCACGCATTCATTAATGACGTCCCAGATCCACGAATCACTGCTGCATTGCCCGCAAATCGGTCCGAAGCGTTTGTCGCGACTGCATGCCGCCGACATTCGCTCGTGGCAGGACGTGATCGATCGCGAGGCAGAACTGCCCAGCGGCATCCGCGAACCCATTGTCGCCGAAGCCCGACGCTGCCTTGATGCACTCCACCGCAAGGACATTGGCTACTTCGTCGAAAACCTGTCGACCAAGGACCGCTGGAGAATCCTGTCACAATTTCTGGGCGAAGTCTCGTTCTTTGATATCGAAACGAGTGGCCTGGAATACGACGACCCCATCACGGTGATCGCCTGCTGGCACCGCGGCGCTATCCATACTTTCATTGAGCACGAGAACCTGGATGACTTCCTGGATTTGCTCGACGAAGTGACACTCCTGTCGTCGTTCAACGGCAGCACCTTCGACGTACCTCGAGTGTTGGACGCATTTCACATTCCCCAACTGCCCTGCCCTCACCTGGACCTTCGCTGGCTCTGTTACCACCAGAATCTCCGCGGCGGGCTGAAGGACATAACGCGGAGGCTGGGCCTGAATCGCCCGGAAGACCTTCAGGAAGCGGACGGCGAGTTGGCGATCCGGCTATGGGCACGCTGGGAACACTTCAATGAACGCGAGGCGCTTGACGAGCTACTGCGCTATTGCGCTTCGGATGTCTTGCTCCTGGTGCT
Organism: Pirellulaceae bacterium; assembly: GCA_965216885.1. Lineage (GTDB taxonomy): Bacteria > Planctomycetota > Planctomycetia > Pirellulales > Pirellulaceae > CAYNJG01. The sequence continues at coordinate 1,075,102 of OZ244209.1, read as the reverse complement.
GCTCGCACAGCGTTTGTGCGGGAATCCCGACACCACAACGACCGGGGACATTTGGCAACACCTTCCTGCTGCCAGGGGCCCGTCCGCAGCGAAACCCAAACTGGAAGTGCCGCCAGCCATGGATGCTTTCGGCGTGGGCAGTCCAAAACAGCTGCGAGCCAGGCGGAAAAGAGTGGGCTGACCAACTTCTTCCGACACCGAGTTCCCCACCGTGTAACGCTTGATCGGAAACACCCGAAAACCGTGGGCTTGTCGAGCACGCGAAACAGAGCTCTTTCACGCTATGCTCCGCTTTTGAATACGACCTGACGCTGCGAACCGGATTCAGTTCTCCGTCACAACCTGCCCGGAAACTGAAAAGCCCGCCCCCGACGGGCCATCCCCTCCTCCCAACTTCTCAAACTGGATTGCGGTAACTCCGACACAATCGGGGCCGACGGCGGTTGGAATGTCCGCAAACCTAAGTCGACCGGCAGCCTGACCGCCGGAATTCGATGTCGCGTAGTCCGCCCCACCGGACGTGATCCTCGTGATCAGACGATTTGATCCTCCATTGGCCGTAAACGGTCCGACCACACTAATGCCGCCGGAAATCGTATCGGGCACGATCGTAAATGCAGCGTTATTGATGACCGTTCCGTCACTCAAGGTAATTGTGAAATTGCCGACGCGATTCGAGCCCCGTGACAACAGACTTGAGATGAAGAATTCCACATTAACCAGGGGATCATCGAACTCGATGCGATAATCGCCTTCGACCGTTATCGACTCATTGATGTTAAACCCCGATGGGGTTCTGACGGAAGTAATGCCACCTGAATTCGTACTGAGACTGAAGCCAGTACTGGTTGTTCCGTCGCCGAGTGAGCCCGATCCGGAAGAACCGTCTGCACTCACACTGGTGAACTGTGTCAGGCCGACTCCGGAAACCGAGGGGACCTTTTCTTCCTCGATGTCGCCGTCTTCCTCGGCTAATGGCGATTCAAAAACCACACAGTTTTCGATTTGACCTGAGACGTCTTCAGCATCGTCACAGAAATCAAGCTGGTCCGCAAATTCAGACGCGAGAACCGTCGATGAATGTCCAATCGGGGTGTTGAACATATAGCTTTGATTCAGGTCCTGAACGGAACCTGCCGCATCAGAAAATTCAGCGATGATCGCTGTACGCGTCGCCGAAACACTGCAGACCACTCCTAGTGCGGCCAGCGTTCCAACGAGCATGGCTTCAATCGTCAGGATCGTACCGGTGTCGTCGTGTACCAGGCATTCTTCAAAGGGCACTTCCCAATTGTACATGGCGTTCTCTCAACCACGGAGTGCCGAACCGATCGCGTGCGGACCGACGCTCAACCGTACCACACGACCTGGCTTTGCACGTGAGGGCCTTCCGACAAAACGATGATGTTCCACGACATGGCGCATGTTGGCGTTCACCAAATGCATCTTTCCAAATACGGTACAAGCTGTTTCAACCTTCGAGGACGTCGGCCAATGCAACGCACTCATGCTGCGACAGATTTCTGAATGAGGAGTCCCGGAACGCTGGTCCAGACACTGCTGCACAAACTCACTGTTGGCCCCAAGGACTCGCAACAATTGCCAGGGCGCCAAAGATGAAGGGCTAACGTTTTCCCTCTCGCCGAGTCGCATCCGTAGGAACATTTCCGTCCTTTTTAAGCCGACTCATCCGGGTTCACCGGTTTGCACCCCCGTTTCTGGGGCGATGCTCCGCCGTGTCCGGCAATTCGCACATGACTCATCTCAAATAGCTGAAAGTCACACCTCGAATCGGCGAGCTATCCATTAAGGACCGTCCAACAAAGAGTGAAACTGAATGTCCGACAAACTCGCCACTGCCGCTCGCCCTCAGGTGACGTCCGGCTACAGCGCTGCCGTCCGCCCGCGACCTGACGCGCGCAGCCTCGGTGCGTCCAAAGCCGAGCACTCCGACGTATCACCGTTGGTTCGTGCCGTGATGGCGCGGAAGAACAAGAAGAAGATCGTGTTGGTCATCTACGTCCTTGGCATCGCTTTCCTGACCCACGTCAACCTCAACGACCTGGGATTCGCACACGACAACTTTCGACTTGGCAACCTCTTCATCTACGACAAGCTGTTCCACCTCGCAGCCTATTCGATGCTGACCCTCATCGTCCTCTTTACAGCCACGGGCATGCATCGCGTCACGGGCGGACGAATTCGTCTGACCTCCGCCAAGAAAGTACTGGTTTGGTCTTTCATCGTTGTGCTATACGCCGCCGCCGATGAACTGACACAGCCCTACTTTGGACGTTCCTGCGACATCTGGGATTTCGCCGCGGACGTAACCGGTGTGTCCATTGGACAGATCTCCTTCACGATCTGCGAAGCGTTTGGGATTCGCCAATTGATCGAACGCCTGCGTTAGCCAGCCAACGCTGGCAGCACATTGCAGCCCACAGAACCACAAGGCGCGCCACCTCTCTCACGGTTTTCCGACGACCATGCAGAATGTCTGCAATCTGTCGATATCGCTGTAGATTATTTCTCTGCTTTGCCAACCGTGACGCACATCGCCGGATCGGATAAATTCAAGCCACGAAGGCGATACGCTGCGCCACGATGTGTTACCGACAGGACTTCACGATGAAAACGACCACAATCACTGCAATCATATTGGCAACTGCGATGCCCCTTGTCGCGCACGCGGATAACTGGGGCCACTGGCGAGGTGACGCCGGAAACGGTGTTTCGAAAACGGCCAGTCCTCCGCTCGAATGGAGCGCAACGAAGAACGTCAAATGGAAGGTCCCCGTCGCGGGTCGAAGTTCCGGTTCACCGGTCGTGTGGGAAAACCGGGTCTTCATCGTCTCGGCCGTTGAAGGCGGAGCGGGATCGGGACGCCTGCCGCGCCTCGCTTTCAAGCTGCTGTGCTTTGATCGAGCCACCGGCAAACAGCTTTGGGAGCAAACCGCGATTACGGCGACACCTCACGAAGGCACCCACAATACAAACGGCTTTGCTTCCGCATCGCCCTGCACGGATGGCACGCACGTCTACGCCCATTTCGGTTCGCGCGGGCTCTATTGCTACACAATGCAGGGCAAGCTGGTGTGGAAGCGAGATGATCTGGGAAAAATGAAAACCCGTGCCACGTTTGGTGAGGGCAGTTCACCGACGTTGGTTGACGACATGGTGATCCTGCCCTGGGATCACGAAGGCCAATCATGGATCGCCGCGTTGAACAAGACGACGGGCAAAACGATCTGGAAGACGAACCGCGACGAGCCAACTTGCTGGGCGACGCCATTGATCGTCGAACACGAAGGCAAGAAACAGATAGTCATGAACGGTCAGAACTATGCACGCGCCTACGACCTGGAGTCCGGTAACGAGCTGTGGCGATGCGGCGGGCAAACCGATCGCCCCGTGGCTTCGGCCGTCGCCGGCGGAGGATTGGTGTTTGTCGGTAGTGGTTATCGCGGTGCGTTTTTGGGTGCCTTCAGTCCATCCGGCAGCGGCAACATTGAAGGGACGTCGAATGTCGCGTGGTCTATTGACGAAAACACGCCCGACATCGCTTCGCCCGTGCTCTCTGGCAATCGCCTGTACTTCCACAAAGGGAAGAACGGAATCATCTCCTGCTTTGATGCTCAGTCGGGAACCGCCCTGTTTCAGGAAAAACGATTGCCAAACCTGCGGATGATCTATGCGTCTCCCATCGCTGCCGGCGGCCATGTTTACTTCACAGGCCGCAGCGGAACAACGGTCGTTATCAGCGATGACGGCGAATTCAACGTTGTCGCCACCAATTCCGTCGGTGAGACGGTCGACGCAACTCCGGCGCCGGTGGACAGCGAGCTGTTCATTCGAGGTGAGAACCATCTGTTCTGCATTGCGGAATAGAGTACAACTGCACCGCCGGACCCATTGCAAACGTGGAAGCGAGGCTTGCTCCCGCCCGGAGACAAGCTTCGCACATTTTCCGCACGGCAATCGCCTTTGACACAGCCCCACCGCAGAACAGGAGTCAGCATGCCCTCACACACGTCCATTTATTGCTGGCTCCCCCTCGGGCTCCTGATCTTGCTCAGCTCTGTTTCTCCTGGCGAGGAGACGCGGCCCAACTATATCATCTTCGTCGCTGATGACATGGCGTGGGAAGACTGTGGAGCCTACGGGCACCCCACGGTTCGCACACCCAACATCGACCAACTCGCGACTGACGGAATGCGATTCGATCGAGCCTATCTGACAACTTCGTCGTGCAGTCCCAGTCGTTGTTCCATGCTCACCGGTCGCTACCCGCACTCGACCGGCGCTGGCGAGTTACATCTGCCGCTGCCAAAGAGCCAGACCATGTTGACGGTCCCGCTGCGAGAATCCGGATACTGGACGGCCGCAGTAGGTAAGTGGCATCTTGGAGAAGCGGTCGCCAATCAGGTCGACTACCGCAAAAGTGCTCGGCCAGCGGCCATGGGAGATGCCTGGGTACAGGCGCTCAAGGATCGGCCCAAGGAAAAGCCGTTCTTCCTCTGGGCAGCCCACAGCGACCCGCACCGTGGCTACCACCCCGGAGCCATCACGACGCCGCACAAGCCCGCGGACGTAGTCGTGCCGCCGTTCTTCCCGGACACCCCCGAAGTCCGCCGTGACATTGCACTCTACTACGACGAGGTTAGTCGCTTCGACCAGCACATTGGCGAAACGCTGGCCGAACTGGAGGCTCAGGGGCAAACCGAAAACACTTTCGTACTGGTCATCAGCGACAACGGTCGACCGTTCCCACATTGCAAAACGAACGTCCACGTGCCAGGAGTCCGCACACCGTTCGTGCTACGCTGGCCGGCAAAAGTAAAGCCCGGCACGACCACCAAACAGGTCGTCAGCACGATCGATATCGCTCCCACGCTTCTGTCACTGGCAGGACTGAAGCCGCTTCCGTCGTTCCAGGGAATCAGCTTTGCAGCGTTACTACGTGGCGAGGAGTCGCCCTTCCGCATCTACGCGTTTGCGGAACACAATTGGCACGACTACAAGGCTTTCGAACGCGCCGTCCACAGTCAGCGCTACTGCTATGTCCGAAACTGGCTCACCGAGATTCCCGGCACACCACCGGCTGATGCTGTACGAAGCCCAACGTGGGAAGAGATGAATCGCCTCAAGCAGGAAGGCAAGCTGACGGAAGCTCAAAGCCTCTCTTTCAAGACTCCGCGTGCTGCTGAGTTCCTGTTTGATGTCGTCAAGGATCCGGATTGCATTCACAACCTGGCCACCGAGCCAGACCACAAGGACGCCGTCGAAGGGTTCCGCAAAATCCTGAATGACTGGCAGCACGAAACGGGTGACTCGTTCCCCGGCGCCGAGAAGGTCACGCCAGATGGCTTTCACCGTGTCACCGGCAAACGATTGATCAATGCAGCGCACCCAAGCTTCGCAAACTAGCGGGGCCCGCGAATTTCTAATCGCACTCCGGGCCGCGACACGCCCATCGCAATGCGACGAGCGCCTCAAGAAGCTCTAGCGGAAGTCCCGTGACGGAGCATGCAAGGCCTTGAGGCTTTCGCCCAGCAACTCCAGACGTTCGACAATCACATGAATCACGGTGTACTTGTTTTCGACACGCCCGTGTACCAACCACGCGGTTCCGCGCCTGGCAACACTATAGAAACGAGTCCATGTGTTCTGGTGCACAACCAGATTTGCCACGCCCGTTTCGTCCTCGATCGTGACGAAGGTGATTCCTTTTGCCGTCTGTGGACGCTGCCGCATCAGCACCAGCCCTGCGATCTTCACTCGACGATCGGTGCGGAACGAAGCGAGCCGTTCGTTGGTGACCACTCCCAACTGCTCCAACTGCTCACGATAGAAGGAAATCGGATGCGCCTTGAGCGACAGTCCCGTTGCCGCGTAGTCCTGAAAGACTTCGTCGATCGGATCCATTCCCGGTAGCTGACTTGCCGACTCATCCGGCTCGGCACTCAGCCCCGAAAACAGAGGCGTGTCGCGAGGTGCCTTGTCCTGAGCCAGCGTATGCCATAGCGCTGTCCGGCGATTTTGCCCCATCGACCGAAACGCGTCCGCGTCGCTGAGCTGTTTGACCACCGCGCGACTGAGGCCCGTTCGCCGTGTGAAATCGTCCATCGTCCGAAATTCCCCGTCAGCGCGCGCCCTCTCGATCGCCTGCGCATGACGCTCGGCAAACCCCGCAATCAATCGGTACCCCAGACGCAATGGCTTGCATTCACGCGACACTTCCCCTGACGCCGCGTCTTGAACTACGTCCTCACCGCGACGAAGACCCGCGTCTACTTCGCCAGTGTCCTGCAGAACGACATCCCAACAACTGTGATTCACGTCGATCGGCAGGATCCTCCCACCATGCTCACGAAGATCCCTCAGTAGTTGCCCTGGCGCGTAGAAGCCCATCGGCTGGCTGTTGATCAGGGCAGCTGTAAATGCCTCCGGATAGTGGTACTTCAACCAGCAGGAAACATAAACCAACAAGGCGAAGCTGGCGGCGTGCGACTCCGGAAATCCATACTCGCCGAATCCACGAATCTGTCGAAAGACCTGATCCGCGAATTCTTCGGATAGCCCTTTCGCCAACATGCCACGCAGCAACTTGCGGCGAAATTTGTCAATCACACCCGACTTGCGCCACGCCCCCATCGCGCGGCGCAACTGGTCCGCCTCGCCTGGCGTAAAACCGGCTGCGACGACGGCCAGCCGCATGGCCTGCTCCTGAAAAATCGGCACGCCCAGCGTCTTGTGCAGCACCTGCCGAATTTCTTCGTTGGGATACTTCGGATCTTCCTTTCCCATCCGCCGACGCAAATAGGGATGCACCATGTTGCCCTGAATCGGACCGGGCCGCACAATCGCCACTTCGATCACCAAATCGTAGTAGCAGCGTGGGCGTAACCGTGGCAACATGCTCATCTGTGCCCGACTTTCGATCTGAAAAACACCAACCGTATCGGCCTTGCAGATCATGTCGTAAACATCGGAATCCCCTTCCGGGATATTCGCCAACGTCAACTGCGGACCAAAGTGCAGCTGCACCATGTCGAAGCATTTCCGGATCGCCGTCAGCATGCCCAACGACAGGCAATCGACTTTCAGCATGCCCAGATCTTCAAGATCATTTTTGTCCCAACTAATCACCGTGCGGCCTTCCATGGCCGCGTTCTCGATCGGGACCAGTTCACACAACGGCCCCTGCGTCATCACCATCCCACCAACGTGCTGGCCCAGATGACGCGGAAAACCAATCAGTTCGGCCACTCCGTAAACGAGACGCTGGCCCAACGGTGAACCGGGATCAATGCCTACCTGCTGGCACCTGTCGGCAAAGTTGTCGTCGCTGGAATAGCCCTCCACCTGCCTGGCCAGTGCGTCCACCCGGTCCAGCGACAGCCCCAACGCCTTGCCAACATCCCGAATTGCGGAACGTTGCCGGTAGGTGATCACCTCCGCCGCCAACCCCGCTCGCTCGCGACCGTATTTGGCATACAGATACTGCAGGACTTCTTCGCGGCGTTCGTGTTCGAAATCGACGTCGATGTCCGGAGCCTCATCGCGCTCCTTACTGACAAAACGCTCGAAAAGCAAATCCGCTCGCTCGGGATCCACCGACGTCACGCCAAGACAGAAACACACTGCAGAATTGGCCGCTGAACCGCGTCCCTGACAAAGGATCTCCTGCTCGCGGGCAAAGCGGACAAGGTCCCAAACGGTCAGAAAGTAGGCCTCGTAGTTCAAGTCGTCAATCAACGCCAACTCATGCCGCAACAACCGGTCCACCTTGTCCGGCAAGCCATCGGGATAACGACCGCGGGCACCTTCCCATGTCAGCTTTTCCAAAAACTGGAACGCCGTCATCCCCTCGGGCGCCAGCTCGCGAGGATATTCGTACCGCAGTTCATCCAGCGAAAAATGGCAGCGGTCGGCGACTTCCAGCGTTCGCTCCATTGCGTCAGGCGCCAGCCGATACAGCTGTTGAAGCTCCGCAAGCTCACGGAGATGATGCTGTGAGTTTGGCAGCAACAGTTCGGGCGCCGCTTCCACCGTCGTCCCGTTCCGAATGGCCGTCATGATGTCATGCAAAACCATCCGCGCTGGAACGTGGTAGCGAACGTCTCCCGTCGCCAAAAGCGGCAGACGATGCCGGCGACTCAAACGCTGATATCGCTCCAGCAACGCGGCGTCCTCGGCACCACGATGCAACGGCCCGAGCATATATCCGCGATCACCAAAACACTCACGAAATGCATCGGGCGACGCACGATGATCGGCTTCCGACGCGACGGAGACTCCCGCCAATACGCCCTCGGCATGTTCTGCCACGTCCCGCCAGTACAGCGTGCATTGCCCTTTCTCTGCCCGCCGGCGGCCGACCGTTATCAGGCGAGACAGCATCGCGTAGGCAGCCCGATCAGGAGCCCAAAGTACGACGTCCGGCGCATCAACGAGATTGATTTCCGTCCCGATAATGAGCTTCAGGTCGGACTCGGTATCTTTCGCCGCCGAATGAGCGCGCACCACGCCCGACAGGGAATTGCGATCGGTAACCGCCAGCGCCGCATATCCGCACTCAACGGCACGAGCTACCAGCTCGTCCGCGTGCGAAGCACCTTCCAGAAAGGAAAAGTTCGTTTTGCAATGAAGTTCTGCGTACATGTGCCACCCGCCGAATTAGCCATCGGCCAATCACTATACACGCGTACACCTTTATTTTCGATCCCGAAAAAACAGACCTGGGCGCAACCCAAAATAACTCAAAACTCACCACCGCCAACTCATTCACGACCGCTATTCCGCTGAATCATCACCGCCCTGCAGCATGGGGATCAACTTCAATAGATCCTTGGCCGGCAACTGCTGCAGATAGCTACGGTGGCGTCGTTTGAAGACGAGGGTGGGCATGCCCTCCCAGTTCACGGAGAAGCATTCCCAGCGTTGTGCTCCCATCTCGTTCAGTTTCGCCTCGACTTTGGCCACCTCAACCTTCACGACGCGATACTGCCACGTCCCAATCTTGCCCACATCCTCGGACACCCATTCCGTTGCCGACCTCGCGGTCGTATCACCGGCCTTCACTGCCTCGCCATACATTCCGGACACCCAACGGGTTGCCGAGTTCGTGGCGCTCGATGCACTCCTGGTCGCCCCGTCGTATTGTTCAGACAACCAGTGACCTGCCGAGTTGGCTGTCGTGAGGCCTGCGTCCTTCGCCTGCTGATAACTTTCCTGCAGCTGCTGCAGAAATGTCGGTCCTTTTTCTACGACACGTTCTACGGTTTCACCCGGCTTCTCCTGGGCGCGGGTCACTGCGGCGGTGGCCCCAAATACGGCAACGCTCACAACAAACAGATGCAAGAATCGGAATTGACTCACCACAAAACTCCTCCGAATGAACATTCGACCTGTCACGACTACGACGAACCAACAAACGATACCATGAAATGACCACCTCCTCCTGTTCGCAGCCACTCCCTCATTATTGCAACACCGGCACGAATCCAACGCTCTTAACCTGACATGCGCCTCGTCATTAGCCGCAAATTGCTCCACCAACCCTTCTTCAACTGGTCGACCACCCTGTCGCTTGTCGGTTAGCCGCAGGCGGTTTGACGGCGTATGGCCGTTTCGCTAGAAATCAGTTCAACCGACACGACGGAGAACGGAGTCGCACTCCAGATCGTTTGAGTCAATCACGCGACGATTTGACCATTCATACGGGTAACCGTTGATGTTCCACAAGCCGGCGGCGTTGCTGCCAACCGGGATAACTGGCCAACATGTACTGAGTTGGCTGGAGCGAAATTTCGAAATCTCGCACGGTTCGAAGAAAGCAATTCTCTCGATGGAGGGAATTCGCGGTGTTGGCTGCATCCTCGTCTTTCTCGCTCACTATTGCCTGCAGTTCAGTTCACTCGCCGCCGCGGATCCGGCTCTGGCGATGATCGCCCATTACGTTCGCCACGCAGGCGAGCTGGCGCTGGACCTGTTCTTCCTCATGAGCGGCTATCTGATCTACGCGATTCTCCTGAGACGTAAGACGACGCTCGTCACCTATTTGCAAAGACGCATCACCAGGATCTACCCTACGTTCCTGTTTGTATTTTGCGGCTACCTGCTTTTGTTCTTCCTCCTGCCGACCCGCAACAAGCTCCCGAGCGAACTTCCGGCGGCGACCTACTACGTCATCCAGAACCTCATCTTGCTGCCGGGCATATTCGATATCAAGCCCATCATCTCGGTCGCATGGACGCTTAGCTATGAAATGTGCTTTTACCTGTTGGCTCCCCTCGCAGTAAGCCTGTTTCGGTTGCGGGAGGCGATAGTTTCCCGTCGGCTGGCAATTCTGGTGACGTTTTCGTCAGCCACATTCGCGGCATTCATCCTGCTCGGTGGCCCAATTCGAATGATGTCCTTTGTCGCCGGCATGCTCGTTCTTGAACTTCACCAGTACACGCAGTTTCGAGTGCCCCGTTACACCGGTATCGTGGCCGTGACCGTCGCCTACCTGGGCGTCGCTTTCGGGCGCCAGCTGGGGCTGAGCCCTGCATTCATCAGCGTCGCATCCTATTGCTGTCAGATTGCATTCGGACTGGATTGCTTTGTGCAGCGAGGCACCGACGCCGTGTTCAGAGTGAAATGGTTCCGCTGGATGGGCAGCCTCAGCTATTCGTTTTATCTCACTCACGCTCTGGTGGTGCAGGTTTGCCTGACCGCTTGCGCGACCGCGTTTCCCGCTTCCTTCGGGCGACTCGCATTTGGCCTGCTTTGGCTTCCCGTCTTTGCTGTTGCCCTGGTCATCGGGGGAATCACGTTCCTTTTTGTCGAAACGCCATTCTCTCTGGCACGGCGACCAGAGCCCGTTCAGGCGAACAACGCCAGACGGGCGGCAGCCCCATCAGGCACCCCGACTAACGAACTTCAGACCTCTCGTTGAGCCAGTCCGCGGAATGCAACACGTCCAGCTCGAGGGCAGAACTCTCGTAGTCTTCGATCGCCAGATCCGTCAGGCTCACGTCCCGTTTGCCGGATTTGGACGTGGCATCGTCGGTATCGGGCAAGACATTGTGCGCGGAAGCCCGCTTCTCGAATACGCGAGAGAAATCAAGGAAGTCCACAAAGTCGATAAGCCCGTCGCCAGAAAGGTCGTCAGCTTCCGAAGAGGCTGCGGCACCAAACTCCTGGCTAAGAATCAGGAAGTCTGCAAAGTCCACTTCGCCATTCCTGCTTGGGGTGGCGAGACGGACACCCTCCGGAAAGTACTTCTCGATCAAAGAATCGATCCTTGCCACAGCGCGCTGCGCCCGGTCAACGTCATAGTTCTCATTCAGTTCTTCCCATGGGCCCCGCCCGTTGTTCAGAAACGGACCAATCCGGAAATAGAGACTGTCCCATTCCGCCTGACTGAGCGGCACCTCGTTCCTCGCCTTGACCATGCGGTCGTAAATCTTTACCGATGGGCCTAGCTGTTCGGCACGAAGGTCTGCCAACAGCGCGTCCGCATTCGAAGGCCCATGCCCCCACATGTGGAATAGAGGAGTCACATCCACCCCAGCCTCCCGGGAGAGTCGCAGGATGCGATCGTTGGCATTGTGATTATTCCGAGCGTATTCCCACTCTTCCCAATCCCGCCCATTCAGATCCGCATTGATCTGACGATTGAAATTCTGGATGGCATCCCAGCCAAACAGCTCTACGTATTCCGTGTAGTCTCCATGCCCGCGTGGCCTGTAGGACCCCTGCTGATATGCCATGTTGCTGCCATTCAGGAATTCATCCATCAAGACCCAACTGTTGAGAGCATCAGAAGTCGTGTGCCTGGTGGTCCCATAAGCCAGTGACCTGGCAAACGCTTCCTGCAAAGTGTAGCCATAGTTCAGGTTCCCTACCGCGGTTGCGAGCATATGGTTGATCGATTCGGATTCGCCCCCGAAGAAGCTAACATATTCCGCATGCCCATGCTCATGCAGCATCACCTTGTCAAAGGCGTGCTCAACCGTCAGTGGCGACCTACGCGACTCGGAGTCGAAACCGGCGTAATTGCTTAGCGGATATCCAATACTTAATGCGTTGGCACGTATCTGTGTGTCGGAGATCATGTAGAGAATGGCTTTGGGACGGTCAGCATTCTTGCCGACGTACTCCGAAACCGTCTGCATCGTTGCCGAATGCGCATCGATGATTTCCATGAGTTCGTCATAGCTCAGATCGGTGACCCAACGGGACGGAACGGTCCACATCGCATCTTCACCTTCAATGTCGGCAAATGCGCCAGGGTGATGGCGTTCGGACTGCTCCCACGCATCCTTCGATGTCTCGTCGAAGCCTCGGGCAGAAAAGAACGGCGCACGAATTGTGTTCCGAAACTTCACATCCACGATCCCCGCATCCGCACCCACGGGCACTTCGATATAGATGTTGCCACCCATCGGATTGGCAATGCTGAATTTCCGACTGGTGATTTCGAACTCATTGCTGACCCGAGCCAGGCGATTCTGGTTATTCTTGTTCGACAGGTCCCACGAATGAGCTCCAACACGAATGGTGTAACCAGCATTTACAAGTGACCACGGCACAACAACTTCCGCGACGCTGCCCGGCGAAAGGTAGGCGCCCGTCATCCGTCGAGCAGTATTGGTGCTATACCCACCAAAACTCCCCCATTCGGGATCCAATGATCCGTCAATCCGAACCTCATAAGCGGAATACCAATTCGCCGGGCTGGGCACGCTGCCGGGAAAGTAATCCGATGAACCAAAGGACAGTCCCTCAACGATGTCGGGGCGCTCGCTGATTAGTTTCGCATCAACTGCGTCGAAGACTGCCAGATACAACTGCTGCATCACCCGAGCCAGGCCACTACTGTTGGAGTCCCATGATGCCTGAAAATTCTTGACACCCGCGTCGGTAAACAGTGGACCGTAATTCGATTCATAAATTTCGATCACGCGAATGGCTTTCTCCAATTCGTCTCGATTAGACGAGAAGACAGACGCGGCTGACTCAAGTTCAACAGAAAACGCTTCCAAATCAGCGTATTCGAGTTCAATCTTGCCTTTCACATGTCTCCTCAGGCTTCCCAGCCCATCTAGAGACCCCTGCGAGAAGATGGCGCCTTCACCGATCGCCAACCCGCCAACGACCTCCGCGTTACTGTGTCCCACCTCACTGTCCGAGGACTGCTCCTCCTCAATGAAGAAACGCACCTTGTTGGTGCTCAAAGTCGCGTATCGCACGTTACTCGTGTCAGTGCCATTCGTAGTCTGCATATTCGCAAAGAAAGCAGGAGGCGTTGAGAAATCCACCTCGAAAGGCAACGTGTACTCCTCATCCGTTACTTCATCGGACGTGAGGAACGTATGCAAGGGTTGCGAGTCAGACCTCTCCACCCCAGAGCTGATGGCAACAAAACCAACCCGTTCAGGCGAATGAATGTTATCCGCGTCCTCCTCCTCCTGAATCCGGATCTCAAACTCATTGTTCGACGTCACCTCGGTCCGCGTCACCGCACTCGCCGCGCCGTTCTCGGTCATGATTTGAGTCAGCACGACTGGGGTCGAATTAAAAAGACTGCCAACCGAATACGAGGCCCATTCATGATCCTGCCCCTCAAGGAACCCGGCTACCAACTGTGCGCCGCCCTGCAATTCATGCACACCGCCTTCAACAACCAGATAGGAAACCCTTTCTTCCCGATGGATCCCATCGAGATACTCCCATTCCGCAATTGAAATCTCAAAGTCGCCGGCACTCACATTGCGAATCCGAACCGTCAGTGGATCCGAAGGATCCGAACCCTTGGTGGAAGCAGGCCCGGCAATCACAACAGGGTTTTCATATTCTCGGTCGAGATTGACCGTGGTCCATTCGCTGCCAACCCGAACGACCCCTGCAACGCCGATTTCCCCGATTTCGTCATAGGTCGGAATCACCGCCGCGAGCACCCTACGATCCTCAAGAGCTTCCAAAAAAAGGCCATCCCGGGAAGCTCCACGTCGACAATAAGAAAACATCCGCACACGCCCGTCACTATAGATTCAAAAAACAGAAAGAAGACGACAATCAACACCACCGATCATAATTACCGCCGACTCCAAAACAAAACAGAATTACCTCTATTTAAATATACAATTACCCCCCACGACGGGGATAGCACGCACGGCGGGAACCCACACACCTACAAGTGGCTACAGACAGCGACACGAAGGCGTCATGAGCAACGTGACTGAACCATTGTGTGTCGAAGACGCGACGCTTTGGTTGCGGGAGGCGGCTGGCTCCCGTCGGCTGTCAATTCTGGCGACGCTTCGACAGCAGCATCACGGCATTCATCCTGTTCGGCAGCCCAATCCATTCGTATTCCCGCCAGCGACGGCAGACGGGAGGCAGCCCTATCAGGCAACCGGACTAACGAACGTCAGGCGACTCGCCAAGCCAATCCGCGGACCACAACACGTCCAGCTCGAGAGCAGGACTCTCGTAGTCTTCGATCGCCAGATCCGTCACGTGCATATCGTGCCTGCCTGTTCCGATTGTGGCATCGTCGGTGTCGGGCAAGATTGCGCGTGCGGTAGCTCGTTGCCCGAATACACGAGAGAACTCAAGGAAGTCCACAAAGTCGACAAGTCCGTCGCCCGTCAGGTCGCCGCGTTCCGAAGAGGCTACGGTCCCAAAATTCTGGCTAAGAATCAGGAAGTCTGCAAAGTCCACCTCGCCATTCCTGTCGAAGTCGGCCGGCAGGAACCGGGGCTCCTCCAATGCCGAGCCAGCAATTTCGCCGACGTCCAGAACCAGATATCCAATGGATTCGCTCGCATGATCTATCTCGGTGTCACGCGACCGCTCTTCTTCGACAAAGATCGTCGCCCCGTCTTCATCCAGCGACTTGTAGCGTAACGTGGCGGTATCGGAGTCGTTGAACGTCTGCATCGCCGCGAAGAAACCCGGCGTTTCGACGAAATCGGCTTCGAACTGGAAGCTTGAATCTGCCGACCCGGCATCCACCCAACCAGCTTCATAAGCCGATGATCCCGTTGTGCCCACTCCCGCCTGAATGGCCAAATAGGCAATCGTCTCCGGGGCGCGCCGTCCACTGCCCCGTTCCTCTTCCTGCAGACGCAATTCGAATGTCGATGCGGACGTCACGTTCACTCGAGTGGTCACAGCCTCGGGGTCGTTCATCGTGACCGTGTTAGCAAGCACAATCGGATTCTCCGTGTCGCCGAACGCGGAACCGAGATCATAGGTATCCCAGTTGTGGTCCTGCCCGGAACGATTGCCGGCAATCAGAATCGTTCCATCGCTCAAGGAATACTCGCCCGCTTCCACCACCATGTAGCTCACGTTCTCCTCGAAGTGCCCGCCGTCGAGGTATTCCCACTCGTCGATTTGCACACGAAAGCCGCCGCTTGTCACATCGGCAACGCGAACCGTTGTCTGGTTCCCGCCTGCCCGTGAGGGAGTCCCGGCAATCACGACAGGGTCAATGTAAGACCGCAGAAACGGCACTGTCTCCCACTCGTCCGAGAAGGATAGCTGGCCGGCCTCACCAATAATCCCAGAAGTGACACGGATGCGTGAAATCGCATCCCCAAACACGCCCAACGTCGGCATCGAGTTTGTAAACGTCGCCGACGGTCCCGTACCGTCCGGATGTTGATACACGGAGACGCTAAGCCCCTCCGGAATCTGAATGGAAGAGATATTGTCGTCGCCGATCAGCGAATCACGAATTTCTGCGACGCTGTACTCGCCTTCATCAAGCTGCCAGGCGGCGCCGCCAAAACCTTCGTCCGCGTAGACGACGACCACTTGTGGCCGACCGTTCGGGAAGTACTGTTCGATCAGAGAATCGATCCTTGCCACGGCGCGCTGCGCCCGGTCAACGTCATAGTTCTCATTCAGTTCTTCCCATGGGCCCCGCCCGTTGTTCAGAAATGGACGCATCCGGGAATAGAGACTGTCCCATTCCGTCTGGCTGAGTGGAACCTCGTTCCTCGCCTTGACCATGCGGTCGTAGATTTCTATCGAGGGCCTCAGTCGTTCGACACGAAGGTCTATCGACAGCGCGTCCGCATCCGAAGGCCCATGCCCCCACATGTGGAAGAGCGGAGTCACATCCACCCCCGCCTCTCGGGAGAGTCGCAGGATCCGATCATTGCGATTGTGATTGTTGCGGTTGTGTTCCCACTGGTCCCATTCCCGCCCATTCAGGTCCGCGTTGATCTGACGATTGAAATTCTGGATGGCCCCCCAGCCAAACATTTCAACGTATTCGGTGTAGTCTCCATGCCCGCGTGGCCTGTAGGACCCCTGCTGAAATGCCATGTTGCTGCCATTCAGGAATTCGTCCATCACGACCCAACTGTTGAGCGCATCAGAAGTCGTGTGCCTGGTGGATCCAAAAGCCAGTGACCTGGCAAACGCTTCTTGCAAAGTGTAGCCATAGTTCAGGTTCCCTACCGCGGTTGCGAGCATATGGTTGATCGATTCGGATTCGCCCCCGAAGAAGCTAACCAGCTCTCCGTGCCCATGCTCATGCAGCATGACCTTGTTGTAGGCGTGCTCAACCGTAAGGGGCGCGCTGCGCTCCCCGGCAAAACCGCGATAGTTGCTTAGCGGATATCCAATACTGAATGCGTTGGCACGTATTTGGGTGTCAACGATCATGTAAAGAACGGCTTTATGACGGTCCGCATTTTTGCCGACGTATTCCGAAACCGTCTGCATCGTGGCCGAATGCGCGTCGATAATTTCCATGAGTTCGTCATAGCTCAGATCGGTGACCCAACGGGACGGAACAGTCCACATCGCATCTTCACCTTCAATGTCGGCAAACGCACCAGGGTGATGGCGTTCGGACTCCTCCCACGCATCCTCCGATGTCTCATCAAAGCCTCGGGCAGAAAAGAACGGCGCACGAATCGTGTTCCGGAATTCCACATCAACGATCCCCGCATCAGCACCCACGGGCACTTCGATATAGATGTTGCCACCCATCGGATTGGCAACTCTGGTTGTCGTACTGGTAATGTCGAACTGATTGCTGATCCGGTACATCCGGTTCACGGTATTCTTGTTGGACAGGTCCCACGAATGCCCTCCAACACGAATGGTGTAGCCAGCGTTTACAAGCGATTCAGGGACAACGATTTCCGCAACGCTACCGGGAGAAAGGTAAGCCCCCGTCATACGCCGAGCAGCGTTGGTGCTGTACCCACCGACACTACCCCATTCGCGATCCAACGAACCGTTGATCCGAATCTGATAAGGAGCATCCGGATCTGTCGGACTGGGAACACTGCCGGGAAAGTACTCCGTTGAACGAAAAGCCAGTCCCTCGGCAATATCGGGACGTTGAGCAATTAGACTGGCATCAACTGCGTCGAAGACAGCCAGATATAACTGATGCATCACGCGGGGCAGGCCATTATTGTTGGAGTCCCATGATGCCGGAAACTGCCTGACCCCACTGTCCGTAAACAATGGTCCGTAATCCGTTTCGTACAGATCGACCAGACGAATCGCTGTTTCCAGTTCGGCTCGGTTGATCAAGAAAACAGACGCGCCCGTCCGAATCTCACGAAACAGTGCTTCCAAATCGTCGTAGCCAAGTCGGATTTCGCGTCTCAAATGCTTTTCCAGAACGCCCAGCGATTCCAGAGTCGCTTCCCGCGAGGAGATGGCGCCCTCACTAATCGCCAGACCGCCGACGACTTCCCCAATATGCCCCACCTCTTCGTCGGACGACTGCTCCTCTTCAATGAAGAAACTCACATCCGTGTCGTCCAAAGACGTATAACGCACGGTACTTGTGTTAGCGCCATTCGTAGTCTGCATATTCGCAAAGAAAGCAGGAGTGCTCGTGAAATCCACCTCGAGAGGCACCGTGAATTCCGCATGCGTTACATCATCGGACGTCAGGAACGTACGCATAGGTAGCGCGCCGGACTTCCTCACCCCAGCACTGATGGCAACAAACCCCACTCGCTCGGCAGCGTGAATATCATCTGCGGCCTCCTCTTCCTGAATTCGAATCTCAAACTCGTTGTCCGAATTCACCTCGGTACGCGTAACGGCACTCGACAGGTCGTTATCGGTCATGACCTGAGTCAGCACGACTGGGTCCGAAGAAAAGAAATTACCGATCGAATACGAGGCCCATTCATGATCCTGCCCCTCAAGGAAACCTGCCGCCAGCCGAGCGCCGCCCTGCAATTCATGCAGACCGCCCTCGACCACCAGGTAGGAAACGTTTTCCGCCACATGGTCCCCATCGAGATACTCCCATTCGGCAAGTGAAATCTCGAAGTTGCCGGCATTCACGTTTCGGATCCGAACCGTCAGTGGATCCGCCTCGTTGCTGGAAGCCGGCCCGGCAATCACAACCGGGTTCTCATATTCTCGGTCGAGATTAACCGTCGTCCATTCGCTACCAACTTGCACGGTGCCGGCAAAGCCGATTTGCCCGAAACCGTCATACGTCGGAATCACCGCCGCGAGCACCCTTCGATCCTCAAGAGCTTCCAGGCGAGGGCCAGAACGAGAGGTTCCACGTCGATAATGAACAAACATCCGCACACGCCCGTCATTGCAGGTTGAGGAAAAGCACAAAAGGCGAGGACGACCACACGCCAGCACTAATTATATGACTGCTGACAATCGTCGCGAGAAAATTGCTCAGTTAAACATATGATTCATGCGTGCCCGCCAAATGGGGACCGCCTAGCACGGACGGCGAAACCCCACACACCAACAGGTGGATGCCGGCAGCGACACGAAGGCGTCTTACACACGCGACTGAACCTCTGTGTGACGAAGACACAACGTCGGGATCGCGTCTCGTGAATGCCTGACATCGTCACCGCAACCTACCTTGCCGCGAGAGGTTTTGCCCCGACCTGCACGCACCCGGGGTTCCTGGCCGCGTACGCTTCCGATGGAACCTCGCACCGTGAACGGCCTTCCAAGCGGCACCAAAGACCGCAACACCGGGGCAGAATGCGGAAAATGCCCACTCTGGCGGCAACTCGCCTTGAATCGCAGAGCGGACTCTGGTTTGCTGTCGCAATCAGAAATGCGGTCACAGCACCGCCGGTATGAATGGATTGCAATGCGCTGCCCGGAATGTGATCACGACCTGAGCGACGACGCTCGATATTGCCATGTCTGTGGAGCCGCTCAGTCGGATCGGTCGCGACGTGCTGGACGAACGTCGACACGTAAACGCGAGTTGGGAAATCGTGTCCGCGGGAATCGAGGGCTGGGCAGCCGTGATGATATTGCCGAGCGCGATGAAACCGCACTCTGGCGAGGCAGTTTCTCCGCCAAGGGACTCATCCACTCATGGTTGATGGCAATCCTTCTGACGATCGTCATGCCCATTGGTGCATCGATGGTCAGCGCCTCGACCACGGAATGGTTGGTCATCCTCACCATCCTTGCGTTGGTCTGGGGAGGGCTGGGGGCCTTTCTGGCAATTCAGAAACTCAATGTCCATT
Organism: Pirellulaceae bacterium; assembly: GCA_965216885.1. Classification (GTDB taxonomy): domain Bacteria; phylum Planctomycetota; class Planctomycetia; order Pirellulales; family Pirellulaceae; genus CAYNJG01. The sequence continues at coordinate 1,055,597 of OZ244209.1, read as the reverse complement.
ACGAACTGACCGATCAACGGCTCATTCACCGGTCCGGAATCTTGCTGCGTCGCACCAATCGCATCGAGCTCATCGATATGGATGACGTCGGGCACGAACAGGGTCTCATCGAGCGGTTCTTTGATGTTGGCACCATTGAGATCGCATCCAGCGATCGCTCTCATCCGCTGATCCAACTTCCGGGTATCAGCAATGTCGAAGAAATCGCAATGCTGATCGATGACGCTCGACGCCGGGAACGCATTCGCCGCGGGATCCATATCGAGCAAATCTGAAAGCTCTGCACTGCCAACGCAATGTGGCTGGGAGACCAGTCTGCGCCTCGTGTACGCAGATCATAGCGCCTCCGGCGAGTTTTGGCATTCACCTGGCGGTAGCCCGCGCGATCTGCGATACTGGAAGCTCTGGAACGCAGATGAACGAGGCCTACGATCCACTCTTACGAGGATTCTGCGCCATGGCTACACCCGTTCGTCGATCTGCCGCCACCATCATCTGGACAAACCCGGGCGGCGAACGCTGTTTGCTTTCCCCCATGTCCGGCGGCAAAGGCCTGCTGGAAATCGAACTTCTTGGTGATCAGGTTGCCGTGCACAGTCGTAACTGCGGCCTGCTGGAAGGCGACGAATTCACCGAGCTATCCGAGTTCGAGTTTACGCTTTCACTGCAACGCTGCCAGATCAACTGGTCCTGCCACGAACGCGTCGAGGACGGTGACGTGGAGCGCAGTGCCTACTTTGCACAGTAGCGTTCCACGCTACGGCTTGATCAAGACTCTCGCGGTGCACCTCTCGAACGCCCTCAACACCCCTGGCGTTCGGCGTTGAATATGCGTCGTCGGGCATTGAACACGCCTGACTGAGGATACTCAGCCGTGGAGCCCAAAAGGATCATCAACAGACGCCGCGGGCTGCGTAAACCATTTGGGCCCAGCTTCTGTCATATAGAAGTGGTCCTCCAAACGAACGCCAAATTTATCCGGTAGCACCAGCATCGGTTCGCAGCTGAACACCATGCCCACATCCAGCGGCGTCATCTCGCCCTTCACCAGATTGGGCGCTTCGTGAATATCCAGTCCACAACCGTGGCCCGTGCGATGCGGAAGCCCCGGGAGCTGGTAGTCCGGGCCGTAGCCGGCAGCCACCAATGAGTTTCTCGCGGCGGTGTCGCAATCCTCGCAGGGCTGGCCCAACTTCGCCGCGGCAAATCCCGCCAACTGCGCGGCCTTTTCGTGATCCCATGCCTTTCGTTGTTCGGGGGTCGCGTCGCCGAAACAATAGCTGCGTGTAATATCCGAGTTGTAGCCGTCCAGCAGACAGCCCGTATCGACCAATACCCAATCGCCCTGACTCAACGTCTGATCTTCTTTGACGCCATGCGGAAAGCTTGTGCCAACCGCGAATAGCACGATGCAGAAGAACGACCCTGCGTCGGCGCCCACTTTACGGTGGGCATCGTCAATGAAGGCACTCACCTCCGACGCAGCAATTCCCGGCCGCAGAATTGAAGCGGCCGCTTTGTGGACCTCCAGCGTCATTTCGTGGGCCCGTTGAATCAATGCGATCTCTGCGGGCGTTTTTCGACTGCGAATCGCCTGCGTCAACGGCTGAGCCGCAACGTAGGCAAAGTCTGCATTGGCACTGCGCAAACCGTCGAAGATAAAGAACGGCGTCGCTTCGTCGATCGCCAGCTTGCCGTCCTGAATCCCCGCATCCGAAAGCACCTGGCCGACCAGTTCGTAGGGACTCTCGTGTTCCTCCCACGCGCGAATTGGCGCTTCAATACGCCAGAAGTCGCGGAGTGTATCCAGCTCAAACCGGGGTGCGACGTAGGTAATTTCGCCCTCTGCCGGAACAATGGCCGCCACCATCCGTTCACTGGGATGCCAATGGAGCCCCGTGAAGTAGTACAGATTTGTGCCCGCGTGCAGGTAGGCCGCCTTCACGCCAGACTCGCGCATCGCCGACTGCAGTTTCGCGAGCCGTGCGGTAAAAGCGTCGTCGCCAATCCGCTGAACATCTTCGGTCCTATCCGAAAGCGACTCGAACGCCTCCGCTATTGTCTTGCCACCGACGCCAATCGTCATCTTCACTCTCCGCAATACGGGGCCAATTTAGAGACTACAGAAATTTTGCATTGAAGCGGTCGCAAATACCGGCGATCAATATCCACCGGTCGCCGTGTCGGTTACTTCGATCGGTTCAAGGTTCAATCGCTGCCGACATTCATCCATCAGTTTCTTCGTGCTGCTGGTGCCAATGCGGGTCGCCGGAACCTCACGCACTTTCAGGATTGTATCAACATCACGAACCCCGCCGGCGGCCTTGACCTGCACATGCTCCGGCGTGTTCGCTCGCATGAGCGCCAGATCTTCGAGCGTCGCGCCTCCGGTCCCGAATCCGGTTGAAGTCTTGACCCAGTCCGCGCCCACATCGCCGCAGATTTCGCACAACCGGATCTTGTGCTTGTCCTCAAGATAGCAGTTCTCGAAGATGACCTTCACCTTCCGTTCTGCCGCGTGGGCGACGTCGATCACCGCCTTGAGGTCAGTCCTGACGTAGTCCCATTTTTCACTGAGCACCTGCGAAATGTTGACGACCATATCGAGTTCCTGACAACCATCGGCCACGGCCTTTTCCGCCTCCGCAACTTTCGTCGCCGTCGCGTGACCGCCCAGCGGAAAGCCAATCACGGTGCTGGGCAAGACGGTCGATTCAGAGAGAACCTCGGCACAGCGCGCGACGTAGTAGGGCATGATACAAACGCTGGCCACGTCATAGGCGATCGCCAGCTGACAACCGGCCTCAAGTTGTGCGACCGTCAACGTTGGGACCAACAACGCATGGTCGATCATTTTTGAGATATCGTTGTAGCTGCAATCCATGTTTCCGTTCACCTTGATTTGATGTGTCTGGTTAACGGATAATATGCCCTCAGCCCGGGAGTGTTGGCTAGTACACACAGGCGATGTACGCGTGGAGCGCATGGGCAGTTGCTGTTAGACTCGGGGCGGAGCACGTCTATGAAACCACCCAACAAGCTGTCCCCCGAAACATGGGTCGACGAGTACGGTGATTACCTTTATCGCTACGCCTGGTCGAGATTGCGGGACGCCAACGCTGCCGAAGAGGTGGTACAGGAGGCGTTTGTTGCTGGAGTGCGTTACCAACATCAATTCAAGGGTGATGGTTCCGAACGCGGCTGGTTGCTGGCGATCCTGAAACGCAAAATCATTGATTTCGTCCGCAAACGGTCTCGTCTGCCGCGTGACGGCCAATTCGAGGACCACGCGGATCCGACGCTACAACTCTTTGATGAAAACGGACAGTGGAAAAAGGCGATGCTGCCGGAATTCTCCCCGGACACACGCATGCAGGCCCGTGAGTTGTGGCAAATTGTGCGAGACTGTCTGAACTCGCTTCCGCAAGCGCAGTCCGATGTGTTCACCCTGAGTGTGATGGAAGAGTTGAGTAGCGACGAGATTTGCGAACAACTGGATATCACACCTTCGAATCTTTGGGTCCGATTACACCGGGCGAGATTGGGCCTTGCCAAATGCGTAGCGGCCAAATGGTACAAGGAGGAGGCTCCTCATCATGTCAAGTGATCGCAAAGTTTCCGAATTACTTTCCAAATCCTTTCACGGACAACTGAACGCTGACGAACAAAAAGCGCTCAGTGACAGCATGGCCGAAAACGATGAGACCGCCAACTTCGCCAGGATCTCGCGGATCATTCAGGATTCCGTCACCGACGTCGTCGTCGCCGCCGAATCAGGCGACCCCACCATCGCGCCATCCCTAACCAAAGAAGCGAAGGACCGGCTCCGCGACTCGGTAGCAAAAGCTCAACACGATTCCGTCATGGGCACCATGGCCGCCGACCTCGACGGGTTGCCACCGATGGTTGAATCCGTACAGCCCGGCGACCGCCGCGACTCCCACACACGCTTCACGCTCCTGCGAAAAATCGGCGAAGGCGGTTTGGGTACCGTCTGGCTCGCGCGTGACGAGCATCTGAAGCGAACGGTTGCGATCAAGGAAATCCAGATCGACAAATCGGCTTCCCCGAAACACATGCAGCGTTTCCTGCGGGAAGCAACCATCACCGGACTGCTGGAACATCCGAACGTCGTCCCCCTGTACATGTACGGGCACAACAAGGAAACCGGCGCTCCGTTTTACGCCATGCGTTTCCTTGGCAAACAGACGCTGGCCGATGCCATTGAGGAGTACCACGCCCGACGTATCGCCGGACACACCGAGTCGATTGATCTGCACCGGCTGCTGACCGTGTTCCTGGATGTGTGTCAGGCGATTGCCTACGCCCATTCCCGAGGTGTCGTGCATCGCGACCTGAAGCCTGAAAACGTCGCGCTCGATAATTTCGGCCAGGTGATCGTGCTCGATTGGGGCATCGCGAAGCTGCTCAGTGATGGTGAAATGGCCATCAAGTTTTCGCTCAACCCGAAATGCTCGGACGACACGATCCTCACCAGAACGATGGCGGGCGAGGTAATCGGTACACCGTTGTACATGGCACCGGAACAGGCGCTGGGTGACCTCGACAACGTCGACGAAAAAACCGATGTATTCGGCTTGGGCGCAATCCTGTTTTCGATTCTCACCGGAGATGCGCCGCATCAGAGCTCCACGCGCAACTCCGGCAGCGACGCGCTCCAGGACGTCCTCAAATCTATCGCGGAAGGCGATCTCCCCAATCCACGCGACGTAAATCCGGCCACGCCACGTGACCTGGAAGCTATCTGCCTGCGGGCGATGAGCAAGCAAAGATTCACGCGACACGGCACGGCCAAAGAACTGGCCGATGACGTGGAACGCTGGATGGCAGGGCAGCAGGAGAAGTACAAGAATTACGAAGCGATGCGACTGGACGGCAACAACCTTCGCGCGCACCTGACGTCGTCGATTCGGGACTTTGCAACGAACACCCGTTTCATGTCCACGTTGCCGCCGATCCAAGGGCTAATCGATTCGGCCAATGACGCCGACGCGGAAGGCGAAACGGTGTGGCGAGAACGTCTCTCGACGATCTTCCGAGGGCTACTAAAATCCAACAACAGTTTCGTCGCCGTCAGCTACAGCCGAATCATTGACGGCCAGACGCACGAACTCGTCCGCGCCGAAAAGCCGTCGCCCGAATCCGAAGCCAGACACATCCCCAAGAGTCGCTTAACCGTCGCCGACATTTCCGAATTTGGCACAACGGTACTCAACAAGAAACCAGACGATGTCCATGTCGCCATTTCTCCCTGCCCGTACGCAGAAAACGAGTGCCTCGCGCCGTTGCGTCTTGCAGCCGGAGTTCCTGTTTTCGATCGTGATGAAGAGCCCTTCGGCATGGTCATCATTGAAGGAGACTTTGACCGGCTCATTGCATCGGACGCATGGCAACGCGGTAGAAACTCGACAAAGATCCTGATCGTCAACGGCGACGAGCGGGTGATTGTCGAAGACGCCAACCCATCTCGCGGACTCCGCGGTCAGTCGGCGAAAGACGTGCTGCCAGCATGGCGCGAGATTCGTCGTGAACTCGACTTGAACCAAAACTACGCAGACAGCAACGCCGAAGTTTTCGCAACCCGCATCTTCCTCGTGCCGCGCGTCTCGCCACTCGAGATCGTGCTGATGGCCGACTAGGACTACCCGGTCGCCCAGATCACGCACGACATATTATTACCTCATAGCGTGCCCAAAACGCAAACAGCTTCTCACGGTTCACGTATACTGTCCGTCGCCGCACCACAGAAGGAAAGGTCGGCGTCAAATGGTCACTATCCTGTGAGGATTTCATGCCCACCGCCCTTCCCTCCATCCCATGGCGACGCGCTTTAGCGATCCTGCTACTGGGAACATCGTGCCTTGCTGCTGAAATCCAGCGAGCCCCCGATGCGCCGCAACCGAAATCTCCCGCGGACAGCGCTGCGTGTGTTCGCGTGCCGGCTGGTTTTCGACTGGAACTGGTTGCCAGCGAACCGCTCATTCAGGAACCGTCGTGTATCGCGTTTGATGAGTTCGGTCGCCTCTTTGTGACCGAGCTGCATGGCTACAACGTCGAAGGCGAATTGGATGTCGCGAAACTCAACAAGACCGGCAAACTGGATACCGAGGTGCGACGCCTACGCTGGGAATTCATGGGCGGCGAAGTTGCAGAGCAAGCCAAACGATTGCAGTACGGGAAACTCAAGCTGCTTACGGACACTGATGGTGACGGCAAAATGGACAAAGCCGAAGTCTGGGCGGACGACCTGCCATCTGCCTACGGCGTCATTCCCGCGTACGGAGGCGTCGTTGTCGTCGCAGCTCCAGACATCATCTTTCTCGCCGACCGGGACGGCGACGGAAAAGCCGAAGTTCGTAAAACGCTTTACACCGGATTTCACAAGCGAGAAATGGAACGCGGCATTAACAATCCACGCCGCGGACCCGACAACTGGATCTATATCGGTGCCGGCGGTCATGGCGGTACCATCGAGCGGCCGGAGACGATCTTCCCAAGGCCCGCCAGCGCAAAACCACTCCCTACAGTCGAGCTCGGCCATTCCGATTTTCGTATCAATCTGGCGACGGCCGCCATCGAGCCGGTGACGGGACGAGTGGGCACGTTTGGCCTGGCCATGAATGACCTCGGCGACCGCTTTCCATGCAGCGGAGGGCAACCGGCCGTCTATGCGCTGCCCATGGACTACGCTTCACTGGCGAGAAATCCTTGGGTCAAATCGCCGTCGATGAACTATAGCGCCGCGGACTACGGCAATGGATTTCGGATCAGCCAACCGCACCCATGGCGCGTGCGGCGTCGAGCGAACCCGGACTGGATCAAGTTCTACGGAAACCGAGAAACCGACAGCAACTACTTTACGGGCGGCTGCGGCGGCGAAATCTACAATGCCGACGCGTTCCCGCAAAAATACCGCGGTGACTTTTTCTACTGCGAGCCTTCCCTGAACATTGTGCATCGCTGCGAACTCACTCGCGACGGCGCAGGGTACAAAGCCAGGCGAGCTCCCGAAGAATCCGAGTCAGAATTTCTCGCGTCGACGGATCAGTGGTTCCGCCCCATGAATTTGCGAACCGGCCCCGACGGAGCTCTCTACATTGTCGACATGTATCGTGAGATCATCGAAGACTACTCGGCCATCCCACGTTTTTTACAGCAGCAGTACGGGCTCGATCGCGGTCGCGACAAGGGACGCATCTGGCGACTGATTCCGGATACCGTCGCCACGCGGAAATCCTTGGCAGTCATTCCAGAGAACGCAAACAAGCTGACCGAAGAACGGATCTCCTCGCTCCTTTCGAGCGCCAACATGTGGGATCGTTCGACGGCGCAACGACTGATTCTGGAATCCGGTTTGGAATTCAACTTAGACCTGAATTCGACGCTTAGGAAGCTACTGAGCGCTCGTTCCGTTCACGCCCGCATCCATGCATTGCATTTACTGAGCATTCGGGGCGACCTGAGTGACACGGACCTGCTCGGCGCGCTATCCGATGCGGACTACCGGGTTCGCTCGCACGCCCTGAAACTGGTATCGCCACACAGAGCATCGACGGCCATCACTGCCAAGCTGGCCTCCATGTACAACGACGCAGACTCAACCGTCCGCTTGCATCTGGCTCAAGCACTCGGGCACTGCCCCGACTCGCACGCAGTGCTTTCCGTCCTCGCTGCCAATCATGGTCACGAGCGTTGGATGAAGGCCGCGATTCTCTCGTCCGTCGGCGACACGGGACGCATGCTTCCGCAGCTCCTTTCTGCCGATGCGCTCAGCGACTCCCAACGCGAGCTCATCACACCGTTGGCCGCGACGCTGTTTGGCACACGATCCCGCGAAGTGATTGCGGAGGTCGTCCAGCTGCTCCCCAAAGTCGACCAGGATTTGCAACGACCGTGCCTCGCTGGCTTCGCACAGACGCTGGGGAATGTCGATAGCTTAGATCTGACGAACACGCAGCTCACCCAGTGCCTCGCCATTCTGGAACTTGTCGACAGCGACAATTCCGAGATACGTTCACTAGCCCTTCAGGTGGCAGCGAAACTGGTGCACGCCGACCTGCTGCGGCCAGCATTCGAATCGGAACTGGCGGTAGCGATTGACAAGACTCGCCCGATGGAAGATCGCGAACTGGCACTCAGCCGCCTGGCGATCGGACCACGCGAATATCTGATGCAGACCAGCGACCTGTTGGCCCCCAGCCAGCCACTACCACTGCAACACGCGGTGATCGAAGCCATGGGTCGTTCCGGAAACGGGGCCCCCACGCTGCTCGCATCCTGGAGCGGCTTTACGCCCGACACGCGAAAGCGAGTGTTGAAATCGATCTTTTCGACGCGACCAATCTCCGACGCCTTGCTGGGCGCGATCGCCAATCGCAAGGTTCGCGTTGACGAGTTGACCGCGGCACAACGCAATGAGCTACTGCAACTACCGCAAGCAAAGCTCAACGCAGCCAGTCGGTCCATGCTGAAACAGGAAACTCACCTGGCCAGCCTCGAGCTTTCCGAACGCATTACGCAATACACGTCACAACTCGGCGATGGTCAACGCAACGCCGCAGAAGGCCGGCGCATCTTCGAGAAAAACTGCCTCAACTGTCATAAGCTTGGCGAAAGCGGCCACAACGTGGGGCCCGCATTGGGAAGTGTGATCAACAAACCGGATGAAGCCATCGTGGTAGACATCCTCGATCCAGCCAGCAAGATCGATTCGGAATACACGTCTTACAGCGTCGTGACCGACGACGGACGATCGTACACCGGTGTGCTCGCGTCCGAGTCGCCCACCAGCGTCACCCTGAAGATGGAGCAGGGAAAAACGGCAACGGTGCTGCGGCAGGACATCGAAGTCATGAAGGAGTCCGAAGTGTCGCTGATGCCATCGAATCTGCACCAACAGATCTCGCCGTCAGCCATGCGAAACCTCCTGCATTTCATGCGAATTGAATTCACGAAACGCTGAACGCTGAAAGTTGGCGTGGCAACTTCCGCCTACAACGCGCAATACGCCACAAACAGCCCGATCAATAAGGCCAGTCGCCAGCCCCATGCTAACGATTCCCGATAAACCATCACGGCGTGAGCCACCAACACGACGATCACCAACAACTGCAGTCCCCAACGGTCGGCGATGTGGGCATTCCCCACGGTGAAACCGTCGATGTGCGAGAGCATGGACTGAAAACAGATGACGCCAGAAATCCAGACAACGACCGGCATCAACTCCATGAACGGCAGGATGATCGATCGCCATCTCCCGCGGTCTTTGTAAAGCTTGCTGGCGAACTGCGTGCCCACAATTGTCGTCGGCAAACAAAATAGCGTTGACATCGCAATGCCCGTCAGAATTCGACGGGGACGTTGTAGATCGCATCGTAGTAGAGACGCTTGGCAAGCAAATCAGCTCGTTTCTCCTCGTCAATCTTTTCCAGTTCCGGAAAGCCCTGCGTTAACTCGGCTCGCGCTTCAATGGCCTGCTCTTCGGTCCCCACTGCAACTTTGGCCAACGCTGCCACTTCATCGCCCAGCGCGTTTCCGTGGGAGAAGTGCGTCACCATTACAAAACCGCATTGGCACGCAAAGTACGTCACGGTCATTAGCAAACCGGCGACCGTCCCCAGCGCAATCGACGCACTGCCTGGCCGCGATCGCGTAAGGGCAAACACCGCCATGCCCACAAGATACAGGACGAAAAGGCAGCCAAGCAGATACATCAGCTGGCCGTTCTTCTGCATTCTCACTTCGTTGACAAACACCAGGTTCCGACTTACCGGCGGAGTCGCGTCAAATGCTGCGTAGACCGTCTGCGGTGGATTGTTGACGACCTCGCCCATCGTCATCATGCGACTGGAGCAAAACGAAACCAGGAGCCCCGCTACCACTCCCACGCAGGCGGCTCCAAGGGCCGACCGCAAGTTGGTTCGCACGGCCTCGCCCAACGCGGAAGCGAGGGAACGCGGTCGAAGTGAAATGGGATTGCCGTCCAGCCAATTCTCCAGATCCTCCGCCAGGGCGGCTGCCGACGAATAACGTCGCTCCGGATCACGCTCGAGGCACTTCAGGCAGATCAACTCCAGAAAACGATCGACCGAACTATCCAGATCGCGAGGCGAACGTACGTCCGACTCCATGACCAGCAGCAACGTCTGCATCGGTGTGTCGCCCTTGTGAGGTGGCTTGCCTGTCAGGGCCTCATAGAGGATTGCACCAATCGAATAGATATCGGCAGCCGTCGTGATTTCCTTTTCGGCCGCCGCCTGCTCGGGCGGCATGTACGCCGGCGTGCCAACCACCGCGCCCGTATGCGTGATGTTGCTGTCGGATTGAATCTGCTTCGCCAGCCCCAGATCGGAGACCAGCGGATTACCCCCGTCATCGATCAGGATATTGGCGGGCTTCAAATCCCGATGCAGAATCCCGCGTTGATGCGCGTGATGCACGGCATGGGCGACGTCCGCAATCAATCGCACCAGCTTCCTTGGATCGTTCCGAAGTTCCGGCAGCTGCTCCGCCAGCGAACCGCCTTCGATCAACTTCATCGAAAAGAAGTGACGCCCCTCGTGTTCGCCAATTTCATAGATGGGCACGATCCCGGGGTGGTCAAGATTCGCAGCCGATTCGGCTTCCTGATAGAAACGTCGGACGTCATTCTCCGAGGCAAACTGGCCACTGAGAATCATCTTCAAAGCGACCGTCCGATTCAGACTGACCTGTCGGGCACGATACACGACGCCCATGCCGCCCCGGGCGATTTCATCCAGCAACTGATAGTCGCCGAACGCCTGCGTCTTGATGGGACCGTCCGCACCCTCCGACGTCGGAAGCGTCGCATCCGGATTCGGCGAAGAGTCAGACATCATCGTCGGGTCGTCGTTACCAGGCATGGAGCGATTATATTCCCCGGAGTTGGCTGTGTCCTTCGCGAGTTGTGCATTGTATCTCCCGTCGCCGCCAATTCGGCACGAATGCAGCCGGAAGTCGCTATTTGAAATGGCTAGTTATCGGCTATGATCTTCGAATTCGCCGGTGTGGTTCGTACTTGTCGAGTCTGATTTGAAGCTATTCCAAACACTCCTGTTGGTCGCGATGTCGGGGCTCCAACCCGCGCGCGCACAGTTGGAGTGGCCTCAGTTTCGCGGCCCGGACGGACAGGGCCACGCGTCGGCGGCGAAGGTCCCCATCTCGTGGAACGAGTCGACCAATATTCGTTGGAAAGCCAGCATCCCCGGTCGAGGCTGGTCGTCGCCCGTCGTGGACGGCGATCAAATCTGGCTCACGACCGCCACGCAAGACGATCGATCACTGCGTGCGATCTGCATCGATCGCGCCACCGGCAACATCAAGCAGAACATCGAAGTGTTTCGTCGCGACGCGGCCGAGCACGTGCATTCACAAAATAGCCACGCGACGCCAACCCCCGTCCTCGATGGCGACCTTGTCATCGTACACTTCGGCACCAACGGCACCGCCGCCATCACGCGGTCCGGCGAGATCCTCTGGCGGAACCGCGAGCTCAATTATTCAACGCCCCACGGCAGCGCGAATTCCCCCGTCGTGCATGGCAATCTGGTGATGGTCTGCTGCGACGGCGAGGACAAGCAGTTCGTCGCGGCACTCGACAAACGGAACGGTAAGATTGTCTGGCGGCACGACCGAGCCCACATGGAAGACGCTCGACGTAAATCAAAGGCCGAACAGAATCCCGGTCGTAAGGGCCTGCCCTTCATTGCGTTCTCCACCCCGTTGGTCGCCGAAGTCAACGGCGTGGCACTGCTGATCAGTACGCCGGCAGATCATGTCGTCGCCAATCGTGTCGACAACGGTGAAGAAGTCTGGTGGCTACCCTACAACTGCTTTTCGCTGGTAGCACGCCCGGTGATTGGCAACGGTTTGGTCTACGCGATTGGTGGGCTCAAGGACGGTCACTATGTGTTGTATGCAATTCCACAGGATGCCAGTGGCAAACTGAGCGAATCCGATCTGGCATGGAAACGTGAAGACACGATCCCGCAATGCCCCTCGCCACTTTTACTCGGCGAGCGGCTGTTCCTGATCAAGGACTCCGGCATTGCCACGTGCCTGGACGCTGTCTCGGGCGAAGAATTGTGGCAAGCGCGAATTGGCGGGAACTACCGTGCATCTCCGGTGAGCGTGGGCGACCGAGTCTACTTCACCAGCCAAAAAGGCAAGACGACCGTCCTCCGCCTGGATGACCGATTCTCGCCGCTGGCCACGAATCAACTGGAAGGCATCTTCCTTGCTTCTCCGGCCATTGCGGGCGACGCCCTCTTTCTTCGCAGCGATTCGCATCTCTATCGAATCGAAGCGCCTTAATAGCTTCTTTCTGGCGTTCCTTCGGATCCCCAAATCCGACCCGACGCCCCCGTTTTCTTTCTCAAGTCATGAACCCTTCCTGGATAAAAACAAATGAAACGCATCGGAATCATCGGCCTCGGTGACATGGGCATTGGCCTGTCACGCAACATCATCAAGGCAGGCTTTACGCTGACCGGATTTGACCTCCGTGATGAGCGACTGAAAATGCTCGAGGAACTGGGCGGCACCCGAGCGGAAAGCGTGGCGAACGTTGGCGAGAACTCCGACAGCGTGTTCGTCATGGTGCTCAATGGCAAACAGGCGCTCGAAGTCGTCGCGGGCGAAAATGGCTTGCGTTCCACGATGAAGCCGGGATCGACCATCATCATTTCGGCGACCATCGAACCTTCCGAAGTTCGCGAAGTGGAGGCGGCCCTGGAAGGTAGCGGTATCGAGATGATCGATACTCCCGTCAGCGGCGGTAAGAGCGGCGCGGAAAACGGCACGCTGGCAATGATGGCTGCCGCCAGGAAAGAAGTCTTCGAATCGCAAAAAGATGTGCTGGACGCAGTCGGTGGCAACATCTTCCACGTCGGCGAAGAAATCGGCATGGGGCAAACCGTGAAGGCGTCGCTACAGGCGCTGATCGGATCGACGTTCACCGCCATCTTCGAATCACTCGTACTCGGATCCAAGGCAGGCATCCCCGGCAAAACGCTGTACGAGGTATTCACCGCCAGCGGCGTTCGTAGTCCGCTGCTGGAGGGCTGTGCAAAGCTGATCATGGATCGCGAATTCAAGGACACCGGCAGCCACATTGGCACGATGTACAAGGACCTTGGAATCACGATGAACATGGCGAAGAAGAATGGCGTGGCCATGTTCACGACCAGTTCGGCCCACGAACTATTCCAGTCGGGAATCTCCATGTTCCCGGAAGAAGACAACTGGGCCATCGTGAAACTGCTGGAGCAAATTGCCGGAACAGAAGTCACCTGGGACTAAGCGCAAAAGCACTGCCGAAGGCTGGCGTCGTACGGCCGGGCATTACTGAAACTCAAACCATACAAACACATCAAAACGAAAGTACAGCATGTCCAAACTAGGCGTAATCACTGACGGTATCAGTCGCGATTTCGAACACGCACTTCAAGTAACCACGGAAGCGGGACTGGAATACGCGGAACTTCAGTTTCTCTGGGAGAAGGAAGTCGGCGACCTCAACGACGACGAACTGGCCAAGGCGCAAGCCCTGATCGAAAAGTACGGCGTGAAGGTCTCCTGCATTTCGCGACACAACTTTGCGGGCATGCTGGTCGGTGCCGTGGACGTGGGCGACGAAAATCACACCAAACACATGGATGGCCTCAAGCGTTGCATCGACCTGGCCAAGGCCGTCAACTGCGATCTCGTTCGCATCATGAGTTTCCGTCGCGAGATGATCCTGTTTGGAACCGAGGGTGCCGAAAAATGGATTGTCAGCAAGGGCTCGTGGGACAAGCTGATCGAACTGCTGCGTCCGGCTGTGAAACTGGCCGAGGCCGAAGGCGTCACGCTGGTTCTGGAGACTGGTAACAACGCGATGATCACCTCCGGTCACCTCGGCCGCAAACTGCTCGACGCGATTGGCTCGGATCACCTGAAGATCCTTTGGGATCCCGGCAACAGCCTTTACGCTTGCGAGCCCACATACCCCGATGGCTACGAGTCATTGCAAGTCGACGGCATTGGGCACATCCACATCAAGGATTGCATCGTCGACATGCCCAAAGCCACCGTGCATTTCCGTGAGATGGGCCAGGGCCAGATGGCGCAGTACTTCGAACCGTTGGCAGCGGCCCTGAAGAAGGACGGCTACACAGGCGGCATCTCGCTCGAGAGCGTCTATGCTCCGGATGGCGTGGACTTCGAGGCCGGCTTCAAGGCATCCGTTGGCCTCTTCAAAGAGCTCTTCGGCTAATCGTCTCGGCATCGTCGATCGATGCTCCATTTCCCGCAGGCACCGGCTGGCTCGCGATTGCCAAACAACAAGGCGATCGCACGGGCCGCCTGCAGGTGTGGCGCTGTGTCTTCATTCGCCGAGTACCATCGTGCTTCGGTATCGAATACGATGTCGGCTTCCCTCCAGCTTTCATCCCCGGGGTGTACGATGAGCCGCCTATCACATCGCATTACGAAACTTCGCCTGATCGCCGTCGTAGCCTGGCTGCTGGCCATCACTGCAATCGCCGCTGCCGAACGACCCAATATCGTGCTCGTCATGGCCGACGACCAGGGCTGGGGACAGACCGGCTATTACAACCATCCGCTGCTGAAAACGCCCCACCTGGATGCGATGGCCGAGAATAGCTTGCGGTTCGATCGCTTCTATGCCGCAGCACCCGTTTGCTCACCAACGCGTGCCAGCGTGCTAACCGGTCGCACGAACATGCGGACGGGCGTCAACAGCCACGGCTACGCACTTCGCCGCCAGGAAAAAACGATCGCTCAGGCGTTGAAGGCGGCAGGCTACGCGACCGGGCATTTCGGCAAGTGGCACTTGAATGGCATGCGAGGTCCCGGTGTACCAATTTTCGCGGACGACTCGCACAACCCGGGTAATTTCGGATTCGACGAATGGCTGTCGGTCACCAACTTCTTTGATCGCGATCCCATTATGAGCCGCAAAGGCAAGTTCACCGAATTCGAGGGCGACTCGTCGGAGATCATCGTGGACGAAGCGATGAAGTTCATCACGTCGCAGGTGCAGGCCGGCAATCCGTTCCTGACCGTGATCTGGTATGGGACGCCCCACGATCCGTTCTGGGCGAGCGACGAAGACAAAGCACCCTTCGGAGAGCTGGACAGGAATTCGGAACACCACCACGGCGAGCTGGTCGCGATGGACCGCAGCATTGGTACGTTACGAAAAGGACTTCGCGATCTGAAAGTCGCAGAGAACACAATCTTCTGGTTCTGTAGCGACAACGGCGGACTCCCCAGAATCAAACCCGACACGACCGGCGGACTTCGTGGCAACAAGTCGACGGTCTACGAAGGTGGACTGCGAGTGCCCGGCATCGTGGAGTGGCCCGGCCATATCGAACCTCGTGTCACCGAATTCCCTGCCGTGGTGATGGACATCTTTCCAACCGTCGCAGAGATTGTGGGATTGCCGGATTCCGCAATGCAAAAGCCACAGGACGGCATCAGCCTCACCCAACTGTTCAAGGGCGAGATTGGCGCAAGGCAAAAGCCCATTCCGTTTCAGTGTTTCGGCAACACCGTGCTGTTGGACAACAACATGAAATTGTTGCACGTCGGCAAGAACAATCAGCAGCCCAAGAAATACGAGCTGTACGACCTGGCGACTGATCCACACGAGACCAACAACCTCTATGAGGCCACGCCCGACGTAGCGAAACGCCTGACCGAGCAACTGCGGACGCTACAGGGTTCGATTGAAAATAGTGTCGCGGGCAAAGATTATCCGCAAGGGAAACTGCTGCCGGGTGATCCTGAACCGCGATTCTGGATGCAGCTGGACCAGTACCGACCGTATTTCGACGAATGGATCAAGCGGAAAGAATACGCCAACCGGATCAAGCGGGGGCGTTAGGGGCCCAGCTTTACCCAGCGACTTACGGAGGTTTGGAATCCGGCGACGTAGCACCGACGCGACGAATCAACGGACGGCCCGGGACGACGCAGCAAAAAGAGGCACAGCGACGCACCGACAGCACGAAGCCCGACAGTACGAAGCGCCGACTGCACGAAGCGCGGAACGAAGCGGCGGCAAGCAAAGTGCCGACTGCACGAAGCGCCGACTGCACGAAGCGCGGAACGAAGCGGCGGCAAGCGAAGTGCCGCTAACCATGCCGCCGTGGTCGATATATCTGGTGCCGACCAGCCGCGAGGCGTACGACATGCCCAACTCAAACCAGCCGCGAAGCGGCGGCAGCACGTAGCCGTGGGCGTGAGCCCATGGAACCAACCTGCGTGACACGAAACGCCGACATCACGAAACGCCGACTGCAGGACGCGAAACGCAGATACCACGAAGCGCAATCCAGCCGCGAAGCGGCGACAGCACGTAGCCGTGGGCGTGAGCCCATGGAAACAGCCTGCAGGACGCGAAACGCCCGACGAACCGGCCGCTAGCGCCTTGCCGCTCACGGTGCCGGCTTGGGGAATATTATTTGCGCCGCACAGAGGGTGCCAATGCCCAACGCAATCCAGCCGCGAAGCGGCGGCAGCACGTAGCCGTGGGCGTGAGCCCATGGAAACAGCCTGCAGGATGCGAAACGCAAATACCACGAACGCCGACAACACGAAGCGCCGACAGCAAACGGCGGCCAACGCCGTGCCGCTGATGATTCTGCCGTGGGCGAGATGCCTGGTGCCGACCAGCCGCGAAGCGGCGGCAGCACGTAGCCGTGGGCGTGAGCCCATGGAAACAGCCTGCGTGACGCGAAACGCCCGACGAACCGGCCGCTAGCGCCTTGCCGCTCACGGTGCCGGCTTGGGGAATATTATTTGCGCCGCACAGAGGGTGCCAATGCCCAACGCAATCCAGCCGCGAAGCGGCGGCAGCACGTAGCCGTGGGCGTGAGCCCATGGAACCAGCCTGCGTGACGCGAAACGCCCGACGAACCGGCCGCTAGCGCCTTGCTGCTCACGGTGCCGGCTTGGGGAATATTATTTGCGCCGCACAGAGGGTGCCAATGCCCAACGCAATCCAGCCGCGAAGCGGCGGCAGCACGTAGCCGTGGGCGTGAGCCCATGGAACCAATGCCCAAATCGCCCCAAACGCCCGGCCCAAACGCCCAAACCGATACGAAGCCCAATCCAACAAATTACGACTAGCCCGGGGCGTCGCCGGGCAATTTGCCGAAGACGGATTTCAGTTCGGTGATTTTCCTGATGACCAACTGCCCTTCTCGATCCGCCACGCTGCCGGTGACGTTGATCGCCGTACCGCAATGGTAGGCAACGTTGAAACGATGGAAGTCGCCAAAGGCAATCTCCATCCTCACCGGCTGGCGGCCCTCGACATCGATATAGAAGATCTTGGCTTCATCGAGGTTGTCTGACATTCGCAGACGACCCTGCACCTGAACTTCCGTGTCACCCGCTTTCACCCAGCTTTCAAAAGGTCGCTCGCGATACGGTTGGAAGTCGGACGCATCCAGCCCTGGGAGATGCTTGCTGGATTCGGCAAAGGAACTCACCTCAACGCCAAACTTGTCCAACAGCGACAGGTGCAGCTTACCCAGTTGCTGATTGCCGGCGTAGCGGACATAACGGCCCGTACGAATCATGTCCTTGCCACCGGCCAGCACAATGGGAACTCGAGTCGCCGTGTGGTTGTCGCTGTGCCCCATGCCCGATCCGTACAGGACCAGCGTGTTGTCCAGCAGTGTGCCGTTGTGGTCGCGGTAGGACTTCAGTCGCGTCAGCAGGTAATCGAACTTTTCCATATGCCACAGACTGATCCTCAAGAGCGAGTCCAGGTTTTCGCGGCTGAAGTTACGGAAGAAGTGCGACAGATAGTGGTGCTGCTTATGGATCCCCAGGAAGTCAAAAATCAGGCGACTGTTGCTGTTCCCCAGCATATAGGTCACGCAGCGTGTCGAATCGGTCCATAAGGCCAGCGAGATCAGGTCGATCATCGATTCAACCTGATCGTTCAGATTGCCGGACGGCCCCGGGCGTTTGAATTCTGAAAAGTCGTTCCTCGCGTCGCTGGCCTTCATGTTGGCCAGCCGCTTTTCCGTTTCGCGCACGACCGTGAGGTACTGCTCCAGCACCTGCCGGTCTTCGCTACCCGCCTTGCGATTGAGGGCCGAAGCGTCCTCGCGAACGCGATCCAGCAAGCTGGTCATTTCGGCACGCTTGCCGGGATCGGAGGACGGATTGCGGAACAGACGATCGAACACCAACTGCGGATCACTCTCGCGCGGCATGGCGTCGCCGTTGTGGTCATACGAGATGTAACTGCAACCGATCTGATTGGTGAAGAGCCCTTCGGTTGTCAGCTCCAACGAGCGAATGGGCGTGTCGCCACCGATGCGATCAGCGATCAACTGATCCATCGACGCCGACCTGGTATTCTCGTGATGACCGGACAGGAACCGACGCGTCGAATGCTTGTGGGCGGAGAATCCAAAATCGCCCATATTGTCGAGGATCAGCACATCCTGCCTGTGCTTTTCGAAAGGCTTCATCAACGGCGACATACGAAAGTCGTACTCTTGCCCGCCGCTAATGTTCCACGATGGCGGGTGCACACCATTGGGTTTGAAGAGTGTCATGAATCGACGGGGCGGCTCGTCCGTCGCGCCGCGGACGTTCGACGCCATCAGATTCAGAAAAGGCAACGGCAGTACCGCGCCCGAAGCACCGCGAAGAAACGCGCGTCGATTGATTCTCTGGCTCATGTTTTCCTCGCTCGCTTGCTAGTTGCTCGTTGCTACCGGCTCTTGTTTTACTGTTTCCATCTCGCGGAAAGGCAGGCTGTCGACCACCGCGTGAACCAGATCTCGCCATGTTCCATCGCTGGCCATCATTTCGCCTACTATAGTCTCGACCGTTGGCTGGTCGTAGATCTCCAGTTTTCGACAAAGTGCATAGGCCAGCATCTGCTTCACCATGTTTCGCACGATCGGCCGGCGTTGTGTGGTCGTCAAAATGTGCTTCAGTTCGGCAAAATCGGCAAACTTCTCCCCTGTCGGGAGCTGCCCCGACGTGTCCACCTTTTCACTACGGGCCTCCGTACGCCGCTGCTTCTGATTCTTTTTGTAGTCCTTGGCGAACAGGAAACCGCCCTTATCGTCGTAGGCTTCCAAAGCAAAGCCAAGTGGATCGATCTTGTCGTGGCAAATCGCGCAGCTCTCGTTTTCCCGATGCTGGGCAAAGCGTTCGCG
Source organism: Pirellulaceae bacterium (assembly GCA_965216885.1). GTDB lineage: Bacteria > Planctomycetota > Planctomycetia > Pirellulales > Pirellulaceae > CAYNJG01. The sequence continues at coordinate 1,036,356 of OZ244209.1, read as the reverse complement.
GAAGGAAATTTCCTCGCCTGGAATATTGGCCTCCACCTGTCCCACGTCCGCCGGCGGATCGGGAAGATGCTCGCCCATGATGCGTTCGATCATCCACACGCCCCGCAGGATTGGACCGCGGTTCATGGCCAACACACCGGGCATGGTCAGCAGACCTCCCCGGCCGACCGTCTTTTCCAGCTTGAGCTTCTGGTTGTCGACAATCTCGATTTCGATTCCCTTGGGCTTGCGATACTTGCCCAATTGCGCCGTGTCAGGAACGTAGAATCGACGCGTCAGCGGATTCGCAAACGTAACGTCAGAATCGATCATGTCCATCAATGGCCGATCTTCGGCGACCAGGAATTTGAAAAAGTCGATCGGCTGACTCTTCAAGGCAACCATATAAGGCGGGTTATCGGAAACCTGATCAATCTCATCCAGCGTCAGCCACTGCACGGCGAAATCCGTCGCCAGGTTGTCCGCCGCCGGGGAATCCAGCATGCGTTCGACCTGCTGATGTAACGCACTCTTCAACGTTCCTTCCCGAGCGTGCTGCAACAGTTCAGCATCGGGCATGTCCGCCCAGAGGAAATACGACAGGCGTTCAGCCAGTTCGAAATCATCCACCGGCTGCTGCGCTGCTGGCGTTCGCTGCATCAATAATCCGCGGTAGATGAAACCCGGCGACATGAGCACCGTCTTCAGCTCGCGTTTCGTCGCCGTGACGACGTCGGCATCACGCTTTAACGACTCGATGATCGCCATCAAAGACTCTTCCGTGACATCCCGTCGCAGCGCTCGGGGCACAAAATCTCGAATCAGTGCTTCGGCGTTCTGGATCGTAAAGCGGTCATCCTGCAACTCGCCCGCAAACGCTGCCAGGGTCTCGCGGCGGTGCGACGAAAATAACTCTTCCAACGCGAAATCCGTGAGGTAGGAATATTGCTCCCAGATTTGCGTGCTCAACGGGTTACTGTGAGTGTCGTTGCGAAAACGGCTCTTGCCTGGCGGGTCCGTGGGGAGCAGCTTCAACACCAACGACTTTTCCGAGATCGTCTGTTCAGCTTCGACGATGGCAACTTCCAGATCGAATCCAAATAGCGACCGCAACGTGTTCCGGTACTCCGTCGCCGATAGCCGACGCGGACGAAACTCGCCCGGGCGTGCTTCGACGGAATCCACGAACGTTGCCTTGTACCAATTCCGAATCACGGTTCGCTCGGACGCGGACGGCTGCGATTCATCCTCCGGCGGCATCAACTGCTCCGCGATGACCTCATCCACCTTCGCCCAGATTTCAAAGGCTTCCATGACGTTGCCGGATTTCGCAATTGCCTGGAAATCCACTTCACCGGAAGGTTCGTCGCCCGAATGGCACTCGGCACAATACTTCATCAACAACGGACGCACTTCCTGCTGAAACGTATCCGCATGGGAAGCCTGGAGCGGCAACATGACAATGACTGTCAGTAAAAAAGGCAGGACTTTCATGGCGTACCGGCAGATTGCGGTGGGTGGGAAGTTTCGAGCCTATCAATCGGCCGATCCCGGGTCAAACCTGATGTCCCAGGCCACCACAAAACCACGAGAATCTCCGGCCGTGCCCACCCGAGAAAAATCTTCTAGTTGACTAGAAAATGAATCTTGACCGAGCACGACCGCGGCCGTATCTTCTACTTAGCTAGAAGATCAAGGAGCCGTTATGCCAGAACGACCAACGCAATATCCCACCGAGCTGGAACTGATGATCCTGAAGATCCTGTGGGAGGAATCGCCACTGCCCGTTCGGGACGTCCGCACGCGACTGTCGGAGCAAGGTCGTGATCTGGCGCATACGTCGGTCATCACGACGCTCAACACGATGTGCGACAAGAAGCAGTTGCGTCGCAAGAAAGACGGCAAGGCATTCCTGTTCTCGCCACGCATCAAGCAGGAGCGGGTCTCGCAATCCATGTTGGGCGACATCGTCGACCGGGTATTTGATGGATCGGCATCCGCATTGATGTTGAGCCTGTTTGACCGTTCGGAAATTGATGCGGAAGAAGTCAGAGAACTACGGCGTCTACTCGACCAAAAAGCCAAGGAGTTGAAGAAATGAGCATTGCTTCCGTTGCAGCGTATTTCGACCACCCTGCCAGTCTCAACGTCACCTGGCTGATTTTGCATTTCCTCTGGCAGGGAGTCGCAATTGCCGCGACTGTGGGCCTTGCCAATTTCCTGGTAGGCACACGATCACCTCGGCTGCGATATGGAATTGCGTTGTCCGGACTCACGATGATGTTCGTCGCGGTCGGCGTTACGTGGTTTTCCCTGCCGACGATCGAACCGGCCGCCATCAGCGAAGTCGTTCTGCCGGAGATTACCAGCATCCCCGAAGCCGAAACGCTGTCACCTTTCACAGCCGAACTAGCGACGTTTGATACGCTGCCCTACCAACAGACGCCAGAGACTTCGATCGAACGGTGGGCTCCCACCGCGACTGCGATCTATGCTATCGGCGTGGCCCTGATGCTCTTGCGACTGGCGTGTTCGGCATTGGGCGTCGGGCGACTGAGGTTCACGGCCAGCGTGGCGGATTCCGAATTGGCCGAGCGCGTCCGAAATCTGGCCACTCAAATCGGCATGAAGTTCCAACCCGCGGTGAAGGTCTGCGATCGCATTGCAGTACCGTTCGTCGTCGGCGTGGTGAAGCCCGCGATCCTGCTGCCAACGTTTCTCACCAGCGGCATGTCAACCGCCGAGCTGGACGCGATCCTCCTTCATGAGCTGTCGCACATTCGCCGGGGCGACCTGATGGTGAACCTCCTGCAACGCGTAGCCGAGTCCCTGCTGTTCTTCCATCCGGGCGTCTGGATCGTCAGCCGCACGATCACGGTCGAACGCGAGAACTGTTGCGACGACATCGTGCTGCGACATTGCAGCCAACAGGATTATGCGAGTGCCCTCATCCGACTGGCGGAAGCGTGCGCAGGAACTCCGCAAGACGTGGAACCGATCGCCGCGCTCGCAGCCACCGGCGCCAGTCCGTCCCAACTGAAGCGACGCGTGATGCGGATCCTGGGCGTCACCCCCTCGCGGCAGTTCAGCAAACCGGGTTTCGCCGTCGTTATAGCATGCATCCTTGCGATCACGGCAACGGGCATGCACCTTCAGGCACAGACCGATTCCGGCGACGACGACTCCGTGCAGGCAGTGACCGACGCGGCCGTCGGTGATCTGCCAAGAGCGGACAACGCCAAGGAACCCAACAACCGCGAAGATCCTTTCGACCAACATCCGTTGAAACTGACGCTGGATGAGACCGGCAACATCGTGGGCTTTTCGATCCGCGAAACGGCAAACACGGGCTTCGCAAAATTTGCGACGATCCTCCAACACCTCAGCTCCAACAACCGCGTCCGTATTACGTCGACCAACATCGTTCGCAAAGGTGACGAAGTGACGATGCGAGTCGTTGGCGAGAACCTGGACTTTTCGTCCGTCCGATCGGCGGTCCGAAAAGCGACGCAGCCGGAGGTAATGGCCGAGGTCGAAGCCGAGAACGCCAAACAACGGGCAAAACTGCAGGCACTCAAACGCGATCGCGCCGCAGCGATCGCCTCCGAGAAAGATCTGGCGACTCAAAGGATTCAGGAGACCATTGCCGCGGCCGCCAAAGAGAGCCTTGAAGCCGCCGAGTCGGTGACCTACCAGGACGCCACCATGGACGAAAAAATCGCTCGGCAGGTTGCCCGGACGCTTGCAACCATCATGAAGCAAGACGAATCCAAGGATTACCTCGGACCTGTCCGGATCGAAGCCACACCCAAGGGAGTTATCATCCGCGGCAAGAAGGAAGATGTTGAACGGGTGAAAAAGGTCATCGCCAACATTGAGAGCTTCGTCAAGGCATCCGACACCGAGGACCTGACACCCGCCTCGCCCCCACGCAAAGGCAAAACGCAAGCATCCGCTCCGAACCCCGACAATGCCCGCAACGCCACGGACACCGCGATGCTGGAACGACTCATCAAGATGGAAGGGACACTCTCGGGCTATTACAAGAGCTCGCATCCCGAACTGAAACGCATCCGTAGTGAAATCGAACTGTTGAAAAAGGCCGTCGAAACGCAGCAACAGCGCGAGCGTTTACAGCGGATTGTCACGGAACTACGTCTGGAAGAAGCGAAACTTCACAAGCAATTCGGCGACCTTCACCCGCTACGCGTGAACCTGAACGATCAGATCAAGAAGGCCGAGCAAATGCTGGCGGAAGACCTGACAGCACCACAACAGCAGAAACAAAAACCACAGGAACAACAGCGGAAGAAGGAACAGCCGAAACCGCAGGAACAACCGCAGCCCGAGGAGACGACTGGCGATTCAAAACGCAGCATCGACATCACTGGGCCGGTTCGAGTGGAATTCGTCGAAGACACCTTTATGATCCGCGGCAGGAAAGAAGATGTCGACCGAGTCACTCAACTCATGGAGAAGATCCAGACGAAAACAGAACAATCCGCCGACAAGAACAAGCAAACGTCCAAATCGAAGACGGAATCCGAAAAGCCCGAGTTCATTGTCTACCACCTGAGAAACGCGATCGCAGAAGAGGTACTCCCCGTGCTCGAAGAGGTGTTTATGGATCACGTGGACGCCGATCTGAGTATTAGCGCCGACAAGAAGAACAACCGGATCCTTGTCAAAGCGAACGGGGAAACGCATAAGGCCGTACGGGAGATGCTCGCAAAGCTTGACAATCCCCCCAAGAACACGTCGGTCGTAAAAGCATACTCGCTTCGTTACGTGGAGGTCGAATTGGCACAGAAGCTGTTGGAACGAATTCTCGGCGAACGCAAATCGCTCAAGGTTGCCGCCGACGTGCGATCGAACCTGCTGATCGTATCGGGATCTCGCGAGGACCACGATGTCGTGGCCGACCTGATCAAGACGGTGGACTCAAATTCGCCCGATTCAACGGAACGTGCCGTGCTGGGAATTATCGTTGGCGAAACTCCCACGGGAGAACCTGGCGTCGCCGTCCGATCGGTCGTGCCCGGCAGTATCGCGGCGAAGGCCGGAATCAAAGTTGGCGACAGGATCCTCGATGTGTCCGGCACGAAAGTCACGGAAAAAAACGTGAAACAGGTCATCGCCAAAGCTCTTCGGAGAGATCTAATTGTTGGCCCCAACGATACTGAACCGATGAAGATCAATCTCATTCGTGAAGGGCTACATCTCGAGGTAACCGCGCCGAGGCATAGGATCGGGCAATTGAAACTTATGGGTGCACCGTCGTGGCCCGCCAAAGAGCGGGGCGACTACCTACGTTTCCCGGTTGAAGTCGAGGCAGCCATGATGGGCAGCCAGGCGACCAACAAGCGGGTGATTCCGCTCGACAATGCTCCAAGCGATTTGCCGGCGCAGAACCCACTCCGTTTCCCCATCGAAGTCGAGAAGGGTATGATGATCGAGGACAAACCGAGGCGTTAATTAAATCGAAGACCCCCCATGCCAGCTGAATACAATCCGTCGTTTGCCGACTACGACCCCAAGGACTGCGGAAAACCCATGGTCGAAGCCGTCGCAGAACTCGCAAAGCTCACCGGCGAAGATCCTCGTGACTTCGTCGGCCGGTCGCTGATGCAGATCTACAATCTCGCCGACGACCATTACGACGAATTGCCTGAATTCTGGCGGGTGTGGAAAGAGTGGCACGCACCTCAGCCACGACCGGAAATGGGCGACCTTTAATCGGTCGATAGACGAGTTGGTGCGGAGTCGAGCTTGAACGATATCGCGCTCTTCCTCGGCTCAGCGCTTGGACGGCTTACTTCAGCAGTTGTTCACGCAACGTGGACTTTTTAAATTTCCCGACGGACGTCTTCGGAATCTCCGATACGAAAACGTAGTCATCCGGCAACCACCATTTCGCAAAATTTGGCGCGAGGTGTTCGCGTAGCTGTTCGGGTGAAGCCTGAGCGCCTACCTTCAGGACGACCGCCGCGACGGGACGCTCGCTCCACTTCTCATGCGGCATCGCAACAACGGCAGCTTCGGCGACTGCCGGATGAGCCATCAGGGCATTCTCCAGATCGACGGAACTTATCCATTCCCCACCGGACTTGATCAGATCTTTCGCCCGGTCCTCGATCTTCATCACGCCCAGCTCATCAATGGAAGCAATATCGCCAGTTCGCAACCAGCCATCGGGTGCGAATCGATCGGCGGCATCGGGCCGTTGATAATACTCGCTGGCAACCCACGGGCCACGGATCTCCAACTCGCCCATCGTTTGACCGTCCCACGGAACTTCGTTGCCATCACGAATCGCTCGCAACTCCACGAACGGCACCGGCGATCCCTGCCGCGCACGTTGCTCCAGCTGATCGGGCCTTGGCGACTCCTCGTATTTCTGTCGAAGGTAGGAGAGCGTGCCAATCGGAGTGATCTCTGTCATGCCCCACGCTTGCATCAAATGAATACCATGCCGAGTTTCGAAGTTATCAATCAAGCTGGTCGGCAGCGCCGATCCGCCCACGACAATCCTTTGCACGGTCGAAAGATCGTAAGCGTCCGGATTCGCATCCAGCTCCTCCAGTAGTGCAATCCACACGGTGGGCACTCCGGCCGAGAACGTCACGCCTTCCTTTGCCATGGCGTCGGCCAGACTCTTTGCGTCCATGTGCGGACCGGGAAAGACGAGCTTCGCGCCCGACATGGCCGCAACGTACGGCAGGCCCCACGCATTCACATGGAACATGGGAACCACCGGCAACACACAATCCAGCTCGCCAATGGCAAACCCGCTGGTCATCGCTCCGGCCATCGTGTGCAGCGCCAACGCTCGATGGGAATAGACGACCCCCTTGGACTTGCCGGCCGTGCCCGAGGTGTAGCACATCGAAGCCGCCTGTTTTTCGTCCAATGTCGGCTGCTGAAAGTCGCCCGCATCACACTCTTGCAACAGCTGATCGTAGTCCAGTGTGCCCGCGGGTGGCTCTGCAAAATCGGTCACGATCACGTGTCGCACGTTGAGCTTATCTCGGACCGATTCCCAAACCGGCCATAATGATTCATCGACGATCACGGCCTGATCATCCGCTTCGTTGATAATGTGCGCCAGTTCGTCGGGATGCAGTCGCAGGTTCAGCGTGTGAAGTACGGCCCCGCCCGCCGGAATGCCAAAGTAGGCTTCCAGATGGCGATAGTGATTCCAACACAGCGTGCCGACGCGCTGGCCAGACTGAATCCCAAGCTTGCCCAACGCCAGCGAAAGCTGTTTGGCTCGAGCGGCCATGTCGGCGTAGGTGTAGCGATGCCATGAACGATCCGGCAACCGGGTGACGACTTCGCGTTGCCCGTGAACCCTCTCCGCGTGACGAAGGATCGTGTCCATCGTCAACGGATAATCCATCATCAATCCGTCCATCGAGAATTCTCCCCCAGCAATTCAATCAACGACAGCTGCTATGATAGCCCCCGGCTGAGTGACTCGAAACAAGGCCCCGTTGAACGACTCCGCCACACCAGCGAACCTGGCGATGTCCAGCGAAAGATCTTCATGACCGGCGAAAGACATTCATGACCAGCAACTGGCTGCAAAAACTGACGAATAGTCGACATCTCATCATCGATGGGGCGACCGGCACCGAACTACAGCGTCGCGGCGTTCCCATGGACGAAGTGGCCTGGAGCGGCGCTGCCGTGCTCAGTCGCCCCGACGTCGTCCGCGCCGTTCATGAGGACTATATCCACGCGGGCGCTGAAGTGATCATCGCGAACACCTTTGGCTCCACTCGGCAAATGCTGGAACCGGCGGGCTTTGGCGAGCACGTGGAAACCGTCAATCGATCGGGAGTCGAACTGGCACTCGCAGCGCGCGACAACACGCAGGTGGACGTCGCGGTGGCCGGTTCCATTTCCGCCATGCCGCCCGGATTTGATCGCGAAGCCTACTTCTCCCCGGAAGAGGAGCTGGATTCCTATCGTGAAGCAATCGGCATTCAAAAGGACGCCGGAGCCGACTTGATTGCACTGGAAATGATGGAGGACTCGGAACATGCCGCTCGCGCCATGAAGGCCGCGACCGAAACCGGAATGCCCGTTTGGTTGGGCGTCAGTTGTAAACAGTCCGAAGACGGCCGAGTCATTGGTTTTGGCCGCGAAGACATGACGCTGGAACGTGTGCTGGACGTGCTAATCCCCATGGGACCGGCGGTCGTCAACATCATGCACACCAACGCGCACGTCATTCCCGCTGCCTTGGCGGTACTGCGAAAACACTGGAACGGGCCAACCGGCGTGTACCCGGAATCGGGCTATTTCACGAAACCCAACTGGAATTTTGTGGATGTCATCCCGCCGGACGAACTGGTCGCCGAGGCGAAAAAGTGGAGCGAATCCGGCGTACGAGTGCTGGGAGGATGTTGCGGCACAGGCCCGGAACATATTCGTGCGCTGCACCAGGCATTCTCGACAGTCGAGTAGTTGCGGCTACTCGGTTTCTTGCGAGTTGGCTGCGTCCGGCAAATTGGATTCATTCTGCGCACGGCGTTCGTCCTGCCAGATGGCTCGCATCAGCGAAATCGCCATAACGACCAGGATGACATACAACGGCAATGACACGATCAGCGATGCCGTTTGCAGCGACCGCAACCGGTCCCCTCCCGCGTCACCGAACATCAATGCCGTCGGCAACAGCGCCAACATGAATGCCCAAAACAAACGATGCCAACGCGCCGGCGGCTGCTGTTCGGCCAGTTCCGTCGACGCACTGGACGCCAACGCATACGACGCCGAATCATAGGTGGTCGCCAGAAAAATCAGGCTGATCACGCAAAAGAACGGCACGACAATCGACGACAGCGGCAGCGATGCAACGACCGCCACAATCGCGGCCGCCGGAGTGCTGGCTTGCTGGATTTCCACCACGTCCAACTGTCCGGACTGCTGTAGATGTAGCGCGTAATTCCCCAGCACCATGTAAAAGATCGCGCAGCCCAGACTCCCGAGCGTCAACGTCCCGACGATGATCTGCCGGAACGTGCGACCTCGGGAAATCTGTGCAATGAAGAGTCCCATGAAAGGCCCCACTGCAATCCACCAGGCCCAGTAGAAGATCGTCCAGTCGCGAGCAAAATTGTAGTGCGTGGCATCGAAGGGCCCAGCCGGCGCGTGCATCTTCAGAAAATTCCAGCCGATGGTTCCCATGCCCGACACGCCTGTCGACACGAGGTAGCTCGTCGGGCCGGCGATCAGCACAAACGCCAATAACACCAACGTCATCGCCATGTTCACATCACTCAGTCGCCGGATGCCTTTTTCCAGCCCGAGGTAAACACTGGTGCCGAAAATCGTCGCACACAGCAGCGCAATCACCACCGTCAGCAGATACGACTCTTCCACTCCAAATATATGACTGATGGCAGCGGCAATCATGGGCGTGCCAAATCCCAACGAGGTTCCGGCCGCACCCAGGAGCCCCATCATGAAACAGACGTCAAAGACCCTGCCCGGCCAACCATCGGTTCCGCGGCCAAGCACCGCATGGCAGGCCGTACTCACACGGATGCGTGGGATCTTGCGCACGTAATAGGCGTGACCAATCGCGAGTGCCGGCAAACAATAGAACGCCCAACCCGTCGGCCCCCAGTGGAAGATGCCAAAGACACTGGCCCACCGAACTGCCGCCGCCGATCGGGGCTCCACGCCAAACGGCGGCGAATCATAATAGAAGGTCCATTCAATGGTTCCCCAATACAAAATGCCCGTCGCCACGCCCGCGCAGAACAGCATCGACGCCCAACTGTACAGTGAAAACTGCGGCCGGGCGTCGGCGTCACCGAGCTTGATGGATCCGTGTCGACTACAGGCAATCCAGACGCAAAACGCGAGCACCGCCATGCCGGCCCACAAATACAGGATGCCCAGATACTTCGTCAGCCAAGCGTAGCTGTCGTTGATGAACTGTTTGCTGGCCTCCGGATAAACGAATAACAGCGAACAAACGCCCAGCAGCACCATCAACGCCGCCCCAAACACCGTCCAGTCCGTTTCCGGCGATGGGGTCTTCGTCGGAGCTGTCGGGGTCGAGCCGGGTTGTGCGTTCAAAATGTTCGATCGAAGTTGAGGGAACGACGAATTGGAAGAAGTTATTTGGGAACGATACGAATGAGCGCGTCCAACACGGAGTCAGGGCGTTCCGCGAGCAGCGCGTGCCCCGCCCCCGGCAGCACGAGCGATTCGACGTTTGGCAACGCATCCACGAGTGTACGTGTCGAACGGACTGGAGTCATCATATCTCGCTCGCCCAGCACCAACGTCGCGGGACACGTTGCGGCGGCCGCATGCTCCAATCCTGATTTGTAGTCGTTGCATGCTTTCAGGTCGGCGTGAATGACACCCTTGGCCGCCTGCTCCATCAGACGCAATCCCGATCCCAACATCCACATTCCCGGCACTTGGTTCCCGCCAAGATGCGCGCCGGAACTGTGCCCCCAGTAAGTCAACATCTCTACGGCCTCGTGATCGTTGTTCGCAGAAGACTGAAGCAAGGCATCACTCACGGGCATGGGCACCGACGTTCCCACCAACGCGATCGCAGAAACCCGCGCCGCGTGCAAAGCGGCCGTCGACAATGCAACAAGCGATCCCATGCTGTGGCCGACCATCGTTGCCTCGTCCACGTTGACGGCATCCATGACACTCACGAGCCAGTCGGACATGGCTTCAATCGTTGGCAAACACGGACCGTCCGACTTCCCATGCCCAGGTAGGTCCACGGCGAGGACGTTGTAGCCCTTCCGCGCGAAGTAGCGCATCGGCAGTACCCAGATGGTGCGGTTCTGTCCGGCTCCATGTACAAACACGACCGTCTTGCGAGTGGGATCGATGTCGCGGTTGCCTGTCGATGCAAAGGCAGTCTTACAATTGATGTCGATTTCCATGCTCTACCCTTTCTGCGACGCTCGCAGCCCCCGTGAAAGGTCTTCCATCAGATCGTCCGCATCCTCAAGTCCAATCGAAAGACGCACGAGCCCTTCCGAAATTCCCGCTGCCTCCAGCGCCTCGCCGTCCATGCGTTGGTGCGTCGTGCTGGCGGGATGAATCACCAGCGATTTCGCGTCGCCGATATTGGCGAGGTGCGAAAACACCTCCAGCTTTTCGATGAATTTCCGACCAGCCTCCCGGCCACCTTTCACGCCGAAGCTAAAGACCGCCCCGCATCCCTTTGGCAACAGTTGCTGCGCTAAATCGTGATCGGGATGATCCGGCAAACCAGGATACGAGATCCATTCCACGGCTTCATGGTCATTCAGGAACTGAACAACTTTCTGCGCGTTGTCGACATGACGTTGCATGCGAATCGGCAGCGTCTCCATGCCCTGCAAAATCAGGAACGCGCTCTGCGGGGCCATACACGCTCCGAAATCCCGGCTACCTTCGTTTCGAGCACGAGTAATAAACGCTGCCGGCCCGAACTCATCGACAAAGTCCATATTGTGAAAGCCCGCGTAGGGCTCGGTCAGTTGTGGGAACTTGCCGGAACCTTCCCAGTCGAATCGGCCGCCATCGACCAGCAGTCCACCAATTACGACACCATGACCGGCGAGGAATTTCGTTGCCGAGTGCACCACCAGGTCGGCTCCCAGTTCCAGCGGCTTCGACAGGTACGGTGTCGTAAATGTCGAATCGACCAGTAGCGGAACACCCGCCGCGTGGGCAACCTCGGCGACCCGGGGAATGTCCAGCACGTCCAATCCGGGATTGCCCAGCGTCTCACCAAACAGCAATCGCGTGTTCGGTTGAATCGCCGCGCGATAGGCATCCACGTCGCGCGGATCGACGAACGTCGTTTCAATTCCGAACCGAGGCAACGTGTAGGACAGCAGATTGTGCGTGCCACCATAAATGGAACGTGACGAAACGATGTGCGAACCGGCATCGAGTATCGTCGCAATGGCAAGGTACATTGCGGCCTGACCGCTGGCCGTGGCAATCGCTCCCACACCACCCTCGAGCGCCGCGATGCGTTCTTCGAGCACGGCATTGGTCGGATTGGAAATCCGCGAGTAAATATGGCCCGCTCGTTCGATGTTAAAAATCGATGCCGCATGGTCCGTATCCCGAAAAGCAAACGACGCCGACTGATAGATGGGCGTCGCTCGAGCTCCCGTTGTCGGGTCCGGCCGTTGACCGGCGTGCAATGTCAGCGTATCGAAGTTATAGGTCTTGGCTTTTGCCATCTTGCGTCTCGATGTCCTGTCGAAATTTGCTGATCCAAGGTCACTCCCAACAAGCCGCGTTTGAAACCGGCGACCGACCGACGGTGACTAGTTTCGTAGCGGCTTGCCATTCTGCAGCGTGTATTCAATTCGCGCGAGGGTCGCCGGAGTCCGTACCAGCTTCATAAAGGCTTCGCGTTCAAGGTCAAACAGCTGCTGCTCCGATACCGTTTCCCCAGCAGCGATATCACCACCACTAAAGATGCGGGCCAGCTCCTCTGCCACCCGGAAGTCATGCGGCGCGAGGATGCCCTTCTTCTCCCATCGCGACATCGTCTCCTTGACGGTGTCGATGCCGGCTGGCCCAGCTGCCACAATCGACATCGGCGACGGTGGCACATAGCCATTGGCCAATTGAGTTGCCTTCTCTTTCGCCGCCAGCAGAATTCGATCGCGATTCATGATGTGGCGATCACGATCCAGAAAGAAGCGAAACGGCTCAGCAAGCACGGGAGAGCTGGCCGTTTGCCCCGGTCCGATAAACCGAAACACATTTCGCACCATCTCTGCCGGTTGCTCCGAATTCGCCCAACGGAACAGCATCTCTTTGCAGCCGCCGCCCGATGGGATCAGGCCCACGCTGGATTCAACCAGGCCCAACACACAGTTCGTGTGCGACACCAACGCGTCGCAATGCAGCAGTACTTCGTAGCCTCCGCCCAACGACAAGCCCGCCGGTGCGCCGACAACCGGAAACGGAGCATACTTGAGCCGCCGGCAGGTCTGCTGAAACTCCTGCAACATCGTTTCGATATTCGACCACGCGCCTTGCTGGGCATCGTCAAGGATGTTTTGGATATTCACGCCTACGGAAAAGTGTGGCGCATCATTGTGTATGACAAGTGCTCGGTGACCACTTTGCACCAACTCGATGGCCTGCGCCAACAAGTGCATGGTTTGCGGCACGATCGCGTTTGCCTTGGTGTGAAACTCGAAGCAGGCGACGTCGTCACCAATGTCCCACAAACTGGCGGCTTCATTTTGCAGTAGCGGTTCACGAGTCTTCTTGCAGTCGGTTAAACGCAGAACGCGGTCAGCTCGGTGTACATCCTGGTATTCGCCACCGGGTCGTTGATGCTGCAGTGTTCCGGAAGCATTCCGATAGAGCGGACCGACGGCCGATGTGATGAGTGGCGGAACAGTTCGCCCTTCCGACGCAAGCTTATCGGCGAACCAGTCGACGCCCAATTCATCGATCATTTCGAACGGTCCGCGCGCCCATGAAAAACCGAGCTTCATGGCTTCGTCGACGGGAACTATTTCGTCCGAGATCTCCGGAATCAGGCTGGCCGCGTACGCGAGCGTTCTGGAGAGCACTCGCCAGGCGTACCGGCCATGAACTTCGTCGCTGGCAACGAGCCCACGCAAGCCGCCCTCGCTGACGATGTCCAGCGCAGTCGTGGAAGGCTTTTCGGCGGGCCGATACTCGCCCGTAGCCCAATCAATGGCTTCCGGAACCGATTGGCCGTCTTCCGTTTTATTTTGCCGAAAGAAACCGCCGTCTCCTTTGTTGCCGGTAGCTCCCTGATCCACCAATTTGCGAATAAGTGGAATCTCGGCCGCCGCTGCGTAGAAGGGATCTTCCGGCGGCACGATGTCTCGCATGCTCTTCAGAACGTCCAGCATCAGGTCGAGCCCAATTAGATCATAGAGCCGGAACACCCCCGTCTTCGGCCAGCCAATCGGGCGTCCCATGATCGCGTCAGCCTCCTCAATGGAAAGCCCCATTTCGATCGCCTCGATGATCGCAACCTGAATCGCGTAAACCCCGATCCGATTGCCCAGGAATCCGGGTGTGTCCTTGCAAGGCACGACCCCCTTGCCAAGCTGCTGGTCGCAAAAGTCGGACAACGTCGAGATAACTTCCGCTCGCGTCGACGGGCCGCCCACGATTTCCAACAACCGCATGTAGCGAACGGGATTAAAGAAGTGCGTGATGCAAAAGTCTTCGCAGAACGCGTCGGGCATATTCCGCGTCAGCAATCGCAACGGAATCGTCGACGTATTCGATGAAATGGGTGTGCCCGGACGACGCAACTCATCAATGCGACGATAGAGCGACTCCTTGATGTCCAGCCGTTCGACCACCGCCTCGGCCACCCAGTCTACTTCCGCGACAATCGCCAGGTCGTCCTCGATATTTCCCGCCGTGATCTGGTGGGCGTAGTCCGGATGCACAAAAGCCGGCGGCTGAGATTTGAGCTGGCGATCAATTGCATCCTGCGCGATCTGACTTCGATTACTACCCTCGACCGGCAAATCCAGGAGATACACGGTCACTCCCGCGTTGGCGAGATGACTGGCGATACCGCTGCCCATGGTGCCTGCTCCGATCACGCAGACTTTCTTGATGGCCGACATGGATGTAGATACTCTCCTACGAAATGGCTGGACCGACATTCAGAACTCAGGCGAGTACCAGCTCTTACCAGTCGCCGACAGTGCACACTGCATCGGGAACGACCGGACTTAGCCGTTCATTCCCAATGACGGGAAACGCGTGGCAAGGACGTCTCGGTGCAAACAGGACGACGCGCTCTGAACACGGACACAAACGCTGGATTGTAGGCGAAGCGAAGCGACAACCATAGTTCACGCACCTGCGCTCAGCTACCCAGCCATCTTTGTTACACTGCGAAACAGTGGGCAAGCTGTGGTCGTTTGCCCGCGCGATAACTGGAAGTCAGCGTTGAGAGAGCATATGTCACACACTCCTGTCAGGATTGGCCTGCTGGGTCTCGGCCGAGCCGGAAATTTTCACCTTCAAAGTCTGCGTCTAATCGATGATGCGAATATCGAATGCGTCTTCGACGTTGATGCGGAGAAGTCCGCACGCATTGCGAACAAACACGGTTGCGTCGCCGCCGAGACAGCCGAAGCACTCATCGGCGCAGACGTTGATGCGGTGATCGTCGCGACACCAACCGACCTCCATACGGATCTAGTGCAACAGTGCATCGCGGCGGGCAAACCGGTGCTCACCGAGAAGCCGTTGGGGCGTCATCTCCACGAGATTGACTCGTGCTTTCAGGCGGCGAAGGCGAGCGACGTACCACTGTTCGTTGCTTTTCAACGACGTTTTGACCCAGCGTTCGCATCTCTGGTGAAAGCGGTCAAAGCGGGCAATGTTGGCCAGCTGCAGTTTGTGCGTTCCGTCTCCCGCGACAACCCCGTCCCCAAGACCGACTACATCAAGATCTCCGGCGGCATCTTCCACGACTGCATGGTCCACGACCTGGACATGGTCAGTCATATCGTCGGGGAAGTGCCCACGCATTTGAGCTCGTTTGGCCACAGTTTCCTGCCAGAGATCGGCCAGTTCGACGACATGGACAGCGTCGTGGCGTCGTTGATTTTTCCTGGCGGCATTACGGCCACGATCGACATCAATCGCAAGAGCGTCTATGGATACGATCAACGCATCGAAGCCTTCGGCGACGCGGGGATGGTTCAAGCGGACAACTACCACAACACGTCCGTCACCGAGGCGGGGGTTACTGGATTCACCAAGCCGCCAGTCGATTACTCTTTCCCGACCCGCTATCGCGAAGCCTATTTGTTGGAGCTTCAGTGCTTCGTCCGCTGCGCACGCGGCGAAGAGGAAGTTCCTATCACCCACGCGGATGTGCGTGTCAACCATCTCCTTGCGACCGGCCTGGAACTCGCGGCGAAGGAAAAACGAGTTGTCCCGTTCGACGAAGTGGAATCGCTCGGGTAGTGCATGGCCGAGTGAGACGGTTGGTGAGCCGAACGAGCGTAGCGCCGACCGGCAGGAACCCAACACCGGGAGGGTGAGGCTCCTGCCGAACCGTGATCGCGCGTGGCCGCTGGGAGCAAATCAAAACCGACAACCGGAGCCGACCGTCGAAAGCCAAGGCAGACGTTTGACGGCGTGCAAAGCGGCTCGGCAGGAGCCTCGCCCTCCCGCGCCGACCGGTAAGACGCCAACACCGGGAGGGTGAGGCTCCGGCCGAACCGTGATCGCGCGCGGCCGCTGGGAGCAAATCAAAACCGACAACCTGAGCCGACCGTCGAACCCCAAGGCAGACGTTTGGCGGCGTGCAAAGCGGCTCGGCAGGAGCCTCGCCCTCCCGCGCCGAACGGCAAGACGCCAACACCGGGAGGATGAGGCTCCGGCCGAACCGTGATCGCGCGCGGCCGCTGGGAGCAAATCAAAACCGACAACCGGAGCCGACCGTCGAAAGCCAAGGCAGACGTTTGGCGGCGTGCAAAGTGGCTCGGCAGGAGCCTCGCCCTCCCGCGCCGGCAGGAACCCAACACCGGGAGGGTGAGGCTCCTGCCGAACCGTGATCCCGCGTGGTCGCTGGGAGCAAAGCAAAACCGACAACCTGAGCCGACCGTCGAACCCCAAGGCAGACGTTTGGCGGCGTGCAAAGCGGCTCGGCGGGAGCCTCGCCCTCCCGCGCCGACCGGCAAGACGCCAACAACGGGAGGGTGAGGCTCCGTCCGAACCGTGATCCCGCGTGGCTGCTAGGAGCAAAGCAAAACCGACAACCTGAGCCGACCGTCGAACCCCAAGGCAGACGTTTGGCGGCGTGCAAAGTGGCTCTGCGGGAGCCTCGCCCTCCCACGACAACCCAAGCTACAAATGGTTACCGCTCGGTGGACCGAATTCGTTGGCGACACGCTAAACTGCTGTATTGCATAATCAACTCGAGGGAATCAGACCGTGCCACGAACTTCATATCGCTTTTCGGCTCTTCGTTGCTCTGCCGGCGTTTCACTGTGCTTCGCGATTTGCTTCGCCCTAATGATCTGCACCGAGGCACTCTCGCAAACGAACACCGCGGCGGAATTGTTTGAAGTTGTGGACCCAATGCAGGTCGACCTCGACACGGAAAAACTCGATGAGATCGATGACCTGATTTCGGCCGAAGTCGAATCCGGCAAGATCGTCGGCTGCCTTGCGCTCGTCTATCGAGACGACAAGGTTGGCTACTTCAATATGTGGGGACACCGCGATCGGGAACAGGAAAAGAAGATGACGGAGGACACGATCTTTCGTATCTATTCCATGTCCAAACCCATTACCAGCGTTGCCGTGATGCAATTGGTCGAACAAGGCAAAGTTGCCCTGGACGACCCAGCCTCGAAATACATGCCGCCATTGGGTGAGGTCAAAGTCCTGACCGACGATGGCGAAGTCGACCCCGTGCGGCCCATAACCGTACGTGATTTGTTACGACACACTTCCGGTTTGACCTACGGTTTTTTTGGCGATACGGACGTCGACAAGGCATACCGGTCCGCCGGACTACTGATGTGGGACAAGGATATCGAACAGACGGTCGAAAAGCTGAGCAAGATCCCACTGCTACATCAACCCGGCACTCGATGGCACTACAGTGTCTCAACCGACGTGTTGGGACGCCTGGTCGAGGTCGCCTCGGGGCAACGGTTTGATGAATACCTCGCGGAACACATTTTCCAGCCGCTGGAAATGATCGACACGTCGTTCATGGTACCCAAAGAAAAACGAGATCGCTTCGCACAGATGTATCGTCCCGACGGCCCCGATGCACTGAAGCCTTCCGCCCGCATGGCGTCCGCTCGATTTATCAACATGCAGAACAAGTACTTCTCCGGCGGCGGAGGCCTCTGTTCCACCACACGCGACTACCTGCGATTCGCGCGAGCCCTGCTGAACGGCGGCGAGCTGGATGGCAAACGCATCATCAAGGAAGAAACGCTCGACCAGATGACGACCAATCAACTGACCGGCGAGGCAAAACGCGGCGGCTTTCAGTTCGGACTCGGTTTCGCCATCAGCCCCGAAGGCGAGTTTAGTTGGGGCGGTGCAGCCGGAACGAGATTTTGGGTGAACCCCAAACGAAACATGATCAATGTATTCATGATTCAGATAAACCCTTATCGAGGCGGCTACGGCGGCAAGATCAAGGACATCGTCTTCAAGGCCGACCTGCGTGCGGGCGCCGGCGAGGATTCGCCTACAGCGCCGATGCCCTAACGCACGCCTCTTCGGCATTAGCAGCAAGTCGCCCTCGATGAGGCACGACCGTTCAACGAGGTTAGCTTTCCAACAGGCAAAGCCACGTCGGCATGCTCTCACCAACCGAAACCACTACCCACGGAGGTTCACCGACAGTCCTACAGAGGTAGACGGACAGACAATCGAATCCATTTCTATTTCGTTCAGGGCGAAGTCGGCTAAATTACGTATGGGTCATGACATGGGGCGTCGTATGGTTGACCATGTTAAGACTCAAGCAACTCTTCATCGTTGTTCCACCACTATTGCTGGCCGTGCTGGAAATGTTCCATGCCCACGGCCATCATGATGCCGTCTTCGAGACGATTCGTCCGCAGATCTCCGCGTGGATGATTGTCCATTACCTTCAGTTGCTGCTCTTTCCGTTAACCGCTTTCAGTGTCTTACAGTTGAACGCGCCCTATCGCGACTGGATGTCACGCATCGCAGCGATCGCGATGATTGTCTTCGGGATTGGCTATGCGTCGTACGACAGCATTGCGGGAATCGGAACGGGCGTATTGATCGCGGACGCAATTGAATTCGAACAGGTGTTGGGTGATACAGCCCCAGCTTCCTATCGACCGATCATTGCCGAAACCGTCCAAGCCTACTACCATTCGCCGTCCGTCGGGAACATTGCCGTAATTGCTATCGCCGCGGCGATCATTGGATTCGTCTTCACGGCGATACGCATCATTCAAGTTGGCCATGGATACGTTGGCAACGTTGCGGTCATCTGGCTTGGAATTGCGTGTTGGGGCGTCACGCACACGCACGCTCCTCCGTACGGACCAGTGACCTACCTGTCCGTGTTCGCAGCGACCGTATCCATTGTCGTTCTGTCTCCCAAACGAGCGGAAGTTCTTGGTTACACTTCCGCCGAAGCGGCCAGTGCCGGCTTCACATCCGTCAACGTTCCGGGCCCGCAACCCAGCGGTGCCACGACCTAGTCACTGGCGACCTAGTCACTGGCGACCTAGTCGCTGGCGATAACCGGTCACTGGCGACCTAGTCGCTGGCGATAACCGGTCGCTGGCGACAAGGTCGCCAGCAGACCAGTCAGCCGTCGCCGTCACACGGTCGGCGATTGAGCGTTTGACAGGCGAGTCCACGATTACTGCATGACGCAATGGCACAGCGATGCTCGCTTGCCTGGTTCGCGCTCGCTCAATTTCCGCTCATGAAATTCTCGCCGGAAGTTTTTGCATCATTTGTGTCAGGTTACTTCCAACTGTACGTAACCACCGGTAACGCCTGTTCCTCGCACTTGAACAGATTGAAACACCCGCCGTCGGCCGTTCGGTGGATGTAGCGGTGTCGCCCCCATGCCGTGGCATGATGCAAGCGGCTAATACCCGCAGGGGGCCTTACTTACGCGCTTTAGCGACCCGGTTCCAGCGTCTTTCCTGTTCGCGACCGAACGCGTGAATCATCTGGCGAGAGGCCGCAATCGAAACAGCGTAGGCTGCGGTTTTCAACGATGGCAGTAATTCAGCTTGCAATTCATTTCGCCGATTGGTTAGTTTCTGGTTTGGCTTGAGCATCGCGTTTCGACCACCGGGGCGCGGCCTGCGGCACTTGTCCTACGCCGTGAACGCAGAACGCTTTTGCTCATCGTCATCCACGACGCGGATAACCAAAACCTGGAGGGAAGTCTAACGAACGCACTAACCACCGTCCTTCTGCTGGCAACTGCCGGCGAGACGGAAATGGAGTGAGTAAATCTGATTGTGCTTTGCAATTCGTTCGTAAGGAGACTTCCATGAGAATTTCAATCGTTTCAGCGTCGCTGCTACTTCTGACCGCGACGTTCGGTCAGGCACAGGTTATCGTCGGGCTGAGCACCGACAATTTCGTCGCGTTACAAACTGATGTGGCGACATCCATGTCCGGGCTGAACCTCAAGTCCGCCGGTGGGTTCTTCGTTCCCATTCCACCGGGTGATACGACGGCCCCGGCAGCCCCGTTTACGTTTCTGTTGGCAAACAATGCAAATAACGTTGCGTACGCGGCGATTCCCGGTAGTACGGTCGACATCGGCCCGGGTATCTGGGTGTCCGCCGTTGGCTATACCGGTCCCGCCGAGGGAGCGCCGGAAGATATGGCTAGTTCCGCCTATGGTGACGGCACATTCAGTGGTGGCGGGATTCTGGTTGGAGGTACTATTGGAGAGCCGATAGATCCCCCCGTCGACCCTCCGGTAGCCCCCATCGCCGACGGCGATTTCGTCGCGTCAATTGAGGGTGGTCGACTGAGTATCACGACGCCCGCTGCAATTTCCATGTCGGGCCTTAACCTGAAGTCACTTTCAGGAAGCCTGATTCCGATTCCGCCAGGCGATACGACGGCACCTGCCGATCCGTTCACGTTCCTGCTGGCCAACTCCCCATCGCACATCTCGTTCGCCGCAATTCCGGGAACCACACTCAACTTCTCCGCCGGTGACGTAATTGCCAACGTCGGATACACGGGAACTGACGTCGAAGCAGCGATTGCCGACATGGCGACTTCTGGATATGGCGATGCCAGTTTCACTCAAGTCAGCCTGCCACTAACTGCCGTTCCGGAACCATCAGCATCCGTCCTCGGGCTGTGTTGCTGCATGATGCTGTTGCCGTGGCGACGACGCGGACGGTAACGATACAATTGATCACTGAACGTCGTTCAACGCGCAAGATCCAACCTTCGGTCTTGAAATGGTCGAGGCCGAAGGAGATGTCGTTTCTGGCTTCGTCGACTTGCGCGACAATGGCGACTTCGGGAAGGAAGTCGCCAATGCCATTTCGCTGCGTTGCAGTTGCCGCCGTCAACTAGTCGTTGAAGAATGCAAAATCGCCGCCGTCGGCGCCGCTATGGCAGTCAATGCATCCGCCAACCCGACCAGCAAGTCGCATGCTGCCGTTCTCGGTGGGTTTGGCCGCGACACTGCCATCGGGATTGTATTTCACCCAATACCAGTCGCCACCCTTCGGGTTGTATCCTTTGTTGCGGTACATCACCGTAATCGCGGCGAGCGCTTTCGTGGGCGTATAGTTTTCCTTGATGACGATGGAACCGACGGGCAGTGCCTTCGCGTTGCCGGCTGCCTTCCGATTCAGGTACATCTTCAGGAAAGCGCCGTGGGGACTTTGACCTTCGTACATTTCGTCGCTCTCGCCGGGAACCGGTGCCCAGTTGCGGTACTTGGCGCGTGTCAGATAGCCCCACAGCCGGGATTCAAACGTTTCCTTTTTGGCGACTGCCATCGGTTGGCTGCGAGTTGTCGAGCCTTCAACGCGAGTCGTCGAGCCCTGCGTCATGGGAGTCCCTTGCGTCATGGGAGTCCCATGCTGAACAACAACTCCGCCTCGGCTGGTACTTCCCTGCGCCGGCATGACCTGCGCCGGCTGGTAGCCGGGTTGGTAGACTTGCTGACTGGAAGGCTGGTAGTTCGGTTGTGCGGCGGGTTGTACCGTCGGCAGTGATTGAGGATAAGATCGAGTGGAAGATTGAGCCAAGGCGGGCACGGCTCCTGCGAGGACCACCAAAACGGTGGCAGTAAATGTCTTCGACATGTTAGCTCCGACGAAATTCAGTCTGGGGAGAGATTTCCGGTGAGACGCACCGCCCCTAAATTCCTTACCCGGAAAGTAGGCATGTTTGGAAAGTTTTTGTGATTTTACCGTGACGGATCGCGAGTCTCCCCGCTGGCCAGTTTTCCGGTAAGGAATCCATCCAGGCCACGTCAATCGTGCATCATTTATCAGTAGACTTGTTCAAACAATGAATTCGCAGATCTCACCAGCCAAGAACCGATGGGGCCGGCCGATCGCCTTCGCTCTGGGATTGGCGGTCTTTGCTGCGGCCTATGTGTCGTTTGGCGATCAACTGTCGCTGGAACGGCTGGCAGGATACGAAAAGATACTGGCCGAGTACGATGCTCAGCATCCGTGGGGTCTGATTGCCGGGGCATTCGTGCTTTACGTCGTCGTCAGCGGTCTATCGATTCCAGGCGCGGCGGTTGCACTCAGCCTTGCATACGGTTCCTACTTTGGCTGGCTGAAAGCGGTCGCGATTGTCAGTTTCGCATCGACCGCCGGCGCAACGGTGGCGATGCTTTTCAGTCGCTACCTGTTCCACGATTTTGTACAGCAGAAATTTGGCGAGCAATTGAAATCGCTCCATCGAAATCTGGAAACCGACGGCGCGCTATATCTGTTTTCGCTACGACTGATCTTTGTCGTGCCCTTTTTCATGCTCAATCTGCTGATGGGATTGACGAACATGAAATGGACGACCTACTGGTGGGTCAGCCAGCTTGGCATGCTGCCGGGCACAATGGCCTACGTGTATGCGGGCTCCACGTTTAAACTTCAGGACCTGGCGGAAGACGGGTTTGGAGGTATCGGCTGGCAAACGCTGCTCGCCTTCTGCATCCTCGGCATCATGCCGATGGCAATAAGTAAGATTATGAATCAGGTTCGTCGCGCAGATGCCGGCGGAGTCGAAACGCAATAACGGGAAACACGATGACTGACACTTACCAGGATTCCGACAATGCCGTCGCCGAACGTTACTCGGCCGCTGCGCAAGAACGCGAGGAAGCGCTCTGCTGCCCGGTGACCTACGACCCCAGGTACCTTGAGTTGATTCCGGAAGAGATCATTGCCCGCGACTACGGGTGCGGCGACCCGACCGCCTACGTGCGTCCCGGCGACACGGTCGTCGATCTGGGAGCAGGCGGCGGCAAACTGTGTTATATCGCGTCCCAGATTGTCGGCGAAAAAGGTCGGGTGATTGGCGTCGATTGCAATCAGGAGATGCTGGGGCTCGCTCGCAAGTACCAGTCAGAAATGGCAGCCAAGACGGGCTTTGACAACGTTGATTTTCGTTTCGGTCGAATTCAGGATCTGGGACTGGACCTTGATCTGCTGGCGACGGAAGTCGATCGACTGGACGCATCCGGGCCAACGCGCACGCTTCAAATCATGAAGTTGATGAAGAGCCTACGCGCCGAGTCGCCACTCATCGAGAGCGGAAGTGCGGACTGCGTGATCTCCAACTGCGTTCTGAATCTTGTGGACCCCAACGATCGCATTCAGTTATTCTCGGAGATCCATCGCGTGCTCAAGAAGGGCGGCCGAGCTGCGATCAGCGATATCGTCTGCGACGAGGACGTGCCTGCCGAAATGCAGGCTGACGGCCACCTGTGGTCGGGATGCATTTCAGGTGCGTGGCGCGAGGACCTCTTCCTGAAGCAATTCGAGGACGCCGGATTCTATGGCATTGAAATTGACAAATACCAGTCCGAGCCCTGGCAAGTGATCAACGGCATCGAGTTTCGTTCGATGACGGTCATGGCCTACAAGGGCAAAGAGGGGCCGTGCCTGGAACGCAACCAGGCCGTCGTCTACATCGGGCCGTTCCGACAGACTCAGGATGATGATGGCCATGTCTATCGTCGCGGCGAGCGGGTGGCTGTATGCGACAAGACGTTCAACATCCTGATGCAGGAACCTTATGCAGGCAGTTTCCTGCCGGTTGAGCCAACGGAAGAGATTGCCCTCGCGGACGCCGAGGAGTTCGATTGCACCCGTGCGAAAAAACGTCACCCGCGCGAGTCCAAGGGACTGGAATACAACGAAACACGTGTCTCCGACGACGGCGTGTGTGGCCCCGGGAACTGCTGCTAGTATGGAAAACTCATCCCCCGCAAGGACACAATCACTTAAACGTCGAAACTCGCCGCTGGCTCATGCCGCAGAACAGTTGGTGATCCTCAATTCCTCCACGCAGACACAATCGTTCGCTCATGTGTTGGTTGAGAAAGGTATGGACGGCCTGAAGGCGGACGGTATCGAAATCCTTCAGGTCAACGTCGGAAAACTGTGCAACATGACGTGCCGTCACTGTCACGTCGATGCCGGCCCGGATCGTCGCGAGATCATGACTCGCGAGACCATTGATCAGTGCCTCGATGCCCTTCGTGATTCCAACATCACAACGCTGGATCTGACCGGCGGAGCTCCGGAGATGAATCCGGACTTTCGCTACTTCGTCACGGAAGCGAGGCGTCTGGGCGTACACGTGATCGACCGCTGCAATCTGACGATTTTGTTGGCCAATGGCTACCGCGACATGGCCGAATTCCTGGCCGAGAATGACGTTGAAATCGTCGCCAGCCTGCCTTGCTACATGGAATCCAATACCGACGAACAGCGAGGCGACGGAGCGTACCGGCAATCCATCGAGGCCCTCCAGCAACTCAACGCTCTGGGCTACGGAAAACCGGATTCATCGCGCAGCCTGACGCTCGTATACAATCCGGTCGGTCCCTCGCTTCCCCCCAACCAACAGTCGTTAGAGTCCGACTATCGCGAGTACCTTCGCGCCGAACACGGCATCGAATTTACGCGACTGTTTACCATCACCAACATGCCGATCAGCCGGTTCCTCGATGACCTGATCGAACAAGGCGCCTACGAAGCGTACATGCAGAAACTGATTGACGCCTTCAATCCGGCGGCCGTCAGCGGGGTGATGTGCCGCAAAATGGTTTCGGTCGGCTGGGACGGCTATCTCTACGATTGCGACTTCAATCAGATGCTGGAAATGAAGACCAAGCCCGACCAACCGCAACACATCCGCGACTTCTCCGCCGACCAGTTGGGATCACGATCGATCTCGCTGGGTCAACATTGCTTTGGCTGCACGGCAGCCGCCGGATCGGGTTGTCAGGGCGCCATCGAAGATTGATGGCTAGAATGGCAGAGCAAGGGCTACTCACGCCATTGCGTGCGCATCTTCCTGACGATCCTGCGACGGCTTCCGTGGTGTTCCCGGCTGGGCCGCAATTTGCTCGAATGCCTCACTTAGCGCCGCGATGCTTTCCGGTTCGCCATGCAGCTCCTTCAGCTGTCGCAAAATTGTGTTCTGCGCAACGTTGACGGAGAACGCATTGACGTGGGCGATACTGAGAAAAATGGCCAGCCGGTCTTCCATTCCCAACATCCTTCTTCTCCACGCGTTGATGCGGGTCTGCATATCTCCCCGCTTCAGCGCAAGACGCCAGACAATTTTCGCCGCCAGATTGTACGGCTGCCCTTGGTGCAGAATCCTCTGGTCAAAGATCACCGCATCTCCGATCTTCGGTTTGATACTGACCAACGGATAGTCACCGGCTTTTGGCGAACGGTGCGACCCCTTGCGAACAACCAGTGCCCTCGTCCCCAATCGACAAGGCTGCAGATACAGTCCACATTTGTAGAGCTTCCAGCTTTCGCCGTCTTCCGTGGTGCTCCAGGGATCAAGGTCGGTATCCATAAGATCACGATGCCACGAGCTGAAACGATTCATCTGCACGTCATGATGCGGGCACAAGAGGGCCTCGGGTCCACAGGATCGAGAGATGGCTTCCAGCAGACGTTCATGCGTTTGTAATCGTCTGAGTAGCGGCACGTAGCCAAAACAATCCGGCAACCCATAGCCGCCGTTAGAGCACGTGAACCGGTTGGACCGATCTCTGAAGTAGTCGCGCAGCGTGCGGCGGAATAGCGCGACCTCCTCAGTAGTTAGAACACACGGGACGATCGTTATTCCATCCCGGCGCAACTCTTCACAGTTATCGGTCATCTTTGCAGACATAGAGCAATCACCAGGTCGGAAGCAATGGTCGTAGCGTAAGAAGCCTACGACCATGTCGCCACGTTATCGCTAACAACCACGTCATTCTCGCGTAGGTTTGCCCACGCGGGTTGTTGCCCTGAACAAGAGTGTCCGTAAGTCGTCAGAGTTGCCTCGCAAGAGGGGACACGGGTTAACGTGTTTCTGAGTTTATAGCGCGGAACCAATCAAAATGGATTACTCCCCAGCGCTTGGGTAAACTGCAATCCTGCTCAACCACCCTACACGAGGCACCAGGATGATCTGTCGTTCGTTCGTTATCGCTACTTGCCTGTTGTTCGGCATCTCCTTACAGGCAAATTGCCCGGCGGCCGAGCGTCCCAACGTGTTGTTCATCGCGATCGACGACATGAATGACTGGACCGGGTTTCTTGGTGGTCACCCCCAGGCGATTACGCCCAACATGGATGCCCTGGCAAAGCGAGGCGTCAACTTCACGAACGCGCACTGTGTCGCACCGGCGTGCTCGCCCAGCAGGAACGCATTGCTGTTTGGCGTGCACCCGTCGACCAGCGGTCTCTACCCGTTTTACAAGCTTGGCGACATTCCGAAAGAAGTCCTTCGATCCTACACCAGCCTGCCGCGATTCTTTCGCGACAGCGGCTATGAGACTTTCGGAGCGGGTAAGATCCATCACGGTTCGACGGGGTTACCCGAGGAATGGACAGACTACGATAACCGGCCCAAAACTCCACTGAAGTACAATGCCGACGGCGGCTATCAGCAGGGTAAGTCAAAGAAGATGGCGTTCTGCCCAACGACCAACCCACTCGACGAACATCCCGATTATCGGGTCGCCCGGTACGGCATCGATGTCCTTCAGCAAACGCACGAAAAGCCGTTCTTTCTGGCCGTTGGGATCGTCAAACCGCACCTCGCATTTGTCTGCCCGCAGCAATTCTTTGATCTGCATTCGCAGTCCATTACCAAACCCGCCATTAAACCGGACGACCTGGTCGACGTACCATGGGCAGGCCGAGCAATGGCGAAGCTCTCCGATGACCATCGCTTCCAGACGGACAATGCCTGGGAACGGGTGAGGCGTTCCTACCTGGCATGTATTTCGTGGGCGGACTACAACGTCGGTCGCGTTCTGGCTTCTTTGCAAGAGAGCAACTACGCGGACAACACGATCGTCGTGCTATGGTCGGATCACGGTTACCACATGGGCGAGAAGCGTAGCTTTCGCAAGTTCTCGCTATGGGAAGAATCGACGCGGGTTCCCTTCATCATCTTCGACCCTCGCCCGGAAACTCAGATGACACCCGGCAATTGTGACGAAGCCGTCTCGCTCTTGCATATCTATCGAACGCTGGCGGAGCTCGCTGGCCTTGATGTTCCGGACTATGTGGAAGGCACCAGTCTGGTCCCCCAGTTGAAGAACCCGGCGACTCCCCTGAATGTTCCGGCTCTCACTACGTGGGGACGCGGGAACTATAGCGTTCGCGACGATGCGTGGCGATACACGCGATACTTCGACGGCACCGAAGAGCTCTACGATCACACCAACGACGAAAATGAGTGGTCGAATCTCGCCGATGATCCGCGTTTCGCGACCGTCAAAAACTCGCTCGCCCGTCATCTCCCCAACAAGGAAACGCCGCTGGTCAAGGAAGGCATCAGTCTCTGGAACGTCGTCGATGCCGACAAACCAAATCTCAAGCCAACCCAGAAGACGTGGAAGCAACGGGCAAGATCGATGCGACCGCCGCTGGAGACACCGACCAGCGAATCCCCTTCGCATTGAGCTTGCGGCGCCCCGTGACTCCACATTGACCGCCCGATGCTCTACGATTGTGGCTTCCGGGAGCCAGCTTGGACCCGCGTAATTCGATCACTGGGAACACCAACATGAAAACTCACCTCACTATCGGCGCTGCCCTCGCGCTGCTTTTCATTTCATCGTTTTCGGTCGCACAGGAAGCCCAAAAGCCCGTGCGCATGGGTACCGGGCTGATGACGTTTGATACCGTACCTGGATGGGGCTTGCGACCGGACGGCAAGTCGGCAATTGGTGCGACCCACGGCGGAGTTGTGGTCGACAAAGCCGGCAACATCTACACCAGTGCCAATCAGGGCGTATTCGTCTTCTCACCGGATGGGAAAGTCGTTCAGTCCTACATCGGCAAGGAATACTCGAATATCCACGACCTGGAAATCCGCGACGAGAACGGCACCGAGTTCATTTACGGTGCACGAAATGCAGCCGCGGAGGGTATCAAGTTCAACGCACGCAGCGGTGAAATCGTGCTCAACCTGAAGTACCCAGAAGAATCGGGACTGGGAAAGATCGGATTCAGCCCCACGGCAATCACGGTGCTGGACAATGGCGACATCTATCTATCAAACGGTTATGCCAGCAACCACATTTTCAAGTACGACAAGAACGGCAAGTACCTCATGCACTTTGGCGAAAAGGGCAATGGGCTAAAGCAGTTCAATACCGCTCACGGCATGACGCTGGACAAACGTTACGACCCACCTCGACTCCTGGTTTGCGATCGCAACCACCAACCAAAAGGTCGCCTGGTTCACTACAGCCTGGAGGGCGAATTCATCGAGGAAGTTATCACGGGACTCGGGATGCCAACGTCCGCCGCAATCCAGGGTGACTTCGTTTCGGTGCCGGACTTACATGGTCGCGTCGTGATCCTGGACAAGTCCAACACGATCATGGCTGTACTCGGCCACAACCCCGACAAGAAACAGGGCCGCAATTTCAAGGTACCCCAAGCCCAGTGGATCGAAGGCGTCTTCAGTGGAACTCACGGTTCCTACTGGGATGCGGACGGCAACCTGTACGTTCAGGACTGGAACGTCGACGGACGCATCATGAAACTCGTCCGAGTGCACTAGTAGCCGGCCGTATTCCACCGACGAACATCAATCGCAGGCCGTTTGCAATCACGGATTACAAACGGCCTGCTTTATTGCTTCGCTTGAGATTCCGGACTGCGCCGTCATAAGCACTGACTCCGGCACCCCAAGGCGACGTATCGGTCGACTTGCCGGGCAACTAGGTCGCAATGGGTGGTACTGGTGGTGGCGGAGGAGGCGGTGGTCCCGCGGATGGCCCTGCCGTGGCGACACCAGCCTCGGGTGCCGCTTTTTGCCGATAGATCAGAATGAAGCCGCCGATCGCAATGGCCAGCAGTATCCCGGACAGGATCGGACGGACCGCAAACCACGCGACCGCAATCACCAACGAAGTCAGCACCAATGCCAACAGGAAAGTGACGATCCCCACGGCGCCTTCCAGCAGCCGACTGGCAAACGGAATAAAACTCACGATTGCCTTCAGGGGCGACAGGATCATCGCAAAACCGATCCACATCATCACAAACCCCGTCGCCCGCAGCGCCCATCGCTTGAGGGCGGCTTCCGTACGCTGCCGCTCGATCACTTCTCCCTTGCTGAGCTTCCCAAGGTAAAGTAGCTCTTTGGCAATCCCGACCTTCGTTTCATAACTTGCAAACGTGCTGCCGTGTTGCGTCGCCATCACGGTTGCCGCATGACGCGGTCCCACCACGGAGACTTCCACCCGCTCGTCACCGATCTGGGGATCGCCGGGATTTCCGGTGTAAAAGACGCCATCCTTGACCTCACCCTGAGGCCGCACGTCCAGCGCCACCGAAGCCGGCAACACATACTTCTCATCCGCGTTGATCTGACCGATCAGGTTTTTGGTCAGCGAGAACGCACCAAAGGTGACATTTTCCGCCTGGGCGCGATCGTCGCGGAAGTGCTTTTCGCTACCATCATTCGAGTGCCCCGATTCTCGAAAGTCCGATGAGTTAATTGGCTGGTCGACCCATTCTCTGTTGTACGAGTAAGTCGTGTTATTGTCCTTTTCCTTGCGGTGTTCGACCCATTGATAAATGGACGCATCCAAGGAGAGCCGAATCGCGTTTTCACGAATGCCGAAATCCGGAAACTCCAGAATCTCATCCGTGGCCGCTTCGGACGACATGTGGACCAGCTTTCCATCGTACTGGCCGTCGATGCTCTCGGCAGGTACGTCCGCGATCGCCACCTTCTCGATTTCGGTAATCGCGCCCGTCTGTCGGACGGCATCACGCTCATTCCATCCCAACACCAGAAAGGAGCCCGGCACCAGCAGCATGCCAAAGATCACGCCAGCGAATGAATTCTTGACGCGTTTCCCGTAGCCCTTGCGAATCTCAATCATGCTCTTGCCCCACGAAGAAGAAGTCTGTTTCCAATCGTGCAATCAAATAGACGAAATGGCAAGTCCAGTCGTCCATGAATCCAGCAAGGCACTAGGGTTTGTGCGGAATGCACCGAAACGCCCTACCTAGACGAATCGCCATTGGATAATTGCACCAACCGGTATCCCCCATGGCGCAGTCCACAAATGGAGATTCCTACCACCATCGCCTCGATCAGTGACATCAGAAACCATTGCCTTGCCGTGGCCCACGAATCCGTACCGAGATACCCAATGGCCGCCATACTACAGCCCAGTAAAAGGACAGCACCGACCGCGACAACATAGGTCTCTCGCTGTGGCCGACTCAACAGACTGGCCGCAACGACAACTGAAACGAGGCCACCGGAGAGTCCGACGACAGCCGTAAACAGGATCAGCAATGGCATGATCAGGTACCCGACTGGACCGCCACCTTCCGAAAGCACCCTCATCAGCGAAAACAACAAAGCAAAAACGACCGTCAGCCCAAGCAACTGGCCGACGCTGACTCGCAACAGCGATGGCTCGGGGCCACTTCCGCTTTGCTGGACCACAAGCCCCAGCCGGCTGCGGACCATCAGGAAGAAGCCGCCCGCGATCACCAGCCGCGTTGAACACAGCAGCAGCTCCCATGGATTAAAGTAACGCTGCGCCAGCGACAGCAAGCACACGCCCGCCGCAGCTACCAGACTCATCGCAAAACGCTGCGCCCCCGATCGGTTGCCAACGCCAAGCCAGACTCCGCACAACGCAAAAAACGCAGCGGAGAAACCAAAGACCACCATTGTGTGCCAATCTGTATCCCGCACGGCCACGATGCACAGAAGGGCCGTCAAAATCTCGACCAATACAAACGCAATCAGACGTACATTCATCGATTGGATCTTCCGGGAGCTGACTTGACGCACGACCCTGGAGCGAGAGTATCATACCCCACGACGAAAACATGGACTTCGTCGACGAATCCACCAACACGTACCTCCCGAAGTCTTTAACTGAATTCATGAATCGCTGCTCGCTTATCCTGTCGATCTCGCTTCTATTCGTCGCACCTGCTGTCGGCGAAGACTGGCCGCAGTGGTTGGGCCCAAACCGTGAGCCCGTGTGGCATGACGATCAGATCATGGAGGAATTCCCGGAAGGTGGACCACCATTGCGATGGAAAGCAGAGTTGGGCGGCGGCTATGCAAGTCCCGCGATCGCCAACGGACGCGTATTCGTTATGGATCGGATAGCGGAAGCGAAATCGCTAAGCGACGGGCCGTTCCTGCACGAAGGCGAGCCACCGAAGAACGGCAACTTTGTACGTCGTCGGCTCCCGGGCCGCGAGCGTGTACTCTGTCTGGATGATGCAGATGGGAAAGTGATTTGGTCGCACGATTACGACTGTCCGTACTCTACGGTCGCGTGGTACGCCATCGGACCTCGTTGCACACCGACCGTCGACGAAGATCGCGTTTACACGCTGGGTGCCGAGGGCCATCTCTTCTGTTTCGACGTTCGCGACGGCTCGGTATTGTGGTCGAAGAACATCGTCGAAGACTACAACGTCAAGCTGCAGGAATGGGGCGTCGCCGCGCACCCGTTGGTCGATGGGGACAAACTGATTTGTCTTGTCGGTGGAAAAGACGCAACGGTCGTGGCGTTCGACAAGCGATCCGGCAAGGAAATCTGGCGTGCGATGAACGCGAAGCAACCCGGCTATTGCCCGCCCGTGATCTCGACCATCCACGACCAGCGTCAACTGCTAATTTGGGACAGCGAAAATCTGAGCGGACTGGACCCAACGACCGGCAAGGTCCATTGGTCGGTTAACTTCCCGCCGACCTACTCCATGTCGATCGGAGCTCCCCAGGTACAAGGTGACTCGATCTTCATCATGGCCTTCAACCGCCGCTCGGCCATGGTCAAAGTCGCCGCGGACAATCAATCGGCAACGATCGCGTGGCAGGGAAATGCCACTCAGGGAATTGGTGGCGTGCTGAACACGGCCATCATTGAAGACGGTTACATTTACGCCTGCGGAGGCAGCGGACGCTACATCTGTGCCTCGCTGGAGACCGGCAAGCGGCAATGGCAGACTTTCGAGCCCTCCACCGGAAAGCGACCGGCACCTTGGGCGAACGTCTTCACGATCAAACACGAAGACCGCTTCTTCCATGCCAACGACCTTGGTGACCTGATCATCGCGAGGATGGATCCGGACGGATACGAAGAAGTCAGCCGAGCGCACCTCATTGAACCGACGCACGACGTCAGCGGCAGAACGCTGGTCTGGTCCCATCCGTCGTTCGCGAACCGCAACGTGTACCTTCGCAACGACCGGGAAATCCGTTCCTATTCCCTGGCGAAATGACCATCGCCAGCATGCCGACGAACGGCGCAGAAGCCGACCAACGAGCGAGGAAGGCGGCCGGCTCGTTGGCTGCCATACACGACGGTCCGCCAACCGGAACGACAAGCCCAAACAACGGCCCGTTTCGAGGCTAAAGTTTCCTGACAAAAATGGCGATCCCCAGAGAAAACTGCAATCACGATTGCCCGGGCTATCGCGTACAATACAAGTTGCGGCGGAACAGCACTTCGCGAGTTCGCCGTATTGGGACAACCTCTTTCGGACAGATCCATGATTTCACCCAATAACAACAACGATAATCAGCCACTCGCAGACCTTGATGAATGGGAAGACGATCTGCTTCGGCGCTACCCCGAACCGGCCAGCGCCGAGCGAAAGTCCGAGTTCACCGACGCCAGCAAGAAGAAAGAGGAGTTTCGCAATTACGAAGCCGAGACTCGCGATTCGGTGAAAGAGTTCTACCGCCTGAACCATCGCTATCAGAGCATGGACTTTGTGAAACAAAAGCACGAGGAATATCTCTCGTTGCAACGCGGCAAGAAGAGCATCTGGGACGGGCTGGAGTACCTCAATACGCTCGTCGACGAAAGCGATCCGGACACGGACCTCTCGCAGATCGCACACCTGTTGCAAACGTCCGAAGCCATTCGCGCCGACGGACATCCACGTTGGTTCATCCTGACGGGACTGATTCACGACCTTGGGAAAGTCCTCTGCCTGTATGGCGAACCCCAATGGGCCGTCGTTGGCGACACCTTCCCGGTTGGCTGCAAATTCTCGGACAAGATCGTCTATTCCCAGTTCTTCGCTGACAATCCCGACAGCAAGAATCCGGAATACCAAACGGAACTGGGCATCTACGAAGAAGGCTGTGGGTTCAGCAACATCCTGATGTCGTGGGGCCACGACGAATACATCTATCAAGTGACCAAGGATTACATGCCGCTGGAGTCGCAATACATGTTGCGATTCCACTCGTTCTACCCGGCGCATCGTGAAAACGAGTACTCGTATCTGATGGACGACCAGGATCGCGAGTACTTCAAATGGGTCAATGTATTCAACGAATACGACCTGTACACCAAGAGCGCTGAACCACCCAATGTCGACGAGCTGCGTCCCTATTACGAAGATCTGATTTCCGAGTTCTTCCCGGACGAAATCGCCTTCTAGAAAACCGTAAACATCGCACGTAGGACGGGCCCTTTGCTCGTCAGTCCCGAAACACTTGACCACGAGTGAAACGCCCTCCCTACGATGCGCCCCTCCCTCCTGACGCTTTCACAGCTCGCTTTCGTTCAACTGCTGCTGCTGTGTTGCCTCTCGTGTTCGCGGTCCTCGCACGAGTACATCTTTACGTACTCGCAAGAGCAACCCGTCGGCTCGTTGCGTGCTCAGTCGATGGAGTTCTTCAAACAGGAACTGGAAGCTCGGACCAACGGCCGCATCCAGGTCGAACTCTTCTTCGGCGGTGTCCTCGGTACCGAACGCGAACTGATGGATTTCGCCGCGTTGGGCGCAATTCAGGGCACGCGCGGCGGACTGTTCGCGGACGCCAACCCCAAATTCAATTTGCTCACGTTGCCCTTCCTGGTCGCCGATTGGGACGAAGCATTGCGTCTGGTCAACAGTCCCTTCATGGCGGACATCAACCAGCGATCGCGTGAGCGGGGTTGGCACGTGCCCGCGTGCGGCATTTCGCAGGGCTTTCGCGTCCACACCAACAGCAAACATCCGATCACGCATCCCAACGATCTCAAGGGACTGCGCATGCGAGTACCTCCGCAGGATGTCTTCGTTCGCACGGCCCTGGCCTTCGGCGCCAACCCGCAGGAGATCGCGGCCGTCGAAGTGTACCAGGCGTTGCAAATGGGACGTGTCGACGGACAGGACAACGCGGCTTCCAACATCTGGGACTACAAGATTCACGAAGTTTCGAAGTTCATGACGGTCACCAACTATGCCACGGGGCCGGATCCCTTCTTCGTGAACCTCGACTGGTACGAATCGCTACCGCAGGACTTGCAGACGATTTTCGACGAAGTGGCCCGGGAAGCGATCGCCTATAGCGACAAGCTCAATCGCGAGAAGGAGGCGGACTACATTCGCCAACTATCGGAGGCGCTGGAAGTCAATTACGTCCAGGGAGACGGACTAACACCGTTCCGCGAGGCGGTTCAGCCGGTGTACGAGAGCTATGTGGAACGCGGCGAGTTCACGTGGGAAGAAATCGAAGCCGCCCGAAAAGCAGCGTGAGGCGAATCATGAAACGCTTCACGGCGACACTGCTACATCTGCTGGAAACGCTGACCGCGATGGGACTCCTGGTGATTGCTGCGACCGTCGTTTTGCAGGTTATCCTCAGCAGTTGCTTCAACTCGTCGATCACGGGTGCCAACGAAATCATTACGAAACTGTTTGTCTACACCACGGCCGTCGGCTCGGCGATTGCGGTGGGGAAACGCGAGCACATCGCCATTACTTTCGCCACCGAATCCGTGCCGCCATGGCTTGCGAAACTGACGGAGTGGTTGGGATTGACGCTGGTTGCCATTCTGAACCTGGTTGTGGTGGGCTACAGTTTTCACTGGATTAGCGTGACGGGCGAATACCTGATGCCTACCACTCAGTTGCCACGTTACCTCGTTCAGGTCGCCATCCCGATCGGTTCGTTCCTCGCGGCGGCATTCTGTATCTTGCGGCTGGTTTCCGGTGAAGTCCGAAGCGAACCGGTGGTCCAGAACGACACCTCGGAGCCGCAATCTTGAGCCTCCTCATCCTGCTGCTCAGTCTTGCCGTCTTCCTGGTGCTTGGCATCCCTATCGCGTATTCGCTGGGACTGTCCGCTCTCGTCTATTTCGTGACCGTCCGACCGGAACTAACCGTCGTGTTGCCACAACGGCTGTTTGCCGGGATGGATTCCTACGCATTGATTGCCTTGCCCCTCTTCATTTTGATGGGGCAGCTGATGAATGCCAGCGGCATCACAACGCGGTTGATCAACTTCTGTCTCATTTTCGTTGGCCGGTTCCGCGGTGGTCTGGGACTGGTCAACGTCGCCGCGAGCATGCTGTTTGGCGGCATCTCGGGTTCGTCGGCGTCGGACACCGCTTCGATAGGTTCGATTCTGATTCCCGAAATGGAATCGCGCGGTTACCCGAAGACCTTCGCAGCAGGGATTACGGTCGCCTCGTCAACGATGGGTATGATCATTCCGCCCAGCATTCCCATGGTGATCTACGCCGTGACCGCGCAGGAATCCGTGGGCCGACTCTTTCTGGGCGGCCTGATTCCCGGGCTGCTGGTGGGCATCATCCAGCTCGGTCTGGTCTACTGGATTTCAGGCAAGCGAAACTATCCGCGCGAAGAGAATCCGCTCAGTGGCGAAGCCCTCCGAAAGGAACTGATCGGCAGCCTGTATGTACTCGTCATGCCGATCTTTGTAGTCGGAGCCGTCGTGGGAGGCTTCGCGACTGCCACTGAATCCGCCGGACTTGGCGTGCTGTACGCGACCATGGTGGGCTTCTTTGTGACGCGCCATCTCACGATGGCAAGTTTCATCGCGGCGTTACGATCGGCTGCACTGACCAGCGCGAAGATCATGATGATCATTGCTTTCTCACAAGTCTTCATCTGGGTGCTGGCCTACGAACGAGTCCCCACCGCCGTGGCGGAATACGTAATGCAGCTTGGCTTGTCGCCCACCGTCATGATGCTGTTGATCGCGTCGATTGTGCTCGCAGCCGGAACTTTCATTGACGTCAGCCCGGCGATCCTGCTGCTGACGCCCGTCTTTCTACCGGCAGTCACCGAGGCCGGCGTATCTCCGATACTCTTTGGTGTTGTCTTGGTTTCGGGCCTTGCCGTTGGGGCGTGCACACCGCCGGTTGGCAATTGCCTGAACGTCTGTTCCGCAGTTTCCGGTCTGCGCATTGGCGAAATCTTTCGTGGTGCGTTTCTGTTCCTGCTGGCGAACGTGCTGGTGCTGTTCCTCATCATTCTGGTACCGCAGCTCATCCTTTGGATACCTAACACGCTGATGAAGTGATCGGTGGGAACACCGAATCTCAATGCAGATGCCTGCCCTCGATCTGCTATACTCGTCCCTTCAAAGACGCTCCCTCCCAATCCTCCTGCGCGCCGGTATTTGCGATGCCCAACCTGCGATTCTTCCTCCTTGTTGCCCTGCTCTGCTCCAGCCCACTTTCCACATTCGGTCTCGCGGCGGACGCGAAAGATGAACGGCCCAACATCGTAATCATCATGTGCGATGACATGGGCTTTTCCGATTTGGGCTGTTACGGCGGCGAGATCGATACGCCCAACCTCGATCAACTGGCGGCGAACGGCCTGCGATTCACGGATTTCCACAACGACGCGAAATGTTCGCAAACGCGTGCCGCACTCATGACGGGCTTGTGGCACCATCAGTCGGATATGCTTCGCAAGCCGGGCAACGTGACGATGGCCGAAGTGCTGCGCGACGCGGGCTATGCGACATTCATGTCGGGCAAATGGCATTTGCAGGGTAACCCGATGGATCGCGGTTTCGAACGCTACTTCGGTTTCCTCAGTGGTTGCATCAACTTTTTCACCGGCATCGACTGGCAATCCGACACCAATCTGATGCGGCTGGGACATGAGGAATTCAAAGCCCCGGAAGACTTCTATTCGACGGATGCCTTTACGAACTACGCCATCGAATTCCTGGAGGGTCGCCCCAAAGACAAACCGTTCTTCCTGTACCTTGCCCACAACGCTCCGCACTTCCCGCTCCATGCATTGCCCGAAGACATCAAGAAATACGAAGGGCGTTACAAGGTTGGCTGGGACGTCATTCGCCAGCGACGGCACAAGCGACTGCGTGAACTCGGCATCATCGACGACACCTGGCGTCTGTCGAACCGGGACCCCAAGGTGGAAGCATGGTCGGAGATCACGCCGACGCAAGCTGAATTCCTTGAGCCCATGATGGCGGTCTACGCGGCCATGGTCGACCGACTGGATCAGAACATCGGTCGCCTGGTAGAGCATTTGAAAGCAACGGGGCAGTTCGAAAACACCCTGATCCTTTTCTTCTCCGACAACGGAGCTTGCCCCTACCAGCGCATGCGAAATGAGATTCGCAAGCCTGGCCCAAAAGAGAGCGACATTGCCTACGACGCGCGTTGGGCCAACATGTGCAACACACCGCTTCGGCTGTACAAGCAGTACGCGCACGAAGGCGGGACGACGACGCCCATGATCGCTCACTGGCCAAAGCAGATTCGGGCCAAGGGCGAGATTACAGGCTATACAGCTCACCTTGTTGACCTGATGCCCACGATGGTCGAAATCGCGGGAGCGGAGTACCCAGCCACACATCACAACCAGGAGATCTCGCCGATGGAGGGTCGCTCCATGGTGAAAGCGTTCGGCGGACTGGAACGTCGCCCGGACGATGCGCCCCTGTTTTGGGAATTCTCCGGCAA
Organism: Pirellulaceae bacterium; assembly: GCA_965216885.1. GTDB lineage: Bacteria > Planctomycetota > Planctomycetia > Pirellulales > Pirellulaceae > CAYNJG01. The sequence continues at coordinate 998,396 of OZ244209.1, read as the reverse complement.
CCATGCCGTGCGGGTCGGCAACTGGAAACTGGTCGCGGAACGCTCCAAAGATTGGGAACTTTATGATCTGGCGAACGACCGCAGTGAGACGAACGACCTCAGCAAGTCCAACCCCGACCGGCTAAGAGAGCTTGCGGCGACCTATGACGCCTGGGCCAAACGCGTGGGCAGCAAAACGCATCGCAAGTGCATGAACACACAACCGTCGACGCAACCGCAGCTGTTTGAACTGGACTAAACGAGCATCGCAGTCAATCAGGCGTCCACGACCCACGTCCCGGCAATCAGGTCGTGAATGCATCGTTTCTGCTCGCCAAAGATCCAGAGAGCATCCAGCAGACCGAAGAACGGCACAAAGCCCAACAACGAGACGGCAAACACGCGAAGCACAACACCACGATAGAAACCCGGTGGGCTTCCGCCGGCAACAATGATCTTCGTACCAACGGCAAACTTGCCAACCGTCCGCCCGTGTTCTGCCAGCATACACATCTGACAGATGCCAAAGACGATCGCTGGCAGGAACATGACCAGCATCTGCTCGGGCGATTCCGGATTCGGCTCGACAAACATGATTGGCAGCAACATTGCACCGGCGAAGATCGCGACGGTCCCGGCGATTCCGTCGACCAGTACGCCAAACAGGCGCCGCCAACGCGAACTCATCACGACGGCGGGTTGATGGCCGCTTTGCTGCACTCGTTCGACAGCGTTTTGCCGCGCGAGGTCAATGCGTTCCTCATCCGTGAGTTCGTCATCCATGTCGACCGCTTCGGGGCTCATTTGTTCCGTATCAAGGTCCGCCACCGCGGCGATGCGTTCGGCGGTTGCTTCCGGAACGTCGACCGGAGCCGAGCAACAGATGCACGGAATAGTCTTGCCAACCTGTTCGATTTCGGCCGTCGTAGGCCGCCAACACTTGTTACACCTAAATGCCAAAAGCGCGACAGTGGCAGACATATCTCAGACTCCTAAATCACCGATTTGCAGGTCTCCAAAACAAGGCTAGATCCCAAACCGCTCTTACGAGCAATCCTTCCCCCACAAAACGCGTGGGCCTGAACGGTCCGATTCCATCAATCCGTCGCAATCGGAATCTCCCGACCCTGGCGCATACGAACCACGCAGAAAAGCAATTTGAAGAATGACTGTCGCCTGCGAGATCGGCGAATCCAGCCTGCTCAATCTAGCGATGGCCTGCTCAATCTAGCGATGGCCTGCCTAGCGACGGTCGAGCTGCGCGTCGTCCGTGGCCCCGTTGATGGCCCCAATCGCCCGCTCGGCTGCCTTGCCGGCGTATTCGAGGAGCACCAGCGACATGTCGTCTTCCTGCCCGGCGGCCCCTTCCCATTCGCGAACGTCTTTGACCAGTGCTTCCAGCGTCTCTTCCAACGACTCTTCCGCACATGCCTTCAGCTTTTGGGCAACTCGCTCGATACCAAACATGTCCCCTTCCGGGTTCTGTGCTTCCGCGATTCCATCGGAGTAGACGAATAGTCGGTCTCCCGGATTCAGTGACACCGTTTCCGTTTCGTAGACGACATCCTCATCGAAACCGACGGGGAATCCCTCGGTAGCGAGACGCGAGAAACTCTGATCCTTCGAAATGATCACCGGATTGGGGTGCCCGGCGCCTGCATACTTGAGGACCGACGCGCGGGTGTCGATCACCCCGTACACTGCCGTGAAGTATTCGCCTTTCTCGATACTCATCGGGAAGCGACGATTGAGTTCTGTGAGCACGCGACCGGGGTCTGTGAACAGGTCCAACGGCGAATCGAAGTTATCGCCGGTCAGCAAACTGGGTTGATCGAGCACGGGCGTGAGCACGCGGTGCAAGGACACCGCCAACAATGCGGACGGCAATCCGTGTCCGCAAATGTCGACGATAAAGAAGCCCATCAAGTGGTCGTCCAGCTTGAACATGTTCAGCGCGTCACCGCCCAACGCGGCGCTGGGCTGGTAGGTCCAAGCTGCGGAAATACGGTCGACATCGGGCGTGGCCTGAGGCAGCAGGGCTCGTTGTGTTTTCGCGGCGGCATCCAGACCTTCGCGCATTTCCTCGTTGGCCAACTGCAAACGCGATCGAGCGTCTACCAGATCCTGAATCCTGTTGGACAGCGTCGACTGCAAACGCATCACTCGCAGGCCGGAGAAAATCCGCCACTGCAATTCCACATGGTCCAGGGGTTTCGTCATGAAGTCATCGGCGCCGGCGGCGAAGCCCTGCACCATGGCTTCCTTGTCCTTGGTGGACGTCAGGATCAGGACGACGGTGTAGTTATCCTGGTTCTGTTCGCGAATACGGCGACACAGTCCCATTCCGTCCAGTCGAGGCATTCGCCAATCCGTGATGACCAGCTTGGGCTGATGACTGACGTACAGCGACCAGGCCTGCTCACCATCTTCTGCTTCCAGTACGGTGTGGCCTTTCTTCTGCAGGAACCGAACCAGCAAACGGCGCGTAATGGGATCGTCCTCCGCCACGAGAACTGTCGTGGGAGTTGCTTCATGCTGCAGTCGTTGTATTACGTCTGTGTTATCCAACATTGGCAATCTTAAAGCTGTATTGCTCCCACCATCGGTGCTCCCATGGTGGAGAGTGACGACACGGTGCCCGCCACACCGTGATTCAGACTCTCGGCAGGCTCAAACGAAAACGCGATGCCATCCGCATGTGCTGACAGTATTTGTAGCTCACTTTTCAGGTCCGCTTCGGGCGCGACCAGCAGCACCAATGAATACCCTGTTCGTGTGAATTGAATCAGGTCTGCCATCCGCAGCGTTGCGAACTCCTCGCCAATGGGTGAATTTCCCGGCAGAATGCAATCCGTTCCCGCTATGGTGGTAGGATAAACCACATCGCAAATCGAATTTACACGGAATGTCAGCCAGTCCGATAACCCGGGCAGAAATGTCTTTTCTCCGCCTGAATCCAGATCCTGTTCAGCAATCACACTGGGCTCAATCAGGTCCGCAAATTCTCCCAGACCATCCTCGCTTAGCCGTGTATCAACGATCAGAATCCGCTCGTCTCGCAACGCAAAACACTCGGCAAGGTCCACGAGAAAACCGCTAAACCTGGGCGAGGGCGAGAGGCTGGAGAGCAAGATTACGGAACCGTTATTGGGGATCATCTGGCGAAAACGCAGGGCCAGCGAGCGCACCGGTTCACCATAGTTGAGCACGGAGTCTTCGTCGTCGTCCACCAGTTCGCCAACGCGTTCCAATACCGGCAAGCCGATCAATTCCACCTGCGCGTCAGCGGGAATAATGCCGCACAGCAGTACGTCGAATGCGGCAACGCTGGTTCCCGCGAGCAACATTACGACAAACGCGATCCCCACGAACATCTTCTTTCGGTTGCTACTGACGGGGAAGCCACCGGTTTCAGCCGGGCTGATCACGGAGAACTCAACCGGCCCCAGCCCCGCCAGTTCTTTCAGCATGCCGGCCTTCTCTTCCAGTGCCAACTTCTGATTGCCAAGTGCCGTGATTTCATCTTCCAACGCGTTCAGTTCGCTGCGACGTTCCTGGAAGGTGGCGATCTGGCGATTCAGCGTCTCCACCTCACGTTCCAGTTCCACGACGCCCTGTTGGCCATGGGCGATTTTCAATTCCGTCTCCAGCTTCTTGAACAGGATCTGCGAGATAATCGGCGAACCCTTCTTGCTGTTCTTGTTTTTGGGGACGACCGTCTTGTCCAGGTCCTTGAGTTCACTCTGCCAGTTCCGAATCTGCTTGCTCTCGGTGACCTTCGCAATCAGCACCTCCAGCTTGCTACGAACGGCTTCCAGTTGGCTCTGCGGAATTAGACGCTTCTCCGCCAGTTGCTGGGCGCGTTCGTACTCACGACGCACGATATCAATCTGCGACTTGACCTCCATCACGCGGCGTTCTTCCTCGATGAGCTCCTGAAGTCGCCCCTGACGACGGCGATTGTCGGCCAGCGATTCTGCCGCGGCCTCAAACTCCCGGTTGGCCTCTTCTTCGGCGGCCTGCTCCTGCTTGATGGAGTTGATCTGCTTGTCCAGCATCTCGATCTGGCCAATCATGCTCTGCTCATCCCGACGGAGCGTGTCGATATTTGTTTCCAGACTCAGCAGGTGGGTCTGCTTGAGAATCAGGTCCTGCTTGAAGTCCACGATGTTGTTCTCTCGCAGAAAGTCGCGATACCTTGCACGCGTCGAATCCAGACGCGACTGCGCCTTGACGACCTGCGCGGTGACTTCATCCAGCATCGACTGTGCAATCGCCTGCCGAACGCCTGCGACGTATTTCGGGTATTCGATGACCAACTGTTCCAGCAGTTTCTGACATTCCTCCTGGTCGCCCCACTGCATCGCAAGAAACAGGGTCTTGGTCATCCGCGAGGTTTCCGCTGTCACCGACTGTTCCAGAATGGGAACGGGAAACGTGCCGCCCAACGCATCGTTGACTTTCGTCAGGACGGGTCGCGAAGTCACGAACCCGCTCATGTTTGCCAGCTCGACCGACTTGGCGATCGTGCCAATTTCGTCAGGAACTTTCGGCGGTGTATACAGCAGCAAAGCCGTAGCTTTCCAGACCTTTTCCGTCAGCGGCTTGGAACCAAGCGCTCCCGCAACCAGCGCGATGACTGCAGCGAACCCCAGTAGCAACCAGCGACGGCGCAGCATCGACCATAGCACTCGAAGCAGCAACTTGGGATTGAGCTTCTGGGGCTTCCCTACATCCGGATCGAGGGCCGGATTTCTGGTGTCCGCGGTCGTGGTGTTCATGCTATGCCTTTGCGCCGGTAACCCTCTCCTCGTCGCTGTCGTTCTCGTCGGTATCCAAAGCAGCCTCAAAGGCACCCACTTCGACGTCGTAGTCATCCACAATTTCGGTCACGAAGTCGTCTGCCAGCCTGCGGGGTTGATACGGGGAAGGTATCCGTCCCAGACAGCGAGCCAGTCGCAACGAAACGTTCAACAACCCGAAATCCGGCCGACCGACGCGTTGCTGGATTTCCTGCAACAGTCCAATGCCCAGCGAATCAATAAACTCCACGCGTTCGCAATCGATCACGATGCGGTCGTCTGACTGAATCTTCCCCAGGATGGATTGGCGCAGCCCGTCAGCCAGAGCCGCGTCCAGCCGCTCTTCTTCGATACGAAGAACGCGGAAGCCATTTCGGTTGGTTTCGCTCAAACCTTGCATAGCTCTATCCAGCGGATTGGCTGTTCTCCGTCGGGACCGCCGATCGTTCCTTCGCTGCCTCCCGTGCCATCGACCCTGAAGTGGAATCCATGACACCGCGTAGTACTTTGCGTACCCGGTCGGCCGTGTGTCGCCACGTCAACGTCTCGTGAACGTGTCGTCGTGCGCAGTCTCCAAACGCCGACCGATAGTCGTCGTTTTCAATGAGTGTCTCCAACGCCCCCGTCCACGACTCCAGTCGATCATCCGCGACAATCTCACCAGCTCGACCATTCGCCAGCAGAACGGGAATGTCGCCCTGGTTGCTGGCCACCGACGCGCATCCGCTGGCGGCATACTCAATAATCTTCAGAGGGCAGAAATAGAAGTCACCGTCGAGCTGAGCGTGCGGCGCAACGGCGATATCCATCAGCGAAAGCCACTGGCCCATCTCTGCTGGATCTCGCCTTCCTAATGAGACGACATCCACCGAGCCCGGCAGCGACGCTTCCAGTTGCGCCCGCTCGGGACCGTCGCCCACCAGCAGCCAGGACACGTCGTCGCGATTCTGCGTCCAATGAATCAACTCCCGAAGTCGCTCGATACCATGGAACGCACGGAACGAACCCTGAAATCCAACGACCACCCGATTCTGAATACCAATCTCACGACGCAATCGCTCGCGACGCTCAACGGACATTTCGGGATAGTCATCCGGATCGATGCCATTCGGATTCACCGTGACGGGAATCGACAGGTTGTATTTCTCAAGCCGACGCGCTGCCGGATGGCTAACCGTGATCACCGCGTCGCTCTGCTGAAGGCCCCAACGCTCAATCTTTTCAACCACGCCGGAAGGATGCCAGCGGCCTGTATCGTTGAAGAGCCGTGACTCATAGGCAACCGGCGCGTCGGCGTACGTCACGCAAGGAATGCCTGCTTCCGTGGCAGCCTTCACGACGGACCAGCAATAGGCATCCTGTCGAGCCAACACAATGTCCGGCCTGAATTGTTGAATCGCCAGGCGATCCCAGGTGAGCCGTCTGTAGTTCTGGGCCATCCGTTTCAGGAACCAGGCGCGACGCTTGACTTTGCCCAGCACTGACTGTCCTGACTGACGCGCCGTCGTCGCCGCGTCCGCCGTGAGTTTCGACAGAGGAACCGATGCGAAGTTGCGGTCGCTGGCGTGAACATGGACTGTATCACCCGTCGTCCGCAGCTGGGCCGCGATCGATTCGACCATGCGAACCGCCGGATGATTCGGCTCGGTCAGATAGTGGCTGTAGAGAATTCTCACGGACCGCCTCCCGTCGCCGATGCGTCGCTTTGCGAATCGTTGCTCACCTGCTCCATCGCCGCCTCTGCAGTTCCGTTCCCAACGGGCGACCCAGCAGGCGTCTCAAAAGCCGCCCCGGAATCGGTCACCACAATCGCCGCAACCTGTTCGTCCGCGTTCATTTTCATGCTGGTCAACGGCAAGCCATACACAACGAACGCACAGCAGATTCCCGCGACTGCCCAACCGACCGTCGCACCGAAAGCACCCATTCCGGATCCAACCCGTCGCTGCAACAGGATTGATTGCGTGAGGGTCAACGCGACCGTGGAAAGCAGCACCGTGGTTGCCATTCCCGCGACGCCAAATCGACCAACCATGGGAAAGAACAACGCGATCTGAACCACGACGGCGACGAGGTAGGCGTAGGTCGCCAGTCGCACCTGGGCCAGCGCCAGCAAGTACTGAAATTGCAGTTGCCCCACGGTCCGTACCATCAATCGACCAACGAGGATCGAAAATATAATCCCGGCTCCGTCGTAGCGTGGATCATAGAGAATCCATATAGCAAAGGGTGCGGCCAGCACGGCAAGTGCTCCCAAAGGCATTCCCCAATGAGCAACTTGCGACATGATCTTTCTGTGCCACGCATGCTGTGCCTCCTCGGACTCTTCGCGGGCGAGCATCGAGAAGTAAACGTCGCACATTCGCGTGACGAGTCCTTCCATCACCGCAGACAGATTGAAGGCGATCGCATAGAGCCCCATGTCGGCAGGACTGAGCAGCTTCAGCCCCAGCAGCCGATCGAGGTTCAACCACGCGGCCATAATGAGTGTATTGACAAAGACCTGGTGGCCCAGATCGTAGATACCTTTGACGGCTTCGCGATTCCAGGCAAATCCAGGTCGCATCGGTGCCAGAACGTACGACAGCAACACGGAAGTCACGGCGCCCGCCATCGTCCCCAGTACAATCGCCCAGACACTTTGGAAGACGAATGCCATCGCGATACTACAAGCAGTTCCAACTACCGCTTGCGTGATCTCGTCAAAGAAGATCGATCGATAATCAAGGTTTCGCCGCAACATCGGAAACGCCGGGCTGCGGATTGCAAACAGAAATGGCCGGGCGGCCAAAACCAGCAACACGCCCAGCAACGTCGGCTCACCGTAGAAATCGGCCAATGGCCAGGCCGCAAGCGCAGCGGCAACCGAGAGCAACGTGCCACGCCCGAGTCCCATCACCCAGCCGGTCAGCAGGAATTCTTTCTGGTCACCCTTGGGGTGCCGAATCAATGCCGGATGAATCCCCAGATCAGACAACCATTCCAGCGTTGTCAGGACGGCCATCGCCGTGCCAAGAATCCCGTAGGCCTCCGGCGCAAGCATCCGAGTCAGGATCAGCGTGCTGCCCAACTTGACGACCAGCCCCATCACTTGGCCCAAGCCGGACCAGCCGAGACTGAATACACCCGCGCGATACTTTTCCGGTAGCCGGCTCATTGCGGTTTGAGCGAAGGCTGGCATTTTAAACTTCATAGGACTCGCCGAATTCTCTGGTCGCACACGGGGCCGCTCCGAATGCGCAGCCTGCGTTGAACTATAGGACGCACGGCATTACCGCGTGGATGAAGCAGACTTTTCCAACCCATCAAACAGGCAGCAGGTATGAATTCAGGCTGCCCGTGCAAGAGCCTAAAATCCCGCTGTTTCTAGCAGGGAAGCAGACGACGGGGAGCATGCCCGGGTGATCGAAACAGAGTTGGCGTCGAATCCACGGCGACCGGGTCTTCCTTCCCTTCGTCGTCTTCGTCGCCCGTGCCTTCGTTGGGGATCGTCCACATGCAGGTCGTCAGCCCTACAAAGAACAGCCAAACCGCTCCGTGGTCCGGAGCAAACCAGACGCTCGTCAGAAGACTGCTGACGCCCAGCAGACTTCCCACCATCGCTCCGGCCATGGCCGAATGCGGCAGGTCGCGATTCCACGCCATGCGCAGCAGATACCCCAGCGCCGTGACCGTGATCGTCAGAAACAGCCCCAGCCCCGCCATACCTCGTTGCAGATAGAACAACAGATAGTGATTGTCGATGGAACTAAAACGCTGGACGAGATGTTCGGCGATTGGAACGCCCCGCAAACGGTTTCCATATCCGAAAAACGGACACTCGCGAATCGCTTGCTTGTAGACGAGAAACAGCAGCTCGCGATGTGCCGTCCCCGTATACCGATATTCTTTGCCTTCGATCTCCACGTAACGTTCAAACTCGTCGTTCTCCGCCATCGACGCCAGCGCTTCCTTCAGCGCATCTTTTGCTTCCATCGCACCGAAACCACCAACGATGGCGACGGTGAGCAGCGTTACCCGAAACTTGCTCATGAACGTAACGCTGCAGAAGACGGCCGCCAGAGCCGCGATAATGGGCCCACGTGAAGCGGTGCAAACGACCGCCACGAATGTAGAGACCGGCAGCGCCAGCCACCATTTCGGCCCCTTTTTCTGAATCGCACGCCGACCGGCTTCCACCGCAAACGGATAGGCCATCACCAGCATGAGGCCATTGAAGATTGGATGATCGAGCGGCCCTTGAGCCCGTTTGATCCCCCAGCGATACCCCTCGCCCGCCTCAAGAATTGGGTACGACTTCCCCAGCGCCTTGCACAGCAAATTCATCTTGCTGCCGGCCTCAAACATGTTGCTCAGCGAAAGAATCACCAGCAGCACGGCGACCACCGGTAGAAACTTCGTGAAATCCCGCGTCGACGACATGAACAGGCGGCCAACGATGTAGGGCATGAGCCAACGGCGGCCAATTTCGGGGATCGTCATCAACGACATTTCGGAAGCACCGAAGCCAGAAATCAGATGCGTCATGAAAAGGCAGAATACCAGCACGTCCATGATCGCGAACCGGTAGTACACCTTTTCATCGTCGTCGACAACGACGCCGGCGATGCCCAGCATGGCGGCGCCGGTACGAAAATCCAGCGTCACCGAGCCGAAGCCTTTGACAAGCCACACTGGTAGCATCAGCATCGCGAGCAGCCAGCCGTTCCACAAAGCGACTCGGGGTCCCCGGTCGCCAAACTGCTTCAGCATCCACAGGACGAACATCGAGAACAGGACCAGAAACACGATGGAACCTCCTCTCTGTCAAGTTGCCGTGTGGCCTACGCCAGCGCCCATTCGCGGTGGGGTGCGCAGTTTTGGTGCGGTCAGGTCAGCGCGAGTTCTTTGTCGCCGGTGGCTGTAAGTTGCAATTCCGCCGGCGTTTGCGCGGTGGCAAACCGGGGCTGATCGTAGAGCTCCGTCGAACCTGGCGCCGCATCAAAAGTCTCCTCGGGAGCAGACTGTCCGGGGTTGGAGCTTGCCCACTGGAAGCTCGCGTCCAGTCGACTCGCCAGTTCATCGCGTCCGAAGTGAGCTTTCGCCCATTCCTCCGCGGCGACGCCCCATGACTCCACGAGTCCATCGTCATTCAGCAGCAATGAGATCGCACTGGCGGCGGCGTTTACGTTTTCGGTTTCAACCAGCAGACCGTTTTCCCCGTGCCGGATGAGGTCCGGGATACCAACCAGAAACGTCGACACGCACGGCACGCGGCAGGCCATCGATTCGATCAACACCTGAGGCAGCCCATCCATATCGCCATCGCTGTCTTTCACGCACGGCAAAGCGAACAACCTCGCCGACCGCAGGAACTCGGGAATGTCTTCCTGCAGAATCGGCTCGCCGGTAATCGACACCTGGTCGCTTAGATTCAGTTGATCGATCAGCGTCTGCAATCGTTCATGTTCGGGTCCTGAACCGGCAATCACGCATTCAAATTCTTCGCCCCGATCCCGCAGCACACCGCATGCGCGGATCAGTATGTCGAACCCCTTTTTCTCGACCAGTCGCCCGACGGTCACGATCTTGCGATTACCAGGAACGAAGGGACTGGAATCTCGGAATCGGTCCAGCGAGATGCCACAGTAGACAACGTGCAGCCGAGATGGATCCGCGCCAAGATCAAGGTAGAAGCGTCGGTGGTACTCGGAAATACAGAAGATCATGCGTGCTCGTTTGACCTTGTCTTCGAGCGCAACGCGATGCACAAAGAGGTCGTTGGCGTGCCCCATAAAACTAAAGCCAACACCCAGCATCTCGGCGGCATGCATTCCAATTGTCGTCGCCGTGTGCGCCCACTGGCAATGCACGTGCGAGATGCCCCGCGAACGCCAATACCACGCCAGCTTCAACGCGGGGATGAGGTGGGCGATCGTCTTGAATCGTTCTCGAGGCCCTTCCACCTTGCCAGTGATGGCCTTGAATACCGCGCTGAAAAATCTCGGCCCGAACACAAAGGGGCCCAGCAGCAATTGCCAAACGACGTTCAGCCCCAACGGATAGAGGTGAAAGATCCTGCCATCCAACTGCTTCAACGTTTCGTTCTGGTAGAACGTGGGTTTATTGAACCGATAGACGGAAACCAGATCCAGCGGAACGCCACGCCCCAGCAGAGCGGTCGTCTCGTTGCAGATCGTGGCGTTGTTCAGAATATCGACGCCAATGTATCCAACGGCTGCTCGTTCGCCTTTTTCAGGCATGGCTCTTTCCCCAGTAGTTCGTGATACATCCGACTGAGCTGCTCAACTTTCGCAGCCCAAGTAAATTTCGTTTTGACCTGGTCGATGGCGTGCAAAGCATACGAACGGCACTGGTCGTGATCGCCCGCCAACTGCTCCATTGCCTTCCGAAGCTCGGGAACCAGTTCTTCTTTGGGTCGCATCGGCAACAGGATCCCACTGCGTTCATCGATCAGATCCTGCGGACCTCCATAGTCCACAATGATCGATGGCAATCCACTCGCCATGGCCTCCAGCACGACGCCGCCGCCAAACTCGCGAAGGCTCGGGAAGACAAAGCACTGTGATTCGCTGAGAAGCTGTCCGAGTTCGCGCTGGTCCAGCCACCCCAACATGTTCACCTGTTCGGTGAGATTGTATTCGCGGACCATCGCTTCAATGTTTTCGCGTTCCGGGCCATCGCCCACGACGAACAATTCACAGTCTCGCAGCGTCCGGGAGTCCCGCATTGCTTTCAGCGTCAGCCACAAGCCCTTGTAGGGAACAAGTCGCCCAACCGTGATGAACCGGAACCGTCTGCGTGGTGGCGTCCAGTCGTCCGCAATCGCAAAGCGACGTGGGTCGACGCCATTCTCTGGCATCAGTGTTTTCCGACCAAGGAAGCTCTTGGGAATCTCCGTCATCGTATGACGACTCCCGGCAATGGCCGCCCGAATACGATCGTATGTCTTGCGATAGTAGGGGAACAGCTTGTAGGCCTTGCGCAACGGCACGAGAAACTCGTTCTCTTTCTTGCGCAACTCCGGGTATTCATCCGGCCAGGGCAGCCCGCCGTTCATGGGTCCAATGACCATCGGTACATTCGTCCACGACGCGAGCGGACTTCCGACAGTCGGCGTCACGGGTGTAATACGGTGAATGATGTCGTATTCGCCAGATTTCAGCTCGCGTTTGATCAGCTTGTACAGCTCATATTCAAAGAACAGATAACTGATGGCGTTAAAGGCGGTGTTGGTAGTCCACCCCTTCCCCTTATTGCCACGCAGCAACATGGCAATGTTGTAGAGCGACGAGGCCACGTACTCGTTGTCCGGATAGACGAACCGGGCCAACTTGCTGATAACGTCTTTTTCGATGTCCTTACGATTTCGCGGGTGCGTGGCAATCGTCACGTCCAACTCTTCCCGCGCCGCCAGTTCGCAGGCCACGTTGTAGCCAACCAGGGGAACGCTCGTCCAGGCGGGATTACACGCTTCAGCGATCGCCAAAACTCGCAGTCGTCTGTTGCCGTTTGACATTTCATCAGTCATGCGCGATCTCAAGCCGGCGAATTCGCCCTCAGAATAGTCGGTGGTATCCGGGCACTCCGTTGGAACTGGGTGGGACAGAGTGGCTTCGCGAAATCGTCATCGACGGAAGTTCCCCTGCAAGTCCGAAGTGCAGTTGGCAGGTGGCTTTTACAACTCTTCCCAAGGAAGAATCGCGGGACACCTGGTGCCGAAACGTAACCCACTATTTGCTGATGACAAATTTCTGCTTCAGGGAAAACTTGCAGATTCATTCGCGGGCGAGACAAAGCTTTGACACTCAAAAACCGCGGCATACGTTTCGATGTGCCCTCGCCCACCTCATTCAGTGTCAGAAAGTGCCAATCATGACAGTCGCGGAAAAATCCATATCGACGCCGGTCAAGGATCTGAATACCGACGAACTGAAGGAACTAATCCTCTTTCACCTCAGGTATTCCGTTGGAACCACCCCGGAAACGGCCAGTGATCGCGATTACTACCGTGCACTCGCATTGAGCATCCGACAACAGTTGCTCGACGGCATCGAATCAACGGAGCAGCGATACCAGGAAACGGACGCCAAGCGCGTTTATTACCTGTCGATGGAATTCCTGATCGGGAAATCCCTGGAGAACAATTTGATCAATCTGCAGTTGCTGGATAGCTGCCGAACAGCACTCGGTGAACTGGGTGTTGATATTGAGGCTTTGTACGAAACGGAGCCCGACGCGGGACTGGGCAATGGCGGGCTTGGGCGGCTGGCGGCTTGCTTCATTGATTCGATGGCGACGCTGGGGATCGCCGGCTACGGCTACGGCATCAACTACGAATACGGCCTGTTCCGTCAGGAAATTCGCAACGGTTGGCAACGCGAGAAACCGGATAACTGGCTGACCTACGGCACGCCCTGGCAGATCGAAAGGCCCGAAGATGCGGTCGTCGTTCCGTTGTATGGCCGCATCGACAATGTCGAAGGGCGCGACGGAGAAGTGCACCCGGTATGGGTCGACTGGCAGGCCGTCCTGGGCGTTCCGCACGACATGCCCGTCGTCGGCTACGAAGGCAACACCGTCAACATCCTGCGGTTGTACTCGGCGCGGGGATCGCACGAGTTCGACATGGAAGTCTTCAACACGGGCGACTACCTGAATGCCGTTCAGGACAAAATCAAGGGAGAGACAATCTCCAAAGTCCTCTACCCCTCGGACGCAGTTGCCGAGGGCCGCGAGCTGCGACTCATCCAGGAATACTTCATGGTTGCCTGCTGCATCCGTGACATCTTCCGCCGTATGGACCGGGAGGAAGTCGCGATTGACCAGCTTCCCGAACAGGCGGCCATTCAACTCAACGACACCCACCCTGCCCTCGCCGTCGCTGAAATGATGCGAGTGCTCGTGGATGAAAAAGGCCTGCCATGGGACGCAGCATGGGATCTGACCCAACGAACGCTTGCCTACACCAACCACACGTTGCTTCCGGAAGCACTGGAGAAGTGGCCCGTTGAACTGGTTGGTCGGGTACTTCCCCGTCACCTGAACATCATCTTTGAAATCAACCACCGCTTCCTGCGGTCCGTCGAGGAGCAGTATCCCGGCGACGTCCAGCGTCTGGCGGATCTCTCGCTGATCGAGGAATCGGAAAACGGCGAAAAGCAGGTGCGAATGTGCAACCTTGCAATCACCGGCAGCCATTCGGTCAATGGAGTTTCCGCGCTGCACTCGGAGTTGGTCAAAACCAGCCTGGTGCCTCATTTTCATGAGCTGATGCCGGAGAAGTTCAACAGCAAAACCAACGGCATCACGCCACGTCGTTGGTTACTACAAGCCAACCCGCGACTGGCGGGACTGATCAGCGATACCATCGGAAACCGCTGGATCACGCACCTGGACGAACTGCGGAATCTCGAACATCATCTCGACGATGCGGCATTTGTCGATGCGTTCCGCGACGCCAAACTGCAAAACAAGCAGCAACTGGCAGCCATCATTCGTTCCTCCACAGGAATTGCAGTCGACCCGGCTTCGATGTTTGACGTTCAGGTCAAACGCATCCACCAGTACAAGCGACAGCTACTGGCCGTCATGCAGATCATTCGGCAGTACCTCGCGATTACCGAAGACGGTCACACACCAGCTTCGCCCAGCACCTACATCTTTTCAGGCAAGGCAGCACCGGGTTACTGGGCCGCCAAACAGATCATTGGGCTGATCACGCACGTGGCGGAAGTGATCAACCGCGATCCTCGTGCAAATCAATGGATCAAGATTGTCTTCCTGCCGAACTACCGAGTCAGCCTGGCCGAACGCATCTTCCCGGCCTCCGATCTTAGCGAGCAGATTTCTACGGCCGGATTTGAAGCCTCCGGTACCGGCAACATGAAATTCATGCTCAACGGAGCACTGACGATCGGTACGCTCGACGGAGCCAACGTGGAAATGACCGAAGAGGTCGGCGAAGAAAACATCTTCATCTTCGGACTTCGCACGGAAGAGATTCAACAGTGGCATGCCAACGGCGGACCAACCGCTCAGGACATCTACAACCAGAACCCCGAAATCCGGCGTGTCTTCGACGCCCTTCGCGGGAACCTGTTCAGCCGTTCGGAGCCAGGTCTGTTTGGTTGGGCCCACGACATGCTGATCGCAAACCACGACCCCTATTTCCACTTGCATGACATGAACAGTTATGCAGAAGCCCGTCAGGCTGCAAGCGAACTGTTTGCCGAGCCCCAGGCATGGACCCGGAAATCGATCCTGAACGTGGCACGTGCCGGCAAGTTCTCCAGCGATCGCACGATTGGTGAATACTCGACAGAAATCTGGAACGCCAACCCAGCCAACTAAAACAACTCAACATATCCCCTGAAAGGTTCACTCCCATGAAAGTCACGTTTATTGGAACCGGCTACGTAGGTCTCGTCACCGGCACCTGCTTTGCTGAAGTTGGCCACGACGTCACCTGTGTCGATATCGACGAACGCAAGATCGAAGCACTTCGCGACGGAGTCATTCCGATCTACGAACCAGGCCTCAAGGAACTGGTCCTTTCCAACCAGCAAAACGACCGCCTGCGTTTCACGACCGACCTCGGCGACGCTCTCAGCAAGACGGACATCGTCTTTATCGGTGTGGGAACGCCACAGCGCAACGATGGTTCGTGCAACCTGCAGTACGTCTTCAACGTGGTTGACGAGATCCTTGAAAAGGCAACTTCCAGCAAGATTGTTGTCATCAAGAGCACCGTTCCCGTTGGCACGAATGCCGAAGTTCAGAAACGTTTTGATGCCGGCGAAATCAAACACCACGTCGTCAGCAATCCGGAATTCCTCCGCGAAGGCTTCGCGGTCGAAGACGCTCTGGGACCGGATCGTGTTGTCGTCGGTGTCGAGGATGCCGCCACGCAGGCCACCATGTCGGAACTCTACGAACCCTTCTCCAACAACGGCGTGCCCGTCCTCTTCATGAACCGCGAGAGTTCGGAGATGACCAAGTACGTCGCTAACTGCGTCCTCGCGACGAAGATCAGCTATATCAATGAAATGGCCAACATGTGCGAAGCGGTCCATGCTGACGTGAATGACGTGCGTCAGGGTATCGGACACGACCAACGCATCGGCTTTCGATTCTTTGCACCGGGAGCCGGCTATGGCGGGTCCTGCTTCCCGAAAGACGTACGAGCGATGAAGTCGATGGCGCGTGAGAAGAAGATGCCCATGCGAATTCTGGAGGCCGTCGACTATGTCAACGAAGAACAGAAGCGAGTGCCATACCAGAAGCTGAGCAAGGCGTTCAACAACCACCTCCGCGGTACGACGATCGCTGTCTGGGGACTCGCCTTCAAACCGGAAACGGATGACATCCGTGAAGCCCCTGCTCTGGTACTGATCGAAAAGCTGATCGAGTCCGGAGCTACGGTTCGCACCTACGACCCGGAAGCCAGTGCCAATGTCCGCGAGCGACTCGGCAAAGGGCCAACGTATTGCGACGACATGTACAGCGCAACAGAAAACGCAGATGCCGTCGTCATCATGACCGAATGGCAACAGTTCAAGGAGGCTGATTTCGCGCAGCTTCGCACGGTCATGAATGGCAATGTCATCGTGGACGGACGCAACCTGTTCAAACCGGAAATGGTCGCTGAAAAGGGCTTCGTCTATCACAGCATCGGACGCACTACGACGTACCCCGGTTTTGCAAATGACTATGCCATGGAAGCCGCCGAATCCGCATCCGTGTAGATCGGCCGGATCCCCGCGTCGAAACTGACTTCGGCGCGGCTCACCTTTCAATCCAAAAGCAGAGTACCCATGAAACCCATCATCGTCACCGGCGGAGCCGGATTCATTGGCAGTTGCTACGTACGGGAGCAGGTCAGTGCTGGTCGCAAGGTCATCAACCTCGACAAGCTCACGTATGCCGGCAATCTTGATTCGCTCAAGCCCGTTTGGGGACACCCGCATCACGTCTTCATCGACGGTGACATCGGTGACACCGAACTTGTGAGTTCGCTCTTGCGTGAGCACGACGTGGAGGCGATCGTCAACTTCGCCGCCGAATCCCATGTCGACCGCTCCATCGAGTCACCCCTGGAGTTCGTGCAGACGAATGTGATGGGAACCTGCGGTCTGCTGGAAGCAGCAAGACACTACTGGGAATCACTCGAATCGACCGCGAAAGACGAGTTCCGCTTCCTGCATGTCTCGACGGATGAGGTCTACGGCTCACTGGGGGACGCGGGCTATTTCACGGAAACGACTCCCTACTCGCCAAACTCACCCTACTCGGCTTCGAAGGCTTCGTCGGATCATTTCGTCCGTGCCTACCAGCACACCTACGGGCTGCCCACGCTGACCACAAACTGCTCGAACAACTACGGTCCCTACCAGTTCCCGGAGAAGCTGATTCCGCTGATGGTGCTCAACGCCATCGAAGGCAAACCGCTTCCGATCTATGGCGACGGCACGAACGTCCGCGACTGGCTCTATGTCGAGGACCACTGCTCGGCCATCAGTCGCGTACTGCAAGCCGGTCGCGTTGGTGAGACGTACAACATTGGCGGCAATTCCGAGTTAGCGAACGTTGACGTCGTTTCCATCATCTGTGACATCGTCGACGAATTGCGTCCCAACCTTCCACACAGCCCCTGTGAGTCGCTGATTACCTACGTCACCGACCGTCCGGGGCATGACCAACGATACGCCATCGACGCCAGCAAGATCGCTGACGAACTCGGCTGGCAACCCAAGTACAACTTCGCGGCTGGCATCCGACAAACCGTGCAGTGGTACCTGGAAAACCCAACGTGGGTCGAACGCGTCACCAGCGGCAGTTACCAGCGCGAACGACTCGGGCTGACGTCCGTCTGACGGATACTCCAAACACACAACCAGTAAAAGGAAAGCCAGATGGCAACTACCGACTTCGTACCGTTTCACACCGTCATCGAAAGTACCGAATCCCAGATCGAAGGCGTGGTGATCAACCAGCTTGGCAAATGGGAAGACGACCGCGGATGGCTGGTCGAACTGTTTCGCGACGACGAACTCCCAGCGGACAACAACCCCGTGATGGCCTACGTCAGCGAGACCCGACCTGGTGTCGCTCGAGGACCCCACGAACATGTTTGGCAATCGGACTACTTTGCATTCATCGGACCGGGCAACTTCAAGCTTTACCTCTGGGACAGCCGCGACGACTCACCCACGTACGGCGTCAAGCAAACGGCGATTCTTGGCACCGACTGCCGCGCCAGCGTGATCATTCCTCCGGGAGTCGTTCATGCCTACCGCTGCGTATCCGACGTTGAGGGCTGGGTGTTCAACGGCCCCAACAAACTCTACGCCGGCGAAGGCAAGCGAGAGCCCGTGGACGAAATCCGCCACGAAGAACAGACCGACAGCGTCTACGTGCTCGACTAATCGGCCTGAATGCCCTTCCCGCAAAGGCTACTACTCCTCAAAGAAGACATTCCATGGCAAACATCAAACGAATCCTTGTAACTGGCGGCGCTGGATTTCTGGGCTCGCACCTTTGCGAACGCCTCGTCGGCGACGGCCATGATGTCATCTGTCTGGACAATTTCTTTACCAGCCAAAAGTCCAATATCGAACACCTGTTGGATTGCCGAAACTTCGAGGCCATTCGCCACGACATTACGATTCCGATTTTTCTGGAAGTCGACGAGATCTACAATCTCGCCTGCCCCGCGGCACCAGGACACTACCAGTACAATCCCATCAAGACAATGAAGTGTTCGGTGATGGGAGCGATCAATGTGTTGGGGATGGCCAAGCGCTGCAACGCCAAGATCCTGCAAGCGTCCACCAGCGAAGTCTACGGTGACCCGGAAGTCCACCCACAAACGGAATCGTACCGTGGAAATGTGAATCCGATTGGGCCACGCGCCTGCTACGACGAGGGCAAGCGAGCGGCGGAAACGCTCTTCATGGACTATCGTCGCCAGTGCAATGTCAACACGCGCATCATCCGGATCTTCAACACGTACGGTCCGCGAATGAACCCCTTTGACGGTCGCGTGGTGTCCAACTTCATTCGCCAGGCGCTCGCAGGCGAAGACATCACGATCTATGGCGATGGAAAGCAGACTCGTTCGTTCTGCTATCGTGACGATCTGATCGAAGGCATGATGCGGCTCATGAATGCTCCGGACGATGTGAGCGATCCGGTCAATATCGGCAACCCCGACGAATTCACAATCGGCGAACTGGCACGAAACATCATCGAGCTAACTTCCTCGCGTTCGCAGCTCATTCACAAGCCACTCCCGGAAGACGATCCAACACGCCGTCGGCCGGACATCTCCCGTGCGCGACAGAAACTCGACTGGCAGCCAACCGTGCCGCTACGCAAAGGCCTGGCGACCACCATCGACTGGTTCAGCCAGATCGATTTTGGCGACTATCGGCCACCAACTCCAAACTACTAGGCACTCTTCCCGACGATCACAACGACACACCAATGCCCGGTTCAACCACACAGGAACGGCATTGGCGGGTCGGAACCTGACCGACGTGGCAGTACAAATCGAGAACAACAACATGGCCATCAGACTGGCACAGCCCCCTGAGAGTCAGGAATCGCCCAGCATGCATGATGTGCTGAACAGCATTCTCGTGATCGGACATTTCAATCCGGATACGGATTCGTCCACTTCGGCCGTCTGTTATGCTGATTTCCTCAACCGGATACAGCGTTACAAGCGTCCGGCATGCGGCGTAACGCCGGGCCCCCTAACTCCTCAGGCAAAGCACGCCTTCCGGATTGCTGGCGTTCCCGAGCCTCCCATTGTGGAGAACATTGAGACGAGGGTCGGCCACGTCCTGACCGAATCACCTCGTGTTCTCAGCATTCACGACCGGCTTGGCACTGCATTCGAAACACTCGTCCGCGAAGACGTTAGCGTACTTCCCATCGTTGACGAAGACGGCAAACTCCAGGGCTGCTTCAGCAATCGCAGCGACGCAACATGCTTCCTGCTGGGCTTCGACCCGACGCCACTGCACGGCACGCTGCTAACACTTGAGGATGTCGTTTCAATCGCCGGCATCGACATCATTCATGATGGCCTACGTCGCAAGGAACTCTCCGATCAGGGTGTAATCCACTTTGCGATGGATGGCGACAGAAGCTGGTCAGACACAATCACGTCAGAAGACACACTTGTCTGCGGTAGCCTGGCAACCGTAAAAGACATTCCTGACAGCCGATTCCCAACGTGTGTCGTCGTCGTCTCGCAAGTCAGTTCCGGACACGCAACGGAGCTTGAGAAGGTCAAACGAACCCGCTCGACGCTCCTGCAGTTTGAACAGGGAATCGCGGCCTTCGTCACTTCGCTTTCGCAACAGATTCGCCTTGGAGCACTTAGCCTGCCGGTCGGAATCTGCGTCGGCGAGCTGGATCGCGTCTCCGACATCGAAGATTTGCTCACCGAAAACCATCATGCATTGCCGGTTGTCGACGAAGAAGGATACCTGAAGGGCGTGATCAGCCGCAGTGACGCCAAACGCGTCCATTCGTCTGACGTCATCCTTGTCGACCACTTCGAGAAGCCACAGGCCATCCGGGGTATCGAAAATGCCGGGCTGCTGGAAATCCTCGACCACCACCGGGTCGGCGACATGCAAACAGGCTGCCCGATTCGAGTCCAGTGTCGGCCCGTTGGCTCGACTTGCACGATCATTGCAGACAATTATCAGTCGCACAAAGTCACGCCCACCCGAGGGATCGCGACACTCCTGCTGTCCGGAATCATCGCCGACACGCTCCTGCTAACCGGACCTACAACGACCGACACCGATCGCGAAATAGCCGAAATGCTTGCGGATCTCGCGGGAGTCGACCTGACCGAATTCGGTCGCGAACTCCTGATCGCGGGAGATGACCTGACCACCGCTGACCCCGGCCGCATCTGGCACCGGGATCGAAAGGAATTCAGCATTCGCAACCAGTCCATCTCCATCGCGCAATTGGAAACGGTTTCACTGCAAGCCGTTCCTGGTTCACGACTCGATGAATTCCGCAGCCTGGCAATGGAAGACCATGAGAAGCACGAGCGATTGATGAGCTTGCTCGTGCTCACTGACGTCCTCAATGGCGACAGCTGGATCTGTGCTTTGGAATCGGAAGAGGAATCGGGACTCGTCCGGGAAACTTTCTCCCGCGGAACCGCCGACCCACAGGAGGGTTGGATATCCGCACCCGGCATCGTATCCAGAAAGAAACAACTCGTTCCTGCACTGATGGCTGCCGTGGCGTCACGCGAAAGCCGAGCCAGCCTGGCCTGAAGCTGCACAAGCAGACCAAGACAAAGAACAACCACTCCCGGCACGGCAGAGCCCTGCACGGGCACCTGCCGCGACCGTGCCAATCACAATCAAAACGACAAACTCAAAAGGGCGGAATATCATGCCAACCCAAGACGTGAAATCTACCGCACAGGACGTTTGCGGAATTATCCTCGCAGGCGGATCGGGTACCCGATTGCATCCAATGACGATTTCGGTCAGCAAGCAACTGCTGCCCGTCTACGACAAGCCGATGATCTACTATCCGCTGTCGACATTGATGCTGGCCGGAATTCGCGACATCATGGTCATCACCACACCGCGAGATCACGAGAGCTTCCAGAGCCTCCTCGGGGACGGCAGCCGATACGGCGTCAACCTCACGTATTGCCAACAGCCGGAACCAGAGGGCCTCGCACAGGCGTTCATCCTTGGCCAGGATTTTGTCGGCGACCGACGGGTGGCATTGGTGCTCGGTGACAACATTTTCTACGGACACGGATTCCCTTCGCTACTGAACGCTGCCGCGCAACGTCAGGAGGGAGCAACCGTCTTCGCCTATGAGGTCATGGATCCGGAACGATATGGAGTCGTGGAGTTCGACGAGAAGGGGCGCGCCCTCTCGCTGGAAGAAAAACCCGAACGACCCCGATCCAACCATGCCGTGACGGGACTGTACTTCTACGACAACCAGGTGCTGGACTTTGCCGCCGACCTGGAACCATCAGCTCGCGGTGAACTGGAAATCACCGACATCAATCGCATCTACCTCGAACGCAACGAGCTCAACGTCGAAGTCTTCGAGCGTGGTTTCGCATGGCTGGACACCGGCACGCCGCCGTCACTCATGCAGGCTGCAAGTTTCATTGAAGCCATCGAATTACGACAGGGAGTCAAGATTGGCTGCCCTGAAGAAATCGCTTTCGAACAGGGCTTCATCAACCGGGAAGAACTGGCCGTACTGGGATCGAAGCTGGGCAAGAGCGACTACGGCAAGTATCTGCTTCGCCTTGTCGAACGTCAAAGCCAACCCACACCATGCCCGATCAACGCGCTGGCGACATCCGTCGACACAGCAGCCCTTTCGCCGGTTGCCAGCAGCTAGTACCAGTTTCCAGACGGCGAAGACGGGCTGGAAATGAGACGGGACTCCGTTGCAGCGCCACGCTGCGGCTCGAACCCGACCACGTACGTCGCGTAGAGTTCCGAGAGCTTCTGTAGCATGACGTCTTCGGCGAATCGTTGCGACACGTGTTCGCGTGCGTCGGCTGCGACCGTGCTACGCAATTCGTCATCCACCAGAAGTTGCCTCACGTAGCCTGCCATTTCGTCAGGCTCTTCGCTGCCGGCCAACCAACCAGTGCCTCCGTGTCGGATGACTTCGGGGATGCCGCCGCAATCCGTTGACACGACCGGAACTCGCAAGAAGCCGGCCTCCAGTGGCAACAGCGGCAGGCCCTCCCAACGCGGCGTCATCAGCAACACCTTCACGCGTGAAAGAACGTCCAGCGATTCCTCATGCCCCAGCGGACCCAATCGCTGGACGCGATCCCCAAGACCATACTCTTCGATCAGACGGTCAACTTCCGGTTCCAGCGGACCGCCGCCGACCATGACAGCTTTGACTTCCGGCAGCCTTCGCAGCACCTCGACAAAGCACTCCGGATGTTTCTGTTCGACCATCCGCCCGATGAACCCCACATCAAACAGCTTCTTCGTCGCGATGCGATCGAGCGACGGGTCCGCGATTCCGTTGTGAATCACGCTGCATTGCTTTCCACCAGTGACAAGCCGAGTCGACCTCGCCAATCCATGGTCGTATTCGCAAACGAAAATGACATGTTGCATTCGCCGTATCGCCCAGTATTCCGCCAGCCAACCGGCCAGTCGTAGCGGCAAGGACTTCCTGGCGAAATGAAACCCGTGCACCGTATAGATCGACGGAACCGGATAGGTCACCAGGCTTCGAAAGAACGCTGCCCGTCCGCCGTGGCAATGAACCAAATCGGGCGAATGTTTCTGCAGGGTATCCCTGACACGACGGATCGCGTGCGAGTTGATACGGCTCCGAAGAAAGTCGCCCACTTCGACCTCGATCCCCAGCGCCAGCGCTTCTTGCTGCAGGTACGAATCGCGTTGAGTGAGCAACACCATCTCGGCTGATTGCTGCAAACCGCGGAGAATCTGCAGCACATGGTTGGTTCCGCCACCAGGGGCCCCGTCGGCGACAAACTGCAATACCCTAGGCATACGATTCTCCAATCTGGTCGGCCGTCGATCGAACGACGACCAGCCCCAATAGCAGATAGACGACAGGCATCGTGATCCAGAACGTGTAAATGTCAGACGTCAAACAGTGCGTCAGTTGCCCGACGCAGACCGGTAGCAACAGACCGGCATAACGATCCCCTGCCTGATGGAGGCCAATCAGTCGATAGAAAACACTCATGACGAACAGGCTCATGCACAGGAAACCAGCCAGGCCGGTCTCCAGCATCACCGACAGGTACGAGTTGTCCGGCGATTCCTCATGCATTCGCACGCCCGTCTTGTAGCCGCTACCCAACAGCCAGCTATCGGACATCATCGCGATATACTCTGGCCAGTTCCCTGCGCGGTTGGAGGTGAACTCATTCATGTCGCCGCCGTTCAATCCGGGCACGAAGCGTTCGAGATTCGTCATCACCGCGTTGGACGAGTTCCCGGCCGGCTGGTCTCGAAACGGAGACAGAGCGATCGGCAACGCGAGCACCAACGCTGCGACAATAGCACCGCACAGCAGGTGTCGCCGCATGGCGAGGTGCGACGGTAACATCATGCCCACCGTGCCCAACCCGGTTATCAGGTGCAACGCTGTCGCTCGGGAGGAAGCAATGTAGATCGTGTAGAGAGAGATCAAGACGACGGCAGATGACAGCGTGAGCCAATGCTTCGCCCGACGGACAAGGCACAACGCCCCAACGCTCGTTACACACCACGTTGCCGTCAAATGCCCGAACGCGCCCGAATTTCCAATGAGCCCGCCAGCGCGAAGTTGGTACCCTCCATCCATCCAGAGCTTTTGCTGGTCGTTGCGGATTTCGATCTGCAGCACATGCACCACAATGCCAATTAGAATCGCCAATCCACCGCCGATCCCATACGCCAACAGCAATCGGCTCAATTGCTGTCGTTCAATTGGAACGAAGAGGCCGAAGAAGAACGGCACCACGATGGACGTCAATCGAATCCAGCGAATCGTGCAGTCCATCGCGATCTTGCGATCGTCGATCATCAACAACGAAAGTAAGGCGACCAACATGAACCCACAAAGTGCGACGTGACTGAGTCCCGGATGACGCTCCCATCTCAAAAGCAGAACCGTTACGAAGCCCACGGGCATTAGCAAGTCCGCAGCCCCCACACCCCCAACCCCCGGCAAATGCAAGGCGACCAGCGGAATAAGAACCGCGTACGCTATCAGCACGAACATCCACCACGGCTCGGCAAAAAGAAGACGAGCTCCCCATTCACGCCTTCCATGTTGGGTCATCCGTTCGACGGAAACTCCCATGTCAGTCATGCTTCAACCAACTTTCTCCGGGATCCGTTGCAAGGAGTCGACCGGATCCTTCTTCGCGCTGACGACGTCCGGGTGCGTTGTGCAAACGGGTGCTTCGCTGCCTCGCGTCCAGTGCCGCAGGTCTCGCCCCAACAGACCGGACAGTGCGTTGACGTCGTCGTCAAAGTACTGCTCCAGCTCCCGGCGAAATTCGGGCGACAGGGGAGTCCTCTGCTGAGGCCTGCGCATCCACATTTTCACCCGGTCAACGACGCCGCCTTTGCAACTTCGTGCCACTCCACGCAGAAGCTGGATAAACGGTCGCAACAACGGTGGGGGATCGAGCACTAGCCGGGCAAGCAACGGACTTCGATGGCCGTGCGCAGCATTCACTCGCGGAAACGACTCCAACTCGACCGGATCCAACCCGACGAATCGCTGTGTCGCTTCAAACACGCCGGCGGTGTCCGCCTTGAAGTCGTCAAATACAATCACGCGCCGTTGCGACTCCGGTACCAGCTCATAAAAGCGTTGAATCTGCGTGGCAAAGCTGGCGACTTCCGCGTACTGCAAGAATCCAGGAGCCAGACACCCCTTCGGAATTCGCTCGCCTCGCGCACGCGACGATTGCAGTCGCCATGCGGATTCGAAGCACGGCTCGTCTTCGAGGTAACTGAAAAGCAACTCCGCGTGAAACGCGTGCACCACCTCCACCGGATTCCGCAACATGGCAATGAACTGAGCGTTCGGATTGAAGTCAAGGATTCTCGGAATCGCATCGCACGAACGTAGATAATTCGTCGAGCCCTCGCCAATCACCGACTGCTCTGCCCTCGCCGACGCAAACAGCTTCAGATAGCCCTCCGTCGCATGCACACCATGTAGCGACCGCAATCCGGCGTCCTCGGAACCCCAGTAAAACGGTTCTTTGGGATCACAGAAGAAGACGTCGGGGTGGTGTTCCAGGTAGGCCGCCAGCGCACTGGTTCCGCACTTTGGTGCACCAACGATAAACAGATTCGGACGATTTTCGATCATGGCGACGGCCTCTCTCGTTGAATGTTGGCGGAACAATTCGCCCCAACGGAAACCCGGCTTTCGGCGGCCCAAGCCGATAGGTGTTGAACCCCGCGACGAAGCGAAACGTTTGCGCCCAGATGCGTCCAGACGCCCAACAGTCGATGCGCGAAGTACCAGTTCGCAAGGTTTTGAATGGACGTTACACACGCGATCGCAATGGCCAACCCGGTCATGCCCCACAAGAGAATGCCCAACGGCCCAAGTAACAGCAGACTCGCCGCCGCACAGTAATTGACGCGCAAAGCCATACGTTCACCACCAGCCATCATGAGCAGGATTTCGCAGGGCCCTGTCAGCAAGCAAACGAACTGGCCGACAACCAGGATACGCAGGATCAATGCACTTCCGGTGTATTGTTCGCCAAAGACGAGACCCAAAATCGATTCGGCGAAGAGCAGAAAGCAGACCGTCAACAGCGTTCCCGGAATCCCTCCCGCCAACGACGCGAGTCCCACCATTCGCTGCAACCTGTCGCGTCCTTCGCGGGAATATTCGGGCACGAAATTGATGATGGCCGTTCCGGCAACCTGCAACGGAATCGTCAGCAACCCCAACAGTCGCTGCGCCGCCGCGTAACCAGCGATCACGACCGGCGCCGCCATCGCACCAGCAATCCAGATGTCCGCCTGGGACATCGCCAGCCCACAGACTTGCGTCAGCATGAGCGGAATGCCCAGAGTCAGCAGATCACCGTTGGACCGAATGGTACGAGTTTCATCCCGCGTGTCCGTCGTCGAACCTGATGATGCGCACCTTGTCGACAGATCTCCACCTTCGACACCACGCGCAAGTGCGAAGACCTTGCGAAAGAGGAACGGCAACGCGATTGCATAGGAAACCGCATACAGCACAAGCACCAAATCAAGTTCCACCTCGGCCCCCGCCCGCGCCGCGAGCAGAGTGCCAAGAAAGACCAGGTGCGGCAGTGGCCCGCCGGCTATCCCGCCGAACAGATTCGCCCAAACGCGCTCGTGAAATCCCCGCGCCGCCTCGGCAAGCACAAGATGCAGGCAGCGCAATACGACGATCGTCCCACTGGCCAGCGCAAGCGTTCCCGGCGTGCCGGTCGTAGTCGTGGGGAGGAAGAAAAGAACGACAACGCCGACCAGTCCCCCAACCACGGAACCGCTGGCCATCGTAACGGTGACGCCCCACCGCAAAATCGATTCCGACTGTTCTGCGTCCTCTGCCGGAACCAACAGTCGAATGATGGAGCGGTTGATTCCCAACACCCCCACCAGCGACGCCACTCCTGCCAAACTGAGCAACAGCACAAAGACGCCGAAGTCAGCAGGATGCAGATCCCGCGCGAGGACGGCGTTCATCCCAAAGACGGCTACCAGCGCCATCATCCGCGCGCCCAACACGCCGGCAGCACTGCCAGCAAACCGCTTTGCAATTCCGTCTTTGAACATGGTACTCGGGTGCATGCCATCACCCCAAAAGCCGCGAATAAACACCGCTTTCAAACATAGGTTTTCTGGCACTTCAGCGCGGACTTATCCGCGATCGACCATGTCCGCGGACATAACCACTACAACTGCCAAAAACCATATAGCAATTACATGCATTGGACCGATAAATCAGTGCCGGCATTATTCAGCGGCAGGAAACGCACGGGACATCGCCCAGCATCCGATGCGCCAACGAGGATGGGTCAGTCTGGCAACCAGAACTGACTCACTTCCCCGAGCGACGATCACGTGCACGGAGGTCGCGTGATGCGAGTATCAATTCAGGACAACTACGCTCCAACAGTCGGCCGCGCCACGCACTCCGTCGGTGCAAGTAGTCTGTGGGTACTGGCGGCTCTGCTGATCGCCGGCATGCTCGCCGGTTGCCGAGCGCCCCTGAGTGACTCATCTGTCGTGCCTCAACAGCTACCGCCGGAATGTCGCGCCGTTGCCCGATCGAAGCAGATTCCGATCGACCACCGCATGCTCGGTGGCGTCGTTCCCAAAGAACACATCGCTGGTCCCGGCGACGTGTTGGGCATCTACATTGCCGACATCCTTGGCAATCGCGAAGAACTGCCGTCCGTTTCCTATCCTCACTATCGAATCCGCAATGCGCCCACGGAGCCGTTCGTGGGGCAGCCCATCAAGGTCGAAACGGATGGCTCCATTCACTTGCCGTACATCGAACCGTTTTTCGTGGAGGGCATGACTCTTCAGGAAATTCGGGAAGCGATTCGTGAAGCCTACGCCGCAACCGACTTCGTTCGCCCCGGGCGTGAACATATCGTCGTTACGCTCATCACACCACGATTCTGCCGCATCCATGTCTTTCGACAGGACACGCGTTACAACGTCCCGGGACTGCAGCGTCCCGATCAATTTGAGATTTCCCGACGGTGGTCGGGAACCATCCTCTACCTTGAGCCCAAGGAGGCGACCGTCATTACGGCGCTGCTGCAAACCGGTGGCCTCCCGGGCATCGATGCACGCAATGAGATTTGGGTGATGAAGCGAGTGTCGGCCGAGGAAGCGGCGTGGGAATCGGTCCCCGTTGATGAACAGAAACTGATCGACGAACTGCCAATGATGCTCCCCAAGGAGAACACCCGGCTGGTTCGCATCCCGCTGCACGTTGCGATGGACGAAGAGCTTCCATTCCAGCCGGACGACGTCGTGCTCGGTGACGGCGACGTCGTTTTCCTGCCGCGACGCGACGGGGATGTGTTCCTGACGGGCGGCTTGTTGGGAGGAGGGCGATTTCCGCTGGCGCGTGACCGGGACATCGACATCCTCGAAGCGATTGCCGTCGCGACCGGAAATCCACTCGGTCCGGTCGGCGACATGAACAGTGTCGTGCGATTTCGCAGCGGCCCAGGAAATATCATCCCGCCAACTGACGCCGTCGTAATCCGGCGACTTTCCGAGACCGAGCAATTCAAGATTCGCGTCGACCTCCGCAAGGCTCTCGACGACCCAACGGAACGACTGCGGATCGCACCGGGCGACCTGATCGTGCTGAACTATCGCCCGCAGGAACTGTTCGCCAACGTGATCATGAACCTGTTCGACTACAACTTCTCACTGACGCGCGGACTGCGTTAATGCGTGGGGCTCACGTTAGTACTGTGCAGCCAACGCCCGTGCGGTACGACGATTCCTTACCGGCAGCTCCACAACAATCGCCCCAAGGACGCCGGCAAGGAATCCCAGCATCACAAAGATCGCAAGGAGCATGGGGACGTTCGGCCAAACCTTTTCACCCGCTCGTGGAGAGGCCAAAATCTCTGCAACGTAGTCGCCGAAATCATTAACCAAGCTCTGTTCACGCAGCAAGTCGAGCATCGCGCGATACAGTTCTCTCGAGCGTTCGTAGTCGTGCTGCAGTTGCTCGCCCTCAAGACTGACATCCATCAGCTTGCGCGCGGCCGCCTCTTCCTTCTTGATTGCCCCAGTCACAAATTCGATTCGCCGTTTGACGTCCTCGAGGTCATTCTTCAACAACAACTCATAGGCCCGTACAAGTTGTTGAGGCTGAATCTTCAATTCATTGTCGGGTGTCTTGATGTCGTCGGTATAGGCCGCCAGCCCTGCTTCCAGAGTTCGAATGTCCGCATTGAGTTCCTGAATCGAGGGATGCGAACGCCCAAGGTTCTCCGCGAGCGCACTCCGTTCGCGCTGGAGCCGCAGCAGGTCGTCGTAGCGGGCGTTGGCGTGCTCCTGCCGTTCGGGATACTTTGATTGAAAGAACTCATTCAATTCATCACTCTTCACGGAAACCAACAGCGTTAGCCGCGCGACGTGCATGTCGTCAATCAGTGCGAGTTGATCAAGATCCGAGTACGTCGAACTGCTTTTGGTCTTCCGCATTATCTGGATCCGCGATTCGACGCCAATTTGCCGCGACTCCAGCTCGGTCAATTCGATCTGCAAACCGTCGATGCGATCCTGATGTGGGTTCTCCAGTGTGTTTCGATTCCAGATACCGGGCGCCTGCCGGAGAAACGAACGATAGCGTTTCGCCTTTTCTTGCACGTCCCGCGCCGCATCGGATTCCATCTTCGCAATGAGCGAGACCGCCTGCTGCTGTCCGTCCAGCGAAGATTGCTTGATGTAGCACTGGTAAGTTTCGAGAATTGCCCGAACAACTTTTTCGGCGTCCTCGGCATCAACATGCCGAAAAGCCAGGCGAATCACGAATGCGCCATCCGAGTCTCCAGATCCAGCCCGGCTCACGCGAAGTCCACCGGCAATTACATCCGCCACCGAGTCGAACGGCTCTTCGATAGCATCAACCAATGAACGCAAGTCATCCAGCGCATGCGACGCCACGGCACGCTGGATGATACGAGGGCTGCCGATTAGCTGCAGGTGAGTTGCGAAGAGACTGTCATAAGCCTTGGGATCGAGCACCTTTCCTTTGTCACCCACGAACTTGGCCAGCTTCTGCATGACCAACAGGCGCCCAGTTGATTCATACTCCTTCGGCGTGGTTGCGCAGAAAGCGACGCCCACGAGACCCGCGACCACGCAACAGGCGAGAATGAGTTTCCAGCGCTGTAGTAGGATTTCATACAGCGCGCGAAGTTCCGGGGGGCTATCCATGCGGGGCCTCGCTTGCCAGGACGCCGGGCTGGAAGCCCCGCTGGACTTCGACGAGACTCCCGTCAAGACCGGCCCGAGCCTCCGGAGAATCGCATTCCGGTAACTGCCGCGAGCGGCCCTTCATCGCCGCCGACACCAACTCGGAAAACTCTCGGCGAAATCGCGCGCGACCAAATCGATCGGCATTGGCGCGAATCCGCTGTGCATCAAAGAACGCATTGGGCAACTCGGCGAAGTCACTTACGGCCGCGGCCACGCAATCGGGAGTCTGCGTTTCGAACAACAGTCCCGTTTCTCCGTCGACTACCGTTTCTGCCACGCCGCCGCGTCCCAACCCAATCACGGGCGTCCCGCAGGCCTGAGCCTCCACTGGCAGAATGCCGAAGTCCTCCACCGCTGCGAAAACGAATGCCTGCGAACGCTGCATGTAATCGGTCAGCGTCTGATCATCCTGATAGCCCATCATTTCGACATTCGGTGTAGCCCGTGATTTCAGCTTCTCGAATTCGGGGCCATCACCGATCAACACCAACCGCTCGTCGGGCAGACTGGCAAACGCATCCACGATCAGATCAAACCGCTTGTAGGGGACAAGTCTTCCCGCCGCGAGAAAGAATCGCTCCTTTCGATGGCACACTTCAAACCGTTCTACATTTACTGGCGGATAAATGACGCTGGCGTCACGCCGATACGTTTTCCAGATGCGCCCGGCAACGTATTGCGAGTTGGCTACATACACGTCCGGGCGATCCGCCGTACCGCGATCCCACATGCGCATGTAGTGCAACGCGGCACGAACCAGGGCGCCACGCACTCCACCACGAATGCCACGTTGCCGCAGGTACTCGTGATACATGCTCCAGGCGTAACGAATCGGCGTGTGCACGTAGCTGACATGCAGTTGTTCGGCCGTCGTGAGTACGCCCTTGGCAACAGCATGACTCGACGAGAGCACCACGTCGTATCCAGAGAGATCAAACTGCTCGATCGCCATCGGCATCAATGGCAGATAGTTTCTGAAATGCCGACGAGAAAAAGGCAGGCGTTGAATGAAGGAGGTACGAATATCGCCGACGCCAAGCGTCCGTTTTTCAACGGCGGACAGATGATTGACCAGCGAGAACACATCCGTATTCGGATAGGCGGTCATCAGTTCGCGAACCACTTTTTCCGATCCGGCAACGCAATCGAACCAGTCGTGCACTAAAGCGAAACGAGTCATCAGCAACTTCTCTTCAACACTTACCCCGAAGAACACCCAGTGCAACGATAGCTTTTGCCGTAATTCGTGCCGTGCCTGAAAAACCGGTACGACGCAAACAAAAGGAGCCGCGAAAGCCAGGCAGCTGGAGAGCTCTGCTGACTTTCGCGGCTCACACCACCGAGATACCATCATCTGCACCAACCAAAGCGGTCGGCAGTCACGCGATTCCCTAGAACGCACCTTCGCGAAGGGCAACCGTCTTCACGGTTCGGCAAAAGATGTACAAGTCCAGCCAGACCGACCAGTTGCGCACGTAGTAACCATCCAGTTCGACACGCCGACCGTACGTTGTCAGATTTCGCCCGGAAACCTGCCATAGACCGGTAACACCAGGTCGCACCCGAACATAATCCGTAAACGTGTCGTCGTATCGCGGGACTTCCGCATCCACGATGGGACGCGGGCCAACGAGCGACATATCGCCCGTCAGTACATTCCAGAGTTGCGGCAGCTCGTCCAGGCTGGTCCCTCGCAGGAACCGACCGACCGTCGTGATCCGGGGGTCCTTGCGAAGCTTGCGAGTTGACTCCCATTCAGCCTTCGCCTCGGGTGAGTTTTCCAGATGCGTCTTCAGCACGGCGTCGCCATTGGTCACCATCGAACGGAACTTCCACGCCTTGAATCGGCGACCGTTCTGGGCGATTCGTGTGTGACCGAACAGGATCGGCCCCGGCGACGTGAACCAGATCCACGCGCCAAGTCCCACCATCAACGGAGCTCCGATCAACAGTCCCAGCCCGGAAACGAACAGGTCCGCAGTTCGCTTCAACCATTGCGACGACGGCTTCAGTAAATTGTCTTCAATCGAAACCCCGGGCTGCCCGGCCAGCGACCACAAGACCGGCAATCTTGGATCGTCGGCCATAATTACGACACGCGGAAAGCCCTTCAGTACGCCACTGATGAATTGGTGAAGCTGCGAATCCGTTCGGCCCCGGCGGTGAAGAAACGCGCAAGACGCGCCGAACTTGCGAGCCAGTGCGGCTACATTGGACTCGTCACCCCGGTATTGCCCAGCAATCTCGCGATTGCATCCGGCGGGCAATTCGCTTTGGACAATGCCTACCGGAATGAGCCCCGTCGCACGATTTCTTTGGTGGTTCTCGTAGAGCGATACAGCACGGCGGTCGGTACCAAATACCAGACAACGCACGCCCCACCAGTCGCACTTTACAAGCACGCTTCGAGCGTAGGAACGCAGCAGCGGCAACAGCAGCATCGCGAATGAAGCCGTGCAGAACACCAACCCGCTGGTTTCATTGGCAATGTGCTTCTGGGCCGCACAGGTCGCCGCCACGCCCGCGACGATCAACAGAATCTGTCGCAATTCATACGCCGGGTGGATTCCCGCCCGATAGAGCCCCTTCCACCACATCAGCACGAGGCCCGCGAATACCACCGTCGCCACGGTGGCAAGTTGAGGCAGTTCCGCACGGTAGCCCGACAACACGCAATACTGTGCGGGCACGATCATGGACGTCAGCATCGCGACCGCATCCACCAACGCCAGCGAACTGCCAGTCAATAGAACCTGTTTGATGTAGCGTTTTGAAATGGACTCGTGGACAGCGTTCGCCCGCCGCATCCCGATGTTTGCAGTGTCCGAAAACAGACTGATCCCCGAGTTCTCAAATTTCGTGGATGGATAATTCATGGCGTTCTCCAGCTTCAGGTTGACGCCAGAGACCAACGCGAAGCACGTGCCATAGAGAAAAGCCACGCCGCGACATCCATTCTGCGGGGCAAAACGACCAGATCCGACAGATCCAGGCAGCATGCCAGTAGAACTTACCGCGGGCGACGTGACGAGAAGCCGGTAATAAGTTCAGGACACCCGAAACGCGCCGGGCGAGCACAATTGCGAGTTATCGATCTCGCGAGGCAAGGCGGATGGACAATTCTACGATCGACCTCTTCAGCAACTCACAGTTCCGCGTCGCCTCCTCGACCGCGCCCGCTTTTGCGGACTCTTCCATCAACGTGGCCAACGCAGAAGTGTTCGTCGCGTGAATCTCCCGCAAGCTTCCCTTCACCCGGTGTGCAATTTCACGAAGTCGTTCGCCATTCGCTGAAAGTGTCGCTTCGCTCAACAGATCCAGCATCTCTTCCGTGCAGTCCACGAACAGATCCAGCAAATCCTCGACCAATTCCTCATCCTGGCCAAAACGAGCCTTGAGTGCGAAATAGTCGATCTCGGAACCATCCAACTCGACCGTCGTGTCGCCCACGGCATCAATATTCATCGCATCCCCAGTCGACGCATCTTGTTGTAGATACTCTTTTCGCTGATGCCGAGCACGCGCGCCGTTTTGGCTTTGTTGCCTTCACAGTGGGCCAGCGTGTTCTTGATTGCCCGCCTTTCCAGTTCCGCGAGCGTCATGCCGACGAATGAGCCAGCACCACCCACTTCCGTCACACAGCCGACCAACGCAAGTGAGTCTGGCAATTCAAGGTCGGACGCTTCAATAGCCGGACCGTCACAGAACACCGAGGCTCGTTCCAGTACGTTTTCCAATTCACGTACGTTGCCCGGCCAACCGTGTTGCAACAACACTGTTCTCGCGCTTTCACCAAGTGCAAGCTGCGGCGTGCCACGACGCGCGGAGATGCGATTCAGGACATCGTTCGCAACTGGCAGAATGTCCTCCCGTCGTTCCCGTAACGCAGGCGCTACAAGATTCAGGACATTCAGTCGATAGAACAGATCCTGCCGAAATCTCCCCGACTGGCACATTTCTGCAAGATTCTGGTGCGTCGCAGCAATGATGCGTACATCGACATCAATGACGGTGTTGCTGCCGATTCGTTGGATCGTCCGATCCTGCAGGAACGTTAGCAGTTTCGGTTGCAATTCCAGCGGCAGATCACCAATTTCATCCAGGAACAGAGTTCCCCCGTGGGCAATCTCAATGCGTCCCGGTCGATCGCCACTTGCGCCGGTAAATGCTCCCTTGCTGTGCCCAAACAGTTCGGCCTCGATCAGGTCACGTGGAAGCGACGCGCAGTTGACGCTCACGAACGGGCCCTCATGCCGCGGCCCGTGCTGATGAATCAACCTTGCGAGGGTACTCTTTCCTGTGCCGCTTTCGCCAGTCAGCAATACCGACGAATCAAGCGGAGCGACCTTGGTCACCTGGTTCAACAAATGCCGCGAGACGTCCGAATGCGCGGCAAACTGCTTCGCCGGCAACGTTCCCCCAACCGCCTCCCGAAGTCCCCGGTTTTCTCGTGACATCCCGGCGCGATCAATCCCCAACGCCACGGTTGCCAGCAACTCGTCGGAATCGACAGGCTTGGTAATGTAGTCGCAAGCGCCGGCTTTCATCGCAGCGACGGCGTCCTGTATTTCGCCCTCTCCGGAGACCATGATGACCTGCGCATCGGCAAACTCTTCGCGAATGAACTGCAGCACATCCATGCCGGAAGCCCGCGGCATATTCAGATCCAACAGCGCGACGGAGACATCATCATCCATCAACTCCATCGCCTCCACGCCATCCTGCGCGACGATTGCTTCGTGATTGCCGTGGTTCAGAAAACGCTGCAACACCTTGCGGCTTAGCGGATCGTCGTCAGCCACGAGAATACGCGCCGTCGACTGATTCCGGCCTGAACGGTCAACGATCGCCGCTTTATTGGATGGCGGAACAACTTGCTCCGACTTTCGTTTGGATTCTTTGGCAGCCATAAGCCAGATCACGGATTTGAGAACTTGCCCTTCAACAATGTAGGTTCCCGTTTCGCTGTCGGGCGTCGTCACAACCGCTGCAACCTGAATGCAACACTGCAATCGTTTTTCGTGACCTATGTTTGCCAGAAATGTCATGCGCAATGGCCAGCTTTATTTGCCTGGCATGGAACACAAGAATCCACAGAGGGGCAGCCACCATGAAGGGCGTCGTATTTTCGGAATTCAATGACCTCGTGGAAGACAAGTTCGGTTTGGCCGTGCTGGACCGGATCATCGAAAAATCGGAATTGCCCAACGACGGTGCCTACACAGCAGTTGGCACGTACGACCATCGCGAACTGCTGCGCATGGTCGGGCATCTTCACGAAGAGACGGGAGTCCCGGTTCCGCAACTGGCGAGGGTTTTTGGCCGCTACCTTTTCGGGCAACTCGTGGCCAGCCACCCCAAAATCCTGCAACAAATCGACAATGTCGTTGAGTTGTTGGCCAACGTCGAACGGGTGATCCATGTCGAAGTGCGCAAGCTCTACCCGGACGCGGAACTACCACGACTCGACTATCGCAGGCTCGCCGCCAACGAATGTGAAATCACCTACCACTCGAAACGCCCCTTTGCGGACGTCGCGCATGGACTGATCGAAGGCGCCGCAGACCATTTCGGCGAGAGTTGTGAGATCGAACGCGAAGATCTCAACGATACCTCCAATCATTCACGCTTCCTCTACCGCTGCCTTGGACCGGGCAACGCCTGAGCGACCCACCATGCCTGATGAACTGAAACTCCTTCATCGCAAAGTACAGCGCGAACGCGCCGCTCGACGCGAGGCAGAGCGATTGCTCGACGCCAAATCACGCGAGATCTATGCGGCCAACGAGCGTCTCCTGCTGCTTACCCAGAAACTGGAGCAGCAATCCGAGCTCACTGCTGCCATCATCCAAACCGCCGGCGACGGAATTGTCGTCCTCAATGATCAGGGAGCGATCATCTCCGTCAATCCCGCATTCAATCGCATTTTTGGTTTCGAAGAATCCGTCGAAACCATGGCCGTTGACCGCCTGTTGAAGCCCGCAAACAAGAAGACGATGGGCGTCGACTTTCGGCAATCGGGCGACTACATGGGGGAGCGGAACAATGGCGAAGTCTTTCCGCTGACCTGGACGGTTTCGGAAGTGCCCACCAGAAAAGAGATGCTGTGGACGGCTTTCGTGCGCGACCAGAGTCACGAGCGACAACTACAGATGCAGCTCACGCACGCTCAAAAAATGGAATCTGTCGGCCTGCTTGCCGCGGGAGTCGCCCACGAAATCAACACCCCCATACAGTACATCGGCGACAACGTTCACTTCCTTTCAGCCTCCTTTGAACAGCTGAACGGATTGCTGGAAGCGTGCCAACGTCTCACCGAAGAAGACGCCGATCAACTGCCCACGCCGGCGAGTCTGGCGACCATCGCCAATGCATTGCACGAAGCCGAGCCGGAATTTCTTGCAACCGAAATCCCGGAAGCCATTAGCCAGACGCTGGACGGTATCCGACAGGTGACGCGCATCGTGCAATCCATGAAGCAGTTTTCGCATCCCGGCGGTAATGAGATTTTCGCCACGGATATCAACGAAATCGTGCGGAACTCGATTACCGTCTCACGCAACGCGTGGAAGTACTGCGCCCAGATTGAACTCGACCTCGAATCCGATTTACCAACCGCACTCTGTTATCCAGCCGAGCTGAATCAGGCACTGCTGAACCTGATTGTCAACGCAACGCATGCCGTTGCCGAGGTACAACAGCAGAAAGGCGGTGGCAGTCGGGGCATGATCCGGGTTGCTACGCGATCAACCGAAGACGAAATAAGAATCGAGCTGAGCGATACCGGAACGGGAATCCCTCAAGAGATCATCGACCGCATCTTCGTCCCGTTTTTCACCACCAAGCCCATTGGCATTGGCACAGGTCAGGGGCTGGCCGTCGTGCAGGCAATCATTGTGAAGCAGCACGGCGGGCGTATTGAGGTCGATTCCGAGCCTGGAGTCGGCACGACGTTTCATATCAGCCTGCCGCGATCCGGCGCGACCGAGCAGAGCAGTTTCGACGCACTCATGCAATTGGCTCCCCGACCAGAGGAAGAGGACGCGCGACATGCCGACTCCCCGTATCCTTTTCGTTGACGACGAACCCTTCCTGCTTGCAGCGTTGCGGCGATCTCTCCGTTGCAAGCGGGGTGAATGGGAAACTCATTTCGCCTGCGGCGGCGCGGAAGCGATCGCGACGTTCGGCCAAACTCCATTCGACGTGGTCGTCTCGGACATGAGAATGCCCGGTATGGACGGCGCGACACTCGTAGCGAAACTCAGTCAAACGAATCCCGATCACGCAAGAATCATCCTCAGTGGGCAAACCGGGCAATCGGCGATCCTGTCTTCCGTGGGCGTCGTTCATCAGTTCCTTTCCAAACCGTGTACGCCAAAGATTCTGACGGCACGCATCGACGGCATTTGCGCGCGGCGAACCGCGTTCCCAAACACACGGGTCCGGGCCGCAATTTCGTCCTTGCGAAGGCTGCCGGTAGCCCCCCACTGCGCGGCGAGCCTGAGGGCGGAACTGAATCGCAAAGACACGTGCCTTCAACGGGTCGAAGCCATCGTCAGCGAAGACACCGGGTTGTCAACAATGCTGCTCCAGGCCGGCCTCGCGTGCTCGAACAACCGGGAGACTTTCTCCGCGTCCGATCGCGCACGACGTCTTGGGGTCGACCAACTGCGAACACTCGGCGAATCAACCGACATGTTCACACCGACAACATCGCTACCCCCAAACTTCGACTTCAAGTTGCTCGCGACAGCGAATAGCGCAGACAGCAGCACATCCACTCGGCGAGTGGGAATTGCGGCGCTGGCAGCGGCGGCGCCCGAAGAATATCGGAGTGTACTTTCCCGAACCAAGCTCGATTCACCGGATCTCAGCGAAACCGAACGCGAGATCCTGGGCGTCGATCATAGGATGGCTGGCATGCTGCTGCAGGAACTCTGGGGAGTTCGCGAAGTAGTCGAAACCGGCACTGCCTCGAAAACGGCATGCATCGAGACAACCTAGCGGCAGCGACTTTGCCGGTGCACAGTGCCCCTCATGCCCGCTACTTTTCCAGTGTCGTCGGCGAGGTGGCGACACGTAGATAGTCGCTAAGTCCCTGTGTCCAGTGTGGCATAGCGGGACCGCCGAGCGCGTGGTACTTCGCTCCATCCAACACGCTGTACGAGGGCCGAGCGGCAGGCAGGCCATAATCGGCAGTTGATATTGGATTCAGATTCACCTCGATGCCCGCCTGTCGGAAGACCTCGCTGGCGAATTCGATCCAGGAAGCGTCGCCCTGATTCGTGATGTGGTAAGTCCCAAACCTGCCGGTTTCGACCAGAAACTGTATCGCATTCACCAAATGCGGAACATACGTGGGCGTGCAACGCTGATCATAAACGACAGACAACTCATCACGCTCACTGCCAAGACTGAGCATGGTGTCGACAAAGTTCCGACCACGCACGGGCCCGTCCGCGACCGAAGAATAGAGCCCACATGTCCGCACGATGTAGTGTTTGTGCCAGGTACGCGCATTCTGCTCGCCCAAGAATTTCGTCCGGGCGTATACCGACGTCGGTAGCGTGGGGTCCGACTCTCTCCACGGTGAAGTTCCACCGGACGCCCCAAAAACATAATCGGTACTGATCTGCACGAGCACCGCATCGATCTCAAGGCAGGCATCCGCAATCGCCTTCACCGCTTCTGCGTTGACTTGCGCGGCCGCATCGGGCTCCGCCTCCGCCTTATCGACGGCCGTCCACGCAGCCGAGTTGATCACCACCGATGGCCTCAATTCAAGCAACGTGTGCCGAATCGCATCCGGACAGCACAGATCCATTTCCTGGCGTGAAAGGGGCAAAGCCCTGTCCCCCAGAACGCGACACAATTCACTCCCCAGTTGGCCGCTTGCGCCGGTTACTGCAATCGTCATGTTACGCGCCTATCTGCAAACTGTTCCGAGTGTTCCAAATGGTCTTCAGGCAGCTTCTACAATTTGTTTCCGGAGATTTCCCCGTTGCCGGTTGCGTGCCGAGCATCGGCTTTCGTTCCCCGGAAAATCATATTCCGAAGTTTCTGCCATTGCCAGCGACGTAGATGGCGGCGAAACGATTCATCGTGAAAACGTGGGTAACGGGTAATCATCGCCCACATGTATCCCACGAAAATGTTGAGCCCGCCGAGTACCCACGGCCGTTCCATCATCCGGTAAGCCGTAATGGCCAACAGGTACGGAATGTGCGTCCCCATGAAGTACTGACCACGACCCCATCGCCGCCGACCGTGCAGTACGTTCTTGTGAGATGAGCCCATCTGACGCAGGTGAATGATCGCAAACTGCGGATCGGAAACACTCTTCGCTTCCCAATCAAGTTGGCGACACTTGTGACAATCGATGCCGTCCCACATCACTTCGTGAACGAAACCACCGATCTCTTCGAAGCATTCACGACGATACAATTTTGCCGTACCGTGCGTGAACTCGTCCCCGGTTCGTTCAAAGACCAGCTGCCCTTTCACGGGGATGTAACACTTGCCGCTAATCGAACCCAGCCGCGGGTTTTCTTCAAACTTTTCGATCAGCCCGCTGAAATAGAAGTGCGGCATGTGCAGGTCCGCATCCATCTTGCACACGTAGTCGAAGTCGCTGAGATCGACCGAATCCAAACCGGCGTAGAACGCTTCAATGACTCCTGGACCAACGCGGCGTTTGGTACCAGCGGGTCGATGAACGACCTTGATCCAGGGGTACTTCTTTGCCGCCGCGTCAGCAATCTCACCGGTCCGGTCGCTACTGCCGTCGTTAACAATGACCCATAATGCCGGCCGTAGCTCTTGCCACGCCAGACTGTGAATCGTCTGTTCGATGTAGTCACCCTCATCCTTGGCGGGCGAAATGATCAAGATCCGCTGGCCGGCCGCTGGCTCACCAGAAGTGTCTTCTTTGCCGGGATTGCGGGCGTCACTTTCGGGAAGCAACTCCTGCAATGCATCCAGAGCCTGATCCATTGTCTGCATGTCGCTCATAGCCTTGTCTCCTGAAGCTCCGCGGCACTTTCCACTCCCATTTGTTCGTGGACCGCGCCGACCTTCTCATCAGTAACGTAGTTTTCGATTTCGCCTCTAAGGTTTGCCAGTGCCTGAATTTCCATACGATGAGCGAATTCCATGTGAATCAGCTCGGGGCACTTTAGCACGAGTTTTGTCACTTCGGGTCGGCAGTTCAGCCGCAGCGGCACCTCACCGGAAAGTCCACGACTCACGTGTAACATGGTCGGTGTTTCGTAGAACATGCCCGAAGAAAAGGCCAGCGGTCGCGAACTGGGACAGACAACGGCACCAAACCAGGGCACGCGAAACTGTCCGCCGTGAGTGTGTCCTGCCAACATCAGGTCGAAGCCGAAGTGTCGCGCCCATTCGATCTGATCGGGCGAGTGCGAAAGCAACACTCGCAGATGCGGCACTTCCTCTTTGGAAGGAATCCCCGACATGTCGGTCGCGGGTGCGATCCATGGCAACTCGTTGCCGGCAAGCAGTATTTTCTGGCCCTTGATGTCCAGCCATTTCGAACGGCCACCCAGATTGTAGAGCCCAAGGTCGCTGAGTTGGCTCCGCAACATCCCAAGGTCATTGCGGCAATCGTGATTCCCCAAGATCACATAGACGCCATGTCGGGCACGCAGTTTCCCCAGCGTCGAAGGCAGCCAATCGAAACAGCGGGGATTATCGACCAGGTCTCCCGTAACGGCGATGATGTCCGCATCCATTTCATTGACGCTGGCGATCGCGCGGTCGAAGAAGGGCTTCGCGACCTGACCGGTAAAATGCAGGTCCGTCAGGTGAGCGATGGAAATCCCGTCAAGCTCTGGAGCCAGTTTGGGAATCTCGACTTCCTTGAAATTGCTTTCAAACTCGAAGCTCTGGTTGCCGGGGATCGAAAACAGCAGGCGATTGCGTTTCTTCTGTGGGTTCCTGCGACTGAGGATGGCGGCATCTTCCACTTTGTGGACCTGGGAGAAGTATCCTCGCAGACCGGACTCCCACTTACGATTGAATCGACGCACCAGGCCCGAAGGCAGGACCAGCAGTGACACAAAAATGCAGAGCATCGTATAGACCTCTGCGAATGTGTGAACACGAGGAAGTTGCCGCGGAATCACCCACCCCGCGAGCACAATGGGCGGCAACAGAATGCAGGCCACTTTGGCGGCACCGGACAACTGGCTTTTTATCCACATCGGCATGGCCGTACTTTCCACCCGGTTCCACAGTGGAATCCAGATCGAAGCATGCCCCGCGAGGATAATCGGGAGAAGAACCAGCCAGCCGAAAGTCATGATTGTCGGGCCCAGTCCTCTTGGACAGATTTCTGCCTGTCTCTCTGCTGCACATTCACCAGCATGGCATTGAATTCCTGTATCCAGTCTTTCCAGATATCGTCTTCGCGAACGCGTATTTCCCCGACAGGATCCGACGCAGCCAACCGGCGTATCGCTCCCTGCACACGGATGAACTGCCCTAACACGACATTGCTAAGGCGCGCCGCATCCAGCAGCACGACGGGTATCACAATGGCAGTGGCTGCCAACGCCCCCAACCAGACCGCAGCAAGCGGCCCCTGGTCGGTCGTTATCAACACCACCGAAACGATCAATGCATTGAAGATCACTGCCGCGACACCGTACACCAGCGAACGGAACATGATGACACCCTGCGCTTTGGGCGCAACGAACAACTGCCGCCGAAGCGCACGATGTCGCTGGGCATCTGTCTGTTCAATGGTCATATCCGGCCCCCGTTGGCAGAGTCGCTTCGCAGCACGCTCAGGACCTACCTGAGTGCTTCTTCACGGGTGTCGTAAATTTCCACCAGACGGTGCATACGAACCAGCTCAAAGAGGGCACGAACGGTTTTCTGCACGGAGCAGATCGTCAGATCTCCACCAATCGAACGCAGACGCTTCAACGAAGCGACAATGGTTCCAAGGCCGGCACTGTCGACGAACTGAACCTCAGCCATGTCCAGCAGAACTTTCCCGTCTTCGGTAATAACCGCGTCAAGATCGTCACGAAAATCCTTGGCGGACCGTGCGTCCAGCGACTCCTGCTTTACAGTAACGACGGTGACATCGTTAATTTTTTCAATGGTGCTTTCCATTTTTCTACCCTTGGGAATGGTTGAAGTACAAAACAAGACGAATGCACTGACGACCATCTTCGGTACGGCAGTACTTGACTTCATCAACGGACTGTTCAATCAGATAGAGCCCCATTCCGCCCTCCAGAGGCCAGTCAATGACTGGTGTTTCCGATGGTGGATTGAAGACAAGTCCCTGATGAAGAATATCCAGCTCGATGCGGTCCGCATGGCAACTTGCCGTGCAGGTAATCAGTTTTCCAGGTACGTTCTCATACCCGTGTTCGGTAACGTTCGCGACGGCTTCGTTGGCAGCAAGCTGGAGAGGCACCAGGCGTTCATCGCGATCATCGCCCACCCAGAATGCGTCCATAAACCTGCAGCAGAAGTTGCGCACGCCAAATAGCTCGTCTCCGGCGCTGCGAAGATCAACGCTCATCTGTGTTGTTGCATGCGATTCAATCATGTTCTGCCCTAACACCAAAAATTTCGCTCATCACTATCCGACCGACTATTCAACGAACCATAGCTCCACCACTTTGCGCCGGCAAACGCATGGCGCGAGTGGCGTGCGACGCAGGCCCCGTGATGAATGTCTGGAGGTAACCAAGGATTGTCTTCAGTCGTGCCCAAAATGAATCTACGGTAACCGCGTGATAGATCTGCGCACTCATTACTTCTTCGTTGAGGTCACGGTCGCCGTGCAAAACCGTGGCGCCACTTACCAATCCGCCGTCGCAGTCTTCATACGTGCGACGCCAGTCCGGCGGCATTAACTCCATGTCCTTCGGAGTGACCGGAGTCACCCCCACCCAGCCCATCTCGCCACGCACGACGTTGATCAGACCCGGTAGAAACTCAAGCAGAAAATGGCGCAAGTTGGACGCCTTCCTGCGATGCACCGAGGCGATTCGCCAGCGGTGAAATGTTCGATCGCCGTTCGCCTCCGGGACCGGTAGGCGTACGACTTCTTCGGTGACAAAGCCCTTCCCACATCGAATTCGCTGAATCAGGGCCACGCCAAGCAGGACCGGCCAGACCAAACTCAACACAACAGCCGCAGCGATTCGGGCACAACACCTCAGAATCTGACGGACGCCGGGAAGAATTACCTGTGTACTGCCAATCAACAGATCATCGTGAATCGCAACCGCCACGTTATGCCGAAGATGATAGAGCTTGTGGCGATCGATCACGCACTGATCAATCGTCAGCCCTTCCCCGAGCATGCTATTATCACCGATCAACGATTCGGTCACCTCGCATTTTGCATGGACGTGACACCCCGACGAAATCACCGCGTTCGGGCCCAACACAACGCCTTCTTCGATCTCGCAATGTGGCCCAACAAAAACCGGAGGCACAAGGCGAACATCGCGATGTAGCGCAACGTTTCGCTGGATCCAAATTCCCTCATCGGCTCCGCCCGAACAGCGAATCAGCTCGGGGAACTCCCGATTCAGGACTCGTTTCTGCGAGACTACGATTCCCGCCAGCGTTCTGCCATCC
The DNA here is from genome assembly GCA_965216885.1 of Pirellulaceae bacterium. Taxonomy (GTDB): domain Bacteria; phylum Planctomycetota; class Planctomycetia; order Pirellulales; family Pirellulaceae; genus CAYNJG01. The sequence goes on along the minus strand of OZ244209.1, from coordinate 954,451 downwards.
AGCGGCTCCGGCGTACACACGGCGACGCCAGCTTCTCGGGCCGCTGTCATCAAGCGACCCTCGAATCCGTCATACCCAGTTCCAATCGCATCCAGATGAGCGTTGGTCACCCAGGCAACACCGTTCCATTTGTCTTGCGCGGGAAATGCTCCTGCATCCTCGACAGCCGATGCCTCTTTGTCTGTATCCGGCGTCGCCCGTTCTGCCGTCGAACTTTCTGCCATCGCGTGAAAGAACACGGTTGGGGCGTCAGAGCCAGCGGATGGATGATTCTCCATCACGCCCTCACATTGCAGTCGATCCACGTGCCACAACAGGTAGGTGGAACGGTCTCCCTCGTCCCCAAACCTGCGGATGCGAGCATAAACGTCGTGAACGTCGTGCAGCAGGTGATAGCGGAATGTAGCGCCCCATCGCGTTCCATCCTCGAAGTACGACTCGATTCTGTCCGCGTCGTGATGCAGCAGAATGTCGAACGACTTGATGCCGCGATCCACGAGGCTCTCGATAACGTGCTGCATGAAAGGCCGATCCACCAGTGTCGTCAATGGCGAAGCCTTGCCATCTTCGAACCCCGTGGATCCCAATGCAATCAGGACGGCGCGTTCTGGTGTTTCCCTTGTCATGTTCATACCGAGCTACCTAGTAGGCACCTTTGCCAAAGAGTACCGCCGGAATGGTCATGAACAATAGTTTTATGTCCAGCCAGATGCTCTGACTTTCGATGTAGCGAGCGTCCAATTCGACCTGTTGGTCGAAGGGAATTTCGCCTCGCCCCATCACTTGCCAAAAACACGTCAGCCCCGGAATTGCCTCAAGGCGACGACGATCGGCAATGGTGTATTGCTCTACTTCCGCGGGCACTGGAGGTCGCGGTCCGACCAACGACATCTCGCCCTTCAGAACGCACCAGAGTTGCGGTAGTTCGTCGATACTTCCACGACGAATGAACCGTCCAATCCACGTAATGCGTGGATCATTTTTCATCTTGAAGGTCACGCTGTCGTCGTGATCATTCTGTTGCAACAGTTTGGCCTTGAGCTCTTCCGCGTTCGCGACCATGGAACGAAATTTGGGAAACGGGAATTCACGACCACGAAACCCGACGCGCGTTTGCCAAAAAAGAGCCGGACCACCATCAGTCATTTTGATCAGTAGCATGATCAGCAAGAAGAATGGCAGCCCCATAATCAGCAGCGTCAGGGAAGCGAAAATATCAATCACGCGTTTCAGTACACGGGTACCGCCGATGACCGCTGTCCAGAGAATGCGCTTGCGGTGGTAACGAAGCTTCCTCCGCAACCCCATGCTTCCCGTCGCATTTTGCACATAACGTTGATACAGCTCGTCTGCAAGCTGGACTCGCGTTACTTGTGAAGCTGGACTCATCCGAACACGGCTCTCAGTCAAAGAAATTTTTCCGCTGTTGGCTATCTGCAGAACTATAAGTCGAAGAGAAAAAAGCGCTGCAAAATATTTGCCCGTTTGAAGAGGTGTGTTTACCCGCCGCGCCGTTTCGCGACACCATTCAACAACAGGCACATCGCCAACAGGAAAGCTGGCGTTTAACCAACGCCTCAGAGACATCACCGGAGAAGATATAAGAAGGATGCCCCAGTTGGCGCTGAAACCAACGGCCCGCATCCACGTGGGCCAATTGTCGCGGCCTCATAGATGTGGGCCAATGTCTTCCGTGCGACCTCAGTTGGTGGGCACCGCCGAAGAACCATCGCCCGTGGCGTCGTCAGCGTCCGGAACAAAGAGGCGTCGAATTTGTGGCGAAGCGTCCTTCAGCAGTTCCTCGAAGCTCGGCGACTCCGATGGGACGTCCGTGGATTGCTTCATCAGCTCCCTTACTTTCGGGTTCGCCTGTTCAAGCATTTCTTCCACGGTAGGTGTCTTGAACAGCGGAGGAATCGTCGCAGCGGGAAGCTCGTCCAGCACCAGGCCAGGTTTGGGCGTTGTCAGCCGCGGCTCACGGTCTCCAATATCAATGCTACGCGAGTCCAGGAGTGTTCCGCGTGCAAATTCGAAAGCGGTGGCCGCCTGCATCATTTCCACACGAGCAAGCTGCTCCTGCAACTGGGCATCGGAATTCGCCGCCTGCGCACGAATATAGAGCTCGATCGCAAGTTCCCCCAGCTCGAACTTCTCGCGATACGCTTCGTATCGTTCGTTGGCCGCCTCGCGTAGCAACACCATCTGTCGCACCTGCAGCATCTTTTGTTGGAGCCTCGTGTAGGCACTCTGCAAAGCGTGTGTGGCGGAATACTCCAGCTGCCGCGTGATCTCCTTCTGCTGGCGCCAAACCAGACACGCGCGTCGCACGGCCGCCTTCACGCCATAGCGATTCACATTGCGAAGCGCCGTGATGCCCAGCCGCCAGTTGTAGTCATCACTCTCCACCATCTGGTCGAGTGACCGATCAAAGCTGGAATCAAAACCGCTCTTCCCGAAGCTGCTTTCGAAATTCACATTGGGCTTCAACTGGTTCTCCGCCAGATCAAACCTCAGTCGAGCCGCGTCTTCCGCCAGCCGCTGGGCGATAATGTCCGGTCGTATTTCCAGCATCGCTCGAGCCGACTCTTCCCAATCGATGTCCAGCCTTGGCATACCGTCAGGCATCGCGACCACAATGCGTCGATCGTCAAACCCCGGCAGACCAAGCAGCGCACGGAACATACGTTCCTCTTCCAGCGCTTCCGTCTTGCGCTCCTGGAGCAGATCGAGATTACGATAGAAGCTGAGCTTGGCCTCGGCCACCTCGGGACGGGACGATTCGCCTATGGAAGCTTTTTCCAGCTCCTTCACATACGTCTTGTGCGCTTCCTCGACATCCTTGCGACGAACTTCCACGTTCCTGGCTGAAAAGACGAGCCCCCAATAAGCCGTCTCTACCTGCCTCACCAGTCCCTGAACGGACGCCTGAAATCCCAATCGTGTCGAGTCGTACGAGTTCTGCGCGAGGCGGGTGGGCAGAAGTTGAATACGGCGGCCCCTGCCCTGCCCCAAAGGCTGCGAGAACTGCACGTTGACCGACGATCGCCATGATGGATTCAGAGACGCGAACGCACCGGCGGGACTGTTGTCCGTGCGACCGGTCGAAAAATTGCCGGATACCGTCCCGCCTGAATGGAGCCGCCGGGAAACACCAATCTGATTCGGCGCTCCGGCACTGGAACCATACGTTTCAGTACGCTGATTCTGCGTGCCCGAGCCAAACGTATCCACGGTACTGGCTACACGCTGCTGGCTGGTCGCCCAGTTGTGAGCGGTTTGAAGACGCGTGTCGAATCGCGCTCGGTCCGCCAGCAGCTCCGTTTCCGCAATCGGCACATTCATCTGCATGATCGCGATGTTGGGACTATTCTCCAACGCAAGGAAGATCGCCTCGCCAAGTTCGAGGTGCCAATCGTGCTTTTGGTCATAGTCGACAACCGTCGGCGGAGAGACACGGCCTCCCTGGGAATCACGTGGCGGAATGGCAATCTGGAGCTGTGGTTGCGAATCGCTCAGTGGAAGAGCCGGCGCAGCAGTTGTCTCCTGAGCGCCCAAACCTGCGGACGATTCCGGCACCGAACCAGCAGCAGGTGCAGCAGCAGGTGCAGTAGCAGGTGCAGTAGCAGGTGCAGCAGCAGGTGCAGTAGCAGGCACTGACACAGCCGGCGTCGGAGGTGCAACGGCCCCGGCATTCGCGCCTTGCACTCGTGAATTCGGTTCAGCAGGAGTCTGTTGGTGCCGCGGCGGCACGGGCACTTCCGGCGTTCCGACATTTGCCGACGGAACCGGCGCTAGCGAGGACTCTTCCAGCGTTACCACTGTTCCTTCGGATGCCGTCTCCAGCACAGGCGAAGGTAGCTCCTCCGCGATCCCAGCCAAACGAACCATCGAACCCTGGGCACGACAATCAACGACAAACAAGGTCAGGGCCAGCAGCGGCAGCAGAACGCACGTCGCGGTTGGGCGATGTGCGATTCGCCTCCACCCCGAGTCGCGCCACCACGTAATCAACGCCGGGAAACATGACACACCATGTTCCGCGCTGCGTTGATTCATGACTGAATCGATCGTTCGATTCGACAGTTTGCGTGACACCAGCACTAGCACCCGTTCGGTTCCATCCGTTGGCCGTAAGAGAGACGCGATGGCATCCGCCGTTCGCAATCGCATCGACTGACCCTGACAGTTGTATCGGTAACAGCAGTCACGTATCGAAGACGTGTGAGAAAGATAATGGGGCAATTTCCCTCCCTGACGGAAAGCTGGGAAGACTTTTACGACACCGAAGAGTGCATAGACGCCACCACAAAGGCCATGCCGGCACTGCAATTTAAAGCGGCGTACCGGAATGTTGTACGCTCCGGCAACCCAGGTGAAACCAGGTGGCCTTGGGATGACCCGCCAATACTGCAGACCGGCAGTCGCTTTTAGAGATCAATGCCCGGAATCTGCCGACATCACGGCCCCGGGCGATTCACACGCCTGGAATCTGCGGTGAACAGCCATTCGCCCCCCGAACGACACCATCCAAATCAGCAATTCCGCCGCATTCCTGTCCTATGTTTTTTGTATTCGAGGTATTCCGTCACAGGCCAAAACGACCTTTGATACAGCCAGGTAATTCAAGTGAAACCGCTTCGCATCGCCACTCTACTTCCGGGGCTCGGTCGCGTACAACGAGGAGCTGAGACAGCCTTCCTGGAGATCTCCAGTGGACTCAACAGCTACCCCGACATTGAAGTCATGCTGTTCGGCAGCAGTACGTTCGTACCACCGGACCTGAAGATCTGCGCGGTCGAATGCACGCCACGCGAGAAGTTCGAGGCCTTCCCGAAGTTCCCAACTTTTCGATCCGAGTGTCACTACGAAGAGTTCTCCTGGGTGAGCCGGATCTGGCGATCGGGGGTGTTCAACCCAGCGGAGTTTGACGTCACGATCAGCTGTACCTACCCGTGGGTAAACTGGTTCCTGAAGCGTGCGAAGCAACGCAATCCCGACCTCTGTAATCTGTTCGTAACCCAGAACGGGGACTGGATGTGTCGCGCGGAGAATCGCGAGTACCGCTACTTCGCCGCAGACGGCGTCGCGGCCATCAACCCCGAGTACTACGAAAATAACCGCGAACGACGGCAAACGCGACTCATCCCCAACGGTACCGACCCGGACATATTCTTTCCTCGCGAAGCCCTGAACGGAACAGACGAGCCGTTGGACATCGGCGAACCGTTGCCAACCGACCGCCCCATCGTACTGATGGTCAGCGCTCTGATTGACTCGAAACGCGTCGCCGAAGGCGTGCGGGCCGCGGCGAAGGTCAAAGACGCCTACTTTGTCGTCGCGGGCGATGGACCAGAACGCGAGAAAATCGCCAACCTTGCGGAAGAGTTGATGCCCGGGCGATATCGCCTGCTGGGCAGTATCGATCGCAGCCAGATGCCGGCACTGTTCCGCCGCGCCGACGTCTTTTTGCACATGAGCCAGATCGAACCGTTTGGCATCGTCTACCTGGAAGCCGCCGCCAGTGGACTTGCGATCGTGACTCACGACGGCGACACGCCGCGCTGGATCCTGGGTGACACGGCCATCTTTGTCGACAGCAACGACGCCGAGGCGGTCGCGGATGGAATCTCCACGGCGCTGGATCCAGCCACCCGCGAAGCGTTGGGAGCCTCGGCCCGTGAGCGGGTGATGGCGGACTGGACGTGGAAAGCCCAGGCGGCGAAGTACCGCGAATTCATCTACGAAATGCTCAATCAGGAACCACCAGTCCCAAGGGGAGTACAGGATGTTGTCGATAATCATCGTCAGCTACAACACAAGTAAGCTACTGGACGACTGCCTTACCTCCATCGAGACGCACTGCCCCGATGCGGAAGTGATCGTCGTGGACAACGGCAGCCGCGATGACTCGGTCGAAATGACACGGTCGCGTCACCCTCAGGTGAACTGTATCGCGACCGGGCAAAATCTCGGCTTCGCAGGCGCCAACAATCGCGGTATCGACGAAGCGAATGGTGACTTCATCATTCTGTTGAACTCGGACACGGTGTTGGAAGACGACAGCCTTTCACGGTGCGTCGAAAGAATGCAGGCCAACCCGGAACTGGGTGCGGTAAGCCCTTCGCTGATTGACATGGAAGGTCACCCGCAACGCGCCTATCACGCATTCCCAACGCTGGGCAAACGCTGGCGACAGGCGTTCTCCAGAAAAGAAGTCAAACTGCCCGAACCTGGTGTTGAAGGCTGGTTGGCCGGCACAGCGCTCATGATCCGCCGCGAAGCCCTTCGCGACATTGGCGGTCGCCTCGATGGCAACTACTGGATGTACTGGGAGGATGCCGACACCAGCGCCGAACTCCTGGAAAAAGGCTGGAAGGTGGAAGAATTCACCGGTGCACACATCAGACACTACGGCGGCGCCAGCGGAGGTGGACCGGACGCCGGTCGTCGATCCGACCTCTACGCACACTACGCATGGGGTGAACACCGTTGGTTCTTCAAGCATCGTCCACTCTGGGAATCCGCGTGCATCTGGCTACTCGACTTTGCAGACCTGTTCCGTCGTACCGTTCGCGGGTTGATCCACGCTGACCGACGAAGCGAAATCGCACACGCCCGAGTCCTCGCCAATGTGCTCGGGTGGCGAGTTACCGGACGCCGCCCTCCCCTTCCCGGCTAGGCTCTTCGCGGCCCAACCATGCCCAGAGCGTCACCAGACGCCAGTCCCCCCCGTGGCAGACGTCTGGCAAGAATACTGATACACGAACGAGCGGAAATCTTCATGTCGCAAAAAACAATCGGCTACTTCGTCCCCGAATACCCGGGCCAAACGCATATTTTCTTTTGGCGGGAAATGTCAAAACTGCGCCAACTCGGCGTCGAACCCGAAGTCGTCTCCACGCGCCGCCCCGCCAAACGAATCATCAGCCACTCCTGGGCACAGGAAGAACTGAAGACCACGATCTACCTTTTCCCACCGCGCCTTTTGGACCTTGCCCGAGCCGTGCTGTTCCTTGTTATGCAGGGCCCCGCCGCATGGGCGCGTTGCGCACGATCCGTGCTCACCGCCGAGGGCGTAACGATGAAGCAACGCTGTCGACTGGCGATGATGGTCGTCCTTGGCAGCCACCTCGCACGCATCGCCAAATCCCAGGGATGGGAACACATTCACTCACACTCCTGCGCCGATGCCGCGAACATTGCCCTGTTCGCTCACCTGATTTCCGGTGTCCCCTACAGCATGACACTGCACGGACCAATCTCCGATTATGGACCGAATCAACGGCAGAAATGGTCGCACACAGAATTCACCATCGTGATCACAAAGAAGTTGTACCGCGAAGCACAGGAACAACTCGCCGGTTCGCTTCCGGCAAACGTCCCCATCGCGCCGATGGGTGTAGCGCTTGAGAATTTCCAGCGTCTCCGACCCTATGAGGCATGGGATGGCAGTGGACCTTTGAACGTCTTTGCGTGCGGCCGCATCAACGTATGCAAGGGACATGAGTACCTTATCCGGGCCATCGCAGAACTCCGTGATCGCGATATCGACGCGCACCTTCGCATCGCAGGGGCAGTCGACTCGGAGAACGACAACTACCTGAAGCTTTTGCAGGAAACAATCACCGAACTGAATCTCGAAGGCTACGTACATCTTCTCGGGGCCGTATCCGAAGAAAAGGTCCGCAGCAATATCGAAGAAGCTCATGTCTTCGCGCTTGCCAGCCTCCACGAACCGCTGGGCGTGGTCTACATGGAAGCCATGGCAATGGAATGCCCGACGGTTGCAACGAATGGAGGAGGTGTAATAGAGCTAATCGATTCCGGCCAGAATGGAATGCTAGTGGACCCAAAGAACAGCACGCAGATGGCCGATGCCATTGAAAGGGTCGCCCTCGATCCGCAGTTCGCAACCATGATTGGCCAGCAGGGCCGACAGACCGTCGAAGCGTCATTCCACAGCGGCATTAGCGCCGAGACCATCGCCCGTGGCCTCGGCATCACCCCGCCCATCAACCGCGTCCAACCTTCCGAACCAGGAACGTCATCCGAAGGGCGGCGGCAGGGGCAAGTGGCCTCAGCCTAACGGAGCACTGACCGATGAACCAGGATCAAATCACACTATCCCCGCCAGAAAGCGACGCCCCAACCAACGTTGGAGCCGACGCTCCAACGGCAGAAGATACCGCTGCGCCGATTAACCCCCGGCGACGCCCCAAACCCCGGAGCGGCAACAAACCGAAAACCAGCCCACGCAAGCCCGCGATACGCATTCCACGGGCGAGAAACATCGGCTATGTCGTGGTCGTGAGCTACATGATCGTGACGTTCATTCTGACTCACATCAATCTGTCGGGCACCATTCTTGACCACAGCAACTTCCCAACCCAATTTCAGATTGTCGACAAAATCTATCACTTCGTGGCGTACTGCACGCTGACGTTCCTGGTCCTCTTCTTTCTGCTGGAGCCGAACACGGACCGCAAGTCGAAAGTCAAACGCGCAGTGTCTGCACGCACGCTGGCGATGTGGTGTACGCTCATCCTGCTCTACGGCGTGTTCGACGAACTGACGCAACCGTACTTTGGACGTCGCCTTGAGGCACTCGACTTGCTGGCGAATGTCGTTGGCATTTCCGTCGGCCAGGCACTATTCGTCGTCACCGAAGCGACCGGCCTACGCGACGTGATGTGGAAAATGAAGTAGCCCCACAGGCGACCGTCTCAAGAACGCCGCACGTAGATCGCGTTACTTCACAAGACCACGCACAACGACCGAGCTCGCAGCGGCCGCGAATGCCGACGTCACAAAACTGGCGGTGCCGTAAATAACGCGTCGCTTCTCACACGCATGCGGCGAGTCCTCGCGATGCGGGCAAATGCAGCGAAAGCCCTCCGCCTCATCCCATTCGGGGACAACCGGCTCTTGCACGTCCTCCTCGGAATAGACGACCGGGATGCCAACATGCTTCGTGGTCTGGAACCCGCGACGCCCCAATTCCTTGCGGATGATTCTGGCGAGCGGATCCACTTTTGTCTGGCTGAGGTCCGCGACCTTCACTTGCGTTGGATCCCAACGTGCCCCGGCACCCGTCACACTCACGACGGGAATCTGTCGCTCAAGGCAATTCAGCAGCAAATGCACCTTCGCCGTCACATTGTCGATCGCGTCGACCACAAAATCAGGCTGCGGCGTCAGCAGCGCGTCGGCCGTATTGGGGTCATAGAAGGCCTGAACCGGGTCCACCCACGCGTCCGGATTGATGGCCGAAATCCGCTGCCCCAGGAGCTGCGCCTTCGACTGACCGACCGTTGCCGGAAATGCCTGAATCTGACGATTGACGTTCGTAACGCAAACGTCATCGAAATCCACCAGCGTCATGCGACCAATGGCCGACCTCGCCAGGGACTCTGCCACATAGCCCCCCACGCCACCGAGCCCAAATACCGTCACGTGTGAGGCCAGCAGTTTCCGTGTCCCGTCGTTACCGGCAAGACGTACAAACCGATCCCAGCGGCGCGGAATCCGCCCGTCGACTTCCGGAATTTCATCCGGGGACGGACGAGTCGCCAACGCATCGTTTTGCCATGGACGCTGCTGCCGAGGCTCGCGATCGAGTTTCAGTTCGGGAGCTGCGTCACCCGGCACATCGTCACCGCAGCATTCAGTCACGTTATCACTCAAAGTTGGAAACTGCTTTTCTTGGAGAGTAGCGGCGATTGGATATGCCGCCGACTGAATGTACAGCGGTCGAAATTGCGCACCGGGCTACCTCTTCTTTTTGCCAGCCAGCGTCTTCTTACGTTCAACCCAGCCAGCAAAATGCTCCGGACGCGCATCCGAATACTGCGCCAGCGCGTTCTGCAGCGTAGCGTAAACGGCAACCTGCTCGTCCGTCAACTTGCTGACGTCCAGCGGATTTTTTTCACGCCAGTCGTTCGGCACGTCGTAAAACTCACCCGTACGATACAGTTTGTACCGTTGGTTGCGTGTAAACTCCTTCCCTGTCCGCCCACCGTTGCGTGCGTACCAGATGTAAATCCAGTCGCGTGGGTTGCCGCGTTGTCCCATGAGCTGCGGAAGAAAACTACGCCCATCCGGCTTCAAGGTTGAAGGAATTTCCACACCGGCTGCTGCGCACATCGTCGGCAGGAAATCGCTGAAGTCGACCAGGTCCTGACTCACTTTGCCAGTGGCCGACTTGCCTTTCCATTGGGCAATCAGCGGTACCCGACAGCCCGCGTCAATCGTTTTCCCCTTCGCGCCGGCAACACGGCGGTCGCCCATCATCGAAACCACCGGCACGTCCGTTCCGTTGTCGCCCGTGAAGATCACCAGGGTATTTTCACGCACTCCCGATTTATCCAATTGTTCCAACAACCGACCAACCAGCTTATCCATATAAGTGACCATGTCGCCGAAGTATTTTGGATCGCCCTTATAGGTCTTCGAACCCTTACTGGTCGGATCCCAATCCGCCGAGTCAGGAGTCGGCTCGAACGGACAGTGCGTAATGATCATCGGATAGTACAACAGAAACGGCTCGTTCTTGTTGCGTTCAATAAAGTCACAGGCATAGTCGACGACGACATCAGGCCCATAGCCGCCCGGGTAGTCTTTCTCTTCCCCGTTGACCTCAAGCCCCGGTGAAGCAAATCGGCTCGGCCGTCGCAACAATTGCCATAAACAATGTTCGTCAAAGCCAAAATGTGCCGGCCGGGTCGCGTCCTTACCCAGCTGCCACTTGCCGACCACGCAGGTCTTGTATCCGGCATTGCGAAAAAGATTGCCAAACGTCACCTGCGAAGTTTCCAGCAAACCAAACTCCGCATAGTTGCGGACGTTGTAGAGCCCTGTCATCAGCTTCACGCGAGATGGAGTGCAGATCGGCTGCGAGTAGCAATGCTCGAACCTCACTCCTTCACTGGCCATCCGATCCAGGACCGGAGTCTCATAGGATGTGCCGCCATTCGCTGTAACACATTCATACCCAAAATCGTCCGCCATAATCATGACGACGTTCGGGCGAGTCTCGGCGGCGGAGATGACAGCCGCCAAACCAAGCATGAAGAACAAACAAACGAGCCTATGCATGGGAAACCTCAAATCCAACGCCCCGGAAGCTGACATCCCGGCGAAACAGAATTCTCAGGCCATGTTGTACCGGCTGAACGCAGCCAATGCACGCCCCAACCTATCGAGTACAAGCTATCATCGCCGCCACGAAATCAACAGCGAGGCAACGATCGAGCTCAATGCGGATACCGCCACCAGCAGAACAACTCCCACCCCAAGCTCCCGGGGACGAAAAGCCACACCCGAAACCCAGCTCACCACGGCTTCGCCCAGGAAGCCGATCGCCATGCCTCCAGATACGATCGCCATGGGAATCATGCAGACGAACGCAAAATTCTGCCGCAAGGACCCGAATGGCAGACCGCCCATCCGAGCTCGATCGCGATACGTTGAAGTGCTCACGCGAGACCTTGGCGGCATCGGTGGAATCCAGACGTCACCCTGCGATGCGTCTACGGGCTGCGAGGCAGACACACCCACTTCAAGCCTGCTCTCCACTGTCGTCAATTGCTCGTAAGCACGCCGAGCGTCCCGAAACGCTTCTACATCGCCGCCCCTGTCCGGGTGATTCAGCGTCGCGAGTCGAATGTAAGCAGCATGGATCTCTTCTTCGCTCGCGTGGACGCTCACACCAAGAATTTCATACGCATTCATCTTGAATTGTTCGCTAAAAAACGCCGGAGTAATGTCAACGCACTCCACAAAACGGCATTGAACTAACTCATACTTAGATCCGCCATTCCAACAGCAAAGACTATGGCACCGGTCCCACCGGGGCAACGCGAATCCTACGCACCCACTGAATGAAGAGTTCACTTTCAGATCAACACCTGGCTCAATACCACATCACGGTAGAGGCGATCACTCCACAAGTTATATCTGGCATTTATCAACTGCCCAACTGGCTGCCAAGCTTGCGAGGAAACTGAAGCGTGGCGGACGACCAGCATCGATGTTCCGCTCAAGAAGAAGCACGAAACAAGGTCTTCAGATACACCGAATTCTCCTACAACACCAAATACAATTCCGATTTACGTCTCACGTGGTATTCGCTGGATACATTTGGCCGGACGGCATTCGCAGATTTTGATGAGTTGTGGCAACTCCAAGTGCAAGCGTGACTAACACACGCGATGTTCCAATCTTGCGAATTGGAATCGTGTATTCCGTTTGCGATATTCGCAATCTTGAGCGCGGAAGAAACCGGAACACTACCGGAACGATTTGCAGCCCGCGTTCCTGGAATCGATCCCGAGGGCGATCGACTTCAAGTAGTATCGCCCAGCTCCTGTTAAGCGTATCAATTTGACGTCGCGGTACAAACAGCCCAGCTCATTGAGCTCTGCCCTTGTAAGTGCAGATCGCTGCGAGATGATTTTCCTGAGAATCAAAGCCTCTATCGCTGGAAGTTGGATTGCCGGGAGCAAGTCAACAGCTTCCTCTGAAAAACAGTCCTGGACTAGCTCGCGAATCGATTGAATTCTGATGGCCACTACTCTTTCCGGGCAATGTCCCATGAAGCAGACTTAATACTGATCGTCTCAGCATCCCAGCTTCATGACTGATTGGACAGGAACGCAACCGGAACGATGCTCGCTCATTCTGGTTCGCTGTCCTTACCCAACGCATTCTTGATTGCATCGCTGCCGCGTTGGGTGTCAAAGAGATCCCGAACGCGAAACAGTTTTCCTGCGCGGACTTCCATCAGGAGGTGCGTGTCGATTGGCTGATCAAGCGGATGCCCAATCGGATGTATCCAGCTTTGACCGAGCCCCCCGCTTCCTTGGCGTTCGGCGACTACACGAGCGATACGGAGATCCGACTCATTGAGGAACGAACACTTACGTTGGCCAGCAATCTCTCGGTAGATGTCGAGGCCGCACCGGGCACCTACACCGACTTCTCGTTCTTCAGCGGGAGCATTGCTCAGGGGACGGAGGTAACCAGCTTCATCCTTCACCAGGACGGGGCAACAAATGGCATCAAGGAACTGAATGGCTCGGTCACGTTTTCACAACCGATCCTTGGCCTATCCTACACAATCAATAGACTCACCGGCTCCGACGCCTTGCTAGGACATCCCGACACCACCACCTACGACCAGAACACTGGGCGGAGACTGGAGAACCCCGATAGCCTTACACTGTCGAATGACCTGAAAACCCTGACCATCAACAATTTTGCGACCAGCTCTTTTGGCGACAATCTTCGCGTCGTTGTGGCCGCAGTACCAGAGCCCAGCGCGTTCCTCTGCCTTACACTGGTGGGCGTGGCAGCGGGGTTCCGCCGGCGATGGAACAGCTACACATCACTCGGCTAGCAGCCCGCAACGGGAATTGCATATATACGTGCAAGCTTTCCCGATCTCCATCGCATGCGCATGCGCGAGGGATGCCCCTACGGCATATTCGAGCCGAGGGTCATTTGGGGGAGACCGCGTTGTCAATCGACAAGATGTCGCACGCGGCACACGCTCGCTACCAATCTGGTACTGCACCACATTGGTTAAGGAAATGAGCCGCTCACTTCGAGGTGACTTCGAAGAACCTCAAAGTGGCACACAGGGCACTGCGCCCAACTCTGAAGCTTTGAAAACTCACCTAGCTCCGTCACGCTGGCGGCAAATCCTCCAAGCGACCCAAGGTCGCAAACCCGGCCTCGCCGTCGGCTGGACCGAGCAACGCACGCCCGGAGAGCTACGCGATTCACATCAAGACCTGACCTTGAGGTGAAAAACGTAGTATGCCAGCGCAGTGAAACTGAAAATACAAATCGGGACTACGGCGGCCACGGTGCCCGTACCAAATAACGCGATGAATACCCGGAGTGCCAACACGCCGAGAGACAACATGGAAAGCCCTACGAGGACCAAGAGAGGCGGCAAGCAGCCAATAGCGAACGCCCACTTGGCCATATCACCAAAGTAGACATCGAGATCACTGACTGTCTTGTAAGTAGAGACACGTGCGTGAGACTTTGGAGGTGAAGGTGGTATCCAGTCTTCACCCGCACAAGGCTCGCGGTCGTTGGCTTCCGAGCCAGGCACGTCCACATGGACGTCAACAACGGACAGCTGCTCGTACGCTTCTCGAATGGCCCGAAAGGTCTCGACGTCCCCGCCTCGGTCTGGGTGATTCAACGTTGCAAGTCGAAGATACGCGGCTCGGACCTGGTCTTCGGTCGCGTCCGTTCCCAAACCAAGAACCTCATACGCATTCATGTGCCTCACTCGGATTGCAAAACGGCAGGACGCAGCCACAAACGAAGATCGCGCTGACTCATCGATCCAGCGTGTACTCCAAAGTTTTATAAACTATTGCTATTGTCAATCAACCACAATGCGTTAAGCACGCGTCGCATTGGCATTATCGTTTGCACGCGGCAAGTTACGCAGGAGATTCCGTGAGATCACATGCGCCTCGGACGCATGATAGTCCCCTTACAGAAAGGTTTCAGTAACCACTACAACCTGGTGAAATCAAGAACACCAATCCACGAACGTCAATCAAGGGCTTTGCACAGATCGTGGTCGGCGAACCAGCAACAGGCAACAACTCGAAATCAGGATCGCAATCAACCAGGTACTCGGTTCGGGAACAGCAACGGTCTCTGCCGGACCGCTGCCGAAGTTGCCAGATAGCTGAAGAAAATCGGCGAAGTCGACTTCTCCATTCCCATCCGTGTCTCCCATCGCCCAACCTCCCGGTTCGCCGAAGTGTTGTGAGAGAGCAAGGAAGTCATCAAATTCGACGCGGCCGTCCAACGTCACATCGCCCGTCGTCGTGTCGAGCAAATAATCGATCCAGAAGTCCCGATCCAGCGTGTCGATGTTTCCGTCGCGGTGCAGGTCCAACGAAGGAGAAAACTGACCGTCGCGAATAGCCACGTCGATCAGATCGATATCCGCCCCGCGGCACTCGCCATCGCCGTCCAAATCGCAGATCGAGGTTGGAAAATGTTCGACGACGCGAAATCCGATATCGCGGAACGACTGGACCGTGGTGTTGCTGACGTAGGGAGCGTTGAAGTCGGGGTCGAGTGCGGGGCTCATGATCTCCTGCGCGAGGTCGCGTCCGCGAGCGTCCTTGATCCCCGTCAGCGGCGACAGCGACAGTGGGTCGGACGGATTCCCTTCCTGTTCGGAACTACGGAACAACTGGTCCCAATGCGAATCGGCACTTCCTGATCCACCAGCCAGCTCCACAGGAATGAACTGTGCATCGGAGTCATACTCTTCCCGGTATGCGGCCAGCCCGAACTCGCCGGTGTATTGGCCGGATCCATTTACGACCACGTCATTTGACGTCCACAGATTCCCGAAGCCCAAGGCATGGCCTAGTTCATGGATCATGACTTCATCCAGAACATTCAGCCCCGGCGCCAAACCAATCCCGTCTGTGGCCGGTATCACCTGACTGGGATTCACAAACAGCCGCCCGCGAGTGGCTGTCCTAAAACCCAATCGATTCTCGAAGCCTGTCGTACTGGCCGCGGCAAGTCCGCTGGGCGTGGCCCGCAAGTCGACGGGAAACAGGATTTCGTCATCCGATCCGACCAGACCAAGGATAACGTGTTCCCAGAAGATCGTGGCCTTTTCCAGGGCGATATCCAGCAGCTCCAGCTGTTGTGTGTTGAATTCACTTTCGTCTTCAAAGCTGATCTGGATGTCGATGCCCGCGGCAAACGAACTCCCCGTGGAAAACGAACACATCAGCACGAACGTCGCCACACTACGTGCAAAGACAAGAGCCTGTGAGCAGCTCGGATTCGTCGGATTCGAAACCTCGTTGCCTGATCCAGTGGAAGCCACTTCTCGTTCCTCTGCCACGTTAAGATCACCACGTCGTTACCAAAGCGTCCATCGAACTTCAGCTTAACATCCGACCCGCAATCCGCCCTCAAGAAAACGCTAACGGGGACAGCAATGTTCGACATCCGGTTAAGAACGACATACAGGAGACGACTGAACGCGGGACATCGTATGCCATGAAGGTCGGACGTTCCAATCAGCGGAAAAACGCTTCACTCAATAACGCGGCCGCCGGAGAAGGACTTACAGCTCAACGGCAGTCTCGATATCCACCGAGCCGGACGATGGTGAGCCGGACCACGTTCCTTCCCATGCTCCGTCGTCGGAAGTCCATGTGCCATCGTCAAAAATTGTTACCGCAATGTTTGGACCACCGCCACTGGAGAGCTCTATTGTGCTATTGCCCGGATTGGTCAAGGGATCGTTGCTTGCGGTGCCAGGGATGAACCCGAAGTCGAGGATGACAGGAGGCGTCCCTCCACCACCGCCTCCACCACCGCCTCCACCACCGCCTCCACCACCGCCTCCGTCGCCGCACGTCACACAGCGGCAGACGGTTTGTTGGGAAAACGTCTCGTCAAGATCAACGCAGAACGACGACAGCATGTTGGGGGCGAGTTCCGTGTTTTCCACACCGACGGAAACGCACACGTAGTCATCCGTCGGTGGTGTCACCGTTGGCGGTAAAGCGTTCGTGCCGGTCGTAAGAACATAGGGCGGCGATGGCCCGATCGTATGTTCAACCCGAATGGAATCCACCGTGATCCCGCGCGCGGCGAGAACCATTTCCACGGCGTCGACAATTTCGTTCGGTACGCCACCACTGACGGGCAGATCGCAACCAAGCCCAACAGCGGCGTCGGCTCCCGCGCGGCTGGCGGCGTGCACGAAGGCCTGATTTGAGGACAGCAGGCCAAACTCCACGATGGCAAATAGCGCAATGGCAAGGATTGGCAAACCTATGATGGCCTCGAGCACAACGGATCCACTCCGCTCGTAACGATCAGTCAATGTTTGCACCTCGCGAGTGAAGAGAATTCCCATCTTTCTCATGAAGTATCGGCACGAACGGGCTCGTTCGTGATCGCAGACATTGAAGAACAAATCAGGAAGTCCCGTGTCCACACGACGCGAAATCGTTACGGCACGGCGTGGCCTTCGAGATCGGTTTCGGACAAATCCGCGCGGGATTTTGCCAACCCCAATTCGGGGTCGGCGAATACCTTTACATACAACACGTTGGTCTTACCTGAAAGGAACCGTTCGATGAATCATCAGACGCAGGAACGTGTCGCTCGAACAGTTAACGGGTGGCTGGCACTCGTCGTGACACTCGGTTTGTTTGCGGCAACCATTTGGCTGTTTGTGGCATTTTGCCTCAGCGGCAACGGACACCCTCCGGACGGCCGATACCTCGGCGCATCGGTAGGCGGTCTGCTTTTGACAATTTTCGCCATAAAAGGGTTCTTCACCTTGCAGCCTAATAATGCATGTGTGTTGACACTCTTCGGCACCTACAAGGGCACCAAGCGTGAGAGCGGGCTGCACTGGGTTAATCCCTTTGTGGCAAAAACCAAAATCACACTACGGGCCCGAAACTTCAACGGACCGACGCTGAAGGTAAACGACAAACGCGGTAACCCGATTGAAATCGGAGCCGTTGTTGTCTGGCGCGTCGAAGATACGGCGAAAGCCTGTTTCGATGTCGACTACTACTCGACGTTCGTGGAAGTCCAAAGCGAATCGGCACTTCGACACCTGGCCAACAGCTACGCTTACGATCAGGGCGAAGAAGGTGAAACGACACTCCGCAGTGATGTGGACGAAGTTTCCCATACGCTGCAGGAAGAACTGATGGAACGACTTGCCAAAGCCGGTGTCGTCGTAATCGAGGCTCGACTTAGTCACCTCGCATACGCACCGGAAATTGCAGGCGCCATGTTGCGTCGCCAGCAGGCCGAAGCCGTCATTGCCGCACGGAAGAAGATCGTTGAAGGTGCCGTATCGATGGTCGAAATGGCCATCGATGGGCTGAAAGAAAACGAAATCGTCACCATGGATGAAGATCGCAAAGCCGCTATGGTCAGCAATCTACTGGTTGTGTTGTGCAGTGAGCACGAAACTCAACCGATCATCAACGCTGGCGGCAGCGTCAGCTAGTGTGGACAGGGATTCTCATGGGGGAGGCTCGTAAGGGGCCTCCCCTTTTTACGTTCTGGGGCGTAACTCGCGGGTGCGCTGAGCCGATTAGTCCAAATAGCAACTGTCTTTCGGCGAATTACCAGTATGAAAACAAACACAGGAATCCAACCCAAAGGAACGGATCGCTCGACGCCCTCCAGTATGAACGGAGCCCCCAGCTCCAATCTTCGATGCCTGCCAAAATCGGTGTGCTCCTGGGAGTACCTGATTCAAGGCGAGGGCGTAGCAGCAGAACTTGAAATCAACTTCCTTGGCGAGAGCGGATATATCCATCTGCACGGCAATCGCTACAGCGTCGCGAAACAGGGCATGTTCTCTGGGACGTGGATCATGAGTTCAGCGGACGGTCAGGAAGTCGCCGCCGCGACTCAGGCGGGGATTCTCTGGCCGGACTACACACTCCGCGCAGGTAACGAGAGGCTTACCCTACGAAAGAGTTCGTTGCTGAGCCGGTCGTTCGATTTCGTCTCGCGCGATTGCGTGGTGGGGCAAATCACGCCCGACCATGCCTTCACTCGGCGAGCGACGATTCGATTCATCGCAAACCCATGCTCGATGACGACGACGCTGCTGGGATTCTTTCTGGTGGTGATAAATTGGCGACGACAGAGTCAATCCAGCTAGATTCTTCAGAGCCAGCTAGATTTTTCGGGGCCAGCTAGATTCTTCGGGGCCAGATGGGCTCGCTGCGTTTACCAAGTCTTTTTCTCCCGCGGCCCCGATTTTCTCCGGCGACACCCAAACTCCCGGTAGGTACGGACGAATTGTCACGATTTCGGCTGGAAGACTCGTCAAAACCGGCGTTGCAGTTGGAGAAATTGGGGTTTGTTGGGCTCATCTACCTGTCGTCACCTGTACTCCACCTTCAAATTGAAGTGAAATCGGACCAAAATCCGAGTTATGCCAATTGGTTTACGTTCGGTTCCCAACAAGGCAGAGCGGACGTAAGTCGTTTGGGCTTGCCGGCTTTCATCCAGCGTGCGAACTTGGGTAAACGGCCAGTAAGAACGACGAGAACAAGGTAAGCAGATGCCACTTAGTCATTTTGATTCGAAAGGTGCCAGTCGCATGGTCGACGTTGGTGAGAAACCAACGACGCATCGTGTGGCCCGCGCGTCGGCTCGGATCAAAATGCAAACCGAAACGCTCGAATTGATTCGCGACAAACGAGTTTCAAAGGGCGACGTATTTGAAGTGGCGAGGCTGGCGGGCATCATGGCCGCAAAGAAAACTGACGGATTGATACCGCTTTGTCACGGATTACCCATTGAAACTGTTGAGCTGAATTTTCAGCCCGAGGGAGATTCCACACTTCACATTGAATCGACGGTGGCCACGACCGCCAAGACCGGTGTCGAAATGGAAGCTCTTGTTGCCGTATCAACCGCCGCTTTAACGGTGTACGACATGTGCAAGTCGGTGGATCGGGCTATGGTGGTACAACAGATTCAGCTCGAAGAGAAATCAGGGGGCAAGAGTGGACATTTCCGGCGACAGGCTGAAGACGGCAACGAATAACGTCAGGAAGACGGGCAGGAGAACGGCGATGAGCCAAACAACGAACGAACGACAAGAGATGGCTCAGGTGCTGAAGCTACTCTACGCACCCGTCGCCGAAGACATGCAACGCGTCGAAGACATTCTGGCGGAAGAGTTGCGCAACCCCCACGCGTTTGTGGATAAGGTTATTCGACACAGCGGCCGACTGGGCGGCAAACGACTGCGACCGGCCCTGTTGCTCCTGACGGCGAGCGCCATTGGCAAAGTCACGACCGATCACCACGTTCTGGGTGCGACCGTCGAGATGATTCACCTGGCAACGCTGGTTCACGATGATGTACTCGACGAGGCAGACGTTCGCCGACATGTCGCCACGGTAAACGCCCGCTGGGATAACGAAACTAGCGTACTTTTGGGCGATTATCTGTTCACCCATGCCTTCTATCTGGCCAGCACGATCGGTACCGCGATTGCCTGTCAAACAATCGGACAATCGACCAACATCGTGTGCGAAGGCGAGCTTCGTCAGACCGGAAATCAGGGACGCCTGGACGTTGGCGAAGAAGAATACACGCAAATCATCGATGCAAAGACCGCTGAACTTTGTGCTTGTGCCTGCAATCTGGGTGCAACGTTCGCGGACGCCTCGGAAGATCTTGTCGAAGCAATGACCCGATACGGTCGCAATCTTGGCATCGCCTTCCAGATCGCAGATGACCTGCTGGACATCGTGGGCGACGAGGAAGTCACCGGCAAATCGCTGGGGACGGACTTGGAAAAGCAGAAGCCAACTCTGCCGGTCATCCACGTCTGGGAAAAAGCTTCCGAGGCCGAACGTGTCGAAATCGCTGCGATCCTACAAGGTCCCGCGGAGAATCGCCGTCGCGATCTGGCTCCATGGTTCGAGAAATTCGGAGCACTCGATTTTTCGCGCAAACGAGCACGAGACTACGCCGAAGCCGCCATGGCCGAACTCGCTCGACTGCCGGAATCTCCAGCCCGAGAAGTTCTGGAACAAATCACCATGTTCGTGGTGTCGCGTTCGCAATAGTCGATGCAGCGGCGCAGGCCGTTGCGACAGCCCTGCGCAAAAACTGCCGCCCTGCTTTCAGGATCGCCGCTTCGGTCTCCCAGCTGACGTAGCCGCTACAGCGTTGTCACGGGGCACGCTCGGAGCTGAATTGGCTTCTCGCCATCTCTCGTCGAATTGAGTTTAGTCGGACCGTGTCTAATTCGCGGCGCGCCGTAGACTAACCAACGATTGCCGACCACCTCCCACGCTCGTTGCATGAAACCACCCTTCTGGTGATTTCATCTTCGCCTGCCCCGGCACCATTCGACGGCAAGACATCGCGCTATCTTCATCGTTGCTTCATCAACGATTGAGATCGCGAAATGCAACATGGGAAGGATAGGCAAAAGGCAGCAGATGCCGTACGATGTGGGCTCGATTCGCCCCCAATCTTCCTGACCTGAGCACCGCCAGTGAACCTAAAGGACTCCCTCCTTTTTCCAACCAGTCCTTTGGTCAATTCCACACATGGCGACGAACGCTCGTTAGAGCGCAGCTTCCGCAATTGACCGGACGGTTTTCGTTTCGGCGTCTCTCTTTGCCTCGTCGAGTCCGACGACGCGAGAGGTTCCCACGTCTCGTTATCAATTCACTACGGAAGACAAATGCTTAAATCACTTGCGACAACATCAATTTTCCTAATGCTTGCCTTCTCGGCTTCCACTGTCCACGGCCAAACTATCGCGTCCGAAGACTTCGACGGTGGCGCCATGAACCTGACCAGCGGCTTTGACCCAATGACCGACAACCTTGATGAAGGTGGCGGTGACTTTTTTGGGGTCGGTAGCATCGGGGCATGGCCACAGGGCGACGGCATTCCCTTTTCCCTGGCGGACGACTCCGTCATCGGTCTCCTTTCGCGTGACCCGGCAGACGCATTCGGCGCGGATCTGGAAGCGACCTTTGGTCAGGCAGCTCCTGTCGACAACAACTTCTTCACCGTCTCGGACACTCGTGATTCCGAAGGTGCACTTGGCGGTCCGGTAACGGCATCATGGACCTTCGACATCTCCGGCGGAACGGACCTTGAGTTGGCCATCGACATTGGTGGGCAGTCGGACGGCGACTCGTTCGGCGGCTGGGGCTCGGGCGTTGCCGCTTCGTTCACCTATTCGATTGACGGCGGAGCTTCCGCAACGGCATTCTCGATGGCTGCCACCGATGAAATCGGCAGTTTCGTTTACCGGGCAATGGACAACGATGCAGTTCCAGCCGTCGGTAACGGCCTGCTCGTTTCGGGTGACGCAGCCGTCACCAAGCTGCTGGCAGAAGACGGCACCGCCGCGGACAACACGTTCCTCAACAAGAGCCCTGCGTCCGGTCCCGGAGCTGGATCGTTGGACACCTTTGTCACTGCGATCAGCGGCACAGGAAGTTCGCTGGAGCTGACCCTGTCGGCCAGCGTTCCTTTCGAAGCATTTGCGTTTGACAACATCAGCATCAACCAGACCGCTGTTGTTCCAGAACCCAATGCCGGCCTGCTGGGCTGCTTTGCAGCGTTCGCCCTGGTTGGACTCGCTCGACGTCGACGTCGCTAGAGCCGATCTTCCGGCGATTGCTTTGCCGCAGAGCTGCAACTGACTTACGAAAAACGCCGCATGCAGAATTGCATGCGGCGTTTTTTGATTTAATGGCTTCGCTTTGCCCGGGCGTCAGCCCAGACGCTGCGAGTTGCTAACGGTTGCGTCGACGCACAACGCCCAGCAACAGCAGAGGCAGGGTGTAAATGATGCTCGAGGGCTCGGGCACCGATGCTGTCGCGACTGCCTGCCCGAAGTTTCCGGACATGGTCAGGAAGTCAGGGAATTCCACCACGCCGTTGCAGTCAACGTCGCCACCGCCGTAGTCAGCTTCCTGATTGAAGTTCCCCGACAGCGTGAGGAAGTCGGGGAACTCAACGGCTCCATTGAGGTCGAAGTCACCCGGTAGAAATCCGCCTGCCGCCAGCTCTTCCACCAGCGAAACGCCTGCTTCTTCGACAGCCGAGCAAAGTAGCGCGGCATCACCGGCGTTGATTTCACCGTCGCCGTTAGTGTCCAGACTGAACTCATCGACGGGATCCGCTTCCAGGTTGATCGTCAGCTGGGGAACTCCCGGGTCAAACCGACCCTCCAAACCACTGAACGTGATGTCACTGGTAGGCTCCGGTGCTGCGATGATGATCTGGAAGTCCTCCTCATTGTTAATGGCTTCTGCCATCAATTCGCGAACTTCCTGCGGTAGGTTGAGATTGAATACCTCACGTCGCGATCCCAGCTTGGGCTCGTAAGGATACGTTCCCAGCGAAATCGGTGCGTCATTGTACTGATCGGCATCGATGCCGTTTTCCAGCTCGCTGTTGTAGGTCAGCTGGTACGGAATCGGTTCGAATTCGTCATCGACAAACCCAAGCTCCTCGGCAGTATCGCTGACGTAGAAAAATTCGACTTCCGAACCGTCGCTGAAGCTACGGTCATTATGAGCGAGCACGAGCTGAACGGAGCCCACTTCGGTGATGTCGTCGGTGACGCCAAAATCGTCTTTGGTGTATTCCCAGCTGCCGATCCCGTATTCCGAGAAGTTGTCGTCGTTGCCTGAACCGTAAAAATCCGGGTCGAAGATATCGGCGTCACTGGCATGCACGGCAAACTGACGTGCAACATCTTTGGTCACACCAGCCGCTGCCGGCCCCGTTGCGCCAACCGTCAGGATAGGACGAGTCGAATCCGCGAATGGCGTGTCGACGAGACGCACGAACGTGTCATCCGATGGAGCCGCAATGAGCAGGTGAAACTCTTCATCCGCATTGATCTGTGCAGCCAGTGAAGCACCGACGCCGGCTACCGGCAGGTCGATAACAGTGACGTCGGCAAAAATGTCCATGTCAAAAACGCCTAACGAAACCGGCGCGGACGAATAGTCGCCTGGCGAGATTCCACCCGGCTGATTTGGATCATAGGTTGGCGTGTAACATCGAGCTGGCCAATCGTTGCCAAAGTCACCACCACTATGTCCCCAGTCGCACGACTCGGTTTCTTCCGTGTAGTTGAAACCAAGGTCTTCGCGTGAATCTGGAACGAAGAAGACTTCGATCGCGTCACCGCCGTCAGCATCGTTGAACTGTCGTGCCACCTCAAACTGAAGCGAGGTGATTTCCTCAACGCTGGAAACATTGAAGTCGCGCGGCGCGAAACTGTAGGGGATCAAGGCGTAGCCACCCGCCACAATACCGTCCAATCCTTCGGGGAAGTGGTCCTCCCCTCGAGCAGTCACGCCATTAGCGTTTCTTATTCCGTCCAGAATTGTCGCTCCGCCTAGACCGAGGCGTGTGTAGTCCTGAGCGGTCGCGGAGTGACATGTAAAAAGCAGTATTGCCAGAAGAGGTACGAGGCTGCGCCGTTTCATTGAAGTGATTCCCTGGGTGCGTCGAAGACCCGGCGTGGATCTTTCATCGGTCCAACGAATAGCAGATATCGCTCCTTCGGGGTACCACCGCAAAGGGTGTCCTTGCTGATTCTTAACGGGAAAAAATTGTCGAAACGGAGGGCGTGCGTTGTCCACATTTGGGTTGCGAAGTAGAATGCCGGCTCGAGGCGGCTTACCTTGCCGGGGATGTACGTCCCCAGCGTTCGAGCTATGGCAGCAGGGCCTGATTTGGCTGCCAGTCGAACAAGCCGAGTTCGGGGCCAACAGGAGATCTCATGCTTTCTCTTCCACGTTTTTCACGTCGCGGCTTCACACTCGTTGAGCTGCTGGTCGTGATCGCGATCATTGCGATGCTTGTTTCCTTGTTGCTGCCGGCCGTGCAGTCGGCTCGCGAGGCCGCGAGAAAGACCCAGTGCATCAACCGAATGCGCCAACTTGGCATCGCAGCAGCAAACTTC
This sequence comes from Pirellulaceae bacterium, assembly GCA_965216885.1. Taxonomy (GTDB): domain Bacteria; phylum Planctomycetota; class Planctomycetia; order Pirellulales; family Pirellulaceae; genus CAYNJG01. The sequence goes on along the minus strand of OZ244209.1, from coordinate 929,928 downwards.
GAGAGTGCGAACGGCTGGTTCCCCGCCGGTCGTCTTTCGCCAGACTGGGCCAAGAACGGCGAACCCCAAGAGAGCTATACGAATTACAACAGTGTTAACCAGAACGCTCCAATTGGTAGCGAGACGACCGGTTTCAAATCTGTCCACGTCTGGATTCTTCCATTCATGGAAGACAACGCTGTCTATCAGTTGATCGATTTCGAACGTCCACAGGTCCTGCAGATGACCCGCAATGGTCGTCCGTACAACATCAACTACCAGGCGTACGCGACCGCCGAAGACATGTTCCTTTGTCCCAGCGACGGCAATACGGTTCGTGTCATTTCCGAGAACAATTATCGCTACAACTTTGGCGGTTCGACACCGTACGCCGGCGCTGCGGCCAGCAAATCGCAAACGGACACGCTGTCGTACAGTCAGGACGGCTTTTCAGTGAAGGGCAACGGAGCGTTTACGATCGGAGACAAGGGACTGTCGACCGGAAAATACACCGACGGTCTTTCTCAAACAGCATTCTTCGCAGAACGCGACAAGGGCAGCGGCGTTAACCCAAGAGAAGACCTACCCACCAGCACCGACATTGTGACTATGCCCGGCCGACAGGACGCTCCGGTTCCGCGTGACGTCATCATGCGTAAGTGCGGTGCGATGGCGCCCGAACTTTCGAACTTCAATTTCATGTCCGCTGGCCGATGGTTGCCGGGATCGGACTGGTCCAATGGCTGGCCCTTCGCGGCGTACTCGTCCACGATGTACAACCATGTCGCGCCACCGAACTGGAGTGGTATGGACTGTGGCACTTACAGCTCCATTCCGGATACACCCGGCGAACACGCCATCATCTCGGCACGCAGCTCGCACACGGGGATTGTCAACGTGACGTTCGGAGACGCCCATGTTGAGTCGATCGCGGACGACGTCGACCTCGCAGTCTGGCGTGCCATGGGATCCCGCAACGGCGGTGAAGTAGCGGCCGACGCCCAATGAACATCAATAATCCCTACAGCGTTCGACTGCTGCTCGCAATCGTGCTGACTTGCGCGATCGGTTGCGGTAGCAAACCGCTCGACGAAACGGTCGCCGCCGACTCGGCCGCAGCCTATCAACAGGCGATGGAGGCTTATGATGCCGAGGAGTACGCAGCTAGTAGTGACCTGCTGGATGCAGCCCTCGCCGATGCCGGTCTTCCACCGGACATCTACGTCGATGCCTTAATCAAGCGAGCTATCTGTCGAGCTCGAACGGAACGCTACGACGAGGCATTAACGGACCTGCAAGAAGCGGAACAGGGACCGATCAATCTTGCCGTCGTTCACGCGACGCGCTCCTACGTCTTTCGCAAACAGGGAAAGAAAGCCGAGTCCAGATCCGAATTGGCTGCGGCGAAAAAAATTGATCGCCGGATACGGGCATTGAAAGACTAGCGCCAGTTCAAAACACCGCATTTCCCATCGCGGGGGCGATCTGAACGCAGACTCGCCCACGCTGCCGTGTATTCTTGTAACGGCTACCAACGGCTTCGGCATTTGGCTGTCATTCCACGATGGCAATTTCCGCCAGGTCGCTTACTGAACCGAAGACATCGCGCAATTCCTCTTCATCAACCGCAAAGAAATACCTCCCTCCGGTGATCGCAGCAATCTCCATCGCATCATCCCGAGCTTCTTCCTTCGCGTTAAAGCAGATCGCGTGAATCACGATACCCTCTGCCGCCGCCCGATGGGCAGCTTCGATATGCAATGTTGTGTAGGGCGCTTGCCGGCCGTCGGAAACCAGCACAATCGTGCGATGAGCGAATTCCCGGTCCGGCCTTGTGAGTACTTCAATGGCCGTGTCGATCCCTTCATCGATTCTTGTACCCCCCGAGAGCATCGGTCGATCGTCCCACATGTGGTGCAACGCTTCCGGGGCAAGATCATAATCTTGGGTGAGCGCCACATCCACTTCAGACGCATTATAGTACGAACTCCAACCACCGTAGGTGACCGACTTTGTGCTACCGAACGTCACCAGGGCCAACTGCTCCTCGACTTCTGATTGCTCAAACCCCTCAACAATCGCAGGTATCGCAGATTTCAATATGGCCCAACGGCTTATGGTGGGATGCGGATAGAACTGTGCATACAGCGGGCATCCCGGTTTGGTTGTTTCGATTGATGCGGGCAATTGGCCGCTGGGCTCTCTACACATGGATTGGGATCGATCGAGGCAAAGACAGACATCGTGCCCGGCTTTGGCGGTAACATTGGTGGCCTTCACCGCGAACCGATCAATCGACGACATGAAGGGAAAAGCCAACTGTACCTCGGCACCGGCTGGACTCTTGTAGTCTACTCTGATCGCGTTGTTGGGCATCTCTCCCGCCACAAAATGTAATGAGCCGTCATCAGCGGCAACGTAGCTCCCAAGCTCAACGTCTTCACTTTGCAGAGAGCACGGCACGCCCCCCGCTTCGTTTTGCGAAGCGACATGCATCGCAACCTCGCGCCAGGAATCCCCGCTTGCTTCACCCAATACAGCGACGGCCGACAACGCCGCACAGTCCACAGCAATCTGCGCCTGTGTTTGGGCGAGTTGAAGCTGTGCGACGCCGATGGCAAGTGCACCCAGTGCGAGCATGCAGACCAGCATGATTGACATGAGCAGAAGTACCGCACCATTTCGAGACTTGCGCCCTGGTCGTTGCCCCCGCCTTCTTGCGAAGAAGATGTTGGGATTGTCGCCGACAGGATGAGCGTCGCCAGGATTAGTTGCAATTGTGGTCATGAGTGCTCCAAATCAATCGGATCGGAAAGCTGCATATCAATGGACGGTGGAACCGTAGCGCGACACCTGTCCTGTGTTGCGTCGCGTTTCGTCACTGCCGTTCGGCATGAATTGTCGTCCCGGCAGGATGCCACGCAACATTGGAATACAATAGGCTCGCAGCTATTGTTCCTGTTCTGCCTGTTCTGCTGCCTGTTCTTCTGCCTGTTCTGCAAGGTCACATGTCCGTTCGATTACAAGGTCAGTTGGGCACCACCCAATGATCCATGCATTACCGTCCATGGGCACGGAAACAGTCACCTTGGCCTGGCCTTCGGCCCACTCCACATCCGTCGTGAATATGGCTACCATCCCGGATGCCATCTTCGCGGCAACGACTTCCTTGACTTCTTCTTCGGTCACCCCATTGACGATTGCTTTCCTCGCGCCGAAATAGGCAGCCGCCTCGGCCGTATTCGACACCATAAATGCCTGTACGAGGAACACAAAACTCGCGAACAACATCAACACAATAGGCATCGTCAATGCAAGTTCCACGCTGGCGACGCCGTCACGCTGCGATGCTGCTCTTCTCACGTGACGTTTCCTTCGAATTCTCACTGCATACGCCCCTTACTGGACTGCCATCACAACCACCGGCGAACTGACTACCGCTCCGTGAAAAAGCACAAAAGGCCCCATCATGTTTTTCTCTATTTTGACGGTATAGGCACGAGCCATTATGAGCTCCCCCGTTTCCATTTCGTTGCGTGTCTCTGCGCTAGAACTAACGGGCTCCATCTCAATCACCGGGCGTGTTACACCTCTCGCTCTCGCCATGGTTCTACCGTACGATTTCGCATTACTGAATGACGTATTCTTGCGTGATATGAAGCGAACTGATTCAAACGCGATCGTCGAAAGCTTCTGTTGAAGGTGCAGATAGTTGCAGACGTCAATGACACAGAAAGTTACCGTCAATAGCACCGGGAGGCAGATCATCAATTCAACGGTTGCCGCGCCCCTGCGTCGTTTGCGTTTCTGTGATTCGATCATTGCCTTTACCATAAAACCAACTTCCGTTCCTTCATAGATTCATTGAAACCTATGCCGCGCCCTTCGTGAGGCAAGTCGCAAAACGGCCTTCACAGAAGGGGACTTCCGCCAGGAAAGTGTCGAATCGGCAGTCACGACTGCTCCCCCTTTTTGAATCAGAGCGATGGCGGCAAAACGCACACCCCCGTGGCAGGGTAGAGCTACAGTCAGACAGGCTAGTGCCGGAGTCGCGTTGGCATGCCGATTGTATTACGCGATGAAGTCGCATGTTGTGAGAGACGCCCGACGGCTAGCCCTTCGGCATACGGTGATCGAGCAAAACATGAGTGAATGCGTAGTCACGTCTCACTAGTTTTCCGTTCTGATTTCGCACGCATCGACGGCATTTGCTCACGACAACGCGACGAGTCTGATTCTGCCAGGTTGGTCGTGAATCGGCCACCGTAAAGTGCGCAGCTATCTGCCGCACGCCGTTCGCTTTTGGGCACCCGTTTGCTGACGCACGCAACAGATCGCGCTCCCAACAAGCACCGTGAAGCAAAAACTCAACGGTCGACCGTTGCCACGTATCCCCCTCACAGCACGCAAATTCCGATAGAACCGCATGTATCGATTCTCGGCTCAAGACTGCCTGTGGGGTCAACCGCATCCCCAAATTGACGAATCCAAACTCCGTCACTGACGTACGTTTTGCAAAGTTCTCGATTGTAGGGATTCCCTTGCAATCAATGCATCGGCTTCGTCCAGAACAGCCCCTCGAAGAGATTCCGCCATGTTCCAAAGGCTGCAGGTTAACGGCGCTACCAATCAATGCGTCGCAAGCATCGTCAAAATCTGTCCCGATGATTCGCATCACAACCTCACGGAGCTCACGAGCACCTGTACGCTTGGTACGGCAGCAGACTGCAATGTTGTGCTCGCGACTGAAGGAGTCTCCGAACACCACGCAGAAGTTGTCTGTGAAAACGGCGAGTATTTCCTCGTCGACCTTGGCAGCGAACACGGCACCTATGTGAACAACTCACGAGTGCTCGAACACCAGCTTGTCGATGGGGACCTGGTGCGAATTGGCGAAGCCAAATTCCGCTTCCTCAGCGCGACGAATCCCGAAATCGCCTACCATCGTCGACTGCAGGAACGTGCCGTCCGGGACGGATTGACCGGTGCCTTCAACAAATCATTCATGCTCGCCTTTCTGCAGCGAGAACTGAATCGATGCCTGTTACACGACCGACCGTTGTCAGTGCTAATGATGGACATCGACTTCTTCAAACAGGTCAACGACACGCACGGCCATCTGGCCGGGGACGAAGTACTCACTGAGTTCACGCGACGCATATCGCCCCTGCTGGATGCCGACGACATCTTCGCGCGGTACGGTGGCGAAGAGTTCGCAATCGTGATGTGCGAAAATTGTCTGGATGACGCCTTTGATCTGGGGTCTCGCATCCGTGAAATCATTCGCAGCCAACCGTTTGCAACGTCCCAGGGTGATCTGCAAATCACCGTTAGCATTGGAATCGCCGGAATCACGGGGGTGGAATTTGATGCACCCTCGCCCGAAGCCCTGGTACATGCCGCCGACGAGATGCTGTACAAGGCCAAAGCCGACGGACGCGATCGGATCGTGTTGCCAACGATGGTGTGACCACATTGGTGTGACCACATTCACCCTGCCGCTTGATGCGCGTTAAGCGACCGAATCCCCCACAACCACTGCCGCCAGCCATTTATTGCACGAATCTGGCGACACTCCGTGGCCGCGTTTCTCAATCGGTCAATTCACTTCAACGGCACGCTCGTGACCACCCCATCGGTGGTTATGATGGTGTGATCCACCGCCACTCCAACGAGCCAGTTCGATGTCGTCGACGAATGACAGCAATCGCAAGGAAACCGCCAAATCCGATGGTTTGCTCAGTCAACAGATTGATGCAACGATCGGCTTCGTAGGTTCCAGCGACGACAAGACCCGGCGAGCCACTTCCAACGTCACCAAGCAAGATCGCGATCTGGCGTTCGCATCGACCCTGCTCCGTTCCGGCTGGTTCACCGAACGCCAACTCGCCTCGGCGGTCAACGACTGGACTACGCACGGCAGCCAAACATTGGCCGAGCACGTCGTCGCAAGGCAATTCATCACGGAAGAACAATGCCAACAGATTGAGACGTCCTCACTGCGCGAGATCGATCGCGTCGAAAAAGAAATCACCCGCAACGCCGACTGGTCACGAGCTCAGAAGGATCGCCTGTGGCTGGATCGCCTGGACCGCGGTGGCCGCATTGCCAAACTCTTGGGCATCGCGGACGCATCCGTCCTGACAACAGACGAAGTGGAGCTACGGCAGGTGGGAGCTCGCTACACGCTACTGCGACGTCTGGGACAGGGCGGCATCGGCACTGTCTGGCTGGCTCGCGATGAAAACCTGCAGCGATACGTGGCACTCAAGGAAGTCACCGGCCGCACGCAACCGGGCGACCCGGCGCTGGCGCATTTCCGTCGCGAAGCGGAGATCACCGGCCAACTCGAACATCCAGGTATTGTGCCCGTCTATCAATTCGGCACCGACGAAAAGTCCGGTCGCTCGTTCTACGCCATGCGTTTCCTCGGCAAACGTACGTTGCAGGACGCGATCAGCGAATACCACGAGCGGCGTCAGGCCGGCAACGAAGATACGCTGTTGCAACATCGCTTGCTCACCGCGTTCGTTAATGTCTGCCAGGCCGTCGCCCACGCTCATTCCCGCAAGATCATTCACCGCGACCTGAAGCCCGAGAATATCGCCATCGACAGCTTCGGCCAGATCGTGCTGCTGGACTGGGGCCTTGCGAAGATCAACGAAGAAACGGGCATGTACGAAGTCAACGGGCAGGCGGAACCCGGCGACTTGCACAGCATTGGATCGACGCATTCCGGCCGCGTACTGGGGACACCGCTCTACATGGCTCCGGAACAAGCCGCCGGTCGCCTTGACGAAGTCGATGAACTGACGGACGTGTATGGGCTGGGCGGAATCCTGTACGCGATCCTCACCGGCGAAGCTCCTCATCTGCGCGGCATCGAATCCGGTGACCTGAAGGGCGATTCGTCGGCCGTTTTTTCCAAGATCGTCGCCAGTGCCATTACGCCACCAAGAGAAGTCGTCGACGACGTGCCACCAGAACTCGACGCCGTCTGTATGAAGGCGCTCGCAAACAAGCGATACCTGCGCTATGCTTCCGCCACCGAGCTGGCCGAAGAAATCGAACGCTACCGTGCCGGGTCGCCCGTGACCTCCTATCAGGCGCCCGTCAAGCGACGAATCACTCGCTGGATGGCCGAGCATCCGACGTTGGCACAACTCGTACTCCTGCTGACCACGCTAACGCTCATCGGCGGAGCAGCTATTGGATTCACAGCGCGTCGCGGACGACTGGCGTTACAGGAAGCCCGCCACGAACAGCTTCGTGACTTTGTTCGCGAGCTGGATTTGAACCTGCAGTTTGAAACGCAGGAGCTGGTTCAGGACATTCGTTTCGTCACCGACTTTCCGCTCACGAGGGTCATCGTGGCTTCGCAGAATCCGGAGACGATTCCCGACGGGACGCTCAAGGAGGGCGAATCGGTCATCGACGTCATGGATACGACACCCGAAGAATGGCTCGAGCGACAGGGCAGATTGCTGGACGGCTTGTTGAACGCCAATCCGGAATACCTCGTTGCAACCAACGTAAAATTCCAAAAGCCCAACATGACCGAACTGGTGCGAACCGAGCGTCTCAAGGCCGGCATGCGACCACGCCGTGTCCCATCAGGCCAGCTGTATTCAGGCGAGCACCCCGAAACGGACAACGACCTCTATAGCCTCCGTCCCGGTGAAGTGGTACTCACGACCGCCGACAAACTGGCGGAGAAAGTCCCAACGAAGAACCGCACTTCCCTGGTGCTGATTGCAGTCTGCCCGATCTTCGACGAGACGGGAGATTTCTTTGGGATCAACGCCATCGAACTCGACCTGAAGCAGCGGCTGGAAGACCTCTTTAGTTCGCTCGACCACGACGACGTAGATGTGTACGTCACGGATGAATCCGGCGGCATCGTGCTCGCTTATATCAACGGGCATTCCACCCACTACGTCGAGCGACAAGACGCCACCAAGCAGTTCCCCAAGCTACAATCGCTATTCTCTCCAACCGGCGGCAGCGGCGAATACAGCGAAGACCGATCCATCTTCGCCGTCAAGGTTCGGCTCGGCGGCGAAACCTCCAACGCCTACCTCGGCATCATCGCCACCCTGCAACCCGACTCTGACAAGTAGTCTTCCGGCGGACAAAATCGGCAAGCCGATAATGGGGCCCTGTGGGGACGGACAGGAAGGAATGTCCATCCTACGGCTCAGGGGGCGAGTGAATTGTTTCACGCGACTCACAGAGTTTCGCGTTCAACGGAGAGATAGAAGACGACGTTGCCGTCGAGCTATTTGCTCAACTCTTCTTCGATTCTGCCGTCCATTGCGCGTGCGCGGTCCTTTGCCCAGGCGACAGGAAGACCTCGCTGCACGCCGGGACGCTTGTGGCCGGCCGTGAAGAGATACGAACTCCGCAACAGCCGCATTCGTTCATCGACCACCTTCACCAGCGAGTCCGATGGAGCGTCTTCTTTGCTGGCACCAAACCAACGCATCAGCTCGCCCGCCATGAACGCGTGACCTTCTGCATTGGGATGCACCGAGTCGGGTTGAAAAGTGAAATCTGCGTCCTGTTGTTTGCGCTGCTTTAGTGCCGCGGACATAGTCGAATGCAAATCGATGACCGTCCAGCCTTCCTCACGCTGTCCAACGAGCCATTCGGAATAGCGGTCGAGCACCGCGTTGTACGAAAAGTCCTTCCTGGATCTCGCATCGTCGAAACTGGGAGGAGTAACCACGACCAGCTTGCCGCCGGCCACTTCGACCTTTTCCTTCAACCGCTTGTAGCCTTCTTTATAGGCTGCGAAACGCTGCTCATCGAACGGTTGGTAGATGCCACAGTTGATGCCGTAGCACGAAAAGACGATGTCCGGCTTTGCCAACGCGAGCACTCGGTCGAGACGTTCGGCCAGATCCGGTCGAGGGAATCGACCGCCGGCGTGCCCCTCCTCGCTGAGTCCCGATACCGTTTCGCTCGAGAGACCAATGTTGATGATCGTTGGAGCTTCATCTCGCAACTGAGATAGCACCCACGCTTCGAATCGTGAAACGTAGCCTCCCTGATGCGTGATACTATCGCCGAGAAAGACGACGGTTTCCGCGTTGCGCAGAAGGTCGAGCCGTTCGGCAGCCGAATCACTCTTCAGTTCACTCTTTGACTCGCTGTTCGCATCGACACCCGGTTCGCCGCCCGCGTGCTGCGCGATGAACTGGACAACGCGATCCGGATCCGGGTGCGTGAAATGATGGCCGTTGCTTTTCTCGGTACCTTGAGCGACCGAGATGATTTGCATGTCGTGCCCCAGCTCTTCCAGACGACGCAACAGTAGGTAGGTGTTTTCAATGGGCGGAACGACGCGGTCGTTTTCGGAGACAATGTGCAGGACGGGAATTTTGGCCTTCGCAATCGTCTTGCCATGCAGAACGGGAAGGTTGCGATAGTCTTCGGCTGCCTCCTCGGTCAGACCGTAACTCGCAAGGCACTGTTTCCATGCGCCCTGTGACCCAATGCCCGCGCCCTTGCCGCCGGGCCAGCTCCGGAAATCGAGCACGGGCGTGTCGCAGTAGATACAGGCAACGCGTTCCGGATGCAGCTTCGCCCAGTTGTACACAAACAGGCCGCCGCGGCTCACTCCCTCCATGGCCGGCCTCGCCGCCAGCTTCGCATGCGTCACCACGTGATCGTAGAACTCGGTGCCAATCTTCATCGCTGTAGGACTGCCGAACAATCCAGCGACATCGACATAGCCAACGTGAAAACCACGCTTCAATAACTCCACGTCCATCTCGGCGTGGTAGCCAGGAAATCGGGCTCGCCAGATCCACGGGTTTCCGGAAAGAGCCTTCTCCGGCTTGACGATATACGCTTTGCGATCTGCTATTTCAAAATGTGCTTGCTCGAAACCCTTCCAGTCTGCAACGCGAGTTACTCCCAACGCTTCGACGTTCGCCGCTTGCGATTGCGCAAACGCCACACCACTGTTGGGGAGCGATAGCAACGTCGAAAACGCGAACGCGGCAAGCGCACAAAGACACCAAGAGTACAAAGATCGCATCGCCAAGTATCCCTTTGAAAGAATCCGACCACCAGCGCAGACGGGCACCGGGACGGTCGTTATGTATCCGGAGTGTTTCTCATTCAAGTTGTTGGGACGAGGTTTTTGCCATTTTCTTTGGAAACCAGGCAACACTCGTGAACATGCACCGGTCGAAATAGACAGGAATACGCGGCTTGGCTAAACTTAAGGGCCCACCAAGATTCCATCCACTTCGTCGAATTCAGGGATCCACAAATGTTGCGGTTCGTTCGATTTTCTCTGTTGGCCATCGCCTGCTGTGTGCTGCCATCGTTCGCGATCGCGGATGACGCTGAATTGACGCCCGATCAGTTCTTCGACCAGCACGTCCAACCTATCCTGGCGCAGAATTGTTTTAAGTGTCATGGCGCCGAGGCCAAGGTGAAGGGCGGACTCAAGCTGACCGATCGCGACTCCCTCGTCAGCGGTGGCGAATCGGGGTCAGCGATCGAAGACGACGTGCTGCTGGATGCAATCAACTACGAGAGCTACGAGATGCCGCCCAGCGGTAAATTGCCAGCGGACCAGATCGCCATTCTGACCAAATGGGTCGAGATGGGCGCACCCTGGTCGAAAGAGACCGAGGACTATGGTTTTCAGGGTGAACACGAGGTCGAACACGGCCCGCCACAAGTCAACGAAGAGAATCGCAAATTCTGGTCCTACCAGCCCGTCGTGCGTTCCGCGACGCCCGCGGTGAATGACGCCGCGTGGATTCGAAACCCAATCGACGCCTTCATCCTTTCCAAGCTGGAAGAGAACGAACTGCAACCGAACGGTCCAGCCACCAAAGCCCAACTCATCCGCCGAGCTTACTATGACCTCACAGGGTTACCGCCGACCCTGGAACAGGTGAAAGCCTTTGCCGAAGACGAATCACCGGACGCCTACGAAAAGGTTCTCGACACGCTACTCGATTCGCAACAGTACGGAGAGCGATGGGGTCGACACTGGCTGGACCTCGTGCGCTACGCAGAATCCAACAGCTTCGAACGGGACGGAGCCAAGCCACACATCTGGCGATATCGCGACTACGTCATCGACAGCTTCAACGAAAACAAGCCTTACGATCAATTCGTCCGTGAGCAGTTGGCTGGTGATGAGGTCGACGAGATGTCACCTGCCAGCTACATCGCGACGGGTTACTATCGGCTTGGGCAGTGGGACGACGAACCAACCGACCAGCTCCAGGCGGACTATGACAACCTGGACGACGTCGTGGCCACGACCGGCCAGGTTTTCCTTGGGATGACAATCAATTGCGCCCGCTGTCATGATCACAAGATCGATCCCATCCCGCAAACCGATTACTACAAGATGCTGGCCTTCTTCCGTGGCATCAAACCATACGGGCATCGTCGCCTGGACGCGGCCAACACGCGCATGTTCGAGGTCGCTTCCGGTAAGCCCGTCGACCGCTCTGTTGCCGAAAACATTACGAAGAGTCGCAACGATACCGAACGCATTATCCGACAGGTGGAAAACAAGGTTCGCGGGGCTCTGAGCAATCCCGAGAAAGAGGATTTCGCGTTCGAAGAAAACCGCGTCGCGATGATCAAGGCGAAGCTTAAGGACGACCCTGACCTGTTAAAAGCGGATCGACTGGAGAAGTACGAAGAGGCCCTGAAGAAGATCAAGGACATTCGCTCGCAGGACGACGACCTGAAGGCGACCACATTGACCGCCTTTGGAGTCAGCGAGTTTGGTAGCGAGGCACCCACGACGACGGTCATGATCCGCGGCAACGCGAATGCCCCCGGTGACGAGGTTGTGCCGGGCTTCCCTTCCATTCTGGGTTTCAACGATCCTGACAACATCGAATCCAAAACGCCCGGCAGTAGCGGCCGTCGCAGCAAGCTGGCCGACTGGATCACCAGTACCAGCAATCCCATGACGGCGAGAGTCTTCGTCAATCGACTCTGGCAGCACCACTTTGGTCGCGGCATCGTTGAAACGCCCAACGATTTCGGTTTCCAGGGTGCCAGACCAACTCATCCGGAACTGCTCGACTGGCTGGCTCACGAGTTCATGGCGGGCGACTGGAACATCAAACGCATGCACAAGCTGTTGATGCTCTCCAATACCTACCGCATGTCGTCGACCGGAAACGACGACGCGCTGGCGAAGGATGTTTCCAACAAGCTCTTCTGGCGCATGAACATGCGTCGCCTGTCGGCCGAAGAAATTCGTGATTCCCTGTTGGCGGCCAATGGAACGCTCAACCTGAAAGCGGGCGGACCCAGCATTTATCCGAAGATCCCGGCATCCGTCCTGGCGGGTCAATCCCGGCCCGGCAACGGCTGGGGGAAATCCTCGCCCGAAGAAGCCGCTCGACGCAGCGTTTACATTCACGTCAAACGCTCGTTGGTAACTCCAATTCTGGCCAGCTTTGATGTCGCCGATACCGACTCCAGCTGCCCGGTGCGGTTCGCGACGACACAGCCGACGCAGGCTCTGGGAATGCTCAATAGCGAATTCCTCAATGAGCAGGCGGCGCTGTTCGCCGAACGGATCCGCAAGGAAGCCGGCAAGAATCTCAAGAAACAGGTGTCGCACGCCCTGTCTGTGGCGACTTCGCGCGAGCCCAACGAAGCGGAAGTCAAACGCGGCGTCCGGTTCATCCGACAACTACAGAAGAAGGACGGGGCTACAAGGGAAGTGGCCATGAATCAGTTCTGCCTGTTGGTCCTGAACCTGAACGAATTCATGTACCTGGATTAACGGTTACCGACGCTCGCCCGAGCAATCGGAACGGCCGGCGAGTCCCAATTCAAAAAACACAAACGGCACGAAAGTGCCCTACGCGAATCACAGAAAACTACGAGGAAACCGAAATGGCGAAACCAACGGGCAAGAACTTTTGCGGACGCACTCGACGTGAATTCCTCTGGGAGGCCGGTGGCGGCTTCGCGGGCCTCGGTCTCGCAGGAATGCTGGACGACGGCTATCTGTCCAAACAGGCTGTGGCTGCCGACGGCGTCACTCCGTTTGAGAATCCGCTGGCTCCGCGTGATCCACACTTTGATCCGCAGGCAACCAGCGTCATTTTCCTGTTCATGTACGGCGGACCGAGCCAGGTCGACACGTTCGACTATAAACCCAAACTCTACGGTCTCGACGGACAGACGATCGACATTAAAACCAAGGGCCGCGGCGGCAGCAAGAGCAAGGGGCGTGTTGTCGGCCCCAAGTGGAAATTCAAGCAGCACGGGGAATCCGGTGCATGGGTCTCTGACCTGTTCCCCAACCTCGCAACGTGCGTGGACGACATCGCCTTCCTGAAATCCATGACGGCCGACTCGCCTATCCACGGTTCCGCCATGCTGCAAATGAACAGCGGCAAAATCCAGAGCGGCAGCCCGGCAATGGGTTCGTGGATCAACTATGGGCTGGGCAGCGAAAACGAAAACCTGCCGGGCTTCGTCGTGATGCTCGATCCGACCGGCGGTCCCATCTCCGGCGCGAAGAACTGGAGCAGTGGCTACATGCCTGCCAGCTACCAGGGCACGATCTTCCGTTCCGCGGGAGCGCCCATTATCGACCTCGACCGTCGCGAAGGCATCTCGAAAGCCATGCAGCGTCGCATGCTCGACACGCTGAAAGATTACAACGAAGACCACTACGCCATGCGAGGTGATAATTCAAATCTGGCAGCCCGTATTGCCAGCTACGAACTCGCCTACAAAATGCAGATGCACGCTCCCGAGGCCGTGGACCTTTCCCGCGAAACGGAAAACACCAAGGAGCTCTACGGCATCAACGAAAAGAAAACCGAGAACTTTGGCAAGCGTTGTCTGTTGGCCCGTCGACTGGTTGAACGCGGCGTGCGGTTCATTCAGATCTACGCCGGCGGCTCTCACAACGATGACAACTGGGACGCCCACGGTGACCTCGTCAAGAATCACACGTACCACTGTGGCCGTACGGACAAACCAATCGCAGGTCTGCTGAAAGACCTGAAGCAACGCGGTTTGCTGGAAAAGACCATGGTCATCTGGGGCGGCGAATTCGGCCGACAGCCAACGGCGGAATATGCCAAAGGCACAGGCCGTGATCACAACTCGTTTGGTTTCACCATGTGGACCGCCGGCGGTGGAATCAAGGGCGGCCAGTCCGTGGGCGCCACCGACGAACTGGGCAACAACGCCGTCGAGAATCGCTTCCATGTCAAGAATCTGCACGCCACCGTGCTGCAGCAAATGGGTCTCGACCCAAATCGATTGACCTACTTCCACGGCGGGCTTGAACAGCGACTGGTGGGCGTTGAAGGTGCCGAGCCGATCAAGCAGATCATCTAGTTGCGCAGACGCCGATTCGAACAACTCCAACAACCTCTTCCGATCACGGGAGAGGTTGTTGTCGTTTGTCGGCTCCCCCAACTCGCCCTTCTTCACCGTGACAGCCTCGCGACAGCCCTGGTCGCGAATATACGGATTGTGAGGACTGGACCACCCGCGAGCGGCACCGATTCATGCGCGGACGCCTATTGGAGAGATTGTTCGGAACTCTTGTAACTACTCTGGGGGTTAGTGTCCGTTTTCCCCCATGCTGTACAACGAGAGTAGATTCAATGCGTTCGATTGCCTTAGTCGCCATTTTTGGTGCCTGTTTCGCGTCAACTTCCGTGGCAGCGGTCAGACCTGTCTCCAGCGTCGTCGATTTCCGCAGCCTCGACCAGGAGGTCCTGAACTTCGACCGTTCCACCGCGCCCAGCATCACGCTGGATACCACCGTTTACATCGGCACGGCACGAACGTGGTCGGACGGCGTCACGACTTCCGGCCGACGGGTTGGCGTGGAAGATGTTGGCAACCGACGCCTGGGCGCTGAATTCAGCCGCGACGCGTACGAGGTTGGTATGTTCTTTGGCAACGATGACTTCGGACGTATTTTCGATGTGACGCTGGCCGCCTTTGACATCAGTGGCGACCTTATCGGCCGCGTGGTCGTAGCCTCCAACGCGAACGATTACGTCGATCAATTCATCGGCCTCCGGTCGCGAACTGCCATTCGATCGGTCAAGCTCGGTTACGAACGCCCCAAAGCCGGACAACTCTCGATTGTCATCGACGATCTTCGGGTTGGCTTTGACGAACCGCGTGCCAAAGCCGTACCCGAACCCGGCACACTGGCCATCTGGGGCTTCCTTGGTTTGTGCGGCATCGGAGCGACTCGGTTCCGACGCAAGAAACAAACGGCAGAATAGACTTCGTGCGTTGAATCCAACGCCCGCCAACTTTCCGCCGATAGCTTCACAACGTAGGATGGGACCGGCAACCACCTGAATACCATTTCCGGTGGTGCGCGGTCCAATCCTTTTGAGGCAACTGACAGGGCTTCCGAATCGTGGGACGAGTTCATCGGCCGACCGATTCAGACTTGCCGTTGTCGCCTGGGTAAAAATGTCCCGACGAACTCGGTCAGTACGCTTTGCTCTGGCGCTAGCTGCACTCGCGGCAACCCTGTTGTGCGGATGCTCTAAAAAAGACACGTCGGCAAATTCGTTTCCCCGCAAGCCGATCAAGGTCATCGTGCCGTTTTCTGCCGGTGGCGGTAGCGACACGTTCACACGGATCATCCAACAGAGCGTCGCGAAGAATCGCCTTCTCCCGCACCCGCTGGTCATCATCAACGTTCCGGGAGCCGGAGGTACCGTCGGTTCGCGCCGAGCGAAGAACGCACGCCCGGATGGTTACACCGTCCTGCAACTGCATGAAGGCATTCTGACCAGCAAGTACTCTGGCAATTCCGAATATGGACCGGAGGCGTTCGCTCCGATCGCCGGTACTGGCGAAATGTCGCACGTGATCGCTGTGCCGGAAAACTCTGCGTTCAACGACATCAACGAACTCCTCCGTGCCGCGGCAGATACGCCCGACGACGTTGTCTTCGCGGTGGGCATTGGCGCTCCCAGCCACTTTGCCGGACTGATGCTGGAGAACGCGGTCGACGGAGCGAAGTTTCGGTTCACTCAATCCGGAGGCGGGGCGAAACGATTCGCTAGTCTGCTCGGTGGACACTCCGACGTGACGACGTTTTCCGTTTCCGAGTTTATCGACTTTCAATCGAGCGGCCTTCGTGCCCTGGCCATCCTCAGCGAAACTCGCCACAAGATGGTTCCCAATGTGCTGACCGCAAAAGAACAGGGCGTCGATGTAGTCAGCACCAACATGCATTTTTGGTGGGCCCCGGTCGGGACACCGCCGGAACGTGTGCAAACCATCGCCACCGCTCTAGAACGAGCGATGAAAACAAACGAGGTGCAACAGCAACTTCGCGATCTCGCAACCGAGAATCGCGTTGTACGCGGCGAGGAGCTGGCGAGCGACCTGCAAACTCGCGAGCAACAGATTTCCGTTGTTTCAGGCCGCACGACGCCCTCTTTGCCAAACTTCCCTGGCTACGTCTTGGCCCTGACGTTGGTGGCTGGCACTTTCGCCGCGAGAGCTTCTCTACGTCGACTGGCTGGTACATCCGGCGATGATAGGGCAGCCCGTCCGAGCGCCAAGATCGCGGAACCGCTCGCCATTGCCCTCGCCCTTTCCGCCTACGTCGGAACGCTACATCTGGGTCTCCTGCGATTTGATTTCGCCACGCTGGCGTTTGTTGTCATCGGCGGAGGTATCCTGACGCGTCGCCGCAAGTCGCTCCTGCCTGCGGTGCTTGCCCTTGCCATCGTGGCAGGATTCGGACTACACGCGCTGTTCACCAACGTCCTTGTGGTTGATTTGCCGTGATGAATGAATTGCTCACTGCGGCTCAGGCTTCGCTTTCGCCCACGGCGTTGATGTTGATGATGCTCGGCACATCCTTAGGTATCGTCGTCGGAGCCATGCCGGGACTCACCGGCGCAATGTTAATTGCGCTGTCATTGCCGCTGACGTTTTCGATGTCCGGCGAGCACGCGATGGTCTTGCTCGTTTCGATGTATGTCGGCAGTGTGTCCGGCGGACTGATCACGGCAACGTTGTTGCGAATTCCGGGCACGCCGGCGTCGATGATGACAACGTACGATGGCTACCCGATGGCTCAAGCGGGGCAAGGCAAACGGGCACTCAGCCTGGGCATCGTGGCGTCGCTGGTTGGCGGACTGACCGGCTGGCTGTTCCTGGTCCTGCTGTCCGCACCACTTGCGAAGCTCAGCTTACAACTGGGCCCCTTCGAGTTCTTTTCGTTGGTCATGATGGCGATGGTCCTCATCGGATCGGTGAGCGGAAAATCGCTGGCCAACGGCATCTTTTCGGCTCTGCTGGGAATCATGTTGGCGATGCCGGGAGCCAGTCCGGCGACGGGAATACCGCGATGGACGCTGGGTTTCGCAGAGCTCAACGATGGCTTCAAACTACTTCCCGTGCTCATCGGACTGTTCGCCATCAATCAGGTCTTCACGCAGCTTGTTTTTCCGGACGACGATCCGCAGCAGGCGTCGCTAGAAGGCGGCAGCCTGTTTGGTGCGCTCGGTGAAGCAGCCACACACGCAGTGAATCTTGTACGCTCCGCGTTATTGGGTGTCTTCGTTGGTATCCTGCCGGGTATTGGGGCGAACATCGGTTCTGTCGTGGCGTATTCGGTCGCCAAGAGCAGCTCGAGGGAACCGGATCGTTTTGGCAAAGGCAGCGAAGAAGGCATCATCGCTTCGGAGGCAGCCAACAACGGCACCGTCGGCGGAGCCCTGATACCACTGATCGCAATGGGCATTCCCGGTAGCGTCATCGACGCGATTTTGCTTGGAGCGTTGACGATCCACGGATTGCAGCCGGGGCCGATGCTCATGGAGCAGAATCCCGATGCCGTGGGAATCATCATGGGCACGATGCTATGGGCCAACCTCTTCATGTTCGTCTTCATGATGCTCACGGCGGGCTGGCTGGCCAAGCTGGCTTCCATCCCGAAGGCGCTGCTGCTGCCGGCGATCCTGACACTCTGTGTTGTCGGTTCCTACGCACTGGCGAATCGGATGTTCGATGTCTGGGTGATGCTGGCGATGGGAGCCGTCGGATTTGGCATGGACCGGTTGAAGCTCCCGATCGCGCCTTTCGTGATTGGGTTTGTCCTCGCGCCGATCGCTGAAACGCACCTCACCGAGGGACTGATGCAAAGCGGTGGAAGCTGGTTGCCTCTGTTCACTCGCCCGTTCGCGCTGTTATTCTTGATGGCTTCGATCATCACGTTGGTCCTTACGTTGCGACGAAAGAGACAATGAGCACTCGTCCGAATATCCTTTGGTACTGCACCGACCAGCAGCGTTTCGACACGATCGGAGCGTTGGGCAACCCCCACGTTCGCACGCCCGTTGTCGACCAGCTCGTTCGTAGCGGAGTGGCGTTCACACATGCCTACTGCCAAAGCCCGATTTGCACGCCCAGCCGCTCGAGCTTCATGACCGGGCTCTACCCGTCCCGGATCCACAACACGCGAAACGGCAACGAAACGTTTCCCGAATACCCGCCGGTGATTACCAAGCTGATCGCCGACAGCGGCTACACTTGCGGCCTGATTGGCAAGTTTCATCTCCAGTCGGCCGGTCATCGTACGGAACCGCGGATCGACGACGGATTTTCTTACTGGCGATTCAGTCACGCACCGCGAGACGACTGGCAGGAAGGGCATCACTACGCCGACTGGGTGCGCGACAGCGGCGGGGACCTGAACGCCTTGCGAGCCAGCGAAGACCGCGTCCCCACCGAGCTTCATCAAACCACCTGGGCCAGCGAATGCGCATTGGAGTTCATCCAACAGGACCATGAACAACCATGGTTGTTGAACGTCAACATTTACGACCCGCACCCGCCGTTCATTCCACCAAAATCGTACGCTGATCAGTTCGATCCTGCCTCGATGCCCGGGCCCTACTTTCGCGAGAGCGACCTGGAACAGCAAGCGAGGCTGAGCGCTATCGATTTCCAGGACGAGATTCGTTCGCCCGAGGAACACGGCGCCTTCGCCCGTCAAGCTCGCTACTACGCCATGATCGCGCAGATCGACGACCAGTTCGCGCGGATCCTGCAATGTCTGGACGCCACGGGCCAACGTGACAACACCGTCATCATTTTCACCAGCGACCACGGCGAGGCGCTCGGCGATCACGGCCTGATGTTCAAGGGATGTCGATTCTACGAAGGTCTGATCCGCGTCCCGCTCATTTTTTCCTGGCCGCAACATTTCGAATCCGGCAAGACCAGCGACGAACTGGTAGAACTCACCGATCTCACGGCGACGCTCCTTGAATTGTGCGGCCTTGAACAGCCCGAGTACATGCAGGGGCGAACGCTCGTCCCAACACTGCACGGCAAGGATTCCGGCCATCAACGCGACTTCGTTCGCAGCGAATATTTCGAGGCCCTCGATCCTCACTTCACCGGTGGCACCGGCAGTTACGCGACCATGTATCGCGATCGGCGTTACAAGCTATGCCTTTACCATGACCACAACCTTGGCGAGCTGTACGATCTGGAAGAAGATCCGTGGGAGTTCAACGACCTGTGGAACAGCGCCGAACACGACGCGATCAAGCAGCGCTTGATTCTCGAGAGTTTCAATGCACACGTCGTGCTGACCACCGACGTTGGGTCACGCCGCATCGCACCGATGTAGTCGAGCTCAGGCAATTCGCGGGCCGCGTTTCTCGTTTCTCGTTTCTCGTTTCTCGTTTCTCGTTTCTCGTTTCTCGTTGCTCGTTGCTCGTTGCTCGTTGCTCGTTGCTCGTTGCTCGTTGCTCGTTGCTCGTTGCTCGTTGCTCGTTGCTCGTTGCTCGTTTCTCGTTTCTCGTTTCTCGTTGCTCGTTGCTCGTTGCTCGTTGCTCGTTGCTCGTTGCTCGTTGCTCGTTGCTCGTTGCTCGTTGCTCGTTGCTCGTTGCTCGTTGCTCGTTGCTCGTTGCTCGTTGCTCGTTGCTCGTTGCTCGTTTCTCGTTTCTCGTTGCTCGTTGCTCGTTGCTCGTTGCTCGTTGCTCGTTGCTCGTTGCTCGTTGCTCGTTTCTCGTTGCTTCCTTCACCCCAACAATTCGACCGGCTTGTGGGTAACTCCGAAATTCCCGGCGAGCTTTAAAAAGTCCCCAAACCCAACTTCGCCGTCTCCGTCGAAATCCCCCTCGGCAAAGCTCGCGTCCACTGCACCAAAGTTCGCCGACATCGCCAGAAAATCCGCGCCACAGCTCCTTGTCGTCACTGGTGAAGTACATGATGTCGCCGATCTGTGGACCGAATTTCACATCGTACGATTCCGACAGAAACGTGCCTTCGTCAGCTGAACCGTCCACGCGCCAAATCGCGTGCGTCATCGTAGTTGGCACGCGAGTGAGCACTCCATCGTTGAACGCCGCGATCCGCGTTGTCCGGATACGTTCCCCGGTCGCATTGAGATCGAGCACCAACCCTGAGGTCAGCATTTGCCGCGACTCCAGGGATTCGAATCTACCGCCGAAATTCCGACTTCGCATTGTCGCTAGCTCCCAACTCATTTCAAATCACGCTGGAAATGCCACCGAGATTTTAGACAGCACTGGCACGCTTCCCAAACGAAAACGATTGCCCGGATACATTCCCGCTCGAATTTCAATCTTTACTTGCCAGGGCGACCCGGCTAACTTCGCCCACCGATTCGAGTGACTCAACATGCTGACAGGATGAAGACGGATCATGAGCCGATTACCGCGTCGTTATGCCGAAGTGATCGTCGGCGCGGTTCTGTTCACCAGCCTGATCGCGGGAATTGAACTTGCTCCACTACCGCCGCTCCTACGAGCCGGTGGACGCATGCTCGTGCTGGGTGTGGGATTCGCAATCAGCATTTTCTTGCTCCATTGGATGACGGCCCTTCCGGGCGATCGCGAAGCCAAACCCTGGGTACGCAGGATTGGCTTTTTCGTACTGGGCCTCGTCTTCGTCGAATCCTCGTCGCTGGCGTTGCTGGATTTCCTGTTCACCCGCAAACCTGATTTGCAACGACTCTACAACGTCGCCTTCAATGTGCGTCCGGATTACATCGGGCCCGCGCTCACGTTGAACTACGCTCGGCACCACTACCTCAACTACGCTTTGAATCCGAGGACTCCGTACATGGGGTCACCGCAATACAACGAACAGTTTCTCATTCGACGCACCGAACCGCTCCGACCGCGCGAGGACGTTGCGTGGCGAGGACTCGTACTTGGCGGTAGCACCGCGTTCGGCGAAAAGATCGCCAACGAAAGCGATACGTGGGTACATCAGCTGGAACAACGAATCCGAGCGAAATGGGGCACGGACCATGATTTGATCAATGGCGGCGTCGGTGGCTACACGCTCGTCGAAAACATGATCCACTACATGACACTGCTCACCGAACTCGATCCAGATGTTGTCTTCCTCTACGAAGGAATCAACGACGTACACCCGCGGTTGTACGCCGGAGTGAACTCGGACTATTCGGGATACCGCGTTCCATGGCGTCGTACCGGCAGCGTCATCCCGGATGCCAACGGGCAACTGGGAATCAGCGCGACCTATCGATTCTGTTTCACGATGACGCGACTCCTGCCGATTCAACTGGGTGGCATTCACGAATCCGTTTCTGATACCTATCCACCTTCACGAATCTGGAAGCAACGGCTTGCCGAAAACCCACCGACGATCTACCAGTCTCACCTCCGCAATTTTGTGCGGTACCTGAAGTCCGAGGGCAAGCAGGTCGTCATCATTCCGCAGTACTTCGACCCACGCAAGAAAACAGACGAGATCTTCGCCATCGGCGTGCAGCAAAACAATGAGGCCAATCGCACCGTCGCCTACGAAGAAAGTGTTGGCTGGGTGGATGCGATCACGAAAAACAACTCGTTTGACCGCGAAGACACGTTCGACAACTGCCACTTCAACGAACAGGGTTCGGCTCGCATGGCGCACTTGTTGGCCGATTATCTCTTCGAGCACGCGGCGTCAAACGGTGACCGGTTGGTACTGGATTCCATGAACGAACCGGCAACCGCTCGCGCAATACAGAGTCCCGGTCGCTCGCCAAGTCGCCGCGACCTCCGCTAGGCGGCACGACGCCTGGCGTTCTATTCGAAGAAGTACTTCTCGTACGTCAGTTCCAGTTGCTTCTTCTCATACGAGCCATCGACGTAACAGGCGTCGATCTCCGCACGAAGCCGATTGATGTTTTCTGGATTGAGTAGTGGGTCATCTGTTCGCTGTCGCCATTCCTGAAGTTGCGTCGACAAACGTCGCAATGTCGAGGCATGCTCGGGCAATGTTGCGAGATTTCGAAACTCAAACGGATCGGCCTCCAGATCGTAGAGTTCATATCGGGGTGGCTTCCGCATGCGATGATATGCAGTCCGCACCAGGGGTTCGGCCTCGTCGATAACTTCGAACAGTCCCTTGAAGAACTTTTTCTGCGTAAAGACATAGCCCGGATTGACCGTGTTCGGTTGGAGGTTCTCAATCAGCTTGTAGCGAGCATCCCGTACCGTTCGCTGCGGAAAGTAGTTGTGCGCAGAATGCGTGTGGTATTCGGTGAACAGGTACTCTCGCCAATCAGTTGGCTTATCTTGCAGGAGCGACTGCAAGGATCGTCCCGGCAGCTCTTTCGCGGGCTCCGCTTGAGCTGCAGCGAGCATCGTTGGCATCAGATCCAGCGTGGAAACCAATTCGCTTCGAACACTGCCAACTTTGGCTTTCCCCGGCCAGCGAACAATAAGTGGCACGCGTACGCCGCCTTCATAGGAAGTGCGTTTGCCTCGTAGCAGATCGGCGCCGTGATCCCCCATATAGATAACGAGCGTGTTGTCGGCTTTGCCGGACGCATCCAATCGCTCCAATAGTTTGCCGACCAGCGAATCGAGCCGGCTCATGCAGTTGTAGTAGTCCGCCGTCTGCTGTCGAAGCTCGGGCATGTCCAAGCCAAAATACGGCAGCGGCTTTACGTCGTCGGCGGTCAGCGGTTTCGCTGGTAGCCCATCGACCTGTGTCGTGAAAGGACGATGTGGGTCCGGATAATTGACGCTGAGGAAGAACGGTTTGTCATCCTGCGAGATGAACTGCGAGGCGAAGTTTGCGTAGTCAACCAGTTTCTTACGAGCAAAGTTCGCACTGGTAATCTCGTGAAAATCGAACGGAAACGCCGACGCCGGATTGATGTGTAGCTTGCCAATAATTCCCGTACGATAGCCGGCCGATTTCAGCCGCGTGATCAAATTCGGCGTATCTTCACGATACATGTGGAACTTCCACGTGGCCAATCCGATCTGACCGTTTTGATGAGGAAACAGCCCCGTCAGTAGCGCCGCACGCGACTGGCTGCAGCCGGCCTGGGGCACAAAGGCACGGTCAAAGCGGACACCGTCTGCTGCCAGCTGATCGAGCACGGGGGTTTGCACGTAGCGATCGCCGTAGCATCCGAGCTCGGGACCGTTGTCTTCGGAAACGATCAGCAGGATATTCGGTCGCTCGGCAGCCATGGCAAAAGCAGAAACAACAGTCAGCCAACCGAGTGCCAGTGCTGTTGCCAGTGCCGCTCGTCGAGATGCCCCTATCAAAGTTTGCATCGTCATTTCCCTGCTCCCGTGTACTGTGGGTTGGCCCGCATCGGATCCGCGCCGGACTCGGCCTGCCAATCGTGCAGCAAGCGTAGCAGCTTGTCGCGGCGGGCGGTTTCGACCGCAGCAAGATTGCGAGTCTCTCCAAGATCTTCGGCGAGATTGTAGAGCTCGACCTCGTTTGTTTCGAAATGCTCGATCAGCTTCCAGTCACCGGCTCGGACGACGGCTGACGGGAAGCTATACGGATGCCGATTGTAGTGCGGGTAGTGCCAGAAGATGGCGTCGCGATTGAGTTCTCCGGTCTGCCGGAGGACCGGAACAAGACTACGGCCGTCGATGTGTTGATGCGGCGTGAGCGTTTGGCCGATTGCTTCAAGAATCGTTGGATAGAAATCCGTGCTGATAACGGGGTCGCTCGAAACCGATCCCGCTTTGGCCTGGCCCGGCCACTTAATGATCAAGGGCACTCGAATTCCACCTTCGTAGTTTGAACCCTTGTTCGCTCGCAACGGTGCGTTGTTGGTAGCTTTGGCGAAGCCACCGTTGTCGCTGGTAAAAATCACTAAGGTGTTGTCATCAAGCTTCAGATCACGAAGGCACTGCATCACGCTACCCACGCTCTCGTCGACGCTTTCCACCATCGCCCCATAGGCCGGCTTTCCCTGCTGATCCGCTTCAGGAATCGCGGCGTAGCGTTCCATCATTTCCTTCTTCGCCTGTAGGGGCGTATGCACCGCGTAGTGGGAAAGCATCAGAAAGAACGGCTTTTCACGCGTCGACTGGATGTATTTGACCGCCTCCTCGGCCAATCGGTCCGGCAGATAGTCGCCCTCTTTCCCTTCCAACGGCGTTTCCTTGTAGAGTTTCTTGCCGGTCGTGGGAATCGACCACGAGCCTTTGAATGGATAGAAGTAGCTACCGGGTGCTCCATAATCTCGCCCGGCAACGTTTACGTCGAAGCCCTGGTGCTCCGGGTAGTAGTACGTCTCCGTGCCCAGATGCCACTTGCCCATAAAAGCTGTTGAATAGCCCGCACCGCGAAGAGCTTCGGCGATCGTGACTTCTTCCAGCGGCAGGTTCGAAAGATAACGTCCCTCGCGCAAGCGGTGCTGTTTCGCACTCCACCTTCCCGATGGCAACCAGTTGGTCAACAACAGCCGCGCCGGATATTTTCCAGACAGAATAGCGGCACGCGTCGGCGAGCAGACATTGCAGGCGGCGTACCCATCCGTGAAACGCATACCCTCGGCCGCCAGCCGATCGATGTTGGGCGTGTGGTAGAAATCGCTGCCGTAGCAACCCAGATCTCGCCAGCCCATATCGTCAATCAGAATCAGGACGACATTCGTTTGACCTGCCTTCGCAGCAAGTCCCAGCAATGCGACCAGCGCGATCGCAAGCAGCCGAGTTTGTTGAAGCTTCATCTTTGCACCCAGATCGAAGATGGCATTTTTTGCTATTATGCCAGCCAGTGGCCGGTAGTACAGCCTGTTTCGTACAGTGCGCCGCCAAGTACCAAAGAAGACACAAAGCGTTTGCTCCAACTCTTTCACTCGTTCGACAACAAGGCTGCGTTATGACGACCATCCAATCCATCGAAACCGTCGACGCAAGATTTCCCCTACTGGACGGAGCGGGCACCGACGCCGTGCACACCGATCCGCAGTACGGTTACGGCGTGACGCTTCTGAAGAGCGACAACGGCGTGGGCGGAACGGGAATCACCTATACGCTCGGCGGCGGGACCAATCTGATCTGCGAAGCGATCAAACTACTGGCGGAGCCCATCATAGGTCGTGACATCGAGGAACTGATGGCGCACTTTGGTTCGGTGCAAAAACAGATCGCCGAGCACTCGCAGATTCGGTGGCTGGGTCCTCACAAAGGAGTCACGCACTCGGCGCTGTCATCGATCACCAACGCCTGCTTCGACCTGTGGGCCAAGCATCGCGGCGTCCCGCTGTGGAAACTGCTGCTGGACCTTGATTCCGAATCGCTAGTAAACCTCATCGACCTCAGCTACTACGAAGACGTGCTAACTCCGCGCGAGGCGATCGATCTTGTGGAAAAACATCGCCCCACAAGAAGCGACCGGGAAGCGGTTCTGCAGAATGGCTACCCCGGCTACGACACCTCCGTTGGCTGGTACCAATACAGTGATGAAAAGATCGCAGACAACGCCAAACGCGCGGTCGACGCGGGCTTCACGGCCATGAAGCTGAAAGTGGGTGGACTGGATCTGGACCATGACATTCGCCGCACGCATCTGATTCGGAACTCGGTGGGTAAAGACGTTCGCATCATGCTCGATGCCAATCAGGCATGGTCCCTGCCTCGCGCCGTCGAGGCGTGCTCACGACTGCGCACGATGAAACCGTTCTGGATGGAAGAGCCGACGCAGCCTGACGATGTGCTGGCTCATCAAACCCTCGCACGCGTGATTGCTCCCATTCCAATTGCCGTCGGAGAAGCCGTTGCGAATCGGATCATCTGGAAGAACTTCCTGCAAGCCGGTGCCGTCGGGATCGTTCAAGCGGACTGCACCAGGTTAGCCGGTGTCAGCGAATACCTGGCCGTGATCCTGCTATCCAAGAAGTTCCCCGTCCGCGTCGTGCCACATGTTGGCGACATGGGCCAGATTCATCAACACCTCGTGCTCTTCAATCATATCGCTTTGAATCATGAACGACTGTTTCTGGAATACATCCCCCATCTGCGACAATACTTCGTGCATCCCGCCCAGGTCGAAGATGGCCACTACAAAACGCCTCAGGAACCGGGTTGTAGTACAGACCTGAATCTGGACCTGCTATGATGGAAGGGCATTCATAAGCGAGGAGTGCAGCCCCAAACCATGAGGTTGATTTCATCGAGGTCGGTTGTGCTGCTGCGATTTGTCATTTGCCTGGCAACGGTTGCTACCCTGCCATTTGGCTCGACTTCTGTTCTCGCGCAGGAGATCTCTTTCGGGCGCGATATCGCTCCGATCCTGGCGTCACAGTGCTACGAATGCCACGGTCCCGATGAGCAACAGCGAGAAGCAGGCTTGCGGCTGGATGTCGAAGCGGGCGCAATCGCAGAATTGGATTCGGGTACGTCCGCCATTACTCCCGGCGACATCGCAAACAGCGAGTTGCTCAAACGCATCACTTCGACCGGCGATGACCGAATGCCGCCGGCGGAGTTCGGCGAACGACTTTCCCCATTGCAGATCAAGCTGCTTTCCCAATGGATTGAGGCCGGTGCAAAATGGGAAGGCCATTGGGCATTCAGGCCTTTGGACGCGCCCCGCGCATCGGCTATCTCGAACCGCTCGCAGATAGCTAACGCGATCGACCAGTTTGTCGTGGGGCGTCTATCGACCGCTGGACTCCAACCTGCGCCCGAAGCGGACCGGTATACGCTGATCCGACGACTCTACTTCGATGTGCTGGGAGTTCCACCATCGCCTGACACCATCCAGGCGTTCGTGGCGGATCAACAGCCGGACGCATGGTCGCGACTGGTCGATTCGCTACTGGCCGCACCACAGTACGGCGAACGATGGGGCCGACACTGGCTGGACGTCGCTCGCTACGGCGATTCCAACGGCGGCGACGAAAACCACGCCTACCCGCTGGCACATCGATATCGCGACTACGTCATTGAAGCGATGAATGACGACCTGCCATACGACCGATTCGTCGAACAGCAGCTCGCGGGCGACACCATGCCAATGTCAGGCGATGAGCGCAGCGACGCGATGCAGCTAACCGCGACAGGTTACCTTGCGATCGGCATGAAGATTCTCGCCGAGCAGGACCCCGTCAAGAAACGGGCGGATATGGTGGACGAGCAAATCGACACGGTCGGCCGAACTTTCCTTGGCATGTCGCTGGGGTGTGCGCGATGCCACGACCACAAGTTTGACCCCATTCCGACTCGCGATTACTACGCACTCGCCGGCATCTTCCACAGCAGCAACGTGGCAAACAAACCGCTACCATCCCGCGAGTTCGAGACGCAACTGACCAGCTACCGCGACACCATCGACTCCCTGGAAGCTTCGCTGCAGGCGGCCGAGCGCAAAGTGGCCCCGTCACAGTCCAACGAACACGCGGACAGCCAACCGACCGCCATCACCCGTGAAGCCGAGTCATTCGATCGCGGCAATGTGGTGATCGACAACGACAATTACGGCAAGGGCATCGGCATCATCTCGGACCCCGGTGGCCAGGAGAACTTCGCCGAATACGACATCGCTCTCGAGGAGGCAACGCGCTACGTCGTGCAGTTGCGATACGCGGCCCTGAAAGCTCGGTCAGGCAAGTTGTTAATCAATGGCGAAACGGCCAGCGACAAGGCGATCGACCAGGCCACTGGCGGCTGGAACCCGGAACACCAATCATGGCAAACCGAGGGCATCTTCGAATTCAAATCGGGCAAGAATACGCTCCGCATCGAATCCCAGCCCATGATGTCGCACGTCGACAAAATCCGTTTGCTTCGCGCCGACAGCATTGACGCCGACGCGATCAAACGAGTCGACGAACTGACGACACGGTTGACGACGCTCAGGCAGGCGGAACCCAAACCGACCATGGTGATGGCGATCTCCGACGGTGAAGTTCAGAACACCAAACTTCATCGGCGCGGAAGCCATCTCGACCTTGGCGAGGAAGTTGGACGCGGGTTCCTGGAGGTACTGGACGGGGCCCAACCGACTGTCCCCAGCGACAGCAGCGGGCGCAAACACCTCGCCCGTTGGCTCACGAAGAATGATACCGCCGCCGCGCTCACCAGTCGCGTCATCGTCAATCGGCTATGGCACTGGCATTTCGGACGAGGGCTGGTGACAACTCCCGACGAGTTCGGGGTCCGCGGACAGCCGCCCACGCACCCACAGTTGCTGGACTACCTTGCTCGTGAATTGATTCGCAACGACTGGTCGCTCAAAAAACTGCATCGTCAAATCCTTCTGTCACATACCTACCGGATGACGTCCACTCATAAGGACCCGCATGCCACGAAGGTCGACCCGTCCAATCGCCTACTCTGGAAACGCGACCGCCTACGCCTCAACGCGGAATCCATTCGCGACGCGATGTTGGTGCATTCCCAGGAGTTGATAAACGAAACCGGCAACGCGCCGATGAACGTGAAGTCGCAGGATCCCTCGCCGGAAGACATGGCCAGGAACCTCGCGAAGTACGAGAGTTCACCGCGACGGTCCGTCTACCTGCCCGTCGTCCGCAGCAACGTCTATGAGTTCCTGACACTCTTTGATTTCCCAAATGCTTCGACACCCGTCGGCAAGCGAAATGAAACGACGATCCCCACACAGGCTCTGTGGATGATGAACAGCCCCTTCGTTGCGGCTCGCGCCGAAAGAATCGCCAGCTTGGCCCAACAGAGCACACCGCGAGGAAACGGCGACACGACCACTCGCGAGAAGATCGCTACCGTGTACCTGAAACTGTTCGGTCGTCCCGCCAATGAAACCGAAATAGCTCGTGGGGAAAAATTCATCCACGCCCAGGCTGACCACGGTGAAGCGTGGACCGCTTACGTTCAAGTGCTATTGGGATCGAACGACTATCTGTACGTCCGATGATCCGCGAACGCTCGACCGCCAATATCGAATCCGTCATGCAACCCAGCTCCACCAACCAGCCACAATCCGAACAGAACGAAGACGTGAGCTCCATCAACCGACGAGATTGCCTGGACCGAATTTGCCTTGGGTTTGGCGGATTGGCGTTGCGTGGCTTGCTCGCCGGTAGTCTGCCGACCGCCCGCGCAACGGCAGCGGACAGCAATCCACAAGGCGTGGCACAAACGCCGCTCGGCGAACGGGCAACGGTCATCAAACCACGAGCCAAACGTATCATCTTCCTGTTCATGCACGGCGGTCCGTCGCACATCGACCTGTTCGACCCTAAGCCGGAATTACAACGAAACGACGGCAAGCCGCTCCCATTCGAGGGCTCACGCGTCACGTTTGCCGACCGCGGCAAGCTCATGAAATCGCCGTGGAAGTTTCGCCCGTGCGGCCAGTCTGGCATTCCCATGAGTGAACTGTGGCAATACCTTCCGCAGGTCGCCGACGATTTGTGCATGGTGCATTCAATGTGCGAAACCAACGTCGCGCATGGCGGTGCCTGCATGAAGCTGCACACTGGCGACGAAGACCAGGTCCGCCCCAGCATGGGCAGCTGGGTCAGCTATGGGCTGGGCACGGAGAACCAGAATCTTCCCGGCTTCATTACGATCTGCCCGACCTCCCTTCACGGTGGCGTGAACAATTTCGGTTCGGCCTTCCTGCCGTCCATCCATCAAGGCGTCCCCTTTGGCACGCCGGGCTACCCCAACACCGTCGCGAAAAACGCCGCGTTCAAATACATGAGCAACTCGCGATTCTCCCGCGAGCAACAACGCCTGCAATTGCAACTCATGCGAGACCTGCATTCGGGTGGCCCAGACCGTGACGACGCGGAGCTGGAGGCAAGGATTCAGTCTTTCGAGTTAGCCTTTCGAATGCAGACAGCGGGTCCGGAGGCGGTCGACATCTCTGGCGAAACATCCGCAACGCGACAACTGTATGGCCTGGATAACAAAGAAACCGAAAACTTCGCACTACAGTGTTTGTTGGCGCGGCGATTCGCGGAACGCGGCGTGCGATTCATTCAGGTCAGCCACGCGCACACGCTGCCCTTCAACAATGAACAGTGGGACCAGCATACGCACCTTGTCAAAGGACATACGACCAACGTCAAGCAAATCGACCAGCCCATCACCGCTTTGCTGCAAGACCTGAAGCAGCGCGGACTACTGGAAGACACGCTGGTCGTGTGGGGCGGCGAGTTCGGTCGCACTCCAACCGTGCAGAAAGGAAATGCCGAGGCGGGGCGCGACCATCATCCAGAAGGTTTTACGATGTGGATGGCGGGCGGCGGCGTGAAGGGCGGCCATCGCTACGGCGCGACCGACGAGTTCGGTTACTACGCGACCGAGAACCGCTGCACCGTACACGATTTTCACGCGACGCTGCTTCACATCCTTGGACTGGATCACGAGCGACTGACGTACCGCCATGCCGGTCGCGATTTCCGACTGACCGACGTTCACGGAAACGTGGCGACGGACGTACTGGCCTAGACGTACGCGTGGACTTCGCCTTCCGAGCGAACGTCTTTCGCGGCCGGTGTTACGCCGATGCGTTATCGATCTGATGGATCGCGCTATAGGTGATCGCCATGAAGACAGTTTCCAGCTTGTCGAAATCGCGGTCTTCCGCCTGCCATGCGATCAGGACGTTGAATTGTCCAATCTGCGTCGCGATCAATCGGCTGTGAACCAGAAAGTCGAGGCAATAAAACTGGAAGTCCGTCGCGAGGATCTTCTCATCCGCGAGCTGGAATTCCACATCGTCGATTTCAAGGCCCTCATATTCGGCCTCCAGCGCATCGACGTACTGGTCCTGCAGATTCCGCAGCGGCTGATCGGTCAGATACAGTGAAGCCGACCAGAACGCGCCCTCTTCCGAAGTAACCGAGACCGTCCGCGGCACACCCGTGGACGGATCTTCTTCGATCGCCCAGTTCTCGGGGTATTGGAATGAAAAGTCATCGCGAGTGTACTTGGCCGTCATTTCACTGGCTCCGGAGGACGAAGCAGCCAATATAACGAACCAGCGAAAATCCACCACGATGCTGCCGCCACTCGCCCGGCAAGGCCCCAAAATACGACCGGGTGCGTTCAAGGGCGATTCAACGTCTGTAAGAGGAGGACGGGCACTATCAATTGTGGAATCGACTGTTTGAGCACAACGACCAGCAGATGCTCGATGTTGCCAACGCCGTTCGCCAGTGCCACAACGACCGGAACAACGGCGGTGATCGCGACGATTCCGATGTACACGTACGACAACAGAATCGCGAGCGCCTCGCCCCACGACTGCCCGGCCAGCAAGCCTAGGCCGGCAAATACGAAACCAACCCCGGCAAGGACACTGGCGAGCAGCCCAAGCCCGAAGGCACTCTGAAAAAGCCCCGCGATCCCGGCACCGCCTGCCACGTTGACGACCGACCAAGCAATTCGAAAGGAAATCCCGGGGCCAATAATTCCGTGCGCGATGCAGCCAACCCCGCAAAGCAGCATCAGCTTGTCGACACCACCCCTCCGCCGCCCAGACATGCCGTTTCCGCTCCGTCCGCTCGCAGGTTTCAGCTTCTTTGCCTTGCGAGCCTGCTCATGCTCTTCGACAATGCGATCGCGATTCGATACCGCACTATCAATCAACTGAGCCCATTCCTCATCCTGCGGTTCAGGTTGCCTCGCGGGAAGTCGCACGTGCTGACCACAATCCGGGCACCGAATCTGTTTCCCGGCATGTTGCGCCCGAGCGGTCAGTTTCTTTCCGCATTCGCATACCGTATTGACGACAGCTTTCGTTTCACCTTCCTGCGATCCAGTAGTCAAGCAACACCTCCCTGTAGCATGGCGAAAACGAGCAACAGGCCGAGTCGCATCGCGAAACAAACCGCGGCAATGATGAGTGCCTCCAACCAGCTTTTTTCGAAGACACTGATGACTGCGGCCATCCAGACGAAAACGGACAGGAATCCCAGGACGGGAACCATCGCCATCACAAGGGCCGCGACCGTGACGCCCAAGCACTTCAGATAGTCCTCCTGATCGAGCACTTCGCCAGTGAGGTACAGGCCCAACGCGAGACTCGCAGTACTGACAACGACCTGAGCGATGATCGCAGCCAACAGGATTAGGATTCCCATCTGATTCCCTGGATGAAGGCCGTAACACGTCTCCTCACTAGTACTGGTGCGGCGCCGCGATTTCTGGGGCGCAAGTCGAAGAAGAAAATCCGGAAAGCGAACCGAAGCAGGAAAGAGTCCTACAGAGCAACTTCGCGCACGAACGCGAAGGCACCGTGGCGTCGTCCTCGTGGCGGAATCCCGCATACTGATTTCAGATACGTCACGAACGCGTTTAAGACTCGAAGCGTTGGCGAACGCGGTGACTAAGGTTCTGGTTCCGCTTCGGTTTCGGGCGCGACATCGATAGATCGCAACAGCAGGTCCGCATCGACCAGGTGGCTACGGACCATAATCGAATCGCCGTTCCGGGATATCGTCCACGGAAAATCGGAGTACTGCTTGCTCAACTCCTTCATCACGTAATCGACAGAACGCAACCGCGGTGTATAGATAACGGTCACCGGTGTCGTCGTGGTCATTTTCGATAACGGTCCCCCACCGGGCGGCGCTCTTGGGCGTGGCGGAAGTGTCAGGTTGAGCTCCCTGATTCTTCCTCGATAGGCCTCGAGAGCTCCAAACGACTGCCACTTTCCGTCTTCGACGCCATGAATAACGAATCGCCGTCGTCCTTCCACTGCCTCCCGAACTGATGGCGTGCGAAACTGCGGAGGATTGAGAATCATATTCCCCGGTTCTACCGAGATCGGCTGAACCTGAAACCCCGGCGCCATTTCGTTCAACCAGGACTCATACGCCGTGCCGCGAACTCCGACTCTCCACGCAAGGAAGCCGACGGACATCCCTTCGCCTGCCATTTCTTCCGCAGCCTTCAGCTCGCCAGCCTGAATCAATCGAAGAAATCGCTCGGCAGTCAATTCCGGGGCTTTGTACCACCAGCATGCAACGGCTACGGCGGGCGCCACCAACAAAACTGTACGCAGCCCAAATCGCAGCCGAAACTTCTCTAACGCCTGCTTTGCAACCACCTTCAACATCAGTGCCTTCCTTCCCTCCCATACTTGCAAAACCCCGCGTTGAATTGCAAGCAAACCGAACGCTAGCGTGGCAATTACTGTATTACGGAGATTGGCCGCTTTCTGGTAGGCTTCGCCTGATTGAGCTGGGTCGAATGGAATCGCCGTGACGTCTCCTACCGTTTTTCGATGTGTTGTGCTGATGCTGATCGCCAGCCTGTCCGGCTGCGCGACGATTCGCAAATTCAATCCCATCGAATCACATTCGCTCGATGCTCGTCGCCTGACGCAACAGGCCGAGTCGGCAATCCACCAGTCGGATTGGGCGGAAGCCGAACAGAAACTGATCCAGGCCGTCGAACGCAATCCCGACGACAACCGCGCCCGCGACGTACTCTCCGACGTGCTATGGGAACGCGGAGCCCGGCGCGAGGCCATCGAAGAAAAGTCTCGCGCCATTCAGCTATCAGGCCGACGTGACCCGATCGCTTTGACGGAGTTGGGGCAAATGGAACTTACCAACGGCAATCCTCACGCCGCCCTACGGAATGCAGATGAAGCCGTCTCGCAAGATCCCAACCTTGCCGACGCCTGGACGCTAAGAGGCTTTGCGTTGCGAGCCATGGATGACCATGAAGCCGCGATGAGCGCGTTCTTTCGTTCGCTTTCCATCCGTGACGACGACGCTCGCACAAAACTGGAAATTGCGCAGATCTACCACGAGACCGGGCAACCACGACGCTCGCTGGCGATTCTTGGAGCCACTCCAAAAGAAGTCATGGCCGACTGCCCCTGCTTCGCCGATTCGTGCTACTTAAAGGGCGTGCTGATGCGGGAACTCGAGCGTCCATTGGATGCCGCGAACGCCCTGGAAATGGCACGCAATAACGGCTGCCAGCAACCCGATCTCCCCTTTCACCTCGCGGAAGCACAACTGGCCGCTGGTGAGTACCTGCTCGCAGAGGAAACTCTCGCACAGATTGGCGACATACCCCCAAATTATGAGGTAGCGTTGAGTGACCTCCGTCAGCGGATTGCGGCAGAACGCCCGGCGATCGGCTCAAAGTGGCGCTAAAGCCGGAGAACCGGTACAGCCACTCCTATCTACGTGAGTCAAAGGATTCTCAATTCCCAGATGCTTTGACATCGGCACGCGGTGGCGTAGCGTTTCACTGAGGAATATCAGCAGTCTACTGGCCGGGATATTCTGCAATGCAAACCGAATCGCACAAGGAGCGTGGAAGCATGAACCAGCCCGTACAAGAAACATCATTTCGAGACCGTCGCGCCACTGAAGGTGACCGCAGCACTCCTCCGGGAGTCGAGCGACGACAGTTCACCAACAGCCACGAAGCCCTTTCGCCACCAGCACGCGAACTTGCCATTGCGGTCGACGAGTACAAGGTCCGGCACAGCCGACGCTTTGTCACTTATGAAGAAGTGCTTGCTGTTGTCGAGAGTCTCGGCTACCGCAAAGAAGCCTAGAACGAGAGTCGACTTTCAGACGAGAGTCGACTTTCAGACGAGAGTCGACTTTCAGACGAGAGTCGACATTCAACGCTCAAATTATGCGCGTCCGTATTCGATTCGGTCGCGCGTTTCTGGTTGAACCGCCACCTGCCGCACTCTCAATCGGCGGCGGGTCCGGAGGCTGCTTTTCGCAACCCGGCTGTTCGCATCCATGTCGGTCCGGTGTTTGCAAACGTCGGCCATTCTCGCCGTGGCGTTCCCGGTTCGTCACATCCCGCCCTCGCCAGCTCGCCGCGAGCATAGCCGTCGATATCACTGCGCACCGTCGATCGCGCGGTAGGACCGGAAATCAACTTCGACAGCGTCGTTGGCCGCAACAGTCCGTCCTCTGCCCTCTTCAGATGCAGATCGACGCGGGGAAACTCGGCGAGACCTCCTGCGTGCGATCGCCCAATCTGATGCAGGTTCCCTTCCCAAACGGTTCCGGTGGGCTGTGCATGAACGCGAAACAAAGACCATTTCCCAGGCAGAAACAGGTTGTGGGTAAACCGACAGTCCGCAGCCACCACCGTATGCTTCTTTCCGGCCCCGACACCAAACTCCATCGACACTTTGCAATCGACCAGCGTGTTGTGAGCCACCACGGCATTTCGAACGGGCGCAAAACCATTTAATGGCCCATCGGGAATGCCGTTCATAATGCAAATCGCGGCTCGTTCGGCATCACCTCGCAGACCCTCGAAATAGTTGTTCGTCACCTTATGGTCACGCCCAATAATTCGAACTCCACCCGAGCCAGCCTTGTTCCTGCCAAGAAACAGGTTGCCGTTGACCTCGCAGCGATGGCCATGCCGCAACGTCAACGCGCCCGAGCAAGCGTCAAACGAGTTGTACCGATACACATTCTCGCATGACTTGTTGGATACGATTTCCGCTTCGCCATCACAATGATGGAAGTAGTTGCTTTCCACCACCGTCCTGCAAACGGACTCCGACACGTCACTTGTACCAATGCGGATGGTTTCGCCTCCGTTGCGCCCCAACTTTGGACGCCGGCCAAAATGATTGTGATCGATCCGATGGTCTTCACTCGTATCACTAACCCAAACGACTAGCGTCGTCCCCCGACTTTTCTTGCCAACGAAGTGGCAATGATCAATACGATTGCGAGTGCCATAGACCGACAGCCAACGCGACTCGATGCCATCCACACTGTCCGGTGATTGCTCGAAGGAGCAGTTCGTAAACCGGCAACGGTGAGCGTGCCGTTCACTGTGCGTCCGCAGTTGCACGACGTCGCTAACGTCCCGAATGTCACGAAACACCAGGCCCGATACGATGACGTACTCGCCGGAAAACCGAAACTGCGAAGCTCCGGAAA
Organism: Pirellulaceae bacterium; assembly: GCA_965216885.1. Classification (GTDB taxonomy): domain Bacteria; phylum Planctomycetota; class Planctomycetia; order Pirellulales; family Pirellulaceae; genus CAYNJG01. The sequence continues at coordinate 893,789 of OZ244209.1, read as the reverse complement.
ACACCACCTGCCCCGGCGTTTCAGCGCGGATATGGATCGGCGCATCGACTGTCCCCGGCAGCAGTTCAAACTTCAGCCTGACATCCTGCCAACGCCCGTTACCAAGAATGAAGACATCGCCCGCCTGCACCTGCTTGAGCAGCGGCTTCATGTCCGTTTCGGGCGTCAGGAAATATTCTTCCGCCACGACACCACCGGCGAGCCACAGAAACACGCAAGCGAATTCCACGAGGCCTCGAACCACGCGTTGGCTGCGATACATGTTTGCGTGAACTCCGGGGACATCACGGTCGTCAGGACATCAACAAAAAAAGGACAGTTGATCTCAGCCATCGCCAAGACCCACTGTCCCAATAATCTCAGATTGCAATAGCTCGGATTGGTTTAACGAACGCGTCGTCGTCGAACAAGCCCGAGTACCACGCCGCCCAGCCCAAACAGAGCCAGACTGGATGGTTCGGGAACAGCCGACGCTGCGGGGCTCTTGCCAAAGTTACCCGACAGAGTCAGGAAGTCAGGAAAGTCAATCGCGCCCATGAGGTCGATGTTTCCATCGGCATAGCTGGCGTCCTCCAGCCCAAAGTTACCGGACAGCGTCAGGAAGTCGGGGAATTCAACAGCACCGTTGCCGTCCAGGTCTCCCTCGAGCGTATTCAATGCCGCCAGAACCAGATCGCGGTCTTCAATGGTCGCGACACAGGCAAGGTCACCCGCATCCAATACGCCGTCACCATTGCAGTCGCCGGGGATATCAACGACGGCGTTGCTGCCGAGTACTTCCACGGTGAAGTTATCAAGGAGGAAGTCAAATTCACCCGACTGGTTGCTGGCGTTTCGAATCGCGAAGTAGTCCCACGAGTCGCTTTGAATGCCCCCGGTCTCTTCGTCCTCGGAGGTTTCCATTCCACTTAGCGTCGACGTCTCACCCGTTGCCCGGTCGGTGATGTTCAGCGATGCGAAGATCGTGTCGCCCTCTTCCACATCCGTTGCACGCTTCAGCGACAACTCGAGGTTGTAGACGCGGTCGAGATCCATCGTCAGGAAATCAAACTCCGGGGTTCCGAATGGATCCGAGTTGCCATTGACTGGCTGTGCGATCGTGTGGACGTCCGAGCCCTGAAGGATCTCGTCTGCCTGCAATTCTTCGCGGATCCGGCTGCCGCCACCATTGGCAAGCACGGGATCTCCCATGAATACGCTGGCCGTCCAGCCGTTGTCACCGCGGCTACCGATTTCAGCCCCTTCGGGCATTTCGTCTTCAGTGAGCTCTTTGAAGAGGCGACCGGAGAACAAGCCTTCGTCCTCGCCCCACGTCGCTGGAGTGAACTGGGACGACTGATCAGCAAACGGCTCGCCTTCCTCATCGACCTGTCGGCCCGCAAACGGATTGGTCATGCCCAGTTGCTCGTCCGTATCCTGAAATAGACCAAACCGAAGTTCACCCTGCGAAGGCACGTTATCCTGATCGGGCGTTCCATTGTTGACGTTAGGAGCGTCACGCCAGATACGGAAGTCGAAATGGACTTTGACTTCATCATCAACTTCAGGTCCAAGCTCGATGGTCTGGCCGAAGAAACCTGCCGCGGAACTACCACCACCCCGCGACTCCCACGACATTGCGTAGCCGTCATCGATGGCCGGAACATCAAACCCGCCACCGGAAGTTTCCTGCATCGCACCTTCGCTGTCATCAACGATGCGGATCTGCGGCTTGGTGCTGCCGGCACCGGGCGCGTTGCCCTGAGCTCCACTCCAACCACGCATTTGAATCCAGCGGATGCCGGTATCCGAAGCGTCAAGAACTTCTGTCACTTCTGCGTTGGCCGGCCCGTCGCCTTCGTCGTCCTTGAGGCGGCCGGGAACGTACGTATTCGATTCACCGTTTGGAGGCGTGCCGCCAACATTGGTATCCATCGATTCAAGAGCGGTTCCGTTGTTGTCGAGGTCGGCGTCACCGAAGCCATCAAAGATGACCACCTGCGCCGATGCTGTGGAAAGGCATGCCAAGGCAACGACCACAGCAGAAATACCGCAAAGGATACGGCTCCGTGGCTGTCCCACACAGTCAAAATTCTTCACGTTAGACCCAGTCATTGTCACACCCATTCATTCATTCAGTTGGAAGAGTATTCAGGAGTTCTCTTTTCAAAACGAATTCACGACGCGAATTCGTCCTGCAGTTTGTATTCGTTTCCCTTGGTCACGACACGTCTACGTCATGGGAAAACGGTGCCGTATCAGCGGCGACGTCGACGAACGACGAGCAAGCCCATCGCACCGACAACCGCAAGGAGGCACGAGCCCGGCTCTGGAATCACAACCGCGATATCCGAACCCGTTCGCAAGATCACGTTGTCGAACAGAACGTCCGGGTCGGTGTTGGAGTTGCTGCTTCCAATCAGACCAAATCGCTGAATCCCCAGCGACGGATCGTAGTCCGTGCTCTTCAGCGTGTGGAACAGCATGCCATTCTTGAAGTCGTCATGACTCGCGTCACCTTCCGAGCTACTGTTGAGCAGCATGCCGTCGATGTAGACGTCGTAGGAAAGTGGATTGAGTGTTCGTTCACTACCAAACAGACTGTAAGTGTAGGTGTCCGCCAGGCCGCCGTTGGCGACGAGCGTAATGTCGCTGACTTCTTCCAGCGGGTCACTGCCCTTGGTGTCGACGTCGCTGTCATTTCCGTCGGCGGTGCCTTGGTACTTTGCTGTCACCTTTTTGTCAGCCTGCCAGGATAGCGAGAATGCCGAACGCGACTCGGATGAGATGCTCTTGCCGCTGTTGGCCATCCGGAAGCGGATTGCGCTACTGCTACTAGCCATACTCTGGTTGAAAGACTGGAAGTCAATTCGAAACGGCTCAAGGAGTGGCTCGGCGAATTCGCCCTGCAACTCTGGCTTGTCTCCGTCGTAAAGGTCCAGCATACGAATCGCATTCCCGTCGCTGAAGGGACTGTCGGCTTCCGCGATCGTCTGAACGCCGTAAGGATTCATGCCGTCGCCCAAGTCCTGAGCAGCGTCGAATGCATCCACATTCTCGGTGTAGAGCTCCACAATGTCCGCATGTGTGGCGGTGCTGAATGCCGCCAGGACAGCCAGCATCATGTAAACAAGATTCGTTTGATTGAAAGATCGGCGCAATGGCATTTTAAGATGCTCCTCTAGTAGTTGATCACAATTCCCCAGGAGGTGAGCGCGGCCGTCATCCTTCGGCCCTGAACGCACACCAATTGCAGTCGCCGACATCCCAGTGGCTCTGACCTGCGTACAAAAAAAAACACCCGGTCGCTCACCGAAGCACTGTCTGAAACCGATCCAAAGGACCAATTCTCAGGCAGTGCTTCGACAAGTTTCCGGGTGTTCGCGTTAGCGTTACTTTCGTGTGTAATTACTGATGTCAACGCCCAAACTACATGGACGGCCGCCGTCAGTAAACACTTTAGTTCTTAAAAATAGTTGCGGTCAGACAGCACCAGAGGAAGAAAACGACATTCTCCCGCAACGGCTCCCCCACCGAATTGATTTATCAGCTTACTTGTAAGCCCACTGAGTTCAATTGGCCGAATGGCCAGACCTGATCCCGCCGGGCCCCAAGGGGAACCGAGGGCAGTAACAGACGTCTTGTTCGCCCCACAAGGGCGACACTATCGCAGTAGCCCCTGTTCAAAACCGTGAGCGACAGCCTCGGCACGGTCATTCGCGCCCAGCTTCAGAAGGATCGACGCCACGTGTGCCTTCGCCGTTCGGGCGGTGATTCCCAGCTCCAGCCCGATGCTTGCATTGCTCATTCCGTGTCGCAACAGCTGAATCACCTCCAACTCTCGCGGAGTGAGCTGCGGAGCACCTGAGTACACATTGAGCCGCCTTGAAATCTCATCACTGATGTACGATTCGCCATTGGCTACTGCAAGGATCGAATGAACCAGTTCCGTCGGCGACGCCGTTTTGGTGATGTAGCCGTCCGCGCCCGATTCCATCGCCTGAAAGATGTCATGTTCCAGTTCGGAGGAACTCAGCATCAGTACAACCGCCTCGGGAGTTTCCCTTTTAATGGAACGTAGACACTCGATGCCCCCAATGCCAGGCATGACCACGTCGAGCAACGTGATATCCGGCTGATGTTGCTGATGAAGTTCGATTGCCTCGCGCCCATTTCCCGCTTCCGCAACGACGGTAAAGTCGGCTCGCACGTTCAACATATTGGCCAGACCAGACCGCATCACGGCGTGATCATCCACCAGCAACAGCCTTAGAGTAGCGGGCTCCGACACTTTCGATTCGCTCATGTGATTGCCTCATCAAATGACCTCAGCGACGCCGTCGCCGTGACGCGCGTCCCCATCCCAGATTCACTTTCCACGGTAAGCACGCCCCCAATACGTTCCGCACGCCCCTTCATCGTCTCCAGGCCAAAGTGCCCCTCGCTTGTGCGCGGACACGTCTGCCTGTCAAAACCGCAGCCATCGTCCGCGATCAGGATCTGAATCCCACCCCCATTCCCGGTGGGCTCCACGGAGATTTCAATCGAGTTGGCTCTGGCATGACGGATCGCGTTGCGCGTTGCTTCCTGAATGATTAATAGTAAGTTGCCCGCGATGAAGTCTGCAAGCTTGGGTAAGTCCTGCGCACAGTCAACAACAATCCGCGGCTTGTCGCCGGCCTTGCGACCGAGTCGCGAGAGGTCGCCACCGTCACGTGACTCGGTCGTCCCCACCGGCAGCGACCCGGTGCGTTGCAATCGATTCACCACACCGCAAACGGATTCGCCGAACGTCTGGTCGTCCTGCGGCAGACAGTGCAATGCAGAAACAACGCTGCGTAGATCTTCCTGCCCGCCTTGCACCATCCGACTGGCGGTCTTCAGATACAGCTCGGTCTGATTCTGCTGATTGCTCAGTGCACAGGCTTCTAACTGACAGCCAATTCCCGCCAGTGTTTGCAGCACGGTATCGTGGATGTTGGCGGCGAGGTGCGTGCGTTCTCTGATTGCCGCCTGAAATTCGATCGCCGCATCCCTCCGTGACCGCATCTCCACGGCCAGTTGCTCGGTTTGCCTGGCAACTCGACGGTTCAATGTTACAGCCCATGCTACCGCAAGCCCGGCAACCAACAACGACAGAGCCAGCACGCCCGTAATACGCTGCACCGTCCACCAGGACGGTTGCTGAACAATCGAAATGTCGCCTGTTGATCTCAGTAGAAGCTCGACCCGCTGCGGAGCTGCCAGCACGGACGTGGATTCGGGCTGCGCGTAGATGATTGCCGCGATTCCCGTTAACTCAACAATCGAGCCAGGCAACAATTCCTCCATGGGACCGTGCAGCGACGCCGTAAAAGTCGAGCCATCACATGCGACTTCGATTCGGCTATTTGTTCGGTCGGTGGAGGCATCAAACCCCAGTACTTCGCCGCTCAGCGTAACGACGCGGCCATCGTACGTCTTGGTGACCACCTGCTTCCACGTTGGCACTCGGAAGTGGTCGTCGATGATCTCCCGCACCGTGGTCTCAGCAGGTGAAATCTCAACTCGCGTTCCGGTTGGACGCACCGAAACACCCCGCAGTCCGCGAATATATCGTGTCGAATCAATGAACCCGGACGCCACGACCCAGTCACCCAACCGGATTTCCTCTTCGGCAATTTGGTTCAATTCCAGCCGGATGCCGACGCCATCGTTCGCCAGGTAGATCGTCCTCTCGTTGTCGTAATAGGTGACAGCTCCTTCCAGACAGCGGCGATGCAAACTGCGTCCCCCGAGATTAAAACCGTCGAGCTCCTCAAAACGAACCCGCTCGGCGTCAAACGGGTCTTCCGCCGGCGCACGCACAATTTTGACGTCGCTGGCTTCCGCGATCATCACGCGAGGTCCGGTAAACTGGGACCGCCAGTTTCGCGAAGCCCCCGCCACGCCCACAACGTGGATCTCGGCATCCATCAGTTTTTCAGGGGTGAACTGGTCGACGTCAGGAAGCCCCAACAGGAAGTAGCCCGCGCCTGTTTCCACACGCACCAGCCAGCCGGGGGAATCGTCCGTGACCGACTGCACAACGCCGCCAACTGCCACGCGACGCATGATGTGCGCGCCGCGAAAGAAGTCCTTCAGGTCCGGCAGGATTGGCTCCTTGAGTTTTCCTGGTCCCAATATCCTGATCTGATGGGGCATGACGACCGGTGCGAATCCGCCAGGCGCCAGGCGACCCACAATTTCCGCGTACACGCCTGACCGTAGTTTCTCCAACACGGAATCGTCTTCCAGCATCTCCTCATCAACGGCCTGCTTGACTCGTACCCAGATACCGGCCGTGTCATCTTCGACGCAGAATGACTTGTCGCTGGGATTGACGACCTGACTTCCCTGCATGCCCGCAACAACCGAAATTGTGCCGCGAATACGAACCAACTCCACTCCATCGATATACTCTCGCGGCGCGGAAATGAGTTCAGCGATATCAACGACTCGATCCAGGTCATCTGCCTGTGTCTCCCACGCGTACACCGGGCAGACCTGCACGCAGACCATCGCACACAGTAGGGTGGCAAGTACGCGTAACAACAGCTGATTCCCCAAATTCAATCGCGTTATGCACCTTTAGTACCGAGATGCAGAGTCGGCATGCGCCACAAGAAATCCGACACGAGCAACACGCCAGACAGCATCGAGATGCTACGACCCAAGTCGCCCTTCGATTAGACCCCACAACTGGCGACAAAGCCAACACACAAGTATTTAAACGATCACACACATGGGTTTCCACACTTCCACCTACCGAATGTAGTTGCGACGCCGGTATCCGCGTTTACCCATTTCGCGTGGTCCGCGAAAATGATATTCCGTTGGTCAACTCCGTTAATCGACGTGTCCCGACTGGCCAAACGGTCAATTGCGTCAGGTTTTGCAATCAGGAATAATGTCAGCATTGGGGTAGGTCGATCGCAAATGGGAACGTTCAATTACTGAACGTGCATGCTGGGCGCAGCAGGATTTCTTGCCTGCATTCCCGCGAGATTGGGGTACAGCCCCAAAGAACGAATGGAGCCACATATGACTCACAGACTCTGTCGCCGCAGAAGCGGTTTCACGCTCGTCGAACTCCTGGTGGTGATCGCCATCATTGCCATGTTGGTCACACTGCTGCTTCCGGCGGTACAGTCCGCACGCGAGGCCGCTCGCAGGATGCAGTGCAGCAACAACCTGAAGAATGTTGTGCTCGCCGCACTCAACTACGAATCGGCGAACAACACCCTCCCTCCCGCGCGACTTGGGCCAGACAGCACAGGCTCGGCGGAGGTCGCCCACTTGCGGACGCCAACTGAGCGGTCCGGTGCCAGTGGATTTGTGCTACTGCTACCTTACCTTGAAGAGCAGGCACTGTTCGACGGTCTGGAAGTCAACACCAAGAACGGTATCTACCCGGCCGGAATGTTCAGTGCCTTCTGGCGTACCCCCGAACGCGAATTGCTGCTGACCCAGCGTCCGCAAATGTTTGTCTGCCCCACGAGCGACACGCTCGAAAAGACGATCGTGCCTACCTTTGCCAAGTGGGACAATCCACCTGCAACCGGCACTTACGCCTTCTCCGGCGGTCATCGTGGCCCGTTCTACAAGCAACCCGTCAATGCCTGCCTGACCAAGCACCACAACACGGGGGCTCACCTTTACTGGAATCCCGTTCGCCTCCGCAAGATCCTGGACGGAACCTCCAAGACGATCTCCGTTGGCGAAATCAATGAAGGGCACACGACGAACAGCTCGAACATCTGGAGTTACGTACTTCGATACGCGGATTGCTTCCGGGTTACCGGCACGCCCCTGAACACACCTGCCGAGCTCAATGGCATCGCCGTCGGCACGAACTCGGCCAAGGTCAACGGCGCCTTCGGAAGTCAACATCCCGGCGGCGCACTGTTCTCGTACCTCGATGGACACGTGGCCTTTATCGAAGACAACATTGACATCGACATCTACCAGGAAATGTCGACCATTTCCGGCACACCACAGGGCCGCGATGACGCGGACGAAGCGTTCTGCCGGGAAAAGGGCTACTAACGGAACCCTCGACTGCACAAATCGGACTTCCGCCTGATTCCATCGCCGACACATTCGCTTCGCCAATTGACATAGTGACTCAATGCAATCGAGTAGCAAGAACATGAACGGCCGTCAGATTGCATCACACTTGGTTTTGGTCGCGATGCTGATCGCCGCTGCCGTGGGCTGTAGCGACGGTCGCCCCAAACGAGTTGCAATTTCCGGCACAGTCATGATCGACGGAGAACCCGTGAAGGGCGGCAGCATTCGCTTCGTTCCAGAAGGTGCACGCCCGTCATCGAGCGACCTCGATACCGAGGGACGCTTCACGCTTCGCTGCTTCGGCGACGACGGTAACGATGGTGCTGTACTTGGCACCCATCGCGTCGAGGTGGCTGCACGCGAGGTAATAGGCGAGAAAGTTAAGTGGTACGCCCCGCAGGAATACTCGGATTTTCGTTCCTCCGGCCTGACCGTTGAAGTCACGGAACCAACCGACTCGTTGGTCATCGAATTGACGTGGGACGGAAAGAAGAAACCACGTCGCTAACCCCACCTCCATTGAACCAACACAAACGTCGGCTTCCGCCGGCAAACGTCTTGCCCGGCAGCGTTCGCCGATGGCAGCATCACAAGGCGTAAATCGCCCAACCAGACACACACTCCCTGATTCGAGGTCTTACATCATGTCAAAACTGTCACGCCGTTCGTTTGTGAAAGGGACGTTTGCAGCAGGAGCGTTCACCGGTATCTCGGCCAAAAGCTACCGCGCGACGTTTGCCGCCGAGGCACCCAGCGAGCGAGTTCGTATCGGCATGATTGGTGTGGGCAATCAGGGTGGCCCACGCAACAACATGAAGTACTTCCTGAACAACATCGAAGCCGTTTGCGACCTGGACAGCAACTACCTTGGTGAAGCCGGCGCGTTCCTCAGAAAGGAAGCCCGTCGCTCGCCCTCGATGTCGACCGACGATTACCGCAGGCTATTGGATGCGAAGGATCTCGACGCCGTGGTGGTCACGGTACCGGATCAATGGCACGCGAAAATGACCATCGAAGCCTGTCAGGCAGGCAAAGACGTCTACTGCGAAAAGCCACTCACGCTGGTCATCGGCGAAGGCAAGCCGATGGTCACCGCGGCCCGCAAGCACGGCCGTGTCGTTCAAACGGGAACGATGCAACGAAGCGGCGCCGAATTCAAACTGGTCACCGACCTCGTTCAATCCGGTGCGTTGGGCAAGGTCAAAGAAGTCAACGTAACATTACCCGGCCCCAACTGGATTGACCGCGCGAAACAGCCCGTCGCCAACAGCTCGCCACCCCGCGGATTTGACTTTGACCGCTGGCTGGGCCCGGCACCCATGCGACCCTACAACAAAAACCGCGTCCACTACCTGTTCCGTTTCTACTGGGACTACAGCGGCGGCCAACAAACCAACTTTGGGGCTCACCATCTCGATACGGCCCAGTGGGGCCTTGGAATGGACGACAGCGGGCCCATCAGCGTCGAGGGCACCGCCGACTATCACCCCAAAGGTTGGTACGAGACGCCTGACCGCACCACCATCACCTACAAGTACGCAAACGGCGCCACGATGAACTGCCACCAGACTCCCGGCATTCCCAGCAAACAGCAGGGAACGGAATTCGTCTGCGAAAACGGCAGTATCTTCGTCTGGCGCGGCGGGATCGTCCCAGGCTCGTCTGATGTCATGAAACTGCTTGATGTCCCCAAGCCGTTGGTCCGCAAAGGCGATGAAATCGTCCTGCCGACTGCCGAAAAGCGATTTGCCAACAATGCTCACGTGCAAAACTTCATTACCTGCGTCAAAACACGTGAGACTCCAGCGGCCGACATTAGCATTGGGCATCGAAGTGCCACGGTTTGCCACCTGGGCAACATCGCGGTACGCACGGGCAAGAAACTGCAATGGAACCCCGAAACAGAAACTTTCGAGAACGACGCAGCAGCCAGTAAGTGGCTCACGAAGGAATATCGCAAACCGTATGCGATCGCCTAGCCCGTCATCGATGTGAAACCGACCAATTTGGTTCGTCGGTTTTCGCTCGCGGAAATCCGTTCCACCCGGGAACGGGTCGTCCATCGTGTATATCCCGGGTACCTTAACCAGCGGAACGCAAACGTGGAAAAGCTCCCTCACGGACTAACTCGCAGAGAATTCACTTCCCGTTCCTTGCTGACGACGTTGGCGGCGTTCACCACTGGCGAGATCGCGTTGGCTCAGGAGAAGCCCAAACCTCAGTTCCAGATCTGTGCCTTTGAAAAGTTCCTGCAGGACCTTTCGTACGACGAACTCGCAGATGTCATCGCCGAACTGGGTTTCGTAGGCATTGAGGCGACCGTACGCAACAAAGGCCACGTTCTCCCTGAACGAGTCGAAGAGGATCTGCCAAAGCTTGTCGAAGCCCTGAAAAAGCGTGACCTTGAGGTAACGACGATGGCTTCGGATGTCCTGAATCCGCAGCAGCCACTCAGTGAAAAAGTGTTACGGACAGCGAAGTCGCTGGGCATTAATACGTACCGCATGGGTTTCTACAAGTACGACCTGACGAAATCCATTCTGCCTCAACTTGACGAGATTCGTCCTCAGGTACATGAACTGGCGGCCTTCAACCGCGAACTGGGCGTCACGGCGTTCTACCAGAATCATTCGGACGCAAAGTACGTCGGAGCGACATTGTGGGATATGTTCGGTCTACTAAAGGGCGTACCCAAAAACGAAATCGGCCTGGCGTTTGACATCCGCCACGCCACCATTGAAGCGGGCCTTTCCTGGCCGGTCATCTATGACGTAGTCAAACCGCACATCGGGGCGCTGTTCGTTAAAGACTTCCAATGGGACGGCCGCAAGGCCAAGCACGTCCCGCTGGGCACCGGACGCGTGAACCCAAAATTCTTCGAGATGGTTAAGGCCGACGGGTTCGACGGCCCCATCTCCCTGCATGTGGAATATCTCAAGACCGAGGGCACTCAAGCCAACATCGCCGCTCTTCGCCGCGATCTCAAGGTACTCAAGGACTGGCTCAGCTAGTCCCCACTCCACTCTCGTTCCCGGGCGGAGCCCCGGAACGAGCGGGCGAGTTTGCCAACGACCCATTCTCTTGGGAAATGCGTAGAACTGGCCCGATATCCAGCCACAGTTTCGCATTGACGCAAAAACCCAATAACGGCTAATCTTCTCGCTTGCCGTGTTTGGCAGCTGTCATTGTCGCTCCATGGATGGGAGTCGTGTTCGCATGATGTGTTTTGTTCGCTTGGATTTTGGCGTCTGTGCTCTATTGCTAGCCTCCAGCCTCGGCTGCGCTTCCCTGATTAATTCGCCCAAGTCAGACACGCCCGAGCCCACCACGGTGCAGCTCCCGGAGACGGTCGGTGAATTGACACGCCCTCACGGGCTGGGGGTTTATGCGATCGAAAGCGTCGCTTTGGTCACAGGGCTCGCCGGCACAGGCTCGGATCCACCGCCATCGCCGCAGCGACAGGCTCTGCTGGAAGAAATGAAGAAGCGGAAAGTTGAGAATCCCAATCAGATTCTGGCCAGCCCCTCCACTTCCGTTGCACTCGTGCGTGCTGTCCTGCCACCCGGATTGCAGAAAGGCGACCGTATTGACGTCGACATCCGAGTGCCCGGACGCAGCAAGACAAGCAGCCTCGAAGGCGGTTGGTTGATGGAAACCAAACTTCGCGAGGTCGCTATTCTGGATCAGTCGATTCGCTCGGGACACGTCCGCGGAGCGGCACAGGGACCAGTTCTTGTCGACGCGTGGATGAACGACGATGGTGACTCGGTCAGTGAAGTTCGTGGTCGAATTCTCGGTGGTGGCATTGCCACGAAGTCACGACCGTTCGGGCTTCAGCTACGCAGCGATCATCACAGCGTGTCGATCAGCAAACTGGTCGGAAATGCCATCAATGCCCGATTCGACACCTACGTTCGCGGACGACGTCAGGGAGCAGCAACTCCCAAGACCGACAAATTCATCGAACTGACGATCCACCCGCGCTACCGCAATAACCTTGTGCGATATCGTCGCGTCGTCGAACAAATCAAACTACGAGAGACCCCCGAACAGCGACTGCGGAGATTGCAAATTCTCGAAGGAGAACTGCTGGTTCCGGCGACCTCGGGACTTGCCGCGCTGAAACTGGAAGCTATCGGTGAAGACGCTACCGCCACGCTGCAGCGCGGACTTGAGTCACCTTCGCCTGAAGTACGGTTTTACTCGGCCGAAGCACTCGCCTACCTCGACGATTCAGATGCCGGAGCGACACTGGCGGACGCCGCTAAGGAATCAGCGTTCCGGGCGCGTGCGTTACTTGCCCTTGGTGCCATGAGCAGCGTGGAGGCGCACGACGCGCTGACTTCGTTGCTCCACATGCAAAGTGCAGAAACGCGATACGGTGCATTCCGGGCACTGCAAAACATGAATCCACGTGACCCCATGTTGGGCGAGCAGAGGCTGGGCGATGTCTATCTCCATGAAATCGCCTCAAATGCAGACCCAATGGTCCACGTTTCAAAGAGTCGGCGTCCGGAGATCGTTTTGTTCGGTTCGAATCAGCCATTGCTGACACCCATCATGGTGCTTGTCGGCAAGTCATTGGTGATTCGCAACGAAGGACCTTCCCGCATCAAAGTCACGCGTTATTCGGCTGACGGTGAAGACGAAAGCCGAATCTGTACTGCGACCGTCAATGACCTCGTTCGCGGCCTCGTTGCCGTCGAATCCACGTACCCGGAAATCGTCAAGGTCCTGCACGAAGCGAAGAAGCAAGGCAGCATGTCCTCGCGGCTGGCATTCGATGCACTGCCCAAGGTTGGCCGAACGTACGAGCGAGGCGAATCAACAAAGTCCGCCGACACACTGAAAACGCCCGACTTCTCGTCTGCTGAAGGCTAGTCGACGGTCGAACGTTATCACCACAATCGCTTCTGCGACAAGGACCGATGACAGGTTCCTCAGGCATCGATCGTTCGCGACTGCGCAGCACTTTGCCACTTCGCAATAGATCTGCCCTGCCCCGGCGGCCCTCCACGGGCGAGAAAACCAAGCTCGGGCGGCAGCCATTGACCGCAAGATACCGCTGCAGCTTACGGAATCTGAACCAGATGTTCAGGCAAATTGGGCAAACCTTAAGGTCCCTGTAACCTAAATGTCAGACAGGATTTACGTGACGTTGCATCCGGCCTGCCATTTGTCGAGCGGTGACTTAAACTAGGGGCTGTTCGCCGCCGGCTCTTCCATCTCTGGGTGCGCGTCCGTCCACCACCTCGGCCCGTTTTGCGCTCATGCTAAAAGCACTCGAACTACACGGCTTCAAGTCGTTCGCGGATAAAACGCGATTCGAGTTCCCTGACGGCATCACCGTCGTGGTTGGCCCCAACGGGTCGGGCAAATCCAATGTCGTTGACGCGATTCGCTGGGTTCTGGGAGAACAAAGTGCCAAGAGCCTACGCGGCACGGAAATGGCGGACGTCATTTTCAAGGGATCCGGCAACGGTCAACGGCGACCGGCCAATACGGCCGAAGCGACCATTGTTTTCGACAACTCGGAAGGCACCCTGGACGTTGAAGCAACGGACGTGCGAGTCACCCGGCGGGTCTACCGCAGCGGTGAAGGCGAGTACCTGATCAATGAAGAGCCCTGTCGACTGCGCGACGTTCGCAATCTGTTCCGCGGAACGGGAGTCGGCGCGGACGCGTATAGTTTGATCGAACAGGGAAAAGTCGACACGCTGCTGCAGGCGTCGGCCAAGGATCGTCGGGCGATCTTCGAGGAAGCAGCCGGCATCAGTCGCTTCAAGGCGAAGAAGGTCGAGTCGCAGCGCCGCCTCGCTCGAGTCGAACAGAATCTCGTTCGATTGTCGGACATCGTCGAAGAAGTCGAACGCCGGCTGAAGAGCCTGCGAAATCAGGCCACCAAGGCGCGTCGATACCAGGAATACAACACCCGACTGAAAGAACTGCGAACGCATGTCGGACTTACCGACTTCCGCAAGATCTCCGTCGAATCCGAAGCCGTCGAAGCTCAGCTACTGGAGATCAACCAGCGCTGCGCGGCGCTCGATGCGACCAGCACTCAGGCCGACGAAAATCTGGCTGCAATCGATCAGCGTGCAGATGCCATCAAAGGCGAGATGCAGGCGATCGCCACGCAAGTGACGGCATGCCGTGATTTGATCACCGGACTCGAAAGCACGACACAAGTCCAACGTCAGACGCTGGCGGAACTGGATGGCGAGAAGTCTCAATACCGTCGCCGCGCAGCCAACGTCAATAGTCGTGCCGGAGACGTCCTGTTGCAGTTGGAAGCTGTCAGGGCAGAACTTGAGGTTGCCGAATCCGAGTTCAACGCCGTGCGTGAGAAGGCCGACCAGAACGCGACTTCGCTGGGCGAGATCTCCGAGAAACTGGGCTTACAGCAACAGGCGGAACGCGACCAACGTGAAAAGCATCGAGCTCAACTGGCTGCGACAGCCGACCTGCAAAAACAGCTCGATTCACTGGAGTCCGAGCTCAGCCTCGCAGAAAACGCCATCGACCGCGAGCAACAACGGCGCGTCTCCTTGCAAAAGCAGCTCGATAGCGCCACGGAGGCGATGGAGTCGGCGGCGAAAGTGGAGTCACAACTTCGAGAGAAGCTGGACTCGGTGACAACTCAGCACGATTCCGCGGACGCGGAAGTCAAGCAGTTGCTGGAGGAGCACCGCTCGCTAACCTCCGACCTGACGAACTGCCAACAGCAGCGAACGGCAGCGTCCGAACGCCTCAACGTGCTGGAGGAAGTGGAACGTCGTCTGGAAGGCATTGGCGCAGGTACGAAGGACCTGCTTGCTCGTTCAAAATCAAATCCGATCGGCCCGCTTTCCGACATCCAGGGTATGGTCGCCGACCTGATTGAAGTCAAGGTTGAGATGGCACCGCTGGTGGACGCGGCTCTGGGTGATCGTGCCCAGTACATCGTCGTGACCGGGCAACGCCTGCTTCGTGCGATGGCGGATGATTCCATCCGGCTGCGTGGCCGCGTCGGCGTGCTCTCGGTGGCAACCATCCGCTATGACAAGCGACCGCTGGACCCTGCTCTTGCACGCGAACCGGGCGTGATTGGACATGCCACGGATTTCGCCCTCGTCGAAGAAAAATGGGCAGATCTTGCCCGCTACCTGTTAGGCATGACGTGGTTCGTACACTCGTTGGACGTGGCCCTTTCGTTGCGTGAGAAGTACGATCGCGTTCCGTGGCGATTCGTGACATCGGCAGGTGAGGTGCTGGAGGCGGACGGAACGGTTTTCGGCGGGCCACGGCTCAGCTCCGGCGGCATTGTCTCGCGCCGTAGTGAACTCCGCTCGCTGCAAATACAGCTCAAGAAGCTTACCGAACAGGAGAGCGTCCTTTCGCAGAAAGTCGATCGACTCGGTGTGACGCTATCCGAAAAGGAACAACGGCTGGCGGAATGGATCCGGGAAGGCAAACAGATCAGCGACGAGTACGCACACGCCCATGCTCGGGCTGAAGCTGCCCGCCAACTGGTTGCGCAAAATCAGGCCAACCACGAGGAGGTGCATTCCGGTCTGCAGGAATTGCAACATCGCCATGCCGAAATCAGGCAACAGCAGGCGGGCGTGAACTCTGGCCTTGGCGACCTTGAGTCGCTGGTGTCCGGCCTGGAAACGGCACTCGAAGAGTACCAGTCCACGCTGGTCAATCTCCAACGGGAACGCCAAAATCGAGAACAGAGTGCCAACGAAACGAAAATCGAACTGGCACGTTCCGAGCAACGCGTCGAGACACTGCGTAGTCAGGCAGCCCAGTGCCAGCGAGACAATGAGGAACGAGGCCGAGCGGTTGCGGACATCGCCAATCAACTCCGGCATTGCGAAAGTCGCCACCGGGAAACGGGCCGAGCCATCCTGACCGCCACTTCGGAACTGGCAATCGCCTATCTGGACCTACAGGCACACGAGCAGACCATCCGCTCGCTCAAAGGCGAGGAACATCAGATCCTGGCCCAGCGTCAGGATCTGCGGCGCGAGGCTCGTAATGCCCGCGAGCAACTTCAGGAACTACAACAAGAACAGAGCAGCCTCACCATTCGTTCCGGCGAGTTGCAGATGAAACGCAACACGATCGTCGAACGCGTACGTGATGACTATGGAATCGAACTTTCCGAGATCAGCGACGAACTCGAGGATGCCGGCCAAAGAGAAGAGCTCGAATCTGAAATCAGCGACCTGCGACGAAAGCTCGGTAACATCGGCGCCGTCAATATGGAGAGTCTATCCGAACTGGAAGACCTTGAATCGCGGTTCGGATCGCTGACAACCCAGTACAACGACCTCATCAAGGCAAAAGAGGCGCTCGAACGCATCATTCAGCGTATCAACGCAGACAGTCGTCGGATGTTCGTTGAGACGCTGGACATCATTCGCGAAAACTTCCAGGCACTGTTCCGCAGGGCATTTGGCGGGGGCTTCGCGGATATCGTGGTCGAAGAGGATGCCGACATCCTGGACGCTGGCATCGACATCACCGCCACTCCACCAGGCAAGCACTCCCTCAACATCTCTCTACTGAGCGGCGGCGAGCGGGCCATGACGGCCGTGACGCTTCTGCTGGCAATCTTCCGCCATCGCCCAAGTCCGTTCTGCATTCTGGACGAAGTCGACGGGCCACTCGATGAAGCGAACATTGGCCGATTTGTTGACGTACTGGGAGAGTTCCTACGAACCACCAAAGTTGTCATTGTCACCCATTCCAAAAAAACCATGTCCGCGGCGACCACGCTATACGGTGTGACCATGCAGGAGTCGGGTGTATCAAAAAGGGTTTCGGTTCAGTTCAACGACGTCAGCGAAGATGGCAGCATTCGCGATAACATCGATGACACCAGCGATGCCGACGACGGCGAAGCAGCGTGAAGCTCTGCTGCCACTCGGGTTACCGAAGACCTCTGACAAGTCTGGTGGGGACAGAGCGTCAGTTGAAACGCTGAGTCGGATTCTACAGTATGCCAGCACGTCATTTCCTTCGGCTGGCCGCGGCGAATGCCCCTACAACCGCGCTAACCGTGAAAACCCGGTTGACTGCTGAAAGTTGTTCCTGGCGAAGTTGTAATCAGGCCCAACAACAGGACCTACAATTGCAAACCAATGTGATTTAACGGTTTACGCACACCGCGTCGCTGCATTCGCCCCTTCTGGAAGGGCAGGAATCACGTGTTTGAGCGTTGATGCCGGCACGACATGCGAAAGTTTCTAAAGTCATACCCCCGTTTGAATCGAAACTTACATTCGGGAAGGCATATCTGCGATCGTTCGCCGACTGCTGATTGTGTCTTCTCGCGTAGGGGGGGTCCCTGCCAATGGCGTCCAGCCATCAACGTGATACAGGAAGTGCGTTTCGACGCATGGATCGTGTCGCTGCGTGAACGTTTGCCGCGCAAGTTCTCCCCCTGCACCACGACGGATTGCTGGCTGACCAGCTCTGCGTCGCATTCCGGAAGAAGTGTTGACCCGCATCTTCGCTTGACCGGAGCGTGATTCAGGAATGTGCAGCGAGGTGGTCACACCTTTCAGGAAAGAACGGAATTTTTCCAGTCAGGTGACGGAAGCGATTTCCAAATGTGTAGCGAATGGTCCCGACCCAGAGTTGTTTGGCGATTGTGATTTTGTGACGACGGATTGTCGCAGATTGCAGGAACCGCATGACTTGGGACCCGCAGGTTGTAGTGTCACATGGCATTACAGCAAGGTTTACTAACGAGAGCGTATGGAGAACCTGTGATGAAGGTCTTCACAACTGGTCAGGTCGCAAAGATCTGCAAAGTGGCCCCGCGCACTGTGAGCAAATGGTTCGACTCGGGCCGCCTGAAGGGCTATCGAATTCCCGGGTCACAGGACCGGCGCATCCCGCGAGAATACTTGATTAAGTTCCTGAAAGAGCACGGTATGCCTCTTGGCGACCTCGAAGACGAGGCAATGGCCAAGGTGCTAATCGTCGCTCAAGATCAGGTTCTGATTGAGAATCTTCGTCGGGAGCTGCCACCAGAGAAGTCATTCCGTGTTGCTGTAGCGGCAAGTGGATTCGAAGCCGGTATTCAGGCTGAGAGTTTCCACCCCGACTGCATCATCTGTGACTTTTCGATTGGTAAAGTCGAAGCATTGCAAATTTGCCAGAATCTGAAACGTAATAGCGATTTCACGGAGACCATCCTGATCGCTTTGCTTCCAGACGACGGCAGCTCAATTAGCTTCGATCGGTCCAGCATCAACGAAACGTTCAAGAAGCCATTCGACGCAGCTCTGCTCGCCGAACGACTTCGAACGCTCATTGGCGCAAAGAAGGAACTCGTGTAAGTCAGCCGGAGCTTCGGCTCCAACTGATTTTTTGAATATCGTCGCTCTTGCTTAATCCGTCCTTGGCTGACCCCCTTTGACGGTGAATATAGATACCTTGGGAGCTGAATGACTCAGCTACATGGGGCCTTTCTTCCCGGGAAAGTGCCCCTGTCCCTTGGTGTTTTCTTTAGCGCTGCATTCCGCCGGCGACTCGTTCGCCTTGCTCGCCAGCTCACTTCGCTCTTGCCAGCCAACGTCGACAACCCAGCTCATCCGTATTGCTGCGTCAGTGTCGCTGTGCTCAGATTTTCATGACCTTGCGCTGCGTTTCGATCTGCTCGAGCTGATGCAGTTTGCCTTGCCCGCTGCCCGGACATGCTTCGCAAGTCTCCTGCCAGGCTTCCGGACTTCGCAGATTTGAATCCCAAAACGGCCATGTCTTGCATTGCCGTGGGCGGTCCTCATAAACCGTGCAGCAGCGTTTCTCCGTGTCGAACAACACACAATCGCCATTGGAGAATTCCTTCAGCGATTTCCGGATTCCCACCTGCATCACATATTGCTGCTCAAAGGTCTCTTCGTCGAGATCCAGGCGTTTCGCCAGGGCGACAATTTCCGCTTTGTTGAGCCACACGAACCCCGGCGCGCCGGTGCAGCAGTCGCCGCATTGAGAACAGGTGAACTTCAGGCCTTCGTGATACCAGGGTTTTGATTCCGACATGTTGCGATGCAATCTGGAATGTTCGGTACGAGAATTCGGGGGACGAGTCAGGGCTACAGCATATCGGGAATTCACCTTAAACCGAAGTCCGCACGCCCTATCCGGGGACAATTACCGCCCTGCCCTGCTACCGGCCCGGCCAATGCACGCCCGCCATGCTCCACCAACGTAGGCGACAAGCGTAGAAGCTAGGTCATGGGATTCTCGATGAGCACAGTGAGGGCCTCCGCGATCGCGACAAGATCTTCGGCCCGGGTTTGAAAGCCGACACTGGCTCGAACGCAGCCCCCCGACTCAAACGTACCCAGCCGCTGATGCATCATCGGAGCGCAATGCAATCCAGCCCGCAGCTCAAGCCCCGCCATGCTCTCCAGCATCGTGGCAAGCTCTCGAGGATCGAAGCCGGCCAGATTGAAGCTGACGATACCGCACGGATTGGGCGACGAGTAGACCATCACGCCATCCAACTGCCGTAACTCTTTAATAAGGCCAGCCGTCAGTCGTTCATGATGGTCCGGCGTTTCCGCCAGTAACCTGGCAGCAAACTCGAGCCCAGCCTCCAAGCCATAGAGTCCGGGAACATTCAGATTTCCGGACTCAAATCGAGCCGGCATGTCATCGGGTTGCACTGCATTTTCACTTTGCGTCCCCGTTCCGCCCTGCCGGGTTGGCCGGATGGATTTTTCCAGTCCCTCGCGAACGTACAAGAGGCCCGTGCCGAGCGGTCCCAGCAGCCCTTTGTGCCCGGGTGCTGCCAGCAGATCGATCCCCGATTGTTGCACATGGATCGGCACATGCCCCAAGGTCTGCGCCGCATCAACCAGAAAGACGCATTCGTGCTGTTGCGCAATTTGAGCGATTTCATCGATTGGTTGAACTTCGCCCGTCACGTTGCTCGCATGCGTAATGGCGAGCAATCGCGTTTCGGGCCGCATTGCATTCCGGATTGCTTCGACATCGACCCGGCCGGCGTCGTCCACATCGACAAGCGTACATTCGATGCGGCTGCTGGCTTTCAGCCCGGTCAGAGGACGTAGTATCGAGTTGTGTTCCGCGACGCTGGAGACGACATGATCGCCTGGCTCAAGCAGTCCATGAATCGCCAGGTTTAACGAGTCCGTGCAGTTTTGCGTGAACACGATGTGGCTCGGCGAACTCGCGCCAATGAAGTCCGCGATCTGATGCCGAAGTCGGCCAATCACGCGGGCAACATCTTCGGATGCGCGATAGCCTCCACGACCGGCGGCGGCACCAATTTCACGTTGGTAGCGGTCGACGGCGGCATAGACCGATTCCGGTTTCGGCCAACTCGTGGCGGCATTGTCCAGATAGATGCGATTCAATTTTTCACTACGGAGTGTCATCAGATTGTTTGACGCAAACAGCCCTTGTTGCCCTCGTCGACAGCAAAACTGGACTGGGCTAGGCTGGGGGCAATCTATTCTATTCTTAAAGTGGAAACTGATGGCTGACAACAAGTCCGAATTCGAGGTTGACCTCCCCCGTATCGAACGAGCCGTTCGTGAAATCCTGGCTGCCGTCGGAGAAGATCCCGACCGTGAAGGTTTGCTGGAAACCCCGGCCCGCGTGGCTCGCATGTACCGCGAACTTTTGAGCGGCCTCCACGAGGACCCGCGAGTCCACCTGAGGAAATTCTTCACCGAAAAGTACGACGAAGTTGTTGTCGTGCGCGACATCAGCTTCAACAGCCTCTGTGAACATCACATGTTGCCATTCATTGGCAAAGCTCATATCGGCTACCTGCCCAATGGCAAAGTTATTGGATTGAGCAAACTGGCGAGACTGGTGGAAGTCATCTCCAAACGCCCGCAGGTGCAGGAACGCATGACGGAAACCATCGCCGACCTCCTGGAGGAAGAGCTGGATGTCCGTGGCGTCGCGGTCGTTGTCGAAGCTTCACACTCATGCATGACAATGCGCGGCATTCGAAAGCCCGGCAGCCTGTGCGTGACATCGGCGATGCGAGGTAAATTCAGGGAGAGTGCCACAACGCGAGCGGAAGTCATGCATCTTATGATGGACCCCAGAAACTAGCAGACCACAATTTTTCCGGATTTGCTGTCAGGTCCACGCTCATCTGACGTCAATGAGACTATTACGAAGCGTACACATCGCTGCGGGTCGATAAATGTTCGTAAAGGTTGACCGCGACTCCTACGGTGCGTAGGCTCTTCTGTTGGGCACGGAACTCTTCAAAACAATTATGTCGCTCTCTTCTACAGCAGACACTGGTACCGACTCTGCTATCAATTTGCGCGATCGCCTGCAAAGTGCGAGGGCATTCACGAAGCGCATTTGCGATCCTCTCCAGCCGGAAGATTGTGTAATTCAGTCGATGCCGGATGTCAGCCCGACTCGGTGGCACCTGGCTCACACCACGTGGTTTTTTGAAACGTTCGTTTTGAAACCCCACGTCGACGACTATCAACCCGCAAACGCAGCGTTCGAGTACCTCTTCAACTCCTACTACAACACGGTGGGCAAGCAGTTCCCGCGAGCACAACGCGGATTCCTGTCGCGTCCCACCGTTGGCGAAGTTTGGGACTATCGGCAACAGGTCGATTTGGCATTGGAACAATTTCTGTCCGGCCCAATCCCGGATGAAGTCGCCCACGTTGTTGAGCTCGGTATTCAGCATGAACAGCAACACCAGGAATTGATGCTCACGGACATCAAACATGTCCTGTCCTGCAATCCATTATTTCCCCAGTACCAGGCTCGGCCAGCGACGCCACCCGCGACCGCGCCAATCGACGGCCCGGAGTGGCGATCCTTTGAGGGCGGCATCCAGCGTTTCGGATTCTCGGGTGATGAATTTTGCTTCGACAACGAATGCCCGCGTCACGAAGCGTTGTTGACGGATTTCGCGTTACAGGACCGACTGGTCACAAATCGCGAGTTCCTCGAGTTCATGAACGACGGTGGCTACCAGCGACCGGAATTCTGGCTGTCGATGGGATGGGGCACAGTTCAGAGCGAGCAATGGAATGCACCGTTGTATTGGCACCAGCAGAATGACGCGTGGCATGCCTTTACGCTATCGGGCCTCGAACCCATCGACCTGGACGCTCCCGTGACACACGTCAGCTACTTTGAAGCCGATGCGTTCGCTCGCTGGTCGCAAGCGCGACTGCCCACGGAATTTGAATGGGAACACGCCGCGAGTTCGCAATCCCTTGTTGGCAACTTCGCCGAGTCCCTTCGCTTCCACCCTGCCGCGGCGTCTCCGCCGGGCGATGGCATGCGACAGATGTTCGGCGACGTCTGGGAATGGACGGCCAGCCAGTACACCGCGTATCCCGGCTATCGGCCTCCCACCGGCGCACTGGGTGAATACAACGGCAAATTCATGTGCAATCAGTTCGTCTTGCGCGGCGGATCGTGTGTCACCAGCGGCTCGCACATCAGAGCGACCTATCGCAATTTCTTTCCACCGGATGCCCGCTGGCAGTTTTCCGGAATACGACTCGCAAAATAGCGAAGAAAGCACCAGATGAGTACTTCGTCCGATCCACAAGTTACGTGCGTGACCGAAGACGACTTTCTGCAAGATGTGATTGACGGCCTGTCAAAAGCCGCCGGGCAACGACACATCCCCAGTCGCTACCTTTACGACGAGCGAGGCTGTGAGCTTTTTGAAGCCATTTGCGAAACGCCGGAGTACTACCCGACACGTACCGAAATCGGCATCATGCGGCGCGACGCCCGCGTGATGGCCGACGTCTGCGGACCTCATTGTCGGCTGGTAGAGTTCGGAAGTGGAGCGAGCATCAAGACGCAACTACTACTTGATGAGCTGGAATCCCCTGAGTCCTACATTCCCGTCGACATTGCGCCCGAGTATCTGATTCCTTCGACGCGACAACTAAAAGACCGGTACCCGGAACTTCGCATCGACCCCATCTGCGCGAACTTCACGGAACCATTTGATCTACCGCCAGCCGATGAAGACCAGCGCACGATCGTCTACTTTCCCGGTTCAACGATTGGGAATTTCACCAGACCGGAATCAGTACGGCTTGTGACCAACATGCAGGAAATGGCCGGGCCTGGCGGCGGAATTCTGATCGGCATGGACCTGAAGAAAGACACTGGAATCCTTGAGGCAGCCTACAACGACTCGCGGGGAATCACAGCACAATTCACCCGCAATCTGCTGACCCGTCTTCAGCGGGAACTCGATGCAGACCTGATACCTGAACAGTTTGAACACTTTGCCCGGTACAGTACCGAAGCGGGGCGCATTGAGATCTACCTGAGGAGTACTGCCAATCAAACCGTCCGAATTGCCGAACACGAATTTGAAATCAAGCAAGGCGAGCTCATCAACACCGAGTACTCGTACAAGTATGACCTCGGTGACGTTCAGCAAATCGCGATGGACGCCGGCACTTCCCTGACCCACGCATGGCTCGACGAGTCAAACTGGTTCGGGATCTTTTTCTTTTCCTGCCGCAGCTAAAGGCGACTCACTCGGTACGGCTACGTCCGCCGCATTCAACCGACTCATCAGCACCCAAAGCGCGAACGTACTGGCAGCACCCACAAGAACCAGCTTCCCGACACCGAAGTAGTGGTGCTCTCGCATCGCACGAAACTGGGGCCGAGTGATGGCCCCCGTCTGCTGCAACAGATTCATGTCGTGGCTGAAGTCCCTGGATCCATCGACTGCCCCCAGAAGTGCAAGCAAGACCGGAATTGCGAACCCATATCGAAGGTAACGCCTGACGTAAGCGTATCGTGAAGAAAACCCATCAAATCGCAACGCGACCCGCGCCAGCAACAGGTAGACGAAACCAAGCCCGCCCGCAACAATCAGGATGATTGTCTCGGACAAACCCACTCGCGACACAATCAAATTGGCCAGGTAGTACATTCTTTTCCCGTGTCGTCCTTACCCTGATGAAGTTATCGGTAATCATCCCCGCTTACAATGAGGAGATCGAGCTCCCCCAATGCCTGCGTCTGGTCAAGGAGGCATTCGCGGTCCTGGAAAGCGAGAATCCCAATCTGACCTGGGAATTGATTGTTGCCGACAATAACTCCACTGACTCAACGGCAAGTATCGCGAAGGCCGCCGGAGCGACGGTCGTCTTCGAGCCAATCAATCAGATTGCACGAGCTCGTAATGCCGGCGCTTCGGCAGCGACCGGTGAGTGGTTCCTCTTCATCGACGCAGATTCAATCCTGCACGTTGACTCCGTCCGAGAAATGCTGGAAGCGATCGAGTCCGGCGAGGTTGGCGGTGGCGGATGTCTCGTGCGGATGGACGACGCTCCACGCTGGGGGAAATTTGGCATCGGCATCTGGAACACGCTTTCACAAACCATGAAGTGGGCGGCCGGCTCGTTCGTTTACTGTCGCGGCGAAGCATTTCACGCGGTGGGCGGATTTGACCAGCAATACTACGCTGCAGAAGAGCTGTACTTTAGCAACGCTTTGAAGAAATGGTGCCGCGAGCAGAAACTGGAATTTCGTGTTTTACGAAGGCAACCCCACGCCAGCTCCTCGCGAAAATTCCGGATCTATTCCGGTCGCGAAATTGTGCAGCTTTTTGGACGTATCTGCCTCTCGTACGGATCCACGGTCCGCAGCCAAAAGGCACTCGACTTTTTCTACGATGGGCGTCGTTGAGTCCGGCGGGCCCGGTTTCGGACCTGCCACAAATCCACCTCCAGAGGCTCATTTTCCGACACGGTCACGACAGGCTATAGTGTCAAAATCCCCCACCCGAGAGAAACAGCAAAGATGAACCGAGACAAGAGCCACGCAATTTTCAGTCGAGCGAAAGAGTTGATGCCCGGCGGCGTCAACAGTCCGGCACGAGCCTTCGGAGCTGTCGGCGGGGAACCCATCGTCATGCAGCGTGGCGAGGGAGCGTATCTGTATGACGTCGATGGCAATCGTTACATCGACTACATCGGTTCGTGGGGGCCCATGATCCTTGGCCACGCTCATCCCAAAGTCGTTGCGGCCATTTCGGATGTCGCCGTTCGCGGTACAAGTTTCGGAGCGCCCACGGAAGGCGAAAATGCACTCGCTGAATTGATCATTGAAGCAGTACCCTCCGTCGAGAAAGTGCGGCTGGTCAATTCCGGCACCGAGGCCACGATGTCCGCAATCCGGCTGGCCCGAGGTTACACCGGTCGCGACAAGATCATCAAATTTGCCGGCAACTACCACGGTCATGTCGACAGTCTGTTGGTGGCTGCCGGAAGTGCCGCGGCAACACTGGCCGTTCCCAACTCACCCGGTGTCACGGCAGGCACGGCAAAGGATACCGTCGTCCTGGAATACAATGACGCCGCGGCCGTCGAAGCGGCTTTCACCGCCAATCCTGATTCCATCGCCGGTGTCATTTTTGAACCAGTGGTCGGCAACATGGGCTGCGTGTTGCCAACGGACCAGTTCTTGCGGACGCTTCGCGAGCAAACGACCAAACACGGTGCACTGCTAATCTACGATGAGGTCATGACCGGTTTTCGTGTTGCCCACGGCGGGGCACAGTCCATGCAGGGAATCACGCCCGACCTCACCACGATGGGAAAAATCGTCGGTGGTGGACTGCCAATCGGAGCGTATGGCGGACGGGCGGATGTCATGAATCACATCCTGCCAGCCGGACAGGTTTATCAGGCGGGCACGCTCAGCGGAAATCCGGTAGCCACCGCCGCTGGTTGTGCGATCCTTGAATTGCTGCGTGACGAATCGCCTTACGAGCGCCTCGAGATGCTGGGTGCCCGATTGGAGGCGGGTCTACGCCAGGCCGCCATCTCGGCGGGACTCCACCACCACATCGCCCGCGTCGGCAGCATGATGACATTCTTCTTCAGTGATGAAGAAGTTCGTAGTTGGACCGAAGCCGCAAAATGCAAAACGGAACAGTTTGCCAGGTACTTCTGGGCGCTCATGGATCGCGGCGTCTACATGCCCTGCAGCCAGTACGAGGCGCTATTCATTTCGGCCGCTCACACCGAGGCCGACATTGACGCGACGGTCGCCGCGGCCAAAGAAGCATTCTCCGAACTGGCATAGCCCCGACACCGGACAGTATGCCAGATTCAGCACCGCAGGCCGTCCTGTTCGACCTGGACGATACGCTCTTCAACCATTTGCATAGCGCCCGTTCCGCACTGGTGGAGTTGAGTCACCGCTATCCGGTGATGAAGACGGTCCCCGTGCGTGAACTCGAACGCCGGTACTCGGAAGCACTCGAGAGTATTCATGTGCGACTCCTGCATGGCGAACTCAGCCAAACGGCCGCTCGCACACAACGCATGCAGCAGGTGTTCCAGTCATTCGATTTGGAAATCAGTGACCAACAGGCGCTGCAGGAATACACGGACTACCGACGGGATTACGATTCCGTGTGCGTTCCCGTTGCCGGCAGCTTGCGACTACTGGAAGCGCTAAGAGCAAAAGGAATTCGCCTGGCAGTCGTCACCAACAATCTGGTCGCGGAACAGATTCCCAAACTACAACGATTATCACTGGATCAATTCTTCGAAGTGACTGCGATTTCCGAAGAAGTCGGTGTGCCGAAACCTGATCCGAAGATTTTCGAAGTGACGTTGAGTCGACTGGAACTGGCCGCGAGCGACGTCGTCATGGTCGGCGACTCGCTGAGCAGCGACATTGCAGGTGCCGTGCAATATGGCATCCGCAGCGTGTGGTTGCGTCGATACAACAACGCCGCCGTCTCCGCACCCGCAGGCGTGGCTGTGATCGATGAGGACTTTGAAGACACAGAAGATTCGCTACGCAAACTGATCGGCCACTGACGCCAGTCGGAGACAGCGCGTTTCAACCAGTCTTACGATCCGCTTTTTCCTCGGCTGCACTCTTCCGAAAATACTGCGGCACCAGAGAAAACGCCGAATTAGAGGGGCTCACGTCGATGTCGGTGGAGGCCATGCGATTTAGCGCAATTTCGGCCAACGCGTCCGCTCGAGGAACCCAACAATCTTCGGGCATAAGCCGGGCATTGGCCGGCAGTCGGGACTGGATTCTCTTCAGCCCAGGCCCAACAAGTTGAGCGCCCTCCGTCCGTTCGGCGATCCAACTGTCAGCATGAATAATGGCCGTGGGGACGACTTCCAACAACTCGTCACCCACCTTTTCGTAGCGGGCCGCGAACAGCTCGCCACGCTGGGCATCCAGGACTGCTTCGATCAGCCCGTCCGTGGGCGACTGGCTGGCAATGAGTTCAAGCGTATTGACGCCGTGTGCCCTCGCCCCGGTTGCGTAGGCGAAGACCTTCGCCGCGGTGACGCCAATCCGCAATCCGGTAAACGATCCCGGCCCCATACTGGTCGTGACAAGATCGACATCTGTGGGGTGCCAGCCGACGGATTCGATGGCTTCCCGAATGACGGCTGCGAATGTCTCCGTCGTACGTCGAGCATCCACAAGCCGTTCGAAAATCAGGATCTTGCGGCCGTCTGCGAGAGCAATCGATCCCGGGGGACTGGCTGTTTCAATCGAGAGGACTCGCATTTGGACCCGCATCGGCAAAAGGGTGAACTGTAGATCAACCGGGTAATTCGTTAGACTACGGTCTGGTCATTCCGATTGACTGGTTAGTGCCGCCCACATCTTCCGCTTGACTAGCAGGGCTCACAACCTAGACTTCCAGTTTGATAACAGCAAAAGCCGATCACCACCTAAGGTATCGAAACAGGCTGTCGACCTACGAGTATCCATTTCCCGGCAAACCGCATCAAGAGGCACTGAAGTGAAGGTTGCGTTGATCAGCGATGTCCACGGGAATCTGGAAGCTCTCCAGGCCGTCCTTGAAGACATCCGACAACAGTCGGTCACGGATATCTACTGCCTTGGCGACGTCATTGGCTACGGGCCCAACCCTCGCGAATGCCTCGATCTCGTGCGCACGAAAACCAAACTGTGCATTCTTGGCAATCATGACCAGGCGGCCATGTTCGACCCGGATGGGTTCAATCCCGTTGCATTGCGGGCCATCTACTGGACCCGTGAGCAGCTTGAGGGTGGTGGCGGCAGTCAGAAAGATATCAATGACCGCTGGGATTTCCTTGGCGAATTGCCGCGTCTCAAGGAGGACGGTGACTTCCTGTTTGTTCACGGTTCCGTCCGCGAACCGACCAACGAGTATGTCTTTCCGGAAGACGTGTACGACGCGCGCAAACTGGGAGAACTCTTTAAACGTCTCAACAAGTATTGCTTCCAGGGGCACACGCACATCCCCGGGGTTTTCACGGAAAACGGCGAGTTTTTTAGCCCGGACGAATGCGATTACGAGTACCAGTTGGTTGGCGACAAGGCCATGATCAACGTCGGAAGCGTTGGACAACCCCGCGATACCAATCCGCAATCCTGCTACGTCATCCTGGAAGACAACACGGTCTGCTTCCGTCGAGTGGAGTATCCGCTTGAGGTCACTATCAAAAAGATCTACGACGAGCCCGACTTGGACAACATGCTGGGCGACCGGCTGCGTCACGGCAGATAGTCACGGCAGATAGTCACGGCAGATAGTCACGGCGAATAGCAATTGTGCGAGTGACGTCGGCGTTGATGGCGGTCAGCAGTGGCTGCGGCCGTCTCGAAACCGAACGGACCTCGGATCCGACCGGCCCCACTCGAGCCACCACCAGAGATCGCAACCAAAGCCATTTCTGTGCTTCGAAGGCAGGAAATCCGCCAATTCTACGCGACCCCCGCAGCCGCAGTTGACCAGCTTCTCCCGAGTTGGGTAAACTTCCGGGTTACCCTTGGCCTTAACCTACGCCCCTAGTGAACGCCGTCCGTTCGACCTGCGTATTTCGTGGCCAATTCGATACTTCATCGGGACCATCACGCCGTGAAGCGTGCGATCATCAGCGATATCCACGGTAACCTCGTCGCACTAAATGCGGTGCTGGACGATATCGCTTCGCATGGTGTCGATGAGATCTTTTGCCTTGGCGACGTCATTGGCTACGGCCCCAACCCCCGCGAATGCCTCGACCTTGTCATGACGCGTACCAGCGTCTGCATCCTGGGCAATCATGACCAGGCAGCCTTGTTCGACCCCGATGGATTCAGTAGCGGAGCCGAAAAGGCAATCTTCTGGACTCGCAAGCAGATCGAAGACGGTAGTGACCCCGAAAATCCGAAGCGTTGGAACTATCTGTGCGAACTGCCACGCGTCCACCGCGACGGCGACCTGATGTTCGTCCATGGGTCCGCTCGTAGCCCTTTGCACGAATATGTCTTTCCTGAAGATATTTACAACGCCAAGAAAATAGAACGAATATTCGGCCTCATTCAACGATATTGCTTTCAGGGGCACACGCATGCGCCTGGAGTTTTCACCGAAGATTTCCGCTTCCAGCGGCCCGACCAGATGGACCATCGCTACACGCTTGGCGAACAGAAAGCCATGGTGAACGTCGGCAGCGTCGGCCAACCTCGTGATGGCGACAAGCGTGCCTGTTACATAATCCTGGAAGACAAGACGATAACTTACCGCCGCGTCGTCTATGACATTGACGCTACGGCGAATCAGATTTACGCGATTCCTGACCTCGACAATTTCCTCGGGGACCGTCTCTTCGAAGGTCGATAGAGCAACGCTCTTTCGCCGCGAACAGACACCACATAACACAAAGGCACCACACCGTGGACAAACGTCTCCTCAACTTCATGCTCGTCTCGATGCTGCTGTTCATCGGCTACATGGAGTTGCTCAAAGTCATGAATCCGCCTCCGCCGGTCGACGAAGACGCCGAAGTTGCCGAGCAGGTGGAAGATGAAGACGGGCAGCCCGCGCCGGTTCCCGCCGACGCGTCGCTCGCCGAGGCCGAGCCCGATCCGGATCTGCTCGACGCCGAAGTCGCTCCCGAAGCGGAAGCTGAAGATGTGGCGGCTCTGCCTGACGCTCTCGAGCGATTCACGATTGGCTCGATCGATCCAGACTCCGGCTATGCGATGCTGGTGACACTCATCAATCAGGGTGCTGCCGTCGAACGCATCGAACTGAGTGATCCAAAGTATCGTGACCTTGAGGACAAGACGGCCTACATCGGCCATCTCGGCCTGACACCAGACGGCAACGGACTGCGTGTTACGTGCGTCGGTGACGGCACTCCCGCCAGCATTGCGGGCATGGAGGTCGGTGACGTCGTGACTGCAATCGGCGATGCCACGACCGGAAACCTTGAAGCCTACGAACTCGCACGGCAAGAATATCGATTCGGAGACAGTCTCGAATTCACCGTCAATCGCGGCGGCAGCTCGCGTACGCTTTCCGTGGCGTCAATCCGCCGCCCCCTGGAAGTCGTTCGCCCGGAACTCCTGCCCAACGGCAGTGACGAACTCCAACAGCATTCGTATCTGCTCACGCTGCATCAAATATCGCATCGTTCGACCAGCTACGGGGAAGACGAGCTCAAAGGGCTACCTTCGCTGATGAAGTCAAACTGGCTCGCCGAAGTGTCAGTCGTTGACGAGATGCCGACGGTCGAATTCCGCTTCCCCATGCCTGCCTCCACGCTGAAAGAGATTGGCATCAACGGTTCGCTGGAGGTCGTAAAGCGATTCTCCATTCGCTCGCACGAGGCAACCGAGGAAACGACCGAGAACGAACGGAAGTACCACTTCGATTTCGACGTCGAGTTCGTCAACAAGGGCAGCGAAAACCTCGAGGTCGGCTATCGGGTCGACGGGCCCACCGGGTTGCCGCTGGAAGGTTGGTGGTATTCCTACAAGACGCACCCGTCTTCGTTCGCCGGAGCCGGAATGCGGGATGTGATCTTCCGCGCCGACGGTGAAGGGCATGACTTCTACACCAATCCCATGGTCACGAAGCGGCTCAAGAAAAACCCAGACAACCCCGAACTCATCATCGTCGATAATGGCGAACCGAAAAAGATGCAGTATGTCGGTGTCGACGCCCAGTATTTTTCATCGGCGCTGATGGCATCGTTCGAACCGGACGCGGCCGCTGTAATCCTGAAAAAATTGGATGCACATGCCATTTCCGAGGTAGACGAATTACGCGCCAGCCGAACTCCGATCACGTTTCGGGCGGACAGCACGATGGTCTCGGTCCCACCGCAACAGTCGACCACTCACGACTTCGAAATCTTTGCCGGTCCGAAACATCCCGACGTACTGGATGACTACGGCCTGGACGAGTGCATCGTGTACGGTTGGTTCAAGATGCCCGCCAAGATCATGGGTTGGCTACTGCACCTCTTCTATTCAATCGTACGCAGCTACGGGTTGTCGATCATCCTGCTAACACTGCTCGTTCGCGCGTGCATGTTCCCGATTGGCCGGCAGCAAGCCCAGAACGCAAAGAAGATGCAGGAGCTCACTCCCGAAATCAAGAAGATCAAGGAGAAGTATCCCAGCGACACAGAGAAGCAGGCCAAGGCCCAGCAGGAACTTTTCCGCAAGCACAACTACAATCCGGTAGCGGGCTGCCTGCCGATGTTCCTGCAGTTGCCGATCTTCATCGGACTCTATCGCGCCCTGAGCGTCGATATTGAGCTCCGACAAACGCCCCTCATCCCGGGTGTCGAGTGGTGCTCGAACCTCGCAGCTCCCGACATGATGTTCCGCTGGGATTCGATGCTCCCCTTCGAATTCCTCACCGGTTACGCCGGTTACCTTGGACCGTTCTTCAACCTGCTGCCCATCATCTCGACGGGCTTCTTCCTGCTGCACCAGCAACTATTCACGCCGCCGCCCACCGACGAGCAGCAGGAAATGCAGCAGAAGGTCATGAAGTTCATGATGCTGTTCATGCTGGTATTGTTCTTCAAGGTTCCGGCCGGGCTGTGCCTCTACTTCATTACGTCCAGTGCCTGGGCGTTGGCTGAGCGTCTGTTGCTGCCGAAGGACAGTGGCAAGAAACCGGAGCAGACGCCCGTCAGCCTGAGCGACCGACTGGCAACAGCGGCAGCCTCCGTTAGCGGAGGCGAAGCTCCGGCTGCAGACAATATTGCCGCAGCCAAAAAGAAACGCCGTAAGCGCAACAACAAGAAGTAAGCCAACTTTCTACCAACGGATTGCGACGAAGGCATGGCTGAAATCGACAACTACAACTACGAACTGCCACCCGAGCTGATCGCACAGCAGCCGCTGCCGAACCGGTCCGACTCGCGATTGATGGTCGTCAATCGCGAGCAGGATTCGATCGAGCACTTTCATTTCCGCGATCTGCCGGAGTTTCTTCGTAGTGGTGACTCGTTGGTCCTTAACGACACTCGGGTCGTACCGGCCAAGCTCGTCGGATATCGAAACTCGACGGGCGGACGCTGGCAGGGTCTCTACCTTGAGCACGACGAAAACGACTGTTGGAAAATCCTGTGTAAAACGCGAGGCAAGTTGGTCGCCGGCGAAGTGATAGGCCTCGTGAACCGACAGGGCCAGGCAGCCGGTGAGCTCACGCTGATCTCGCGACTGGACGATGGCATGTGGATGGCGAAGGCGAATTCCACCGAATCGACCTTTGATCTGCTCAGCCGAATTGGACGTGTTCCCCTACCGCACTACATTCGCGGCGGCGAAGCGACTCCCGTCGACCTGGACCAATACCAAACCGTCTTTGCCCGCGAGCCTGGCTCCGTCGCTGCCCCAACTGCAGGATTGCATTTCACCGATGGGCTTTTGGAACAGGTGGCAAGTCAGGGCGTCACCGTTTCCCGCGTTACCCTGCACGTTGGCATTGGAACTTTCCGTCCTGTGAAAGTCGATCGCCTGGAAGAGCATTCGATGCATTCCGAGTGGTGCGAACTGACCCCGGAAGTGGCCGAGCAACTGAGAGAGACTCGTAAAAAAGGCGGACGAGTTATTGGCGTGGGCACAACGACCGTGAGGACGCTGGAATCTGCCGCGCAGTCCGGCGAAATCCAACCGTGGAATGCAGCAACGGACATCTTCATTCGACCTCCCTGGAAATTCAACGCGATCGACGGCTTGATTACGAATTTCCATCTGCCAAGAAGTACACTCCTTGTACTGGTGCAGACGCTTGCTGGTGACTCACTGATCAAGCGAGCGTACCAGGCGGCCATCGAAGAAGAATACCGGTTCTTCAGCTACGGTGATGCGATGCTGATCATCTAAGCTGATCATCTAGGCTGAGCATCTGCACGCGTGTCAATTCGAGTTGCCCGCGCTTACGATACGGCAATGCAAAAGTCGTGAGGTGGAGAAACCCCGACTCTACTTCTGCTGATAGATCGAGAGATCTACTTCGGCTTGCGCGGAGACTTGGAAGACCCAGAGGCCATCTCAAGCGGTTCGGACGTCATGACTTCTTCCCGAACGACGGCTATGTCCGAAGGAGCTTCGATACCAAGTCGAACTCCGCCACCCGAAACACGTACAACCGTGATTCGAATCTTGTCGCCCAACAAAATGCGTTCGCCAACTTTGCGACTGAGAACCAACATGGGCAGAAACGATTCCTTTCGAAAGGTGAGCACTCACCACATTCCATTGCGATCAAAAGTATCAGGAATTTCGCCTTCCCGCAACTAATCTGGCAGCCAAAACCACCCCGATTCCGGGGGCACGGACAATATCCTACCCCAAACCCCCACGCAGAACTAACGATAGTACTCCCCGAGTACTAGTCCAGACAGGAAGTAGTGTCCGTTCCTATTCTGGATCTCTCCAATCACAACGAGCTCGTCGCCGATTTGCATTCCTGTTCGAACGGGAACCCGCACTTCGACGAGCGAAGACCTGGCGTCGCGAATGCGAATCCGCAGCGAAGATTCCCCGACAGCCTCTAACCTACCAGCGATGGCGATGCCTTTGGTCTTTCGCCCTTTCCAGCCAATCCAACTGTGCCCCGATGAACTGACCAGACCGAAGAGAGCTCGATTTTCCCGTATCTCAAGGAAAACATCCCTGACCTCGTCCGGGAGCACATCGTGGCGATGAACGAAAGCACAAAGCTCGGCCAGTGTCGTGTAGTAGCTTTGTGCTGCAGATCGATTTTTGGGCTCCTCCCACACTCGGTCTAGCGAATTCTCGTACCGAGAGAGCAGTTCCGAGAGCTCGGGGAAGCGTAGGCGTTCCTCTTCGATCACATCCTTCATGACGACGTCCACGTGGCTCGCCGGCTTGAGGTTCGGTTTCGGGATCTTGGGCCAATCCTGTTCAACAACGTACACCTGCGCCGTCGGACTGTTGGCGCTTCGCACGACCGTTGCAGTTTCCGGCGCCAAATTGGAACTTTCCACGGTCAGCTGCTCATCGACAAATTGCGGCTTTGCATCGATATCAGTGAGGAAATCAGGAGCCGTCGCTGTCGGAATGGGGTCGGGCGCACGAACTTTACCGCTGGTTTTCGCAACTCGCGATTCGACCGGAGAGGTTTCTTTTGCGAGCTTGCGATCGATGGGCGGACTACCACTTTTCAACGCTCCCGACCGACGATGGTTCTTGCGCGGGCGGATTTCCGGTGTGTTGATCTGATCCAGAAAAGTATCGGTGTTCTGTAGCGTCTCATCCGCGACAATGAAGTAGTCCGCCGAAGGCCGCATCATGGCCGCGTTGGAAGGTTCGGTCGATATCGTCAGTGAAGCGGGCAAGGTTTTTACTTCTGCCGTTCCTACCCGTGACGACAGAGCCACCCTCTGTTGGGCATGGCGCAAAGCGAAGATCAAACCGACGCAGCACAGGATGCCAACGAGCCCCACGATGCCGCTGACAAACCACATATCGGTCCGCGAGCGATGCTCGGGGCACAGCGATGCCAATCGAAGATTGCTCGATCCGCGCCGACGTCCATCGCCACTACGAGTCTCTTCAATCTCAGTTGCTCCATGATCTACATCCACTTCGTTCTCCCGCTTGCGAGTTTCACGATAGGCCGACTCAGGCCCTAAGTTCGACTATAATAAGAGGAAGTCGAAGCACCTGCCGAAAGTTGTTTGGTACCCCCACGAACCCCTCTACAGCTTCGATCCAATCGATACATCATGCACAGGTCGTTGTACGACCGGGATCTCGTGTGTCCGACCTACAAATCTCCAATCTGTCGTTCGCCTATCACCACGACCGCGTGTTGCAAAATGTCACCATGCACTGCGGCGCATCCGAATTCGTTTCGATCCTTGGGGCTTCGGGCTGCGGCAAATCGACCCTGCTTCGCGTCGCCTCGGATCTTCTGCCGGCAACCGAAGGCGAAGTAGAACGGGGCGCAGGAAAGCTGGGCTTCGTTTTCCAGAAGCCGACCCTCTGCCCGTGGCTGACGGTCGAACAGAACGTCGGGCTACCACGCAAACTACAGGGAACAAATCGAGCCGAGCGCGAGGAGCTTTCCCGCAACGCGCTCGAACTGGTTGGGCTCTCACCGCGCGACGCAAAAAAACTACCTCATCAACTGAGTGGCGGCATGCAAATGCGAGCTTCCCTTGCAAGAGCGATCTCCACGCAGCCCCAATTCATGATGATGGATGAACCGTTTTCAGCGCTCGATGAAATCCTGCGACAACAACTGACGGAGAAGTGCCATCAACTCTGGTCGAAGGAAGCCTGGACCACATTGCTGGTCACTCATAACGTTCAGGATGCCGTGTTCCTCAGCCAGCGGATTTACATTCTCGCGGGGCAACCAGCAACGATCGTCGATGAGATTGAAATCCCGCTCGGCACGCGAACGCCGGAGACTAGAACTTCCGCCGAGTACCAACGGCTCGTTTCCGAAGTTGGACGCCGCTTACGCACGGCCGTCGAACTCGCAGCACCACACACGGGAGCCCGTTGATGTTGCGAACCGCTCGAGCTCTGATACCTCCGTTGCTACTCGCGATCTGCGTCGCAATCGTGTGGCAACTTGGCGTGACCACCTTCCAGATCGAACGTTACTTGCTGCCAGCTCCAAGGCAGGTTCTGGAGTCACTCTGGAATCATCGCGTCGAACTCCTCTCGGCCGCGAGGTTCACGGCCACTGCAGCCGTCTGCGGACTGGCCGTCAGCACGCTGATTGGCATTGCCATCGCGATCGTATTTTCCCAGTCAGAGATCGTCCGGCGCAGTTGTTATCCTTACGCGATCTACCTGCAAACAGCGCCGATCGTGGCGGTCGCGCCGCTGTTGGCCGTGTGGATTGGCGAAGGCTTTACCGCCATCGTGGTCGTGGTCTTCATTATCAGCCTGTTTCCCGTGATTACGAATTCCACGGACGGACTGTTGGCCATTCCCGCCGACTTGAGCGAGTTGTTCCGACTGAATCGAGCGTCACGTTGGCAGACGCTGTGGCAACTGCAATTGCCTTATGCGCTACCAAGAATCCTGACCGGAATAAAAATTTCCAGCGCGATGGTGGTTCTCGGAGCGACGGTGGGAGAGTACTTTGTCGGTAGCTTTTCCATGCAAGATACCGGATTGGGCCACGTCATTTTCAAGGCTGGCCCGAACATGCAAACCGACAAACTCTTTGCCGCGACGATTGTATGCACCATCCTCAGCGTCCTGATCTTTTACACCGTTTCCAACGTCGGACGACTTTTGGTTCGCTGGGAAACGGCCGAATCCTGATCGCCCTTATTACGGTCGCGATGCTCTTCATCGCGAACGGCTGCAATCAGAATCCGGCACCGCCCGAAGCTGCCGGCAACGGTCCCGTCCGTGTGCTATTGCAACTCAACTGGTTGTCCGATGCGCAACACGGTGGCTTCTATGCCGCGCTAGCTGGCGGTCATTACGCCGATGCCGGGCTGGACGTAGAGATCCTTCCAGGTGGCCCCGGCACCGCGGTCCTTCCCAAGGTTGCCATGGGGCGATGTGACTTCGCGGTCGCCAACGCAGATCAAGTGCTGCTCGCCCGGCAACAGGAGGCGGATGTCGTGGCGGTGTTTGCTTCCATGCAGAACAGCCCTCGCTGCATCATGGTGCATGAATCGTCGGGCATCAATTCGCTCAGCGATCTAAAGAACCTCACGCTCGCACTGGGAGACGGCAAGGCGTTCGCAGAATACATCAAGTCCCAAGTCGCACTCGAAGGAGTTCGCATCGTCTCTTACACCGGGACGGTCGCCAAGTTTCTCATCGACGACAATTTCGCTCAGCAGGGTTACGTCTTTAGCGAACCGGTCATTGCCGCCGCGCAGGGTGGAGACCCCAAGGCTCTGATGGTCAGCGAACTTGGCTTCAATCCGTACAGCAGCATCGTCGTAACACGTCGCGAGCTGTTAGACGAACAACCCGAACTGGTAGAGAAGTTCGTCCAGGCAACGCAGCGTGGCTGGCAGGAGTACCTCGCATCGCCGGACAAAGCAAACGCCATCATCATGGCTGCTAATTCCGAGATGACCGCCGCCTCGCTCGCCGCCGCCGCACAAGCCATCTCAAAACTGTGCAAACCGGAGGGCTTCGACGAACCGATTGGCAGCATGCGATCCGAGCGTTGGACCACGCTCCGAAATCAATTGGTCGAAATCGGCTTGTTACCCGAGGATAGCGCAACCGGCGAAGCAGCCTTTTCCGCAGCGGCTCTGGAATCCCTTGAATAGAAGACGGTCGACTGGGCAACTCCAACCTCGAACAGGTCTCGCACAAAACCGTGCAACAGGTCGAGCGCAATTCATTTTGGAAGGATTCACCGTCGCTATGGTCGACCGACAGGTGTAACATTGTCGAAACGCCGCGACGCGCTCGCACGTCTTCGGCCAGCCACCATTGCAAAGGCACAGTTCCATGCAAAAGCTAAAACGCCCCGCATTCGGCTTCACCCTTGTCGAGTTGCTGGTTGTCATCGCGATCATTGCCATGCTGGTCACGTTGCTCTTGCCGGCGGTCCAATCGGCTCGCGAAGCGGCGCGACGGTCCCAATGCTCCAACAACCTGCGTCAACTGGCACTGGCGATTCTCAATCACGAGTCGGCCATCGGTCGATTCCCCGCCAATGACAACGATATCGGCCGAGGACTACGCGACTTCTCGTCTCATCTGGTCAACGCGGCTCCCTTTCTGGAGGAAGCCAGTCTGTTCGACGCCATTGATTTTGACCTCCCAAAGGTTCCGGGAAACCAGCCCGGTTACCAGATCGTGGGCGGCAAGAAGCTGAAGGAACACGTGCTCCCCGTTTTGCAATGCGCCTCTGACGACCGTAACGGGCTCGTGTTCCCAGAAGACGCAACGGCCTGGGCGGGGCTGTGGGATGGAAGTCCGACAGCCGTGACGAACTACGCCGGCAGCATTGGTGCACAATGGATGGAGTCCTGGTCAGGGTGCAATCTCGCAACGATCGTTGGCGACGGTGGTTCGCGGTACTCGATTGCCGGCGACGGCGAGGACTGGTTCAACACGACCCGCGGCGTGCCGTGCCGAACTTCCAATGGAAACTCGACCAACGGAAACGTTCGCTCGGACAACCCTTGCAAGAATGCCATTTCAGGCGTGTTCGCACGTAGCTCGTGGGCCGCAAGGCTGGTCGACATCGAAGACGGAACCTCCAAAACCATCGCGATGGGTGAAATTCGCCCTTACTGCTCGATGTTCCAATGGATTCACGGCTGGACGTTATCCGAGGGACTCTGGTTCGCCACAACGCCGCCCATCAACTTCCCAACGTGCGAAGAAAAAGGCCGCGGCTGCTTCGATCGCGAAAACTCATTCAACACGGCGATGGGCTTCAAGTCACAGCACCCCGGTGGCGCCAACTTCGCGATGTGCGATGGGTCGGTACGGATGCTCGCCGATGACATCGACTACACCACCTACCAGCGACTGGGGGCACGGGCCGATGGCGAACCGACTGCCTATGAATAACCTTCTCCATAGGTATAGCGACTTGATTACCAGACTCCCGGTCCAACTGTGCTTGATGGTCTGCCTTGTCGCCACGCTTCCTGGCTGTGGCGCCGAACCGGGCCCCGAGACCGTTCCCGTGTCAGGGGTCGTGCTTTGGAAGGGCGATCCAGTAGAAGGCGCGCTGGTCGTGTTCCTGCCGAAGAACGAGTCCGACGAATCAATGATCGGCGCTCAGGCAGTAACCGATGCCGAGGGAAACTTTCAACTACAGACATACGTCGGTGGCGCGAATCTGAAAGATGGAATTCAGCCAGGCAATTACGTCGTCACGGTTACCAAGCTGGAAGTCATCCAGGACATGCGCCGCAAACCGAAAAACCTTTTGCCTGGCAAGTATGCCGCGGCCGCCACGACAGATCTGGCCGCCGTCGTTACGGAAGGCGACGCAGAATCGCTGACGCTCGAAATTGAATGAAGGCCGCGAGACGGTTCAGGGACGCGTCGGGTTCTCGTACCAGAACACGCCAAGATTCGCCACTTCTTCGCACGTAATCAGATCGAGATCACCGTCGCCATCGAGGTCGAGCGGCTCCAGCAGGTCGAACTTGCTACCCGCCTCGCCGCCAATGTCCGTGTGTTGCCACTTACCGGCCAACGGGCGCCCGACGTGCCGCATCAGCACAACCGCCGGCGCCGTTACGGGTTCGCATCGCATTGTCATCACAAAGTCCTGCGTGCCATCCAAATCAAAGTCCGCGACCGTAATCGACTTACCACGCCGGAAGCCGTAAGGATTGGGAATCGAACTTGCCTTCCACGTCGGCGGCGATACATTTCGAACTCGCTGAAAGAGCCCGACGGATCCGTCCCAGGTTGGGACCAACAGGTCCAGTCCGCCGTCCCGGTCGAGATCGCCAACCGCGGCAAACATAACTTCTTTCCCCAACGCCCCAATCGAATGCGGCTTCCACCTGGCCGTGGCATCCGCATCTCGCCCGGGATTTTCCAGCCACTTTAAACCGCGAGCTTCTCCGCGGCGATCGCTAACGATCACGTCTTCGTCGCCGTCGCGATCGACGTCCTGAGCGATCAGCGACATGACCCAACCTGCATCAATCCAGTGGTGATATTTCCAGTCTTCCAGACGCCGCGGATTTTCCGGCGACTCCCACCAGCCAATCGCTGCACCACTGCCTTTTGAACCCACCACCAGATCCACACCGCGTTTGCCGTCAACTTGCAGCGGCAGGCAGAACATCCAGATCTGCTTCTGGACCGAATCGGGAATCGGCTGAGTCAGCCATTTCGATTCATCCAGCAAGTCCTCGTTGGTGGCCGGTCCCCAATGGACGAACAGCGTACGTTCGCGACCTTCTGTTGAAGTCACAACATCCAGGCGACCATCTCCATCCAGGTCCACGGCCACCGCATCCTCTACCGAGCGCGTCTTGCCGACGGTAACCGCGGGCCACTTCTCACGAAGCGACTCTTTTTCAGGCTGGAGATAAATGCGGGTGATGCCACCTTCTTCCCAGCCGGTGACAACGTCGGGGCGACCGTCACCATTGAAGTCCGCCAGTCGAACTCCGTCCGCGCCGCGACTGGAGTCATCGATGACATGCCGAGTCCATGGCTCTTCGGCTTGGGCTAACGAGACCAACAACAGAAGCAGAGCGGCTGGATATCTCACGTTAGTTACCCCAGAACGTGTAGTAAGGTTTCGAATCAATCTGTCGTTGCAGATAGAGCCCCGCCTCAACGAGGTGATAGTCGCCCCACATGCACGATTCGCCATGGGGAACCTGACTGCCCTCGGGAACGAAGTCCCATCCGCGTGGCCGGTGATAGACACTGTGTAGCAAGATCCCCTCGTGATCTTCCTTACCGCATAGATACGTGTCACTCAGCAATGTCTGCATTACCTTCAGACCTGCCTTCCGATACCGCTGACTATCCTCGGGGCGCTCATCCTTGAGGATCTCCGCCAGTCGCAACAGCCCTTGGACGCCAATCGCTGCAGCCGAACTGTCGACCGGTTCATAATCGTTGAAGGGATCTGCCGGTCGCGAGAGATAGTCTCCCATTTGATGAAGTCCCGGTGCACCGGTATCCCAATAGGGAATGCCATCGGTCGGAGTATTTTCGATGTAGAAATCGCATGCCGCCATGGCCGCTTCCAACATCATTGCCCGGATCGACTCACGCCCGCCGATCGGCTCGAGCTCCTCATCCGATCGCGTCGCGAGGAATTCGATCTGTTCAGGGTAGCCGAGCATGATCCAGGACAGCCCCCGCGTCCATGTCGAAAACGGAGAGTAACCTTGCTGCGTACTGGGGCAACGGTAACGTCCGTCGTTTACGTTGAAGATACTCTCGTGAGCCACTCGACCTCGCACATCGTAGGCATCGCGATCTTCGCCGTAATACACGTTGTATTTGGCGGTCATCGAAGCGTGCTCGACGAGCCGTTCCAGTAAGTTCATGCGTTCGTCATTTTCGTCCATCATGACGTGCCCAAGATGATGGGCAACGGCCAGCGATCGAAGC
Source organism: Pirellulaceae bacterium (assembly GCA_965216885.1). Taxonomy (GTDB): domain Bacteria; phylum Planctomycetota; class Planctomycetia; order Pirellulales; family Pirellulaceae; genus CAYNJG01. The sequence goes on along the minus strand of OZ244209.1, from coordinate 852,374 downwards.
GACCGGATTGTGTCGCAAAAGAGCGAATGGGGTCCGTTGAAGGAAAAGATGTAGCCTTCCTCATCGTCGGTATCCGTCCAACGAAACGCTTGCACAGCGCCGCTTACCTTGAGCGCCGTTTCGTAGTGTTGCAGTTCGTGGTCGCTACCGTCGATTCGACCTTCCAGGATCAGGCGACGCAGATTCCCGTAGGTACTGATGTTGTTGAAGCCGTGATCGTGAACGCCGAAACTGGATAAATGGGTTGGCATCTCGGACAGCGTCCCGGTCCTCCCCAGTTCCAGGAGCTCCGCGTCGCCGGTGGCATCAAAGCACAACAACGCCAAACCAAACTGAAAACCCTGCGTCCACTCGGTCCAACCTTGCGGCATGTAGCGGCCATCTACCGTAAAGACGGGGGTTTTACCTCCCAGGGTACGGGAATTCGCGACCGAACGCACTTTACTGGCAGCCGTCGCCATCAATTGGCTCAGCGAATCGCGGAGCTCGGCGGCATCGATGTCATCTTGATAATTCAGCATGTAGGATTTTCTCCGCCCCCCATGAGGGAAGCCATTATTGCAAGTGAACTGGACGAACAGCGCAGCAAGGGGAACAATATAAAGATCGCTGGACGATTCGGCATGAGGACCAATCGTCGCAAAATCTGGCTGTTTGAGCATAGGGGGTAGTGCGATGCTTTGGCCATGGGTTATGGGTTATCTTGTCGCCGGGGCGCTGACGACGTTGGTGACGTTATTTGTTTTTCCACCAATGGAAGGCTTCCGACCGCATCCGGCGTTAAAACTGCTTGCCTTCGTCGTCTTCATGCTATTCTGGCCCGTACTCCTCGCTCTGGCCGTTTGGTACCTATCCGTGGGCTATCTCAACCGAAACAATCAGGAAGCCGTCGAAAGACGCAAACCTGTCGAACTTCCGCCGTCGGCGATGGGCTCACTGCAAACGACCAAACCTCGCTAGGTCTCAAGCTCCATTAGCATCGGCCAAGAGCGACGTGCGTAATCGCACGGCCGCTGTCTTTTTAAGGAACTTCTGATAAAACGTTCGCGCTTCGCTTGAAGAACAACGACCAGACCGGGTCCCGCACTACAAGCTCACAGCACTGACGGATCTTGTGAATAAATTCACTTAGGTGTCGTGAGGTTTCCTTTGCGCTACGATACCGTTGTCAGCATTTTTCGCCTCAACGAATTTCGCGATTCCCAAACGGAGAAACCATGTCTCTGGAAGACCTACGACGTCAGTACACGATGGGTGGCCTTGATGAGTCATCCGTTCCATCAAGCCCCATGGACCTGTTCTCTGAATGGATGACATCGGCGCTGGACAATGCGCCCGTCGACTGGGTCGAGCCGTACGCCATGACGTTGGCAACGACCGCCGACACCGGAGAAGTATCGGCTCGCATCGTACTGCTGCGTGGGTTTGATGCCGAAGGTGGTTTTACGTTCTATACCAACTACGAATCCGCCAAGGGGCAGCAGCTCGCCGCGAACAACAACGCGGCACTGGTCTTCTATTGGGGATACCTCGAACGTCAGATCCGAATCACCGGATCGGTCGAGAAAGTCAGCCGCGAACTTTCGCAATCCTACTTCCATAAGCGACCACGAGGCAGCCAGATTGGCGCGTCGGTGTCTCACCAGTCCCAGCCAATCCCGAATCGCAAGAGCCTCGAAGACAAGGTCGCCGACTTCGAAAAACAGATCGGCGAGGAAACCATTGAGCTGCCCGAATTCTGGGGCGGATATCGACTGGTTGCGAATGCAATTGAATTCTGGCAAGGACGTCAGAACCGTCTACATGACCGACTCGAGTGGTGCAGAACGTCTCCCGCTGAGACATGGCAGCTCCAGCGTCTCAGCCCCTGATCACTACAACAGTCCGTCTCCTCACCCCACACCCTGCGCGACTTGGAGTTTTTGCCCGCCAAATTCTTGGCAGATCAGGAATCAGGACTTAATCTTGAGATTAAGGGCAACAGACTTGATTTCCACGCAAGACTCAACCGCCGAGGAAGAAATGACGCAATCTCACGATAGTGAAGCAAGACTGAAAATGCTGCGAGAAACCATCGAACGAAATCGCGATCGCCTACTCGATCACGAGATCGAAGAGCCTGCCATTACCTCGCTGGACAAACAGTCGTAGGCGAGACAACTCCAGTAGAAGTCGCCCATCTGCCGGGCGTCGCCGAATGAAAATCGCGGCTTCCCGGACATGTGCGCCGGTACGCGCTCCGGACAGCGTCTCCTATATTCTCGGTACGGCAACCACCCTGTAACCAACAGATTGCCAGTCGATTGAATTACGGAACAAGCGTGCGACGCCCCTTGAATATTTCTTCGCTAAATCGTCGGCACGCTTTCGGCGTTCTTTTTGTGCTTGCCGGGTTGGCGTTCGTTTTCCACGCACCGCTGTTGCGACTCTTCATTCGTCCAATCACGCGGATGGACAAAGTCAACCCACAGGCGAACAACCTCGTGTTGTTTCGATCTTGTCGACACTCGGCCCGGGCGTTTGACTACGCACGCGACTTTATCGCCAAAGATTCCGCTCACCGGCTACTCGTCCTTCACGACTATGCTCGACGGTCGGAAGCGATCGGCGCGGAACCGTCGTTCGTCAACGTGTCTTTGGAAATGCTCCTTGAGCGTGGGATTCCCCGTGACCGAATTGAACTGCTTGGAGACGGCACGAACATAACGACCACGGAGAAAATGGCGACCATCACAGCATGGCTGTCGAGCCACCCGGATGAATCCCTGTTGGCAATGGTCGATGCGTTGAAATCAGGTCGAGTCGTTACGGTCGCCAACTGCACGCTCACGAAAGAGCATCGCCAACGACTCTCCATTCTCGGATTCGAGCTGAACAAGGCAGACAACCATATTTGGTGGAAGTCACGTAGCGGCCTGAAAGATGTTCTTCGCGGTCAGCTGTGGCTCATCCACTACTGCCTGTTCGGTGAGTTGCGTCCCGATACCAGTTGGAACCCGGACGACTTTGAAAAGGAACTGATCGCAAACGATGCCTAGGTCGTGGAAAATCAGGAGTGTGATTGGCGTCCTCGCAGTGGTTGCTGTCCTTACCTTATTGCATCGTCAGTTGCTGCCCTTGGCCGCAAAGTGGCTGGACATTGGCACGACCCCGCAAAAGTCTGATGCCGTCTTCGTATTACTGGGCGATGCCGACGTGCGACCCTTTGTTGCGGCGGCGCTGGTGAACACAGGCCTTGCAGATGAAATCCTCATCGCGGTCAACTCGCTCCAATCACAGAGCCGGCAACTCAGGCCCGGTGACGAAGTCTTCAGAAATGTACTCCTGCAACGCGGCGTTCCCGAAGACAAGATGGTCATCATGGGCAGCGGCGCCACCAATACGATGAACGAAATTGAGGTCCTGGGCGAGTACCTCGATCAACACCCGACTGCCACCGTTACCGTCGTAACGTCTGATTTTCACACGCGCAGGACGCGGTGGTCATTACAGCACCGACTGGGAAAACGCGCAGACCGCCTTCGCTACGTTTCGGCACCCGTCGATGACTACGACGCAAGCAACTGGTGGCTTTACCCTTACGGCTTCGAGTACATCATGATGGAGTACGTGAAGCTAATTGCCTACTGGTTTTTGTACGGCAACGCAGCGTGGTACCTTGGTGTGTTTCTGATCGTGGTCGTTGCCGGATGGCGGATGAATCGGCGGAAAAGCCTTCAAATTGCCAGTTCTCCGGATCGGCCACAGTGAATCCCCGGCATGGTTCTACACGTTCCGCGGCCGACGTGTTAACGTGGTCAAATCACAGAGCGCCCAACAAGGAGAAACGATTTGATTTCTCGACGAAAATTCATCGGTACAACCGCAGCACTCACCGCCGGAGGAGCCTACGCCTTGGCACAGGACACGTCGTCACAGTCATCTCCGTCTTCGAAAGCCAAAGGAAAGCCAGTCGTCATCTCCACCTGGCGGCACGGTTTGGCCGCAAATGAAGCCGCCTGGAAAATCCTTAGCAAGGGTGGACGTGCACTCGATGCGGTAGAAGCAGGTGTGCGGATCAGCGAATCGGACCCGGCCGTCTCCAGCGTCGGATTCGGCGGCCTCCCGGATGCTTCCGGCCAGGTCACCCTAGATGCCTGCATCATGGATGAGAAGGGCGACTGCGGCTCGGTCGCCTTCCTGCACGACATTGAAAATCCGATATCCGTCGCGCGACTGGTGATGGAAAAGACGCCGCACGTCATGATGGTCGGCGAAGGTGCAAAGCAGTTCGCACTTGCAAACGGTTTCAAGGAAAAGAAACTCCTGACGGAAAACTCAAAACAGGAATGGGAGAAGTGGAAGGCCAAGCATCCCGATGCAATCAAGCATTGGGAGATCAATGTCGAAAACCACGACACGATTGGTTTGGTCGCTTTGGATGCCGATGGAAATCTCTCGGGCGCCTGCACCACCAGCGGTCTGGCCTGGAAACTTCCGGGCCGCGTTGGCGATTCTCCGATCATTGGGGCGGGCCTCTACGTGGACAACGAAGTCGGCGCCGCCAGCGCAACCGGTGTGGGCGAGGCCGTGATTCGCGCCGTGGGTAGTTTTCTGGTTGTCGAACTCATGCGACAGGGAAATTCACCGCAAGATGCCTGCCGCATGGCAACCGAGCGTGTCATTCAGAAGAATCCCAACTGGCGCGAATTCCAGGTCGGCTTTATCGCCGTCGATAAACAGGGGCGCGTTGGTGGCTACTGCATTCAGCCCGGCTTCGACTATGCCGTCTACGATGGCACCAACGGAAACCATATGGTCAAGGCCAACAGCAGAATAACGGAGTGAGCGTGTCCGTTCTCCTTGAAGTCTGCATTGATTCTATCGATTCGGCACGAGACGCTTTCGAGGGCGGCGCCGATCGCCTGGAATTGTGCAGCTCGCTCGCCGCCGGTGGCACCACGCCCAGCGAGAGCCTCGTTCGAGCTTGTGTTGAACAATGCTCGATTCCCGCGATGATGATGATTCGGCCGCACGATGGCAACTTCGTGTACCGTGAACCGGACATCGAAATCATGCTGCGCGATATCGAACTCGCCAGGAACCTCGGAGTCCAGGGCGTCGTCTTCGGTGCACTGTCGGCCGACGGCCACGTCGACCAGAAAACCTGCTCGCGGCTCATGACGGCCGCCGGGCCCATGGAAACGACGTTCCACCGTGCTTTCGACGTTGCCATCGACGCCGAGGAATCCTTCCAACGAATTCAGGATCTGGGATTCACTCGAATCCTAACGTCGGGGCAACAGGCGACAGCGATCGAGGGCGCCGCATTGCTTCGCCGACTCAATGATATGGCCAGCTCGACTTCAATTCTTGCCGGAGCCGGTGTATCTCCAACGAACGTCGGCGAACTGGTGAAGACGACCGGACTCTCTGAAGTACACGCCAGCGCGTCGCGAAGCTGTAGCGATGCACAATCGAATTCAACGGGAACCGTCACCTTTGGCGGCGGCCGTCGCGTGACTGACATATCAACTGTGCGGGATATCAAGTTCCGATTACAGCAGATGTAACGATCATCTCGTCATTTGGCACCTGGGAAGTTCCATAAGCTAGGGTTTTGCGTCATTGAATTTTTGCAATGACGCGCGTCCCCCGCATTCCCTCCACTGCCTTCGGCCGCCCCGCTTGGGCGTTGAAGAATGACTGCGCCTGCCTCAGCACGACTCAATACCACGCCGACTGGTGCCGACGCCATATTGCGAATCGGCGCATGGACGCTGATTGCCGCGGGACTGCTTCGTCTCTCGGTAGTCGTATCGTTCAGTGAAATCCACAACGATTTCTCGCACTACTACCTTGGCGGAATCATCCTCAGCGAGGGCCTGAATCCGTACACCGAGCACCTTCAATCGCACTGCGAACGCTTCGGTTTTCCCTACGACGATACCATCCCGTACGCGGCGCATCCGCCCATGATCCTAAGGCTGTTTTCGGCGCTGACGGTATTTTCGCCCGCTACCGCCTACACCATCTGGCTGGTGATTCAGACGGTATGTTTCGTTGCATTCGTCGAGCTGACGCGCCGCATTCTGGACGTTCGCTGGAACGATCTTTCGTGGCTGGGGCTGATCGCGTTGTTCACGAACTCCGTTTGCGCACATACGCTTTTTCACTATTCGCAGATCCAACTGGTCGTTGGAGTATTGATTCTGGGAGCCTACCGATTGCACCAGAGCCGATACGGCAAATCCGCTTGTGCCCTGATCGCCCTCGCGGCCTGCTTCAAGATATTCCCGGCGATGCTACTACCGTGGTTTGTATTTGCGGGAACGTATTCGAAACGCCAGTGGTTCGACCGGATCGTCATCGTCACTGGCGTGATCATGGCCGCGATTCAGATGACCGGCCCGGAGCTGTGGTCGAATTTCCTTTCCGAAGGCCTGCCTTCGCTCACGGAAAAGGCAGAGAAGTGGTGTAACTTCTCCGTGCAGAACCTTGTGCTGTTCATCGGGAATGGTACTTCACTTCAGCTATTCAACAGCCACGCCGCCAAGCTGGCATCGATAGTCGTTGCGATTGGGGCCTACGCGCTGGCCTACCGCACTCGGTCCAGCACGCAAACGTCATTCTCAATCGTGTTGTCGGCCATGGTCGTCGGTGGCGTGATTGCCTGGTCTCATTACTACACACTTCTCCTGCTACCGATCGCGCTACTTTGGCAACAAACCGCGGAGAACAGGAACTTCCGGTCGATCGCAATTCTGTGCAGCGCTTTGGCCCTAATGCCAAAACTCGATCTTGTGATTCCGCAACACGACACGCTCTGGCGAGTGCTTGTGCACTTCTACCCTTTGTATTGCGTGCTGCTGATCATCACCGCTCTTGCATTCCTGCCGCCGAAGGCCCACCCTGACGCTGGCAAGCGATTGAATGGGCCGACGACGCTTCAATAGCAGCCTGTTGATTTTCGTGCTGAATCACAAAGCCGGGATTAGCCGCAGGGCGATAGGCTACACGACATTCTTCCAACCCATCTTCTGCATCAACATCCACACGATCCCGCCGAAGATGACGGCCCCAACCATGCACGCTGCGGCAGAGCCATACTCGCCGAATAGCAGCAGACCGATCCCCGGTAAGACGCAGTAGACGATTCCCGAAGCGGCAATGGCAGCCACAATCGATAGGCCAAGGTTTCGGTCGACGTCGACTTCCGGATCCAGTTTTGCCATGGGCTTCCATCCCGGACCACCCGGTCGCACTTTGCGATAAAACGCCAGAAGCGTTGCCTCGGACTCGGCCGGCGTCAGGTAGGTAACCACCAACCACGTTCCGATCGTTGCCACGGCGACGGCCAGAATCTGTTCCTCGCTACGGAGTTCGGGGAACATCGCGCGGAATACAAGGAAGTAAATCAACGACCCGATCATGGCCACGATCTCCGTCCAGGCGTTGATGCGCCACCAGAACCATCGCAACATGTAGACAGCCCCCGTCCCTGCCCCCAACGCCAGCAGCACTTTCCAGATTTCGCCAATGTTCACATCAAGCATGATCCACGAAGCGATGGCTCCCGCCGCCAGCACCAGCAGGGAAAGCCCACGGCTGGCTTTGGTCAATTCGCCGTCGGTCGCATCAGGCCGAAAGAATCGCTGGTAGACATCACGCACCAGATACGACGCCCCCCAATTCATTTGCGTACTGATCGTCGACATAAAAGCCGCGAAGAACGTCACCAACATCAAGCCTCGCAGACCGGGTGGACTCAGGTCACGCATCACCCATGCGAAACCGGCATCGGCCTTGGTGTTCAGATCTTTCGCCAACTCCTCGTTCTGAGTCAGCTCGCGAACCTGCGGGTACATCGCCATAGCGACAAATGCGACAAGAAGCCACGGCCATGGCCTCAGGCAGTAGTGAGCAATCTGATACCACAGTGTCGCCAGCAACGTATGCCGCTCGTCCTTACAAGCCGACATCCGCTGGACGATATAACCTCCGCCACCGGGTTCGGCGCCGGGATACCACGTCGCCCACCACTGCACCATCAGGATGATGAGAAAGACGTGAAGCGGCATCCACGGATCTTCGGCTGTAAAGCTTGGAAGGAAGCGGAAGACCTGGTCGTCGCCGCCGAAATTCGCAGTGACCTTTTCGCGTAACTGATCCATGCCGCCGACATGCCGCACCGCGACAACCGCCAGCAAGATACAGCCCGTCATGGCCATGACAAACTGCACAACGTCGGTCATCGCCACGCCCCACAGTCCGGAAAAGGTGCAGTACACGCCGACCACGGAAAGGCAAACGCAAATGATCAGAAAGTTCATGCCGTCCGTTGTCTGCACGCCACCAACAGCGCCGATGTCTGAAAACAGGCCCTCTTTCAACACCGTCACCATGGCCCCCGTCACCCAGCCAATAATGATCGGGTTGATGATTAGCGCCACATAAACGGCGCGGATACCACGTAGCGCCGCCGCTGCATTTCCGCCGTAACGGATTTCCGTCAGCTCCACGTCGGTAATCACTTCCGCTCGTCGCCAAAGACGAGCGTACACGAATACGGTAAACATCCCTCCCGCCGCGAAGGCCCACCACACCCAGTTTCCGGCGAGTCCGTTCTGGGCAACGATCCCCGTCACGGCCAGCGGAGTGTCCGCGGCAAACGTGGTGGCCACCATCGAGGTACCGGCGATCCACCAAGGCAAGGAGCGTCCAGAAACGAAGTACTCGGAAAGGCTGCTACTCGCTCTGCGACTGTAGAACAGTCCAATTCCCAGCGTGATCGCGAAGTACCCGACGATGATTATCCAGTCAAGCAACGTGATTTGCATGTAAACCCTAACCGAACCTGTGGCGCTGACTCTTTATTGAGCGACGTCCGGCCAGCACGAATTCCGACGCTGTGCTTCTTGCACGAACCTCGCTAAGACGCCCCGATTGTCGCGTCTAGGTCGCACTCATGCCAGCAGGCCAAACAAGGAAAGTTTGGTGAGCTGCGAATGTATGGAAGTCTATTCCACATGCTCCGTCAGCTTCCCCCCTTCTTGTTTGCGATGGTTATTGACCAGCAAGACTCCGAAGAATCCCAAAGATTCCCCATCGCGCAAACGACGCGTTCCCCCGAACCAGGAAGAATGAAGTGCGTATCAGCCTCTATCTCACAACAACATACGCCCTTGTGCTGCTTTCCATGACAGCGGTTGGGCAAGACCAAGAACCCAAACTGATCGTTTCTGACGCCGTCATCGAAGTCGATCCAAATGCTCCCATCGAAATCGTTGAAGAGCGATACGAAGACGGACGCGTTCAAGTCCGGCGCGAAGTGACGCTCGACAGCGCAGGAAACTACGTGAACCACGGAGCATGGGCTTCTTTCGCAGTAACCGGGGAAGAAGTCGCCTCCGGCAAGTACTCGAACAACAAACGAGACGGTGTATGGCGTCGCACGATCAACTGGGGAGAGGCAGTCGTCCTCAACGAACTGCCCTTCACTGAATTTGAAGCACCGTTCATCTCCCAGGCTGAATTCAAGAACGGCCAATTGGATGGCAAATGGACGATCACCGATAGCACGGGTAAGGTCGCCAGTGACTGGACGTACGTCAAAGGCCAGCTGGACGGAACTGCCAAGTGGTACTATCCGGATTCCTCCCTGCGGGAAGAAATCACGTACTCCAACGGCTTGCTGAACGGCACGTGGAAACTCTGGGACCAGGACGGTACCGAGCTGACCAATGAGACCTATCAGGACGGCCGCAAACTGGCAGTCAAGCAGGAATTGCATCCAAACGGCGTCATCATGTGGGAGGGAATGTTCCTCCACGAGACATTCGTCGTCAAGGCAACCGATGACTGGTGGTTGACTCGCCCCGTGACCTACACCGAGTCCGGCAAACCCGAGCGTCACGGACGATTCACGTCCTGGTACAACACCGGACAGAAGAAGCTTGAGGGCATCTTCGAGCACGAAGCCAAAGCCGGAGAATTCACCTGGTGGCACCCCAACACTCAGAAAGCTGTTCAGGGTGCTTTCAAGGACAACGAACGTCACGGTGTCTGGTCCTGGTGGCACGAAAATGGACAGAAAGCAATTCACGGCCAGTACGACAACGGGAAACTCAACGGCAAATGGTCGTACTGGAACGCTGATGGCAAACTTGAGCGGAAAACAGACTACACGGAGGACGGCGAACCGATCGCCGTCAACACCGTCCCCGTTCCGAACACGTCTGTCCCCACGGTAGCGGACACGCGGGCCAAGGCCACGGAAGGCTCGACCGCGAAGTAAGTCCGTTCCAACCGGGGTGGAGTCGTTCGCCGCGACTCCACCCTTTATTCGTTTCTACCAACCGGCAAGGACCCTGCCATGAAAATCTGTCTTGCGATTACCGTCGCCACCACCTTGACCATCACAGCGTCCAACGCGTGGGCAGCCGGTGAACTCGTACTGCCCGAAATTCTGTCAAATCCACCGCAAGCTCGCAGTTCCTTTCAGGCGCCGCACCCTATGGTGGTGGCCCCCTCCACCGTGATCTTACGCCCCGCCGAGATCCATCCGCCCATCGCAGAACGGGCACCTTCCTCCAGAAGGCGAAGTGTCGTCAATTCACTCATTGATGCCAACAAAAGGCCTTTGCTCCTGGAGACTATCGACCGGAAAAACACCGAGAACAAGCCAACGCTGGCCGACAGAACACCCCAGAACGCACTCAGCGTTGGCCCCACGGGAACATCGCAATTTCCGAACAACGACAGTCTTGAGCTGTTCTCCGCAACTCCCAATTCATCCGACGCACCTTTGTTGGACGACAGTGCAGAGGATGCCAGCCTCACCGCCCAAGGTGTCGCATCTCCTGACAGTCTCACGGCAAACCTCACCGTTTCACCGGCGGCGGAATCACCCTCCGCGAACGCTGCACCACAACAGGTGCGATTCGACAGCGATGTCCCGCAACTACAGGTCGCTACCGTCGGCCCCGACACCATGGTCGTCGGCAAAGCGGACCGCTACGTCATCACGCTGACAAACTATAGCGACATTCCCGCGCGTGACGTTTCCATTCGGTGCGACGTTCCCGACTGGATCTCCGTCGAATCCCACAGTGTTTCGGCCGGCGAAATTCAGCCTCAGCTCGGAGAACTTGTCTGGCAGATTCCTTCCCTGGACGAACGCGGCACCCACCAGCTCTTCCTTTCCCTGACACCGCGCGCCGCACGTCCGTTCGACCTCAACGTCAATGTAGGCGTGAAGCCGAAACAGGGCCGAAGGACGATCAGCATTCAAGAGCCCGCGCTGCAGGTCGCAATCGATGGCCCGGAGCAGATCACTTTCGGCGAGCAGCACGAATGGAACATCGTCGTTGCTAACCCGGGGACCGGTGACGCGAACGACGTTTCGCTTCAACTCGAATCGGGAAACCGAAACCTGGGCACGGTACAGCTCGACTCTATCCCGGCCGGGGCAGAACGGACCGCAACACTGGCGCTGAGCGCCAACGAAACGGGCGTCTACCAGCTTAGCGCCATCGCAAACGGTGCCCTCGGTCTGTCACATCAATGTGACACCGAGGTGCTCGTCAGGCGTGGCAAGTTGGAGGTCGCCGTGACCGGAGCCGACTTCGAGTACGCGGGTGCCTCGACGCCCTACACGGTCGTCGTTCGCAATACGGGTGACGCGGCGCTGCAGAACGTCGAAGCTTCGCTGAATCTCCCCACCGGCATCGCCTACACCGGCGGCATCGAGGATGCGGTACAGTCGCAAGACGGAGTGCAATGGACAATCGGCAAAATGGCCGTCAATGAAGAACGCGTGTTCAAAGCCCAGGTTCAAATCACCACCGGCGGAGTTCACTCGGTAACCGCCCACGCAACATCTGCCGACGAACAGGACCGCTCCGCGGCCACCGTAACCGAATCACTCACCAGCGCCGACCTTCGCCTCGAAGTGTTTGACGCTCCCGGCCCGCGACCGGTTGGCCAAATGGATGAGTATGAAATCCACGTCACCAACCGCGGTACAGCTACCGCCAGGGACATTCGCGTGGTCGCGGTTTGTGCACCAGAAGTTGAACCGATCGACGTCACAGGAAACGCCGCCATCAAATCGGGGCAGATCTTCTTTCGCCCAATCGCCGAAATGGCTCCCGACTACAAGATGGTGTTCAAGGTGCGAGTGAAAGCGAAGGTGCCAGGCACACACGCCCTGAAGGTGATCGTGAATTGCTACGAACCAGAACTACGGCTGGCGGCGGAAGAAAGTGCCAGCTACTTCGATCGTGGCGGCAAACGAGAGGTCATCACACGTCGGCAGAAACCCTCTGGTGCCAACAGCATCCAGACCACTCGAAAGCAGCGTGGCGTTCAGCCGCAGCGTTGATGCAACGTTGATGCAACGGCAAATCGTGCCCCGCGCACACGGGGCACGATGCCCGCGCTGCCGCAGGCCGGCGTCAGGATCGAATCTCGATCGTTCTCTGAATTGGCTTCAATAGTTCGTTGGCGACGTGATCCTGAATCACTTCGTTGCACAACTCATTGAGCTCCTTCATCACGGCCGGGAAGGATTCATTGGGCGGCAAACTCCCGTAGCGACGTGCGGTGACATAGACGCTCACCTGTTCCTGCGGAAATTCGCCCGTCTTGACATGATAGGCCGACGTTCGAGTCTCCACACTCACGCGACACTGGGTGCGGCAGTCTTCACCGACCGAGAATTGCATATGCGGTTCATAGGCAACAACCTTGCCTCGGTACTTCTCGGCCAACGAGTCAAACGCAGGAACAACCCCCAAGGCTTCCGCGATCAACTCGTTGTGGTTACCCGCATAGTTAAAGTCAAAACCATACATCAGATTGAAGGACTCGCAGTCCAACGGACTCACGGAAAGCGCGAAGGGAATAAGATCCAGCACCAACTCGTGCTGCTCCAACGCACGTTCGGCGGTACCCGGATTGACGTGTCCCGAACAGACACGGCGACCGTCCACCGTGACCCAACGATAGTGGCCTTTGTCCTTTTCTTCCTCCAATACGTACTCGCCGCGATCACGCGAGTAGAAATTGGTCATGTCCGGGTACTGTTTCTGAATTCTCTCGAAGAAGTGCAACACCGTTTCCCGGTTCCCGGGCAAATCCATTTCGGTGTTCAAATTGAGGTTCACATAGAAGTCATCACTCAGCGAAGCATAGAGCCCCATAAATCATTCCTTCGACGATTTAAAAAAAGATCGAAATGACCACCGAACGTGGTCAGATTTCAGTATAGGTTGGCGACCGAAAAGCTGTCAAAGCAGGGGGTATTTTCGCCTAAAACGAGGAACTCATCACCCACGGGCACGTCAATTCGCAAAACGGACACGTGGTATTCCACACCGCTCGAACCGCGTAATTGCCGCGTTAACAGGGCGAAATCGGTCCCGCCGGGAACGGATGCGAAGACTTTCGCCGGAAACGCATCAGCTTTGGGTCCTTTAAAAATGCGTCCTTCCGCATGTAACTCAGGCATGAAAGCCGGGCAACAACTCACCCGCTGCCCGGCATCCGCCTCAGCAAGTCAATTGGCTCAGACAACGTCAGGCCAGACAACGCGACGCAGTGTCAGACAACCTCGAGGTCGGACAGCAAACGGTGGCCTCACGAATGCGATCGCCCAGACTTCACTCCCGCCAATTAATCGGCATCTGATCCAGTTCGACGGCCAGCTTCCGGTAGTCACCGCGCTACTCGAAATGCATCGCGCAATCTGTCGCGATCCACTCCCCAAAAGCGCCCTCAAATTGACCAGCGAAACGAGCAAACTTGGAAGTTTGAAAAAAATCCGGCACTGGAATCAGACCACCAAAACCCAGATTGACCAGACCATATGGGGTATACGCCATTTATTAACCAAACGCGAATACATCACTATTAAAGGTGATTCAGATATTCCATCGCGAGAAAAACCACCCAATCGAGCTGTTAGGACGTGCCGGTCCACAACGAGTGAAACACACATACAACAACCACAAGAGGGATTGCGTGATTGTGGTGAACGCTAGGGTAAACCCTTAGTTACAGGCGGTAGGCGCATTTACCCAGAGTTTCCCAGATTCGTTTAGTTCGTTTGAAAGGTATGGTAATGAGGAAGTTTATTTTTGCATGGGGCTCGCTACTGCTTGGTGCGGGTCTCGCTTTCGCGGATGGCAATTCGGCAACAGAGCCGCCCTCCTATGATGTCAATCGCACCGATGCTGCACCCACAATTGACGGCATCGTATCCCCCGGTGAATGGGACACGGCCGCTGCAGCCGCTGGCGACTGGGTGAATCTTCGCGCCCACGACGCAGACTCTCACAACCTTCGCTTCCGTATGCTTTGGGACGACGAAAACCTCTACGTCCTTGGCGAAACCGACTACGACAACTTCCCTCAAGGCGCGGAAAACCCCAAAACCAATCCTGACTTTGGTGGCGGCAGCTACAATCCCAACTTTTACTTTGACCCCAACACGGACGGCGAAGACTTCGATTCCGAGGACTATCGCGTCGACGGATACCAGTTCACTTGGGATGTCTATGAAGGGCATGCTGAACGACGGCCTACGGAAGGTAACCCGGAGCAGCCGTATACCGATCCGCTCACCGAAGACGGCGATTTCGTCAACGACTATTTCTACGGCCTGTTCTTCGAAGCCCACGCGAACACCGCGTTCGGCAACAACGGTCAGTATGATCTGACCGACGGCGAATTCGGCAACTACCGCGAAAACAAGCACCCCGGCTTTGTGCTCGCCATGACCGCGGACAACGAGGACCTGAACGGAACAGGTAGTCCCGGAGGATTGTGGGAAGCTTCGATTGCCTGGTCAGAATTCAACGCGACCGACCCGAACAAGTTGGTCACCGATGCCGAATTCGAAGAGTTTGGCCCCGAAATTATTGTTGATGACCGCGAGTTCCTGACCGTTCCTGATCCCGATTTCCCTGACGAGACGATCGAGATCGACAACCCAACGTTCGGGGAAGAAATCCCCAACGATCGCTTCATCGGAAACGCTGGTGAGCCGGACAAGCGTTTTGCAGACCCGGACGCCCCTGTCTTCATTGACAATGGCCTCTATGCTGTTGACGGTCCTTCCGCTGGCGACGTCTGGTCCTTCGAGACCAGCATCATCTCGCCCGACTCGGATAACTTCCTGCCCAGTTGGTCGGAGCCGCTCGATGGTGACCCAACACGAAGCTCATTCGCGCCCACCGGCCAAAATGGTCATGGCCGCCTGACGTTCATCGGTGACGGAGCAATCTGCGTCGTCCCTGATGGTCTGGCGGGCGACCTGGACGGAAGCGGCGAAGTTGACTTCGACGACTTCCTGACTCTGTCCGGCAACTTCGGTGCGACGGACGTAGCGTACTCCGAAGGCGACATCGATTGCAGCGGCGAAGTCGATTTCCCCGACTTCCTTGCTCTATCGGGCAACTTTGGTGCAGTCGCTGCAACAGCTTCCGTGCCAGAACCCAGTTCTGCCGTACTGCTGCTAACGGGAATGCTGGCACTGGTTCGTCGACGTCGACGCTAGTCGCGAATGCCACTACTGAATGAAACTCCGGGCTTCCAAAGTGGAAGCCCGGTTTTCGTTTGGGTCTACAAGTCCCGCAACCAAGTCCCGTAACCAAGTCCCGTAACCAAGTCCCGTAACCAAGTCCCGTAACCAAGTCACGGACGAAGCGTTCAGGCTAGTCTGGCGTTGCATTGCTGAATTCAAACGCCCAGAGTGCCAGGCGGTGCATTCAGTCCACATCTTCCCCGGTCAACCGCTGACGCATCCACTCCGGTAACGGGCGAACACTACCGTCACGATCAATAACAGCCAGCGTCAACATCGCCTCCGTGATCACCACGCCATCACGTCGCACCGTATAGTGATGATCGACTTTCGCACGTCCGAATTTCGTGATTTCCAGATGCACGTCCAGAACGTCATCGTATTTTGCCGGGCTCCGATATTTGATCTCCGCCCTGACAACGACCACAAACTCCCCGCTGGCTTCAACTTCGCGATAAGATCCACCAACCGCGCGAAGCATCTCCGTTCGGCAGATTTCAAAGTAGCGAAAATAGTTGGAGTGATGCACAAAGCCCATCGGGTCCGCCTCGTCATAGCGAACACGAATCTGCGCGCAGTACTCGGGATTCCTGATCGCTTCGGTCATGCTATCGACTCGCCATCATCAACCGCATGCGCTTTTAAGTCCGTCAGGTCGCAGAATTCGAGTGCAGACATGTGTGTCGACTCTAGCGCTACGCGAGGTGCCTTCCCCGCCTTGAGCGCCTCGGTCCAGCGTTGCGCACAGAGGCACCAACGATCACCCGGCTTGAGACCGGGGAATTGATACATCGGCATCGGTGTCGACAGATCATTCCCCATGGCTTTGGAAAACTCCAGGAAGTCCGCGGTCATCTCTGCACAAACGACGTGCACACCGGCGTCTCCGGCGCCCGTGTTGCAGCATCCGTCCCGGTAGAATCCCGTCATTGGATCGGTTGAGCACGATTCGAGTTCCGTGCCCAGTACGTTTTTTGCTGTTGCCATGCTCTGTTCAATTCGCTGAAAAGTAAATGATGCACTGGGACGCCGTAGCGCCCGATTTCTGTCTGGTCGACTTCCAATCCGTTGGCTGTGCTACAACCAGCCGTTCGCTTTCGCAACCTCGTAGCCGCGGGCTCGCAATTCGGACGCTGGATTATCCAGTTTTCCGTATCCCCATTCATTCAACGTCGTTCGATCGCCGTTATAGTCCGTGTGCGTATCGTTGCGAACGACTTCAAGAATGCCCAAGTCAGCAGCCAGCTTCCAGGTTTCCGCTTTCGTTAGATACATCAACGGTGTGTGGATCCGGATATCACACTCCATCGCCAATGACAAAGAACACTCGATCGCCTCGACGAAGACACGACGGCAATCGGGATACCCTGAATAGTCTGTTTGGCACATGCCGCCCACAAGATCAAACGTATCCAGGTTGTACGCATACGACGCGGCCAGCGTAAGGAACAGTGCGTTCCGGCCGGGCACAAACGACGACGGCAGGCTGGCGTTCTTTTCGTGCTCTGCGGACACATCCTTGTCGTGCTCGGTAAGTGCCGAACCGGACAGCGTATCGCGAATATCCATGACGCGGAACGAAACGCCGGCATCCGCGGCAATCTTTTTGGCTTGCTGCAATTCCACCGCATGCTTTTGGCCATACTGGAAGCCAAGGCATTCAACTCGCTGAAAATTCTGCTTCGCCCAGTACAGGCACGTCGTCGAGTCCTGACCACCGGAGAACAGTACGAGCGCCGATTTGCCCGGCCCAACTCGTTGTTGAGGTTCGGTCGATTCCGTCATCGCAGCACCTTTGCAGCATCGATGGCAAAGTACGTGAGGATCCCGTCTGCGCCGGCACGCTTGAAGGCCAGCAGGCTTTCCAACATCACGGCTTCGCGATTCAGCCAACCGTTATTGGCCGCCGCATTCAGCATCGCGTATTCGCCACTCACCTGGTACACATAGGTGGGAACGCCAAACGATTCGCTCACACGCTGAACAATATCGAGATAGGGCATGCCCGGTTTGACCATCACCATGTCCGCTCCCTCCTGAATATCGAGAGCGACTTCTCGCATTGCTTCGTTGGTATTCGCCGGGTCCATCTGGTACGTCTTCTTGTCCCCGCTGCCAAGATTTCCGCCGGAGCCAACTGCGTCGCGGAAGGGACCGTAGAAAGCAGACGCGTACTTGGCCGAATACGCCATGATCAAGACGTCTTCGTGGTCCGCGTCATCCAGCTCCTCGCGTATGGCTCCGATGCGACCGTCCATCATGTCCGAAGGAGCAATCACGTCGCAGCCGGCCTCTGCCTGGACGCGAGCTTGTCGACAGAGTAGCGCCGTCGACTCGTCGTTGACGACATAGCCGTCTCGCACGAGCCCGTCCTGCCCGTGACTTGAATAGGGGTCGAGGGCCACGTCGCAGATCACACCCAACCGTTCGCCGTGAGCCTGCTTGATTGCGCGAGTGACGCGGCAAACGAGATTCTCGGGATTGATCGCTTCTTCCGCGCCGGGCGATTTCTTGTCCGGATCAGTCGCCGGAAAGATCGCGACCGCCGGAATGCCAAGATCCGCAGCTTCGCCGACGGCGTTCACCACAGCATCCTCCGAGTAGCGAACGACGCCCGGCATCGAAGGGATTTCCACCTGTGCCTGGTCGCCCTCATGGACGAAAACCGGCCAAATCAGGTCTTTCACCGACAGTCGGTGCTCACAAACCAGGTCGCGAATCCACGCGTGACGACGATTTCGTCGCAGCCTCGTGCCTGGAAAACTACCGGTCTTCGGTAACTCGGCGGTCATTCAGAATTGCTCCCTGATATCGGAATCAGTATTTTCCAGGTAACTCCAACCCGTGTAAGCTCCATTATGACGCTTCCACGCGATTGACCAACCGCTTCGACGTACCGGATGACGATGAAACCGAAGATTTCGCTGGGCGGCTTTGACTTTCTCCCGTCGTCGGTCGATGTGCGAGGCAAACCGCCGCTCGACGACTGGCGAGGGCCGCTGCAGTTTGCACTCTGGTGCCAGCGTGCCAGCCCGTGGTGGATTGGCGATCTGCTAAATTCCGGAGATGCCGCTTTTGGCGAATCCTTTTCGCAGGTCTGCGAAGGCCACATATCTGGCGATCAACTGCAACGTTACGAATCCGTCGCCCGGCGCGTCCCGGCACGCAACCGCCGCGAGGCGCTCAGTTGGTCGGCCCATGCGGTCGTTGCCCGGCTCGCCAGTGACGACCAGCGTCGGATGCTAAAACAGGCCGAGGAGCAGGGCTGGACCAGCGAAGAACTGCGACGGCAGGTACAACGGCAGTTCGGCCGCAAGAAGTAGTCGGCAGAAGTCGCCATCCATGTCTCCCTGCCCCGGCGTCGAGTCGATCGCCAGAGAGGCGATTTACGGCTTCGAATCCACCAGTTGTGCCGATTGTGCCAGCGAAATTCTTGTCGAGCTGCATCGATCTATTTCTCGCGATTTTCGGCAGTTGGCACCGCGAGCTAGATTTGCACAGTCCCGCCTAGCTCTCTCCCCTGCATCGTCGCTCCCGTCGAGAACCAGCGTGAGCTTCACGTCCTTCGCCTTTGCCCTGCTCTTCACCTGCGTCATCGCCGCGCGCCTGACGATCGGCCGCCGCAGCAACGAGCCGGCATTCCTTGCCATGCTGGGTCTTTCGAGCGCCGTGTTTTACGGTTGGCACGTTCCCCAGCACCTCCTGATCATTCTTGCGAGCGCCGCGGTCGACTTCTACTGCGCAAAGAGGATCCATTGCTCCCCGGACGACGCTGAGCGCAAACAATACCTACTGGCCTCGGTTGTCGTGAACCTTGGGATGCTCGCCTGGTTCAAGTACACGAACTTTGCGATCACCGAGTTTCGTGAGCTGTGTCATGCGATCGGTTTTGACGTGCCGTTGCGTTCGCTACAGCTTGTGCTACCGATGGGCATCAGTTTCTATACCTTCCAATCCATGAGCTACACGATTGACGTCTACCGACGTCGACTGGAGCCGTTACAGTCGTTCGCCAAATTCTTCCTCTATGTCAGCTTCTTCCCGCAACTGGTCGCCGGCCCCATCGTGCGAGCCAGCGAGTTCATCTACCAGATCGATCGCAAGCGGCGACTCCACTGGCTAAGCTTCAATCAAGGTGTTCTGCTGATCATTCGAGGCTTGTTCCTCAAGCTCGTCTGCGCCGACAACATTGGTGCATTCGTGGACTACCAATGGACCCCTGAACGCAACTCGACCACGCTGCTCCTGCTGGCGGTGTTGTTCTCGTGCCAGATCTTCTGCGACTTTGCCGGATATTCGAGCATGGCCCGGGGACTGGCCTATCTGCTGGGCTTTCGGTTTCCGGTCAACTTCCGCAACCCCTACCTGGCAAACACGTTCAGCAACTTCTGGCAGAGATGGCACATCACTCTATCGCAATGGCTGCGTGACTATCTATACGTTCCACTAGGCGGCAACCGAGGCACTCGACGCAGAACCTACATTAACCTCTCGCTGGTCATGTTACTGGGCGGCCTCTGGCATGGTGCATCGTTGACGTTCATTGCCTGGGGCGCCTTGCACGGCGGAATGCTGGCTCTAGAACGCTACTTTGAAATCGGCAAACGCATCCGCGACGGCAAGACCATCGAACGGCTCCTCTGGTTCGCCATCGTACAAGTGACGGTGTTGTTGAGCTGGATTATCTTTCGTAGTAACTCGTGCGTCGAAGCGTGGCAATTTCTGGCGGGCATCGCCGAGCTGGATTTTGGGCCTCTTCCACCTCGTGCATGGTGGCCAATCGTGTGCGCCATGCCGGTGTTACTAATGCACGGTCGCGGCTGGCTGGCGGAATATCAACCAGTCTTGCGATGCCGACCGCTCGAACAGGCCCTACTGGCAGGCTGCATGTTGGTCTGTGTTGGTGTCGCGTACGGTCAAAGTTCCGAATTCATCTACTTTCAATTCTGAGCCATGAATCGACACGCACGATCCCGATTGAATTTCTACGTTGGCGTCCTCACTGTCGCTCTGCTGGCCACGATGCTTCAATGCCTGCGATTGAGTGACGTGATTCAGCTCGACACGATACCGGTGACTCAGGGGCAAATCGTCAAGGTCGCAACAACCGATCGCGACTCCAACGCAATGTCGGACAACTCGCTGCGAGTACACCAACAAGCTGCAACAGGCACACCGTTCCTCAACATCGACGGCATCAACACGTTGGATCATCACGTCTATTTCCACAACGTGTACGATGTCCATCGCCACATTCGTGCTGCGGACACAATCTTTCTGGGAAACTCACGAGTGCTCTGTGCCCTTCCCGACTCAACGGCACGAGATTTCTTTGCACCTCGAGGCCGACAGTTCTATCAACTTTGCTTTCCCGGCGAACACGACACGTTCGCCCGCGGAATCCTCGACAGGGCTGCCGCCGAGCCCGAAATCCTGATCGTCAACGCCGATGACTTTTTTACCGGTACGATCTCCCGTTTCGGTTACCGTGCCGCACACGACGACCAATGGCAGACTCAAAAGCTGTTGTGGGAGTCGGGATTGTCCCATCGGCTGCGCAAAAACTTTCATCGTCGCTTCCCGCACCTACCGACACTGTACGCCAACGAGCAAACGTTTCTCGTTTTTCGCTCCGCTGAAACCGGAAGCTGGCATGTCCGCGCCCGGCTGGGCAAAACCACGCCCATCAACTCGGTCGCACGCAAGAACCGACAGATCCCGGAATCCCACCGCCGCGCCGCCAGAGAATTCGGGGACTACGTCGCCGCACAGGGAATTCGACTACTCCTGATGTACGTCCCCAGTGCCGTCGACAACCTTTGGCGAGCCGAGGAGATGGCGAAGACATTGAACGCACCGTTGATTTCTCCCCAACTGGATGGACTGACAACCAGTGACGGTTCGCATCTGGACGAGGCCAGTGCCGCTCGATTCGCGACCGCATTCTTCACGGAGTTGGCGGAGTTCATTCCAACGCGAGGCCAACCGAGCAACGATAAAGCCTACGAAATTGCCGCGCAGGCCCGGCAATCGCCGATTGGGCTTGTCGACTGAACTTTCACGGCAGCCGCTCCGGTGTCAAAAACCGGCCAATCGGCAACAATGTGCAAGCTCCCAAGAAAAGGATTCAGCTTGTCCGCCGTCCCCATCAATCGAATACGTGTTCTCAACGAGGACTCGTCACGCCCGAACGCCGATTTCGTCCTCTACTGGATGATTGCCTTTCGGCGCCCCAACTGGAACTTCGCCCTGCAACGTGCTGTCGAGCTCGCGCAGCAGTATCGCAAACCGCTGGTGATTCTTGAAGCGTTGCGTTGCGACTATCACTGGGCGAACGATCGCATTCACCAGTTCGTGATCGAAGGTATGATCGACAACGAACGCGCCTTTCGTGATACACCTGTCTTGTATTACCCCTATCTGGAGTCATCGCCGCGGGAAGGCAACGGCTTGCTGGGTGCATTATCAAAACGTTCCACAGCAATCGTCACGGACGACTTCCCCTGCTTCTTTCTGCCACGCATGATTTCCAGCGTCGCTCGGCGAGCGGGCGTTTCGATGGAGGCGGTCGACTCCAACGGTATCTATCCCATGCGAGACACGGACCGCGTCTTTTCGCGCGCCCACTATTTCCGTCGCCACTTGCAGAAGACCATCCTCCCTTTCCTCCACGAAATGCCCGCTGCAAATCCCCTGGAGGGTGCTCGCCTGGCCAAAGCCAAGCCGTTGGGTACGGCGATAACTCGCCGTTGGCCAAAAGCGAAACTCGCAAAGTGGACGAACGCATCACTCGCCAGGCTCCCGATCGATCACAACGTGAAGCCGTCGCCCGTGTTGCCCGGTGGTTCGTCCGCAGCAAAAGCCAGGATGGAGGCTTTCATCGATTCCAAACTGCCTGATTACGGCGATCGAAATCAACCGGAACGCGATGTCGCCACCGGGCTTTCGCCTTACCTTCACTTTGGACACATCTCGTCGCATGAAATTGTCCAGGCGGTTTTTCAGCGTGAGTCATGGTCGCCAAATAAGCTCGCCCCAAAACCCAACGGTTCGGCAAATGGCTGGTGGGGCATGAGCGAACCGTCCGAGGGCTTTCTGGACGAACTGATCACATGGCGGGAACTGGGTTACAACATGTCCCACCTGGTGGACAACTACGATAAGTATGAATCCTTGCCAGATTGGGCCCAGCTAACGCTCCAGGAACACGAGAACGACAAACGCGAATACCTCTACTCGCTGGAAGACTTTGAGACAGCCCAGACGCACGATCGATTGTGGAACGCGGCACAGAATCAGTTGGTCACCGAAGGCCGCATGCACAACTACTTGCGGATGCTATGGGGCAAGAAGATCCTCGAATGGACGCCCAACGCGCGGCAGGCGTTGGACGTCATGGTCGAACTCAACAACAAGTACGCGCTCGACGGACGGAACCCAAACAGCTATAGCGGAATCTTCTGGGTGCTTGGTCGATACGATCGCGCGTGGGGCCCGGAACGGCCCGTCTTTGGAAAAATCCGCTTCATGAGTTCCGACAATACCGCCAGAAAGGTGCGAGTGAAGAACTACATCCAGCAATACGCCGGAGACGCTCAAAGGACGCTACTCTGATGCGCCGTCCACGCGTCACGTACGAATTCCTAACTCGCCCGGCTTCACCTTCCTCTGCCTTGGCTACTCCGCCTTGGCTGCTTCACCCTGGCTGCTTCACCCTGGCTGCTTCGCACTAGCCAAACAGTTTCTCGTACGTCTCTTCGTGGAAGCCGACCATCAGCGTCTTGCCCTTGCGTAGTGTCGGCGCCCGAAGATTCCCTGTTGGCCCCAGCACCAGCTTCTTCAATTCGTCTTCGGACAGTTCCGTCTTCTTCAGATTGACGTGAACCACCTTCTTACCCTTGGCAGCATAAAGCTCATTGACGTTTTTCAGCAGCGCCATGGCTTCGTCCGCCTGATGCGTTTCCTTCTTGGCGTTGATTTCTTCCTTCTTGTCGACTCCGGCTCCCGCAAGAAACTCCTGCGCTTTCGAACACGACTTTCAGCCAGGGCGGTGGTAGGACCAATCGACTTTTTTTGCCATTGCAGTTCTCTTTCACGCCGGGTGAACGCCGGCTGGGCATGTTTTCAGATTTCGTAACCGTTGGCCGCGTCGCCAAACAGCTGTATCCCGCCTATTATTTCCTTGGGCGAAGATTTTGCGAGATGGGGCATGCAGCTTTTTTACACAGATCATTTCGAGCTGCCGTTGCCTGCGGAACATCGCTTTCCGATGTCCAAGTATCGCCTGCTTCGCGAACGAATTGCCAGTGCCTCGTGGGCCGTCGGTTGTGAGCTGCTGGTTCCGGCTGCGGCGACCGACGAACAACTCCTCACCGTACATTCGCCGACCTATCTCCAAGATGTCGTGAACGGCTCGCTCCCCGAGAAAGCCATCCGTCGCATTGGTTTTCCCTGGTCCCATGAACTGGTCGAACGATCCCGACGCTCAACGGGCGCCACCATCGCCGCATCCCAATCCGCCTTGACCGGTAGTATCAGTGCGAATCTTGCCGGCGGCACGCATCATGCGTTTGAAGATCACGGCGAGGGCTACTGCGTATTCAACGACGTGGCCGTTGCCGCGAGGTTGTTGCAACGAGAACAACCAAACCGAGTGGACCGGATTCTTGTCATTGACTGCGACGTGCATCATGGAAACGGCACGGCCGACATCTTTGCCTCGGACCCCAGCGTACGCACCTTCTCGATCCATGGTCGACGCAACTATCCGCTGAAGAAGCCCGCCAGCGATGTGGACGTCGCGTTGGAATCCGGCACCGCAGACGCGGAATATCTCCAGGTTCTCTCCACGACGCTCGACGATCTTTTTCAGGATCGGCCGGACTTCGTATTTTACGTGGCGGGCGCGGATCCGTTTGCGGGCGACCGGCTGGGTCGACTGAATCTGACGAAGCAAGGGCTCCGCCGACGGGATGAGCTTGTCATCAGTCGTGTACGGCAGCTTGACATCCCACTGGCGATCTCAATGGCCGGCGGATACGCGGACAACGTCAACGATATTGTCGACATTCATGAATCAACACTGCGCACAGCCTACAACCACCTGTAAAACCGGCTTCACGCGTTAGCAAGCGATGCGTGGAACCGGGGATGTTACACTGGAGTACGCCGGCTGCCTGAACGCCGGCCCGCACACCCTTCCCCTCCGAATATAGATCCGTTCCACTCCCCGCGGATTCGATCCATGTCGATTGACGTAGCAGAAAGCACGGGCGCCAACAGCACCGCCGAGAATTCGACACCCTCGAACTCGGGGAACAAGTGGCTCGCCGTTGGGGCAGTCGCGCTCGCAGCAACCCTGGCGGCGGCGGCTGTGCTCATGAGCCGCGCCGGGGCAACCCTGCAATTTCCGGCGCAACAGACGGTCGCCGTGTCGCGTGGCGACCTGATGGTGACCATCACCAAGACCGGCACTCTGGAAAGTTCCCACAATACGGAAATCAAGTGTCAGGTACGCGGCGGTTATGGCGGCCGAGGTGGAAACAGTACGGTGCTTTCGGTCATTCCGCCCGGGTCGTTCGTGAAGAAGGGCGACACGTTGGTGACGCTCGACACCAAGATCATCGAAGAAACAATCAGTCTCGGCAAAACGGACACGAACAACGCAAAGGCTGCGCTCGCCCGCGCTACGGCGGATCTTGCCAAAGCCGAAATCGCCGCCAACGGATACGAGCAGGGACGATTCCGGTCGCAGATGCAATCCCTGGAGAAGCAGCTGGAAACGGCAAAATGGAACCTGGATTCCGCCCAGAAAATGATGGCCAGTTCCGAAGCGCTTTTCCGCAAGGGCTACGTCACCGACCTCGAACTCAAGGGACTCGCGTACACCGTCACGCAGGCGGAACTGGAACTGAACGTCAAGAACACAGAAATCGATGTACTCAAACGATTAACCAAAGTAATGGAGCTGGAGACGCTCAACGGACAACTGGATGCCACGAAGGCCAGACTGGAAGGCCGCAAGGCGGGAGTCTCGCTGGAGCAAAGTCGACTCGATCAGGCAATCGCCGAATTCGAACGTTGCACCATTCGCGCACCGCGGGACGGCTTGGTGATCTATCCATCAACGGCCAAATGGAAGCGTACTCCGGATATTACTCCGGGAGCCAGCATTCACAACAATCAGGTCCTGTTGTTGATGCCGGATCTCAACCGGATGCAGGTCGTGATTGGAATTCACGAATCGATCGTCGATCGCGTTCAGCCCGGATTGCCAGTTAAGATTACGCTTCCCAATCAGGTGGTCGAAACAAAAATTGACTCCGTCGCATCCGTAGCGACCGCCGGAGGATGGTGGACCGGCAACGCTGTCAATTACGACGCCACGATCCGCCTGCCACCGGAATCCGGTTTCAAACCAGGTATGAGTGCCGACGTCGAAGTGCAGGTTGCCCATCACAGCAACGTGCTTTCGACTCCCCTGAATTCCATCGTGGAAACCGAAAATGGACATTTCTGCTGGGTCAAAACCGCATCCGGGTTTGAACGGCGAGAGGTAGAGCTGGGTGATAGCAACGACACGTCAATCGTCGTCAACTCCGGTCTCCGCGAAGGCGAGCTGGTGGCGTTGTCGCCCCTGGACACGATCGAAGACGCTCGTGATCTGGTGAGACCATCGCTTACCGTTCCCGCCAAACCAGATGCGTTCACTGCCATCCTGACGGAACACGGCACGCTGGAGAGCTCCAACAACACGGTGATCAAATGCCGAATTCGCGGCACCAGTACGATCAACTGGGTCATTGAAAACGGCGCTGAAGTTGAGGTTGGCGACGAGTTAATTCGACTCGAAAACAAACTGATCGAAGACTACCTCTACGAGCGCACCAAATTCGCTCATCTGTCGCTGGATGCCGCCATCGGATTCCGTGCCGAGGCCACACGCGCGGGCATCGCGATTCAGGAATACCTGGAGGGACAGTATCTCACGAGTCTCATGACGTTGGAGAAAGACCTTGCAATTGCCAATGAACGCCTGAACACGGCCGAGAGCTTGCTGGCCCATACGCTGGCAATGGCCGACCGTGGCTACGTCAGTGAATTGGACGTCAAGCAACGACGCCTTGCGGTTACCGAAGCGACGCTGGAAGCCGACAACATACGCACCAACATCGACGTACTGAAACGCTTCACCAAAGAGGAGCAACTGGAGACGCTGAGGGGAAACTGGGCCGCCGCCAAAGCTGCCGCGAACGGACATGAAGAAGTCCTGAAAATGGACGAGACACGCATGCTGCTGGCGAAGGAAGAAATCGCCCGATCCGTCATCCGAGCCGAAACAGCAGGGCTGGTCATCTATCCAACGTCGGAAGAGTGGAAGAACGCGCCGGACATCGCCGACGGCGCGACCGTTCACAATGATCAGGACCTCCTGTTGATGCCGGATCTTTCGCAAATGCAAGTGAAAGTTGGCATCCACGAATCGATGATTGACGCAGTCAAAGCGGGAATGGTCGCCGAGGTGACACTGCCCAACATGCAGCTAACCGGAGAAGTAGTCAGCGTCGCCTCCACCGCACGGCCGGCCGCATGGTGGAATGGGAACATGGTGAAGTACGACGCAATCATCAAACTGCCCTCCGTCGAGGGCCTGAAACCGGGAATGAGTGCACAGGTCGACATTCAACTGGCCCGGCATCAGGACGCCATCGTCGTCCCGATCTCTGCCGTTGTTGAAGAGAATGACGAGACGTATTGCTTCGTAGGTTCGCCCGACAACCCCGAAAAACGATCGCTACAAATTGGAGACACGAACGACCGTTCCGTCGTCGTTGAAAGCGGCGTGAACGCGGGCGAACCGGTAATCGTCGACCCAACTCCGTACCTTCAGTGATGGGCAGCCACGCCTGCTTCACTTCGCAAACTGAAGCAAGACAACGCGCAACGTTCCCAGCCCACTGCCAGCTCGCGACCATGAAGCGGTGACTACCCGCCGCCGCACATCCGAAAGCCCGTAAACCAACGGCATCCTTAGACCAACGGCATCAGGTTCGCGAGAATCAACGTCATTGCCATGCTGGTCACGCCGAGTACGATCAGCAGCGGTGTCCACGTCGACAAGGCTTCTTTTTCCGTCAGGCCACCCATCTTGGCAAAGATCCAGAACCCGCTGTCACTCATCCAAGATCCGACCAGCGAACCGGCGCCAATGGCCGTCGCAAGGTAAACCTTGTCGTAGGGAAGCGTCAGGCCGACGATCATACCGGCCATCATCTGCGAGGTGATAATCATCGCAGCGGTGCTCGATCCCTGTGCAACCTTCAGCAATGCGGCAATTCCGAAGCCGAGGAATAGCATCGTCATGCCCGTCACGTTGGAACCTACGAATAGATCACGAATGGCACCACCAACGCCGGCAACTTTCAGCATTCCACCGAAGGCTGAACCACCAGCCGTAATCAGGATAATCACTCCGGCACTCATCAAGGCAGCCTCAACGAGCGTCGACATGGTTTCCTTGGTCGGCTTGCGCTGCCGCATGTAGACAAACAGGGCGATCGCAGTCGAAATGAGCAAAGCGAGGCTGGGATTTCCGACAACTTTCGTGTAACGCAACAAGGTGGTCGCCGCACCGACGCTTTCGCCATCACTGGCAGCCTTTACGATCACGTCCGCTCGAACGGCCTTCAATTTTTCGCCCCGTGAGAGACTGGTCGCCGAGCTACTGACGCCTGCCGACGCAGCCAACGAATCTCGCCGAGTCTTCAGCGTATAGAGTTCTGCGTTCTTGCTCGTCTCATCTGCCGTTTCATCCGCCATGAGCGTGGCAATCGACGACTGCAAATCGGCGAACTCCTGCCCCTTTTGATCCACAACCTCATTCAGCGTGGTACCCGCCGCCTCTGCCTGAGCGCGAGCCTGAGCGTCCAGTGCGTTGTCCGACAGTGTGCTCGTGACCGTATGAATCGCGATCATGAGTACCGGAAGGAGAACGGGCACGAGTGAGATGAACAGACCTGGAAGCTTGTCGTCATCGAGCGGCTCGGATTCGGGCTGCCCTTTGATTTCCCGCATGGGGATGTCGAACATTCGGTCCGCGATGCCGGCAAAAATAATCCCGGCAATCGCCGCCGGCAAAGCGACGATCGCTCCGACCATGATCATTTTCCCAAGGTCGATACCCATGTTCGCCGCCATCGTGAGTGGCCCGGGCGTCGGGGGAACCAACGTGTGCGTGATCGCTCCGCCCGCCGAAATCGCAAGAATACACTTGAGGTAGGAACCTCCCGTACGGCGATAGAACGAGCGTGCCAACGGCACCAGCAGGTAGAAAACCGTGTCAAAGAAGACCGGCACGGCCAATACGTATCCACTCCCCATCAAGGCCCACGGCGCGCGTTTCTCGCCCAACGCGTTCATGAACGCCCGGACAATGCGGTCCGCGGCGCCGCTTTCCATCATGCACACGCCAATCACCGCGGCCAGTCCGATGACAATGCCGATATTGCCGCAGGCGTCGCCAAACGATTTTGCCACTCGCAGGATGGCATCGCTTGCCAGCCCCACGAAGTTGCCGTCCGCATCCTGCTCGAACGCCATGAGACTGACAACGATCGCAGCCGTGATCAACGCAATGAATGCATTGATCCGGAACCACATAATCATTCCGATCACAATGGCGATCCCGATCGCCATGACAACTAATGGATACGCCTGCTGAAATTCCACGATCACCCCCAGAATGAAAACTTCCTAGCGGCAGAGATTCTACCCTCTGTTGTGCCCCGTTGAAACTTGGGCACTCCGCAGCCCAAACTTGACGATTATGCGGCTGACACGAGTTGAACTCGGGTGGTTTGCGTCGAATGAGCGGTCAACGAGCCAGGAATCGACAACAGAATGAAACCGGTCCTGCAATCCGACCAGACTGGAGACGCCGAGCAAATCGGATGCTCACGCATCGGCTCACTTGAGCATCTGTGCCGCAAGGCTGCGGAGTCCCTGGTAGCCGAATTCAATCTGACCGGCAACGCTTTTGGGCCACAGCCGAACAGTTTCGCACGGAGTCGGGGCAGCTCGCCAATGAGCCTTATAGGGCTCATCACCTCGCAACAGATCCATGTGCTTCAGGCCACGTTCAATGCAAAACTGCAGCGACGCGATCAAAGAGAGATTGCCGGGCTGAGCCCCACCGTCATGCTTCGCCATGCCCGACTGGTACGCATACAGTGTGTCTTCGTCGTAAAACTGATACTCGGCCGCATACGGCTTGTCATCAATGGCCAGATAGCTGAGCCGCACCTGCCCACGTTCGAACAACGTGCGTGAGATTTCCATGTGAAAATCACGGAAGTGTGGATCCGAAAACGAACCCTCGGGACGACGCTCATCCCCCCAACGATCGCGATGGAGTTTCAGGAAGACGTCCAAAACCTGGTCGAAAGATTCGGAGTTGGCCTCGTGCAGCACAGCACGCCCACTGTCAAACCAGGTCCGACACAACCTGCGACAACGTTTGCGGTGACTCTTCGACAACGTGGCCAGGTAATCGTCCCATGTTGGGGGCACCGGAATCGACCAGGTACTGACGGTTGGCTTGCGATGCACGAAATACTCACCCGTCACCAATGATTCACAGCAGGCTGCCAGCGCCGGATCGTCACAGTCAACACTATCCAGCTCAAGGCGACGCCAATGAAGCTCCGTGCGCAGGTAGTCGGCCACTTCTTTGCCAACACGTGTTTCGTAGCCCGGCTCAGAGAACCACGTCGTATGGTCAGTGCAGACATCTCCGGAACCACCCAGCAACCGCAGCACTTGCTGGCTGCCGGCGCCGGCACGGTACAGCGGCGCGACTCCGATCAGACGCTGGTTTCCACTAGCCTGTGATTCGTAAACAAAGAGGACGAAGAGTTCCCAATCAGCCTCGCGAAAATGCTTCCACCAGCCCAACATCCATTCAGGCGAACGCATCGGAGCATTTCGACTAAGTTCGCGCCACTGCTGACAGTCAACTTCCTTGATCGAACTCAGTTCGACAGTCGTCATAGTTCCCGTTTCCACCTTGGTCTCCGTTTCCGCACCCTGACGCCACAGCGCTGCTCAAGCTTACTTCTTTCGGAGGGCGTCGCTTGCTGATTTCCTCCACCGCATTTGGCTACTGCCAGTCGATTAACCGAAAATTGCGATAAGTCCGGCTGATTCGGTTATGGCGTCACAATCAAATTGGTCAGATTCGGAAACTCTCGAATTAGGCACGCCATAGCGTCCCATATTTCATTAGAGCCCGTTTCGAGTCACGGGCAGATGCCCCTGAACTGTCGGCTGTCGCCAGGCACCGAAACAACCATCGAATTCCGTACAAGTGATGACTTCACGAGTTCGATTTGTATCGATCATCTCGATTTATTGGGAAGGCCAAGTATGAGTTACCTAAAAGACTGGACGCCGGCTGAGTTTCGCAAGTTGGAAGAAGGCGTTATCTGTGCCCGTCACACCCTGCACGAGTCTGGCCTCTTCTCGGATGAGAATCTGGCCAGGATCATCGACGAACATCCACCCGAGTGCCTCCACATCAACACCATGGGCACCGACACGAACCAGTTTGAATGGCGTGAGGGTACCAGGGAAGGCGTTTCCGGTAAGGTCATCCTCGAAACCATGAAGCGAGGTCGACTCTGGCTGAACGCCCGCAATATGCTCGAGCATGACGCCGAGTTCGCCAGAGCGTTCAACGAGGTCTACGACGAACTGGAAGCCAACAATCCAAAGTTCAAGGCCAGAGACCGATCGGCAAATCTGCTGATTTCTTCGCCCGGCGCACTCGTTCACTATCACATCGATATCCCCGTTAATATGCTCTGGCATATGCGAGGTCGTAAACGCGTCTGGGTCTACCCACACTTCGATGACCGATTCGTTTCCCAGGACATTGTCGAAAAGGTCTGCGCCGGTGAGCTGTCAGAAGACGTTCCCTACGACCCCGAATTCGACAAGTATGCTCTGGTGTTTGACGCAAAGCCGGGACAACTGATCACCTGGCCCCAGTTGACGGCGCATCGTGTCACCAACCACGACGACGAACTCTGTGTGTCCCTGTCTACCGAACACAAGAATGACGCTGCGACTCGACGCATCAACGTGCACCTTGCCAATCAGTTCCTGCGTAACTCGCTGGGCTGGAATTGTGAGTCCATGGACGTCCGCGGCTGGGCGCCGCACGCCAAGCAGACAGTCGCGCGGGCCGCTCGCCTGTGGAAAAAACTGACCGGCAAAAAGAAGGAACAGTTCACCTACCCCGTCACCTTCAAAGTCGACCCGGATGCGCCCCTTGGGTACTCGGATATCGACGGAGCTTTTGACGGTGAATACGCCGCTCCCCACGAGGAGCTCGTGGGCGTGTAGCCTGACGATTGGAACAGATGAGTTCAATACGACGCCACACCTTACGTGGGCGTCGTTTTCTTCAACAGACAAGCGGGTTTTCCGATGAGTGTTAAAGATGTCCTGGCCCGACACGGAATTGCGAAGGCAATCGCCCACTCGATCATTCGGCTGGCACAGAAGGTGATCCTGCTGGACGTCACGCAATTAATGGTCGCGGATGCCGAAGGCGTCGCCGATGAGGCACCCAACGATGATGGCATGAACGTCCGCACACTCACGCCCGACGAAGTTCGAAACTTCGCTCGTGAACCCTCCAACGAAATAGACGGCTCACTGGCAGACAGACTCGAACTGGGATATGACTTCTGCATCGGTTCCGTGATTGAGGACCGGCTGGCGGGTTACTGCTGGATCGCGACGCACTCCGTTGAAGCTCGACACAATCGGTCAACGGATAGCGCAGGTGTTGCATTAAGCTACCCCGAGGAATACGCGTTCCGGTACAAAGGCTTCACACACCCGGATTTTCGCGGGCGAGGCATTTATCGTCGCGTGGCCCACGTTGCGTCACTTGAAATGAAGAAGAAGGGTGTTCGTTACATTCTCTCCACCGCCGAAATCATCAACTACAGCGCTTTGCGAAGCAGCTATCGATGCGGCTACGAATACCTGGGACTATGCATGCTCGCGGGATGGCGGAACACCTCGTTTGTCTGGGCTGCAAACCTCTCGGATAGAGGAATCATGATCGGCAAACGCGCGCAAACACTCGATCGGGACAAGCTGCCACGCCCGAATCGCCGGCAGGCTTCCGGCCAATGCGTTGTGGACGTCGCCCCGACTTTACAACATCATCAGCCCCCCGTCGGCTGACCCCCGTCGGCTGACCCCCTTTCCGCGTGCCGGGCAGCCAGCAGGCCAATGCCGGGCAAATTCCACCAGACTCTTTCGAGAATCCTTGTGGCTGCTAAACTGGAAATACAGTTTGTGGGGCAATGGTAGGCAAAATGGAAAGCTTGGCGACATGCGTTCGATGCGGTGGTCCAGTTACCGTGCCCACCGATTCCAACGTCATCTGGGTGCGTTGTCCCCATTGCGGCGAGGACTACCCGGCCGATCAACTCGTCCTGGTGGACGCGCCCGAAATCGAAGTTGTACCACCTCCGGCGCTGGTGGTTGAGGCTCCCGAACAGCAACGATCCAGTTTGCATTCTTCGTCCGACCATGGCCTATCCGTACCTGCGCCGACGGTCACCACGTTGGTGGAGGAGAAGATCGTGCAGATTCGATCACCAGAACCCTCGCGCACCCCAAGGCGACGACGGCAAAAAAAAGATCCCAACTCATTTATCAAGGTCGTCCTGGGCGGGATCATGGGGCTCGTGATTGGGCAACTCATCCTCTGGTGGCTACCACAGCCCTACCGCACGGACCCCATGCAACTGGCTCCCAAAGTGCCCACCGCTCTGGCATTCCTTGTGCCTGCCGAGTTGCGCGGCGAAATTCGCCCCATGGAGCGTTTCCCGGAAAGTCTCGCGCCCACACAACCCGCTGGCAATGCTCTTCCCACGAACGCCGAAGAAGCTCGCATCGCCAACCTGCACGACCCCCAACCAACCGCCGTTGAACCGGGCAACTCGCCCGCTGCGAACGAAGTTGTCCTGGGTCTCGCGGATCAACCTCTGTTCAGCATCGAGGAACTCCGGGAGAACCTCGAAGCGACGCGGCAGATGGATGCCGAACTGGATGGAAGAATCGCTTCAAAGCAATCACTCTTGCGATGGTACCTGAAGCTGGCGGAGTTCGCGCACAGCGTCACGTTCGCCGACACGTCATCTCCCGAAGTAACCGATTTCGCCGCCGAGCTTCGGGAATTCCTCACCGAGATTGCCAGCGATCCCGCCAAACTCGATCGCATTGGGAAGTCTTCGGGCGCCGCCATTAAAGGTCGAGCGTTCCACCAAAAAGGAATCGTGCTCACCGGTAACGTCCAGCGGATTGGCATCGCCGGTCACCTCTTTCAGACAGAAGTCCGGCTTTCCGGCGGGTCTGACCGGATGGTCGCGGTCGTCAGCCGCCGCGACCCGCGCGAAGCAAAAACGTACCAGGAAGGCGACGACGTGGTGATCATGGGCGTCGTCGTACCCGATCCCAAACTCTATCTGCTGGGCTATTCGGGATCTGAGGATACGGTCGTACTGGGTGGGCTTCCGTTGAAGATCTCCGTGCCCAATCCTTAACGACACAAGTCGCTTATGTAGGATGCACCCACTCGGAAGTGCCGTCCGACCAGTTCTCTTTCTTCCAGATCGGCACGGTCACCTTCAGCGTGTCGATGATCCAGCGTCCCGCCTCGAATGCCGCCGCCCGGTGTGGACTGCTCACAGCAATCGCAACGCTGGCTTCGCCCAGTGGAACATTTCCCAGCCGATGAATGATCCCGCAGTTGACGAGTTCCCATCGTTGCCGAGCCTCGGTTTCCAGGTCGGCCATCTTCTTTCGGGCCATCTCGTCGTACGCCTCGTAGTCGAGGGTCACCGTTCGACGGCCCGCGGTAAATTCCCGAGTCGTCCCAAGAAACAGCACGACCGCCCCTGCCTGCGAGGAGCCCACTTCGCCTAGCAAAGCAGCCGTATCGATCACGTCATGCGTTAACTCAATCATCCAGCTTAGCCTCCACTCACGGGAGGAATGCAAGCGACTTCGTCGGAATCCGCCAACGCTCGATCGTCATTCGCATACTCGGAGTTCACCGCGTATCGCATCTGCGCCGCCAACGGCTCAAGCTCCGGAATTGCCGTGACCAATGCCTTTCGCAAATCGGCCACGGTAGCACCATCGTCGACTTCCAGCGATATTTCATCCGCGCCCGCAAATTGCCGAGCGGCGGCAAACAGTTTTACGTTCACCTTCATGGTTGACCTCGAAGTCCTGCCACGGGATTCGAAACCAGTCCGTACGACGCCGCCAGCAGTTTCAAGGGATGCATGGTCGGCTTCGCAGTCCCTTGCTGCATCTGAATTCGGCACGCACTACACTCGCTGGTTCCGATCTGGATTGCCGGTTCGCGAACAGCATTGATCATGCCCATTCCCATCCGCAGGCTGTTGCGATAATTCTCACTTTTCAATCCGTATGTACCCGCCATTCCGCTACACCCCTCGTCGATACCCAACACTGTCACGCCGGGGATCAGTCGCAACAGTTTCTCACCGGCGCGCATGGTATTAAGGGCTCTCACGTGACACGGTTCATGGTAGGCAACAGACGTGTTGACCGGTTTCAGATCCAACTCCAACTTGCCGGCAAGGTGAAGCTTCCAAAGGTAGTCGCACGCCTCACTGGTATTGTTGGCGACCAGTTCGGAATCTTCATCGCCAAGGATATTCGGATATTCCTGCGTCAGGCACAACGCCGCCGAGGGCTCCGTTGCCACCACGTGATATCCCTGCCGAACGGCGTCCGCAAGCAAGGCCACATTCCGCTTGAGGATCGGCCGCGCTCGTTCCACACTGCCCTGTGCAATCAGCGCCATCCCGGATGACTGCTGCCCCGTGGGTACGTAAACCGGAATCCCATGATGCTCAAGTATCGCGACGAAGCCGCGGGCAAGGTCCACATCAAAGTAATTCGCGAAGAGGTCCGTAAAGTAGACGACCTTCCTGCCCGGCGACTTATTGGGCCGCGCCAGCCGCCGCCGGACGGACGTGCGACTGAAGTTGCGCATGGCGAATTTCGGCAGCTTTCGCCCGGGTGAAATCCCCGTCGATTTTTCCAGCAGCCAACGCATGCGTGGACTGCCGTTGGCCCAATTCGCCAGAATCGAAAACCGACTGCCCCAGGCACACAACATCTCCACGCGGCCCAGCAGCCAGTCCGAAAATCGCAAACCGTTCTGGCTGACGTATTGCGCCTTGCATTCCGTCATCAGCTTTGGAATGTCGACACGCGCCGGACACTCAAGACGGCATTGGTGGCAGTTCACGCAAAGGTCCGCGATCTCCTTCATCGTATCGCTGGCCACCATATGCCACTCAAGACGCCCGGTCATGAGTGCTCGCATGAGGTTCGCTTTCGCTCGCGGCGAAGCTTCCTCGCCCGGATCGTGGCGAAAAACCGGACACATCCGCTCGGCCTTCGACATCGTATGGCAACCGCCACAGCCATTGCAGGTCCGCGCCGCCATCGTGACCTCCGCCGGAGTCCAGCTTAGCTGCAGCTCCACGACACCGATCGCGCTGGCTTCGCCAATGTCTTCGCTGGTCGGTTCGGACACCGGTCGCAGGTTGTGAGAGATCGGTTGAGCATCGTTCGTGACCACCTTCCCGGGATTCAGGATGCCGCGTGGGTCGAACATGTACTTGATCTGACGAAACACGTCACACAACGGCCCAAACTGCTGCTGCATGAACCAGGTCCGGCTAAGCCCCGTGCCATGCTCGCCGCTGATCGTGCCCTTGATCGCAATCACTTCCTGATAGAGATCCTTCGCCAATTGGTGCAACTGATGTACGTCATCCAGATTGGCGAGATCCAGGAAGGGCCGGACGTGAAGTTGACCATGTCCGGCATGGGCAAACAAACTGGCCGTCACCTGATGGCGCTTCAGCACATTTTGAAGTGTGACCAGAAACTCCGGTAGCCTGGCCGTTGGAACTGCCATGTCTTCCACGAACGGCAAAGCTCGTGTTTGCCCCTTCAGTCGATACAGGGTTGGCACAACGTGGCTGGCGAGCTGCTGATAGAAACCAACTTCCTCACGGTCCAGTGCCAGCTTGGCATCGATCGCAAGTTTCTTCTTCTTCTGAATCAACTGAATAATCTGCTGCAGCCGCCCGCGAACTTCGGCCGGATCGTCGTCCTGAATTTCCACCAACAGTGAAGCCTCCGCCACATCCGGCAACAGGAGCTGAAATCGCATGTCGGATTCACAAGCCAGTCGCAGCAAACGACGATCCAGCAAATCGCAGGTCCACGGCTGATGACGTCTCAACTCCAACGCCGCCCGTGCTGCCAGCTCCAGCCGTTCAAACAGCAACAGCACCACGCCACGGTGCTTCGGAATGGGTACCGTGTTGACGGTGACCTCCGTGATGATTCCAAGCGTCCCCTCGGAACCCACCAAGAGGTCGATCAAATCGAGCGGTTTGTCATCCGTCGTGCCGTAGAGATGGTAACCACAGCGATTGACCAGGGACTCGGGGCGATGGGATTCAATCGTCTCTCGATGACGGCTCACCAATTCGTTAACGCGCCGCGAAAGGTTTTGCACTCGCTCGTCTTCCGACGAAGCGTCGCGTCGAATTTCGACCACCTCCCCATCGGCAAGAACGACCTGCATCGCCTGAATATGTTGCCGTGCCGAACCATACTTCAGCCAGCGACTTCCCGATCCATCCAGTGACGCGACACTACCCATCGTCGTCGACGCATAGTTTGCCGGATCGGGCCCGAACATTCGGCCCTGTCGCGCCAGCAAAGTGTTGAGCTGAGCCAAGGGCATGCCTGCCTGGATACGGGCACTGTCAACATCGAATTCGACCGGCCGACGCATCGAATGCGCCATGTCGAGAATCAGTCCACTACCCAGCGACTCGCCAGCGAGGCCCGAACCAGCACCCCGCACATGAACAGACACGCCATTTTCCGCACCGTATTTGACCGCCGCAACCACGTCGGCCAATGAACGAGGTCGAATGACACCCAGCGGACGAATCTCGTAGATGCTGGCATCGCTCGAGTACATCTGGCCGAAGAGTTCGTCACAATGAACCTCGCCCTGAATGATTCCACGCAGGTCGGCCTGGATGCGTTCGCGTTCTGGATCCATACGGCAGGTTCAACGAAACGATGATGGGGAACGTCGGACGCGTCAGGAATTGGGCTGTTCGGCGGAAGCTCGCTTAACGGCTTCCTGGTAGGCCTGTTGTTCCTTGACTTCCTTCATCCGAAGCGCTTGCTGACGATGCTTTTCGTAAGCTTCCAGATCAAATTGATCATAATCATCGAAGCCCGGTAGACCCCGGTATTGCGCATGGCATCGATAACACTCAAGCACGTTGCCCATCGTCATGTAAAGCACGACATCGATCAAGGCCGTTAGCAACAATACCCCAAACGTCCCCACCACCCATTCGTAATACCAGCACACACTGCTGAAAACGATTCCAAGGGCAACGATCGTCACGCCCAGTCGTTGGGGAAAGTCTTTTCGAACGAACAATTCCGTGCTGGGACAGGCAAGGCAACGCTGCAGATAACCGCTATCGACGTCCGGCTTGCGAAGCTGACGATTCGTGCCGCACGACGGACACTGCACATCGACCGCGTCGGTGTCGAAATTGGCCTGCAGCAGGCCGCTACAATCCGGACAGGAATACGTAATCTGAGACATGGTTGCCCTCGGTTCTTGGCATCAAGCGGACCGATCCACCCGACGCGCTGGCCCTGCAAATGCAGACTCTCCACATCGCATGCCTGCCCGTCAGGATATCGGTCAGACGCTAACCGCGAAACCGCCCGCCCAATTGGCGAAAAACCTGGAATTCTGCGCTAAGCAACGATATCCGTCACCACGCGCGCCGGCTCGACACCACTCAATCGCTGATCGAGCCCCTGAAACCGGTAGGTCAGATGCCGGTGGTCGATCCCTAACAGGTTGAGCACGGTCGCGTGCAGATCGTGAACGCTGACGCCATTTTCCGCCACGTTGTAGCTGAAATCGTCCGTCGCCCCATAAGTCGTTCCGGCTTTCACACCGCCGCCAGCAAGGAAAACCGTGAAGCAACCCGGATGATGATCGCGTCCGGCTTCCGGTGTTTTGAAATCCCCCTGTCCGTACACACCGCGTCCAAACTCTCCACCCCAGACGATCAACGTATCGTCCAGCAGACCACGTTGCTTCAAATCCTTGATGAGTGCCGCCGTCGGTTGGTCCGTATCACGACAACGGGCCGGACACCACGCCGTGATCTTGGAATGGTGATCCCAATCCGGATGCAGCAGTTGAATGAATCGCACGTCGCGTTCTGCCAGCCGCCTTGCAAGGATACAGTTCGCAGCATACGAACCGGGACGACGCGAGTCTTCACCGTACATTCTAAAAGTCTGCTCGGATTCGTCCGACAGGTCCGTCAGATCGGGCACCGATGTCTGCATTCGATACGCCATCTCGTACTGGCGAATCCTCGTGTCAACTTCCGGATCGCCCGACGTCTCCAGCTTCATCCGGTTCAACTGCGCCACGCTGTCCAGCATCCGGCGGCGAACGCGACGTGACACACCTTCCGGATTGTTCAGGTACAGCACCGGCTCGCTGCCTGGTCGCAACTTCACACCCTGGTGACGCGTCGGCAGGAATCCCGATCCCCAGTAGTATTCGTACAGAGGCTGATCGGTCGGACGCTGCATCTTCGAAACCAGCACGACGAATTCAGGCAAGTTGCGATTCATCGAACCCAGCCCATAACTCACCCATGCACCCACCGTCGGGCGACCGGGAATCTGATGCCCTGTCAGATAGAATGTCATCGCCGGCGCGTGATTGATGTAGTCGGTGTGCATGGACTTCACGAAGCAGAGATCGTCCGACACCGAACCGATATGCGGCAGCCACTCGCTGACCGTCGCCCCGGAATTGCCCCAGCGATGAAACTTCGCTCGCGTTGCCATGACCAGGTGCTGCTTGCCCTTGGTCATGGTCGTAACACGCTGGCCTTTGCGTACCGAATCCGGCAATTCCGAACCTTCCAGCTTGTGCAGATCCGGCTTGTGATCGAACAACTCGATCTGCGATGGACCGCCGGATTGTGTCAGCAAAATCACGCGTTTTGCCTTGGGCTTCACCGGTGGCAACAGCGACTCACCGCGAGCTTCGCCCCGTGCTTCCTGGGCGAGCTGGTTGAGTGCCAGACCGCCGATCCCCACACCCGCCGCCCGACCCAGAAAATACCGGCGGGTGGCAGCGAGATACTGATCGAGTTCTTTTTCTACGCTCATGACTTTGCTATTCGCGTGTGATGGCTTCATCGAGATTGAGTATGGCACCGGCAACCGTTGTCCATGCCGCCAACTCGTCGACCGCAATTCCGTCTGGCAACTCCAACTGGCCTGTCGCCGACAATTGCTTCGCGGCCCCTGCGTTCGTTTCAAATTCCGCCGCAACGGCTCGAAGTTGTGCGATCAGAATATCCACCTCACGCTCTGACGCGGACCGCGACACGACCGATCCAAACATGAAGTCAATCCGGCTGCGATCATCGTCGTGACGCGTGATGGCTCGCACTGCCAGTGCCCGGGCTGCTTCGACGTACGTCTTGTCATTCAACAGGTTCAATGCATGTAGCGGCGTGTTAGTCCGAACCTGTCGAACCACGCAGTTGCGGCGCTTCGACGCATCGAAGAAGGCGGTTGGTGCCACGGACCGTCTCCAGAACGAATAGACACTGCGTCGATACAGATCGTTCCCAACGCTTGACTGATAGTGAAATCGGCCCATCGTCGCGTCAGCCCAAGCACCGGGCGGCTGCCGAGGGTAAACGGGGGGCCCGCCAAGCCGCGCATCCAGCAGCCCACTGGACTGCAATGCCGCGTCACGAATCATCCAACTGGGCATGCGAAATCTTGTATTGCGAGCCAGCAGGCGATTCTGTGGATCTCGTTCCAGCAACTCGGGCGAGACGTCCGAACTTTGCTGATAGGTCGAACTGAGCACTATCGTGCGAATCAGTCGCTTCATGTCCCAACCCGATTCGACGAATTCGACCGCCAGCGAATCCAAAACACGAGGGTGTGTGGGCAGTTCACCTTGGGTCCCAAAGTCCTCCGGGGTTCGCACCAAGCCGTAACCGAACAGCATCTGCCAAACCCGATTCACCACCACGCGGGCCGTGAGCGGGTTTTCGGCACTCACCAACCAACGAGCGAGATCCAGACGCGACGGTGGAGTGTCCGTGTCTTCACTGCGGATCGCCGGCAGGATTTCCGGCCCGCGCCGCGTCACGGCAGCTCCCTTTTTATCCCACTCGCCCCGCAACAAAACGTGCGTTGTCCGTAATTCATCACGGTCCTTCAACACCATCACCTTCACCGGCTTGGCGGCCTTCTCATATTCTTTCACGCGCGACTTTGCCCTCGCCAACGCATCGCGAACCGCCATCACATCGATACGATCGACGAGGAACTGCTCGCGCAGATCCTGCCGGTCGGACTCCGCCAGATCCTCGAATCCGTTCTCGGCCAACTTTTCCAGCGGTGTTGCCTCCCACGTTTCCAGCGTCGGGCCAACCTCCTCGGTGAACTCGAGCGTAAACCGACGCATGCTGACGTGCCCCATCAGCGAGCGATGCCGAAACTCCAACGCAAGGTACTCGTCTGCCGCAAGCTCCTGAGGTGTCTCGAATCCAAACACTGCCACACGAGCTTCCGTTGGATCGGCCCCCAATGATGTCCAACCGGAACGTGGATCGTCATCCAGCAGCGTCTTTACCGGACCGTAGGAGCGACCCGTTTTCTCTTTCTCGTAGTCCGCAACGCCGGTCGCCACCGAGAGTTCGCGAACCTGTTTTGAACCACGCCTCGCGACGTTGATCTTCATGTTCGTGACAATGAAATGGCCGCTGCCGTCCGCGGAAAGCTTGCCACTCTTCAAATCGGGCAGGACCGTCAGCCTCATTCCCGTGATTCGACGCAGGGACGGCCGCACCCGAATCCGATAGTCGTCGTGCCGCGCGTTCTCGCCGGACACGAGTACTTCGCCATTGTCTGCCTGAACCAGTTTCGCTCCGTGTGTCGACGCCAAAGACTGCAACTGCGGCCGTTGCCAACTACGAAACGTGGATCCGCCCTGCCCTGCAGCCTCGATCAACGTCTTCTGTTCCGCCAGCCATTCCGGGAATCGTTCCAGCGCCCGGGATTCGACGTTAGCGAGCTTTGTTTGCATCGCCGACTTCCACGTCTGACTGTCCGCAAGGCCAGCCTTCACCACGGCTGCCTGATCGTCCGACGCATATTCGTAGAACGGTTTTGCTCCACCACCCGCCTTGCCATCTTCGTCGATACTGTTGAAGAAGGCATTCAACGAGTAGTACTCGGCGTGCGATATTGGATCGTACTTGTGACTGTGACATTGGGTACAGCCGACAGTCAGCCCCAGCCAAACCGTGCCCATGGTGTTGACGCGATCAATCACGTAGTCGATTCGCGACTCTTCCGGATCACGACCGCCCTCACCGTTCGTCATGTGATTCCGATGAAAGCACGTCGCCAGAATCTGATCCGCCGTGGCCTCGGGAAGCAGATCACCTGCGAACTGTTCGATCGTAAATTGATCGAAAGGCATGTTGTCGTTGAAAGCCCGCACCACCCAGTCCCGCCAGGGCCAATTGGTGCGAGTTCCGTCGCCCTGGTAACCGTCGGTGTCCGCATAGCGTGCAGCGTCCAGCCAGTCATTGGCCATCCGTTCGCCAAAGTGCTTTGAATCG
The DNA here is from genome assembly GCA_965216885.1 of Pirellulaceae bacterium. Taxonomy (GTDB): domain Bacteria; phylum Planctomycetota; class Planctomycetia; order Pirellulales; family Pirellulaceae; genus CAYNJG01. The sequence goes on along the minus strand of OZ244209.1, from coordinate 809,939 downwards.
AGCAGCCGATCAACGACTCGTTCCAACGCCTGCGGGTCCTTGTTATCCCTGAATGCCACGACGTCCTCCCACCTTGGAGGCAAGCCGGTCAGATCCATGGAGAGTCGGCGGATCAACGTGTTTCGATTTGCCGGCGGCGACGGCTGTAGATTGTTCTCAACAAGCTGCTCCAGCACGAAGGCGTCAAACGGTTGTCGCACCCAGGTGTGATCCGCGTGCGTCGATGTCGATTTACGTGGTCGCTCAAACGACCAATGCTGCTTCCACTCCGCGCCCGCATCGATCCACTTACGCAGCAGGCCAATCTGCTCAGCCGTCAACGACTTGCCCGCATCCGGCGGAGGCATGACCTCGTCGGGGTCGGCGGAAGTTACACGGCGAATCAATTCGCTCTCGTCGGCCGTCGCGGCAATCACCGCTTGCGCACCATCGGCCCGGTCCAGTCGTAGGTCGGCTTCGCGAGTGCCTTCGTCCGCGCCGTGGCAGTGGACGCACGTGTTGAGGATCGGGCGGATATCTCGCTGAAAGTCGATCTCGCCCGCATGGGCGTCTATGGCGACCACAAGACAGAGAAGCAGTAAGAATGATTGACGCACTTGGGAGCCCCGGGGCGGAGTTTGCGTCTCCATTGAACACGCAACGCTCGGCCAATTCAACAACGCTCGGCCAATTCGCCCATTCGGTTACACATCAGTACGAACAGCCCTCACCAACCCGCCGTTACACAAGCGATCGAAAAGTCAGGAAACCGCCATCTCCTCGACGTGTGCCTCCGTCTTCCGAGTCGCCCTGGGGACATACTTCCAGGCGAACGACCAGACAATTGCTCCCAGCAAAAAAGAAATCCAGCGAACACCCGGTCGGGAGAAAATCAATTCACCTTCTCCCGTCGCCCAATGCTGAGCCGTCACGCGCCCGTTGGCACTAGCACAGAAGAGCGTCTGGCCATCGCCAGAAAACGCCAACTCCTCAATCCAATAGTTCTGATGCTGCCAGACTTCCATCGTGGCTAGTTCTTCGCCCGTCTTCGCATTCCAGACCGTCACGGCCGAATGAGCCTGCTCCTCATCTCCGCCGTGCGCACCGGCAACATATTTTCCATCCTGCGAAATCGCAACTGAACTGATGGCCGCATAGGAATCGACCGGCCATGCTTCGACGACGTCCAACGAAGGTAGCTCTCGCGTCTCCACTAAAACCTGCCACGGCTTGCCATCTTCCGCCGGTCGATAGCCACCCAGGATCACGCGATTGTCCGGAGTCATCGCCACGCCCGCGAGGCCGGCTGGTAATTCACTTCTGACAACCTCCTGCCACGTGCCCGTATCCCAGATTCGTATGCCCTTGTGACTGGTCGTCACGGCAAACCTGGCATCGGCAGAATACGCAACGTCCGTCAGCCAACTAGTGTGTCCAGGCAGCTTGGCAATCAGATCGCCGGATTCAAAATCCAGCACCATCGCCACATCGTCGTCGGCAACTATCAAATGCCGCTTCTCCGGATCGACGGCAAGGCACGAAGGAGACAACTCCTGATCGTCGAAACGCTTGACCTCGCGACCAGTCTCTACATTCCAAATACGAATCGTCCGATCACCGGAAGAAGAAACCACATACTTGCCATCCGGCGACCATGCCACGTCGGACACGACCCAACCGTGACTCTCCAACGTCCGAGCTGGCGATTGCAGTTCGGATGTCGATTTCAACAATACCGGATGCCGTCGTTGAAACAGCGGACGATGCGAAATGTTCATCGCCAAAGTTTGCCCGTCGGGAGAAACCGCCAATGCCGGCTCACTCGACGTGACCCCCGTTCCACGCTTCCGCCAGTAGTCCGTCGCGAACATCAGCAACAACGCCGCCAACGCCACCAGCAATAGACTCTGTGCCAAACTCAGTCGCAACAATCGCCCCATGTCTCCACCTCACCAAGAAAAGACGGAATGTCTTATTTGTAGGCAGGCAGTTGTCCCGAGTCAAGGCATCGCGGCGGTGACGCGATAAGCTAACGCTGTTTCACACACAGATATGAAAGCAAAACAGGATCCGCAACCAAAAAGCTTGCGCACCACCATCTGGTTACACCGCCCGCTTTTCATGGGTATCCTGAAGGCATGAAGTCCCGCCTCCCCCTGCGACCTCGGTCGCCGCGGCAATCGTCCCTCCTTACGCTGGGTCGAATGTCGACGCTCACCTCGTTACTGATCGCGCTCATTGCGTTTCAGCCATCGCTGGCCGCTGAAGACGGTGCGCAAATATACGCGGATCAGTGCGCCGATTGCCATGGATTGGCCGGACTGGGAATCGAAGGTGCCTACGAGAAGCCATTGACGGGAGACTCGTCAACGAAGGAACTGGCGCAACTCATCGCCGAAACGATGCCCGAAGGCGATGCCGAAGCATGCGTGGGCGAAGATGCGGTCGCGGTCGCTAGTTACATCTACGATTCGTTCTACGGTCCACAGGCACAGTTGCGGCTCAATCCTCCGCGCCGTCGGCTCGCGCGGCTGACAGGAACGCAACTGCGCAACAGCCTCGCGGATCTCTACCGACGCTTTGGTTCCTCCGTCAGCAACTCGAAAGACTATGGCCTGAAGGCGCGCTACTACAATCGCGACCGAAAGAAGGACGGCAAAACAGAACTGAAACGCGTCGACCCCCAGCTGGATTTCGATTTTGGCAACGAAGCTCCGGGCGATGGAATCAGCGCAACGAACTGGGCGGCGCGTTGGACGGGTGCTCTGAAAGTCGATGTCACCGGTCGATACGAACTAATCGTCCGCAGCAGCTGTTCGTTTGTGATGTACTTCGGCGAACGAGAACGCGAGTTCATCAACAATCATGTGCAATCGGAGAACCGAACCGAGTTTCGCAAATCGATCTCACTGACGGCCGGTCAGATCTATCCGCTATCTATTCAGATGGATCAACGCAAACGCAAGACCGAGCAGCCGCCGGCCAATATTTCGTTGTCCTGGAAACCACCCTACGGCCCCGAAGAGATCATTCCGGCCAATTCTCTTCTGAACACGGACGCCCAGCCTACCTTCGCCCTGCAGACCAGGTTACCGCCCGATGACCGCAGCTACGGTTACGAACGGGGAATCGCCGTCGACCGACAGTGGGACGAAGCAACCACCGGCGCGGCACTGGAATTTGCGGACCAGGTCAACGCCGAATTGTGGCCCGCCTATCGAAAGCGACACAAGGACAAGTCGCGTAAGACGCTGCGACAGTTTCTCCGCGAGTGTGTGGAAACCGCTTTTCGCGGTCCGATCACGGATGAACTGAATTCTCTGTACATCGACAAACAACTGGCGGTGACGACCGACGACAAAGAAGCCATAAAACGCGTCTTGCTCATCGCGCTCAAGTCGCCCCGATTCCTCTACCCGACGCTCGACCACGACCGCTCTGTCTCGCAACGAGCCGCCAATCGACTGGCGCTGACGCTCTTCGATTCCCTCCCGAGCGATCAGTGGCTACGTGACGAAGCGACCAGGAATCAGTTAACCGATGAGCATCGAATTCGCGACTCCGCGCGACGCATGATGTCCGACTGGCGAGTCCGCGCGAAGACACGACAGTTCCTCTACGAGTGGCTGAATCTTTCCCACATTTCGGACATCTCCAAAGATGCAAAACGGTTCCCCGACTTTGACGAAGCCATCGTCGGCGAACTAAGAAAATCGCTCGACGACTTGCTTGACGAAGTTGTCTGGAACGACAGCAGCGATTTCCGCCAACTCTTCCTCGCCAACCGTGCGGCCACCAGCGAGACACTCGCGAAGTACTACGGCGACGCATGGAGACGGCACTTACCAAACGAAGCCAGCGAACACATCGCTTCCGACGAAGACAACTCGTCCGGCGAAGAAAAAGAGTCCGAGGACACCGCACCCGGCGAAGTCAGCAAATCCAACGCCGTCAGCCCGCACATGCCAAAGACGGAGGCCGACCCGGACCACATGTTCGGAGTGCTCACCCATCCGTACCTCATGAGCGGCCTGGCGTATCGAGATTCCACGTCGCCCATCCATCGCGGCGTCTTTTTGCTGCGTTACGTGCTGGGCAGAACCTTGCGACCGCCGAACGAAGCGTTCACACCGTTGAGCCCCGACTTGCACCCGGATATGACGACTCGGGAAAGAGTAACGCTGCAAACCAGCCCGGAAAACTGCCAGGTGTGTCACCGCAAAATCAACGGTCTGGGCTTCGCGTTGGAGAATTTTGACGCGGCAGGCCGATATCAGTCAGCAGAAAACGGTCGTGCCATTGATGCGTCGGGACGGTACACTGATCGTGCTGGCGAGCTCATTGAGTTTGACGGTCCCGCCGAACTGGCTCGATATCTCGCAGCGAGTCACGACGCTCAACAGGCGTTCGTGAATCGGGCCTTTCAGTTTTACGTGAAGCAACCGCCCGCCGCTTACGGATTGGATACCGAGCAGCGGCTTATCGATTCGTTCCGGCAAAATCAATTCAGCATTCGCAAACTGCTAATAGAGATTGCCGTGGTTGCCGCGACAGAACTGAAGGGCTCGGCGAGCGGGACACACGGACCCGGCGCCGTCCTGGACGGCGGCGAATCGGGCGATGGCGAATCCAATCACCGGGAATCCAACGACGGATAGACAGGTAGAACAAAGGAGAAGGCATGAGCAATACGACGCGACGCGAATTCCTGAAAAAGGCCGGCATCAGCGCGGCGGCTATCAACTTCGCCGCACATCTTCCCAGCCTCGCCCACGCCAGCAGTCCGACCGCAAAGCCGAAACAGCGTCTGATCTTTGTCTTCAGCCCCAACGGCGTTATCCCCAAACACTTCTGGCCGGACGAACTGGGCCCCAACTTCGAACTAAAACGCATCCTCGAACCACTTTGTGAATTCAAGGATCGCACGATGACGCTGCACGGCATCTGCAATCGCATCAAGGGCGACGGAGACGGTCACATGCGGGGCATCGGTTGCCTCCTGACCGGTATCGAACTCTTCCCAGGGGACGTGCAGGGAGGATCCGATACTCCCGCCGGTTGGTCGATGGGAATTTCCGTCGACCAGTTTCTGGCGAATCAGCTTCAGGCAAATCCTCTGACACGAACTCGATTTGGTTCACTGGAATTCGGCGTCATGGTGCCCGATCGCGCCGATACATGGACGCGAATGTCGTACGCCGGACCGAACCAGCCGATGGCTCCGATCGATGACCCCTACCAGATGTTTGACAAGCTCTATGGCCAAACACGAAACCGCGAGCTGCTGGCCAGCGTCCTTGATGACCTGTCATCGGACCTAAACAAAATCGAACGCATGGTCGGCAAGGAAGACCGACAGTTGCTCCGCGAACACGTGCAACTGGTGCGCGATCTTGAAACCGAACTACAAACCGAGCTGGCGACTCAGCAGACAAAGACCGCCGAAAAAGCCGAGGCAGCGAACGTTGGACACGCCGTTCCCCAACTGCCGCCCAACGTCGAAGACCAGAACGACAACATCCCGCAAATCACCCGCATGCAAATTGAGTTGCTGGTGAGCAGCTTCGCAGCGGACTTTGCCCGGACCGCGACGTTCCAGATTACGAACAGTGTCGGTCAACCCAAGATGAAATGGTTGGGCATCAACGAGGGACACCACGGATTGTCACACGAGCCGGACTCGAATGAGGATGCCTACGAAAAGCTGATTCGCATCAATACGTGGTATTGCGAACAGGTTGCCCATCTCGCGAAACGCCTGGATGAAACGCCGGAACCCGGCGGCGAGGGCTCGATGCTCGACAATACCACGATCGTGTGGACCAACGAACTGGGCAAAGGCAATTCGCACACACGCAACAACATTCCCTTCGTGTTGGTTGGCGGCGGCTTGGGCTGGAAGACGGGTCAGGCAATCGACTTTGAGGGCGGAGTGCCTCACAACCGGCTGCTGATGAGTTTCTGCGAATCGATGGGCTTCCCACAAAGTTCCTTTGGAAATCCCAAGTTCTGCTCGGATGGCGTACTAACCGGCCTCACCTAAATGGACTGCACCCGGGCAACTTCAACCCGGGCAACTTCAACCGGTCGTCTCACCGGGAGGGGCTCAACCCGGCAGTCGCCGACGCCGCAACGCGAACGGCAGGAACAATAGCGTAAGCAGCATCGCCATACCGCCGGGTTCCGGTACGGAAGCGACGGTGAGCGAGACGGCGCCAAAATCAATGCGAAGGTCCTCGGCGCCGAAGTCAATCTCCCGCGCAGGAATGACTGTATCGCTACCGTAGACCAGCACATCGTGCGTTGGATAGCTGAGCGATTCCGAGCCCACGAAATTCAGTTCGCCGGGCCCAATCGCCAAGAACGGCACGCTAAAAACAACGTTCTCTCCGGCTCCGATTGGATCAAAGCCCAGATTCAAATCCGCGTTCACCGAAAAACCACCGATATTATCCAGCAGACCAGGCATCCCCAGCTCGGCCGAAATCCCGCTGGCATAGATCTCACTGTGACTCACTTCACCGTCCACGGTCGCCAGCGTCGGATCAAAGTCCACGTCCAGGTAGGCGGCAAAAACGCCGGCTTCTTCCGCATCGGTAAACCCGCCCACCTGCTCGGCGAACGCCGTCAGCTGAAACGGCTCACCAACTCGAACCGTTTCGACACGGACACCTGCTGCATCGGTTGCCTCGAGGCGAAAGCGGACAACCTGCGATGACGCAGTCGAAGTGATAAATGACAGAGTGACTGAAGCCAGAACCAGATAAACGAAACGACACATCGTGCGAATCCTCCGCGATTGATTGTAAAAAAAGAGCCAGGAAAAAAATTATTCGGGGGTTCCGAAGCAGATTGTCACTGGCACTCCGCGGAGGTCGGTTCTGTCAGGATTAAGACGTTGAACGTGATATTAATCGGATGCTCCACGCTTCGCCAGGCAAATTGAAACCGGGCGCGACTTACACCAAATGACCGGTCCCGTTAGAATCTTGCTATGCACCTGATCGATCAATTTCAACGCAAACACACCAACCTGCGGCTCAGCGTCACGGACCGTTGCAACATCCGCTGCTTCTATTGCATGCCGGATGAGAACATTCGCTTCCGGCCGCGAAACGAGCTGTTGACCTACGAGGAAATCGAACGGTTCGTCCGCGTCGTCTCGGCTGTCGGTGTGGACAAGGTCCGCATCACGGGCGGCGAGCCACTGCTACGATCAGACCTTGCAGAACTCATTGGTCAGCTTCGCGGAATTCCGGCCATTCGCGACATTGCCGTGACGACCAACGGAATTCTGCTCGATAAATTTGCCGTCGCGCTCCGGGAAGCGGGCGTCGACCGACTCAACATTTCGCTCGATACGCTCGATGAAGCCGTGTTTCAGAAAATCACCCGCCGCGAGGGACTCGACCGTGTGCTCAACGGCATCGAGGCGGCCATGGAAGCGGGCTATGAGAACATTCGGCTCAATGCCATCGCCATTAAAGGACTCACCGAAAACGAGATCGTGCCGCTCGCACGTTTCGCTCAGCAGAAGAATCTGGAATTGCGATTCATTGAATTCATGCCGCTGGATGCGGACAAACAGTGGACCGAAGACGCCGTACTATCTGGAGCCATGATTCGCGGTATCCTCGCAAAGGAGTTTGGCAATCTTCAGCCCGCGAACCGGCCCGACGCCAGCCAGCCGGCCGTCGACTTTGAACTACCGGGCTCGTCGGCCAAAATCGGTTTCATCAATTCGGTGACCGAACCGTTCTGCGGCACCTGCAACCGCCTCCGCCTGACGGCAGAGGGTCAAGTACGCAATTGCCTGTTCTCCGATGCCGAATGGGACGCGCGAGCGATCATTCGCGGTGGTGGCTCTGACGAAGAACTGTTGCAATTGGTCCGCGACAGCATCACCGCCAAGAAACGCGGCCACGGCCAGGACTCGCTGGATTTTGCTCGGCCCGAACGAGCCATGTATCAAATAGGCGGCTGAAAACGCCTGGCACTCACCATAGCTTGGGGGTGATCTTGTCCTGCGTCGCGGAGCGACGGCATTTGCTGGGGCCAACAGCCGGATGCCGTCGCTCCGCGACTGGCGGGATGCTATTTGATTCTATTCCTGGGACTGAAGTCCCAGGCTATCGGATGTCGTCGCTCCGCGACTGACTACTGACTACTGACTACTGACTACTGACTACTGACTACTGACTACTGACTACTCACCTACCAGTCCTCATGGTCGATGATTTCACTACCGGTGCAGCTGAACAGGGCATCCATGACGCCTTCATCAACACCCTGTGCGATAAAATGGACGGATCCGTCGCACATCGCAGCCACGACGCCGCGGTGCCAGGCATACGGCCCCGTATGATTGTCCTGATTGATCACCAAGGTCGAGATCGTCGCATACTCGGATGTGATCCACGCACCCTCGATCGCTTCGATCTCCACGCCTTCGCCTTGCCCGGGCGGTGAACTGCTGCCGCGATTCATCCGCTCCGGCTTGCCGGCTTGCTCGACAATCAGAATCGTGTTGCTCAACCCGTCCCGTACTCGCCGGAACGTCGACGGTACCTTCCTGATTTCGGCGCTATACGAATCGCGATCGACCATCGAGAAGTCTGGAGTTGCCGGAAAGTCGCCCATGTCCTCGTTCGCGCCTCCCAGTTCGTCCGGCGGTTTGGCTCCGTACCAAACGCCGGTCTTTACCTGATCGGAAAACGAACTGTGGATATCGAATACGGCGGCATAGTCCGTCACCCCCAACTGAAGTTCGCGGTGCGGCCCAATCTGGCGTACAACACGTTCCGGTGCCGACGGACACTGGAAAATCTCCAGCGGTCCCGCCGCCGCCAGATTGCTTTCATCCAGCGGAAGCCGTCGCGCATTGATACGATCGAAACGATTGTCTTCTTCGATGAACGGCAACAATGCAACTCGCCACGAGAAGTTATCCCAAGGTGACAGATTCCCCTGTTGCCAGATAGGCGGTAGAGCTTCCGAAAACTGCGTTGAATACGACTGGAGTCCGATCGCCTGCTGCCGTGCGTGGTTCTTGCACGTTGTCATCCGGCCCGATTCGCGGGCGGCATTTACCGCAGGTAGCAGGATGCCCACAAGCATGCCAATGATCGCAATCACGACCAGCAACTCGACCAGGGTGAATGCGTCGCGTAACCGAGCGTGGCATTTAGTGGACGTTGCTTTGGACATGGGAGATTCTCAGTCTTCAAGGTACTTTAGTTTCGACGATTGCACATGCGTGTGACCGCCACGATGAAAAACGCCAATCCTGCCGGCAAAGATGCGGGGCAGCTTTTCGACGTTGGCGACCACAAATTCGCGTGCTTCCCTGGCAGGTGTCCAGTTCAGCGATGAGATGCGTTGTCCGTCGCAGGTGACCTCGGGAAATCCATTTCTGCCGATCACAAGATCAAAGGTGCAGCGGCCCGCGAGCGCGGGTGTTGACCGCGATTCGGCCAGAATCGTGGGCTCGTCCAACCGACGCGTGTCGTAGGCCGCCCACAACAGCATGTTCTGTGGCACTTCGCCTGGGCGAGCCTTCGGCGTTGAGATTTCAATCGTGTGGAACTGAAAACCCGCGTCGTCCGGCAACTTGCGAAAACGAAAAAACAATCCCGCCGATTCGCCCCATGCCCCACGATGCAACTCGGTTTGCCAGCGGAACGGACGTGAAATGGGGCTTCCCAGGTGCAACAACGCAACTGAGGTAGACGTCAGCTCGACCTCCGTTCCATTCGTCGTGAATTTCGCGTCCGAAGCCTCCTGAACGCGTAGCAAACCCGGGACGGACGGCTCCAGCGCTCTCCACGCCTTCATGTCAACCGACCGCGCCCCGTCGCGACGACGGTTGGTAAGAAAGGCTCCGCACGCCGTAATCCCCAGCAGCCCCAGCAACAACAACGTGCGCCGCGACGTTGTGGAACGGGACAACGTGGCGGGCGGTTCCTCGACCAGCGAAAGAGCGTCCTTCAATTCGGGACAGTGTTTACGCACAAGCCCGGGTAAATCGGAACCAACGGCGAACTGTCGCAGTGTTTCGGCAACTTCAGCTGCCGAACCGGGACGGCTGCCAGCTTCCTTGGCCAGCATCCTGCCGAGTAGTTGTTCAAGACGCGGCGGAGCTTCTTTGCGTACCGAGCCAAGCGAGGGAATCGCGCCTTCTACATGTGCCATCTCTTTCGACGTCATTCCGGGTGGCAGCGGGCGATAGGGTGGATTCCCGGTTAACAGCTTGAAGAGCGTACACCCAAGACTGTAAACATCGGCGCTCGCCGTCACGGCGTCGGATTCACGCCATTGTTCCGGCGCCATGTAGTCGGCCGTACCGCGCGGGCCGCTTTGTGTGGTGGAGGCGGTTTTGCTCTTTCTCGACGGGATCGTCGCCAACCCAAGGTCGAGCAACTTGACGTGACCGCCAGCGGTGAACAGCAGGTTGGAAGTCTTCACGTCGCGGTGGACCAGATCGTGTCGGTGTGCAAAGTCTAGCCCCAATGCAGCCTGCCGTGCGATCTCGCATGCGTCCGGTACCGAAAGCCCGCCGCTGCGCCGCAACAGGGATGACAGGTCGAGCCCCGGAACGTATTCCATCACCAGGAAATACAGCCCATCATGCTCCCCGGCATCTGTCGCCCGAATGATATTGGGATGATCGAGTCTCCCGACAACTCGCATTTCGTTCAGGAACTCGTCGATGTAAGGCCCCGCCGCTCGCATCAGCAACTTCACGGCAACGTCCCGCTCCAGTCGACGATGCCGAGCCCGAAATACGGCCCCGTGCGCGCCGACGCCGATCTGTTCCAGTAGCTCGTAGTTGCCGAGCTGCATGGGCAACGCGATGCCTGGTGGCACGTCGCTCGGGGTCTCACCGAACCCCTGGCCGTTGCCGACATCGTGTCGGTCGCCGACATCGTGTCGGTCGCCGACGAAACATTCAGGATGAGCGAGCAGATCGGACTGTATAGCCCGAAACGTTTCTTCATCTTCGACCGTGGCCGGAACTGCCGAGAGGGCGCGAATCAGCGTATCGCTTTCGTCCTCAATCTGTTCCAGTCGAGCATCGCAATCGCCGCACTGCAGCACGTGCTGAAAGACCAATTCGGATTGTTCGTCACTGAGAGTTCCTTCAGCCAACGCGAGCAGGACGACGTGCTCGGGACATGTGGTTGGACTTGCTGGCTGATTCATAAAACCGATCTCGGGCGGCCGGCTACGGAGATGCAAAGTGCTCCCTGAGCCGTCGCAATAATCTCATTTTCGCGATACGTACTGTGTTCGCTGTCACTCCAAATTCTTCGCCCACTTCGACCGCCGACTGACCATCGACCACCACCCGCCAGAACATTTTCCAGTCCCGCTCCGAGAACTGAGAGCGAACTTGTTGCAGCTCTTCGGGATCCAAACGCGGCCCCGTCGCACGCCCTGTGGGCATTGTTGCCCACGTGGGTTCCGTATCATCGTTGCTGGCAAAATGGAGCAATTGGCGATGCGCGTCGGTGCCTCCACGTGGTCGTGCCGGTAGTTTGCCTTGAACTCGAAAGTGGTCGTTGATTTTGTTTGTAGTAATTCGTCGAAGCCAACCGCGAAACGTGTGCGTGGCATTCTCATGGCGAAAGTCTTCCAACTTCCTGGCAACGCTTCTCAGCACTTCCTGGACGACATTGCCCGCATCCGCGGGCTGCAATCCAGCGCGTCGGCACCATCGATAGATGCGTCGACTGTAGATCTCTACCAGATCCCGCCAGGCATCGGGGTTCTGTGCCTTTGCCCGCCGAAGCAGCGTCGAAGAAGTCTTGCTGAGTTCGTCCATCAAGAAGAACGGATCCGTATTTCAAAAAATATGGCCGTGCGTCAGAACAACGCATGGCGGAAACAACACTATGTTTTGATCATAATCGATCATTCCGTGAATCCGGCTATGTCAGTCGATGAAGTAGCGCCTGAACGGCAGATACCTTGAGGCGCAACAAAAATGGCGGAACCATTTCGATTCCGCCACTCTATAAATCAATATCTGGGTCGAATCCGGGGAGATTACCGGAAATCGTCAACTCTGCTTAGCGACGACGTCGGAAGCCAAGCACGCCCAACAGAGCAAATACAGCCATTCCGCCGGCAGCCGGCTCTGGCGTCAACGTATTGCCGATTGCTTCGGCAGCGATGTTGGCCGTTGCATCCGCGGTGAAATCAAGCACTTCACCACCCTCAACCGAAACACCCGGCTCTGCGCCCGTGAAGATCTCGGTGAAGCTGATCGCCATGGCGGCGGAGTCTGGATCCAGCAATTTGAACAGGCTGTCATCAGGAGCACCGTCTGGCCCGGTGAAAGTACCAAGGTTGATATTCAACCATCCGCCCGTTGCGGCCGTTCCGGCACCATAGCTGGCGTAGAACGAACCGTCATCAAATGTTCCGGTCAGAAGTGTTGCGGTCGACTCGTCGTAGAGTTCAAACGTTCCACCGGTGGTCTGGTAGGCCAAGAGGTTTGGCGAGACGATTACCGCGGAACCTTCCAGTTGCACACCGGAAAGAGTGAACGACCCAAAGTTGTCCGCGATTCCAGGTTCGCCACTCACGAAGCTGTTCATTGGAAATTCGATACTGGTGTCTTGATCACCAGGCGACGCGGCGTTGCCGTCATCAATCGTTGAGAGTTCCCTACCCGAGAGCTCGAAGTCCAAGTTCTGGGTGAAGGTTAGATTCACAATCGTATCAGCGAATGCCGATTGTGTGAGAAGAGATAGGGTCACGGCTACGAAAAAGCCGCGTACGAGGTCCAGAGTCATTAGTCACCCTCCTGGAGTAATCCTGGAATCGCGTTTCGCAAATAATCATCAATAAATCACACTCGGCGGACGCGAAACGCTGCATCAATTCGCAAAGACGAAATCGTCTTTTCAAGTGTGCGAGGAAGCCGTTACTTCCTCAACGACTTCGGCCACTATAAGTCGAACTGAGGCTCCGTCAATAGCGTCATTCGTACAAGCCGCAGAAGTAATCGAAGTCTTCAACTCAACGCAAAAGGATGGGCAATCTGCGCAGCGCAGGAAACCCACATCGGCACCCAAATAAAAAAACGGCCGCCAAAAAAATCTTTGGCGGCCGTCGAATTTTGCATTCTGCGATGACGCGATCGACGCTCATCGCTGGTCGAATTCCGTGCGACTATTGAGGTAGTCGACCTGCTTCGATTTCTGGGAAGTCGCTCGTCAGTGCTTCTTTCATGAAAGCCACCAGCGAGGCCTTTTGCGAGTCATCGAGCTCCAGCTTTTTCATCTTGTCACTGAGATGAGCATTCGCATGGCCGCCTTTGGCGTACCACTCGACGACTTCCTCCAGAGTCTTCTGACTTCCGTCGTGCATATACGGCGGCGTCAACGCGGCATTTCGCACCGTTGGCGTCTTGAAAGCTCCGGTGTCCTTGGGGTCCTTTGAAATTTCAGCGCGACCGACGTCGGGCTTGGCCGCAGCCATGCCAACTCCAAGGTTGTGGTATTTTTCGTCCGTGAAGTTCGCACCCGCGTGACATGCGGTGCAATTTGACTTCTCGCTGAAGAACAGATCACGACCGGCGATCGCAGACTCGGAGAGCCCCTCAGTCGCGGATTTCGCTTCTGAGTAGCGTTCGTAAACCTCCGGATCTTCCTCCTTCAGTTCCTCCATGTCTTCTTCGTCGTACGCTTCTTCGATCTGCTTGCGATACTCCAGGTAATCGTAAGGAGCCGGCATCGAAACGATCGCTCGCTCGAACGTGGCGATTGCTCTGCCCACGTTGTCGATGGTCACGCCGTCGGAAAAGATCTTGTCGAACTGCATCTTGTATCCGGCAATGCCTTTGATAGTAGCCACGGCATTCTCGTGTGTGTTGCCCATCTCGATCGGATTCGCGATGGGGCCAACGGCCTGTTCTTCCAACGTTGCCGCTCGACCATCCCAAAACTGCGGCCCACTAACGATTCGATTGAAGCTGACCGGCGAGTTGCGGCCGCCTTCCTGGTCTCGAACGCCGATTCCAAATCTCGTCTTGCGACCAAACCCGTCGTCAGGGTGATGGCAGCTGGCGCAGGAAATGGTGTTGTCGGATGACAATCGCGTATCAAAGTAGAGCTGTCGCCCTAGTTCGATCTTGGCTTTGGTCATCGGATTGTCTTCTGGAATGAAGACGTTTGCCTGAGCAGCCGAAAGACCCAGCGGCAGAACCGGGTCAATTTCGTCATGAACTCCGGGCTTCTCGAGCCAACTGGCGATCTGGTCGTTCGTTAGTTCGCCTTCGCCGGGAATTCCCGCCGTCAAATCGGGCGTCCCCAGTTCGACCTTCACTTTGTCAGCTCGGCCAACAGTTATCATCGAGATCAAAATTGCGGTCGTCAGGACCAAATTCCGCAGTCCCAAGGTAGCTTGCATCGTTTTCGTTCCTTTACATCTACGAGGGTTACCGTCTGTAACACTTTATCGCTGCGGGTCGAGAAATGTAGTGGGCTATACAGCGGTTTCGCAGGATGCTGTGGATTCGCTGCCGTAACCGGAAATTCAAACCTCGATACGTCGCGGCCCCCCCACATATTGCGGACACAAGACCCTGAATTGACAATCGTTTCACGGGGCAACCGCAGCGGAGCACGCCCTTAATGCCACTTGGGAACGGGAAAAGGCAATCTGAATTCGCACAACAGACGGACAAATCTGGACGAAGTCGTGCAATTTACATTAAGATGTGTTGCTATGGGGTTCACTTCCGAGCTTGGGGCTTTCACCCAATGCCGGTAAGCTGTGCGTCAGCTTTATCATGAAGATTCCATTCTCCCCAGATAAAGTTCTCCAGAGCAATCAGATGCGGGGCACGTGTATCTCCTCGGAGAGAAGGAGCAGGTAATGTTAACTAGCAAGAAACGCGGATTCACCCTTGTCGAGCTGCTGGTGGTGATCGCCATCATTGGCATGCTGGTGGGCATATTGCTGCCGGCCGTGCAGGGTGCCCGTAACGCCGGCCGCCGTACGCAAAACTCGAACAACCTGAAGAATATCGGGTTGGCGATCCTGACGTACAACGACGCACAAGGTTCACTCCCACCCCTTCGCCAAATGAATGAAGGCGTGCGTGGTCAACCCAAATCGTGGGACCGGTACCCACAGCCAGCCCAGTCTGTTTCCTGGGCCTTCGAACTGCTTCCTTATATGGAACAGAGCAACATCTACGACAGCTTCAACGACAAGCTGCCCGTGGATGACATCAAAAACCAACTAGCCATGCGTGCCATCATTCCGATGTACGCAAATCCGGGCGTTGGCGAAGCAACCGCAAACTGTGCCTTCGCCAGCGGAGAAGCCGGAGCGACCTGCATTCACTACGCCGCCAACCGCGGCTTCTTCGACGTCAATGGGCGGGACAAAAATCGATCACGCATTAGCCTCATCGACAGTTCGACCACCGTTGGTCCGTTCGTCCACAACGAACAAATCACGTCCGCTCATGTAAAGGATGGAATGAGCCGGACGTTCGCCATCGGTGACAAAAACGTGGACGTGAATTTCGCAGGCAGCGGCTTTACCGCCGCGGATGCTGCGGGTTTCGGCGGTGGATTGATCGGTCAATCCGAAGCTTCGATAGCCCGCGGTCCTGTTGGTACAATCCCGCGAAGGGATAACAAGGACCGAGCTCTCGAATACCAAATCGAAGGCGGTCCAGCACCAACTCCACTCTCCTACTCTCCCGACAAATTTGCCGGAGCCGGTGGTGGAACAATGGCAATGGTCTACCTTGACGGCCACGTGGCCTGGCTCGAGTACAGCACACTCAACGAAAACGTGTTCGCAGCACAGTGCACCATCGCTGGTGGTGAAATCTTCAACGAAGAGCAATAGTCGCACCTCACGCACTACTACAAACCATAAAAGCCCGTCCATCGCGACGGGCTTTTTTTCGTGCGCTGACCACCTGCAGTGACCACCTTCTGCACGGCGGAAGCAACTGGCCGCTCGAGTTCCTATTCAACCGCCCCGCCTGCCCCCGCCCCCCTCACCGCAGGGGCGGGGGCGCCGCTCAATCGCGATTCCGAAAAAAGCCCGTCAGATTTTTCGTCGCAGTGCGTAAACATTGGCGGATTCACAGAACAGGCTCCGGAAAGGTGGGATATGACAAGGAAACGTCATTTGCAGATCGGTTTCGAACCGCTGGAACACCGTCGCATGCTCAGCGCGGATTTCATCCAGCATACGATTCCGCTGCCGGGCAGAATTGCCTGGACGGGCGACATCGACGGAGACGAACATATCGACATCCTCGTGACGGCCGAGGACGGAGTATGGCAGTTCGAAGCCACTAACGAAGTCGGCACTTTCGCGAGCCGCAAACTGATCGATGCCGCACTGACGTCCGTGCAAGGCGTCGACATGGACAGCGATGGTGACGTCGACCTGTATGGGGAATTCCCTGCCGGACGGTACGCGTGGTTCGAACGACTAGCCGGCGATGAACCAACATTTTCCTCCGAGCCAAATTCGACATACGCCTTTACCGAATTCGCAGATCTCGATTCCGATGGCGATCTGGATGCGATTGAGATAATCGACGACCTGACCTACGCGTGGCGCGAGACAACGGGAGAGGAAGTTGGAATTGGGCCAAGGCACCCGCTCAATGTGCCGAACTACGAAGGTGACTCGAATTACTCCTTTCCGACGCGTTCGGGGCTACTTGTCATCGACATGGATGCTGACGGGGATCTGGATCTATTCGCGTCCCCGAACTACCACGGCGCATACTACTGGCTTGAAAACCGCGACGGCCTCGGCGACTTCGAAAACCGACACACCTTACATCCAAACAAATGGCTTGGCTGGTTTTCGATTGAAGACATGGATGGCGACGGCGACCTGGACCTCGCTGGTTACGCTGGAGGGGACGTTTTCTTTACACACACATTCTGGATCGAGAATCTGGGGCAAGGACAGCAGTTCACAGAAAACTCGGTTCCATACGGAATCTACAGCCATTCGGCGGACCTGAACCTTGATGGCCTCCCGGATCTGCTGGACCCCGGAACCCATGGGAGACCACCTCGCGCGATTCTCAACACACCTTCAGACCCCGGAACATTCCAGGATCCGATCGAGGTCGTCATTACCCCGGACTTCGGGCTGCGAGGCGTCTTTCATCGCGTGGACATCGATGGCGATGGCGATGTGGATATTCTCGCCGAGGGACCAAGCAACACATTCGATCCGACTTACGAAATCCACGCGTACGAATCCCTGGAGTCAGCAACCGAGAACCCGATCGGAGACTCCAACCGCGATGGCGTTGTTGACTTCGAGGACTACCTCATCCTCTCCGCGAACATGGGGCGTGAGAATACAGACCGGCAACTGGGTGACCATGATGGAAACGGAGTGGTGACACCAGCCGACATGATCATCCTGCAACGCAACTTTGGACGCAAAGGGGTTTCGTCATGAGCAGGACAGGACGCCAATCAGAATCGGCAATTCGGCATCGACGACTCGCGTTTGAAACGGTCGAGCAACGCAAGATGCTCACTTCCCCCGGGTTTTCGAGTCAGGCTTTGGCGAACGAATACTGGGACGTCAGAACGGTGGCCGATCTGGATGGAGATGCTCTACCGGAGCTGATCATTCAGCAGGAAGGCGATTTCCACTATCGCACGAACCTCGGCGAAGGCCGGTTTGGTGTGCCCATCCCGCTACCGTCGGAAACATCCCCGAGGTTCGTCGATTCCGGTGACATCGATCAGGATGGCGACAGCGATATCCTCCTCGGAGGCACGAACGGCGTCGCGTGGTACGAAAACACAGACGGCAAGGGCTCTTTGAGCTCACCAAACTGGATTCGACACCGTTCGGTAACCCGCCTTCGCCTGGAGGACATGGACTCCGATGGCGACATCGATGTTGTCGCTGCTTACCGAGTAGCCTCCTGGAACCGAGGGCGATCCATTTGGTTCGAGAACATTGATCGACTTGGTACCGGGACATTTGGGCCACAGCGTTCGCTCTCGACATCCGGCAACAGTTATGAAGTTGTTCGAGCCATCAACCTTGATGACGATCCCGAAAACGAGTTGATCGTCACTTCATTCCAGGGCGAAAGCTACGGCTGGTTGGACGGACCCGACGGGGAATTCAGACCTCTGGACAGTTCGGTGGCCTCGGATAACCCGCTGCCCTTTGGGAACATTGACGGAGACGATACCGTTGACATCGTCGACAATCGCGGGCCCGTCATCGTCTACTACGAGTACGACATGGAGAATTCCATCGTAACGACAACGATGATTGGCGACCTACGAGACCTAATGGAACGTCCCCACACGTACAACGAATACCTCCAGGGCGCCGACATCGACAACGACGGCGATCTCGACTTGTTGGTATCAGACAACGAGCAACTTCATTGGTTGATGAACCAGCCCGATGGTTTTCAATTGGCCGAACCATTGGGCAACGCATCCGCTTACAGTGCCCTCATCCACGACATGGACGCCGACGGGGACCTGGACTTCATAGCTCATGTCGCCCACCCGACGAAGAGGAATCTACGCCAGACTTCCCTGTTCGCGTCCGACCTGGCTCAACGCGTCGCTCAGACCGACGCAGACCGTGATGGCGAGGTTTCGTTTGATGACTACCTGGTGCTGGCCGAGAACTTTGGGAGAGAGCACAAATCGGGCGTCGTAGACGGTGACTTCAACGGCGACGAAGAAGTCTCTTTTGAGGACTACCTGATGCTCGCAAAGAATTACGGCTTGCAGTTGTTTGTAGTACCGCCTTCAGGCGGCGACCGGACTTAGCCGCCTGAAGGCGGTACTACAAACTGACGGTACTACAAACCGACGCGACAGCGACAAACTCGCCTGTCGCGTCCAACCTACATCGCCGATTACTGATCTTCGACGGTCGCAGTCGCAACACAAGCTGCAATCGTCTTGCCGGGAAGGTCAGTTTCGATCTTGATCTGCTGAGCAATTTTGCCGGGCTCCGACGCGGTGAACACGACGGGAATGATGTGCGTCTTTTTGCTGTCGTCGTTCGATTTGAACTGGAAGCAATCGCCATCGGCACACGTGACGTTGGTAATCTTGAATGGACGCTTGCCGCGTACGATTAGCGTCTTCTTGACTTGCTCACCAGGCTTGACAACGCCCAGGAACAGCGAAGCGGGACTGACCGTCAGTCCAGGAACGACTTTGCCCTCGACACGAAGTGGCACCTGAGTCGCTCGCTGGTCATTCGTGACAAGGACAAGCTGGTCATTGAAGAAGCCTGCGGGCATCGATTCCTTCGCTCGAACGAGCAGTTTGTAGTCGACACGCCCCGCGTTGCGACGAAGCTCGTTCAGTTCGACCTCAAAGTTCGTGTTCGCACTTTGGATATCCATGATTTGCCAGTCAGCTCGTCCGGCGTAGTTGACACTGACTTCTTTCGTGACGGGAACGCCCTGGTCGATGGCATCGAAGCTCACAACGCCGGGATTGAAAACCACATCCGTGCGAATGTAACCATCCACTCGCAATTGAACTTCTGCATAGAACGGCTGGTCAATCACAACGGTAATCGTGGCGCCCTTCTTGCCCGTGAACGTTCGTGTGTTGTAGCGGACGTTGATGCCGCCCTTTTCCCAGGTCTTCAGCGAGTTCTTGGTGATCGTGGGCGTTGAACAGCCACAGCTTGCACGGACCGAAGCGATGTGAATCGTCTCTTTAAACGGATTAACCATCTCAAATGTATGGTCTACCTTCGATGCCGTCGCGACCGTGCCGAAATCATGCTTGAAGTCGGTAAACAGCTTCTTGGCCCACTCTTGCCCTGACGAAGGTGCGGCGGAAACCATGACTACGAAAATGGCAATGGCTAGACGAATCACTTTGTTCCTCTCGAGGGTATTCATGCAATGTAGGGAATTCGCGACGCGTGGCGAATTCGTAACATTGAACCCTAACTTATCGTTTAACCAGGTGGTCCTGCAAACGGCGAAAGTTGTACGGATGTATCGAGTATTCGGCCGCTGGAGGCCGCGAAGACGAGATATTTTTGATAGTCCGCTGCATTCTCGTCCTTCACAACCCCCGACGAATGCCTACCAGGCTGCTGAATTTTCAGGGAATCTGCCCCGAAATCCAATCGACGGGACCGCAAATCTCTCCAAACGCCGGGTGGCGAGAAAACCAAGTCGGTCGTCTCCGGCAAGCTCATCTTCGACCAATGTTTCGATCGCAGCTATCACGCTTGCGCAACCAAACGCAAGCCACGACTTCACTGCAGACACCCGGTTGGAGGGCAGTGCGTACCCTCGACTTTAGATTAAACGGCGAAAGTCCCGGCTGAGGATTTTCCGATGGACAGGTAGTGACGAACGCAACGACAGTACTGCGTCATTCGCAGTGGGGCAATCTGCAATGAGATTTCTGTCGTTTGCCAGACCACGGGGGAATTACGGATGACTGTTCAAACGAAACTCTTGCTACTCGCAGTGATCGCAGCAACCACGGCGGCAGGCTGCACTACGACTCGGACCTCCAACACCGACCGCACGGGGCTCGAGCAGATGTTGATCTCAAACGCCATCGACCAGGCGATTTCGGCAAATCAATTTGCCAGCGTCCGGGGGCGCAATGTATTTGTCCAGGAAAAATACCTGGAGTGCACCGACAAGCCCTACATCGTCGGATCGATTCGAGCTCGAGTGTTGAATGCAGGCGGTCGGCTTGTCGAATCCGCCGAAAATGCGGACGTAGTTATGGAGCCACGATCAGGTGGCGTCGGCACCGACAACACGGACAAGTACGTTGGAATCCCGGGACTCGCTGTACCCGGCATTCCTTTCGAGCTACCCGAAGTTCGCTTCTGGGAGAAGAACGCCCAGTTTGGCACCGCGAAGATTGCGATCAGCAGCTTCGACACAAACACGGGTCGGCAAGTCATCGACTCCGGAAACCTGGTTGCCCGATCGGACAACAGCCGCTGGAACGTACTCGGATTCAGCACCGGAGACACCGGTAGCGTAAACCAGGAATTGGCAACCGCCGCCCATCGACGGCCGCCCTCGTATTCAGCAGCGGGCGAAAGTTACTCGAATGAAATGATTGCCAGCCAACCACAGACCTGGCGATAGACCAAACTGCTGGCACGGTCTCCGGACCTCGCTCCTGGGACTCGCCGGCACCCTAAACATCTGACGACGCAAAGCCGGACGGCGGAGTCCGGCTTTTTTTGTGGAGAAATTTGGAGCCGAGTCCGTGATCCGGTAAAACGACAGCGGCTCACAAGTCCCTCCATAGCCTCTCGGAAAACAACCCATGACGACCAAACTCGAACAGACCGTTCCATCGCGTCGAGCATTCCTCAAGACATCCACCCGTTCGGTACTCCTCGGTGGAGCAGCCGCGGCAGCAGTTCCCTGGATCGTTCCAGCTTCCGCACTCGGTCGCGACGGCAATACCGCCCCTAGTGAGCGAATCACGCTGGGCATTGTTGGCATCGGTCCACGTTGCCGCTATGTACTCAAGGGCATGTTGACTCACTCCGACGTGCAATGCGTGGCCATCGCCGACGTTCAGGAGAGCCGTCGTGTGATCGGCAAGAAGCAGGTCGACGACCACTACGAAAACCAGGACTGTCGACTCTATCGAGATTTCCGTGAAGTCCTCGACCGCAAGGACATCGACGCGGTTCTGATTGCCACCGGTGATCGCTGGCACGCAGCCGCCTCGATGCTGGCGGCCGAAGCAGGCAAAGACGTGTACAGTGAAAAGCCTTGCGGTATCACGATTGATCTGTGTCAGCGACTGTCAGCCACGATCAAGCGCACCGGCAAGGTCTTTCAGGCAGGCACCCAACGACGTAGCGTGGCAAATTTCCAACAGGCCGTCGAGCTCGCGCATAGCGGCAAACTTGGCAAGATCCATACGTTGCACGCGACGGTGTACATTCCGGAAGTCAAAACGACGTGGCTTCCCGGGCAGCCGACTCCCGATCCAGAAGTCTGTGACTGGAACATGTGGCTCGGCCCCGCTCCGTGGCGGCCGTTCAATCAGGACTACGTCGACGGTCGCTGGCGTGGCTACTATGACTTTGACTCTGGCGCCCGTTTGCTGGATTGGGGAGCTCACACCGTTGACCTTTGTCAGTGGGCCAATCAGGCCGACGACACCTTGCCGGTTGAATTCGTCCCCAATGACAACAACGTGACGGCCACCTACGCCAACGGTGTGAAGCTGGTCATTCATTTCCTGAAGACTCCCTTTGGTGCGAGGCCCGGTTGGGTGCAGGAACTGGGGACGTGCCCCGTGCGGTTTGAAGGCGAACTGGGTTCGGTGGAAGTTGGCGATAGTGGCGGCATCGTCGTAAAGCCAGAATCACTCAAGAGCCAGCTACCTGCGCTGCCCAAGAAAGAGTCGGGGCTGGACGTTCAGGCACACGCACGAAACTGGCTGGACTGCATCAAGTCGCGCGAGCTGCCGGCGGCCAACCACATCGTGATGCGACGCTCGCATATCGCCAGTCACGCGGCCGCGTTGGCGTGGATGCTGAATCGACCGCTGACGCTCGACCCGGTCAAGGAGCAGTTTGTCGACGACGCGGAGGCGAACGGTCTGTGCGCCCGTCCCGAACGAACGTGGGCTTGAGCCGCGTTTCGCCGCAACGCCCAGCTACTCGGGATCGACGTCGAACTCACTACTAAGCACGAGAAAGTCAAGGAAGTCGACCTTCTCGTCGCCGTTCAGATCGCCCTGTGACCAGCTCGCGTCCTCACGACCATAGTGCTGCGCAAGGGTCAGAAAATCACCGAAGTCCACCACTCCGTCGAGATCCAAATCCGCCCGTTTTGTGCCAAGGACATCGTTGAACAGGGAGTCAATATCCTCGTCGTCTACTGCCCCGTCCTGATTCACGTCGAGACGCTCGCTGGCCCGCTGTAATCGCGTAGCAGCGAAGAGCTCATCGACGTTGGCAATCGAAACCTGGTGAGTTCCCGCCAGCGCATTGGCAATCGGCGAGTCCTCCCAAAACAGACTCTCGCCGATCCCATCTTTCGCCACGAAGAGAAACCGTCCGTTTAGTGTCATCGCTTCCGAAACCGTCTGCTCGGGAGCGGCCACAAGTCGCGTTCGCAGCGGCGACTCATCGACGGTCCACAATTCGACACTGTCGTCCGCACGAATCACCTCGACGACCAGTTGCTGCTGGTCGGTCCAGACTTCTCCGATTTGGCCGCCGGACAGGACTTCGGTCGCGATTCGTTCGCCAATCTCGAATGCGCGAATCCATCCGGGCGACGGCGATTCGAAATCCGCACGCCCCTCGACCCAAAAGAAGACTCGATCACCCACCACCTCCAGTCCATCCACGGGTCGCGGGTACACCGTGACGACTTCGCCCAACCGGTCAATCGCATGCACGCCGTCGCGATTCATCCAGACGGCATCCGTCGAATCGACAACCTGCAGACCAGTACTTTCCCGACGGCCGATGGTGACGGGAAATCGCTCGTCATCCAGTCGATAGACTTCACCGCGGCCGTCTCGCAACAGAAGGTTGTCGCCCAGAACCTCCAACGCGGTGGGCTCAAAGCGAATCGCATCATCGTTGCGAAACAGCGTAAACCCGTTACCGTCCGACTGCCAAAGCCCCGTCTCCTCGCGAGTGTCCTGAACGTCAAAGAAGACGATTCGATTTTCGTCGGCCGCAATCTGAACAATGTTCGAGAACGCAGGCCCTTCCCGGAGATCCAGCGTCAGTTGCGTACCCTCCGTCGTCCCATCGCTCCTCCAAAGTTCCGTACCGTGTACTCCGTCGTTGGCCGTAAAGAAAAACGCATCGCCGAACGGAGTAAAGTTCGGCTGCACGACGCCATCGATTCCAGGCCAAATGTCTTTCAACAGCTTCGTATTCTCGGGCGTCCCATCGGATTTCCACAACTCGTATCCGTGCAATCCATCGTTGGCCACAAAGTACATCTCATCGCGAAACTCAAAGAATGCACGCGGCCCCGACGAGTTGCGCCCCGGTCGAATGTCCTTGAACAGATGCGTGCCGCTGACCGTGCCGTCCGTACGCCAAAGCTCCGTCCCATGAACCCCGTCGTCAACGCGGAAATAGAGCCAATCGTCAAATTCAAAGAAGTCTCTCGGTAACACTTGTCGTTGGCTAACGCCGGGATAAACATCCCGCACCAGCGATGCATTGGCCGATGCCGTATCCAGACGCCACAACTCATTTCCCGCGTCCTCCGTTTTCGCGGAAAACAGCAGCGAACCGCCCATCACCGCTAGTCCCGTCGGATCATAAAACGGCAGCTCATCAGCCAGTGGCATCAAGGGTGAGGTTCCCAGTATTGATCCATCCGTCTTCCAGATTTCGACTCCGCGACCTTCATCTGCGGTGAAATAGATTTCGTCCCCAATTGGCATAAGCCATTCCGGCGCGACGCCCGAGTCGAACTGACTGAGTACGATCGTTTCTGCCGTTTCCGGTAAGTACTTCACAACCGCTCTATCGGTAGCAAAGTACAGAGCCTCATTCAGGTAGGTCAGCCAACGAGGGCCGGCATCATCCTGCGGAAGCTCCAGCTCCGTCACGCGCACAGTCTCCAGCGAAACGCCGATTGGTTCGATCAGTCCAACATCCGCATAGACACGCACGACGTCTTCCGGCACATCGTCGACATCGCCAATCACATACGTACCGTCGGTTCGCCAGACCTGAAATCCATCGCCACCATTCGCGACGAAGAACGCACCGCGCGGAGTTGGCAAGAACTGGGAAACTGCCGAGCCCGCGTCCGTCCCGGGATTCAAATCAAAAAACACTGTCTCCAACGTCTGCGAGTCCGTGACGGACATTTCACTCGCCGCAGTACCAAAGGGTTCAAGTCCCCGCCCCAACAAGCGACCTCCAAAGTTGACCATGGGATCGCTGTTCGCCAATTGCCCATCGGCGTTGACAAGCTGCGTGACGCCTTCCTCCGTTCCGTCGGTCTGCCAGAACGTGAAGTCCCGACTCCGCACGTAGGCGTAGTGCAGCTTGTCATCCCAGATACCGAAGACCGCCCCCAACGACGACCGCGACAGTTCATCTCGTAACCCAAAGTAGTCGACGCCGTCGGGAGTCCCGTCGGATCGCATTAGTTTGTCGTTTGGCCGTCGCCCACCAACTCGTACGAGCGAATCACTATCGCGACCATGGAAGTAGATATGATCTTCGAAAACGACAAACGGATCATCCCGCAAGGAGATTGACTCGTCGGTCAACCGAACCGTCGTCGCGACGGTCCCGCCCGTGCGATAGAGTGCGCCGTTCGCGCGAAAGACCACATCATCGCCAAAACGTTCCGCCAACCCGGCCGACTCCTCATGGATCTGAAACGTCCCCTCCGGTGTCCCGTCGCTTCGCCAGAAGCCGTTCGAATTGTTCTCGCCAGCCGCGTTGAAGTACACAAGGTCGCCGGCTTGCACGAAGCTCTCCGGCGAAGAGGAATGGGCATCGCCCCGAGAAATACCAGCCAGTAAATCTGTCGCCAGCATCTCCCGTCGCTCGAGGCGTTCCGGGTATCTCTCGCGTCGACGTGAACTACGCATGCTCGACCCTCCCGACCCGACCGGGACGAACGCTGGACAGGCCAAGCGTCATTAGAGCCAACACCAGCCCCAACTGCCGACCGCCCGCGGGTTCCGGAACAGCGGCCGTTGCGGTGCTGCCAAAATCGTACGGATAGATCGCGGTCGCATTGAAGTTCTCGGATAGCGCCAGAAAGTCAGCGAAGTCCACATCGCCCGTGCAGTCGACGTTGCCTCCTGTCCAGTTGCGAGGATCATCGAACGCGCCGCTCAACGTCAAAAAGTCATTGAAGCCAACCGTGCCGTCGAGATCGAAATCACCAGCCAGTAGCCCGGACAACTCGCGAAACAATTCGACATCGGCGGCGTTCAGTTCACCATTAAAATCAAGATCGATGGCCCGGTCGTACCGCCCCAGCCGAACGCTCCGACAGAATCGCTGAACATCGCGAACTTCGACTTCACCATTGCCGTCGACATCAACCCGGCGGTCACCGAGGTACGTAACAATGCCCTCGGTATGAAGCCGTGACGTATCCCAGCTTTGAAACGAATCGAACGCCACGCTCGCACGTGCGTTCGAAATCTCCTGCCAATCGACGATATGCAGCTCATCACCTATCAATTCCAACTGGCTCGCGTCTTCGGTAATCGTGAGCCTCAGGTTCAGTGGCAACGGATGGTCCTCGACAACGACCACGGGCGCCAACCATGGATCATTGTCCAGCTGCAAATCGAGCGTCACGTTGCGGCCGGTGAGCTTGACCGGCACCTCGTGATTTTTCACCGCCACGGTGAACCGCGTAAATAATGTTGGGTCCAGCCGAAGCGTTCCGTCCGGCAGAATACTTTCCACGACCCGCGCGGACTCGCCCAACACCAACCCCGTTGCGCCGCGAAAATCCGAGTCGCTAACCCGTGAGCCCTCAAATGTCGAGTCGGTAAAATCGAAATCCGTCACATCGCCAAACACGGTCGTTGCAGCGTCGAAATTAATATCACTAAAATCGCGATTGCGATGGCTTGCCGTCGTAAGCAGCGGCGTGATGGAGTGTACATGCTGAAAATCAACGCCGTTGACGGTGGCGTCGGTGAAATCCGAATCCTCAATTCGCGTGACCGAAAAACTGGCGCCCGCCAGGTTCAGTCCCCGGAAGTCATAGTCCACCAGTCGCCCGGAAAACTGTAGGCCTTCAAAATCCCGGTTCTTCCACGTCGCCGTCTGCGAAAAGAGTTCGCCCGGCATGATCGGCAGTCGCGCCCGACTGAAGTTCGTATCCGTCAGGTCGACGTTCTCACCCAACGTGACATTGTACCAATCCAGTTCACTTAGGTCCTGTCCACCAAGATCAATATTATCGAGACCGCCATTGAGCGTCACCGTGCGCAGATTGCCCTCACGAAACGTGCGCGTACTGGCCAGTTCCGGTCCGGATATGTAGCCGATACTGGCGCTGGTGATATCGGCATTCTCATAGTCGATTGTTTGATTGACGCTGCCGGACCGAACTTCAACGGTCGCGCCGACAAGATTCGCATTTGCAAAGCTCAACGTGAAGGGATCGCGATTCTCTGGGCCGTTGAAAAAGTGACCAATCCGGATCGTCGAATTTGCCAGATTCGCGCCGGAGAAATCGACGGTGGAACCCGGCCACGGTTGAATCTCCGCCATCGCCAGATTCGCGTCTGAGAAATCGACATCGAATAACTTCGTATTCGTAAACGTACTGCCAGTCATATCGAAGCCGGCAAAGTCCGTTTCAGAAAACGTGACGACGCCAAAACGCAGTCCTCGCAACGTCTTCGCTTTGAAGCTGGCCGTACTTTCGAACTGCTCGTCCGTCAGCCCCGTCGGATATTCCATGTCTTGCAGGATCGCATCCGTCAGAATCGCCCCACTAAAGTCTGACCGCAGAAAGTACGCTCCACCAAGGTTGGCTCTCGTAAAGTCAGAGTCTTCGAAACTGACTCGATCAAAGCTACTGCCTTCGAACACAGTATCAACGAACTTAACAGCTTCGAAATCCATAAACCCCTGAACAACAGCCAGCCGCGCGCCGGTGAAGTCGAAGCCACGATAGTTCATATTGGGCCGCGGCAAGCTACCCTCCAGCGTGACACCACGGAAATCGCCATCCATGAAGCTCTTCGTCGATTGCAACTGCGAAGAACTGAGGCTGCGCAGGGTGGCTTGTGAAACGTCGGCACCAGAGAAATTGGCCTGCTCAAGCACCGGCCCCTCGATGGTCGCGCCTGTCAGATTCGCATCGACGAATTGCACATTGGTAGTCGCAGTCGTGTTCGTAAAACGTGCATTCGAAAGATTGGCACCGGAGAAATCAACGTTGTCAAACTCGACATCCACCCACTCCGAATTCGCGAGATCAACGCCACGCAGGCTGAGGTTCGTAAGGCGGCCTTCCGTGTAATTCCGAGTCGTCCGGAGCAGGCTCGGCGATAGGTTCACCGCATCGGTCATGTCCAACGGATCAATCCAGAAAGCGCCATCAAACGATACGCCAGCAAGGTTGCTGCCAGCGAATGTCGAGCCGGAAAGATTGGCCCCCGAAAGATCCAGCCCTTCAAGATCGACACGACTCACGTCAATGCCAAAGAAAGCCTTCACCTCCTCCTGGTAGTTCATCGTGGCCCGCAACTGCGCAACGGTTACGTTCGAATCGTCCAGCGATATCGACTCCCATGACACGCCATCAAAGTTAACGCCAGTAAGATCAGCACGCGAAAGAGTGGTGGCACTGAAATGGGCATTCTGAAAATTCGTATCCGGCAACTGGGCATCGTCAAGAGTCACGTCAACGAAGGTGGCGTCGGAGAAATCCTGCCTCTGCAACTGCGGTCCGAGCGTGACGTTTTCCAGACGTACCGACGTAAAATTAGCCCCCTGCAAAATCGCATTGGTCAAATCCAGCGAGCTCAATTCACTGCCGGACAGATTAACGTTCGACAGGTTTGCATCACGGAACACCGCGTCCGCCAATTGGGCGCCCGCCAGATTCGTCCCCTGTAACTGCGAGCCAGTAAAATCAACGCCCGTGAGATTGGCCCCGCCAAAATTGGCCCCTCGCAGCGACGTGGTATGAACCTGGGATCCAACCAGCGACATGCCCCGAAAGTCGACCGAGTCGAAATTCTGCCCTCGAAACTTCATCCCCTGCAGTTTGCCATCCTGATAACTCTCGGTCGAAAGCAACTGATCGACCGAGAAACCGATAGCGTCTTCGAACGAGGACTCCGTGATTCTCGCGCCGCGGAAATCCGCTCCCTCCAAGTTCGATTCAGCAAAGTTGGAACCGACCAGGTTCTGATTTGCAAAATCCCAGCCCGACAGGTCATTCATGGAAAGGTCGACGCGGAACAAACCCCGATTTTCGTACTGGCGTGTCTCGTAAAACTGCTGACGAACAAAGCCATGGGCCGTCGTATCGCGAAACGAAACTCCCAGCACGTCCGCATTGGAAAAGGATGCATCCGCCAGATTGGTTCCGGTGAAGTCGGTACCACGCAGGTCCGCATCCGTGAAATTGGCGTTCCGCAAATCAATGCCACTCAACGAAACTTGCGTCAGTTTCTTGCGATGATACGAATCCGTTTCGGCCAATTGTTGGTAGGTGAGATTCGTTCCGGAGAAAACAGCCTGCCGAATGTCGGCGCCGGCGAAACTGGCTCCTGTCAAATCCGCCTCGGTAAAATCTGTTTCTAACAAGCTGGAGTGCTCGAACTTTGCGTTCAAGAGATTCTGTCGCGACAGATTCCAACCTTCATGCCGAGGACCAAACTGCACGCCCGACAGGTCAGCCGTGCGGAAGCTGGCGGTCGTCTCGAACACCTCACGCGTAAATGCCATGCCCAACCTCGCCCCGTTGATCGTGGCGTCATGAAAGTCGCTATTCCCCATGCTGGCAGCTTCGAAATTGGCGCCCGTCAGATCCGCCCGTTGAAACGTTGAATTCTCGAGCGACGCGTTGGAGAACTCCGCATCAACCAGAATGCCATCAACAAACGAGACATTTCTCACAACTTTATCAGCGAGATTGACGCCCGACAGGTCGACGCGATCGAACTTCACTTCAGCCAGAACACCCGCAACCACGTCCGCCGTCACCTCAATCTGATCGCCCGCCAACCGAGCACCGGAGAAATTCGCAAGATAGATCTCGGCGTTGGACAGATCCGCACCCTGCAGATTCGCGTCAACCAGATGAGCCGCTCGCAGGTTCGCATTTCGCAAACTCTGTCCGCTGAAATTCGCTTCCGGCAGATGCACGGACTCCAATCCGATGCCATCCAGGTTGCTCGCAACAAAGGAAGTCGTCCGCGACAACTGATCGAAGGACACATTACTCTTCGAAAAATCAGTACCGTCAATCGCAGCCCCGCTAAAATCGGCGCCGTCCAGCTTACCTTCGGACAGATCCACATCGGGCAGATTCGCATTCACGAGACTCGAATGACGCAGGTCCGTCCGCACCAGCATCGCGTTCGTGAGATCGACGCCCGTCAGGTCGACGCCTTCTAGTTGCCGGTCGGACAGGATTATGCCTGGCATACTCTTCAGCGCCCAACTGGCCGTTGACTGCAACTGCTCGACGGAGATGTTTGTATTGCCCAAGTCCGTCCGGGTGATCGTCGCGCCACTCAGGCTGGCGCCAAGGATATCCGCGGTCCCCAAACGCACGTCGGTGAGATTGGCGCCATCCAGAATCGCATCGGTGAAATTGCTCCAGCGACGAACGTTCGTTCCCGAGAAATCAATTCGACGCAAATCTGCTCCACGCAAGTCCAACCACTCAAGGTCTGCACGCTGAAACCGCTGTTCCGCATAGTTGCGAGTCGACTCGAATTGCACACGATCAAATGCGGTTCCATTTAGCGTGACGCCCGTCAGATCCGCATTGGTCAGATTCGCCGAGGCGATCTCGATATGGATGGAATCGGTTAAGTCCTGATTGCTCAGGTCGACGTCCACCATTTCCGAACCCGTCGAATCCCAACCGACCAGCGACTGCGCACGATAGCTCGCAGTGGAATACAGTTGCTCGTTTGATAGCGGCACCGATGCGTGCGAAATCGTCGCGTCGTCAAACCGGGCTGCCGGCATGACGACCGGGAGGTTACCAACGCGCAGTGTCGCACCCGTCAGGTTCGTCGCGGAAAAGTCCACCGGCGAATCAACCCGCGCAGGAGAGATCCTCGCGCTGGTCAGGTCGGCATCGCGAAAAATTGCGTTTTGCATACTTCCCGATAGCGTGGCGGCTGTCAGGTCAATTCCGGAAAAATCGGCATCCGACATGGGCGCGTCAATCGTGATACCGGGAAGACGACGATCCATGAAGCTCTGCGTGTCCACGATGTGCGCCAAGCGAAAGCCGCCTCCGGCAAATTTGGCATTGGCGATTTCAGCGCCTTCGAAATCGACGTGTTCCGTTGCCAACCCGGAAAGATCGGCGCCCGTCAGATTCGCATCGCGAAATGAAACTCCCGTCGCTGATTCATCCTCAAGCGAAACACTTGAAAACACGGCTCCGCTCAGATCGGCGTTCCGCCAGCTGCTGCCCTGCATTGGCAGACTGCTAAAGTTCGCCCCCGCGGCATTGAAGCCGTCCATCACCTGATGGGAAAAATCGGTTCGCCAGAAACGAATGCCTCGCAGCGAGCGATTCTGAAACGACGCGGTCGACCACAACTGATCGAACGTGACTTCGGGCAGCGACGAGCCCTCGATAAGGGCATCGGCGAACGTTGCGGTCGCTACCGTCGTTGACCCAAATGCGGCGTTCGTAAGGTTTTGGCCGGTCAAATCGAGGTTGGGTAAAGCGAACCTGATCCGAAACCGCACTCCGCTCAAATCTCGCGTCTTATAGGAAGCAGTACTCACGAATTGCTCGAGCGTCAGCCGGTCGATCACCGCACCGCGAATGTCTGCGTCCGTCAGATTCGCTTCGAAGAACGAAGGATTGCTCATTTCGGCGTTGCGAAAATCCGCGCCGGTCAGATTCGAACTTTGAAACTGCGTATCCGCGAGAATCGCATCTCGAAAGTCGCTACCGGTAAGATCGACGAATTGCAAATTGGCACGCCAGAGCCGCA
Organism: Pirellulaceae bacterium; assembly: GCA_965216885.1. Lineage (GTDB taxonomy): Bacteria > Planctomycetota > Planctomycetia > Pirellulales > Pirellulaceae > CAYNJG01. The sequence goes on along the minus strand of OZ244209.1, from coordinate 778,266 downwards.
GCCCGGAAGCGTCCATTCCGGGGCCCACGGTTATATGCTCCGTGCCCGAAATCACGCTGGTTCGTCCAAACACCGTGGAGGTAATCTGCGCAGCAAGCGAACTGTGCAGAAGCAGGACGACTCCCAAACTTGTAAAAACGTATCTGGACAACGCCGCCTCGTCGCAATCAACGCGGTTTAGATCTCCTTATCCTAACCGCAACCAAAGGAGCGGAACAGTTTTTTTGCACTGACACCCGTGATTCGGTTAAGCTATGGCCAATCGCGAGCAGGGATTGTTGCGATTTCATATCACGTCAGCACTTGTTCAAGTGGTTTGATGACAGAGCGATCAGGCGAACTCCGGCAACCCACGCCGCGCATCTTGCGTCTCGGGAAGCACTACGGACTTTCGCTGCTCGAGCTGATCCTGACGATGGGAATCGTCATGCTCGCAGTTTCCATCATGGTGCCCGGCATTGTCAAAGTGCGTTCACAGACGCGACTGGCGACGTGCGTCAACCATATGCGGATCTGGGGACAGGCGTGGAACGAGCATGAAATGAGTCTTGGCTTCTACCCCAGCTCGGGACGTCAGCGTGGCGAGACCGGGGACCCGGACCTGGGTTTTGGCGCTTCTCAACCGGGAGGCTGGGCTTTCGATGCGCTGGCATTTACACCGCAAGCCAACGTGCGTTCAATTGGCTCGGGCGTGCAAGAGCCAGAGCGATCTCAAGCACGACTGCGCATGCACCAGACGCCGATTGCCTTTGCAAACTGCCCGGCACGGCGACCTGCTCGCACGTACCCAATGACGCGTACCAGCGTCGCCGCCAATCTACCGTTATGCGAACTGGGCTGCGGTGTCGTGCGAGGAGACTACCGGGCGAATTCAGGTAACATTGCAGCCGGTGACTTCGCCGGCAACGAGGCCAATGGTACCACTTTCTTGCTCAGCGAAGTCCGCGCCGCCGAGGTAACCGACGGGATCAGCCGAACCGTGTCCGTGGGTGAGAAGTACCTCAACCCGGACCACTACCGCACCGGCGGATCGCCATCGGACGACCAAACTTTCTATGCCAGCATGAATCGCGAAGTGAACGGATATATGCCATCCTCACGGAGCCCGAACGGTAACACGGCCTACTTCCCTCGACGCGATCTCCGTGGACTGCAACTTGCATGGACGTTCGGTAGCGCCCACGAATCGGGCTTTAATGTGGCGATGTGTGATTCATCCGTTCGCACGCTCAGCTACACGACAGACTTCCGCGTACTCGCAGCACTCGGCGGCCGGAATGACGGCGACGCCCACGACCTACTCGGACGGAACATCCACGGAGTTTCCGTTATGACCGGCTCCAAGGCCAAGTAGAAACGGAACGGAACGCTTCGCCCATTCAACGGGCGTCGGAAACGCCGCCGCGCCGCCACCAAAGCAACTGTCCAACATGTCGGTGTGAATGATCCCCGGATTCAAGGCGATCGATGCCAGCCCGGCAGGCAATTCCTGGGCGAGCCCACGCGACAGCCCTTCGATGGCCCACTTGGAAGCACAATACGGAGTGACTTCTGGCGAGGTCGAACGTCCCCAGCCGGAACTGAAGTTCACAATGACGCCCGCGCCCGCTGCGATCATCGCGGGCGTGAAATGGCGAATCACGTGGAACACACCTGTCACGTTGACGTTCATCAACGCGGCAAATTCTTTCGGATGCACATTCCAGAGTTCCGTGCTGGTATTGATCAATGCCGCGTTGTTGACCAACAAATCAGGCGGACCGTCAGCAAGGACCTCGTCCGCCCAACGCTTTACCTGATCATCGTCGGAAACATCGACAGCACGAAACATGTGCGGAGCTGTGTAAGTCGACGATAGTTCCGCGATCGCATCGGCATTGGTCGCGCACCCACACACGATGTGGCCTTCAGCAGCGAACCCGTCGAGCATCGCTCGGCCGAGTCCGCGGCTAACTCCGGTTAGTACAATGCGACGCGACATGGTTTCAGCGCCGGCAGCGATCGTGCTTCAGCGGCAGCCATGCTCCGTTGTCGGCACTACTGGCAACGCACTGCTGGATGAAATACATCCCTTCCACGCCGTCGTGCACGTTTGGATAAACGGTGTCACGCTTCTCAAACGGCTGGCCCGTCGCTCGGGCGACCATCGCATCGTAGGATGCCCGGTAGACGTTGGCGAACGCTTCGAAGAATGCTTCCGGATGGCCACTGGGAAGACGACACGCTCCGGCACCGGATTCATTCATGAATTCCGCGTTGGGATCACGCGTGTAGATCTGATGCGGCTTTCCGTTTTCACGCACGATCATCTCGTTCGGGTTTTCCTGTCGCCAGATCAGCGACTTCTTCGTCCCGTCGATTTCGATGAACAGGTCGTTCTCACGACCGTGTGAAATCTGCGACGCAGTAACGGTGCCCAATGCGCCGTTCTCGTATTTGACGATTGCCGTGCCGTAATCATCAAGAGCTCGGCCATCGACGAATGTCTTGAGATGACAACTGATCTCCGCCGGCAGTAGCCCCGTCATATAGCGGCCGAGGTTGTAGGCGTGCGTGGCGATGTCGCCAAAGCAACCCGCGGCACCACTCTTCGTTGGGTCCGTTCGCCATGCGGCCTGCTTTTGTTCGTCCGCTTCCAGTCGCGTTCGCAGCCAACCCTGAATGTAGTTCGAACGGATAGCGTTGATCTCGCCTAACTCGCCACCCAGAATCATTTCGCGAGCCTGTCGCACCAGCGGATAGCCCGTGTAGTTGTGCGAAACAGCGAAGACGACGTCCGACGCATCTACGACGCTGGCCAGTTCCTCCGCCTGAGCCAGGTCAAACGTCATTGGCTTGTCGCAGATCACATTGAAGCCCGCCTCGACAGCCGCCTTGGCAATCTGGAAGTGCGTGTGGTTCGGCGTCGCGATCGAGACAAAATCAATTCGCTGATCTTCAGGCAAACTGTTTTCGGTATCAAACAGTTCCTGATACGAACCATACGCTCGATCGGCCGCGATGTCATAGTCCGGCGCGGATGCTTTCGCTCGTTCGGGATTCGAAGACAGCGCCCCAGCGACCAATGCCGCACGATTATCGAGCACCGCTGCCGTGCAGTGAACTCGCCCGATGAACGATCCCTGACCGCCACCGCAAAGGGCCATTCGCAGTTTCCGATTCAATGCGTCATTGGTTGCCATGATTTTCATCTCCCGATGCTGGTTATTTGTTGGATAACGCGACCGGAACAGGAACTTCAGACCGCGATTGGCACATTTTTTACCAAAATAAGCCGCAGGCTGACACAGGGCAGACTGCCCTCGGACGTTGGCGAAACAGGGCAGACATCGGGGTGTATGCAGCCGGAACTACCGGCGAAACGGGCCGGTCAAATCCACCTGCTAAACCCTGCGGTCCAAATGCGAGTAGCCACCGTCAACGTGGATGATCTGCCCCGTCACGTGGCTGGCCGCGTCCGAGGCCAGGAAAACGGCCATGCGAGCCAGCTCGTCGGCGGTCGTAAATCTGCGACCCAGCGGAATACGCCTGGAAATTCTTTCCTTTTCCGCTTCGGCATCGTCCAGCGATCCCAACCACCGTTCATACATCGGCGTCCAGACTTCGGCGGGCACGACCGTGTTGACGCGAACTCCATCGGAAGCAAACTCGACGGCCCACTCACGTGTGAGCGCGTTGACGCCTCCCTTGGCCGCTGCGTAGCCCGACGTTCCCCCCTGCCCCGTCACGCTGACTTTCGAACTGACGTTCACGATCGCGCCCCGATTCGCACGAAGCTGCTGCGCCGCGTAGTGGACGACTGCGTAGTAGTGCGTGAGGTTCATCCGCAGCGAAGCTTCGAATGCTTCCGGGCCAGCATCAACATTCACCGAGTCATTCGTGCCCGCGTTGTTGACGACAATATCGAGCCGCCCCAATCGCGAAACCGTTGTCGCCACGGCCGCTTCGATTTTGGCAAAGTCGCGCAAGTCGGCTTCAACGAATTCCGCTCGACTGCCCTCGCCCGTCAATTCGTTGGCAAGTTCCGCGCCCCGCTGGGCATCAAAGTCCACGATCGCCACCTGCGCCTGCTCCTCGCAAAGGCACCGCACGATCGCTTCGCCAATTCCGCTCGCTCCGCCTGTCACCAGCGCAACTTTGCTATTCAGTTTGAGGTCCATTTCCTACTCCAACAACATTCCACCGGGCGAGTCATTCTGCGCGGCCAGTTCGTCCAGCCCGCCTTGCACGGCCGCTTCAAACTGGCGGGTCAATTCCGGCAACACTTGCCGCGACTTACCACCAAGATAGTCCGCCAGATTCACGGGTTCGCCGAATTGCACGACGACGCCACGATCTTCAATCGGCTTCAGGATCTTTTCTACGAGATCTTCTCTCAGCTTTTCGAGGACTTCGCAATGGCGGTCCAGTGTCGGCGATTCACTGAGGTAGTCACTGGAGTAACCCAAAATCCGCAAGGCAAGGATCGCTTCGTCCGCCCACGTCGTGGCCACGCGATGATCGAGCTTGCGTGATTCGTCGATCCGGATCTGATGAATCGTCGCTCGAATTCGGCGGATGCGTTCCAGCGGCGGATCGGAGCCGGAACATTCGAGCCCAATCTTCTCTTCAAGCTTGCAGATGATCTGCAGGGCGCTTTGCTCGAGCACCTCCTGCAGTTCCATGTGATCCTCCGGCGGAAGGTAACCGCGTTGCCGCAGGTTTCGACCAAGAATCTCAAAGCCAACACGCCGCAATCTCGCTCGAGCCGACGCACCGGAATCCGCGGTGACTCCGACGTCCGTTTCCAGTTTTTCGAGATAGCCCAACATCGCTTCCCGGCAATCGGCGAGGTGCGTGTACTTCATCGCCACCGGAATCGCATAGATGGGCTTTTCGGAACCAACCTTCTTTTGCGCTCGCATGCCAATAAACGCCGCCCCACCGAGGAACGGTGTCACCCGATCGTTCATCAATAGCACATTGCCCTCGGGAAAGATCGTCAACGCCCGTTCGCCGCCGGCGAGCATCTCCACCGCACAGTTCATCGCCTGTTTATCGCTACCCTCGCGATCAATGGAAAAGCAACCGATCTTCTGCATCAACCACGCTTGCAGTGGACCTCGCAAGAAGACGTCGTAAGCCGCCATCATGGAATTTCGAATCCGCAGTCGACGTTGCACCTCCAACATCACCTGCGGATCACTGTGCGTCGAGTGGTTCGGCAACAGGAGGCAGCGTGACGAATCCTTGACGACATTCAGTATTCGCTCCGCGCCCCGCAGTTCGATGCGGCGAATTCGATGCTTGCTACCCGGCAGGATAAAACGTCGATTGACGAATTGCGCCACCGAAGTAACGAACGCATTTGGCTTGGGCGGGAAGAATTGATAGGGCTTGTCGGTGAAGTCGAGCATATCCGTATCCAGCACGGGGCGATCGGGCGGATTAACAGTTTAACGGCAATCGAACACGCCGTGACGCACGTTCATACGGTCCGCGACCTCGCATGTAGGTCAGTCCTCCGTGGACAGACGATCCGAAATCCATTCCGGCGAAACGAATCGCCGCAACAGTGTTCGCATCGTCCGCTCGACCTCGTCGTTCTGGCCAAGCTCGATCGTGCCGGTGTTTACGGAATCCCGGCTGGCAGATTCCGTCCCGGTCACCGAATCATCAGCAGCCGACGTCCCGGGACTCTCCCGCTGCACCCAGCCGAACCACGTCAAATCAAAGTCCCAGCCGATCGTTCGGGCCGAAGAGTTGACGCGTTCCATGACCCTCAGCCCCCAAACGATCCCGAACGCATCGCGAAAATCCGTCCAAACGCGATTCCAACCGCGACCGTGCCGCTCGCGACTCGTTTGCACGAAGGCGATCAGCACTCCCAATCCAATCAACGAAATCCCCCACAGCTGACCGCGATTCCATTCGGCCGTCACATACGGAATGTGAGCATAGAGCAGACACGCCTGGCCGATCGTCGTCGCCAGCGCTGCTGCCGCAAATCGCGTAAGTCCATAATTCCCCAACCCCACGAACATCAAGATCACCAATAGCCATTCCCGAGCCGGACCAATGTCCAGTTCCCCTCCCTGCCAAAGGAAGAATGCCTCGCCAACCGGCAGGATGAAGACAATCCACAGCGAAATGACAATCCATTGCCAGCCGGTATCCTGAGGACGTTTGGCTCCCAGCACCGCCATCAGGGGACAGAAGGTGCCCGTGGCCGCAAGGTATCGCAGCGCGACGATCAATGAATCATCTTCGGCCCGAAATGCGATGAATGCCTCGACACTCGCAACCAGCATGAACGACAGCAGAGTCCAAAACGCCGGAGCGACCAGAGTCGTACCGCGAAATCGATTCCACCGCAGCACGACACATACCGTCGCACACGCCAACACGAAGAGTTCCATCACCAGTTCGAATCGCACGAACATCTTGCCTCAAAGTCACGTTAAGTCAGACACGGCGCACAGCTTACCTGTTCCGCAGCATCGTTGTCCCGACATTGTCCCGACTGAATGACAAAACGCCACCGGCGCAACGGTCTTCGAATGGTAAACCTTTCCAGTTCTCCCTGTCGCGCCAACGCACAGTCCGCAATCCAACCAAAATCGAGGTACGATAATTTGCCATGCCCCTGACAGCAGTGCATGCTTGTCCGGGAACTGTGCTGTCCAAAGTTTGGCCAGCCACAGAAGAGGAATTCCTTGACGATGGGTAGGAGGCCAGCAAATGCTATTCGCATTTTCTCCGGGTTCTCTCTCCCGTCGCGATAGACCTCGCCACTAAGCGAAAACTTACGGGTTCAAAACGAAGGAGGAACCTAATGATAAGAAGCATTTTCACTTTGCCACTGGCTACAGCCATTCTTTCCATTGCGGCAGCGAATTTCGCCATGGCCGACTGCACAACGTGCGGCGGCGGTTGTGCGACAGGCGATTGCGCAACAGGCGGATACGTCAGCGCTGGTTCGGGTTGCATGTCCGGTGACTGCAATTCCGGTCCATGCCGTACGTGCACGGGACTCTGGGACGACTACTGCGCGACCAAGAATCGCTGCCTGAAGAACGCCAAATACCCGCTGCAAAACTACCACGGTCACGGTGGTTGTAACACTTGCGGCAACGCAGGCGTTGGACTCTACGCCAACAGTGCTGGTTGCGGTTGTGGAATCGCCAAGAAGCTTTTCCACCATCGCGCACCAGCCGTCGGTTGCGATACATGCGAAGCACCTTGTGCTGACGGCGGCTGTGCCGACAGCGGTAGTGCTGTAGGTTGCTCCTCGTGTGCGGCCGCTACGTCGGCTCCCGTGAGCCACCAGTACAGTTACACCGCACCAAAGGCACAATCGGCACCCGTTACCACGAGCCCAGTGATTGACGTCCAGCCAGTCGGAAGCGGCTACGCTGGCCCGTCGTACCTGCAGCCGTCGCGAACTTCGATTCCACAGAAATCGTACTCGGCTCCAATCACCAAGAACGTTTCGATCCCGCCAGTTCCACCAGCACCGGCACTGAACGATCAGACGAGCACCGGAGCATTTGACTGGCTACAGCGAGCTCTCAAGCTCAACTAGTCCTCAGGGACAACAAGCTGACCGTCCTTCAGGGGAGTGAAGAAATTCACTCCCCTTTTTTATGCGCACACGATTTTGTTCGGGTCGTATCGGTCGTAGTGTCACGGCGCGAAACTTTGCGGGCCAGCGACCGCTAGCGACAGAGACTTCATCAGATTGCGATACATTCTGGACGAACCGTCAGCCGATATTCCAAATACAAAGCCGGGAGGGCGAGACGCATTCGCGTGCGTTTCGTTTCAGGTTGAAGGTCATGGTATGGCGACGGAGCGACATACCATGACCTCTTTTTTTCGCCCATTCCGGTTACTCTAGCACTCGATGCGTAAAGCCGCTTGTGCGAAGAACTCGCCACGAATCCATGGATACACCGTCCCCATCCTTGCCGTCGCACTACCCACCAAGCGAACGTAGCAGGTTTTCTGCGTCGCCGCGTGCGGGGAAGACGCCGTCGCCTTTGAGGGCCGTTCCCAGCAGCTTCTTGGCGATATCGGGATTCCCCTGATGAATGATCTTCGCAGCGTAGTAAGAACTCTCGGCACTCAGACCACCGCCGGCGAGCGCTTTTTGCAGCACCAACTGTGCCTCATTGGCACGACCCTGATTGTAGAGAATCCACGCCGAGGTGACCGCTGCTTCGCGTCCGGTGGCTTGTGAGACATCCGGGTAGATGCGACTGGCGACCTGCGAATACTCGAGCGCCGTTGCCTTCTCCTCGTCGCTGCCTACGGCAAGAACAACCGCCAGCTGAAGGATCGCGGCGAGGTTGGACGGCGATTGCAGATGAGCTGCCTCCAACGTCCGGCGGGCTGTCTTCAAGTCATTCTTGTACCGGGCAGTCAGGCCGGCGACCAACTTGGCTTCCACCGAATCCGGTGCGATTTGTTGCGCGCGGTCGCTGCAATTCTGCGCAAGCGTCATGTCGCCATTGCCAAGCGCCCAGCGTGCGACGGTCAACTGCGTTTGCAGTCCGGTCTTGTCCTGCTCACTGGCCTTCTTCATCAGGTTCGCGGTGATCTTCTTTTCGCCAGCGGCCTGGTACATCGAACCCATCGTGATTTCGGGACGACGAACGTTCTGCTTGTCTTTTTCCCACAGCTTGATCAGCAACTGATAGGCTTGCCCCTCTTCGTCCTTTCCGTCACCGATGTTCTTGTCCTGCTCGAAAAGGGCACGGGCGAGACGCGTGGTGTTGGGGACGTCGACCGCGTCCTGCTGCATGATGGCAGACAGGTACTTGGACGCACTCGCCCAGTCGTCGCGATTTTCTGCCACGCCCGCCATCCCGGAAAGCGCTCGCTTGCGCATCGTCTTCTGGCGAAAAGGATTGGACGTGGCTTTTTGAACCAGCTCATACGATTTGCGAAATGCCAATTCCGCGTCCGAAAAACGTCGTTGCTGGAAGGCGACTTCGCCAAAAATCAAATACGGCTCGGGATCGGCGGGCTCTTCACGAACGGTTCGCTCGAGCTCGGTTCGTCCCAGCCCTAGCTGATTGGCCGAGTACAACAGGCGGGCCATCAAGACACCGTCTGGCGGCAGCATGGGATCCTTCTGTCGGGCCTGCTTGAAGAGGTTGCGAGCCTCCAACAACGCGCCCTTGCGAAACTGTTCAATCGCGGCCGAGACGTCCGCATGTTGCGGTCCGACGTTCTCAATTGCCGAAGCCAACAGGGTTTGCGCGGTGACGTTACCGGCTGCCGGATTCGTCTGGGCACTGGCGGACGATAGTCCCGCGACCATCACAAACAGGACGGACGTAATCGCGATTAATTTTCTGTATGTCATCGTGTGTCTTCACTCCCACGGCGAAACCCGAATCAGATCGATCCCAATGGACGGCCGCAGAAATATCCAGATTCACGAAAGTGACAGATTTTTTCGCCGCCCAACAGTACTTCTAAACTAACTCATTGCGAGCTTTACGACAGGGGTTTGAACGTCGCTGTCACGCGAGTTTCATCAATGCGAGACAAGTTGCCCCGCAGAGTCCACCTGAATTGTCCAAACTGGCGAAACCCGTCAGCAGTCGTGCCCTGGTTGGCACCACGCGATGGCCCCGACCGCTATCGACTAGCCTGCATCCGCTGGCTCGAGCACCATGAGTTCGACTTTTCGGAATTCAACCGGATGGCTTTCCGATTGGAGCGAAATGTAGCCGTCCTTAAGAAGCAGACTCTCTCCGTCCTTAATGAGCTTCTTCGCGCCCGGGTCACGCGGATCGAGCTGCGGCGACTCGTACTGCAGGACAACTTTGCCGTCGATGATGTGCTTGATCACCTTGTCACCGTGGACCTCCACCTCGGCCGTCACCCATTGCTCGCCGTGATAGGTCTTCGATTTCGAACTGGTGCAGTGCGGCTTGAACAGTTTGCCGTTCATCACCACGTTGGTCCCGGGAGTGCAAAGATTGGATGTCGTCCGGGGGCGTTTGCCGTCGCCGCCGAGCAGCTGCACTTCGATGGAGACCGGGAAGTCCTGATCTTTGTCCATCGTCGCCGGATCCTGGCCATGCAGCATGATGCCGCTGTTTCGCGTCGCCCAGCCGGGGCCGCCTTTGACCTGTTCACCCACAAACCGATATTCGACACGAATCCGGTAGTGGGAAAACTTGTCCTTATAGAAGATGTGGCCAAACGTCTCCTTGAACTCCGGGTACACCTCCGGGTCATAGTTCACGACCATCTTCCCATCGACAACGCGAAACGTCTTGCCGGGGTCATCGCCAAGTTTCTGATAGCGGATCTTCGGCGTCCAGCCATCAAGATTCTTGCCATTGAAGAGCTGAATCCATTTCGAGTCCTCCGCCGTGGACAGCGAAGCAAGGCTGGTCATGATCAAAAGTGCGAGTACTGAACGCATGGAATCCCCGTCGCGAACGATGTGAGAGAACAAGTGAAAGCCTGACGTGCGAGGATGGTTACACGTTATCAGGATCGGGATGTACCCACGGACTTCGATAAGGTCGAGCCAGCAAGGCATTAGCCTCGTCGTCGCCGACAACCTTGTGAGTCGCCGGGTCCCACGTTAGCGAACGCCCGAGTTTCATCGACATGTTGGCAAGGATACAACTAGCCGCTGAAATATGGCCTTCTTCGATATCCGAAACCGGCCGACCACGCGAGGCGATGTTGTCCAGCAGGTTCTTCATGTGAACGCGAATCGCCGGAGCCACGTGTCGTTCGAGATCCTTTTCCGTACGATCTTCTTCGTACTTGTCCAGTTCGCTGAGGTGCTTCTGCGAGATGGTTGGCTCCTTGCTGTTGCCCTCGAAGAATTCGAACTTTTGCACGCTGAGCTTCAGCGTACCTTTGCTGCCGTAGATCGTTGCACCCCAGGGGTAATCGAGGTCATTCGCGCGACCGTAACTACGGTGCTGCCAGACGACCGGGAATTCCGGGAAGTTGAACGTGGCGGACTGGGTATCCGGCGTGTTCGACAAGGCTTCGGTGTCGACGAGAATTCCGCCGGCGGAGGAAACCGAGGTCGGCCAACCGATGCCCGTCATCCAGCGGACGGTGTCCAGCATATGCACGCACATGTCGCCCATGATGCCGTTGCTGTACTCCATGAAGACTCGCCAGCTACGCGGATGGATCAGTCGCGTGTACGGAATCTTCGGAGCCGGTCCAGCCCACATCTCGTAGTCGAAATTGGCAGGCACGGGAATGACGGGCGGATTCTGTCGCGATCGCATGTGGTAGTAGCAATACACTTCGGCAAGGCCAATGTCGCCGAGCTTGCCGGCATCCACGATGTCGCGTTTTGCATCCATCAGGTGCGGAGTACTTCGGCGCTGCATGCCAACCTGGACCACACGGTCATACTTGCGCGCCGCATTGAGGATCGCCTGCCCTTCCACCACGTCCACGCCGATAGGCTTTTGCAGATAGAGATCCGCGCCGGCTTTGCAGGCTTCGATTGCCGGCAAAGCGTGCCAGTGATCCGGCGTGGCAATCAGCACAATGTCGTGCTCCTGCTCCTGCAGCATCTTTCGATAGTCCGAATACTTCTTTGGTTTCGCACCGGTGTAGCGAGGAAACTTCTGAACGATGTCCGTCGCCTGGTCGAGCATATTGCTGTCGACATCGCAGAGCGAAACGACATCAACGTTCTCCGGCTCGACCTGAATCAGTCGCAACAGGTCACACTTGCCATACCAACCCGTTCCAATCAGGCCAACTCGTCGTTTTCGAGGAGCAGCGGCCGCAGTGATTTTGGTGGCGGCGGCCGTGATTGCCGCGGCCGAAGCACCGGTCTGTAGAAATTTTCGGCGATCCATATCATTGTCTCCCAGTTTCAGGCAATAATCTGCCGGGCATTGTAACAACCCGACGGTCGTGGTGATAATCGGTCATGCAAGTTGAAGAAACGATCGTCGCAACGGCCTCTACCCACGACGGTGGCGGGCTTCGCGGAATCGTCCGAATCAGCGGCCCGGATACCGTCGATGCGGTCTGCCGTCTGTTTGAATCAGCCGATGCCGAGTTCGATTTCCGAAACCTCCGTTCCGCTCGTCGTATTCCGGGAACCTTTCTGGCTCGGGCGCCTGTCGGCCGACTCCCGTGCGACCTGTACCTTTGGCCAACCGAACGCAGCTACACGCGGCAACCGACAGCTGAACTGCACACGGTCGGAGCCGTCCCTCTGCTGGACGCGATCGTGGAAACCGTCTGCCAACACGGAGCACGACTGGCGGAACCAGGCGAATTCACCCTGCGTGCATTCCTTGCGGGCCGTATCGACCTCGCTCAGGCGGAAGCCGTCCTTGGCGTCATCGACGCTGCCAGCGACCGGGAATTGAACGTCGCCCTGACGCAACTCGCCGGTGGACTCTCCCAACCGCTGGATCGGGTTCGAGACACTTTGCTGAATCTGTGTGCGGACCTGGAAGCCGGGCTCGACTTCGTCGACGAGGACATCGAGTTCGTCTCCTCCACGCAAGTTTCAAATGAACTGCAAGACGCGATCGAAACGGTCAACGTCTGCATCGAGCGCATGCAAACTCGCGGCGGCGGCGAGCAACTGCCACGCGTTGTCCTTCGTGGCGAGCCCAATACTGGCAAGAGCTCATTGTGGAACGCCATGCTGGGTGATTCCCGAGCCATCGTCACCGAACAGGCCGGCACGACGCGCGACTATCTGACCGGCACCGTCGCACACGATGATTATCGTTTCACCCTGATTGATACCGCCGGTATTGAACACTCCGAGGAAGACCTACAACGTGCGATGCGGGACACGGCCGACAACCAGTCAACGACCGCCGAACTCATCCTCTTCTGCCTTGATGGCTCGCGACCCATGACTGCATGGGAGCAAGCGGAACTGGCGAAGTCGGTGCCGAATCGATTGGTCGTGCGGACGAAAGCCGACCTGGAGTTGCATCCGTCGCTGGTTTCCAAAACCGGCGAGGCGATGTCTGCTGAAGTGTCTTCAACAACAAAACTGGACGTGCAACACGTCACCAGTGCGAAAGATCCGGAAACGGTTCACGCACTGATCATGCTGTGCGGTCGCGAGCTGGAAGCCCGTAACACGGAGTCCAATGTGGTCGGCAGTACGGCCGTTCGTTGCCGAGAGAGTTTACGCAGCGTCCACGATTCGCTGCAAAATGCGTTGCATGCCGTCGCGGCGGAAGCGGGCGACGAGCTGGTGGCGGCCGAGTTGCGAGTGGCGCTGGACCACCTTGGTCAGATTGTGGGCAGTATCTACACCGACGACATTCTGGATCGCGTCTTCAGCCGATTCTGCATTGGAAAGTAGCCGCCGCGTGCCGCCACTCTCCAGTTAGCCGAAGGGTCTGTTAGTCCGCCAGCCTGTTAGTCCGGAAGCGTGCTAGTCTGCTTCGCCGGACGACGACTGCGAAGAGAAGTCCCCCTGAGCAACCGGTTCCTGCGTCGAAATTGGTTCGGCAGAAAATACGGTCGGTCGCGGTTCCTTGTTCTCATGAACCGAAGGACCGATCAGTTCGGTGATCTCCTTTTCACTGAGTTCTTCTTCGCGAACGAGTGCCTCGGTAAGCTTGTCCAGCTTGCCGCGATTCTCGGTCAGAATCTGCAAGGCTCGTTTTGAAGCCTGGGTGAGGATCCCTGCCACTTCGGCATCAATCTTCTCCATCGTCGCTTCGCTGAACAGCCGCTGTTGATGCATCTCGCGACCGAGGAACGGGTCGTCGTCACTGAGTTTGTAACTGACCGGGCCAATCGTTTCGCTCATGCCCCATTTCGTGACCATCTTGCGGGCGATGCTGGTCGCACGTTCGAGGTCGTTTTCTGCCCCGGCACTACCCTCGTCGTAGACCAGTTTTTCGGCTGCACGACCACCGAGCATGAACGCGAGACGATCCTCGAGTTCGCTTTCGGTGATGTTCATGCGGTCTTCTTCGGGCAGCGTCTGCGTGACGCCCAAGGCACGACCGCGTGGAATCACGGTGACCTTGTGAACTCGGTCGGTGCCGTCGGTGAGCCATGCAATCAGAGCATGACCCGCTTCGTGGTATGCGGTCTTTTCCTTTTCTTCGCCGACAAGCACTTCCTCGCGTTTGGCACCCATGAGGATCTTGTCACGAGCGTATTCGAAGTCATCCATGCCAACGGCTTTCTTGTCCTGGCGCGTCGCCCACAAGGCAGCTTCGTTGACGAGATTTCGAATATCGGCACCCGTCAGTCCGACGCTTCCCTCCGCCAGTCGCTTGATGTCCACATCGTCTGCCAGCGGCACGTCACGAACGTGGACTTTGTACATTTCGACGCGTCCCTTCAGCGTGGGGCGGTCGACAGTAATGTGTCGGTCAAATCGGCCGGGGCGTAGCAACGCCGGATCGAGCACGTCAGGTCGGTTTGTCGCCGCGACGACGATCACCGAAGCCGACGGATCAAAGCCGTCCATTTCGCTGAGGATCTGATTGAGTGTTTGCTCGCGTTCGTCGTGCCCGCCACCAAGCCCCGCACCACGCTGACGCCCAACGGCATCAATCTCGTCGATGAAGATAATGCCCGGAGCACTTTCTTTGGCTTTGCTGAACAGATCGCGAACTCGGCTGGCACCCACGCCAACGAACATCTGAATGAATTCGGAACCGTTTACGCTGTAGAACGGCACTCCCGCTTCGCCTGCAACGGCACGGGCCAGCAACGTCTTACCGGTACCCGGTGGGCCCATCAGGAGAACTCCCTTTGGCACTCGACCACCAAGGCGTTGAAATTTCGCGGGATCCTTGAGGAATTCGATGATCTCCTGCAAGTCCAGCTTCACACCTTCGAGGCCGGCAACGTCGGCAAACGTGATAGGTTCCTGGTCTTCTTCGTACTCTTTGGCCGGGCTCTTGCTGAATCCGGAGAGGAATCCTCCGCCCATCAACTGGTCGCGTGTGCGGCGCAGCATCAGAAAGAAGAAGACGATCAACAGGATGGGCAATGCGACCGAAATGAGGAACATCAGAAGTTGCGAGCTATCCTGCTCGATCACATTCTCGATGATCAGCCCTTTTTCGCGGAGCAGATTCGTGAAGTAGTCGATGTCCTGATCCGAACCGGACAGGATGACTTCGAAGTCCTTGCGATTACGTTCCTCGTTACCGGACGAGTCTTTCGGTACGTTCAGCTCGCCATTGTCGTCGCGACGTTTTTCCTTATACGGAGCTTCGAGAAAGCTACCCCGGAGCTTGTCTTTACCGACAATCTCGACCGGCTGATCGACGTTCTCCAGCTGGATCTGTCGCTCGAAGTGGGTCTGGGTGATCGTATCCCGTTTAACGCCCTGCCCCTGCAGCAGCACCAGCATCGTGATAGCCAGCAAAACCAAGAGAATCCACGCAGGAGGGCTCGCAGGCCGAAGCAACGGCTTGCGTTCTGGCGTTTTTGGGTCATTGTCCTGCGGTTTATTCATTACAGTCCTTTCCAACGGACGACATTCGGCCTATGGGCATGGAATTGTAGCCCATGATGCCGGATCTTTCGATTGGAGGCGAGCAAAAGTGTCGTGGCGACAAGAGATAGTCTTGCACTCGTCCAATGGTGTTACCCGTTCATTGTTGCGAATTCTGTCGTTTCGCCTAGTTTGGCTACGCACAAAACGATCGTAGATGTTCATTCGATCCCGATTTTGGCCGCCGTAATCCGAGCAACGATAGCAGAAACACTACGCTGAGCTGCGTTTTTCGCCGTTCAAATCGGCTGTGCGACATTTTGCGAATAGTTGCGCCATCGCGGCCGAAATGTGTGACGGTAAATCCTGAATCAGAGGACGCACGTCGTGCTCGTCGCCTGAGTGCTCCTCCAGCCAGGCGATATCGGGCGCTTCCAAAATCCATTCAGGGTCGACCTCCAGGTTATTTTCGATCGCACGAATGAGATGATCGACCAGCTGTGGCACCCCAAGCCCGCGAATCTGCGAACATTCATCTTGCGAATAGCCGTCCGCAAAAACTCGCCACGTCCAATAGTAATTGGGCCGCACGGCGCCGTCGGTGACGGAGAGCCCTTGCGCCGCCGCGATGGAATCTGCGGTAGTTTCTGCTGTGGAATCTGCTGTGCTTTCTGTTGACTCAGAAGAAGAGCCCCCGGTAGCGGAATCGAGCTGCTCCTCGGCAACCGTGTCGCCCGACTCCTGCGGCTGTCGCTCGACGCCGGAGCTAACAGGAACCGCAATCTTCGCGTCTGCAGCATCGTCCGCTTCCGTATCCGCTGGCTCCACGCCGACAGCCGGTTCTTCGGCGTCAGCCGGTTCTTCGACGCCAGCCGGTTCTTCGACGCCAGCCTCCGCGGTAGTCTCAGACGTTGACTTTTCGACGATCTGTGGAGCAACGGCATTCTTGAACTTTCGTTCGATCTTCCGCATCAGAGATGGTTCCAGCTCGAGCGGATCCGGCATCGTGGCCCGCCCCATCATGACCTCATTGCCGTCTTTCGTGTTGTGAACGGTCGGACGAAACTTGTCGACCTCAATCATTTTCACCAGCGAAAGTGCGATCAGGCCATCAATGACATCGGTGACTTCCGTCTGCTTGAATGCCTCCAGCAAGCCGAACGTACTGAGTTCATCCAGCCGCCACTTGCGAATCTTCGCTGACTGCGAACCGCAGAGCATTCCAACAACCAGATTCTTGCCGAACTTGCCCTGCGAGCGTGCCACGCCACTGAGAACAATGCGTGCCATCTGCAGCATGGCCGGCGTGACTTCCTGTTCCGTCTCTTCGAAATCGCCCGACGCACTGACGGTGGTCGCACCCGCGGCGTCCACGGCCGAAGTGGCCATTGGCCCACAGTTGTCGCAGTGTCCACATTTTTCGGCAGTCGTCTCACCAAAGTAGCGCAATATGTCTCGCTGCCGACAACGACGTGTGGTCGCAAACCGAATCACTCGATCCAGCTTCGCGAGGTTCGACTGACGTCGTTCCTCAAGCCGCGTGAAATCGATCTCCAGTTTGTGGAAGGGGATGTCCCGTTGCAGCATGTGGACAGCCCGGCCGCGAAACGGTGGTACGTAGTCAAACCACTCGTTGCGATTCAGCTCGCGTAGTGAACGATTGACGGCCGTCATTTCTTCACCGCAGAGCGTACAGACGTCTTTCGGGTGAAAGTAAAATCGCTCATAGCGATGCTCGCCAACCAGGTTTCCGATGGCACGCGCTACGCGACGTTGCACTTTCGCCTGCGTCGGAAGTAACTCCGCAAGGTTGGGCGCGTCCGAATCAATCCGCACCGCGGCGAGGTTGCTACGCGAGTCCATGCGTTCGAGCACGCCTGATTTTTCCAGCAGTCGTTCGCAGGTGCCCACTCCGTCCGGACCGATCGACAACCCCAACTTCTCTTTGAGGTCCGATTGCGTCAGCTCGATGGGGTCCTCCGGGTGCCGACATAGATACTCGTAGATCTTCTGAATACTCTGCTGCGTCGGATTGGCGTTCTCGATAAAGAATTCCTGAATGAACCTGTCGTTCTGCGAATACAGCAGAAAGCAGGTCGAAGGCTTCCCGTCGCGACCGGCGCGGCCCGCTTCCTGGTAGTAAGCCTCCAGACTTCCGGGAATATTGAAGTGCACGACAAAACGCACGTCCGCCTTGTCGATTCCCATACCGAACGCATTGGTCGCGACGACGATCTCCGCTTCGCCCGACATGAAGACTTCCTGCAAATGCCGCCGCTCATCGGGCTGAAGCCCACCGTGATACGCAATCACCTTGCGGCTGCTTTCGTTGAGCAGAACGTCCCGCACTTCCTCGCAGCTTGATCGCGTCGACGTATAGATGATGCCCGTTCCGGGTGTCTTGCGAAGGAATTCCAGCAACGCCTGCTGCTTGGCCTGCTTGCTGCGATGATTTTCAATGCGGTAGTACAGGTTGTCACGCGCGAATCCGGCGACAAAGATCTTGGGATCTTTCAGCTTCAATTGCTTGAGCACATCGTCGCGAACATCGGTCGTCGCCGTTGCCGTAAGGGCAATTGTCTGCGGCTTGCCAATCTGTTCGCGAAACTCTCCCAACCGTGCGTAGTCGTGGCGGAAGTCATGGCCCCATTCGCTAATACAGTGGGCTTCGTCGATCGCCAGCAGTTGGATGTCAGTCTTGCCCAGCGCGTCGCGGAAACGTGGGCTACGAAAGCGTTCCGGAGCGACATACAACATCTCGTACTCGCCTGCCGCGAACCTTAGCAGCCGTTCTTCCTGTTCGCTGCCGGAGATCGCGCTGTTGACAAAGGTGGCGTTGATTCCCAACTGAAGCAGCGTGTCGACCTGATCCTTCATCAGCGCGATCAGTGGAGAGACGACCAGCGTCGTTCCCTTGCGAGCAACCGACGGCAGTTGATAGCACAACGATTTTCCGCCACCGGTGGGCATAATGCAGAGACAATCATCACCGTTGAGCACTGCGTCGATGACGTCACGCTGTCCCGGGCGAAACGACTCCAGCCCGAATCGGTGAAGTGAATCCTCGGGATTGAGAGTTTCCGCCGACATGGGTGAGGGGCAATGCTGAGTCGTGGCTTCCGTGATGACGGCCTGAATATAGCACCACCCAGCTATGCCGGGCAGTCCTATGCATTTCGAGCGGTCTACAGGGGTCCAATCTGGCTGCGGTTTTTCCGGACGCGTCTTTTGGCTCTGGTCTGGCGGCGGCATGCCACCATCTGCTCGCACCCTCCAGCACGCTATCGGCACCACGCCGAACGGACCTATAATCCCGCCAACGACAGTTCCCGTCTCATGGGGGGCGCATGATCTCCGCCCCAATTCTGCTCATGCAACGCATCGGCCTGATCTCGGACACCCACGGATTCCTCGATCCGGCGGTATTTGAATACTTCAGCGAGTGCGACCAAATCTGGCACGCCGGAGACTTTGGACCGGTCGAAGTGTCCGAACAGTTGTCCGAGTTCAAACCGCTGCGTGGCGTCTACGGCAACATCGATGACGGGGCCATTCGAGCACTGCACCCCGAACACGATCGTTTTGAGTGCGAGGGCGTCGACGTCTGGATGACACACATCGGAGGCTACCCGGGGAAGTACGATCGACGCGTGGCGAGCAAAATCCGTCAGCAACCACCGGATCTATTTATCTGTGGACACTCCCACATCTTGCGAGTGATGCGAGACAAAAGGCTCGGGAACATGCTGCACTTCAATCCGGGTGCAGCCGGGCGGCATGGCTTCCACGCGATGCGCACCCTGCTTCGCTTCGAAGTCGCTGACGGAAAGGTCGGACGACTACAGGCAATCGAGCTTGGCCCCAGAAGCCAGATTCGTGGCTAGACAACGTCGCTTCCTGTTCAGTTTTGTGAACAACTTCTACAAACTGTACGTCCACCACCAAGTCACGACGGCTTGCCCCGATTCCGCTGCCGTCGCGTACGACACAACATACGCGACAGCCGATTCATTTCTCCAGCAGCCAATTCACGTCACGAGCGACCTCACCGTTGCTCTCCAGGCAACCTTAGTGGAAAGATGCGCAATGCGCCCGTCAACCCAACCGACGAAGCGACTATGGCGAGATGAAGCAGGGTTCATCGTTTCGATCGAGCTCATCCTGATTTCGACGATCGCCGTGCTTGGCATCCTGGTCGGCCTCGCGTCAATTCGTGACGCCGTCGTATCTGAACTTTCGGATGTAGCCGGAGCCGTCCAGGATCTAAATCAGAGTTATGCCTATTTTGGTGTGATTGGCCACGCGTCCAGTACCGCCGGCAGCGACTTTGTAGATGGCCTGGACTTCTGTGACACAGCCGAAGATGAGACGGAAGCGGCTGACAATTGTATCACCTTTAACCGTGGTCCGAGTGATGAGGTCTAGACACACCTCAGTAGGGACATCGCCTTTCCGTCCAGCAGTGGGGGACCAATCCAAATAAAGCAAACCATTGCCTAACTTTTCCACCGGCGGGCGGGCAAACCTGCCGTCATTGCCCATAAACCTCACGCCCGAACTACCTTTTCCTGTCCGGTTAGTCACAGCCGGCCAGAATCCTTTGTCACACACCAAAAGGTAGTTACACATGAACTCAATTGCCCAACGTCTTTGGAATGACGATGCCGGTTTCATCGTATCCATCGAACTAATTCTCTTGTCGACGATCGCCATCATTGGCCTGATCGCTGGCATGGCTTCCGTCCGGGACGCAGTTGTTTCGGAATTGTCGGATGTCGCAGGTGCCGTTCAGGACCTGAACCAGAGCTACGCCTTCTTCGGAGTGGTCGGCCACGCGTCGAGCACCGCCGGCAGCGACTTTGTCGACGCATTGGACTGGTGCGATGACGCAGACGATGTTTCGGGTGCAGCGGACAACTGCATCACATTCGACGGCGCAGCCGCAGACGAAGCGTAGAAACGGGTAGGCGCACGGTCTACCTTTTCGCTTGCTGTTGACTTGAGTCGGGCAGGGCTGCCCGACTCAGCTCAACCTTCTACCAATTCGATTGCAACTCCATCGCACGGAGTTTTGCATGGATCGAACCTTCACGGACAGACAATTGTGTCGACGCACAAGAGCTTCGCACAGTCTTCCGCGCTGTCGTACCACGCCGTTGCACTACCGGCAACCGTTGGATTCGCAAGCACGCACCCCAACAAGCTGTTGAAGTACCAGGGCACCTCCATCTCGTGCCTGGCATGTACAGCGCAAGGCCCTGAAAAGGCCACGTAGTGTACGACCTCCGCTATGTGCGATCTTTCCGCGTCCCGCAACTGATCCTCATCCAGGGAAACATTGATTGCCCCTGGGTCAATCGGGTCGTTGCCATGCAAGTGGCTGGTCGCACCGTCACCCCCGGCTTCCCCAGAGGTATTCAACACCGCATAGGCCCACGCGCGCGGAGACGGCAGCGTGTAAGTATAGGGTGGTGAGTTGTCAATTGACCGGACCGACCGGGTCGTCTCGCCGGCGTAGAATGGCAGCCCCTCCAACGCCCCAACACCTTCTTCGAAAACGATATAGCCGACCGTTTCATCGGCTCGAATCGTATCGGTATCTTCACCGACTTGTTTTCCGGTATACAACCCACCGGGATCTGCCGGAAATCGGTGATTACCATTGTGACTCCAAAACTCTGACCAGTCCGGGTCGTTGTAACTCATCACCTGACCGACCACGACAGGATTGGTATAGGTGTTTAGATAACCTCGGTTCTCGCCATTCCAGCTTGATTTCCGATCGGTCACTGTGGAATTGTAAAGGACGGCTTCCATCGTCCCGCCTTCAACCGCATCGGTATACACGCCGGCTTCAACGACAATAAAGTAGACCGGGTAGCCACTCTCAAAAGACCCGTCGTTCACGTTCTGAGCGACGAACTCAAAACTGTTGGCTCCAACATTGCGCACACGGACAACCATCGGTGGCGCGGTCGGCCCGTAATTCAACGTCCCCACAACGACCATGTCTGTGTACGAGCGGGCACACAGCGTTACCGTCACCCAATCGGACTGACTTTGCGTCAGCATGGCGACGGCGTTGGGACCCGTTTTGCGACCGAAGCCGCCAAGATACTGCGTATTCAACTCGATGGGTGTTTCGACTTCACCAAGCATTCCAAACACGAGGTCCCCCTCGCAATCGGCGTTCTCGTTCGGAATGATTGAAGCGTCCCAGTTAAGATCGAGGGCTGGCGACTGCCCGGCGACCAGATTTGAAGCCGCGAAATCAACACCGCATTCTCGCGCAGCAAACGTCGAATCGGTTTCCCCGGATACACACTTCTTCAGAGCCGCGAGCGCCGCCGACTCCAGCGATGTCACCAACTGCTGCCGCGCAAGGTGAATGCGACCAGCCTCCACTGCGTACAACGTCAGCAGAACGAGAACCGGTAGCGTCAGCAACACCCAGAGTGTGGAAACACCGAGGCGCTGCAACCTGAGCGAGAGACCTGGATTTCCCACGACTGGATGACTCCCTTCCCTTTCCTCGCGGATCCATCTGCGTCCGCTAACTCTGGAATCGGCAATCAACGTGGAGTGGCCCTAAATACGACGAATGCGTCCTTCTGTGTCAGCTGGGCAAGATACGCCAGTCCCAATGTAGTAAATGCAAACAGGCGATCCAGAACGGTAAACACTACATTCCGCACAAGACAACGCGCTGTTATGGATTAACCACGTTTTCATCGCTCTGAATGCCAGCAGTCGGTTGCTCTGAACCGAATAGGTTACACGAGCGGTGGCAGTTCCCAACCACTGCAAGAGGTCACTGGACGAGGACTAAACCATGACGAATCGCCGTAAAGCAACAAACCTGCGTTCACTGGCAGCACGTCTGGAGATCGGCGACGAGGGCACTGTGTTCGTCGAGTATCTGCTGCTCCTCACGATTGTTGGAATTGGCGCGATCGCGGGACTGGCAACTCTCCGTGGCGCACTCACGAGCGAACTGATCGACCTCGCGGAGGCAATTGCGACTATCAACTAGATCCTGTTGCGAAGCCTGCTCTGAAAGCCCCCAATGCCACCGGTACGACACAGTAAATCAACGATTCGCCCTTTTAGGGACTCCAGAAATGGCGTGGAGGTTCTCGAACTTGTGCTCGTGCTGCCAATCCTGATCCTTTCGCTCGTCGCAGCAATTCAATTCGCATCGGTGCTTGTCATTGACACGACACTCAGCCACGCCTCACTAGAGGCGGCTCGTCTGGCAGCAATGGATTGCACTGAATCGCAAATCACCGATCGAGTCAACGCGTTTCTCGCTGTGCACGACATGACGCTGGGCGTGGGCAGCCAACTGATCGTTGAAGACGCAAGCGGCGTCACGATCCTGGCGGGCGACGGCTCCCTGTCACCGACAGGATCCTACCCGGCGATAGCCGACGACCGCGTGCGGTCCACTTTGATTGTCGAAACCAATGTGACACCGATCCCCAACGCACTTCGCAACTATTGTGTCGACTTCGCCGATCGACAGTTTGAGCACACCAGTATCGCTCCCGGCCCCGCCTGCTATTGTCCCTGACGGAAACAATCTACCAACAAAAAGCGTCTCGTGACCGATGTCCACAACCCTCGTCAACAACCAGGAATCTCCGCCTTTGGCGCTGTCTCCAGTGCTGGGAGTTGAGTGGCAACTCTCATGGACCTGCGTACTGCTGGTTGGCTGGCTATCGCTGGTTTTTCTGGTCGCGAATCACACTCCGCTGGCTATCACGAAGACTTGGGTGCACGCAGCTTCCGGACAACGAATTATCACGCAAGGAACGCTCCCGGAGGTCGGTGTTGGCGTTCCATTGATGGACGGGATGGCCACCACCGGATCGACATGGCTGTTTGACTATGGCGCCTATGAGATCGCGAATCGCTTCGGCCCGGAAGGAATTAGCACGGCGAACTCGGTACTGATTTCCCTGGCGTTGTGCTTCTGGTGCCGATTGATCTACCAACGAAGTCAGAACGTCACGTACACACTTGTATGCAGCTGCCTGATCGCGATTTCCTGGTCTCACAGATTTTCGTATCTGGATCCGGAAGGCCTCGGGCAGATTTTGCTCGCTTCCATTCTCTGGTGGACGATCACCCGCAATTTGCGAACCGACCACGGCCAGGAAGATCGGGCCGGACAGCCGTTGCACTACAACTCCGCAATCTGGCTCGCGATTCCGCTGCTGTTTGCGATCTGGACCAATATCGGATCGACCGTATTCATAGGCTTATTAATATTTGCCGGACGGTCGATTACCATTGCGCGGCAGGCATATGCCGAGGCTGGCTTGCGGGGTCTGAGAAGGACCGATGTCATCGAAGCAACCTGGCTGATGCAAGCGGCCCTGATGGGCACACTCCTGTCACCGCAGGGATTAGAGTTGTGGAGTCAGGCCGCGACGCATGGCATGGACTCGGTCTTGACCCAATTGCAGCGTGGCTCGGGGCTGTATTTGCCGTCGTTGGCGGGCCTCATCGTCGTTGCGGCGCTGGTGATGATCACCCACCGGCACCGGGTGTGCCCCCAAAAGATGACTGAATCGGATTGGGGCATCGTCATCGCCGTTACATTCGCTGTCTCCTTGCAGCCCCGTTTGCTCAGTTGGTTTGCACCGGTCGTCTGCCTGCTCGCCGCTCGCCAATGGACGCAGGGAGTGGTCGCCACGCGTGCTGCCCCAGACGACAACCAGGCAGACGACAACCAGGCAGACGAGCGGCGACCGACTCAGTTCGCCGGACTCCTCTTTGCCGGCCTCTTCGTTTGGTGTTCATTCGCCCTGTCCCCATCCTGCCAGCCATTACTCGATGGTCCACCCCGTACGGTCACCCAACTGTTTGAAGGCACCGTTGCTACCGAACTGAATCTGGCGTTGGACACCGGCGTCCTCAACTCCGATGACGCCACGCCGGGACTGACAGTTTGGGCTCCGACGAACTGGACGAGTTGGCTGATCTGGAAGGGCCCTCGAGACATGAGCGTGTTCGCCAACGAGTCTCTGGCGAACATGCCGCTCCGCGTGCAGGGTGACTATCAAAAGATCTTTCGAGGTGACTCCAGCTGGCAGCGTCTTCTGGATCGGTACGCGATCGACGTCCTCTTTGTTGACAAAGTACGTCAGCGACGCCTCGCCGCCGAGGTCATGCGCAGCCAACGGTGGCAAATGACTTTGGAAACCGAAAACACGATTGTGCTGACTCGCATTCCAACTCCCCGAATCGAGGCGGACGCATGAAGACAGAATGCACAACCAGTTCGTCTACTTCGACAACTACCGACCGTCGAGAGTTTGCCTTCGCGGCGAGTCAACTGATTTTCTGGCCGCTGGGTGGCACGTACGTCCTGAATCAGCGCAGGCAGTACCAGCGCCGCATCCACGGCATGCCTCGGCTGCGAACTACACCGTTGAAACTCGAGCTGAAGAACGACCGGCGAGAAGTCGTATCGGACGACCAGCTGCTTGAATGCCTGGCCCGCTTGCGTCCTGCACGAACCGCGATGCCTCCCAAGGTCAATCATCTCGATCACGCCTTGCGAATGTGGGGACCAGAGATAGCCTTCGGCGACGACACGCTGTTTGACGGCAACGAGATGCTCTCCATCCTGACGGACGACCGTGCCCTACGGAAGAGCCTTGGGACTGACGTGCGACCTTTGCTTGTGGACATGGGCGACGGGCCTCGCGTCCGCACGCAGGAGGGCCCGGCGACGGCCAGTCACGTTGACCATACGCTGGCCACACTGACAGAAATCGGTATGCCGCTGAACTTCCCGTTGCGGACCAGAAGGCAAACGGTACACCTTGGCGACCTTGTGCACCGGGCGCTGCGAACGTTTTCTCTGAATCAATCCGAGTACGAGTGGACGTCGCTGGTACTGGCTCTCTATTCGACAAACGCCGATCCGTGGGTCACCGGCGAAGGGCAGGAAATCACGTTTGACCGACTGGCAACTCGCATCATGCGCGAGCAAATGGGGCTTGGGGTTTGCTTCGGTGGTCACCGACTCTTCACCCTCGCGACCATGCTGCGTGTCGACCAGGAGATCATGCCGCTATTCAGTGAGACGCTGCGGAACCAAATCCGACAACACCTTGGACTTGCCACCAGGAAGCTGGTGGCTTCTCAGCATGCCGAAGGCTGGTGGGATGATTCCTGGCCGGGCCAACAGATCCCCACCAGCAAACCACTATGGACCCAGGGTGCAAGAATTGTCGCCACCGGCCATGCACTCGAATGGTGGGCGTTGCTACCGGAACACGAGTACACCGATCTACTACCTCCGCGCGAATCGGTCGTCCGCGGCGGCCAGTGGCTGGTACGCGAACTGGAAGTCATGGAGCCTGAATCGATCAGGAAAAACTACACCTTCCTGACACACGCCGGCCGTGCTCTTTCGATGTGGCGAGGTGAAACACCAGATCGATCCTGGCTCCGACTCGCTGACGGTGCCAGGAAAATCTCATCGAAGCTGTGGAAAGACTCCCGCGGCGCCATCCTTTCCATTGAGTTCATTCTTCTGGCAACGATTGTCGTGATTGGCACACTGACCGGGCTGGCGACGTACCGCGACGCCGTCGTTCAGGAAGCGGGAGACAGTGCTGCGGCAATCGCCGCACTCACGCAGTCGTTTGAGTTCGACGGAATCACCCAGTCCGGCACTTTCGGAACAGGCATCTCCGAGGTCACCTACTCCGCCAGCATCCCCGCAAGCACCTTCGTCGACAATTACGACGCGGGCGAGGCGGTGTTGGAAACCGTCGGCGACGGCGCTCTTTGCATCACCATTCAGGGCATTGAGGACGAACAATGATGATGTTGATAGTGCGTCACACAGGCTCGCCTGTCGATGGTATTGCGTTGTTCGCAAGGGACGAAAACGGCGGACTGCTTTCGATGGAACTGATCCTCGTGTCCTCCATCGCCTTGCTGGGCACGATCGTAGGACTCTCCGCGTTCCGTGATTCGATCACCCAGGAACTTGGCGACGTCGCGGCGGGTTTAACCAGCGTCGATCATGGCTATCGGTACGCAGAAACATCCACTTCCGGTACCGTGGACAATCTTCGTTTTGATTCGTTTGTGTCCGGCTCCGGGTATTCGGATCAAACCAATTTCTGCGAACCGGAATTCCTCGACCCGGTCGGCCAGTCCCCCATGTGCATCGAAATAACCGCCACACAAATCATCAATGAGGCGGCAATACTGCCATGATTCGACACCCCCAACGCACAGTCCGTCAGAGGCTTTCCCTAATTCATGACGAAGCCGGGAATCTGTCCCTCGCTGGCATCGTCCTGATGACGACCATTACGTCACTCGGCGCCATCGTCGGACTGGCAACGTATCGCGATCATATCATTCAGAGTTTCGGAGACGCCTCCGTGGCGTTGAGGAACCTTCGGCAGGAATACGAGTACGAGGTTGTCATTGATGCTAATGGCAACGGAGTTTTTGGAGACGGAACCGACTGCGTCCTGAGCGGCTCGTTTTCGGACGCCGTTGACCTCGTTGACGAGGTGGATGAAGCCCCGGCATGCATGGAACTAACCGCCGCGATCGTCGGTGAGCAGGAATAGCAGACTCAAGAGAAGTAAAGCGAGTATAGATGGATTCAACAACAATACTACAGTTCGCCTGCGTCGCAGTGTTCACGGCCGTTGCGATGGCAACCGACCTACGCAGTCGACGAATCCCCAACTGGCTAACCGTCACCTCCGCGATTTCCGGCCTGGCATTTCACGGTCTGGTGAGTGCCCAGGAGGGATTGCTGTTCTCACTTGGTGGCTTCGCCGTCGGCTTCGGAATCCTGTTTGTACTCTGGATCATCGGCGGTGGCGGAGGCGGCGATGTGAAACTGATGGGAGCGATCGGCGCATGGCTTGGTCCGCGCTACACACTGGGAGTGTTTCTCCTCAGCGTTGTCTTTGCCATGGCTTGCATGGCCTGCGTGATGGCTTACGGAATCCTGAACAACGCCAACAAGCAAAACGAATCGACCAACGTGCTGAAGAAGACGATTCCGTACGCCCTGCCGTGTGGGCTTTCCACCTGGTCCATCCTCCTGCTCCGCATGGTCACACAGAACTGATTCGCACCCAACAGGCCCAGGTCTGATACGCTCCGTCGCCTCGCAGGAAACAGGTCATGCAGAAACGCACAAACGCATCAACAATCCTGTTGGTATTCGTCGCCGTACTTTTCGGCCTAATGGGTGTTTACTCCTTGCGCAAGCTGTCAGGCCGGAACGTAGCCACCGCTGCGCCGAGCGCCCAAAAGATCACCGTCCCCATGGCCAGCCGGCGCCTACCAACGGGCCGTGTCGTCACGATTAGCGATGTGGCGTTGCAGCGACTGTCGCGACGGCAGTTGAAGGAACGCAACGTCACCGGCGTGTTCATGTCTTCTCCCGATCAGATCATCGGACAGACCGTGATGACCACGATCGAACGCGGCCAGACTTTCCACACGCAACAGTTTTACCCGAAAGGCTACGGCCCCAACCTCACCGACAAACTGCAACCCGGGCAACGCGCGGTCACGATCCTTGTGAACAGTAACGACGCCCTGAACGGCTTTGCCGACGCCGGCCAGGTCGTTGATGTCATCTTCCGAGCGGGGCTATACGGCGACTCGGACATCACTGGCCAGGCCACTCCGTATGAATCTACCTGGGATCCACATCTGGGCTACCATGCTTCCAGCAAGGGAAAGGGCGGCGGATGGGACTACACCTACGACTACCGAACGGCTGGCAGAAAGAAGGCCTCAGCCGGCGGAGGCATCGACAATACACCCTATGCCACGGACACCGTCACCCTGATGCAGGGCGTCAAGGTTCTTGCGTTGGAAAACAACACGGTGCAGGACAACGTAGCGGAAGTCACCGGCGTCGACATTGTGCGCGTCACGCTTGCAGTATCGCCCGATCAGGCCGAGACGCTTCGCGTTGTTGAAGGACACGGCAAGCTCTCGCTGGCGCTACGAAATCCCACGGATGACAAATTCGTGAAACCCGGTCGGCGAAAAACGCTCGGAGACATTCTGGGCACACGCGTCGAGCCGCAACGTCGGGTTGCCGAGACCATGGAGGTGTACCGAGGTGGCGGAGCCAAGCAGCTCAAGTTTGATGGCCGCCACCCACTGGCCGTTCGCGCCGCTGGCACTTCCAGGAAACTCCCGCCAAGACACGAGCCGATTTCGGACTTGCCGACTCGTACCTCCATCGAATCGGCAACGACTCGAGAGGCTGCGATTGAACGCAAGGCCCCATGACGACCCTTAATCGTTGACCAATACAAACCGATGGCAACGGAGTGCCACGTGATATTCCAGAACAGACAGCAAAAAAAAACGCAGCAGTCGGCTCATCCTGAAGCCCCGACGTTGGACACCGACAACACCTACCAGAATCTGAAACAACGAATCCATCGAAAGCTGGTGGCCTCGTTGGACCTTGCGTCCGTGAACGACGTCACCAACCCGGAAGCAAGAAGGGAACTCGATCGTTTCGCCAGGGAGTTCATCAAAGCGGAGACGCCCGGACTGACCGCCCCGTCGCGGGAACGGCTGTTCGCCGATCTGCAGGACGAGCTGTATCGTTTCGGTCCTCTGGAAAATCTGCTACGGGATGACACGATCTGCGACATCCTGGTCAACAGCCCATCTGAGATTTTCATCGAGCGAGACGGTCGCCTACAGCGATCTAAAGTGACGTTCGCGGATCAGGAACACCTGCTGCGTATCGTTCAGCGGATCGTGGGAATGGCTGGGCGTCGACTTGACCGTTCCAGCCCCCTGGTGGACGCTCGATTGCCGGACGGATCACGTGTCAACGCCGTGGTCCCGCCACTCTCGCTGGGCGGAGCGAAACTCTCCATTCGACGCTTCCGCAAGGGCAACTTCAACATGGCCGTGCTCTCCCGAAACGGCTCACTGAACGATCAGATGATGCGGTTTCTGAACGCCGCTGTTGAGGCTCGCGTCAGCATCCTGTTTTCCGGTGGCACCGGCACCGGGAAAACGACCCTGCTGAGCGCACTTTCGTCGGCCATCCCACGCGACGAACGACTCGTCACAATCGAGGACTCGGCGGAACTGGTGCTACAGCATCCTCACGTCGTCCGCATGGAAACCCGACCTGCAAATCAGGAGGGAAGTTGCGAATTTACCGTGCGTGACCTGGTCCGCAACAGCCTCCGCATGCGACCGGATCGCATCATCATCGGTGAGGTTCGTGGGGCCGAAGCCATCGACATGATTCAGGCCATGAATACCGGTCACGAAGGAAGCATGACGACCCTGCATGCCAACGGCCCACGAGACGCGCTTACCCGACTGGAGCTCATGATCGCAATGGGCAACATCGATCTCCCGGTAACGACGATTCGTGAGTTTATCGCTTTGGGAATTCCACTGCTGGTTCACACATCGCGACTGAAGGGTGGTGTACGAAAGCTGACTCGCATCGCTGAACTCAAGACCGACGGCAGGGGAAACATCGACGTTGTCGATATCTTTCGGTTCGTGCAGGAAGGCATTGATGAGACAGGCGCCGCAGTCGGGCGATTCGTCGCGACAGGGCATAAACCCGATTTTGTTCAACGCTTCGAAGAACAAGGAATTGAATTCGACCCGGCTGACCTGTCATCAACACAGCCCATGACCGACGGAGGTGAAGCTTGAGCCCGGACCTCACGGCGGCAATTCCGTCCATCGGTGCCCTGCTTGCATCGCCCCTGGGAGACATGGCAGTCTTCGCACTCTGCGGGGGAGTTGCGTGGTTACTGCTCGGGCGTCGGTACAATGCGGCGGCTGCTACCGTCGCTGAAGATTCTACGCAGTCAGACTCTCATCGGACGGACTCAAACTGGACGGACTCAAACTGGACGGTTTCAAACTGGACGGACTCAAACTGGACGGTTTCTGAATCGCCAGATTCCGACCAAACCGCTGGCCAGTCCCAACTGGAAGTGGATACGTTCCTCACCGTAAATACAGCCTCCAGGGAACCGCTATTTCCTTCAATTGAAATGTGGTTGCGACGACACGTCCTCCTCGCGAGAATCCCTCTTTCATGGTCCGCTTGCTGCATTGGCGTTGTTGCCGTCTCTGGCTCCATCGGAGCGATGGTCTTCGTCGCAAGCGAAAATGCCCCTTTGTCCGTAGCCTCAAGTTTGCTCACCCTTGGGCTGTTGATGGTGATACTTCTCTTCGTTGCGCAACGAAACGTCCGCCAATTCCGGCAGCAGCTACCGCTCGCCATGGACATCATGGCCGGTGCCATTCAATCGGGGGACAATATCAGGCAGACAATCAGCCTGCTTTCCGACACCATGCAGGAACCCGCGCGGACAGAATTCATTCGCTGTCGAAACCAGTTGAAAATGGGACTCTCACTGCGAGACACCATGCAATCACTTTCCGAGCGTATCCGCACGATTGACGTGCAGCTGTTTGCGACGACACTTGCAACACACCGCGACACAGGCGGACACCTGGCAGCCACTCTGCGCCGAATGGGGCGAGTCATCCATAGTCGCTTCGACTACGAACGACACCTACGAACGACGACCGGGATGGGGCGCATGTCCGTCATCGTGGTGATTGCGCTGGCCTGGATCCTTATGGGGTACATCGTCGCTGTGAAACCTGACTATGGTCGTGACATGCTCACCGACCCGCTCGGACAGCGGATGCTCGCGCTCGCCCTTGTTCTGGAATTCATCGGTATCGGCTGGTCGCTATTTCTGGTTCGCGCCAATTACTGATACCTGCAGCCCACTCAATCCTCGCGTACAGAGGGAATCGCCATGGACTGGATCGTTTTCGCCATCGCCGCACTGGGAATGATCGTCACCCTTCTAGCGATTTCCTCGCGTCGAAACGGCCCCGAGGGCGGCGTGCCCGGGCCAGCTTTTGGCCGCTGGACGGATGGGCTTTCACGAATCGTCCCGTTGACGACCTACAGTCGACGGCAGCTAGCGAAAGATCTGGTCCGCGGAGGCGTACTTCACGGCGCCGCCACCGCGAACTTTCTGGCATCGCGAAATCTCGCTCTGCTGATCTGGACGGCCTGCGTGACAGCGGTATTTTCTTTGGAACAGGTATCGCCCGAGACCTGGATGCCGTGGACCGTGGTTGCGGTTGCGGTCGTCATCATTGGCGTGCCACGCGTTGTCGTCTCGCTGAGGGCAGCGAGGCGAGCCCAGGACATCAGCCAGGATCTGCCTGACGTCCTCGATCTGGTCGCCATGATGATGAGCGGTGGTATGACGATGGAGGAGTCGCTTCGACACGCTATTGGGCAATTTGACAACACACATCCACCGATGGCTGTCGAACTGAGAATCATTTTCCGGCAGGCAAGAACGGGCACACTGGACGAGGCACTCATCGCATTCGCAAAACGCCTGGACATTCCGCAAGTGACAGCATTAACATCCCTCTTGCGCGGTGGGCACCGTGCGGGCGGTTCGATGTCGAGCGCGCTTCGGACGTTTGCTGACGGTCTACGGGAAAGCCGCGACCAACGAGCTCGCGAACGCGGCAACAAGACCGCAGTACAGATCCTGCTACCGGTTGTTTTCTGTCTCGCGCCACCCATCTACATTCTGTTGTTGGGCCCGGCATTTCTCAGTTTGCGAGATTTTGTCGAGCAGCAAAACATGCCCGGCGGTGCGTTGGCTCCCACCGTCCAGAACCAACCGCTCAATACGACGCCGGTGGTGCGCCCGAACACCTCGCGGCGGGCAAACCGTTTCCCCATCAATACACAACGTTAGGCTCGTTTGGCGCCACGTCCCCGCCTAACCGTAACACGCGCCGCAACCACACTACGCCCCCGGCAAAATCTTGGCGCCGCACCACGTCCAGTCATGATGGAGTTTTACTCCGACTATTGACTTGGGCGTGCGATGCGAATCTGGCGAGACACTTCTGGCGGCGTTTTCACAACCGAACTGATGCTGATCACCTCAATGGTCGTTGCCGGCGTGGGCACTGGCTTGAGCCACTATCGCAATGCGATCCACGACGAACTCTCTGACCTGGCACGCAGCGTACAGTCGATCAATCAGAGCTTCGCTTTCTCGGGCATTCGATCAGCATCAGCGAGATCGGCCGGTAGTGGATTTTGGGATGCTACCGACACGCCGATCAAAGCGGCCAGTTGTATCGAGGTATTCTCCGAGTAACCCGCCCCGAGTCGGGGAGCGGACGAACGGCAGATGCCTCCAAGAATTCCCTGGCTGTTCCGGACGAGCTCAACAAGACTCCCGTCCTGATGCGCTACGCCGAGTCATCTCCGTCCGCTGCAGCATCTTCCGCTGCAGCATCTTCCTGTGCAGCATCTTCCTGTACAGCATCTTCCTGTGCGCCGCGACCTCCAAGCCATGGTTGCCGGAGTCCCAACCGCATCGTACGCGTGCCAGACCCGGCTGCTTGTGCGTCCTGTTGTTGCCGCGTGTTCGCTGATACCCTCTCGATGCGGACACCCCCGAAGAGTTGCGCGTTAGCCGCCGTTTCCCGTTCAACTTCCGGCGGCTCAACCGCGGGTAGCTCGACAGACTTCACTTCAGGCATCTGCGGAAGTTCCAAAGCCAGCGGCGCAATGGGTGCCTTCGCGGCAACCTGATCCAACTGCAGCAATGCGTTGGCCGCAACATTCAGCTCCGGGTTCTGTCCCAGCGCGATGTGGTAGCTGTCAGTCGCCTGTTTGACATCGCCAAACTGGGCCAACAGATACCCAAGGTTCGCATGCGCTTTTGCTGAGCCAACCGCCTTCTGCGACAATGCCAGACTTTCGCTGAACTTACCCTGCGTGCCCCTCAGGATCGCCAGATTGTTCAGGGCTCGCCGATTGTTTGGTTCCTGCTTCAGCACCTCGGCCAGCCGCGTTTCCGCCGAAAACGACCGACCGGCGAGGAATTCGGCGAACGCCATGTCGACATGCAGGTCGGGAGAATCGAGGCCCGCGATTCGCGCCGCTTCGAAATGTTGCATCGCGAGATCCATGTCCTTTTCTCGCGCGGCAATGACTCCCATCCGATGGTGAGCAGTCCGCAGCTCGCGATTCGCCATGATCAAACCACGATAGAGTTCTTTCGCTCGAGCCCTGTCGCCTTGCCGTTCCGCCAGCCTCGCAACGGAGACCAATCGAACGTCCATGTCGCCTTCAGCTGTTTCGGAGGCGTTTCGCAGGAACGGCAGCGAACTCGAGCAACCGGCGCACACCGAAAACCATAGTGCGAACAACAGCGGCAACGATTTCGTCCGCGTCCGCACACTCTTCCAGTCAACACGCATGTTAGAACCCTCCATTCGAGCCGATTCCCGTACCGCCGCCCTGCGCGCCACCGGATTGATTTCCGTTGACGCTGCGACGATATGCCTGCGCCGCTTCATTAGAATGTTGCCCGGCCACGAAAGCTGGTGCCACGATTACCATTCGGTCAGCCCCGTCGATTCCCATCAACTCAAGTGCGCGAACAACGACCAGGCGTCGCTCCTCGTCGAGTTCCGGATTGCGGTGGACGGGATATTGAAATTCCGTATCCCAACGCTTGCTTGTCTCACTGCGTTCCACCACGACGAAACGCGAGCGATCCTCGTCGTAACGCAAGAGTTGGGCAATCCGTTCAAGATGATCCATTCCATATTCATTAAGTCGGATACCACGAACTTCTCGGGTATCGATGTCGTGGTACTCGTCGGTGGCCCTCTGCCACGGGTTCGTAGCGCGACGCAGTGGCTTGTTGAGTTCGAATTCGTGCGCGTACACGATGAACTTCGCGGCCTCTGCATTGTTTTCCTGTAGCCGGTTCGCCGCGTCCACGACATGTCCCAACCGGGGCGGTTGTATGGGCGTTCCGCCGGACGGATTGGACTGACAGCCGAGCAGACACGGACACACGACAAGTACCGCAACGAACAGCAAGCGGCTGCACGGGATGACGTCCGTAGTGTTTTTCTTGACTGACGACATACGGACTTCTATTCCGAAAAACCACTCGGCCCCAACAGATACTCGGGTTGCAGCAGGACTGGCGGAGTCGATGCGCAGCCGCCGGCACACGTCGCTTCGCCGCACGCGTGACATCCGGCTCTTCCCGTGAGCGATCCCAGCCCGGGGAATCCGTTCGATCCCTGAAGGCCCCGATGTTGCAATTCCACTTCCGACTGGGTCGTACTGCGGTGATCGAAGCCGGAGTAGCCTTCCGTCATCTGCCGCAGGAAGAAGTCGTTATCCGTCGGATCCGTCACTTCCATTCCCGGCAGCAACAGCGGTGTCTGGTCTGCTTCCATCGGTTGCACCAGTTGCGGACTGACCAGCACGATCAACTCGGTCTCCTGCCGCGTCGCGCCCCGGCGTCCAAACAAGCCACCAACGACCGGAATCTTGCTGAGGTAAGGTAGGCTTGTGCGGTTACCGCCCTGCTCGTCCTGGATCAATCCGGCGATCGCCAGCCATTGGCCTTCCCGAAGATCAACGGTCGTATCAACCATGCGTTGATTCAGCCCGGGAATCCCGTTTACGGCTGCATCCGAATTGAGAGAACTGAACGACGGTGAAACCTGAAGTCGAATCAGGTCTTTGTCCCTAACGGTCGGCGTAAACTCCAACTGCGTACCGAACCCACGAAAGGTCGTGGTCGCGGCTCCAACCCCTTCGACACCCACGGTCGTGGGAACCGGGAATTCACCGCCAGCAAGAAACCGCGCCGGTTTACCACTGATCGTGATTAGCGTGGGCTCCGCCAGAATCTTGCCATAGCCGTTCGCCGTGACCGCTCGGATGAAAAACCTTAAGTCTTCACCATCCAGAATTGCCGTGAAGTCATCGATTCCCTCGGCAAGGTGGCCTAGCGAAACAGCACCAAACAGGCCGCGCAAATCGGCGCCCATATCCCGACTGGAGTAGCGTGTCAGCTCGGCGACCCGAACCTTCAGCATTACCTGATGCGCCCCCGGCACTCGCAACATGTTGACAATCTGAAAACCGCCGCCCGTACCGCCACCCTGTTGGTTGCCGACGCCTGCCGCGTTCCCCAGGCCGCCCGAGTTTCCACCGCCAAACCCGCCACCCGCACCCAGCCCTCCGGAATTGTTTTGAGCGCCCAGCAACGTCAACACCTTGTCGGCCACTTCCGAATCGCGAACCTCTCCCTTGACGATCAGTTTGTCGCGCAAAGCAATCAGCTGAATCTGACTGTTCGGGAACATTTCGTTGATCTGGTTTTGCATGCGTTCGACGCGACTACGGAATGAGCCATCGCCGGTCGTCACGCGCACGAGGTAACGCAGAACTTGCGTATTCTGCTCGTCATCAAGAAACCACATCGTCATCGTGGCTTCGCCCTCGCTCTTTCCGAGCACCTCGACTTCCATCGAATCAAACTCGTTGATGTCGACGACCGAAGGGTCACTGATAGCGATGCGTGCTATCGGGTAGTTCGTCCGCACGATTTTGCTACGAACCGTATCAACCGCGAGTACCAACTCAGGCTCCAGAACCTCCCGGATGAATTTGTGTTCTTTATGTGCAATGGGTGTTGCCGGGTATTCGACGGCACGCTGATCACCGATGGATCGGCGAGCTGACAGAATCTGCGCGTGCACTGGACCGATGCCGATTAAGACAACCACGAACAGGCTT
Organism: Pirellulaceae bacterium; assembly: GCA_965216885.1. Classification (GTDB taxonomy): domain Bacteria; phylum Planctomycetota; class Planctomycetia; order Pirellulales; family Pirellulaceae; genus CAYNJG01. The sequence goes on along the minus strand of OZ244209.1, from coordinate 742,144 downwards.
GCAAGCAGAGCCCCCGGGTGTGTAGTTGTGCGGATTGTTCTCATTTGCTCAGACATAACGGTTCCGGGGACACCATCTGTATCGGATTGCCACAACCTCCATGAGCAAGGCCGGCATTACCACCGTCAAGCTTGACTTAAACACCCCACACTAACGCCAGGCGGCAATGACAGCAGCCGCATTCCTCGCATAACACGCGTTGACCACGCAAATCGGTGGTAACCGGAACAACCGGCAGTAAGTCGGGTTCGAATATTTTTTACTGAAAAAATCTCGGGCCGGCAGATCTCACAGATCGCCGATACCTCCGGTAGCAATTATGTAAAAACATCGAAGAGGTACCGCATGTTCGCCACACCCCTGACGCTCACCGCCGACTCGGTTTCTGCCCCCGCGGAGTTTGCCAAACGCTATTGCGCCCGCTATTGCGCCCGCTATTGCACACTTGCGGTCGCTGGGGTGGTGATGGTACTCGCGATGGCGTCGTCCTCCCATGCAACGGACTGCGATGCCTCCATGTCGCCGCACTTCTTCAGCTCGCCGGCGGCCTGCGGTTCCATTACTGGCAAATTGGGTTCCCTGTTTTCTGATGACGCTTTCAGTTGGTTGGAGGACATTGCGCCAGCGGGCAATTACCCAATCCACATGCCTTACGAAGCAGAAAACATCTACTACTACAATCGCCCGTACCAGTTTGCTCAAAGCTCGGCCGGTGAAGTTTCGCCGGAAGAATCAACGTTGGAAGCCTCGCGTCGTTTCCGGGAAAAGATGGAAAGCTACTACCGTCGAACGGTCGCGCTCCGGAGACCTCAGGTGGGTGACGTCGACGCCTTTGAATTCTCCGCGTTACCGGAAACCGAACGCTAGCCGTAGCTTGCTGGCCAAAACGAGCTTGCTGGCCAAAACGAGCTGCAGATTTCTCTGCGTTTTCGCCCCACCTTGACGATTCCGGCCCGTGGATCGGAAGCGAGCCGCAGTGTCCACGCACAAAACTCGCGCCTACTCAGCCAACCGTGATGACGTGCGTTCAACTACGAAACACGCTCGAGTGATGTGCCAAACGGACTTCGCTGCGTAGAATACCTCGATGTCACGGAGTGACGCGATTCTTCATCTACGCCCATGGCGAGCAGGTATGTCAAAACGAATTACGTCCAGTCGCCACCGATTTGAGGACTTCAAAGAGCGTTTTCTGGAAGAGAGCCGAACAGACAAAGGCGGTGGGCACCATCACGGCGGTCACGGAAGTCACGGAAGTCACGGCAAGGCAAGCAAACAGCGCGACCGATCGGCCTTTGACCTGGTGCGTTCATTCCTGAGCCTGCTCTACCCGCATTCCCGTTCGATGATTTTCGCCCTGGCGACCTTGACCGTCGCCACCATTCTTGGCCTGGCACCTCCCGCCGGCACGAAGTTCCTGGTCGACAACGTCCTCTCGGGTCAGCCCTTGCCGGAATACGTGCCGACGTGGATTCCGCGTGAGCCATGGAATCTACTGCTCACGATCATCGTTGGAGTCATCAGCGTCACGGTCATTCAAATCATTCTCGGCACGTCGGGACGCTGGCAGGCGACTCGTATTACGAAGCTCATTCAGATGTCCGTGCGCCGAGACGTCATTGATCAGGCCATCCGCCTGCCATTGCACCGCGTGCAGGAACTGAAGTCCGGTGGCGCCGCCAGCATACTCAGGCAGGATGCCGGCAGCGTGGGCGACCTTGTGTTCGGCATGATCTACAACCCATGGCGGGCCGTTACCCAGCTGCTGGGCACACTGCTGATTCTGGCCACCATCGACTGGCGACTGCTGCTGGGTGCCGTCCTCCTGGTTCCGGTCGTCTACTACACTCACCGCACGTGGATTAGCCGTATTCGCCCGCAGTTTCGCACCGTCCGCAAGCAGCGCGAACAGGTCGATGCATTGGCCACGGAATCATTCGGCGGCATGCGTGTGGTCCGCGGATTCAACCGACAGCGGGCGGAAACCAATCGCATCATGCGTGGCAATCACCTCATGGGCCGCATGGAGTTGTACGCATGGTGGTGGATGCGTTCGGTCGAAATCGTCTGGCAGGTGCTCATTCCGCTGGCGACCTCGGCTCTGATGATCTTCGGCGGCTGGCAGGTGATGCAGGGCAAGCTTTCGATCGGCGAACTGATGATGTTCCTTGTCTATCTGACGATGCTACTCGGACCACTCGCGACGCTGGCGCAGAGTGCCTCATCCTTCCAAAACAGCCTTTCCGGCTTCGATCGTGTCCTCGACCTGTTCGACGAGCCGCGAGAAATGGAGAACGATCACGCCACGCGCATCGCTGCGCAGGACTTCTCCGGCAGATTGACGTTCGAGGACGTGACGTTTGCCTATCCCGGCGCGGACATGTTGGCGCTGGATCGCATTGACCTGGACGTGGCCCCCGGCGAAACAATCGCTCTGGTCGGCCCCAGTGGCGCCGGCAAAACAACATTATGCAATCTCGTGGCCCGATTCTACGATCCCGATAGTGGACGTGTTCTTCTGGATGGGAGCGACCTGAAAACCATTGATGTCGAAAGCTACCGTGGCTTCATTGGAATCGTGGAACAGGACGTGTTCCTGTTCGATGGAACGGTCGCCGAAAACATCGCGTACGGCAATCGGGAAGCCACCGAAGTACAGATTCGTGAAGCCGCTGCGGTTGCCAACGCGGCCGAATTCATCGAGCCGCTACCGGACGGCTACGAAACGCTGATCGGCGAGCGTGGTGTCAAACTCAGTGGTGGCCAACGCCAACGCATTGCTATCGCTCGTGCCGTTCTGGCCGATCCAAGAATTCTGATTCTGGATGAAGCCACCAGCAATCTGGACACCGAGAGCGAGCGGCTCATCCAGTCCAGCCTCACGAGACTGATGCGGGACCGCACCTGTTTTGTGATCGCCCATCGCCTGAGCACGATCACGCATGCCGACCGGATTGCCGTGCTACGTGACGGCAAGATTGTCGAGTCCGGGACGCACGACAGCCTGATGGCATCGGGTGGCGACTATCGCGACATGGTCGATCTTCAAACTCGACCGCCCGAACCTGCAGCGTGATCAATCGATCGCCGCGAGTGATGAACCAGTCCGACGTGACAAAAACAAACGCAACCATCTATTGATAGTTACGTTTGCTTTGTTGGTTCCGGCTACTGCGAGTTGCGTTAGCCGTCAGGTGATACGGCAGATCACGCCAGGTCGCGATCCTCGAACAGAATCAACGCCAACAACATGGCGACGAGACTGTAGAGGCAACAATAGAGGAATGCCCAGGTGAGGTAGTCGTACGGGACCTCGCGCCCGGCAGCCACGGCAGCCTGGATATTGAACGCCTCCAAAACCGGTAACACCGCGGATATGAATTTCCCCATAAACGCGACCGGAGCGAGACTACCGACGCCGGACTGAACCAGCAGCGGCGTCAGATGACCCAACGTGTAGATCGCAAAGCAGATGGCGATATTCGGCAGCAACGGCAGCCGAGTGGAAATCGCGACGCTCAATGCAGTGAGGACGACCGTCTCCATGAAGGCCAGCAACAGCCCCGGGAATGTCCGCACGACTTCAACGTACGAGTCCTCCCAGATGGGTGCCATCTTCGAAGTTTCGCGGGCATCGTAAACCGGTTTGTAGGCGACCAGCACCACAAATACGGCGCCAAGCACAATGAAGAGCACGGCCACCGACCAGGAGATTCCGATGAACTTTCCAAATACGAACTGACGCCGACTGACGGGCTTTGACAACACCGTGAGGGCCGTCTTTCCGTCAATTTCCTCGGAGACCGATTGGCTGGCCGCAAGGATCGCATGAACGATCGCCAGCACCATGATCAGGGTGAAACCCGAATCCTTCAACATCTTGATGTCGTCACCGAACGTGTTGTACGGAATGAAGACAAACACGGCCAGGGCGAAGGCACCGAAGACCGTGAGGATCAGAAAGATCGGCGAAGCGAGGTGTGACTTACAGGTCGACAGCGAAATGGCCGACATCTTGGGAAGGAAAATCTGCTGCAGGAAATAGAGCAGGAAGATGCCCACCACACTGACGGCCGAAACAAGGATTGCCTTTGACTGCGGGTAGACGGGGCGCGTGCCAACCGTCAGCTCCACCGTGGCTGCGGTGCCACCAAAGTTCGCCACGGCCATCGAGGAGACGGAATCCTCGCCGAGTGGACTAATGGACTCCTTACCGCGTATCCATTCGAAGCTGGTTCCGGGGAGAACCTCAATCATTTCTTCAGTCGCCTGATCTTCGGAGGGCGGCCCAATGAAGATCGGCTGGTCCGCCTCGATACGCAGCAGCGACAGCTCGCTGCCAACCACGGCGTAATTCAGGTCGATTGTGTCAAACTCGTCGACGGCAGTGACTTCGATTGTTTTGGTCAACGCCTGCTCGCCTGTGAAGAACAGACGTGGCACCGATGCGATGATGTCCGCGGGTGCGTGCACAAATGCATATCCGCCAAGGCAGAAGATGCTGAACAGAACCGTGACGATGAAAATCCACAGCAGCGGCCCCTCACCAGCCGTTTCCGGCACCTCCATCGCTGCCCGACGGGAGAAGACGAACGTCGCCGCCCAAATTGCAAGCAGGATCAGCAAACCCAGCAAGACACCGGTGCTGATAATCCAGATAGGAGTAAACCACGTCGTCAGCCATGTAGGGCCGATCTGGCCGAGCAAAGGATTAATACCGATCAAGGTTGAGTTCCATTCGCGAAAAATGTGTGCCTTGCCATCTTTGTGCCGGACCGTACGTCGTACGCTGGCAATGCAGGTGTTGTTCGGACGCTACCGCAGGATCTGAAAGTCTTCAAATTCGTTGGTGTAGGCTTCCGTCGTCGTGTCGACATCGGTGATATTCGCACTCATCGCTTGCTGGAGCGAAGCGATTACTGCTGCAATTTCACCGCGGCGACCTTCAATTACCAGTCGAACCCGCCCGTCAGGGAGATTCTTCACCGTTCCGGTCACATCGTGATTCGAAGCGATCCGGGCAGTTGTGTATCGAAACCCAACGCCCTGAACGTGGCCTGAGAACTGAATCTCACGCCGTTCCAAATCCATCGATTCGATTCTCCAAAACGAACGCCTATCCGTTTCCCATCCGCCCTTGTCGACCGATTTCAGGCAAGATGGACGCCGACCCGAATAGCAGTATAGCGCTGGGTTTTTTGACACGCTAGCCGTGGAAAAAAGAAGATCGTGAACTGCCATTGACGTACCGCACAGTGAGGGGCTATCTGACCGCATGAAATCAACCAGAATGCTCTCGACGATTGTGCTGCAACTCGTGCTGTTGCTGCTGATTCCGACGAATTTGCTGGCTACGCCCGGTGCCGTGATGCTCAAGAACGGCAACGTCGTCCAGGGACAGGTACATCAGTATGCGACGCACGTCGTCGTGATTAATGCCAACAGCCAGATTCGCCTACCACTCCGCGACGTCGAGCTGGTGGCTCGAGACATCGATTCGATCTACCGCAGCCGCGCTGCAGCCGCCAAAACGCCGGCAACAATGAGCTCATTGATCACATGGTGCCTCAAGAATCAGCTTCACCACCATGCCATCGAGCAACTCGGACTTCTGAGACAGAAACACCCCAACGCCCCCAGCCTGCCACTACTGTCTCGCCAGGTGGCAGCCGCCTCGAAGAAGTCCACCAACGTCCTTCCCGGCAAGGGGGCCGTGCCGCAAGACGCTCAGTTTGCCCAGCAGAATATCGACCGCATGTCCCAGGCAACGCTTTCCCAGTTCGCCCGTCACATACAGCCCCTGATGCTGAATCGATGTGCGATGGCCAACTGCCACGGCAAAGCAAGCTCCACTCCTTTCAAACTGAGGGGCGCCGGAAGTTCGGTCATCGCCCTGAACCTCGCCCAACGCAATCTTGGGGCGACACTACAACAGATCGGTGGGGTTCCCGCCGAGCAGTCGCTGCTTTGGATGTCGGCCAGCCAGGCTCACGGCAGCCTGAAACAAGCTGCTCTGAATCGCGGAGAATTGGAACGACTTTATATTTGGATTGCTCGGGCGGCAGGCGAAATGGGCACCGTTTCCAGCATGGTTCAACAAGCCTCCTTCACCATGCCGGTCGCAGGCGACGTGGACCCGTTCGATCCCGCGGTCTTCAATTCGGCATCGAACTGACCGACTGACATGTGCAGCGGCACGCTCCTTCGGATCCGTTTCTGCTTCGGATCCGTTTCTTCGGGAGCCCGGCGCTTTGGAGCAATTCGTTTTCGGTATCAGCCGCAGGGCATTAGCCCCGGTTGTCGGAACGATTGACGCTCCAAAAACCGCGGCTAACGCCGTTCGGCTAATTGAGCCACAACTCGAGCCCAATCTCACACGCGAGTCCAATCTCACGCGCTAGTCCAGGCGAAACTCATCCGCCGCCAGCGCCGTAAGAAACTGGCGGTTGGAAAGCAACGTCTCTCGCTGCTGAAGAATCTCTTCCGGCTCCATCCAGAAGCAACGCGCGACCTCCTCCGGATTGGGCACGGGCTCCTGCCCTTCCGCCAGTAAGACTCGCCACCATTTCAGCAGCACGCCGGATTGCGTTTGGCTCTCCCAAAGTCGACGTACCGGATGAACCTTCACATGCAGCTCTTCAAACAGCTCGCGGGTTACCGCGTCCTCCTCGGTCTCCCCGGATTCGATGCCTCCACCAGGAAAGCAATAACGGCCCGGTGCACGCACAAGCTGTGATCGCTCAATTACCAGGAGTCGACCCTGCGTATCGGAAATAACACCAATCGCGCCGACACGCTTTGGTGGGTCCGGTTGTGCCGATTGATTCATGAAAGTCTCAGGAGATGCAGCGTGATTGCGTAGACGGAAATGGGAGCCTGTGTAAGATGAGTTCTAATGGGCGCTCTCATAGAAAGTGTCTACATTTCAACCAGAAGTCCATCCCCATTCGGATATTTCCATGCGATGTTTCGTCGCCATCACCATTCTGTTCTCCGTTGGATTTCTCGGCTGCACCAGCCAGCCTGCTGAACCGGCAGACGCGACGGCCAACACCGAAAACCAGCAGTCGGCACAAGCATCCACCGACGAATCGCAGTTTAGCGATAACGATCTTGTCGGATCAAATGACGCCCAGCCCGACGGGTCATCCACAAAGGCGCCGTCCACCGACGCCACCGCGACCACCAAACCGCAGATATCGGACACGGTTGCGCCCGAGGTAAAGGCGCTACCAACCCAGCGAGTGCTGCAGAAATATCCAAACTCGGAAATCCCGCACCGGGCGTTCACTGCGAAAATCCTGCCGAATAAGGGAGTCCTCCTCCACGGCGCGTATCTCGAGTACTACTCGAACGGCAAGAAGCAAAAGGCCGGCGCTTACGAGTATGGCAAGAAAGTTGGCGAATGGATCTTCTGGAGCAAGGACGAGGTCGTCCGCAAGAAGGGCACGTACGCTCAGGACAAACAGGACGGGAAATGGGAAAAGCACCGTTCGGACGGGACTCTCGAATGGATCGAGATGTATTCCAACGGCCTGAAGGACGGAACCTGGCAAGCCTTCGCCGAGGATGGACAACGGCCGCTCTGGGAACGCAACTTCAAAGCTGGCGAGCCGCACGGTGAATGGATCAACTACTTCCCCAATGGGAAAAAACGTTCCGTCGAAACTTTCGTCGCCGGAAAACGCGACGGCACCATCAAGTCGTGGTACGAGAACGGCCAGGTCTCACTGGAAGGAACGTTCCGCAATGGCAAGCGTCACGGTACGTTTCGGACTTTCGGACAAGGCGGTGCCGTCCGGGATCAGTCCAAATGGGAAAACGGCACCCAGCTTAGCGACAGCTAGTTAAACACTTCCTGGTTCAGCCGTAGTTTGGTTCAGCCGTAGTTTGGTTCTGCCGTAGTTTGGTTCTGCCGTAGTTTGGTTCTGCCGCGTTTTGGTTCAGCCCTCTAAGGTCCAGCCAATCTCTCGTTGGGGCAGCCCACAGCGTTGGGCGACTGGGTTTCACCTTTGTTCCGTCGTTTCGTTCAACATGTTGAGCGATTCGACGCCGAATGGCTCCAGGCGGCGCAGGCACTCTGGTACAATGCAAGGCCGCATTCCCCCGCCTTAACAGCCCCCGGTTTCGCCCCGCCCGCCCAATGTCCGCCAGCAATTTGTTTCGAACTTCGCGCCGGACGTGGGTGATCGCCTTTGCACTTCTGCCGCTGCTGTCCGTCGGTTGCCACGTTGAGCCAATCGATACCACACCCAAGAAGGCACAGCTGGAAATTCCGGTTCCCGGGGACGCAAACACGTTCACGATCGCCCCGGTTTCATGGCCCGACACCGTCCGCACGCAAGGTAGTCTTGCCGCAGACGAACGCTCGGTTGTCAGCTCCAAGGTTCCCGGTCGAGTCGAAGACACACTGGTTGACCTCGGTGACACGGTTCCCAAAGGCCAGCCGCTGGCTCGCCTGGAGATGCGAGACTTTGAACTCGGTGTGCTCCAGGCTGAAGCAGAACTCGCGGAAGCCTGCGCACTCATTGGACTCGAACCAAACGCCTCCACCGATGATGTCGACCCGGAACTGGTTCCCTCCGTTGCCGTCGAAAGGGCGACGTGGGACGAGGCGACCGAAGCACTTCAGCGGATGGAGAAGCTGCAGCGGACTCGATCGATTTCAGAGAGTGAATACCGGCGTCAGAGCGCTGCGGAACGCGTTGCCAAAGCCAAATACGACTCCGCCGTTCGCAACGTTGACCGCAACAAGGCACTGATCGAAACCCGCCGTGTCCAACTGGAGGTCGCAAACCAGAACCTGGAAGATGCGACCATTCGTGCTCCGTTCGATGGCGTCATCCAAAGTCGCCACCTCGCCGCCGGCACGTTTGTGCAGGCCGGTGCGCCGGTGTTTACCATCGTGCGAATTGATCCGCTCCGTTTTCAGGGTCGCATCCCGGAAAGAAAAGCCAACGCCGTCCGAGTCGGACAGACCGCGTCCATCAAAGTGGAAGGTGTCGAGAAAGATTTCGAAGCAACGCTCATTCGCGTCAGCCCATCCCTGGATATCGCCAGCCGCTCGCTTCAGGTCGAAGCTGAAGTCTCCAACGCTGACGGCCGTTTCCGATCGGGCCTCTACGCCGAAGGACTGATTGTCGTGGATCCCGATGCAACGACGATTGCAATTCCACCAGCTGCCCTCGGTGAATTCGCCGGTGTGCATAAGGTGTGGGTTGTGCGTGACGGCCTGCTCGTCAGTCAACGGGTTTCGCTCGGCGAGATCACGGAAGACTTTGTGGAGATCACCTCGGGCATCGCGACGGGCGACGAGTTGCTTTCGGATTTCCAGGCTGGCGAAACGGCACGTCGAAATGCTGGCAACAAACCAACAGACAAGAACGCCTCGTCGACGGCTGAATCGCCGGACTCGCAGAAAGAGGCGAAACACTAGGATGCAGTGGCTCGCGAATGTATGTGTGAAGCGTCCGGTCTTCGCGATCATGCTCGTTGCTGCGTTGGTAGTTGCCGGCGTGACGTCCTACCAGCAGCTTGGCGTGGCACGGTATCCCAGTATCGACATGCCGTCGCTCTATGTTTCAGCCCAGTTCCCGGGCGCGTCGCCGGTGGAAATGGAATCCGAAGTTTCTCAGGTTATTGAAGATTCCGTCGCCAGTGTCGAAGGCGTCGATGAGATGCGATCGATTTCGTGGACCGGCCGATCCGTCATCATCCTGACGCTTGAGCTGGATCGCGACCCGGACTCGGCGATGCAAGACACCCGGAACGCCGTCAGTCGCGATCTGGACGACCTGCCCTTCGGCACGATGCCGCCGGAAATCTCCCGACGCGATCTCGATTCCTCGCCGGTCATGACCGTCGCGGTTTCTGGCCAGCGCGATGGTCGCGAACTCTATGTGCTCGCCGAAAAGTACGTCAAGAAAGTCATCGAATCCGTTCAGGGAATCGGCGAAGTCACCATCTACGGCACCATGGATCGCGCTGTCCAGGTTCGTGTCGACGCCCGCCGGCTGGCAGCGTACGGAATGTCGATCATGGAAGTGCGTGACGCGCTCGTTCGACAAAATGCAGAAATCCCCGGCGGCCTGATGCAATCCGACTCGAAGGAATACACCGTCCGCACGCTGGGGCGAGTTGCCGAATCACGCGATTTCGAGGACCTGGTCATCTCGACCGTGAACGGCCATCCAATCCGGCTTGGCGATCTTGGCGAAGTGGTCGACGGGCAGAAGGAGCTTCGCAACAAGGCTCGCCTGAATGGCCAGCCTTCCGTGTTGATGATGATCCAGCGTCAACCGGGCGCCAACACGGTCGACGTCGTCGACAACATACGCGAACGCCTGACGCGATCTCGCGAGCTACTGCCAAACGACGTGTCGCTCGATGTCATTCAGGATCAGTCCAACTACATCAAGGCCGCGATGCACGAAGTTCAGAAGCATCTGATTTCGGGCAGTATTCTCGCCAGCCTCGTCGTGCTGATCTTCATGCGTTCGTGGCGCAGCGCCGTGATTGCCGCGGTGGCCATCCCCACGTCCATCATTGCCACGTTCGCAATGATGCGAGCTTTCGACTTCACGCTGAACAACGTCACGTTGCTGGCCCTGGTGCTGATGGTTGGCGTGGTCATCGATGATGCCGTGATCGTATTGGAAAATGTCTTTCGCCACATCGAAGAGAAAGGCGCCGACCCATTCAAAGCGGCAATCGAGGGCACCAAGGAAATCGGACTGGCCGTGTTGGCGACCACGCTATCGCTGGTGATCGTCTTCCTCCCGGTATCGTTCCTCGACAGTGTTACCGGGCGCCTGCTGTTTCAGTTTGGCGTCACGGCCACCGTGTCGGTGTTGATTTCGATGCTGGTCAGTTTCTCGCTGACGCCCATGATGTGCAGTCGCATGTTGCGACCAAACAAGGACAAGCAAGAAAACGAATCGTCGCGACGTGGTTTCTATGGTTACCTCGAACGGTGGTACGCTTCCGCACTCGGTTGGTCCATGAACCATCGCTGGCTGGTTTGCGGAATCTCGCTGCTCGTCATCGCCTCGAACTACCCGCTCTACAACCTCGTCAGCCAGGATTACATTCCCACCAACGTCGACGAAGGGGAATTTGAGGTTCGCGTGACTGCCCCCAACGGCACACGCGTCGAAGCGATGGACGCCGCCATGTTGGCGATCGAAGACAAGCTGCAAAGCGTCGAGGGCATCAAGAACCTCTACACCAATGTTGGCAGTCGCGGAGCCGTCAACAGTGGCTCGATTTTCGTGCAGCTAGAGGATATCGACGATCGCTCCTTTTCGATGGGACGGCTTTGGCGCGAACTACAGGCAGGTACACCGGCCGCCGCGTGGGAGGGCAACTTCAGCCAGCAACAAAAGATCACCGAGATCAGAAAGATCCTCAAGACTTTCCCCGACCTGCGAGCTTCGGTGCGCAACCTGACTTCGTTCCGGCAGGGTGCTCCGGTCGACATCGACTTTTCGATCACCGGCTCCACCATGGAAGGCCTCAATGAATTTGGCAAGAAGCTCATGGCGAAAGTCGAACAGATCCCGGGCGTGGTGGACGTCGACATTACGCTGAAGATCAATCAACCGGAACTCCTCGTCGACATCGATCGCGAGCGTGCCGCTGCCCTGGGTGTGGACGTTCGCGAAATCGCCGACACGCTACGCATCGCCGTCGGCGGACAGGAACACGTCTCACGTTATCGCGACAACAAAATTGACGATGCGTACGATGTCGATCTGCGACTTGAAGGTATCGACCGCGGCGACACGAGTTCCATTTCGCAGCTCTTCGTCCGCACGCGAACGGGCCGTGCCATGGTCAACGGACTCTCCGGGCTCGCCGACAAGACCCGCCTGGACAACGTCGTCAACTTCCGCTTCGATGAAGCGGCCTCGCGTATCGACCGTCTGGACCACGAACGTATGGTGGCCGTACGTGCGAACGTCGAACAGGGCTACGCGCTCAGCGATTGCATCGCGGGCTTTCGGCAGGCGGCCGAGGAAATTGGGCTCCCCGACGGATACAACACCTCCGTGCGTGGAAAAGGTCGGGAACTGGAACGTACCATCAACGAGTTTGGCGTTACGTTCCTCCTGTCGTTCGTCTTCATGTATATCGTGCTCGCAGCGCAGTTCGAACACTTCGTACACCCGCTCACGATCCTGATCAGCCTACCGCTGGCCGTTCCCTTTGGTTTGTTCAGCCTCTGGTTTGGCGGTGAAACCCTGAACCTCTATTCGGCCCTGGGAATTCTCGTTCTGTTTGGCGTCGTCAAGAAAGCTTCGATCCTGCAGGTCGACCACATGAATCAACTCCGAGCCACCGGCATGCCGCGTCGCGAAGCAATTCTGCAGGCGAACCGCGATCGCCTACGTCCGATTTTGATGACGACCATTTCCTTTGTCGCCGGTATGTTCCCGCTGCTCATTGGAGTTGGCCCCGGTGCGGAGGAGCGACGCTCGATCGCCGTACTGGCTGTCGGCGGGCAAACACTTTCACTACTGCTCACGCTTCTCGCTGTGCCGGTCATCTATTCACTGCTGGACGATTTTTCGCACAACTTCCGGCGCCGCGAACCCGCCCCCGAGCCGCAGGAATCGAGTCACCTCGATGTCAGCCCGATCTCCGACGTGGCCTGAATCCGGCTCGCATCAGTTCGCATCAGTTCGCATAGATCGGTTCCAGCAAATCGACAGCCGCATCGCGATAGAACGAACGCAGAATCTCGCTGGGCAAACTCTTCCCGTCCAGTTGCGGTGCGTCATCCTCCGAGTATTTCTCCGGCCAAACCATCGCCAGATCGGGGTCCGCGATCGGTGACGGTCCCGAGTAGGTCGTCTCAAAGAGCGTCCGCAGCGCCCAATACCGGGACGCATAGAGGTCGGACGCCTCCCGCTCGCTGGCTGCCTTCGATGACATTTCGTCATCGCCATTGACTGCAAGATGTGAATCGGAAACCACGACGTCGGACCCGAACAACAGACGCCCGGACCATCGCGAAAAGAACTGCAGCAAACGTCCGGCATCATGGCGGCTCAACTCGCGCACCATCCATTTCGTTGCACTCAGGTCAAGATGCAGATGGTCGTGTCGCCCCAGCAATCCATCGAGAAAGTCGAGGTTCTCCGGCCAGCCGCCACAATGGGCCGCAATAAATGGCATCTCAAATCGCCCCAGCACCGACTCGAATCGCTCATAGTGTTCGGCTTTTGTTCCATAGCGGTCCGACTTCGCATACTTCGTCGCGAACCACGTATCCGGATCGCCGACGTGGACCATCGCGGCCATACCCAGATCCTGAGTTAACTGCATCGCCTTGATGTAGTGATCCGAATCGATCCGCATCGCCTCCCGAAAGCCAGCCTTGTCGCCGAAATCAATGCCTCGCGGGGCCGCCCAGAATTTCGTAATGCGAGCGCCGTGCTTTCGCATCTCGTGAATACGCTGAAGGTAACCCTCCGTCATCGCGTACCGCATGTCAGTGGGTGCGAAGTCGGGCACCACGATGAACCGCACCGCGTCACCCAGCACCCGCCGAACCGATTCAGCACTCTCCGGCGCCGTCATCGAATATGTCAATTCAATGCCGTACTGACGAGCCGCATCACGATATAACTCGACCGCACGACCGCCACTCAAATGCGTGTGGACGTCGATAATGCCAAAGTCATGGGCTGCAAACCGGGAAGCCTGTGAGGCATAGTCCAACCCGAGCCGATTTGCGGCATGCGTTCTGACCGAGTTTGCCGGTGTCATGCGACTTTCCCTGCCGAGTCAACCGTGAAGGCTGCACGATCCGCCACATGATCGTTCCCCGATGATTCCAGGCTCCGTTTGATCACTTCGCGGTAGTGGGCCAGCCGAGTTTCGGCATGATCGAGATCCCCACCGAACGAACGCTTCTCATCGAGATAGATGAGCGGCACACCCAACTCGCGAATCTTCCAATTCGCCGCGGCAGCCTGAACCCACAGCTCCAGCGGCATCGCATAACCATTTTCTGTCACCGACAATTCCGCCAGCCTGTCGACTCGGTACGCCTTAAAACCGCAAAACGCATCGGTCAGGTTTAGAGACAGCCGGCGGTTGAGCTCGGATGTGATGATTCGATTGATCTTCCATCGGTCCTCCGGCGGCGCCGAATCATCGTCGAATACGGTCAGGTAGCGACTGCCCGACACCATGTCATATCCATCAAGAGCCTCAATGAACTGCGGAATACGCTCCGGTTCGTGTTGATGATCGCAATCAATCGTAACGATAGCGTCGTACGACTGTTCAACGGCGTACTCAAAAGCGCCCCTTAGCGCCGCCCCGTATCCCTGATTGCGTTCACGCACTAGCAATCGTACGTCCGTGCGTCGCGACAGCAATTCCCCCGTGCCGTCGGTCGAACCATCGTCGACGACCAGCACGTCGTCTGCGAATCGCGACACTTCGTCAAGGACGGCGGTTACGTGATTGACTTCGTTATAAACAGGCAAAGCAACGAGCGTTTTCATGTTTGGCCTCACTCTGTACTAAAGGGGAACCACTGAGACTCTGACGCAATCCGCCGAACGATCTTACGAACGAAATTCCAGAATTCGGAACTAGGTCGTGTGCGCTGACACCGGCTTTCGTGGCAACAGGAAACTAAAATGGTGAGCCGCATGCCAGGCGTGAAACTTACGCCACTCGTCTGGCGACACCTTGCCGAACACAGGATGTTCGGGGATCAGCGTTGCCTCGTCCGACATAACCACCCCAACAAGACGTTCGTACTCGGACAAGTCCGACATCTTGTCGACTACACCATCGGTCTCGTTTTCCGGCACATCCTCGGGCTTAAACTGCGGTGCGGTTGTTAGTGGCAAACGCGTCGGCTTCCCCGCGAGGATATTGCCAAACAGCATCCAGCGTGCGACGGGCTTCAGGAAGAACGGCAAATTGAAAGGAGAACCCTCCATCGACATCTTCATGGTTTTCGAAAGGTGCTGACAGGCTTGCGACAGGTTCCATTCGCCAGCTTTCGTATAGCCGGTCTGACTGAGCCTGTGTATTTCTTCAACACTGTCCCGCAGACAGTCAAAGTGCAACTCGCGTCTCGCATCGTGTTTACTCATTTTCAACTTTCTGTACCTGAAGTAAGGCGACAGCCAATTCCTAACGTTCCGTCAACGGCGTCTGGCCGATCATGCGGTGAATGACCGAGAGCTGCCCGGCATGCAACGCCTCGTGCCAAACACCCATTTGGAATACAGCAGCGACGTCGTGCATAAACGCCGGGCCTTCCGGAACTTCACGCTCAAGATCCGAACCGCTGCACGCATCCAGTTCCGCAATCAAGGCCGCAGATCGCTTCGACCAATAGTCAAAGACTTCCGCCGGAGCCGGGTAGTCGCCAGGATTGTCCATTGGAGTCGAGCCCTTCCCAAAAAGTGTCTTCCAATTGTCTCGCGATTCCCTCTTGTCAGGATTGACCATCCCCAGGAACCCGTTGGAAGCGTAGCCAAGATGTCCGGCAATCCACAACGCATGATTCGAGCCCGGGACGGGTCGCCGAATCCAGTCCGCATCTTCCCTGATTTCCTCGAATACTTTCGCCGTGAACCCACGCGAGTGTTCAAGCCCCTGCTTGAGGCGTTCTTTCAGTTCCACGATTGACTCCCTGGTTCGCTGCCATACGCAACTGCACCCAATACAGTTACATTTAAAAACAAAAAACTACTTCTTCATCTGGCGAAACTGAGCGATCGCCGGTCGCGTGATGCTGGACAGCTTCGTCCTGGCCAGCTCCGCCTTCATTTTGGCTTCCGCGCCGTTCACCAGATCGGAAACCTTTTCCTTGACGCTACAGGCAACCGGACATTGGGGATGGGGATCATGCATGCAGAACACACTTTCGTCCTCCACCGCATCGTAGATATCACGCAGCGTGATTGTCTCCGGCGCCGCTGCCAGCATTGCCCCGCCCTGACTTCCCGCACGTGAGGTGACAAGCCCCGCCTCCTGCAGCAGTCCCACAATGCGCCGTACGACGACCGCGTTTGTGCCAAGGCTTTTCGCCACCCATTCAGAACTGCAGCATTCCCCCTGCCTGATCGCCAGGAGCGTCAGAATATGAATGGCGGCGGGAAATCGGGTGCTTCGCGTCATGCTTTAATCTGTAACCACAGCAGATACGGTTGTCAATTCTGCTATCGGCTCTCCGGCCGGCGAATGGCAGCTTTTTTCCGTACAGTGTGAGACGGAAAACAGAGTGAGACCGGGCCGTGGTGTGAGTGTGTTCGTAGTACCGCCTTCAGGCGGCCGAGGCATCCCTTGCGTATCCTTTTCCGCCTGAAAGCGGTACTACAAACTGGGCGGTACCAAGAACGTTGCGAACTCGTACTACATGCCCAGCACTTTCATGACGCGATCTCGCATCGGTGCAGACTCGACATCTTCGCCAGTCCAATACTTGATGCTGATCACGCCTTGATTCACCAACATCCCCAAGCCGTTGATCACCGTACAACCACGGGCTTCCGCATCCTTCACAAGGTTCGTCGTCAATGGATTGGGGATCACGTCAGCCACTACCATTGACGCTTGCAGCGAATCGACGTCAATGGCCAACTTTGCATCGACGTCAGGATAGAGCCCACACGAGGTCGCGTTCACGACCACGTCCGTGCCGGCGGGAACAACATAGTCACCATCCCACTTCACAAACTCCACACTTGCGGGAGTCTTTTCATTGAGCAGTTTCGTCAGCTCCTGTCCGCGATTCGCATCCCGATTGACGACGATCACGTTTGTGAGTCCCGCCAAAGCCACCTCAACGCCAATCGCTCGCGCCGCACCGCCCGCGCCCAACAGCACGAGTGACTTGCCTTTCGGATCAATCTTCTCCTGAAGTGACGCGAGAAAGCCTTTGCCGTCCGTGTTTTCGCCGATGTACTTTCCGTCCCGGCGAACGGCACAGTTGACGGCTCCCATGATCTCCGCCGATTCGCCCAGCCCGTCCAGATGCTGGATCACTTCCACTTTGTGCGGCAAGGAGCAATTGAAGCCGGCCCAGTTCATGGCGCGAGCGCCTTTGACGGCGTCTGCGAGCTGTGCGGGAGCGACTTCGAAATTGACGTATCGATAATGCAAATTGTGGTGCCGATAGGCCGCCTCAATCATTTCCACCGTCGGGTTTTCGGCGGCAGGTTGAGCAAACGACCCGGTAATGTGATGCAGGAAATTGGGGGCTTCGGACATGACGTTCCTGGATTGAATAGCTGCCGGTACGGGACCGCGGTTCGCGGGAATTTCAGCCGCACAGCATAGTGCATCCACGGGCCCTGGAAAACAATGCACGGTGGAACCTGAATGCCGGAACCTGAATGCCGGAACCTGAATGCCGGATCCAGAATGTCGCAGTCTGTAACATGACGCCGGTGCGACAAGGCGAAGTTCGCTCCGCAACGCTCTGCGGGTATACTGATCAGTTCGAACAAGGTGCCCCGTCCAGATGGAACGTGAATCAACGTCCATTAAAACGCTCGTGCCCCGTCCGGACTCCGAGATCTACGCCATCCAAAGGAACGAAATGAGTCACTGCCGACACATTCTCGCCACGATACTATTCTTCACCAGCTTCTCCATCGGCTTCGCGCAGTCTCCGCCGGTGACCGACCTGCTGAAACAGATGGGACCGTCAAAGCTGGTGGCCGATGCGGTGAAGCTGGGCGACGCCAAGCGCGGGGCGATCCTGTTCCATCAGGCTCAGTTCCAATGCAGCAAATGCCACGCAATCGACGAGAGTACGTCGCTGCTGGGCCCCAATCTCGCTGTCTGGGAAAAGTCGGCCGAACGCGAACACCTGGTGGAATCGATCCTCTATCCGTCCAGGAAAATCCGCGACGGCTACCAGACGGTGAGTGTCATTACGACGGACGGAATCCAGCAGACGGGCATCCTCGTCTCCCAAACGGATGAACACGTCGTGCTGCGTGATGCGGCGAATGAGGGACGAGAAATCAAGCTCGCGAAAGCCGACCTGGACGACGTCACCATCTCTGACAAGTCGATCATGCCCGAGGGCCTTACTGACCAACTCGCCAACAAGGAACAGTTTTACGACCTCGCGCGCTACGTCATCGAAGTTGCCGAGCAGGGCCCCAAGCGGGCTGCCGAACTGCAACCGCCCGCGTCGCTCATACAGCTACCGCCATTGCCGGAGTATGAAGCTCGAGTTGACCACGCCGGCTTCATTCGCGAAATGGACGACAACGACGAAGCCTACGATCGCGGTGAGAGCATCTACAACCGAGTGTGCGCCAACTGCCACGGTACGCACGATCGCGAAGGCTCGCTGCCAACTTCACCCCGGTTCGCCAAAAGCAAACTCAAGAACGGAACCGATCCCTATCGCATGTACCAGACCATCACGCACGGCTACGGCCTGATGGTCGCACAGCGATGGATGGTGCCGCAGCAGAAGTACGACGTGATTCACTACATCCGCGAGGAATACTTCCGCGAAGATAACCCGGAGCAGTTCGTCGAAGTGACCGAGGACTACCTCAATTCGCTTCCCACCGGCGACACGCGTGGGCCGGAACCTGTGAAATTCGAACCGTGGGTTGCCATGGATTACGGTCCGTCCATGAATCAAACATTCGAGATCACACTTAACAACTCCGGAAAGAACATTGGTCGCGATCTCGGCCGCGGTCCGGGCTCGAAGGATCCATGGGCCAACCCGGACGAGTACTTCCTGCCGGGCAAAGCCCCGAACTACGCTTACAAAGGAATCGCCGTTCGCCTGAATGACGGCCCCGGCGGCGTCTCGCGAGGCAATCACTGGGTCGTCTATGACCATGACACGCTGAACATGCATGCGGCCTGGTCGGGTGATTCTTTTATTGACTACTGCTGCATTCAGTTCGACGGTCGACACGCCGTACACAATCGGCTCACCGGCGACATTCATTTTGAAAATCCTGTCGGGCCGGGATGGGGACAACCGCTGACCGGTGTCTTCCATGACCCGCGTCCCGTAGGCCGTGATGGCCGACCGTACGGCCCGTTGCCAAACGCCTGGGCCAAGTACCAGGGCCTGTATCACCACGGACAGAACACCATTCTGTCGTATCGAGTTGGCAACGCGAACGTGTTCGAAATGCCGGACATCATCGAAGAAGGCGAACAATCGATATTCGTCCGCAACCTGACAATCGGCGGAGCCCCACACAAGCTCCGCATGCGGATCGCTCCCGAAGGCAACCATGTTCGTATCGACGGCAGCGACGAAGCTCAAACGGAAGTCATTGATGGCTACATCACCATGATCCTGGCCGAACGCGAAGCCACGCTAAACCTGCGTGTGCTCGTTTCGTCGTCCGAAATCCCCGCCGATCTCCCGGCCACTTCACCGCTGGACCTGACCACCATGACGCAAGGTGGACCACCGCGATGGCCCGAGCGAGTTACGACGCAGATTGAAACGGTCTTCGACGATGTGTTTGCCGTCGATCGACTGACGCTACCGAGTGCCAATCCCTGGAACGCACAGGTGCGTTCGACGGGCATCGACTTTTTCGCCGACAACAAACGTGCGGCGGTCTGCACGTGGGACGGTGACTGCTGGATCGTTGAAGGCATCGACAAGAACAACGGCGAGCTCACATGGCAACGAATCGCCAGCGGAATGTTCCAACCCCTCGGACTCAAGATCGTCGACGAACAGATCTACATCACGTGCCGCGACCAAATGGTCATCCTGCGCGATCTCAACGGCGACAACGAAACCGACTTCTACGAGTGCTTCAATAACGACCACCAGGTGACCGAGCACTTCCACGAGTTTGCCATGGGCCTGCAACGCGATGACGAAGGCAACTTCTACTACGCGAAGAGTGGGCGGCACGCCAAACGCGCCGTTGTGCCACATCACGGCACTTTGCTGAAAGTCAGTCCCGATGGCAAAAAAACAGAAATCCTCGCGACGGGCTTCCGCGCAGCGAATGGCGTCTGCATCAATCCCGATGGTTCGTTTTTCGTCACCGACCAGGAAGGTCACTGGAATCCCAAAAATCGCATCAACTGGGTCACGCCCGGCGGCTTCTACGGAAACATGTATAGCTTCACGGATGTCGTGGATCCCGCCAACGACCGCATGTCACAGCCGTTATGCTGGATCACCAATGCGTTCGACCGCTCGCCTGCTGAGTTACTCTGGGTACCCAAAGACGCATGGGGGCCGTTCGGTGGCACGCTCCTGAATCTTTCCTACGGGTATGGCAAGATTTTCGTCGTGCCTCACGAACTGGTGAACAACCAACTGCAGGGCGGCATGTGCCAGTTGCCCATCCCCGATTTTGCATCGGGGCTGGTTCGCGGGCGTTTCCACCCCACGCGAAAGGATCTTTATGTCTGCGGCATGTTCTCCTGGGCCGGGAGCAGGCATGCCCCCGGTTGCTTCAACCGCGTTCGCTATAACGGAAAACCGGCACACCTGCCTCTCGAACTAAAGGCGAGGCAACAACAACTTAACATCACGTTCAGTCATCCGGTCGATCGCAAGGCAGCCACCAATCCGGCCAACTACAATCTGAGAGCGTGGGACCTGCGCCGCACACCCAACTACGGATCGCGACACTACAACGAACGCGACCTGGATGTGACGGCCGCACGCCTTAGTGACGATGGCAAAACGGTTTCGCTGTCGGTTCCCCGGCTTGCTCCGACGTGGGGCATGTCCGTCAAATACAGACTTCTGGGTGAGGATGGTCGCGAGTTCGATGGCGAAATGCACAACTCCATTCACAATCTTCCGCCAGGTGAAAACCAGAGTGCCAGACGATAGGTACGGCATGACGACTTTGAATAGCAACCGTGGACCGGCGAGGCGACGAGCTACCCGCATCGTCGCGATGATGGCCGTTGCCCTACTGCATTCCAATGCAGCAGATTGCACGGCGCAACTATTCGGCGGCAGCCGGCAACTGGGACAACCCATTGAAGCTCGGCAACAAAGTCGTGCCGAGTCCGCAACTGCCGACGCGGGCAGGATACAAGGCAACGAG
The DNA here is from genome assembly GCA_965216885.1 of Pirellulaceae bacterium. Taxonomy (GTDB): domain Bacteria; phylum Planctomycetota; class Planctomycetia; order Pirellulales; family Pirellulaceae; genus CAYNJG01. The sequence goes on along the minus strand of OZ244209.1, from coordinate 721,085 downwards.
CGATTCTTGCGCAGCAACCGACGGCGCGGAGACTTTGTGGGCTCGGACCGTTTCGAGCGTCGCGGTTTCGTTGGTTCGCAACAGGGCTCCGCCAATGGGCCAGTGTTGCCATCCGTCGTTGGCGTCCGCCCCGGACGCGACCGAAGTGCTCAGATTAATCGACCACTCACCGTTCCGCCGCGGAGCAAACCGTACCATCCACGACTGACGATTGGCTTTGACAGCCCTATCGCGACGGGTATTTTGCCTGGAAGTCAGCTGTTACTGGAACTGGAGAACCCTGATTTCTTTTCGAGTTCCAATCAGTTCGAGGTGTCGGTGGAAGGTCGGACGGCCATCCTCCGGGGTGTGGTTGCCGACGAACGGGAGCGCGACCTGGTTGAGTTGCTGGTCTCATTCGAGCCGGGAATCTCCGCGGTGCGAAATCTGCTGACGACGCCTGATCCAATGCCGGCCCGTCCATCCCCTCAGCCTGTTGCGGCCCCGCCTGAATTGGCCCCGCCTGCATTGGCCCCGCCTGCATTGGCCCCGCCGCGTGATGCAGCAACGCCTGCTCCGCCAAGCCCAACGGTTCCCAACCGCTAGTTCCTCGGGAGGCACTTGCTGTCGTCCCAAGTGAACTTCCACCGAATGTATTGGTCGCTGGCCCATTCGTGTTTGCTGTGATCGTCGACGTCTCTGGCAGCGACTCGTTTCCCGGTTGCGGTATCTCCGTCGATGGCGTCAACACCGAACTTCGCAATCGTCGTTGGAAGTGCGGTGGCAAATCAATCGAATCCGTTTGCATCGTTGGCTGCACGTGCGGCGATGCAGTTCGGACCTCGCCGTCCACCTCATGCGACGCGAGCTGCACATCACCGCTTTGTTCATTCTCGATCGATGGTCGTTCTACTCCCGGCAACAACATTCGCGCCGGCTTCGACATTGCCGTGCCTCCGTTGCGGCCATTGAATCGCACGACAAGACTCAACGTGCGGCTCTCGCCACCCACTTTGTCCCACGGTAGCCAGACGCTGTACGAATTCCCAAGACTGGAATCGCTGTGATGACTTATCAGTTCGTCAGCAGTAATGACGAATTTCCGCAGCGGCGCGTTGGCTTTCAAACCTGTCTCACTGCCGTCGAAGGCATACACGACCAATTGGCCATCCACCTTCACGGGATTCGGCTTGCCTTCTTCATAGAAGTAAACTCGCCCGCCAAAACCGCGCACGCCGGGCTTTCCGGGCTGGTGCAATACCGTGTCCGTCCAGATCGGCAGGATTTCGCTGGGCACCTCGGCCACGCGATCAGAATCAAACCAGCGGTCTCGTACTTCCAGATGACTACAGCCGCTGGCCATCAGGCCGAGAGCAATCAGCACAACCGCAAAGGCAACACGTCTTGTTTGTTGAATCAAAGTCTAGCGCCCTCCACCAACCGGCGTATGATTCGCCGGACTTACCACTGGCAGCCCGGCAGCAGCGTTGACACCGGGTGAAACGAAAGCCTCGCCCGACTCGAAGGTGCCGACTCGCTCAAGCGACGTGCCGGTTTGCAATGGCTCCGGCGGCAACATGCGTTCGATCTCCCCGGTTGGATTCCGGTCCGGATAGATGACCTCGGGCTCGCCCACTTCAACATGTTCGAAAGTGGTTTCCGGCACGTACCCGACGTCGTCCATCAATCGATAGACGTCACACGCACACCAACTCATTCTTGCCATTTCCAGCTGCCGAAGCTGTTCGTTATCTTCCGGCGTACGAATCACATGCGGAGTCAGAATGATGAGTAGTTCGGTGCGACGCTTGATCTGGCTGTCGTACCGAAAGAAATGTTCGATGATCGGAATCTCGCCAAGGAACGGCACGCTGCGATGCACGTATTGTCCATTCTCGGTGATCAAGCCACCCAGCACGATCGTCTCGCCATCGGCCGCACTGACCGTTGCTTGCGCCGTCGTTGTATCCACGCGGGGCGAACGGATGACCGTTCCATCCACCGAAACGGCGACGGGAATCCCTTCCTGCTCGGGACCCAACGACGACTTCTCCGCATCGATCTCCATCACCACCGTTCCATCGGGACTGACGCGAGGCGTGACGCCAAGGATCAGGCCGACATTTTCGAGACTGACCGAATTGGATTGTCCGTTCTGGTTGACCGTCGAACCCACGATCCGCGGCACCCGCTGGCCGACCTGAATGTAGGCAGGCTGATTGTCCAGCGTCCGAATCTGTGGGCGACTCAGCACGTCCACCCGACGATTCTCACGTAATGCCCTCAACAGGATGCTGACATTCTTGCTACTGGCGGACAGCACCATGCCGCCAAAACCAAGCTGTTCATTGGTTCGCCCCACCGCAAAGTTCGAGATCCCCTGCCCTCCCACCGTACCGGCATTGTTGAGCGCCGTGGAACTACCACTGTTTCCAAGCGGCTGAGGGCTGTTGAAACCAAAACCGGGAATATTCGTCGCTGCCTGAATCACGTCCTGGGTAGTCGTTACAATCCCCGCCGCGGTCGATGTCTGCTGTGTCACACTGGTCGTCAGCAGATCGCCCAACAGACTTCGATCGAACAACACAGAATCCTGCAAACCAAGTTCGACGCCGAATTCATCCGCGTCGTTCAGTGCCACTTCTGCGATGAGCACCTGAATCATCACCTGCGGAGGCGACTCATCCAGCTTCTCGATCAGTTCGCGAATCTCTTCAAAGTAGCGTGGCGTCGCAGCCAAAATCAGTTTATTGGCGATCGGCTCCGGTACGACCACGACTTCGCGTTCAATTTCGGCAAACGGGTTGGCCTGCCCCGGCGCCGCGCTGTCCAGCTGGCGACGATTGAAAAGATATTGATTCACTGCGTTCGCGACGTCGATCGCCGGCGAATTCTTCAGCCGATAGACGGCCGTCTTTCTTTGCATGGACGTCGTCTGGTCCAGCTTCGCCAGCAGCGCTTCCACGATTCGAAGATCGCCCTCGGACCCCGTGGCAATGATGCTGTTGCTGCGAACGTCAACCGAGAAGCGTAGCGGAGCAAGCCCCGCTTCGCCCGTAGCGCTCAACTGCGAAGTGCCCGTGCCGCCGGCCGTCTGGGACGGGATGAGTGACCGCAACGTCTGAATAAGCGATGTTGCATCGCCGTTCACGATCCGGAAGACTTTGATCTTCGCCTGCCCGACGGGGCTGTCGAGCTGCTGAATGAGTGCCTCGATCAGTTCAAGGTTTTCAATCGGGCTGGATACGATGAGCGTATTGTTGCGAACGTTCGGCGTAACCTGTACGTTTCGCAGGACGCCCGATCGAAGCAGCTTCTGTCCTTCCGCGTCAAAAACCTGCAGTTCCAACGAGGCGGACCGGTCACCGTTTCCAGCAGCGGCATCAATTGCCTGCTGCAGCGTCTGGCCCACGTCACTGGCCAATGCATTTTCAATCTGGAAGACCCTCGCCCGATTGACGGCTTCGCCTTCGGGGCGATCAATGTCCTCCACTAACTTTTGAATCTCTTCAAGGTCACGCGGCGCGGCATACGCGATCAGCGAGTTTGTACCGGCGTCCGTCGCCAACTGCACTCGAGGCCCCAGGCCTCCACGATTGCTGAAGAACGATTGCAACGTCTGCTGCACCTGCTGCGCCGATGCGTACTTCAATCGGAAGACACGAGATTGTGTTTCCGGCGAGACGGGTTTGTCCAGCTGCCGAATGAGTTCCTCGGTTGCGACAACAGCATCACCCCAACCAATGATCAGCAGCGAATTGGGCTTCACCAGCGGCAACACGGATACGCGCCCCTGTCGTCCCCCAACCAAATCACCCTTCACGTCTTCGACAACCTCGGCGATCGCCGAACTCTGTCCGTACTGCAATGGCAGCACGCGAATCTCGGGCTGCGTGTCCTGACTGATGCGTTCCAACTGCCGAATAATCTCGGCCAGTTGATCCAGATCCTGATCGGGACCTCGCAGGATGATCACGTCCAGATCCGGCAGCGATTCCACATCCACGCCTTCGAACTGTCTCACCGGGCCAACATCCGTTACCGGAGGTTGCTCAACGGGCGCCCCCGAATCGGCGGATGGAGTCCCGGATTCATCCTGAAACAGATAGCCGGCCAACTGCAGGCCGTTGGCTGCACTGGAATTTCCCGAGTCACCAAGTCGACGAATCGTCGGGCCGTTGGGCGCCGAAACGACGGGAACCAGACCTGCCCGATTCGACTGAACAGAACCGCTATCGATGACTTCCCGAAGCCGAGAGTGATTGTCGCGCCGCAAACCAAACACTTTTGCCTTGCGACCGGAACGGTCTACCTGCGAAAGGGATTGAAGCAAAGTCACCAGTTGATCGGCAGCCACGCCAGCACCGCCCACTAGTACGCCATTTCGCACGCGATCAAATTCCAGTTCCAGCTGGATTGGAAACTTTCCGTGCGTCGTCAGCAGGAAAATCTGCCTTGCATCCACGGAGCGAACTGCGAGACGAGTCCCAAAGATCGTCATGATCTGTTGCTGCAGCCGATCCAGCTGCCCCGGGGGAACCCGTATGAATCGCGATGTCCGGGCGGCCTTTGGTCCTACCATTGGTGCAGCAGTGGCAGCCGTATCGCGGCGTCGTGTTCCGCCGTCCCCCGTATCGGGCGAATGAAAGTGCACCTTTCCGGGTGCCGGTAACGGCGTCTGAATCTGGCCAGTAAAGCTGGCCGCTACCTCCGCCGCGAGTGCATGACTCTGCGGATCGGCGGTGACAAAAACCTTGCCGGAGCCTGGATCACTGACGGTCTTGATCGCTGCCCCCATTTGCCGAGTCAGTTCAGCCTGGAATGCGGCATGCAGTCGTCCCGGTAGTGTGTAGCCGTGCATCTGCGGCGCAGCTGTAACGGGTCGGCGCGGTGCAGGTCGATCGACTTCGGCGAGCAGCTTCTGCGTAATCTCGTGCACGTAGTCAGGACCACTGACCAGCAGCCGATTCTGGTCCCGGTCGACCACCAACTGCAACGTAGAATTCGCATCCGTCGTCGGCAACAACGGCCGCAACAGCTTCGCAACTTCCGCACACGACTTGTAGCTACACGAGTACGTGACAAAGGCCTGGGCGGGAGCCTGACCTCGAACTTCCGAGACAGGAAGAACGAACAACCCCGCCAGCACCACATGCGCCGCGAATCGCGAAAGCCAGTCCATTGCCCACCTCACAAAACGTAAAGCGTGCTCTTACGACGGAGCACATCAATACGAAGAATCGGCTTGCGCAAACTTTGTGTTTAGGAGAATCCGGATTGCGTCGACTTTTCACTGGCCAGCATTGGCCGCAACGACACCAATGCCATCAATGCACCTCGCAGCACGCTAGCCCAATGGCACTCACTTTAACATCGAGCGGAATCGCAAGCTTTTGAAGGTTAGATCTCTATCCTTTCGCGGAGCGACGGCATTGGCTGGGGACAAAAATCCGATGCCGTCACTCCGCGATTGAAGAAAAGATCACCCTCCAAGCTAAGGTGAGTGCCAGTGCACGCTAGCCGGCCGCCACATCCGTGAGACTCAACACTTCATGCAGTGTCTTTCCCAGCGGAAGATCGACGACCGTCCCATCGACGTCAACCAGCACGGATCGCGGTTGGATATCAATGACCTCGATCCGATGCACAGAAACATCGAACGTCGCACCGCGTTGCAGTTTGCGAGTCTGTTGCTGCGGCCCCACCTTGAACCATGCTTCTGGTGAACCGGAACGATCGTAGGTGACCGAAGAGACGGAGATCAGTTTCAGGGTCGCGCCGACCTCACGAGAGAAGATGTTCCGCCGGACAATGCTGGCATAGTCAGCAACCTCGGGATGAGCCAACCGATTTTCAGCCAGCGTCGAGAGGTCACTTTCGCGATCCGTCGTCGACACACCGATCGCTTCGCCCGCAATGGAAACACTGAATCGCCCCGCGGACCCTCGCGTCATACTGATCGAGCTGATTTTGTGTAGATGCCCGGCATTGTAGAACTCAAACAGAAACTGCGTAATCTGTTCAAGCGTACCGGATCCACTCAGCGTAAATCCGTATCGACGGTAGGCCTCCGTCTTCTTGCCGCCATCCTTCACCGTCACGACCGCAGGCATACCTACCTCGACCGACGCCTGAGCAAAAGAGTGCTGCTCGACAAACAGGTTCGTCAGCCATGACTGGTATCGCGATCGCGCGAGATCGGGATTGTACGGCAACGATCGTTGCTCGAACGCTGTCAATAGCTCGGATGCATCCGCGCCTTTCATGACGATGTCTTCGGCGATACCAATCTGCTTCTGAACCTTGGCGATCTCCGCGTCGTTACCCTTCCCAAAGTTATCGATGAAGGCCAGCATGCCGAACTGATCACCCAACCAGAACAGGGCAATCAACATCATGGCTCCCAACAGAATTGCCGTGCGACTATTCATGTTCCAGCTCCATTTCCGCGGTGTCCGTGACGACGGAGTCCGCTGGCATTGCGGACGGGTCAACACTGGCTGGACTGCTTGGCTTGACGGGAGCGGTTTCCACCACGGGAAGTGTCGAAGGCTCTCGCCGGGCGACCGTCACGACGGTCTGAAATCGCCACGCTGAATTGTTCTTGCGGGAAGCATCCGTAACACGTTTGCTTCGGATCGAATGTCGATCATCACGCACCGCCTCCTCCAAGGCCATGCGGACCGACGGTTCGCTCACTTCCACCGTCATGTCCATTTGCCCGCGAACGCCGGACATCGTCATATTCAACGACCCCAACGTCGCTTCCGTCGCATCGGGCATTTTCTCAGACAGGAATTTCAGTTCGTCCAGCCACACAACGTCGTTGGATCGCCAAGCCTGAATGGCATCGACGATGACTTGCTTTGATTGCGCCTTCTTCGCCGGCTTGATGAGTCGCTGGAGTTTGACCTTTTGATCTTCCAGCGCGATTCGTTGATCAACCGCCTGTTCCCACAGCAAGTATCCGCCGAGCGCAAGAAGCGAAGCCGCGATCGTGCCCCAGAACGCAACCTTGCCCCAAGGTCCTGGTTTCACTGGTGGTTTCCGAGGATGGAGTAAATCGACGGCCAGCGACTCCTGGTTCCACGCCCGCGCGACGCCAATCAGATTGGCAAACCGCGATGGTTGTTCCGCCGTGGATTCGCCGCCAATCTGGTCGAACGGATTGACCAGCGAAACCGAAAGAGACAACTTCTCCGAGAGCGACCGCGCGGTTTCCTGTTGCTCGTCGACCGTCCCAATGAGATAAACTCGCGTCTCGTCGTCATCGGGGTGCCCCACCAGGGTCAGTGTCCGCTGAATGTCACCGGATAACTGGTCGACGCCAATCGGCTCGCCACTGGTCGCTCGTGGTATCGTGCGAAAAAGAATGGGTTGAGCGTTCTCGACAACGGCCAGATCCGTATCCTGATCGGTGGTCGTCACGACAATGGAAGTGCGGGCCGGCTTTGTTGAAACCTGCCCCAGCAAATGTACCGCGCCCATGCCGCCGAACGTAACTGCAACCAGTTTCAAACCTTCCGCCCGGAACCGCGCTTCCCACGAGTCCATGACCGGGCCGTCGACGGTAAACGAGAGCACATCCATCGAACCGTCGTCGTCGTGATGACCGATCACAAAGTCGGTCGCAAACTGCCCGCCCGCATCGTCCACCTGTTGCGCTACCATATTGGCGACCAGATCCGGAATCTCTTCCTCGGTCGAAGGCGGCAGTCGAAAGGAATTGACCTCAACGTCCCCTCGGGGAAGCAACAGAACAGCCTGTGAAACCGAAATGCGATCGCCCGCAAGTCGCTTGCGAATCTCGGCGACGAAATCTTCGCCTTCTGCGTGCTCGAAGGCGCCCGATGCGATGTATGCCGGGTTGTCGCTGTCTTTGGAGAGAACCACGTAGCGACAGACCGGCGACGTGGCCTGCACAAACAGGCAATTCGAGCTTGAGCGAATGGGGAGGTCCCCGAAAAATCGTCGTGCCATTCTGTGCCTCTACTGCAAACCCGCCGATGAACCAAACCCGGACGCCGGTGAACTGCCCGATGAGCTGACGGACGAGCTGCTGCCCGGTGCCATGACACCATCAAGCTGCGGAGGCAGCGGCATCTCGCCGCGTGGTGCGTCCTGCTCGCGGAAGAATACGGGACGACACGAACTGGTGGAAGCGTCCAACACCGTCTGGAAATGCACCGGTGGCGAGCGATCATCCGCCATGCCCCATACATCTGCACGATACACGTCGCCTCCGCAGGTGACGTTTGGTAACAGCTCGCGCATCGTTGTCAGGTCGACGATGCCCTCGTTCAGTAACCACGTTGGATGAGCACGCTTTGTCAGGCTCTGGTTGTCACCGACATCCAGGGCAGCGTCCCCGGTCATTGAGTCCGCCTGGTTGGAGCGATCTTCCATGATGCTTTCCACAATCTCCGTCGTCATCCCGGGCAAAGCCAACAACACTTCGGCAGGAGCTTCGTTTAAGTTAATTCGACCAACAACCCTCCGCTCTGGCACGCAAGTAATGCGATCCAGCACCGCCAGGAACTCGGCAGTGATGTTGTTGTCCGCGCCGAAGGGACTCACAACGGTCACGACTTCATCGTCTTCCGTCTCGAGTGAAATCGAGCGGCCAATCAGGTCTAGCGGATTTGTGAGGGGGACTTTGGCGGGCACTTCGAAGTCGATTGTAACCTCTTCGTCATCGCGTCGCGACGATGAGCGTCCGCCGTCGCCGAGTGTTTCAGAATCGATCGATTGCGACTCGTACTGTCGAAACAAGACAATAAAATCGGCCCATTCCTCTGGCATGAATTCCTTCAATTCCGAGTGCAATTCCTCCATGTCCTCCGAATTGACGAAGAGCCGACGACGACCTGTATAGGTTTCGTTGCGCTCGGCGGAGTACACGGTCAGCAACTCCGCCCATGGCCGAATTTCGCCCTCGGTTGCGATGCCCAATGAACCGCTGTTCGAGAGTGTGGAGGAGGCCCCCGAGCCGGCCGGTCGACTTGCATTCGTCCCGGTCGTCGCAGAAGCGTTACCGAATGTTTGCCCGACAGCCGTTTGACCAGTGGCCGACGCAAGTAGACTTTCCGGTTCATCACCAAAGAGTTTTTGCCTCGTGACGCCTTTCACGAAGAGCAATTCGTCAATGTCTGGCGGCAGATTGTTCCGAGGACTCATTGGTCGCGTCAGCGTCGAATAGAAGTCCGATTCGGCTCCATTGGTCCGCGGCTGATCATCACTATCAATCCAGTCGAGGATCGCGTCTGCGGTGGCTTCATCCATGCCCGGCAATTGCATGAGGGCCGCAACGCCCGCTCCCGGATTTTGATATTCCCACTGCAAGACTTTCGCGAGATGCAGTTTCGCCGATTCGTTTCTGGCACCGTATCGAGTCAACCCGCCGCCCGTTGCGCCCGCGACAGCATCAAGGGAGCTGCTCCCCGACAGACCGACGGTCGGGGAAGAACTGGTCGACGAGTAGGTGGATGTGGACGCCGTCGTGAAGGATGAACCGGTTACGCCTCCCGTATTAAATCCGTCACCAACTGGCAACGTGTACGCGATTAACCCAATCGAGTTTGGCTGTACCAACGCATCCACATCGCTGGAGCCGCTTGACCCCGCCGAACCGCTGTACGAACTTGAGGAAAGCGATGGGGATCCGATCAACGTCCCTCCCGAATCTCCCAATCCCGGCGTTCCCGTGGCACCCCCCGTTCCCGATGACATGCCACCCAGCAAGCTTGCCGCATTGCCGCCGAAGTACACAGGATTGTCGACCACACCGCCCATTGCGTCTCGGGTCGCCCGCGGTTGCTCCAACAGGATGCTCAACAGATCTCGCGCCGAGTACGCGGCTTGCTCGGCCCTCAGCCTGTCACCGTTCATCGCCACCGCGAGGTGCTCGGTCTGCATCGTCAACATGAACTTGTAGGCCGCGAGCGCAAGCAACATGACAATCACGACCACCACCAACAACACCGTAGCGCGTCGATTCCCGGGGCCACTACTGGAGTAATTGCCGGGGCGAGATCGCAGTCGGACGGACGTCTTCATGGCAACGTCTCCGACTGGGACTGCACGGAAAAAGATTCGCCGGAAGTCCCCGCATTGCTGCTAACGTCGGATTGGGATTCAGCACCTTCGTCCTCCTCCGAGTCCTCCTTGCCTGCGGTTTTGGGCATCAGAATCACGAAACGGTACTCGGTCACAATCGCAGTTGGGTCGACGAGGTTCAGCGTCGCCAGCGGGTCGTCCTCCAGTAGCTCGTCTTCTTCAGGATCGTCTTCCGGCAACACCTCGCTGATCGATTTGCCGCCCAGCATCTGCGCATGCGCTTCTTCGAATTCCTTCGCCCGCACGGCGGGAGCATCCGCGTCCAGATCAAACGCCACCTCAACGGCAACGGGGAGCATCTCCGCATCCGACCAGTCCAGGTTCCACGATTCGCCATTGAAGTAGCGAAACTGCAGCCGCGTCACTTCGGGAATATGATCCTTGCGATGACGAAATTCCGGCGGAGGCGCCCACGGGGCGGCGAAATCATCCCCATCGTTGCCGTATTTGCTGTCGGATGTTGCAGTGCGATTTTCCAGTCGATCAAGCAGCGAAGGCTGACTGTTCGCATCGACCGGTAAGGCACCGTTGACCAACAATCCCGCTTGTTCGGCGATCTTTCGTAGTGCGTTGTTGCGCTGATCGCGAGTCACATGTAACCAGGACTTTGTTTCTCGAATCAGCCCCACATTGTCGTTGGGATTCAACATGGCGGGGACCACCGGTGCCGGGGGCGGTTGCAACGGGTCCGTTTGCAGCGGCGTCGCCGGCTGAACGAAGCGGGAGGGATTCAGGATCGGATCGGATCGCAACATCGATTCCAGATCCCGGGGATCGCGAAACTCGTAAACGACCCAATGATGCGTTCCATAGCGAGTCTGTTCGCTGAGAAACTTGCCGCCAGGAGGGACGTCGACGGTGTACGGCAATCGCGTCACCAATTCCAGACGTCGAGCCGAACCTCGCAGATAAGTCTGCTCCGGCAAGCTGGCGTTGACCGGATTGCCTGCAAACACATCACTTGCATTGAGTTCCGACTCGTCAACCACACTCAATGACGCAGTTGCCGCCGGAGCCACGCCACCGGTAAGCCCGTCCGTCGCCAGAGCATCGCTGCCGCTGTCGGACGCGTCCGAACCGGCTTCTGTGAAATCGTCGTCGTTCGCATCGGGCTGTTCGAATTCGGATCCGGTTTCCGTATCGCTCTCGTCCGATTCCCCGGATCCCCCCGCCGCCGAGTCGTCGGTGGAACGGTCGCCTTCAGAACGATCGTCGCCAGACAGCATCTCTCCATCTGGCTGGTAGATCACGTTGGGCGGAATCGGCAGCAACGCGAAGTGCTGAAGGTCCGACCTTAGCTGACGTGAAACCGAACGCACCAACTGCAACTCGACCGCCGTGCGGCTGCTACGTTCCTCAAGCCGCGTGTAGGTGCTGAAGAGGGACCACACCAGCAACATCAAGGTCGAAACCAACGACATCGAGATAATCACTTCCAGCAACGTGAACGCTGCCGAGGACCGTCTGATCGAAATCGCTTCGTGGTGCCGTGGAGCGGGCATGGATCAAAAGCCCCCGCCCGAGAATGTATCGCCTGAGAATGTATCGCCCGACCGTGTATCGCCGCCTGAATACGCATCGGCATCCCCGAAGCCCGACACGTCGCCCTCGAATTTTGTCCATCGCACAAGGTCGAAAGTCGGCTCGTCGGGAATCGTGGGTAGTGCCGTCGTGTCCGTCGTTTCCTCGCTGGTCGCCAATTCCAGATTCGCGCCCGTCTCCATACCGGGAATCCGGGTCACTGAAACGTGAAGTCGCACGAACCCCGCTAGTCCGGAGGGTTGCACGTCCAGCGACCAAACCCATCCCGGATACTGACGAAACACATTCGCCTTAATCGGCATCAACTGCGCCGGTTCGGCCAACAACTCGTCAAGCTTCGACTGGCACAGCATCTGCGCCATCGTTCTTTCGTCGGCACGTTTTGTGTGCCGATCGCCCGTTGAAAACAGGCTCATCAGCATCAGCGCACTGGCGGCGAGAATCCCGGTGGCAATAATCACTTCCAGCAACGAAAACGCGCGACGGCCGCGACAAACGGCAAAACGGGAATTAGTAGCTCGGCAACCCTTCATCGAACCGGCACTCCCTGAGTGGACGGATACGTAGCTGGCGTCATGGCTGGCGTCAAAGCGGCGTCACTGGCCGGAACACCAGGGGCCCCCAGCGGATCGCCTTGAGCGTCACTCTCGAAAAGCGTTTCCCCCTCGAGTCCCAATTCCTGCGGGAGCAGTTTTTGTTTGCGTTCCACCGCGTCGATCGTCACCGCGCCGGTAAAGCCGCGAACGCGAAGTCGAATTTTGCTTTCCGAGAGCTGCTCTTTCAATCGCACCTCGGATTCCGTCGCACGACCGTCCGGCTGGAATACGACGACATACTTCCACGTGTCCTGACTGGTTGCAGGCGGAGCGTTCATGGGGTCGACCATCGCGGGCATTGCGTTGGGATCAGCTGGCAAATTCGCGGGCACCACGCCGTTGCCGGGATTGAACAAAGCTGCGTTTGGCACGGTGCTTGGCGCCGGAGCAACCGCGTTCGCACCGTTGAGGTCGACGCGCACGGCATTAACGTCCTGCGTCGAATGGGCCACGCCATCATCAAAGATCATCCCAATCGGCAAGTCGATGGGCTCGATGCGACTGACGTGCATCGCCGTCAATGTCGAACTGCCGGATAGGGAACCGCCGCCAGTTGTTGGGAGGGACGTTTCGGTAAGTCCCAACTGCGTCTCAACACTCGACCGCAGCCCTTGCACACCCAAGCTGCTCTGCTGCCGCGAGCGGAATTCGGCAACCGGGCCAATCTCGTAACGCGCCTGTCCACGTTCGATGCGCACCGCCCATGCTTCGCCGGTCAGCACGGCTTGCTCCCGAGCCTCCTCAAGATCACCCTTCAATTGAAGAGCAGCTTCGCGAGGTCCGATCGTCTGAAGTTGGCCCGTAATACGCGGCCACGCAACGGCCATGACCGTGACGAGTATGGCCAGCACGATCATCAGCTCGAGCAGCGTATAGGCGGACCGATCCTTGCCCCGATATCGCGAGGCAATCATTACTTCAGATCGTCGATCGCACTGATGCCTGTCCCACCAGCAGAAGACGAGCTGCTGCTGGAGCCGGATTCGGACTCGCGCCAGTTGATGATGTCATCGTCCGTGTTCGCTTGCCCGTCAGGACCTGCGGATCGAATCCGCGGGAAGTCTCGACCGCCTTCGGTCGCCCCCAGGTACTCATACACGTACGCATTGCCCCACGGATCGGCCGGGATGACTTCGTCGTCGAGGTAGCCTTCCGAATCCCACTTGCGAGCTTTCGTCTCGTCCGCAGGAGCCTTGATCAAACCATTCAGGCCGTCTTCGGTGGCCGGGTACGATTTCATGTCGGCGTAGTACATCTTTAGCGCCGATTCGAAGTTGCCAATCTGAGTTTGCGTCAGGCGAATATCGGCCTTCTTCTGCGAGCCCAACAGCCGCGGGCCAGCAATTGCGAATAGCATCACAAGAATGATCAGCACGATCATCAACTCAAGCAGGGTCAGACCCGCGCGCGTACGGTGGGTTCTCATCGCCTCATTCCTCAACGTTACAGGTGGGACATCGTGTGGTAGGTAGGTCGTCGTGTGGTAGGTAGGTCGTCGTCGCACGACGCGTTCATCGGGCAGCAGGTGGGTAACGATAACTGCCCATTTCAAGCTGCGATACCTCGTGCCTTCAAAGGCCCGTTGCAATGTATCGCCGCTACAGTTTTTGCCAGATGGGGATTTTAGTCAATCGCAGAGTCGAATGCAGACCCAACACCAGTGAATCCGGGTGCCGATGCAAAGAATTTGCAAGGAAAAGTCGAGGCGATACCCGGCGCACGGTTCCAGATTTGAAACCAAACTGCAATTGGCCTGCTATGCGTCGAGGCGAACAGGCAAGGTGCCGCTAACGAGGGGAACGAAATCCGGTTTCGTCATGGCCTCGATTGAGGAAGAGCTACTCGCGATCGCAGGGTCACAAGTAACGTCAACAAGAAAACGCCTTCTAAACGTCGTCTCTTGCCTTTCCATAGTACAGGCTTTCGGCCTTATGCATAGCCGCTTCGTAGCCCTCCGTGGTTGCCGGATACCGAGCCACCACTCGCCAGATACGACCTCTCTCGCCCGCTTCCCGGGCATATTTGGCAACCCCTCTGAGCCCCTTGCAGACCGAATTGTTTCGGAGCTTTTTGCCAGCTTTCTTGTAGGAGTGGATGACAAAGTAGCCATCCTCCTGACCTCCCAGAGCCGCAAGTACCGATGCATTGAAACTCGCATCGTCTCCGTATCCAGAGCCACCTCCGCGTTGAGAATCGCGAAGACGCCGGATCGCCAGGGCCAGCCTGTCGGGATCCGACAGAATATCACTGGCCTTCTCCTGGATCCGATTCGCATCCTCGGAATTACCGTTCTTTAGCTGGTAGCCCGCCAGCAACGCGACAATGGAAATCGCTTCATCAGATTTCGGATGAGACCGCGCGAACTCCCAAACTGCCGGTTCCGTCGCCGCGACGTCCAGGTTCTTTGCGCTGAGTTCTACCGCCAACCATCGAAAACCAGTCAATCGCAGTAGGTCGGCGTCGGCACTGCCTTCCTTGATTTCCGATGCCAGGGTTCTCAACGCTACCAGGTAGTCTTCCCGAAATTCGCCCCCCAACAAATACAGCAATTGCGATTTCGCCAACATCGCCTCACGCACCTCTTCAGGTGACGCGTCTGCGTCAGAGACGACCTTTTCAGTGAGCACAATTCCTTCGTTCGCGCGCTGCCTTAGCACATCTCGGCGGAACGGTTGCCGGTTCACCTGAAGCATCTGATGAGTGGCGTCAACGCTCTCGAGACATTCACCGACACGAGCAAGTAGTTCGCCTGCCGATGGCGGCACGAGAACCGCCGGCTCAGTCGGGGCAGGATTTGCACAACCGTTCACGACCAGGCATACGCCGCCAAGAAAAAGAAACTTGGTAATGAGGGTCTTCATTCTGGATGTCCGGGCAAAGGGAAATGGGTCTTGTTCCACGTCACAAGGCTAGATCACCAAAAATCGTTCGTCCCCGTTTCAAGCGGAAATGACGAAGCAACGCCACTCGTCGATCGGGTCCTAACTACTCCAATCCGATCACACCAAGCCCCCCGAATTCCGCAAAATCCGAAGTGTCACCATAGCGCGACAGAATTCCTTCCTGATGACCTTCCTTGATGTCACTGTCGCGACGATCAGCCAACAACAATTTGTCGCGAGCTACTTCAGCCCCCCCGACACTCCCCCACCCACCAAGCATTCAATCGATGGCCGAATTGATGTCGAACACCGGCAGCAAGACACCAATGATGATCAGCGCCACCACCGCTCCAATCGCCAACAGCATGATCGGTTCGACCAGTCGCACGAGCATATCGAGCTTGCGTTCGGTCTTCTGATCCATCCGGTCGGAGATCTTGATGAGCACGTCGTCCAGCGAGTTCGATTCCTCGGCGACGCGAATCATCGCCATCACATGCGGCGGAATCAATCCACTGGCAGAAAGCGGTTCCGATAACCGGTTGCCAGACGAAATGTGCTCGGCGGAGTCACGGATCGCCTCTTCCAACAGGATGTTGCCGGCCGACGCGCTGCTGATCTCCAGCGATCGCAGAATCGGCACGCCGTTTCGCAGCAACGTTCCCAGCACCCGACAGAAACGGGAAACGGACGAGTCGTGAAAGATCGTTCCCATCACCGGAATCTTCAGCTTCCATGTGTCCACAAAACGTCGACCGCGTTCCGACGTCACCAAACGCTGAACGCCAAAACCAATCGCTCCAAACACACCGGCGGTCACGATTCCGTAGTTCACGAGTGCGCTACTACAGAAGAGCAAGACGACCGTGATGGTTGGCAATCCAACGCCACTCCGCTCGAGCCGTTCGAAGAAGGGCTCAAACATCGGCACAATGACCGTCACCAGAATCACGGTCACGATACAACCAACCACTCCCAGAATGGCAGGATACGTCATCGCACCCACGATCTTGCCGCGGACTTCGTCCTGCTTGCGCAAGAAAGCCGATACACGTTCCAGCGCCTCTTCAAGGAACGCTCCCTCCAACCCGGCGCGGACCAGGCTGATGGTCAACTTGGAGAAAACTTCCGGATGACTGGCCAGTGCCTCATCAAGCGGCGTTCCCTCCGCCACCGCATCCCGAACCTCGTGCAGAATCTCGCCCATTCGCTTGTCCGGCGCCTGTTCCGCCAGAATCGTCAACGATTCCAGCAACGTGACGCCGTTGCCCAACAGATCACTCAGGCCGGTCAGCGTATCGGCGACGGTTTCCGTTTTGACGCGAGCCGAGAATTCGAGCTTGATGCCAAACGGTGCCTTCGAGGCAGCGGGATCCGTGACTTCCAGTGGAAAGAGAGCTCGCTGGGAAAGCTGAGAAAGCGCTTCTCCATGCGAGCCGGCGACAATCACCCCTTCGGAGATCTCACCGGTAGACGTCTTCGCTCGGTAGTTGAAGTCGGGCATGCAGGAACGACAGCGGGGCCGCCTACTCCTTGGTCACACGCAGAACTTCATCCACCGTTGTGACTCCATCCAGCGCCTTTTCCCAACCGTCGTCGCGAAGCGTGCGCATCCCGGCCGCCTGGGCCGCGCGTTTGATGTTGATCGATGGTGTGCGCTGCGTCGCCAGCTCGCGAATCTCGTCGTTGCTGACCAACAACTCGTAGACGCCGATCCGTCCGCGGTATCCATTGTTTCGACAGCTCGGACAACCCACCGGGCGATAGATCGTCTTGCCGAGATCCTTCATCCGTTCCCAGGGGAAATCTTCCGGCACATCTCCGCGATCGATGTCGTGCGGTTCGCAACAGTCCGGACACAGGCGACGAACCAGCCGCTGCGCCATCACACCCTCGACCGTGCTACTGACCAGGAATGGCTCCACGCCCATGTCGCACAGTCGCACAAAGGCACTCGCTGAATCGTTCGTGTGTAATGTGCTGAAGACCAGGTGACCGGTCAAAGAAGCTTGTGTCGCGTTTTCGGCGGTCTCCAGATCACGAATCTCACCAACCAGCACAACGTCCGGATCGTGTCGCAGAATACTTCGCAAACAACTGGCAAAGGTCAGGCCAACTTTCGTGTGCACCTGAATCTGGTTGATACCTTCCAGTTGGTACTCGATTGGGTCTTCCGTGGTGATGATCTTTGTTTCTTCGCTTTTGATTTCGCTGAGTGCACTGTACAGCGTCGTCGTCTTCCCGGATCCCGTTGGCCCCGTTACCAACACAATGCCGTGCGGCATACGAATCAGCGACTGAAAGTTCAGATAGACATCTTCGGGCATGCCAATGCCACGCAACGAGAAGCTGAGGTTGTCCTTGTCCAGAACACGCATCACGATGCCCTCGCCGTGCAGCATGGGAATCACCGAAACACGAATGTCGACTTCCCTTCCTCGCATCCGAAGTTTGATTCGACCATCCTGCGGTACGCGTTTCTCGGCGATATTCAGATTCGCCATGATCTTCAAACGACTCACAATCGCGGCACGAAACTGGTTCATCTCCGCGGCGATCGGTTGCTTGTGCAAGACGCCATCGATGCGATACCGCAACTTCAGCCCATGCTCCTGAGCCTCAATATGAATATCACTCGCCCGAGCCTCAATCGCCTCCAACAGGATCTCGTTGACCAGTCGAACGACCGACGCCTGCTGAGCCTGCTCGACATCCTCCAGATCCTGACCATCCAGCGTTTGCGTTTCTCCGTGCGCTTCTTTCTGCTGAGCAATCAGGCCATCGATCGTTTCAGCGCCAACGCCGAGATACGACTTAATGAGTTCGCGTAGCTGCTCGGCTTCCGCGAGCACTGGCTTGACGACCGAACGCGTCGCAGTTCCGATCGTGTCGATTGCCTGGAAGTCGAATGGATTGGCGATCGCCACCGTCAAGCCATCGTCGTCGCGCTGTACAGGAAACACTTCAAAGCGATGAATCAGCCGCAAGGGGAAATCATCCAGCAACGAGCCATCCACCTCCGTCGACTCAAGATCCGCGAAGGGCATACCCATCGAAGCGGCCACCGACTCCAGCAAACTGCGCGTCGAAGCAAAATCGAGCTCTTGGGCGAGCGACTGGAGTTCGCCACCCGTTTCGATGGTCTTCGCCAGGCGTTGTAAGTCTTTGCGGTCCAGTGCGCTGGAGCGACTCGGTGAACTTGCGGAAGGAGGATTCATTCGGTGGGTCGCGTCAAAAGGGGCTAACGCGATTTAAGGTGGGAATTTGAGGCAACTATTCCGTGTTGCCACTCGCCACACTTTAGGCATCCACCGTACCGCAATCAAGCCAGAAGCATGCACCCACGCGGCGCCCGCCGAATTCGGCTCACGAAAAACTGCTCGATACGTTCAGAAGCTAAGTCATCACGACCATCTTTCTATGAAACCAATTTCCACGCGATTTGGCCCCAAGCCGACAGGTGTCTGACTGACATTTGCGTTTCGAACGTCTCGCCCCGGGACACTTTGGCGCACCACCGCGCGTACATCGCGCTCGATTCGCGCGTTTTTGGCCCCAATGATTGCTACAGCTTGCGTCGCTTAACACATTGCCTGCCATCGGAGGACTAGTCCAGGCAACTCAACATCGGTAAACTATTGGGCTCGAGTTTTGACGACAAATCGCGAAATTCGCGACCCACCCAACCAAAACTCTGTTGCGGCTCACTTACACCTGGGGTGCTCACCAAGAGCAATTGCATGGCTACATTCCAACTGGCACAACGGCGAACCCGACGGCAACACACACTTCAGCAGCAACTGCAGGAAGAAGATCTGATGGAGGCAATTCGCATCTCCGTCCGTACGCTCTTCCGGTTCACGCATCGTGCCTCGGATGCTCGTGCCCTCTGGTCCGACGCCCATGTCGTTTGGCTGGGCAAGTCGACCTACCAAAACTGGTGCATGGAAGACAGTGAATTCGACATCCCATGGGTTGTCTCCAAGTCCAAGGGTGCCCCTCGCGACAAGACGAAGCTCAAAGAGATCGTCGCGGAAGAAGTCATGCAACTCTTCGCCGCACAGCTTTCCAAGCTGCCTCGCAAGAAGACCGGCAACTGGCTGCCGCTTCCTTAGGTCTCGCTAAGGTCTCGCGAAATCCCCGGGAAACCAAATCCGGGACGTTTCGAATGGCCCAATGGCCCGAATCACAATCAGGCATCTCCGTTTTGGAGATGCCTTTTTCGTTGTCCCAGGAATAGAATCAAATACCACCCCGATAGTCGCGGAGCGACGGCATCCGATAGCCTGGGACTTCAGTCGACTTCAGTCCCTGGAATAGAATCAAATACCACCCGGAGAGTCGCGGAGCGACGGCATCCGATAGCCTGGGACTTCAGTCCCAGGAATAAGATCAAATACCATCCCGATAGACGGCGAGCGACGAGACGGGACTCGCCCTCCTCAAAAACCCCATGCGAATCGTCGACTCGGTTAACGCGATCCGCCGCGTTCCAGAATGAACTGTTCCAGGGCATCGCGGATGCGATCCGATTTGCCACGTTCCAGTCGAATGACGCGAACGTTACGACTGCGATTGGCTCCTGCTCCGGAATCCAGCTTTTGCACGAAAGCCGTAATCTCCTGCCGAATCTCCGGCGGAGCTCGCATCACGATCGAGTTGGTCGTGTCGTCAACGTCCAGCGTCAGGATCGGTGCACCGGCCGCGGCATTGATTTGTTGCAACACGCCCGCCACTTCCGGGCCAACTCCTTCCGGGATTTCAACTTTCTTACGGCCACCACCGGACTGTAGCTGCGAACGGTAAACGTTTTGCAAGATCCCCAACACGCGATCCGCTTGGGTATTCTGCAGCCGAATCAGCTCCGGCTGATACACGACGATCGGGTTGGGAAGGTCCTTGGTATCCAGCACCGACAGCAACTCTTCAATCAGTTCCCGCTCCTGACGATCACCATGGATGATCAAGGCATTCAGGCGATCATCGGCAACGACCGCGACGTTACCAAAGTTGGGGCCAAACAGGCTGGAAAAGCCACTGCCGCCGAAACCTCCACCACCGCCGTACCCGCCCGAACTTCCTCGCGATGAACTCCGGAATCCACCACCAAAACCACCGCCGCCCGATCGACTGGACGACACGCCGCTGTTCTTGCGAAGCTGATCAAACAACTCGCCCAACAACTGCCGCATGTCGGACGCTCCCGTGTTCCGCAGTAGAAAGACGGCGAAATCGGAACCGGGCCCCGTGTCATCCGACTCAACGCGAGACATCACTCGCAACAACTCTTCCAATTGATTCAACGCTTCGTGATCCGACGAGGCGATCGTAATCCGATCCGCTCCGGGCACAATGACGACCGGCGCGTCCTCGTTCGTTTCGACATCCGGTGCGTCCTCTCCGGCCACCTTCAAGTCTTGCTCCGCCACCGGATCCGCATCAGTCACCGGAGCCGCATTAGTCACCTCGACGGCGTCCGGCTCATTGGAATCCGCCGCTGGCGCGCGGGTGCTGGTCTGCAACGCTACGAACGCGACACGCTGGTCCTCATCCGCCATCACACTATCGTCATCCGCCGAAGGCAGATCCAACGGTCGTGACGGAGTGACTCGCGGAGGCAGGATGGAACGACGATTCTGGGAGGGAGCCGAAGGAGCTACCACCTGAATTCGGTTCTGCCGCACTCGGGGCCACACCTGCTGCAGTTGAAGGATGGCAGCGTTCACGTCGCCATCAAATGGAATCGTGCGAACATCGCCTCCCGATTGTGCTTCCCGACGAACGACGGATGTCTCACCCATCTTCCGCAACAATCCACGTATTTGTTCGATTTGCGACTTGCTACCACGAACGAAGATTCGCGGCGAAAAGTAATCGCTGGTGATCGTCGGAGATGCACTGGCCGGCTGGTTCATGAACAACGTGTCGACCGCGCTTTCCACCGTCCATGGATCGACGTAATCCAGATCGAACACTTCCAATTCGGTAGCAGCTCCCGAGAGTCCGCCCAACGTGCCCGCCACCTTCTCGTGTTGCGCGTCGGTGCCAATCAGAATCAACGAATTGCCCAACTCGTCGATTTCCACCGATGCTGCCGGCAATGAGCCTTTCAGAAGTGCCGTGATGGCCGCTCGCCCCGACGCCGGTGAAAGATTGTTCAGCGGATACGTTTTGGCCGTTCGATTGGCATCGGAAAGCTCGGGCGTATCCAACTGCTCCATCAGCTCGGAAAAGACTTCATGGTTCCGTGGTGTCGCCACCACAAAAATCGTTTTCGTCGCTTCCTGAAACGACAACGAGAAATTGCCGTTCCCATTGAATGTGTTCGACAACGACTGGTAGACCTGCTGCGCATCCGCACTCTTGACCACGTACGCCTTCATCCGCGACTCCTGACCGGGCACGGCGTCCAACTGGGACACCAATGACTGAACCCGCGAGTGGTCCTCTTCGTTCGCGGCGACGATCAGCGAACCGCTGGCAATGTCACTGGCAACGCGAAGCTGCGGCATCAGGCGTTCCAGCGATGACCGAATGTTATTGGCATCAGCCGTCTTCAGTTCATAAACCCGAGTGGCAACCTCATCGCCCGCGACGCCATTGAGATCCTTGATCGCCTGGTCAACGCTGACATGTTCCGTTTCCGAAGTCGTCACAATCAACGCGTTGGATTCGTTGTCGTACGAGACCCTGCCGTCGTCCACCAGTTCGCGAATCGCCGGGTAAACTCGCACTGCCGACGCGGACTCCAGTCGATAGATCTTTGTAATTTTGCCCGATGCTCGCGGCTGATCCATTTGCTGGACAATTGAAGCAATCTTCTCATGCTCTTCTTCGGTGGCCGTCGCAATCAGCGAACCGGTATCGTCGTCCGATGTGATCGTGGCGTCATCGAACATGTCTCGCAAGGCATATCGAGCCGATCGGGCATTCCCGAACCGAAATTGATACACCTTCGCCAACCTCTTTTCCTTCGGCGGAACCTGCTCAATGATCTGGTCGATCAACTCCTTCATCACCGCCTGATCCTCGACACTACCACGCACCATCAAGCTGTTGGTCTGCTCGTTCATACGAACGGCCAATCGAGACTTCAGTGAATCATCGATCGAAGCCAGCACGTCTTCGACGTCGATTTGGTTCTTGTCCAGCGGATACACCTTGGTCACGTTCGCTCCGCCACCGCCGTTCATCTTGGCCGCCGCTTCGCGAAACAGCTCGTGATCCGCCGGCGATCCCGTGGCAATCACCGAATTCGTCCCGCGGACGTAACTCACCCTCGCCCTAGGCACCAGACGCTCGAATGCAATTTCCGCCGACCGGCCGTCCGTGCGATCAAACCGATAGATCTCCGTCACCTGCTGCGCCTGCTGACCTGGCACGTCCAGCTCCTTGACGACCTCGGCAATCTGTTCGTGCTCTTCCGGCAGAGCGGTCACGGCCAGCGTGCCGGTCTCGTCATTGCCCGTGAAACGGCCGTCTTCAAAAAGATCTCGCAGAATGTATTCGGCTTCGTCCGGGTCGGCATGTTCGAATTGATAAATCTTTGCGACCCGTTTCTTCTTCGGTGGCACCTGCGCGATGATCTCATCGAGCAACTGCTTCATGGTCGCCTGATCTTCCGGACTACCACGTACCATCAGACTGTTGGTCTGTTCATTCATCCGCAGAGCCAGTCGCGACCGCAGCGTATCATCAATCGAAGCCAGTACGTCCTCGACGTCAATCTGCTCCTTGTCCAGCGGATACACTCGCGTCACGCTCTTGCCGCCAGCTCCACCGTTCATCTTTTCGGCCGCCTCCCGAAACAGTTTGTGGTCGGCTTCGGTGGCCGTCGCGATCACCGAGTTCGTGCCGTAGATGAAGCTCACCCTTGCTCGCGGTGCCAGCCGTTCGAATGCGTTCTCCGCCGCTCGAGCTGAAGCGCGATCAAACCGGTATACCTCCGTAACACGTTGCGACTGCCCGGGCACATCCAACTGCTCGATTACTTTCGCAATCTCCGTGTGTTCTTCGGGAAGCGCGGTCGCCGCCAGTGTCCCGGTGTCGTCGTCGGAACTGAAACGAGCGTCGGGATACAGATCTCGCACCAGGAATTCGGCCGTGTCCGGATCGGCATACGTCAGTTCATAGATCTTGGGAACTCGATTCTCCTTCGCAGGAATCTGAGCCGTGATTTCGTCGATCAGTTGCTGCATGACACGCTGATCTTCCTCGCTGCCCCGCACCATCAGACTGTTGGTCTGTTCGTTCATGCGGAGCGCCAGCCGCGACTTCAGTGTGTCATCAATCGAGGCCAGCACGTCGTCGACGTTGATCTGTCGCTTGTCCAACGCATAGACTTTCGTGACGCTCTGCTCGTCGCCACCATTCATCTTGCCCGCCGCTTCCCGCAATAACTCGTGCTCTTCCGCCGTAGCACTGGCGATCACCGAGTTCGTACCGTAAACGACACTCACGCGAGCTCGTGGGGCAAGCCGGCGAAAAACGGATTCCGCCGAACGATTGTTCGTGCGATCGAAACGATAGATTTCCGTCGTCCGCCCTGCCCCGCTCTGCGCTGAAAACTGCTCGACCGCCTGCTTGACTTTGGCATGGTCGTCGTCGCTGGCCCACACGATCACCGAACGCGTTTCGTCGCTAATCGAAACCACGATGCCCGGAATCAGTTGCTGCAGAATGCTGCGAACCTGCCACGGTTCCGAACTGCCGACGTTGTACGCAACAACTTTCCCATTGTCGCCGCCATCGAGTTGTTCGATCGCCTTCTTCAGTTTCTCATGCTCAAACGCCGGCCCTACGACAGCCAGTTTGTTCTGCCGGTCGTTCGGCGTCATCCGCAATCGCGGCAACGTTGGCTGCAGCAACCCAACGATCGTCGAGGGCTCCATGCTTTTCACGTCGTACGATTTCGCCAGGTCGCCCGCCGTTTTGCCCGGGGCCGTATCCAACTGATCAATGACCGCCTTGATGCGAGCCTGCTCGGCCAGCGGAGCGGTAACCAGAATCCGGTTCGCCCGCTCATCGGCTGCGAACTTGATATCCGGCCGCATGCCACGCAGCATTTCCACCACGGACGCCGGATCTCCCCGATTCAGTGGATAACCCAGCAAGACGTCCTCGAACTCCTGAACATCGTCGCCCTGAAACGCGGCCAACGTCGTCGTAATCTTTTCATGCTCGGCCTGCGTCGCCCAAACCATCAGGCGTTTCCGCTGCGGTTCGGGCTTGAACTGAGCGTCGGGTGCGACGGGCTTTAGCAGCGATTGCATGTCTGACAAATCCATGCTCGCCGCCGCATAGCTTTGCCACGCCGCCGCACGTTTCGCGGGGAGGACGGCGGATAGCTCGTCGAATTTCTTGCGTATTTCGACCAGCTCCGCTTCGCTGGCCCAAACCAGCAGCCCCTCGCGATCCTGTGTCAGCATCATCTGCGATTGAGCAAAGTCTCGCTTCAGCATCGACAACAGCCGATTCGGGTCGTCGACGGCGACTTCGAAACGATGCATCTCTATCGCTTCATCACCGACAACTTCCGCTTCGATCTGCTGCACCGATTCCAGCACGCGCTGATGATCTTCGTTCGTCGCGACGACTGCCAACTGACGCCGCCCCGGAACTTCTGTAATGCGAGCCTCCGGCACGAGCTGCTTGATGGAATTCAGGTACTGCGATTCCAGTTTGGCTTTCAAATTGAGAAAACGCAGCGTCGGCTTTTCCACGTTTCGTTCGGCAGCATCCAACTGCAAAATCGCACTCTTGGCGATTTGCTGATCACGCGTGTTACCTCGAACGGCAATCCTGCCGGCATTGGCAACCACGCTCGCTCGAGGAATCAACGGCTTTAATAGCTCAACGATCTGGTCGACCAGCGCCGGCTTCACATCGTAGACGGCCACCGAATTCCCCGCGTCGTCGGCTTCCACCGCGTCCAGCGTTTCCAGTGTTCGCTGCACGCCGTTGTGTTGTGCGACATCCCCGACCACCAACAGACGACTTCCTGCCGAATCCGCCGAGACCTGAATCCCGGGATTTGCCTGAGCTACCACATCGCGCAACTGATCGACGTCCTGATCCGTGATCGGATAAATCTGCAACCGCGGTTCGTTGTCGCCGGTGACGTTCGAAGTCATCTGCGCCAGCGTCTTGGCGATGGCGTCCTGCTTTGCAGCCGGTGTGAACGCAGTAATCTGTTCGGCCTTCGAGTCGCCGGTCAGTTTGGCATCGCCGTACAACGTCTTCAGCGTTTCCATCGCACGATCAATATTCAGGCCCGCTGCGGAATGAACTTGAAAGACAGGCGGCGGAGGCTTGGGCTTCTCTTTTTTGGGTGCCTTGGGTTTTGGCTTCTCTTTGGGCTTTGGTTTGGGAATGGAATCAATGAGTTTGCGAATGGCGTCAACTCGGCCCGCCGTATCCACGACCATCAACTGTCCGGTTGTTGGCAACGGAGTCGCCTGTCCGTTTGTCCCCAGAAACGCTGCCACCTCTTTGGTCACTTGTTCGACCGGCCGGCCTTCCAGCGGAAACAGCACGCTGACATATTCGAACCGGCCACGTTCCGAAAGCTCCTCGGGTTTGACCTTTGGCACCTGGTCATACGGTATCCCGTTGCTGGTTCGCGAAACGATCAACATCTTCTCGCGTCGCACCAGCGTGAAGCCCTTACTTTGCAGCACGCTGTTCAATAGGTCGATGGCTTCGGTAGGCGTGTGGTTCTTTGAATCGCTGTAGGTGAATCCGCCGGTGGGCGCTTCGTTCATAACGAGTGCCAGGTCCGACTGGGCGGCGAACCAATCGAGCACATCCGCCCATGACTCATTTCGGAAACTGAAACGCAACTTGCCACCGACCACCAGTTCCGAAAACATGCTCCGCTGCGCATCGGACAGCAGATCGGCGAGCTGTTGATTGGTCGACGAAAGCACGTTTGCGCGATCTTCGGGTTTGGCCGCGACAATGGCGTTGCGTCGCTGGTCGAGTATCTTCGCAACTTCGGCGATTTGCTGATCGCTCAGGCCCAGGCGTTGCGAATAGGCTGCATCGCCGAGCGCCGTGTAGTCGACGGATTCCTGCGCCGCAGCGGCGCCGAACAGACAACTCAAGAGTGCCGCGAACGCAATGCGCCGCAAGAAATAAGGTGGGTGATTCATAGTCGTGGCAGGCAGGAGGAAGGACCGGCTAAAACCGGGGCCTTAAGGTTATGCCGTGGCGTCACGTATGTCGAGTTCGAACTGATTGCCAACGATCGTTTCCACTGTAAAACAAAGCGAACATATCCCCAGTCTGGAACCGAAAAATGGACAAACGACGCCAACTGTGTTTTGAATCGCTGGATCAGGTCTCCAACGATGTCGCTGAATTGCTGGCTGGATACTCGCAAGTCGGGGAATGGAACCTAAGCCAGGTATGCGGACATTTGGATCAGTGGATGACGTTTCCGATGGACGGATTTCCGAAGCCACCGTTCCCGATGAACGTCATCCTGTGGACGATGAAGCACACCATCGCAAAATCGCAGTTGCAGCAGATCCTCGCAGACGGCTTCAAGCCGGGCATACCAACGATGCCTCAAACCGTCCCCGAGTCAGACATCGCCTCGGACGAGGCGGCGGCGGAATCGCTGCAGCAAACCATCCGTCGTTTCTCAAGATTCGACGGCGACATTTGTCCGTCACCGTTGTTCGGCGCGATGGATCGAGAGACCGCCATGCGTTTGCAATTGACACATTGCGCTCACCACCTGAGCTTCTTGTTGCCCGAGCCGCCGAGCGACAGCAGCGAATAGCCATACGCGTCCACCAGGGAGACGACAGGGCTCACGATGTGCTTCTGCCGGACGACCTCCCCAAGCCGCGAAGCGGCGACAGCACGTAGCCCCATGCGTAAGCGTGGGGTACCGCGGCGCACGCTCGGTTTCGTTCCACGGCTCACCTATCCACCCCAAGCCGCGAAGCGGCGGCAGCACGTAGCCCCATGCGTAAGCGTGGGGTACCGCGGCGCACGCTCGGTTCCGTCCCACGGCTGACCTATCCACCCCAAGCCGCGAAGTGGCGGCAGCACGTAGCCCCACGCGTAAGCGTGGGGTACTGCGGCGAACGCTCGGTTCCGTTCCACGGCTCAACCATCCACCCCAAGCCGCGAAGCGGCGACAGCACGTAGCCCCATGCGTAAGCGTGGGGTACCGCGGCGCGCGCTCGGCTCCGCTCCACGGCTCAACCATCCACCCCAAGCCGCGAAGCGGCGACAGCACGTAGCCCCACGCGTGAGCGTGGGGTACTGCGGCGCGCGCTCGGTTCCGTTCCACGGCTGGCCTATCCACGCCAAGCCGCGAAGCGGCGACAGCAAACTGCACCATGCAACGGAGCCCAACCACAACAAACCATGAGGACTCCAACGCATTCGTGTTTCCGTGCCAACGACGAGGCGATTGGGGCAAGGAGGCAGAGCCTCCGAGGCAGTGCGTTCCCCGGCGGAGCCAGGGAACGAGGGGTACCCTGTAAGCCGCGAAGCGGCGGCAGCACGTAGCCCCATGCGTAAGCGTGGGGTACCGCGGCGCACGCTCGGTTTCGTTCCACGGCTCACCTAATACGCGCCAAGCCGCGAAGCGGCGGCAGCACGTAGCCCCACGCGTGAGCGTGGGGTATCGCGGCGCACGCTCGGTTCCGTCCCACGGCTCACCTATCCACCCCAAGCCGCGAAGCGGCGACAGCACGTAGCCCCATGCGTAAGCGTGGGGTACTGCGGCACACGCTCGGTTCCGTCCCACGGCTCACCTATCCACCCCAAGCCGCGAAGCGGCGGCAGCACGTAGCCCCATGCGTAAGCATGGGGTACCGCGGCACACGCTCGGTTCCGTCCCACGGCTCACCTATCCACCCCAAGCCGCGAAGCGGCGGCAGCACGTAGCCCCACGCGTAAGCGTGGGGTACCGCGGCGCACGCTCGGCTCCATTCCCCGGCTGGCCGACCTCCCCCAAGCCGCGAAGCGGCGACAGCACGTAGCCCCATGCGTAAGCATGGGGTACCGCGGCACACGCTCGGTTCCGTCCCACGGCTCACCTATCCACCCCAAGCCGCCAAGCGGCGGCAGCACGTAGCCCCCTGCGTAAGCGTGGGGTACTGCGGCACACGCTCGGTTCCGTTTCACGGTTCACCTATACATGCCAAGCCGCGAAGCGGCGACAGCAAACTGCACCATGCAACGGAGCCCAACCACAACAAACGACGGGCACTCTGTTGGATTCATATTTCCGTGCCAATGACGAAGAGATTGGGGCAAGGAGGCAGAGCCTCCAAGGCAGTGCGTTCCCCGGCGGAGCCAGGGAACGAGGCGGGACGTAGCTCCACGCGTATGCCAAGTACCAATTACGAACGCTAATTCTGTCCCGCGTACTTTCTCAGAATTTCATCGCGATTCATGGACACTCCATTTACGCCGTGGACATCAGCAAGCATGTCCAGATTGAATTCCATGTCATCATCCTCGTTGCCATCGGCAATCTGTCCAACAACTTTATCCTCAATGGAAACCTGCCACCCCACCCCGAGATCGGACGAAACTGATTTCAGAAATTCGATGATTCTGAGCAGATCTTGATGAGCCATGTAATTGTCGATCTGCTGGTCGTCGATACCGCGATACAGCCCGGATGATCCAGCAAGCCCGGTCGTGTCAGCACTGAAGAACGAGATGGGTTCGCTCCACCACTGGTAATCGTTGTTCGCCTTGTCAGCCAGCGACACAATCCGATCAGATTGAGCATTCTCGATGGAACCAGAACTGTAGTAAACAGATACACTCATGTGTCTTACTCTTTCGCTTCGCCTGGCGTACCAAATTCCTTCTTGAGATACGCAAGGATTGGTTCCTTTACGTCATTCACCAAGCTCACGATGAACTTCGCGCACTCGGCCAACTCCTCTTCATTCGAGAACGCATACAAAGGTATACTCCCTTTTTCTATTGATTCACCACTGCGTATCTCGGCCGTCCTCAACGCCATGCCCCAGATAGTTCCGTTACCGATTCCCTTCAGAGAGTCGCCGCCACCTTTGCTCCTTCTAGGGACGACCCTTGTAAACGGAATACCGCGATCACACTTCTCCAGTTCAACCACTACGGAGAATCCGTAATTGCCGTAATCTTCCCTGTGACAGAGCTGACGATCCAATCGGTCATGCTCGAAGTCCATACCCGTATCTTCGAAAATAGAATGGACCAATGTATGGGGCAGTCTCGGTGCCACATCAGGGCGTAAACGATCGCGGGCAAACTCCAAGTATCGACGGTCGAAATTGTGCCTTAGCAAAATCTCGTTAATCTCGGGACACCATCCAGCTGGCAACCTCTTCACTTGATAGCTCCTCTTCTCGTCTTGTGGATTGTTTTTTCACGTAGCGTGCCGAGGCCCACGTCAGCAAACTCAAATTCCAGAATACATCATTCCGGGATACAAACAATTTCTGTTCGTGAGGAAGCTTCAAACCCGTTCGAGTATCTTCTTGTTGGCCTCGTCTGCAATTTCCTCCCAGACTCGATTCTAAACCAGCAAGGCCGCACGACGTGACACAGATTTGGTGGAATGAGTGACCTACGCAGTTGTCCTCTTGCTCGGTATCCTCTTCACGTTTCTGACTTTAGAAATTGACGGCGTCGGCAGAAACATTGCCACCCCAAGCCGCGAAGCGGCGACAGCACATAGCCCCACGCGTCAGCGTGGGGTACCGCGGCTCACGCTCGGCTCCATTCCCCGGCTGGCCGACCTCCCCCAAGCCGCAAAGCGGCGACAGCACCTAGCCCCATGCGTAAGCGTGGGGTACTGCGGCGCACACTCGGTTTCGTTCCACGGCTGACCTATCCACGCCAAGCCGCGAAGCGGCGGCAGCACGTAGCCCCACGCGTAAGCGTGGGGTATCGCGGCGCACGCTCGGCTCCATTCCCCGGCTGGCCGACCTCCCCCAAGCCGCGAAGCGGCGGCAGCAAACTGCACCATGCAACGGAGCCGAAGCACAACGAACGACGGGACTCTGTTGGATTCATATTCTCGTGCCAATGACGAAGAGATTGGGGCAAGGAGGCAGAGCCTCCAAGGCAGTGCGTTCCCCGGCGGAGCCAGGGAACGAGAGGTATCCTGTAAGCCGCGAAGCGGCGACAGCACCTAGCCCCATGCGTAAGCGTGGGGTACTGCGGCGCACGCTCGGTTCCGTCCCACGGCTCAACTATACACGCCAAGCCGCGAAGCGGCGACAGGCCGTAGCCCCATGCGTAAGCGTGGGGTACCGTGGCGCACGCTCGGTTCCGTTCCACGGCTCACCTATCCACCCCAAGCCGCGAAGCGGCGACAGCACGTAGCCCCATGCGTAAGCGTGGGGTACTGCGGCGCACGCTCGGTTCCGTTCCACGGCTGGCCTATCCACGCCAAGCCGCGAAGCGGCGACAGCAAACTGCACCATGCAACGGAGCCCAACCACAACAAACCATGAGGACTCCAACGCATTCGTGTTTCCGTGCCAACGACGAGGCGATTGGGTTTAAGGAGGCGGAGCCTCCGAGGCAGTGCGTTCCCCGGCGGAGCCAGGGAACGAGGGCAGCTGGCCCCGGGGAGGCCACGCTAGTCCGGGACACGCACCGTGATCGTATTGGAGACGCTCGATCCACGTAAACCAGCTGGCGTAGGAAACACGGCGTACACTCGATAGCGATACGTACGGCCCGGCACGACGTTGTCGTCGGCGGCCAGGATGCTCTCGGGCCCCGGTCTTCCCAATAGATTTCCAAAGGGACCCTCCGTTCCATCGGCTCGTTGCACCAGATGGCCCGCTTCCCCTTCCGCGTTGTCAGCCCAACGAATTGTGATCGATTCGGAAGTTTGAGCTACCAACCGCAAATCGCTTGGCGCCTGCTTCGATGGCGTCTCACTCGGCCACGGCTGTCCCTCGGGTCGCGAGCGTCCTGCTTGCGCAGGCCCTGGTTGCTCACGACCGCCGCGCGACGGATCGGTCGAGGACTTCGGACGCTGCCCCGGGGAGTCCAACTGAGCTCGCGCCGTCTTGTACCGCCGGTGCATGAACTCCTTCAACGAGGCAACCACGTCGTCATAGTTGCGATCTCCCGGGTTCGTTATGCGTCTTGGTGGAAACGGATCGTCCGCCAGATCGTCTTTGACGCGAGCGTATAACTCATCCAACTTCGGCACAATCACGCGTGGATGAAAGTGCTTCTCCAGGATCACGTCGGCGAACTCGCGATATCGCTGCAGGAGCCCGGGATCGTTGACGATTCGCTCGATGATTGGCCGCGGCGCACCACCCGGAATCGGCCAGGCGGCGTGCCAGCCATCGATCACCGGAATCCGACCAAAAGCCTTGTCGGCAAAGGCTACGTCCAGGTCCCACGGAAGATAATGCCAGCGGCCATCTTGTGGATTGCGATACAGATAGTAATTGTGCGGCCCCCAACCGGTGAGCTGATCGAACGCACCCGAAAACAACATCACCGACATCGTCTGAAGGAATTTGTCCATCTCCATGTTCGCTTCCATCACTGCCGCGAACTGGTCGGCGGGCGTTTCATTGATGGCCGCGATCAGGTCGTATACGTCATTGGCTTCGTCTGTAGCGGCAGCCGATTTGGGTTCAAACGTCGACGCCCGCGCGCGAACCGCCTCAGGTACAGGGCCGAGGTCACAACCAGGCCCGCCTTCGTCAATTTTGTACAAGGGCCCGCCGGGGTCGGCGAAGTGGTTCGCAAGGAAGACGCTGTCGATCCGCTCGACGTTCGTATACACACCATGGAACTTGCCGTTGAGGTACAACCTGGCGAAGTTCGCGCGGGACGCAACGATGTCGAGCTCGTCGAGAACACGAGTGATCAATTGTTCGCTGAACAGGCTGCCAAACTGCACACCATTGTCCAACGCGACTCGCTTGAGCCCCAGAAACCTCTGCCCCTTTTCAAACTCATTGAACTTGATGAGGAAGCTACGTTTATGCCGCTGATTGGGTTGGGACGAGCTGTTTCCCTTGTAACGCACGCCCACGTTCCTGATGGTCTGTTCGCCCCAGCGAAAGTCGGCAGGCACGTAGATCCGTTCCGGTAGCGCGGCTTTCATCCGGGCGAGATTACTTTCGCTCACGTCGAGATGGATGACTTGTACCTTGTCGGGCTGAAAGAACTCTGCGTCGCCTACCTTGTCAGCGATTGCTTCCTCAGCCGCAAGGGGCGCGACGCTGCTGGCCAGAAGGAGACCCATCATGAGCATCTGTACAATTGGATGGTTGGGGACGAGTTGCCGATTCATCAAGTTTGGTTCCGGCTGGGGAGCAAGGAAGTTGGTGGCGTTGACGCGAAATGGTAATCATAACGGATGTGTGGCAGATTTAGGTCGAGCGTCCAATGCCGTGGGGAGGAGCGGCGAGGAGGACGCGCTGAGCGCTTCAAGGAGGACGCCGTCGAGGAGCGAGCAAGACGCAGTGGTCGCTCAAGGAGGCAGAGCCTCCAAGGCAGTGCGTTCCCCGGCAGAGCCAGGGAACGAGGGTGCCTCGACAGGCGCAAGCCGCGAAGCGGCGACAGCACGTAGCCCCATGCGTAAGCATGGGGTACAGACCGGCACACCCACACCAAAGCCGCGAAGCGGCGACAGCACGCAGCCCCACGCGTGAGCATCGCGTACAGCGCGGCGCCGGAATACGGGACACCCGCTGCTACGCACGGCGGTTGGTGCCGGCTCAAGGAGGCGGAGCCTCCAAGGCAGTGCGTTCCCCGGCAGAGCAGGGAACGAGGGCATCGCAGCTCTACTATCGCGGAGTTCTCTCTGGGGCAAGCCGCGAAGCGGCGACAGCACGTAGCCCCACGCGTAAGCGTGGGGTACTCCCGGCGTCCCCGCCACACCAAAGCCGCGAAGCGGCGACAGGATGTAGCCCCACGCGTAAGCGTGGGGTACTCCCGGCATCCCCACCGCCAAGCCGCGAAGCGGCGACAGCAGGATGCACCATGCTATGGCACTGAAGAACGACAAACGCCGAGGACGCTGTTGGATTCGAATTGCGCCTACACGAAGGACGAGGTGCCGGCTCAAGGAGGCGGAGCCTCCAAGGCAGTGCGTTCCCCGGCAGAGCCGGGGTACGAGGGGAACGGCTAACGCAAACCGTCGCTGATCACGGCTCCGTCCTTGCGGTTCGCAAATCGACGGTGGACCTCCTGATCCAGGTCGTATGCCAACGGTCGGACGCTTCCGTCACACATCGCCATGTGGCAACCGGATGGATGGGCACTTCCAAATCCAAAGTACATCACCAAGCCCGGTTGGTCTCGAGACAAAGGCGCGTCACGGCGGGCGAAGCGAACGATCTCCATATCGTCGCCACTGTACAAGTTGTGGTTATCACCCCAATCCTGCCCGGTCGTGTAGGAGTCGGGGTTAAGGTACTTCTCGCCCAGCAAATAGGTTTTGCTGGTTCCGTCCATGATCTTCGCAATGCCGATCTCACTGCGATTCGCCGTGATCCCATTATGCAACTTCAGACTGGGCCAGTTGTACGATCCACTATCTCCCTGCTCGAACGTGGCCGGTCCATCGGACCAACCATTCCCAAACAACCCGGTGACTCCGTCGCCACCGTTTGCGGCATAGTCCGTTCGAGCGACTTCCGTTAACGGGTCCGTGAATTTTGGATTGCGATTCCAAGAGAAACTGTCCACCGGATAAAGCCGTGCTTCGCGACGACTGGGGCAGTGAAAGATCGGTTGCGGAGTCGTAATACGCTGAAAGTTCATCGTCCGCTTGAGCTTGTCGTCCGCACCGGCACCCAAACTGTGGATGCTGCCAGACTCGATGAACGGCAGTACGTGATAAGCCCAACCACCAGGCTGCCGCTCGCCAAAACCACGGTCCGGATCGCACACCCAATGCCGCCCCCAACCACCCGAGGGCATGAAGTTGTGGGTGTCATGGTGATTGATGCAACCCAACGCAAGCTGGCGGAGATTGTTCAGGCATTGTGTCCGACGCGCTGCTTCGCGGGCCGCCTGGACTGCGGGCAACAGTAGCGCTACCAACATCGCAATAATCGCGATGACGACCAGCAGTTCCACCAACGTGAAACCGTGTGCATCACGCTCCCGACGCATCAATTGAACGCGTCGCATGGATTGTTGCCTGGAACCACCGAGTGCAGACCAACTTTTCATCGCGTCTCCTCCTGTGTCGATGCACTCTACCACACCCGGTCGGCCGAGGCCAAAGTCAGTGTTTGTGCTGCTTTTCCAGATGTTCCGGCAATTGATAGCCGCCGGATTCCAAAAACGAAACGAGATCGACAATCTCTTTTCGCGTTAGCACGTTCAGAAGCGCCGCCGGCATGGATGAAGTTTCTGATTTGCGACGAAATTCAATCTCGCTCTTCTTCACCACAACCGTCTTGTCGGGCGTCAGAAGATTTGGAATCAGCCGCACCTCGCGTTCGTCCTCTGACTTCACAACTCCTGTGAATTCGCGACCGGACGTATCGAGGATCTGAATCGCCTGGTACTCCTTGTTGATTTCCGACGATGGTTCAAGCACGTGCTTCAACAGTTCGCGACCCTTGAACCGTTTCGCAATGTGGGTCAGGTCGGGGCCCAGATTCACTCCGTGGCCAGCTACCTGGTGACACTGATTGCAGTTGGCCTTCATGAAACTCTGCATGCCCCGCATGACGGTCGCCTCGTCCGTGGACGTTGACAGCTTCGCAAAATCACTCAGTTTCCATTCCTGCACCACCGTCGGTTTGCGTGAAGCCAACAACTGCTTTGCCTGGGCATCGCTATCTGCGACGACCATATCACCTCGCATGACGATCCAGTGTCCCGGGAACGTGCAGACGAACGGATAGACTCCGGGTTCTGTCGGGGCCGAAAAACGCATGACGTGGACACGAGATTTTCGCGTCGGACCAATCATGGGCGCCGCCTCGATGATGAGGTGTTCTTTGTCTTTCGGGATGAAATTCGAGTTGGCGTTCTTTGGGTCGCGGGCCATCGCGTTCGCCGCCATCCCCACTTCCGCAAGCGCACCATCACGCACGATCAACAGGTTGTGATCGGTCGCATCCGGGTTCGTGAATACCAGCTTCACCGGCTGTCCGGGTTTCGCATTGAATTGCTTGACCGTGTACAGCATTCGCTCTGGCTGGCAGGAAATGCGGACAACATTCAGGTCCTTCTGCAAATCAAACTCGGCCTGGCTGGCGCTGGGCGTCGGCTCTTTCAGCTCGTTGTTCCGTCGTGCCTTGTTCAGCAGCCGCGCTACCTGGTAGTCGGGATTGCCTTCCCAATGCCGTCGCAGCGGTGCGGAGCCCAACGAGCAGGCGATCGCGTACGACAGGTGACCTTCCTGCGGATGTTTCAAGACATCCAACACGGCATCGAGCGCGTCCTTCGTTCCAAAGTAACTGCCCGTGATCGCCGCTTGCATGCGAACAATTCCATTCGAATCATTCGCCGCTGCTCGCAACAGCGCGATTCCATCTTCCATTTGAGGATGCCAATAACGTAGTTGCTCGACCGCCGCCGCACGGGCATGATGTTCTTCGCACGCCAGGAGCTCGCGGAGCAAATCGAAGTTCGTCGCGCCGACGTTGCGATAGTTCCAGATCGCTTCGATTTGATGGTGTCGATAGCGAGGATCGCTCTTACTGAGAACCTCAACCCACGAATCCAGTACAACTTTGACCTTCGCGGGATCTCGTGAACGCAACTCGCGTTTGGCCCAATAGCGATATCGGTATTCAGGCCGCTTCATTAGATCCAGCAGCGCCGCAATTGACGCGCCGGCGATTTGCGGCGGATCGGTGAGCTTTCCATCCTTGGGAACGATGCGCCAAATGCGTCCGGAATGTCGATCGCGGCGATCGTCCCGCAGGGAATACTGCGCGTGGCCCTTGACCGGGTTGTACCAATCGCAAACGTACATCGCCCCGCGGGGACCGTATCGAAGGTCAACCGGAATGAAGCTGAGGTTGCTGGAAAAGATCAGATCACTGACATATTCTTCTTCGAACCCGAATGGGCCTTCCTTCCACTTATGGATTTCGACACGATTGGTCGGCTTGTAGCGCACCTTGACGAAGTTGCCGTTCATGTCGTCGGGCCAACCAGCAAAGTCCACGAACTCCTGACCGCACGTCCCCGAGTACGCCTGCAGCCCCGACGGGCGAGGATGCTGTAGCGGGTACGGTGGATCCAGCGAATGGAAAGCTGCGGCGTAGATCGGATGGCTGGCGACATGCTGGCCCCAGTCATCGAACGTGACGCCCCACGGATTGGTACTGTGGTACGAACCGAAGCTGGTCAAACGCTGATCGCGCGGTTGAAAACGAAACCAGCCACTGTTCTGCTGACGCACGGGACCGTAGGGCGTTTCCACCTGCGAATGATGGAAGATCGCCTCGCGCCAAATGAGATCCCCATCCGGTGTCCACGTCATGTCATGCAAGGCGTGATGCGAATCCTCGGTGCCGAACCCGGACAGCACGCGTCGACGATAGTCGGCTTTGCCATCGCCGTCGGTGTCCTTGATGAACGTCAGATCGGGCATTTCCGAGACGTATACGCCGCCGTCGCCAAACTCGAACGACAGCGGAATGTGTAGATCGTCGGCAAAGACGGTCGACTTGTCCGCGCGCCCGTCGCCGTCGGTGTCCTCGAGGATCACCAGTTTGTCGTTGGGTTCATTCCCGGGATAAACGTGCGGATAGGTCGTCGAACACGACACCCACAGACGACCTTGACCGTCCCACCGCATCTGGATGGGCGCGCCGATGTCGGCAAACTGCTCTTCGCCCGCGAAGAGATTGACCTCGAAACGCGGGTCGACCTTAAACGCCTGCTTTTCTTCTTCGGCCGACAGGTACTCATTCGCTCCCCGGCTCTGTTTGGTCGTGGGTAACTGAGGCACATTGGAATCGTCGACGGGTTTGTCGAACGATCGCCCCTGAGCCAGCGCCCAAATACGCTGATCGCGATTGGCAACCATGATGTCGAAGTTCTTCATGGCCGGCAGAAAGTCGAGATAGCCGTAAGACCTGTTTCGACCGCCGGTGTAGTAAAACGTGTTCGCGGGACGATACCGCCGGAAGAACTGACGATTCTTGTCGATCACCGTTTGACGCAGAGCTTCCTGTGCTACCGGCGTGTCTCGAGCGAAGAGCTGGCCAAAGACGACCCTCGCGAACAACTGATAGCCCGCGTCATTCAAGTGGGCACCGTTGACGGTGAGGTCCGTATCCGCGTCGCGCATTGCCAGTTCGGTTTTCGTAAACGCGTCGACGAACGCAACGCCCTGCTCGGCCGCCACGCTTCGTATGACGTCGGTGTAGGCTCGTAGATTTGCGTTGTTCCGATCCGCCGCCGGCACACCCGTGATGTTTTCATTTGCGGTGGGAGACACCAGCACAATCTTCGGTGCCGTTTTCCCATTGAACGCCCGGGCACGGAGACCATTCACGTAGCTGCCTAGCGACTGGCGGAATTCCTCGATGCCCTGTTCGCCGGCAAAGGATTCATTGAAGCCAAACGAGGCGAAGATCACATCGGCCTTGACGTGCGTAAGGTGCTGTTCGAGATCGGCGAAGTTCATCGGACGCGGTTGGACGCTGGGTGTATCGCCCGCCCAACTCAGATTGCGCACCACGAGTTTGTGGTTGGGATGCGACTGGTGCATGGCCGATTCGAGGTAGCCGAAATGCCGGGCTCGATCGAGCTGATTGTTGCCGATGAACGCGATGGTACTTCCGGGTTGCAATTGCAAGGGAAGCTTCGTTGAAACCGGCTCGGCATTCTCGGGACGCGGAGCTGTCTTTTCGAAGATTGCATAGCGCGCATACTCGGGATCTTCAGGAGGTGCAGGCTTCCCGGTCTGCCGGTTTCTGGCGTTGGAGCTTCGAGGAGCTCGTTGCGCAACCAGCTTCCCATCACGGATCGCGCCCACGGGCGTCTTACGTGCCAGCATTGGGCGTTTCGCAGCCCAGCAGATGCCGTTCACAAACAGACGTACGAAATCCGGGTCCGCCAGCGTTCCGGGGTGCCCCAGCGTCGTGCCGAATACACGTCCGCCCCATTCGTTTTTCCACGTCCAGGCAACCGGTTGGGTCATCTCTTTGGTGACCTCGTGCGTGCCAAAGCGATTGGTGATGGTGCCCGTTCGCTTTGCGGTGCCCGTCCCCTTCAGCAGCACGGTGGCTGACTTGGGAAGGTCGACAAGGTAGAGAGTTCCGGCGGCGGTCTTCTCCTTCGTCATTCCGGACCGCTTCACAATCGTGTGCGAAGTGTCCACTGCTGTCACTCGCGTTTTGCCAGCGAGATGCATCGAATACCCGGTCCCCATCGCGCGACGACCGAACTCGTTGTTCCACCGTTGCTGGGGCGAATTCTTCGGGTAGTCGAAGGCGTGCGAGCTCGTACGAAAGGCCACCACGGGTCTGCCGGATTTCAGGTAGGTTTCGATGATTCGCAATTGCTTTGACGGTAGCGTCAGGAATCGCATGTAGAAAATGGCCACGTCTGCGGTCGCCAAACTTTCCAGCCCCGGGAGCCCCCGCTCGTCGTGTTCCGGATCACCCTCGGTGGCGACCACCGTTGTCCGAAAGCCCGCCTGCTGTAGTTGCTGCGCAAGAGGCGGCATCGTCCTGTGCGGACTGTAATGCTCCGTACCGACGACGAACACGGCGTGCGGCAAATCGGGGGATTGGGGGCTGGCGGTCTGAGCCGTTGCTTTGTTGCTGACTCCCAGCGTAACACTCATGCAGAGTGCAATGACAACCGATAATCGAAACATGACGTCCTCCTGTTCGTGGGAGGGAACATGTTAGCAGATGCCGTCACGCATGATTGGCGGCCGGGCGCAACACGTTGCACATTTTCGACGCGTTGAGATTTGACAGCATCCAAGTACGACCCGAACAATCAAAACCAGTTCTTCGTAAGAAAAAAGGGCGGTGATCGTGTCCCGACTGCAATTGGGGCGTAATGTTCAAAAGTCACCTATTGCGCGAATCCGGGAGGTCTTTCGTGAACCAGTCTGCAAGCCGTGAACATGTCCACATCGTCATTCTCAGTCCTACCGCGTCGCAGGCATCGGAATTGCTTTCCGTCGCGACGTCGTTGGTGTCACAGCTAAATGTGCACATCGTGACGCACGCGTCCGACGCCGACCTGCCGGTGAATCAAATCGTGGAGCCGTCGCCTCGCGGAGGTTCGCCAGCGATAGCATTCGCGGGCTGCAAGATCTATCGCGACGACCCCACGGCAGTCATGCTCCTGGTCGACGCCAGCCAGCCCAATGCGGGTCAACTGATGACCAACAATTTCGGTGGCATCCTGGATGCAGTCGAAGCCCCCGGGGCATTGGTCACGCTGCAAAAGGATGGAACGCCAACCGGGATCTACGCGTGGTCGATCTACGCGATCATGGAGTCCTTCCGCAACTATTGCCCCGTCGATTTCCCGATCATCGATGAGATCGCCAAGACCTGGGGACGTGACGAGCAACACACTCGCGAGCTCTATGACAAACTGACGTTCGATTCGATCGAAGGTCGCGTCCTGCAGAAAGTGCGTCCGGGCTATCCAACGCGCAACGTCAGCGTACAGGCGCTCGATTCGATGGCGTCCAAGGTCGCCCCCATTCGCGGTGACGGCGTTTCGGAGGGTGCGATCCTTCCGGACGAGAGTTAGTCTCGAACGCACTGCCTTGGAGGCTCTGCCTCCTGAATCCGCCGCTAACCGCCGTGCGTAGCAGCGAGCGTCCCGTATTCCGGCGCCGCGGTGTATGCGATGCTTGCGCGTGGGGCTACGTGCTGTCGCCGCTTCGCGGCTTGGTGTGGCGGGGATGCTGGGAGTACGCGATGCTTACGCGTGGGGCTACGTGCTGTCGCCGCTTCGCGGCTTGCGCCAGAGAGAACTCCGCGATGGGAGAGCCGCGATGCCCTCGTTCCCTGGCTCTGCCGGGGAACGCACTGC
This sequence comes from Pirellulaceae bacterium, assembly GCA_965216885.1. Lineage (GTDB taxonomy): Bacteria > Planctomycetota > Planctomycetia > Pirellulales > Pirellulaceae > CAYNJG01. The sequence continues at coordinate 680,971 of OZ244209.1, read as the reverse complement.
CTTGGAGGCTCCGCCTCCTGAATCCGTCACCAACCCAAGCGACGTGCGTAGCAGCGAGCGTCCCGTATTCCGGGCCGCGCTGTATGCGATGCTTACGCGTGGGGCTACGTGCTGTCGCCGCTTCGCGGCTTGGTGCTGGGGATGCCGGGAGTACCCCACGCTTACGCGTGGGGCTACATCCTGTCGCCGCTTCGCGGCTTGGTGGGGCGGGGATGCCGGGAGTACCCCACGCTTACGCGTGGGGCTACGTGCTGTCGCCGCTTCGCGGCTTGGTGATGGGGACGCCGGGAGTACCCCACGCTTACGCGTGGGGCTACGTGCTGTCGCCGCTTCGCGGCTTGGTGATGGGGACGCCGGGAGTACCCCACGCTTACGCGTGGGGCTACGTGCTGTCGCCGCTTCGCGGCTTGGTGGGGCGGTGATGCCGGGAGTACCCCACGCTTACGCGTGGGGCTACATCCTGTCGCCGCTTCGCGGCTTGAACTGAGCGGGCGCGACGCATGCGGAGCACGCTATGCACTGCGCGGGCATTATGCACTGCGCGGGCGTTATGCACTGCGCGGGCGCGACTCGGTTCCTCTACCGGCGGCGGAACGCCAGCAGAAAGAGAACTCCGCCCCACAGCAAAACGGAAGCACTCGGTTCGGGAACGGAAGCACTGCTGATCGCTGCCCCGGATACCGCCGCCAGCCCCTCGAGTCCAAACAATCCCTCGTTCGACTCTCCCTGCGCCGCGGCCAGTTCCGACAACCGATAGAGTTCAGTGCCGTCTTCTCCGGTTGCCGAAAAATACAAATCGCCGTTGAACTCAATGAGGTTGTCGGGCCACGAACTGCTTGTCCCGGGATTGATATCCGCGACCCGGCTGATGTCCGTACCGTCGAACATGAAAAGTTCCCCATCGAGCTCGTCCGCGCTGGCCCCATCATTGGAGGCCGCACCAAAGATCACCGTCCCACCAAACTCGGTGAACTGGTAGGGAATCGCACTGTTGCCCGGGTTCGGATCCGGCAGCGCCGTTACCGTGGTCCCGTCAGTCTTAAAGGGATCCAGTCCGTCTGCGCCGAACGCTGCGAAATACAATTCGTCATTCACGACGGCAAAGTCCCGAGGAAACTCCGCCGACTGGCTATCCGACGGATTCAGATCGTCCAGCAACGTAACAAGCTCTCCGTCATACTTGTAGACTTCCGGTCCCTGAGCACCGCGAGCTCCGAAGTACAGATTGCCGTCGTACTCGATAAAACTGTTTGGGATGGATTCACTTTCACCGGAGCTAATGTTGGCCACAAAATCAATCGTGTCTCCATCGGTTGCGTACAGCTCCGTCCCCAATCCCGACTGCGCGTTGAAGACAAGCTGGTCACCATACACCGTCAGCCAGTTGGGGAACGAACTCCCGTTTGGATTGATATCGCCCACCAACGTCAGCGACTCGCCATCGGTCTTGTAGAGTTCCGTCCCACGCGGCCCATCGGCGGGAAAGTAGAGTTCGTCCTTGAAGATGACGTAGTCGTCCGGCAATGCCCCAACCGGCGTCACATCAAACATCGATTGCGTATTGGTCCCGTCGCTACGATAAACCCGTCGACCATTGTCGCCATTCGCCGTGAACCACAACGAATTGTTGAACTCGATGAAGCCCAGCGGGTCCGAACTACCGCCGGTATTCAGGTCCGCCACCAGCGACGTGTTTACTCCATCGGTGCGATAGAGTTCAAACTCGCCCGTGCTTCCCGCAGCTCCAAAATACAGGTCGCCATTGAACGGCGTGAACTGATAGGGACTGGAATCTCCGCCCGGATTCAAGTCACTCACCTGTTGCACGGTCTCGCCATTCGTGCGGTAGACCTCCCAACCCTGCGGGCCATTGCCTCGGAAGTACAACTGGTTGTTGAATTCGGTGAAGTACGCCGTCCCCAGGCCGTCGCCGGCAGGATTGATATCCGCCACCTGATTTACGGCGAAATCAACTGCAAGGGAAACTTGACATGTCACCAGCCAGCTCGCCAAAAGGAGAGCCACTGCGAAGACTCGCGTACGCTGCATTTTAAACTCGAATGAGTGACTCGAATGAGTTGAACGGTCGCCAGGAGGAGACCACCCGACGGGAAGCCGCCAAAATCCATTGTGTCAGAACTACACGAATTGGCCAACTATTTGCGCCCTTCTTGATGCGGCCGAATTACGCACGAGGTTGCAACACCCCAACAACCGGAACTCGAAATTCGCCGATGCAAACTGGCTCACGCTTGTGGTTGGATCTCGCTATCCGTCCCGAGCAATTCGTCAAGCAATCGACACTTTGTGGACGTCAATAACCCCGAACGCTTTGTCGGCTTTGGCGGACTGCTTCTTTGCGCCCGCGAGATAAAGATACTGGCCATCCTCAGAAAAGCGGGCTTTGGTCACGCGAATCCCGTTCTTGAAGGAATGCACGAGATCGCCGGATTCCAGCTCGAACAGCCCGACATTCCACGAACCACCACGAAGTCGTCCGGCCATCACAAAGTACTGGCCGCCGGGGTGCATCGCCAGAGTTTCCATCAAACCCTCGCCGGCCTGCTCGTCTTTTGAGGCGGCCACCTTTTCCGCTGTCACCTGTTCCGCGTCCGCCGAGGGGGCCGTCGTTTGCCCGTTCCTCCAGCGAATGCGTTGCCACCGCTGTTTGCCATTGCCGGCCATGGGATCACGCATCGGGCCCATCCCGCCGACCAGCAAATCGTGATTGTGGGCGAACGTGGCAGCGTAGATCCCGCCGATCTGGCAGTGACTCTTGATGATACCGAACGCCGTAAAGTCGGACGTGGACCAGCGTCCAACAACGTCGCCTGTTGCCACTTCAACGATGATGGCGTCCCCCATCAAATTGCCCGCAGCGACATACTTTCCGTCATCCGTGACAGCGACCGCCTGAACCGGTGGGCCAAAGTCAATCGAGCGAATCAGCGATCCCGAAATCGCATCGTATACCCGAATGCACGGATCCTCACTCGCGCGGGGACGGTAATCATAACTGCCGGCCAGGTACTGTCCGCTGACCGACGCGATGACGGGAGCCTTTGTAGCTCGAGCCATATCCCATGACCAGAATCCATGCGCCTGAACATGCCGCTTGACGGATTTCGAATTCAGGTCGTACCACTGGATCGCTCCATCGTAGCCCGCCGACACAATGCTGTTCGTTTCGGGAATCAGTTCCACGTTCGCGGCGTAGCTATCGTGAGCGTACAGCTTTTCGTAGTCGCTCGACACGTCCACCGCACGGCTGTCGTCCGTATCGCTGTCGTCCGCATTACTGTCGTCTTTCGCTGCCGAACCATCGAGTCGATAGACGCCGTCCATGCACCCTGCGTAAAACTGGTTCCCCTGCGAGTCGACCGCCAGCCCAAGGACGCCCATGGGAAGCTCGTACCGCTGAATTCGCTCGAGCGAGAACTTCGGTGTCTCTTCTTTGGTCGCTTCAACCGTTGATTCGTCACCCTTCACAGCAACACCTCGCGTACCGGTTCCGCCCGCTCTTCGACACGATGGAAAGTCGGTAGTCCCGGCAGGTCATATTCGGCCCAGGGATCGATGCCAAGAGCCGTGAAGATCGTGGCGAACAGCCGACGCTGATCCAGGACGTTGTCCTTCACCTCAAACCCTTCTTCATCGGTGGAGCCATAGACCACGCCAGGCTTAATGCCACACCCTGCGAGCGACATGGACCAGGCTTTGGAATAGTGGTCTCGTCCGCGAGCTTCGTTGATCCACGGCGTGCGACCAAATTCCCCCATCATGATGACCAACGTACTGTCCAGCAGCCCGCGATCTTCAAGGTCCGTGATCAGACAGTGGATCGTGTTGTCCAGCTCGGGCACCAGCATCTGATGAATTTCGTGGTTGTAAACATGACAGTCCCAAGGCATGCCATTGGCGACCATCACCGAAGGACAACCATTTTCAATGAGATGCCGTGCCTGCAGACAATGCAGCCCAAAGGCCCCGGGCCCGTATCGATCCCTGTCGGCGGCGGGCAGTTTGTCCATGTCGAACAGCGGAGCACAACTCATCAATCCCTTCACGCGATTGAATGCTGCGTTATAGGAAGAGGACGCCTCGCTGCGTCGGTCGTTTTCGTACTTCTTACTGAGGAAGCTGCGCAGTGCCTCGCGGTCGGCATGATCGGCACCTGCGACGCTCGCGACTTTCTGGATGTTGGGAATACCGTAGTCTCCACCGGCGCGAACCGGACCATACTCGGCTCCCAGCCAGCCGGCCCAGTTGCCCGCCTTGAAACCTTTGAATTCATTCCCTTCCGGACAGGGGTCCAGCAACACGAACTGGGGAACGGGCGAATCGAGTTGCCCCAATTGCTGCGCCAACACGGACCCCAAAATCGGACGCTGGAAAGGCGGCCGCGGCTTGTCACCACGCGTCAACACGTCGATGCCCTGGAAGTGCTCCGTCGGTTCAGTACTCATGGAGCGAATGACGGCCAGCTTGTCCATGATCGTGGCACACTTTGGCATCAACTCGCTAATGCGAACACCGGGGAGATTCGTGCCGATGGCACCGAACGGTCCACTCGTACGCTTGCCGGGTTTGGGATCCCACGTCTCGAACTGGCTGGGTGCACCACACAGCCAAAGCAGAATGCAACGCTTTTGCTGCTGCTTGATCTGTTCTGCAAATGCCGGCACCGAAAACAGACCACTAAAGCTCATGACCGAAGCCGCTCCGGCCGTCGCACCTTCAAGAAACAAACGACGGTGCACGGCGTGATCCGGGCTGCCGCAGTCTCGTGCTGTCGTTTTCGATCGAGCCATCTGTTCTAGTGATTAAAGCGGAATTCGGCGGAAGTTAACAAAGCCCATAGTACTTGCGAAATGGCAGCGGTCGGTCGATCCGCTCGCGATTGCAGATAATCGCTCACCATCTGGAACTCGTCCGTCTGCGGTTTTCGACCGTAGCAACGCATGAACAAATCCTGCACGATCGTTTCGGCACCAGCATCCATTTTCGCAGCCGCCGAATCCGTAAGTTGTTGGATTCCCGGAAAGTTGCTGAGTGTCAGAGTTTGCTTGAGGTTCGACAATCCCGATTCGTCAATGACATCAGGGAACACGCGTCGAAACTCGGACGCCAAACCGGATTCGGCCGTCCGTTCCGATCCAACCTCCAGCGCCGTTTCAAAGGATCGGACCATCACTTCCGCCGTGAGTGGCTTTTCCAGCGCGTAGGCAAATGTCGCAGGCGCGGGATCGCCGTCGGGGCGACGTGAATCGAGCTGATAACTCCTCGACAAGACAATCGCCCGGACCAACCGTCGCACATCGTAGTCGTGTTGCTCAAAGTCACGAGCCAACCAGTCCAGCAGTTCCGGATGGCTGGGCGCATGACGCGAATCCATCTCCTCCACCGGGTGCACGATGCCGCGCCCCATCATCAGGGCCCAAACCCGATTGACCAGATTCCGAGCCAACAACGGATGCCCCGTGACGATCGATTCCACAAACCGCTCGCGCCGCGAGAATCGCGGGATGCGAGGTTCCTTGTCCACCGCGATGTAGAGCTCGCCCTTGTCTTCCTGTTTGTCAGGCTCGTCCGGGCGCACTTCGGGCACCGGTTCGCGTTGCAGGAACGTCAGGATGGCGTCGTCGGTTGTGCCCTCCAACGCATTGGCATAGCTGTTGAAACCACCAATGGCCGACTCGCCAACGGCGAATCCATGATCGGTGTTTTCGTTCTTGCTGCGGTTGTAGAACGAAACGAGGCCCCAGTAATGCGATTGCAGGATTTCATCGACCAGCGGGTGGTCGTGGCACTGTGCACACGCGATATCAACGCCAAAGAAACCCTTTGAAATCGACTCGGCGATTTCCTGGTGCTTGTTGTTACGTTCATATAAATACCAAAGGTGTCCACGATCTTCCGGCGAATCCGCTCGAGCCAACAACACCTCACGAGCGACCTTGTCCCATGAACGGTTTTGGGCGAAGACGTTTTCGAGATAGGCGGCCCAGCCCTTGCTACGACGATCGCCCAACTTCCCTTCATTGCGTCCCATCAGAATCGAGTCGAACAGCTCCGCGAAGTGGCTCGCGTACTCCGGAGACGCCAACAATTCTTCAACCAACTGCAAGCGCTTGTTGGAATTCGTGTTCGCAACAAAATCGGTATGTTCGGCAACGGTGGGAATGCGCCCCACGACATCCAGATAGAGCCGGCGGACAAATTGCGGATCACTACAGAGGTCGCTGCTGACGGTTCCCGATTGATGCCAACCGTGTTCGACCAACACGTCGATTGCCAGCGTCGGACTGATTCCATCAGGAATTAGCTGCGTGCGATCGGTCGCATCGCCCTGTTCGGCCGGTTCGAGATCTCCGGATTCGTCTTCCGCATGCTCGCGAGCGGGTCGTGCCGCAATGATGCTGTCGGAAACGAGCTGCACCCATTGCGTCAGCACGGAGATCTGCTGATCGGTGAGTTGCTTCTTGCCTGGAGGCATGTGGGGCTTGGCTCCGGCCCGCACCAGCTGAAGCAAACGACTTTCTTTGGGGGCGTCGGCGTCAATCGCGGAACCACGTCGACCACCGGCGATGATGGTTTCGACCGTCCTCAGATCCAACTTACCGGAACGCTTTTTTTCGCCATGGCATTTGAGGCAGTTGTCCTGCAGCAGCTCTGACACGTCGGTCTGAATTTCGATTGGAACGCGAGCCTCGAAATCGATGGCGGGCGCCTTGCCTGCAGCTACTTCGTCGGATGCTTCCCCGCTCGCTACTTCACCTGCTACTTCGTCCGCGAACGCAAGCAGGGACGAGCCCAGCGGCGTGCATGCAAGCAAACCGAGGCACGCGATTGCGGCCCTTGCCAAGTGGCGGAATTGGAGGAGTTTCATCTTCATCGGTAGGCGGGAAGAATGCTTTCTGGTGGGACCGCCATCATAGCAGAACGGGCAGCCCTTTTTGTACGCCGATCAGGGCGGCACAGGCCCACCATCCGAATCAATCAAACCGGGTCTCGGCACGTATGGTCGAAATCCCCCGTACTTCCGCTGAAATCCCGCCTCCCCAACATGAATGAGCTAAATGACTTAAAGGAAGCGAGTTTGTCATGCTCTATCGTCACCACAGAAAACCCGGCCTGCCACAGCAGGAACTGCCTCTCCAGGTCCTCGCCGTGGTGCTGTCCGCGTTCATTTTCCTGATGTTCTGCATTCCTACGGCCCGCGCCAACGAGATCACCGTTCGCTCCGGCGACAGATTCGTAACCAGCAGCAACACGGACAAGGGCTACGCTCTGATTCAAAAACATGTCTCCCCTGGACAACAGCAGCGTTAACCGGGATGTCGAACCAAGCATCTATCTGCGACCGTCCGCCGCAAGATTTGCTTGCCACGCAAGACTCATTTGCCACGCAAGAGCCAGGCACCACAGTTGGCTGCCCGGAAGACGAGGCTCCGTCAAATCGCTCCCGCGTGGTTCGAGTGGGAGTCATCGCCAGATCCCGCGAGTCACTACACTTCATCGAGCAACAACTGGTGTCCGCCGGCTACCAGGAACTCTGCTCGGTATCCACTACAGCGGACGGGCTGGCGCTGGTGCGCATGACCAAACCGGATGTGCTGTTGCTCGATTTTCCGGCGTGTGGTCATGGTGCGGCAGACGTCGTCTCCGCGATCAAAGCCGACCCAATGATTGGCCTCACTCCCGTCGTAGCCATCGTGGGGCCATCGGAACCGGAATGTGCCGCCGCGTTCGCAGCCGACATCGACGAAGTTATTTCCACCAACCTCCATCCATGTGAACTGCGCATGCGATTTGGCAAGCTGGTTGCATTGCGAACGCTACTGAAAAAAGAGCAAGTCGCCTCGACGCAGACTTCCATGCAGCTGCGACAACGGGCGATCGAACTGCAGAGCATTTGCGTTGACCTCGTCAATCACCTGGATCGCTAGGAACTCTCTCGAAGACCGGTTAGCCCAACGAACGTCCTTCGGCAAATCGTTCTACTTGATTCGCAATACGTTCTTTGCCAGGCTGGACCTTCATGGGAGAAAACCATGAATGAAGTAAATCCATACGCGGCACCGAACGTTGCGGAAACGTACGTCGGTCCAGCGATAAACACCGATTGGAATGGGCTTTGGCGTGACAACAAGGACCTTGTCATGCACCGCGAAGCCCGACTGCCTGCAATCTGCGTGAAGACTGGCATGCCGGTCACGAATGGTAAAGTTCGTCGCAAACTGTCATGGCACACGCCGTGGATCGCATTGGCAATTCTCGTCAATGTGCTGATCTACATCATTCTGGCGGTCGCGTTGACAAAACGAGCGACCATCGACATTCCGCTCGCCCCTGAACGCATTGCCCAACGAAAATCCAGACTCCTCGCTTGCTGGATCGCCGGGTTTGGCAGCATCATTGCGTTACTTGTATGTATCGGCGTCATCGTCGAAGCTCGCAATCCGTCGGCGGTCTGGATGTTGGGCATTTTTGCATCGATAATTACGTTGGTTGTGGCGTTAGTCTTCGGGCAAGTAACTGCGCGGATACTGAGAACAACCAAAATCACCAAGACCCATATCTGGCTGCGCGGTGTTCACGAGAACATTCTGGAGCAACTCCCGCCCCTCCCACAGGTGCAAACCTGATCCTGATATGCGCGCTCCGCGCGACTCTGGTATGTTGCTGCTCGCGAATGCATTTCTGGGGTCCCATGCACACGAGGAAACTCTGCGGTGAAACACCTAATTCCACTCCTGATGGTTACACTTCTCTTCAGCCTGTCGCCTTCGATCCTGGCAGCGGAAGATGGCGAATCAAAAGACGAGTTTCTCTTTACGAGCGACGTCGTCTACGGGCACAAGTCGGGTATGGCACTCACCTACGATGTCATCCAACACAGCGACCAACACAACGACGCGGCTGTGGTCTACATGGTCAGCGGCGGTTGGAATTCAAGTTGGTCCAGCCCGCGCAACTTCGTGAACCCCGCAGCACCGGCAGGATTTCGATTCTTCCGTCAACTCGTTGAAAAGGGCTACACGCTGTATATCGTTCGGCACGGGAGCGCACCGTTGTTCAAGGTGCCCGATGCAGTCAGCGACGTGCGAAAGGCACTCCGTCATATCCATCTACACGCCGACGACTTCAATGTAGACGCAGATCGCATTGGTGTTTGCGGCGGCAGTGCCGGCGGGCACCTTTCGCTGATGCTGGGAACCACCGGAGACGACGGCAACGCCAAAGCATCCACGGCCATCGATCGAACCGGCAATCGTGTCGCCGCGGTGGTGGCGTACTTTCCGCCTGTGGACCTCCGCGAGTATGTGGGTCCTGATGACCGATTCCCGGCGCTCGACTTCGACCCCACACTCGCCGAAAGCGTGTCGCCGCTGCTACACGTGACAGCCGACGATGCCCCCACACTGCTGATCCACGGAACCGAAGATACCCTGGTCCCGCTCAGTAACAGTGACCGAATCGAGAAAGCCTTTCAGGATAAGAACGTCCCCACAAAGAAGGTCGTCATCGAAGGTGCCGGTCATGGTTTCGGCGGTGCCGACGGGACACTCGCATCAAAGGAAATGATTGCCTGGTTCGACACTCATCTTGCGAAGACCCCGCCACCTCGAACAGCAAACAAGCCTCAAAAAAACTACCCGCCAGAAATGGAAGGTGCCGAAGTCGAAACGTACAAGACGGTCGGCGATACCGAACTCAAGGCTTACGTTTTCAAACCCGAATCGCACGAAGGCAACGAGAGTCGCCCGGCGATTGTGTTCTTCTTTGGCGGCGGCTGGAAGGGCGGCACGCCCGCGCAGTTTGAACAACAGTGCCGCTATCTCGCCAGTCGTGGCATGATCGCCATAACGGCCGACTACCGCGTCGCAAGCCGCAATCAAACGAAGGCCACGGCGTGCGTCATGGATGCCAAGTCAGCCATTCGTTGGGTACGTAAAAACGCGCGGCGGCTGGGCGTTGACCCACAACGTATCATCGCTGGCGGCGGCTCGGCCGGAGGTCACCTTGCAGCGTGTACCGCCACCGTACCGGGATTCGAAGAGGCCGGCGACGACCTCGACGTCAGCTCGCACCCAAATGGCCTCGCACTGTTCAATCCGGCCTTGGTCTTAGCACCCGTCGATGGCGTTCGAACGGTATCGGAACAAGCCCTGAATCAACTACGCGAGCGTATGGGGACCGACCCCAAGAAGCTCTCGCCACTTCACCAACTTTCAAAGGGGCTGCCGCCAACCATCATCTTCCACGGCAAGGCCGACAGTACGGTTCCCTTCGCAACCGCAAGGGCGTTCGCCGATGCGGCCACCGCCAATGGCGACATCGCTCAGCTTGAAGGTTATGACGGCGAACCACATGGTTTTTTCAATTTTGGCCGCAAGGAAAACAAGGCCTACCTGAAGACCATGTTGAGCCTGGATCAGTTTCTCGTCGACCATGGCTTGCTGGAGGGCCCTAGCCCCAAGCAAATCAAGATTATTCAATCCGGTTCCTAACGGAGTCTCGTCATGCCAGCGACAAACCAGAAGCTAGTTTGGGTCTCACTTTGTCTCGCAACATCCATCTGCTGTGCGGCGACTGCCGACGAAAAGGACCAGGCAGAACGCAAAGCCTGGACGAAGTACTATGTGCAAACTTTGCCGAACTACCCGTTCTTTGAAAGCGAATCCAACAAACCACTGAAGGCAATTCCGCAGGCGAAACTTCGCTGGGACAATCCCGTTCGCGAGGGCCGCACGCACGGCGAATTGTTTGTCTGGACCAACGAGGGTCGCGGAGCCGTGGTGGGCAATATCCTGTCCTACGACTTCGGCGAAAACCGACGCCGCGTCGCCCACGAGTTTCATTCGTTTGATTTCAAAGACCTGGTCTGCAAGAGAGAACGTGGTGCGTTCAAGCTGAAAGGTCCCGGAGTGGACTACCAACCCATTCCGGATGCGCCCGCACCGGCGAAGACGCGCGCATTGCGGTTAGTACAAATGCGACGCCTGTCGAAGTACTTTGTGGCCACGTCAAAAATTGACGATGTCGAACAACCACTTCGCCCACTCAATCAACCGCTGTTTCGTTTCGACACGAAGAAGATTACCGACGACGGAGCGATCTTCGCTTACGTGACCGGGACCGATCCCGAGCTATTGGTTGCCATCGTTTCGCGCGAAACCAGGGATGGCCCGCAATGGTTCTTCGGCGCAGGGAGATTCACCGATCTGCCACTGAAGTTGAAGTTCAAAGACAGAACCATGTGGGAATTTCAAAGCTGGGCGGACTACGAAGGTGGCTACCACGCTCGACACGGAGTAGATTTTCAACCGCATATGCCTCGACTCCAGCCAACGGCAAAGTCGACGCCATAAGGAGCCCGACCGTTCAGAACTGCCGGAATTCCCCGGAAAAAGCGACCCAACGGCCTGAAAACCCGCCAATCGACTTGATTTCCGGACGTGGCGATGGCGTCAAAAAAATGCTGCGGAATGCCGAAGTTGGGGTCGATTTCGGTTCCTTAACGTTGTATTGCCTTGTCGTCGACCTGAATACGGGTATATATTTCTTTGTCAGCGGGAACTTCAAATCCGGCCAGCAACACTTTGAGACCTCTTTAATCGCTTCGCTTTGCGATCGACCGCGGATGTTTCTGATTGCGGTGATTTTCTGATTCTTGCGTTATGCGATTTTAGTGTTTTTTTAAGGAGTGACGAAATGTCACAGGGCGTAATCAAAAAGTTGGTGACCGACAAGGGCTTTGGATTCATCAAAGGCGACAGTGGAGAATTGTTCTTCCACCACTCCGCCGTTCAGGGTGCTGAGTTTGACACTCTTCAAGAAGGTCAGACCGTCGAGTACACCGAAGGATCCGGCCCCAAAGGCCCGCGAGCCGAATCAGTCACCGTCATCTAAGACGATCCGACTGTTGCCAAATCACTGAAGGCGGCCGAGCATTATGTGCTCGGCCGTTTTTTTTTGATTCCGATAACCTCACTAGAGACATGAAGACGCAGCTACCAGGTTACTTTCGCAAGACCTGCGTATTCGCCGTACCGATTCTGGTTGCGGCCTGCATTCTTTGGCCGGGCATGGCGCCCGTCCTCTTCTATTGCTGCATGGCAACAATCGGCGCCGCCTTCATCGGACTGTGGTTGGAAACACATGTAACTCCACCACCGACGTTACAGCCACGTGTGTACAACCCGTTTCGATTCTCGTTACGGCAGCGATCGCAGCAGCGACACTCAGTGCCATCATTTCGTGGATGATTCGAATCCGCATGTAGCGGTTGCGGCCGGGCTTCCCTCAGCCGCGAATCGCAGCGCCCTATCGCGTTCCATGAACGAGCTGGTCGCTTGCCACCTGCTGAAATGTCTTCCGCATTTGCGAGCCATCGCTGTTCCCCAGCCCAACGCGTTGAATCATCAGCACGTAGATCGACTTCGTGACGGGATCAACCCAGCCCTGCGTGCCAAACGCGCCGCCATGGCCGAACGTCCCGGGCGACAACATCCCCGTCACGTCCTGCGGCTCGCGAGTAATGCACCAACTGAGGCCCCAACAATTGCCCGGCGTAAACCCGGTCTTCAGATCGCCGGTCTGCGGAGACGTCATCTGCTTGACCGCTTGTTCGGACAGAATACGCTTGCCCTTCAGTTCGCCGCCATTGAGCACCATCTGATAGAAGCGGTACATGTCTTCTGCCGTCGAAATCAGACCGCCGGATGGATTCGGTGCCTGGATCTTTGCCAGGTCGTCGCCCAGAAATCCGGAAGCAGGTTTGAGCGTGCCCTGCTCTTCTCCCGGCCCATACAGCGTCGCAACCTTCGCAATCAGATCCGAGTCAGGAAAGAACGACGTGCTCTTCATTTTCAGCGGATCGAAAATCCTCGTCTGGATAAACCTGTCCAGGGGCTCCTTCGACACGATTTCGATGATCCGCCCGGCGACGTTCATGCCGGGGCTGTACTGCCATCGCGTTCCCGGTTGAAACGCCAGAGGTCGGGTCGCAAGATTTTCGACAGCATCCTTCAGGGAACCCCTGAAAATCTGTGGGCCAGCCAGTCCTGCCGAATGGGTCACACAATCACGAATCGTGATCGCTCGCGAAACCGCATCCCCGTTACGGAGCTTCACATCGGCAAAGCCCGGAATGTATTTTGCCACTTCATCGTCGACGCTCAGCTTGCCTTCGTCCTGAAGGATCATGAGTGCCGTCCCCACGACAGGCTTGGTCATGGAGGCAATGGCGAATGCCGAGTCCGTCTGCATGGGCTTGCCGGATGCAATATCCGCCACGCCAACCGCTCCCAGATGAACAATGCTGCCTTTGTGACCAACGAGGGTAACGATGCCGGAACTGTCGCCCTGTTGGACGAACTTCTGCATCGCGGCGTTGAGCACGTCACTATGCGGTGCGGCTGACTTCGTCTCCTGTGCGCTGACCAGCGGATTCGTTCCGCATACGAACAGCAGGGAAATCAACAACAACGAAACGGTCGAACGTTTCCTCGAAGGTGCGATCGAACGACATGGATTGAGGGAACAACGCGACATGGCAGACTCTCCTGGTTTGGTGGAAGGCACAGGATAGTCTGCTCGTCGCGAAACCGCAAAACTCATTCGCCGTAGGTGTCTTGTTGTCCAGCGAGCTAGTTTTCCAGCAAGCCGAACGGCGTTCAGCTATGCCGCAGCGGCGCGTGGCTCGACTTCGGCAAACAGGTTGGCTCGACGAAGCATACGTCCTTCGTCATCGTAAAACTGCAGGATTCCAATGTCCTTCAGCCACATGGCCAGGAACGTGGAAACCCGATAAGAGCGGGCGACGCATCGCCCGCCCTCGATCATCGGAGTCTCGACCAGATCCTCAAGTTCTTCCGAACTGATCCGAAAGTACTTTTCGAACGATTGGTCGACAATCCAGCGAACTTCCTCGGGCGTGGGACTTACAAGCATTTCGGCAACCTCCTTGTTGCTGTGTGATGTAATTGCGAACCATCCTTGGTCGCGTGAACCACTGTGGACCGAAATTAATGACAGCACTCAAATCCACAAAGCCCAATGCCGGACACTTTGCGGCATTTATCAGGCTTGAATCTGCCTCGCGATAGCGTCCGAAAACAAACGCACTTGACGGGCTGCGAATTCCCGTGCTCATTGCCCTTTTCGGATAAGCAGGGTCCAGGCTCGCTGGCCGCCAGTTACCGCCCCAGGTCCATGACGCATTCTGCGGTGCGCATTGACGTCTATTGCTTCACACTTCCGCCCAACTCTTCCACATGCCGACGAGCCAGCTCTATCAACCGGCTGAGTTCGCTCATTCGGTTGTTAATCTTGTCCAAGCCTGCCTCATTTCCTCCGAACGGAATCCCGGCCTCTTCATCCATCATTTTCTCAAACTTTGCCTTCAATCCCTTCTGTTCCTCAAACAGTTTGTCATAGTGTGCCGTCGCCTGTTCCAGCGTCATCCCCGCTGGTACGACGACGGGGCGTTTCCAGTTGCGGTCGTGCTGCATCGGTTCCCCGAGCAACTGTTTCGCCGCGACCGTACCGACCAACTCGTCCAACGTATCCTCGAAGCGATCCTTAAGCATCAAGTAGACCTCGTTACCTTCACGGTGCAGGTCAAAACGCGAGTAGCGCAGCCGCGAGCGTCGCTGCATCGAGGACATGCGGATCCCCTGCAACGCCTTGCGAGTTTCAGTCAACATCGTGGATAACGCCGCAATCTTTTGCTCCTGTTCGGCAGTCACATTCAATCCTGCAGCCGGGAACGCCTTCGCACAATCGACCGAGTACCAGTAGTGACGAAAGAGCTGTTGGCGCAGTAATTCCTGCTGCTTCTCATCGAGGACTTCATTTACTTCCGCGTAGTATTCATCCCGTCGTTCAGGTGCGATGCCGCTGCGCACGCTCGCATAGCGGTCGCAAATCTCGTCCAGTCGATCGCACTGTTCGGCCGTGGCATCGATGTGACTCACGAACGGCGGTCGGTTGCAGACAATTTCACGCTGCCAAAATAGCGATTCCGCAGCCCGAATACTTTTCCGCTTCGCGTCGGGGTCGCCTCCAAGCTTGACGATCACCGCGCGAGCCTTGGCGAGACCGATTTGCATTATTGCCACCTCGGCCTCCGCTGCCTCTTCCATTTCGCGAACCTTTGCATAAGCCGTTTGCCGGTCAACACGTGCTTCACCGGGTGCAACTCGCCGACGTGGATCGACCTCAGCGATCTGATCTTCCGCTTCAGCCAGAGTGATCTTGATGCCCTCCTTGATTAACTCCATACGGCGGGTAGCCTGCTCCAGAGTTAGGCCTTCGGGAACGTCCACGGGGCGTGAATCTCGGTTCCCTCGCAAATTCATTCGCTGACCGATCTCCCCCGTCGCAGGATTGACGGACACAGTAGTCGTAAAAACGTCGTTGGAAGATCCCCAAATGACATGCCCGATGTTAAACAGGTATCCACCGCCAAACGGATCGCCGAACGGGCGCATGCCCGCTTTCTTCGGGTTCCCCTTAGTAACAAACTGATAGGATATTGACGTCGGTTCCCCCAAGAGTTCGTGCGTGCGTTCCTTTCCAAGTTCCCCTTCCAGCCATTCGCGCTGCAATTTCCAGCGCCACACCAGGAACTCACGCAGGGGCTCTTGATGTTCGCGCTGCTCCTTCGGCAGCCCACGAATCGTTTCCTTCAAGCGTGCGGAAATCTGCTGCGTCAATTTTGCCGACTTGGCTTTCAGGCCCTTCACTTCATTTGGTGCAAAGGTTAGCAATGGCGTGACAAGGTCGTCCAGGTTCATCCACACCTGAAACATCACTTCGTGCAGCCGGGCCTGCTGTCGCTCATCCAGAACTTCATACACCGTGCTCAAGTATGCTCGCGCGTGTTTGCGGGCTTCCTCAACACCTTTACCGTTAAAGTGATGAAGCTTGCGCCCGTGGAGGATATCGTTCTCCAGCAGACGATCCAGCTGATTCGACGTGAGATCGAACTGTTCGAAGTCCGTAGTTACCTTGCAAATGGTTGCCCACTTGCACTCATCGCCATACTTGAACCTACCATCCTGCGCTGCTGCGACGGATGTCACCAACAGCATTACGAGACCGATTCTTCCAGTCATGCTTCTGCTCCATAGAATGCCCGATTGAAGTGCATACCGAGGTTACGAATCCCCGGCGGTGAACGCGATCAATTCCTACTCAGAGAATGCGTTCCCAGCAAAGTTAGAATTACTGCCGCATTTTCAGATTGCTGATTCGTTGTTTGACGATCGGCCGAAGCGCATCCGGGGCGTCAATCACGATCCCCGACAGGTACTCGACATCGTCCATCAGTTTGTGCTGATGGACAAACTCCGAGGGCGAGTCGGGCGGGAACTTCGCCTTCGCGGAAACCTGTTCAAGCAATTCCCGCGTCTCCTGATCCAACTTTGGATCCGCAAGCTTCGCCAGGATTGCGCCGTACCAGTCAGGGAAATGAGTCTCCAATTCCCTACGTGCCGCCCGCCGGCCTGCCAGCGAGGCCGAGGCGTATTTTGAGATGGCTTTTTCCATCGCGTCGTTCGTGGCCGGATCAGGAAGCTCCGTCAGCTGTAGAACGGCCTTCGTGATTCGTCGGTCGCGTTTGTTGAAGGGTTGGTTGCAACCAATTTGGGCGAGCAAATTCCAGAGGTCCGTCGTGAACCGGCCGTGTTTTCGCTCCATTTCGTCGTAGTTAAGGCACCGAAAAGAATCGTTTCGCTGATCCGAAGTATGCGCAACCTGAATCTCGCCGCCGCGTCCCTGCGAGAAGATCAATTGTCGTCCCGTGCTGCTGAATAGAATTCGCAAGCCCTTCCTGTCGTGATCCTCGACCGTCAACTCCTGATAGGGACTAACACCCTCACGGATGCGAAAATGGAAATCCCGCTGCTCTCCGCTCATATTCATCGACATGGTTATTCCGTCACCGTGACCTCGCCAATGGCGTTCCAACGTGCTACCTCCCCCGCCACCGCTGTTGGCGCCCGCTGCCTCCTTTAGTTCTGAAAAGAGTTTGCCGGCGGGTGTCTCGTCCAGAAAGCCCATTGGCAGCACTCGACGTCGATCGTTCTTCATAATATTTTCTGCCAGTTCGGCAGGAATGCCACGCTTGATCATGGCCTGCAATCGATCATCTCGTTTTTCCCTTTCGGGCCTGTCCGCCACTCGTTCCCAGTGATCTCGATCTATCCCCAGTCGGGTGTCGTACCACTTCAAACGCAGCAGATTGCCTAGCTCTTCGGCTACCGCTGTGATGGCTCCCTCCTGCACGATCTCTTCGGCATTAGCCAGTGCCCCGCCGAGCAGCGCCAACACCATTCCCACGAACAGACTTCTTCGCACAACAGCCTCCATCCAAACCCGTACTGGTCTCGTCTCACACGGCCAATTCCTGCCGCTAATTCGCCGATCAAAAGAGTCGGCACACAGCATCCATGCATGATAGAGATTAGACGAAAGCCAACGCAAACAATAATACCAGTGACGTTAACCGAAGTTCCACATCGAGGAATTTCACCTACACTATGTGATGGATACGGGGGACGCTCGGATGGCGCCCCGGGCAATCAACAGCCAACAACATTCGGAACTCTGAAGTTTGATATGTCGCAAACTCCGGTCAGCATTTTTTCGCACCGCATTTCGCCGGCAGCCGTCGCGAGAAAAGTTCGTGAACTTTTTCCCGATATGGAAATCGATGACATCGATATCGAATGGACGGCCATCGAAGCCATCGTCACCCCGGGATCATTGTTTCGAAAAGCGAAGAAGCTCAGCTTGCGACATCGGGAAGACTACTACTCGACCTCAAACTGGCAGCGGCAGATGTCCGGACTCCTGAACCTGGTGAGGTCGTATCCTGGGTGTGAGGAACGATGGGATCTGGTCGAACTGATTCAGTCTTTTCAATTTATCGTTGCCGCGCCGCTTGAAGATCTTGGCGATCCGAATACTGACCCACGCTGGCCCGCCCTGCTGGCAATCTGCAAGGAGCTGGATGGAATCGTGGTTACGCCCACGTCACTGCTGGATGCCGAGGGGCGAACCATCATTGATTCAACAGGAGGCTTCTCGGCGGATGCGACACTGCCAAAGCTGCCGCCGGCGGATGGCGTTTATTTGGCGGAGTCCATTCCAGACGCTAGCGACGACGTGTATGTCGCCAGCCTTGCCGGGGATGAGACGGGCAACGAAACCGGCGCGGAGGACGTCTATGTCGCCGAGCTCTCCGGTAACGTAGCGGAAGACCGCCAACAACCGGTTCCACCGGACGCGCAACGCGTTGCGGCGCGACTTATTGCACTCACGACCGTCGCGGGGCGGGCAACCATCGAACTGGACAACAATGACGGAAACGCAACCGACGACGAGTATCTCCGCCACGCGATTGTCGACTGGGTACGTTCCCTGGGTATCGATGACGAACTGGAGCCGGAGGAATGGAAGGCTTTGCAACGGCCGATCGGAATGCTGGAATCACAGGACCTCATCAATGCCATGTGGCGTGTCGAAGGGCTTGCGGTCCTGGCGTGGGCTATGAACCTGCATGAGCTCCCAGCCCACGATACGCTGATACAGCCGCCAGAACTCTACGAAGCGATCGGGGTGCCGCAGGCGGAGAAGACGCAAACCATACTCGACGCCGTCAAGCTTCGGCCGATCGCGGACCTGCAAGACATGCGCAAACACCTGACCGCTGCACACTGGCGATTGCGGGAATATTCGATAACTCCCAAGGCAATGGACTTCGTCGCGTTTTCCAAAGACTGTTGGTTGGGATCGTTCGACGTTTCGCGATTCCGAATCATTGATGGGGACATGGCCATTGGCGACGTCCCCCTACACGATGCCGATCCGAAAGAAATCGCTCGCGTTAACAGCATCGCAATGGAACGGCACCAGGCAATCAACTGGCTGTGTGGGGCAAGCCGGCTCTATTCGCAGACCGACACTTCAACGTGATTTCTTGATCTCAGCGTTTGCGACGCAACAATCCCAATGCCGCGATGCCACACAGCATCGTCAGTATACCGATAGGCTCCGGTACACTGGCAACGGCTTGGCCTGGTCCAAAGGTATCACCGCCGCGCGGGGACATCTTGCCAAAGTTGGCAGAAAATCCCAGGAAGTCCTCGAAGCCCACATGTCCGTCACAGTTGATATCGCCCTGGCTGTAGTCGCCGGGCTGATCAAATTGCGACGACAGTTGAAGAAAGTCGGTGAAACCGACCAGCCCGTCGCCATCGAAGTCTCCTGTCTGAAGATCGAGCACCGTGAGCACTTCGTCCAGTCCACCACTGCAAGCACAACTGAGATCGTTGAGGTCGACGACGCCGTCTCCGTTGCAGTCGCCTACCACTGAAATGAGATCGTCCCAGGTGATCGACAGTGTTGGGCGGCTGGCCACATCAAGGTTCGTGCGGCTGTTGAATTGGCGCGCCGTACGCGACACGGATTCGTCGCCAATCATGATCCAACCAAAGTTTTCTTCCGGCGTCGTCAGCCACGCCTGCACGTCCTGAATGAGTTCGTCGCTCGACCAGGCGTACGAATCCTCAATGCCTACCGAAGCGGTGGCGGAAGGCGACTCCTCGAAATCACCACCCGGCGTCGACCATTCCTCGCCGGGATTGAAAGTGTGAAACCATGTCGCATCGCCCTCGGTCGCGGCGATACCCTGTCCCTGCCCGAAAACCGATGCATCCGAAGTCCCTTCGCCCCAATCAGACAACAACCGATGCAAATCGTAGTCGGTCGCATCTCCGGTGGCTCCCTTGCTAACCGTCAACGACAGCGAAGCCGACGTCACGTCCACGCCCTCAGGAATCTCTGACAGATCGAACGACAGCAATGTCCTCCGGATGCCGCGTGCCTGCTGACCGGTCGTACCGGAATACAAGAACGTTCCCGCTCCATTTGCCAGCACATTCGTCAGGGACGTTGCTTCGTAGAGCGTGCTGTCTTTCGTCGCCACAATTTCTATTTGGCCAGCCTGAACGACAGCCGCAAACGCGCCCACAACGAATAAAGTGACAAATCGAAACATGGCAAACCAACTCTAGTCAGAGACGAATGAACAGCCCGAGCGACACGGGCCGGAACCTCAAGGATTGAATCAGGAACCGGAATACAAGGGGCTGGACCAGCCAGCCAACACGTACCCGGAACCCGCACTACAGTCTAATGCCACGTAGCGAAAAACGAACGCATTTGTACTCATCCGAATGTGAGACACGCCTCTCTGCTAACACCGGCCCTGAATTTCTCCTAGAATTCAGGGGCTGGGCAGGACATCAAAAGACGGTCGTCCGATATCTATTCGTACATTCGAGCAATTACGTTCCAGGGAGTGAACATGTCACGCACAAATCGACGTCGATTCCTCAAGACCTCCGCCGCGGTTGGCGGGTCATTCATGATCATGGGGACGAAATCGTCCGGAAAGGCCGTGGGCGCCAACAACCGATTGCGCATCGGTGTCTGTGGCGTGAACGGTCGCGGCGGTAGCCACATTGGCGGCTGGATGAGCCAGGAAAATGTTGAAGTTGCCTACGTTATTGATCCCGATGACAACGTCCGCAATCGTCGCGTCAAAGATATCACCGACCGGAACAACGGCGCCTACACGCCCAAGGCTATCAAGGATGTACGCGAAGCGCTGGACGATCCCAACCTCGATGCAATCTCCGTCGCCACGCCGAACCACTGGCACTCATTGATGACGATCTGGGGAGCTCAAGCCGGCAAGCATGTCTACGTCGAAAAACCCATGAGCCACGATGTCCGCGAAGGACGCATCGCGGTCGAAGCCGCAAAGAAGTACGGCGTTGTCGTTCAACACGGTACCCAACGTCGCAGCAACGAGAAGATCGCCGGACTGCATCAGCAGATCAAAGCTGGCAAGTTCGGTAAATTGAAGATCTCCTACGGCTACTGCTGCAAGCCGCGTGGCACGATCGGCTTCGAGCCCATCGGCCCACCGCCACGCAACCTCGACTGGGAACTATGGAAAGGCCCGGCCATCATCGATCAGTTTCACGCCAACTTCGTCCACTACGACTGGCACTGGTTCTGGAAAACCGGCAACGGCGATCTCAACAATCAGGGAACGCACCAGTTGGACGTCGCGGCATGGGCGATCGACGACGACCAAACGCACCCCAGCAAGGTGATGTCCATTGGTGGCCGTTTTGACTGGCCGATTCAGGATAAGCCCGGCCAGTTTGAAAGCGACCAGGGCGAAACTCCCAACACGATGTTCTCGATGGCCGAGTATCCCAATGGTCAGCAGGTGTTCTTCAACGTTCGCAACGTGAACTACAAGGGTTACCAGCGACAGGTGAAGAACCAGTACTACTTCGAAGATGGTGGCTGGATCGATAGCGAAGGCGATCGCAAGTACACCTACTATCCCGCCGGAAGCAAGAAGGGCGAAGTCATCGAAGTCCCCGATGGACAGGTCACCCCCGGTGGCAACTGGGGTGCCTTCATCGCAGCCTGCCGTGCCGGTGAACCGGAAATGGCGAACGGCACCGCAATCGAAGCTCATAACGGTTGCGTGCTGGGTCACCTGATGAACAACTCGTTCCGGCTTGGTAGCGAAGTGCCCTTCAATGCCAAGGCTGGTCAGTTCGGTGACAACAAGGACGCGTCGGAACACTTCATGCGACTGCACTCGGTCATGAAAGATGGAGTCGGCGTGCAGGATAGCCAAAAGTACACCGTTGGACCGCTGCTGACGTTCGACCCCAAAACCGAACGCCATACCGGCGAGTTCGCGGAAGAAGCCAACGCGTTGCTGAAAGATCCCAACAACCCGGGATTTGAAGTACCGACGCTGGACAAGATCTAGCGCCCCGGCCAATAGTCGAATCCACGATGGCATTCCGGTCGGCTCACTTACGAGTCGACCGGACTTGTCGCCGTCCACCGTGAATTGTCGCCGTAGGTTTTTCGGATCTGCCGTTTTGGCAAAGTCACAACGGGCCGAGCACATTTTTCACGCGATGACAAATCCCTACGCTCCGCCGCAACAGTCACAGCAAGTTCTGCGAGCGGAGGACAACACGCCGCGTTGTCTTCCCACTGCCCTCATCGTCATGGGGTTGGCCGTCTACGGAGTACCGAACGTTTGGTTTAGCCTGCGGATTGCAACATGGACGGTGAATCTGGGCTGGCAATTCTGGATCTACACCTTGCTGGCGTCCGTCTTCGCGATCCTTGTCGAGACGAGGAAATCACATACCTTTCAAGCGTGGCTGCCATGGGCTCTGCTGCCGTGCTGCGTGGCAACGGTGCCGATACTGGGCGCGATCACTTCTGACTTCATGAACTTCGTCATCGCCCCGCAGATGCTGCCACCGATCATTCATGGGATCGCGTTCACCATCGTCGTCTGGTGCTATTTCTATCTCGCCATTCGACGCGTGAGATGGCAATTCGGCGGCGTCGAAAACGTCACGGGCAAAGCATCCCAACCACTCCCAGCCATGCCACCAGAGCAGTTGGATCCATGAAGTTTAGAACCCACAATACGGACGAGACTCAATTAATTGCAACCCTTTGCGGTTCCGTGTTTGCCGACTCCGAAGGTGAAGCCGAAGGTGCCCTCATTGGCAAGCTGGCGGCCAATCTCTTCGAATTGACCGATGACGACGACCTACACAACTACGTTGCCGACGACAGCGGGCAGATCGTGGGCACCATATTTTTCAGTCGCCTCCGCTTTGAAACAGATATCGACGCTTTCATTCTTGGGCCCGTGGCCGTGCGTAGCGATCAGCAAGGTGCGGGCATCGGGAAGAACCTGATTCGCCATGGCCTGAACGATCTGCAACGGCGCGGCGTCGAAATGGTACTGACCTACGGAGACCCGGCGTACTATCAACAGGTCGGCTTTCAGCAAATCTCGCCGGCGACCGTGAGAGCGCCGTTCGAACTCTCGCAGCCTCATGGTTGGCTGGGTCAGTCCTTCACAGAAAATCCCATCGATGCATTGGCTGGCAGTTGCACGTGCGTCTCAGCGTTTCATGATCCCGTGTACTGGTAGCGGCAATCGCTGTCGCAGGGCTGTGAACGACGAGCCATGCAAGCCTAACCGCCAACGGCAATCGCTTTATGATTCCTTGCGCGTTCTGCATTCGGCGGTCACGGATTAAACGTCGAGCAGAATCGCAAGCTCTTGAAGGTGTGTACTCTCCCCAGCCGCAGAGCGACCGCATTGGCTGGGGCCCACAGTCGGATGCCGTCGCTCCGCGACTTTCGGGGTGGTATTCGATTCTATTCCTGGAACTGAAGTCCCAGGCTATCGGATGTCGTCGCTCCGCGACTGAGGAAAAGATCACCCACCAAGCTAAAGTGAGTGCCATTGGCCTAACGGCGGGAGCTCAAACGGTTGAGTTCCGCTTCTGCCGAACTCTTTGCGGTCCCGACAGAGACCTTCGCCGCGGTCGCACCGACGATCTGGTAGCTCGATTTGTTCTGCAAGTACGCGACGACTTCGTACCCATCACCAGCGGAAAAACCTTCGGGTAGCTCCAGCGAGACCGTTCCGTTTTCCTGCTCGGGCTCGATCACCGTGAATGCCCGTACAACGTTGGCGTGCTTGAGCGTCCGACCGCTGTTTTCGCCGGCAGGCACAGCATTCGGCGGCGGTGTCTGCACGATCGCCACGTTCAGGGCATTGCCTTTCAGTCCGTCGATACGGTAGTCAACATTAACCGAACCCGGCTTTGAATCGTCAACCTTGATGGCGATGGTCGACTTTGCTTTCTTCCGCAACGCCGCAGAAATCGCAGCGTGTGCCTTTTTCTTATCCGAGCCAACAAACTCGCGCGTCCCATTCACGATCATCTGCGGAGTATAAATCTGATTGCCGCGTTGCTTTGCAGCATAAGTTGCCTGGCGAGTCGTAAAGTCCGGGTGGCTATACGGATCATCCCACCCCAATCGATTCCAGTAGTCGACATGAAACGACAGTGCGTACACCTTCACCTGAGATCGCTCCGCCACATCGACAATCTGCTGCAGTGCAGCATCGGCAGGAGGACAACTGCTGCAACCTTGCGACGTGAACAGCTCCACTACCGCGATTCCGTTCTTCAATGCCTCCCGCTGCTTCTGTTCTTCTGCAAGACGACGCTGCTCGGCGGCCTGTCGTGTTGCGGCTGCCCGGCGCGCGGCGGCCTGCTGTTGCTGCAATGCGGCCTGACGCTGTTGCTGCTGAACCTGCTGTTGCTGAAGCTGCTGACGTTGGCGGATGGCTCGCGAGCTGCTCTGTGCCAACACTGATGATGCTCCCCCCAGCAGCGTCGCGAAGAGTACGGATAGGGCGATGGCGGTCTTTTTCTGCGCGAGTGGCATGTGAAATTCCTTACGGTCGTGCGTGGCTTGGTCGTCGAATGACGCATGGTGGACGCAGCGACCGCGAGTTCCTTACAAGTCAGAACAAGGCCGGAAAACGTTCGTCCAGTCAGAACAGGCGCACGAGGAGAAGCAGCTCCCCCTAGATGAGCGAATCAAAGGAACTCATGCCGATTGGTTCCCGGCAATTGAAGGGTTCGCCGTACTTCACGCCAATCGACTGGCCCCAGAATGCCGCTTCGTGCGTTAGACGCTCGGGAAAGGATGGATCAAGATCCTCCCGTCCCGTGATGAACTGACTGGTGTAGGCTTCGATGGATGCCAGTTTTCGTTCCCAAAATCCAGTGATGTCCAACACAAATGCGGGCTGCGGCGCCATCTTCAGATGGACGCAGTAGTAGTTGTAGATTCGTTCCGGATGATGGCGATCTCCCGGGATGTCGCACTTGGAAAGCTTCGCCCAGAATCGTGCCGCCTCCACCAGTTCCGTTGCCGCCACATGATCGGGATGCGCGTCCTCCCAGTACGGTGCAAACAGCCAACGCGGTTTTGTCTGGCGAATAACGCCGGCCAGTTTGTGCCGCGCTTCCAGTGTCGCTTCAAGACTGCGATTGGTAAGCCCAAGGTTTGCTCGCCACGTGAGCCCAAGGATCTCGGTTGCGACGGCCGTTTCGGCAGCACGAATTTCCAGAGAGCCGTGCGGTGTTGGTTCGCCGCTGGTCAGATCCAGCACACCAACCCGTTTTCCATCGGCCAGCATTTTCATGATACTGCCGCCCATCCCCAGCTCGGCATCGTCGGGGTGCGGAGCGATGACGAGGACATCGAGGTCGGTGAATTCCATGGAACTTCTCTATGCGCGGTGAAAACCTTTGTAACGGGTACCCTGGTACTGTAGCGATCCGCGGTCGCCTTCGACAAGCATGCCGAACTTCCTGCCGGCCATCAGAAATTCCATCCGTTCGCCGGAATCCAGTTCGAACGTGACGAAGTGGCTTGTGCGAATGCGGCCATGCGAATGGTCGTGGATCCGCCCGTGTAGATGCCCGTCGGTCGTGGTTCGTTTCGTCACGACGCGAGCGGAAACGTTGAGCACCGGTTGTGCGTTGTTGTACGACCATTCGGACACTCCGCGCACGGCCCGATAGATGATGCTGCAGACCAACAGCACAAACACGAAAGCAATAAACAACGGCACCAATACGAACAGCGATTCCATTTCACCCCTTCAAAGAGTTTTGCTCCACACAGATAGCTATTCGCGTTTGGGCGTACAATCTTGCCACGGGATGAATTGGCCTCAAAGAGCTCGAAGGGGCAGGCTAGCAACAAAAAAACACGCACACCAAGGGCATGCGTGTTTCGTAGAGTCTTCTGCGTCTTTCGATTGGTCAGGCCGAATCGAAAGTCGCGATCCGGGGCGTAACCCTAGGCTGTACCGACGGCCTGCTCAATTTCCCAACCGGATCGATATTCGCGATCAACGAACTTGTTGACCGACTCGACATTCGTGCTGCGGAGATTGACGGCATCCCACTCGATTCGCTCGCCAACGGGAGCTCGCAGAGCGAGGTTGCCGACGAGGATCGTTTCGGTCAAACGTCCGGCGTAGCCGAAGTTCGACATCGTGCCAGTCTTGTAGTCGCCCTTGATGGTGTTGACGAACTCCCATTTCTGACGCTGGTCACCACCGCCCTTGAATGGAATTCGTGGCAACGTCTGCGCTGGCGGCTTGTAGCCGTCAAAGTCCTTCTCAGGCAGCAGGAAGTAACGTGCGCCGTAATCGTCGGGGCTGAAGAGTGCTCCCTTCGTTCCGAGAATGACGGCACCACTGGTCTTACGACCACCACCGGCACGCTGCTGGGCAACGCGTTTCTGGAACGACTCCGGCAATTGCTCAATCACATGCTGTGGCGGAAGGTTGTTACGCGAACCACCGTCGTACCAGAAGAAGTGACACGGCTTCAGTTGGCCGTTCTCACCACGCTGGCCAAACTCAAACTTGAGCGTCGACTCGGCAGGGAACGTCTCGTTGTCGACCAGCCCCGAGTTCTCGACACACGTGACGGCGATGGGGTCCCACAACTCAAGCGCCATGACAGGCATGTTGGTCGTGTGACAGGCCATATCGCCGAGTGCACCGGTGCCGAAGTCCAACCAACCACGCCACTTGAACGAGTGGTAGACGCCTTCCTTGTAAGGACGCATGGCGGCAGTACCAATCCAGGCATCCCAATTCAGGTGCTCAGGCACGGGATCCGAACCTTCGGGGCGACCCTGACCTTGCGGCCAGACAGGTCGGTTTGTCCAGATATGTACTTCTTCGACATCACCAATCGCGCCGGAGCGAATAACTTCGACAGCCTCACGCAGGCCGTTTTCCGAAGTTCCCTGGTTGCCCATCTGAGTGATAACGCCCGTCTTCTGGGCAGTCTCACGCATCATGCGAGCTTCGCGAATCGAGTACGTCAACGGCTTTTGGCAGTACACGTGCTTACCCATGTTCATTGCCTTCAGAGCGGCAATGGCATGGTTATGGTCGGGGGTACTGACGGTCACGATGTCGACCTTGTCACCCAGCTTGTCCAGCATTTCGCGGAAGTCCTGGAACTTCTCCGCGTCGGTGAACTCGCGACCCTTCTTTTCAAGCGTCAGCCCATCCACGTCGCAGAGCCCAACCAGTTTCACACCGTTTTCAGCAATGTGACTGGAGTCGCTACTGCCCTTACCGCCAACGCCAATGCAGGCCGCAGTCAGCGAATTCAACGCGGAATCTTCTTGCGAAAACGCAGACTTCGCCTGGGTACCGGCCCAAACGCCAGCCCCCAGAACGGCGGATTGGCCGATGAACTTTCTTCGTGATGACTTACTCGCCATGTGAAACCTTTCAACTCAAGTTGAGAACAGATATGGGATGCACTCGTGATCTCAACCGCAGAGATCGATCACAGATGTCCGTTTCCTCGACTGCCCAGTACGCAGGTTCGAGTCGACGAAGGCATCCCGTGTGCATTTTCGGTGGGCCAACAGTATAAGCTGGGGGCAATTGGAGTCACAAGTCTCACAGAGGAACGCCATTCGCCGTTTTGCCCCGGATTTTTGCGACATTGGCGATGTTGCGGGAAGCGTCTCTGGTTACTACGTTGACGAATCAGAATTGTTCTGTTTGACCGGTCTTACTACCCCGAATCGGATCGACCGCAGTTGTGGTATGTCCGATATTCCTTCCTTGTTGGCGAAATCCAATCATGACGCTTCAAACTATCCCCCCATTCGTTCGGGTCTCCCTTGTATTCGCGATACTCGTGGCTCTTACGGGTTGCCCTCGTTCGCGACCGGATCGACTTGGCAGTGCGACGGGTGAAGCAGGAAATCAGGCAGCCGCACCAGCAGCCGCAGACGACGAAGCGGCCATCGCCAAACTCACCGAAGCCGGTTGCACGCTTACCAAAAATAGCGACGGACTGGTCACCGAGATCATTGTTTCGCTCAATGAGCCAAATCCCGAATTGCTCGCGTCGTTGGAAGGGCTTCCCAACTTGCAGATCGCCAGACTGACCGGAACGGGACTTGTCGACGAGGGACTGGAAATCCTCCCCCAACTCAAGAAGCTCAAGCGACTGGACGTCACCGGTTCGGCAATCACCGACGCAGCGATGAAGCACGTGGGACAGATTGCGTCCCTGGAAGTCTTCGCAGCCCGCCTTGCAGGAATCACGGACGAGGGAGTTGCCGAACTGAAGAATGCCACCAAACTGCGATCCATCGATCTGCGAAACGGAAACACGACCGACGTGGGACTGGCCCATCTGTCCGGCCTGACGAAACTGGCGGATCTTCAGGTCGAACGAACAAAAGTCACGGCCGCGGGACTGAAGAGCCTAACCGGCCTGCCCTTGAAGAACATCAACCTCAATCTGAATTCGGTCTACGATGCCGGACTGTTGACGCTTTGCGAGATCCCAACGTTGGAGTTCATTCAAATTGATTCCAACAAGATCACCGACAAAGGCATGGCGGGTCTTTCCAAGCTGAAGAACCTCAAGCGACTGCGTATCCGTGACAACGACGTCACCGGCGAGGGCTTCCAAAATATTGCCGAATTGAAAGATATCTATCGCCTGAATCTTCGCGGTACTTCCGTGGATGACGCAGCGATTGACGTGATGGTCGGCCTGCCTAACGTCAGCTTCATCGACATGAGCGAATGCCGATTGGCGTCGCCCGAGGGAATCGCGAAATTGGGTCAGATGAAGAAGCTCACGTACCTTGGCCTCTGGGAAACGAAGCTCAATGACGAAGCCATGCAGGCACTCGCGGGCCTGACGGAACTCGAGGAAATGAACCTGGAAGCGACGAACATTACCAACGAATCGGCCGAAGTACTGGCCGGCTTCAAGAAGCTCAAGCGGCTGAATATTTCCGGAACGCAGATCGACGACGAAGGACTGGAAAAAATCGGCGAACTGCCGGCGCTGGAATTCCTACGCGTCGTGAACACCTCGGCCTCGTTCGACATCATCGACAAACTGAATGAGAAAGAGAATCTGACCGTCGAGGATTTCTAAATCGTCGGCAGTTTGTAGTGTCGCGTTTCACGTTGGTGGTACGGCTGTTTGTAGTACCGCCTTCAGGCGGAAGCGCAGCCGGCTCCTTGCAGCGGAAAAGCCGTGCGGAGCAAGATCGCCTCGTAAGCCGCCTGAAGGCGGTACTACGAACTGGCGGTACTACGAACTCGCAGAACTACGAACTCGCAGGGGCGCATCAGGCTGGCTTGAAGTGCTGCGTAACGTCAACTAACGACTGCGGTATATCGATCTCAAACTCCAGCATCTCGTCGCGGACGGGGTGCCGGATCTTTAACCGTTTCGCGTGCAATGCCAGCCGGTCCAGCAGCACGTCGTCCTCGGAAGCAGAACGTTTCTCGCTAAGGTCCGCTGCCGTGAGTCGTCGATGTCCGGCGTACAGTGGATCACACAGCACCGGACAGCCCACGTGGGCCAGATGCACGCGAATCTGGTGCGTGCGGCCCGTCTTGGGAAACGCCTTCACCGCCACGTAGCCCTGCCAACGCTGCTGGACTTCGAAAAACGTCTCTGCGTCGCGACTGGTGGCGTGGTCCTGACGAACGGCTTTCTTCTCACGCTGGTACGGATGAGCTCCAATGGGCAACCGCACCCAGTCGCGGTCGCGATCAAATTTCCCGCGACAGATCGCGTAGTATTCTTTCTCGACTTCACGCTGCTCAAACTGTTTGGCCAGTGCAGTATGAGCTTTATCGTTCTTGGCGACGGCAATCAGCCCGCTGGTGTCGCGATCCAGGCGATGGACGATCCCCGGGCGATTCGCTCCGCCGATCGTACTGAGATGTTCGAAATGCCACGCCAACGCACACGTTAGCGTGCCCGCCCAATGACCCTTGGCGGGATGCACCACCATCCCGGAAGGCTTGTTGATAACCACCATGTGCTCGTCTTCGAACACAATGTCCAGGTCGATCTTTTCCGCGACGGGCGCGTCGCTGGCAGTCGGAGTAATCTCCGCGTGAATCTTTTCGCCGCCGCGCAACTTGTAGGAAGGCTTGCAACGACGATCATCGACGGTCACGTCACCGGCCGTGATGGCTTTGCGAATGGCCGTGCGACTGCATTGATCCGTTTGAGCCGCAATCAACGCGTCCAACCTCGTGCCGCTGTCCGCTGCATCCACCTCGATCTGCAACAGAATTGACTCGGACATAACTTGTGGATTCCAAGTCAGCGATTACAGTGCCAAAGCGGCTTACTCCGCAGCCGGCTCGACCGCTTCGGTGACAATCTCGTCGACAGCACCTGTTCCGTCCGCATCCGCCGCGTCAGTCACAACTTCTTCGGCCGCTCCTACGCCATCCGCATCGGTCGTCTCAACCGCCGATCCCTCTGTGTCCGCGTCGGCGCCCGCATTCAGATTCGCGATGGCCGCTTCGACATCGGAAGCATCCGACGTGTCAGACTCGGATCCGCTGGGATCGGGAATCGAGAAATCAGGTGTATCGGGAACACCAAAAGGAACGGAGGGGACTTCACCCGACGCGGGCAACTTGGCGGCCGGCGGTGTCTGAGCGAAAAACCATTCGTAGAATTCAGCGGTCGCAGGGTCATCCAGACTGGCGACTCGCTTGGAAGCCTGTTTTGCGATGGACGTGTCCGGCCACTTGTCGACGATTTCCTGGTACGTCTGCTTGGCCGTCGCCAGGTCATTCAGACCTTCGTGCGCTTGTGCCAGTCCCCATGTCGCTCGTTGCTGAATGAGCGGCTGACTCGCGGACGACGAGATCGCTTTTTTGAAACCGGAGACAGCCTCCGCAAAGGCAGTTTTCGCCGTATCACGGTTCGTATGAACTGCGGCGGAAGCTTCGATCAGCTTGGCTTGGGCGGCCGCCTGTTGCGACCATGCCCCAACCGACCCACCGGCGGTATCGGCGAGTGTCTGTAGTTCGACAGGATTCCGATCGGCGGCGGCACCCAGAAATCGGTTCCAGCCCTGCTCCAACGCTGCCTCACGGTTGCCCGAAATGACGGAATATCCAGTGACGCCAACCACTACCAGCACGATGCCACCAACGATGGGACGCCAGTACGGAAGCAACTGTTCCAATACGTCGGCCACGTCATTGCCGGGTTCTTCTTCAGCGATCTGCGCTTGTTCGTCAGTCTTCATACCATCTCCTACGAGCCAAATGCCCTAACCATGGAGTCAGGTCGCGACCGCACACCTGGCTCATCGCGGTGGGTGCAATCACGGAAGTATAGGAATGTGCTCACATTAGCTCAAGCCGGAACGGCTCCAATGCCCCGTCAAATAGGCCGATTCGCGGCTACTTTCTCTTCCTCGGTAGCCAAACGGAATTCACGCCCGGCTTGGGCCCCCGTTGGACGTCGACCGGTTTCTGCGTCACCGGCCCCAGATAAGGCTCCACTTCCTCGGGAGTCTCCATTGTTAATCCCCGCTGCTTCCAGCGTAGCGCCACCAATCCCAACGCAGCAATCGTCAGCAAATTCGCCAGCGGAACGGCCACGACGAGGAACAACAGGCTGAGCCACATTTGCTGCTCGCCCACATATTGCAGGCACGCGAAAACCAGGCTCCCGCCCGTCACGGCGGCAAACAGGGTGCGAATCCCGAACTGAAATCGTCCCTTGCCACGGAAAGAAGCCCACGTCAGCCCGGCCGCGAAAGCCATTGCAAGGACTGCCAACAGGCAAATCCAGAACCACGTCGTGATTTCAATCGGATCGTTCAAGCGTTGGATTTCAGCTTTCGTCTCTGGCGTTCGCCCAAGTGACGTGTGGAATTCCGAAAGTCGGTTCGTCGCACATTGTTGACGCCCCCGGCGAAGATGCAAGTCGATTCGGAATTGGCAACTTCACGACGTAAGCCTGCCGATGTACATTTCACAGACCCTGTTCTTTCGGCCACGGATGGTATGCCTTCTCCAATTTCTGTCAAAGACCTAAACCCGCCACAGCGTGAGGCGGTCACCACGCTCAGCGGCCCCATGCTGGTGCTCGCGGGTGCCGGTACGGGAAAAACGCGTGTCGTCACCTACCGAATCGCGAATCTGATTCAACACGGTACCAAACCGGACCGCATCCTCGCCGTCACATTTACGAACAAAGCCGCCAACGAGATGAAGGATCGCGTCTCGGCGTTGCTCGGCACGACGCGGCCCAAGTACCCCCCGAAAAAGAAACAGGAGGACTCCGGCGACGCCCCCGAACCACAGGTCTCCACGTTCCACTCGTTGTGCGTGAAGATCCTCCGACGCCACATCGACAAGATTGGCTACCCCCAGAATTTCTCGATCTGCGACCGCGGCGATCAGGAGAGCGTCGCACGGCAGGCGCTGCGTGAAATCAAGGTCCCCGACAAAATGCTCAAACCCAGCGAACTGCTGGGATTCATCAGCCGGTGGAAGTCCGCCTCCGTCCGCCCCGCCGATGCCGGGCAACTCGCTGCGGATGACAAGGAACACATCGCTGCGGTGGGCTATCGTCGATACCAGGAAGCGTTGAAAACAGGCGGAGCCGTCGATTTCGACGACCTGCTGCTCTGCACTGAAGATCTGTTTCGCAAATCCGCCGAAGCCCGACGGGCCGAAGCGCGACTGTTCGATCACATCCTGATTGACGAATACCAGGACACGAATCAGAGCCAGTATCGCATCATCAAGGCATTGGCCGCCGGGCATCGCAATCTGTGCGTCGTCGGCGATGACGATCAGTCCATCTACGGGTGGCGTGGTGCCGAGGTCAAACACATTTTGCGATTCGATCGCGACTGGCCCAACGCCAAAGTCATTCGACTCGAGGACAACTATCGCAGCACAGGCGAGATCCTCGAGTGGGCCAACACGCTGATCGCCTTCAACAAGACACGACACGGCAAAGTCCTGAAGCCTGCGCGATTCGGCGGCGAAAAGCCACGCATCATGCAGTTCCAGGCCGAGACCGACGAAGCCGAACAGATCGCTCTGGAAATCCGGCGACTGATCGACACCAAAAAGCACGAAGCCGGTGAGATTGCGATCCTGTTCCGAACCAATGAACAGCCACGCATCTTCGAAGAGGAACTGCGTCGGCAGGACATTCCGTACGTGCTGATCGGCGGTATGTCGTTTTTTGATCGCCGCGAAATCAAGGACGTGCTTTCGCTACTGCAAGTCATCGCCAATCCGGATAACGACCCCGCGCTGCGCCGCATCATCAACGTACCGCCGCGTGGGATTAGCCGCCCCGCAGTACAGGCCATCGCCGAAGCCGCCACGTCTCGCGGCATTTCGCCCTGGAAGATGCTGGCCGACACCAACAGCATCAAGGGCCTGTCGACGCCGGCGATCAAGGGCTGCAACGCGTTTCGGGCGCTCATCGAGAAGTACCAGCAATCCTTCAAGAAGGGCTCGCTTACTGAAACCCTGCGCAGCCTGCTCGATGAAATCAACTTCCTCGTCGAACTGCGTTCCCGCTGCAACACGCCCGAAGAGGCTCAGTCGCGCGAGGCTTCCGTTGAACAGATCGTTAATTCGATGTCGGTCTACGAGAGCAAGAAACGCAAATCGACGCTGACGGGATTCCTCGATGAAATCGCGCTGTCCAACCGCGAACTGGAATCCGACAAGGAGAAGCAGCTCAACAAGAATCGTGTTGTGCTGATGACCATGCACAGTGCCAAGGGCCTCGAGTTTCCGCGGGTCTATATCGTTGGCATGGAAGAAGGCATCCTGCCGCACCATCGAAGCATCAAGGACGATGGCCCCTCGGACCAGATCGAGGAAGAACGCCGGCTGTGCTACGTGGGTGTCACTCGAGCGGAAGACTACCTGACGCTGTCACTGGCACTATCGCGACGGAAGTGGGGCAAGCCACAACAAACCGATGCGAGCCGATTCCTGTTCGAACTGACGGGACAGGCGGAAAAGTTCGTCCCCAACCGTGCCGCCAAATCGGCCAAAGCGAGACTCGCCACCGCTCGGCGAAAGTCCGGAGCTGCTGCCAAGTACGGCAACAAGACCGGCGGCAAAACCGGCGGGAAAGCTCGTACTAAGTCATCAGCCAAGTCTTCAGCCAGGCCGAAAGCGTCAACCAAGACAACCACCAAGTCGACCACGAAAGCAACGGGGACCAGACGACGCGCGGCCAAGAAAGCTCCCGGTCGCCCGAAAGAGCAGTAGCCTCGCGCCGGGAGCCCTCGAACGCGACACCATCGCGCATGAAAAACCCGAGCTGCCAGAAGCAGATCGGGTGTCGCTCGCATCCACATGAAGATCAAAAATGTGGCTATCTAATTAGAAGGCAGTGGTAACGCTGACCATTTCGACCCACAACAGTGGCCGCTCCGGCATACGTTCCCACATTCGAATACTGGTAGCAGGTAATAAACTGCGGCCCCATGCCGACACCTTCAAAACGAGCTCCTCCCATGGAACCGCCCGGGTGGAACATCGCGCCCCGGTTCGCCTGAATCGAAGCCTTTTGCCATGCAACCGCCGACAAAGCGGGATCTTCAATCAGCGCCGGAAGCCCGCGTCGGGATCGCGTGTAATTCAATTCCGCCATGGCAGAGTTTTGTGGCGTTGCAGTCTGAATAACGGCAGGCTCTGCTGCAGTAACCTCGACGGGCGCCGCTGCAGCCTCAGCCGGTTCTTCAGCCGGTTCGTCGTGCGAGGCCGCTTGAACCTGGCTATCGTTCACGACCGGCGATTCCGCCACGTCAGAAGTATCCGACGCCTCTACGCTTGGTAGCGCGTCGCCGGTCGACTCAACGTCCGACGGTGACAACTGTGGAGCCGGCGTGTCCACCGGCGCCATCGCAACAACGTCCTGAGCCTTCACAACAGCGGGCAAAGCTGACGCGGCCGGAGTGGACGGCACAACAGTCACGCTGCTGGCAAGAACCCTTCCTGGCACATACGTGTTGGCAGCAGGTCGGTAAGAAGTTGACGGAGTTGTCTGGTAACTGCGAACGTAGTTGTTCGTGGTTGTTGCTTGCCTGGATCGTCGCATAGCGCGGCGATTTCGCGGCGCAGCTTCGACCACCGTCGCAGCGATCAACAAGAGTAGCAATCCGGTTTGTAAAAGTCTCATCTTTATCCCTTTGAAGACATACCGTGTGAATACAACGCGAATGCGAGTCGGTATTGTCAGTCGACATTGGGAATGATCAATGAGTTTTCAGGTAACCGATTGTTCAGCGGCCCAGTCAGGGTACGCGGCGATAAGTCACATGGACTACTAAATCGCTCAAGCAAATTCGATTACAGAAGAAAGCTGTTGACAGCGCCCCTAGGCTGCGGGATGTGAAATCTATAGATCGACCTCGTTTTTCGCGTGACGCGTCGAAATCGTCGGAGAAACAGGGAGAGAAAAAACGAATGGTCGACGACGCAAACTCTAAAACAAAAAAAGCAGCACAATGTGCCAATCGCGTCACTGAAGTGTCAGTGAATTGCGGTTTCGATTGGGGAAAAACTGTGACTAATTCGACTGCGACGTGGACACTACAAAGGGATCCGAGAATTTTGGGTCGACCAGTAGATTCTCGTCCGTCAGCGTTAGCAGGAATTTCGCCAGCGCCACCTTCTCCGTTTCCGGCAATGCCATGCCATTTGCCGCGAAATCTGCCAGCCGCACATCGAGGTTGGGATGCGGTCGCACACTCCAGTTGTAATGCTCAATGACTTCATCGAGCGTACGGAAGCGACCATCGTGCATAAACGGCGCCGTGAGTTCAACATTTCGCAGCGACGGAACCTTGAAACGTCCGAAATCCGATTTCTTCTCCGTATGGTCGGCCACACCTTTGTCGACGTCGGGCACGTCACTGTCGATTCCATTCACTGCCGGAGCGCGTGGATAAAAGAGGAGATCCTGTCCGTCGAACGATGTCACGTAGCCCTGGTATTCGGCACTGGTCATCGGCAGTGTCGCATCGTCCAGATGACAACTCGCACAATTCGCGCGACCGAAGAACTGTTCCTTCCCATAGTTTTCCTGATCCGTGAAGTTTGGAAACGGCTGGAGCACGTTCTTAACCTGCCGTCGACCAATGTCATATTTCGACCCAAAGGAAACGATGGAGCGCACAAACTGCGCGAGCGCCGCGGCGATCCGATCTTCGGTCACGCAAGGATCACCAAACGCGTTTCGAAACAGCGGACCGTAGAGCGCATCCTTTTCCAACTGAGCGACCAACTTCTCTAAATCATGCCCCATCTCGATTTCGTTCTCGATGGGCATCAGCACCTGCCGCTCCAACGTGTCGGCTCGTTCGTCCCAGAACATGCGACCACCCGGATAAAATCGCACGTTCACCAAACTCATGGAGTTTCGCGGGACCGGCTTGCCCTCGAACCCAACGCTCAATTTTTCCGGATCCGTGAAAGCGTGCTGCTGCTGGTGACAAGTTGCACACGACGTCGTTCCGTTGGCCGACAAAGTGGGATCGTAGAACAACACACGTCCCAGGGTCGCCCCATGATTGGTGATGGGATTCGTATCAGGCGTATTGTCAAAACGCTTCAGCACTTCCCAATCCGCGGCCGGCACATCCAGCTTTGCGTATTCGAAGGGGCGTTCTGGTAGATCCAGTTTCCGCGACTGTGCGGAAACATCGCCGCCCAACGCCAGCATCCACAACAGCGCGAAAGGGAGCCTGAACAAGAGCGAGAAAAGGTAGGCGAAACGCATCGATTTGTTGTCACTGGAGTCCGGGATTCAACCATGTCATTGTAGCAACTGCAAAACCGGTTTTACGCACCGCGGATAACTCACGTAGTTGATGACCGCAGCATCCGTTTAATCA
Organism: Pirellulaceae bacterium; assembly: GCA_965216885.1. GTDB lineage: Bacteria > Planctomycetota > Planctomycetia > Pirellulales > Pirellulaceae > CAYNJG01. The sequence goes on along the minus strand of OZ244209.1, from coordinate 644,242 downwards.
ATGGACACTAATTTATCGCCTCAAGCTGACTTACCCACGAAAGCTGTCTCCCTACCGAAACTGGCTTGGGACGAATAACAGGCGCCGGCTGGAACGGATTGCCGCACCATCTGGCCGCCGCTGGTTTGGTGAAATGAAAACAGCTCTTCAGTGTTACAATTGAACCATGGCAAGCTCCGCTCCCTCACCAAGACCGCCTGCTGAAGAGTCCGATCGCACTCTCGCGTCGGCGGACTCGGCAGCCGAGCGTTGGCGAGCAGCCCTGGCAGCGAATTCCCAACCCGATCTCGCCGCATTCCTGCCACCACGCACGGATGCTGCAAGGCAGTCGATTCTCCTGACGCTGATCGGCATCGAACTGGAAACTCGCATCGCGCGCAATGAAGTCTGCCGCATCGAGGATTTTGCGAACCATCTAGGCGAGCTTCGCCCCGACGATCTCCTGAAGCTGATTGTCACCGAGCTTACGGCCCGACGCGCGCGAGGCGAGAAGGTGCGTCGCCGCGACTATCGCGAACGCTTCCCCAAACAGTTCCCACGACTCATGGCACTCACTTCCAGTCGTGGAAGTACCGAATCACGCAGCGCGCTGGTACGGCCCAAGTCGCTGACAACCGGACAGCGAATTGGCGACTACGAGATCCTGCGTTTGCTGGGCAGTGGCAGTTTTGCAGACGTCTATCTCGCGCGGCAGCGATCTCTGGATCGAGAGGTCGCTTTGAAAGTCACGCGCGACCGCCGGCACGAAGCGCAGACGCTGGCGAAGCTCGACCACCCCAACATCGTCCAGGTCTTTAGCGAACACGAGGCGGCCGGTCACCAGTTTCTCGTGATGCGCTACGTCCCCGCCCGTACGATGGACGAATGGCTGGAGTATTGCCAGCGCAATGAGCAAGACGACTCTGCCAGGCAAGCCCCACCGTGGAACGGAGAAGAGTTGCTGGCGTGGCTACAGCCGGACGGGCAGACTGCAGATCGTTCGGATGAGCGTGTCGACGAGTTGTTTCAATATGATCAGTCGCATGCGGCGGCAAGAATCTTCATCGAACTCGCCCGGGCACTCGGCCATGCCCACAAACGCGGCGTCCTGCACCTCGACATCAAGCCGTCCAACATCCTGCTGGATCAGCATGCCAGTGCCTTGCTGATGGACTTCAATGTCGCGGCTCATCATGGCACCGCTCACTCTTCGGGCTCGACGGCCGACAGCGCCGCGGATGCCGTTCCGTCCGGAGGCACGCTGGCCTACATGCCGCCCGAGCAACTCCGCTATTTCACCGGAACTACTGACGACGCCACTGCCAAACAACCACTCGATGCGCGAGCCGACTTGTTTTCGCTGGGTGTCGTGATGTACGAACTGATCACCGGTCGTAGTCCATGGCCGGTTCCAGATGAAGTCGGTCGGCTACCGGCTCAGCAGATGCTCGCAAGGCGGATGCGCCGGGCAACACCGTTACGCTCTGCCTGCAAGCGTGCCGATCGCAATCTGGCGAAAATTGTCGACTGCCTGCTCGACCCGGATCCCGTTGACCGCTATCCCGATGCCGACTCGCTGGTGGCGGACCTGCGTCGATGGTTCGATGGCAAACGCATTCTTACAGCGAAGCCCCACCCGTCGCAGCAAACCAGCCATGCACGGTTGCATCCGGTCCGCCTCTCGCTGGCAGCCGGATTGCTTCTGGTAGCAGGAACACTCTTCACAACGGGAACGAATCCATTTGCGATTCCGTCAACCACGGCTGACTCCGACACGGCAGGCTCCGACACGGCGACCAGCGGTAGCCAGGTGGTGGCCGTCGCTTCGACCGGGACCCCGCCGATTCAAGTGTCGGACGAAAAAGATCCAGATCCAGATCCAGATCCCGATTCGCCCGATTCGCCGCCAACGGACAAGCTCGCCTCGGACGACAACCGTGAGGAGAGCCTAGACGACAACGCCAACAGCACAGTACGTCGGCGGACACGCATGCGACCGGTTGTTGAAATCTTGCGGAACCAGCGCCGGACGCCACTCCACATGCAGATCCGAAAAGCCACGGCGGCCGATATCGACAACTGGGCGCTCGCAATCAACCCGCTAACGCTGCATGGCGTCGACGTTCCCGATAATTGGCAGCGGATGTATCGCCGGGCGTGGCAGGATAACGACGAAGTGCGCGACGTCGTCTTCGACGTGATCACGGAAGTCGTACTCGTACAACTGGTCGTTCACGGTGACGAAGACCTCGATCAGGAAGACCGCTTCTTCCGGCGCGTTCCCCGTGAGTATGGCTCGCTTCCGCTGGTGCGAACGCTGGAACAGCGGTTGGCGACGGCGTCGATTTCGGAGGTTTCCACGTCGTCTCTGCTGGCGACCGCGGAAAACGAGTTCGAACATTATCTGTTGGGCGTTGTCGCGGCGGTCCGCGACGAACACGAAACGGCGCTGGCCCTGTTCCGGCGTGCTGGTCGCGAGAATCCCGGTCGCCACACAACCGACTACTATCGTGGTCTGTGCGCCGAACGCATCGACCGCATGGAAGAGGCAATCGAAGCCTACCGGCGCTGCCAGCAAAACCAGACGCATTTCGTACCCGCCTACGTCAGCCTTGGCGGCATCTACATCCGCCAGAAGAAAATTGGTCGTGCGATCGAGCAATTCCGTAAGGCGGTCAACGTGGCACCGGACAACATGGAAGTAAAAATGTCGATGGCCAATCTGCTGACAAAGCATGGTCACCCGGAGGCTGCCGTGCGGATCTTCGACGAAATGATCCGTGGTCGGCACGGTCGCAATGCCAACACACTCACCCGTCGCGGAGCCGCTCGACTGGCAGCCGGAGATCGAGCGGGGGCGCGTGAGGACTGGGAAGCGGCGATTGATCTGGACCCGAACTTTCGGCCCGCCCGTCAGAAGCTACGAATCACATTTGGCGTCGACGTAGATCGAGAAAACCGGACCGAATAAGACTCGCCGCGAAGCGGCCGTGAATCGCTTCGCGACTCATCGATCTCCCCGAGCCTCTGCCTGCTTCACCTCTGCCGAGTAGTAGGATCCTCGGCGCATCATGAACTGCCCAAGCCACAACGCTGCCAGCAAACCCAGAAAGACTGCAACACCGAATCCCAGTGGCGTCGGACCATAGGATTGCGATTTGATGCTCGCTGCGACGAAGCCAACCGGCGTGCAGATACAGCAGAAGAGGACCAACGACGCCACCGCGACGGGAATCGCCACCCCCAACGAGACAAACAGAAGCCATGCCCGATCCGTGCGCGTTACAGGAATCTGTAGCGTCCCACGTGCCGCATCGACACGGCGATAACGCAGGACGGCCGGTAACAATAGTAGAACCGCGGGCACCACGACCGTCGGAGCCAGAAACGTAAGCCACGTACCGGCGATGGCGACCAGCAATACCGCAACGAATGGCGTCCGCCAACGGGATTGCGTGCCACTATCGGCCCGCAACGATTCATCCGAGGGCGGCTGGAACGGGTTCGGCTCAGCCATGACACTCCAACGCGATTGCTTAGTTGTTGCCTGCCACCGTGCGATAGACCAAACTCGCGCCGACCAAATCGCTCATGGCCATCCCGATCGACTTGAACATCGTAATCTCTTCGGCCGATTCGCGAAGCGCGACGCTGTCGGCGCACATTTCGGTCAGCTCGCCAGCGATATCGTCTTTGGCAAACTTGCCTTCCGAGATCGGCACCAGGATTTCGCCGGCCTCCTTGAAGGCGTTGACTCGGCTATCCGCGTAGACCTTGGACTTGACGATCAGTTCCGTGTCACATTCGCGTTTTGTCGCGTGATGATTGCCGATGAAGTCGGTGTGCGTTCCGGGTTTGACCCAGTCACCCATCACCAGGGGTTCGTGCGATCCGGTCGCGCTGACAATGATATCCGCTTCTCCGCAGGCAGCCTGTAAATCTGAGGCGACGGAAAACTCGATACCCGCGTGCTGGCCGCTGGTCGCGTCGATGACCGCCTGAGCCTTCTCTGCGTTTCGCCCCCAGACGATGACTCGCTTCAGATCCCGCACACTTGCATTGGCGTGAACCATGTAAGGCGCGAGATTGCCCGTCCCCAACAGCAGCAGCGTCTGCGAGTCTTCCCGAGACAGCAACCGCGTCGCAAGGCCCGAGATGCCGGCCGTTCTCCAAAACGTAACGCTGGTTCCATCCACCAGTGCCAGGGGCTGTCCGCCGTCACGATTGAACAGCAGGATCTGCGAATAGAGCGACTTGTTGCCCGGCTTGGGGCTGGGAAAATACGTGAAGGCTTTCACACCGATCACGTCATCATTCCACGACGGCAACAGCGCGAACGCGTCATGGTTGCTGTCGTCGTCATCCAGCAGGAAAACCTGCCGCGGCGGCATACTGAACTTCTTCGCATAGGCATCCTGCAGTGCGTCCACCAACGCCGGATACCCCAGGGCAGCATGGACTTCTTCAGCCGAAATGACTCGCATATCTCAATCCCGATTCAGGTTCAACTTCAAATTCAACGTACCACAATCGCCTCCAGCGTAGGCCCTGCGGTACGCGTCGACAACGGGTGAACAGGAAGCCGTTTCTCGTATTTTGAGGTCCGGTGAATCTGGCGCCCGCGTATGGGAGTGCCCCGCCGAATCGTGTAAAAACAGGAATGGCCAATGACCGCCCAACTCCCTTCGACGACGACACTCTGGAACATATCCGGCGGCTTCATCGCCTGGACCCTCATCGCGTTCGTGAATTCCGCACTCGACTGTTCAAACACTTTCGAAGCGACGAAGAGATCGCCACCGAGTTCCCATGGTCACGCGACATGAGTCTCCATGCGCTGAACAGCGAGAACCGGTTTGATTCGACGCTCGATGGGGCCTCGAAGCTAGTGATGAAGACCAGCCTCGGCATGCTCATAGAAACCATCGTGCTTCGAATCGCCAGCGGACGCACGACTTTGTGCGTATCGAGCCAGGTCGGCTGTGGGGCGGCCTGCGATTTCTGCGCGACCGCCAGGATGGGAGTCGCCGTCAACCTGTCGCCCGCCGAAATTGCCGACCAGGTTTTACTCGCAGGACAGTTGCTGGCGAAGGAAGACCGTCGCGTCCGCAACATCGTCTTCATGGGAATGGGCGAGCCGTTCCATAATGAAGCCCATCTTTTTCAGACGCTGGATTTACTAACGTCGCCGCTGCACTTCGACTTCGCACCGCGTCGCATTCTGGTGTCCAGCGTTGGAGTGGCCGACGGAATGCTGCGATGTGCGGAACGATTCCCCAACGTTGGACTGGCCTTGAGCCTCCACAGTGTCGACCCGGATGTGCGCCGGAAGCTGATCCCGCTCACTGCGAAGTATGGCTTGGAAATACTGCGCGAAACCCTACAGCAAATCAATCGGCTGCAATCCATGCCGGTCATGATCGAGTACCTCATGCTGCGGGACGTCAATGATCGACCGACCGACGCCAGCGAGTTGGCGCGCTGGCTTTCGGGACTGAACGTCCACGTGAATCTGATTCCTTACAACGAGATTGACGACTCGGAGCTGATCGGCAGTGATCGACCCACGATCGAAGCATTCGCGCTGACACTGAAAAGCGAAGGCATCCACACCACCATCCGCTACTCATTGGGTAGCGACATCGGCGCCGCATGCGGGCAGCTGGTGCAGCGTGAAAATCGACGAATCGCAAAGGAGCTGGCGGCGAGCAAGCATTGAAACCAGCTGCACTCACTTAGCCCGGCGGCATCCACATGGCAGTCGCTCGCGTCACTCGACAACCAACGCTTCGCGCAGGATCTCCACCGGATGCCTCGCCGCACGGCCCGCGAAATCGCTAATCTGATGTCGGCAGCTTGTTCCCGGTGCCGCAACAATGACACTGTCATCGAGGCCTCGGACGGCCGGCATCAACAGCAGCTCGCCAATCTGCTTTGAAAGCTGGAAGTGCTCTTCTTCGTAACCGAACGAGCCAGCCATCCCGCAACATCCCGTCTTGTAGAACCCTTCGCCGTCAATCACAGGTTTAACCGTGTAGTTCTGCGGCAAACCCAGAATGTCGACAGTCGGCTTCAGTCGCGACAGGGCCTTCTGATGGCAGTGACCGTGTAGTCGCACTTCTTTCGCCTCATCAGTAAACGCACTGGAATCTATCTTGCCCGCAGCCATTTCGGCTGCCAGAAACTCGTCGATCATCAGACAGTCATTCGATAGTTGCAGCGCCGACTCACGCAGAGATGATCGAACCAGCGTCAGGTACTCGTCGCGAAATCCGAGGATGGCGGATGGCTCAATGCCCAATAACGGCGTCTCAGCGGAAACCACATCGCAGAGCTGCCTGACGTTTTCCTCCGCGTAGGTCCGGGCCTCACGCAACAGCCCCTTCGACAACGCCGCCCGGCCGCTCTCAACATGTTTGGGTATTTCCACCGCGTACCCAAGTCGCTCGAGCAATTCGACGGCCGCGATGCCGGTGGGCGTATCGTTGAAGTTCGTAAACTCATCACAGAACAGCAGCACTTTGCCGCGGTTGCCGGAATTCGCGTGCGGCTGATGGCTACCAAACCAGCGACGTAGTGTCGTCGAGTGCAATCGCGGGAGTGAACGTTCGGTCGCAAAACCGGCGAAGCGCTTCAGCATCGTCGCAAACGGCTCGCGTTCGATCAGCCAGTTGTAGAGCCACGGCACTCGAGAAGCCAAATCCATGCTACGTGCGAATCCCGCGATCAGCCGTGCCCGTCGAGGAACGCCATGCGCGTCGTAGTAGCCCTGCAGGAACTCGGCTTTCAGCTTCGCGACATCGACGTTCGAAGGACACTCGCGTTTGCAACCTTTGCATGACAGGCAAAGGTCCATCACCTCGCGAACTTCATCGTTGTCGAAAGGCTGCATCGCGTCGACGGGATTGCTCAACGCGTGCCGCAATATGTTCGCGCGAGCTCGCGTGGTGTCTTTTTCTTCACGCGTCGCCATGTAGCTGGGACACATGGTGCCGCCGGTGATCTGCGTCTTGCGACAATCGCCCGACCCGCCACACATTTCCGTCGCACGGAGCACGCCCTGCGTTTCGGAAAAGTCGAACACCGTGTCATACAGAGGTGTTTCCGTGCCGGGCTGAAATCGCAATCCCGTATTCATCGGCGGAGTGTCGACGATCTTGTTTGGATTGAAGACGTTTTCCGGATCCCAGATACTTTTGATCTGACGGATGACTTCGTAGTTCTTCTCGCCAATCATGCGTTGGAGGAATTCACCCCGCAGCCGCCCGTCACCATGTTCGCCACTCAGTGAACCGCGATATTCCTTGACGAGATCCGCAATGTCCGAGGCTATGCTCCGAAACTGCTGATTGCCCTCGGCCGTTTTCAGATTCAGAATCGGACGTAGGTGAATCTCACCGGTGCCGGCATGCGCGTAGTGCACACATTCCTTCCCGTAGTCACGCTTCAGCCGATGATCAAACTCGCGGATGTAATCCGGAAGATCAGCCACGGCGACGGCCGTATCCTCAATCACCGACAGCGGCTTTTCGTCACCGGGAATCGTACTCAGAACCCCCAACCCGGCTTTGCGAAGATCCCATGCCTTGCGTTCTTCGTCACCAACCAGCAGCGGAAAGTCGTAGCCCAACGACGCCGAACGCATCTCCGACTCCATCTCCGCCGCGACCGCTTGCAACGCTTCCTGCGAATCGGCGTGCAACGCAATGATCAGGATGGCAGTCGGTTCGCCATTCACGAATGTCAGGTTCGCTCGCTGTTCGATGTTCCGCCTCGCAGCATCCAGCACGTAATCATCAATCAACTCGCACGCATACGGCTGGTGCTGAACGGCAATCAGCGTGGCCCGCAACGCCTCGTCGACCGAAGCAAAATGAGGGCAGAAGACTCCCGACACCGGCGGCGGTAGTGGCGAGCACTGCAGCTTTATCTCCGTGGTGAAGAACAGCGTACCCTCGGACCCCGCCAGCAATTTGCAGAAGTTGAAACGTTGATCGCGGGACTGGCCGTCAGGCGTCAGCGGACTGGCGTCCATCAACAGATCGACTGCGTATCCCGTATTCCGGCGCGGGATCTCGGGCTTGGGGAATTCTCGAGTGATCTCCACACGCACGTCCGGATCCCCCAGTAAGTCGCGCGTCTCACGGTAGATTTCCGCTTCAAAGGATTCCCCGTTGCACTTTTCGGCAAACTGCTCATCCGAGAGTTCCCCGAAGTGAGCTTCTGTACCATCACTCAGAAAGCCACGCAGCTCCAGCGTATGATCCCGCGTGCTGCCGTACACAATTGAATTCGAGCCACAGGAATTGTTGCCCACCATGCCGCCAATCATGGCGCGGTTCTGAGTAGAAGTTTCCGGACCAAACAGCAGACCGTGTTTCGCCAATTCGCGATTGAGTTCATTGCGAATCACGCCGGGCTGCACGCGCACCCAACGCTCGCTCTCGTTGATCTCAAGTATCCGAGTGAAATGTCGCGAGACGTCCACCACAATCCCGTTGCCCACGACCTGTCCGGAGAGTGAGGTGCCAGCGGTTCGCGGAATCAGATTCGTCCCGTGCTCACGAGCTAGCAGCACCAGCTTTTGCACGTCCGCTTCGCTCCTGGGAATCGCGACCGCTAGCGGCAACTCCTGGTAGACGGACGCATCCGTTGAATAGAGTTTGCGTACCGCCAGATCGACGTGCAACTCGCCATCCAGTTCGCTTCCAAGAGCTTCCAGCGCCCCTTGAATTCGCTCTTTCGTCTGTCCCATTTGACTCGCACGCATGAAAGCAACGACAGCACGCGAGCACCGCATGCTTGACAGCAAACCAGCTTCGACCACGCGGGTTAGTTTGGCAAGACGGCTCAGCAACAAACCATTCCAATGCTTGCATGCCTAACTAGCTATGGATCAGTGGCAGTGCTGTCCGATAACTGAAAGCAACGCGAGAACGTCCTACCCAAACTTCCCCACCTAGTATCGCCGCAGGTGTTCGTATGAGCATGATTCGCTCGAACAACAAAGCAAGCAAACAACTGGTCAGTTGGCTCTTGCTCGTATCCATTTCATTGTCCGGGTGTCGAACGACGCACAAACTGGATACGCCACCGGTAACCGAAATGCCCATGTCGCGGCCGATTGAGACCGCCAATGTGGATATTCCCGTTGCTGATGTCGCGGTAAGCACTGGAAGACCGCTGACGGTGAATCAGGTCGAAGATCCCGAGGAATGGGCGATCTCGCTGCAGGAGGTCGTCCAAATCACGCTCGCCAACAGCGACGTGATTCGCAACATCGGCGGTCGCGTCGTATCCGGTGCTGCGGGCGCTCCCAGTGTCTACGACGTTGCCTTGCAGGAAGTTGGCGCCGGTGGCGTGGAAGCGGCCCTCAGTGCCTTCGATGCCCAGGTGGCATCCTCCATGACGTTCAATCGCGACGAGCAGGCGTTCAACAACCAGTTCATCGGTGGTGGTGCAACGTCGCTGGCATCGAACTCGGGTGACTTTAATCTGCAGATCTCCAAGGAAGCCGCGACAGGCACGCAGTTCTTCGTCCGCAACGTCACCAACTACAACCGAAACAACGGTCCGTTTAACCTGTTTCGCAGTGTCTACAACACGCGCATGGAAGGCGAATTCCGTCACCCTCTGTTGCGTGGAAGTGGAATCGACATCAATCGAATCGCGGGCCCCAACGGCTCGGCCGGCAATTACAACGGTGTCGTCCTGGCGAGAATCCGTACGGACATCGCGCTGGCAAACTTTGAAGCGTCGGTTCGCGACCTGATGCGAGATGTGGAAACCGCCTACTGGAATCTGTACTTCGCGTACCGAACTCTGGATGCACGCACGGCGGCCTACGAAGCGTCGCTCGCATCGTGGCGAACGGTTCAGGACCAACTGGAAGCCGGTACCGAAGACGCCGAAGGCGAGGCACTGGCTCGAGCCAACTACTATCAGTCCACGGTTGCCATGCAAAACGCACTTAGTGGCGGTACGGGCACCATCGGCGTGTACAGCGCAGAACGCGATCTGCGATTGCTGATGGGAATTCCCGCCTCCGACGGTCGACTCATCAGGCCATCGGATGAGCCTTCCGTCGCCAAGCAGGTCTTCGACTGGGAAGAATCCCTTGGCCTGGCGTTTGATCGCCGCGTGGAATTGAGACGCCAGAAGTGGACGATCAAACAACGCGAGAAGGAACTCGTTGCCGCCAAACACTTCCTGCTTTCGCAGTTGGACCTCGTAGGACTCTATCGCTACCGTGGATTTGGCGATGACCTGCTGGGGCGACGTGACGAACTGAACGGAAGTGCGTTCAACGACCTCTGGAGTGGTGCACTGCAGGGCTGGCAACTGGGACTCAGCTTTTCGACCACACTGGGCAAGCGACGAGAGCATGCGGCCGTTCGGGCGGCAGAACTACAACTGGCTCGCGAACGAGCCGTCTTGCGAAACCAGGAGCTGACGGTCAGCAACAATCTCAGCGGACAATTTGCGGAAATGGAACGAGCGTACATCGTGGCTCGAGCAAACTTTAATCGCTCGATCGCCGAACGCCGCCGACTCAACGCGGCCAAAGCGAAATACGACGCTGGCGAGGAACTACTGGAGTTTGTCCTGTCGGCCCAGCAGAGAACCGCGGACGCCGACTCGCAGTTCTACCAAACCGTTGTCGACTACAACCTCGCCGTGGCCAACATGCACTACCAGCGTGGAACATACCTCGACTATATGGGCGTGCGGCTTTCAGAAGGGCCGTGGTCACCGGATTCGTATCGCTCGTACCAAAAGGAATTCCGACGCTTCAAACCTCGCATGAGCTACTGCGTCATGCAGCCTGGTGCGGTCAGCAACGGAGCCTATAACCAGCGGCCGCCACAGATGGTGCCCGCAGAAGGCCCCATCGAGGGCGAAATGCAAATGACACCGCAGATGGCACCGGTCGAACCATCCATGGCTCCGGTCGAACCTGCCGAGGTGCCTAACCAGGCTCCGCTGTACGACAACGCGGCTCCGCTGCAGGTTCCCGCTCCCGAGATTGATAGTCTTCCGCAGAACCTGCCGTCGGTAGAATCGGCCCCCAGCCTCATCCAGCTGGACGCACTGCAGTCCGAGGGCTAATCACGGGAGCCATCCGCCAACCGATCCGTACCCGAAAACTGGGTACGGAAACTGGGTACGGAAAAACGTTCGTAGCACCACGCGTTAGTGACTGGCGGAAGTTTCCAGAGCAAAGTCAGATGGCTTGATGTTCTTCTCTTTCCAGTACTTACCATCGTTGGGCGTGAAGCCGTAGGCGGATGGTTTGTAGTCCGTCACAAAATCGATCTTCGATTCCGACGGGATCTGCGATTCCATCCCCAACGCCCAGAAGACGCCGTTGACGACGATTCGCCGCAGGCCCGGCTCGACAAAGTCAGTCGCCGCGCCCATGGTTGTATTGAGCACGCGCCCCTTCACACCGCTGTCGGAATCGTATGTCTTGGTCCAGACAACGGGCATCATGGGGTCGTTCTTTTTCTTGGGATCGTCTTCGCCAGCGATAGGCTTGTCGCCCACCTCCATGCCCTCGAGCACGGCACCCAGCACCAACGGCTGGCTGTCTCCGGGCAGCGGCAAACGTACGCCGTAGACATCGCTGGGGCCCCAAATGGTTTTTTCGTCAACGCCACGCAGGATTGGATGATCTTTCGCCGATTCGACAATGATGCCACCGGTAGCCTGGTGCTTGTGATGACCGTGGTGACTAATCCATTTCTCACCCAACACAAACCGACCGAACCCATCGGCCCATTTCGCTTTGTCGCCCTTGTATCCATTGTTGTAATGGCTGTACTTGCCTTTGATGCCGTTGAATCCATGAGTCGCGGTACGCAGGCCAATGACAGGCTTTCCCTTGCTGAGGTATTCGTCGATGTAGTTCATCGCATGCTCAGACGGATGTCGGAACCGCGTTGCAATGATCATCAGGTCGGCAAACTTCAACGCTTCGATGCCTTCCAGACTGTCACCGTTGTTGGGATCCACAAACTTGCCATCCGGCGACATCGAAAACACGACCGTGCAATCGAAGCCGTGATGAACGGAAAGAATCTGAGCCAGCATCGGCATGGCTTCTTCAGACCGATACTCTTCGTCACCGGAAACCAGTACGATCTTCTTACCCGCTCCCGGGCCGTCACCGCCTTCGAATTGAACCCATCCATCTTCGGCCATGGCGAAGGCACCACAGGTGAGGAACACGACAACCGTGGCGGCTACGCTGGCGAACTGATAACGACTGATCATCTGTCTTTTGACCCGTAAATTGTGAAGGAATTCCGGCCCATAACATACCAAGCCGGCGGCGACGTCACAAACTCGGGACCACCACCATCGCAGGAATGCATTCATGCCTGAACCCAACGAACTGGCTCCCGAGCAACTGGCTCCCGAGCAACTGGCTCCCGAGCAACCGGCTCCCGAGCAACCGACTTTGGAGCAACCCGTGCCGACAAACGCAATCTGGGAACGACTGCTCGAAGGCGACCCCGGAACGGTCGTCGCCATGTTCGACTCGTTGCTGGACGCCGATCTCCCCTACGCCGCGGGAGGCCTCCTGCGCGATGTTGCCGAACGGATGGCGGATGCTCACGATTTCTGTGACGAAAATCAGCAACAGAAATTTCGCGAAGCCGCTCAGATGGCCATCCACCACTGCCTCGATGGCGACGAACAGTCCGTTCGCGAACTGATGGAAGAGACCGGTCAGACTTTCGGCCAGACGTAGTCGTCGAATTGCGCGGCCTCGTCGTCGAACTGCATGACCAACGACATCTCAACGACAACCACGTTGGCGACGCGACTGTCTAGAACACGACAGCGAAAACAAACCCCAGAATCGCCAACGCGAAGACACCGATCACAATCCATAGCCAGACAGGTAGTCCTTCGCTCTTGGGCTCCCGGGGCTGCAGCCGAGAACCAACCTTGACGCTGGATCGCATCAAGCCTTCGTCAGATGCGGTCAGTGGCGAAAGCTCTTTTTGCAGGTCATCCAGATCGACCTCGGGCAAATCTTCGTCGTCATCCTCAACAGACGACGCAACGTGCTGCTTCTTCTTTCCGTCGTCGTCGTTGGGAACCAGATCCAGCTCGTCCGGCATCGGCTCGGGGACCGACTTACGAGTCTCCTCCTGCGAACGCGAGATCTTTGTGTCCTTTTCCTCTTCCCGAGGAACCGTGGCGGGTTCGGCGATCGTCGCGATCAACGAGTCCACATCGTTCGGATCCTCACCGGTACCGCCGGCATCTGCCAACTCACGCGCCGCGGCAGCAGCCAGCCCAATGGCAGACCCCATCCCACTGTCGCCGGCGCCCGTGATGGCCTTGCCTCGCGAGGCCAGATACTCCGCCAGCAGTTCCGCAACTTCCATTCCCGATTGTGGACGCTTTTCCGGATCCTTTTCCATCATCCGATTGCAAATCGCAACCAGTTCCACAGGAATGTCGTCCCACTTTTCCAACAAGGGAGTCGGCTTCGACTGTTGGTGCTTCAGAATCCGCTGAGCCAACGAACCCTCGGGAAACGGTGCATTGCCCCCCAACAGGAAATACAACGTACAACCCAGACTGTAAATGTCCGCGCGATGGTCGACCGTATGGCTGTCCCGAGCCTGCTCGGGCGAGAGATAGTCGACCGTTCCCAGTACGTTTTCGTTGTGATCTTTGGTGAGCGAAGCCTCGTCATCGTCCTCGTCGAACTTCGCCAGTCCCATATCGAGGATCTTGATCACCTCTTTGTCGTTGGCCAACAGATTCGCGGGTTTGATATCCCGGTGAATCAGACCAATGTCATGTGCGTGTTGCAGCCCAAGCCCTGCCTGCGCGACATAGTCGGCCGCCAGATCACAGTCCAGCCGCCCATCGTTGGCAACTCGCGTTTGCAAATCCTGCCCATCGATAAATTCCATGGCAATGAAATGCGTGTTGCCATCAGAATCAACGTCGTAGATGCGCACTACGTTTGGATGGTCCAGGGCAGCCGCAGCTTGCGCCTCACGATGAAATCGAGCGAGGTAGGACGAATCTTCAACCCGCCGACGCGGCAGTACCTTGATGGCAGCTTCACGCTTCATCAATGCGTGACGAGCCAGGTAAACGGTACTCATCCCGCCACGGCCGAGCTTTCGCATCAGGCGGTAGTTGCCCAATCGAAATCCCTTGTGCTTTCCATCCAGAAGATTGTCGCACTGCCAACGCGTGAGCAGACCGGCGTCGATGAAAAGCTGAGCCAATTTTTCGCTGGACAACTTCACGTCATCCGAAGCCCTGGCGAGCGATTTTTCCAAATCGGCATCGTCGACGGTGCGGCTCAATCGAATGAGTTCCACGAAGCGATCTGCGTCAACCTGCGCCATCGGTGCTATACAGCCAGAGAAATGGGTTCGACCTGATGGCGAGGTTTTGCCTCAACTCGCCCTACCCTCTATTAGAACATGCGATGTCCAGATTTTGAACGGCGGTTTTGCGAAACATTGACTCGATTTGTTAGCCAATCTGTCAAATTCGCCGCGACGGTCAAGTCCTACAACCATCTCGCCGCGGCAATTGCACTTCAGCTCCGGTCAGATCTGAGCGACCGCCGCCTTCATGGAACTGATCCCTTTCGCCAACACGTTTTCAATATCGTCTTCCCAGTACGTGGGATTGAACAGCTCCAGGGATAGAACTCCGCTAAATCCGCTATCGATCATCGTCTTGAGGATGGACGGAATCGGCGCGATGCCGTCACCGGGATAGACGCGGTCCTTGTCGCCAATTTTCTCGCGAGGAATATCTGGATAGTCGTTCATATGGAGCACCTTCACGGCGTTACCGTCGACGAGGCCCAGCCCGTTAAAGCTCGAACCGCCACGATAGATGTGATAGACATCCAGTAGCAGCGCCGCATCCGGGTCGCCGCTTTCCACAACGACGTACATCAGTTCACCCAGCCGATGCAATGTCGCGGATGGCCCCCAAAGTTCGACCATGGGAGTCACTCCAAGGGACTTGCCAATCTTGAGAGCCGCCGCGTAGCGTTCGGCGACACGGTCCAGATTCAACTGCTCGCCCGTTCCTCCAGCCGGTGGAGCCGCAATACGGGTGCCGCCTATTTGCTGAACGAGGTCCATGTCACGTTTGAGGTCCTCGAGTCCCTTCTTCCGTTTCGCGTCGTCGTCAACGATCCAGTTGGCGAAACCAATGGCACTTTCGACCTTCATGCCATGGTCATCGAGGCGCTTCTTGAGATCCGATAGTTTGCCGCCCGACTCGCGATACGACTGGATCTCGCGCATCCAGGGTTCGATCCCGGAATATCCGGCTTTGGCAATCAGATCAATCTCCCGGTCCAACGGCGTTTTTCCCCGATGGCCAGCAATCGTGCTGGTATTGAGGCAATACCGCAACTCGGGTGATACTGATGTCGAGGTCGTGTCTGCAGCCAATGCGCCGGCGTTCAACAGAGAGATGCCGGCCGCAGTCGCGGTGGTCTGTACGATCATTTCACGTCGAGTCGATTTCATGGTTGCCTCCCAAGGCGGCCGCGTGTCGGACGAATAGCTGCTACAGTCTCTGAAGGGAACCATTGTTGTTGCCGGGCGATTCGCCGGCAATACTGCTGGCTTTTAATTGCAAGGAAATCCATTTTGGACATGTTACTGGCAGTCGCCGAAGTCGCTCCCGCTGACAGCAACTGGGTTCTGGCGCTGATCGCCCTCACAGCGATGGAAATCGTGCTGGGGATCGACAATATCGTCTTCATTGCGATCGTCACCGGACGACTCCCCAAGGAACAGCAAGATTCCGCCCGGCGACTGGGGCTCGCGGCCGCCATGCTGATGCGCATTCTGTTGCTGTTGAGTATCACATGGATTTTGCAACTTAAGGATCCCATCTTCAATCTGACATCCCTCGGCGTACCGGAATCGTGGTTCGTGGGACTTGAACACGCAGAAGACGTGAACGCGATCTCGGTAAAGGACATCATCCTGTTTGTTGGCGGCCTGTTCCTGATGGCCAACAGCGTTCACGAGATTCACCAACAGATCGAAGGCGAAGAAGACGAGCATCACGTCTCTGGAAAGGCGACGTTCAGTTCCGCGCTCGTACAGATCGCCATTATGGACATTATCTTCTCCCTGGACTCGGTGATCACCGCTGTCGGAATGGCCGAACGAGTTCCTGTGATGATCGCCGCAGTAGTCATCGCCGTGGGGGTCATGATGGCCTTTGCCGGCCCCGTCAGTCGATTCGTGGAAGATAATCCGACGCTGCGAGTCCTTGCACTCAGCTTCCTGATCCTGATCGGCGTGATGCTGATCGCCGATGGAATTGGCACGCACATCGACAAACGCTACGTCTACTTCGCGATGGGTTTCTCGATCTTCGTCGAGTTCCTGAACCTTCGAGCCCGGTCGCGGCAAAAGCCTCGCGTTCCAGCGGCCGACTGACGCAAGCTTCAAACCGCGACGGTCAGGATCCAACACATCGCGCGTAGAACGTACGGGCTTCCGATTCGTCCTCCGTCCCGCCAACGATTGCCCGGCCATCGGGAAAGATCGTCAACGTATACGAGTCAATCTCCGCCCGCAGCAAGAACGAGTTCGAACGAACCTCGCCAAGCGGTCGCAGCTTTTCGGCGAGCGTGCCAAGGTCCACGTCCGACTGCGACGGGAAACTCAGTTGCACAGCATTGCGGCCACAAAGGACGGCGGAATGACTCCCCTGTTCGCCACGCAACCATGGATAATCATGCTGTTTGCACGTCAAACAGTCGGACCCTTCGCGCAGTGCATCGAGATTGATCTGCCGAATGCGGCTGTCCCAAAGATCGAAGACGTTTAACGTTTGGCTGATGTCCGCCTGATTTCCACTGAGTATCTTGATCGCCTCCATCGCCTGTACCGAAGCGATCACGTTCACGATCGGCCCGAGGACACCTGCCGTATCGCAGGTTGGCGTCGTCCCCGGCGGCGGAATTTCACCCATCAAACATCGCAGGCACGCCGTCTCGCCTGGAATCACCGTCATCTGCTGCCCTTCGGCGCCAACGCAGCCTCCGTACACCCACGGTATCCCAAAGCTGTGTGCGGCATCGTTGAGCAAAAAGCGAGTTTCGAAATTATCCGTTCCGTCGCAAATACAATCCACGTCGCCCGCGAGTTCACGGATATTCGAGTAGTCCACATCGCAAACGCGCGCATCAATTTCGACCGTCGAATTGATTCGGCGCAACTTCCGCTCGGCAGCAATCGCCTTGGGCAACTCGGCCGCGACGTCGTCTTCGTCGTAGAGAACCTGCCGGTGAAGGTTTGAAATTTCAAGGAAGTCGCGATCAACGATACGCAGGAACCCCACACCGGCTCGAGTGAGGTTTTCCGCGATGACCGACCCCAGTGCGCCACAACCGCAAATCAGAACCCGGCTTTTCTGCAGGTGGATCTGGCCGGCTTCACCGAATGGTGCAAACCGGGTCTGTCGCACATACCGCGCGTCAATGCTCATGCATTTCCCACAATCAAGTAGCCAGCAAATTGTCCGAACGCAGCCGCGTCACGCTGCAATTCGTCGCAGGCCTTTCGCATTTCCGCAAGACCACCACCATCGTACGCCCGACAGATAAACGTGGGGCGATCCTCGCCAACCGGATCCGTGCCAAGCTGCTGGAAGTCCACCATGCGGATCGCATGTGAATCTTCCGCACCTACCGAAAGCGTATCGCACCGTGCACCTTCCGTGCCGGGGCCCACGAAATGTAACGCGGCATAACCGTTCCTTGACGCGTTTTCCGCCGGCGAGACGGCGGCGCGATCGAACAGCATCACGCCCTGTTCCGATGCGGCCGTGACGAACTCTACCGATGGCTCTTGTACGATCAATCCGGAATGCAATTCCCTTAGCGCTGGCAAATCCACGTCAGCTTCGGGCATCGTGATCGCTCGGAATACAAACCGCTTTCCATTGAGCCGCAGGTCCGAGCGATGGGGCACGCACCAGCGAATCCCCCAATCAAGCTTCACGGAATTCACACCACCCTGATCGTCAGCAACGTCAACTTCGACGACGTATTGAAACGGCAGGTTGGGTGTCCAGTAGCACGGATCCACGATCACACATTTACCATCTCGAACGGGAAACGTGCTGGGCAAAGTAGTGGCATACCTACAAAATGGGCCACGAATTGTGCCATTGATGGCAGATGCGGACGGCGCGATAATTCGTACCTGGGCACGACCGGCAATCCTCTCTTCGCAAAAAATATTCATCCGTGTCCCCGGCAATTGTTGAGAGCCGGAATCTTACGCTGCGAGTGCGCACAAAAAAAGTGCGACGCGGGCGTCGCACTACAATTTGGTGGTGTACCAATCAGACTTCAGCCCATGGCTCCGACTTACTGATCGTTGTTAATTCGCTCGACCATACTCTCGGCGACATTGACCAGTTGCCTTGCTTCTTTGGCACCAGCTTTGAGCACAAGCTCAACGGCCTTGAGCATCAAATCGCTCGCCTGCTTCAGGTCTTCCGGCGCACCGTTGACTGCAGCTGCGAGCTTCGCCTGCTGCTTGATACCACTTCCAACCGGACGACCCGGCTTCCGGTTTGGAATTCCCGACTCAGCCTTACGCTTGTCCGCGGCCTTGATCGTGCTGACGTACTGAGGCGTGACCTTGATGCCTCGTGCGTTAAGCTTCTTGGCCACGAGGGATGGTGAACCATTCTTTGTTGTGCGAAGCTCTGCACGAATGGCATCAGTCTTGGACTGCGATGATTTTGAATTGGTGGATTTGCTGCTACCTGCTTTTTTCTTCGCCATAGTACTGATACTGTTTGAATTATGAGGTGGGAGCAATTGATTATAGGCGGAACGCTCAATTCCCTCTTGTCGGTTTTGCTCAGCGGAGTCACTTTTTCGGGTATACGCAATACCACCTATGGATGATCCAGAAAATAACGCCAAGAAGTCTACCGCCATGTCATGCCGCTACGTAATTGTGATGATGATTTCAGTTTGCTGTTTGGGCTGCCTGCGAACGATTGATACCACTGCCAAAATCCCCCCCGCCGTAAGTAGTCTCGACGCCGAGATCGCATCCACGCTCGAACACGTCCTCAAAAAGAGAATGCTCTCCACCGAAGTTCATGCGGCCTGGCAAGTGCTGCACGGTGTGCTCGCGTACGGCAACGAATTTCCGGTCCAGACTTCGGATGGAAAACAATCGGCATTGCAATATCTGCTAGACGGCGGCTCCCTCAATGGATGGACGTTCGAATCGGGCGACAGTTTTGCGGATGGGCGCAATGGCCTACGAGCGATCATGGAACCGGGGGGTTACGCCGGACAGGGACATGCAGACCAATGGCTCGCCGTCCTCGCACAATCGAACCTTGAACTTGGTCAGGAAATCCGCATTGGAAGTAAAATATATTTAATTAGCGATTTCCTTGCGCAAGTCAAGAACGATGTCCCGTACAACGTCGAGAGTGAATGGAGTTGGACACTCATTGGATTAACCTGGTACCTGCCGACCAGTTCCACCTGGACCGCAGGGGACGGCAACCAGTGGAGCATCGAAGAACTGGTTCGACGCGAGCTGCAGCAGGAAATCCAGAGCAGCACGTGTGGTGGTACCCACCGCCTGATCGGACTATCCATGGCATTGAATAAGCACCGAGCCGATGGCGGGGAGATGACTCCCTTGTGGCAGGACGTAGAAAGAACCCTCAAGGCAGCAGCCGATACAGCTCAGCAATTTCGCAATGTCGACGGGTCGCTTTCTTCCAACTATTTTTCTCGGCCGGGTATTCCCGCCGACAGCGCGAAGATGTTGGCCACAACCGGACACACGCTGGAGTTTCTGGCGATAACACTCCCCAAAGACCGTCTGCGTGAACCGTGGGTCGAAGCTGCCGTGGTTCGACTTTGCAACCTGCTCAATGACGCCACCGAAGTGCCGCTGGAATGTGGCGGACTCTACCACGCCGTTCACGGACTGGTCGTCTATCAGGATCGTGCCTTCGGTGAGCCTGATCCGTCAGCGAACGCGAACGCGAACTAGAACCGGAAGCTGAATGGGTACTCAGTCGAGCAGATAACTGTTGGCAACATCGTGGTAACTGGCGATCTGAGCCGCGACCCACTCGCTGTCCCGTCCCAGTTCGCCGGCCATGATGCTGGCAACCTCCGCCGCGTACGACTTGCTTGCCCTCGCATCCAGCAGCAAACACCGGAAGCGCCGCGCCAACACGTCTTCGACCGTTCGAGCGAACTCATCGCGTGTGGCCGTCAGCACCTGCTGGCGATTGGGGCCAACGCCCGGTTCGCTTGGAGTGCTACCGGACGTGGACACCAATGCGAGGTCACGGGTGGCCGGCGGTCTACGGGACAATCCACCAACGCTTTCTGCGACATTGACCACGTCCTCCGCCATCTTTCGGAATGTCGTCCATTTACCACCGAGGATGCTGACCAGTCCACCGGCCGAAGTCACGACGCGATGCTCCCTTGATATTTTCGAGGTTGCACCAGCCTCCTCCTTGGGCTTCACCAACGGCCGCAGTCCGGCAAAGACACTCAACACATCCTCGCGTGTCGGCGCGGGGTCGAGGTAGTCGGCGAAATGCTCGATCAGGTAGCTCACTTCTTCCTCAAGCGGCTTCGGTTCGAGTGCGGCGTTGGCGACGGGAGTGTCCGTCGTACCAAGTACCGCACGACCCAGCCAGGGAATCGCAAAGAGCACACGCCCGTCTTTCGTCTTCGGAATCATGATGGCATCCTCACCGCCCAGAAATTTCTGGTCCACGACAAGATGAATGCCCTGACTGGGCGCAATCATCTCCGGGGCAGTGGGCGATTCCATTTTCCGAATATCATCGCTGAAGGCGCCGCCCGCATTGACCACCGTTCGCGCCCGCACGTCCCACGCCTGCGAAGTCTCCGCGTCCTGGACCGTGAGTCCGACTATTTTCGAGTCTTCGCGGATGAGACCGGTAACGGGCATGTAGTTCAGCGGAACTCCACCCAGCTCCTGGAACTTTTTCGCCACAGCAACCAACAGTCTCGCATCATCGAACTGAGCGTCGTAGTAGCTGACACCTCCCGCCAGCCCCTGCTCCTTGAGTCCCGGAATGGCGTTTGTCATTTCGTGTGTCGAAAGCTGCCCGCTACCGCGAATTCCCAGCCGCCCCGCGAGTGCGTCGTAACACTTCATACCGGCCCAGTAGTACCAACGTTCCATTGCCGAATAGCAGGGCACAATAAACCGAAGCGGCTTCACGATTTCGGGCGCATTCCGCAATAGCAGCCCACGCTCATAAAGTGCTTCGCGAACAAGACTGACATTGCCCTGTGCGAGATAGCGAACTCCACCATGAATCAGTTTGGTGCTGCGGCTGGAAGTTCCCTTGCAGAAATCATGTTGCTCAAAGACGACGCACGAATGCCCCCGCGAAGCCGCGTCGAGCGCCGCCCCCATACCCACTGCTCCGCCACCAATGATCGCAATGTCCCACGGATCGCTGGGCGATCGGTCAAGCCTGGCGGTGAGTTCTTCGCGTGAAACCATGTTTTTGAGTTGGCAGTTGGTAGCGAGTGGCGAGTGGCGAGTAGCGAGTAGCGAGTAGCGAGTGGCGAGTGGCGAGTAGCGAGTAGCGAGTGGCGAGTGGCGAGTGGCCGTTAGTCTCCCAACCGATCGGGATAGTCCGTGAAGATGGCGTCGACTTTTAATGACTTCATGCGTTTAAACTCATGTTCTGAATTCACGGTGTAGACCATCACTCGCATTCCGTTCCGATGGCCGCGTTGGACGAAGTCCCTGTCGACCGAAGCAAGATCGATGTTCACACTCGCTACCTTCAAAGAGTTAGCCAGGTCCCAAAAGTCATCGCCGGGAATCCCGCGAGTCAACAATCCCACCTGAAAAGCATCGGTCCGCTGACGAACCGTCTTCACAGCATCCCGTTCAAATGAGGTGAAGAGAATCTGTTCCGATCGAATAAGCCCCGCCGACATGGCCGACGACAACGTCTCCACAGCCACCCCCGCGGCATCCGGCTCTTTCAGCTCGACATTGATCAAATCAACTTCCGAAAGAATTTCGATTACTTCCATGAGATCCGGCACCCGCAGTGCGTCATCGACCACACGGTCGCGGAGTTCATCATAAGTAAGATCTCTCAAGACGCCCGAAGCCCCCGTCGTACGGTCGATTGTCGCATCATGGATGACAACAGGCCGCGAGTCCCCCGTCAGGCGAACGTCAAACTCGACTCCCCGCAGCCCCAACGATACCGCCAGCCGAAACGCCGCGATGGTGTTTTCCGGGGCCAGCCCCGCCGCACCACGGTGTCCCAAAATATCCATATTTCGGCCTCAATCCTATCCTTCGGCAACCTATTTCACGAGCGATGGCTTGCGAGTAAACTGCCGTTCCAGGTCCCATCTTAATGTAACGGTGAAACATGCCCGTCCATATGCAGCTATCGCGAATCATCATCAACGAGATCAACGACCAACAGGTCATTTATCTTCGCGAAGTGGACGGCGATCGCCAGTTCCCGATTCTGATTGGACTGTTCGAAGCAACCAGCATTGACCGACGTGTCAAGAAACTGGACGCACCCCGTCCGCTGACCCACGACCTGATGGTCAACGTTGTGGAATCACTAGGTGCGGAACTCGATAGCGTTGTCATCACCGACCTGCGCGAACACACCTACTACGCTCACCTGCGAATCAAAGTCGATGGCGAACTGATCGAAGTCGACTCGCGGCCCTCCGATGCGATCGCGGTTGCCGTCACCTGCGATCCGCCGTTGCCGATCTATGTCGAAGAAGAAGTCCTCGACGACGCCATCGATCCGTAGGCGCTATTTAGCTCCCCAGACCGCTTCGTCGAACAAACCGGCTCACGACGGTTAGAGCGTATCATGGAAGAAGTCTTCCGCCTCGTCGTTGTCGACCAAATCCGGCAGCGGATCCAACCACTCGTCTCGCCATGCCGCTTCAACCTGCTCCACGGGCAACTCGCTTTTGGGCAATATCGGAACGGGTAGCTCGATCTCGTTCTCCTCCGACGTGGGTATCGCCGCGACAAGATCGACTTCCTCGGGGACGGTAACTTTCTTTTGTTTCGGTGGTGCCGGCAAGGGAATCGCAAGTTCCTCAACCGCTTCGTCCCATGCCTCGGCGTCATACACGGGTAACTCCGTGTCCACGACGACGACTTCCGTTTCCACGACGCGTTCGGTAACAACGGGCTCCGGCTGGACTTCCACCTGTGTCGGAACAGGCTCTTCCGGCGGTACCTCCGCGCGTTTGGCGAAACCGGTCCGCACGGGAAGGTCCCGCACATCCGCGCCCAATCGGGAAAAGATCTCGCGAATCCGTTCGTGACAGGTAAAGATCAGCATTTGCTGGCCGCTTTTGGCAATGTCGTACAACACTGCGGCAGCAGCCGTTGCCCGTTGATCGTCGAAGTTGACAAAGACATCGTCCAGCACGATCGGCATGTTCGCCCCACGGCGACTGTATGAACCCACCAACGCCAGACGCAACGCCAGGAAAACCAGCTCGCGTGTCCCGCGACTCAGTTTTTCGACCGGCAACGCGCGGCCGTTCGCATCGTCGATGCACAGGGCACTCTGTCCCATCGGTGTCCAGATTCGCGTGTAACGGCCTTCGGTCAAACGTTCCAGATGACGAGAGGCCTCCGCGAGCGCAACCGGCTGCCGTTTGGTTTCGTAGTTCTGCTTGACCTTGTCCAGCACCGCCGTGACCATCGCCGATCGTCGCCAACGCCAACCGGCTTGCTGGATCTTTTCATCCAGCACACGAATCGCCAGTTCCGTTTTTTCGCTGCGGCGATCCTGCATCCGGCCATCAAGCTTTTGTTTGAGCTGTCCGGAACGCTGATGCAACTCTTTCAACTCCTCTGCCAGGTTCGCCCTGTCTCTGTCGATACGACTGAGCTGCTCCAACAGGGCGTTACTGCGGCGATCGAGCATCTTTTGCAACTTGGGAACGGGAAACTCTCCACCAGCAATCTCGCTGATCCGTACCAACGTTCGATCGCGTGCCTTCCGCATCTTTGCCGCTTTCCGCCCCCGCAACGTGGTGCGTCGAAAATCAGCCGGCGACGTGATTCCATGAGCTTCCAGCAACTGCCGGCGATTCGCATAGAGCTGCTTTGCGGCCGTCGTGATTCGTTTCTGCTTTTCTCCCAGCTCCAGCCAACGCGAACGATACTGCTCTCGTTCGCGTCCTGATCGCGAGTGCTTGCCCAGTTCGGTCACCAGACGCGACAGTTGTCCAACAAGGCTTTCTGGAACGTTCGTCACTTCGCCTTCGATCAATAGCTGCTGCACGCGTTCGCTGATCGTTTCGTGTTCACGCTTGCGTTCTTCCAGATCTTTCCTGGCTTCTTTGATTCGGTTTCGCAGCTGCGTCACGCCACTCACGCGACCGGTCATGGATCCAATCTGGGTCGGAGTCAACGAATCAGGCAACCCAACCGCTCGCAGAGACGCCTTCCATGCCAGCCTTGAATCCTTGAGCTGCTTGACGGCAATCGAGTACTGGTGCTCTGCTGCCTCCGCTTCCCGGAGCAGATTGCGATGCTGCTGACTGAGCGGCAGGAATTTACTGAGCTCGTCGATCTCACTCTGCGCGTCGATCAAACGCTGGTCAAAGTGCCCCTTGCCTTTCAAGACACCGTCCAGTTCCGCAGTTTCCTCGACAGCGCGATCCTGCTCGTCCTGCAGCAGATCAAGCTGCTGCGTGAAGAACGATGCACGTTCCTGAGCCGAGTTTTCGAACGCCGACTTGATCACCAACGACACCACCGCCAACGATCCACCGATCAACATCATTGGCAATCGCGTCGCATCCGCCAGCAGAAACCAGTTGCTGAACAGCCCCGCCAGCAGCAGCGCGGCCCCGCCGGAGAAGACGGCACACACGGTCATGATTCCGTTCCAGGGCAGAATACTGCGGCCCTGCCAATATTTGGCTTCGTCCTGAACTTCATCAAGCCGGCGCACGATGCCCTCGCGTTCGTCATCGAGATCGATGCGTCGTTCAAGACTCTGCGCCAACCGCATGCTACGCTGCAAAACACTGTCGATATCTTCGCCACCAAAGCGAACGGCAGCCGTCTCCAACTGCCCTTTGACTCGCTCGGCTTGCTTCTTACGTTCTGCCGCCAGCTTCTTCAGCGCTTCGACCGAATCGCGCAGTTCCCGTGTCTCTCGCGCCGGGATGCGCAACGCGTCAATGATCTCGTCGGAAATCTCCGGAAGACGCTTCGCCGACGTTCCGGTTTGCAGCCCCAGTTCTTCCATTTCCGACTGCAACTCAAATTCCAGTTCCTCGACGCTCGTCTGCAAGCGTTTCACATCACCATCCAGCGATGCAATTCGCGGACGTTGGCGATCAATGGCTTCAATCTCGGCCGCGTATCGATAGAGCGTATGATTGCCTGTCTGCTTCCTGGCTTTTGCTTTCAGCCGGCGACGCTCCGATCGCAACTTTTCCCACTCGTGTCGACGCTGTTTGATGTTCGTGTTGATGCCCGCGACTCGTGACAGGACATGCTTGGGAACGTCGACAAGCGGACCGATGTGCTCCAGCCGATTGTTAATCTGTTTGCAGCGCGCCCAGAGCTTGCGGATCTCGGCTGAAATCTCCGACCAATCGCCACCGCTATCCACCAGCTTTCGAGCTTTCTCCTGCTCGGCAATCTTCTTCCGAAGCGTGCGATACTCATGGCGAAGTTTGGCGTAGTGTCCCTCGTCACGCCGGAGTGCCTTGAGTTCCCGTTGTAGCCGCTCTTTCTGCTCAAAGAGCCGAGCCACCTCGCCGTTGCTGTTGACCGCTTTCGCACCGCCCGAGCCCCCCGCGTTTACCAAGCCCGGCAGCAGCAACTCGCGTTGCGTCTCCAACTCGCGGGAAACATCCGCCAGCGAAACACGATCGACGCCTGTCGCCAAACCGTACAACTGATTGGCCGCTTCCGTATCGCTCAGGGTCGCCAGATGCTGCATCTGCGTCAGGCCAACCGCGAAGACGTTGTTGAAGATCGTTTCGTCCACGCCCGCCAACAACGTCGTCAGCAACTCGGCACCATGCCGACCGCCGCGTTCTGACGTCACCCGCAGCACTCCGTCACCACCGCGATAGGTAGCCGGAGCACTTCGGTGCAACGAGTACCGGCCGTTCATATCGGACACCGTCAACGACCCGCCAGCTTCTTTACCGCGAGCCGGTGGCAGATAACGCGAGCACCGCTTCTCGGAAAAACCGTACATCACCGTGCGGATCATATTCAGCAGCGTCGTCTTGCCAGCCTCGTTGGGGCCGTAAAAGATCGTCGCCTGCTTGCTGAGATCGTCCAGCGTCAGGTTGTGCCAGGCACCAAAATCGTCGACGCGTAACTCTGTGATATTCACGTTCGTTCTCCGCTGAGCAAATCGATGCCCATCGTGGTTACTTCTCGCAGTAACTGCCTTCGTGCCGCGGGCGTATCGAGGTGCAATGTCTCGACCAGCCGACGGGCCGATGGTGTTTCCGGCAGGTAGGTGCTAACGTCCAGCAAACGGTCATCCGTGCTTTCCATCTCACGGACCACACGCAGGAAATCACCAAGGATCGAGTCCTCATCGAACATCGTGGAGGGCACCGAAGCCCGCAGGCAACGTAATCCGATACTCCAGACATTGGTCGTTCGCGAATCCGTGTCTCGACGCACCTGGTCGAGGAACGCTTCCGCCGAATCCAGTTGCCGCAGCTCGCGTCCCAGCGGGCCGTCGTCGACGATTTCCCAAGTGACAAGAATCGGTTTCTTCGACTCCACGTCGTGGCGAATGGTTTGCAATCGACTCTTCATGCGAGCGACCAGCTTTGGCCCATCGTCGTCCGACTGAACGTCGATGCGTTCTGTTCGGTAGCGAATCGAGTCGGTCTCGATGAACTGCGTGTCATCAATCTCGTCGCCCGTCACACGAACCAGCAGGCACCCGTGCGGACCGGTCTCCGAAGGCAGTCTTCCCTGCGGAGTCCCACAGAACTCGGCAGGAATCAGATTCTCCATCGAGCTTCGTTGGTGGACGCCGCCGAACGCCCAATAATCAATCCCCAACTCGTCCAGTTCGTCTTTCTGCAAACGGTCCTGCGAATCGCAATACCACAGCCCGACGAAGAAGCGACCATCCCGGGGTACACGCATGTCTTCAAGATTCGCAAACGCATTGCCGCCGGACGATTGCCCCACGACGTAAGCGATCGTCTTCCGCTCGCGTTTGACTTCCAACGTCTTCACCCGCGTCGTCGGCAAGCGATGTACGCTTTTGGGTAGCACGAAGTCTTCCGGCAGCGAGTTTCCTGCTTCTAGTTGCCCGCCTAACCAATAACACGGAATCCGGTTCTCATGGAGACGTTCGAATTGCGTCGCCAGAAAATCAACGGCCCGCGGACTGGCCGTGGGAAAGTGAATGATGTCACCGGAGAGCACGACGAACGCAACCCGTTCACGAATCGCGGCGTCAAAAACGGCGTCCACCGATTTGTAGGTAGCCTCGATCAATGCATCAAGCAGATCGTCCGGCAACTCCGTGAGACCACCGGGCGGTTGATCCAGGTGAAAGTCGCTCGCGTGTAGAAAGCGGAACGAATCGAGAGCCATCGTTACCTCCGTGGTGCCGCATGTCAGGTCCGTCGTGGACTGGCGGGCGTCGCAAAATTGCAAATGTGGTCACATTTCGGACACGTAGGTGCGATAGTCTAGCAAGCACAGCCATCTCCCCCTATCCCAATTTACCAACGGTGCCACGGG
Source organism: Pirellulaceae bacterium (assembly GCA_965216885.1). GTDB lineage: Bacteria > Planctomycetota > Planctomycetia > Pirellulales > Pirellulaceae > CAYNJG01. The sequence goes on along the minus strand of OZ244209.1, from coordinate 616,424 downwards.
GACACCTGGTGTAAAACTGGATAAGATTACGCCGTACCTGGGTGCCACACGTCGGCTCAGATCAGCCCGATCCCGTTACGTGCGTTTCGCTTGGTCGATAACCCGCGACAACAGAAGGTAGTCGGTGAAATCAATCACGCCATCGTCGTCGATGTCACCCTGAGCGTCGCCGGCTTCTGTCGTACCGAAGTGCTCTTGCAGCACCAGAAAGTCAATCGAGTCGACGACACCGTCCGAGTTCACGTCGGAATTTCTCTCCAGAGCGGCGGGCGTTGGCATGCTGAAGAGGTGGCTGCTGTCCGCGGTATATGCCTGAAAAATCAGCATGTCTTCGAACTCGATGAATTGATTGCAGCAGAAAAGGTCGACCACATATTCGTCCGCATCATCATGCGTAATTGTCGGGTAGTCACTGTAGACGCCAGTGCCTTGCCGAGTTCCGTCGGTTGTCCAAAATCTCCGTTGCTCCTCACCCGATGCGGTAAAGAGTAAGTCTCCGTTCGAAAACGTGGTGTGAAAAGTGCCAGCCTCAATCCCAAATCGATCTTCGAAACGAACGGGTTCCGACTCATCATCAGCGAGTGTCAGGACCTCACGACCCGCCCGATAGATAAGCAGGTCGTCCGTCACAGCGAGCAAGCGTCCGTCGGTACCACCAAGCCGTTGAGTTTCAATCCCGTCCGAACGGTAGATCTGCCCCACCGGATGGCTCGCATCCCATGGTTGATATCGTGGGCCTTCGAAGTACAAGAAACGATCCGTGTGCATCATCCGGTCTGTCGAATACCTGGAATTCGGGAGGATCCGATGCAGGCGTTTGGTCCCCTGCTCCGTTCCATCCGTCGCCAATAGCTCTTGCCCAACAAAATACACCAGCTTGTCGTTCCAGTGATGGTACGCAGTCTGAAATCTGTACTCAGTGATGAGCAATTGATTCTCACGAAGCTGCGTCGTGTCAGTGCCACGAATCAACAACGGAGTGAGCCCCAGGAAACCATTCCCAACTCTGTCGCCCGTCATCACCAGCAACGAATCATTCCAAATGATGGCGGTCGATTCCTGGGCTTCGGTCAGCCTCGAGTCCTGGACCCTCACGGTGCCAATTACCGTGCCATCGGAAAGCCATAGCTCTCGGCCCGATGCACCTGTCGCCCAGAAATAGAAGGCACTACTGCCTACCTTCCCGATAATGCGATACGTATCCCGGTAGTCGTCGCTTTCCCCGCTCGTCGTGTGAAGGACTTCCGTCCCTTCCACTGTTCCGTCGCTACGCCAAAGATGCCTCCCACCAAAGAAGACGCGATCTCCCAGCAACACCTTGTTTTCAGGATTAAGCCTCCCCGACGAGTCCTGGCCCCAAAGAGGGACGCTTGACTCACCGTCAAACGACATCAGATGGGAGTCTCCATCGACGCAATGGTAGCAGGAGTAGAGCAGATGATTATTGACCTTCGCCACAACCCGTGAGTACTCGCTAAAAGGCCGCGTCGATGTCCCATCGGTTACAAGCACGTGGTGGTCAGACTTTCCATTCGTCAAAATCCCAAAATACAACTGGCCGTCAATCTCCGAGACCGTGTCCGCGTAGATTGTTTCCCCGCTGTCTCGACCAAGTGCGACTGTCCCATCAGCGGTCCCGTCCGTTCGCCACAAAGCCTCGTATTCCAATCGGCTATAACACCCCCATGACGTGTTGCCCGAGAAGTACACGGCATCTTCACCGTTGTGGCCGCCGATCACGGGTGCATCGCACATCATCCCAACCCCCAAATGCTCCACAAGCTGCGTCATCATTTGACGACCTTCAAGCCGCTCCATCCCCAATCGCGCCGGAACGCCAAAGCCTCGAGCATTGTGTTTTGTGCGCCGCATCATTTGGTCTACCTGAGAGTATTCTGCCAGACACTACGGAGTGACTTTCATGTCTGACCCGAAAATGCCGAAATGCGGAGCAAGTCTCCTAGCGGCTACGCCACCTCACGGCGTCAACGAAAAGCGCACGAAAAAACCGCCGGGGTTAACCGGCGGTTCTTGAAATTTTCGAGCTATGAAGTGAGCGACTCAGGCAGCCGCTTTCTCGCTCTTGTGCTTGTAGTCGACAACATCCCAAGCCAGACCACAGACTCGCATCGCTCGGATGACGGCCCACGTGAGGTCGACTTCCCACCACTTGTGACCATGAAGTGCCATGCGTGGATAGGCGTGGTGATTGTTGTGCCAACCTTCGCCGTAGCTGATCAACGCAACCCACCAGTTGTTCTTGCTGTCGTCCGTTGTTTCGTAGTTCGTGTAGCCCCAGATGTGACTCGCCGAATTCACGAACCATGTACTGTGGAGGACGAAGGCCAGTCGCAGGAAGATGCCCCATGTGACGAACGACGCGGCCATGGCCGGTCCCGTACTGTGAGCAACCCATTCCCCATAGAGATAGCCGATACCCATCATCATCAGGCCAGTGACAATATGGATGGGAATGAACAGACGGCCAATCCAGACGATCATCGGATCTTTCATCATGTCCGGGGCCCATTTGCGAAGATGCTTTTCGTGCTCCTCGCCCGGCAGGCACCATGCCAACCAGATCATGTGACTCCACCATGCACCCTCATGCGGCGAGTGCGGGTCGCCCGGTTGGTCGCTCAACGCGTGGTGCTTGCGATGGTTCGCAACCCAGTCAACCGCGCTACCTTCTCCGGCGAGTCCACCAAGAAGGGCACACAACCAGCGAACCGGTGCGTACGTGTTGAAGCTGCTGTGAGTCAGCAAACGGTGGAAACCAAGGCAAATGCCCAATCCGCCGGTGACCCAGTGAAGCCCGAAGGTCAGTGCCAGCCCTTCCCACGTGAACGTCCATGGGCAGAGCAATGCTCCAATGTGAACGATTCCCAGCCAGAAAATGACGCCCCATGCGAGAACCGTTCGATTCTCGGTCGCCATGGTTGGCATTTCGCCAGAAGTTTCGACATGATCGCCAGCCGTAACCTTCTGACGCCTGTTGCGTTTTGGAGTTGTTACCGTCGACATCCGTACCACTTTCAGTTATTCAAAGTTTGCTTTTGGACACGTAGCAGGGCCGGGCCCAAATCATCGGCTCGTCAGGTGACGCACCGCTCTCTGCCCGACAGACGTATCTTATGCGTTTCGCCGGTTTTGGTAGGTAGCACTTGATATTCGACGCGTAAAAGTTGTGTAATAGGAGGCTGGGTCTGGTAAGACCGACCGTTCGAGATACCTGAACACCGTAGCAACGAGGGGGTTATGACGATGATGTGGATGACCTGGACGGCGGTTTTGACCGCTCTGCTGGCAACGCCAGTCACGGCCCAAATCCTTGTCGAGGAGACGCCGGGTGCGAAACCGGATTCCTCCGATGTAGTTCCAACGTTGAAGTCAACGACGCGCTCCACCGACACCCCAACGACAAGTTCGATCGCGAAGCCACCAACCAGCAAGCCTCTCACGCCGCGACAATATTCTGACCAGGCGGGAGTCGTACTACGCAATCACGCTCGAGCAACTTCGCTCAACGATCAGGTTGCCGAATCGCTAAGAATCGTTGACCTCTTTCAGCAGTTGGTCCGCGATCCACGCCTGGCAACAAGTTCGTCCATGCGGGACACGGCCAGCCGTTTGCGTGGACGCCTGAATTCGATCAAGCGTGAGACGGCTGCCGCAGAACGACGTCGTAAGAGGCGACCTGCCAGGATTGAAATCCGGCAAGCTGTACTCGCACAGCTCAACCAGGCTGCAAACAACGGCAACGCTCCCGCCCAAAACAATCTTCAGCCTCAGGACTACGGCCAGCAACTCGTTGACCTGATCCAGCGAACCGTTTCGCCTTCCTCATGGGATGTGAACGGCGGCCTGTCCACGATCCGATATTGGCGACCGGGCATGGCGCTGGTGGTTAGGGCGCCGCAGGGCGTGCATGAGGAATTGACGCCGCTGATGGGTCAGCTTCGGCGGGAGTAGGGAGCGGCGAGCGGCGAGTAGCGAGTAGGGAGCGGCGAGTAGCGAACTGCCTACTGCCTACTCATTGAAGACCGGCCGTGGCTCGGGAGGCGGGAGTTCTTCCGGTGCCGACTTGGCGGAGTTCGGCGAAGTGACTTGCGGTTTTGGGGTAGTTGGTTCTGCCGTTTTCTTCTTCGTTGCGTCGGATGACTTTTCGGATGGCTTCTTCGTACCGCCACCAAAGAAGTTGAATAGCGGCAATTTGATTCCGCCGGCTGCCTGCTTTTCACGTTTGATCTGAATCGCCCCCGTGGCCACGACGCGGTCTGCCTCAATCGTTACGGAAGCCTCCAGTCCTCGCAGCCAATGCATCAGCGGCGACACATACTCAGCACGCCCCTTGTCCTTCCCCTGGGCCCACGCGGAACTGACCCAACGCTGCGTGCCGTCGGCATTCGCTTGCAAACCGTATTCGCCACCCAGCGGACAATGCAAGTCAGCGTCCAACACGCGTTCGGCGACGTCCTTCGCCTCCGACATCGGAACTCGAAGCTGCTGAGCCAGAACGTGCATCAAATGCACATTCCCCACCGAAGTTTCCCATGCGCGCTGGTAGTCCAAATCGTTGGCCCACTTCCCAAAGTTGGAGTTCACGATGTCCCCAACATGCACGTGCAATTGCGCCGGCTGCTCTACTTCTTCGACGGACAATTGCGGAGCGACCTCCGCGAGGATCCCGGGATCGAACGACAACAGCGAAAAACCATTCAACGCGTCCAGCCGGAAGAGCCCCAATAGCATCTTGCTGTAACCGTTCCCAATCGGCCTGCCACCGAAGCCAAATGCATCAAGGATCCCGGGCTTCGGCCATGCAGCCACGTAGGCCGGCGCGGACCGCATGATCTGTAACGACTTCAGAAACCGACGTTCCGAATAGTCCTGCTTGGGCGCGGCGTCGCGGATTCCGAAGTACAGGTGATGCGGCGTCAGCGACAGATTCCCACCATCCACGTAGCCCTGAACGGAAACGATATCGTCCTCGGGCGATTTGATTCGGGTGGTACTCGGAGGCCCGAACACCTTCGTGATCATGCCGTATTTGTCTTTGTTCAGTGGCAGCATGCGCGCCTGAACCTCGACGTGTTCCGTATCGTCGTTCAATGCCAGACGACGCACGCCGATCAGTACGGGATCCATCTCCGTCCAGTTGTTCTTATGAAACATCGCCGTACGCTGAAATCGCTGACTCTCCGAGCGGGTGATTTTACCGATCGGCGTATCCGGAATCGGCAGGAAAGTTCCAATTCCTCCGCGCACCGAGTCGACGACCTCGCCATTGGCAACGCGAGTAAAACTGCCGTCGCTGCGCAAATCGACTCGAGATCCCACAAACCCATTTCGCACCAGCGCCTCCATCGTGATCGGCTGGTGTCCATGTCCTTCCGCAACGGCAGCCAATGTCGCCAGTTCCATGAGCGAAACGTCCGTCACCGACTGCAGTCGCCGATGGAGCTCGATTTGATACTGGGGGCTGATGAGCCCTTCGAAGAACCGCCGCGAAAGATACGCGAACAGCGTGTTGTCCTCTCCCAGCGGAATCAACGAGCGGGCATAACGAAATTCGTCCGACTCGCCCAACGAACGTCCGCTGGCATTTTGAGACGCCTCGAAACCAGCGACGGGATCGTCGGGCGAATCGGCTTCACCGGTCGCCCTGGCGTTCCCCGCGTCTCTCGCGTCCGCCGCTTTGCAGCACTCAATAAATCGTGTGGCGATGTCGCGGCAATTCGTCACCAGGTGGTACTTGCCAGCAGCAACCTGAAACGAACGCAGACGGTTGTTCGGCGTGCTCGCAAAAGAAACGTCCGTGTCCGCAATCCTGATTGTTTCAATCTTCGCGCCGTCGGCTTCCAACTCTTTGGCTTTGGCCTTGCGCTGATTGAGCAGTTCGCCCTTCAGCAAACCATTGCGTGCTTCAAACAGAATGCCGATGGCGGCACCTTCCTGCAGAAACGTGTCGCGACCAATCATGGCTATATCCGAGATTACCTGCGGACCCAGCACTGCAGAAAGACTCGTCTCGCGCAGCCCCAATTGATCTTCGACACGCGAGTTCAATTGAGAATCCGTGCCACGCAACATCACCATTCGACTCAAATCGCCACCGTACTCCTCCAGAAGTCGGCGTAGCCACTGGTAGTTGCCAAACTGAGCGAAGCGAATGTAGAAGCACTCTTCTGGCACACGCCAGGCGATTTGTTCTATTTGGTCCGCCGGCAGGTCAACATGCGGCACGTTCTCCAGCGGCCAGTCGATCGATTCCGGTAGAGCAAACTCCAGCGGTTCGTTGCGGGGCACACGGCCCATGACGGTACGCTGCAGCATGCCCATCCGCAAATTCTCCAGCCCCAGCAACATCGACATCGACTCGCCCGAATCGTACCGATCCATCGTTTCATCATCGAGTCCCATGCGTCCCGCCAACATCGCACTGAGATACGTTTCCACGATGGGCAAATAGTCTCCCTCCTTGCGCTGCTTCCGCACGGCCGCCTTGTAACGCACCCACCACATCCGCAGCAACCGCTTGTAAGCAACCGGTCGACCGTTGGGCACCACCGACAGCCGGATCGGACTGGGCGTGTTAACCGTCACTTCCAGCGGTTGATTGCCGGTAAACAAGAAGTGAACATGCAACTGACTGGGAGCCTCCGTTCCCACCACGCCCAACAGTTCGCGCACCATCCCCATCGGCTGCGTATAGCGAATCGCCGGATAGAACACTCGACCCTGCGTGTCCTTGATGGAAATGAAGTGCGAGTCCAGGGTCTCGGCGGAAATGCGTGAATCGATCGGGATCACCACCCGCCCGGCGCCGAAGGGCACCCCGGGGACGGCTTCCACTTTGATTCGTTGAGCCTGTGCCGTCAGCGCTGTGCACAGCAGAATCGCCAACGCAAAGATTTTCGCATGGATCATGTCGCGATCGTCCGAATGAGCGAGGGGTCGCGGGAGTCAGTTCCAAGTAGACCAGCCACTGGATCGCGACGCGTTCTGTAGTCTTCGCTTCCGGCCCGTTGCCGTCAATACGCGAGCTCTCCGAGAATGCGACATTCCCGTCAATTCGTCACTTTCGCACGGCTTCCGCACGTTCGGCCACGAACGATTTCGCTGGCAGATCCGCCTCGCCCAGCAGCAACGGCCGGTCGCGCAGGAAATACTCGGTCTCATATACCTGACGAAAATCGGCGGGAAATTTGTCCTGCGATTTCTCTTGAAGCTTCTCCGGCGTGGTGATCACCAGCGCGTTGGGGTGCTGTTCCAGAAACGTCAGAAACGCTGCGGGATCGGTCGCGTGAAATTCCCGAATCGGCTTTCCGCCATAGAAGATCCAACTGGGTTCCAAATGTCCCCATGCAGCAATCGGCCCGTCATGCCGGGCAGCCCGAGCATACAACTCAGCGTATTTCTGATGCCTGCCAATCTCCGCCGGCACAACACCCATCAGCAATACCGAAAACGCGACCGCCGTTGTCGCCAATGCAAACGTGGCCCGTTGATTCTCCCGCTGGGAAACGTATCGCCAGCAACAAATCCCACCCACCAGCGGCACGAAACCGATGACACCCAGCCACTCGCTGCCGGGCAAGAAAATCCATGCCGCAACGGGCAACGCCGCCAGCAGAATCACGCCGACGGCAATCAGATTCCCAATGCCCACTCGCAGCCAGACGCGACGGCAATCAACCGCTCGACTCCACTCCTGTACGAACAGCCCGCCCAGCAATGCCAATGCCGGGTAGCACGGCGTCACGTAGCTCGGCAGTTTCGTCTGAGCCAAAGAAAACAGACCGACATAAACTCCCACCCAGCACAGCAGCAAGGTGATGGCGTCTCGCTCGTGCCGCTGGCTTTCGTCCGCCGGCACTTGAGAATTATCGACCGCCTCCTTTGTTGGCGTCGCTACTTGCTTCCCGGCTGGCTTCTTGCTCAGCCGCGACCAAACATGCAACCCGGTCGGAATCGTCAAAATCGACCACGGGAAAAAGCCCACCAGAATTGCGCCGACGTAGAAGATGATCGGAGGTCCCGAATGCCCCTCCATCACGTCCGTCGCACGGCTGACATTGTGCGTCCAGAAAAACTCACGCACCCACACACCATCGGTTCGCAACGCCACCCAGCAATACCACGGCACAGAGATCGCCGCCACGGTGGCTAGCGCCGTCACCGGGCGCATCGACCAACAGGTCTTCAAAAAATGTACAGGATGAAAGGGCCGCAACAGCCACATCGCGCGTGCCGCCCACGATGTCGGGCTGGGCGTTGACGGCAGCCTACGAATGAGCAGGTACATGCCGATCACGGCGGTTGGCATCACCAGTCCGACCGGCCCCTTGGCGAGTACGCCCAAACCCATGGCGGCATAAATCGCAATCGCTTCAACTTGGCTGACGGGAAATTCCCGATTCGCTCGAAACGAGAAGTGAGCGAACAAGGTGATCGCCAACGCTCCACAGCAGATCAACAGTGCGTCCGGAGTTGCGGCTCGCGAAGCAACGCCAAACATGATCGTCGAAGCCAACATCACGCCGGCCCAGCGACCTATCGCGTTGCCTGACTGGCTTGCTGCTGACTGGCTTGCTGTTGACTGGCTCGTCCCAAACAACGAACGCCCAAGCTGCCAGGTCATCAACACCGTCGACACCCCAAGTAAGGCAGACGGCAAACGCGCAGCAAACTCGTTGACCCCAAACGCGGCATACGAAGTCATCATCAGCCAGTACAGCAGCACAGGCTTATGCGTTCGCAGCTCGGCATTGAAAACCGGCACCACCCAGTCGCCCGCCGCCAGCATCTCGGCTGCGCAGCCCGCGTTGCGCGGTTCGTCGCGATCCCACAGCGGAGCCGCACCCAGCTGAAACAGGAAGAGGATGCCTGAAATCCCAAATAGCAGCAACACATCGCGTGCGGCGTGATTGGTCTGACGTCCGTGTGTTGGCAAAGCCTTGTCCATGCGAGTCCCTTCGCACCCATTAGCAGTTTCTATGGATCGTAGTGGTAATCGATGCTGGCAATTTCAACAACGCCGTTCCGGATTGCCCACGATTCGCGGCAAAATCAGACTTCAAAAAACGGCCCCAATAGATTTCCGTCGCCGGCGAACAGCCGTCCTGTTAGTCATTGAACGTTGCGTCGTGCGACGTCACCAGCATGGAATTGTTTGCAATGCACGAAGGCATTTGCCTATCGTAAATGTGGGCGTTCACCGTTCGGTGATGCATTCTGCCAACGCACCAACAACTGGAGGATCACTCAATGGGGATCCGGCTTTTGCGAACCAGACGGTTCGTCGAGCTCACGCTCGTTTGCCTTTGTGGCATCGCTTTCACTACTTCTGTCCATGCAGCGGGACTCCTCGTTGCCGAAGACGGAGGCCGCCTCGAACTCCGGGAGCAAGACGTTCATGTCACCATCAACAACGGCATCGCGATCACGCAGGTCGAACAAACCTTCAAGAACACGGAAAATCGCATCGTCGAGGCGCTCTACACCTTCCCGGTGCCGAAAGGGGCGTCCGTCTCGGACTTCTCGATGTGGATCAACGGCAAGGAAATGATCGGCGAGGTCGTCGAAAAACAGAAAGCTCGCGAAATCTACGAGAGCTACAAACGACGCAACATCGACCCCGGACTGCTGGAGCAGGTCGACTACAAAACGTTCGAGATGCGTATCTTCCCAATTGCAGCCGACGCCGAACAGCGTGTACGTGTCACCTACTATCAGCAACTCGACTACGATCTCGATCGCGCCACCTACGTCTATCCGCTGGCGACCGTCAGCCACGCGGAGATTCAGCAGAAAGTAGAAGGCCGCTTCACGCTGAATGCACGAATTCTCAGCGAAGTGCCAATCGTTGAACTCGATAGCCCCAGCCATGGCGCCGACTTCGCCGTGGTGGCCCACTCGGCAAAGTTCCACGAAGCCAGCTTTGAAGCCACCGCCGGCGACCTCTCCCGCGACTTCGTGTTGTCCTACCAGATCAGTCGCCCCAGCACGGGCGTCGATATCGTGACTTCACGTCCGCCGGGCGAAGACGGCTACTTCATGATGACGATCACCGCCGGCGACGAACTGAGCATGTCCGGCGGCAACCGCAGCCCGGAACTCGGCGCAGACCCCAACGCGGAAGACGCGATGGACTACGTCTTCGTTATCGACATTTCCGGCAGCATGGCTACCGACAGCAAGCTCAAGACGTCTCGCGACGCAGTCAGTTCCTTCGTCGAATCGCTTTCTCCCCACGACCGCATCGAATTACTGGTGTTCAACGTTGCTCCCACGAGTCTGTTTGGCGAGCTGCGAAATGCCAACGCGGATTCGATCCGCGACGCAAAGAAGTTCCTTCGCGATCAGGGAGCCCGCGGATCAACGTCGCTCGCCCCCGCCATGAACATGGCCTACCGCTACGGTGATCCCGATCGGCCGCTAAATGTCGTCATCCTTTCCGACGGCATGACCGAACAAGGTGAAGTCCAGCAGTTGCATCAACTCATTCGACAACGGCCCGCCAATGCAACCGTCTTTGCTGTCGGTGTTGGCAATGAGGTCAACCGCCCGCTACTCAGTCAACTCGCCGAGGATGCCGGCGGGCTGGCTGCTTTCATTTCCCGCGAAGACGATTTCGAACGCCAGGGCCAGGCGTTCCGTCGAAAACTCACACGACCCGCCGGTGCGAATGTGGAACTCTCCATCGCCGGAGTCGACGCTTATGACATTGTCCCTGCGAAGCTGCCGAATCTCTATCATGGCATGCCAATTCGCGTCTTCGGACGCTACCGGGGAGGCGACCTGTTCGACGTGCGGCTGAACGCCGAAATTCGCGGCAAACCCATGACGATCGTCAGCAGCGAAATGGCACCGCCCCGTTCCCAGCCGGAAATCGAACGCATGTGGGCCTCCGCGAAAATCACCGAACTCCTGCGCGACGCGGATCGGTCCGGCAGTCTCACGTCTGTCCGCGATCAGGTTGTCGCACTCGGGGAAGACTATTCGATTGCCACGCAGTTCACTTCGTTCCTCGTGCTGGAGAATAATTCCGAATACCAGCGTTGGAAAATTGATCGCCGCAATCGACGCCGACTCGGGCGCGACCGCGACGTGCAACTGGCACTTCGAAAGCGACTGGATCACATGCGAGACGAATCGTTCACGCGTTTGGGTCCCAAACAGTCAGGCAGATCGGCACAGCAGCTCGCCAGCTCGGCGCCACGCAAGTTCCAGAAGCTGACCGTTGACCGCCCGGCCGTTCACAACACGCCGGAACCGTCTAGCGGCCTGCTTCTGCTGCTGATGCTAGGGCCCGTCGTTCACTGGTTGCGCATCCAACGTAGGCACCAGTGATATGAGCCGAACGAACCGCCGGTCGTTACTGCGGACGCGTCGCCACGCTCTCACGCACAATCGAAAGAATACGTTCCCGCTCCTCGCCAATGATCGGTAGGCGAGGTGCTCGAACGGTTTCCGTCCCGTAGCCCATTTCGGCGCACGTCAGCTTGATGTACTGCACGAGCTTGGGGTGACTGTCGAAATGCAGCATCGGTGTGTACCAGCGATAGATCTCCAACGCTCGTTGGAAATCGCCCGCCATCGCCGCATCCCACAACAATCGATTCTCACGCGGGAACGCGTCAACGAGTCCCGAGACCCAACCCTTCGCGCCCAACATCATGCATTCCAGTGCACAATCGTCCAGACCGCCGAAAATCAGATAACGATCACCGAGTGCATTAAACAGATCGGTGACTCGTCGCGGATCGCCTGAAGCTTCCTTGATACACACCAGGTTCTCGCAGTCGGACATCTCCTGAAACATTTCCGGCGTGATGTCCACTCGGTAAACCGGCGGATTGTTGTAGCACATGATCGGCAATTTCGTGGCCGCTGCGACCGTGCGAAAATGATTCGCCGTTTCGCGACCATCCGAGTTGTAGACCATGCCGGGCATGACCATCAGCCCGTCGACCCCAACGTCCTCCGCAGCCTTCGCCGTATCACAGGCTCCCTGCGTCGTAAATTCTGCAACGCCGTTGAGTACCGGGACGCGGCCTTTGGCAACCTCGACCGTCATCTTCAGCACTTCGACTTTTTCGTCGAGCGACAACGAGCAGTTTTCGCCAATTGTGCCCAACATAATCAGCCCATGAATGCCATCATCCAGCAGAGCTTCCACGTGCGTTCGGGTGGCCGGGATGTTGAGCGAAAAGTCGTCATTAAACTGAGTGGGAACGGCCGGAAAAACGCCTGACCAGTCGACTTTCATCGTTTTGACTTTCAAGGGAGAAACAGGTGCGTGTTGACTCGATGACGGTTATAGATCGACAGATCCCTGGAGACAACATGGTGGGCGGAGACACCAGTCCCCCAACTCCAACCAGCCAACTCCGGCCAGGCAATTTTCAACCAGCTCCGCGTTCTGTTCAAAGCCATCGCGGGCCAACTACAATGCAGCCAGTCGAATTCCGTCCCTCCCGCCGGTTCACAGCCATGCCAAATCTCATCGCCGCCCGCCGAAGCCTCGTGACGACGCTGTTGTTCGTCGCATTCGCCCTCCAGCAGTCTCCGGCCGCAGAACGAAATGTAATTTTCTTCATCACCGATGACGAAAGCCCCACGCTGGGCTGCTATGGCGACCCCGTGGCTCGCACGCCGGCCATCGACGCAATCGCAAAGGACGGGCTGGTCTTCCGTAACGCATTCGCCACCACGGCGTCCTGCAGCGCCAGCCGAAGTGTCGTGATGAGCGGCACTCACAATCATCGCAATGGACAATTTGGCCATCAGCATCACTTTCACAAATTCGCGTCGTTCCACAATGTCGTCAGCCTCTCGTTGCCGCGCGTCATGTCACGTGCTGGCTATCGGACGGGACACATCGGCAAGTACCATGTCGCGCCCGAAACGGTCTACCAGTTTGACACCTACCTCAAAGGCAACGGCCGAAATGCTGTCGATATGGCGGACAAGTCCAAGTCCTTCATCACGGACAAATCCGACGACCGTCCGTTCTTCCTTTACTTCGGCACCAGCGATCCCCACCGTGGCGGCGGTGTCGACAAGGATTCAACGCGCAAGCTGAAGCCCGACCTGTTCGGTAACAAGCCTGGCAACGGCTCGTACCCGGGCGTCGACGAAGTCTTCTACGATCCGGCCGATGTCGTCGTGCCACACTTCCTGCCCGACACTCCGGATACTCGTGAGGAGCTGTCGCAGTACTACCAATCGATCGCCCGTGTCGATCAGGGGGTCGCTCGACTGGTAAAGATCCTCAAGGAAGCCGACCTCTACGACAAAACCATGATTGTCTTTACCAGCGATCACGGAATGGCATTCGCCGGCGGCAAGACAACCGTTTACGAAGGCGGCCTGCGAGTGCCCATGGTGGTTCGTGATCCATACCAGAAAAAGCGAGGCGTCGAATCCGAAGCATTCGTCAGTCACATCGACATCACTCCAACGCTGCTCGACTTCGCAGGCGGACTCGATCACGAAAAGAACGCTCCGAAGAACTACCTGAATCCGGACAAGTTCTGGAAAGAGCGTGGCGAGGCCGTGAAGGAAAACCGTGACGGCAACCGCAATTTCGACAACTACCACGGCAAGTCATGGATGCACTGCCTGGCAAATCCGGACGAGCCCCATCACGAAACCATTTTCGCTTCGCACACCTTCCACGAGATTCAGATGTACTACCCAATGCGGGTCGTACGAGATGCAAAGTTCAAGCTGATCTGGAATATCGCTCACCCCCTGCCCTACCCTTTCGCATCCGATTTATGGAAAGCCAGTAGCTGGCAGGCTCAATGGGAAAAGGGCATGGATGCACCGTACGGCAACATGACCGTCGGCCGATACGTGCAGCGTCCGGAATTCGAACTCTACGATATCTATCGCGACCCACACGAAACCAACAACCTCGCCGACAGTGCCGAACACCAAAAGACGCTCGCCGAATACAAGGCGAAGCTGAAGCAGATGCAACGCGAGATGGAAGACCCATGGATCATGAAGTGGGACTACGAGTGACGGGGCGAGACGCTCGCCCCTCGCCCCTCGTCACTCGCAGCCAGTCCCTCGTCGCTCGTCCCTCGTCCCTCGTCCCTCGTCCCTCGCTAAACGACCGGTGCCGGACACACCAACTCGTCGATATCGTCCGCTCGCACCGTGTCGTCATCATCCACGCAAAGCTTGTCGATCAGACCGTCGATTGCGAATATCAGGTCCGCACCTCGACCGCCGATCATGTAATCGTTACCGCGGCCACCTCGCAGGGAATCATCGCCCCACCCGCCCCGCAGTTCGTCGTCACCGAAGCCTCCGCGGATGCGGTCATCATTGCCCTGACCCGCAATGCGGTCATTACCAAAGCCGCCAAAGATCACGTCCTGCCCGTGACGGGGATCGGGCCGCGAATCATCGTCCTCGCCATCGACCGACGGTAATTCCGGCGAGTTAATATGACGCGAATCGCCCAGCAACGTGTCGTCGCCCAGGCTGCCGTGGATGCGATCGTTGCCAAAGCCGCCCTGCACGTAGTCGTCACCGATTCCGCCGGAAACGCGATCGTTGCCGTTGCCCGCAAGGATCACGTCGTGTCCGCGGTTTCCGGAAATCACATCCCGGCCATTACCGTCGTTGGCAAAGTCACGAGCGTACGCCACCGGATCGACATAGCCTTCCGGATAGTGATTCGTGGCGTCGCCGAAGATCCAGTCGCTACCGCGGCCACCAGAAATCCGGTCGTTGCCATCGCCGCCGACAAGAGCGTCGTTGCCACGGCCGCCCCGAATGCGATCATTGCCGAAACCACCAAAGATCACATCCGACGCGAGTCCTCCTTCCAACACATCGTTGCCTAGCCCACCGTCAATGTGATCTCGCCCCTCGCCACCGCGAATTCGATCGGCATCCGGACCGCCAACGATCGTGTCGTTGCCTCGCTGACCGAAAATTCGATCGCGACCATCGCCCCCATCAATCCGATCGTTGTATGTCGCCACTTCACCAGAAGAGTCCGATTCCGGCTCGCCCTCGGGCGTCACAAGCGTCACGGCATCGTCGTCCGTTTCGTCCTCGACATCCGCTTCACTGTCCTCCGGCACATCCGCTTCGCCGTCCTCCGGTACATCCACCGGCCGGTACGCACGGTGCTCACCGTAAATGGTGTCGTTGCCACCCCGGCCGCGAATATTGTCGCTTCCGCGTCCGCCCATGATGCGATCCGCCTGGTGGGTGCCCACGAGTGTGTCGTCGCCGTTGCCGCCGTCAATCGAAGCACTGCCAGTCGAGTTGGCGGTGATCTCATCGTCGCCCTCATTCCCTTCAAGGTGCACTCGCTGCCCAACCGAATCCCGCACAACGATCGCATCGTCGCCACCGAGTCCCCGCACGGCGATGTTCCTCACCGAGTCATTGGGAACCTCCACCGTCGCGTCATTCACTCGCACGATCAGTAAATCGCCGTCCACTCGGACTGCAATCCTGTCGTTGCCTTCCGTTCCCTCGACGGTCAACGTGCCTTCGCTCAGCTCGGCCGTCCCCTCGGCGATTTCGAGGACTTCGACCATCGCGTCGCCCGCCAGCATTTCGCGTGATTCGAGCGATTCGACCGCGAACGCCTGGCCGATCCGAGTTCGTTTGTTGAGTTGCTTGCCCATGAATTGGCTCCCAGTTTGAAAAGAATTCTTGACGAGTCATCGAAAGAATCTCTTTTGCAACGTGGATGCCGAGCCAACACTGGACCGCCCATCAATCACCACAAACCATTTCTGAAAAACAACTTACGCCCGCAAGAATCTCATCTACGCTTCGCCCCGCCGATCCCCGCGCGCACGATTTCAGAGCGCTATTGGATGAGGGTGTCCGGAATCAGTACGATGGATGTATGCCTCTCGCGAACGAAAGCCATTCCGAATCGCTTGTGTTTATCAACGGTCCGCAACCGGGCAGCGCGATACCGCTGGACCATACCGACGCCGATCTGACCTTCGGGCGAGACGAAGCTCGTGACGTGCCCCTGGACGACCCGGTCGCGTCCCGGCTGCACGCCCGAATCTGGTTTGATGGACAGAACTGGCAAATCGAAGACTGCGGCAGTAGCAACGGCACCAAAGTCAATTCCGAATGGGTCGAACGGGCCGTGCTGGAGTCGGGTGATCTGATTCGCATCGGCGATACGTTACTGGTCTATCTCACTCAGGAAGAGTCGCTGCCGGCGCCGAAAGTCCGAGCGTCCGTATTGGCCGGTACGACTTCATCGGTCGCCATGTCGGCCACGGATCGCGACGCGGTACTCTCCGTTCCCGTCGAAGAAGTGAACGAGTGGCCGGCGCATTTGCTGCCGCTGGTGTACCAACTATCCAAACTGTTGACGAAGCAGCCGAACATCCACCGCGTGGCAAAACTGGTCGCCGAGGCCACCGCTCAGGCCACCCAGGCACAACACGTTGTGATTTGGCTGACCGGCCGCAGCGGTCGACTAAGACGCGTCGCACGCGTTAAACCACCTAACGCCAAATCCGATCGAGATCATCTGGTGGCCAGCCTGGTCATGGAACGCGACGAAGCGATCCTTGCCGCCAGCGAGCCGAACACGAACCCCGAAGGCCCCGTGCTTGCGGCGCCAATTCCAGGCCAAGCTCGCCCGCGTGGTGCCATCGAGTGTTACCTGCCCACGGACGAGCGTCCATTCACGCGAGCGGACGTCGAATTCCTTTCCGCCGTCGCGCATCAACTGGGTATGGCCGTTGACATCCTTCAGCATCGCTATCAACTGGAACAGGCGAATGCGAACCTGAAGAGCCGGCTGCGTGGGTCTCAACGGCTCATGGGCGACAGTCCGGCGATGACGAACCTGACCAGCCAGCTGCATCGCGTCGCGCCGACTGATTCCAATGTGCTGATTCTTGGCGAGAGCGGGACGGGTAAGGAACTGGTCGCCAATTCGATACACGAACTCAGCAAGCGTGCGGTGGGCCCCTTTGTCGCGGTCAACTGTGCAGCCTTCAGCGAGTCGCTGTTGGAAAGCGAACTCTTCGGACACGAGGCGGGCGCATTCACGGGCGCAAACGCACGACGCCCAGGGCAATTCGAACGAGCCCACACCGGCACCGTGTTTCTTGATGAAGTGGGCGAGCTGAGCCCCAACTGCCAGGCGAAGCTGCTGCGGATTCTGGAAGGGCACCCGTTCACGCGACTGGGCGGAAACGAGCCGGTTCAAGTTGACGTGCGCGTCGTTGCGGCCACACACCGTGACTTGGTCGAGCGTTGTCGGGACGGTGACTTCCGACAGGACCTGTACTTCCGGCTGCGCGTCATCGAACTCCAGTTGCCGGCCCTCCGAAATCGCGGCGAGGACATCCTCAAGTTGGCTCTGAGATTTCTCGACGAGTTCCGCCGCCAGGTCGGTCGAGGCCCCGCCAAGTTATCAGCCGAGGCGGCCGAACAGATGTTGGCCTACTCGTGGCCCGGAAACGTCCGCGAGCTGAAGAACGCAATCGAGCGGGCTGTTGTCCTGGGGACCGGCCCGGAGGTCACGGCCGCAGACCTTGCCTTGCGTGACCAGGAAACCGACGAATCGCCACGCATGATCTCGCTGGCAGACGCCGAACTTCGGCATATTCAGGCCGTCGTAGCGGCATGCGGCGGCAACAAAACGAAGGCCTGTAGCATTCTGGGCATCGGCCGCGGAACGTTGTACGCCAAGCTGAAAAAGGTCGAGTAGCCCCGGTGTATCCCGTCGTGGCTGCCAGCAGAAAGGTGCAATCCAGCAGAAACGCGCCATGCGACTACCGCAGGTCTTCATCTGCACGTCCCTCAACCTGTTGCCAGACTTCGACTTCCCGCAATTTCGCAGTCAAGAAATAATCTGACGCTCCGTGCGAATATATTCCTGACTGTGGGGTGTCACTTATCGAAAGGAAATCGTCTTGGCCAGCGAAGAAGAAGTCGTTCTCTACGAAGCTCATCCATCGATGTTCAGAAACCACCCGTTTCTGTTCGTCCTCTACGTGATCCTGATTGCGGCCTTCGGGCTGGGATTGGTGCTCCTGATTGCCTGGTACATTCAGACGCTCGGTACGACGCTCACCGTAACCAATGATCAGACGACGCTTCGGAAGGGCATCTTCTCCAAGTACACCAACGACGTGTTTCACGAGAACGTGCGAAACATTCAGGTTCGCCAGTCGTTCATGCAGCGGATGCTTGGCGTCGGCTGGGTGGGAATCTCCAGCGCCGGGCAATCGGGCGTCGAGATCGAAATTGGTGGCATCCCCGACCCCGACTTCGTCAAGCAGATTATCGACGACCATCGCAACGTAAAAGTCGGCGTCTGATTCAGCGCATGTCGCGAAGAGCCGGAAACGCGGCGCGCCAGTCGCGAGCGATCTGTGCTTCGATATCGCATGTCAGTACCTGCTGGGCCGCGTCCGCTTCGAACAAGGACACGCCCTGCGGGTCGAATGCGGCACTGCGCCCGTCATAGCTGAATTGCGGGTCGGTTCCGCAACGATTGACGCCCACGACAAACGCCTGATTTTCAATCGACCGCGCCTGCAACAACCGCACCCAGTGCTCCGATCGTTTTTCCGGCCAGCAGGCAATCAGCGTGATCAGTTCCGCACCGTCACGAGCGGCGGGGCGAAAAATCTCAGGAAATCGCAGGTCATAGCAGATAAAAGGCGACACGCGGACGCCGCCCCATTCAAAGATGACATGCGAGTCGCCGTGTCCGTAGTGTGTGTCCTCGCCGGATGGCGTAAAGGGCTGCATTTTTCGGTAACGTGCCAACTCCTTCGCGCCCGGAGCAAACACAACCGCCTCGTTGCTCGCCTGACCATTGAGGATCGGGCCAACGACTCCCGCCATCACGGCGGAATTGAAATCGCTCGCCAACTCCTGCAGGAAACGCTCCGATCCGCGATCGTCTTCCTGCGCCGTCGCCTGTACATCCATGCTGAAACCGGTGTCGTACATCTCCGGCAAAATGATCAGCGAACCGGCTGCGACATCCGCCGCCTGCAACAGCTCGCGAACCTTTGCATGGTTGGCTGGCTTGTCTTCCCAAACGGCATCCAGTTGTACAGCGACGATTTTCATCTTCTGATCCTTAACTACAAAAGCTGTTGCAATCCACGAATCAAGCGTTCCATGCCCTCGGCCACGGTATCACTGGCCAGCGCTCCGTAGGCAATTCGCAAGGAGCAGCCCTCGGTGACGCCGAACGTCTGCCCCGGCATCACGGCAATCCCAAAATCTCGGATCAGGGATTCAACCAGCTCCAGATCCTGCTTTTCTGTTTTCATTTTGGCCAGCACATAAAAGGCACCGTCCGGTCGCGGAACTTCACATCGATCCCCCAGCGACGAGAGCCCTTCAGTCACGAGGTCCCGCACAGCGCGGAAGCCCGCGGTCTGCTGCAGTACCCAATCGCGCCCCTCGCCCATCGCCGCCGCGGCCGCAATTTGATTCAGCACGGGGGGGCAAACCAGGTTCGTGTCCTGAATCTTCTTGACGGCGATTTCCAGATGATTGGGAATCACCATATACGCCGTTCGCCAGCCCGCCATGCCATACCCCTTCGAAAGCGAGAAGAGGCTGATCGTATGGGCGGATGCCCCGGCGAGTGACGCCGGAGAGAAATGCGGTTCATCACTGTAGTTGAAGTACTCGTAGGCTTCATCACTGATGTGATAGACACCCTTGTCCTTGCACAGTTGATTGACGGCCGTGAGAGATCCGCGTGAATAGACCGCGCCGGTCGGATTGCTGGGCGACACCGTCACGACCGCTCGCGTTCGTGACGTGATGGCGGATTCGATCGCCGGAAGGTCAATCTGGTACTGCGAATCGGCGGGCACAATCACGGGACGACAACCGGCAATGTCGATCGCCATTTCGTGATTGAAGTAGTACGGACTGAGCAGAATGATTTCGTCGTCGGTGTCGGCAATCGCCAGCACGGAATTCTGAAACCCCATGTTGGACCCCGCCGTGGCGACGATGGTCGCGCCGGACAGCGAGATGCTATTCTCGGTCACCAGCTTCGTGCTGATTTGCGACAGAAAGTCGTCGACCCCGCGGACCAGACAATATCGATCGATGCGATCTTCACCCGCAATCGCCGCCGCGACCGCTTCGCGAACCGCAGCCGGTGGCGAGTAATGGACGATACCCTGCCCCAGTGAAATCGTGCCGGGGTGTTGTGCGATCCATTCCCCAACGACGGGAATCATTGGCGTCTGAACGCCCTGCATTCGACGAGAAGGCTGGCTCACCATCGCGGCTTCATTTCACCTGCCTGGATATCACGAAATGAAACCTCCGTTGCGGCATCGTGCCCCTGAACAATGATCGAGCCGGGCTCAAGCCGTAGTCCACGCCGCGGATTTGCATCGGCCTTGCGACGATCGACCCAGTCACTGACCAGATAGCCGTTGACCCATACCGCCATGTGCGGGCCATCGGCAATGATCGTTTTGGCCAGCCATTCGAAGTCATCCGACACCAGGCTTCGCGCGAATTTGCGTCGCACGATGGAGCCGGTTCGCGGCATCAGTTCTTTCTCGTTCGGCGAGCCGTTCTGAATCTGGCTCTCGTAACCCATCATCTCGTCACCGGGCACGGATCGGAAGAAAATGCCAGAGTTAGCCGATACGCCATGTGTTACGCATTCCAGCTGCAGAACAAGGTCGCCAAACGTCGCTTCCGATTCAAGCTGCCCCTTGCCGCCGGACAGTCGCAGGTAACCTTCCGGTGTCACGCTGAACTTGCTGGCCATGTCCGGGTATTGCTTCCAACCATCAAGATTCTGATCGTTGAACAGCTTGCCTAGCCCGAGCGGCTTGAGTTTCACGTTTTTGAATTCGACGCGTCCCTTGTTGTGCTGCAGCCCGATAAAGCCGCGTCCAACAGGACTCTCGTCGGTGTAGTTCATGATTTCTTCGCCGTCGAGTTTGATCACGACGTGACCGCCATCCATCGTGACCTCGTAGCTGTGCCACTGATCGTCACCGCCCTTGCCCTCCACTTTTTCGCGCTGCACCAGGCTGCCCGTTGGAAAGGGATTCGTCGGATCGGCAATGTTCAACTCGTAACAGGCCTTGTCGACATTCGCTGGCTTCGGAGGCGTTCGCAGGAAGACCCCACTATTCGTTTCGGGATCCGATCGGAAGTCGACCTTGAGGACGTAGTCGGAAAACTGCGTCGTTGTACACAAGAGACATTGCGCTCCCTCGTCGACGAGAATGGCGCCATCCTGAACGCGGAAGTTGGCGGCCGGCTGTGGTCTCCAGCCATACAGCGAGTGTCCGTCGAAGAGCGCAATCCAACCGTCAAGCACTTCCTCGCGAGTCAAAACACCCTGTTCGCCAACGAAATTCTCGGGCAACTGAGCCGCCGCCGTGACCGCCATCGCAAGCGGCAAGAAAAATGCAAAAACTGAACGCATGGCAATCCCTTGTGTAGCCGTTTTTTCCCGTGACCGGTACGGAAGCTTAGCCGATTTCCAGCCGCACTTCACCCACCATACCGCCTTCGACTGCATCGCCCGATTCCGACAGCTCGTCATGACTCAAGGCCGTCACGGTCACCACAATCTCATTTCGGGGCTCCAGCTTTTGGCCGACGGAAAACTTGCCGGCCGCAGACGGCCATGTAATTTCGCCAAGTTCCGCTCCATTTAACTCCACGCAAGCTCGCCCCACGATCTGCTGAAAGACCAAATGAACCGGAGTGGACGCATCCAGCGAAGTGGGACAATTGAAGAATCGACGGTAACGCACCCGGCCGCGAAAATCGGGCCCCAGGTCTGCATTCCATCCGCTGGGCATCTGAACGGTTTCCGTCGGGCCTTGAGCGGGTTCCGCGGAATCATCCGTACCGGAGTGAGCTGCATCTCCGTCGAGCACGCAACGTTTCCATGGTCCACGGATTCGAATAATGTGCGGCAAGGTTCACTTTCCTGGACGATCGAGGATTTTTGCGAATAGCGAACAACCAACTTGGCCATAACGCTGATTGATTCGCTTCGGCGGCTGGATGATAATCGAACGACTCAGTGACTCGCATCCCCGATTTCGCACCCCCGATTTCGCATCTCTGGATTAGACGTGATGAAAAGAAACAATAACGGATTAACGGTTGCACTTCGATTCCCCCGGAAACAGGTCGCACTTTCGCTGTTCTTGATCCTCAGCATGTTGCTCGTGCTGCTTGTGATGACCGTTGGACCAGCCAACGCGCAGGAAAACAAGGCTCGCATCACGATCACGGACCTGGCCGATGTCGACGACGACTTTCACCTCATGGGAGAATTCCAGGGGATGGTCCGGTCCGCCAACGGCTCGCACTGCCCGGTTGGTCTCCAGGTTGTCGCACTGGGCGACGGTGAGTTCTCCGGCATGCACTACGAGTGTGGCTTGCCGGGTACTGGATGGAACAAGGAGGACCGCACAGAGCTGACGGGCAAGCGTGACGGCGACATGCTGATCCTTGAGGGAGACGGAGTGCGTTATGAAGTCACGAAGGAAGGTGCGACAAGCACGGACGAGGCAGGGCTTTCGGCTGGCACGCTGAAGAAAGTCCATCGCGTCAGCCCAACCATGGGAATGCGAGCCCCGGCCAACGCCTACACGCTGTTCGACGGCACGGACACCAACGTCTTCAAGGACGGGAAGATGACCGACGACGGGCTGCTGATTGAAGGCACGGAACTGATTCCACGTTTTCGTGATTTCACCCTGCACGCAGAGTACCGGCTTCCCTACATGCCGTTCGCCCGAGGGCAGGCCCGTTCCAACAGTGGGTTCTACCTGCAGAGCAGCTATGAAGTTCAGGTGCTTGATTCATTCGGGCTGGAAGGTATCGAGAACGAATGCGGAGCGCTCTATCGTTACAAGCGACCAGATCAAAACATGTGCCTCCCTCCCCTGCAGTGGCAAACCTATGATCTGACTTTCCGTTCGCCACGCTTCGACAGCGACGGCAACAAGATTCAGAATGCCCGTATCACCGTCCTG
Organism: Pirellulaceae bacterium; assembly: GCA_965216885.1. Classification (GTDB taxonomy): domain Bacteria; phylum Planctomycetota; class Planctomycetia; order Pirellulales; family Pirellulaceae; genus CAYNJG01. The sequence goes on along the minus strand of OZ244209.1, from coordinate 593,394 downwards.
CACAATGGCGTCGCCGTTCACGACGACTTCGAAATCGAACGCAAGACGGGCGCTGGCAAAAAGGAAACCCCCGTCCTTCACCCGATCAAGTTTCAGGATCACAGCAACCCGGTTCGCTTCCGCAACATGTGGCTGATTGACCTCGAGCATCCAGTCCCGGTACACGCCACGGCAACCGCTTGCCCAATTGTGTGCGAGCCGGTCATGGCATCGTTCCCGGTTCCCCCGCCGCCCGCGATGGCGGAAGCCGTGGCAACTCCTGCAACGACGGTTCCGGCGACACCTGTCCCGCTCGGCGTTTCGGCGGTAGCCACCCAAGGCGACCACGATCATGTCCACAATGATCACGATCATGCAAACGATAACCACGACCACCACGGAGAAGCGGAGCACGTCCATGATGATTCTGATCATCACGATGCCGATCATCACGACGCCGCAGACCACGAAGATCACGGTGAGCAGGATCACGGAGAGCAGGCAGCCGAAGCAGAGCACGGCGACGAACCTGCCGACGGGGATTCGCAAGTCACCAACGAGGACTCGCAGCCATCGGCTTCCGATTCGGTTGTCGAGCCTCTGCCGGTACCAACGCCGGCCCCGGACGTATAGGCAGCCTGGCCTCTAACCGGGTCATCTATGTTAGAGGGCGTGCAGCTTAGAGGGCGTGCAGCTTAGGGGAGCGTGCAGTTCGTCGGGCCATCACACTCAGGCTCCAAGTGACTAGCACGGTGCTTCCGCGTGCGCACGACCGTTACATTCCGGTCGACCGCTCCGATATGCCTCCTGTCAATTCTGGGGAATCCTCTCGAACAAGCTCATGGTGTTCGCTCTTGGAGCTATGCTTTTCTGATGGCATGTGGATTCACCGTCATCGTAGCGACGCTCTGTATTTGCTGAGAGCAACAGATTGCCGTGAATCCATCCCGCCTGTTTCGTATCTTTGAGTCGCACCATGCCCGAAAAGTGGATTGAACGCAGAAGTCCACGGTACCGTGTTGCAGCCGAACAGTCGCTGCAGGTCACCTTGCAACGCGAGAACGTCGCCGAGCAATCGGGCCGTTTGCTGGACCTGTCCGAAGCCGGTTGTCGCATCGATGCCGATAATTCCATCCCGTCCGGGACCAGTGTTCAGTTCAAGTTCCGCGTGCAGGAAGCAGACATCGATTTCGAGACCCGGGCCATCGTCTGCTGGGCCACCCCCAAATCAAAAACCGGTTGGCTGATTGGGCTTTCGTTCGATGATAATCTCAGCCCTGAAATCGTGGCTGCCATGGCCGAAAAAGACCTCATCGACCGTCGCCTTGATGAGCGAAAACCGGTCGACCTGAGTGTCGATGCCCGCTCCGAACTGGGAGGCGAGCTCGCCGCTTCGACGCTTGTCGACTATTCCATGGGTGGCTTTCGAATTGAGTCGCAGACCCTTCGTGTTGAGCCGGGCAATCGGCTCATGATTCGAGTGCCAACGCAACGTGGCGACCACAAGATGATTTATGGCAAGGTCACGTGGGTCCGGCAGCTCGACGGGCGATACGCCATCGGCAGTGCCTACGTGTCCCAGAACGACTACCGGGCACTCACTGCGATCGTCGATCCCGATAGCCGCAATCGCTGGCTCAAGGAACGACTCAAATACCGATCGACCCAATGGGGACCGGTCGTATCCATCACCGCCCTAATACTGGCGTTGCTCGCATTGTGCATCACGCAAAGCGACACAGACCTGATGCAACTCTTCGATCAACTGGTTGTGCAGAAGGTCACTTCGTACCTCGAGTAAATCGATCCCTGTTCAACGACCAGACGTAGAAACCGGTACGGGCGGCAATGCGCCGGACTGCTCAACCGGACGCTCGTCCTGCTCTTCTTCCTTCCGGTCTTCCAACCAGGCAGCAATCGTACGCAACCCCGATGCAGGTGGACGATTCCCTCGTAGTCTCGCCGCCGACACGACCGGGGCCAGATGAACGGGCTCGGTGGTTGGAACAAGGACCGAATTCGGATGCCGGTTCACGATTGGCGCCGAGGCCGCTCGCAACGATACCGCTTTGGGCGTTTGGCCATTGGTCGGAGCCGCAACGTGCTTTGACCGTACCGCAACGGATGGCCGTGTTACGCCAAACTCCATGTTTGGAACGCCCCCAGGCATCACGCCCGGTGACGAGATCGGCCCTGCCATGGGTGTTGGCAACTGGCCGGGCGCCGGCGACCGGGTCGTTGGCGAGACAGTTGGCGGGGCCATCGTGGGCGTTGGCATCACTGGGTCGATGGACTGAATCGGTACCTCGACAGGAATGTGGGGATTACCAATCACACCGCCCGGCATCGCTTCCACGGGCATTTCGCCCGAACGCAACACGCCCGAATGCATCTCAACACCACTGGGTACCGAGTGAGTTCCGTCGTACAGCGTGGGGTACTCGGAATGAATCTGATTGAAGCAAGAGACATCCGGATCGCATTTGAACGTTTCGATCTGCCCGTGCAGGTACAGTTCGTGGTTGTTTGGAATCCCCGATTGCATCCCCGGTCCAACCAGCGGTGTTTCCGAGGGATCCATGGCACTGACAAGCTCCGGCCGAACCATGATCAAAAGTTCCACTTCGTTTACCGAATTCACGACACGGCGAAACAATGTTCCCGCCAGCGGTAGATCGCTCAAGATCGGCAAGCCCCGATTCTGCGATTCCACGCGTTCCTGAATCAGACCCGCCAGAGCCAGCGTCTGGCCCGCCTTCATCTCCACGGCCGTATCGACTTTGCGACTACGCAAGCCCGGGACGCGAACACCGTTGATATCTACGCCACGTGCGTTGTCGATTTCGCTGATCTGTGGTCGGACTTCCAGCCGTATGTTTCCATCGCCCAGTACGATTGGAACAACATCGATCCGGGTGCCGAACGTTTTGTATTCCACCGCGACCGTCCCCAACCCCTGCGGAACCAGAATTGGAAACTCGCCGCCCGCGTCGAACGAAGCCGCTCGTCCACTAATTGTGGTCAAAACCGGCTCGGCAAGTACTTTCCCGAGGTCATGCTGACGCAACGCGTCGACGACCGCGAAAAAGCTACTGGCCGCACTGGTCACACCCAACGTGACCGTCGAACCGCCTGCGCCAATAATCGACTGGGCATTGGAAGTCGTCTCCGAGATCAAGCCGCTCACCGATTGAGCGACAAAATCCGAGTCCCCGAAGCTCGCCCAATCCACACCCAAACGTCGCAGTTTCGTGCGGGAGATTTCCATCACGCGAACGTGCAACATGACCTGCTGGTTGTTTCCAACTCGCAGATTGTTGAGCACCTTGGGATAGTAGTCCTCCGCCATTCGAACGATCATGCCAATCGACTCGGGATCATCGACCCATCCAGATAGCACGACGCTGGTTTCCAAAGGGCGTACCCGTAGCGTTGCGGTGGGGAATTCTTCATCCAGAATTTCCTGCAGCTCAAGCCCGTCGCGATAGACCGTGGCAAGGACCGAATAGACGTTCTTGTCGCCGTCCCAGATACTGATTCGCGTCACACCGGGCTTCTGACCAGACAGTTGAATCTCGTTCTTCGCAATTGCGTGAGCCGATATGATGTCCGGATTGTCGATCAGAACTCGCGGAATGACACCATTCTTCAAACGCAGAATACGACCGCCGTCCGCCGCGATCCGAATTCTCTGCTCTCCGGGCATGATGTCATAGACAAGACGATCGATCACCATCTCCGAGGTCGACTGAGCAACCGAGACGACGTGGCTGTGAACCGCCATGAACGTACAAGCGAGAAACCAGATTCCGCGCGCATGTTTGCGTGATAGTGTCGGCATCCAGGAGCCCCCCATGGATAAATGACGATTGTGCGGGTTGTGCAATGCACCCCCTCTATAGATCAGGGTTCCGCCACCTGAATCATTAGTACAATCAGGAAACTTGCGGATGCGGCAGCAAATCACCCAAAAAGCCACCGTCCAACGCCCCAAAGGCAGTGACGGCAGCACCGACAGCATGCATCGTCAGTGCCTTCGGGACGACTGGAAGTTGGTGGCGTCCGTTCGCCCCTACCGGCATCAGAAATGGCACTGTACGCAAGGCCAGAGCGTAGGGTTTTAGAGTCCCCCTTGATGGAGTCGAGATCCCACATGAGTATTGAAGCTGAACTAGACAACAAACGACAAATGGGCCGCGTTCCCGCCAAGCCGTCGCAGATTACGATCAATGGACTTGGGAATGGCGCGGTTACTGCCGTTGTGCTCGACGAATCTTTCGGTGGACTTGGTGTCCTCTCTCCGGTTGCAATTGCCGTGGGTACGGAAGTCGATTGCACATTGGCCCCCGAACAAGGGGGAATTCGAGCTATTGCCTACGTCAGAAATATGACCCCGCAATCCGAAGGCGCAAGAGTTGGACTGGAATGGAAAGCCCAGGCACTTTCGCGAAATCTGCGCGTCTTGCTCACGGCGAACGACGTTCCAGATCACCTCCGATCACTCGTGCGAGTGCTACCAGGTGGTATTTCCATCATGTGGAAATTCTTCGAAGCCGAGGAATGGCAGCAACTGCTGGTCAGTGCCAACCGCTTGGGAAAAGAATCCGCGGCGTGCTATGTGCATGCGTTGATTGAGCCAATTGAAGAATTCCAGGAAGTGCTCCGTCACGCCATTGGCAACGAACTACCTGATATTAAGGGACGCGTCGAAACGGCGCTGACGAAACTCATCAACCAGTGCATTGATGTGATCGTGTAGGGGCGACGTGCAGACACCCGATCGCTGTGCCTCCCGCCCCGCCAATGCACGTTCTTGACCGCCTCACTGCGACCACCTCTTGCCAGAGGCCGCCTTGCCAGAGGCCGCCTTGCCGTGCCAGCAGCAGGAAAGGTTAACTGCCGCACCTCGCCGGACCTGCCAGCACTTTGGAAGTTGGCAGCGGGACGGTAAGATCGGACATCCTTCCAGTCAATCCTCAAGGGTGTTCTTCAATCGAACCTGGTCCAATGAAATATCGATCTCTGGTCGCGGCTCTTGTTCTTCTTCAACTGTGCAGCTCTGCCGCGAATTCCGCGGACTGGCGACAATGGCGTGGCAGTCAGGGCAATGGCCACGCCATTCACGCGGCGTCGGCGAATGGCGAGCTACCGCCTGTCCAATTTGGCGACGATACAAATGTCATCTGGAAAGCGAGCCTTCCTGGCCGCGGACATGGATCGCCCACGATTGTTGGCAATCGCATCTACCTGGCAACTGCGGATGAATCGGCGCGCCAGCAACTCCTGCTCGCAATCGACCGAAGTTCAGGAAGTATTCTCTGGAAGGAATTATTGATCACCAACGACGAGCTTCCGGAGATCCATAACAAGAATACGCACGCCAGTTCGACCGTCGCCTGCGACGGAGAGCGTCTGTTCGTGACGCTCTATTCCAACAAGGATATCTGGATCCACTGTCACAGCATCGCCGGCGATGCAATCTGGAAGAAACGCCTTTCTACCTTCCAACCCAAATACCCCTTTGGATACGCAGCTTCACCCGTTCTTTCCGGGAGCCTCGTGATTGCGACCGCGGAGTCCGAAGCCGAAAACGCACTCGTTGGGCTCAACCGCGAAACAGGCAAGGAAATCTGGCGTACCCAGCGTCCCAAAAACTCCAGCTACTCATCGCCCTCCATCCTCGAAGTGGCTGGGCGAAAGCAGCTTGTGATCAGCGGCGGACGGCAAATCAGTTCCTACGATCCCGCAACGGGCAAACCGCTGTGGTCCGCGACCGGTGCCGCCAAACATACGGCGGGCACCGTCACCGGCGAAGGGAACTATGTTATCGCCAGCGGCGGATATCCACAGTCAGAAACGACCTGCGTGCTGGCAGACGGCAGCGGCAAGGTCGCGTGGACGAACAACCAGAAAAGCTACGAACAGTCGATGCTGATTCACGACAGTTACGTCTACACCATGACGGACAAGGGGGTCGCGTTCTGCTGGGAGCTGGAGACCGGTCGAGAGATGTGGAAGAAACGTCTCGCCGGCCCCGTCAGCTCGTCGCCAATCCTGGTGGGCGATCGAATTTACGTCGGTAACGAGAAGGGGCAGTTCTTCGTCTTTGTCGCCACACCGGATGACTATATCGAACTGGCTCGCAATCAGCTTGGTAGCGATGCCTTCCCAACACCAACCTATCTCGATGGTCGCATCTACGCTCGCGTCGGAATCCGCAATGGTCAGGACCGACGCGAAGTCCTGTACTGCATCGGCAAGAACTGAAACTGCCTGAAGTTATTCGCGTTTCGATGCGGCTTCGGAAACGTAAGGACGAATGGCACAGGGGAGGCGCAGAGCAACGCTCCAACTTTTCCTGTGCCCTTTTTGTGCTCCCTGCGAATTAGCTCCACACTGCTCGAACTGATGAGAAAGGCGCTATCTTGAAACCTGGTCTTCCATGATGCGTCTTGCCGACTTCATCGCGGCCTTCCAGTTTTGTTTCTCAGCCTGTTTGATGATCGCCCGCAACCACTTTGCTTCGCGATCAGACACATCACCGGACTCTCGCGCCGACTCGATCTTCTCCGAGACCATATCCAGCCGGTCAGCGAGCTTGCGATTGCTGATATTGTAGAGCGACTTGGCCAACTCGTAGGTCGTCGGACTCACTTTGCCATAACCACAACCGCTCGCAAGGAACAAAGTCAGGCACAGCACAAGCCAACGGGCATTCCGATTGGGATGACGCATCGTCAATAACCTCCGCCGTCGCTCTGCACTTCGCCTTCGTTCATACTGGACATCTCCGCAAACGCAATCAGGTCGATGTCGTTGGGGATCAATCGAACCGATCCATCGCCCATGCAGACATAACCACCCGCGACATGTTCGGCGTACATCTGTCCGACGTGATAGGTCGGGAAGTTAACCGGATGGATGATGGGCAAGCCGGTAATATCCAGCTCGCCGCCCGATGGACCGGCGTGGACCAGAGTCAGCGTTGCCGCCGCGTCCGGGCCGTTTTCTGGGGAACTGAACTGCGGATGCGAAAAGGCCCCGGGCACAACGCCCACCCACGTCTTGTCGCTCAACGACGCCGAGTGCTCGCCAAAGAAAATCGTCTTTGATAACCCATCGGTGATCTGACGAAACTTGACTCTTGAATTCCGAAAGAACGGGCCGTCGGCCACCTTCGAAGCGTCGCCGTCAATCTGCACGACACGCGTGGCACTGGTGTAAATGTTGTCGAAGATGATCCCCGACTGACTGGCACCGCATTCTCCCCAACAGGACTCCTGGCCGTGACTGGCGACGTAGTGCGACCGCCCCAACAAGAGTGGCTCGCCCGTGACCATCAGCGGCTGTCCGGACTCTGCCAGGACGGTGATCGGTCCTTCCGGTCCCGATGCAGTGGGGCACAAAAGCGCCGGAATTGGCGTCCTAATCACGTCGCGGAACCGCGAATCCCAAATCGGAGCCTTCTGTCCGTGTAACGCTTCCACAATGTTGCCTTCCTCCATAAACGGCAACAATCGCGATGTCCAACCCCAGCCCGGGCCGGCATCCCAGGTTGATGCATCTATCTTCGCCCACGCGGGAGCGCGACCATCACTGGTCGGATACGACTCGTAACCGGCCGGAAGATGCCCGTTCGCCGATTCGTAGTTCTGGGCTGCCAGGCCCAGTTGCTTCAGATTGTTGCTGCATTGCGTCGTTCGCGCAGCCTCTCGAGCCGACTGCACCGCGGGGAGCAACAGTGATGTCAACATCGCGATGATCGCGATCACCACCAACAGCTCCACCAGCGTAAACGCCTTCTTTGCGTTAATCCTCATCTCGATCTCCGTCTACAAATTTAGGTGAACCTAAATCTCAGGAAACCTATTCTTAGGCTGGCCTAAACCTTTGTCAAGACGGTACACTGAGAGAATGAGTAGACAAGCGAACGATTTCGAACGAATACGCTCGGACCACCGGTCAGAAATAACAGAAGATTATCTGGAAGCGATTGCGGAATTCGAGCAACAAAACGGGCAATGCCGGGGTGCGGAGCTTGCGAACCATTTTTCTGTGAGTCATGCCACCGTCACCCAGACGATCAACCGACTCAAGGACGCCGGGCTGGTCCGGTCCGAGCCCTATGGCCCCGTGAGCTTGACCAGCAAAGGAAAAAAGGTGGCGCAATTATCGAAGGAGCGTCACGAAGTGGTGCTGGCATTCCTGCTATCCCTGGGCGTTCCAGAAGACGTCGCTGCCACGGATGCCGAGGGCATCGAACATCACGTCAGTGAAGCGACGTTGGAGTGTTTTCGAAAGCAGCTCAAGAAACGTTCCTGAATAGAGTGACGCAACCGTTCCTGCGCGGCATCCGATACGATGACTCAAGCTCCCAAGCGATCCAGGCCGTGGTTACCGGATATTTCGCTTCCGGATCCACTGGCGACAAAGCGTTACCAGACCGAACCGTTGCACCATCGGCACGCCGAACTGGACTTCGAAGCATTGATGTCGTGTCGAACGCGACTTCGCGAAGAACTGCGTTGGGGCGACTGGCCACCGCCGGACTTTACGCTCGAACTAAATCGCGCAGACCTTCGTCGGCACCATGACGAGTTCGTTCGCCGTGAAGCGTTCGCCTACACCGTGCTCAATGTGGAAGCGAACCGTTGCCTTGGCTGCATCTACCTCGAACCGTGCGACGACATCGAAGGAGCGCAACTCGCCTACTGGGTAGTTGATGAGGCGATCGATATCGAAGCGTCACTGGTTGCCGACACAATCGAGTGGATACATCAGTCGTGGTCCATCGATAAACTCCTGCTGCCGCTGCACGAAACCAATCCTCGAGGCCTCGCGATCGCCAGGCAACTGCGTCTGGCCCAAACGCACGTCGCCGACGAAAGTCCACTCGCCAAACACCGCTGCTTTCTTTCCGAACGCCGTGCGACATAGCCGGCCGCGTCGTCCGGCAAACTCGCCACCCATACCTCGACCAGAACTCCAGCAGTGACTAGATTCGTGGCTGCTGTTCGGTCAGCAAGGTCAGCCTGAGTGCGGCAATTCGACAGGGGCGAGATGAAGCCAGAACATTTTGACGCGGTAATTGTTGGCGCGGGACTATCCGGCATCGGAATGGCCTGCCACCTGCAACGAAAATGTGCGAACAAACGCTACGTCATCCTTGAGAGCCGCGAATCCATCGGCGGCACTTGGGACCTGTTTCGCTATCCCGGCGTTCGCGCCGATAGTGACATGCATACGCTCAGCTACAACTTCAAGGCGTGGCGGGGCGAACGGGAAATCGCCGACGGCTCGGAGATCCTGGACTACATTCGGGAAGTAGCAGCCGACCACGATATCACCGGTCACATCCGCTTCGGCCACTCGGTCGTGAAAGTCACATGGTCGTCAGAAAAAACCGCCTGGACAATCCACTGCGCCCATCGTGGGACTGGTGAAACCGTACAGCTGACGTGCAACATGCTACTCATGTGTCCGGGGTACTATCGCTATGACGAGGGCTACACGCCGAAATTCGCGGGCAGTGACACCTTCAAAGGGCACATCGTTCACCCGCAACACTGGCCAGCCGATCTCGAATACGCCGGCAAGCGGGTCGTTGTAATTGGTTCCGGCGCGACGGCAGTATCGATGGTGCCAGTACTCGCCGAAGAGGCAAGCCATGTGGTGATGCTGCAACGAACGCCAACCTACATGATGTCGCGTCCCGAAGCATCGCGTCTGTGGCAGTTCATGCGAAACCGGGTTCCTGCCTCCATCGCCTTCGCCATCAGCCGGTGGTGGAACCAGAAAATGAGCGGACTCCTATACCAACGCAGTCGTAGCAGTCCGGATCGCGTCAAACGGTTCCTGCTGGGTGGCATCCGCAAGGAACTGGGGCCGGACTATGACATCGAAAAACACTTCTCGCCCGACTATAACCCATGGGACCAAAGGTTATGCCTTGTTCGAAACGGTGACCTGTTTGCTGCGATGCGTGCCGGCACGGTTTCGATCGTCACCGATTCCATCGACCACTTCACCGAGCACGGCATCCGACTCACATCCGGCGAGGAACTGAAGGCCGACGTTGTCGTCACGGCCACCGGCCTGAAGATGGAGATCTGGGGCGGCGTCTCCGTTGAAGTTGACGGCCGAGCGGTTCAACCGGCAGACACCATTACCTATAAGGGCATGATGAATTCAGATGTCCCCAACCTTGTAACGACATTTGGTTATGTGAATGCAAGTTGGACATTACGAGCTGACCTGATTGCCGATTTCACCTGTCGACTTATTCGGTATATGGATCAGCAACAGGTACGACAATGTACGCCGCGAGTGCCTGAATCCCTGGAGGAAATGGAAACCCGGCCGTTCATCGAAGGCTTCACGCCCAACTATATCAACCGGGCTGTCGACCTCATGCCCAGGCAGGGCGACCGCGAACCGTGGCTCAACTCGCAAGACTACCAACGCGAAAAACACATGTTCCGCGCGCCGCTGGAGGATGGATCACTCGTCTTCCGATAATGTGCTGCGATCGCCGTAACGGTCACGCAATCGACGCATGGCGAATTTCCCACTGCCAATCATCAGCGACGGAGACAACCGGAACAACAGCCAGGCGACCCTGGCGAACGGCGTTACGGTGATGATTGCCTTGTTGCGGCGAACTCCATTTAGTGTTGCGCGTGCGCATTGATCGACGTCGTGGAACTTCAACGGAAAGTTGGAGATAAGCCCTTCCCGGTCAACGCCCAGAAAGACGGACGCCTTCTTCAGCGGCGTGTCAATGAATCCGGGACACACGACACTCACCTTCACACCCAGATCGGCGGCCTCGGCGCGAAGTGAAATCGAAAGCCCGACAACCGCGTGCTTGGTCATACTGTAAGCCGTTCCCGCGGACATCGGCGCCAGTCCGGCCATCGAAGCCATGTTCACGATATGCCCACTACCCTGCTCGATCATGCGGGCGTAGGCGGCCGTCGTGCCGTGCAGCACGCCGTTCAGATTGACGTCAATAATGTGCCGCCATTGCGCCAGCGACATATCTCGCGCTTCGCCAATCAACGCAACACCCGCGTTGTTGAACATGTAGTCCACGCGGCCGTGCCTCTTAATCGTCGCATCGATCAGTGCCGCGACGGCTTCCGAATCCACGACATCGACGGCCTCTGCGTGAGCCGTTCCCGCCTTGGAGGCGAGTTCTGCCGCGACCACTTCGGCAGCCTCTCGATTGATATCCGCCACAACGACGGTTGCTCCGTGGCCAGCCAGTTCCGTGCAAATCGCTCGACCGATCCCGGACCCACCACCGGTGACGATTGCGATTTTGCCTTGCCAACTCATTGCACCGTCGTCCTTATGTCTATGCTGAATCCGGCGGCATCATAACAAAAGCAGCCGCCGCCCCAGCGACCACCAAGACAATATGTCTTGAACTCAATGGCATCCTCCACTACAGTTGCTCCCTGCCCCATGGGATCGTGGCGTCGCAACGCCGCGTGGACCAGTTCAAGGAGAGAACGTCAACATGAATCGCAAATGGTTGCCACGGTTCGGCATGAAGACGCTATTGGTTCTGCCCCTGATTGTTGCGGTCTACTTTGCGCTTGGTGAACCGACAAAGAAATGGGGAATGCCGGACGTCCGGGACTTCATCGCCAGCGACAAGCACATTGGTCCGTCCGTCGAATATCGGGCACCGCTCGTGATTGCTTTCCCCGTGATCCATGCCGAGTCCCACACCAAGACGCCCAACAAGATCTCGCTCATTACGAAGAGCACCTACTATTTCTGGTGCTTTGGATTCGTCGCCAAACTCCCCTTCGAAACCGAACGCACGCGGGACATGGCCAAGGACAGGCCGATTGCCAGCGCTCCGGGCATCGCCGTCGACGGGCAGGCAGTGCGGCTCCCGCGAGCGAACTAACGCCCGGAAAACCAGGCAAGCCACTTCACGGCGTCTACGCGGCGTCTGCCGCTCGAACGACCGCGAACCTCTGTCTGCGACGATTATGCGGGCATCCACGCCCCATGAAGGGTCCCCATCTGCCGTAACCCCATATAATGGTGGACCTCGTCATAACATGTCGTACTTTATCAACGAGCATGCACGACGATGAATTCAATCGACATGGGAGTCCCGCGATGGGCCAAATTCGCATTTTCACTCTCCTACTAATCCTTCTGACCGCAGCCGACCTTTACGGTCAAACCTGGGCGCAGAAGCTTGGCTTTCCACCGGATGCAAAGGTCCTCATCCTTGAGGCCCGCGAACTGGGTGTCACCTGGGAGTTCAACGAAGCAGCCCACAGCCTGCTCGAAACGGGACATGCGACGTCAGCGACCGTCGTGGCGACAGGGCCACGTTTTCAGGACGTTGTCGACTGGGCTCAAGACCACCCCAATGCGGACCTCGGCGTTAGCATCGCGCTCACGAACCCCTACAAGAATATTAGCTGGCGTCTGATGACGTCCGAGTTTGGACCGTCGACACTGGTCAACGCGGATGGCTATCCCTGGAAATCGGCTCTCCAGGTCGCCACATCCGCAACTACCGACGACGCCAAAGCTGAGTTGGATGCCCAGATTCGCCGCGTTCGCGAATCCGGTATCAAGCCAACTCACATCACCGGCTACTACGGAACCATGTTCAGTCGCGCCGACCTGGCCGCTGTCATCCTGGGTGCATCACGAAAGTACTGGCTGCCGGCTCCCGTCGTCGACCTGACTCCGGAACTGATTGCCCGTTTTCGTGAAGAAGGTTATCCCGTTGACGAGGAGATGGTAGACCTGATTCGCAGTTATCCGCTTCCGAAGCTGGATGACCTCCAGCCGTTCCCGGTCGCCGATACGCTGGAAGAAAAGCGAGAGCTCTTTTACGAAATGGCCCGATCGCTCAAGCCCGGCCTGACACTGGTCATCCTCCGCCCTGCCGAAATGAGCAAGGGCCTGAAGAAGCTGACACCGGAATGGCAACAACGTGTCTGGGAGTCGGCCGTTCTGCGCGATGAGAAAACCCATACCGTGATGAAGGAGCAAAAAATCCTCGTCACCACATGGCGCGAAATCATGGAACGATTCGAAGGCGTCCGTCCGGCACCCGCCAACTCCGAAAACGAGGCGAGGTGAGCCCATGCGATGGATGACTCTCGTACTGGCCGTCGCCACGACGCTGCTCGCAAGCGGCACGTTTGGCCAACTTCCACCCAACATGCAAGGCAATCAGTTCCCTGCACCAACGCCACCTCGCCCCACGCGGACCAAGGCGGCCACGTTTGGTGGTGGCACGCTGCCGTCGACGGGGATTCAGTCCGGCGTGACTCACACTACTCCCGGAACAAATTCGCCCAAGAGCTATTCGGACTACTACAACAGCAGCCTCAAAACGTACAAGCGACCGCCTGGTACGGCCCGTGACTACACGGCCAACAAATACTTCTATCACCGACCGACCATTAGTCCGTACCTGAATCTCACGCGGCGTCAGTCGGCGGTTGGACAGGACAACTATCATCAGTACGTCGTGCCCGAACTCGAACGTCGTGCCAAGACCACGCCCCCAACCACGGGCCTCAAGTCGACGACCAGTCCCTACTACAACCAGATGTACGGGCACTAGAAGCGGTTACCAACCGCGTCACTAGATTTCTCCAGGCGATCGCATCGCTTCAATGAATCGAAGAAGCACCACGCGAGCAACGACAGCAGCCAGTGGCTCCGCAATGACGGCATGATATCGGTGCCCATGGGCGATTCGCCCGCCACTTACGCTCACCGTAAGCTCATCTTGCGCGGGCAGTAGCAGCAAGACGGCAGCACCGACATCACGACCCCAAAAACCTCTATTGACCCTGCCGCGCCACCTCGCTATTCACGCGAGTCTTCACGAGAACAGGGGAACGACATGATGAGATTCATACGATGCTTTGTCGGCGCACTGGTGCTGTGCGGCAGCTCCGCGATAGCGCAGGATTTTAACAGCCTGTCGCCGATACAGTACGAGCAACAACTAAATGCGATTCTGAAAACGCGCTTCAACGAAGAGAAGGATTACGTCCGCAAGGTCGTGGCACTAACGACCCTGAACCGCCTACCAAGAAGCGTCGTAAACACAAGCTTCAAATGGGTACTCAACAAGCGGCCGCGCACCAACAACCGCTTCATCTACTTTCAGCGAGTGCTTGATCTTCAGGCGGAGCGGCTGAACCTGCCAGTACCAACGTTTGACTCGTCGTTCTATACGGTACGCACCCGCAGCCGGCGATGACGGCGGGCGAATGCCACGAACGAGACGGCTAGATGGAAGCGATCAAACGGTAGCTTCTAGCGCCCCGTGTTGCTCGCGGCCTGTGTTGCTCGCGTCCTGTGTTTCTAGCGTCCACGCTGCTCCAACTGACCTCGCCAATTGCCGACTCCATCTCACCACAATCCTGAAAAGTGGAAGAGGCCTTGTCGCGAGGACGTTGAATCCGCACCGTGGGCCGGGAAATTTGCCGCAACGCTAATGGCAGCGGCAATGGCAATGGCAATGGCAAGCCTCCTGCCAACCGCAGCGTCTGCACAACTTCCGACGCCGCAACTTCCGACGTCCCAACCTCCGATGCCACAGCCCGCGCCGCTCCCTTCGCAGACGCAGGCCTTTGGCGAGCAGCTGATATATCCCGCTGGAATCGCGGACGCACAATGCTGCCCTAATGCGTCACCGGATGTGTCGACCGCTGCTACCGTCGGCAGCCTACTCGATGACGTTCGCTACGAAGTCGGCGGCTACGCCAAGCTGGACATGATCTTCGATTTTGATGACGCGGGAGATCGCTACCAGTTCGACCCTCGCGCCCTTCCCGTCACGGGCGGACGTGGCGAGCAGACGACCTTTCACGCCCGACAGAGCCGGCTCAACCTGGCGCTGCAGATGCCGACAGAATTCGGGCCGTTGGACTTTTTTGTCGAAGGAGACTTCTTTGGCAGCGGCAACGCGTTCCGATTGCGACATGCGTACGGCCGCTGGAATCAACTCCTCGCGGGACAGACCTGGTCGCTGCTGGTCGACACCGACGCCTTCATCGAAACGCTCGATTTCGCCGGCGCCGACGGGAAGGCCAGCATCCGTTCGCCCCAGCTCCGCTGGACGAAGCCCCTGAACGCGTCCACCGTGTGGAAACTGAGCGTCGAAAACAACACCGTCAACCCGCAATCGACGGTGCCGGGCGTACTGCGCAATCGCTTCCCGGTGCTCGCGACGTCATTGCGTTTCGGGGGACCAACGCGACACCTCTATTGGTTCGCTGGCATCACGGAATCCCGATTCGTACTGGATTCGGGACCGGAAGAAGAGGCAACGGTTTGGGCAACAGGAGTCTCGTCGCGGTTTCCAATCGGCACGCGAGACCACTTTATCGCGAAGGCAGTTGTCGGCGACGGCGCGGATTCGCTGATCAGTTCGCGGGACGTGACCGACACGGGATTCGCACTGCCGAATTCCGGTTTCGAGACGCTGACGGAATACAGCTACGATCTGGCCTTCCAACATTTCTGGCGAGACGACCTGCGTTCCAACCTTGCCTATCGCTGGAGCCAGGCGGACAACAGCGACACCCAGGATGGCGATGCATTCCATTCCGTTCAATATCTGGCGGCTAACCTGATTTGGCGACCGACGTCACAAGTTGATGTTGGCGTTGAGTATCTCTTCGGTCAACGCGAGAACAAGAACGGGTTGAGCCACGATGCGAATCGCCTTCAGTTCAGTTTCATCTGGCGGCTGCCCTGAACCAATCGGCGCACTCTATGCGGCTGTTCTGACGACGCATTCTGGGCCGCGTCCACCAACCCCCGTCGCCACGCTTTTAGGTAAATTCCGCCGTAATTCCACCATTTTCGGCCGCGTCAAGAAGACTCGCAGATTTTTCCTGGCGGACTATCCACACAGACGTCGCGTTACTTCTGAACGACGAATGCCTGGAGGATACAGCGTGACGAAAACGGAATACCGATGCGAGTGCGGACAGTTACTGCCATGGCCTGAACGTGCGGAAACTCCGCCGCGTTGTCCCGGTTGTGGGCTGTCCGCGCCCGCAGATCCGCCGGACATCGAACCCGAAACGAATTCACTCCTCGAACTCAGCCGCGCGAGGTCCCGACTGGAGTACCTGGATTCGCTGCTCCAATCGAGGCGGATCGATAGCGAACGGTTCGAGACGGAGACTCGCAGGGTCCTCGATCGAGTCGTACGCATGATCTCCACCATGAAACGTTCCGGAGAAAGCACAACCCACAGTCGGTCCAAGGACGACCGAACAACCAACGGAGAGCCTGGCAATGACAAATAGAAAACAACCTGGACATCCCGAAAACGGTTTCCCGCCATTGAGAGCCATCCGAAAACGGGAAGGCATCAGCCTCCGCGCGATCGCTCGACGAATGCAAATTCCCATGTGGAAAGCGCGCGAGCAGGAGGAGGGCCGATGCGATCTGCGGATCTCCGACCTGACTCGATGGAAGACCGCGCTGAAGGTTCCCATGTCGGAACTTCTGCAGGCCGATCCGCCGAAACTTTCGGACGACATTCGCCAGCGAGCCTGCCTGTTGCGTGCCGCTCGGACAGCGAAGTCGCTCATGAGAAAATGTCCCGACGGCCCCGAAAGGAGACTCGCCGGGCAAATCGTCGAACAGCTACACACCATCATGCCCGAATTGCAGCACGTCGGTGCATGGCCGGAAGGGCAGAAACGGCCGAAGTGGGACCTCGGCAAGACGGCGGACCAGATTCCCTTTTCCGATTTCCTTCCGGCGGACAGCGAAGAGAGCGTGTGAGTTTTGGAACGCCTGGTTGTGCGGCGGACACTCGGTCGTCGCGGAGCGTGCGTGAGTCGCCGTTGGAAGTTAGAATTGGAGCTTCTCCGACTCAACAGGCTCCCATGACTGACCCGCCCAGCACGGAAATCCGCTTACTGCGACAAGCCGCAAACTCCGGCGATGCGCTGGCCGCAGAGAGGCTGGTCGAATTGGTCTACGACGACCTGCGTGGGCTGGCCGGTAACTATCTCCGTCGCGAGTCCCCCGACCATTCGTGGGACTCGGCGGATCTAGTCGATGAGACGTACATTCGCCTGGCAGGACAGGACGTTGCCTGGCAGGGAAAGACGCATTTCATCGCAATCGCCGCGGGAGCCATGCGACGGCTGTTGGTCGATCATGCTCGAGCCAAACTACGCAACAAACGCGGCGGCAACCGCAACCGCGTCGAACTGGACGAAGAAATCAAGGTCAGCCATCGAGACAGCGAAGACCTGTTGGCGGTCGATGAAGCCATCACTCGCCTGGCCGAACTCGATGCTCAGCAAGCACGTATCGTCGAACTCCGCTTCTTCGGAGGCATGACCGTGCAGGAAGTTGCGGACGTAATGGGAATGTCCAAACGCGCCGTCGAGCGAGAATGGACCATGATCCGGTCGTGGCTACGTTCGCAACTGGATGATTCTGGCCGTGAATGAACAGGAACGATACGCCGAGGTGAAGCGGTTGTTCCTGGCCGCCATCGAACTGCAAGGAGCTCAACGAAACGAGTTCCTCGATCAACATTGCGTCACCGCACTGCGTGACGAAGTTGACACGCTGCTGGCGCACCACACCTGCCAGACAATCCTTGCCGAAGACGAAACATCCGTTGCGGCCGGCAGCAACCCAACGGAAAACAAGCCGGCGAATGGCAAGTCGGCGGACGGCGAAATCACTCAAGAGCAGATGCCGCAAGTCATCGATCAAAGGCTGGTTCCGGAACTACCGAAGTCATGGAGTTCGCAATTGAGCCCGCAACTTGCGGGTGAATTGATCGGCCTACTACGCAAACGACTTCGCGGCCTCGCCATCGTGCTCACGGTGGCATTGCTATGGGGACTACTGCGAAGCCTCTTCGATGCACGCTGGAGTACGCACGCCTCTGAAATCTTCGTGCTCGCGGCAGTGGCGGGGTCGTGGCTGCTGCTGGGCAGTTCACAACTCCTCTCCTATAAAGCGTTGCGAACCATCGAGGCTGTCATGATGTCCAGCACGATCGTGTTGCTGGTCAGATTCGACGTTCATGAAATCTCGCTCGGAGGTCGCGAACATGACGCCGGCAGGATCATCGGAGCCATCGATCGCAGCCAACTTCGATGGTGCATGTTGATCATGATCTATGGGATCTTCGTCCCCAACCGCTGGAAACGCGCCGCGATGTTCATTCTGCCAACCGCGTGCCTGCCCTACCTGATTCGACTGAGCGCCAGCAACTCATTCGTCTACGAGACACTGGAACTGCTGGCGTACGAGCGCCCGGTGCCCATGCCGTTTTTGGCGGCCTTTACTGCGATCCTTGCCACACACCTGTTCGATCTCGATCGCAAACGCATCTCGCACGCCCGCAGTTTCGCACAGTATCGAATTCGCCGACTGTTGGGACGCGGGGGTATGGGCAACGTCTATGAAGCCGAACATTCTCTTCTGAAGCGGCCGTGCGCCGTCAAGGTCATTCGCCCCGAGCGGCAATACGACCAGTCGACACTGGCTCGATTCGAACGCGAAGTCCAGGCGACCGCGCGACTGTCGCATCCGAACACAATCCAGATCTATGACTACGGTCAGACCATCGAAGGGACATTCTATTACGTCATGGAATATCTCCGCGGCATGGGCCTGAACGAAATGATCGCCCGCTGCGGTCCACTGCCACCTGCTCGTGTGATCTACCTGCTACAACAAGCTTGCGGAGCCTTGCAGGAAGCTCACGCTGCGGGACTCATCCATCGCGATATCAAACCGGGAAACCTGTTCGTTTGTGCGCGAGGTGGCGAACACGACGTGCTAAAACTACTCGACTTTGGCCTCGTTGCAACGCTGAAAGATCCCCAACTGAAAACGACCGTCATCTCCGGAACGCCGCCGTTCATGGCACCCGAGCAGGGCCTGGGAAGCGGGCAGGTCGATGCGCGAAGTGATATCTATTCGCTGGGGGCGACGACATACTTTCTGGTCACGGGAGTCCTACCCTTTGCAGAACAGATGCCGCAAATGCAACTGCTTGCGCATCTCACTCGCGACGTTACGCCACCGTCAAAACACATTGCGGACCTGCCGGGCGATTTCGAAAAAGTGATCCTGCGGTGCCTTGAAAAAGATCAGCTCGATCGATACCAAAACATGGCAGAACTACGAAGAGCGCTCGCGGAGTGCGGCACAGAGGGCTGGACTGGCGACGATGCAGCCAGTTGGTGGGAGCGTCACCGCCCCGACGCCAACGCCAACGCCAACGCCAACGCCAACGCCAACGCCAACGCCAACGCCAACGCCGCCGAGTAAATCCAGGAACGTCTCCGGCAGGCAATAACCTATTATCATGTCAAACAACAAACACTCACTCAGCATTCTGCCACGCGTTTATGTTCACGGGTGTCTCGAAAGCGTGTCGAAGCTTGTGACGAATCAGGTCGGCTTCGCGCTGCACCTGCGTCACAATGGCTTCCGCTTCTCCCTTCACCTCCTCCACCTCGGCTTTGATTCGCTGCGCTTCGTTGCCAATCTCCCAGACAACGGCCACCAAATTCATCAGTGACAAAGCCATGACGGTGGTGATGCCAACGATGCACCACTTGATCACTTCGATGGAATGGGCGAGCTTCGCAACCGACTCTTCCGTCTCCTTACGGCGACGCTGGATTCCAGCGTCGTTTTTGCCTTCGTGTCGTTGGTTGCCATTTCGCGGTCTCGAAAAAGGAAAGCGTGCAAACAGGACAGGAGCGAACCCCATTTCCCAGACTAACCTCCGATTCCAATCAGCTGGCCATTCATGCGACGGATCTGCGGAAACCGACGTCCTTAAAACGCCCGGCCATCGTCGACATCCAGAAACGAACGCGCGCCAGCGTATCGCCAGCTTATCCAAAAGCAAAGGCGTCCAACCGACGCGGCCAAACCACTAGTATCGGCGGTTAACCTTACTCGCCGCTCCAGCTCGATATCCAGGGAACTTGGCCATGGCCGCCTGCGTCGCCTGGCGACTGTCCCGCGCGGGAACCACGACCACACGAGGCATGCCGCGAACCGTTGCCGGATAGAGGGCAACCTCCCAAAGATCCGTGAGTCCTGCCTGAACTCCTTGCATCTGAAAATGCATGCGGGCAATCGGTTTCACAGCGGCCTGTCGTTTTTGCTGCGCCATCGCCTGGGCACGCATGTTCATGGAATACGCCTTGCGATCCTCTTCGCTTGTTTTCTCATCCGACCATTGCTCCCAACCCGGCTTGAGCGCCTGCAGATCTTCGTCACTGAAGAAGAAAAATGGCAGGGCGTAGAGGTCGCCATTTTCCAGCTCCAACAGCACGCCCTCGCAGGAATAGGTCTTTTTCTTTCCACCAAGCTTGGCGACCCATTTTTCAAACGAATCTTCGTCAAGCTCGATCTTTTCGAAGTGCGATACGACACCCGGGACGACTTTTCGATATACCCCCGGCAGATTGGCAAATCGCTTGTCGTTCACGTATGCGTGCCCGCGGCGACGCTGAATGGTCACGTCACGCTTCACGTACTCAACGGCCGCCGCACGAACCTGGTAGCCCTTTCGCGTCGTCCACGTTTTCATTTCGGGATTCGCGGCGGCCTTCCTCGCCATGTCATCAAGATACTTCTGGTCATCCCTGCTTAGCTGGTCAACGCCAATGGCAACCAGATCTCGATCCTTGTTCTTCTTTTCCAGAATGATTAGCGATTCATCACCGGCAATAAGGTCGCCTTCGAATTTGTAATGACCGGAGGCATCCGTCCATTCTCTCGCGCCAGAGATCAGGCAGACACTGAAGACGATCCAAAGAACAAGCAGGTTAGTTTTCATGGTCGAGCGGTTTCTGTATTGGTCACAGTTCGAAATCAGATATCTGAATGTAACACACGCCGGAGGGTGGTTCCTAGAACCTGTGTCGCGTGATTGGAACAACTTTGAACACCCGGGTTCCCTGCCCGGAGACGCCTGCCTCCGACTGCGCGACAAGAAGGCGACAAGAGCGGTTTTGAAATCCAGACTAACCTTAGTGGTGAACAGTTTTCTAAACTTATGCCTAACCACATCGTTCAAAATCCAGCTCGCCCCACACCGCCACGGCTACCACGGATTTACATAGTTCATCCATGCTTGCATCCGCAGCATGACGCGCCGGATAAGATGAGCTCCCTTTACCTTTTCCGTGTAGATTGCCGCTTGGCCGAAACTACCTCCAGGCAAATCCGCGGTTTCAATCCCCTGGTCAGGATCCAACTTCAATCGCACTCCAAACGGAACGGCGGACTGTCCGCTGCCGGGCGCCGCCATGACGTCTCCGGACGGTTTTAGTTGTCCCTGAGCACTGATCGAGGCCATACCGTCGACCGTCGCCGAATAGACACGGCCCGGATGCATCTTCAACGTAAATTCGGCTTTCTGGCCTGCCTGCACATGACGCATTGCGTATTGAGGAATCCCCACGCCCAATGCCGTACTTTCGGTTGGTACAAAACTCATCCACGTCCGCATGGGCATGCTACTGACCCGTTGCCCCGGTCGCAGCGTGACGCCAATGGCGTAACCATCCGCAGGAGCTCGCACGACCGTGTTCTCCAGATCGAATCGGGCGGCAACCAGCTTCGCCTCAACGTTAGCCACGCTGGTGTGGACATCACCAATCATCGAATTGGCGGCTAGATCAGCTTCACGCGCTTTCGCCCGCACGCGCGGCAGCTCGGTTTCAATGAGTTGCCTTAGCTGCAGGTCCACCGAGTTCGCGTTGGCTTCGGCGGCTGACACGTCCGCTTCGCTTCGTGCAATCGAATCGTCTGCGACGCGAACATCTACTTCGGCCGACGTAAGCTTGCTCTTCAGACCGGTGATTTGAATTTCCGCAAGATCCGCGTCTGACTGCGATGCTGCGTTCCGCTCGAGGAGCGACTGGATGCGGTCAAACTCTCGCTGGGCTGCAGCCACCTGAACCTTCAGGTCTTCCACGACAGCAAGGGCTTTCTCCTTGCGGCCCTTTATTTCCTCCGACGCCGCCTTGGCGGCCGTAACGGCAGCGGCCGCACCTACCTGACTGGACTTAAAGAGCTCGACGTCGCTCTCCGTCTTGGCAACGGTCGATTTGGCCGCATCGCTGGCAGCTTGCAGCCGAAGCACCCCCTGCTTCGTGTCCTCGAGCTGCGCCTCCAGCTGATCGACGGCTGCCCTGAACTGAGTCGGGTCGATACGAAAAAGCACGTCGCCTTCCTTGACCGGCTTCAGGCCCTCAACGGGCACCTCCACGACTTCGCCCGTCACGCCTGGCACAATCTCGATGACGTTTTGGTAGACATTCACCGGCCCCGCGGGAGCACCCCACTGCATTGGAATGAACAGAGCAACGGTCAGCACAAGAATCCAGGCAATCGGAGACAGCTTCCAAAACATAGTCAGCTTGATGATTCCAAGCTTGACAAGCGCGGCAAGCAGCCCGCAATAAAGCAGCGTGAGAAATACAATCATGATCCGGACTCAGTTGATTTGACCTTGGAGCCGCCGTCCGCCGAATTGGTGTATGCCCAGATGTAGGCGACCGGCAGTAGCAGCCCCATGGTCAACACGCCCCAGATGCCGCATACGGCGATGGCATCGGCCTGTGGATGATTCCGCTCGCGGGCGATTTTCCCGGGCATCAGCCCCAACAGCACGCACGCAGCAATCGACGAAAGCAGTACTACGGTGAGCACGATCAATGCAAAAACATCAAGCATCGATATGTGTTTCCTCTCTGGATAAATGGGGAAAGCCTGCTTGCCGGAATCGACCCACATCAGTGTGCTCCGGCAGGGTTTCGACGAAGCGTTCAACCTAACGTTTCTGAGCTTATTTGCAACGAAACAGCATTATGAGAATGATGTGATTCGCCGAAGTTAATTGCGGACGGCGACAACC
This sequence comes from Pirellulaceae bacterium, assembly GCA_965216885.1. Classification (GTDB taxonomy): domain Bacteria; phylum Planctomycetota; class Planctomycetia; order Pirellulales; family Pirellulaceae; genus CAYNJG01. Next base: position 570,470 of record OZ244209.1, on the reverse strand, counting down.
ACCAGGATTCTATTTAGACGACCGCCCGTTCGTCCATAAGGTCATCGGGCATAGCGGCAAAATGGTCAAATCCAATGGAGTGCTCCCCTAAACCCGACGCCCGAACTAGCATGTCATCAAACTGAACTGCGATGAAATCCTAAACCCAATTATGGATCGGTTATGGGTAACTGCGAAACCTTCCAAACGGTGTTATGTTCATGACTGAAGCTATGCACGAGAGAGTGTCGCGAAGTCGACCACCGCTCGCAGTGGACAGATTACAGTTAACAACGAGGCTGTTTGGGTTCTCAAGCCCACTCAGGATTCTTATGAAATTCGTTACCGGTCGATCGACCCCGAAACACCTGGCCATCTGCACGGCATTGTTACTCGCCAACGTAACAGGCGCGGTCCTCGCCGATCCGTTGCCGAGCTGGAACGATGGCCCCACCAAGGCGTCCATCGTTGAATTCGTCTTGCGTGTTACGGACGAAGACAGTCCCGACTTCGTTCCTGTCGAAGATCGGATTGCAACCTTTGACAATGATGGTTGCCTCTGGTCCGAACAGCCCTTCTACTTCCAGCTGGCGTTTGCCATCGACCGGGTCAAGGAGCTCGCGCCCAATCACCCGGAATGGGCCAACACTGCACCTTTTGATGCGGTGCTCGCCGGCGACCTCGAGGCGATTGCAAAATCCGGGGTCGAGGGCGTATTGAAACTGGTCACTGCGACGCACGCAGGACTGACCAATCAGGAGTTCGCAGAAGCTGTGGACAAGTGGCTGCAGACGGCCCGTCACCCGCGATTCAATCGCCCCTACCAGGAACTGGTTTTTCAACCAATGCTCGAGGTGTTGGCCTATCTTCGCGCGAACGGGTTCAAGACCTACATCACGTCGGGCGGCGGCACTGAGTTTATGCGGGCTTTCTCTGCCGAGGTGTATGGCATTCCGCCTGAGCAGGTGATTGGCAGCACGATCAAGACGAAGTTCGAGCTTCGCGATGGCGTTCCACACATCGTGAGGCTGCCGGAAATCGAATTCATTGACGACAAAGAGGGCAAACCGGTCGGCATTCAACGCCAAATCGGACGTCGCCCCATCGCATCGTTCGGAAACTCGGACGGAGACCTGCAAATGCTGCAGTGGACCGCAGGGGGAGACGGACCTCACTTCTGCCTGCTGGTTCATCACACCGATGCCGAGCGGGAATGGAATTACGATCGCGAGTCGCACGTTGGAAAACTGGACAAGGCACTCGATGTCGCGAAGCAACGAGGCTGGACGGTCGCAGACATGCAGCGGGACTGGAACACGATCTATCCCCCCGTGCATCACTACCTTGTCAAAACAGAACGTCCTCACGCAGCGCACTGGAGTTACTCCGGCAAGACAGGACCGAAATTCTGGGGCGATCTCAGCCCTGAATACCGCCTGGCGCGAACCGGGAAACGACAGTCACCGATCGACATTCGAAACACAATTCCAACTCCGGCGCAACGGCTGAACTTCAACTACGAACCCTCCAAAATCCACCTGATCTTCAACGGTCATACGATTCAGGAGAACGAAGATCCAGGGAGTTACGGTTTGGCGGGAGGCCGCCGGTTCCAGCTGCAGCAATTCCATTTTCACTCGCCCAGCGAACATACGATCGACGGCAATCACTTCCCCATGGAAATGCACCTCGTTCACAAGGCAGCCGACGGTACCGTCGGCGTCGTCGCGGTATTCATTCGCGAGGGCGAACATAATGACGCCTTCGATCCCGTTTGGAACATGTTGCCCGATGCCAGAAGTCCAAACCGCGAATCAGACGTCGAGATTGACACAGCGGCCCTGCTTCCAGATTCCCCTCGGTATTATTCCTACGAGGGATCGTTCACCACGCCTCCATGCACCGAGCAGGTGAAATGGATCGTCCTTGCGGATCCCGTCAGTCTTTCGAAAGCTCAAATCGAAAGATTTCGAATGGTTATAGATGGCAATAATCGTCCCGTTCAGCCATTGAACGGTCGCCAGATACTCCGTTCGGCCAATTAGTACCGCACTCATAGCTAAGCTTGCCTCAGCCCCGGTTCGGCGGGTCCCAAGTGTTCTCATTGATCAACCGGGTGCAATGTCAGACAACCTCCACCAACATAAGAGATATGGCGGAAGATGCAGTTACTCGAACAAATCCATGAACTTCGCCGACTGATGTCGGAATCCATTATTGGTCAGGAAACCGTCGTCGAACGGCTGCTGATTGCGTTGCTCGCGGACGGACATGTATTGATGGAGGGATTGCCGGGAACCGCCAAGACGCGTTCCATCAAGACGCTGTCCAAACATGTCGAGAGTGATTTTAGCCGGATTCAGTTTACGCCCGACCTGCTACCATCGGACGTAACCGGTTCCGAGATTTACCGTGAGCAAAACGGCACCTTTGAGTTTCAGACGGGGCCGATTTTTGGCAACCTCGTACTGGCCGACGAAATCAACCGGGCTCCCGCCAAGGTCCAGGCTGCGTTGCTGGAAGCCATGGAAGAACGGCAGGTCACCGTCGCCGGCAAGACGCACAAGCTACCCGACCTTTTTCTGGTCCTCGCGACGCAGAATCCAGTCGAACAGGAAGGCACCTATCCTCTACCGGAGGCACAGATGGATCGCTTCCTCTTGTATGTGAAGGTGCCCTACCCTCCGGCCGAAGATGAACTCTCCATCCTGCGTCTGGTAAGGTCCGAAAAGACCTCCGGAACTGCTGAGGCACCGGAGAGCATTTCGCAGGCGTCGATCTTTGAAGCTCGGCAGAAGGTCAACGCGGTTCACGTTGCGGAATCTGCCGAACAGTACATGGTGGACCTCGTGATAGCGACTCGCCAACCCGAAAAGTTTGGGGATGGTCTGGAGAAGCTGATGCAGGTTGGCGCCAGTCCGCGTGCCACGATCGCCATAGATGCTGCCTCACGAGCTCGTGCATGGTTGCACGGCAATGACTTCGTTTCGCCCGAAGACATTCAGGCGGTCGCGCCGGCCTGTCTCGCGCATCGGCTGCACCTTTCCTACGAGGCTGAAGCCGAAGGAAAATCCCGCGAGGACGTTGTTAGCGCTATCCTTGAACGAGTCGCAGTAGCCTAGGACTGACATGGAAACGCGTGTTCACACATCGCTCGACGAACTTGTACGACTGCAGTACAAAGCCCATGGGTTTTCCCTGTCGGCGCGGCAACCGGTATCGAGCCTCTTGAGTGGGCGGCATGCATCGCGGCTTCGCGGTCGTGGACTCACGTTCGAAGAACTGCGCGACTATCGGCCGGGCGACGATATCCGCACCATGGACTGGAAGGCGACGGCACGACTTCGCAAGCCGCACGTGCGAGTCTATTCCGAAGAACGCGAACGCCCCGTGCTGCTGGTTGTCGATCAGCGAACGACGATGTTTTTTGGCAGCCAACGAACGACGAAAGCGACGGCCGCAACCGAGCTGGCGGCGCTGGCAGCATGGCGGTCACTGGATTCCGGCGACCGCGTTGGTGCGTTGATTTTTGGTGACGAGGAGGTCGTCGAAATCAGACCGCACCGCAGCCGAAAAACCGTGCTGCAGATTTGCCATCAACTGGTGCAGGCCAATCAGAAACTCACCGGCACGGGCACCCCGGAGAGTCCTCGGGTGCTGAACGATGCGTTTCTGCGGGCCGTCAAACTGGCCAGCCACGACCACCTGGTGATCCTGGTTACAGATTTCGCGGGTTCCGATGAGACCACTCGGAAGCACGCCACCTACCTTGCCGCGCACAACGATGTCTTCGCGGTGATGATCTACGATCCACTGGGAATCCAACTGCCGGTAAATGGTCGCATGGAAGCCACCGACGGTCAGCAGCAAGTCAGCTTGCCGCCGGACCATGCCTTCGAGCAGCGATATATCGATGCCTTTCGTGAAAAGTGTACGGCCGTTCGCCAACGCCTGAGCGCACTGCGGATTCCAATCTTGCCAATCTGCACGCACGAGCCAGTCATCGATCAACTGCAAGCAAGCCTTGGAGCGCGATGATGTATCCGGAAGCAGCCAGCCTTGAGAACTTGCAGGACATTGTTGAATTGCCTCCAGTATCCTGGTGGCCGCTCGCCAGCGGTTGGTGGTTCCTGCTGGGTGCGCTCGTCGTCCTGGGGCTGTTGGTCGGCTGGAGGCAGTGGCTGCGATGGCAAGCCAACGCCTACCGAAGGGCCGCCATTCGCGAACTGGAGGCTGCGTCGAACACGGCCGAAGTAGCCGACATACTCAAACGAGCCGCTTTGTGCGTGTATCCACGAACACACATCGCGTCCCTGACGGGATCAAGCTGGGTGGACTGGCTCCGTGAAACCGGCGGAGGCCTGAGCGTTACGGACGACATCCAAACGGCTTTCGCCGTCGAGGTCTTTTCTCAGTCGAACGAGGACGCAACGACTCCGGGCGTGATTCAGTTTGCGAGAGACTGGATCACGCGTCACCAAGCTCCAGCGCCGGGGCGGAGGTGTCCGCCCGCATGCTAACCTTCCTCTACAGTTTCGCGTTCCTGCTGCTTCCGCTGCCTGCCCTGGTTCGCTGGTTCGCACCGCCGCGTTCGGAATCCTTCCCCGCAGTTCGCGTTCCGTTCATGGCGAGATTGGCGGCTGCCGGCAGCACTCGCGCGACCCGACAGATCCAGACGGCGTCATCATTGATCGTTCCGGCAATTGTCTGGGGCTTGTTGATTCTTGCCCTCGCCCGACCTCAGTGGCTGGAGGCGCCGATCGAGCGCACCGTTCCCACCCGCGATTTGCTGTTGTTGGCGGATCTATCCGGGTCGATGGACACCGCAGATTTCCAGAATGAGAGCGGCGAATCCATCAACCGACTGGACGCGGCAAAACAGGTGCTGGCCGAGTTTCTCCATCGGCGCGAGGGCGACCGAGTGGGCCTGGTGGTGTTCGGCAACGCTCCCTTCCTGCAAGTGCCGTTCACAACGGACCTCGCACTTTGTACGCAGTTGTTAGAAGAAACACAGGTTGGCATGGCCGGCCCACGCACAGCGTTTGGCGACGCTATCGGCTTGGGAATTCGCCTGTTTGAAGAAAGCGACGCTCCGCAAAAAACGATCATCGCACTCACCGACGGTAACGATTCCGCGAGCCAACTGCCGCCGGTCGAGGCCGCGCGAGTGGCCCGGGACAACGAAATTACGATGTACGCCGTCGCCATTGGCGATCCGACCACCGTCGGCGAAGAAAAGATTGACGAGCCTGCCATGCGAAACGTCGCGGAGGTCACCGGCGGCAGTTTCTTTCTGGCGCTCAACCGAGAAGAACTTTCAGGAATCTATGAACAGCTGGATGCGATCGAAACGGTCGATGTAAAAACGGAAAGCTATCGACCACGACGCGATCTGTACTACTGGCCGCTGGCCGTGGCGCTCCTACTGTCAATTGTCAGCCATGCCATGATCCTGAAGACACATTCATCGGCCACTCCGGCGACGGCGGCCGCAAGGCTGCGCGTGAACGCGACGACCTATGAGTTGGAGACGGTTCACGAATGATCGGCAACTTTCACTTCATCCGTCCCGCGTGGCTACTGCTGCTTCCGATTGCAGTGGCGATCTGGTGGCGAATCCGTCGCACCAAAGATCCGATGGCGGGCTGGCGAAACGTGATGGCGGAGGATCTACTGCAGGCACTCGTCGTCGGTGGCACCAATCGCAAGGACTACCGACAGCACGCGCTGCTGCTCGCCTGGATATTGGGATGCATCGCAATTGCGGGGCCGACCTGGCAGTTGGTGCCCTCGCCATTCGCCGACAATCCAAATCCGGTGATGATGCTGCTGAAGGCCAATGAGACCATGAAGCTCACCGATCTGACACCAAGCCGTATGGAACGAGCGAAACTGAAGATTGTCGATTTCGCCAATGTGCGAAAGGGCCTACCACTAGGACTCGGTACCTACGCTGGATCGGCGCATCTGGTGCTGCCCCCTACGCGTGACACTTCGGTTGTCGCCACGATGGCCACCGAAATTGGTCCCGATATACTGCCAACTCCCGGGGAAGACCTTGGCACCGCACTTCAAATGGCCGCTCGCACTATGGGCAGCGAAGGCGGAGCGATTGTTGTGGTTGCCGATACCGTGGGTAACGTTAGGGACGACGTCGCCGCCGAGCTGACCGCATCAGGTATCGCAATGCACTTTCTTGCCATCGCACGCGAGGACACGCCCGAGCTGGAAGCCATAAACCAGGCGGCACGGCAGCTCAACGGCAACGTCACTTTGATGACCGCCGATCTCTCCGACGTCGAATCGCTCGCGAAGGCCACCGCCGAAAAACCGGTTTCCATCAACGATTCCAACGAGAGTCGACGCTGGGCCGAATCGGGATGGTGGTTGGTGCCAATACTGGCAATCTTCTCGCTGGCAAGCTTTCAGCGTATCGATCGAGGTGAATCATGAAATGGTCTTTGCTATGTGGCATCGTTGCTGCCTTCACGTGGCAGGGACTGTGGTCAACGCCCGACCAATACGGCCAACGGCTCATGAATCGCGGTGAATTCTCGGCCGCAGCGGAAGCCTTTCAAGATCCGATGCGAAAGGGAATCGCGTGGTACCGTACCGGCGAATTCGAAAAAGCCGAACAGCAGTTTGCTCGCACGACGACCGCCGAAGGGGAGTTTAACCGCGGCAACAGTCTTGTGCTGCTGGGTAAATACGATGCGGCCGTGGCGCGTTTCGATCGTGCGTTGGAATTGCGACCCGACTGGAAGGCGGCGCAAACAAACCGTTCGATCGCCGCGACACGCGCCAAACTGACGGAGGAGAAAGGCGGCGACCAGGGAGATCAACGCATTGGCGCCGACAAGATCGTCTACGACAGGAGTAAGAAGAGCGGCGGTGGCGAGGACACGCAAGACGAAGGCGGTAAGGAAATCTCAGCCGCCGAAATGCAGGCGATGTGGCTGCGTCGCGTACAAACAAAGCCGGCAGATTTCCTGAAAGCCAAATTCGCTTACCAAAGCGCGTCCGACGCTCTGCAGGAGCCACAGGATGACAATGAAGAGTAGAACCAGTTTCAGAATGACTTTGCCTGGACGCTCATGGATGGCGAGCGGCCTGATGTCACTTGCCGTGGCGACCAACTTCGTACCACAGACTGCCTGTGTGGCACAAACCCCTGAAGAAGAAACGGCCGAAGCGGAAACTACTGACTCATCGACTACCGAAGCATCGACTGGTGACGCATCGACGGGTGAATCGGAAACCGCGGTCACCCAAACGGTAGAAGCCAAGGTTGACCAGGACGCCGCATGGATCGGCGAGGCCGTTTCGATCTACGTCACGCTCCATTCGCCCGGCCCCTTCAGTGGGACGCCGTCCTTTGATCTTCCCGAGCTCCCTCGGACAGTATTCGTTCGCGTCGGCAACCCGATTATTGGCAACGAGACCATCGACGGCGAATCGGTGTTTACGCAACGACATGAATTCGAAATCTACACACAGCAGGTCGGACACGTCGCGATTCCGCCCTTCGAAGTCCGCTACGCGGGAAAGCAATCGTTCCTTGGTGATGCCGTTCCCATGAGCGGAACCACACCCAAGGTCGACTTCGAAAGCAAACGACCACCGGGCGCGGAAGCCAACGCCATGGTTGTGACGGCGACAACGATGAAAACCAATCAATCGTGGTCGCCGACAGAAATCGACGAGCCGCTGCAGCCCGGCGACGTCATACAGCGAACGATTACGCGAACTGCCACGGGGACAACGTCGATGATGCTTCCACCGTTGACGGCAGCCGAGTTGCCGGGAGTTCGCGTCTACGAAACCGCCCCCATCGTAGAAGACAAATCGCAACGGGGAATCGCATCAGCCAAACGCGTTGACGCAATTCAGTTTCAGTTCGAAAAACCGGGCACGTATGAACTGCCCGCCATTGAGATAACCTGGTGGGACCCCGCAGCCGAAAAATTCCAGCAGCAACAACTTGAGGGCCGCCGCGTCGAAATCGCGGGATCGGTTCCCCAAGAAACGGCCACGATTGAAACCGAGGAAGAACGCGCATTCAATCCGATATGGATCGCCGGACTCCTGGCGGGTGCCACGGTATGCTGGCTGGCCGGCCGGAAGCTGTTCTCCAATTACATCGCCCGTCGCAATTCGCCCGAAACGATTGCCGCGAGTGAAGTCGTCACGGCATGCCGCGAAAATAACGCGGCGGCAGCTTACTCGGCAGTCTTGCGATGGCAACGATACTCTTCGCGGAAGACTCCGCTGACAATGACGAACGACTCGTCCCATCCGCTGGCCGAGCCGACGGATCTCACGACGCCTCAAAAAGAGTGTCAGGCAGTCTTCGACATCGAATGGAGGCGACTTTCTGAATTCGTTTATTCCGATCACGCTACCGAGCGTCCGTGGAACGGACACGCTCTTCGAGTTGCCTTTGAGCAACTTCGTTCCGCATCGCACAACCGCGGAGCAGCTCGCATCACCCCATCTTTGCCGTCGCTCAATCCGACAACCACATAACCATCGATGCGAACGAGGTCTGCTCGCGCATAAAAAAAGCCCGTGCACACGGTGTGTACACGGGCGAATAAACATTACGTGGCAGCAGGATTAGTGCTCGCCAGGCGACTGGAGTTTGTCCAGCACCTGCTCCAGCGAGAAGCTGGCTGCCTTCTGTCGCGGTGGGTAAGCCTCGAACGTGGCAAGGAACTTGCCAACGTATTCCTGAGCTGGCACCAACAGGTAGACGCGGTCGATCAACCAGTCGTAGTACGTGTTGGACGTCTTCTGCGATCGCTCGTAAGGATCACGACGCAGGTTGAAAATCAGTGGCACACGTAGCGGCACGAATGGTTCCGCCCACGCCTGCAGCGTTCCTTCAACCCGCTGCTCCATAAAGATCAGCTTCCAGTCCTGATAACGCAGAGCCGTCAGATCCCCGTCATCGGAGAAGTAGAAGATCTCCTTACGCGGACTTGGGACGTTTTCCGGATCCTTGAGGTGCGCCGTCAGGTCGTAACCATCGAGGTGGTTCTTGTAGCTGCGCCCCAGAGCCTTCGACGTGTAGCCATCAAGCAGATCTTCCTTGATGTCCGTCTTTCCAGCGGCTGCCAGGAACGTTGGCAACCAGTCCATGTGGTGAACGACGCCGTTGGAAACGGATCCGGGCTTCACGACACCAGGCCAACGAACGGCAGCAGGAACACGCCAGCCACCTTCCCAGTTGGTGTTTTTCTCACCACGGAAAGGAGTCATGGCCGCATCCGGCCACGTGTTCATGTGCGGGCCGTTGTCCGTCGAGTAATGAACAATCGTGTTGTCGGCGATGCCCAGTTTGTCCAGCAGATCAAGGAACATACCAATGTGCATGTCATGCTCGATCATGCCGCAGGTGTATTCATCCGCGTTTGGATTCTTCTTCTTGATGGCGGCCATCTTCTCGGCACTCACGTGCGTGCGGAAGTGCATCCGCGTGCCACTCCACCAACAGAACCAGGGCTTACCAGCCTTCGTCTGACGCTCGATGAAGTCCATGGCGAGCTTGGCGGTATCATCATCGACCGTTTCCATGCGCTTCTTGGTAAGCGGTCCGGTGTCTTCGATCTTCCCGTCTGCGGAAGACTTGATCACACCACGAGGACCATATGCCTCACGGAACGTTCGGCCGTCCGGCAGCTTCATGTCGCCTGGGTAATCTTCGTTCTCAGGTTCTTCTTCCGCATTGAGGTGATAGAGGTTGCCGTAGAACTCGTCGAATCCATGATTCGTCGGCAAGTGCTCATCACGGTCGCCCAGGTGGTTCTTTCCGAACTGCCCCGTGGCATAACCCTGGTCCTTCAACAGACCGGCAATCGTCGGATCTAGTTCGCTCATGCCTTCCTTGGCACCGGGAAGTCCAACCTTCGAAAGTCCGGTACGGAAAACACTCTGGCCCATAATGAACGACGATCGTCCCGCCGTGCAGGATTGCTCGCCGTAGTAGTCGGTGAAGTAAATACCTTCCCGCGCGATGCGGTCGATATTGGGAGTCCTGTAACCCATCACCCCGTGGGTGTAGGTACTGATGTTGGACCGCCCAACATCGTCACCCCAGATCACAAGGATGTTGGGCTTTTTCTGGGCACAGGCATTCGCCGCGAACAACGCGACAAACAACAGTGCGATTGTCGATGTAACTCGTCTCATCTGGAATCAGACCTCGAAAAGGTTAGTGTTGATTTTTAACTGGCTCACGCCACCTTCTTCAAAAGCACGCAGGATCACGTGCGATCGGTTTTGAACCGCGAGTGGTTCAAAACTCGATCTGAAACTTTCTTTCCATGGCTCGCTTGGTGTCCGCGGTCCGCTGATCCACTGCACTCAGCATCTGACGATAGCTGGCATAGGCCGATCCGCGAGCCTTGGCTCCCGTGACACGTTGCTGGTCACGGGAGTTGTTGTAATAGCCGTAGCCGGAGTTGTAATATCCGTCCCGGTTGTAGTAGTAGTAGCCGTCGTTCAGACTCTCTTCCTGCTGGATCTGACCGGCCTTGATGTTGATCTTCTGAATTGCGAGCGAGTCGTTGCGAAGCGATGCCGCAACAAAGGCTCCGTAGTCAACCATCTCATCATCGACGCCGATAATCGACATGTCATCGATTCGCCGAGCACGGTTGTTATTCCATTTCGCCATCGCACCCGGCGTCTTGGCATTGTGACTCCGAACCTGCTCGATCTGATCACGAACTCCCTTGAAGTAATCTCGCGTCTTGTAGGCAACTTCCGTCGACGCCGATGGCGATTCGCGATCCGATGACACCGACGACGCCAGCTTTTCAGCTCGGTCAGCCAGCGTGAAGATCCCCAACAGAGAGTGCAGCGCCTCTTTGCTCAGCTCTCCGCGAAAGACCAGCTTCTTGTCTTCCACTTTTGATTTCCAGTTCGACAGCTCTGCGACTTCCGAGCCGTTCTTCACCGTAATTTCGTGGAAGAGCTTGTTGGCAACCGGTCCCAGAACGGCGGGAGATTCTCCAAACGTCAGCTCGATGATGCACTGCGCGAGATCCTTACGACCAAGAATCAGGCTGGCACCGCGGATACTGGCAAGTACTTCCGCAGCTTTCGCCTGTTGTGCCGCGTTCATACCCTTCACGGAGTCAAGGCCTGCAAGCTTCCGCTGCAGCGCCATCGGAGAAAAAGCGTTCTCCATGCTGACGGCCACCATGAACGACAGATACTTCTCGGATTGGGCTGACTTTTCGATCAGGTAGGAAGGAGTGGAGGTCCGCTCATAGTCTTTGAAGAAATTGGCCAGCATCGAACGGTTTGCCGGTCGAAGAAAACCAAGCACATTGTCCGACAGTGGCACGAGATACGATTGCGACGACGTCCAGATCGCCTCTCGACCTTCCACCTTGTCGACATAACCTTCGGTCGCCTTCACAACCGCGTCTTTGCGATAGGCCTTTCGCAGCGTCGCAAATCCAGCTTCCCAACGTGGATGCAGTTCAACGATATCGATTTCCGATGCGAACCAGATGTCATCGACCTTTTGGGCCATCCCTTCCGCAGCTGAGCCACCAACCAGCTTCGCAAGCGACTCGGTATGGATGTAACCGATCGAGTTGGTGGTCGCTGGTGAACGTTCGAGTAGCGATGACAGCTTGGCTTCCTGAGCCAACACGGGACTCGCAAAGATCAGGAAGAACACACACTTGAATTTCAGATTTTTCATGGCTACTTGCCCGCTTTTGATGTGTTGTGGAGGACGCAGAATGATTTTTGGTTTAGGCCAGACCTGGGGACAAATCACTGCTGAAGTCGACGATCCCGGTCCAAGGGCCTCCCGTCCCACCGCCTAATTGACAGGCGGAAATCTTACACTGTCATGTTTGTCCAAGCGACCATATGAAATGAAAATCTTGCACACGGACGTTAGCGTTTAACCAAGACGTTATGACTGGGCAAGAACTTCTCAAGGCAAGCACGATAACTGCGAAGCTTATGCAAATGCGTCGATGTACCAATCATCCAGGCCCTCTTCCGCTATAGCCCAACCTAGCCCGGTGAACTCATTCGCCAACTGGCAATTCGGCCAGTACATGCTCAGGAGAAGTCAAAGTGAATTCAGTTTTGCTAACCTTCCGGTCCGTTACAAGAAAAGCACTTTGCGCTTCTATTTGCACGCTATTTACAATTCTGGTTACGCAATGCCTCACAGCATCAAGCGTGTATGGTCAGGCTGCGTGTTGTGATGATGTCAGCTGCGAATCCCAGGCACCATCAGCTTGCGTCTGTCAGCAAACATGTCACCAATCGTGCGACCAGTGCGGGACTTGCAATTCATTATGCGGTAACCCGCACGCCCAGTGCGGCACATCGCAAGGATGTAATGGTTGTGGCCAGCCCATCACGGGCGACTGGTTGGGGATGAGATCGCATCTGGCGGAATCCGGAATAACTTTCCAGGGCGACGTCACGCAATACTACCAGGGCGTCACCAACGGCGGGCGGGAAGAACGCTTTCGCTACGGCGGTCATGCCGACTACGTTTTCAACGCCGACATGGGACAGGTTGCCGGACTACAGGGAATGTTCATCAAGGTCCGTGGTGAAACCCAATTCGGCGACTTCATCAACAACGACGTAGGATCTTTGCTCGCTGCCAATTCATCGGGACTGTTTCCTGTTCAAAACGAGCAGACGACGGCAGTTACCAATATCCTGATCACCCAGATGTTTTCGGAAAAGTTTGGCGTGTTCGCCGGGAAACTCGATACGCTCGACGGCGACCCCAATGCTTACGCCCACGGCCGAGGCAAATCGCAGTTCATGAACACGGCCCTGATCGCCACGCCAATTGCCTTTCGTACAACGCCCTATTCGACGTGGGGCACTGGTTTTGTAGTGCTTGGAGAAGATGCCCCCGAGCCGCTCTTCTCGTTTTCTGTCATCGATCCTCGTGATTTTGCGACGGAATTCAATCTTGATGAGATCTACTCCGAAGGCGTCACACTGAGTGCCGAACTGCGTTTCGCCACCGATTTCCTTGGCAAACCCGGCCATCAGTTGTTCGCGGGCATCTGGAGTAGTCGCGATGTCGGCCTTCTTCAGTTCGCGCCGTTGCTGCTGCTGCCGAACGGCCCAGCCCTCCCGACCAGTTCGGACTCGTGGGCGTTGTACTGGAACTTCGACCAACAGCTCGTTTCCAATCCCTGCAACCCCGAGAAGGGCTGGGGCGTCTTTGGACGAGCGGCAATCGCCGATGAGGACACCAACCCGCTGGAGTACTTCCTGAGTTTCGGGATTGGCGGTAACAGCCCTCTGATGGGCCGTGAAAACGATCGTTTCGGCATTGGTTGGTATTACGCCGCCACCAGCGAACAGCTCCCGGGCTTGCTTCTCGATGACGCAGGACAGGGCGTGGAACTGTTCTACAACTTTGAGGTCAATCCAAGTCTCCATATCACGCCCGATCTGCAGTTTATCGACCCGGCAGGCCGTGGTATCGCGGACGCGACGGTTGCGGGTATTAGGGTCTCACTGGCACTGTAAGAGCTTGCGTCTCAGTTGGTACCTATCCGCAGTACGTTGCAAACGGTACCCCAAAACGTCGCGGAACAAGCCACCGTCAGACTCCCATTTCTCGATCCCGTTCAGCGGCTACAGGCCCCAGCCTTAATCTGATGAAATGGGACGTTTGTCCTACGCACTATTGTCCCACCCATAAGATCGGCGGCCCTCACGAGGCTTATGACGCAACACCAGGCGGCATCAGGGCCCACACCCCGGCTATGAAATTGCGGCTCGCATCGCTTTTCTTTTCTGGATGGCTAACTATTATGTCGTCGTCCATCCGTACCGAAGACGCCGAATCTACATTCTGAGCAAGACGAGACAGGGAGCTATACCTATGAGATTCGCGTTGATTCTGGCGTGCCTGTTTATCGCCCGCGGCGCTATTGCGCAGGACACTGACGTCGGCACGGACGGGGACCGAGACAGCATCGCCAAGGCTGCCATACGATTTGTCGACGCCTACAACCAGCGTGACGCCCGATCGCTTGCCGCGCTGTTCGCCGAAAATGCCGAGGTCACCCATCGCGATGGTGTGCGACTGACTGGACGCGCCGCGATTGGGAAATCGTTCGAAGACGCTTTCGCCCTGAATCCTCGGGCAAAAATCAGTCTGGAAGTTCAGCAACTGCGATTCATCACCGACGACGTTGCGGTAGAAGAAGGTCGCACGCTTTGGTTTCCCGACGGCGAGTCCGCCACGATGGAGAGCACCTACCGTGTCGCTCACATCAAACGCGGCGGACAATGGAAAATCGCCAGTGTTCGCACGATCGACGACGAGGTGCTTTCAAACTACGAATACCTTCGCGACCTTCAATGGTTGCTGGGCGACTGGATCGATGAAGGTCGGGATTCGGTCGTGGAGACAAACTTCCGATGGACGGACAACCGGGCCTATCTGATTCGTGAGTTTCAGGTAAAGACGCAAGGCGCGACAGTCCTCAAGGGTACGCAACGAATTGGCTGGGACTCGCGGCGCAAGCAGTTTCGTTCCTGGACATTCGACAGCGAGGGCGGTTTCGTCGAAGGATACTGGACCGCCGTCGGTAGCGGTTACGTCATACGATCCAGCGGCTACCTGAAGGATGGCTCGTCCGTTTCGGGAACGACCCGTTTTGATCGCGAAGGCGATGACAAGATCAGCTGGGCCATGTTCAACCGCCTTCGAGGGCAGGAAGTCATGCCCGACGTCACAATCAACATTGTTCGTAAGCCGCCGGCTCCGAACGCTTCCAAAGAATAGTTCAGCCCACAAGCGGCGGACGCCATCGAGGCAAAAGTCATGAATCATCGTCACCACATCTTTGGGCTGGTTCTATTGCTCGCAGTATCGGTCGCCTCCATGGCGTTCGCACGCGGCGGTTTTCGCGGCGGCGGGGGCGGAGGAGGTCGCGTCTCCGGTGGTATCTCGCGTGGATCGATGGGCGGCGGAATGTCACGTCCTTCACCGAGCTTCAACCGACCCTCGCCTAGCCGAGCGCCCGTGAGTCGCCCTTCCGTTGGAAGAACGCCTTCGTTTAGTCGCCCGTCGGCACCCATCTCCCGTCCGACCACACGACCGACTACACGACCGACTACACGACCGACTACACGACCGACCACGCGACCGACTACACGACCGACCACACGACCCGGATCTGGGATAGGCGACGGCCTGAATCGCAATCCGGGAATCTCGCTGGGCGATCGCAAGCCAGGGTCCGTGACCTTCCCGCGAGACAACAAGATTCCTCCAAGTGTTGGCGATCGAGTAGGTGACCGTGTTGGAGACCGACGCCCGGACGGTACACGCCCCGGAGCCAATCGCCCCACCACGCTACCCGGATTGTCCGACTCGCGCGACCCGGGATCACGGTTGAGCGACGACATGCGCAGCCAGCTTCAATCGCGTCGTGACGAGGCGAATCGAGGCGACGGAGCGATTCGTGATCGGGCAAGCGACTACCGAAATCGCGAGGACCTTGTTGCTTCGCGTCGAGACAACCTGCAGAGTCGATTGGACGGACGTGAGAACGGGCGTGACGATCGGCAGGACTTTCGCAACGACAGCCGAGAAGACCGACAGGATTTCCGCGAAGATGCACGCGAAGACTGGCAGGATTGGGCCGGCGGACGGCATTGGGACGATCACTGGCACCACGACCATTGGCACGGGCACTTCGACAATTACTGGCATCACATGTGGGACCACCATCCGGTCTACTCGGCCTTTCGTGTGACGGTTTGGGGCGTCAACCGGGTCAACTATCTGTTCGGCTGGAGAACTTACTACAACCCCTACCCCGTTGCTGTTTATCCGCAAACCACCGTGATCAACTACAACGAGCCACTCGTGAGTTACGCGCCCATCGAGCAGTACGCGATCGCACCGGCGACAACGGAATCCGCCGCACCCGAAACGGTCGAGTCTGCTTCAGATGTTCCGGACGCGGCAGTTGATCAGTTCGATACCGCCCGCGAGGCATTTGCCGACGGCGATTACGAAACGGCGTTGAAGTCCGTTGATGAGGCGATTGCCGAGCTGCCCAAGGACGCGACGCTCCACGAATTCCGTTCGCTGATTCTGTTTGCCCTGAAGAAGTACCGCGAGTCGACAGCCGCGATCCATGCAGTGCTTGCTGTCGGTCCCGGTTGGAACTGGTCGACGATGAGTGGGCTGTACGAGGACACGGACGACTACGTCAACCAGCTCCGTGAACTCGAAGAAACCGTGAAGAGTAACTCGGACGCGGCGGACACGAAGTTCCTGTTGGCGTATCACTACCTGACGATGGGCCACAACGACAACGCCATTCAACTGCTTCAGAGTGTGCTGAAGCTTGAACCTCGCGACAATGTGGCCGCCGACCTTGTGACCATGTTGGGCGGAGAACTTCCGGAAAGTGCAGCGCGCCCCGAACCTGCCGACCTCCCCGGTCCCAAAGCGACTGAGCAGGAACTCCTCGGTACATGGAAGACGAAGTCCGACGACGCGGCGTTTGAATTGTCGCTGGAGAAGTCTGGCGAATTCACCTGGACCTACAGCGCCGACGGGGACACACAGAAGATTCAAGGCGTTTACGCCGTGGACGATGGCGTGCTGGCGATGGAGCCGGATAGTGGCGGTGTCATGTTGGCGGAAGTCGGCCGCCCGGAGAATGATTCGTTCGTTTTCCAACAGGCTGGCGATGCTTCCAAACAGCTTGTCTTCAAGCGGAGCCAATCGCTCTAGAACTCGACGGTCGTCTACAACCTACCTTCGGAAGTCGCTGATCGATGGAAATCGTAGTGCAAATCGTGAAGCAACTGCCGCCCTTCTGGCCGCGAGCGATGGTGCTGATTGCGATCGCGATCCTGTTCTTCCTCCCGGAGGGGCGCAACCTGCTGTTTCGGTCAGGAGCGAGCAAGAGACGAATCGACCTGATCGAACAACTGATGAAGCTCCGCAAGCTGGAATTGGAGCTGGACGATCTGCGTTCGAAGCACCCCGACGCGCCGCCCAACGTACTCGACCGCAAACTGGAAGAGTTGATGAAGGAGCCTAAAGTTACGGAAGCTGCCCCGCTACCGTGGCGAGAACGGCTTACTTTTGTCGTTAGCGGAGCGGTCGGATTGGTCCTCTTCGGAACGCTGGCGCTCTGGAGGATGGATCGATTTGCGGACCCCGAACTGCTGGAAATTGCCTTCGCCGACGTGTCACTGGCCGTCGCGTGTGGCTTCCTTGGTTCAGCGCTACCGAGCAACTCGCGTTGGGAATGCGTTTTTCGCGGGATCGTGATTCCTGTCTTTCTCGGGGCGTTGATCATCACAGCAAGGGGCGGTGCTCCCGGACGTTAATGACTTCGGATATCGCGTGCCGAATTTGTTCATGGCCCCGATTACCATTCAATCAAGAGGACCACAGTGAGCGACAACGCTTTGATCAAAATCGAATCCGATTCCGATACCGCTTTCGTGACCATCCTTGAATCCGAGGAACTGGTGATTTTCGACGGCCGGAAGATGCAAGAGGTCTGGACGGCGCTGGACAGCGCAAAACTCCATCGAAAAGACGTCGTCGTGATCCGCACACCGCGCGACCACATGCGAGCGGCGAAGATTGATGCCATGCTGCAACGGGCACGCAACGAGCCAGGTGGAGTCGTTTCCGGGAACCGACTCTTGCCAGCAGAAGTCGCGGCGGCAGAGGTGTCCGCCGTGCGGATCCTCAAGCAACTTTCCACGACACGCGCGATGACGGTCGGCGTCGCCGAGGGCGAGGTAGACCTTGACCTGCTTGGTGCGTGGCTGGCTTGCAAGTATCGCATCTGCAGCTCAGACACGGTCATCGTGAATCACACGCTGGCGCGACGCGTGATGCCCGGATTCGCCACCCCCTGGTACCTCACGCGAATTATTGGCCGAGCAAAAGCTCGAAAGATCTATCTTAACGAGGACCAACTCTCCGCAGCGGACGCCCTTGAGCTGGGGCTCGTGGACGAGGTTGTGGACGCCTCCGAACTGGACGAGCAGGCCAGACAAATCGCCGTTCGTTTTTCCGGTGCCGACAACATCGGCCTGCGGTCGCTCATGCATTCGCTCAATCTGACCGACGGCAGCCTCGAAGAGTACCTTGAGGAGATTCGAGAGCACTAGCTCCCAGCGACGCACCATTGCTCGACACCGCAAAAAAGACATAACGTCTTGATTCAAGCCTGTGTTTTCTGGATACTGGGAAGCGGGGCGGCGTAGCGAGTAATCACATCATGGTGCCAGGACAAATTTTCTTCGCCGTCGTCACTGTGCTGACGGGAACCGCGTGGGGACTCCTTTCGTTGTGGGCGGCAACGTCAAAACAACATTTGGGTGTTCGACTGCTGGCCGTTGCGTTGCCTTTGGGCCTCTTCCTGAATGTGCCGGCCTACGAACCCGCGATCTTCTTTGCGATCCAGACGTTGGTGGTTGTCGGCGGCATCCTGATCGTTCGGCATCGTCGGCACGAAGACCCCGGCTTCCGCTTCTCGTTGCAGTCCCTGTTGGTAGCGACGCTGGTAGCCAGTTTTCTGTTGGCCTGCGCCGCGAGAAGCAGCGTCACCTCATGGTGGACTTGGTGTTCACTTGTCACCGGCAGCGTTGCCCTGGGAATCGCCACGTTGATGGCCGCGTGGGAGACACAACTTTGGAAGAAGCTCTTTCTTCTCCCCATCGCCCTGACGATTGCCGCCCTGCCGGTGGGTCTGTGCGACGGTATGTTATTGGGCTTCCCGGAGTGGGACCGAGCGATCGTGGGACCGATGTTGGGTGGAGGCGCGGCGGCCGGGCGCAGTCTTACCCCGGCGGCGACGATGTTATGGTTCGGAGTGCTGCTGTCGACGTGGCTGTTGCTGAGTGGCGTTTTGACCTGTTGGTCGTTCGCGAAAACAGACGTTGGGTGGAAAAAGTGGAGTGGTCGAATCGGCGCCCTGACACTGCTGGTACTCGTCATCACACCGTTGGCCTGGATCTACGCATACATTCCCGCGCCAACTCCGACACGCCCGGCCATCGAGGGCAAGAACGGCTTCGACGTGATGAATGCTGCACGCGAACGCTTTGCGATGATGAACGCGATCGATTACCCGGAACAGGCGACCAACGCCGAGTTGGCCGCGGCGATGAAAAAGAACTCCGAGGCAATCGAACTATTCCGCGAGATGGCCGATCTTCCGTTTCAGCCACCACCGGGCTGGAACATGATGGATGTACAGAACGATGCTGGGTTCCTTCGATACATTGCCCGAACTTTCATAGCGCATTCCAATCTCGCACGCCGCGAGGGTCGGTTGGACGACGTACTGGACAACGCGGAAGACTTAAACCGCATCGCTCACCGGATGGAGACTTCGAACATGCTGATGGTCCTCGTGGGCATCGCCGTGGAAGGCATGGCCCATCAGTCGCTCTCTCAGGTTCGCGGCGAATTCAATACCGAGCAAGCTGGTCGAGCCATCAAGGTATTGTCGGAAATCGATGCCACGACGTCGACATACGCAGACATTCGGGAGGTCGAGAACGCATGGGCACAGCGCAATTGGGGCTGGCGCAAACAGCTCTATGACGCTTTCGCACCCGTCACGGGCATTGATGATATGGCAGCAATGCTGGTCGCGTCGCGTAATGCCATGTCTCGCAGTGCAGTCGTGCGGCGTTTGCTGTTGCTCGATTTTGCGATTCGTAATTATGAACGCGAGCGTGGTTCGCTACCAAAGTCGCTCGATGATTTGGGACTGGATGCATCGTTGCTCGTTGACGCCTACTCAGCCGATTGCTCGCAAATTCATTACGAAGTCACTGGGAACTCGTACAAGCTATACAGCATCGGCCCGGATGGCGTCGACGACGGTGGTCAGCCAATTGGTGATGAGATGTGGCACGGCGAAGGCGACCTGCTGCTGGATTCACTCTTCCCCGCGAGGCCCATCAGAGCCCCGCAGCCCACAGACGCGAATTCCGCCTGAATGCCGGACACGCAACCACGAACGCGGCGCGACTCGTTTAGCTCTTCAGGTGGAAGTAGCAATGGATGTGAGGTTCGCCGCGGAAGTACCAAACCATGTCAGGGCCTTCGATCTGCCATGTGTCCCAGACCTTGTCGCCGCCGATATCGTACTTTCCGCCGTACCACGAAACGTTTAGCTTCTCCACCATGTCCTGCTTTGTAATCTGTGCAATGGTGGCGTCGACGTCATCCGGGCGGAACATCGCCAGCATGCCTTTCATGGTCTTCACGAACAGCTCCTTCTGATCCTTGCTGAGGTCCGCACAACGAAGCCCGGGCACGTTATTGGTTCGCTTCCGGATGACCAGATTGGAACGTTCGCTACGCGGCTTGTCGGTTGCCAGGCCCATCCGTTGCTGTTCATCATCCAGCTCTTGAACAAAACGGTTGAAGATTTTCCCCTGATACCAATACGGGTTCCCCGGATGATCTTTGGTCTCATTGAACTCTTCCAGGAAGTGGCCATAGAAGACCGGGTTGCCGCCAAAACCCAATCCTTTATCCGTGTGAGCATTACATCGTCGTGTTACGTGATGCCCCGTATAGATGAATTCAAAGTCCTTGTTCTCGGGCGTCCCGAAAAAGCCTACCGCGGGAGCATTTCCCACTTCGCCATACTGATCGACCTTCACCTGTTTGTTGACGGCATCCTGATGACTTTCGCTATGAAGCGAATCAAAAATCTTCTGAATCAGTTCTCGCTGCGCGGCGTCGAACGTGTTGGGGATTCGATAGTTGGGATGGATGTACCACCAGTTGCTGACGAATTTTCGCCGCGGATGATCGACCGGCAGGCAAACCTTCTGACGCTGCTGGTCATTGAGGCTCTTGTAGAGTTGCATCGGCAAAGAATCCGTTCTGGATTCTCTCGCCATTGCGTTGCTGGATTGCGAAAGAGCAAGCGCTGCCCCGGTCGTTCGGAGGAAAGCTCGTCGGTTGACATCGTTCATGGATAGGCCCCAAGTTAAGGATGCTTCGAATGTCCGCTCAACTACCTCTTCAGTTTAACGTCCAGGCACTCATTTCCTCCACTTTGATGTAAGCCGATTGTAAATGCCCCGCAGTGCGGCTTGGATGCGTGCCGAAAGCCGGCAGATTTCGTCGTAAAAAATACCGACAAGTTCACTTCCCGCGTCGTCGCATGTGTTCGCGAAGAATTCTCTCGCGCTAGCCCTGGACAACCGGCCGCTTTTTACCATCGTCGTCGATTGCGACAAACACGAACTCAGCTTCGGTAACCTTCATCCGCACGTCGTGCGAGTCGCGTTCGTGCAACAGCGGCTTGATCCATACCTCAAGCTGTAGCGTGATCGAAGTCGTGCCAACGCGAGCGACCTTGCCGTAGCAACAGACGACGTCGCCGACGCGAACCGGCCGAATGAATTTCATGGCGTTGACCGCAATCGTCGCCACCCTGCCCTGAGACACCTCCTTGGCGAGAATGCCGCCAGCGATATCCATCTGCGACAAGATCCAGCCACCGAAGATATCTCCATTTGGATTGGTGTGCGATGGCATCGCCAAGGTACGTAGGACGAGACTGCCCTCAGGCTCACCATCCTTGTTCTGCTCGGTCACGGATTGAACCTCTCTGTTCTTACGCGGTCATGGAACAAGATCAGAAATATGGCTCACGAAGCCACAGGGCACAACGACGGTGGACTACTTTCGGGCGAAACCAAAGAAGCAACCACCTCGGAACCGAAGCAAGTACCACGCCCCGTATGGGCAAGTCAGATCCCTTTCTGACGATACTCTTCTTCAAGACTCAGTGCCTCGAGGATCGTCAGCAACGTATTGGCCGATGACTTCGTAAGCGAAACCAGATCCCGGCGAGCTGAATGCTCGAGCGTCCGATTCAGGGTCTCGAGCCCTACGATGACCGCCGACGCTTCCTCGATGGCCGCTTCCACTCTAGGACTGTTAGGTACCAACGTCATTACTTCCCCAAATTCATCCAGATGCCCCAGCTAGATGTTGGCAGCCCACCTTGATCGAGTCTACACCCCCTGCAGAGGGGCGTGAAAAAACACCAAAGCGTGTGCGAGAGAGCACACTCTACTGCGAGCGGGGTCAGGAACTGAAACGTATTGCAAAGAGGTTGTTTGCTCTTTGTTTCGCCGAAACCAGTTAAGACCAAGAGGAGCATGGAGTGGCGATCGCTTGTGGTAGACAACACTCGAGTCTTCCACCTGGCAGTCGGCTCACCGTGTCGTCGCGTGCCCCCTTTTGCGTACCCACGCAACGCGACTCATTCGTTCCGTAACGCTTCAATTGGGTCGACCGAGGCGGCTCGAGTTGCGGGATAGAGCCCGAAGACAATTCCTACCAGCAGCGAAATGCTAAACGCCATCACGGCGGACCACGGCAGGACCACGGGCTGAGCAGACCGCACGACCTCCGGCAGGTCCCTCATGGCGGCAGGCGATGCTGCCGTCAGCATTTCGCGCAACTGCACCACCAACACCGGACAGGCAAGTCCCGCGACGACTCCGATCACGCCGCCCGTTGCCGAAAGGACGGCAACCTCCACAAGAAACTGCCGCACAATGTCCGTCCGCTTCGCACCAAGCGCGCGACGAATGCCGATTTCTTTCGTTCGTTCGGTAACCGTCGCCAACATGATATTCATAATACCTATGCCGCCCACCAGGAGCGAAATGAAGGCAATCAGTCCCATGAAGACCATGAACATCAGGCGGGTCGACTTCGCCTGCTCCAGCAATTCCAACGGCGTGATGACGGCAAAGTCCTGCTTGTCGTGCAAGCGTGTCATCGTATTCTCGATCGCTCGAGCCGTTAGCAGCACTTCGTCGACCGCTGCGACCTGAAAAGTAATTTGACTCAGTTCGATTTCCTGTCCCGTTCGCTGTCCGGCACCGAACGTCAGCGTGCGATCTCCGATTCGTCGCCAGAACGTCGTCACGGGAATGTAAACGTCCTTGCTAAAGTCCAGTGCCTCCAGTGATCCACCGATTCCGGCCATGGGCAGGCGATCTTCCATCACGCCAACCACACGGTGGGGAATATCCCGAACACGGACGGTCTGTCCGATTGGATCATCAAGGGGAAAGAAGATGCGTGCCGTCCCCGAACTCAACACGCAGATATTGTCATCCGTTTCGACATCCATCGCCGTGACGAATCGACCGCGGCCCAGCTTCAGATGCATCACCCGAGCGTATTCCGGCGTACAACCAACCAGCCGGACATTCAGCGAACTATTGCCGGCATGAACCTCGCGATACACCTCGCGAATCCGCAGTGCATTGCGAACGGTGGGAATCGTCGAGGTCAAAACATCGTAGTCCGCACGCTTGATGCCAAACGGAACGAAGAAGTCCCCCTGGTCCGTATCGCCAAACGTTGTGCTCGCCAACTCCTCCTCGGTATCCATGACGCTGCGGAGAATGATGTTAGTGACACCCAGATCCTCGATCTGTTGCTGCGCGGCCCGGCTGATCCCTTCACTGATCGCGAGCAACCAGATCACACTCGTCACACCAATGAAGATCCCCAGCATCGTCAGCGCCGAACGCAACGGATGCAGCATCAGCGACTTCACACCAAGTTTTATTGCTCGCCAAATCACGGGGCCGCCTCATCTAACGCGTCACGGCCACGGCACGCTCGCCCGAATCCGTCGACTCGGAGGACTCCGCGGGCAAGGCGAGTTCATCTCCCGCCACATCTTCCCAGATCAGGTCGGGATTGAGTGCGATCTGTTCACCAGCCAACAGACCCTCTTCGATCACGACGTAGCCATCGTTATCGGGGCCGACGACCAACTCTCGCACCGACCAGGATTCGCCTTCTTCCAGGACAAGGCAATAGTGTTCTTCGTCGCGAGAAACCACCGACTGGACCGGAGCCTGAATCGCATCCTCCCGTTCTTCAACATAGATGTGAACTTTCGCTCGCTGACCCGGCCGCATCGCCGCCGGTGGATCAATCACACGGATGAGTGCGTCGTAGCGAATGGGACCGCGCCCCCAGTCCCGCCGACCAAATGGAGCAATCTCGACGACCTCGCCCCGCACCTTCAGGTCGGGCGCAACATCGAGTTCAATGTCGGCCGCATCGCCCAATTCAACCAGCCCAATCTTGGAGTCATTGACGTTGATATCGACCTGCATCTGTGTCGGATCAGGAAGGCGGAAGATGACCTGGCCCTGCCGCACCTGAACGCCCTCTTCGATCACGAAGGGCGGGCGTCTTCGGTAGTCGTTGCGGTAGACGACCTGGCCGGCCGCCGGCGCGACGACACGACATCGGTCGATCTGTTCCCGGATATCATCACGCCGCTGCTCGCTTAGCTTCAAGGTATATTCGGCCGCTCGCAGGAGCGCCTTCTGCTTTTCGATTTCTGCTTCGTATTCGCTGACCATGCGTGGTCGCGTAAATTCGGCATGCACCTTCAGCGTTGTTCGGGCAGCCTCCACGGCTTTCTGCGCCATAGCAACGGCTTTCTCATCCGCTCCCAATTGCACACGTGACACATATCCTTTTTGGAACATGCGTCTTGTATGACGATGTGCGTCCTGCACACTCTCGAAGTGTGATTCTGCCTGGAGCAGGCTGCTCTCGTGCGTTTCCTTCTCCATGACAAACAGGCCGTCGCGATACTCGCTGAGCATCTGCTGGAACTTATCGAGCTCGCTCTGCGCCTGAATCACCAGCGCCGTGTCGGTGGCGACCTGAATCTCCTGCTGCGTCAGCGCCAGCTGCAAGGCCGTGTCGTCGAACTGCAGCAGAAAGTCGCCCTCCTCCACAACCACACCGTCGTCGACCAGTTCGAGGATCGTCGAACCGGGGCCTGTCTCAGACTTCACTTCACAGAGTACTTCGACGTTACTGGCACTTTCGACGTCCCCCGCCTCGGTCACCAACGAAACGAACGGACCACTTTCAACGGTGTGCAGCAAAACGCGACTGAGCGTATCGGTCTTCGACGTTCGCGAAAATCGTCCCATCGCCAACAGGCCCAAGGACGCAATGACGACACACGCGCCCAACGCGAACAACGCCACCTTGCCGCTGCGAATGGAGCGACTGTCTTCTACGAATTTGACGTGAGAGGTGGGCATCATGCAAACAATAATCGCTGCTCCGGGCATCAGATGCAACTATGCAAACCGACACGTAAGGTTACATCCTGGACTTTGACGATTCGGGGCATTCGGTAGCCAATTGCTTCCGCGCCAATCCGCACGACAGTAAAGAAAACGTCGCCTATTTCGTGCAGAACTCTGTACCAGTCACTTCTTCCCGAGGGACTCCAGATACGCCAGCAAGTCACTCAACTCATCCGTATTCAGATTTGCATGCAATCCTTCTGGCATGATGGAGAGCTTCGATCGTTGAATTGCTTCGATGTCTTTCCTCGCGATTGTGGTATCTTCCCGCTGGGCGTTTCGAAGCACCAACCAGCGCGCATCCGTTCGCTGAATGACACCCTCCGCCGTGCGGCCGTCAGTTAGCAGCACGGTATAGCTTTCGTAGCTGTTGACGATTGTTGAGCCGGGATAGACGATCGCTTCCAGCAGATCTGGCCGACGACGGATCGAACCGATGCTGGACAGATCCGGTCCCGTATCGCCACCTTTCCCGGCAACGGTATGGCATGCACTGCACGCGGCACGATTGCTGTGGAAGATCGCCTCGCCATGCTTTGCGTCCCCGGGTTGAAGTCGCCCAAGCAGCCGCGTGAGTGTTTCCTGCATCGCGGCGTCGCTTTGAGAATCGGCCTGCCCTGCCATTCGCCGCTCGATGTCCCGAAATCGCACGGCCAGCTCCGTTTCTTCGTCACCAATCGCCGAGGCAATCTTGCTGACCAGGATGCTCTGTTCATTCGCCGCCAGACCGGGCAAGCCATCTATCAGTTGCGACAATTGCGGATTCCTCAAAGTGGCCCGCGACAACGCCTTCGCAGAGTCCAGACGGTCCAACGGCGATTCGGCGGTCGCTGTCTGCTTCAGTAGATCGGCCACTCCCTCGTCGGGCAGCTCCGCGCCGGTCCTTGCAAGGCAACTCCAAATTGCGGTCGCCAACTCTCCTTCGCTGCTTTCCGCCAGCCTCAATAACTCGTCATGGAGCTGCGTTGCGCCTGAAGTGCCAATCGCCTGAAGAGCTCTCCGCCTGGCCTCGTCCGACCCTGATTCCAACAATCGCCCGAGTGGCTGTATCCATGAGTCAGGCCAGCCCCGGAGTCGGCCGATACCGTCAAGCACGGCCGGCAATCGCGGATTGGAGCTCGCGTCGAGCGTGTTGGCAACGAGTTTTTGCACTCGCTCCTCACTGGCGAATGTCGCTATCGTCGTACTGGCGGTGGCCTCGTCGAAACTCCTAACGGCCTTGCCCTGGATCCAGTCCGAAAGCAATTCAACGACGTCGGCACTCCATCCGTCCCGGGACGTAATCACGCGTAACGCGGTTTCCTGCAGCAGCGGATCGGACGAATTCAACAGTGGCAACACCTGATTGCGGTCGAGCGACGCTTCCATCTGATCGAGCGCCATCAGCGCCGCATGCTGGACTCGAGGATCCGTGTGCGACAGCCCTTGCGCGGTAGCGGTTGCATCACCAATCTCAATGATTGCATACACCAGCGCGTGATGCAGATGATCGTCTCCTGGTTCTTGCAACGCTTCGAACAGGTGAGGGATCGAAGCGGCGTCGCCAATCGCACCGAGCGCCGTCGCTGCCACGCGACGATTCGGCAGCGAGTCACTTTTCAACACCTCCCAAAGTGACGTAACACCAAGCCCATCCCGAGCGACGCCAATGCTACGCGCCGCCGCACACACGACACTGTCGTCGAAGTCACTCAAGGATGCACGGCACTGACCGCGGGATAACTCGGAATTCACACGAGAGATAGACCAAATCGCATTGCGTTTCGATCGTTCGCTGAGGTCGTCCCAACGTTCCTGCATCACCTCGATGGCTTCGTCACCGCGAGCGGCAAGATTCTCGATCGCTCGATCTCGGACGGCGGGACGCGGATCGTCGAGTAGATCAATGATGTCTGAAGAGTCCGCATTCCAATCAATCTTCTGTCCACGCGGGTCGTCCGGTGTTTCGGCATTCGTCTTGCGAATCCGGTAAATCGCGCCTTTGATCTCGGGCTTCGCAACTTTTGAGAACGGACAACTAATGAGAAACCAACCGCCGGTGTCAATCATCAACAGGCTGCCATCGGCGTCTTCAATCACATCCGTGGGGTGGAAGTCGCGGCTGGTGGAAGTAATGAAGGACTCATCGACTCCTTCAAACGTCGAGCCAACGCGAGTGAGTTTTGTACTGACGACCGTCGCGGTATTGAAATGGGTTGCGAAAAACGAATCGCGATACTTCTCGCCAAACACCGAACTGCGATAGCGACAAAGGCCCGACGGAGCGACCTGCCCCCACCGACGAACCGCCGGAATGCGATATCCGGTTTGCCGGAGCACGGGCGGAGCGTAATCCCGAGGGCCTGCGGTGGCGCCGCGAACCCAGTGAATCAGCGCGTCGTGCCGTCCACCGATACTGTCGAAGATCGGGCAGGTCGTCAGCAGCTCGCCATCCGGCGTGAACGCCACTTCGACAGGATTGATCCCTCCGTTTCCATAGACCTGAACGTCCGACCCGTCCTCCCAACAGGAAAAGACCGCGGCAGCTCGCCCTTTGGCAACATGCACTCCGTCGCTACCGGTAATGTCGTAGCCCACATGGCCGCCTGAAAAATAGATGCGGCCGTTCGGTCCCAGATAAGCTCCGTGCTGATTGGCTTGCCCGGTCAGATCCATATACCCGACCAGCTTCTCTCGCTCGTCCGCCACGCCATCGTCGTCCGTGTCGGTGAACTTCCAGAGATACGGTGACGACAGAACGTACAACGAGCCGCGATGCCATAGCGCCCCTTCGGGCATCACCAGCTTGTCGGCGAAGATCGTACTCTTGTCGAACTTGCCGTCCTGATCGGTGTCCTCGAGCATCCGGATGAAGCGTTGCTGCTTGTCGAGCAACTGTTGCTTGTCCAGATTTTCGCCCAGCGTTTCGGCAATGAACAGACGACCTCGCTCGTCGAAGCAAGCCATCATGGGATAATT
The DNA here is from genome assembly GCA_965216885.1 of Pirellulaceae bacterium. Taxonomy (GTDB): domain Bacteria; phylum Planctomycetota; class Planctomycetia; order Pirellulales; family Pirellulaceae; genus CAYNJG01. The sequence goes on along the minus strand of OZ244209.1, from coordinate 542,339 downwards.
CACCAAAGGCGGTCCGGCGGCGACTTCGATCGTAAAGCCGTCGGGAACCTTGAACGGTGGTGGCTGGAAATCCTCGCCAACAACTGCCTGCGAGATGAGCAATAGCCCAACGACATATCGTAAACGCATGGTACATCCCCCAATGAATCGTGCAGCCAATTCCATGCCTCGCGATTTCACCAACACGCGACGGTGGGTCAAACGGAAACGCAAACACATGCCAACGATCGCATGCACACGCCGGCGCGAACCGGTATGATTTGCTTGCCAATTCCTCGGGACCCAGCAGTCATGATTGCAAAACCGCCTCTACTTTCGAAGAGTGTCAGTCGTCAGTCAACCATCCCACGCCGCGGTTTGCAAATAGCGATGGCGATTTCGCTTTGCGCACTGATGAGTGTCAGTTTGTACGCAGAACCAACGCCGGGCAGTAGCGAGGCCAGCAACCAGCCCGCCAAGCTGCCCGACAACCTGCAAGTCGTCCTGAATGCCACGCAGCCCGTGGCTTCCCAACGAGCCGGTCGACTGCCGTTGTTCGTTCTACCGATCTCCGGTTCGCTGCAAGGTGTCAGCGACGAACTCGCTGGCGACGCACTTCGGCAACTGGATCGGCGCGCGATTGGGTACTCCGTTGAGTGGCGACATGCCGAATTCGCCGAGAGTCTGCGTGAAGGACTACGGATCGCGAAACTGCAACAGCAGCTTGGACAGCCCGTCGCGGTAAATGCGAATTCGTGCCTGTATTCGTTCTTCGACGGCAGTGAAAATACGTTGCACGTTGACGAAGACGGACACCGATTCGCGGACACTTCGCTGGGAGGTAAGCTCGGCTGTCCGTTTGCGATCGATCATCGCGTGCCAGTCATCAAGGAACGCATCGAGAAGTTCCTGGCTGCCTACAAAGACGCCGGCGTCAGCGTCGACTTCATTTTCGCGGACTGGGAAATTGACGGCCCTATCGAGTGGAATGACTCTTGGGCGTCGCATAAGAAGTGTACGGTCTGCCGATCGAAGATCTCGAACATCGAGGACTTCCGCGTCTTCCAGTCGACGCTACGTCGTATCCGCAGCAAGATTCAACGCGAGGCTTTTGGAGACAACGTCACTCACTATTTCCCCAACTGCCTGGTGGGTAACTATGGCACGTATCCGCACAATGGTCGACGCTACTGGTACGACTACTTCGAACACATGCCAGCCAACGGCAGCGTACCGGTCGAACTGGATCAGCAAGCCAGGTATCGCGAGTGGGCGCATGAATTCGAAGACACGGGCTACACCTTCTCGATGCCCGTTGTGTACACGTGGTACCCCACGTTTCATTGGTACGATTTCGCCGATACGGACTATTGCTGGTTCTACAACATGCTGAAGGTCGGCTCGAATGCCGGTCAGCATACGCCAGCAAACACGCCAACCATTCCATTCGTCCATTGGCATACCACGGCGCCTCCCGAAGATGCCGACCCAAGCGTCAGACAATTCAGTCGCGACAAGTACAAGGAATTATTGTGGCATCTACTGCTACGTGGCCATGACACGTTCTTCCTTTGGTGTACATCCAACGAGCTGGAGGAGGAGATCAAGCTCGTCCATTCCGTCTACGCGGAATCCCTGAAGCACAACGGCTTTATTCAGCGAGGCACTCCCATCTCGTTCAAGGTTCCGAAGACGCCAGGTTCAGTCGTTTCCGGACTGCGGGTGGGAAATCGGGTGCTCGCGCGTCGGACGGACTTCACCGATACATCGAATGCGACCACGACTCAGAACGCCAGCACGAACGCCCCCATCGTACTCACGCTGGAAGAAGGAACCACCGTCGAGATTGCCGCCACGACGGGTTCGCAGATCACTCCCGTGAAAGCCGCACCGATTCGCAGCGGCTTCATTCAGCGAGGCGACGAAACGCTCTTCCCGATTGGCTGCTACGAGTTACCCGGCGATGATGCCGAACTAAAAACGATGGCCCGCGCGGGCATCAACCTGGTTCGCACGGGAAACAAAGCCGCCCTGGATCGTGCTCAAGCCGCGGGCATGACCGGTTGGATGCCGCTCGGTTTTCAGGAGGGCCCGACCGATGCGTTCCGCAAGCGGGTCGAAGATGTCGCCGATCATCCGGCGCTGGCGGCCTGGGAGGGACCGGACGAAATCATCTGGACATTCACCGCTTTCAGCTTCCTCAAAGATCGAGCGGGCTTCACGCGAGACGACTGGAACGCGCAAAAGAAGATCGCCGTCGACTACTCCGAGAAGGAAGCCGCCCGGATCATGCCCGCCATGCGAGACGCCGTGGCACTCATTCGAAAGCTGGACAGGCAGAATCGCCCGGTCTGGATTAACGAGGCGGTCGATAGTGACGTCCGATTCGCCCGCCAGTACATGCCTTTCATCGACATCACCGGAGCAGACTACTACGCCGTCAGAAAGACCGGCAGCGACCTGCCCAGCATCGGACGTTCTGTCAATCGCTGGCGAGCGATCGGGCGAAACAAACCGGTGTGGATGGTCTTGCAGGGATTCTCCTGGCACACGGTGAAAGCGACTCGCGAGAAACTGTATCCGACATTCAACGACAGTCGCTTCATGGCCTATGACGCCATCGTCCACGGCGCGAAAGGGATCTTCTATTGGGGCACCAACACGATCGACGAACCGAGATTCCGCACGTCGCTATACGCCGTAACCGCCGAACTGGCAGCGCTACAGCCGTTCCTCACCGGTCAACAAGTCGACGGCGTCGAAGTGAAACTCATCCACGACCTGTTTGACGAGCGCGGCATCGGTGTTCGATCTCTGTTACTGCGGCACAAGAACGACGTGCTGTTGATGCTCGTCAATGAAGACAATCACCATCGCCTGGGCGTGGACGTGCACGGGCTCGAGATCGTCAACGGCCGCTCGCTCTATCAGCTCTACGGTGACGAATCGGCTACCGTTACTGACGGCAATCTGGTCACGCGAATGCAGCCCTACGAAGTGAAGTTGTTTTCAACACGCAAAGAAGCATTCGAAACCAAATGGCGGGACGGACGTGACTTCGTTGAGTAGGATTGAAGGGCCCATGGGCTTGAACGGCGCTACGAAGCACATCATCTGATTTCGCACAGGATCTGCTCCATACGTTCCAGCAGCAAGTTTGCATCGCGAAGACCGAAGGGCATTGGAGGGCGGATTTTTACCACGTTGTGAAGTGGTCCGTCCGTACCGAGCAGAATGCCAAAGTCGCGCATGCGATTCGCAACGTAGGATGCTTCGTCCGCGGCCGGCTCGAGCGTCGACCTGTCCTTCACCAACTCCACTCCCAGGAACAACCCTGCTCCGCGCACGTCGCCGAGCAGTTCAAACTGCTGCTGTAGACTCTTCAACCCTTCTAAGAGATAGTCACCAACCTCGCGGGCATTCTTTTGAAGGACTCCGTCTTCAAGCACTTCGAGCACCGCCAATCCGGCGGCACATGAGACGCTGTTGCCGCCAAAGGTGGCGAAGTATTCCATTCCCGTATCGAAGGCATCCGCGATGGCGCGCGTCGTGATCACCGCAGCAAGCGGGTGGCCGTTGCCGATGGGCTTCCCCAGCACGACGATGTCCGGAATCACGCCCTGCTCGGTAAAGGCGTAGAAGTGATCGCCTGTTCGGCCAAACCCAGTCTGTACTTCGTCCGCAATACAGACGCCGCCGGCCGCCCGCACGTGCTCATAAGCCGCCGCCAAATAGCCGCAGGGAAAGATGATCTGACCGCCAACACTGGGGCAAGTTTCATGAATGAACCCCGCAAGACCGCGCCCCGTTCTCGACACTCGATCAATGACCGGCAGCAGCTCATCGGCGTAGAGCAGACCGGCGTCCTCGTGCTGCGGACCATATCGCCCGCGATAGACGTCGGCGACCGGAATCGTATGCACCCAATCCGGCGCACCTTCTCCACCAGGACCGTCATGCTTATAAGGGCTGATATCGATTAGCGTACTGGTGTGTCCATGATAGGCTCCCTCGTTCACGATGAGGTCCCGCTCGCCGGTCGCAGCGTGTGCCAGCCGGAGCGCCAACTCATTCGCCTCACTGCCGGAATTGAGGATAAACGCAACGTTAAGCGGCTCGGGGAACGTAGCCGCCAGCCGTTCGGCGTAGCGATTGAACGTATCCTGAAGATAGCGCGTGTTCGTATTGAGGATTCCCGCCTGCCGACGAATGGCTTCCACCACGTGCGGATGGCAGTGGCCGACATGCGGAACATTGTTATAGGCATCGACATAACGACGGCCGGTTTCGTCGTAGAGATATTGCTGCCATCCTCGAGCCACTTTGACATGGTCGCGGTAACCAAGACTAAGGTTTCGGCCGGTAATCCTGAGTCGACGTACGTGCGTTTCCGCCTTCGACGGCTCATTCATATGAACCGTTTTTTCTGGCAGCTTCAAAAGCAAGTTCGGCGTCGGCAAGAACTCGCGCCAGATAGCTTCCTGGCTGGCCGGTGCAATCGCGGGAAAGTCGTCCGCTCGATCGAGCATGTCGGTCACGATTTGCAAATGCAGATGCGTCGGCCAACCGCCATTTTCATCCTCGTCGCCAATCCAACCGATGGTCGCTCCAGCTTCGATGCGTTGCCCGACCTTCACCTTGCTGAGCGAACCGCGACTGAGATGACCGAAAAGCGTGTAGAACGTCGTACCCTCGTCGGTCGCATGCTCAAGGACCATTGCATGTCCATAATCCAGCGGCGCGGGGCACGCGACGGCAGCATAGACGGTGCCCGGCAGTGGCGCGCGAACCGTCGTTCCCGCGGGGACGAAGAGGTCGACGCCAAGATGAATCGTGCGACGCTCATCGGTAAGCTTGTCGCCCATTTTGAACGCGTCGTCGTTGTAGATCAAACGCGCTTCCCCGTAGCGTCCTATGCCCACGGGCTTGCCAGCACGACTCAATTCTGCCTCGATGGCTGCGGACATTGCCAGCGTATCCGTTTCCCACGGCGGCCCGTGAAGCAGACCGCTACTAACCGACAAGTCGATCGTGTGCGTATTGTCGGTATTGACCGGAATGCCAAGGACGTCCGCCGCATTCGCCTGCTTCAAATAGTCGACCACCGACTTCCGGCTGGCAGATCCATCCATCCCACACGCCAACCGAAACGCAACCTCGACAAAACGAGGATGCAATTCCTGCAGCTTCGGTAGCGTACGTTGAATCGGCCCCTGACTGATCACAAGATAGGGATCATCGGGACGCTGCTGCATTTGAAATCCAGCCATCGCTGCGCTGGTACACAGCCGCATCAGGGCGAGCGGCCAGACCAGCGCGAGCTCCTCTTCCGACAGCGGAGCCGCAGCACAATATCCAGACACAACCTGGCAGGCGACGGCGAGTGGATCAGTTTTATCGAGAACGGCATAAGCAATTGCAATCGCCAGCCCGCCGACGGAATGGCTGTAGATCATGTCACCAAAGTCAATGATCCCGCAGACCGTTTGGTTGCGACGGAAGAGGTCGCCGCCTCCGCCCACGACAACGTTATGATCGTTGGCGTCGTTGTGAATGATCGATTTTGGGAGCGACTCGATGCGCGATGCATAATGCGTGACGTAGTCGTTACTGATTTTCCGGACGAGGCCACCGATTTGGTCATCCGGAATGAGATGCTGGTGTTGTTCGACCACCGCCGCGGCGTTCGCGAGATCCCAATGAAAATCGTAGTGGAGCGCCGGGTGATCGTAGCTGGCGAGAGCACGATCGATTTGCCCAACCTTTTCGCCCAGGTTTCGCATCAGTTCGGGCGAATGGCGTTTCTCGTTGGCCATCACGGTGCCGGGCAAAAAGGTCATCAATCGCACCAAATGTCGACCGGTTTCGGCAGATTCGACCTCCACGATGTGCGCATCGTCGCTATCGAGCACAACGGTCGGAGTACAGTCGACCTTGCCCTGCAAGTGCAGCAGCGCGCCGTTCTGCGCTTCCAGCATCTCGCGTGATTCGCGCCCGTTGGCGACCTTCAGGACAAACTCCGATCCCTCGGAACTGGTAATTCGAAAATTCTGGTCGCGCTCGCTGGCCAGCAATTTCGCAGAACACGATATGCCGAAACGACCGTCGACAATCGCCGCTGCTTCTTCGACGCTGAATTGGGGAGTGCTATTCACAGGATTCATCACTAAGCCACAGTCGAATTGCCAGCCAAAATCAGCTTACCCTTCGGAACCGCAACCGTGATTGTCCGTCAATTCGCAGCTCATGGGAATAGCCGCGAGCTTTACGACACCTTCCAAAGTAAGATGTGTGCGCTGCCTTGGCTCGCTAGAAGAAAGCTGCAACCCACGGGTTCGATCACCATGAAGGCTCGGCTTGGTGGCACGTTTGTCGTCGAAAGCAAAGATGGCAAGGTTCACGAAATCCACTCGCCGAGTTGGCCCGGACAACCCGTCGTGATTGAGAAGTGACGGATGCAGCTACCGCGACACACATCGCAAGGAAAACTTACCAATATCCTCCCGCACTATTTCTTGTTGCATTCCAAATGACATTCGTTTCAACTTAGGTCTTCCTTAATGGTAGCGGCTATCGACGGCGAATCATCGGGGGCGAGTTCGCACGTCACGCAAAAGGCGCATTCTCTTGGCCACTCTCTCAATTTCTGAATCCAGAACTGCCATGCAAATTATTGTGAGGCGTCAATCACTATGACACTTCATATGCAACAACTGGAAGGCCGCGACTTGCTGGCGGCGGACTTGCTTGCCGACATCAACCAGAGGGTCGCGAAGACCAGCATTCAAAGCGTTGATTTCGAGGATGGCGTACTTGCCCTTGTCGCGCCGACAAACGGTCCTGCAGCGGCACTTTGGAAATCCGATGGTACGGCGAACGGTACCGAGCTGCTGCTCGAGCTGGACGCCGGGGATGATTCAGCTTCTCATTTCGTGTCGTGGGGCGGTTACTTCGGAGACGAACTGATCATCAAGCAGGAAAATTCCATCTGGCTTACGGATGGTACGTCCGAGGGCACGCGAGTCTTTGTGACGTTGCCGGACATCGGACTCGGTGAACACATTGCGTTCGGTGACACGATTCTGTTCGTCCACCAGGGGGACAGCGGGCACGAACTCTGGCGAACAGATGGTTCACCTGCAGGCACCTTCCTCGTCAAGGACATCAATGCTGGACCAGCCGATTCTGACATATCTGGCTTCATCGAATTTGGAGACTCCGTCTATTTCGCGGCGGACGACGGAGTCCACGGGAGTGAGTTGTGGAAAAGTGACGGAACCGAAGCTGGCACGTTGCTGGCGGCAGACCTCAACTCCGGTCTATTCTCGTCGTACCCGGTCCAGTTCCTTGTCGTGGGAGACAAGTTTTACTTCGCAGCAGGAACCGGCGGTATCCATGCGGTCTGGGTTAGCGAGGGCACTGCCGAAACGACGCAATGGATCGCGAATCTGTCGCCCAGTTACAACGGATTGGACGTTCTTGGTGAGATGGTGGTGCTTGACACGTCTGGCCCCGATGGAACATGGCAGGTGGTTGGCATCGACACCGCCAATCAAGAAATCAAGACGCTCTACGAGACGGACGTCCGGATCAACGCCACGCTGATTGTCGGGTCGCAGTTGCTGTTCCAGGAAAACGAACGGCTATTCAGTCTCGACCTTGAATCGGAGGGTACCGCAACCGAACTCGCGGACTCCGTTGGGAGCTCACTTCGTCTGGGGGACGACGGCTTCGCGTACTTCTGGAGAAGGATTGACGGACTCCCCCGCCAATTTCGCACCGACGGCTCCGTTGCAGGTACGGCCCTCGTGGTCGTCGCCCCTGACGACCAACCGCAACGGGTTCCCTACGATACGGCGACGCACTCGTCCTTCCCAAGGTATGTGGGAGACGACGAGTCTGACCCGATCCGCGGCCCCTGGGGTGAGCCTTTCAACCTTGAAAATCGCTGGCTGTTCCAGGCGTTGCGCGACGCCAGCACAGGGTCGTCTACCAGGACGCTATGGTCTACCGATGGAACTCCCGAGAACACGATTCTGCTGGACGCCGGTCCCGTTGCATCAACCCAGAAGCTTGGCGAGATCGTCGTCGTCTCCAGCGGCAATAGCCTCGTGGTGACCGACGGAACGATCGAGAACACGAATACCATCCTCGAGGCAAACGGCGAAGTCTCACGCCTCAGCCGCGGAATTTCGGGAGAGGAAGATGTCTTGTACTTCACGGTCGACAACAAAGCTACAAAACTGACCGAATTCTGGATCACCGGCGGCACCTCCGACAGTACCAGGCAGATCTTTGCTTCCCAGGGCGAGTTCTCGGAGTTACAGGAACTTGGCGATACCTGGTTCGTCACCGCCTACGACGAGGCAACTGACACGACGCGTCTCTGGACCACGGACCTGACAGATTCGAATTCGCAACAGATCGCTGAAGTCACTGGATCCATCGGGACACCAAATCCAACGGGAGAGCTCTGGTACTTCATGGCCAACGTCAGAGCGGACCGGTCGCAGCAATTGTGGGTGACCGATGGCACGGCGGACAACACGCGTGAAGTCCTGAGGGCAACCGGCGACGACTACACCATCAGGCGATTGTCCGACGACGGACTCTGGACCCTCGCGTTCTACGACGAAGCGACCGAACTGGCAGAACTCTGGGCCACGGACTTCACCGATGAGAATACGCAGCAGATCTTCCAGAAAAACGACAGACCAGACCTGCGTATGCTCGCAGACCGCTGGTACTTCACTTCTTCAGGATCGCTCTGGACGACCGACGGTACCCAGGAAGGCACGATTGAACTTCATGGATCCCGCTTCACCACCAGCCGGATGGAAACGAATGGGACCGCAACATTCTTCATTGATACGAATCGCGCGCTGATGGTGACCGACGGCACTGTGGCTGGAACGGTCATGTTGCACGCCGGACCCTTCAACCGTCCCCACTTCATCGCCACGCCGAACCGAGTGCTCATCTACCATGAGGAAATTGCTGACGACGGCACGGCACGAAACACACTATGGTCCAGCGACGGAACCAGCGCCGGGACGGAACCGTTGGGAGTGTATGCTTTCGCGCAGTTTCGACAGCTCGGCAATGCCACCTATTTCACGGACGGTGACTCCGGATGCAATTCATGGGAAGCTGAATCCTGCTCCCAGGACCTCCTGGCTACCGATGGAACCGCAGAGGGAACACATCTATTGCAACACAATGTCGGGGACGCCTCGTTTTACCTCTACCAAATGGCGCGACAGAGCGCCGGAGTGACCTACTTCGCGACCTCTGGCGAGTTCCCGGGGCTCTTCGCAACAGATGGTACGGTCGAGGGTACTGCTCGTGTCGCGAGCGGCATGGTCGGCCACATCGTCGATCGAGAAACTGAAACATGGTTCTCGCTCACGACGGACGGTCGCGATGAGCTATGGAGGACCAATGGCACACCCCAAGGCACCACGAAACTGGCCGATGCAACTCCCTTTGAAGATGGAAATTTTGTCACGTTCGCTGACGAGACCTGGTTCGTCGCCGCCTCGGAGACTGGCCATCCAGTACTATGGAAAACGGACGGAACGGCAGCAGGTTCGAAGCCCGTCTATCAGTTTGAATCAACTTTCCAGGGCACCTTCGATTCCACCGAATTCCAGACCGCCGACAACGAACCAGAGTCGCTCTTCCTGAAGATCAATGACTCATCAACGGACTCAACCGTTTTGTTTCAGATTTCGGACAACGCATCGAATCCGGTTCAGGAGATCTTCACGGGGAAAGCAACCTCCTGGATATTGCAAACCGACGGTGGACTGCTGTTATCAGCGGACGACGGCGTGCATGGATTGGAACCGTGGGTCTATACACCGGAACCAGAACGGCTCATGGGCGACGCGGACAACAACGGCATCGTGGAATTCGCCGACTTCCTTGCGGTCGCGGCCAGCTTTGGCAAAGAAGCGGATGCCGTTTGGGAAGATGGCGACTTCAACGCTGATGAAAGAGTGGACTTCGACGATTTCCTCGCGGTCTCTGGCAACTTTGGCGCAGAGCGTCCCTCATCGTGACGGCCAAGCCTCAGCTCGAAAGCGATCACCGTTCATTGTCGCGCCGCACTCCACGACCTGCCCGAGAATCCCTATGACGAACATCCCTCAGTACTAGAAATAGCACGGCAAGTTGCCACATCGCTTTTGGCTCGGGCACCATGGCTATCGCATTTGGCGGCGGCCCAATGGACTGGCCGAAGTTTCCTGAAAGCGTAACGAAGTCCTCGAAATCAACGATTCCGTTCTGATCGATGTCACCGTCGAACGTGTTGGTCGTCCTCAAACCAACGCTTGGTGTCAGTTGACTTACAGTTCGGTAGAAACAACCGACGTGAGTTCGCGAAAGCTTCCTGCATTTCCATCAATCTAACAATTTAGGGCCAGAATGGACCTCGTTTGCCGGGATGGTGACCGGGTGCTACATTCCGGGCGCTTGTTGCTCTAGCCGCCGAGGTAGGCCATGTCACTGCTGTCCCAGTTTCAACACGATCGCAACACTCGCGATCTGAGCGAACTACTTGAACAACTGGGTCCTTGGGATCAGGCAACGCTGGGGCTATTTCTTGTCGTTCTCGCCTTGCTCTCCTGGCGAATGCGACTGAGGAGTCGCAACCCGCTCGACTGACTTCGTAGAGGTAACAATGGCGAGTTCCAACTTCGAAGAACGACGTGGTCTGCATCTATTGTCTGCGGCCGTATTCGGTATACCATCGGTGCTCTTCGTCGTGCTTCTGATTTGGCACTTGAATTACGGGCGGTCCACACTCACATGGCCGTCGACGAACAACGTAACCTATCTCACCAGCTTTTATACCGGCGAGGATTCGCCCCCTCGCTTCGTATATGAGTACAAGGTGGACGGTAAAAAATACAAAGCCGGTAAGGCGGGTGACCAGTGGGCAACGCCCAGGAAGGGTGACCGGTCGTCGAGCCCTGTGTTCTACTCGCCGAGTAAACCAGCCAACTATACGTGGAAGCCCGGAGTGAAGTCGGCGACGGTGGTGACCCTTTCTTGCATGTCGGCCTTGCTGTTTATCCCGGCAGTGATCTTTCTGGTCATGGCGACGTCTCCCCAGCTCGAAAAGCAAGTCATAAGAATCTTGCCCTTTCCCGTCGGGTATTAGACAAGAGCGCTTCGTCCGCTGCCGGTTGGGCAATTGCCCATACGTTTCCGAACGTTGCAGTACTCGCCTTACTCACGCAGTCGCTTGCCCGCAGGCAAATCGTCTTTCTGGCTTTGCCACATCTCCAGTGCGGCAACACGATCACAGCCAGACTTGTACCGATGCCCTTTGATGACCTTGCCGTAGTTCTTGCTGCATTTGCGGAATGACAGCGGGAGCTGAGAATCCGTCGCGTCACGTTCGTCTCATGACACGCGGTCGTCGACCGCCCCGAAAGGGTAGCCAAGGGTAAGCAATGACGATGCCCAGAATTGCCCAATACGCCAACGGGCTTATGGCAGAAGTGAAGTTGCTGGGGCTCGAACCCAGGACCTACGGATTAAAAGTCCGTTGCTCTACCAACTGAGCTACAACTCCGACCAGATCAGCGGCTTGTCCCCGCCAATCAAGACAGACAACCTACCAAGACTGCCGGAGGTGTGACAAGGGGCCGCGATTCGTCTTGGAGGCATTTTTTCGCAGTCCTACGAACGCCGTTCTGCGCGGTGATTATTGCGGTTATGAGGCCGCCCATTCACCCGCCAGATTCCCCCTACCGCTACGGCCTCCGCGCCCATTGCGACACCTCGCGAAAAGCACCCCAAGGCATAGCAAAACGTAGGCGTTTGCTGATGGCTCGGGTACCGTCTGGACTTCAGGACCAGCACCGAAATTGCCCGAGAGCGTCAGAAAGTCGGGAAAGTCGACGAGGCCGTTTCCATCAAAGTCACCTTGTCCCCAACCACCGGGTTGACCAAAACTTTGCGACAGCACCAGGAAGTCGCCGAAATCAACAACGCCGTCCAAATCGACATCCCCTCGAACGGTCCCAAGCACTCCCGCTAGCAACTCCTCCAGGTCTGATTCAGTCACGTCGCCATCGGCTGTGATGTCAAAGTCTCCCATAACGTCCGCAGCAATGGCGGCCACCATCAGGTCAATGTCATCCGCTCCGACACGTCTGTCAAAATCGAAATCGCCCCGCAGCTCCGGTAGCGAGTTGGTCACCAGGTAGACGCGGCCATTCCGCTTGCTGGAAATGTAGAGCTCGCCCTCGCTGCCCTCCCCGAAACGGAAATCCGATCTTGTGGTTTCAAGCAGCGGGCTGAAGCGGTCGTACGTAATGCGATCCGTTAGCGGGTCCTGATCATGGTCAAAATTCAGACGTGACAGCGAAACCGGGGCCTGGGTCAATTCGTCCGGCTCGTCGGCATCCGGCGTCGACGCATCCAAACGCGTCACGGCATTCTGCATCTCGTCCCAGGAACTGTTGAAGATGCGACCGGAATTTCCGAAGTCACCGAAAATGTAGTGACCGTCCAGTTCACTACCGTTGGCTATGACGTGCCCTCCGGCGACGGCGATTCCCACGAATCCGGACCCCGGTGGGGAATCATGATCAAACTGCACGGCTGGATAGACGTAGCCAAAATCGACGTCGTCCTCCGGCAACGGCCGCACACCATTGATCGAGCCACCATTGGCGAGATGCCGAAACGTGCCTTCCCGACTGGACCAACCATAGTCGCCACCCGCATCGACGATATTGATTTCTTCGATATTCGACCTGCCAATTTCCGCAACCACCAACCGCGACTCGCCAGCATCATCGAGTGCAAACGAAAGGTTGTGTGGATTACGGAGGCCCAAAGCATAGATCTCATTCAACGTGTCGTCGTCATCGGCGAATGGGCTGTTCGGTGTCGTGTATTTTTGATCGCCATTCTCCAATGGATCGATGCGAAGAATCTTGCCCAAGGCGTCGTCGCGATTCTGGCCTCCACCAAATATCGCCGACTGGACGCTCGCATCACCATGAGCCACATACAGGAGACCGTAATCATCGTCACCCGGTTCGGCGTACTGATTAAAGCGGATTTGTTTGATCGGATGATCAAAGACCGGCATGCTCACGCGAAACAGTTCGCGATAACTTTCCGTAATGAATTCGCCCGTCTCAAAATCAAAAGTAAACTCGGCGAGCACACTGTCGGCGTCGACTTCACTGACGCTGTTACCGAGGTAACGGGACGGATCTGCATCAGCCGGTCGATCGTGCATAAAGGACAGATAGAGTTTCCCGTTGTTGGCGAAATCCGGATGCGGCGCGAACGCGCGAAGCCCACCGTGCTGCCCGTTGTCATAGTTCATCGAGAGTCCGCTTGCATCGCGGACCGCAATGCGGGAATTGAACCAGAGCCGCGGCACATTGCCCTCGGGCGTTTCATCGATCGCATAAATTCCGCCCAGCGAAGATGACACGTACAGGCGGTCGTCCGGCAACGGCGTTGACAACGAAAGTATCGAGTGCTGCCCTGCAGGGAGCTGCACATACTCGACTACATCAAGATCAAGGCCCGTGTATTCAATCGTGTCGTTCAGGAGGTCCTGTCCGTGGACGCTGAGCGAAAGGACCGACAGGAGCATCAGCAGACTACGTTTCATGATCGGAGGTGCCACTCATGGGGAAAACGTAAACGCTGATTATAGTCTCCGCGACCATAAGGTCGACAGAATTGCGCATTGAAAGTCGAGTTGCCGAGTTGAGATTGACGCAATAAACAAAGGCGGCTAATCATCCCGGCTGACAACGCCTCTTATTCTTTCCGGGTTGCGAATCGTGGCAGAACCGAAAAAGAAGTTTCCCGTCACGCTTGTACTCGCCGCGATGCTCTTCCTCGCTGTCGGCGGAATCATTGTGTTTGTGGCGCTCAATGTGACCTTCACGGTATCCGGCGGCGCCACGACACCAAACGGGCAGCACATCACGATCACCAGCGATCGTGGTTTTGGAGTCTCATCAAATAGCGATGCAACCGAAATCACCGCGGGTGAATTCTCCGTCCGTTTCGACGATGCCTCGATTTGGGTCAACGGAAACGAAGCAGCCAGCAAGTCCGAGATCGTCAAGGATTGTCAGCTCAAAGTCGATCGCGGTGGACTCACGATCATCAGCGACGGCAAAACGATCGTGCAAGTCGACTAACAAGTCTCGCTGGCTTCCCCAATACCTGAAGATAATCGCCGATTGGCATTCGCTTTAGATCTGGTCGATCCAACGCCGGGGGATGACGGACAGGAAGGAATGTCCATCCGACGTGATTGCCGGGTACCATCAGGAAATCCCCTGGGCTCACCAGGGTGGAGCCACCGGGTAAGTTCCGACATTGCCCGATAGACGCATTGCACTGCCGTATTGATACTTCAGCTATCTGACACAGGAATGGAGCAGAACCGTGTTATACGCTGAAAAAAGTACGCTGAAATCGAGGCGAAAATCAGGCCAGCAACGACTTGGGCTGAACGCCGCGTTCCTTCAGGACATCAAGGACGACGATCGTTTTCTCAACGAGTTATTGTTGGCAACTCGCAATGCGCTTTCCGAATCCGACTTTTCGACGGTGAGAATTCGGGCACTTACGGAATTGCTAAGCCGGTTGCGTGATCGGCTGGCATTGCGTTTTTCGATGGAGGAAGCGTTTGGCTACTTCGAAGACGCCCTGGATTTCCCGAAGTCGATGTCGACCAACGCGGACCTCTATCGCAGTCAACACGCGGCGCTCTACCTCGACGTGTGTGACATGGTGGAAGCTGCCGAACGCATGGTCTACGGTGAATCGCATCGGCCCATCGAACAGGCGTTACAGCGCATCTCCGCTTCGTTCGCGAGCTTCTACCGTCGCTTTCAGCAACATGAAGCGGGCGAGAATGACCTCATCGATGTCGTGATCACGTGGCATCGCCTGGAACGTCGCCAACGTGGCGGTCTGGCGAGCGACGCATCGTGACGGACCACGTCGACCGATTCTCCGATCGGGGTCATGCCTGACCGGAGTCATAACTGATCAAGGTCATGCTTGAGCCACGTCGACTGCCCGTTTTGGAATCGTAAAACGAAAACAGCTGCCAACGCCCGGGATCGACTCGGCGGTGATCGTGCCGCCGTGTGACTCGACAATGCGTTTGCAGATCGACAGCCCGATTCCATTTCCGGCAAAGTCCCTGCGGCTTTCGAGCCGACGAAAGATCTGGAACACTTCGGACGCGAACTCGGTTCTGAAACCAATCCCATCGTCGACGACCTCAAAGATCCAGTGGTCGTCTTGCTCGTGGAACGCCACCTTGATTGTAGGTTGCGTCTCGGCCTTTCTAAATTTGATTGCATTGCTGATCAGATTCTGAAAGACACGCGCCAACTGCAGGACATCGCCGGACACCATCGGCAGGCCTTCAAAAACTTCGATCCGCGTGCCCGATTCCTCAATCTGCATCCGGAGATTGGCGATCGCAGTTTGCACAACGGCATTCATGTCGCACGCCACATGCTCGGGCGTCATCGAGCCAATGCGTGAATACTCGAGCAGACTCTGGATCATCGACTTCATGCGTTGCGCACCAGACACGGCAAAGTCGATAAACTCATTCCCCGTTTCGTCCAGCTCGTCGGCATAGCGTTGCTTCAGCAGCGTACAGAACGATTCAACGGCCCGCAGCGGCTCCTGCAGATCGTGCGACGCAACGTAGGCGAATTGCTGCAGTTCACGATTGCTACGTGTTAGCTCGTCGGTCAGAAGCTGCAACTGTTTTTCGACTTCCTTCTGTTCGGTGATGTCGACCAGAATCCCGGCGATCCGATTGCGTCTGCCGTCGGGCGTTTCCAGATAGCGACCACGTGCCAGAACCCATCGATAGCTGCCGTCATGCGCACGCAGCCGGTAAGTCGTGCTGTACTCCGATTTTCTCCCATCGATATACGCCGCCAGTTGGCCAAACACATCCGCCTGGTCATCGGGATGCACCAGCCGTTCCCAGTGATCAAACGAATTCCAGTTTTCGTCGGCATCGTAGCCGAGTAGCTGTTTGCACTGGGCCGAAAAGAAGACCTCATCGGTCAACGTGTGCCAGTCCCACAAGCCGATCTTTGTAGCGGACAACGTCAACGCCAACCTCGATCGCGCCAGTAGCAACGCCTGCTCGGACTGCACCCGGTCCGTGACGTCGACCATTACAACCAGCGAACGCTCCGTGTTCCCCGTGGCTCCGCGGATCGATTCAGCCGTCAGCAGCACGTCACGAATCTCGCCCGACTTGCGCCGCACCTGGTACGGCACGTCGATGATGCGACCCTCGCGATGAAACTCGGGCAGAATCTCTTCCACCGCCCGCTGCCGCGACTCATCGGTCAGAATGCTCGAGCTTGCCGTGCCAATGACTTCACTCCGCTGGTAGCCAAGGTGTTGGCACCAAAAATCACTGACGTCGATAAGGACGCCGTTGGGATCAATTGAATGCATCATCACCGGCGTGTGATGATATTGTTCGCGAGCGCGGCGCTCGCTTTCTTCTCGCGAGCGGGCAGCTTCGAAGAGATCGTGGACATCCTGAATTGCACCGCCGACTCGCACCGGTCGCCGGGAATTACTATCGCCGACTTCCCATTCCGCCGTGCCCCGAATACGGAACCAGCGGTACCCTCCGTCCTTGAGTCGCAAGCGTGACTCGACATCAAAAGGCGTTCCCGAATCCAGATGCTGTTGCAGGCAGTGTTCTACGTGCAGACGATCGTCGGTATGGAGAAACTCGGCAAACGCGATTGGCTCGTCGGAATCGATTTCCGCGTCGTCGAAACCAAGCAGCCGCCAGAATTCGGGACTCCGCCACATTTCCCCATTGTCCAGGTCCAAACACCACAGCCCGTCGGACAAACCGCGGACGGCCAGTTCCCAGTGCTTACGGTGCTTTTCATCGTCGAGCCAATGCATGACATCAGTTTACGTTGCCGACCGGTTTGTCGGGGGAACCAGGCAGAACGCGACGGCAAAAGTCGCAATCTACGGCGATCACACCGCTCTCGCCGCTTTGACGGAAGCATCTCTCCCGCCAACGCGCATCCACGCACACCGGACGAATCGGATTTCCCGGCAAAATACCCTCAGGAAATCCCCCACCCCACCCCGGATTTGCCTTAACCGGGAAACAGATAGTTCCTGATTTCAAACGTCGCAAGTGTGAGTCATCCTACGGACGACAAATCGAACACGACAGGAGCTCAACGATGATCTCAACTCAAGGCGGACCCACGAAATGGTCGGCGGGTAAAGTCGCGTCCGAAATGTACGAGAGCGCACTTCAACAACGGTCGCGTTTACACGACGTTGAAGAGCGGCTGGCGCAGAGTGGACCAATCAATGAAATCGAACTGGCGATGATGCTGGAAAGCATCAGGAAATGCTTGTTGAAACGGTTTCACAATCGCGGTTCAGACATTGGGTACTTCGAAGAATACCTTCTGGCTGCCCCGTGGCTGGCCACTCGTGTACAGGCACTACTCGCGGAACAGTTACTGCTCGCCGCAGAGATTTCCTACATCGCCGATGAAGCACTTTCGCTGTTACATCCGTATGAGCCAGCCAGTCAAAAAGGGCTGCTCGCGTTGCGTTTGCACTTCAACAATTTTCTTCGCCGCTGGCGCGAATATGAAGAGCAAGAGACCGAGCTTGTTTACGAAGCCCTCTATGACGACATCGGTGTCGGAGACTGATTCACGAATCGCTACTACCAACTGCAGACCACCCCAGTCCGACGGAGAACCAAATCCCGGCAAATTTCCGGCGAGATCCCAACTCCACACTGTCAATCAGGAATAACCCCACAAGGAGCAGATGATGAAACTATCCGTATGGTTCGAAAAGGAACAGCAAGCACCATTTCTGGAATCGTTCGTCTACAACAAAGCGACTGATGCCTTTTCGAAGTACAACGACCGCCTCTCCAGCGGCGAACTTCGGTTGCGGTACGAAGAGAGCGCCGACGGTCCCATCACGTACTGTTCGCTGGATCTCAAGTCGCACCTGAACGGCGTGATCCACGTTACCGAATCCGATTCCAATGGCCAGGCCGCCGTGCTGAAAGCCATTCGCGTCGCACAGTCAAAACTCAAGCGGATGTCGGAACGCCGCAAACATTCCGGCCGTAGCCGGGGACGATCCGCAAAGATCGCTGCGCGTGACTTTGTGTTGGATCCGGAAATGAACTAACGACAAACCGAACTCGTAGAGAGTTCATGCATCTCCCAACGACCAGGCGGTCGCGTTTCGGGGAATCGGTCCCCAACGCGACCGTCATTTTGCGCTAGCCCAGTCATTGTCCGGGACGCCATTCTGGGGCCGAGCAACGACTAGTCATCCACATACAACTCAAAGGTCTTCTCGGCAACCATCCTCCCACCAAGCTCGAGATGCAGCTTCCAGTCACCGAGCTTGTCTTCAACCGGTTCCCAGATCGTGTCGCCGAGATAGAAGTCCCAGTCGTTCGTTTTCACATACACCGTGCCGTCAAAAGGCGCTCGCCGTTTTCCGTCCTCGTCAAGGATTCCGGGATGATCGATGCAATAGAAGAGCTCCTGATTTTTGGCTCCCTTGATATTCACGATGAAGCCGAATTCGATCCCAATCTCCGCCGGCACTTCGGTCGTAAATTCCGTGACCTGCGGTAGCTCCTTCGATTCCGCATTCCAGTGTTGATAGATTCCGTAACTCAACATGCGAATTTCTGGTTTCCGTTTCGCCATCGGGTCTCCTTAACGTCAATCCGGTCAACTCCGTCGCCACGTTCAATATTTCCACGAAACAAATTATTGACGCCATACAAGTCGGTAGCCGACGCGTTTCAGAACCCAAAGAGAGCAGTACGGCGAAACGGCCGCAACAAACAGATTCAACAACAAGCCGCCGTTCGCGCCCAAATTCGCGGTCAACATGATCCCGATAAGCAAAACCACAATCGCCGAGAACAACACTATCGTATCTTCGAACTGAAAAACGAACCATGCGCATCCCGCCGATACTCCCCCCAGAAGAATACCGAAGACAAGAAAAGCCATCAGGTCCATCCATGCATTGCTGAAAAAGTGCTGTCGCGCGCTCGGTAACATCCTCGCGGAAACAGAATCCACGATCGCGCTGGAAGCTGCCAGCCAAACCGCGAACAGCAGCGTGATCAACATCACGCGGCGGATAGACAGCTTTCCGCCCGGCGCTCGTTCGCCGGGGGCCGCAAGGCGGGCTTTTCCAAGTACCGAAAACGGGACGCTGGCCGCCAACGCACCCAACAACAGGAAGGGCGCTTCGACAATCCAGTCGAGATCAATTGTGCGAGGATGCTGCGTCAGGTACATCGCCCCGACGACGCAGCCAATCGCTGCAGAAGCCCGTGTCAGCCGCTGGACGATCGTTCGGTCCGACCATGCAAACCAGATCGCCAACGTACCAACTCCACCAAATGGGAGCGTAGAAAACGGCGAACGGAAGGTGTCCATTGCCAACCATGACTCCAGATCAAATGGTCGGCTGGAATGAATCAATAATGCAAACGCGACGACATGCGAAAGCACGAGGAGCCAAAAGGTGCGGCTAAGACGCAGATACACCGCCCCCACATCCTTCACGGCGGACGGGCTTTTCGCCACGTCATCCTGCTGCGTGTAAACCTCGATAGGCTTGCCGGTCATGATCTCAATTTCCAACGAGGCGTTCACCAGCTAGAATACGGTGCCCACCTGATCGGACTTCCAACCAGCCATGTCCAACCGTATCCGTATCGCTTGCCTCCTGAGTTTCCTGATTCTAACGGGATCTGCTGCGGGCGAGGACGAAATCAAATACTTCGAACAAAACGTGCGTCCCTTGCTGGCCGCTCGCTGTTTTTCCTGTCATGGCGAAAAGAAACAGGAAAGCGACCTGCGACTGGATAACCGCGCGTTTATTCTTGCCGGAGGTGCATCGGGCGATGCGGCCGCTGTCCCCGGTGACGTTCGTTCCAGCCTGCTGCTGCAATATGTACGGCGCGAAGTGGACGGCATGGAGATGCCACCAGAGGAACCGCTCACGCCTGATGAAATCAAAGTTCTGGAACACTGGGTCGAACGCGGACTTGCATGGCCCTCCGATTCCCGGCCCGTCGTCGCCACCATGGAGGCTCGTTTCGAACGAGATCGCAAGTCGCACTGGGCCTTTCAGTCTCCAACGATCGAAACGGTCGACCGCACCTCGTGGCCGGCCGAGCTGCGACACTGGCCACAAACGGGACTGGACGAATTCGTGTTGGACCGCCTCCTCAAAGCGGACATGACACCCTCACCGCCCGCCGACCGCCGCACGTTATTTCGTCGGGCGAAGTTCGACGTGCTAGGCTTGCCGCCCACGATCGCGGAAGTCACAAGCTTCCAAAACGACCAACGACCGAATGCATGGGCCAACGCGGTCGACACCATGCTGGCATCGCCACACTACGGCGAGCGTTGGGGGCGTCATTGGCTGGACGTTGCCCGATACGCCGACACGCGCGGCTACACATTCGGCGGCGCGGATCGTAACTACCAATGGGCCTACACCTACCGAGACTACGTCGTTGGTGCATGGAACGACGACTTGCCGTATGACCAGTTTGTCCGACAACAGCTCGCCGCCGACCAACTGGAACTCGGTAGCGACAACCGTGCATTGGCAGCGTTGGGCTTCCTGACCGTCGGACGTAAATTCAACAATTCGCACGACGACGTTGACGACAAGATCGATGCAGTCACGCGAGGTTTTGTGGGCCTGACCGTTGCCTGCGCACGCTGCCACGACCACAAGTACGATGCCATCCCGACGGAAGACTACTACTCACTGTACGGCGTCTTCAACAGCTCGCACGAACCAGGCGACCTGCCCATCATTGGCGACGCTCCCACGTTGGCAAACAGTCGACGTTACGAAAATCGATTTTCAACGGTCAATCGCGAACTCGCAGGATTCGAAAATCAACTCGTTGACGAACTGTCTCAACATGTTCAGGCAAGAATCACCGACTACCTCGTCGCCGCCGTTCGCCCGCAAGCCGTCGACAACGACAGCCTGCGTCCCAAGCTGATCGACGCCTGGCGACGGTTGCTAAAGTTCAAGGCGAAGGATGACGAGCCAACTTTGATGCCGTTCTATCGCCTGCGTGACACGTCGCAGGACGAATTCGCCGACGCCGCGAGACAGCTTGCCGAAGAGCTCGCTACCGAGTCCGGTGAGTTCCTGAATCCGTTTGTTCGCGAGGCATTCACCTCCTCGCCGCCGGCATCTCGGGAAGCCATGGCAAGACTCTATGGTCGCGTGCTTTCCGATGCTCTCGACAAATGGAAGCAGGCCGGGGGAAACGCTTCGGCTCGCAGCAAACAACCTCCCGAAGTGCGACAATTACTGTGGTACTTCAGCGACGGAAACTCGCCCGGCAAGATCGAGAAGGGCGACCTCGACCGCTACATGACCGACGAAGAAAAAGGAACTCGTAGTTCATTGAAATCGGACGTCGACTTCGTGCGTGAAACCAAGCCCACTTCGTTCCGGCGAGCCATGGTGATGTACGACCGCAGCTCGCCCAGCGACGCTCACGTCTTCATTCGCGGTAGCTCCGGTCGGCCCGGAAAAAAAGTGCCTCGTCAAAGTCCACTGCTGGTAGCTGCCTCGAATCGCAAGCCTGTCGAAGCGGGCAGTGGACGCCTGGAGCTTGCAAATGACATTGCCTCCCCACACAACCCGTTGACCGCTCGCGTGATTGCCAACCGAGTCTGGATGCATCACTTTGGTCGACCGCTGGTGGACACGCCCAGCGATTTTGGAATTCGTTGTGAAGAGCCGCTACACCGTCCATTGCTGGATTACCTTGCGGTTCGTCTGATGCAAAGCGGTTGGTCCATCAAGTCATTGCATCGCGAGATCCTGCTTTCAGCGACATGGCGGCAAGCCAGCGGAGACCGTCCTGCCTGTTACGCAGTCGACCCGGAAAATCACTTCCTATGGCGAGCAAATCGACGGCGTCTGGAATTCGAAGCCACGCGGGATGCGTTGCTGTTCGTCGCCGGCAGCCTTGATACCACGTTCGGCGGCAGTTCCGTTCGCATGTACCGCAAGCCCGAAGAGGCCCGTCGACGATCCGTCTACGGTTATATCGACCGCCAGGATCTTCCGAACCTGTTGCGCGTGTTCGATTTTGCCGGCCCCGATCAGAGCGCCGCGAAGCGAGCGGACACGACGGTGCCGCAGCAGGCACTTTTCATGATGAATTCACCGTTTGTCGCTCAGCATGCCAGCCAACTTGCCGACGCCGGATCGCAACTTTCAGACGAGGAGTTTGTCGATTTCCTGTACGGCCGGCTGTTCGCACGCCCGGCCGTCCCTGCCGAACGGACGATCGCGGAGTCTTTCCTGGCATCATCACACGGGAAAGCGTCTCCGCGTAAAACAGTGGGCGACGATGCCAGCGTTTCAAAAAACAAAACGGAAAACGACGTGACGGGCGAACAGCTCGGCCTCCGCGAGCAATTGGCACAACTATTACTCTTGACGAACGAGTTCATTCATGTCGATTGACGAGAGCTTCTCGCGGCGGAAAATGCTGCAGACCTGCGGAACCGGCCTCGGAACGCTGGGCCTTGCGGCGCTCTGCAACGAGGAAGTCGCCGGCAGTGTTGCGGAAAGCTCGATGCTTCCCAAGGCTGCCCACTTCCCGGCCAAGGCCAAACGCGTGATCCACCTCTTCATGAACGGTGGTCCCTCGCACGTCGATACGTTTGACCACAAACCGGCCCTGAAGACATGGGCCGGCAAGAAACTCCCCAACCCCAACCTGAAAACAGAACGCCCCACGGGCGCTGCCTTTCCTACGCCTTACAAATTCAGGAAATATGGCGAATCGGGAATTGAGGTGAGCGACCTGTTCCGTCACACCGCCCAACACGTCGATGACATGGCGATCATCAACTCGATGCACGCCGACGTCCCCAACCACGAACCGTCGTTGATGTTGATGAACTGCGGCGCGACGCGGCAGGTGCGTCCCAGCATGGGCTCGTGGGTGACCTACGGATTGGGCACGGAGAATCAGAGCCTGCCGGGCTTCATCGCACTCTGCCCGGACGGCTACCCCATCAAGCAAACGCAGAACTGGCAGGCGGGGTTCTTGCCCGGCATTTTTCAGGGGACTCGAATCGACACACGTTCTCGTGAAGTTGCCAAACTTGTCGAAAACGTCCGCAGTCACAGCCTCACCACTTCCGCCCAGCGTCGCCAACTGGATGCGCTACTTCAGCTCAATCGACTCCATCAGGAAACGCGCAGCGAAGACCCGGCCCTGGAAGCTCGCATCCAGTCGTTCGAGTTGGCTTACCGGATGCAGCACGAGGCCAGCGAGGCATTCGACATCTCACGTGAACCGAAGCACGTCCTGGAAGCCTACGGCGATCACGTCCAGGGGCGGCAGATTCTCATTGCCCGTCGGCTGGTCGAACGTGGCGTGCGATTCGTCCAGGTGTGGCACGGTCAGGGGCAACCATGGGACCATCACGACGACATCGAAGTTCGGCATCGCAAGCTCGCAGACCAGTGTGACAAACCCATCGCCACACTCTTGCAGGACCTGAAGGAACGTGGGCTGCTGGATGAGACGCTGGTCATCTGGGGCGGCGAATTCGGCCGCACGCCGGTTGTCGAGCTGCCCAAGGCCGGCTCAAATCAGGGAAAGGTCAACGGTCGCGACCACAATCACTGGGGCTTTACGACCTGGATGGCCGGTGGCGGCATCAAGGGCGGCACCGTTCACGGCGCGACAGACGAATTTGGCTTTCGAGCCGAGCAGGACCCCGTGCATGTATTTGATCTGCACGCGACGATCCTGCACCTGCTGGGAATCGACCACGAACGATTGACCTACCGTCATGCGGGCCGCGATTTCCGATTGACGGACGTTCACGGCGAGGTCATTCGCAACATCCTCGCCTAGCCATTGCGATCACGCCTGACCACACGTTTCATTTGTACATTCTACTCGAAGAACATCCGGTGACTCTTCAGGTAACACCAACAGCCAACAACAGGAAACTCCCTATGTTCCAAAAGATACTGTTCGCCCTGGTAGCGACACTGATTGCCGGCTCCGCGCAAGCAGGCGACGAAGTCTACAAGCTGGGTCCGGACTCGGAGATTCAGGACGGCGTCCCGCACGGCAAAGTCACGCAGCACGTTTGGCGCAGTAAAGTCTTCCCGGACACAATTCGGCGGTATTGGACCTATGTGCCGGCCCAGTACGACGGTTCGTCACCGGCTGCCGTGATGGTATTTCAGGATGGACATACCTACGTTGATCCGAAAGGTCAGTTTCGGGCGACGGTCGTGATGGACAATCTGATCCATCGCAAGGAAATGCCCGTCACCATCGGCATCCTGATCGATCCCGGACACAAGAAGGACGAACTCCCCGATAAACCGGGCTGGCGGCCACGCCCGGAAAACCGCAGCTTTGAATACGACACGCTATCGGATCAGTATGCCCGCTTCCTGCTGGAGGAGATCCTGCCGGAAGTTGGCAAGGAATACAAACTCACCGACGATCCCAATCAACGGGCGATCTGCGGTATCAGTTCTGGCGGCATCTGCGCGTGGACGGTCGCCTGGGAACGTCCAGACGCCTTCCGCAAGGTGCTCAGTCACGTCGGCAGCTTCACCAACATTCGCGGCGGGCACGTTTACCATGCCCTGTTGCGAAAGACCGATCCAAAACCGATTCGCGTCTTCCTTCAGGACGGCGAAGGCGATCTCGACAACGCACACGGCAACTGGCCGCTGGCGAATCAGCAGATGGCCAAATCGCTCGCCTATGCCAAGTACGACTTCAAGTTTGTCTATGGCGAGGGTGCGCACAACGGCATCCACGGCGGTGCGATTCTGCCCGAATCCATGCGCTGGCTTTGGCGGCCGGAGGGCGAGTAAAACAGACGGGCGGTGATTGGCCACAATCCGATGCGATCTGCCCGCCGCACGCGAAAACGGCTGAGCTTGTAAATGCCAAACGGCATGGGCTACTCTGTGTGACCGTACGCACCACGCACGCTTTGCTCCGCCATGAGAATACTCGCCATATCGCATCTGTTTCCGCATTCGGGCGAGCCCCGTTACGGGATTTTCGTAGCGAGACAACTTCAGGCGATGGCGGCCAGCGGAGCCGATATCTCATTGTTGGTTCCCGTTGGCGTCCCCGCGCTTTCCTCGGCAAAGTGGCTCACCGAGCCGGAACTGCCTCGGGATTGGCTGTGCGAGTACGATGGCGTTGACGCTCGAGCGATCCGCTATCCGATGTTACCCGGGGCGTGGTTCAAGGCATGGAGCGGAATGATTGCCCAACGGCGAATAGGCCCCGTCGCGCAACAACTCCATCGGCATGAACCGTTCGACATTATCTACGGAACCAATCTGTTCCACGGCGGCGACCTGGCCGTGCGAATCGGCAAGCAGCTTGGAATTCCGGCTACGTGCCTGGCAATCGGAAGCGACGTCAATCGTGACCCGCATGCCTCCGTGGCACTCAAATCGCATTACACCAACATCGTACAAAGTCTCTCCGCGGTCCTGACGTGCGGCGACAGTATCTCGCGGAAGGTCGATGCCCTTCGCAACGATGCGTCACTGAGCGTCTACGGTGTCGTCGACCTCGATGTCTTCAAGCCTTCCGGCTCCCCGTCGGATTTACGAGCCCAACTGAACCTCGACGCCAACGCAACCGTTCTGCTGTACGTTGGCTACCTACGCAAATCCAAAGGATTGCTGGAACTGATTCAGGCATTTCACAGTGTCCGCCAGCAACATCGCAACGCACAACTTGTGCTGTGCGGCGAAGGCGAAGACGAACGTGAGCTTAAAGCCGTCGCGACCGAATCGGAGAACGCCGACGCCATTCAGTTTCGCGGCGCCGTCGCGCCCGACGACGTCCATCGCTACATGCAAGCCAGCGATCTGTTCGTCCTACCCAGCTACGACGAGGGAATGCCCAATGCCGTTATGGAAGCGATGGCATGCGGACTTCCTGTCGTCGCGACATCCGTCGGAGGCTTGCCGGATGCACTACACGATTGCGAAGGAGCGGTCCTGGTGCCGCCACGGAACGCGGTCGCACTTGCGGATTCTGTCCTGGAAGTCTTGCAATCACCGCAACGCCTGGCCACGATGCGAAGTGCGGCCCGAGAGAAAGCCGCCGACCGGTTTGGAGCGTTGCCCAACGCGAAACGACTCCTCTCATTCCTCGAGCAGGTACGGGCGAGACATGAAACGGAACACGAAAAGCGATAGGACACACGGCGGTTTGTTGCGACCACCGGCAATGTTCGTGCTGAGCCAGATTATCTGGCTGTGTCTTGTCGGGCTGGCAAGGGCGGAAGCGAACGAGTCAACGAGCCGACCCGATGTATTGTTCATCGTGGTCGACGACTTGAACGACTGGAATTCGTTGCTCGATCCGACGTCGCCCATCCAGACTCCCAACCTACAACGGCTGGCTGCACGCGGCACTCTGTTCACGCGTGCCTACTGCATTTCAGCGGCCTGCAATCCCTCTCGCGCGGCGACGTTGACCGGACTCCGTCCTGCAACGACCGGCGTCTATGGAAACAAGAGCGACTGGCGAGCCGCTATGCCGAATCGTCCGACGATCATGCAGCGATTTCGAAACGCAGGTTACGATGTGCGAGGTGCCGGAAAGATCTTCCATCACCATCTCAACGGCGCGTTTCACGATGACGATTCGTTCGATGACTTCCAACACACGCCGCCGCAGAAGTACCCTCCGTCCAAACTCAACCGCGGAGAGAAATACGGCTCACGCAACACCGACTGGGGCGCGTGGCCGCCGAAACTGGAAGACTCGATCGATTTCGCCACCACCAACTATTGCGTCGAGCAGCTAAAAAATCGGCCGCGAGCATCAGCAGGCAACGTTGACGCATCCAAACGCAAGCCCCTGTTTCTGGCCTGCGGAATCTTTAAACCTCACTCGCCATTTTTTGCGCCACTCGCATTTCATCAGCCCTACCAGGACATCTCTATGCCGGACCGAAAGGCGGACGACTGGGACGACCTGCCAGCCGGCGCCGCGTCGCTCATGCGTAACAAGAAATGGTTCTGGCGGGGCATGATGCAACTGCAGAGCACCAACAAGACGGCCTACGCCGATTTCATTCGTTCGTATGCGGCCTGTGCTTCATTCGCCGACGCCCAGATAGGTCGAGTTCTGGAAGCCCTCCGTGAAAGCGGCCGCGAGCAAAACACGATCGTGGTGCTCTGGTCCGATCATGGTTTTCACCTTGGCGAAAAAGATCACATCGAAAAGTTCGCATTGTGGGAAAAAAGCAACCACGTGCCATTCATCGTCGTCGCTCCCCATGTCGGCTCGCCGGGAACTCGTTGCGACCAACCGGTCGATCTTTCGGTCGTCTACCCGACGCTGTTGGAATTGGCGGGACTGCCGGCTGATGACGAATGCGATGGGCACAGCGTGGTCCCACTCTTGAAATCGCCCGACGCGGCATGGGAGCACCCCACCGTGATGACCTACCAGAAAGGGAATCACGCCGTCCGCTCGCAGCGATGGCGTTACATCCGCTATGCCGATGGTTCGGAGGAACTGTACGACCATGACGCGGACCCGATGGAATGGACCAATCTGGCGGGCGAAGAGAAACTTCAACAGATCATGGCGGAACATCGCAAATGGCTTCCCTCGGCGGAGGCCGATCCCATCGGCGACCTGAAGGCCCCAAGGAGGTCACCGTGACCGATCAAACCAACCGACTCACAACCCACACCCGGACTCCGTTGTCGCTCATGTTGACGCCGTGGCGGGGTCAATGCACGCTGCAACTGCTGCTCCTTCCAGCACTCGCAGTTCTTGCAATCGCAGTTCTTGCAATCGCTGGCACTGCGAATGCTCAAGAGCCCACGCAGCAACCAAAGCCGAAGCCCAATGTCCTCTTCCTCGCTGTCGACGACATGAAGGACTGGGTGGCTTGCCTCGGTGGCTATGAAGGTACCGTCCACACTCCCAATATCGATCGGTTGGCAAAACGTGGAGTCCTGTTCACGAATGCTCACTGCCCTTCGCCCAAGTGTGCACCATCTCGAGCGGCCATCATGACCGGACTACGACCTTCCACGACGGGGCTCTACGACAACGGGCACTGGTGGAAGCCCAACTTTCCCGACCTCGTCACCATGCCGGTGCATTTTCGCGATCACGGATATCACGTCGTCGGCGCCGGAAAAATATTCCATCACACAGCAGGCAACAATCCGCCCAACCAATGGCACGACTTCAAACGGCTGACGTTTCAGAACGACCCCTGGTTTCGCAGCAACAAACTGAACTATCCATGGTCGCGCACGACCGCCAATCCCGCAGGATTTCCGTTTAGCAAACTCGAGGATCTACCGCACGAGAATGACTGGGGAGCGATTCCCATCGACGACGAGCAACACGACGACGTGCTGACCGCCAACTATGCGATCGACGTCCTGCAGACCCAACAGAGCAAACCGTTCTTCCTCGCCTGCGGTATATTTCGTCCCCATCTGCCCTGGTACGTCCCACAGAAGTTCTTCGACCTGTACCCGCTTCAGGACGTTCAACTACCGCGGACCAAAGCCGACGATCTGGACGACATCCCCAAGGGCGGCCAGCGTTTCGCAGCAGCACGTCGCAGCGACCTCGAAACCATCGAAGGTAGTGGCAAGGCCAGGCATGCGGTCCAGGCCTACCTTGCCAGCATCAGTTTCGCCGACAGTCTGATTGGACGCGTGCTGGATGCGCTGGACCACGGGCCTCACGCCAACAACACGATCGTTGTACTCTGGTCGGATCACGGCTGGCATCTTGGCGAGAAACGACACTGGCACAAGTCCACGCTCTGGGAAGAAGCAACACGCATTCCCTTTGTGATATCCGTGCCTGGCGGCGAAGTCGGCCACAGCCCCATGCCCGTGAACCTTATTGATCTCTTTCCAACACTCAATGAACTCTGTGAACTGCCTGCAATCGAGAGCCACGACGGCCAAAGCGTTGTGCCGTTGCTAGAGCAGCCCTCGATGTCGTGGGAACAGTGGGGGCGTCCGTCGATCACGGAATTTCGCAAGGGTAACATCGCCGTGCGCAGTCAACGCTATCGATACATTCGCTACGACGACGGCGGAGAAGAACTCTACGACCACTCCACCGATCCACAGGAATGGCACAATCTCGCCGCCGACCCAAAACACAGCCACGTCATCGAAGAGCTGAAGCGTTGGCTGCCGGACGAATGGGCGAACGAGCGACCAACCAAGTCTCGGTTTGCGTTCGAGCCATCCACGTACACCTGGCGTGACAAGAAGACGGGACAAGTCACGCGCGGCCAGTAGACAAACGTGCTCTCTCGCAGGTTCGCACCTGCGTTGGATTTGCTATCACTGCCGCGCATCGTTGCGCTAACGTCAAAGTCAGCACGACGATGCCCCCTGTTCGCGCATTGAGTGCCGACGATCGTCGCAGTGCGCACCCGTCCGTTCATTCATCGAACATCGCGCAGATCGATTGTTGTCGCGGCCAGATTGCCGCGTGCGTACTGCTGCAAAACTGCGAGCGCAAGATTTGGAACACCATTTGCGAATCATCCCTGTAACGAATGGAGTCACAACGAACTCATACTTCAGGGGCCAAGAAATGGAACAGCTCATACCTTGCATCATCGTTTGCATTGCGACCGTCGTCTTCGGACTGGCACTACAGTTCCTCACCAACCTAGTCTTGCGGATACTTGATTGACCTGCGTCAAACATTCCACACAGGGCACAATCACCTACAACATCCGGTGTTGAACTGGAGCCCGTTGGCGATTCACGATATTCTGGAGGAAGTGAAATGGCACAAACCTCCGGTTGATTCTGATCATGTCCAGCACCGCGCCAGACAACGTAAGGCTGTTGCTGGTCGAGGACAGCCCGTCCGACGCGGCACTGATTAAAGCATGGCTCACGGCGCAGCGTCGCTTTTACCAGTTCACTGTCGAGCTGGTCGAATCGCTCGAAGAAGCCCAGTCGGCGCTTCGTGCAAGTTCGTTCGACGTTATCCTGCTCGATCTTGGACTTACCGACAGCGTGGGATTGTCGACCTTGCGTTCCATGGAAGGTTCGCACACTCCGATTATCGTGCTGACCGGATTGGACGATGATACCGTCGTCATGGACGCCGTTCGCAATGGCGCCCAGGACTACCTGCTGAAGAACGCCTTCAACGAGAAGTCATTACTTCGCAGTATTCGGTATACCATCGAACGGCATCGTCTGGAAAACGAACGGCGCGAACTCAGTCGCAATCTGCTCTCGGTGCTGGAAGACGAACAGCAGCGAATCGCCCGCGAACTGCACGATGAAGTCGGGCAAATACTCAGTGGTCTGAACATGACCTCGCGAAGCCTGACTCGGCGTTTGCGAGAGCTGGGTCTGGACGAGTCCAAACGTGCGTCGGTCATCTCAGAAGGCTTGCAAGACGCCCTGGACAGTTTCCGCCACGTACTTTGCGGCCTCAGTCCCGTGGATGTCGATGAGCAGGGCCTGGTCGTCGCACTCCAGCGTCTCTGCGACCAAACCCAACGGCAATCGGACCGAATCGAATGCACATTCGCATGCGACGAGGGCCTATCCGTGGCGGACAATACGATTGCCACGAATCTCTACCGCATTGGCCAGGAGTCGCTGTCCAATGCCCGCAAGCACGCTAACGCGAATTCGATTCGAATCGAGCTAATGCGACACGATGACCTGCTGACGCTCAAGGTCATTGACGATGGCATCGGTTTTGAACGCCAACAAAAACACGACCGCCGTATGGGACTGCGAATTTTGAAACATCGAAGTGAACTGATCGGCGGGAAACTGTCGATCGATACGGGATCGACCGGTACAACAATTCAGTGCGACGTTCCCATGGAGCAGTCTTGATGGCAGCCGACCGAATTCACCGAATCATGATTGTCGACGATCACCCCATGGTCCGACGCGGCTACTGTGACGTCATCGCCGACGAACCGACGCTGGAGCTATGTGGTGAAGCGGCCAATGTTGCCGACGCGATCAAGGTCGCGAAGGAACAACATCCAGATCTGATGATCGTCGACCTCGGGCTGCCGGACCAGAGCGGCCTTGAGCTCATCAAACGGATCGAAGCCTCCAATCTGGGCACGAAGATTCTGGTTTCGTCGATACAGGACGACTCGCTCTTTTCGGAACGCTGCCTCCGCGCCGGTGCGATGGGCTACGTCAACAAGGCCGAGCCGCCGGAACAGGTGCTGAAGGCAATCTTCCGTGTGCTTGATGGCGAGGTGTACCTGAGCGCCGACATGACGCGCAAGCTGCTGAAAGGCGTTGCCGGTAAATCGGATGATGGCAGGTCGTCCATTGAACGCCTGACAGATCGCGAACTGGAAGTGTTCGACCTGATGGGTCGCGGGTTGACGACCCGTGAGATTGCCGAGCGCATGAAGCTGAGCATCAAGACCGTCGAGACGCATCGCGACAAGGTCAAAGTAAAACTGAAAATACAGTCGACGGCGGTGCTCACCCGACACGCTGTCCAGTGGGTTCTGGAAAACGGCTAGTCGATCGACGAGAGGTCGCCACGCAACCGGTTCAGGCGGAAGTTTTCCGTCGAACAATTTCCGGCAAGTCCCGAGAACGTTCGTCAATCTGGACGAGACCGTCTCGCAAGCGGACTACCCGACGAGCTCGGGCGGCCACTTCGTCTTCGTGCGTGACCATGATGATCGTACGGCCCTCTTCATTGAGATCGTCGAAGATCTGCAGAATCTCGTCGGTGGTTACCGAATCGAGGTTACCGGTGGCTTCGTCCGCCAAAATGAAATAGGGATCATTGATCATGCTGCGGGCGATGGCCACACGCTGTTGCTGACCACCGGAAAGCTGAACAGGACGGTGATCGAGCCGATCGCCAAGCCCCACAAGTTCAGCCAGTTGCTGGACGCGTTCCTTGTATTCCGGTCCCACCTTGCCCAGGTAGTAGAGCGGTACCTCGATGTTCTCCAGCACCGTCAACTGAGCGATCAGGTTGTACGACTGAAAAACGAATCCAATCCGGGAAGCTCGGATCATGGACAACTGATCATCGTCCATTTCTCCAACGTTGTCCTCACCAAGGAGCAGCCTGCCGGTCGTGGGTCGATCGAGACACCCCAACAGATTCAACAGCGTACTCTTGCCCGATCCGGACGGCCCCATGATTGCCACATAGTCGCCAACCGGCACGTCAAATGAAACGCCCCGCAACGCGTGGACGGTTCCGCCCTTCAGTTCGTAGGCTTTGGTGAGGTTGTCAATCTTCGCGGCGAGTTCCATGGCAGACCCTGGAAACGAATAGAGAACAAGGAGGGCGTCTTTGGACTAGCTTAGTCGACGCCCGTAACCCTGTCATCGTCGCTACGAGGATCACGCGTTATTTCACGCCATAATCCGGATTGGCTGGATCAAAGTCCCGGTCGGAAAACCCGACGTTCAGCTTGATGTCTCGATAAGTGTACTGCTCCATCAGTGGTGGCTCGCCACCTTCTTCTTTCGGCCAGCCGTGAGCTTCGTAGTGAACGGGCACTTTCAGCGCGTTATCCACAAAGACCTTGGCCGTGTGGAAACGCAGTCGAGAATCGTACACCGGATGACGCACCTCGATTCCCGTGCAACTGCGACCATCGATCGTGGCATCATTGTAAAACTGAACTTCCGTTTCAGCGTTGATACTGATGTCTTCGCGGACAACTTCGATCAGACGCAGCACGAGATTTTGCATCCCGAATTCCGTAAGCGGATAACGGTTTCCACTCATGGCCGTGTCACTGTCGGGTTTGATACGAGTCGTCACAAACGCGAATCGCTTGCCACCATTCCTGACCAGCATGTCACCGTCGTTTTGGCCTTCAACGAACAGCACCTCGCGACCCTTCACGCGTTCCGGCCCAAGCACTTGCAGGTACACGCCGAACGGAATGACGACCTTTCCATCACGGCTGCGCTGATGCCGCACCTTGGCACGCATGTATTCGTGATCCAGCAGTCGCCCTCTGACTCGCTCGCGTCGAACGAGACTACACGAGTAGTCGCGAACGTTTTTTCGAATGTGTCGATAACTGTCAACGGCAAGCTCCAGAGCTGGCCAGAGCGGATGCTGCTGGGCAAGCGTCGGCGAATCCGAAGGGGAGACGCGGCGCGTTGTGTGGCGTTGGCTGGTGTCCGTCTTGGCGACCTTCGTTTGACCCAGAACAGGGCCCACGAAGAGCAGTACCATCGACGCAGAACACGTCAAACAATGGCGTTGAATCGCGGTTCGCATTTCTCACCTCTTTCCTGCGAAGCCCGATGCATCGGGCGGAAACGGTCGCATCCTGCGGTGATTATGTAGCTCGCCGTGAGGCCAGCAGCGACGATTCATTTCGCCGCTGGTTCCTGATTACCTGTTGCCGCTAATGGGGTCAACGGTCGATTCGAAAGTGATGCCGATCGTACCGATTTGCCGTTTGGAGGGCTCCGTCAGTAACGATCTGGCAAACAATTCGGGCCTGTTTCGATACGTCCACACGGCCAAATTGCGTTGCCATTCTTCTACGAACGCAAGCGTACGCCTGGTTCGCAAACGCCTCAGTGTCGCGTAATCAAAACGCCAGACGAAACGTTCAATGACACCAAAACGCTGTCACCGAAAGCACTCATCGACTGCCGTCATTGTATCCTGATGAACCAAATCCGTCACCGAAAATCGGTCGGTGAAATGGTGAGACCGCACCGCAAAACATGCCCACAATAGAGTCCACACATGCCCTCCTTGTACGGGAGGCAATCTCGCTTGCCCGTCTCGCTGCCGGAAAACGAAAGCTCGATCAGGCTTCCAAAATGACCTTCAGGGCGTCTTTGCGAGTCGCGTGTTCAAACGCAGCTTCGAAATCATCCAACGCATAGCGGGCGCTGATGAAGTTTGCGAGATCGAACTCCTGATTGGCGATCGCTTGAATTGCTTTCGCAAACGGACCGCACCGCGATCCCACCACCGTGATCTCGTCGATCACAATCGAAGCCAACGAGAGTTCGTGTACTCCGGCAACGGTGGTCTTCATTACAACCGTTCCGCGAGGTTGCACCAGCGAAAGTGCGGTGGACAGTCCGGAAGACGAACCAGCACAGTCGACGACAAGGCTGGCCGAGAGACCAGAGGGAACGTCATCCAACAGGCAGGTCGCAATATCCATGGACTGGAACGACTGCAGCTTGTCGGCGTGTTTGCCGATCACCAAAACGTGCTCGATTCGACGCTTCAGAACCTGGGCACAAAGATTCCCTAGCCGCCCGTCTCCAACCACGATGGCTCGCATGTCACTGGTGAGCTGAACCTGATCGGGAATTTGCAGCGCTGCCGCAACGGGCTCGACAAGCGTTGCCAGATCATCGGACATTTCGTCCGGCACGGCGTGCAGATTTGCTTCCGGAACAACCAGCGTCTCGGCGAAGGCACCGTCGTGATTGAGAATGCCAATCACGCTGCGATGGGGACAGTGATTCCCATGGCCGCGCTGACACATGTCGCAGTTTGCACAGACGCAGTTGATCTCGCCGACGACACGTCGTCCCTTGTAGGCGCCTGATTCACAGATCCCCACGAACTCGTGCCCGGGGACACCAGAGAACCCCATGTACCCGGCAACCAACTGCAAATCCGTTTCGCAGATGCCGGCCTGAGTGACGCGAACACGCACACTCCCGGCGGGTACTTCAGCCTCTGGATAGTCGCTTTGCAGCGACAGCTTTCCGTCTTTCAACAGCAGAGCACGCATTATCGATCCCTCGACATTGGCTTTAGTGCGTAATTACTCCGGGTTCCAAACGCCCCGGGTGCCTGGCTTGCGCGCGGGTGCCCGTCAGGCGTTTGGATTGTACTCGTTCTGTGGAGGCGCCGTTTCCTCGTATCCGAAGACATTTCCAATCATACGAATGGGTTTCTCGCCAACGATCCGGCGGGTCTTTGACAGAATCTTGCGGAACAGCGAACGCTTGGGAGGCGGCCCAGCCGAGTGCGGTCGTTCGGCGACCAGTCCCAACTGCAGCACCCACCGATCTTCGCCCTGAACGAGACCACCGTAGTGTAACAGGTCACCGCCCGCGAAGACGCAGCAGTTCCCTTTGTCTGACGTTACACGATTAAAGCTGGCGTCAATCTCACGGAGCATATCCGAATCCGCCAACAGGTCATCGCCAAGGTGACTGGAGCCCTGCATCGACTTCGGCAGCTGCATGAATTCCTTGCGGTATTCAGGACTCGCAAATCGCGGTCGATAATAGTAACGCTCGTCTTTGGGATACTTGAAGTGGCGGTCCATTTCTTTGAAGACGAACTGTTGCGTCTTGCAACCAGTCCACTTGTGACTGCCTGGCACGAAGGCGAACGGGCCATTATCCTCGCCCACGTCGGTCAGATAGATCTGGATCTTG
Source organism: Pirellulaceae bacterium (assembly GCA_965216885.1). Classification (GTDB taxonomy): domain Bacteria; phylum Planctomycetota; class Planctomycetia; order Pirellulales; family Pirellulaceae; genus CAYNJG01. The sequence continues at coordinate 506,786 of OZ244209.1, read as the reverse complement.
GCGAGGTCAAAATCGTTGTCAAAGTGGGCATAAGCCAAGGGCGATGTCTCAACCCCAGCGTCCTGATAACAATTCTGATACCACGCTTCGCTCGCAGTATTGTGGGCCAGGTACCAGTAGTTCGCCTGGACGGAACGTCCAAACAGACTGCTGACTGCGTCGAACAAACCAATATCCTTGAGCGTGTTTTCCATCAGCTCATACGTCGGGCCGTTCTGCTTCATGTGGTAGACGCAGCGATCGACAGGATTCATCGAGTGACGCTTTTCCGTGATTGCGCGTTCTTCGGCGAGATCGTCATACAGCTTCTTGCGCACGTCATCCGGGAACTGCAGGACGGCTGCACCATTGGTGCGAATATCGTCCAACACCTGTGCGGCGTTTTCCTGTTTGCACTCGCGATTCTTGCGCTTCGCATTCCAGCGAACGCTGGCGATCATTGTTTCTGCTGTTTTGTCAACGACCATCCTTGCGCGCTCGCAAAGCGGTTCGTTCTCCACCATCTGACCAAGCACTTCCTTGATTCGATTCCAGTGACGCTGCGAGTCCTTGTCAAACTGGTCGGCATTGGTGGCCGCCGCGAACAGTTCGTCAATCGCAAGCATCTCCGCATGGACGAGGTCGTCCTGCGGCCGATCGACGGCGAATTCTGCAAATGCAGGATGACGACTGTAGTCAATGACTGGGATAGTGTTCATGTTAGCTCCGAATCTTCAAAGGGTCGGCACCGGTTTAAGGGAAACCGACAAGTGAACGCAATTGTTGCATGGCAGCACTGCGTCCATACCAGAACTGTCTCGCTGACCTGTTGTGCCAGGTCAGGATGGATTCCATTAGCGCGTCGCATTCAGCTGAGTCCATAACGCCTTCAGCCTTACACGTCTCGACGATGTAATAAGCTTCGTTGAAGTAGCGGTAGGCACACAGTGCCACCAGCAACCGGCGAAGCTTTGGTACATCTCCGCAATCCATCAGCGGACGATAGTCAGCAAAGTAGATCACATCAAACTCCCACGTCCGTCCTGCGATGGATGGAGAGTTGTTGTAGACATTGAACAGGTTCTCGTGGTACCAGAACTTGTTGCCCAACTTCTTTCTGTAATTTCGCACAACGTGCACGTCATACAAGCGCAAGCCAGACGCATTAAGAATTTCTTTTAGGTCGTTGAAGGTTGGCGCACCAATGTGGCCACCACCCGCCATGTTCACTTCAGACTCGACCATGACCAATTCGTCACGTCGTTCCTTTCCCATGCCTTCCAGGATTTCAAGTTCCGCACCTTGAACATCCAACTTCACCATGTGCAGAGATTGGCCGCTTTCACCGAGCACATCGGCAAGATTTCGAGTATCTACATCCTTCTCGTTGATCGGGAAGATATAAGTATCTTCCTTCTGAACGAACTCGCTATCCATGTTGACCGGCAGCAAGGAGGAGCCCGTCGGAGTGTTCAGCATGTACAGAGTTCTTTTGCCGCCACTCCCCGAAAGAGCGGTATTAAAAACGGTCAGCGTATCGGGAAATGGAGCCTGCTTGGCTCTCGCAGAGAGCTTCGTGTAACTTTCCGGATGCGGTTCGAAGAACAGGAAATTGATTCCGCCTTCAAGGTTCTGCCATTTCACTGGCAGCCAACCTGCTGCTCCCACGTCCGCCGCCACCATCGTTTCACCGTTGAGCAGACGTTGAATGTACTGCCTGGCGTTGGCATCGTTGGTCAGACCCACCGATTGGAAGAGCGACTTGGCAACGGATTTCATAGACTTGAGCATGCAGCAGCCTTCATCGACAAAATTGACGGAGGAGGTTGCCCCGGGTTTCGGGGTGCATGAGGTGTGGCCCTCAGCAGCCAAAACCTAGCTTATTACTTGCGCCCGGGAAGCGGGAATTGCGCGAGCATCGATATCAAAGACGCCTTTTCCATTTGTTGACCCGTCCTTCGTAATCAACAGTGGCTTCGTGGCATTATCAATGCAGTCATAACAGATAGACGGATTATCCGGATCACCTAGCCAAATGTAGACAGGATAGATCCCCGGCCGCCAGTTGTCGGTGTCGATTTCCAGAATCAACTCCCCGTTTTCCGCCTCGCGACTCTGTTCCGGCGTGAGCCGATGGTCGAAAGACGTGACTTCCTCTCCGGTGTAGCTGGAAGAGACCTTGATGAAGAATCGATAGTCTTCGAACGCCTCGTACGATTTGATCGAGAAGCGAACCCGGACCTTTTGCCCTTGTTCGAAGCTGTCACATTCGTTCCCGGCCTCGTCTTCCAACTGAAATGAGGATACGCGTGCGTGTCCGTAGCCACGACGCATCTTGTTGTTGCCGACCCACGAATTCTCGTCCAGAACTTCACCATTGAAACAGGTGAGGTAAAGACTGATTGCTTCACTGACATCGCCGACCATACTGAGCCGCCCCTTGTCGATGAAGCACGCCCGAGTACACAACTGCGAAACTGATTGCAGGTTGTGACTAACGTAGAGAATCGTGCGTCCGCTTTGTCCCAGTTCCGTCATACGACGAATACACTGTTCCTGAAAACTGGCGTCGCCAACGGCAAGCACTTCATCGACGACCATAATGTCGCAGTCAAAATGAGCCGCGACGGAAAAGCCCAGTCGCACCGTCATCCCCGAGCTGTAGCGTTTGATCGGCGTGTCGATGTACTTCGCACAACCGGAGAAATCCACGATCTCGTCGAGTCGCCGTTTGATATCGCGTCGCGACATCCCCAGCAATGTGCCGTTCAGGAAGATGTTCTCGCGTCCGGTCAATTCGGGATGAAAGCCGGTACCAACCTCCAACAGACTGGCGATTCTGCCGCGTGCACGAATGCGTCCGGTTGTTGGTGCCGTGATGCGGGAGAGGATCTTCAGAAGTGTCGATTTCCCCGCGCCGTTACGTCCCACGACAGCGAAGACCTCGCCCTCGTTCACATCAAAATTGATGTCCTTCAACGCCCAAACGAATTCACCACCGGCCGTTTCGCGATCGTTCTCCTCGCCAATCTTGGCATAGGGGTCCGCCTTTCCGCGCAGCCTGCAAAGCCATCGTTCCAGGTCACGAGAGATCGTACCGGTACCGATTTCACCCAGCCGATACTGCTTCGACACGTCGTCAAAATTAACGGCAACTGTCATGGATCGCGTATTTACCAGGCGGAAAAGAATGAGGGCAATCAGTATCGAAGACTATGTCGTTCATTGAAAAGTGTCAAGAAAACCGATCGTGTGAGTCGATCCAGTGACACACCCCGACACGTATCGCAATGCCTGGACCGATTGTGACGGCCGTCGGCATTGTATCAACCCCGGCACACGGACGGCCGAGCGGATTCACTCGACTTTCATCGGCTACGCCGGCCCCAGCTGTTGCATCCGTCGCCACGCACTGAGCTGCCCAAGGTGCATCATCATGTGACCACCCACATAGAAGCCATGCAAGGATCCGAGGGTCGGAAAAAGTTCGGTCATCCGGCCGCCACTTGGATTCGCCTGCTGGAGCACGTCGTCACTGACTTCCCGAAGCGCTGACATGACGCTGCCATAGCCAGAATTGAAATGCTCCATCACCTCATCCATCACCGGATAGATACTGCCGTCCGGATCGTCCGCACACCTCGCGTCCTTCGAGAACACTTCGTTAAACTTTTCCGGGCTGGCCGCGGCGTCCTTCCCCAGCTGTGTCAGGATCTTCGACGGGTAGATGCTCAGGTGACCGTAGACGAATGCTGGATGATTGGACTCAATAGTCTGACCGCCTGGGCTGGCATAGCGTGCGAAGTTCTCCGCCGTGATGCCGGCCAGCAGTCGTTCTCCATAGCCCAGGCTCAACTGCAGTGAGTCTGCGATTGCGTTTCCGATTGACCGTGCCATTTGAGTAATACCTCAAAGCTGAGTTCTCTGTGTTTCCGTCGCGGTCGAAACCGAGCCTCGCCTGTCGCAATCCCAGCTCCGCCACGTAGCACAAGTTTAAGCAACCTGAACGCATCGCGCCAGTGGGCGCAAAGGTCCCCGCGACTCCTAAAACGCGTGTTATCCGTGTCGGATGATACAATGCGAACAGGCAAACGTTCTTTAGCACGTCAGGCGGACCCATGTCACGATACAGAATATATCGCGGTGTCGAATCGCTCGAGGACCGGCGTCTACTGACTGGCGATGGCCTGGCAATCACGGAATTCATGGCCAGCAACTCCGAGGGAATCACGGATGCTTTCGGAGACACTTCGGACTGGATCGAACTTCACAACGCCTCTGACTCCGCCATTGATCTCGCCGACTGGAGTCTGACGGACGACTTCGAGCAGCCCGCCAAATGGAAGTTCACATCCGGCATCCTTGCAGCCGATGCCAGGTTGATTGTCTGGGCTTCTGGCCGCGACACGATTGATTCCGACGGCAGCCACCACACCAACTTCAAACTGCGAGCCGGCGGTGAATACCTTGCGCTCGCCGATCCGTCCGGGACGCTGGTCACTTCCTTCGGTACCGCAGACACCGAATATCCTCCACAGGAAAGTGATGTTTCCTACGGCGTCGATACCGATGCCAAAGAGGGCTTCTTCCGCGAACCCACTCCAGGCGAACCCAACGGCGTCAGCTTCCTGGGCTTCGTGGCCGACACCACCTTCACCGTGGATCGCGGCTTTTTCGAAGAACGCTTTTCCGTCGTCGTGGCCACGGCAACTCCCCATGCAACGTTGGTGTATACGCTGGATGGTACGCCGCCGGATCTGTCCAATGGCACGCAAGTCGTGGGCGATGAAACGGGAACATCATCAACGATCGAAATCTCAACCACGTCCACGCTACGTGCGATCGCCTTTCGCGACGGCTGGGAACCGACGAACATCGATACGCAGACGTACCTGTTTGCCGATCACGTTATTCGTCAGAACGGCGACGGTCTTCCCAACAACTGGGGCCACGCCGACGCGGACTATGAGATGGATCCTGATATCGTCGAAGACCCACAGTACGCGGACCAAATCGTCGATGGCCTCAAGTCACTGCCCTCCCTGTCGCTGGTCACCGATCTCGACAACTTCTTCGGACAACGTGAAGGCATCTACCTTTCAGGTCAGGGGGACCCGCGACCCGTTTCTGCCGAGCTGATTCTGGCGGACGGGACGGAGGGCTTTCAGGTCGACGGGTCCGTCGAAATTCAGGGCGGCTCGAGCACCAATCGCTGGAAGTCCGACAAGCTCTCCATGCAGCTCAAGTTTAAACGCGAGTACGGCGATGCGAAGCTCGAATATCCGCTCTACGGCGAAGACAACGCAACGGAGTTCGATATCCTCACCATCGACGCGCGACTAAATCAGGCGTGGCATTATGGCGGAGGCGTTCAGCCAACCAGCCAGCGAGCCAGAGCCCAGTACACGCGGGACCAGTTTGTCGCCGACCTGCAAAACCGTATGGGCGGACATGCACCTAACGGGCAGTGGATTCACGTTTACCTCAACGGCATCTACTGGGGCATCCACAATCTGCACGAGCGTCCCGACGAACACTTTGCCTCGGCGTACCTTGGCGGCGATGAAGACGACTACGATGTCATCAAGCACAATGACGATGTCGTCAATGGATCTTCACGCAACTATCGCGATCTCCTCGCCCTGATCAATTCCGACACACGGCAAACCGAAGTTTATGAGTCCGTGGTAGACACTCTGGAAGTCGACCAACTGATCGACTACGTCCTGCTGAACTACTACGTCGGTAACACGGACTGGGCGCACCACAACTGGTATGCCAGCTACAACAAAGCCAGCGGAACGGGCAAATGGCGATTCCACAGTTGGGACGCCGAACATGTCATGAAAAATCTGGCGGACGATGCGACCGGTCGCGACGACGCGATGGGGCCCACTCACATCCATCATCGATTGATGCGAAACGATGTCTACGAACGCAAGTTCCACGACGCTGTACAAAAACACTTCTATGGGAACGGCCAATTCACGCCCGCCGCCGCGAGCGAGGTTTACCAACGACGCCTTGATCAGGTCTACATGGCGATCGTCCCCGAGTCCGCTCGATGGGGTGACAACCAACGAACGCGCCCCTACACCCGCGACCGTGAATGGGTTCGCGAACGCGACCGGTTGATGGAGCGATGGTTCCCGGAACGAACCGAAACCGTCCTTCAACAACTTCGCAACAGTCGCCTTTTCCACCGCTACGACGCACCCCAATTGCAGGTCGACGGCAACGCCACATTCGGCGGCCAGTTCTCCTCCGCACAAACAATTACGATCGATTCCGAGGGCGATGTCTTCTACACGCTGGACGGATCAGATCCCGCAGACTCACCGACTCGCCAGAGTTACGATGCCGGGTTTACGATCGACGACAACACCACCGTACGCGTCCGAGCCCTGCGTGACGGGACGGAATGGTCGGCGTTGGTCGAAGCCAACTTTCTGATCGGTGTGCCCGGCGATTTTAATGGCAACGCAACCATCGAAGCCGACGATCTGGATCTGCTTCACGCCGCAATCGCAGCGGCGAGCCAACAACCCGAATTCGACCTGGACGAAAGTGGCATCGTCGACGTCGACGATGCGAATCACTGGATCACGGAGATCGCGAATACCCGCCGGGGAGATTTCAATCTTGATGGCGAAGTCGGCTTCAATGATTTCCTTGAACTGAGCGGCAACTTCGGTAAAGTTGACGCAACATGGTCCGCCGGCGACGCGACCGGTGACGGGCTTGTCGACTTTGACGACTTTCTGATTTTGAGTTCCGAATTTGGTTTCTCACGCGATTCGACGGACTAACGGGGCGTCGCATCTGACGCAACGTGCAGGGTATAGTGGCGACTCACCCTGCTCATTGAGAAGTCATGTCCGAGATCGTGCTCGCAACGCTAAACGCCCGCTACTGGCACAGCTCGTTTGGGCTGCGCTATCTGCTGGCGAATATGGGAGACCTGCGGGATCGCACGACGATGCTGGAATTTGGCATCAAGGACGGCAGCATCGAGATCCTTGAATCACTGCTCGCCCATTCGCCGCGCATTGTGGGCCTTGGTGTTTACATCTGGAACATCGAACCGGTTACACGACTGGTCGCCGAACTGAAACGCGTCGCACCGGAAGTTTGCGTCGTGCTGGGCGGACCGGAAGTCAGCTTCGATTCAACGGACGAACCGGTCGTGCGTGATGCAGACTACGTCATCTGCGGCGAAGGCGATCTGGCGTTTCCAGCGCTCTGCAACCAGATACTGTCGGGACTTGGTTCCGTCGAAAAGACGATTCAGGCTCCGCTGCCGAAATTCGCGGACCTGGAATTGCCGTACGACCTTTACAACGAAGAAGACATCGCCCACCGAGTGATCTACGTCGAGGTCTCACGTGGCTGCCCGTTTACTTGCGAGTTCTGCCTTTCGGCACTGGACATTCCGGTCCGTCTCGCGGACGCCGACGCGTTTCTGGATGCCATGCAGAGCTTGCTCGATCGCGGTGCGCGTCAGTTTAAATTTGTCGATCGCACGTTCAATCTGAACATTCGCCTGAGCACGCGGATTCTGCAATTCTTCCTGGATCGCTATGTCGACGGACTGTTCCTGCACTTCGAGATGATCCCTGACCGCTTGCCGGCAGAATTAAAGAGGATCATCGCGAAGTTCCCGGCAGGAGCATTGCAGTTTGAAATCGGTGTGCAAACATTCAATGACGAAGTCGGCGAGCTCATCAGTCGCCAGCAGGACAACGAACAGCTGGAAAACAACTTTCGCTTTCTGCGACAGGAAACCGGAGTCCACATTCATTCGGATCTGATTGTCGGCTTACCCGGCGAGGACGTCGAAAGCTTCGCCACCGGCTTCGACCGACTGGTTGCCCTTCGCCCTCAGGAAATCCAGGTTGGCATCCTGAAGCGTCTTAAAGGAACACCGATCACCCGGCACGACGAAGAATGGAAGATGGTGTATAGCCCACACCCTCCTTACGAAATTCTGTCGAACAGCAAACTGGATTTCCAAAACATGCAACGCATGCGTCGGTTCGCTCGCTACTGGGACCTGATTGGAAACAGTGGCAATTTCGGCGAGACGCTACCCCGGCTGCTGGGCACTGCTCCGTTTCACAACTTCATGGCTTTCTGCGACTGGTTCTACGCACGAACCGGCAAGGTCCACGGAATTTCGCTGACGCAACTTAGCCAGGCCGTGTTTGAGTTTCTGCTTGAGCATGGCCAGCCAGAGCAAATGACGGCAGAACTGGTATGGCGAGACTACATGAGCGGTGGCCGTTCCGACAAGCCACACTTCCTGAGACGTTTCGACCTACCTTCCGCTCCGAAGCGAACCGACACAGGATCAGGGCCACGTCGACAAGCCCGGCATTCGCAACCGGCCACTGTAAAAAAGCCATAGCGGCGAAACGAAATAGAAAGCTCCCGCCAGCGAATCACCTAACGGACGTGACGCCCATTCGCACTCCACCTCAGATACTCACTGCACCAGCACACCCGATCAATCCCAAGTATGACTACCTCGCAGGAAGACCAACGCTTTGCACGTCTCACCGACGAAGAGGAACTGGCGAATGCCGCCATCCACGGATTCGCGTGTCTGGCGGCCTGCATTGCAACCGCATACGGATTGCTGCAATGGGAGTTTGATGGGCTACCGAGTCGACTGGGGTTTCTGACGTACGGACTGAGTTCAATTCTGGTGTTCGCGATGTCGACGTTGTCGCACATCGAGAAAGAACCACGTCGGCTCAATATTTTCCGAGCATGGGATCAGGGCGCGATCTACCTGTTCATCGCCGGCACCTACACGCCCGGCGTGATCGCGTTTTCGGGAGGCTGGTTCAGCCGCGGACTGCTGCTGTTCGTGTGGTGCGTCGCGTTCTTTGGATTCTACCGCAAAGTTTTCGCACGCCATCAGATTCACAAAGGCACTGCCGCCACCTACCTGCTGCTGGGCTGGGTCCCTGCCCTCTGCCTGCTGACGGTCGTGCCGCTGCAATTCTTCCTCTGGCTGCTCGCCGGTGGAATCTGCTATTCGATTGGCGTCATCTTTTTATTGAATGACCGCCGCATCCGATTCTTTCACGCGGGCTGGCATCTTGCCGTCACCGTCGCTGCCGCCGTTCACGGATACGCGATCTGCACCATGGCGATCTAGTCCACGGCGCAGAGTCTCGCGTACGCAACAATGAGAGCTTACGGGCAATCTCCCGTCGCACTTACAACTGCGAGCCGTCCACTGGCAGCAAATTGAACTTATGAATCTTGCTGACGGTGCCGCGATACTTTTCTACTTTCGAGAGCACCTTCCAATCGGGATGCTGACGGAAGTTATCCCATGCCTTGTCCTTGGAAGCCTGATCGGGGTAGACGGTCATGTACGTGAGATTGGGCGTCTTGTCGCCAACGAGCGCCTGTCCCATAAAGACCGGCACGACGCCGCTGTCCAAAAAGATCGGAACCTCGCCCGCGTTGAACATCTCCACCTTGAGATCCCCGAAATGCTCGCTGGAACTTTCATAGACCCGGATCTCGTACAGCCGTCCTTTGTTGCCAGCGATTTCCGGCTTCTTCAATTCGGGCCAACAGTCGAAAGAATGTAGTAGCTCGGAACGGATCCGCACCAAAGGCGTGTCCTTTTTCATCTTTTTCATGTAGCTGGCGGCCGCCTTCTGATAGACGGCATCCTTGGCCAACTTTGCATTGCAACTGACGAAGTCCGCAGGCGAATTGTGGGCAAACACCACGTAGCGGACCGGCTGCTCCTGCTCTTGCTCTTCCCGAAAGACACCCACCGTTTCGCTGCCCAGTCGGTTCAACGCCGGCACGAGCGCACCCGTCAGATAGGCATCCACTTCTGCCGCCGCGTCGGCCGACTTCAAACGATATTCGCGAACCTCGATAAACTGTTTATGCTTCTCGTGGTGGTCGGCGAAGGCAGACGTTGCGAGCGCACAAAAACTGAGAACAGCAATCAGACGGGACATGGCAAAAATGCTCCAAGCGTGTCGAATATAGAAACGCTCATGCTACGCGTTCCCAGAACCAGTCGCCAGCAGGGCGAACAAATCGTCATGCTCCCGCGCTGACGATGCCGCACTTCAGAGCCTGTCAATCAATCGACACTTCCGCGCCTCGTGCTTTGGCTACTCGCGCCACAAGCCCCAGGCACGTCAAGCGGGCAATTTCAACGACCAGCCGCAGTTTACCGTCTCGAATTGTAACTCTCGATGTGGCAGCGGCCCCAAGTGGTCAGCTAAACTATGGATAGAAACCACTGAAGGAGATTTCCGTGCGTCGATTTCTGATTGCCATTTCGTGTCTACTGTCACTTCACTGCGTAGTCGCGGCGGAGGATTCCGTCAACTACGTTCGTGATATCAAGCCCATCCTTTCGGACTCCTGCTATACGTGCCACGGTCCGGATGCCGAAGCTCGCAAGGCCGATGTCCGCTTTGACGTTCGTGACGTTGCCATCGCGTCCGCCATTGTCCCGGGTGATTCCGCCAGCAGCGAACTGATTGCGCGTGTGACCAGTGACGATCCCGACGTGCACATGCCGCCGTCAACTTCGCAACGCCCCCGACTCAGTGAGACGCAGATCGACTTGCTGAAGAAGTGGATCGATCAGGGCGCGAATTTCCAGAAACACTGGGCCTATGAACCTGCCCGACGACCGCCCGTTCCCGAAGTGCAAAACGTCAGGGCCGTCGCCAACCCCATCGATAATTTTGTCGTCGCCCGACTGCAACGTGAAGGACTCTCTCCCGCGGATCCGGCCGACCCTCGTACGCAGATTCGACGGCTGCATTTTGATCTCGCCGGCTTGCCGCCGGAGCCCGGCGTCGTGCGAGACTATTCCCGACAGATCGAAACTCCTTCAACATGGCGAACGCTAGTCAATCGTTTGCTGAACAAACCGGCCTTCGCGGAACGCCTGACGGCTTATTGGCTGGATGTCGTGCGGTACGGCGATTCCGTGGGTATTCATGGCGACCAACTGGTCAGTATGTCGCCCTACCGGGATTACGTACTGAAGGCATTCAACGAAAATATGCCGTACGACCAGTTCATCACAGAACAATTGTCCGGCGACCTGCTTCCCGATGCGACGCGCGACCAGAAAGTTGCCTCGGCCTTCAACCGCATGCACATGATTACGGCGGAAGGAGGAGCTCAAGCCAAAGAGTACCTCGCCATCTACGCCGCGGACCGAGTCCGAAACACTTCCGCGGCTCTGTTGGGCACCACACTGGGTTGCGCCCAGTGTCACGACCATAAATTCGACCCTTTCTCCGCGAAAGAGTTTTACGAGTTCGCCTCCTTCTTCGCCGACCTGAAGGAAACGGGCGTTTACGGCGGCAGCAACTGGTTCCCCAAACTGCAAGTGCCCGAGCAGGGGCAGGATACCGAACTGGCTCGCTTGGTCGCCCTGATGAAATCGGCCGAAGCCGAAGTCCCCAAGGATGCGAAGAAAGACGATCCCAAGAAGAAAGCGTTCGACGCAGCCAGAAAGGCAAAGGACGAATTCGAAAAGACAATTCCAACGGTGCTCATTTCCGAAGCCGTCGAACCCCGCGAAATGCGATTACTGCCACGCGGCAACTGGCAGGACGATTCGGGCCCGGTCGTGCAACCGGCTTTCCCGTCGACGTTGTCATTTGCCTCCATGGACACCGAATCCGAACGACTCGGCCGGCGCGACCTCGCGAGTTGGATGACGCATCCAGACAATCCGTTGGTCGCACGCGTCTTCGTGAATCGACTGTGGAAACTCATGATGGGCGAAGGCATTGTCACGTCGCTGGACGACTTCGGTTCACAAGGGCAGGTTCCCTCTCATCCGCAACTGCTGGACTGGCTGGCCGTCGAATTCATCGAAAGCGGCTGGGACATCAAACACATCGTGCGACTGATCGTGACCTCCAACACGTATCGACAATCGTCCGCTCTGCGGCCCGAACTGAGTGACAGGGATCCCGAAAACCGCCTGCTCGCACGACAGAATCGCTTCCGACTGGATGCCGAAGGAATTCGCGACAACGCCTTGGTGGTGAGCGGCCTGCTGGTCAACAAGCTGGGCGGTAAGAGTGTGCGGCCCTACCAACCGGCGGGCTACTACGCACACCTGAACTTCCCACGCCGCAAGTACCAGGCATCCAAAGGCGAGGACCTTTATCGACGCAGTGTCTACACGCACTGGCAGCGAACCTTCGTTCACCCCAGCCTGATGGCGTTCGATGCTCCATCCCGGGAAGAGTGCACGGTGAAACGACCTCGCTCAAACACACCGCTCCAGTCACTCGTGCTCTTCAACGATCCGATCTATGTGGAAGCCGCCCGCAAACTGGCGGAACGCGTTATCGCATCAGGCGAGTCGCTTGATGAGCGACTGACGGAGCTCTTCGATCTCGTCCTGCAGCGTCAACCTTCTGCCGCCGAAGCCGATGTGCTGAGCCAACTCATTGCAAAGCATCTTGACCGGTACCAGAACGACGCGGAAGCAGCAAAAGCCGTCAGCGAAAACGGCGCGTCAGCGGTCACCGAAGACATCGACGCTGCCGAACTGGCGACATGGACAAGCGTCTGTCGCACTCTACTGTCGCTGCACGAAACCATTACCCGTTACTGATCAAGTTAACCGCGGCACACCTCGCCGCGCGAAGCTTGTTTGCAGTATCGAAACCCCAAGAGAAATTCAATGCATCACGCCAGAAGAACATTCCTGAAACGCGGCGCCATCAGCCTCGGTTCCGCTGCGCTCGCATCCGTGCTCACCAACTCGTCGACGGGGGCACCATTCGGAACGCCCGCGCTGCAAACACTGCATCGACCAGCTCGAGCCAAACGTGTCATCTACCTGTGTATGGCCGGCGGTCCCTCGCATCTTGAAACGTTGGACTACAAGCCAAAGCTGGCAGAAATGCATGGCAAGCCCATGCCGACGTCCTTCACGAGCGGCCAGCCGATCGCGCAATTGCAGGGCAAAGAGCTCAAGTGCTTCGGTCCCCAACACCCGTTTCGCCAGTTCGGGGAATCGGGCCAGTCCATCTGCGGGCTCTTCTCGCATTTTGGACAAATCGCCGACGACATGTGCATCATTCGTTCGCTGCGAACCGAGCAGATCAATCACGATCCCGCACATACGTTCATGAATACCGGCACGGCAATCTCGGGCAGACCATCGATTGGTGCATGGCTACAGTACGGACTTGGAAATATGTCCGATAACCTGCCAGGTTTCGTCGTCATGTCGTCGATTGGCCGCTACGGACAGAGCCAACCCATCGCCGCACGGCAGTGGCACAGCGGTTTCCTGCCCAGTCGATATCAGGGAGTCGAGTTTCGCAGCGCCGGCGACCCGGTGCTGTATGTCAACAACCCCAGCGGCGTCGACAGAGCTGTCCAGGGTGACGTCGTTTCAGCCATCAATAAGCTGAATCAGTTACACGATAACGTCGTGGACGATCCCGAGATTGCTACTCGCATCGCCCAGAACGAACTGGCTTTTCGCATGCAAGCCAGCGTACCGGAACTCATGAACGTCGCTGACGAACCACAACATGTACTGGACCTCTATGGGACCAAGGGCGCCGATGGATCGTTCGCCGGCAACTGCCTGCTCGCTCGCCGCCTGGTGGAACGAGGCGTTCGTTTCGTTCAGCTGTACCATCGTGGTTGGGATCACCACGGCGGAATCAAGAAGAACATGATCGGTACCGCCAGCGAAGTGGATCGCCCCGCCGCGGCACTCGTGATGGATCTGAAGCAACGCGGCATGCTGGATGACACGCTGGTCATCTGGGGCGGTGAATTTGGCCGCACGCCCATGGCACAAGGCAACGGGCGTGACCACCACATCAAAGGATTCTCGATGTGGATGGCCGGCGGAGGCATCAAAGGCGGCACGTCCTACGGTGCAACCGACGAATTGGGCTACAACGCCGTCACGGACGTCTTTCATGTGCACGACTTCCATGCGACGATGCTGCACCTGCTGGGTGTCGACCACACAAAGCTGACCTATCGCTATCGTGGCCGCGACTTCCGACTGACAGATGTCCACGGCGAAGTCGTCCATCCCATCATTTCCTAGGCCTTACCACACATCATCCGCAGACCCAGATGCCGAACGAGACAAGGATTGTCAGCCCGGGGCCCAACGACAGAGCCGTTCAGACGACTGCAGGAGCCGTCCTGCAAGTCCCCGCGTCATGGGAGTTACTTCCTCCCGGCGACGCAGCGCTGACGCGACGAGTGAAGGCCGCTGGCCCAAGCTGGACCGTCAAGCAGAAGAAAGGACGCCGCACGTTTTCATTGGGCGTCTGGGCCGACGCGGAGACGATTCGCCAAATACGCGACAAGCTGACGGCAGAACGTTCGACGGAAGCATGGTCAAAACGACGCGCTGCTGACGCCAAACGACGCGATGTGAAACAGGCCGAATACGTGGAGGACTTTCGTGGTGCCGTCCTTGCGTTCCTGGCTTTCGATCAGCAATACCGTGATATCGCTGCAAAGCTTGCCGACGCCGTAACCTCGCACGCGACTCCTGTCGGCAGTGGCACGGTGGCACGAACGAAACGCATTCCTGTCGAAAAGCGAGCGGAGTCCGCGGTGATTGCGTGGCTCCGTCATCAGACGACGGCATACGATTCCATGCGGATTCCACGCGTCCGCGGTAAACGCCGCGAGGTTCGCCGTATGCTGGCAGCCGAATCGAAACGCTTGCTTCAATCCTATCGAGCTGGCGACGGAGTTCCTGCAGACTGTCCGTTGAACGCGGCGCTCGTCAGCGAGTAGACCACCGGTTGACAAGCGAATTGACCGCAAGTCGCCCGCGAGCACCTAACCCTTGTTCAACCTACCACTATGCAGGTGTTGGCCAGAACGTGCCGCGAGGTTGACGTGAGATATAGATCGTCAGAGCCACGACGCCAATCAACATTCCGACACTGACGTTCTGCGAGATCGTCATGCCGGTGTCCCACATGCCGCCTTCATCCGTGCGAATAACCTCCAGCAGAAATCGAGTCACGGCATACATGGCGATCAGGAGCGTAAAGACCTCGCCATCCCGACGGCGGAAGGGGAAATAGGCCAACGTCACAATGCAAAGCAGGACGGCGTTCAGCGAACTATAGATCTGCGTCGGATGCACGGGATAACTTCTGGCGGGCAATTCTCCAACGCGATAGTCAAACGACTTGCCACCGGCGACGATGCGAATTCGATCGCCCGTTGAAGCCAACTCGCGTTGCGTTGCCAGTAAACTCTCTGTGCTATTGCCGTTGATGGACTCCACCGGCAATCCCACTGTCAGGCCCACGTCACTCGCAGGCCCGCCGGCCGTGACTCGGGTAATGACCGGCTTACCACCTTCGTCGGCGGAAATGCGAAAACCGTAGAACTCGCCGCTGCGATGTTGATCAAAATACGGCGGACTTTCCGGCGGAAACGTCAATGCCCATGGTTGCGAGCACAGCCCACCATAACAACAACCGTTCATCAGACAGCCGATGCGGCCTATTGCCAGCCCCAAAACAAGGCTGGGCGCTATCAAATCGGCGATCGCCAACGCAGGCAGCCTGGCCTTGTAGAGAAACCACATTCCGGCGACCAGGGCGCCAATCAGCGAGCCATACACGACCAGCCCGCCTTCGACAAAGTTCACCATGTTGGCGACCGTCTGCTGCAACGACCCTGGAACGTGTATCTGTTCCCAATACTGAATAATGAAGAAGAGTCTGGCCCCAAGGATGCCGCCCACAAACATATAGAAGGCAAGGTTAAAGATCGCGTCGGGTAACAGTCCCACTTTTTTTGCTCGCCATACCGCCAGCCCAACGCCCGAGATCGTCGCAATCAACAGGAAGATCCCGTAGCCGCGAATCGGGAGGCCGGTCGGCTGAGCCTGTTGCGACTGCCATAACATCAACCCAACCTCGTGCGACATGATGCTGGTCTTCACGGCCGGCAGAACGAAGGCCACCGCCGCGGCCACGAGTGCCATGAACGGAAGGAAACTTTTCGTTTCCGCCGTCCACCCCTGACGACGCACCATCACGAAAAACGCGATCGACGCCCCAAGAAGCCAAAGCCCCAACAGAATCCCGAACCCAAACAGCGGCCATCCAGCAACGTCATCGGGGATATAGAACAGCGTCTGTCGCATTGCGTTTCCCTTCCTCGCCAGCGTACTGTCGCCAACGAAACTTCACGTGCGTGCTTTCGCCAGCGTGCCTTTGCGAGCCAGCCTCTGCCGGGCAACGCCACAGTAAAGCCAACTACAGTGAGTCAGCCGAGTCGCACATTGTCGATGAGGCGAGTTGTGCCGCAGTACGCCGCGATCAACACCATGTTTCCGGGTGAAATTTTCTGCACGGGCAAGAGTGTCGCATTGTCGACGACGGCCACATAGTCGATTTCTTCAATGCCAGCTCGATTGAGTTGGCCGACAATCGCGTTTCGAATCGCCTCGGCGGAACTCTCACCTGCCCGTGTCATTTCAACGGCGGTGCGCAACGACTGGGAAATCGCCAGCGATCGCGCACGCTCCGCGTCGGAAAGGTAGGCGTTGCGCGAACTGAGTGCAAGACCATCCGATTCACGAATCGTTGGGCACACGAGGATCTTGACCGGAAGATCGAGATCCGCCGCCATGTCCTGAATCACACGCGTTTGCTGGTAATCCTTCTGCCCGAAAAAAGCCACGTCGGCCGGAATGATTTGAAACAGTTTTAACACTACCGTGGCGACGCCGCGAAAGTGCTCCGGCCGTCGCTCGCCTTCCAGCGGCTCGGCGACACGTGGTGGCTCCACGTACGTGGAATGGCTGGGCGAATAGACTTCCCCCGGCTCGGGCGCGAACACCATGTCGACACCCAACCCCTCCAGCAAGTCGAGATCCTTGTCGAGGTCACGGGGGTATTTCTCCAGGTCCTCGCCCGGCCCGAACTGTGTTGGGTTGACGAATATCGAAACGACCGTGAACTCGCAGTCCGAACTGGCTGCCTTCACAAGACTCAGATGACCTTGATGCAAGGCGCCCATCGTAGGCACCAGACCTACCTTTCGGCCGCGTCGTTTTGCATCGCGCACCTGCCGTCGAGCTTCATCGCGATGGAGACAGAGTGATATAGGCATGCTAAAGGCTCCCTATTTGCCGCCGCCATCCGTTGGCTATGCAGGAATTCTGTTGGTCCGCAAACTCTCTAGCGTCCGGCCGCCTGACCTTCACACACAGGGACATGCCCGACGTCCACTGACTGAGCCAATCATGCGAGTCGCCCGCTCGCCCCTTCTTCCGTTCCAACTTTAACGGACATCAGCTCATCGCCAACACCGCTCCGACCGCATCCTGTATCGCATCGTCCCGGTCCCCCGACAGGAATAGGGTTGGACACCGCAAGCCTTTGGGGAGACGATCGAATTGACGACCGAAGTCCGACTGCCTGGGGTCGGTTACGATCAACAGTCTCGGCATCCTGATTTGACTCGCCGCCTTCTGCAGCGCTGGTTGCGAAGCATACAACCAGGGCTCGCCCGCCCAGAACGTACACGTCACCGCCGACGCTTCACTGGCAATCAACCCGTCGACTGCCAAAGTCCATTCTAAAGCCTCTTCCGGGATTGAACGAGTGGATGACAGGCATTTCCTGTCCAACAGACGCCCCCCCACCTCTTCGTGAACAACCCCGGCAACTTCATTGACAAAAGCGTCGCTACTTCCGATCACACAGAAGTGGGGGCTGGATTCCATAAGGTTCTGATATAAGTGATCAATCGTCCAACCGATGAATGGATGCACCATGTCGCCGGCAATCTCACACGCCGGCTCCAGCACAAACCTTCGCGTAATCATGCGTGGATGCGGCACGACCAGCGTTTGCGTATCGATCTGCTGATCACCAAACAAGAGAAGGTCACAGTCCAGCGTTCGCGAGGACCAACGCACCGTGCGCTCGCGACCGGCTTCCTTTTCGATGGCGTGTAGTAATTCCACCAGTTTGGCGGCGGTCGTCGCACAATTTGCCCGCACACACCCGTTGAGGAAATCCTCCTGATTTCCCGGCCCTCCGACGGCCGGACAGGAATACCACGGGCTCACCCGAACGTCATCGAGGTGTTCCGCCAGCGTCGCCACAGCGGACTCAAGGATCTGCTGCTTTTCGCCCAGATTCGACCCCAGCCCAATTAGACAATCAGTCATGAAACACGAGTGGATTTTGAAGAGCAGCTGAAGAGGACTTGCTCACAGAAAGCAAGACATCAGGAAAAGCATGGGCGGGAGTAGTTCCTAACATCCACCACCGAGGCAACGATGCGCATCGCCAATTCCTCTGAGGCCGACTGCTAAGCAGTGATCCGTCTGGGTCGCGCCCATGCGTTCCCAATGTATGCGATTCAAGACTGCGTTAATTTGAATCCGCAACCCCACCAATTTGGGCTGGATCAAGTTTTCATTCATTAACACAATCTCAACGTTGGCCTCATTGTTGTGACACAATCTTCATTGTCAAGGTTGCGAAGCAAAAACTTTTTAGCGTTACACTGGAGTGAGCTTGTTGTTGTTTGGCAGCTGCAGATTTGCTAGGTGCAACGACACCGTCTTCAAGGAAACAGCGCAATGGAAAAGCCTGACACGGATACCGAACTGGCAAAGCAGTTGCAGCGAGCGTTCAACGAAGACCACTTGGGAAACAACCGAAACGAAACAACACGTCTGTTGCAACAACTGCTGACACCGGCCGTTTGCAGACGACTGGGCCTGTATCCCGTTCCCGATGATTTCCTGTTATCCGTTGTGGTCCCCATCTACAACGAAGTCCACACGGTGAAGAAGTTAATCAACCGCGTGCGCGAAGTCCCTGTGCAAACCGAGCTGATTCTTGTCGACGACGGAAGCACGGATGGAACACGCGACGTGCTGGAGGAATTCCATGGGCAACCACGCACCACGGTTTTGCTCCATCCACAGAACCGCGGCAAGGGCGCTGCGATTCGCTCGGGATTCGCGCGAGCAAACGGCGATGTGGTCGTGATCCAGGACGCCGATCTCGAATACGACCCAGGCGAGTATCCACTCCTGCTGTTACCCATTCTCGAAGACGAAGCCGACGTCGTCTACGGTAGTCGATTCAGTTCGCGAAGTCGTCGTGTACCACGCTATTGGCACTCGACCGTCAATCGCCTGATCACGCTCCTCTCCAACATGAAGACCAACCTCAAGCTGACCGACGTGGAAACGTGTTACAAACTGATTCGGCGCGAACACCTCGCCCAGATTCTTCCCACACTTCGCGAGGAACGCTTCGGAATCGAAATCGAGCTGACCGCAAAGCTCTCCCGCCTGAAAGGCATTCGCTT
Source organism: Pirellulaceae bacterium (assembly GCA_965216885.1). GTDB lineage: Bacteria > Planctomycetota > Planctomycetia > Pirellulales > Pirellulaceae > CAYNJG01. The sequence continues at coordinate 487,430 of OZ244209.1, read as the reverse complement.
TCACGAACGCCCCATCAGTTATGCCCCGCGGACTCATGAAGAGGGCAAGAAAATTGGCGTTGTTGATGGCCTTCGTGCGCTTTGGTGCATCCTGAAATACTAGACACGAGTCCTGACGACACGACTCTCTTGCCGTCGATGGCTGTATGGCGAGGTCCATCAGCAAGACCAGCATGAACGCGTAATTGCGCACGCCCGACGACTCACCTAGATCCGAAAATCCTGTGTTCGACGTCGCTCCGGACGAGCGGCAGCAGCAGTGGATTCTTGCTGAAATTCGACGTAGTCACGTAGCAGGCTCTCAAGAAAAATGACCAACTGCCTCGTCTGCACCACGCGGGCATGGTCCTCCACGGCATCCACATGCCTGTAGGCGTAACGCAACATGTTCTCGACCAACCGCGGCATACTTTGAACGGCGTCCGCGAAATCCCGTCGATCAACCACCGGATCGACAACCACCAGTCTGTAGCCGAAACCGTCACGGACCAATTTTTGCTTCACGACGGACTTCAGCTTTTCGAATACTTCGCGAATCGAAGAGATCTGCTCGCGGAATTCGGTAGCAAACACCTCATCGTTGTCTGCCATCTCCGGCAAGACGCCCTGATTCAGCAAGCTTTCCAAACGACCGTACGGAGATTCGGAAAACCAACAATGAGAAATCGTATCTGCTTTCAGTCGCCCTGATACTTCGATGCGAAGCGCCCGATGACTGAATCCTTCCTGAGTGCGACGGGCGTAGAAATAGGATGGCGTTAACTCCGTGGCTATCTTCAGATATGCACCGCGCCCCAGCTCCCGTTGCTTGTCCTTGCGCACACCACGGGACGAAACTTGCTGTTCGTCAATGCGAATTATCCTACCGTCGCCGGATGGACTGCTTCGATGCTCTGTATCCACTTGCCCCAACCCGTCCTGTCGTGCGTTCCTAACTCATCCTAATTCTATCGATGGTTACAATCCACACAAGAAGTGGGGGATAATTCTTCAAGCGATCTTATTGTGGGCATTGGCGTCCTAACAAATCAAACCTTACACCCAACGTTGCCTTGACCAATAACCATTAGCACTTCCCCCCACTATGATGTGTTTCATGGCGGCACGCCGCACACACAATACTCACCTCATGCACCCGATTGCCTATCTCCCCTGAAGGGTCACCAGCCAGGCCACAAGGTCTCTAATTTCTTCGCTCGTTAACACCTCCTTCATCTCGGGCATCAACGAGACCTGTTGCTCAAGGGATTCATCAATGTCCTCCTCAGGCACGACTGTCACTTCGCCACTGGCATTCCTGATCGATGTCGATTTTTCATTTCGCTCGACAATAACGCCCTGCAATGTCTTTCCGGAAGTCAGAACCAAAGTGTGCATCCGATACTTGTCGTCAATGTCCACACTTGGTCGCACGATCGCTCTCAGCAAATGAGCTCGGTCGCGACGACTGGCGATTGAGTCCAGCGGAGGCCCAACGTCACTGCCCTGCTTTCCGATTCGGTGACACCGCACACACTGCGCGCCAAGGTGGGTCATAAACAGGTCGCGTCCCTTCTTCCTGTCGCCACCAAGAAGACACTCAACATAGGTATCGGACAACTCAGTACCGGTTGCTTTCACCAGCTCAAGGTAAACATCCTGTAGCGACTCGGTCCCCGCTTTCGCAAGCCGTAAGAACTCCTTCAGACGCGATTTCGCCGTTTCACTCTCCAGCGTACCGAGTATCTGAATTGCTGCCTGCCGTTCCGCGACCGGGCGCGATGACTCCATAACTTTGGCGATGACTTCCTCGGCCAAACTTCCATCGCGCGCAGCCACCAACCTCAATGCATGCGTCCGCATCTCCGACACATCATCGTCAATCAGGTCCTTCGCGACTTGTTCCAATCCAGTCGCTCGTTGACGCTCCAGCAGCCCCAGTGCCGTCATTCGAACCGATGGGTCCGTCGACCCGGATCGCACGATTCGCTCCAGCCCGACATCTGCCACGCGGATTCCCAGACTACTTGCAACCTCCAGAGCGGCAACCCGAATCCGGTTGCTTTCATCACTGAGCAAGGGAGAAAGTTTTTCGGCAAGACTCGCGTGATCAAACGTTCGCTCGGAGGAGACCCGCGGTCGGTATCGACCCGTCACCCGGTCCAGCGGATCCGGATTAACCCACCGTGCAAGCGCGTTCAACGCGTCGTGACGCATTGCGACCGGACGCCCTCGATCCGTGGCATAGTCAACGAGCGTCTTCGCATTTCGAGGTGTCCCAATACGCAGATTGGCGTTGATCGCTCGACGAACAAATGCCTCGTGGTCACACCTCGACGTCAGCAGCGCATCAGCCAATACCGGGAGTGCCGCAAGTATCGAAAAGTCATCGTGAATTGCCCGCGCGGCTTCTGTCACAGCGTCGTCCGTCTGCGACGCAAGAAAATCCGCAACCCGCTCGCTCTTTTGGAATCGCAAGGCAACGACCGCAGCCATCCGCAGCACGTCGTCCCGGTGATCCTTGAACCCAACCAATTGTTCTTCCGTCGCACATGCAGACATGGCCCTTACGAGGGCAAAACGGGAATACGTCTCCGACATCTCCGTCCTCGCCGCAAAGTCATCAAAAAACCTCACGGCGCGTTCTGTCGGCTGGTCGGCGAGCGCGAGTGCAGCCATGAATCGAACCCGTGGACTCGCGTGCATCATCATCGACGCCAGCCACGTCGCCTTGCCGGCGGGAAGATCGCCCGCACAACGCGCCACATGCGCAACAAGTTCCGGCTCGTCCACTCGTGAAAGAATCGCACTCAAGCTCAAGATCGCCTCGTCGTCTCCGCTTCTTGCAAGCTGACCGAGTCCCCAAATTGCATGCACCCGAGCGAGGATATCTTGCCGGGAATTCACCGACACACCAAAGAATTCGTCACCAGCGTTTCGCTTTACCAGTTCAAATTGTGCACCCAGTCGAATTCGCTGGTCGACGTGCGACAGCAGGTTCAGTAGTTCATCCGTTCCTGCCTCCCGAAATCCTTTGGCCAGCATTTCGGCGACTTCCATTCGGAGGGTCGACTTGCTGAATTCCGGATCATCGATTTTCCAGACCGCTCCGGATTGATTCAACGGATACCCTCCGCCCCAATCGACACCGTACAGTCCTCCGTCGGGGCCAAAATTGATTCCCACCAGAGGAACTCCGCTGCCTACACGATGTTCATCCACCATCCGGAAAGACGCTCGGTCCGGCTCGACTCGAAACGCAATCTGATTTCCGTTCGGGGCTCCCGTGAGAAAAAAGTAGTCGCGATACGCGGGGCTCAATGCCGAGCCGGGGTTGAACGCGAAGCCAGCCGGACCATCAATCGAATGAGATATCGGCGGAACGATATAGGCGGGCTGACCTTCATGCCACGGCCTCCAGAGCCCTTCTGCCATCCACGGATCGTAATCGGACCCACGATACTGATAATTGCAGCGCCAGCCGGCGTCCATACCCTTCACTATATAGACGAAGCGTTCCCGCTCGCCCTGTTTGTCCGCATCATTATCGACGCCAAACAGATTCCCCCATTGATCGAACGCCAACTCCTGCACGTTGCGCAACCCGTGTGCGAAGACTTCAAAACCGCTGCCGTCCGGATTGCAACGCATCACGCCACCCTGATTGGGAAAATGAAATCGTTCCCCCTCCCGCGACGTGGCGCTAATCCCTTTGTCGCCAACCGACCAATAGATCTTTCCGTCAGGCCCCACGGTAAGACCGTGCATGTCGTGACCGGCATAGGCAATATGCAAACCAAAACCCGTTGCCAGCTTCTCACGCTCGTCGGCTTCACCATCCTTGTTCGTATCGCGAAGCTTCCAGACATCCGGAGCAATCGTGGCGTACACCTCTCCCTCGTGATACATAACACCAGCAGCAATCCCGGTAACTTCCGTCTGGAAACCAGCGGCGAATGTCTTCATGGAATCCGCCGTTCCATCACCATCTTTGTCCTCCAGACGATGCACCAATTCGCTGAGCACCGTCAAGTCGCGATAGTCGTGCCTGCCATCCTTGTTCATATCCTGGACATGTTGCGAGTTTTCTTCGTCGTCGCCCGGCGCAAGTTCACGACGATAGAAATCCAGTTTGTCCTGGACCGTTTCGAACCCCACATCATCGGGAATCCAACTGCGGTTCGCACGAATATCCAGATCCTGTGACTTCCTGCGTTGCGTCTGCGTCACGTAGGCTCGGCCCCGCTCATCGAAACCGATGGCGACCGGATCGGGCACATTGATATCGCCACTCCATTTCGAAAACTGAAGTTGGCGCGTCTCTGGCGGCTGGGCCTTTGCCCGCACTATGGACATAAACATTATGGCAACAGCGAGGACCAAATAAAGAAACCGAGTCATAGGGAGGCTCGCAGGGAAGCAGTGTTGGTAGGAAGTGGCGTGAGTCGCCGGCGGGAACCGAATTATAACAGCACGCGCGAGACAGAAAAACGAAATGCATGCCGGATCGGTGCCATCATGTATGCGTCCGCATCGTCCCCCTGGCCCACCGGCCAGGAGTTGGCACACACCGACACGAAACCTGCCCCGAATATCGCAATCCGTGTACATCACCTGCCACTAATCACTAAGCAACGAACCAGGCGTCAACGCCCAACACGTAACCACGTGACGCCAACTGCGGCCGAATCTCGTCTCGTGCGTTTTCCGATCCAACGGCGATCAATAGCGGTGTTCCGTCTGCCTCGAAAAGAGACTCGACGCCTTGCACTCGCGCGTCTTGAATCAGGTTGCCGACCTTGCGAGGACTCACGTCGTAGAGTTGGCGGATTTTAATATCCTGCTCGCGTAGCCATCGCAACCACGGCTTCCCCGTCTTGCCGGCTCCCCAAACATCAACGACTTCAATGTGCCGCAGCGGCCCCTCAAGAAGTCGCTGGCGTCGGCAACGCATGAAGGCGTCATCGGAATAGCGCGGGTCCGTTCGCGTTAGGCGGTTGGGTCCATCGTACCAGTCGAATAGCACTTGGGGCACTTTGCCAAATCGCATCCCCTGCCCCGCCCCGCGCAGCAGCAAATCATAGTCCTCGGGAAAATCGTCGTTTTGAAACCCGAGTTCAAAGTATGCTCGCTTCGCCAGAATCGTCGGATTGACCAACGGGAATTCGACAAAGCGCAGTGCCGAAATCTGATCGTTTGAGAGTGTTTCCTCATTGACCCAACGCTCGTATCGACGCATCGATTCCACGCGTCGCTCCTCCGAATCGACAATTCGGACCTGACATCCCACGGCATCATAGCCCTGCCGAAGCAATCCCAGTTGCTCTTCCAGACGATGGGGATAAGAGAAATCGTCCGCATCCATCCGGGCAATCACATCAGCTCGAGCGGCGGCCGTTCCAAGATTCGCAGCCGCCGCAACACCCGCATGTTCCGCCTCAATGATACGCAATCGCGGATCTCCGAAAGATCGGACTAGCCGCAGCGTTTCGTCGATCGAGCCGTCGTCAACCACGATCAACTCGATCTCCTCCAGCGTCTGCTGCAGCATGGATTGCACCGCACGTTCGATTGTCGACGCCGCATTGAAAACCGGCAGCACTACGGAAACTTCCGGCATCTTTTCAAACCAACTCATATGGCAAAGCATCAGACTTGTACACGATAACCCATGCGATACGCTGAAGGGACACGGTCCCGTGCATCGAACGATTCACCGCACGGTGCATTCACCTCACGGAACCACCCATGTGCGAGAATTTCCCAAATCCGGAAACGAATTGGCACGCCGAAAACTTTCAAGGCGAAGTCGATCCGCGCGCGATCTCGGATCGGGTTGGACCGTACCGCGGAGTGGCCAAAGTCCTGCCGGGTGGCCTCGCAAACCAGAACATTCGCCTGGACGGCGACCGGGTACTGCGAATCTATCTTCGCGACCGGAATACGCTTGGACGAGAACGAGAAATCCTGTCTCGTCCGTGGGAGCACTTCCGAGTGCCTCGCGTGCTGGGTAGTGGCGACGATTTCCTGCTACTGGAGTTCGTCGAACATCACCCACTACGAAACACGGCCGAACAGGGAACCGCCACCGGTCGCGCGCTCGCAGAGATTCACAGCATCAAGATGCCCTCGTGCGGCGAGCTCAACGAGCGGCTGGAGATGGAAGAAGTGTGGGCCGATTTCCCAACGATGATCGAAGACTACTTACGGAAAAGCAGTGATTCACTTCAGGTGCATTCGAATCTCATCGATGAGGCCGAGGAGTTTGTGCGTCGCCGCAAATCACATATACAGGAAGCATGTCCCAAGCCGGTGCTGCTGCACGGCGACTTCAAAGCGTCGAATCTTCACGAAGCACTGGATGGAAGACTGCTGGTTCTGGATTGGGAGTTTGCCTACGCCGGACCTTGCCTGATGGACATCGGCCAGCTGTTTCGGTGGGACGAACCGCAGCCCTTCACCGATAATTTTGTCGCGGCGTACATGGCTGCAGGCGGCAACCTGCCCAAGAACTGGCGCGAACTGATTGCCTGCTTTGATCTCGTCAACCTTGTTGGCCTACTGGCGAAAACAGACCGAGGCACCCGACGCGAAGCCGACTGCATGGGAAGAATCCGCGAACGTCTTCAACGCAATGGTTAGCCGCGATCCATTTTCGCCATTCGATCGACTACGATGGATGCATGAGGCCTTCGGACTTTCGATACATCGCCGCGTACATCCTGCCCGCCAGCGCCTACGTTTCCTTGTATGTAGGTGGCATATGGAGCTTCCTGACGACGGCGATTGCCTTCATGCTTGTGCCGGCAATCGAACTCTGGCTGCCGCAGGGCAAGGAAAACATCGGAGATGACAAGGACGAAGCATATGCTCACGTCCGCTTTTTCGACTGGCTACTCTATCTGAACGTGCCGATCGTCTGGGGCCTGATTGTCTTCCTCCATTACCGAATTGGTTCCGCGGAGCTTACGTGGAGGGAGATCGCAGGCATGACATCCACGGTCGGGCTGGTGATGGGCGCGAACGGAATCAATGTCGCCCATGAGCTTGGGCATCGCGTTTCGTGGATCGAACGGGCCATGTCGAAGCTACTCCTGCTGCCCAGTCTTTACCTGCAGTTTCATATCGACCACAACCGTGGTCATCACTTGCATGTTGGGACACCGCAGGACCCTGCGACGGCACGTCGCGACGAAACGCTGTATTGGTTTTGGTGCCGCGTGATTGTTCAGGTCACGCAATCGGCATGGAGAATCGAACGTCAGCGGCTCGCGAAGCTCAATAAGTCACCGTGGTCCGTCGGCAACGCGTGGCTGAGGTATTTTGCCTACGAGTTGACCTATCTCGCAATCGTCTGGTGGCTAACGGGCTGGTTTGGCGTGCTGATTTCGCTGGCGGTCGCACTCTATTCCGTCCTGATCCTCGAAACGATCGACTACATCGAGCACTACGGACTAACGCGGTCGGAAGTTTCGCCAGGCAAATACGAACGCGTCCAGCCCAAGCACTCGTGGAATTCAAACCATCTCCTTGGCCGAGCGTTCCTGTATGAGCTAACCCGGCATTCGGATCACCATGCAGTAGCTTCGCGCAAGTACCAGATCCTTCGGCATCATGAGCCAAGCCCGGAACTACCTTTTGGCTACCCGGCCAGCATGCTCCTGGCAACGATTCCGCCGCTGTGGTTTCGTATGATCCACGCTCGGCTGGATGCGCACGGCAAATCGTCAGCCGCCGCGATCGACTGAATTCCAGCGCAATCCAATTTTGGTTTGGTCGATCGATTGCCAGTCAGTATCCTCAAAGACGGATGCTGGTCGCCGTCGCGGGCCAGCCAATCGTTGCGGGTGCCGGAGAGCAAAATGGGAATTGCAGAACAAACACCTACGGCAGTTACAAATCGAGCCCCTTGAAGCCAGAATCGTTCTCTCCGCCGACACAGGCTGCGTCCTTGATTTGGAAGATGTCCCGCCGGGTGAAGCCGCACGGGCAGCGCGATCCGTCACTGTTTCGCTCTTGACCTTTACAGACACTATCAGCCACTGGACGGCAATCTACTAATTTCTCCTACTAGCATCGCGACCGCCCTGGCCATGCTTTACGCCGGCGCCGCCAACGATACCGCGACCGCGACGCAGATGGAGCAGGTTCTGCACCTCGGAACGGAGCCGGGCATTCACAAGTCCTTCGAAGCCCTGATTGACAGTCTCGTTAGTGCTGAGGCAAAGTTTGACTTGCAACTTGCCAACGCCATATGGCCTCAAATCGGATATCCCGTGGCGGATGAGTTCGTTGACGTAGTTTCAGATCAGTACGGCGGAATTACGCAAGAACTGGATTTCTCGGATCCCGAATCCCGAACGACAATCAACGAATGGGTCGAAGACAACACCAACGGTCAGATCCAGGAGTTGTTGGAATCCCTCAGCCCCAACACCGTATTGTTGCTTACCCCCGCCGGGATATACGCTCAACGACATGATATTGGGCTACGGTTTAGCCGAGCACGGTGCATTTAGGGTCCTGGAAATGCCGTACAAGGGTGACGGATGGGCACTCAACGGATGATCTGGATGTTGAAACGCTCGCTGACATAAGCCGCTGGCTGGATTCCTCTCCTACGCGCGGCCCCGTCAATGTGCGAATCCCCAAGTTCAAGACAACGGTTCCCAGCGCGCTGGAACAATTACTTCCCGCGATGGGGATGTCCAACGCATTTGGTACCAACGCCGACTTCTCCGACATCGTCGAAGGAGGCGGGATCCATATTAACAAGGTTCAGCACAAAGCCTTTATCGAATTGACGGAACAGGGTACAGAAGCCGCGGCTGCGACATCCGTTGGGTTTCTCATCTGTTTTGCCGCGGGGACTCCAGTACTCACGCCTGACGGCAATCGCCCCATCGAACAGATCAGGCCTGGAGACATGGTACTCTCCCGTGACGAGCACAATGTCCATGGCCCAATTGAAGCAATGGAGGTTGAGGAAGTCTTCCATCGTCGGGGGTCGCTACTGGAACTGCAAATCGGTGATCAGATCATCAGGGCAACGCCAGAACACCGCATCCATGTCCGCAATCAGGGTTGGACAAAGGCACGTGACCTGTCCCCGGGCGAACAGCTTGCCAGTGACCTGAGTTCGTGGTTGCCACTGCAGCAGATTACTGCATGCGAAGGAGAGCATCCGGTGTACAACTTCCGCGTAGTACGGAGCCACACCTATTTTATCGGGGGCGCTTAATCATCGCCGGCCATCGCCGGCAATCTGGACGCACAACTCGTGCGGTGGCCCCGTCGACAACTTTACGGTGGATCGGCCCTTCCACTTCTTTATCCGTGACAACGACACCTCGGCCATTCTGTTCATGGGCCGGATCTCAGACCCCACGCAGGACCTGGCTGCTGAACAGAAACCAACTTTCGTGGAAGACGAAGAGGAACCGAAAGAACCCGATGTCCCCGGAAATCTGCCCGGCGATGCGAACGGTGACCGAGAAGTGAACTTCGAGGACTTCCTGCTACTGTCGCAAAACTATGGCAAGGAAACCGATGCGGTTTTTGAGGAGGGCGACGTCGATAACGACGGGCAGATCGGATTCCTCGATTTCCTGATTTTGTCGGACAATTTCGGTCGCCGCCTGGATGGCTGACGGAAAATCCCTGACGCGACGATGAACTACACTTCCGTCCCGCGACTCCGCATCCGGCGAATACGGTCGGCGCACACCAAGAACGGAAGCACGAAAAACAAACTCGATTGCGGCTCAGGAACGGAGACGGATTCTACCGTCGATCCGAAGTATCGAGATAAAGTCAGGAAATCTCCAAAGCCCACAACGCCATCGGCGTCAAAATCCCCGTGTGCCCACTCGGCCTCTTCGAGCGCAAAGTTTCTGGAGAGTGTCAGAAAATCGTCCATGTCGACGACTCGATTGAAGTCCGAATCACCGGGAAAAGTAGCTGCGTTTTGCCCCCAAATCTGACAATGGCTCCAAGAGAAGTCCCGAAGCGGATCAATACCGTCGCGCTCCGCAGTTCCAATGTCGTACGTCGCGGTCAAAGTAATACTCGGCTGCTCGAATGCCCGAGGATCGGGCAGCGAGAAATATTCCACCGACCGGGGGTGCACGAACGCAAAATTAAACGCGCCAAAGTCAGTCGAATCGACATTCTCAAGTAGCAGCCCACGTTCCGACCTAATACCTACCTCATTTGCATACCACGGTGGGCTATCAGAGGTGAATTCCAGGACAAACTGGCCCGTTGGTGGAATCAACCAGATCTGGATCCCGGACACATGCCACGGGCAACTTGCGCAAGAAGGTGACGCGTTCACCACTAGCAAGCCAACACCAAGAATCAGTCTTCGTAGCCATTCGCGTCCCATGCACATGAAAATTACTGTAGCAAGTTGACGTTTCCTGACAAAACGAAAAACTCGAATCTGAGTCTGGGAGCCGACCAGAGTTCAGCCCTCGCTAAGCGAGCGGTCAAAAAGACGAAGAATTTCAAACGAAGTGGGATGGCATGCAATTGCCACTTGCGATCACGCAAGCGTGACGTTTAACGTCGAAAGTGATCGCATACCCAATCTCCCCGACCAATCCGGCTTCGACAAATCAAAATCAGCCTTGAGATCTGGCCATCGAGTAAACATTCTTTCGAGCACGACGTGCGTTTCCTGCTTGGCGAGCTTCAAACCGAGACAGACGTGCGGACCAAAACCGAACGTCAGGTGATGATTCGCGGGTCGATCGATCTGAAATTCGTTGGGATTTTCAAATTTCGCAGGATCATAGTTCGCACAAGCGAGGACAGGCATGATTGATTCACCACGCTTGAGTTGCTGACCATGGAACTCTGTATCCTCTGTCACGAAACGCGGTTTGGCAAATTGGGCCGACGAGTTATATCTGAGTAGCTCGTCGATGACCGAATCCATCTTTGACCTGTCATTTAAAAGCGTTTGGCGCAACTCCGGTATTTGCAGGACCGACAGAATACTGCTGCTCAGCAAATGGACGGTTGTTTCGTGGCCCGCCAACAACAGGAGCATCACCATAGATAGCAATTCCTCGTCATTGAGTCGGTCACCATCGGCTTCGGCCATCACGAGTTCGGACATCAAACCCGGCCGAGGATTTTTTCGAACTTCCTCGAATTGTGTTTTTAGATAGCTCTGTGTCTTGGTAAGACCGGGTACCAATCGGAAGATCTGAGCAAACGAAGTCATGTTGGCGAAGTTGGAGAACCATTTTCGAAATTTCGCCCGATCCTCCATGGGCAGACCAAGCAGCTCGCACATCACGGTTAATGGCACGGGCCTGGCCAGGTGCTCCACTAGATCGACGGATTCGCCTTTCGACGCCATCTCTTCAACCCGATCGAGCTGCTCGTCAACAAAGCGTTCAACACGCGATTGCATGTTGGAGATTTCCTGACGTTGAAATGCCTGATCGACCAGCGACCGCAACCGACGATGATCGGGCTCGTCTTTGCTGATCATGTTCTGCGTGAGTCGACGAAACAGTGTCGGCAGCATCACCATGAAGATCAGAAAGTTACCGCCGCCGGCGTTCTTGGGATCCCGGCAGAACAGTTTGTCATTTTTCAGCACATCGGTGACCGATTCGTAAGTCGTAGCGAGCCACATTTTCCCAATGAAGGGTAACTTCGCGCGGACCACTGGACCTTTATCCCGCAACCGACCGAAAGCCTCAAACGGCGTCGCCCGATACTCCATCGCCGACAGATTTATCTTCTCGGGTTTCATGGGAAGCCTTTCCGGAGTAGCGGCACCGCATGGAACGTGCTGCGCTGGCCTCCAACACCGGGGCCTACAGGTCTTCCGTTGGGAAGTGTTCCATTTGGGATGGGACGAGTTGTCCCATAGGTAGTTCGACACGGGAACGTCGAACATTGTTCGAAGAGCGCACAAAAAAAGCTCCCAAGTCGAAACTTGGGAGCTTTGAAAATTAAAAAACCCGGCGATACCTACTTTCACGCTTTTGGCACTATCATCGGCCCGGAGTGCTTAACTTCTGAGTTCGGAATGGGATCAGGTGTGACCACTACGGTATGTTCACCGGAAATGACTTGCCGAGCCTATTCGCCTCGGCAAGCCTCAATTTGGTTGGTAGATGTATCTAATCTTTGTTTTGCGATTTTAAGTTTCACTGTTTGCATCACAGTGAAACAGGTGAGTGATCAGCGATCAGCAATTAAGCATTCCGCGATCAGCAGTTGCTACGCTGGACGAATCCAACAATCACGAACTACTTTACACCAATCAATGACCACTCGATTCGAGCATTGAATACAAATGGTCAAGCTTTCGTCCGTTAGTACCAGTTAGCTGAATACATTACTGCACTTACACATCTGGCCTATCAACCTGGTAGTCTTCCAGGGGACTTCACCCATAAATGGGAACGAAACCTAATCTCAGAGAGAGCTTCACGCTTAGATGCTTTCAGCGTTTATCTTTTCCGAACTTAGCTATCCAGCCGTGCCGCTAGCGCGACAACTGGGACACCAGAGGTTCGTCCAACTAAATCCTCTCGTACTAAAGTTGAACCTCTTCAAGTTTCGTACGCCCACGGCAGATAGGGACCGACCTGTCTCACGACGGTCTGAACCCAGCTCACGTACCACTTTCATTGGCGAACAGCCAAACCCTTGGGAGCTTCTTCACCCCCAGGATGTGATGAGCCGACATCGAGGTGCCAAACCGCATCGCCGCTATGGACGCTCGGATGCGATAAGCCTGTTATCCCCGGAGTACCTTTTATCTGATGAGCTATGGCCCTTCCATACGGAACCACAGGATCACTAAGACCTACTTTCGTATCTGCTCGACTGATGAGTCTCGCAGTTAAGCACACTTCTACCTTTACGCTCTACGCATGATTGCCAACCACGCTGAGTGTACCTTTGCACTCCTCCGTTACTCTTTGGGAGGAGACCGCCCCAGTCAAACTGCCCAACTGACACTGTCCACTGCTAGGATTCACTAGTTCAGTGTTAGAACTAAAACATGCCTAGGGTGGTATTTCAAGGATGGCTCCACAATGGCTGGCGCCACTGCTTCAAAGCCTCCCACCTATCCTACACAAGACATATCTCAGACCAATATCAGCCTACAGTAAAGGTTCACGGGGTCTTTCCGTCTAACCGCGGGTACGTGGCATCTTCACCACGACTACAATTTCACCGGGTCGGTGGTTGAGACAGTGTAGCTGTCGTTACGCCTTTCATGCAGGTCGGAACTTACCCGACAAGGAACTTCGCTACCTTAGGACCGTCATAGTTACGGCCGCCGTTTACCGGGGCTTCGGTCGCAAGCTTCGCTAATGCTAACCTGCTTCCTTAACCTACCAGCACCGGGCAGGCGTCAGTCTCTATACATCCACTTACGTGTTAGCAGAGACCTGTGTTTTTGATAAACAGTCGCAGCTACCGATTTTCTGTGGCCAGCTCTCGCTGGCATCCCTTATCGCGAACTTACGGGATCATTTTGCAGAGTTCCTTAACCACCGTTCTCCCGAGCGCCTTAGACTACTCGTCTCGCCTACCTGTGTCAGTTTTAGTACGGTCAGTGTGCTTCAACCCTAGAAACTTTTCTTGGACATCCTTCCAGATACTTCCTGAACATAAGTGCAGTCGGTCTAGGCCTTGTATTACGCAGGTATTTTAACCCCCGCCAACTCAGCTTTCGCCACGGACATTTCTATTCGTACCGCTATCTTTCTGGATGCCGTCCTTCCATCAGTCCACACACCGGCGCAGGAATGTTGACCTGCTGTCCATCGTCTACGCCTTTCGGCCTCGACTAAGGTACCGGCTAACCCTGGGCGGATTTACCTTCCCCAGGAAACCTTAGGCTTTCGGCGAGCAGGATTCTCACCTGCTTTATCGTTACTCATTCCGGCATAATCACCCGTACACCCCGACACCGCTCCTTCCGGTACGGCTTGTATCTGGTGTACGGCGCTCTCCTACCACTCTGCAAGCAGAGTCCGCGACTTCGGTGTAATACTTACTCCCGTTCATTATCGGCGCAGAACTTCTCGACCAGTAAGCTGTTACGCACTTTTTAAATGGTGGCTGCTTCTAAGCCAACATCCTGGCTGTCACAGAAATTCAACTTCCTTAGTGACTAAGTATTACTTCGGGACCTTAATCGACGGTCTGGGTTGTTTCCCTCTCGACCACGCAGCTTATCCCACGTGGACTGACTCCCGAGATAGTTTTAACGGTATTCGGAGTTTGGTTCAGTGGGGTACCCCGGGAAGGGCCCCCATCCAATTCAGTATCTCTACCCCCGTTAAATAGTTGCTCGAGGCTAGCCCTAAAGCTATTTCGGAGAGAACGAGCTATCTCCTGGTTTGATTAGACTTTCACTCCTCCCCACAAGTCATCCCCTCGGTTTTCAACCCAAGTGGGTTCGGTCCTCCACGCGATATAACTCGCGCTTCAACCTGCTCATGGGTAGATCACACAGGGTTCGCGTCTACCACCTGCAACAAGACGCCCTATTAAGACTCGGTTTCCCTTCGGCTTCACCCCGTAAAGGCTTAACCACGCTGCAAACGGTAACTCGCCGGATCATTATGCAAAAGGCACGCCGTCACACATATAAAATAGTGCTCCGACCGCTTGTAGGCACACGGTTTCAGGTTCAGTGTCCTCCCCTTGAAGGGGTTCTTCCCATCGTTCAGTCACCCTACTGAGTTCACTATCGGTCATTAGAGAGTATTTAGCCTTACGGAATGGACTCCGTAGATTCAGTCGGGGTTCCACGTGACCCGACCTACTCAGGTGCCTTCTACTATCAACGCTGCTGTCGTGTACAGGACTGTCACCCTCTATGGTCTAACTTTCCAGAAAGTTCCACTAGCTTGTTGATTCGATATTGAAGGTCCTACAACCCCGCAGGGAAAATCCCCGCGGTTTGGGCTGTTCCGATTTCGCTCGCCGCTACTGACGGAATCGATTTTTCTTTCTTTTCCTCGAGTTACTTAGATGTTTCAGTTCACTCGGTTCAAATGGGCATTCCAGGATCAAAGCTCGTTTGTCAACTCCCCCGGACATTTCGCAGACTTCCACGCCCTATCTTCTAATGCCAAGACATCCCCCGTGAGCCCTTACCAGCTTGACCAAATGTATCCAAGGCTCGAACTTACCAACAACAACCAAACTCAACCCGAAGGTCGAACCGAGCTGCCATCAACTCATCCCGAGACTCGTTAACACTTGGGCCTGTTTCAACGATATAGAACAAACGAATTTGCTCATCGTCGAGTTTTGCCATGTAACGCTCGAAATAGTCTCTCACATCCCCTTCGCGACAACTGCAAGCAGCTTCACTCCAGATCAGTTTGAGACAAATAAAATTGCAATCTTGTCGTCATCACAAAGTGAATCAGACAAGGCAAAAATTAAGATGCCATCTACCACGCCAAATTGTCAAAGATCGTCATCACCGTGTCAGGCGAAGCCTCGAATGTTACTCGACTCGATGACTCGCGTCAACAGGCCTTTGCATCGAAGTTTCAACTTTGGGAAGTGAATGAGCGGTGAAGCTCAATCAGTCCCAGTGATGAAGAGACGCATTCTACGTGTCCCGAGTTCGGCAACAAGGGCACTCAGGCCCCTGGCGGCTCTTTTTTTGAAAAAGGCGTATAGAGACGAAAAACCCTGCGGTTTGGGCCAACATTCCGGTCAAATGAGGTCCCCAAACTACCAGATACGTAGCCAAAGGACGTCGAAACATCTGACGCTCGTGCAGAAACTCGTCGGCACGAACTACCTGATCGCCAGACTTCACAAACGCGAACGCAGAATTCACGCGCAAGTTAGCTCCGTTGGCCTGTTCCATCGCGGTTCTTTTCGGTTTCACATTGCCCGTGGCAGCTCGTAACCATCTAAAACCACGGGCATTCCGTTCAACACTCACGCAATCACGTCGAGTTGTGCAGCAATCTCCCGGGATAACACCAGGAAATCGGCGAAGTCCACCGTTCCATCGTGGTCCAGATCGCCATCGAACACGCCGTTGTTGGTGCGATTCCCGAAGTTTGACGACAGAAGCAAGAAGTCAGCGAAATCCGACTGGCCATCGTCGCTGATGTCCGAATTGACCGGCGCATGGGGATCCTGGAGGTCGATCGACCAGATCTCTCGCCCGTGTTCACGCGTCAATGCGGTGAAATAGAGCTGATCGTTGTGAATTGTCAGGTGACGAGGCAATGAAGGCATGTGACCGGAGTTTACATCGACGGCCATGACCGTGCCGTGTTTCGTGCCGTCCGTTACCCACAATTCAGTCCCGTGCATCCCGTCGTCAACGGTGAAGAAAACCCGGTGATCCACGACCGTGAGGTTGTCGATCAGGGCACTGCCATAGTCCGGCAGGCTCAACTCCGGGAATTCCACAACAAGTCGAGCTTCCACGCCAGGCTGCCCGTTGTGATACCAAAGCCGATTACCTTCGACGAAATAGATATGCTCGCCCCGAGTCGCCATTTGCGTGAACTCGGGACCGGTATCAAACGCGTGGCGGACGATCGTTGTGGGTTCGGACGTAGCATTGAACAGAACTAGCTCGGTCTCGCCATCGTCCGCGTCATTTGGCACCCAGGCAATCACACCATCACGGTAACGAACCAGCTGAGCCAGACCCGAGATTGGTGCTATTTCAAGCGTCGAATCCGCAGTTCCATTTGTCACCCACAAATGCGGCTCACGGTTGTTTTCGGAGGAAAAATCACGAGCCAAGAAATAATACCAACCGTCGTTACCGACGAGTTGGTTGTCGGCAAACAGGCGATCTCGCAAGACAATACCGCTGGTACCCTGGAGTGTTCCGTCAGACTGCCAAAACTCTAGCTGAAAATCATCATTCCGGTTCAGGAATGTCAACGCACCTGCTTCCGCCGTCACGGCAATCTGCTCGCCAATCCCTTCGGCGACAAGTGTCACCAGCTCGTTGTCAAAAGGCTCGAAAGCAATCAGCCCCTGCCGAAATTCGCCAGCTCGTAGAAAGAGAGCATGCTCCGCCGTCGACACGACAGGACCACCAACGCCAAGCGGAAACTCAAGCGCCGACTGCCTGACCCGCTCGCCCTCCGCAACCCATAGCTCTCGATCGTGCGTTACCGCAGTGAGCACTCCCTGCGGAACGCTAACCGCGAAAGGACGGGACGCCCCCGGCAGGGCAGCGTGCAGCGAACTTTGGGTCGGGACGAAACTCCCCTCCGCCAATGTGAACCTCTGGCCGTCGCGTTGCAGAAAAACGACCTTACTGTCTTCGAGCGTCCCCATAACCTCGAAGTCGCCTATAGCGACTGGCGTATCGCCTTCGGCAACCCAGAGCGTTTCTTCGTCGTCTTCATTTGTCCTGAAGAAAAGCCGTTCTCCCGCAACTTCGAATTCGTCGACGTAACGGTATCCGTCAGAGGCAAAAGCCAATTCCAATGAGTCGGCGTCCATTCGCCACACATGCGACCGCCGGTCGATTCTTAGTTCAATGTAAATTGCATCGTCGAAGACGACCGAGTTGAAAACTCCGGTAAAGCCTTCAGGCATTAGCGTGTAGCGTTCAGTACCTTCAGTGGTCCAGTCGGTAGTCCAAACCTCCCATGTGGCTTCGTTTCCGGTGCGCGCCTGAATCCACTGCATTCCATCGAGTTCATGTAGCGGGCGCGCGTACGCACTTGCCGGTCCAGGTTGCAGATCGATGAATAGCTGAGTCCCTTCGGTCGTACCGTCAGAAACCCAAAGTTCCGCGCCGAATTCGTCGTAGGCACCTAGCTGCAGCTGATCGCCGACAACGCGCAAGCCGTACGGTGCGACGTGCCTGATTACGTCAGCCTCAAACTCCCGAATGAGCGTCCGACTCTCACCAGGCGTAGTCGTCCAGAGGCCATAGTCGCTCCAACCTCCGCCAAGGAAGTACCATTCCCCATTGAACTGAACCAACTCCTGAACTGAACCAATATATTGGATCCCAAAGTGGTCGGTGTAGGGACTCGTACCCTCACGGGTGCCATCCGAAGTCCACAGCCGGGCGGTTGGCCCGGCCATCTGCTCGACGACCATGAGTAGTTCGCCGCCGTCGTCATGGAACTGGACATTCGTCGCCCCCGTATAGCCACTCCACTCACCTAGTTTCGCAAGATGCTGGGTCACGCCTGCCTGCAGATCGTATTCCCAGAGATCAGTTGTTCCGAAATACGGATCGTATTCCATGGGATCAACGTCTTGATTGTCTCCTAAAATGCCATCAACTGCGAAGAACAGGTGGTTCCCAATGACATCAAGAGCGCGAACTGCACTATCGACTTCGTCCGTGCTGAACTTTTGGGGCGTCTGCACATAGATCTCCGATAACAACTCGGATTCGTCCGCCGTTTGCCGCCAGAGTTCCAGAGCAACGTCCGTATCGCGAACGTAGTACAGTGTGTCGCCCTCGATGTGGCTCGCCACGATCTCCGCCGGGTGAGTCGACTGATCAATGTCCGCGACGAGCTCTAGAGATTCGCAATAAGCGCCGCTCGATACGTCGCACGCCATTGGTAGTCGACGCTCGAGCGATTCGAGCCCTATGCCGCGTCCAAACCGGCGCATGCAGGACCTCCCGTCATATTTGAGCCGAAAAATGGCCCGACGACGATTCTGGTGAGTCTCTAACTGAAAGTATCAACGCCAGTCGGGCCATTCACGTTACGCGACGCCGGGAAAATCTGACCCGAAAATCGAGAATACTTTCCATTTCCCCTCGTTCCCTGGCTCCGCCGGGGAACGCACTGCCCTGGAGGCTCTGCCTCCTTAGCTCTGCCTGTGTAGACAGTCTGCGTAGCCTGTCTGCGGGAGGCGCTCTATGTGACGCTCGCTTGGAATACACGGTGATGATGGGAGAGGGGGATGTGGGAAGCGCGGGATGCAGGAGGCGGAGCCTCCGAGGCAGTGCGTTCCAAGGCAGAGCCCCGGAACGAGGGACTACTCCCGCAAGTCAACGCACACGATCTCTTTATCGTTTCGAGCGACAATGTGACCGTTGGCGAAGGCCGGGTGGGACCAGCAGACGCCTTTTCGCTGCCGTAGTTGCTCGGTCGTCGGTTCGATGATCTTCGTGCGAGCCTTCTCCGTAAAATCATCCGGCGATAGTTCCGTGATCAGTAATTCCCCGCGCTCATTAAACATCCAGACGTCGTCGCCGCGCCGCGTGAAGTGAATCGTGCTCCATCGTGCCCGCGGAGTTGCCGTTTGATCCTCCCAGATTCGTTCCCCGGTGGAAGCTTCGAGGCAGCGGAGTTCCCCGTAACTATCGACCCCGTAGATATACTCGCCAATCCAGATGGGAGTGCTAATGATCGAATGAAGCGCTTCCGTGTTGCGTTCGTTCTGCCCTACAGCCCGCCAGACCTGAGTCACTTTCGGCGTCGTCTGATCCAATTTCAACATCAGCGAACCATCGTAAAACGACGTGACGTAGAGCATGTCGCCGTTAACGATGGGCGTTGCGCAGCCGATGGGCATACGAGACGGTGTCATCTCGTGCCGCCAGTAGACTTCGCCCGTTTCCGCTGCGATGCCCGCCACGCTGTCGCCTGTCCAGACAACGACAACCTGCTTGCCCGCCTGTTCAATGAGAATCGGAGCGGAATACTGGGCGCGGTCATCGAGAGCTCGCCAACGCTCTTTGCCCGTCATTTTTTCCAATGCAACGACACATGCGCCATCTCGTCCGCCGATGTGCAACACAATGAGGTCCCCGACAATCAGCGGAGAGGCCGAGATTCCCCAGATTGGCATCCGAGTCTGATCATCATCGCGCGAAATCTGGTATTCGCTGTCCAGGTCGCGATTCCAGATTGGCTTCCCCGTGGCAGCCTGAAGGCAATAAAGCTGCCCGGTGGCCCCCAACGAATACGCACGCTCGCCATCGATGGTCACGGCCGCACGGGGTCCCGCCTTGTAACTGACGGAGCCGTAGTCCGCTGGATACTGGTGCAACCAGAGTCGTTCCCCCGTCGCAAAATCAAAGCAGTGAACTCGCTCTTGTTCGGTTGTTTCATCGATGCGATCGCTGACGAACACTCGGCCGTCGGCAACCGTCGGTCCCGAGTAGCCGGCTCCAATGGGTTGCCGCCAGACCGCCTTTGTCACCTCGTTGGGAAAAGCAGAAGTAATGTTCGCGGCCTGCCACGAACCGTCACTTCGTTCGCCGCGCCAGCGAGGCCAGTCCTCACCATGCCCCCTACCGCCGAACAGGAACAACAGGCCCAACGCCACACCAACCCAAGCACTCAGTCGCATCTGCATTTCAATCAACTCCGTGAGAACAACGCGGACAACGATCGTCACCGCCGCGTCATTCTCCCGTGGCATCGCCAGGAAGCAAGTCTTCATCTTGAGGACGCTTTCACGCCCTTGACTGCAAAGTCATGCGTGTCATTTGTGACAATTCTTACCGCCGAATTGCCGAATGGCCATCGCGACGGTGCCAATCCCCGCGTGCGCCCCGACAATCAGCCAGCGAGCGTATTCCGTCCCGTCACAATTTCTCACCGAAAACGCCCGGCAATCTCCCCCCAGTCTCCGCCACCTCCCCACTAAAATGCCTTTCCTGCCGCAGCGGAGGGACAGCCTATCAGACCTCTTCATTTGTATCCGATTCGAACACGCCCCCCGTTGCGGTATGCCGCTTGACCCCGCAACGGTATCCAAGGTTAAATTAACGGGAGATCGCATGCGTCACCGGAGCTGGCTCGAGCTGTTTCTGAGCCGCACTCGATCTTGGCTACGAGATTCCCGATACATTGCAGACCAGAACACATCTGAATTGACCGACCATTTTTCCCTTTAAGCCCGGTGCTCACAGCAAGTAGACATCGATGAAATGCCCCTACTGCGGCGTCGACAATGACAAGGTTATTGATTCCCGCTCCAACAACGATGGGTTTTCCATTCGTCGTCGTCGGGAATGTCTGGCCTGCCAACGGCGTTTCACAACCTACGAGCATGTCGAAAAGACCAACATCAAAGTCATCAAGAAAGATGGCGGTCGCGAGCCGTTTGCCGCCGACAAGATTCGATCGGGACTGGAAAAAGCCTGCTGGAAACGGCCCGTCAGTGACGACCAGATTCGCGAGCTAATCGAAGTTGTCGAGCGCGAGGTCCATGATAGTTTCGATTCGGAAGTTCCCGCCGACAAGATTGGCGAGATCATCATGCAACATCTGCGGCAGGTCGACCAGGTCGCCTATGTCCGCTTCGCCAGCGTGTACCGTCAGTTCGAAGATGTGCATGACTTTGTTGATGAGTTACAGCCCATGTTGCGTCAGCCCAAGCAGCCTCCGAAGTAGTTGGGCGTAAGTTGGCAGTTGGCAGTTGGCAGTTGGCAGTTGGCAGTTGGCAGTTGGCAGTTGGCAGTTGGCAGTTGGCAGGCGTAGCTCAACTGCTCGTTGCAATCTAGCCCCGACACACCGCGGCACTCTTTCGTCGCCCACACTACGTGGAACGCACAGCAGGATTCCCGACGCTGACGGTGAGACTGAATTTAGGGCCTGCGTCGCCCTTCACAGCCGCAATCAATGCACTGCATGCAACGGCCATTGTGTTTAACCTCCCCATTCCGTGCTCAACGACCGATAGCACACACGGAGCAGCACTGCAGGCAGTAGCAGCTCACCCACGAATGACGCTTCATGCCTTGTCTCATGGTCGTCCCCGCACACGGATCGTGCTTTGAAATCACGAAAGGACTCGAAAATGCGTTTTGCAAGGTTGTTCCTGTTGTTGGCCGTCACGGCCCTCGTTGCCGGTTGCCAATGTTGTGGCAATTGGCGTCAATGCTGCGGCGAAAAACCCTGTTGCCCGTCCGCATTCAAGTGTTGCCCCTACCGTTGCGCTGGCGACGCGGTGATCAGCCCGGTCATCTATGAGTCGATGCGTGGAAATACAACCCCGGCCAGTTCATCACAGGCGACGGAAGCCAGCGGCCACTCGATGGATATGCCGACCGAAATGGACGCGCCAGCCCATCAACCGACACCAGCCACAAGCCAGCCCAGTTCTGAAGTGCCGACAGTAAGCGAACCAAGCGAGTCGGTTCTGCCTCAAGCGCCCGTTCCAACCGCTGAGATCAGGATCGAAAACACGGCCCCCGTAATCAACGGGATCTGAGAACAACGGGACTTGGACGAGATCAGAGCGGAGCGGTGCGGGATTCCATCGCAGCGTAGATCAGCATCACCAACACCGCTGTCCAGAACAGTGTGAAGACAAGCCCGCAGCCAATGCCGATTCCGGCATGCACACTGCCTTTGACAATGGGGTTTCGCCGCTTCGCGCGGAGCCCCTGAATGCCCAGCACCACGGCCGCAATCCCAAACGGCAAGCCGATCAGCGGCAGTCCACTGAGAATCCCAAGGTAGTAGGCGATGAGCGCTTGGGGATTCTTGTAGGGAATGACTCCGCCAGTTCCATCGCCTTGCGATTCGCCGGAAGCCGTCACCTCACCTGCGTTAGCGGGCACAGGATCCGCTGCGAACGGGTTTTCGGTCGCAGCGTCCTGAGGCGATATCCCGTGAGGCTGAGCCGACCGTTTCCCGGCGCAGTTGGGACACCGCTCTTCTGCAAAGTCCTCACCACAGGCCGGGCACAGCATTTCTGAATCGCCTCCGGGTCTCGATTAACCCTCTTTCAACAGCCGACGGAGAACCGTCTGCAAAATGCCGCCGTTACGGTAGTAGTCCATTTCGACCGGTGTATCGACGCGAACCTGAGCTTTGAAGCTCTTTACCGAACCGTCCGCCGACGTCGCTTTCACTTCGATTTCGCTCAGCGGTTTCAGTGAATCATCAACGTCGATATCGAATGTTTCTTCTCCGGTAAGGCCCAGCGACTGCCAGCTTTCGCCGTTCGCAAATTGCAACGGCAAGACGCCCATGCCAACCAGGTTACTACGGTGGATACGTTCGTAGCTGGTCGCAATCACCGCGCGAACGCCCATCAGGAACGTGCCCTTTGCCGCCCAGTCACGACTACTACCAGTTCCATACTCAGCTCCCGCCAGCACGACCAGCGGCACGCCTTCTTCTTTGTATTTCATGGCCGCGTCGTAGATAAACATTTGCTCGCCATCGGGCAAATGTCGCGTCCAACCACCTTCTGTCCCGGGGGCCAGTTGATTGCGGATACGAATGTTCGCGAAAGTGCCTCGCAGCATGACGCGATCGTTTCCGCGACGTGAGCCATAGCTGTTGAAGTCCTTCTTTTCGACTCCGTTTTCCATGAGGTACTTGCCTGCTGGACTGTCACCGGCAATTGCACCCGCAGGCGAGATGTGATCCGTGGTCACGGAATCTCCCAACAGGGCCAACACGCGAGCCTGTTTTACGGGCGTAATCGCATTGGGCTCGACGGGCAGGTCCACCATAAACGGTGGCTCCTGAATGTAGGTGCTCGCGTCGCTCCAGCCGTAGATGTCGCCACCTTCGATTTTGATCGCGTTCCACTTCTCGTTCGACTCGAAGCAGCCCGCATACTGGGAAGCGAACATCTCTGCCTTCACCGATGAGTCGATGACGGCAGCAACCTCTTCCTTGGACGGCCAGATATCCTTGAGGTGTACTGCATTGCCGTCCTTGTCGTTGCCAATTGGATCCGTTGTCAGGTCGACGTCCGTCGTGCCCGCCAACGCGAACGCAACCACCAGCGGTGGGCTGGCAAGGTAGTTCGCCTTCACGTGCGGATTCACTCGGCCTTCGAAGTTTCGATTTCCGCTCAACACGGAACAGGCAACAAGATCACCCTCGGTAACGGCCGCGGCAACCGGTTCAGGCAAGGGACCACTGTTCCCGATGCAGGTGGTGCAGCCGTAGCCGACGGTGTGAAAACCGAGCTCCTGCAAGGGCTCCGTCAGGCCGGCATCGTCCAGATAGTCCGTGACGACGCGAGATCCCGGCGCAAGACTGGTCTTCACATAGGGCGGAACCGTCATGCCCTTCTCGGCGGCTTTCTTCGCAACCAGCCCCGCGGCCACCATGACCGACGGATTGGAAGTATTCGTGCAACTGGTGATCGCGGCGATGACGACGGAACCGTGGCCGATTTCAGCCGAGCTGCCGTTGTCTTGCACGGTTGCCGTGCGACGGAGCGCGTCCCCACTGAGATCAAACCCGCGTTTGTTCATGGGCGCCGATAGCGTTTCCTTGAAGGCCGACGCCATCCTGGAAAGCGGAATTCGGTCCTGAGGTCGCTTGGGGCCAGCCAGGCTTGGTTCGACGGTCGAAAGGTCCAACTTGAGCGACTTGGTGTACTGCGGAGTTGGTGCATCATCCCGCCGGAACAACCCTTGCTCCTTTGTGTAGCGTTCTACCAGCTGGACTTCGTCGTTCGTTCGTCCGGTTCGCGTTAGGTAGTTCAGCGTCTCGCCATCGACGGGGAAGAAGCCCATCGTCGCACCGTACTCGGGTGCCATGTTGGCAATTGTGGCGCGATCCGCCAAGGACATTCGGGACACTCCATCGCCGTGGAATTCGACGAATTTCCCCACGACGCCCTCGCCCCGCAGAATTTCCGTGACGGTCAGTACCATGTCGGTCGCCGTCGCGCCGGCAGGCAATTCGCCCGTCAGTTCAAAGCCCACCACTTCGGGCATGAGAATGTAGATCGGCTGCCCCAGCATCACGCCTTCGGCCTCGATGCCGCCGACACCCCAACCAACGACACCCAAACCGTTAATCATCGTGGTGTGACTGTCGGTTCCAACCAGTGTGTCCGGCACGGCGATGGAACCCATCGAGTCCTCACGCAGGAACACGCACTTGGCAAGGAATTCGAGATTCACCTGGTGAACAATGCCCACATTGGGCGGCACTGCCCGGAAGTTGTCAAAGGCACTCTGCCCCCAACGCAGGAACTCATAGCGTTCCTTGTTTCGTGTGAATTCCAAGTCGACATTCAGCGACAACGCATCCAGCGTCCCGAATGTGTCAACCTGCACCGAGTGGTCAATCACCAGGTCGACAGGAATGAGCGGATTGACTTTGGTGGGGTCGCCACCCATACGGTGCATGGCACTTCGCATGGCGGCAAGATCGACCACGGCGGGGACGCCGGTAAAATCCTGCAGCACGACCCGTGAGGGTAAAAACGGAATCTCGACGGCCTTCGCAGCGGGACTCCACGCCGCAAGATTCTTGACGTCGTCTTCACTGACGGTGTAACCATCGCAGTTCCGCAAGACCGATTCCAGCAGCAGCCGGATCGAGTAAGGCAAGGATGAGACCGTCGTCAGCCCAGCGTCCTCAAGTTTGGACAGTCGATAAATTCCCGCCTGGCCACTGCCAGTATCAAAGGAATCACGTGCGGAGAATTTGTCGTGGGCAGTTTTGGCTGGGCTCATAACGGTAATACGGGCTTCGGGTTACAGTTGCATCAGGTCCCGTATCGTACCGAATGGGGCCAAGCTGCGTAAAGATAGACACCCGCGTGCCTCGAACGAGTTTTTAAGCTTCGTGACTTAAGCCAGCCTGATACGACGCGAACCATTTTGGTTCGAAATGACGTCCAATGTCTCGGTTTTCGAATAATGTCGACCTCCCTGCCTATCTCATTAGAGCCCAATCGACTCGATCAGGTTCGCGCCTGCGAACTCATATCGTGTTCTCTGTCGACGTCATGTTATGCTCACGCGATCTCCAATCGAGGACGAATATGACGAATATCGATCAGTTTGAAAGCATCTTCAAGAAAGCGGACAAGCCCAAGTTCCAGCTTGAGGATGTCCAGCTTCGCAATCTGATGGTTGTCACCGACGACGACCATACGCAAACCGACAAATTCACCGATCAGGTCGTCGACTTCCTCGATCGGACCCAGCTCGATAACGAAATCACGTGGCACAAGGTGTCCGGCAGCGAGCACACCAGCGTTAGCGATCTGCTGGAGATCGTCAAACACGCTCAGCCGGACATGATCTGCACCTATCGCAATCTTCATGCTCCGGCCTCCGATTTCCCCTACAGCCTTGGCGTCTACATCGACGTGCTTTCGCAAGTAACCGACATGCCCGTGTTGGTGCTGCCCAGCCCCAATCGTTCCGGCGAAATCCCCACCGATACGCTAAATGTCATGGCAATCGCGGATCACCTGACGGGAGATCACCATCTGGTTAGCTACGCGGCCAAACTAACGACAAAAGGCGGCACGCTCTTCCTGACCCACGTCGAAGACAAAGTTGACTTTGAACGCTTCATGTCGGTCATTAGTAAAGTCCCGTCGATTGAAACGGAAGCAGCCCGGGATGCCATCCTGCAGCAATTGCTGAACGAGCCCCACGACTTCATCAAATCGTGCGCCAGCGTGATCAAGGAGTCCGGGTTACCGATCAGCATCGAAGAGATCATCACTTTGGGCCACAGTTTGCGCGATTACCAAAGGCTGATCGAAGAGCACAATGTCGAATTGCTGGTCGTCAACACCAAGCAGGACGACCAACTGGCCATGCACGGCCTGGCGTATCCGCTGTGCGTCGAATTGCGAGATACCCCGATTTTGATGCTTTAGCGAGGCAACCGGGTTCGCGGCATGCTGGTTTGTGGCGTCCTGGTTCGCGGCACGAGCCGATCCGCATCACGACGATATAGGGTGCTACTACCAATCTACGTATACTACCGGTTCAATTGACTCTCTCTCACGCACGATCGACATCGCTGGTTGATTCGAAGGAACGAACATGACGGGCATTTTACTGGCGAACACAAACGTCTCTGGTGGCGTTACGCTCCTCTTCGCCGCGCTGCTTGTGGGACTCATTGTTTGCCTTGCGCTTGAGGAAAAGATCCACGCGAAGAAATCCGTCATCGCGGGCACCTTCGCCATCGTGTGCCTGCTGCTGGGTGCGATTTGCGGCATCCTGCCCTTCCAGGAAGTCGTGGTTGGCAGCCAGTCCATCGAGCTGACTCCTGCGATCGAAGAACTGTTGGACGACCAGATCGAACTGACAGAACATGGTGAAGAACATGCGGCTCATGGCGAGGGCGATGCTCACGACGAAGAAGCTCATGCAGCCGAAGAAGCTCATGCAGCCGGTGAGCACACCGAAGATGACCAAGCAGAAAACGCGGAAGGCGAAGAACCCGCGGAAGCGTTAGAAGAAGCTCACGTCGGTGGTCACGAGATTTCGATGCCCGTCTATATCCCGGCCATCGACTGGGGAGTAATCGCGATCATCCTGGGCTCCAGCCTGTTCGTCGATGTGACCAGCAAATCGGGGCTCTTCACCTGGATTGCCATCAAAGTCACCAAGGCTTCCGGTGGCGACCCCTGGAAGCTGCTGGCAGCCTACGGCATCATGACGGTCGTCTTCTCCGCCGTCCTCAACAACGTTACGGCGATGATCATCGTTGGCTCGCTAACCGCCGTTTCGCTCGAACGACTAAATCGTTCCAACATGTTATTGGGCTTTCTGTTGGTAGAAGGACTGTTAACAAATATCGGTGGTCTGCTGACGCTGATCAGTTCCGTTCCCAACATCATCGTCGGGACGGAGGCTGGTATCAGCTTTGCCCGCTTCTTCATCTGTGCTGCACCCTATGTAGTCGTTGCCACGGCGGCGACCATCTGGATGGGTGCGAAGGTCTTCAAGATCTCTGGCCTCAAGACTGAGGAAGAACGCAAGGAAGCCGCGGAACTTGTCTCCGGTTTCGACGAAAACGATGGCATCGAAAGCAATTCCTTCTTCTGGTTCGGGGCCATCATGCTGGTCCTGTTCATCATCACGATCGCGACGACCAGCGTCCTTCCGTACATACAGGATCTCCAAATGGGGTTCGTCGCCCTCGCCTTCGCCGGCATCATGCTGCTGCGATACAAGGCAACGGCGGATCAGTTCTACAAGGCGCTAGACTGGGATCTGCTGGGTTTCTTTATGGCCCTATTCGTAGTCATTAACGTCATGGAACACGCAGCCGTGCTCGACACAATCGGCGTCGGGCTCGAGAAGGTCATCGACCTGCCGGGGGCTCTTGGCCCGGGCCTGATCCTCGCCGCGTCCGCCATTTTCAGTTCGGTCACCGACAACATTCCATTGGCCGCCATGCTGGCCAAGATCCTCGGCAGCCTTGGTACGCCCAGCGATTCGCCGCTGTGGTGGTCGGTCGTATTCGGCGCCAACCTGGGCGGCAATATTACTCCGATCGGATCGGCATCCACGCTGGTCGCCGTGACCATCATCCACCGCTACAAGTTGCCACTCAGCTTTGCCGGCTTTGTCAAAGTTGCGTTCCCCTTTGCAATCATGCAATTGGTTTTGGCGACGATTTACGTGCTGATATTCCTGGCGTAGGCTCCATGTTTGACTGCCTCGCCATATGACCAGCCGGGCTCCGATGACCAGCCGGGCTGCCGTAAAGCCGTAAAGCCGTGTCTCAATTCAAGCCATCAACTGAGGCCCGTCCTGCTGCCCCACAACCCGAATTGGCGGCTGGCCGCGTAGCCGGCGCACCAGATTGGCAACCGTGCGATTGCCTACGTCTTTCAGGATAAACGCACGCAGCACACCGCAGATAAACAAAAACGCCGCGAAGGCCCCAAGTCTGCCGGGTCGGACGTTCGGGCCCCTCGCGACGGACGCAGTACACCAACTCTCGGTGGTGTTCGACAAACCGAATTCTGCAGCCAGTGTTTTTGGCCGAGCCAGATGCACAACGGGAATCCCCATCGAGTTGAAACGTTGCATGACGCAGTCCGGCGAGTCTTCCGTTGCGACGACATGCTTCGTTAACCCCGAAGTGAAGACACAGTCTCCACCGCCGCAGGACGCCACTCCCCCGCCGACATTGATGTAGGCCGCGATTTCCTTCGACTGCGCATGACGTTCAATAAGCTCCTGCCGGGCATCGATGGAGCTACCGAGCGTTTCGCTCGGCAGCTCCCGAACGCCGTTTCGCTGCATGGCCGCGCGGACGTCAGCGAGCGACTCGGCACTCATGCCGGCGCCACGATCCAGCGGGCCGCCAATCGAAGCACACAACGATTGCTCACGCAGCAGGCCGCTGGCCACCAGCGACGACTCCATATCCAGCCACGTCAGCTCCCGTTCATTCGCACCGTATTGCGATGACGTGACGCTGGCGACCGACAACGCATTCAAGTTCATGGCTTCGACCGCAGCGGCGACCGAAACGTTCAACCCCGGAAAGGAGCCCGTCCAGCCGATTGCAATCGTATCTCCATCATCAACTCCGGCGTCGCGCAACAACTGCACGACCACCGACGGAAACTGCGGATGTAGCGACATCTGCTTCGCATCCAGACTCCCCGGTTTGCTGGTCAACGAAGACATCGTGCAGCCCACCAGTCCCGTCGAGTAGGGATCGAACTCGCGATTGACCCGCAATCCCTTCTTCAATCTCGTGGCATGAATTTCCCTCTGAAACTTCTCCGCCAACTCGTTTGCAGAACGTTTTTCCTGCAGATATTCCGGCGCGGACAGCCTCGCGGGAAGCTCCACGATCACCAGCGCAAGGACGGCGGTCACGCCAATCATCAACGCGGTGGTGGGCGAAAGCTTGTTGGGTCGCCAGTAAACGGACTTCATAGCGTGGCCTCCAATCCAACGACGATCAGAATCAGCCGCACGAGGACGGTGGACGTCGCCAGCGATCCCAGCGTGCCCTGAACTCCCTGTCGGTCAAACCAGAGCGCAATGAGTCCCGGAATGATAAATCCAATCACGCAACCGCAAGCGGTCACTTCGCCGGACAACGTATCCGGGGCGAACAGGTTTTGGACTCCGCAACGCACTGCTGCACCAATCAGGAATCCGAACATCAAGGCCAACACAATTCTTCGCCGCCCATAGACGATCATGTGTTGACTGAGGAAACGCACCACGCCGAAGGTCACGCCGGCGACCAATAGCGTCACCAACAAGTCCAACGGTCGATGCACCGACAGGGCAAAGTACCCGGGAACGATCATCCCGCCGGCGGTGAGCCCAAAGATTTCGGTGATGGCCAAACTGACGAGCAGTCCAACGGCCAGAGCAATCGTGATCCCATCCATCATGCCACCTCCTGCAAACGAAACGTGGCTTTGGCAAGCAGCCCGGAAGCTTGCGAGGGCGTCGATTGATATGTGCCGGTAAGACCTGCCTGCTGCATAGCTGGCTGCGTGGCTGGCTGCTTGTGACGAGTGGCAAGCTGCTCGAAGTGATCGGCCAAACGCATACCCGGTCCGGCCGTGTTCCCCATGCCCATCACAATCGCCGACTCCCCGGCGCGACGATAGACTTCCTGCGCGATCTCTTCGGCGGTGGCGTCCTCCATCGATACCATCGCCAATTCATCCAGCCCCTGCTCGATCGCGACGCGACGAAACAGATCCGTTCCCGTTCCCAGCAGGATGAAATGGTCCGCTGGCTGCCAGCCGGGAATTGCTTCCGCCAACTGGACGCTACGATGCCGGCGATCATGCCGACAGTTAATGACGGCGATCCGAGTCTGATAGTTCTCGTGGCGGTCGAGCATCATGTTCCAGATATGCCCGGTCGACTCGGGATCGTTCGCGGCAAAGCCATTCACAAATGCGATTCGCTGCCGGCCATGGTTCAGTCGAGCCACCGTCATGCTGCCCGGATCGGGCTGCGCCGCCCACATCCCGGCAAGTGCCGTCTGTCGATCGATGCCAAACTCGGCACACACCCGCAGCGCCAAAGCGACATTTTCCGCATGAGCCACATAGGAGAATTGCTCCAGCTCGTCCCGCGTCACTTCGGACACGTCGTCGACACCAACGGCAACCAGCGAACTCCCCCGGTCGACCGTCGCTTCCCTGAATGTCGGCAAATACTTTCTTTCCGCCGTAAAGAGCTTGCCCTTCACCGGCACGGTCGAAGCGATCGCTTTTGCCACGTCGTCAGCGGTTGGCCCCATCACGTCCAGGTGGTCGGCGCGGGCATTCGTGATCACTCCGTGCGTCGACTTTACAAACTTCAACTCGCACAACGACTGCAGCGAAGGATGCAGCGCCATGCATTCGATGACCAACGCATCAACCTTTTGCTCGGCCGCCAGACGAATCATGCGTACCTGTTCGATAACGTTCGTACGACCGGGTCGGAAAATCGGATACTCGCTAGCGTCGGGAAAAATCGCCCTCGCTAGCGTGCCGGTTGTTTTTGCAAACGTTCGCATCCCACCGGCGCGTAGTCCGGCAGCAATCAATCGCGCGACGCCCGACTTTCCTCGCGTCCCGTTGATATGTATGCGAACTGGAATCTTCGCAAGATTGCGTTGGTGCGATCGCGATTCCAACCAGCCAATCAGGCAGAAAACGGCCGCGCCAAGGGCGACCAGTAACGTTCCATTCATGATTTCTTCCTTGAAATACTTCGACATCCGTCGCAATCGTTGCGGCGGGCTCAATCGCGTTTTGTAACCAAAGGACGGTAGTCGGTAACATTTGCAACTGAGCAGTGTGCATTTTTCCGACGCGTCAACGCCGGGCCCCTGCGGCATGCATGATTACGCACTCCGCGTGCCACAACAAATGCGGGCGACGATGCGGACAACGATGTGTTCGGAAGAAGAAGTTCATCCGAGTGGCAGCGGTTACCCGGGAAGGGGTAAGAACTCTGCAACCATGAAATTCGCGAGAATTTTTGCGCAACAGTTTTAGAGTTCGGCGATGTGCTCGCGAAGTTCACGCAGTTCCCGCGCGTAGCCTCCGGACAGAATCGGAAAGCGGCACCACGTTTTCGGATCGAGGTTCTTGTCGTCGACGTGGAACGACGGAGCGTATCGTTCGCGCTTCCACTGGTTGCGACACCAAAGTTGGAAGAACCTTTCAATCCACTGCCCCAACTGCGCGACCTCGTATTCGGGGAATTGCTCGCGCATTTCAAAGAAGACTTCCAACGGAGTGTGTTTGTCGCGAATCGCCGAGCACTCGATTGCGTCCAACAACTCGTACGGCATCAGATCCTGCTCGTCCGTTTGTCCGGTTTCCAGCGGACGCAGCTCGGCGGTCGGCTGCTGTACGTTGACAGACTGCAAGGCGGGGATTGGGCCATAACCAATCGGCCCATCGGTCTCCATCCACCTCAACCAGTGCCGCAGGAATGCCTTGTCGATACCGGCGATAGGCGAAAGGCCCCCGGACGTGTCACCATCCATCGTTGCGTAGCCCACTGCCGCTTCACTGCGATTGCTGGTCGACAACAACAGGGCGTTGCGAATATTCGCGATCATCCAGATACCGGGCGAACGCACTCGTGCCTGAATGTTCTGCAGTGCCAGGTCATCTTGCTCCCACGTCAGTTCGCGACCAATGCCGCCGGAGATCATGCCAATGTAATCCTGCACCAGCGAATCGACATCCAGTTCCAGGAAGCTGGCGTGGGTTGCCTCTGCAACATCACGGGCCGCTTCGCGCGTGACGGTGCTACTGTTTCGCGTCGCCTGGTAAGCACACGTCAGCAGCTCGCTAATCGCACCATCCACCTCAAGATCCTGAATTGCATCGATGTAGCCCAATTTTTCCCAGCAGCGTTCTCGCCCCAACTCGTCCACGCCCATCTGAATCGACAGCGACGATAGAGCTGCCACGGCTGCCGAATCAGCGCCACCGCTGAGCGATACGACATAGCCACGCGATCGACTCTTACGCAGATAATCGAATAGCCCCAGCGAAATCGCGCGAGTGAATTCCTCTTCCTTCAGCGTATCACTGGACTCCCACGCATCCCGCCGCGGTTGGTCGCACGCCGAGGTGTCCGTTGGCCAACGGAAATTGTGGTCAATCCGTCGTTTGGGATCGATCTCAACATCCGGACGAAAACTGCTGGTCCGAGCCCGTTGCATCCGAGACTCATCAACGTCCACGATCGCGCTGGTAACGTGAAAGTCGGAAAAAGAGAACCGATCGCCTTTCGCCAGCATCCTGCCGCAGCTGGCGATCATCGCGTCGCCATCATAGATCGCCCGTCCCGCTTCATTGCCGAGCAAATTGGCATACACGTAACTCACCGCGAACGCCCGCGAACCATTCAACACCAGGTCCTGTCGCACGTCATGCTTACCAAAAGCAAAATGGCTGGCGCTGGGATTGAGCAAGATATCGACGCCCTGTTGGGCAAGCTCGCCGCCGGGACGATTCGCCACCCATGCGTCTTCGCAAATCTCGAAACCAATTCGCACGCCATCCACATTGAAGATCAAATCGCCAACGGGATACGACTGGCCGTCGAATTCGTATTCAGACTGAATCGCCTCCGGCCAGGGCTTGAACCAGCGTGGCTCGTAATGCAGGCCCTCGCCGGCAAGATTCTGCTTGCCCACCAGCCCCAACAATTCGCCGTCCGCCATTAGCGCGGCCACGTTGTAGATACCGCCGCGATGGAGCAATGGAAGTCCCACCGACGCGATGATGCCGCGTGTTGACGGCAAGATTTCCAGCAGCACCCGAAATGCCATTTCATGGACGCCGGGCGAGTAAAATGCGTCTTCGCAGCCGTACCCCGATATGCAAAGCTCGGGCAGACAAAGCACACTGATTTCACGCTCGCGTGCTGATTCAATCGTCCGCACGATGCGATCCCGGTTGCCATCCCAGTCCAGTGGCGTCTGATTAAGGACACCGGCGCCCAGCTTTACGAGTTTCACTTGCTATTTTCCCGGGGAAAGTTCTCCCAGCCACAGCTGGTCACATCCAATTATAGCGCATCAACGCCTTCCGCGGAGGCTACACAATCCGCGCAATCGTATTCCGGTCTGATCGTCGATTCCAATCGATACTGTCGACGCGGCTCCTTCACGGTCGATGATTCCAAAGGAATGGATTCCAGATCAGCCTCCATAAAACAGATGACCAGAACAAAACGAGGTTCACCGTTTCGTGCCGCACTGGTATTTGCCAGCCTGCTTTCGACCTCCGTCGTCGCGGCTGGTCCGACTGCGCAATTGCAAAACTGGAAGGCTCGCTCGGCAGCCGTTCGCTGGAATATCGCTCGTCAGTTTCGTCCAACAAGTCCCAATTCCGACGGACTCTCAATCGTCACGATCGCGGGTGCCTCGAAATCCCAACTGCGAGAATGGATGGCGAATTGCCCGGCTCCGACGCTGGCGGAACTGAGCGGCACCTGGAAAGGCCTGAATCGCGGCATCGGCCCGGCGATGTTGGGGTTTTCCCAATTCGCCAAGCAAATGTCGACCGGCCACGACGGCGGACGCGGCGACAATATCGCCATCCATCAGCTTTGTCCGGATGAATGGGAGGGCCCGCTGAGCTGGCGAACGATCACCACAGAGCAACTAACACTCGATCGTCGCGGCAACTACATCGTGCGAGCGCCCCACGGCCGCCGACCACACCGACAGGCAGCGGTGCTGGACTACGGCGAGGCAGCAAACCCGATCGGTGATCCATCGCGACTGCTGATCGACAAGGTTGTCAAGCTGAACGACCGTTTCTTGCTGGGACGCGCAATGCTGCGACTCGGGCCGGCGAAAATCACCGTCTCGTACTTTGTGCTGGAACGAGTGGACGGCTGAGCGGCCGCTCGCGGTAGAGATCCCGCCGCCTTACTTTTGCTGTGCTCGCGTTCACGCTAAGCTATCGCAACCATTCGGCGTGTAGCCTATCGATTGCAGTGAGGAACCCAAATCGTGGCCGTTAAGAAGATACTGATGATCGTTGGTGATTTCGTGGAAGACTACGAGGTCATGGTGCCTTTCCAGATGCTGACCATGGTCGGCCACTCCGTGCACGCAGTGTGTCCCAACAAGGCGGCTGGCGAAACCGTGGCTACCGCGATACACGATTTCGAAGGCGATCAGACCTACACCGAAAAACGCGGCCACAATTTCGCTCTGAACGCGACCTTTGCCGAAGTGGACGAATCGCAATATGACGCGCTGGTGATTCCCGGCGGACGTGCCCCCGAATACCTGCGACTGGATCCTCGAGTGATCGAAATCACGCAGCACTTCGCGTCCGAAAAGAAACCCATCGCCGCAATCTGCCATGGCATTCAGATCCTCACGGCGGCCAAGGTCGTCGAAGGTCGAAGTTGCAGTGCCTACCCGGCAATCCAACCGGAAATCGAATCCGCCGGCGGAAGCTACATCGAAGCGAGCGCAACTTTCGATAACGCTCACGTTGACGGCAACCTCGTTACGGCTCCGGCATGGCCCGCACATCCAAACTGGATTCGAGCGTTCCTGGGTCTCATTGGCACCCGCATCGCACTCTAGGTCTCGCCCAACTTCCGTTCTCCGGGCACGATACTCCAGACGTTTCGCCTGCCGTCAATCTCCACATCGAGTTCCCCTATCCAATGAATATCGGTTGGGAGTTATCCAACGTCGCGGCCCAGTCACCCGATGCCGTCGCCGTGGTAGAACCGGCTGGCCGGGGCGCCTCCGGAAAACGAAAATACAACACCGTCACGTTCCGCGAACTGGAAGACGACAGCACCAGGATCGCCGCAGGTCTCCAGGCCATGGGCGTCACACCGGGAACCCGATTGGCATTGCTGGTGAAACCCGGCATCGAATTTGTTTCGCTGGTCTTTGCCCTCTTCAAGGCGGGCGTGGTCACGATCCTCATCGATCCCGGAATGGGGCGTCAAAACCTCGTCCGCTGTCTCTCGGAAGCCGAACCCGAAGGGTTTGTGGCCATTCCCGTCGCGCATGCAGCACGAGTTTTCAAACGCGGTAAATTTCCTAAGGCACGCCACAATGTGACGGTCGGTCGACGTTGGTTCTGGGGTGGCAAGACGCTAAAGCAACTGCGTTCGAGCGACCTGTCGATGGCTCCCCTTCAATCGAAAGCTGCAGATCCAGCTGCCATCATTTTCACGACCGGCAGCACAGGGCCACCCAAAGGCGTGCTGTATCGTCATGGCAATTTCGCCAATCAGGTGACGCAAATCCGCGATCGCTATCAAATCCAACCGGGCGAAATCGACCTGCCGGGATTTCCACTGTTCGGGCTCTTCAACAGCGCAATGGGCGTCACGACCGTTTTTCCGGAGATGGATTTCACTCGCCCCGCCGACGTCAATCCTGACTATATCGCTGAACACGTGACCGACTGGAGCCCAACGCAATCGTTCGGGTCCCCCGCCCTTTGGAACACCGTCGGCAAGGCCAGCGAAAAGTCTCCGCTCAACTTTCCAACCGTCCGCCGTGTCCTTTCGGCGGGCGCCCCCGTACCACCGCACGTCCTGAAGCGAGTCAAAGCCGTCATCGCCGAAGGTGGCGAAATT
This sequence comes from Pirellulaceae bacterium, assembly GCA_965216885.1. Classification (GTDB taxonomy): domain Bacteria; phylum Planctomycetota; class Planctomycetia; order Pirellulales; family Pirellulaceae; genus CAYNJG01. Next base: position 451,165 of record OZ244209.1, on the reverse strand, counting down.
CACACGCCCTACGGAGCCACCGAAGCGCTCCCTGTCGCGTCCATCAGCGCCACCGAAGTCCTCAGCGAGACGGCAGCACTCAGCGAACAGGGCGCGGGGACGTGCGTGGGGCAACGCTTCTCGGGAATCGAATGGCGAGTGATTCGCATCAACGACGAACCGATTTCGACGATCGCGGACGCCGAGGAGGTCGCGCCGGGTGCGATCGGAGAATTGATCGTACGCGGGCCGGTCGTGACGACCGAATACGTCACTCGCACCGATGCCAACGCCATTGCGAAAATCCGCGACGGCGAGAGCTTCTGGCATCGTATGGGCGACTGCGGTTATCTCGACGACCAGGATCGCTTTTGGTTCTGCGGTCGCAAGACGCACCGGGTCGAAACGCAAGACGGCACGATGTTTACCGTCCCATGCGAGGCGATCGCGAACGGCCATCCACACGTTTACCGGTCCGCGCTAATTGGAATCGGCGACGGAGCGAAGACGCCCGTGATGCTGGTGGAAGCGTGGCCCGAACACATTCCGGCCGACGAAGGGGCTCGTCAGAAACTACTCACCGAAGTCCATCAACGGCTTCGCGACGCGGAACTCACTTCGTCCATCCAAGCAAACTGCGTCCTGTTACATCCAGGCTTTCCTGTCGACATTCGCCACAACGCCAAGATCTTCCGCGAGAAGCTGGGCCCCTGGGCCTCCGAGGAACTCAAGCGGGGCTAACCTGCAGCCGATCTAGTCTCCAGCGGTCTGAGCTCCAGCACCAGAATGAGCACGCGGAGCATCCCCGCAAATGCACCTACGCTGGGATCGTCGGTCGCGGTTTTTGAAAGCTGCCCCACAGTCGCGCGAACCCAATCAGCACAAGCACGACGAAGAATACCTCCAGGTTCAGCAAGATGCCCTGAACCAGGGTGGTGACCAGAATCTGCAGGGGATTGGACATCTGCCCGTCGACGGCATTCCCCTTGCCCTGGAAGACGAAGCCAACCACCGACACGCTACATAGCCCAACCAGCAGATCATTGACGGCCGCAATCGGATAGAGCACGCTGCAGATCATCCGCAACGCGTATCCACCAATGATGCTCTTTCGAATAACAGGGCGGCTCATCCAGCGACGCCATCGCGGACTGATATCCAGATATGCGTAACCGATCGCAAATAACGCGATCCCCAGTAACATCAGCGGGATCTCCAGCTGGTGCGTCGAGCAACCAATGCCAAATACGAAGCTGGGACCACCAGAAATTGCACAGATCGGGAGCCATCGCATCAACGCATTGGCAAACGTCACCTGCTTTAGTTCCGGGGTGAACTCCTCTGCGATTCCCGCATCAGCCGCCTCAAGAGGTGCCTCAAACGGATTGTCGGACGTGCTGCTATTCACGAATTTCTGTCCAAAGCGAAACTGCTGACGGTCAGCAAAATGATTGCCGTGATCAGCTTACACGTTCGTCGCAAACGGACGAACCTTGATCGCCAACCTGGAACAAAATCCAGTTTGCCGCGAATTGTCCAACTTCGAGCGCAACCTCGGCCGGCTCAGGAAAGAATGCCCTTCACCACGTGAGCGTCTTCCACGCCCGTCAGTCGCTGATCGAGCCCCTGAAAGCGATAGGTGAAGCGTTCATGGTCGATTCCCAGCTGATGCAGAATCGTCGCGTTCATGTCGCGGAGGTGAACCGGATTTTCAAGGATATTGTACGCGTAGTCGTCCGTCACACCGTACTCAATACCCGGTTTGATACCGCCACCGGCGAACCATGTCGTGAAACAGCGAGCGTGATGGTCACGTCCATGGTTGGTCTTGGATAGCGCGCCCTGCGAGTAGATCGTCCGGCCGAATTCGCCACCGCAAATAACCAGAGTGTCCTCCAACAAACCACGTTGCTTCAGGTCACGCACGAGCGCCGCGGCCGGCTGGTCAACGTTCTTGCATTGCCCCTTGATGCGATTTGGCAGGTCGCCGTGCTGATCCCAACCTCGATGGAACAACTGAATGAACGGCACGCCGCGCTCCGCCATTCGCCTTGCCAAAATACAGTTCGACGCAAAGGTGCCGGGCTTCTTCGCCTCAGGACCATACATCTCCAACGTGTGTTCGGATTCCGTCGAGAGATCCATCAGTTCCGGCACGGACGTTTGCATCCGGTAGGCCATCTCGTATTGCGCGATGCGAGCGTGGATCTCCGGATCGCCCACTTCCTCGTATCGCTTCTGATTGATCTGCGCGATTTTGTCCAACATGCGTCGCCGCGAAGTGGCCTCAACACCATTCGGATTGGAGAGGTACAGCACGGGGTCCCCGGAGGCGCGGAACTTCACCCCCTGGTGCTTGGATGGCAGGAATCCGCTGCCCCACAGCCGCGAGTACAACGCCTGACTCTGGCCGGGACCTTTGGAGATGATCACGACGTAGCCAGGCAGGTTCTGATTCGGACTTCCCAGCCCATAGCTGATCCACGCGCCCAGGCTGGGGTGCCCCAACTGCTGCGTCCCGGTATTGATGTAGGTGATGGCCGGATCGTGATTGATGGCTTCCGAATTGATCGTTTTGACGATCGCGATGTCGTCGACAATCTGGCTGATGTGCGGAAGCAACTCACTGACGTAGGTTTGGGCCTGACCGTACTTTTTGAATTTAAACATCGGCGCCACACACGGGAAGGACTTCTGCCCGCTGGTCATGCCCGTAATGCGCTGTCCGTTTCGAATCGAGTCGGGCAGTTCTTCGCCGTGGAATTTGCGCATCTCCGGTTTGTAGTCGAACAGGTCGATGTGCGACGGGCCACCTGAGAAAAACAGATAGATGACGCGTTTTGCTTTCGCTGGAAAATGCGTGTTGCCCAATACGCCACCGGTTCCGCCACCCGGCGTATTGATCGCCCCCAGCGCCGAATCCTGCGCCAACAGCGATCCGAGCGCCATCCCACCAAGTCCTCGCGTGCCGTTCAGCAGGAGCTGACGTCGTGTTTGCAGAATCGAATTCTCAATTGCAGGATCCATTTTGTGCACTCTCGTTGGCTTGCGAAATTGCCCGCGACGCCGAAAAGGCGACCGCGCGCGAGTTCGCCGGTTCCAGGTCTATTCTTTATTCAATGTTTCGTCGAGATTCAGGATCGCGCTGGCCACAATCGTCCACGCGGCATGCTCGGCCGCGTCCAGCGATTCGTTGCGGCCTACTTCCCCGACCGAAAGCAGTGACACAGCGGCCTCTTCGTCCGCTTTGTAGCGATCGTGCTCTTCCTGTAACAGTTCGGTCAGCAGGCGATGCCGAAAACTGTCAGCGCGACGCCCTGTGGAGAGTTCGAACGCCATATCCAAACGCTCTTTGTCATCTCGACAGTCGCTCTCCAGAATGCGTTCGGCAAAGCAACGCGCGGCTTCCACAAACTGTTCATCGTTTAGCGTGACCAAAGCCTGCAATGGCGTATTGGTTCGTTGCCGCTGGATGACACACTTCTCCCGCGTTGGAACGTCAAAGGTCATCATCGCAGGTTGCGGTGACGAACGCTTCCAGTACGTGTACATCGTCCGACGATACAGCTTCTCGCCAGTATCACGTTTGAATCGAACATTGCCGCTAAGCGAAACTTCATTCCAAAGTCCTGGCGGCTGATACGGTTTGACGCCGGGACCACCTACCTGCTCGACCAACAGCCCGGCAACCGACAACGCATTGTCGCGAATGAATTCGGCTGGCAAGCGCAATCTTGGTGATCTTGCGAGCAGCGTATTCAGTGGGTCTTTGGCAAGATGCACATCCGAGACTCGCGACGACTGTCGATAGGTGTGCGAAGTCACGATCTTGCGAATCATCCGCTTCACGTCCCAACCACTCTCTACAAAATCACGGGCCAGGTAGTCCAGCAATTCAGGGTGCGAAGGCCACGCTCCCTGCGATCCAAAATCGGCCACCGTGGACACGATGCCCTGCCCGAACAACTGAGTCCAGTATCGATTGACGGCCACGCGTGCGGTCAGCGGGTGGCGGTCGCTGGTCAGCCACTTGGCCAAACCCAGCCGGGACTCCATGTCGGCCTCGGGGAATTGCGGCAGGAAGCTGGGCGTTCTGGGCTTAACCGCCTGATCCTTCTTGGGTGCGTCGTAGCTGCCGCGTTCGAGGATGTAGGTCATGCGTGGTTTCTGCATGTCCTTCATCACCATGACGGTTGGGATCGTCTTCTGAAAATCATCGCGAGCCTTTTTGGCGGCCGCAATCTGCTCGAGCGACTTCTTGCCCTGCTCCCACACCTTGTTCCGGTAGTGGTCCAGGATCGCCTTTTTCTGCTCGTCATTGCGATCGTCGGCGGCAAGTTCGATGGCTTGCTGCAACTTTTCCGGAAGCGTTGCCGCACCGGTCTTGAAGTAGAAACCGGTCGGACCGCTGTTGTTGCAGATCTTGATTAGCAGATCGTTCTTGCCGGGCTTCAGTGATACGGAAATCTTGTCCTGATCGGCTGCCGCCCCGCGATTTGCCTTGTTCTTGTGGACTTCCTTCCCGTTGACCCACACGGTAATCGTGTCGTCGCTGCCCAGTGAAAGATCCAGTTCCGTCGGTTCTTTGGACTCGATAGGACGATAGAGGTAGGTCGTGTCGCCATCGGCGCTGTAGTCAAAATTGATGATATTGCCGTCCTGCCAATCCGAGTGCTCCTGCCACGCAAGTTCGCCATACTTTTTCTTCAGCTCCAGCTTCTTTTCTGGACCGAATTTTTTGCCAAAGGCTTCGTCGAGATTCGCGGCCTTGAATGGCCCAATGCGATGCCACGTCCCCAGCGACGGCGGGCTGGTCTTTTGAAGTCGGCCTTCAATCCAACGATCGATTTCTTCCGTCGGAGGCACCGCGGAAGCGAACTCCGTCTCCAGTGTCGAAACTTTATTCTTCAAGCTTTCCAGTCGAACGGTTTGCAAGTCACTGGGCACCATCGCGCGTGGTTCGGCGTTTCCGTTTCGGGTCTGCATGCCCTTTTCGGGAGTCTGATTGAAGAAAGCGAAGAAGCGATAGTAGTCTTCCTGCGTGATCGGATCGTACTTGTGATCGTGACACTGGGCACACTCCATCGTCAGCCCCAACCAGATCATCGATGTTGTCTTGACGCGGTCGACGATGTATTCGACACGATACTCTTCATCAATCGCTCCACCTTCATCGGTGGTGCCATGGTTTCGATTAAAGCCGGTGGCCACCAACTGGCTGGTCGTTGGATTCGGCAGCAGGTCGCCGGCGAGCTGTTCGACCGTAAACTGATCGAACGGCATGTTCGTGTTGTAAGCTCGCAAGACCCAGTCTCGCCAGGGCCACATATCGCGGGGTCCGTCTGCATGGAAGACACTCGTGTCGCCATAGCGGGCAGCGTCCATCCACGCTACCGTCATCCGTTCGCCATAACGCGGCGAATCCAGCAGGCGGTCGATCAGGTGTTCGTAGGCATCCGGTCGAGGGTCCGCGAGAAACTCTTCGATCGCCTCCGGCGTTGGTGGAAGCCCCCACAGATCCAACGTCGCTCGGCGAATCAGCGTACGACGGTCGGCTTCTCCGGCTGCCTTCAGACCATCTGCCTCCAGCCGTTTTTGCACGAACACGTCGATCGCATTGCGTACCGGCGCGGCCTGTTCCGCTGTTGGCGGCATCGGTTTCTCTGGTGGAATGAAGGCCCAATGGCCCTCGAATTCACCACCCTGTTCAACCCAGGCACGAAGTAGCTTGATTTCCTCGGGCGTGAGTTCCAGCTTGGCAGCAGGAGGCGGCATGACTTCATCCGGATCCGTGCTGACAACGCGGCGAATGAGTTCACTCTCTTCCGCATTTCCGGGCACCACGACACCGCGATCCGCCAGGTCCTCGACGACCTTGTCCAGTCGCAGATCGGCTTCCCGATCGTGTTCGTCCGGACCATGACAGTGGTAACACTTCGACGAAAGCAGCGGCCGTATGTCCCGATTGAACTGCACTTTGTCGTCCAACTGAACTTCGTCGGTCGACTGACCCTGAGCGAGGGCGCGAGCGGGTGACAGCAACGCCGCCAACAACAGGCACATCAACGTTAAGGATGAGAAAGAACGAATCGCAACAAAACGCAGCAACATCATCTAATCAAACTCGCGATCGCGTGAATTGCACGCTGGCGGGAACCAGTTAAGGAGGGTTGGCACGGTACGGTGACCGAGCCAATCTCCTACGTTAACCGCGAGTTGTCTTCCGGGTCAAATCCACACCGGCGGGGCAGGCAAATATTCGCAAAAAACATGACCAAATAGTCAATGTTTGTCCTACGGCGCCTGCCATAGGCCGCGATCCAATTGGCGAGACGAAAGTTGCGTGTGCGGAAGCGGGCGGCGCAGAAGGCATGCCCAAGAAAAAAGCCGCAACTGAAATTGCGGCCGGGACGTTCTGGAAGATTGCATGGCGGCAGCACACCTTACCGATGGCACTGCCACGCAAGAACCAACGCCAGACTAACGAGCAGCCCGACGGTAGTGCAAAAATCGCACTGTATTTCCGTAGAAGTGAAGCGGTCGATTGGGACGCAGCAGAATGTGCGTATTCTTGATCCGGTGTCGCTCGGCGGGCGACATGAATGTGTTGGGCGCCCAGCCCGTTGCCTGCACGGCTTTTGTCTTAATCGCGGGTCGCGAACTGGACGTGCTCGCCGTGGAGGCGGTAGGTGGGTAGCCAAACGCAACGGCTTCACCAACGAAGGCGGTCAGGAGGATTGCAGTCGGCAGTACGAGTTTGTTGATAGGTAGGTTCATCGGTGGGACTCCGCATAATTTGTGGTCTTCACCAAGTCTAGATCACGGAAAAAGAACCGGGGCGAGAACCCGTTGGCGCCGTCGTCGCCATTTCCACGTGTGGCAAAAACGCATCATGCTTGGCCCGCATCACGCTGCATTTGCCGCGACACCTCGAGCACGGAGGCGAGCTATTTCGTCAGTCGCACATCACCGATGTAGTAGGTGATTTCACGACCGAGATTGGGCGAGTACAAAATGAACCCGGCGATCCTGCGGATGTCCATCGTGCGATCGACTGGCGCCATGGCAATCTCTTCGATGGGAATCGAGATTGTCTGAAATCCAGGTTGCAGCATGAGCTCGTGACGGAATCGATCCTCTGCCTGGTGGTTGTGCTCAATATCGTGCACGCGAACGACAAAAGGCATCTCCGTGGACTCGTCGAGATGAACGTCCAACTCGAAACGCCGATACCCGCTCCAGTCCTGTGCGACGTCGAGCATCACAAACCCGGGCCAGTTCCCCGGCTGCGAGGTAACCCTGGCGACCTTGTCTGGACGAACTGCGTCTTCGGGCCAGTCCTGCGGTGGAGCGACCGCGTTGAAGACTGAACCGTTGACGTAGTAAAAGTGGTGCTCCCATCCGTAGCTGAAATCAACCAACCGCGGATAAATCGCATTTCGCGCGCGATACATGTCCACGACAAACATCATCGGAACCAGCCCGGCCAGCAACACAACGGCCGCCACGATGGCCAGATTCTTGCGGCGCACGATACCTCGACGAGGCTCGGTCCAGCGGTCGTCGAACATTGCATAAACAGCAGCAAAAGCGACAATCCCCACGACGTCGCTAAATAGGTCAACCCATTCGGAGTCTCGCCCGACAGTGGTTTGCCAGATCTCCAGCAGCAACCCCATCACGGACGCGATCCCCACCACGACGATGTACTGCCACGCCGTCCACTTCGCCCCCATCATCGCTTTGGTAAAAATCAGCAGCACAAGTCCGACAAACCCAAAAATGAGGATGTGGCCTGTGTCGAAGGCGCAGTCCCAAAACCGATTGTTGCGAGGCAGTGGGAAGTACTGTACGAATGCGAACAACGCCGCGAGGCTCAACAGAGCAAACAGAATTGCGCCAACACGACGAGCCATAGGAACATCCGCAGCAAAACAATGGAATCCAGCAGCGTGCTGACCGGACGGAGTGGAATTCGTACCACGGGTACCTTCCGTAGCTGGAGTGGCAACAGGACTCGACTGTAGCGAAGACATAATGAATCGTCGAGCCTTACGGCCAACTCTGAAATGGTTGATTCAAATTTGAAAAAGACAGGGCCATTGCCGCCAACGCCCGCGAAGACAATGATTCCTGTTCAAACATACGTTGCCTGACGTCGCTTGCTGTGTCTCCTGACGGCACACAGGAAGCGTGCGGAGACGGCGGTATCCTCACAGACGGCACATTTGCTACGCCAAGCGAGCGTATTCTTGATAGAAGTCTTTTCCTCGATACTGACGAACGCGTTATTCCCGGTGCTTGCCATCGTGGGGTTCGGATACGGACTGCAGCGTTGGCGGCCTATGGAGTCCGCGACGCTCGTTACGCTCAATTTGTACCTCTTCGTCCCGGTCTACCTCTTCGTCCGTGTGCTCGATAGCACCTTGCTGTGGGGCGATATCGTCCGCGTCGGCGTGGGTTTACTGCTGCCGGTGTTGATTGTCGGGCTGCTGGCATGGGCGGCCTTATCCAGACGTAAGATCCCGGGAGAAACGGTTGCGGCTCTGCTGGTGGGCGGACTGTTTTCGAACTGTGGCAATTTTGGACTGCCCGTCGCGGAGATGGCGTTTGGAGCTCGCGGAGGTGAAGTTCACGCGATCGTCGTGCTGTTCGCCAATTTCAGCATCTTTTCCATTGCCTACATGATGCTGGCGATGGGCAAAGGCGAAGGCGCTTCGGCGGTGCTCAACTATTTCAAGCTGCCGTATTTCTACTGCGTGGTTGTGGCACTGTTCCTGCGCGACACGGGCTTGCGGGACTACATCCCCACGTGGTTGCACTCCTGCAGTCACACGATCGCCAACGGACTGGTACCAATCGCACTCGTCACACTCGGTTCGCAACTCGCTCGCCGAGCCCGTTGGCCGAACTGGGCAATCCTGACACCCTCATTGTGCATCAAGCTACTCATCCTTCCGATCGCGACATTCGCCGGTGTGCGGATGCTGGGTATGTGGCCGTGGCCGGGCGTTGTCATTGTGCTGGCCGCCGCCGCCCCAACCGCGATCAACCCGCTGCTTTTGGCAATGCAGCTTGATGGCGATACAGAAACGCTCAGCGATTGCGTTTTTTGGACGACGTTGTTCAGCGCGGTTTCCGTCGCCGTATGGATGACGATCCTTAAAATGTTGGCAGGCGAGTCGTTTCTCTGAGCGATTCGGCGAACGTTAACCACTTGCGTCTGCTGCGGTTTAACCAGGCACCCAAATCCTTACAGAAGTTGTTTCACCTTGGCCAAGAAAAGAAACTTCCTCCAACATTACTATCGCGCCCTGCGACTTCGCTGCCCGCGTTGCGGCGAGGGAAAGCTGTTCCGTAACTTCTTTGCGATGCAGACAGATTGCGAAAACTGCAGTTTGCACTACGAACGCGAACCGGGTTTCTTTCTCGGTTCGATCTACGCCAACTACGGACTGACTTCACTGGTATCGACGGCAACGTACCCGATCGCCACGTTCGGCTTGGGCTATTCGCGGAATTACGTGATCATCGCCATCGTCGCGTTCATTCTTGTCTTTCCGGTGTGGTTCCATCGCTACGCCCGCAGTCTCTGGCTGAGTTTCGACTATCTGATCGACCCGCGCGAGGAGTGAGGGCGGCGGCAGTTGGCAGTTGCCAGTTGCCACCGGAAGGCAAGATACTAAAGGCCTTGCGGGCTCAGGGCTGCGGCTCACTGATACCGCTGAAATCCCGAATCACCGTAAGATCGGAGAAACGCCCCAGAAACGAATTCGACCTGCACCACTGCCGTGATGCCCAAATCGAATTGTAGAGATGTCCCTTGAGGGATTTCGTATTCCGCAAATCATCTGAGGTTGCAAGTTCGTAGCCAATTTCTTCCAGCAATGCTCCAATTAGTCGCTCGATGTCGTCGACGTTCGTCATTCCATCTCGCCAACGACCGACCGGGTTAAAGTCGCCCTTCTGTTGGAATGACGAGTTTGGACATCCCACCGAACCAACCGGATTTTGAATAATCGTTTCGTAATCCAGATCCTCATCAACGAATGCGGAAAGAGAATCGAGCGTCTCTTCTGGTCGCTGGACGAGATCTTCAAATTTGACTTCGCGGTAGGCGTCGCCAACTCTCTTACCGAACTTGCGGCCGATTTCAACGTTACGCTGCCAGTAGAGCGCCGCTACCGACTGGGCCTTGCCGCGATCCCAGGGTAGAGGTTCAATCCAGCGTTGACGCGCCAGCGACATGGCGACATCGCGTCCATCGCGAATCATGTGAATGAATTTCGCTCGCGGCCACGCAGCTTGAATCTCAGGTATGTGAAAGACATTGGCAGGTGTGCATTCGGCCCAACGCCCTACACTCTGCTGTTCGGCCATCATTTGCATAATCAGACGCAGGAAATCTGCAGTCGAACTGCACTCGTCGACCACTCGACGTTTGACGCTGTCATGATCGATCCCAGCGAGCTTGAAATAGGCGCTCTGAAGCCATTCGCGGACAAAGCGAATTCGATCACGACGGTATCGAAAATGTCCGTAACGAGGGCCAATGATGCTGAACGCATGTACCTCCGCGCGATAGTTCACAAATCGCCCGGAAGAAACGAGCATGTGGTAGAGCAAAGTCGTTCCAGACCGGGGGCAACCGAGCACAAAAACGGGCTCATCAAGTAGCCGGGCAGACCCTCGATCATCGCGAACTGGGGGCAAATACGACGGCATCAGACTACTGCAGGAAAGACGTTCAGCGTTGGACATTAGCGTGAACGCTACGACCGGCGCCTTTCGTCACGAAATGATTTGCCCTTCGTCCTGCCCATTTAGGGTTTTGCTACGTACTAGAATCGCGAAAAGCGTTGCAGTTAGAGGCCGCGTTCGCTCGACGCCATACACACATAGCCACATGACTTAAGCTCCCCGTTCCCGCTCAACCACACATCTCCGCGATCTCCCTCACGTAGTCCAGTGCCTCCTCTACGTCAGGCACCATCACCCCAATCTGCCGTCCGCCTCGGTCGCATTCGGAAAGCAGCATCAGGTCTTCATAGTTCTCATTCTCACGCAAGCGACGGTGGGCTCGCGCACCAATCGTATTGTCATGGATCTTGTGGGCGTCCATGTGATGCGCAATCAGCCAGGCAGTTCGATCCGTGATCAAACCATCCAGTGCCTCAAGTCCCGAATACACGTGATCGTCACGGTCGATGCCTTTGCCGACATCGTGCAGCAGCGCCGCCAACAAGAACTCTTCGTCATAGGGCAGCTCGTCACGAGCGAGATCGAAGACCTGCAAACTGTGATAGAGTGCGTCGCCTTCGGGGTGGTACTTGCGATTCTGTTTGACTTCTTCCAATGGCAGCAGCAGCGCCTCGAAGATTTGAAAGCGGTCAACCTGGGATTCGATTTCCTGCACGGCCTGCTCCAGTTCGATGTCGGGATATTCTGCCTCGAGAAACGCCTCCAGCTCAGCGATGCTGGCGCGTTCCATCGCTTTCCCCGTAATGGAACTCTTCCATACGTAATGGGCCTTGTCACCTGGATACATCGTCAATTCCAGAGGAAACCGATCTTTGACGTGGATGTGGACGAAAGTACGTTCTTCGCCGTGTTTGCGGACCCGTTTTCGTTCCACATCAAAGATCATGCCTTCGCGTTCCAGTTCGTGCGCGATCGATTCGACGCTATCCGAAAAGACATGGATGTCGATATCCGATCCGGTCCGGATGTGTCCGGTTAGCACGCTGCCAATCAGCCGCGGGCGGAATTTAACCAGCAACTTCATGACGCGGAGGGCTTCCAGTCGCATGTCGCGCAGATTTTTGGTGCGTTCTTCGCCTTCGTAGAGCCGCGCCTGCATTTGCACCTGATCACGAATCTCCGCGTTGCTGGGCAGATCGCCCGGCTTGACCCAACCGCGGCAGATTCGCTTGGCGGCCTTCATTTTGGCCCGATAGTATTCGGACTCCTGCCGCTGGTACATCAACCGGGCGGCTTCCCAGGCAATCTGACGCCTGAGTTTCGAGTTGTTTTGCATAGATGCGCGATCAACGGATCGCTGTGGCTGAAAGACAGAAGATTGCCTGGAAAACAAGACACGCCACTCCGGACGAGGTTCTGTTGTTCCTTCCCCTCTAGCATGCACGAACCTCGACGAGCGTCAAGTTGACTTTTGACTCCATCCGGAGGCGGGGCGGCATTCGAGTCGTAGCAGATGAGCCTGGCGGGCTGAGTGAGTCGACTGCGGATGCATGGCATCAACCGTTCTCCATGGAGGCGGTTCACCATCGAGGGTCGGAATCGCTGACTCGATTTCTCGAACGGGAAAAACCGCCCTGTTTTCCCGAAAAAAGGGCCCACGAAGCGAAGTTCGGTGGTCTCCCCAATCGGGGACTCGGTCGCTACGATGTACCCTCCCTCGATAACAATTTTCCGTCGTACGACGACTCACGGAGCCCACATGAAAGCCGTCGCTGTCCACCCAGGAAAACCCAACAGTGTCCACATGGCCGAGCTGCCCAAGCCCTCGGTCGATGACGTCCCCAATGGTCGTGGGGTCCTCATCCGCGTCCTCAAAGTTGGCGTCGACGCGACGGATCGGGAGATTAACGAAGCCCAGTATGGCAACTCGCCTCCAGGTTTTGATTTCCTCGTCATTGGACACGAGTCTTTTGGAATCGTCGAAGCCGTTGGACCCAACGTCCGTGGCGTCGAAGTGGGCGACTATGTGACGGCGACCGTGCGACGACCGGGCGGTTCGATCTACGACCAGATCGGCACGTACGACATGACCAGCGAGGAGACCTACTATGAACGTGGGATCAATCTGCTGCATGGGTACATGACCGAGTACATTTGTGACGACGAAGAATACGTCGTCAAGGTTCCGCCGGGCCTGAAGCATCTGCATGTCCTGATGGAGCCCATGTCCTGCGCGGCGAAGGCTATTCACCAGGCGTTCGAAGTTCAACGTCGTATGCGAGTTTGGCGACCGCAACGAGCGTTCGTGATGGGTGCCGGACAAATCGGTCTGCTTTCAACGTTGATCCTGCGACTCAAAGGACTCGACGTTTACACGCTGGCGCGGCGGCGAGCTCCTCGTCTGCCGGCTGACATCGTCGAAGGCTTTGGGGCAAAGTACGTCAGCACCCAGGATACTTCCGTCGCCGAACTCGCCGAACAGGTGGGCAAGCCGGACATCATCATGGAAGCCACAGGCAACAGCTCGATCGCCTTCGACAGTATGGGCGTGCTTGGACTGAACGGCGTACTGGTCTGGCACAGCGTAACGGGCGGTGACGCGCAAACGAGTGTCCCTTCTGATCAGATTAATATCGAATTTGTACTTGGAAACAAGTTGCTGCTCGGATCGGTCAACGCTAACCGCGAACACTTCGAATCGGGCATCAAAGACCTCGCACTCGGCGAAGTCATGTACCCCAATGTCATTCAGAAAATCCTGACTACGCCCGTCGACGGCATCGAGAACTTCAACGAGATGATGCGTTTGCTGGTCGAGGACAAGGAAGCTCTGAAGGTCTACGTCAACGTGGCCGACGAGTAGGCTCGCGAATTGCCCGCGCCGTCTCCGATTTGATTTTCCGCGCTGCAAACCGCTACGATTGGTGTTTCGCCGCCCGGGAAACGGAGTCACGCGATGCCCACGAAATTCGCCAGCCTGAATTCTCCGTTAGCGGTCACCGCCGCCATCATCGCGAGCTTCTGCATCAGCAATCTGTTTGTGCAGTACTCATTCGACAGGAACGTCGACGAAGCCATGCTTCTGACACCGTTCTTCGGTTTCGCGATCGGCATGTTCTTCGGGCAACTGAACCTCATCGGTACATGGGCTGCCGTTTCCGCCGGTAACATCATGGTGCGGTTGCCGTGGGCGATATTGCTGACCATTCTGGTTTGGGTCAGTTACGTCGTCGGCCGAAGCCACTCTCCCTACAACGACGATCATGGTATGGCACTAATCGCGGGATGGTACCTTGCATTTTCCTGCCTGATCATCCAGCTACCGTTGTGGATCGCCAGCCGTACGTTTCGCTGGCGACTGATTGCCAAAGACTCCGAACGGGACCCCAACGACCTACAATTCAATTTGCAGCACATGCTCACCGGCACCGTACTTCTGTGCGCCGCCCTGGCGCTGATCCGGGGATTCGCCAGTATCCGACAAGTCGACATTGGGGATACGCTGGCGGACGCAACACAATTTCAATTGCTGGTTTTTCTGACCGCCTTCCTGTTGTGCAATCTGCTGCTGGTCGTACCCTGCATTTGGGCTGCCTTTCACGCCGAATTTACCCCGCAACGCTTGGCGGTTGGTATCGCCGTTGTTGCCGCAGTGACGGCAATGCAGTTCGGTGGGATCTGTGCGGTCATCGGTGGCCCGGGCCGGGATGAATTCGAATGGTGGCTCTTCTTCTTCGCCATTCATCTTGGCGAGATATTCGCCGTGTTGGGTTGCTTGCGAATATTCCGCGATGTGCTGGGCTTCCGCCTGATTCGGCTCGACGCGTTCGAATCGCGGGTCGGGCCGGTGTCCGCCGTGACAGAAATTGAACCCGCCAACGGAGCGAACGGTTAGGACACTGAATCACGGTTCCTTGTCCAGCCCGCTCACCACAGACTCTCCGCCACCACAACGTCGACAGCTCGACGGATTTGCGCTAGTGAGGACCGTGTTGCGGACTTCCGTTCCATGTGAACCTTGACCCGCCTTCTGGTATGCTGGGTGCAACCGCAAACGCACGGGAAAACATGGTCACGACTTCGCTCAGTCTGCTGCAACGCGTTCGATCCGGGACGGAAACGCAAAGCTGGAATCGTTTCGTACGACTGTACACGCCCGTCATCTATGGCTGGGTTCGCAGTCGCGGCGTACCGCCGGAAGACGCGGCGGATACTGTTCAGGAAGTCTTCCGGGCGTTGGTGCGTTCGCTACCTACCTTCGAATACGACAAGCCTGGTGGGTTCGGACGCTGGCTACGCACGGTGACCACCAACAAGTGCCGCGACTACTTCCGCCGCCAGGCTGCTCGTCGGTCCGTCACCAACGCGGACGTGACCTTGCCGGACGCCGACAACGTCGAAGAATTCGCGGAAGCCGAATACCGTCAGCAGTTGGCCAGACATGCCCTGGAGATCATGCGTGGCGAATTCGAGTTCACTACGTGGAAAGCTTGCTGGCTGCATGTCGTTTCAGGCAAGCCCGCTCGGGAAATTGCGACCGAGCTGGGAATTTCAACCAACGCGGTGTATGTCAGCAAAAGCCGCGTTTTGCGACGACTGCGAGAGGAGCTGGATGGACTCTGGGAGTAGTCCCCGAACAGAAGACAGTATCAGGCCACAGAATCAAAAACGGAAAAAGGTGAAAGGTTTCACGACGCGTCTCGTTTGAATGGTTGTAGGACGCTACGCGGTACGAAAAACGCCCGGTAGCAACGAATGCTGAACCCAACATGGGAAAGACCATGAATCCGGAAACCTGCCTCGACGATTCGACCACGACGCAACTTCTGCTGGGCACATTGCCCGCAAACCTCGCGGAAGTGGGCGAACAACATCTGCTCAACTGTCAATCCTGCCTCGATCGAGCTCAAGCACTGTCGGTGGAAGACGAGCTGATCACTTCGCTGCGTTCCAGCCCCGATCCGGGGTCAACCTGCGAACTGGACTCGCTGGTCAACGAACTCGAAAAACTGGGCGGCTCGGCACAGATCGCCGCAAGCGCTCGCGAAGAGATCACCGCGATCCTCGGTCAACCGCATTCCAGCGACGAGCTGGGGCGTCTGCTGCACTTCCGGATCCTGGAAGTGCTGGGCGCTGGCGGCATGGGCATCGTCTTCAAAGCGGAAGACGGACAGTTGAATCGTACTGTCGCCATCAAGGCAATGCGTCCCTCGCTGGCCGTCGACCCGGAAGCCAAGCAGCGGTTTCGCCGCGAAGCGATGGCCGTCGCCGCCTTCGAACACGACAACGTGGTCACGATCTATCAGGTCGAAGAGACCCGCGGCATTCCCTTCTTTTCGATGCAGTGGCTGGAAGGCGAATCGCTGAAAGAGCGGCTGCACCGGGAAGGGCAACTGCCGATCGGAGAAGTCCTGCGAATCACACGCGAAATCGCGAACGGACTGGTCGCGGCCCACGAACGCGGCCTGCTACATCGCGACGTGAAGCCCGACAACATCTGGCTGCAGGCTCCTGAAGGCCGCGTAAAGATCCTGGATTTTGGGCTGGTGCGTTCCATCGAGGAACGTTCGTCGCTCACGCATAGCGGCGCGATATTGGGCACGCCGGAATACATGGCGCCCGAACAGGCGTGCGGTGAAGAGGTCGACGAACGCTGCGATCTCTTCAGCGTGGGCTGCGTCATGTACCACATGCTCACGGGGACGCCGCCCTTCAAGGCAAAGAATGTCGTGGCCACGCTGGTGGCAATTTCCAATGCGAAGGTCGAACCGCCGCACCGTATCGCCCCCGAGATACCGTCGCCGGTATCCGAACTCTGCGTAAGTCTGCTTCAGCGAGCTCCGGAAGATCGCGTCTCCTCCGCCGAGGAATTGTCCGACTACGTACGGCAGTTGGAAGCAAATGAAACACTTTCGCCAGCAACCTCAGCCCGTGATCGACACGTCCATTCAAAACGCGCCGACAATGCATCGGCCACATCTCAACCGCCAGCGGGCGACCGTGGCGATGCCGGTTGGTGGCAATGGCTGTGCTTTGCGGCGATCGCCGTCGTCGCGGGTGTTATCGCCTACCAAACAAATCACGGCACTCTGTACATCGACGCCGACGACAACATGGTGACGACGATCGACGGTGATGCGGTCACACTGCTGGACAAGTCGACGAAAAAGAAGATCCAATTGAGCGTCGGGAAGAATCGACTGCGAGCGGGCGACTATGAAATTGTGGCACAAAACGAAGCCACCGACTTCGCCTTTTCAGCGAAGGAATTCACGATCCGTCGTAGCGGCCGCAAGGATGTGCGTGTCTGGCTGGAAACGCCCGAGAGTTTGACGAAGGCGTCCACGAAACCCGGCAATAGCTCGGCGTCAATGCAGGTTGACACTCACTCGCAGGCTGACACTCAATCGCAAGAGAGCGACACGGGCACCGACGTTCGAGATCCCAAAACACAACTACAGAAATGGCTCGTCAACCTTCGCTCCCTTGGTGAGAATGCCAAACAGCAACGCGAACAGGCACTGACTGAAATCAGGGCTGCGATGGACGGCAGCAACTCGGCACATCAGCTTGCGGCGCTTTCGGCCCTTGGGCAAACGGCCGACGTCACCTACGACAAGCAGGCATTCCGCGAGCAAATACTCCGGTACACCAGTTCAAACAGCGGCGACATTCAAAAAGCTGCGTTCTACGCGCTCTTGGCCGACGGGCCCAAACCCGGTGACCTGGAACTGCTACGTAAGACGCTGAACCAGCCGCACGAAGTGGCTTTGACATACTCGGCCAGCCACCTGCTGCACATGTTTGGCGAAGGGAAGATCGAAGACGAATCCGAACGCATCGTGTTGGAGCTGCTGGCAAACAAGAAATCAGGCGTTCGCCGCGAGGCACTGCGTGGACTGTGGGGCGCTCACATTAGCGACCGACTCGCAGCGCGCTTGATCGAACTCGCCGACATTCCCGAGTCCCGACACGACGCAATCTACTTTGGCCTGTCGACACTACCCCATAAGAATGCGGACGTGGTGGACAAGCTTATCGAGACACTTGCGGATCCCGATCCGAATGACTGGGGCCGCGCGTTGTGGGGACTCGGCTACGGCGTACCGAAGTCGGAACAGTCCAAAGTTGCCGCCGCGATGGGCGCGCTGCGTGAAGCAAGGACCGACCCGCGCACTCGCAACAAGGCCGACGCTCTAATCCAACGATACGGAACGGGGCAGACCGCGGGCACAAAGACCAATGGGACCGCGGTCGCTGATGCGAGTCCCACCGATTCGGCGCCACCGGTTTCGGCCCCCACTGTTTCGAAGTCAACCGATTCGAAATCAACGACGGCAAAACGGAATACACCGCCGCTGGAGATTGTCGGCATGTATGTGACACCGGACTCGGATCCCAAAACGGGCGTGTCATACCTGCAACCAGTTTCCGCCGAGGGGCATCTGGTATCGGCATCGGCAATCTCCAAAGAGGAAGCTCAAAACTATCCGCGGATTGTCATCGGCCCCGACCTCCCGGACTGGCGAAACGACGATCGTCTCGCTGGCGCCGCCGAGATTGCCAAACGGTTGTTGCCGAAGTGGAAACAGCGTCGCCGCAAGGTGCAGGAGATCCGCGAGTCTCCGGAAGCGGGTCCGCCATCCTTTGCGATCATCATGCAGAAAGGCACAGCCGTCGAATGGGGCCCCGCACCGTCGACACAGAGCGAATCCGATATCGAGCAACGGCTGGCTGAGATCGATCGCCGCGAGGCCGTTACACCACTTTCGCCGTCGGAGATGGCAGCTCGCCCCGCGACCGACACGAAGCTTCCCGCATGGCACACGGGAATCAGTGAATCATTCGGCGTCGCTACCAACCAGCCACTATCGCCTTTGTCTCTCGTCCAAAAACCGACACCGAAATCAGACTACGTCAGTTGGACCCGGGAAACGCGTTCGCATCGCGGTAGCGTCACGGCGATTGCCGCCTGGCCTGGCGACCGACTGACGGCCACCGGCGGCGAAGACGGTACCGTGCGAATCTGGAACACGAGCGGAAAACAGCGTTTGATCGTGTGCCCTGATACGGAAAAAGGCGTGCATGCGATCGCGTGGTCCCACGATGGCACCATGCTGGCTGCAGCGACAGAAAAATCGCTCACGATCTGGGACATCGCCTTACCATGGGGCGTCCCCAAATTCCGATGCAAACTTCAACGCCGCGCTCGCCAACTCGCATGGTCGGGAACGACGCTCGCCTTTTCCGATCAGGACGGCGTTCATTTGTGGGCCGACGATGAGCTGGTCCCCAACGCCGGCATGACGGGCGACATCAGTACAAGACCGTGGTCACACGACGGCAGGTATCTCGCGTGCCTTGAAAGCGACGTGATTCGCATCTGGAATATGACCGATGGCAAGGTCCACGCCGCGGTCGCTCTGGAGATGGAATCACGTTCCAACAGCATCAGCGAGGCTCGGGCGCCCGTCTTTGATCCGAAGTTCGGCTACTTTGCTTTTGTCCTGGATCACTTCCAACCGAACAGCGAACCGACAAAACGAGAGCGATACTATTACTCGTCGTCATCAAAGAAGTACGACTACTCCGAGATCCTGATCTACGACGTTCGCAACGCGGTGCGTGTCAAATCGCTGAAGCTCAAGCGGAAGCCAACCGATTACACATGGAATCCCGACGGCTCCGGACTCACCTACATTGATTCCAACGAAGTCCACACGATCAACCTGTCGACGGAAAAAATCAGTACGACCGAAGTCCCCAGGACGCAACCCTCCGGCAGGAAATACGTGAATCAGTGCGAGTGGGCCAGCCTTCCTGACGGCGATCAACTGAATGTCGTCCACAGCGGCAACGCGTGGTCCTGGCGTGACAACCAATGGACTCACATCGCCGGACCCGAACTGGAGATCATTACCGACTCGGTTGCCGATCGCCTTGTTGCCCGAACCTTTCATGCGGGCGAGCGTGATGTGTTCGGCTACCTTCCCGGAACGTTGGAAGTCTGGGACACGCGTTCCCTGAAGCGGCTCATGCAACTCGCGCCAACCGGACCGGTAAGTTTCGAATTGAGTCCCGACGGCCAGCGTCTGTTGCTGGTGTCCGATGAACGCCGGATCGAAGTCTACGACGTACAAGAGGGCAAGCTGTTTGAAACGATGGTGGGTGACCGAGTCTACGCGGCCCGTTGGGTCCCGTCCGGCGACAGGTTTTACGCCGCGACGGAAAATGGCCGTGTCATCTTCAACGGCAAGACGGGCGAACTGCAGCACCGCGACCTTTCCGCCTACACGATCAGCGATAACCACTGGTGGTCTCATGACGGAACCCGTTTTCTTCGCAATCCTGATCGCCGGGAGTTTGGTGGCGAACCGGTCGCCGCAGTCGTCATGAATGCGGACAACTTCCACCAGGAACGTGCATTGCGATTTGTGAACCAGATCACCGTCGAAGCCGTGTTGGCCAGGTTGGAGGCGGAGAAATCTCGCATCGAAACGAAGGCAAAATCGTTTCAGGACAAACTTCGCACCGCCAGGTCCAACGTCGAGGAACTGTTGACCGTCGTGCCCGATGCCGACCGAAATTCCTCACTTCCCAAGAACATCATTGATTTACATACGGCAATCCTCGACACGCAATTCAACGTCTACAACCTTGAGGCCAATGTCCAGCATTTGCAGACGGCGATTGAAATGCCTTCGGATCCACGCACGGGGCCGTTCCAAGTGACCCTGCTGGAAGTCCAGCTAAGTTCGACGCCTCCGCTGCAGAACCTCCAGCGGAAAATCAACCGACTCAAGGCGCAGCGAGTCAGCGCCGCCATGGTGGCCCCCAATCGATTCGACGAGGAGGAGGATGAACCCGCCGACGACACCCCCGCCGCGAAGGAACTTGCCGATCTTCAAAAACGGTATCAAGCGACCAGGATTTCAGCAGCGCTTGCGGCCCGACGACGAGGCCTCCGATTTAACGACACCACGCAGCGAAAGGCGGAATTCGAGGCCGAGTTGAAATCCAGCAAGTCGCGTCTTGCCGAACTCGAAGCCGAGTACAAATCCGCGATGGACAACTTGAACACCGGCAACCCCGTCATCGCCCTGCCCTGGCGACTGCACCAACTGGAACACGTAACCTCGGAATTAAACCTGTTGGCCGAGTACAAGTCACAGCTGGATCGGATCGTGGTAGATGTCGAGCGTCAGAAGGCGCGGCCAACGACCTCGACCATCACCTCCGCGGCGACAGCGTGGTCTCCCAACGACCGTTACGTGGTGGCGATTGGTGCCGACCGTAGCAAACAGTCCGTGGATGCCTACATTTGGGATCTGAAGGACGTGGCTTCGGGGCCAATGCAAAAAATCCCGATTCAGACCATGGAACGATCCTCACGACTACCCGGCGCACTCGTCCACTTCTCCCCGAACTCGCAGCGATTCAGCGTCCAGATCGAGGATACGGTCTACATGATCGACATGATTTCCGAAAAGAAAATCGAACGACGCATCGACGATCTGGATGAAGTACTTGGCTGGCTCTCTAACGAAACGCTGTTGGTCCGCGACCGGGAAAACGTTCTGAAAATAACGTGGAGTCGTGACGGCATGCGGCGACTCCCCGTTCGAGAAGGCGTGGTGCGCGACGACAAGCTCTTTGCGAGCAACCTGGGTACGGTGCAAAGATGGAATGCTGCTGGTGAACTTGAATCGACCGTGATCCTGGAACGCGTTGACATGGATACCGACGAAGAAGCCATCCGGCTGAACGTTGTGACCGCGACGGGCGAATTGCGATCGAGCGATCCTGACGCAACACTGCCGACAATTGGAATCCAGAAGAACAACCAGTTCAGGTTCCAGGAACTGCCCTAAGCTTGCAGGACACGGGTCGCTCGACGGCTGCCAAAACGACCAACGTGTCTCCCACGGAGCCATAAGATTGCGTCTATACTATGGACTTCAAACTCCATCGTGTCGGACGCGGTCATGCACATTCGAATCCTGTTCCTCGCCCTGTTGGTCAGCTTGTGCTCATCGGTGGTTACTGCTGATGAGAAAGTCGACTTTGAAACACAGGTTGCTCCAATCCTGTCGGAACATTGCGTCGGTTGCCATTCCGCCAACATTTCCAAAGGCGATCTGTCTCTCTCAACATTCGACCAGATCCGCGACGAGGGCTACGTGTCGCCTGGCAGCCCCGAGGACAGTGTGCTGCTGGATATGATTACCAGCGCGGAGGGCGAACGCCCGGAGATGCCGAAAGATGCGCCGCCGCTCGCAGCCGCTGAAGTCGAACTCATTCGAAAATGGATCCAGCAGGGCGCGGAGTGGCCGGACAATTTTACGCTGCGTGAAAAGTCTCGTGCCGACGGCACATGGTGGTCGCTGCAACCGGTTGTCCATGATCATTCGGAAGCGAACATCGATGAATTCGTTGATGCAGCTTTGCAAGCCAAGGACCTGCACCGTAATCCACCAGCAGAACGGCGGGCACTGATTCGTCGTGCTACTTACGACTTGCTGGGCCTACCACCAAGTCCGCAGGAGATCGAATCGTTTGTTGCAGACACTCGCCCTGATGCCTATGACCGCCTGATCGACAGGCTGCTGGATTCGCCGCACTATGGCGAGCGATGGGGTCGGCACTGGCTGGACGTGGTTCGCTTCGGTGAGAGCAATGGCTACGAACGCAATGTCATCGTCAGTAACATCTGGCCGTTTCGCGATTACGTTATCCAATCGATCAACGACGACAAACCGTTCGATCAATTCATTCGCGAACACATCGCCGGCGACGTCATCGACCGCGAGGCACCGGATGTCGCCGTCGGGTCAGCCTTTCTGGTAGCTGGCCCTTACGACGACGTTGGCAATCAGGATGCAGTACAGGCAGCCCAAACCCGCGCGAACACGCTGGATGAAATCATCAACGCCACCGGGCAGGCCTTCCTCGGGCTGACGCTGGGCTGCGCTCGCTGTCACGATCACAAGTTCGATCCCATCCTGCAGAGCGATTACTACGGTTTCTATGCGACCTTCGCCGGAGTTCGCCACGGATCTGCGGAACTCGCGACGCCGGAAGAACGCAAATCCCGCCGAGAGCAACTGGCGCCACTGGAAGAGCAAAGAAAGAAACTGGAAGCTCAAATCTCCTCCCTCAACGAGCTAGTCTTCGACCGGGCCATGTCGAAGCTCGACGACTACAAGGCAAAATGGCCCAGGCCGCCCGCGAATCGACTGGGAACCGAGGAACAATTCGAACCAACAACCGCCAGGTTTGTACGGCTCGTCTGCGAAGCTCGCGACACCAACATCAAACAGTCGACAGGATTTGGTATCGATGAGTTTGAAGTTTGGTCGACACCGCAAGCCAGTGCTGATGGCGACTCTCCGTCGAACTCCTCAATCAACGTGGCACTCGCCAGCAACGGCGGACGCGCCACAGGGAAAACGCGGAACATCGAAGATTTCGCGGATGCGTATTCGGCCGAACTTGCCATCGACGGAAAAACGGGCGCTCGCTTCATCGCCGGCAGCAACACACTCACGATCGAACTGGCGAAGCCGACGGAAATCGATCGCGTTGTCTTCTCCAGTGCAAAAAATGCACTCAAGCCGCAGCAGCCCAAATTCTCTTTCGTCGCAGAGTATCGCATCGAAGTGTCCATGGATGGCGAAGCATGGCAGGAGGTCGCAAACAGTCATGATCGCCAACCAACCGACCTGGCCAGCAACCCTTCGCACCAGGAACACCGATTGGCGAAGTTGGAAATCACGCAGAGCGAAAAACAGCAACGCGGGGAACTACAACGCGAGCTTCGCGACGTGCGGAACCAAATATCCGCCATCCCGGGACTGCCGTCAGTTTTCATTGGCAGTCGCAATGAAAACGAAGCCAAAGGCCCCTTCCATGTTTTTCTGGGTGGAAGCCCACAAAAAAAGGGGAAGACAGTCTCGGCGAGCAGCCTTGAAATACTGCAGCCGCACAGCGGTTACGAACTTGCCGACGCCGCCACCGAAGCACAGCGACGCCTGGCGTTGGCCGACTGGATCGCGAGCTCCGACAACCCACTCACGGCTCGCGTGCTGGCGAATCGTGTTTGGCAATACCACTTTGGTACCGGAATCGTCGACACACCCAGCGACTTCGGCTACATGGGTGGCCGCCCCACACATCCAAAGCTGCTGGACTTTCTCGCGGCGAAGCTGATCGAATTTGAATGGCAGCTCAAGCCACTCCATCGACTGATCATGCGATCTCAGACGTATCAACAATCTGCCGACCATCGCCCCGAGGCAGCAAACGTCGATGGCGACGCGCGACTGCTTTGGCGATTCCCACCTCGTCGACTTGGTGCCGAAGAAATCCGTGACACGTTACTCACTGTCGCGGGCAAGCTGCAACGACACGACCAGAGCAAGGACTCGCCGGACAGCGGCCCCGGGTTCCGGCTCTATCATTTCATGCAGGACAACGTGTGCACCTATGCACCGCTGGACGAGCATGGCCCTGAGACTTACCGACGCGCCGTCTTCCACCAGAATGCACGCGCGTCCGTCGTGGATTTGATGACCGACTTCGACCAACCGGACTGCGCGTTCTCCACGCCGAAGCGGGCCGAAACGACGACACCTCTGCAGGCTTTGACGATGCTGAACCATCGCTTCACGCTCGATATGGCGGAAGCCATGGCCCAGCGGCTGGAAGCGGAGGCCGGTAGCGAAACCGCCGCGCAAATCGACGCCGCCTATCACCTGTGCTTTGGAAGAAGCCCCACGGAACAGGAATCAGGCGACTGCGAGGCATTCGTTCGCGTACGGGGAATGCCGGCGCTTTGCCGAGTCCTTTTGAACACCAGTGAACTGATTCATGTTCGTTAGCGAGCCATCGATGCCCGAATCAAGAACGACCGAAGATCATCGACTGTCGGCCATTTCCCGCCGTTCGTTCATGGGGAATGTTTATTCTGCCATGAGCGGAATGGGCCTGATGCACCTGCTGTCGGGAAGCTCGCGCGGCGACGACCAGGCCTGGCAACCCGGTCGCGGATTCACGCATCATCCAGCCCGAGCCAAACGTGTTTTGCAGATCATGTGTCCCGGTGCCGCTTCGCACATGGACCTGTGGGAGCACAAACCGTCGCTCGAGAAGTATCACGGCAAGCCGTTGCCCGGCGAAGAGAACATGGTTTCGTTTCAGGGCAAGAATGGCAACCTGATGAAAAGCCCATGGGCGTTCGTTCCGGCCGGCTCCAGTGGCAAACGCATCACTTCCATGTTGCCGGAAATGGCAAAGCATGTCGACGACATCGCGTTTTTCCATTCGATGCACAGTAAGTCCAATACGCACGGGCCCGGTTGCGTCTTCATGAATACCGGTCACCCCACGGAGGGCTTCCCGACCGCTGGCGCGTGGACAAGTTACGCGCTGGGCAGCATGAACGAAAATCTGCCAACCTATGTCGCCATCGCTGACGTTCGTGGCGAGCCGCCGAACGGCAAGGCCAACTGGTCCAACGGTTTTCTACCAGCCCGCCATCAGGCGATGATGATGAGCAACCAGACGCCCATTCGAAATCTTGCCCGGCCGCAGGAAATATCTCCCGAAGCGGACGCGGCGGCGCGAACGCTGCTGATGAAACTCAACGAAGACTACTCGGCGAGAAACCCGGCCGAAACGGATCTTCAGGCACGCGTGGCAGCCTATCAATTGGCGGCTCGGATGCAAATGAGCGCGCCGGAGGTGTCAGACCTTTCCCTGGAATCGGCGTCGACCCATCGGTTCTATGGCACCGGCGATGCCAACAAACTCAAGGCCGCCTACGCCCGCAATTGCCTGCTGGCGAGACGACTGCTGGAGCGTGACGTTCGTTACGTCAGTCTGTTTTGCGCGTCACGAGCGTCCGGTGTCGATGGGCTCCTGAACTGGGACGCTCACAAGACCCTGAAGGCAGACTATGAACGTCACTGCCCCATTTTCGATCAGCCGACCGCGGCACTGCTTACCGATCTGAAACGTACCGGTCTGCTGGACGATACCTTGGTCTTGTGGACGACGGAATTTGGGCGCATGCCAACGCACCAACAGGGTACGTCCGGACGTGATCACAATCCGGACGGCTTCACATGCTGGATGATGGGCGCGGGAGTGAAAGGTGGAGTCAGCTACGGCGCGACGGATGAATTTGGACGTCGTGCCGAAGTCAATCCGACGACCGTGTGGGATTTCTACGCGACCGTGCTCCATCTACTGGGATTCGACCATGAACAGCTCACGTGGTACCACAACGGCCTGGATCGGCGACTCACCGACGTCCACGGCCATCTGGTGCTAGAGGTGCTCGCCTAGCGGCAACGATACGGCCGTCGCAGGTCCGCACGTGCAATCTGTAACGTTGTGGTTTCAACAAATCGTTCGTCCCGCAATAATCTCGGGATGAAGAAAATGAAATCCGGAGGCGGTTGGCCCGCCATTCTATATACGCTGAAAAAGTCCCGCGAAGTCGGTGGCATCCTGAAGATGTACCGTGCCCTTCGCTCGCGTAACGCCTGCAAGACGTGCGCGCTAGGCATGGGTGGCCAAAAGGGCGGCATGGTCAATGAGATTGGCGGCTTCCCGGAAGTCTGCAAGAAGTCGCTGCAGGCCATGGCGGCCGACATGCAGCCCGGTATTGCGTCAGAATTCTGGCAACGACATTCGATCCAACATCTAAGAGCGATGTCACCACGTCAGCTCGAAAGCAGTGGCCGACTGACTCAGCCGCTTCTACGTGCAGCAGGTGAAGACCACTATCGTCCCATTTCCTGGGACACGGCAATATCGCACGTTGCCGACAAACTGCAGCAAACGACGGCAGATGAAACGTTCTGGTATTTCAGTGGCCGCAGTTCCAACGAAGCTGGCTTCCTGCTTCAACTGTTTGCCCGCCTGTACGGCACCAACAATGTCAATAACTGCAGTTACTACTGTCACCAGGCCAGCGGCGTGGGGCTCACCAGTAGCGTCGGCAGCGGGACGGCAACGATCGTACTTGAGGACGTAGAACGCGCCGATCTTGTGTTTGTTATCGGTGGCAATCCGCCCAGCAACCACCCCCGGATCATGACAACGCTCAAGAACGTGCGGCGCAAGGGCGGCAAAGTGATCGTCGCCAATACGGTGCGTGAAACCGGGCTGATTAATTTTCGTGTCCCCAGCGACCCAATGAGTCTGTTGTTCGGCACAAAAATCGCCACGCAATATGTCCAGCCGCACATCGGCGGTGACCTTGCGATGCTGTGGGGCATCGCCAAACGCATTGATGAAATGGGCGCGGTCGACGACGCGTTCCTACATCAGCATTGCGACGGCGCGGACGAGTGGCTGGAAAAGATTCGCGCCACACCGTGGTCGGAGATTCAGGAAAAATCCGGTCTGAAAAAGAAGGAAATCGACGAGATGGCGGCCACCTACGCCAAATCGAAGAACTGCGTGTTCTCCTGGACGATGGGGATCACCCATCACGCGCACGGTGTGCAAAACGTTCAGGCGATTGCCAATCTGGCTTTGATGCGTGGCATGGTCGGGCGTCCCAATGCGGGTCTGATGCCCATCCGTGGTCATTCCAACGTGCAGGGCATCGGCTCGGTGGGCGTCACCCCAAAACTGAAAGATGCGATCTTCCAACGACTGGAATCAGAATTCAACATTACGCTGCCAACGTCAGCCGGCTATGACACACTCGCGTGCATGGAAGCCGCCGACGCCGGACAAATGCGAGTTGGCTTTTGCCTTGGCGGAAATCTCTATGGCTCGAATCCCGATTTACACTTCGCCGAGCAAGCTTTGAACAAGCCGGACCTGATGGTGTACATGAGCACCACGCTCAATACCGGTCACGCCTATGCACTGGGGAAGGAAACCATCATCTGGCCCGTGCTGGCTCGTGATGAGGAGCCCCAGCCGACGACGCAGGAATCGATGTTCAACTTCGTTCGTGTCAGCGATGGCGGACCAGCGCGTCTTGCCGGCCCCAAGAGCGAAGTCGAAGTCATCGCGTCGCTCGCAGAACAGGTGCTTGGCTCGGACGGTCCCATCGACTGGAACTCGATGCGCCAAACCAGCAAGATTCAGGAGGCCATTGGCAAGGTCGTTCCCGGCTGGGAAGCGATCAACAACATTTCTGAAACGAAGCAGGAATTTCAGATCGCGGGTCGGACGTTTCACAGTCCCAAATTCCCAACCGCCACCGGTCGAGCCCAATTACATTGCCATGACCTGCCGAACCTGCAGGGCAGCGACCAGGAATTGCGGTTGATGACAGTCCGCAGTGAAGGTCAGTTCAACACGGTCGTCTACGAAGAGGCCGACATCTATCGCGGCCAGGAACGACGAGATGTCATCCTCATGCACCCGGATGACCTGTCTCGGTTGGGACTGCAACACGACCAGCGCGTCACCGTGCGATCGGGGACGGGCGAGCTACAGCATATTCTGGCCCGAGGTTATGATGACATTCGCCCCGGCAATGCACTGATGTACTACCCGGAAGCGAATGTGCTGATCGCCCGCACGCCCGACCCGCAGTCACGCACTCCCGCGTTCAAGGGCGAAGTAGTGACCGTCACAACACCGGACCAGGCGTAAGCAAACGCTCGGGGCGGGCCGACCAAAGTTCCACGGCACCGAATAGCCCGCATCGCATCTTCTTCGCGGCAAGATTCTTCGCTGCGCAAGAACTGGTTGGCGTGTTTGTCGTTGTGAAGTACGGTCTACGCACGAAATGCCGGTCGAAAGCTAACTCTCATCCAACACTGCCGGCGTTGCCAGCATCCGAATCCCCGATTGTGTCGTTCGATCGTCGTCATGCTGCCACAAGTCGTGTTGGCATTGCAGCCCGTCGCGGATATTCTCCCGACCTCGGTACCCAACACAGCAATAGTGAGTGTGTGAAATGACACCCGCCGTCTCCATCGTGGTTCCCGTCTACAACGAACTGCAAAACCTGAGTCTGCTACTCAACAGTATCCGGGACGCCATGGAGCCGGTGAATGGCGACTTTGAAGTTGTGCTGATCAACGATGGATCTACCGACGGCTCGGCACAGGAACTCGATCGACTGGCGGCAACCGACGATCGTGTTCGGGTGGTCCATTTTCGACGAAATTTCGGACAGACCGCCGCGATGAGCGCGGGATTCGACTACGCCGATGGCGACGTGATCGTGACGATGGACGCGGACCTGCAAAACGACCCCGAGGATATTCCTCGAATGCTGGAAAAGCTGGAGGAGGGTTACGATCTCGTCCATGGTTGGCGAAAGAATCGACAGGACGCCTTCCTCAACCGCAAGTTGCCTTCAAAAATCGCCAACTGGATGATCGCTCGAGTGACCGGCTTCCCGGTTCGCGATCTGGGCTGCACACTCAAAGCGATCGAGGCCCCGATAGCACGCGACCTGCGACTCTACGGCGAAATGCATCGCTTCATTCCAATTCTCGCACACTGGCAGGGAGCCCGATGTGTCGAGATCGAAACGAACCATCATCCCCGCCGATTCGGTGTCACGAAGTACGGCCTGTCCCGCACGTTCCGGGTCCTGCTGGACCTGATCACCGTGAAGTACCTGATTCAATACTCGACCAGTCCGATGCGGCTATTTGGATCCATGGGACTTGGTTGTGCCCTGATGTCCATGGCGACGGGGCTGGCCGTCGTTGCCATGAAATTGCTATCCGGATTCGACATGTCCGGGAATCCACTGCTGTACGTTTCGCTGTTCGGCGGAATGGTCGGACTGCAGTTCTTTTCGCTGGGGATGCTGGGAGAAATGAGTTCCCGGATCTATTACGAAAGTCAGGGACGTCCCCCATACGCGGTTCGCCGAACGGTCGGGTACGGGAAATCAAAGCCCGCGACGATTCCGATGCGAACAACTGCGTGACGGATCTGGACGGTATCGAATCGCAGTTTGCGTCTAACTATCGCCAATGCGATTGCGCAGAATCTGCTTGACCAGGCCGTCGCTCGTCCAGCGATTAGCGTTCCGTGATGACTACCGAACGACGCTGATGCTTCGTCATGGCAAACGGCAATTCCATTTGCGTTTCTTCATCCTCAGAGTCCGGGTTCAACTCACGGTGGATCAGACTTGGCTGGATGTCCGAGCTGTTCTGGTACTTCTCGCTAGAGTACTCATGGATGTCGCCACGAATCTCGTGGAACATGATCTGGCAAATGGGCACGTTCGGATAGATGCGCACGGGTTGAACCGCGGACATCTCAAGTGTCCAGCAACCACGATAGCCCACGTCGCCGAAGCCGGCCGTGACGTTCACATGTAAACCCAGTCGTGCGATGGAAGCCCGCGCTTCGATCATGGGGACGAGATTGTGCGTTTCTGTTTGCTCAACCGTTCGGCCGAGGTAAAGCTGGTTGGGCGAGAGCACAATGCCTTCGGGCGGCATCGTCATGCGGCGCACGCGATTTGGCTTCTTCATATCCAGCACAACTTCTTCGTAAACCATCAACTCCTCGTGGAGCGTCAGGTTGTAGCTGTTTGGATTCAGATTTTGCTCGCGAAACGGATCGATCTTGATGTCCGACCCAAGGTTCTCGCGAATTTCGTCCCCCGACAAAATCATTGCGTCTCATCCTGTGCGAAGAGATTCCTGCTGCAGCCAACGTGCCTATTCGATTCCGATCTTTGGGCAAAACTCTTCGAAGTTACAGCCGTCACACGCTGGCTTCCGAGCTTTGCAAACCGCTCTCCCATGGTAGATCATCCGGTGAGAATAATCGATCCACTCTTTCTGGGGAAGCAACGCAATAAGGTCGCGTTCCGCCTGAACTGGATCCGTTTTATCGGTAATCCCCATACGGCGACTCAGACGGCCCACATGGGTATCGACGACCACACCCGTGGGTATCCCAAACGCCGTCCCGAGTACAACGTTAGCGGTCTTGCGGCCTACACCAGCCAGTTTTGTCAAAGCTTCCAGATCCTGTGGCACTTCTCCGCCATGCTCTTCCATAAGCTTCTGACAACATGCCTTAATGTTTTTCGCCTTATTTTTGTAGAATCCCGCACTCTTCACCAACTTTTCGATGCTTCCGATCCGGGCCCTCGCCAGCCCTTCGGCAGTTGGGTATTTCTTGAACAGATTCGCGGTCACAATGTTGACGCGGACGTCGGTGCATTGAGCAGACAGAATTGTCGCAATCAGCAGTTGAAATGGTGTTTCGTAGTTGAGTGCACAAACCGCGTGTGAGTAGTCCCTGGCCAGTTGCCGAACCACTCTACGTGCCTGTTTTTTTTTGTCTGTCATACCAATGTTCGCAAATGCGACCGTCTCGTTGGCAGTAAGGGTAGTTTGTGGAGACCTGAGCCTATGGGAGCGTACTTTGGGCAAGTCATTGAGACCGATCGGCCGGAGGCTTTTATTGACGGTTTCGACTAAACACCTATACATTAGCGGTGGGATTTTTCCGGGGCACGGATTAACCAAATGACAGACCAACACGACGAAAGATACCTCAAAGGTATCGAGTACTTCAACGAGTGCGAATTCTTTGAGGCCCATGAAGTATGGGAAGAACTCTGGGCGGACATTCAGGGTGACTCACGCAAGTTTTATCAGGGGCTCATCCAGGTAGCTGTGTGTCTTCACCATTTTTGTAATGGAAACATCCGCGGGGCGAAGAAACTCTACGCCACGTCGACGAACTACATCAAGCCATACGCTCCGATGTACGCCGACCTTGATGTGGACAAGCTGCTGATCGACCTGGAGTCCTGTTGCGAGGAAATACTCGCAAGTCAGGAAGAATTTCCGAAGATCGACATCGATCCAGAAAAAATACCTGAAATCCACCTATCGGTCGTCTGACCAGTTACCAGGAACGACCGTGCCCAAAGACACCTTTTCGCTGGACGGATTTTCGGGAAGAACGAGACTGTTCCCGTTACCTAACCTTGTCGTGTTCCCACACGTGGTTCAGCCGCTGCACATCTTCGAATCCCGCTACGTCGAAATGCTGGAGGATGCCGTCGCCGGTGACCACCTGATTGCGATGGGACTTCTATTGCCCGGCTGGGAGGGGGAGTACGAAGGACGCCCACCTGTCGATCCGTACGTCTGCCTTGGACGCGTCCTCAGCCACTCACCAACCAAGGATGATCGCTACAACATTTTGCTGGGCGGGATCGCTCGGGCGAAAGTCATTCAGGAGTTGCCGGCAAAGCGTTCGTTTCGGGAGATCGAGGTCGAAATCCTGCACGATGTCGAACCAAACACCACGACGCAGCAGGTGAACGAGCTGCAAGAAGAGCTTGTGGCAGCGTTTCGACGTTTTGTTCCCGATGACAGCTCCGCGAACAAGCAGTTTGGCGAAATCCTGAACCAACAATCACACCTCGGAACGCTCACCGACCTCGTCAGCTATTCATTGCCGCTGGACCTGGCTTTCCGACAAACACTGTTGGCGGAACTCGACGTAATTCAACGGACTCGGCTGTTGCTCGATCAACTGAAACGCCATAGCGAAGCCGAGGACGACCGCCCGTTTCCACCCGAATTCAGCGACAACTGATTTTGTCCGTCGGGCGGCAACGTTGGTCATTTCTCGCGGGATTTCTCCAACTGCACACTGACAAAGAAAAAGCCCTTCTTCCGGTTTCGAAAGAAGGGCTTCGTAGTGCTTGATGCTATGAGCTTTCCAGTTGTGCGACTGGAACAACGTTACAGTGAGGAAACTGCCTCACGTTTCTCCGGACCCAAAAGGTGCCTTCAGAATACGCATGGTCGTGTCCTCCTTTGCTGGAGTTCGTTCTGTAACCCGTACGTTGTCAGCTAACACATCCTTTCTAGGAATCGGTCACCGAACCGTCAACGCTCGTTATGTGTTTGTGAAAACTTTCGGCCCCGGAATCTTCGACGGGCATACGGTCATGTCGGTTGGTCCGGATTTGCCAACCAATTGCCGAGCCATCGACGAACGTCCCGCCGTTGGCAAAGGAGTCCGACGGCGATTACTGCCGAGTCATGACCTTACCACGGTGTCATGTAGACGCCGTTGCCTCGGAATCCAATGTCGCCCGGTGCCACTCCCGTCGACTGGAAATAGTTCGCGTGAAATGCACCGGTGTATTTCGGGTAGCGCCAATTCAGGTAGCGATACGTCTCTGCATAGCTGGGAGCCACGCGCTGCGAGTGCAGAATTCGATGCCGCGATCGCGAAAACAGCCGTGGTCGGCCCGCCTCGCACACATTGAACTCCGAAACCAGCAAGAGAAAGAGAATCGCAATCAGCGATTTAGCCGTTGTCGTTCTATGCATGATTTTGGCCATTGAGGAGAATTTGTTGTCCGCACAACGCTACCATTTGCAAATGGCAACGTAGTCACAACCAACAGCCATACCGAAAAACTCGTCGGTATTCCGGTCAACCAGAATCATTATCCCGGACGAAGGACGGGGCAAAGAAAAAGTAAAGTCGTCCGTGGACAAAAAAAGACCCGTTGACCCGACTGGAAGTAAACAGTCAGGCACAACGGGTCCGCAACGTTGAGTGGAAGTATCCTAACAACTGCCAAAGCGTCGCGTAAATCCGGCTTGCCGCAAATTGAGCCGCAGGATCACCGGCCATTTGCGGCTTATCAGATTGACGACGGCGACACCGAAATTACTCCCCCCTGATCTCAGGGTTTCAGCTTCGGCCAACCGGACCGGAAGCGACAACCGCCGAGCGGACTATCGGCCACTTCGATCGTAGCAGCATTGTGATTGACGATACGATGGACGAGTGCCAACCCAAGCCCAACGCCAGGCGACTGGTCTTTATCGGGGTCATTTCCAAGTCTTACAAACGGCTCAAAGACGCGTTCGCGATCGGCAGCCGGAATCCCAGGACCGTCGTCGTCGACATCAATCACCACCCGGTCATCCTGCAAGCACGCCGTAACGTTCACTTGTGATTTGGCATAGCGGCCAGCGTTACCAACCAGGTTGGACATTGCCCGCTGAAATCCCGTTCGATCCGCCCACACAACCAGGTCGCCACCGGCACATTCAAACTGAATGCCTGGATAGATTGCCGAAAACTTCGCAAACACGGCATCCATACACTCCTGAACAGAAACGACTTCCTTCGAGACCGTGGGCTCGCCTGTCTCCAAACGCACGTAACTCAACAGTTCGCCCACAAGACTATTGAGTTCTTCCGTCGAATCATCCAGTGACCGCAGCCGCTTCTGTCGCTCCTCTTCCGTTGTGGCCGCGCCAACCAGATCGATCGCAAAACGCATTCTCGCCAGGGGCGTCCGCAGTTCATGTGAAACCGCCTGCAGAAGTTCGCGTTGCGTCCGCACCAGAGTTTCCGTCCGCATTGCCATGTGGTTGAAAGCCTGTGCAAGAGGCTTGGCGGAATTCATTTTCTGCTGGTCCACGCGGGCACTCAGGTCGCCACTGGCGATTGCCTCCGCCGCGTTTTCAAGCTGCCTCAATTGCCGTGCAACGGGTCGCAGCAACAAGGCGATCGCGAATGCCGCCGGCAACAGGACCAGTGCCAGGGTCGTCGTCGCCGCATTTTGCTGGATGTCTTCAAAGATTGGATAGGGACCGAACCGCAGCACATCGTCATCGGCAAGTATGATCGCGGAGTACCACGTTGCCTCGTCCGGACTGTAAAAGACAACGCTGTCGTCGTCCTTGGACAGACGATCACGAGACTCGGCCGGAAGCTGGGAAAGCTTTGCCAGCTCAATGGGAATCTCGAACTGCGACTGGAGGTCCTCCAGGGCTTGCGACCGCCGCCCGGATTCGACGGCAATCATGCGTTCCTTGGTGAGTCGCATCCAGCCGGCCAGCGCGTCTTCGATTTCGAAACGCGTGTAGTTGGGAAACGCTCCAAGCCGAACAACTTCACGCTCATTGGCTAGTGCTCCGACGACCGTGTCGCGATCAAAAGCAATGTCGGCGCCACCCAGGATCTCCTGCCTTGCTGGCGACCGAAGTTCATCAACCGGAATCACCTGAACGCGATATTCGAATCGGCTGTTGAGGTCGGCAAGAATCTGATCCCGCTGCTCAACCGAGTTGGCAGCATCGAGCTCCTGAGCAACCAGTCGTGCACCACCACCGTGAGCTCCTGTCACAACCCTGGCAACATCCGCGCGAGATCGTTGCTCGGATACCCGCCCGTGGATGTACCACGAAACGAACAGGACCAGCAGTACACCGAGATAGAAGCGAATAAACAACCGCGTCATGGGCGTTTCCTGGCGTCAGGGCGAATTGGGCGTCTGGAACATACCGGGGCGGTCGACGCTCGTGCGGAACCGCTACGTCCGGCGTAGCGGAAGTACCACCGGCTTCCGCACCGCATATGCAGTTTACGCGTTAGTGCAACGAGAAAACCGCACGCTGTCACCTAGTGCTCGATCGCCAACATATAGCCTACCCCGCGAATCGACTTGATGCGTTGTGGCCGAGCAGGATCGTCGCCAAGCTTTTTCCGAAGACGCGAAATCCGCAGATCGATCGAACGATCCAGCCCATCGTATCGCATGCCGTGAATCTGCTGGTAAATGTCATTTCGGCTGAGCGTATTGCCGGCGTTATCGGCCAGCAGTTTCAGCAGATCGAATTCCGCCGTCGTGAGATCAATGGACTGCCCCTCGATTTCCACGCTCCGTCGCGAAGCATCAACGACCATCGAACCGACGCGAACAGGCTGACTCGAGGCCTCTGACGGCGTCACGCGTCGCAGGTGAATACGCAATCGAGCGAGCAGCGCATGGGGGCGAACGGGCTTGGAAAGGTAGTCGTCCGCTCCCGCCTCCAACCCCACCACCTCGTCTACTTCCTCACCACGGGCCGTCAGCATGACGATCGCCCCGTGATACTGATCCCGGATTCGGCGGCACACCTCAAAACCGTCCAGACCGGGCAGGTTCAGGTCAAGCACGACGGCGTCTGGATGCTCCTGCAGAATGCGAGCCGGAGCGGTGTCGCCACGCGATTCGATCGCCGCCTCGAATTCGTGGCCATTCAGGAAGTCGGCCACCATGTTGGCAAGCGCGGCGTCATCCTCGACCAGCAAGATTTTGTGCTTTTGTGATTCCTGTTCCATTGTCCATTTTCCATTTGGCGAACCGCGTCCCAACTACCAAAGCCGGTAACGACAACTTCAATTCTACTCGTGACGAAGGGCTTCGATAGGATCCATGTACGCTGCCTGTCGAGCGGGATAGACTCCGAACAGAAGGCCCACACCGATGGAAATCCCCAGTGCCAGAATCACCGACCATGGTGCAACACGCGGTTCCAATGTCTGCGCGAAGGCGGGCAGCATGTCCGGCGAGTAAGCGTTCATGATCGCCCGGCTAATCCAGACGATCGGTCCAATCGCCAACCCCAGGGCAACTCCCAGCAGACCGCCGGTTGCCGTTAGCACGGTCGTCTCTGTCAGGAACTGCTGAACGATGTGGGTACGACGAGCCCCGAGTGCCCGACGCACGCCAATCTCACGCGTACGCTCGGTAACGGTCGCCAGCATAATGTTCATGATTCCAATGCCGCCGACCAACAGCGAGATGCCGGCGATCAACACCAACAAGCCGTTGAACATGGCGCGGGTTCGCTCCGCCTGAGCAAGCAACTCCTTGGGAACGATGACGGCGTAGTCTTCCTGGTCGTGGTACTTCTCCAGCTGTGTCTCGATCACCGATGCCGTCACATCCACGTCTTCAACCGTCTCGACCGCAACGGTCACCTGACTGAGCTCCACGATCTCGCCCGTGAAGCTACCGGGCCTGCGTTCCATAATCATGTCGCCCACACGCTTGCGAACGGTACTCAGCGGGATGTAAACGTCGAGGTTGTATTCGCGAGCCTCCAGACTGCCGCCGATCGAGGCGGAAGCCAGTCGTGGTCGTGTCTGCCCAATCACCGAGTAGATGTCGGAACCCAGCGTGATTGTCTTGCCGATAGGATCTTCGAACGGGAACAGAATCGCGGCGGCTCCGTCGGCAAGCACGGCCACATTCTCGCCCTTGTCCGGCAGGTTGAACCAGCGGCCTCGAGCCATCTCCAGCCGATTGAGTTCAAGATACTCCTCCGTGCAGCCCACCAGCTTGGCGTCCGTTTGGCGGTCCCCGACACGAACGCTTCGTTTCAGTTCCCGCATCGGTACAGCGCGTTGTACCGTGGGTACGGTTAGCATCCGTTCGTAATCCGCACGCAGGATGCCGTAGCGCTGCACGCGAGCATTGTCGCTCTGATCATCCGAAACAGGCTTCACGTTCCGGACGATGATATTGGTGGCACCCAGTTCCTTGATCTGCTCCTGTGCCTGATAGCTGACGCCCTCACCAACGGCGACCAGCCAGATCACGGCGGTCGTTCCAATGATGATCCCCAGCGCCGCGAGGCCTGATCGCAACTTCTGCAGGAAGAGGCTTTTGAGCCCCAACTTGAACGTCTGAATAAACGGGCTACTTAACATGCGATGGACTACTTCTTTCCGCCGGCCTGGGACATGGCCTTCTTGATTGCCGCCTCAAGCTCCGCCGCGTCCATCTTCCCGTCGCCGTTGGTATCGTTCTTACTGAAGTCCTTCTTGCCGTTTTCGTCCAACTCGTCCTCCGTGAGAGCTCCGTCCTTGTTCTTGTCGGCCGCCTTCAGGATGCCGGCTGCAATGGCTTTTGCATCAGGCTTCTTCGCGGCACCCTCTGCCGATTTCCCCGGCTTCTTCTTTCCCTCGGCTTTGGAAGCGTCAAACTCCGGTACTTCATCGGGGTCGGTACGGGGCTCGATGGTCTCGAGGGATGCTGAGAGTGCCTCGCTAACGAAGTCGCGGGGGTTCAGGACGACGTTGTCCCCCTCGGAAATGCCCTCGCTAATCATCACAAACGTGTCGTTGCTATCGCTGACTTTAACTTCGACTTTCTCCGGTGAGCTGCCCCCGCGATTGACCCAGCAGTAGTACTTTTCTTCCAGCTCCAGAACAGCCGCCACGGGGACCGTCAAAACGTCGCTATGCTTGGCAAGGAAGACTTCGACGGAAACCGTCATGCCTGGCTTGAGACTCTCGTTCTCATTGAGCTGAACAACCGTGTCGTAGTTGACCATGTTGCCGTTCCACCAACCGCCGCCCTTACTGATAGAAGCGATCTCGGCAATTTGTCCGTCGACATAGCCTTCCTGCAACTGCACGCGACACGGCATGCCTTTTCGCAGCCGATCAACCTTCGATTCGTGGATGCCAACTTTGACCTGCATGGAGTCCAGATCCGGCATGATCAACAACACCTGGTCCTCACGAACACTGGCACCTTCCTCGATGTCGGGCTGTTCTTTCCACTCCGCCGCAGCCGGATAGAGCACCATGCCCGCCTTGTCGGCAACAATCACACAGTTCTTAAGCTGGTCTTCGGCACGCTTGAGCCGTGCTTCTTCAAGCTCCAGGGATGCCGTTTCCGCCGCCAAGCGGGCCTCGGCGATCTTCAGCAAACCGTTCAGCGTCTCCAGCTCTTTCGCCTTCGTGAACTTTTCCAGGGCGTCGAGATCTGTTTTCTTGACGTCCAGCTCCAACTGCGCGTGAGCCACGGCGTCCTGCTGCGCCTCCAGGTCCAGCTTGCTGTTGTAGCCTTTGCGGAACATCTTCTCCGCGTGGATCAAAGCATTCTGAGCCGACTTCAGATTCGACTCGGCAATCACAACGTCTTTTTGTGCCGTCGTTTGCAGCGACCGAAACGTGCCTTCCAGGTATTCACTGATACCAATGCGAGCCACGGCGACATCGCTTTCGGCCGTCGCCTTGTTCGCCACCGCCGTCTCATACGTAATCTTTTGCGTGCTGATATTGTCTTCGATAGTCGCCTTGTCGAGACGCACCAGCTCGTCACCGGGCTGGACTTCGGTTCCCGATTCGATCACCCACAGAACCGTACTGCCGCCTTTGACACGACATTTGATCTCAACGTTCGAGGAACTCTCCAACTTCCCTTGTTCCGTCACGCTGACAACAAGGTCTCCCTTGGTCACCTCATGCGTCAGCATTCGTTTGGATTCAGCCGACGCAAAGCTGGGCAGCATCTGCGATCCGCCGTAGGCCAGCCCGCCCACGACCAACAGGCCCACTACCCATTTCCAGACGCCGGAACCGGAAGCACCAGAAGTTGGAACAGGGCGCGACTCGGGCGTACGCTTCGTTCCAACGTGAACATCAGGGCTGGTATCAATCGACATATCGAAGCTCCAAGACAGGAACTGGAAGAGGTAATAAGGAAGGACTGCCAATTATCGCAGTGTGGCGAGGAAGAGAGGAGTGCAAATTCCCCGATTGCTTAATTCTACTTCCACAGTGCGACGTTGACCGTCTCAAATTGGTATCCCGCTGTAACCTTTTGTAACGCGATGTTTCATTCCGCGAAGTTAAAACGGAATTGAAACACACCGGTGACATCCGGACTGCGACTCGAGTTGGGAAAAGCCGATGAACAGTGATAGAATCGGTTTAACTCCTCCGCTTCCCACCGGTGCCCGTTGTGCCAAAAAACTTCCTCTGTTCGCTGTTGCTGCTTGCCTGGTTCGCGATCCCCGCGAGTTCTGCGGATAACCCCGGGCAAGAAAATTTCACACCGGAACAGATTGAGTATTTCGAGTCGCACGTGAGACCCATTCTGGTCGCACACTGCTTTGATTGCCACAGCACCGACGCAAAAGAACTAAAAGCCGGGCTCTATGTGGACAGTCGGGAGGGAATCCTGAAAGGTGGCGAGTCCGGGCCGGCGCTTGTGCCGGGTGATCCCGATGCAAGTGAGCTCATCGCTGCGATCAAATACGAATCCACCGAGATGCCGCCGGATCGCAAGCTTCCCCCCAAAGTCATCGCCGCCCTTTCACGTTGGGTCGAGATGGGAGCGCCGTGGCCGCAAGTCACTTCGTCCCCCGGTATCATCACCCAGCCGGACGAAGAGATCGATTGGTCCGCGGCCCGCGAAAGTCATTGGGCATGGCAACCGATCGTCAAACCCGATGTACCCGCCGCTTCTGCTCACGGGGGCGAAACATCCAGCCACAACGAGATTGATCGCTTTGTCGACGCCCGACGAAACGAAGCGGGACTAGCCACTGCGGGACCAGCCACTTCCCGAACGCTCGTGCGTCGCATCTATCTCGACCTCGTCGGTATCGTTCCAACTCCGGAACAGATCGACCAGTTCGAGTCGGCGGCCCGCCACGATCGCCGACAGGCCGTCGCGTCGCTCGTCGACCAGCTTCTGCAATCGCCGCTTTACGGACAACGCTGGGGACGCCATTGGCTGGACGTCGCCCGGTACAGCGACGGACGCGGTGGCTTCCTCGACAATCAATCACTCGACGAAGCATGGCGGTATCGCGACTGGGTGGTCGAAGCCATCAACGATGACCTGCCAATCGACCAGTTTCTACGGCTTCAAATCGCCGGCGATGTGATCGGTGACTACCACGACGCGGTGGCGACGGGATTCTTTGCACTCGGGCCCACGTACCGCTCCGATGGCGGTGACCCCGACAGCGTGGCGCAGGCGAAAGGCGAGACGCTGGACGATCGCATCGATACGCTGACCCGCGGACTGCTGGGAATCACCGGATCGTGCGCTCGCTGCCACGACCACAAGTTCGACCCGATCCCGCAACTCGATTACTACTCGCTGGCGGGCGTCTTCAACAATTCAGCCGTACACAAACAACCGCTGGCCGAGGCCGAGGTCGTCGCGCGATTCAACGAGCATCGCAATCGCGTCAACGACCTGAACAAAAAGACCAAAGACCTCAATCGCAAGCTGAAAAAGGAAAAACGCGAAGCCACTGCCGACGAGCAAACGCAACTCGACGCACGCAATCATGAACTCGAACAACTCAAGCAGAACACGCCACCGGGCTTCGACACCGCTCACACGCTACGCGAGACTGGCAAAGCCGACATGCACGTTGCCCTGCGTGGCAACCTTCGCAAGACGGGCGAGCTCGCTCCGCGTCGCTTCCTGCGAATCCTTTCGGGGCCCGAACCAACAAAGTTCGCCTCGGGCAGCGGGCGCCGCGAACTTGCCGAGGCGATCACCGACCCGTACAACCCGCTGACAGCGAGAGTCTTCGTCAATCGCATCTGGATGCACCATTATGGAGCCGGTCTGGTGCGTACGCCCAGCAACTTTGGCTCGCTTGGTGAAAAACCCACGCATCCACAATTGCTCGACTGGTTGGCCGCCGACTTCATGGAAAACGGTTGGTCCCTGAAAAGGCTCCATCGGCAAATCATGAATTCGGCTGCCTACCAACAGAGCAGCCAGTTCAGCGAAGTTGGCCACCGACGCGACGGCGACAACCGTTTGCTGTGGCGATTCAGCCCACGACGAATGGA
This sequence comes from Pirellulaceae bacterium, assembly GCA_965216885.1. Classification (GTDB taxonomy): domain Bacteria; phylum Planctomycetota; class Planctomycetia; order Pirellulales; family Pirellulaceae; genus CAYNJG01. Next base: position 410,098 of record OZ244209.1, on the reverse strand, counting down.
CGTCGAAGCATGGCGTGACTCGCTGCTGGCCGTAACCGGTGAACTCGACACGACACACGGCGGACGACCGCTCGACAACATCGCCGAGACACCGCGTCGTACGATCTACGCCAAAGTCAGCCGCAACGGGGACGTCTACAAATCCGACGAGTTCCTGCGCCGTTTTGATTTCCCCCTGATGCGAGCCACCGTCGCCAAGCGTCCCAACAGCATCGTACCGCAGCAGTACCTATTCCTGCTCAACAGTCCGTTTATGGTCGAACGCGCGCGACGTCTGGTCGCCAGACTGGATGCGGAAATTGCATCGGCTGGAGCTCCGGGTTCAGACGAACACCGCATCCGCCGCGCCTACAAGCTGCTCTACGGACGAGCCGTCGAAGACCTTGAACTGCAGGTCGGACTGCAGTTCCTGCGAACCGGTTCGAACACCGGCGAGCAATTGCCGGCTTGGGAACGGTATGCCCAGGCGCTCCTAAGTTCCAACGAATTCATGTACGTCAGATAGACGGACCGCCCGCCACCCCATTTGCCAAGTGAGGAATGACGATGACTGCTCAACACAGAAAGCCATCACCGCCGAACCGCCGCGATGCACTTCGTCAGTTAGGGGCAGGTTTTGGTTCGCTGGGACTTGCCAGCGTCATGTCCCAAGCGGGTTTGCTGACCAACACCGCCAACGCCGGCATCGTTGAACCCGCCTCGCCACTCGCGCCGAAGCCACCGCACTTCGCCCCCAAGGCAAAACGTATCATCCAACTGTTCATGCCGGGCGGACCATCGCAGGTCGACACCTTCGACTACAAACAACCAGCGCTTCTCAAGCACTCGGGCGAACGTCCCGACGTAGTCAATCGCAAGTCGCTACGTAACACGAAGATGGGACTCATGCCCTCGCCGTACACCTTCAAACAGTACGGCCAAACCGGCAAATGGGTGAGCGAGATCTTCCCGTACACCGCTCAACTTGTGGACGACCTGTGCTTTGTTCACTCGATGCACACCGACATTCCCGAACACGCCGGCGCGATGATGATGATGAACGCCGGGCACCTGCAGCCCAGCCGTCCCAGCATGGGATCGTGGCTGGTGTACGGCCTTGGCACGGAGAACGCCAACCTGCCGGGCTTCATCGCCATGAGCCCCCGAGCTCAGCCACGCAACAAACTTGCAAATTGGGGCAATGCATTTCTCCCGGGCGCCTACACCGGTACGTACGTCAACATTCACTCGATGGAGCCCGATCGCATCCTTGCGGATCTGAAGAACTCATGGCTGCCAAAGGCTTCCCAGCGCGAACAGGCCGATCTGCTTACGCGTCTGAATCAGATCGATCTTGCAAGGCAACAGCAGGACGCCCAGCTTGAGGCCAGCATCCAGGCGATGGAAATGGCGTTCCGCATGCAGTTCGCTGTACCGGATGCATTCGACACCACGCAAGAGTCGCAATCGACGCTGGACCTGTACGGCGACAGCGAATACGCCAAGGGTTGCCTACTCGCACGCCGACTGGTGGAGCGCGGAGTTCGCATGGTGCAAATCTCGCACTCGATCGACGGCTACGACATCGCCTGGGATACCGGGCACGGAAACATCGTTGATGGACACCGCAAACTCGCCGTAGCCTGCGACCAGGGAATTGCCGCCTTGATCACCGACCTCAAGCAACGCGGGCTGTTCGACGAAACTCTGGTAATCTGGGGCGGCGAGTTCGGCCGGGCACCAACGTCCGAAGGCAAGAAAGGCCGCGACCATGATCACTACGGCTTTACAACCTTCATGTGCGGCGGCGGCGTCAAGCAAGGATTCAGCTACGGTGCGACGGACGAATTTGGCCTGACCGCCGTCGAGGATCGCGTCCACGTACACGATTTCCATGCGACGATCATGCATCTAATGGGACTCGACCACGAGCGTTTGACGTATCGGTACAGCGGTCGCGACTACCGTCTTACGGACGTCCACGGCAAAGTCGTCCACGACATCATCGCCTAGTACTCAAACGCGACTCTTCGCCGTCAGTTCGTAGTACCGAGCTTTAGCCGGTCCCGCGCTGCGCTCGATATCAGCACACGACAAAGCACTCTCATTCCACGCGTGATGTAGCCACCGCCTCCTGCCTCCTGCCTCCTGCCTCCTGCCTACTGCCTACCAAATCACATGAAACGCAAATCAATCACTGTCGGCTGTGGCGAATGGGGTTTCCGCGAGATGCCCATGGAAGATCACTTTCGCATCACGGCTGAATTCGGCATGAAGTATCTCGAATTTGGCATTGGCGGCGGCCAGACCGGGCGACTGCCGGAAGAGCCCACCGACGCCGATGTCGACGAATTCCTCGCGCTGACGGAGAAGTACGAAATTCGTTCACCTTTTTGCTGCCTCGAAAACGACTTTACGCTGGCGAGCGACGATGAACACGAGGCCATGCTGCAGAAAGTACTTTCCCAATTGCGTGCTGCAGCGAAGTGCAAGGCTACCCATGTGCGACTCTTCGCCGGCTTTACGCCAATCGCAGAAATGGATGACGCGCGATGGCGCCGCATGTTCGACGCATTCAGCAAGTGCAATGAGGTCTGCGGCGAGCTGGGCATGCAGATCGCAATTGAAACTCACGGAGCCCTGACGTTCCATGACGACGGCTCGGCAACCCACACATCGACCGTTAGCACGCACGGCCTGGGACTCGGCAGACTGCTAAAGGAACTGCCGCCAGAAGTTGGCATCAACTACGACCCCGGTAACATCAAGGCCGCGGAACCAGAAATCGAAGACTTGCATCTAGAGCATCTCGACGGTCGCATCAACTATTGCCACCTGAAAGACTGGCGACGCACGGAACTCGGCTGGATCGCCTGTGCCATCGGCGACGACGACCTGAACTACCAGCCGGTCTTGGCCGACATGAGCTTCGATGGCGTGTTTCTAATCGAGTACGAACCGCTGCAAGATCCGCTCGACGGCATCCGCCGCAGCCTTGCCTATCTGGAACGGGTCGTCGAAGACGTTCGTTTCGAATGACGGAGCCAACGCGGCCCGCGCTGGCGTCCTATTTCTGCCTGCCCAGGGACGCCAGATACGCAATCAGGTCCGCAAACTCCTCCTCGCTCAAGGAATTCGTCAAACCGGACGGCATCATGGATGCCGCGCCCGTCTCGCGGGACTCGATCTGTGACCTGGCAATACGCGTTTCCTTGCCGGCCGCGTTGCGAACGATAGCGACGTTCGTATCTTCCCGCACGACCGTCCCGGAATAGACATCGCCGTCCTCCGTGACGATGATCGACATGCGGTAGCCTTCCTTGATCTTCTTACTGGGATGCAACAACGACTCGATCAGATAGTCCACCGGAGCAGCGGCCCCGATGCTGGACAGGTCAGGTCCAATGCTCGGCCCTTCCCCGCCAACCGCATGGCACTTCACACACGTGAGCTTTTCACGGCGGAAAATCTTCGCGCCGCGTTCTGCATTTCCGTCCTTCACACGCGCCAGCAATCCAGCGGTGTCCGCGGGACTTTCCTGGTTTGTGCCCGTGACATTCAGACTGCCACTGCGAGCTACAGCCTGCAGGACGTCACGGTCTCGCCCCGCCGAAGATGTTTCAATCAGCCGAGTAACGTAGATCGCATTTTGCCGATCGATTTTCTGCTTCGCGATTCTTGATGTGAAGGCAGCCAAAGCACCGCGCTGAGTGAGTATCGCATCCATCAATTCCTCGACTTGCGATTCCGATCGTTCATTGACCATCATTTGAATGACGGCGTCCACACCTTCATCCACGCTGACGCGAACAAGGGCGGCCGACGCCGTCACGCGCCCCGGAGTCGTCGCGGACCGCGTTGCAGCTTCGGCCAAACGCGATGCGCTGCCCAGATCCACCAGTCCCATCGCCGCAGCAGATCGAAGCTCGTCGGATGCCTCATCCAGATACGCCACAAGGGATGCTTCGAACGCGGAGCTGCCTGCAGGTTTCCAGACACCGATTATGCGACAGGCGTTGGCAACCATCGACGAATCCTCGCCCGACAACAACCGCTCGCAAAGCTGCGAACGAAGTTCATCACTACCCGGCTTGATGCCACGATCCAACCCGGCCTCGACGAGACTGGCCACCGCGTCCGCTCGCAATGGATGCCCGTCTTGCGCGGCGATCGAGAGCACCGTCTCCAACTGCTCGGCCGTACCAAGCTTGCCAATCAAACGCACGATCGCAGGGTCGCCATTTTGCGAGTCCTGCTTCAGCAGTTCAACCAATGGCCCCAGCGCTTCCTGTTTCTCCACCGCCTTCAATGCAAATGCCATCCGACTTGCGTTGGATTCGAAATTCAATTCACCACCCAGAAAAGCTGGCAACCATTGCGGTTCCAGCAGTCGGCAGGTTCGCCACAACGCAAAATCGAGGTACGTGTCCATGGGATGATCCAGCGCACCAAGTGCCACGCTGGCCGCAGCGACGCTGGAGAATTGCCCAAGCGCCGTGACTGCCTCGCGTCTGACTCGCGGGTGTTCGTCAGCGACCAGCGGCTTGATCATTTCAATCACTGCATCGGGTGCCTGAGCATCGGGCCAGCGATAGAAGCAGCGCACCGCCGCAGCTCGTACTCGATGATCGCCCGACTTCAACAGTTCCGACGCGAGTTCAAATGCAGCCGGCTTCAAACCGATCGTTTGATACGTCCAGAACGCCTCAAGGCGGAGTCGGTCATAGTCGGCATCGTCAGCATCAAGCTGTGCCAGCCACCCTTCTATCGCGGACGCAACGACCTGCTGCGGGCGAAGCTTGAGCTCCTGCCTGACATTCAAACGCACCGTATCGGAGGCCGACTTGAGGTGTTCCAGCAATTGCGATTCGGTCGCCTTGCCGTAGTCAACCGGCGGATCCAGCGGACGATCCTTCGCACTGATTCGCCAGATACGACCGTGTACGTGATCGCGACGCTCGTCACGAAAATCGACTTCACCGTGCTGGATAATGGGGCTATACCAGTCGGCGATGTACAAAGCGCCGTCCGGTCCCATCACCATATCGATCGGCCGGAACGACACGTGCGTCGACTGCAGGATGTCGTCCGCCAGCATTGAAGCAAATCCACTGCCGTCTTCTTCCAATACATAACTGTCGATGTTGTTCGCACGGAAGTCGGCCGCAACGACTCGCCCCTGCCAGGCGTCCGGGAAGTGAGATCCGCTGACAATCTCCAGACCGCAAAGTTTCGGTCGCTTGGGGTTCAACCCACGCAGAAATCGATTCTCCAGTGGCGACGCGCGAAAGACCGAATCGGGGAACGAGTAGTTGATGCCTTCACCGCCGGCTCCGTCAGTCTGAAACGTCTGCCCCCAACGATCGAATCGCATCCCCCACGGGTTCACGAGCCCACGGCTATAAATCTCAAGGCGTCGGCTGCTCGTATCAAATGACCACAGACCACCGCCATTCAGACGACGCGGCCCATAAAGAGTTTCCACATGAGTGCCGATGTAGTAGCCCTGCAGCATGTACATCAGGCCGCCGGGGCCCCACTGCAAACGGTGCAACGTATGATGCGTGTCCTCGGTACCAAAACCGGAAAGGAGCACTTCTTCCTGGTCGGCAACGCCATCTCCATCCGTATCGTGGAGGTGCAGCAACTCCTTCGCATGCGCCACATAGGCTCCGCCCTTTCCATCGGGAAGAACGCCGCCGGGAATCAACAACTTGTCGTAGTACACCGATGACTTGTCGGCCACGCCGTCTGCGTTCGTATCCTCCAGGATCACAATTCGATCCGTGGGTTCCTGATTCACGTTCAGTTGCGGATAGGTCTCACTGCTGGACGCCCACAACCGCCCCTGTTTGTCAAACGTGATTTGCGTCGGCTTGGCGAGCAACGGATCGGAAGCCCAAAGATTTACCTCGAAGCCCTCCGGAACGCGAAACGAAGCCAGCTCGATTTGCGGATCGGGGGGCGGAACATCGCGGAGATTGCGTTGCCCCCATGCTGTACTCGCGAGCAACAGCAAAGCGATCGGCAACAAAGCGATCGGCAACACCGAACCAACCGGGAACACCGAGCAAGCGAAGCAAGCGACAGAGAACGAACGTTTACCATCGATCTTCATTTTGCACCTCCGACCACATCCAGTAGCTCTCTAATCGTGCCTTCGGCTTCCGCAATATGCGGCTCAAACTGCGCCGGCTCCATCTGGGCGGTCTGCTGCTCATCCTTGCGTTCGCCATAGACGAAGGCATCGTTGCGAGGTCGCCATCGATGAAAATAGAGCTGGTTCTTGTGTACGATTGCGTGCCGGACCGCTTCCGACGCCTCACTGGCTGTTGCCCCGTCCAGTGAGAGTCCCAGTGAGTCGCAAACCATCTTTGCAATGGTGCGATATCCGGCATCCGTCACCAGCAGGCCGTTGTTCGTCAGCGGCAGATCATGGCCCAGCGATTCCGACAACAAGTCGACATAATAGTGTGGCCCGTTTCGCGCAAATGCAGCGAGCACGTCGCGATATTCACCCAATATCCGGTTTCGCGTTGCGACATAGCCGAACGGTACAGCAGGTTCCTGAGCTTCCATTGCCAATGGTGATATGAAAACGAACCGCGTCGACGGAGCGGAAAGCTCGCGGACGAGTCGCGTTAGACCTTCGTGAAATCGGACTTTTGCATCCACGCCATCGAAAGATTCGTTGAAGCCGTATGCAACAAAAATGACTGTCGGTTTCCAGGACCGAACGTGTTCGACCATCCGCGCAAAACCTTCCTCCGCGTCGCCAAAGACAGCTCGCCGCCGACCACCAGCTCGCGAGTGACCGTAGACCGTATCGCCGTCCCAACCAAGATTGCGAAACTGGATCTTTCGCTGCGGCCATTGAAGTGACAACCGCGTTTCAAGATGCCCGCTGTCGATCGCTCGTTCGAAGAATGAGTTCCCCAAAAAGACAACGCGATCGTTTTCGCTGAGTTCAAACGGCGGGAGCTCTTTCGCCTCAAGCGATGCACCAGAAATCGTCATGAACCATACGAACCCTGCCTGAAAAACGATCCATCGAGCGAACATGCGCGCGTCCCAGTTGAGTGATTGGAATCCGCGTGCTTTATAGCCTTCGCGTTGGGCAATCGCAACGTTTGACGAAGCCGGCGAACAAGCGAAGAAGAACTACTTCGAAGCAGTTTCGGATGCATCGGAATCCGACTCGGTCGCCGAACTGGATCCCGATTCGGCCATGTTGGCGATGCAGTAGAGGAACTTCCGGCCACGAAGCAAAATCCGATCGCCCGCAAACGCTGCCGACGCGCTGAAGCTGTCATCGAGTCGGTTGATAGCCAACGGACGCGGAATCTCTCCATGACTGATCACCTGCGTCACGCCGTCGAGATCGGTAACGTAAACGCGATCGGCTGCGCCCACCGGCGACGCATAGATGTCGCGTAACGCTCCCAGCCGAAAGGGGCCCGCGTCTTCAATACCCGTCTTCGCTTCAACCCGAGTCAAAATGCCCTGGTAGTGCCGCAGGAAGTAAAGATACTTTCCATATAGCAGCGGTGATGGAACGTAGGGTGTGCGATCACGTCGCGACCAAACGACATTGTCGGTGTCCGTGATATCGCCCTTCGCTCCTTCAAGACGGATCGCAAACATGCTCCGAATTTCGTAACTGCTACCGACGTAGACATAACCGTCGGCTGCAACGGGCGTCGCGACAACGTTGGCCGACAGACCGCCACACTCCCAAATCACATGGCCATCCTGTAAGTCGTAAGCACGCACTCGAGTCGTACCACAAAGAACCACCTGGTATTGCCCGTCATGGGAGACCACAAGAGGACTGGACCATGATGTCACTTCGTTGCGAGACACCTTCCATTTTTCCTTGCCGGTTCGTGCATCCAGTGCAATGACGAACGAGTTTCCTTCGTGGTCCCAGTTGATGACGACCGTCGAATCGACAAGTACCGGCGAGCTGCCCTCGCCATGCCCGTGTTTGGAATTCATCCGACCGAGCTGCTTTTGCCACACGACCTTCCCGTCCAGATCCAACCCGTAGGTGCCACTGGAACCGAAATGGGCGATCAGGATTTCGTCGTCGACGACGGGCGAAGCCGACGCGAGGCTGCCCGTGAAGTGACCACCTTCGTGCGGTGTCGACTCCTTGAGCATGGTTTGCCAGACGATCTTGCCACTATCGATGTCCACCGCAAGCGCAACAAACCGCTGCTTGTGAGTTATCGGGAGATTGTCATGGGCTCCCGGCGCACCGCTGTATCGAGGTGGCATTTCTGCACCAACCGGGATCGCCGTTAGCAGAAACACCTTGTTGTCTCGTACGACCGGGGACGCGTGCCCAAGGCCGGGCAACCTTGTCTTCCATTGAACGTTTTTCGTTTCACTCCACTCGATGGGCGGATTCGAGTCCGCGGAAACGCCCGTCCCCTGTGGACCGCGCCAGCTACTCCAGGGTTCGGCGGCTCTCGCGCCGTCGCCAACGATCAACAAGGACAATATCGTGGCGAGCGTGACAATGAGCATTCGCGGAGATAGCAATTTCACGATCGGCCCCAGTTTGAAAACGTGCGTTCGCAGCTATTCGCCTTCCCATATCCCTTTGAGATCCGGCGAAGACTGCGAGCGGATTCCTTCGTCCTCAAGAATCTGCTCGCTGGAATCATCGATCTCCGCCTTGCGAAAAACGAGTGTCTCATAGGCACCGTCCAGACGGATCTCAACAAACTCCGCGTCGAGATCCCTCAGCGTCTCCACGAGGTGAGCGAGGTTCTTGATATCAACACCGTTCACACTTGCTACGCTGGCAAAAGACTGTGGGTCGTAGCCCTCCGTAATTTGATGCGGAAAAAGTCTCGCACCAAGCACAACGATCTCTTCCCCTTCGAACTCGGGCACATCAAAGCGACGCTTCACCAAGGGGTTGTCGCGCAGAGTCAGCATACCGCCGGCCCCCTGAAGTCGCGCCGCGAGATCCTGACTCGCCGCCGAGAACACCATCGGTCCGTAAACGAAATATGAAGGGTACGAGCCGCGGAGTGGTTTCATCAACCAATTGCGTCGCGACTTGACCGGCACCTCCAGCTCGACCGGTTGTCCATCTCTGAGCACGCTGATGGCGACATTACCCGATTCGGCCAGCTTGGGTATCGCATAATGAAACGTCAGCTTGAGATCGTCACTGATCTTGATCTTTCCCTGCCGATCAAGCGTATAGTCGCCGACTCTGGTAATGACATCAAACGCCTCTAATGGACTCTCGGAATCCTCCTTTGTGGGGAATGTCACCATCATTCCGCCCTGCCCGTCAGCCAAACCCAATCGCTCGCGCAGGGCCTGATTCTCAACCGTCTGAAATTGCCCGAAGAGTCTGGGTTTGCCATCGTAGACCGAGTCCTCGACGTCTTTCAGGAAAGTGTCTAGTTCCTCTGCCGGAATGAGATAGCCAATGTTGTCAGCATTCTTGATTCCACTGAACACCAAACCAATGAGCTTTCCGTCCGCGATCGCGGGCCCTCCGCTGTTACCTGGGTTTAGCGCCGCATCCACCTGAATGCGGAGCCCGAATCCGTCGAGCGCATAAGACGTCGCTTCGATCCGCGATACGATGCCCTCCGTGATGGAGATCTCATCGCCGCCGATCGGGTACCCATAGACTGTCACGACATCCTTGAGCTTGGGCGTTTGAGTGGCCAACTCCAGCGGCGGTCGACCTTCGAAAAACTTCTCATCGTCGACCTCAAGAACCGCCAGATCCATCTCCGGTGAGACAGCCAACACTTTGGCCTTGATACGACGGGATGACTGATGCCCCTGCACATAAACGCTACTTTCGTAGCTTACTACGTGGGCATTCGTCACGATCCTGTTACCCGAGATTACGGCGCCACTGCCCGAAACCTTCTGAGGCTGAGCCTTCGTCCAAGGCCGCAGGAAGTCGGGCGGACGACGGGTTGTATGGACTTTTACCACTGAATCCCGCATCGTCGGCTGGGCGGTCAACTGGGCAGGGCAGCAGATGATAATTAATAGCAACAGGAAATATAAACTGTTCTTCATTATGTTTGGCGCCGTATTTGCTTCATCAACCGGGGGGGACAACTCGCACCCCATAAGAGCCACAAGTTGTTCCACTGGAACGTCACTTGCCGATTAAGAACAGTGAACGACTGTAGGCAAAACGCTCACTAGCGTCGACTTCAGGGGTGGATTTGGCGTCCGCTTAGGGTAAGCTGACACCGACACGATTTTATCGTCGCCGGGCCAAAATGCGACGTACCAACTGCTTGATCATACATCATTGAAATTCCGAATGCGATCTGACACTTCAGACTTGGACGCAGTGAGTAATGGGCCCGTATGGCGACGCGTCAGCGGAGCCCTGCATGGCCGCTCGCGCAAAGGTTTGCTTTCTAAACAAGAGTTTCGAGCGGCTGCATTGCTCGAGCGAATGCGCATTTACCGCAACAATTCCGTCTTGACGGTCGTCTTATTCGATCCCGAAACGACGGCGTCGCCTGCTTCCAGCGAAGTCCTTGAACAAGCCATCCGGCCCCACCTTGCCGAGATTGACTCGGTTGGAATTGCCAACGACGGACGAATTGGAGTCTTGTTTCCCGACTTCACGGCCGACACAGCCGCAGAGATCGCAAAACGCGTTTGTGCCACTTGCGAAGAAAAACGCCTGACGGTCGAATTCGAAATCATTCAATTCCCCGACGAGTCGATGACTTCTCTCCTGAGGGAATCGAACGGCGAAGGCGCATCCGGAATGGTCACCGAGTCTACGACGGCCGCAACGTTTTTTGCAGTCCCCACTCCAATCTGGAAACGCAGTATTGATATCCTGTTTTCCGCTTTGGGCCTCGTTGCTGCGGCGCCAATTCTGTTGACCGCGGCCGTGTTGATCAAGCTGTCTTCGCGAGGCACTGTGTTATTCACGCAGACACGAACCGGACAGTCTGGCCGCAAATTTACCATCCAAAAGCTCCGTACGATGCAAATGGGGGCAGACAAGGTCGTTGACGAACTCCGCCACATGAGCGACCGAGACGGCCCGGCTTTCAAGCTTGACGATGATCCGCGTGTACTTCCAGTTGGCAAGTTCCTCCGGAAGCTCAGCATTGACGAGCTACCACAACTCTGGAATGTGCTCATTGGAGACATGTCGCTTGTGGGACCACGACCACTACCGGTCGATGAGTCCGACGAGCTAACCTTGTGGCAACGCGAGCGACTGGATGCCAAGCCCGGCGTAACGGGTTCCTGGCAGGTCTCGGGCCGCAACCATATCTCGTTTGAGCAATGGATGCAGATGGATATCGAATACGTCCGCGACATTTCGATTTGGCGAGACCTTCAGATTATGCTCATGACCGTGCCGGCCGTTCTGCTCTGCCGCGGGGCGTCCTAGGGCGTACCGGGGCACTGGCGATCGCCGACACGTTCGCGACGGTTTCGCTGAGTGTTTTCCTGGCGAAGTCTCCGCTGACGAAATCAGCAGACCGAAACGCACCGACTAGATCTGTGGTCGAAAGAAGCCAACGCTCGACTGCATGATGCGCTGGCGGGAGGACTTTGCTTCATCCGGCTCGGTGTCCGAAGAAAGGTCTTCTCGATTGGCCTGACAGAATCGGCAACCCAACTGGTCCATGTGAAACGACACGTAGGCAACCCACTCGGGCTCGAGTGTTCCCATCAGCCACTTCCCCACGGTACTGCGTTTGGGACAACTAGGCCGATGCTCTTCCCAAAGCCGACTGAGCATCGACTCATCTGTCAGATCGCCATGTGCATTTCCCAACTCGTCCGCGAGCCGTTTGACCAGCCGATGCTTGACGAGAGCGACCTGCTTCTCGTCAATTTCCAGCAGACGGCCAATCTCCTTGTTACGTAGCTGCGCATAGAACAGCATTTCGACAATCTGCAAATCACGAAAACGATTGTCGTCCTTGAAACGCTGGATCGATTTCTTCAGCGCGGCCCAAAGCGCGTCTTCCTGCTGCTCGCGCTGCTCGTTCTGTTGCACGTACTGGCTGGCGGACAGCCCTCCGGATTCCGGCTGGAAGTAATCCCCATGTGACGAATCCATCGTACTGTCCTGCAACGAGCACAGGTTGATTTCAGCACGACGACCGCGGCGCCGAAAGGAATCGACCAGCCGCCGGCGTAGAATCGTGAACAGGTAGGTCTCCAAACTGGCGCGCGTTCGGAAACGATCAACGCTCTTCAGAAAACCAACGAATGTTTCCTGCACAATGTCGTCGGCCTGAGATTTGTCACGTAACTGCGAACGGGCAAAGGCAAGCAAGCGACCGTGGTAGCGTTGCACGAGCTGTGCCCACCCGTCCTCGCTTCCCTGTTGAATCTGTTCAATCAGAAACTGGTCCGCTTTTGTTCTTTCGGTCATCCCATTCCAGCAGTTCAGAGTGTACGCAGCATCGAAATGGCGATGCCAGCGGTTGCTCCGAATACAGCCAGGAGCAACGTCGCGGTCGCCAGACGAATTGGCCAAACATAATAACCATTTGTCACGCGATCGATGAACCGTGACCCTACCCAACATACACAAGACGAGATTCCAAGCACAATCGCCATGAAGCTGAACGCTCCCGAGCGGATCTTCTGGCCGCGTCGCAGATCGTGTCGAATCGGACGCATAAGGCGATCCATACTATCGTTGGAAATATTCACCAGCACAGCATCGCGCGTGAATGCGGCATGTTCCTCGTCATCAATGGCACGGTAGAACGTTTGCTCGACGCGATCCTGAATGACGTCCGACCGCTGCAGTTCGCGGTGTAGGCGGCGAACTGCGATATGGCGTTTCCACGGTCGATCCAATGGCAACCGCTGCTCAATCCACGGCATGATTTGTTCTTCGATCGCCAGATTCAGAGCGGCATGATCCGTATGAGCGACGCCCCGCACGACCGCAAAGCCTTCCCCCTGCCCGCCATCGGACTGCAACCAGTTCACGTCCAGACTGGCCGGTTCGATACGCGACCATTCCAACTGCTCGGCTTCCGGACGCCACGCATTCTCGACGGCGACAATTGCCTCTGACGAAGCTTGTTGCGAATGAAGCTCCAGCGAAACGACTTTCGTTTTCCCTACGGAGCTGAGTTCGGATTCCGTGAATTGCCCGGGTGCCTGCGGCACGAGGAGGGCCGTGGTCAGAATCAGCGAAACGATTTGAATTGTTCTATAAAATCTCATTTGATCACCGTTAGACGGTTTGCTCTTCCCTTGAATTCCCGGACACGGCTTCCCTCGCGGGACGCACGGCATGTTCTTCCACCACGCGGCGACGTTTCGCTGGCCAGGCAAGGATGAAGACCGCGACCACAAACAGGATGGCGCCGCAGATCATGGAGGGCCAGAAGTCGGGCATCATTAGTTCTCGCAAGGCTCCACCGACGTAGTTCTCATTGACCTGAACGGCAACCGTGTGCCATCGCTCGCCGAACTGGGTTGTCATTCCCAGTAGCACGACGGACCCAACAAACGCTGCAGCCGCAACCGGAATGCGTAGCATGTGGCCCCATGTAGATTCCCGACGAGCGAAAATCAGGCAGATTGCCGACAGCACGCCGGCGACCAGCGTTGTGAATCCCAGCACGGCGGAAGCCAATACGTTCCAGTCGCGAATGGTGGTCTCACGAACAATTTCGTCACGCAGTTGGTAGCCGGCGGCACCGGAAGCGATCGCTCCTGGAATATCGATGGCTGCGACGGCACCAGCCGCGAGTGCGACCAGCAGCAGGATGGCACCAAAGAGATTGAAGATCAGGTTGCCGAGTTTGAATCCGATACGCGACTCGGTCCAACGTCGCTGCACAACCGCCGAATACTGATTTACGGGTTCCTTCATCGAATGGACTCTTTCCTTCGTAAAGTTGAGCACGCGTTTTCCGTCCACGTCCCGGAAATGTCCAAGGGCAATCATGATGGTGTCGTAGATCTGACCGATGCCCAGCAGTCCGAACGTGAACAGCCACAGGAGTCCGGATTTGACACGTCCGACGTAGATCCGTTGCAATCCCGCGATCGGAATGAAGAGTGCGAAGCAGCTCATGACCAGTGCCACCAGTCGACTGTACGGCGATTCCTGCCAGAAGCCGCTGCTGAATTCGTCCTGCGATGAACTGGGCGGAGGAACCGCGTTCGCGAAACGCGGCGATTCACGCGAGGGATCGTCCGTCGCTGTGGCGTCGTCGGCAACCTCCGCGGCGTAGATTGGTCGACCCGAGTTCTTCCTGGCGTGCTTCCGCATCGCCTGGTACTTTGCCTTCCCTTGTTTTCGTTTTGATCGCCAGCGAAACGCCAGAAAGACAAACCAACCGGCTGCAGCCAGCATGATGGGGCCCGGGTGGCCAACGTCCGCGGAAGCTCCGGCTGCAGCAAACGTCAGCGCCGCCAAAACCCATGGCAATGCCTTCCCGGCAGTGAAACGTCGAGTGTACGGACGGAGATCGATATTGTTTGCGTACGGATCGGGACGCGTGTGTCGCATCGCCGGTGGCGGCGGTGGAACCTTTCCATCTGGCTTTGCACCGGGTGAGGCGACATAGGCTTCGGTGGCCGCCTGGTTCCGTTCGTTGTCTCGTTCGTTAGGTGTCGCAAGGCGGGCGGACTTCATCGCATTCTCCGCGATGACGGTCAACGTTTCGGGGCCCAGCGACGCGACGCTCGTTTGCAGCTCAGTATGCCCCATCAGATCGTCAATCATTTCCTGCGCTAGCTGGTAGCGTTGCCCCGGCTCTTTCGCCAGCGCCTTTTTGATCACACTGGCAAACGGTTCCTGCAGTCCGCTAACATCGACTTCACCGGCGACGTGCTTCATCAGCACTTCGCCCATGGAATCCCCTTCGTAAGGTGGACGACCCGTGAGCATCTCGTAGAGCAGAACTCCCAGAGCGTAGATATCGACCGTGTTGTCGTATCGCCCCATGCTGATTTCAGGAGCCATGTAGTGCACGGTACCGACGGTCATGGTGTGACCACTACGGTGACTGGCCGTCATGGCCTTGCTGAGACTGTAGTCGCCGATCTTGACGACGCCCTGCTCGTAGAAAACGTTGTGCGGTTTCAGGTCACGATGGACGACTCCGCAGTCGTGCAGGTATGTGAGCCCCTTGCAGATTTCTTTCAGCAAAAACGCCGCCTTGGCCGGCCCGAGCCCTTCAGGATGCTGGTCCAGAATCTCGCGAAGCGAAGGGCCATCAATGTATTCCATCACCACAAACGGTAACGCTTCGTCGTTGTGTTTGATGTCGAAGATCGAAACGAGTTGAGGGTGCTTGAGATTCATGCAGTGACGAATCCCTCGCAGCTCGATGTCTTCGTAATTCTGCACTGCTTTGAGGGCAACCTCGCGGCCCGCGTCGCTCACGGCATAGTAGACCTCGCCAAACCCACCGCGGCCCAATCCATGTTGAATCGTGTACCCATCCAGAGGACGATCGCCGTGTTGGTATCGGTAAATGGCCATTGTTTACCCCTTGTTGTCGACTGTTTTGATGTTGCCTGCGGCCCGCGTGCAGCATCCCAGTAATGAACTGTTCGCCGGACGCAGCAATCATGCCTACGCCGGGCAAACGACAATCAGCCCTTAAACAACTCCCGCAACGGACGTCACGACTAGCGACAAACCGTCGACGTCGTGCGGACGATCCAGTTCAATCGTGGCACCGGTTGAATCCGAGTGCCGTGACAGTGGGCGAATTCGCAGCTCACCGTCTCTCCAGTGCAACACCATCGTCCGTTCCATCGCCAGCGACTGGATGTGTGCCGACGGCTGAGGTCCGATGATCAACGAATCATCCATCAGAATAACCCGTCTCGCATTACCGGATGCCAGACGGATTCCCGCGAAATCAATCGTCGCCGAAGTGCTTGCCGAGTTTGGCAACGCGAACTGCAACGATCCCCTTCGCCCAACACGAATCTGATCCTGACTGTTAAGCAGCGTATTCGTCGTCGTGCGTCCGTTGACGACCAAAGGTAGTTCGCTGGTCAGGAAGTAATCTTCGTCCATTCTTTCGATCGTCATCGCCGACATGCCAATCTGACTCTGGATGGGAACGTCAACCTGCCGAGATCGGCTGGGCGTTCCGAACGTAACGTGCTCCCCGCGAGCGACCAGTACGCTACCGGTGCCATCCAGATGAATCAGAAAATTCTTCGGAATAACCGGAGTTGCTTCGTAGATTTTCACAGGGGGCACACTCCTGGGAGACTCTCGAACGACCGTCAGCTCCGTTGCCGAAGCCGGCAACAGGGCGCCCAGCGGTCCAGCTTGAAGATTCTCAAGGCTACGTGCGATCATCTCGGAATCTTTGATCGCCGCGTCCAGCCAACGCGCCTCGGGAATCACCAGCTTGAGCGCCTTCAGGCGAGCGACCACATCGGTATGCTGCGTGCCACACTTCGTCGAAATGCTGCGACACTGATCGATAAATCGTGAAAGCTCTTTGAGCTCGATACTGTCCGGCACATGCCTGCGAATTCGTTGCAGGTAGAGGTCCGCCTGATCCAGTCGACCTTTTGCGATCAACTGCCGTGCCTGTTTCGTAACCCCCGACGCAACCTGCGCCACCAGGTCGGACACCGAACTATGAGGTGCTTTCAGTTTTGAAATCTCATCGATCGCATCGATTGCCTGTTCCCAATGACCGGCCTTGATGGCTTTCATTCCGCGTTCCACGGACGATTCGATCTTGCGGCGGTTGATTTCAGCGTCTTGCATGATGCCTACGGCAGTGTCTCCATCGTCCACATCGTCGCAGAGTTTGGCTCCCAGGGAATAGTCCCCCGCCGCGAGGCAACGTTTGGCAGCGGCCAATTTGCGGTTACGAGCCTGCTTTTCGCTTTGCCATGCATCCAGTTCGCCTTTGACTTCTTCACGCAGTGCAATGATTGCGGGCTGGTTTCCCCCCAGCCGCACAGCCTTGTCCGCATCCGCCATCGCGGCAAGAAAGTTCCCCGCCCCCAGATGAACGCGGGACCGTTTCTCATAGGCCTTCGTAAGCCTCCCAATCAGTCGCTGCCCTTTGCGGTGATCGCGGACATCTTCACGACTCGCCTGCTGTAAGGCTTCTTCCAACCGACCGTCGGCCAACGCTACTTCGGCCTTTCGGATTCGCAAGGGTAACATCATCGCTTTGCCCTGTGCCTGATTATGATTCGTTGAAGGGTTCGATTCCAGTCTGAACGATTCCGCGGTGTCGCAATTGCTCGCCGGACCATCCACAACTGAAGAAAGAAAAAACAGGCGGGAGCCAGCACGACTCCCACCCGTCGAACGAAAGGGTTTCTAGTGGATGGTCAGCCCGTCGACGTTGCTTTCGCCAAGCTGAGTCATCAAAGCATCCAGATTCTCCGCGTCGGACTCGCAGCCACCGAGGCAGGCGTTGGCCTCTTCGATGATGTCCTCTTCGATGAGCACGTCATCGAAGCTTGAACTCTCGAGATCCGCTTCGTAAGAAATCACTCGGGAAGCCGTCTCCAATCGCTTCTCGATGTCCTTCATCAGGCGATCGGCACGAGCCAATTGGCTGTCGTCGATATGGATGGAGGAGGCAACCGCCTGAGCCTTCACAAGCCGATGCTTGGCGACAAGCGATTCGACTTTCTGCTCAAGTTCAGCTTTCCGTGCACGGGATTTGTCAAACATTTCCTGTGCTGCGGCAAGCGAACGCTCGCGAATCTCCAACATCTTTTCCTTGCTCTGCAGTTCCGCGTTGGCCTGCTTGAAGCGATTCACACGGCTGGCAAGCTTCTCGACAACCCGGGCCCGCGAGTACTCGCGACCGCCGACTTTCAGCGAAACCTGCTGCGTGTTGCTGAGCTCATTGCGGAGCAGGGCTACCTGCTGTCGCTGGCCCACAACGCTGTCTCGCGACGATGCGATTTCGTTTCGCAACGTTTTGACAGCAATTTCTTCGTTCACGATCAACCGTACGTTGGATCGCAATTCGGGGGTAATCTCCTTGATCATCTGGCGAGCTCGTTCCAGCTCGACATCGATAGGAATGGAGGCACGTACTTCCTCGCGAACATTCGAAACCCCAGTGCGAACGTAGCTCGCGAGATCTCGACCAAACAGCAGACCGCCCAACAGAATCGCTCCGGTCGTCACGGCCGCCCCCAGTTTCAGGGTCCGACAAATCATCTTAACTCTCCTCGACACAACGAGTTAACGGCGTTAGTGGCCGCCGCACATGTGGTGGCCTACACATGTTGTCGATGGTGTTCACGGTTTATTTCAGCACTGATATCACCCTTTTTTGACGAAAATAGGCCGCCGTTACAGGGAAACCACGCTTTCCCCGGAAAATTCTTGAGGTGTTCGCACCAAGCGACATGCGGTACAAGCCCTACGAATTTTCGTAAGGCCGTGGCGTTCCGTTCGTCTGCCTTGCGACAAATCAATGGGCACCAATTCTCAAGGATGAGATAAATGCAGAAGGGTTTTGTAGGGCTGGCGTGTTGTCTTTTTCTGACACTTACGATGACCGGATGCCTGGGCAACCGGGCATACAGCGGTGGATGAGGCTCCGGCAGCTGCGGCAGTTCGCCGCTTTCACAGGGTGCCTATCCGCTTGCACAGCAACGAGCAGCGGGCGTCCCGACGCCTCAAGGGCCGTCTCCGTTCGCAAACGCCCCGACGGGTCCTCAAGTGGCCGATTCGCGAGCTGGTTCGAGCGTCGGATCGGGAACTCGATAGTTCCCATCGCACCGGATAGAACTCGATAGAATACGGCTCGACAGAAGTTGGCGAGCGACTTGCGCATGCGTTGTTCTTGCTGTCGAGACTAGCGTCGATGTCAACGGAAAATGAGACTCGCAACTGGACCGGCCTCACACTGTGCGGAGTCGGTTCCGCATTGCTGTACGCGTTGATCTGGTGGCTCAGTCCGCAATTCGCTTTCGAAACCGACCAGCTCGAGCGTCCCCTGCGACTGGTGCTTGCGCTGTTTGGATTCGCCTTCGTATTGCATCTGGTTGCAGTCTGTTACGGCCTGAAGCTCAAGCGCCAACCTAAACTGACCTACGTCATCATTGGCTTTGCGCTGCTGTTCCGCGCTCTGCTGATCGGTTCCGAACCGATTCAGGAAGTCGACATCTACCGCTACGTTTGGGATGGAGCCGTCTCCAATGCGGGCGTGAGTCCGTTTGAATTTGCGCCGCAAAACGTCCTGACAGCCATTGATGCTGATTCGAATTCCGGCGAGCTGAACAAACTGATCTCACTTCGGGATCAGTCCCAGTCCCTGCGGACGATTCTGGAACGAGTTCACTTCGCACACTTGCCCACCGTCTATCCACCTGTCAGCCAACTGGTCTTTGCTGCAGCGGCTTACACAACTCCGAGCGACAGCTCCGCCGCAACGCGTCTGGTGATCATGAAAGCCTGGTTGCTTGTGTTCGACATCGGCACCATGCTGACGTTGGCACTGGTGCTTCGCCACTCCGGAGGACACACCGCGTGGCTGTTGACGTACGCATGGTGCCCGTTGGTCATGAAAGAGTTTGCCAACAGCGGGCACCTCGATTCGATCGCCGTCTTTCTGTGCTCCGTTGCGGTTTGGCTTTGCTGCCTCGCGTTTTACCCCAAAACAGATCCGACATCGCGAGATGACCAGACATCGCGAGATGACCAGACATCGCCAGGTGACCAGACAACGTCAGGTGGCAGGCGACAGCTCGCTCTGACTCTGCTGGCCAGCGTGTTCCTGGCCTTGGGCGTCGGAGCAAAGCTGTACCCCGTTGCACTCGTGCCCCTCCTCGCGATCACGGCGACGTTCAAACTGGGACTCCCGAGGACAGCATTGGTGGCCATTGTGTTCTCGGTCGTCGCCGCTATTTGCCTCGCGCCTCTCTTCGCTGCGAAGGAGAACACGACTCACGTAACCGGCGACGAACCGGGAAACCACGTCGTCCAGCCCGATCCAATCGACGAGATGGCCCCGAACTTCCCTCCGCCACTTCCAACCGAGCCACAACTCGAAATGCAGGCCGCCCCCGCGGTCGACTCCAATCGAAAAGCCGGGTTCAAGGCCTTTCTCACGCAGTGGATGATGAACGACTTCATCTTCCTCAACGTCGCCGAGAATCTGACGCCGAACGAATTGCGATTCGAGGGCGCACCGGAGCCGTGGTTCGTCATCGTCCCAAACACACTTCGTAGCTCGCTGGTCGAAACGGTGGCGAGCAAATTCGAACTCGAGCCCTCGCAAGTCCCCTTCTATATAGCGAGAATCGCAACCGCCGCCTGCTTCGCCACAATCGCAATTGCTTTTGCTTTCATTGCGGCGCGTCGCGAAAACGTGAGCGACTGGCTGCAGTTTGTCTTTCTGACAATGGCGTGGTTCTGGCTTTTGTTGCCGACGCTCAATCCGTGGTATTGGGTCTGGGCACTACCGTGGATAGCCTTCGCCAGAAATCGAGTCTGGTTGGCACTCAGCGGATTGCTCTTCGTTTATTACCTGCGTTTCTATTTTGCATCTCATTTCGAAGGCCAACGCGTAGTAAGTTTTTCGCCCTACGAAGGAGCTTCGTTCTTCGACTTTGTGTTTGTCTGGTTTGAATACGTGCCGTGGTTCATCTGCCTTGCCGTTTGGCACTTTCGAAATCGCATTGCGAAGGCGTCAGAATCGATACCGCCGGCGCGGTCATTACACGGTTGAGTAAGCCATCATACGAATTGGCCTCGGCCCTCAAGCTAGACCGGGAAGTTTATCGAACATACCATTACGAATGACTGTTCCGAACAAGTAGAAATACATAAGAGCGGAGTCCAACCATGCGAAACCTGGCATTCCTTTTGGCCGTCGGCCTCGTGGTATTCATGGCCGAGCAGTCATTTGCACAATCAGGCAGTCGTGGCAGTGGCTCACGTGGTGGCGGCGCACGACCAGCGCCCCGTTCAAGTTTCGGCGGCGGCGGACCTCAGGGTCGCCCGAGTCGGACAGGCGGAGCGAGACCTTCGGCCGTGCCCCAACGGGCGGCTCCGTCAGGAATCCTCGGTACGGTCGGCAACCGCCCCAGCGGCCCCGCACCGGGAGGCCCCGGACCACGGGCAGGAGCGGGAAGTCGCATCCCGTCGACAGGAATTCGATCGGGCTCGCCAAGCTATGGAAGCGGCAGCTATTCCAGTCCGACTACCGGAGTTTCCGCGCCCAAGAAGCGACGCCGCCGAACTCCGCGAAAAACGTCTGCGTCGAACGTGAACTCGCAAGCGACCGCGACTCCAGCGAATACCGGTCGCATCTGGACGGATTCAACCGGAACGTACTCCATCCGTGGCGAAATGGCCGCCTATCAAAACGGTATCGTCTGGATTCGCCGGACGGACGGTCTGATCTCCAAACTCTCCGTGAATCAGCTCAGTGCTATGGACCGCAGCCACCTGCAGTCGCTGGGCAACTAGCCGGCCCTTCGGCACGGTCTTTCGTCAAGCGTCGGATCGCCACATTTCGGACGGTTTCTCTCTTACGCGTGGCGTCGCTTTGATCGCTTGAGCTCATCTCAGCTCCCGGCCGCGTCACGAGGTCGTGGCACCTTGCCACAACTCCGAATTGCACTACGCTTGGTGAGCTTGGCGGAGTCATGAATTTTGCGTCGTAAGTTTCGGCGTTCGCGGCTCCATTGACCGGCTAAACATGGACCAGAGCCCCGCGACCAGAGGACGGAGTGCAATTGCATGGCTGAATTGAGCGAAGCTGAACTTGAAGTACTGATGGAACGCAAGAACGTTCTCCGCAGGAAGGCTTACGATGCCCGTAATGCTCAGGAGAACAAAGACACCGTCAGTCGCGCCGCGATAGAGCGATTCGTGCACCTCCCCGAGTACCAGTCCGCCGAAACGGCGATGTGGTACATCGACTGTCGATCTGAACTGCGAACCCAGTGGGCATTGCCGGAAGCGTTGGCCTCAGGAAAACGGATCGTCGTGCCCTACTGCACGCAGGACGAACAGGGCGACAACAAGCTCGGGCTCTGGTGGCTACAGGACATGAGCGAACTGGTCATTGGCAAGTGGAAAATACTCGAACCGCCACGCGAACGCTGGGGAGAAGCTGGCAAGGAAATCGCTCCGGACGAGCTGGATGTCGTGATGGTTCCCGGTGTCGGCTTCTCGCGTGAGGGCGGACGCATGGGCAATGGACAGGGCTACTACGATCGGCTGTTGGAGAACGTCCGAGCCAATTGTCCGCTCATCGCACCGTGCTACGAAAGCCAGCTATTCGACGAACTGATTGTCGGACCGCACGACGTATTCATGGATCGCGTTGTCACGGAATCGGCCGTGTACGATGGCGTTGGACGCGGACAGAATCCAACTTCGGAGTAGCGCATGCCAGCCCAAATTGATGACACCTACGCAGAAGCCTTCCGTAGCATCTACGTTGAATTCCTGGTTACCGCCCGCGACCGAAATTGGGTCCAACACGCCGTCAACGCGGCAACGGGCAATGGCTCCAGCACCATCATGTGCGATTGCGAAGCCGGTCTGGATCGGTTCGTGGGCCCCGGCGGTGACGAGTCTTTTGAAACTCCCGATGGTCGTCCGGGCGCAATCGTCCAATTGCACATGCCACGCTTTCGAAAAGATCGCGTCGAGGCATTGGAGAAGTCTGCGCTGACGCGAATCAGCCAAAACATACTCACCTGCCCAACGGCCGCGTGCTTCAATCTCATCAATGATGACGACCATTTTCAGATGGGCCGGAAAGTTGCCTACTTTGGAGATGGCTTTCAAAAACGCGTCGAACGACATGGTCGAAAGATGTGGTGGGTGCCAACGCTGGGTGGCGAATTTGTGCTCGACCGGCGACTCGGCTACGACGACGGATTGATGGGTGGCAATTTGTGGTTCTTCGGCGAAACGGAAGACGCCGCTCTGGATGCTGCGATGAAGGGTGTCGACGCGATTCAGCAGTGCGAGGGCGTGATCACCACGTTTCCCGGGGGAATCGCGGGCAGCGGTTCCAAAGCCGGCAGCAAGTACAGTTTTTCTATCGCCAGTACCTACGAAAAGTACTGTCCTGAATTGCGAGGGGTGGCAGGCGTCGAATCTGAATTGCCAGAGGGCGTTGGTTCGGTCATGGAAATCATCATGAATGGTCGCAACCTCGATGTGATCAGCCATGCGACGCAAGCAGCCATCGCGGCAGCCGTCGATGCAAAGGGGCTGCTGCGAATCTCCGCGGGCAACTATGGCGGGCGACTGGGCAAGAGCTTCATCTGGCTGCACCCCGACAAGCACGCCGAGTAGCTATCAGCTCGTAGTCGGCTCCATCAGTTCGCCAGCAAAATCACCAGACGCACCAGCTCGCAACGCCTTCACGTACGTGGAGCATCGTAGGGGTTGCTGGCATCTCGGTCGCCACTGAATTCCGCAGTTACTTCCACACTGCCGGCCCATGCCCGTGCGAACCACATGCAGCGCACGAGGTGCAGCACGAACACAGACAACATCACGGGGAACGCCAATTGATGCAGCACAAAGAATCGGTTCATTGTTTCTTCGCCTGCGGGAGCTCCACCACCAGCTTGCGGTAAGTACCCCGTCATCGATGCAATGGACGCCACGAGCAAATGGCCCAAGCCAACCATCGCGAACAGCACGGCCCCCAGCCAGCCTTTATCGCGAACGATGATGCCGGTCATAAATGGGACCGTGAGCCACGTGAAAGCGACCATCGCATGGGAAATGGCACTGTGTTGTGCGGGTGGCAACAAGGCATGCAGAAGTCCGCTAAAGACGCATAGTAACGTGCTCAACACCAGCAGGCCGGCCGTGCATTTTGCGATCAGCATGGCCCATTGATTTCGCGCCGTTGCGTATCCCACCGGGAAACCAGCGAGTGCCAATAGTGGAGCGAAGAGAAATGCGACGGACATATAAAAAAAGCCGGCTCAGGAATGAGCCGGCTTTGAAGGTTGAGCTGATGTGTGAACTAGCCGCCCGTGTTGACGACAGCTCCGTCCTTACGATTGCAATTCGCCGCGTGGATGACCGGCTCGACGTCGAAGCCAATCGTGCGAACGCTGCCGTCGCAGAAAGCTGCGTTGAAACCGGACTCGTGAGGACCACCGAAACGCATGTTGTCAGCGACACCCGGTCGATCACGCATGGGCTGGCGGAACGAGTTCACGGATTTCGAAGGATCGTTGTAGTTTGGCGTAGCCGTTGCACCAACGCGGTAGTTGTCGTTGTTCCAACCAGTACACCACGTCTCGTTATCCGCCGAATCACCACCGGTCGTGTAGTGATCGGGGTTCAGATACTTTTCTGCGGCGATGTAAGTCTTGGAAGTTCCGTCGCTGATTTTCCCGATTGGAATTTCACTGCGGTCGTAAACAACACCCGTCAACTTGCGGCCCGTGCCACCAAGTCCTGCGGAAATCGAGGAGGGCCCAGCATCGTGAGCTAGCCCGCTGTCCCCACCGTTTCCGGCATAGTCGGTGCGCCCGGCTTGTGTCGCGTTCTCTGCGTTGTTGGCTTTGTAGCCGCTGGAGAAGCCACCCCATCCAAACGGATAGGCTCGCGATTCACGACGTGAAGGGCAGTTAATGATCGTGATTGGAGATTCAACGAGAAGTCGTGCTCCACGAAGTTGTGCGGCACTCATCTCCGTTGTGTTTCCGTCGCCGGAACCCGAGTAGAGCGAAGTCTCTTCCATGTACGGAAGAATCGCGAAGATCCAGCCACCAGGCTGATCCGAACCCGATCCCAGGTCCTTGTCGCCAACCCATCGCCATCCCCAACCACCGGCGGGCATGTGACCAAGTGCTGACTCGCAGTTGAGCGCTCCAAGGCCAAGGTTCTTTAGATTGTTTATGCACTGCGTTCGCCGTGCTGCTTCACGGGCCGATTGAACGGCGGGAAGCAGAAGTGTGACGAGCATCGCGATAATTGCGATGACCACCAACAGTTCGACGAGCGTAAATCCTTGTCTGCGTGACGTCATATCGTCCCCTCTAACAGCGAGAAACCCCTGACCATTTCTATCAGGCACGGACGGCGTCTTCAACCGAAATCAACTCAGAAAACCGGCATTCCAGCCGTTCACCGCCTGAATTGCTGGTTTTCGCGTCTCCGCAATTTGCCACCGGCCCAACCTCCCATGGGTATGTATGCCGACATTGACGATCGGATCCGCAGCTTGCCAGCCCCATCCGAAGGGACGCAGATCTGATGCGAACCAGGTCAGACGATTTCCGCAGCCAGATCGCCGGCTTCCATACCTCCGTAGACTTCGTCGATCGCCGCGACGTTATGGGCCTCATCCTCGTCGCCAAACGCTGCCGCGAAGTATGCCGCCGTCTGCGTATCATCTGCAGCCGCAGCGACAGGCTCCGTCGTCGCACCGAAATTACCGGAGAGGATCAGAAAATCCGAAAAGTCGACCACCGTATCGCCGTTGAAATCCCCCATCGCCCAGTCGGCATTTTCGCGTCCGAAATTCCCGGACAGAGCAAGGAAGTCGCTGAAATCGACAACCTCATCTTCGTTGGCATCGCCCGCCAACCTGACAGGTTGCGACGTGCTGCGAATGCGGTGAAGCTCCAGCCCGTCAAACGGATTGCTGCCAAGGAATATCAGGTCGTTGCCATATTCGAGGAACTGAAACGCGGTCGGCTCGGGCGTGAAGTCGCCGCCACCAAGGTGAACTTCCACCAGTTCGACGGACTCGCCATCGTCCGACCAGATTTCCCATCCGTTCGTGGGATCTTCGGCGATGAAGAGCATCTGTCCGTCGAACGACTTCTTCGGAATTGCAAACGAATCCGCCGTGCCCGGATTCACATCATGCACGACTTCGCTGGGCAAGATCCCGTTGGTGCGAAACAGTTCCCAACCCAATTCCCCGCTGCGCGCGGAATAGTAGATGTCGCCGCCATGTTCCACGAACGGATTAAGCGGATTGATTTGTTCCGGTGAAACCTTTCGCGTTCCGAACGCGGTGCCGTCGGTTACCCACAGCGAGTAGATGTTTCGCAGTGTTTCTGGATCTCGTTCATCGCCGGCAGCAAAATAGACCTTGCCATCGTGTGCGTAGAAATTGCGAGGATGGGCGTCCAGGTCGCCTGGCATGATGTTTCGCGTGAGCGTCGTGCCGGCTTCTGTCCCATCGGAACGGAACATTTCCCAACCGACGTCTCCATCGAGACCGGCAAAGTACATCCAGTCGCCGGACACAATCACGCCCTCGTCCAACTGAATGGGCATTTCGATCACCTGTTCGCCCTGCCCCGTCTCCGGGTTGACGCGAAATAGATGCGAAAAGTAGCTATCAAATTCGTCGTTGTGAACTTCGGCCGTGAAGAACAACTGATCGTTGTATTCAAAGAAGTTCGTCGGCCACGAATCGCCGTCCCTCGCCGCGTCGATCACCAACTCGGTGCCGTCCGGTGTCAGATCGCTTCTCCACAACTCGACGCCCGTTTCGTTGGCTTCCGCGTTGAAGTAAACCTTGCCCTTGAATTCATAGAAGCCCGAGTAGTTGCCCGGCGACGAGCTGCGTTCCCCCTCGCGAATGTCGGCCACCAACTCCGTCCCACTCGAGGTGCCATCCGACGTCCACAACTCGCTTCCGTTGTCATCGAGTGAAGCAGAGAACACAATGCTGTCGCCAAGCGTGAACAGGTCAACCGGACGACTACCGTCTTCACCGGGCAGGATATCCGCAACCCGCACCGTGCCCTGCGTCGTTCCATCCGTCTTCCACAACTCATCACCGGAAGAACTATCGACTGCACTGAAGTACAGCTCGCCATTTAGCTCCGCGAACCAGCCCGGGTGAGAACTGTCATCCGGACCGCCGCGATGAATGTCTTTGACAAGCGTGGTGCCTGCTTCCGTCCCATCTGACTTCCAAAGCTCACTGCCGATGTTGCCGTCGTTCGCGCTGAAGAAAATCTCGTCGTTGAAGACGAAGAGCTGCTCCAGCCCATTGAAGCCGCCGAGTTGACCGGGACGAATGTCGGCGACGAACTCTGCCACCGCCGTCAGAAGATTTCGCGTCTCAAGATGCTCGAAGCCAAAACGATTCTGTTGTTTCATTTTCTTCCTGCAAGTTTCAGCACCGTGACTGCCCAATTCACGGTTGTGGCATCGCTGACTCCGATTCTAGCTGAAAATGCAGATTTTGAGCCAACCTAATTCCAGCAAACACTCGGTCCTGGACTAACCGTGTCGTCGAATTGGCAGCGTCATGCTTTGCCGGCCGAACGTCTCTCGATCAATTGGGAATTTTCGGCCGCCGAGAGGGATCAAGAGAGTGAGCGTTAAGACAACGCCACACGATAAGTTGCCTTCGGAAATGTTGCATGCCAGCAGATGAACCCAATACAAACAACGCTCCAGCCGAACCAGAACCGGCGGACGCGAGCACGTCGCGCAGGCGTTCGCTCCGCATCGTTTCCGTCTTTGTACGATTCATAACACTAACTGTCGGCTGCTACCTTGTTTGCGTCGTGATTGGTCTACTTCCGGTAAACGGTGGTTTCGAAGAGCCAGACGACGGCGTCACGATCTACGTGGCTTCGTCTTCCGTGCACGCTGATATCGTATTGCCCGCCACGACTAGCGCGATGGATTGGCGAGCTTTCTTCAACGCGTCGGATTTCGGTAGAGACGTCTCCACCTTCACGCATGTCGCAATCGGCTGGGGCGACCGAGGCTTCTACCTACACACTCCGCAATGGGCGGACTTGCGATTGTCGACTGCCGCCAACGCGATGCTGTTGCCCAGCGATACCGTCATGCATGTCCAGTTCACGAACCCCGTGGAAGGCGAAAACTGCCGATCCGTTCGAATCTCTGCCGCCCAGTACGAAAGGCTCGTTCAGTTCGCCAAGGACTCCTTCCAACAGGAGAACGACGCATTTCGCGCCGTTGACCGCAAATTCTCGTACGGAACTCGGGATCGATTCTACGAAGCAAACGGCTCGTACCACGCCTTCAATACGTGCAACTGCTGGGTGGGGCGAGCTTTGAGGAATTGCGGTGTCAAAGTAGGAGCCTTCACGCCCCTACCGGGTACCGTGCTATGGTATTTGCCGGATTCGAGCGACCCGGCCAGGTGAATCGTCCGGTTAGGCGCCAGATGACCCGCCGGGATAGGTTCCGCCCGCTAAAACAGGCGTTCGCCAACGCTCTTCGTCACTCCGCGCCCCCAAGACGTCGAAGCATTACCGGGCCGTTCCTCGCTCGAAATCTTCCCCCAAAACAGGGGTCAAACCGTTTGGGCACCGTTGCAAGCGGAAACATGAGTGTCAAACGACTTACCCAACTCGACATGAGCTATTGACGAATCCCGCCTGGAAGTTGCTCGAAAATGCCGTTAACAATAAGCTGTCGTTAGGGGTCACCGAGGAAGCAGATGAAAAAGACAATCAAAGTATTGGCCATTGCGTTCGGCTTTCTTGCAACGAGCGTCTTCGCCACATCTCCGACATTGAATTTGGGCGCGAAGCCGGCGATGGGGCTCTTTCAGCCTCGCGTATCCGTCGAGATTCTGCACGGCGAGGATGGATCGAGCCTGGGCCCCAATGCGTCGTCATTCCTGTTGGACACGGGCGCGTCCGGCATCCTCATCTACCCACCGGCAACCGGCGAGCTGGAGGAAAACGGATTCGTCAACGACGGAACCTATGACGAGATTGGCGTTGGTGGTGTCGATACCTACAACCTCTCCGCTCCGTATGGCGTCAGCTACCAGGGCACGGACGGGCTTTCGCACCAATTGGAAAACGTGCGGATGTTGTCCGGCGAATCTGCTCCCGACCCGACGGGCTTGATGGGCCTGAATGGCATCATTGGAATGCCGGCCATGACGGGACGCGTGACTTCCATTGACAATCGAACAAGAGAAGGCGCGTTGTCGCTTTCGATGGGCGTCGAATTCTCCGACGAACTACCCGCGACGGGAACGCATCGCTTCACCGTGCCGTTGAAGCCGCTGGACTTTCCCACAGAAGGCGATATCGTCCCCACGTTTAGCCCTCTGTCGACGCTGGAACTAGTTGGGCAGCATGGCGACGTCATGGTCTCCGATGACATCGTGCTCGATAGCGGTGCTCAAATCAGCATCATCTCGTCCGCATGGGCCATCGCCCTGGGACTGGACACCGATGGCGACGGAAACTTCGAGAACGAAGCAACCAACACGGTACCACTGACGGGAGCCAGCGGAACAGTTAACGCACCAGTTGTCGGCGTCGATGAATTTCGGATTCCAACCAACCAGGGTTTTGAAATGAAGTGGACCGACGCGGAAGTCGTCGTGTTCGACATTCATCCCACAATCAACGGCGTGCTGGGTGCGGACTTCATGACCGACGACGGCGGCCTGGATCTGAGCCTCGTTGGCGGCAGCGGCAGTGGGCTCGGCGACTTGCTGGGTGGCGGTGACCTCGGCGACCTGTTCGGCGATTTATTCGGCGGCGGCGATGGCGGCGATGGCGGACTTGGCGACCTGTTCGGCGATCTGCTGGGCGGCGGCGGTGGCGACGACGGTGGATTGGGCGGGCTCGGCGACCTCCTGGGTGACCTCGGCGGACTTGGTGACCTCGGCGGGCTACTGGGCGGCGGCGGTGGCAGCGATCTGTTTGCTTCGTTTCCGCTGGAGTCCTATTTCGATCGCGTGCACTTCGATTTCACTGATTTCGACAACGGCAACGGCAACGCGGAGCTGGTCTTCGACGTCAATCCGGCGATCAGTGTCGAAATCCTCAACGGCGACCATGTCTTTGACGCGTATGATATCGACGACCTCACCGAAGCAATCGGCAGCTCGCAAGGTGCCTTCGATCTGGATGGTGATGGCGAAGTGACCATCGACGATCGCGACCTCCTGATTTCGGACGTCTTCAACACTGTCTACGGCGACTCGGACCTCGATGGCGACGTCGACTTTACCGACTTCCTTGCACTCTCCGGTTCGTTCGGCGAAAGCGATGGTTGGGCGGCTGGCGATTTCGACGGTAACGGGACGACAGAATTCCCAGACTTTTTGGCGCTGTCGGGGAACTTTGGGCAGGCAGTGTCGTCCCAGAGCGTTCCCGAGCCGACGTCAGGGTTGATGCTGCTATCCGCGACGATGTCGCTGCTGCTGTTCCGACGTCGCAAGTAGCGTCGAACAAAGCAGCGTCGGACAAAATGGCGTCGCAATGAACGTTCGGAAGCCGACAGAGCTGTTAGCTGTCGAAGTCAGTAGCCGACAGAGTCCGGCACCGTGTGACGTTGGGCGGCAGGCAAGCTGCTCGCCCCGATGCACTCTTACGGTAACTTCTTGGACATGATGATCGCGGGATTGTCCGTATCCACCATGCGATCTTCAGTATCCTGACGTTTTACCGTTTTGGAGACGCCCGCCCTGCTCAGCGCGTCCAGCAATTGCGACCGGCTGTAGATTCCAGGCAGTCGGATCACCTTCTCTGGATGCCCAGCCGGGAAGATGGCAAGGAACGGGATTTGACGCGAACCCTGCAGCTTGTCCAACAACGCACCGATCTCAGGATCCTTTGTGCCCCAGTCGGCCACAATCGTGCGAACACGGTTAGCATCAACGACTTCACGAACGGGTTTGGTATTTAGAACAGACTGTTCCAATGTTCGGCAAGTCACTCACCAATCGGCGGTGAAGTCAACGAGCACCGTATTGCCGTCCTTCACCAGCTCATCGAGCGCCCTGGTGCTGTACGGCTCCCACGGCAATGAGTTGGCTCCATGAGCGACTAATTTGGTGCCGCCGTCGGTATCCGTCGCCGAAGAAACACCTCGTTCGCTGACCGCTCGATCGATATTGAATCCGTATTTGGTTTCGGCCTTGCCCAGCAATCCGCTGAAGGTCATCCCGAACGCATCGACATGCCGACCGAACGAAATGGCCGTCGCCAGCAGCACGATGACAACCGAAATCCCCCACGCTCGCATGCGTTTGTCCGGTTCCGCCGTAAACGGCACACTGCCGATCCACCAGCAAGCGAACCAGATCCCGAACAGCATCGCGATCGTTGGTAACAGGTTGGTAAACGTCACGTTCTGCATGAGGAAGATGACCGTCGCCAGCAAAACGAATCCCATCATCTGCTTGAACGTATCCATCCACGCTCCCGGCTTGGGCAGGAAGCGAATGAGCGACGGGAAAGCACCGATCAGCAGATACGGGATCGCCATGCCAAGGCCCATCACCGTGAAGATCAGGAATGGCATCGTGACACTTCTTGAATTGACCGCGAAAGCATAAGCCGCCGCGAGGCCCGGTGCGCTACAAGGCGTCGCCAGAACCGTCGTGACCGCTCCCTTGAAGAACGCTCCGCTGTAGCCTTCCTGCGTCGACAACTCCGAAGCCTTGGTGCTGGTTGCAAAGCCGGGAATCGGGATCTCCCAAACTCCCAGGAAGCTGAGTGCCATTGCGAAGACAACGCACACCAATGAAATCGCGAATCCCTGGTAGTTGAATTGTTCACCCCAGCCGAATCCGTTTTCGGAAAGCCCCAGTGCCGGAGCCGCCGCGAGCACGGCAAGAACCCAGAAGATCGCCAGCATGCCCAACGCGTACCAGGCATTGAGCTTGAACACTTTCAATCGATCCGAACCGGCCTGCTCGACGAACGACAGGATCTTCAGCCCGATCACCGGCAGCACGCACGGCATGAAGTTGAGAATGAAACCGCCCAGGAAAGCGGCCCCAAGAATGCTCAGCAGATTGGTTTCCGCCTGTTCTTCCGTGCTCTCGTCGAATTCAATCCCGGCCAGTCCCTGACCGCCACCGCCGGCCGCCGCTACATCTGGCAACGCGTCTTCGGCAGCTTCGCCGACGGGATCCACCGATGGCATCGAGTCAACGTCCGGCAGTTCGGATGCTCCGTCTTCGCTGTCAGCCGTTTGCAACAAGGCCAGCACATCGTCGTAGTCGCGAGGCTGTTCGTCAAAGGTGACCACGCCCAACTTCGATCCGGTATCAAACTGCGAAGTGACGGACGTGACGTTTAGTTGAGTCTGCCATGCGATGGCCGTCGGGCGATCGCATTGCGTGGCGCAGGTTTGAAACGCGACATGCCCGGACAACGATTGCACGCCCTCGGTTGCATCTTCTGGAATGATGATCGGAATCGTTATCGTCGCTGCGCCGCTGTAGTAGCGGATCGGCGGATCATTGGGCAGGCCCTCTTCCGAAATGATTGGCGATGCGGAAGTTATCGGCCCGGTCGTCCAACCAGGGGGTAATTCGGCCTGGTACAACGTCGGCTTCTGGAACATCGAAGCGGGACGTTCGGCATAGGCATAAACGTGCCAGTCTGGATCGGGGTTGAAAGCGACGTACATCTGTACGGTTTCGCCGGGCTTGGCCGAATTCGTCGACAGCCAGCTTCGAATTGGCGAATGAGTGCCCGACAATCGCACGCCACGCAACGTCCCGGACTCAGACGACGACAGTTCGCCCGTCACTCGGGCTGCGAATCGAGTCTCTTTCTCGTCGAACGGAATACACGCGCCGCCGTCCGCACAGACCTGTCCTTCGACGAACCCGCCGATGGCGATGTCGTTTTCCGAGCCCAGTATTTCGATGGGTGCGGACCACACCACACGTCCGGAGAACTCTTCGCCATCCAGGTTGAAGACGTCGATGAAGTGAACGTAGGGCGGCTGATCGGGAGCAAACGAACCGAGCAGCCGATACTTGTCGCTGGGATCGAGCTTGATGGTGGACTTCATCGGACCACCGGCCGGCTGCGTCAGGGAATAGACGTGCCAGTCCTTGTTCATCGTCGCGGTGATTTCCAACACGCCGAACTGCGATCCGGGTTCCTTGCGGATGCCCGCGCTGACTTTCAGGTTCGCACTCGGAGGCCCGCTGTTGAATTGCTGTAGATCGGGAACGACCTTGAAGTCACCGAAATCGAATTGCCCGAAAGCGGGCATCGCGATCAGGGCGAACACAGCACACCAGGCAACGACAAATCTGGAGTTTGGACGATGCATACGACTTTCCATCATTTCAGTTCCGCAGCCAAAGAACTCCGCCGTCCTTCGACAACACACAGACGCTGCTCTCGCTGACACCTTACATCCGTAAGATTTTCCGCGTCAGTGACATTAACGCAAGCGTTGCTGTGAATGTTCTCGAATTCTGGGTATACCCACCATTTTAGCGGTGAATGGGCAGCAGACCGGTCAGGAACCCGTACCCGAATGCCCCCGAAGGCACTCCATAATCTCGTCAAGCCGGGCCCCCACTTCAGAAGTGTCTTCGAACGTCTTCCGCTCAAACATGAGCCAACGCACCCAATTGAGACCTGACAGTGCAACATTCGCATTGTGAAACAGCGGAATCGCTGTCTTCTCATGCACTGATAGCGTGCGCATCTCCTCATAGGCACTCAGTCCGTGCCGCCACATTTTGGTGCCCACATCGCCGAGACTGCCAAGCAGTCGCGCAATATCGCCGGAAACGCTATCGCGCCGCATTGCCCCGTAATCAATGAGCCCAGTCACGTTGGTGCCTTCGAACAACAGATGATCCCGCTTCACGTCGCGCAGGCAATGTTGAATTTCCAGCGGGTGTTCCGCGACAGAACTCAACATCGCCGGCAGGCGTTCAACAAGCGGGCGGCACAACGTCACGATCTGGCGACATCGCTCAAGGTGCTCATGCTCGCCGGAGTACGTCGCCAATGCTTGTCGCCATTTTTCCAGTCGCCCCGCTGCAAACTCGCAAGCCATTCGATGTCGCTCCTGAAGGCCATCCGACTTGAGTTGTGAGACGCCCAGTTCCGCGGCGGCAACGTGAAACTCCGCAAGTGCCCGCATCGCGGCCGCGACCAGCTGTTCGGTTACGTTCGAATCCAGTTCTGCGGTCCCCGGTAACCAAACGGTGAGCTCCCATAAATGACCGTCGTAATGCACGAAGCTCTCCGGGGCGGCTTCGCGCGATGCCACATCAATCGGCACGGGGACGAAGTTACAACGGGCTCCAACATGTTTCAGAACTTGATGGATGCCAAACAGTCGTTCAGGCGTGGGACAGGCTCGAGGCCACCGGCGCAGGCACATGGTTGCCTGTGCCGTCTCAAGCTGCCAGATCATTGCCCCACTGAAACCGCCCGCGTTCCCAAGCCGCCGGACTTCCCGTGGCCAGTATTCGGCCGGGTATCGTTTCATTACCGTTTCAATCATGGACACGAGGATATCCGCTTTGGGTCTTTCGGCAACGTTGCGGGTTCAATATCCTAAGGACGCAACATTGATTCCCCGGTCTGCCAGGCAGAACCGGTGCGAACCAGATGCGACGAACGGGGATATCCGGAATTCACAGCGGAGAGGCGACGCGTGAAGCTTCTGATGGCAATTATTCAACCGACGAAACTGGAAACAGTCCGAAGTGCTCTGCAGCAAATCGGTGTGGAAAGTATGTCGGTATGCGATGCACGTGGCTACGCCAGACAACGTGGTCAGACCCCTACGTACCGGGGCCATGAATACAAGGCGAATCTACTTCGCAAGATCACGCTGGAAATCGTTGTCCATGACGACCAACTCGAACGCGTCATCGACACCGTGACCCGAGTGTCTCGAACGGGGCCCAAGGGCACCATCGGAGACGGAAAGATTTTCGTGCTACCGGTGGACGACACCATTCGGATTAGCGACCAGATCCGCGGACCGGAGGCAGTGTGATGCAGTGTTTTTTGCTAACGAAAGATTTGATGTTCTCCTCCCAGGCGTCGGGGGCGGTCTCCAGTGCCGGGATGGAATCGAAACTGGTATCTACTCCGGAACAGATTTCCGAACAGGAACCATGCGTCGTGGTGCTCGACCTGACGATGCCGGGTCTGGACGTCGACGCAACCGTCGCGGCGTTACAGAAGAATCCGGCCGCCAAACTGATCGCCGTCGGTCCACACGTTCACGCCGCAAAGCTCGCCGCCGCGGGACAGGCGGGTTGCAACTTCGTGATGTCCAAAGGACAGGCAAGTCGCGAATTGGCAAGTCTGCTGTCGACGCTGAACGACGGCTGACCCTCCTCCGCCGGCAGCCCACCAAACGCATTGTGCGACCGTTCCAATAAAAAACGCACTTCCGCAATTGCGAAAGTGCGTTCGTCGTGAGCGATAATTCGCCGGGCACGTTCGCATCGCAAACGTCCGCCAGCTCGAGACCGAGCCTACATGATGGCGAAGTAGTTCTCGCAGGCGATATCGAAGCGTTCTTTGGTGATCGACGCCACTTCACGCTGGTACGCACAGTGGTTCTTGATCTGCAGCAGCAAGTCACGCGGCTGACAACATCGGAACGGACGATCGACCGGTAAATAGTGCGTGTCAATCAGATAGCGAATCGCCTCTTCGTCGTATGTAAAGCCCATGATCGGACACATGATCTTGAAGAGCGCGATGAACTCGGCTTCCGTCGGGTTCTTGACCTCAATCTTGTACGGAATTCGACGCAGGAACGCATCATCGACGAGGTCGCGTGGTTCGAGGTTCGTGGAGAACACCACCAACTGATCAAACGGAACCTGCACACACTTGCCGCTGGACATATTCAGGAAGTCATAGCGTTTTTCCAACGGTACGATCCAGCGATTGAGCAACTCATCGGTACTCATTTTCTGACGACCGAAGTCATCAATCACAAGCGTTCCGCAGTTACTCTTGAGCTGAACCGGAGCCTCGGTGGTGCCGTTGTTTTCGTTGGACTGCAACTCTAGCTGCGACATTGTCAACTCACCACCGACGATGACGGTCGGGCGTTTGATTCGCACCCACCGTTTGTCGATGCGGGATTCCTGCAGGAGACTTTCCGTGTCTTCGGCCGGAACTTCCTCGTGGTAGTTCGGGTCAAACAGACGAATCACTTCGCCCTGAATTCCGATCACACGGGGAATATAGATGTACTTACCGAATGTTTGCGTAACGCGTTCGGCGATACTGGTTTTGCCATTCCCGGGAAAACCGAAAAGGAACATACCACGTCCCGAATTGATCGCCGGACCAAGTCGAGCGAACATCTGCTGGTTGATCAACAGATCGCTGAAGGCTTCCTGCAGATCAGCGCGGGATGGTTGCTGAAAAGCCAAAGACTGCTCTTTGACCGAATTGATATAGTCTCCCAAAGAGACCGTTGCCGAACCGAAGTAGGCGCAATCCTGCATGTAGCGACGCCCACGTTCACGACCAAGCTCGGTCGAGACATAGACGTAGTCGTTCATCTGCGTGGCGTCCCGATAGGCAACCAACTGCGCTGCCTTGAGCTGAAACAGTACGTTTTCAACGATGCCAAACGGCAGACAGATCTGCTCGGCAATATCGCGCCCCGTCGCTTCGCCGCGTGCGAACAGAAACTTGAGAATCAACTGCTCAACGTCGGACTCCGTCAGCCGTGCTTCCTCCAGGGAAGTTGGCTCTTTGGGCACGAACGGCTGATCCTTGTCTCGCTGGTTATCGTCGTCCGACAGGAATCCAGGAATCGTGGAAACCTGAAGGTGGTCTGCGGGAGCCGATGCTTGCGGCGCCGCAGGCGCGGGTGCCTGAGGCTGAGGCTGAGCCCTCTGCGGTGTCGCGACAGGCGCTGCAACACGCTGACTCGGGGCAGGCTGGGGAGCCGCCTGAGGGCGAGACTGTGGCGCCCCAAGCTGACTGGCGCGTCGTGTCGCCGCACCTGCCTGATTCGATTCAACCCCTGGTACCGGCGAAGCAGGCGGAGCAGTCCCCGGCTGCGCACTATTGGCCGGTGGCGATTGTGTCTGCGGCGGAATCGGTACGGAATTGGCCGCCGCACCGTTCGACATTGAGTTGATGCGACTGATCAAACCTTCAAGTTCGGCATCGGAATTGTTGGGAGATTGGCTCATCAGTTGGGATCCGTACGAATATTCTTGTTTCAGGTGACGCCGAAGAATCGACGCAAAACCGTACGTTTTCCCCGCGATACGTCAAATCGGCAGCCCCTGAAGTAGTGCCCCAAAACCGTCAATTGGCATGCCTGAGCTACCTAATCACGATTGATCCACTCAATCGGCATTCCGCGGCAATCCGTAAACACTAACTTGATTGGGCGATTTGAGGGTCTGCCTCGGTCACGTCGTGGCAAAAGCCGAATCACTGGACTAACCCGTGACCGAACTTGTCACCCCTCCGGAGAGAATTCGAAAGTCACAGCGACCAGACAAATCAGGTCACCATCAGCCTTCCGGAGGAACCCACATGTTGCCCGTCATTATTTGCCGACATCACGACGTCGAATGGATCAACTCGCACACCTGCCGCTGCCGCGATTGTGGCAAGCAGGGACAATGGACCGAACAGGGGTTCGCGATCTGGATCCGTACCGAACCACGCGCCGACACAATCCGCGTCCGTGAAGTAACCCGCCACCTGACCGCAAAAGTGGCTTAGCGCGTGGCTTAGCGCGTGGCTTAGCGCGTTAACTAAGGTGTGTCTCTACGGTGGCCTGACAAGTAGCCAGGCTAGTGGCCTGGCGAACTGCCTGAGCCACTATGGTGCTAGCCACGATATGACTCGTCGGCCGTCGGGAATTCGCCACTCTTCACGTCAGCCACAAACGACTCGGCCGCGTTACGTACAGCAGAGTTAAGATCAGCGTATTGGCGGAGGTACTTCGCCTTGAAGCCCGTCATGCCCAACATGTCCGGCGCGACGAGCACTTGCCCATCGCAACCCGGGCCCGCCCCGATGCCAATTGTGGGAATCGAAAGCGACTCGCTCACCTCGGCCGCTAACGCCGACGGTATCGCCTCCAGCACAATCGCGAAACAACCAGCATCCTCCAGAGCGAGCGCCGCCTGCTTCAGTCGCAGAGCCGACTCGTCATCCTTGCCCTGTACCAGGAAGCCGCCAAAACGATGCACCGACTGAGGCGTCAGGCCAAGATGCCCCATGACCGGAATGCCTGCCTGAAGAATCCGCTTGACGACGGGAATCATGGAACGGCCACCCTCCAGTTTCACGCCGTGGACGTCGCTCTCCTGCATCAAACGGCCGGCGTTCTCCACCGCCTGATCCGCGTTCACCTGGTAGGTCAGAAACGGCATGTCACCGATCACCATCGCACGCTTCGCGGCACGAGATACAACCTCGGCGTGGTAGACAACGTGGTCCAGCAAGACCGATAGCGTTGACTCCTTCCCGCCAAACGCCATCCCCAGCGTGTCGCCCACCAGCAGCAGATCCACGCCGGCTTCATCAAGAATTCTTGCCGTGAAATAGTCGTACGTGGCCAACATCGTCGACCGTTCGCCTGCTTCCTTCATTGCCCGCAGCGATCGTACCGTCACGCGTTTTGATGACATGTTATTGCCTGAGTCCTTGTCGAGTTAGGGGCTACTTGTGCCGACGACCAAACCGTCACAGGCACGAGCCCAAAAGCCAGCGGGATGTTCGCCACTTTTCCACAATTCGTCCGGTTAGCCGTTGTGTTTCGGCTCACGATCCTCGGGCAGGTAGAGAACTGCCCCACAGCTCTTACAAAGGACCATCTTTTCCAGGAGCATTTCGTTGAACATTTGCGGATTGATCATCTGATTGCAATGCCCGCAAAACTCACCTTCAACACAAGCCAGGCCATCTTCGCCTCGTGTACCCACGATCCGGTCGAAATCCTGGCGCACATCCCCCGGCAGCGTTGCCTCGAGCTCCTTGCGTTCCGCGTCCAGTCTCGCCACGTCCGCTTCCAACGAGCCGCGTTCGTTTTCCACCTTGTCCGTCAGCTTCTGAAGCTCTGCCTTCCCCTTCTCAAGATCCTGCAGCTTTTCCTTGACGACAGCCTCTAGTTGTTCCACCTTGTCAAAGAGTTCCAGAATCTCGTCCGAGAGCACGCTGTTCGCCTGCTCGTCCGCCGCGATCTGCTCGACCAACGTCTGGTATTCCTTGTTACTGTTGGCCGCATTCAACTTGGCACGTATGTCCTCGATGTGGGCCTCGCGCTGCTTCAGCGTCAGCTCTTTCTGGTTCGTCGCCAACTGGGTCTTCTTGACGTCTTCTTTCGCCGCCGCGACCGCTGCCTCAAACGTGGCGACACTCGTCTCCCCGAAAGCGATCTGCTTCGGCCCTCGTGCCAATCGGGATCTCAAATCCGTTAGCTGACGGTGGATGCGATGCAAAGTGCGAAGTGTTGCGGCGGGAACAGCCATTGCGATCCATTCTCTTCATGTTCGACGTGCCCCCGACGACTTCAAACGATGAAAGCGAGATCCAATCGAGGGTAACTTTCGGTTAGCGTAAGAGTTTCCAGGCCAAAGGTCCATTGGTCGGCGACGAATCCGCCGGCACACGCGCCGGAAGCGAGGCCGATTTTGATGCTCCTCGCTTGCCCAATGGTGCATTTGCACCGTTTATGCGTCTTGCCACACTCCGAAAATGGCCACGGAAACGATTGATTACACGCTTTTTGCAACGCTCCGGTATAATGATCGAATCCCCGCTACAGGGGCCTTTTCCTGCCAACAGGCTGCTACCGGTGGCCTTGGCCCGTCCATTCCGACATCCAAAATTCAGGAGGTCTTGCGATGCCTCAAGCCGTCGTTGACCCGGAGGAAGTGCGCCAGTTCGCACGGAACCTCAAGAAATTCACAGGCGATCTTCGGAACCGACTCACCGTCGTCAACAACCACCTCACCGCGCTCGGTGCCACCTGGCGCGATCAGGAGCACAAGAAATTCGTCAACCGGTTTGAAGATCACACCAAACACCTCGTCAAATTTCTCGAAGAGAACGACGAGCACGTACGCTACCTGATGCGGAAGGCCGACCAGATCGACGAGTACCTCTCGTAGGTAACCACGCCTAAGTAACCACGCGCGAGTAACCTCGACGAATCGTCAGCGAATCGCGGGGCTCTCGGTTCGACCGGCCAAAACAGCAACCTTTGCCACACCTTCAACCAGGGGAAGCGATTGAAAGCGAACGTCAAGTCGACCGAAGCGATCCGGCAGTTTCGCGCGGATCTGCAGGACTACAACGACTCGTTGCGGCAGTCGCTGGACATCCTGCATTCGGAACTCACTCGCGTCGTGGACTATTTTGAATCCGACCGGTCGGTCTACTGGCCCGCGGAAGTTCGACGCGCCAGTGACAAGCTGGCCGAAGCACGTATCAATCTTGAACGCTGCCGGGTCACCACACGTGCCGAAGAAGGCCCCTCGTGTTACGAAGAAAAGAAAGCCTTACAACGGGCGAAACAACGACTGCAAACCGCGAATGACAAGGTGAAGGCGACCAAGAAATGGGTTGTCATCATTCGCAAGGAAGTCGACGAATTTCGCACGCGAATGGCACAACTCAGCTATCTGACCGACAGCGAATTGCCCCATGCCGTCGCCCTGCTGGCACGACTCGCCAGCCGCCTGGACAAGTACACCGGTGTCACGAAATCGCTTCAAAATGACGCCCCCATCGGCGAAACGTCACACGCCGACGATAGATAAGAAGGACAGGGAACTCATCATGCGTGCCGATCTCATCACACCTTCGACGCGACTTCAAAGAGCGACGAAAAAGATTCAGGAAAAGTGGCTCCTCGCCAGCGAAGAATGGGATGACGGTGTCAGCAAGAGATTCCGCGAACGCTACCTGGATCCCATTGTTCCACAGATGCAACTGACGCTGGGCGCCATCCACGAACTGATGAAAGCCGTTGAGGATGGCGTCAACGCGACGCGAGATGATGCGCAAACGGACCGCTAGAGGACACAGAGATGGCACACAATACTTCCGGGAAACGACAGAACGAACTCGTCCGCGAACTCCTGTCGCTGGTTCGATACCGCGTGTCCGGACAGCAGGAACTGGAATCCGCGTGGAGCGATACGTCCGACAAACTTCAGCAAAACTTCTCCGCGAAACGCCAGGAGATCAGCCGTCGGCTGGTCATGCAACACGACAACCTTGAAAGTGAGTACAAACGTCAACTACTCATCGCCAGGGAGTCCGCCGAATCGCAGACCCGCGTGGCCGCCTCCGAACGGGACGAGCAACGGGACGCCGCGCGACAGGCGGCGAAGGTTCAACTCAGCGACGGAGAGTACGACTGGTTCCTGTCGAAGAAACGCCTGCAGAAAGAAATCGAAGCCGATCGTGTCGCCACCAAAGAGGCCTATCGCGAACGCAAGGCAAACCTCAAAGCACACGGCAATCAGTACACCGAACTGGTCAACTACGCGAAAGCCGCGCTCGCTCGTCACCGTTGTGAAATCACCGTTCAGGGCGGCGACCTGCTGGAAGAGCCCGACGACAGCGATCACCTGGCCGCGCATCTGCAAACCAGCGAACGCATCAGCGAACTGATTCGTCAGTTCCAAAAAACGTTCTGGGTTCGTTTTCGTGAAGAACGCTACGCCCTGATCGTTTTCCTCCTCTTTACCATCGTCGCCGCATGGCCCCTGCATTCGTGGTTGGGAAATGCAATCTTCACCGGCATCGGCTCGGTTGTCGTTGGCATCATCGCCGCCGCCATCAGTTCGCTGGTCAGCGGTTCCCTGGCCGCAAAATCCGCACGCCAATTCGAGGACTCGTTCATCACGACCATTGTCGCCGGCAAGGAAAAGCTGCTCGCCGCACAACATCAAAGCAGGAAACGACGCGACAAGCAGCTCGAACACCTGACAAGCCAGCTACATTCCACCGAACAGCAAATGGATGCGGATTGGGAAACCGCGAAGTCCGACATCAAATCGGGACTCACCAATCGCGAACAGCAACTTCAACAGCTCGCGGAAAAACGCGTTCAGACGCTGCGTGATCAACTTGCAGCCACAACTGCGACGCTCAAGCAACGCTACGAACCGGAAATGCAGTCGCTGCAGGACCAATTGGAGACGTCCAAAAAGCAGCTCGCCAAAGAAGAGAGCGACCAACTGGCGGCCGCTCGAGCCGAACACGAAGCCCGCTTTCAGGAAATGACGCAAAAGTGGACCACGGGTTTCGCCGCGATCGTTCACGACGTCAATGCCATGCGAAGCGAAGCGGACACGTCCCGCATCGATTACGTGGGGGAACGGCAGGAGCCATGGTTGCCATCCGAGCCGCTGGACGTCGTGCAACTGGGACACACGGAAATTGATCTCAATTCAATTCCCAACGCAATGTCCGACGATCGCCGATTCCACGTCGCCGAAGAGAGCCTGCACCTGCCGGTGGCAATCGACTTGCTGCACGGTGGTTCGTTGATGATTCAAACGTCGCCGAAAGGAAAGCACAACGCCACGCGATTGCTGCGATTGGCCATGCTTCGCATGCTCACTTCGGTCCCACCCGGAAAACTTCGATTCACGATCGTGGATCCAGTGGGGCTCGGCCAGGACTTTTCAGCATTCATGCACCTTGCGGATCACGACGAACAACTCATCAGTCACCGCATCTGGACGGAAGGTTCGCACATCAACGCGCGTCTGACCGACCTCACGCAGCACATGGAAAACATCATCCAGACGTACCTGCGAAACGAGTTCCCATCGATTCAGGCGTACAACCGCCACGCGGGCGAAGTCGCCGAGGCATTTCGCGTCCTCGTGGTTGCCAATTTCCCGGCCGGCTTCTCCGACGAGGCGGCCGCACGCCTGCTCAGTATCGTCAACAGTGGCCCGCGCTGCGGCGTCTACACCATCCTCAGCATTGATCCGGAACAGTCCCTGCCGCGAAACTTTGATCTCGACGAACTGCGAGAGAACTCCAACGTCATCATCGCGGAAGAAGACGGGGTGCGTTGGGCGGCCGCTCCGCTCTATGACTACCCAATCAAACTTGACGAACTTCCGTCCGAAGACGGCTTCAGCCAAATCATGCACGTCGTCGGCGAGCAGGCAAAAATTGATAGCCGAGTGGAAGTGCCCTTCTCCGCCGTCGCGCCGAATGCAGACGAGCTGTGGAAATCGGACGGTCGCAGCGAGATCAGCGTTCCGCTCGGTCGCGCCGGGGCAACCAAACTCCAATCGCTAAGCCTCGGACACGGCACGTCGCAGCACGTCCTGATTTCAGGTAAGACCGGTAGCGGTAAATCGACACTGCTGCATGCCATGATCACCAACCTGGCACTCAAGTACTCACCGGCCGAAGTTCAGTTCTATCTGATCGACTTCAAAAAAGGCGTCGAATTCAAAGCGTACGCCGAACTGAAGTTGCCGCACGCTCGAGTGATTGCGATCGAAAGTGAACGCGAATTCGGGCAAAGCGTGCTCCAGCGACTGGACGTTGAACTCCGACGACGCGGAGATCTGTTCCGTCGCGTTGGCGTTCAGGGGCTGGCCGGCTATCGAGACGCTCGACCCGACGAACACATGCCGCGTATCCTGCTGATCATTGACGAGTTCCAGGAGTTCTTCGTAAAGGAAGACAAGATCGCACAGGAAGCGTCACTGCTGCTCGATCGGCTGGTGCGACAGGGTCGAGCCTTCGGAATCCACGTCATGCTGGGTTCGCAAACGCTGGCCGGAGCCTACTCGCTGGCGCGTGCGACCATCGGTCAAATGGCCGTTCGCATCGCCCTGCAATGTAGTGCCGGTGATGCCCATCTGATCCTCAGCGACGACAACGATGCGGCACGATTGCTGCGGCGACCGGGCGAAGCGATCTACAACGACGCCAACGGCATGATCGAAGGCAACCATCCGTTCCAGGTGGTGTGGC
This sequence comes from Pirellulaceae bacterium, assembly GCA_965216885.1. Lineage (GTDB taxonomy): Bacteria > Planctomycetota > Planctomycetia > Pirellulales > Pirellulaceae > CAYNJG01. The sequence goes on along the minus strand of OZ244209.1, from coordinate 366,448 downwards.
TGACCGATGCCGAACGTGAAAACTACCTACACCAGCTTTCGGATCGTTGGGCGCAAACTCCGAAGAGCGACCGTTCGCCCGAAGGACCAATTGTGTTCGAAGGCAACGTAGCCGCAGATATCTCACGCAACGAACAACTCAGAAAGTCATGGGCCGCCCCCGCACCGGCCGACGTACCGCTCGCTCCCCGAGCTTGGTTGGGCGAAGCCATCGCGATCAAGGAAGCACCGGCTGCCGTGTTCCACCGACGCAGCGGAGCCAACCTGATGCTGGTCGGACAACGAGAAGAAGAAGCATTGGGCGTGATGGCCAGCGGACTACTGAGTCTCGCCGCATTCTCGCCCACCAACGAGAGTCGCTCGCGGTTCATCGTGCTGGACGGAACACGCCCCGAAGCCAACGAAGCCGGCTATTGGGGTCGCCTGAAAGAGACTAGCGGACTGGATATCGATATCGTCAAACCTCGCGACGCCGTCGACGTGATCCGGAAACTGGGTAACGAAGTTGCCGGCCGAAACGATGAAGAGGACGACGCCGGCCCGGCAACCTTCCTGTTTATCTACAATCTCTCGCGATTCCGGGACCTGCAAAAATCGGAAGACGATTTCGGGTTTGGAAACTTCGGAGAAGAAAGCGAAGCCAGCGTCGCTCAGGTCCTGGCTGGCATCCTGCGGGACGGACCGGTACGCGGCATCCACACGATCCTCTGGAGCGATACGCACACGAACCTGATGCGATGGGTTGATCGCCAGAGCCTACGTGATATCGAATCGCGAATCCTGTTCCAGATGAGCGCCACCGATTCCAGTAATCTGATGGACTCATCTGCCGCGGCGCAACTTGGGCAGCATCGGGCGATCTTCTACAGCGAAGACCAGGGTCGTGCCGAACGATTCCGTCCGTACGGCCTACCGGAGGACGATTTCCTGCTGGACGTTCGATCCATGCAAAGCAGCCCGGAACGTACGGCCAACCCATCGAACTAAATAGCCAGGCTGGACGGCGCGGGGCTGGGCTGGGCGGCGCGATTCAGCACATCGGCAATTCCCCAAAAAACGGGAAACACAGAGCGCACAGAGGTCCACAGAGAAAAGCAGCCACCCAACTCTGTGCCCCTTGTGCTCTCTCTGTTTTTCCGACCGAGCAACTGACCGAGCAATCAACCAAACTACCCACCAAACTACCCACCAAACTACCCACCGAATGACCAACCGAATCACCAACCGAATCACCAACCGAATCACCAACCGAATCACCAACCGAATCACCAACCGACCCCAATTTCCCGCCTAGCACACACCTCTCAACGCCCCGCCCCGCACTTTCACGATTCCGCCTCCGCGTTCCGCCCGCTTTGTCATAAGATATCGTAACGGCACAGACAGGCTCGCGTACGATAGAACAATGCTTCGACAAATCACGACACTCGCACTGGCGTTTTTCCTCGTCATCCCCGCAGCGGCCCAAGCTCCAGACAACGCGGCGGAGGCTCCCGGAGATAAAGCCGTTCAGCGCATCGCACTAATACGGTTTGGGACACCCGAGAGTCCGCTGGAGATTTCCCCGTTCAGCGAAGCATTCTTCAATCGCAAATACGAAGCGGCCAAACGAATGAACGCCGACGTGCTGATTGTCGAAATCGACAGCCCGGGCGGATATGTCGACTCGAGTATCAACATGGCATTAACGCTGCGGAACACGGACTGGGCAACCACGGTCGCCTATGTTCCGCGACAGGCACTCAGTGGCGCCGCGATCATGTCACTGGGTTGTGATCAGATCATCATGAAACGCAATGCGTTCATTGGCGACGCCGGCCCCATTTTCATGGGCGACGATTTCATGTTCCGCCACGCTCCAGAGAAAATCCGTAGCGACCTGGTCAGCAAGGTGCGTACCCTGTCCGAGAACGGTGGTCGTCCGCCAGCGATCGCCGAGGCCATGGTGGACATGGACCTTGAGGTTTTCAAGGTGACGCATGCGGACAGCGGCGAAGTCTCCTACATGTCGAACGCGGAACTGAAGGCGCTCGAGGATCCCACGGAATGGCGAAAGGGACCGTTATTGGAAGCCTCCAAGAAGGGGCAGTTCCTGGAAGTCAATGGTCAGCAAGCCGTCGACATCGGGCTCGCCGACGACGTGGCCTCATCCCGTTCGGCGCTCGCGGCTCGGTTCGACAAACAGAACAAGGACATCATTCTGCTCGAACCTACGTGGGTCGACACGCTGGTGACAATTCTGAACTTTCGTTTCGTCACGGTCCTGCTATTCATCGCCGGGCTGATTGCCGTCTACGTCGAACTGGCGGCACCCGGTATTGGCGTCGGCGGAATTACGGCAGCCCTGTGCTTTGGCCTGTTTTTCTGGAGTCGTTTTCTTGGAGGTACGGCGGGCTGGCTGGAGGTGACGCTGTTTCTGGGTGGCATTGCCTTCCTGCTGATGGAGTTCTTTGTGATCCCCGGCTTTGGTATCGCGGGCATCGCGGGAATTGCCATGATGATTGTCAGCCTGTTGATGGCGAGCACACGCTGGGCGGGCACCGACGGTGTTTCCGTGACCGATTTCTCTCGCTCGCTGTTGGTCCTGTGCGGCAGTGCGGCCGGTTCAATTGTCGGCATGTACCTGGTCGCCAGGTACGTTGGCGGTCTGAAACTGTTTCGCAATCTGACGCTGGAACCGCCCGAACACGTTACGGCGCCAGCAGCAAACTCGTTGGCAGCCACAACCGGCCAGCCCAACGAAGTTCCAATTGCCGCAGGCGATGAAGGCATCGCCGATTCGGCACTGAAACCTTCAGGCCGAGTCCTCTTTGGCGATGTCTACCGCGATGTCGTAACCGACGGGTCATTCGTCGACAAGGGAAAGCGGGTGCGCGTCATCAAGGTGACCGGACCCCACATCACCGTGCGGGAAGTCTAGCCACGAGTCACCACGCCTCGTCGCCTGCGTACGCGAAGCTACCTTGACGTTTTGTTCCATCTCAAACAAACGTAAACGCTATCTGCATCGCGCCCCGTAAAGATCCGTTGCAGCCAATGGATATCAACATCAGATAGCCGCATTACCGACGCTTACAAATTGCCGCCTCCCAATACGCCAGTTAGCTTGGGTATAGGAAGCACCGACTTCGGAGCTGTGGCCTGACCCTGTCCTTGCACATTGCGCCGCAGTCGTTGAAGCGAGTTGCCAATGGAAGGAGCCGCGACGATTCACTCGCAGCGAGACAAATCAGTGGGCAAAGCGTTGACCATCCGCAGCATCATGGCACTGGCGATTGCCGTCGGTTCCCTTCAAGTCAGCCGCGCAGACATGGTCGCCGTGGAACTGGATACCGTGACAGGTTTCGCCGGATGGACAATGTCGGTGCCGCTGATCGGAGGTTGGGAATTCACGCCCACGGTCGATGTGGAAGTTACGTCTCTGGGCATCTTCGATTGGGACGGAAACGGAGACGGCCTGGTGACGTCACATGACGTGGCCATCTGGGACAAATCGAATACGGCAACGCCCGTGATCTCTGCGACGATCCCAGCCGGTACGGCGGCAGACAGTTTTGTGACAGCACCCGGCGGCGGATTTCGGTTTGAAGATGTCGCAACCACTCAGTTGGATAGCGGAACGACCTACGTAATCGCCGCCTATTACCCGGAGATGCAAGAGGAGTGGATCGCCAGTCCGGGCAACTCGACGTTTACCGCCGCTCCTGAAATTGGGATGGACGTGAACACGTGGCGAGTTGAATTGGACGCGCCCAATCTTGTCTATCCGACGTCGGCCGATGCGAGCGGCGCCGGTTTCGGCCCCAACTTCACCATCTCAGCAATCCCCGAGCCCTCCGCCTTCGCATTGCTCGGCCTGATTGGGCTTATGGCTGGCGGACGTTGCTGGTGTTCATCACGGTTCCGCCGCTAGGTCGCAATTTGCGTCTTTGCGTTTTCATTCGCCTGGAGCACGGTGAATGCCTGGATTTCCAAAACCCCGAAAACGAAAGAGTCTCACCTCTCCAACCGAGCTCAAAGGAAGAGATCGGACGCGGCGACGGCACCTATCCGCAAGACGATTTCAGGCCCCAATTTCAAGCAGCCGCACATGAAATCTTGAGTCACACCTAGTGGAATAGATTTGAAACGCAAAGACGCAGGGGCGCGAAGACGCAAAGATCCTACCCCTACCCTTTGCGTCTTCGCGCCCCTGCGTCTTTGCGTTTTCATTCGCCTGGAGCACGGTGAATGCCTGGATTTCCAAACCCCCGAAAACGAAAGAGTCTCACCTCTCCAACCGAGCTCAAAGGAAGAGATCGGACGCGGCGACGGCACCTATCCGCAAGACGATTTCAGGCCCCAATTTCAAGCAGCCGCACATGAAATCTTGAGTCACACATAGTGGAATAGATTTGAAACGCAAAGACGCAAGGACGCGAAGACGCAAAGATCCTACCCCTACCCTTTGCGTCTTCGCGCCCTTGCGTCTTTGCGTTTTCATTCGCCTGGAGCACGGTGAATGCCTGGATTTCCAAAACCCCGAAAACGAAAGAGTCTCACCTCTCCAACCGAGCTCAAAGGAAGAGATCGGACGCGGCGACGGCACCTATCCGCAAGACGATTTCAGGCCCCAATTTCAAGCAGCCGCACATGAAATCTTGAGTCGCACCTAGTGGAATAGATTTGAAACGCAAAGACGCAAGGACGCGAAGACGCAAAGATCCTACCCCTACCCTTTGCGTCTTCGCGCCCTTGCGTCTTTGCGTTTTCATTCGCCTGGAGCACGGTGAATGCCTGGATTTCCAAAACCCCGAAAACGAAAGAGTCTCACCTCTCCAACCGAGCTCAAAGGAAGAGATCGGACGCGGCGACGGCACCTATCCGCAAGACGATTTCAGGCCCCAATTTCAAGCAGCCGCACATGAAATCTTGAGTCACACCTAGTGGAATAGATTTGAAACGCAAAGACGCAGGGGCGCGAAGACGCAAAGATCCTACCCCTACCCTTTGCGTCTTCGCGCCCCTGCGTCTTTGCGTTTTCATTCGCCTGGAGCACGGTGACTGCCTGGGATCTCCAATAACCCGCAAACGAAAGAGACCCACCTCTCCAACCGAGCTCCCCCGTCGCCCTGACCGAAGCCGACGATTGAAACACACCGAGCAAATGATCATCGCCACGCCTGGCGTTTACTTGTCGGTATAGACTTCCGCCACGCTCCGCGGTTTAATTTTCATGAAGTGAAACTCAACAAACTTCATCGACTGCTCCCAGTCGTACAAGGGAAGTCCGTGAGTACCGGATCGAACGTGGTACCCAATGGCACTCTCCACAATCGGTTGGTTGATTGTCGGCTGTTCGGGCGACGAGAACCCCACGCTCTGACCGTACAGTTTATAGGCAGGAGCCGCATTGTAGGTTCCAATCCATTGCCCAATCTGGTCGGCCCATAGATCGTGTTGCGCGGTGCACACGTAGAACGGACGGGGAGCCATCGTGGCCAACAGAGTGTGTTGATCGACGGGCATCTCATTCACGTTCTTCGCATACTTGTTCGCATTGCGACAAACCCACGTCGGTAGGTGCTTGCACATGTTTTCCAGTGTCTCACCGAATTCACGCCGCCAGATGGCGTCGCCACCGTGCCCGGCGGTGACCAGTAACGTCATTCCAAATCGCGAATCCGTCGCCGCCGCCCACAGCGCAACTTTGCCACCGATCGAGCAGCCCATCGTCGCGACCTGGCCCTTGTGGACGTGCGGATCCGTTTCCAGGTAGTCCATTCCAGCTCGCAACGCGTAAGCCCATACCGAGATCATCCCCCATTCGTTTGCCTTCGGTGCCTCTTGCCCGGGCTGCAGGAACAGATCGATGACTCCCCCGCTTACTTTTCCCTCGGGATTCCGGTCGTCTTTGCCGAACGCCTCGTAGTCGACCGTTGCGACACCGATCCCACGCGTCATCAATTGATGCAGCGGAATGCCATTGCGAGTCTTTCCGTAACGCTGTGAATCGTTCATCGACAGATTGTTTCGCCGAATATCACTTCCCCCGGACAGCAAGATTACGGGTACTTTGCCTTCCGCCTTGCTGGGTACGAACAAGACCAGAGGCATCGTCACGCTGCCGGCGTCGTTCTGAAACGTCAGCTCAACATCTTTTCGAGTGCAAATGCCATTCAACAGACTGGTTTCCGATAGCAGCTTGAATGACTTCTTGATCGGACTGGATGGCTTGGGAACGGCGCCGTAGAGGTTCTGCTCGAAGAATTCGATGATTTCCGGACGCCGGACGCTTTCCCATTGCTCCACCGTGTCGATGGTCTTGCCGCTGAACGACGTCAGCACGTCAGGCAACGTGTATTCGGGCACCTTCGATTCGTCGTAGTTCGCCTCGACGAACTTGCCTTCATAAGTCTGAGCGGATGCGAAGCCGCACAACAAAAAACCAACAAACAGCAAGCATGAAATTCGCGACATATCAAAACGTCTCCAGCAGAGTAATTTTCAGATGGCTGAGTGAGCCCCTGATTCGGTCGTTCAGTGATTCGGTGGCTCATCAGAATAGCAGACTAGGACAAGAGTTCACGCACAACTCGAGCGTCCGTCTCTTCGACCAGTTTGATTTCCTGCGGACCGATTCGAAATTTCACCCGTTCATGATCCAACCCAAACTGGTGCAGGAGCGTCGCCAGCCAGTCGTAGTGGTGTACGATTCCCTCAACCGCATAGTGGGAAAAGTCGTCCGTACGACCGTGAACATGACCGCGCCGGAAACCGCCGCCGGCCACCCACTGACTGAAACCATAGGTGTTGTGGTCCCGGCCGACCTTGTCCCGCTGCGTCAGGCCCTCGCGGAACTGAATCACGGGCAACCGCCCCATTTCTCCGCCCCAGTGGACGATCGTACTATCCAGTAGCCCGCGTTGCTTCAGATCCATCACCAGGGCCGCCGCCGGTTTGTCGATTTCGGCACAACGCGTCGGCAACGCCGAGTAAATAGAGCCGTGGTGATCCCAAACCTGTCCCTGGCAGAGAATCTTTACAAATCGAACTCCGCGTTCCACCAGCCGACGCGCGATGAGACAGCGAGTACCGTAGTCGCGCGTAATTTTCTGGTCGATTCCATAGAGCTTCTTCGTGGCTTCCGTTTCTTGCGACAGGTCGAACGCCTCCTGCGCCGCCAACTGCATCCGCGCCGCGAGTTGATAGCTGGCGATTCGGGCTTCGAGATCACTTTCGCCTGGATGCATTCTCGCATGGGCCGCATTGAAGCGATCGAGGAACGACAGCTGCGCTTTCTGAGGCTCGCCACGCAAGTGTTCGGGAGCCTGCAAATTGAAGATTCGCGGTTCGGTCGGGCGGACCATCGTTCCCTGATAGATCGACGGCAGCTTTCCGTTGTTCCAGTTCTCGCTGCCGATCAAAGGCAATCCGCGTGGGTCGGTGAGTGCGACGAATGCTGGTAGTTCGTTGGTTTCGCTGCCCAATGAATTCAACAGCCAACTGCCCAGCGTGGCGCGTCCCTTCCGGTCTCGACCAGTATTCATCGCGTAGTTCGACGGAATATGATTGTTCACGCCGGTATGCATCGAACGAATCAGCGTGATATCGTCGGCAATCTGACCGAGATGAGGTAGCAGTTCGGAAAGTTCCATGCCGCATTTGCCGTGACGCGAGAATCGCCAGAGCGGCTTCATGATCTCGTTGCTGGCTTGTGCGGGATTGTCGAACTTCACGTCGACTGGCAGACGTTGGCCATGTCGTTTGAACAGTTCCGGCTTGGGGTCAAACAGATCGATTTGGCTCGGTCCTCCCAGCATGAACATCGAGATCATCGCTTTGGCCGGCCCGTCATGATGCGTGGGCTTCACGCTCAGATCGTGAACCTGCTCCTCCAGCAATGGCTTGACCGGATCGGACGGGGCCTCATCTCCGTAACCGTCCTTCGCAAGCATGAGCGCCGCCGCAATCGAACTCATGCTGAGCGCCGAAGTGTGCAACATGTGCCGTCGTGAACAGAGTCGATTGGTCATCGGGTTAATCCACATACAGGAATCGGTTGGAAGCCAGCAACGCCTGACAGAGTGACGCCATCGCGAGTTGAGGCTCGCCAAGCCGCGTCTTCTGCTCATGAAGGTAAGTCGAGCACTCGTGCCGTTCACTCTCGGTTGGCTCGGTTGCAAACAGTCGCTCGAACAATGCGGCCAACTGTTCGTCTTGCGAGTCGTGCCGCATCACGACCGCCGCGAGACGCCGGGCATGCTGGATGATCTGCTGGTCGTTCAGGAACCACAGTGACTGAGTGGCTACCGTCGAGGGCTGTCGCGACTGACAGTTCGGGTTCATTTCCGGTTGATCGAATGTGGCGAGGACATTCAATGGCAATCGTCGTTGCACTTGAATGTAGATGCTACGCCGGGTCGTCCCGCCGGAACCACTCACGCCCGTCTTCAGCCCATCGCGAATTTTCGCCTTGCCGATTACCACTTTTCCATCGGGTGCTTCGACGACCGGCAAGCTTGGCCCGCCAATCGATGGATCCAACGCGTCGGTCACCTGCAGAATCGAATCCCGAATTGCCTCGGCTTCCAGACGCCGCAGACTGGCACGACCGTACAAGGTGTTTTGAGGATCGATCTCGTTCAGCCGTTGGGTGCGGCGAGACGACTGCTGGAACGTCCGCGAAAGCAAAATCATGCGGTGAAGTCGCTTTTGATCCCAACCGCGTTCGACGAAATCCGCCGCCAGCCAATCCAGCAATTCTGGATGCGTTGGCACTTCGCCGGAGATGCCGAAATCACCGGGCGTCGGAACCAGCCCGCGACCAAAGTGATGTTGCCACACGCGATTCACGAACACTCGGGCCGCCAGTGGATGAGAGCCGTTGGTTAATTGACGGGCGTAGTTGAGCCGACGTCCGGTCGTGGGAAGTGCGTCATCGTTCGTGGGCAATTGAACTTCTCGTTCGCGTCTGAGCACCATGAGTTCGGCGGGGGCGACGTCCTCTCCGGGAGACTCCGGGTTGCCTCGGAAAAAGACGTGGCTGGCGGGAACGATGTCCGGCGACTCACGAGTCACCATCACGATCCGCCGAGGCGGTTTGGTGGCGCGAATCGCGGTCACCTTTTCTTTTTCCTTCTCGAACTTGCGATAGGCGACCGAGTCGTACTCGACCAGCAACCCGCCGGCGATGGTACTAACGGGCTTCACCATGGGATATGTCTTCAATAACTCATTTTGCGTGTCCGTTCGTTTTCCCGGTTCCGTCAGCACTGCCTCGCGTGTTGCCTCCCGGTCCGCTTCGGGCACGTCCGCCAACTTGAGTTCCTGGATGTGTTTCCCGTGAGCGTTGCGGCGCTGCTGGATGTCGTCTTCCACCGCTTTCGCTCGTGCTTCGATTTCCGCTTCTTCGGCGAGCACTTCCTGTGTCGTAAAGTCCACCAACTGCGAGCCGGGCTGCCGCCAGTTCTGCAGTGGAAAGAGCGGATCGAACACGGCACGGAATCGATAGTAGTCATCAATCCCAATCGGATCGTACTTGTGATCGTGACATTGAGCGCACCCAACCGTGACACCGAGCATTGCCGAACTGATGGTCTTCACGGCTTCTGCCGTTGCGTTGTTACGTTGCTCGAGGGAGTTTTCGGTTTTCGTACGATCGGGAGCGAGCCGGAGAAAGCCCGTCGCCGCGAGCAACTGAAAGTGCCGGGCATTTTGCAAATCGACATTGCCATCAACCAACTCGTCGCCGGCGAGCTGTTCGACGAAGAACTGGTCGACAGACTTACTTTCGTTGAACGCGTCCACCACGTAGTCCCGATATCGCCACACGTGCGGACGATCCCCATCGGAAGCCTCGGGGCCATTGGTTTCCGCAAAGCCCGCGACGTCCAACCAGTGCCGCGCCCAACGTACTCCGAATTGCGGCGACGCGATCATGCGATCGACCAGTTGCTGATAGGCGAGCGGTGACGGATCACTGACAAACCGTGCTACTTCAGCCGGATCGGGCGGCAACCCAAGTAGATTGAAGGAAACTCGCCGGATAAGAGTTCGTCGGTCTGCGGGCGGTGAAAATCCGAGCTCGTTCGCGGCCAGCGTCTGACCGATGAAGTTGTCGATGGGCGTGTCGCACTGGAACCCGACGGGACCAGGGATCGCAGGCTTCTCGACAGGCTGATACGCCCAGTGCGAGAGCTCCTCTTGCGAGAACCGAGCTTGCTGCACGTCGACCGGTTCCGCTCGCAATGTTTTGGCGCCAGCGTTGATCCAGTCGCGAATGGTTTTCTTCTGAGCGGGCGAGAGCTTTTTACTGCCCTCGGGCATTTCGTCGGCCGCGATGCGTTGCCAGAGCAAACTGGCGTTCGCGTCGCCGGGAACGATGGCTTCGCCCGAGTCACCCCCGGCTTTCATGAGGCGAACGAGTCGCACGTCCAATCCGCCCGGGAGATCGGGGTCTTCCCCGTGACAATGGAAGCACTGAGCCTTCAATATTGGGCGGACGTGTTTTTCGAACGAAAGTTCTTCCGCCGATGCGACCAACGCAAACAGCAGCACCACATTGAGTGCGAGCCCAAAGCAGACTCTGTTCGCCAGCGTAGAGCTTGCCCCCACGCCAGAAGGTCGGTCGTATAGTTGCTGAACACCGACGGCACCGACGTGCAAACAGGCATATCGAGCAACGGACCCGGAGCTGCGGCCGATTCGCATGGCTGGCTCTTTGGCTGGAGGGATTGCGGTGGCGGGAGCCAATATTTTAGCGAGGGCAGAGCGTCGATAGCCAGTCTGTCGTGCGACGCCACGCCGGGCCCAAACTTCGCCAGAGTGTGAGAGTGTGCGGTTTCTTCGGGCAAAACGGGCCGATTCGGGCTCTGCGTAGACCAATTTACAATCGGGCCCCTTTTTCGCTACAATTCGCGATTCGCCTTAGGCGTGTGGCCAGTGCTATGCGCTAGGACGGCGATGAGGAAACTGGTGCGTTTGGTCTCAATTCGGACGAACGATGTTTGATTCACTCCAGGATGGGCTGAAATCCGCTTTTAAGTCGCTTCGCGGTAAAGGGAAGTTGACCGAGGGGAATATGCGCGACGGGCTCAAGCTCGTCGAACAGTCGCTGCTGGATGCTGACGTCAGTTTTGCCGTCGTAAAAGACTTCATGGCGGGAGTTTCCGAGAAAGCACTCGGACAAAAAGTCCTCAATGCACTGGACCCCAGCGAACAGCTGGTCGGCATCGTCCATGACGAGCTGGTCGAGATCATGGGGCCCGTCGACAACGCGGTTCCTATTAAGGAAAGCGGTACGACGATCCTGATGCTCTGTGGACTGCAGGGCTCTGGTAAGACAACGACATGCGGCAAACTGGCGAGACTGCTCAAAAAGAGCGGAGCTCGTCCCATGCTGGTTGCTGCCGACCTTCAGCGTCCTGCGGCAATTCAGCAGTTGCACGTGCTGGGTGAACAAGTTGGCGTGCCCGTCTATTCGGATCTGGAACAGAAGGATCCGGTAAAAGTCTGCCGCGACGCGGTGGCCAAAGCAAAAACAGAAGACGTCAACATCATCATCCTTGATACCGCTGGTCGACTGGCCATCGACAAGGAGTTGATGGACCAGTTGTCCGCCATCGATCGACAGGTTGGCCCGGACCACGCCTACCTGGTGGTGGATGGCATGACCGGTCAGGACGCGGTCAACAGTGCCAAGGCTTTCAACGAGGCGCTGGAACTGGACGGTGTAATCCTCACCAAGCTGGATGGTGATGCACGCGGCGGTGCGATCCTTTCCGTCAAGCACGTGACGCAGGTACCGATCAAGTTCATCGGTACCGGCGAGCAGCTGGAATCGCTCGAGCCATTCCGACCGGAAGGCATGGCAGGCCGGATCCTGGGCATGGGCGACGTGCTGGAGATGGTGCGGACCGCACAGACGGAATTTGACCAGACCGAAATGCAGGAGGCGGAAGAGCGTCTTCGGCAGGGCGAATTCACGCTGGAAGACTTCCGCAAACAACTCAGCCAGCTGGCCAAGCCCGGCCTCATGCAAAAAATGATGGGCCTGATGCCCGGCATGGGCGAAATCAACAAGATGATGGGCGAAGTCGACATGGAGAAGGATACCAAACGTTTGTTTGGTATCATCGACTCGATGACGCCCGCCGAGCGTCGTAATCCGAAGGTGATCGACTCCAGTCGACGTCAGCGGATTGCCGCCGGATCCGGTGTCCAACACAACGAAGTCAATGACCTGATCAAGCAGTTTGATGGTATGGCTTCGATGATGAAGACCATGTCCGGCAAGGGCATGGGCGACCGCATGAAGATGATGCAGGAACTGCAGAGCGGTGGCATGTTGGATCCCGGTGGGCAACTGCAACGCACCAAGCAGAGCACCGGCAAACGACTTTCGCCTCGCGAAAAGCTGAAGCTGCGAAAGCAACGCGAAAAAGAGATGCGGAAACGCAAACGAAACAAGAAAAAGTAACCCGTCGGCGAAGCAAGTTTCGCCGACCCAAATACATCACTTACCATTCCCAAGAGTCTCGGAGTTTTTAAAAGTGTCTGTTCGAATTCGAATGAAAAAAATGGGACGGAAGCACCGTCCGTTCTTCCGCATCTGTGCCATCGACAAGCGATCGCCTCGTGACGGGCGCGTCATCGAAGAGCTGGGTTACTACGACCCCATGTGCAAGGAAAAGGACGCTCGCGCCGTGCTCAAAGCCGAGCGCATCGACTACTGGATTGGCGTCGGCGCCCAACCGTCCGATCGTTGTGCCACTCTGATCAAGAAGTACGGCACCGACGGAACTCACATCAAAGAACAGGAAGAAGCCTTCTCGCGACTGAAGCAGAAGCCACAGGCACCCGAGCCCGTCGCCATTCCGCTTCCTTCCAAGGAAGAACCAGCCGCAGAAGCACCTGCCGAAGGTGGCGAAGCAGCCGCTGAAGGTGGTGAGGCTGCAGCCGCTGAGGCACCGGCCGAAGAAGCTGCCGCGGAGGCACCTGCCGAAGAAGCTGCCGCGGAGGCACCTGCTGCTGAAGCCAGCGAGGAAAAGAGCGAGTAGATGCGATTCGACATCCTGACCCTGTTTCCCGAAATATTTCCCGGGTACCTCGGTCAGAGTCTGCTCAACAAAGCGATAGAACGCGAATTGGTTGAAGTTCACCTTCACAACATTCGCGACTGGACGACAGACAAACACAACAGTATCGACGACCGACCATTTGGCGGTGGACCGGGAATGGTGATGATGGCACCACCTGTGGTCGAATGTGCCGAAACTGTTCAGCGGATGGATGAGCGTCCAACCCATACGATATTACTGACGCCGCAAGGCAGAACACTTAACCAACGCGTTGCAGAGGAACTTTCGGAACACTCACGAATCATGCTGTTGTGCGGCCGCTACGAAGGCTTCGACCAACGGGTATGCGACATTCTGGAACCAGACGAAATCTCCGTGGGAGACTTTGTTCTGAACGGAGGAGAGGTCGCCGCCATGCTGATGGTCGACACACTCGTTCGGCTGGTCCCAGGCGTACTGGGCGACGAGCGTAGCAGTCAGGAAGATTCCTTTTCGCGAGCGAACCGATTACTTGAATTTCCACAATACACTCGACCACGAGAATATCGTGGCCACGAAGTGCCGGAAGTGCTACTGGGCGGCGATCACGGCAAGATCGCCAGGTGGCGTGAAGAGCAAACGTTGGCGAGAACAAAACAACGACGCAGCGACCTGCTGTAAACCAGTTAGAAACACCAAGACAGTAATTTGAGACCGGAGCCATAATCATGGACACAAAACTGATCGACATCGTCGAGGCAGGCAGCCTCAAAGAGGACAAGCCACAATTTGAAGTTGGCGATACGGTCGACGTCCACACCCGAATTCTTGAGGGTGCCAAGGAACGTATCCAGGTCTTCTCGGGCGTAGTGATCGCAATCGCCGGGGCAGGATCGAAAGAGACGTTCATCGTGCGACGTATCGTTGCCGGCGAAGGCGTGGAACGAAAGTTCCCCGTTCACTCGCCACGCATCGCCAAAGTCGAAGTGAAGCGAAGCAGCGTCGTACGACGTGCCAAGCTCTACTTCCTGCGTGATCGAATCGGCAAGGCAACGCGTCTTAAAGAACGTCGTCGCTGAATCCCAATTCGTATTGGGAAAAACCGGGACTTGGTCTCGTCTCGGAAATTGGTCTGCGCCGGCAATGAGGTCGGCGTTTGAGGCCACTGCTGTCTTGATTTCAACATCCCGCTCGAATTCCACTCGAGCGGTTAACAGCGATCAGCACTATCGAAATTTTCTCGGTAAGTCGCCACTGCAAAACGACCTCAACTTCTAGTTCGTGAAGTTCAGTATCCTCCTGCAGCCCACTAAGCTTTTTGTTCGTCTTCATTGCGACTGGATTACGATGGAACTGAGAACTTCTCAAACGGTTCTGGTTTCGTTGCTCAAGGAGTTCCTTGGTGAAAATCCCATTAGCAATCGCCGCGCTGTTTCTATTGATTCGTCCCGTTGATGGCGAGGTCATACGTTACCCTCGAGGCCTTGCGCAGGGAGAACATTACCGGCTCGCTTTCGTTACCTCAATCGAGCGTGACGCGACTTCTGGCGACGTTGATGACTACAACCGTTTCGTACAGGCCGTTGCAGATGCGGCACCCGAAGTTGGTTCGTGGGGACTGCAATGGAAAGCGATCACCTCTACCGCAGAAGTCTCTGCGATCGATAATACGGAGACAACCTTCAGTGATGCCGAATTCGGTTTGCCAATCTACCGTGTGGACGGTGTCCGACTCGCCCCAGACTATCGCTTGTTTTGGAGCAGCGGATCATTCGAGGCAATCACTTCCCCCAACTTCAATGTTACAGAACTTGGATCATCACTACCGCCAAACGACCGCCTTGGCGTCCTGGTTTTTACTGGTAGCGAAGACAACGGATCGCCAGCTGTGTCCTCAGCGCTAGGTGAGGCCCTTGGCGCCGTTGTGGGCCGCGCAGACGGGGGATCGACGGCCTGGATTTCGGGGGCTGGGTCACGATTTGTGCAAGACGCTGCACACCTATACGCGATATCAGAGGTGCTGACCGTTCCCGAACCTTCGCATGCGCTAGTCGAACTCGCCTTGTTGTTCGTAGCCGCGATATTGCTTCGTGGAGGCAGATCCAAACGGTTCATCGCGTCATAACTTGAGCGAGTTTGGCTTACTTGTAGCGGTACCGTGCATGCCTGGAGTAGTTGCGAAATTCGGATTCGGTGAATTGCTCCAAGACTTTGTCGCACGATAGCCAAGGTGATTCGAACGTAGGCAAACTGCAAGGTGGCAAACTGCAAGGGACACCCAACAATCACGAGTGGCAAACTGCAAGGGACACCCAACAATCACGAGAATCTCAACGGCGAGCCCACGGGGCCCCTGCCTTGCTTTTCCTGCACGGCATTCGTGCGATTGGAGTTCCCCATGCAGGGCGCGCAGTTTGATGCGAATTTGCACTTTCATCTGTCTCACGGCAGAATGCCGCAGAACAACTGTTCTGAATCAAGGCACACCGATGAAGGCACGATTTCGGCTGAAGACGCTATTCCTGGCAACCCTTCTCTGCGGCGCGTGCCTGGCCCTGGCAAAGCACTATGGAGACTTGGTCGAAAAGCGGTCAGCAACAATCGATGAGATAAAGCGTCTCAACGGACGCATCTATTATGTCCGAAGATCAGAGCCAGGATCCGACTTCCCTCGTTACTACCTCGGCCCACAACGGCAAGCTTCGGTTGGCGGGATTCTTGGTGGCGATCGAGTGTCGTGGAAGCGGCCCTTAGGGCTTCGACTCTACTACCATGAGCAGCGACTTGAAGCGGGGCATATCTCACGGATTCTGATGCTCTGGCCAGATATCGAGTATCTTTCCGTCACGAACGCTGAACTGAGCGAGGCAGACTTTCGGATGATTGGTCGATTGAAGAGCCTTCAGCATTTGGAACTGATGTACTGTGGTGTCAACGACTTCGCGGTTGAAAAACTGGAAGGGATTCCATCGCTAAAATACCTTCACCTCCATGAACCGTTGAGTCCTACAGCCGCCAGCCAACTGGTCAAAAGCATGCCTGCCTTGCGGTCAGCCTCGCTTTACCGGACTATCAAAAACTCCGCCATTTTAGACTTGTTAATGGCCGAGTTCCCAGCCGTACAATTCAAAGGGAAATTCAAAAAAGAAGATCTCCAAAGAGAATCAGGTAGCGTGACTCGCTTGGACAATTGACGTTCAAAAACTCGCGAATCGAGTCTTCAACGCTCGCCGAGTCCAAGCCTGACTGACACCAAGATATCGTCCGCTTGCAGGTACACTATCGCGATGTCAGTGTCGCCGACACCGTCTACATCGGCCGCTGCGAAAGACTGAGACTCGGCTCACCGCCAATCCGCCTAATCGTGGTTCAGTTTTGTGTTGATTCTGTGAGCGAACGGCTTTCGTTAGCGTGCACGGTTAACTTTGGCTAGGATGCACGAAATGGCTAAGGGAACAGGATTGAGGTCATCATGTTTTGCTCACGTGGAATCGTTACGCTGGTACTGGCATCCGTGCTGGCCGGCTCAGTAGTCGCTCAGACGTTCACCGAACGGTTGATGAATAATTTGGGCCAGCCGCTGTACGGCACGGCTCACCCCGGAAACGAAGATCACCTGTTCCTGCTGGACAAGGCGTCCGGGCGGATCCGGATTCTGGATCTGACCAACAACGAGTTTGTGAATAACTCGTTCCTGCGAGTCACGGGCCTCGCCACCCAGAGCGAAGCGGGATTGTTGGGCATGGCGTTTCATCCCGACTACGCACAAAACGGGAAGTTCTACGTTTACGCGTCGAAGCCCGGCGGACGCGGTGACCACCAAACCAACATCATCGAATACACCGCGGACGGGGATCCGTTGACGGCGACGACCGCCGATCGCAATTCTGCCCGGACGATTATACAATTCGATCAGCCCTTCGGGAATCACAACGGCGGTTGGATTGGTTTCAATCCGGCTGCAACCGGTGACGATCGCACCAACCTCTATGTCGCGACCGGCGACGGCGGCAGCGGCGGAGACCCGCAGAACAACTCGCAGGACATCACCAATAACCTGCTGGGCAAGATGCTGCGGATTGATGTCGATGGCGACGATTTCCCCAATGACAACGTTCGCAATTACTCGATTCCGGCGACCAACCCTTTCCTTGGCGCCGCCGGGGACGACGAGATATTTGCCTACGGACTGCGAAACCCATGGCGTAGCAGTTTTGACCGAGCGACCGGAGACCTCTGGATTGGCGACGTCGGACAGAATGCTCAGGAAGAAATCGACCTCATCCCGGCAGGGTCATCCGGTGGGCAGAATTTCGGCTGGCGAATCATGGAGGGCAACCAGTGTTTCCGCGAGGGCGAAATCCCCTGTTTCGATTCATCGTTGACGGATCCCGTCGTGGCCTACTCCCATGGTTTCGGATCCACACAGGGCCGATCGGTGACGGGTGGTTACTTGTATCGCGGTCCGTTGAAAGAATTCGAAGGCCACTATTTCTTTGGGGACTTCGTGTCCGACAACATCTGGACGTTGGACCCCTATAGCGGTCGATTCGCCAATCAGAATGACGCAGTCGATCCTGATGCCGGTTCGATCGCCTCGCTTGCTTCTTTTGCAGAAGACGCCACCGGTAACCTCTACATGATCGGGTTCGGTGGAAATGGAAGCATCTTCAAACTCTCGTCCACAAGTCGTGATGCTCGTTGGGCAGGAGCCGATCCCGCCAGCGGGAACGCGGGTGACGGCACAACATGGTCTGACGCGAACAACTGGATTCGCGATGCAGTCGCCGACACGGCTTTTGTCGCGGGAGACCATTTGATTCTGGGCGGAAATTCCGTCGTCTCCACGGAAGATCGCCGCGTGTCCGCGCTCACGTTTGAAACCGACGCATCGCTAACCGTCACCGGAACGCTCGATGTCGCTTCCGGCAACGTGTTTGTTGAACCCGGTGCCAACGGGATACTCGATATCGAAACATTTCGTAGTGCTCACAATGTGGTGCGAAAATTTGGCGAAGGCAGTCTGGAACTGGCGCAGCGTGCGGCCAACATCGCCGTCGTCGAGGGCACGTTCTCGATGAAAGGTGTGCCTTCGCTGGCCTACGTTGCCGGTGGCCGATACCTGGTGGACGAAGCAAATGGTGGATCACGCACAGCTCGACTGGAGATGACCGCCGGGACGCTTGAACTCACTCCAATCCCCGTGGGAAGTTCTGACCCGCAGGAAGATGCGCCGCTGTGGGTTTCACGTGACCTGTTTCTGGCCGGTACGTTGGTGGCCAACCTGCCAGAAGGCTACGAGATTCCCGAATCGGGGTTCATTGAAAAATTGCCGCTGCTATTCTTCTCCGGTCGAACGAACGAGGGTGAGTTCGACGAGATGCTGGTTGGCGACGCTGCACCGGGGCATCAGGGCGACGGGCAATTCATCACGATCGGTTGGGAAGCCGTGGACGACGACGCCATGCTTTCGCTCAATGTCTACAACGCTCTGCCCGGTGACACGGACGGAAACGGCTTTGTGGAATTCTCCGACTTCCTGACGCTGTCGAGCAATTTTGAGCAGCCTGGCGATTGGCTGGCAGGAGACTTCAACGGCGACGGGCTTGTTGAATTCGACGACTTTCTCGCGTTGAGCGGAGCGTTTGCCGAAGAAGCGACTTTGATCACCACCGCCCCGCAGGCTTCGTCGGTACCCGAACCAGCAAGCGGCCTCTTGCTACTGTTCGCGAGTGCCGGCTTAACGCTGCTTCGGCGACGGAAGGGCCGCAATCGCTAACTCCAGCGACTGCAGTTTCTCGGCGACGCGAACTTTAAGATCTTCGTCCGCATTCTTGAGTGCATTTCGGTAGACGGTTCGAGCCGCGGACAATTTGCCCTTCTGTTCCAGCCGCTGCGCCGTATCAAAGTAACGCCGTGAGATCGCCAGCTTTCGTGCCTTCTCCGCCTGCACCGCGCGGCGAACGTCGCTCACACGCGGTAGGCGGTGCGAGCTGGGGTTGGAGACCACGCCTGAAGTCTGTCCTCGTAACGATGCGGTCGCTGGCAACGCGGCCGCATTTCGCGTCGCGGGAGCGTGGGCGCGTTGGCGTCGCCATTCGTTCAGCACCTGACGATCCATTTCTTCGTGATCGTGAATCCAAGCATGGACGGAAACACCGCTGGCGGAAGTGCCGGCCGATGACACACGACGGCTGGGCGGCAGCAACGGAAGGCCACGCCGTGCCGATGAACGATACGACCGGCCAACTCCACCAGCGTAGACGGATCCTCGATCGGGAACCGAAACGGTCGTCGACATGGAGAAATTCTGAAACGTCGGTAGTTGGATAACTCCCTGGGCATTCGCAGCGAGTGGTAACGATCCACCAACGATGAACGCCAGAAACGCGATACGAATTCTGCCAGCCATTGGAACCTCTGCGTTGGTATTCAGGCTTCCGCCTGTTTCACGTGAACTCTGCCAAAGAGTCTGTCGACCCAAACTGTGGCCGACAAAAAAAAACGGCGACGCCCAATGGGCTCACTTACCCGTCGATTCCATTTTCAGGAATTTCTCCAATTTCGCCAACTGATCCGTGTTGATGTGGTCAACACCCGCCGCCGCAAGCACTCGCCACAGGTTCTCGTTCTCGGGCGTCGCCCAGAATCGCAGGCGTCGGCCCGCCTTGTGCGTTTTCTCGACCGCATTCAGCAGTTTTTCCTTTTCACTGGCGGGTAGCTCGCCCTCTCCACGCCACTTGAAATGGTTGCCCCAGTTGTCACTGATCATCGGCATCAGACTGGCGGACATCTTTGAATCGAGATTGGAGAGACGACCGTCGATTCCCACCATGCGTTCTTCGTCGGCCTCAATCAGGTCGAACGGACGATTTCCGCTAATCACAATCGAAACCGGAGCCGGTTGGTCCTTGCTCTTTGCCACCAGAAGTTCCCGGTAGTCGCGAAGCACTTCCCTCAACAAGGTGTAGGTCGGTTTGCCGGCCGTCTTGAAATCGATCAGCAACGTGAAGAGCGGGCCATCCTTGAAAACCCGGCCACCATTCTTCGCGACGCGATCACGAAGCGGATCAAGATAGAGCTTCTGCAGCGTCTTTCCCTTACGCGTGTCGATACGATCGTGCGCCACACGTAACTCACCTTCGATGGCGAAGACGTCGGCCTCTACGCTGCAGAAACCGTGACTGAGCGCGTCCAACAGCGGCCGATCATGCTCGTAGTCGTTATGAGCATGAGCCTGCGGCTGCGGTTCGACAGCCGATGTGGCGGCGGTGAAGGCGGAAGAACAACAGAACAAAAAGACAAACGCGGAGGTTCTCATTCGACGGTTCCTGTCTTTGGCAGTGAAAGCATGTTTGCGAAGAGCCGATAAGCGCCCGGCACTCCGTTGGGAAGCTGACGATACCATGCGTAGGCGCTGTAGATATAGTGACCCTTGCCAAAACGCGCCACCAGTTGACCGCCCTTTTGTGGCGACTGGCCGGTGTCATGGCATTCCAGCAACGGAACATAGTTGTCGTCCCACGTACTCCAGAATTTCGAGCCGCGTTGTTCGAACCAACCTTCGAAGTCCGCCGGCGAAATACGGTTGGGCGTCGTCAACAGCACATGGTTTGGCTCGAGCATTGTAACGGCCGAGTCTTCTTCGCTGACCTCTTCCGGCCGCCGGCCCATTTCATAGGGAAACGGACCAAAGTTCTCGTCAAATTCCGGGGTCTGATATTGGACGATCAGCGTGCCGCCGCGTTTTACGAAGTCCAACAGCCGGGCGTTATGAGTTCGAATATCTTCTCGCACCGCATAAGCTCGCACGCCAACGACAATAACATCAAAACGCGACAGGTCGCCACTGGCCAGATCCGCCGGAGACAGAATCGTCGGAGTGATACCGAATGCCTTCAACGACGTCGCCACTTCATCACCAGAGCCCTCGATGTAGCCCACCGCCGGGTTACCAGCGATGCGAAAATCCGCCCGTCGAACATGGTGCTTTGCGTCATGATAAATGTTCATCCGCCCCACGTCGCGCGCAGAAACAGTTTCGAATCCAGCTTTAAACGACTGCCCCTTGTACTGCACGTTCGCTCGAATCGTCTGCTCCGACGATGTGGTGCCGGCTGCCATCGTGACCTGGAACTCAACGGTCCGCTCTTCATCAGCTCGGTCGAAGGTCAACGATTCCACGGCCGGCGTGGCACTCCAGCCAACCGGCAAATCCAACTCGACGGTCGCCTTCGCCGTGGCAACGCTGCTCTTCACGACCACGGGCAACCGGAGCTCGCTGGTTTCCGTCGCCACCACCGAATTCTGCGACGTAAAACGAACGCTCATCGCCGGAGCCGCTGTTAACGGGTATCGCACGTTGCCGTACTCGGGATGGCGAATCCGCGTTTCCACAATCGACGTCAGGTCGATTTCGTTGCCGCGCAATGTGACGCTCCACTTCGCAAGAAATGGATTGGGCGGAGACGGACGTTGCTGACCATCGTTTGCCACTTTGTACATGGGTTCGCCAATCGAAGGCCGCGACCAGTGCGGCACCGTGGGTTTTGCAGTCGGAACAAACAACAACGTCGACTGCACCGCCTCCCCCGTAGCAAGCTCCGCGGGTGACGTAGAGTCCGACTGCGAAAGCTGACCGCCCTCGACCGTCAACGAGCCCAGTTGCAACGAATGTGAAGACGCATTAGCAATCCGGGCATTCACGTTGAAAGTATCGCCGACCGCGTGATTTATTGCTTGACCATCAAGATCCGTGGCCCACGCTTCAAACTGAATTCCAGCGACCGAAATGATCGCCTCCTCGATGTCTTGCTCCAGTCTCTCCAGCGACGAGTGCAACGCGGACGCGGCGTCGGCACTCTCGCCGTCTTTCACGTTTTTCGCCGCCATGATGGCACGCAGAGACTCGAGCTGGTCCAACAATATATCCAGCGTTTTCTCCGGTGCGGCGGGGCTCCATTGCTGCATCGCCCTCCGCAGTCCCGACTCGATCTCCAACAGACGCCGATGTGTGGCCGCCATGGACTCGGGATGCTCTAGCAGCGATGACAAACGGATGTTCGTGCCTTCAAATAGCGAGTCTTCGGACGTCGGTATTTCGCGATCACCCGCTTGCTGGATCAGCCTGTAGTACGATGCCCTCGGCCCCGACTCGCCATGATGGCCACTCATGCCCTGCGACCGCTGGAAGCCCAAACCAAACCTTGCAACCTGCGAGTACGACTTGCCGATCACCGGATCGTATTCGCCCGTTGGCAATGCGATCGTCCAATCGCCTTCTTTGGGGGCTCGCCACGGCGAACCGGATCGAACGTAAAGCTTCTGCACTTGCCATGGCTTCAGTCCCTGCTGAATCTGTTCGGGAAAGCGATGCGGATTCGCGGCCGCATCAAAGGCAAGTCGACTGACGAAACCGGCCATCTGATGGTGACCATGCCCATCGCGTGGATCTCCGGCGAAGCGACTGAGCATGACGGTAGGTCGTTCGCGACGAATCACTTCAACCAGATCTCGCAACACCGGAATCCCGTTCTGCCACTGTTTCATCGCCTCATCGAGCGTCTTGGAATAGCCGTAATCCGCTGCACGCGAATAGAAGAGTTCGATACCGTAGTAGCTGGCCGCCTTCTGATGTTCCAGCGTTCGTAGTGCCCCCAGCTCATCGAAGAAGTGCGACGAAATCAGATTCGCTCCGCCCTCGCCACGCGTAATACTGAAGAGCATCGTGCGAGCCCCCAGCCCACGAGCACAGTAGGCCAACATCGCTCCGTCTTCGTCGTCCGGATGTGCGACCACATGCAGGACGCTACCGCGAGTCTGAAGTTCCTTGAGCCGCAAGTAGCTGCCGACCGCGCCGGATTCCAGTTGCAGATCCTGCGCCGTGGCCGTCGCCGCAAAAAGAAGAAGGGAGATGAGAATTCGTATTGAGTATGGCATCTGATCTTCCCTAAGCTAATTCTTCCGCACGCCAATTAGTCGACACCCAGGTTCGCCGCATTGTCGTCTCGCGGATTGGCCGCCGCAACTCGGGCAGTGCATCGCCTGTCAGATTGGAGCAACTCTAAATGGACTCATTTCTTGAAGCCGCCATTGCAGAAGCCGTGAAAGGCCGCGATGAAGGCGGAATTCCCATCGGCTCGGTACTGGTGATCGATAACGAAATCGTGGGCCGAGGTCACAACCGACGTGTTCAGCAGGCGAGTGCCATCCTGCACGCCGAGATGGACTGCCTTGAAAACGCCGGACGGCTGACATCAGCGGACTATGCAAGAAGCACACTGTACTCAACACTGTCTCCGTGCGACATGTGCAGCGGAACGGCGCTGTTGTACCGAATCCCGCGAATTGTCGTAGGCGAGAACCGGACTTTCCAGGGTCCCGAGGATTACGTTCGCAGCCGCGGCGTTGAACTCATCATTGGAAACGACGCGACTTGCATTGAATTGATGCGAACGTTCATTGCAGACCATCCAACATTGTGGAACGAAGACATCGGAGTCTGACTCGACCGCGTCTCTTCGTACCAGCCATCAACTCGAGGCAATCGCTTGAGCGAAATCGAAAACGAAAACGCACCCCGGAACGAGCCCCCTGCCCTGCAAATCTGGGTGGACGCGGATGCCTGCCCTGCGGCGCTCAAGGAAATCTTGTTCCGCACAGCCAAACGCATGGAGGTGTCGCTGATCCTGGTTGCCAATCAGGCCATGCAGATTCCCAAATCTCGACTCATCCGACTTCAGCTCGTTGCCCACGGAGCGGACGAAGCCGACAACCTGATCGTGGAATCGATGAACGCGGGAGACGTCGTCATCACCGGCGACATCCCATTGGCGGCTCGGGTCGTCGAAAAGTCGGGCGTTGCCATCGGCACGCGAGGAGAACTGTACGACGACGACAGCGTGCACAGTCGCCTGGCATCGAGGAACCTGATGGAGCAATTTCGTTCTGCCGGAATGGAAACCAGCGGCCCGAAGCCACTTTCGTCGAAGGATGTCCAGGCGTTTGCGAACCTGCTGGACCGCACGCTCACCCGGATTCTACGACGCCGATAGGCGATGACACGTCGATGGCATTCGGCAAACTGGCCGCGGCGATAACACGCGGCAAACTGGCCGCGACAGGTCACTTTCTGAATCGATCACGAAGCGGCTCGCCATTGGTCGTCAGAATCTGGAAATGATGGAACCCGGCCTTGAGATCCGTGCCCTTGCCATCGAAACGCCAGACGACTTTCTTGTCACGCGTCACCTCGAAAAGCTTCACGCTGTCGCCTTTTGCGTGATAGCTGGTCACAACGGTATTGCCGTTTGGCAATCGCTGCACGCCACAAGCATCATCGAACAGTTTTTCGCCGATGTCTTCATTGTCGACTTTCCAGACGATCTTCCCGCTGGAATCGACTTCGATGATCCGATTTCCATTGGTACAACCTATCAGCGTATTGCCATCGTCCAAACGAATCGCGGTGAACGGCCAGTCTCGCTTTTCCTTGCCGCGGTCGTCGGTTGGAAAAACGTTGACCACTTTGCCGGACAGCGGCTCGTATTCCTTGACGGCGAAATCCAGGAGATGCGGGGCGATGTAATTGCCGTTAGGCAGGATTCGCAACATGCGCGTCTGCATGTGGGCATTACCCTTCTGACACTGCAGCAGCGTCTTCGACTCGATTTCCCCCGCACGGTTGATCACGATCGCCCGAGGTTCTGGTCCCAGTTCGGCGACGAGATAGCGGCCCTTTCCCAATGGAACGACCGTGCTGATTTCCTTCTGCTGCCCTTTGTAGGAGAACACGATTTCCTTCGTGTCGCGGTCAATCTCCACCACGCCGCCGTTGGGATACTCTTTCGTCCCATAGAGTGCGAGCAGCACGTTCCCGTTCTCGCGAACCCAGCCGTCGCTTGCGGGTAGATTGACTCGCCACTTTACGGCGCCGTCTTCTCCGACGATTACCGTGCGGTTCGCCTTTCCAACGCCCAGAAAGGAATGAGTAATCTCCGCGGCATGGGCGGAAACACATCCAAACAGCAGAACAAAAACAAGGACGCAAAGACGATTCGACATGAGATGGCTCCTGAGGGAAGCTGACAGGATAACGTTTCCTCACGACAGAAGAAACGGTCCCTCGCAACAGCTCAAGAGAGTTTCACGGGCTGTCCCGGAAGCAGCGTTGCCGGCGGGTACCCGAGCCCGCTGCAGATTCCTCGCATCAACAACGTTTCCTGCTCGTTCATCATCGAGTCCGTTTCGACGCTGGCGGAACCGGCGATCACGAGTTTTCGGCGAGCCTTCGGGGCCAGCATACGCAGCGTCTCCAGCGATCGCTCCACCGCCGCCAAGTCACATTCTTCCCGCGGCAGGATTTCGATATCGTGCTCCAGCACATTGCTGGCCCGCAACAGCGAATACCCTTCCATCACGCCCGACTCATTCGCATACGCGAGCGCCGAAAGCAGGACCCGGCATTCGTCCAAAACCTGATCGACGTCACGGAAGCGAGGCTTCAAACGCGGCTGCTGGAGTTCGCGATCCACAATTTGCGAGATCGTCTTTCGCCACGACCAGCGGAACAGATCGCCATCTTCGGCGTGCTCCTCCAACAAGGTACCAGCGCGCTGACAGAAGGCAGTCATATCCGAACTGTCGCACGACTGGCGAATTTCGTTCACGGCGGCGTCAAACAACATCAGCCGTTCTGCCAATCCCAATGAAGCGATATGTGGCTTCAACGCCTCGGCCACTTGCTGCGACATGGAAGACGCCTGACCGAGTTGATCCAGTTCGGCATCATCGCAATCGTCTGCGGAGGTCCCCGCCGCCCAAAGCGCGAAGACCATCGCCTCGGCGGAATGCAATTCCTGCGTCAGCTCCCATAGTTGCGGCGGCAGGGCGGCGCGAATGTCGGCGGCATGCGAATTCACATTCATCACGGTTTCATGCGCCATGGCGAGCTCCGCATCTTCTGGCGTGCCAGTTTCCATCAGCCGGCCACTCGGCGCACTGCGAGCTTGCTGCGCAATCGACATCGTTCCCTTCAGCACGCCCGTGAACTGTCCGACGTCGTGTTCTTCTTCAAATTCAACTTCACCGTCCCAGTTTGCATCGATCCTCTGAATCCGTTTCTCCAGCGGCGGATGCGAATCAAGAAGTCCCGCCACGCCACCGCAGCTCTTCGCAAAGAAGACGTGATTCAGTGCCAGGCAACTCGCCGAACGCACACGACTTCCGTACTGGCTGCCAAGCACACGTTTCATGGCGGACAGCAGGCCGATCTGATTTCGCGAAAACTCAATCGCCGAGGCATCCGCAAGGTATTCTCGCTGCCGGTTGTACGCAGACTTCACTAACGTGGCGAAGCCCAACCCGATCAGTCCAATCGGCCAGAGTAGCGCGCCCTGGATGATCAGTGCGATACCGATGATCCCCTGACCACCGTGGCTGATACTGCGAACCATCATGGCCATGCCGCGATTCAGCAAGCTTTGGGCACAGATGATCAAGCCCATGAGGCCGTGTAGATACCCAACCAGCAGGACGTTCGTTCGCGTGTCACCATTAACGATGTGCGCAAACTCATGAGCGAGCACGCCCTGCAGTTGCTCGCGGTTGAGGTCTCGAATCGCTCCGGCGGTTAGCCCCACCGCCATGTCCCTATGCGTCAACCCAACGGCGAACGCATTGATGCCCGGTTCGTCATGCAGCACAAACACCTCCGGCGGAGGTATCCGCGAAGCGATCGCGATTTCGTTCACGACGTTGACCGCACGCTGGGTGCGATCGTCCCGACGGTAGCCTTCCCGTGTAACGTGTACTCCGCCCAGGGACCGCGCGACGCCAACGCCGCCCGCCGTCCATAGCTGTCGCAGCTTGTTTCGGGTGACAACCAACATCGCAGCTCCAACGGCTACGGTAATGACGGCGTAGAAGAAACCGAACAGTTCCCAGGGAAACTCCATCGCCCAGGGGAAATGCTCAACCAGAAACGCCTGCAGCGGATGCGCCTGATCCGGATGTAGATGAACGGTGAACACCGTTTCCGGTCGTTCGACGACCTTAAAGAACAACCGATACGCCGGCAGGAACACCCAGAGAGTGACCGCGAGCCCCGTGCAAAGGGTCGTCCCCAGCATCGCCAACGACAGCAGGAACATCATACGCAGCGATTTCCCGCGTGCGATGTCCTGGTGTTCATAGAACGTTTTCATCGGCTATTCCTGAAATGGAAGTACGATGGAGGCGGCCGCAACCACGGTCTGCCCATACTGCCCAATGCGTCCGCCGACGCGATCAGTCCGGCCTGACCAGTCCGGCGAAATCTAGACGAGCGAGACTTCGGGAGCTTGCTGAATTTCTTCAGCATCGGCGAATTCCAACATATCCCGATCGCTGGCATAGCCGAGCATGCCCGACACGAGGATCGTGGGGAAACTCTGACGATAGGTGTTGAACACCATAACGAGGTCGTTGTAGGCCTGACGCGCGAATGCGATGCGATTCTCGGTATGCGAAAGCTCTTCGGTCAGGTCAGCCACGTTTTCATTCGCCTTCAGTTCCGGGTACGACTCCACGACAAAGTTCATGCGTCCCAGTGCACCGGTCAGCGCCGTCTCGCTACTCATCAGCGACTGGAGCGAAGCCAGGTTACCGGGATCCTTCGCTGCCTGCGCCAGTCCAGCGGATGCCTGATTTCTTGCCGCGATGACGTTTTCCAATGTCTCATGCTCGTGTGCCAGATATCCACGTACGGCCTCCACGAGATTGGGGATCAAATCGTATCGCCGCTTCAGCTGAACTTCGATCTGAGCGAAGGAGTTGTCACAACGGTTCTTCAGTTGAACGAGCCGGTTGTAGCACTGCACGAACACAATTCCCAGCACAACACCAACGACAGCGACAGCAATAACAGGCACCATGGACGGATTCCCAAATTCGATGTTTGATTCAATGACACTCTTTGAGGAGCGGGACAATTACGGCCAAACGTCCGCCGGATTTCTGACCACTGCGTCCCTTTGAAACCTAGCTCACCCACCCAAGCGGGGAGCTTTCCTGATTCAATACGACTCAGTTGATTCCTGCATTCGAACGTCACATCTCAATCTCGTCCGCTACGACCGCCACATCCCGACGAATCCCTTCATCGTGATAAAGTTGAGTAACCAGCTACCGCGTTCCTGGCGAGACGAATAGCTGCTGCCATCGATCTCCGTTCTAAACTGAGGGTTAACCGGCGGGTGGGAAATTCATCGCTCCCATTCCCATGTCCACACCTTTTGAAAGTCGATCATGTCAGCTTGCCTGAACTGCGGTGGAAATCAGGTTCGCGTCTTTCACTCCATTCGCGAAGTCCCCTCTCACAGCTGCCTGCTGATGGATACCGCCGAACAGGCTCGCACTTTCCCCCGGGCCCCCATCGACCTCGGTTTCTGTCCCGACTGCGGTTTCATTGCGAACACGATCTACGACGAGTCGTTGCAGGCCTATTCGACTGACTACGAAGAAACACAGCACTTCTCCGGCCACTTCACCAGCTTTGCGAAGAAACTGGCGCAACAGTGGATCGGCCTTTTCGGAATCCGCAATCAACACGTCCTCGAAATCGGATGTGGCAAGGGCGAGTTCCTGCAGCTGATGTGCGAGCAGGGAGACAACCGGGGAACGGGAATCGATCCCGCCTGCATTCCGGATCGACTATCGGCCGAAGCCCGGCGGCGAATCACCTTCATTCGTGAATACTACGGACCGCATCACGCCGAACTGAAAGCCGACGTCATCCTGTGCCGCCACACTCTGGAACACATACCACAGACGCTGACTTTCCTCTCCAAGGTCCGCGGAACACTCAACGAAGACACGCTGCTGCTCTTCGAACTGCCCGACATGAAACGCGTTTTACGCGAGTGTGCTTTCTGGGACATCTACTACGAACACTGTTCGTACTTCACCGCCGGTTCGCTCGCAAAGGTCTTTCGAAAATGCGAGCTGGACGTCGTTCAACTGGAACGCGCCTACGACGAGCAATACCTGATCCTCGCGGCGCGACCAAGCCGTGGCGTGCCGAATCTTCTGCCACTGGAAGACGAACTGCAGGAAACGGTTGCCGAGGTGGAAGCCTTCGAATCGCGTATTGCGTCCGAACAGAATCGTTGGCGTGATCGGGTCACGGACCTTGCCCAACAGGGTAGCGTCATCGCCTGGGGAGCCGGTTCGAAGTGCGTCGCTTTTGCGACCACGCTGGGAATCGAGGACGAACTGGATTACGTCATCGACATCAATCCACACAAGCAGGGAAAGTACCTGCCAGGGACGGCGCATGCGGTGTTCGGTCCCGAGCACGTGAGGAACTCGCCCCCATCGGCGGTTGTCATCATGAACCCGGTCTACAAGGAAGAAATCCGGCAGCAACTCCAGGCAAACGGTTGTTCGCCGGAACTACTCTGCCTGGGCGCGGACTAATTGTCACACGGCAGCGAGCTATCAAGGCGCGCCAGTCAAAGACGGCTAATCAAAGACGACCAGTCAACGCCCGCATACCGACGCCCAATTATTGCGAGGCGTCATGACGTTCAGACTTTCGCAACAAAAAGTTTCAGCGGGATGTCACCGATCTTCAGGTCCGCCGTTTCCGTTCCGGCGATGGTTTCCGTCGCGATGACATCGGCCAACGTTTCCGTTGCAATGTAATCGCCAAATTCCGCCAGCGTCTCCGTCAATTCGTCGGACTCCGAAACAATGCCGACTTTGATGCGATCCGTGTATTCGCAGCCGATCGCCTTGCGTTGGTCCTGGATGTAGCGAACGAGATCGCGTGCGTAGCCTTCCCGAATCAGCGTCGGAGTCAGTTCCGTCGACAGGACGACAACACACTTCTTGCCCTCCGCCGCGGCCCAGCCCTCGTTCGCCACGAGTCGACGTTGCACCTGTTCGTCGTTGAGCTCGACCGTTCGCCCATCGGCCAGCGTCAACTCGATCTTTCCGTTCTCCGCGAGACTGCGCGACAGCTCGTTTCCGTCGGCGGAAGAAAGCAGTTTCTTCACCGCAGGCAGATCCTTG
This sequence comes from Pirellulaceae bacterium, assembly GCA_965216885.1. Taxonomy (GTDB): domain Bacteria; phylum Planctomycetota; class Planctomycetia; order Pirellulales; family Pirellulaceae; genus CAYNJG01. Next base: position 336,357 of record OZ244209.1, on the reverse strand, counting down.
CCAAGCATTGGGCCGAGCAGTTTGAAGTTCGGTTGAATCTGGTAACTGATGTACTCTTCGGCGTGCGTCGTGAATTCGACTTCCTTGACGTTGAGCTCCGTGGCGATCAACGACGAGTGCGAATTCAGGAACTCACGATGGGCGTCGTCAACGAGGATAACCTCGACTTTGGCCAACGGCTGCCGCACCTTCAGCTTGTTGTTCATTCGTGCACTGCGTCCCAGCGATGCAATCTCACGAACGAGATTCATACGTTCGGACAACAATGCGTCGATTTGATCGTCCGCCGCAGCAGGGTAATCACAAAGGTGGACGCTGGCAGCAGCCTTCTCGCCGAAAATACCAGCCAGATTCTGCCAAAGCGTTTCGGCGATGAACGGCGTGAACGGCGCGACAAGCTTGCTGGTTGTCAGCAGGCACTCGTACAACGTCCAATACGCATCCAGTTTGTTGGGGTCGGACTTGTCGCTTCCCCAGTAACGGTCGCGACTCCGTCGCACGTACCAGTTGCTCAGTCCGTCCACGAACGCGTTGAGGCACTGACAGGCTTCGTAGTTGTTGTACTCGTCCATCAGCGAAGTCACCGTCGACACCGTCTGGTTGAGTTCGCTCAGAACCCAGCGATCCAGCTCGCTGCGTTCCGCGACGGGACGAAACCCACGCGCGCCCACGAAATCGTCGTGGTTGAACTGCCCGTCGCTGCTCACGCCCGCGGCGGCCGGATCAAAGCCGTCGATGTTGGCGTAGATCGTGAAGAAGCTGAAGACGTTCCACAGTCGCAACAGGAATTCCGGGATGCTTTCCTTGATCGCCCGTTCGCTGTAGCGGATGGACGTCCACGGAGCCTGATTGGCGAAGAAATACCAACGCAGTGCGTCGGCACCGTGATTGTCGAAGATGCCAGCCGGCTCACTGTAGTTGCGTTTGCTCTTCGACATCTTGCCGACGAGGCTCTTGTACTTCTTGCCCGACTTCCTGGCGAGATCCTCGGTCAGGTAGACGCCGCCTTCCTTGTCTTCGTACCACTCCGAAAGCATCAATCCCAGCACGATGCAGTTCTTGAAGGGATATGGGAATTCCAGACCGTCCGGATTGCACTCTTCATCGCCAAGCATGAGCGTGCTGATCGCCAACAGGCTATAGAACCAGCCGCGAGTCTGATCGATCGCTTCACTGATAAAGTCAGCCGGGAATTGCGACTTGAACTTCTCGGGCTGACCCTTGGGGTAACCCCACTGTGCAAAGGGCATGGCACCGGAGTCAAACCAACAGTCGATGACTTCGGAAACGCGCCGCATACGAGCGCCTTTGGCATACGGCGAATCGTAGGTAATCTCGTCGATGTAGGGCTTGTGAACTTTGAGGTCGTCGGGCAAATCCGGTTTGGCGGCTTTCGCTTTGTCCCAGACTTCCTGCCCGGAAACCCCCGGCTTCTCCAACAACTCGTCGTAGCCGCCAATCGCCTCCATCTTGCCCGTCTCTTCGCACACCCAGACCGGCAACGGCGTGCCCCAATAGCGCTCACGGGAGAGCGCCCAGTCGACGTTGGACTCGAGGAAGTTTCCGAATCGTCCATCCTGAATATGATCGGGCAACCAGTTAATCTTCTGGTTGTTCGCCAGCATCTCGTCCTTGAACTGTGTCGTCTTCACGAACCAGCTCTGCCGCGGATATTGAATGAGCGGATCCTCTTCGGCTCGCCAACAGAACGGATAGTCGTGAAGATACTGCTCCTGATGCAGCAACAAACCACGTTCCTTGATGTCGCGAGCCAGATCCTTGTCGGCTTCCTTGACCCAACGTCCTTCGTAACCGGCCGCGACGGAAGTGAACTTACCATCGGGTCCTACGGCACAGATCAATTGTGGACCATCCCCAGCCTCAAACCGCTCCTGTTCAGCCGCCAGCAATTCGTAGTCAACCTCGCCGAATGCGGGTGCGATGTGCACGATGCCCGTTCCGCTGTCGGTCGTGACGAAGTCCGCCGGTCGGATAACCCATGACGTGTGGACCGTTTCACCCGACTTCGTTGTCGCCTGCTCGTCTGCCAGATCCTTGTAGTAGTAGTCGAAAGGCGGAACGTAACGTTTGCCCAGCAAGTCCTTACCGGAAAGTTTCGCTTCGACGGTGAATTCGTGTTTCAGTTTCTCAGCGAGTTTCTCGAAGAGTGCCTCGGCGACGATCAATGAATCGCCGGACTCCGCATCCTTGGCTTTGACGTACGTCAGTTCCGGATGGACGGCTGCAAATTGATTACTCGGAAGCGTCCACGGAGTGGTCGTCCATGCGACGAGGCTGGTTGACGGTTCATCCACCAAAGGAAATCGAACGTAGACGCTGGGGTCCGCAACCTCGCGATACCCCTGCCCTACTTCGCCCGCACTGAGCGCCGTGCCGCCTTGCGCCCACCACCAAACGATCTTGTGTCCTTTGTACAGCAAGTCTCGATCGAAGAGACTCTTGAGGATGTGCCACACGCTTTCCACGTAGCTCTGGTGGTACGTGACGTAGGCTTCATCGAGATTGACCCAGAAGCCAAGCCTCTCGGTCAGCCGTTCCCACTCCTGCATGTAGCGCCATACGCTGGCCTGACATTTCTGGATGAATGGCTCGACACCGTGAGCTTCGATCTCTTCCTTTGAGTGAATGCCCAGTTCCTTGCAAACCTCGACTTCGACCGGAAGGCCATGCGTATCCCAGCCCGCTTTGCGTTCGCAGTGATAACCACGCATCGTCTTGTAGCGTGGAAACAGATCCTTGATCGCTCGAGTCAGACAGTGGCCAGGGTGCGGCTTGCCGTTCGCCGTAGGTGGCCCTTCGTAAAACACGAAGGAGGGGCTGTCGGAACGCTGCTCCAGCGACCGCTCATAGACGTTTTGTTCTTTCCAAAAGGCGAGAATTTCCTCCTCAAGCTTTGGGAAACTGACGTTATTCGGTGCGTTAGGGAACATACGACGACGCTCGGGTCGGAGGTGGAAACGTACAAGTAAAACAATCCTGGCCGTTTATTTCAATTCGGGGTCACCCGTTTGCACCAGGAAACCCGGCGGAATCCGACAATCAAGGGCAACAACCGGGAAGTGACGTCACTTCAAGCAACGTGGGTTGGCCGGGCCGACGGCGGACAATACGCGTTGTATTCGCAAGAGACACGCGCGAACGGGCGTGGTTCATCGGCAGATCAGGCCGTGGGTGACCAGCATGCGAGTGAGCGGCCCTCGAGGCGGACACGCACGAAGTTGATCCACGAATTGATTCAGAATTCGTTTGGACGCGTGACCAGGCTAACCGGCTGCTGCAGCGATTGCTTCCGATTCCAGGAAATGCCAGCCGATCGCGATCGCACCAACGATGAAGCAGTAGATCGAAAACCACCACAGCTGACAGTTTCGCACGAGCGAAATCATCCACTTGCAGGCGATGACACCAGTCACGAACGCCGCGGTGAAGCCGACCAACAGCGGAATCGCATCCCCCGGCTTCATGGCTAGATCTCTTCCCAACGCGTCTTTGGCCATCTTTCCCAAAATGAGTGGAACCACCATCAGGAAAGAAAACCTCGCCGCTTTCATCCGATCAATTCCCAGCAGGACGGACGTCGAGATCGTCGCTCCCGAGCGAGAAATGCCAGGCAGAATGGCGATCGCCTGGGAAATGCCAATGATGGCCGCGTCAACAAAGCTGACTGCCTTTTCGGTGCTGGTCGCACGTCCCGCGAGAAACAACAAGACGCCCGTGACAATCAGCATCGCACCTACCAGCAGCATATTGCCACTGAACAAGGCCTCGATTTGAGTATCCATTGTCAGGCCAACAACGGCGGCCGGCACCATAGAAATGATGATCTTGGCGGCGAATGCATAATCTTCGTTCCAGCGGAACTTCCACAGCCCGCGAACGATCACCATGACGTCCTCGCGAAAAACCAGCACGGTACTCAGGGCCGTCGCGGCGTGGAGAACGACCGTCATCAGCATGCTGTGCTCGGCCGTGAGAGCCGATTCATCGAAAAGAATTTTCTTGCCGATTTCCAGGTGGCCGCTGCTACTGACAGGCAAGAACTCGGTGAGCCCCTGAATTACCCCAAGAATGATTGCGTTCAGCAGTTCCATGGTACCAATGACAAACGACTTGTCGGACCTTCCTGAGCCTGTTTCCAGCGCAACTGTTTAGAGACCGGTTCCGTGCTGCAAGGATAGCCGTTTGTCACAGCAAAACGCTGCGGAGCCCCCCATAAGCGACGCAAAACGGGCAATTTCCCGCACCCTGAAGTCGATCATGCGGATTCTAATGCATCAAGACCCAGTATCGATTGCACTTGCCTATCGTCACTTGCACGTATCCACAGCCTCGAAAATCAAGATCCGACATCAAGAAACTGAACCATTGTCGCGGCCGTTTCCTCGTCAATATTTTGTGAAGTTGTCCGAACCCACAGCTTGATCCGGTCCAAATTTAATTCCGCTACGTATAAAGTCCGCGCACCGGCGTAGTTTGCATTGATAATCTGCCCCAGTTGGCGAATAATACATTCTGTCTTAAATACCCCCGCCCGCCAGGTTTGAACCATGTCTCTCCCTCGCCTGAAGTTTCTCTTTGGCTTTCTTCTCCTTGCCGGGTTGATGGTTAGCACGGCGCGTCCGATTTCCGCTGCTCCGCAAAACATGGAGGAGCTGAAAGAGGCGATGCAGCAAATTGAGAAATCGCCAATGCCCGACGCAGCCAAGCAGAAGGCTCGTCAGGAAATCATGAAGAAGATGGCCGAGGCGCGCAAGAACGGCGGCAAGCCTGGCGAGAAAAAGCCCGACGAGAAAAAAGACGACAAGGACAAGAAAGACGACAAAGGCAAAAAGCCCGAGGAGAAGAAGAGCGACACGATCAAGCGTTCGGACCGGCCCAAGAAAGAAGCCGATCCGAAAGAGCTGGAAGCAAAACCGACGGACGGGAAACTTGTCCTGAACTTCCAGGGTCACCCGTGGCCCGCCATGATCGACTGGTACAGCCGCGTGACAGGTCGCGAAATCGAATGGCAGGAATTGCCCAATCGCGAGGTCAACCTCCGAACGCAGAATGCGATGACAATGGAGCAGACCGGCGACCTCTTGAACCGCCTGCTGCTGGCGCAAGGCTTCACGATGCTCGACGACGGCGACTTCATGCAAATCGTCAAGACCGAAGGCATCAACCCTGCCTTCGTCCCCCGTGTTGATTCACGCCAACTCGGATCGCTACCAGCACATGGATTCGTGCGTACCTCTTTCATGCTCTATCGATTCAAGGCGGACGAAATCGTCAAAGAGCTGGAAGCCATGAAGAGCAAGCACGGCAAACTGACGCCCATGACCGCCGCGAATCGTATCGAAGCAATGGATATGGTCCGCAACCTCCGCGATATCTATCGGGCACTCGATGAGGAAGAAACGTCCGGTCATCACAAACCACGCGAATTCGTGGTCAAGTATGTCCGCGCTCAGGATATCAAGGACAAGATCGGCGAAATGCTGGGACTCGAATCCAAGCAGCCGGCCGGCAAAATGTCGCCGCAGCAGATGCAGCAAATGATGCAGCGCCGCCAACAGGAGATGCAACGCCAGGCACAGCAGAAGAAGAATGGAGGCGGTCAGCCGGCACCCAAGGAAGAGAAGATCAGCATGATCGTCAACGAGATGAAGAATAGCATCATCATCAAGGCACCACCGCATCGCATGCTGGACATCGCCGACGCGATCGATCTGCTGGACGTACGGCCCGACAGCAATTCGCTGGACATCAAGGCCTACACGCTGGCAACACGCAGCCCCCAGGAAGTTGCCGACATGCTGGAAGAGTCCGGCGCGCTGTCTCCCACCTGTATGGTTCGTGTCGACAAGAACACCAAGACACTTCTGGTCAGCGGCAACCAGTTTGATCACTTTCGAATCGAAGAGTTGATCAAGAATATCGACGGTAATGCTCGCCGATTCGTTTCCATTCGTCTGCGACGATACCCGGCGGCACAAGTTGCTGGCACGATCGAGAAGATGATGGGCGAACCGGAAGAAGACAACAACAGCCGTCGGCGATACTACTGGTGGGACGACGATGAGGAGGAAGACAGCAACGACACGTTCAAGGTTACCGCGGACGTCGAAAACAATCGTCTCATCCTGAAGTGCAACGACAGCGAATACGAGATGGTGATGGAACTACTGACGCAGATGGGCGAAGTCCAGTCGCGCTCGAAGTTCGCGATGAACGAGATCGTGCTGGATGAAATCGCCGTCGGCGTTGAGGAAGACGACCTGCTACGACGTGTGAAGCAGGCCTTCGAAGCCTACGCCCCAAACTCCGTCGTCCTTCCTCCACCCAAAGAAGTCGAACCGGAAGACGACGTCGAAATCATCGTCGAACCGGCTGACAGCGAAGAGGAAACCGATGCCGTGGACATCGGCTCGCGGACCACATTCATTCAGCCGGCGCTGCCTACGTTCGCAGAGACGGCAACCGAGACGCAAATTCAGGCTACCACGCCAACGAAGACCATGTTCACGCAGGTCCGAGTTGCCGAAGCCCCCAAAAACGACGGTGGCGGCGGATCGCAATCGCCACCTCCAATCGTCATCGAACGCAACGCCCAAGGGAAACTGGTGATCAAATCCCAGGATCCCGCCGCACTGGAAATGTTCGAAGAACTCCTGCGACAGTATGCTCCCAAGAACGAGGATTGGGTTTCTTTCCGACTGAAGAACGTCACGGCCCTGTGGATGCGACTGCAGTTGGAAGACTTCTTTGAAGACGACGAAGGCGGCCCCAACTATGTTTTCTGGGACTACTGGGATTACCAGCGAAGCAAGGGCGACAAGTCGACGCCCGGCCTTGGCGAAGCTCCCAAGATGCGATTCATTGATGACGGTGACAGTACGCTCGTCGTGCGAAACGCTTCGGCCAAACAGTTGGCAACCGTGAAACGACTCATCGAACTCTACGACGTGGCCGAGCCTCCCAATGAAAACAGCGCTCGATACAAGAAGATGATCCCGATCGTGCACTCCAAGGCACGCGTCATCGAAACGGCACTCAAGGAAGCGTTTCGGGATCTGCTGAGTAGCAACGACAAAGCCTTCGCCGACCAAAACAAAGGCGAAGGCGACAAGGGTGGATCGCGCCGATTCGGTTTCGGCTTTGGAATGGGAAGCGACCAGTCGTCCGGACTTGGCAGCGGCTCGAACTTCAAAGGCAAATTGTCATTCGGCGTCGACGAATCGACAAACACGTTGATCGTAACTGCACAGGGACGCCCACTCCTCGACCTCGTCGTCGAAATGGTTGAAGAGCTCGACAAAGCTGCCGCACCGACCGACGACACCCGGGTTCAAACACTTCCCAACGGATTGAATGCCCAATCCGTACGTGAAGCGCTCACGCGGATGTTCGGTGATCAGGTGACAACGCAGCAAAAGGGAAAGAACAAAGAAGGCAAAGAGGGCGAAGGCAAGGAAAATGGTCGCCCCAACCGCGGCGGCGGCGGCGGCGAGGGACGACCACCTCGTTAATGAATGCGGGGGCATCCACTGTCGGTGTGATGTCCATGGTGTAATACGTGTAGTTGGCATACTTACCAACTCGCCATTACTTCTGCCGGCCGGCAGCGGCCGCGATCTTCTCGCCGATAAGCGTAATCTTATGATCGCGTAGCCGCTTTTCATTAAGCCAATACGGGCTGGTGATTTCCTTGAATGCGTGGATAGCAGCCTGAATCCCCTCGGCCCACGCAACCGTAATCAGCTTGATGTCGCCATGGACGTCACCGACGGCGAATATGCCCTTTCGACTGGTCTCAAAATACGGATCGATCGCAATGCTGCCGTCGTCATTCAGGCGTACGTCCAACTTCTCGAAGGTATCCTTCGCGGAAAGAAATCCAATCTGAACAATCACAGCAGCACACTTCATCAGGTCGCCCGACGAAGTCTTCAAAGCGATATCGTCCCCGGAAAATTCTGCGGAGACAATTTCCGTATCGGTTCGTATCCTGCCACCAAGTTCGCGAATGCGAGCTACCGAGTCGGCCTTTCCCACAGGCGTTTCCTCTCGGACCAAAACCTCGACATCCGCATGTCGCTGTAATGCCATCACGGCCGCATCCAGCGCCGAGTCGCCGCCGCCGACAACGACGACTCGCTGGCCCTCATAGTCGCCTATTTTCGGCACCTTGTAGTGCACGTTTCGCGACTTCAAGGCGTCAAGGACCGGCAGTTTACGTGGATAATGCAGCAGCCCGAATGCGATAATCACCTTTCGGCAAAGGTAGCTTCCATGCGATGTTTGGACACATTTTAGCTGGTCTTCGTTCTCGATCTGGTCGGTGTCATCAATCGTGACCAGCTCTTCGTTAAAGCGGAATTGGACCAGCGCGTTTACTGCCTGACGATATGTCCTCTCCGACAGGTCGCGACCGGTAATCCCATCCGGCCAACCGGGAATGTCGACGATCCGCTTATCGGCATAGAGAAATTCTGGCTGCCCACCGGGTTTGCTCTTCGCCTCGATCACTAACGTCGTGAGACCGCGATGGGCTGTCGTCAGACTGGCTGCCAGCCCGCCGGGACCCGCACCAATAATGACGACATCCCAATACGGTAGATTGTCGAAGTCGGTATTGGAATCTAGCTCGGTAACTTTGAAGTCGGCCATACCACCCCCCGTTCAGGATACAATGACATTCCTTATAGGTGACCGCAAATTGATTCTAAAGGACAACTGCCTAACATTTGGATTCGCAACCAGTCATGCTTAACGCTGGCTTGACTTTGGACGACTAACTCTTCAACAATCACGCATCTCGATCAGGCAGTAGGGCCATGTTGATTGCGATGCATCCTGGAGAGGAATCAGTGACCAGTTACGCTGTAATACTTCCGGCTGCGGGTGAAAGCTCCCGCTTCAAAGACGGCAACTACAAGAAGCCGTTCGCGCCATTGGCGGGAAAGGCCGTATGGCTGCATTCGGCCGAGCGTTTCTTGGCCCGCGATGATGTGAGTCAGTTGCTGGTTGTGATTTCTGCGGACGACCGTGAGTTTTTCGTAGGGAAGTACGGCGCCAACCTGGCGATCATGGGTATCGAATTGGTCATTGGGGGCGCAACACGTGCTGATTCGGTAAAAAATGGCCTGCAAAAGCTCGACGATGGCATCGAGATGGTCGCCGTTCACGACGCAGCACGCCCGGTATTTGCCGATGTGTGGATCGATGAACTATTTGAGAAGGCCAACAGCGACGACGCAGCGATCTTTGCCAGCCCGATCACCAGCACAATCAAACGGGCAGACAACATGCGGATCACCGAAACGGTCGACCGCGACAACCTCTGGGCCGCCCAGACACCGCAAGTGTTTCGCCGAGAGCTACTGGAAAAGGCTCATGCCCAGGATGGAGCGTCAACAGCAACCGATGACGCGGAGCTTGTCCAACGCCTGGGACACCCTGTGACGATTGTTCCCTGTTCATCTCTGAACCTGAAGATTACAACCCGAGAGGATCTCCAGCTGGCCGCACTGGCGTTGAAAGCGTTGCCGAAACCGAAGCTAGAGAAACCCGGCAACCCGCTCGACGATATGTGGCGATAAGGATTCGACATGGACTTGAAAGACGGTTATCTCATCATACTACCTCGCGAACAGGCCAAGACGTTTTTTGGCCATCGCGAGAATGAACCACGTCTGGCTTTCCTGCACGAGGTACTTGCGGAACCGGATACGCAACTCCTGTGCTTCGATGCGCGGTGGAAGGGGCTGCACGAGGCCTTTTCAGCCGTGGATCTGAAGGATTCTGTGCTGGCACAGTGTATTCTCGGCGGACGCCCAATGCACCGCGGAGACGACTATCACATCTGCCTGGTGCGACCGGACATCGCCGGATTCATCGCACAACAGGGCAGTGAGATCGAAGCACTGGACTTACCAGCGGAGTGGCAGGAACTTGCGACCGCAACGATCGACCTCTATCGCCAGGCGGCCGAGGTTGGCGGGGCAATGGTGTTTGTGGCGAAAGCGTAGAGCCGTGTGAAACACCGCGGAGCGGCAGAGATCCCGCTTCGATCCAAAGTTTCAACACATCCAGTTCTAACTGGACCAGCGACACAACGAATTCACGTAATCCGCGGTGCCATCCCGCAGCCATCCATCCAACTGGGCCTGCTGCTTCAACTGTTGTCCGCGCTGCTGAGGTACGACGACAAAGTCGGTCTTGATGTTAGACATCGCCGACATATCGCCCCACAGCTTTTCAAACTGCGAAACGGGATAGACGTCTTCCTGACCGTTCCCCCACCGTTTCTTGACATCCTTGATCGTGATGTACGTGGGCATCCGGTAGCTCATGGTCCTGACAGCGCGATCTATGGCGTCCTTGCTGGCCAGATCGGATCGAGTCAGCCCAAACGCATCCAACATTGAATCGATGTGAATCCAGGTCGTCATGCTGTTGTAGTAGGAGAGATTGAATTCGTCTTCTTCGCGTGGCAGTGCCAGTCCCTCGACGAGTCGCGGTCTCCCGTTCACCCGAGCGAGGCCGCCACCGCGATCCTCCAGCCGACGTGGAATTACCTCAAACGTCAGGCAACTCTTCTGTTCCAAATGCAGCCCCAACAGTGCCGGGTCGACATTGGCACCCAACGTATCAATGTTATGCAGCATCAGGCATTCAAGATTCGGGTACTCATCGAGCAGGCACGCTAGCGTTCCGTTTCGCAGCATGTTGGGAATCTCATACCAGTGCCCGACGGGATGGAGGCATTGCGACGGATAGTTGTCACGATAGTCCTCTCCCTCGCCCATCTGACGAGCCCAGTTTTGCAGTGCATTCCGGACGCTAACTCGCACCTTCTCTTGTTGCTCGTCGAGTTGCTGCTGGGCAGTTTCTTCCCACGCAAACTTCAGGTCGCGAACCGTGGGAATCATGCGCAAACCGACATAACGCCCCGGGGACAGGACGACCTGACCGGGATACCCATACCGCGAATGCTGCTGTAGGTGCTGCATGATGGGCTCATGCGTCATGTACCCCGTCGTAATCACATGCGGAAAGTAGCAGTCAGCCGCTTCGCCAATACTACGACTCTTTGCCAGGTGCGTTTCGATAAAGCTGCGATGTCGACCGTCGAACTGACAGTACGGGTGGAGGCCCTTCACGACGCCCGCTCCCTCGGTCCAGCGACTCCCCACGCCAGCCGCAAGTGTCACAACGGCAACTCGCCCGTTGCGAATCGCGTCCTCTCCGACAAGACGGTAGCGGCGGTCGAGCCCCTTGCGTGCGTCGATCACGTCTTCGGGTTTGACATCTTCGATCGATGTCGTGGAGGGCAGGCGATTCTGCGCGAGGCCATAGCGGCCCGATTTCACATCGCTGCGAATCTGCTCGTGCTGTTCGCGATCAAACCCACATCGCTCCAGCAGTTCCTCCAGCGAGCTGGAACCGGTATCCCCCTGTATGCTGGCCGGAAGTATGTTCTCAATCAGTCGACGATAATCGCCCATCGATGCATCGGAGCGAACGGCTTCTCCGATCTCAAGCAATTCCGCTCGCGTCGTGGACGAAAGTTCGTGTGCGGGCGTTCGCAACCAGTTGGGAGCCAGCAACGCGTAGTACTCGCTGGGCATCGGAGTGGGATCGGTCGACAACAGTTCGGCCCATGTGCCTCGATCATTGATTTCGAAATCGTAGACGACGGGGTCCATGGCAAAGGGCAGGCGATTCTCCAGCTTGCGTTTGGTCTCTACCAGCGTCTTTTGCAGCCAGTCCTGCGCAGCCGGCTTGATCGCTGGATCAAAAATGAAGCCCATACCGCCGCCTGCCATCCCGCCCAGCATCCAGAAGCCCCAGAACTGGTCGCCAAATTCGGCTTCGGCTTGCTCGACAACGAGATTGGTGAACAAATTCGTGCACCACGGAATGATCTTCTGCAGCGGGCCAAAGAAATTTCGATGCGTCAACTGTCCGACCGCACGAATGTCCCCAGCGCGCAGGGCCGCTGCGATCTGATCAAGGATCTCGATTGCTTCCTTTCGAGCCTCCCACTCGGCCGGTGAACGCAGCAGGTATTTCTCGGTCACCATTTCAAGAATAGGACCGACGTTCTGTGCCATCCCGCCGTGCACCAACACCAGGCTATCCTGCAGCGCGCGTCGCGTTTCGGGAGTGACGTCATCGTCCTGGAAAACCGAGTGTTGCGGCAACAGACAGCCGCGACTGACCCCAAATTCGGGATCCGATTCCTCCGCGACTTTCCCCTGAATGAGTTTGATACCAGGCCACACACCGCCCGAGTCCTGCCAACCGCCGCCCGATCCACCAATCCATTCGCCCAGAATTGCCCTCGCTGCAATCAGCCGCCGGTCGCCCTCCGTCTGATCGCCCTCCAACTCCGAGACCTGTCCCGTGGCACGCATACAGACCGAAATCAACGACCCCAGCAGATTTGTGGAGACCGCAAGTCGGGACCCCTTGGGGATGTCATTGACCTTGCTCACCAGCTCGAGCCCCTTGCCCGGGCCGACGACGTTCGCCAGTAGCGATTCGATTCCCTGCTCGCAGCCTTCCATTCCCGGCGGCACGATCCCCGATGCGATCACGGCCGCCTTGAGGAGTCCCAGGTAATCGCGAGCGAAGTCAAACACTTCCGCAATCGTCGTCACGTCGGCTGCGGCCTTCAGGTCGATACTGACCAAACGCAACACGGGGTCGTCGATCACGCGGAAGAAGCATTCGATCGGCGGACGCGGATGGTCGTCTCGCCCTCGAACGCCCAAATTGACAGAGGCATTGATGACCTTTGCCCCGGCGGGAAAATCCATGCCCAGAAAGAAAATATCACTCCATCCGCTGTGCGAGAAATCCATGCGCACGGCCGTCCTCTCAGTGACGGTCGGGCGCAAACCGGATTCGGGATCCAGATCAATCAGCTCCTTGCGAATGCGCAACGGATGATCCGCCGGATGGCCCGTGCGAAACATCCACTGGTTGCCGCGAACCGTACGCACACTCTTTCGCACCTGATCCGCCAGCGTTTGAAATGCCAGTTGATGGTAGGCGTGCGCAAGAGCACTGCTCACGCTGTCATTGAGCCCCTGACGGGACTGCTCGGCCAGTAGCGAATCGATCGTCTCGGCGAACCGCCGATCCAAAAGATGCTCGTAGCTGGAGAAGCAAATGCGACCTGGCGCACGATCGGCCACCAATGGCGGAACATGAAAACGGTGGATCGCCGACAGGAAGAATAACGCGCGGACGCGGTGGTAGAGGTTTTCGGTACTTCGCCAAAAGGCGTCCAGGGCATCCAGGTGCGAAACCAATTGCTCGAGCGACGCGCCCTCGCAGATCACGTCGAGCGACTGGTTTCGAACCGAATCGTCCTCGGAAAGGATGATTTGCACGAGTTCATTGGACGCTGACGCCGAAAGTGCTGCGTGTGGACTGTTCACTGATTTCATACGGTCACCGTGTCACGATGGGACGCCACGAGATCCAGCAGTTGCGTGAGAATGTCGTCGCGATCCTTCCCCGATAATGCCAGGGCCAGTTGCGACATCAGCAGGCCGTACTTTACGCCGATGTTGTAGCGACTCCCTTCGATTTCCGCGGCCAGATAGCGTTCTCGTTTGGCAAGCTGCGCCAGAGCCGGTGAAAGCTGCACAGGTTCTGTCTCCGACGCATCAACCTGCTCCCCCAGCAGATCCATAATCGTTGGAGTCAGAACATGAATTCCGAACAGACACAGGTAATGACTGGAACGCAGCCCCGCCACGACCAGTTCCTGCTCCGCCAGTGTGGGAGTGGGCTTCTCAATGACTTTGGTGACTTCATACAGACCAATTCGGCCGGCGAGATGCCGACCACCGACCGCACCAAACATCGACAGATGGGTTTCCCGGGTGGACTGCACTGCAGAAACCGCACACGACTCTTCCATCGCCAAATTGACGACCTGCTGGGCACACCCTTTCGAGGAGCCGGTTATGTAGAGGTGGTCACCGACCATATGTAAGAATGGCTCGCCGTCCACAAAGCCCTTGGCGCGATGCAGCGCATCACCATAGCCACGTGGATCGTTCTGCTCGACGAACGTCAGATAGCTGGAGTAATCACCCGCGGCGTTTCGATAGGCGGGTGCGTCACCCGGACAGATGACGATACAGATCTCGCGAACGCCGGCAGCGACGGCCTCGTGCAGAATAAGCTGCAATGCGGTACGAGAGTCGCCATTTCGGTCCACGACGCTCTGCAATGGCAGGCTATTTTGCCCCGGGCCAGCGGCGGTAATTACCGCCTTCTGAATCTTCATTCTTCAACTCTCCTCTTGCGAAAAACCGGCCTCCAATTATTGCTGCGGATAAGCAGCCAGGCCAGTCTTGCCAGTGCATCTTCCAGGATGCACCAGTACCTTGAGGGAGTAAGGTCCTATCGTAGTTTAATTGTCGGACTTCGACAAAATAAACACGGGCCGCTTTTCGCCACAAGTGGCACAGCGATAGGGCCAGAAGAGCAGGAACAGGCCGAGTGTAAGAATCGACGCCACAATCAGTGACGGACTCAATTCGACCGGCATGTGCACATCACTACGATGGCACGAATTACAAAACACGCGTTTCGCACTGGTAGATTTTGTCTGTGACACGGCCGGCATTTTTTGATCGCAATTTCTTGGGAGTGCCCGTTATTCCACCCAATCATGGGTCGCACCAGCTCGAAAAGCAAACAGACGAGGGTCCGCCTCCAGCCAGTTTCTAAATTGACTTGGGCAATTCTAGCGAATCTAACGGCTCTTCTTCCTCAGAAAACCAGTCGTATCCCTCAGATTTCAGCATCATTGCGTGCCACATGAGCTCGCCGAGGTTTTTTGCACCGGTTTTTTTGAAAATTTGCTGACGGCGGGATTCGACGGTCCGCACACTAACGTCAAGATGCTTCGATATCTGCTTGTTGATATAGCCGCCAACAATCAGTCGAAGCACAATCCGCTCTTGTTCGGTGAGCTGCGAAAAACGTTCCTTGAGGTCGATGATCTGAGCGTGCTTGGCTCGCCCCAATTTATCCTCACGGATCGCTTCACGAATGGCCTGCCAAAGCTCGTTCGGGTCAAATGGCTTGTCGAGAACGGTGATGGCCCCATTCCGCATCGCGCGTACGACCGTGGGAGTTGTTGCGTAACCCGTGATGACTACCATCGGCCGGCGACGACTAGTCTCACTGAGACGCTCGAGCAACTCCACGCCACTGATTCCACGCAAACGGACATCCGCTACGATGCAACCAATGCTCTCGGAATCAACCTCTGACAGGAAGTCCTCCGCGCTGTCGAACTCACGCACCAACAGGCCCATGGATTCGGATAGAGTCCGAATTGCCTGGCGGACGGTTGGTTCGTCTTCAATGATGAATACCGTTGCGGTTTCTTCTATTGTGTCGTTTTGATTCATAAGGCCGTGGGGTCAGAATAGGTTTTTAACGAAATCTCAATCTAATTTACCCGTGCGACGCTCGGCAACCGCAGGGCGCTTTCACATTGCCGCGATGCGGCAAACCACACAAACTAAAAGCTAACCGCAATACTCCCGACGCAATTGTGGAACGTACATAGATACCCATCAGCGATCCGCAATTGCGTTTTGCTTGTTACGCGATCGCCGGATGAATTCCACAGACCAACCACGGATTTTCCCAGTAATGAACGCCAGGTCCCAATCCCCCATGTGGTTTGCACTCACCAACACCGACGACATCCTGACTCCCGCGTTGCTATGTTATCCGAAACGTGTGCGACAGAACATTATGAAAATGAAAGCGAGTGTGCCGTCGCCCGCGCACCTTTGCCCACATGTAAAAACACATAAGTCCCAGAACATTACGGAACTGTTCAAAGACGAAGGCATAAGCCAATTCAAGTGCGCGACCGTCGCCGAACTTTTAATGGCCTGTAATGCACAAGCCACTTTTGGACTACTAGCGTACCAGCCTGTAGGCCCAAACGTTGACCGTCTCGCAGCGATCGCGAAAAACTGCCCAGAAACGGAGGTCGCCACCGTATTCGACAACGAGGCAAGGTTGGAATCAATTGCGCGGGCCGCGGAGCGATTTTCGACAACAATCACGTTGATGCTGGACATTGACAACGGAATGGGCAGAACAGGCATCCATTACGAATCTACCGCAGAGTGTGTACGTCTCTATCGACGAATTTCAGATTTTGACTTCCTTCATCCGGGGGGGCTCCATGTCTATGACGGTCATATCCATCACGCGGACCTGACTCAAAGAGCGCATGAAGTAGAAGCGGCAATGTCCGGGGTACTTGGGCTCCGCGACCAATTACTTCAAAGTGGAATGAGCGTCCCCAGACTAGTAACGGGGGGTACACCCTCCTTCCCGGTGCACGCTGAGCATGAAGACCGCATTTGCAGTCCCGGTACCCCCGCACTTTGGGACCACGGATATGCTCAAAGTTTCCCGGACCTGGATTTCCTTCCAGCTGCCGTTTTGGCGACACGCGTCGTTAGCAAACTGCCGGAGAACCGGATCTGCGTAGACCTTGGCTACAAGGCGATTGCATCTGAAATGAGTCCGCCGAGGGCCCACTTCCTGAATGGCAACGTAGTTCGTGAGTGCGGTCACTCCGAAGAACATCTGGTCCTGGAAGTCGATAATCGGGATGATCTGAATATCGGCGACATTTTATACGCGATTCCTCGCCATATCTGCCCAACCGTCGCCCGACACGACAGAATGCTGGTCGTCGACGACGGGCGCATCACGGACACGTGGAAAATTACAGCTCGAGACCGAGAGATATCCATCGAATGAACGAGCGGCGTAAACCAACGGCCCTTACGTACTGCGAAGTCACCACCGATGGTGCGAATCGCAGCGTACGCTGGACCGCTGATTTTATGGCAGGTTTGCGTGATTTCTCCATCGGCAGTGAAATCGGTGGTCGATACTTACTTCGATCCGAACTGGGCGAAGGCGGAATGGGCAAGGTTTTTCTCGCCCACGACCGAACGCTTGATCGCAACGTCGCATTGAAGGTTGACCTACAGTCACGCGTTCAACTTACCGGTACCGAGTTGGATCTCGTTCATGAAGCGAGAATCGCGGCGTTGCTGCAGCACGAAGGAATTGCTTCGGTCTACGACTTCGGAACACACGCCGACAAACCGTTTACGATTTTTGAATTCATCGACGGGCAGAACCTGCGGCGTGAAATTGCCAAGCGACAGCAATGGGCCGCATCGGAAGTGGCCGGGCTCGTCGAGCGGATCGCAAATGCCCTCGACTTCGCACACGCCGAGGGCATTATTCACAGTGATCTCAAGCCAGAGAACATCTGTATTCGGCCGGATGGCACGCCGATCATTCTGGACTTTGGAATCGCCCGCAACCTGAATGCAGACTTCGATTCGTCCACTTTTCGCGGCACCGCCGCCTACGCCTCGCCCGAACAGGCCGGTGCCCGAGTACTCGATGGCCGCAGCGACCAGTATGCACTTGGACTGATCGCCTACGAACTACTCGCCGGGCAGCGTCCGTTTCAGGACGACGATGCGTTGATGCAACTGCATCTTCACGAGTACGAAGCGCCACCCGCGTTGCAAAAACTGCGGCCGGATATTCCCGCCGGAGTGGCAACGGCCATCATGCGGACGCTCGAAAAGAAGCCCGCGAATCGTTTCGCAACCTGCCGGGAATTTGCGTCATCGCTCGCGGCGTCCCTGGACCCGTCCAACCAGCAGGAACGCATTACCGACTCGGAGGTGCACATCTCGGAGACCAGCACGGAATCATTGGTGGCAAGAAAACTGGCCGTCGAACTGGAACGTCATGGATTCCGCACGTGGTATTACCAGCGTGACGCGTTGCCGGGCATCCCACTTTCACGGCAGGTACACCATTCACTACAGTCGTCCCGTGCGGCGTTGTTGCTGATTTCTCGCGCTTCGCTCGCGTCCGCGGATTTCGCCGAAGAAGTCATGACGGCCCACAAGCTGGGTCGAGTATGCCTGCCGGTCCTTGTCGGGATGTCGCTGGAGGAGTTTGATAGTCATCAACCGATTTGGCGCCCCGCCCTCGGCTCGTCGGCGGTCATTGAGCTGGATCGTGACGCCGTCGATACGACCTTGGAGCGAATCATCGCGGCGGTGACACAACTGGGAATTCAGCCGGGAAGCAGCACGACCCTGCCGGCGACACACACGCGGTCTACTTCAACACAGATCTGGGCAACGGACGCAAACCAGATTGAAATTAATGAAGTCGATCGCATCGTCTATCGAAATGAGTGTATCGACGAATTCCTCAACCGCCGAAATCGCTACTTCCTTTCCGCAACGAAAGGGTTGGGAAAGACTCTATTGCTGACGTACAAACGTCGCCTGCTCACGGAGCACGGAACCAGCGAGGACATGGTTTGCCTGATTCCCAAAGGGCGCCCCTATCTGGACTTCATGAGCGAGATGAAGTTTCTGTCGGCCCGGTTCGAGAAACCACTGTCGGACCTGTCGACCTGCAAGCGACTGTGGGGCGCGGCATTGCGAATTTCAATCCTGTCCCATCATGGTTCGCTGCTGCAGGATGATCAGCACTTCGAGCTCGAACCGTTTCCGCCTCGCATCCAACGGTGGCTCAAAGGTGCGAACGTCGAACCGACCGTGGTCTTCAAGGAACTCACCAGTCTCAGGATCAGCGACGTAAACCGACTCATCGACAGCACGGAGAACTTCCTTGACGGGCAGGTGCGACAGGTGCACCACAGCACGCTGGTCTTTGTCGACAAGGTTGATCAGGCCGTGCGTCGCATGTCACGGCCTGCGTGGATCAACATCCAGGCGGGGCTCATTGAGGCAGCCTGGGATCTGATGAGCGCCAACAGTCACATCAAGGTCTTTGCCTCGATTCGACAGGAGGCGTTTGCAAACTATGAATCGGACATCAAGTCCAACCTCTTCGGTGCGACGACGGTATTGCGATACTCGGACGACGACCTACACGGGCTGATGGACCGACTTGCCGGCTGCTACGAAGGCACGACCGACTTCAAGCAATTCGTGGGCGTCAACGTCATCAAGCATCCGCGCAGACCGTTGCCTGAGGACAGCTTCGAATTCCTGCGTCGCTACACGCTCGGTCGTCCACGCGATTTCGTGGCGATTGCCTCGGAACTGTCTTCGGGCCTCACGTCGCTCGACGAACACCGCTACTGCGATCTGATTCGGCACACCAGCGCCATGGCATTGGTGGCGACCGTGTTTGACGAAACGCAGGTTTTTCTGGACTGCCTGCACGAAAAAACCAATCGCCTGAAGTTCCTCAGTCAGATTCCTGCCAACATTCTGACCCGCGACGTAGCAGTCTCTGTTAGCGCACGGTTTAACGGCCTGCCGGAAGACAGCCTGTGGCACTTTGACGAAGAGTCGCCCGACATTTTTCACCCGTTCCGTGATCTCTATCTGACGGGATTGCTGGGCGTGGTCAACCGCGACGAACAAGATGTAGAAACACAGCGATTTCGACAACCCGACGACGTCTTCAACGACGCCGCACGCGATCTGCCAGAATCCAGCCACTACTTCCTTCATCCGGCTTTGGTCGAATACATCCAGCAGTACCAGCAGTCCGGCAACTTTCGCACGTGCCAACATATCCTCGTCGGTGACAATGCGTCATGGCAGGCGTTCGATACAACCATCTGCCAGATTGAAGCCGAACTGGCTTCGGTCGAAGATCCCATGTTGCGAGATGCCGTGCACTCGCTTGTTTCGAAAGCGAAAACGATCCTGCTCAGTGCCAAGCCGGGCAGCCTCCGCGTCGAAATGGAGGTATCGCCGAAGTGGCTACGAACACGTGAGAAACTTCTGAAGAGCCGGCACGACGACGTTATCCTGTGGATCGAAGAGCTCTTCAAGTAGCGCCATGCGCGAGGTTGTCTCACGTTCGTTGCGTCACGACTCCATCATCGTGCTAAGCTGTGGCAGCAGTCGCTGCACCAACCGCGTGACGGACGCCTTGCTGGTTCCAATCTCCGCGGCAATCTGTTCGTGCGTCAATCCGTGCCAGTACTTGAGAATGAGCACTCTTCGATCCGCTTCGTCCAGACTTGCCATGACCGCGTGAAGTTTTACTTCGTCCTCGAAAGCTTCCGCCGCAGATGACGGCGACGGATTCGATGCGACCGGTGCCTCCCAGTCTGGCTGCGAAGTTTCTGGCAGTCCGCCCTTGCGGCAATGATCACGAAACGTGTTGACCATAATCGTCAATAGCCACTTGGCGATCTGATAGGTCGATTTACCCTGAATGAGCGCGTGATGCTTCCAGGCCTTCGCGAACACTTCACCAACAAGGTCATCCGGATCAATCCGACTTCGCAGCGGGGAATTTCGCAGCAGCACGTGCGCCTTTCCCGTCAGCGCTGGCGTGAACAACCTGACCAGAGAGTTCCACGAGCTGCGATCTCCGGTTTTCAGATTGGGAATCAACGTCGTAATCGGTGGGTATTCCCTGGCCAAACGGACTCCTTTCAGGCCAACTAGGCGTTCATCGCGAGGAATGGTACGCCAGACATGACACATCTCAGTCGAAAAGGTGACAAGCGGACTTGGTGGATTGCAAGTTTGACTGCTGAACCTATCCAGGTACCACTGCTAGTTAGGTGAAATTCGCTTCACTAGAATTCGGTGGAATCGCCAGACACGTACGTGTCGCCGACAATGCCGTTGAACGCCCGCGATTCTAACTTGATTACTCACTTTCTGGGAAGGAAAGAGCGCATGCCCGTAGATCTCATGGACCTCGTCAAGACGGTTGTTCAGGGCCAGATTGGATCTCTTTCCGCGATTCTTGGTGACAACGAAGAAAATACGAATTCGGCCGTCGACATAGCGCTACCGGCGATTCTTGGCGGACTGCTAAAGAAATCGGCGACACCGACGGGAGCGGACGAAGTCTACAAATCCCTCGATGATCACGATGGCCGACGGGTCGATGCCCTGGGAGAGCTACTGAACGGTGGCAATCACTCGCAGTTGCTGGCGATCGGCACCCGCTTGCTGGGAATGCTATTCGGCGATGACAAGTCGGAAGTCTCCGCAACCATCTCGAGCATCACGGGGCAAAACGGCGGGACGACGGACACTCTATTGGGCATACTGACTCCGGTGGCGATGGGGATCGTTGGACGACAGCGGAGAGCGGACGGACTCGATGCTACCGGCGTCGCCGATCTACTGAGTTCCCAGGAACCGTATCTCTCGGGCCGCATGCCACCCGAACTGGTGAATACGCTGGGCCTCGGAGACACGCAGGGGGCGACGGGCCATTCGGCGCCGAAAACCAGCGATACCCAACAGACGGCTGTGTCCCACGCGACGCCGTCATCTGCCCCCCACTCCGCGCCCAGCCACTCGCCCTCCTCCAGCGGCGGCAGTCTGGTGATGACCTTCCTGCCCTTGCTGGTCCTCGTGGTGCTTGGCATGTTCGGTTACTCATGGTGGCTCAACAACGCAGGCAGCGGAGGCGGCAGCAGTGTGGATGTCAGCAGTCTTCCGGATGTGAAGCTACCGGGCTTTGATAAGGCGGCCATTGGGCAATCCTTCTCCGACGTGATGACGGCGGTAGGATCTGCTCGGGACGCCCAATCGGCCACGTCGGCGTTGCCTCAAATCACCGAGGCCACCAAACTCTTCGACGAAATCGACCTAAGTGCCATCGCTGGCAGTCCGGCGAAAGAATCGGCAGGCGAACTGTTCAGCAAGCTGCTTGAACAACTCCAGCCAGTACTCGACAAGGCGTACGCGATTCCCGGCGTTCGCGACGTCCTGGAACCGGTGATGACCGAGTTCGTTGATCAGTTTTCCGTGCTTGGCAACTAGCGTCGCTTACGTCACGGCGACAACTGCTCAGCGAGTTCCCTTAATCGTCGAATACCCGTTTCACATTTTTCGTGTAGATCGCGCCGAGGTATCAGCCCCGCTTCACCGGTCACGAACGAGAGCCCTTCCGCTTGTTTGACACAGCGACGAAGCAATTCGCCAACTTCCTGAATGACGGCTCGCAAGTCGCCGACCCAGACCTCGTCGGGCACCGTAGAAGAAGACGACTCGACCGAGTTTTCCACCGCGGCGGCGTCTGCCGCGAAACGATCGCCAGCGGACGGCGACATTTTCCCGGGACCAACCTGAATGTACTCGCTCCACAGCAAATCGGCCGATTCGCACAGCGCAAGCAGGTTGGCTTTAAGATTGGCGGTCATGGCATTCCGTCTTGCAAACCCAGGCGAATCAGACTTCAGCGTTAGCGCGGCACAGACTGGCGCATAAAAAAAGCCCGCGAGCAAAGCTCGCAGGCTGCCTTCCCCTGCTACCCCAATACGTTGCTGTCCCGGTCGGTCGAGTTGCGTAGGTAACAGAAGAACGTTTCATCTCTGCCGTCCCCCCGACGTCGCCGGGGGTGGCAAGAGCTGATTGTCTAGTAGTTGGAGTCAGGTCCACCGTCCACGTCGCCCACAATGTGCAGGTGGTTGTGGTCGATGTAGATGACTTCGATCTCTTCAACGTCTTCCAGTGTGTGAGGTACTGGCCAACCCTTGCGGTGCGTCTCCGTGCAGTACACGGTGCACTTGTAGTGTGCGTGATGCAGTTGGGCAGGCCCGACCAGTGGATAGAAGCGTGGTGGATCGACATAGTCTGCGATGAGCGTTTTCACGATCCGAACGTTGTCGCGGAACGACTCGTTCAGGAAAGGAATTCCACCTTCGACAGGATGCGTACGCTCCAGCGTCCGAATGACTTCGTCGTCACTCGGTGGATCCAGTGCAACGGCTGGTCCGCCGGAAGTAATCGGTCCCATGATGGGAACGCGATCGTATCGCTCTTTTTCAATGAATCTATCCTCAGCCTGATCCTGAAAATAAGGACTCACTGGAATCGGCACACCGAACACCCCAAGGAATGGCCCCGTGCTGGTACAGCCGAGGCTGGAAGCCAGAAACATTCCAAACAGTGTAGATGCAGTCAGTAACCGTTGGCGGCTGAGCATGACAAGTTCCCTCATAGTTCCGTCTACAGCCTCGTGTAATCAATCGAAGCCGACCACAGACTGTGTGCTCGACAGGAACAGTTATCGTGTGAAAATGGTAGGATCTTGCGGCTTTTTTGGAATTTGCCGACGATGCTGCCAATTACTCATGTTTTTGCCTGCCGTAGCGGCCGTCATACAACGAAAAAAACCCCTGAGAACTAGTCTCAGGGGCTCTTTGTAAGTCAGAAGTGTCGGTGCGACGACGCGTGGGTTCTACTTCTTGGTGAAGTCGAGGAACCACCAGCCGTCGTCCCACTCAAGCGACACCTTACGCCATCCCAGTGGGACTTGTGGGTAAGGATAGAATGGGCCGATGTAAGGCCATGCTGTCGCGGAGTACTGCTGCGGGTACGAGACAGCACCGTAGTTTGGTGCCGCTGCGTAGCTAGGCCACGCATAACCGGGAACGCCCGGGTTCTCGCTGATCGCTCCACCGTAGCCACCACCAACAACCGTGCCACCTTCCACGTAGTTCGCAGGAGCGACCGCGTGGTGAGCAACTCGCTGGATCTGCGACTGTGCGAATGGCACAGGACGCTGAGCGACTTGAGGCTGAGCAACAGGCTGCTGAACAACAGGCTGCTGTCGAACGGGCATCTGCGGCTGAGCCACAGCGCTACCGACTGCAAGCACTGACTGTGCTGGCTGAGCTGTAGCGGCCGTTTGCTGAATCGCTACGGGTCCTTCAGCAGCTACCGTTTGGATAGCTGGCGATGGAGATGGCGACGCGGCGCGGTAGGCTTGCTGTTGAACGTACAGATCGTTCACAACCAATTTGACGCCCGGAATACGTCGAGCGACATCGAGAGCAAGCATCGCTTGCTCGGAACTGGCGACCTGTCCCATCATGGTCACAGTCCCCTTGTCTACCTGAACACCAAGGTCGAAACCTTGCAGGTTCGCGGACTGCTTCTGCTGATTCAACCTGGCGACAATTTGCTTGGCGATTTGCGCATCGTCGGCCGACGCTGGCACCGCCATGACCGCGACGGCAATTAATACCATCAACTGGGCAACTAGGCGTCTCATGTGATTCCCCCTCCTGGTTCACAACGCTACGGGACAGACTTCCATCCCAATAAATGCTTTTCCTGGCCGGCAACTTGCCGGCAGATCCTCCGTTACACTGAGAATAATTCAGCAAGCGCAACGTCGGCCTGTGTGTAAGTGTCGGTTGACGATCGTAATGATCGGAAGGAATTTTGGGGAAATCGGGGAAGTTCCCGCTGTTGAGGAACTCTAGGGCCCGCAGACTTTACCAACCTTGACCACTATGAAATCCACGCCATTTCGCTTCGTCATTCTGCTACACGAAACGACGCCCCAGATGCAGCGGCCGACCCATTGGGACTTGATGTTTCAGATCGGATCTACGCTGCCTGAAAAAGCTGAGCCAACGGCATCACGGCCAGTCGACTCGCTAGCCACCTGGGCCCTGCCCCATTCGCCCTCAGAAAAAGACGAGATGGAGTGCGATGAGCTTCCGCTGCATCGGCTGGCCTATCTCGATTACGAGGGAGCCGTTTCCCAAAACCGTGGATTCGTCACGCGGTGGGATGCTGGGAAATTCCAATGGACACACCGCGAGCCAGATCGCGTGTGCGTCGACGTTCAGGGGCAGAAGCTGTCAGGCACGATCGAACTCACGCGACAGTCGGGACCTCGCTGGTACTACTGCTATCAACCACATCATTGCGGTTGATTCACACTAGCCGCACAAGTGCGTACTTCTTCTTCCCTCTTCGCAGGACGATCATCGATTCACTGGCCAGATGAGCTTTCGTCAGGCGTGCTTCGATATCCGGCACTCGCTCGTTGTTGACGTAAGCACCGCCTTCCTTGATCGTGCGGCGAGCTTCTCCTTTGCTTTGACACAGCTTCGCGTCCGCCAGTGCATCGATCAGCGGATAGCCATCACCTTCCAGACGGGCAGCGGAAATCTCACAACTGGGCACGTCCGCAAAGACCTGGTTCAGCGACTTGTCATCAAGGCCTTCGATTGAGCCACCACCGAAAAAGATGGACTTCGCCCGCTCGGCGGCCTGCAAACCTTCTTCACCATGAACAAGCCGCGTGAGTTCCGTTGCAAGTCGGTTCTGACTGTCACGTTTCCCGGGATCTGCCTCGCGTGCGGCATCCAGCTCGCCGATTTCCTCCTCGGACAGTTCCGTCAGAAAACGCAGACACTTGCCAGCATCGGCGTCGTCGACGTTAATCCAGTACTGGTAAAATGCGTAGGGACTGGTCTTCTCCGGATCAAGCCAGACCGCACCGGACTCGGTCTTGCCCATCTTGGTCCCGTCCGCCTTCGTCAGCAAAGGACTGGTGAGCCCAAATAACTGCACGCTGTGCATGCGACGCCCAAGATCAATGCCGGCGGTGATATTGCCCCATTGATCGCTACCGCCCACCTGCAACTCGCACCCGAACTTCTGGTTCAGGTGTACGAAGTCGTAAGCCTGAAGCAACATGTAACTAAACTCGGTGTAGCTGATACCCGTGTCTTCACGACCAATCCGGCTCTTCACGGAATCCTTTGCCATCATCACGTTGACGGGAAAGTTCTTGCCAATGTCACGCAGGAATTCGAGGTAGCTGAAGCTTCCCATCCAGTCATGATTGTTCACAAGCTCCGCTGGATTCGAGCCTTCGAAATCCAGAAACTGCTTCATCTGCTCGCGGAGGCCGGCAACGTTGTTCTCAAGAACTTCGGAGGTCAGCAGCGTTCGTTCCTTGCTCTTGCCGCTGGGATCGCCAATCATCCCTGTTGCACCACCCACCAGTGCAATCGCCTTGTGCCCGGCTCGCTGAAAACGACGCAGCGTCATCAATTGCAGCAAACTGCCGACGTGAAGACTGTCCGAAGTTGGGTCGAAACCGATGTACATCACCCGACTGTCATCGTTCAGCCACTTTTGCAGGTTCTCGTCGTCGGTCGTCTGATGAATCAGGCCTCGCCATTTCAGCTCGGCAAAAATGTCACTCATTACAATTCCTGGTTGTTGATGATTCCAAAAAAGACGCGTTCGACAGGTCACAACCTTGTGGAACACATCGCCCACAAGCTACGAAGCTGCATTCGGTAGGGGAACGGCGGTCCGTGCCTGGCTATTAAGTCACGGGTTGGGTTCTAAAGCGTCAGCAATGTCTGCATCTGCACGACAAGTGGCGTAACTTCTCGACGAATTCGATTCAGATGAGCCCGTTCGCTGGAGTTGAAACTGGGAAGGTAGGCATCCAGTTGCTTCCATGCCGCCGACATGGACTCGCAGCTGGTTTTCAAGGTTCGCAGCTTTTCCGCGGAAGTCAGATCCGTGTGTAGTTTGCGGCTTGTCGCCTGAAAATCGGCGGCCGCCTGAAGGCTACCGGTCTGAAAATCACGGGGGTAACGGTTTGGACGGGAAAAGAAGTCTCGCATGTCTTCTTGCATGTGCCGGGCACCAGTAACGAGCGAGACCGCGAGTTCGGTCGCCTCGCTCCGGTTGAAATCGAACTGAATTCCCAATTGCGTTTGCAGCGTGCCGACAGATCGCTCGACATCTCGCAATGCCTGCCGCGCTGGCTGGGATCCGATTCCCTGCAAGGACAAATTGAGCCGTTGCCACTCGTCGTGGGCGTACAGGAATGTGTCGCGAATCACCTCAACGTCATCGCCGGCTTCCATCACCTCCAGCAAATCCTGGCAGGCGCTGCCAAAGTCTCCGGCGGACTCGATCGCAAATCGCCGAGCCGCTGGAAGCTCACTGAGCATCTTCAGATTGACTTTCCGTAGCAGCATATCGGTGTCGCGTTGCAGCAGTTTTGTTGCATACACGAGGTCCTCCATATTGATCTGTTCCGCGTGCTCGATGTAGAGGAGATCACCAATGCTCAGAGAGTAGCCGTTGATTCGCTGCATTTGCCGCTGAACGAAACGATTACTCACGCCCCGTAGGTGCCTCTCATAGAGCGCCCACGCATCAGCCAGCACTTCGTAGTCACGCTTCACCTCTTCGTACGTCGTCGTGCGGCGGGTCGTACGAATGAACTGCTGCAGGCGGTCATATGTATCGCGCCCCTCCTGCAGCAAACGGTTGGCGGTCGTGACATCGGTAATCTCATACCGAATATCCTCCAACAGACTTCGCAGCGAACTGTTCATTGCCAATGCCTGCTCGGTCACCGCGGCGATGTCGATCTGGGTCTGCACCTGAAACATGGTGGCCAGCTTCGTTTCGTATTGGCGAATGCGTTCGAGATGCCCCAGCGTTGTTCGACTGAGGTTGGGAATCTGGGCCAAACGGTACTCCAGCGTCCTCCAGTCCTGATCCAGTTGCCGCAAATCGGCACGCAGAGACTCCTCGTCCGCAGAGCCCCTTGCCAGTCGCCGTGAAAGAACCGCCGCATCCGAATTGACATTGAAGGCCAGCGACAGCAACTGGCGAACCCCCTGCGCGCGATACATGTCGTTTTGCAACGCACCCACCAATTGCTGCATTTCGTCGGACGCCAAAGCAAGTAACCGGCTGGCCTCCCGCATTTCCGCCGTCGTTGCGCGCGCGGCGTTCGCCGGTGTTCCCGTTGGTCGTCCCGCCCCGGGCTGAACGGTCTGTCCCGGGCGTGCGGGCTGACCTGGACGGGGCTGACCTGGGCGTGGCTGGTTGGGTCGGGGCTGGTTGGGTCGGGGCTGTCCGGGCCGCGTCGACGGATTGTTGTCGCTCGGTAACTGACTCTCGATGAACGTCTTCAGCAGCCCCTGCACGAACTGCCGCCGACGATCGGACTGGTTCTGAGCAAAGGCGGAACCTGTCACTCCAACGACAAGGACCAACGAGATGACCTGGCTTTTACTGAATCCGTTCATTTCTATCCTCTCGATGTCAACGCATGTAATCGCGACAGCCTGAAAGCCATCTCGCGCTCGTCAGCGGCCCGCATTATAGGAGACCGCCCAGACACCGAGTAGTCGAATGCCCAAATGGCCACCCCAACAAAAATGGACGCCACATAGGCGCCCATTGTTGATTCCTGAACCGGCTGGCAAAGCAATTCCTGCCAACCGCATTCGTTCTGTCGTGACCGCGAAGTTACTCGTCGTCGGCCCGCAACCACGGCGTAACCGTCGGCTCGTAAGCACAGATTTCACTGGCGGAGAAATACAGTTCCGTTTCTCGCTTCGACGCCTCCGGCCCATCAGAAGCATGAACCAGGTTCATCTGACGGCTATTGCTGAAGTCGCCGCGAATCGTGCCGGCAGCTGCCTTAATTCCATTCGTGGCACCCAGCATGTCACGGACAACCTGAATCGCTTCCAGCCCCTCAAGCACCATGGCCACAATCGGCCCACCAGTGATGAAAGCTTCAAGTCCCGGGTAAAACGGCTTCTCCACGTGCTCGGCGTAGTGTTGTTTGGCGAGCTCCGGGGTTACCTGCATCATCTTCATGGCGATGACGTTGAGTCCCTTTTGCTCAAACCGGCCGAGAATGGACCCCATCAGGCGTCGCTGCACGCAATCAGGCTTGAGTAGGACGAGCGTACGTTCCATGGCTACGAAATCTCCGTTGTAATTCCAGGAATCTGGTTCAATAGTTTGTGTCAGTGAACTCGCGACGGCCCCATCGTGCCGTGCGACTGCACATCATCACGTTGCCCGCAGCATTAGGCAATACGAAAAACGGCGACCCGGAAAGGTCGCCGTTTCGTGCTTCAAATTGTCCGCCGGAGCGGCAAACGAGGTCTAGTAGCCGTCTGATGATCCGCGACGGCCCCGTCCGGAACCATACCCGCCGCCTCCGGCCGACTCGCCACCATAACCACCACTGCCGTAGCCGCCACCCAAGGAAGACGGATCAGCCTTGGGGAAGGTGTTGTAGAAGAACTCACGCGAATCGTCGACTTCCGTATGAACTTCCAACTGACCGCTCGACGTGAATACCAACATTTCGCCGGGAGTGCGAATTTTCTCGCCTCCCTTTCGGTTTGGCAAATCCGAGCCTCCCAGAATATCCAGGACCAGCATGTCCGAACGGAACGAGTGCTTGTCCTTCTTTCGCAGCATCATGATCTTGGGATCGACCATCTCGATGCCTGACTTACGGAAGTTCGCGACAGCCCCGCGACGCAACGTTTCCTTTCCAGGAATGTCGCCGCTGTACTCCGTGTCATAACCAATGACAATCGCCTCGACCGTTGGCTCGGCACCCCTGGGGTACGTCACAGTCCTGTTGTTCATCTTGATCCTTCCTCGCAACGCCGCTTTGGTCGCTCCGGCAAGGATTCTTTCGGTTCGCCCCAGTCCCACGATAGGACTTGGCTCGCTCCAATCCGAGTAACGCCACCAGACCCGATCGATACCCGATTTCTGGGCAAGCTGTTTCTTTAGTCGAGCAGTCACCTTGGGATCTCGATGCTGTGGCAAGGGAGCCATCGTCGGATCCTGCGGAGCGTTGACATCTTCGATCGCGAGGCGAACACGGTATCGATAAGATTTCCCCTGTCCCACCGAGAAATCAAAGAAGCGGAACATCTTCTCTTCGATGGTGAAGATTGGATTGTCATTCTCGTCGAAGGAAACTTCGCCGCCGCCGGCACTACCGCCACCATAACCTCCGCCGTAGCCACCATCTCCACCGCCGCCGTAGCCGCCGCCGCCATAACCACCACCGCCGTAGCCGCCGCCGCCATAGCCGCCGCCGTAGCCGCCACCGCCATAACCGCCACCGCCACCACCGCCACCACCGCCGCCGTAGCCGCCACCACCGTAGCCGCCACCGCCGTAACCACCGCCGCCATAGCCACCATCTGCGCCGCCCGCCATTCCCGGGGGTTGCTCAAATGGACTTGCCGCGACGTCGCCGGCCGCTTCGGCATCTCGAACCATCATCTTTTGATCATGCTCGATTTGCGAGTCGATCTTGGAGTGCTTGAATTTCGCCATGTCGCGATTGACGAGGGCCGGCAACGGATGCGACCACATCCGCATTGGATCCAAAGCATCGGTCCGAGCGATAGGCTCCATCTGCATTCGGAACAGGTACCGCTCCAAAAGGCCGGGCTTCTTCGCCGTGCCCCGGAGGTTCCGTTCGGCGATCGTTCGTTTGTCTTTGTCTTCCGAACCCCAGATCAACTCCCAGTCCTTCAGCTTTCCGTCAGGACCAAGTTCAGCTCGTTCGACCTGGTAGTGCCGCGTGTAGCGGGGATAATCGCGATCCGGATTGAATCCTTTGGCATCCGAATAAGATTCGAAGTATTTCTCGTACTGCTTCTTCAGCGGAATAAGCCCGGTCACGCAGACGAATTGCTTGGCCTCCAGCTTTGCCTCGGGTGGGGCCGAGAACGAACGACGCATGCGACCGTCAATCTCTTCGGGCAACTCGCGAATATTCCGTTCATCTTCTTCGTTATAGTTGTTGCCGTTGTCGACCAACCGTGCCGGAGCTCCACCGGTCTGTTTTGGGGGAACCGCGATAGGCCCAAACCCGGAAATGACTTCCAGATCTTCAAGGGCCAGCAGGTCGGCGTCGACGCGTTTCTTGGGCAACCCGAACTTCACGGGCTCCAGCGGTTGCGTCAACAGATAGTCGGCTGCCGACACCGGTGCGACGTCTTTGGTCGCTTTGTCTTCATAGTTGTCCGGATTGCTGTGTCGCGAGTCGGCTTCCTGCGTCCAGTCGCCGGACGAGATATTGCGCTCGGCATTTGAAATCGCCGTCACCAGTCGATCGGGCTTCTTCGCTTCGTCCAACCCCGGAGCACTGTACGAAACGTAGGCGATGTAGACGGCCGTCAGGGCAACCGCCACCAAGCCTGCCTTTTCGACGTTCTCGGCCAGCAGCTTCTTGATGCCGCCTTCGGCGAATCGGGATTGGCCCTCGGTCGAAGCCGACCGTGCCTTGCCCTTCTTTTTCTTCGCTGGCTTGTCAGCCGCGTCGCCCTTTTTCTTTTTTCCGAACATCGCTTCGCTCCCGTTTCGAATGGTCTGCCGAACCCCAGCCAACCGTCGTACCGTTCCTGTTTCTTTTGACGCAGCTAATCAGCGATTGACGCCGACCGGCATGGTCTCGGAATCGTCCTCGGACTCTTCCGTCTCGTTTGTCTTCAACTTGGCTTTGTCGACCGGGTTGTAGATGTAGATGATCCCGAAGAACTCGACCGTCTTCTCATACGTTTCACCCGGAGCGGCATCGTCGTCGTACAGCCCGCCGCCGTAGCCGCCATCGCCACCGCCGCCATAACCACCGCCGCCGTAGCCACCGCCGCCGTAGCCACCGCCACCGTAGCCACCGTCAGCTCCGCCGCCGTAGCCACCATCAGCTCCGCCGCCATAGCCACCACCGCCGTAGCCACCATCCATTCCCATGCCCATACCCATTCCCAAGCCGCCCGAAGGGGCCTGAGGATTGACTCGCACCTGGTGAACCTCAAAGGTCAGTGGTGCATTGGCACAGGCCGCAAGGACCTGCGAAATTTTGCGAGAGTCCATCTTCACGCGAATGCGAACCGGCATACGCTTGGCAACGGCGATGTCGGCAATGTCTTCCGATGACGCGGCCGTACGAAGTGCCTCGGCCTCCAACGGCTGATAGTTCTCATCGACGTATCGATTTTCCAGCGGGTCGTAGACAAAGCCACCTTCGTCCTCAAATCCAGCGTCGCCACCATAGCCGCCACCGTCTCCGTAGCCACCGTAGGGATCACCGCCGCCGGTGTCGTACATGTCATCGTCTTCATCGCCGCCGGCAGACTGGACCGCGGAGATTTCTCCAACGTCTGCTTTTGCCTGGCTGCCAATGTCGATCGATTCGATCTCGGTGATGACTGCCTGGCTACGATGCAAGGCATCGCCATTGGTCGACTTGATGATTTGCATCAGCGAATCCAGCACCCAAACGTCCTCTTGCGAATAGAGCATCTCGCGAACGGAAGGTTGCCCTGCCCCGCGTGAAGCCCAACCGAAAGACGTCGCCAGAATCTTGCCCTGATTCTCGGCACTCCACTGCACGACGATGGGATTGAAGTCTTCGTCCTCATAACCGCCTCCGCCATAGCCACCACCGCCACCATAGCCGCCGCCGTCTCCACCACCGTAGCCACCGCCGCCGTAGCCGCCGCCACCATAGCCGCCGTCAGCTCCACCGCCGTAGCCACCGTCAGCTCCGCCGCCATAGCCACCGTCTGCTGCGCCGTAGCCGCCGTCGGCTCCACCGCCGTAGCCACCGGCACCCACGCCGACCATCTCTTCAGCGTTAACCGTCCATCGCGAACCAATCGATTCGGCAAGACGCGTCAATTCCTTCTCGACGATGAAGTCACGATACGTATTGAGCACCCATTCCGGCAGTGTCGCCTCTTCGGTTACCGCCTCGATTGGGCGCAGGTCATCGACCTCTTTGACGAAGTCAGCTTCCAAGAGCGGGGACCACTTCATTGTTCCAACCTGCTTGGCGTACTGCGCCGCCCACGCCTTGTCCACATCCAAAGCACGCTGCTTGATGTAGCCCTCCATCCCTTGATGAAAGGACTCGTTAGGGTGCGGGCTCACGGACTGCACGGACTGCATCGACGAAAAGTGCCCGTCGATCGCCTGCGTACGACTCGCAAACTTGGCTATCTGCTCGTTGGCCGCCATAAGCCACGACACGCCCATGATGATGACGAGTACGGGAACAATGAGCCAGAAGTGCTGTTTTTTGACAAATCGGATGAAGCCACTCATGACTAGTTATCTCCTTCCGGGAGTTCGTTTTCGTCAGCTGCCGCAGGGGCGTTTCGCAAAGCAATCCGTTCAGACAACCTTGTCGGTCGCCACAGGAAATGCACCTTAAAGCGATGTGTCCTTGGCTTCAGGAATTGATCCACTTCCGGTACCTTCTTCTCTGCCTTGGGAGCACCAAGGCCTCGCAGTGCACCTGCTGCGGGATCGTCTTCCTCAAAGTCTTCCAATCGTGGCGGCGCCCAATCGGGATTCAGGATTTTCATTTTTCGATTGATGCCACCGTCCTCGGCGATCAAGGCATGCGAAATCCCGAGCTCGGCCATGGTAAAGGTGTCAAACTGGCCATCGCCAACCGGTAGCTTTACCTTGATGTCTTCTGTCATCAGATTCCGGACCAGCGTCCTTCGCACATACTCTGAACCCGCCATTGGGTAGCGGAGGTTGTGGAAGTGGTAACCGCTGAGTTCGATCACCCAGCCGGTACCTTCGATGTCTTCGATTTCAGCCGCCGCTGCCTCAACATCGGCGCCCTCTTCTTCGGCATCCGCATCGTCCGCAGCCATGTCATCGGTGACGGGTTCGCCGTCGGCACCCTCTTCACCTGCGACCACGACATCGCGTCCGGGTTCATTGCCGCCGCCAGACTTGAGGTCCTGAAGCATCAGCATCGTGCTCGCAAAGGAAGCCTTGGCTGCTTCGCCAAACCAGCCTTCGTCACCGGACAGCGGTAGGTCTTCACTTCCGTAGAACTTCATGTCCATCGTCTCGATGAACAGTTCCTTGCGTTGCTGGTCGGGAGTCTTCGCATCCAGCGGACGCTCGCTCACCTGTCCGGGCTGCAGCCCTTCCTCACGCGGGAGTGCCGCATCGATTGCCTTCATCAGCTCGAGCATCTGGAATCGACGCTCGCTGTTGCCGACAACCTGATCGCCCACCGTCTTCAGTTTTTCGAACTGGGCAATGTTGCTCTCGTCGGTGGACTTAAAGGATGAACTCTGACTCGAAACACTATTCACCCGCGACACATGCTGGCTGTAGTGATCTTCAGCCACCTCGTTGGTTCGCATGTTGTGCAAAGCGAAGTTCAAGGCAAAGCTGGCCAGCAACAAACTGGCGGCAGCCAATACCCATGGCTTCTTCTCGCGAATGACCCGAGCCCGAATCAATTCACGTGGCACGAGGTTCGTACGCAGCCTTGCCTGCCCCAAGCCCTGCAGAGCAAGACCATAGCTGACGCCCATCGACTGAACGTTCTTTTTGAACTTGTCATCCTCAATAGCTCGGCCAGACAGATTCGAGAACGAATCGAGCACCTGAACCTTGTGACCGAGGTTCTTTTCAAGGTACGGCTCAAGACCAGGAAGCTTGAAAGCATTTCCCAGCCCAACGATGCTGCTGATCTTCGCCGTTCGGTCCAGACTTTCGAAGTAGCCGATACTTCTCTGGATCTCCGTCACCAGATCGTTGAAAACCGGACGCATCGCCTGGAAGACCTTCTTGGGATCATCCGCTTCGCGAGAGTTGCGTTTCAGGTGCTCGGCCTTGCCGAACGTCAGTTTCAACTCTTTCGTGAGCTGTTTCGTAAAGTGGTTACCGCCCAGTGGGATACTTCGTTGCCAGACGCGATAGCCGTTGGTCACGACAAGGTCCGTCGTGTCAGTCCCCATGGAAAGCACAACTGCCGATTCCGGTGGATTGTCCGGATCGAATTCGGACATTGGCGGAAGCTCGCCCATCAGCGTATGCACGGCCGTGTTGTAAACACAGGCTGGCGACAACTGAATGAAGTCAATCTCGATGCCGGCGTCATCAAGCGGACGAATCGCGCGGAAGACCTGGTCACGCTTCATCGCAAACAGGCCGACTTCGTTTTCGAGTGCCATGCCCTCGGCATCCACGCCGCCGACCAACATCTGGTAATCCCAGATCACGTCTTCGAGCGCGAACGGAATCTGCTGCTTGGCTTCGAACTCGACGATCTTCGGCAGCTTCTTGGCTTCGACCGGAGGCAGCTTGATGAATCGTGCGAGACCCTGCTGACCGGCAACCGAAATTGCGACTCTGTCACCACGGACAGAATTACGGGAGAGAAACTCCTTGATCGCATCCTTCACCAATTGTTCCGGATCGGCATCCGGTTGAGAAAGGATTTTTTCGTATTCGATAAAATCGCACGCGTCGGCGACGACCTGTTTCGCTCGGGCATCGTAAGTACAACGCAAAGCCTTAAGCGAACACTGTCCTATATCGATGCCCCAGACGGCATTGCCTTTAGCCATGCTTCACCTCGAAGTTCTTTCCTGTTGCCGCAGACAAGCGCGTCGCGCCCGGGTAACCGCAGTCCCCGATATCGCCGCAATTGCAGCCGTAAAGAGTCTGTTCCTAGTGATTTCAGTCTATCGAACGCGAGAAGCCATTGTCAAACTCGATGTGCCAATCTAGTCGGTTTATTCCAGCCGATGACGTCAACCCTGACAGAACGTCAACTGCCTCGAACAACCGGTGTATCGAATGTTTTCTGCGTGTAAGTGACTCTTAAAGCTCGATCCGCCATAACCACTTTGGTACGTTTCACCCGGCAACGTGACCTATGTTTCCTTACAAGCTTCTTACACTTCCGCCCCCTTGATAGCCGGACAGCTCGCTGGGGGCCGTTGCAAGTTGCCATGACCTGACGCTACCGACGAGCGACACGATTCCCGAAGCCACACCTCCAGCCCCCTCCGCAGCATGAACCAGCGAGCTCTCGATTCCGCCCGCACGACGTCAATCGCGCTGACACTCATCAGCCTTCTGAACATCTGCTCTTCGTTCTGCCTCGCCGACAGACCGACCTCCACTGTGCCGGAATCCGGTGTGCGGGACCGAGCTCCGGACGTATGGGCACTCACGAACGCCACCATCGTCACCCACCCCGGACACTCGATCGAGGATGCCAACCTCGTCATACGCCGAGGCATCATTGTGGACGTTGGGCAATCGATCGACGTACCTGCCGACGCCCGAATCGTTGACATGTCCGGAAAGACGATCTACGCCGGCCTTGTCGAATCGTGGTCCGAAATCACCGTCAATCAACCTGCGGCCAGGACGGCTCACTGGAATCCGCACGTCCGCCCCGAACGCAGCGCGGCCGATGCATGGGACAGCAAAGGAAATGAATCCCTTCGTAAGGCCGGCTTTGCACTGCGACTCATCGTTCCCGACGCCGGCGTCCTGCGTGGCACGAGCGCCGTCGTCACGACCGGCGACACACCTCCCGCGAACTCCATCGTGGCAACCGGCGTTGCCCAGCACCTTCGCCTGACTTCACCCCGCGGTGCCAATCGCAAGCAATATCCAAACTCGCCAATGGGAGCAGTCGCACTCGCGAGACAAACGTTCTACGACGCTCGCTGGTACGACTCGGCCTGGCGTGCCTTCCATAACGGCAGCGGCATCCAACGACCAGAATTCAACATCGCGCTGGAAACGTTATCGAAAGCGATATCCAACGATGCCCTGTTCGTCTTCGACGCACCCGATGAGCAGTATGCCCTCCGAGCCAATCGTTTCGCTGTCGAGTTCGGACTCAATCGCGTTGTCATTCGCGGCTCGGGGCGTGAATACCAGCGTCTGGATGAAATCGCGTCTCACAACCGCTCGTTGATCGTGCCCATCGATTTCCCCAAACCACCCAACGTTGCGACCGCCGAAGCTGCCAACAATGCGAACCTGTCCGAGCTA
Organism: Pirellulaceae bacterium; assembly: GCA_965216885.1. Classification (GTDB taxonomy): domain Bacteria; phylum Planctomycetota; class Planctomycetia; order Pirellulales; family Pirellulaceae; genus CAYNJG01. The sequence goes on along the minus strand of OZ244209.1, from coordinate 299,836 downwards.
ATGCACTGGCACTTTGCTCCCGAGAACCCCGCTCGCCTGCGGAGCACCGGTGCGAACATCGCACTCACGTCGCACGGAATTGAGAACAAGGAAGACTTTCGCAAGCACGTTCGCAAAGCTGTGGAACGTGGCCTCAGCCCCGTCGACGCACTGGCCGCATGCACGACCGTTCCCGCCGAACTGTTCGGAATTGCTGCCACCAGCGGAACGATCGCGAAAGGCAAAGCCGCTCACTTGATGATCTGCGATGGCGATTGGCTCGACGAGAAATCCAATGTCGCGGAGACATGGGTGGATGGAGTTCGATTTCAACACAAGAATCCACCAATCGGCGACCTTTCCGGAAAATGGAAGCTCGCTCTGAACGGCCCCGCGGATCGCGAAACGCTCTACCTGAGCCTTGAACGTGACAAGGACAAGGTGTCGGGGACGGTAGCGACAACGCAAGAAGAGACCGAGAACGACGAGGAGCAGGACGACGACGAAGACGACGAAGACGACGAAGACGAAGAAGAAGAAGAAGAAGAAGAAGAAGAAGAAGAAGAAGAAGAAGAAGAAGCTGACGAGGACCATGTCACTTCCACCAAACTGAAGAACGTGGACTCCGCATTTGGCCGCATCACGGGCAGCTTCTCCGCGGAGATCTGGGAATCAACGGGAACCGTTCGGCTAACTGCCACGCAACTCGATGATGACGACGAGCAGCTACTAATCGGCTCGATCCTCGACGAAAACGGCAACGTCACATCCTTTAAGGCTGAACGCCTTGAGTCCGACGAAGCTGCCGATGATGACGACGAGCAGCTTGACGACGACGCGGAGCACTCCGAAGAAGAAGACCACGAATCCGAAGCATCCGCGTCAGACAGAAGCGATGCACTCGAAATCGATGTCAACTATCCACTCGGTGCATACGGCGTCAAAGAACCGCATTCCGAATCGGACTTCGTCATCATCCAAAACGCGACGATTTGGACGTGCGGCCCCGCGGGCGTTATCCCAAACGGCTCGATCCTGATCCGCGACGGTCAGATCGTCGAGGTCGGTGACGACGTTGACATCCCTGCCGGTGCCCGGCAAATCAATGCGAAGGGCAAACACATCACGCCCGGCATCATTGACTGCCATTCGCACATGGCAACCGACGGCGGCGTGAACGAAAGCACGCAGGCGATCACGGCCGAAGTTCGCATCGGCGACTTCATCGACGCGACCGACATCTCCATCTGGCGACAGTTGGCCGGCGGAGTCACCACCGCCAACATCCTGCACGGCTCGGCGAATCCCATTGGCGGCCAGAATCAGGTCATCAAACTTCGCTGGGGCCGCACGCCCGAGGAACTGAAGTTTGGCGAAGCACCGCAGGGCATCAAGTTCGCTCTCGGTGAGAACGTCAAGCAAAGCAACTGGGCGACGACTACACCAGCCGCTACCCACAATCACGACTGGGCGTCGAACAGATCATGCGCGACGCGCTGCTCGCCGCGAAAGAATACCAGCGACAGTGGGACGAATGGAACTCCAACGGCAAAGGCCTTCCACCGCGCAAGGATCTGGAGCTCGACGCACTTCTGGAAATCGTGCACGGCGACCGCTGGATTCACTGCCACAGTTACCGCCAGGATGAAATCCTCGCACTCATCCGGACACTCGACTCCTTCGACATCACGATTGGAACTTTCCAACACATCCTTGAAGGCTACAAGGTCGCGAAGGAAATGGCTGAACACGGCGCAATGGGCAGTTCCTTTTCCGACTGGTGGGCCTACAAGTTCGAGGTCATCGACGCCATCCCCTACAACGGCGCACTCATGCACAAAGCGGGCGTCGTTGTCTCGTTTAACTCAGACGATGCCGAGTTGGCCCGTCACCTGAATCACGAGGCAGCCAAGGCCGTGAAATACGGCAAGGTTCCGCCCGAAGAAGCCCTCAAATTCGTCACGCTCAACCCCGCCAAACAGCTTCGCATTGACGAACACGTGGGCTCGCTGGAACCCGGTAAACACGCGGACCTGGTTGTCTGGAGTGGCGATCCGCTGCAAATCACATCTCGCTGTGAACAGACATGGATCGAAGGTCACCGGTACTTTGACATCAACGAAGAGAAGCTAAAACGCGAGGCCGACGCGAAACTGCACGGCCAACTCGTTCGCCAGATTCTTGATTCAGGCGAGGCCATGAAGAAGCCTGGCGAGCACGAAGAATTGCTCCGCCATCTGTTCCCACGCCACGACGAATACTGCCACGGACATGGACACGAAGCTCATGGACACTAACCTTATGCACAATCAACCTACCAATAATCACGTAATGTCCGCCGTTGCACGAGCCCTGCCTACGCTGGCACTGTTCGCGTTAACCTTCGTCGCCATCGCGAGCATCCCTGCCCTGGCGGGACCGGAAATCCCGGGGGCGCCGCAGAAGAAGCCAGTCGCGATCACGGGCGCGACCATACATCGTGTCGCCCAACCGCCAATCACCGACGCGACGCTCGTCTTCGACAACGGCAAGATCACACAAGTCGGCCGTGACGTCGAGATTCCCGAGGATGCGAAGATCGTCAACGCAGCCGGCAAGCATGTCTATCCCGGCCTGATCAACATGGACGGCTCACTGGGCCTCATCGAAGTCAACGCTGTTCGGGCGACAGACGACACGGGTGAAGTCGGCCAGCTCAACATGAATGTCCGAGCGGACGTGGCCGTCAATCCGGACAGCCAACTGATTCCCGTCACCCGCTCCGGCGGCGTGCTGATGAATCTCACGGCGCCCAAACGCGGCCTGATTACCGGCATGTCCGCGTTGCTGCAACTGGACGGTTGGACTACCGAAGACCTCGCGTTTCACACGCCGGCCGGCATGCACGTTCGCTGGCCCGGCCTGAACGAAGCCGAACACCACGAAGAAGAAAAAGAAGTCGCCGACCGCGTTAAACAGCGTGACGAACGCCTTCGTCGCATCGAAGAAGTCTTTGACGCAGCACTCGCGTACCAAAAATCCCGGGCTCACAATCCCGACCAGCCAGTCGATCTGCGTTGGGAGGCCATGCTGCCGGTCCTCGATGGAGACGTACCGATTATCGCGGCCGCCGACCGAGCCACCCAGATTCAATCGGCCGTCGCCTTCGCCAACCGTCGCAAGCTGCAACTGATCATCTACGGCGGCCACGACGCCGAACAGTGTGCCGAGCTACTGAAGGCCCAGAATGTTCCTGTTATCCTCACGGGCGTTTACCGGTTACCCATGCGTCGCAACGAAGCGTACGACAGCGCGTTCACGTTGCCGGCAAGACTACACAAAGCCGGCGTTCGGTTCTGCATCAGCGGTGCGGGCCGCTTTGACGCAGCCAACATTCGCAACCTGCCCCATCACGCGGCCATGGCAATCGCTTTCGGTTTGCCTGAAGCAGATGCGATTCGAGCCATCACCCACTGGCCGGCGGAAATCCTCGGCGTGGCAGACCGGGTGGGCACGCTTGAAAAGGGAAAACTTGCTACGCTAATCATTGCAGACAAGAACATTTTTGACTCGGCCACCAACGTCACGCACGCATGGGTCCAAGGTCGCGAGGTGGATCTCGCGAACCGGCACAAACGACTCTACCGTAAGTACCTCGAACGACAAAAACAAAACAGGTAACTGACAATCACCATGACTTCACGGACGTTGTTGACTCTCGCCGCCGTCGTCGGCGCACTGGGCATCATGATCGGTGCCTTCGGTGCACACTCGTTACCCAACCTGCTGAAAGATCTCCCCGAGGCCGATCTGCTCAAACGCAAGGAATGGCTGGAGACGGGCGTCACGTACCACATGTATCACGCCATCGCGTTGTTGGCACTTGGCATGGGCGGTGACCGTTGGAATCGGAGTCTCTCGGGACCTGCGATTGCCTGGTTGGTTGGCATCCTCATCTTCTCCGGCTGCCTGTACGCGATGAGCCTCACCGGCATCCGCGTCCTTGGTGCGGTTGTGCCTCTCGGCGGCGTCTCATTCATTGTCGGCTGGGTGTTGCTGCTTGCAGTTCGCCCGGCGCCGTAGCGGGCCCGTTCGCGTTACTGAGGAACAGGGCGCGCAAGAAAGTGAGCGACAAGGCGCTAGCCGTCGGTTGAAGCAAAATACAACTCCACTTCAACCGGCAGCTAGCGCCTTGCCGCTCACGATGTATCCAACTTACGTTCGCACCTAACGCACGGCCGCCTGAACCGACGCCAGAGCCGTTCCTTCCGACGACCAGCTACGCCGCGAGGCAAGTTGCTCAATTGCCGCTTTCGATTGAGACGCCAACTGTGTGTCTTCCCCCAACAGGGCAATGACTTTGCGGTACTGACGTTCGGCGGTCGAATAGCGTTCGTTCATCTCGGCCTTCCTTGCTGACGCAAAGGCCTTCTCTGCGTTCTCTCGCAACAGCCTCTGTCGTCGCGGATTCGATGCAATGGAAGATCCCGAATCCGATTCCCGACTGCGAGTTCCTTCGCGTTGCCGCTGCTGATTTGCCAGCTGTTGCTGCCGCGACGCCTGCAAATACCGTTGACGAGCAAGCTGCTGCGTGTACCGCTGCGCATACTGTCGCTGCGCGATCTGCTGCCTTGCGAGTTGATTCGCCGACGCGAAAAACGGATTGCCACTCAACGATGAAACCAACGCCGAGGGCACGATACTGCCGGTGGACGTGATGTTTCCCGCCGATGGGCCGCCGCCACCGCGGTTACATTGAGCGTGCGCCGTCAGCGACAGCGCACTCCAAACCACCGCCAACATGAAGATAGACCTTGCCATAACTTCCTCCCCTAAATGTTCCTGGATACCAAAGAGGTTCCAGGTTCATTGGACGAAGTTCATGTACTGCTGTCACGCAAACTGTGGGACAAGGCCCAACACGCTCGACTGGAACACCATTCAAGGTGAACCAGATTACAGAGCGTGGTTGCTAAATGAGCCCCAAAACCCGCGTCATATGAATGACGCAGTGCCTATTTCTTGAACATCTGATGATCGGGGTCGCCCGCCGATCGGACGAAGGCCAACAAGTCCAGAATCTCTTCTTCATTGAAGGTATTCAGCAATCCCGAAGGCATCATGGAAACCGTCGCCGGGATCACTTCCTCGATCAACTTGCGATCGACGCGCGTGTGCTTGCCGGGATCGAGCATGTTCTCCATCACGTTCAGATTCTGACCGCTCATGTTTACGACACGGCCCGTAATGACTCGTCCATCCTCCAGCACAAACTGCGATGCCTGATACTGGTCAGAGATGACTTTTCCGGGTTCGATAATCGATTCGAGCAAAGCCTTGTGATCAAACCGCGTCCCGGCCGCCGTCAGGTCGGGTCCCGTATTGCCGCCGTCTCCACGGAATCGGTGACACTTGTAACACCCGGCCTCCGTAAAGTACTGCTTGCCTTTCTGGAAGTCGCGGGCGACAAGTTTCGTTTGGGCAGATTCGAGCAAATCGGCGATCGCCCATTCCTTGACCACCTCTGTTCGTGCAACCACCGTCGGTTCGACCCGTTTCGGCTTCGCTTCAATCAGTTCCTTGAACTTCTCCTTGTCGTCATCGCTGAGGCTCTCAACGGCTTCGTTGCGAATGTTATCAAGGAATCCGCCGAACGATGCACCACCTCGGCGTGAAGCACTGGCGTCGATGAACCACTGGAAGTAACGTTCCCGCAGTTCGTCGGACCACCCTTCTTTCAAAGGTCGCAAGGCATAGGCGAAGTGAATCTGCTCTTCCTGCGTTGGCGAATTCTCCAGCAACTCGACCGTTCGCACAGCCGTTCCCGGGGCCTGCAAGTAGGACAGTAGCAAACTGAGTTCCCGATTGAGGGCGAACGACTCGGCAGGGAAATGATCGGTCAGGTACGACGTCACCTGTTCGCGAACGCCCGTGTCGAGATTGCCATCCTCGGGGCCAAGTCGGATGAAGCACAGCGAGATCGCACGCATGAGATCAACCTTCTGCCCCTCGTTCATTTCACTCCAGGGCGTGGCCAGCAAGCGATCGAGCGCACTCTTCATTAGCTCCGGATTTCGCTCGGCGCATCGGGCGAGTGCAATCAGGGCGTACGTGCGAGCAACAATGTCCTCTTCCGCAAGCGCTTTGTCCTGCCACGTTTCGACGGGCTGATGCTCGATGGCAATACGTGCGGCAAAACGGGTCGCACGGTCGGTATTGTTCAAATGTGGCCACGCTGCGTCCACGGCGCCTTCGACGCCGGCGTAGTGCATGGCTTCGAGATTTCGACGAGCCTGACGTTCGGCCGCGTTGGTCGTGTCCAGCATTGCGGGCGTGGTCAGTTCGTCACCTTCATAGGTGACCCGGTAGAGCCCGGACTGCGTTCGCCGACCGCCAATCGTGAAGTAGAAAGCTCGGTCGACAGGGTTCACGATCAAGTCCGTCACAGGAAGCGGAGCACCTGAAATGAACGGCACTTTCTCACCCACGTAGCTCGAACCGTCCGGCGTCATGAAGATCGAATAGATGACGCCGTAACTCCAGTCCGAAATGTAGAGAGCCCGTTGGTACTTGTGAGGAAACTTGGCCCCCGTTCCGAAGACCACGCCGGTCGGTGAGCCAGGACCAATGTCAACGACACTTCCCAAACTGTCCGGATAGTTCTTCGGCCACTTACCCGTGCCCGATCGCCAGCCAAACTCGGCACCACTGGTGCAATGGTTGACTCGAGTCGGTCGGTACCAAGGCGTTCCGACATCCCATTCCATGTCCGCGTCGTAGCTGAACAGTTCGCCTTCCGGGTTGAACGCAATGTCATATTCGTTGCGGAAACCGCTGCAGAACAGCTCGTACTCTTTGCCTTCGGGATCGGTACGTGCAATCCAACCGCCGGGCGCCAGTTTTCCAGCCGCATGACCGCGAGCGTCCCACTGACGTGGCAGCAACTGATCTTCATCCCAGTTCCGCGGAATCAATGACTTTTCGGCATTCGGTTCTTCCGTATGGTTGCCCGCACAGATAAAGATGGATTGCTTGTCGGGTGACAGCACAATCGCGTGCGGTCCGTGCTCGCCGCCGCCTTTGATTTTTCGTAGCAGCGTTACCTTGTCGAACTTGTCATCGCCGTCGGTATCCTGCAATCGATAAAGCCCCATCCCTTCGCCGTTGACCATGACGTAGAGACTATTGAATGCATACAGCAAGCCCTGAGCACGACCGATTTCCAGTTCGATCGGTTCGACAATGGTTTCGCTACCACTAATCGACGGCGGAGTGACCCGATACAGCTTGCCATACTGGTCGGACGTGATCAGTCGCCCAAAATCATCCACGGTGAGCGAAACCCACGAACCCTGCGATTCCGAGGGTACCGAATAAATGCGTTCTACCTTGAATCCGTCCGCGACGGAAAACGTCGTTCCCGGCGCCGCTTCGCTGGCAAGATCGATGGCGTGAGCACTAAAAACGCACAGCGGGTTAACGCAAAACAGGGAAACCAAAAGAGCTGTCAAACGGCGAGTCATAATTCATCTCGGACAGAAAAGGGTGTCGTCAAACCGCAACGACGGCGGGACGCGTATTACAACAGAAACGCATTCCCAAGTCCATGTTTCAAAGCCTGACAATTAGACCGCCGCCCGATCGGTGTCCATAATGGCGAAACCTGCGTTGCGTCATCACCAAACGCGCTACCCATCCGCCTCTCAACAAGCCCGCCGAGCCAACATGTTTCGACTTCCCCGAACTGCCGCGATCCTCAGCGTACTCGCTCTGGCTGTCATGATCGGACCGCCCGCTTGCTCGCAGACACCCGCCAACGCGGACCATGAACAACAGGAATCGGCTGACAAAAAGAATCCGGCACAACTGACCGTGGACCGCATCTACGGCAAATCCGAATTTCGCGCAAAGTCTTTCGGAAGTCGGTGGAGAACCAGTTCGCTATCGGCGTTTCCGCAATTCGGCGACGACTACCTGAAGACAGAAGACTCCCAGCAGCTTCCCGGAACGCGCGACATCGTCGCCTACGATGCCCTGACTGAAACCCGCACGGTGTTGGTGCCCGGCAGTCGCTTCATTCCCGATGACGAATCGGACCCGCTGAAAATCGAGAGCTACACATTCTCGGCGGACGACTCGCTGGTCCTCATCTACACCAATTCAAAGCGAGTCTGGCGAACCAAATCTCGCGGCGACTACTGGCTGCTGGATCGATCCAGCCACGCGTTGCGAAAGCTTGCCGCTCACGCCAAACCCTCCACCACCCAGTTTGCCAAGATCTCGCCGGACGCAACAAAAGTCGCCTACGTCGTGGACGGCAACATTTTCGTCGAGGACGTGCGTAGCGGCGAGGTCGTTCAAGTCACCAGCAAGCCGTCCGACAAGATCATCAATGGCACCTTCGACTGGGTGTACGAAGAAGAGTTTTCGCTGCGAGATGGTTTTCGCTGGAGCCCCGACAGTCAACGCATCGCCTTCTGGCAATTGGACACCACCGATGTGCCGGTCTTCACGATGATCAACAACACCGATTCGATGTACCCGAAGCTGATTCAGTTTGCTCATCCGAAAACCGGCCAGCGTAATTCCAGGTGCCGTATTGGTGTCACGCTGGCCAACGGCAAAGGCGTAACATGGATCAAGACGGGCGACTCGCAGGAAAACTACATTGCCCGTATGGAATGGGCTGAAAATTTCGACGAACTCATTATTCAGCAGCCCAACCGGTTGCAGAACACCAACCGAGTCCTGCTGGCGGACGCACGACAAGGCACGACTCGTACGATCCTGACGGAAACCGACGATGCGTGGGTCGACATTCGCGACGACATGCACTGGCTGAAGGATGGCCGCGAATTCACCTGGACCAGCGAACGTGATGGATGGAATCATCTGTACGTTGTTTCGCGACATGGCAAGGAAACTCGCTTGCTGACGCCGGGCAATTTCGACGTCATCTCCGTGGATAAAGTTGATGAAGCGGCCGGCTGTGTCTACTTTTCAGCGTCGCCGGGCAACGCCACACAGAAGTATCTCTATCGCGCGCAACTGGATGGCTCCGGCGTCACGCGGGTGACTCCCGAAGATGACTTTGAAGGCACGAATTCCTACGACATTTCGGGCAACGGCAAGCTGGCCATTCACACGCATTCTTCCGCTGGAGCGCCTCCCACGATTCGCCTGGTGAAGCTGCCCAACCACGAACTCGTGCGGGAGCTGGAGGACAATTCCAAACTGAAAGACAAGCTGGAAAAGCTTGATCGGGCTCCGGTCGAAATGTTCACCGTTACCGCCAACGGCCACGAAATGGACGCCTGGTGCATCAAGCCACCGAACCTCGAGGCCGGCAAGAAATACCCGCTGCTATTCTACGTCTACGGCGAACCGGCCGGTGCGACCGTCAGGGATAGTTGGGGAGGCAGCACGTATCTCTGGCACACGATGCTCGCTCAACATGGCTATATCGTGATGAGTATCGACAATCGTGGCACGAAGGTTCCCAAAGGCCGCGACTGGCGCAAGTCCATCTACCGCAAGGTGGGCATCATCGCGCCACAGGATCAGGCCGCCGCATTAAACCAGCTCATGGCCGATCGTCCCTACATTGATCCGGAACGCGTCGGCATCTGGGGCTGGAGCGGCGGCGGCTCCATGGCGCTGAACGCGATCTTCAAATACCCCGAACTGTACAAGACGGCAATCTCGATCGCTCCCGTGCCCAACCAGCGTTATTACGACACGATCTATCAAGAGCGGTACATGGGGCTGCCCAGCGACAATGTCGAAGGCTACACGCAGGGTTCGCCCATCAATTTCGCTCATCAACTGAAGGGCGATCTGCTACTCATTCATGGCACCGGCGATGACAACTGCCACTACCAGACCATGGAAATGTTGATTAACGAGCTGATCCGTCACAACAAGCCTTTCGACATGATGGCCTACCCCAACCGCACCCACTCCATTCGCGAAGGTAGGAATACCAGCCGCCACCTGCGAGAACTCATGACGCGTTTCCTGCTTGAGAAATTGTAACTGCAGGCATGTCCGGAAGGCGTGTCGACAGTTGCGCCCCCTGTTCCGGTCATGACGACTACGCCGATCAAACGGAAACCCGATGGAGGCCATAAAAACACCAGCGAGGCCCTGTAAAAAAGCTAAATCATCTTGAGGGATAAACGACATTGCCTTGAACCCGAGATTAGCTATGCGTGTACTAGCAGGCCCCGATTTTGCTGCCGAGATGAAGAGCCGGCGTGACCCGACGCCCGATTGCTTCGTCCGACCAGGCGAATACCAGCACCACATGTACATCGACGGCATCAAGTACGTGGTCGCCCAGGCGTTAGAGGATTGCCTGAAACTGGCCGAAGAACGCGCCGACGCCGAAGCACTCCTGCACCTGAAACTTCACAAGGAGCAGTTCGATTCGCTGATCTCCGAGAGTGAAGCGGATCCCAAAGTCAACGCCGTCCTCGGACCACCTCCGCCGGAACCAACCAAGGTCGAAACCAGGAAAACGGCAACGCCTCGTGAACCTGAAACGTTCGAGGACCTTGGAGTTACACCGGCTTTCTTCACCGAAATGGTGCTGCGTACCATCTACAATCGCGGCCGCATGGCCGGCAGCGAAATTGCCGAATCGTTGAAAGTCCCGTTTGGAATCGTCAACGACTTTCTGCCTCGCATCCGCCAGCAAGGCTTGATCGACCTCGTCGCACAACGTCAGGGAGCCATTGGGGACGCCGGTTCGGAATTTGAAATCAAACCGCCCAAAGGCGCCGATGCCGTCAACGATGCGTTGAAGAAAACCGAATACGCGGGCCCCATGCCCGTACCTTTCGAACAATACCTGGACATGGTCGCGTCGCAAACGATCAAGGGCGTCGAAGTCACCCGCAACAATATCGAACGCGCTTTCCAGGACCTGGTCATTACGCCCGAGGTGTTCAACGAGATCGGCCCCGCCGTCAACTCGGCCGCCTCGATCTTCCTGTTCGGATATCCCGGAAACGGCAAGACATCGATCGCCGAACGCATCACACGTTTGATGGGCGATGACATGTACATTCCGTACGCCGTGGAGGCCAACGGGCAAATCATCAAGGTTTTCGACCCCATCATTCACGAGCCGGTTGCGGACGATGAAAACGGCGTCACCAGCTTGTTGCGAGGTTCGCTGCATGACGAACGATTCGTCAAAATCAAGCGTCCCACGATTGTTGTCGGGGGCGAACTGACGCTGCCGATGCTGGATCTGAAATACAACGAGGTCGGCAAGTTCTACGAAGCGCCGTTGCAAATGAAAGCCAACGGCGGCATGTTCATGATTGACGACTTTGGTCGCCAACAGGTTCGCCCCATGGATCTGCTCAATCGCTGGATTGTCCCGCTCGAGAAAAAGTACGACTACCTGACGACTGTGAATGGCATGAAGATCGAGGTTCCCTTCGATCAACTACTCGTCTTCAGTACCAACCTTGATCCAACGCAACTCGCAGACGAGGCGTTCCTACGACGGATCAAATTCAAGATCGAGGTCCGCGACCCGGACCAACGTCAGTGGCGACAGATTTGGCGAATCATGTGCAACGTTCGCAAGGTCGAATACGACGACAAGGGCATCAGCTATCTTGTCGAGAAACACTTCAAGCCAAAGCAACGCCCGTTACGCATGTGCCAGCCACGCGACATTCTGGATCAGATGATCTCGATCGCGAAATACAACATGCAGGATGTAACGTTCTGTCCCGATCTGGTCGATGCCGCCGCGGCAACCTATTTCGTCGACAATGAAGGACGTGACTTCGGAGCCGCCGTGCGACTGGACTAGTGGCATCGCCTCGGTCTCAATCGCCACGAAAGATCGCCCGACTGAGCCGGGCGGTCTTTTCCGTCAAGCTGCCATTGAGCTGCGCCATAAAGACTCGATATTGCCATCACGCAAATCGAGATTCGAAGGCAGAACCCGGTAGGCCCAATCCGCGCTGGTGGGCCACTGCGCCGCTCCTGCACCGTTCAGAATTCTGACAACCGTTCTCACCGGAATTCACATTGGCGTTCTACCGCGGTCTTTTTGCAGATCTGGAGTGTTTTTGGGCCACTACAGCTGGTAGTATCACGCGACTGTATCATTTCATACACAGCATGAATCGTCGCGCCGATGTCGAAAAACCAACCGGCTAGCCTCGACGCTCCCACCCTTTGCGAACCCGCCAGCACTTCGCCTGAAGCTTGTTCAGATGCCGGGTTCAAACTGCCGCTGCGCTTCGGCAACTATGAGCTGATCGAAGAAGTGGCTCGTGGCGGAATGGGCATCGTCTTTCGTGCGAACCAGTGCGACCTGAAGAGAACGGTCGCCATCAAGATGGTCATCGATGGCGGATTCGCACACGCCGATGACATTCAGCGCTTCCTCGCAGAAGCCGAATCGGCCGCGAACCTCGACCATCCTGGTATCGTGCCGATCTACGAAGTTGGCGAGTGCCAGGGGCGACACTTTTTCTCGATGGCTTTCATCGACGGCCAGAGCCTTAGCCAACGGCTGAGTGACGGGCCACTGAGCGCGGAATTGGCAGCCACCCTACTCGCGGATGTGGCCGAGGCCATCCACTACGCTCACAATCAGGGCGTCATTCATCGCGACCTCAAACCCGGAAACGTCTTGCTGGACCAACTGGGGCGTCCTCGCGTCACCGACTTTGGCGTCGCCAAGAGCGCGACGACCGACCGCGGCCTGACGATTCAGGGCGAGTTACTGGGAACGCCCGGCTACATGCCGCCGGAACAGGCACACGGCGATACCGACAAAATCGACGCCACATCCGATGTCTATTCGCTCGGCGCCATCCTCTATGCCGTGCTCACCGGACGTCCGCCGTTTCAATCGGCCAGTCAGATCGACACGTTGCACCAGGTCATTCATGACGAGGTCATACCACCTGGCCGGCTCAACTCACAGGTTCCCGCCGACCTGGAAACGATCACGCTAAAGTGCCTCGAGAAACAACAGTCGCGACGATACCAATCGGCGGCCGAAGTCGCGGCGGAACTCCACGCGTTCCTTGCCGGTGAGCCGATCAAGGCACGACCTCCTGGCCTGGTACGCCGTTGTGCGACTTGGATCCAGCAGAACTTTCTCGTGGCCAGTATGTCGGGCGTAACCAGCATTGCGTTGGTGATGGGCATGCTGGGGCTCGCCATGCGTTGCCGAATGGAAATGAACAAGAACGACGACCTTTCCGCTCAGATCGTGGAAATGAAGGACCGGGCAGACCAGAATTCGCTGTTGATCGCCATGGCCGGCGGACAACGTGCGGACCTCGCGAGACTGTGGCGTTTGGCCGATTCCGAACGCCTGTCGCTGCTCGCCAATCAGGTCGCTGTGAATGACCGGCAACTGGCGATCATCCTCGCGCTGCAAGCCTGCGAACGCCTCCACGAAGGCCGCGATCCAATCGATGAGCTTCCGGCTCCGCGCACGCTGCGGAAACTGCTGGGGGATTCCGATTCGCTCGCCTACGCCGAACTACTGGCTGCAGCAAAGAAAGCAGCTACCCGCAAACTGACCGACGACGAAGAACAAAAGTATCTAGTGCACATCGGACGGGAGTAACAAACCATGGGCGACCCAGGCAAACCACACGTGCTCCGAGTTATTGACGGTCCGGAAAAAGGCCGCGAGTTCCAGCTGGAGGATGCCGGCAAACTGGTAATCGGGCGCGGCTCCGCCAGCGATACGCAGATCAACGACCCGCGGGTTTCCCGGGTGCACTGCGAAATTGAGCTTCGCGATGGAGTGGCGACCCTCACCGCCGCGGAATCCGCCGGCAAAACGATGTTTCGCGGCAAAGCGATCGAACAGAGTCGCATCACGCCCGGCGAGAGCTTCCGCATTGGAGACACGACGCTGCGACTGGACGGCGGCGACAGTCCACTCGATCAGTCAACGATGACGGGCACGTCGGCACTCGACAATCTGGTCGGCAAGACGTTCGCTCACTACCGCACCGACAAACTCATCGCGCGTGGCCGTACCGGACTGGTCTTTGAAGCCACGGACACCGAAAAAGATCGCAAGGCGGCCGTCAAGATCCTGCTACCACGCGTCAGTTCGACGGACGAACATCGAGATCGATTTGTCCGTGCCATGAAAACGATGTTGCCACTCAAACACCCCAACATCGTGCGGCTCTATCACGCCGGCAAGCAGGGCAAGTTCTGCTGGGTCGCCATGGAATACGTCGAAGGCGAAGGCATGAACGACATCATCGAACGTCTCGGCGTTCGCGATATGCTGGACTGGCGCAAGGTTTGGGAAGTCGCGATGGATATTGGCCGCGCTCTGAAGTACGCCGGCGACAACAATATCATTCACCGCAATCTGGCGCCCGCGAACATCCTCTGTCGCAAGTCCGACGGCGTCTATCTGCTCAGCGACCTGATGCTCGCCAAAGCCACCGAAGGCAATCAGTCTTTCGACGTCACGGCGCCCGGACAACTGGTTGGCGATATCGCCTACATGTCCCCCGAGCGGACAGAAGACAGCCAGGTGGACGCGAGGTCGGACATCTATGAACTGGGTGCAACGCTGTACGCACTGCTGACCGGTCGTCCGCCGTTCGAGGCCAAGTCGCAAGTCGACCACATCGACAAGATTCGCAACGAGAAGCCCGCCAATCCGCGCACGTTCCAGCTCTCAATTAACGAGATGTTTGAAGGTATCGTGATGTCGATGCTGGAAAAGCGTCCGCGAGATCGTCCCGAAGACGCGTCCCAACTCCTGCTGGACCTGGAACGCGTCGGCAAGTTCAACAACCTCTCGCGAGACTAGCAGTCGGCTTGGCTGGGCAGCACGGGCAAGACTCGGCAACACAGTGCGAGCCGCCGATGTGTGCCCATGTTTCCGCTAGAAATTCACCGGAAACCGCTGAATGACATCCGGTGCCGGCTGCGGTGCGGCACGCGGCTCATCGAATTCGTAGTACGGACTGGGCAACACACGCTCCGGCTTGCGAATACTGCGGGGATACTTTCGTGCGGCGGATCGCAGCTGCGAGAACAATTCGGCGATCTGCTGGTGGACGTCACCGGTATTGGAAACAACCAGTGAACCGTTTTTCTCGTAACGGTTGATGCCGCCCTTTCCGCCCGACTTCTGCCACGTCTCCGGAGCAATCGTGGATTCGACCAACTCAATCAGCTCATCGTAGTCCAGCGTTCCCTTTCCGTTGGGATCATTGACGGGCAAACCTCGCAAGTCGCCAACGGGATAAGTCATCATGTACACCGGTGCCGCCGTGCTCTTGCCCGTAATCCGCAGCACGCCCGCATAGACGTCCGACTTCAGTTGCATCGGTTCGAGGATCAGGAGCAGCATGTTGCGAGCACTAATTTGCTTGCGGAGGTTCAACGTAACCGGCGTATCCTCCGTGACTCCCTCGCTGGCAAGCCCGGATGCGTCGAGCACGATGTCAATATCCAACTGATTGGCCAGTCGCTGAATCACGGACTTCAGCGGCACGTTCTGAAACTCCGCAGAAACCATCTTGCCAAGCGCCTTACGCATCCTTGCCTCATTCGAACGTGTCTCCCGAATCTGCTCGATCATGGCCGACGCCTTTGCGGTATCCGATTCGATCCGATCGATTCGATTCGCCTCCAATAACTGAGCGTGCTGCGAGATTGTCAACGCGATCGCACTCTTGGGGAACTTCTTGAGTGTCGCCTGCGAAAGCTCGATCGCTTCCTGCAACCGACCTTCCGTTACCAGTCGATTGAACTCGTCAGCCGCATTCTCAATCTTTTCGGGCGTCTGCCCTTTCGGTGGTCGAGAGGAAATGAACAGCCGGTCGCCTGGAAACAGTTGGTAGTTGGTCTGCGTGGAACCACCTCGCGTGATGCCGGACCAATCGACCGAAAGGATTTTGTCGCCATCCTCCGACGGTCGGGAAACCCAGATATTCTTTTGGGAAATCGAGGCCATGCCACCGACCGCCGCGATGGCATCCAGTACCGTTTCATTGCCCGTCACAGGCATACGAACCACCATGTCACCGGATGTCTCGTCGTCCTGCTCGGTAATCACATAGAAGAACTTGCTGTTGGAGACGAAGACATCCAGCGACACAACCGGCGACTCGTAGAATCGCGATAGCCGCTTCTCGACCGCGGCCTTCGCCCCTTCAATAGTCATCCCGGCAAGATAAACGCGTCCATAGATCCCCAGGTTCACCGTTCCATCCGGCCCCACAAGGTGCTCGCCGGTAACGAACTGGCGCCCCTGCCGTTGATGAATCGTGACGGCCACTTCGACGGACTGAACTTCCTCCAACAGTCTTTTCCGAATCACCTCGGACGCTTCCTTGGTTGTCAGACCGCCAACTTTGACGCTGCCATAGCCGGGGCCAAGATTGACCGACCCCGGTGCTTCGATCACAAACTGTCCGGCAATCGGGCGGTCCGGCGGCACACCCAAAACGACGACTTGCAAAACGTCGCCGGTGCCCAATTCCACCGGGCCACGCTCGACAAGACGAATGCCCTCGATCAACAGGATGTCCGGCGGTTCAATGATGTAGTCCGGCAAGCTGATTTTGGCGCCTTCGGACGGAACAGTCTTCGCGAACTGGAACGTGAAGGTGGCAGTTTCGTCACCACCGGTCTGCTTTTGCGGCTGCGGATCGACGGACAGCTCACCGTTGCTTTCGGGCGGAGCGGCGAGCGCAAGGCCCTGCAGTTTTCCTGTGCCAGTCTGTGCGTTTCCCGACGTCGTAGTATTTGGGCTGGAGAGCGTCGCGTCATCCGAACCCTCGGTGATCGTCAATCCGAGGTATTCCGGTGGATCGACGGCAAACGATTCCGATCGCACCATCGTCAGCGCGATCAGCACCGGGACCAGCAACGCGACCACGCCGACAGACCATTGGCCACCGCTGGACGATTCCGTCCGCCGACCAAGAACTCGATTGATTCTTTTCAACAGCGTCATCCTCTTTCCTCCAAGATTTGAAACCAACGCGAATTGCTGCCCGGCACCGTACCGAGCTGCTTCCTCCAAAGTCTTTGCGTACGCCTTGTCGTCATCCGTGACCGCAACGGCATCCGCATCGCAGCAATACTCCCTCTCCAGGCGAATCTGCTGCGACAGCCACCAAACCCCCGGGTGATAGAAGAAAACCGTTTCGACGATTCGCTGAATCAGATTCACCCAAACGTCATAGCGTCGAACGTGACTCAGTTCATGGGCCAGCACCGCCTCCAGCATCTCGGGCGTCATTTGTCCGATCCACGCGGCCGGTACAACGATCGACATGCGTAGAAAACCGATGGTCGCCGCATCGGTGAGTTTCGAAGATCGCAACAGTGCTGGTGCCGTTCGCATGCCCATACGTTTCGCCAGCCGGGATACGGTCGCCTGCATTTCGCCAGTAACTCGTTCGGCCGTTCGACGAATCCGCCAAACGACGACCGCCCCGAATATCAGCCTCGCGCCCAGCACTGCCTGGGCCAGCCCCCAAAACGCAAACAGGGCCACCCGGCAATGCGGGACGTAGAAGGACCATGGAACTTCCGCTGGCTGCGGTTGCTCGATCAGTGCAGACGAATCCGGTATCTCCATGGGAATGGAAGCAAACGCGATATCCGCGGCGATTGGAGCAAAATCAACGCTTGCCATCTGTGCCGGCAATACGGGAGTAGCCGACCGGTCGATGGACCAGAAAGTGACCGCCGGCACAAAGATCATCGCCAACAAACCGACGATTCCGGCTTGGTAACGAGCATGAACCTGCCGCTCGGGCAGCAACTCCAGCACCAATCGAACAGCAATCGCGATGGCCGTCCCCTGCCAGACGAAATGCAGCAGGACGGTCGTCCATGCCTGAACAAGCGGGTTGTAGATCAACTCGAACTGGTTCATCTAGTCTTCCTCCACCGTACGTTCGTGTTCTTCGATTGCCTGCCGAATGGCCTTCAGCTCTTCTGAATCCGGAGACGCCTGGTCCAGCAGATGAGAAACCAGAGCACTGCTGGAACCCTGAAATGCGCGACTCAGCAAATCGCCGACCATCTTCTTCAGCGTCTTGGCCTGATCAGCCTTCGCCGAATAGACAAATGCACGCCCCTGAGCCTTGCGCCGCAGGAAGCCCTTTTCGTGCATGACATCCAGCAAACTCATGACCGACGTGTAACCTCGCGGGCGAACCTTGTTCAAACGATCCATGACTTCACGGACCGTTGCGGGACCGTCGTCCCACAACGTCTGCAGAACCTCGAGCTCGGCAGGCGTAGGATGCGGCTGCTTTGGACGTGCCATTTTCATTCACTCCGTTACCAGAACTGGCGCGTCCCCCACGTCGTCGCGCCGAACTTGCGTGACATCCTACGGTATAACCCGTAGCTGTCAACGGCAAAACCCGTAGATAGATTTGGTGAGGTGAATCGCCAGCAAAGTGTCGACGACGCCCGCCCTACCCCGCCCGCCACTGATCGCGGGAGATGCGATAGACCAACATCGGCTGCAACGCGTGGTCGGCGTCGATACGAGGGTGCACAAAATCGGCCTGTCGATGCATGCCAATCTTCTGCATCACATTCTCTGACCTGCGGTTCGAATGGGGCGTCGTCGAATAAACCTCATCCAGCTGGAGCGTCTCAAACGCAAATGCGAGACAGGTACGTGCGCCCTCCGTTGCATAGCCATTTCCCCATGCGCTCAACTTCAGTCGCCAGCCGATGTCGACGCAGGGAGTGAAATAGCTGTCGTATTCCTGGTAGGCGAGTCCAATGAATCCCAGGAATTCGCGTGTCTCCCGTAGTTCGACCGCAAAGTAGCAGTAGCCATGTCGCTGTTGATGGGCCGTCAAACGCTCGATTGCGACGCGAGTCTCATCGACGGACAACACCGAAGGAAAGTACTCCATCACCGCCGGATCGCCACACAACTCCGCGAAGTCCCCAAGGTCGTGCTCGGACCACTCGCGAAAACCGAGCCGCCGGGAAGTCAGCAAGTAATTCACGCTTCGCCATCCACTCGTGGTTCGGTCGGTTGCACCCTCCATGACGGCATAACACGTCCCGTTTGGGACATGTAGTTGCGATAGTCATCGCCAAAATGATCCAGCATCATTTTCTCCTCCTGCGGAACGCGAGTGAAATACATCAACGCGAACGCCACGACGACACTCCAGCCCGCCAACCAGTTATTCAGCATCAAAGCCTGCCCAAAACTGACCAACCAGATGGCGGCGTACATCGGATGCCGAATCCGTCGATAGACGCCGTGACGGATGACCTCATGGCCCTTGCGAGTTTCCAGTGTGGGTGACCAGTTGGCCCCCAGATCCACGTGCGATCGCCAAAACAACCACAGCCCGGCTGTCATCAAGAACAGCCCAACACACCGCACAGCATCAGGCAATTCGTAGTTGGCAAACGAGAGCAGTGGCGTGAACAGATAGACCATCGGCAACAGCAAGCTGGTGACGACCATTGCCCCCAAGAGCACCTTTTCAAGAGTCCCAACGCGGCGGTCGGTCAGTTCGTTCTCTTTTGCCAACGGAATAAACTTGCCGCGTATGACGATATAGATCACCAGCCCGATGGCGAATGCAATATTCCACGGCTGGAGAATGCCCATGTGCTACTCCTCCGGTTTCGGTGCAGCCGGAACGGACGATCCACGCATACGCAGAATCATCCAACCGGCCATTGTGATTAGCGGCACGGCAACGACAATGCCCGCGACAGCAATCACGATTGTGGCCCGGTGCATATTGCGACTATCACCAAGCGCAAAGACGCTCAGAAAAAAGGGAAGCTGCGCGACGGCGGCGACAGTCAGCAGGTATTTGGCTCGCGTCAGAAGTTGCCCGGAATCCACCACCGGTATCTCCGGACGCTGCTGTCCTGGATCACCCGGTGATTCGTAGGGGTTGACGTTCATAGTCTGCCGACGCCTCGCTGGCGGACGGCGGATGACGGAAAGACCGTTCATGCTACGTCCGATTCTCACCTCAGCTTAGCACCGCGACGCCCCGTCACTCAAGCGGGAATGTCACCGAGCCGGGACTCACCCCGTTTGCGAAATCGTTCAGCGCCTCATCAATCAGATGCTGCAAATTGAACTGGCCGGATTCAATCGAGTCGAAGACAGATTCGTTGACCATTTTGCGGTCAAACTCCCGCAACCGCTGGAGGATATGCTCGACCTGTTCAGCACTATGCCCCTGTTCACCCAGATAGTTGCGAAGCGTCTCAAAATTGTCCATGGCGGTGACTCCAGTCGGCGAAAGCGGGCGGAAATTCCTCATGCACCGCACGGCCTCAGCGCGGCGTCCAAGGGGTGACGCTGGCTACTCCGGAATACTTACAGCAACCGTCGCATTTCATCTCGACGAGGAGACTGCCGGCGGGATGCTCACTTGACTCCGTCGACATGGCAACAAAAAAGCGTGTGACAATTGCCACACGCTTTTTGAGTCATTCGGATTGTTTGACGGCCTATTTGCCGACGTATTCGGAGACGCTCTTGTCGGCTGCTTCGCTGATCGTTTCGCTCCAGACCACGTTCAGTCCCGCGTCGATGATTTCGACGATGGCTCCGTTCAATCGGTCGCCACAGCAGTCGCCGCGATTGAAGAGCTTGATCGTGGAAATGTCCTTCACGCCGCCCAGATCAACCACGAACCACGGATCCTTCTGTTCCGAGGTGTGAGATACCGAACCTTTCGTGAAGTCCTGTTCCGTATTCCCGTCGATGGCCTTCTTGGCTTCGCCTTTCTCGTGGGTAGAGGACTGCCGAGCCGACGCGCTCTTTTGCAGTTCTTCGCCACTGCCGGTTTCAAGGATCTGCAGTTCCGCAATCTGGAGGAACTTCTTGTCACCCGGAATACGAACTCGGACGTACTGCCCCTTCGCCAGCGTTTTGGGCGGTGCCTTCAGTTCAGCTCCGATGTTGACATCGATCTTTGCAAACGCCTCACTGGCAGCAGCCAGTCCATCTTTCGTCACTTTGGATTGCCAGAGATACAGCTTCTTGAGGCCGGGAAGTGCCTTCAGGTGATCGAGTCCGGCGTCACTGACCTGCGTGCCATAGAGGTTGAGGTACTCGAGCTTTTCCAAGCCTTTGAGGTGGGCCAATCCCGCGTCGCCAACCTGCGTCTTTTCAAGATGCAATCGGGTCAGCCCCTTCATGTCGGCCAAATGCTTCAGCCCATCGTCGGTGATTTTGGTGTTGGCGAGATTGAGCCAGATGAGATTGTCGATCTCTTTCAACGCGCCCAGATCGGCATCCGTCAGTTCCTTGCCCGACAGATGGAAGGCCGCTTCCTTGTCCTCACTGTTCTGAGCGATCTGGCGAACGGTGCCGCCCAGTTTTTCGATCGCGGCAATCGCATCGGCCTCATCAGCAACAGCGACGGTTGCACTCAGGAATAGGCCACACGTCAGGAAGCAGGCCAGCATTTTCAGGAACCGCATATCGACTATCCTCGCGTTTTCAGTTTGTTTCCCAGAATCGAAATTCTACTTTGTCTGGAGCGGTTCTCAACCACGACCAGAAACGTTTACATTCCTCGGCGATGCCAGCGGCCCAGTTGGAAAGTCCTACGGGCGTGAAACCCAAAAAAGAAGCTCCCGCAGTGGGAGCTTCTTCGATATTCAATTCTTGTCGATCAAGCGACTACTCTTTGCCTTCGGTCGGCTGGAAGAAGATGAAACCGCCGCTACCGCCACCGCCTACGTCGCTGGCGTTGTAGATGTAGTCGGCGTCCAGAGCCTTGGCGATGCGAGTCTTCGCTTCGTCGAGGTGTGCCAACGAGTACTCATCGAGATTGCCCGGCGTCGCCAGCACTTTCTCGATTTTCCCCTGCAGCTTGCGGAGACGATAAACCGCGAGGTTTGAAATCGGCTTGTAAGCGGCCGTGAAGCCGGCTGAAGGCAGCGTGAGGTCGATCATCCGCTGCAGGTGTTCGGCCTGCAGGTTGCGGCGAAGACTACTCAACCACGGCTTTCGCAATGTCGCCTTTTCCGATGGCCCCTTCTCCAGTTCGCCCCAGACCGAATCGCTGATGCGGCCAAGCAGTTC
This sequence comes from Pirellulaceae bacterium, assembly GCA_965216885.1. Lineage (GTDB taxonomy): Bacteria > Planctomycetota > Planctomycetia > Pirellulales > Pirellulaceae > CAYNJG01. The sequence goes on along the minus strand of OZ244209.1, from coordinate 277,791 downwards.
GGGCAGAGTCAAGACGTCATCTTCCGTCGGCGTACGCAGCTCGTTGTCGTAGACCAGCTGGAGGGTGGTTGGGTTCATCAGGTTGGTCAGAACCGAACCCTGGATACCAATCACACGATCATGCACCTGAAACGCCTCGTCGGCGATCGTGGAATTGAGACGATCGATTGACAGGTGACGAATCAGTTCCGGCGTCAGGCCGAAAGCATCGTCCTCAAATGCGTTTTCGACAATCCAGTCCAACGCGTCACGCTGCTGCTCAACGGGAACAACCGTTAGCGGGTCGCCCGCGTCCTTGTCACCCTTGCGGGCGCGATTGACGAACGTACCGCCAACCCAGTTGGACATCATGCTCAGCGATCGGGTCTGCAGACTGAGACTCATCGTGTAGCCACGACGTGCCTTAGCCCAGCTTTCACCGTCTTTGACGAATTTCTCCAGCAGGTTCTCGCGATGATACTTCGCCAGCTTCACCTGCTCTTTCGCATAGTCCAGCGGATCCTTTGCGAAGTCATATCGACGTGAACGTGGATCCGGTCCGTACGTGTCTTCATCCGTACCGTAAACCAGTTTCGGATCCGCGACACGTTGCAGAATCTTCTTCAGATCCTTGGAGAACGTGTAGCCATACTCGATGGCCCACATGTCGTACGGACCAATGTCGCTCATGGTGTGCTCACCCTGAATTTCACCGTCCTTCATTCGCATGTTGATCGGCAGGTAGTCCATAACGGAACCGGCAAGCGGCCCGCCATCAGTCTTCCGTGCCGCGATCTCATCAAGCGTATAAATGGATGATGCCTTGAAGTTGTGACGCAAACCGAGCGTATGTCCAACTTCGTGAGCGACCAGTTCCATAATCAATGGACCAATGAACTCTTCGGGAATGCCATCCAGCTTCTGCCCTTCGGGCTTCTTCTTTTCGGCCTTTTTCTTGTCGTCGTCCTTGTCGTCGTCGTCCTTGTCCTTCTTCTTATCGTCGGCGTCGTCATCATCGTCGTCGTCGCCTTCATCTTCTTCTTCGTCGTCGTCCTTGTCGTCGTCGTCCTTGCCGTCCTTGTCCTCGTCGTCTTTCTCGTCGTCGTCCTCGTCCTTCTCTTCTTCATCGTCGTCGTCGTCATCTGCGGCGGCGAGCATGTCGAGTGTCATTCGCATCACGGCAAGGTCGAAACCCTTTCCGTCGGCTGCGAGGCAAAGGCCATTTTTCTGGCTGACGCGATTCACCAGTCCATCGTACTCGTCATCACCAAGAGCCTGTGTCTTGACGTTTGCCATGGGGTGCCCACCGTAAGGCAGGACCGCCGAATGACTACGCTCGAAGAGCAAACGCTCACGCTGCCCGGGCTCGGCCAGCAAGATTCGGGGATCCCAGTTGGGGTGCTGGTTCAGCCATGCCAACGTTTGTGGACCGTAGCCTTCCATCGCGACCTTTGGCAGGATCTCGTGAAACTGCATGTCGTAGTAGCGAATCCAACCGTCGGTCAGGATGATGTCGGCATCCAGAATCTGACCAGTCAGAGGATGAACGCGACTTGGTCCAATCGCCGTTCCGATGTCATTGTTCAACCAGCGTACGAAGTTGTAGCGAACGTCTTCGGGATCTTTCTCCATGTGATTGGGGAAGATCGCGGGGTTCGAATCCTGCTGGTAGACAACAATCGCGTCACGCAGGCCAATGTTCTCGAACGCCTTGTTCCAGACTTCGATACCCTTTTTAACCCAGTGACGATAACGCTTGGGAGTCGTGTGTTCGATGTAAAAAACGATCGGCTGCTTGGGTGGGCTCAGCTTCAGAGAAGGGTCAGCCTTTTCAAGGTGCCATCGATTGATGTAGCGAACGCGGGTCTCATCATCCTTGTACTTGCCAAGGTCGGTGAAGACCGTCTTGAAGTAACCAATTCGCTCGTCCGCCTTGCGTGGCTTGTAACCGGTGCTGCTGGGGATCTTGCTAATCGAGTAGTGAAGTGTCTTGAGTCGGCCACCAGAAGCAGGAACCTCGAAAGCGATCTCGACGTTCTTGGGGAATGACTTGGCCGTCTTGATTTTCGTCAGACGTGGATTCACCCCACGACCGCTGCTGGGGAAGAACTTGCTGGCCTGACCCACCAACAGTGCGTCCATATCAATGACGGGCGTCTTGGAAGGTCCGAGACACACGATTGGAACGTCAAGCATGACGCGATCGGTGAAGAGTCGCTTGACGGAGTCCTTGGATTCTTTCTCACCCGTCGAACGAATCGTGACGTTCGGTTCCACGAGAGCCAGTCGTTTGTCGTAGCGGCGCCATGTCAGGTATCGCTCGCCACTTTGCAGTCCGGCATAGGTCTCGCCCGAATTTACCGTCATCGCAAAGAAGTATTTGTCGCTGGCATACGTTCGCGGCAGCTCGGCGAGCATCTGCCCGTCTTTCTCCCGCTTCCAGATTGTGTAGAGCCCCGCTGCCCCGTCCATCGTACTGACGACCTTCTTGTATCCCTTCGCAACCGTTTCGAACGGCGGGTACTCGGGTCTGGGCTTCGCCACGACCTTGGTCTGTGCCAACACATCCACTGTGTTGCCGGCGAACATCGCCAATGCGATGCCCATCAGCGAAAAACGAACCAACTTACTCATAAGAATGTCCCTCAAGCCAGGATGGCGAAGTCAGGTGGGTATGCGAACGTAGGTTGCCGCTCGCGACGATCTCTTGTGGTGTAAATCTTGCGCAGCCCGCAGGACCGGCTGGGCTATTATACCTCTTTGTCACCGCGGGAAAGTCTCAGGATACTCAAAACCCCGCAGGTTTCGCCAATCAACCGTCGACCTGGCACGTTGTTGGGATTTGTCCGCCCTCCGTGGATCCACGGGTTGCGTACCCAACGAACAGTTCTCGACCCAATCAGGCCCCATGAGTAGCTCACAGTCCTCCGGAATATGCCGCTTGTGCGGGCGCGAAACCCGCCGTGGAACTACGGAACACCACCTGATTCCGCGACAATGTCACCGCAATAAATGGTTCAAGAAAAGGTTCACGCGCGAGGAGATGGAGACCACGATTTCCGTTTGCCGCGACTGTCACTCGGCAATTCACCGTATCGTCCCCCGCCACAAAGACCTGGGTCGGTACTACAATACGCGAGATAAACTGCTCGCCCACGAAGAAATCCACGCGTTCGTCGCGTGGGTCCGCAAGAGAAAATAGCGTCAAAGTTGCGGCACCCCAGCCCACCTCGAAATATCTCCATGCCGCCACATCAAGCCAAATCGGGACTCATCAAGTCGCTCGTCCTGGGAGCGTTGGCGCTTTCGTTGCTCATCGCCGGTGGTGTTGCCGCCGATTGGTGGATCGCCAAACCACTCGACACACAAGCGCAGTTCGTCGGCCGCGACACGTGTGCGGAATGCCACCAAACACAGCTCGAAAAGTGGACCGGTTCGGACCACGATCTGGCCATGGACCATGCCAACGAGCAAACCGTGCTGGCCGATTTCGACAATGCGACGCTGGAACATTACGGCGTTACGTCCACCATGTTTCGCCGCGACGGCAAGTACTTCGTGAACACGGAGGGCCCCGATGGCGAAATGCGGGACTTCGAAGTGAAATTCGTGTTCGGTTTTGAACCGCTGCAGCAATACATGGTCGAATTCGAACGCGCGCCCGACCAACCCGAAAATGAGACCGCGAAACTCCAGGTGCTACGAGTCTCGTGGGATACGGAAAAGAACGAGTGGTTCTATCTGGCTCCGCCGGATGTCGATGAAAAACTGGCTCCCAACGATCCGCTGCACTGGACGGGCGTTGGTCAAAACTGGAACCACATGTGCGCCAGCTGCCACTCGACCGGCCTCGAAAAGAACTTCGACGTCGCCACCAAGACGTATCACACGACGTGGTCGGAAATCGACGTCAGTTGCGAATCGTGCCATGGCCCCGGCAGCACGCACGTCGAACTGGCAAAGGCGAACTCGCTGTTCTGGGATCGCAACCTCGGCTACGGACTGAAGCAACTGAAAAGCGACGACTCGACGATCGAGATCGAGACCTGCGCTCCATGCCATTCGCGTCGCCGCACGGTCTTTCCCGATGACCCGCCCGGGCAGGACTACTACGACTGCTTCTCCAACGAACTGCTCACACCGTCCACCTATTATGCCGACGGCCAGATTCTGGATGAAGTCTACGTCTATGGCTCGTTCTTGCAGAGCAAGATGTACCACAAGGGCATTCGTTGCTCGGACTGCCACGATCCGCACACGACAAAACTAAAGCTGGACGGCAATGCGATGTGCGTTTCCTGCCACGACGCGCATCCGGCCGGCAAGTACGACACGCCCAACCACCACCATCATCCGCAGGGGTCTGTCGGGGCACAGTGCGTCAACTGCCACATGCCCGAAACCCCGTATATGAAAGTCGATTTCCGCCGCGACCACAGTATTCGCGTACCTCGCCCCGACCTCTCCGTCGACTTGCAAACGCCCAATGCGTGTACCGGTTGCCACCTCGACGAAAAGAATGTCGACGAAACCAAGCTCGACGCGTTACCGCACTACGCAGCATGGATGAATGCCGCTCGCGCCGGGGACACGCAGGTTCAGGCTGAATTGGCCCGAGCCGACAAGTGGGCGGCGGACTTCTGCAATCAGTGGTATCCGGACAAGTACGGCAAGCAAGATCATTTTGGCTACGCTCTTTCGAAGGGCTGGGCGGGTGATCCTTCCAGCGTCAATGAACTCTACGAACTGGCGCGACTTCGCAAACATCAGTCGATCGTCCGAGCCAGTGCGTTGATGCAGCTGGTTCAACTTGATCCCCAGCGAGGACTGACGCTGGCGGAGAAACTGTTGGAAGACGCCGACACGCAAGTCCGCACGGCGGCCGTCATGGTCATGGAAGCGGCGCCGCTGAACCAGCGTTTGCGTTTGCTGGCTCCTCTATTGAGCAACCCCGTACGATCGATTCGGGTGGAAGCCGCTCGAGTTCTGGCGGACGCGACCGCCGGAGCACTCAAGTCGTCGGACCTGAAACTGCGCGACACCGGCCTCGAGGAATACCGGCGTGGCCTCGAACAAAACAGTGACCTCGCGATGTCGCACATGGGGCTGGCATTATTGGCGGAACGCCAGCAGAATTTTGGCGGAGCGGTCAGCGCCTACCAGACGGCAATCGGCGTCCAGCCGGGTGTCACCGGTCCGCGTTCGAATCTGGCCGCCCTATATGAATCACTGGCCCAAAACGTTCAGCCCGGCAGTCAGCAGGCGATCAACGCCCGCGCCGAAGTGGCTCGACTCCGCGGTGAAGAGCTGAAGTTGCTGGAACGCGATGCGAAGCTGGCACCGGATTCCGGGACAATTCAATATCGCTACGGGCTCGCGTTGTACCTTGCCGGACGCATGGAAGAAGCCGTCAAGGCACTCACGATCGCAGCTCAACTGGAACCGGGCACCGAGCAATTCCAGACGGCTCTAAGGCTGCTGAAGGAAAAGCTCAACGGCACATCGCAGTAGATGACGCCCGGCTTCACGAACGTTCGGCTCGAATCATCGCATCGCGCGTGAGCCGGTGGTGGGCCGGTGGTGGGCCGGTTGCTGCTCCCGTGCGGGTCCAACCCAGCCACAGCGTTGAATCGACGTCAGTTGCCGCCCTCAGAGATGGGGCGGCGTCAACATACGGCTACGAATAAACTACTCAGCTACGCTACGGATAAACCAGGCTACGAACGGATTCAACGTCCTGCCTGGTTTCGCGATCAACCTATTTTCGCGATTGGCGAAGACCGGCAAACGACAGGAATGCTCCGACGATTAGCAGCATCCCAGTGGGCTCGGGTACCGACTGCGACGACACCTGATCGAACGTACCGTTGATTGGATTGGCCGCCGCATCGTCCAGCGTCGTGCCCAAGGGCACAAGAAATACTCCCGAAACGCCCGATGTGTACGCCGCGCCAAACCCGGGAAGCGATCCGTCGTCGACGCCAATGACCGTCGTCGTGTCGCCCATCGAATCGACCACATCCAGTGTCAGTGTCGTTGTCGCTCCGCCGAGTGCCGTCAGCTGCATTGTGTAACTCTCGCTGCTGGAAAAAAGCCCTTGTGCGGAACACTCCATGTCGATGCCGGTGGCGAAGTTCTGAACCTTGGTAATGCACGCATTGCCGAGTTCAAAATCAATATGGGCGAAGTAAGACGAGCCTGTAGCGGGGTTAGCTCGAGCGACAATTCCCAAGTCGTCATCGGTGTCCATGGCGACGTTGACGTCCGCCTCAACAAGCACACCGGTAAAGACGTCCGAGGTCCCCGCGAATCCCGCGAAACTGCCGCCGTCGGCCGCTACCGTAAAGTCGCTCAGACGAAGCAGATTGCTGGAAGGCCCTGGTTGAATCTCAGCCGCGAAAGTGGCGGACTCCAAACCCAGCGGGTTCAATGTTTGACTGACCGAGTACCATCCGGCCGGTGCGGGGCCATCAAAATCATAGGCCCAGTCACTCGCGAAGAGTGAGTTGTGAGAAGTTTGCGCCGTGATGAGAGCGGTTAGCGCAATGACAAAACGCAGCGATGCACAGCTTGATGTAAGCTTCACTAGACTGACTCCGACCAAGAATAATGAGGGGCATCCATCCCATCCTTTCCCGTCAGCCTTCCTTGCCTGCGCGCATGTTAATGGTGTTTTTCAAAAACGGCAATTACTTGAACCATTTATTTTCAGAGAAAATTCCCGCCCGGTAACAGGGAAGGCACCGCGGATTACTCCGTCACCAGTGTCGCTCTGGACGTTGGATCCCTTGAGTCTTTGCTGGTCACCGTGACCTTCGGCCCCCGTTAGCAGCTGGAGCCCTCGACTGCCATTCCCGCCAAAATCGCAGCGGCGTAGATCGCAAGATTGTTGTTAGCTGAGGGAAAAACGTCGCGTTGATAGGCTAACGCTCATTGGCTCGCACTGCGGTGGCAGTTTCCTGAAGACACTTCTCCATCGCCAGGTTGGCCGGTCGTGAAACGCAAACGGGTCACCGACCAGACGCCAGGCAACCTCGAGACGTGGCCACCGCTAATCGCTAACTATCGCATCAACCGGGATTTACGAAACGCGGACGGGTAGAATAGAGTATCAGATTCGCCATATCTCAACCGTGACAACCTAGTTTGCCGAATGTCCACCGCTCCGACACAACAAAACAAGAAGCAGAAGCCGATTCCCTGTGACAGGATTCGCAACTTCTGCATTGTCGCCCACATCGATCACGGCAAAAGCACGCTGGCCGACCGCCTTCTCGAGGAAACGGGCACCGTCCAGCGTCGCGAGATGAAGGAGCAATTGCTGGACGATATGGACCTTGAACGCGAGCGGGGAATCACGATCAAGGCCCGCTCGGTCGCCATGCGATACCGCAAGGACAACAAGGACTACGAGCTCAATTTGATCGACACGCCGGGCCACGTCGACTTCCACTATGAAGTATCGCGGTCGCTGACATGCTGTGAGGCGGCTTTGTTGCTGGCCGATGCGTTTCAAGGTGTGGAGGCCCAGACGGTCGCCAACGGCTATGCCGCGATGGAGCACGATCTGCAGATCATTCCCGTCATCAACAAGGTCGACCTGACGCACGCTCGCGTGGAAGAAGTCGTCGAAGAGATGGAGCAGTCGCTGGCCATCGAGGCCGAAGATGTGCTGCCCGTGAGTGCCAAGTCCGGCATTGGCTGCAAGGATCTGCTGGACGCGATCGTGGATCGTTGTCCTCCACCGGATGGCGACCCCGATGCGCCGCTGCAGGCGATGGTCTTCGACTCCCACTACGACAAGTTCCGCGGCACGATCACCTACGTGCGGCTTATGAATGGAACCGTTCGCAAGGGCGACAAGATCCAGCACATGCGTGGTGGAACAACACACGAAGTCATTGAGCTGGGGCAGTTTACTCCGCGACGCACGGCCTGCGACGAGTTGAAGGCCGGCCAGGTGGGCTACCTGATCTGCAACATCAAGTCGATCGATCTGGTTCACATCGGTGACACGGTGGCTCACTTCAACGACGAAAACGCCGTAGCGCTCGAGGGCTATCAGGAGCCCAAGCGAATGGTCTATTGCGGGCTGTTTCCCAGCGACGGGCAGGACTTTGAAGAACTGCGCGATGCACTCAACAAGCTGAAGATCAACGATCCCAGTTTCGAATTTGAACCGGAATCCAGCGACGCCCTCGGATTCGGCTTTCGCTGTGGATTCCTGGGGCTACTGCACATGGAGATCGTGCAGCAACGCCTCGAACAGGAATCGGATGTCGACCTCGTACAGACAGCTCCCAACGTTACGTACGAGATCGTCCTGCGAGATGGCGAGACGAAGATGATTCGCAAGCCGCAGGACGTTCCAGACTCGGGCAGTATCGAAGAATTCCGCCAGCCGATCGTGCGAGTCAATCTCGTTCAGCCCAACGAATATATCGGTCCGGTGATGAAGCTCTGTCAGGACCGCCGTGGCGCACTGGTCCGTCAGGAATATCTCTCGCCTACGCGAACGATGCTGACTTATGACATCCCGCTGGCCGAAGTGATCTACGACCTGCACGACCGCCTGAAGAGTGCCACGCGGGGGTACGGAACGATGGACTACGAAGTGACGGGCTATCACCCCGCCGATCTCGTGCGACTCGATATTCTTGTCAACAACAAGAAGGTTGATGCACTGGCCATCATTTGCGATCGCCGCGATGCCGACCGCCGTGGTCGGGCCGTCGTCAAGAAGCTGAAGACGGAAATAGATCGACACATGTTCGAGGTCGCACTGCAGGCTGCGATTGGAACTCGCATTATCGCTCGCGAAACGAAACCGGCGATGCGGAAAAACGTGACTGCCAAATGCTATGGCGGTGACATCTCGCGGAAGAAGAAATTGTGGGCCAAGCAAAAGGAAGGCAAGAAGCGAATGAAGTCGATCGGCAACGTCGACATCCCGCAGAAGGCTTTCATGGCGATTCTGGAAACGGGCGACGAAGCCAAGAAATAGCGTTGCCGCAGCTCGCTAGCTCCCCAAGCCGTATTGCCGATCGTATCAGTTCCGCGACATTGCCTATCCGTTGTGTGCAAGCCTGACACGCACCAACCCCAAACGGGGTTCTCCACCTCCCCGAGATGCTCGCCAGGCCCGTTAATCGCGGCATTTTCTTGCGGTTTGAACCGGTCAGGAAAATCTCGCGTCGTCCGGACGCCAGATGACGACTGGTGCCTATAATTGGGCATCGGAATCTAATAAGCGGGGAGAAGATGGAAAAGCAGTTTGATTGTGTAACGATTGGTGCAGGCCCTGGTGGTTCAACGGCGGCGGCCCTGATCGCCGAGGCGGGACACTCAACCCTGTTGCTGGAACGCGAACGCTTTCCCCGATTTCACGTTGGTGAATCGCTGATGCCGGAGACCTACTGGACGCTCAAGCGATTGGGCGTTCTGGACGAGATGCGGAAACGTTCGTTCCCTCCCAAGGTTGGCGTCCAATTCGTATCCAGTTCGACCAAAGAGTCGGCTCCTTTTATGTTCCGTGAGCACGACGACCGGGACAGCTCGCAGACCTGGCATGTGGAACGCGCCGAGTTTGACAACCTGCTCTTCAAGAATGCTGCGTCCAAGGGTGCCGATTGCCGCGACGGCTCACGAGTTCTCGATATCGACCTTAACGATGAGGATGGCCTGAAAACGGTCACCTACCAATCGGCCGATGGCGAAAAGCATACCGTGAAAACTCGCGTCGTTGTGGACGCGACCGGGCAGCAAGCCATGTTGGCTAACCGACTGGGGCTCGTCGAAGTCAACGAGAATCTCAAGAAGGCTTCGATCTGGACGTATTACGTCGGAGCGGAAAGAAGCGAAGACCCCGACAGGAACACAACCATCATTCTGCACACCGAAGACAAGGCGTGCTGGTTCTGGTACATCCCGCTGGCCAACGACACCGTCAGCGTTGGTCTTGTGGGCGATCACAAGCAACTGCTGAAAGGTCGCGGCAAGCCTGAGGACATCTTCGCCGAGGAACTGGCCAAATGCCCGGGTGTCGTACGACGCATTGCCGATGCGCGCCGAGTTGGTGATTTCAACGTCGCCAAGGAATTTTCATACACCACGCGTCAACACGCCGGGGACGGCTGGGTGCTGGTGGGCGACGCCTTTGGCTTCATCGATCCGGTCTATTCGTCCGGAGTCTTCCTCGCCCTGAAGTCAGGCGAAATGGCCGCAGATGCCGTCGTGGAAGGGCTGCAAACCGACAATCTTTCGGCGGAACAACTTGGTTCATGGACGCCAGAATTCAAATCGGGCATGGCATGGATCCGCAAGCTGGTCCACGCGTTCTATACGAATGAATTCAGCTTCGGCCAATTCATGAAATCGCATCCACAGTACGCCAGCAATCTCACGGATCTGCTGATTGGACGCGTTTTCGAAGAAGGCGTCGGAGAGATCTTCGACGAGATGGAGCCCGCCATCGAGCAGGCCAAAGCCGCCCAGATGGCAAACTAGGCTAGTTGCCAATTCCCAGCCCGGCTCCCACACAGGCCACCGAGTTGGCTCTCACACCAACTCGATGCCGCACGGGCGAATCGTGTTTTGCGAAATTGCCACCAAAAGGGCTCGGTGAACTTGCCGTTCCTCCTGCGCGCTGGCAGACTGCGTGCCTCACCAGTCCCACCCTCAGGGAGTTCGGCGCGTGCATTTTCTCGATTACCTCGTTCTGTTCGTCTACTTCGCAGCTATGACGGGCATCGGCATCTGGTCGATGAAAAAGATCAAGGTCCAGGAGGACTTTTTTCTTGGCGGTCGCGGTTTCGGCAAACTCATGCAAACGTTTGCGGCATTCGGAGCCGGTACGAACGCCAGCGGACCGGTTGTCGCGGCGTCGACGACGTTTACCAGCGGCATGAGCGGCATGTGGAGTGTCATGTACTGGCTGTTCGTGACGCCGGTCTATTGGTTTTCCGGCGTTTGGTATCGCCGCATGAGACTGCTGACATTGGGCGATTTCTTTGTCGAGCGATATGAATCCAAACCGCTCGGCGGCGCGTACGCGGTCTTCGGACTGTTGTATTACATCATCTATAGCTCGATGGCCTTCGCCGCGATCAGCAAGATTGCAGCATCGATTATCGGCAGTAGCACGGTGACTCTGTTCGGCTGGTCGGCGGGACTGGAGTATTTCCTTGTACCGGTGATCGGCGTGATCGTCCTGGCATACGGCTTGGCCGGCGGACTACAAGCCGCGTACTACACCGACCTCATCCAGGGGCTGTGCATCATTCTGCTTTCCGTAATTCTGATTCCCTATGGACTGAGTGCCGTCGTCGAAAAGTTCGGCGAACCGGATCAGCCGCTCGTGACGGGATTTCAGATCATTCACGAACAGTTGCCACCCGAGCATTTCCAGATCGTCGGCAACAACGCCAGTGAGTTTCCGTTGCACCGAATTCTGGCGGTGGTGATCATCAACCTGATTGGCATCGTGGTGACGCCGCACATGATGGTGACCGGTGGTGGCTCGGCGAAGACGGAGTCGAACGCCCGCGTCGGCCTGGTGACAGGCAACCTGCTAAAACGCCTGTGTACGATTGGCTGGGTACTCACGGCACTCATCGCGCTGGCACTTTACGCCGACAATCCGGATCTGGTTGCCGACCCGGACAAGACGTGGGGCATCGCCTCCCGCGAGTTACTCGGTCCGGGATTAACCGGGCTGATGCTGGCGTGTCTGTTGGCAGCATTGATGAGCAGCGTGGACGCGTACATGCTCGTCTGTTCTGCACTGGTGGTCCGCAACGTCTACGTCGCGTTCGTAAAACCGGACGCCACGGAAAAGCAGTGTCTCTTTGCCGCTCGAGTTACAGGAGCGTGCGTGGTCCTCGGTGCCATAATTGTGGCACTGAATTTCATGAACGTGTTCCAGCAGTTACAACTGACCTGGGTATTCCCCATTCTGTTCGCAGCTGTGTTCTGGTTTGGACTGTACTGGCGACGTGCGACGACAACAGCCGCGTGGGTCACGATTGGGTTTGTAGCGTTGCTATTCTTCGTCTTGCCGGCGATGGTTCCGCGCGTCACCGACTGGGCAACCGAGCCGGCGTATCTGATTCGCAATCAGTTGGTGGAAACCACATCGACTCGATCCGCCGCTCCCAGTGACGTAGCACTTCGCAATGCGGAGATCCAGGCGTGGGAAATCGCCGATCCGGCGACCAAGGCCGCAACGCCTCCGACCACGATCCAGATCGGTGACCCAATCACGGAAGTTTCAACCACGGGCGGTAAATCGATTTTTTGGTCGCAGGGCGTTAAGCCGGTCGACGAGCAGGGACAGCCAATCGAACTCGCTCCCGTCGCCACCGGACCGCCGATGCAACTGGACGAGAGTACAACCCAACAGTTTCTCGAATATCCAGCGGACACGCGGTTTCGGGGCTTTGGCAACTTCCGAGTCGAGTTCCTGCTGTACAAGCCGTTCCTCGACATGACAGGCTTCAGCTCCGCCGCACTCAATACGCTGGAACTGCCGCTGAAGATTGCTCTCCCCTTTGGCGTGATGTTCTTTTCCAGCCTGCTCACCAAACGAAACAGCGACGCGGTGCTTGACCGGTTCTACGCCCGCATGAAAACGCCGGTGGAACCCGACAACGAACTGGATCAAAAGAATGTCCAGGCTGCCTACGCCAGCTACGAACCATTTCAGGCAAGAAAACTGTTTCCTAATTCCGACTTTGAAATGGAGCGGCCCAGCAAGACGGACATCATCGGTTGCGTTGTAACTGTCGCAGCCTGCATATCGATAATCCTGCTGGCCCTGTTTGTCGCCTCGATTGGTGCCTAACCGAGCTTTTTGACCGCAGATAGAGGTCCACCTCACGAATTGAGATTTTGCTACGAACTCGCCTCGTACCGTGGGCGTAGTAAACCTAATGGAGAAGCTGGCCTACTCTGGACCTCTCGTTCATCGTTCATGAAACCAAACCTCGCCACATTCCGATTCCTTGCGGTTTTGCTTTTTGCAATCGCAATGCCTGTGCAGCCGCTGCTGGCAAGTGGAATATGTAGCTGCCTGGAGGAATGCTGTGTCGAAGTTTTGGATTGTTGCTGCGATGATTGCGATTCCCCCCGGCCGACAGTCCTCGGGGCGACGACCTGCGTCGACGATTGCAATGAGTGCGAGTGTTCCAGCGACACTCCCGTATCTCCGATTGCGGACGCTTCGAAGGGCTCTGCACGACTTCTTCTGAATTTCGGCGACGCTCCGGCGGTTGCCGCGGTCGATCTATCCACCGCACAGTTACCATCTCACGTTCCGGTGGCGGTGCGACTTCCATCTCTCAACACACGCCTCGCTGCACTTTGCGTGTGGCGTAACTAAGTCTCCCAAAACGCAGAAAACTCTGACTCTACGTTTTGATTCTTGTTTCAGGAGACGGTTATGTTCCGTAAGACTCTTGCAGCCTTGGCTGTATTCGCCCTCGTTGCCACCATTCCTTTTGCCTTTGCCGCGAACTCATCCGCAACACCACAACCCTGTGTCTGCTGTACCGACGGATGCGATTGCGATCAGTGCGTCTGCAGTGAATTCGATTGCGTCTGTCCCGGCGGCGGTCCCTGTGTGACCGACTGTTGCGCTGACTGTTGCACAGATTGTTGCGAACTGCCGAGCACCGACAGTTGCACCGAAGACTGCGCGGACAGTTGCATTAGCTAGAGCGTTTTGGTGAATGTTGGATTGTTGTTTCGCAGCTCCTAACGATGGTTGGGGGCTGCGTTTTTTCGTGAACAATTGCAATGTTTGTTGATGTCGCCAGCGCGGCCTCCTAGGGTTTTGTCCGATTCCAACAAGATGCCTCGCGAATTGCTTGACTTCCCCTACCAGGATTGGCTACAACCCCATCAGTCATCGCAAGCACGATCATCCAACTTTTGAGTAGCCACTGAACCGCGTACCGCTTGATGAATTCCGGTATCCGTTTCATTGCTGCTCGAAATTTCCAACCAAATTTCTTTCGGTCGCGATTGGCCTTCTATTGGTGTTCTTCAGCGGGCGCGTTCACTTTCCATGGAGAGGAACGAGATGCGTCTTGCCCAAACTGGCGTACGAGCATTCGCCCACGCAGTAACCTTTATGCTCTGCGTCGCAGTCACCGTACCGGTGTTCGGCGAACTGAGTTTTTCCGTCGACGACTCGGCGTTTATCGTCATGTCTGGATCAAACGACAAGACGTTGGGAGCCCTGTTTGATTCGCGCAGCGGTTCGCTCCTGCCTGGTCCGGCGGGCGAATCGGGCCCGTTTCAGTTCGTACTTTCCAACTCCGCCAGCACCGTTGGCTATGGAAGTCTTGGCGTGCCTGTCACCGTGGACGGCAGCATTACACTTCCAGTTCGCTGGAATCCGCTGGGGCTACCGGACGTCACGATTGAATACGGAGGCGGCGCGACGGGCAATGTGGCATCCGAAACAGTGCTCTTTCAGGGCGATCCACCGCAAATCGACGTGGTGCGCATGTCATTAAGCGATTCGAATCAATTTACGCTCAATGGGAACGGGCAATTGCTGAGCGGATTCAAGCTCTCGTCCGCGGGAGGCTCGCTGCAACCGGCAACCTCCCCTGCCCCGTTCGCCAGCTTGCAGGAAAACACAGCCAACGCCATCGACTATGCGTCGGTGGGAAGCGAAGTTCGTATCGACGGCAACGTGACGCTGAACTCAGGCTGGAACCGCTACGTCGGCTTGCGAGACGTCTGGTACGAGTATTCCGAACAGGACGGTTCGGCCTCTGGACCATTCCGCATCCCGGGCAGCGAATACCCAATTCGTCCACCCGCGACGGCAATCGACGTTCGCGTCGACCAATCGGCGGCGGGACTTCCGGTCGTCCTCAGCGGCCAACGCCACGAGGTTCGCAACATTACGTTCACGTCAGAACGCGGCGCGCTACGATTCGACCCAGCGGCGGTAGCTCCTTTCGAAACCGTTGGCGTGGCAACGCCGAACCGCGTCGAATTGGCAACTTCCACTTCGGTCGTGATTGATGGCGATGTCGCCACGAACGTGTTCTACAACCCGGACATCGGTGGACAGGATATCCGAGCGGCTTACGATTTGGTCGGCCGGAATCTCCCTCGCGTCGCAGACATTGCCGACTACCCTAGCTTGAGCATTAGCGCGACCGTCTCGGAGGCCTTCGGAAACCCAATCGTATTGCACGGTACCGGGCAGTACGTAGGAGCGATCACCTTCCGTTCCGAGAGTGGGTCGCTCCGTCCCGGCACCGATCCAGCTCCGTTCGACGCCTTCGGTGAGTCGAACAGCAACACCGTCAATCTGAACAGCAACGGCTTTGTGCAGCTGGACGGATCGCTCACCACAGACGTCCAATATGACTTCGCAAAAAATGGACGCGACATCTCTTTCGAATATACGGTCAGCGGCAGCGACGAAGTCCGCGAACGTGAAATCACCAGCTACCCGTTACCGCCGGACCGTCTGATCGCCGAGCTCCGCAACAACGGTGAAATGCACGAGTTTGTCTTTTCGCGACGTGTGAGCGATCCGATCTCGAGCATCACGTTCACATCACCAAGCGGCTCGCTGCTGGTTGGCGAGTCGGAAGCGTTCACCTTTGGCGAGGTTTCGCCGACGCGAGTCGAACTGGTGACGGACGACCCGGTCAGGCTGTCCCGCAACTATCAGTCCGGAGTTGGCTACAACGAGTTCGTGGCAGGTGAAGATGTCGAAATCTCCTTCACCGTTCCGCGCATCGCCGGCCCCGTCGAGGGACTTGTGATTGGAGGCTATCCGTCGAATCCAATCAACGAGCCGCTCAATCTGCGAGTCGACTCGGACCTGCGACTCAATCTGAATGGTTTGAAGCAACCGCTGACATCGATCGGCATTCAGTCCGCCGATGGGCGGCTTGTCTACGAGGACAACGGAGGGCCATTCACATCCACGAACACCGAGCCCACGGACGTGCAACTGACGCTCGACGCCCCGCTACCGGTCGACGGCCAGATTGAATTGCCCGTTTCATGGATTGAGGGCGACCCGGATTTGCAATTCGTCTATACGCTTGAGGGCGTCGATGGGCGTTATGGCCCGTTTGAACTGGGCATCTTTGACTACCCGCGGCCACAACAGATTAGTGTTATCGCCGACCCGAACTTTGCCGGTGGGGTGGCCATCTCCAGCCGCGAGGGCACCATCCTTGGCATTGAGATTACATCGGCTGCCGGTTCCCTCACGCCCGGCCCCGAGGGTGATGCCGGACCGTTCGATTCGATTGAAGAGAATACTGAAAACCGGGTCTTCTATTCGGCCCCCAACGGTGTGTCAGATCAGTTCTTCGTCCTGCCAGTGAACTGGTCGGGAGGCGAACCAGATCTTGAAGTGACATTCACGATGCTGGGTCGCTCGGCCGTCGCGAGTATCTCCTATTCGGCCGTCGTCCCCGAACCGGCAACCATGCCTTTGGCGCTACTGATGTTCATTTCATTGTTCACGCTGCGGGCGTCTCGGCGGGACGAAGCCTGAATTGACGTCGTTTCGCCGTCATTTGCGAAGTTTTGGACAACGAGGCGATGCGTACGATTTGCCCACCGGGGCGCATCAAGTAAGCTGTATTCTTCCCTCTCGGCAGCAATCGATACTGCCTTCGGTAGGCTCTCCTGCCGACCTGCGTACGCTTATGACGAACCTCGATTGGTTGGATTGAAAGATGGCAAGCATCCAGGATGGCTCACAAACTGAGCTTAACGGAAACGGACAACAGCACACGGCAGAATCGATCAAGCGATCGTTTCTGGACAGCCTGTTCTACCGACAGGGGCAGTTTCCGCGACTTGCCAGCCGCCACGATTACTACAAAGCTTTCGCTTACACAGTGCGCGATATTATGGCGCAAAAATGGCTTAGCAGTAATCGAACGTATACCCTCGAGGGCTCGAGGACCGTCTGCTACATGTCCGCCGAGTTCTTGCTGGGCCCGCACCTTGGCAACAATCTGATTAACCTTGGCATGTACGATGTCGCCAAGGAAGCCATCGAAGACCTTGGACTGAATTTCGAGGAACTGCTTGAGCAGGAAGAAGAACCGGGCTTGGGCAACGGTGGCCTTGGACGACTGGCCGCTTGCTACATGGAGTCCCTGGCGACGCTCGATATTCCCACCATTGGATATGGCATCCGTTACGAATTCGGGATCTTTGACCAGGATATTCGCGACGGCTGGCAAGTTGAGAAAACGGATAAGTGGCTGCGATACGGAAACGCATGGGAACTGGCCCGTCCTGAATGGGCCGTCGAAGTCAAACTGGGCGGACGCGTTGAGGCGTATACCGACAAGGAAGGCGTCCACAATGAGCGCTGGGTGCCACACCAGGTTATCCAGGGCATTCCCTACGACACTCCGATACTCGGCTACCGCACCAATACCGTGAACACGCTGCGTTTATGGTCAGCGCATGCGACGGAATCATTTGACTTTTCCGCGTTCAACTCGGGTGATTACTTTGGTGCGGTGCATGAGAAGGTCATCACCGAAAACGTCAGCAAGGTACTCTATCCCAACGACGACGAAACCGCCGGCAAACGCCTTCGATTGACACAGCAGATCTTCTTTGTTTCCTGTTCGCTGCAGGATATGATCAACATCCTGACGCGTCAGAAACTCCCCATCTCGTCATTTCACGAGAAGTTCGCCGTTCAGTTAAATGATACGCATCCCGCCATCGCCGTCGCGGAACTAATGCGATTGCTGATCGACGACCACGACTACGAGTGGTCCGATGCGTGGCACATCACACGCCAAACGTTCGCCTACACCAACCACACGCTACTGCCAGAGGCGCTGGAGAAATGGCCAACGGCACTCATTGAGTCGCTGCTGCCGCGACACTACCGAATCATTCTGGAAATCAACCATCGCTTCCTGAACGAAGTGCGAATCAAATTCCCCGGCGATGAGGATCGTCTGCGTCGCATGTCGCTCATCGACGAAAGTGGCGAGCGGTACGTGCGAATGGCGCATCTTGCCTGCGTGGGCAGCCACGCGATCAACGGGGTCGCCGAACTGCATACGCAGCTTCTAAAGAGCGACGTGCTACGTGATTTTGCGGAAATGTACCCCCAAAAGTTCAGCAACAAGACCAACGGCATCACGCCTCGCCGGTTCCTGATACTCAGTAACCCGCGGCTCACGAAACTGGTAACCGATCGCATTGGCGACACGTGGCCGAAACAACTGAGCGAAATGCGGCAATTGGAACAGTACGCCGACGACGACGGGTTCCAGACCGAATGGCGCAACATCAAACGCGAAATCAAATGTGACCTCGCCAATCGCATCAAAAAAGAAAACGGAATCTCCGTCGATCCGGATTCGATCTTCGACATCCAGGCGAAACGCATTCACGAGTACAAGCGGCAACATATGAACGCGTTGCACATCATTGCGATGTACAACCGAATCAAGGACAACCCCAACATCGACATCACACCGCGAACTTTCCTGTTCGGTGGTAAGGCAGCTCCCGGCTACACGATGGCCAAGCTGATGATCAAGATGATTACCGCGATCGGGGACGTCGTGAATTGGGATCCCGATGTTCGCGACCGCATCAAGGTTGTGTTCCTCAAGGACTACAACGTCAAGTTTGCTCAGCGAGTCTACCCGGCCGCCGACGTTTCCGAGCAAATCTCCACCGCAGGTAAAGAAGCATCCGGCACCGGCAATATGAAGTTTGCCCTCAACGGAGCTCTGACGATTGGAACCCTCGATGGAGCCAACGTGGAGATCCGCGAAGAAGTTGGCGAAGAGAACTTTTTCCTGTTCGGCCTCACCGCGGAAGAAGTCTACGAACGTCGCGCGGGCGGCTATCATCCATTGGGCTACTATTACGGCAATCCTGAATTGCAACTCGCGATCGACCGTCTCTCGGAAGGCTTCTTCTCCGGCGGCGATACCGAACTCTTCAAACCGCTCGTCGACAAACTGCTGGAAGAGGATCCATTCTTCGTGCTGGCAGATTTCCTCGACTACGCAGACGCTCAACAGCGAGTTGGTGATGCCTATCGTGACACGAAACGATGGACAAAAATGTCGATTCTGAACGCAGCACGAGTCGGTAAGTTCTCTTCGGATCGATCTATCAGCGAATACTGCACGGACATCTGGGATGTCGAACCAGTGCCCGTCCAACTAGCGGACGCTCGCGAAGGACAAACCAATCTGCGGCTCAGTTTTTGAAGCAAAGCTACGGCGGCGGCCATAACCCCACCTCTGGAAAGCCCAGAACCCCCGCAGTAACGCATCTAGCCAAAAAAACGCCCACGTCGATTCACCTATCAACGTGGGCGCCTCAGGGCTTGTCGGAATGCTGCCATCCGACTTTCTCAGACTGACAAAATTGTTGGATCCTCGCAAGGAAATGGCGTGACAATTCTCGTGCGCGTTGGCCGTTATTTGTGCGGGACGATTTGCAACGATTGCATTAGAATAGACGAACCGCACTGCGGTAGGGGTAAAGGGAATAGGAGGCTAACGTGATCCGGTCATATCGGTGTTTCACATCTATCGTCATTTCGCTCGCATTCGCAAACGTTTTGGCGGCTCAGGACTTCGTCGTCCCCATCTCCGCAAACTCGCCTCATGTGTTCATGAGTCTCACGGAAGAACGCGACGCCGACGACACATCATTCTTTTCGATCCCCAGCGATCGGCCCAATGCCCCGGGCTACCCGGAGAACCAGGAACCGCACTACGAAGTGGCGATCTTCGACACGGGTGCTCCGGCAACCATTATCAGCCACGCCGCATTCGAGAATTTCGATTTGCGAGGGGCGGGCAAGGAAGGCATCAACCCAACTGAACTAGGGGGCGTCGGCCCCTCGATTGCTGCGATCAATAGCGACCCGCTGGGTGTCTACGCCGTGGGCTTTGACGGCCTTCTGACGGACCCTCGGACAGGTCGGCAAGTTGTCGACACCAGCCAGCTAAAGGGAACGATCAACGATTCGATTCTGTACGGCCCATCGGGTTCGGCTTTGCCCAATCTGATTGGAACAACCACTTCGTCGCACTACACGACCATCATCAACTACAGTGATCCCAGGATCCTAGATTACAACGATGAAACCTATCGCTCGCCTGCGATGTCGATGACAACTCTGGGCTTTGTTGAAGAACCGTCGCGACGGATTCAGTTGACGCTGGTTCCTGGTGCATTGGGTACGCCCGCCTTCCTGCCAGACCTGGCGAACTTCGACTTTGACGACCTCAGTAATAATCCATCCACGCCTACGATCGCCGGTACGTTCTGGTTGACGGCCAACGTGAACAATAACGGGGCCACCAGAAATCGCCTGGAAGCCATCTTTGATACCGGTGCCCAGGGTAGTTTTGTCTCGGAACAGATCGCCGCTGAAATGGGCTTCGACGTTGAAAATGACAAACCCGATTTCGTCGTGCGAATTGCGGGCGTCACGGGCGTTTCGGAAGAGGTGCCCGGATTCTACGCGGATGAATTCATCCTGCCCGGCACCGACGGAGGCCTGGTCCTGAAGGACGTACCGCTCATCGTCTTCGACCTGACCGATCCGCGGGATGGCCTGAACACACTGGACGCCCTCATCGGCATGAATCTGTTTTCCAGTCGCGACCTGGTGCTCAATCCCGAACCGGGCAATTCTTACCTTGGCGTCAGCGACCCGTCGCAGCCCTATCACGGTTGGACTTCCCAGGCCCCGACCGCCGCATGGTCCACTCCCAACAGCTGGGCCGAACCGGGGATTCCCGATGTCGACTGGTACGCCGACGTGTTCAACCAAACCGGAACGCCGCAAGTCGCCAACATTTCTGCCGATTCATCCATTGGAATGCTGGTCACCACGGGGCACGAATCCAATCCTGACGGCACCATGACGCTCTCGATTCAGGATGGCGCGACGTTGACCATTTTCGGCAATGCGATCATTCGCGAAGGATCGAACGTCCAACTGGATAACGCGGCGCTCGACACGTTGGCCGTCGAGATCCGGGGCGGGTCTGTCAGCGGCACCGGCGACGTCCGCGGCGAAGTGCTCAGTCAGGGATTCCTTGTGCCCGGCAACGAAGGCGGCATTGGCACACTCAGTTTCCCCGGCAGCCTTGATCAACTATCCGATGGTGTGTTGCGAATCGACCTCGGCGACAATTCGGATCGTTCCAATCTCCAGCACGACCGGCTGGCGATCGAGGGCGCGATGGGAATCGACGGACGGGTTGAATTCACGACAACCGACGATTACACCCAGCCAGAACCGGGCGAGTCGGATCGATTCACGATCATTCTGGCCGAGGGACGCGTCTCTGGCGAGTTCTCCGGCTACTCATTCAATGGCATCGAACTGGAACGCGAGTTTCCTCAGGCGTCGGATCTGCGGGCTTTCCGCGATCACACCGAGGATGGCCAGTTTATTTCAGTGTCCTACCTGAACCTCAATTCATTCTCATTGCGGAACTACCAGGCCATAGAAGGTGATGTGAATGGCGACGGCGAGGTTCAATTTGACGACTTCGTAGTCCTGTCTGGAAACTTCAATCAGGAGGGCACCTGGACAGAAGGCGATTTCGATGGCAATGGACTGGTCGACTTCCCGGATTTCCTCGCATTGTCCGAGAATTTTGGCACCATCGCTCGCGCTCAGTCCGTCCCCGAGCCGGCAACGGGTACACTGGCCCTCTTCGGATTTGTCTTCGCCTTGCTGCGTCGTCGCCGCAAAAGCCACTAGCCCCTTGAGTGATCAATGGACGGGATGTCGGATCTTCAACGATTGGAAGCGCGTACTGAGAGTCTCGAATCCGCGCTGGCACACCACCAGCGCGAATACGACCTCCTCAATCAGGTTGTGATCGAACAAGCACAACTTGTCGAAAAGCTCACGCGTCGACTCACACAACTCGAGGCAACAATTCAGACCGTCCGAGAGCAACTGCCGGACGATCGGGACCCGGCCGAAGAAAAACCGCCGCATTATTAATTCGGCTCACTATTAAGCCGGCTCACCCGCCGTCGGCATCCTTCCTACAAACGCTCGTGACGGATCACGATGAAGGCATTTGTCCTAACGGGAAAGACCGTCCCACTTCGCACTCCGCGAATTTCCGCGGACCTGCGGAACTATCTCCTAAGTGGCCGGCCCTCATTGCGCCCACGGTCCCACGGAGGCAAAGAACGCCCCCCGAAGAATAATGACCAAACAGCCGCAAATTGACAGCCTATGGCTGTCTACATCTTGGCGACACCGCGAGGGGCACATTACGATTCCAACATACTCAAGGCATACATGCTTCGATTTGCATATAAATAACAATCGTGTCGGACCAGGCATATGGACATACTGGACGTTGACCACAGTTTAGAATTGGCGTGCATCGTCATCGGCGTAATCTTCCTCGTCGTCTTGGTGATATGCGTCGTTGTCGATTCACGTGGTGAGTAGCGATCATCGATGAATATGATCAACGCGTTCGACGACATCCGAGGAGGAGAATCGCACCGTCACCGTACACCATGTATTTCCCGAATACTCCCATTGATGCCCCCTCCGGCGAATGCGATCCGGCGTTCCAAGCAGCCTTTCCACTTCCACCATGGTCGTCCCCGGACGAATACGACGTAGTCGACCAATGGGTACGGGATGCCCCGCCATGGACACCATGTCGAAGCCCAACATTCCCACGATCAGAAAAGCCACAACACTAACGGCGGCTAGCGACTTATGTCGTTTTACGAGCGCAAACACTCCGCCGCACACTGTCAGGAACAAGGCAGCGTAGTAGGGCCCAAACTGCTCATGTGCCCGCACCAGTGCGCAGGCGATCGCGGCAACCGCCACACCTGCGAACATGCCCTTCAGTGAAATTCGGTTTAGAGAATCGTGCATCCCACAAGCTTCTCCCCGTGTTTCTCAGGACGTCGAAGTAACCCGTGTGTTGATTGCCTCTGTCTACGCACCGAACCGTTCGGTGGGTCGCCGGTTATGACAAGGAGATCGAGCCGATACTATGATGTCGCCTATTGTGAGACAATGAACGGCTCACGTCCCAACATTGGACTTCGTAGCATGACCAACCCATATGAAGCAACGAGTGCAATACCGCCTTCCAACGAAGCTCCTTCGCCGGTCGCCAATGCTCCATGGCTGGTCCTGTTCGCGGGACTTTCGCTGCTTCCATTCGTGTGGATGGCGGTTTCTTTCGAAAGGGGAAATCCCACGTGGTGGAAGCCCTTTCCACTGATTCCTATCGTAAGTGTATTCCTTCTGAAATCCAAAGTTATGGCTTTCCTGGTCTACTCTACGTTTGTGCTCGGTTCGTACACACTATCCTGCCGGCCGCTGCTCAGCGGTCCGCCCCGCCCGCCGAAGATCACGTTGGCGGTCTTCCTTGTTCTGCATGGAATCAATGGTCTGTATCTGCTGCTGTCCATTCCTGCAGGCATAAGACACCTCGGCCGGCCACACACTGCGGCGGTTTTCGGCGGAACGGGAGTACTTTTTGCTGGTTTACTATTGATCGCATTTGCGTGTCTGAGACGGGCGACCTTCCTTCGAGTATTGGCGTTTCAATGGCTGGCGTGGTTCTGGCTTGTTAGCTACGCGTTTCCATTGATGGCCCCCCTTTTCACTCTGGTCTGACTACGGCCCCATAGAATGTCACTATTGGACTCCAACAATCCGTACTCGCCGCCAGACACGCCGCAGTCCGCGGAGGAGAGTCGGACAAGCGGCGGCATCAGACCGTCATGGCAGCGGAGCCTTGCGACCACAATCGTTGGCCTATCATCATTTATGCCGCAGGCCGCTTTCTGGGCGGCCAGTACCGAGATTGCCACGCGGGGTTGGCCAGCATCCTTCGTTCGAAGTGCGATCTATTGCATCCTGCTATCGATGTTCATCCTTGCGTTCCTCTCGCTGCTGATTGCCGCCATCTCGATCTATCGCCGGCGCAAGCGTGGTGTGGTAGTCGGCATCCGAGGCACCCTGGCCGCGGTCGCGATCTACGTACCGCTGGCGTGGTTGGCTGAGCGATACTTCATTTGAGCACACCTCAACCAACAATCCATGAAAGCCACGAAAGCGTCGCAGTTGAAATTGACGACTAGCGACTTTCCATCGCCGCGAGACTCTCACGGGCCGTCGCAAGTTCCGCCTGAAGATCGACCACGGCTTGCTTCTCCTGGGCCACAACTTCGGCGGGAGCTCGGGATACAAAGTTCTCATTGGAGAGCTTCTTTTCCTTCCCGGCGATGCCCTTGGTCAACTTCTCGATCAGTTTCGTGAGCCGTGTTTTCTCAGCCTCAACGTCGATGAAATCCTTGAGGTCAACATGAACTTCAACACCCGCCGCCGTCTTGGATGCACCGGTCGCGAAGGGCTCGACGTCGCTTCCCCACGCCAGATTCCTGGCGCGAGCCATCGACAGGAAGAACGGCTCCATCGGCTGAAGCAGCTTCGTCATCCCCTCATCACATCGCACTGAGAACTCGATTTCCTGCTTCGGTGCAATTTGCTGGCGGCTGCGGATCTCACGAATTGCCCCCAGCACTTCCTGGAATTTGGAAAACTGGGATTCCAGATCCGAATCCTGACGTGACATATCAGCGACGGGCCATGGTGCGATCACGATGCTCTCGGCCGCCGGAGCAATCTCCGTCAGCCCGCGTTCTGGTGCCACATTTGCCAACAGTTGCCAGATCTCTTCCGTCAGGAACGGCATGATCGGATGCAACAGCCGCAAAAGCGTGTCCAGCACGTGAGCGAGGATTCGCTGAGTGGCCGATCGCTTTTCCGGGACGTCGATTCGCCCTTTGATCATCTCGGCATAGACGCTGCAGAACTCCTTCCACACGAAGTCATACAGTTCGCGTGAAATTTCTGCGTACTTGTACTGTTCCAGGCCGCGCGTCACGCGGTCGGTCACCGTCGCCAGTCGACTGAGTATCCAGCGATCTTCGAAGGCCAGATCTTCGTCTGCCAGTGGCCCCGCCTCGTAGCCGTCGAGATTCATCAGACATAGACGCGACACATTCCAAAGTTTGTTGCCGAACTTTCCGGCTTCCTCAAACTTGTCGCTGACCGAAGCACCTCGTGGCAGGGCCTTGTCTTCGTCCGTCTGAGCCCACTGGGTGGAAAACTCCTTGCCGCACTTTTTGCACTCGACACGTGGCAGCGTACGGTTTTTCTTCGTCTGGTCGACCAACGCTTCGCAATGCGGACACTCGAACTGCACGGGCATGCGAACATCCTGCGTCTCCGTGCTGAGGTGCGTAATGCCAAACCGCAACGCATCGGCGCCGTATTTTTCGATCACGTCCAGCGGATCGACACCGTTGCCTTTGGATTTGGACATCGTCTCGCCGTAGCCGTCGAGAATCTTGGGATGGATATAGACCTCACGGAACGGCACTTCGCCCATGTTGTTCAGGCCGGTAAGAACCATCCTCGCCACCCAAAGCGTAATAATGTCGCGGCTGGTGATGAGCGTGCTGGTGGGATAGTAGTAGTCGAGTTCCGCGGTTTTTTCCGGCCACCCCAGCGTCGAATGAGGCCATAACGCGGAACTGAACCACGTATCAAGCACATCGTCTTCCTGAACCAGTCCGGCGGCTTCGATCTGCGATTCCAGATCGGAATTTCCGGGAGCGACGCACGAACACAGCGTCAGCTCGTTCTCACCGGGTCCTTCAAAAATGAAGCTGGAAACTTTGCCATCCAGCCCGGCGGCCGTTGGCTGTTCGGCCACGGACGTATCAATTGCGTCCACGTGCGGAAGCTTGCTGGCGTCGATCGGTGTCTCGCGATCGAATACCATCAGCCAGACGGGAATCCGGTGCCCCCACCACAGCTGCCGACTGACCGGCCAGTCCCGCTTTTCACCCAGCCAGTCGTGATACCCCTTCGTGTAGCGTTCTGGGATGATCTTTACGCGGCCATCACTCACGGCATCCATCGCCGACTGGGAGAGTTCGTTCATGCGCACGAACCATTGATCCGCGAGGAACGGTTCGATCGTCGTCTTGCTGCGATCCGACTTGGCCATTTCGATCTCGCGATCCTCGACCTCGATCAGGAGTCCAAGTGCATCCAGATCCTCGACTACCTGCGCTCGCGCTTTCTTCATCGTCAGCCCCGAATACTTCCCAGCTTCCGAATTAAGCGTTCCGTCCGGATTCAGGATATTGATCATTTCCAGATTACAACGTTTGCCAACTTCATAGTCATTCGGGTCGTGCGCTGGCGTGATCTTCACGCAACCGCTCCCGAGCTCGGGTTTGGCCCATTCATCGGCAACCAGTTGAATCGGTCGATCCATCAGCGGCAGCATGATCATGCGTCCATCGTTCGCCATATCACGCAGCAATTCCAGATGCGGCAACATCTCTTTTCGCCGCGCCTCGATGCGGTCCAGCTCCTCCTGTACGGCGGCCTTGTCCTTCTCGTTTGCCTCCGCCAGTTTCTGCTCGACCTGTTTTTCATATCGACGCAAAGCCGCTTGCGGATCCGGATGAACGGCAATCGCTGTATCGCCCAACATGGTTTCCGGCCGAGTCGTGGCAATGGTGACGTGAGTTGGCTCGCCCGGTTTCGGATCAATCACGGGATACTTGTAGTGCCAGAAACTGCCGGCAACCGTTTCGCGGAAGACTTCGTCGTCACTGACGGCCGTTTGCAAAAACGAGTCCCAATTCACCAAGCGCTTGCCGCGATAGATGAGTTGCTTCGTAAAGAGATCGAAGAAAGTCTGCCGGACCGCCGTCGCACAAACATCATCCAGCGTAAAGCGAGTTCGCTGCCAATCGCAGCTGGTTCCCATCTGCTTGAGCTGGCCGAGGATACGCTTTTCGTATTGCTCTTTCCATGCCCAGATTCGATCCACGAGCGCCTCGCGTCCCAGATCGTGACGTGTCTTGTTCTCTTCTTCCTTCAGGCGTCGTTCGACAACCGCTTGCGTCGCGATGCCGGCGTGATCGGTGCCAGGCATCCACAGCGTGTTGAAACCCTGCATCCGCTTGAAGCGAATCACGACGTCCTGCAACGTGTTGTTCAGGGCGTGGCCGAGGTGCAATGCGCCCGTGACGTTCGGCGGTGGAATCACAATCGTGAAACGTTTGTCGGGCCCTCGCTCATCCGGTTCGGCGTGGAAGTAGCCGTTCGCCTCCCACATCGCATAGAGACGGGGTTGAGCATCCTTGAATTCAAATCGGTTGGGAAGATCTTCGGCCGAAAAACGGGTAGCCGTCTCTTGCTTCGCAGTATTGGGAGCCATCATTCACTCTATGAAATTAGATGTTTCAGTTTGCCCGTACACCGTGACACAGTCCGTTGCGTCGTCGTCGGATCAAACCCAGCCACGTCTGCATGGCGAGGTTTCCTGGTTTCACGAATTCCGCAGCAAGCCAATCAAGCGTTTGCCGTTGCTGACTGGTTTGCGGCCAGCTTGTATTCGATTGAATCAAGGAGTGCCAGCCAACTGGCCTCGATGATATTTTCACTGACGCCCACCGTTCGCCAGCGGTCATTCGTATCACGACTTTCGATGATGACACGAATACGAGCCGCCGTGCCGGCCTCGGAATTCACGACGCGAACTTTGTAGTCCAGCAATCGCAGGTCCTGTAGCTCCGGGAAGAACGGTTCCAATGCCTTGCGAAGAGCCGCGTCCAACGCGTTCACAGGACCGTCGCCCTCCGCGACTTCATGCTTGATTTCGTCACCAACCTGCACCTTGATCGTCGCCTGTGTCGTCAGTTGACACTCGGAATCCAGATCGCTGCCAACGACTTCAATGTGGTACTTCATTGGCTTGAAGTGCGACTCGTAGGTGCCGGCACAACGCTGCACCAGGAGATCGAACGAAGCTTCCGCAGCCTCAAACTGGTAGCCCCGGTTCTCCATGATGACGACCTCCTCGAGGATCTTCGTCATCAACTCCTTATCCTGCTCCAGATTGAACTTCGTCGTCTTGGCGATGATATTTGATCGCCCCGACAACTCACTTACCAACACTCGTCGCTCGTTGCCGACCGACTCCGGCTCAATGTGCTCGTAGCTGGATGCCGCCCGGTTCACGGCGTGAACGTGCATGCCGCCCTTGTGAGCGAATGCGCTGGGGCCGACAAATGCCTGGCCATTGCGTGGATACATGTTCGCCGTTTCATAGACGAATCGCGAGAGTTCCGTCAGACGCTCGACAGCACCCTCCGTGAGCATTTCATAGCCATCTTTCTTCACGGCAAGATTGGCAATCACCGAAATCAGATCCGCGTTTCCGCAACGCTCCCCGAAACCGTTAATCGTGCCCTGTACCTGAATCGCACCGGCCTCGACCGAGACCAGCGAATTCGCCACTCCCAGTTCGCAGTCGTTGTGACAGTGAATGCCAATCGGGATGTCGACTGCCGCAATCGCTTCTTTGGTCAAGGAAGCAATCTCGTCCGGCAACGTGCCGCCGTTGGTATCGCATAGCACGATCATGGAAGCCCCGGCTTCAGCCGCCGCCTTGATGGTCTGCTTGGCATATTCCGGGTTGAGCTTCCAGCCGTCGAAGAAGTGTTCGCAGTCGTAGATCACCTCACGACCCTCGTCGACGAGACACTGCACACTGTCCCGAATCATGTCGAGATTTTCTTCGAAGGAAACGCGTAGCACTTCCTCGACGTGAAACGCAGACGTCTTGCCGACAATGGTGATCCCCGGCGCCTGCGATTCGATGAGCGCCTTCATGCCAGGATCATCGGCCGCCTTCATCCCGCGGCGCCGCGTCATCCCAAACGCGCACAGCTTGGCATGCTCAAGCGGCTTTTCCGCCAGCCGCGCGAAGAACTCGACGTCCTTCTCATTCGACAGCGGATAGCCGCCTTCGATGTAGTCGACACCGATCGAGTCGAGCTTTCGGGCGATCGCCAGCTTGTCGTGTAACGAAAAGCTGATGCCTTCACCCTGACTGCCGTCTCGCAGGGTTGTGTCGTAAATCTGGATTCGACGCATGTTTTTACCGGTTTCGCATTTCTTGTGAGCCGCGCCCAACGACCTGTTCATGCCGAGCTTCAAGCTTGGATTCCCAAGATCGGTTAGTTGGTGCTAAAGACACCCAAGGCAAAAAAAAAGCCCCGGCGCCAAGGCTCCAGGGCTGTAATTGATTCGTTCGTTCCAAATGTCCCTAGAACCTGCCACTACCGACCGGAATCACCGCACTGGTGACCCCGCAAATAATCATCGGAATTTGAGGCACAAAAGACATTCGGGAAGCTCCGTTCATAACGGGACAAGTAAGAAACATAGAAGTTCGCAAGGGATGTGTCAATTCTCGGGGTTTCCTCGCGTAGAGCCCGGTCAGAGTCCCCCGCATTTGGCTGCTTGTTCGCCCGCGAGCCGCTGATTGACCCTCCTCGGCTTCACCCGGAAGTCCGCCTGCATTCCACGCAGGATGTAAAGCGTTCGCGTCCCATGTGAGGAATCAGATGAGCCCCAAGATCCTGTTCAATCCGCGTGCGAACGGTGCACGATGACGCGATTGCCGCCTTTTTCCGGGGTACGGGGCGAGCGTTTGCCAGCGTCATCTACCTTCTTCCGCCGAGAGCGAGGCTTCTTCTTCGTTGACGCACCCGTAACCGACGCCGCTGCCATTTCCCCCAACTCACTCACGTCCTTGGCCAATTCATCAAAATCTTCGACGTCTTCGTACTCGTCGGCGTCCAATCCCGTCTCCTTGGCAACGGCAGCAGCGAACTCCTTGTCGTCGAAGTCCTCCTGCTCGAATTCCTCTCCGTCGTACTCGTCCTCGACCTCTTCGTACTCGTCGGCGTCTTCATATTCCTCGTCCGATTCGGCGTCCTCGTACTCGACGTCTTCCTCATCCTCTTCGAGTTCTGCTTCTTCGTCTTCCAGCTCGTCTTCTTCCTCTTCGAGTTCCGCCTCTTCGTCTTCTAGCTCGTCTTCTAGCTCGTCTTCTAGCTCGTCTTCTAGCTCGTCTTCTTCCTCTTCGTATTCCTCGTCCTCATCGAGCTCGGCTTCTGCGTCCTCTTCCAGCTCACCGTCTAGCTCTTCCTCTTCGTACTCTTCTTCGTACTCTTCTTCCTCCAACGCATCTTCGAGCTCATCTTCGAGCTCCTCATCCAACTCATCGCGTTCGTCGTCCAGCGTGTCGCTGTCCGGAATCCTTCGCGAAGCGGACGGCAAGGCCACGATCTTGGATACGGTTTGCTTCAACACTTCCGGCTCGGGATCAAGAACGGGATCAAGCACCGGCTCGGGAGACGGACCGGGCTTCGACGCAACGCCGTCGATGACCATCCCCTGCGGAGACGCTGTCGCCTTTTCTGCGGTCCCACCACCGCCGGCTTTCGTGGCCTCCCAGTCCGCCAACGTCATCAATACTTCGCGAGCTTTCGAACCGTTGTACGCTCCAACGATTCCGTCCTCTGCCATGAAGTCGATCAACCTCGCAGCTCGGCCATATCCAATTTCGAGGTTCCGCTGCAGCAACGAAACACTGCCTCGACCTTCGCGAACGACAACGCCAATTGCGTCTTCATAGAGGTCATCGCGTTTCTTGAGCTGGACGGCTTCGCCCTCGTCCTTGTCTTCAACCTTGAGCTGTACCAACTCACGAACGAAGTTCTGCTCGCCCTTGCTGCCACAATAGTCGACAACGCGATCGATCTCGTCGTCCGAAAGGAACGTGCCCTGCCCTCGCAGCAGCGTACTCGTGCCCGGCGACAGCAACAGCATGTCACCGTACCCAAGCAACTTGTCGGCACCGTTCTCGTCGAGGACAACGCGACTGTCCGTTTTACTGGCAACCTGAAACGCCAGACGCGCCGGCAAGTTCGACTTAATGAGTCCCGTGATGACGTCTACCGTCGGTTTTTGCGTCGCCAGAATCAGGTGAATTCCAACCGCACGACTCTTCGCCGACAAGCGGATAATATGCGCCTCAACCTCTTTGCCGGCGGTCATCATCAAGTCCGCCATTTCGTCGGCGATGATGACGATATACGGCAAGTGTCGAGGAATCAGCTTCTTTTCGTCCTCGGTTTCCGGCTTCAGTCGCTCCATCAGCTCTTCTTCACCAAGCTGATTGTAGGACGACACGTGACGCACACCGGCCCGAGCCAGTAGCTGATATCGCTCGTCCATCTTCTCGCATGCCCACGCGAGGATCGCTTCCGCCTTCCGCATATCGGTAACCACCGGGTGCATCAGATGCGGTAGCCGCGCATAGCCACTCAGCTCGACCATCTTGGGGTCGATCATCAGCATGCGCACGTCGTCCGGCGTCTTCGTCATCAGCACCGAAGTAATGATCGCGTTCAGACAAACACTCTTACCCGTACCCGTTCGACCCGCAATCAGCAAGTGAGGCAGCTTGGCAAGGTCGACCGCCAGCGGATTGCCGGAGACGTCTTTCCCAAGAAAAATGGGAATCGCCATCTTGCGAATGTGACCGTTCGTTTCGTTCATCACCTCGCGGAGACGTACGATCTGACGGTCGTCGTTGGGAACTTCGATACCAACCGTGTTCTTGCCTGGAATCGGCGCGACAATACGGACGCTCGGCACGCGCAACGCAATGGCAAGGTCATCAGCAAGCCCCGTGATCTTGGACAGTCGCAAGCCGCGTTTTAGCGCCACTTCATACTGAGCGATGACGGGCCCGGTTTCGATGTCGACAACTTTGACATCAAGATTGAAGTCCTCGAACGTCTTCTCCAGCAGCGATGCCTTACGTTTGACTTCCTTCGTCAGCTCTTCAACGTTGTAGCTCTCGGAATGATTGAGCAAATCGATCGGCGGCAGTTCGTAGTCCTGCGGCTCGTACTCGCGATTGGCTTTCTCCAGACTCGCGATGACTTCCTCGCGGTCTTCGCTACGCTTCGCCTTCACCGCTGGAGTGCGAACAGTCACCGCGACGCCATCCGCATCCTCTTCGGACGCAACTGCGGCATCTTCGTCCGCCTCAGCATCGTCGGAATCAGCGTCGCCTTCGGCCTCCACCTCGTACTCATCTTCCGCTTCGACTTCTTCTTCGTACTCGCCCTCTTCGTACTCGGATTCGTCTTCAGAAACGGCATTCGGGTCCGAGAGGTCCGAAACGATTGGCCCGCGAGCACGTTTGTTCAACAGCTCCGCGGAAATCTCAAACTCGCTGGGCTCTTCCTCATACTCTTCTTCGTATTCGCCCGCTTCCTCGTCCAATTCCTCTTCGTATTCGCCGTCCTCATCCGCAGCACGCCGCCGTGAGAATCGAGTTGCCGATTGCGGAGCTTGCCGGAATCTCCTGCGTAGATTCGCGAAGAACGCCGATCGCCGCACCATATTCAGAATCGCGATGCTGGCGATGATCCCAAAGTGCAGCAACACGTAATCCGTGCAGAGCAGCGTTCCACCAACGATCATGCCGCCCAACAGAATCAGGCTACCCACGGTGGCAAAATGAGCTTCGAGGAAAGTCTTCCCCATCGCACCGATGAATCCCCCCGGACCAATAACGGGCCCGATCCCCATGTTTGGAGCAAACATTTGCAGCAGCGTGACACCGCCAACCAACGCCAACAACCAACCGCACAACCGAGTCGGCGCTCCCGTGATTGGCCGTCGCATCAGCAACCAGACGTCAACCAGGAAAAGACACCCAACCACATAGAAGGCCGCCAGTCCAAAGGCTCCCAGCAACATGTCCGCGCAAACCGCGCCGGCATGTCCACATGCATTGCGGATTTCCGTGTTCAGCGGAAAGACGCACTGATTGGGCTGGTAAATTCGATTCAGCGGAAAGACGGCTTCGCTGAGTGGATCGGCTGGCGAATACGTAACCAGCGACAACCCCATGAATACCGTGAGGGCCAACAACCCGAGCGCAAAAAGATCAAACCGTAGGTCGCGATCGTCTAGCATAAAATTGCGTGCAAGGATCCGTTCGAGCAACCCGCGTCTGGATGATCCTTGTCCATCACGCGGTAGGGCCGCCGTGCCCCGTACATCCGTGCGGCGATCACGAGTGACTCCCAGTTCGCCGGTCCAGGCGCGCAGAGTTTTCTCGCCTGGAACTCTACCCCACGCTTTTGGGGCCGAACGGATTTGGAGCGTCCAATTTCAAACGCCATGCAAAATCATTGATGATCCTGCAGAAGGTGATGATTGTGCCGGGAGCGAAGACTTGAACGCCGGCGCCAGAAGCTCACGATCGTCGATCGCCGTCGGTTACCAAACAACCTGCGAGTCGCGTTAAGAGTTGATCCCCAACAGACGCAGTCGCAATACATCCAGCGCCTGCTTGCCAGCTCGCACTTTCAGAATGTCAGGATGACCGGCAAACTTCCGTGCGTGAACGGAAGTGTCATCTTTGGAGGCGAAGCCGATAAACACCCGGGGATCCGCATGCTCTACGCCGGGAAACTCGCCCAACGAGATCCCAAAGTCGGCATCCCCTCGATCACGAGCACTCACGGCCAGATGCTTCGCATGTTCAGCCAGATCCAGTTCATCGGGCACACCCAGGATGCGTTTCGCGGCCGCTCGGCTACTGACCACCGTCCCACCGCGGAAGAACCGTTCTGAGTCGGCCAAACCGGCAAGATTGTCCGAAACGATTCCGCCGGTTCCCCATTCGGCAACCGCCAACGTTTCACCACGTTCCAGGAGTAATCGCGACACCGCGTGCTGCAGTTCATCGTCTTCCTCACCGAACACAATTTCACCCAGGCAATCGCGAATCGTATCGATGGTCGGCTGAATAAGTTCGCGATAGGCAGCTTCCGATTCCGCCTGTCCAGTCATTCGCAACGTAATCGTGGCCTGCGAAACCGTAATGCCAACGGTCGGATTTCTACCGCGACGAATGAGGTCCGGCAACATCGCTTCGAGCGCACTTTCTCCCGTGCCGAAGCATTTCAAACGATAGTGCCTCACGACGCGAGCCTGGTCGCCCAACTGCGTGACCAATTCATCGCGCACCGTTTGCGTCCACATCTCCTTCATCTCAGCTGGAACGCCTGGCAGCGAAAAAATACGACACCGATGCTCCTCACCCACCGCGATGTCAACGCCGGGAGCTGTGCCATGGGGATTCGGAATCGGCTGACTGCCCTCGGGAAACATCGCCTGAACCTGATTTCGTTCCGGCATCTTGCGACCGCGACTTTCGAACATATTGCGAATGTGTTCGAGCGATCCCTCATGTAAGTGCAGCTCGCGGTCAAACGCGGCGCCAATCGCCTGCCGCGTGAGATCATCTGCCGTCGGCCCTAGTCCGCCAGTGCAGATGATCACATCCACACGATCGGCAGC
The DNA here is from genome assembly GCA_965216885.1 of Pirellulaceae bacterium. GTDB lineage: Bacteria > Planctomycetota > Planctomycetia > Pirellulales > Pirellulaceae > CAYNJG01. Next base: position 243,476 of record OZ244209.1, on the reverse strand, counting down.
CTGGCGAAACGCCTGAATATTCGCCTCGATATCGTCAGCCACCGTCGTGTGGAACAACGTGCGGATACCGATATCACCAAGCTGCTGACTGAGCCACTGGCTGTTTGTATCGAGACGCTGACCGCTGGTGAGCTCATCACCAATGGCGATTATTTCTGCCTGCATGGAACCCCGAAATCCTGACTCTCCGCTCTGACTATCACCCGTGATCCGGTACTCGCGATCCAAGTCCTCGCGATCTAGGTACTCGCGAACGCATCATGAAGTTGCGACTTCATATCGAGTGTTGCCTGCTCGACTGCTTTTTGCCAGTCCTTTCGGCCAATCGCCTCGTATTCCGGCCGTGCGTGAGCAAAAATGATCGCACGTGAACTATTGATGATGGCTCCATTCCCCTGCTCGTCGAACGCCGGAGCAACATCCGCGGCGGTGCCGCCCTGACTGCCAAACCCCGGCACCAGGAACCATGTATGCGGCATGCGTTTTCTTAGCGCTGCCAGTTCGGCGGGGTAAGTCGCTCCCACGACGGCCCCAACAATCCCGTATCTGCTCTGCCCTGCCGTCGCAGCGGCCAGCGACTCGACATGGTCGGCGACGTGTTCATAAATCAGACTGCCGTCGGATACTCGATCCTGAAACAACTTGCCGCCCGGGTTGGACGTTTTCACCAACACGAATATCCCAGCATCACTGGCCTCCGCTTGCTTGACGAACGGCGTCAGACTGTCGTCGCCCAGATAGGGATTCACGGTCAACGAGTCCGCTCCCCATGGACTGTCTGCTCCCAAAAATCCGGCGGCGTACGCTTCGGCGGTGGAACCAATGTCACCGCGTTTCGCATCCATGACCACGATCAGGCCCTTCTCCCGGGCATAACTCACGACCTCCGCCAAAGCGACCGTGCCAGCCGGTCCCAGCTGCTCGAAGAAAGCTGCCTGAGGCTTCACGGCCGGAACCAGCGACGCGACGGCATCAATCACGCCGCAGCAGAACACCTTATATGCTGTCGCAACGGCATCCAGCTCGCCGCTAGCGGGCGCCACAGCATCGGGAAGTCGATCCAGCCGAGGGTCCAGGCCCACCAGCACGCTGGTCTGTTTTTCGGCTACAGCCGCCGCAAGTCGATCGGCAAAATGCATTTGACTGGTTTCCAGGTTTCGGAGCTCTGCCACATCTGCCGGACTCCCGGTCAGAACAAGAGACTATACAAAACGGACTCCAAACAACGGAGTATTGGACCTCATGGTAGCAAATCGCGAATTCCTGCGAACCGAGGTCGGCACGCAAAGTAACGTCCAAAAAAATGGGCGAACCATCGGCGTTGCCAATCCGTCGTTGTTAGACGATAATCATCGATCACGTCACGGAGCGTGGCCTAGCCTGGTAAGGCGCTACACTGGGGGTGTAGAGATCGCAGGTTCAAATCCTGTCGCTCCGACTCAAGATCACAACAGCTCGTTGCATGGATTTGCGACGAGCTGTTTCTCTTTACATGGCAGGGTTTTGCCGCATTTTGCGACAAACGCTTCACGAGTTCAAACCGCCCCCAAGTCGGAAAATGGGGACGGCTAATCGCTCTAACTTGATTGATGGCCGGGAGTCGCAGAATACACATCCCGTCGCCACACTGGCCCCAAAAGCAGGTCGTTTGAAGGGGTCCGTGGAGCAAGCCGGGTAGCCCAATTAACTCAGTGCAACCAAACGAGTGACGGCCAGGCCCGCCAAAGCTGAAATGCACTAAATTGTTGGCTTCGTACCCAAAGCTGATTCTTACCTGATTTAGAATCGACGATCGCTGCGTTGAAAACCGCGACATGGAAAACAGCCCATATTTGCGCGAGCAGTTATCTCGATCAACTCAGACGCTCAGGCGAGCTATGAAAGCAAAACATGAAGAAACACACGGTGCAAAAACTGGCAAGCCTAACAGTCCTGCTGCTGATCGCATCGTCATGTGCACATGCGGACGAACAGATCAGAACGCAAGCTCTCAAGTTCTTCCCGCAAGCGGACTCGAACAAAGATGGCGTCATCTCTGACAAGGAGGAAGCGGCAGTCCGTCGACAGGTTCTCAAGCGATTCCCGCAAGCAGACAAGGACGGAGACGGCGTTCTTTCCGACGCAGAAACGAAAGCTGTCATTCGGCAAGCCCCCAGACGAGCTGGGAAGAACAATCCGAATCAAGCTAACTCAAAAGCCGACAAGTCGAAGAAGCCGACTCATGCCAACGTCAAGTACGGTAAGCACGAGCGACAGGTTTTCGACATCTGGCTGGCTGACTCACCGAAGCCGACGCCACTGGCAATCTACATTCATGGCGGAGGTTTTCGTTCCGGCAGCAAAGAGAAACTCAAAGCGAATGAGTTAACTCAACTGCTGGAGTCCGGCATCTCCGTTGCGGCGATCAACTATCGCTACCTAACAATCGCCCCTTTGCCTACGGCACATCACGATGCAAGGCTAGCGTTGCAGTTCATTCGTTCCAAGTCCGAAGAGTGGAACATCGACAAGAGCAGAGTCGCCGCCTTCGGTGGTTCTGCCGGAGCACAAATCTGCATGTGGCTGGCGTTCACCGACGAAATGGCGAAGCCCAACAGCGATGACCCAATCGAACGAGAATCAACTCGACTAGCGTGCGTCGCAACCGCTGGCGGACAGACAAACAACAGTGCCGAATTCTGGCGACAGACGATTGGTCACCTGCTCCCTGAGGGCAAGAGCGGATCGCTTCTGGTCCCACCTGGCGGCGAGCAAGACGCCCAAAAACTCCGTATCGCAATGTGGGGTGCAAAGACTCTGGAGGAAGCGAATGAAATCGCCTCACGGCACGCGGCAATGAACATCGTTTCGGCGGACGACCCACCGATCTTCATGAGCTACGGATCATCACCAGGCTTCAAACCGCCGTCCGACCCAAAGAGACTTCGCGGCTGGCTGATTCATCACGTCAACCTCGGCATCGCCCTCAAAGAGAAGACGGACGCAATCAAACACGAGGCCCATTTGAAGTATCCTGGTGCGGATTGCAAATACAAATCACTCGTTGAGTTCTTCGTCGACAAGCTGTTGAAGTAAAACGGCCAAAGCCGGTCGTTCCTGGCCGCGAGTCGACACCCCGAGAAACTCGCGCGATGATAAGACTCGTCGTACCGATAATTGTCATGTCCCAGACTTTCACGGCCTTCGGTGCCGACTCGGTACCGAGGCTAACCGAGGCACCGCAAAGCGTCGACGAGCTATGGGCTGGCTACGATCCTCGGTCCGAGCCGCTTGATATCCGAGTGGTTCGGGAGTGGCAGGAAGACGGTCTCACGTTACGGTACGTCACTTTCTCCATCGGGACGTTCAAGGGAAAGACGGCCAGGATGGCTGCGTTCTATGGCTTTCCGAGCGAAAAGAACCTGCCCGCAGTGATGCACATGCATGTTGGCGGACAGCGAGCCTTCCTTCATATCGTGAGGCGATACGCAAGACGCGGCTGCGCGGTGTTGTCCGTCAACTGGGGTGGGCGACCGATGGAAGATGCCAGGTCTGGCGACCTAAACACTCGCTGGGGTGCCATTGATCCGACTCAGAAAAACGTCGCCGGCTACTCGAACCTTCTGCCGCATGACAACACAATCGATCCTTTCCCGTCTGCTCGGAACAACAACTGGTTCCTGCTAACGATTGGCTGTCGTCGAGGCATCACGTTCCTTGAACGGCAGCCGGAAGTCGACGCAGATCGGATTGGTATCTTCGGGCATTCCATGGGCGGCCGTCTGACGGGTCTCGTCGCCGGCAGTGACGACCGAGTGAAAGCTGCGTCTCCGTCAGTCGGAGGAAGTGGTTTTCTGCAAACGGACCTGAGGGGGCTGCCGGGGTCAGCGCGGCGAGTGAAAGGCGACGTCGAACTTTTCCAGAGAACGATCGCTGGCCAGTCGCATCTCGAACGTGTGCTTTGCCCAATTCTCTACCGTTCTCCTTCACTTGGGTCCTGTCGCTCCGACTCGAATTTACAGCTCGTCGCATCGAATGGTGGCGAGCTGTTTTTTGTTGGCTTCAACGAGCTTGCGAGGCCCTCCTGCATCCCCAGTTGAATCTTTTCGCATCTCGGGTTGAATGCACTCGTAGCCTGACTTTCTGAGCTCGGAGAGTCAGGCTACGAGTACCGGATCCTTCAATCCTCCGCGCAATGCTCGCGAGGGGCGTCTTCGCGAATCATGAACCATCGCGTGAACGAAAAACAAAGCTATCGAGTACCGACTTCGATGGGCAAACTCTCATCAGCGGCCCACTCGTACCAACTGCCAAGATAATTCCGTAGCTTGTTGAAACCCGCGGAACGTAGGGCCGCGAATGTGTTGGATGCACGCGAACCCTTGAAGCAGTAGATGATGACGTCATCTTCTGGCTCAAATCCCTTCGACGCCATAATGCTTCGAATCTCGTCAGGAGACTTGAATGTTGCATCAGGAGAAGTTGGATCAACCATCAACTCAGTCCATTCAACCCAGGCGGCACCCGGTATGCGGCCGCGACGTGGAGAGAAGTCTTCGTCAGCCGTATCGTAGGGTGATGATTTTTCGCAAAACCACTCTACCGAATCTCGATTGTCGAGCAGTTTTACGTTTTCGTCGGTCATCGCGGAGACTACGTCATCCTTCTTCGCCAACACTTCGTCGTTGACTTTCACGCGGAAGTTGGAACGAACTCGTGAGACAGGATCTGCATTCGTGGCCAAGCCCTCCTTTTGCCAAGCGTCGTAGCCGCCATCGAGCACCATGCACTTGTCGTGGCCGAAGTAGCTTAACCACCACCAACCTCGGAACGAGCCACCGAATCGACTGGCCATACCGTCCTCGTAGAGGATCACCAGCGTGTCTTCGGTTACACCAACACGCTGGAACAATTCTTCGAAGACGACTTTCGATTCGGTGAGTTCGGCATCCGAAGTTGTAGAAAGGTGATAGAAGATTTGGGGAATGCTCACCGCACCAGCGATGTGCTCCTTCTTATAGTTATCGGCGTCACGCACATCGATGATCAACGCCCCTTCGTCTTGTAGCTTCAGGGCTTCCTGTGGTGAAACGAGAAAGTTTTCGGTTGTGGTGGTCATAGTTTTCCTTTTTCTTGCGACGGGATTTACGCGGTTAGCCGCGCGATCTCTTTCTTCAGGTGTTTCGTAGCTGGCGTTACCACGCCAACAAAATACGATTCTCGCAACTTGCGGTTTTGGTTACTTTTCTCTGCATAAGCCCGAGCGCCGCCATTGAGCATGCACTCTTGTCCTGCGGCCAACGACAACTCGCCTGCGTCGAGTCGGGCTTGCAACGCTTGAACTACAAACTCTGGCGATGTCTCGTGTGGTGTCTCGGCCAGTAGCTTGGTTCGCTCCAACAATTCATTGGCTCGCTGCTCAAGTTCGTCTGCATGGGTCAGGAACTGGTTGACGTGCCAGTGCGTTTTGTCTTGTTTCCGCATGACCGCCGCACAAGCACGGATGTGGCCAATTGCCATTCCAACTTGCATCAGTACAAAGCCCGGGCGAATGGCCTTGATATACTCGTCTGCTGGATCAGCCAAAATGGAGTCGTCCGCGACAAAACAGTCGTCAAAGCGAGTCGCCCATGTCGCGGATCCCTCCAGCGCGATGAATCTACCTCCGTCGCAGAGTTTCACGCCTGGTTGATTACACTGAACGATCGCCATCACGCGATGCTCGGGTTGTTTCTTCATTTCGAATACAACACCGAAATAATGATCGTCACCAAGATTCGACACCCATGGCAACGAACCGTTGATTACGTATCCGCCATCAACACGCTCGGCGAACACACGGAGCGGTTCGATATCCGAGTAGAACTTCATCGGATTTGAAAGTCCGGTTGCGCCGAGCGCTTTGCCTGACGCAATTTCAGGCACAAGCTTGTCGCGGAGCCCAGTGTTCTGCGTCTTTTCGAGATACCAACCGCACGCGTCGTGACACCAAACGCAGAATGCGGTGGAAAGGCATTCGAAACCGACGAGTGCCATCGACTCGATCGCAAGCGGCATGTCGATGTCACTTGCGAGTCCCTGCCCACTCAGATGCTGGGCGTAGAGCCCAGCAGGACCAAAGTTGTGCATCGCTTGATCAGGGTAGAATCCGCTCTCGTCGATCTTGCGAACATCCGGACGCAACTCTTTGACGCAAACGTCAGCAACGGCAGCAAGAACATCCCCGCGTGATGAAGCGTTCGGCGGCAAAGTCGTTCCGCCAAGATTTGATACCGAAGTATCGGCTGATGATGACTGCATCGTTCGCGTGTCTTTCATGCCAGGTCGGGAAGCACTGCGGTTTCTCCAACAGTGTGGGATTCAGTGCACTGCCGGCAGGCCAGCAGTGCTCCGTTCAAAGTCCAACTAATACGATCAGACTAGTTCCGCTTTTACAGGAACCGGACTCTCGTATGTGCATGCAACGGGCGACCACTTTTTCGCGTGTGCGACAATCGCCTCTAGCTCTTCGCGAGGTGCATCTGCTTTCAAATCAACTTTCACGCGGACTTCGTCAAAGCCCATCGGCTTGGGACTTGTGTCGCCGGTGCCCCAGACTGCTGTGATGTTGATGTCCGCCTCGAGGTGCACCTCCAGGGACGTGACTTGAATTTCTTTGGCTACGCAGTTGGCATGAATACCAACGGCGAGACAAGAACCAAGTGCGGCAAGCAACGCCTCAGAAGGGTTTGGCGCCGTATCATCGCCCAGCAACCCTGGCGGTTCATCAACGACATGCGGTTCAAGGTCACGAATGTAGTTGAGGTGACGAAAGCGTCCTTCCGCAACGGTTTTGCACTTGAGCGTCTTTGTTGCAGTCGGGTCAGCCTCGCCCTTTTTGATGAGCGCTGCGAGACCCCCTTTGTCTATCGGCATCAAGCAAGATGTTGCCACCGGGCCTTCTTCACAAGGAGCTTTTTTTTCTTCTGACATGTTTTTTTCCTTTCATAGGGAGTTAATGGTATTTCGTTTTCAACCAGGTGCCGCCAAATGTCATGGCCCGCGGCCTACGAGTGTGACTTCAGCCGGAGCTGATGTGGGAACAAGGTTTAGTAGACGTATTTCGCGTGGTTTTCCCGTCTGATGGCACCGAGTTCCGTCAGAACCGACTTGGCTTGGGTTGTGTTGTTCGTCTTGATCAGGGAATGCAATTGTCCGCCCAACCTGGCGACTTCCTTGAAAGCGGCAACGAATGCTTCCGCTTTCTTTCCTTCCAGATACTCGTGGGCGTGACCGACCGATTTGCGAGCCAAATGTGTGAATTCGACACATTCGCCCAGACTTGTTTCTTTGAGATCCTCGCTGCCCAGGAACCGCTCGATCCGGATCATCAGTTGTTCCATTCGAGCCATCTTGCTATTCAACTTGGGGTACAGGTAATCCCATTCTTCGGCCTGTTCCGTAGTCGGCTGGCATTCAACACTCGAGTGAGCTTCCTCAGGTCGAGCTTCCTCAGGTAGAGGCAACTCACTCGGACGGATTTCTGCAGCGGGCTCGCGTTGCGGGACGCAAGACGCATTCAGAAACACGACACTAGTGATGATCCAGAGTAGTCTCATTGTTTGCATACTGGCTTTGGCCTGCAGTTGCCTCGGTCGCAGGCCAACCCCTGCACTCCGACTCATTGCCGCATCTCCATCCAGTTCACGCGATTAACGGCCCACTGCATTACGGAATCGAGTGCGTAACCGATCACACCGATTACCAACACGGTCGCGGCCAAACGGTCGTATTCCAGGCAGTCTCGAGCATCGTTGATCGAATAACCAAGTCCACTGGTGACGCCAAGGAACTCGGCCGGCACCAGCACGACCCACGCGACACCAAGCGCCAAACGCAGGCCGGTCAAGATATCCTGAGCCGTCGCTGGCAGAATTACGTATCGCAGCAAGTGAATCGGTTTCGCTCCCAGATTTCGCGCGACGGCGTACCAATCTGGATCGATCTTCGAGAGACCGTTGCTCGTCGAGAACACGATGGGCCAGATGGCAGCAGCGGAGATGAGAAAGACGATCGACCCTTCCCACGTGTCGAATACCATGATGGCAACCGGCATCCACGCGAGTGGACTAATCATCCGCAAGAACTGCATCGGCATATTGGCGGTCTGCTTGAGCGGCTTGAATCGCCCGACGGCGATACCAATTGGAATGCCGAACAGCGAAGCCCAAAAGAGCCCTTTGCCAATTCGAAGCATGCTGGGCATGATCGGTTCCCAAATCGAACCGTTCTCCCACATGCGTCCCAATGCCTTGAATGTCGGCGCGGGAGCGAAGTCGGCAAACGATGACAGGTCCGGGTGATTGGCCAGCCAGCGTCCACCGAGCCACCAGGCCGTCAGCAGCCCGAACATTCCGATCGTCGGATAGACAACCGACTTTCCGAGCGCAGCCATGCGGCGTCCGCATTCAGCCCGCTCCATACGTTCCTCGAAGTTAAGATCAACTTCGCTTCGCGTATCGACGAGGGTTCTGCGAACCGCCGCTGGCCCCTGGCTTCGCGCACTGGCGTCCATTGGTACACAAAGACCGTTTACTGTTGGACCATCGACCATCCTGAGACTCGCCTGACTCACAGTTTCACCGTCTCCTCGCGGTTAAACGGATCTTCGGGATTCACGCTGGGGTCATTCTTCCATTCCGGATATTTTTCGAGTGCATTGCGGACGTAGTTGTAGTCAACAAGGTCCATTACCACCTTCTCCGGATCGAGATTCTTCAGGAACGTCTTGTCGCCTTCGACGACCGTCTTGTTCATGGCTCGCACGATCAGACGCGTCGCCGAAGGATACGGCCACGGCTGGAAGTCGATGCGACCGTTGCCCCATTCCTTGTGCTTGATGGCGTCTGTATCGACGTAGCCTTCTTCGTCCGTGTAGAGCGTCATCGCGCGTTTGACGACAGCGGCGGGCATCGGCAGGTAACCCTTCCCGTCACGCGACAGAAGTTCGGCGACTTCAGCCTTGTTCTGCGACGTGTAGACCTCGGCCCTGACGATGGCGTTCATCACCTTCTGTGTCCACTCCGGTTTCTTCACCGTATCGCCTTCGTGCATACACACGACGCAACACGGATGGTTCTTCCAGATGTCACCGGTGAAGCGAAGCATCCGTGCTCCAGCTTTGAGTTCACCCATCGCGTTAAAGGGCTCCGCCACGATGTATCCGTCTATCTTCCGAGCGGCGAGTCCGGCAGGCATGTCGGGCGGCGGCATCACCTGAAGGTTGACTTCTTTTGGTCCGATCTTCGCACCCTGCGGTTTGATCACGGGCACAAGACCGTTGGCGCGCAAAGCGATCTGCAAGACGATGTTGTGCATCGAGTACCAGTACGGCACGGCAATCTGCGAACCACCGAGTTGCGAGAAGTCTTCGATCTTTGTGTGCTTCCCGACGACCAGGCCGGATCCATTCGTGTGCGCCCACGCCATGATCTTCACGGGGAAGTTGTTGTTGTAGCGCATCCAGACGGGGATCGGTTTCAACAGGTGGACAAGGTTGAACTTGTTCGCCGAAAAGCCTTCGACGAGTGGAGACCAACCGCGGATGAGCGTTGGCTTGGCCGCTTTGAGTCCTTCATCCTGGAAGTAGCCTTTCGCGTGCGCCACCAACAAAGCGGTGGCGTCGGTGATCGGCAGATAGCCAATCCGTACAACGTCGTCCTGCGTGGCAGCCATCGCCGGCGAAGGTAAAGTGGCTGCGCCGGCAGCAGCAAGTCCGCCGGCGGCCAGCTTGTCCATGAAACAACGCCGTGTCAGCGATTCACCGTCGGAAATCAGTTGTTGAAACTGTTCTTCTTCGGTCATCGTCTCTTCGACGTACGGCAGCTCGTTTTGTGATTGGCCTTCGCTCTGACGATCCATAGTTTTTCCTTGTTTGAGTATGCTCGAGCCGCCAACACCAAAACGCTTGTTGTTCAGACGACAGCGGGGGCGAGGTTCTCATTCGACTCATCTGATTCGCCGCCGAGATACCATCGAATCTTTTCCTTAAGTACTTCGGGCGATCGATCGTTCATCAGATCGCCTACGATCCTTCCGGGACACGACGACATCACTAGCACTCGTTCTGCCATCGTGATCGCTTCGTCGATATCGTGTGTAACCAGTATCTGTGTCATCTCGAATTGTTTCGTGATTCGCGTGACGTCCTGTTGCATCGACTTGCGTGTCATTTCGTCGAGCGCCGCGAAGGGTTCGTCCAGCATCAACAGTTCCGGTTGCGTTGCCAGCGAACGGGCGAGTGCAACGCGTTGCTTTTGTCCGCCGGAGAGTTGTTGAGCATTCACGTCGGCGAATTCCGCAAGCCCAACGAGTTCGAGCAGTTCGGGAACCCGTTTCCTGGCTTCTACACCATCGCCGGCGATCAACATGCCGAGTGCCGCGTTTCGTTCCACCGTCATCCACGGATAGAGCGACGGTTTTTGAAACATCACATTCCACTTCGGCGACGGCCCGTTGACTCGACTGCCGTCGATCCGGATGCTGCCTTCGGTCGGTTGCACCAGACCGGAGATCAATTGCAGCAACGTCGACTTACCGCAGCCACTACGCCCTACGAGGGCGACGCGCTGCCCCGGCTCGATCGCCAGGGAAATCGTTTCAAGGACGAAGTCACCACGGTAACCATAGCGGTGACTGACGTTGTCGATATCGACGTGCGATCCGCGTGAGGACATATCTACTGGTACCTCCCGCCGACTGCAGACGGACCGAGGGCATATTCCTTGCCCTGGCGTCGCACGACCACGGTCACATCCGCACCCACGGACATCGTTCCGAGGATAGTTCGCAATGATTCGATATCGCCAACCGAACTCCCGTTCACCGAGACGATCGCATCGCCAAGTTTGATACCGAGTTGAGCGGCAGTTGAACCACCGTATAGCGTCGTAACGATCGAGTTGGATGGATCGCGAAATCCAACGCCAAGAAATGGTTGCCCACCACGATCAGCCAGAGGCTCAACCGTCGGAACTTCATTTGATGCCACCGTGACTCCTGATGGCGGCGCGGACGCCGACGTTGTCGCAGGCATATCAACAAGCAACACAACTTCGTCCGCAGAGGCTACCATGCCCTTGGCCTCGGCCAGCTTTGCCTCCGCTTCCGCAATCAGCGACGGGTCAACGCCTGCCTCCTTCGCGGCAGCAAGCGCTGGCCCAAGTTTGCTGGGATCGGCCTTCAAGAATGAAAATGGCATCGCAGCCTTCAACTGAGCCTCCGCGGCCGACGCCCCGCTGCTCGGCGCGGTGTCTCCGGCTGCCGCCAGCTTTGCCTCCGCTTCCGCAATCAACGACGGGTCAACGCCTGCCTCCTTCGCGGCAGCAAGTGCTGGCCCAAGTTTGCTCGGATCGGCCTTCAAGAATGAAAATGGCATCGCAGCCTTCAACTGAGCTTCCGCGGCCGACGCCCCGCTGCTCGGCGCGGTGTCTCCGGCTGCCGCCAGCTTTGCCTCCGCTTCCGCAATCAACGACGGGTCAACGCCTGCCTCCTTCGCGGCCGCAAGTGCTGGCCCAAGTTTGCTCGGATCGGCCTTCAAGAATGAAAATGGCATCGCAGCCTTCAACTGAGCCTCCGCGGCCAACGACCCGCTGCTCGGGACGGCGTCTCCGGCAGCCGCCAGCTTCGCCTCCGCTTCCGCAATCAGCGACGGGTCAACGCCTACCTCCTTCGCGGCCGCGAGTGCTGGTCCAAGTTTGCTCGGATCGGCTTTCAAGAATGAAAATGGCATCGCGGCCTTCAACTGAGCTTCCGCAGCTTCAACTTCCGGTGATGTTGTGGGCGTTTCTTCTGAAAGCAGAAGTGCCTCCATGGCACTCGCGCTTTCCGGAAGGCCCTCGACTCGATCGGTAGCGAAGGACTGGCTGACCAGGCACACATACGCAAGCGATGCCAGGAGCCCAAGCCAATTGTCTGTCTTGAATCTGTTTTGCTTCATGGAATTACCCATAGGTTGGTGTTGCTCCGTCCCAGGAAACGTCGCCCGACGGTCCGTAGATCGTGGGCACGTGGGCTCCGGCGAGTCGCAGCCACGCCTGGACTTGTGTGCGGTGATGACAGGTGTGGAGGACGCGTCGCCAAAAGGTCCAGATGCGTTGCCGCTGGTAGCCGAAGAATTCTTGCTCTTCGAGCCACCATTCCTTTTTTGCTGACGCGAGTTGCGGGATCCGCATGCGTGCGAATTTGACGTACCGTTCGATATATTCATCGACGCCAGCGTCTGGATCCGCCGGTAGCAGACCCTCAACCGGTGGCTCCTGGAGCCCTACGAATTCAAAGAAGAATCGTCGTTCCGAGAGCAACTGGTGTTTGAGGATCGTGCGAATCGTGTTTGTCTTTTCGTGTGGGGAGAAGTCGATCAGTTCGGCAGGGATTGCTTTCCACATACTCGCGGTTTTGTTCGTCTCGCTGACGTAAGTGTGTACGAGATGCTCGAACTCGGGCGCTGTGGCGCCCGGGATCTCGGAGTCACGGATTGCAACAAAGTCGTACTGCATTGATCAAGGACCAGACTAAAAATTTAACTTCACTCTCCCTCTGGGAGAGTCGAGCCCAAGCGAGGAGAGGGTTACTGTGTGCTGACGCAGCGAACAATCGCGAACGGCGCGAATAGAAGGTGCTCGAGAACAGCGCAACCTTCCCCTCGCTGCGCTCGACCCTCCCAGGGGGAGGGTGAAGAGCGCACTGGCAGCGAGAAAACCTAAAACTGTTTGTAGGGCAGGAACTTCCCGCAGAATGTGATCTTCACGCGGTCGCCCTTGGGATCGGGTTCGCGATCGACATCGATCGAGAAATCAATCGCGCTCATGATGCCGTCGCCGAACTCCTCTTGCGCGACATCCTTCATCGCCATGCCGTAGCTGTGCATGATCTCGTAGAATCGGTAGACAAACGGATCGGTCGGCACCGACGTATCCATACAGCCGCGGAATGGGCACTGCTTGAGCAGCTTGATTTCAAAATCATCCAGGCCGAATTTCTCGCCAACCGCGGCGGCTTGATCGGGATTCAACTGGCATTGCCCCGTGAGAGCGGCGGCGGTCCAGACCGGGTTCTGACCGGTCAAAGGAGCGAGCTGCTCCCAGGTCCAGTCGTTAGCAATCTTGATCGCGCAAATCTTTGCAGTAACATCCGCCCGCGTGGTTGTGGGCACTTCCGTAACAGTGGACATTTGATTTCCTCTTAGTGAGAGACTGGAAACGTGCGGGCACACACCCGCGAAGACTTTGGTGGATCAGTTTTCGTGAATCGGGTGTAACGCAACGTCGTCGGTATTGTTCTCTGCGGTCACCGAGGTCACGTCGTCGGCGGTGACGTGCACCTGCGGAACGTTTGTCGGGTCGACGGTTTGCTTGATTTCCGCGAACGCCTTCGAGCGATTGACCAAAAAGTCCATCAGATGATTTCGCATCGGATAGAAATTCGGGTGGTGGTGCATCGATTGACGCTCGCGATCCTTCGGCAGTGTGTTGACGACGACCTCACAGAGCCGTGCTTCCGGCCCATTGGTCATCAGCAAGATTCGATCCGCGAGCAACATTGCTTCATCAATGTCGTGCGTGATCATGAAGACGGTCTGCTCGGTGGTGCGGCAGATCGCCGTGAGCTTTTCCTGAATGCTGCCACGCGTGAGCGCGTCGAGTGCCCCGAATGGTTCGTCCAGCAACAGGATTTTGGGCTCAATCGCGAGGGCCCGGGCGATGCCGACGCGCTGTTTCATACCACCGGATAACTGCGAAGGCTTCTTCCGGTACGCATCTTCCAGATCCACCATCTCCAGGTATTTTTCGGCCTGCTCGCGAACCTGGGTTCTCGACCACTCCGGCCAGCGACTTCGCACCGCAAACGTCACGTTGGCCATTACCGTCATCCACGGCATCAAGACGTGGCCTTGAAAGACCACTGCTCGATCAAGGCCAGGACCCGCGATCTCTTTGCCCGCGGCACAAACGAATCCGGCCGAAGGCGTGTCGAGTCCCGCGAGAATATTCAGCAGTGTCGACTTGCCACATCCGGAATGGCCGATCAGACAAACGAACTCGCCTTTCCTGACCTTGAAGTTGACCTCGTTGAACACCGTCAAGTCGCCATCACCACCTGGCGACGGAAACGTTTTGGCCAAACCATCCACCTCAATCATGGTGGCGTCGACAGCGCCGGTCGGCGCGACGTCGTTGGCAGGAATTGCTGTTCCGTTTCCATTACTCTGCATAGGTCACCGCCCTTGTAAGGCCGGCAAGGAGCCAGTCTAGCGCCATCCCGATCAGTCCAATGAAAATAATTGCCACGATCACGTTGGTGATGTCGAGATTGTTCCACTCATTCCACACGAAGTAGCCAATGCCCGTCCCGCCGATCAGCATCTCGGCAGCGACGATGACCAGCCACGCAATCCCGATCGAGATACGCATCCCGGTAAGGATCGTCGGCGCGGCCGCCGGCAGGATCACGAAGAATGCAGTTCGCAGGCGACCTGCCTCGAGCGTCCTTGCCACGTTGAGATAGTCGTTGCGAACCGCCGCGACTCCGAAAGCCGTGTTGATAAGCACAGGCCAGATCGCACAAATGAAGATCACGAAGATCGAGCAGGGCTCAGAATCCTTGATCGTGTAGAGCGCCAGTGGCATCCAGGCGAGCGGCGACACCGGCTTGAGTATCTGAATAAAAGGATCAAGCGCCTTGGAAAGCACGGGACTCATGCCAACCAGAAAACCGAGCGGCACCGCGATGAGCACCGCCAGGAAGTACCCCTGGGCAACCCGAGCCAGCGAGTAAAGTAACTGAGATCCAATGCCTCGATCGTTTGCACCTTTGTAGTAGAACGGATCTTTGAGGTGGTCCCAGATTTTCTGGCCCACTTCGATTGGCCCCGGCATGGGATTCGTTTCGCCCTTCGCCGAAGCACCGATCAGCTCGAGGTACTCCGGATCCATATTGGCGAGTTCCGGATCCGGCGGCTCGGGACGTGTCGTCGCATGCCAGCCAAGACAGAACACTCCGAAGAATGCGATCGAGAGCACACTTGCTTGTAACCGTTGACGCGTGAACAAGGTCAAACTCCTGAGGGATTAGCTGCGAGGCTGCCTCGCGCGAGGTCTGCAGCATGCACCTCGCGCGAGAGACTCACTTGACGAGAGATTCACACTCGTGAAATCTTGAAGCTCTTGGCGTAAGCGTCGGGCTTGTTGGGATCGAACGTCTTGCCCATGAGCTTGTAACTATCGTGCTTGAATTCGACTTCCTTCTTGAGGTCTTCCTTGATCAGCTTCTCAGCGTCCGCCGAGAGATAGACCTGCCGAGCGACTTTGGTGTAATCAACGTCACCCTTAACGTAGCCCCAACGCTTCATCTGGCTCAGGATCCAGATTGCCATTTCCTGTGCGGGATAAGGCGCGAAGTGAATGCGGTCCGGCTCGCGTTTCACGTTGCCCAGACCATCGGCGTACGTGCCAGTCATGACCTGCTTCACAACGGTGAGCGGCTGGTTCAGATAGTTTTTGGTGTGGATCGCGTCCGAAACGGCGACTCGGTTGTCGTAGGAGCGACAGTAGTCGATCGATTCCATGACACTCTTGAAGAGCGCGAGGAACGTGTTCGGATTCTGATTTACAAACTTGACGCTCGCCGAGAAGGCACAGCATGGATGCTGATCCCAGATTTCTTTCGTCAGCATGTGGATGAAACCGACGTTGTCGTAGACCGCACGCTGGTTGAATGGGTCAGGCGCGAGATAGCCGTCGACGTTACCGGCACGGAGGTTCGCGACCATTTCCGGCGGCGGGACCACGCGGATCTGGATATCCGTGTCCGGATCGATTCCATTCTCGGCGACGTAATACCTCAGCAGGAAGTTGTGCATCGAATACTCGAACGGCACACCGAAGACCATGCCCTTCCACTTCTTGGGATCGCGACGATTCTTGTGCTTGTTCGCCAGCACAATCGCCTGGCCATTCGTGTTCTGCATCGCAGGCACGGTGAACGGTTGAGCCGTCGAACCCGTCCCCATCGTCATCGCCAGCGGCATCGGCGCGAGCAGGTGAGACGCGTCGTATTCGCCCGAAAGACACTTGTCCCTCGCTACCGCCCAACCGGCCGTTTTGATCACATCAACGTCGAGCCCATTCTTCCTGTAGATACCAAGCGGATGCGCGGCGATGAGCGGAGCCGAACACGTGATCGGCACAAAGCCCACCTTCAGCTTCGTCTTCTCTGGCTTGCCAAGTGTCTCTTGCGCGAGTGCTTTCACCGCAGAGAGTGGCAAAACGCTGGCGATCGCGGCGGCAGTAGATTTCACGCCGACTGCCTTGAGGAAACGACGGCGATTCACATCATTCCCAAAGATCCCCATCATCACCGCGTTCTCAACGGCGCGATCGAGCATCTGTTCGCTGCCCTCCAGATCGTCAGCCGGCGATCCGAGTGAATCCGCGGCCTCCCTATCCTCCTCCGAAGTCACTTCACCCGCATGATGGGGAAGCATAGCGTCGGAAGCCGGGGCGTCGGTGACTTCGCCGGTCGCCCATTCCCCGCCGTCCCAGTCCGGTGCGTCGGGACGAAGATTCGCTGTCTTCGGATCGAAATTCCGAGTCTCGTTAATTGCGTCTTCGTTCCAAATGTCCTTGTCGGGATCGTATGGATTGTTGAAGTTGGCCATCGCGCATCTCCTGAGAGTGATTTGTGTGGATCTCGAGCGGAACACCGATCGCGGTGCCTACGCTCAGATGTTTTTGATTCGTCTAGTAGCGGCGAAACCGGGCCAGCCCGACGCAAATTGCTGCGGCATATAACCCGATACGAAAGAACCCAACGAAACAGCACGTTCGCAGGTTTGTTAGACGACGCGTCTTTGCATCGATCTCAGAATGCAGCTGATCGAAGAGATCTTCTCAGCTGCGGCTGATGGTTATCCCTTATGCAAGGCGCGTGCCAGCAGCGATCAAACACTGTTTTGCGGCGTTCTTCGAGTGGGCATGCCCAAAGTTGATTCAATGACTGCTACCAAAATGCGCGGCAAACTCGTTTGAATTGGCAAAACAATTTTCCTTGGCGTTAAACACAATGACGAAATTGAACGCATCGTCCGCCCCTCGACTCAATTCCGGCAACGACGGATGCAACGGTCGGCGCGTTACTTGCATCTGCAAGCTTGGTAGTGATGAACATGCGGAAACAGGAGCTCATAAATGGAAAGTGCGCACGACATGCAACCGCTCGTACTCGCCTTTGACGAGTCCAACGACCGGCTCAAGCTGCTTGGCAATGCCTTGCGCAGCGCTGGTTTCGAGCGGGTACATCTGATGTCAGATACGTCTGACATTCTCAATAGCGTGATCAAACTAAGGCCGGACGTCGTACTCATTGAGGTCGAATCGCCGAACCGCGATACGCTCGAGCAGCTCACACTCGTCCGTGACCAGCAACCAACTGCCGTCGCCCTGATCACACAAGATGAAGAAGCACAATCAATTAAGTCCGCAGTGGATTCCGGAGTTTGTGCTTACACGGCGGACGGTATTGCAGCCACGCAAGTCCGCCCAGTGATCGAAATCGCCATGGCGACATTTCAAAACTTCAAGCGGCTACGAGGTGAGTTGGCCGAAGCAAAGGCAGAGCTCGTCAACCACAAGAAGATTGATCGGGCGAAGTCGTTGCTGATGAAAGTGCGCGGTTTCTCAGAAGAGGAAGCTCACAGGGCGCTCCGCAAACTCTCCATGGATCGAAAAAGAAAACTTGCCGATGTAGCCGAAGATATTTTGGCGATGTCGAAGTTGTTTACAGACGGCCAAAGTTAGCGACTCGAGCAAATCGCTCCCCGCCGACCAGCCTGGCCCACAGTCGTGAGCCTTCCCAATCTGTGCCCTCCTCGTTCGGAAGCGGGCAGACCTCGTATCCGCGTGTCGTTTCACCGACGTAGAATTAGTTAGACATCAATTTCAGCGGGCCTGGGCGGCTTTCTCATCTCCGTACGAAGTGACTCGTAGCCTGACTCTCCGAGCTCAGAGAGCTTGTCATTACCCAGGTTTTTCATGTTTGAAATGCCCCTGCGAGTCGCATTCCGTCAAGTAACGTTTGAAGTTTTTGGTAGCCGTACCAGATGGTTTGCCAGCCCGGTTCACCGTCGCCTTTGCGTGCGAGGAACCCTCCCATCTTAGCCAGCTCTCGGAAGAATTCGTAAACGGTCATGCCAGTCAGTTTGATTTTTGGTCGAACGAGCTTAAGGCATTTCAACCATGTCGTAGGAACGTGTGTTCGCGCCTTCGCCTTTTTCTGACTGCGGCCGACAAGCTTCAACTGGAACAGCCGGATTCCGATGATGCTGATCAGACCAATCAATGGCTCCAAGCGGTCCGCCGTTCGCAACGCGAGCATTTCTACGCTGCAACCCGTCTTGAGAACCTTGTGGTATTCTTCCACGAGCCAACGATTTTCGTAGTCTTCGATCACTTGCCACGCATCATCAAAGCTGTTGACCGGTAAGCTCGTAAGTAGAATCCAGCTAATCGCCGACGCTCCCTTGGGAGCGTCGGTCTCCTGAACCACGACCACATTCATCGTCAATTCTCGGATGCCACATTGTTTCACCCACTTGCTGTGATGACGGGGCCTCGGAAACGTGACACGGACTACCGAGACTTCGATGTTTGCCGTCCGTGCTTTCACACCTTGGCGACTACGCAGATTCAGCTCGTAACTGCCAAGAACCAGAGCGTCGCCCAAAGCGTCCTTCAACGACATTCTTTCTTCGGATTCGGTGATCACTTTACGGTTTAATGGCGGTCGACTCGGAAAACTTCTGAAGTGCGACTATGTCTTCATCAACGGTCTGCTCGGCACGTACTACGGAATCGATGGCGTCACGGGCGATGAGTTTCGCAAAGTCAAACTGCCTGCTGGCTCGCCACGCGGTGGTTTACTCGGCATGGCTGCGATTCACGCTATGGGCAGCGATGGCATCGTGAGCAGCCCGGTGGAACGCGGGGCTTGGGTTCTGCGCCATCTATTGAATGATCCGCCGCCACCCGCACCGCCCAACGTCCCTCAAATTTCCCGGTTGGATGGCCAACTCTTCACGAAGCGAGAACGACTTCGGGGGCACCAGGAAGAAGCCCAATGCGCAAGCTGTCATCGCAAGATCGACCCAATCGGCTTCGGACTGGAGAATTTTGATGCCGCCGGAAAATGGCGAATTAAAGACAGCTATGCTTTGAAAAACAAGAAAGGGAAACGGGTCGGCAGAGCGAAAACGTGGGACATCGATCCCTCAGGTGCGTTCCACCAGGGGCCAGCATTCGAAAACTACCGCGAACTACGCAACCTCATCGCCGAACGTGAAGAAGACGTCGCTCGCGGCTTTACCGAGCACCTGATCGAGTATGCATTGGGCCGGCCTTTCGGTTTCGCCGATGAAGAACTCGCGAACGAAATTGTCAGTTCAACGAAAGCCAAACAGTTTGCGCTGAGCGAGTTCGTGTACGCTCTTGTACAGAGCAAAGCGTTCTGGACGAAGTGAAGACACGCTACAGATATCCCCCGAAGGCAATCCCCATGATTGGCAGACGCTTGAGTATGCTCCCCGCCCTATTGCTGCTCCTTGCGGCAACTGTTTCAGCTGCAGAGCCCGGTCGACATTTCGATGTCGTGGTCATTGGCGGTACGCCCGCCGGGGTCGCCGCGGCCATTTCCGCCGCTCGGGCGGACAAGACGGTGATCATCATCGAGCAGGCTCCTTGCCTTGGAGGAGTGCTTTCTTCCGGTGTGCTGAGGCTCGATGACAAATACGTGGCATCAAACAGCGGAGTGATGGAAGAATTTCGCCAGCGTGTCAAAGCCTATCATCGCACGGAATTGGCAGACGATCCTTTGGTGCAGGCGCACGTGAAACAGGACCCGCCAACGCGTTGGAATATCGCTGAGGGCCGGGCATGGGAACCACATACGGCCGCAAGGATCTACGGCGAAATGGTTGCCGAGCATCCCGCGATCACGACGCGATTCAACGAAGTGGCGGTAGACGTGAAAACTAGCGACCGTCGCGTGACCGGGGTGATGACGCGCGAACGCGACAACGCAGGAACACTCGGCAAGGCATACAGCTACACCGGCAACGTAATCGTGGATGCAACCTATGAAGCAGACCTCGCTGAATTTGCCGACATACCTTACCGCATCGGACGCGAAGCTCGCTCCAAAGAGGAACCACACGCCGGCCGCATCTTTACCAACTACTTCCGGAGTGTCCGCAAAACCCTGCCCTCAACAGTTTTGCCCGAAAGCACGGGCGTCGCCGACCACAGATCGCAGGCCTTCACCTATCGGATCACAGCAAAGGATTACGGCCGGCCAGACCATCCCTATCACCTCAAGGAACCGCCGCCGGGTTACGATCCAGCCAAATATCGCTGGAGCAAATCGAATCGCCCGATCATCCCCAACGGGAAATTCGATCTGCTCGGAATCAACTGGGGAGGCGATCTGGTAGGCCACGGCACACGTTGGGTCCTGAGTGATTGGGAGGAGCGAATCGAAGTAGAAAAGATCTACCGCAACCACGATCTCGGCTACCTCTACTACATTCAGACCGAGGGAAACTCGCCGAACATCGGCCTCCCGGACGATGAATTCCAGGACAACGGCAACTTCCCTTACCGTCTCTACGTTCGCCAGGGTCGCCGCATCGAAGGCCTCTACACGCTAACCGAAAGCGATCTCCACAAGGATCTTCGTGGAGATGGTCTGCGCGGGCCGTTGCTACCCGATTCGATTGCCATCGGCGTCTACGGAATCGACGCACACCGCGTTCAAGGCCCCGACGGACCAAACGAACCACCGTACGGAAAAGGGGCCGCCGAGGGCACGCTTCACCTGCATGATGCAACAGGGCCCTACCAGATTCCGTACGGCACGCTGGTTCCCAAACAACACAACGGCATTCTTTTCCCTGTGGGCATCTCATCAACGCACGTTGCCATGTGCAGCGTGCGAATGGAGCCCGTATGGTCTGCGCTGGGTCAGGCAGCGGGTGTTGCTGCCGCTCTGGCAATCGACAACCGGCAGGAACTCAGGGACGTTCCCGTTGAGCAAATCCAGGACGAACTCCTCCGACAACGATGCCGTCTGATTTTCCACACCGACCTCCCCGCGAATGCACCCGCCTTCACGGCAGCCCAGAAACTAAGCCTGCTCGGCGCGGTGATGGGACCCGACATCAACGATTACAAGACGGCCGGAAAGTCGAAAGGCCTGGCGACTCTGGAGCGAGACGCGTACCGCTTCCGCCCCAACGAACCAATCACGATGGGCGAGTTCTCTCAGATGGCCGTGATGGGACTTCAAATTCCACTCAGCATTACCGCTTCCCACTTCGAAGATGTTGATCGCGGACATCCGGCCTTCAAATACATCGAAACGCTTTACGATTATTCAACGCAGTCCACGCAGCCCTTCTTTGACTTTGAACCGAGTGAAAACTTCAGAACCGCCGTCGCTCATCCTGACAAGCCGGTAACTGGCGCGAAGGCAGCGGAAATCCTTTCCGGTCTTTTAAAGAAGAAAGTCCCCGCACCTTCCAATCCTGACGCAGCCCTTACGCGCGGTGAAGCGGCAATGTTGGTGTATCAGTGTTTGACTGACTAGACCAAGCTACCATCCCGCTCGCCCACTGCGATCGGCAACCAAACAGCCACATCGCCGAAAACATGCAAGCCTCAGCATGGAATCGTATCCACTCGGTTACAACAGCTCGAACAACTTGGCCGAGCCCGATGTTCAACCTGTGAGCTGTTCTTGTGGCCCAAGTTGCATTTGAGCCACAATCTCGCTGCACTTCACGTTACGATGAATGACAGCAGCGGTCTGCGAATGCTCGTGAGCCGTCGCTTCCGTCGAGTTATAGATTCACACGAGTTCCCCGTCATGAACAAACTGCCTCATTTCGACCGCCGGCGATTTCTCCAAGGCACAGGCATTTCTCTCTCGCTGCCGATTTTCGAAAGCCTCGCCTCCGGGTATTCCGCCCAACCGCAATCTCCGCGACGGCTGGTTTGCGTCGGAAATCATTTGGGGTTCTATCCCGGCAACTTCTTTCCACAGGCGGCAGGAAAGGACTATGTGCCTACGTCGACACTTCGACCACTCGCAAGGCACCGAGATGAGATGACAGTTTTTTCGCATCTGGATCACGGGCTCAATGGCGGACACAAAGCAGTTCAAGGTTTTCTAACCAGCATCAAGAAGGAAGAAGCCGCCGGGTTTCCGGCAAAGAACATCTCGCTAGACCAGGCCGCCGCCGAACACGTTGGCAGTTCCACACGCTTTCCTTCAATCAACACCGGCATCAACGGAGGCACTGATATGTGCTGGACGCGTGCCGGAGTTCACGTCCCGCCGGTCAACAATCCCGCCACACTGTTTCAGGCACTCTTCGTCAATTCACCTCAAAGTCAACGCGAAACGCAGCGAACGCGACTACAGCATCGTTCCAGTGTGCTGGATGCGTTGCGTGATTCAGCGAGTGCCCTCAACCGAACGCTCAACGCGCCCGACCGCGACAAGCTGGATCAGTACCTGACGTCGGTCCGCGACGTGGAACGACGATTGCAAATGTCCAAGGAGTGGCTTGATCGGCCCAAGCCCAAACCGCCAATCCCCGAAGTGCAGAACGAAGAACGACAGCACATCGACGAAGTAGCCCTCTTTTACGACCTCATGGCGTTGGCGCTGCAGACCGATTCCACTCGAGTGACAACGCTGGAGACAGGCTTGGGGTTCCGCACGTCCGAACTGGATCTGGGGAGCTACCACCAATTGTCCCATCATGGCAAGTCGCCGGATCGCCTTGGCCAACTTCAGGTCGTAGAAGCTTTTCTGGCCAACAAGCTCAGCGATTTCATTTCGCGGCTGAAAGAAGCACAGATTTTCGACGACACGATGATCGTATTCGGCAGCGGCATGAGCGACGGGTCGACTCATAGCAACCGGAATCTCCCCGTACTCCTTGCCGGAGGTGGACTGAAACATCAGGGCCACGTTGTCGGCCCGGCGGAGGCTCACAAACGCGTGCCGTTGTCGAATCTCTGGCTGTCCGTGCTCAACTGGTTCGGGGCGGAAACCGAACAGTTTGGACGCAGTACAGGAACGTTTTCGCTAATGGATGTCGGAACGGGATAGCCGGGAATCGCCAACTCATCGCACCCAATTACAACGAAATAGGGCCAAGCACCGGCAACAATCCAAATGACGACTCTTCTCCGCAGCCTCATCCTGACGCTCGCCGTTGCCATCTCCAGCGCAACCGGTGCCGCTCCGGTTGCCAACTTCCTCAAAACGCACTGCATCCGCTGCCACGGCAGTCAGCAGCAAAAGGCCGATCGCCAGTTCGACACACTCCCCGCCGAGATTACAAAACTCGACGACCTCGAACGCTACCAGGAAATCGTCGACCAACTAAACCTTGAAAGCATGCCGCCGGAAGACGCGCCGCAGCCGCGTACCGAGGAGCGTGCAGCAGTGATCGCTCAACTGACAAAGAAGATCTCGGCCGCTCACCAGGTGCTCAACGCTTCGAACGGACACAGTGTGCTTCGGCGGCTCAATTCGTGGGAGTACCGGCAAACCATCGGCGACGTGCTGGGCCTCAATGTCGACGTCTGGAATCCCGCCGAAGATTTCCCTGCCGACGTCACCGTTGACGGCTTCGACAACAACGGAGCGGGTTTGGTTACGTCCGGCATCCTGCTGGACCACTATTTCGTTGCCGCCGAAGAAGCCATTCGCCGAGCGACTCAATTCGGAGGACGCCCGCAAACGCAAAAACACACGCAGGCTTCTCCGTTTTACTTCAATGGCAAGGACGCTCGTGACTTGCCGAAGCTATTCCGAGTCGACCGCTTTCGCTTCATTCCCGATACGCCCTACACCGATCTCTACGGTCGGCATTATCGGGGCGGGCACATCGGTTTCGTGCCGCTCAATCGGCAAGGCGGCGTCAACCACAGCGGCCTCTATACGATTCGCGTTCGGGCCGCCGCCGTAGGCCGAGTTCATGATTACGGCAAAGCCCTGGGCGATTTTCGCAATGGTGATCCGCTCGTGATGGAAATCGCCGCGGTGGATCGCCGGGGCAGCGTCGAGAGCACCGGCAACGTCTCAAAGATGACGTCGTTGGCTCGTGTTGAACTGACGAATGAAGACCCGGAATGGTTTGAATGGAAAGCCTACATGGAGGCAGGTTATGAACCAGAAGTCCGCTTTCGAAACGGCCCGCTCGCGGCGAAACGCATGGTCCGCGTCCTCACGACTCAGGCCGCCGACAAACCAGAATTCAAACCGTTCGTTGGCATGAAGGGCAGCACCGAAAAGGGACACGGTGTGCTGAAAGCTTACAAGGGTCCGCGACTTCGCGTCTGGGAAATTCAGGTCGAAGGGCCGCACGTCGATGCCTGGCCTACAGCGGGTCACCGCGCGCTATATGGCGATCTGACGCCTGACGAATTGAATGCGACAACGATTGCTCGGCGGCTGGCTGCATTTGCCGAGCACGCCTTTCGCCGACCACCGATCGAAGGCGAGTTAGAACCAGTTTTACAGCTCGTCGAGAACAAGCTCAACGCGGGAGTCGAGCCACTGCAGGCCTTTCAACTAGGCTGTCAAACGATTCTCTGTTCCCCCGGATTCCTGTACATGAATATCGGAGAGGGGGAACTCGACGACTACGCGCTGGCCTCGCGGTTATCGTATTTCCTCTGGTCATCCCCACCGGACCAAACGCTGCTAAGTCTTGCGGCCGCTGGAAATCTGCGATCCAACCTGGCATCGCAGGTGACTCGGATGCTCGCCAACGCCAAGTCAGATCGCTTCGTCCAGCACTTCGTGCGACGCTGGCTGGAGCTTGACAATATCGGTATGATGCCGCCGGCCGAGGATTTTCTGGTGTTCTACCGTGACAATCTGGAAACCGCGATGCGAGCAGAGACGGAAACGTTTTTCCGCCACGTTCTGAACAACAACCTTCCCTTGGAACAATTCCTCGACGCCGACTATTCCTTTCTCAATCGCGAACTCGCCATGCACTATGGCATCGAGGGCGTCGATGGCAACGAGTTACAGCGGGTGTCATTGAATGGCAGCCAACGCGGTGGCCTTCCGGGGCAGGGCGCGTTCCTGACGGCCTCGGCCAACGGTGTGGATACGTCGCCGGTGGTCCGCGGAATCTACGTGCTGGAAAAACTGCTCGGATACACTCCGCCGCCGCCCCCGCCGGACGTTCCCGCCATCGAACCGGACATTCGCGGTGCAAGTACGGTTCGCGAGCTACTGGAAAAGCACCGGGAAAACGCGTCGTGCGCCGAATGCCATCGCAAGATTGATCCGCTGGGTTTTGCCCTGGAAAATTTCGACGCCATCGGCGCATGGCGAGACAAGTATGAAGGCAAGAAACCCATCAACGCCGCAGGCCAGCTTCCGGGCGGAGATAGCTTTGCCACTGTTGCAGAATTCAGAAAGCTGCTGATTGATCGCCATGAGCAGTTCAACCGCTGCCTGACCGAGAAGCTGATGACATATGCACTCGGACGCGAATTGGAAGTTAGCGACCGCCCCAGCATCGACGCGATTCATGGTGCACTCGTCGGGGAAAAAGGCGGACTTCAGGATCTGATTCGCCTGGTGGTTTTGAGTGAGCCGTTCTTGAACAACTGAGTAACGCGGCGCACGCACACAAGATAATCAAGCATCCGCCCCGCGCCTCAATAATCCCTGCCGACACCAGAAATGCTCCGCATCGCTCCCACAACACGACTCACACTGACCCTCGCGGCGTTCTTCCTCGCCATGGGATTTCCTCTCCCGGCGGCGACACCACCCAACGTGCTCCTGATTCTCTCCGACGATCACAGCGTCCCGCACGTTAGTTGTTACGACGACGCAAACACTCGGCGTTTCAACATCACTCCGAACCTGCAGAAGTTCTCGGAACAGGGCATGCGGTTTGATCGAGCCTACACATCGGCCCCACAATGTGCTCCGTCGCGGATCTCTATTTTTGCCGGTCGCTCTCCGGTCGGTCTCGGCGTTACCCGATTTGCGCAACCTCCACGCGCCGATGTACCGTTCTTCACGGACATACTTCGGGCTAACGGCTACTGGGTGGGGTTGGACGGGCGCCACCAACATCTTGATGGCCGCGTTCGCGAAGCCGAGCACATTGACAGGGCGATGCAAGAGGCAGGAATGCAGAACCTGGCGGCGAGGTTCGACCACTTCGTACGATCGGCGGGCACGAAGGGAGACAACCTGAAGAAAGTGTCAGGTCGGTTCGCCAATGCGCTGGACAAAGTACCAAACGGGAAACCGTTCTTTCTCTATTTCGGTTTCAGCCAGCCGCATCGAAAATTCGCGACGGAGTACGACGGGATCGATCCTGCCGAACTGGAAATTCCGGCTGACTGGCCCGACATCCCTGAAGTACGTGTCGACTACGCAAGGTATCTCGCGTCGGTTCGCGAAATGGATCAGGGCTTCGGCGCGATCATGCAACTCCTGAAAGCGCGGGGCATTGAAGACAACACGCTGGTCATCTTCATGGGCGACAATGGGGAAGCACTCCTTCGCGGAAAAGGGACATTGCTGGATCGCGGCACACATGTACCGCTGCTTGTCCGCTGGCCACACCGAGTCGCGGCAGGTTCGAGTACTTCAACCCTGGTTTGCGGGACGGACCTTGGCCCGACCATACTCGACGCATGTGGAATGAAGCCCAATCGTGAGATGACAGGCGTCAGTTTTCTACGGCAACTCGCAGGAGAGCAGATCGCGGGTCGACGTTATGTCTTTGCCGAACGCGGTTGGCACTGGGGACCGATTACGAGAACCGACGGACTGGACCTTTCACGTTCCATCACTTCGACTCGCTACCGCTACATTTACAACGCTCTGCCCAACCGCAGCTACACTCCCGTCGATATGCCCGGTCGAGCGGCGTGGAAAGCAATTCAGTCAGCCCACGCAGCCAGGCACCTTTCCGCCTTGTACCAGCGACTGTACTTCCAGAATCCGCGGCCCATTGTCGAACTATACGACTTGCAAACTGATCCGCTGGAGCTGAACAATCTTGCGGGGACGAATTCAATGACCTCGATCGAACAAGCCCTCCGCGAGGAACTGGAGAGCTGGATGGTTCGCGAGCACGATTTCCTGCCGCTTCCAACGCATGCGTTGCAGAATGCAAAGTAGCCAAAGGCTAGCATCTTAGCATAATCCTTACATGCCAATCTGATCGCCAAGGGGCGTTCTTCACGATGATGTAGGCAATAGTCCGATTATTGCCAGCCCCACATAGCCAACCTCATAATGGAGTCGTTAATTCCCTATACCTCAAAAGGAAGCGGCATGACGAAATTTCGCATTGCAACATACAACGTCGAGAACCTGTTTGACCGCTTTGACGATCCGTACTCGACCAGCGATGACAGTTACGGCCGCTTTACCTCGCGGCCCAAGTCGCGTTCGAAGATATTCGACATGGGGAAACGAATTAGGGAAAACGGCGTGACAGCCAACAAGCCTGTCGACATCGTAGGACTACAGGAGCTGGAGAATTTTGGTTCGCTACTGGATTTTGTACAGGCAAGTGTGGGCCCCGATTACGGCGCCAAAACCGGGATCTTTTCCCAGCCGTCCAATGACCCTCGCGGCATTGATCTTGGCATGATAGTTCGTAGTGATGTTTTTCGAATCGGACGTGTCACGAGCCACCGCTTTCGCAAGTTCAAGCGATCCGATGGCAAGTCCTATCAGTTTGGCCGCGACTGCCTTCAGGTTGAAATTCTCAAAAAGGCGACGATGGAGCATTTTCTGACGGCGTTCATCTGTCACTTCAAATCCAAATTCACGCAGGCCAACCGTTTCAGCGATCCCGGCGGCTATGACGAGGAGCAGGCTGCTAATGACATGAAGCGAAATGCCGAAGCGCGAGAGGTCGTCCGCATTATCAAAAGCGAAGTCAACGTGGCCACGGATCGGTTCGTTGTTCTTGGCGATTTGAACGATACACCGGATAGTGAACCGCTGAAGCCCTTGCTCGCAGGCGGCGACGTTGATGGCACCGGTGACGGACTGACTCTACACAATGGCCTCAGCCTGCTGCCTCAAGCCGACCTTTCCCCGCACTCGACCGATCGCCGCCCTCGGGATACTCACCATTGGGATCGGCCCATCAGCGCAGCAGGCGATACTCAGGACGATTGGGCACAGATTGATTACATCCTGTGTTCTGACAAGCTTTGGGAATTGAAGACTGGCGCTGCCGGCGTCGAAAACACTCCCAAGAACCAGGGCTCAGACCACTACCTTTCATTCGTTGAATTCGACGGCTGAGACTCATCGCAGGAATCCTATCGCCGGTGTCTGTGTCTGCCAGACAACGACCTAAACAACATTAGAACCAGTTTCAAACTTTGCAGCATGGTCGATCCTACAATACAAGTGTTCCGGGATTGGGAATCCGGGTTTTGAAACGGGCACTAGCGGTCGAACCAGTCGCGTGGAATTCGGGCCGCGCGCAGGTGGATGGCGTCGCGGTTCCAGGCAGGCCTGGCGTACATGTACGTGAGGATCGCGGTGCCATCCGGAGTGAAAAAGCAATCCAGATTCGTGTATTCGCCTTGCGGATCCGAAGCAACATTGCCAATGATCTTCCAGGTTCGCCCCTGGTCTGCCGAGCGGGCGCACGTGAGTGGCGTTCGCTCGCCAAAGTGATGATGTTTCTCGTTGAAGTCGCTGTTATTGAAGAACATCACGACATCCTTGCTACCTGGCAGACACCGCAAACACGTACCGGATTCGCCACCTTCCAGTCCACTGAAGACGGGCGCTGCCCACGTTTCTCCGTTGTCGATCGAGCGAGAAATGAAAGGACCACCAAGCTGGGTGCGTAGTGACATTAGCAAACTACCGTCCTCCAGTTGAGCCACCGACGCTTCCATCGCGCCACGCTTTGGCAGGTCAATCGGATCGGTCTGCTTCCAACTCTTTCCACCGTCGTCGCTGTAGAGGCACCACGCGCTGTTCTTCTGTCGAAATTGGTCACCCGTTCCGCCGTGGTACGGCAACAACAAGCGACCCGATTTCAGCTCAAGGAGGCTACTGGTTCCGCCCTGCAGCCGCTGTCCTTCCGAGCGATTCCACAGCTTTGTTCGGGGTAGGAATGTCTCCCCGGCGTCCGCCGACTCAAAGAGACACATTGTGCTGCTCTTGCTTTCCGGATGAGCCCGTAAGCTGATGAGCAGATGTTTCCCTGCCCTGGTCCGCAGCAACGCCGGCGCCTGCACATTCATGTCGCCCTCCGCTACATCCACGAGCATGCGGGGCCGATTCCATGTCCTGCCGTCGTCTTCACTTTCCTTCGACCAGATTCGACAGACACCATGATCATGGCCACTGCGATCGCCACTTTCGTACTTGTGATAGACGACCATGATGCGATCATCATCCAGTTGGGCGATCGACGCGGTATCGCTGCGAGGCGTGTCGGCTGTGGCAGGTTCGATCACCACATGCTGGATCGTGGTGTCCACTTCGGCGGCAAAGAGAATCGGGGAAGCCCCAGCAAACAACGCGACGATCGGAACTGTAATCAAACGTATCATGGAAGACTCCGCACCTGAAACGACAACCGGTCCATCAACGGCCAGCGAACCGACCTGACGCGAACCAGCATAACGTGTCAGATAGAACTCTCCCACATCGTGGTGCCAGACATCCGCCCTCATCTCAGCAAGTGAAGGTCAACCAGTGGCAACGCGCATGGCAACCCAATATGCTGTCAGTCATGTACGACATCCTCGTAACCGGAGTACGTCATGCCCAAGCTCAATGTCGCCCTGGTGCTCGTGTTGATTTCTTCCGTCGCCACGGCCGACCCACACGAACCCAGCTTTTCCAAACAACCGATCTGGGTCAGCGGAAGCAGAAACTGCGGCGGCGACGGCAACGTGCAATTGCTGGACTTTGATCAGGATGGCGACCTGGACGTGGTGACCAGTCTGCCAAACCCCAGCCGTTGGGTCGTATTCGAAAACGTCGAAGGCAAGCTTGGCAAGAAACCCGTTTGGGAGTCGAAAGCCACGACCGACTGCGATCACATCTCCGTCCTGGATTTTGACAAGGATGGCCGGTTGGACCTGGCGGGCACGCACGAATCCCACAACACGTTGTACCTCAATCGCAAAACTCGCGACCATCATTTTGCCACCACGCCTGATTGGGAGACCAGCTTTTACACCGATTCAAACCAAATCGACTTCGGCGACATGGACGGCGATGGCGACCACGACATGCTCATCGCATCCGGTTTGCCAACATTCCAGGTTGCGATTTGCGAAAACACGAACGGCACGCTATCGCCTGAAATCACAAAACGCATCGGTCCGCGGAAGTACAGCGAATCCTCCGTTTTCGGTGACCTCGATAACGACGGTGACCTGGACATCATCGCCACCTACGGGAAGGACGGCACGATCGTCCTGTTCCAAAACGACGGCAAGGGAAACTTCGACGGGGGAACGGAGATCTTTCGTGACGAGACGGTTCATCACGTGCAACGCGCGTACTGCATCGATATCAACAACGACGGCAAAATGGAACTGTTCTGTGCGAAGGGGCCCTGGGGACCGGCCGGCAGAAGCATCGCGTTGACCTACGACAACGGCGACGTGAAACAGGTTTGGCAGAGCTCCGCGAAGACCGGCTTTCACGGCTTCGATTTTGCCGATGTCGACGGCGACGGTGACCTGGACATGGCGGCCGCTGACTGGAGCGGCCGCAGTACTTCGGTTTACCTACAGGAAGATGGCGTGATGGCCCGGCAGCCCGTTTGGTCGGCCGTGACGCGTGCGCCCGTTCATGAGGCCGTCTTTGGAGATATCGATGGCGATGGCGACATGGACATCATCGCCGGCGGGCTCGATCAGGCGATGATGTTTGAGAACCTCTCGAAGTAGCCAGCGAAAACGACAACACCCAACATTACGCGACGAGAATCGACATGAATAAGTATCTCTTGCTCTTCGTGCTCGCGGCTCTGCCCGCAACAACCCTTGCCCAGGAGAAGGACAACGTTGCTGAAGAAACCATTCGCAAGGCGATCGCGGCCGCTGGTGGCGAAGGCAGATTCAACACGCTGAAAGCGCCGACGATGTGGATGGAAACCGGCACGTACTACGGAATGGGCGGTGAAGTTCCATTCGTCGCTCAGTATGCCTCGTACTGGCCCAAACGCTGGTATCGACAATTGATCGAGGGACAGTTCGCCATGGGCGTCGCCGGAGACCAGGTCACCGTCTTCATGGGCAATAACCGCGTCGGCCAAAAAATATCGGGCCCACGGGCTGCCGGCGCACTGCATCAGGCTCGCGTCAGCATGGCACCGCTGCTGTATCCGTTGCTGGAGGACGACTACAAACTCTCCAGCTCTCCGGGCGTTGAAGTCGAGGGCAAACCAACCGTGGGGATCAAGGCAGTCCACAATTCAAAGAGCGAACTAAAACTCTATTTTGATAAGAGCTCCTACCTACTGGTCAAAACCGAAGCAAAGATTGCCCTTCAGGAACAGGACGGGAAGATCGTCAACAGCGAGACGTTCTTTCGAGATCACCAATCGTTCGGTGGTGCAAAGCTACCGTCAAAATACAGGATCCTCTACGACGGCGAATTGATTGTGGAAGGCGAGACCACCGCGATCAAAACTCATGCGACGATTGATCCGGCATGGTTTGGAGTGGAAGGTCCTGCCCGAGTGCGTTAGCCGCCCGCCTGGCCCCCGCTACG
Source organism: Pirellulaceae bacterium (assembly GCA_965216885.1). Classification (GTDB taxonomy): domain Bacteria; phylum Planctomycetota; class Planctomycetia; order Pirellulales; family Pirellulaceae; genus CAYNJG01. The sequence continues at coordinate 211,634 of OZ244209.1, read as the reverse complement.
CTGGAACACCACAAGGCTCGACTATCGACAGCCGCGGCAGGGTTGTCTCGCAACCCGGAAACGAGAGTCGCGAGACGCCGAATTGGACACGTGCTGATGTGGCAACCCGGTCAGCTCGCGCGATCGAAACCAAAATTGCGTGAGAGTGTCAGGTAGTCAAAGAAGTCAACGACGCCATCTCCATTGAAATCCCCATCTCGCCACGTGGCATCGGTGCGTCCAAAGTTGCCGGACAGAGCAAGAAAGTCGCCAAAGCCCACCACGCCGTCGAGATTCGTATCGCCGAGTGCCGTTCGCGCCGAATGAACAACCCAAAGATCAATGTCGCGTTGATCGATCTGGTGGTTGCGGTTCAGGTCAAAGGCGTCCAGCTCTTCAGGAACTGCACTACCAAGCCGTGCGAATAGCGCATCCAGATCATTGGCGTCCAACAGCCCGTCGTCGTTGAAGTCACCAGGCTCGACGCGACGCACCGTCGTGATACCTCGTTCGTCCAACATCACAACATCGTCGTCTCCGTCGGCATCCACATCGAAGACCGCCAGTGGCGAGGGCACCGTCCGAACGTTCGCCGGCGTTTCGCGATGCCCTAACATGATCGTCTCCCAATCCGTCGCATCGCCACTCGTGCGCATGACACTCACAGCGCTGCCGTAAATGCCATCATCCACGACCAGCCCGTCACTCCCGAAGACCCCACCGTACGTGACAACCGGTGGAGAAAACTGCCAGTCTCCCTCGCCGAACCGAACATTGTAGATACGTTCGTTACCGTTGCTCCACGACGCTCGAGTGAAGATGACGATATCCTGGATTCCATCTTCATTGACATCCGTCGCGGAGAAATCGTGCCGATTGGGCTCCTCCGCAAACTCACCCAGATCAACCCGAAGTTCCCATGAGCTTCCGCTTTGCTCATAGAAACCGAACGCCCAGTTTCCGACTCCATCCCGGAAGTAGCCGAAAGATTCAGAGATCCCGTCTTCGTCCAGGTCAAACTCGCCGTGCCCCCCATCACCAAAGCGTGCAACCGGTGTAAAAACTGGCTCTTCGAAAAGACCATCAGGATCATTAAGGAAGACCATCGTCAACGGACAGTCCGCCGAGCAACGCTCAACTTCAATCACAAGGTCCTGCAGGCCGTCGCTATTGAAATCAACAAGGTAAGCCTCGTAGCTCGAAGTCGATTCATATTGGTGTTGGTAAACCGGAACATTGGTGAATTCTCCCAGCGTCTCGTCAAAACCAAACAGCGAAAAGCTGGAATGATCATGGTGGAGAGCTTCAGCGTTCCCGTCGCCGTCAAAGTCTTCAAGAATCAAGGACGACGAAGTGAACTGGTCGGCCGTAAATCCTTCTGGGGCGGTGATCGTCTGCCATGTGCCATCTCCGTTGCTGAGTGAGACTCGAATCTTATCTTCATGCGTAGCACCGACGACATCGACGAGACCGTCGCCATTGACATCGAGATAGCGAACAGAACTGCTTCCAACATCCTGGTTGGCCCATGCCGTTGCACTACCGTCGGCCTGGATTTGCCAGACCCTAAAGTCATAGTTGCGATTACCACGCGTTCGGCTGGTCGCGTCGAGAACTCCGTCAGCATTCATATCCTGTAGTTCAAAACCGCGAAAGAATCTGGTCGGTATCTCTTCCGACAGCAGCCAGCCGTTCTCTCCTCGATTGAATGCAATTCTCCATTGAGCTATCTCGTCCTCCGCAACGTACGCATAGTACAGATCGGTCAACCCGTCACCGTCGACATCTTCAAAGCTCAGCCGTTCATATTGGTAAGCTCGATCTCCAGCGTGTGAAGGATAGGTGTCGATCAGGCTCGATTGAAAGCCAGCCCCGGTATTCGTGTATGCAACGGCCGACCACTCACCCATGATGTCGACGACGAACAGGATGTCTTCCAATCCATCGTTGTTCAAATCAGTGCGCTGCAACGGAAAGTTTGCTCCTTCGCGACCATCGTCAGGTCGCTCGACAAAGTTCCCGGGAAGCGATTGTTGAGTGGTGAGCCATCGATCACCGTCATGGATCACGGAGATCAACACGTCATTGAGCGTCGCATCGGTTGGTTCGGCGACAAGCACAAACCCCGGATTTCCGTCTACACGTTCCAGCCGAGTAATGAAGTGAACTCCCCGAATCGCCTGCTCCAGTACAACAACATGCTCACGGAATGGGTCCGACGCAGCCGAATCGCCTGACGCTTCAAGGATCACCAGCTGTTCTTCCAACGCGAGCACAATGTCCACCACGCCGTCCACGTTGACGTCAATGAATTCTCTCGCGAGGTTTGGATACTCGAACACTTGGTGCTCAAGTGTAGTTGGATCGATTTGCGGCACGACCGACAGGGCTTTACCGGCTTGAATAAACTCGGCACGTGCATCGCCCACAATGTCCACAGGACTTTGAAGGCCCAGCGTTTCCGACAACGAGAAAACCTCAAAGCCGTCGTCCGTTGAGAATACCACCCTGGGACTTGTCGTTGTGTCGTCAGGCCCTCCATGAATCAGGAACTCCGCCCCAACGAAGAGGTCGTCGCGTCCGTCTCCGTCAACATCCGCCACCGTTAAGTCGTAGATCTCCCCGGGGTTGCCGCAGCAATCTGCATTGCCGGCGACTATCTCGACCGGCTGCCGGAAAGTTCCGTCACCATTTCCGTATCGAATCTGGACCCCAAATCCCCATGAAAGCAGATCCGCATTGCCATCCAGATTTAGATCCAGAATCTCCGCTCCTCGCGGCGACGAAGAAAGTGTAGAGACACTATCCAACGCTTCAAATCGCCCCGAACCGTCGTTCAACAGCACCGTCAACCGAGATTCGACAAAGGAAAACTCCCACGAAACAATATCCACAAAGCCATCGTTATCGACGTCAGCAAGCGTACCGACATTCGTATAGGAAATCGGATCATCGAAGCCACCGTCGATTCGACCCAAGTAAACTCGCGTATTGAAACTGTCGTCGTCGGATTCGACACCAAAGACTACAGCGTCTGCGACGGAATCCAGATTGACATCACGCAATTCGACATCGCAAGGTGTCGAAAGCAAGTAAGAAGTGAAGACGCATTGCAGCTGGAATCCGGCTTCAATCATCTCTCCAAAGCGCACGTCGCTGCCGTTCGAGGACAGACTGCCGATCCACACCCGATCCCCGCCGGATGTCCAAATCTCCATGACCCCATCGCCTTCCACATCAGCAACCTTTAGCTCATTGGGCCAAAAGTCAATCTGAGTTTCCGCCGCACGCTCGAAGTTGTCACCTTCGCCTCGTGTCCACACAACGAGTCGCCGATCCTGCGTCGAATCCACTGACGAAGATTTCCATTCGAACGCTACGATGTCGTTTCGCGAGTCGCCGTTAACATCTACGAATTGCACATGTTGCCGAACATAGTCTTCGGTATCCGGCGGGATAAGCGTCACCGGATCCGCAACGCTGAGCGTGCGCGTCAGCAGCCAACGCTGTTCCAGAGATTCGAAATGCAGCCCCGTATTTCGCATACCATTAGTCTATCCAAAACCTGCGCAATCCAGCGACCAGCGGGCTGAACATTTGGCCATTTCCCGACTATAAACGAGAAACGCCGCAGGAAGAAAGCCAACCGATATCGCGGATACGCCGCACGTTAACGCCACAGCACTTGGTGTACTTTTCTTCACAAACGAACGGATTTCGTCAACTCGCAAAGGCCGTGGCAAGTCCCGCACACTATTCCGCCAGCTTCAACCGGCCGAATCGGATCACGGATCGTCGCACGTTGATATCGTTGGAACTGTCCCAAACGCACAACCATTCGCCCGGACCGTCCTCGATCAATGTCGGATAGCTATTCCGCGTGTTACCGCCAAAGAAGAGTTTCGCCTCGGACCACGTTCCGCCGGCGGGCTTCACCTTGTAGTACAGACCTTCGCGGTCGGGGTTGTCGCTGTACACGTAGACGTGGCGCCCCAGACTGTCCTTGCCGTAGAAAGCTTTCGACTGAAAGTTCGGTAAGTCGGCTTCCGGTTTCGCCGTCGACCACGTGCGGCCGCCGTCGCGACTGACGCTGGAGAATGCGAGTCCCGGCCGAGGCTCGCCACGATTGTAGGCTCCGGTTCGCGTGACCATTTTCAACTCGCCCTGTTTATCACCCTCCGCAATGTTCCCTTCATGAATCCAGGCCGGTTGTTGCTCATCAATGGGAATCGTACCTGCAAGTTTCCAACGCAGCAGACTTCGACTCTCCAGCACGAACTGCTGCCGGTCGCCCGTGGGATCGCGGCGAATCGTATTCCGATGGACGGGCAGGAGGTACCGAGTTCCCAGCTCATCTTTCACTGGCACAATGTCCGCACACGTGATCAGCGGACCGTGGTAATCCATCGCCAGTTCGACGTGCGTCCATGAGTATCCGCCATCGCCCGAGTACGCCGCACAAAGCCGCGCGTCTTCACTGTCGCGAAAGTGCATCGGTGTCCGCATCGCGAAGCACCAGAGGATATCCTGCCCCGGCGGTCGAAACAGCACGGCGTTGTTGTAGGCGTATCGCACCGAGCCATTCGGAATACGATGGTCGAAAATCATGGTGGGGGCACTCCACGTTTTGCCACGATCCTTACTGATCGAACAAAGCATGTCCCCCATATCTCCCTTGCCGTGAAGCTGCAAACCATACGCGGCAACGTAGTGCTCGTCGGACCACTTCGCGATGTACGGCTGCCAGATTTTCTTGTAGCCACTGTCCTTCGGCAATGTGTCAATTTCGACGATGTCCGTCAACTCGCCACCCACCACAGGGCAACTGCCAGACAGGGCAATAACGGCACCAACCAACCATAGAACGACATTGATACGACAGTTCATTCGATTCTCGCTGCGAACAGATGGCAAGCCAGCCGGTGACAAGCGGCCGACGGGATGTCATTGAATGCGACGACCGCCCGCCACATTCCAACGACACAGCTTATCGATTGAATTCGCAGATGCAATTATCCGCCAACACGGTCACTTGGGCAGCGCGCCTTTGCCTTCGTTCGCCCGATACGATTCGCCGGCGTAGGCGTAGATGAAGCCACCGTTGCTCATTTTGTTCACGATCTTCGCGTTGTCTTCGGGGTGCGTCGCGAAACAGCCCTGGCTATTCCCCGCAACCGAGCGAGAAACGTAGGAGGCTCCATGAATGATGATCAAACGCGATTTGGCTTTGCTGTTAGTCGTATCCAGCCCATCGATAATCGCCGCCGGCCCCCGCTTCTTCGGCTTCACGCCCTTCCCCGCCAGAGAACCCGCCGTGCTGGAAGTTCTGCCCAGCACAACATAGCCACCCACCGAGGAATCGTTGGAACTGGTGACGTTGCTGAATTTGGCCGCCGTTACGACCTCCTTGCCATTCGCCTTGCCACCAACGCCCTTGCGATATCCCTTGCCGTGCGAAACGAGTGTGTGCAGAAAGACGGAACGATCTTCGAGGTCAACGATCCACAGCCTCTTCTGGTTCCGCGGCTTTCGAAAATCGACCAACATGATGACGTTCTTCTTGATGTTGGAATTCGAGGCGTGAGTAATCAAACTCCAAAGCCCGGTGCGCCACAGCTCTTGCGAGATTCCACCAGGAGCCGGCTCCAGCATCCGGCGTCCAGCCAATGCCATCAGACTGGCAGCCTCCGAAAACGACTTGGGTACCTTCCGCAATTCCTTGATGGTCTTGCCACCGGGATCAACTCTCCCGTCCGGCTTCGACAGCTTCACGACCTTGTCCTGAAAGTCCTCGATCGCGTCGATCAGATCCGCGTCGGTACCCTTGCTGGTCGTCGGCAACGCGGTCTTGTGCGAGATCTTGCCGTTGGCGATGTGGACGTTCAGCAACTCGACGACCTGAAGAACGTCCGAATCATTCTGGTGTTTGACTCCCTTGCCGACCGCCTTCTTCAATTTGGTAGCCATTGCCTTGCTGGTCCTGTGAGGTGCGTGGTTGCTTTTCCAATCAGGAAGCAGATCAAACTCGCGACAGCATAATACTCATAGCAGAGAGTATTTTGCGGCATAATCAACCACGCGTGAGCAGCAGGTTAGCGTATAAGACAACTAATCAGCGCATTTTCGGAAATGCCAGCGCACTAACGGACGTTTCTTGCCCAGCTTGCCATATAGTCGACGGCCTTGCGATCTCCGGACTAATGAACGGCGGAACCGACAAGTCACTCCGTCCCACGTTCCGGCGCCCCGCCGCCATCTCCAAAGTAGCTGTGGTCTCGTTTACCGCCGCTCAACACCCACGCGACCAAATCCAGAATCTCATTCTTGGTCATCCGATTTAGCAGCCCGGTGGGCATGGGCGAAGTCTTCGAAACAAACATCTCTTCAATCGTGGCACGATCGATTGAGATTCTTTGGTTCGGGTCTGTCAAATCCGTGTTCAGCGTCAGCGACCCACCGCGACCGCGAGTTCCCAGGTTGACGACCACACCGTTGTGAATCAAACCATCTTCGGTGATTACCGTGACGGCGGAGAACTGATCATTGATCACCTTACTGGGATGAATTATCTGGTCGAGAAAATCATGTGCGGAATATCGGCCACCCGCTAAAGTCAGGTCCGGTCCCGTCATTCCGCCCTGATTATTGAAGCGGTGACAAGCGTAGCAACCGGCCGCGGCGAACATGCGACGTCCATTTTCAACATTCCGATTTCGCAATCCCGTCCGAGCGGCTGCCGAGAGTTCTGCCAATGTCCATTCCGTGGTTGGCCGACCCGCAAATATTTCACCAAGGTTTTCCAGTGCCGACTTCGTTTCCGCCCTTTGGGCCAATAGATCGGCCATCGACTCCTTCTCCGCTTCGCTCAATGCGGCCACGGCATCGTTCCGGATAAACTCAATGAACTTTGCAAAACTGGCTCCTCCACGATAGTTCGCCGCCTTCATGAACCAGTTGAAATAGGCCTCTCGCAACTCGGGCGTCCAGCCAGCTTTTAACATTCGGATCGAACGCGCGTACTGCATCTGCTCTTCTTGCGTGAGCGCGGACTGGATAAGTCCCATCGCTTCGCCCGCCACTTCCGTCGACTCGAGTGACGCGAGTGTTTCACATAGCAGCCAGTCCAGCTGGGCATCGCCGGAAGGGAATCGCGGATCAAGCGCGGCAACGAGCTCACGACGTAGGGATTCATCCGGTTGCCCGAAACGATTCAAGACAATCTGAAGAGTTCGCTGTAGCGTCAACTGACTGGAGCGGCTCAGATCCTGGCGAACGAATCCGAGCATCGCCGATAGCAGCGAGTCGCGCATCGACTCGTCGACGCCCGGTGTCTGTGCCGTTCGATGCTGCGGGCATTCGCCGGCAACTCGAGCTAGCGCAAGAAGTGCCTCAACCTTCTTCGCAGGGTCCGTTTCCTGGACAGCTCGGTCCTGCCACGTCGCGAGTGGTTGGTGTTCAATCGCCGTCCGTGCTGCGAAGCGTAGAAACCGGTCCTCACTACCGAGGAATTCCCAGGCCACATCCGTCGCAGCGGGATCCTGCCGACCGTGAAACGCCTCCAACTTGTGGCGGATACTTCTCGCTGTGCGAGCGGCCAAGTCGGTTTCGGCCAGTTGGGTCTCAGCCAATTTCGCAGCGGCAAGGTTCGATTCGGGCGTGTCGCCGGTAGCCGGTTCCGTCGATTCGCTCCCGACGTAGGTAACACGATAGAGCCCCGACTGCACCAGGCGACCGCCAATCGTGAAGTACATCGCACCATCTTTCGGATGGATGATGGCGTCGGTAATCGGCAGCGGTGCCCCGGTGAGGAACTCCTCTTTCGTCGCCGTGTACGTGGCACCCTGAGGCTTCAGGTGAATTGCGTACAGCTTTCCCCAGCTCCAATCGAGTGCGTAGAGCGCGTTTTGATACTGAGCCGGAAACTTGGCGCCATACCCGAACGTCATGCCCGTTGGCGAGCCCGGTCCAACATCCAAAACTGGCGGCAGGTTATCCGCGTAGAACGGCATCCGTTTGCCGGCACCGTTGCGCCAGCCGAACTCCGCGCCGCTGACGACGTGGCAGATCCTGGTCGGTCGATACCACGGCGTGTTGAAGTCGTACTCCATGTCCGCGTCGTAGGTGAACAGCTCGCCATCGCGATTGATGGCGGCATCAAAGATATTTCGAAATCCATTTGCGACCGCCTCGAACGATTTCCCGTCCGGGGAGACGCGATAGATAATGCCCCCGGGCCCCAGGACGCCGCGTTTGTGGCCACGTCCGTCGGGCATACTCGGCAGCAAATGATCCTCGCCCCAGATTTGTGGCACGGGCGAAGTGTCGGCCAGCTCGGTTGGAATCGTGCCGTTTCCCGTGATCAAATAGAGAGCCTTTCCGTCGGGCGTCGGCAGGATGGCGTGGACGCCGTGGTCACCTCGGGCTTTCAGCTCCCTCAACAGTTCGACCTTGTCCAGGTGGTCGTCACCATCACTGTCGGTGATGCGGTAAAGTCCGCAGGGGATCTTCTGTTCGTAGTCGTTCACGGCCACATACAACGAGTCAAACGCCCACACCATTCCGTTGACCGCTCGAATGTCCGCAGGAACCTTTTCAACGTCCGATCGACGCACACTCATTCCCGGCGCCGGCGGCGTGACTCGATACATGCCTCCGAATTGATCACTGACGAGCAGTCGTCCTTTGTTATCGGTACACAGGTTTACCCACGATCCCTGTTCGACCCCCGGTACCGAATAGATCAGCTCGACCTCAAAACCCGGCGCCGCCTTGATTCGTTCGATCGGCGTTGCCTTGTTCCCTCCGATTGCCGGACCAACCACTTTCTGACGTGGCTTTACTGCGCGCTTCGTCGGTGGTTTCGCGCGCTTTGGCGTCGACTGAGCACTAATGTTCGCCGCGGAGAGGCAAAAGACAAAAGTAACAAGGAGTATCCATTGCGATGGATTGCGCATCATGTGGACTCTGCTGGGAGAAAGGCGGCCTGGGATACCGATTAGAAATTTCGGGAAGTGGGGACACCAGAATACAACGATTTTCGGGTGGAAGCGAACGAGAGCCAGGTCTCTTTTTTGGCACCGTCAGCATAAGCTTTCGAGTCGCTCCGTCACGAAATGACAGTAGCGTCACGATACGAATTCTCCTTTCCGATTCCCTGCGCGACGCCTTAAAGCGCGATACAATACTCGCCGTAATTTCTGTACTTGAGGATTCCAATGCGCACTACATCCCTCGCTCTGACGTTCATTCTGCTGTCGACCGGTTATGCCCTGGCGGACGGCGCACTGCTGGAACAAATTGAGATCGGCGTCACCAAACCGATCGTGATCTCGCAACAATCGCCTCCCAGCGGATTTGTTTTTGACGCTGAACTTGGACTACTCCGGCACAATTCGTTGCAAGGTCAGGTCGTTCACAAGGCGAAGGACGGTGTACGAGGCCTCTTTGAGACACGAGCCGTTCGGACTCCCAACGGCGATCTGCTGTTGATGTTCCCGGAAGGCAATCACTACGCCGCTGGCGGAGGCAAGGTCAACGACCTGGTTGCGTATCGCTCAAGCGACAATGGCAGGACCTGGAACGGGCCAACGATTGGTTTCGACATCGACTACAGCCAACACGGCTTCATTCCGCTTATTCCCAAAGGCAGCACTCGCATTTACGCCTTCGGAACTCAGCCGATCCCCAGCGCGTACAGCCGTGAAAACGGTCGGCATGAAAACACGCCGATTGGGTTTCGCTGGTCGGACGACGATGGTCACACCTGGAGCAAAGCCACACTGATTAAACCGGTCAATGACCCGGGCTTTCTTGGCATGTCCGTAACGCGCATGTGCGAAACCGACAGCGGAACCTGGATTCTTGGTTCGCACGCGGCCGACTGGTCGAAGAAACCGCTCACGACCCAACAGTACCTCCTCCGCAGCGAAGACAAAGGCAAAACGTGGACGTTGATTCCGGGCAAACGACCCGGCGGCTGGTTCGCCAAGAACTTCAATCGTATGGACGAGGGGCGGCCCATTCATCTGGGCAACGACGAAGTCTTCTTCATGGCTCGAACGCCATCGGGAAAGATCTGGACGACACGTAGCACGGACGACGGCAAAACGTGGCCCACACCTCAACCGTCCTCACAAATTCACCCCGATGCGCCGCCGATGGTCTTCCATCTGACCGACGGGAAGACGCTCATCTCGCTGCACCACAATCGTCACATCAAATCCCAGTACGACGGACTCCATGGCAAGATGGACGGCATGAAAGACCGTTCCGAAATATGGTACTCACTTTCAAGTGATGGAGGCAGAAGCTGGACGGAACCTCGATTCATGTTCGCCAACGCCACCGTGCCGAACCCGGAAAAGAACGGCTGGTTCAACCACAACGTGTCCTACCTGGACGCCGTCATCGACAACGGCATGATCCATATTTTCTGCCCTCATCTGTGGAACCGAGCGATTCACATGACGATTGCCGAAAAGGATCTCGCGAATCTGCCCACCGTGCGACAGCTCGCCAAACTCGCACCTTAGGCCATGATCCGCAATGTGGGCTCGCGGCGAAGCTCAGTTCACGCGGTGGAATGGCAGTTCACATCAGGCCAGTCGACAACGAGACGACCTGAGCAACAACAGCGGTCCAACAAGAACCGCTGGAACGCCATTCGGTTCTCGCCCGGCTACTTCACCGCAACCGCCGCACTCACCACATGCTGCAAATTCGATTCGAAGTCCTCACCGACGAACGCAGCCAGAACGACATTATCGGCTTTGACCTTGGGGCCGATGCGAAAAGCGACATTCGCCACACCTTCTCCCGCGACCTGAACAACCTTTCGCTTGATGCGCGTTCCGGACTTCGACCTGAGCGTCACGTACAGTTTCTGCTTGCCGATGTCCGCCGGCAATTTGTGATGAACGGCGACGGTAAATTGCCTGCCTCGCGAAAGATTCGCTGGAACATCCAGTCGGATCGCATCGGACAACTTCTTGCGATTTGCTTGTGACTGGGTCTTTGCCTTCCGCCGGCGATTTCGGGCGTCGGCGGATCGTTTGTCCTCGATCGCCATGTATGCAGCTCGCAACTGTTCGTCGTTCGGTGATTTCATGACACCGGCCGCGGGGTCCTGAGTGCGTTGCAGTTCGGTCGCCAATTTCGACTGGAGAGATTCCAGGGTCGCCCGATAGTCCGGATCGTCGGCGAGATTATTCAGGCAATTGGGATCCTTTTGGACATCGAAGAGCTCGTGCGGCACGCGGTGATCGAACAGCTGCAGCCGCGCCGCGATGGCCGGTTCGCTCTTGGCTCGCTTGACCATCTGCCGGTACGCATCCGTGCTGGTGGTGGCGGTGGCAAACTTACGGACACCATCACTCCAGATGTTGTACAGATACAGGAATTCCCGAGTCTGAATGCCCCGCATGGGATGCCGCCAGCGTCCCGAATTCTCGTTGTACTGAAGCAGGACCGCGTCGCGATTGTCCTGCTCTTCACCACGAATCACCGATGCGAAGGATCGCCCCTGTAACGTCTCCGGTTCGGGATGCGTTGTCTCCATGACATCGACCAATGTGGGCATAAAATCGATGCAGGACACCATGTGCCGTTTGTCGTGAGTGCCCGGTTTCGTCACGCCCGGCCAACGAACGGCCAGCGGCGTGTGCGTGCTGTGGTAATAAAGCTGTGTCTTCGCGAATGGCAGCGGCATGCCATGATCCGACAGAAACATGACAAACGTATCGTCGGCATGGCCCGATTCATCCAGTGCCTTCATGACTTCGCCAAAGCAGTCGTCGGCACGTCGCACGGAGGAATAGTACAACGCCAATTCGGCTCGGATGAGTTCATCCTCTGGCAGGAATCCAGGCACCGGCACTTCGTCGCCACTGAAAACGCGCGACGGCACGTGAGGGTCCGGTTTGCCATCCCGGGTCTTGCTGTAAAACGGTTTGTGCGGATCGGAAATATTCAGCAACAAAAAGAACGGCTTGTTCGCTTTCCCTGCCATCGAGATTGCGTCGCGAGCGGAATCGCCATAGCTGACTGCATCTTTGATGTGACGATCTTTGCCGTCAGTATCTTTTGTCACATCCGCGTCCCAGGCATAGGGGTGATACGGCGTCGAATGGCTGGCTTTGCCGCGTATCGCGGTGAAGTATCCCGCGTTCCTGGCGACATCCGAAATCATTGCGTGACGTGCGGCCTTGTTCTGAACAAAGCCTTCGACGCCATTCTTGTGAGAATAGAGTCCCGACCACATGATGTTGCGACCCGGCATGCAATTCCCAACCTGCACGTGAGCATGATGAAACTTCAGAGACTGCCGAATAAACGCGTCAATGTTTGGTGAAGTGTCGGCCAACCGGGAACCAAACTCGCCCAAAGAATCGGCGCTCATGTCGTCGACCGTCACAATGAGAACGTTCGGCGGAGCCGCAACCGCCACCGCATTGCTGAGCAGTAGTAGGAGTACGGTCGTCAAGAATTTGGTGATCGTCTGTCGATTCATCGAGGTTCTTTCAGTTACGAAGAGAAAATGGCAGGCTTCGTCGGCTTACTCGGAACGCGTGCGGCCGGATGACACGATTTCCGCCAACTGCGCCTTCAGGCGAGCCGCCACGTCCGGGTGATCGGCGATCACATTGCTCTTTTCCGCAGGATCCGTTGCGAGGTTGAACAATTGAAATTCAGGAACGGGCGTGTTGGCGAGCTTGCGTTCGACAACCACGTTCCGGGCTGACTTGCGCTTCTTGTAGTAGTGCAATTTCCAGTTGCCGGATCGCAACCCAAGCGTTCCGTTGTTGCCGTTGTCCTGCTGCACGAGATGATCTCGTCCCTGCGCGCCGGGTTTGCCGAGCAGCGCGTCCAGCACATCAAGGCTGTCCGTGTGAGCATCCGTCGGCAGGCTGGTATCCGTCAGCGAGGCAAGGCTGGCAACGAGATCGATCGTGCAAACCAGTTCGTCGCTTTCGCCAGCTGGAATCTGACCTTTCCACCGAGTGATAAAGGGAGTTCGCGTGCCGCCTTCATAGACGCTGTACTTGCCACCGGTGTAAGGCCCACCAGCTCGATGTTTCCCAAGCTTCTCCAGGGCATCGTCCTTGTAGCCGTCGTCCATCACTGGGCCATTATCAGAGCAGAAAACGACAAGCGTCTTTTCCGCCAGATTCAGGCGGTCCAGCGTCTTCATGACTTCGCCCACGCACCAATCAAGCTGCACGATCGCGTCGCCACGATAGCCAAGTTTGGTTTTCCCCTGAAATCGCTCATGCGGAATTCGCGGAACGTGAATATCGTGCGATGCGAAGAACAGGAAGAACGGCTCGTCCTTGTGCTTTTCCATGAACTCGTTCGACTTCTCCACCCACTTATCGGCGAGATCTTCGTCACGAAATCGCGCGGCGTGACCGCCCGTGTAAAAGCCAATGCGACTGATGCCATTGTGGATCGTCGAATTGTGTCCATGCGACCAATCCATCTTCAATGTGTCGCGATGCGTGAGACCAGTCGGATGGTCTTCGGCAGGCTTCTTCTTTCCAACCCAGAGCGGATCGTTCGGATCAAGGTTGAGCACGCGATGATCCTGAACGTAAACCTGTGGCACACGATCATTGGTCGTCGGCAGCAGGAAGCAGTGATCAAACCCGATTTCCAGAGGTCCAGGTGTCAACTTGCCGTTCCAGTCCGGACCTTCCGGTCCACCCAGACCGAGGTGCCATTTGCCAACCACACCCGTCGCGTAACCGGCTCGCTTGAGCATCGTGGCGATCGTTTCCGTTCCGCCCTTGATGATCGCCGGCGCCGTTGGAGCTGCGATGCCGGTGCCTGGACGCCGAAATGCGTAGCTGCCCGTCAGCAGCGAATAGCGGGTCGGCGTGCAAGTCGACGCCGAGCAGTAACCGCTGGTGAATCGCATGCCTTCCGACGCAAGCAGATCAATGTGCGGCGTACTCAGTTCCGTCGCTCCGTAACAGGAGACGTCACCATAACCGAGGTCATCCGCCATGATCACGACGACGTTTGGCTTGTCGGCCGCGACGCAGAACGTCGACAATACGCCCAATAACACGACAAGGAAGTTCAAGCAGATTCGCGGCATTTCAATAGCCTGTTCAAGAGTGTTCAAGAGAGCTTCAACTCGCCGCGAACATTTCGCGACCGTTAACGACCGGCATCAGGCCGTGCATTCTAGAAGCAAACAGGACGAACTCCAACTGCCAGAAGATCCCCCTCGGTGAGAGCGTGGCACTACATCCTCAGGCAAGCTTCGCGCGGGTAACTAGCGTTGGCGCCGGCGGAAGAAGAAGTAACGCAATGGCAACATCACCAGGCACAGCCACGCTGCCCCGTTGTGAGGCTCGGGAACAGCCTGAACACTGCCGCCGCTGCCGAAACTCTGGGCAAGCATCAGAAAGTCAGAGAAGTCGGACATACCGGACCCGTCGTAGTCGCCATCCGCCCAGCCACCAATCGTGCCAAACTCGCGAGCCAACGACAGGAAGTCATCGAAGTCGACGGCCCTGTCCAGATTACCGTCACCGTACTGAGTCAACATGAGGTGCTCGACCCAGTGCGTGCGGTCGGCAAGATCGGTCACTCCATCCCCATTGAGATCAAACCCGGATTCACCCGATCGAATTTGGTCGCTGAGCAGGTCGATGTCGGCAGCATTGCACGCGAAGTCCCCGGTCAGGTCACACGGATCCAGACGAGTGAGTGTCATCGTGCCCAAAGACTGGGGCGTAATGATTTGACCCGACTCCTCCGTGATCAGCTGAATGGGCTCCGGAGGATCGGTAAGCGTTCCGAAAAGTTCGAACACGTTGTCGCTACGAGTTCCGGCGTCGTAGGGATACAGTTCTAACTCGATTTGCTCGACCCAGGCATCGCCCTCGAGCAGCGGCAACGACGAGACGCCAACGAACCAGTCCGGACTCGGCCCCAACATGGTCGTCAATGTCAGGAAGGGAAAGTCACGATGGGCATCGAAGCTGAAGGACGTCGGGCCGCACGACTTGACGTCGATCTCATCCGGACAAAACCAGTGACGCAGGTCGACAACCGAATAAGCGTCCGGATCCGCATCAATCTGCTCCACGAGTCGCTTGATCACGCCCGTCTCTGCCATCTGCACAATCTGGTCCGAGGCAACTTCGCCAACATTCCAATAGGACGTCTGATCGTTGTGCGTGCCGCCACCCAGCCACGAGAAATGAGCCGCCTCCGGAAATAACCCGGGATGCGTCACTTCGCTCCACGTATTCTCAATTGAAACGTGGTAGCGAACCGTTGCGTGATCCGATGACTCTGCCGTTCTGGCATCACCGGACAAGACCGATGCCAGCAGCAGAAATCCAAGACAACGTCTTCTTCCAGACATGGAAGTTACCCACACAATTTCATGAACGCGATGCTAACGTCATTATTACGGCTGCTTCGCAATTGCTGACGCATAATCCCGGTTTTTTCTGTTCGCTAGCACGCATTTGAAGCTATTCCGATTTCTCTGGTCGTAGCAGAAGGGATTCTGCTACCCTCCCGCACCCCAAAGTGTCCATCAGAGTGTCTAACGCGGAGTGCACTGTGCTCGCAACAACGGAACTACGTCCTCGCGATTTGGCTTCGAATCCCCTGGACACGCCCTCGACAACGCGAATTCCGGCAAACAGTGCGGCCGACTACCGATGGCCCGTCGCGTTATTGCTGATCATCGGAGCCATCCTGGCACTTCCGTTTGACCTTGTCGCTGCGCAGTTCTTCATGAGCGACCCGTTTCCGGGAGAACTACGAAGCCTGATTCACAAAGCTGAATTCTTTGGGCACGCCTACGGAATCATGGGTATCGTCTTCACCATCTACCTACTGTGCGAGCATCAGCGGAAGAACATTCCGCAACTGCTGGCCACGGCATTTATGGCCGGCGTCGCCTGCGATGTGTTCAAGATACTCATCCATCGAGTTCGCCCGGTCGATTTTTCATTCGCCCCTGGTGAAGCTTCTTTCCTTGGCCTGAGTTTTCTCCATGCGGAAAGCTGGGGACAGCTCTTCGCCAGCGAGTATCACTCGTTTCCATCCGCCCATACGGCGACGGCCGTCGCGTTTGCCATGGCCCTGGGAACCATGTTCCCTCGCGGCGCAAAATGGTTTCTGGTGCTGGCCGGAATCTGTGCCATCAGCCGCTTCGATGGCGGAGCCCACTATGTCAGCGACACGTTTGTCGGCGGCCTTGTCGGCTATACGTGCGGCTACTGGATGTTGAGCAAGCCGGTCACCGCATGGTTCCGGCGGCAGCGAATGGAAGACTGGACGACGTGGCCTCGCGGCATGTCCATGCTGGGAGCCGGTGTCCGCACCGAGCGGAGCTGACGGACACGCGTGCAGTATCCTGCTTGAGCATGTGACTCGCGCACATTGCTTCAAATCAGCGTTGCTTTGAACCCGTTCTCAAACGTGGCTCAGCTTCGCAACCAAATCAAACGGGCTGGTTGAAATTCCCCGTCAACACATGCGTCCATTTCGCGCCCGGCGACCACCTGGCAACCAGCACACCGGAGAAAACCGCTCCGTCGGACTGGAAAACCCACCAGTGTCCATTCGCAGCACGGCCAATGAGGTCGTCTCTGCCATCACCGTTGATGTCGATCCGTCGGACATCCGACCATGTCGTGGCCGTTGTCCAGTAGCCCCAGTACTGATTCGTAAACTGTTCGCCCGTCGACACGGCAATCCACCACTGCCCGTTGCCGCGACCAGCGATATCATCAAGGCCGTCGCCATTGAAATCACCAATCGTGACGTCTTCCCACGTGACCGACTTCGTGATCGTCCCCCAGTACTCCGTTACGGAAGGTCCGTCTGTTGTCGACCGTGTCACATACCAGTACGTGTTGTTATAGCGGCCCGCGATATCGTCCAGTCCATCACCGTTGAAGTCGCCGACTCCCACGTCAAACCACTCCACGTGTCGGGACCAACGCCCAAGGAATGCATTCTGAAAATGGCTGCCCGTGGATCGCGCTGTCCACCACGTTCCGTCGCTCGCTCGGCCCGCCACATCATCCAGCCCATCACCGTTGAAGTCGCCGACGTTCATGTCGAACCAATCGACGGTATGCAGAAAACGTCCCCAATACGAATTCTGAAACCCTTCGCCGGTCGACTGTGCGACCCACCAGGTCCCGTCGGTCAACGCCCGGCCCAACACGTCATCCATGCCATCGCCGTTGAAATCGCCCACGAACATCTGCCATTCAGCCATGGTCGGCAGAATACCCCATGATTGACTCGTCCAGACTCCGTCCTGATTCGCGTTAACAATCAGCGTTCCATCGGCATCCGAACGGGCGACAACGTCATCGACCCCATCGCCGTTGAAATCACCTTTCGCGAACTGCGAGTAGCTGGTCGTCGAAGGAAGTTGGCCGTAATACTTTGTGTCGAGCGTCGCGCCATTTGATTCTCCAACCCAGAACTGTTCGCCCGAGCTGAACCCCAGGAGGTCGATATTGCGAGCCGGAATCTCGGAGATATCGAAGTCAACCTTGTGGTTGACCGAATACATGGTGATGTCGCGCACCATCTCGCTGACAAGGTTGTCACTGGAAGCCGTGACGGTGTAGTCACCCGCTGGAAGTTGCAGGTTGTAACCGCCGCTGGGTCCGGACACCGTCGAATAAGCCGTGCCCAACGCGTCGACGGCCGTGATCTGCACGCCGGGCTGACTCTCTCCAATACTGTAGAAATCGTCGTCGACCACGCTGTCATTGAAAACGACGCCGGTCAGATACGGATCGTCAAAATTGAAGCCAAACTCCTCGGCCAGCATCACGGCATTGTAGGTGTGCGTGCCGTCAAAATAGTCGCCCGTTTCGACGGCGACGCCCACTTCAGCATACGCGTCGTGGAGCAAATTTTGGCGATGCGAAGGACTGGCAAAGAGGCTGTCGTGAGCGCGAATCGTCTCGGCAGTCAGGTCAATCGGACCGGTCGAACCGTTCCACGCAAGATTCTCGCCCACCGTCCCCGAATAGCCCTGCGCGGCGGCGCGATCGGTGGGCGTACTGCCATCCGGCTCGCTGTAGTGACTAAAGTAACCGTTGGCCAACATGTGCTGTGCATGGGACGCTCCAGCGTCCACCAGCTCCTGGATTGTGGCCAGTGGCTGCTTGGCCGCGAACGTAATCGGCTGTGCATCAAGCCCCTGATTCAGGTCGGTCACGCCGTCGTTGCGAGACACTTCCAACAGTGGATCCAGTCTCGCGCGATTGACCAACTCCAGCACCAACTGCTCGTGATCCGTCATCGTCACAGGGGGTTGTATCGTTGCGGCGGGCGTTGTTGTTGCGTCCGTGGCTGTCGTGGATGTCGTGGCTGCCGTCAGCAATTCACGACGCTCCAGCGACTCCGCCTTTGGCTGGCGTTCGCGGCGAGACTCGGGCGTCTTTACCGTCCTGCCCGAACACCGAAGCATTCGACCGGGGGACGCAACAATTGAGCAGAGCTTGCGAAACAACGGATACACGTGGAAGTTCCCAACGAAAATCGGCGTAGGGCAGAACGGCCATGTGCAAGCCTATCTCGCCGGAAAGCAGGCGGGCGAAATTACCCGGATGGAGCGAAAGGTCGTTGCAGCGACGCAACGCTTCAGAGAGCCGATGAAGTGCGAATTCCACGTTGGGATGTCAGATCGCGACTTCGTCAGGAATGCCGTCCATCAGAGGCGAACGCATTCGGCTACCTTCAACACGGTATCACCGACGTCGATGATTTCATCGTTGGTCACCGGAGCACAGTAGTACCTGCCCTGCGCGAAACGACAACCGTATTCCAGCAGCAGCTCCTCCTGCCTCAGCGACTCGACGCCCACGGCAATCACCTGGTGCCCGAAGTTGTTTGCCAGCTCGATGACGGCTCTTACAAGGGAGTTGCGGGCATCGGACGTACCAAGCTGATGCACGAAGGGGCGAGCCAGCTTTACCGTCGAAACGGGAAGTCGTTCGAGAAATGCGAGCGAGTAGTTTCCCGCGCCGAATTCGTCGAGCGCCACATGGACGCCCATTTCGTGAACCTTTTCGACTTCGCGTTTGGCAGTCTCGAAGTCTTCCTGGAACGTTTCTTCACGGACTTCCATCGTGAACCGATCCGGAGGCAGATTGTATTCCCCCAGGCAATTCGAAATCAGTGTCGCCAGACACGAGTTCTTGATCTGTGCCGGAGAAACGTTGAAATGCGTCATGTACGGTCTTACCCGCTGCGCGTCACGCGTTTTCATGTCGCTACAGGCAGTACGAAGCGATTGCTTCCCTAGCCGTACGATCGTTTCGCTCTCTTCCGCTGTCTTCAGAAACTCCGCCGGCTTCAGCAGGCCGCGAATTGGATGTCGCCATCTCGCCAGAGTCTCCGCCCCGGTCAGACGTCCCGTACCAATTTCGACAATCGGCTGGTAGCGGTTCACGAACTGCTCTTTGGTACCGGCGGTTGTTAGCTGCTGCCGCAAGGTGTCGCGCCGCAGCATCTCCTCATACATCGCCGGGAGAAACGAGCGGTAACAACACTTGTGACCATCCTTGGCGCGATACATGGCAATGTCAGCGAACTGGAAGAGTGTCGTCGCGTCATGGGCGTCAAATGTCGTTGCCAGTCCAATCGATGCGGACACCGACAACGTACGACGACCGATGCGGGCTGGCTGAGTGAGCACGTCCAGCAGCGACTGCGCCACGGCTTCAGCTTCACTCTTGCCGGATAGTCCCCGTAACAGAACGGCGAATTCGTCGCCGCCAAATCGAGCCGGAACGCCACGGTCGCCAATCGTCGATTTCAGGATCTTGGCGACGTGGCACAATACTTCATCACCAAAGTGATGGCCGTTCCGATCATTGATCAGTTTGAAGCCATCAAGGTCGATGAACAAAACCGCATGGAGCTTTTCAGATTCGATCGCCTCGTCGACAAGCTTCGAAAAGAGCTGGCGATTGGGCAAATCCGTCAGTGGATCGTGCGTCGCCTGATGTTCCAGTAGTGATTTCAGCTGTTTCTGTTCGGTGATATCGCGGACAAGCAACAACAGTTCGCCGCCGAGACTATTGGCAATCCGCGCGTCGCAATGGAAACTCTCACGGTCCCGCCGGATTCCATAGTTGAATGCGACCGGACTGTTCGACTCACCGAGGATCCTGATCGCTTCTCGGACAGGCGTCGCCATCTGCGGACAGCTTTCGAATAAATCTGTTCCCTTCAGGTCTTCCGCCGGTAGCGGCAAGAGGCCCGGGCGACTTGTGCGAGCACCCATAATGCAGCCGTCGCGATTGAAGCGAATTACAAGGTCGCCGGCGGCATTCAAATCATGAGCCAGACACTCTTCAACGTGGGCCAGCCGTTTGCGTTCGGTACTTTCGATACGTAAATCCAGCAAGAGGGCTCGAGGATCCAACGGAGTGTCACCGGCGCCCTTCCGCAGAATCAGACTCTCGGGTGTCGCATCGTGCGGAGCAAAGTCGGAAAAATCCAGCCCCAGTGCGTCAAGGTCCTTCAAGTCATCCAGTACGGGACTTCCAAACGCAAAGACACGATCACCGCCATCATGAAACTGACATCGCAGTCGGGCATCGCCAGGCAGAAGCCGGATGTCCATTGCGGTCCCGTGTAATTGCCGGCCGCCGTCACGGCGAAGCGAGGCCTCGTCTCCGTCAAATTCGGCAACCGACAGCAGGTCCGCGCCGACGACGAAATCGGGAGCAATTTTGCGCAGCGATACCCCAACTTCTGTCACCATAAACTGGCGATCAAAAGCAAAGCGGAATGGAAAGACTGCGTCGTTGAAGAACATGCGAATAATCGGTCCGGTGTCTTGGGCCAATAAACCATGTCATCCTCTTCGGCATATGTCACATACCAACTGGCAAATTGTCGTCATTCCGAGTCGATCGATCCAGTTGTGACGAAAACATCCGTTTTGTAACGACGACTTTTTTCAACGGTGATTCCAAAATGCAACCACATCCCTCCATTCGTGGTCGGAAGCAAAGGCCACGCGAGTGAATTTGCTCGATGCGCCAGAGGCTCGGTGCTTCAGCACCAGCTGTTCTTCGCCCATCACCCGACCAGACAACTCGGATACGGCAACTCGCCAGTGTCCCGTCGTCGTCGAAACTCGAACTGAGTCCCGCAAGAACTCCGTACGCGTTGAAATAAGTCGCCCGCCGGGGTCACGCACCAACCATGCAACGTTGGCGATCGTAAGTATGGCTGCGAGCAAAAAGATGGCGGCCCACGCTCCGGCGACCACACTGCAACAGAAAAGCTGATTGCGTGACAACGCAAACGCAACCAACAGGAGAAACCCGAAGTATGCGTGAATCGAAATACTCCCCGCGAGCAGCATCTCGGGTATCTGTTTCACAACAGATCTCCACGCAGACCTTTTTGTCATGACGGATTCGGCTGTTCCAATTACCGGACTAGCCCCGTTGTCGCTGGAAACATGATCCGCCCTCGCATCGATCGATTCCATTTCGGCCGCCTCCGATTGGGCAGCACCGCCGGCGTTAAGACAGTCGGGCTGGAAGTATTCATCGAGGTCAGCGAGTTGTCGAAAACCTGAGGCTTCCGGTGATAGTGCCGACATTGCGTTCCGCGCCAGCCGGAACTCGGCCGTGCTGTGAAACATGGAGGCTGTCAGAATCGTGGAACCGCCAGCGCCCGTGCCCCAATCAATCAGAACCAGCCGCTCGCCAGCCTGGTAGCTACCAACGCCTTGCCACGAAAGCCACGCCTCCGCGCCGTCCTCACGTATGTAGATGCACTCTTCGCTCAGCCAGCCGGAGATCGAAACGTCGTACAACGCCGGCGTTTGACGCAAGATCCTGGCCTCACGTCGCAGGGCAAGCCAACTCGTACAGCACCCGACGATGTGCCAGACCGCCAGAGCGACCAATCCAACCCCGATGACACCCAGCAACTCGCCCATCGCATCGGGACGGTAGCGTTGCGAAGTGCGTTGCAGCGGATTCAAAAACGCTGACGGCGACAATTGCAGGCAAACTAGCGCACCAACGCCCAGGATGGCCATGACCGGCCAGCTAAACCGGCCGCGCAACGACGTCAGAACTTCGACTCGCGAGGGCACGCCCGAAAATCGGATACGCTGCCCGTCACCCAACCGATGCGAAACCGTCGGAGCCACGTCCGCCGGAGACGCGTAGGGATTTTGGCCGGCGAACTCGCGATCGGGAGAATCAGGCAAAGCAATTACTCTTCGTGTCCCGTATCTTCAACCCACGGAGTTTTCAGGCTCACGAGGTAGGCCACAAGGTCACGCAACTCAAAATCGTTGATCTTCGTGGCCAGATCTTCCGGCATCGCCGACTTGCCGTTCTTACGGGCGATGATCTCGTCCTTGATAATGTGGAATCGCTTCCCGTCTGCATCGATCATGTGAATCATGTCCGCCATCTCTTTGCGAACAACACCCTGATGCTGCAAACCGTCGTCTGTCACAACGATCAACGTCCCAAAGCCCTCCGCGATTTTGGCATTCGGATCAAGAATCGACTCCAGTAGGTACTCGGGCGTCTTATCCTTTCCAATGCCCGCGAGATTGGGGCCAACGCGACCACCCTCGTCGGCAACGCTGTGACATCGCAAGCACGACAGTGACACCTTGTTGAAGAAAATCTCCTCGCCGCGTTCCACATTGCCGCCGAACATGGCAAGGCGACGTACACCGTGAGGTTGAGATTTCAACGATTCTGCGAATGCAGCCGTCTGGTCCTCCAGCCCCATCTTGCGCGCGGCTTCCATGACATCCAGGTGCGTATCGACGGGAACCGTGCCAGCCGTCAGCTTCGCAGCGAGATCGCGAACTGCCGAAACGGCCGCGGCATCGGACAGCTCGGCCAGTTTCGCAAGCGCCGACTGTCGTTCAATCGTTTCTTCCGCATTGACCGCATCGACTAACAGGCTGAGTCCACGCGAGCGATCGATGGAAAACAGCAGGTCACGAGCCTTGCTGCGAACCACCGGCGAGGAATCCCCGGCCGCAGCAGCGACCACGTCTACGGCGTCCTTCTTCTGAAGTGCAACAAGCGCTTCCAGCAGAACGGCTCGTTGTGTTGCTGTGACCGCGTTGCCGGAAATCATCCCGCGAATCGTTGCGGTTACTTCGGAAATGCCAAGCTTTGCGGCGACTTCCACCACTCGCACAACGACGGAGGCCGATGCATTTCCCAACGTCGCGTCGCGCGACAGGATGTCTCGAAGGGCCGCAATGGCGGGGTCCGCCGAACGCGACTCCAGCGGACGCCACATTCCCAGCACACGGTCACGACTGGATGGCGTCGCCCACATCGCCAGCATGTCAATCGCTTCCAGCTTGATCACATCCGAAGCCGCCGAACTCAGAACGCTCGCAATCGCCGTGGCTTCCGTTGCGCCCCCTGCGCGGAAGTTTGCATTCAACACTCGTCGCATGAGTGCCTCATCCTCGATTGTGCCGGCGATGCGCTTCGCCAGGGCCGGCATGGCTTCGTAGACGGGAACGTCGTGAATCGCACGCGCCGCCTCGAGCACAATAAACTCGTCCTGATCCTCCAGAAAATCGGCCAGGCGAGGTGACTTGAGCCTCCGCATCGCCAGCACCGCAGCCAGACGCACGGATCGACGACTGTCTTTCGCGAAAGCTGCCAGTTCTGATTCCGTTGCCGTACCGACCAGCCCCATCGCGCCGCCGTGCCGGATTACGACATCGCGATCGTTGTTGGATTCGATCAGACGAACGACTGCTTCGCGGCTGTCGGCATCCCCCACCTTCCCGATCGCAATCGCGGCAAGTGACCGCACGCGTGGATTCCTGTCTTGCGAAGCCTCAATCAATGCGCCGGAAAACGAAGGGCCGCCAAGGTCGCCCATCACCGTTACGGCGGCCGCACGGACTTCCGCATGTTTCGCAGTTACCAGCGCTGGCAAGGCTTCTTCGATCCGAGCTCGTTTCTTATCGTTCTCGGTGGTTCGACCAATATGCCCAAGCGCCCAGATGGCGTGCATTCTTGCGAGCTTGCCTTTGTCCGCGCTGGCGGCGAGTTTAACCAATGCCCAGACGGATTCTCGCTTCGCCAGCTCCAACTGCATTTTCATGCGGACTCGGCGATCAGGATTACCCAGTCGCCGCACCAGTTGCTGAACTTTGTCAGCTGAAATGTCACGAGCGAGGAGATCCCGGACGTTTTGAACCTGCTTGCTACCAGCGTGTTCGGGATGCTCGACACGCACCACGCGACCTCGGTTTACGCCTTCCCAACCTTCGATCCAGTCCGTCGCGTAAAGCCCACCATCCGGGCCAAAGTCGATATCCGTCGCCAGCAGGTTCCAAAGAAACTTCTTGTCGTCGGACATCTCAAAGGATGCCCCGTTCGGCTTCATTTTGAAACTACGCACGCCACTGATTGCCGCATCCCCGCGGAAGTCGCAAAGGAAGAACGTGCCCTTGTACTCTTTGCCCAGTCCGGTTCCCGGATAGTAGGCCAGACCAGAAGGACCGTCCGCGAAGTTGACGATCGGAGGAATGATGTACGCCGCCTGCCCCTCGTGTCGCGGATGCCACAGCTTTTCGCGATTCCACGGACCGCGGTCCGACAGGTACTGAAACGCCATTCGCCAACCCGTCTCGCCACCCTCGATAACATGCACCCAACGTGCCATGTCACCGCTATCCGAGTTGTTGTCGCCGGTGAAGAGATTGCCCGCATCGTCAAACGCCAGTTCCTGCGGGTTGCGTAGCCCCGTCGCGTAGACTTCCAAACCGGAACCATCCAGTTCGCAACGAAACACCGCGCCGGATTCAGGATCCTTCCAGTGACGTCCATCTTCCGTGCGGATATTGTAGCCACGGTCACCAATGCTGAAGTAGATGCGCCCATCCGGACCAATCACCAGGCCGTGCGAATCATGGCCTCGAAAAGCCACGCGAACGCCATAGCCGTGATGCAGCGCCTGCTGCTTGTCCGCCAATCCGTCGCCATCGTCATCAGTGATCTTCCAGAGATCAGGAATACAGGTGTAGTAGACGTCGTTGCCGTGAACCAGCACCCCCGCCCCCGTCCCGGTCAGGGCATGGTTGAAACCATCCGCAAAGACCCAATCGCGGTCGGCTTTGCCATCGCCATCTTCGTCGGCAATGATCGTGATTCGATCTTCCTCTTCCTCGTAGAGACTGATTTCGTCACCAAGGTGCTTGCGAAAATACGCCAGTCGATCGTCGACCGACTGGGCCGCCAGATCATCGTCCAGCCAGTCCATGTGGCTGCGATTGTCTTCGACGCCCTTGTTCTGTCGAAACGTTTCGCAAAGAAACATGCGGCCCTTGTTGTCGAACGTGAAGGCGACCGGGTTCGAAAGTTGTTCCGAAGTCGCCCACAGACTCAGTCGCAGATCTTCCGGATGACTGACGGCTTCGACGGCCAGTTCATCAACGGACGCCTCCTCCGCCAAAACAGGATGAGCAAGCCGCGCGGCAGCGCAGAGAATGAAAGCAAAGTAAAGAGCGGGGCGAATCATTGATTCCCTCAAATTTCGCAAATCGGCCGATCAGATTTCGTCAAGAATACGATCTACGGATTCTAGTCAGCCAGCCTCGTTGTGGCGAGTCAATCGACTTGTTGCCGGCGGCATGCTTCGGTACGGTTCAGATCTCGAATCTTACGTGGAATCCAAAACACTTCAGCGGGAGCCCTCGGCATGCGAACCAGAAAACTGGGAAAAACAGATCTGGATCTGACCTGTGTGGGGCTTGGAACGTGGGCCATTGGCGGTGGCGACTGGAAGTTTGGCTGGGGACCACAGGACGAAACGGAGGCAGTCGCAGCGATAACGCGCGCCGTCGAATTGGGCATCAACTGGGTGGATACCGCCCCCGTATACGGAAACGGAAAATCCGAGGAACTGGTCGGCAAGGCACTGCAGCAGCTTGGTAACGACAGGCCGCTGGTCGCCACCAAATTCGGCCGTGTCATTCAGGATGACGGATCGATTTCCGCGATCATCAAACGCGAGAGTGTCATCTCCGAATGCGAAGACAGCCTACGCCGCCTGGGCATTGAACAGATCGATCTCTACCAGATGCACTGGCCGGATCCGGATGAGGATATTGAAGACGCCTGGCAGGCGATGTGCGATCTGAAACAACAGGGGAAGGTACGACACATTGGTGTTTCCAACCACAATGTCGGACAATTAAAACGCCTTGGCGTGCTGCACGACGTCGCTTCGCTGCAACCGCCCTACAGCATGATTGTCTCGGGCATCGAGTCGGAAATTCTTCCCTACTGTGGCGAACAGGAGATTGGCGTCATCTGCTACAGCCCCATGTGCAAAGGCCTGTTGACTGGCAAATTCGACCGAGAAAGAGCAGAGAATTTACCGGAAAACGACCACCGCAGTCGCGACCCGAAATTCTGTGATCCGTTGTTGAGCATCAATCTTGCCCTCTCCGAAGGGCTGGCTGAAATCGCGCGGGACGCGAACCGAAGCGTGGCCGAAATTGCGATTGCATGGACATTGCGGAGGCCGGAAGTAACGGCAGCGATCGTCGGCGCACGTCGGCCGGATCAGATCGAAGGCACCGCCGACGCGGCCAACTGGACGCTCAACCAGAAGGAGACGCAACGCATCGATGAGTTGCTCGCCAAACGCGATGCAAGCCTTCAGGCAATCGGGCCAGTCGACTCGGGACGGGTCTGAAGCAGCCTCCCACCCGGTACTGACGTGTACCGACAGACCGTGGTGACAAGCTGCTGCATGGAATAGGGCTTGGGGACCTCATCGTCTGCCAGAGTTGCGCCGGCGACGCCATCCAGGTCGAAATCCAGGTAGCCGCTACAGAGGACGACGGGCTTCTGCGGCCAGCTTGATTTGATAGTTCCAAGAACTTCCCGCCCGGAAATGCCAGGCATGGTCAGATCGAGTAGCACGCAGTCAATGGCCGACGGATCCTCATCGAGAATAGCGAGCGCCTCGAAGCCGTCACTGGCGGAAATCGTTCGAAAGCCTTGCTTTCGCAACATCGTCTCGGCGACCGCCCTAACCACATCTTCGTCATCCACGACAAGCACCGTTCCCGATCCGCGTGGTAATCTGCGATCGGGGACCGCAACAGGTGCCGTAAGCTCCCTGTCCAGTGGCAGGACGACCTGAAATTCACTGCCACCTTCCGGTCGACGCTTGAACTGCAAACTACCGTCGTGCTGTTGAACGGCGCGAAACGAAACCGAAAGCCCAAGGCCGGTTCCTTTGTCGGCCGCCTTGGTCGTGAAAAACGGCTCGAAGATTTTGTCAGCGATCTTCCGTCCGATCCCCACTCCTTCGTCGAGTACGGAGATCACGACGTACTCCGTATTCGTGGCCGAGTTCAGCACCACCGACGTACGTGTCGTGATCTTGCCACCTTCGGGCATCGCGTCCCGAGCGTTCATGTAGAGATTCAACAGTACCTGCTCAATCGCCGTGCTGTCGACCATCGCAACCATGGGGTCGGGATCGAGTTCGAAAACCAACTCGTGGCTTTTATTGAAAGTGTGTGAAATCAGTTCGGCAAGGCGGGTAATAATGGCGTTAACATCACTGGGCTGCAGATCGAGCTTCCGGCGTCCAGAAAAATTGAGCAGCCGGCGAATGATGTCAGCGCCACGATGCGCCGCATCTTCAGCAACGGAAAGCTCACGCTTCACCGCCCCTACCGTCAGGTGCTCGTCGAACTGGGCAATCGTCAGATTCGCCGAGATTGCCATCAGCACGTTGTTGAAGTCATGAGCGACTCCGCCGACGAGGCGTCCCACGGCTTCCAGTTTGTTGGAGTGGAGCAGCTGCGTCTGAAGCTCACGATTTTCCGTCTCGTCGCGGGCGATCACCAGTCGACCGATCGGCACTTCGCTCCCCTTGACCGTGATCGGTGCCGTTCGCAATGTGGCGATCACCGTCTCCTCGCCGAACAGTTCCAGTTCCATACTTTCAATCAGCGCTGAATCACATTTTGACCGTTCCCAAAAAGCATTGAATCCGGTCGGATCGGCCAGTCGCTCACGGAGCAGTTCAGGCAGGGAATCCCCGGTTTCGCCCACCGCCCCAGTGAATCCCGTTACACGTTGAAACGCGCTGTTCACGGCGATCACATC
Source organism: Pirellulaceae bacterium (assembly GCA_965216885.1). Classification (GTDB taxonomy): domain Bacteria; phylum Planctomycetota; class Planctomycetia; order Pirellulales; family Pirellulaceae; genus CAYNJG01. Next base: position 183,492 of record OZ244209.1, on the reverse strand, counting down.
GCCTCGCCGATTCAACGCAAGGATGCCGTCGTCGATCGCCTCATAGGCCGATCGCAATTGCGCCGATACGCCCATCGCGTCTTCGGTGGCGACGAATACCCTCTCGCGCAGCAAACGCACCCACAACATCGCCACCAGGAATGCGGATGCAAAAGTTGTGAGTCCAATCGTCAAGAGCCTGACCGGTCTGGCCACCATCGTGATCGCCTCGACATCGGAACTCTCCGCAACAACCAGTTGATAGGCGGCCGTTGAATCTGCTCTCTCAACCGGCGTCGCAACGCCGATGGCTCGTATCCGCCCTGCATATTCCGGTGCAATGGCCTTCAGCGTTTCAGGGGTGGCTGCCTCTGGTTTAAGTTTCAGATCGATAAGCTTGCCGTCGTCGTGAATCTCGACAAATACCGAATTGCCCGAATGGACGACCCGCAAGGGTTCGCCTTCGATGTGAATACGATGATTCCGACGGAAGTTTCCCGCCGCCTCGGCAACGGACTCGACGGGCGGCACATCCAGTCCAGTGTGCCCAAGAATCTGCATGTACCGCGCTTCCAATGCCATTGAACCATCGGCACGTCGTCGTCGCCAACCGTCCACACGAAGTATCATGCCGGGATGGACGCCATAATTCGAACGTGTTGCGACTGGGGCAACCGCATACTCGTCGAAGAGAACGATATGCGGCGAGGCAGGGTCATCGTCCACCAGGCTCACTTGGCCGCGTGTACAAAATCTCTGGTCACCGGCATCGAGGGATACGACACGATTCAACGTCTCCGGATCGATTTTCCAATCGGAAACGTCTTCCTCAAGGGAACGTATCGAGTCCATCGAATTGCAAAAGATCTTGGATCCCATCACCGCCGCCGTACCGACACCTGGTTTGGAAAAGGCAGGCTTCACCACGTGCAAGCCAAGATTCCCGGTACACTCGACTCGGCGACCAATCAACCGCAGCATCTCATTCGATTCGATGCCCCATTGCGCCACATGAATGAATAAATCCTGTTCTCCGGCAGTGCAGAACAGAAGTGCGTGATTGCTGTCCACCAGTACCTGCTGCACAACGCATTCAGTGATGATGTATTTGCAATCAAGCGCAAGACGATCCGCTTTCGGCCATGTGACGACTACGGGGTTGGGCATTTTGACCTCGCCGACCAGGGACACGCCCTCCACTTCGACAACAGGCACCACATCCCCGCGACGCAACTTACCCGTCAGTCGGACACGATTACCGACTTTCACATCTGCAGACCGTAGACCGTATGCGTAGATTGCCTCATCACCGTCGGCGACAAAGTAGAAGTTCCAGACGGGGTCATTGAACGTGACCGTGGCCTCAAATTCGACGGTGCGTGAATCCGACTCCGCAAGGACACCTGGCTGTCGAATCGACTTGAGCGAAGACAGCAACGGCAAGTCCGCCGCGACTCCCGTTCGTGGCACTGCCACCCACAAGGCAAGAATAATCAGAGAGAATCGTGGCATTCGAAGCTGCGCCTCACCGCACAAAAACCATGCACTACATCGGTAACCCGCACCGATCTTCCAATCAAATCCGCGGCAATACAATGCCAATCCCCCCAAATACTCACATGCGACGGGGTGACTGTCTGTAGGAACCCAACCTAACTGCAAGAAAAAAACATCAGCTCTAACAAAGATCCAGATCAGAGCGGGTTTCGTCAATTGGTAAATGGGCCAAAAGAGAAGCGGGCTACTCGCCCGTTGAAGAGAAGCGATAGCCGGCATCGCGAATCGTCGTGAGGTAGATCGGCTCGCTCGGATTCGGCTCGATCATTTTTCGCAGACGCCGCATGAACTGATCGGGCGCCCGCGTCGCCAGTCGTCCCGACCGTTCCCAGACTTTCTCCAACAGTTCCTTGCGGGAAATGACGCGACCCTCGTTGCGAATGAAGTACTCCATCAACTTCATCTCCAGGGCGGTAAGCTGGTGCTGCTCTTCGCCAACGACCAATTGCAACTTGTCAATGCTCACCGTAACGTCACCAAACCGAAAGCTGGTCGGCCGCTTGGCACGGCGGTGCGTACCCAGCGTATGCAGCAGTCGATTTACGCGGCTTAACAACTCATCGAGCTCAAAGGGCTTGGTCAGATATTGATCCGCACCGACGTCAAATCCACGCGTGCGGTCCTCGGCCAGTGTCCGGGCACTTAGCATCAGGACGGGCATTTGGTGCCCCGCGTCCCGGATTGCTTCACAAACGTTGTATCCGCTCATGCCGGGCAGCATCAGATCGAGGATCATCAGGTCCACATCGGGCCCGTCGTCGAACAGGTCAAGGGCCGACTGGCCGTCCGCGGCATGCGTGACTTCATAGCCCTCCGCCTCAAGGTTGAACTTGATACCGGTCGCGAGGTGCTCTTCGTCTTCAACCAGCAGAATGTGGGCCATGGGATTTTTCGCTGTGGGGCTGAAGTCCAATTCTGCCCTAAGTGTTATATTCTGAGGCTCGGGAGGCAAGTTGGTGCGGCCGCGGGAAATCTCCGGCTGCAATCCTCGGGCCAGATCAGTTAAGGAACCGATCCGTCTGCCAGTTTGGCCTCGTGGCCTCGCTGGGCAGTCTTGCTCAACGACACCTGGGCCCTGTGCCTCAATTCAAACCTTATTCAAACCGCAAAGTGAACGTGTAGAGTGCTCTGGGAGATCCTGATTCAATTCGTCTTTCGCCTCAGTCTCGGACTCGCCGCGACGATGGCGCTTACCTCGCCGCGTGAGGTTAACAGTGGGTTTTTCCGCGTCCACCTTTGGGTGTTGCTGGGACTGGCCACTTTTGGCAGCCTGGTCGCCTACTCGCAGCAGGATCTTTTCAGCCATCCAACCGTGGTCACGGGATTGTCGATCTCGATCGCCGTCATGTGCTACGTGGGGTCCGTAATATGGTTTTACGAGCAGTCGCGAGCCGGAATTGCGACGCTGGTGATCATCACCGTCCTGTCGACGATCTTGCTACTGTTCGCTCATCCGTCCAAGCAAGTCGGCACCGCGGTGCAGACCGGCTGGCTGCTAGTGGATATCCTCAGCGGCAGCATGCTGCTTGGATCGACGTTCGCCGCGATGCTGCTGGGACACTGGTATCTGAATTCGCCGTCGATGAAACTCGAGCCGCTAAAATGGCTCTTGATCGTACTCACTGCGTCGTTGGTCGTCCGAGCGATCCTCAGTGGAACGGGTCTGGGTATTCACTGGTCCAACGGCAGCGTCGATACCGATTTCGAATGGGCCGCGACGGCAATGCGATGGCTCGCGGGCGTTTTGGGACTGGGTGGCATGACGTGGATGACGTGGCAAACCCTGAAAATCCCCAACACGCAGAGCGCTACCGGAATCCTCTACGTGGCCTTGTTGTTCGTGTTTCTGGGTGAACTCGCTTCATCGGTGCTCGCATTCGAAACGCCCATTCCGCTCTAAAGCCTGCCCGAAGCCCGGCGAGGCCATTCGTATTAGTGCTCGATTTGGCCAGCTCTCCTTTGCCCCGCTCTTTTGCCCACCACTACGGATTGCCCAAAGCGAAATTTCGCCAAATACCGGATCCGTTCACAATACTTCGGCTGCTTCGGCGAACAGGAAGCTCGCTGTGATTCGTAAAAGACAGAGAAGATCGTGTTTGACTTGCGCGATCGTGGGTGACTTACGGGATCGTAGGGAACAGCAAGAGTCCTACGCAGCAACGCACAAGAGTCTTCCGTGGCTGATTCGATTCGGTGTCTGAGAAATCCGGACGAACAATTCGTAACAATGCCCCTATTTCAAGACAAAAAGGCGGTTTTAAGCGATTGGAAATGACCGATGAAATGGATGAATGAGGCTTTCCACCGTATGGCTTTACGGGAAAGATCGTTCTAATAACCTGAAACAGTTCGAGCTGGAATGCCGCATCGAATCGACCGAAGCCACGATCGAGGCCGACGTCGTTCGTAAAGCGAATTGTGGCGGGGAAATGCGAATCACGGTTCGCTCGCTAAACGGGGCCCAAGATAATGATGCCGGACGTAAACCATTCATCCCGAGCGCTGACGAACGAGCGACCATCAGAGTCGCATCGAGCAGAGTCGCACCGAGCAGACTCTCATCGAGGCTCGTTGGCGTCGCGTCTTTTGACCGCTGTCGTTTTTGTCGCGTGTCTCGCCGTTGCGGGGCAGATGCTTCAATCCGCCGCGATCGCGCAGCAGTCGGAAGCTCAGCTCAATATCGGTGAAGGCACCGACGGCATAGAGAACGCCGGCTCGATGCTCGCTCAGCCAGACGAGGCAGAATCCAGCCAGGCGCGATTCAGCCTGCTGAGCCTCCTGTTCAAGGGCGGCTTTCTCATGCTGCCAATCGCGCTGATGTCGGTGTTGGTGATCGCACTGGCCATCGAACGAATTTTCAGTTTGCGAGAACGCAAGATTCTGCCCAAGCCATTGGTCCATGAATTGGGCGTGCTGGCGTCCTCCAAGAACGGCTTTGATCCAAAAGAAGCCTATCGCATCTGTCAGTCGTTCCCGTCCGCTGCTTCCACGGTCATTCGAGCGATGCTGTTGAAAGTCGGACGGCCGCAATCGGAAGTCGAACGCGCTGTGTCAGAGGCCAGCGACCGGGAAGCTTCGCGTCTCTACGCCAACGTGCGTTGGTTGAACCTCATCGCGGCGGTCGCGCCACTGGTTGGGCTATTCGGTACGGTCTGGGGCATGATCCAGGCGTTCTTTCAGACGACGCAACTGACGGCCGGGCAAAACAAGTCCGTGTTCCTCGCCGAAGGCATCTATGTCGCATTGGTCACCACGCTCGGTGGTCTTGCCGTCGCGATTCCTGCCGCCATCTTTTCGCACTACTTCGAAGGCCGCATTCAAAATCTCTTCTACCAGATTGACGAACTGCTCTTTAATCTGATGCCGCAGATCGAACGGTTTGAAGGTCGCCTGCGGATGAACAAGCGAGACTTTGGCGACAATGGCAACACGGCTCCCCAGCAACAGCAGCAGCCTCCGCAACCCGCCGTCAAACAGCCACCAATCCGCCCCACAGCGCAGCAGTAGCCTGCCACATTCGACCCAACAAATACGTTTAAAGTCTTCGCGAATCACGACACCGGATAGTCATCATGCCCGTCACGATCAAGAAAGGAACGGCCCTCAGCTCGCTGAGCATGACGCCGTTGATCGACATCGTGTTCCTGCTGTTGATCTTTTTCCTTGTGACAACTCGCTTTTCTGAAGAAGATCATGAGTTGGAGGTCATGCTGCCTACGGCCAGCGAAGCCAAGCCACTGGTGGTCAAACCAAAAGAGATTTTCATCAACATCGACAGTGAAGGCGCCTACTTCCTCAGCAATGAACAGATGACGCTCGCCAGCATGAAGTCCATGCTGGCCTCGGCGGACGTCAACAACCCGACGGGGCAGACTGTCGTCATCCGTGCCGACAAACGCTGCTCATGGGATTCTGTCGTCGCCGCGATTAATGCCTGCCAACAAGCCGGTATTCACGACATTCGCCCCACGACGTCCGGCGACGGGGGCTAGTTGGATGCGATCCAAACCAGTGTGTGGCACCTAAATGTCCGATGAAGTCCAACGCCTTGTTCGAAAGCTGCAGCCAGCGGGTCCCCGCTCGCTGGACGAACAAACGTGGCCAATATACGTGGCCATCGTTGTGCTCTGCGGCTATCTGTGTGGCGTTGTTCTGTCGCTGTTGCATTTTGACGATCCCCAATTGCACTCCAACGCCCTCACGTGGTGCGGAGTCATCATCGTCGCCGGTGCCATCGGACTGTGGAGTGTGAGCCTGCTGCAGAACACGATCGTTCGCCGCACGTTCATCCTTTCCATTTTGCTTAGCCTGATTATTAACGTCAGCCTGCTGCTGATGATGGCGTGGACCTGGATTTTCGCTCCCACATGGAATGATCCAAATCCGAAAACCGTCGCCGAAAACAAGAAGCGGGAAGTTGTCGTCCCCGAATATCCGCTGTTCAACGAAAAGCAGCAGCAACGCGTGCCACAAGAATACGAACGCCCCGTCGAAACCGGCGAGCCGGATGCGGACAAACGGGTCGAGCTAACGCGTCAATCGACTCAGCCCGAAATGCAGGCAAACGAACCGACGCTTTCAGCGAGTGCCACGGCGACGGACTCGCCCGCGATGACAATGCCACGCCGCGCCGACGCGCCGTCCGCGCCGCGACAGAACGAACAGCTCTCCAAACTCTCGCGTCAGACCCTTCGTTCGCAGCCAAACATCAGCCGACGCGTCAAACCAACAGAAAACCTGACTCCAACCCGCCCCTCGCCCACTCAGCCTTCCGCCGCCACAACCGCCGCCAGTTCTGCAACCCGGCAACCCACCAACGCCCCGGCAATGAATGTCGAAGCCGATGTCGCTCCGCAACGCGTCGAGACGACCGCTATGGCTCGCAGCAGCGACAACGCAACACCGGACTCGCCCGTCGCATCGTTGCCGACCCTGAATCGCCGCATGGCACGACCGCGACAGCTTCCGTCGACTTCAACGCCCATCGCCTCGCAGGAATCCGGCGCGATGGAGGTCAACGAGGCTGTCGAGCCCAATAGCACGTTGATGACGAAACAGACGACGTCTGCTCCCGAGAAAACTGTTCGCACCGAACTGCAACCCAAGGTCGCCACGCAACTTGATCGCACCTCGCGGATGGATCAGCCACAGAGCGAAACGCTCAGTTCATCACTGGCGCGAGCCACACTTTCCAACGAAGCTTCGCGTAGCACCAAAGTGAATTCCGAGGCCGCCGAAATTCCCGTCGAGGCCTCCCCCAACGCTCAGGCGTTAACGGCCAGTGCCCCGCAAGTCACACAGCGACGAAACGAGGCCGTGGCGAACGCGAAGACGGACGCACCACGATCCGAAACGAAGCTATCTCCGTCAACGCAATCCGTGGCTCGCGCCGCGGCGAATGAGAATCCCTCGGTCTCCGTCACGTCCGCCGACCGTCGATCGCCGAATCGCCCCAATCGCATCGCTCGTTCGACCGCCAGTCCGCGTACGGACGTTCCCGATTCGGTCGTCGTCGAGTCTGCAGAATCCAGCACGTCGCCGGCAACTCAGCCATCCCGAATGGCACTATCACGCTCATCAATAGGCGTCGCCGGGGTTGGCAACGCGTCGAACCTCGAACGTGGCCTCGCAGCGCCCAACATGCCGGTCAACATCGCGTCCGCCTCGGCCAATCGAGCTCGGGCAACGCAGGATATGGAACAGGGTCCGTCGCTGGCCCCTAGCAAACCGTCCGTCAATCGTCGCATGCGAGCCAACAACGATTCGCCCAGCACCAGTATGCAGGCGCAGCCAATCGACTCGGCGATGGTCGCCGGTGCCAACGCTCCCGCCGCCGAGGCAGCCAGTTCGTCCGCCACACTGGAACGAGCCAGTAGTAACGCGATGGCCGACACCACCACGGCAGCAAAGGGCTCGACCGAAATTGACCTTGGGCCCACCCGGATCGCGGCGGACACGGGCACTGGTCGCGCAGAAGGAGGCGGCCAGCCTGAAGTCGTCACGGGTGAACGCCCACGAGCTCTGCCAAGAGAAAACGCGATCGCGGGAAAGGCCGGAATTCGCACCAACACCGAAGCCGCCAACTCCACGGCGCCCGCGGCGGAGAACGCTCCCTCCGGTGACGTAGGCCCCAGCGCGGCAACGGGAACGGACATTGTTCGATCGCAATCCGAGGGCACGGTCTCTGGTGCCGGTGACAATGCCGGTCTGGAATCCTCCGAAGTTGGCGAAGTCCGCGTGGCCCGCGCTACTGGTCAACGTGCCGATTCCGATGAAGGCGATTCCGCACCGTCGCTGGCCACCGGTGGAACGGCTTCTCCGGGTCGGCGAGCACGTTCGTTGCAGGTGCGCACGGCGACGAACTCACAAATTCCATCACTGGCCGGACTGGACGCCTCCGACGGCAGTCGTAACGGCGAACCGCTGGATGCCCAGGGTGCTCGACCGCGACAGGCTGCCGCCGGACTGCTTTCGACCAACACGGGCGAAGTGGGAGCACTGGATGCGGACGAGATTGTCGACGGTACAGCGGACGGGCTGCCCACGGCCAGCTTCCAGCGTGGCGGTGATTCCTCGGACGAACCGGCCAACCTTGCAGCGATTTCCAGTTCCAGTCGTGGCGCACCACGAAGAAGTTCGCGCACGCAGGTGGCAGGGGCGTCGACGGAAGTGGAACTTGATCCCGAAGAATTTGCAGCCAACCTTCCCGGTTCGAATGTCGAAGATGCCCTCGACGAGGGCGACGGGCTACTGGCTTCCGCCGAAACGGGTCGCCTCTCGGGCGGATCGCTAATGGTCGACATCGAAGCACCCGATGCAGATGGCGGCTTGGGTGTTGCACCGGCGGTCAATGCCGGCATCCTGACTCGCACGGCCAACGAGGACAGCGAATTGGTGAGCCTGCAGCCATCGCGATTCCTGCGACGAACTCGTCCGGGCGCATCAGTAACCACGAAGACAAACGTCGTCTCGCCAACGAAGGCATTCCGACGTCGCATTATTCGCAAGGGTGAGGAGCTGGCGGGCGAACGCGGCCTGCCTTCGCCGAAAACGGAAGCTGCCATCGAATTGGGGCTGGTCTTTCTCTCTCGCTATCAATCCGCGGACGGTAGCTGGAGCTTCAACAACTTCGCCGATGGCAAAGCCGAACTGCCCGATGACGAGGAAGCCATCATGGTCTCCGATTCCGCCGCGACGGGACTCGCGTTACTTTCCTACCTGGGTGCGGGATACCATCACAAATCCGATCAGTACCAGGAGCACGTTCGCAACGGGCTCGATTTCCTCGTTCAACATCAACGCGAAGATGGCGACCTCTATATCGATCAGGATCCCAACTCATCCCGGAGTGCGTGGATGTACAGCCACGCGATCGCAACGCTGGCTCTCTGCGAAGCCTATGGGATGACGCAAGACAGCGAGCTGAAGCAAGCCGCTCAGAAGGCGGTCAACTTCATTATCGAATCCCAGCATCCTTCACGCGGCGGCTGGCGGTACTCGCCTGCGTACGGATCGGACACGTCCGTGTCGGGGTGGATGACGATGGCTCTCAAGAGTGCGGATCTCGCCAACCTCAACGTTCCGTCGTCGGTGTATCGCAAGATCGAACATTGGCTGGACCTTGCCCAGGCGTCCGAAGCTCGCCCTTATCTGTTCCGCTACAATCCTTATGCTCCAGATACCGACAAACAGCGACACGGCCTGAAGCCCACACGAGCGATCACCGCGGTTGGCTTGCTGATGCGACTGTACACCGACTGGAAACGGACGGATGAAAACATGATTCTGGGCGCGAGAACGCTCGCTCAGAATCCTCCCGAATTGGGAACCAGCAGCCGACCGCGACGCGATACGTACTACTGGTACTACGCCACGCAGGTGATGTTCCACATGGGCGGCGAATACTGGTCGGCCTGGAATCAGGCGTTGCATCCCATGCTTTCCAAAACGCAAGTGAAGGATGGCCCGTTGGCCGGCAGCTGGAATCCCATCCTGCCAATTCCCGACCGTTGGGGCTCGTTTGGTGGCCGTCTGTACGTCACAACAATGAACTTGCTGTCCCTGGAAGTCTTCTACCGGCACATGCCGTTGTATGAAGAGTCCTCGAAGTAGAGCAAGCTTCCATCCGCGGCTTGCCATGTCAGGGCTGCATCACCAGGGCGTCCTGCTCTCAAAGACCGGCATACGCGGGCCTCTGCAAAATTGTCCCGGCCGCACGTCTCTGCCGCGACCGTCATTGAACCTTCACGGATTTCTGGGAAACTTGGTCCTGACATCAACTCGATCAGGACCGAATCATGGCTCGTCATCTCGCTCGATTGTTCGCTTTCGCGATTCCATTGCTGTGTGCCTTTCCGGTGATGGGCGTCGAGTTCATCGAAATCACGGAAGACAACTGGCGGGACGTTTGTCCAACCGGCAAAGAAGCCGACTGGATCTTTGGCGACTACGTGTTGCGAAACGACAAGATTGTGGCCGTTGTCGCCAACCCAATTCAGACGCGAAATGCCAACATGACGGTTCGCAACGTCGCCGGCGGGATCATTGATCTGACGTTTCGCTATCGTCCGTCCGATCAGTTGAGCTGCTTTTATCCGGGCGCCGCAGAGTTCCCCATTCGCTTTCTGAAATCCAGAACAGAAGGCGACACGACGATCGTCACCATTGGCAGCGATTGGCGGGACGGCCAGCCCGAAATGGAGGTCGACTATGAACTGAAGGACGGTGACAGCCATATCGCCGTGACAAGTCGCTTTACGAATCCGCATGCCGAATCGATTCGTTTTCCACTGCGAGATTCCGTTCGAGCGGATCGGGGTTTTTCCCACTCGCTGGACGAGTCCCTGTACCTTTGCCACGACTACTGGTGGAAACAGGCCTACGGCATTGTCCCGATTGAACACCGGCTGACGCAGGTCGGCGACAGTGTGGACAAGGGCCGTCCGATCATTGCCTACAAAGGCGAAGGCGGTTCGAAACTGACGCTGGAACCGGGCGAGTCCTATACGCTAACGCGAATGCTGATTCCCGGCGAGCACGACATGGCGATCAAAGCGGCGGCCAGCGAATTGGCCGGCGATGCGCAAACGCCGCTCGCCGTCGTCGTCACGGACCCCAACGGTTTCGTTCCCGAGGCTCAAGTGACCGTCACGCTGGGCGACGAAGAAGTGGGCCGCGCGCTGACGCCAGCGGCCGGACCACTGATGCTGAAACTCGCGCCCGGCGAATACTCGTTGAAGATTGAAGGTCAGGGTCGCGGCGAGAAGACTGTCTCCGTAACACTGACCAACGAGCGTGTCGTCACGCAAGTCGAACTGCCCGAGCCGGGCTATGTCACCGCGAAGGTTTCCGACGGTGAAGGCAAGCTGATTCCCGCGAAAGTCCAATTCAACGGCAACGATGTCAACGACCCTGACTTTGGTCCGGACACGAAAAGCTACGGTGTCAGAAACTGTCAATACACTGGCACCGGCATGGTCGAAGCGTTACTGTCGCCCGGCGAATACCAGGTGATCATCAGCCGTGGCCCCGAATACGACGCCGACTTCCAAACAATCACCGTCGCGGCGGGCGAGACGACCAGCATCGAATCGAAACTGATTCGTAGCGTGAAAACCGACGGCTGGATTAGCGTTGACTACCACAGTCACAGCAGCCCCTCCGGCGACAACACGTCCGACCAGTTCGGTCGCGTCCTGAATCTACTGGCCGAACACATCGAGTTCGCACCGTGTACCGAGCACAATCGTATTTCAACCTATGCCCCTCACCTCAAAAGATTGAAGGCTGAGGAATTCATGGCGACGTGTACCGGCATGGAACTCACCGGACGGCCACTTCCCATCAACCACCAGAATGCGTTCCCGCTACACCATCATCCGCACACCCAGGACGGCGGCGGGCCTACCACGCTGCAGAATCCGGTAGCGCAGATCGAACGGCTGGCCATGTGGGATGACGGCAGCGAAAAACTGATTCAGGAAAACCATCCCAACCTGGAACAAATCTGGGCGGACAAGGATCTGAACGGCGAAGAGGACGCCGGCTTCAAAAAAATGTTCGGGTTCATGGATGTGATTGAAGTCCACCCACCCGCCGACATCCTCGCGCCGCCGGGCACAAAAACCGGTCAGTACGGAAACGTCATTCAGTCGTGGCTGCGCATGATCAACAAGGGTTATCGCATTCCTGGTGTCGTCAACACCGACGCACATTACAACTTCCATGGCTCGGGCTGGCTGCGAAACTACATCAAAAGCTCGTCGGATTCGCCCAGCGACATTGGGACAATGGAGATGGTCCATGAGTCCGAGCATGGTCACGTCATAATGACCACCGGACCCTACCTGGAAGTCACCGCGAGCAGCGGGGATGCGACTGCCATCGCCGGTGACGACCTGACGGCGACCGACAACAAAGTGTCACTCAAGGTGCGAGTGCAGTGCCCGAACTGGTTTGACATCAACCGCGTCCAGGTCGTGATCAATGGCCGCATGTCGGCGGATCACAATTTCACTCGCCGTACAACCGCGGGCAAGTTCGACAACGGCGTCGTGAAGTTCGACGAAACGATTGACGTTGAACTGGAACAGGACGCGCATATCATCGTCGCCACGATCGGCGACGGACTGAAGCTTGGTCCTGTCATGGGTCCCGATCATGGCGAAGACGTCCCCGTCGCGCTGACGAATCCAATCTTCGTCGATGTCGACGGCGATGGCTTCACACCAAACGGCGATCTCCTCGACCTGCCATTCCCTTACAAAGCCGAATAGCCAACCGCCAGCACGCAAACGGGCACGGCGAGTGAACCAGACTTCGCCCGTTTGCCAATGCGCCGCTCTACGAGTGTGCGGTCCGCCAGGCTATAGTTGCAGCATGCGACTTCCTCAATCCACAACGACCCAATTCTCCGTTTGGCTGGCAATCGGGACGACCATGCTCGCTGCATCGGTTGCGACGTCAGGCTGCTGGCGGTCGCAAACAAAATTCGTTCCCGGCTCACTCTCGGCGGAAGATAGCCACCAGCTGATGGTGGAAACACTGGCGGGCATCGCACAACGCACCCCCAACGAAAACATCTTCGTAGGCGATCTCCCGGCGCGAACCGCTCGACAGGAACTGCAACAACTGCCGGCAGACGCTCCCGTTCTGCGGCGTTGGCTGAAGACGTACCAGCTCGCCAGGCAGGAGCTGTTCCTTGGCAACGAAGTCGAATCCATTCGGCTGATGGGAGAGGCACTGGAACTGATTCGCAACCAACCGCAGATCCTCAAACCCGAAATCCTCAATCAATTTTACTTCGACAGCGCCGTGGCCTATTTGCGGTGGGGCGAGACCCAGAACTGCTGCCGACAAAACGCTCCGGGCAGTTGCATCATCCCGATTCAGGGTGCCGCCATCCACCAGAACCGCGAGGGCTCGCAACGTGGAATCGAATGGCTGACGGCACTGCTGCTGCGCACCGAGCCCGATGAAGACATGCACCTCGCCGCGCGATGGTTGTTGAATCTGGCGTATATGACCCTCGGCGAATACCCCGACAATGTGCCCAAGGAATACCTGCTTGCAGGAATCGACAGCCAGCCCAGCGACAGCCAGCCATCTGCCGACGTGAAGCCATGGTCGAATGTCGCGCAATCCGCCGGCATCGCCACGTTCAGTCTTGCGGGCGGGGCGATCGCCGAGGACTTCGACAACGATGACGATATCGACATCGTCGTGTCGAGTTCCGATCCGCGCGAATCGCTACGCATCTTCTGGAACGATGGTAGCGGCAAATTCACCGAGGGCACGGAGAGTTCCAACTTGCGGTCGATCCTTGGCGGCCTGAACATGACGCAGACCGACTACAACAACGATGGCCTCGCCGACATTTTTGTGATGCGAGGCGGCTGGTTGGCGGCGGCCGGTCAGCATCCGAATTCGCTGCTCCGTAACGATGGCAATGGCCACTTCACCGACGTCACCATCACCTCCGGCCTGGCGTTGCCTCAGTTTCCAACGCAAACGGCTTCGTGGGCCGACTACGACCTGGACGGTGATCTGGATGTCTACATCGGCAACGAATCTACTCCCGACCTGCCCTGCCCTGCTCAACTGTTCCGAAACAACGGCGACGGCACGTTTGTCGACGTTGCCAAACAGGCCGGCGTCACAAACGGGGAACTGGCCAAAGCCGTCACGTGGGGCGACTTCGACGGAGACCGCTATCCCGATCTCTACGTTTCGAACTACCGGGGTCCGAATCGACTCTATCGCAACCAAGGCAACGGAACGTTTAGGGACGTGGCCAGTTCATTGGGAGTCGACGGACCGCACGCGAGTTTTCCCACGTGGTTCTGCGACGTCAACAATGATGGCAACCTCGATCTGTTCGTCGCCGCGTATGCCGGTGGCATTGCAGAAGTGGCCGCATCGTTGCTGAATCGCCCGCTGGATGAAGAGCAGGTTTTGCCGCGACTGTACCTCGGCAACGCGAAACATGAATTCGACAATCAGGCCAAAGCATGGGGGCTCGTGCATCCGACGCATCCGATGGGTGCCAATTTTGGCGACTTGCAAAACAGCGGTTTCGTCGACTTCTACCTTGGCACGGGTTGGCCGGACTATCACGAATTGATGCCCAACGTGCTCTATCAAAATAGCGGCCAGCAATTCGACGACGTCACCAACTCGGCGCGAGTCGGCCATCTGCAAAAGGGGCATGCTGTGGCGATGGCTGATTTCGACAGCGACGGAGACGTGGACATTTTCGAACAGATGGGCGGCTTCGTTCCCGGCGATCGTTTCTACGACGTGCTGTTTGACAATCCAGGCTCGGACGCAAACTGGATCAAAATCAAACTGCAGGGCACCGAGTCAAATCGTCCCGGAGTTGGAGCTCGCATTCGCATTCAGCTTGCGGGTGACGAATCCACCAACCAGCCCCCGCGGGACATCTATCGCCACGTCACCTCCGGCGGCAGCTTCGGCGCGAATCCCTTCGAACAACACATTGGCTTGGGCGACTCCGAGGAGATCGAAGTCGTGGAGATCTTCTGGCCCAAGACCGGCAAAACGGACGTGCTCCGCAACGTCGCCGCGAATCAGCGTCTGGTGATCCAGGAAGGCAGCGGCACGCGTCAGTAGGCTATGGGTCGTCGATCAGAAGGCCGACAACCAAGTGGCTACTTTCAAAGCGTTGGACTCGGCAAGTCAGCAATGAACGCGGGGGTGTTTTCATGTGAGACGCTGCCATCCCCAACATCAATCTCGGTGGCGGGCATGACACTCGGTGCAGTGCGATTTCATGTGTGCGATCGCCGATGCGTGGCCAACACCCAATCGCACGGCACGCTCGAGCTGCTCGGCCGCACGGTCGGCTCGTTTCATGTCTTCAGAAAGCGTATCTTGCGAATCACCGTGAAGCTGCTTGCTCTTGCGAACCGATTCGCGAAATGCCTCTCGTAGCATCAGTGCGGTCGCAGGCGATGGCTCGTCCTGCAGCTCGTCGAAGTAGCGGTCGATCCGCGCCATGTCGGTTGCCAATGAATCGAGCGTCACGCATTCGACGAGATCGGGTAACGTGGCATCCTTCGCCGGTGGCTTGAATTCGCGCACATCGCGATACAAGCCAGCGTACTTTGTCGAAGTGCCGGCACGACGCAGGAAGTCGATGCCCTGCGAGTGCGTCAGTGAACCGTCCGCAATTCCGGCGATCGCCGCAACGGCCGGGCCGCGGTGTTTGCCGTGATGGCAATGCACATAGTACGGACCACGGATTTCGCGCAGCAGACGGCAGATCGATGCTCGCGCGTGTTCGCTGACGCCGTCGTAGTGAACGGGAATGTGGACGTAGCGAAGACCGTGCCGTTTTGCCGCTGCAACGTTGGGAACAATCGAATCCACGCTAACGACCACTCGAACGCCCAATCGAGCCAGCTCCGCGAAAGCCGCGTCCTCGACGGGTTCCGCGCCACTGAAAATGAGATCAGAAACCTGCAAACAGTTTTCCAGATACCGGCAATCAACCGCGCCGGTGACTTTGCTGAGGCCATCCGATTTTGCTACGCCCTTCAACGGAGAAGCATCGCCACGTGCCGTGACTGGCTGCTCGTCCGGCGACTCCGCTGTCGCCAGTTCGTCCATCGGCGCGCGGAGGCAGCACGCTATCGCAATGATGCCCCAAAACAGTACGGCGGATCGAACCCACACAGCCATGCATGACATAATGTCTTATTTGCAAATCGAATGCAAGCGGATCGCGGGCGAGGCCCTGTCGTCGACGGCAGCCTTCCGTTCAATTCGCAGCACAGACTGTCCCGCGAAGGTTAGCTAGGCACGTAATTTCGCAGGAAATTGTGGCTCTGGACCAGCGAGAGAATGCGACTGTCCAGCGATCCCTCGTACGCTCGGTCTTCCACTTCAACGCAAACGGGCCCCGTGTAGCCGGTGTCCGTCAACGTCGAGAAGAATTTGCCCCAATCGACATCGCCCATGCCCGGCAGCTTCGGCGTGTGGTATTCCGACGGGCAGGCCATGATGCCAACGTCGTCCAGACGCTGCCGATCGATGCGGACATCTTTGGCGTGGACATGCGAGAAGCGATCACCGAAGTCGCGGATCGGTTTCAGATAGTCCATGTGCTGCCAGATCATGTGCGACGGATCGTAGTTCAACCCAAAGTTGCTGCTGGGAATCTCTTCGAACATCCTGCGCCAGATGGCGGGACTGGTCGCCAGATTCTTGCCGCCCGGCCACTCGTCATTGGTGAACGACATGGGGCAGTTTTCGATGCCGACTTTGACATCGTGCTCATCCGCCAGGGCGATGATCGGTTTCCATGTCTGGAGGAAACGCGGCCAGTTGTCGTCCACGGAGAGCTTCCAGTTGCGTCCCACAAAGGTGTTCATGCGTTTCACGCCCAGGATGGCGCTCGCCTTGATCACACTCCGAATCTGCTCGACCGCCGCCGTGGCTTCGTCTTCGTCCGGGGCGAGCGGATTTGGGTAGTATCCAAGGCCGCTGATCTCGATTCCGTATTGGGCCGCCATCTCGTTGACGGTCTTCGCGGCCGCGTCATCGAAATCTGCGACGTTGACATGGGTCACACCGGCATAGCGGCGTTCGGCCTTTCCGACCGGCCAGCACATCAGCTCCACGCAGTCGTAGCCGATCTCCGCGGCAGTCGAGAAAACTTCTTCCAGCGTTGATTCGGGCAGAATGGCGCTGACAAATCCTAGCTGCATCATGAATAGTTCCCGTTTACGAGGTTTCTTTGCAGCGAGCATCCCTGCTATTCTTTCCGTCGTCAACCACGGAGCACCGAGTATGGGCCAACCTGTCGTCAAAGTTTTTGAATTCTGTCCACGCTGCGGAGCACAGCCAGCAGTAACAGGAACCAATCCGTTCAAATGCGACCGCGAGGGCTGTGGCTTCACGCATTACTTTTCGCCCATCACGGCCGTCGGAGCCATCGTTGCCGATGCGGAAGGCCGGATTCTGCTGATCACACGTGAGAAAGATCCAGGCAAAGGTAAGCTTGGGTTGCCGGGCGGCTTCGTGGATCCCGGCGAGACGCTGGAAGAGGCCTGCCAGCGAGAAGTGCTGGAAGAAATCAATCTTACGGCAACGTCCATGACGTACCTGACTTCCTTCCCCAACACGTACGACTACCTGGGCGTTGTGATGCCCGTGACCGACGGATTCTTCGTCTGCCAGGTCGAGACCTTCGACGGCATCCGGGCGCAGGAAGGCGAAGTCTCCGCGTGGTGCTTCGTGCATCCCACGACAGAACACCTGGACAACCTGGCCTTCGATTCGAATCGCCGAGCGCTGGAGTTCTACCTGAACCAGCTTCCGGCGACACACACTTCAGCCACATCCACCGGCGACGGAAACGCACCTTCATGACGATCGACCGCGAAGAGCTTGTAAGCGACTACCTGGACACGATTCCGTTCGATCCGTACCCGGTTCAGGAGGAAGCGTTACTGGCGTGGTTCACTTCAAAACAGGGCGTGCTGGTATGCGCTCCCACTGGCACGGGAAAAACGCTGATCGCGGAAGCCGCGCTCTACGAAGCCCTGAAGACCGGTAAGAAGGCGTACTACACCACACCGCTGATTGCGTTGACGGAACAAAAACTGACCGAAATTCAGAAGGCCGCCGTCAGCTGGGGCTTCTCTGCCGACGATGTCGGACTGGTCACGGGTAATCGCCGGGTCAACCCGGACGCGCCCATCCTGGTGGTCGTTGCGGAGATCCTCTTCAATCGTCTCCTGCATCGCGACGCCTTCGACTTTGACGATGTCAGTGCCGTCGTGATGGACGAGTTTCACAGCTTCAATGACCCGGAACGCGGTATCGTTTGGGAGCTGTCGTTGGGATTGCTGCCCGAGCACGTGCGACTGATGCTGCTGAGTGCGACGGTCGGAAACGCCTATCCGTTTACCAGTTGGTTGCGAATGTCCCACAATCGCAATGTCGAACTGGTGGAAGGTCACGAGCGTAAAGTGCCACTTTCGTTTCGGTGGATTGGCGATCAAATGCTGAACGAGCTCGTCCAGCAGATGGTCAGTGGCGACGAAACAGGAAAACGCGTACCGGCGTTGATCTTCTGTTTCAATCGCGAGCAATGCTGGTCGGTCGCGGAGCAGCTAAAGGGACAAAAGGTCATCAGCGACGACCACAAGAAGGAACTGTCGGCGGCGCTGGATCAGTACGACTGGACGCGTGGCGCCGGCCCCAAACTAAAGCAGATCCTGATGCGCGGAATTGGCGTTCACCACGCGGGGATTCTGCCAACGTACAAACGCATCGTCGAAGACCTGTTTCAGCGAAAGCTGCTGATGCTGACCGTTTGCACCGAAACGCTGGCTGCCGGCATCAACCTGCCCGCCAGGTCGGTCGTGTTGCCGTCCATCATCAAGGGGCCCAAGGACAAGAAGAAACTGATCGCCGCCAGCGACGCGCATCAGATGTTTGGCCGAGCGGGTCGACCGCAGTATGACTCGGAGGGCTTCGTCTTTTCCCTGGCCCACGAAGACGACGTGAAGATCCATCGTTGGCAGGAAAAGTACGATTCGATTCCGGAGGACACCAAAGACCCCGGGCTGATGAAGGCGAAGAAGGCGCTCAAGAAAAAGAAACCCAAACGTCGCACGACCCAGCAATACTGGTCCGAGGATCAATTCGAGCAACTCCGTACCGCACCGGCGGGCAACCTTGAAAGTCGCGGACATCTGCCGTGGCGACTGCTGGCTTACATGCTGGACGCCTCGCCGGAAGTGGACATCATCCGGCAGCTAGTGAGCAAACGGTTGCTCGATAGTGGCAAGGTCGAAGCCGGCCAAAAAGAACTGAACCGCATGTTGGTGACACTCTGGACAGCCGGATACGTAACGCTGACGCCAGATCCACCGCGAGGCACAGGCGAGCCGGAACCGGACGAATCCGAAAAGCAGGACGACGAATCCGAACCACGCAAGAAAGGACTGTTCGAACAATTCATTGAGAAAGAAGCCAAAAAGGATGCAGCTCCGGTCGAACGGCCAGAGTACAAACCGAAGCTCGCCGAGCCGACACCGGAGCTTCAGAAGCTATTGCATCTGCGCGGCGTGAATCCACTGTATGGCGTGTTCCTGGTAAATCAGCTGGGCATCGCGGACGAGAACGAACGCATTCAGGCGTTTGAAAGTCTGCTGCAGATGCCGTATTCAGTTGGCAAGGGGATCCGTGTTCCGTCGCACGACCAACTTCCACCCGGCCCCCTGGCCACGATGCGACTGGATGAGCGACTCCTGAAACTGGGCCTTGCCACCGCCGAGGAGCTGGGCGCAAAATCCGAGGAGCCCGAGGAAGAGCAAAAGCGTGGCTGGCAAATGTTCGAAGAAGATCGCGTGTGGGTGCTCACCCTGGGTGACAAGCTCAAACGCCTCTTTGATCACGACTTCCCCGGCGTGCAAGACGTACGCGTGAACCCCGTGTGGGTCGTTGGCGAGCTACTGCAGTTTGGCGGTGACTTCAACAAGTACATCACCAGCAAGGGATTTCAGAAGCAGGAAGGCATGATCTTCCGCCATGTCCTGCGCATGATCCTGCTATTGGGTGAGTTCATGGAACTGACGCCGCCGGAGTCCGACGGCGCCACCTGGCAAAGTGAAATTGGTTCGATTCGCGATCGACTGACCGAATGTTGTCGCCACATCGATCCGTCCAGCACGGACAAGGTTCTCAGCGGCGAAGGCTAAACCCTGTTTCCAAACAGATTCCCACGTCCAATTAGATGGAGTCGGCGGCTGCGTCGGAAGCAGGGCTGCCAACCGGTAGCGTGCTGGAATCTTTTGCATCTTCGACCATGCGAGTGCATCGTGTCTGCAGTGAGCGAATCGTCTGCCACTCGCGGGTCGTCAGGCTCCTCGACAGGCGGTCGGCCTGCGCCAGTTCGGTTAGCAATTCATTTGCGCGGTCCAGCTCGGAATCGTCAAGCAGCATTTCCACAAGCCTAATCCGAATTCCCACGTGACTGTTGTAGGCGGCGACGCCCTCCTCAAGGACCTTGCGAGCTTCGTTGCGCTTGTCCTGCTTCGCCAGCACAAACGCCTTGGTATCGACGTACTCCGCACTCTTGCCAAGCTCGACCGCTTGCTGCGCGAGTTCGGCGGCGACATCAAGGTCTTCCGTCATCAGCGCGAGATTATTTTGAGCGAATGCCCGGAACTTGTCCGGCATCGTTCCATCCGCGATTTCACGATAGAGGCGTCTTGCTTCCTCCGTATTTCCGGTCTGTTCATGCAGCGTCGCATTCAGAAGCCGATCCGCATCCGTCGGTGCCTGTTCTAGCACCCGCTCAAGCAAGGTTAGGGCGTTCAGCAAATGCGGCTCACGACTGTCCTCGGGCGAACGTGACGCCAATTTGCGCCACGCGGCGGCCAGGTTTCGCTGACGATCAACAGCGTCGTCGAGTTCCGGCCACGACTGGGCTTCCTGCAGCCACTCGTTTGCCTCCGTTACCGGAAGCTCTTCGGTGTTGGTGAGTGAAAGATAGAGATTGAACCAACGGTCTTTTGTCCTGGGCATGTCGCCGAACAATTCCCGAAGACCGTCGAAGTTCCCCGCTCGCACGGAGTTGACGGTATAGAGACTGGCGGTTGCGAAGTCATCATCACTGTCGGTCAGGCGGGCCGGGAGATCCTGCTTCGTGGCATTTGCGGCTTTTGCGAATTCCTTCAGATCCGCGAGCACCTTAATGGCTCGACGACGCAGCGCCAACGAAGCGACAGGGGACCGCGTGACGGCTAGAGCGTTCCGGATCGCCAACGCCTCCTCGCCCTGATCCGCGAGTAGCTCGGTCAGGCGCGTGCGGTACTGCGGCCGATCCGCCCCGTTTTCCACCGCTGTGCTGAGAGCTTCAATGGCCTTGGTTGGCTGCTCTAGACGTTCAAAGGCAACCGCCATCAGCCCATAGATCGTGCGAGATGTCGGTGCCTTCTCAATGAGTTCGTGCAGGCGAAAAACCGCCTGAGCCGCCTGTTTCTGACTTTTGTCTTTGTCCAAATCGATAGCGATCTGCTGAATCTCCCACTCGACGCCGTCGGGGTAAGATTCCTTCAGCCACGCCACCATTTGCGCGCGTGCCTGTTCGTCTTGCTGGATCGCCGGAATCCGTAGTACCAGATTCAGCACCGCCGGGTTCGTACGATTACTTTCCGCGAGTTCGGACCAGGCAGCCAACTGCCGATCACTTTCAAGCGAAGTGTAGAGCTGACAGGTGAGCAATTGCAGCGTGAAGTCGGGCAGTTTCTCTCCATTGATGGCGTAGTCCGCGAGGAACTGAACACCCGTATCGACGTCGCCTTGTCGGGCCGCATCGACGGCCAACGACAGCAGTTCCGAAGTGGTCATTCCAAACGCTCGCTCCTGAAGAGCCGAGATCCGTTCCTGCAATTCCGCATTGGTGGCCACAACTCGGAGTGTTCTGAACTGTTGAGTGGTCAATTCGCCGACACCTTCGAGATACGTCGCGAGGTGCCTGTCCGCCAGCGCCCGGTCATCTTTGAGCCGCGCACTGATGGCAAGAAACAGTTCGCGTTCCTCCGTCGCTTTGGGTGAACTGGCAATTGCGTCCACAACGTTCAAGACAGGCGTTCCCAGCGCGGCGGGAATTTCTCCTGACTCCACATAGATCTGAATGGCACTCGCCAGCATGCCGTCTACCGCCGGTTGAAACCCGGGGTTCACTCGCAACGCCGTGGCATTCTCGATGAATGCGCGTTCATAGTCGCCGCGAGCTTCAAACAGGTTCGCCAGCCTCAAGCGAGGCATGACCCAACCGGACGCGAGCCGCGTTGCTGCGCGATAGCCTTCGATCGCCTGATCCGAAGCGCCAACCAGTTCTAACCCGTAGGCTTTCCAGAAATAGAGATACGCGCTGCCGGGAAACGTTTCAATTCCGGTGTCAGCAAGTGCGATCAGTTTCGCGCCGTCCGGCTCGGTGGCCGCAAGTTCGGCAACCAGGGGGCCCCAGATGCGAGCGAATTGCGTTTCGTATCCGTCCAACTGCTTCACCAGGTCGGACAGCAATTCGTCGTTCCCGGAAAAACGGCAGGCCATGAAATCAACGGCCGTGATGCGATCGTCGTAAGCGTCGGTCCCACGAAAGTGATCCTTGATCAACTGCAAGACCTGTTCGAACTGGCCAAGTTGCAATCGCTGGTAGAGCAACGACTGGGTGGCCAACATTTTTTCATCGGCCGTCAGATCATCTGATTCCGCATTGTCACCGACCAAACCGATGGACTGCGACAGTAATTCGACGGCCTCCACTGGCTGGCCCTGGCCCTGAAGTTCCGAGGCTACGAACATACTCTGCGTTACTGAAGGATTCGAGCTCGAATCGGTGACAACCTTCTGCAAAAGTATCTTCGCCAGTTGGTCGTCGCCGGATGCACGTGCGTAGACAAGCATCAGCGAGTCCAGCCGCACAGGCGAATCACTGCCGGCTGTTGCGGCGGCGATTTCCTGGAGCCAGGCGGTGATTTCCTCTTCGGCAACGTCGTCCAGCAATCGAGCGCCAATGGCGATGCGAATTGCCTCCATATCCCCCGGAGCAGATTCGAGCACGCTCGCCGCCAACTTCGTGGCTTCGACCGTTTTTCGCATCTCGAGATAGATCGCAGCCAGCGTTTTTGCAACTTCCGCGTCCGCCGGATCATGGTCGAGATATTTTTCGGCGAATTCAATCGCCAGATCCTGCTCGCTCATCGATTGATAGAGGAAGACGAGCCTTCGGGTGGAATCGTAGTCGTTCGGCTCCAGCGTCAGCACCCTGCGAAAAACGGCGATAGCTTCCCGCAAGTGGTTGTTTCCGGGCATGCTGACTCGCAACCGGGATTCCGCAAACAGCCTGAGCACATCCGTTCGTTCGATTTCGTTAAGGTCCGCGCTGAGCTCGCTGAAAAGCTCGACAACCTCTACGTGAAGCTCGGACCGAGCCAGTTCGGAAGCCTGAGCGTGGATGTCGTTCCAGTCGACGATGACTTCCTCGGCATCGTCCGTCGCCAGGTATGCGGCCACTCCGCCACCGACGGCAATCAGCAACACGCACACGCCGATTCCGATAATCCAGCGGCCGCGACCTGCGGACTTCTTCTTTGCGGTGCCCTTGTCCTGTCGTGGATGGGTTCTTTTCGAATTCACCATATCTCTAGCCTCCGATATTCGTTAAACGTATCACCCATCGCTTCGACGAAGGGTGTCGTTGTTTTCTGCCACTGTTCGTCGCCTACGGTTCCGTCTGTGGAAAACTGCACCAACAGAGCACCGTACGGCCCCAACCGAAAATCGCTGGCCGCATCGGCGACAAGAACGGGATCTCCGGAAGACTTGCCCGTCGGGACCATCAGCACGCTCGCAACGCGCTTGAGCCCACTATGGACGGGTCCTTCGAATTCGTAATCTCGCCCATAGACTGGGTACTCGAGGTTACTCCACTCTACGTCCACCTGCCGCTGCTTGGTCCAACCCTGGCCGCTCATGCAAATGCCAGGCTCGTGACCGATCAGATCCCGAGCATGCTGCGAGGCGAATGCCGCCACCGTGACGCTGCGATCAGATTTGAGATGTTTGTAGTGTCTTCGTAGGGAAACAATGGGCTTCAGCAGAGCAATCTCTTCCCTGTGGATCTCGCCATCGACGGCGATCCAGTCTCCTATGCAGTACGGCAGGCTTTCCAAAGTCCGCGCAACGGCCTGATGGTGGGCAACGATCCTCGACTCCGGCGGGGGCCGCCATGAACTGAAGACGATCACGAGTCCAAGAATCAAGGCAAACACCGCGTTTCGAAGTGGCTTTCTGCGCCACGGAATGCGATCAAAGAACTGAATCCCCTTGACGTGTTTTACGGCCTGCTTGCCCGTTAGCCAGATCGCCGCCAACATGACCGACATGGGAATGAGCCAGCCGTTTATGTCGTGGAAGGCTTCCGCCCAGAATTCGCTGGCTGTTCCATAGATCGCGACCGTCGAAATGAGCCGCACGGTATTCATGAGCATGGCGACGACAGGACTGCATATCAGCAGAACGAGCTTTCGTACCCGCGACGTCTGCATCGAAAAGAAAATGGTGTAGACCACCACCATCACCGAAAACAGCATTCGCATCCCATTGCACGCCTCGGCAACCAGGACATGCGTTCCGTTGACGGACAGGAGACAGCCGCTGCGAACGATATCCATTCCAACTGAGGACAGACACCACTCCGTGAGCATCGCGGAATACAGTTGCAACGGCAGCGAGATTTCCTGACGGACAAGCCCCGGTACCGGCATCAGGAACACAAGGCTGATAACCGCCGGTGCGAATAGACCGAGATAGCGCACACCAAACGAAAGGCAGAGCCCCCCCCAGAGGGCGATCACGGCCGACGCATGCCACACGACGATCATGCGTGCCCCGATCCCGATTTCGTGGACAACCATTGCCGCCAGAAGGAACAACAGGCCGGCGGCCTGACCCTCCGACGCGATCATTCGAAAACGATCTCTGCGTATCCAGGTCAGCCAAAGAAAAATGATTGGTGTAATTGCAATGTGGCTGGACTCCTCATCGTGAAACGCGAGGTGCGCCAGATCACTCCAGACATGGGCAAACGCGAACATTGTCGCAGTGATGATGAGTGCCGCGCGAAAGATTACGTACGCAAACGTTCTTTCGCGAATCGGGTTTACCTGCCGGCGAGCGGTTGAATCCGGCGCAATATCCACCCCCATCAGGTACACCAATGAGCTGTGGATTCGGGAATGCAAGTTGGTCGTTATTGTCGACACGTTGTGGGTCCGGGCTTTTTTGTTCTAGGTCCGAGATGCCCAAGGATACGTTGTTGTGTAGATACGTCATCGAATGCTAACCCGTTGCCTTTCCGTTCTTTTCAATCCACCCAAAAGCGATTGCTGAAGTAGTTTTTGATAACGGCCGACGATCACGCTCCCATCGACATTTGCATACCGCAAAAGAAGGACGTATCGGGTTGCCCGTACCTCGGAGAAAAACGCCGGGGTGTTCATTGACTCTGCAGCTTTGAAAAGAAGAGGAATCTACTGTGCATAAGTTTCAACTATTCGCAATCGCCGCCCTATTTGTCGCCAGCCCATCGTATGCGGGAATGCTCGACTTCGAAGACGCCGAATTGTATGGCGGTGACGATGCCGTGATTAGCGCTGACTATTTTGCAGCCCAGGGTGTATCGCTGAGTGCACGCGCCGGCCAGACCGAAGCCACTGCGAGTGACGTCCTTTTCGCATTCGAAGCAGCCGGTGACGACGGTACGGACGCATTCTGGACAGACGGTAGCGGGGGCGGTGATGTAGCGTTGGCCGGCGACCTTGGCAACTATTTCCTCAAGACGGGGACGGGAGACATTGACCACCTCACTGACCACTACTTCAAAATGGTCATCGACTATACAGCAGCGTCGACATCTACCAGTGGTGAGATCTGGGATATTGACAATACCGGGTACTACAACGTCACCGCGTTCGACGAAGACGGCAACACACTGCAATCCCTGGTTGGCCCCAAAAACCTTAACGGCAAAGCGTGGACTTTTTCCATCGATATCGATCCCGCGACGGGAAAGACGATCGATCGAATCGAAATCGACTACAACAGCAAATCGCGCCGACTGGGAGGATTTGCACTCAACAATCTGGACGTAGGCACAACTCACGCCACGCCCGTTCCGGCGGCATTTCCACTAGCGATTGCCGGCATGGCGGCTGTCATGTCGCGTCGGCGCCGAGCCCAAAAGGCCACTGACTCGGAATCGGAATCAGACGATATCGACGCGGCACAAGGGTAAGCGGCCGCCTACCCGCTCCGATTAACGGAGTTCGGCATACCCAAACGACACTCTCCACCAACAAACCCGAGGCCACCATCAACTAGAAGAGCATTTCTCCCGGCCGCCTGCTTGGGCACACCGGCAACGACACTTCGCAAAAACGCCCCGGTCGTGGATTCGACCGGGGCGTTTTTCGTATTTCGCCAACATGGCGCCGTCGGCTTAGCGCCAACTCGCTCTTCACAAGTCGCACGGGCGAAGCCTGATTCCACGCCAATGACGTGCATCCCCTGTCAGCACGCAATACACCGCCACTCCTGACGACGTTGCTCCCCAGCCCACCTTGCACACGTCATCCAACGTGTTATCAACGCAACCCCGTTCTCTCTGCATTCGTGTTGGAACATTGCCCAACTTTGAGGAATTCCCCCAACATCTCAGGGACGAGGCGTCGTCGGAACACAACATCGGAGGTTAACCCGTCGGCGCTAGCCCCCGATTACTCCCCCCACGCAGGGTGAGCATAGAGTAGTTTTCAGGTGGAGTATCGAGTTAATTCGGGTTGTCCCGAACTGCGAGCTTCGCGGCCATAGATCAGTTGTAACCTGGCCGGAAAACACTGCCTGGCAAAAGGAAGCGATAGTGCCCAACTTTCGACTACTTGCTCTCGTGAGCCTGTTAACCGTGAGTCATTCCTATGCGGGAATACTCGATTTTGAAGACGCCGATCAATTTGGCGGCGACAATGCGGCGATTAGCCCCAGCTACTTCGCGTCGCAGGGTTTCGGTATTACCGCCCTCGCCGGGGCGTCCGAGTCGGACGCTTCGGACGTGCTTTTCGCTTTCGAGGCCGCCGGAAGGGACGGAACCGATGGATACTGGAATCGAGGCATGAGCGGTCGCGACGATGCACTGTCCGGTGACCTTGGAAACTATTTCATGAAAGCCGGCGTTGGCGATCTGTCGTACAACGATGCGAAGTACTTCAAGATGACGATTGACTACACGAGTCTTTCGACGGCCGCCAGCGGTGAGATCTGGGATATTGACGGTCCGGAACAATATCAGGTGACTGCCTTTAATGCGGATGGAGATGAACTTCACACGCTGGAGAGTCCCCATGGTGGCCTGGACGGTGAACCGTGGCTGTTCTCTATCGACGTGGATTCTCAGACGGGGCAGTCGATTGACCGTATCGAAATTACCGCGATCGGCACCGGTACCCTGAGAGGCTTTGCGTTCGACAACTTCAACGCGTACGCACCAGCCCCTGCGGTGGCAACAACAGCGCACTCGACGCCTTTGCCCACTTCACTGCCATTGGGCGTGGCCGGGATTGCGCTACTGATTGCCCGTCATCGTCGGGGCGATCAGCAAGAGGAAACCATGGCGGAAACGGATGAGGTTAACTTCCCCTAGAAGTTTGGTGAAGCGGCAATTCCCCTCTCGGCCGCTACGGATCGATCTCACTGATTTCCCAATCGCCCTTTGTCGTTGACTTCGACTGGGGCGATTTTTTTTGCAACTGGCGATTGCCGTCGGCCTCAGTCGAGTCGCCAATCTCTAGCGACCAGTCACCGCTCTGCACCGGTTCGGATTGAGACGCAGCGGTTGTCGGAATGTCGGTATCAATCGCCCAGTCGCTGCCCGTCTGACGTGGTTTCGCCCATTCCGGAATCAAAGGAGGCGACGTGTTGCCGCCTCCCGGACCGCCTCCCGGACCGTCATTCGAGATATCCGGAATCACAATTTCAGTTATCGGTGCCGGCGACGAACCGGGTGTCGCGGAACCGCCTGGAATCTGCGAACCACCAGGTAACCTTTCCGCTTGTGGACGAGCGCCTTGAATACCGCCTGGCAATCCACTCCCCTGCTGGTATTGCGAAAACAGGTAGAAAGCCATGAACGCCATGATCATCAACGGAAACAAACCAGGCTTATTGGCCGGTCGAGGCTGTCCGGTATTCTCACCATGACTCATCGTTAGGCTCCGTAGGTCGAATGCAATTCGGCTGATGCCGCAACAACCGACTATTCCCGATACAAAAAAAGCCGCACCCTCCGCCAGACTCGCCGGAGGGTGCGGCAATGCTTCTACCACCGGACAAACGTCTAGTGCGAGTGGTTGAAATCAGGCTCTTTGCCCTCGTACGCCTTGTAGAAAGCAAGGATGCTCTTCTCAAGCGTTTTTGCATTGGTTGCATCGACGGATTGCTTACACTTCATTGCGGCCACCATGACGCCGTGCGCCGCTACGAGCTTCGTCGTGTAACCTTCCGACCCCGGCTTGATGCGTTGGGTCATGAAGTACTCGGCAATGATTTTTTGAGTGTTCGAAGCGTGCGATTCCTTGGTCGCAACCCAACGACTGAGCTGGTTCTTTGACTGCGCATCCGCCTTACCAGCCAACTCGTTAATTTGTGCCATGCCTTTGGCGATAGTCTGCGTATCTTCCAACATGGTTTCGAAACGGCGCTGATCACCATAAACGCCACATGGGACCTGGCAGTGGGCCATTACGGCACGAGCGGTAGTCAGGGTCGCAATCGCGATCAGGGTGATAGTTAGCAATCGACGCATTTTCGGGTGTTCCTGTTCTCTGTGTTAAACGAATTGGTAAATGGAGGGAGCAAGAGCGTGTAAGTCTAATCCTGGTAGAAACATGCGGTCAATCACCTCGTACACAACTGCGAACAGACCGCGTGCCTCCCCCCCCGGCAAAGTCACCGCAGAACATGTCAATTAACGCATCAAATCGTCCGTTAATGAAGTTTTTGTTCGTCCGGCTTGTTGTGTCGATTGCGGCTCTATGGCAAGGTGAAGGGACTAATTTGACCGGTCGCGACCAGGAAAAAGCTTCCAGATGGACCAACTGTTATTTTACGAAGACTTGACCGTGGGCGACCGCTGGGAAAGCGATACCCGCCAGGTGACGGAAGCGGATGTTTTTCAGTTTGCCGACCTCACGGGTGACTACGATCCGCTGCACGTGGATGAGGAGTACGCGAAGCAGACTCCTTTTCGACAGCCGATCGCTCATGGACTGTTGGGTCTGTCGCTGGTCGCTGGCATTGGCAGCAAGAGCCCCAACGTGGAGACCGTGGCCTTTCTGGGAATCCAGAATTGGGATTTCCGCAAGCCTGTATTTTTTGACGACACTGTCCACGTTGTGACAACCGTCGCCAAACTGGAGCCAAATGGACGCCGCCGCGGACGCGTCACCTGGAAACGGCAGCTCGTAAACCAGCAGGGTGAAGTGACGCAGGAAGGCATGCTGCTTTCACTGGTTGCTTGCAAATCCGCCAGCCTCCACAGTAATGGCCAACCGCGAGAGGCTAAATCGGATCTCGCTGCCAGCTGATCTTTGGCTTGCTGGCAGTTTTTCGCCAGGAATCGGTACACAGCGGCGAAACAATTCTTTGTTGTCGCGAGTTTCCTATTTCCGTACACTTTCGAGGTGATGCGGATTTTTCCGCACACGCCTGCGCACCGGCTACGCTTCGCCAATCCGACGTAACGACGGCGACAGGCTCAGCTTAAAACAGTTCAAATACGGAAGACTTGATTGATATGAGTCGATCAATTGCAACGCGTCCGCTAACGGTAATCCTGCTCCTACTCTCCTTCGGTCTCGTCTCCGCGTACGCTCAGGACGAAAACAAAACCGAAAAAGAGAAGCCGGAATCCTCACGTGAGGCACTCGTTCTCTACGCCGAAGCGGCGAGCTACCAGAATAACGAGCAGTTTGATCTCGCTGGTGCTGAGTGGGCGAAGTTCCTGGAGAAATTCCCGGAAGACCCGCGCGCCATCGACGCGAGGTACAACCAGGCGGTCTGCGAACTGCAACAGAAGGAATTCCGCAAGGCGGTCTCCAATCTGACGAAAGTTGTGGCCACCGCCGATGAGAAATTCGAACGCCTCGAAGACGCGTATCTAAATCTGGGCTGGTGCCAATACTCGGTTGCACTTGAAAACCAGCCCGAATTTTTCGCGAAAGCCACGCAAACATTCAAGGAACTCCTCAACAAATATCCAAAGGGGAGTTTTCGGGATCAGGCGCTGTTTTTTGGCGGCGAGTCCCTCTATTTGCAGGGCAAGTTTCGCGAGGCGGCCGACTCCTACGCTCAACTGGTTGAAGATGAAACGGACTCGGATTTGCACAGCGACGCCATGTACGCGCTCGGTGTGACCCACGAAGACATGCGCGAGTTTGAGGCGGCGGGCAAGATTTACGGATCGTTCCTCAAAACATATCCAGATCACGATCTGGGGTCCGAAGTTCAGATGCGCAAAGCGGAGACCGTGTTGCAATCCGGCGACTTCAAGACGGCCGCTGCAATCTTCGGCGAAGTGGCAGAGATAAAGGGTTTCCGCTCCGTTGATCACGCCCGCTATCGTCAGGCATTCTGTATCGCCACACTCGCAGATCAACTGTCCGCCACGGCCGCGGACGACCCCGACTGGAAGCAAAAGCGATCCAAAGGTTACGACCAGGCGGCGAGCATTTTCGGTTCCATCGCGACCGACATGCCCGACTCGCCTTATGCGAAAGACGCAGCCATCGCGGCCGGTCGTGCCTACTACCGAGCACGACTCTTCGAAAAAGCCGGCGAATGGTTTGCCAGAATCAAGGATTCCGACAGCACGCACGCACCGGAAGCCGCCCACTGGTTGGCTCGTATTCTCCTTGAGCAAAAGAAACCGGAAGAGGCGCGCGAAGTTGTCGCGTCCGTCATGAAGGCTGCGGAGAAACACCCGTTCCTCGTCAGCCTGAAGCTCGACGATGCCGACGCGCTCTACCAGAACAAGGAAACTCAAGCGGCGTCGGTCTCCGCCTACCTGCAGATTTCCGAGGATCACAATACGCACCGTCTGGCTCCCAAAGCCCTCTATAACGCTGCGTACGGAGCTATGGAGATTGGCGAGTACAAGAAGGGACTTGAATACGCGAATCGCTTCAACGAGCGTTTCGCCAAGCACACACTGGCTCCAGAGGTACAGAAGGTCATCGCGGAATGCAGATTGCAAACCGGTGACCACGACGAAGCGGCTGCAGTCTACAAACAACTCGCCGATAGCGGCGACAAGGACGGCACACGATTCGAACTTCGCCGCGGCCTATCGTTGTTCCTGAAAAAGAACTACGACGAAGCGATTCCCGTCCTGCAAAAGGTCTACGACACGACCACCATCAAGGACGAAAAAGCTGAAGCGGCCTACTGGCTGGGGCGATCCTTTGCCCGCAAAAAAGAATTCGCCAAGGCCATTCCCGAATTCAGAAAATCCCAGGAAGCCAACCCGGAATGGGCTCAGGCTGACGAAGTACTCCTGAATCTGGCGCGTGCACAAAAGCGAGGCGGTGACGTCGACGCAGCCATTTCCACAATCAACGAATTGCTCGAGCGTTTCCCCGAAAGCGATGTGCTCGACCAGGCACACTACCGTCTTGGCGAGTTTACCTACGCAAAGAACGACTACGCACCAGCACTTACCGCCTACACGAAAGTTATCGACACATGGCCCGATTCAAAGCTGGTGCCGTACAGTCTCTATGGCCGTGGGTGGTCGCAACTTCGCAGCGGAAAGGTGGCCCCCGGCATTACCGACTTCGAACAACTGAAGAAGCAGTATCCGGAACATGATCTGGCGAGTCAGGCCGACTATGCACTTGGAATGGCACTCCACCAGAGCGGCAATCACAAGGACGCATTGGCCAGCGTTGAATCGTATTACAAGTCGAACCCCAGCGGCTCGGCACTTTCAGATGCCCTGTATCTCGAAGGACTCTGTCAGGTCGGGCTGAATCAACACACCGATGCGATTGAGACGTTCGAGGCGATGCTGAAGCAGAATCCCGACTACAACAGCATCGATAAGGTCCTCTATGAGCTGGCGTGGGCATACAAGAATTCCAAAACCAGCGACAAGGCGCTTTCGACCTTCACCCGCCTGATCAGTGTCGCTCCCAAGAGCCCCCTGACCGCGGAGGCCTACTATCACGTTGGGGAAAACAAGTACGGAGCGAAGGATTACAACGCCGCCGCCGAGCAGTACAAACTGGCCGGCGACATGGCAGCATCCGATGACCTCAAGGAAAAAGCTGCGTACAAGCTTGGCTGGGCCATGTACCAGGAAAAGGACTACGCAAACGCTCTCACCGCGTTCGGTGATCAACTGAAGATTGACGACAGCAGCAACCTCGCCGCCGACGCAAGATTCATGCGAGCCGAATGCTATTTCAAGCAAGCCGATTTCGCTCAAGCCTTCAAGGAATATGAGCTCGCTCGCAAGCAGCCATCGCGGAACGAAACGATGCAGGTTCTCACCTTACTGCATGGCGGCCAGGCTGCCGCTCAGCAGAAAGAATGGAAAGCCAGCTCGGAATGGATCGCCAAGCTGCAAACGGACTTCCCCAACTCGGCATACCTGCCACAGGCTCTCTATGAACAGGGTTGGGCACAACGCAACCTTGGACAACTCGACGCCGCCCTACAAGCATTCAATCAGGTGACGGCAACTTCCAGAAATGAGCTGGGTGCGCGATCACGATTCATGATTGGCGAGGTTCTGTTCGAGAAGAAGGACTACAACTCTGCCATCCTCGAGTTCCGCCGAGTCATGTTTGGCTACGGAGCCGACAAGGCTCCCGCAAGCATCAAGCGCTGGCAAGCCAAATCGGCATTCGAAGCCGGGCGATGTGCCAGTGTCCTCGCCGGTCAGGAACGCAACCCGCAAAGGCGAGTTCAACTGATCGAAGGCGCCAAAGGCTTCTTCCAGTACGTCGCGGACAAGCACGCCTCGTCTACCGAAGCGGATGCTGCGAAAGAGCAGTTGCAGCGATTGCAGCCCGGTAGCAACCGCATCAGCAACCGGCCCGCGAAGGATGCCTCGGGACGATAACCGACCGCAATTCGTCTACAAGAAAGGCGGGCTGCTACTTGCTGCCCGCCTTTGCTATTTGCGCCCATCTGACTGTTCATCCGGCAAACCGGGTGTTCGAACGACGTCCACCAATAGCAGGGCGTTCGTTTTCGATTTGAGCCGCTCGATCCCCTCGACGGTCAGCTTCGTTTCGCGCAATTCCAGCGACCGCGTCGGAATGCTTGCCAGTACGTCCACCATCGAATCATCGATATCGGTCTCACTGAGTCGCAGGTTCGATAGCAGGCGAACGTTCGTCAGATTCTCCAGGCCTGCCCGGGTCACGGGACACCGGCTCAAATCGATCGTCGATAGTGATCGCAGTGCCCGGACCGGAATTGTCTCGCCCGTAACATTCGTCTGCCGTAGCTCCAGATTCATGAGCGATCGCATTTTTTCAATCTCGCCAATCCCATTGTCGGTAACGTTGGTTCCGCTCAGGGTCAGGCTGTGCAGACTTCGCAACTCTGACAGCCGGCGAACGCCAGCATCCGTGATCGCCGTTGCACCTAGATTGATTTCCCGCGGTCGCTTCAGGTCCAGCAGCGTCTCGATGTCGTCGTCAGTAACCTCCGAGCCGGCGAGGCTGACGCGGCCTTGCTGAATCACGCCACCCAGTTCTGCGATCCGGTTTCGACTGTCCGCGTCGTTCGCATCATCACGGGCACGCTTCGCGTAGCTCATATTGATCAGCGACAGTGCGCAGCAAAGCATGGTGACGAACACAGCGCCCGATGCCATGCTCATTTGCGGTCGCTTCCGGGTGACGGGTGGAGGCAACCAATCGGGATTGCCTTTCCCCATGTACCAGCGTGGCCTGAATTCCAGCTCTGGCGGCACACGAATCATCTCGACGCCCAGGGTTGCATAGATCGCGCCGAGGAACGCGTTAAAGAATGCGATTGGCAGCATCGGAGCTGGCAAACCACCAAGCGTGATAATCAGCAGGCTGCCGATTGCAAACAACATGATGCCACCCACGAGCGATGGACGAACACCGCTTCGGTCCGTCCAACGCGATGCACACCACGCCACGCTGAAAAAAACGACGAACCCCAAAACCGTTCCACCAACGCCGAACGCCGCAATCTGGAGTAGAGTTTTCATGTGTGATACGGTGGGTGTCGAGTGTCACCTGACATGGTACACCCTCCGCCACGATTTGATCATGCCCATTCATCCATCACAACTCGCTGTCGACGCCCTGGTTTCCGATTGCGAAATCCGTCGCCAACGTCGTTCGGGACCGGGCGGTCAGCATCGCAACAAGGTAGAAACGGGCATCTTCATCGAACACCGCCCCTCGGGAGTTCGTGCAGAAGCGACGGAGAAACGCAGTCAGGTCGACAATCAGGAACTCGCCGTCTTTCGACTACGCCTGAGTCTTGCCGTCGAACTGCGAAGCTCGGCCGAATCAGCGCCGGGGGATCTGTGGAAATCGCGTGTTCGGGGCGGAAAAATCAAAGTCAACGAAAGGCACGCAGACTTTCCCGCATTGATCGCCGAAGCCCTGAACGTCCTGCACGATCTTGACTGGGACACCAAACCAGCCGCGGAACGGCTGAATTGTTCGACATCGCAATTGGTGAAGTTCCTGAAGCAGGAACCGCGCGCCTTCGGGCTGCTCAATCGAGAACGCGAAACGCGTGGGCGGGGCAAGCTGAAATAGCTCGCCATGGCTCACTCGCATTTCGAAATCCGTTTGGCGGTTAGCAA
Source organism: Pirellulaceae bacterium (assembly GCA_965216885.1). Classification (GTDB taxonomy): domain Bacteria; phylum Planctomycetota; class Planctomycetia; order Pirellulales; family Pirellulaceae; genus CAYNJG01. The sequence goes on along the minus strand of OZ244209.1, from coordinate 148,997 downwards.
CGCCTTCGACGCCGCCCCGTCAGCATCGCCAAACACGCCAGCAACATTGCACCGGATGACGGTTCCGGAATACTGGCAACCATGCCCGGTGAGATGCCGTACTTTTCTTCGAAGTCGGCGATGGAGTTTCCGTAGTTGCCGGCCAGAACGAGAAAATCAGCGAACTGAATGACGCCATCGCCGTCCATGTCACCCGCTTCAGACCCGGCCGATTTCCCAAAATTCTTTGACTGGATCAAATAGTCCATAAATCCAACCTCGCCGTCCTCGTCGATATCACCCAGCATCAGTGTCTCGACGACCTGTTCCGAGAGCGGTACGGCAAAGACCTCGTCGCTGCCTTCCTGGATCCATCGCAGGCCCAGTAACTCGGGGGCGGCCCCTTCGACTCCGGTAACGAGTTCGCCTTCCAACAAGGTGGCGTCCCCGAGATTCGACCAGAACACGGTATCGTGCGACGGTTGAGCCAGGACGAGAAACGGCTCGTTCGCATCGCCCGAGCTTGACGATAGTCGACCGCCCAATGCAGTCACTTCCAACCCGACAAGGGAGACCGGGCCTGCGGGGGTCACGACCAGCAGACCGTCTTCGTTGACGCTGACGGACAGCTCGACACGTTCCGTTTCACCGCCGACAGTGAACGACGTCTGTCCAAAATTTGCCGAGATAATGGAGAAGTCGCGGAAATCGACGTCGCCATCCAGATTGAAGTCGCCGCCACGATACCCCTCCAATCCGCCGCCCTGCGCGAGCGTACGGGTAAACAAATGAACGTCATCAATATCCACCTCACCGTCGCCTGAAAGGTCGCCACGAGGGATATCGGTCGACTGATGCAACGCAAGCAACTCTTCCTCGGTCGTCGCGTCATCGAACGCACGGGTCGGACCAGGCGGGCCGCCAATGGTTCCCTCAAACTCATTCAGTCTTTCGGCGTCAGACCGATACATCGGGTAGGTGTACTCATCGCTGGTAACCAACGGTTCGGCGTCCACAATCGGCGGGTCCGGGACATCGGTATGCTGTTGAATCCTGCGTCCGGTCAGCGGATCCCCTTCACCAACGACGCTCGAGTAAACCTGATAGCTGCCGAATTCAAACCAACGCACGGAAGCGGATTCGGAACTGGTCGTTGCTGGCGTGTAGAGATCTCCATCCAACGAGACGGTCGTCCCGGGAATCGCTGCCCAGGAAGCTCCCCCAGCATCTGAATCCAGCATGAAAACGAAGGGATCCAGCCGAGACGATGCGGAACCGGGATCCGGTGCGACCAGCGTATCATCGGGCACGGTGAGTTCAATTGCGCCAACATCCACCGGAGCGGAACTGCTCACGATCAGCCGCCCGTCCGCCTGTCGGGTAAGACCGAGATTGGCCGTTGCTGCCCGAAGTGCAGGCTCGGGCATGTAATTCGCGTTGCCAAAGTTCTGCGAAAGGATCGCGTAGTCGCCGATGTCAACCGAACCGTCGAGGTTGATATCCCCATTCCGATACCCGGTTCCTCCGACTCGCATTCCATTCGACATCGCCAGGAAGTCGGGAAACTCAACGACACCATTTCCGTCAACATCTCCGCGAACCGCGTCACGTTCTGCGTGCAGAGCGATCAGTTCCGCTTCCGAATTCAGGGCGGCGATTTCGTGATCTTCGATGAACCGCACCGGCGGATCGACGGGATTGGGATCGACGGGATTGGGATCAACAGGGTCCGGGTCGACGGGATTTGGATTGTCGCTGATCCGGCGCCCCGTCAACGCATCACCGACTCCAAAGGGCAGTGAGTGCACCTGGTAGCTGCCGGGTTCGAACCAGCGAACGGTGAGTTCGTCGGACGCGGAAACTGCTGGCGTGTAGAGATCGCCGTCCAGCGGTAACGCAGTGCCCGGGACGGCTGCCCACGTGGCGCGATGTGCGTTGGCAGCCATCGCAAATGGGAACGTGGGGGGAACAGGCCATGGCTCACCGACGGGCGCCACCGGCGCTATGGCTCCGGTTCCGGAATACACTTCCAATGCGCCAACGGAAACTTCGCTGGCACTACTGATGATGACTTGTCCATCCGTTGCGCGATGGAGCCCCAAATTTCCGTTCCGGGCCGTCACGGGCGGCTCGGGCGTATAGACAGCACTACCAAAGTTGGCAGACAGAATCGCGTAATCCGTCAGATCCACCAACCCGTCGAGGTTCAGATCGGCATTACCGTAGCCCGGCACCTGTTGCCCATAGAGTTCGGACAGCGTCAGAAAATCCGGAAACGCGACAGCGCCGTCTCCGTCCACGTCGCCCCGAGGCACATCCAGATCACGATGCAGGCCAATCAGAGCCGCTTCGTTCGGTGCCGCCTCCAGTTGTTCCAGATTGCTTTGCCCCATGACCGAAGCGGACGGAAAAAGACATGCCGCCACGGCCGTGAAAAACCAACGCTTTGACAACGCTTTCATTGCACTATTCCCTCTGCCGGGACCCAGCCCCGGATTCGCCGCGCACCGACTATCAGTTAACAGACGCATGGGCCTCGCCAGAAGACCATCCGCACATTCAGACAGGACGGAAGCGAGAATGCCAGGCGAACCGGTTGAATGTCATCGCCGTCAGCGCACAAAAAACGGGCCAGGCAATTACCCGACCCGTTTCGCTGATTTTCAACCGGCCACTTCGAACTGAATCAAGGCAGCCGGGAATGTTTGCTAACGCCTACTCCCAGTGAACTTTGAACATCACTGCCCCGAGGGGCGGCAACGCCATTTCGATTGACCAGTCGCGGCCATTACATGGAATCTGCTCGGCTCGTCGACCTTCGCCGTTGCCAACATTCGAGCCGGCGTAGCGTTCGGAATCCGAGTTGAAGATTTCCTCGTACCAACCCGCTCCGGGAACGCCGATGCGGTGTTTCTCCCGCGGTACCGGTGTAAAGTTCACAGCCACGATGATCATTTCGCCTGGATCCTTGGCCTTTCGAGCATATACCAGGACGCTCTCCTCACTGTTGTGGCTGTCGATCCATTCGAAGCCTTCTTCCGTGAAGTCGACCTCATGGAGTGACGGGTGCTCCAGGTAGACCCGGTTCAGATCTCCGATCAGATTCTGAATTCCCTTGTGCGACTCCCACTGCAGCAGATGCCACTGCACGCTCTCGTCGTGATTCCACTCGTGCCACTGGGCCACTTCGTCGCCCATGAAGAGCACCTTCTTGCCCGGGTGAGTCCACATATACGTATACAGGAGACGCAGGTTTGCGAAACGCTGCCATAGGTCACCGGGCATCTGATCCAGCAACGACCCTTTGCCGTGGACGACTTCGTCATGTGAAAACGGCAACGCAAAGTTCTCCGTGAACGCATAGATCATGCTGAACGTCAGTTCGTCATGGTGGTACTGGCGGTGAATTGGATCTTCACGCATGTATCGCAGCGTGTCATTCATCCAGCCCATGTTCCATTTCAACGTGAAGCCCAGACCGCCTTCGGAAGTCGGACGGGAAACTCCGCCCCACGAAGTCGACTCCTCCGCAATCGTGAGGACGCCGGGGTGGTGAGCGTGCGACTGCTCGTTGAACTCACGCAGGAAGTCGATCGCCTCAATGTTCTCGCGACCGCCATACTCGTTCGGAATCCACTCGCCATTTTCGCGGCTGTAGTCGAGATACAGCATCGACGCCACGGCATCCACGCGAAGTCCGTCGATGTGATACTTGTCGAACCAGAACAGGGCATTGGACAACAGGAAGTTCTTCACTTCGTTGCGTCCATAGTTGAAGATCATCGTGCCCCAGTCAGGATGCTCGCCCTTCCGCGGATCGGCATGTTCGTACAGTGCCGAACCGTCGAAGCGTCGTAGGCCGTGATCGTCCTTGGGGAAGTGAGCCGGTACCCAGTCGATGAGCACACCAATCCCGTTTTGGTGGCAGTAGTCGACAAAGTACATGAAGTCTTCGGGCGTACCGTAACGGCTGGTGGCAGCAAAGTACCCCGTCACCTGGTAACCCCAACTGCCCGTGAAAGGATGCTCGGCAATCGGCATCAATTCGACGTGCGTGAAGTTCATCTCTTTGCAGTAGTCGACCAACTGGTGCGCGATATCGCGGTAGTTCATCCAGTCGGTGGGATTGGTACTGCCGCGACGCCAGCTACCGAGATGGACTTCATAAACGCTGATCGGTTTCTCCAGCCAGTTCGTTTCCGCCCTGGCGGCCATCCAGCCTTCGTCCTTCCACTCGTGCTTCGTCAGATCCGTAACAATCGTGGCCGTGCGAGGTGGCAGTTCGGACGCGAAGCCGTACGGATCGAACTTGTCCTGACACCAGTTGTCGGAGTTCACACGGAACTTGTAGAGACTTCCAACCGGCAAGTCGGGAATGAAAAGTTCCCACACGCCACTGGGCGTGTGCTTGTGCATGGCATACTGGCGACCGTCCCATCCATTGAAATCACCCACGACACTGACACCGTCAGCATTGGGCGCCCAGACCGCGAAGTTAACGCCCGTCACGCCATCAATGGTGCGAGCATGTGCGCCCAGCTTGTCGTAGATCCCGTAGTGGCGACCCTCGCCAATCAGATGCAGGTCGAACTCGGATAGCAGGGGCGGGTAAGCGTAGGGGTCGTGCATGATTGTGTGATTACCGTCTGCGTCTTCAGCGCGGAGTTGATACTTCGCCTCATCACGGTCAGTAGCCCAAGGGCAAATTCCTTCGAAGAGACCCGAAGGATGAATTTGGCGCATTGGTTGTTGCGCAGTGTGGGCTTCGTGCAGGATCCATGCCTGCCGCGAATTCGGTAGAAAGGCTCGAACAGCAACTGCCTTGCGACCGTCGACTTCGACCTCATGTGGCCCCAACACATCCAGCGGGCGTTCATGGCGGCCCTCCGCCAACGCTCCGATTCCGTCAAGTGTAACATGGGTTCTCACAGTGTTTATCTCCTTTGATGAGAAATCTCAGATCTCTCAGATTCTGTTTGGCTCAATGATTGGATGTGTAGTTACGTGTTGTTTCTTCAGCGGATGACCGCGGCCCGCGATGCGTTTGGGACCCTGATTGCAATCCCGCAGGCCGCACCGTGCGGCGCTCAGTTTTCATAACGAAGGACTGGCATTCGGCGCGGCATCCGGAATCAGCCTTTGAAGACCGTTCGCCATCCAGTGCATCGAATGGGCCGTCCAACGCGTTGCCGCAATCACCGGCCGCAGGGGCATGGATGGCTTGTGTTGAATGTCAACGTTGCTTGACGAGCGACGTCGATTCCTCGCGGCGAAGTGGGGACGAGGCCGTTCGCGATGCGGCTTCTCGATCTTGTAGGTCCGGCAGCGAACCTCGTGGATCTGCAGCGCTCGATCGACGCGCTGCCAGAGATCCCCATTCTTCATGGGAACCTTTTCGCCGTATCGTTCCCATTTCCAGTTGCGGACGCGCCAGTACTCCAGCCCCTGTCGCACAGCGCGAGAGACCTGTCGACTGGGCGTGATCAGCGTCACTGAAGACGGCTGATCCAGCGCCTCCAGCCCGCGGACAACCGCCAGCAACTCCAAACGTTCGCGACTGATTCGGAATTCAACGTCGGACGCTTCAAAACGTTCACCGTCTGCCGATTCAAGTCGAAAATACCAACTGCTTCCCTGCGTTTCGTGTTCGTTTAGCGGTTCTCGCGTCCCTGAGAACAACACGAAGTGCGGTGTGCTTTTCATTAGCTCGCCGAATTACGCATAAATCCTCCACGTGCTATCACGTGGAACTGTTTCCATATCGGAAAGCTTTTCCGGTCCCGTAAGAAATTCCGTCAACTTGGTCCGGTTTTCATCAACTGCAAAAACATTCCGTTCAAATGAGCAGCTTTATGCGGCTTGTGATAGCACAAAACAATCTTGCTTCATTCTTCTGGATGCTGAAACTACCGGGTGCCCCTGACTCGATCCGGAAAGCATCGCGTGCGATTCCGACGTCGAGTGCAGCTCATGAATGACGACCGTCGTCGGCAATGAGGTTGAGACCCAAGACAAGCGAGCGCCCGAGATGACCGATTCGAAAAACACCAGTTCACGTCGCAAACCGGAACTGGCTCACTCCGGAACGACGAACTCAACTCCCGCCACGTCACGACGGATGGGGATTCCGGTCAGCCGTTCGTTGGTCTGCGATATTCTCCGCTATGACCGCTACGTTCCCACATGCGCACACGATCGGACCTTCAACATTGGGGCGTTGACGAACGCTCGAAAACAGGCGTCGGTGCGAGTATCCTGGCCGGCGATCTTCATGAAGGCGTATGGCCTCAACGCGCGTCGCTTTCCAAGGCTACGGCAAACGTGGATGACGTGGCCAACGTCGTATCTCTATTCACATCCCGAACACGTGGCGACACTCGTCGTGCATCGAAAATTTGAGGACGACGACTGGCTGTTCTGGGGGCAGATCCCGGGCATCGAGAAGCTCGAACTAGCTGAAATACAGCGAAAAATCGATGAATTCCAGACCAAACCGGTCGAAGAGGTCTTTCGCCGACAACTATGGCTGGCGAGAAAACCAGCGATCTTCAGACGCCTTTGCTGGTGGCTGATGTTTCAGGTTTCCGGGCGAAAAAAATGCAAGCGACTGGGCACCTTTTTCCTTTCGACAATCTCGGGAAAAGGGGCGGAAATTCAGGAGCCACCGTCCATGCTTACGTCCGGATTTACCTACGGTCCCATCGACGAAGCTGGCAACACGCGCGTCACGATCACCTACGACCACCGGATGATGGATGGTCATCACATCGCGGACATTCTGGCGTCATTCGAGCGAACCCTGCAGCACGAAATGGTGCAGGAACTTTCGTCGCTATCGATGCGGTCCGCTGCCTAGCCACGCATGAGGAAACTTCCACGATGTCGGTATTGGTTATCAATTGCGGAAGTACGTCGATCAAAATCGCCGTTGTCGATCCCCAATCGGGTTCGCAACTGGCCACGCACGCCGTTGATCGACTGAGCGGAACGGAACACGAAGCCGCCCTTGAATCGGCCTTGCCCGGAATTCTCCAGGAAATTGGTGACTCGTCCATCACGGCGGTCGGCCATCGCGTCGTCCACGGCGGTTCGGTGTTTTCGTCGGCTCAGATTGTCGACGACGACGTCGAGAAAAAAATCGCCGAGTTGGCCGAATTGGCTCCGCTCCACAATCCTGTCAACGTCGCGGGCATCCGTGCGGCGCGACGTGTCCTGCCAGATGTGCCACATGTGGCGGTATTTGACACGGCGTTTCACAGCACGTTACCGACACGTTCGAAACTGTATGCGATTGATCGGGAACTGGCAGACCGCCATTCAATTCGACGCTATGGATTCCACGGTACCAGCCACCAGTTCGTCGCAGCGCGGGCGGCCGGATATCTTGGTGAAGACGTCAATTCCCTGCGAATTATCACGTGTCACCTGGGCGGCGGGTGTTCGGTCTGTGCTGTCGAATATGGGCGTAGTATCGAAACCAGTATGGGGATGACGCCACTTGAAGGTCTTGTGATGGCGACGCGTTCCGGTGATATCGACCCCGGAGCCCTCGTCCACCTGATGCGTGAGGAGAACCTGGACGCAGAAGGAATGGACGCGTTGCTGAACCGGAAGTCCGGCTTGTTGGGGTTGTCGGGCGTCGGAGCCGACATGCGTGACATCGAGACCGCAGCGGAAGAGGGCGACGAACAGTGTCGTCAGGCGTTGCAGGTGTTCTGTCATCGCGTGCGTAAATACATCGGTGCCTACGCGGCGGTAATGGGCGGGGTCGATGCGGTCGTTTTCACGGCGGGCATTGGCGAAAACAGTGCCTCGGTTCGCCACCGCGTGACGCAACGGATGGACTTCCTTGGCATGCGGCTCGATGAGGTGGCCAATCGGAACGTCTCACTCTCAGCCGATTCACCGGTCGCCGAATTTTCCACTCGACATAGTCGTGTGCGGCTGCTGGCGGTCAAGACGGACGAGAATCTTGCGATCGCGGAGCACGTCGACGCAACGATTCGCGAACGGCGACCAAAGCAGCCAAAATCAATTCCGGTTGCAATCTCCGCGCGTCATGTCCACCTGACGCAGGAGGCCGTTGAACAACTCTTCGGAGAGGGATATCAGCTGACCGAGTACAAGCCACTTTCCCAGCCTGGCCAGTATGCCTGCAACGAACAGGTCACGCTGGTAGGGCCCAAGCGATCGATCGAACGCGTGCGTATTTTGGGACCGGTGCGTTCCAATAACCAGGTTGAAATCTCGCGAACCGACGAGTTTTTTCTTGGCGTCGATGCTCCCGTACGAGCGTCTGGGCAGACCGAAAACTCGCCGGGCATCACTCTCATCGGCACCGAAAATCGCACCTTGGATATCGACCAGGGAGTCATCTGCGCCCTGCGACATATCCATATGACGCCCGAAGATGCAGAGCAGTTTGGTGTGGGCAACGGAGACCTCGTGGAGGTAGAGGTGGGGCAACCCGGTGTGCGGTCTCTCTCCTTTGGCGACGTGCTCATCCGGGTCAAATCGACCTATGCCTTGGAAATGCACATCGATACCGACGAAGGCAACGCGGCCGAACTGAAGTCACGTGACGTCGGCGCACTGGAACGAACCGGCGCTGCCGCGCGACTACGAAAACGGTCGACTCACCAGGTGGACGGTAGGTAGACGGCTCAGCGAATCGGCCCACCAACCGTTCTGGTACCTCGCGAAACTCCCCTCGACGCCGTTGATACCGAAATCGCTGGCGATGCGTAGGTGTTTCTGTTGCTTGACAGTCGCCTCACAGCCTCACCCAGAACGACGGGACACCGCAAACTCGCGACCAACGTGTAACGATTATTCAGGGCGTGATTAGTCCCGCCAATGCAAACTGGTCGCAATTTCTTTGCCCGCTCCGCAGGCGTAAGTAGCTTGGATACTGGGGGGATGATTAGGCAGATTCCTTGTTCGATGAGAGACACATCAATGAAAACACCACTTTTTGCAACTGTATTCCTTGTTGCAGCCGCACTCGTTGCGCCTGCGAACGCGGGCGTTTCGCCGGCCGTGTGGAATACACCAACCTCGGGAACGGTTGCGACCGGTACGTTCGCCGGTGGCACAATCACGGCCGTTACGACCAGCAGTTCGCCATTTCTGAACATGGTGTTCGAGGATCGTTTTGCCGGTGCGTGGGATGGAAGCATGCCACTGGATACCACCGCTACCGCATTGGTAACGACCAACGTCAACGCCGGTGATTCGCAGGCTTTCGGATTTTCCAGTGCGATCGCGGACGGACTTTTCTACATCGAAAACTTCGACGCAAGCTCGATCGCCTCGATTCAGGCCATCGGTGCAACCAGCCTCTCGCTGGTCGACAGTAGCGGTAGCATTTCGTTCGTGGGAGCCGGCGATAGTGGCACCCTGACGACTTCCAACGCGGGATTTGATGGTGAAGGGGATGCCGTACTTCAATTCACCGGTGCGGTGACGGAAATTCGCATCCAGTACAGTAGCGGTGAAGGCGCAAACGGCGTCATGTACACTTTCGCGGAACCTTCCAGCCAGGCCGTTCCCGAGCCAACGTCGGCTCTTGTTATGGCCGGTCTGTTTGGCTTCGGTGGCGCGTTCACCTGGTACCGTCGACGCAAACAGGATCAGGAGTAGGCAATACGCCAACGTCCTGAACAAACCTCTGAACCAGAGACAGGCCCGTTCGCTCTGTGCAGCGAACGGGCCATTTTTTTGCGTACTGCACAAACCGATTGCGATCTCTTTGTAACGACTGGCCCCTGCTCGAACATCTCTGTTCCAAATTCCAGGTTCGACCTACCGCCGCGACGGAGTCTACTCTGCGGCGGCGTTTTCACCGCCCTGCCCTCTCCGATTCGCAGCCTGCATTACGCGCGATGGGTAATTCCAGGAATTCCCTGGGGGCCGATGCGTTGATGTCATTTCGCTGCTTCCCGAAGAAACTCTCGGGGAATCGCAAATGATGCATTGCAGACGTATCAAGCAAGCGTCACGGGTCGCGAGAATTTTTTCTGGCTCCGCCCAAAACTGGTGTTGACCCACAATTTTCCGCCCAGTAATTAACCCCCACTCATTCGTCTCGCGCCGAATTCGCTTGGGTATTGAGCGCGGTACGTTCAGCAAATCACAGGACACGACCAAGACAAGTCCGCAGGAAACAACATGTCAACAAGCAAGTACCTGAATTCGCACGAGACGCGTTTCCAACGGACGACCTCGGCGTGGATCAGACAGGATTCGTTCACCACGAAGGGAAGGAGACTCGCGTTGAACACGAACGCGATACTGGCCAGCGCCTTACTGTTGGGATTAACTCTCACGACGTCCACGAGCTCGGCTCAATCGTTCACGCCCACTGAGGCAGTGACGGTTGGACAGACAGAAGCCGGTGCCGCCCAAGGGCAGGCCACTGAGCTCCTTCGCCGAGCCAGAACGGCAATGAAAGGCGGCAACCTTGAGTTGGCCGAACGGTTCATTGCCGAAGCCGAGAAACAAGGATCCCCCAAAGAAGGCTTCCTGAGTCGCTTCTCGGACAGTCCCGAGAAGGCTCGCAAGGAGCTGAACCGCCTCAAGCAGGCCGGCACAAAAACCGGCGCTCAGGCGGGCAAAACGCTGAAGGGGCTGTTTGGCAACAAACCGACTCCGGCAGCGAATCAGACTCCCGCTGCGAATCAGCCGCAGGTCGTCCAACTGCCAAAGCCGCTGCCACCGAATGCGATCCAGACACCCGTCCCACTGGGTGCTGCGGGACCGTATCCGGTTGCCGGCCAACCAGCGACGCCTCAACTGGAAGCCCAGGCACGAAGCATCATGGCTCAGGCCAAGGCTGCCTTCGATCGTGGCGATCTGCCACTGGCACGAACGCTGACGCAACACGCCTATTCGCTGGGCGTTGCTGAAACGGCTTTCGCTGGCGGTGACACTCCCTGGGAACTGGGAATGAAGATCGACAAGCAACGCACGCTGACCGGAGTCACTCCGGCCGCGGCGACGTCGACGGGAACGCCCAAAGTCGCTCCTGCCGTGTACGATCCGAACCAGGATACCACCTATCTCCGAACGGCTAGTGCAGAAGAAGCGATCCAGCCGCCGCTGAACGCGATGGCACAAACCGTCCCGGGATTGAATCCGCTGGGAAGTCAGCCGCAACCTGTCACCCTGAATGGTTTGCCACAGTCGGCTCCCATCACACAGGGTAATACGGCTCTTCCATACGGCCAGCCGGCATCGCCAACGCTTGCTCCGCTGACCGGTCCACCAGCGACCGCAGCCGGAACGCCTCAGCCGACCTACAACGTCGATCCTTTTGGTCCGTCAGCAACAGGCCCATCGCCTTCGCCAACTTTCGTATCGCCCGAATCGGGACCTACGGGGCCAACGACTTCTGTGATTCCCCCCATCTCGACCGAGAGTTTTGTCAACGAAGCCGTCGAGTCGGCGAAGGAGTTGATCAAACTGGGCGAGCAGTCCATTCGTGACAATGAACTGGACGAGGCACGAAAGCATTTCCTTGAAGCATGGGAAACGCAGGACCAGCTTGACGTCGCAACTCGTCAGCGACTTCAGGAACATCTGCAGCTTCTTCGAACCGACTCGCAGGTCGCCAACGAGAATGCTACGGTGATCACCGCGGAAGAACGTGAAGAAGCCGCTCGCGTGCGTCGCTTCATCAGTGACGTGCAACGTGAACAGCAGTCGATTGCTCGCGACCTCCGGGTCAGCCCGAAGGCAGCATGGGAACGTATGAAGCAGTTGCGTCAGACGGTTTCCGACGCCGACCTTCCACCGGAAGTTCGCCGACCACTCGCCTCGCGACTGGACGAAGCTGTCAATGAGACGGAAGCCTACATCGAAAGCAACCGTGCTCAGATTGAACTGGACGAGCGAAATCGTGATGTCCTCGCCTCGATTGACCGCGAACGCAAAATGCGTGTCGACATCGAGAACAAGCTGGCGACGATGACTGATGAATTCAACACGATGATGGATCAGCAGCGATATTCCGAAGCCTACGTACTGGCTCGCCAGGCACGTGAAATGGATCCTCGATCGGAAGTCACCGAGTCGATGATCTGGAAGAGTCGCTTCGCCGAACGAATGGCCGTTGAAATGTCGCTACGCGATCGCCGTGATCGAATGGTGGAATTTGCACTGGATCCATCCGATGTCGATACCCCCGATGCCTTCGAATACCCCATCGCTTTCCCCAAGAAATGGGACGAGCTGATGCGGCGACGCGAGGGACTGCTTGGTCAGGGACGTTCGCGTTTCAATGAAGCCGAACAGGAAATCGAACGGGCTCTTCGCAAGAAAGTTCAGGTTCAGTTCGACCAGGAACCACTTTCGGACGTCATCGACACTCTTGGCCGAATGACGGGCGTCAACGTCTTCCTCGACATTGAAGGATTGGCTGCTGAGGGGGTCACCAGTGAAACCCCGATCACCATGAACCTGTCGCAGGAGATTTCGCTGAAGAGCGTTCTGAACCTGATCCTTGGCCAACACCGCCTTGGATACATCATTCAGGACGAGGTGCTTCGCATTACCAGCGAGACAGCTCGAGCCGGTGACGTCTATCCGGATACCTACTATGTGGGTGACCTTGTGATTCCGATCCCGAACTTCATGCCGGGATACAACAACGGAATGGCAGGAGCTCTGGCTCAGGCACACGCCGCACTGGGATACGGTCCTGGCGGTTGGGCCAACAACCGAAACCAGAAAGCTCCCCTGGTCATCGCGGAGAACGATCCGAACCAGAACATGGCTTCGCCACTGGCTCTGGGACAGTTGACTTCGGCCAACCCCATGTCCAGCCTCCAGACGCCGCAGCAACCAGCTCCTGGCGGAATGGGTGGTGCATCGGGTGCTGATTTCGACACGCTGATCAACCTGATCACTTCGACGGTCGCTCCCAACACATGGGACGACGTCGGTGGCCCGGGTGCAATCGAATCCTTCGATGGCAACCTGAGCCTGGTCATTAGCAACACGCAGGAAGTCCACGAACAGATCGTCGACCTCCTGGAGCAGTTACGACGTCTGCAGGACCTTCAGGTCACGATCGAAGTTCGCTTCATCACCTTGCAGGACAACTTCTTCGAGCGAATCGGTGTCGACTTTGACTTTGACATCGATGACAACACCGGACTGACTCAGGATCAGGTCAACAACTCTCCTGAGAACGGCGGTATCGACGAAGACGACACGAGTATCACGATTGGTCTCGACCCGAGCGGTAACCCGACTCTGGACCTTGACCTGAGTTTCAATCAGAACTCGTTTGCTCAGGCGATTCCAACCTTCGGTGGATTCTCGGCCTCCGCCGCGAACACCTTTGGCTTCGCCATCCTTAGTGACATCGAAGCGTTCTTCGTAGTGGAAGCCATTCAGGGCGACTCTCGAACGAACGTGATGCAGGCTCCGAAGATCACCATGTTCAACGGACAGTTTGCTTCGATCAACGACACGTCCTCGCGACCGTTTGTGACAAGTGTGATTCCGGTTGTCGGTGACTTCGCGGTCGCCCAGCAGCCTGTCATTCTGGTCCTCGCGGAAGGCACGCAACTCAGCGTACAGGCGGTTGTCTCCAGCGACCGTCGCTTTGTACGACTGACGATGCTGCCAATGTTCAGCCAGATCGGTGACGTCGACACCTTTACCTTCGAAGGTCGAACTTCGTCGGATACGGGAACGTCTTCGGAAACCGATGCGGATGACAACACGACGACGACGAACACCAACAACAACACGTTCACGGAAGGTACGACAGTTCAGCTGCCGAACTTTGCGACAACGTCGGTGAGTACGACGGTGAGTGTGCCAGATGGTGGTACTGTCCTGATGGGCGGTATCAAACGACTGGCGGAAGGCCGTACCGAACGCGGTATGCCGATCCTCAGCAAGCTGCCGTACATCAGCCGACTCTTCAAGAACGTTGGTATCGGTCGTGAGACGCAGACCCTGATGATGATGGTGACGCCACGAATCATCATTCAGGAAGAGGAAGAGGAGAAGGTACTCGGTACCGCGACTCCGTAGTCCTCGAGACTCATCATTGGACATTGTTCACGCCAATGTCCAACAAATGAAGATGCCGGTGAGCCTGGCTTGCCGGCATCTTCTTTTTTGCGCCGCTGAGTTTTCGTTCGCCGGCACGCTTTTTTGGGCAGCGAAATGTCCTTTTTGCTCACGGCGCGGATATAACTTCGTGGAACCAGTTCGGCGGGACTTCGCGAGGTGTTTCGCGGATATCGCTGATTTGGTGCAACAGGCGCCGGCAAATGGCGAACAAGCTCCCCCTCCGCACGCTCGGGTACGATGGCGTCCGACGACAACAACATGCCCGACGGCTCCCCCAATGATCGCAAGGTCATTGAAATAGTCCTTGCGGGCGACCGACAGCGGTACGCGATTCTGGTGCGGCGCTACCATGGCCCGCTGTTACACCTTGCGACCAGCCGCCTTGGCAACCAGGCCGAAGCGGAAGACGCAGTGCAGGATGCCTTTGTCGCCGCCTTCCGCTCTTTGCACACCTACAAACCCGAATACAGTTTTCGCACATGGTTGTGGACGATTTTGCTCAATCAGTGTCGCCGCCACGGCACCCGGATGGCAAAGCACCCTCGACAGATCGAATTGGAGCATGAAATCCACCAGGACGGCACGGCGGACGATTCACCGGAGCGAATTGCCATGCTGGTCGAGCGAAACCGCCTGTTGAATGACTTGTTATTGCAGCTTCCGGAAGAACGCGCCGATGCAATTCGCCTGCGTTTCTTCGGGCAGCTCAAATTTCGTGAAGTCGCCGAAGTCATGGGCTCCAGCCTCAACGGAGCCAAACAACGCGTCCGGCTGGGGTTGGTCACACTCGGCGACATGCTGCGAGACAGAAAACTCACTGACTCCGTTTTCCCGGAGGACAAACAATGAAGACGACCTTTGACTGTGACAGGACTTTCGATCGCCTAACCGCAGGCCCCCTCCTCGCCGGGAGCCCGGAAGCGGCCGAAATTGACGCCCACATTGCTTCCTGTGAAGCATGCCGAAACCTTGCCAACGCACTCCGGCCGGCTACCCACCTCGTGCACGAAGCGCTGGTAGACGGCGGGCTCCCCGTCTACGTGCCGCCCGAAGAACGTCATGTTCAGCGTGTCATGGCGTCGATCGAATCGCTCCCGCTGGAAAATGCCGATTCAACAAGAAGCCGGGAAAATGGGAAAAACGCACTTGCAGGTTCGAGGCTGCGTTCTCCCCGTCCGGGAGTGATGAATGTGACGGGCTTTACGGCCGGCGTCGCTTGTGCAGCTTTGTTGCTGTGCTTGGTCTTTTGGCGTTCCTCACCGGCGAATTTTCCGAATCCGTCAGCCGTCGTCGCGCTGAACAAAATGACGTTGCCTGTGGCCTGCCGGAGCCCGCATTCACCGGTAAACCCCGCTTCCGCAGCCAACTCCCAACAGCTCACCAACTCGGTGTATCAATGCTGCACGCAATGCCATGCTGCGTCCAATGAACCGTTGCTCGAACCCGCCTTGCCTCCAGCCGACATGTCTCGGCTCGTAGCGGCATGCACGGTTTGTCACTATCAGTAAGGCGGTTGGTAAGACGGTTGATCAGTCACTTCGCCACTCAATTGGCCAGTCGACCTACGATTTTCGCGTCGAAATGCTCGAAACACGCACCGAGCCCCGCAACCAGCCCTGCAACGAAACCCTGATCGCCAGATTGTCGGTCTCCCGGCGAGTTTCGCGTCTTGGTTGACAGCCAAATTGACGCTTCTAAATTAACGAATTGGTTGCACATCTCTCTGGTTGCCCATTCATGCTCGCCAAACGGATCATTCCCTGTCTTGATGTAGACAAGGGGCGCGTCGTCAAAGGAACGAACTTCGTCAAACTTCGAGATGCCGGCGACCCCGTTCAGGTTGCTTCACGGTACGAGCAGGAAGGTGCTGACGAGCTCGTTTTTCTCGATATTTGCGCTAGTCACGAAAATCGTGACATCATGCTGGATGTGGTCAGTCGCACCGCGGAACAGGTGTTCATGCCTCTTACTGTTGGTGGCGGAGTTCGGACCGTCGATGATGTGAGAGCTTTACTTGGAGCCGGTTCTGACAAGGTTTCGATCAATTCTGCGGCATGTCAAAACCCAAAGTTTGTCGAGGAAGCCGCGAAACGGTTCGGAAGTCAGTGTATCGTAGTAAATATCGACCCAAAGCGAGTAGACCGGGAAGGTCGCGAGTTTTGGGAGGTTCACATCAATGGTGGGCGTAAACCTACCGGCCTCGAGGCGGTAGAATGGGCTCAGCGAGTTGAGGAACTGGGTGCTGGCGAAATCGTGCTTACGAGCATGGATTGCGACGGTACAAAGGACGGATATGATCTGGAAATCACTGCTGCGGTGAGCGCCGCCGTGTCGATTCCGGTGGTTGCAAGTGGGGGAGCGGGGCACCCCGATCATCTTGCAGATGCCATCGAGGTCGGCAAGGCAGACGCGGCCCTGGCAGCCAGCATATTTCACTTTGGTGAATACACGATTCAGGAAACCAAAGAGGCAATGGCAGCACGGGGCATTCCAGTGCGGCTATAGGCTGTCCACGTAGCGGATCTACGTGCGGCGTAGAACGGAGCAGAGAAATGGCACACGCCAAGACAAAATCCAATGGCGAGACAAAGGCCGTGAGCAAAACGAGTGCTGACGACCTCAAGAACCGCTTCACCAAGAAACGCGAAGCGAGAGAGGTCGACAAACTTTTCCGTGCGCTGGTGAAGCTGGAAGGCTCGGACCTCCACTTGAAGGTCGATCGTCCACCCATGATCCGCGTTCGTGGTGAGTTGACGGCACTGAACCGTGGTCCGATTGGGCTGGAGGAAATGGTCAACCTGCTCTTCCCCATGATGGACGAGCGCAACCGGAAGATCTTCGATGAAGAAGGTGGCGCTGACTTTGCCTACACCGTCGACGTCGATGGCGTGACATGGCGTTTCCGTGTCAACCTGCTCCAGCAGCTAGGCAAGGTTGGACTCGTTGCTCGTCGTGTTAGCAACTGGATTCCTGACTTCAATGGACTGAATCTGCCTCCGGTCATGGAAAGCCTCTGCAAGTATGACCAGGGCATGGTCCTGCTGGCGGGCGTCACGGGCTCGGGTAAGTCGACCACAATCGCCTCGATGCTGAACTGGATTAACGCCAACTACCGCAAGCACATTCTGACGCTCGAAGACCCGATTGAATTTGTCTATACGGAAGACAAATGCCTCATCAACCAGCGCGAAGTTGGCATGGATGTGAAGGACTTTGAAATCGGCATGAAGCACGCCGTCCGTGAAGATCCGGACATCATTCTGGTTGGTGAGTTGCGTGATGAAGAAACCTTCATGACAGCAATCCACGCGGCGGAAACAGGGCACCTTGTTTTCGGAACGATTCACGCGTCGAGTGCACCGACCACCGTTGGCCGTATCCTCGACCTCTTCCCGGAAGAAATGCACAACGCACTTCGAAGTGCCATCGCCTTCAACATGAAGGGGATCGTCGCGCAGAAGCTGCTAAAGTCCATCAAGCCGGGCGTACCGCGTGTACCAACGGTCGAAGTCATGACTTTTTCGCCAGTCGTACAAAAACTGATCCTGGAGGGTCAGGACGAAAAACTGCCGGATGCGATTCGGATCGGAGCCGAGTCCGGTATGCAGGACTTTACCATGAGTCTCAAGTGGCTGGTCGACAATGAATTCATCGACCGGGCTACCGCCTTTGCAGTCGCACCTAATGTTGAAGCTCTCAAGATGGCCCTGAAAGGCATCGAAGTCAAACAGCCCGGAATCCTTTAATGGCTCGCGTTACTACCAGTGTACTCGGCCTGCTTGTTGTGTTCGTCACCGCCGACGCGGCTCTCGGACAGGAGACAATGTCATGGCCCACCTATCCGTTGAACGGTCACGATATTCAACGTGGCCCCGGCTTCTATTTTGCCTGGTGGAAACTGCTCCTGATCTGGTTGCTGTTTCTTGCCTGGGTCAAGTCAGCCGACTGGGTGAATCGTGATTCCCAGTTGCTGTCGTTGAATCATCTGTTCTGGAATCCGATTCAGGTCCTGCCATTCCTTGGCATTCTGGTCGCCATCACACTGACGCTCGTTTTTCCCATCGGCTTTACATTGGCCGTTGTCGCATGGCTGGCACCGCTGGTTGCCTACATCGTGCATCGCAATGCCAACGTCGAGGAATTCCAGAAGATCCTCACGCCCGATCATATCCGCCACCTACTGTCGGGTGCGACCGGCGTCGATACCAGCCGGAAGGCCGCTCACGAAAAAGGAGCTCCGGTAGATCTGATGGGCACCAGCGGTGGCACAACCGCGAAGAACGAAGCCAACATGATTCTGGCTCGACAGTCGGAAGGGTACGTTGGAGTCAAGGATCTGCTGGCCGATGCGATCGATCGTCGCGGCACGAAAATCATGCTGGATACGGATGCCGAACAGGTTGGCGTACGGTATCAGATCGATGGCGTCTGGCACGAAGCCGACCCCATGGAGCGTGAAATTGGCGACCCCGTTGTGGAAGTGCTGAAACGAATCAGCAACGCCGATCCCGAACAACGACGTAAGCGTCAGTCGGGCGAATTCGCCATCAAGTACAAGACCAACAAGAGTCGCGGAGTACTCGTTTCGCAGGGCACCAAAACCGGCGAACGGACGATCGTCAGCGTCGTCACGGACGGACTGGCATACGACGACCTGGAAGCTGCCGGCATGCGAGACAAGCTGCGCGAGCGGCTGAAGTCGATGCTGGCCACGCCCAGCGGAATCCTGGTATTCAGCTCTGTCCCGTCCGGCGGTCTTTCGACCACTGTCGCGCTTGCTGGAAAGATGGCCGATCGCTACATGCGAGACTTCACATCCTTCCAGGATATCAACAAGCCCGAACCGGTCGCCGAAAACATCTCCATAGAAACCTTTGATGGCAAGAAAGAAGCCGTCGTGGAGAAGCTGCAAACGGTAGTTCGGAAAGACCCGGATGTCATCATCGTCCATGAACTGGAATCCAAAGAGTTGGGCGAACTCATTTGCACCACGGCAACGGACGACAAGCTGCTGATCACGACGATGCGAGCCAAAGAGGCCGTCGAAGCGCTGCTGCGTGTGCTCCTGCTGAAAATTCCAGCGAAGAGTTTCGCCCCGCTGGCCATCGGCGTCGTCAATCAGCGACTGATTCGCAAATTGTGCGAGGAGTGCAAGGAAGAGTACGAACCATCGCCTGCCTTGCTGAAGAAATTGGGGCTTCCCGCGGATCGCGTTGACAAGCTCTATCAGCCTCCAACTCCGGACGAAGACGAAAAACTCTGCACGGCGTGCGGAGGGCTTGGATACATTGGTCGAACTTCCATTTTCGAAGTCCTGACCGTGGACGACCGCATTCGGGAAGCACTCGTCAAACAGCCCAAACTGGAAGTCCTACGAAAGGTGGCCAAGAAAGGCGGCCATCGTTCGCTACAGGAAGAAGGCATCCTCCTGGTAGTTCAGGGCATCACATCGTTGGCGGAACTTAGCCGGGTAATGAAGCAGTAAGGTCCGTACTTCGGGTCACAGATCGGAAAACGTCATGTTGTCAGGTATTCTCATATTGGTCTGGATTGTCTGCATTGCCATGCTTTGGAATGAAGGCATGTGGAACAATTGCATTACGTTCATCAACGTCCTGTTTGCCGCCTTGTTGGCGATGAACTTCTGGGAGCCGGCCGCGGACTTCATGGAATCGAAGATGGCGTCGTACACCTACGTGCTCGACTTCCTCGCGATGTGGTTCGTGTTCTTCATCGCCTACATCCTCCTCCGGGCGTTCACCGACTTGCTGTCCGGCACACGGATCAAGTTCCAGAAGCCCATCGAGACGGCCGGAAGTATCATTGCCGTGATTCTGACCGGCTGGGTGATGGTCTGCTTCACTTTGACCACGCTACATACGGCTCCGTTGGCCCGCACGGCAATTCGCGGCTCCTTTCAGGCCGAGCCGATGTCGAACAACTTTCTTGGTCAGGCTCCCGACCGAATGTGGCTGGGCTACGTACAACATAGATCCCAAAATGCACTCTCAAACCCTACCCCCGTCGTCTTCGATGAGCGGGCGGAGTACATTTTCAAGTACGGGGGCCGACGTGAAATGCTTTCCAAGCTGGAAGGCATTCGCGTGAACAAGTAAGTTTGCGAAGTGAATCGCGATCCATGAACGAATATCCTGAGTCGCGATTTAGCAATCGCGAAGAAATCGAACAGATCGGCAATCTCCGCCGTTTCAACATTCCAGCGCTGCTATCGCTGATCCTCGGCTTGTGTTCGGCCGTCGCACTCTTGGCGCCCAACATGTGGGTGGTTCCCATACTGGCCGTGTTCCTCGGCATATTCGGCCTGGTCATGGCCATCCGTGGCGACAATATGGGCGGCAAGGTGCCTGCCTGGATTGGAATCTTCCTCGCCCTGTTTTTCATCTCATGGGCAGCGTCCAAAATCTACTTCCATCGCCAGGTGATCTACTCCGAAGCGGAAGTTATCGCTCGTCAGTGGCTCAATCTTGTCATTGCCGGTGACGACCTGGTCGCTCATCAGGCCATGATGCATCCAACCGCACGCCAACCCAGCGGAGCCAATTTGGCGGAGTACTACGCCAAGGATGAACAGGCCACCGAGCAGAAGGACAGCATCTTTACTCAGCCGCCGATTGACGAACTACTGGGTATCGGTGAGGCTTCCGAAATCTCTCTCGTCGAGAATATCACCCAGGACATCGAAGTGATCGATGCCACCGTGATCCGACAGGTGTACCGCATCACTCCGCCGGACGGCGAGCCCGTAGAGGCGATTGTGACCGTAACACGGTCACACAAAGAAGCCGTTGATCGAGCGAGCTGGATTATCGCCGAAGCAGAACCGGTCGATTAGCGTCCGCCCGGAACGGCTATGATCCGGACGGACTCCCTGGCGCGGCCAGATTCCTTGGCGCGGTCGGGCTTGTCGCTATCCGTGACCGCGCACTGCCTGCGCCGCGTCTACATGAACATGAATGCAACACCGCCCGACGAGGCAGCCATCGTTGCATTGGCGAAGCGGTCCGCGATCGTTTCTGGCGAACCGGCTTTCATGGCCTGCACCGTGCCCCAGCCAAAACACAGCAGCATGTTGATCGTGGCCGCCCGGTCGGCAGCCTTCAACTCCTGAATCTTCTCGTAATTGAATCGGTGCGTCAGCATGTGCAGCAGTCCACGAGACCGCATTGCATTGTAAAATCTGGCTCCGAAATTGGCGTCACGCTCCATAGTTTGCCCTCCACGACCAAGTAACGAATCAAAGAGTAATTCGCTGAAGAGAGCCCACTATTGGCAGAAACCGCCGCGAACGTTTTCGGTACAGGTCGCGATCGCGCATAAAAAAACCCGCTCGCGAAGGAGCGGGTCGTATTTTCTGCGGCGGGCCAGGTGGCTACTTACCCGCAGATTTCGCTTTGGCTTTTTCGGCTTTGTAAGCGGCTTCTGCCTTCGCTGGATCGACAGGCAATTTACCAGCCTTGATCAACTCGCCGTACTTCGGCCCCTTGCCGGCTTCCGACTTGACCTCAAGGGATTTGTCGAAGGCCTTGTCCAGCTCACCCATGATCTTGGCCAGTTCTGCTTTACCAGCGTCCGAGCCCTTGGCTTTGGCGGCCTTGTATCGCTTGTTGGCATCTCCCTCAATCAACTTGGCGAGCAGCTTGCCGTACTCGTTCTGGACAGTTTTCTTCGCACCTTTTACGTGGCAGGCGTTACAGGTCGCCTTCTTCACTGCCGACTGAAATTCTTTCTTGGGGTGCTTTGCCGCGAACTTCTCAGCGAACGCTTTTTTGAATTGCGGCATCGCAAGGGCGTTCTGTGCGCCAATTGAAGTGACAAGCGTAATTGCGAACAGACAGACAATTTTTTTCATAGGAATGCTCCTTCTGACTCCAGTTGACGAGACCGACAGCAGCAGCGATTCGCGCGGCCGGTGATATCCAGTGGTGGGACGGCGAGCAAGTCGCCGGATCGTTTGAACCTACAAATAAAGCCCCACGCGTAGTTTGTGTCAAGCCGCATGAGGACTTATCGACTCTATGCTTCGATTACGTCGCGAATTGGCTTCTAGTTCAAAACTACACTTTTCAAACTGCCGCGGCAGCTTGCACCGCTTGCTTTCCGCAATTCAAAGGCCACTACGATACCTATCTTCGGCCCAATTGTTACGAAAATGAAATGCCGCATGGGCGGGGTAGTTTGAGGGTCGACTTCCACCAGCGTGCTCAGAAGGCTAAATTCGGGCTCGCCCGCCCATTCATGGATGCCTGCCCCAAACTGAGAGGTTCTCAAAAGTGGCCACTGATAAACAGGTTCTGACTTCGCCGGACCACTCGCAGACAGGAATGCCAGCCGGAATTCCTTACATCGTCGGAAACGAGCTGGCGGAACGATTCAGTTTCTACGGGATGAAGGGCATTCTCACGGTCTTCATGACGACCTATCTCCTGGATGCAGCGGGCGAATCCGCCAACCTCGGCCCCAACGATGCCAAGGGCGTCTACCACCTGTTCACGGCAGGTGCCTATTTCTTTCCCATGCTGGGCGCCATCATCGCGGACGTCTACTGGGGAAAATACAAGACGATTTTGCTTATCAGCCTGATGTATTGCGTCGGGCACGGCATGTTGGCGCTGATGGATATTGAGGCCGCCTACAGCTGGATGGGAATGGCTCCGCTCCTGTATCTGGGACTTGGACTGGTCGCAGTTGGAGCCGGGGGCATCAAACCGTGCGTATCGGCACACGTGGGCGACCAGTTCGGGACGGGCAACAAACACCTCCTGACGAAAATCTTCAACTGGTTCTACTTCGCGATCAATCTCGGTGCCGCCGCGAGCAACCTCATTACGCCGCTACTGCTGGAAAACGTCGGGCCATGGGCCGCCTTCGGACTCCCGGGCATACTGATGGCGATCGCCACATTCATGTTCTGGGTGGGACGTCACACGTTCGTACACGTACCACCGAGTGGTTGGCAAAAGTTCAAAGAGGAAACGTTTAGTCCGGAGGGTATCCGAGCTCTCAAGAACCTTGCGCCTCTGTTTCTCCTCTTCGTTCCGGTCTTCTGGGCGATTTTTGACCAGACAGGTTCTGCGTGGGTGCTGCAATCGGAGAGCATGGACCGTCAGTTCATGGGAGTCACATGGTTGGCATCGCAGGTCCAGCTTGTGAATCCCGTGCTGATCCTGACACTGATTCCGGTCTTCACCTATTACCTATACCCAACGATGGGCAAGTTCTTCGACCCAACGCCGTTGCGAAAGGTTGGCATCGGATTCGTCATGACCGCGGCGGCTTTCGCCGTATCCGGTCTGATCGAAATGCAAATCGAAAAGCAAAATGCAGAAACCGTCACCGCCATCATGGCGGACGTTTCTGCTTCGCTGCCTGCCATCCGTGGCGATCTTGACGAGGAGGGTCTGACTTCCGTCAATGAGCTTGTTGAATCACCTCCATCGACGGTGAAGAAAGTCATCAAGACATTGCGGGGCGCCGAGTGGCCATCCGCCAAGCTTGGTGAATACGTTCAGGACATGCCCAACATCGGTTGGCAATTCCTCGCCTACCTGCTGCTGACCGCTGGCGAGGTCCTTGTATCCATCGTATGCCTTGAGTTCGCCTACACGCAGAGTCCGCCGCGAATGAAGAGCTTCATTATGGGCGTGTATTTCCTTGGCGTATCGTTCGGAAACCTTGCGGTGTCAGCGCTGAACTTCGTATTGGAAGCACTGAAGAAAGAGGACGGCACGACGCCGCTGGATGGCTCGACCTACTACTGGTTCTTTGTCGCGTTGATGTTGGTCACGCTGGTGGTCTATATCTTCTTCGCCATGCGGTACAAGGGCGAGACGTTCATTCAGGGCGAAGACCAGCAGCGCATGGGGCCCGTCGACGAACGTCCATTTGGCTAACATGGCCGCCGAGATCTACGGTCCCGCATTGCCCGGTATCACGACTTCCTCCGCGCCGTCGCCGATCGACGGTGTGGAAACATTAACCTCCGGGACCGGGGAAGGTTCCTGGGGGTCAACGGCCTGTGAGGGACTCGTATTCTTCAGCAGCGGTGGCGGCGTCGGGTTTTCAGGCAGGTACTTCAAACCAATCGCCGTCGCCACGAGCACGATGAGCGGCACCAGCCATGGGATATGCCGCCTGAAACCTACGTCCTGAATGACCGGGCGTTCGAACACAATGTTCGTCTGCCGGTCCGAGTTCAACGTAATCTGCTCTTCTTCAGCAAGTAGCAGAATTTCTCCGGCAAGCTCTTCCGCGTCCTGATGCCGGTGCTCGGGGCGTTTGGCCAGCATCCGCGCCAACAGCTCCGTCATCCGCGGCGGAATATCGTTACGAAACACGGAAGGATCCGGCGGCGCATCCGATGTGTGACTCAACAGCTTCTGCAGCATCGTGCCGTCGGGAAACGGAGGCTGTCCGGTCAACATGAAATAGAGCGTGCATCCCAGTGAGTAAATATCGCTGCGCGTGTCGACGTTGCGTGGGTCACGAGCTTGCTCGGGCGAAATGTAGTCAAACGTTCCCAGCGTCACGCCCGTGGCCGTCAGGTCGTTGGCCGTTGACTGAATGTGTTCGGATCGAGCCAATCCCATGTCCACCAACTTCGCACGACCGTCATCGGTGATCAGAATGTTCGAAGGTTTGATATCGCGGTGCACCACTTCCCTGCTACTCGCGTGCTGCAACGCGTCTGCGATATCAGCAAGGTAGACGATCGTCTGTGCAATACTGAGTGGCCCTTGTTCGGCCACGTAGTCGCGAATGTTCTTGCCCTGAATGAATTCAAAGACGATGAAGTGCCAACCATCCTGCTCGCCAATGAAATAGACGTGCGGGATTCCGGGATGGTCCAGCTGAGCTGCACTTTCGGCTTCGTGTCGAAAACGACGAATCATGTCGTCATCGATCAACGCCTGCGACAGAACCTTGATGGCAACGGTCCTGCCCAGTGTCGAGTCACGTCCGCGGAACACGGCTCCCATGCCACCGCCGCCGACAAATTCCTCCACGTGGAATTGCTGCAGATTGCTGCCGGTCAGCGTCTTGACGAAATTCCGCGTTGCGGACGGAACCGCGGCCGGCTCGGTGCCGATGGGTGGCCGCTTGGAGATCGCCGTGGG
Organism: Pirellulaceae bacterium; assembly: GCA_965216885.1. Lineage (GTDB taxonomy): Bacteria > Planctomycetota > Planctomycetia > Pirellulales > Pirellulaceae > CAYNJG01. The sequence continues at coordinate 123,792 of OZ244209.1, read as the reverse complement.
GAGGTCCGATATGGGACCGGAATACGATGATGGAGTGACAGGCTTTGGCTCAAAAGATTGGTCGGTCCTCACGGCGACGCTGCTGCCTCGCTTTTGAGTCGTCGGCAACTGAAGCTTCGAAGAGCCTCCAACCGGACCGCCTACGGTTTTGCTGCTGTCGGCCATATAAAAGCTCGGTGAATCCCGAACGCTCCCGTTTTGGCGGCAGCCCGTCGCTGCATGTTAAGTGGAACGAACGTCCCGAAGAAAAGATCGCCAGGTACCATCGTATTCACCGCTTTGAAGACGGTCAACTTTACGGGGCTAAGTGGCCGAAACACGCGTCGCGCCGGGCCCTCCAATTGGAAAGCTTTTCGGGCGTTATTGACTATCCTGGCAACATTTCACAAAAAAACGCGGCACGTCGGACCGGTTGGCCAACGTGCCGCGTTCAGAAAATCAACCGTCTCACCCATCGGCGGGCAGGCTCAGCCCCCGATCGGCTTGGCGAAATCGCCCCGCATATCTCGCCAAACAGCATGAATGTGGTTGGCGGGATTGCCGTCGGCATCCGGCTGTGTGTTGACGAACTCGATCAGGAACGTGGGACTCTGGACACGATAGTAATGTCCGACGCCGGGATTCATTGCACCTGCCCACGCAAAGTGAATGTTCCGCTGGCCACCTTCCTTGAGTGACTCCTTGCGTTCATTTGCCGTCTTCTCCGGAACGGTATTGATGTATTCGTTGATCAGTCGACGCAGGAGATTGCGTTGCGTCTTCGACAGGTCGTTCCAGCGAATTCCGACGGCCTCTTCCTGCGGCGGCTGTGCATCGCCCGCGGCGCGAATTTCACGTGGCGCCTTCTCTGCAATGATCGCAGAACCACGCTGTTGCTTTGACAGGGTGTTTACCAGTTCGAAAGCCAACGTTTCTTCCAGACGTAGCACCCTGTTGCCGACGTCAATGCCAACACTGTTTTCCGACTTGACGATGGCAGGATTGGTGGCGAAAAACTGCGGGCTCGACGACACGATCTCACCGTCCTTGATGACATAGTTCAGCGACAGGTGATGCCCTTCGAAGCTGAGCCCCCATTGCGATGTTGGGCTCGGCTCTCCGAACATCGTAACGTAGTAACGGAGATGGTCACGAATTGGGCCTTTGCCTCCGTTCTTGTCCTGAAGCTCCTTGAGCAGCTTTTCGAGCGCCATGATTTGCGTCGTCTTGGAATAGCCGACTTTACTGAGCAGCGACTTCAGCAAGGCGTGTGTCGCCTCACGCTGTTGCGCGCTCATGTCGTTCATCTCGAGTCCCTTGCGTGCATCCTTGGGGATGAAGTGCCAGCCAACCTGGAGGGGACTGTCGGCAGCCAGGACCGCGATCTTTTTCTGTTCCGCAGTCAGAGTACTCGCAAGCGTCTGCGCCGCAGCGGAGATACCGGGAGATTTGGCCTGCTGACCGAAACCTGTGGTTGCGGCAGTGACAATCACGAACATTGAAAGACAGGAGGACAAAGCCAGTTTGTGGGGCATCGAAGTGTCTCTATTGAGGGTTACTAATTGGGCGGGTGTCGATACAAGGTGGACGCGGATTATAGCACGGAGTCGAGCCGTTTGCTGTCAGTGACCATCGTCGTTGGGGTCGTCGGCAACGTGCAGTTGATTTCGGTGAAAATGGATTCCCGGGTTGGCCTTCAGCAGCTCCCAGACCCCATCTTCGGACTCGGCACCACCGTCGATGTAAAACGACTCAAGATGTTTCATCGTGTGGAAATGCGCAAGGCCCTCATCCGTTATCGGGACGTGCAACAGGTGCAGAAAACGGATCGACGTGGACTTCGCCAGTGAAGCAATTCCGTCGTCAGTTACGTGACGACTGCCGAACCTCAACAGGAAAATCTGCGAAGACGCGGCAATCTCCTTCAGACCGCGATCACTGAATTCCGCGTTCGGCAAATTGAGCACCTCAAGCGGGTTGCGGGCACAGATGCCGGTAACGAAATCATCGTCAACAGCAACGTCTTCCAGCCGCAATCGGCGAAGGTTCGACAATTGCGAGATCGCTCCTTGGACGACATCCAACGGAGCATTGATTTTGTATAGCTCGAGATGTTCGAGCTGGTCGAGCAAAGCAATTCTCGCGAGCTCCGCTTCGCCTACGACATCTCGGCACACCAGTTTCTTCGAACCGCCGGACACGCAGGTCTCCAGCTCAGCCAGAAATTCCGGGCTCGGCTCGCTCGCGCTTACGGTTGCCGATGGCGTCACAGGGAGAGTCGCTGGACTATTCGATGCCCTGTGGCAGCCCGCCGCGCTACACAAAACCACCACAGGAAGCCATGAACAAATTCTGGCGAACCGTCGATTCATTGCGTCGAGAGATGCATTTGGGCCTGACTGGCGAACCATTTCATTTCGTTGGCAATCCCCGTTGCCAGATCGTCTTCGCGTAGATCTTGCGGCAGCACATTCCATGCATACGTCTCCACCTCGAAATGCTCGACATCGCTGTATTCGCGGCAGCACGCCAGGCATTCAACGATGTCTGCCTGCGACGCACCAAGATGGCCGAACTTCTCAAGGTAGACCGGCACATGGAAGTGTATCCGCCAGACTCCCGTCGCCTCTTCGGGATTCGCCACCGTCTGTAGCGCATTGGGCAAATCCGAAAAGAAGGTCGCCTCGGAAGGCTCCATGCCGGCTTGCTGAATGGTCGTTTGATGCAGATACCGATCTTCCGCGAAGCTGCTGAGTTGTTGCAGAGCAGCTTGCCGCTCCCCTCGCGAGATCGCGTCAAAATCGACGACGACCGCCGAGGAAATCTGCACCTTCCCAACTTGAATTCCCGCGTCCTTATACGCCTTCAGTACGTCTCGCTGCGTCTCGCACATGACGACGGCATGACAGACATCGTGGCAGACGGCGATGTGCTCGCGGATCCGGTCCTCTTGCTCCCTAACGATCAGGAAGTCTTCGAAAAAGCGAATCAGATCCGAACTGTACTGAATCTGGCATCCGGGCTCCGGTTCGATGCAAAGTGTGACGTGGCGTCCCTCGTCACGCTTTATCTGCGAAAGCAGATCGGCAATCGCACGGAGATTGTTGGCCGCCTCGGCCAGGCTTCCCCTCGCAAGCGGTGGATCGCCCCACGCTAACGGCAGCGTGGAGATCGATAGATGCGACGACGACGAGAACTTGCAGGCAAGTTCGACGAGGTTTCGCGTGTATCGCAGCCGGTCGCCTTCGAACCAGGTAGGTAGGTAAACGTCCTTCTTCACGACTTCCTTATGGAAGTTTCCAAACGGAAAACCATTGAGCGTGAACGCATCCAGCCCCTTTTCATTCAGGAATCCCCGGAAACTCTCCACTTCCGAGGGGCTTCCAACGAGCGACTCGGCCGTACGATCGCTCAGCCACAACCCAATGCCCATGGCGGCATTCGGAGAGAACTGATTCCGAACTCCACATGCGTAGTTTTCGAGGTTTGTACGCGTCTCGGGAAGATTTGCACCAGCGTGCACATTGGAGCAGTAAGCGATTCTGAACATCTCGCTCGGATCGTTGAAGGAGGGATACTCGTGGATCGGTAGATGATAATCGGTTTGCAGGATCCGTTGGACCGCGCAACGCAATTTCAACGAGTTGATGCAAGGAATTATCGCATTGATCGCCGGCGGCAATTCTAAAGTTGACACCGTGGAAACCGCAGTTACTATGGCGCTGTCGGGTTCCTCGTCGTCGTGTATCGGCTCGGGAAATTCGACCAAGAAAAAAACCCTACCAATTGACACATCTGATTCTGATGGTAAATTGGGAGAGTTAAATGTTTCTTTTTGAAGGTTGCCAATGCAAGACGTTTGAGATCCCGCAATTCGCTTAGATGAATTGTGTTCTTACGTGGATCTCGCGTGCGGCAACCATTGCCTCTGGTTCTCAGAGGGCTTCCCGTTTGTACATGCACTGAACGTGCGTGCCTCGCTTAGCAGTTGCTGCATTTATCGTTTGTCCGTTGCTGCGCAGGATGCTTCCGCAACAAACTTCAATTAGCGGCCAAAGATTAAGCAATCAGAGGAAATTATGTCTTTTAGATCACTACTAACAGCTGTTGCCTGCTGCTTCGTTGCAGCGAGTGCAAACGCTGCCACCATTGTCGGGCCATCGCCGTATTTGGCGTTGTCCGACACACCAAGCGGTATCTTCGATTCGGGCGTGCTCGTTTGCGTGCAGGACTTCGAAGATGGCGACGGACCTTGGGAACTTGGGTTCTCCTTCGACTCAGGCCAACGAATTGGGCCGAAGACGACTTCCGGTGACGGAGTGCCCGTGACCGACTCGGTCGACGCGGACGACTTCGCCATCGATGGTGATGGCACCATGGGATCGTCGTGGTTCTCTCCGCTGAACTTCCTCAACATCACGTTCGACGAAGGTACTTCGGCAGCTGGCTTCGCCCTGACGGACGCTGACCCAAATGCAACGGAAATTAGCGTTGCTGTATACGGTACGGACGGCTCGCTGCTTGCATCGGCGACCTACGATTCCTTCCTTGACGATGTCTTCACGGGCACAACACAGGAAGATCGATTCCTGGGCTTTGTTGCAATGGAAAACGAGTCGATCAAGCGAATTCAGATTTCGATCGATGCCGGCACCGGAATCGAAGTCGACCACGTGCAGTTTGCGAAGCCCGTCCCAGAACCTGCAGCCTTCGCCCTGATGGGCCTCGGACTGCTAGGAGTCGCGGGACTACGACGACGCCGACGCTAGATCTTACAACATGTTCAGATGCAGTCCCCCACGGGTCATTTGAGCATAACGACTAGCTGAACAGACGCTCGGTCCGAAAAAGAAACGTGACCGAGACTCTGATTGCTACACAGGCAGCTCACCATGGATCCGGTGAGCTGTCTTTTTTTCGTTTGAAGCCGGCAGCGACCACGGCCCTGCCGCCTCGAGCGACGGCCAGTCCTTCTTGCGGCAATCAGAATCTCACCTAGAATCTGGGCACGGCCGCAAACAAAAGGAAATTGTAATGCTCGCTACCGCCCTTCTCGCTCTTTCAGGAACGGACCTTTTGACATACGCGTTGATTGGTTTCTTCCTTCTGCTGATCCTGATTACCTGCATCGTCTTTGCGATGTATGGCAACCTCTGGTTTCAGGCGTATATGTCCAGCGCTGAAGTTTCGCTGATGAACCTCGTCGGGATGGGATTTCGACAGGTAAATCCGCGCGTCATTGTGACGGCAAAGGTGATGGCAAAGCAGGCCGGGCTGAACATCAGTCGAAAGGACGGAATCTCGACGGAGAGGTTGGAGGCACACTACCTCGCCGGCGGCAACGTGATGGGCGTGATCAACGCAATCATCGCGGCACATCGCGCAGGCATTGATCTGGATTTTGACCGTGCCTCGGCAATCGACCTCGCTGGCCGTGATGTTCTGGATGCCGTTCGAACGAGTGTCTATCCGAAAGTCATTGACTGCCCCGATCCACAACGCAGCGGGAAGACAACGCTCAGCGCCATTGCCAAGGACGGAGTTGAACTGCGGATTCGAGCCCGCGTCACCGTGAAGACCAACCTCGAACAACTCATTGGGGGAGCGACCGAAGAGACCGTGATCGCTCGAGTTGGCGAGAGTATCATTTCCTCGATTGGGTCATCGGTAACGCATTCGGATGTACTCGAAAACCCCGACAGGATCTCGCGTGCCGTCCTCGATCGTGGCCTCGACGCCCAGACCGCTTTTGCAATCGTCTCCATCGACATCGCCGATATCGACGTTGGCGAGAATATTGGAGCTCGACTGGAAGCCGACCAGGCAGAAGCCGATACACGTGTGGCTCGAGCCCTGGCGGAAAGTCGCCGTGCGGAAGCGGTGGCTGCGGAACAGGAAAACAAGGCGATGGTGATTGAGAACCGCGCCAAGCTGGTGATGGCGGAATCCGCAGTGCCGCAAGCCATGGCCGAGGCGTTTCGCAAAGGCAGCCTGCATGCCGATGCCGCATCTTAGTGGCCGCAGCTTAGTGGCCGCATTTTAGTGGCCGCATTTTAGTGGCCGCAGCTCAGGGGCAGCAGCTTGGTGGCCGGAACCTGGTAGCAGCATCTTTGTCGCCGCACCCCGGTCATTGCGCCAGCGAACCCAACCGCCAACCACCGTACAAACTGTCAGCGGCTTCAACCCAACGTCAGCAGCTGCTGGAGTGTGACTAACTGACTAAGGTTGCGTCATGCGCGTCGCTGACGTGACACCCTAGTTGCTAACCAACCGTATCAGCATCGCCAGGAGCGCAACGGCGAATGCCCCTGTCCAAATGAGAGACGCGACCATCGAGATTGCCTGTCCGGCGCGAGTCATGTTGGCTCCGGAAGAATCCATCTTTCCCTGTTGCATGCGACGCAAATCTCGCGTCCCCATGACGGCTGGCCCAATCGAGAGAAATGGAACGATGCATCCGGCAAAAGCGAGACCAAGGATAAGTTTCCCTCGGTGCCCCATCATTTGCTGAAGCGAGTTGCTGTGCCCTCGAGCGAAGGGACTGCCTTGCTCATCGAGGACGGGGTAGATCGCCACGGCAGGAAGCCAATCGGAATCCTGCTTGCGACGTAGGCTGCAATCTTCCGCGATTCTTCCTTGACGGACCCATGTGTCCAACGTGTTCCGGTTAACCGGCCCGAAGTCGCGCCCCTCGGGTATCCTCACCATCCACAATGACTCGTCGGAACCAATCGAAACCATCGCTTCGCTTGCTTCCGTCGCTTGTTGCTCGTCCGAAGCTTCCCTGAACCTGGCTTCTGTTTCGTCGCCCGCATGATCGAGCGAAGGCTCAACCTGTGGGCCATCGACCAATGAATTCGCGACGTCAACACTGCCGATATCGCGTTGTATCTCGTTTGTATCGGGAACGACGAAGACGTACTCGCATGTAGGACAACGGACCTCACGCCCCACTAGCGAAGGGTCGACCGCCAGTTTTGAATTGCAGTGTGTGCAGGTCGTTTCCATAGCCCTGAGTTTGCAAGTGTCAGCACAAGTTTCAGAAATCGTAAGACATGTGCGGGTGTTACCGATGACGGAAGAAATACCCGCAATGCCCGGATACCCATTTTCGTGATCGGTTGCCTAGTGCGACATCGTTTGCCTAGAATATCAGGAATTGTAGATGCCGGGCAGGACGATCCGACATTTCGCCTGATGGGAGACCTCGCCGATGTTATCACCTACTATTCTTCTCGCCATCTTTCTTGGAGTCTGCGTGATAGCGATCGCGTTCTCATTTGGCTCGCGATTCGTCGTCGCGATGCGAGAACGATCCATCAATAAAGCTCGCAGTCAATTCTTTCTCCGTCGCGAGTGGCTGGAAGCCGAGTTCCTCAAGCTTGCGGGTCTTCGCGGGATTCCACGTGGTTTGCGTTGGGTCGACTGTGAATTCGACAACGACGTGCAATTTGCGAGCGACCGGAATACCGGTCAACTTCGTGCTCTGGTCGCAGCCACCATACGCTTCGAAGCCATTGAAGGCGGTGGCATGGAGGAGGTCGAGGCGGTAGGTAATCTCCGAGCGGCGACTGCGATCTTTTTCTTCGAGAGCAAGAAGTGGTCGACCAATGGCCGGGCACTCTTCAATCTGAATCCAGCGGAAGCGATTCAGCACTATCGGCACGAGTTGGAAATGGTCGACTGACGTCGTCCGCTGAGCCCGCTCGATACAGATCGCTCGTTAGCGACGAGCACCCTGCCCCGCTTCGAGATCGTCTGACTGGACGATTTCCACAGGTAGAATCACGGTCATCTTCGTGCCGACTCCCACTTGGCTGTCTACCAGTATCTTCCCGCCGCGATTGGCAACGATCCGATTCGCATTGCTAAGTCCAATTCCCGATCCCGAGGACTTGGAACTAAAGAATGGCTCGAAGATGCGCCGCAATTCGCCCGAAGCGATTCCCTTACCCCCGTCTTCAATCACAACGAACAGTTCATCCTGGCCGTCCTGCTTTGACGTTTTAACATCGACGTGAATCTCGCTCGGAGGTTCCACCGCCTCCGCAGCGTTGATGACCAGATTCATGATAATCTGCTGCAGCTGCACCCGGTCAGTCCTGACTACGGTCGTGCTTGTCGAATTCAGGTGAATCCGCACGTCCCGGGGCATCACCGATTGCAGCAACCCAACCAGAGTCCGAATCTCAGAATCAAGGTGCACGTCAGTATCCGGTGAGCCCATTCGACCGCTGGCCAGGTCCGTCAGCTGCTGGGTCAGCATGGACGCACGCCGGGACGCCTCAAGTACGGCGTTGATCGACTCATTCGACGGATGCGATGCGTCCAACGACTGCCGTGCGAGGTGAGCGTTCACTTGAATACCAGTCAGCAGGTTGTTGAAGTCATGGGCAACCCCGCCAGCAATCAGCACCATGGAAGACATGCGATCACGTGAAACATGCTCCTCTCCAATACGCACCGCTTCGCGCATCGCGTAAAAGAAAACCCCGGGTATGACAGCAAGGACTGCCGCAAACTGGATCTCCCAGCCTGGCACGTCGTACCACAACGCGACCGCCAACATGCCCACCAATAGCACGACGTGCGCTGCAACAATCGCGCGAACACCACTTCGGTTTGACACCAATAGCCTTGAATTGGCAGCCACCAGGCCCACCATGAATCCCGCCGACCACACCGCCGGAAGTATCATCACACCAACGACGCACAGGATGCAATCCATGATCGGTTGCGTCCAGGCGTGATCCTTACTTGGGAACAAGACTTCCATCAAAATCAACAACGGAGCGCCGACGAGTGCGCAGTAGCCGGCGATCGTGAAGCGTTCCGGACCCAGACTTTCAAACGCGAGGGCCACCAGCGAGAACGCAACAACACTTCCGATTCGGAAAACCAGAAAGGATAATGAGGGCGAAGTTCGTTTTGCCACGCTCACGGTCCGTTAGTCCTTGGGAGATGATTGCCGTATATTGTAATAGAATGCCGTCCAGCCAACGGCCATGTAGTCTTGATTTCCCCCCGAACCACCACCATCTCAAATGCGGAGTCTGCATCGTGCACAAAACACAATCAATCGATAGACGCGGATTCGCTGGTTCCCTCGTTTCAGCGGCCGCGCTGTCAGCACTCCCCGCTTCCGCTTCGCTTGCCGCGGGCGAAACGCCCAAACTGACGGCGGCGGTTTTCGGACACACAGGCAGGGGCAATTACGGTCACGGCATGGAAAAGGTTTGGGCTGCAATCCCTCGCGCCAAACTCACCGCCGTCGCTGATGCCGATGAGAGTGGTCTGAAAAAAATGGCGGCACGGCTGAATGTGACGGGTTATGGCGACTATCGAAAGCTACTTGAGTCAGCCAAACCCGACCTGGTCAGCATCGGCCCCCGCTGGTTGGACCAGCACCACGACATGGTGGTCGCCTGTGCTGAAGCCGGGGTGCGCGGGATCTACCTGGAAAAGCCAATGTGCCGCGATCTGCGGGAGGCTGATCAGATGGTAGCCGCTTGCGAAAAGCATGGCACGAAACTCGCAATCGCCACGCAAAATCGGTACAGCCCCAGAACGCACATCATTTCAAAAATGATTCGCAACGGCGAGCTGGGCGAGATTGTCGAAATACGCGCACGTGGAAAAGACGATCGGCGAGGCGGTGGTGAGGATCTATGGGTCCTGGGTACTCACATGTTGGACCTGATGAACCTCTTCGGTCAGGGAGCCCAAAACTGCTTCGCCCGAGTCCTCCAGCAAGGCAAACCGATCACCGCTGCTGATATCAAGGATGGCCCGGAGGGTATTGGCCCGCTGGCAGGAGATGAAGTGCACGCGATGTATCAACTGGGTTGCGGCGCAATCGGCTATTGGGATTCCCGTAAGAACGCAAACGGAAACCCCAGCCGATTTGGAATTCGCGTTCAGGGAACGAAGGGCGTCGTGGAACTCTACGATACCGGACTGTTGCCCTACAGTTGCTACCTGCCCGCATCCAGTTGGTCGACCGGACGCTCCGCACAGCAATGGCTACCGATTACCTCAGCCGGAATCGACAAGCCAGAACCGCTCCCCGCGGGTGGACTGCATGAAGGCAACGTGGCGGCGGTCAACGACCTGATCGACTGCCTGGACAGTGATTCACGCCTCCCGCTCGCCAACATTTACGAAGCTCGAAAGACCGTCGAAATGATCGCGGCGATCTTTGAATCACAACGTTTACAGAAGTCCGTCGACCTTCCACTCAAGAATCGGCAGAATCCACTGGAGCTCTACAGCTAACGTGTGAACGATCGTGATGCTTCCGCCAACCACGGTTACTCGACGGGCGTAAGCGTGATCTGCTGAATATCCATCACGGCGTTCCTGGCCTTGGCAACGGGTTTGGCTGAGACCGTCGTCGTCGAATTCGCAGCCAGCTCGACGACACCAACTTCAACATCACGCCAGCTCTGGAATCCCCCGGTGGCTTCCACCTTGAAAGGAAGCTTCGTCTCACCGACCGCCAGTTCGATGTCACTGCCGCCCTGCCCGTTGCCACATCCGTATCGCAGGGTGACGTTGTATTTGCCTGTCTTCGTTGCGATACACGACCATTCCGCCCAGTCCTTTTCCTTGACCCAATAGCCCACGGTATTTTTATGAGGCTGTGGTTCGAACCGCAGCATCTCGCCGTGGACAATGGCGTACCTCGAGTGCAACGAGATAGCCCCTTTCTCACCGGGCTTCACGACGGGAGCCGTCTCGGTAGCAACCACGGCTGGAGCATCGAGTTCCAGATGCAACACGGGCAGAATCGTATCCCGGGCCTTAGGCTTTTCGGGCAGCGTTATCTCCCAATCGGACACGTTTGGCTTCAGCTTCAGATCCTGACTGCTGCCAAACAATCGTGCCGTCTTGACTGAATTGTGCAAACGCGGAATCAACAGCTTCCCTTCCTTGGGCCACTTGATGACATGCAGAAACAGATGGTTGCCTTTCGTGGTCGCAACACCCCAGGGCAGTCGCTCCTCAAACGGTGTTGCTCCAGCACCGATAACCGCCACCCGATGCTCTTCGATCCAGGTTGCGACGCGATCAGAAAGGCCGTCCGGGGTATTCTCCTGTTCCTTCAGCAAACTGCCGCCGCCGCTGGCGACGAGGCGGGCGACACTCTGGCAAGCCATCCGGGTCTGTCCGAATTCAGGCCGGCGTTGTCCATTCTGGGCAAGAGCCTGCGACACTGACGTCGCGAAAACAACACTGGCGAAAACAACGCAGGTAGTGGCAAGCCGATTCATCTTTCTATATTCTCCAGAAGAAGTTTGGCCCCATCTTAGGGCGGAACTCGGCGACCGGCCAGTCAGCGGAAACAATCAAACCCCAGTGGGAATCCAATGCCAGAACACAGACTCACCCCCGGGGAAGATATCCGCATTCGCGACCTGCCGACGGACGGCAAGGAATTTCACGACAATCGCAAGAAAGCAGAAGACGAGTTCAAGGAACTTCGCGAACAGTTTATCGAAATGCAAGCGAAGTTGTACGCCGAAGACAAACACAAACTGCTCATCGTGTTGCAGGCCATGGACGCCGGCGGCAAGGACGGCACGATTCGCAAGATGCTGCAGGGCGTGAACCCGCAAGGCGTCCGCGTGCAGTCTTTCAAGGCTCCAACGAAGATCGAACTCAGCTACGACTATCTATGGCGAATCCACCGTGTCGTTCCGGCGCGGGGAATGATTGGCGTCTTCAATCGCTCTCACTATGAAGATGTCCTGGTGGTGCGAGTAGAGAACATCGTACCGGAGAAAGTCTGGCGGAAGCGGTACAACCAAATAAACGAATTCGAGGAACTCCTGTCCGAATCGGGAACCAAGATCCTGAAGTTCTTCCTGCACATTTCACTGGACGAACAGAAGGAGCGATTCCAGGATCGTCTGGACGAACCCAGTAAGCACTGGAAATTTGCACTGGGAGACCTGGAGAAACGGAAGAAGTGGGAGCCCTACATGGACGCCTACGAAGAGATGCTAAATCGTTGCACAACCGAGTGCGCACCATGGCACGTCATCCCGGCAAATCAGAAGTGGTATCGCAATCTGGCGATCATGAAGACCGTCGTCGCGGCGATGGAGGAACTGAATCCACAATTCCCCGAACAGGAAGACGATCTGTCCAACGTCGTGATCGAGTAGCCGTCGAACAACTCGGCACGCCATCGAGTTGGCGAGTCAACACATCACGGACAGTCGGGCCCGCAAATCGGCGGCTCAAAATCCGGCGGCGGCGTCTACCGGCGGAAGCTCCGATTCCAGGTCTTCTTCAAGTCCGATGCGAACCACGGGTGTTCCTGATTCCGATAGCTGATTAACCAATTGTCGGTTGCCAACCAGCAACAGAATCTGAATGCCACTTTTCGCCGCCAACTGCAGAGCCGCAAATATCCTCGCAGCGTCCGGCGAAGCCAAAAGCGGATCCGCCAGAAGCATCAAGGGAATCCCGGCCCCTCGCGACTTCAGCAGCACCGCCACATTCAGCTGCACCGCCAACCACGCGGCTGCGGAATCCTGGGAGCCCGGGACCAGCGCCGACTGCTGTGTCGCATTGCTCAAGACGAAACCCGCAGCCTCCGCGGAGCCTTCTTTTTCGATTGGCTTCAGGTCTGTCCACCGCCCGCCCGTTAGCTCGGCCAAATACATGAGCGAGTCTTCTTTCTGCGGTTCGCCCAGCAACTGTCGGGCAACATTGCGCAGCACGGCTCCGGATTGAGCGGTACGCATCGCCCGGCGAATTCGCGTCTCCACTACTGCCAACCGCATTCGCAAGCGATCGAGATCCATCTGCCGATGCCGGTCAAACGTCTTCACTGGCCGTGGCGTATCGACAACGATTTCCGGTGCTTCCGGCGAGCGTGGTGGTTCCGGATGCAAATGCGCGACAGGCTTGGGCGTGGGTGGCAACTCCGGTGCGGGCTCGAGATACATTTGTAGCGACGCATCGGTTTCTTCGAGGTTTCGCTGGCGGTCCGCCAGACGTAATCGCAGATCTTCGCCATCAAACGTCTCGAGCAAATCACGTATATCCTCACCGTCTTCGTGCGTCTCCAGCTGAACAGAAAGCTCGCGATCCAACGTCTCGATACGTCGGCGCGTTCCAGCGAGTTCCCGCGCCTCTCGAACGGCCGATTCCAATTCAAACGCGTCGTCCACGCCAGCTCGACGCAACAACGATCGTTCCTCGGTCTCGATTCGTTTCAACTCATCCCGAACGCTTTCATGTTGCTCACGATCTAGCCCCAGCGAAGAGCCCTTTGGCCGCTTACGTGTATACTCGAGCTCGGCAAGCAGCTCATCCAGACTCTGCAGCAGCTCCATGGGATCATGGCTGAGCCGAGCGGAATCGAGGGGTCGGATAGCCTTACGGGCAGCCTTGATCCAACGCCCCAGTTTCGCATCGTCTCGTGATGCAATGACGGGCCGTCGGTCGATCGAATGAGTCCGCTCCAAGTCGTCGCCTTGCGCTCGTCTTCGCAAGGCACGATCGGCCTCCGTCGGACTATAAGAGATCGGCAGTCCGTTTCGGTCCAGCAACTCGCGAAAACCCGTTTCCGCTCCGTCAAGTCGACGTCGTGCGTCCGCCACATCCTGCTGCAGCTGTAATGCATAGAGTTTTTCTTCCGCTCGGCGACGCACTGCTTCGGCATCCTGTTTTTCCATCAGGACACGCTCGGTCAGGATGTGAATTTCGCCGTCGATCTGCGAAAGCCGATCCTTGACGCGACAGAGCTGCTGCGAAGTCCGCAGTTCCAACGCCATGCGGATCGCACCGGACGACACCATGCCGCCGATGCCGAGTGCCGTCAGCGTCCATTTGGCCGTCAGCGACACCACCAACAGCGTGCCGAAAAGTGAAGCAACGCTAAGCGTAAATAGAATGGCGATGGCAACGTAAAAGTGGGTCGACAACCTCGCCCGATCCAACAGCCATTGGTGCTCTTCACGTATCCACAACCGACGCCGCTTGAGTTCCTCCAACTGCACCGCGGGAGGATCCTGTGCGAATGCGGAGTCCGGCGAAATCTCCCGCAGCGGCGGATGCTCGTCTTCCAGCAACTTCGTCCAGTCGAACACCGTGCGACGACTGAACTCATCGAGACGATTTTCTAACCGCAAACTATCCCGCTTCGCCTCTTCAAACAGAAAACCGGCGTGCCGTAGCTCATCGGCACTGTCAAATTCCCGGTCGCCCGATCGCGTCGATTCCAACTCATCGTTGAGTTCGAGCATGGGCTCCTCAAGGCTCTCAAGAATCCAACGTCGGGCACCCAGCAACTTACGGATTCGCCGCACTTCATCGCCACGGTCGGGCGTTGCGGCCCGCTTCTTGCGACGACGCTTCGGAGTATCGTACGACTTGCGTTCTTCCTGAAGCTGCTGCACTTTGGAAAGCAGTCGTTCGAGCTTGTTGAGGTTCTTTATCTCCTCGGTACTTCCAGCACGCTTTTTCAGCTTCTTCAACTCCGACCATTGGTTCGCCATCGATACCGCAGTCTTGAGCGGCTCGATTTGCCGGCGCAACATCCGCAATTCGTCGGTGAGTTCGGCAATGAAAACATCATTGGAAATCTTCCGCTCGGGCGGCTGTTGTTTGACGGGCGGAGTTCGCCGCGCTTCCTCCTCAGCGGCAAGCTGAGCTTCCCGGGCGCGCTGAAGTTCGGCTTTGGCTTCGGCCTCTTGACGGGCGGCGGCCTGTTCGCGAGCTTCCTCTTCGGCTGACTGTTCGATCGTCTGTAGCGCTCGAAGCTCGGCGATCTCCGACAAGAGCTGTTCGCGTTCGACCGCCAACCGTTCGATCACCTTGCCGTGTCGCTTCAGCTTGATGCCCGCCGCCGCTCGAAGGCCCGGATGCCTGGCTGGACTCTCTTTCGAGCCGCCGGAAATGGAACCAAGGACCGCCGGAGTCTCGGCCAGCCACTCCCATGCATCAGCCACATCATCCAGCTGAGTGGGCAGGAGCAGCCGCGATGCGATTGCTGAATTGGCCGAACCCCGGATCTCCTTCAATATCGCCGAACGTTCGCGTGGCTGTTGGTCTCGGGATGTAACGTGAAGTTCGCCTTCGCCGTTGTTCGGCCGAGTACGTTGCAACGTCCACCGCCCCAGCTCGCCATCCACCACGACGGAGCCAGCCGCGGGCTCGTGACGCTCCTCGTCATAGCCAAAGTAGACGCCGTGCACAAAGCGGGCGAAGTCGACCGGGCGGCCGCCGTCATCAAGATGAATGATACTGAGACCGGGCACGAACGAGCGGACGGAGACGTCCTGCCAACATCCAAATCGATCGATGTTGATTTCACGAATGTCCACAATCGCATCCTTGCAGCGTGAGTTCTACGGCGGCTACTGAGCCCAACCTGAATATCGTAAATTATCTATCCCGTTTTCCCAACGTCGACTTTCAGGGTCGCCCGGTACGGCGCAGACCGCCACAAGAGTGCCCCGTGAAAAGTCCGTCGCAGAGCCCTAATACTGAAGCAGGAGCCCGAATTGAGTGATTCCGAAACAACCGTCGCCGAGCTGCGAGAGATGGTCAGGCAGTTCGTCGACGAGCGCGATTGGGAGAAATTCCATGCCCCCAAGAACATCAGCATGGCAATGGCGATTGAGGTTGCCGAACTGATGGAGCACTTCCAGTGGCTCTCGGTGGAGGAGTCACGCGTGATCGGCGACGATCCCACAAAGCTCGCAGACGTGGGCGAAGAGCTGGCGGACGTGCTGTGCTATGGCCTTGCTCTGGCAAATACTCTGGGGCTGGATATTAGCGAAACGATGTCGAAAAAGATGGTCAAGAACCGCGCGAAGTACCCGGTGGAGAATTTCAAAGGCAACTTCGAGTAGGCGCCGTCGTGCGCCATCCGCAGGCAAACCCGTTGCGACACCAATTCAAAGGCAAAACCAGTGCCACCCTGGCTCTAGGTAAATAACGCCTTGAAGCAGATGCTTGACCAGGTCTCCATCCGGTCAAGCTCTGCCTGCAACTCAGATACCGGGCGGAATCCGGCGTCCACGATGTCTTCCTCGTTCGGAGCCACTCGCGGTTCCGCGACGGTAAAGAGATGTACGACGCCAAGATGGACTTTGCCGACCTCCGTTTCGTCGTCGTTAATCATGCCAACGCACTGGTCTTCGAAGGCCGTGTCGATCTTCACTTCCTCCTCAAGCTCGCGCTGCATGCCTTCGGCATACGGATCCTTCGCGTCGACAGCGGCGTCCTCCGACGAGATGTGTCCACCAATGCCAATGCTCATCTTGGCGTGCAATCGCGATTCGCCCTGCCCTTTTCCACGCGTGTACTGAAACACATGCCGCTGGTCGTCGCCATCGACATATTGGAAAATGACGTACGGGATCAGTTGCTTGAAGGAGGGATCTTCCTCCATGTCACCACGCGGGCGGTAGCTGACCTGGTCCGACAACAGTAGCGGCTTCAGATATCGCTCGGTGTCAGAGCAGAAACCCTGGAAGTGGCCGATCTCGTGAAACAGGGAAGTTGGAACGACAAGCACGTGTTCCGTTTTGACGGCGGACATGATGGACTCCTTTCGCGGACTTGATTCGCGCCAAGTATATCGGCAGCGAATGGAGGGCGAAAGCAGCTTGCGTCCGCGACCGAATCCGCGGAAATCCTACGGGAACGCGACTGGCGTCGTATTTCGCAATGGATTGGGCGCCCCGGCGGAAGGCAGTATCGACTTTCCGCCCTTCCCTCCACCCCCACTGCTCAACTGTCGCAATCGAAGCTGAGCCAAATCGTGGACGGAAATCAGTTGCTCCCTTTTCGGCGGCTGCACCCGTTGGTATTTCTTGCGGGCGAGTTCCGACAGCCCACAATGCTCGGCCAGTCGGCCCTGCACATAGTAAGTGAGAGGAAGCTGCTCGACGTTCAACACCCGCTCAGAGAGCAAGCTGATCGTCGCGGTGGCTTCGCTGAAATTGCCCTGCTCGGCCGACACAACCGCGTAGCTGGTCATGGGCGGTAAGATGCTGAACTGATTCTCCGTGATGGCCCGCGTCGCTTCGGCGAAGACCAATGGAGTCACCTGCTGATTCATGGCCGACAGGAAACATGCGTCGACGGCCTGGTGTAACGGCAACTCGCCCATCCCGAAGATCACGCCCAACCGCTTGCGCGATGCCTCGTAGTCACCTTCCGCTGCATCCAACCGAGCGAGCGACGTCAACGAAAAAAGGTCGTCTGGCTGGATTTCGAGTCTCTTCATCAGCATGGCACGAGCCGATTTAAGATCCCCCAATCGCTCGAGTGCCGCCAGGTGCCAAAGGACGGGCCCGGTCGACGCCGGCTGCGATGCCCGTAGCTCGTTCGCCAGATTCAGGAGATCGCGGTGTCGTTTCAGTTTCGAAAACACCAGCAGTCTCGCTCGATCGACCTGCAGTCGCTTCAACGGTGCGAGTGTCGCTCGAGATGAATCGAGTATGCGGAGTGCTTGCTCGGCCACTTCAGAATCCGCCGCGAGAGCTGCCGCCGCGACGCGGATATCCTCGTCTTTCGTGTTGCCCATCATCCACAATCGCCGGAACGGATCGCCCGAAAACTGGTCGAACATCGCGACCTTTTCTCCGGGTACCGTAGAAGCACGATTGAGCCACTCGCGGGCTAACTGTACTTCGTTCCGCTCGATGTGCTGCAATGCGATCTTGCCGATCTGCTTGCGTGGATTGCCGGACAGCAAGCGGTACCCCGACTCAGTCTTGACCAGGTAGACGCTGAACTGCATCGCTTCATGCGCCTTACTACGAAGCCGGACGTGATAGCCGCGTTCGTCCGTACCCTCCAGCTTCATATCCATCATGGTGATCGAGTCGGCGATGCGATGCGTATCGAGTCCCATGCCCGCCAGCGTCTGACGCAGACTGACGACCCACAACGTCGGTTCATCTAGCGCCCAGTCATTGTCATCACGATTCGGCTCCAACAGGAACTTGCGAGCGGACGGGTGTTGCGGCCCCATGTACAGTGCGGCAACCATGTAGTCGCGAACGACGGATCGCGGGTCATTCGCCGGGAAGGTGTACGTACCGTACTGCTTCAGACGACTGAACGTTTCGATGTTCGTCTTGAGATTGTCGAGATTCGGATACTTGCTGCTCATTGCCCGATTGATCGCCAGGCAAGCCGGGTAGCTGCGAAAGATATTAAGAGTTTGTGAAACCTGCACCAACAGCTCGTCGCGCGATTGCGGATTCCTGTCGAGCTGACTGGCACGCTGCGCACAGGCTTGAAAGCCCTTCTTTTCAGCGATGGCTGCCAGCAGAAGAACATTCCGAGTTGGTGACGCTTCCGCCGTACTCACCAGGCGACCGGCCTCATTGAGCTTGCCGGACAACCATAGTGTCGTAAACGTGTTGTCCAACAGCATATCCGAGGGAGATTGCTTGTAGCACTGTCTGTACTCGTTGACCGCCGCGTTGAGGGCCGCCCCATGGAGTACCGAGCCGTCGTCGCCGTATTGCAGCAAGCCCGCCAGTCGATAGCGAGTTTCGAGCGAATCGGGTGCCAATTCCAACGCCCGGCGATAGGCCGAGATGGCTTCCGGTCGATTCATCCCCGTGCCATATTGTCGACCATACGGATTGTGCTCCAGCACGGCGGCGAGAGCACGGTGAGTCATGGGATTTTCGGGCTCCAGCTCGACCGCCTTGCGTGCGTGTTCCTGCGCGAAGTCCGTGAACCCAAGCATGGCAACGCTCATTGCCAACCGTGCGTGACACATGGCATCGTCTGGATGCAACTTCAGACGTCGCAGGTATTCGCGAACGCCTTCCGCGTGCACGCCTTCCGCCAACATCTTCCCTGCTGCGTCTTCGAACTTCAGATCCACCCGCCACGGCGAGTCGGGATTGGAGACCCCGAGTGCCTGGAGCCGGGCCTGCGTTTCGCGAACATCATGCAGCGAGAAATCGCGATTGCCGGTGTCCAGAACGAACCTTGCCACCATTGTATGATCGTTTTCCTGCTCGTAGGTCACGTTGAGCGACGCAGGGCCAAGCTTCAGAGCCACGTTTTGCGGGACATCGACGGGGACGTAGCCAACCGGAGCGATCGCGCGGAAGACCAGTTCGGACCGATGTGGAAACGGACGCACAAGGTGTCGGCGTTTCTTGCCTGGCTCTGCCGAACCGAACATGTCATCCACCTGCGGGTCGGGCAACAGCGCCTGCGGCAGGCGGCTGAGAATCCGCACAGGGAAGACAACCGCCGTCGCGTCGGCCCCGACCACTTCAGCCAACGTCGCTTCTTTATAGGAAGCCTCGACGTAGAACGATTCACCCGGCGCCCGCACTCGCGTTGACGAATAATCGAAGTGGTTCATCTTCGACGCCCCATAGAGCTCGGTGCCCTGCTGACGCATGCCGTCGCCAATCTGCTTTCGCGTCATTTGCGCGTAGGCGGAACGGTAGGTTGATGCGAGATGCCCGAAGTACTCCGTCTTCGTCTCCAGCTCGGACGGAATGCCTTCTCTCAGTCGATACGTTCGCGTGGTCACGATCCGGTTGTCGCGAGATTCACCGAGGGGCGTGCGAGTCAATTTCTGGTTCGCACCGGCAACGAGGGTATAGCGATCCTGCACGTAGTAGGGCAGTTGTCCAACTTCCAACTGATCCGCCGTGGCGTCAATCCAGATCGGCGTGTCGCCGGGAATGTGGACGATCGCGTGGTCGAACTGCGTCAACGCGGGCAACTCGGGATAAATGTCTTCACCGGGACCAGACCGGATCAGAGCCACGTTGGCCGGAATTCCTGCGGCTCGCAACATGGCCACCAACAGCAGCGATTTGTCTTTGCAATCACCGTAACCGCGGCGCAGGGTGAGCATTGGCGAGTTGGGCACGATCGCAGCATTTCCAAACGCGATGCCGGTATACCGAACGCGTTCGTGCAACGCCCGCACCAGCGAGGCAACCAGTTTCTCACGAGGCAGTTTAAGACTGACGATCGGCCGCACCTGCGACGTCAGATCGGCGTCTGCAAGCTGCTCTTCCACGATACGTGCGTACTCGGTGGCAGCGTCCTCCCAGCTGGAACCCGTTGAAAAAGCGATGGTAGGAAACTGGTGAACGCCCGGCGGCAGTTCCTCTTCATAGTCGTCCAACAGCGACGGCGAATTCTCCGCCTCAAACACCAGCCGTTCGTACTTGCCCGCACGTGAACGCTGCGGCCTGACGTCCGAGTTGACCACCCTGAACTTGGGCTCGACGGACGGAGCATAGTCCAACAGCAATCGAGACTTCCGAGTCATCCCCAACGTACCGCGACCCAGCACAAACTGATCGAACTCGCCGCTCTTGATGACCTCCGGACGATGTCGAATACGTACCGTCGATTCCACGATGGCTCCCACCGCGACGGCCGGCAACGGTGCTCGCAGCAGCATTTGATCTGTGAATACGTTTTGCAACGAGGATGGGATGCGTACTTTTTCGATCGTCGCCTGATTCAGCGAGTGGACTTTGCCGTCCGGCGTGATGACGCGAGCTTTCAGTTGAGGCTCGTCCTGGTACCACGGGGACCAAGCGCATTGCAGCACGCTGGAATTCTGAGCGTCCTCCTGCGTGAGGCAGTGATAGATCTCGCGGTGTACCGACGTGTAAGTACCGTCCGCTTCGAATCGATAGCCCGCCTCGCTCAACAGGAGATCGCGAGTCACCCCCTCGGCCGCCTCTTCCTGCGCGCCGGCGAACGCGAGCAACTCCTGAGGGGAAGCTTTGAAAGGACCCGATTTGAACGGCCCCGGCTTCAGGGCCTGCCCGGAAGCTTCCAATCCACCAAACAGAACGGCACAAACCACGGCAATTCGAATACGCGGGATCATTGGCAATCTCACTCGATTTTGGGTGCAAAGACCGCCAGTGTCAGACGGCGGGCAGTCCGCAAAAAAGACGGCGACATGCTCGTATATACGACACGCCATAGCCCTACAGACGCTGAACTTCCGCGCAGCAGGGCACCGCGTTCTACCCACCGCTGAAAGGCAGCCCGCCGACGTGTTTTTACGCCCGAGAGATCCACGCAGATTGCGGCAAGTCGCAAACCATCAGGTAAATCACGCTCGGTACCCCGCCGGGGCACCAACGAACGGATTGTTGGCGATTTCCTGTGCAATGGTGGTTGCGGGACCGTGTCCGGGCAATACAAGCGTATCACCTTCCAGCACGAAGAGCTTTTGATGAATCGAAGCGGCCAGATCTTCGAAGCTACCGTCCGGAAAATCGGTACGACCGACACTGCCGTTGAAGAGCACATCGCCGCCGATGACAACGTCCGGCGAGCCCTTGTAGATGAACACCACGTGGCCGCGAGAATGGCCCGGTGTGTCGAAAACCTGCAGGTCAATTCCAGCGTAGGACAACGTGTCCCCTTCGCGGACGGTCCGATCTGCCGGCGGGCTGATGAGATCGACACCAAACGGACGCGACAAATTGAGCTCCGGATCCGTCAGCTTGTCCGCGTCGTCGGCTCCAATAACCAGCGGAATATCCGGCCATTCCTGCTTCATGGCTTCATTGCCAGCAATGTGGTCGGAATGGCCGTGAGTGTTTAAAATCGCCTGTGGAACGAGCTTTTCCGAACGAACGTAGTCGAGAATCTTGTCCGGTTCGAAGCCGGGATCAACGATTACACAATCTGATTGACCGATTCGACTGACAACGTAAGAATTTTCTGAGAAGGGCTGAGATTCGATACTCTGTAGATTCAGGTCAGCAATCTTCATGGGAATTGACCTCCTGGGTAATACGTGCGGGTCGTACAATAGAAAAGGGTCGCACAATTTGGCGAAGCCATTGGCTTTGACGATTGCGTCGTCGTCGACCTGAGTAAGTACAGATTGTAATGGTCGCCGAAATGATTGGCGATACAACTCATATGGGCTGTAGCGATGACAGCCACGAAGGCGAGATTACTAACGCACCGTCGCGTCGCAGGCAGGAAGCAGCGACAGAGCGATTTAAAGGAGTATTTTTTTTGTCCAACACCAATAAGCAATTCGCCTTCCTCGCACTAGCGATATCCGCGCTGCTTTCGGCTGCTTTTGCAAACGCCGAAGAGCCGCGAAAGCCAACGACCGACCTGCGTGAGCCGGTTTACCGTGTCACCAAGCAGGAACCCAAGGTCGCTCTGACGGACACGACCACGGCGCCGGCGTCGATTGTCGCCCAGCCGAACAAGGTCGCTCCCCCCAAAACACATCCGCTGGACGAGCCCTTGCGATTGGCCCAGCAGGCACTGAAAAAATCCCGAAAGGATTACCGCGACTACACGGCAATCCTCGTCAAACGCGAACGCGTGGGCGGTCGGCTCTACGACGAACAATACATGTTCGCCAAAATCCGTAACCGCAAGGTCAACTCCGCGGGACAGGTCGCGACTCCGTTTAGCTTCTATCTCAAATTCCTGAAGCCCTCGTCGGTCAAGGGACGTGAGGTGATCTATGTGGAAGGACAGAACAACGGCAAGCTGGTCGCCCACGAAGGTGGCTTCAAAGGCAAGTTCACACCGTCACTTTACCTCGACCCCAACGGCACCCTGGCGATGATGGGACAGCGATATCCGGCGACCGAAATCGGCATCGAACGGATGTGCGAAAAGCTGATCGCCCGCGCCAGCCACGATCGCACACTGGGCGATTGTCAGGTGACCACTCAGCCAGCCAAGATCAACAAGCGGCCTGCGACTCGCGTTGAAGTTGTTCACCCAAATCGCAAGCCGAAACTCGATTTCCACATGGCTCGTGTATTTGTCGACAACGAGTATGGCGTGCCCGTGCGATACGAAGCCTACGATTGGCCACGAACGCCCGGTGCTCCAGTTTCGGAAAACGAGTTGATTGAGGAGTACACGTACGTGCGACTGGAGTTCAATGTCGGCCTTTCCGACGCGGACTTTGATCCCGCCAACAAAGCGTACAACATGAAGTAAGGCGTCGAGCGATCACGTATCACGCTAAACAGCAGCCCGGTCCATGACCGGGCTTTTTTATTAACACCCAACACTTGCTGAACAGTCTACCTGTTGAACAGCCAACTAGCCGGAGTGACGTTATGGACGCGATGCTGAGAGTTCAGATTCTTCGAGCGGCCTGCTGCGTCGCAGGTTCCGATGGCATCGCGAATGAGCAGGAACGGCGGATCGTCGAAACCCTCGCAGCCGAAGTAGGCGTCGGCGAAGCCTCTCTCGCGGCCATGATTCAACGCGCCGAAACAGAAGACGATTACGTCAACGACCACTTTCGCGTGCTGAAGTCGGATCCCAAAGAAACGATGGGAGCGCTCTTTGCCGTCGCGCTAGCCGACGACTTGCTCACCGACACCGAACTGAACGTCCTACAGCGACTTTCGGAACGGCTGGACGTCCCCGCAGAACAATATGAGCAATGGCTGGGACAGGCGCGGGCGACGGTAGAAAACCCCGAGTCGTAGATCCACGATCCGAACACTGTGCGGGCATCAGAGATCAACTCGCCCCTGTACACAAATGTCACGCGTTGACGTTTCTTCTTATGGAGCGGTCGATTTCGTACAATCGACTAACGTCCGGGAGAGCACTCCGCTGCCCGCACAATTCAGGAGAAATGGTATGCATGGGCGACTGGCTGCTGCGCTGTTGCTCGCCCTCATTGCCCTGCATCCAGCCGCCACGTTCGCAGACGCGGTCCGGTGGGTTTCGCTGCGAACGGCCATGCAAACCGCCCGTCAGGAAGACAAGCTGGTCATGATTGTGCAGGGTCCCGGCGCCATTGGCACGGGGACTGCAAATTCACCGACCAACAACATACCTGCCGCCAAAGCGTATCGCTCCGCGGCGTTGGCGGATGAACGACTGACGAGTTTCTACGAATTTCGGGTGACTGCCGCGTATCGTCCGACGGGGCCGGAAACCGAGATCAGGATTAACGGCAAGCGACAGAAGTTCTCGCACCAGAACGTCGTGACGTACTTTTGCGGAGTCACCGACACGCTCGAACTGTTGACCGTCCATCTGTTCGTTGGCATTCCCACGCCGGCACTGCTGGAGTCCCATTGCGATTGGGCGACGCAACTTTGGAACCGAGTCCGTGAACTGCCGGTAGCGGATCGAACGGCCGCTGTCGTCGCGGCGCACTCGGCACGCCTCAGACCCGGTGACACGCCTGTCGATGCAGCCGTAAACGATGAGCAGCTGCAACTGCAAATTCAAGCCGCGGCGAGGCATCGCGACGACCGCTTGAAGCAACGCTTCGGCGTGAACTGGCCGGCAAAGGAACAATCCAAATTACTCGGTTCGCTGCGGCCCGTCGCCAATGCCGACGACACGTCCGGCCATGAAATTCTGGCAGCCAATCCGCTCATACCATTCGGAAGGCTGGAACACGCTTGCTTCCGGGAACTCACCCGACAAGCATCGCAACGCGGTCGGCTATGCCTGCCGCAGGTGCTGGCTCAACAACAGGGCGAGCGCCCGCTACTGATCCACGTTGACTCCAGTGAAGCGTCGCCAGACTTCGACCCTGACCAATGGCTGCGAAGCCTACGTTGGTCGCCCAGATCAACGGACCTCCGGATGCTGCTGCCCCGTTTTGACACGGCTTCTATTACCGCAGCCGAGTTCACCAGCCTGGCCGAGGATTTTGGTTTGACGTTGAAGAATCGAAGTCAGTCTAATGACAAAGTGAAGTTCGTCATCTTTGCAGGGGCACACCAGCAACCGGAACTGCTGGTCAACCGGACGAACGACGCCAGACTAGAGCAGTCACTGCGGGAGGCATTGAAGCATGAATAGTTCTCGATCAAGTCGGCGTACCAGCGGCGTTTCACCGCAGCTGCCGAAATGGCTGATCCTCAGCGTGGTCTCGGCCCTGATTTCCATGGGCAGCGCAGCCCATGCTCAGTTACAGGAGGACGAGCTGACTCTCGAGGCGTTCGCTGACATCGAGCTTCCAGCGACCAACGACGAATTGACCTTCGAACTGGAAGATGCACTGGACGACGATTTTCCAGGCGAAGCCGAGCACTCCAACGACTTTGGCAACGTTCCCGAGACGGGCGAAGAGATCTTCAAACATCGCTGGCAGCCGGGCGAACCCCTGGCGGGCGGCGGCGGAGACGGCCTTGGCCCCATGCACAATGACGTGTCCTGCGTCGCGTGTCATTTCCAGGGTGGTGTCGGAGGTGGCGGCAGTGTCGACAAGAACGCCATCCTGCTCAGCATTGCCTCGAACGCCAGTCGCACCGCCCAGCGAGTCGACTTCACCAAGCTTGCGGAAAGACTCCACCCCGGCTTTCTGCAGCAACGTGGACTTCCGGGCTTCCCCGGGCAATTGGCGATACTGGGCGTCAAGAGTCCGTCAGCCAAAGCCACCGCACTGCGCAGGCATCTGAAACGACAAATGGTGTTTCGCACAAATGATTCGATACTGCTTCACAAGTACAGTACCGATGCCCGATACGACGAGCTGCTCGAGCGTTTCGAACAATTCGCCCTGCCATTCGGTTCCGATCCCAAACAACAACAGGCGGCGATTGGTCGCCTCGCGACCGCACCGGTCGGCAAAGACAAACAGGGCAAAACCCAATTCGCCGTCAGCCAACGCAATACGCCAGCCCTGTTCGGCGCCGGTGCCATCGACCGTATTCCGCGGCAGCAACTGGTAGCAATCGCGCAGAAACAACGTAACCTCGGCATTGTTTCCGGCCGCCTTTCCACTGCGAAAAACAGCACATCCGTGGGGAAGTTTGGATGGAAGGGGCAGACGGAATCGCTCGCGGCATTTGTCCGGGCCGCGTGCGCAAACGAACTGGGTCTCAATGTGCCAGGCGCCAAGCAGGCGCCGAATCCGTTTGCCGAATCAGACGCAAACAACGGAAAACTCGATCTCAACCAACGGCAACTGCTGGAACTCACGTCGTTCATTGCCGATCTGCCACAGCCCGAGGAGCTTGAGCCGGACGACGTGGAGGCCGCCAAAATCGCCCGCCACGGCCGCAAGCTCTTCGCAACAACCGGTTGCATACACTGCCACGTCGAAGCAATCAGCGGACGCACCAAAATGGTCAGCGGGATCTACAGCGACTTGTTGCTGCACGACATGGGCAAGAACCTCGCGGACCCCGTGCCATCCGGTGGAACATTCAGTCCCAGCGCCGGCGGCGGCAGCAGTTACTCGGGAGGTAGTAGTTCGCCATCGGCGGAACTCGTTTCTTCCGGCCGGAACGATCCACGACTGCGTAGCAGACGAGTCATGTCCGTCTCAGCACAGAAACAACAGGAATGGAGAACACCTCCGCTGTGGGGAGTCGCGTCGACGGCACCGTACATGCACGACGGTCGCGCCGCGACACTTTCCGAGGCGATTCTCTACCATGGCGGTGAGGCTCAGTTCAGCGTCAAGAAATACCTCCGCCTGCCCCCCGAGGATCGACTGGCAATCGTCGCCTTCCTCAATACGCTCGTCGCGCCGATGACTGACGAAATCTGAATCCGCCCGAGCGCGATGGGTTTTCGTCACGGAGGAAGTTAAGGCTTTCGACGGCAATTGAGTAGCAGGGATACCGCCCAGATTCGTGTAAGACACGCGCTAAGACACGCGACGATGTCTGTGAATTCCTTCTCTGGTGGACGCTGGTGCAAGTGCGTCATGGGTTGGGGTGAACCTCTCCGCGATTCGAACCGCATTCGACAAAATGTGCCATCGCAACGTCACACTCGGACTGTGGATCAAATGCGTTGCTGGCAGATTGCTATGTGGATCAAATGCGTTGCAGGCAGATTGCTATGTGGATCAAATGCGTTGCAGGCAGATTGCTATGTGGATCAAATGCGTTGCAGGCAGATTTCACCCTCCCCCTGGGAGGGTCGAGCGGAGCGAGGGGAGGGTTACCCTGTTCTCTCTGGACAGCCAGCTCGACTCTCCCAGAAGGAGAGTAAAGTAGTTTGATCCACACAGCCTGGTCCCGCCACGACGACCGAAAAAGCTCGCCGTTGTTTTGAACACGAAAGAAGTACAACGCCCGCTGGACGCGATCACCGACGCGGACAAAGAGACTGTTCCCCCTCTGTCGAAACCACGACCGCCGACGTTTCTCACTGGCATAGTTGCACTCGAAGCGAGGCCGGGATGGATTACCCTGGAAACCCCATCACTGGAAGAGTGGGAAGAGCCCATGCGTTGGCTAACCCGCCCCCAGCGTGAGCGAATCCAGGAAGCATCCTTCTTTGAGCTTCTCCAATCGGAAATCCCAAAGCGGTTCCAGCAACTAGGTTTCCCGTGACCCAACGCCGAGCCGCAAGAACTCTCCAAGCCATGCAGTAAGCGGCAGTTCGCTCAATGCGCAGAGCTGGTAAAAAACGTGCTCCTGCCTCACTTCGCTTGAAGCTTCCCATGCTGGACACGATAATCGGATCCACATGAGACGCTCAAACCGGACTGAACCGACTTTGCGACACACTGGCGTCCAGAAAACCGTTGTGCGGACATAAACCAAATGGATTTCAACGCCTTTTGCAACTTCGTCGAGGCCAACATCGACTGGTTTCGCGGGCGTCTTCCTGAATCGGATGCCACTCTGGCAGGTTACGAGGCTGACCTTGGATGCGGCCTCCCAAATTCAATCAAATGGCTGCTGACGACCTACGGCTATTGGCATGCAACCGGTATTCCAAATCTCAGCGAATCGGTGACGCTTACCTTGGACTTGCGGCAATCAATCGCACTGCCCAACAATTTCCTAATTCTCGCTGATCACGGCGACGGCGGAGTAATCGTTCTCGACGTGTCATCGCCTACGCTGGATGGCGAATTCACGATCCATGACGTCGATGCTGCCGCATTACACGACCTCGATTCACAGCCATTCGAGCCAGATGTCGTCTACGATTCCTTCGGTCGCTATGTTGAATCCTTATTGGAATTCCAACGTTCATTAATTGACCCGCCCGATGTTGCGTATGATCCGCTTGCGTTTGGTGATTGACACGTTTTCGCCGATTCAATGTCCGCTAACATGGTTTTTGCGCTAGGCCTTCAGCACACCTTCGTTGTTTCGAAACGCTCGCTCGCCTTGGTAAAATCACTCGTAGTTCAAGCATCTCTCGCTTCGTTTAGAACGGTGTCCTGAAAACCTTCCGTTGGACGACCTCCGAGTTTGGTGATGTCGCGATCACCAGGAACTACGCGAAGAATCTCTACTGTGTCTTCGTGACGGCGATAGAAAATCACGTAGCGCCCAACGAAGTTGCACCGCACATCGCTGCCCAACTTGGACTGCAACTCGCCCATTTCCGACTGAGATGCAATTAGCAGACAATTATCCTCGATCTTCTCTACCCATGACACGGCGGTATCCGGTTTGTCGCTCGAGATGTAGCGCAGAATGGCGATCCAATCCTCCTGCGCGGCCGTGGTGTATAGCGGCTTTTTCATCCGCGTGTTGCTTCTGCTGCCATCGCTTTCAGTTGGGCGAATACTGTATCGTGATCGTGCAATTCGCCCTTGTCGGCTTGGTCAATTCCAACCTGAACCGCTTCTCGAAGTTTCTCATTGGAAACCAACAATCGTATTCCTTCGCTTACGACCTCCTGCACGGAATTATACCTTCCACTGGCCACCAATGCCTCGATGGCTGATCTTTGATCTTGTGGTAATTGGATGTCCATTTTTGCTCACTCGAACTGATGCTCGAAACGCGACACAACGGTCGCTGAACATGGTTTTTACGCTGAGGCCCTTCGGGCACACCTTCAATCTCGTGCAGACCTCGCCTTCATAACACAATCAAATTCAGTTCAGACATCGTTCGCTTCGTTCAGGGTGGTTTCGTAAAAACCTTCCGTTGGACGTCGCAGCCTAAACGTTGTCCAGATCGCGTTCGGCAGCTTCTGGCTTGTCACGTGCAATGAATTCTGCGTTCTCGTACAAATCAGACGATGCCAGCTGGGAATATCGGACTCTCGCCATTATGACTTCTGTTTTTCGATGGCTTTGATACGCCGACGGGCTTCAGCGTAAACCTCATCTGCATCAATTCCTTCACCAAGATCTAGCTCGTCGATTCCGGCTTGAATATCTGCATGCAGCGTTTCGCGCGCAATCACTAACCGAATCCCCTCATTGACAACAGCTTGCTCGTCTTGAAACTTTCCTAGTGCAATCAATTGCTGCACTTGGTTTCCGTAGTCGCTCGGGATATCTGTGCTCATACCGTCCTCCGCGTTTGGCGACGTCCAACATGGTTTTTTGCGCAACGGCCCTTCATGCACACCCTCGATCTCGTGCAGACCTCGCCTTCGTTATACAATCAAATCCAGCTCAGGACATCTCTCGCTTCGTTCAGGGCGGTGTCGTAAAAACCTTCCGTTAGACGACCTTAGTCTTTCGATGTTCTCAACCTTCGCCGAACTCAAATCCTACATTCTCGACAACCGTGACTGCGGCGTCGTTCACGTCCACCTTGGTCCACGCGCCCCGGACACTTCCACCCCGCGGGATGCCGCCGACTCGCTCGTTTCCTCGCTCGGCTTCCGACCTGCCCGCGATAGTTGGGAGACAATCGACTGCGTCAATGCCCAACGCATTATCTCTCACATTATGCACCAAGACCTCGCTTACGATTCTCCCATGATCCGACGCGAAACCTCCGATCACATCGCGGAAAGATTCACGGCCCTCTTCGATCAATTCAATTCACGCTATTTCACGAATTGCACCCTCGACATCCTAAAACCATCGGGTTTCTCGTGGCACCCAATCACGCAATCAACCTTTGAATGCGCAGTAGTGATCGTGGATGACGCAAACGCAGGCCTCATTTTGGTGGAAGACGAAGACTGATGCCGCCGGGTCACCTAACACGGCTTTTTTACGCTAGGCCTTCGGCACACCTTGGCTCTTTGGCAACGGGCCTTGGCCTTGGTAAAATCACTCGTAGTTCAGGCATCGCTCGCTTCGTTCAGGGTGGTTTCGTAGGAACCTTCCGTTGTGCGAGTTCATCGACTCAACTGGATACTGAGATGCCGGCCACAATCACAAGCGACATTGCTGGCTTTGAGATCGACACCGAGCCACGAATTTCAACACGGTGGGCGGCCATCACTGAAATCGTCGCATTCAAACGTGACCTCTTAACCACCGATCTAATTTGCCTCCAATTTCAGCTCGACGATGGCACCTTCGTTGAGACCGATGAGGAGATGGTTGGGTATCGTCCGTTCATCGACGCTGTGACGTCGAAATTCGATCTGGCACCAAACTGGTGGTCCAATGTTGCGTTCCCTCCTTTCACGACAAACATGGCAACTGTATGGTCAGCGTCCTCGTAGTGCACGGTCGCACAACATGGTTTGTACGCTAGGCCTTCGGCACACCGCTGTCGTTTGTTCAAGCCTCCCTCTGGTGGTAGAACCTCTCGTAATTCAAGCACCGTTCGCTTCGTTTAGGGCGGTGTCGTAAAAACCTTCCGTTGGTGGTCACTAGATGAATCTAGCACAGTTCCGTGAACGCCTCGCCGCAGACATGCCCGACTGGGACCTCACGTTGCTCGACGACGCATCCATTGCTGCTCTGTCGCGTGATTATCCACAACTTCCTGCGGAATACTTCGACCTCTTGCGGTTGGTCGGCCATGGCGCGTTCGCTGACTGCACGTACGCCATATACTCGGTCCCTGTGCATCCCGCTGACATCTACGGCGATGATCGCGCAGCGGCGCTTGATCGTATCGACCTGATTGGTGACGATTTCTGTGGGTACTGCCTTGGATATCGTGACGGCACTCTTGGCGAGGTCTCTGGCTCCGGCGAATGGCAACCGTTGGCGGATAGTTCGCTTGTGTCTTTCCTTGCTGGACGACTGTTTGATGATGGCCCGTGACCACTAACTTTTTTTGTGCTGGGCCTTCGGCACACCTTGGCTCTTTGGCAACGGGCCATGGCTTTGGTAAAACCACTCGTAACTCAGACTCGCTCGCTCGCTTCGTTCAGGGCGGTGTCGAACAGACCTTCCGTTGTCGGACCTAAGTCAAAAGGAAATCCATGGCCTCTCTTCCACCGATGGATCGTTCGGTCACGAAACTCACGACTCTTGACCAACAGGGACTTGATTCGGGTGTTCCTAACGCCACACCAGCTGAGCGCCTGCTCATGGTTTGGCCTTTGACTTTAACCGCTTGGGCATTCAAGGAACCAAATGTTGTTCAACCCCGACTTCAAAGACATGTTGCGCGCGTTATCCGACGCGAAAATTGATTTTCTGCTCGTCGGTGCGTATGCCACGGGCATCCGCGAGCAACCGGCGACCTCGATCTCTGGGTTCGTCCGGATACCGATACTGCTCCCAAGGTCTATCGCGTTCTCGCCGAATTTGGTGCGCCGTTGCACGATCTGACAATCGACGATCTTGCGAGACCGGGAATGGTCTTTCAAATTGGAGTCGAACCGTCCCGAATTGACATTCTTACTGCGATTTTTGGCGTAGAATTCAATCACGCGTGGACGAATAGGCTATCTGTTGAGATGGACGGCATACAACTCAATGTAATCGGTCGTACCGATTACATTGTCAACAAACGAGCGTGCGGTCGCCCCAGAGACATCGCAGATGCGGAGACTCTTGATCCAACCGATTCATAATGCTCCGGTCCGACAACATGGTTTTTGGGCACCGGCCTGAGGCACACCTTTGTTGCGGCGCGGGCCTCGCATCCATATTACAATCAACCCCAGTTAAGGACATCGTTCGTTTCGTTTAGGGCGGTGTTGTAAGAACCTTCCGTTAGACGCCCCTCTTTTTCTAACGCGAGCCGTTTGCTAGAATCGGAGTGTTGCTGGCGACACAGCTTCCGCGCGTCCCCGTTTGGCATCGGGATCAACGCTACGCACAATTCGCGCCCCGTTTTGCGTCGCATTATCTGCGGGGCGCGCCGTCACCGCTCGTATTCTGGAGATCGTGTGGCTAGGAGCCATCTCCCATTGCACTTGGTGCATTTATGGAGCTGGCGATGCGCGCAGACATTCTCGAACGACTTGACGATTACTTTCGCCCCGCTGACGCTGGCATGGAGATTGACGGCTTTCGTCGTAAATACTGGTGGCTGACTGAATACGGTGACAGACTCGATCCGTACTACTCAAGGTCCGAACTCATCAGTGGTGGTCAGCTGTAACTGATGCACCGTGCCGCCTAACATGGTTTCTACGCTAGGCCACGGCGTCGTCATTGGAGCATCGTTCGGTTTGCCATGTTCGTTCGCTCCGATCCTGCGTATTGGTTTGCGATGCCGTGGACACTGCCTCGTTAGCAACATGGTTTCTTTTTCGTAAACCGTGTTGTGTTGCAACGCTTTTTGGCTTCAGAGAGAAGCGGTGTTGTAAGAACCTTCCGTTGTCCGCACCGAGCCTATGAGTGATCGCGACGCCAGTGAAGCATTCCTTTGGCTCGACGCGAATGCCGAATCATCGCTCGAAGCCCCTGATCCCGCGTTTGATTGGGTCTTCATGATGAAGCCGCACGATTGGACGCTCGTTGATTCCGTTTGGGCGGATCGCTCGGCGCTCTGGCGTGAGGCCTTTTCGTACATCGTCATTGATGGCCCCATCAACGAATCTCGCCGTATGCTGCTGCGCGCTGTTCGTGATTCCGACGACGCCATTGCCCAACAGGCTGCGATTTCACTCTGCCACCAATTCGTCGAATACCCGGATGATCGAATCGCAATTGACGATGAGACGGTAACTGTGATCCGCGACTTGATCTCACGGCTCGGTGACGCCAAGATGGAGCCCGTACCCGAATTTCTTGCCGGATTGGCCTGAACCGCATTGGGTTGGTTAGCGTGTTGCCGATTCACGGGCGGACAACATGATTTTTACGCTAGGCCTTCGGCACACCTTCGTCCTTTGGCAACGGTCGCTGGCCTTGGTAGAATTTCTGGTAGTTCAAACATCGTTCGTGTCGTAAAAACCTTCCGTTTTCGGGCATAGATCAACTCAAATGACGATGTCCCAACACGGCTGGCCACCAGATTGCGACGTAACACTCGACACTGTCCGGTCGTTGCACACACCCGCTGGACACTTCCGCATCAGCCCCGGCTCATATCCTGCGGGAACATCATTTGCCGGCATCACTCGTGCTGGACGCGTCTACGTGCTTTCTGGCGCCTGTAGCTACACGTTCGACGGCTCGACCGTTCAACTCTCGGCACCCTCGTACTTTGACCACCCCGAAGGTCGCTATTATTTCGCCGTCGATGGGGATGAGGGCGTCTCGATTGTCCACGTTTGGTTGCTGCCACCCGATTTTCGTCAGGACGACCTCTGATTGAGACCGCACTCGCACTTCAATTCCCGACAACATGGTTTTTACGCTATCTCTTCGGCACACCTTGGCT
The DNA here is from genome assembly GCA_965216885.1 of Pirellulaceae bacterium. GTDB lineage: Bacteria > Planctomycetota > Planctomycetia > Pirellulales > Pirellulaceae > CAYNJG01. Next base: position 90,400 of record OZ244209.1, on the reverse strand, counting down.
CTTTGGCAACGGGCCATGGCTTTGGTAAAATCACTCGCAATTCAGACTCGCTCGCTTCGTTTTTAGGGCGGTGTCGTAATAAACTTCCGTTGTGCGGCCCTAGCTGAATGATTCAGTATCGCGTTACCAAATACGATCCACGGTATCGGGACGCAGCCGGCGCATACAAACGCGACGAATGGATAATGCACTCGCAGATCGGTGAGTACTTCGTCGACGGCGTGTTGACGGAACCCCGGTACTTGGCCACGGAAAACGCGTACATCCATGCCGCCGTGTCATTCCTCTCTGAATCTGGCGTTGATTCACTTGCCATAGAATCACTCGAAAATGCTCGTGGCTACGAATGTTCGGCGCTAAACATTGCTGATGGCCACGTTTGCTCCCTGCTTGAAATCGCTGATATTGCGCGTCTGGTCTTGAGAGACCACCTTTGGTGCAAACTAACTGGAGATACCGCTTTCGTTCACTTCGGCTGGGACTACTACATGTATATTGGGGTGCCTATGGCCTGCCCAATTGCCATTATTGCGGCAACAGAGTCTGGGCTGTTTGTCGAGTCTTTCAATTCACCACACTGAAACCCAGATCACCGGGCCGCACAACATGGTTTTTACGCTAGCCTGCGGCACACCTTCGATGTTTGGCAACGATCGCCGGCATTGGTACAATTTCTGCCAGTTCAGATATCGTTCGCTTCGTTCAGGGCGGTGTCGTAAAAACCCTCCGTTGTACGCTTCACGTCGTTGTCGATCCAAAACATGAATGACAACGGAATCGGAAATCTCGGAGTACCGCTGGTCGATTCCAACATCGTTTTCCCTCACTCGTGGGATCATTTTCTCTCGACCTATATTGATCTCGCCAAATCGGATGCGGTTTCACGCCCTGTTGACGAACTGCTGGCCTCTGACGAGCGAGTGCAATCCTTAACCGATGGTCTCGCACAACAAAATTGGGACAGCAACCACTTTTCACTCAAAATATGGTTCACTTGGCGCTGGAACGAAGTTGGCAAGGACCAAGCAACGGAAGATCTTAACGCGTTCCTGGATACGGATGAAGTAGAACGTCTCCACCTGCTTTGGCTAACGGGCTTGGAAACTGACAGTGTTCATCAATTGACTGAGGAAATCCGTCTCTCCCCGTTTAATGAGCTTCCATTCTTCGACGATCGCTTCTGGATCACACAGCAAAGCATAACATCGCCGACGGCAGCTTATACTCCCAAAGCGGCACTCGTTGTCCGCTCAAAGGAACCGCGACTACCAGCGACTGATTCGCCTGACCTGTCGCACATCTATCGCCCTATGTACGATACCGCAGACTTGATCAACGCTGTACCAAACCACTTCTGCACAGTCCTTCGACAAACCAGTTGCGTCAACGACGGAACACCGCCCGGACCGTTCGGCGGCAGGTCGGCCAATCACCCTCACTACGACTCTGTGGGCCACAACCGATGCCGCTTTGATGCTGAATCAATCCCACTGATCTCTGAGGCCTTGGATTGTTATTCGCGCTTGCCCGAAAGCGAGCAAGATTGGCTTCATGTAATTCTGCGGCGAATTAGCCAGGCAAAACAATTCAATAGCCTAAACAATCAAATCCTCGATTTGGGCGTCGCGTTGGAAATGCTACTGCTATCTGACAACAGTTCAACCGACCAACTTTCGCTCACGTTTCGCCTTCGAGGCGCTTGGCTGCTTGGGCGTGACACTGCCGAGCGAATCACACTCTACGAACAATTCAAAAAGGCCTACAATTTCCGCAGCAAAGTTGCGCATACTGGTATGCCCGGGAAACCAAAAGCAGCGCAGGAAATGAGACAATTGCTTCCGACGTTTGTCGAGCTGACAGAGAAGGCGCTCCAGAAGCTCTTGCTCGATGGGAAACCAGACTGGGACTCACTCGTGCTTGGGAGCACACCATCCTCAGGCGAAGCGTGACAACGGCGTACAACATGGTTTTCACGCTAGGCCTTCGGCACAACTTGCAACTTTGTCAACGCGGGCTGGCCTTGGTATTATTTCTCGTAGTTCAGGCATCGCTCGATTCGTTTAGGGCCGGGTCGTAAGAACCTTCTGTTGTCGGACACAAGCCATGAAAGCTACGCGAGTCGAACTAGCGTTCTCTGCCGGTGATGCCCCGCTGACTCGAACAGTAGTGCTGGTCTACAACAAAAAGACACCTGCGAAATCGTCTGTGAACGCGGCGACCGCTTTGAAGTTACTCGGCAATTTGAGGAACTAGCCAGCCGATTCTTTGTCAAATCGTTTGACTCCGCTGGTGAGCTAGTTGGCTGATCCATATCAGATGTGCTTCAAAGGCGCAATCGTCGATTGCGACAATCGTGATTGGGCTGCACTGAAGCCTATCCCGGATACCAGCGTGTAGATGGATTGCGTCAGGTTGTATGATGCCTTGGCGAGAAAGCTACGCTCGGCGGTCTAGTCCACCTCATCAGTTTTGCGGATCCTCCAAGATGCGTCGGATTGACACACTTCGGAGATTTGCCGTCCTAGAAACGGACGTTTTGGAACACTCTCCGACGTCATCTCAAACAAAGGACTTACGGCGATTTCCCCGCCCCGATTCACGTTCCAAAATCAAAGTTCCAGTAGCTGACTGCGTTCCGGTTCTGGAAATGCTTGGCGTGTAAAATTACACGAATCTGGGCGGTACCCTTAGCAAGACGGTGCCGTGTACTTCGTCTACACTGGGACACCGTAGTTTCTTGCCCGTACGCCGCACGAGATCCGAGACTCCTTGCAGGTGCCACACCACGCCATCCCTGATCCACCGCCCGGGTCACGCATTCTTGTGCAACGACAGGACGATGTGACAACGCTCATCGGCCTGTCGCCGGACGGCTTCATGTCCACCCATAGCACGGCCGTGAAAATGGCGTTCGCGTTTCTCGCCGTCTACCGAATCGTCGCGATTCTCTTCATGGTCGTCGGCAGTTTGTTTGGCGTGTTGTTCGCCTACATCGTGCTCTCCAGTGAAGCACCGTGGAACACGAAAGTGGCCATGTTGGGCTTCGAAATCGTGTTCTACATCATCTTCTTTTCAATCGGCTACGTGATGCTACGCAAGCCGAAGCGACCCGATATCGACGCTGAAATGATCGACACAGGCCTTTCACCTGAATGGCGAATTGAACTTCGTGACAACGCCATGACAGTCGTAGTGCTCGGCGAAGAACCTCGACAAATCGAACCACGGTCAGTGCGGCAGGTTCGGTTCGACGCCCGGCGTCAGCTCATCGGCGAAGCTCTGGACCTGGAGTCCGGAAGTGAATCCGTCGTGACGTTCACCGGGCCATTGAGTGACGACGATGCGCGGTGGCTCAAGCTGATACTCTCGCGGTAGGCCCCGGACGTGCGATCAATCAGCCTCGGTCTGCAACGGTCAGTTCAATTTCTCGCGAGCTTCTTCGGCTCGAATCAATTCCGGTACGTTGATGCGGCTGCGCAGCTTGAACAACAAGGCCGGCAACTGGAAGTTCAGTCGATGAGCAAAAATGTTCTGCGGCTTTTGACGAACCCAGTTCAGCTTCATCGCACGTCGCATCAATTCCGCGCCGCGGCGGAGGTACTCGGGATCGCCGTAATCGAACGCTCCCTCATACGACCACGGTTCGTTGTAGTGATTCAGCCATTCCACGATCAAATCTACGACGTCCGCGTGCCGATCCATCTCGGCGGGCGTCATCATCGCCGACTCGGCACAGACCCGGCGAATTCGCTCAACGTCGTTGGAGGACTTCAGTTCAAAGATGGTCTCATGAAAGGCCCATTCCTCCGGCGAAAATCGGCGCAAGTTGCCGAAGTCGATGAAGCCCAGCTTTCCATCTTCCATAAACAGAAAGTTGCCCGGGTTCGCATCGTTGTAGAGCAAGCGGCTGCGGTAGACGCGATGTATGGCCTGCGAAATCAGCGTCCCAAAGCGGTCGCGTGAATCCTGCGTCGGGTTCGAAGCAACGTATTCGTCCACATTCATGCCCGGCAGGAAGTCCATCGTGAGCACTCGGGTTGTGGAAAACGAATCGTAAATGTGCGGCACGACAACTTCCGGAGTCTCTCGAAAAAGACTGGCGACGTCGCGACAGTTTACTGCTTCCCGGCAGTAATCCGTCTCTGCCTCCAGACCAACTCGTAGCTCCTCGAACAGCGCCTCCACGGCCCGCCAGTTCTCGTTAAACAGAAACGGACGCATCATCGTTTTCAGGTTCCGCAGATCGGCTCGAATGGTACGAGCGATACCGGGGTACTGAATCTTGACCGCCACCTCCTCGCCCGACTTCAGACGAGCGCGGTGAACTTGCCCAATCGATGCGGCAGCAATCGCCTCGCGATCGAATTCGGCGAACACTTCATCCGGGTCTCCCAGCTCGGCCAGCAACTGCTCGCGAATCAACGAGTAGTGCATCGGCGGCGCGTGAAACTGAAGATTGCTAAGCGCCGTGATGAATTCCGCTGGAATGGACTCGGGAAAACTCGTCAACAGCTGCCCAAGTTTCGAGACGGCGCCTCGCAGGTAACCCATCGTTTCCAACGTTTTGAATGCGGCGCGAAGATTCGTCTCCAACAGATCCCGTTCGCGTCGTCCCGCCGGTTGGTAGATCGTCCGAATCCACCAAGCGACATAGGCAAGCCCCAGTTTTGCGGACAGGCCTCCCAACGAACATAAACGTCGAACCGATCCCGTGGGTACCGGGCGATCCGCCAGCGATGCGAACAGCTGATCCAAATCAGCCGTCGATTCGGCAACGTCGTGCTCGTCTTCTCCCGGTAACGCCGCCAGCAACTCAGCAGTCGTAGGCATTTTCCTGTCTCCCGTCGCTACGCCCCCAACCAATCGGCAAACATTCGCGTCGACTGATCCAGCAACGCGAGTGAATCTTCCTGCCTGGGTGACTTGTCTGCACTCCAGAAACTTATCGCTCCAACGTAGAGCGACCAGAGAATGTTGAGCTGCATGGGCGTCGGGTCGTCGTAGCCGTGTGACTTCATCACCGACAACAGTTGCTCATGCAGCACCTGACGTAATTCCGATTCAACTTCAGCTTCCGGTGCAACGTTTGAAGCGGACACACCGGGCGCAAGCACCGCATCCATGAACGGACGAATGTAGCCCCGCAGCGGACGAAGGGCTCGCAACTGCGCAGCCACGACGGCAAACAGGGATTCCGCAAGATCCGCGTGCGGCTCCTGTTTCTCGATTTCGCCCCGAGCTTTCTCCAGCGCAATGCTGGCCAGTTCCACAACGATCGCTTCCTTGCTGCGGAAGTAGTTGAACATCGTGCCGGTCGCGACGCCAACCTCCGACGCAATGTCGCGCGTCGTGGACTGATCGAAGCCCTTCGACCGAAACAGCGTTCGCGCCGCGGCAAGAATCCGCTTGCGTGTCGCCGCCTTTTCCTCCGCCGTGATTCGCATGCCGCCCTCAGCTAAAGTGAACACGATCATATTACGCAAGAGCACGCGGCCCGACAAGCCCTAAACTGAGCACGCTCACAAAAACATGGAGACAGAGCGCAGGCCAAACGCCTGAAAGAATCTCCCGCAGAAAACGGCAACGCAAGCTCAGCCTGCTCGCAGCAAATGCAGCGTCCCGGACATCAGGACGACCGTCGCCAGCAGCAGTAACGCGCTACGCCGGGGCAGTTTCTGGTCCTCATCACCGAAGGCCAGTGCAGCAAGGTTTTGCACCAGATAGAAAGCACAGATCATCGAAGTGAGAAATAATCCGCTCACGATCGCGTCGCCACCCACCAATTTCGATTGATCGGCAGGAGGCGTGGTGAACATCAGCCAAAGCCCCGCCGGTAACTGCAGCGCCGTGGCAGCAAAAGCGACCCGGGCACCGGTCATGCACAGCCGGTAGTACTCCGACACGGGACGAGCTATCCAGAACAGGAATACTCCGCTCACGGCGAACGAAGCCAACCAGAAGTGCAGCGAATGGGCGAGCACGTTGGGCGTAAACGCGAGCTGCCGGAACGCCGCTGCGCCGACGTCTTCCGTGACCGCCATTTCACCGCCAGCGACCTTCGTCATCACGGTCAGTAGCGGTGGAAAATGGTACAGCAGGTTGGTCGCAGACAGGACAGCAAGACCCGCGTGCAACGTGCGGGTCAGCGCAGTTGCGGGTGGTCGCCACCTGATCCAGAGGCAGTACCCGGTCATCCAGCCCAGCGAGCAGCCAAGTTCGATAATTCCGAAAACAATCTTCCGGCGAAAGTAGGGCAGCGCGCTATAAAGCTTTTGGTCACCCGACCAATACGAAACAGCTCCTAGCGCAAGCCCAAGGAGAATCCCGATCAGAAGTAGCCAGATCGTCCAGATCGCGAACCGCTTACCTGTTATTACGGAATCCGGTGTCGCTTTTCTACGAACTAGCCAAATACACAGCAGCGGACCTGCTGAACTGACATTCATACACAACAGGTGTCCCGCCAGAAGCAACACGAAAACGGGCGTGGCGATCGACGAAACAGATGCGATAAATGTTGTCGGCATAACTGGTATTCGTTCCTTTACGACCCGTGTCTCCGTGAAATCGCACAGGCTTCTGGCAACAGTTTATACATCCACGTATTGATAATGATGCGATGAGCAAGAATTTGCCGAACCATCTGGAATGCAGGTGCGTTAACGATTCGAGTGGCCGAATGTCGGGCCTCGTGATAAGATACCCCAAAGCAACTGGAAAAGTCCCAGTCCCGCCCCTTTAAGCTCTCCCCCACCTTTGCTCAACGATCGGGTCTGCCCATCGGTAGCGAGCTAACGAGAGCACGGCGAACAGAGAAGCAAATGAGCACCGTAACTGGCCGCGACTCCGGCGAAATGAAGGCTGTCGTATCGAGACCATCGATCGCCCCCGAAGAATCCATCGCACCACTTCTGAAGACCGACAAAGTCGACGTCTCCAAACCGACGTTACGATACGTCTGGATCGGACTGGCGGTTGCCGGTCTGGTTCTGCTCGCGTATGCGGCTTCACGCTACTGGTCGGGCCTGAGCGCCGACAATGACAAGTTCGTATTCCACACCGCCACGCGCGGAACGCTGTTGATCTCCGTAACCGAACGCGGCAACCTTGAAAGCCAACAGAACCTCAAGGTCTTTTGCGAAGTCGACGACATCAGCGGCGACCAGGTCGACGGCACGGCCATCCTGGAAATCGTGCCCAACGGCTCCAAGGTGGAAGCGGGCGACCTCCTCGTGAAGCTGGACATTTCCGGCCACCTCGAACGCGTCGATACTCAGATCCTCTCGACTGAAACCGCCCGAGCGTCTCAGCTGCAGGCGGACATCAGCTATCAGAACATGATTACGCAGGCCAAAACGCTGGAGGAAGAATCCAAGCTGAAGGTCAAGCTGGCCGAGTTGCAGCTCAAGATGTTCGAGCACGAGGAGAATGGCACAAACGTTCTGGAGGCCGACGAAATCAATCGTGAAATTGACATCACGGAAAACGAAATCCTCGCAGCCAAGGCCAGCCTGCAACTGATCGACAACGAAAAGCGCGGTACCGAAGAACTCTTCAAGCTGGGCTACGCCGGCAAGAGTGAGGTCGACAAAACGCGCCTCGATTACCTTCAGGCTCAAAGTGCCCTCGCGGCAAAAATCAACACTCTGGAAACGCAGCTCGCGACGCTTCGTAAGAAGACCGACTTCGAACGTCGTATGTCGCTGATGCAGTTTGACGGCGACGTCAAAACGGCTGTCCGCGAACTGGATCAGACGCGACTCAACAACACGGCGGAAATCGCCAAAGCCAAGGTCGCACTGGACGCCGCCAACCGGCAGCTCACCAAAGAAGAGGAGCGACTGGTTCGCTACAAGGAGCAGTTGGAGAACTGCGTGATCTATGCCGAGCAATCTGGCATGGTCGCCTACGCAACACCCTCGCGTAGCTCCCGCACTTCGACGATCGCCGAAGGAGCGTTGCTTCGCGAACGTCAGCACATCCTGTCGCTACCGGACCTGACTCGAATGCAGGTAAAAACGTCGGTCCACGAATCAGTTCAAAACCAGATCAAGGAAGGGCTGCCCGTCACGATTCGGATCGATGCTTTCCCGGATCGCGCCTACACCGGCAGCGTCAAATCGATCGGTGTATTGCCCGACCAGGGTAGCTGGCACAGTGGCGACACCAAGATGTACGAAACGTATGTGACCATCGATGAGGACGTCGAAGAGATCAAGCCGGGCATGACGGCGATCGTCGAGATACACATCGATCGCGTGGAGGACGCGGTTACCGTTCCCGTTCAGGCAATTCAGCAGAAGGAAAAGGAAACCTTCGTATACCTTGAACGCAATGGTCGCATCGAGCGGCAGGACATCGAAGTCGGTAAGACCAACGACAAGTTCGTCGAAATCAAATCCGGCGTGAACGAGAACGACCGCGTCGTCCTCAATCCGCTGGCCGTCATGATCGACTAGACGTCATCGATTAACGACCGACGTCATCGGCCCACGAAAACCGAATATCGAGACCTGCCCGTGTGGCTGACAACGCTTCAACTTGGCATTCGCAACCTGCTGCTGCACAAGCTCCGCAGCTTCCTCACGATGCTGGGCACGATCCTCGGCGTTGGCTCGGTCATCGCCATGCTCGCCATCGGTGAGGGCTCGAAGCAGGCAGCCGTCGAACAGATTCGCAAGCTCGGTGCCAAGAACGTGATCCTTCGCAGCGTCAAACCGGAACAGGATTCTGGCGACAGCGCAGAGACGACCAGCGGGCGCACGACGCCGACCAGCTACGTCCTTTCCTACGGCTTGAAGTACAAGGATCTCGAACGACTTCGCGCGACGCTGCCAACGATCGAAGACGCGATCCCAATGGTCGTGATCAAGAAGAATGCCGCTCACGGCAGCCGGCGGATTCAGAACTGTCGAATCCTGGGAACCGTTCCCGCGTATGGTGACATCAAGAATCTGAAAGTCCGGAAGGGCGGCCGCTTCATATCGAAGAATGACGAACTGGCAACCCGGAACGTGGCGGTGCTAACTGCCGGTGCTGCTCAACGGCTCTTCAGTTTCGAGGACCCGCTGAAGAAAGACTTCCTGCTGGGAGACGGAGCCTACAAGGTCATCGGCGTACTGGAAACGATGGATTCCGGAGCTGCTCGAGCAGGAGCTTCCGGGAGTGCAAACCAGAACAACGATATTCTAATCCCGCTCACGACCGCCCATCGCCGATTTGGTGAGATGCAGGTAATCTCCCGCGCCGGCGGTCGAGATTACGAAAAGAAGCAGCTCAGCGAAATCACGCTGACGGTGAAGGACGAGTCGGTCGTCAGCCAAACGGCCGAGATGGCTCGCAAGATCCTCAAGATCGGTCACCCCAGTGCCCTGGATTATGAGGTCCAGGTTCCACTGGAACTCATGCAACAGGCCGAAAAAGAGAAACGAATCTGGAACATCGTGCTGGGCTCGATCGCTGGGATCTCACTGCTGGTCGGTGGTATTGGCATCATGAACATCATGCTGGCGACCGTCACCGAACGCACGCGTGAAATTGGCATCCGACGGGCGTTGGGAGCGAAGCGACGCGATATCATCGCCCAATTCCTCGTGGAAACCGTCGTGCTTTCATCCGCTGGGGGATTGGTTGGGGTCTTCCTCGGGGTCGCCATTCCGTGGCTCGTCTCGGCTTTCTCGGATATTCGCACCGCCGTCAGCCTGTGGTCGGTCGTGCTGGCCTTCAGTATCGCCGTCGCAACCGGCATCATTTTTGGACTGTATCCGGCCCGGCGAGCGGCCATGATGGACCCGATCGAAGCCCTGCGTCATCAATAATTGGGTGGCGATTGCGGCCCGCCAACTGGCCCGCGATCTCGCCGGCATCCGCCTAAAGCGGGAACTCATGCTGGCTGGCCAACGACCGGGATTGACCACTTCGTGATGGCGGCGAATCCCCTCTATCCGTAAATTCACGACTCTGCAATAATGCCGGGCTTAGCCTAACTGGCTGATCTCCATAGGGAACAAGGAAATCGAGAGAGTCGTACGCCATGTACCGCAGTCTGAACGTTGAAACACTGGGAATTACTGGTCGGCAGAGTGAGCTCATCGAACTGGCATTGAGCTTCCGCTTTAAAGGTCTGGATATTGATATCGAGACTTTTGCCCGCCAAGTGGAATCGCGCGGTCAGGAATACGCGACCCGTTGCCTTGATAGTGCGAACAAATGCACGGGACTTACGATCGGCGTTTGGCAGCTCCCCATCTCTTGGGATGCGGATGAGGCTCGCCTTACCGAACAGATCACACGAATTCCTTCGCTGGCAAACTGTGCCAAATCGATCAACGCCAACCGCTGCATCACGGTCATCCCGCCGGGCAGTGAAACGTTGGCCCTGAAGGAGAGCTTCGACTTCTACGCAGCCAAGCTCAACGAAATCGGCGAACTGCTCGCCCCGCACGGCATCTCGCTGGGTGTCGGATTCCAGGCAGCCGCCAAGTCGCGCGAAGGACTGGAGCACACCGCAGTCAACACGGCCGAGACGCTCACCACGCTGCTCTCCATGGTTTCCGCTTCGAACGTCGGATTCTACATCGATACCTGGAACTGGGTACTTGGTGGCGGCAGTGTTGAAGACATTGTCGCTTTGGGCGCCGACAGGATCGTCGCGATGAGTGTCGCTGACATTCCGGCTGGTGCGACGGAAGATGCGATCGAGCTGAACCAGCGTTTGCTGCCAGCTCCGGAAGGCACGATCGCTCACGCCGACCTGCTGAACAAGCTGCACGATCTGAATTTCGAAGGTCCTGTAACGCCGACGCCGCACACGAGCCAGTACAAGGGTATCACCCGCGACAAGATCGCCAAGCTTGCCGCCGAAGCGCTTCGCAGCGTCTGGCCAGGTGCCGACCTTCAGGAAGAAGCGGAAGCGGAAGCCGCCGAGGCAGCCCAAGCGAACGGTGGCGCACCGGGTGGCGGTGCAGCTGCTCCCGCAGCCCCTGCTGCAGCCGCCGCGGCAACCACATCCAATGGTGAAGCCAAAGAAGCCACGGCTTCGTAGTTCGGCGAGTCGAACAAGTACCAAAGCCCTGCGGCGAACCTTCGCCACGGGGCTTTTTTTATGCCCCGTTTTCTTATGCACCGCTTGGCGCCATCGCTTAGCGACACCGCTTGGAGCCATCGTATGGAACGCGCCCGTCACGGATGCCAACAATCTAGATCGCAATGAAACTCACGGCGGGGCGAAACGTACGTCCATCTACCCGTTGCAAGACTGCCGCCAAATTGCCACTCGATTCGAACGCGGCAATTTCATCCGCCTCATAGTCGAGTTCGATGTTCACGCCAAAGGAGAGCATCCTTTTTTGCTCTTCTGATATGGTGCAACTGGGAAGGGTACTCACACCGCGATCAACCGGCTCCAATCCGCGTTGAACGCGTTCCGGATCATCCAGTTCCTCAAGGCGTATGGCATTGGCAATACTGAACTCACCGATGGCCGTCCGTCGCAGTTCGGTCATGACGGCTCCTGTGCGAAGCTGCTCGCCGATGTCTCTTCCCAGCGAACGAATGTACGTGCCACTACCGCAGCGAACGTCGAGCCGTAGTTTGGGAAAGTCATAATCGACCAACGAAATCTCGTGGATCGTCACCGGTCGCGGCTGTAGTTCGACAGGCTTTCCCTCGCGAGCCAGTTTGTACGCTCGCTTGCCGTCAACTCGCAGCGCTGAATAAGCGGGTGGTTGCTGCTGAATCTCGCCGACGAACTGCCGGCAGACTGCCTCGACCTCCTCCACTCCGGGCACGTCGGCAACCTCGTGTTCGGTGATTGCCCCGGTGATGTCTTCGGTATCGCTGGTCTTGCCCAATTCAAACGTCGCCGAGTAGCGTTTCTCCATGCGTTGGACGTGAGAAATCAGTTTCGTCGCTCGGCCAACGGCGACGACCAGAACGCCGGTCGCCAGCGGATCCAACGTCCCGGCATGCCCAACTTTTGCCGGCTTCGCGTGACGGTAAACCCGATTCACCACCAGACGTGATGTCACGCCTTCCGGTTTATCAACACAAAGAAATCCGATCACGATTGGCTCCGGGCCCAAAAGCTTGCGAAAGGTCGCAGGTGCATGTCACAATGCTGCGTTCACGCACCTTTTCTGTCTGGGAATTAGCTTACATGGTCACACGCAAGGCTGGAATCGCCAAGGTTGTTGTCGTCGTCGTATTGGCGGCTCTTGTGGTACTTTCGTTCGTGCTCATGTCACAGGAGCAGACGGTGCGGGACGAGAGCATTGCGGTGCAGAACAAGCTGATTGAAGCGATCGATGCGGGCAAGCCCATCACCGACGAAGAAGTCCATGAGTTGGTGGGCAGAATGCCCCATGAAACTCGGCAGCCGGGCAAGCATCGGCTGGTCGAGGAATATCACTGGAAGGGCCCCATGAGCTCGCACACCGTCTATGCCTACTACACGACGGCGGCGGCGAAACTGCTGGAGGCGTCGTCGTTAAACCAAAAACTGGATGACTGGGAAGGCGACGACAAGTAACTGGCCTACTGCCTACTGCCTACTGCCTACTGCCTGCCGATCAGGAGAGTCCGGCATTCATGTTCCGCACTCGGTGCTGGACATAGGTCCCCAGATAGACGGCACCAGCCACGCCGATGGCGCCCATCGTGGCGATTCCACGATACGGACCGGGAACGCGACGAGCGACTCGCAACAGAAACGCGCCGACGGGAGCTCCCTTCACAACCGCGTCGGCCGCCTTGCGGTGCGCATTGACTTGCGACGATTTGGCGACGCCCGTCTTGCACCAGACGACAAAGTGTTCGCAGTTGTTTCCAAAAACGTCATAGCCAGTCTCGCCGATTCGCGTTTCCGCCCGCTCCATGGCCACCACGGGTTCGTCGACTTTCATTTCGTCATCGTAGGAACGAATGAGGACCTCATGGCCCTGGGCGAAGTCAGAGAGCGATGTTCTCGTGATTTGGGGAGGTCTGTTTGACGAGAAGCAGCCCGCCAACTTCATCCAGGGCGAGGATTCGAAATGGATCACCGTGCCATCACCGCAGTCCAAGCCGTGGTGTGAGTAAGTACCTCCGGCTCGGAAGTAATAGACGTGATCGCCCTGTGCCATGTTCGGTCCTTTTTTCGAGTGTCTGCCTAAATCTCTACGACAACCCTGCATCCCCGGTTCGCCCGGTGCCCGTGGTCGTCACTCTGTTATTCGTCCATTTTTCCCAGAAATTGTCTGAAAAATCACCGTCAGACGGAGCGAATTCTTCAGTTTCCGCGGGAAACGGGGCCCTCTCAACGCACTAACGGAGAATACGCCCCCACACCGCAAAGGTGGTCAGGTGTTCAGGAAGTGAAAAACCCTGTCGATCGGCCGTTTCTACCTTGCAGGTCGACGGGCATTCGTTAATCTTGTCGCCGGAGGTCACGGATGGCTCGAAACGAACAACTCATTCGGCAACACAAGTTGCTTCAGGTGCTGGAGCGTTATCGCTTCGGTCGCACCCTTTCTGAAATTCGCGACGAGCTCGTTGAGGAGCTTGGGCTCACGTCGTTGCATACGCGAAGTGTACGTCGCGATGTGGAAGCCCTCCAGGCAGCGGGGTTTGATGTCGTTTCTACGGAAACCGATCGAGGCCGCGTCTGGAAACTGGGGCCGCGTTTCAAGGGAGCTCACAAGATTGCGGCTTCCGCAACCGAACTCATGGCGCTCTCGCTAGGGCGTGATCTCATGCACCCGCTGGCGGGCACACCGTTCTGGCTGGGCATCGAGAGTTTCTGGAACAAAATTCAGGACAGCCTGCCGGACGGCGTCTGGGCACACTACACTCGATATCGAAAAATCCTACACGTGCTTGGCATGCCCGCCAAGAGTTACGAAAAACATCAGGGCATGTTGAAGACAATCAACCGCGCCATCCTGGAACACCGCGTCCTGGAAATCGAGTACCAGCGGCTCGGCCAGGCCCACGCCGCGACGCGGCAGATTCATCCGTACGGAGTCGCTTTTTATCAGTCCAGTCTCTACGTCGTTGCCGACGCCTGCGAGGCACTGAATGAGGACAACCCCGTTCGCCATCTAAAGCTGGACCGGTTTCAAAAAGCAACGGCACTCGATGACTGGTTCAAACCCCGCTCGGACTTCAACCTTGAAGCCCACCTGCAGCAGAGCATGGGCATGTTCGCGGGCCGAAAGACCAAGAAATTCAAAATCAAAATCAGTGCCTACGCAGCTCCATGGGTGGAGGAAGACCCATGGCATCCCGACCAGAAAGTCAAAAAGCACGGCGACGGATCCATCACACTGACCGTTGATGCCGCTCACGATCTGGAAGTCATTCCGCGCGTTCTTGCTCTGGGCACGGAAGCCGAACTACTCTCACCAGCGGCCAGTCGTAAGACGATCGCCGAGACGGTGCGAGAGATGGCGAAACTCTACAAGTAGTTTCGGCGACGTGCGGCAAAAAAGATCAACGCAACCGCCAGCATTCCACGCGTGGCGGGCTCGGGAACGGACGTGACTGCGACACGATTTCCGAAGTTCCGCGACAGTTCCAGAAAGTCGTCAAAACCAACGGCTCCGTCGCCATTGAAATCCCCCGTGTTCCACGTCGCATCCTCCGCATCAAAGTTGCGAGACACGACCAGGAAGTCATCAAACGAGACCTCGTTGTCGCCGTTTGCATCGCCCGGAAAGGCCACCTGCCCAACAAGAGTCAAACTCAACTCGGTGGTCGTAGCACCGTAAATCGAGCGGTCGTCGGAAACACTCAACCTCAACGTCGATTCGAAGGACTGCGGCGTGGCCGCGTCAAAAGACAGCTCGAAGGGTACGCTTTGCCCGGGCTGCAGCCCAGCAAAAGACGCGAGATCCGTTTCCACCGCGATGTTGGATTCCAAGCGGATCTCACTTAGATCCAACGCCGCAGTTTGCAGGTCACCGCGATTCGACAGCTCCGACATGATGACAGGCAGTTCATCGCCAAACCGAATGAACCCCAGATCAATCGGCTCGTCGACGACAACTCCATCGACAAGAATCTCGGGACTCGCTGGCGCCATCACCGTGTAGAAGCCGGACGTCGCCTCGTTTTCCCCAACGACCGACCTACTGTCGGATGTGAAGCCAGCGCGATAGATACTGCTACCGAGATTTTCTGTTGGCAACGGTAACGAGATCAGTTGGGATTCGGTCGCGAGCACGCTGCCTTCCACAACCGACGGATTGCCCGGCACACCAACTTCCAGTGACAAGGCAAAGTCCAACTCATCCGCTCCGTTTGTCGTCGAAACGGGGGCCACGTTCGCGACCACCGTATCCAGCGTCAAACTGGCATTCTGAATCACTGTCGTCGGAGGCACGGCGAACTGCACCTCCGAAATGGCCGGCAGTTGGTAGTCGACGACAACCGGAAGGTGATCACTAGTGCGTGCGAGGGCGTTCAGAATCGGACGAGACGCCGCGGTGTTTCGTGAAGAGTTAACCGCGTCGTTCAGATGATGCGAACCGTTGTTGCCAAACGTCCGGTACGTGTCCGGAATGACGCTCAGTCCTTCGCCGTCGAGCAGATCATCCGTCACCATCTGAAAATCGAATCGGTCATCCATCCCGCCCGTGACCAACGTCCCGTCGCTGCCGTCGGCCGGGCTCTGTGTATGCCAGCGACGCAGTGAGCTCCTGTTATTCCAGTTGCAGTTGGTGTGGGCGGGGTTGATGGGGTCGAACACCTGTGAAGAGCCCGGTGCCGTCAGCGTCTGAAACATCGCTTCATCGCAACTGCGAATATTGAAATCGCCGGCCATGATCATATTGGCATCCGCCGACAATCGATTGGCATCTCCGCGTATGCTTCGCGCTTCAGCGTTGCGTCGATCCTGGTCGGTCGCCGTACTGCCAGCCTTATAATGACTGTTGTACGCGTAGAAAGTCGCCGTCTCTCCGTACCCAATGGGCCGCAGTTCGTATCGCATCGTCTGTCGCGAGGCAGCGTTCACGGACGTCGTGCCAACCGGAACTTCATCGACCAGTTCGACGGTCTGCGTGTTGTAGACGATGGCCGGCCGGCCACCACCGTTGCTGCGAGGTGCCACTTCGCCGCGAGCGTAAGTGCCCTCGCCATGGAGCTCATTCAGGATCTCGACAATTGCCTGCGTCGTAGTTGAAGGCAACTGCTGCTCCTGCAACAGCAGCACGTCGATAGGCCGCGCGATTCCTTCGACAATCTGGTCACCAATGCCCTGCAGCACCGTTGCCATGCCTGATCGTGGGAAGCTTGGCGCGGAATGTTCGCCACTGGTCGCGGTGTTGTATGTGACTATCCGCAACTGCGCTGGAGCGAGTTCAACGAAAACACAAAAGATCACACCAACAAAGATAAGACGAATCAAATCAGACATTCACTTTACAAAATTGCTTGCCCACGAAGTTTCGAACCTAACACAAGCGATTCGAAAGGCACAGTATCCGCCGGTAGCAAACAGGCACGGGCCCGATTAAGCTATCGAGCCCCAAACACACCTTCACCGGAGATCCACATGTCCGCTCGGTTAATCGCCATTTTGGTTTGTCTTGTTTCCACGGGAATCGCAGGGGCTGACGAAGAAAAGTGGACGCCGCTTTTCGATGGCAAATCACTCGACAACTTCGTTCAACGTGGTGGCAAAGCGACCTACAAAATCGAGGGCAATGAAATTCTGGGCACGTCAGTGCCAAATACTCCGAACACCTTTCTCTGCACGAAGCGCGATTACAGCGACTTCATTCTGGAGTACGAATTCAAAGTTCATCCTGAACTTAATTCGGGCGTTCAGATTCGCAGTCAGAGTTTGGAAGACTACAAGAATGGCCGAGTGCACGGCTATCAGGTGGAGATTGATCCCGGTGACCGTGGTTGGACGTCGGGGATTTACGACGAAGGTCGCCGTGGGTGGTTGAACACCCTGGAGTTCAACAACCCCGCTCGCTACGCCTTCAAACAGAATGAATGGAATCACATTCGCGTGGAAGCAATCGGCAGCTCGATCAAGACATTCCTCAACGGTGTCCCCGCAGCCGACCTTCACGATTCGATGACGCCCAGGGGTTTCATCGCACTGCAGGTTCATGGCGTGGGCGATCGCCAGGATCCCGTCTGGGTTCGCTGGCGTAACTTGCGAATTCAGGACCTTGGCGCCCTGCTTGATCCCTCCGAACCAATTCGTCTGATTCAGGATGGATTCACGTTCACCGAAGGCCCCGCGGTGGGTCCCGATGGCAATGTTTACTTCAGTGACATTCCCAACCAACGCATCCACAAGTATGACGTCGAGACTGGCAAGATCTCAATCCATCGCGAAGACTCAGGGCGCGCCAACGGGTTGATGTTCGCACCCGGCGGTGCACTTTATGCCTGCGAGGGCGGAAGTCGCAAACTGACCCGTCAGGACCACAGTGGCGAGATCACCGTCCGAGCGGACAGTTTCAACGGGAAGAAACTGAATAGCCCCAACGACCTGACGTTCGACGGCAAGGGCGGCGTGTACTTCACTGATCCTCGATACGGCAACCGGGACGACATGGAGCAAGATGTCGAAGGCGTCTACTATCTGCCACGACGCGGCGAACTAACCCGAGTCATCGACGACCTCGTGCGACCCAATGGACTCGTGCTTTCGCTCGACAACAAGTCGCTCTATGTCGCCGACAACGGCGCAAAGACGATCTGGAAATATGACGTCCAGGAAAACGGTAGCCTCGCCAACGGAGCCAAGTGGGTAGATATGGACGGCGGCGGCGACGGGATGACGATCGACGAGCGAGGAAACATCTATTGCGCAGGTGGAGGCGCCGTTCACGTCTGGAATCCCGCCGGTCAGCTACTGTTCAAAATCCAGCCGCCAGAAGGCCCCGCCAACTGCATCTTCGGTGGGAAGGATGGCAAGACGCTGTTCATGACCGCACGCAAAGGCTTCTATAGCGTGAAAATGAACGTCGCCGGCGGCAGGTAACCCCACGGAACGCTGGACGGTCCATCGACTTGTCCATCCGCCGGAACAGCAAATGCACCGAGCTCGCGGGGAAGCGTTATTCGTACCTCCCCGCGATGCTGCAGCCGATCACAGTGCAGCGGTCATTCCACGGGAAGTTCGTAACACGCGGCTTCCTGACCGTTTCGGATGTACAGGCGATTCGCCACCATCACCGGATGGTTCCACGTCTTGCCTTCGATGGCCTCGAACTTCGCCAGTTCATCTTTCCCATCGCTATCAGCACGGAGCAGCACGGCTTCGCCTTTTTCGCTGGCGACCAGTAGCAAGCCTGAATCTTCTACCAAAAGAACCTGGCCCTTACCGTAACGGCCTCCCTTCCATTTGCGTTTGCCCGTTTCAAGGTCAACGCACGTAAAAATCGTCCCGTCGAACCCGTAGATATGCCCATCGTAGACGACGAAGTCGTTGTAGTCGGGCTTCAAGTCTCGGGACGTCCATAACTCTTCCGCCGCGAATCCGTCGCCATCGGTCGTCATCTGAATCCTTCTCGTCCCCGTCCCCTGCCCTGTCGGAATGAGCACCGAATCGCCGTCGACGACCTGCGGTTGCAACGCGCGGTAACCATTGTGCTTCCATTCGTACTCGAGTTGCAGCTCGCCATTGGCGGGATTGATGAACGTGACGCCCGTGTCAGTCGGCACAATCACGGTGCGCCGTCCATCCACCGTCGCCAGTTGGGCCGACGAATAAGAATGACCGCCGGCGGGTACCGACCAAACCACATCGCCCGTTTCGACATCAAAGGCAATGACGCCTTTATCACCACCGCCTCCGGCATGCACGATCACGGCGTTGTTGATGACCAACGGTGAAGAAGAAAAGCCCCACATGGGAGGTTCACGATCGGCGACTTCTCGCAAATCTTTCTGCCACACGATTTCACCGTTGGCAGGATTCACCCGCACGAGAAACCCTTCGGCCCCCATGGCAAAGAGCTGACCGTTCGCCAACGTGGGAGTGGCACGTGGTCCCGGGCCGCCAATCGCCTCATCAAAACGCGACTGGATTTCGCAACTCCAGATTTCACGACCGGTATCCGCGTCGTAGCAAACGATGCACTCCATGGGACCACGTTGCTCTTGTGTGAACAGCAGGTTGCCCGCGACGGCGAAGGATCCCCACCCCGGTCCGATGGCAACTTTCCACAACTCCTGTGGCTTGTTCGAATCCCAGTCGGCAGACAATTTCATCCCCGTTGCCCGACTCGTTCGATCACCGCCACGGAAGCCCGGCCACTCGGGGTCGGCCAGTGTATCTTCCAGTGCGTCGGTGACTTCCCCAATCGCCACCGTTTCCTGATTCTCACGAGCGGCCAACATCTGCTGCTCGGGCGTTTCGTTCCAACGCCAGTCCAGCCCCATGGCAAAGTCGCCCCACATTCCGTCGTTGCGAAGTAGCGTCGAGAAGCCAAAACCCATGGCAGCCAGCAACACCGCGACGATCGTCCGCCTGAACGAGAGCTGTTTGCCAAACATGGCGGCAGCGAGTGCAAAAAGCGTCATCCCCATGGGAATCGTCAGGATCATGATGGCGGGCCCCATCATCGATTTGTCGAGTCCAAACGTGCAAATCGCGGCGGCGGAACCAACGCAACCGATCAGCCCGACGAATCGTTCCAACACGGAAGCCCGACTGGCAACCACCCACCACAAGAGAATGCAGAGGCTGAAAAGGATTGGCCCGAACGCGGAGGACATCCACAGATTCGCCGGTCCGTCCAGCCAAAGAGAAGGCAACCATCTCGCGACGGCGATACCAACGATAAACAACAAGGCCGGCCAGACTCGAAGCGGGCGAAGGCTATTCGACGTTTCGCCGGTATCCGACTGGGGCGTTGTGAACGCGTCACTACTCATAGGTCATTTTCCGATCGGGTTCGCGATTGAATTTCCAGCTAGTTATTCGAGCGCCGACGACGAGTATTTCCAGCGAGCCGCGACGCGAGAGACCACGTGAGCTCAAACGAGCTGAACTCCCACCATGTGGCCTCCCACTAGCTGGACTTCGTCCGCATTTCATTTCTTGCCGGCGGGCTCATTATTGACGTCGCCAATATGCCGACCAGAACGATCGTCGTCGTGCCCACCACGTTCGTCATAAACTTATGCATGGGGTTGGCAATTCCCTGTAGCGATTCAGGCCAAGTCGATGTGGGCGACAACGACATCCAGAGGATTATTAGCACCCCAACCGCCACGGCAATCATCGCCTGCGGATTACGGGCGCGTTTCGAGATCAGCCCCAACAGAAATAGCCCCAACATTCCGCCCGTAAAAATGCCCTGCAGATTCCACCATGCATCCAGCGCACTCTTCACACTGATCATGGCAATCGCCGTCAGCGTTCCGGCAACTCCGATGACCAGTGTTGCACCATACAAAACTCGCATCGATTCCCGTTCGCCCGCGTTCGGGTTGATGTAGCGTTGATGAATATCACACAACACCAGCGAAGCCGAACTATTCAGACTGGTGTCCATGCTGCTCATGGCGGCCGCGAAAATTGCGGCAATCAGCAGCCCCGCCAGCCCGGTTGGCAGATTGGAAATGATGAACTGAGGTAGCACCTTGTCGCCAATTTTTTCGATGGACACTGCCTCCGCTCGCTCAATCTCCGACGCATCCGCCGGCAGTTGAGCGACAACACTCTGTTGAACCTGGCTCATGAACTCCTGATTCGTCGTCGCATACGCGAACAGCCCCGTGCCAATAAAGAAGAACAGTGCAGAGACAACCGGAAACAGCAAGCAAGCCAACCAGATGCTGAATTTCGCATCGTTGTCCGTCTTTGCCGTGATGTATCGCTGAACAAAGCTTTGATCGATCCCAAAGTTCGTCAGGTTGATGAAGATGCCGTAGACCAACACCATCCAGAACGTTGGCTCGGGTGCCGTCAGAGTTGAAGGTGCAAGGGAAAAACTACCGAGGCTGAACTTGTCGTTTTCGCTGGCAATCTGAAAGAGCTGCGAACCCACCTCACCGGTCATCAACAAACACGCACACAGGATTGCACCACCAACCAGCACAACGCTCTGCACGACGTCCGTCCAAATGACGGCTTCGATTCCGCCAATCAGCGTGTAGGCCGTCACCATGACACCCGTCACCAGAATGATCGTGCGAATGTCCCAGCCGGTTAGCGGAGCCAACGCGAGCGCCACGAGATACAGAATCGTGCCAATCCTCGCCAACTGGGAAAGCAGGTAGCTCGCCAGCGCGTATAGCCTGGCCCACGGGCCGAACCGTTCCTCAAGATGATAGTAAGCCGAGATCTGATCGTTGCCACGATACAACGGGATAAAGTACTTCACGGCAAATACCGCGGCAATTGGCAGCGACAACCCGAACACCCACGAGTTCCATGTGCCGCTGAACGCCTTGCCCGTGTTGCCAAGAAATCCGATGCTACTTACGTAGGTACCAAACACCGAAAGGCCCACAGCCCAACCGGGCAGCGAGCGCCCCGCGGCCATGAATTCATTGGTCGTGCCGCTCTTGCGTGCAAACCAACAACCCAGCCCAAATACGCCCAACATATAGACGATGAGTACGATGAAATCGACCGTCTGAAGTTGCCCGCCCATATCGCCGCCCACGAGGATGTGATGGATGCTGCGTTTTACTATGAAGAGCTCGTCGT
This sequence comes from Pirellulaceae bacterium, assembly GCA_965216885.1. Classification (GTDB taxonomy): domain Bacteria; phylum Planctomycetota; class Planctomycetia; order Pirellulales; family Pirellulaceae; genus CAYNJG01. The sequence goes on along the minus strand of OZ244209.1, from coordinate 68,733 downwards.
CGCCACCACGCAGAATGCCGCCGGCCGGCGTTGACGACCCCAAATAGTGAAGCCACGCCACACAACCACGTCGCGTTGTCGCCATTCGGCAACAGTCGTTTATCAACAACAACCGGATAACGGTAGCAAGCCGTTCGCCCGGAAGGCTGTGGCGCTCATCCCTCAGTGTGAGCTATCGTTGCGACAGAGCTTCGCCAACTTATCGCTTCCGGGATCGATTCCATGCTCAAATTTCTGTCGCAACCTTCCCAGACGCCCGTCATCGATCGAACGTACGGCTGCAACGATGCCCGAACTCTGCGGCGGCAGTTCGAAGAGGGGAAATTCGCGGCGACAGAATTGGCCCTGCGAAGCGCGACGGGAGACAAACGCTGCTTTCTGGTCAACGTCCTCGCCGACTCAGAAGACCGCCCGCCACGGTATGACCAATGGGTCGATCTCAACCCCGAGAGCGACATCGCCCGACTCACCAGCGGCGCGCAGGCATTGGAATGGGCGTGGCAGGCCCGCACCTACAGCGATGGAACTGACATTGCTGAAGCGCAATGGGCCATGTTCTACGAGCGTCTTGCGTTTGCTCGCAACGAGCTGGAGGCGACCATCGAGCTGGCACCCTCCGACCCGACGGCCTATGGCTATTTGATCCGTTGCGCCATCGGCGAAGAATGGGATCTGGATGAAGTTACGTCCGTCTACGCAAAAGCCAACGAGCTGCAAACATCGCCGTGGCTGGCCTCGTTCAATTATCTCACCTACCTCTGTAAGAAATGGTATGGCTCGCACGAGTTGATGTTTGATTTCGCTCGCAGCGTCAGCAACAGCAATCCCGACGGCGCCGACGCGCACGCGATGGTCGCCTACGCCCACATCGAACGTTGGCTTTACGACTGGGCATTCGACGAAAACCCCGCTGCTGATGACTATTGGAAATCAGACGAGGTCTTCGACGAATTGCTGGATTCCTACCGACGTTGGAGCAACAAGACCGCACGCACTCCGTGGGAGAAAGTCGCGGCCAACGCCTACCTGTTCTGCTTTTCCTCGATGGGCGTTCAGGAAATCATGGAAGTGGAGATCAATCGCATCGGCCCCTACCCCAGCTTTACGCCATGGCGTTACCTGGGCGACCCATGCGCCGTCTATCGCGAGCTGTGCAAACAGTACTAATACATCAGCCAAGCGACAGCCACAGCTCCTACCCAACATCGTCGGAGTAACGACTTCCGAAATTCCCGGATAGCTCCAGGAAGTCGTCGAAGTCGACGATTCCATCTCCGTTGAAGTCGCCATCGGAAAAGATGGCATCTGTCTCGCGACCAAAGTTCGCCGACATCGCCAGGAAGTCCGCAAACTCGACGACGCCATTTCCGTCGGCGTCGCCCGGCTGAGGAGCAATGGCTTGTCGCCACATTTCCGAACCGTGAAAACCATCGTCTGCCATGAAATACAGGTAGCCGTTGCGTTCCACCAAATTGTTGGGCCGCGAAGTTGCGGCCCCGGGCGCAATATCGTTGATTGGCCTCGTCCCCTCCGGCGTGCCGTCGGATTGCCAAATTTCCAGGCGATGGTTCGTGAAGTAGACAATTCCATCAACCGCCAGAACATCAACATTGGGAGAAGAGTTAACTTCCGAAAGGCGTTCGGTACCAGCAACCGTTCCATCGGTACGGAAGACACCTCCGAAGACTCCACCAAAGATGAGCGCGTCGTCGGTTGCCCCGAGAATCGTCATTGGACTGCTGTCCGCGGGACGTTCCAGCGCATGCGTGCCAGCGACCGTGCCATCCGTGGACCAGAACGTTTGCTGGTCATCGATCCAGTACATCCTGTCTCCAATGTAGGCGACTCGGCCGAAGCTGAATGTGGCGTCCGGTACCTCGACCGTCCCGTCCACCGTTCCGTCGCTCAATACGACCTTGCTATTGAGCATGATGGCGAGCTGATCCCCAACCGGATGCACAGACACTCGACCGCTTCCATGTTCCATCAACAACTCGAACTCACCGGAAGAACCAATGGTGTACAATTCGCCGCCCGTATCCAGAAGACCGACGCCACGTAGATCCCAGACATTGAACCTCGAAAACGCTTGAGGCAATTCGTAGATGGGCATCGTGCCCTCTGCCGAACCATCCGACTGCCAAATCTGAAACCCAACTTCACTCGACGTACGAAAGTACAAATGAGATTCGGTGGAAACCAGATTCCCGGAGACCGTGGGCTGCGGAACGCCCACGCCAAGCGGCAACTGGACAAACGCGTTGTCCACAGCGTCGATCGACCAGATCCCGTCGGCGGTTTGGAAATAGGCTCGACCATTGAACACCGTCTCCGGAAGCTGGACATCCATCAGGCTGTGCTCGATCTGCCAGGTTCCCTCGGGTGTTCCGTCGCTACGCCAGACAAAACGCTCACGATCCGGGCCAATAGATGTGAAAATGAATCCACCATTCACCTCTACAAATCCAGCAGCGAATGTGTTTTCCGTTGGTCCCTGAATTTGCTCCATCAAAGACTGTGTCCCCTCAGGAGTCCCATCCGAAGACCACAGGCCAGCGCCGGGTCGCCAGAAAAGAACCGATCCATCCAGTCCGGCCAGCAACCCGACATTGTCCTGCGGATTTTCACTAGCGGAAATCACAAAGGACTGTTCCACCGCATCGGTAATGTTGTGCAACGCAAAACCGTCGTCGGAAGACGTCGTGAAATAGAATTGACCGTCTGATTCTGTAAGGTCGAAGATCGTCCCAAAGGGCAACTGTTCCGTCCCGTCTTCCGTACCGTCCGTGACCCAGAATGACTCCTCACCGGTTTGTGTCCTAACGACAAAATACATCCGGTCTCCGACAACTACCGATCGCTGCAAGTCGGACGGTTCTTCCATTTTCAATATCCGGGCTGCCTGCGAATCCGTGGCGTCGATGCTGTACAACGATAACTCCGACGCACCATTTCGCACCTGGAAAACCAGCCGATCCTCCATGCGCAATATGGATCTGAATTTCCCGAGCTCACCGGAATCCAGGACCAAATCAGAACTACCAGTAACCGGGTCGACTCGCCACACCGACGGCCGGGCATTGTTCGTTTGGCCACCTACATAGAGATCGCCATCAAGAAACTGTAGTCCTGACACGCGGAAAGGCTCGACATCGAGGACGCGCGCCGTGCCCTCAACACTTCCGTCGCTACTCCACAACTCCCAGCCGTCGGTTCCCTCTCGGAGAAAATAGAGTCTGTCCGTCCCAGCCGTTATTTCGGTTGGCCGATAGTCGACCAGTTTTTGCGTCCCTTCTGTCGTGCCGTCGCTCGCCCAGAAAGAACCAGATTGCTGGAAGAAGACACGATTCCCCAGCACCGTCAGCCGCTGTTCTCTGGAAAACGAATCTTCAGGGCCCTCGTCGAGATCGGTCAACCGAACCGTCCCTGCTTCGGTTCCATCCGAAACCCACAGTTCCCGCCCCGTGTCGTCGTTGAACGCAGTAAAGTAGATGCGCCCATCTGCCGCAATAATCGAGCTGGGCATCGAACTACCACGGCCGATACGAACGTCCTTGACCAGTACGGTGCCGCCCGCCGTTCCATCGGACTTCCACAGTTCGACGTCACCTTCCAAATCGCTGGCCGCAAAGTAGGCCACCCCGCCCAGGATCGCCGAATCCGAATCGGTGGGTGATCGATCGAAATCGAAGACTAACTCTGCCGATGCATCCAACATGCATCGTGTCTCGAGAAATTCGCTACCCGGTGTTCGATGGAAATCATGCATGAAAGGGGCGTTCCTACGTGTTCCAGTTGCTTCAGTAGTGCGGCCCGCACGCGCCCGCCCCCGGACGCCTATTATCTATCCAGCAGCTTATCGACCGGGGTGTGACATAAGCATTAGCCCCACCCCGTTAGACTTTCACCTACAGGTTCTACCTGAACTGCTATTGAATACTCACACAGCTTAGACAGACGCAAACCCCATTTGCAATCGAATCCGATAAAGACGCGAAGTCAGAGTCAACGTGCCGTGAGTTGGCCACGCTAATCGCTCTTTGCACCAGAGGTCAGGAATGCCAACAAGTCACTCGCTTCCTGCGCCGTCAGATCAGCAAGCACACCTTCAGGCATCAGTGAACGATCAACTCGTTTCGATTCCTCAACGTCTTCACGCGCAAGGACAATTCGCTGCCGGGCTGCCGTCTCCAGCGTGATCTGCCCGTCAACTTCTTGTCGAATCATGCCAACGTGAACTTTGCCGTCGGTCGTGACGAATGTCCACGCGGCATAGCGGTCTTCGATCTTTTCCGATGGCTTCAGGATATGCGTGAGCATTTCGCCCCGACGCGGATACTTCTTCTGCAATTCGGAAAGCGTCGGCCCCAGCGACCTGGTTGGATCGCCAGAGTCATGGCACGATTTACAGCGAGCGTTATCACTCAGGAAAATCAATTCGCCTCGCTTTTCGTCGCCGGCCAAGCTGAGCACATCCTGCGGATCTGGATTTTGCCCCAAAGAACTGCGTCGTTCGGATTCGGGAATGAAGTGTTCTAACAGGCCGCGAATATCCGAATGGTGTTTGCTGGCAGCTCGATGAATTGTGGCCAAGTCTCCGGCTGTGGGATTTCCGCGATGCAGCTTCGTTACCAGCGCCAACGCACCTTCGGTCGTTTGCAGAGCAGTTTCCGGGTCACTTGTATCGGGAGTCGATGGGTGGGTGTCGGACAGCGAGGCAATCCACTGCTCCATCAAGTCGATTCCACGACCATCAACCACCCGCGACCCGACATACGGCATCCGGCCATAGCCCAACTTCGCCAGCCGATAGAGAATCACCGAGCTATAGGGCGCACCGGGTTTTACCAATTGCGCGTCAGCAATCCCAAAGTTCCCGACGCCCGGTTTCTTGGTAATACGAAGCTCCTTGAAGTCGTAATCCCGGTGAGCAAAAAACGAGACGGTCGCCGGTCCCTGCTTGTTGTGACAGATCCCGCAGTTCATGTGCAGATAGGATCGCCCGCGGTCATTCAGGCTGGCCGATGCATCGTGAGGTGAAACCAGCGTGTTGCCATCGTAGGACGGGTTGGCTGCAAACAACCCCGCCGTCGTCAGTTCGTCCAGTTGCTGCAGCGTATCAAGCTGCCGGGCGTTGAATCCCAATACGACGCCCGAACCCGCGTTGTGACAGAGTCGGCACTCGTTCGTCGATCCCGCTCGCCAGGTGCGTCGCGATTGTGCGCCGGCCCCCAACTCAATTTCAATGTTCTGCCCTTCTGGCGGAACCAACGTCGCGTCCTTGCCGTCCAACTGCCACAAATAGCTGTACGGATTCCAGGATCCGCCTTCGTATTGCAGTACTTGCGTTTCCAGGGGACGGATGCTCTCGTGCTCGTCCTTGATGGAAAGATGCTTCACAAGGACCGTGCCTTCCGGGAATTCGTTGGAATCCAGATCGAGTGGCGACGCACCGGGAACAGCCGCCCATCGCGTGGCGCTCGCGCCATCCATCCAGGGCTCAGCCTTGATGTGATACGGCACAACACCCTCGGCTACTTCAAGGCTGGCAACGTCCTTGAAGATGCCCGTCTCACTGAGCTTGCGTGGAAACTGCGCCGAGGTATCCGGTTCGCTTGAAGGCACAAGGCGATACAGCTGGCCAGTCGTATCGTAGTCCAGCAGGAAGACTTCGCCGTTGCTACCTTCCGCGAAAGCGACGATATGCAGATCCGAATCCGCCAGCGTACGATGCTCGAATTCATCTCCATCGCCGGACTTCAGCCCCCAGACCGTCCCCGTAATGTAGTCGCCATAGACGAAGGTGCCGGCCAGATCCTCCATGGCGTCGCCGCGGTACACGGGACCACCAATGACCGAATTGGCCTCTGTGTGGGGATGATCTTTTACTGGCGGAGTAATGGGTGTCGGACCAAGGGCGACTTCCGTACGCAGCTTTGCGCGACCTTCCATGATGGGCCAGCCGCAGTTGCTACCGCGATGTAGTTTGTGAATTACCTCCCACGTTTCCCACCCGTTGTCGGCGACAAACACGTCGCCCGTTTTGGGATCGATTCCAAACTTCCAGGGATTTCGCAAACCATAAGACCAGATTTCCGGACGTGCGTTTTCCAGATCGACAAACGGGTTGTCACCGGGTACTTCATAGGCAGCCTCCACATCAACGTTGATTCGTAATACCGCACCCAGCAGGTCACTGACATCCTGGCCAGTCGTCCGACGGTCCGGTGGAGTTGGCCCGGAAGCATCGCCGGTGCTGATGTAGAGAAAGCCGTCTTTACCAAAACCAAGGCAACCACCACTGTGCCCACCGGCCGGCCAGCGAATCACAAACTTGCCACTGCCCGGCACGACCGTTGGCTCGGGATCGTTCGACAGCGTGTACCGCATAACACGCGAGTGCCAGCCGCCGTCGTCGTGCCCCATCGCCACGAACATGAAGCGATTGCTGCCAAAGTCGGGATGGAAGGCAACGGTGTAAGCCCCCGCGTAATGGCCCTCTACCTTTTCCAGATCCGCCACCACGGACGTTTCGCGGACGGTCGCGTCCTTCGGGAACGAAACGAGCTTACTGCCGTCGTGCGCAACCAGCAGTCGACCGGTACCCGGGATCTCGACAACACTCTTGGGACTCTTGAAATGCAGATCGGGGAATGCCAACTCAACGCGATAGGGCAACGGAGCGGTGGGACTGCCCTTGATGTTCGATGCCATCCAGGACGCGCGAGGAGTCGCCGCAGTGAGCGATTGCGCACACACCAGCAGGAGCGACGCAGCTACAAATTGTCGGACTATCGGCAGAGAAAACATCGGGCACCTCGCGAGGGAAACGAACGCTGCGAGCTTAACATCACCGCATGCCGCAAGCAATATTCGCTCAATTTCTTCGAGACTCCAGTTCCTTTCTCCGGGTAATCGGTAGCGAAGTGCCCGTCCTTCGCATACGCTTTTGGGACTTCCGAGATTTACTCAAGAATGGAGACATCACGATGGGCCGAATCACCCTGGCACTCATCCTCTTTGCACTTCTGTTCACTGCGACTGACGAAGCGCAGGCCCGACGCACAATCGTCCGCACGCGCACCGTATCTGTCACCGCACGACAGGCGATTCGCAGCACGCCAATTCTGCTGAGACCCAGTCGCCCAGGTCATTTTTACGGCAACACGGTACGACGACGGTACTACCGCAGTCACTAGACTGGCAAGCTTTGAATTGGGTGGCCAAGGGCGTCTCAGGGGTTCTCGGGACGCCGTCGGCATATTTTGGATTTGGCTCCAATCGTTGAGCAACGCGCGTTGCCTGACAAGCGAATACATCGGAAAATGCGGTCTCCTTCCTCGTGGAGCCAGACCGCATGATTCCTTGTTCGTTGCCTCGCCCCGTTTGCTCGTTGCGTCAGTCCGCGCTCGCGATGTTGCTGGTGTTCGCCCATGTTCTTGCCGCACAGGGTGAGGTCGCCTTTGAACGCATCGTGCTCAGCGAGCAATTCTACAGCGAAGGTGCGGACTTCGCGGACTTCAACGCGGACGGCTACAACGACGTCGTATCGGGCCCGTTCTGGTACGCCGGGCCAACCTTCAAGTCTCGCTATCGCTATATGCCCGGCGAACGCGTTTCGATCAAAGCCTACTCGAAACATTTCTTTTCCTTTGCGAGTGACATCAACGGCGACGAGCATCCCGACGTCCTGGTGATTGGAATGCCAGGCCAGGCGGCTCACTGGTTCGAGAACCCCGGTTCCAACGTTGAGGCGAAGGCGACATGGACGTCGCACTTTGTTTCCCATGATGTCGGCAATGAGTCACCAACGTTGATGGACATCACGGGCAACGGCCATCGGGAATTGGTGTGCGTCCACGGAGGTGCATTCGGCTATCTGAGACCCCGGCCGGAACACACGACGGAGCCATGGCAATTCCAACGGATCACACCGAACAAGGGGTTTGGCAATTTCACGCACGGACTGGGTGTCGGTGATGTGAATCAGGACGGCAGGCTCGACGTCCTGGAAACCAATGGCTGGCACGAGCACACCGCAACAGAAAACGCAGCGGCAAACTTATCGTCAGCTCGTTTTGTTGAACACGCACAACGTTTCGCCCAGGCCGGCGGCGCGCAGATGTTTGCGTACGATTTTGATGGCGACGGCGACAACGATGTGCTGTCCGTTCAAAACGCGCACGCACACGGACTCACGTGGTTTGAACGTCGCGGCACCAACGATTCGATGCTATGGGTTCCGCATGAAATCCTGACGGACCGCATCAATGCGCGTGCGGGACTACCGGCGATTTCGCAGATGCACGGTGTCGCTCTGACGGATATTGATGGCGATGGCATCAAGGACATCGTGACGGGAAAGCGTTTCTTCGCGCACGGCGGCGGAGACCCGGGGGCCTTTCAGTTGCCGGTGTTGTATTGGTTCAAAACTATTAGAGGCTCAAACGGAGTTCGTTTCGAAGCGAATCTGATCGACAATCGCGTCGGTGTTGGAACGCAATTGACGACGGGCGACATCGATGGAGACGGCCGAGCGGACATTGTGGTCGGCAACAAACTCGGAACCCATGTACTCCTCAACCGAGGTAGCAAACCCGGTGCGTCAGACCGCACGGCGGACCAAAATCTTGCCGCTGAACGCCCGGGCACGGACGATTTCGCGCGAGGTGTTCGTGAGTCCGGGCCGCTAACGCCAGAAGAGGAAATGGCCACCTTCGTCCTGCCGCCCGGATTCAAGGCCCAGCTGGTGGCAAGCGAACCGCAAATCGAAAAACCGCTCAACATGGCATTCGATGACCGGGGGCGATTGTGGGTGACGTCCACGCTGGAATACCCATGGCCCGCGAAAGAGGGCACCACTGGACGCGATTCGGTAAAGGTCCTGGAAGACAAAGACGGCGATGGAAGCTTTGAGTCGGTCAACACGTTTGCGGACGGGCTCAATATTCCAATCGGACTCTACCCTTACCGTGACGGAGTAATCTGTTACAGCATTCCCAACATCTGGTTCCTGCGTGATACCGATGGCGATGGCAAGTGCGACAAGCGCGAGAAGCTGTACGGGCCCTTCGACTATAGCCGCGACGCTCATGGAATGTGCAACGGGTTTCTGCGCGGCTTCGACGGTTGGCTGTATGCGTGTCACGGTTTCAACAACCAGTCCAGCGTCACGGGTCGCGACGGCAATCGCGTCACCATGCACTCGGGCAACACGTTCCGTTTTCGGCTGGATGGTCGCCGGATCGAACATTTCACAAACGGACAGGTCAATCCATTTGGCATGGCGTACGATGCCCGTGGTGACCTGCTGACGGCTGATTGCCATACAAAGCCCGTCACGCTTCTCTTGCAAGGTGGCTACTACGACAGTTTTGGGAAACCCCACGACGGCCTGGGCTACGTGCCGGACGTCATGCAGCATCTACACGGATCGACGGCAATTGGCGGGATCGCGATCTGTACCAGCAAACATGTCTTCCCGGAAGCGTATGCCAACAACACATTCGGCGGAAACGTGATGACCAGTCGCATCAACCGTAATTCTTTGCGGTACGAGGGCTCAAGCGTCAGAGCCCAGGAGGAGCCGGATTTGCTGATCTCCGGTGACTCGTGGTTTCGTCCAGTCGACCTGAAGTTCGGCCCCGACGGAGCTCTCTACGTAGCCGATTTTTACAACCGTATTATCGGGCACTACGAAGTTCCGTTGGATCACCCCGGACGAGATCGAACCAGTGGCCGCATCTGGCGAATTAGTTACGAAGGCTCGGCGAATGTCGATACGCAGCAACGTTCGATTGCTTTGCTGAACGCCACCGAATTGGCACGCGAACTGAGTTCCGATAATGCGACGCGCCGCATGCTGGCCCTCGACCGACTTGCGTCGAAGACGGAAGCGACGAAGGCCGAACGGATCGAGACTGCACGACGCACATTTCGCCAATCAGATTCCGAGCACGCGCGTATCGGTTCCATGTGGGCTCTATTTCGATTGGAGGCGATTACGGACGAGGAGATTGATCGAGCCATCGCTGACGAGTCCGCAAGTGTTCGCACCCATGCGATGCGATTGGTTGGTGAGTCGCGATCTGCCATGCAGGGTGATGCACGTAGGCAGACTGCCATCTGGATTGCGTTGGGTCTGAAGGACACAGACGCGATCGTGGTGCGGGCGGCAGCAATGGCGGCGACGCGATGTATTGATGGTCAACTCGTCATTCCTCTACTCGAAGCTTACCGCCAGTGTGCTTCCGGCGACGTTCACCTGCGGCACGCTCTGCGCATGGCACTGCGCAATCACCTCCGGGACGCGGCAAACTTTGAAATCGCGATTCACTCCATTCGCCACGACGAAACGGACTTGATCGCAGGCATTTGTCTCGCCCTGAAAACGCCGCCGGCCAGCAAGTTCGTGGCCCACAGGATTGCCGCATTGGCGAAAACGAAAAAAGAGAATCTGGCGGACTACGTGCTACTGGCGATGCAGGGAGTCACCGATTCGACCGCCGAGGAAATCGTCAAGGTTGCCAGGACGACGTTTGATTCCGATCCCACATTTCAACTGAATCTTCTTAACTCGTTGCGGGCCGGCATCTCGCCCGCAGAAGCGATCCCGTCCGCGATCTCAAGCTGGGCGACCGACCTGGCGACGCGTCTGCTGGCCGTGGACAATGACAGCGTTCCGATCCCCTGGGAGTTCGTCCCTGATCCCGCCTCCCGCGACTCCAGGAATCCCTGGATGGTTTCGCTGCGGCGAAAGTCCGCGGACAACGGCCAGGCGACCGCCCTGTGGAGCAGCTTCCCCTTGGGCGAACAGCGCACGGGAACTGTTCGGTCGGGGAGTTTCCAAATGCCGGACAAGCTTGAGTTCTGGATCGCCGGACATGATGGCTACCCCGAGCAGACTTTGCAGCAGCGGAATCTCGTGCGGGTTCGGGATGCAGAAACCGGCCGAATCCTCAAGTCCTGGAATCCACCGCGCAACGACGTCGCGCAGCCAAGGCGATGGGACGCGGAGGACGCAGCCGGGCAGCGGGTGTACGTCGAACTTGTCGATGGTGACCCTTCCGGTGCGTTCGCCTGGTTGGCCGTGGGACGTTTTTCCATTGCCGGACTCAATCCAATGCAGATCGTGGAAGACCGGCGAAATGCTGCGAGGTTGGCAAAGACCTACCAGCTTCACGATCTTCGGCCTCATCTTGTCGACTTACTGAGACGCACGTCCACCGACCGGCAATCGAAACTGGAATTGGCAAGAACGCTCGCGGACCTACTCGACTCCGACTCAGCACGAGCGCTCGCAGAAGGGTTGGCGATTGGCAGCCTCAGTGAGGAACTGCAAACGAGTCTGATCGATGCTTTGACCTCTGACGTCAGCGGCAAACCACAGTCCGAAACGGACTCCGGCGCAACGTCACGCGCCGCCTTGTTCGCAGACCTGATGCGATTCGCTTCGACGATTCAGCAGAAGCAGGTCCTCGTGAAACTCTGTCGTTCCAGACTGGGCATTGAGCAACTGCTTGCGCTGCTGGAGAAAGGGCAAGCCAACGTTCAGATTTTTTCGGATCCGGTGGTCCGTTCGCAAATTGACGCCGTCGCATCCGCCGAACAACAACTGCGCATGACCGAGTTCATCGATCAGATGCAATCCGAGTCGCCCGATGTGCAGGAACAGATCGACGCACGCGTTGCAGACCTAATGGCACAGCGGGGAAATCCGACGCGTGGCAAACTGGTTTTCGAAAAGAACTGCGCAACATGCCACCAGGTAGGCGGTAGCGGCAAGCAGGTCGGGCCGAACCTGGACGGCATCGGCAACCGTGGAATCGCAAGGCTCTGCGAGGATCTACTCGCACCGAACCGAAACGTAGACGCCGGATTCCGGGCATCAACACTGGTCACCGACGACGGTAGGGCGTTCACGGGACTCGTAAAGCTGGAGGACAACCGTTCGGTGACGATGATCGATACGACGGGGCAGCAACACGTCATTCGAAAAACCGACATCGAACTCCGCAAGACCACCGCGCTTTCGCCCATGCCGTCGAATCTCGGCGAAACACTGGCCCCCAACACATTCCGTGATCTCGTCGCCTATCTCAAGTCGCTCAACCGGTGACTCACGCTAGTCGCTCGCGAACATTCCAACAAAAAAAGGAGTCCTCCGCACGTTGCGAAGGACTCCTGAGAATACTGCCTGAGCAATGCCTGGAGACGTCTTCTAGAAGTTCAGCGTGTACTGAGCCCAGAAGAAGTTGGCACTCGCGTTGTCCTGCGTCAGTGGTGCACCGTCCGCAGTCAGGAGACCAGGCGAGTTGTAGTACTCACCGGCCCAGAATCGCGAGTAACCAAGTGCGAGACCCGATCGAGGCGTGATACCGAGTTGCAGCACGAAGTCCAGCTCGTTACCGAGGTGAGAATCGGTTGGAGTAACACCAGCTTGCTGTGGTGCCATCGTGACCGAGTAAGGCGTGTCGTTCTCGTTCTCCAGCCAGAAGTTGTGGTACCAGAGCACTGCCTTAACTTTGGGAGCGATCTGCAGAGTGCTGAATATGTTGAAGTCGATCAGGTTACGACGACCGTAGAGGTCCATGAAACCGTTGTACTTGTGAGCCAACGGTTGGAAGTGGTGGTGGCCTTTGCCAGCCGCCTGCTCGTCATCACCCGAAGCCCAGTCGAAGTAGACCCATGCGGTCGGCTTGCACGAGTGCTCCGTGAACGCCTTACCAAGACCAGCCATGAAGAAGCCGCCGTCGTGATCCGTTCCGTCGGTGTTTTGACCGAACTGGTAGGCACCTTCCGTCTCGAAGAGCAGACCGCCAAGCTTACCGTTGTAGCGGGCACCGAGCGAGTCGAAGAAGAAGCCCTGTGCTCCGGCGTTCTCGTTGTCAAAAGCCAACCAGTACAGATCCAGAGTTCCGTTGTCGAACAGCGACTTGTTTGTCGCGTAGACACCGTACAGAGCAGCGTTCTCGTTTGACTCGTCGAAGTCGCGGAAGTCGCGAATCGTTGGAGCCAGCCAGAAGCCGTCGATGTTCCAGTCCGAACCCGTGTACATCAGACGACCACCGTCGAAGGTACGACGAGTGTTAGCCCAATCCAGCGGCGAAACGTATCGCTGAGCACCCAACGCGATTTCCTGACGACCAGCTCGAGCAACCAGCTTGCTGTCACCGTCGCTGAGCAGCGTGAGGTCGACAAACAGGTTTTGCAGGTCGAAGTGGTTCTCTTCGATTGGACGAGGGCCAAAGTCTTCGTAGTTCGAATCCGCGTGCAACGTCTCGGCGAAGAACCGAATATTGTCGCCGATTTCAGCGTTCATGTAGAGCCGAATTCGGTGCAGCAGGAAGTCATCATCACGACCGGTGATACCAAGGCCGTTATGATTCTCTTCGCGATGCATCCGAGCTCGGTACTGACCGCCGAGGTCAACCGTAAACCCGTCACCACCCAGACGCTTGAGACTGTCACCAAGCAGGTGGCCGTCGTAGCAAGGGTCGCTGAGGTAACTGAAGTTATTGGCGTAATGGACAGGCTTGTGCGAGCCCTTCGCAGCCGCCGCCAAAGCCTTCTTCTTCTCTTCCGTGCAACACACTGGTGCGGGAGCCGGGCAGCATGCTGCCGCACTGGCTGGCGGCGGTGCCATGACAGGTGCAGCTTCCATGGGAACCGCTTCCATGGGGGCCGCTACCCCGTGATCAACGACAGGTGCCGGCGAGCTTGCCGGAGTTGGGTCCTGAATGTTGTATCCAATGTTTCTGAATGCAGACGTAGGCGGAAGGTATCCGTCAGCTGCGATAGCGTTGAGCGATGGGACGCAAAGTCCCAAGGCTGCGACGTACTTAAGTCGTCGCACGATGTTGATCAACATCCCTTTTGATCTCCGTAACCACATAGGCAGTAAGGTGTGAACGCACCGTAAATCCGTCGGATTCATTGTGCGAAAAAAGATACTTGCTCCGCCTCTTGAGCAGTAACAATCATCGGTGACTGCATCCCCGATGCACCTGAGAAAGTCGCGTTGAAGTTTTAGTTACGCTAATCGGTAAAGTCTAACATTCCCCCGCCAAAGGGTGTCGAAACCGGTCGCACAACACGCGCGCATACTGTGCAATTCGTGACTATGGACGCTCGTCAGACTTCCAAATTCATCAATAAGATTGCGCCAACGCAGGAGGCCCCCTCGGCGGATTGTCACGGCTTCCTACTACCGGGGAGTTACCAACGTTAAAATGCAGACAAGCCGTGTCTTTTCCATTCCGATTTTTTTTGGCAAAATCCAAAATTGATTTCCGCAAACCCGAATCCATATCAATCTTCGCAGGCAAGGCAAGGTGCGCGATCCTCACGACGGTGGTTTGACTATGTCGTTGCGCTCACATGGTCGTTCGTACCACTTATCCTTTTTATGGGGCACGCCTACGCCAAGCCGATATTCGAGGACTTCGGTGTCGAGTTGCCAACGGTGACGCGACTCATGATGGCACCACAAGCACCCTACGTTCTCGGCGGCGCCAGCCTGTTCCTCATGCTGGTCGCTCTCATGATGCCACCTCGACGCTACCGACGAGCATTGATTGCAGGCCTGTTCGTCCTGGGCTTTGTCGCCTGCAGTTTCGTCTTCATTTCGATCGTCATGCCAATGCTGTCAGTGCTTCAGGAACTGGCCGCGTAAAACGCGAACGAAATATAGACAGTCAGAGCCAGCCGGCACGCTTGTACCAATCCGCCGATGCCTCCAGCGTCGCCGGCAACGTACGCGTTGGGCGAAATCCCGTATCAGCCTCCAGCTTCGAGCCGTCGCAGATCCACGATCCGGCCGTCGCTTCGCGCGCCTTGTCGAAATTGAAAATATTGGGTTGGCGCCGAATCCGGGCAATTGCTTCATTAACAGTCGCAAGTGCCCAAACAGCCGGTGACGGCACACCAATCGGACGCACGGACCTGTTGAGCACGCCACCAATCATCCTGCCAAGCTCGCCATAGTCAACGATCTCTTGGGAAGTGGCGAAGTAAACGCCGCTGGCGACATCGTTCTGACCCATTCGACTCCCGGCGTTTGAAACTGCAATCAACGCCTCACAAACGTCTAGAACCTGAATCCAGGATACCGACATTCTCCGCGGAACGGGATGCAGGCCCGCCTTCGAGATCGTCTTGAACATCTCGAACGTATCACGGTCGTGTGGCCCAAACACAATCGGCGGGCGAACGACGGTCAGCGGCAATCGGTCCGCAAACTCGCGTGCCACGTTTTCGCCGGCCAGCTTGCTCTTGCCGTAGTTTGAAACCGGATGACACGGATCAGACTCAACCTTTGCCCGACCACTGCTCGGTCCGGTCGCAGCGAGCGTTGATACCACAATTGTGACCGGCGACGTCTTCAATTCAGAAAGCGCCATTAATAGATGTCGTGTTCCGTCCGCATTGGCTTCATAGAGCGACGACACCTTGATCGCCTTGGTTAGCCCCGCAAGATGGAACACAACATCCGGCCTGGCAGCGACAACCGCTTCGGCCACACCCTCTCCACGCCCTACGTCGGCGTAAACATATTGGCAATCAAGTCCGTCCAGCGATGCAAGATTGGACGTCTTTCTCACCAGACAGAATACTTCAAAATCCCGTTCGCAAAGTCGCTGCACCAGGTGGCGACCAATGAACCCATTCGCGCCCGTGACAAGTGCCTTCATTTCCAATCCGTCCCCACTTCGAAACTGCCCTGGCGACCCGCATGCGCATCAACGCTGGCATGCTGGCGTCCATCAACAACTCTAACGGTTTATCCGTCTTTGTGTCTTCGGCCAACTGCAATCGCCTGGATTCGATCCGTCACAAGAAGAATCAATTCCACCATTCCGATGTTTCCCATATCGGCAATGACGTAGGACCCTCAATCGTGCAAGCACCCAAGACAAGCCTGACTACCCTGGCGATCCTCCTGGCAAGTGCTGTTCCCATTCGCGCCGATTCCACGCACTTTGGAACGCTGCCGCATCGCGGCGACAAACGTGTCGTCCGATTTCAGGACATTCCGTTTGAAGTGGTGAACCCCAGATCGATTCCCGTTGAAGCCGAACAAGTGGTGACATCCGGTGATCATGAGTCGGAATTGCCGCGACCCCATGTCGCGTCGGATGTCACGTCGTTGGTGGAGCGTGGCAGCGAAACCACGAACGAAGACGTTGGCGAGCACCTCGGCGACAAACCTGGCGACAACCTCAGCGACAAACGTGGCGCCACGCTCAACGAGCTGCTGTCGCCGATTGCCGACATCGACCCCATGCTTGCTATCGATCCGGACATGACCCCACGGTCGAATTCGCCAACGTCTCACCTGAATATGGTCGCACCGGATGTCACGCGTCCCATCGAATTTGAACTGGCCAATGATTCCATAGACGCGGTCCACGGTTCACATGTCGCATCATCAAACGCCGAATTCGAACCGCCACACGACGGCTACGGTGGACTCGTCGACACCTACGTTCACCAATTTCTCAACGGTGACATAGCGATTTCAGGTGGCCTCACAACAACGGACGCCGGCACGCCTACATCACATCTATCCCACAAAACTGCGAATCGACCGGCAGGAGCATCCGGCTGGTATGCGATCGGCGAATTCCTGCTACTTGAACGGTGGGGCGAATCTCAACTGGCGACATCGGTCAATAGTGCGACGGCTAACGTTGAGCTGTCCACTCGCGACGCCGAAATCGATTGGTCCGAGGCCGCGGCTGCTCGCGTCGGACTGCGAACGGGGCACTCGGCGATCGAGTTTGGATGGTGGTCCCTTTTTTCGACCACGTCCACGGCTATTGCGACCAGCGCTACCGGCGACTTGGATTCCGTCATCGACTTCGCTGAACTGGATGTAGACTTCAATTCGGCGATGCTTCACCACCTCGAGAGCCAAACCGAGGTTCACAGTTTTGACATCAGCAAACGGAGTCGGCTCTCCGGATGGAATTCCGGTCTGCTTCAGTTTTCGTGGATGGTCGGCATGCGTTTCACGCGACTTAGCGATGAATTGCGTTTCCATGCCGATTCGCTCAATACCGTGCTTGGTGACGCGGCCGGAGAACAGCTCTATGAGATCGAAGTCGACAATCGACTGGTCGGCCCACAAATTGGCGGCACCGCGTACTGGCAAGCCACGCCCAGCGTTGGCTTGTCACTCGAATCCCGCGCGGGCGTGTACTACAACTACATCGACATGACGCAGTCCGCCTCAGACAACCTGGGCACTTCACAGATCATTTCCGGACCGGATGCCGGCCGACTGTTCAACATCGAACGCACCGACGAGCAAGCCGCAGCGTTGGCAGAGATGCAGCTTCAGGTGCAGTATCGCTTTCGCCCCCGAGTCAGCCTCACCGCGGGCTATCGCGTCTTCGCAGCGAGCGGGGTTGCCGTTACCAACTCACAGGTACCGTGGCGATTCGGCTCGTTGGAAGCTTCGCAGATCGACGCAAGTTCTTCTTTTCTTCTACATGGATTGCAACTGGGGCTCGACACCAGTTTCTAGGCGACTAGCCCTCCAGATCCATCCGGACGCCACCAACAAACCCAGCCACTACGTTGTAGATCGCTGCCACAAGCAACCCGCCGATAAATCCCATCGCTCCGTATAAGAGCGGCAAGAACAACATCGCCGCCATTCCACCCAGTACACCACCAGGTGCACCGTTCAATCCTGCTCCCACAGCCGTAAACAGGAACAGGACGCCGCCGATAATCAGTCCAAGAATCGCATAGATAGCGCCCAGCACTTTTGCGATCGAAGCGGGATCAACGCGTTTGATTGTCACCGACCGCAATCCTGCGGAAGGAACCGGAACCGTACCGGTTGCTTGTGGCGTGCCATAAGGATTATTCGATTCCATAACCTGAAGTCCCGAGATCCTGAATAGAAGTTGAAATACGACTCTACCGAGAGAGCCTGCCGAGCAAGTCTCACAGCATGGTGAATCCGGATATGAAGCTTGCTCCGGAGCTAACTGGCTCAACCATAACCCACAACCTCTTGTATCAACACCCGCGACCACATCACCGTTCAGGTATGCACAGCCAACTACTCATCCAGCAACCTGACACGGAAACCACCCGGCAACCTCGCATCCCGGTTGTCGATTTCCAAAACACAACGAACAGTTTGTGTCGCCGCATCAATCACGTCATCGAATACCAGACGTGTCCCTGTGAGCTTCTCGTTCACCGGGGCCTCCCCCATCAGATCCCATGTCTCCCGCTCGCGCAGTTCCCGATAGCGTTCAATGGGCAGGTACAAATCGACGCGCAGAGTGCTTGAGTCAACAAGTTCGACCAGCGGATCATCAGCCCCCGGAGACTGGCCGGGTACGGCAAATGTCCTAACGACGGTGCCGTCAAAGGGAGCAACATGGCGAGTCATGGCGCATTCGACCTCGGCGAACTTTCGACTCTCCTCCGCTTTCCGAACCGTATCGACCGCCGCTTCGTGCTGCGCCCGCTCCTGTTGCCAGCGCACCTTCGCCTCCGACAATTCAACACGCGTCGCCGCCCCCTGCCGCCACGCATCGACAATATTCAGGTACCGTGAGTAGGCCAGCTCGTACTCCAGTCGTGTCGCCTTCACCGCCGAAATCGCTCGCTGATATTCCGCCTGCGCGATGCCAAGGCGTGCTTTGGTCAGCCGGTCATCGAACCGCAACAGCAAATCGCCTTTTTGAACGCGTTGTCCTTCCTCGACGACAACTTCGCGAACCGTTTCCCCGGTCCGCGAGGCGGTGATCGTGACTGCCATGCGAGGGCGTGCGACCGCGTGCATAAATGTCCGCGAAGAAAAGTCCGGTCGATTCGCGACCGCTTTGTCGTGAAGTGATCGAGCACCGCCACGGTCCGTATTCGATACTGGATCGGCCAGCAACGTCAGGCTGAGCATCAATACAAGGAACCCGCCCAGCCCGCCACAACGCACATGCGAGGGCAATTGAAAACGTCCGGCGATCCTGTTCATGCTGGTTTCCTCCATCATTTGCCTACCTAACTGGTCAATATCTGATTGATGAATTTTGCCACGCGGCGGTAGACTTCCTGGCCGACGAATTCCAGTCGGCGGTTCAGACGAACCTCTGCCGTCATGCCGTGCAGCAGCGTGATTTCTTTTTCGCCAAGATCCGGTTGCACGGTCAATTCGAAATAGGCGACACCCGCCTCGTTGGTTTGCGGATCGACGGCGATCTGGCCTCCCGCGAGATGCGTTAGCGTGTCCTCCGCAACGACTCGATCGCCCGCCTTCGCAATACTGACGATCCGCCCGGAAAGAACGCAACCAGGCTGCGATTTAATCCGAACGCCGACGTTCTGCCCGACCTGTGCCCGAGACGACACGATCACTTCGGCGGTGGTGATTACCTTGATTGTCCACGGTCCCGACCCCACGACCGCGACGGTCGAACCCGCGGGTAGGAATTGGCCGGTTTCATGTTCCGACAGACAACTCATCACGACGCCGCGACGCTTCGAGGCAACGACCAACGAATGCAGGTCTTGCTCGGACGACCGAAGCTGGCGATCCAGAAAGTCGACCTTCCTGGCAGTCGCGGCTGCTTGATCCACGTCCTTCTGCATTTCCGCGTGCCAGGCCATCCGCGATAACAACAGTTCCCCCGCGTCGTTATCGTGCTGCGCGAGGATGCTGCTGTTCTCGAGTTGGACGAGGGGCGAATCCTGGGTGACGACCTGGCCGGGGCGTGCGTAAACGCGGCGAACAATGCCGGCACTCTCGTTGGCAACTTCAATCTCGTCCCGGCTGGCCACACGGCCCGTTGAACGCAATCCCGAAGGCATTGGCGACAGCAACAACAACGGCAACGCCGCAATCATGCAATAGCTGGCGACTCTTGCTCGCCCCTGTACGGCGTGGACTTCTGGCGAATACCAGAGGTAACCCAACACATCGCGATAGAGACCATAGAGCGTCGACGCAATGTAGTATCCGCCCATGGCCAACCCCACCAACGCAAACTGGGTTGCGACCATCGACGAAATACCTAGCACCACAACCAGACGATAGAGCGTAGACGCAATGCCATAGGAAATTAGCATGACGGAACCGACGCTGACCGTAGTTTGATTGTCCGTCAGCCCCAGCAGCCATTTTTTTAACAGTCGCCGCAGTTGCTCGGCAGATCGCTGTCGCAGGTTTGGAATACCGGTAAGGTCGCAAAGCACAAAGTAGCCGTCGTATTTCATTAAGGGATTGGCGTTGAATATCAGTGTCACCAACGTCGCCATGACGACAACCTGGTGAGCACAGGAGGCCAACCATGGACTACTGGCGAAAGCCCACACGAAGACCGCCAAGATTCCCACGATCGATTCGACATACATCCCGCCAAGGCTGACGACCACGCGATGCCAGCGACTGGGAAAGCCCCACGCGGCACTGGCATCCACAAAGGCACACGGGTTTCCGGCGATCAGATACAATCCCATCGCGGGTACGTTACCACCGAACTTCTTGCATGCGTACGCATGGCCAAATTCGTGAACGAACTTCAGCCCGAACAGAATCCCCCATAGCAGCGGCAGGTTTTGCACCGTCAATATGTCGGCCATGGGATTGGTAAAGTCATTCCACCGGCGGCAAACGATCGTCATCGCCAGTATCAGAGCAAGTAGCCAGAGACGGACGAACCATTTGGTGTAAATCACGTTCGCAACGTGCATCGTCCGATCCAGGAACTGGTCCGGATTGAAGAGCGGAATCTTCTGGAACAGGAAATTCTGTAGCCGGTTATTTAGCATCGACGTGCGTCGTCGGTTCGCCCGCTGATACAGCGTCTTGCCACTGGACGCTGGTAACCCCACCAGACCTGCGTTCACCAGTTCTGCCACGAACTGATAGAAATCGTTTTCAGCTTCGGAATTGACCCGCGCCTTCTCAACGAGTGAACGGAAAACATCGGCCAACGGCTGCCCTGAACTGATACCAACGAACACTTCGTAGTCCAGTTGCGTGAAGCGATGACTTTCGAACGTCACTGGATCACGGAGAATATAGGCGACCTTCCCAGCCGAGACGTGTCGACTTACTTCCAGGTCCAATCGGGAACGGAGCGTCAGCCCCGCGAGCTTCGCATTCAATGACTGTTTTGTTTCCGGGTTCTTCATGGTCGCCACACCTATAACCAGACGGCCATGCGAATTCGATTTAGTAGCCCATGCGTTGTCAGCCACCAGACGGGCTGCCAGCCAGCAACCACCGTTGCCGTTCCCTCCATCCCAACCTTCAACCACGCAGGTTGTTCGCTCATTTTCGCATTCACAACGAAGACGTTGCGTTCATCGAGAACTTCCGATGCGGGCTTGATGGAATGCACGACAATCGACTGTCGATCTCCCGGTCGGGCGAATCCGGCGAACTGCCCTTCCATTCCTTTCGTGACAAAGTGAGCTCGATCTTCCGGCACCTGAAGTTCAACGTGCATGCCGTTAGATGCGGCGATCTCCACGAGCGGATCTCCAAATGACAGTAGCTGCCCAATGCGTTGATCCAGCTTGCCGCGGATGACAACGCCGTCGACAGGCGCAACCACGGACGCCTGTGAAATCTGTTCTTCGACGATCGCCAACTGCGCACCGGTCGTTTTGATGCGAGTATCCGCCATGGCGGCCTCAGCCGGCAGACCCTCCGCCAAGGCGCGATCCATCTCGATGCGGAAACTTGCTATCTCCGTCTGCAGCCGTTTACGTTCCAGTTCCAACGGCCGCGAATCCAATTTTGCGATCGGCTGTCCCGCCACGACGACGTCGCCGTCTTTCACCATCACTGTTTTTAGCGTCGCCGCGAACGGCGAGGTAACGTGATTGATGCTCGCCGGTACGACCTGGCAGGGAACAGAAATTCGGTGCGGCATCCAGCCAAACATAAAAAACGCCAGCAGGAGTGCCGAGGTGGCGGTGAAGACTTTCTTCCCCGACCAACCCGGTTTTCGTAGCGTCCCCCAGGATGAAAAAATACACTCGCGTAGTTGCTGCAGCGGAGGACGTGTTGCTCGACACAGCAGAACGAGCACGCAAGCGAATGGCTGCAACAACTCCTGCACTCGGGCAATTTCACTGGCAGTAAACGGCTTGTCCGAAGCACGCAGCAAGCTCACGACCGCGGTAAGCTCCCCTTCCGTCGTCATCAACGGAACAGAGAGCAACGCGGCATTGTTAGACATCGTGTGCCACTGTCGATGCAACAGAAAGCTCCGCGTGCCGCTCGACTCCCCAAAGCCATCGGAAAGCTGATAGTGAATCGTCTCGCGAGCATCGGCACACTCTTCCATCGCCTGCTGTATGGCCATGACTCCGTGGCTACCGGGAGAAAACCGATCCAGTCCCGAAATCGCCGACAGCCGCACGTTCCTGTCACGATGGACGCCGAACGAGACTTGCTCGCAATCAAACTTCGCTGCAAGGTTATTGACCATCGAATAGGCGAATTCTTCGACCGATTCGAAGCGAGTCGCCTTTTCCAGTGCACGCTGCACTCCGCGGTTGGAGCTATTGTTCCCGGAGTTTCCGGCCGAATGCTGTGCACCGAAGAACGCGACGATAGAGACCAGTTCCGTGAGTAGCTGTTGAGGTTCACGATGTTCGGTCGCGGTCACCATGCAGATGACTCCGATCTGCCCGGTTTCGGCGTAGACCGGAGCCGACAGGACGGCAAGACTGTGGCCGCCGTCATCGGCAACGACCCGCACATTGGCGCACTGGTCCGCGTTGGCCTCAATGACCATTGCTTCGGCGACCGTCCTCGCGTCATCCGGACAACGGTCGGACGTTGCGAACTCATCTTCGATCGCGGTCGCGCCGAGACTCACGTTCAGCAGCGCGTAACGACAACGAAAATGCGTCGCGGTAACACGAAAGACCTGACGATAGAATTCGGTGGCGGAACCGCCCGACTGCGCCACTGCCACAATTTGCTGGAGCACGTCAGAAGCCGCGTGGTCCGCATCGCGATTCGACTGCTCCACATCGTCCACCATCGTCATGGTATCGGCAGTCATCGGCGGAGCGGTCGTGGGTTGCATGGAAATTCGATTGCTTCAAATCATGTCAACAAGGTCGGATTCGCTGGCATCTTTCGCACCAGGCAGAGTCAATTCCGTAAAGAACTGAAACCCGGCCTCGTAGGCGTCCTCTTTCAACAGGCGGCAGCGAACGCAACGCACAAACACGTTTGGCAGCGCCACGCTTTCCTCGAACGAGAGGAGATAGACATCCCCAACTGCCGGGGGAAGCGTCGCAATCAATCGACAGCCGCTGGACGACAGATCGCTACACGCGGCGTTGACAACTTTCGCGTTCGATCGATCCCGCGAGTTGCCGGGACGTAGTTCGACGCGACACTGAATTCCAACTCGTTCGCTGGATCGGTCACGACCTTCGCTTGCGGCATCCAACCGCTGCAACTCAATGAGCGATTCCAAAGGGTTGGCATCGGCGTGGCGGAGGTTCTCACCGAACATTTGTGTTTCCATGACGGTTGACGCCGTAGGGGCTGGTCGGGCTACCGGAGGAGGGCGCAAGGTGGGAAAGTAACCGAAATAGCAGGCTCGCTATTCGAGTTACCGCAACAAAAATATAGGTCGCGGATTAGGGTGTTCATCCAGGACCGTCCGCAATGGTCGTCGCGACAACGCGGGTTGTATCGACAGCTCGCCCGCTGCCTTCCGGAGTAAAAACTCGATCTGCTGCGAGCGAGGTACGGGCCGTGCTGAATCTCAGGTTCGGTTGCGTCAAACCAGGACATCATGCGATCGCTCGATGACCAGCACGACGAGGACGTTTTGCAACGCCACGCAATCCACAGGCACACGGTAGGCAATCACGCGAACCGGCAAGCTCTCGTATTCGATTTGCGAGCTATGCTTCAGGGAGTTCGACCAGGTCATCTCTTCGCCAGAGCATTCGCTACCGGCCACGCCATCCAGTCGAACGCGATCAGCAATCGATCCAGTTCCACGCAACGAAGTGTGCTGAACTTCCGTGACATTGCATCGAACCTGTCGCACCACGGAATCGACTAGCAACATTGAAACGGCACCCACTGATTCTCCCTCTGATGCATTGACCCTATGACCACACACCCTGCGCAAGTACCGGCAACGAGTGCCGATGATGATGTTTCCGTTCCGGCATCCTCGAACGAAGCAATCGAGCTGATGCGACACCTAAGCCAACTTCACCGCGATGAAGACCGACCGGCGACCGACCCAACACTCGTCTTTACCGTGCTGACGGAGAAAATGGGTTACTATCGAACCGACGGCACAATCGATGACTCGCAAGTCGAGGAGTTCGTTGATTCGGTGCGAGCATTCCTCAGTCGGGCCAAGCGGAACACGCCCACTTACGACGAAGTGCTGGCCACCATGCGAGAGCTGGGGTACTCGCGCGACAGGAATCCTCACTGCGGCTAGCAGCAAATTGCGGACAGCCGGGCTAGCGAGGGACGCGTCCCCCTAACTGTCACGAACGATCCGGTGGCCGCGACTACCGCTCGCGTCGACGATTTTCAGGGCTGATTCGGCGGCAGCTCGGTCGATCTGAATTTCAGAATCAGGGCCACTCCGGACTCCAGGACGAACGGCATGGACGCCGGATTTTCGAACTTCTGCAAACTCATCCTGCTTTTGTCTTGCCCGCTGGCAACGGCTGCGGCAGAAGAGCTGCCGCTGCCTATTCGATTCGAAGATATCCCCTTCGAAGACGCGCCGGTCGCAGACGAAATCCAGATCGCGACTCCGATCGCCAGCGACACGGAAAGTCCTGCTACGCTGCATCCGCCGGAAACGTGGTGGCAGGAAAAAATGGGCTCCAGCATCCTTGGCCGCCCCACAGCCCCGCTATCGGCCAACGCGTTGGCGATCGAGGCACTGCAGAACGCACCTCAAATTCGCGTGCTCGCCGCCAGGCCCCAGGCTGCCCGGATGGTAACGCTGGAGGAAGTGGCATCCTTCGACTGGACAGCTTTTGTTGAATCTCGTTGGCGGGACTCGACAACGCCAACCGGAAGCACGCTGACAACCGGCGGTCCGCAACAGTTTCGCGACCACGAATTTACCAATCAGGCCGGCGTACGGAAGAGAACGCGCTGGGGCGGCGAGCTCTCCGTCGGCCAACTCTTCGGACTGCAACGCTCCAACTCGCAATTCTTCCAGCCCGAAAACCAGGGCACGACAACCCTGACGATCGACTATTCACAACCACTGTTGCGTGGAGCCGGCCGGTTCGTCAACCAAAGCAACGTCATCCTTGCATCTCTGGCCAGCGACGCTGCGGACATGGATTTTGTTGCAGAGGTTCAGGACTACCTGACCGAGGTGAGTCGCAACTACTGGGAACTCTATTTCGCCCGCGCCAATCTGCTGATCGAACGGCAGCTCTATCATCGTGCCGCTCAGACGCTATCGATGTTGGAGAAGCGGGAGCGTATTGATGCCAGCAAGGAAATGATTCTGCGAACCAAATCTTCGCTCGCGAACAGGAAAACCAGGCTGATCGTGGCCCGACGCGAACTATTCGACCAACAAACAACACTGCGCAACCTTGTTAATGGTCCCCAGTTCGACGAATCGCGCACCACGGAATTTGTACCGACCGAAACCCCGCAAACAACCAATCTTCAAATTGACGTCGACGAGGCGTTCGCCATGGCGATGAATCACCGACCGGAAGTCACGCGTTCAATTCGCAATATCCGATCGGGCAGTGTTCGCTACCGCGTGGCCGAAAACGAACTGCTGCCACAGTTGAACCTGGTCATGCAAACTTTCGCCAGCGGATTACAGGGAGACTTCGAGCTTGGCGACGCGTTTGAAGATCAGTTCCGCGCTGGCGAACCCAGCTACAGCGCCGGCCTGTTGTTTGAGGTTCCCATTGGACGCCGCGCCGCAAACGCTCGTTTGACCCGTCGGCAGATCGAACTCGCCGAGCTGACCAGCCAGTTCAAAGTCGAGCTTGAACGCATTCTTCTGGAGACGGTTACTCAGCTTCGCCAGGTTCAGACGACCCATCTCGCCATTGAGACAAACTCTGAAGCACTCCGAGCCAGTACCGACACGCTGCGATTGCTGGAAACGAGATACCGACTGCTATCTCGCGAACAGAACGGATCGGCAAGCTTGCGACTGCAGGACATCCTGAACAGTCACGTTCGCGTTGCCAACGCAGAAATCGCCTTAACGCGCAGCCAGGTCGACCACGCGGTGGCACTGATTCGCCTGAAACGGGCGATGGGGATTCTCGTACGACCTCCGCACATGCCCGGAACGAAATACGAAAACGGACCAGAAGCCTTTTCGAGCGTCTCCGCGACGGCCAAATAGCTCGATGACAGCCCAATAAAAAACCGCCTCCCATCCATGGAAGGCGGTCTTTTGAATTCTCTGCGACTGATTGCGTTCCGTGACTCTTTGGCCAACGAGCCGAATTAGTCCGAAGGGATCAGGTCGCTGTCGACCATCTGAAGCAGCTTCGAGATGCAAAGCTTGTTCATGCTGGTCTTGCGCTCGTGAGCCTCTGTGCGAAGCGACTCGTGGAGGCTTTTGGGCAGTCGAACCGTGATAACACGGGTTGGCTCGCGATTTTCGGCGGGCTCACCGGCACGCTCGCGAAGCTTGGCTACCATCTGCTGGATGTCGGCGTATTCCTTCGAAGTCTCAAACTGGAGAAGCTCCGGCTGAGTTGGGTACGCACGACGAATGATACCCTCAATTCCCATGACTTCGCGATAGAAAGTCACCCAGTCCGGCTTGCGCTGGAAGAGCTCATCCGCCATTCGGTAGACCTGAGCTTCCTTGCTGCCGGCTGTAGTTGTTTGGGGTTGTTGAGGCTGCTGGGGTTGTTGGACCAATTCCATTTTGGCTCCTTCCGATCTTTTTGACGCTACTGGAAAGTGATTGACGACTCGTTCATGGCCACCGTGGTGGGACTATGCCGGAATCGTAGCTTCCGCGTCAAGGGCATCACGGAAGTGACAGCAGTGCAAGCACTTACGGCGACACCGACAGCAGTGCATGCAACGCGTGCAGTCGTGCACAAAATCGGGCGGCAGGTGAGATGCACAATTATTAGGCACTGCCTCATTTCGATCCGACTCCAAATGTCCTTCGAAAAAAACGAAAAAAGTAAGCTGGGCAAAGAGATTCTTCTGTCTCTTCGCGATTCGCTCCTCGCCCGTTCCAGCTTCACCGCGAGAGCCGGAATGGTCCTTCTATATATGTCCACCGTTGGCTAGCACCGCCAGCACTTTTCGAATCAAGGTCACGACGCCAACAACGATTCCCAATCGCACAATCGTCCAACTCAACGGATAGCCAACGGCAGGGATTCTGTTCGCAGAATTGCCATATGCCTGTCCAGCCTGATTCGGTTACAAGTCCCGCGACTCCGTGGACTCAGGCAAAGATTTGAAGAACAAAATGGATCAGGCGAAATTACTTGACCTGTATCGCGTGATGCTGACTGCGCGTCAGATTGACCTGACCGAGCAGCAGTTAAGCCAACGCGGCGAGGCCTTTTTCCATCTCTCAGGTGCGGGACATGAGGCTACGGCCGTGCTCGCCGATCACCTGACCGATGACGACTGGTTGCATTGTCACTATCGTTCGCGCGCGCTGTTGCTTGCGCGCGGGCTGACAATACGCAAATTCTTCGACAACACGCTGTGCAAGGACGCTTCGACATCGCGCGGACGCCGGATGGGAGCGTTTTTCAACGACCCCAAGCTGAACATCCTCAGCATGGTCACGCCGGTTGGAAACAACGCGTTGCAGGCCGTAGGTGTTGCGGCGGCAGTTCAGGAACGCAAGGGCCAGCCTATCGTCCTGTGCGGGCTGGGAGACGGGACGACTCAGCAAGGTGAATTCCTGGAAGCCTGCGGACAGGCGTCACGGGACGCATTGCCGGTTCTCTTCCTGATCGAAGACAACGGCCTGGCGATCTCGACCCGCACCCAGGGAAACACATTCTTTTCCGACGCCCAGGATGGCGACGAGTTTCACGGCATCCCCATTCAATTCATCGACGGCCATGACGTGGTCGCCGCTCACGCTGCCCTGGGAGACGTGGTCGCCGAAATGCGACAGACGCGTTCGCCCCGGATCGTCGTTTTCCGGGTCGAGCGACTGTTCAGTCATACCAACGCAGACGACCAGAATATCTACCGGAGTAGAGCCGAGATTGCCGCGGCGTATCAGGATCGCGACCCACTGGCCTATTGTCGATCAACATTGACTGAGATGGGAGTAAGCGAAGCGCAGCTAGACGAGCTAGAAGCGTCAGTGGAACGTGACGTAGCTTCCGCGGAGCAGGCCGCTCTCGATGGCGTGGAGCCTCAGGCGGAACTCGATTCGAAGTTGGGAATCCCGGTTGAGCTGACTCATTCGACTCACGAATTTCGCGGCGAAGGCGAGCCGACGCTAACCATGCGAGATGCCATTCGCGACGTTCTGCGTCATCATCTTCAGGTCGATTCACGGGTTCGTCTCTTTGGTGAAGATATCGAAGATCCGAAAGGGGATGTATTTGGAGTTACGCGAGGGCTGAGCACGGAGTTCGGAGATCGAGTCAAGAATTCGCCATTGTCCGAATCCATCATTGTCGGAACTTCCGTTGGTAGGGCTTTAGCCGGCGAGCGCCCGGTTGCCATGATCCAGTTTGCGGATTTCCTGCCACTCGCGTTCAACCAAATACAGTCAGAGCTAGCAACCATCTACTGGCGAACGGGCGGAAAATTCAATGCCCCCGTCATCATCATGGCGGCCTGCGGCGGATACCGCCCGGGACTTGGGCCGTACCACGCCCAAACGCAGGAAGGTCTGTTCGCTCACACTCCCGGCATCGATGTCATGATGCCTTCCACCGCAACGGACGCGGCCGGCATGTTGAACGCTGCGTTCGCTTCGCAACGACCAACTTTGTTCCTGTATCCCAAAGCACAGCTCAACGATCCGCAGGACAAAACGTCGCGAGACGTCAAACGGCAACTGGTTCCCATTGGTCCTTCTCGCCGGGTTCGCGCCGGGCGTGACCTGACCCTGGTGGGCTGGGGCAATACCGTCCCGCTATGCCAACAGGTTTCCGCAACGCTGGAACAGGTTGGTGTCGAAGCCGAAGTGCTTGACCTTCGCTGCCTGTCTCCCTGGGACGAGCGAACCGTCCTGGCTTCCGTCGAAAAGACCGCGCATCTGGTCGTCGTCCACGAAGACAGTCACTCCTGCGGAATGGGTGCCGAAATTCTCGCCACCGTCGCCGAAAAATCTCGCGTCCCGGTCGCCATGCGACGGGTGACTCGACCGGACACGCATGTCCCCTGCAACTTCAGCAGCCAAATCGAAGTCCTGCCATCGTATCGTCGGTTGATGTCGACCGTCGCCGATATGCTCGACCTTGAACTCTCATGGATTCAACCACGCGAAGAAGAAGCTGGCGTGGCGATCATCGAAGCGATTGGCTCCAGCCCGTCGGATGAATCCGTTGTCGTCGTCGAATTGCTCGCCAAGCCAGGCGACACGATACAGCGAGGCGACCCGCTGGCTGAAGTCGAAGCGACCAAGAGCGTATTCGAGATCACGTCCGATACGTCCGGCCTGATTGAAGAGATCTTCGTCACCGAAGGCGAAACCGTCGCCGTCGGTCAGCCGCTCATGCGTATCAAGACCGGTGAAAACTCGCGTCGCCCGAAGCCCGTAACCCAGGAGCGACCGGGCAAGGCAGAACTGACACGTCGCGCAACGCCCGGCCGCATTCAGATCCCTCCCGGACAACAAAAACCCCGCAAGTTCGATGTCGGTGTTTCCTCCATCGCAACGAACGTTGGCAGCCGAGTCGTCGACAACACCGAGATCATTCCGGCGAATACCGATTTCAAGCCGGAAGATATCCTGCGACGCACGGGTATCGAGCGTCGGCAGTGGATCGCCGGCGACGAAGATGCCATCAGCATGGCGGTGCGAGCCTGCAACAAGGCACTCGATCAGGAAAATCTGATCCTCGACGACATCGACATGTTGGTGTGCAGCACGACGAGCCCACTTTCCGTCACGCCCTCGATGGCGTGCCGCGTCCTGAATGGGCTTGCCGGTGGTCGAAGCGAACAGATGATGCAGGCGTTTGATATCAACGCGGCGTGTTCCGGCTACCTGTATGCTCTACAGTCGGGATATGACTACCTGCAAAGTCGACCGGACGGTCGAGTTCTTGTCGTGACGACAGAGGTGCTTTCTCCGTTACTGAATCGGGAAGACTTCGACACCGCCATTCTGTTTGGCGACGCTGCATCGGCCACCGTGCTGTACGGCGAAAGCCATTTCGAGAATGCCAAAGCCAGATTGCACCGGCCAGAGCTGTCGGCCAAAGGCGATATCGGAGGAGTCCTTTCCGTACCTCTACTGCATGACGGATTCATTGAAATGCGAGGCCAAAAGGTCTTCAGCGAGGCCGTCCGTACGATGATCGCCAGCCTCAGTCGTGTCTGTCAGGGACAGGGCCACGGTGTTGAACAACTGAGCCTGATCGTTCCTCACCAGGCGAACCAGCGGATCATTGACGCCATTCAGAATCGCGTCAGCTCGCGGGTGTACAGCAACATCCGCAACTACGGCAACACGTCGTCCACCAGCATTCCGCTCTGCCTTCGCGAAGTCCTCCCCAAAGCCCAACCAGGCGAACGACTGGGACTGTGTGCGTTTGGCGGCGGCTTCACCTTCGGCGCCGGCATTCTCGAAATGAACTAGCTCGAAATGAACTAGCTCGAAATGAACCAGCCGTCCTGGATCTATTAGCCGAACGGCGTCAGCCGCGGTTCCGAAGCTCGTAAGAACCGGGGCTAATACCCATCGGCTAATGCCGAAAACGAATTCCCGGTCACGCGCCGAGCATCCACAGCACCCCGGGCTCGGCCGGCCTGTTACCCTTGATTAGCACCGCAAATTGGGGCGTCTCGTTCCCTTGTCACCGTGAGACGGTGATCCCCTAATCTCGGAACAATGCGTCCCGAATTGGCACTGATGCGTCTCTTCGCGGTGGAAATCGTTGCATTCATCCATGGCCAATTCATGCTGTAAACACGCCATCTTCGGCAACTTTGTGTATCCTTTCATTTACGTCTTTACGCCGTGATTGAATCGATTTTTTCGCAACCTCAGCCCGATGTTGCCGACACAACTATCGCGACAAAATCCCCAGGCCCGTCACACGCAACCCTTCACTTGGTACGATGAGCCAGGCAGTCGTCAAAAGGAGAATTTTCCTTGAACTTTGAAGTGGAACAGCAGTCTCCCTGCATCAATCTCGTCTGGCGACGCGGCCTTGATTCTTCGGGTTCCGCTCAGGAAACCGTACGTGCGATGGCCGAAGACTCGGGGGGACTCTATGGAACGGAAGCTCTTGTTGGCGGTGATGATGAACTCGCCTGGTCACTGAGAACCCCCACCAGGTTTTCGCCCCTGATGGGATGGTCTGTCTTCGCGAACGGTCCAGAAGTCTGCATCGTGGAAGGCGACTTCTACGACGATCCGCCAGGAGACGCGTTGGATTCCGGTGAAGTGGCGGGACTGGCTGAAGAAGTCGCCCGCCAGGTGCGCGCCAATCCGGATCGCCGAGTCGAAGGTTTGATTGGCACATGGTCGGGCATCTACGTCGACTTCGAACGCGGTACGACCTATGTCTTTGGAGACCTGACGGGTACTCGCCCGATTTTCTGGTGCGGCGACCAGGGAGATTTTGTCGTGAGCAACTCGCTGTGGGCGTTTCGCAGTTGCGATCGGCTCAAGCGGGAATGGGACCCCATGGCCCTCAATCAAAGATTGACCATCGGCATTCCACTCGCCGGCAGGACGTGGTTCAAGGACGTAAAAATCCTGCTGCGTGGCCAACAGGTCCGCGCCAAAGCGGATGGTTCACAACGAATCGTCGACCAAAATCCAACATTCGAACGACGACCTGTATCGCATCGCGAAGCAGTCCGGTCGCTGCGTGAAGGAATGGACGCGATGACTTCCAGCATCGCTCGCCGAAGTGGCGAAGGCCTGGGCATTGCACTCAGCGGCGGCCTGGACTCGCGAGTCATGTTGGCGTCGACGATGACGCAAGACATTCAACACCGCGCTTACACCTATTGCGTTACCGGCAATGACAACGACCTGAAAGTAGCAAATCGCCTGGGTTCCATCGCCGGCATCCAACCACAACAGGTCCTGCTCGACCAGAAGATTGCAAAATCGCTGATCCCGGATTGCCTATTGGCGAATCAGGGGGAATCCCGCGCCTACGCACACTTGATGATGGGGCTCGCGGCTTCCGAACAAGGTACGAATACGTTGCTGGTCGGCTATCCAGGCGACGTGTTTGCGGGCCATCCAATCGGAAACTTCGACTTCCATCACGTCGGCAGCGTCGATGAACTGTCCGACAGGATGTTCGCCACCTACCACACATGGATGCAGGCCGACGAACTCTCAACGATCCTTGATCCATCATTGCGAGTGAGTTGGGATGACCTGAAGGCCGAATGGCGTCAAACGTTCGACGCGCCGCACCAGAGCATACAGGATCTCTACATGGATCACGTGCTCGACTATCGCCTTCAACGCCGAACACTTCCACGCCTCGATCAATCACGTCCACACTGCATACCGGTCCTCGCATTTATTGACGAACGTGTCTACGCCGCCTACCGACGTTTGCCGATCAATGAAATCGTGGAGGAGCGCGCACACATCGGTCTGTTGTGCGACTACGGAACGGGTCTGGAAAATCTACCTTCCACCGGCAAGGCGTTCCTGGGTTTGCCACTGAAACACGAGTACAACGCCCGCAAACTAATTGCCTTCCTGCGATCGTTGCGCGGCGCCTACCGCGGCATCCGCAAGGCACTCGGGAAAGGCGGTAGCCGTCCAACGACGACACTGACTCAGGGGCAGGTCGAGGTGTTCGAGTCGATCTCGAAACACGGCATGTACGATGAAAAAGGAGCGATGGACATTTGCCAGCTCGCCCGGGACGGCAAGTTCTCGATCCACGAAGTCCTCCAGCAGCTACGTTGCATGACGTACATCCACGACTTCATGTTTGATGGAGGCTTCCCGGCAGATTGCCAACCGGCCATGATTTCCACGACGACATCACTCAACTGGAAGACGTGGCAAGCCAGCCAACAGGCCGGCACGTAGGTCTTTTTCGAAGGTGCGTCGCTCGCCGTTCGACGTGGCCGCTACAACGATTCGCGGAATGGCTTGCGCTCGCGATAGAGTCGCAAGCGTTTCGCGATACGAGTTGCCAGCGCAACGTTCCCCGACGAATTGGCAAGTTCGACGGCTTCTGTCGCTGTCTTGATCGCTGCCGGGAAATTTTCCGCGGCTGCATAGGCGGCCGCCAGAGTGTCTTTTGTGCTCGCGTTGGGAGTCGCAGCCGCGTCGTGAATCCGTCCAGCCAACTCCAATGCGCGGTCCGCGTTGCGGATTTCGGCTTTGTCACTGGTGGCCAGTAACCACGCGAGGTTGTTCGCCTTTAATGCCAACTCGTCGTTGAGCGAGATCGCCTGCTCGTATGCGTACACCGCCTCCGCTGTTCGCCGAAGTCCCACCGAGACATTTCCCAGTTGCCACCACGCCCCGGCATTCGGGCGAATCTGCACGCTCTTCAATAAAGCGGCTCGCGATTTTGCAGGTTCCCCCGATGACTGAAACGCCATCCCGAGCTTGTACAAGAGCTCGGGATCTTCCGGCGTCACATGCAGCACGCTCTCGAAATGCTCGACGGCCGCAGCACCACGCCCCGAACGCATGAGGATCGTCCCCAGTTCAATTCGAGCCTGGCGATTTGCCGGGTCAAGGTTTACCGCTTCCGCAAACGCTGCACGGGCGCCTTCGAAATCCCGCTGTTCCAACAACGCAGCACCGTAGAGATTCATCAGGCCCGCCGTCACGTATTCCGGATGAGCTTCCCGTTGCTGCATGAGCGTATCAACATAGCTCGTCGCTTCCTCAATGAGACCGCCTTCGATGTACTTCACTGCCAGATGCATTGGTGTTGAACCTCCCGGAGGCTGCAGCCATTCACCTTTGAAGGGCGTGGCGGCCGCCAGAGTTGCGGAACGTTCGGCGCCGATCAGCTCGACGTCTCGCAGCAACGTTTCCATTGCCACAGGACCTTTGTAGATCGCTCGGAGCCGCCCCGCACCATCAATCAGGAAACTCGCCGGCAGAGGAAGCGGTCGTTGCCGGCTTAGCAGGGATCGCTGCAATACATCAAATTGCTCGGTGAGCTTTCGAGCGCCCATACCACTCTCAAATGGCAGGCCCAGCGCCGTCTCCACCCGGGCCACCGCCTCCGCCCGTTGGGCACTCTCTTCGTCAACGTTGATCGCCAACACACGCAGACCCGCACGCGAGATTGCGTCCTCCTGCTTCGACCACTCGCCCAGCTCGCGGAGACACGACTGACACCACGTTGCCCACAGATTAACGACCGTCGGCTTGTTTTGATCTCCAATTGTCCGTTCGACTCCGGACGCATCGGTGTAGCGAATCGCGGGCAGCGGCAACGGCTGAAGCAACAGAATGCGAGCGCGATCGGAAACCTCGTCCGCCGCAAATTCGCTGGAGGGCAGTTCAACCGGTCGCGGTGGAGACCACCTGACAGGTTCTTCACCTTCCCTAATTCGGTACCATCGATCTATATCCAGTTGCGGCAGAGTTTGAGTTTCGCCGTTGGGCCACACAACCTGTGCCTGTTCGATCTCGGTGGCATCGCCAAGCCCGAAATGTAGCCACTTGCTGTTCTGAGCCAGGTAACCTTCGCCCGCCTTGAGCGATTGGGACTGCTCAACGCGCTTCCCGTCAATGACGGCGACGACTTTGACTCGAGCCCCCAGCGCATCACGATTGCAGTTCACACCTTGCAACCGGATTGCGACGAAGTGAAGATCTTTCGACAGCCGGTTTTGCAAGTAGCGAAGCTGCGGTCCCGATCGATTTGCGACCCAGAAATCAACGTCGCCATCGTAGTCCCAGTCCGACAACGCAAGCACTCGGCCGTCATCATCAAAGTCCAGTCCGGTGACGGCAGAGACATCCGCGAACCGCCGGCCACGTGAGTTCAGAAAACAGCAATTCCGTTCATGGCCGCTCAGTGATCGCCCGGTTCGCAACAGGGAATTGATGGCCTTCCAACCGAGATCGTAGCGAATAATTTCGCTATTCGCCGCGTTCTCTTCCGGTGATTGCGCCACGACCTGGCGCCACCAGAAACTTCACAAGTCATTGTTGTTGTCGGCCGTAACAAACCCGTTGGTGACGTAGACATCTCGCCAACCGTCGTTATTCACATCCGTAAGAAGTGAACCCCATGCCCAGCGTCCCAACGTCGTCCCCGACGGGACTCCTTCATCCGTGAAAGTACCGTCGCCGTTGTTTTTGAACAGCGAATTACCGCGGGCATGTCGCCGAAAACCCGCCAGATCTGCTGCGCTGGTTCCGGGCTTGAACTGGGCGGTGTGCGTAATGCGACTGCCGGCCGACGAGAACATGTTGCTCACGTACAAGTCGGCCAGTCCGTCATTGTTGTAGTCGCCCCACGATGCCGCCATCCCCGGACCAATGTCCTCGACTCCGGCGGCCTGCGCGATATCGACAAAACGGCCTCCATCGTTGCGATAGAGATTGTTGCGGCCAAAATCATTGGCAACATAAAGGTCCAGATCGCCGTCGTTGTCAAAGTCTTCCCATGTCGACGCCAGGCTGAAACGGAAGTTGTGAAACTGCAGGCCAACGTCTGCCGTGACGTCTGAAAAATCCCATTCGCCGTTGTTGCGAAGCAGCGTATTCGGAGCACCGTTGTTTGCGTCGTGGTAGGGAACCGGGCTGGCGAAAATGTCATCCGGCCGAATCTGCGTCGCACCGCTGTAGCCGCAGACGAACAGATCAAGATCGTGGTCGCCGTCGTAATCCAGGGCGTTGATCGAGAAGAGTCGACTGACCGACGGAATCGTCGCCCTCAGTGAATAGATACCACGCCCATCGTTCTCGTGAATCAGAACGCTTGTGCTCTGCGTTAACACCAGATCCTGATCGCCGTCGTTATCCATGTCGACAATGAGAGCGGCTCTTGTACTGTCCAGCCAATCGACGTTTGCCTCACTGGCCGCTTCGCGTAACGATCCGTCGGGCTGACGAATGAAGAGCCGATTGGGTAACGCGGCGGGCTGACACACGTAGACATCGTCCAAACCGTCTCCGTTGGCATCGCCAATCGCAATCCCGTTGCCCCGGCCCTCGACACCGATCGACCCCTCCAGCGTTCCGTACCAATGGTCACGACCATATTGCAGTTGCGACTCGAGCACATCGACACCGGAGAACATGGATCGGGTGCAATCGACGAAAAGCTGCGGCTGCTTCGCGGTGACTTCTTCGTAGTCCGTGACAACGACACTCGCAAGAAACGGTATTTCGTCATCGCCAATGACCCAATCGCATTCCCACGTGGCGCTCACCTGAACGCTACCCGCGGATCCGGCGGGCATGGCTCCGACAAGACTGAAGCGGGCGAGGGTCTTAGCCGTGTTCTCCCCCAATTCCACGCGGATGATCTTAAATTTGAAGCGGCGATCCGTTGAATTGGCGATCGCGGCTGCCTGGTGCTCAACGGCGGACGAGGCTGAATCTGCCGGACTGCCCGCAACATCAGCTTCACGACGCACCTGGAACGTCGAATCCTCGAACACGACACGAACCTTCGGACGCAGTACGCTACGAAACCCACTGTCGAATACGGACCCAACGTGCCTGGCATCGCGAATCGAGTCATCGACAAGCAGCTTGCCAACCTGTTTCAACTTCGCAGCGGCCGTTTCGCTAAACGATTCCGTACTCCAACCGTCGACGCGAGGATCTTCCCGGCAAACGATGTCGCGAATGGCAGCGTCGTACCTGCGTTCCTTCAATGCCGGATGGAGTTCGAGGTCCGCGGTCAGCGCGTCGTTTTTCGCGTCAGCCGGTGCCGTCGATTCGCCAACCGTAACGTCGCCAGTGACATCGCCAGCTGAATTCACTTCCTGAATGCCACCGGGAAACGCGACGACGAACACCAGAAGCGATACGGCTCCCAGCAAAGCCAGCAGGATCGCGGCGCCCTTGATCCACGCGAGAGACGAGATTTTCATGGATGCCCCCAAGGCCTATTCCTGATAGGGCTAGAGGGCCGCTAAACACCGAAAAATAGAGCGATCCGAAACTTCACTACACCCGACACTACACCTTCCCGAACCCCCTTGAGGATACGCTTCAATCGCTCACCCTCCCCTATCCTTAAATCCGGCCGTGCCATCTATCGGGCACAGAACCCACTGCGACTACGCATCATCCTCAACGCCTTGGCACATCAGAATCATCCTTCTCGCCGCATCGGGAAGGGTGTCGCCGATCGCTGCAAGCCTCAGCGGCTCGTGGGTGATGTCCGGTCCCGTCGTGACGTAGACGCACCATCTGCCGGACTTTGACCTCGGGAGACGTTCGACGTCCAGCCTTCGGAAGCGAGCGTGCAGCTCGTACAGCAACTCGACGGACTGGGCGTCGGAATGTCGAACGATTGAGTATCGGATGCGGCCCATGAATCCTGACGGCGAGACTAGACCGCAGCGGTCTGGCGACGGGCGAGCACTCCGATCACTAATGCGAGAAGCGATAACAGATGCCCACTTGGCTCAGGAACCGGGTATGCGATGAACGCTCGGAAGTCTTCTCCACCCTCCGGGATGAATTCCCCCACGATGATGCCATGGTTGTTAATCGACCAAGCTGCAGTTCCCGACGCTCCGGGGAACGCAACGTCATGAAAATTTTGGCCGTCGAAGACGAATGATCGGAGGGCATCGCCATCGTCAACCGATCCAACCATCGTGCCGTGATCGTTGATCGCTAACAGTTCAGTGTCGCCATCAGGGTGAAGGAACAGCCGAAACCCATCATTGTCGAAAATGAATCCAGACGAAGCACCTTCCGCGTACCGGTAGTCTTGCGCATGGGCTAGAGAACACAACATGAGGGCAACAGCTGGTACCGACAGGGTAAGTTTCGTCATCTTCTTGCGGGCTCTTTCTAAAAAGAAAAACGCCAAATACCGTGGCATCTCCCCTTTTTGGGAAAGGCTGCACACGGTATTTGGCGTTTTGTCAGTAGCGTGGATTCGTCAGGATGTGAAGCGATTTAGGCGTTAGGGTAACTCCGTAGCGACACCGATGCCAGCGGATGATCGGTATTCTCGGAACAGCAGTGTTAGCGGTAGTTGTCAAATCTTGGCGGTTACAGCCAGAACGGAACGCCAAAGAAACGCCGCCCTACGACGGCAACCCTGCTTGTGCCTGACCTTTGCGACACAGCAACGTGGCCCTTGGTCATCAGAAGGCAAAGGCTCCCACGATGGGTCTTTCGACGCTCAATAGCATGGCTGTCGGATTCGCTATCAACGCTTCGTAGTGCGGATTGCTCCAACCCCACGCAAGACTCGCTTCCAGTTGCTGGTCAGGCTCTACTGGACGGGATTCACACCCGCAAGGTTCCGATGAAAGGTTTCAAAGTTGCAAAACTACATCTCATTCTCCTTTCCCAAGCTTGCTTGGCGCAATTGCATCACCCGCTGAGCTTAGTTTGACGTCACAACTCGCAGCGGGGAAAACCACCTCAGCGAATTAGCGGATTCTGCAACTGAAATCGGGTTGTCCACCCGCCGCAGATTCCCGCGGAACTCAAGTCGCGTCGGTGTCGCGCAAGGAAAATCGAAGCCCGAATGGAACGGTCGAGTTAGCGATGTCATTACGAGCAATGACCGGAGAAGCGTCTAACGTGAGATCTCGTTTTCCACTGCATATATCAACTCGGCCGTGTTGGCTAAGTTGAGCTTTTCCAAGACCCGCGCACGATACGTAGAAACCGTGCTGACGCTCACATCCATTTCGTGAGCGCAATCCTGAAGGCTCTTGCCGCTGCCCAGAATGCGAAGTGCGTCGAACTCGCGGCCAGACAATGCATCCATGCCTTCGCGGTCTCGCTTAGGACGACGCATCAAAGCCCAGACTTCATGCGAAACCTTGGGCGATACGTAAATGTCGCCTCGCCATACGCTGTCGATTGCGGCGACCAACTCATCGACCGCAGCGGACTTGATCATGTAGCCATGTGCGCCGGCTTCTAAGGCTCGAACCGCGTAGTGAACGTTTTCATGCACGGTTAGTACGAGAAGTTTCAGACGCGTGTGCTCTTTGAGCAGAGCTTCGATCGCTCGTGGACCGTCGAGTTCTGGCATCGAATAGTCAAGCACCACGAAGTCCGGTCGCTCCCGTTGCACCACATCCAGCAGCTCGCGTCCGTCACTGGCTTGGCCCTTCACATCGACGCGACCACTGTCTTCCAATACACGAGCCAGCGATTCGCGCACCATCGTGTGGTCGTCGGCGAGCACGACGGAGATTCGACTTAGGGACATGTGGCCTCCGCTTTGCTCGTGCCATCAAGTGGCAGCTCGATGGCAATGCTCGTTCCGCTACCAACCGTCGACTCGATCTTCATGACACCACCAAGCAAGTCGACGCGCTCTCGCATTCCAACAAGACCCAGTCCCCGACCGTTTCCTTCAGCCGCACTGCCACGACCATCGTCACGAATGGAAAGGCAAAGGTTCTTCGGTTCTTGCTCCGTCATGCGAATATCGAGTTCCACCGTTTTGGCTTCGGCATGTTTTGCCACGTTGTTGAGTGACTCCTGAACGAGCCGAAATGTATTGTCTGCGATTTCACTGGGAACCGCATCCGGCAGCGGCGAAATGTTTGAGGTAACATCTACTCCGGTTCGCTCAGCGAAATCAGCGACGTGGGTTTCGATTGCGTCCGCGAGTCCCAAATCGTCGAGCACAGCAGGTCGAACTCGTTTCGCGAATTCGTGAAGTGTGCTTAGAAGAGTTTCGTTTTCCTCGATGGCTCGCTGCATGTGTGGCTCGGCCTTACCGGTTTCGATATTCCGAAAGGCCAGCTTCAGATCGAGATTGATTGCGGTCGCTTGCTGGCCCAGTTCGTCGTGAATCTCACGAGAAATCGCACGTCGCTCGTCTTCCTGAATGCGAAGCAAGCGAGACGACAGTTCCCGCAAACGCTCTTCGGACTCGGCGATCCGCCGAGCCTGCTGCTGCCGAGACCATGTTGCTCTGGCCCAAGCTCTGGTGAATACCAACGCCAGTGCAAACACGCCCGCACTAAAAATCATCAGCCGCTGAAGCAATTCATGCGAAGCCGTGAACACCGACGTGATGGGCAGATACGAAACAGCGAGGAGTGAGTTTTCATCTTCGGCTAAATCGACCTTTGTTTCATCGATGGGGCGACCGGGCAGATCGTCTTGGACGCGGCTGCGAACTCGTCCGAGCGGAATCGTTTTGAATGCGAAGACGCCGGAGTCCGTGAGGCGGCACTCATCACGGTTACTGGCATTCGACCATTCTTTGGCAAACTGGCTTGCGAATGTACGGTCATGGCCAAGCAACCAGCCCCAAGCGTCACTTCCATCAATAGAGCGAACGTAGTGACCGTCTTGCCTTAGCAGCAGAGTATGCCCCGGCACAGGTGAACTTCCCAACTCGTTCAGAAGATCAGCACCGAGATAGTTGAGCACCAAGAACGCTCGCACTTGATCCGATTCGTCCAGAACCGGAGTGACAAATCGAATCACAGGCTTGAAGGGTTTTTCGATCGATCCATGTTCAACGTTCAGGTCAAAGTCCGAAACGAAAATCTCACCGGGACGCAGTGCTGTCGACGCTCGAAAATAGTAGCGATCAGCCTTGTCCTGAAGCTCATCTGATTCGACTGCGGACGCTTTTTGACCACGCAAGTTCACACGGATGGTTTCGTGGCCATCAAGGTCAAGCACACGCAACTGATCGTACAGTCCCTTCTTCTCTACGAATAAAGCGAAATCAGCCTCCAAATTGCCTCGCGTTGATTCGTCACCGGAAACGAATTGCCGAACAGTCGATCGGTTTGCAAGGTACGTGGCGTCCGACCTCACTCGATCGACCTCGAGCGAAACCAATTCGTACGCAATATCCAATCGATGCTGAGCCTGTTCTCGACGCAGCACCCACTCACGTTGGCGATGCTGAAAGTAGAGTGCCCCGATGATCCCCGCCAGCAACACACCAAACATCGCGCACGCCGCGAGCTGCCTCTTGAGCAGCGGAAACGCGGTAGTTGATGATCTGGCCAGTTGCATTGTGCGTCCTAGTGCGAGCGATTTCTATACGGGAATCTTACCTCACAAGTTGGGACAGCGAATGCTTTAGCTACAGGCACAGCATGTAGGCCACCAAGTCGTCTTTCTCCTCACGCGTCAGATCAAGTTCGAGCACAAGATTGAAGAACTCGACCGTGTCGTGCAGGGTTGGAAGCCGACCGTCGTGCAGATATGGCGGCGAGTCTTTGATGCCTCGAAGAGGAAACGTCTTGATGGGTCCTTCGGGACGACCGACGTAGAACCGCTCGACTTTTAAATCGTGCATGTAGTCGTCGACGAACGCCGGGCCGTAGTGGCATTTCGCACACTGAGCTTTCCCATGAAATAGCTTCTCGCCACGCAGCTCCTGTTCGCTCGCCAATTCGGGAATGAGTCGCATGAGCGGATCAAGCTTCGGAGCGGGCGGATAGTCGAGGATCGAGTTGAAGTCGGCCATCCGATTGGTGACCTCTCGCTTTACCGCACGCGGGCCAATCGCTTGCTGCATTCCCGGATCGCCGTCGAAGTATTCCTCAACTTCCGAGAAATGATCCATGCTGCGGATCGAACGCTTCGACGAAAGTTGCATCAGGTTGTAGTTGCCTCGCATCGTCGGAGTGTCGGTGCGCAGTCGAGCCATATTCGGACGCGCGTCGGGACCGAGTTCGATCGCTCCGTTGGTGTGACCGTTCACGTGGCAGTCGAAGCAAGCAACGCCTTTTGACGCCGCTGCTGTGATTCGATGATCGGTATGATTGAACCAAGTGGTTGGCGAAGGTCGCAGGAGTTCTTTCAATCCTTCCATCTGCTCTGGCGTGATCAGTCCGTCGAAGATTTCAAAAAAGTTGTCGAGCGTTACTTCTTGCCCGTTGGTAGCGTCGCCCAGTTCAAGGTGCGTCGTCAAGAACATCGGCGGCGGGAACTCCGGCAGGTACTCGTCCGGAATGTCATGGTCTACGTCGATTCGCAGGTGTTCGGGATGAGCCTTAATCCAGCTATCCGGGAACACCATATGAGCGACCGATTGCAGCGGATGAGCAAGCGGCTTGTAGGGGAACAAGTCTTGCTCTCGAACTTCCGACGCTGACATCGACGCGAGTTGCTCGTAGGTGTCAACATTTCTCGGCAGTCGGGCAGTTGGCCCTTTCATGATCGGCTTGCCGCCAGCCATGTATTGCCCTGCGATTGCTTCGCCAGAAAAGTTGTAGCGATCGTTCATGTAGTCGCGCACATCCGACATTAACTGTGGCTTTTGCTTCTTGTGAAAGTCCAACCACTGATCGAATCGCATCGGCAAGACAGGCGAACCAAACGACGAACGCCCGCGACCGTAGTAGCGATACAAATCGAACGGCGTTCGCATCCCTTTGGTGATCGTCGGATAGACTTTCAACTCGTTCGTGTTGCCCGCAAGGGAAGCTGGCGGAGTTGTGGATCGATAGGCAGGGGCAGCGGCTTCGACTTTGGGAGTGGACGAAGTCGAGAGGGTCGACTGTGTAGAAGCCATCGCCGAGTTACCAAACAAGCCCGCCAGAGTTGTTTGGGAACGGTGTGCACGCGGAACTCGACTGTTATCCGTGCCGCGATATTTTTCGAAGGTTGCTCCGATTCCGAACGCCAAGCCAACGACTACCAGCGCTGAGAGAATTCGTCCGTAGTGTTTTCTAATCATCTTGAGTTACTCCATTCTGGTTATGCGGTAGCGGCACCGGTTTCGGTAGCTTGGCCGAGCGGTACGTGTGTCTGAGTTGTGTTTGCCGTTCCTGCCCACCAACGAGCCGGCAGACAATGCGGCAGCAAGACGGTCCAGCCTGCCGCAACGAAAACGATGTTCTTCAGGATGTATTGACCTTCGAGTGTTGGGGCCAACACGCCCATCTTGAATGTGATCTCCGGCAGCACGAATAGCGGCATGAACGTGCCAACCATGTGCAGCAGAAACAGAACCGAGACGATTCGCAGTCCGGCGTTCAACAGAAAGCCAACTCCGATCGAACATTCGAGCAGCGCGAGCCACCACATCGCCGTTCTCGCATCAAAGCTGCCGCCCGTTAAACGCATGACGGTTTGCGATGCGATCATTTCTGCCGGGCTGAGGTCCGGAAAGAACTTCAGGAACCCGAAGTGAAAGAAGATCAATCCCAACGCCAGCCGCAACAAGTGCGGAGACGGTGCTTGTTGTTTAGTCATGCGTTTGTCTCGCTGTTTATCCATCGATAAAACCAGACTAAACGCAACGAGCCACCGCGTCTGTCGTTGAGACTGCCGACGGCTTGTAGCTGATCTCCGACAAGCTGTTTGAGAATTGAAACTTCCAATTCTGCATCAAGACGCATCCTCGCAACTTGAATTAACCATACGGATGCTTACAATTAAGACATAGTGTCGTACTTGGGATTGAGAAGGCTATGTTGCGTAACTCGTTCATTGCCGTAATTGCTTTTTCTGTTGCTGGCTGCACTGAAAGTGATCCCGCTTCGAGGGAAATTCCAACTAGAACGATAACGCAGCCACACGGAGAAGTGGTCGCAGAGCCCGGAACGCAAGAGGCTTTCGCTCTGCTGCCGAATCTGCTTCGCCATTCCGACTTGATCTACTCTGGTGCGGAACCCAACGGCGATGAGGGATTCCGCCACCTAGCCAAGCTTGGCATCAAGACCGTAGTAAGTGTCGATAGCGCGATTCCCAACGTCCAGCTCGCTACGGCCAACCGACTTCGCTATGTGCATATTCCTATCGGCTACGGGGAGGTTGCGAACGTTCAAGGCAAGATGCTTGCTGCTGTGGCTCGAAATGAAGAAGGTCCTTTCTACATTCATTGTCATCATGGGAAGCACCGCGGCCCGGTTGCTGCGGCAATTGTTGCAATCGCGAGCGGCTTGGTGGATGGCACTGAGGCTTTGGATATCCTCAAGGTCGCCGGAACGAGTCGAAAGTACTCCGGTCTTTGGGACTCCGTCGAGTCGTATGAGCCGCCGCCAAATGGCCACCCACTTCCGGAACTAGTCGAGATCGCAACCACGAACTCCGTTGCTGCCGGGATGGCCAACATTGACCGGCAGTTCGATCTTCTCAAACTATGCCAATCAGCAGGTTGGACGTCGCCATCTTCGCATCCGGATGTCAGTCCATCGCAGCAAGCGATCCTGTTGAAAGAGTCGTTCCGTGAGTTATATCGAGCTATAGAAAAGAATGAGGACGAACGTTATCTAGCAGGGATGAAAGAGTCAGAGATGTTGGCGACCGAGTTGGAAACGGCGTTGTTTTCAACGAAGGCTTCCGCGGCTGATAAAACACTCAGCTTACTAGCGCGGCAGTGCCGCGAGTGTCACTCCGCTTGGCGTGACTAGAATGCAAATGTGAGTAATCGGATTGCAAAGGCGGGGGAATGGGAAACAAAAAGCCTCGAAGGAATCTTCGAGGCCTCTTGTCTGTTCCGCACGGTTTATTCTCTGGGGGAGAGTTGGGCGGGAAGGATCGTTCCTCCACCGTGCATCATCTAGTGTTGTTGAACAGCGAACGACAGTCAACAGGTGCAACGCAATCGAAACATGTCGAACCCACGGTCCCGGGAATTTATCTTTCCCCGAACGGTAGACAGAAGCCCC
Organism: Pirellulaceae bacterium; assembly: GCA_965216885.1. Classification (GTDB taxonomy): domain Bacteria; phylum Planctomycetota; class Planctomycetia; order Pirellulales; family Pirellulaceae; genus CAYNJG01. The sequence goes on along the minus strand of OZ244209.1, from coordinate 23,819 downwards.
CGAGGAGAACCACAAGTCGACTCGGGGGCTTAAGGTGCCACCCTCAAACTGGGTTGAGAACGTATCGACGAGAGCAGCGTGACTAGTGGTCACCGTGAAGGTTTCATTTGTCAAGCGTGTGGTCGATGTCAAACGTCGGCTGCATTGACTCACAATCGCATCTGTCACTGGCTTTCTAAGAGCGTTCTCGCACGATCATAGTCCCTCTCCCAAACAGTGACGTTGATTCGGACCACTCTCGTTGAACTGAGGATCTGTTTCTCTACGCTAATAGAAGATTCGATGCCGTTTTCGCGTAGTCGCCTCTTTAACCGCTCGATTTTAGCAGGAGCTACGTCTTTCCAGAATCTGACGAGTCGATCGGATTGCATAGTACGACATTCAGGTTCATCAACGCTTCGACCGATAATTGCAGTATCTATTTTCGACGGACGCGTTGCTGCCAGAATGCTGCTCCGACTTCACCTGCCTTCTCGCCTTCGCTGTTAAAGACGACAATTTTGTGGCAGCCCACAGCAAGGCTCGGAAGTGCGCGGAGGGCGGAGTTGTAGTTGGTCGCCTCGACCTTGATTTCGCTGAGGACGTTTCCTTCTGAGTCCAATTGGGACACCTTGTAGTAGAGCATGAACGTCAGTCAACTTCCTGATCGATTGGAGCGTTCTCTGGTTTGGTGGGAATGGCTGGCTCAACAGTTGGATTTGTGCCATTTGGTCCGACTTCGAGTTCCGGGGTGAGGACCGGTGCGGCGTCAATGCCTTCGGCGTCCATCAACTCGACGATTCGCTCAAGCGCCTTCTGCAAACCTAGACGCTCGACAGGGTCGATGCTTTCCAATCGCTGAAGGAACTGCTCATGCAACGGCTTGGGCAGATTGTCGATACGCTGCCAACCGGCTTCGGTTAAGGTGACGCACACTTTGCGGCGGTCTGTTTTCGCTCGCTCTCGAAGGATGAAGCCTCCCTTTTCGAGGCGATCAAGGATTCGAGAAACCGTGGGCGATGAAAGTTGGACAGTCTTGGCGACCATCGCCACTGTGACCGCTTCATCTTGCTTGAACTCGGAGATGGCTTTCAAGCAGAGCATCTGCGGAACGGTGATTCCACCATGTCGAGAGACACTGCGCGAGTGTTCAGACGTCCGCCGAATGATTCGACGAATCGAACGCAGGATTTGAAAGCCAATCGACTCTTCTTGAGGCACAGACGTAGTCCTAGCGGGGGCAATCATGGAAAGCAGGATTCTAACTGATTTGCGAGGTGTTCGTTAGGCCGTCGATATGGCGAGTCATTTGACCGGCTCGGCCACACGCTCGGCGAGATAATCCGGACGTGGAGGGCGGTCGCAGAATGGATCAACCACGGCGTTCTCAACACTGTTGTAAACGGCGAAGAGATTGATGCGGGGCGTCGAGCTCAGGTTGCCAGCCGAGCCATGCATCGTATTGCAATCGAAGAATACAACAGACCCAGCCGGTCCCTTCGGCGCAACGATCTGACTGTCTTTCATCAACAGCTCCAACGCGTCACGAGTCGGCACGCCGTATTCTTGGCGTCGTAGCGATTGCTCAAAATGGTTCTCCGGAGTAGCGCCCGCACATCGGATGTACGTTTCGTGTGAACCGGGAATCAGCATCAGCGGGCCATTGAACTCATGGCTCTCCGTAAGGAACAACGACACACTTAGCGCCCGCATCCGCGGCATACCATCTTCCACATGCCACGTTTCGAAGTCGGAGTGCCAGAAAAACTCTTTGCCGTCTAGCGCCGGTTTGTAGTTTACTCGAGATTGATGAATGTAAACGTCAGTGCCAATGAGCTGTCTTACGCGATCCAGAATCCGGTCGTCGGTGAAGAAACGTTCGCGATAAAGGTTGCTGATCTTGTGCAGACGAAAGACGGAGCGGACAACGTCAGAGTCAGGTTCTTTGACGATGCCGGGTTCCCCTTGGGGCCAGTTCTTGGCCAGCGAGTCGGCCTCAGCCAGCAGTTCGTCCACTTCGCTCTGCGAAAAGAGTTCTGAGGCGAAAAGAAAACCGTCGTGGCTGTAGTTCCAGACTTCGTCTGTCGTCAGCGGGCCAGTGGCGTCCGCGGCAACTGGATCAACCCGTTTGGCGGCTTCCCATTGGTCTGACGTTCTGGAGTAATATGGATCGGTAGTGGTAGTTGACATTGTTTTGCTCTTTGTTCGTGGCCGTTAGTCGACCAGCGGATAAACGCCGTTTTCGTCGTGCGTCTCTGTTCCCACGACCGGAGGATTGAAGACACACACCATCCGCATCTCTTCATCGGCGATGAGCTCGTGTTGCTCGTTGCCACTGAGTGCGTACATGGTTCCGGCTTCGAGTTCGTAATCTTGGTTGTTCGTGAGGTCCCGAATTCGCCCTTTGCCTTGGATGCAATAGACGGCTTCGAGGTGATTCTGATAATGCATCTTGGTCGTCGTGCCGGCGTGAATGATCGTGTCGTGCAGCGAGAATCCCATACCATCTCCCTTTAGAAGGAATCGACGGCTTGCCCACGTCTCACCACGCGTCTCTCTGTCGGTGCCGATCAAGTCAGTGAGTTTTCGAACGATCATTCTGTATCCCTAATGTCACCTTTCGCTCCGCGAAAGACTCGTTGTGCTACTTTCGCGGAGCGAAAGGCAATTAATCACTACCCCGTGGCGATCAGTTGTTTCGACGCCATTACTTCGTGAGCGCACTCCGCGATGATTTCCAAGCCTCGCGCGAGGTGTTCTTGCGAAATCGTGAGAGGCGGCAGCGTCTTGATAACCTCGTCACTCGGCCCTGATGTTTCGATCACCAGTCCTTTTTCGAATGCAGCTTTCGATATCGCGGAAGCGACAGATTTGTTCGCAAACTCAATGCCCTGAATCATTCCGCGGCCACGAACTTCGGCGTCGATATCGCATTCACTGGCGATATCCAGCAACGCATCTCGTACTTGCCTTGCATCACGATTCACTTTCCGTGTTAGCTCGTCGTCCCGCCAATACTCGTTCAGTGCGGCCGTCGCTGTCACGAATGCAGCGTTGTGTCCTCGGAAAGTTCCGTTGTGTTCACCGGGCTCGAAGACATCGTGCTCAGGCTTCAGCAGTGTCAGGGCCAGAGGCAGTCCGTAACCGGAGAGCGATTTCGAAAGACAGATAATGTCCGGATCGACATCAAAATACTCGAAGCTAAAGAAGCTTCCCGTTCGACCGCAACCGACTTGGATGTCATCTACGATCAGGAGAACGCCATACTCTTTCGCAAGTTTGCTGAGCGACTCAAGCCAACCTCGTGTCCCAACATTGATACCACCTTCCGCCTGCACGGTTTCGACGATGATCGCGGCAGGAAGATCAACTCCGCTACTCGAATCATCGAGGACCCGTTCGAGCGCCGCGATGGTATCCGTCTCGGTGCCCAAGTAATCGCAGTAAGGCATGTGGGTAACGTTGTTAAGGGGAACTCCGGCCCCGGATCGCTTGGCGCTATTCCCCGTTAGTGCCAGCGAGCCGAGTGTCATGCCGTGGAAGCCGTTGGTGAACGAGATGACGTTGTGTCGTCCCGTCACTTTTCTCGCGAGCTTCAACGCAGACTCGACCGAGTTGGTACCAGTCGGTCCGGGGAACATGGCTTTGTAGTCAAGGTTACGAGGCTTCAGGATAACTGCATCAAGGGTCTCCAGAAGTTCTCGTTTTGCTGTTGTGGACATGTCTAACGCGTGGACCGGCCCATCGCTCAAGAGATAGTCGAGCAGCGGCTCGCGCAACTTCGTTGGGTTGTGTCCGTAGTTGAGAGCTCCAGCTCCGGCAAAGAAGTCGATGAACTCGTCACCGCTTTCATCTACTAAAGTTGCCCCTTTGGCATGTTTAAAAACCGTGGGAAACGAACGGCAGTAGCCTCGTACGTTGCTTTCAAGTCGCTCGAATGTATCCATGATGGGTTGCAATCCTTGGGTTTGATCAGTGAGTTGCGAGCACACAAGTGCTCAACACATTGCGCAGCAATTAGGCAGCGTCGGTAGCCAGCTGCGCGGAATTGATGGGGCCGATGCGAATGCGTGGTTCCGCTTCGTGGTCGCCGCTGGGAAAGAGCGACTCAGCGAACCCGTCTGTATCTTCCAGTGGTGCATCGAGCCCACGGGCCAGTGATTCAAACAGCTGTCGAGAAGGATGATTGGACGGCGAAACGGTGGCTTCAACGAAACGAATCGAATCGCCAGATGCCTTTTGCTGCGTAAATCGCCGGACGAGGCGACGCAACATGTTCGAAGCCAGTCCCTGTCGGCGCGCTGAAGCGTCAACGCCAACCTGCCAAATGAACAGCACAGTAGGGTCGTTGGGCAGCCGATAAGCTGACACGAATCCAATGAGCCGTCCCGCTCGCTCAGCGACGAGACAGGTGTCCGCGAAGTCACGGCAAAGAAGCAGGTATAAGTACGCTGAATTGCGATCCAACGTTCCGGAATTGCCAACCAGCTGCCATAAGTTGGCGGCATCTTCAATCGTCGGTTGCCTCAAAATAGCAGTCGCAGGCGACTCCAGGGTTGGCATGATTCTATTGCGATTCTCGGTGCTTCTTAACATGATTGCTGCAGAATCCTTTGCTGCAGCAACGAATTGAGACGTCATCTTATCGGGTAGCGGATTGGCGTCAACCGCCTGATATGGGCGAATATTGATCTGCTGCGTGCTATCCGTTACATTTGCGTGCCTGTGAAATGAGTGCATCGGAATTGTTTTCTTGTGCAACGAAATCGATCATTGCACTTGACACTTATGTTGCTGGAGCGCGCCAGTTGCCGCATTCAATCCAAACGGAACCGATCGCAGCCAGTGATGGCACGACTTCAGTCCTTCGCGCTACTCATGCCTTGGGTATCCGGAATCCAATAGAACGGCAGGTGTATGGCTTGGCGTTGACAGCGTTCTCCGAGTTGGGGCACACGCCGCGAGTAGAGGTGGTGACTTTGTTGGATCAATTGCTGATTCAATATTCGACATCAGAATGTTCGTGGGGTGAGTACGGAACGTTCGCTAAACTCCGATGGCATCCCGACAACAACGAGCTTTGGTTTTTTAAGCTGCATGTCGCACGCCCATTTCGCCACCAAGGTTTGGGCTCGCGGATTGTCGCGAGTTGTGAAAGGCTTGGCCGATCGCTGGGCAGTTCTCGTATCTCACTAATGTCGCTCCGCGATGCGAAGGGCTTCTGGACGAAGCTTGACTATCGCCCACACGAGACAATGCCACGCGTCTTGTGTAAAGCTCTTGTTCTCCCTCGGCAACAATTGTCAGTCACCCTGTCGCAACCCCAAGAGTCATATGACCACTGTTGCCATTAGCTTCGCCACCTTTCTGCTTGTGTTCGTGGCAATCGGCGTCGCTTCGTCACTCAAGAAGAAGAACACCACGGACGACTACCTTGTCGCTGGTCGCTCCGTCCCGCCTTGGCTCGCCGCGTTGTCAGCTGTCGCTACCAACAATAGTGGATTCATGTTCATTGGGATGATTGCCTACACGTACCGTGTTGGAATCGAGTCGATCTGGATGATGATTGGCTGGATCGTCGGCGACTTCGTAGCTTGGTTTTTGGTCCATCCACGCGTGCGAAAGCAATCCGAAGAATCAGATGTCGCAACCGTGCCGGCGCTGCTTGGCAATTCGAAGTACGGCACGCAGCGTGTCGTCACCGTACTTGCGGGATGGATGACTTTCATCCTACTCGGAGTGTACGCTGCGGCGCAGTTGAAGGCCGGAAGCACCGCACTTCAAACTCTCTTTGGGTGGGACCCACAAATCGGTGCGATCATCGGCGCCGTTATCGTGGTGCTCTATTGCTTCTCAGGAGGCATCCGTGCATCGATTTGGACGGATGCAGCTCAATCGATCGTAATGATGGTCGCGATGGCGATTCTGTTGTATGCGGCAAGCAACAAAGTTGGCGGCCCCAGTGAGATGTGGAGCAATCTAGAAGCGCAAGACCCGACACTGGTGCGTTGGTTCCCCGTTGATTTGAAGTTCGGATTCATCGCGTACCTACTCGGCATGATGTTTGGCGGTTTTGGAGCGATCGGGCAGCCACACATCCTCGTGCGGTTCATGGCTATTCGATCCGTCGACGAAATCCATCGCGCACGGCAGATCTATTTTCTGTGGTTCATTCCGTTCTTCGCGGCCAGCATCGCAGTGGGACTTTACGCCCGTGCATTGATGCCTGACTTACTTTCAATTCCACTGACCGAAGGACTCACTGAGTCGCAAGCCACTGAGCTCGCGATGCCGGAAATGGCGCGTCGCCTGTTGCCAGACGTTCTCATCGGCCTTGTTCTAGCTGGTCTGTTTTCGGCAACTATGTCTACCGCCGATTCACAGATTTTGGTGTGCTCGGGCGCCATCACCCAAGACATTAATCCGCGTTGGAAGGACTCTTATTTCGCATCGAAGCTTGCGACACTGGCCGTTGCGGGGCTCGCTTTGACGGTGGCGTTATTCGCCGGTCAAGGTGTGTTCTCCCTTGTGTTGGTCGCATGGTCGGCGCTTGGCGCAGGGCTTGGGCCACCGCTTCTCCTGCGGCTCTTTCACGTCCGGTTATCGGCACTCACAGTCGCACTCATGATGGCTGCTGGAGTCGCCACTGTGGTCGCATGGAATGTCGTTGGATACGACGGTGACGTGTTCAAGCTGTTTCCGGGCATGATTGCTTCGTTTGCAGCATGGCCAATCGGACAGATGGTTAGTCGCGCTGTCGATGAACCAACAGAAAGGTCAGAGGAGTGAGCTGAATGACATCTTCGAACCCCGAAAAACAGTTTGCCATCACAATGGTGAGTGCAGTGTTTGGGGCCGTCTTGCTCGGCAACGTCGTTACGCTTCTTGCCGATTGGCTCATGCAAGTCGGCACGCCCAACGCAGCAGGCATTGTCGGCGCAGTCATCGGAGGAATCTCGGCAGGCGGTGTCGCGATTCGGCAATTAGCTCAAGATGACTCGGATCGCGAAGGCGACCCTAACTGAACCACAACTTCCCGAACTTGAAATGATCGCATGACCAACCAAACGAAGACTGACGAATCTGATTGGCAACTCAAACACTACGCCAATGTGGGAAAGGCATACGGCGAGAAGCACTTTACTGATGCGGAAAGCGTGTACACAACGTGGATTCTCAATCAAATTGCATCCACTCATCCGTCAGCTAGAGCCATTGCCGAAGTTGGAGCTGGGACTTGCGTCTTCGCATCCTTGCTCGGCAAACAGATGCAGTCTTCGTCGAAAGTCGTGTGCTACGAACCAGTCAAAGAACTGCTAGAAGGCGCCGCCGAGTTCGACAACGTCGAAGCTCACTGCGGCGGCGCAATCGAGTTTTCTCGCGATGCTCCCGACGAGTCATTCGACTTGATTTTCACCAAGGACACAGCACACCATTTCGCCGCCGATACTCTATCAGCAATCCACGAAGGCTTCTGCTCCAAACTGAAAACAGGCGGGCAATACGCGATGGTGGTTCGCACTCCTCCCGACAACGAAGTTGTCCCTGTTGGTCGGATAGCGAGCGAAAAGTGGCCGAGTCTCTACACGCCCCTTGGTCAGCTGATGTCGGCCATGCGAGGCGTGAAAGCATGGAAACAAGCCGAGTTCACTCGATGGGAGCAGCCGGTCGAAACACCAACAAAGGATTGGATCGACGGTGTCATGAATCAGGACACATGGTCGGTATTCTCAGCTCTCTCGACGGACGAAATCACCACGACGGTTCACGAGCTTGAATCGAGGTTTGCCGATCAGGCGGAGTTCGAGTTTCTACATCAGTACGATGTTGCCGTGTTCGAGAAGGGTTAGGTTGGCAATCTCGTGCCAGAACAGACAACGATGCGAGTCCTCGTGATTGACGACTGTGACGACGTGCGTCGTACTTTAGTACAGATGCTTACTACATTTAATTGCGAGATTGTAAGTGCTGTAAGCGGTTCAAACGCCTTAGAAAAGACGGCCGATTCCGGTGTCGAAATCAATTTGGCAATCGTGGATATGCAAATGCCGGGGTTAACCGGAGCCCAAACTTTGCTTCGACTTCGCGAACGAAATCACCGGCTACCGGCGGTGCTTATCAGCGGCCGACCTGAAAGTCATTTCAAAGACGAGTTGGATCAGCTGTCCAGCTTCGTTTTTCTCCAGAAACCGCTTATGAAATCTGATTTGGTAAAAGCGATTGCATTGGCCCAGTCGGACGAATCGGAAGAAGCGAGCCGCCGCAATCCTTAGGCTCAAGGTAACTGGACTCATGAGTGACGAAGAACTTCTAACGGCGGCAAGAGAGTATTGTGACCCCGAAACAGGTGAAGTGATAAAGAGAATCCCCGAAGCCCTAATGCGAAAATTGCGAGACGCAAACCTCGCGCGAGGCATTCGGGGTAAGCGGAGTACCAAGACCGATACCAGCGCCACTTGGTTCGTTTTTCTCGACGCTGCTATCCGGGATGCGCGACTGCTTGAATGGCGAGAGTCGAACAAGCGTCGGAAGCAAATTCGTCCCACCTAGCCGGATTCTTGTAGCCCCACATAATTGCAATGAGAGCCCGTCAATCGATCGCACTCGACCTCTTGTGTTTTTGCTTGCGCTACACCGCTGCAAGTTGCGCCGTTGATGTAAGCTCCGAAGTTGCATCAACACCAGCAGCGAAGCGAATTCGCTAGGAAGCAGCGGTCTTGAAAATGAGAGACGACCTCTGCGCCTGGGCATTTTTCTACGCTGCTGAAGCTTGTCCAACCGAAGCAGATTCGATCGAAGGCTAACCTGCAGCGGTCTCCCACGTTCAGAGCAGACCGCTCGATGGTCAATGCATTCAAAAACTACGTTAGGAGAAGTTCAGCCACGGTTCGGCGGCATGTTGGCAAGAACTAGCCGATGAAGGGGCGAGCTATTTCGAATTCAGCATCTACGGCGCCCGCATTGCAATGACGGCACGCTGGAAATTCCATTCTTCTCTTTCGCTCTCTGAACGGGAACCGCGGCAGCATTCGGCGAAATGCCTGCTTCCTCCGCCTGATTTGTTGATCCGCTCGATTCAGAAGACGGTGGTTCAGCAACTTGGTCAAAGCTGTCGATACTCTCAGCTCAACGCATCTTGAGCACCGGTTGTGACTCAATCGCTCGAATTGGACTATCATGTTGCGTCTTACCAATTGAAGCTGGTCCTCAGCGCGGAGTTTGCTATGCCCCTTAGTGTTGATCGCCGAAGGTTCCTCAAAGCTGCGAGTACCACCGCGGCCACGTTCACCATTCTGCAAGCCGGTTCGGCAAGAACGTATGCGGCCAACGAAAAACTAAGCATTGCGTGCATCGGCGCAGGCGGGCGAGGTGCAATCAATATTCGGGATACACGTTCAGAAAACGTCGTTGCACTGTGTGATGTTGACTTCGAACGCGTGACCGAGTCGTTCAAGAAACACGATGGATTGAAGATTCCAGCTGCGAAGCGTTTCAAGGACTACCGTGTCATGTTGTCCGAGATGGAATCGAAGATCGACGCTGTTATCGTCTCGACTCCGGACCATTCACACTTTCACGCGTCCCTGGCAGCACTTCGGTACGGCAAGCATGTGTACTGCGAGAAGCCGCTGACACATTCGATCTGGGAAGCTCGCGAATTGACCAAGGCGGCTCGTGAGGCAGGTGTCGCAACACAGATGGGAAATCAAGCCCAAGCGGACAAGGACACGCAACTGGTCCAGGAGTTCGTCATGGATAATGCGATCGGGCCGATTCGCGAAGTTCACATCTGGACAGACCGACCTTCGCGTGGCTTGTTCGGTGAATACTGGCCTCAGGGAGTTGCGCGTCCGACGGACACTCCCGCTGTTCCCGACACGCTTGACTGGGACCTGTGGATCGGGCCAGCGCAGATGCGACCGTATCATCCCGATTACGCTCCGTTCAAGTGGCGAGGTCGGTGGGACTTCGGCACCGGAGCGCTCGGCGACATGGGATGTCACTACTTCGATCCGGTCTATCGTGCCTTGAAGCTGAAAGCACCGACGAGTGTTGAAGCTGTCTCGACGCGCGTGAACGAGGACTCGTACCCACTCGGTTCCACGGTCACCTATCACTTTGCGGCTCGCGGAGAAATGCCGCCCGTGAAGGTTCAGTGGTACGACGGCGGTTTGCGACCACCAAGACCTAGCGTCTTGAAAGCAGGTGATCTGTTGGGAGCAAACGGTGTGATGCTGGTTGGTGATGACGGAGTCTTGTTGACCGACTGGGATGATCCATGGCGGATGTTCCCGGAAGAGAGAGCGAAGGAATACGGAATTCCGCCGAAAGTGCTGCCCCGTTCGCCCGGTCATCACGAAGAATGGATTCAAGCTTGCAAAGGCGGCCAGAAAGCAGGTTCCAACTTTGACTGGGCCGGTCCACTCACCGAAGGAGTCCTCTTGGGCAACATCGCACTTCGTTCACAACTGCGTGACGATCTAACTCGGCAGAAGCTCGATTGGGATTCGGAAAAGATGGTGTTCACCAATCACAAATCCGCCAACCAGTTTCTGCGTCGTGAATATCGAACCGGTTGGTAGTAAAAAGTCGGCCACGCTGGAATCCAAAGCATGAAACGACTGTTCTTCAGCGCAGCCAGCAAGAAGATTACGAGGTGTAAGGCGATGTCCCCTATGCGAATGGCGTTCTTTCTAATCGCAACCGTTACCCTTTACGCTTCGGCTCAAGAAGCAGAACGACGCAACGCAGAAAACGAGTTGCACGCTCGGCCAGCGATTCACGTTACCGTCGGGCTCTCGGACACGGACATCATCGGCAACGACAATCGCGCCTTGCAGGCTGCGGTGGACTATGTGGGGAATTTGGGCGGCGGCACCGTCGAGATTGGTCCGGGTGAGTACCTCATGCGTGATTCGTTGCATTTGCGAAGTCGCGTCGCTGTGCGAGGTGCCGGCGAACGAACCGTACTCAAGAAAGATCGAGAGTCCCGCGCGCCTCTGGCAGCCGATGGCGACTACGGTGAGTTCGCCATCACGGTCGAGGACAAGACCGGCTTCGCAGTAGGTCGTGGAGTTTACGTCGCATCGAAGCGGCAACGCAACTTTCACGGCGTCTGTGCTACGATCCTCAACGCTCGAGAAAACTACTTCACGCTCAGCCGACACATGAATGCGGATATCTTGATGTCGGACGACGCCTACGCCGCGACGATCTACCCTGTAATTAGTGGCTACAAGATTCGGGACGCTCGTGTCGAAAATCTGACTGTCGATGGCAATCGAGCAGAGAACCCAACAAAGATCGACGGCTGCCGGACTGCGGGCATTTATCTCTACCGAGGTGACGCCTGTGAGATTCGCGACTGCAACGTTCGAAATTACAATGGCGACGGAATCAGTTTCCAACAATCAAACGATGTGAAAGTTGATCAGTGTCACGTCACGAATTGCGAGGGTTTCGGACTGCACCCGGGCAGCGGCTCCCAGCGTCCATCGGTAACCAACTGCCGCTCCATCAAGAATGGCGAAGACGGTTTCTTTTTCTGTTGGCGAGTGCGAGGCGGTGTTGCCGAAGGGAATTGGCTCGAAGGCAACGGCGGATACGGCATGTCGATCGGCCACAAAGACAGCGAGAACTTTGTCCGTAAAAACACGATCGTAGGCAACAAGAAGGGAGGCGTTTATTGGCGGCAGGAGACCAAGCCGATGGCCGCCCACAACATCACTTTTGAAGCCAACACGGTGCGGGATAACGTGGCGTTAGGCTTGTTCGTCGATGGCGCGACGAATGGCACGATCATCCGCAACAATGTTATCGAGGACACCGGGGACGGCATTCAACAGACAGGAATACGTCTAGGCAAGGATGTGGGCGACATTGAGATTGAGAACAACACGATCACGGCCAATGTCCGAGTCTTGGATGAACGAGAAGAGAGGTAGTGGGACGGGCAGTTTACAATAAACTCGGCGGGCTGAAGAACTACGCGGCCAAATAACAGAGCACTATTTGGGCACCAATCATGAAACACTCCGTACTTTTCTTCATCTTGGTTGCGGGGTTCGTCCACTTTCCCCCGCAGCATACGACCCAGGCAGCGCCACCTGAATCTTCGCAGCAATCCGTGGTCAAGATCGCAGCCGTGCAGATCAATGGCTACGACAAAGGCGAGCTACCACGAGAGGGCTACGACGTTAGCAAAACGCTAGTGCCTTACATCGATCGGGCGGGTAAAGATGGCGCGGACTTGGTCGTGTTCCCTGAGTACGTGCTTGGTCATATTTCCGTTCCAGGAAACGAGACAAAGCGGATTTCGTCGGCAGCCGCAGCTAACAAGGTTTATGTGGTCGTTGGCTGTTGGGAGGTCTACGACGACAAGACTTACGCGAACACAGCTTTGATCTTTGATCGCGAGGGGAATATTGCCGGGAAGTATCACAAGACTCACGCTGCGGTGGATCATTACGAGGGCGAACCGGCTTGGTCGAAACCTCCGGCGAATAAAGGCCGAGATTGGTTTCTCCGCAACGATCCGGAATGGACGATGGAGCGTGGCAAAGACCTGCCCGTGTTTGACTTCGACTTTGGTCGCGTGGGCGTTTTGACGTGCTACGACGGATGGTTTCCGGAGAGTTTTCGCACGCTGTCGCTCAAAGGCGCCGAGCTGATCATATGGATCAACGGTCGTCGTGGCTCGGTCGAAGACTTTATCGTTAAGTCCGCAATGTTCCGGAGTCATGTCGCGATGGTAAGTACGAACCAGGCCTACGGCGGCGGCACGATGATAGGAAACGTGCCGGCGAAGCTCCTTTCACGTTGCCCTGCTGGTGAAGAGGCTTACACCGTTGCCGAGGTAGATCTGGCAAGAGTTCGGAAAGCCAGACGCAACAGTCGAAATTTCCAACAGCGCCGCCCGGAGCTATACGGATCACTGACCAAATCAAGCGTCGTCGCGGGAAGCGATCGAGAAGCAGAACGCAGTTCGCAACAAGACCGACCAGACGACAAACTGCGTGTGGCGTCTTGCCAGTTCCCTGTCAGCCGCGACATAGCCAGCAATGCCCGCTGGATTCGCAAATACATGCAGCAGGCAGAACGAAAAGGAGCTCACCTTTTACATACATCAGAGGCGTGTCTTTCCGGGTATGCTGGAACAGACTTCAAGAATTTCGATGACTTCGATTGGGATTTGCTTCGTAAAGAAACGAATGAACTTTGCCAACTAGCCAAGAAACTGGAGCTTTGGTTGGTACTAGGATCGGCACATTACCTCGACGAGGAAACAAAACCAACCAACTGTTTGTACTTGATTGATCCGACCGGAAAGATCGTCGATCGGTACGACAAATCGATGTGCACTCTTGGAGATCAGCAGCACTATTCAGCAGGCGATCGCCTGGTAATGCGAGAGATCAAGGACGTCAAAGTTGGATTAGCGATTTGCTACGACGCATGCTGGCCGCAGGTATACGCGGCGTACCAGGAACGTGGTGCGACAGTGATGCTACACTCGTTCTACAATGCCCGGGGCAAGGGCGAAAACTGTCTTGATGTTTTAACCGAACGCCAAGTGCCCACACGTTGTGCCGATAACCGCATGTGGGCTGTCGCCAACAATTCATCAGCCCCATACTCGCATTGGGCGAGTTTTGTAGCTCGTCCTGACGCGACGATTGCCCAACAATTGGACAAAGACACGCCTGGGCTCATTGTTCACGACTTTCCAGATGGTCTTTCTGAACGTTGTTGGTATCACAACGAGCAACCGATGCGAGTCCGCGACGACGAGCGGCTGACTTTCGGAACGGCGACGAAGCATCCACGCCAAGCTGATGAGACAGCGAAACCTTAGATCACTGGCATGCTGTAGCACTGAATACTCAAAACTCGTAGCGGAAGTCGTCAAGACCTTCGATGAGCGTTCTTTGCGTCAAATCGAAGCGATTTAGGTGACGACGAGACGTGAATCAACATGATCAACCATCGAACCCAATTCAATTTCCGCGTCCTCTCAACGCCGGTTGTCTTCTGTCTTTCTGCGGCAATCGGCTGGGGGCAAGAGTCGCTGCAACCCGAACTCGTCGGCCCACCGACTCGCTACTTTGTCGATGTCGAGCATTACCGATTCGGCAAAACTGATCTAGACAATTCCGACTTCTATCCGATTCCGCAAGACGCTGTCACTCGCGACACGTACCTGCGTTGCATTGACGCAATGGAGCCGCAGCAAATCGCGGCGAATCCAGTTCGTGGCATTAACGGTCCCGCGGCGTTCATGCCGGTTTTGGCAAAGTACGTGCAAACGGGCGACTCAAAGTGGTCGGACGCTTGCATCGCAATGCTGAAGCACGCTCATGCCGACATGAAAAAGATGATCCGCGAGCGAAAATGGTTTTGGCAATTCGAGCATCCCGCCGCACTCATTCCGCTTTATCGAAAACACTTGATCGAAGGCGGAGCTATGAAGCCCAACGACGAATGGTTTCGCGAGATGTGGCTTTGTTACTGTCGCAATCTTCACGTCTGGGACACGGAACCGGTTGAGTGGCGAGGTGGGTGTCATCGTTCGATGCCCGAAGCTTACGCCAAAGGCCGCGCCGCTGAATGGTACCCGGACATTCCCGAGGCCAAACACTGGGCGAATTACTCGAAAATTGTGTTCAATGACTTCTGGCGGCCGAAGGATGTTCCGCAGAATGACACGGGTTACATGATGGGGCCGTTGATCATTTTGATCTGTGGAGGCGATCAATGGACCGGCGACGACCGAGTTTACAACCATCCAGAAATGCGACGACGAGTTTGGGAGCGACTGCTTGTCGAAGTGGGCCCCGATGGCCAGATCAATCCTTATGGTCCCAATGGTGGCTGGAATAGTACGGCTGCCTATCGCATCGCGATGCTCGAACGGCTGGCGGCAAAGACGAAGGATGGACGTTATCGTTTTGCGGCGCACAAGCTGTTGAACTATTTGCGTTACCAAGCGAGTCCGAGCCATGACCCCAGCTACAACATTGGGGCCAACTGGCTTGTCGCATTGGCGTATCTGTTCGCCGACGAAACCGTCGAACCAACGCCACCCTCGGCGGGTTCGCTCTGGACGAAACGCTGCGAAGCGATTCGCATTCCGCACACCGACAAGAAACTCACCGAACGACTCCTCGGTAACGCCGATCCACGCGACAACTTCGGCCACGTCTGTTGCAGTTGGTACATGACGGGTAACGAGTGGCCGGACAAGCTGGTCCTCCGCAGCGGTTGGGGAAAGGGCGACTTCTTCGGGCTCGTCGAGCTACATCCAACCAGTTTCCCGGCGAACCCCGGAGGCATCATGGGCCTCAATCGCTGGGGAGCCGCTTTCACGCAGATCGTCACCAGCAAAGGTGCCTCCGTCGAGAATCGTTTGCTAGTCGAAGACATTGAAAAGAAAGCTTCGCGGCGTCTTCACCCCGACAAACTCCGCATCGACGAGTTCTGGAGAAGCGGCACGATGCCCGATATTCAGTCGGAAGTGACTCATTTCGAGGAAACCGAGAAAGCAACTTACGCGACAGTCCGAGTCAAGAACATGGACGGGCTTCCAGTCGTTTATCAGCGCGAGTTCATCTTTGCGAAGAATCGTTTTCTTGCCACTCGCGAGACCATCACGTTCGAAGAGAGTTTTCCGGCACGAGTCGCTCCGCTATGGAACACGCACAACATCGGGCCCCAGACCGGCACGCATTGGGCGAACACGTTCATCCACAAACCAGTCGCATCCAACGGAACAAGAAGCGCCAAGTCACCACCGGCCGACTTGCTCGTTTGGTTTGCTCCGCAAGCCGATTGTCGGCTGCAAGTTGTCGATCGACTGGTCGATGACCCGCGGGCGACGGGATGCCCGAACCAGTTAAGGTATCTCTGGGAAGGCACACCGAAAGTCGGTCAGACTCTGGTCTTCACCCAAGTCTACTACCCGCACGCGCCGTATCGTTCGATGTCGACCTCCAACAATCCCAACCCCGGATCGAAAGCCGCCTACGCCAATAATCTGCAAGCGACCGCACACGCATCGGGGATCGAGGTCATTCAAGACACCGCCGAAGGATCGATACTGCGTTTGAAGTTAGAAGGCGACAAAGTTGAATGGGTTGCGTTTAACCCGCTCGGCAAGGAGCTGGATCTCGCGAAATCGAAAGTCACCAAGAAACTGGCATACGTAGTCGAATAATGCCAAAATCGCCAAATCATGAAAAACACCGATCTCTCCTCACTCGTTCTTCGATTCGCGATCGCCTCAATCATTCTCGGCGCTTCGACTGCAATCGCGGACTTCACTGACAAGTCATTCGATCCGGACGTGTTACCCAAGGTGCCGCCTGAGTTTCAAGTGTCGGTGTTCGCGCGCGAGCCGATCGTGCGGCAGCCTTGCTCCATGGCGTTCGACGAGCAAGGACGTCTGTTTGTTGGCATGGGACCGCAGTACCGCAAGCCGAAGCCAGCGACGCCCGGCGATAGTGTTGTGATGGTGCTCGACACGGACGGCGATGGAGTGGCCGACACGACGAAAGTCTACGCGACGGGCTTCAATGCGATTCAGGGTTTAGCTTGGCATGGCCGAGACCTATGGATCGCCAACGCACCCGACCTGACCGTCGTTCGCGACACGGACGGAGACGACGTGGCCGATGAATACGTCAAGCTCTACACGGACCTTGGCAATCTCGAACATGGTTTGCATGGACTGAATTGGGCGCCCGATGGCAAGCTCTACATGAGCAAGGGCAATTCGAAGGGCATGAATCAACCGGGCCGCTACGCGCCCAAACCGTTCCGAGACTTGTGGGGACTCACGGCGCCCGCGGACGTGCCAGACTTTCCCACGCCGGCCATCTTCCACAAGGACGATTACCGCCACGCGTATCACAATCCGTCTGACGATTGGGGTATGGATGGTGGCGTGCTGCGGTGCGCAGACGGCGGCTACAACTTGGAGATCGTTTCGCGTGGGTTTCGCAATCCGTGGGACATCACGATGGATAGTGGCTTCAATTGGCTGGGCACCGACAACGACCAGAGTCAGGGAGACCGCGTCTTCGTGCCGTTCTATGGTGCTCACTTTGGTTGGAACCATCCGTGGAGCAGCCATTGGTCGCCTGAGCAACACGCTCCGACCGCACCTGTTTGCGGACCACTGTTTCAGGGTTCCGGAACGGGCGTGATCTTCTGCATGTCGCCGCAGTTTCCGCCAGCGTATCGCGGTGCGTTTCTGGTCAACGACTGGCTGTCGAAGAAGACGTACCTCTGGCGCACCAAGTGGGACGGCGCGATGTTACGACCCGATGGCGGCGAGTTCGCTTCGTTCATTGAAGGTGGCTCGGCGCTGTTTCGTCCCACTGATTTGGAGTTCGGTCCCGACGGCGCGTTGTGGGTGCTTGGATGGAGTAGCGGCTACGGGGCCGAATATGAGGACGGAAAACTCAGTAACGAAGGTCGCATCTTTCGCATTGCTTGGAAAGACGCGCCGAAGGCCAAGCCGCTGCTGACTTCGAAGCCAATTGAAAAGTTTTCGATTGAGGAACTGATTGGCGAGTTCGACAGCCCGCTCCCGGTGCGTCGTATCAATGCGCAGGACGAACTGGTGAGCCGCGGCGGCGACGTGATACCACAAATCTTGAAGCAATTGTCCAACGCCAAGCTCACAGAGAATCAAGAGACTTGGACGATCTGGTCTCTCGGGCGCATGCGGGAGGCAAAATCACTTGCCGAGTACCTACACAAAACGCTGCGATCAGATGAGTCCGCGTGGCTCAATCGCCAAGTGCAGGCGGTCCGAATTCTCTCGTACCGTGCGAACCAGTTTCAGCAAACGGATCGACTCACCGATTGTATGCGTCTCGCATTCCAACACCCACAGCCTCGCGTGCGATTCGCGGCGGTGCAAGCCGTCCACGAAGCGAATCAAAGCCAGCTTGTTCCTGAACTGCTGAACCTTCTGGAACGCGAATCTGACACGACAATCTTCTACTCGGCTTGGCAGGCGTTGCGAACGCTCAGTTCTACGGCGGATCGGCGTGGGCTGCTGAAAGACGCGCCGGTGGCTGTGCGTCGAGCTGCGTTGCTATCGTTGCTCGAAACGCAGGAGTTGACTCAACCCGAAGTGAAGCAACTGCTGAGCAGCGAAACCGACACCGAAGTACTTCGCGTCGCCAACTCGTGGATCGGAAAGATGAAGCAAGCCACCGGGCCAGCGCTCAAGGGTCGCTCGCTCAAGGAAGCATCAGGCATCGAAGAGGTCGAAGCGTCCGCGAGTCCCATCGCAACGATACGCAATCTAAAATCGCGAAGTGGTCGAGAATACAAAATCGTTCCCGGCGGCTTTGCGGAGGGGAACAAGACCTACGTGGACCGCGGCTATCGGCTGACTTCTGTCCCGCCGGCGCTTGCGGGCTGCGACTTGATCCAGACGGCCAACAGCGACGAGAGTTCCACCGGCAAGGACTGGCTCACTTTGGAAGCGATTGTGCCGGTGCGTGTGTGGGTTGGGATCGACGAAGAGCAAAAATCGCCGCCAAGCTGGCTAAGCAGCTTTGAAAAGCAACCGTTCGAAGCATCCATTGACGAAGGCGCTAAGCTGACCTTCTACTCACGAGCGTTCGACGCGGGTTCGATTTCACTTGGCGGCAACACCGACGACGGCGACGCCGGAAGCATGGTCAACTACATCGTTGCCGTGTCACCGCTGCCGCTGGAACGCAACGCACTAAAGGCGACTGCCAAAGCGGCTTTAGCGTTGTTGGATCGCGGGGATACAGACCGCGGTGAAGTCTTGTTCCGTCACTCACTCGGAGCGGGCTGCGCCAAATGTCACAGCCTCGACGAAGCCAAAAACGGCTTTGGGCCAAACCTGAGCAACATTGGCTCACGGTCGAACGCAAAGCATATCGTGCAGTCGATCGTGCAGCCGAGCGAGATCATCACCGAGGGCTTCAACCAACAGACGGTCCTCACCGACGACGGCCAATCGTATTCTGGCGTGCTGCTGGAAGAGAGCGGTTTGACGCTATCGCTCGGCCAATCGACGGGCGAGCGAATCGACATTCCGAAGTCTTCGATTGAAGAGCGAAACAGTAATCCGAAGTCTGCGATGCCCGACATGGCGGATACAATGACACCGTTGCAAGTGGCTGACTTAACTAGGTTCTTGCTTGCAATGAAGGGACCAGCCGCAACCGATTCGACTTCGGCAAAAACAACCGCTGTAGATTCGTCAAAAGGTGGTTTCCATGTCGAAAAGCAAACGAACCAGCTCCGCATTTCGCTCGACGGCAAGCCGATCGTTGAATTCGTGTTTCGCGACGACAAGACACTTCGCCCGTATTTCTCCAACGCCCGGCTTGTGAATGGATTGAAGGTCACGCGCAATCATCCTCCGGTGGAAGGAGTTGACGAGCTGGATCACTCCAGACTGCATCCCGGCATCTGGCTGGCGTTCGGCGACATCAACGGCCACGATTTCTGGCGTAACAAAGCCGCAATGGAGCACGTTCGTTTCGTTTCGGAACCGACGATCAAGGACGGGCAATTGCGTTTCGCAACCGAGTGCCGCTTGAAGAAGAGCGATGGCGAGCCACTCTGTCTACTGACGAACGAGTACACGTTGGCAGCTCGCCCGAACGGTTGGCTACTCATTTGGAGCGCCGAATTCCACGCCGACAAGCAGACGGTGACGTTCGGCGATCAAGAAGAGATGGGCTTTGGTGCTCGCATGGCAACCGCTTTCACGGAGAAGAACGGTGGTTTGATTCGCAGCTCGACCGGCAAACAGACGGCAAAGAAAACGTGGGGTCAACCAGCGAACTGGTGCGACTATTCCGGCACTGCCCCAAAGTCCGGCGGCATCATGCTGATGGCAAGCCCGAAGAATTTTCGTGGAAGTTGGTGGCACAACCGCAACTACGGAGCGTTTGTTTCCAATCCTTTCGGTCGAAAGGCCATGAAGCAAGGCGCGAAGAGTTCCGTTTCGATTGCTCCCGGTAAGAAACTGCGAATCACTTTCGGAGCGCTCCTTCACGATCACCGAGCCTTCAACCCGGAAGCCGAGTACGAATTGTTCAAGGACGCACTTGGGACTGATTGAAGGTGGGGTGCTTTCTGGAAGCCGGTTATCCATTGATGGTAAAATGTCTCGAAAACCAGCCAACCAAGAGGTAAGCAATGGCCAACTATCTTTCGCAAAACTGGTTGCTCAATCGTCGTCATGCGCTGCGAGGATTGGGAGTCACCATGGCGTTGCCGCTGCTGGAATGCATGCAGCCGCTACGGGCTGCCGAGCAAATTAGCGATCGGCCGAGTCGTAGCATCTTTGTTTATCTGCCGAACGGGGTTAACACGAACGACTACGAGATGAATTCAACGGGCCGCGACTATGAGCTGTCGCGCATCCTGCGTCCGCTTGAGCAGCAACGGGAACAGATCACGCCGATCAGTGGGCTCTATCACCCGAACTCATTCGGCATTGCTCACAACGCAACGCAAACGTGGCTGACCGGTGCCAAGCATGGCCCGAACGATCGCAATTCGATTTCGGTCGATCAGTTGATTGCGCAAGTTGCTGGGCCGAAGACGCGTTTTCCGTCGCTTGAGCTGAGTAACCAAGGGCAGCCGCTTTCGGTGAGTGCCGATGGAATTGCATTGCCCGCGGAACGAAATCCCGCAGTCGTTTTCCAGAACTTTTTCACTGAGCCAGCGGACGGTATTGCGAAACAACGCCGAGCACTCCAACGAAAGCAAAGTATCCTCGATTTGGTATTGGGTGACGCCAAATCGCTTTCGAATAAGTTGGGCAAGAGCGATCGAGGGAGGCTCGATCAGTACCTCGTGTCGGTGCGCGAGATCGAAATTCGTACGAAACGGACTGAAGAATGGCTCGAAACGCCAAGGCCGAAGATCGAACCCGACGTCGCCGCGAAACTAAATCGCGACATTGAACTCAAGCGACTGGGCGAGTACCTGCGGACGATGTACGACATCATCGTGTTGGCGTTCCAAACGGATATGACGCGAGTCGTGACCTTCAACACGGGCAACGAAGGGACCGGCCCGTCCATACCGGAAATCGGCATCAATCGAGATCGCCACTCGTTGTCGCACCACAACGGCGACAAAGACTTGCTGGATCAGCTAACACGCAGTGACGAATTCAATGTGCGTCAGTTTGCATACTTCCTCGATCGGTTGGCGAAGGCTAAAGATGCGGACGGTCCCTTGATTGATTCAACGGTAGCACTCTATGGAAGTGGTCTCTCGTATGGAAATAGCCACGGAACAACGAGCCTGCCGTTGGTGCTGGCCGGCGGGAAGTCACTTGGGTTTAAGCATGGTGCTCACGTGGACTTCAACCAACAAGTGAAGCAGTTCAAAGGCTACGGCGACGGGATTCGCATGTATCACAGTCCCGTTAATGAGAAAGCTCATTTCAGCAATCTCTTGATGACGGTCGCTCAACGCGTTGGAGTGGAGACAAATTCGTTTGCCGACTCGAACGGTGCCGTGTCCGAGGTGCTCTCGTGATGTCGAACGTTCGTAGTACCGGCTTTAGCCGGAATCGGGCGTTGGTCGGTGCGCCTTGGCGTAGCGGAACTCGTCAAGAGTTTCGGCCACACGGTAAAACGAAAGTCTTGACGACTTCCGCTACATCGAAATCCGTCACTTACCATTCCGACGGACCTAAATGGGATACTACAGACAGACCGCGACCAACCAACCTCATCGTCATTGCGGTGCTCTTCCTGTTTACAGGCGGAGCCCTCGCCATTGAAGTCACTGACGACGTCAAAAACCACGTCCCCAAGCCCGGTGGCTTTCCACCGAAAGACGCTGGCATCCATATGTCCGGCGACCTTGTCTTCAGCGAACCGTTCAACCGGCGTGGAGGCCTTCGCAACGGCGATGGCACGACGGACCCGCGGCGGCATTATTTCGCGATGCTGCCGTACGGCACCGTTTGGTACCACGGAGCTCCCGCCGATATTCGCGATATCCCACACGGCACTCACATGCACGGTCGATTCCTGTTGCCGATGGAAGGCGAAGAGGAAACGATCCCGCCACTTACGGAACAGCGACTCAAACGATATCCGCTCGCACGCTACAACCATGCGTTCCGCCTCGAAGACGACGTTAGCTTTTACTCGCGACAGGGGCGGTCATGGAAATTGCTCGGCACCGAACAAGGAGGAGGTCCAGCTCCACGACTAAAATTATCGGTCGAGCCCATCGGCCCGGAGATCGAAGGCGGCATCAACAAACCGGCGCTCTTCGATATCGATGAGTCCACGCGAGTCTGGAAAGGCGCAAAGCTGGTTGGCATGGATCAGCTTGAAGAGGGCGCAGAGGTCCAAGTCAATCTGACGTGGGGGCCGTTTGCCAGTTTGGCGACAACCGATATTTGGCTCGACAAAGAAAGCTTGGACGCCTGCAAAGAAATCCAGCGTCAGCGGCATTTGCGTTTGATTCGCTCACGATTTTTGCCCGGCTGGGTCGATGCCGTGAAAAACTACGACACGGGCGGCGGTGAGTTGACGGTCACGTTGTTCGCTGGCATGGACTCGGTACTTTACGAGGAAATTCGCAAGTCGAAGCCAAGAATCTGCGATGCGGAAATGTCGCTTCGAACGTGGGCGTATCACGCCGAGTACGCACCGCACGCGGACAAGCTTGATTGGAAGGTGGACAAAAATCCTCCGCCGGGAAGTAGCGGAATTCAGGTGCGATTGCGCGTGCCGCAGATGCTCGATGGGTTTCGTCCCGGTCGCGTTGTTCGACTGAAAGGTTCGTGGACGTACGTGCTGCTGCCGTTTGATGAGTGGTTAGTGACGCCGGAAGATTTTGAGCGTGCGTCGAAGTTGAGGTTGCCATGAGCGCGGTAGTTCGTAGTACCGCCTTTAGGCGGAAACGCAGAACCAGAGTAAAGCAGCGCACCGTTCCGCCTAAAGGCGGTACTACGAACTACTTGTGTGTCTGGCATTTGCTTGGCATTATGGCAACAGTCTTCTGTAGTCTGTCAGTCAGCGCCGAAGAAGCCAACTTCGACGCAACAACAAACACCTTCCTAAAAAACCATTGCCTGCGTTGTCACGGCGAATCAGAACAAGAAGGCGACTTTCGCATCGACACACTCGAACGCGACCTTTCCAATCCCATCGTTGCTCAGAAGTGGAGCGAAGTTCTCTTCCGCATCAATGCGGGCGAGATGCCACCACCTGAAGAAAAGCTGCCGAACTCCAAAGAGATTGGACACGTCGCGGATTCAATCTCGAAAAAAATCCGAGCCGGCGCAGCAGCACGCATGTCACGAAGTGGCCCGGTACAACTTTATCGGCTGAGCCGTTCGGAATACGCGCACACCGTCTACGATCTGCTCGGAGTCGTTTTCGACGTGGAAGCTCCCGGTGCATTCAATGATGACCCACGTTGGCAAGGCTTCGATCGTGTTGGTTCGCTACTGTCGGTCGCTCCGTCGCACGTTGAACGATACTTTGCTGCGGCGAACACGGTTGTCGAACAGGCGTTTCCCGATAACCCTGTTCCGTCCAAGACCGTCCGCAAACATGCTGGCAACGGAACAGAGAGTCTGGGCAAGCGGCAGTTATTGCAGCTCGGCGAAGGATGGTCGTTCTCGATTGCTCATCCCGGTCGCTACCGCATTCGAGTTCGAGCCAGCGGTTTACCAGCGTTCACGGGAAGAACTCCCCGGTTGTCTCTTTGGCACAAGCATCACAAGCGATCGTTCGGTGATCGCACGCTGGATGCGGCCGAAGATGCTCCTCAAACGCTTGAGTTTGTGGGCCTTTTCC